>NZ_CP139027.1:2500-4802500 GCF_034044155.1 Tardiphaga sp. 42S5 | reverse complement strand
TGGCCCCGGTCGTAGCGCCGATGACGTGGAGAAGGCCCGGGCTGCGCTCGAAAAAGCCTATCACGACAAGGGCTTCCAGACCGTCAGCGTCTCCGTTCCCCAGCAGAATGCGTTGACCGGACGCGTGATCCTGAAGGTCTCCGAACTCAAGGTCGGTCAGGTGCGCGTCAAGAATTCGCGCTATTTCGATCTTGCCAATATCAAGAACCGCGCGACGTCGCTGAAGCAGGGTACAGTGCCGAACTTCAATGATGTGACGCGCGATATCGTCGGCCTGAACCAGTGGCCCGATCGCCGTGTCACGCCGGCGCTGCGCGCGGGCGTCACCCCAGGCACGGTCGATGTCGATCTGACGGTCGAGGACAAGGCGCCGATTCACGGCAGCCTTGAAGTCAATAATCGCCGCTCGCCCAACACATCGGCCACGCGCATGATTGGTACCGTGCGCTACGATAATCTGTGGCAGCTCGGTCATTCGTTCAGCTTCACCTATCAGGTTGCGCCGGAAAACAAGAGCGATGCCGAGGTGTTTTCGGGCTCATATCTCGCGCGTGTCGAGGGTATCGATTGGCTGACACTGCTGGTTTACGGCGTGAAGTCGAGCAGCGACGTTGCGACCGTGGGCGGCATGAACGTGATCGGCCCCGGCCAGATCGTCGGTGGCCGTGCCGTCATGACGCTGCCTGCGCGCGATAACTTCTTCCACACACTCTCGGCCGGTATCGATTACAAGCACTTTGATCAGACGGTGCGCGACTTCACCGGCGGCTTCTCCACTCCGATCACCTACTATCCGTTCGTCGCCAGCTATGGCGCGACGTTCCAGGCAGAGAAGTCGCTCACGCAGCTCAATGTGTCGGTCACGGCAAATATGCGCCCATCGAGCAGTGACTGGATTGCTTTCGATAACAAGCGTGCCTGGGCTTCCGGCAGCTTCTCGCATCTGAACGTCGATCTCACGCATACCCAAGAATTGCCTGAAGGCTTCCAGCTCTGGGGCAAGGTGCAGGGCCAGGTCTCGGATGGCCCGCAGGTATCCAGCGAACAGTTCAGCGTCGGTGGCCTCGATACGGTCCGCGGCTATCTTGAGTCCGAAGTTCTCGGCGATGACGGTGTCGTCGGTAACCTCGAACTGCGTTCGCCCGATATCGGGTCGATGCTGCAGAAGGAAATGAAGGACGAGACCGGGCAGGGTACGCCACGCTTCGTGACCTTCAACGAGTGGCGCTTCTTCGGCTTTGCGGATGCCGGCCACGTGAACGTGCAGCGTCCGCTGCCTGAACAACAATCGAAATTCGATGTCTGGAGCTACGGCGCCGGCACACGTTTCAAAGTCTTCGACGGCGTCAACGGCATGGTCGCTTATTCGGTGCCCATGATCAGCCAAGCCTACTCGCAGGCCAATACGGCGCGCGTCAACTTCCGAATCTGGGGTGAATTCTGATGGCTATGGGATCTGGTCAAATGAGCGATGGCATTTCTGTCCTGCGCCGACGAATGAAGAATGCGGCTGCCGGGCTCGCGCTCGGTTTCGCCGCCGCGATGACGCTGTTTCCATCCACGGCGAATGCCTGGTGGAATGACGAGTGGCAGCTGCGCAAGAAGATCAATATCGATGTCAGCGCCACCGGTGCCAACATCACCGATCCGATCGGTACTGTGCCGACGCTGGTGCGTCTGCATGTCGGCAATTTTCGTTTCAGCCTTGCCAAGGATGACGGTAGCGACCTGCGCTTCGTGGCCTCCGACGACAAGACTCCGCTGAAGCATCACGTTGAGAAGTGGGACTCGCTGCTTGGCGAAGCGTTGGTTTGGGTGTCACTGCCGAACGTGGCGCCGGGCGCCAAGTCCGAGTTCTGGATCTACTACGGCAACAAGAAAGCGGCCGCGACCAACGACGCCAAGGGCACCTACGATTCAGATACGGCGCTGGTCTATCATTTCAACGAGCGCGGCACGCCGGCGATCGACTCGTCGGTTTGGGCCAACAACGCACAGAGCGTCGGCCAGCCGGCTGACGGTGCACTGATCGGTACCGGTCTGCGTCTGGACGGTCGCAACATCGTCACCTTGCCGGCTTCGCCTTCGCTCGGCATGGCCGACAGCGCGCCATTCACATGGTCGGCCTGGATGAAACCGGCTGCACTGCAGCCAAATTCGGCGCTGTTCAGCCGTCGCGATGGCGCAAATGCATTAATCATCGGTCTCGACAATGGTGCCCCATTCGTCGAGGTGAGCAATGCGGTCGGTACACAGCGCAGTGGCGCCGGCGCTCCGGTCGCTGCAAATTCCTGGCACCATCTCGCCGTTGTTGCGGCGAGTGGCACGGTCACCGTCTATCTCGACGGTGCTGCCTATGCGACCCTCAGCGCCGCGCTGCCGCCACTGACCGGCGTTGCCCGACTAGGCGGAGATTCCGCGCCGCCTGTCGTCGCAGCACCTGCTGCCCCGGTCGCTGACGCTACGGCACCTGCTGCCGACGGCACGGCGCCCGCTGCTGAAGCCGTTGCGGCGCCCGTCGCTGTCGCAGCCATGGCCGGCTTTGTGGGTGACATCGATGAATTGCACATCGCCAAGATTGCGCGCTCCGCTGGTTTCATCAAGTTCGCCGCCGTCGAACAGGGCAGCGAACCCGCCAAGCTGATCGCCTTCAGCCCCGATGAAGAAACCGCAAGCTGGATGTCCGGCTATGTCGCGGTGATCCTGAAGTCGGTGACCATCGACGGCTGGATCGTCATCGGCCTACTGATGATCATGGCTGTTGCCAGCTGGATCGTGACGTTCGACCGCGCGAGCTACCTCAAGAAGCAGGCCAACGCCAACGACCGCTTCATGAAGAGCTTCCGCAAGCTCGCCGACAACCTCACAGCGCTCGATCGCGGTGACGTGGACGAGACTGCCGCTGTGCTCGGTAGCCGGTTGAGCGCCGAAGAGGGGCAGATGCTCCGCGCTTCGTCGCTGTACCGCATCTATCACGTCGGCGCCGAGCAGATCAGCTACCGCTTCGGTGATGGCGCAAAGATTTTGCGCCTGAGCGGTCCGTCGATTGCTGCCATTCGTGCGGCGCTGGATGGCGCCTTCGTGAAAGAAAGCCAGCGTCTCAACAAGATGATGGTGGTTCTCACCATCTCGATCTCCGGCGGTCCATTCCTTGGTCTGTTGGGCACCGTGGTCGGCGTCATGATCACCTTCGCAGCCATCGCCGAGAGCGGCGACGTCAACGTCAATGCCATTGCACCGGGCATCGCGGCGGCGCTTGTGGCAACGGTTGCGGGTCTGCTCGTCGCGATCCCCGCGCTGTTCGCCTACAACTATCTGGTTACCCGTATCGGCGAACTAACCACCGACATGCAGGTCTTCATCGACGAGTTCGTGACCAAGATGGCCGAGGCTTACTCGCCTGAAGCCGTCATGGATCACCGCCAGGCTGCGGAGTAATCACTGTGCAGCTTCAGAGCCGTAACAAGCCTTATGACGACATCAACATCACGCCGATGCTCGATCTGGCCTATGTGCTGCTGATCATCTTCATCGTCATGACGACGGCGACGGTGCAGGGACAGAAGGTCAACTTGCCGAAGGCATCTGCGGCGCCAAGTCTCGCGACGCAGACCACCAAGGCGATCACCGTGTCCAATGACGGAAAGATATTCCTGGACACCATTCCGGTGACGCTGCCCGAGCTCGAGCAGCGTCTGGTTCAGCAAAAAGCTCTGACGCCGGAATTCCCGGTGGTTCTGCGCGGTGATGCGCAGACCCAGTACCAGAGCGTCATGGATGTGCTCGATCTGCTCGGCCGCGTCGGCCTGTCCCAGGTCGGTCTCGCCACCAAACCACTCGTGAAGTAACACGTCGATGCACAGCGCCAGCCACATTCCTGACGAAACCAAGCGGGCGTTCGCGACCCTGTGGTCCTGGTTGCGTTGTGGGGCGTCGAAGAAGGAATTGGTCCAGGTCGATTTGCCGCTTTGCGCGGATTCGGAGCCGAGCCTGCAGCAGGAGAGCGGCACCGTGCTGCAATTCCCGCTGCGCGGGGAGGCGCTCCTGGTGCGGTTGGCGGAGCTGCTGCGCCGTCGGGTGGCGGAGTTGGTTCCGCAGTTCGATTGCCTGTCGCTGACTTTGTCGCATCGCCCGCTGCTGCGGCTGTCGATCGATGACAACGCTTATATCGAATTCGATACGCACAGCACCGAATTCGATCTGGTGATCGAAGCGCCCAGCGGCACGCGGATGATCATCCAGACGACGGACTTCGATGCGGTGGTGAAATTCGTTCTGCAATACGTGGTTGAGAAGCTGTCCGACGAGATAATGCTGGAGGCTGCTGCGTCGTGAAGAATTCATTCGAACAGCAACAGGACGAGGACGTACGGAACAGTCGGACGGCCTATATCCGTTACGGCAGCGCCGTCGCCGTGATCACGGTGATGTTTGCCGGTGGTTGGTACTTCATGAGCGGTGGCAGCGATGTGCCGGCGCCGAAGCAGGTTCGCGAACTCACGGTTGTGAACATCGTGCCACCACCGCCTCCGCCACCTCCGCCGCCTCCAAAAATGATGGAGCAGCCGAAGGTGACCGAGGAGACCAAGATGGTCGAACAGCCGCTCGAGGATAAGCCCGTCGAGAAGCCGGCCGACGATCCTGTCAAGGACGCCAAGAACGAGGAGCCGCCGGGACCGCTGGCGCTCGATGCCAAGGCGACCGGGCCGGGCGATCTGTTCAATCTCGGCAGCAAGGTCGGCGGCAGCCCTTATGGCGGTCGTGGCGGCGGCGGCAGTCGTTGGGGGTGGTACGCATCGATCGTGCAGACGCAGATCGAAGCCGCGATCCGCGCCAACGAGAAGACCAAGAATGCGGTGATGCAGCTGCAGTTTCGCATCTGGGCAGACAACACCGGCCGCATCAGCCGCGTCGAGCTCGTCAACTCGAGCGGCAGTCCGGAAGTGGATGCGGCAGTGCGAAGCGATGTGATCGGCCGTTTGACGCTACGCGAACCGCCGCCCACCGACATGCCTATGCCCATCAACATCCGTGCAACCGGCCGGAAACCAACTTAGTTCGCTCGACCGGGGGACGGTCGGGAATACGCGTCACGTTATCACTAGGGGACTTGAGACCGATGTTTGACAGAAAATCCGATACCGCCTGGCGCCTGGCGCCGCTCGCCGTATCGATGTGTGCACTGGCCTGCACCGTTCCTGCTCTGGCGCAGGATGGCGGCGGTCGCGCCGATGGTAAGCGTCCGGCGGTGTCGCGCGCCAAGCCGATCTCGCCGAACTCGACGTCGAGCCTCGTCAATCTGCTGGTGAAGCAGGGCGTGATCACCGAGGAACAGGCAACGGCGCTGATCAAGCAGGCCGATGACGAAGCCTATGTCGCTCGCGAAGCTGCCAAGGGTGCAACGGCGCGTGCGGAAGAAGCCGCAAAGACCGCCAACGCCGCCTCGGCCGCGGCGTCACCTCCGGGAACGAAGCATGTCACCTATGTGCCTGAGATCGTGAAGCGCCAGCTGCGCGACGAGATCAAGCGCGAAGTGATGGATCGGGCTCACAGCGAGAACTGGGCGTCGCCGGGCAAATATCCGGAATGGGCACAGCGCATCCGCTTCTCCGGCGACATGCGTGCACGCTACGAAGGTCAATTCTATCCGACCGGAAACGATCCGCGCCTCATCAATTACAACGCGATCAACACCGGTTCGCCTTACGACCTCTCCGAGAACCAGTTCTATTGGGCGCCGACCTACAACACCAGCCAGAACCGTGATCGCGCTCGCTTGCGCGTTCGTCTGGGTGCCGACATCGACATCGCCGACAGCTTCGTCGGCAGCTTGCGCATCGCAACGGGCGATAGCAATTCCCCGGTGTCTCTGAACCAGACCTTGGGCGGCAGCGGCGGAAATTTCTCGAAATACTCGCTGTGGCTCGACCGCGCTTATGTGCGGTATCAACCGTCCAACGAATTCAACGTTGCGGTGGGGCGGTTCGACAATCCATTCTGGTCGCCCACCGATCTCGTATGGCACCGCGATCTCGGCTTCGATGGCGTTGCCGCCCAGATCCGGCATGAGGTTGCCCCTGGCGTGACACCCTTCTTCGTCGCAGGCGCTTTCCCGACATTCAATTCCGACCTGAATGCTGGCTACAATCTCGACCAGAACGATATTAAAGACGGTCTGCCGGGTAAGTATCCGAGCAACGACAAATGGATGTTTGGCGTGCAAGCCGGCGTTGGCGTGAAGTTCGATCCGCAGTCGAGCTTCCGGTTCGGCGTCGCCTATTATGACTTCACCAACACGCAGGGGCGACTTTCGACCCCGTGCTCCGTTCTCGTCTCTGCCGACGTCTGTAACACCGATCAGACGCGTCCGTCCTTTGCACAGAAGGGCAATACGTATCGCAAGCTGCGCAACATCATTCCGGAAGTGATGCCCCCCGGTACGCTTCAGTCGGAGTTCCAGTACTTTGGCCTGGCTAGCCAGTTTCGCCCCGTCGTGGTTAGTGGTCAGCTGGATCTCAGCGATTTCCATCCGGTCCACGTTGTCATCGACGGCGAGTACGTCAACAACACCGCCTTTGATCGCAATGCGATGAATTTGATCGCTATCAACAACAATGCGCCAACGTCGGATGGCTCGATCGGACCTTTCCAGGGCGGCAATCAGGGCTGGATGGGCCGCATGACCGTTGGTCATAAGGAAGTCAAACGTCTGTGGGATTGGAATGTCCACGCAGGCTACAAGTATCTCGAATCCGATGCCACGATCGACGCTTTCGCCGACTCTGACTTTGGCCTCGGTGGCACCAACCTCAAGGGTTACTTCATCGGCGGTAATGTCGGCATCGCGGACAACGTCTGGGCGTCGCTTCGCTGGATGAGTGCTAACAACATCGCTGGCGGTCCTTATGCCGTCGACGTCGTCCAGTTCGACCTGAATGCGAAATTCTGATCATGACCAGACATTTGCTCACTGTTGCTGTTGTCCTATCGTCATTGGCAAGCGTAGAAGCGCGTGCCGATGCCGAGTCGGACAAGCTCCGCGAGGCCCTGCGTAGCGCAACGGCCCAGACCCGCTCCCTTGAAGATCAGCGCTCGGCATTGCAGGCCAAGGTTGCCGATGCCGAGCGTGAAAAGGCGGCACTGACTTCTCAGATCGCTGCGGCAAAGGCGCAAGTCAAGGAAGTCGAAAAGACCCATCGCGAAGCCGTGGACGAATTCAACCAGCGTCTCGAGGATCGTAACCAGACACTGGAGAAGTGGAAGGGCGCCTATGAGGAAGCCGCCACGGTCGCGCGTACCAAGGATGGTGAGCGCGCCAAGTTCGAAGGCGAGGCGACTGCCTACAAGGCCAGCACCAAAAGCTGCGTGGCCAAAAATACTCAGCTGATGAAGGTCGGCCGTGAGTTGTTGCGTCGCTATGAAGGCGTTTCGTTCGGCGACATTGCCGTCATCAACGAACCACTCATTGGCGCCCGCCGTGTCGAGGTTCAGAACATCCTGCAGGACTACGACGACAAACTGCTCGAGCAAAAGGCTATTCAATAATGCGTATGCGTTCCTTCATCTTCGCGACGAGCTGCGGTATTGCCGGCGTCTCGGCCCTCATGCTGACAGCGGCTCATGCGCAGACGCCAGTTCAGCCGACACAGCCACGCGTGGCTCAAGCGCCTGCGCCGGCGAAGCAGAAGGCCGCTGCCCCAGCCGCGCCGGCTGTGGTTGCCCCGGCGGCGACTGCACCTGTAGCGGCGCCGAGCACGGTCGCGTCGACAAAAACTTCGGGCGAAGTGGTGGCTCGTGTCGGCAACAATGATGTCGGTGCGGACGATCTGCGCGCCTATCTCGCGACACTCGGTCCGCGCGAGCAGGCGGCAGTGGCTCAGGACCCGGCGTTGCTGAGCCAGGCCGTGCGCATGATGTTGGCCAATCGCCTCGTGCTGCAGGAGTTGAACGCCAAGAAGTGGGACCAGCAGCCGCAGGTTACCGCCCAGCTGCAGAAGCTGCGTGAGAATGCGCTGGTTGAACTCTATCTCCAGTCGGTTTCGAATCCGCCGGCGAACTTCCCGTCGGATGACGATCTGCAGAAGGTCTATGAGGCCAACCGCGCCGCGTTCCAGGTGCCCCGCCAGTACCAGCTGTCGCAGATCTTCATTCCGATGGGGAAGGATGCGGACAAGGCAACTGCCGACGCCGCCAAGAAAAAGCTCGACGAAGTCCAGAAGAAGCTGAAGGCGCCGGGCGCGGATTTTGCCGCGATCGCGCGTGCGGATAGTGCTGCGGGCGAAAGTGCCGAGCGCGGTGGCGATCTCGGGCTGCTGCCGGAAGATCAGATCCGTCCTGAAATCCGTGCGCAGATCACTGGCCTCGCGAAGGGTGGTGTGTCCGATCCAATTACGCTCGACGATGGCTACCACGTCATTCGTCTGGTTGACACAAAAGTGCCGTATACGCGCACGTTGCCGGAAGTGCGCGAACAACTTGTTCGCCAGATCCGCACTCAGCGCGCGACCGCGTTGCGACAGAACTACCTCGCGGAAATGCTCAAGCAACAGCCGCCTATCATCAACGAACTCGCTCTTGCCAAACTACTCGATGACAAGGCGCGGAACTAACACGTTCGCAACTCAGGAGTATCTGTAATGACCGATACCAATCTCGTCAGTGTCACGCTGGAATCGCTTCGCGATCTCATGCAGAATTCGGGCTACCGGGTCGATCTGGTTTCCGATCCCGCAGCCAACGTCTCGCTGCTGCGCTCGTCGACCGCCGGATTCGGCTTCGATGTTCGCCCCGGCAACCGCCTAGCAGCGGACGAGAACAGTTTCGTGGATTTCACGTTCAGCGCCTGGCTGAACATCGAGGGCGAATTGCCGCTGGACGTGGTCAATCGCTGGAACGCGCTGCGTCGCTTCGGTCGCTTGCAGGTCGTTCCGGGTTTCCTCGCGCTCACCATGGACGTGTCGCTGATCGGTGGCGTTTCGCCGAACAATGTGCGCGCCAATGTGGAGATTTGGGATCATCTGGTGCAGGCGCTGGTGCCGTATCTGCGTGAAGAGCTGCAGAAGCTCGGAACCTCGCAGCAGACCGCAGTTGCTCCTGTTGCGCCGGATCAGGTGCCCGCCGAAGCCAAGGTTGCCTGACTGGATCCAGGATAAATTCGTGCGCTCTTTCGCAAACCATCGCGCTTCCTCTCCCATCCGGATTGCCCGCCACGCGGGTGTCCGGGTGGCTCTGGGCGTTGGTTTGCTGACGGCATGCATTGTCCCGTCGGCGGCTGAGACTACCGAGAACACCAGGGTCGCTTCGGTGCAGACCGAAGTGGCTGAAGCCGGAACTGATGCTGCGGCGTCGGACAAGCAGCGAACGGATGCTCCGCCGGCATCGCCGATGGCGCTAGTC
Organism: Tardiphaga sp. 42S5; assembly: GCF_034044155.1. Taxonomy (NCBI): domain Bacteria; kingdom Pseudomonadati; phylum Pseudomonadota; class Alphaproteobacteria; order Hyphomicrobiales; family Nitrobacteraceae; genus Tardiphaga; species Tardiphaga sp. 42S5. The sequence goes on along the minus strand of NZ_CP139027.1, from coordinate 4,793,104 downwards.
GCAACGCTACGCACAGCCAATCCGCGTGCGCTCTATCGTTCGTTGATCGAGCAGGAAGTGCGTCTCACGAGCCTTCCGGCAGATGTCGCCGAAGCCGTGATGGGTGTGGAGAGCGGCTATGAACCGAGCCGGATCGGCGCCGATGGTGAGATCGGCTTGATGCAGGTGATGCCGGCGACGGCGCGCATGCTCGGCTATTCAGGCGACATGGCTGGCTTCGCCGCGCCCGAGGTCAATATCAAATATGGTGTGCGCTATCTCGCGCAGGCGTGGTCGAAAGCCGGTGGCGATCTGTGTACGGCGCTGATGAAGTATCGCGCCGGCCATGGCGAGACACGGTTCTCGCAACTGTCGGTCGATTATTGCACGAAGGCGCGGGCACGTCTGGCCGCCAAGGGTTATTCGCTGACAGGAACGGTGCCGGTTGCCACATTCGGTTTCCGCCCGGGCCTCGGTGGTGGCACGGCGACGGCGAGCTGCCGCAAGCGTTGCCTGACATTGGGTGGCGCCGGCCGCGTGGACTTTGCAGCGCTGAACAATCGTCTCGCGCAGGTTGCCATTCAGATCAACGTTGCGAAGACCGCAGGAAAGTGACGCGTGATGATCGCCAGGCTTTCCATCGTGATGTGCTCGATGTTGCTGTCGATGCCGGCGTTCGCGCAACAGCCTCCGCCGGCCGATGCGCCCAAGCCTGAAGTGATCATCGGCGGGCAGACGGCGCTCGCGCGAACGTTCGAACGCTGCGTCGATGTCGAGATCGGCGGCTCGCGGAGCTACGGCTGTCTTAATCAGACGCTGAAGCGCGACGTGGACAAGGTCAATCCGAGCCTGAACCTGCCGCCGATCGACGCGAGGTCGTCCGATACCCGGATCGGGATCGTGAACCTGCCTGGGGTCCAGCAGCAATATGGCCAGAACTACGGTCGCTCGATCGTGCCGTTCCGAATGCCGCAGCCGACGTTCAACGGCAATCCACGGCGCTAGCCAGATATGTCCGTCAAGCTAGTGCGGATGACCACCGAGCCTCCGGATCGCCTTGCGCAGCCGGGCAGGTCATGCATCGCCAGATGGTGCGCCAGCGTGATCCTGGTTGTCTTGCCGCTTACTGCGGGCACGGTGTCGCCGGCCCGGTCTCAATTCCTGCTGCCGGCCCGTACCGACGTTCCTGTGCTTGCGCCGCCGAAACCGTTGACGCGCGCCGATCTGCCGCCTGTGGAGCGCGGCGAACGCGCGGGCACTGGGTTCTTCGTCGATGAAGCCGGCCATATGCTGACTGCGCGTCATGTCGTGCAGGCCTGCGGTCGCATCATGGTGCAGAAAGAGGGACGCACCAGCGCGGCACGCTTGGTGGCCGTCTCGACTCCCTACGACCTGGCCTTGCTGAAGACCGCGAAGACGCGCGGACTGGCTGCAACCTTTCCACGCAGCGTCGTGTCCGCGCCCAGCGGCATCGTTTTCGTCGCCGATTACGTGAATTTGCCGACATCGCTGGCCCGGGGAGCGATGCTTGCCAACGCATCCGTGGGCACCACCAATGGAAGCGACGAAGCTGGGCATATCGCGCTCAATACCAACATCACCTTCGGCGCGAGCGGCGCGCCGGTTCTGGACTCGCGCGGGCTGGTCGAAGGCGTGGTCAGTCGCAAGACCGCCGTCAATCGCGTGCTCGCAGTCGGCGCCGGCGGAGCCAAGGCATTTCTGGCCGCCAGCAATGTGCGGTTGCAGGAGGACGATCGGCCTCAGATCAGCGGCTCCGCATCGCGGGCGCATCGTGCGGCAAGCATTTCCGCACGCATCATTTGCATGAATTAGAGGGCGTCACCATGAAACGAACGCGCGGTTCTTTCACGGGAGCCTTAAGGACGGGCAAGCTCCGGGCGCTGCTTGCCTCGGTCGGCCTGATTACCATCGCGGCATCGCCGGCGGTCGCTCAAGGCATCGACTATCGCAGCCCCGAAGCCGCGCCGCCGGCATGGGGACAGTTTGCCAAGCTAGTGAAATACAGGTTCGAAGAATGGATTTCCGCCGATGAAGCGATCGCCAATCGCTTTCGCTCCTGGCTGAAAGAGACCAATGGCACCCAGAACGGTGCGCCTGCATCGCTCGTCGTCAAGGCCTGGCTTAACCCCGATGGCACCGTTGAACGGGTATCATTCGCGCCGTTCAAGGACGAGCGCGCCAACACCGATCTGCGCACCGTTCTGACCCGCGGCAATATTGGCGAAGCGCCGCCGCCAGAGATGTTGCAGCCGATCAACCTGCGCTTCTCGCTCAATCTGTCGAAAGACTAGCCAGGAACCGGAAGTGAAGCGAGGACGCCTGCAGTTCGCTAAGCCGTCCATAAAGAAATGCGACGTCGCAGTTTCATTCTCGACTCTATCTTTCCTGGAACATTTGATTATTGCGCGGACCGATTCAAGTCATTGTGCAACCTGGACGTTGGACTGTTCTCGTCCAATCTCGGGTGGTCGTCTATCTGTAATAATTGATCTCTAAGAGATTAAGTATGATCGGTGCGTTCGGATGCGCCGTCTTGTTGGGCGAAACGGCCTACCCGAATTGCTCGTGATCGCGACGGATGTACGAACATCAGATTGCCTATCCGTGGCGAGAAGCGCTTTCGAAAGTTTCGCAGCGGTCTTATTCAGGCTGTCGGCGATTGGTAGCCGTGGCGATCATGACGCTGACGGTTGCAACCGTTGTCTACGCGAAAGACGATCGCCTCAGTTTCGACATCCCCGCGCAGTCGTTGGCATCCGCGCTGGACGCCTATGTGACCGCGACGAATATCGAGACCTTCTACGATAGTGAACTCGCGCGGACGCGGCGATCGACCGCAGTGAAAGGTATCCTGGCTCCTGATGTAGCGTTGCGCGTCTTGCTGGAAGGGACCGGGCTGACCGAAGTATTGACCGGAAAGGCCTTTGCGGTCGTGGCAGCATCGCGGCCGACACAATATGGCGGTGCGCGACTTTCCGAATTCGGCCCATATTATAACGCCTTGCAGGTCGGTGTGGCGCGAGCATTCTGTCGTCATGTGGAGACGACTCCCGGGGACTATCGAGCGGTCATTCGATTCTCCGTCGGTTCGTCCGGCGAGTTGCAGGGTCTCAACCTGCTCAGCTCCACCGGCGAGATTCGATCATCGCCGACGAGTTGCGCGGCGTGAGCTTCGACGCGCCGCCGCCGAGGCTGCCGCAGCCGGTGACAATGGTGGTCGCGCCGCGTGCGGCCGAAGCGACCGGAGATTGCGATGGCGGCGCTTCAGATCGTCAATGCCGCGAACATCCAGGTGCAGGGCTCATCTTCGGGCATTCCGACGGTGCAGGCGCCAAGCATCACCGCGGCACTGTCGAGTTCGAATGCCACGGCGGCGACGCAACAGACTGCCACGCCGACGCAGACCACCACCAACAATCCATCGGTCATCATCGTCGAAGTGCTCGGCTATGGCGGCGGAGAAGGCTCAACGCCAGCCGACAGCGAGGACTTGAAGCGATCGAAGCGAAGCGAGCGCAGCTACGACCACAACAGCGCATTCCAGGTCGTCGGCGTCGGCGAACTGAACGAAACGGAGAAACAGAACCTCAGCATGTCCGAGCGTCAGTCGCTAAACACGCGGTAAGATGCAGGGCGAATGATCGATCTGGGGAGGCCATGGTCGTCAGGCGCAATGTCTTGGAGCCGTTGTTTGACATGTCAGTGTCACAGACGGGGCCTACATCAGCGCTGATGTGATAGTTGCAGATGGGGAGGGCGGACGTGGCACCGGGGGCGCGTTTGTCGATCTGGGCTCGTGCCTGGTCTGGCCGTGCGTCGCTAATAGGTCTCGTTTTGTTGCTGTCCAGTCACCCCCTCGCTGCGGAAAGCAGGATCGATCGCGTGCGCGTTGATGCGACGCAGGAAGACGCCGGCGTCAAGTCTGTCATGCTGGATATTCCGTCGCAGGCCCTGGACGTCGCGCTCAAGGCATTCGGTGTCGCCACGCAGGTTGCGTTGTTTTACGAAACTGGCGTCGTCTCCGGGCGGCGTTCGTTTCCGGTACATGGCGAATATCCGGTGGACGCCGCGCTGCGGGTGATGTTGAAGGGGACTGGCTTGTCGAGCACGTCGTTTGATCGCGGCACGATCACCATTCTTGCTCCAGCACCAAGCGATGTGGCATCCCATGTGAAACGGACAAAAGCGGGGCTCGCGGAGTTCTCGTCCTATCTCGCTCTGGTCCAGCAAAGCCTTGATCAGGCGTTTTGCCGCGCACCCGTTGCTACGACCGACCCGGACGATTTTGTCGCGCGGGTCTGGATATCTCCGGCGGGCAACGTGCAGCGCGCGGAGCTGCTGCCGGGAACCGGGATTGACGCGCGTGATCGTGTCTACATGTCCGCGCTGACGCGGTTGTCGATCGGCGCGCCGCCGCCGGCCGCCATGCCGCAACCGATCAATCTGATGCTCATGCCGAAAAAGTCGCGGGGGTCGTCGGCTTGCATGATGCAGGGAACGGAATCGCGATCCGCTGCCCATGAGTAATTCCGCGGATGTCACCCTGCTACGACAGATGCTGGTCGGCGAGTATGACGATCTGCGACGGCGACTCACGCGTCGGCTCGGATCCGAGGATGTTGCAAGTGACGTATTGCAGGAGACTTATCTGCATCTCGAGCGTTCCTCGCTGATGAGCGTCATCGAAAGTCCGAAGCGCTATCTGCTGACGATTGCCACCAACATTGCGCGGATGCGCTTTCGCCGCGAACGCCGCCTGACCAGCCTGTCCGAGTTGGATGAAGCGCTCGGCTTTGTCGATGAAGCGCCCGATCCGCTGAGCAGCCTGGAAGCCCGGCAGGAGTTGGAGGCCCTCAAGGCGGCGTTCGACGAACTCTCTCCGCGTCGGCGCTACATCCTGTTTGCCTCGCGGCTGGAAGCGCGCAAGTTGCGCGAGATCGCCGACGAATTGGCCGTCTCGCAGCGCCTCGTCGAAAAAGAACTGAAAGCAGCACTGATGTTTTGTGGCGCGAAAGTGAGCCGCGACGTGATCCGGAGATTCGGTCCGGGCGCGCGAGAAGCATCTTCCTTGGAAGTGTTACCCGTCGCGGCAATACGCGAAGACCGTCATGACGATGCCGAATGAGACAACACCGATGAAGATTGCGTCCGTTGCCGATGATCGTCCTGTGGACCTCGGTCCGGTCAGGCAAGAGGCCTATGACTGGATCGTGCGTTTCATGGCCGGGCATATGACACCGGCAGATGTCGCCGTCATGAAAGCTTGGTATCGGCAGAGCCCGGAGCACAGGAGCGCTTATGCCGAAGCGCGGCGGGTGTGGCAATCGCTCGGGCCGATCGCCAGCGAGAGCCGCCGCAGCGCGGACGACCGGCAGGTGATTCCGATGGCGCGTGCCGCTCCGCGGCGGTCTCCGGCGATGCCGAGCCGGCGGTTGTTCCTAGGAGGAGCGTTGGCGGCTGCGTCGGTGGCATGCGTCGCGATCCGCCCCCCGCTCGATCTCTGGCCGTCCTACACCGAGCTGATGGCCGATTACCGCACCGGCGCGGGCGAGCGGCGGCAGGTTCAGCTGTCCAATCATGTCGCGCTCGACCTGAATACAAAAACCAGCATCGCAGTCCGAACCCAGTCGCCGATGGCGACGGAGATCGAAATGTTATCGGGGGAAGCTGCCATTTCAACGGCTGCATCTGAATCGCCGTTGACGGTGGTTGCGGCGAACGGACGCGTAATCACGACCAATGCCGAATTCAACCTGCGATGCGACGGCGGGCAGGCGTCCATCAGCTGCCTCAAGGGCCAACTTAACGTTGCGCGCGATGGTCAGTCCATGGCGCTTACCGATGGTCAGCAAGTTACATACGGCAGCCAAGGCATGGGCGCTGTCGCCGCAATCGATCCGGCCAGCATCACGGCATGGCAGCAGGGCGTGCTGACATTCGATGCGACACCGGTGCATCAGGTGATCTCCGAGCTCAATCGCTATCGCCCGGGACGCATCGTTCTGATGAATGGCGATATCGGACGGCGCTTGCTCAATGCCCGCATCAAGATCGCCGAGACCGACAAGATCATCGTGCAGATCGTCCAGATTTTCGGCGCAAAAGCCCGCGAATTGCCTGGCGGTGTCGTGTTCCTGACATGATGGCTGGTATCCGCCGTCGGATGACGTGGCCGCGGTCGGAATAATCTTTACGAAACCTGAAAAAGTTGTTCGGTCGTCGTCGGCGCCATTCATCCCGGGCTTAGAAGTGTCGCGAAATGGCGGTGCTGCCGGTTTGTAATCCGTTATCGAGAAGGCGCCAGCATGTCAGTCCAGCACACTCGCCAGCACACGCGTCCGAAGCAGGCGTATCGCGGCCTCGGGCATAGCGCTTTGTTGGCTGGGGCCAGCGTGGTCGCATTGCTGGCCACGTCGTTTGGCGGAGCGGATGCGCGCAGTCTTGGCGGCGGCAGTTCGAGTGGAGCGCCGACGTCGGCGGTCAATGTCGCGACAGAGGCGGCTCAGGCGCGGGCGCAGCAAGCCGCGCAAATCGGGTCGCAGGCGATGATCCGTGCAGCGAGCGCCATGCAGACCATGCGCAACCTGCAGCAAGCGGCGCGTGCGGCTGCGATGGCGACCGCAACAGGCGTGCCGAACGGGCTTGCGCCGGGTGGTCTCGTCGTCGCGCCCGGTGCAACGTCGGGCAGGACCGATGGCGGTGCGGGCCTGTGGCAGGGTGCCAACCTGCCGACGCAGACCACATCGGGCGAACGAACCGAGGTCGTGGTCAAGCAGAACGAAGCCAAGGCGATCCTGACCTGGGACGAGTTCAACGTCGGCCGCGAGACAGACCTGCGGTTCGACCAGAGCGCTGGCAGCGCGAATTCCGCAAGCTGGATCGCGCTGAATCGCGTGCTTGATCCGTCGCTGGCACCGAGCCAGATACTCGGTACCATCAAGGCCGAGGGACAGGTCTATGTCATCAACCGCAACGGCATCGTGTTCGGCGGTTCGAGCCAGGTCAACGTCCACACTCTGGTGGCGTCGTCGCTGAACCTCAGCAACGCGCAGTTCATGGCAGGCATCAACACGGTCATTGCCAGATATAATAACAACAACTCCACAATCGTTTTGCAGACCTTCGGCGATATTCCCGCAAGTGTGGAGCCTACGGCAGCTCCTATCGTGTACGGCAGGACGCCGGGAGACATCACGGTCGAGGCCGGTGCGCTGATCGAGAGCCAGGTCGGCGGTAAGGCCATGATGTTTGCGCCGCATGTCATCAATGCCGGCACCATCCGGACGCCGAATGGCCAGACGCTGCTCGCCGCCGGCGAAAATGCGTGGCTGTTCGACCCGTTTACTTTTGATGCGACCAGCGCTGTTCGCGGTCTGGATGTCACGACATCGTCGCCAATGCGCTTCTCCATGAACTACAGCGACTTCGATGGGACCTATGCGCTACCCGCGGTGAGGTTGATTTATGCTTCCGCGATCGCCGAAATGGACGCCCGTGCCGCCGACATAGGCTACAGTATCTTGAACAGCGGCGTGGTCGAGGCCGCCCGTGGCAACGTCACGATGGTGGCTCGTAACGTCGCCCAGAACGGGGGCGCGTTTGCCTCGACGGCGCTGAACAACCAGGATGGCTCAATCATTCTGCACGGCTGGAGCCAGGGCTTCGTCGGACATAACGGCGATAGCTATGCCCTGAATCGCTGGCGAGCCGGCACGCTGACACTGGGATCGGACAGCGTCACGACCGTGGTGCCGGACTTGACCGACACCAGCGCCATAGAGCTTTCGGCCGTCGATACGCGTTACCGCGCCGGCAGCATCGATCTACGCGGCAACCTGATCGACATCAGAGCGGGTGCCACTGTAGTGGCGCCGTCGGGCACCATTTCGGCGATCGCGAGCAAGATACCCAATATCGCCGTCGAACCGCTTGACGGAGAAAAGTCCATCGCCGATGGCAGCCGACTTTACATTGGCGAAGGGGCGTTGTTGAGCGTCGCTGGCCTGCGCGATGTGTTGTTGACGATGGAAAGCAACACGGTGAAGGCCGAGCTGCGGATCAACGAATTGCGCGACAGCGTACTCTATATCGACTCCTGGCTGCGTGGCGCGACCATCTACGTCGACAAGCGCGTCGAAGGTACATTCGTCGATGGGCCGATGGCCGGCGTGAACTGGATCCAGAACAAGGACGGCAGCTACAAGATCGGTAGTTGGAAAGGCACGCCGATCGGCGATGTCAGCGGCTGGATCGGCACAGGCTCGACCAATCTCGCTGAACTATCGACCGTTGGCGGCAGGATCAACCTGAAATCGAGCGGTGACATCGTTGTCCGTGCCGGCGCGATGCTCGACATCGCCGGTGGCTCGGTTCGTTACGCCGACGGTTACATCACCACGACCAAGCTGCTCGGGGCCGACGGCCGAATCTACGATATCGGGGCGGCAATGCCCGACCGGCAGTATGTCGGCCTGGCAGGCGGGTTCTCGCGCTATCACGCACGGATCAACGTCACGGAAACCTGGAGTTCGATTTTCGACCGGCACAACGGCAGACGGTTCGAACAGGGCTATTCGGAAGGCCGCAACGCGGGCAGCATTTACATCTACAACGGTGCGGGCTTTGCCATGGAGGGCGAACTCGACGGCCACGTCATTACCGGCGAACGGCAGGCGGCCGGCGGTAAGGCCGCGGCAGGCGGCCTTTTGCAGATCGGTGGCGGGAGTCCGACAAAGGACAATCCGTGGCTGACGTCGAACGTGATCGTCACACGATCGCCCGTTCACCTCGCGGATGACTTCGATGTCAATTCCATGCTGCCAACGACCTATTTCGATTCTACGACGCCACCGCCATTGGCTAGCCGTGCCAAGACCGTTTGGCTCGATTCCGGAATGCTCAACCGGTCGGGGATGGGAAAATTCAACCTGTTCTTCGACAGGTCGTTCGTGCAGGAAGCGGGCGCCGACCTTGATCTGTCGCCGGGCGCCGAATTGAACATCAGCACGATCGGATCTCCCTCGACGGGGAGTCTTGGTACGATTGCGATCAACGGCAACATTCGTATCGCCGGCGGCAAGATCAGACTGTTTGCGGACGACAACATCGTGATCGGCAATCGCGTAACGCTGGACGTGTCCGGCCAGTGGATCAACGAATATAGTAACGGCGCGGCGACACTCGCACCGAAGATCAACGGTGGCGAGATCAAGATCCAGATCGACCCCAATGCGACGATTCTCGGATTTGACGGCAAGGTCGGTATCGCCAGGACGGCGCTGTTGGATGTCTCCGGCGGCGGCTGGCTCAAAAAACTTGGCAGCAAGCAGAAGCTGCAGTTTGGCGATGCCGGCGCCATCACGCTGAGTAACCTTGCCACCAGCGTGGCGGATATCGATCTGCGTGCTTTCGCCGCCGGATCGGGCGGTTCGTTTACGATCAGCGCAGCGGGCAGTGTCCAGATCGGCGGGATCGTGCCGACGGATCCGGCGAACAGCTATCTGCCAGCGACATTGCTGGCCGAACGCGGCTTCCGGTCGGTGCAGATCGAAGCGCAGGACAACGTCACCTTCGCCGAAGGTGCGGCGATCAGTCAGATCCCAGTCAACATCGATCTCGGCACCGATTTCGTCTCGGCGCCTTCCGGAACAAAGCTGGCGGATATCGGACGGATTCGCGTGCTCGACCTGCCGGAGCGCCTGGCGCGTAAATCCGCTTCGCTGACCGTCACGGCACCCAGGGTCATCACGGTTGGAACAGGAACGACGCTGACGACCGACGTCAAAGGCAGCATCACCCTTGCTGAAAACACCACTGCAGCCGTTCCTGTTGCCAGCGGCACGGTAGTCGTCAATGGTCACATCGATGCGCCGGCAGGCACCATTTCGATTTCCGCTACGACGCTACGCGTTGCGCCCGATGCACAGTTTACTGCGCGAGGTCTCGCCGCCATTGCGCCGGACTTCAAGACCGGTTTGCTCGGCGGAAGTGTGCTTAACGGTGGCGCCATCCGTCTGACGGGCGCGATGAATCTGGCATCCGGCGTGCTGATCGATGTGTCGGGAACAACTGGCGTGATCGACGATCCCCAGCACGGACGCGGCAGCGACGCGACGGTCTCGCTGGCGAGCGATGGCGGTGAGATTTCGTTGCAGGGTGGAACCCTCGCTTCGTCCTCGATCGCGGCCAGCTTGCAGGCCAGAGCGGGCGGTCCCGGTGCGGCCGGCGGCCGACTACGCATCTACAATCCGTCGTTGGCCGGCGCCGGCAACGTGCCGTCGTCGAGCCTGTTCGACGCGATCAGTCTGATCGGTGCCAACGGTATGAACGTGACGGCATCGATCGGTGCGATCAACGGTGGCGGCTTCTCCGCTATCAATCTCTCCACAATGTTGGGCCTGATGATCGGCAACGGCGCCGTGATGGATGTGCCGACTGCGGCGGTCACGGTATTTGGAACGATCATTGCCGCCAATCCGGCTGCCAGCGGCGAAATTCGTGCCGGTATGCTGTCGCTGAATGGCGGCCTGAGCGCCACCAGCGCCGCGGCAGGGACTGGCTCACTTGTGCTGAGAGCAGGCGTTATCGATGCCACGCTCGCGGTGGTGCGCGGCTATGCCTCGACGATATTGATCGCCGGCGACCTGCGCTTGCGCACGCCGGAGGTCACTGTGAGAGGCGAGACCCTGACGGGGGTGAGCGCGCTACTGGATACGGTCGGTACGCTGACGCTGCAGGCCGGGCAAATCTATCCAACAACACAGACCACGGCGACTGTCTCTGCCACCGAGAGGATCCTCGTCCGCGCCAACGGCGCTCCAACGGCGGCACTGTCGGCTGGCGGCAACCTGACGATCAAGGCGCCGGACGTCGATATCGGCGGTACCGTCCGGGTGCCGTTCGGCTCGCTGACATTGTCCGCGTCCAATTCGGTCACGCTTGGGGCCGGTGCCGTGGTCTCGGTGTCTGGCGACGGAATGGACCTGCCTTATGGTGTGCTGCTCAACCGTGAGAACTGGGCCGTGCAGATCAGCAGCGCGGGCAATCCGCCGACCGTCCTTTCGGCGCTGCCGGAAAAGAAGATTATGCTCGACGCGCCGTCGGTAAACGTCGCGGCGGGATCGACCATCGACATCCGCGGCGGCGGCAACCTGCACGCGTCGGAATTCGTGGTCGGCAGCGGCGGTTCGCATGACATCCTGGCGATGCCCAACACCTATGCCATCATGCCGGCCTTCGCGTCGGCAACGGCGCCCGCGGGCACCGTGGGCAGCGGCGTGTGGCTGGCCGGCGGCAATGGTCTGGCAGCCGGGTGGTACAACCTGATGCCGGCGAAATATGCGCTGATGCCGGGGGCGTTCGCGGTCCAGATGGTCGCGGGCAGCGCCGGGAAATCGATCCCGACATCGACCAGGCTGCCCGATGGCACGCTTCTGATGTCCGGCCGGTCCGGCAATGCGGTGAGCGGGGCATCTGATGTTCAGGCCTCGAACTGGCGGGTGATGAGCGGCAGCGTGGTTCGCGCCTACAGCGAATACAACGAAGCCAGCGCCAACACGTTCTTTGCGTCGGAAACCTTCCGGACAACGCAATATCGCCTGTCGGCGCTCACCCCGGCCATTCCTGACCGTCCAATGGACGGCGGTTCGGTGGTCTTCAAGGCTCGCCGGGATCTGACCCTGGACGGACAGCTTCTCTCGCAAGCGGCTGACGGCGGTCGCGGCGGCCTGGTCGATATCTTTGCGACCAACATCGCCGTGGTCGGTGCCGGACAGGATCGCTCGGGCCTTGCCGGCTATCTGATCATCGACTCGGCGCGGCTCAGCAGCTTTGGCGCAGCCAGCCTGTTGCTCGGCGGCACCCGTAGCAATTCCATCAACGGCGTTGCGCTGACCGTCGGTGCCGGCAACATCATCATCCGCAACGACGCCGGCAGTGCGCTGACCGGCCCCGAGATCATCCTCGCCGCCACCGACACCATTGCGATCGCGGACGGCAGCGTGCTGCGCGCCCAGGGCGCATCCAGCAGCTACGACAGCGATCTCACCATCGTGCCGCAGGTTGCAACCCCGGCGCGCGACTATGGCGCACTGATTCGGCTGTCCAACGGCAGTGCGGTCAACGTGCTGCGCAGCAATGTCGATCAGACAGCAACGGGCACCGTCACCATCGGCGCCGGCGCCGTGATCGACGGCGGCAATGCCCTGATAGTCGATGCCACCCGCAACACCACGCTGTCCGGCTCCGCGCTCGTCCTGGCGAAGGACATCACGCTGTCAGGCAACAGCATCGGATTCGGCGGCGGCACTGGTCTTGTGTTCGATGCCAATGGCTTTGCGCAGTTCAATCGCGCCGAAAATCTGACCTTGCGCAGCTACACCAGCATCGATTTCTACACCGGGATCGATTTTGGCGCCGCCGGTCTGCGATCGGTCACGCTGGATGCAGCCGCGCTTGTCGGACGGAGCACGGGCTCGGTCGTCCTCAATGGCGACACCGTGGTATTGCGCAACAGCAGCGGCAGCTTTGTCGATCCGCTCGTTGCCGATCAGGGAATGCTGGAGCTGAGCGCCAATCGGCTTGTGCTCGGCAGCGGCGCCAAGAATTTCCGCGGCTTCGGCACCGTGGCGCTGACGGGACGCAGCAGCATCAGCGGCCAGGGCGTCGGCAGCCTCAATGCCGGTACTGCGACCGTCAGCCTCTTCGCGCCTCTCATCACCGGGCAGAAGGGCGCCAACCAGTCGATCGCGACAGGCGGAAGCCTTGTCGTCGCCGGCGCGGATGCCGCGCTGGTACGCGACGCGGACAGCCTCGGCTCGCGCTGGGCGTTCAGCGGCGGCCGCATCGAATTCGGCGGCCGCGTCGATGCCATCGGCGGCATCGTGTCGCTGACCGCGACGTCGGGCGACGTCAACGTCCTCGATGGCGCGATGATCGATGTCGGCGGCTTCAGCAAGACGTTCAATGACGTCACCGCGTCCGCCAATGCCGGCACCATCAACCTGGCTTCGGCCGGCGGCAGCGTGATCGCCCATGTCGGCTCGGTTCTCAAACTGGCCGCGGCGACCGGCGGCGATGCAGGCACCCTTGCGGTGACATCGGGGGGCGGAACTGTCGTGCTCGGCGGCATCGTCCATGCGCAGGCGGATGCGGGCAAAGGCGGGTCATTTGCGCTCGACGTCGGCACGCTCACCAACTTCGCAGGCCTGGCGCAGCAGCTGGAAGCTTCCGGCTTCACGCGCTCGCAATCATTCCGTGTCCGCACGGGCGATGTCGTGCTCGATGGCAGCAGCCGGGCAGCAAGCTTTTCGCTCAGCGCCGATGCCGGCCTTGTCACCATCACCGGCAGCGTCGATGCCAGCGCCGCATATGGCGGCAGCATCGCGATCGCCGGCGGCGGCGGTCTGACCATGCTGGCGGGATCGAGCCTGAGCGCGCGCTCAACCACCGCGCTCGGCAGCGGCCGGGTGGTGCTCGAGGCCGGCAATGGTACGCTGGATGTCCGCGGCGGCAGCATCGACGTCTCCGGCGGCGATGGCGGCAAGGTGCGCTTCCGCGCCCTGCAGAAGTCAGCCCATACCGACGTCATGGTGAGCAATCTGGCGGCGGTCATCACCGGCGCGCGTTCGGCGGTGCTGGAAGCCGTCGCCGTCTACACCAGCACCGACGGGAGGGTCGAATCCCAGTTGCTGCCCGGCGCCCCCGGCATCCCAGGCGCCATCGTCGATGCCGGCACATTCATGGTGGCGGCGCCCGGCATCGCAGCGCGGATTGTCCCGGGCATCGACGTGATGGCCGGCATCGAGATCCGCAGTGCCGGCGATCTGTCGCTGACCTCCGACATCGATCTTGCCAATACGTTCGCGGCCCATGAAAGCGGCCTGACGCTGCGCGCAGCCGGCAATCTGACCATTGCCGGCAATATCAGCGACGGCTTCAGCAGCGCCGTCCGCACGGGTGCGGTGCTGCTCGATCAGGCCTCCTGGGACATCCGGCTGGTCGCCGGCGCCGACCTCGGCGCGGCCAGCGCGCTGACGGTAAAACCGCTGGGAGGTCTGGCGGCCAACAGCGGCACGCTGACCGTCGGCGCGGCATCCACCGGCACTCAGGTGCGCACCGGCATCGGCGATATCGCCGTGCGCGCCGGCCGCGACATCAGCCTCGCGCACTACCAGTCCGTGATCTACACCGCCGGTCGCAAGGACAATGTCGGTTATGCGGGCTTCACCGCGCCGGGCGCTGCAGTCTACGGCGTGCTCGGCGGTCATCTCGGCATCGAGGCCAGTGGCAGCATCAGTTCGGTGCTGCCTACGATCATGACCAACAACATGGTCATCAGCGACTGGCTGAAGAAGGAGGGCAACGTCGGAGCAAACCTGCGCTTCACGCAGCAATCGCAATCGACCTGGTGGGTCGACCATAGCGCCTTTATCCAGGGCGTCGGCGTGCTCGGCGGCGGCAACGTCAACGTTCGGGCCGGCGGCAATCTCGACAACTTGATGGTGGCGGTGGCCACCACCGGGCGTGTCACCGGCGGCGTCACCGCCGACGACGGCGTCGTGCATATCGACAATGGCGGCGCGATGAACGTCGCCGCCGGCGGCGCCATCAAGGCTGGCTACTACTATGTCGCGCGGGGGACGGGGAGTATCGATGCCGACACCTTCGCTATCGGACGTCAGGTCCTGTCAATCATCACCAGCCCCGCCTCGTGGACGACTTACGACATCGCGCCGGTGTTGGCGCTCGGCGACGCGCGTCTCGACGTTCACACCGCGGGGGAGCTGCGTCTGCAGACGGTGATGGATCCGCTGATGGCCTTCGATCGGAAAAAGGGCGCCAATGCTCAGGCCCTGATGGTCGGCGAAACCGGCGACAGTCGTCTGAACCTGACCTCGTTGGGGGGCGACGTTACGCTGGTCAACCAGATTAACTATCTGTCACAGGATGTGACTTCCGCAAGGGCAACTACGCCCAACGTCCTTGCCTTTCTGAACCAGTTTTCCGGCAATCTGTATCCGGCACAGACCCGGATTGCGTCGCTGAGTGGTTCGATCAGCAATCTCGGCCGTATTGCAACATTGCCCGGCGCCACCTCCGACCTGACGATGCTGGCGTCGCAGGACATCACCGCTGGCATGATCGTGATGGCCCGCGCTACGCCCGGAATGTTGCCGTCCTATCTGCGCCCGTTTGGCGGGGCCACGCTGCAGCTCAACACCAACACGCGGTTCTCCGAGACGCGGTTTCTTGACATCCTGCGCAATCCGATTGATCCGCTGGTCGATTTTGGTGGCAGCAATGCGTATTTTCGTAGCATCAATAATCCAGACGTCCTGACCAATGCCGGCGACATGGAGCCGAGCCGGTTCTATGCGCTGAATGGAAACATCCTCCGCGGCGCCGGACGCATCCTGGCCGGCGAGGTTGTCAAGACCGAGAACACCATCACCACCAACGAGCAAGTCTGGATGTCGGCTGGCAAGGATATCCGCGACCTCAACCTGAACCTGCGCAATTTGCGTTCCACCGACGTGTCGTGGCTGAATGCCGGCAATGACTACATCCACCACAACATCAGACCGCAGGATCCAAGCATCGTTCCTGCGATCGTCGTCCAGGGGCCGGGCTCGCTCCTGCTGACCAGCGGACGTGATATCTATGGCGATGCGCTGGCGATCCGAAGCGACGGCAACCGTCTGTATGACGCGACCACCAACGAGGTGCGGCCGAACACCACAATCAACGGCTTGTCCAAGACCGGCGCCTCAATCGAGATGATTGCGGGGCTCAACGGCAAGCAGCCGGATTACGCTTCCATGGCAAAGACCTATCTAGATCCAACGCAGACCGCGGCGATGCCTGCTTATCTCACCACGATGGTTGGCGGTCAGGTGCTGCCGCTGTATTTTACGGACGACAGTCGGCCCGCCCTCGGCGGCGACAAGCAGACTCGCTACGGCCTAGTTTCCTTCGTCCTCGACATGACCGGTACGACGCTCTCGCCAATTGACGCTTGGGCGGCGTTCAAGGCGATGCCGGCGCTAACGCAGCAGCGCTTTCTGCGGCAGGTCTATATGCAGGAGCTTCGCGAATCCGGCCGCGACCAGACCGCCGGCGGCGCGACCGGCGGCTACAAGCGCGGCTACGCCGCCATCGCCACCCTGTTCCCTGGCGACGGCTGGAAGGGCAATGTAGAAAGCGACAACGCCATGTTCCGCACCATGTCCGGCGGTAACATCGAGGTGATGACGCCGGGTGGCGGGCTGCAGATCGCGGCGCTGAACCAGGTGGTCCAGCCGGGCTTCGGCCTGATCACGCTGGGCTACGGCAAGATCGATATCTTTGCGAAAAAGAGCGTCGTCGTGAACCGCTCGCGTGCGCTGACCTTCAGCGGTGGCGACGTGACGATCTGGGCCACACTCGGTGACATCGACGCTGGCCGCGGCGCCAAGACGACGCGCGTCGGCACGCCACCGCAGATCGTCACCGACAAAGACTCAGTCACGCGACTAGTCGAAAAGTCAGGGATCAGCGGCGCCGGCATCGGTACCGTGATTGGCTATGCCGGCGTCGAGCCCGGCGATCTCGATCTGATCGCGCCATCAGGCACGGTGGATGCGGGCGACGCCGGCATCCGGGTCGCAGGCAACTTCAACGTCGCCGCGATGTTCGTTCTGAATGCCGATAACATCAAGGTCGGTGGCGACAGCAAGGGCGTGCCGAAGGCGGAAGCACCAGCTGTCAATCTTTCGATCGACACCAAGGACAAGGCCGCCGCCGACGCCGTCAAGGACGCTGGCCAGCAGACCACGACGGCCCAACCGTCGGTGATCATCGTCGAGGTGCTGGGTTACGGGGGTAGTGCCGGCGATGCCGATAGAAGCCCATCTGACATGGAAAAGGCCAGGAAGGAAGAGGAGGAGAGGCGCAAGCGAAGCGATGTTCGCGGCTATGACGCCAACAGCCCAAATCAGGTTCTTGGGCTGGGTCCATTGACGGATAGCCAGGTTGCGGAGCTTGCTGCAGAGAAGCGCCGCCAACGCCCTTGATGAGGGCCGGCAGATCGGCCTGTGTGGTTTCTAACGGCTCATCTTCCTCAACGATCCGGTAAGCCGGATCCGCTCCTGGGACGTAAAGCAGGCACTCGGCAGCGGATTGATGTGCTCGCTTGCTTGCCTTTGAACTAGGTGATCGAGCAAGAATGTTCGACGTGCCGATCACAGACATCGTGCAAGGTACATCGGATAAGCTAACGCAGCTTGGTACGCAGGAAAAATCTGTGACTTTTCGGGCGGTTCTGGCCTGACATCTAGTTGTTATACTTGTCACATAGGTACGTGCTTGGCACGTCACGTGCCCTTCAATGTGAGGATGGGGTCAAATGCCCGCGCCATGGGTTGCGCATGTGGGCGTTGCGCTTCGTCTTGCGGTAGGTGTTGCTTTGCTGGGTTCTCCGATCGACGCGCGAGCGTCCAGCGAAGCACGACGTTTCGACATTGCTGCGCAGCCGCTCGCCAGCGCGCTGGTCGAATTTGCCGACAGCACGGGGTTGGCCGCGTTGGTCGATGCCGAAGTCGCCGGCGGCAAGCGATCAGCCGCGGTTCACGGGCGGTTGCTCCCGCAGGACGCACTGCGCATTCTTCTTGCTGGAACCGGTCTTTCGTTTCGTCGTGCCGGCGACACCGCCTTCACGGTCGGTCCGAACACGACGGCGCCGATGATCGATGGCGAGCATTCTGACGGGCATCGTCGCGCGGAGTTCAGCCATTACTTCGCGCTGATTCAGGGTACGATCGAACAGGCGCTCTGCAGCGATGCGGAGGTACGGCCCGGACCGTACCGTTCGGTGGTGCAGGTGTGGGTCGGACAGGCTGGATCGATCGATGCGATCCATCCGGTCGGTTCGAGCGGTGACGATGGCCGCGATGCGCGCATAGCCCTCGCGATCGCGCGCGCCGGAGTGACACCGCCGCCGGTCGGGCTGCCGCAGCCCGTCACCGTTATCCTGCAGCAAGGCACGTCCGACGCGGTCTGCGCGACCGGGGCTGCGCGATGACGGAAACGTCGATTCTCCGGATGCGGAGCATCTTTGAGGCCAAATATCAGCGGTTTCGCGAGCGGCTGCGTCGCCGGCTGGGCTCCGATGCCCTGGCGGTCGAGGTGCTGCACGAGACCTGGCTGCGGCTCGACCGGATAGGCGACATCGATGCCATCCAGAAGCCGGAATCCTACCTGTTTCGCATGGCGCTGAACGAGGCCGCGGACCGCCGCCAGGCTGACAGCCGCAAGCTTTCCGTTTCCGAAATCGAGGTGGTACGCCATATGATGGACCACACCCTCGATCCCGAGCGCATTTCGGACGCGCGACGGGAAATAGAAGAGCTTGCGGCTGCGCTGAACGAGCTGACGCCGCGTCGCAAGGCAATTTTCCTGCTCGCGCGGGTTCATGAAATGAAGCACGCCGACATCGCGGTGAAATTCGGCATTTCCCCACGGATGGTGGAAAAGGAGCTCGTGCAGGCCCTGCAGCACTGTTCGCAACGTCTGGGAAGAAAAGTCATCCGTCGGTTCGGTCCCGGCCTCCCAAAAGAGTCTTAAGGGGTAAGGGATGGGTGAGGACAGCACTCCAATGACGGACGTGAAGGGACATCAGGCGCTGGCGCACGCGGCGCAGGCGTGGCTCGTCCGCCTGACATCCGGCGAGGCCACGGCTGCGGATAGCCGGGATCTGGCGAGCTGGTGCGCGCGCAGTCCGGCGCATGCGCGGGCTTTCGCCGAGGCCAATGCGCTGTGGGACAGGCTGGAACAGGCGGCGCGCCACCCAGCCGTATCGACGTCGCCAGGGCTTGCGGCGTCAGGTCATGCGTTGTCGGGCCGAACAGCACGTTCCCGTCGCTGGTTTCTCGGCGGAGCGATTGCGGCATCGGTTGCCGGGGCCGGTTATCTGATTGCGCGCCCGCCGATGGAGCTGTGGCCATCGCCCCAGGAGCTGGCCGCCGATTACCGAACCCGTACCGCGGAGCGACGCCAGATTGCGGTGGGTGATGGAATTACGGTCGAATTGAATACCCGCAGCAGTCTGAACGTCCTTCACGAGGCGAACGCGCGAAGGCTTGAGTTGATTTCCGGTGAGGCCGCGATCTCCGTCTCGCAGCAACAGCCCGCAACACTGACGGTTGCGGCCGGAGGCGGGGCCGTTCACGCCACCGATGCGCAGTTCAACCTCCGATGCGAAGGCGGGCGCTCCGTGGTCACATGTCATCGCGGCATGGTCGCGATCGCCTATGCGGGGACATCCGTCACCGTGGGTGAGGGCAAGCAGGCCTCCTATGCCGATGGCATCGTGAACGCACCTGCCATCGTCGATCCTGCCGTCGTCATGGCCTGGCGCGACGGTCAACTGGTGTTTCGGCAAACGCCGCTTGCTGACGTCGTCAGCGAGGTCAATCGGTATCGGAACGGTCGGATCATTCTCGCGAATGAGGCACTCGGGCGCCGTCCCGTCGAGGCACGCATTGCTATCGACCGCGTCGACGATCTGATCGCCCTTGTCAAGGAAGCCTATGGCGCCAAGGTGACGTCGCTTCCCGGTGCCATCGTCGTGCTCTCCTGATCGGCTTTGGCTGTGTCGCCATTTGCGAAATTTTCATGACACGGTTCAGTCCCGTTCTGCCTCGGACCGTCTTAGGGGCAATCAGAAGAAGAGACGAAGTGCAGGCGCGTTGAAGTCATTAGCGGTTGGCATTGCAGCGATAGAGCTGCCGATGCTGGGCGCGGATATTGATGTTGTTCTCCTTGGTCCCTTCTAACGAACGGTCTCGGTTCGACTTCGGTCGCGCCGTATGAGGGGCAATCATGGCGTCGCACATCAATAGAATGCAGGCTTTCTCGCGTCGCGGCGTTTTGCTGACCACGGTCAGCGCGATGGCGCTCCTGATGTCTGCGTCATTGGTTCATGCGCGTTCCATGAACGGCGGCAGCAGCGGCGGTGCGGTGTCGGCGCCGAATATCGCGTCGGATGCCGCAGCGCAGGCGGCGCAGCAGGCGGCAGCGGCCGCGCGGCAGTCGCAAAATTCACTCGCACGCGCTGCACGTGCCGTGCAGGAGATGCAGGGCGTGCAAGCGGCGGCGCGGGCTGCGGCTGCCGCGCGGCAGACTTCGATGGCGGCGCCGGTCAGTGTGCCGAACGGCATTGGCGCCGGAGGCTTGCTGCCGAACATGCCGGAAGGCTGGACCGGCGCCAATGCGCCGACGCAAAGCGTGGATGGATCAGGCCAGACCCAGGTCGGTATCCGGCAGACCACGCAGCAGGCGATCTTGAATTGGCAGAGCTTCAATGTCGGCGTGCGCACCACGCTGACTTTCGACCAGCAGGGGCAGTCGAATTGGGTCGCGCTCAACCGCGTCAATGCAGCCACGGCGCCGAGCCAGATCCTCGGCAATATCAAGGCCGATGGTCATGTCTATATCATCAACCAGAGCGGCATCATTTTCGGCGGCAACAGCCAGGTTAATGTCGGGTCGCTGATCGCGTCGACGGCCGATATCGCCGATAGCCAGTTCCGTGCCAACGGCATCTACAGCACGCAGACCGGCAACATCTATGCCCCGAGTTTCACCGCAGCAGGCGGCAAAGTCGTGGTCGAAGCCGGCGCATCGATCGCCACGCGCACGCCGTCGTCGGTGACGTCGGGCGGCGGCACTGTGTTGATGATCGGCAGCGAGGTCGAGAATGCCGGCAGCATTTCGACGCCGAAGGGCCAGACCTTGCTCGCAGCCGGCGACAGTTTCATTCTGCGCCGCGGTTTCGGCACCGAGGGCAACGCGACATCCACGACGCGCGGCATCGAGATCTCGACCGCCATCGGAAACACGCGCGGCAGCGTCCGCAACAGCGGTGTGATCTTCGCCCAGCAGGGCGACATCACGCTGGCCGGACGCACGCTCACGCAGAGCGGCGTGTTGCTGTCCACCAGTTCCGTCAATACCCGCGGCACCATCCACCTGGCCAATTCGGCGGCGGATCGCCAGGGCAGCGTCACACTGGGCGCCGGCAGCGTCACTGCGATCCTGCCCGAACTCGACAGCAGCGAGACCGCGCTCGACAGCCAGCGCGATGCGCTGATCGCTTCGTCGGCGGCAGCCAATCTGCTGCGCGCCGGCAGTGCCGCGGGGGCGTTCGACAATCTGTCGATTCTGGCGGACCGCCAGGACCAGTCCCGCATCGAGATCGTCACCGGCGGTGTGGTCAATTTCCAGAACCGGTCGCAGACCATGGCGCAAGGCGGCCAGGTCGCCGTGAGTGCCGGCACGCGCGTCTTTGCCGAAACCGGCTCCAGCATCGACGTCTCCGGCGTGCGGGGCGCTGTGCGGCCGATGTCGGCCAATCAGGTACTGGTCAACGTCCAGGGCAACGAACTCAGGGATTCGCCTGTAAATCGTGACAGCGGCGCGCTGATCAACAAGAATGTCTGGATCGACATCCGCGATCTCGTGCTGCTGCCGGCAGGCACGGGCGGCTATGCCGGCGATCGCTACTACACCAAGGGCGGTCTGCTCGAACTCGGCGGTTATCTTTCCAACACCGCGCACAAGATCGGCGAATGGACGGCGCTGGGCGGCACCATCACGCTGGCGGCACCGGACGTCATCGCGCAGGCGGGCGCAAAGTTCGATATCTCCGGCGGTTCAGTGAGTTACGATGGCGGCCGGATCTATTCGACCAAGCTGATCGGCTCGGACGGTCGCATTTATAGTTTCGACAATGCGCCGGCCGATATGAAATTTATCGGCGCTGCCGGCGGCTTTGTGCGTCAGCATAATATCCAGGGCAAGGTCGCCGACTCGCTGACCGAAATCTGGAGCACGGTGTTCGATCGTTCGTCGTCCTGGCGCTACGAGGCCGGCTATACCGTGGGCCGCGATGCCGGACGGCTCAACCTATCGACCCCGACCGCCATGTTCGAGGCTGATATCATCGCCGACGTCATCGCGGGCGAGCGCCAGAACAGCGCGCGCGCCGCGAATGTCGCCGACAACTACAAGCAGGTACAGAATGCGTCGCCGCGGGCCGGCACGCTGGGGGTCGGGCAATATACGGCGCTCGGCCAACCCGATCTCCACAACAGCGATGTCCGGATCGGAGATTTCCCGGTCGTCACGACGGCGCTCGGTGTGGCGGACGTTCTGTCCGCGGGCCGTGTCAACACCGTGTGGCTCGATGCCCAGCATCTGTCCGAACAGGGCCTCGGCGGCCTGCAGATCGGCACCCGCGGGACCATCACCATCGACGGCGATCTTACGTTTGCCAATGGCGGCGCGCTCGGTCTCATTGCGCCGATCGTCGATATCAAGGCCGATATCACGGCCCATGGCGGTTCGATCGACGTCACCAATGTCTTCACCTCCGCAGCCTTGGGCACTGTCAATCTCGCATCGAACGGGACGTCGCGGATCGCGGTGCGCGCGGGCTCGGTGCTCGATCTCAGCGGGCTCCGCGGCGACGGTATCAATGCCTCCGAACTGAACGCGTTTGCATATCTCGATGGCGGCTCGGTCTCGCTGCGATCGAGCCGCGATGTCGTGCTTGAAGACAAGACGCTCATCGATGTGTCGTCGGGCGCCGGAATGCTGCGCACCGGAAAGATCCAGGGCGGCCGGGGCGGCTCTGTCACGCTCAGGGCCAATCTCAACGGCGCGGATTCGACGGGCGACCTGACCCTTGCCGGCGACGTGCGCGGCTATGGCATGAACGGTGGTGGCGGCTTGACCCTGCAGACCGATCGCGTCGCGATCGGTGCAGCCTCCGATATCACCGCCGGCACGCTGGCGCTGGCGGCGAATTTCTTTTCCAAGGGATTCGGATCTTACACGATCATCGGCAACCGCGGCGTGACGGTGGCTGACGGTGCGATCGTGGATGTCACGATGCCGGTCTATCGTCTCGCATCGGATCAGGCGTCCGCGAGCCTCGATGTCTGGACGCCGCCGGTTTACATCGCCAATAGCGTGACGGGCGCACTGACCCAGCGTGGCGGCGCCAGCCTGACGCTGCGGGCCGGCAACAACCTGTTGCTGGCGAGCGATCTGCCGTCGGTCGATCTGAGCATTGGCAAGAATGCGGCGATCAATGTCGATCCCGGCAATGCCATCACGCTGAGCAGTGCCGGCCAGTTGACGGTGGACGGTTCGCTGCACGCGGCAGGTGGCAGCATTGCGCTGAAGACCATCGATTTGATCACGACCGAGGCCGACAAAGTTGCGGCCACCACCAATAGCCGTTCGATCTGGATCGGCGAGGGCGCACGGCTGGATGTGGCGGCACAGGCCGTGACTACCCACGATGCGCGCGGTCGACGCTATGGTGTGGTCGCCAATGGCGGCAGCATCGTCATTGGCGGCGAGATCGACGGCGCGCTCGGGCAGGCGACGTCCTCGAATAACTTCGTCGTGGTGCGGCCCGGTGCTGTGCTCGATGCATCGGGCGCCGCGGCAACGCTCGACATTTCCGGGCGTGGCGCGGTCGATGTCGCCAGCAATGGCGGCAGCATTTCGCTGGTGTCCAACAACGGCTTGTTCCTGGACGGCACCATGATCGCCCGTGCGGGTGGTGCCGGCGCTGCCGGCGGCAACCTCAATGTCTCGCTGCAGATGCCCGAATATCGCATCCAGACCTATGATCCGGTGAGACTGCCGCTTGCCGACCCGGCCTACCGGGCACTGCGCCAGATCGTGCTCGCCGATCTGCAGGGCGACTCGGTATTGAGCGCCGGACTTCAGGCCGGTGCGGCCGATCCGGCCTTGGTCTATGGCTACGGGCGGCTTGGCGCCGACACCGTGGCGCGTGGCGGCTTCGATAGTCTATCGGTGATGAGCAGCGCCATCGGCTTCGACGGCAATGTCAGCCTGCGTGTCGGGCAGAGCCTGAATCTCTACAGCGACATGATGATGCCGGTCGTCGGCAGTGCGCAGGATGCGCGGATCTCGCTGGCGGCCGCCTATGCGCGATTGGCGCAGATCAACTATGTCTACAAGGAGCCGGATGCGCAGAAGTCCCGTACCCCGGTCTTCACCGCAGCGCCGACGCGCTACGACGTTCGATTCAACGTCGAAGCGAATCTGATCGACATTCGCGACACCGTAAATCTGACGTTCGGACAGACGCGCCTGGCAAGCACCGGCGACTTGCGCTTCCTGCAGGGCGTGCGGCCGGTGCCCGGCGTGCCGGTCGTTGGCGCGATCACCACGTCGCTGCTCAGCCCCGGCAGCATCACCCTGCGCGCGGCGCAGGTCTATCCGGCGACCGGCACGGTCGCGCAGGTCCAGGTCGGGCAAAACACCGTGACTGGCGTGATCGGCTACGATCCCGCACGAATTCTGCGCATCGAGGCGACCTCGGCCGAGATCCCGACGGTGCCGTATTCGGTGTTCGGCGACCTGACCCTGGCGGCCGCCTTTGTCGAGCAGGCCGGCGTCGTTCGCGCGCCGCTCGGCAAGCTGACGATCGGCACCGGCCAGTACGAGGGGGCGAACTCCACCCGCGTCAGCTTGCTGGCGGGCAGCCTGACCTCGGTGAGCGGGCGTGGCCTCGTGATGCCCTATGGCGGGACGGTCGACGGGTTGAGCTACCAATATAACGGCAAGGACGTGACGTTGGTCGGCGCGGGTGGGGCGGGCTCCACGACCTTGCTGATCGGCATCGCCTTGGGCGGCAAGAGCGCCATCGTCGATTCCGGTGCGGTGCTGGACCTCTCCGGTGGCGGCAATCTCACCGGTGCGGGCTTCATCAGCGGTCGCGGCGGTTCGGTCGATATCCTGCGCACGTCATTCCGCAACGCCAACCCCGCGAATGTTTTCAGCGCCTCGGGCAATGCGGTCTATGCGATCGTCCCGAATTTCAAGGGCGACTATGCCCCCGTCGGCGCGGATGCCGGCGCCGGCAATCCGCTGGTCGGGCGCCAGATCACGCTGGATGGCAGCACACCCGGACTGCCGGCCGGCACCTACACATTGA
Organism: Tardiphaga sp. 42S5; assembly: GCF_034044155.1. NCBI lineage: Bacteria > Pseudomonadati > Pseudomonadota > Alphaproteobacteria > Hyphomicrobiales > Nitrobacteraceae > Tardiphaga > Tardiphaga sp. 42S5. Next base: position 4,768,089 of record NZ_CP139027.1, on the reverse strand, counting down.
TGCCATCGACCTATGCTTTGCTGCCAGGTGCATTCCGCATCGAGATCGGCGCACAGCAGTCACGCACTGCCCTCGCCGGGGCCAATCCAGTCGCCAACGGCTCGTACCTCACAGCTGGCATGCTCGGCTTTGCCAACACCGCCATCCGGGACAATCTCGCCAGTCAGGTGGTGCTGACGCCGTCCGCCGTGGTTCGCAGCTTTTCGCAATATAACGAGATCGGCTACGCCGACTATGCGCTCGCCGACGCGGTGAAGCGCGGCGTGCCGCGGGCGATGTTGCCGGTCGATGCCCGCAGCCTGGTGCTGGACCTCAATCCGGGCGCAGGGATCGACGCGCTGCGCTTCAACGGCACGGCGCGTTTCGATGCGGCGAGCGGCGGCTATGGCGGCGCGGTCATGCTCGCCACCCGCTCAGGTGGCGGCTACGATGTCGAGGTTGTCGCCGGCGGCGCGACCGCCACGGCCGGATTCCAGGGCGTGTCGATCGACTCATCGATGCTCAACGCGCTTGGCGCCTCGCGTATGGTGATCGGCGGAATCCAGTACGTGCTGTACGGGCAGGGCGGCCGGCTAGTCGATAGTTACGACATGACGCAATACATCTATCTCCGTCAGGGGTCGTTGCTGTCCGCGCCGGAGGTTTTCCTGATGGCCAACAGCGGGAACTACTTGACCGGATCGGGGATCGTCATCGAGCAGGGCGCCCATATCAATACCATCGGCAGGGGTGCGGCGGCCTACGATTCGCGGGATGGCTACGTCTACGCTGCGACCGGCAACCAGGTGATGGTCTCCAACGGCATGCTCGATCTGGTGCCGAACACGGCGGCGGCGAATACGGTCCTGGCCAGCGGCGTGCGCATCGGCGTCTGTGACAGCGGCAATTGCAGCGGTCAGACCGAAATCTATTCCGAAGGCACCATCGCGCTGGTAACTCCGAACCAGTTCCAGCTCGACGACGCCGTGCGTTACGGCACCCGCAATCTCACGCTTTCGGTCAGCCGGATCAATCTCGGCGACAGCGCCGTGTTGATTGACGCGGCGACGCGCAACATCCTGCCGAGCGGGCTGTCGATGAACCAGTCGCTGCTCGATCGCCTGCTGCGCGGCGATACACGATATGGCGCGCCAGGGCTTGAGACGCTGACGCTGTCGGCGTCCAATGCCGTCAACATTTTCGGCACCGTCACGCTGGACACCGTCGATGCCGCCACCGGCAAATCGACGCTCGCCAATCTCGTGCTCAGCACTCCGGCGATTTACGGCGCCGGCGCCGCCGGCGATGTCGCCACCATCCGCACCGGCAATTTCATCTGGCGGGGATCGACGCTGGCGCCGGGCGAACTCGTTGCCAATGGCGCGGGCACTGGCAGCGGCACGCTGAACATCGCCGCCGATCGCATCGTGTTCGGCTACGGCGCCAATTCGCACCCGACCGGCAACGATATCGACGGCCGACTGGCGCTCGGCTTCGCCAATGTCAATCTGTCGGCCAGCGACCGCGTCAGCGCCAACCAGCAGGGCAACCTGTCAGTGTATCAATCGCGCGGAGTCTATGTCGCCGGGCAGGGCTACAGCTACAGCGGCGGCAATCTCACCATCGCGGCGCCTTTGGTGACCGGCGAGGGCGGTTCGGTCAACAGCATCACCGCGGGCGGCGCACTGCGGCTGGTCGGCGCTGGCGCGGCCGGCGCGGTCGCGACCGACGCGCTCGGCGCGCAACTGACGCTGAGCGGCAACAGCCTCACGCTCGATACCGCGATCGTACTGCCGAGCGGCAAGCTGACGCTAAAGGCCAGCAACGACATTATCCTGACCGGCGCGTCGCGGATCGACGTTGCCGGCCGCGAGGTCGTGTTCAACGATGTCAGCAAATATAGCTGGGGCGGCGACGTCACGCTCGACAGCAGCACCGGCAACATCCGTCAGGCGGCGGGTTCGGTGATCGATCTCTCGGTGCGCTTCAACAATGCCGGCAGCCTGACCGCGATCGCACTTGATGCTGCGGCCGGCACGGTCGATCTGCAAGGTGCGATCCTCGGCACCACCGAGGGCCGCTACGATGCTGGCGGCACGCTGGTGCCGTATCGCGGCGGCAGCGCCACCGTGCGCGCGCAAAATCTCGGCGACTTCGCCGCGCTCAATGCGCGGCTCAATGCCGGCGGCGTCTATGGCTCGCGCAGCTTCCAGATCAAGCAGGGCGATCTCACCATCGGCAACGAGTTGAAGGCCAATGAGGTCAACGTCTCGCTCGACAACGGGCGTCTCACTGTGGTGGCCACCATCGATGCCAGCGGCGAGAGCGTCGGCACCATTCGCCTCGCTGCGAAGAACGGCCTGATCCTGACGGGATCGGCCGTGCTCGATGCCCACGGCACGGTGCTGCGCGTCGACAGCTACGGCAAGATCATTGACAGCCCGAACCGCGCCATCGTCGAACTCAGTTCGGGCAATGGCCGGCTGACACTGGCGCTGGGCGCCCGCATCGATCTGCGGCACGGCACCAATGCGGCGGTGGGCTCGGCGGCGGGACAGAACGACGGTCTTGCTCGCGGTACGCTGGAGCTGAACGCGCCGCGGATCGGCAGCAGCGGCAATGTCACCGATCCCGACGCGCCGACCTTCGGCGATATCGATATCGATGTCGGCGGCATGCCAATCATCCAGGGCGCGCGCTCGATCGCCGTCAACGCGATGCGCAGCTACGACGATGCGCCTTACGCAGCGGATCCCGCGGCCAACGGGCGGCTCTATCAATTCATCAACCAGACGTGGCTCGACGGCAAACATGCGGACAGCGAAGCGTTCATCAATGCGGCGCGCGGCAATGCCACGCTTGTCGACGGCAAGCTCGCGGGTCTCAATAATGCAACTTATCGCGATGCCTTCCATCTGCGGCCTGGCGTCGAAGTCGTCAGCAAGACGCCGGATGGCGATCTCGTTGTGCAGGGCGATCTCGACCTGTCCGGTTACCGCTATGCCAGCCTTAACCCGCATTCACCGCTCACCGGCATCGCCGGAGACGGCTCGGGCGAAGCGGGCGCGCTGACGCTGCGCGCCGGCGGCGATCTCACCATTTACGGCAGCATCAATGACGGCTTCACAGCGCCGCCGGCGACGCAGGACGACAAGGGGTGGCTGCTGCTGCCCGGCGTGGAATTCACCGGTGCGGATATCACCATCCCGCGCATCGGCGTGATCCTGGCAGCCGGCACCAAATTCGGCAGCGGCAAGACGTTGAACTTCGATCTGCCGCTGCAAGCGTCGAGTTTCGACGCGGGCACGGTGATCCCCGTGGGAAGCTCGTTAAGCGCGCCGATGAACCTGGCCGCAGGAACCGTGCTGAGCGCCAATGTGCGCGATCAATTCGGCATGTTGCTGTTCGCGGCGGGTTCGATCGTCATTGCGCCCGTCACGCTTCCGGCCGGCACGCAGTTCGATGCCGGCATGAAGCTGCCGGGGTCCGCGTCGCTGGCGGCGATGATCTGGCCGAAGGGTGTCGCGCTGCCCGTAGCGGGCACGCTGAGCAGCGATCTCGCGCTGCCGCTTGGCGCGGTGCTGCCCTCGGGCACCAATGTCCTGCTGCCCGGCGGCTTGACGTCGGTCGACTTGCGGCCCGGTGCGGCCGGCAAATTATACGCCGTGGCGGCGATGCTGCCGGAAGGTTCGCAGTCGTGGTCGGTGCGGCTGGTGGCCGGCGCTGATACTGGCGCGGCCGACAGCCGGCTGATCAATCCGAGCGCGAAGCATGGCAATCTGGTGCTCGCCGACAATCACTACGGACTATATGGTAAGCCGACCCCCGAGAGCATCCTCCTGACCTATTATGGCTGGGAGAGCTACATCGCCGACGGTGACCCCGCGGATTATGTCGGCAAGCCGGTCGACTATGATTACTTCGGGACCACCATTTGTTCGGACGATCCGATGGTCTGCGAATTGTCCGCCAATCCCACCTTCGACTATCTGCCCGGGAGCACGCGTTTCAGTGTCGTTCGAACAGGTGCGGCCGACCTTGACCTCATCGCATCCGGCAATGTGCAAATGGGCACGCTGTACGGCGTCTACACCGCCGGCACGTCGTCCACGACGACCAGCGCCAGCGATCCGTACAATCTGCCGCGCGCCAGGAAAGCGTCGGGCACGGTGCTCGGCGACCTGAACGGAGGCTACGAGAAATTCGTCGATGGTGGGGCGGACAGCCTGGCGCGCGCCTGGTATCCGACCGGCGGCGGCAACCTGACGATCAAGGCTGGCGGCGATCTCACCGGCAATCTGATGACCTTGCCGGTCTACACGAACGGGCCCAACCGCCCGAATACGCAAGATATCGGCTACAACAGCGCGGCGATCAGCAACTGGTTGTGGCGGCAGGGCACCGGCTCCACGCTCGGCGGCGGCGCCGATCAGGCAACCGCCTGGTCGATCAATTTCGGCACTTACGTCGCCCCGTCGATCCTTGGCGTCAGCCGGGCCGACACATTGGTCGGCTTCACCGGTTTCGGCACCCTGGGCGGCGGCAACCTCCGCGTCGATGTCGGCGGCAATGCCGGCATCGTCACGCTGATGGGCAACAACAACATCACGTCGACCGGGGTGGACGTCCAGGATCAGTTCTCCAACCAGCGCACCCAGGGTCTCGTGCTCGCCGTGGGCAGCACTGGCCGGGTCGGCGCCGATGGCAGCCTGACGCTGACCGGCGGCGGCGACCTCGACCTGCAAGTCGGCGGCAAGCTGAACCCGGCCTCGCTCTACACCAACAGTGCCTTCAACGGCACCGTCACCAATCTGCGCGGCGACACCCAGATCGCTACAGGTTCGCTGGGCATATTGAGCCCGACCTATGGCGTCCAGCCGCTCGAACAGTCGCCGCGCGAAACCCGGGCCTTTGATCCGTTTACGTCAACGCGGGCATTGGCCTTTGGCGGGTTGTTGCTGGCGCCCGGCGATTCGACCTTTACGCTGAACAGCGGCAGCGACCTGGTGCTGTCCGGCGCCAGCGATCCCGGCCGCATTACCACGGTCGTCGATGCACCCTATGGGCGCGACGGCGCGGCCGGCGGCACCAGCTGGTTCTCGCTATGGACTAACCATAGCGCTATCAACCTGTTCTCCGCGGGTGGCGACCTGGTGCCGCTCAGCCTCGGCGCCGTTTTACCCTCCACCGACTCGGCGGTCATGTTTCCGTCGATCCTCACTGCGGTCGCGGCTGGCGGCAGCTTCTACTACGGCAATGCGATCTCCGATCGCTCCGCCCCGGTCACGACCGTCTACGCGCCGCTGCTGCTGGCGCCTTCGGCCAACAGCAAGCTCGAATTCCTGGCCTCGGATTCGATCTATTCAGGAGGCTTTACGGTTGCGCGGAGCAGTGCGTCGGCGTCGTCGCTGGCGACGCCGTTCCGCCCGGCTTTCACCGTGGTTGACGCGGTCACTGGCGGGACCAAGTTCAGCAATCTGTCGGCGACCGGCAACGTGGCCTATGAGAGCCAGGGCATCCTTCCATTGTTTGCCTTCGGGCCCAACACCGCGACTGCGGAATGGGGCGATCTCGATCCGGCGCGGTTCTACGCCGTCAGCGGTGATCTCGTCGGCGTCAGCAGCGGCCGCACCGTGACGTTTGCGGACAATGATCCGACGCGGGCCGGACAGGTCTGGTATCAGGGCGCGGGCCCGGTACGCATGATGGCCGGGCGCGACATCGTCGGCAGCGGCACCGCGCTCGGCGCTACCGAGGACGGGCTGGGCGGGAGCTACCGCACCTACTTCTCCTCGACTGGCAACCTGTTCGTGCACAATTCCGAGACCGATGTCTCGCTGGTGCAGGCCGGACATGACATCATCTATAGCAGCTTCAATATCGGCGGCCCCGGCATGCTGCAGATTTCCGCGGGTCGCAACATCCTGATGGATGACAAGGCCAGCGTCGTCTCCGTAGGCCCCGTGGTTGCGGGCGACAACCGTCCCGGCGCCAGCGTTGCGATGCTGGCCGGTATCGGCGCCAAGGGGCCGGATTACGACGCGCTGCTGCGCTATCTCGATCCGGCTAATCTGGTGCCGGCGGGCACGCCGCTCGAAGGCTCGGGCAAGGTCGCCAAGACCTATGAGAAAGAACTCGCAGCGTGGCTGCAGCAACGCACCGGCTTTGCCGGGACCGCTGCCGAAGCCCGCGCCGCGTTTGGTGCTTTGGCACCGGAGCAGCAGCAGATCTTCCTGCGCCAGGTCTATTTCGCCGAACTCACCGCCGGCGGCCGCGAATATAACGACGTCACCAACACGCGCTACGGCAGCTATCTGCGTGGCCGTGCCGCCATCGCAGCGCTGTTCCCCGTTGCCGCGGACGCGTCGGGCGATATCACCATGTTCGGCGGCTCCGGCGTGCAGACCCTGTTCGGCGGCGACATCCAGATGTTGACGCCATCAGGCAAGCTGGTGGTCGGCGTCGAAGGCATCGCACCGCCTGCGACCGCCGGCCTGGTGACACAGGGCACGGGCAACATCCAGATCTACAGTCAGGGCAGCGTGTTGCTCGGCCTGTCGCGCATCATGACGACGTTCGGCGGCAATATCATCGCATGGACGGCGGGCGGTGACATCAATGCCGGCCGCGGCGCCAAGACGACGGTAGTGTATACGCCGCCGAAGCGCGTCTATGACAAATACGGCAACGTGACGCTGTCGCCGACGGTGCCGTCGTCGGGCGCCGGCATCGCCACGCTCAATCCGATCCCGGAAGTGAAGGCGGGCGATATCGACCTGATCGCGCCGCTCGGCACCATCGATGCAGGCGAGGCGGGTATCCGCGTCTCCGGCAACATCAATCTGGCCGCGTTGCAGATCGTCAATGCCGCAAATATCCAGGTCCAGGGCTCATCGACGGGCATCCCGACCGTGCAGGCGCCGAGCATCACGGCGGCGCTGTCGAGTACCAACGCGACGGCAGCGACGCAACAGACTGCGACACCCACGCAGGCCACCAACAACAATCCGTCGGTGATCATCGTCGAAGTGCTGGGGTATGGCGGCGGCGGCGAACCGAATGAGGACGATAACAAGCGCAATCGGCCGCGCGAGGACAAGCGCGCGCAAAATCCGGCAAGCCCTGTGCAGGTTCTCGGCGCGGGCAGACTCGAACAGGCAGCGATAAATCGACTGACGCCAGATGAACGAAGGCGTCTGGTGCAGTAAGTCAGGGATCGCATGCATGTTGAAGGCGAATGGTCGATCGTTATCCCCACGGCAACAGCGCCAGTTCGCGGTCGCCGTCGGCGTTGCGTACGACCGGCGCCATATAGTCCGGACAGATGCCCGGTCCAAGGCAGGTTGCCGGAGCTGTCCTGCTCGACCTTGAACAGCTTCCGAATGGCGGCCCGGTTCTTGGTCATCGAATAGACATTGCACATTTGGCTATTCAGATTTTCGTGCGGTCTTTGTAAGAGGCGATAATGGCTTGAATGGCTTCGTCGCTCGAAATCTTGCCGTCAGCCACGTCGTTCGTTCGTGAAACAGCCGCGGTGACGAGGTGACTTCGATGCGTGCCGACGACTCGGAGATCGCTCATGAGTCTCGCAAGACCATTCCGACAAAGAGAAATTCTGTAGTAATCTCAATCGCCCAAAGGGCTGCAAAATGTCGGAATGAGTGTTGAAAACACTGCCGAAATTCGAAAGACTTCCAAGCTGAATACGAGGGTTCGATTCCCTCTACCCGCTCCAGCCCCTAAAGCAAAAATCACCGCAGATTCAGTTGCGTGCGCTGGGTATTCAGATTTTTGCGCCTGAGATGGCCTTGCAAAATTGACAGCCATCCATAGGTTGATGCTGCCCTTCGGGGCACGCAGGTCGCACATAGCAAAAATCGCACAGCACACAAACAGTTCAGCAAATCAGCAACGCGCGCAAAACAGTCAGACAGCAAACCGATCAACGCAGAACAGCAAACAGCAACAAAAATCTTAAAATCAGCAAACAGCAGCAAAAATTCAGAGATCGATGACAACGAGGGCCGTCTTTCGGCCGAAGACACGAGGCCCAGAACTACTCACTGCATGATCATGCTGCCGACTTAACAGTCTGTGGCCACGGACCCAGAACATAGGCTAATCATGTTCAAGGTTCGTTTTGAAGTGACCGCAGATCTGCAGGCAATCCTCCGTATGGTTGTCTTGCTCGTTCTGCTTCTGACTTAACGGAAAGCGCGGGAGGGAGACTTCCCGCGCTTTTTGTTGAGCGCAAGCCCCGGTGTCTGCTGGCGCTTGCCTAGCGCCAAACCCCGATCAAAGTGATCGTTACCAGCGCGAGTGCGAACAGTAGAATAATGGCAAGATTGCCTTCGGCCGCAGCCTCCAAAAGGAACGGGATTCGCACTTTTAGTTTGGGTTTGTTTGCCATGGCTCGACTGCGAAATGGTGGGTTCGCGCGGACGATGCCCGGTCCATCACCGTTGCGCACGTACAATCGCGCGCAACACTCACTCTCTAGGCTTACCTAGTGGACGCAGCTTGCCGTCCTTGTCGAACCATTTGGCATAAACGTCTCGTTCTTGCTCGAACTCTCCTGGCTCAAACCAACGCTTGACTGTACTTGGCGCTACTCCAAGCGCTTCACCAATAATTTTGAATGTGGGATTGACGCCTCGCGCCATAAGCTGTCCAGCTATCAGTCCAGCGTTTTGTTTGTTCTGCCGGATTTCTCCCTCTTTCTCGTAATGCAAGTTGGATCCACCCAGCCGCTCTCGCATAAGAACGATGAGGTCACGTGGAATCGTCAGGTCATCATTCCAGCTGAGCGCATCGAGTGAGCAGCAGATTATCCAATCGATCAGCTTGTCTGGGATAGCTAGCCCACGTCGGATCAGGTGGGTTTCGCCATCGGCGGCGATCTCGCGCGCCTCGATGATCTTCTCCATAAGCCGAAGAGCCATTTCGCTGATCGTGTCCTGATCAGCATCAAGGATACCTCCGAGCAGTTCGGGATCGATGCCGTATTTAGCTAGTTCTTCGCGCATGTAGAACATCGACTCGAACCCGCCGATCGTGCTGACCTCAATCTCAGCTTCCGGATTTCCGCGCCGAAGCCTCACGTAATTCTCTATCGTACGGTCTGCTTTGTATTCCTTCGTGATCTCATTGAAGCCGCCACCTTCGTTTGATCCGAAGTTCCGAGACATCCCAAATCCTCTCACATGCCAAGGTCCGCTCAACGGCAATCGCTAGTCTAATCCGAATGAGTGGCCTCATGCACGTCTCGATAGCTTGCCGCCGCGCTCCATCCGGTCAATAACCGCAGCTCACTACCCAAACCGAGCCCGATATCCCCATGACAGAGTCACGTTATTTCCCGGCCAGCGCAAACGCCTGGGACAAGATCGATCCCCACACCGCCGGCTACGCCCCTGACAAACTCGCGTCCGCGGTCGCCTTCGCGCAGGCCAATGAAACGCCGTGGCCGCGCGGGTTCTATTACGATGACGGCCGCTATGCGCCGAATGTGGACTGGAACGAGACCGGGCCATGGAGCGCGGTGCTGGGGCCGGTCAAGGAGCGCGGCGGGTCGGCGGGCATGGTGCTGCAAGCTGGTCGCGTGCTGGCGTCGTGGGGCGATATCGCGCGGGCGGATATGACCTTCTCCATCGCCAAGAGCTATCTCGCGGTGTTGACGGGGCTCGCACTGGATGACGGGCTGATCGGTGCTATTGACGAGCCCGTGGGCCAGCGCGTGCCGGGGTCGCTGTTTGCCGATGCGCATAACAGCAAGGTCACCTGGCGACATCTCCTGGAGCAGACCAGCGAATGGCGCGGCGAGCTGTTCGGTAAGCCGGACCAGATCGATCACAACCGTCTGGTCGCGCCGAATGCCGACAACAGCCGCAAGGGCGAGCTGCGCGAACTGCAAACGCCGGGCAGCTTCTACGAATATAACGATGTGCGCGTGAACCTGCTGTCGCTCTGCCTGCTGAATCTGTTCAAGCACCCGCTGCCGGATGTGCTGCGCGCTCGCATCATGGATCCGATCGGCACGTCCAGGAACTGGAGCTGGGTCGGCTATGACAATTCCTTCGTCGAGATCGACGGACAGCGGATGCAGTCGGTGCCGGGCGGCGGCCATTGGGGCGGCGGCATGTTCATCGGCGCGGAGGACCATGCGCGCTTCGGCCTGTTGATGGCGCGCGGCGGCGACTGGAATGGAAAGCGACTGCTCTCGCAGAGCTGGGTCGATGCGATGTGGACGCAGTCGTCCCAGCAGCCGAATTACGGCTTCCTGTGGTGGTTGAACCGCGGGCCGCATGCCAACAAGAGCGCGCCGGACACCGCCGTCTATGCGCTCGGCGCCGGCGGCAACATGATCTGGATCGACCGCGACGCCGAGATGATCGCGGTGACGCGGTGGCTCCCCAGCGCGAAGGCGCCGGAGTTCATCCGTCAGTTGATCGCGGCGCGGATCTAGGACGCTTCCGTTCGGACGTGGACCTTTAAAGCTCGCACCTTGGTGGTGCCGCGCAAGGGAGGCAACGCAGGCGGGGCTTTGCGGGATAGCGCATTCTTCCGCTTCCGGATGAGCCGCTGCTCGGCTTCCGCGTCGTTTTATCTCAAGCCGATTCCGGTCGTGAGATAAACGGCGATCAGGAAGGCGCAACCTGCCAGTGGCAGGGCAATCAAACGTAAAATTTGTGCTTCCGAAATCATCTGAGGCACCTATGTCGGCAGCTTCGATGGGAAGATGGCAGTTTATGCTTAATGCGCGGTAAATAGCTCCTCCCGCCAGTCGTTGCGTCCGGCATCGAGCAGGGCCCGTATCAACCCGTCATCTCGTCCAGCAGTGCCTGCGCCAGTCCCTTCTGCGCATCCGGCAACTGATCGCGGCGCGGATCCAGGACGCTCCCATTCAGAACGCAGACGTCGCCTCCCATGCAACGGATTGCACGGGGCCGCGTTGGCTTGCAAAGGGAGGCACCAGCATGAATGTTCGCAAGCCAGCGGAGCGGGCCCCGGAAGGTCCGGGCGAAAAGCCGGACCCGCTCACGATTCTCGGCGACCATCCCGCTCCGGGGGATCAGTTCGGCGGCGGCGACATCTGCTCGCCGGAGGCAGAGCCTCCGACCGACGACGACAAACCGCTCGACTGATCCCCCGGCGCAATGCGCGCTTCGCGCGGGCTACATCGGCGGCACGACGCCATTGGTGCCGGCGACCACGTTGCCGGTGGAGAGCGTTCCGTCGTCCGCCTTCTGCGACGGCACGAACACGGTCATGCCCGGCTTCAGGTCACCTTGCGCGGCAGCCGCAAAGGTCACGACTGTCGTGTCATCCGCGACCGAGATGGTCTTTTCCTTGCCGTGGAAGGTCACCGTGACGTTGCGGCCGTCCACGTCCTTGACGGCGTTGGTGACGGTGGCGTTGGTCATCGTGCTGTTCGGCTTCAGATCCCAGGGATAGCTGCCTTCGCCGGTGCCCTTCATGCCGGCCGGGAAGATCAGGACTTCGAGGGCGCCGTCGCCGCCGCGCGACTTGGGCAGCGAGGCGATGCCGACGAAGTCGCCGGGCTTGATGTCGTTGAGCGAGGCCTTGGCGACGCCGGTGACTTTCCAGTTGTCGTTCAGCTTGATCGCGGTCGAATTGCCCTCGCGGGTTTTGACCGTCAGCTTCGCGCCGTCGACACTCTCGACCGTGCCGCGCACGCGCACCGTCTCGGCTGCGCTTGCGGCGGAAATGGTGGCTGCACTCAGCAGGGCAATGCCCAGCCCGGTGATTACAGCAGAAAACGCTCTCATATTTCGTCCTTTCACGTAACGCTCTGGCGTGGTGCCGATAGCGTTACGTTCGGGGATCGCGATGATTACGTAGGCGAGGATCACGGTGCGGTGATCGGAAGGCGCTGTGTTCCTGCAGTCTTACTTCTGCGCGGCGAGCTGCTGGTCGGGGGAGGTCGCTGTGTCCAAAGGTGTCATCTCATCCAACAGCGCCTGCGCCAGCTCCTTCTGCGCATCCGGCAGCCCGCGATTGCGCGCGGCCTGCTCCAGCGCGAAGGTCGCTTCCATGTGGATGCGGAAATGCGCGGCGTTCTGCTCGACGCCGGTGCCTTCAGGCACGTCGCCGAACACCACGTCATGGCAGCGCGCCACCGAGCGCGAGGTGAAGGCGCGGCAGGAGAGAGGGCGGACCTCGTAGACCGTGCAGCGATTGTCCGATCCGAGCAGCGCGCAGCGCATGCGAAGCTTCATGACGTCGGCGGCATCGCGTGCGGCAGTCGCGGCGACTTCGAGGCGGCCGCGGAGTGCCTGCTGTTCGTCCGGCGTAAAATGCGCAGCGATATGTTTGGCCATCACCGTCGCGGTGCCGGGCGGCACCTGGACGTAAAGGTGACAGCAGGCGGCGCAGCCGCTGGTGCAGGCATTGCCGGGCTGGTTCGGGATGTTGTCGCGAAAGCTTGCGGTGGCGGCGTCCGCAATGGCGGTCGCATCGCGGGCGGCGTCTGCGATGCTGTCCGCCTGTTCGAAGGCGACGCCATAGGCCGCGCGCAGATTGCCGAAGATGCCTTCATAGCGGCCGGACAGCGAGCGCATCAGCGTGCCCACTTCCGCGATATTGTCCGACACGAAGTCGATGGCGTCCTGTGCGCTCATGCTGGGGTCCCGATCCGCTCCCGTCCTACGCCGCGAATCGGCGGGACGTCACGAGCAATCTCAAGTGGAACCGGGCTTTACCGTTCAGGCGCGCGCCTTGGTCTTGGCCGGTTCCTTCGCGGGTGCCCTGGCCGCGCGGCCCGTCAGCGCCATGACAGCGACCGCAGCGACGCGGTCGGTGATCGCCTGCACATCGTTGAGGTCGCATAATCCGTCGGACATGCGCGTCAGGCGTTCGCTGTCGCGGATGGTCTGGTGCGCCATGGCCAGCGCGAAATGCAGCGCCCAGAAGATATCCGCTGGGTCCTGATCGGGCAGGGACCGGCGCATCGCCGCGGCGAAGCGCTTGAGGTGATCGACCTCGCGGTTCTTGATCTTGCGGATCGGCGGCACGGATTCGATCGAGGCGCGGATCATGAAGCGCGCGGCGTCCGAGCGCTGCTTCTCGGGGCCGAGGCAGCCGCGCAGCGTGGGGCCGACGAGGGCGGCAAAGATCGCATGGATATCGGCGCGGCCGTCGCCGGCTTCTTCCGCCGCCTTCAATTCACGCAGGCGCTCGCGATTGGTGGCGAGGCTGCGCGTCACGAACAGTTCGGCGATCAATTCGTCCTTGCTGCCGAAATGATAATTCACCGCCGCGAGATTGACGTCCGCCGCGGCGACGATGTCGCGCATGGTCACATCCGCGAAGCCGCGTTCGGCATAGAGCCGTTCGGCTGCGGTGATGATCGCCGTCCGTGTGTGGTCTGCTGCCATGCGATCGTCCTGATCAAAACGGTCCTTTTGCAACATGGCCCCATGCAAGCGGCGCGGATTGGGGTCATTGCATTTCAAACGCGTGTATGAAACTATCGTTTGAGCGTCGGGAAATGTCAATGTGCGCCTGATGGCATATTGCATCTGCTCAACGCCATCGCCCCCGCGCGGATCTGTGCCGCATCAGCAGAGACAAATTTGCTCTTGCGGTGATCCAGCGACGGGACAACAGTGCCGCCAACAATTCTAAAAAACGCGAGGATCGCCCCATGGATTTCAATATGTCGGACCGCCAGCGCGAATGGCTCGAGCGCGTGTCCTCCTTCATGACCAAGCATGTCCGCCCCGCCGTGCCGATCTATCGTCAGCAGGACGAAGCGGGCGAGCGCTGGAAGGTGATCCCGATCGTCGAGGAATTGAAGAAGAAGGCGAAGGCCGAAGGCCTGTGGAACATGTTCATGCCGCCGTCGTCGCATGAAGACGACGAATTCCACGGCGCGGGACTGAGCAATCTGGAATATGCGCTGCTCGCCGAGCAGATGGGCCATATCAGCTGGGCCTCGGAAGTGTTCAACTGCTCCGCGCCGGACACCGGCAATATGGAAGTGTTCATGCGCTACGGCTCGAAAGAGCATAAGCAGAAGTGGCTGAAGCCGCTGATGAACGGCGAGATCCGCTCCGCCTTCCTGATGACCGAGCCGGATGTCGCCTCGTCGGACGCGACCAATATCGAGACCTCGATCAAGCGCGACGGCGACGAATACGTCATCAACGGCACCAAGTGGTGGTCGTCGGGCATGGGCGATCCGCGCTGCGCCGTGATGATCGTGATGGGCAAGACCGATCCGAGCGCGGCGAAGCATCAGCAGCAGTCGCAGATCCTGGTGCCGCGCGATGCCAAGGGTGTGACAATCGAGAAGATGCTGCCGGTGTTCGGCTTCGACGATGCACCGCACGGCCATGCGCGGGTGAAGCTGGACAATGTCCGCGTTCCCGCCAGCAATATCCTGCTCGGCGAAGGCCGCGGCTTCGAGATCGCGCAGGGCCGTCTCGGTCCGGGCCGCATCCATCACTGCATGCGCACCATCGGCAAGGCCGAGGAAGCGCTGGAGAAGATGGTGCGCCGTCTGTCGTCACGCACGGCCTTCGGCAAGAAGATCATCGAATATTCGATCTGGGAGCAGCGCATCGCCGAAGCCCGTACCGATATCGAGATGAACCGTCTGCTCTGCCTAAAGGCGGCCGACATGATGGACAAGGTCGGCAACAAGACCGCCCAGCTCGAAATCGCGATGATCAAGGTCTCCGGCCCCAACATGGCGCTGAAGATCATCGACAACGCGATCCAGGCTTACGGCGCCGCCGGCGTGTCCGACGATGCGGGTCTCGCGCGTGACTATGCGTCGATGCGCACCATGCGTCTCGCCGACGGTCCGGACGAGGTGCACAACCGTGCCATTGCGCGGCTCGAACTGCGCAAGTATGCCAATGAGGCAAAGCACTAAGAAACGCTAAGCGGAGACTGACGTGACCGATGGTGTGAAGCGCGACGACGAGTATAACGGCACGAGGCCAGTGGAGGAGCGGCATCGCTTCGACGAGATGAGCCTCGAGGCCTGGATGCGCGAGCATGTGGAAGGCTATGAGGGACCGCTGACGGTCCTGCAGTTCAAGGGCGGACAAAGCAACCCGACCTATCGGCTGAATACGCCGAAGCAATCCTACGTGATGCGGCGCAAGCCGTTCGGCAAGCTTCTGCCATCGGCGCACGCCGTCGATCGCGAATACAAGGTCATCGCGGCGCTCGGCAAGCAAGGCTTCCCGGTCGCCAAGGCCTACGCACTCTGCACCGATGACAATGTCATCGGTTCGGCGTTCTACATCATGTCGATGGAAGACGGCCGGATCTTCTGGGATCCGGCGCTGCCGACGGTGCCGAAGGAAGATCGCCGCGCGATCTTCACGGCGAAGATCGAGACGCTGGCGCAACTGCACAGCTACGATCCCGAAAAAATCGGGCTCGGCGATTTCGGCCGTCCCGGCAATTACTTTTCCCGTCAGGTCGATCGCTGGACCAAGCAGTACCGCGCCTCCGAGACGCAGCTCATTCCGGAAATGGAACGGCTGATCGAATGGCTGCCGACGTCGGTTCCAGAGCAGGAGCGGGTGTCGGTGGTGCATGGCGACTATCGCATCGACAACATGGTGTTCCATACGACGCAGCCGAAGGTGCAGGCGGTGCTCGACTGGGAGTTGTCGACATTGGGCGATCCGATGGCCGACTTCACTTATCTTTTGATGCAGTGGATCATGCCGGGCCTCGACGGGCTCGATTTCAAGGCGCTCAACATCCCGACTATGGATGAAGCCGCGAAAATCTATTGCGAGAAGGCCGGCCGCAAGACCGTGCCGGATCTGAACTGGTACTATTGCTACAACCTGTTCCGGCTCACCGGCATTCTGCAGGGCATTGCCGGCCGTGTTCGCGATGGCACCGCGTCGTCGGCCAAGGCGATGGAATCCGCCAAGCGCACCGTTCCGCTGGCGCAGGCGTCGTGGAAATACGCACAGCTCGCCGGCGCGAAATAAACGATTGAAGAGGCGCGACCGATTGGGGATCGCGCCTCTTTCATGATCGCTTTAGAGATGCCCCGCCAAGAGGGCCGGCCGCAGCAAGTGCTGCTGCGTCGATCGACCTGGAAACGCACTTGTCTCTCTCTCCCAATCTTCGCGGCAGCGTGCTGATGGCCACGGCCATGGCCGGCTTCAGCCTCAACGACGCGCTCACGAAATTCCTGACGCTGCACATGAACTTCGGTCAGGTGATGCTGGTGCGGGGTCTGTTCGCCGCCGTGCTGATCGGCGCGCTCGCCACCCAGCAGAAGGCCCTGCGTCCGCTGCGTATCCTGTTCGTCCCGTCTGTGGCGCTGCGCGTATTCGGCGAGATCGGCGGCACCGTGACTTTTCTGGCGTCGCTCGCACATCTGCCCCTTGCGAACGTATCGTCGATCTTTCAATCGCTGCCACTCGCGATCACGCTCGGTGCGGCACTCATCTTCGGTGAGCAGGTGGGCTGGCGGCGCTGGCTGGCGATCGCTGCGGGCTTCGTCGGCGTTCTCATTGTGGTCCGGCCCGGCATCGAGGGCTTCAACCAGTTTTCGCTGCTGGCGCTGTTGTCGGTCGCGTTCTGTACCGTGCGCGATCTCGCGACCAAGCGCATTCCGACCGAAATCCCTTCACTGTTCGTCACGTTTTTGACGACGATCGTTGTGACGATCGTCGGCGCCATCCTGCTCGTTCCGCTGGGCGGCTGGACGCCACCCTCGAACCGGTCGCTCGGCCTGCTGGCGCTCGCCGCTGTGCTGGTGCTGATTGGATATCAGTGTGTGATCCTGGCGTTGCGCGCCGGCGATATCTCCGCTGTTGCGCCGTTCCGGTACTCGCAACTGCTGTGGGCCATGTTGCTTGGCTACCTCGTGTTCGGCGATGTGCCGGACGGCCCGATGGTTCTCGGCGCGTCGGTGATCGTGCTGTCCGGTCTTTATGCGTTCCATCGCGAGCGTGTTCGCAACCGGTTGCCGGCGGCCAGTGCGCCGAGCATGCCGCCGGATGGGTTGTAGGCTTGGCGCCCGGCCATCAGTCCGGCGCACAGTGAATGGCAGGGACGCGTGAGCCATCTGGCTCGCACGTCCGTCTTCGTGCACATGAGGCGCAATCATTTGGCCTGAGTCTTGCTCCTTTCGGAGCCTGTCTGCTCTGACCGTAACTCACCCAGGATTGTCTTGCCTCTCTCTCCCAATCTGCGCGGCAGCCTGCTGATGGCTGTCTCCATGGCAACCTTCAGTGTCAACGACGCCATTGCCAAGTTCCTCACCGTGCAGATGCATTTCAGCGAGGTAATGATGCTGCGCGGGCTGTTCGCCAGCGTCATGATCGGTGCGCTGGCGGTGCATCAGGGCGCGCTACGGCCTCAGCGGTTGCTGTTCGTGCCGTCAGTGGCGCTGCGCATCTCCGGGGAGATCGGCGGCTCGGCGCTGTTCCTGGTCGCGGTCAGCGCGTTGCCGCTCGCCAATGTGACCGCCATCGTTCAATCGCTGCCGCTGGTGATGACCTGTGGCGCCGTGCTGATCCTGGGCGAGCCGGTGGGATGGCGGCGATGGCTGGCGATTGCCGCGGGCTTCATTGGCGTGCTGATCATCGTGCGGCCGGGCGCCGACGGGTTCAGCCAGTTCACTTTGGTGGCGCTGCTGTCCGTGTTGTTCTACGCCACGCGCGATCTCGTCACCAAACGCATCCCGGCCGAAATTCCCACGCTGTTCGTCACCTTTCTCACCGCCGTTGCGGTGACTCTGGCAGGGGCAGTGTTCACGCTGCTGCACGGGGACTGGACTGCGCTATCGTTTCATTCGCTCGCTTTGCTGGCGCTGGCGGCAGTGATGACGCTGATCGGATTCCAGTGCGTCATCCTCGCGCTGCGCGTCGGCGATGTCTCGTCGGTCGCGCCGATGCGTTATTCGCAGATGCTCTACGCGATGCTGCTGGGCTATCTGGTCTTCGGTGACGTGCCCGACGCCATGATGGTGCTCGGCGCGAGCGTGATCGTGCTGTCCGGCATCTACACATTCCACCGCGAGCGCGTGCGCGACCGCTTGCTGGCGACGAATTCGTCGAACGCTCCGCCTGACGGATTGTGACTGTCTGCGTTATTTCTTGACTGCGATCCGATACGCAGCGATGGCATGGCGCCGCAATCATAGGTAGCGTTCTATGGGGACGCATTGAGCGCGGCGGTGGGGAAATGCAAACGCATGCGATGGCCGAGACCGATCCGGCTGACGAGACGTCGTTGCGCTATATGGGCTGGCGGATTGTTGCCGCCCTGTTTCTGGTCCAGATCTCGATCTTTGGTTTCGGCCTGTACGGGCATGGCATCTATGTCGCCGAACTCCGCCGCCTCAACGATTGGCCGACCGGGTTAATCGCAACGGGAAGTACGCTCTGCCTCGTACTGGGCTCCCTGCTATCGATGTTCGTCAGCGATCTGTTGCGCTGGATCGGGCCGCGCAGCCTGGTCCTTGCGGGCGTCGCCGCGCTTGCGACAGGTCTTGTATTGCTGGCATCGGCGGACTCCCTCCTGCATCTCTATGCGGGCTTTGTCGTGCTCGCGCTGGCCTGGGTCGGCCTCGGGACGATCACCGCTGCGGCGATCGTCGGTGCGTGGTTCGACCGCAAGCGCGGCCTGGCGATCAGTCTCACCTTCAGCGGGGCGACGTTCAGTGGCATCTTGCTGATGCCCGGCCTGGTCCTGCTGGTCGAAGCCACCGGATTTCGTCACGCGCTCGATATCGCCGCCGCCGTGTTGGCCATTGTGCTCGTGCCGGTCGTGGCAATCATGGTTCGATTCCCGCGCGCAGGGGAACGGCGGATTACCGAAGCTGTACATGCGGCTCCGCCGTTGTCACGTGCAGACCTCCTGCGCGATCCCGGGTTCTGGAGCTTGACCGCACCATTCGCGTTCGCGATCCTGGTGCAGGTTGCGTTCATCGTGCATCAGATATCGATCCTGACGCCGGTAATCGGATTTCAGTCGGCGGGCGGCGCGGTCTCGCTCACAACGGCCATGTCGCTGGTCGGGCGCATTACGCTTGGTCTCGTTGCCGACCGCGTCGACCCACGCCGCGCTGCCGCGGTATCGATCTTCAGCCAGGCTGCGGCACTGAGCGTATTGGGATTCTCGACCAGCACGACCGGGCTATTCCTTGCCTGTGCGGTGTTCGGCTTTTCGATGGGCAATCTGATCACGCTGCCGGCGCTAATCGTTCAGCGCGAATTCCCGTCGAACGCGTTCAGCGTGGTGCTCGGGCTGTCCATCGGGATTGCCGGCGTGATCAATGCCTGTGGGCCGGCAACCATGGGGCTTCTGCGCGACCTTACGGGCGGCTACGCGACACCGATTTTCATCGGCGTCGTCATTCAGGCGGCCTCGGCGCTTGCCGTATTGGCCGCACCGCGAGGAGGCCATGCAGCAGTTGTTCTGGATCGCAGGATGAGTTGAGCGAAGCCAAACCCATCCCGCGTCCCGTCTTAGATCGGCTTGCCTGCGTAAGGCATCGACGCCGTCAGGCCGCCATCCACCGGGATCGCCTGGCCGTTGACGTAGGACGCTTCGTCGCTGGCCAGAAACAATCCCATCGCCGCGAGTTCATGCGGCTGGCCGGCGCGCTTCAGCGGATTGAGTTGGCCGATCTTGCCCTGGGTGCCCCGTTCTTTCGCATTGTCGAAGATCGGCTTGGTCATGCCGGTCTCGATCAGGCCGGGGCACACCGCATTGATGCGCACGCCGGTGCCGGAGAGCGAATAGGCCGTGGTCTGCACCAGGCTGATGACGCCGGCCTTGCTCGACGCATAGGGATGGCCGGAGGCGCCGGACTTCAGGCCTGCGACAGAGGCGGTGAGGACGATGGAGCCGTGCCCCTGTTTCACCATATGCGGCATGGAATGCTTGATTGCGAGGAACGGCCCGATCAGATTGATGCGCAGGATCTCCTGCCATTGCTCGACGGTCTGCTCCAGCAGCGGCACGAGGCCGCCTGATATGCCGGCATTGGCCCAGATCGCGTCGAGCTTGCCGTATTTTGACAGTGCCTTCTCGACATAGGCTTTCACATCGCTCTCGGAACCGGCATCCGCCGTGATCGCTTCAATGGTGCCGCCGGCATCGCTCACAAGTTTGGCTGTCTCATGCACGCTCTCGCTGCGGTCGACGATGATGAGCTTCGCGCCTTCCAGCGAGAACAATTGCGCTGCGGCGCGGCCGATGCCGCTACCTGCGCCGGTGATGATGACGGATTTGCCTGCGAGGCGGCCCATAACTCTCTCCCTGTATGTTTTTTGTGCGGCGTGCCGCCATATGGAATTCAATGATGCGTGCCAAGCTGCGAAGATGCTTGAGGCGCTTCGCGCTCTGACGTAGGACGGATGAAACAGTATTGAAGGGTGGTCACGATGTCCAACGCCGAGAAACCGTTCGTGGCGCAGCATACAGTCCCTCAAGGTGTGACGGCGACGCGGTGGTGGTGGGTGCGACACGCCCCGGTGCGGAGTGACGGCGGCAACATCTACGGCCAGAAGGACATGGACTGCGACTGCAGCGACCGCGTGGTGTTCGATGCGGTCGGCAAGATCCTGCCACGCAATGCCGTCTGGGTCGCCAGCAATCTCAAGCGCACGCATCAGACGGCGAGTGCGATCTGGGCCGCAGGATTTCCGAAGCCCGACGCGATGCCGCATGAAGCGGATTTCGCCGAACAGCATCTCGGCGACTGGCAGGGCATGAACCGCGCCGCGTTCTTCGCCAGCCGTCCCATCAATGTCGGCAGCTACTGGTTCGCGCCCATCGATGAACCATCGCCGAATGGCGAAAGCTTCATGGACCTCTACAACCGCGTGCGCCGTGGCATCGAGCGCATCAATGTCGAGCACGCCGGCAAGGATATTATTGCAGTGGCGCATGGCGGCACGATCAAGGCGGCCATCGGTCTTGCGCTCAACGATCAGCCGGATCGCGGTCTCGCTTTCACCATCGACAACTGCTCGGTCACGCGGCTCGATCATCTCGCCAGCGACGGCCATAGTGGCTGGCGCATTCCAATGGTCAACCAGCAGCCCTGGATCGCCGATCCGTCGCATGCAGCGATGCATCAGCCGGCGGGGCCGGAAGTGACGCCGACGAAACTGGCTTAGTCATAGCCGTCATTGCGAGGAGCCTCTTGGCGACGAAGCAATCCAGTTCTTTTCGTCAACAAGAAGGACTGGATTGCTTCGTCGCTTCGCTCCTCGCAATGACGGAGGAAAACTCAAACAGAAAAAACTAGGGAGAAACACACATGAACCTGTTCGACATGACCGGAAAAGTTGCCGTCATCACCGGCTCGACGCGCGGCATCGGCCGTGCCATTGCCGAGCGCATGGCGGAGCACGGCGCCAAGGTGGTGATCTCGTCGCGCAAGCAGGATGTCTGCGACGAAGTGGCGACGGAGATCAACGCGCAGTTCGGCAAGGGGACTGCGGTGGCGATCGCCGCCAACATCTCCAGCAAGGAAAACCTGCAGAACCTCGTCGACGAAAGCAAGAAGGCGTTCGGCAAGATCGATGTGCTGGTGTGTAACGCTGCGTCGAATCCGTATTACGGGCCGCTGGCCGGCATTTCTGACGATCAGTTCCGCAAGATTCTCGACAACAACATTGTCGCCAACAACTGGCTGACCAGCATGGTCGTGCCGGACATGATCGAACGCAAGGACGGCTCGGTGATCATCGTGTCGTCGATCGGCGGGTTGAAAGGCTCGACGATCCTGGGCGCCTATGCGATCTCGAAAGCGGCTGACATGCAGCTCGCGCGCAATCTCGCCTGCGAATACGGCAAGTTCAATGTCCGTGTGAACTGCATCGCGCCCGGCCTCATCAAGACCGACTTTGCGAAAGCGCTGTGGGACAATCCGGAGAACCTCAAGGCCTCCACCGCACGCTCGCCGCTGCTGCGCATCGGCATCCCCGATGAAATCGCAGGCGCTGCGGTGTTCCTGGGATCTGCAGCCGGGAATTTCATGACCGGCCAGACCATGGTGATCGACGGCGGCGCTACGATTAGCTGAGATCAATCTCGTCATTCCGGGGCGAGGACGTCGCCGAAGGCGGCGGCCGCGAACCCGGAACCTCGACGTGGGAGTCTCCGTCGGTGTCAGGCCATTTCGAGATTCCGGGTTCGCGTCCGGCTTGCGCCGGCCGCGCCCCGGAATGACGAGTTTTTCTTGCTTACTCCACCGCCGCGTAGACGAGACTCCGGATCAGCGTCCTGAAATATTCCCGCTGGCCGGGTCCCTGCGACATGAACACCGCAAACAGTTCTTCCTGCGGATCGATCCAGAAGAACGTGCCGGCGACTCCGCTCCAGAAGAACTGGCCCTTCGATCCCGCATAGGGCGCGTGACCATCGTCGGTGCGTACGGCGAAGCCGAGGCCGAAGCTGTGGCCGGGCGGTACGAGATGTGTCTCCAGCTTCACGTTAGGGCTGAGGTGATTGGACGCCATCAGGTGCAGCGTGCGGCTGCCGATCACGCGGTTGCCGTCCAGCGTGCCGCCGTTGAGCAGCATCTGGCAGAAGCGCGCATAGTCCATGGTCTTCGATACCAGTCCGCCGCCGCCGGATTCCATCTTCGGAATTTCGAGCGGATCGAACAGCGCGACTTTCTCGCCGGTCCAGGGATCGGTGGGGAAGGGCTGCGCGATACGGTCCTTGTTCGTGCCTGCTGTGTGGAAGCCGGTCTCGGCCATCTGCAGCGGCGCCAGAATGTTGTCGGTGAGATAGTTGCCCAGCGATTTGCCGGACACGACCTCGATGACGCGGCCGAGAATATCGGTGGAGCGGCTGTAGTTCCACTCGCTGCCGGGCTGGCAGATCAGCGGCAGGCCGGCAACGATTGTCGCGTGTTCTTCATTGGTGATGTCGCGATTGCGTAGGTTCGACTTCTGGTACATCCGCTGCACCATGCCGTTGCCGGTGATCTCATAGGAAATGCCCGACGTGTGGCGCAGCAGGTCCTGGATCGTGATCGGTCGAACAGGCAGCGCCAGTTCGAGCGCGCCATTGCGCTCGACGCCGACCTTGGTGTCGGCGAATGCGGGGATGTATTTCGCCAGCGGGTCGTTCAGCAGGATATGGCCGTTCTCGACCAGCTGCATGATGCCCAGCGAGACGATCGGCTTGGTCATCGAGAAGATGCGAAACAGGCTGTCGCGCGACATCGCGGTCCCGCCGTCCGGGGTCTGCTTGCCGAAGGCCTCGAAATAGCCGATCTGGCCGCGGCGGGAGACCAGCATGGTGACGCCCGGCGTGGTGCCTTTGTCGATCTCGCGCTTGAACGCGTCCGACATGATTTGAAGACGGTTTGATGACAATCCCAGCGTTTCCGGCCGGGCCTGCGGCAGCTCGGGGGTCTCAAGGGAAATGGCGTGTTTTGCGGCAGTTTGGGCGTTCATGGCGGCTCCCGATAGTGCTTTGATTGATCTTGTCATTTGCCGGCTTACATAGGGGGCTCGCCGGCATGGTTGGACGAGCTTGGCCCAGAAGTTCGGGCTTGAACAGGGCCGTTTTCCCTTGTAACCAGCCGCCGGTTTGGTGCTGCGCACGGGCGTGGCTTAACAGGTGGATCTATGGCCAAAGCAAAATTTGAACGTAACAAGCCGCACTGCAATATTGGTACGATCGGTCACGTTGACCACGGCAAGACGTCGCTGACGGCGGCGATCACGAAGGTGCTGGCAGAGACGGGCGGTGCCACGTTCACCGCTTACGACCAGATCGACAAGGCGCCCGAGGAAAAGGCCCGCGGCATCACCATTTCGACCGCTCACGTCGAATACGAGACCGCCAACCGCCACTACGCCCACGTCGACTGCCCCGGCCACGCCGACTATGTGAAGAACATGATCACCGGCGCCGCGCAGATGGACGGTGGCATCCTGGTCGTGTCGGCCGCCGACGGCCCGATGCCGCAGACCCGCGAGCACATCCTGCTCGCCCGCCAGGTCGGCGTTCCCGCGCTGGTCGTGTTCCTGAACAAGTGCGACATGGTCGACGATCCGGAGCTGCTCGAGCTCGTGGAAATGGAAGTCCGCGAATTGCTCTCGAAGTACGACTTCCCGGGCGACGACATTCCGATCATCAAGGGTTCGGCGCTGGCCGCTCTCGAAAACTCGGACCAGAAGCTCGGTCACGACGCGATCCTCGAACTGATGAAGAACGTCGACAGCTACATCCCGCAGCCGGAGCGTCCGGTTGACCAGCCGTTCCTGATGCCGGTGGAAGACGTGTTCTCGATCTCGGGCCGCGGTACGGTCGTGACCGGCCGCGTCGAGCGCGGCATCGTCAAGGTCGGCGAGGAAATCGAAATCGTCGGCATCCGCGCCACGCAGAAGACGATCTGCACCGGCGTTGAAATGTTCCGCAAGCTGCTCGATCAGGGCCAGGCCGGCGACAACATCGGCGCGCTGCTGCGCGGCACCAAGCGTGAAGACGTCGAGCGCGGCCAGGTGCTGTGCAAGCCGGGTTCGGTGAAGCCGCACACCAAGTTCAAGGCCGAGGCCTACATCCTGACCAAGGAAGAGGGTGGCCGTCACACGCCGTTCTTCACCAACTACCGTCCGCAGTTCTACTTCCGCACCACCGACGTGACCGGTGTTGTGCATCTGCCGGAAGGCACCGAAATGGTGATGCCGGGCGACAACATCGCCATGGAAGTGCACCTGATCGTGCCGATCGCGATGGAAGAGAAGCTGCGCTTCGCCATCCGTGAAGGCGGCCGCACCGTTGGTGCAGGCGTGGTGGCCTCGATCATTGAATGATCGACGCAACAACTCCGAAAGGTCCAACCGAAAGAAAATATGCCCAAGTGCGGTATACCGCACTTGGCTGCGGTGCAGGCGTCGTCGCTAGCATCATCGAGTAATCGATACAGGCGGCGGGCAGGGGCTTGTTCCCTTGCCCGCCGTTTTGATTCCGGCGGGATTTGATTTCGGAGGGGGCGCTTCACCTCTTGCAAATCAGGCGTCGCCTATGCTTCAAACAGCGCGGAAATGACGGTGCGCCGTTTTCCTGTAGGGGTGTAGCTCAGTTGGTAGAGTACCGGTCTCCAAAACCGGTTGTCGTAGGTTCGAGCCCTACCGCCCCTGCCATTTTAAGCCTTTGAAATATCGATATATTTTAGCCTAAGCGCGCCTTTCAGGCGGGTCTCCGACTGCCGCTCAGCTGAACTGCCGCTTTTGCGGCGCTGCCACCACGCGGTCGCGGCCGGTATCCTTGGCTCTGTAGAGCGCAAGGTCGGCGCGCGCCAGAATGTCTTCCGGCGTATCGTTGGGCCTGATGGCGCTGATCCCGGCGGATATCGTCAGAGTCAAATCCTGCGCAATCGCTGACCAGTTCAGTTCCGTGATCAGGCCGCGCAATCGATCGAGCGTCTGGATCGCAAGATCAATGTCGGTGTCCGGCAGGATCAGCAGAAACTCCTCGCCGCCCTGACGGCCGAACCTGTCGATGGTGCGGATATTGGCGAAGACAGAGATGGCGAAGGCGCGCAGCACTTCATCGCCCACCGGATGTCCGAAGTGATCATTGATCTTCTTGAAGTGATCGAGGTCGATGATCGCGATGCAGCAGGTTGTGGCGTTGCGCTGGGCCTTGGCGATCTCGTCGTTCAGGCACTTCATGATGTAGCGCCGGTTCAATGCGCCGGTGAGCTCGTCGAGTTGCGCCAGTTCCTCGATCCGCACATTGGCAGCCGCGAGGTCGTTGCTGCGACGATACAGCAGTTCGCGCATCGAGCTGCCGTAGAGGCCGGCGCTGGCACAGCGGCCAAGCGCGCTGACGAAACAGGCCAGCGCCAGAGCGCGCTCGGTCGCGGTGGCCATGGGAATGCCGATCGGCTTGTCGGTCATCAGGAAAAGTAGTGCGAGGCCCAGCGTTGCAGTCGACCAGACGATGCCGGTCTGGCGCGCGCTCATGCGGAGTGCGGCGAAGCCGAGCACGACGAAAATGATGGAGATGAAGTAGAAGCCGATCTGCGGCACGAGATAGATCGCGCCGATCTGGACGATGATGCTGACGATGGAGAGAGGGACCGTGAGGTACGGGTCCTTGAAACGGTCGTTGACCTGGATCTCCGAGAGATAGGCAGCAATGCCGACGACAGCGAGCCTGATGGCCAGATACACGACCCCCGTCGCCACGGTGGTCACGCCGATCACGGCGTAGAGCAGCAGGATCGCAGCATCGATCAGATAGCTCGACGCCTGCGCGATATAGGCGGTTCGCCGCCGCGCGATCCGCAATGCCGAATCCTTGCGGAGGTCCCTCGTGGAGGCGTCGGTTCCCTCGGACAGGGTGGTGATGCTGGTCATTCGCTGATGCCCGTCGCATTGCCGATCAAACAAGCAATCTGCCGATCAAAACATTTAGGTCTGCTAATACATCCACTTACTGGAGTACCTGGGTAGCTTCTCGCGTTTTAGTCTGGCCGCGGGGTTAATGGAATCTGACCATCCGCGGGGCAATTTGCTCAATAGGCTGATGGCCATGTCCGACATCGGCTTTGCCAATCATGCGCGATCGTGCTGCTCCCCGCGTTTCCGTTGTGCTGCGTCCCTGCGGCGTGCGGTCGCGGCGATGAACCTGGCTTGCCGCGCGCGCGACACACCCGTTGGGAATTTCAGCCGGAAGTCGAGAATGAAATTACTTGTGACGTTCGTCGTGGGGGCCACGACGTTGCTGGTGTCGTCCTTTGGACATTTGTCATTGAGTCATGGCGCTCATGCCGCCGATCTGCTCTGGCAGGTGGAAAGTCCATTTCGCTTCTTCAAGAATGCCGCATCCTTCGCGATGTATGAGCGCGGCTATCCCGCTGCGCGCAACGAGATGGTGCTGCCGCCCGCCGATGTGGTGTGGCGCACCGAGCGGCGGCTGAACGATCCCGATTGCCGCGACATGACCAGCCCGACCAGTTGCG
Source organism: Tardiphaga sp. 42S5 (assembly GCF_034044155.1). Lineage (NCBI taxonomy): Bacteria > Pseudomonadati > Pseudomonadota > Alphaproteobacteria > Hyphomicrobiales > Nitrobacteraceae > Tardiphaga > Tardiphaga sp. 42S5. Next base: position 4,741,154 of record NZ_CP139027.1, on the reverse strand, counting down.
CCGACACCGCGCGGGCGCGCTACGATCGCTCGCGTCTCGGCTGGGCGTCGCAGACCGTCGACGCCGTCTGCTACGACAGCCGGCAGGGCCGCTATCTCGCGAGTTGCGACCGGCGTTATTCGTGGGGCACGGCCAAGGAAGATTACGTACTGCCGGATGCGCATACGGTGCTGATCCGGCTGTCGCCCGAGCGCATTGCCGAAGCTGGCGCATATGATTGCGTCTGGAGCTGGACGCCGCGGCGGCCGGGCAGCAGGACCGAGTCCACAACGCAATCCTGCGCGACGCCGCTCAAGATCACGCGCCTGCCTTATGCCGTCGATCGCAACCTTTCCGGTGCATCGGTCCAGGTCAAATTGCCCGACGGTCGAATGTTGAACGACCCGCAGGTCGTCGTCGAGGATCTGTTCATCGTGGCGCTCGGCGATTCCTTTGCCTCGGGCGAAAGCAATCCGGACGTTCCGGTGACATTCAGCGCCGTCCGCGAGATGGTCTACGATCCCACCCTGATGCGCGAGGAGATGGCGACGCGCAGCACCGCCAAGTCGCTGCAGAAACTGACCCCCGCTGCACCGGTGGGAAGTTTCGACTACAAGAACCTGCCGCGGCGCAAGCTCGCCGACGAGGAGCAGGAGCTTTATTTCCCGCTCGCGTCTGCGCAGTTCGACAAGGCCTTCAACGCTGCCAATCCGCGCTGGCTCAGCCCCGATTGCCACCGCTCGCAATACGGCTATCCGTTTCGCGTCGGGCTGCAACTCAGTTTGGAAAATCCGCACCGGTCGATCACGCTGGTAAGCCTTGCCTGCACCGGCTCGGAGGTCACCGAAGGTCTGTTCCTCGAGAAGAAGGCGCGTGAGGGCGCCGGCAACGCGATGGTGCGCTCGCAGCTCGATCAACTTGCCGATCTGATCTGCAAAAGCCCCGCGGGTCGCACGCAGCGTGCGACCTACAATCTGCCGACCTATGCCAGCGGCAGCGTGCAGGTCGCCAATATGCCGGTGACAAAATCCTGGTGTGCGCCGAATGAGCGCAAGCGGCCGATCGACACACTGCTGCTGTCGATCGGCGGCAACGATGTCGGCTTCTCGCCGCTGATGGTCTATGCGATGACCGAATCCGCGGGTGATCTGGCACCGATCGCGAACCTGCTCGGCAAGCAGATCCGGTTCTCGCCGCAAGTTTCGCGCGCTTACATGGAGCAGCTCGACGAGCGCATGGTGGCGCTCCGCGATGCCTTGCGCGACGGCTTTGGCGTGGCGCCCGCGAAGGTGTTGCAGACGGCTTACGAGCCGATCCAGTTCGACGAGACAGGAGCCTTGTGCGGCGCGCAGCCGACGCTCGGCCTGGACGTCCACAAGAAGCTGGTGCTGTCGCGCGAACGGCTGGCCGAGACGGTCAACTTTCTGAACGATTTCTTCGCCCGGACCGCCTGCATCACCAACGGGCGGGGCGGGGGCTGCCCGGCGCTGGCCACCGGCGCTGGAACCGGCTTCCAGCTCATCACCGATCACCAGAGCGAATTCGCCAAACGCGGGCTCTGCGCGCGCGATCCGAAGCGGCCGCAGGCAGACGGCGAGGCGATGGCGATGCCGCGGCGCTGGATCGGCAAGGAAGACTTCACGCCCTATTCGCCGGCGGCCTATCTGCCCTATGCGTCGCGCTGGCGCCTGTTCCGGACCCCGAATGACGCGTTTCTGACCGCAAACGTCCATTCGCCGGGCTTTACCCAGTTCGACATCCTGCAGCCGGTCTATGCGGCCATGTATAGCGGCGCGGTGCACCCGACCGCGGAGGGCCACGCCATCGTCGCCGATCATGTCGTCCGGCACGTCCGTGCGGCGGTCGGCAAACCGTCGCCGGGGGTGGGCGGACGCTGATCCAGGTGGTATCCGGTGGCGGGAAGGGTTCCCGCCGGTCCGGCCCGGATACCTTGACCTTTGGTCCGGTCCGAAGTAGGAAGCTGCACTCGCTGTCGGCCCGGTGACCGGATATCCGACGCGGCAAATCCCCGAACGAACGAGCCCGCTTGGCGGCTCATCCTTGAATAAAGGGTTGGGCGCAAGAGGGCTGTTCGGATTCTGAAACCAATTCAATCGTCTCACGACGGATGCGGATCACATAACGATGGCGTTCAGCCCGTTCAAATTCCTGCAGGAAGTGCGCACCGAGACCAACAAGGTCACGTGGCCCTCGCGACGCGAGACGACCATCACGACCATCATGGTTTTCGTCATGGTGGCGCTGTCGTCGATCTTCTTTTTTGCGGCGGATCAGGTCATCCGCTACCTCGTCGCCTTTTTGCTCACGATGCACTGACGGAACAGAATTATGAGCATGCGCTGGTACATCGTTCACGCCTATTCGAATTTCGAAAAGAAGGTGATGGAGTCGATCAAGGAACAGGCCAAGCAGCGTGGCCTGGAAGACCTGTTCGAACAGATTCTGGTTCCGGTCGAGAAGGTCACTGAAATACGTCGCGGTCGCAAGATGGACGCCGAGCGCAAGTTCTTCCCGGGCTACGTGCTGGTGAAGATGCAGCTCACCGACGAAGCGTTTCATCTGATCAAGAATACCCCGAAGGTCACGGGCTTCCTCGGCGCGGAAAACAAGCCGATGCCGATTTCGGAAGCTGAAGCCATGCGCATTCTGCACCAGGTGCAGGAAGGTGTGGAGCGCCCGAAGGCGTCGGTGTCGTTCGAGATCGGCGAGAACGTGAAGGTGGCCGATGGTCCGTTCGCGTCGTTCTCCGGCGTCGTCGAGGAAATCGACGAAGCACGCTCGCGCGTGAAGGTCGCAGTGTCGATCTTCGGCCGCGCCACGCCGGTCGAACTGGAATTCGGTCAGGTCGAAAAGGTCTGATCGCAATAGCGCGAGGTTCGCCTCGCGTTTCTAAGGCCGTGGGAGGAAGAGGGCGGTTGCCAACCGCTTGTCGACCGAACCACGAAACCTGAAACAGCCGGTCGATGACCGGCACAACAGGAGTGACACATGGCAAAGAAAGTGACCGGATACCTGAAGCTTCAGGTGCCGGCCGGTGCGGCGAACCCTTCGCCCCCGATCGGTCCCGCGCTTGGTCAGCGCGGTTTGAACATCATGGAATTCTGCAAAGCGTTCAACGCGCAGACGCAGAAGGAAGAAAAGAACACCCCAATCCCGGTGGTGATCACGATCTATGCCGATCGTTCGTTCACCTTCGCCCTCAAGACCCCCCCGATGTCCTTCTTCATCAAGAAGGCCGCCAAGCTCACCTCCGGCTCCAAGCTGCCGGGTCGTGACAAGGCCGGCGCGGTGACCAAAGCGCAGGTGCGCGAGATCGCCGAAGCGAAGATGAAGGATCTGAATTGCGACACCATTGAATCGGCCATGAAGATGGTTGAGGGCTCTGCCCGTTCGATGGGTGTCGAGGTCGCGGGGTAAACGGTCATGGCAATTGGAAAACGTTTGAAGAAGGCCCGTGAGGGCATCGACCGCGAGAAGCTCTATCCGGTCGCCGAGGCCATCAAGATGGTCAAGGAACGCGCCAAGTCGAAGTTCGATGAGACCATCGAAATTTCGCTGAATCTCGGCGTCGATCCGCGTCACGCCGACCAGATGGTCCGTGGCGTCGTCACCCTGCCGAACGGCACCGGCCGTACGCTTCGCGTCGGCGTGTTCGCCCGTGGCCCGAAGGCTGAAGAAGCCAAGGCTGCCGGTGCAGACGTCGTCGGTGCAGAAGACCTGTTCGAGAAGGTTCAGGCCGGTCAGATCGATTTCGATCGCTGTATCGCAACCCCCGACATGATGCCGCTGGTCGGTCGCCTTGGTAAGGTGCTCGGTCCGCGCGGCATGATGCCGAACCCGAAGATCGGCACCGTGACCATGGACGTCACCGGCGCAGTCAAGGGTGCCAAGGGCGGTTCGGTCGAGTTCCGCGTCGAGAAGGCCGGCATCGTGCAGGCTGGTATCGGCAAGGCATCTTTCTCGGAAGAGAAGCTCGTCGAAAACATCAAGGCTCTGGTCGATGCCGTCTCCAAGGCGAAGCCGGCTGGCGCGAAGGGCACCTATCTGCAGCGCGTTGCCGTGTCTTCGACCATGGGCCCCGGCGTCAAGGTTGAGACGGGCACCGTGCTCGGCTAAGCCGGAACAAGGCTTGCAAGAAACCAGGGCGGAATCGGGCAACCGGTTCCGCCTTTTCTTTTGTCTTCCGCTCTTTAGACCCGCAGGAATGCTCCCAAAGGATCGTCACGATGGCCGAGAAGGTTCTGATCTATTCGCGTTTCCCGAAGTCCCAGATGGTACGCATCGGCGAGCACTTCGATCTTCTAGACGCTGCAGGCAAGCCACCGCTGCAGACCTTTTCCGCTGACCAACTAAAAGACGTGCGCGCGCTGATCACCGCGGGCGGTCAGGTGCTCAAGGCAGACGTGATGGACATGATGCCGGCGCTCGGCGCGATCATTTGCTACGGCACGGGCTATGACGGCGTCGACTTCAAGGCCGCGGCCGAGCGGAAGATCGTGGTCGGCAACAGCCCGGGCGCGAATGCGGCCTCGGTCGCCGATCTGGCACTCACGCTGATGCTCGCGGTGACGCGGCGCTTGCTGCCTGCGGATCAGTATCTGCGCGAAGGCGGCTGGTCCTCCGCAAAGCCGTCGCCGCTGATGTCGCCGCAGCCCGGCAATCCCGGCCGCAGAGTGGGCGTCTATGGCATGGGCGAGATCGGCCGCAAGATCGCATCGCGCGTCGCGGCCTTCGAATGCGATGTCGCCTATCACAGCCGCAGCAAGCATGATGTGCCGTATCGCTATGAGCCAAGCCTCGAAGCGCTGGTCGAATGGTGCGACGTGCTGATGATCGCCGTGCGGGCAGGGGCCGATACCAACCGCATCATCGATGCCGCGATGCTGAAGAAGCTCGGCGCCAATGGCGTGGTCGTGAACATCTCGCGCGGCTCGGTGATCGATCAGGCTGCGCTGACAGCGGCGCTGACGGACAAGACCATCGCTGGCGCCGGCCTCGACGTGTTCGAGAAGGAGCCCCACGCGCCCGACGCACTCACGGCTTTGCCGAATGTTGTGCTGACGCCGCATATCGGTGGTCACACACTCGACTCGCACACGGCGATGCAGGACTGCGTCATTGCCAATCTCGACGCGTTTTACGCGGGCAAGGGGCTGCCCTACGCGGTGGCGGTCTAGGGCAGCTATTCGGTGATCTGGAAACTGGTGAACAGGTCAACCACGCTCTGAGGCGCGTTGTCGTTGAAGAACAGCTTCAGATTCCGGTCGGTCTCCGCGGCAACAGACGCGCTGCGGGGAAAGAGGTCCGTTTCATAAGCGATAAGCGCGGCTTCGACGTCTTCCGGATTGGCGGCAAGTGCCCGTCCGAGCTCGGCGCCGTCATACATTGCGAGATTGGCGCCTTCGCCGGCGAATGGTGACATCAGGTGCGCCGCATCGCCGAGCAGCGTCACGCCGGCTACGCGATCCCATCGGTGTTCGATCGGCAGCGCATAGATCGGGCGAAGCACAGGGGCGGCCTCGCTGTCGGCGATCAGGGCTGTCAGTTCCGGAGCCCAGTCGTCGAATTCTGCGGCGATGCGGGCGAGGGCATTCGTCCAGTTCGAGAAGTCGATGCGGGCAATCCAGTCCTCCGGCTTGTTCAGGGCCACGTAGCCTTGCAGCGTTCCATCGGCGTGTCGGTGCGCAAAGATTCCCTGGCCCGGTGCAATCGCCATCAGCGTGCCGCCGCCAACCGCGTCCGCGCTGGCCTTGTGGCGGGTGTCGGCGTCGAAAAGAAACGTCTCGATGAATGACGTGCCGACATAGGCCGGTTTCTCCCCGGAGAGGAGCGGGCGAACACGTGACCAGGCGCCGTCGGCACCGATGAGGAGATCGGTCGATACCGTTGAGCCATGGGAGAAGGTCAACGCATGCCGCCCGCCGCCGAGCGGAGACGCCGCTGCAAGTTTATGTCCCCAGCGGATCGTGTCGGCAGGAAGGGAATCGAGCAGAATCTGGCGAAGCTCTCCTCGATCCACCTCAGGTCGACCGCCGTTGCCCATGTCGGGCCTGTCAAACAGCAGCTTGCCGTCCTTGTCGCGTATCCGCTTGGCATCGGCACCGACGATGATGATGTCGCGGAAAGCTTCGAACAATCCCGCAGCCTTCAGGGCGAGCTGCCCGTTGTAGTCGTGAATATCGAGCAGGCCTCCTTGTGCCCGCGAGTCGGCCGCGGCTTCAGCTTCATAGATCGTCGCTGCGATACCGTGAACATGGAGCACGCGGGCAAGCGTCAGCCCGCCGAGCCCCGCGCCGACAATCGCCACATGAGTATACATCTCGCCACCTTCGCAGTCGCAGACTGGCCCGGGACATTTCCCAAGGCATCAATGGAACGTCATTCCATTCTATTGGAACGGTGTTCCATTTATGGCAAGGTGGAGACATGGCCAAGAAAACTCGCAGCAGCCCACGACGCGAAGACTCGCTCTCCCGGGATCGCATCATCGAAGCGTCGGTCGCGATCCTGGACGGCAGCGGGGAAGATGGTCTGACATTCCGCGCCCTGTCGGAGCGGCTCGCCACTGGTCCCGGGGCTATTTATTGGCACGTGCCCAACAAGGGCGAGCTGCTGACCGCCGCCTGCGACGCCATCATCGCCCGCGCGATGAACGCGCCCCTGGTCGGCGCGACGCCTCAGGCCATCATTCGCACCCTCGCGCTGGGCATGTTTGACGCGATCGACGCGCATCCGTGGGTTGGGTCGGCGCTCACACGCGCTCCCGGGCAGTTGCCCATGGTGCGAATACTCGAACGCATCGGCCGGCAGGTGAGCGCCCTTGGCGTGCCTGACGAGGAACAGTGGGCGACGGTGGGTGCGTTGCTGAACTACATCCTCGGCGTCGGTGCGCAGAACGCGGCCAATGGGCAGCTCGGCCGGACGCGAGGAATCGACAGGTCTGACTTTCTGGACGCGGTCGCAACCACCTGGTCTCAGCTCGATCCGGACGCATATGCATTCACCCGCAGCATGGCTGCACATTTGCGGGGGCACGACGACCGCAGGGACTTTCTCGCCGGAATCGATCTCATCCTGAGCGGCATCGAAGCGTCGCGGCGCCTCTGAAAAGCTGACGACTGGTCTGAAGGGCCGTTTCGCAAGAACCAATTTCGTTCCCGCGCGGTACAAAAATAATTGAATGGGTTATTCCGCAATGCGGATGTAGATGTCGGCTGTTTAGAACAACTCGAATGTAGGCGTACATTCGACGACATAGGACATCAGCGATGGCTGCGTTCACTCTCAAGATCAACGGTCAGGCCCGTCAGGTCGACGTCGATCCCAACACACCTCTGCTCTGGGCAATTCGAGATGGGGCAGGTCTCACCGGCACCAAATATGGCTGCGGGGTCGCGCAATGCGGCGCCTGCACGGTCTATGTGGACGGCCAGACCGTCCGCTCGTGTTCAATGCCCGTCTCGGCCATCGGCACCAGCGAAATCACCACCATCGAAGGGCTCGACTCCAAGGAAGCCAAGGCAGTGCAGGCTGCCTGGGTCGCGCTTGACGTGCCGCAATGTGGCTACTGTCAATCCGGCCAGGTGATGAGCGCCACCGCGCTGCTTAGCGTCAATCCGACCCCCACCGACAACGATATCGATCTGGCGATGAACGGCAACATCTGCCGCTGCGCCACCTATGTTCGCATCCGCGCCGCCATTCATGGCGCCGCCAAATCTCTGGAGGGTTGAGCCATGACCGTTCATGACACCAAGCTCTCCCGTCGCACGCTGCTCAAGGGCAGCGCTGGCCTCGTGCTCGGCGCTTACGTTGCCCGTGCCGACAAACTGTTCGCGCAGGCGGCGGCAAAGCCGTCAGTCAATATCGCGCCGAACACCTTCCTGATCATCAAGCCCGACAGCACCGTCACGGTACTGTGCAAGGGCATCGAATTCGGGCAGGGACCGTTCACCGGCATGGCGACTTTGGTCGCCGAAGAACTCGACGCGGACTGGGCGCAGATGCGTGCCGATCACGCGCCGTCAAATCCGCAGCTCTACAAGAATCTGGCGTTCGGCATGCAGGGCACCGGTGGCTCGACCGCCATCGCCAATTCCTACATCCAGATGCGCCAGGTCGGTGCCGCCGCGCGCCAGATGCTGGTCGCGGCTGCTGCCGATGCGTGGCAAGTGCCGGCAGGCGAAATCACTGTCGATAACGGTGTGATCAAACATGCGTCTGGCCATGAAGGTCGCTTCGGTGAATTCGCCGACAAGGCGATGGCCATGCCGGTGCCTGCCGATCCGAAGCTGAAGGACCCGTCGCAGTTCAGGTTGATCGGCAAGGAAGGCGTCGTGAAACGCCTCGACAGCGCCGACAAGACCAATGGCAAGGCGTTCTACACGCTCGATATCAACGAGCCGGACATGCTCACGGTGGTCGTGGCGCGTTCGCCGAAATTCGGCGGCAAGGTCGCGTCCTTCGATGCGACGGCTGCGAAAGCCGTAGCTGGTGTTGTCGACGTCAAGCAGGTGTCGAATGGGGTCGCTGTCTACGCCAAGGGTTTCTGGCCCGCGAAGATGGGCCGCGAAGCGCTGAAGATCACCTGGGACGACAGCAAGGCGGAGAAGCGTGGCAGTGCGGAACTGCTGCAGCAATTCCGCGGGCTGTCGAAGACGGCCGGCAAACTCGTGAAGGCCGAGGGCAAGTTCGAAGAGTCGATGGCCAAAGGTGGCCGCGTGATCGAGGTTGAATACGTCTTCCCGTATCTGGCCCATGCCGCGATGGAGCCGCTCAACGCCTATCTGAAATGGGACGGCGACACCGCCTATGCGCGCTACGGCTGCCAGTTTCCGACGCCTGACCATATGGCGATCTCCAAGGTGCTCGGGCTGCCGATCGAGAAGGTGAAGATCGACGTTCTTCTGGCCGGCGGCAGCTTCGGCCGCCGCGCCCAGCAGAGCACGCATCAGGCCATCGAGCTCGCCGAAGTCGCGAAAGCGATCGGACCGGGCAAGCCGGTCAAGCTGGTGTGGACGCGCGAGGACGATATGCGCGGTGGCTATTATCGGCCGTATTGCATCCACCGCATGCGCGGTGCGGTGCGCGACGGCAAGATTGAAGCCTGGAGCGACACCATCGTCAGCCAGTCGATCATGAAGGGCTCCTTCTTCGAGTCCATGATGTTCAAGGACGGCCTCGACCCGACGTCCTATGAAGGCTCGAACGAAATCCCGTACGACGTCGAGAACTTCCGCTGCGACATGCATCAGGTTGACGTCGGCGTGCCCGTGTTGTGGTGGCGCTCCGTGGGCCACACCCACACCGGTTATGTCGTCGAAGCCTTTGTCGATGAACTGCTCGAGGCCGCCGGCAAGGATCCGATCGAAGGTCGGCTTGAACTCCTGAGCAAGAAGCCGCGCCACGCAGGGGCTCTCAAGGCCGTCGCCGAACTCGCCGACTGGAAGAACTACAAGGTGCCGGCAGGCCGCGCGCGCGGCGTTGCGGTGGTCGAGAGCTTCAACACCTTCGTCGCGCAGGTCGTCGAACTGTCTATGACCGACGACGGTCCGAAGGTGCACAAGGTATGGTGCGCGGTGGATTGCGGCGTCGCCGTGAACCCCGACATCATCCGCGCACAGATGGAAGGTGGCATCGGCTTCGGCCTCGGTCACATCCTCTATGCGGAACAAACGCTGGATGCCGGCGCGCCGGTGTCCGGCAATTTCGATACCTATCGTTCGCTGCGCATCAACGAGATGCCGGAGATCGAGGTGGTCATCGTGAAATCGACCGAGAAGCCATCAGGCGTCGGCGAACCCGGCGTGCCTCCGCTCGGGCCTGCCGTTGCCAACGCGCTGGCGAAACTCGGAGTGGGAAGACCGCGGCAGTTGCCGATCGTGCCAGGAGCCTCAGCATGAGCTTGTTTAAGAACTCGATGTTGGCGCTGGTCGCCGGCGGCCTCGCGGCGGGTCTCCTCGCATTCGCGGAGCCGAGCTTCCAGGAGGCCGATGCGGCGGTCAGCAATCCGACCAAGCTGCAGTCGGTCTCGGCCTTCGCCAAGATCAAGAACAAGAACGAGCGTGCCGTGGCGCTGTTCACGGAAGCCGGCAAGGTCATCCAGTCGCCGCGCTGCATGAACTGCCATCCGGCCACCGAACGCCCGACCCAGACCGACCGCATGCGGCCGCATATCCCGCTGGTCGTGCGCGGCGAGGGCGGTGTCGGCGCAGCCGGTGGTCTCGCTTGCGCCACCTGCCACCACGAGAACAACTTCGATGCCGCCAACGTCCCGGGCAATCCGAAGTGGGCGCTGGCGCCCATCGAGATGGCCTGGCAGGGCAAGACGCTTGGCCAGATCTGCACCCAGATCAAGGACAAGGAGCGCAATGGCGGCAAGGACATGGCCGCGCTTGTGAAGCACATGGCCGAAGACGAGTTGGTCGGCTGGGGCTGGCATCCCGGTGGCAACCGGACCCCGGCGCCGGGTACCCAGAAGCAGTTCGGTGAACTGATCAAGGCCTGGGCCGATGCGGGAGCGGCCTGCCCGAAGGGGTGATGCAATCAAAAGTGGAGCCGGTTCAGCCGGTTCCACTTTTGCGCTCTGAGCGCCCTAAACGGCTCCCTTGCAGAAAAGATGCCACATCGGCATTTCGCGCTTGGCAACACGAAAAAGACTCGTTAAACAACCGTTTCCGGGCGTGCTGGCTGGTAGCTGGCGCGTCTGTGTTCGCACTCCGACAACCCACATCGCAGGAGACTTTTCCTTTCAGGCTGTCCATACGGATCGCTCGACGGGGATGGGACGCGCGACGCGGATTTGAGGAAGGCGGGCAGGGGTCACCAATAGGCCGCATGATGGCTTATCGATGATCCTGAATCCTGTCCGAGACTGCTGGCGCCTTAGATAAACGCAAGTTTCATCAACGGCTTAATCGTAAAACTTGATGCAGCCAGCATAGACGGGTGAAGACTGGATTTCGCCAATGTCGTTTTGTGCGACATGACGCGTATTTGGTTCGAACCTCGACACCCCGCGCCAACGCTGGTTCGCCAGGACGGTTCGGGAGGGCAGGCTATCATATCGTCTCGCCCGACGTGTCTTTAGACCATGTGTTTTAACGAGCATGGGTCTTGAGGTCAGGTTCAGGTGGGGCGGTGGGTGTAACCCGGCGGTCCTATCTCGATAGAGGCCGCCAACCGGAGAGAGCTTGCTGTGGAAAGAGCGGCTAAAAAGGACGCGGTCGACGCGCTGAACGGGGTCTTCAAGACCACCAGCGTTGCGGTCGTCGCCCATTATTCCGGCCTCACCGTTGCCCAGATGCAGAACCTGCGTTCGCAGATGAAGCTGGCTGGCGCCTCGGTGAAGGTCTCGAAGAACCGTCTCGCCAAAATTGCTCTTGAAGGCACGGATGTTGCTGCCATCGGTTCCCTGTTGAAGGGCCCGACTGTGATCGCCACTTCGGACGATCCGGTAGCTGCACCGAAGGTTGCCGTCGAATTTGCCAAGGCGAACGAGAAGTTCGTCATCCTTGGCGGCTCGATGGGTAAAACCGTCCTGAACGTCGACAGCGTCAAGGCCTTGGCCGCGCTGCCCTCGCTCGACGAACTGCGCGCGAAGATCCTCGGCCTCCTTGTGGCGCCGGCGACCAAGATCGCTCAGCTCTCGACAGCTCCCGCGGCGAAGCTCGCGCGTGTTGTTCAGGCCTATGCCTCAAAGAGCGAAGCGGCCTGACGCCCTTCGCATTCAAACCCTGGTTCGAACCAAATACGCTTAAGGAAATAGACAATGGCTGACCTACAGAAAATCGTTGACGATCTCTCGAGCCTGACCGTGCTCGAAGCTGCCGACCTCGCCAAGATGCTCGAAGAAAAGTGGGGCGTTTCGGCTGCTGCTGCTGTTGCAGTTGCTGGTCCGGCTGCTGGCGGCGGCGGTGCTGCTGCTGCTGAAGAAAAGACCGAGTTCACTGTCGTCCTGGCTTCGGCCGGCGACAAGAAGATCGAAGTCATCAAGGAAGTCCGTGCGATCACGGGTCTTGGCCTCAAGGAAGCCAAGGACCTGGTCGAAGGCGCTCCGAAGCCCGTCAAGGAAGGCGTTGCTAAGGACGAAGCCGAGAAGATCAAGGGTCAGCTCGAGAAGGCTGGCGCGAAGGTCGAACTCAAGTAAGACCCTTTATGGGTTCCATCTGGAGGGCGGCCATTTGGTCGCCCTCTGGGCCGGAACTCGATGGACTACACAGGAATGTGTGGGGATGCGCTGGGAACCACCCTCGAATCTCCATGATTGCCATCCCATATCGGGACGGCAGCACGAAAAACACGGTCTGACAGCGGAAACGGCGACGTTTCCGGTTAAGCCGTTGGGAGATGGGCAATTTTCGGGCTTTTCGGTCCGTAGCTAGACGGTTTGGACGGGCGAGGTGCAGTCGGGCATCGCGCACGTCGTTTTGCGTTCTGCGATTCAAATGCTCGGGAGAGGGATTTTGTTCCTCACATTGGGCGTCGAATTCGGAACGTTCTTGGAAATTCAACCCGGAGGCGATGGCAGTCGCGCTCTGGAAGGTTCGCCCCTTTCGGGCGACGCAATGAGAGGCCACGATGGGTCAGCAGACGTTCACAGGTCGCAAGCGCGTTCGCAAGTTCTTCGGTCATATTAAAGAAGTCGCAGAGATGCCGAACCTCATCGAGGTTCAGAAGGCGTCCTACGACCAGTTCCTGATGGTCGATGAGCCGACCGGCGGTCGCCTCGACGAAGGTCTGCAGGCTGTTTTCCGTTCGGTGTTTCCGATCTCGGATTTCTCGGGCACCTCGATGCTGGAATTCGTGCGCTACGAATTCGAGCCGCCGAAGTATGACGTCGATGAGTGCCGCCAGCGCGGCATGACCTATGCTGCGCCGCTGAAGGTGACGCTGCGCCTGATCGTGTTCGATATTGACGAAGAAACCGGCGCCAAGTCCGTCAAGGACATCAAGGAGCAGGACGTCTACATGGGCGACATCCCGCTCATGACCATGAACGGCACCTTCGTCGTCAACGGCACCGAGCGCGTCATCGTCTCGCAGATGCATCGTTCGCCGGGCGTGTTCTTTGACCACGACAAGGGCAAGACCCATTCGTCGGGCAAGCTGCTGTTCGCTGCCCGCGTGATCCCGTATCGCGGTTCCTGGCTGGACATCGAGTTCGACGCCAAGGACATCGTGTTCGCGCGTATCGACCGTCGCCGCAAGATTCCGGTGACGTCGCTGATGTTCGCGCTGGGTCTGGATGGCGAAGAGATTCTCTCGACGTTCTACAAGAAGATCCAGTTCAAGAAGATCAAGGAAGGCTGGCGCGTTCCGTTCGACGCCACCCGTTTCCGTGGCTACTCCACCGTCAACGACCTGATCGATGCCGACACCGGCAAGGTCGTGCTCGAAGCCGGCAAGAAGCTCACCGTGCGCGCTGCCCGTCAGCTTGCCGAGAAGGGCCTCAAGGCGCTGCGTCTGACCGACGAAGAGTTGGTCGGCAACTATCTCGCCGAGGACCTCGTCAACGTGAAGACCGGTGAAATCTACGCCGAAGCCGGCGAGGAAATCACCGAGAAGTCGCTGAAGGCGCTGAACGAGGAGGGTTACAAGGAACTCCCGCTGCTCGACATCGACCACGTCAATATCGGTGCCTATATCCGCAACACGCTCTCGGCAGACAAGAACCTGACGCGTGAAGACGCGCTGTTCGACATCTACCGCGTGATGCGTCCGGGCGAGCCGCCGACGCTCGAATCCGCGCAGAACATGTTCCAGTCGCTGTTCTTCGACTCGGAGCGTTACGACCTCTCGGCCGTGGGCCGCGTGAAGATGAACATGCGCCTCGAACTCGACGCGCCGGACACTCATCGCACGCTGCGCAAAGAAGACATCCTCGCCGTCATCAAGACGCTGGTGGACCTGCGCGACGGCAAGGGCGAAATCGACGACATCGACCATCTCGGCAACCGCCGTGTGCGTTCGGTCGGCGAGCTGATGGAAAATCAGTATCGCGTCGGCCTGCTGCGCATGGAGCGCGCCATCAAGGAACGTATGTCGTCCGTCGACATCGACACCGTGATGCCGCAGGACCTGATCAACGCGAAGCCCGCGGCTGCCGCGGTGCGCGAGTTCTTCGGTTCGTCGCAGCTGTCGCAGTTCATGGACCAGACCAACCCGCTCTCAGAAATCACCCACAAGCGTCGTCTTTCGGCGCTTGGCCCGGGCGGTCTGACCCGCGAGCGCGCCGGCTTCGAAGTCCGCGACGTGCATCCGACCCACTACGGCCGTATCTGCCCGATTGAGACGCCGGAAGGCCCGAACATCGGTCTGATCAACTCGCTCGCCACCTTCGCGCGCGTCAACAAGTACGGCTTCGTCGAGACCCCTTACCGCAAGGTCAAGGACGGTCGCGTCACCGATGAGGTCGTGTACCTCAGCGCGATGGAAGAGGGCCGCTACTCGGTCGCGCAGGCGAACGTGTCGCTCGACGCCAAGGGCAAGTTCACCGAAGACATGATCATCTGCCGTCACGCCGGCGACGTGTTGCCGCTGCCGGCCGACAAGGTCGACTACATGGACGTGTCGCCGAAGCAGCTCGTTTCGGTCGCTGCGGCGCTGATCCCGTTCCTCGAGAACGACGACGCCAACCGCGCGCTGATGGGCTCGAACATGCAGCGTCAGGCCGTGCCTCTGGTGCGCGCTGAAGCGCCGTTCGTCGGTACCGGCATGGAAGCCGTCGTGGCCCGCGACTCCGGTGCTGCGATCGCTGCCCGCCGTTCGGGTGTCATCGACCAGATCGACGCAACCCGCGTGGTTATCCGCGCGACCGAAGATCTCGATCCGACTAAGTCGGGCGTCGATATCTATCGCCTGATGAAGTACCAGCGTTCGAACCAGTCGACCTGTATCAACCAGCGTCCGCTGGTGAAGGTTGGCGACGTCATTCGCAAGGGCGACATCATTGCCGATGGTCCGTCGACCGATCTCGGTGAACTCGCACTCGGCCGCAACGTGCTCGTCGCGTTCATGCCGTGGAATGGCTACAACTTCGAAGACTCGATCCTCCTCTCGGAGCGGATCGTGAAGGAAGACGTCTTCACCTCGATCCACATCGAGGAATTCGAAGTCATGGCCCGCGACACCAAGCTCGGCCCTGAGGAAATCACCCGCGACATTCCGAACGTGTCGGAAGAAGCGCTGAAGAACCTCGACGAAGCCGGTATCGTCTATATCGGCGCCGAAGTTCGCGCCGGCGATATCCTGGTCGGCAAGATCACGCCGAAGGGCGAAAGCCCGATGACGCCGGAAGAAAAGCTTCTGCGCGCCATCTTCGGTGAAAAGGCGTCGGACGTTCGCGACACCTCGCTCCGCGTGCCTCCGGGCGTGCAGGGCACGATCGTCGAAGTCCGCGTGTTCAACCGGCACGGCGTCGACAAGGACGAACGTGCTCTGGCGATCGAGCGGGAAGAAATCGAACGTCTCGCCAAGGACCGTGACGACGAACAGGCCATCCTGGATCGTAACGTCTACGGCCGTCTGGCTGATCTTCTGGAGAACAAGGTCGGCATCGCCGGTCCGAAGGGCTTCAAGAAGGACGGCAAGATCACGCGCGCCGTGCTCGACGAAAATCCGCGGTCGCAGTGGTGGATGTTCGCCACCGCGAACGACAAGCTGATGACCGAAATCGAAGCGATGCGGAAGCAGTACGACGAGTCGAAGAAGGGCCTTGAACAGCGCTTCCTCGACAAGGTCGAGAAGCTGCAGCGTGGCGACGAATTGCCGCCAGGCGTGATGAAGATGGTCAAGGTCTTCGTCGCGGTGAAGCGCAAGATTCAGCCCGGCGACAAGATGGCCGGACGTCACGGCAACAAGGGCGTGGTGTCGAAGATCGTTCCGATCGAAGACATGCCGTTCCTTGAAGACGGTACGCATGCGGACATCGTGCTGAACCCACTCGGCGTGCCTTCGCGCATGAACGTCGGTCAGATCTTGGAGACGCATCTTGGCTGGGCCTGCGCAGGCATGGGCAAGAAGATCGGTCAGACCATCGACGCCTATTACCAGAAGCAGGATCTGAAGCCGCTGCGCGACACCCTGAAGAAGGTTTACGGCGAAGACGAAGTCATCAAGTCGCTGAACGACACCGAGCTGCTTGAGTTGGCGCGTAACCTGAAGCCCGGCGTGCCGATTGCGACGCCGGTGTTCGACGGTGCGAAGGAAGCCGACATCGAAGAGATGTTGAAGATGGCTGGCTTCGACGCGTCCGGTCAGTCCACCGTCTATGACGGCCGGACCGGCGACCAGTTCGATCGCAAGGTGACTGTGGGCTACATCTACATGCTCAAGCTTCACCATCTCGTGGACGACAAGATCCACGCGCGTTCGATCGGTCCGTACTCGCTCGTCACGCAGCAGCCGCTGGGTGGTAAGGCGCAGTTCGGCGGTCAGCGCTTCGGTGAAATGGAAGTGTGGGCGCTCGAGGCTTACGGCGCGGCGTACACGCTCCAGGAAATGCTGACGGTGAAGTCGGACGACGTCGCGGGCCGTACCAAGGTCTACGAGGCGATCGTGCGCGGCGACGACACGTTCGAGGCCGGTATTCCGGAATCGTTCAACGTGCTGGTCAAGGAAATGCGCTCGCTCGGCCTCAACGTCGACCTGCACAATTCCAAGCTGCCGGGGCCGACCTCCGAAGCTGCCGAGTAAGAACAAGCGTTACGCCCGGCCTGATGGCCGGGCGTCCGCACCCAGCCGGGACGTGGGGCAGGGTGTGTGGCTCTAAAGAATTTCGAATTTGCTGCTGATGGCGATCGGCACGCGAGGAGAAGACGATGAACCAAGAAATTATGAATCTCTTCAATCCGACGACTCCGGCTCAGGTCTTCGACCAGATCCGGATCTCGATTGCGTCCCCGGAGAAGATTCTGTCGTGGTCCTACGGCGAGATCAAGAAGCCGGAAACCATCAATTACCGTACCTTCAAGCCCGAGCGCGACGGCCTGTTCTGCGCCCGCATCTTCGGGCCCATCAAGGATTACGAGTGCTTGTGCGGCAAGTACAAGCGCATGAAGTACAAGGGCATCATCTGCGAGAAGTGCTCGGTCGAAGTGACCCTGTCGCGCGTCAGACGCGAGCGCATGGGTCACATCGAACTAGCCGCTCCGGTTGCGCATATCTGGTTCTTGAAGTCGCTGCCGTCGCGCATCGGCCAGTTGCTGGACATGACGCTCAAGGATCTCGAGCGCATCCTGTATTTTGAATACTACGTCGTTCTCGAGCCGGGTCTCACCGCGCTCAAGGACCGTCAGCTGCTGTCTGAAGAAGAATATCTGAAGGCGCAGGACGAATACGGCCAGGACTCGTTCACCGCGATGATCGGTGCCGAGGCGATCCGTGAACTGTTGAAGGGTCTGGAGCTCGAGAAGCTCGACGAGCAGCTGCGCGTCGAGATGAAGGAGACCGAATCCGACATCAAGCACAAGAAGCTCGCCAAGCGCCTGAAGATCGTCGAGGCCTTCCGCTATTCCGGTAACAAGCCGGAATGGATGATCCTCACGGTGGTGCCGGTGATCCCGCCGGATCTGCGTCCGCTGGTGCCGCTGGATGGCGGCCGCTTCGCGACGTCGGATCTGAACGATCTGTATCGCCGCGTCATCAATCGTAACAACCGCTTGAAGCGTCTGATGGAGCTCCGCGCGCCGGACATCATCATCCGCAACGAAAAGCGCATGCTGCAGGAGGCCGTCGACGCACTGTTCGACAACGGCCGCCGTGGCCGTGTCATCACCGGCGCCAACAAGCGTCCGCTGAAGTCGCTGGCTGACATGCTGAAGGGCAAGCAGGGTCGTTTCCGTCAGAACCTGCTCGGTAAGCGCGTCGACTATTCGGGCCGTTCGGTCATCGTCGTCGGTCCCGAGCTGCGTCTGCATCAGTGCGGCCTGCCGAAGAAGATGGCGCTCGAACTGTTCAAGCCGTTCATCTATTCGCGTCTCGACGCCAAGGGTCTGTCCACCACGGTGAAGCAGGCGAAGAAGCTCGTTGAAAAAGAACGTCCCGAGGTCTGGGACATCCTTGACGAGGTCATTCGCGAGCATCCCGTGCTGCTGAACCGCGCGCCGACGCTGCATCGTCTGGGCATCCAGGCGTTCGAGCCGGTGCTGATCGAAGGCAAGGCGATCCAGCTGCATCCGCTGGTCTGCTCGGCCTTCAACGCCGACTTCGACGGCGACCAGATGGCCGTGCACGTTCCGCTGTCGCTCGAAGCGCAGCTGGAAGCGCGCGTCCTGATGATGTCGACCAACAACATCCTGCATCCGGCGAACGGTCAGCCGATCATCGTGCCGTCGCAGGACATCGTGCTGGGTCTGTACTACCTGTCGACCATGCGTGCGGGTCTCCCGGGCGAAAACAAGCTGTATCGTGAGATGGCGGAGATCGAGCATGCGCTGCATGCGAAGGTCATCCACCTCCACACCAAGATCAAATACAGCTGGTCCGGTCTCGATGCGGACGGCAAGCCGGTCACGCGCATGGTGGAAACCACTGCCGGTCGTGCGATGCTCGGTCAGGTTCTGCCGAAGTCGCCGAAGATGCCTTTCGACGTCATCAACAAGCTGATGACCAAGAAGGAAATCTCGGGCGTCATCGATCAGGTCTACCGTCACTGCGGTCAGAAAGAGACCGTGATCTTCTGCGATCGCATCATGGCGCTCGGCTTCTACAACGCGTTCAAGGCCGGCATCTCGTTCGGCAAGGACGATATGGTCGTGCCGGGTTCGAAGTGGAAGATCGTCGACGCCACCCGTGCGTTCGCGAAGGACTTCGAACAGCAGTATAATGACGGTCTGATCACCCACGGTGAGAAGTACAACAAGGTCGTCGACGCCTGGTCGAAGGCGGGTGAAGAAGTCGCCAAGGAGATGATGAAAGAAATCTCCTCGGTGAAGAGGAATGCGGCGGGTGAAGAAGCCCAGATCAACTCGATCTACATGATGGCGCATTCCGGTGCCCGTGGTTCGCCGGCCCAGATGCGTCAGCTCGGTGGTATGCGCGGCCTGATGGCCAAGCCGTCGGGCGAGATCATCGAAACGCCGATCATCTCGAACTTCAAGGAAGGTCTGTCGGTTCTCGAATACTTCAACTCGACCCACGGCGCTCGTAAGGGCCTCGCGGACACCGCGCTGAAGACCGCGAACTCGGGCTATCTGACCCGCCGTCTCGTCGACGTGGCGCAGGACTGCATCATCACGCAGACCGATTGCGGCACCAATCTCGGCATCAAGATGCGCGCCATCATCGACTCCGGTTCGGTGGTCGCATCGCTGGCGTCGCGTATCCTCGGTCGTTCGGCCTGCGAAGACATTCGCGATCCCGCGACCAACAAGGTGCTGATCAAGCGCAACACGCTGATGGAAGAGAAGGACGTCGATCTGCTCCAGCAGGCCGGCATCCAGGAAGTGAAGATCCGTTCGGCTCTCACTTGCGAACTGGTCAACGGCATCTGCGGCACCTGCTACGGCCGCGATCTGGCCCGCGGCACGCCCGTCAACCACGGTGAGGCCGTCGGCGTCATCGCGGCGCAGTCGATCGGCGAGCCCGGCACGCAGCTGACGATGCGTACGTTCCACATCGGCGGCGCGGCGCAGCTCAACGAGCAGTCGGTGATCGAGTCGAACTTCGACGGCAAGATCACGATCAAGAACGAGAACATCGCCAAGAACGGCGAAGGCCACATGGTTGCAATGGTGCGCAACATGGTCATCGCCATCTCTGACGCCGATGGCACCGAGCGTGCGACGTACCGTATCCAGTACGGTGCTCGCGTTCACGTGGCCAACGGCGACATGATCAAGCGTGGCCAGCGTATCGCGGAATGGGATCCGTATTCCCGTCCGCTGCTGACCGAAGTCGACGGCACGATCGGGTTTGAAGACCTGATCGACGGCCAGTCGATTACGGAAACGCTCGACGAGTCCACCGGTATCGCCAAGCGCGTCGTTACCGACTGGCGTTCGTCGCGTGGTGGTGCGGACTTGCGTCCGGCCATCGTCATCAAGGGCAAGGACGGCAAGGTCCTCAAGCTCGCACGTGGCGGCGACGCCCGTTACATGCTGTCGCCCGACGCCATTCTGTCGGTCGACGTCGATGCCAAGGTGACCTCGGGCGACATTCTTGCCCGTGTCTCGATGGAAAGCGCGAAGACGCGTGACATCACCGGCGGTCTGCCGCGGGTGGCCGAATTGTTCGAGGCGCGCAAGCCGAAGGACGCGGCGATCATCGCGGAAATCGGCGGCACCATCCGCTTTGGACGCGACTACAAGAACAAGCGTCGCATCTCGATCGAGCCGCTCGACAAGAACGAGGAGACCCGCGAGTACCTCATTCCGAAGGGCAAGCAGATCCATCTGCAGGACGGCGACATCGTCGAAAAGGGCGATTACATCGTCGAAGGCAATCCGGCGCCGCACGACATTCTGGCGATCAAGGGCATCGAGGAACTCGCTGCCTATCTGGTCAACGAAATCCAGGAAGTTTACCGGTTGCAGGGCGTGCTCATCAACGACAAGCACATCGAAGTGATTGTCCGTCAGATGCTGCAGAAGGTCGAGATTACCGATCAGGGCGAGACCGACATGATCTCGGGCGAGCAGATCGACAAGATCGAGTTCGACGCGCTGAACCTGAAGGCGAAGGAAGAAGGCAAGAAGATCGCGACCGGAAACCCTGTGCTGCTGGGCATCACCAAGGCCAGCTTGCAGACCCGTTCGTTCTTCTCGGCAGCGTCGTTCCAGGAGACCACGCGCGTGCTCACCGAAGCTGCCGTCAATGGCAAGGTGGACCCGCTCGAAGGCCTCAAGGAAAACGTCATTGTCGGCCGCCTGATCCCGGCCGGTACTGGCGCCTCGATGGCGAAGATCCGCGAAGTCGCAATGAAGCGCGACAAGATGATCCTCGACGAGCGCGAGAAGCAGGCGGCGATCGTGCCGTCGGCTCCGGAGCCCGAGCCGCTGATGCTGCCGTCGGCCGAGTAATCGGGCCGGGCAGACTTAAGAAACGAAAGGGCCGGCGCAAGCTGGCCCTTTCTCGTTTTGATCTGTTCATTCGGTTGGCAACGGAGAGCGGTCAGATGACATGCGATATTCGGCCGGCTCAAGCCGGCGATGCAGCAGGTATCAGCCGCGTCATCATCCGCGCGCTGCGCGAAACCAATGCGAAGGATTACACGCCCGATATCATCGCGCGCGTTGAGCTCAGTTTCAGCTCCGCGGTCGTCGAACGATTGATCGACCAGCGCGAGGTGTTCGTTGCCGAGATGGACAATCGTGTTGTCGGCACGGCGAGCCTGGATGGGCACGCCCTGCGGACCATGTTCGTCTTGCCGGATGTGCAAGGGCGCGGCATCGGCCGTTTGCTGGTGCAGCGGATCGAGAGGGTCGCCCGTGAACGACAGCTTGCGATTCTGACGGTTCCGGCGACGGTCACCGCAGAGGCTTTTTACGCGAGACTGGGCTTCACGGCCGTTCGCGAGGCCTATCACGGTGAGGAGCGGACCATCGTCATGGAGCGTGTCTTGTCGCCGACCAACTGACCTGCCATTGCAGATCACATCAATGCCATGGAAAAGGCCGGCGAAAGCCGGCCTTTTTCGCGTGTGACGTGTATTGCGGCGCACCACATGCTTTTGTTCATCTTTCCTTCAGCTGAAAAATGTTTTCACTTGGAGGGGGTTAGCGCGAGTCGACGGGGTCGACGGGCCAGCCTTGCAGCGTCAGCGGATTCCGCTTTGGCTGGGAATACGTTACATCGACCGTTGCCGGATATTGCCGCCGGCAAACACGACGCGTGAAAGAAACCTATGCTTGATCTTGCAATTGTTGGTGGTGGTCCAGGCGGCCTGATGAGCGCCTGGTATCTCAAGAAGAAGCTCGGCGATCTCTGTCGTGTCACCATCTACGAGGCGTCCGACCGCGTCGGCGGCAAGATTCTCACGCGCAAGTTCGATAGCGCGCCAGCCATGTACGAAGCTGGCGTTGCGGAAATCTACGATTACTCGATGACAGGGCCGGATCCGCTGCGCGAGCTGATCCAGCATTTCGGCCTTCAGACCATTCCGATGGATGCCGAGCAGGTGCAGCTCGACGGCGAGCTGCTCAACGACGTGCCGGGCATGCGCAAGAAATACGGCCCGAAGACCGCAGCCGCCATTGAAGCCTTCCGCAAGAAGTGCGCGAGCATGGTGTCGCCGATCGAATATTACGAAGGCGTCGGTTCGCACGACAACGAACACCCCTGGGCATGGATAAATGCCGAGGAGCTGCTCGACAAGGAAGTCAGCGATCCCATTGCCAAGCGCTTCCTGAAGGTGATGGCGCGCTCCGACATCGCGACCGAGACGCACAACACCAACGGCCTCAATGCGCTGAAGAACTTCGTGATGGATGTCGATGGCTATATCGGCCTCTATTCGATCCAGAACGGCAACGAGCAGCTGATCTCCTGCCTGCAGTCAGAAGTCGATGCCGACATCCGGCTCAATCACCGTGTGCTCAAGGTCGGCAAGACCGAGCAGGGCCGCTATCAGCTCGACATGATGAACGGCAAGGGGCCGGACACCCGCGATTTCGATCTCGTGGTGATGTGCCTGCCGCATTCATGGCTGGCGACCATGCGCTGGGACGGCGAGCAGCTGCGCAAGTCGATGGTCAAGCATGTCTCTTACTTCGACCGCCCGGCGCATTATCTGCGGATCTCGCTGCTGTTCGATACGCCGTTCTGGGGCGAGCAGATTCCCGGCGCCTGGTTCATGTCGGAAGCCTTCGGCGGCTGCTGTGTCTATAACGAGGGCGCGCGCCACGATGTCGGCAAGCACGGCGTGCTGAACTGGCTGGTGCCAGGCTCCGACGCGCTGGCCTTTGCCAATCTCACAGATGATGAGTTGATCGATGCCGCGCTGAAGTCGTTGCCGGCCTCGTTTGGCGATGCGCGTGAGCATCTGCTGGAAGGCAAGATTCATCGCTGGCTGTCGTCGGTCAACGCGATCCCCGGCGGCATGCCGGTGCGCGATGTCATGACCAATCACCGGCCGGAGCCGAAGGATCATCCGGGCCTCGTCGTGGTCGGCGACTATCTGTTCGACTCGACGCTGAACGGTCTGCTCGACTCCTCCGATGCCGCCACCGACATTATCCTCACCGAGATGATGCGCCTGCGCCGTGCGCAGGGTCAGAATGGCACGACGATCTCCGACAAGATCGATCGCGACTATTTCCAGAACTATCGCGGTGTCGGTCCCTACAGCGAGGTCTGGAGCCAGTTTACCGACCCGGCTTATCTGACAAATCTCATCAAGATCGTCTGGGGCCGCGCCAAGGGCTACAAGCTGCTGGTCGCCGGCTCGGCATCAGGCGAACTGGTCGGCGCGCTGCGTGCCAGGGGTATCGACGCCTGGGGTGTCGAGAACAACAAGGCGATCCACGCCAGGACGCCAAAGGCGCTGCAGAAGTTCAACAAGCTCGGCTCGATCACCGATCTGCCGTTCAAGGCCGGGCAGTTCGATTTCGTGTTCGAGACCAGCCTGTGCCATGTCGGCGACAAGCAGGTGGTGACGGCCGTGCAGGAGCTCAACCGCGTCGTGAAGACCGGCCTCGTGTTCGGTTCGGTCACGTCCGACATGGCGCCGGCGGTGATCGATCGCTATGACCTGCTGCGCGGCGTCAAGAAGCTCGGCACCTGGTGGGAGTGGTCGGAACTGTTCTTCGGTAATGGCTTCGACCTGTCGATGCATCGCCGCGACTGCACCGAGGCGGTGTGGGAAGCGACATTGGCCGCCGGCAAGGGACCGGGCCACTGGTATGCCGACGCGGACAGCCTGCGTTACTCGTTCTTCGACAAGGTCGATGCCGAGGACTGATCTTTGGCATCGGCCTTCGGTTGCTTTGCCGAGGACATTCTGATCGCATAGGATCATTGCCGTGGCTGTCCGGGCCGCTTCATTGATTCTTGCGGTCGAAGGACCGTGCAGCAACGGTTCGTTCCATGGCGTCGAAGCCACCTCCAAAGCCTCCATCTGACGATAAGAACGCGGCCGAGCCGGCCACGCCGCTCGATGACAAGTTTGCGCTCCCAGTTGGCGCTGCCGCCGCTTCGGTTCCCAGCACGAAACCGCCGGCTGTCGAGAAGACGGCAAAAGCCAAGCCTGCCGTCGATGATGATGACGAGGATGAAGACGACGAGCTCGATGACGATGATGACGAGGAACTGGTCGTCTTCACCGCGCGCGAGGCCGCCGGCGCATTCGGAACGGTGTATCGTTTCACGAGGCCGTTGCTCGGCAAGTACCGCAAGCTGCTTGGCTTCGTTGGCTTCGGCGTTCTGGTCGAGACGCTGTTCAACGTCATCATGCCGCTCAGCCTCAAATATCTGATCGACGATGCGCTCGGCGAGGAGGATTTCGACGCACTGTTCAAGATCCTGTCGGTGCTGGCCGTCGCCGGCATTGTCACGTCGATCGTTGCGATCTGGTACGAGCGCTGGGACGCCAAACTGGCAGCCTCGATCATCACGGACGTCCGCTCGCGTCTGTTCGATCATGTGCAGGATCTGCCGTCGGCCTATTTCGCCCGCACCAAGCGCGGCGAGATACTGTCCCGCTTCTCGATCGATCTGTCGTCTTTCGAGACGGCCATCAAGAGTTTCGCCAACAGCGCATTGCTGCCGTTCCTCGAACTGATCGCCGGCATCGGGCTGATGCTGTATCTGAACTGGCAGCTGGCCGCCGTCGCGCTATTGATTTTCCCGATCACGCTGATCGGCCCGCGCATTCTGACGCCGAAGGCCGTGCAGGCCAATTACGACCAGAAGCTCAGCGAAGCGTCAGTGCTCGGCATGGTGCAGGAAAACATCGCGGCACAGGCGGTAATCAAGGCCTTCAGCCTGCAGCGGCGTACCATGGGCTGGTTCCGGCTACGTAATAACGAAACGCGCGACAGGATTGCGGCGGCGACCTTCCTGTCGACCATGGTCGAGCGCTCGGTCACCGTCTCCGTATTGCTGTTGCATTTGGTGGTGCTGGCGATCGGCGCCTATCTCGCCACCAAGGGGCAGATCACGGTTGGTACGTTCGTTACGTTTGAAAGCGCGTTCTGGGAGGTGTCCTACAACATCGCCCATGTGATGCACTTTATCCCGGTGTCGATCCAGGCAGCGGCCGCCGTGCGGCACATGGAGGAGATGCTCGACGAGCCGACACGTGGCTCCGACAAGCCGGGCTCACCGGAGCTGCCGCGCATCGTCAACGACATCACGTTCGATCGCGTCTCGTTCAAGTATGAGAACAGCCAGCAGCCGGTGCTGGACAATCTCAGCCTCAAGATCAATGTCGGCAAGACCGTCGCCATTGTCGGCCCATCCGGTTCCGGCAAGAGCACGTTGCTGAACCTGATCCTGCGGCTCTATATGCCGGACGAGGGCAGGGTGACCATTGACGGCGTCGATATCCGAAAGATCACGCGCGAGTCCCTGCGCGGCCACATGGCCGTGGTGTTCCAGGAGAACATGCTGTTCAACATGTCGATCCGCGAGAACATCCGGCTCGGCAAGGAAGGCGCCACCGACGAGGAAGTCGAGCAGGCGGCGCGCAAGGCCGAGATCCATCGCTACATCATGAGCCTGCCGGACAAATACGATACGCAGGTCGGTGAACGCGGCGATACGCTATCGGGCGGCCAACGCCAGCGCATTGCGATCGCGCGGGCCGTCGTCCGCAATCCGTCGGTGCTCCTGCTGGATGAGGCGACATCCGCCCTCGACCAGACAACCGAGGCGGCGCTCAACAAGACGCTGTTCAAACTCGCCAAGGGCCGCACCCTGATTTCGTCGACGCACCGGCTGGCCGCCGTGGTGGATATGGACGAAATCATCGTCATCAATGGCGGCAAGGCGATCGAGCGCGGCTCGCACAAGGAGCTGCTGGCGCTGAACGGTACCTATCGCCAGCTCTGGGACGACCAGCAGCACAGGTCATCTGCCAGCGACGATGATGATGACGAGGATGACGACGACGACGACGACGAGTGAGCGCATCTGAAGATGTGTGAGGCGGTCATCCCGCCGTTCGCAGCAAGCCCGCAGCGAGCTGGCGGAACGCCTCGACAGCTTTCGTAAGGACCGCGTGGGGATCGTCGGCGGCAGCGATCCAGAGGGCGGCATTGAGCGCCGCGCCATTGATCAGACGGGCCGCCGCTTCGGCATCGACAGGCTTGACCGTTCCATCGTCGATCAACCGTTGAATCGTCTGTGTTGTCGTGCGCAGACACGCCGTCTGGTTCGGCCATTGCGAGGGATCGCCGAGTACGGCGGGGCCGTCCAGCAGCATGATGCGCTGGATCTCCGGCTCGAGGGACATTTCGATATAGGCGACGCCTTCGTTGAGAAACCCGTCCCATGCGGTGTCCGCCTGACCGCGGGCAGCGCGCATGCGCGCCAACATTTCCGCGTCGATCTGATCGATGACGGCCTGCAGCAAACCCTTCTTGTCGCCGAAGTTGTGATAGAGCGCGCCGCGCGTCAGGCCGGCTTCGGCGGTCAGATCGTCCATCGACGCGGCCGCATAGCCTTTGGCGGCGAAAGCCGTCCGGGCCGCCCGGATGAGCTTGGCCCGGGTTTCCTCCACCATTTCTGCACGCCGTCTCGCGACCACTGTCATCTCCGGAAAGCAACATACGCGCTGTATGCGTATTGACATACGAGGCGTATGTCGGATTATGCTGACATACGGGGCGTATATAATCTCTGAACAGGACTGACACCATGACCAAACGCGACGCGATTTTCCCGGCCGGCCGGCAGGCGCTTTACGAGATCAACCGGTATTCGGCGGCGATACGCTCGGGCGACCTCCTGTTTGTCTCCGGCCAGGTCGGCAGCCGAGAAGACGGGTCGCCGGAACCGGTTTTCGAACAGCAGGTCCAGCTGGCATGCGATAACCTCGCGGCCGTGCTGAAGGCGGCAGGTTGCACATTCGACGACGTGGTCGACGTGACCACCTTCCACACCGACCCGGCCACGCAGTTCGCGGCGGTCAACGCCGTCCGATTGGCCGTGATTGGCGAGCCGCCGTACCCGAACTGGACCGCGGTCGGGGTCAACTGGCTGGCGGGCTTCGATTTCGAGATCAAGGTTATAGCGCGGCTCCCTGCGTCGACTTGATTGGCAGGTCGTGAGTGTCGGGTGGGGTGGGCTGTGTCCCTCTCCATTCGGACCCCTGGTAATATTTGCTGCTGATCGATGCTGGCCCGGTGTGCCGATTCGGGACGCGATACGACTCGCATCGGATGCGCGTCGGCGGGGCAGGGCGCAAAAAATCCGCAACCCAGGCGATTCTCTTTCATCAAACTGCAACGAATCCGAGTCGCGGATTCTTTCGTGGATGACATGTCGGGCGTCGAAATCGCGTATGTTCTGTCATGATCCACATGCTAGAAGATGCAGTGCGAGAAGCGTTTCTTTCATCGCGCTTTGTTGTTGACTTGGGTATCCCCTGCGGATACAACCCGGCCATTCAACGACAGGCGGTGAGCTTCGCCAGTGTCGGAACGGATCACCCAGTCGGCTTTTCGGAGCTAATCGGGCACCAACCTCGACCAAGAAGCTCAAACGCTGTCGCTATATCAAGGCAATGCCAAAACGACGTTTGTCTCCTGAGAGACTTCTCTCTTGAGATTAAATTCGAATGCATGACCTCGGTGCAGATCTAAAGACGCAAGTCTGGCGGTCATGATCGCGGTCCTCTGTGGCGTTAAGCGCTTTCCGTTCAGCAATGAATGGTTGGCGTGATTTCGTTTTGCGTGAAGCTTTTCACGTGATGCGAACCGTGGGGCAGGTTGCTCCGATGTGATTTTGAGGAAGCCGTTACGGCTTCGAGCGAACTAAAGGGTGAAGGCTGACATGCCGACGATCAACCAGCTGATCGCTACTCCGCGCGCAATTCAGAAGTCGCGCAAGAAGGTTCCTGCGCTGCAGCAGTCGCCGCAGAAGCGCGGCGTTTGCACGCGCGTCTACACGACGACTCCGAAGAAGCCGAACTCGGCGCTTCGTAAGGTTGCCAAGGTGCGTCTGACCAATGGCTTCGAAGTCATCGGTTACATTCCGGGTGAAGGTCATAACCTTCAGGAGCACTCCGTGGTCATGATCCGCGGCGGTCGCGTCAAGGATTTGCCCGGCGTGCGTTACCACATTCTCCGCGGCGTGCTGGATACCCAGGGCGTCAAGAACCGTAAGCAGCGTCGTTCGAAGTACGGCGCGAAGCGTCCGAAGTAAGCCGGGGTCTGATCGATGTCTCGTCGCCATTCTGCTGAAAAGCGTGAAGTTAACCCGGATCCGAAGTTCGGGAACGTCATCGTCACCAAGTTCATGAATTCGATCATGTATGACGGCAAGAAGTCTGCCGCCGAAACCATCGTTTACGGTGCTTTCGAAATGATCGAAGCGAAGACCAAGCAGGGTCCGCTCGGCGTGTTCGAGCAGGCTCTGGAAAATGTGATGCCGACGATCGAAGTTCGTTCGCGTCGCGTCGGCGGCGCTACCTACCAGGTGCCGGTTGAAGTCCGCAGCATTCGGCGCCAGGCGCTGGGTATTCGCTGGCTGATCACCGCTGCACGCGCTCGCAACGAGAAGACCATGACCGAGCGTCTCTCGGCTGAGCTGCTCGATGCGTCGAACAACCGTGGTAACGCCGTGAAGAAGCGAGAAGACGTGCACAAGATGGCGGAAGCCAATCGCGCATTCTCGCATTATCGCTGGTAACGGCGAAACTCCGGAATTTAAGGAACATCCCATGCCTCGCGTACATGCCATTGAGGACTACCGTAACTTCGGTATCATGGCGCATATCGATGCCGGTAAGACGACAACGACCGAGCGCATCCTCTATTACACCGGCAAGAGCCACAAAATCGGCGAAGTGCACGAAGGTGCCGCGACGATGGATTGGATGGAGCAGGAGCAGGAGCGTGGCATCACCATCACGTCCGCCGCTACCACTGCATTCTGGAACGGCCATCGCCTGAACATCATCGACACCCCCGGCCACGTCGACTTCACGATTGAAGTCGAGCGTTCGCTGCGCGTGCTCGACGGCGCCGTGTGCGTTCTCGACTCCAACCAGGGCGTCGAGCCGCAGACCGAAACCGTCTGGCGTCAGGGCGACAAGTACAAGGTTCCGCGGATCGTTTTCGCGAACAAGATGGATAAGACCGGCGCTGACTTCTACAAGTGCCTGCAGGACATCATCGATCGTCTCGGTGCGAAGCCCGTTGCTATCCAGCTGCCGATCGGCGCGGAGAACGACTTCGTCGGCATGGTCGATCTCGTGATCATGAAGGCCTATATCTGGAACAACGAGGCCCTCGGCGCGAAGTACGAAACCGTCGACATTCCGGCTGACCTGGTCGAGAAGGCCAAGGAATATCGCGAGAAGCTGCTCGAAGCCGCCGTCGAACTCGACGATGAGGCGATGACTGCTTACCTCGATGGCACCGAGCCGGACGAGGCAACCCTCAAGCGTCTGATCCGCAAGGCCGTGCTGACTGGCGCGTTCTACCCGGTTCTCTGCGGCTCGGCCTTCAAGAACAAGGGCGTGCAGCCTTTGCTCGACGCGGTTGTCGATTATCTGCCGTCGCCGGTTGACGTTCCTGCCATCAAGGGCACGGACGAAGACGGCAACGAGATCCTCCGCAAGGCGGACGACAAGGAGCCGCTGGCTCTGCTCGCATTCAAGATTATGGACGATCCGTTCGTCGGCACCATCACCTTCTGCCGCATCTATTCGGGTGTTCTGCAGAGCGGCACCGGTGTCGTGAACTCGACCCGTGAGAAGAAAGAACGTATCGGCCGCATGCTGCTGATGCATGCGAACAACCGCGAAGACATCAAGGAAGCCTTTGCCGGCGACATCGTCGCTCTGGCTGGCCTCAAGGAAGCCCGCACCGGTGACACGCTTTGCGATCCGGACAAGCAGGTCATTCTCGAGCGCATGGAATTCCCGGAACCGGTGATCGAAATCGCGATCGAGCCGAAGTCCAAGGCCGACCAGGAAAAGCTGGGGGTCGCTCTGGCGAAGCTCGCCGCGGAAGATCCGTCGTTCCGCGTGTCGACCGACCACGAGTCCGGCCAGACCATTCTGAAGGGCATGGGCGAACTCCATCTCGACATCAAGGTCGACATTCTGCGCCGTACCTACAAGGTCGACGCGAATATCGGCGCACCGCAGGTGGCGTTCCGTGAGAAGATCACGAAGCGCGCTGAAGTCGACTATACCCACAAGAAGCAGACCGGTGGTACCGGCCAGTTCGCCCGCGTCAAGTTCGTGGTCGAGCCGGGCGAGCCGGGTTCGGGCTTCGTGTTTGAATCCAAGGTTGTCGGTGGTTCGGTTCCGAAGGAATACATCCCCGGCGTCGAAAAGGGTCTCAACAGCGTCATGACCTCGGGCGTGGTCGCGGGCTTCCCCGTGGTCGACGTTCATGTCCAGCTGGTTGACGGCGCCTATCACGACGTCGACTCGTCGGCACTGGCCTTCGAAATTGCTTCGCGCGCGGCACTCCGCGACGCGCTGCAGAAGGGCAAGTCCGTTCTGCTCGAGCCGATCATGAAGGTCGAATGCGTGACCCCGGAAGACTACACCGGTTCGGTCATCGGCGACTTGAACTCGCGGCGCGGTCAGATCCAGGGTCAGGACATGCGCGGCAACGCCAACGTCATCAACGCGATGGTGCCGCTCATGAACATGTTCGGTTACGTGAACACGCTGCGCTCGATGAGCCAGGGTCGTGCAACGTTCTCGATGTCATTCGATCACTACGCGGAAGCGCCGGCCAATGTGTCGGCAGAAGTCCAGAAGAAGTTTGCCTGATTGTCGTTAGCGACAGTTGACGACTAAACGGAGAGAGTCATGGCCAAAGCAAAATTTGAACGTAACAAGCCGCACTGCAATATTGGTACGATCGGTCACGTTGACCACGGCAAGACGTCGCTGACGGCGGCGATCACGAAGGTGCTGGCAGAGACGGGCGGTGCCACGTTCACCGCTTACGACCAGATCGACAAGGCGCCCGAGGAAAAGGCCCGCGGCATCACCATTTCGACCGCTCACGTCGAATACGAGACCGCCAACCGCCACTACGCCCACGTCGACTGCCCCGGCCACGCCGACTATGTGAAGAACATGATCACCGGCGCCGCGCAGATGGACGGTGGCATCCTGGTCGTGTCGGCCGCCGACGGCCCGATGCCGCAGACCCGCGAGCACATCCTGCTCGCCCGCCAGGTCGGCGTTCCCGCGCTGGTCGTGTTCCTGAACAAGTGCGACATGGTCGACGATCCGGAGCTGCTCGAGCTCGTGGAAATGGAAGTCCGCGAATTGCTCTCGAAGTACGACTTCCCGGGCGACGACATTCCGATCATCAAGGGTTCGGCGCTGGCCGCTCTCGAAAACTCGGACCAGAAGCTCGGTCACGACGCGATCCTCGAACTGATGAAGAACGTCGACAGCTACATCCCGCAGCCGGAGCGTCCGGTTGACCAGCCGTTCCTGATGCCGGTGGAAGACGTGTTCTCGATCTCGGGCCGCGGTACGGTCGTGACCGGCCGCGTCGAGCGCGGCATCGTCAAGGTCGGCGAGGAAATCGAAATCGTCGGCATCCGCGCCACGCAGAAGACGATCTGCACCGGCGTTGAAATGTTCCGCAAGCTGCTCGATCAGGGCCAGGCCGGCGACAACATCGGCGCGCTGCTGCGCGGCACCAAGCGTGAAGACGTCGAGCGCGGCCAGGTGCTGTGCAAGCCGGGTTCGGTGAAGCCGCACACCAAGTTCAAGGCCGAGGCCTACATCCTGACCAAGGAAGAGGGTGGCCGTCACACGCCGTTCTTCACCAACTACCGTCCGCAGTTCTACTTCCGCACCACCGACGTGACCGGTGTTGTGCATCTGCCGGAAGGCACCGAAATGGTGATGCCGGGCGACAACATCGCCATGGAAGTGCACCTGATCGTGCCGATCGCGATGGAA
The DNA here is from genome assembly GCF_034044155.1 of Tardiphaga sp. 42S5. Lineage (NCBI taxonomy): Bacteria > Pseudomonadati > Pseudomonadota > Alphaproteobacteria > Hyphomicrobiales > Nitrobacteraceae > Tardiphaga > Tardiphaga sp. 42S5. Next base: position 4,709,104 of record NZ_CP139027.1, on the reverse strand, counting down.
GAGAAGCTGCGCTTCGCCATCCGTGAAGGCGGCCGCACCGTTGGTGCAGGCGTCGTCGCTAGCATCATCGAGTAAGGACGCGAACAGGAAGTCGTGAGTAGCGGGTCTCGCTACTCGCTACTCGCAACAACCATTCGCTTTCAAAGAAAGACACGGCAATGAACGGCCAGAATATCCGCATTCGTCTCAAGGCGTTCGATCATCGTATCCTCGATGCATCGACCCGTGAGATCGTAAGCACCGCGAAGCGCACGGGTGCACAGGTCCGTGGACCCATCCCGCTGCCGACGCGCATCGAGAAGTTCACGGTCAACCGTTCGCCGCACGTCGACAAGAAGAGCCGCGAGCAGTTCGAGATGCGCACCCATAAGCGTCTTCTCGATATCGTCGATCCGACCCCGCAGACAGTCGATGCTTTGATGAAGCTCGACCTGGCCGCCGGTGTCGACGTCGAGATCAAGCTCTAAGTATTTAGGTCCCGTCCGGTCAAACGGACAGAAAGAACAGGAAGCACGCCGATGCGCTCCGGAGTGATCGCACAAAAGGTCGGGATGACCCGGGTCTTCACAGACGCCGGTGAACATATCCCTGTGACCGTGCTCAAGCTGGGTAACTGCCAGGTGGTTGGCCACCTCACCAGCGAGAAGAACGGTTACGTCGCGCTGCAGCTCGGATCGGGCTCGCGCAAGACCGTGTATTTGCCCAAGGCTGAACGCGGCCAGTTCGCGGTCGCCAAGGTTGAACCCAAGCGGAAGGTCGCGGAATTCCGCGTGTCGGAAGACGCGCTGATCCCGGTCGGCGCCGAGATTCAGGCAGACCACTTCGTGGTTGGCCAGTTCGTCGACGTCACCGGCACCTCGGTCGGTAAGGGCTTCGCCGGTGGTATGAAGCGCTGGAATTTCGGCGGTCTTCGCGCCACGCACGGTGTGTCGGTTTCGCATCGTTCGATCGGTTCGACCGGTGGTCGTCAGGATCCCGGCAAGACCTTCAAGAACAAGAAGATGCCCGGTCACATGGGTGTCGATCGTATCACCACGCTCAACCTGCGCGTCGTGCAGCTTGATGTCGAGCGCGGTCTGATCCTCGTCGAAGGCGCCGTTCCCGGCTCCAAGGGCGGCTGGATTTCGGTTCGCGATGCGGTGAAGAAGGCTCTGCCGAAGGACGCGCCGAAGCCCGGCAAGTTCAAGCTGGCAGGAGAGGGTGCGACCGTTGAAGCACCTGCGGCTGAGCAGGAAGGAGCGTGAGATGAAACTGAACGTCACCACGCTTGAGGGCAAGGACGCCGGCTCGATCGAGCTGTCGGATGCCATCTTCGGTCTCGATCCGCGCGCCGACATCATCCAGCGTTGCGTCAACTGGCAGCTCGCAAAGCGCCAGTCGGGCAACCACAAGGCCAAGGGCCGCGCCGAAATCTGGCGCACCGGCAAGAAGATGTACAAGCAGAAGGGCACCGGCGGTGCTCGTCACGGTTCGGCTCGCGTTCCGCAGTTCCGCGGCGGCGGTCGTGCCTTCGGTCCGGTCGTTCGCTCCCATGCGTTCGATCTGCCGAAGAAGGTCCGTGCACTCGCGCTGAAGCATGCTCTGTCGGCGAAGGCCAAGGACGGCGGCCTGATCGTGATCGAGAACGCCAACCTGGAAGCCGCCAAGACCAAGGCTCTGCTCGGTCACTTCACGGGTCTCGGCCTGACCAACGCGCTGATCATCGATGGCGCCGAGGTTCATGTCGGTTTCGCTCAGGCGGCCCGTAACATTCCGAACATCGACGTGCTGCCGATCCAGGGCATCAACGTCTATGACATTCTGCGTCGTCAGAAGCTGGTTCTGACCAAGGCGGCGCTTGATGCGTTGGAGGCGCGCTTCAAATGAAGAATATCGACCCGCGCCATTACGACGTGATCGTCGCCCCTGTGGTGACGGAAAAGGCCACTGTCGCTTCTGAATTCAACAAGGTTGTTTTCAAGGTCGACGGCAAGGCCACCAAGCCGCAGATCAAGGAAGCCGTCGAAAAGCTGTTCGACGTCAAGGTAAAGAGCGTGAACACGCTGGTTCGCAAGGGCAAGACAAAGATCTTCCGTGGCAACCTCGGTTCACAGTCGAACGTCAAGCGTGCGATCGTGACCCTCGAAGAGGGCCACCGCATCGACGTTACGACCGGACTGTAAGGGCGATCAACGATGGCACTTAAGACATTCAACCCAACGACACCCGGCCAGCGTCAGCTGGTCATGGTGGATCGTTCCGCGCTGTACAAGGGCAAGCCTGTCAAGGCTCTGACCGAAGGCAAGCACTCGGCTGGCGGTCGTAACAACACCGGTCGCATCACGGTGCGCTTCCGTGGCGGTGGCCACAAGAAGTCCTATCGTATCGTCGACTTCAAGCGTTCCAAGGTCGACGTTCCGGCCGTGGTCGAGCGCCTGGAATACGATCCGAACCGCACCGCGTTCATCGCGCTGATCAAGTATACCGATGGCGAGCAGGCTTATATCCTGGCGCCGCAGCGTCTGGCCGTTGGCGATACCGTCATCGCCGGCAGCTATGTCGACGTGAAGCCGGGCAATGTCATGCCGCTCGGCAACATGCCGATCGGCACGATCATCCACAACGTCGAGATGAAGATCGGGAAGGGCGGCCAGATCGCTCGTTCCGCTGGCACCTATGCCCAGCTCGTCGGTCGTGACCATGATTACGTGATCATCCGTCTGAATTCGGGCGAACAGCGCCTGGTTCACGGTCGTTGCACCGCCACCATCGGCGCTGTGTCGAACCCGGATCACATGAACATCTCGATCGGCAAGGCCGGTCGTACCCGCTGGCTCGGCTGGCGTCCGCATAACCGCGGCGTCGTCATGAACCCGATCGACCATCCGCACGGTGGTGGTGAAGGTCGTACCTCGGGTGGTCGTCACCCGGTTACGCCCTGGGGCAAGCCGACCAAGGGCAAGAAGACCCGGTCGAACAAGTCGACCAACAAGTTCATTCTCATCAGCCGCCACAAGCGGAAGAAGTAAGGATCGCCGGACATGGTTCGTTCAGTCTGGAAAGGCCCGTTCGTCGAGGGTTCGCTGCTCAAGAAGGCAGATGCCGCTCGTTCGTCTGGTCGTCATGATGTGATCAAGATCTGGAGCCGTCGCTCGACGATCTTGCCGCAGTTCGTGGGTCTCACCTTCGGCGTTTACAACGGCCAGAAGCATGTACCTGTCGCTGTGAACGAGGAAATGGTTGGTCACAAGTTCGGCGAGTTCTCGCCGACCCGTACCTTCCATGGCCACGCCGGCGACAAGAAAGCCAAGAAGGGCTGAGGACTAAGTCATGAGCAAGCCAAAGCGCGAACGGAGCCTCCCGGATAACGAGGCCAAGGCGATCGCCCGCATGTTGCGCGTGAGCCCGCAGAAGCTGAACCTGGTTGCGCAGATGATCCGCGGCCGCAAGGCTTCGGCTGCACTCGCCGACCTGCAGTTCTCGCGCAAGCGGATCGCGGTCGACGTGAAGAAGTGCCTGGAATCGGCGATCGCTAACGCCGAGAACAACCATGACCTCGACGTTGACGCACTGATCGTCTCCGAGGCGCATGTCGGCAAGGGCATCGTGATGAAGCGTTTCAGTCCGCGCGGCCGTGGCCGTTCGGGCCGTATCTTTAAACCGTTTGCGCAGCTGACGATTGTCGTTCGTCAGGTCGAAGCAGAAGCAGCAGCGTAAGCAGGCGCAGGAGAATAAGATGGGTCAGAAGATCAATCCAATCGGTCTGCGTCTTGGCATCAACCGTACGTGGGATTCACGTTGGTATGCCGGCAAGAACGAATACGGCAAGTTGTTGCACGAAGACGTCAAGATCCGCGAGATCCTGCACAAGGAGCTCAAGCAGGCTGCCGTCGCCAAGATCATCATTGAGCGCCCGCATAAGAAGTGCCGCGTGACCATTCAGTCGGCTCGTCCGGGTGTTGTCATCGGCAAGAAGGGCGCTGACATCGACAAGCTTCGCAAGAAGGTTGCCGACATCACTTCGTCGGACGTGGTGATCAACATCGTCGAAATCCGCAAGCCGGAGCTCGATGCGACCCTGGTCGCCGAGTCGATCGCACAGCAGCTCGAGCGCCGCGTTGCGTTCCGCCGTGCGATGAAGCGGGCAGTGCAGTCGGCCATGCGTCTCGGCGCCGAAGGCATTCGTATCAACTGCTCGGGTCGTCTGGGCGGTGCGGAAATCGCGCGTATGGAATGGTATCGCGAAGGTCGCGTGCCGCTGCACACGCTGCGTGCGGATATCGATTACGGCGTAGCCACCGCGTTCACGACGTTCGGCACCTGCGGCGTCAAGGTCTGGATCTTCAAGGGCGAAATCCTCGAGCACGATCCGATGGCTCAGGACAAGCGCATGGCCGAGGGTGACAATTCCCGGCCGCGTCGCGACGCTGCTTGAGCGTTTAATTAGAAGGTTTGAGGGCGTAAGCCATGATGCAACCAAAGAAGACCAAGTTCCGGAAGGCGCATAAGGGCCGGATCCACGGCGTTGCGACTTCGGGCGCCACGCTGGCTTTCGGTCAGTTCGGCCTGAAGGCGATGGCGCCGGAACGTCTGACCGCGCGTCAGATCGAAGCTGCCCGTCGCGCGCTGACCCGTCACATGAAGCGTGCCGGCCGCGTCTGGATCCGGGTGTTCCCGGATCTTCCGGTTTCGAAGAAGCCCGCTGAAGTCCGAATGGGCTCCGGCAAGGGTACCCCGGAACTGTGGGTTGCGCGCGTCAAGCCAGGCCGAGTGATCTTCGAGATCGACGGTGTCACCACGCAGATTGCCAAGGAAGCGATGACCCTCGCTGCCGCCAAGCTGCCGATCAAGACGCGTTTCGTTACGCGCATTGCGGAGTAGAGCCATGGCCGAAATGAAAACCAGCGATATCCGCGCAATGAGCCCCGATCAGATGGACGACGCCGTCCTCAATCTGAAGAAGGAGCGTTTCAACCTGCGCTTCCAGCGCGCCACCGGGCAGCTGGAAAACACCTCTCGCCTTCGTGAGGCGCGTCGTGATATTGCACGAATCAAGACCATCGCCGCGCAGAAGCGCGACGGTAAGTCGAAGTAAGGGGCCGAACATGCCGAAACGTACTCTGCAGGGCGTGGTCGTCAGCGACAAGCAAGCCAAGACGGTTGTTGTTCGCGTTGACCGTCGCTTTACGCACCCGATCTACAAGAAGACCATTCGCCGTTCGAAAAACTACCATGCCCACGACGAGAACAACGAGTTCAAGCCGGGCGACATGGTGTGGATCGAAGAGAGCAAGCCGATGTCGAAGCTGAAGCACTGGACGGTTGTCCGGGGCGAACAGAAGAAGACTGCCTAAAAACGCGCAATAGCGCATAATCAGAGGACGAGGTGCATCAATGATTCAGATGCAGACCAACCTCGACGTGGCCGATAATTCAGGCGCACGCCGTGTCATGTGCATTAAGGTGATTGGTGGATCCAAGCGCCGTTATGCATCCGTTGGCGACGTAATTGTCGTATCGATCAAGGAAGCCATCCCACGCGGGAAGGTGAAGAAGGGCGACGTCATGAAGGCGGTCGTCGTGCGCGTCCGCAAGGACATTCGCCGCCCGGATGGCTCTGTCATCCGCTTCGATCGCAACGCTGCCGTGCTGATCAACAATCAGTCCGAGCCGATCGGTACCCGTATCTTCGGGCCCGTGCCGCGTGAGCTGCGCGCCAAGAACCACATGAAGATCATCTCGCTTGCGCCGGAGGTGCTGTAATGGCTGCCAAAATTCGCAAGGGTGACAAGGTCATCGTGCTGAACGGTCGCGACAAGGGCCGTACCGGCGAAGTGTTTGAAGTGCGCCCGACCGAGGGCAAGGCGCTGGTTCGCGGCGTCAACCTGGTCAAGCGTCACCAGAAGCAGACCCAGGCACAGGAAGGCGGCATCATCTCGAAAGAGGCGCCGATCCAACTGTCCAACATCGCGATCGTCGGCAAGGACGGCAAGCCGACTCGCGTTGGTTTCAAGATCCAGGCTGATGGCACCAAGGTGCGCATCGCCAAGCGTTCGGGAGCAGAGATCGATGTCTGAGACCGTCTACATTCCGCGCCTGCGCGTCGAATACGACAAGTCCATTCGTGCCAAGCTGACTGAACAGTTCGGCTACGAAAACGTCATGCAGGTTCCGCGCCTCGACAAGATCGTCTTGAACATGGGCGTTGGTGAAGCTGTGAACGACCGCAAGAAGGCCGAAACCGCTGCCAGCGACCTGTCGCTGATCGCCGGTCAGAAGGCCATCGTGACCTATTCGCGCGTTGCTATCGCGACCTTCAAGCTGCGTGAAAACCAGCCGATCGGCGCCAAGGTGACTCTCCGCAAGACGAAGATGTACGAGTTCATCGATCGTCTGGTGAACGTCGCTCTGCCGCGCGTGCGAGATTTCCGTGGCCTGAACGCCAAGAGCTTCGATGGCCGTGGCAACTACTCGCTCGGTCTCAAAGAGCACATCATTTTCCCGGAAATCGATTTCGACAAGGCCGGGGATACGCCGCTGGGCATGGACATCACGGTGTGCACCACTGCGCGCACCGACGACGAGGCCCGCGCTTTGTTGACCGCTTTCAATTTCCCGTTCCGGCAGTGAGTAGCTGAAAAGCTTCTCAAACGCGGTAACCCAGGAGCCAAGCATGGCAAAGAAGAGTTCGATCGAGAAGAACAACCGTCGGAAGAAGATGTCCGCGAACGCTGCGCCGAAGCGCGCGCGTCTCAAGGCCATCATCGCCGACAAGACCAAGCCGATGGAAGAGCGGTTCGCCGCAACGCTGAAGCTCGCCGAGCTTCCGCGCAATTCATCGCCCGTTCGGATCATGAACCGTTGCGAAATCACCGGTCGTCCGCATTCGGTCTATCGTATCAACAAGCTCAGCCGTATCGCGCTGCGTGAACTGGGCTCGAAGGGCCTGGTTCCCGGGCTCGTGAAGTCCAGCTGGTAAGGGGGGCGGAACATGTCGACCCACGATCCAATCAGCGATCTCATCACCCGTATCCGCAATGCGCAGATGCGTACCAAGTCCAAGGTTTCGACCCCGGGCTCCAAGATGCGCGCCAACGTGCTCGAAGTGCTGAAGAACGAAGGCTACATCCGTGGCTTCGCCAGCGTCGAGCATTCGTCGGGCCGTTCGGAACTCGAGATCGAACTCAAGTATTTCGATGGCGAACCGGTCATCCGCGAAATCGAGCGTGTTTCGAAGCCAGGACGTCGCGTTTACGTCTCGGTGAAGAACCTGCCGCGCGTGAAGAACGGCCTCGGTATCTCCGTTTTGTCGACGCCCAAGGGAATTATGGCCGACCACGACGCGCGCGACGCGAATGTGGGCGGTGAAGTTCTCTTCACGGTGTTCTGAGGAAGGATCAGTCATGTCACGAGTTGGCAAGAAGCCAGTGGCGGTGACCGCGGGAGTTACCGCGTCCGTCGAAGGCCAGACCGTCAAGATGAAGGGCCCCAAGGGCGCTCTTCAGTTCGTCGTGCACGACGACGTGGTGGTGAAGATGGAAGAGGGTGCAATCAAGGTTGCTCCTCGCGTCGAAACCAATCGCGCCCGTGCACTGTACGGTACCGCTCGCGCGCAGATCGCGAATCTGCTCGAAGGCGTTACCAAGGGTTTCGAGAAGAAGCTCGAGATCACCGGCGTCGGTTATCGTGCGGCCCTGCAGGGCAAGAACCTGCAGCTGGCGCTCGGTTACAGCCACGATGTCGTCTACGCGATCCCGGAAGGCATCACCATCACGGTGCCGAAGCCGACCGAGATCAACGTCGCCGGCAACGACTCGCAGCGCGTCGGTCAGGTAGCCGCGGAGATCCGCAGCTATCGTCCGCCAGAGCCTTATAAGGGCAAGGGCGTACGTTATTCCGACGAGTTTATCTTCCGCAAGGAAGGCAAGAAGAAGTAACGGAGCCGGTCATGTCGAAACTCAAGATTACGAATGCCCGGCGCAAGCAACGCGTGCGGCTCTCGCTCCGCCGGACTGCCAATGGCCGTCCGCGCCTGTCGATCTTCCGCTCGTCGAAGCACATCTACGCGCAGGTCATCGACGACCTGAAGGGCGAGACGCTCGCTTCCGCGTCGTCGCTGGAGAAGGCGATGCGCGAAACCGGCAAGACCGGTGCGGACGTCGATGCGGCGCAGGCTGTCGGCAAGCTGCTGGCAGAGCGTGCGGTCAAGAATGGCGTCAAGGAAGTGGTGTTCGACCGTGGTCAGTATCTGTACCACGGCCGCGTCAAGGCGCTGGCAGATGCAGCTCGCGAAGGCGGGCTCAGCTTCTAAGCGATTTCACTTTCGTTGATTTGCAAGTTGCAGATTTGAACGGACACAGGGTTAGAAGCGAAAGCTTCGCAAGGATTGGAAAACACCATGGCAGGTGAACGCGAACGCGGCGGACGCGACCGGGGCCCCCGGGAAGAGCGTGATAGTGAGTTCGTCGACAAGCTCGTCCACATCAATCGTGTGGCGAAGGTCGTCAAGGGCGGTAAGCGCTTCGGCTTTGCAGCTCTGGTCGTCATCGGCGATCAGAAGGGCAGGGTCGGGTTCGGTCACGGTAAGGCCCGTGAAGTTCCGGAAGCAATCCGCAAGGCAACCGAGTCGGCCAAGCGCAACCTGACGCGCGTCGCTCTGCGCGAAGGTCGCACGCTGCATCACGACATCGCTGGCCGTCATGGCGCGGGTCGCGTGTATCTGCGTGCCGCTCCGGCTGGTACCGGCATCATCGCCGGCGGTCCGATGCGCGCTGTGTTCGAAACGCTGGGTATCCAGGACGTGGTGGCCAAGTCGATCGGTTCGTCGAATCCCTACAACATGGTTCGCGCCACTTTCGACGCGCTGAAGCATCAGGATTCGCCGCGTTCGGTTGCTGCTCGCCGCAACATCAAGGTGTCCACCCTGCAGTCGCGCCGCGTTGGCGGTGACGCCGAGCTGGTTGCCGAATAACAGGCATGATTCGGAAAAGTGGATCTCCGCTTTTCTGATAAGGATCATGCCCTCTAAAAAGACTTTTTGGAGTTATCACGATGGCCAAGGCCGCAAAGATGATCAAGGTCGAGCAGGTCGCCAGCGCAATTCGCCGGCACCACTCGCAGCGTTCTACGCTGATCGGCCTCAAGCTCAACAAGATCGGTCGCGTCAGCGAATTGCAGGACACTCCTGAAGTTCGCGGCATGATCACCAAAGTGCAGCACCTCGTCCGCGTGGTCGAGGATAAGTAAGTTCACGTCGTCTCACTGCGGCCGCCAGGTTGCCGCAGGGATGACACTGTTGACCTTCGAGGTCCGGATCTGCCGGTAAGCCTCGGGAAGACAGGGCGAAACAGGGAAAAGAAACGATGAAGCTCAGCGATATCGCCGATAACGCCGGCTCCCGTAAGAAGCGTATGCGCGTCGGCCGTGGCATCGGCTCCGGCAAGGGCAAGACCGCGGGCCGCGGCGGTAAGGGCCAGACCGCACGTTCGGGCGTCCGTATCAAGGGCTTCGAAGGCGGCCAGATGCCGTTGCATCGTCGTCTGCCGAAGCGCGGCTTCAACAACATCTTCCGTCTCGATTACGCCGAGATCAACCTGGACCGCCTCCAGGACGCGATCGATGCGAAGACCATCGACATCAAGGCCGTGATCAACGCTGAATCGCTGGTGAAGGCTGGCGTTCTGCGCCGCTCGAAGGCTGGTGTGCGTGTTCTCGGCCGTGGCGAGATCAAGGCCAAGATCAACATCGAAGTGCACGGCGCCACCAAGACGGCGATCGAAGCCATCGAGAAGGCTGGCGGTTCGGTGAAGATCATCGCGCCGAAGAAGGCCGACGGCGAAGCTGCGTAACATCTGCGGCATCGCCTGCGTCTGTGGGCGGCCTTGCGTGATGTGGCAGTAGATTTTATCAATGCCGAGCACCAAATAATGTCCGGCCTCCGCTGCATGCCCCGCTCTTTCGGGGCATGATGGCGAAAGGGGCGCGGGAGAAAGCCAAACATGGTCTCTGCAGCAGAGCAATTAGCAGCAAACCTCAACTTTTCGGCCCTCGGCAAGGCCGATGAACTGAAGAAGCGCATCTGGTTCACACTGGGTGCGCTGCTTGTTTATCGGCTCGGCACCTATATTCCGCTGCCCGGCATCGATCCGGCCGCGTGGGAACAGGTGTTCAAGCAGCAGGCCGGCGGCATCCTCGGCATGTTCAACATGTTCGCGGGCGGCGGCATCAACCGCATGGCGATTTTTGCGCTGAACATCATGCCGTATATTTCGGCATCGATTATCATTCAGCTGCTGACCACCGTGTCGCCCCAGCTCGAAGCTCTCAAGAAAGAGGGCGAGGCGGGCCGCAAGACGCTGAACCAGTACACCCGTTACCTGACTGTCATCCTCGCTGCATTCCAGTCCTATGCCATTGCGGCGGGCCTGCAGGGCGCAGGCAATGTCGTCAGCGAACCTGGCATGTTCTTCCTGATCTCGACCTCGGTCACGCTGACCGGCGGCACGATGTTCCTGATGTGGCTGGGTGAGCAGATCACCTCGCGCGGCATTGGTAACGGCATCTCGCTGATCATTCTGGCCGGCATCGTGGCCGAGCTTCCGTCGGCGATCGCCAATATGCTCGAACTGGGTCGTCAGGGCGCTCTGTCGACCGGTCTGATCCTGGTCGTCATCGTGATGGCCGTGGTCGTGATCGCCTTCATCGTGTTCATGGAGCGCGCCCAGCGCCGCTTGCTGATCCAGTATCCGAAGCGCCAGGTCGGCAACAAGATGTTCGAGGGCCAGTCCTCGCATCTGCCGCTGAAGCTCAACACTTCGGGTGTGATCCCGCCGATCTTCGCGTCATCGCTGCTGTTGCTGCCAGCGACCATCGCGAGCTTCAACGCAGGGAAGGGGCCCGAATGGTTCCAGTGGCTGACCACGCAGCTAAGCCATGGTCGTCCGCTGTTCCTGATCATGTATGTGTCGCTGATCGTGTTCTTCGCGTTCTTCTATACGGCGATCGTGTTCAACCCGACCGAGACTGCCGACAATCTGAAGAAGCATGGTGGCTTCATCCCAGGCATTCGCCCGGGTGAGCGGACCGCGGAATACATCGACTATGTGCTCTCGCGCATCACTGTACTCGGCGCTGCCTATCTCGCCGTGGTCTGCTTGATCCCCGAGATCCTGATTTCCTACGCCTCGGTGCCTTTCTACTTCGGCGGCACGTCGCTGCTGATCGTGGTCAGTGTCACCATGGACACTGTGGCGCAGGTGCAGGGCTATCTGCTGGCGCACCAGTATGAAGGTTTGATCCGCAAGTCGAAGCTGAGGGGCCGGCGCAAATGAGGTTGATTCTTCTCGGGCCGCCGGGGGCGGGCAAGGGAACTCAGGCACATCGTCTTGTCGAGCGTCACAACATCGTTCAGCTGTCCACCGGTGACATGCTGCGTGCTGCCGTGGCCGCCGAGACCGAAGTTGGCCTCAAGGCCAAGGACATCATGGCCGCTGGCGGCCTGGTGCCCGATGATATTGTGATCGGGATCATCTCGGATCGCATCGAGCTGCCGGATGCCGCCAACGGCTTCATCCTCGACGGCTTCCCGCGTACCGTGCCGCAGGCCGAAGCGCTGGATGCACTGCTGAAGTCCAAGGGGCTTCATCTCGATGCTGCCGTTGAGCTCCGCGTCAATGAGAGCGCGCTGTTGCAGCGTGTCGAAGCCCGTGTCGCGCAGATGATGGAGCGCGGCGAGACCGTGCGCATCGACGATACGCCGGAAGTGCTGTCGAAGCGTCTGGCGAGCTACCGCACCTCGACCGAGCCGCTGGTGCATTATTATTCGGAGAAGCGGAAGCTGGTGACCATCGATGGCATGATGACCATCGAAGAGGTGACGGCTGAGATCAACCGCGTGCTGGCAGCGATTCTCGCCGCCGATGAGTCGGCGAAGAAGCCGGCCCGCAAGCCCGCCAAGAAGGCCGCTGCCGCCAAGCGTGGATCTGCTCCGGTCAAGAAGGCAGCCAAATCGGCCAAAAAAGCCGCGAAGGCCGTCAAGAAGGCCAAGAAGGCGCCGGTAAAGGCCGCCAAGAAGGCAAAGACGGCCAAGAAGGCCGTGAAAAAGACTGTCAAGAAAACGGTCAAAAAGGCGGTAAAAGCGGTCAAAAAGGCTGTAAAATCGTCTTCAAAGGCCAAAACCAGCAAGTCCGCCAAAAAGCCTGCCAAGAAGGCCGGTAAAGTGGCCAAGAAAGCCGGCAAAAAGCGCGTCAAACGCTAGAGCAGGTTGACGAAACGAAGTCGAATACTTTAATAAGGCCCTCATCCAGTCGGAAGATTCCAACGATGCCGGGCCCCACTGAAATCCAGGGGACGGGCGTCGTGTTCGCGTTTGTGAATACCCGCCCGACAAATGATGATAATGCCGGTTCGTGATGGACTGGTGACAGGAGAGAAGTTGTGGCCCGTATCGCCGGTGTAAACATCCCGACCAACAAGCGCGTGCTGATCGCGCTGCAGTACATTCATGGCATCGGCCAGAAGAACGCCGCCGATATCATCGAGAAGGTGAAGATCACTCCGGAACGCCGCGTCAATCAGCTCAGCGACGCGGAAGTTCTGCAGATTCGCGAAGTCATCGACCGTGACTATCTGGTCGAGGGCGATCTTCGTCGCGAGACGGGCATGAACATCAAGCGTCTGATGGACCTCGGCTGCTATCGCGGTCTGCGTCATCGTCGCGGTCTGCCGGTTCGTGGTCAGCGTACGCATACCAATGCGCGCACTCGCAAGGGTCCGGCCAAGTCGATCGCCGGCAAGAAGAAGTAAGCTTTCGAATACGAGTTTGCGGAAGCGGATAATCATCCGCTCTGCAATTATTTTTTGGTGTAGCCGCTGGCATTACGGCGGCGTTGAGATCCTCAGAAAGGTTAGAGATGGCAAAGGAAGCCGGACGTATTCGTCGCCGCGAGCGCAAGAACATTGCATCGGGCATCGCGCACGTGAATTCGTCGTTCAACAACACGACCATCACCATCACCGACGCGCAGGGCAACACGATTGCCTGGTCGTCGGCTGGCACGATGGGCTTCAAGGGGTCGCGCAAGTCGACCCCGTATGCAGCGCAGGTTGCTGCTGAAGACGTGTCGAAGAAGGCGCAGGAACACGGCATGCGCACGCTGGAAGTCGAAGTCGGCGGTCCGGGTTCGGGTCGTGAATCGGCTCTCCGCGCGCTGCAGGCCGCGGGCTTCACGGTCACCTCGATCCGCGACGTAACCTCGATCCCGCACAACGGTTGCCGCCCGCGCAAGCGTCGGCGCGTTTGATACTTTTTGATCGCGGGTGGCTCGGCTGCCCGCGATCGCTTTTGCGATGCGACTTACGCGGACTGATCCGCGATCTCCAACGCCAGTGAGTTTGATGGCATGGGTGACACAGTGACGATCCAGAAAAATTGGCAAGAACTTATCCGACCGAACAAGCTGCAGGTAACTCCCGGCAGCGATCCTACCCGTTTTGCGACCCTGGTTGCCGAACCGCTCGAGCGCGGTTTCGGTCAGACCCTCGGTAACGCACTCCGCCGCATCCTGCTGTCCTCGCTGCAGGGCGCTGCCGTGCAGTCGGTGCACATCGACGGCGTGCTGCATGAATTCTCCTCGATTGCCGGCGTGCGTGAAGACGTCACCGACATCGTGCTGAACGTGAAGGACATCTCGATCAAGATGCTGGGCGAAGGCCCGAAGCGCATGGTCGTGAAGAAGCAGGGCCCGGGCGTCGTAACCGCCGGCGACATTCAGACTGTCGGCGATGTGACCGTTCTCAATCCCGACCTGCAGATCTGCACCCTCGACGAGGGCGCCGAAATCCGCATGGAATTCACCGTTGCCGGCGGCAAGGGCTACGTCGCTGCCGAGCATAACCGTCCGGAAGACGCGCCGATCGGCCTGATCCCGATCGACAGCCTGTACTCGCCGGTTCGCAAGGTGTCGTACAAGGTCGAGAACACCCGTGAGGGCCAGATCCTCGATTACGACAAGCTGACGATGACCATCGAGACCAACGGCGCGCTGACGCCGGATGACGCGGTCGCTTATGCCGCGCGCATCCTGCAGGACCAGCTCAACGTATTCGTGAACTTCGAAGAGCCCCGCAAGGAAGTTGCTCAGGAAGTCATTCCGGATCTCGCTTTCAACCCGGCTTTCCTCAAGAAGGTCGACGAACTCGAGCTCTCGGTGCGTTCGGCAAACTGCCTGAAGAACGACAACATCGTTTACATCGGCGACCTCGTTCAGAAGTCGGAAGCAGAAATGCTCCGCACTCCGAACTTCGGCCGCAAGTCGCTGAACGAAATCAAGGAAGTGCTCGCCCAGATGGGTCTGCACCTCGGTATGGAAGTGCCCGGTTGGCCGCCGGAAAATATCGACGAGTTGGCCAAGCGCTTCGAAGATCACTACTGAGCATCACGAGCGGCGTGGCCGGGGTCTAACCCGGCCATGGCGTTATGGGCGAACGCAGGCAGCCCACCTGCAACATGATGTCCGACGAACCGTCGCGGCAAACTGAAATATAAGGAATATTCCAATGCGTCACGGCAAGGTTCATCGCAAGCTCAACCGCACTGCAGAACATCGCAAGGCGATGTTCGCCAACATGTGCGCGTCGCTGATCAAGCACGAGCAGATCATCACCACGCTTCCGAAGGCCAAGGAGCTCCGCCCGATCGTGGAGAAGCTCGTCACCCTCGGCAAGAAGGGCGGCCTCCACATGCGCCGCCAGGCTATCAGTGAGATGAAGGATCAGGATCAGGTTCGCAAGCTGTTCGACGTGCTGGCCAAACGCTACGCTGATCGTCAGGGTGGCTACACCCGCATCATCAAGGCCGGCTTCCGCTACGGCGACAACGCCCCGATGGCTCTGATCGAATTCGTCGATCGCGACGAAGACGCCAAGGGCAAGGATTCGGGTCCGGTGCAGGGCACGTCCGAAGCGGCGTAAGCCACGTCACATCAGATTTTCGGAAAAGCGGCGCCTTGTGCGCCGCTTTTTTGTTGTGCTTTCGTCTTTTGGATGCAGTTGCATCTTTCAATCCGCGTTCCGATATCAGCTCCGTCATTCAAACGGGAGTACGCATATGAAGATCGATCTGACGGGCAAGACAGCACTCGTGACGGGCTCAACCTCGGGCATTGGTCACGCCATTGCCAAGGGCCTGGCCGCCACTGGCGCTCAGGTTGTTGTGAATGGCCGCAGTCAGGGCAAGGTGGACGCGGCAATCGCCGCGATCACCAAGGCCGTGCCCGGGGCCAGGGTGACAGGCGTCGCTGCCGACGTGTCGACAGCGGAGGGCTGCAACGCGCTTGCGTCGGCACTTCCCGAGGTCGATATCCTCATCAACAATGCCGGCATCTTCGAGCCCAAGGGTTTCTTCGATATTCCCGATGAAGACTGGACGCGCTTCTTCGAGGTCAATGTGATGTCGGGCATCCGTCTGTCGCGCGCCTACATGCAGGGCATGCTGAAGCGCAACTGGGGTCGCATCGTTTTCATCTCATCGGAGTCCGGACTGAACATTCCCGGGGAGATGATTCACTACGGGATGACGAAGACAGCGCAGCTCGCGATCTCGCGTGGTCTCGCGGAGCTCACCAAGGGCACGGCGGTGACAGTCAACTCGGTGCTGCCCGGACCGACCATGTCGGAGGGCGTGGAGACCTTCGTCAAAGATCTCGCCAAACAAAACGGGCAATCGGTCGAGGAGGCGGCCTCCAACTTCGTCAAGCAGCACCGCTCGACATCGCTGATCCAGCGCTTCGCCACCGTCGATGAGATCGCGAACATGGTCGTCTATGTCTCGTCGAAGGAGGCATCGGTGACCAACGGTGCAGCGCTGCGTGCAGAGGGCGGGATCGTCCAGACCATCGCATAAGCGTACGCCCCGCAAAGATAAAAAGGCGGCGCCAAAGCGCCGCCTTTTTTCGTTGTGGGACCGCGGGCATACAGCCCCGAACCTGGAGGATTACAGAAAGTTTTGCGCTTAGAAGGCCACCTGGGTGCGCATCGCGAACACGTCGTAGTCAGCACCGATGTTCACGTTGCTGTTGACGGCGAACTTGTCGACGGTGCCGTGGATCCAGTTGAACATGAAGCGCATGTTCTGGTTCACATACCAATTCACGCCGACCGTGGTGTTCTTCAGTTCACCGCCGCGAATGACACCGTCATTCAGGCTGGCGTAGCTGTAGCGCACCGCCAGTTCCCACGCGCCGAGATCGCCGGTCGCGAAGTTGACCGGACGGGCCGGGTTGATGCCGCCGAAGGCACCGGCCGATGTGTTGTACTTGTGCTGTTCGCCGGTAATGACGTAGCTGGCCTGGCCGTAACCGCCGTTGAAGCTCAGGTCTGACAGACCGTTGCTGCGCTGGATGTTGTAGTCGAAGTATTCGCCCGACGCCATGAAGCTGCCGAACTTGACGGCGGCTTCACCGCTCAGCACACGGGCATTGTTCACGAAGTTCATGGTGCCGGTGTTAAGCAATGCGTTGGTGGCCGGATCGACGCGAACTTCGATGCGATCGGACATGCCGAGCGTGTTGTTGGTCACACCACCGGTCTGGGCGAGATACAGCGCGTCGAAGCCGACGAGGACGGTGCCGACTTCGTTGTTGATCGGCAGACCGACGGCGCGGAAGGTGGCACCGAGCGGCTGCGGCTGGCTGTGATTGACGTTGAGACCAGTCGTTGGACCGGTCACGTAAGCGCCGACCCAGTATTGATCGCCGAAGACCTGACCACCGAACGCGGCGCGGTTGTCGCCTGCGGCGAGGCTGGTCGCGAGAACCTGCGAAGCTGCGCGTTCCATGAACATGATGTTGTTCGAGCTGGTCGCTTCGTCCAGCGTATACGGCACGTCGATGTAACCGCCCTGGATCAACAGGCCCTTGACGCCCTTATAGGCGACATAGGCGTTGTTGAGCGTGACATCGCCATCGGTGGTACCGCCGGCATCGACAATCACGCCGTATTCCCAATCCTTGTTGAAGGTGCCGATCAGGCCGAGGCGGGCACGACGGGCATTGATGCCGTCATTCACGCTCTGCGGGCTGGTGCCGGCGGACTTTGGCGAGAACGAATAGGCGGCAGTGTCGAGGTGCAGACGGCCGGTGATGGCGATGCAGTTCAGACCGTCGTCGGTGCAGAAGGTCGGACGGTTGCCGGGCATCGTCAGGTTCGCGTTGATGAAAGGCACAGCCTTCTTGTGCATGGCCGCGTTGGCATTCGCGAAGTTCTGCTTGACCGATTCCGTCTGCTTCTGGGTGGTGTTGGCCTGCTTCTGAACGTTATCGAGCTTCTTTTCCAGCGCGCGGAGCTGCGCTTTCAATACGGCGATCTCATCATTCGATGACTGCGCATGCGCCGGGCCTGCGGCCAGCACGCCGATCACGCCGAGCGTGCCCAGGATTTTGTGTGTCGTGAAAGACATGGAGTACCCCTGTAGAAGACAAAATCCGACACGCCCCGCGAATTGCTCCGCAGGTGATGGACGCGTATGGATCTGTGTTTGTGATCTTGCGAAAGAGAACGTCCGGAGGCTCTCGCCAGGGGGCGTTCTCATTTTACAAGCGAGCTACCGTTGAGCTCGCGGGCAAACTAGGCAAGCTTTGCGACAGTTCTGTAAAACCCGCATCGCATTGTAGTGAACGATACCGCGGTGTCGTTTTTCGATCACAAGCGATTTAGATAATTAGCTATCTTAATTAGCTATTATACGAGAAGAACGCATCCATGGATGCGCTCTGTTATCGTAGGTGTCTCCAGGCGGGAATTTCGTGGGTCGCAGTTCCGTGATCACCAGCCTTCGAGCACGATCTTGCCGTGCGACTTGCCGGATTCGAGCAGCGCATGCGCGCGCTTAAGATTCGCGGCGTTGATGGTGCCGAAGGTCTTGTCGAGCGTCGTGCGCAGCACGCCCTTGTCGATGAGGTCCGCGACGTCGTTGAGGAGGTAATGCTGCGCGATCATGTCGGGCGTCTGGAATGACGATCGCGTGAACATCGATTCCCAGTGCACCGAGACGGCCTTGCCTTTGAACGCGGACATGTTGAACTCAACGGGATCGTCGATCAGCCCCAACTTGCCCTGCGGGGCGATCAGATCGGCAAGCGCCTTGTAGTGCTGTTCCGTCCCCGTGAGGCTGGCGACGAGTGAGACCGGCGGCAGTTTCAATGCGTCGATCTGCTCCTTCAGCGGCTTGCTGTGATCGATCACCGCATGTGCGCCGAGATCCTGGCACCACTTGATCGTCTCGGGTCGCGATGCCGTTGCCACAACGGTGAGGCCGGTGAGGCGGCGTGCGAGCTGGATCAGGATCGAGCCGACACCGCCGGCACCGCCCATGATGAGCAGCGTGCGTGGATCATGGCTCTTGCCAGGCGCGACGCCGAGTCGATCAAACAGCAATTCCCACGCCGTGATCGCGGTGAGCGGCAGCGCCGCAGACTGTGCGAAGGAGAGCGAGGAGGGCTTGCGGCCGACAATGCGCTCATCGACCAGATGGAACTCTGCATTGGTGCCCTGGCGCTGGATCGAGCCGGCATAGAACACCTCGTCGCCCGGCTTGAACATCGTCACATCGGGGCCGACAGCATCGACGACGCCGGCGGCGTCATAGCCGAGGATCTTGGTTTCGCCGGCGGTTGGCGCCGCGCGCTTGCGCACCTTGAAATCCACGGGATTGGCCGAGATCGCCTTCACCGCCACGCGGATGTCACGGCCGGTCGGTTCGGGCTTCGGAGCTTCGAAATCGACCAGCGCGTCAACTGCGTCGATCGGAAGGGATTTGGTGTAGCCGACTGCCTTCATTTGGTGCGCTCCATAGCTCATGGGGAATGTCCCAAAAGAGGTGTCCCGAGGGGACAACAATTGCAAGTACTGTCATTTCGGGGATATAGTCACCGAATGGATACTATTGGATATTTGCAATGAAACGGCGTGATTTCGGCAACGGGCCGGGCTGCCCGGTCGAGGTGACGCTCGATCTGATCGACGGCAAATGGAAGGGCGTGATCCTGTACCATCTGCAGCAGGGGCGGCTGCGTTTCGGCGAACTGCGCAAGCTGATGCCGCGGATCACCCAGCGCATGCTGACCAAACAGCTGCGCGCGCTCGAAGAGGATGGGCTGATCGTTCGGACGGTCTATGCCGAGGTCCCGCCGCGGGTCGAATATGCGCTGTCGGAAACCGGGCTCGGATTGCGCCCGGTCATCGACGCCCTCAAGGCGTGGGGGGATGCGCACAAGATGCGCCAGAAGTCGGCCGCGGTCGCAGCGCCCCAGCCGCGCAAAAAAGCGCCGGTGGAGAAGGATGTGCCGGCGGACGCAAGCTAGTTCCCGCCCTTCTATTGCCCCGCTCAGCAGCCTATATTCGCCGCGATTTCCTCAAAGAGGCCCCGATGATCCCATTTTTTCGCAACGCTACGACCGCTTCCGCTCTGTGCGCCATTGTCCTGTCGTCCGCACTCGCGCCGGCTGTTGCACAAGATCGCCGGGTCCCGGCATCGCCGACGGAAATGAAGCTGTCCTACGCGCCGATCGTGCAGCGGGTGCAGCCGGCTGTGGTGAACGTTTATGCAGCCAAGACGGTGCAGAACCGCAATCCGCTGCTGGACGATCCGGTGTTCCGCCGCTTCTTCGGCGGCCAGGGCATGCAGCCGGAGCAGATGCAGCGCTCGCTTGGTTCGGGCGTGATGGTCGATGCGTCGGGTCTGGTCGTTACCAATAATCACGTCATCGAGGGCGCCGATCAGGTCAAGATTTCGCTCTCCGACAAGCGCGAGTTCGAGGCAGAGATCGTGCTCAAGGACAGCCGCACCGATCTGGCGGTGCTGCGCATCAAGGACAGCAAGGAGAAATTCCCGACGCTGGATTTCTCCAACTCCGACGATCTGTTAGTTGGTGATGTCGTTCTCGCCATCGGCAACCCGTTCGGCGTTGGCCAGACCGTGACCCACGGTATCGTGTCGGCGCTCGCGCGCACGCAGGTTGGTATCACCGACTATCAGTTCTTCATCCAGACCGACGCTGCGATCAATCCCGGCAATTCCGGCGGGGCGCTGGTCGACATGACCGGCAAGCTGGTCGGCGTGAACACCGCGATCTTCTCGCGCTCCGGCGGCTCGCAGGGCATCGGCTTTGCGATCCCGGCGAATATGGTGCGCGTCGTCGTTGCCTCCGCCAAATCAGGCGGCAAGGCCGTGAAGCGCCCATGGCTCGGCGCGCGGCTGCAGAACATCACGCCTGAGATCGCCGAAACGCTCGGCCTCAAGACGCCGTCCGGCGCGCTGGTCGTCAATGTCACGGCGAACAGTCCGGCGGCGAAAGCAGGCCTCAAGGTTTCTGACCTGGTAACCGCCATCGACGGCCAGGCCATCGAGGATCCGAATGCGTTCGAATATCGCTTCGCGACGCGGCCACTCGGCGGTACTGCGCAGCTCGATGCACAACGCAGTGGCAAGCAGGTGAAGCTGACCGTTGCGCTCGAGGCTGCGCCCGACACGGGCCGCGACGAGATCACGCTGACGGCGCGTTCGCCATTCCAGGGCGCCAAGGTCGCCAATATCTCCCCGGCCGTTGCCGACGAGTTGCGGCTGGATTCCAGCACCGAAGGCGTTGTCATTACAGAGCTGACCGATACGGCCACAGCGGCTGGCGTCGGTTTCCAGAAGGGCGATCTCATCATCGCGGTCAACGGCACCAAGATCGGCAAGACCAGCGATCTCGACAAGGTGACGCGCGAGGGTGCCCGGCTGTGGCGCATCGTGGTGGTGCGCGGCGGTCAGCAGATCAACGTTACACTCGGCGGATGAGCCCGAAACAACCCACGCCTTCTGCAAACCTGTTTGCCGCAGCCGGGCTGGAGCAGGACGCGCCGCGTCCGCTCCCGGAGCGGTTGCGGCCGCGCGTGCTGTCCGATGTGGTCGGGCAGGATCACATCCTCGGGCCCGATGGTGCGCTGACGCGCATGCTGGAAACCCGCACGCTGGGTTCGCTGGTGTTCTGGGGACCGCCGGGCACCGGCAAGACCACCGTCGCGCGCCTGCTGGCCGATGCCACTGAGTTGCAGTTCGAGCAGATTTCAGCGGTGTTCTCCGGTGTTGCCGATCTGAAGAAAGTGTTCGAAGCCGCGCGCGCCCGCCGCGAGATGGGCAAGGGCACGCTCTTGTTCGTCGACGAGGTGCATCGCTTCAACAAGGCGCAGCAGGATTCTTTCTTGCCGGTGATGGAAGACGGCACCGTGGTGCTGGTCGGCGCCACCACCGAGAATCCATCATTCGAACTCAACGCCGCTTTGCTGTCGCGCGCGCGCGTGCTGGTGTTCCAGTCGCTGGATGCGGCCGCCATCGAGAAACTGTTCGCGCATGCGGAGAAGGTCGAAGGCCGTGCATTGCCGCTCGATGCCGAGGCGCGCGCCGTGCTGGTGCGCATGGCCGATGGCGATGGCCGCGCCGCGCTGACTTTGGTGGAAGAAGTCTGGCGCGCTGCGCGGACCAATGAAGTGTTCAACGCCGCGCAGTTGCAGGACATTCTGCAGCGTCGCGCGCCGATCTACGACAAGTCGGCCGATGGCCATTACAACCTGATCTCGGCATTGCATAAATCGGTGCGCGGCAGCGATCCCGACGCGGCGCTGTATTATCTGTGCCGGATGTTAGACGCCGGCGAGGACCCGCTGTTTCTGGCGCGCCGCGTGGTGCGGATGGCCGTCGAGGACATCGGTCTTGCCGATCCGCAGGCGCTCGTGATCTGCAACGCCGCCAAGGACGCCTATGATTTTCTCGGCCATCCCGAAGGCGAACTCGCCATCGCCCAGGCGGTGATCTACATCGCCACCGCGCCGAAATCGAATGCCGCCTATATGGCCTACAAGGCCGCGATGCGGACCGCGAAAGAGGGCGGCTCGCTGCTGCCGCCGAAGCACATCCTGAACTCGCCGACCAAGCTGATGAAGTCCGAAGGCTATGGCGACGGGTACCAATACGACCACGACACGCCCGAAGCTTTCTCCGGGCAAGACTATTTCCCGGAAGCCTTGGGGCGGCAGACCTTCTATGATCCGCCGGAGCGCGGGTTCGAACGCGAGATTCGCAAGCGGCTAGATTACTGGACCAGACTGAGGAACGAGAGACAATCATGAGCCGTCGCGACAAGAAGCCTCTCGCCAAGCGTGGTCCCGGTGGTGAGCGCAGCAAGGCGCCGCGTGGCAAGGGTGCCGCCCCGAAGGGCGCTGTATCCAAGGCCGCCGCGTCGAAGGGCGAGCGGCCGTCGTTCGGCAAGGCCGGCCGCGTGAGCAGCGATCGCCCGATGAGCGCGCGTCCGCCGCGTGCGCGTGCCGGTGAACGCTCAGAGTGGGCCGAGCGGCCGGAACGTGCCGAGCGATCCGAACGCCCTCAGCGTGCCGAGCGAAGCGAGCGCTTCGATGCGCCGCAGCGGCCCGAGCGACCCGGCAGCAAGCGTCCACCAAGCGCGCGTCCTTCCGGTTCGCGTCCGGGCGGCAAGCCCGCGCCGCGCTATGGCAACGCGCCGCTGCGTGAGCCGCGGATGCCCGCGCCTTATCTCGATGAAGAACCAGCGAAGCCGGAAGTCGCGCCAGCGCCGCTGCCTACCGCCGTGCAGAACGTCATCGTCACGCCTGACGAGAACGGCATGCGCGTCGATCGCTTTCTCGAAGCGCATTTCCCCGGCCTGTCCTTCTCCCATATCCAGCGCATCGTCCGCAAAGGCGAGCTGCGCGTGAACGGCAAGCGTGCTGACAGCAAGGATCGGTTGGAAGAGGGACAGACCGTCCGCATTCCGCCGCTGAAGCTCGATGCGCCGAAGGTTGTCGGTGAACTCTCGGAGGCTGCCAACAAAACTCTGCAGGCGCTCAAGGAGATGACGATCTACGAGGACGCCGACGTCATGGTGCTGAACAAGCCGGCTGGTCTTGCGGTGCAGGGCGGCTCGGGCATGACGCGTCACGTCGACATGATGCTGGAGGTGATGCGTGACGCCAAGGGACAGAAGCCGCGCCTGGTGCACCGTCTCGACCGGGAAACGTCGGGCTGCCTGCTGATTGCCAAGACGCGTTTTGCGGCGACCAAGCTCACCGGTGCGTTCCGCGAACGTTCAGCACGAAAGATCTATTGGGCGCTGGTTGCCGGCGTGCCGAAGCCGAAGCAGGGCCGCATCTCGACCTACCTGGCGAAGGAAGAAAACGAAGAAGACACCATCATGCGCGTCGCCAAACACGGCGACGAAGGTGCGAGCCACGCGGTGACCTATTACGCGGTGGTCGAAACCTCGGCGCAGAAACTCGCATGGGTGTCGCTCAAGCCGGTGACGGGGCGTACGCATCAGTTGCGCGCGCATATGGCGCATATCGGCCACGCCATCGTTGGCGACCCGAAATATTTCAACATCGAGAACTGGCAGTTGCCGGGCGGAATCCAGAAGCGTTTGCATCTGCTGGCGCGCCGCATCGTCATCCCGCATCCGCGTGGCGGCGTGATCGACGCCACGGCGCCGTTGCCGCCGCATATGCTGCAGTCGTGGAATCTGCTCGGTCTCGAACACGACCGGTTCGATCCGATCGAGAACGCACCGGAAGAGTAGGGCGTTGTCGGACTCCGACAACATCACAGGCGCGACGTCGGCAACCGCCGATGTGCCCGATTTCGACGCTGCGTTTCGCGCGCGTCTGCATGATCTGTTTGTGTGGCGCCGCGATATCAGGCGCTTCAAGTCCGATCCACTGCCTGCGGGCTTTCTCGATCGCCTGCTCGATACCGCGTGCCTCGCGCCTTCGGTGGGCCTGAGCCAGCCATGGCGCTTTGTCATCGTCGACGATGCGTCACGTCGTCAGGCGGTGCTGGAGAATTTCAGCGCCTGCAATGCCGAGGCGTTGAGCGCCTATACCGGCGAACTCGCGCAGAGCTATGCGGCGCTGAAGCTCGCCGGTCTGCGCGAAGCGCCATGCCACCTCGCGGTATTTGCAGACCACGCGACGGATGTCGGCCACGGCCTTGGCCGCCGCACCATGCCGGAGATGGCGGACTATTCGGTGGTGACGGCGATCGCAACCATGTGGCTCGCCGCGCGCGCTGAAGGCATCGGCATGGGCTGGGTCTCGATCCTCGATCCTGCTGCAATTGCCGCGACACTCGATATACCCCGTGACTGGCGGTTGATCGGCTATTTCTGCATCGGTTATCCGGAGATCGACGACGATCGGCCGGAACTCGAGCGCGCCGGATGGGAACGCCGTCATTCGGCAGCGGATCACATTGTCCGGCGCTGACACTTGATGTGATGCGGGATCGTGACAACATGAGACCAATGAGACATCGCTCCATCCCATTCGCTCTGTTGGTCGCCGTTGCGGCGGCGCTCTCTGCTGCGCCTGCGGTCGCGCAGGTTATCGGAGTGCCCGGCAACCCGGCTTTGATCACGCCACTGCCTCCCGCGCCGCCACCGCCGCGGATAGAAGTACCTGTCGTGCCGCAACTCGGCGATCTGCCGCGACAACAGAATGTCCCGCAGGCGCGGAGGTCCTTCAGCGATCGTATCACCGACTGTTTGCAGGATGGCGCCGCTGCGGGTCTCGGCCCGAATGATCGTGCGACCTATTCGCGAGCCTGCGCCAATCGCTGATACGAGCGATTTGGTCTCGCGTGGCGCCCGTCTGTCGCGTAAATTGACGGCTGGCGAACAGGAATTGAGACCATCGATGCGTGAATTGTTTGACGAAGTGTACGGCCAGTCGCAGCTCGATCCGCAAGAGGCGGTGCGAAGGTCGACGCGTGGTCCACAGCGCAAGCGTTTCTACAAGACCGTCGGGTTGAGCGAAACACCGGACGGCTATGCCATCATGCTTGACGACAAGACCGTGCGCACGCCATCGCGCCATCCGCTGGTCATTCCCAAGCGCGCCATTGCCGAGGTCATGGTCACGGAATGGGATGCGCAGCAGGATGTCATCGATCCCACGAGCATGCCGGTGACGCGGCTGGCCAACAGCGTGATCGATGCGATCCGCGATGAGGCGCAGACCCAGGCGGTGGCTGACGATATCGCAAAATACTTCGGCACCGATCTGCTGTTCTATCGCGCGGGCTATCCCGAGGCGCTTATCGCGCGCGAAGCTGCGGTATGGGACCCTGTCTTGTTCTGGGCTGCCGATGATCTCGGCGCGCATTTCATCCTGGCTGAGGGCATCGTGCATGTCAGCCAGCCCGAACAGGCCATCGCATCTGCCCGCGCTGCGCTGCCGAGCGATCCATGGGCGGTTGCCGCGCTGCATCTGGTGACGACGATCACCGGCTCGGCGCTGCTCGCGCTGGCGCTGCTCCATGGCCATCTGAATGCCGATCAGGTCTGGACCGCCGCCTTTGTCGACGAGGACTGGAATATCGAGAAGTGGGGCCTCGATGAGGAAGTCGCTGCGCGGCGCGCGGCGCGGCAGGTGGATTTCAAGGCTGCCGTGCTGGTGCTGAAGGCGGTCACGCCGTCAGCGGGTTAATCGGAAGTTAACGACCGTTAACTAGCGTAGCTGCACCATTGTCCGGTGCCGCTCACCATGCCGACTCCCGTCAACTCGATCTTACCGGTTGTCTCCGCGCAGGGCGTGGCGAGCGAAGTCGCGTTTCAGCCCGGCAGCGTGATTGCCGGCCGCGTGCTCTCGGTCTCGCCAGACAATCAGGTCCGTATCGCCATCGGGCACAGCACGATCGACGTGCAATCGCAGGTGCCGTTGCAGGCCGGGCAGGTGCTGCAATTCGCAGTGTCGAAGACCGACAACGGCAATGTCCAGCTTGCCATCGTCACACCGCAGAATACAGGTGCGGGGCAGGCGGGCGGTACGTCCTCCGGCGACGTGACCCTCGCGCCAGACCTGCCGATCAATCTCGCCAATGCCATCGCGACCTCCAAGATCCAGCTGACATCGCTGGAAGCACAGGCGGTCTCCACCGCCACGCAAAGCGCCGTGACGCAGCAGGCGAGCCTGGCGACGCTATTTGCCAATCTCGGTGTCGCCACTTCGTTGAAGGGGCTGCCGCAGCAGTTGCAGCAGGCTGTCGCGCAGGTACTGGCGCAACGCCCGCCGCTCGACAGCCAGCTCACCGGCGAGGAAGTCAAATCGGCATTCCAGAATTCCGGCCTGTTTCTGGAATCATCGCTCGCCAAGGGATCGCTGCCGCAAGGCGGGCTGCCCGACATGAAAGCAGCATTGATCGTGCTGCGTCAGGCGTTGGCGACGACGCTCGCCACCGCGAGTCCGACCCAGAGCACAACGCCAGCGACGGCGAATGCAGCGACACCGGAGCAGCCAGCATCGGCATTGGCAAACGCGCTCCCCAATGCAGCGGCGCAGATCACGACACAGCAGGCGCAGGCCGCTGCAGCGACAGTGGTCATGCTGCCCAAGACGGGTATCAAGAACGATCCGCTGCAGCAGGCTGGACTTCTCGCCGCAGACGAGCCCGTGCTCGATGTCTTGGCTCAGACCGCACCGGCCGTGGCAAAAGCCCCCGAAGCGGCGGCACGCTTGGCGACCAATGGCGCAGCGCTCAACCTGCTTCGGGAAGCGCTGCAAACGGCTCCGAAGGGCATGGGAAGCGCAGCATCGCTGGTGTTCGACGACAGCATGATGATGGATCTGCTGCCCGCTACGAAGGCGCCCACGGGCCAGACGAGTGCCGACACCAGGATCGCGCGCAACACCCTTCCGCCGCCGCCGTTGCGCGGCGGATTGCCGACGGCACAGCCGATGGCTTTGCCGACACTCCCGGCAAATGCGCCGCTGGGCACCACCGTCCATCATCTGCTCGCGGATACCGATGCGGCGCTGGCGCGCCAGACCCTCCTGCAGGTGGCATCCTTGCCGGATCGTGCGGATGGTCTTGCAGTGCCGCGGCTCGATCAGGCATCGCCGCGCTGGAGTTTCGAAATTCCGTTCGCGGTGCCGGCCGGCACGGCCATGGCACAGTTCGAGATTTCGCGTGATGGCGGCAATGGCAGCGAGGCTGAAGCGGCCAAGCAGGTCTGGCGTGCGCGCTTTTCGCTCGATGTCGAACCGGCCGGCCCGGTCCATGCGCTGGTCTCGCTGACTGGCGACAAGACGTCGGTGCGGATGTGGGCCGAGCGGCCGGCAACGGCGCTGCAATTGCAGGCCGGTGCGGCGCAGCTCAATCAGGCGCTGATCCGCGCCAATCTGCAGCCCGGCGACATCGTGGTCCGCGAGGGTGCACCGATGCAGCCCGCGCCGGCATCGGCGGGGCATTTTCTGGATCGCGCGCTATGATCGTGCAGCCCAAAAGATCGCTCGCCGTCGCGCTGCATTACGACAAGACCGGCGCGCCTGTTGTCACCGCGAAAGGCAAGGGCGCGATCGGTGAGAAGATCATCGAGGTCGCCAAGGCCCACGATATTCCCATCGAGGAAAATGAGGTACTCGCCGGCGCACTCTCGAATGTCGAAATCGGTGATGAGATTCCAGCCGAGCTCTACAAGGCTGTCGCGGAAGTGCTGGTCTTCGTGCTGCGGCTGTCGGGCCGCGCGCACTAGCCGCGCTATCCGGCGACGATAGTCTTCAACGCGTTGGTGACTGTTCTGCGTCGACCCTTCAAGGCTGGTGATCTCGCATCCGCGAGCTATCAACCCTCAGTCCGCCCAGTATGAATGTAGATTTGTTGCAGCGCGTTTCCTATCGCGCACAAGCTCATGCTTGCCAAGTTCCAGCTTTGTGCAACTATGAAACCCGGGAGAGGCTAGTGCTCGCCTGACACTGTTGGAATGGGGAATCACGTGAGTGAGACGCTGCATCCGAACGCTCCGCATCATCTGCCTGGCTTCATTACCGCTCCCGGTGAGACTGATACGCTCATGGTTGTGGTCGGAATCGTTCTGATCGGCTCCATCATGATGGTCGGCAATCTGTATCTGCGCCTGCACAGCATGCCGGAGCGGATGGCGCACAAGTCGCAGAAGCTGCAGTTTGAAATCGTGGCCGTGTTGGGTTTGATCGCGTTGTTCACCCACAACCATCTGTTCTGGATAATCGGGCTGTTGCTGGCGATGATCGATCTGCCGGATTTCAGCACGCCGCTGCGCAGTATCGCAGGATCGGTGCGAAAGATTGCCGACGGCGATGCTACCAGCGAAACCACCGAGCTGTCCGGTGAACCACCACCGCTCCCTGTCACGGCAGAAACATCGAGCCGTCCCGGCGAAGCCGGAGGGCACGGTCATGCTTGAGCTTCTCCTCTGCTCGCTGCTGACGGTTTTTCCGGATTATCTCTATCGTCGCTATGGACAAGGCAAGCGCCTCGGGCGGGAGATCACGTTCTATTCGGTGTGGTTCGAACTCAGATGGGGAATCACGGCCTGCGTCATGCTGACTGTCGCTCTGATCACCGTCATCTTCTATTTTCATCCATCGACGACAAGTGCGACCTTGTTCTATCGGACCGTGCCGATCCTGCCCGAGATCAATGGCCGGGTGGCGGAGGTGCACGTCCAGTTCAGTGCCCCGGTCAGGAAAGGTGACGTGATCTTCCGGCTCGATAACGCCAAGCAGGAAGCGTCGATGGAGACCGCGCGGCGCAAGATTGCCGAGGTCGATGCGGCCATGCTGGCGGCGCAGGCCGATATTCTGAAGGCCGAAGGACAAGCGCAGGAGGCCAAGGGTTCCTATCAGCAGACCTCGGACGAACTCGATACCAAGCGTGAGCTGCAGAAGCGCAATCCCGGCATGGTGCCGCAACGTGATATCGAGAAACTCGAGGTGCTGCTGAACGGCCGCCAGGGGGCGCTTGATGCAGCCATGGCCGCGCGACAATCCGCGATGACGCGTATCTCCGCGCTGCTGCCGGCGGAGAAGGCCAGCGCGCAGGCGGCACTCGCGGAGGCGCAAGTCGATCTCGACAAGACGTTCATTCGCGCAGGCGTGGACGGGCGCGTCGAGCAGTTCACGCTTCGCGTTGGCGATGTCGTCAATCCCGTCATGCGATCGGCGGGCATTCTCATTCCGGAGAATGCGGGCCGCGTGCTCTCTGCAGGATTTGGGCAAATCGAAGCGCAGGTGATGAAGGTGGGCATGGTTGCCGAGGCGACCTGTATTTCGAAGCCGTGGACCGTCATCCCGATGGTGGTGACCGGCGTCCAGAACTATATCGCGGCTGGCCAGTTTCGCGGCGGCGAGCAGTTGGTGGAAGCGCAGCAAGTCCGCGCGCCGGGCACCATCCTCACATTCCTGGAGCCAATCTATCAGGGCGGTCTCGACGGCGTGACGCCCGGCAGTAGCTGTATCGTCAATGCCTATACCAGCAATCATGACGCCATCGCCGCGAAGGGGATCGGTTCTTTCAAGTGGCTGGCGCTTCATGCCGTCGATGCCGTTGGGGTCGTCCACGCGATGTTGCTGCGGATCCAGGCGTTGTTGCTTCCTGTCAAGACGCTGGTGATGAGCGGTCACTGAGCTCCGCGCGGTCTGCGGGGCGAGGCGATCGTTCTGGGACGCTCCGGAACTGGCGCTCTCATGCCCGTTGAACTAGCCTTCGTGAACAAGAAAAAAGCTCACGGAGGAAATCATGAAGTCCCCATCGCTCTGGATGTCGTCCATCGGACTGTCGTCGCTCGCGCTTGCAGCGGCCAGCGGCTGGTTTGCCGCCACCATGTTTGCCCAGCCTGCCACCAGCAAGGAGCCGCGTTTTCCGCAACTCACCATGGATCAGCTCGACGCCAGGCAGAAGCCGCTCGGCGAGCAGGTGATGAAGGTCTCAAGCGTGGGGCTCGCCGGTCCCTATAATCCGATGATGCGCAGCCCGGTGCTCGGGCAAAAGCTGTTCGATCTGTTTGCGTATCTGCGCTGGGACACGTCCGTTCCCGTCAAGCTCAACGAATTCGCGATCATCATCATCGGCCGGCAATGGCGCTCGCAGGTCGAATGGTTCGCGCATGCGCCGCTGGCGCAGAAGGCCGGGCTGTCGCCCGACATCATCGCCGATCTCAAGGCCAACAAGCGGCCCGCGAACATGGCCGAGGATGAGGCGACGGTCTACGACTTCGTCACCGAGCTCACGACCACGCACAAGGTCTCCGACGAGACTTTCACCCGCGCCAAGAAGATCTTCAACGATCAGCAGATCGTCGATCTCACGGCCGTGGCCGGCAATTATGTGATGGTGGCGATGTTACTGGCGATGGCCGAGGAGAGCACACCGCCCGGCAAGGAGGCGCCGTTCAAGCCCGGCGAGCCGTGAGGCCGCGCGTCAGGCAGCCTTGATCGGGTTGCCGGTGGTCGGGTTTTCCGCCGTGGCCGGTGCGGTCGCATCCCTGCCGATGCGGCCGAGATGCGTGAAGCGGAAACCGGCATCGTATTTGAGGCCGTAGCCAAGCGCGCGGTCGAAGCCGATATGGGCGAACCAGACCAGTGCGATCGAACCGGCGATTGGCTCGGCGGTCGCGATACCGGCCAGCGCGAGCAGCAGCGGCGCGATGGTCGCGTGCACCAGATTATAGACCCCCGCGCCGATCCGCGGGCCCGCCAGATAGGCCAGCATGCTGAGGTCCGGGACGAAGAAAAATAGGGCGTAGATCTGCCAGGGCCCACCCGAGATCCAGTAGAACAGCGTCATTCCGACAAACAGCGCCACGCCTTCCCAGCGCAGCAGGTCACGCACGCCACCCGTGGCTGCGCCACTGTTTTCATTGATCACGATATTGGTCATCCGGCGCTCTCCCTTGTCTGACCCGATATAGGCAGGATCGCCGCCGGCGCCATGCGATTTTGGGGGATTCAACCCTTCCTGATGGGCGTTTCCACCGCCGAAAACCCCATGCTAGAACCTCGCCCAAACCCTGCGGTCGCCGCGGGCGATAACACGTGACATTGACGGGCTGGAGCACATGAAAGACATCCTGGACACCCTCGAAGCGCGGCGTGCAGGCGCCAAACTGGGCGGTGGCGAGACGCGCATCGAGTCGCAGCACAGCAAGGGCAAGCTGACCGCCCGCGAGCGCATCGAGCTTTTGCTCGACAAGGGGTCCTTCGAGGAATTCGACATGTTCGTCGAACACCGCTCCGTGGAATTTGGCATGGAAAAGTCCAAGATTCCGGGTGACGGCGTCGTCACCGGCTGGGGCACCGTCAACGGTCGCAAGACCTTCGTCTTCGCCAAGGATTTCACCGTGTTCGGCGGTTCGCTGTCCGAGACCCACGCGCTCAAGATCACCAAGCTGCAGGATATGGCGATGAAGGCGCGGGCGCCGATCATCGGGCTTTATGACGCCGGTGGTGCGCGCATCCAGGAAGGTGTCGCGGCCCTCGCGGGTTACTCCTACGTATTCCGCCGCAACGTCCAGGCGTCCGGCGTGATCCCGCAGATCTCCGTCATCATGGGCCCCTGCGCCGGCGGCGACGTCTATTCGCCGGCCATGACCGACTTCATCTTCATGGTGAAGAACACCAGCTATATGTTCGTCACCGGCCCCGACGTGGTGAAGACCGTGACCAACGAGGTTGTCACCGCCGAAGAACTCGGCGGCGCCAGCGTGCATGCGACGAAATCCTCGATTGCCGACGGCGCCTTCGAGAACGACGTCGAGACGCTGTTGCAGATGCGCCGGCTGATCGACTTCCTGCCGGCCAACAACACCGAAGGCGTGCCGGAATGGCCGAGCTTCGACGACATCGAGCGTACCGACCTGTCGCTGGACACGCTGATCCCCGACAATCCGAACAAGCCCTATGACATGAAGGAGCTGATCCTCAAGGTCGTGGACGAGGGCGATTTCTTCGAGATCGCCGAGACCTTTGCCAAGAACATCGTCACCGGCTTTGGCCGCATCGCCGGTAAGACTGTGGGCTTCGTCGCCAACCAGCCGATGGTGCTGGCCGGCGTGCTCGACAGCGACGCCTCGCGCAAGGCTGCGCGCTTCGTACGCTTCTGTGATGCGTTCAACATTCCGATCGTCACCTTCGTGGACGTGCCGGGTTTCCTGCCGGGCACCGCGCAGGAATATGGTGGCCTCATCAAGCACGGCGCCAAGCTGCTGTTCGCCTACAGCCAGTGCACCGTTCCCCTGGTGACCGTGATCACCCGCAAGGCCTATGGCGGCGCGTTCGACGTGATGGCCTCGAAGGAAATCGGCGCCGACATGAACTATGCTTGGCCGACGGCGCAGATCGCCGTCATGGGCGCCAAGGGCGCGGTGGAGATCATCTTCCGCCAGGACATCGGCGATGCCGACAAGATCGCCGCGCGCACCAAGGAATATGAAGATCGCTTCCTGTCACCCTTCGTCGCCGCCGAGCGCGGCTATATCGACGACGTGATCATGCCGCACTCCACCCGCAAGCGCATCGCCCGCGCGCTGGCGATGCTGAAGGACAAGCATCTGGAAGTGCCGATGAAGAAGCACGACAACATGCCGTTGTGAGGGGCGATGCGCCGAACAGCGAGCGAGTCCAAGAAGATTTCTTCGCCGGACGTTGAATCCGGAAATTCTCGCGTTTTCACCGTTGAAGAGCGTGCAGAAACTACGAAAGAGGTCGCCGCGCAGGAACAGCGCAACGAGGCGCTTCTTCAAGAAGTTGTATTCATTCTGAAATCAAAATTGGATGGCTCCGGTATTAAGATTCATGACATCGAGCATCGGATCAAAAAAGTCGATTCGATCATTGATAAGTGCGAGCGAAAAGGAATTCAGGACCACAATTTGCTTGTCGACATAGTCGGCGCGAGAGTTGTTTGCCTTTTCCGGTCCGACATGTCCCGAGTCGCGGAAGTGTTGAGTTCGAATTTCGATGTCGAGAACGTCGATGATAAGCTTTTGGATCAGGGGCCGCTTGGTTATCAGTCTACTCACTACATTTGCATGCTACCTGGTCGGTACAAGGGGCCGCGATATGAGAAAACTGGTGGCGTAAAATTTGAGATACAGGTTCGAACTTTGTGCATGCATGCTTGGGCAGCTGTTTCACATCACTTGGACTACAAGGGTGATTGGGATGTGCCCGAAGAGCTTAAGAGAGCGCTAAGTGCTTTGGGTGGGCTGTTCTATGTCGCAGACAATGAGTTTGAGCAGTTCTATTCTGCCCGGCTGCAATCGAAACTAGAAGCAGAACAAACGAATGTTGTAATCGAGCAAAAGGAATTGAATCTCGATACGATTATTCCATATCTAAAGCAGCACTTCGCGGATAGAAAGCAACCTACACCGAGTGGTGCATCGAAATTAGTCAAGCAGCTAAAGGGATATGGATACAAGTCCATCCAGGATTTGGAACACATGCTCAATAGAGGCGAAGAAGCATTTGCTGCATATGAGAGATCGAATCCACCTGCATCTGGCAGATTTTACGCGGAGGGTGCGGTGAGGGTAACCGATCGTATCGTAAATCGAAGGCCAGATGGCATCCTAAGCCAGATCAATGAAGTGTTTCATCTAGTGAAGCCCAATTAACTATCGGTATAGTTCGCTACCTGTATAGAATGGCCGCACGGGAGCGCCTCACGATCACAACGGCTTGAAGCTTTATTCAACCTCATTAATCGCCCGTCTCAGAAACTGTTCCTTATGTTTATGGTCGTGCGTAAGCCAAGCCTAACTCTCTACAACGTTGGGAGATGCGTCATGAAATGCCGGTTCTGGGTTAGTTGCTTCGCCTTAGTTGCGACCCTAATCGGGACTGCCGCAATTGCCGACGAAACCGTCACCGTCGGCGGCTCACGCGCCGTGCTCATCAAACCCGCATCGCCGCGCGCGAGCGTGATCCTGATGCCGGGCGGCAGCGGCGCTATCAGTCCGGGCGAGCACGGTGAGATCAACGGGCTGAAGGGCAATCAGCTCGTGCGCACCCGCAGCGCCTATGCCGCGCGTGGGCTTGCGGTGCTGGTGATGGATGCCGGCACCGATCTCTCCAGCGCAGTGCAATACATGGCCGCGATCAAGCGTCCGGTGACGGTGGTGGCCACCAGCCGTGGGACGCAACGTGCCGCCGAAGGCATTGCGCGTGGTGCGCGACCGGATGCGCTGGTGCTGACCTCGGGCTTTCTCAGTGCGGAATCGGGTAGTGGCAGCAATGTGATGTCGATTATCGGCTCGCCCTCGGCATTGCCGCGCACGCTGGTCATCCATCATCGCAATGACGGCTGCAAGTTTACCGCGCCGGCCGGCGTCGATCCCTTCGTCAAATGGTCGGCCGGGCGCGCCCGCGTGGCGTGGCTGAGCGGCGGACGCAACGACGGAGATCCCTGTGAGGCGCGGGGATATCATGGTTTCAACGGCCTCGATGGTCAGGTCGTCGGACTGGCCGCGGGCTTTCGATAACGGCGAGATGCCGAATGTGCGAGTTCCCACGCACATTCAGTTTCCATTCATGCCGCGGGTCCGATCCTGATGCCCTCACGGATATCAGGAGGGATCGCGATGGAACGCCGTCATTTTCTGAAGATCGCCTTCGGCTTTGCCGCGGGCGTCGGCTTGGCCGCTCAGGCCATCACGCAGGCTCAGGCCGCGCCGCTGCTGCCGGCCAATCCGCTCGATAACCACAAACCGGACACAGAACCTCAAGCCGCGGTGGCGTCGCAGGACGACGTCGATCGTCTCCAGCCTGAGCAAGTCCAGTGGCGTCGCCGCGGCTGGCGTCGGCGTCGTTTCTGGGGGTATCGCCGCCGGCATTGGGGCTGGCGTCGCCGTTATCGGGTCCGTCGTCGGTACTGGCGCCGCCGGTACTGGTAGGGCAAGCCCGTTTGTGCTGACGCTCAGTCTCTCCAGGGCGTCAGCGGTTTGGTCTGGCCGGGTTCAATGCCGCTCAGGTGGCGACGCACGTTGTCATAGCTGCGATCGCCGGGGGCAAAGGTCTGCGAGCCGTCAGCCGGCTTGCCGTCCACCGTGCGGGTGAAATGCAGCACCAGGCTGTCATCGGCATTCATGGTGGCGCTGCCGTAATAGGGCATCGACAGCCGCGCGTCCTCCGCCATGGCCGCGCCAGCCATGAGTAGAATGGGGAAAGTGAGAAACAGACGGGTCATGACACCTCCTGCTGTGAGATTGTAATGGAGGCTCAGGAAGATGGCGGGGATTTGTCCGCCGCCGGTCACCGCATGCACGGATTTGTGTTACAGGTCGCCGTCATCCGCTACCAACGAGTCCCATGCCCCATACCGAAGCCCTGCTGTTTCCGCTCGCCATGATCGCGCTCGTCGCCGAGGCGATGACGGCTGCGCTCGCGGCCGGGCGGCGCAAGATGGACTGGCTCGGCGTCGCCATGCTCGGTTGCATCACGGCACTCGGCGGTGGTTCGGTGCGCGACATGCTGCTCGGGCATTATCCGTTGTGGTGGGTGAAGAGCCCTTATCTGCTGCTGCTGACCGGCGGTGCGGCGCTGCTGACCATCGGGCTTGCGCGCGTGGTGCATCGCTTCCACGCGCTGTTTCTGGTGCTCGATGCCATCGGCCTCGTGGTCTTCACCATCATGGGCTGCAACATCGCGCTCGCCATGGATCAGCCGCTGCTGATCGTGGTCGTGGCCGGAATGATCACCGGCTGCGTCGGCGGCGTGCTCCGCGACGTGCTGTGCAACGACGTGCCGCTGCTGTTTCGCGCCGAACTCTATGCGAGCGTCTCGATCGTCACGGGGCTTCTCTATATCGGCGGCATCAAATACGGATTCAGTCCCGATCTGGTGACGCTGGTTGCAGCTGCAACCGGACTGGTGTTCCGCCTGCTGGCAATCCGGCTGAAGCTGGAGATGCCGAAATTCATCTATGACAGCGACGCCAAATAGCGCTCTGCGTCAGCGCAGCCCCATGCAGCTGGCATAGAACGTCGTCGTGGCCGGCCAATCGGAAAAGACACCGCGCACGCCGACATCCTTCGCCAGCACGTCCAGCACCGTCAGCGTGTCGCCGTCGCGGTCGATGGCGGGTTTGACCGAGCGATGGAAGAAGCCCCCGCCGTTTGCGAGCGGCCCGTCGCGCTCCAGCGACCAGGTGATCAGATCGAGCCCGGCGTCGCGCGCCGCTTTGGCATATGGGGAGGGGACGATCTGACCGCTGCCATCGAGCGTCAGCAGCATGTAGATCGGAGGCGCGAGGATTTTCACGCCGGTGGCTTTCAGCTCCGGCATCGACGGTTTCCACGTTTCCGCGCGCATGTGATCGAAACCCGGTGTTTCATAGCGGCCGTCGAGATAGACCGCCTGCGCGCCGAATTCCGGCGCGGTGCGGATCCAGAACTTGATGTCGTTGAGATCGAAGCTCTGGGCAAATACGTCGCCAGGCGGAATGCCGGCGGCACGATATTCGTCGAGCATCTGGGTCGCGTATTTCTCCTGGCTGTAATCGCGGTCGAATGGCATCGGCACTTCCGGCGCCTTCAGCTCGGGCGTGAATTTGGCGCCGAGGCTCTTGATCAGCGCGATGCTCTCCGCATGGGTCATCAACGTGCCCGAGCTCGCATAAAGGTCGGTGCGCCAGCGCGGCGTGCCGTTCTGATATTCCGCAACGGTGGTCGCGGTCGTGTTGGCGGCATCCATCTTCGCCGTGAGCGTCCTGAACTCCGCCAGCGTGATGTCGCTGGTACAGCATTTCGCCGATGCCTTCTTGCCGGTCGCGGGATCGGCGGGGCTGAAGGGTTGTGTGCACTTCGCTGCAAGCGACGGCACCGACAGGATGTTCGTTGTCGTATGCAGGTCGCATTGCGAATGCCGGCAGACCAACTGGCGGTCCTTCGTAAATGTCACGTCGCATTCGATCACGCCGGCGCCCATGCGCGCCGCAGCGAGATAGGACTCGCGGCTGTGCTCGGGGAATTGCAGCGGCGCGCCGCGATGGGCGATGGAAAAATCGCTCTTGCGAAACGCCCCGGTACAGGTGCTCAGCTTTGCCTTCAGCGGGCCGTCTTTCATCTTGTCGACGAGATAGAATGGTCGCGGGCCGAGCTGCGGCTCGGGCAGTGCGATGGTGTCGGCGCGGCCGGTCGTCAGCGATGAGAGGCCGAGCAGCCCGGCCAGTATGAGACGACGCAAGGTGCGCGACATGACGATCTCCAGAATAGCGATGCGCCATTCTGTCATCTTCGTGTGACGGCTGTAACCGGCGCGTGGGCAACAAAAAACCCCGCCATAGGCGGGGTCTTCGTCGTCAGGATTGTGCAGCGATCACCAGCGGCGGATGCAGCGGCCGTAGGGATTGCGGAAAAAGCCGGGGGGGCAGTAACCCGGGCCGCGCGGCGGCGGGCCGCGGAACATCGGGCGGCAACCGCCATAGGGACCACGGGCATAGCCGGGGCCGCAGCCTTGAGCGACCTGGATCACGCCTGCCGTCTCGACTGCGCTGAGCGGTGCCAGGGGCATTGCATTGGCGGCACCAAGGCCTCCGACGCTGACGGCGAACAGAGCCGCAGCAAAGATCGTCTTCATTTGTGTTCTCCCTCGATGGTGCCGCGATGCGGCGCAGAGAATAATGATGGCATCGCATCACCCGCTGCAGGACTCTTACGGGCAAGAAAATTGCTGGGGATCAACGCTGCACAGCACGATTAAGCCGATTCGATCTGAATACAGCATGAATGTTTCGGGATATCCGCGTAGCAGGGCGCGGCGGTTGCTACTTCGCCGCGAGAAATCCCAGCATCAATTCGTTGAATTTGGCCGGTGCATCGAGAAACACGATATGGCCCGCGTCCGGAAGCACCTCGGCCTTCGCGTTCGGCATCTTCGCCGCCAGCGCCTTGGCCAGATCGGCGTTCTGGCCCATCTTTGGCCGCAACGCTTCCGGCGCATTCGGCTTGCCCGGTGCGTTGTGATCGTCGGCGCCCATGATGAACAGGGTCGGCAGGGCGATCAGCGGAATTTCGTGGACCACGGGCTCGCGATAAATGAGCTGCGCCGAACTGACGAAGGCGCGCAGCCAGCGCGGATATTCCGGCGATCCCTTGATGTTGAAACGCGCGTCGATGAAGGGCGTTACCTGGTCGGGCTGCATCTTCAGCGAATAGTTCACCTCAAGCTGCTTTCGGTAACCTTCCGCCGTCAGCTTGTCTTCGTTCTCCAGGATCTTCTCGGTTGGTGTCGGTGGCACATAGAACCGATAGTCCTCAAGCCCGATCGGCGCCGCGAGCAGTAGGTGATCGATACGATCGGGATAAGCGCGGGCAATGCGCACGCTCAACATGCCGCCCAGGGAATGCGCGACGATGTCGAATTTCGCGATCCCGAGGTGATCCATCAGCGCAACAGTGTTGCGGGCAAGGTTGTCGAAATGCAGATCGCCTGATGGCTTCGATGATTTGCCGAAGCCGATCTGGTCGGGGACCACGACGCGGTAACCTGCCTCGTTCAACGTACCGATCACCGGCGCCCAGTAGCTCGATGGAAAATTGCGGCCGTGCAGCAGTATGACGGTTCGACCATTGGGCTTGGTCGATGGCACGTCCATATAGGCCATGCGCAGCTGTTCGCCGTCATTGACCAGCGGCAGCATATTGACGGGGTAGGGATAGGGGAAACCTTCGAGGCCGATGCCGTAGGGCTCGCGTGCCGCAGGAGGCTCAGCCGCTTGCGATGAGGTGAACGGCAGGGTTGCAATCAGCGCAGTGAGCAGCAGGCGGTTCATCGGGGGCTCCGGGAGAAGGAAGGTCCGGCGCGGTTTCGGGCTGCATTGCGGCGAAGGTAAGCCGGCGTCTTCACGTTTTCCGGATGGCGTCGCCGGTGGTGCCGAACAATGCCTCGAAACGCTTCTCACCGCTACGGGTGAAATGCACTACGCGGCTGCCGGGCGAGGGGTCTCTGGCCGCCCATTTCATGGCAGTGAATGAGGTCATGATGGCGGCGCCGAGTGTGCCGGCCAGATGATGGCGCCGCTCGCTCCAGTCGAGGCAGGCCTTGCAGACCGGCCGGCGCGGATGAGTCAGCGTCGCCGGATCGATCCTCAATTCTTCAGCAACGAACCGGCTGCCCTGGGTCGTGAGTTCGATGACCCGCTCGGTCTGCCGGATCAGCTTCTGTGCCCGCATACTGTCGAGCATCTGCACGCCGAGATCGCCGGCGAGATGGTCGTAGCAAATCCGCGCGCGGCGCAATGCGGGTTCTTTCGGCCCGGTGCGAACGCGGAGATGGCCCGCGCGGGCTGCCAGGCCGGCCAGACCTTCCAGCACACCGGCGACATCGGGGCCGGTGAGGCGATAATAGCGATGGCGCCCCTGTTTTTCCGGCTCGATCAAGCCGCCGGCTTCGAGCTTGGAGAGGTGTGAACTCGCGGTCGGTGCCGTAATGCCGGCTTCCTGGGCGAGCTCGCTCGCGGTCAGCGCACGGCCTGTCATCAGCGCCGTGAGCATATTGGCGCGCGCAGGATCGCCAACAAGTGCGGCGACCATGGCGATGTCCGGACCTGCTTTCATACTTCGACGCTAATCGAAGTATCACAGTCGATCAAGCGGCTATATCCAGGCATCTGCAGAGGGAGCCGTCATGACGATCACTGTCTTCATTCGCTATCAGATCGATCCGTTCAAACGCACATTGTTCGAGGCCTATGCCAAGCGCTGGCTGACGATTATTCCCAAATGCGGTGGCGATCTGCAGGGCTATTGGATGCCCCATGAAGGAACGAACAACGTCGCATTCGGCCTGATCTCGTTCCCAAGTCTCGCGGCCTATGAAGCCTATCGCGCCAGACTGCGGAGCGATGAGGAAGGCGTTGCGAATTTCGCGTCGGCCGAAGAGCACCAGTTCATCCTCGCGGAGGAACGCACGTTCCTGCGTCAGGTGACCGTATAGTCCATGCGCAACAAGGCTGCGGGCATCGATGCCCGCAGCCTTATCTGCCCGGTCGCGCCGTTACTTCGGCGCGCCGCCCTTCGTGCTGTCAATCTCGGCGCCGGTCGGAGCCGATTGCGGAGCCTGCGGCCGTGCCGGTGCCGCACCGGTGGTGACGCCGGGCTGGTTGTTGGTGGGCGTCACGTCACGTACGCCGGGAGCCACTGGCGGCTTCGAATAGGAATCCGCGACGTTGTTGGTTGGCGCCGGCGCCTTTGGCGTGCTGTCCTGCGTCGCCGGGGCGGATTGGGATGCGGTCTTCGTCGCGTCGCCCGGATTCATCGATGTATTGTTCAGGCCGTAGAATACGGCGCCGAGCAAGACAACAATGCCAAGTGCATAAATAGCCATGCGGCTGCCGCTCGCTGGCCCTTCCGCGAGTTCAGGATCGGCCTGCAGCTCATTGTCGAGCCGCGCAGGATTGCGGATGTCATCAGCGGGATTTGGACGATACGGATCATTGGGATTGGGAATGTTCGCCATGTCGTGTCCTCCTGTGCGGCAAGACAATCGTCAGATGAGGTGCATGTTCCAGAGATTGTGCCATTCCAGAGCCTCATCCTATGTGGCAATGCAGCGTGATCGGGGCTGCTCATCAGATGTTAAGGCCTGGCTGCGACGCTGAGGCGATTATTGATTCGCAGAAGCGCGTGGCAGCCCGAATGTTCGATACGATTATCCTCCTGACGGGTCCTGCTGAGCACTCGGTCTTTACAACCCTGCTCCGTGGTCACAATCCGGCCCTCACGGTGCTTCCTGTTTTCACTGCTGAAGATCTGGCGGCGATCGAGCCCGACTGGCTGCGCCGAGCGCGGATGATTTCGTTCACCACTGGCGTCATAGTCCCCGGTGCGGTGCTCGATCAGCTTGGCTTTGGCGCCTACAATTTCCATCCCGGTCCGCCGCAATATCCCGGCTGGGCCCCGGCACATTTTGCGCTCTACGATCATGCGACCGACTTCGGCTGCACTGTCCATCGCATGATTGCACGTGTCGATGCCGGACCGATCGTGGATGTCGAGGCGTTCCCAATTCCGGCGGACATCAGTGTCGCGGGTCTGGAAGAGATTGCCTATACGAAGCTGGTCCAGACTTTCTGGCGGATGGCACGCGTCCTGGCCACACAGCCGGTGCCGCTCATCGAGCGGGCGCTGCGCTGGGGCAGCACGCGTCACACGCGTAAGGCCTATGAGCAGATCTGCGATATCCCGGTAAGCATCGAGAAAGACGAATTGCAGCATCGGGTCAAAGTCTTCGGCACCGACCATTTCGGCATCGTACCGACGATCGGTCTGCACGGCTTCCAGTTTCGGGTCGTCGTGCCCGACACTGAAAGCGCTATTGCGGACGAAGCTGTCGAAGCCTAGCGGTTAGCCGCGAAGCTCTGGTGCTGCGCGGGCGGGGTCGCTGACGTGTGCGTCTTGGACACCTTGCCGTTGAATTCATAGAGCAGGAAACTCAGCACCACGAGTAGTCCCACGCCGATGATGGCCTTGGTCGGCTTGTGATCATGCTCTTCGCCGCAATCCGGATGATAAGAACCGTCATTCGTCGACGCCATATCGCTGCCGACGAGTTCAGGCTGCGACGTCCAGGTATTCAGCTTCTGATCCATTTCCGTCCTCCATGCCTGATGTTGTCAGGGTGACCGGACAGCAATGGCCCGTAAAGGCCGATGTTCCGTTTCGGGGGCGCTATTAGCGGGATGCTGCCTTGCTGAGAGGCTACGTTTCGAAATATTTCTGAAAAAGCTTTGGAACCCATCGCTCCCCGACACGTTTCAACATCTCACCGGTATAGGTGACACGTTAGGGGCAGTTTCGGAATGAGTGGCGATAACGGCCGGTTTGCAACCGGCGTACCGGGTCTCGATGCGATCCTGGGCGGGGGCGTTTTCGACGGCGGCATCTACATCATTCAGGGCGCCCCGGGCGCCGGAAAAACGATTCTGGGTAACCAGATCTGTTTCGCGCAGGCCGCGCAGGGGCGGAACGCGCTTTACATCACGCTGCTTGCCGAAAGCCACGCCCGCATGATCGGACACATGCGGCGGATGACCTTCTTCGATGAAGCAGCGATTCCCGACCGCATGTCCTATGTCGGCGCCTTCAAGACGCTCGAAGACGACGGGCTGCGCGGACTGCTGGACGTGGTCCGCCGCGAGGTTCGCACGCGCAAGGCCAGCATCCTCGTGCTCGATGGTCTCATCACCGTGCACGAAAAGGCGCGCTCCGAGCTTGAGCTGAAGAAGTTCATCCACGAATTGCAGACCCAGGCCGCCTTCAGCAACTGCACCATGTTCCTTCTGACCAGCGCCTTCGACGCCGATGCGCATCCGCCTGAGCATACGATGGTGGACGGTCTCATCGAGCTGCAGTCGGCACTACATGGCCGCCGCGCCGAGCGGTCACTTCAGGTCCACAAGCTGCGTGGCACTTGGTTCATGGGCGGCAAGCACTCCTATCGCATCACCGAGAATGGACACGCCATCTATCCGCGTATCGAGGCGCTGCTGGAGACGCCCAGCGTCTGGGACAGCGCCGACGGTCCGATGGTGTCGGTCGGCATCGGCGGCGTCGATAAGATGCTCGGCGGCGGCGTCGATACGCATTCGGTGACCGTGGTGCTCGGACCTTCCGGGTCGGGCAAAACCACGGCCGGTCTTCAGTTCCTGACCGGCGGTCCCGCCAATGAACCGGCGATGCTGTTCGGGTTTCACGAGAATCCGATGGCGCTGCGGATCAAGGCCGACAGCCTCAAGCTGCCGCTGAAATCGCGGGCCGACAAGGTCACGCTGATGTGGCGCCCGCAGACAGAAGCGGTGCTCGACGAGGTCGCAACCGAGCTGCTCTCG
This sequence comes from Tardiphaga sp. 42S5, assembly GCF_034044155.1. Taxonomy (NCBI): domain Bacteria; kingdom Pseudomonadati; phylum Pseudomonadota; class Alphaproteobacteria; order Hyphomicrobiales; family Nitrobacteraceae; genus Tardiphaga; species Tardiphaga sp. 42S5. The sequence goes on along the minus strand of NZ_CP139027.1, from coordinate 4,666,440 downwards.
ACCATCAGGCAGAACGGCGTGCGCCGTCTGGTGATCGATGGCATCGAAGGCTTCTCGAAGCTCACCGACGAAAAGGAGCGCGTCGGCTCTTTTTTGTCGGCGCTGTGCAACGAGTTGCGCGCACTCGGTGTTACCACGCTGGCGACGGCTGAAACCGATCACGCTGGCATGACACCCGGGCAGCCGCTCAAGGGTGTCAACCAGACGGGTCTCTCCGCGGTTGCCGAGAACATCATCGCGCTGCATCTCGCAGCCTTGCGCTCGGAAAACCATCGTCTGATGACCATTCTGAAATCGCGTGACCGCCGGACCGATATGCGCATGCGCCGCTTTGAAATTCTCGAGGGCGGCATCGTTCTTGATGCCGATTTCCAGAGCGCGGAGCGCATCCTCAGGGACATTTCAAGTCAGGGACCTGCACCAACTCCATCGACGGATCTTAAGTTGACTGGAGAATAGCGGTGCGAACTGTCCTGATTGTCGAGGACGAATGGGCGATCGCCGACTGGCTCGAAGTCCTGTTGAGCGAATATGCCTTCAATGTCCTCGTAGCCGGCAACGGCCGTGAGGCGCTCGACATTCTGCATCGGGACACGCCCGATCTCGTGCTAACCGATTTCATGATGCCGTTCCTCGACGGCGCCGGCCTGATCGCAGCGATGGGGCAGGACGAGCGGCTGAGCGGAATTCCGGTGGTCGTCATGACCTCGTTGCTGGAGCATGTCGTGCGCGACCGGGCAGGGCGTTTTCGCGCCTATCTGCGCAAGCCGTTTCGTGAGGCCGATCTCATGAAGATCATCGGCGAGGTCTTCCCGGACGGGGCCTGAGCCTCCCTGTAACGCTCGTGTTGCATCGCACTGTCGTCTGAGCCGTTATGTCCTTGCGCCAAAGGCCCTTGCGGCGACACAACGTGACACGCCTACCGGCCGCATTCATCACGAAATTGCGTTCTTTGGACGCGGGGCTCCATTGCCCAGAATTGTGGTGCGCCCCGTTCAAAATCCAACATAGACTGTTTCTAAGGGAGTCGAACGACCCCAGATAATAGGCGCGAGCAGGCCGGATAACGCAGTCCGGGGCGATAGCCCCGGGAGACAGCCCAAGGCCGCAGTGACGAGGGTGGGAATGGGAATTAATCAAGGCGCGATCAGTCTCGATCAGAAATATACCCAGGGCTCCGGCCATATTTTCCTGACCGGAATTCAGGCGCTGGTGCGGCTGCCTATGGCACAGGTCCGCAGGGACCGCGCGGCGGGTCTGAACACCGCGGCTTTCGTCACCGGCTATCGCGGTTCGCCGCTGGGCGGCTATGACCAGCAGTTGATGGCGGCGCGAAAACATCTCGACCAGTATGGTGTGAAATTCCAGCCCGGCGTCAACGAGGACCTTGCGGCCACTGCAATCTGGGGCACCCAGCAACTCAACCTTTCGCCCGGCGCCGAATATGATGGCGTGGTCGGCATCTGGTATGGCAAGGGCCCCGGCGTCGATCGCTGCGGCGACGTCTTCCGTCACGGCAATGCTGCCGGCTCCGCGAAATTCGGCGGTGTCCTCTGTCTCGCCGGTGACGACCACGGCGCCAAGTCGTCGACCGTGCCGCATCAGTCGGACCATGCTTTCATCTCGGCGCTGATGCCCTATCTCTACCCGTCGTCGATCCACGAGATGATCGAGATGGGTCTGCTCGGCATTGCGATGTCGCGCTATTCAGGCTGCTGGGTCGGCATGAAGGTGATCACCGAGACCGTGGAGACCACGGCGGAGATCAACCTCAACGACGAAATGACGCCGTTCAATATTCCCACCGATTTCGAACTGCCGCCGGACGGCTTGAACCTGCGCTGGCCGGACGATCGCTATGTGCAGGATCGCCGCCTGCAGGACTACAAGGGCTTCGCCGCCATCGCCTTTGCCCGCGCCAACAACATCAACCGTGTCACCATGGACTCGCCGAATGCGCGCTTCGGCATCATGGCCTCCGGCAAGAGCTATGAGGACGTGCGCCAGGCATTGCGTGAGCTCGGTATTACCGAAGAGGTCGCCGCCAAGATTGGTCTGCGGCTGTACAAGATCGGCATGCCGTGGCCGCTGGAGCCGGAAGGTGTACGCAAGTTCGCGGTGGGTCTCGAAGAGATCTTCATCGTCGAGGAGCGCCGCGAGATCGTCGAAAACCAGGTCAAGCAGGAGCTGTTCAACTGGCGCGACGATGTGCGGCCACGCATCGTCGGCAAGATGGATTCCCACGATCATCGCTTCCTGCCATTCGCCGAAGAGCTGAGCGTCGCCAAGGTCGCGACCTCGCTGGTGGATCGCCTGCTGGCGATGGAGATCGACCCCGAGATCGCCGCACTGCTGCGTGCCAAGGCCGACTGGTTTCACGGCCGTGAAGCCTCGCAGGTCCAGAATGTGGTGCCGATCACGCGCACGCCGTATTTCTGTTCGGGCTGTCCGCACAATACTTCCACCAAGGTCCCGGAGGGCTCGCGCGCGCTGGCCGGCATCGGCTGCCATTTCATGACGCTGTGGATGGATCGCTCCACCGAGACCTTCACCCATATGGGCGGTGAGGGCGTGCCATGGACCGGCATTGCGCCGTTCACCAAGGAGAAGCATATCTTCGCCAATCTCGGTGACGGCACCTACTTCCATTCCGGCTCGCTGGCGATCCGTCAGTCGATCGCTTCCAAGGCCAATATCACCTACAAGATCCTCTACAACGATGCCGTGGCGATGACCGGTGGTCAGCACCATGACGGTGACCTGTCGCCGCAGAAGATCACGTTCCAGCTCCACAGCGAGGGCATCCGCGAGATCTATCTCGTGTCGGAGAATCCCGATGCCTATCCCGCCAATACCATTGCGCCGGGCGTGAAGCTGGCGCATCGCGACGAACTCGACAAGGTCATGAAGGCCTGCCGCGAAGTGCCGGGCTGCTCGGCCATCGTGTTCGTGCAGACCTGTGCCGCCGAGAAGCGTCGCCGTCGCAAGAAGGGCATTCTGGAGGACCCGCAGCGCCGCGTGCTCATCAACCCGGCAGTCTGCGAAGGCTGCGGCGATTGTTCGGTGCAGTCGAACTGCATTTCGGTGGAGCCGCTGGAGACCGCATTGGGTCGCAAGCGCACCATCAATCAGTCGTCCTGCAACAAGGATTATTCGTGCCTCAAGGGCTTTTGCCCGTCTTTTGTCACCGTCGATGGCGGCAAGCTGAAGCGCAAGGCGCCCGTTGAACTCGGGACCATCGGTATATTGCCGGAGCCGGCCACGCGGCCGACGCTCGACAAGCCCTATAATGTCGCCGTCGGCGGCGTCGGTGGCACCGGCGTGCTGACCATCGGCGCGCTGCTCGGCATGGCCGCGCATATCGAAGGCAAGGCCAGCATGATCCTGGACATGTCGGGGCTTGCGCAGAAGGGCGGCGCGGTGCTCAGCCATGTGCGTCTCGCCAATGACACCGGCGACGTCACCTGTTCGCGCATCGTCACTGGCACGGCCGATGTCCTGATTGCGGCTGATGAAGTAGTGGCCATCGCCAAGGACACCATCTCGCTCTGCGAGAGCTCGCGCACCTACGGCATCGTCAACACTCATCTCATTCCGATTGCGGATTTCGTGCGCAACCGCGACTTCAATTTCCAGTCCCGCAAGGTCAACAACGTGCTGGAAATGTCGCTGCGCAAGGAATCGACATTCCTCGATTTCACCAAGGCGGCCGAAGCGCTGCTTGGCGATTCCATCGCCACCAACATGATGATGATGGGCTTTGCCTATCAGCAGGGGCTGCTGCCGCTGCAGGCGGCATCGATAGAGCAGGCCATCGAACTCAATGGCGTCTCGATCAAGATGAACATGCTGGCGTTCCAGCTCGGTCGCCTTGCCGCCGCCGATCCGGCGCGGCTCGCGGACATGCTCAAGGGCGCCGATGAGACCATCGCGCCAAAGACCCTGGACGAGATGAGCCTCGACGAGATCGTCGCTCATCGCAGCGGATTGCTGACGGACTATCAGAACAGCAAGCTCGCCGAGCGCTATCAGGCGATGGTCGATCTGGTGCGCGAGGCTGCCATGCGCGGCGGCTATGACGATGAACTGCCGCGCGCGGTGGCGATCAACTATGCCAAGCTGCTTGCCTACAAGGACGAATACGAGGTCGCGCGGCTCTATACCGACGGCAGGTTCGAGAAGCAGCTGCGTGATCAGTTCGAGGGTGACGTCAAGATCAACTTCAATCTCGCTCCGCCGATGCTGCCCGGCACCGATGCGTCGGGCCGCCCGAAGAAGCGCGCCTTCGGCGCCTGGATGCTGCCGCTGTTTCGCATTCTGGCGAAGCTGCGCACCTTGCGCGGCACGCCATTTGACGTGTTCGGCTACAGCGCCGACCGCAGGCTGGAGCGCGACCTGATCGCCGGCTACGAGAAGGACGTCGCCACGGTGTTGAACCTGCTGTCGCCGCTCACGGTGGATACGGCCGTGCAGCTCCTCTCGTTGCCTGACAGCATTCGTGGCTACGGCCCGGTGAAGGAAGCCTCGGTCGTGGCGGCGAAGGTGCGTTACGCCGAACTCGCCAAGGACCTCGCCAATCCACCGCTTGTGCCGCGGCAGATCGCGGCGGAGTAGGGCTCTTGCTTTTCCCTCCCCACTGCGCGGCTTCGCCGCTTGAGGGAGGGATATCGCGACCGCCTGCGCGTCTCAGCGTCTTCAACTGTCAAACAGCCACTGCTCTTCAGACATGCGTCATCGCCCCCATTATTTGCGGCGCGGGGGCGCCGTCGTCTCTTGCATTCCCTGCCCCCTGTGAGAGGGCGTGCGGAACGCCGGGTGCCCGATGCACCCTTGGGCCTGATGCGAATGCGGTCTTCCGCAATTGAGAGTGCACCAGGACTTTCGGAGGCGTCAGGCAAGTGCCCGACGTTCCGCCTGCGGTGTTTTTTCGGTTGCTTGCACTTTGCCTCAGCGAACGATCCGATCACCGAATTAAAGTCCCAAGGCGATGGGAAGGGAGCCTCAAGCGAATAGGCCGGACACGTTTTGACTTTGGTCGTCCGTCACACTGTCCAGGGGTCTTTCCATCCGAAGGTCGGCCGTCTCCTTGCCAGTGGCAGTGCTGGCGCAGATCCGTCCTGCCCGAAGACAGACGTCACCCATGAACCGCGTAACGCCGCATCTCCGGCGTCCACCGCATCCTGCCCCGCGAACGTGACGATCGCGATCGCCCCTCTCGGTGGGGCAGGACGGAGGGGAATATAAACCTGACAGAAATACTGTCAACAGAATATAGGAAAAAATGTTTAGGCACTGTCTTGCCGCCGCCACTCGTCATTCCGGGGCGTGAGGAGGCGCCGAAGGCGGCGTATAGCGAACCCGGAAGCCCGACATGTTCAGCACAAAACACTCCGGGATTCCCAGCCACTCCAAGTGGAGTGGCTGAGGTTCGCATTTCAGCGGTGTTGCCGCTTTCATGCGCCCCGGAATGACGAGGTGGACTACACCCCGATATTGTCGATCAGCCGCGTCTTGCCGATCCTCGCGGCCACCAGCAGTCGCACCGGGCCGTCCTTCATCGAACTGACCGGCGCCAGTGACTCCGCGTGGCGCGCCTCGAAGTAGTCGAGTGCGAAGCCTGCCGCGGTGATCATCGCGGCGCCACCGGCCATGGCGGCTTCAAGGTCATCGCCCGCCTTCAGGCGCTTCGCGGTTTCCTTCATCGCCTTGTAAAGCACCGGCGCCGTGGCGCGGTCTTCCGGCGAGAGATAGACGTTGCGCGACGACATCGCGAGACCGTCGCGCTCGCGCACCGTGGTGGCGCCGGTCACCTTGACGCCGAGATCGAGATCCCGCGCCATGCGCGTCACGACCTTGAGCTGCTGGTAGTCCTTCTCGCCGAAGAACGCCATGTCCGGCCGCACCTGCGTGAACAGCTTGCCGACGACTGTCGCGACGCCGCCGAAGAAATGCGGGCGGAAGCGGTCTTCGAGGTCGGCGGTGGCCGGGCCTCCGGTCGTGATCTTGGTTGCGAAGCCTTCCGGATACATGATCTTGGCGTCGGGATTCCAGATCAGGTCGACGCCGGCTTCGGTGAGTTTGGCGACGTCGCTTTTCCAGGTGCGCGGATAGGAGCCGAAGTCCTCGGTCGGGGCGAACTGCGTTGGATTGACGAAAATCGACACTACGACCTTGTTGGTACGGCGCTGGGCGAGGCGCACCAGCGAGACGTGACCGTCATGCAGCGCGCCCATGGTCGGCACCAGGCCGATGGTCGCCTTGCGTGCCCGCAGGCCGTCGAGCGCCTTGCGGAGGGCGGGCAGGGTGCGGGCGACGATCGGGGTGCGGGGCATTGCGGCTCGTTCTTGTTGTTGGCGGCGGCGGGTGGGGGCGTGCGCGCCCTGCTTATCAAAGCTCGCGGGATCACCCAAGCCTCACGATACCGGGCTGGCGGGTGTCCTGATGCCGCAACCGGCCGCCGGGATTCATGATTAAGCGCGGCTGATCGCCCGCACAGCAGGATGCCCCTGTATTTAGCTTGACCCTTGCCACGCCTCGCGATTTGAAGATGATCGAAGGATCGCGCGATGTTGATGCAAACCACCCAGGGCCAGTCCGGCACGGCGCATGTGATCGTGCTCGGCAATGAGAAGGGCGGGTCGGGCAAATCGACCACTGCGCTTCATATTGCCGTGGCGCTGCTGAAGGCCGGTCAGCGCGTCGCCACCATCGATCTCGATAGTCGCCAGCAGAGCTTCACGCGCTATATCGCCAACCGCGCGGTCTGGGCGCAGAGCGCCGGACTTGCGCTGGAAGTACCGACCCATAGCTGCGTCAAGCTCGGCGAGACGATGCAGATCGCCGACAACGAAGCCTTCGAACTCGATCAGTTCATGACCGCGGTGAGCGCGGTGGAACGTACCCACCATTTCATCGTCATCGACACGCCTGGCAGCGATACGTATCTGATGCGTCTGGCGCATTCGATGGCCGATACGCTGGTGACGCCGATCAATGACAGCTTTCTCGACTTCGACGTGCTCGGCGCCGTCGATGCTACAAGCTACAAGGTGACCGGCGAGAGTCACTATTCGAAGATGGCGCGCGAAGCCCGGCGCAAGCGCCGTCAGCACGATGGCTCCGCCACCGACTGGATCGTGGTGCGCAACCGGCTCTCGATGCTCGGCTCGCACAACAAGATGCTGGTTGCCGGCGTCCTCGATCAACTTTCGCTGCAGCTCGGTTTCCGCGCCATCGACGGTCTCGCCGAGCGCGTGATGTATCGTGAGTTCTTCCCGCGTGGCCTGACGGCGCTCGACGATCTCAACGAAGCTACGCTCGGGCGACGCCCGAGCATGGGCCATGTCACGGCGCGCGAGGAAGTCATCGAACTGCTGCGCAAGTTGAAGCTGCCGCTCGATGAGCGTGGCCGTCGCCGCGCCGCCAATCGCGCCGAGTGGTTTGCGCAGGTCGACAAGCCGCTGGATGTTCACGACATCCTTGGCAACTGAGTCGCATCCGCTGTGCAAAGCCAGCGCTGCCCGTTCGGCAGGCTATGAACGATCCCGCACTCAACTTCACGCTGATACCACAGGTATCATTTTCTTTTACCGGGGAACGAGTCACCCGTTCGACAGTTGATTTGTCGTTGAAAACAGGGCGTTTTTGAAATTCCGATCCCTTGCGAAACTGGTTCAAAATCGCTCAATTCGACCGTGGCTTTCTTTAGCAACTGCACAAGAAACGGGTGCGGCGCACAATAACATGGCTCGGAATTCACAATATTTAGCCTTTCTGTCACCGGGCTGTGACATATATGCTGTTGAAGCAGCCACTTGAGGGTCATCCGACCCCATAAGTGCTGTAGCCGGCTGAGACTTCTCTCTAGCTGGCCGATCAGGGACGAACATGAAACGCGGACTTCTCATTCTGCTTTCGGTTTGCGTGCTGACCACCGCCGCGTATTTCACCGCGTCGAAGTGGGCCATTCGGCATGAGACGCTGACGTTCTTCGACGCGTCGCGTAATCGTCCTGTGCAGGTCGACATCGCCGTTCGCCGCGACAAGGAAATGCAGGCCAATGCCGGCATGATCACTCTGCCGGTCGCGGTCCTCAATCACGGTAACACCGTCAAGTTCACCGAATACTCGTTCCTCGCGAACGTGTTTGCGGCGCGCGGCTATATGGCCGTCAGCATCCAGCACGATCTCGATACCGACGCTCCGCTCGTGACCAAGGTCGGCGAGCTCTATGTCGGCCGTCTGCCGGTCTATGAGCGCGGCGTTCAGAACATCAAATACGCGGTGAGGGAGCTGAAGAAGATTCAGCCGAATTCCGACTACGATCATCTGACGCTGGTTGGCCATTCCAACGGCGGCGACATCTCGATGTTCTACGCCAAGGAATTCCCTGATGACGTCAAGAAGGTCGTGACGCTGGATAACCTGCGCGTGCCGTTCATGACGGATGGCAAGTTCAAGATCCTGTCGTTCCGTTCGCACGATACGGTGTTCAAGCCGGATCCTGGCGTCGTGCCGGATGATGACGTCTGCGAGAAGGCCGGTATCACCGTCGTCAACACCGGCGCGCAGCATACCGACATGAGCGACCGCGGTCCGGAAACGCTGAAGACCAGGATTCAGGGACTGCTCGACAAGTTCCTCGACGACGACAGCAAGCTGTCGCCGGTCACCGGCAAGCCGAAGATCATCGAGCAGCCTGCGCAGCAGAGCAATGCGGCTGACCCGAACAAGATCGCGCAATATACGCCGAGCGTGAACTGAGTTCTGCGCTGCGCGGTTGACCGCGCGGCCTATGCTCGCCACATGAAGCTTGCAGCAAGCGCGAGTTCAAATGGCCAGCGATCCCACGATCCCCAAATCGAAAACCGATGCGCTGGCGCAGCCGTCGGCATCGGCCGACATCGCAGCATTTGTAGCAAAAGCGAAAGCAATGGCACCGCATGCAGCGGGCGGGCGCGGGCGGCTGGTGTTCGCACTCGATGCCACCATGAGCCGGCAGCCGACCTGGGATATGGCCTGCACGCTGCAGGCCGACATGTTTCGCGAGGCCGCATCGATCGGCAGTCTCGATATCCGTCTTGTCTATTTCCGTGGTCTCAGCGAGTGCCGCGCGACCGGCTGGATTTCGGACACCGCACAATTGGCGCGGCTGATGGGCAAGATCGCTTGCCAGGGCGGTCAGACCCAGATCGGCAAGGTGCTGTCGGAGACGCGGCGCGAGGCGGTGGCCTCAGGCGTGCGTGCATTGGTATTCGTGGGCGACGCCATGGAGGAGTCCGTCGATGAGCTCTGTGCGCGGGCCGGCGAACTCGGCCTGCTGAAAGTGCCCGTCTTCATGTTCCAGGAAGGGCAAGACCCCGCAGCCGAACAGGCGTTTCGCGAGATTGCCCGGCTGACCGGTGGCGCATGGTGCCGGTTCGATCCGGGAGCTGCTGCGCAGCTCCGCGAATTGCTGCGCGCGGTAGCCGCCTATGCCGCTGGCGGACGTGAGGCGCTGACGCGGCTAGCGTCGTCGGCGCCGGGTGCGGCAAAGCTGCTCGGCCAGATGCGATAAACGGTCTGCAAAACCGTTTCGCGGATCGCGGCAACCGACTATCTATCCCTCATGCCTACTTTGATCGCCGGCGCGCTCGCCGTCTTTGTGCTCTACATGCTGCTGCAGATGCTCCGCTCGGCCAACCCGGCGCTGCTGGCGCGTGGCATCAAGCTGGCTGGCGGTGTGCTGGCGCTGGCTGTGGCGGCCTTCACCGGGATCAAGGGCGAACTGGCCGTGGCGATCCCGCTCGGAATCTTCGGCGCGGGTCTGCTGGGCTGGGCGCCGTTCGGCACGGCGGGTTTCGGCAATATCGGCGGCATGTTCGGGGGCGGAACTAAATCGTCGGGCCAGACTTCGCAGGTCCGCTCGGCGTTTCTCGACATGACCCTCGATCATGACAGTGGCCAGCTCAGCGGAAAGATCGTCGCCGGCCTCTATGCCGGGCAATCGCTCGACGCATTCGACCTGCCGCAACTGGCGGCGATGATGGCCGGCTTCGACGCGGAGAGCGTGGCCTTACTTGAAAGTTATCTTGACCGCCGGTTTCCCGCATGGCGTCAGAACGCGCAGGGCGATACGGCAGGGCGGCACGACCGCGCGGCGTCTGGCAGTAAAATGACGGAAGAGGAGGCTTATCAGATCCTTGGCGTGAAGCCGGGTGCGACCCGCGACGAGATCAGCCGCGCGCACCGATCCCTCATGAAGAAACTGCATCCCGACCAGGGGGGCTCGACGTACCTGGCGGCCCGTGTCAACGAGGCCAAGGACACTCTGCTTCGCACGCATCGCAGCTAACTCCAGCACGCTTTTACGCTACAACTGCGAGCAGCTTCCGTTTCTCTGAGAACGCCCCATCGCCCACCGTTGCCCGGCGTGGTCGATCAATCCCCGTCTGTATTTTGTAGCGGCTAAGTCTTGACGAGAAGTTGTCGCCACGGGGATTTATGGTGACCAAAAGCAAAATGGCCGGGACAATGTCCCGGCCATCTGCGTATCCGACGGTGTCCGTCGATCAGTTCTTGCGATCAGTTCTTGATGGTGATGCAGGAGATCTCGGAACGCTTCAGCGTCTTGCAGACGGCTTCGGCTTTTTCGCGGTCGAGGCCAGCGAAGCGGGCGCGGTAGAGTTTCCTGTCGCCCTTGCCGACGACGGCTTCAGTGAACGGGTCGGCCTTGCCCAAGAGGCCGCGGGCCTGTTCGCGCGCGGCGTCGAGGCGGGTGCGTGCCTCGCTCTCGCTCTCCAGTGCACCGACCTGGATGATCCAGCCGGTGTGGATCGCGGCGGGTTTGATGGCGCCGCCCTGTTGTACCGTCTGCGGAGCGGGAGCCTGAGGGGCTGGCACGTTACGCGGGGCAGGGTCGGCATAGGCCATCTGGGTGCTGCCCTGAGCGCTTCCTTGGGCCGGCAAGACGCCGAGAAGTCCATTGCCGGTCCCGAAGCCTGCCGGCTGGCGCGGCATCTCCGAGCGGGCATAGAGCGAATTGGTGGTCTCGGGCGAGCGGGCGGTGGGTTCAGAGCGCGCCGTGATGGCATTGGTGGCGGCCGGAGGGGCGGGTTGCTCGCCGCCGGCGGAGGCCAGCTTGTACTGACCGGACTTGACCTGGACGGTGCGGACCCGAACCGGCTTCATCGGCTCTGACGAGCCCGGAATGGTCGAGATGGGCTCGGATTGGATGACACCTGAATTCAGCGGGCCAGGCTCGGGCTTGCGGGCCTGCGGCATCGGCGCTGCCGGGGGCAGCGCTGCGGTGGCGGCGGCGAAGACGGACGGGCGCGCCGCTGGCGCGGCGGGACGAGCCGGGGGCTCGGAGACGGGTTCAGCGACGACCGGCGTTGCAGCAGCCACCTGAATGGCGCCGTTGACCTGTTTGGTTTCGATCGGACGCGCCTGGGCCTCGGCTTCGGCGACCTCGGTCGCGGCTTCGGACGGATTGCGCTCGGTGATCGCGGCCACGGTGCGGCGGGTGGCACCCTTGTCCAGGTTCTCGGCAAGCAGGTTGCGCATGGCCGCGTCACGAGCGCCGCCGCTGCGGCCGCCAAGCACGACGCCGACCAGATGGCGGTTGCCGCGCTTCATCGACGAGACGAGGTTGAAGCCGGAGGCGCGGGTGTAACCGGTCTTGATGCCGTCGACGCCTTCGACTGACCCGATCAGGCGGTTGTGGTTGCGGATGTTGCGGCCGCGATAATTGAAGGAGGCGGTGGCAAAGTAGCGGTAGTAACGCGGGAAGCGATCCTGGATAGCGCGGCCGAGCACCGACTGGTCGCGCGCGGTGGTCACCTGCGCATCATCAGGGAGGCCGGAGGCATTGCGATACACCGTGCGGCTCATGCCGAGCGCGCGGGCCTTCTTGGTCATCAGCTTGGCGAAATCGTCTTCGTCGCCGGCAATGGCTTCGGCGATGACAACGGCGGCGTCGTTGGCGGAGCGGGTCACCAGGGCCTTGATCGCGTCCTCGACGCGCAGTGTCTGACCAGGGCGCAGGCCCAGTTTGGTCGGAGCCTGCACGGAGGCGTGCTGCGAGACGTCCATTTCGCTGTCCAGCGTGAGCTTGCCGGCTTCCAGCTTCTCGAACAGCATGTACAGCGTCATGATCTTGGTCAGCGACGCCGGATGGCGCGAACCGTCGGGATTGTTGGACGAGAGAACCGCACCGGAATTGCCATCGACGATGATCGAGGAGAACGCGGGATTGTAGCTTGAGACGCGCGCGACGTGGCTTCGCGATTTATGTCGCCGGCGGGCATCCGCACTGTCAGTCGTAAAGATGACTGCGATGCTGAGAGTTGCCAGCCCAAGAGCGCACACCCGCAAGGTGCGCGACGAAGCAAACGTTGTGCGAAGCATGGACTTCCCCGTCAGATCAGTCTCATTCCCCGGATCGTGAGGCTAAATTATGCCCAACAACCGGGGATGTGTCTCAGTTTTAAGCGTCAGCCTGAGCGGTTCTCTCGGCGGGATGGCAGAAGCATACGCGGCCATTCTGGCTAAGAGTATGTACTCATGCAGTTTTTGGGCTTTTTGGCCCCAACGCACCAATGCAAGAAATCAGGGTAGGTCCGGCGAGTTTCCAAAAGGTTAAGCAACCCTTGCCAGTTACCCGTGCATTTATTGCCAATGGTAAAAATTGTGCATCGCACAGGATTCTTGACGTCATTGTGCACCGCACGATAGATGGGCAGGTCAGATCAGACCGGGGTCCACCCGGCCGCGGCTGACCCGTCCAATCCGGGAAAGGATTTGCAGTGATCAAGGTCGAAGACATCCAGCAGTACGGCAAGGAGCAGTTCGAGAGTGCAGTCGCATCGGCGGCCACGCTTCAGAACGGTGCACAGGCTATCGCTGTCGCGGTTGGCGACTACACCAAGAAGTCGTTCGAGGACGGCAACGCCTTCGTGACCAAGCTGTCCGGCGTGCAGTCGCTCGACAAGGTGCTCGAAGTGCAGACCGAATACGCCAAGTCGGCCTATGAATCCTTCGTCACTGAATCGCACAAGATCAGCGAACTCTATGTCGATCTCGCCAAGCAGGCCTACAAGCCGTTCGAAGGCTTCGTCGCCAAAATGACCCCGGCGCGCTGACGCGACACGGTTTTCAAATCAAAACGCCCGGCCTGATGGCCGGGCGTTTTTGTTTGAAGGTGTCGCCGCCGCTTTACTTTGACACGCGCAATGCGTTGAGCGAGTTGCCGATTGCCTTGAAGGCGTCGGCGATGCCGGCGTTGGTGCTTGTAGGAAAGAAATTGCCGGGATCGGCGCAGGATTTCAAAACTGCGGACTCCGGATCGCCGCCCGTGTTGACCTGGATCGTATAGATCACGGTGTCCTGCTTGTTGGTCACCGGGTTCAGCTTTTTGATATTGGCACACAGTAACTTCTGTCGATCGTCAACCAGTGTCGACCAATTGGCGCCGTCACCGTACCATCGGTCCTTGGTATTCATGCCGTCCGACAAGATGATAAGTGCATCTGTGTATTTGTAGTTCGAATCCTTGGCCGGTGCCGGGAATGGATCGCTACCGATCTGTAAGGTGCGCCAAGCCCAGGCCATGCCGATCGGCTGGTTGGTGCCGCCATTCGCCGACAGGGCATCGATCTTGTCTGTCAGCGTCTTAACGTTGGCAGCACCATAAGCCGATGTCATCCCAAGAATGGCTGAGGGGCATGCATTGTACTGGTAGGCCGGATAACGTGCTGTGCCCGACGGGGCTTCGTTGGTGGTGTCGTAAGGCTGATCGCGGTCAGTGACGCAGCCATTCCAGGCGTTCTTGTTGGAGCTCGCGTTCCAGGTTTGGCCAGCCGCTTGGCACTCGGCTTTGGTGTCGTAGTACGGATAGCTGCAGGATCCATATTCGTCCCATTTGAGCCAGGTCGCGTTCTTGTTCGACGCACCGACATTGACCATCTGCGCAAACGGAATGATCGAGATATAGGTGTCCTCGGTCATGCGCGAGTTGGCGCTCAGCGTCTTGATGAGACCCGTTGCTGCGTCCTGCATCGCCTTCAATTTGCCGGTCCCCATACCCATCGACCCGGTGACGTCGAGCGCCATGGCGACGCGCATGCGCGTCGAGCCCCAGGTCGTGGTCGAGCCGCTGCCGATCCCTAGTTGCGGGAGGCCGACCATCTTCATGAAATCGGTTGCGACGGCACCGGAGCCGTTGACCGTGACCGTGGAGCCGTCCTTGGTGTTGGTCGTGTAGCTCGCCGTCACCGTGATCTGGCCGGCATTCGTGTTGGTGTACAGCGCGTTGAAATAGGCCTTCGCCTTGTTGGTGACATCGGTCGCCGACATCGTCGGATTGGCGGACAGGTCCTTCGAAACCATCAAGGCTGCAGAGTCGAGCGCCGCTTGCATCGCCGAGCGGGCAGCGTTGGCCCGGGAGTAGTCGACAGCGGCACCCACGAAGCCGAGCAGGGGCACCAGAGCGACAGCGAAGGTCATCGCGATATTGCCGCCGTCGTGGCGTGCAAATCGGGATGCGATGCTCTTCGTCTGGCTCAAAATCGATTGAATAAACATCGTGACCGCCAATGGTGGGTTTCTGGCGGTCATTTCGGGGGCGGCGGCTGAACAGGTGGTAAAGGCGTCCTCAGAAAATCGGTAAAAGGCCAACTATTGGCCTGCCGCTGCGTCAGCGCCCGGTATTATCGTGAACGACGGTTAAATGGCTCGTTTGCTTATCCGGTCAAATCGGGCACGATCGGTTAACCCTGACCGGACCGAGGGGCCATCAGGCGGGGGCGTGGCGAGCCATTCCAGGTGCTTGCAGTGTGCTTGCGAGAACGGCCACAGGAACCCATATTGGCTCCATCGGTCCTGTAACGGACAGCGTCGCACCCATGCGGCGACCCGGGGCGCCTCTGTGCCCGAGGCGTCCGGCAGCACGTCGTGGCTGGGGACGCTGTCAATTCGGGGCTGGCCAATATCGGCTAGGGACTTTTATACAGGCGCTATGTTCCAGAAACCTTCGAAATTCATGCCTGACGGCATCCTGATGCCTGTGGCCGGCGCCCTCGACGATCGCCGCCGGCGGCCGCGTGGCATGGCAGAGGACGACAACCGGTCCAATGCGCCCGGTGGGCCGGCCACCTCGGTCATCACCAAGGTCAAACCCAAGACCAAGCGTCCCAACCTGTATCGCGTGCTGATCCTCAACGACGATTACACACCGATGGAATTCGTCGTCCATGTGCTGGAAAAGTTCTTCCAGAAGGACGCCGAGGCGGCGACGCAGATCATGCTCCACGTTCATCATCACGGGATCGGGGAATGCGGCGTTTTCACCTATGAGATCGCCGAAACCAAAGTGACGCAGGTGATGGATTTTGCGCGCAAGCACCAGCACCCTTTGCAATGCGTGATGGAAAAGAAGTAGCCTCGCGTGAATTCCCGGAAACTGGGAACGGGTCTTGCATTGAACTGATGTGAGTCGAACGCGGTCGTTCGGCTGCGTCAACAGCGCATGTGACAATGCGCTGGAATGAACAGACGTGCTCTGCGGAGACGTCACAACAACCAGCGGGAACCAGCCTTTCACCACGATCAGACATCACTATATGCGAGAAAGGTTCTTGTTGCCTGACCCGGCAACGACGATCATGATGGTGGGGGCCAACGAGGATGCGGAATGCCAACTTTTTCTCAAAGCCTTGAACAATCGCTGCATCGGGCGCTCTCGATTGCGAACGAGCGACACCACCAATATGCGACGCTGGAACATCTCCTGCTGTCGCTGGTGGATGACAGCGACGCAGCGGCAGTGATGCGGGCGTGCAGCGTCGATCTCGACAAGCTGCGCGGCAGCCTGGTCAATTATCTCGAAACCGAATTCGAAAACCTGGTGACGGATGGCGCAGATGACGCCAAGCCGACCGCAGGTTTCCAGCGCGTGATCCAGCGCGCCGTCATTCACGTGCAGTCGTCGGGTCGCGAAGAAGTGACCGGCGCCAATGTGTTGATCGCGATCTTCGCCGAGCGCGAAAGCCATGCCGCGTATTTCCTGCAGGAGCAGGACATGACGCGCTATGACGCAGTGAATTACATCAGCCACGGCATTGCCAAGCGGCCGGGCGTTTCCGAGGCGCGGCCGGTGCGCGGCGTTGACGAAGAGACCGAGACCAAAAACGGCGACGACGCCAAGAAGAAGGGTGAGGCGCTCGATACCTATTGCGTCAATCTCAACAAGAAAGCGCGTGACGGCAAGATCGATCCGGTGATCGGGCGTACGGCCGAGATCAACCGTGCGATCCAGGTCCTGTGCCGCCGTCAGAAGAACAATCCGCTGTTCGTCGGCGAAGCCGGCGTCGGCAAGACGGCGATCGCCGAAGGTCTGGCCAAGCGCATCGTGGACAGCGACGTGCCGGAAGTGCTGTCGGCCGCCACTGTGTTCTCGCTGGACATGGGCACGCTGCTGGCCGGCACGCGTTATCGCGGTGACTTCGAGGAACGCCTGAAGCAGGTGCTCAAGGAGCTCGAAGCGCATCCGAATGCGATCCTGTTCATCGACGAAATCCACACTGTGATCGGCGCCGGCGCCACTTCGGGCGGCGCGATGGATGCCTCGAATCTGCTCAAGCCCGCGCTGGCTTCGGGAGCGATCCGTTGCATGGGCTCGACCACCTACAAGGAATATCGCCAGCACTTCGAGAAGGACCGCGCATTGGTGCGCCGGTTCCAGAAGATCGACGTCAACGAACCGACCGTTGAAGATGCGATCTCGATCCTGAAGGGCCTCAAGCCGTATTTCGAGGATTACCACAAGCTCAAATACACCAATGAGGCCATCGAGGCCGCGGTGCAGCTCTCGTCGCGCTACATCCACGACCGCAAGCTGCCGGACAAGGCGATCGACGTGATCGATGAGTCGGGTGCGGCGCAGATGCTGGTGGCCGAGAGCAAGCGCAAGAAGACAATCGGCATCAAGGAAATCGAGACCACGATCGCGACCATGGCGCGGATCCCGCCCAAGAGCGTGTCGAAGGACGATGCCGAGGTGCTGCGACATCTTGAGTCGACTTTGAAGCGCGTGGTGTTCGGACAGGACAAGGCGATCGAGGCCTTGGCGGCATCGATCAAGCTAGCGCGTGCCGGCCTGCGCGAGCCGGAGAAGCCGATTGGCTCGTATCTGTTCTCGGGCCCCACCGGCGTCGGCAAGACCGAAGTGGCGAAGCAGCTGGCATCGTCGCTGGGTGTCGAGCTTATTCGGTTCGACATGTCCGAATATATGGAGCGGCACACCGTGTCGCGCCTGATCGGCGCGCCTCCCGGCTATGTCGGCTTCGATCAGGGCGGTTTGCTCACCGATGGCGTGGACCAGCATCCGCATTGCGTGGTGCTGCTCGACGAAATCGAGAAGGCGCATCCGGATCTGTACAACGTGCTGCTGCAGGTGATGGATCACGGCCGGCTGACCGACCACAACGGCAAGCAGGTCTCGTTCCGCAACGTGATCCTGATCATGACGACCAATGCCGGCGCGGCCGACATGGCACGCGCGGCCTTCGGCTTCACCCGCGGTAAGCGGGAAGGCGAGGATCAGGAGGCGATCAACCGGCAGTTCGCGCCGGAATTCCGCAACCGCCTCGATGCGGTGGTGTCCTTCGCACATCTGAATTCGGATGTGATCGGCATGGTGGTGGAGAAGTTCGTGCTGCAGCTGGAAGCCCAGCTAGCAGATCGCGACGTGACCATCGAACTGTCCGATCCCGCCAAGGCCTGGCTGATCCAGCACGGCTATGACGAGCAGATGGGTGCGCGCCCGATGGGCCGCGTGATTCAGGAGCACATCAAGAAGCCGCTGGCCGACGAACTGCTGTTCGGCAAGCTCAAGAATGGCGGTCATGTCCGCGTCATCCTGAAGAAGGACGAGGCGGTGCTCGGTGTCGAGCAGGAAAGCATCGGCTTCGAATTCGTCGATGGTCCCGTGACGCCGAAGCCGGAGAAGCTGCCGGCCAAGCGCGGCGCGGCGAAGAAGCCGAAGTCGGGTAAGGGCTCGGGTTCGGCCAAGGGACCGCTGGAGAAGGCGTAAGCCATCGGGCGATTGAACAAATGAAAACGGCCGGTGAGAGATCACCGGCCGTTTTTGTTTTGGGGGATACGCTCTCTGTCCTCATGGTGAGGAGGCGCCTCTTCGGCGCCGTCTCGAACCATGAATGCATATGCACCCATCCTTCGAGACGCGCGCAAGCGCGCTCCTCAGGATGAGGGCTGAGTTTGCGGTTTTGTTATTTGGCCAAACGCCTTACTGCCCCAGCAGTTTCTGAATCTGCTTTTGCAATTCGCGCTTTTTCTTCTCGCTCTTGCGCAGGCGCTCTTCGATGTCGGAGCTTTCCTTGCTCTCCACCGGCGGATCGGTGAAGGCGACGCCGACGATGTTGTCGCGCCACCAGACGATCCTGGCGAGGAACGAACGGCCCTTTCGCGCGATGTTGAGCGTCAGCTCATCCTTTGGCAGTCGCGCGCCGCTTCCAAATTCGATGCGGGCGCCGTCTTCGGAAATGTCGCGCACGACACATTCCTTGGCCTTCTGGTCCTTGGACGCGACGGCACCGTAGATCACCTTGTCCCTGACGTTCTTGCGCCGCTCGTCCATGTCCTGATGCCCCCTGAGGTTACAGGCGGGGACTGTACGCAGTTCCATCCGGCGGGGAAGGCTCTCGCGCGGATTGAGCGGATTTAACGTAAACCAAAGTTAAGGGCGATCGCCGAAAGACGGGGTGATCGGCCTCAGGACGGGCTCAGGCCGCCGTCTCGCGCAATCCCCGGGCAATGTCCTTCTGCTTGTCGAATTCGGCCCGGCGGCGCGCCAGTTCCTCGGCGCTGAGCAGGGCAACATTGTTGTAGTCGCGCTTCCAGACCGCGTCCTTGGCCCAGCGCTGCGGCGATTGCAGGGTGGTCTGCGGACCCACGGCGGATTCCAGCAGGCGCAGCGCCAATTCCAGGGTTTGCGCCTGGGAGGCCTTATCATGCGGCTTGCCGGCGGAGTTGCCGAGCGGGAAGTCGCTGAACAGGAAACGGGGCACGGCAGCGTGTTCGACAATGTCCTTGGCGCAGCCCGATACCACAGTGGAGATGCCGTTGGCCTCCAGCTCGCGGGCGACGAGGCTGATGGTCTGGTGGCAGACCGGGCAGTTCGGCACCAGCACCGCAACATCGACACCATCGGCCTTGGCGCGCTTGACGATCTCCGGCGCGTCGGTCTCAAGGGTCACGCGGTGGCTGCGATTGGTCGGCGCGCCATAGAAGCGCGGCGCGACACTGCCGATGCGGCCCGACGCCGCGAGTGCGCGTAGCGCGGGCAGGGGAAACCAGGTGCCGCTGTCGTCCGCCGTCGTGTGCACGCGATCATAGGCGATGTGCGAGATGCGCAGGTCATGATCGACCGACGTATCGCCGTCATAGACCTGATAGAACTTGGCGCCGCCGTTATAGAGCGCGCCCGGACCCTGATCGCCCTTGGCGGGATCGAAGGGCGCTGCGGTGGTGACGATGGCGACGCGCGACTGCGCCAGTGGTTTCTTGAGCGGCTGGAACGGCGCGTCGATGTGGTGGGACCAGCGATAGGGAACGTCATAGCCGATCGCCTGATAATAGGCGCGGGTGCGGGCCATATACTGGATTGGAACATCGTCGTCGCTGGCAAAGCCGGATGTGTCGTCGCGCGCGTCGGCCATTGTTTGCACTCCCGCTTTTGCCGTCTTTCATTCATAGCTAGCTGCTGGGGTCCCGCTGTCAAGGCGCGGGGAATCCGCGCGGGATAAGGCATGGCGTTCGGAAGCATCATCGGCCGGATAATTTGCCTCGCGGCGCTGTTGCTTGCGCCGGTCGCGGGCGTGCGCGCCGAGGAGCTCCCGATCAGCGAACTGGCGAAGCCCGGCGCGGACCGGATGCTGCCAATGGCGACTCCGGAAAAGCCCAATCTGGCGCGGGACAGTGGTGCCCGCGAGTCGATGTGTCTGATGATCGAGTCTGCAGCGCGAGCCAACGACCTGCCGCTGGAATTCTTCGCCCGTGTGATCTGGCAGGAAAGCCGGTTTCAGCCCGATGCCGTGGGTCCCGTGACGCGCAATGGCCAGCGCGCACAGGGCATCGCGCAATTCATGCCGGGCACGGCCAATGAGCGGCGTCTGCTCGATCCGTTCGATCCGGTGCAGGCGCTGCCGAAATCGGCGGAGTTTCTCAGCGAGCTGCGCAACCAGTTCGGTAATCTCGGCCTCGCGGCTGCGGCCTATAATGCAGGACCGCGCCGCGTGCAGGACTGGCTCGACGGCAAGGGATACATGCCCGGCGAGACCCGCAACTACGTCTCCGCGATCACCGGGGCGACGGTCGAGGACTGGCAGGCTGCGGGCCGTAACGGCAAGACGCCGCCGCGTGCCGCGACGTCGAGCTGCCGTGAATTGATGGCACTCCTGCAGCGCGCGCCCAATCCCTTCGTCACGCAACTGGAAGCGCGCGTGAAGCTTGGCGAAGCACGGCCATGGGGCGTGCAACTGGCGGCAGGCTTCAATCGTGACCGTGCTCTGATGTCCTACGCGCGTGTGATGCTGCGCTTGCGCACGGTGGTCGGCGAACGCGATCCCAACCTGCTGAGTTCGCTGTTCCGAAGCCGCGGCACGCGAACCTTCTACCAGGTGAGGATCGGGACCGACACGCGTGACGAGGCCAACGATCTCTGCGGCAAGATCCGCCGGGCCGGGCAAGGCTGTCTGGTGCTGCGCAACGGCAGAGCGTGACTGCTGGCACCCCATGCATTGGCGCCTCTTGACGCCGGCGGCTTTCGGCAGCCTATGACACGTCGGATCAACCAAGAAGAAACAAACCCACGTGTCGCTTCCTGCGCTGGATTCACCGAGATGGCAGGGCAGTGCGGCGGCCTTCCTTTACGGCATGCGGTCGATCACCACGACCATCCTGACGCTGGTCTTGTTCGCGACCTATATCGGCATCGGCGCGCTGGCTCATGACACGCATTTCAGCCTGTTCTGGGCGCTGGCCAGCACATTGTTCGTCTGGGCCGGCCCCGCACAGATTATTCTTCTCGTCGCGCTCGGCTCCGGCGCCACGGTCATTCAGGCGGCACTCGCCGTCACCGTAAGTGCGATCCGTCTGTTTCCAATGGTGGTGTCGGTGCTGCCGATGCTGCGCATGCCGGAGACCAAAAAGCGGCAACTGATCTTGCCGTCGCATTTCATCGCAGTGACGCTGTGGGTGGAATGCTTCCGGTTAATGCCGCTGGTCCCACGCGAGCGACGCATCGCCTTCGTCAACGGTCTCGGCCTCGGACTCGTCTTGTCGTCCCTGACCGCGACGTTCATCGGCTATCATCTCGCAGCCAATCTGCCGCCGCTGTTCGGCGCGGCGATCCTGTTGCTGACGCCGCTGGCATTTCTGCTATCGACGGCGCGCAACTGCAAACAGCTCGCCGATGTCGTGTCGCTCGTGCTCGGTCTCGCGCTGTTTCCTGTCGTGTCGCTCTTCAACACCGGCGTCGATATTCTGATATCGGGCGTCTCCGCCGGGACGATTGCCTATGGCGTGCATCGATGGAGGCGGCGATGAGCGACTTCATCGGCGACTGGCATGCGCTCGTCGTATTGCTGCTGGCGGGTTTCCTGCCCAATGAAGTCTGGCGCATGCTTGGCCTGTGGCTCGGCGGTGGTGTCGATGAAGAGTCCGAGATATTGGTCTGGGTGAGGGCGGTGGCCACCGCGATCCTCGCCGGCGTCATCGCGCAAATTCTGGTCGTGCCGCCCGGCGCACTCGCGAGTATTCCGCCGCCGCTGCGCTATGGTGCGGTCGCTGTCGGCCTCGTCGTCTTCGTCGCTTTCTGGCGCTCGATCTTTCTCGGCGTCGCATGCGGCGAGCTGGTGATGGTCACCGGCAAATACATCCTCGGTTGATAGACGACAGCGTCAGGCTGTATCGGCCTTGTATGACTGCGTGAACGCGATAGTCTCCGCTCAACTTAAAAATAGGGGTTGGGAGACGATATGAGATTGCGCGCAAGTTCTGCCTTGATAACCAGCATCGTCATCGCCGCGATGGGTTTTGCCGCGCCGCTCGCCCGTGCGGCGGAATATCCGACGCGCACGATCAAGCTCGTGGTGCCTTATGCAGCCGGCGGGCCGACCGACGTGCTCGCGCGTCTGGTGGCGGATTATCTCGGCCGCGACCTCAAGCAAACGACGATCGTCGAGAACAAGCCGGGCGCGCAGGGCGCCATCGCCGCCGAAATGGTGACGCGTGCAGAGCCCGATGGCTACACGCTGTTTGTTACGGCTGCATCCATCATGGTGCTCAATCCGCTGCTCTACAAAAAGCTGTCCTACGATCCGCAGAAGGATCTGCGGATGCTGACGGTGGTCACCGATCTGCCTGTGGTGATGGAAGTGCATCCGTCCGTGCCGGCCAAGACGGTGAAGGAATTCGTGGCCTACGCGAAGGCCAATCCCGGCAAGCTGAATTTCGGATCGGCCGGCACCGGCGGCACGATTCATCTGGCGGGCGAGATGTTCAAGCAGATTGCCGGCGTCGACATGACCCATGTGCCCTACAAGGGCGCGGGACCGGCGCTGACCGATCTCCTCTCCGGCAATATCCAGGTGATGTTCGATACGCTCTCCACCGCGCTGCCGCCGGTGAAGGCCGGGTTGTTGCGCCCGCTCGGCGTCAGTTCGAAAGAACGCAGTCCCGATCTACCTGATGTGCCCACCGTTATCGAGAGCGGCTATCCCGATTATCAGGTCGGCGTCTGGTTCGGTCTGGCGGGATCGTCGAAATTGCCGGACGATGTCGTGAAGACGGTCATGGCCAGCATGGACCGCGCCCTGAACGACAATACGTTCCGCGCATCGCTGGAGAAGATCGGCTTCCCCGTACTGCGGCCGAAGACGGTCAGGGAGATCAACGAATTCGTTGACGAAGACCGGGCCCGGTGGTCGAAGGTGATCAAGGCGCAGAACATCTCGCTGGATTGATCGACAGGATACAAGAACGGTGACCAATGGTTCGTGAAAGTGAAATCCGCGCCGGTGAACGCGCCGTCGATGCACCGAAGCCGAACCATGCGGGCCTCGTCTATATCGGGCGCATCCGCACGCCCTGGACGTCGCGGCTGGAAACGCCGCGGCAGGGCCGCCATGACGGCCCGGTGTGCCGGCTCGAGATCTTCGAGCCATGGGTGCCGGGGCTGAAAGACCTCGACCTCTACAAGCATCTCGAAGTGATTTACTGGCTGCATCTGTCGCGCCGCGACCTGGTGCTGCAGAGCCCCAAGAACGACGGCAATGCGCGCGGCATCTTCTCGCTGCGCACGCCGGTGCGGCCCAATCCGCTCGGCACGTCCATGGTCAAGCTGGTGGGGATCGAGGGATCGACCGTGCTGGTCCGCGGGCTCGATTGCCTCGACGAGACGCCGCTGCTCGATGTGAAGCCGGACCGCTGCGAATTCACGCCGCTGGCGCCTCTGCAGCCGGGGGATTTCCAGACGGAGTAGTTTCCCTCGCCCCGCTTGCGGGGAGAGGGTGGATCGAACGCACGGAGTGCGTTCGAGACGGGTGAGGGGGAGCCAGTGAGTGAAACACTGGCTCCCCCTCACCCGAAGCCTTCGCTATCGCTCAGGTTTCGACCTCTCCCCGCAAGCGGGGCGAGGTAAGACAGGCGACGATCTACCCAATCGCCGCCAGCGCCGCGATCAGCTTCGTCGCGTTGTCTTCCAGCACCTTCGGGTCTTCCTTGCGCGATGCCGGCGGCAGCAGGCCGACATTGTCGTGGCGCGGCATCACATGCATGTGCAGGTGAAACACCACCTGGCCGCCGGCCGCTTCCGAATATTGCGCGACGGTCATGCCGTCGGCCTTGAAGGCCTGTTTGCAGGCAGCGGCGATCTTGTGGGCGGCGCGGATCACATGGGCGTAGTCGTCCGGAGTGATGTCGAAGATGTTGCGCGCGGGCGCCTTGGGGATCACCAGCGTATGGCCGGGGGAGCGCGGCATGATGTCCAGGAACGCCAGCACGTGGTCATTCTCATAGACCTTGTAGCAGGGGAATTCGCCGCGCAGGATCTTGGCGAAGATGTTGTTGGGGTCATACGCGGTCATGGAATCCTCCGGAAAATTTCGGCGCAAATTTTGGCGACTGTCGCTGCCAGAGGGGAGCCGGTCAAGACGGCTTAATCCTGCTCGTCGCCCTTCCTGAACGGGCCGGCTTCGGTCAATTCGCGGACGGCCTCCGCGACATATTCGCGCTCGCGCTGAAGATATTCGCCGACGGCCTGACGCAGTCCGCGATCGGCGATGTAATGTGCCGAATAGGTGGTCTGCGGCAGATAGCCCCGTGCGATCTTGTGTTCGCCTTGCGCGCCGGCCTCGACGGTCTTCAATCCGCGGCGGATCGCGAAGTCGATGGCCTGATAGTAGCAGACCTCGAAATGCAGGAACGGATGATGCTCGACGGCGCCCCAGTGGCGGCCGAACAGCGTATCCGAGCCTATGAAATTGATCGCGCCGGCGATCCATTTGCCGTCGCGTCTGGCCATGATCAGCGCGACATCGTTGCTCATGCTCTCGGCGATCAGCGCATAGAACTCGCGTGTCAGATATGGCCGGCCCCATTTGCGCGAGCCGGTCTCCATATAGAAGGCGAAGAACGCGTCCCAGGCATCCTCGGTGATCTCGCTGCCGGTGAGGGGATGGATGGTGATGCCATTGGCCAGCGCATCGCGGCGCTCGCGCTTGATCGCCTTGCGATGGCGCGAATTCAGCGTTGCCAGGAAATCGTCGAAGGTGGCGTAGCCATCATTGCGGAAATGAAACTGCTGGTCGGTGCGCTGCAGGAAGCCGCGCGCGGCGAGAAATTGCCATTCGCTCTCGCGCGCGAAAGTGACATGGGCAGACGACGCATCGGTAGCCTCGCAGAGACCGACGAGGCCGCCGGCCAGCGCCGCGCCGACGCGTTCCACATCGACGCCGTCGCGGATCAGTAGGCGCGGGCCGGTGGCGGGCGTGAACGGAACCGAGGCCTGCAGCTTCGGATAGTATTGCCCGCCGGCGCGCTCATAGGCGTCGGCCCAGCCGCGGTCGAACACGTATTCGCCCTGCGAGTGCGACTTCAGATAGCAGGGCACGACGCCGAGGATGCGGCCCTCGCTCTTGGCGATCAGATGCCGCGGACCCCAGCCGGTGCGCGCACAGGCCGAATTCGATTTCTCGACCGCCGTGAAAAAGGCGTGGGACACGAACGGGTTGTAAGTGGGCTTCGAGGCGCAACCATTGGCCGCCGGCGCCAGCGTATCGAGGCTCTCAATGCCACCAAGCTCGGCATGACCGGTGGCACAGGCGTCCCAATCCGTGGCCGGGATCTGGCTGATGGACGCCACTGCTTCGAGCGTAATTTCCGATGACGTCATCAATCACTTGAACCGGTCATATGCGATCAACCGTCGCGGTGACCGCTCCTAAGATTGTGCATCGCGCCGGACACTTCAAGTCCCACTCCGTCATGCCCGGGCTTGTCCCGGGCACCCACGTCTTGGTCACACGCGCCGTAAGCAAGAGAGGCGTGGATGGCCGGGACAAGCCCGGCCATGACGGCGTTCTTTTCAGTTTACGGCACGAAGCCCTCGAAGGTCATCTGGTCGGCATAGCGGGCGGTGACGGCACGCTGTTCCGGTGTGCGCACGGTCCAGGTCAGCAGCGCGCAGCCGAACAGGTTGCGGGCGATCCAGGGCGCCGGGGCCGGCAGTTCCTTGACCCAATAGGAGACGAAATGCGGCCGGGTGCGGAAGGCATGGCGGAGATGGCGCATGCCGTTGCGCTGGGCCTGCGTCAGCGTCAACCACTCGCCGTCGTCATAGGTGCGCTGGGCGGTGATGCCGCGCGGGATCTCGGGGGCGATCTCGCGCATCGCGAGAACCTGATCGGGATCGAACGACATCCAGGCGACGGGCCCGCGATAGGTTTTGAGAATCTCGGCGACGCGGGCGACCAGTTTGCGGTTGCCGTCGAAATGGCTCTTGATCTCGATCACGAGCCCGACACGGCCATCGATCAGAGCGAGCAGATCGCCGAGCGACATCATGCGCTCGGGCGTGTCCTTGAAGGTTATTTGCTTGAGCTCGGCGGAGGTCTTCGCGAGCAGGGGGCCGGAGCCCTCGGTCAGGCGTCCCAACTCATCGTCATGATGCACCATCGCCTCGCCGTCGGCGGTGAGCTGCACATCGGTCTCGATGCTGAAATTGCCTGATATGGCGGCGCGCATGGCGCCGGGCATGTTCTCGATAATGCCGCGGGCAGGGTCGTGCAGGCCACGATGCGCGACCGGCCGGGCGATGAGCCAGTCAGGTGCGCGCATCGGGATTGTCCTTGAATGCGTCCTGGATCAGATGACTTCAAACACCGCGTCGACCTCGACCGCGCAATCGGCGGGCAGCGAGGCGACGCCGACAGCGGCGCGGGAGTGCCGGCCCTTGTCGCCGAAGGCGGCGACCATCAGGTCGGATGCGCCATTGATGATCTTCGGCGCGTCGATGAAATCCGGCGTCGAATTGACGAAGCCGCCGAGACGGACGACGCGGGCCACCTTGTCGAGATCGCCGAGCGCAGCCTTGACCTGCGCGAGGATGTTGATCGCGCAGCCGCGCGCGGCATTGACGCCCTGTTCGAGGGTGACGCCGGCGCCGAGCTTGCCCTTGGCGATCAGCTGGCCGTCGGCGCCCATGCAGATCTGACCGGAGACGAACAGCAGATTGCCCGTGCGGACGAAGCCGACATAGTTCGCTACCGGGCTCACCGGCTCGTGAAGTTTGACCCCCAGATCCGCAAGTTTCTGCTCGACCGTTCCTGCCATCGTGATTCCCCAAACAATTGATGATGTGCCTAAACAAAAGTCCCCAAAGGGTTCAGGCACTGTCTGTTTCACCCATACCGCCCCGCCGCGCAAGTGACGATCCGGCGACATCGAATCTGCCCTGCAACAGTGCGGCTTTGGCAAGGTTTGCTGCGGAATATGGCATTTCCGCAGTGCGAATCCGGCGTGGCCGTAGTTGCGACGCAATAGGACGCTCTCTATTGTTGTAGTTCCAGAATCCAGGGAAAACCCATGCGCCGCATACCCCCCGTTTCGCGATTCCAGGCTGCCTCGCTGGCACTGACCATGGCAGCCTTCGTGGCGCCGGTGTCGGCATTCGCGGCACCGCCCGCTGCGGGCACGCCGTTCGTCGCGCATCAGGCGCTGTATGAGCTGAAGCTGCTGAAGTCGCGCGGCAATGCCAGCGTCAACAGCGCCAGCGGTCGCATTCTCTATAATTTTACCGGCAGTGCCTGCGAGGGCTACACGTCGGATTTCCGTCAGGTCTCGGAGCTCAATAGCGGCGAAGACAAGACGACGCTGAGCGATCTGCGCTCCACCAGCTGGGAAGCCGGTGATGGCAAGAGCTATCGGTTCAAGATCGACACCCGCATGAATGACGGTGATGCCAGCGCCGTCGACGGCATGGCGGAGCGCGAGGGCGATCACGTCACCGTCAAGCTCAAGCAGCCGGTGGCGAAGACCTTCACGCTGGAGGGCTCCACGGTGTTTCCGACCGAGCAGATCCACCGCATCATTGCCGCCGCACGTGAAGGCAAGTCGGTGCTGGAACTGAATGTCTATGACGGGTCGGATACGGGCGAGAAAGTCTACAGCACGCTCACGATCATCGGGCAGGCGATTCCCGGCGACCGCAAGATCAGTGAACCCGATCCCTCGACGGGCGATGACGGGATGAAGAAGCTAACGCGCTGGCCGGTCACCGTCAGCTATTACGACAAGTCAGCCAAATCCTCCGATGGCGGCGAGCAGACACCGGTCTATGCGATGTCGTTCGAACTGTACGAGAACGGCGTCTCGCGGTCCCTGGTACTAGACTACAACGACTTCGTCATCGGCGGCGCGATGAGCAAGTTCAATGTGAAGGACAGCAAGCCTTGTAAGTGAGGGATGCCCCTCGCCCCGCCGGACGAAGCTTTGCTTTGCAAGGCGGGGAGAGGGTGGCGCGGACGAAGTCCGCGACGGGTGAGGGGGACTCTCCGAGAGCTGAGCAGGTGGAGCGTCCCCCTCACCCGACTTCCACGCGCTTCGCGCGTTTCAGTCGACCTCTCCCCGCAAGCGGGGAGAGGTGAAGTTCGTCACTCTGCCCGCGACAGCCGCATGCTGTCCAGCAAACGTAGGCCACCGCCGCTTTCGCTCTTCAGCAGCTTCTTCACCGCGCTCGATGCCGCGATCTCGTAGTGGTCGGCATAGGCTTCGTGGTTCTTCTCGATATCGTCGAGACGATACAGATAGTTCACCATCAGACTGGCGGACTCGCGCAGGCCCTTGGCTGACGTGTCGCCGAGCCAGTCGATGCGCTCCAGCCGTGCGCCGTTGCCGAGATGGAAACGGGCGACGGAATCGATCGGGCCGCCGCGCGGGCTCTTGGCCTTCAGGAAGTAATGCGCAGCGAGCTGTTCCATCACCGGCTTGAGCTGCGCCGTCAGCGCGGTGTCGTTGACCCATAGCGGATCGGCGAGCATGTCGACCAGCGCCTGATCCTCATTGGACAGGTTGAGGTCATCGGCCTTCTTGAGCCACTTCATGAAACCCGGCACCGGCGACAGCGTCACGAACGTATCGAGCTTCGGCAATTCGCGGCGCAGTTCCTCGACCACCTGCTTGATCAGGAAATTGCCGAAGGAAATGCCGCCGAGGCCGCGCTGGCAGTTGGAGATCGAATAGAACACGGCGGTGCGCGCGCGCTCAATCGGCACCGGCTGACGATCGACCGCGAGCAGCGGGGCGATGGCGCCCGGAATGGTTTCGGTGAGCGCAACCTCGACGAAGATCAGCGGTTCATCGACAAGGGCAGGGTGGAAGAACGCGTAGCAGCGGCGATCCACGGGATCGATGCGGCGGCGCAGATCGTCCCAGTCGTGGATCTCATGCACCGCTTCATATTTGATGACTTTTTCGAGTACATTGGCGGGCGTGGACCAGTCGATCTTGCGCAGCACCAGAAATCCCCTGTTGAACCAGGATGCCAAGAGATGAACGACGTCGCGATCGACGGCGTTGAGGTCTTTGTTACCATTCTTCAGATCGAGCAGATCTTCACGCATCTTCACGAGTTCGCTGGTCGCGTTCGGCGCGCGGTTCAGCCGGCGAAACAGTTCCTGCCGCTGCGGCTCGGATGCGAAATGCAACTCGCCGGAGACGTCACCGGTCGGCTTGGCACGCCATGCCGCGATGGCCTTCTCAAGCTTGTCACGATCGGGACCGTAATTCTGTGCGAGGTTCTCGAAGAAGGTGAGGCGGCCGGCCTCGTCGAGACTCTTGTAGCGATCAAGCACGCCGCGCGCGAGGACCGTGCCGGACGCTTCGCCGCGTCCTGACAACAGCTCCGTACAGAGTTCGATCAGATCCGATGCGTTCTGTTTGGGATCGACAGATGCCGGACCGAGCCGCAGCAGAGTGCGTCCGCGTTCCGAGATGGATGCGAGGAGATCGGAGAAGAAGGAGTCATTGCTCATGGTGAATCAATTCCCGGGCTGGCAGTCCAACCAGTCTGCTTCAATATAGCCCATTGCGAGGCATATTGCGCGATCATTTGAAGCATGAAACAATTGTGAGTGGGGAGCGCTTCGGCAAGAGAATTGCATTCGTTTCTGACTGCGGCCGGATCGCTGAAAACAGAGGAATTCAGGATGAAGCGGATCGCATCGAAGCGTGGCGTTGTGGCGGCTCTGGCACTCGGAGCGTTGCTGAGCAGTGGCTCGGCATTTGCCCAACAAACCATCAAGGTTGGCTGGACCATCCCGGCCGAGGAATCCAAATACTGGATGATGAAGCGTCCGCAGGAATTCGCGGATCTCGGCAAGAAATACAATATCGAGTGGGTGCAGTTTCAGGGCACCGCGCCGATGACGCAGGCACTCGCGGCCGGCGCGCTGGATTGCGCGACGCAATCGGTGCTGGCACTGGCGCAGGGCGTGCAGAGCGGCAACCTCAAGGCTTCGATCGTAGCGCAGCACGTGTTCGAAAAGCCGGGCAGCTTCTCGGTCTATTGGGCGGTAAAGGACGACTCGCCGATCAAGACCATCGCCGACCTCAAGGGGAAGACGATGTCGATCAACACGCTCGGCTCCGGCATCTATGGCCCGATGGCGATCCTCTTGAAGCAGGCCGGTCTCGATCCCGCCAAGGACGTCAAGCTGGTTGAAGTCGGCTTCGCGCTCTCGGAAGAAGCGCTGCGTTCGGGCCGCGTCGATTCCGCCGTGATGAACCAGCCTTTCGCCGCGCGCATGGAAGCCAAGGGCGGCACCCGCAAGCTGTTCTCGCTGTCGCAGCAGCAGGACGGCATCGTGCACATTCTCGAAGCCTGCCGTGCGGACTTCATTGAGAAGAATCCGGAACTGGCCAAAATGTATGTGCGCGATCTGACGCTCGGCATGCAGAAGGCGCTGGCCAACCGCGACGAAACGCTGAAGGTCGTCAACGAGGTGATGAAGGCGCCGATCCCGGTGCTGGAAACCTATCTGCTGAAGGACAACGATTTCGCCAGGGATCCGGGCGCCGCGCCGAATTTCGACGCGATCCAGAAGATGCTCGACACCTATGTCGAATCCGGAATGTTGCCGAAGAAGCTCGACGTCTCCGAGCTGAAGGGCAAGGTCGTCGCGCCGATCAAGTAACGGCGTCGCTCGCTTACAAACAATGACACTCTCTCCGTCATGCCCGGCCTTGTGCCGGGCATCCACGTCTTGACCACAAGGAAGGCGTGGATGGCCGGGACACCTAGCGAAGCCGCGCTTCGCGCTTTGCCCGGCCATGACGTGGAGAGAGCAGCGCTTGATCGCGATCGTTATTGTGAAGTTGTATCGTCCGACATGCCGCTGTCGATCAGGAGATCCAGCGTGTATTTGATCGTCGCGCGTTCGTCGTCGCTGAAGCGCTTCAACAGTTCTGCCTCGTGGTCGAGTGCAGCCTTCTGCACCGGCTTGACGCGGGCGCGGCCCTTGGCGGTCAGATACAACGTCACGCGGCGGCGATCGTTCGAGGTGCTCTTGCGCTTGAGCAGATCGTCGCGCTCCATGCGGTCGAGCACTTTCGTCAGGCCGGGTTGCTTCATCAAGGCCATTGCGGCGAGCTCGCCAACCGAGAGCCCTTCGACATCGGCAAGGCAGGCCAGCACGCGCCATTCCGGCACCGTGAGGTCCCATTCCTTCAGCCGCGCATGAAACGAGCTGGAGACGTTGAAGCTGGCGCGCGCCAGCAGATAGGACAGGTAGCTGCGCGCAAAACTGTTGCTGGCCAGGGCCGGCGCACGTGGCTGTGCCTTGTCGATGCGGCGGAGTTGTCCGGAGTGGAAGACGAGGGGATCGTGATTGCGCTCGACGAAGTGCACGACTTCACCGACCAGGATCGTGTGGTCGCCGCCGGGATAGCGCGCCCAGGTCTTGCATTCGAAGATGGGTGCGAGGCCCTCGATCAGCGGTGCGCCGCTGATGCCCGGCGCATGGGCGATATCAGCAAACTTGTCGGAGCCGCGACGGCCGAAACGCATCGCGAGCTCGCCATGATCGGCACCGAGA
Source organism: Tardiphaga sp. 42S5 (assembly GCF_034044155.1). Classification (NCBI taxonomy): domain Bacteria; kingdom Pseudomonadati; phylum Pseudomonadota; class Alphaproteobacteria; order Hyphomicrobiales; family Nitrobacteraceae; genus Tardiphaga; species Tardiphaga sp. 42S5. The sequence goes on along the minus strand of NZ_CP139027.1, from coordinate 4,634,791 downwards.
AAATGAATGGCGAAAGCGTCGGCTTCGACGAAGGGATCGTGGCTCGGTGAAGATTTCGCGACGCTCCACAGCACCAGCGGCGGATCGAGCGACACCGACGAGAACGAATTGGCGGTCATGCCGACAGGATGATCGCCTGTCGTTGCGGTGACCACGGTGACGCCAGTCGGGAACTGACCCAGTGCCTGACGGAAGGTCGCGGGGTTGACCGCCTGCGTCTTGTCCAGGAGCTTGTCGTCCGCGACCTTGTCCTGCGCCGTCTTGTCAAACGCCATGGAATTCGCCGCTCCGCGACACCCGCGACTGCCCAAAATACAGCGCCGGATTGTCCTTCAAGATTAAAAATATTCCTTTTCATATAACATGACCACGCCTATCATCCAACCATAATCGCTTTAAAACACGGAGAAACGGCATGCTGGCGGATCGCATCGAGGCGAAATGGATCGACGCATTCTGCGAGATCTTCGAACGCTGTGCGGTCAAGCCCGGTGACACTGCCGCCATCCTCTCTGAGACGCAATCGCGCGCGCTGAATGTGCACATTGCCGAATTGGCATTGCTCCGCATGGGCGCGCGGCCGTTCCACGTCGTGGTGCCGACGCCGCGCAACAAGCAGGTCGTTCCGATCCGCTCCACCGGCGCGTCCGAAGCGATTCAGCAACTCGGGCCAGTGGTGTCAGCGCTGCAGCAGGCCGGCTTCGTCGTCGACTGCACCATCGAAGGCCTTATGCATGCGAAGGAAACACCGGAGATCCTGAAGGCTGGCGCGCGCATTCTCGTGATTTCCAACGAACATCCGGAAGCGCTCGAGCGCATGGTGCCGGACTCGGCGCTCGAGAAGCGCGTGCGCGCGGCGGCCAAGATGCTGCGCGGCACGAAGCACATGAAGGTGACCTCGAAGGCGGGCACTGATCTGGACGTCAACATGGAAGGCGCGGCCACCGTCGGCGTCTGGGGCTGGACCGACAAGCCGGGCACGCTGGCGCATTGGCCGGGCGGCATCGTGGTTTCGTTCCCGAAGAGCAAGACCATCAACGGCACGGTGGTGATGGATGCGGGCGATATCAACCTGACCTTCAAGCGCTATCTGACGTCGCCGGTGAAGATGCTGTTCAAGGATGACTATCTCACCGAACTCACGGGCGAGGGCGCCGACGCCGAAATGATGAAGCGCTATCTCGCGGCGTGGGGCGACCGCGAGGCCTATGCCGTGTCGCATGTGGGCTGGGGCATGAATCCCAATGCGCGCTATGAGGCGCTGCAGATGTATGACCAGCGCGACACCAACGGCACGGAGATCCGCGCGGTGGCCGGCAACTTCCTGTTCTCCACTGGCGCCAATGAATTCGCCGGGCGCTACACCGCCGGACATTTCGATCTGCCGATCTTCAAGACGACGATCACGCTCGACGGTGTCGATGTGATCAAAGACGGCGTGGTGCAGGACGTGTTCGGCTGAGTCCGAACACGTCGCTCCAGGCTCCGGCTATCTGGCCAGGGGAACGATCCCTTCTGCCGGGATCAAGCCGGCCTGAGGCAGCCGATAGCCCTTAACGATGGCATAGATCGCGGGGATCACAATCAACGTCAGCAGCGTTGACGAGATCATGCCGCCGATCATCGGCACCGCGATGCGCTGCATGATCTCCGAGCCTGTGCCGGTGCTCCACATGATCGGCAGCAGGCCCGCCATGATGGCGACCACCGTCATCATCTTGGGACGGACGCGTTCGACCGCTCCTTCCATGATGGCATCGTACAGGTCGTTGCGCGTCAACGGCCGTCCTTCAATATCCCGTCGCGCCTGGATAGCGGTCAATGCCTGATTCAAATAGATCAGCATCACCACGCCGGTCTCGGCGGCAACGCCGGCCAGCGCAATGAAGCCGACGACGACTGCAACCGACAGGTTGAAACCGAGCCACCACATCAGCCAAAGGCCGCCGACCAGCGCGAACGGCAGCGACAGCATGACAACCATCGTTTCGGTGATCGACCGGAAGTTCAGGTACAGCAGCAGGAAGATGATCAACAGCGTCACCGGCACGACGATCTTCAGGCGCGCCGTCGCGCGTTCGAGATATTCGTACTGGCCGCTCCACATCACGTAGTAGCCGGGCGGGAATTGAATGCTCGCCTGGACCGCGCGCTGCGCGTCGGCCACGTAGCCGCCGAGGTCGCGGTCGCGGATGTCGACATAGATGTATGTGGCCAACTGTCCGTTTTCCGTCCGGATCGACGTCGGCCCTCTCGCCAGCGCAATCCTGGCCACTTCGCCGAGCGGGACCGCGCCACCTCCGGGCATCGGCACCAGCACGTCACTGGCGATGGCCTGCGGGCTGTCTCTGAGGTCGCGGGGGTACCGCATGTTGACGGTGAAGCGTTGCCGGCCTTCCACGGTCGTCGTTACCGTCTGGCCGCCGAGCGCGGTTCCGATCACGTCCTGGACGTCCTGGATCATGATGCCGTAGCGCGCCAATGCCTCGCGATCCGGCGTCACATCGAGGTAGTAGCCGCCAATGCCGCGCTCGGCATAGGCCGACGATGTACCCGGTACCGCCTTGAGCACCTGCTCGATCTGCTTGGCAAGCCGGTCGATCTCGACGAGGTCGGTGCCGATCACCTTCACGCCGATGGGCGTGCGGATGCCGGTCGACAACATGTCGATGCGGGCCTTGATCGGCATGGTCCATGCATTCGACACGCCCGGAAACTGCAGCGCCTTGTCCATCTCGGCGATCAGCCCATCGACTGTGAGACCGGATCGCCACTCTTCCTTCGGTTTGAGGTTGATGATTGTCTCGAACATTTCGGAGGGCGCCGGATCGGTCGCCGTGGCAGCGCGCCCCGCCTTGCCATAGACCGAAGCCACCTCCGGAAACGACCGAATGATCCTGTCCTGTGTCTGCAGCAGTTCTCCGGCCTTGGTGACGGAGATGCCCGGCAGCGTCGTCGGCATATACATGAGCGTGCCCTCGTTGAGACTGGGCATGAACTCGGTCCCGAGCTGACGGGCCGGCCAGACACTCGCCGCGAGAACGGCGACTGCGAGCAGGACGACCAGCGTCTTCGCGCGCATCACGCCCTTGATCACGGGCCGATAGATCCAGATCAGGAAGCGGTTGATCGGGTTCTTGTGTTCCGGAACGATCCGGCCGCGAACGAAGATGATCATCAGGGCTGGGACCAGCGTCACTGACAGGATGGCCGCGGCCGCCATCGCAAACGTCTTGGTGAACGCCAGAGGGCTGAACAGACGTCCTTCCTGGGATTCCAGCGTGAAGATCGGCATGAACGACACGGTGATGATCAACAGGCTGAAGAACAGTGCCGGGCCGACTTCGGAGGCTGCCTCGATCAGGACCTCGACGCGCGACTTGCCGGGATCCGCGCGTTCGAGATGCTTGTGGGCGTTCTCGATCATGACGATGGCGGCATCGACCATGGCGCCGATGGCGATTGCGATGCCGCCGAGACTCATGATGTTGGAGCCAAGACCGAGCAGTTTCATGGCGCCGAACGCCATCAGCACGCCGACCGGCAGCATCAGGATCGCGACCAGGGCACTGCGGACATGCAGCAAGAACAAGATGCAGACGAGTGCGACGACAACGCTTTCCTCCAGCAATGTGTGCTTGAGCGTGGCGATGGCGGCGTTGATCAGGTTGGAGCGATCGTAGACCGGGACGATCTCGACGGAATTCGGCAGACTGCTGGCGATCTCCTTGAAGCGCTTCTTGACGTTCTCGATCACGTCGAGCGCATTGACGCCGAAGCGTTGCAACACGATGCCGCTGGCGACTTCGCCTTCACCGTTGAGTTCGGTGATGCCGCGCCGCTCGTCGGGGCCAAGTTCGACGCGCGCGACGTCGCGCAGCAGGACCGGCGTGCCGTTGTTCGTCTTGAGCACGACATTGCCGAGGTCGTTGATCGACTTCAGGTAGCCCTTGCCGCGGATGACATATTCGAATTCGGACAGCTCCACCGTGCGACCGCCGACATCGGCGTTGCTGGCACGGATAGCGTCGCGCATCTTCTGCATGGTGATGCCGAGGTCGCGCATCCGAAGCGGATCGAGCACGACGTTATATTGCTTGACGAAGCCACCGACACTGGCGACTTCGGCGACGCCTTCGGCCTTGGCGAGCGCAAACTTCAGATTCCAGTCCTGGATCGCCCGTGTGTCGGCAAGGTTCAATTCCCTGGACATGATCGCGTACTGGTAGACCCAGCCGACGCCGGTGGCGTCGGGGCCCATCGTCGGCGTGACGCCGGCGGGCAGGCGGGACGTGGCTCCGTTCAGGAATTCGAGAACGCGCGACCGGGCCCAATAGATGTCGGTCCCGTCTTCGAAGATGACATAGACGAACGACACGCCGAAGAACGAGAACCCGCGCACCACTTTCGACTTCGGCACCGTGAGCATTGCCGTCGTCAACGGATAGGTGACCTGATCCTCGATTACCTGCGGCGCCTGGCCGGGGTACTCGGTATAGACGATGACCTGCGTGTCGGAGAGATCCGGGATGGCGTCGAGCGGCAGATGCGCCAGCGCGTAGATGCCAACGGCTGCGGCGAACCCCGTGCCGAACAACACCAGCAGCAGATTGCGCGCCGACCATGCGATGATGCGGGCGATCACTGTGGGCTCCTCGCGTCGGAAAAGCCCTTCAGCGCGGCCTTCAGATTGCTTTCTGCATCGATCAGGAAATTGGCCGAAATGACGACCGGTTCGCCGTCTGCGACTCCCTCGCGGATTTCGACGTAGCCGCCGCCGCGACGGCCGAGTCCAACGCCGCGCGGTTCGAAGCGGCCCTGTCCTTTGTCAACGAACACCGATTGCCGGGTGCCGGTGTCGATCACAGCGCTCTCCGGGACGGACACCACCGGATCCGCACTTCCGGTTTCGATCGAAGCGTCGATATACATGTCCGGTAGCAGAGCGAGATCGGCATTCATGAGTTCGATACGGACGCGTGTCGTCCGGGTCTCGCGATTGACCTGCGGGTAGATCACGTTGACCTTGCCTGCAAACTGCCTGCCGGAAAGGCTGCGCGTCCGGACGTTCACCGGCTGTCCGACGGCGATGGCGCCAAGATCGCGCTCCGCGACATCGACCATCGCCCAGACGAGCGACGTGTCGGCGATACGAAAGAGGATGTCGCCGGGTTGCGCCCGCATCCCTTCGATGGCGTTGCGCTCAAGAACGATGCCGTCCCGCGGTGCGGCCCACGCGATGGAGATCGGGACGATGCGGCTCTTCTCGATCTCGGCAATCACCGTGTCCGGAACGTCGAGATTCATGATCCGTTGACGCGACCCGCGCCCATACAGTCCATCGCCGCCCGTCGTCTTCGACGTGATGGTGGCGACGTATTCCGCCGCAGCGGACGAGATCGCGGGGCTGTAGATATCCATCAAGGGCTGCCCGCTGCGGACTTTCGTGCCAGTAGTGACGTCGGCAACCTTCTGCACCCAGCTTTCCGCGCGCATCGAGATCACGGAGATGCGCCGCTCGTCGAGCTGGATCGTGCCGGGTGCGCGGATCTGCGTCCGGATCACGCGCCTGGTGGCTGGCTCGGACTTCACGCCCGTGCGCTGTATCTTGCCCGGAGAGAGCTTGACTGATCCATCGTCGGAATCGTCGCCGTCGAACACCGGGATGTAATCCATCCCCATGGAGTCCTTCTTCGGCGTTGGCGACGTGTCAGGAAGTCCCATCGGATTGCGGTAATACTTGATCTTGCGCTCCATACCCACCGAGTTCGGACCCGGCATCGGCTCGGCTACGATATCCTCGAAGTTGATGTCAGCGTTCGCCGGAATGGCGCGGTAGTTGCGGCCATCCGGCGTTTTCTTCGGCGTTGACGAGTATGCGGGCTTCCCGTCCGGATCCTGATAGTAGATCGGCGCGCCGGATTCCTGCGCATCGGCGGGGGTGACTACGGCGAGGGCGTGCGTCAACGGTCGCTGCGTGACGATGAATCCGCCTCCGGCCGCCGCGATGAACGCGGCGGTCGTGCCAGCTAAAACGACGCGGCTCATTTCTGCGCCGTGATGACGAGCTTGTTCTCGACGGAGCCGGTTTCTCCCTGCACCTTGGCACCCAGAGAAAATTGCCAGCGACCGGCCATTCCGAAAGTGGCCTTGAACTTGTAGGTGCCGGGCTCCGCCCCCGGTACTGGCGTGACCTTGGTGGCCATCTCCTGCATGCCGTCAGGAGCCATGTCGAGACGGGTGGCGAAGATGACGGCGTCCGGGACGGGCTTGCCGGTCTTGGTGTTCATCAGGCGGACGGTGATGATCTTGTCGGGGCCGGCCTGAACGGACTGATCGACGAGCTCGAACGTGTAGTCCTTGATGTCAGCCAGTGCAGCCGTGCTTGCGCCGCCCAAAGCGACAGCGATCAACGCAGCCCGGAAGGCGCGCGGGGAGTTAGACGTCTTCATGGTTTGGTATCCTCGATTGAATCTGATGTGCTGCGAACGGCATGCGTCATCCGCGCGCCAGGGACACGCGGCAGCGACGGCGCTCAGCGCCGCTCAGATCGAAATGCGAGGAGGGTGGTCTGGAGGCGGGCGGTTGACGCCATCGGTAAGCGCGTCATTCAGCACCGAGTGGTACGTTCGGACGGCGTGGCGAACCGTCATGGGTGACGCCACAGAGGGCCCCGCCTGGGCGGTCTTCAACACGCAAATCGCGAGAAGTGGACAGTCCTGGCAATCCTTACTCTTCTGTTCGGATGGGCAGCAGGGCATGTCTCCAGACATCGCCGACATGTCGGTCATCGTGGCCGACGGCCCGTTGGCAGCCGCCGGAGTCACCACCGGCGCCACCGAGAGGCCGATGGTCACAAAGATCGCTAGAAAGAGTTTCAGGAGTCGACGAAGATCCATATTAGACCATCTCACGGCCACCACAGCGTGGGAAGCCCGGACACATCACAAGTTCGCAATCCCTATGGGGATTATGTCCTTGGCTTCTCCGGCCCGTCATAGGCGATGCCGCGGATCACAGCGGCACTGCCGAACTTCTTCCTGAGATCGTCCATTGCCCGTTCGGCATGCGATGAACGGCGGTCGAGCATGTTGTCGTCGCCGGCCTCAGCGCCGGGCTTCAGGGCACTGACGCCGGTGCCGATCAGGCGGAAGGCCGTGCCGTCGATTTCCTTTGCCAGCATCTCGCGGCTGATATCGAAGATGCGCGCCGCCATCTGCGTCGGCGACTGGATCGACTGCGAGCGGGTGCGCTGGCGGAAATCTGCGGTCTTCAGTTTCAGCGTGACCGTGGTACCGGACAATTCGCTGCTCTTGAGACGCGATGAAACCTTCTCCGACAGTCGCCACAGGATCTTTTCCAGGGTGGCGTAGTCGCGGATGTCCTCATTGAACGTCGTCTCGTTCGAAATCGTTTTGGCGCCGCGATCGGCGACGACGAGGCGATCGTCGATGCCGCGTGCGAGGCGCCACAGCCTGCGGCCTTCGCCGCCGAACTGTTTCATCAGGTCGGTCTCATCGGCGCGCTGCAGATCGCTGATCTTGCGAAAGCCGCGCTGCGAGAGTTTCTCCGCGGTCGCCGGGCCGACGCCGTAGATGAAGCTGACGGGCCTGTCGGCGAGCATGGCCACAGCATCTTCCTGATCGAGCGTGGCGAAGCCGCGTGGCTTGTCGAGATCGCTCGCGATCTTGGCGAGAAACTTGTTCACCGACAGACCGACCGAGACCGTGATGCCGACGGTGCGTTCGATATCGGCGGCGAATTTCGCCAGTACCTTGGCCGGGATCATGCCGTGGACGCGCTGCGTGCCTGAGAGATCGAGAAAGGCTTCGTCGATCGACAGTGGTTCGACCAGTGGCGTCAGCGCCTGCATGGCATGGCGGACCTCGCGGCCGACGCGGACATATTTCGCCATGTCCGGCCGTACCACGACGGCGTCGGGGCAGAGATCGAGCGCCTTGAACATGGGCATAGCCGAGCGCACGCCATAGGTGCGCGCGATGTAGCAGGCGGCGGACACCACGCCGCGCTTGCCGCCGCCGATGATGACAGGCCGATCGACGATGTCGGGATTGTCGCGCTTCTCGACGGTGGCGTAGAACGCATCGCAGTCGATATGCGCCAGCGTCAGCGACGGCAGCGCGTGGTGCCGCACCAGGCGCGGCGACCCGCATGACGTGCAGCGCTTGACGCGTGCATCCAGATCGACAAGGCAATCCCGGCAGAAGCAGCGCGGTCCGCTCAGCTCTGCCGGAGAGGGGCTCACGTAAAGTCCTGCCCGCGGGGATCGAGCGCCTGCCGCGCGGCGGCGATGGTGGTGGGGTCCAGTTGCGATGACGCCGAAAACGCCTTCACGGTCTCGTCGTCGCGCAGCACGAAATCGAGCACGCTGACGAGGAACTGTGGATCCTTTGCAGCCGAGCGGAGGGTCTCCGGACCGATTCCGCTCTCGGACAGGAACAGGCCCAGCCGCTCGGGGTCGCCGGCAACGAAGGAAAGCGCCTGAATCGCAACGATTTCAGCGACTTCGCTGGGGTGGCGCTGGGGCTTTTTCATCACGCGTGTTTGCCTTTCCGTAACTTATCGTCTCTATTTTAAATCATCATGCCCGAGTCACCGGGGCGATTCCAGTTGGTGGGATGCGCGCGGTACATGGGCACTTCGGCGCGGTGGCCGAAGTGAATTTGGAAGTTCGCTTCGAACATCACATTGGCCGGTGACGCAGGGCAATCATGCTCCGCGAAACAAGAACGCTCGGGTTCTGGATTGGAGGGCGGGATGGCAAAAACCGTCCTGATCGTGGAGGACAACGAGCTCAACATGAAGCTCTTCCGTGACCTGCTGGAAGCCCATGGCTATCAGACTGTCGGCACGAGCAATGGTTATGAAGCGCTCGATCTTGTCCGCTCGCTCCGCCCCGATCTCATCCTCATGGATATTCAGCTACCGCAGGTCTCCGGTCTCGAAGTAACCGGATGGATCAAGAAGGATCCTGCGATCAGCATGATCCCCGTCGTCGCCGTCACAGCCTTCGCCATGAAGGGCGACGAAGAACGTATCCGCGAAGGCGGCTGCGAAGCCTATTTGTCAAAGCCCATTTCGGTCGGAAAATTTATCGAAACCGTGCGTCGGTTCATCGGTTAGGGAGTTCCCTATGTCAGCGCGTATTCTTGTCGTCGATGACATCCCCGCCAACGTGAAGCTTCTGGAAGCCCGTCTCTCGGCGGAATACTTCGACGTCATCACCGCGTCCAACGGCACACAGGCGCTGGAAATCTGCGCGCGTTCCGAATGCGACCTGATCCTGCTCGACGTCATGATGCCCGACATGGACGGCTTCGAAGTCTGTCGTCGCCTGAAAGCCAATCCGAAGACGCATTTCATTCCGGTGGTGATGGTCACCGCGCTGGATTCGCCGTCGGATCGCGTGCGCGGCCTCGAAGCCGGCGCCGATGACTTCCTCACCAAGCCCGTCGCCGATGCCGTGCTGGTGGCCCGCGTACGCTCGCTGACACGTCTGAAGATGATGACCGACGAACTGCGCATGCGCGCCATCACCTCGCTGGAAATCGGCGTGCAGGCGCCCGAGCGCAGCGCCGTGTCTGATCTGGGGGTGGGCGGACGCATCCTGCTGGTCGACGATCGTCCGTCATCCTATGAGCGGCTGGCGCCGGTGCTGTCGGCCGAACACACCGTCGACGTCGAACCCAATCCGACCGAGGCGCTGTTTCATGCCGCCGAGGGCAATTACGATCTGCTCATTGTCTCGCTGAGCCTCGAGAATTACGACGGATTGCGGCTGTGCAGCCAGGCGCGGTCGCTGGAGCGCACACGGCAGCTTCCGATTCTCGCGATTGCCGATGCCGACAACAATCCGCGGCTGCTGCGCGGTCTCGAGATCGGCGTCAACGACTATCTGATGCGTCCGGTCGACAAGAACGAGCTGCTGGCCCGCGCGCGCACGCAGGTCCGCCGTCGCCGTTATACCGATCATCTGCGCGACAACGTTCAGCACTCCATCGAAGCCGCGATCACAGACGGTCTGACCGGACTGCATAACCGCCGTTACATGGAAAGCCATCTGGAAACGCTGGCAGAGCAGGCGGCCACCCGCGGCAAGCCGCTGGCGCTGATGATGCTCGACATCGACTTCTTCAAGTCGATCAATGACAATCATGGCCATGATTGCGGTGACGACGTGCTGCGCGAATTCGCCGTGCGCATTCGCAAGTCGATCCGTGGCATCGATCTGGCCTGTCGCTACGGCGGCGAGGAATTCGTCATCGTCATGCCGGAAACCGACATGCATGTGGCCAGTATGGTGGCCGAGCGTCTGCGTCGTTCGATCGCCGGCGAACCGTTCTCCATCGACAAGGGCAACAAGCGCATCGAGGTCACGATCTCGATCGGGTTGTCGACGCTGGAGAAGAAGGGCGAGCCCGTCGCCAACGTGCTCAAGCGCGCCGACGTGGCGCTGTACCGCGCCAAGCACGACGGCCGCAACCGCGTGGTTGCGGCGGCCGCTTAAGCCACGATCAAAGACGCGTTCGCGCCGACGGTTGCGACCATCGTGACGGCGGCGAGATGGGGCGTGATCCCGTATCGAAGGTCTGCGTGACCTGCCGGGCCGCGCAGTAAGCCGGGCGCGTCATGCGTGCGCGCAGATAGGCGTCGGCTTCTTTCGTCGGCAATTCCTTATCGATCACAAGTTTGTCGAGCGCGCAGGCGAGGGCATCCGCGCCAGGCTTGGTGCCTGTAGCATCGTAGGTCCAACCGGAGAGGAACACAGCTCTGGTATCGAAGCGCGAGCTGAAGGCGAGGCACTGTTTCCAGCGGCCATCGGTCTCGACGCGCGTTTCGACGGCATGGACAGGGCCGTAGCGCGTTTCCAGATCGAAGTGCGTGGAGAGCGTCTGGAAGCGCATGTTGCGCAAAAGCTTTGTTTCGCGCGGTTCGAAAGTCGGCCGCGTCTGGAGGCCGCCTGGGGGTGGGAATGCGATCGCCACGGTGAGATCGATCCCGCGATGATCCAGTGCCCCGTATTGCATGACCTCAACACGGCCAAGCAGTCCGCTGGTGATGATGTCGGAGCTGACGGGTAACCGTGTGAAGCTGCCGTCAGTGATCCTGAAAGCTGGCTTGTCCTGGACCACCTGGACGCGATTGCCCCAGAGCCAGATCACCCCGAAGGCGATGAACCCGAACACAATCATTCCGAAAAAATAGAATGCGTAGCGGACGAAAACGCCCGCCAGAGACACCGCAGACGTGAACTGGCCAGCCGTCGTGTCTGAATCGCGGAAAGACAAGAGGTGCTCCCGATGCAAATCAATTGCGTCGAATGATACCGATTTGTCGCACGAAATGACGTGAATACCGTTTCAATCGCAGGCTCCATGCCCGCCATAGTTGTGGCAGGGTAAACGCAGTGCTGCGCAGATCGCTAACATTGAAACGATTGGGCTGAGCTTCTCACTTAACCTCGCCCCACGCTTTGCGGGGAGAGGCTCAAAAGAAAACGGGACCCGAAGGGCCCCGTTCAAAATCCGTCAGCAGCTGTGTTCAGCGCTTACTTGATCTTGGCTTCCTTGAATTCAACGTGCTTGCGCGCGACCGGGTCGTACTTCTTCTTGACCATCTTGTCGGTCATGGTGCGCGAATTCTTCTTGGCGGTGTAGTAGAAGCCGGTGTCCGCGGTGGAAACGAGCTTGACCTTGATGGTGACCGCTTTGGCCATGGCAGAACCTCTGAATGTCGGGAATCGGGTGACAGCCAGAGAACTGGCCGTGTTGGGGCGCAACCTAGCCCCGAACGCCCCAAAGTCAAGGTTTTCCGGGGCGGTAAATCCGGGGATTTGCTGGTCTTAGCCCGGAAAGAAGCGGTTTTCGGGCCGTGGCAGCCCCAAATTCTCGCGGAGCGTCCGGCCTTCATACTCCGTGCGGAAGATCCCGCGCTTTTGCAGTTCCGGGATTACCCGGTCGACAAAGTCATTCAAGCCCTCCGGCAGGTAGGGGAACATGATGTTGAAACCGTCGGACGCCTCGGTTTCCAGCCATTCCTGCATCTCGTCGGCAATGGTCTGGGGCGTGCCGACGAAGGCCGAGCCGCCATAGCCGCCGAGGCGCTGGGCGAGCTGGCGCACGGTCAGGTTCTCGCTCCGGGCGAGGGCGATGACGCGTTCCCGGCCGCTCTTGGAGGCGTTGGTCTCCGGGATGTCGGGCAGCGGGCCATCGGGGTCGAAAATGGATGCATCGGTGCCGAGATTGATCGAGAGCGAGGCGATGGCGTTGGCGTAATGCACCTTGCTGTCGAGCAGCGCGCGTTTCTCCCTGGCTTCCTCGACGCTGTCGCCGACCACCACGAAGGCGCCGGGCAGGATCTTGAGGTGATCGCGGTGTCGGCCGAGCGCGGCCATGCGGCCCTTGATATCGGCATAGAGCTTTCGGGCATCGCCGATCGGACCACCGCCGGTGAACACGGCTTCTGCGGTTTCGGCGGCAAGCTGCTTGCCGTCTTCGGATGCGCCGGCCTGCACGATCACTGGCCAGCCCTGGACGGGCCGGGCGATATTCAGCGGGCCGCGGACCGAGAGATGTGGGCCCTTGTGATCGAGCACATGCATCTTGTCGGGGTCCATGAAGATGCCGCTCTCGACGTCGCGGATGAAGGCGTCATCAGCGAAGGAATCCCACAGGCCGGTGACGACGTCGTAGAACTCGCGCGCGCGCTTGTAGCGCTCGGCATGCTCCATGTGATCGTCCAGGCCAAAGTTCAGCGCGGCATCGGGATTCGATGTGGTGACGATATTCCAGCCGGCGCGTCCGCCCGAGATGTGATCGAGCGACGCAAAGCGGCGGGCGACGTGATAGGGCGCGTCAAAGGTGGTGGAGCCGGTGGCGACGAGGCCGATATTGTCGGTGACGGCGGCCAGCGCCGACAGCAGCGTGAAGGGCTCGAACGATGTCACCGTGTGGCTGCGCTTCAGCGCCTCGACCGGCATGTTCAGCACTGCGAGATGATCGGCCATGAAGAAGGCGTCGAACTTGCCGGCCTCGAGCTTGCGGATCATCTGTTTGAGGAAGGGAAAGTTGAAGTTGGCATCAGGCTGAGCGCCGGGATAGCGCCATGCGCCGGTATGGATGCTGATCGGGCGCATGAAGGCCCCGAGCTTCAACTGACGCTTCGCCATCTGGAATTCCCCGTGATGCTGGTCGGGAACAGATAGGGACGCCGACGCGCGCAGGTAGATGCTGCTCACGAGAAGATTATTGCGATTTGTGGATTATCTGCAGAACCTCATCCTGAGGAGCGGCGTCTTCGCCGCGTCTCGAAGGATGGAGGCCGGCGCTCATGGTTCGAGACGGCGCTGAAGTAGCGCCTCCTCACCATGAGGACGGAGCTCGCACCCGCTTCGGATTCAGCGTCGGGTCCATCGCAAATTGCGTTTCCAGGTAGTCGATCATGGCGCGGGTCTTCTGCGGCACGAAGCGGCGCGAGGGATAGACCGCGCTGATCGGCACCGGTTTCGGTTCGAAGGCTTCGAGCAACACAATGAGACGACCGGTCTCGATCTCATCCCTGAAATGCCAGATCGGCACAAACCCGATACCGAGGCCGGACATCACGGCTTCGCGAATGCCTTCCGAACTCTGGGTTCGCACCGGCCCCGTGGCTTCGATAGCGATCGGGCCGTCCGGACTTTCGAAGCGCCAGGTCACGCCGCCGGTGAAGCGCGTATAGGGGATGCAATCATGCCCGATGAGATCGTTCGGATGCGTAGGCAGCGTCTTGCCGCGCAGATAGGACGGCGACGCCACGAGGATGCGGCGTGTCACGCCGATCTTCCTGGCGATCAGGTTCGGGTCGGTCACGACGCCGGAGCGGATCGCGAGATCGATGCCGTCCTCGACCAGATCGCTGAAGCCGTCACTCATCACGAGGTCGACACTGACATCGGGGTAGCGCGCCAGAAAGCCCTTGAGATGCGGGATCACCCGCAGTCGTCCGAACACCACCGGGAGGGCCAGTTGCAACGTGCCTGATGGTCTGGCCCGGCGGCGTCCCACGGCGCCCTCGGCCTCCGCAACGGCTTCTAGCGCCAGTTTGGCGCGCTCGTAGAAACTGCGGCCGTCATCGGTGAGCGTCAGCTTGCGCGTGGTGCGGGTGAACAATCGGGTGCCGAGATGATCTTCCAGCGTTGCCACCTGGCGGCTGACGGTCGGCTGGCTGGAATTCTGCTCCTCAGCCACACGGGTGAATGAGCCCGCTTCGACGACGCGGATGAAAGCCTGGAAAAGGGCGACTGTATCGGTCATTCATCCAGAATACGGATAAATAATATCCGAACAAGCCCATAACCGCCAGTGAGCGAATGGACGATGTTCTCCATGTCGGACGGCGATGGCGCCGCCCCAGATCAAATGGAGAGCATCATGACCCGCAAACTCGAAGGCAAAATCGCAGTCGTCACCGGTGGCAGCGCCGGCATCGGTCTGGCCGCCGCGCAGCGTTTTATCGACGAAGGCGCCACCGTGTTCATCACCGGCCGCCGCCAGGCCGAACTCGATGCCGCCGTGAAGCAGCTCGGACCGAAGGCCGTCGGCGTGCAGGCGGACGCTGCCAAGCTCGCCGATCTCGCGCATCTGTTCGATACGGTGAAGGCTGCCAAGGGCAAGATCGACGTGCTGTTCGCCAATGCCGGCGGCTATGAATTTAGCGCGTTCGGCCAGATCACCGAAGACGTCTATGACAAGATGTTCGACATCAATGTGAAGGGCGTTTTGTTCACGGTGCAGCAGGCACTGCCGCTGCTCTCCGACGGCGCCTCGGTGGTTCTCACCGGCTCGGTGTCGGGATCGAAGGGCATGGAGTCCTTTAGCGTCTACAACGCGACCAAAGCCGCGATCCGTTCCTTTGCGCGCAGCTGGACCGCCGATCTCAAGGCACGCCGGATCCGCGTCAATGTCGTCAGCCCCGGGCCGATCCAGACGCCTGGCCTGGACGTCTTCGCCAATGATGACGTGAAGGGCTTCCTCAAGACGCTGGTGCCACTCGGTCGTCTCGGCACCGCGGACGAAGTCGCGAAGGCGGTTCTCTTCCTGGCATCGGACGATTCCAGCTTCGTCGCCGGCACAGAATTGTTCGTCGACGGTGGCCTCGCTCAGATCTGACGATGGGTCTGGCAGAGCAGGAAGGCGCCGCGGATGCGGCGTCTTCTCGTGTCAGAAACTGTGCATGTGCGCGCTGGCGCGATACTCGCTCGCCATCAGCTCTTCGTTTTCAGCAACCTGAATCCACGAGATGGCGAGTTGTAGCAATGCACGAACTTTGCGTGGGTCAGCTTCCACGCTGGCGCGCTGGCTCAGTGCCGACGCCTTGCGACGATATTCCAGTGACGCGCGCGTAAATGTCGAAGACTCGACCTGCGGCGTCCAATTCATCTGTCCCATAACTGGGAATTCCTGTGAGCAAGCAACGGTAGCTTACCGCGCCACACCAGTTATCCCACTACGGAAGCAGTTAGAATTAGAATAGGTCGAAAAGCGAGACCTCTTACTTGATTAACTCAGCTTTCGCCGGGCAGCATATCGAGTTGCATCTTGCCGCTGTACCAATGGAAGAAGGGCAGTGGCGCGTCGTGACGCAACGGGCCGGTGGCGAGACGCTGCTGCAATTGATTGAGGACGTTCTTTGTCATTGCGTGCGCGTCGGCAAGATGCGCGGAGCCGAGTTCGACCCAGACCAGTTCCACCAGTTCGGCATCCGCGTGCACGACGCCCTCGACGCGATGCGCAATCGACGATGCGTCAGCTGTGAAGAAACGCGTATCGAAGCGCTTGATACGGCCGGGTGGTGTAATGGCGCGCGCAATCAGAAACAGGCCCGAGGGATCGGGCAGGAGACCTGCATCGCTAAAAGCTTCCCATACGCCCGGGAGCTTCCTGGTCGCGCCATCAACCTTGCGGCCGAGGCAGAGGCCGGTTTCTTCGCAGGCTTCGCGGATGGCAGCGACAGCAAGCGAACGCGCGCGCGACGGCGGCGTCTTCGGGCTGCCCTTCATCAGGTTGGCTTCAAGCTCCGGCGGCAAAGGTGCAGCCACCGGAATCTTGTTGTCGGTGGTGTCGACACTGCCGCCGGGGAACACGAACTTGCCGGGCATGAATACGACCTTGTCGTGACGCTTACCCACAAGCACTTTGGGAATCGGGCCAGAGCGATCGACCAGCATCAGGGTCGCAGCGTCGCGCGGACGCTTATAGGGATGGTGGTCGGCTTCCTTGCCGATCTCGACTGCGTCGCTCATTCCGTCTCCTGAAATTCTTCTTATTACGTGCTATTCAAGGGGACGGAGAACGTATCAGTCAGCCGGGCCGTCGCCAAATCCGTGCATACGGAATGCCCACTGCAATCCCACCACGGCGCCCTTGACCGGTTGCAGCAGCAACAGCGACGCGATCAGCGTGATCGGCAGGTAGATCGCAAGTTGCAGCGCGACCGATGGCGAGTAGTTGGTCTCGATCCACAATGCGATCGGCACGACGATGTGACCGACGATGACGATCACGAGATAGGCGGGAAGATCATCGGCGCGGTGTGCAGAGAAATCCTGTCCGCACTTGTCGCAGTGATCTGCAGTTTTCAGGAAGGCGCGAAACATCTTGCCTTCGCCGCAGTTCGGGCAACGGCAGGCGAAGCCGCGCTTCATCGCGGTCCACACATTGCGTTTGGCGGAGGAATCCAGCGTCGCGCTCCAGATCTTCGGTGTGGTCAATGTCATCATGACGTTACCCCTTTTTCGGCTTGCCGGGGTTACCACCGGCGCGAGCCTTGTCAGCTTTGGCCGCCTGCCGCGCATTGCGACCGGGCTTGGCCTTCTTGGGCGCCTTGAGCTTCTTCGACGATTTGAACTTCGTCGCACCAGAAGGCTTGGCACCCGGATGACGCGGCCGGTCTGCAGCGTCATTGCTGCGGGCATGTTCGCGTCGGCGGTTCCGTGGGGCGGTATTGCCCTCGGAGAGCATTTCGAACCGCAAGGCACCTGCAACGGGGGCTGCCTCGACCAGACGGACATCGACGACGTCGCCCAACCGGTGCATGGCACCACTGCGTGTACCGACGAGGGCGTGGCGAGCTTCGTCATAGTTGAAGTATTCGGTGCCCAACGTGCGGATCGGGATCAGGCCATCGGCGCCGGTCTCGGTCAATCGGACAAAGAGTCCAGCCCTGGTGACGCCGGAGATCCTGCCCCGGAAGGTGGCGCCGATCTTGTCGGCCAGAAAATGCGCAATCAGCCGGTCGGACGTCTCGCGCTCGGCCTTCATGGCCCGGCGTTCGGTGGCCGAAATCTGCGCCGAGATTTCGCTCAGCGTTTCCACGGTTTCGGTCTCGGGTAGCGCGCCTTCGCCGAGCCCGAGCGCACGGATCAGTGCGCGATGCACGATCAGATCTGCGTATCGCCTGATAGGTGAGGTAAAATGCGCGTAGCGGCGCAGGTTCAGACCGAAATGTCCGTAATTCTCGGCGGCATATTCCGCCTGGGCTTGCGAGCGCAAAACCACTTCATTCACCAGCGGTTCGGAATCCTGACCTTTGACCTGTGACAGCACCCGGTTGAATACCGATGGCCGCAACGCGCCAGCTTTGGCGAACGGCATGTCGAGGGTCTTGAGGAATTCCTCCAGGTTGTGAACCTTCTCCACCGAAGGCTCATCATGTACCCGATAGATAAGCGGCAGAGCCTTCTTTTCAAGCGTTTCGGCTGCGGCGACGTTGGCCAGAATCATGAACTCTTCGATGAGCTTATGGGCGTCGAGACGTTCCGGTACGATGACGCGATCGACGGTACCGTCCTTCTTGAGCAGTATCTTGCGCTCGGGGATATCGAGGTCGAGCGGATCGCGTTCGTCGCGTGCGAGCTTCACTTGCGCATAGGCCGCATAGAGCGGCTTCAGGATCGGTCCGAGCAGCGGGCCGGTAGTATCGTCGGGATGGCCATCGATGGCGGCCTGCGCCTGTGCGTAATTCAGCTTGGCCGCCGAACGCATCAGGATGCGATGGAACGTATGTGACTTCTTGCGGCCATCGACTGATATCACCATGCGTACGGCGAGGGCGCCGCGCGGTTCGCCCGGCACCAGCGAACACAGGTCGTTGGAGATGCGCTCGGGCAGCATCGGCACGACGCGGTCGGGGAAGTAGACCGAGTTGCCTCGGATCAGCGCATCGCGGTCGAGGGCTGAGCCGGGACGCACATAGAAAGCGACATCGGCGATGGCGACGCTGACAATGTATCCGCCTGCATTGTTCGGATCGGAATCGAGTTCGGCATAGACGGCGTCGTCATGATCCTTGGCGTCCGGCGGATCGATGGTGACCAGCGGCACGTCACGCCAGTCTTCGCGTCCTTGCAATGTCGCAGGCTGCGCGGCTTCCGCTTCCTTCAGCGCATCGCGGGAGAACGCCTGCGGAATATCGTGGGAATGGATCGCGATCAGGCTGACCGCTTTCTCGGAGGAGAGTGAACCGAGCCGTTCCTTCACCTTGCCGGAGCCGAGGCCATAGCCACGGGTGCGAATGAGATCAACGCTGACGAGATCGCCGTCCTCGGCGCCGTTGGCATCGGATGCCGCGATGTTGAGTTCGCGCCCGGCCTGCTTCTTGTCGACCGGGATCAATCGTCCGCCGCCATTCGGTAGCGCGCGATAGATGCCGAGCAGGCGCGTGCGGGCACCTTCGAGCACCCGCACGACGCGGCCCTGATAGCTGGCTAACTCGCCATCGTTCTCGATCTTCTCGATACGCAACAATGCGCGGTCACCAACACCGGCGGCGGTGCCGGGCAGGGGACGGCGCGGCGTGTGAATGCGAATTTTTGGTACGACGCCGTCTGCCTCGTCCCATTCGACAGGCGTGGCGATCAACTCGCCATCGGCATCCCTGGAGGTGATGTCGACCAGCACTGTCGGCGGCAGCGCTGCGGGCTCGCGCACGCTGCGGCCTTTCTTGGCGATGGCGCCTTCGTCGGCGAGTTCGCGCAGCATGCGCTTGAGCTCGACACGGGCGGCGTTCTTCAGTCCGAATTCACGCGCGATCTCGCGGGTGCCGATCTTGCCGGGATACGCGCGAACGAACGCGACGATGGCATCCCTGGTTGGAAAGCTGCTGTCACGTTTCTTGTTCACAATTGTCCGTTCTAGCCAGCGCTCTTCTTCGCGACCGTTTTCGCGGCCTTCTTCTTGGCAGACGATGTCTTCGCCTTCACCGGCGCGCGCGCCTTGCTGGCGGCAGCCGTTTCAGCCTTGGGTTTAGCTGCGGCTTTCTTCGCAACGGCCTTCTTGGCCGCCGGCTTCTTCTCGGCCGCGTCGGCCTTCTTGGCGACAGCCTTCTTCGCCGGTGCTTTCTTGACGCCGCGCTTCGGCTTGATGCCGCCCTTGGCCACGCGCTCGTCGATCAGCGCGATGGCCTCTTCGAGCGTGATCGTCTCCTGCGTCTTGTCGCTCGGGATCGTCGCATTGACGCCGCCCGCGGTGACATAGGCGCCATAGCGTCCACCCTTCACGGCAACGCCGCCGAGGGTCGGATGGTCGCCGAGCGGCTTGCCGGGATCGGCGCCGAAGCGGCGGCCTGATGGGCCCTTGGCGATTTTCTCGGCGATCAGCGTGACCGCGCGATTGAGGCCGATGTCGAACACCTCGTCGCCGGCTTCCAGGCTGGCATAGGTTTTCTCATGCTTCACGAACGGTCCGAAACGGCCGAGGCCTGCGGTGATCGGCTCACCGGTTTCCGGATGCTTGCCGATCTCGCGCGGCAGCGACAGGAGCTTGAGTGCCAGATCGAGTTCGATATCGCTGGGCGACGTGTTCTTCGGAATGCCGGCACGCTTCGGCTTCTCGCCTTCTTCGTAATCCTTGGCGTCGCCAAGCTGGATATAGGGCCCGAAACGTCCGGCCTTCACCGCGACTTCGAGACCTGACACCGGATCGGGGCCGAGCACGCGATCGGCGTTGGCACCGCTATCGGCGGCGAGCGGACGCGTGTAGCGGCATTCCGGATAATTCGTGCAGCCGACGAAGGCGCCGAACTTGCCGGCCTTCAGATTGAGACGACCGGTGCCGCAGGTCGGGCACTGGCGCGGATCGCCGCCATCCTCGCGCGGCGCGTAGATGTGTGGGCCGAGCATCTCGTCGAGCGCGTCGAGCACCTGCGCCACGCGCAGATCCTTGATCTCGTTCACGGCGCCGATGAAGTCGGTCCAGAAATCCTTGAGCACCTGCTGCCAGGAGATCTCGTTGTTGGAGATCCTGTCGAGATTCTCTTCCAGCGCCGCGGTGAAATCGTATTCCACATACTTGGCGAAGAAGTTTTCGAGGAAGGCGACGACGACGCGGCCCTTGTCCTCGCCGTACAGACGCTTCTTCTCGAGCCGAACGTAGCCGCGATCCTTCAGCACCTGCAGGATCGATGCATAGGTCGAGGGACGGCCGATGCCGAGCTCTTCCATGCGCTTGACCAGCGATGCTTCCGAGAAGCGCGGTGGCGGTTCGGTGAAATGCTGGGTGACCGCGAGGTTCTCTTTCTTCAGCGCTTCACCTTCGCTCATAGCGGGCAGGCGGCGTGAATCTTCATCCTCGGCGTCGTCGTCCTTGCCTTCCTGATAGACGGCAAGGAAACCATCGAACTTCACGACCTGACCGGTGGCGCGCAATTCGAGCAGGCGCGATCCTGCCTTGGCAGCGATATCGACGGTGGTGCGCTCCATCTCGGCGGATTCCATCTGGCTGGCGATGGTGCGCATCCAGATCAATTCATAAAGCCGCGACTGATCGCTATCGAGACGGCCGCGCAGGCTCGCCGGGCGACGCGACATATCGGTCGGACGGATCGCTTCGTGCGCTTCCTGCGCGTTCTTGGCCTTGCTCGTATATTGACGCGCGGCGTCCGGCACATATTGCTTGCCGTAGTCTTCGCCGATGACAGAGCGGGCCTGCGTGATGGCGGAGGGGTCGATCTGCACGCCGTCGGTTCGCATATAGGTGATGAGACCGGTGGTCTCGCCGCCGATGTCAATGCCTTCATACAGACGCTGCGCGATGCGCATGGTGTGCGCCGGCGCGAAGCCGAGCTTGCGGCTGGCTTCCTGCTGCAGCGTGGAGGTCGTGAACGGCGCCTGCGGATTGCGGCGTGCCGGTTTTGCATCGACGGTGGAGACGGTGAAGTTGGCGGCTTCGATGGCCTTCTTGAAGTCCTCGGCTTCCGCACCGGTGCCGATATCGAGACGCTGGATTTTCTTGCCGTCAGCGCCGACCAGGCGGGCTTCGAAACTCTCGCCGCGCGGCGTCGCCAGCGTGGTTACCAGCGACCAGTATTCGCGCGGGATGAACTTCTCGATTTCCTGCTCGCGGTCGCAGACCAGGCGCAGCGCGACCGATTGCACGCGGCCGGCGGAGCGGGCGCCGGGCAGCTTGCGCCACAGCACAGGAGAAAGCGTAAAGCCCACCAGATAATCGAGTGCACGGCGCGCCATATAGGCGTCGACCAGTGCGCCATCGATCTCGCGCGGGTTCTTCATCGCGTCGGTAACGGCCTGCTTGGTGATCGCGTTGAACACCACGCGTTCGATTTTCTGGTCCTTCAGCGCGCGCTTCTGCTTGAGGACTTCGAGCACATGCCAGGAGATGGCCTCACCTTCGCGATCAGGGTCGGTCGCGAGGATGAGCTTGTCGGCGCCTTTGACGGCCTTGGCGATGTCGTTCAGTCGGCTGGCGGCCTTGGGGTCGATCTCCCAGATCATCTGGAAGTTGGCGTCGGGATCGACCGATCCGTTCTTGGCGGGAAGGTCGCGGACATGGCCGAACGACGCCAGGACCTCATAGTCCTTGCCCAGATACTTGTTGATCGTCTTGGCCTTTGAAGGCGACTCGACAATGACGAGATTCATATGATTCCAATAACTTACAGGGGGAATCCGGCTTGGGTCTGCGAGAGTCGCGCCAGCCGTTTCGCGGCGAACATGGGTGCGAAGGGGTCCCGTGTCAAATCGTGAGTTGTTGATGGCCGCGTCTGTTGGTTCCCAATCACTTACCAAAGGTTGTAAAATACAACCGTTGGGGGTATGGTTTGATGCTTCTTTGGTGCTGATGTCGCCCGGACTGCCCGGGTAGGGAATGCCTATGACACCGCCCACTCCGGACGATCAGGCGCGGGGCGACGGCGGGCCCGAGGAGGCGGCTCTTTATATAAAGAGTGATATAAAGAGTGCGGTCCGGGATCTGTCGCGGATGGCGCGCCGCCATCGCCACGACATGCTCGCTTACCTGCTCGACATGGCGCATCTGGAAACCGAGGAGATCCTGCGGCTGTGTGACTTGCGCAAGCCGTCAGGCCGTTGAGGGCACAATCGTGGTGTCGCCATAGCCGAGCAGCCTGCCGTCGGCCGCATGCAGTTCCAGCTTCTTGATCTGCTTGCCACTCTTGCGATCGACCATGATGGTCGTCGGTTCGCCGGGCTTGAACGCATAATCCTCGCCCCACTGGCGCAGCGCCACCATGATTGGATGAACCGCCTGGCCTTTCGGGGTCAGGACATAGTCCTGATAGGCGCTGCCGTCGGCTGCCGGCTCCAGTTTCAGGATGCCGTCCTCCACGAGGGCTTTCAGCCTGACGGCGAGAATGTTCTTCGCCAGTCCGAGACTCTTCTGGAATTCGCCGAAGCGCCGCGCGCCCAGCATGGCGTCGCGGATGATCATCATCGTCCAGCAGTCGCCGATCACCTCCATGGAGCGGGCGACGGGGCAGGTGGAGTCCTTGAGACTGGTGCGTTTGGCCATGCGACTTTCCTGCGACGGAAAAAGAAAATCTTGCGATCGACTGGTCGATTGGTTGCATTATGAAACCGCTTGCTCTAAATGTCCATGTGGTTTTAAAAAGCAACCACTTGATCATCAGGAGATCACCATGCGTTTGGCGAACAAGACGGCGCTCATCACGGGCGGAAATAGCGGTATTGGACTGACCACGGCGAAGCTCTTCGTCGCTGAGGGCGCCAAGGTGGCCATCACTGGTCGCGACAAGGCGAGGCTCGACGCGGCGGTGGCCGAACTCGGCCCCAATGCGATCGGCATCGTGGCCGATGCGACCGATATTGCTGCCACCGAGAATGCCGTGGCCAAAGCTGTCGAGAAATTCGGCAAGCTCGACATCGTATTCGCCAATGCAGGCATCAGCGCGCATACGCCAGTGGGTGGCACCGCGCTCGATGTGTTCGAGTCCGTTTTGAAGACCAATATCACCGCCGTGTTCTTCACCGTGCAGGCGGCCGCCGCGCATCTCAACGATGGCGCGTCGATCATTCTCAACGGCTCGGTGATCTCCGTGCTCGGCAATCCCGGCTATGCCGCTTATGCCGCGAGCAAGGCTGGCGTGCGCGCGATGGCCCGCGTGATGGCGTCCGAGCTGTCGCCGCGCAATATCCGCGTCAATGTCGTCTCGCCCGGCGCGACCGCGACGCCGATCTGGGACCGTGTTGCGCCGACGCCGGAAGCTTTCAATGCATTCGAGAAGCGCCTGTCGCAGACCATTCCGCTCGGGCGTTTCGGCAAGCCGGAAGAAGTTGCGAAGACCGTGCTGTTTCTCGCGTCGGATGATGCATCGAACATCCAGGGCGCCGAGATTTTCGTCGATGGCGGCGTGACATCGGCCCCGGCAGGTGCACCGGCCTATCGTAGCTGAATGATCGCAACGCGCATCGTCATCCCGGGGCAGGCCGAACGCGCAGCGGATGGCATGAACCCGGGATCTCGATATGTGAATCTCATTTCGAGGTTCCTCGCCACTCCAATTGGAGTGGCTGAGGTTCGCGCATTCAGCTGCGCTGAAAACACGCCCCGGAACGACGCGTATTAGTTAAGCCGCGCGCAAATCCGTCGCTGCCTGCAAGGCACCGGCAACGGCTTTCTCGCGTAGCTCCGGTCCCATCATGATGCCGTCGGCGGCGATGAATTCGAGATTGGTGACGCCGATGAAGCCGAACACCCAGCGCAGATAGGTTTCGAGATGTTCGCCGGCAGCCGTCGGCATGTCCGCGCCGTAGAAGCCGCCGCGTGAAATGGCGACGATGACGCGCTTGGCGCCCGCGAGGCCTTCGGCACCCTTGTCGCTATATTTGAATGTCTTGCCGGCGACGAGGACACGGTCGATCCAGGCCTTGAGCTGGCTCGGGATGGTAAAGTTGTACATCGGTGCGCCGATCACCACGATATCGGTAGCAAGAAACTCCTCCAGCACGGCACTACCGGCGGCGAGATCGGGCTGAAGCGCGGCGTCGGGCGCTGCGCCCTGCGCGACGGCGAGATGGGAGCCGGACAGATGCGCCAGCGGCGTGGTGGTGAGATCGCGATAGGTGATCTCAAGGCCGGGATTGGCCTTCGCCAGCCGGTCGGCGATGGCGGCGGATACCTGTCGGCTGACGGAGTGGGGGCCGAGCACGCTGGAATCGATATGGAGCAGTTTCATGTGGTCACCTCATGGTATAGGTTTGTAACTGACGCTACATGAGTGACTGGCCGAAACCGCACAAGAAGGCACAATTTTGAAACCCGAGCACAAAAAGGTGCCTGCTTTGCCGGCGATTCCGCATCAGGAGAGCGACTGTCGCGGCGTCGCCTCGGTGCTGGCGCGGGTCGGCGACAAGTGGAGCGTGCTGGTGATCATGCTGCTCAGGGACGGCCCGCGGCGCTTCAACGAATTGAAGCGCATGATCGGAGGCATCTCGCAGCGGATGCTGACTCTCACGCTGCGCGGGCTCGAACGCGACGGTCTAGTGACGCGTACCGTGTTTCCGACTGTGCCCCCGCGTGTGGACTATGAACTCACGGATCTCGGCCGAGGCCTGAGCGATCCGGTCATAAAGCTCGGCGAATGGGCGCAGCAACATCTGCCCGATATCGACACCGCACGAAAAAACTTCGACGGGCGCAATTCGGAGGACTGAGTCCTCAGATCATCGACACCAGCCCGCCGCCATGGGGCTCCAGCCGGCCGGCAAGCTCGAGCTCCAGCAGCACGATGCGTACGGTGGCAGCCGATGTACCGGCAAGGCGAATAAGATCGTCGATGCCGACCGGGCTTGGACCGAGCAATGCGATCACGCGTGCACGGTCGCTGCTGTCTGGTTCATCGAATGACGTGATGTCATCAGGTTCACGGCTCGGCAATTCGATCGGCCGCTCCATGATCGGCGCGACCGCATTGATGACGTCGGAGGCTTCGGTCACCAGCGCTGCGCCTTGCTTGATGAGGTCGTTGGTGCCGGCGGCGCGGGGATCGAGCGGCGAGCCCGGCACGGCAAACACTTCGCGGCTCTGTTCGGCGGCCATCCGTGCGGTGATCAGCGAGCCCGAGCGATGCGCCGCTTCGATCACGACGACGCCGAGCGCTGCACCCGAGATCAGGCGATTGCGAC
Organism: Tardiphaga sp. 42S5; assembly: GCF_034044155.1. Classification (NCBI taxonomy): domain Bacteria; kingdom Pseudomonadati; phylum Pseudomonadota; class Alphaproteobacteria; order Hyphomicrobiales; family Nitrobacteraceae; genus Tardiphaga; species Tardiphaga sp. 42S5. The sequence goes on along the minus strand of NZ_CP139027.1, from coordinate 4,609,332 downwards.
GCGGGAAATCGCGAGCACGTGGGATATGGCCGAGCGGCATCTCGGAAATCGCGCCGCCGTTGTCCACCAGGGCGAACAGCAGGCCCTCGTGTTCGGGCGGATAGATTTTGTCATGACCGCCAGCCAGCACAGCGACCGTCCCGCTGGTGGTGCTGGCGCGATGCGCGGCCTGATCGATGCCACGTGCGAGGCCCGACACGATCACGAAACCGGCATCGCCGAGGTCGCGCGCCAGTCTCTCCGCGAATTTCAGTCCCGCGCCGGACGCATTGCGCGAGCCGACGATGGCGATCATCGGCCGCATCAGCGCGTCCACTTTGCCGCGGATGCCGAGCAGCGGCGGTGCATCGTCGATCCCCGCCAATCGCGGCGGGTAGCCGGGCTCACCGGGCGCGACAAGCGCGACATCCATCTTGCGTCCGAGGTCGAGTTCACGCTGTGCGTCGTCGGCGCTGCAGATCCGGCCGGCGCGGGCAGCGCCGCCGCGGCGCGCCAGATTGGGCAGCCGCTCCAGCGCGGCGCGTGCGCTGCCGAAATGGTTGATCAGCGATCGAAAAGTACGCGGCCCCACATTGTCGCTGCGGATCAGCCGCAACCAATCGAGCCGCTGAGCGTCCGTAAGCTGTGTGCTGCCCTGTGAGATGCTGTCCAAGCCACGCTCCCCCCGTGGAGAGCATCTATCAACTTAAGGATGCATTCAATTGACATTCGCACTTAAGGTGCGAGAGTAGGGGTGAGCCCTGATGGCTTGTGTTCAGTGATGGCAATGCTTTGGGACGTGAACAACTTCCAGCGGATAGGCGCATCGAGCAACGCCGCCGTTGGGCGTGAGTTCGAGGAAGCGGCGCAGATCTTCTTTCATTCCGAGGGCGTGCAGCTTGCGCGCAATTTCGTCGTACCCGTCGGCCACCGGCTGCAGAAGAACAAGCGCTTCGATCTCGGCAGCGCCAGCCCGCGCATCCTGGTCGAATGCAAGTCCTACACCTGGACAGTGTCCGGCAATCGGCCGAGCGCCAAGATCCGCGGCATGAACGAAGCCATGCTGCTATTCGGTGCGGCCCCCCGCGACTATCGGAAGATTCTGTTCGTGCTCAAACATCTTCACCCGCATTCGAAGGTGAGTCTGATCTCGCACTATATCAAGAACAACGGCCACCTGATCAGCCGCGGCGTCGAGATCTGGGAGTTCGATCTCGACGCGAAGCAGGGCGCGCGGGTGTTTTAAACTGACACTGACGCCGGGTTGGCCGCGGCTAGCTTCGTTTGCCGAATTCCTCAGCCGCGATCCGGACCGCCTGTTGGACGGCAGGATAGCCGCTATAGGGTGCTAGGTTGAGCAATGTCTCCAGAATTTCGTCTCGGCTGGCTCCCACATTCAGGGCGGCATTGATGTGCACGCGAAGCGGTGTCTCGGCGGTCTTCGATCCGACGGCGGCGAGGGCTGCGCAGGCGGTTAGCTCTCGCGTCCTAGCGTCAATCCCCGTGCGCGAAAAGATCTCGCCATAGGAGTGTTCGACAATCATTCGCCCGAGGTCAGGGGCGATATCGTCAAAGCTTCGGACTACGGCATCTCCGGATGCGCCCGAGGTCTTTCCGAGCGCCGCGCGTCCGCGCTCCAATCGCATCTGCCGGGTTTCGGCATTGGCCGGGCGGAACGATATAGGCTGGCTTACGGTGGTGTCGCCAAAGGCTTCCTTGGCAACCGCAAAGGCATTCAAGGCGCACGGAAAGCCACGATAGACGCTAACCTGCATCAAAAGTTCAACCACCTCGTCTCGCGTTATGCCTTGGGCTAGCGCGCCTTGGATGTGCCGGCGGAGGGCAGCGGCACGATTGCCGCCTGCCGCCAACATAGCAATGATCACAAGCGCCTTGGCCTTGGAATCCAGCCCCTGTCGGGAAAGTGCTTCGCCGAAAGCGAATTCGACCGAGAGCCGCGCCAGATCGGGCGAGGCTTTTTCAAACTCGCCGAAATATGCCTGCATGTCGCCGCCGGTGAGGCGGCTTACAGCTTCGCTGCCGTTCTGCGCGCGTCCGGTTCCATCGTCCGTGGCGGGCTCGACCGGCACGAAAGCGAGCTTTCGTTCGGCGAAAATGCTACGCAACAGCCCGACCGCATTGATGGTCGGAGGAAAACCGAGCAAGGCGACGGAGACGAACATCAGTTCGACGAGGACGCGCGGCTCGCCGCCGACATTGAGATAGCCCGCCATATGATACTTCAGTTGCGGCTGGGCACTCCCATCGGCGAGCAGCATTGCCGCCGTACAAAGTTGTCGCAGCGGAAGCGCGAGCCCGGGTCGAGACAGCACGTCGCCATACGGATACTCCACAGTGAAGCGCGCGAGATCCGCAGATATTTCCGCCAGGCTGTTGACGGGGCCGTCGAAATTCTTCCCGCCGACCTTGCGTAGCACGTCAAGGCCGCGTGTGAATCGCTCATTGTCCATTGCTGCTGTTCCTGCATCGGCTTCTTGCGCGGGAACGGCCAACGAAGCCCCCGCTGCGCCGAGCGCTGTGAGAAAGTTGCGGCGGGAGGCAGTTTTGTCCGGCGGACGGTCTTTGCTGGCGGGGGCGTCCGCGTTCTCCGGCGGGGCGATCTCAATCTTTAAGGGCGCGCGCGAGCGTTTCGCGGATGTGCCGTGTCTGGTGATCCGTGGCAGCGTCATTGTCCTTCTCCACCGTGTTCAGGCCGGAATAGCCGGCGATTTTGGTGTCGAGGACGGCAAGGCAGTCATGAAGTTCGGCCAGACGAGCACGGACATTGGTCCGATGTTGCTCGAGGATGAGCCGGCGGTCTTCCGTGGTTTGCGAACCTCGCTCGCGCAGCTGAGCGTATCGCAGCATGTCGCGGATCGGCATTCCGGTCGTCCTGAGACGTCCGAGAAAGGCAATCCACACCAAGATGGAAGCGTCATATTCGCGTTGACGGGAGGCATTGCGCGGTGCGCCAGGAAGTAGCCCGATCCGCTCGTAATAGCGGATCGTGTGTGCTGACAAGCCGGCGCGCTTTGCGAGTTCTCCGATTTTCATGTTCTGTCTTCTCGTCACGACGCTGACCTTGCTACAGGTTAGAGTGCGCTCTAAGTCAACAGCAAATACTTCTTCGCTCGGAGCTGATGAAGCGGCATTTCCACGCAGTTATCGGCATCGAAAGCGGCAATGCCGGATCGGGATCAGTCCCTGCAGGCAGCACACCGGCGAAGGACGTCAACTGTTCACGATCACGAAGCCCAAGCGGCCTCACTCAATTTTTCGCGCCGATCTTGCCTTCGGTGCCGTTCAGCAATCGCTTGATGTTTTCGCGGTGCATGAACCACAGCAGCAGCGTCAGCGCGGTGGCCAGCACGGCGAGTTGCGGTGCCTTGGCCCACCACAGGAAGATCGGCGTGATGGCGCTGGCGGTCAGGGCCGAAAATGACGAGTAGCGCGAGGAGAAGGCGCAGGCGAGCCAGGCGAGGCAGAACACCACGGCGGCCGGCCAGTACAGGCCGAACATGATGCCGATATAGACGGCGACACCCTTGCCGCCCTTGAAGCCGAGCCAGACCGGGAAGAGGTGCCCCAAGAAAGCGAAGAGACCGGCGATCATGGCCGGGATTGGACCACCGACGCTGCCGGCGATGATCACGGCGACGGTGCCCTTGAGGGCGTCAAGCAGCAGCGTCGCCGCTGCAAGGCCCTTGCGGCCGGTGCGCAGCACGTTGGTGGCGCCGATATTGCCCGAGCCGATGGTGCGGATGTCCTGCGTGCCGGCGAGCTTGGTCAGCACCAGCCCGAACGGGACGGAGCCGAGGAAATAACCGAGCGCGGCGGCGAATATGTAGAGAACGATCATTGGACCTCTATTCTAAGACGCGCTTTGCACTTTCGTGCTCTCAGACGCGCTCCGCGCTTTCGGTGCCCTAAGACGCGCTTATCGCGTCAGACGTGCTCGTAAACGGTGCGTCCGCCGACAATAGTGCGTGCGACGCGCCCCGTGAAGCGGGCTTCGTCGAATGGTGTATTCTTGCATTGCGATTTCAGGTCCGCGGGATCCAGCACCCACGGTACATCGGCGTCAATGACAATGATGTCGGCGACAGCGCCGGGGCGCAGCGTGCCGCCCGGCAGGCCGAGCAGTTCGGCCGGGCGTGTCGACATCGCACGGATCAACTGGGTGAAGGTGAGCTCGCCATTGTGGATCAGCCGCAATCCCGCCGACAGCATTGTTTCGAGGCCGATGGCGCCCGGCGCGGCTTCTGCAAATGGCAGGCGCTTGGTTTCGACGTCCTGCGGATTGTGGTCGGACATGATGACGTCGATCAATCCTGACGCGACGGCCTCGACCAGCGCGCGGCGGTTCTCTTCGGTGCGGAGCGGCGGCGACAATTTGAGATAGGAGCGATAGGGCCCGATATCGTTTTCGTTCAGCGTCAGGTGATTGATCGACGCGGAGGCGCTGACACGCAAGCCGGCGTCGCGGGCACGCTTCAGGATCTCGATGGATTCAATGCAGGTCAGTGAGGCCGCATGGTAGCGCCCGCCGGTGAGGGCGACGAGGCGCATGTCGCGTTCCAGCATGATGGCTTCGGCAGCATTGGGAATTCCCATCAGGCCGAGCCGTGACGCGCGCTCGCCTTCATTCATCACGCCTTCGCCGACGAGGTCGGGATCCTCGGTGTAATGCACGATCAGCGCGTCGAAATCGCGCGCATAAGTCAGCGCGCGGCGCATGATCTGCGCGTTGGTGATGCTCTTGTCGGCATCTGTGAAAGCGACGGCGCCGGCCGCTTTCAGCAGCCCGATCTCGGTCATCTCATGGCCTTCGAGGCCCTTGGTCAGGGCGGCCATCGGATGGATGTTGACGATGGCGGTGTCGCGGGCGCGCCGCAGCACGAAATCGACGGTGGCTGAGTTGTCGATGGTCGGCGAGGTATCCGGCTGGCAGATGATGGTGGTGATGCCGCCGGCTGCGGCTGCACGGCTGGCGGAGGCGAACGTCTCGCGGTGGCTGGCGCCGGGCTCGCCGACGAAAGCGCGCATGTCGACGAGGCCCGGCGCGACGACCTTGCCAGCGCAATTGATGATGTCGGTGCCTTCGGGCACGCCGGCCGCGCCAATGCCGCGGCGGGCGTCGCGGATCATGCCATCGGCGATCAGCACATCCCCGATACCGTCGAGGTCACATGACGGATCGATCAGGTGCGCATTGGCGAGGAGGATAGGGCGGCGGTCTGTCAGCATGGCGTCACGCGTTCGGGAGGTTGCGCGCGAGCGCTTCGAGCACGGCCATGCGGACCGCTACGCCCATCTCGACCTGTTCGCGGATCAGCGACTGCGCGCCGTCCGCGACGAGGGAGTCGATCTCGACGCCGCGGTTCATCGGGCCGGGATGCATCACCAGCGCATCGGGCTTGGCGTAAGCGAGCTTCTTCTGGTCGAGGCCGAAATACTGGAAGTATTCGGCTGAAGACGGCACGAAGGAGCCGTTCATGCGCTCGCGCTGCAGCCGCAGCATCATCACGATGTCGGCGCCGTTGAGGCCCTCGCGCATGTCGCGCGCGACCTCGACACCCATGCGCTCGATGCCCGGCGGCAGCAGCGTGGAGGGCGCGACCACGCGGACGCGTGCGCCCATCGTGTTGAGCAAGAGAATGTTGGAACGCGCGACCCGCGAATGCAGCACGTCGCCGCAGATCGCGATGGTGAGGCCTTCGAGGCGGCCCTTGTTGCGACGGATGGTCAATGCGTCGAGCAGGGCTTGCGTCGGATGCTCATGGGCGCCGTCGCCGGCATTGATGACGGAGCCGTCGACCTTGCGCGCCAGCAGTTCGACCGCGCCGGAGGCATGATGGCGCATCACGAGAATGTCCGGATGCATCGCATTCAGCGTCATCGCGGTGTCGATCAGCGTCTCGCCCTTTTTGATCGAGGACGATGACACCGACATGTTCATGACGTCGGCGCCGAGCCGCTTGCCGGCCAGTTCGAACGACGACTGGGTGCGCGTCGAATTCTCGAAAAACAGATTGATCTGGGTACGACCGCGCAGCGAGGAGCGCTTTTTGTCGACCTGGCGGTTCAGCTCGACATATTCCTCGGACAGGTCGAGGAGGCCGGTGATATCCGCGGCGGAAAGGCCCTCGATGCCCAGCAAATGCCGGTGTCCGAGGACGAAAGAGGATTTCGTGGCTTGGGTCATTAAAACGAAAGCTATAGGCAGAGTTGAAAAGCGGAGCAAGCGCGATTCGCCCGGTTCCGGGTTATCCCCCGGTCTGTCCGCCGGCAGGGTAAAGATCATGAGGCCAAATCCCTGCAGAATCGCCTTGCTGGAGCTCCGGAACCCGTCATGAGACATGCTCTAAACCAGGTGTTCGCAACGGTTTCGGCGGGGCTTTTTCTGGCCTTCGGCGCTGTAGCCGCACATGCGCAAAATCTGCCTGACGATTTCGTGTTCCTGCGCGATATCGATCCCTCGATCCGGCAGGACATTCGCTATGCCGGCGTCAACAATTTCGTCGGCCGCAAGCTCGGCGGCTATGATAGCGCGGAATGCGTGGTGAAGCGCCCGGTCGGCCTCGCGCTGCAGAAGGTGCAGCGCGAGTTGATGGCGCAAAACCTGTCGCTGAAAATGCTGGATTGCTATCGGCCGGTGCGGGCGTCGCGCGACATGGTGGCATGGGCGCGCGATGGCAACGAGACACCTGCGCAGAAGCGTTACAATCCGTCCTTCAGCAAAGCCGATCTGTTCAGGCTCGGCTATATCGCCGAGCGCTCGGGCCACTCCACCGGCGCGGCGCTCGATCTGACGCTGATCGATCTGCGTGCGCCTGCGTCGCCGGCATTCGATCCGAACAAGGCCTATGCAAGCTGTATCGCGCCGGAAGCACAGCGCGCGCCCGAGGGCAGCGTCGATATGGGCACGGGTTACGATTGCTCCGATGCGAAGGCGCATACCGGATCGCGCGCGATCTTGCCCGCACAGCGGCGCTGGCGGGATCTTCTGACGTCGGCGATGGGCAGGCAGGGCTTCGTGAATTATTCCAAGGAATGGTGGCACTTCTCGCTGCCGGGCACAGGCGTGGGCGCCTACGATTTCGCGATTGCGCGGCAGGCAAGATAGCCCCGTGAAATCCCGCCCGATCCGGCGTAAAATGATTCGCAATATCGCCTTCAGCCGGAACTGATTCATGACCGACGCCACCTCTGCCATTCATGCGGTGCTCAACCAGTCGCCCCCATTCGAGGACATCAATCTGTTCGAGCTGGACCGGCCGCTCGTGGAGGCGGTTGCGATGAATGAGGGCTCGTTCGCCTATGTCGACCACGCCGAATTCGGTCAGCTCTGGGGATCGGCCGAGATGGCACAACGCGCGCGGCTGGCCAACGAGAATACGCCGAAGCTGCGGACCTTCGATGCGCGCGGCAACCGGCGTGACGAGGTCGAGTTTCATCCGGCCTATCACGAGCTGATGGCACGGAGCATTGCAGCGGGAATTCACAATTCGACATGGACGCGTGACGGCAAGTCCGCACGCGGCGCGTCCGAAGTGGCGCGCGCCGCAAAATTCTACATGGCGGCGCAGGTCGAGACCGGACATCTATGCCCGATCACCATGACACGCGCTGCCGTCGGCGCGCTGGCGATGCAGCCGGATGTGCTGGCGCAGGTGATGCCGGTCATTGCCAGCCGCGATTACGATCCGAGCTTTGCGCCATGGTCGGCCAAGCGTGGCATGACGCTGGGTATGGGCATGACCGAGCGGCAGGGTGGCACGGATGTGCGGACCAACATGACGCGCGCGATGCGCGACGGCGATGCGTATCGCATCAGTGGCCACAAATGGTTCATGTCGGCGCCGATGTGCGATGCATTCCTGGTGCTGGCGCAGGCCGAGGACGGGTTGAGCTGTTTCTTCATGCCGCGGTTCCGGCCGGATGGTTCGCTCAATGCGCTGAACTTCCAGCGCCTGAAGGACAAGCTCGGCAATCGCTCCAATGCTTCGTCGGAAGTCGAGTTCAACGATGCCTATGCACTGCGCGTCGGCGACGAGGGCAAGGGCATCCGCACCATCATCCAGATGGTGCAGCTGACGCGGCAGGATTGCGCCACGGCATCGGCTGGATTGATGCGCTCGGGCCTCGTTCATGCGCTGCATCACGCCAGGCACCGCAGCGTGTTCCAGAAACATCTTGCCGATCAGCCGATGATGCAAAGTGTGCTTGCCGACATGGCCCTGCATGTGGAGGCGTCGACGGCGCTGGTGATGCGGCTGTGCCGCGCCTTCGATCTCGCGCCGGAAGATACGTCCGAGGCGGCGTATATGCGTTTCCTCACGCCGGTGGTGAAGTACTGGGTCTGCAAATCGGCGCCGGGTTTCCTTTACGAGGCCATGGAATGCATGGGCGGCAACGGCTATGTCGAGGAGGGCATTCTGGCGCGGCACTATCGTGAGGCGCCGGTCAATGCGATCTGGGAAGGCTCCGGCAATGTGATGTGCCTCGATGTGCTGCGGGCGCTGTCGCGCGAAGGCGACGCATCGACCGCGGTGCTGCAGGATCTGATGCTGGAGACGCGCGGACTGCCCGGCGCGGCCGACACTGCGGCCTTTATCATTCGCACCTTGCTGCGGCCCGATAGCGAGCGTGTAGCGCGGCAAGCAGTGGAATCGCTGGCGTTGCTGGCAGCCTGTGCCGCGCTGAACATGGTACATCCGCCCCATGCCGAACTGTTTGCGCGGACACGCCTCGATGGTGCGCGCAACGCGATCTACGGCACCGCTGAATTGACCGAAGCTCAGGGCCGGGGACTGCTCGAGCGGGCGTTGCCACAGTGAGGGCGTTGGAGACGCCGATCGCTCCCGCTGTACCCTCGGATCTGCCACCCGCGATAAAGCCGCCGCGGGTCTGGAAATTCTGGGGCACGTGCCTCTGGGGTCTGTTCGCTTTTGCAGCGATGTTCGTCGGTCAGCTGACCGTCGTCGCCTATTACCTGCTGATCAAGGATGCGCCACTCGATGCGACGCTGCTGATCAAGGCGATGAGCAGCGGTACAACCATCGCCGCGTCGGTTCTCATGGGGCTTCCGGCAGTGTGCCTGGCGCTGTGGCTGGCGACGCGCATGGCGCGGCAATCCTTTGCGGACTATCTGGCGCTACGCGGCACGTCCTGGAAAAACTATGTCATCGGCACGGTGGCGTTGATCGCGCTGGTCGGTGCCTGGGAGCTGGTCGCAAAGGGCATGGGACGCGACTCCGCGCCGACTTTCATGCTGGAAGTGCTGAAGTCGGCCCGTGCCGACGGCGCGCTGTGGCTGCTCGTGATCGCATTCTGCGTCGGCGCGCCGATGACCGAAGAGTTCTTCGCGCGTGGCTTCCTCTATCGCGGCTGGTCGGAATCGTTTTTGCGGCCGTTTGGCGCCATCGTGGCGTCATCGCTGGTCTGGACGGCGATGCATCTGCAGTATGACTGGTTCTTCTTCGTCGAGATTTTCACCATCGGCCTGCTGTTCGGCTATATGCGCTATCGCAGCCACTCGACATGGCTGACGATTTTTCTGCATGGTCTCAACAATCTGGCGGCGACTGTTCAGACGCTGCTCATCGCGAACGGCGTGATATCGCCGTAGAGTATGATCCCGAAAAGTGGGAACCGGTTTTCGGGTAAGATCATGCTCAAAAAAGAAAAACCTATTCCGCCAGCGCAATGAAGACGGGCATGGTCAGGACCGCCAGCGTGGTCTGAATGGTCAGGATCTGCGCCAGGAGGGGCGCGTCGCCGCCCATCTGCCGCGCCAGAATATAGCCGTTCGAGGCCGACGGCACCGATGCACAGCAGACGACCACCGCGAGGTTGGCGCCGGACAGGCCGAAGGCGATGCCGAGGCCCATGGCGATCAGCGGCATCACGGCGAGTTTCAGGACGACTGTCAGCGCCGCAGCCATGCCGGGTCTGTGCAGGCCTTCGAGTTGAAGACCGGCGCCGACAATGAGCAGACCCATCGCCAGAGAGCAGCGCCCGAGCGCATCGAGGAATTCGTGTGCGGGGCGCGGCACGGGCAATCCGGCCAGGTTGATCGCTAGGCCGATCACGCAGGCCCAGATCAGCGGGTTCCTGGCGATGGTCAGCAGCAGCGCCGGCCACGCCATCCGTTGCGGCGAGGCGTAATGTGCCAGTACCCAGACGGCCAGAATATTCAGCAACGGGATCATCGCCACCATGGCGACGGAGGCCAGCGTGATGCCGAGGTCGCCCCACAGATTACCGGCGACCGATAGTGCCACGAAGGTCTGCCAACGCGTGGCGCCCTGAAACAGCGACGTAAATGCCGGCCCATCGAGGCCGATGGCCCGCGCCAGCAGCGGCCGCAGCGCCAGACATAGCGCGGACATCAGGATGACGGAGAGCAACAAGGCACCGCCGACACCTGCGATGGGCACCGAGGACAGATTGGCGCGCGCCAGCGTGTCGATCAGCAGGGCGGGGAACAGGACATAATAGACGAGCTGCTCCAGCCCGACCCATTCGATGTTCTGTTTCAGCAGCAGGCGCCGCAGCGCGTAGCCGAGCACGATCAGTAGGAAGACCGGGACGAGAGCAGCGAACACCGTGAGCATCGTCAGCGAATATCCGGCGTGCGCAGCAAGGCGGCGAGGCGATCTAGCGCGCCCTGAAGAATGAAGATCGCGGCATGTTCGTCGATGACCTTGGCGCGTTTGGCGCGGCTGACATCATTGGCAATTAGTTCGCGCTCGACCGCAGATGTGGAGAGCCGCTCGTCCCAGAAGGCGATCGGAAGTTCAGTCAGTTTCGAGAAGTTGCGGGCGAAGGCGCGTGTCGATTGCGCGCGCGGGCCTTCGCTGCCGTCCATATTGATGGGAAGACCCAGCACGAAGCCGCAGATATTTCGCTCGGCGGCAAGCTTGATCAGGCGTGCGGCATCTGCCTTGAAGGCAGTTCGCTCGACGGTCTCAATGCCGGTGGCGAGGCGACGGTCCGGATCGGACACCGCGACACCAATGGTCTTGGTGCCGAGATCGAGACCGATCAGCGCGCCACGGACGGGCAGATGTGCGGCGGCTTCGACGAGGGGAAGGATGACTGCAGGCATGGCCCCGCATAACACGCGGAGCCATCAGATCAAACGCTGCGCCGCACCTATCGGAAATGACGGCGATCGCGCCATTCCTCGGCGGTCATTTCCCGAGGGCCAACGCTCAGCGGGCGCAGGATCAGGCGCGGCGTCATCAGATCGGGTATGGCGGCGGTCATCGGTCGCGTTTCACAAGGGGAGCAATCTGCGGCAATGTGGTATCGCCTTCGCTTCCTCGCCTGCAAGTTACGAGCCCCGATTATGGATCACCTCAGCCTGTTCGGATTGTTCGCCGTCAGCGCCATGCTGGTCTGCTACGCGCTGGAGGCACGCAGTCCGTGGTTCACGTTGGCCTTTGCCGGCGCCTGCGGGCTCGGATCGCTCTATGGCTTCCTGCAGGGCGCCTGGCCGTTCGGGCTGGTGGAGGCGATCTGGGCCGGCGTGGCGCTGCGCAAGTGGATGCTCATCCCCCGCGCAACCGCATAGCTCGCGCGGGTGCGGCCGTGTTAGCCTGAGCAAGGCTCGGCAATGATGCGCGTGCCATTTCCTCACGTTTGTCTCAAGATCGTCACTGCTTTGCCGCTGGATTCAGAGGCATTGCCGCAAGATTGTCGCAAGAATCCGGAGATCCCCCATGTGGCCCGACCGCCGACTGATCAACCTTTTCGGCACCGAATTTCCCATCGTGCAGGCGCCGATGGCCGGTGTGCAGGATGCCGACATCATGATCGGCGCAGCGGAGGGCGGCGCGCTGGCCTCGTTGCCGTGCGCAATGATCTCGCCGGAGAAAGCCCGTGAGCAGATCAATATCGTGCGCCAGCGCGTCTCCGCGCCGGTCAACATGAATTACTTCTGCCATACGGCGGTGGACGCCGATCCGGCACGCGAGGTCAACTGGCGCAAGCGGCTGTCGTCCTATTACGCCGAACTCGGGCTCGATCCGAATGCAGACATCAATGCGGCCAACCGCGCGCCGTTCGATGAGGCGATGTGCGCGCTGGTGGAAGAGCTGAAGCCCGAAGTGGTCAGCTTTCACTTCGGCCTGCCGGACCCGGCGCTCTTGAAGCGCATCAAGGTAGCCGGCTGTCGGGTCATTGCCTCTGCGACCATCGTCAAGGAAGCCGTCTGGCTCGAAGAGCGCGGCGTCGACGCGGTCATTGCGCAGGGGGCGGAGGCCGGCGGTCATCGCGGCATGTTCCTGACCGAGGATATCGCCACGCAGCCCGGCCTGTTCGCGCTGTTGCCGCAGGTGGTGGATGCGGTGAAGGTGCCGGTGATCGCGGCCGGCGGTATCGCCGATGGGCGTGGCATCGCGGCGGCCTTTGCGCTCGGCGCGGCGGGTGTGCAGATCGGTACCGCCTATCTGCGGACGCCGGAATCCAAGGTGAGCGGGCCGGGTCGTGCCGCCCTGGCCGGGGCGTCGGATGCCTCCACCGTCATTACCAATGTCATGACTGGGCGACCCGCCCGCGGCGTCATCAATCGCGTGATGCGCGAGGTCGGGCCGGTCTCGCCCGATGCGCCGGCGTTCCCGCATTCGGCGACCGCGCTGGGGCCGCTGAAAGCCGCTGCCGAGAAGCTCGGACGGGCCGATTTTACCAATCTCTGGGCCGGACAGTCGGTCGGAATGGGCAGCGAATTGCCTGCGGCAGAGCTGACGCGGTCGCTGGCGGCGGCCGCATTGGCGCGGATGGCTGAATTGCGCGGCTAGAACGCCGCAAAGGCGGAGGCGTCCGCCGGTTGCGGCGCGAAACCTCCGTCTGCTATACGGCGGGCAGAATTCGCCCAGAGGCCCTATATAATGTCCGTCGATGCTGCCACCGTTCGCCGTATCGCGCATCTCGCGCGGATCGCGGTCACTGATGCCGAAGTTCCCCATCTGCAGGGCGAACTGAACGCGATGCTGGCCTTTGTCGAGCAGTTGCAGGAAGTGAATGTCGACGGCGTCGAGCCGATGACCTCGGTGATGCCGATGGAAATGAAGAAGCGCGCCGATGTCGTCAATGACGGCGAAATCGTCGATGCGGTGACGGCGAATGCGCCGGAGTCCGAAGATCATTTCTTCCTGGTGCCGAAAGTCGTCGAGTAATCGAGCAAGAACCGTTCGAACGGAAACCGCCATGTGCCTGCTTTGCGACGATGAAAAGTCCTATCAGCTCTATATGGACTACCTCGACGAGATGGAGCGTCAGGGGAAGGTCAAGGACGTCGACGCGGCCATGGACGCCATCCTCGACAAGGTTCAGGCCGCACAGGAGGTTGACGACAAACTCCGCCGCAGCTCTTTCAAAAAAGATGCACCTGAAAACGACAAGACGCTCTCTCCCTTCTTTTGCAGCCCGGTCAATAAATAGATGACAGATCTGACGTCGCTGACACTCGCCGAGGCGCGTGACGGCCTTGCGACCAAATCCTTCACGTCAGTTGAACTGACCGATGCGCATCTCAAGGCGATGGAAGCCGCACGCGTGTTGAACGCCTATGTGCTGGAGACGCCGGATCAGGCGCGCGCCATGGCGCAGGCGGCTGACGCGAGACTCGCCAAGGGCGAGGGCGGCTGGCTTGGCGGCGTCCCGCTCGGCATCAAGGATCTGTTCGCGACCAAGGGCGTGCGCACAACCGCATGTTCGAAGATACTTGGCAATTTCGTGCCGCCTTACGAGTCGACCGTGACCGCACAGCTATGGCGTGACGGTGCCGTGATGCTCGGCAAGCTCAATAACGACGAATTTGCCATGGGCTCGGCGAACGAGACTTCGTTCTTCGGTCCGGTGATCAATCCGTGGCGGCGCGACGGCTCCGACGTCAATCTGGTGCCCGGCGGCTCGTCCGGTGGTTCGGCATCGGCCGTTGCCGCAGGGCTCTGTCTCGGTGCCACCGCGACCGACACCGGCGGTTCGATCCGCCAGCCCGCGGCGTTCGCGGGCATCGTCGGCATGAAGCCGACCTATGGCCGCTGCTCACGCTGGGGCACCGTCGCTTTCGCATCGTCACTCGATCAGGCCGGGCCGATCGCGCGCACCGTACGCGATACCGCGATCCTGATGCGCTCGATGGCCGGCTACGATCCCAAGGATTCCACGTCGGTCGATCGCACGGTGCCGGACTACGAGGCGGCGATCGGCAAGTCCGTGAAGGGCATGAAGATCGGCATTCCCAAGGAATATCGCATCGACGGCATGCCGGGCGAGATCGAGAAGCTCTGGTCGGAAGGCGCTGCGCAGCTCAAGGCCGCCGGTGCCGAACTCGTCGACGTGTCGCTGCCGCACACCAAATACGCTTTGCCGGCCTATTACATCGTGGCGCCCGCCGAAGCCTCGTCGAACCTCGCCCGCTATGACGGCGTGCGTTACGGCCTGCGCGTACCCGGCCGCAGCATCAGCGACATGTATGAAAATACCCGCGCCGAAGGTTTTGGCGCGGAAGTGCGCCGCCGCGTCATGATCGGAACCTATGTCCTCTCGGCCGGCTATTACGACGCTTACTATCTCCGCGCGCAAAAAGTCCGCACGCTGATCAAGCGCGACTTCGAGGAGTGCTTCGCCAAGGGCATCCATGCGATCCTGACGCCGGCGACACCGTCGGCCGCCTTCGGCATTGGTGAGAAGGGCGGCGCCGATCCGATCGAGATGTATCTCAACGACATCTTCACGGTGACGGTGAACATGGCCGGCCTGCCGGGCATCGCGGTTCCCGCCGGCAAGGACGCGCAGGGATTGCCGCTCGGGCTGCAACTGATCGGTCGTCCGTTCGACGAGGAAACGCTGTTCTCGCTCGGCGAAACCATCGAGCAGGCATCGGGGCGTTTCACGCCGCCCAAGTGGTGGGCCTGACATCATCATCCGCGTGAAGTGTTGCGCGTTTGACATTGCGTTTTGCGGTGCACTTGGCCATGCTTTGTCCATGAGCATGGACCGTGCATGAGCACCGACGACGGGCTTCCGCCTTCCCAACAGGTCGACCAGATTCTGGGTTCCCCGAAGCTTGCGCAGGCGATCGAGAGCGATCGCTACAAGCATCTGCTGGATCATGTTCCCGTTGCGCTCGCCATCTCGCGCGGATTGGGTAGCGAACAGCAGGTTGTCTACATCAACAGGGCCTTCGAGCAACTGATGGCAATGGCGCCGGCCGATGTCGAAGGCCAGAGCTGGACCTGCCTCGACGGCTTTCTCAACGAAGACAATCAGAGCCAGACACTCGGCGAGGCAATCCGCGACGGCGAGGATTTCATCGGCGTGTTCCGGCCGTCGCTGCCGCTGGAACGGCTGGTGATCGTGCAAGCCTATGCCTCGGTGATCGAAAGCGACGACGGCGTCGAGAATTTCCGGATCGCCGCGCTGGTCGATGTCGGCGGCCGCGAGCGTGCGCAGATCGAGCAGTTCGAGAACCAGATACGCGACCGCGACATGCTGATGCGCGAGCTGCAGCATCGGGTGAAGAACAATCTGCAGCTCATCACCGCGCTGGTGCGGCTCGAAGCCCGCTCGGCAGTAGAAGGCGAGGCGGTTGCGCTTGGCCGGCTGGCGAGCCGGATCGATGCGCTGACGGTGCTGTACCGGACGCTGTCCGACGAGAATGCGACGCCCGAGATCGATCTCGGCCAGTATCTATCGGACATCGCCAATGCGGTGATGGCTGCCAGCGCGACGGCGGATATCACGCTCGACGTGCAGGTCGGCTATTGCCCGATGTCGATCAATATCGCGATGCCGGCGGGACTGCTGGTCAACGAGATGCTGACCAACGCGCTGAAATACGCCTTCATCGGCCGTGCCGGCGGTCAGATCAAACTGATCTGCAAGCTGGAAGGCGGCCACGTCACGGTGGTTGTCGCCGATGACGGCATCGGCCTTGGCGAAGGCCAGGAGTGGCCGTCGCCGCGCAAGCTCGGCGCGCTGATCCTGCAGACGCTCAAAGAGAATGCGCCGAACGTGAAGTTCAATGCCGAGAGCATTCGCGGGCAGGGCAGCTGGTTCACGCTGGTATTCGATGCCGCGCCGGGCACGCAGCTGAACTGAGGATTGGCGCCGCGCCATTTGGCGCGCACCCTGTTTCACCATTCATTAGCCACGTTGCTGGCGCGATTGGTGCCGGATCGTCAGTTTGCATCGAATTGCAACGCTTTACGGTAATATCTGATTGAGATTCCGGATTGGGGACCGTCCGGACACGGTCCGTGCCGTTTGGTGCGGCCGTCTTGTGGGATCGGTAGAAAAGTGATGAGTGCGTTGCGTTCGATCGGTGTCGTGGTCACGACCTGTGCACTGCTGCTGGGCTGTACGTCGGTCTACAACCTTCCTGCCAACGTGCCGCTAGCCGGCGCCTCCCTCGATCCCAATCTCGACGCCGTTTTCAAGGATGCTGCCGAACAGGACGACCTGCTGATCGGATTTTCGTTCTCCGGCGGCGGCACGCGCGCTGCGGCGTTCTCGTTCGGTGTCCTGGAAGAACTGGGCAGCATTCGGATGCGCGGCGCATCCGACACCATGCTGGAGCGCATCGACTTTCTGTCCGGCGTTTCCGGCGGTTCGGTCACCGCGGCCTATTACGGATTGAAGAAGCGCGCGGCGCTGTCTGATTTCCGCGAGCGCTTCCTGCTGCAGAATGCCGAGGCCGGACTGACGACGCAGTTGTCGCTCGGCACCATCGGCCGTGCGCTTGGCGGCGGCATCAATGACTCCAAGGGCTTCACCAGTTGGCTCGACGCCAACCTGTTAGAGAATGCGACCTTCGGCAGCCTGCACAATCGCGGTTCGCTGCGAGTCTGGATCAACGCTTCGGACATCTATAACCGCGTGCCGTTCGTGTTCGACAACACGGCCTTCGCCGCGATCTGCAGCGATCTCAGCAAATATCCGCTGTCGGGCGCCGTGGCTGCGTCGGCCGCGGTGCCGCTCGCCTTTGCGCCGGCCGTGGTGCAGGCCTTCCCCGGTACCTGCAGGGAGCCGCTGCCGCCCTGGGTCGCGCGCGCAGCCGCGAACCGCAATGCGTCGCCGATGTTGAGTGCCTATTCCAAGGCAGTGATGCGTTACCGCGACGGCGCGGTGCCTTACATCAAGCTGTTGGATGGCGGGCTGGTCGACAATTACGGCGTCTCTGCGCTGACCATCGTGCGCGAATCCTCCGAGACGCCCTATGGGCCGATGACACCGCAGCAGGCCGTCCGGCTGCGCCGCGGAATCTTCATGGTGGTAGATTCCAAAGTCGGTCTCTCCGGCAACTGGATCAATACGGTGGAAGGGCCTGAAGGCATTGATCTGATCAAGGCTGCGGTGGACACCACTATGGATGCCAGCATCGGCTCCAGCTACACCGCATTCGACCGAACCATGAATGACTGGCAATCGTCGCTGATCAAGTGGCGCTGCGGTCTGTCGGTGGCAGATCGTGCCCGCTATGGCGTGCGGCCGGGGTGGCGCTGCAACGATCTGCAGTTCTTCGTTGGCCGGCTTGGGTTCGATCAGCTGGATCCGGCGCGTGCCGCAGTGCTCGAAGCCGTTCCGACGCGTTTCCAGCTGCCGCAGGGGCAGGTCGATGACTTGATCCTGGCCGGTCGCGAGACGTTGCGTGCCAGCTCCGTGTTCAGGGCTTTCGCTTCGGGCATCTGATCGGATAGGGGCAAATGCCCTGGAAGCGACGCTGGAAAGCCTCACTGGGGGTTTTCCCGCGCCCGCGGTCGCGGTAGAAACCGCTCCATGAACGCACCTGTCAAACCTTCGAAGCTCATCAAGGGCGCCACCGGCGACTGGGAAATGGTCATCGGTCTGGAAATCCACGCCCAGGTCAATTCTCACGCCAAGCTGTTCTCCGGCTCGTCCACGGAGTTCGGGGGCGCGCCGAACAGTCATGTGTCCCTCGTCGATGCGGCGATGCCGGGCATGCTGCCGGTCATCAACGAGGAGTGCGTGAAGCAGGCGGTGCGCACCGGCCTCGGCCTGAAGGCGCAGATCAACCGGCGTTCGACCTTTGACCGCAAGAACTACTTCTATCCGGACCTGCCGCAGGGCTACCAGATCAGCCAGTACAAGTCGCCGATCGTCGGCGAGGGCGAGGTCACGGTTGAGCTGTCCGACGGCGAGACCATCACCGTCTGCATCGAGCGTCTGCATCTCGAACAGGATGCCGGCAAGCTTGTGCACGACCGCAATCCGTCCAGTACCTCGGTCGATCTCAACCGCTCGGGCGTGGCGCTGATGGAGATCGTCTCCAAGCCCGACATGCGCTCAAGCGAACAGGCCCAGGCCTATGTGTCGAAGCTGCGCACCATCCTGCGCTATCTCGGCACCTGCGACGGCGACATGGAGAAGGGCAACCTGCGCGCCGACTGCAACGTCTCGGTCCGCAAGCCCGGCGATCCCTATGGCACCCGCTGTGAGATCAAGAACGTCAACTCGATTCGCTTCATCGGCCAGGCCATCGACTACGAGGCGCGCCGCCAGATCGGCATCCTCGAGGATGGCGGGGTGATCGATCAGGAGACGCGGCTCTACGATCCCAACAAGGGCGAGACCCGCTCGATGCGCTCCAAGGAAGAGGCGCATGACTACCGGTATTTTCCTGACCCCGACCTGCTGCCGCTGGAATTCAGCGAGGACTATGTCGCCGCGCTGAAAGCCGAGCTGCCGGAACTGCCGGATGAGAAGAAGGCGCGGTTCATTAGCGCGTTCGGCCTGTCGGCCTATGACGCCGCCGTGCTGGTGGCCGAGCGCGAGAGCGCCGAGTTCTTCGAGACGACGCTCGCCGGACTTGCCGACAAAGCGCGCGACGGCAAGCTCGCCGCCAACTGGGTGATCAATGAACTGTTCGGCCGCCTCAACAAGGAAGGCCAGGACATTACGTCGTCGCCGGTGTCGGCGGCACAGATGGCTGCCATCATCGACCTGATCGGCGCAGGCGTGATCTCCGGCAAGATCGCCAAGGACCTGTTCGAGATCGTCTGGACGGAAGGCGGCGACCCCCGCGCGCTGGTCGAAGAGCGCGGCATGAAGCAGGTGACGGACACCGGCGCGATCGAGAAGGTGGTCGACGACATCATCGCAGCCAATCCCGACAAGGTGGCGCAGGCGCAGGCCAAGCCGGCGCTGATGGGCTGGTTCGTCGGCCAGGTGATGAAATCATCTGGCGGCAAAGCCAATCCGCAGGTCGTCAACGACCTCCTCAAGAGCAAGCTCGGCATCTGACAATTGCCCTTTCGATGACCGCGGCGCCGCCTCGAGCGGCGCCGTTTTCGTTTCAGCGGACCGCGTTGGTGCGTCGTAACCTAGGCGATGAACGGTCGCGCGCGCGGACTCAGATCGCGAATCGGCATGCCGTCAGTCGACAGAAAGTGCGGTTGTGGCCAGCACCGATAAGTCGCGAACGCGTTTTCCCGAAAAATATTTTCATTGCCAAAAATACCGACTCAGAGTCCGCAGCACCTGTTTTGAGTGCCCCGACTCACGCTTGGAGACGGCAAAAGTTTGTGTAGTTGTTTGATAGTACGAATTGCGGGCGCTCGGAAAAAATAAGCACTTTCCGCAATCTTGACATTTGTGGACGCAGAGTTTCCGGGCGTTTTTTGCCCCGCCTCGCGTGCCGGATTTCAAGTTGTGACTGAGCCCGTGGGGGAAGTGGCGCGTTGCGCTCATCAACACTTCCTTAAGCGGGAGACTGTTCTTTTGAAATCGTTGGTGTATTCGGGATGAAGTGCATTTCGATTCCCGAGTGCACGCAGCGATCAAGTCATCTCTTTATGGAGGGCAACATGGCCAAGAAAGCTACGAAGAAGGCAGTCAAGAAGACCGTCAAGAAGGCAGCGAAGAGCGCTGTGAAGAAGACCGCGAAGAAGACCAAGAAGGTCGCCAAGAAGAAGTAACTTCTTCTGCCACGATCGACGCCGGTGGCAACGCCGGCGACGTCACGAGAGCCACGACGACAATTTGCTTCTCGAAGCGGATATTGATCGCAGCTCTGGTCGACGAAAGAGGGTGTCGGCGAGACATCAGGTCAAACGGCTGGACCGTCACTTCGAGGCAGAGCTTGCTCTCGCCGCGAGCCGGTCCGGCAAAGAAGCCGGTCATTCCGTGATTGGCGTTCTTTATTCGGTGCGGATCATTGGTCCGCAGTTTCATCGGTGGCTCCGGCCACATGAGATATGATCCTGACGTGTTGCCGACGCCCTCGTTTTTGCCGGTGCGGTTCATCCCCGGCGCTTTGAATTTTCCGATCCCGAATAGCTTTTGATCGCCTCGCTGTGACGTATCTCGCGTTGGCGTCGTCGCATGCGCGGAGCAGGCCCTTTTAATATCCCTGGTCGCCGCCGCTTACCTCTGGTCGCTGACGCTGTCGCGATGGTTACGGCATCCCCAAACAGCAGGGTAAACCGAATTCCGCGAAAATGCAGAAAACCCGCATAAATACTGGGTTTCTGGCCGCGTACGGACCCGTTCCGGCTTCGGCTCTTCAGATTTCGTTCATCGCGATGCTTAAACTGCTCTTCAAATTTGATCGGTCATATTGATCCCAACAAGCCGGCAAACGGCGGTTGGGATTGCATCAAATAACGGACGGGAGCCGCGCTCGGTTGGGGGCGGCAAAAGCAAAAAAGGAATGACCGATGTTTCAGGGACAGATCGATTTCGAAGCTGCGATGCCGATCGCAGAGACCGCCATCCAGGACGTGCTGTTCGAGCGCGGTCTGTACTGGGCGTCGGGCCGCTCGGGGATCGTTGACCTCGTCGCCGCGCACAAGTGGTTCAATCTCGCTGCCCTCAAGGGCCGGGTCGATGCCATCCCGATGCGCCGCGAAGTCGCCGAGATGATGTCGGAGGTCGAGATCGCCGCCGCGCAACGCGATGCCCGCGCCTGGCTGTCGACGGTTCACTAAGCAAGCTCAGGCAATGTTTGTGGTCGCCCCTGGGCGACCAGCGTGTCACGACGGATCGCTCGCGGGTTCGCTCACCTTGGTGAGACGCCAGAGCAACGCCGCTGATACGGCAAGGAGCGCCGAGGCCAGACCCGCATTCGCCAGGAAGTCCTGACGAGCGCCGTAGAGCCAGGCGCTGGCTATTCCACCAACCGTGGCGCCGGTCTGATAGACCGCGTTGAGAACCGCATTGAGGCTTCCCCGTTGCGAAGCCGCTACCAGCAACATCGCGCTGCCGAGCATCAAGGCCAGCGTTAGATCGCGCCCGAAGGCGAACAGCGCGTAGCCGATGGCCTGATACGCGAACATGCCGTTGCCGAATGGCATCAGCAGGACGACGGCCGCCGTGCCTGCGAGCACGAACACGCCGAGCCCGAACGGATGTCGAAACATCCCGATCAGACGTCCGGACAGTAGCGCGCCGATCAGACCGCCAATTTCCCCGATCAGAAGCATCGTACCGACAACGGCCGGCCCTTGGGCGGCGAGAGCGTGCTGTACGAGCCAGCTCGGATACAATCCGAGAAAGATGAAGGTCGCCGCCGCCCAGAGGAAATATGCGGCGAGCAGGAAGCTTGCGCCGCCGTCGGTGGACAGCGACAGCAGGCGTCGCCGATAGGCCTGCGCCGTGATCGGCGCGTCTGACAGTGCGTCGGGATTTGTCGCGGGCAGCCGTGAGGCGGCGATCGCCAGCGTAAGCGCCACCATCCCCAACAGGATCAGCGGCAGTTGCCAGGCGAGCAGGCCGCCGAGAAAAGTGCCGAGCGACATCGAGCACAGAAATGCGATCGGCGCGGCCGACGTGACATAGCCCGCCACGCGCGCGCGGGCAGGGGCGGGGATGTAGTCGGCCATCGCCGCATAGACCGACGCGCCGATCATCGGCATGAACAATCCTGTGGCGGCCCTGCCAAGCGCGATGAGCGTCGCGCTATGTGCCCCCGCGGTCAGCAGCAGCACCACGCCGCATCCGGCAGCGCCCGTGACGATAAACCGCTTGCGGCCGAAGCGGTCGATCAGCGGACCCAGCGCCAGATTGACGATCAGTGCGGTCACAGGAAAGGCAGCCAGCACCGTGGCGGCTTGTCCGGGTGACAGGCCGATGTCCGACTGAATGAACGGCAGCAGCGGGATCATCATCGCAATGTTGAAATTCACGACGAAGAATGCCGTCCAGAGTACTGCAATGATGAACATATGGTCCCGCTATTGGATTCCGCCGATGTCGCGAATGGTCGATGCCAGTTTCATGCCGCGCGACGGGGAAGATAGCCGCCCGCATG
The DNA here is from genome assembly GCF_034044155.1 of Tardiphaga sp. 42S5. Lineage (NCBI taxonomy): Bacteria > Pseudomonadati > Pseudomonadota > Alphaproteobacteria > Hyphomicrobiales > Nitrobacteraceae > Tardiphaga > Tardiphaga sp. 42S5. The sequence continues at coordinate 4,587,071 of NZ_CP139027.1, read as the reverse complement.
ATTTCGACGGTCGAGGCCTTCGGGCTGTGGCGTGCAGGGCCGCTACTTCTTGACGATGGTGAAGATGCCGTCGGTCTCCGGTTCCGCCACATAGCGGTTGTCCGGCGTCGAGAACTGGATGCGCAGTTTGCGGGTCGCGTCGGCAAAGCCGATCGTCCAACCCTCATAGAGCCGCCACGCCGCGATTTCGTCCATGACGGGGAAAGTCCTGGCGCAGTCCTTGGCGACGTCGATCTGTGAGCCGCCGATGGTGCTTTCGCTCTTCAAAACCACGCGGCAGCGTTTCCTGCCCTTGGCGTCCTGGAGTTCCCAGGTCGCGTAGATATCCCTGAGCAGCGCCGGATCGACCTCCTTGAGATCCATCAGCTTGAGGGTCTGCCCCGAGACGGCAGATGAGGTCGCCATCGCGACGGCCATCACGGCAGCCCATTTCATATCGCGCACTCCCTCGCATACTTACAAATGTACCGTATCCACGTCACGGCCTTGTTACGAGCATCACGGTTGTAACGGGCATGTGCGCCCCAATGTCTGTCTCGTCGCCTGCAACGAGGCCGAGAGGCCGCGCAACAAAAAGGACAACGCCATGTCGACGAAGAAACTTACGCTCCCATCGATCATCCGCGCCAGCGGCCTTGCGACGCTGGTGGGTATTGCCATCGGCGCAGCCCAGCCTGCAGTTGCTGCATCGGCGCCCGCATATCCGCAATCGATCAGCCCGTCCGCTGCTGTCACATCCACCGATATCAGTGCGGCACGCAAGAACCGGCAGGTGAGGCGCGCATCTCCGCGCGATGCTTATGGCAGCTATGTTGGCGGGGGCAGCTATGTCGGCGGGGCAGGCGGGGTATCGCCGTCCTATCCCGGCTACGGTTACGGCGTTGGAGACAATTCGCGGAATCAGACCTGGTAGGTCAGCGTCCAGGATTTGACACCTCGGCGGCGACCGTGAGCGTCGTCCGGGGAGGGTGTCCATGCTGTTGTAGGAGGTGATGGCGGGCCGCACGGCGATGATGAGCAATATTGCTCCGCCTTAGCGCTATGACGCCGGAGACCAAGCACTCAAGAACAGCGGAATATACGACTGCCCACGATCTGGCGCTTCGCCCACAGGGGACGGCTTCCGATGTCCCGGTCGTCCCTATGGGTCTCCATAGCTTTAGCCAGACAGAGCGCCGAAAAATCCAGTCGATTAGTAGGCGGCCGTCTTCGTCCGTCCCGATCATTGGTCCTGTGCCATCGGCACGACGTTGCGCCTCATGCTTGCCGAAGAGGCTGGTAAACTCGGAAGTCGAACGCGACAGCTCGCCATTTCGCGATGACCGCCGGCTCCCTTGAACAGTCTGGAGCCAGCAGCATCGAAGCTGACAGCCATCTAATTGATCATTTGATTGTCAATTGACTGCCTGAGCCTGCGAACGTCGCGGACGGGCGGAGCCCCGAATTGCCGCAGATATTCGCGGCTGAACTGAGAGGCGCTTTCATAGCCGACCGCATAGGCGACGTCGGAGGCACTATGGTCGCCGGCGAGCAGCAACTGGCGCGCCTCCTGAAGGCGTATCTGCTTCTGATACTGGATCGGGCTCAATCCAGTCAGCGCGAGAAAGTGGCGATGCAGGCTCGCCCGGCTCATGCCAGCAGCTTCGCACAGAGCCTCGATCCGCAGCCGCGTATTACCGCGGTCGCGGATCCATTCGACCGCGCGGCGGATGCCGCCGATCGCGCCTTCTGGGCGGGCGATGTGGCGCAACAGTCGCCCCTGCGGGCCCTGCAGGAGACGATAAAGCAATTCGCGTTCGGCCATCGGCGCGAGCGCCGGGATGTCCGCGGGCGTGTCGAGCAACGCCAGCAGTCGCAGCAGCGTGTCGCGCAGCGGCGGAGTCATCGGATTGATCGCGATGCCGCTGCCTGGCGCGTCCGCGTCGCGCACCGCCGGCATCGTCGATGCGACCTCGGCGAGAAGTGCCGGATCAAGGACTAACGAAATCGCCACATAAGGACTGCCGTCGTCAGCGTCATGGATCTGGCCGCTCAAGGGTAGATCGAGTGCGCTGACCAGATATTGAGACGCGTCGTAGCGCAGCAGGTCGTCGTGGATGGCCACCTCTTTCGATCCCTGCAGAATGAAGCAGATCATCGAGCGGTAGAGACACGGTGACGTTCCCGAGGTCGTTTGTCCTACGCCGATTTCCAGGCGCGGGATCGGCGTCAGGGTCATTCCGGTCCGCCCGTGGCGGAGCGCGATATCGCGATGCGGCTGTAGGTTGTCGGTCATGCCAAGGAGTATGACACCAATCCTCACGCCTGAAAAGAGCCTGAGACAATTAGGCAAGCAATTGAGAGCATTAGGCGGGGCGTCGGACACAGCAATCGCCTACCTGACTGGCAGCGAAATGCGACGCCTCAGCGGCGTGCCGTCTGGAAAAATCAATTCACAAGGAACCTAGCCATGTCTCAGAAGATCGCTCTCATTACCGGCGCCAGCCGCGGCCTCGGTCGCAACATGGCGCTGCATCTCGCCAGGCGTGGTGTGGGCGTCATCGGCACGTACCGAAACAGCGCCGCAGAAGCCCAGTCACTGGTTGACGAGATCGAAGCCCTGGGCGGCAAGGCGGCGATGCTGGCGCTCGACGTCACCGATACGACAAGCTTTTCCGGCTTCGCGCAGGCTGTCACCGACACGCTGGGGACGACCTTTGGCGTCGACCGGTTCGATTATCTGGTCAACAACGGCGGCGAGGGCATTTATGTCATGGTCGCCGACGCGAGCGAGGAGCAGTTTGACCAGATGGTCGACATGCACCTGCGCGGGCCGCTGTTTCTGACCCAGAAGCTGCTGCCGCTGATCGTCGACGGCGGGCGCATCCTCAACGTGTCCTCGGGCTTTGTGCGGACGACCATGGCCGGTTATGGCCTCTATGCCGCGGCCAAGGCGGCAATGCAGACGCTGACCAAGTTCATGGCGGTCGAACTGGGTGCACGCCAGATCCGCGTCAACGCGATCGCGCCAGGCGCCATCGCCACCGACTTCGTCGGCGGCCGCGTGCGCGACGACAAGCATATCAACGACTTTGTTGCCGGTAATATCGCGCTCGGCCGCGTCGGCCAGCCCGACGATATCGGTGGCGCGGTCGCCGCGATCCTGTCCGACGATCTCGGTTGGGCTAATGGCACGACGTTCGACGTGTCGGGCGGCCAGTCGCTCTGATCTCTGTTCCAGCACATCGAGACACCATCATGACCGAGCAAAGCCTCACTCTCGTCAGCCACCCGCTGTGCCCATTCGTCCAGCGTGCCGCGATCGTCCTCCTCGAAAAGGGGGTGGCGTTCGGCCGGGTCAACGTCGATCTATCGGCCAAGCCTGACTGGTTTCTGGCCCTGTCGCCGACCGGCAAGGTGCCGGTGCTGAAGGTACGCCAGTTGAACGGTGAGGAGGCGATCCTCTTCGAAAGCGTCGTGATCTGCGAATATTTGAACGAGACGCAGGGCGGCGCGGCGATGTATCCCGACGATGCATTGCTGCGTGCCCGGCATCGCGCCTGGATCGAATTCGCCACCCAGACCTTTACGGAGGGCTGGCAGTTCCTTCACGCCAAGGACATGGCGACCGCCGACGCCAAGCGGGCCGCCTTCCATGATCGGCTAAGCAAGATCGAGGCCGAACTGGGCGACGGCCCGTATTTCGCCGGGCCGGACTTTGGTCTGGTCGATGCGGTCTACGCACCGCTGTTCCGCTATTTCGGGATCATCGATCCGGAAGTGGCGGACCCGATCTTCGCGGGCCTGCCACGCGTCACGGGGTGGCGCGCGGCGCTCGCTGAGCGACCCAGCGTCAAGAACGCCGTAATCGACACCTATCCCGACCTGTTTCGCGACCACCTGTGCCAGCAAGGCGCGATGATCGCCGCCTGACCCTAACCACCATCCCAGGAGTTATAACATGACCGACGCATCCAAGAGCGCGCTGATCCTAATCGAATATGTCAACGACTGGCTCTCGCCGACCGGTGGCATCTATCCGGCGTTTCAGGACCGGGAGCAGGTCGACACCGCTATCGCCAATTCGAAGATCATCCTCGAAGAGGCCCGCCGTCGCGGCCTGCACGTGATCCACGCAGCGCTGAAGTTCGAGCCGACCTTCAAGGTGCTGGGCGAGGCCAAGTACGGCCTGCGCAAGATGACGCGCGACCATGGCGCGTTCCTGGGCGAGCAGGCCGATTTCTTCCCCGGGTTCGAGCCGGCGGCGGGCGAGCATGTCGTTCGCGAGCGCGCCGGCGGCAGCAGCGTTTTCGTCGGAACCACGCTCGACGGCTACTTGCGCAACAACCGCATCGACGAGATCTACCTGTCGGGCTTTTCGCTGCGCCAGTGCGTCGAGTCTTCGATGCGTAATGCCCACGACCTCGGCTACCACACCAACGTCATCTACGACGCGTCGGCCGGCTATACTCGCAAACAGCAGGACGACTTCGTCGCCGAGATCGCCCCATTTTACGCCAACGCCGTCACCACGCAGGCGTTCGTGGCTAAGGCATAATCCGCCGCTGGACCCGGCCCGGTTATAGGGCCGGGTTTCCGTCGGCCGTAGATGCGAGGCGATACGATGATTGGGATCAGGGTCGAACTCACCATCGCGCCGGGTAACACCGACGCATTCGAACACGCCTTAGCGGTCCAAGCCGCCGCAGTGCGTGCCAACGAGCCGGGTAACCGCCTGTACGAACTGTTCAAGTCAAGCAACACGGCCGGCAGCTACACGCTGATCGAAATCTACGAGGACGAGGCCGCGATCGCCGCGCACCGGACATCGTCGCACATGGCGGCCAATCGACCGCTGACCGCGCCGTTCTTCGCCACACCGCCCGTCATGCACGTGTTCACGGTTGTGCCGCACTCCCTATGACCGACCGACGGTCGAGCTATAGCGTGATGACGGCGGTACAGGTTCTCCACCAGCTAGGTGCGATCGCCGTACAGCACCTGGCCGCGAACGGCACTAAGCTTTTCTTTGGGGGGTGAAAATGACGACACAGTCGTCGTGGCCGACACCTTCGAAACGTCACTTCGCTGTTAGGCGCGGCGCTTCCGTCAATATAGACGACTCGGCCGGGTGTACATCCGGAGGCCTTGGTATCGGGCGCCGCAGCTCTGCTCCACGGCTCCAGGCCTGAGCTGCAAGATCAGTGGCTTAGGTGATACCCCCACGGGTTAAAGTCCCTGAGCCAAAATCACCGAAAAAGTCTAAAAAGGGCAACAATTCGCGCAACAAAACGTGCAACATGTGCAACGCTGGGATTTCAGCGGCGTTGTTTCTGTTACGTTATTTTCAGCAAAAAAGAGGTGATGGCGGAGCCGGAGGGATTCGAACCCTCGATACCCTTGAGAGGTATGCCGCTTTAGCAAAGCGGTGCCTTCAGCCACTCGGCCACAGCTCCATCATCGCTGCATATGCCCGACACAGACGAGAGCCGCAAGCACCAGATCGCTGTCGGCATCGTCTGTTAGCAGAATTCGGCAGTCTGCGCCGTCACGCCGCCACGTCCGATGTGGGCAAGCCTCTATATACAAGAGCGTGCGGCCGCAGGGGATACAGTCAGGGCGTTGGGCCCGTAAGGCGTTGAACGACTGCGAATCCACATCGATCGCCTGTCAGATTTGCCGGTTCACAGGAATCGGGCGATTCGGCCCGAGGCGTTGCAGATCGCTCAATTGCATCGCGTGCGGGTAGGGGAGTGTTTCTGCTCGTTACGGGATCGAGGACGCCTTGAAATGCGGCGCCAAAAATTCTTTTGTGGAAACAGTTGCTTGCCGGGAACGTGCATTCACGAGCCCGTGTGATTTTAGCAACACAGCCTAGGAAACGGCCGAATGGGGGCGGCTTTGAGGCGTTCCATTGTTGCGGAGCGAGACACCTTAGGAGATGGTCTCGGTGCGACGGAGGGGGGCATCCCGAGGTCGTCCCGTAAATTGGTTCATCCTGAACCTCGTCGGCACGTTTGTGCGGCGGGTTTTGAGATTCGGAGCGTTTGCGGGTTGTCAGGGATTAAGGGGACTTGTCTTCAGGGTGGCCTCCACCCCGTTGCAGAACCTTCCCTAAAGCAACTTGGAGGTTTACATGAAGACGATTAAGGGCCTTATCCTCGGCTCGACGGCAGCTCTGCTCGCCGTTGGCGGAGCTCAGGCAGCCGATCTTCCCGTCAAGGCCAAAGCGGTCGAATACGTGAAGATCTGCTCCCTCTACGGCGCGGGTTTCTACTACATCCCGGGCACCGACACCTGCATCAAGATCGGCGGCGCGATCCGTTTGGACACCTCGTTCAACGCGGCAGCTTACGACGTTCCGTTCTATCAGGGCGGCGCAGGTGGCAATAATCTTTGGACCAAGGATTATTTCATCACCCGCGAACGCGTCAACGTGACCACCGATACGCGCACTGCCACCGAATACGGTGTCGTTCGTACCTACGCGAACATGCAGTTCGACTTCTCGCAGAACCGTGAATCGATCGCTGGCGGCTTCACCGAAGTCGACTTCGCGTTCATTCAGTTCGCAGGCTTCACCTTCGGTAAGGCTGTCTCGCAGTTCGACTCGCAGTGGGCTCTCTCGAAGCCGACCATTTCGTCGGGCTTCATCGCCGGTTCGCACAACACGACCGGCATCCCGCAGCTCGCCTACACCGCTTCGTTCGGTAACGGCGTGTCGGGCACGATCTCGATCGAAAACGCCTCGCCCTACCGCAATGCTGGCCTCTGGAACACCGCAGGCTTCATCACCGGACCCGGCGCGAGCACTTTTACTGCGGGCGCTTACGGTTCGACCTCGAACACGTTCCTCGGCAACGCCTACGGCGGCAACCACATTCCTGACGTTGTCGGCAACATCCGCCTCGACCAGGCTTGGGGCACCCTGCACTTCGGCGCTGCGATGCACGCTGCGACACCCGGGTTCTACGCGGGTAACGAAGCAACCGGCCATGCCGACGACAAGTACGGTTTCGCAGTCAACGGTGCGGTTGAGTTCAAGAACCTGCCCACCGGTGCTGGCGACAGCCTGAAGCTCGAAGCAACCTACGCCCAGGGCGCTGCCAAGTACGTCTTCGGTGGTACCAACGATTCGTCGGGCGCTGGTCGTTACGCGAAGGTCGACGGCAACACCATCGGCTTCGGCTATGTGCTCGACGGCGTTTACACCACCGGCGGTCAGATCACGCAGAGTGAAGCATGGTCGGTCGCTGGCTTCTATGAGCACTACTGGAACCCGGCATGGCGCACGTCGCTGTTCGGCAGCTACAGCAGCATCACCTACGGTGATGGCAATGCTCTGATGCTGGCAGCGTTCTCGGGCGCTGGCGCCAACGGTCCGGGCACCTCGTCGACCAGCAACCCTGGCACTCGTGCAGGTACCTTCGTCGGCACCGGCAACTTCGACTTCGCCGTTGCCCAGATCGGTACCCGTACCGCCTGGACCCCCGTCAAGAACCTGACCCTGTCGGCTGAATTCACCTACAGCCGCCTCGAGCAGAACCTCAACGGCACCTACACGACCATTGGTAGCGGCATGAGCGGCAAGCCGGCCGGCACCGTGCTGAACACGAGCAACCAGAACCTCTACAACGGTTCGGTGCAGATCCTGCGCTCGTTCTAATATCGACTGCCTCACGGCAATCGCTATCTGAAACAAAGACCCCCGGCAGGAAACTGCCGGGGGTTTTTGCTTGCATGGATGACGTTGACCGCGACGCTGCGACCCCTCCCCGCAATGACGGTGGTGAGTTCGTGCTGTTGTCGCGTTATTCGACGCTCGTGCTGCCGCGATGCAGGTCGGCCTCGATCTGCAGCCTTGAGCCACCGCCGAAGCGGGCGCGATAGACCTGCAGGTTCTCCATGATGCGCTGGACGTAGTTGCGCGTTTCCGAGAACGGAATCGACTCGACCCAGTCGACGGGATCGACCTTGGGGTCACGTGGATCGCCGTAGCGTTCGATCCACTTGCGCACGCTACCGCGCCCGGCGTTGTAGCCGGCGAAGGTCATGATGTAGGAGCCGCGATAGTCCTCGAGCAGGCCACCGAGTTCGGCGGCGCCCAGCGTGGCGTTGTAGACCGAATCGCCCTTGAGGCGCGCGAGGTCATAGGTGCCCCCATGTCGCTTGGTGACGTATTGCGCCGCGCTTGGCGTCACCTGCATCAGACCATAGGCCTGGGCCGGCGATACGACGGCCGGATTGAACGCGCTTTCCTGCCGCGCGATCGCATAGACGACAGCGGATTCAACTTCGGGCCCGATCGGGCGGTAGCTCGGAATGCCCGTTGTCGGATAGGCATAGTGATCGAAGGGCAGGCCGCGATTGAGCGCCGCCTTGCCGACCAGCAACGTACCGCGGGCATCCTTGTTCTGTTGCGCGAGCTCGGCAAGGCCGAGCACAGCTTCCGGATCGCCGTTCTCGCCCACGTCTGCGAAAATCGGTACGGCGATCTCGCGCTCGTCGAGCGCATAAAGCAGTTGCACGGCGCGAACGATCTCGAGCCGTTCGAGGCCGCGCGCACGCGCCGTCAGCGGACCGCTGATATCGAGCTGTGGCAGGCCGAGCTTCGCGCGCGCGAGCTGGCCGTAATAGCTGGTGGATTGCTCGGCCGCGCGCGTATAGGCGGCGCGGGCCTCCTGGCTGCGGCCTGCGGCTTCCGCAGCACGGCCCTGCCAGTAGCCGGCGCGGGCCAGCGCTGTCGGATTGACGCTGCCGACGCCGATGCGGGCGAAGTGCTGCGCGGCCGTTGCCGGGTCTTTCAGGAAGCGCAGCGCGATCCAGCCGGCGGTGAACTCCTGCTCGGTCTTGTAGATGTCGCGGGCGGGCAGGGCGGCATCGCGTGCGACGAGATAGGCCGAGCGGTGTTCGCCGACGTCGAGCAGCTTGCGTGCGAGCAGGCGCCGCTCGATCCACCATTCATCGAGATTATGCAGGCGATGCGGCTCGCGCGGCGCTGCGATCATCAGCCGCGCGGCTTCGCCGAATTTCTCTTCGCGGCGCAGCTGCTGAATGCGGCTGAACATGTAGCCGGGATCGCTATGTAGTTCGGAGGGCACTGCAGCGAGAAGGGCGTTCGCATTGGATGCCTTTTTCGTGACGCCGATGCGCGCCCGGGCCAAGGCCATCTGCGCGCCGCCAAGACGCTTGGCAGAGCGCAGCGCGGCATCTGCATCGCTGCCATAGAGCAGCATGTCCATGCGTGCCTTGTGGTCGCCGGGCGTGATCAGCGGACCGAACATGTCGATGGCCATGTTCTCGGTGTCGCCCGATATCGGATCGCTGCGCCACGCGTCGCGGATGAGGCGCTCTGCGCCGGCGCGGTCGCCGCGCGCGAGCAGCGACTTGGCGAGGGCGAACTTGCCCTTGGCGGAAATCGGCTTCTCACTCTCGAAATAGGACTGGATCGCGGAGTCGTCGCGCTTGTCGTCCCACAGCGCCGCTTCGATGCGGCGACGCAGGAAGGTCTGTGACGGCCAGCTCGGATTTGCTGCGACGAAAGCGCGGTAGCGCTCGACCGACGCGCCATTGTCATCGCTGCGCAGATAGATCCATTCGCCGAGCTTGCGCGCCACCGGATCGCCAATCGTTTGCACGACCTGCGCGGCTTCCGAACCCTTGCGCTTGCGGATCAGCTCAATGACGTTTTCGAGTGTTTCGGCATCTGCCTGTGGTGTGGATGTCGTTGCCGCGACGGCTGCGCGGGCGACCGGCTTCTTGGCAGCAGGGGGGATGGCCGCGTGCTGGCGGGTGGCGGGCTGGATCGCGGGAGCCGGGCTCGCAGCATCTGGCGCGAGTGGCTTCGCCGGGGCCGCCACGGCCGTGGGAGCCTGTGCTGCACTGCGCGCAATGGGGCGCGCCTTCGGCAATGGAACCTTGGTGGCTGCCCAGGCCTCGACGGCCAGCACCGATACCCCGACCGCCAGCGCCAGACCGGAGCCCAAGGCTGTCCGTTGCAGGGCCGTTCGCCGCGCCGTTGTCGTGAGAAATAGGTGCTTCACGGCATTCCCTCGCGGCGAATCAGACGATCGCACGCATTCCCATGATGTATTTGATTGAAACGGTGACCAAATCGTCAATTTCTGCAACCGCGCGCTCCTCTCTGCCCGGCCACGGCGGCGAAATCACGGCCAAACGGGCGGTAAGCCGCGCTGAAACCAGCCGGAAACAGCCTTGGGCGGTCTTTCGCCGCAGCCGCAGACTCGATAAGACTTGCAGTTCAATCAATCGGTTCAAGCAGACGGCTAAAGCCGCATCGCGTTCGGAGCAGACCATGGCAGCCACCAAGACGAATTTCCGGGGGTCTTACACCGCGCTGGTCACGCCGTTCAAAGATGGCGCGCTGGACGAGGCAGGCTTTCGCGCGCTCGTCAGCTGGCAGATCGCCGAGGGCAGCAACGGGCTCGTTCCGGTCGGCACCACGGGCGAGAGCCCGACGCTGAGCCACGAAGAGCATTACAAGGTCGTCGAATGGTGCATCGACGAAGCCAAGGGCCGCGTGCCGGTGATCGCTGGCGCCGGGTCCAACTCCACCAAGGAAGCGGTGGCACTGGCAAAGCACGCCGAGAAGGCCGGCGCCGATGCGGTGCTGGTGGTGACGCCGTATTACAACAAGCCCACGCAAGAGGGCATGTATCAGCACTTCAAGGCGGTGAACGACGCGATCGGCATTCCGATCATCATCTACAATATTCCGCCCCGCTCGGTGGTCGATATGTCCGTCGACACCATGGCGCGCCTGTATGAGCTGAAGAACATCGCCGGCGTGAAGGATGCCACCGCCGATCTCGCGCGCGTTTCCAAGCAGCGTCACGTGATGGGACCGGATTTCATCCAGATGTCCGGCGAGGACATGACTGCGCTGGCCTATATGGCGGCGGGCGGCCATGGCTGCATTTCGGTGACGGCGAATGTTGCGCCGAAGCTGTGTGCCGAACTGATGTCGCTGGTGCTCAAGGGCGACTATGCCGGGGCGCTCAAAATCCAGGATCGCCTGACACCGCTGCATGACACGATCTTCAAGGAGCCGGGCCTCGCCGGCGCCAAGCACGGCCTCGCTTTGCTGGGCCGCATCAAGGAAGAGGTACGTCTGCCGTTGATGACGGTCACGCCGCCGACGGGCAAGGTGATCCGCGACGCCATGGTCTTCGCGGGCCTCATCAACTAGGCATTTGCATCAACCGGGTGTTGAGTGACCTTGGCTGCGTCATCTCTCCTTATTTGTAAGCGCGTACGCGTCGTTCGTTGAAGACAAAAAGGAATTGCAAATGCTGAAGGAATTTCGCGATTTCGCGATGAAGGGCAATGTGGTCGATCTCGCCGTCGGCGTGATCATCGGCGCAGCCTTTGGTGCCATCGTCTCGTCGATGGTGGCCGACGTCATCATGCCGATCATTGGTGCGATCACCGGCGGTCTCGATTTCTCGAATTACTTCACGGGTCTCTCGAAATCCGTTACGGCAACCAATCTGGCCGACGCCAAGAAGCAGGGCGCCGTGCTGGCCTGGGGCAGCTTCCTGACCCTGACGCTGAACTTCATCATTGTCGCCTTTGTCCTGTTCTTGGTGATCCGCTTCATGAACCAGCTGAAGCGCAACGATGCCGCCAAGCCGGTTGAACCGCCGAAGCCGACCCGTGAAGAAGAACTGCTGACCGAGATTCGCGACCTGCTCAAGAAGGCCTGAGCCCAAGGCTTGGGTCGGGCATTCGCGGTACCTATATTCGGTCAGCACGCTGAAAGTATTGAACGATGGCCGAAAAGAACGAACGCCCGATCAAGGTGATCGCTGAGAACCGCAAGGCGCGGTTCAACTATGCCGTCGAGGATACGGTCGAGGCAGGTATCGCCTTGACCGGGACCGAGGTGAAGTCGATCCGCAACGGCAAGAGCACCATTGCGGAATCCTACGCCGACCCGAAGGACGGTGAGATCTGGCTGATCAACTGCAACATCCCTGAATATCTGCAGGCCAACCGCTTCAACCACGAGCCGAAGCGGCCGCGGAAGCTGCTGCTGCATCGCAAGCAGATCAACAAGCTGATGGGTGCGGTAGAACGCCAGGGCATGACCCTTGTGCCGTTGAAGATGTACTTCAACGAACGCGGCCGCGTTAAGCTGCAGCTCGCGCTGGCAAAGGGCAAGCAGCTCCACGACAAGCGCGCGAGCGAGAAGGACCGCGACTGGGGCCGCGAGAAGGGCCGTCTGTTGCGCGCGCGGGGATAAGGCTGGGCGTCGCCCATTCTTTCAAACAAGAGGATGAGATGACGCAAGGCAACCTGCTCGAAGTCGACTGGAGCAAGATTCCGGGACCGGAAGACGACGGTGCCGCCAATCATCTGACCGGCATGACCATCCCACCGGTTAGCCTGCGCGCCACCAACGATACCGCAGTTACGCTGTCCGAACTCACGGGCCGCACCGTGGTGTTCGGCTATCCGCGCACCGGAGAGCCCGGCAAGATCGGGCTGGTCGATGACTGGGACATGATCCCCGGCGCGCGTGGCTGCACACCGCAAACCTGTTCATTCCGCGATCTGTTCGCGGAGCTGAAGGCTGCTGGCGCCAAGCATGTGTTCGGCCTGTCGACGCAGAGCAACGCCTATCAGACCGAAATGGCCGGGCGGCTTCATCTGCCGTTTCCAGTGCTGTCGGATGAGCAGCTCGAGCTGAGCGATGCGCTCAGCCTGCCGACTATGGATGTTGCCGATCAAACGATGATCAAGCGCCTGGCCATGATCATCGACGACGGCAAGATCACCCATGTGTTTTATCCGGTATTTCCGCCGGACCGGAACGCGGGCGACGTGCTGGACTGGTTGAAGGCCAACCCGGTCTAGGCCTGCGCCAGATCCGCCTTCACCCGCGCAAACACCGCACGAAACATCTCGGGCGTCAGCACGCGTGTGTTCGTGTTGTATCGCGAGCAGTGATAGCTGTCGTAGAGCTTGAAGCGGCCGACATCGTGAACGGCGCCGTGCGCAAAGGGCGCTGTCACGGCGCGAATGCCGAGCGTCCTCAGCATCGTGTCGTGGGCGACGCGACCCAGCAGCACGATGGCGCGCAATCGTGGCATGGTGTCCATCGTGGCAATCAGAAACGGCCGGCAGGTGGTGATCTCGACGGGCAGTGGCTTGTTCTGTGGTGGCACACAGCGCACGGCGTTGGTGATCCGGCAATCCTGCAGCATGAGCCCGTCATCAGGACGTGCTTCATAGGTGCCGGACGCAAAGCCGAAATCCAGCAAAGTCTCGTAGAGCAGGTCGCCGGCATAGTCGCCAGTAAAGGGACGCCCGGTACGATTGGCGCCCTGCACGCCCGGTGCGAGGCCCACGATCAGCAGCGCTGCATCCGAGGTGCCGAAGGACGGCACGGGGCCGTTGTAGCCGTCTGGATCCTTCTCGCGCACCGCCATACGGTAGTCGACGAGACGTGGGCAAAGAGGACAATCGCGCCCGGGGTCGGTCGAAGTACCGGCGGAAATCGCGGATGCGATCACCGCCGGCTGTTGTCTGCTGAGTTGCGTCTTAGTCTTCGAAATCTTCATCGCCTCGGGGCGCCATGGTGGTCGCGCGCTGCAGGAATTGCGGCGTCTGGTGACGCGGTTCGCGCGGAGCAGGGCGCTCTGCCGGATCGCGGCCAAGCTTGCTCTGTAGTTCCATGAGATCGGTAAACACGTCTGCCTGCCGGCGCAACTCGTCGGCGATCATGGGTGGCTGGCTCGAGATGGTGGACACCACTGTGACGCGGACGCCGCGACGCTGCACGGCTTCGACCAGGGAGCGGAAGTCGCCATCGCCCGAGAACAGCACGATCTGGTCGACATGTTCGGCCAGTTCCATGGCATCGACGGCGAGCTCGATGTCCATATTCCCCTTCACCTTGCGTCGGCCGGACGCATCGATGAATTCCTTGGTGGCCTTGGTTACCACCGTATACCCGTTGTAATCGAGCCAATCGATCAGCGGGCGAATCGACGAGTATTCCTGATCCTCGATAATGGCGGTGTAATAGAAGGCCCGGACGAGGGTCCCGCGGCTCTGAAATTCCTTGAGGAGGCGCTTGTAGTCGATGTCGAAGCCGAGGGTCTTGGCGGTGGCGTACAGATTGGCGCCGTCGATGAAGAGTGCGATCTTGTTAGATGTGAGGGACATCAAGTTTTCTCATGTGGTTTGTTGTTGTTAGCGTTTTTGGCGCGACTTCGTCGTTGCGCATTTGAATCACATTTGTCGTCCGCTCTTCGTCGGATCGGCCTTATTGACGCCACGCAATCAGCTGGTCTGGAACTGCCCGAATATGCCGATCCATCTTCCCTTGCAATGAAGCCTTTTGGTGTCGAGATATCCGCTTCTGGCCAGATGGTGTCACCGCTTCTGCGGTCTTTTTGAGGGTACCATAGTGCGGCAGAAAACCAAGCCAAGAAGGACGCAATTCCAAATTGGTCCTTGCGAATGCCGCAAAGCCCCTATACCTACGGGACTTAATCATCATATTCGGTCCCACAACAAACGGAGCGACATTTTATGGCGCGCGTAACCGTCGAAGATTGCATCGATAAGGTCGACAACCGGTTCGACCTGGTGTTGCTGGCAGCACACCGGGCACGAATGATCTCGTCCGGTTCACAACTTACGATTGATCGCGACAACGACAAGAATCCGGTTGTTTCGCTGCGCGAAATCGCTGATCAGACCATTTCGCCGGAAGATCTCCGTGAGGAACTGGTCCATTCGCTGCAGAAGTTCGTGGAAGTCGACGAGCCAGAACCGGATACGATTCCGCTGATCGGTTCCGCCGGCGCCAGTGTCGATGCTGACGACACCGAAGTGGCCGTCGAGCGCATGACCGAAGAAGAGCTCCTCAAGGGCCTCGAAGGGCTCGCTCCGCCGGAAGAGCAGCCCGAAGAAGACGAGTAAAGCGATACACACGGTTTTTTGCTTAACCGTTTTGATTATCAGTCATCACAAAGGCCCGGACATGCTTCCGGGCCTTTGCTTTTGCAGTCCGTTTCGGGGCAAACTTGAGATGAAGAATCCAGGTCGCTGCTGACCGGATCGAACGAGGCTAGGATGGCGACTTCGCGCCGTAATAAACGGCAGATGCAGGCTGCGAACGACACGGTCGCCGCGGTCTCGCCAGTTTCGCCTGAAGCGCTGTCTGCAGAGACGCCAATTCCGGCCAAGGTGCCGCGGACGTCCCGTGTCCGGATGATGCGGCAATACGATCTGGTGGACCGCGTCCGGGCCTATAACCCGAACACCGATGAGGATCTGCTCAACCGCGCCTATGTCTATGCCATGGTCGCCCATGGCGAGCAGACACGGGCCTCCGGCGACCCGTATTTCTCCCACCCGCTGGAAGTGGCGGCGATCCTCACCGACCTCAAGCTCGACGACGCCACCATCGTGGCGGCGCTGTTGCACGACACGATCGAGGACACCGAGGCCACCCGGACCGAAATCGACAAGCTGTTCGGCGCCGAAATCGGCGCGCTGGTCGAGGGCCTGACCAAGCTGAAGCGGCTCGAACTGGTGTCGCGCGAAGCCAAGCAGGCCGAGAACCTGCGCAAGCTGCTGCTGGCGATCGCCGACGACGTCCGCGTTCTGCTGATCAAGCTCGCCGACCGTCTGCACAATATGCGGACGATGGAGTTCATGCCGCCAGCCTCGCGCCGTCGCATCGCCGAGGAGACCCTCGACATCTATGCGCCGCTCGCCGGCCGTATGGGTATGCAGGCGATGCGCGAGGAGCTTGAGGAACTGTCGTTCAAGGTGCTCGATCCCGACGCCTATCTGGTGGTGATGCAGCGCCTGGACTCACTGACCGAACGCAATCGCAACCTCATTGACATGATCGAGAGTCATCTCTCCACGAAGCTGGAGAAGAACGGCATCGCGGCGCGCGTCACCGGCCGACGCAAGAAGCCGTTTTCGATCTGGACCAAGATGAAGCGCAAGTCGGTCGGCTTCGAACAGCTGTCGGACATTTACGGCTTCCGCGTTGTGCTGCAGGACATGGAGGCGTGCTACCGCGCACTTGGGGTCGTGCACACCACCTGGCCCGTCGTGCCGGGCCGCTTCAAGGATTACATCTCGACGCCGAAGCAGAACGATTATCGCTCGATCCACACCACGGTGATCGGCCCCGGCAACCAGCGCGTCGAACTGCAGATCCGCACCGAGGACATGAACAGCATCGCCGAATACGGCATCGCCGCGCATGCGTTCTACAAGGATGGCATCGGTTCGCCGACCGAAATGCTCAAGCGCGAATCCAACGCGTTCTCGTGGCTGCGCCATACCATCGGCATTCTCTCGGAGAGCACCAATCCGGAAGAATTCCTGGAGCATACCAAGCTCGAACTGTTCCACGACCAGGTGTTCTGCTTCACGCCAAAGGGCAAGCTCATCGCGCTGCCGCGCAATGCCAATGTGGTCGACTTCGCCTATGCCGTGCATACCGACGTCGGTAACAGTGCAGTTGGCTGCAAGATCAACGGAAAATTCGCGCCGCTGTCGTCCGAACTGCAGAACGGCGACGAAGTCGAAGTGCTGACCTCGGCCGCACAGCAGGCGCCGCCATCCGCATGGGAAGGCCTGGCGGTCACTGGCAAAGCGCGCGCCGCCATTCGCCGTGCGACGCGAACAGCGGTCCGTGATCAATATGCCAGCCTTGGCCGCCGGATCGTCGAGCGCCTGTTCGTGCGCGCCAAGATGGAATATTCGGACGACCAGTTGAAGGGCGCGCTGCCGCGTCTGGCGCGCACGTCTATCGACGATGTGATGGCCTCGGTCGGCCGCGGCGAATTGCGCGCCGCCGACGTCGCGCGTGCGATGTATCCCGACTACAAGGAAGAGCGCATCGGCCGCTTTTCGGCCAACAACAAGAAGTCGACGGCGGACAAGGTCAGAACGCCGGATGGCGCGGCACGCTTCACCTCGATCATCTCGATCGGTGGCGTCGATTCCGATCTGCCAATTAAATTCGCTCCGAACGGTGGCGCCGTGCCGGGCGACCGTATCGTCGGCATCGTCACGCCGGGCGAGGGCATCACGATCTATCCGATCCAGTCACCGGCGCTGAAGGATTTCGAGGAAGAGCCGGAGCGCTGGGTCGACGTGCGCTGGGATATCGATGAATCCTCGCCGCAGCGTTTCCCGGCCAGACTCTTTTTGCAGAATGTCAACGAGCCCGGCAGTCTGGCGCAGATCGCCCAGGTGATTGCCGACCATGACGGCAATATCGACAATATCAGCATGCATCGACGCTCGCCCGATTTCACCGAACAGACCATCGATCTCGGGGTCTACGACCTCAAGCATCTCAGCGCGATCATCAATCAGTTGCGCGCCAAGGCTGTTGTCGCCAAGGTCGAGCGGGTCAATGGGTAGCGTCTTCCCTTAAGGTTTTCTGGAATTCCGTCATGTCCTCATCCTCGCTACGCCTCGGCGTCAACATCGATCACGTCGCGACCCTGCGCAACGCGCGGGGCGGCAAGCACCCGGATCCGGTCCGCGCTGCGCTGGAAGCCATTTCGGCAGGGGCCGACGGCATCACCGCGCATTTGCGCGAGGATCGTCGCCATATCCGCGATGCCGATATGGAGCGACTGAAGGCGGAGATCTCCAAGCCGCTGAATTTCGAAATGGCGGCGACGCCGGACATGGTGCGGATCGCGCTGGCGGTGAAGCCTCATGCGGTCTGTCTGGTGCCGGAGCGGCGCGAAGAATTGACCACCGAGGGCGGCCTCGACGTGGTCGGCCAGCGTGAATCGCTGGAGCCGTCGATCGCACGCTTCACAGAGGCAGGCGTTCGGGTGTCGCTGTTCATTGCGGCTGACCCCAAGCAGATCGAAATGGCTGCCAAACTGAAAGCCCCCGTGATCGAACTCCACACGGGCGCCTGGTGCGATGCCATCACCGATGGCGATACCGCGAAGGCCGCTCATGAATGGCAGCGCATTGCCGCCGGCGCCAGGCTGGCGAAATCCGCAGGTCTGGAAGTGCATGCCGGCCATGGCCTCGACTATGCGACCGCCGAGACGATCTCGGCGCTGCCCGAAATCATGGAGCTGAACATCGGCTACTATATGATCGGCGAGGCACTGTTCATCGGCCTGTCCGATACGGTGCGTCTGATGCGCGCGGCGATGGATCGCGGGCGGATGCAGTCCAAGAGCGCCTCATGATTATCGGCATCGGTTCCGATCTGATCGACATTACGCGCGTCGCCAAGGTGATCGAACGCCATGGCGATCGCTTCCTCGATCGCATCTTCACCGAGGCTGAGCGGGCGAGGGCGCAGCGCCGCGCGAAGAGCGAGAGGATGGTGGTGGCGACATATGCCAAGCGTTTCGCCGCCAAGGAGGCCATGTCCAAGGCGCTGGGCACCGGCATCCGTCAGGGCGTCTGGTGGCGGGATATGGGCGTCGTCAATCTGCCGGGTGGCAAACCCTCGATGAAGCTCACCGGCGGCGCGCTGGCCCGGCTGCAGGCCCTGATACCGCCCGGCCACGAGGCCCAGATCGATCTGTCGATCACGGACGATTGGCCCCTGGCGCAGGCTTTCGTCATAATTTCGGCCGTCCCGTCGCCCAAGCCCTGAGGGCTGGCCGGGAGCCGCACTGAAGCGGTGCGATCACAAGCCGGCACGTCAAACTGGCGGGAAATAGCGGCTTTTCGGGGCGGTTCATTGCACCGTTACCAACAACCGTTTAAACCTGCGAGGACACCGAACCGACGCCAATTCTCGCTGACGCCGCTCATGGCATTTGCAGGACTTTGCCGTAATTATATGAATCTAATGCATTTTTCGTGCGAGGCGCGCCGCCGCCTTGCCCCAAAATGCGCTACCAGCCGCGCGGCGACGCTGCGGGAATCGGGAAAGCGATGAGTGTGACATCCGGGACCAAGACTGAAAGCGGCGTCGGCGAGACCATCCGTGTTGTCATCAACGCACTGCTGATCGCGCTGGTGATCCGGACCTTCCTGTTCCAGCCCTTCAATATCCCGTCGGGCTCGATGAAGGCCACGCTTCTGGTCGGCGATTACCTGTTCGTCTCGAAATATTCCTACGGCTACAGCCACTATTCGATCCCGCTGTCGCCGAATATCTTCTCCGGCCGCGTCTTCGGTTCCGAGCCGTCGCGCGGTGACGTCGTAGTGTTCCGTCTGCCGAAGGACGACTCCACCGACTACATCAAGCGCGTGATCGGCCTGCCCGGTGACCGCGTCCAGATGAAAGAGGGGCTGCTCTACATCAACGAGAAGCCCGTGCAGCGCGAGCGTATGAGCGACTTCGTCGGCGAGGATCCGTGCGGCTCCGACGCCACGGCGCGCGTCAAGCGCTGGAAGGAGACGCTGCCCAATAACGTCACCTATGAGACGCTCGATTGCGTCGACAACGGCTTCTACGACAACACCAATGTCTACACCGTGCCGCCTGGCAATTTCTTCATGATGGGCGACAACCGCGACAATTCGACGGACAGCCGCGTGCTGTCGGCCGTCGGCTATGTGCCGTTCGAGAATCTCGTCGGTCGCGCGCAGATGATCTTCTTCTCGATCGCCGAAGGCGAACATGCTTGGCAGATCTGGCGCTGGCCGACCGCCGTACGCTGGAATCGAATTTTCTCTATCGTGCGATGACCGACGACTCCAACAATCCCATCGAGACCGCGCCGAAGACCGACGAAGTTAGCTCGACGACCGAGGCTGCGCCGGAGACGGCGGCTGCCCGCAAGAAGAAGGCACGCGCAGCGGCGAAGGTCGCCGCAGCCGAGATCGAAGCGCGGATCGGCCACAGCTTCAAGGATCCTCTGCTGCTGGCGACAGCCTTCACTCATGTGTCGGCCCTGAAGTCCCAGCGCAGCCGGACCGAGAGCTACCAGCGTCTCGAATTTCTCGGCGACCACGTACTTGGCCTCGTGGTCTCCGACATGTTGTTTCGCGCTTTCCCGAATGCGGATGAAGGCGAGTTGTCGAAGCGGCTCGCCGACCTCGTGCGCAAGGAAGCATGCGCCGACGTCGCACGGCTGTTGGGTCTCCTCGAGGGTATCAAGCTCGGCACGGTCGGCGCCGGCGCCGGTCAGCGGTTGCGCAAGTCGGTCCTCGGCGATATCTGCGAAGCCGTGATCGGCGCGATCTTCCTCGATGGCGGCTATCCGGCTGCGGAAAGCTTCGTACAGCGCAACTGGACCGAGCGCATGCGCAAGCCGGTCCGTCCGCTGCGCGATCCCAAGACGGTGCTGCAGGAATGGGCCCAGGGCCGCGGGCTGCCGACACCGGCCTATCGGGAGGTCGAACGCTCCGGTCCGCACCACGATCCGCATTTCAAGATCGAGGTGGATGTGAAGGGGTTTGCGCCGGCCGAAGGCGAGGGCGGCAGCAAGCGCGCCGCCGAGAAGGCCGCGGCGCAGGCGATGATTGCGCGTGAAGGCGTCAGCAGTGGCGGCAATGAAGGATGATGTCGTGAACGATGCTGAACCAGATCATGAGTCCGAAGGGACACCCGTTGAAACCCGCTGCGGCTTTGTCGCGCTGATCGGTGCGCCCAATGTCGGCAAGTCGACGCTGGTCAATGCGCTGGTCGGCTCCAAAGTCACCATCGTCTCGCGCAAGGTGCAGACCACGCGCGCACTGATCCGCGGCATCGTGATCGAGAACCACGCCCAGATCATTCTGGTCGATACGCCCGGCATCTTCCTGCCGAAGCGGCGCCTCGACCGGGCGATGGTCAAGACGGCATGGAGCGGTGCGCATGATGCCGACGTTGTCTGCGTGCTGCTCGATGCCAAAGCGGGCATCAACGAGGAAGCCGAGGCGATCTTCGCGCAGCTTGCGAGTGTCAATCACCCGAAGATCCTCGTGATCAACAAGGTCGATATCGTTTCGAAGGAAAAGCTGCTGAAGCTGGCGCAGATGGCCAACGAGCGCCTGAAGTTCGAAGAGACCTTCATGATTTCGGCGATGACCGGCGACGGTGTCGATGACCTGCGCCGCAGGTTGGCAGCCGACGTTCCCGCCGGCCCGTATCATTATCCCGAAGACCAGATGTCGGATGCGCCGATGCGGCATCTCGCGGCGGAAATCACCCGCGAGAAGATCTTTCGTCAGTTGCATCAGGAACTGCCGTACCAGTCGACCGTGGAGACCGATAGCTGGACCGAGCGCAAGGACAAGTCGGTCCGCATCGAGCAGACGATTTTCGTCGAGCGCGAAAGCCAGCGCAAGATCGTGCTCGGCAAGGGCGGTGCGACGATCAAGCAGATCGGTGCGGACTCGCGCAGGGAGCTGACCGAAATCGTGGGCGCGCCCGTGCATCTGTTCCTGTTCGTGAAGGTGCGCGAAAACTGGGGCGACGATCCGAATCGTTATCGCGAAATGGGCCTCGAATTTCCTCACGAGTGATCGAGGAGCGATGATGGAAGTGCAGCCGACAAGATGACCGCTCCCGCCAACCTTCCGAAGAACGTCTTCTATTTTGAAGTCCTGCTCTACATGTCGCTGATCCTCGACGCGCTGTCGATCGCGTTCCAGGACCGCACGCCTGACCTTGCGATGTCCGAGAGCACCATCATGGCGGCGAATCTGGTCGCCGCCTGCATGCTGTTGTTCTTCGTTTGGCTCGTGTGGCTCGCCGCCTATCGCCGCAAGGGCTGGCCGCGCTGGGTGCTGGTGGTGTCGCTGGCCTTCTCGGTATTGTCTCTGTTTCAGGTGCTTGGCCTGTACGGACTGCAGTTCGACAGTGCGATCGAGATTGTGTCCTGCATCCTGACCGGGCTCGGGCTGTATTGCGCCTTCACCGGCGACGCGAAAACGTGGTTCAAGGCCTGATCGCATTTACTGCGGCGGCTGCCGAATTCCTGTAAACTGCCCCCATGGAATGGACGGACGAGGGTATCATCCTTGGCGTGCGGCGGCATGGCGAATCCAGTGCCATCGTCGAATTGCTGACGCGTAGCCATGGTCGTCATCTCGGCCTAGTGCGCGGTGGTGCGGGGTCAAAGATGCGACCGCTGCTGCAACCCGGCAATAGCGTGCAGGCGATATGGCGGGCGCGGCTGGACGAACAGCTCGGCTATTACCTGATGGAAGGCACGTTGATGCGTGCCGCGACGCTGCTGGGTTCGTCCCATGCGGTCTACGGCATCACCCATCTCGCCTCGCTGGCGCGGTTGCTGCCGGAGCGCGATCCGCATGAAGACATCTACGAGACGCTGGAGCGCATCCTAGATGACTTCGATGATGTCGGCGAAGCCGCGCTCCATGTGATCCGGTTTGAGCTGGCGATGTTGACCGAACTCGGCTTCGGCCTCGATCTGGAGAATTGCGCCGCCACCGGCGTGACCTCTGACCTGATTTACGTGTCACCCAAATCTGGCAACGCAGTGTCCCGGACCGCGGGTGAACCGTATCGCGACCGGCTGATGCGGCTGCCGTCATTCCTGCGCGAGAGTGAAGACGGCCAAAACAGCATCTCCGACCGAGACCTGCAGGACGGCTTCGACCTGACCGGGCGCTTTCTGCTCCGCAACGTGCTGGAACCGCGCGGGCAGGGCCATTCCGACGCCCGCGAAGGGTTCATCAACGCGGTGACGCGGCACCTCGCGCGAATCTCATCGTCCTGAGACGAGTTCGACATTGGCGGGCGCCGGATTCGCGTCTATGATCCACGTATTGACGGGTTGATAGGAAGATATCGCATCCAGATGCTGGTTCGTCTGACCAGAGTGCAGCGGCTGAGAGCAGGGTGGTTTGTCGCCCTGGCCTATCTCTTGTGCGTGCTGGCGCCGACGATCTCCTTTGCCTTGCCGGGACAGCACCCGGTCGCGCCGTGCCTGACTGGCGAAAGTCATATGACCGGCATGGTTCATGTTAATAACAGCGCGTCTGCGCACATGCATGGGGATGGTCACGCGCACGATCATTCTGTCGCGCACGCATCAGCCGCACACGCTGATGGCGACCACGCATTGACGGCGATCGACGATGCCTCCGGTTCGCACAAAGTGCCGCATTCACCGAACGGTCCATGCTGCGGCCTGATGTGTATTTCCGCACTGCCAGCACCGCTGACTGACATCGTGACCCCTTCGGTGCCGACGGTCCTTCGTGTTACCGAAGGCTATCGCGCGGTCACCGACAGCGCGCCCACTCGGCTCTACCGCCCTCCCATTTCCTGATCTGATCGTATCGACGCGGTACCGCGCCCGTTAAGGGCTCGCGGGCCTGTGATCCATCGTCATTTCAGGAAAATAACATGCTTGCGCAGCTTGGGGCGAAGCTCGCCGCCGTTTGTTCGGTGGTCGGGAAGCTATTCGATATCAGATTTGGAGTCCTCGCAGCGATGACCGCTGCCAGTATGTCGCTCGGTGGCTGCATGCCAGTGACCGCACCGTTGGCTGGCGCCGACCCGGCAGATCCCGGCACCAAAGTCGCTGGTGTCGGCTATCGCTCCACCGTGGCTCCTTACAGCAGCCTTCGGCCGGTTGCCGCGTCGGCATGGCGCGAGCAGAACGACCGTGTCGCTCCTATGCCGAAATCTGGCCGGTAGGGGCACGTCATGTTCAATAAGCATCACAAGTCACGCACGCATGCGCGCCAATTCGGTTCAAGGTCTGCAGCCAGCATTTCGCTGCTGTCGGCGCTGTTGCTGGCGGGATGTGCATCGTTCTCGCCTGACGGCGGTATGGGCGTCGTCGCCGGGGTCGCAAGCGAGACCATCAACAAGGACGTGATTGCAATCCGGACGCCCGATGACGCACAACGTGCCGATGCGACGGTCAAAGCCCTGCTGCGGCGGGCATTGACAGTCGACAGCTCGGTGCAGATCGCATTGCTCAGCAATCGCGGCCTGCAGGCTGCGTATAATGAATTGGCGCTTGCGGAAACGGATCTCGTGGGCGACAGCCTGCCGCCCAATCCGACATTCTCGATCTCGCGCATTTCCGGGAATGGCGCGCTGGAGATCGAGCGACAGGTCGTCGGCGATATTCTCGCGCTGGCGACACTGCCGTTCCGCTCCGAGATCGCCCGTCAGCGATTCCAGAAGGCGCAATTGCGTGCCGCAGAAGAGACGCTGCGGCTTGCCGCGGACGTCAGACGCACCTACTACCGCGCCGTCGCTGCCAACGAACTTGTCGGCCTGCTAACGGACGCCAAGTCGACGGCGGAAGCCACAGCGAAACTCGCGCAGAAGCTGGGCGAGACCGGATCGCTGAACAAGCTCGACCAAGCCCGCGAGCAGGTATTCTACGCGGAGACGACCGCCGATCTCGCAACGCTCCACCAGGAGGCTACAAGTTCGCGCGAGCGTTTGATTCGTCTGCTCGGACTCTGGGACACCGACATCGGCATCAGGCTGCCGCAAAAACTTCCAGTACTGCCGCGCCAGCCGCTGTCGTTGCCGCGCATCGAGGTCGATGCCGTTGCACACCGCATTGACCTGCAGATCGCCCGCATCGAACTCGCCGCACTCGCCCGGTCGCTCAATCTGACCGAAGCAAGCCGGTTCGTGACGTTGCTCGACGTCGCCGGCATCGACCGCAAGACGCGTGATCCGGAGGGGGCGCCGTTCCGCGAACGCGGCTTCGACGTGCAATTTCAGATTCCGATCTTTGACGGTGGCGAAGTGCGCGTTCGACAGGCGGCGGAGACCTATAATCAGGCCTTCAACCTGTTGACCGAGAAGGCCGTGAACATCCGCTCGGAAGCGCGCGATGCCTTCAGGGTCTATCGCTCGACCTACGATATCGCCGGTCACTACCGGCGCGAGGTGCTGCCGCTGCGCAAGATCATCTCGGAGGAGATGCAATTGCGCTTCAGCAGCATGCAGGTCGATGTATTCGCGCTGCTGACCGAGGCCCGTCAACGTATCGCAGCTTTGCGCGCAGCCATTGAAGCCAAGCGCAATTTCTGGCTCGCGCAGTCCGAACTGCAGACCGCGATCAATGGCGGCGGCCGCGGCGAACCATCATCCGAAACAAGATCCGCGACGGCCGCGCAGGCGTCCAGTGGAGGAGGGCACTGAAATGGAGAAAACCATGTTGTCCCGGCGAAGCTTTCTCGGCACAGCCACGGCGCTTGCCAGTGCGGCTGCGGTCACCGGCCGTGTGCAGGCGGCGAGTATTCCCGAAGCGCCGATGATGGACAAAGTAACGATGCAGCCACCGCTGCATCCGCCGAGCGGGCCCGACTACAATCCGGTGGTTACGCTCAACGGCTGGACATTGCCGTGGCGTATGAATGGCGACTGGAAGGAATTCCATCTGGTCGCCGAGCCTGTCGAGCGCGAATTCGCGGACGGCATGAAGGCCTATCTCTGGGGCTATAACGGCCAGTCGCCGGGGCCGACGATCGAAACTGTCGAAGGCGACAAGGTTCGCATCTTCGTTACCAACAAACTGCCGGAGCACACCACCGTGCATTGGCACGGTGTGATCCTGCCAAGTGGCATGGATGGCGTCGGCGGGCTGAGCCAGCCGCACATCAAGCCCGGCAAGACCTTCGTCTACGAATTCGAGATGAAGCACAGCGGCACGTTCATGTATCACCCGCATTCGGACGAGATGGTCCAGATGGCGATGGGCATGATGGGGATGATGGTCGTGCATCCCCGCGACAACAGCTTCCGGTCCGTCGATCGCGATTTCGTCTTCATCATGAGCAGCTATCTCATCGATCCCGGCACCTATCTGCCGAAGGTCAACGAGATGACCGACTTCAATATGTGGGCGTGGAACAGTCGCGTCTTTCCCGGCATCGATCCGTTGCCGGTGCGTCTCGGTGATCGCGTGCGGATACGGGTCGGCAATCTCACGATGACCAACCATCCGATCCATCTGCATGGGCACAAGTTTGCGGTCAGCTGTACCGATGGCGGATGGGTGCCTGACAGCGCGCAGTGGCCGGAAGTCACCACTGACGTGCCGGTGGGGGCGATCCGCGCATTCGACTTTGTCGCCGACAATCCCGGCGATTGGGCGTTCCACTGCCACAAGTCGCATCACACCATGAATGCGATGGGGCACGACGTCAGAAACCTGATCGGCGTCTCCAAAAAGGATCTGGCGAAGGCAGTCGGCAAGCTGGCGCCGGATGCGATGGTGATGGGATCTACCGGCGGCGCCATGGGCGAGATGGAGATGCCGATGCCTGACAACACGCTGCCGATGATGACGGGATCAGGACAATTCGGCCCGATCGAGATGGGGGGCATGTTCAGCATCATGAAGGTGCGGGACGGGCTCGCGCGCGACGATTACCGGGATCCCGGCCCGTATGATTTCCCGAAGGGCACGGTCGCCTATGAGATCGAGGCGCCGCCAAGCGATGCGCCGCGGCAGACGGGCGTGAAGGACAAAACCGTCAAAGGCCAGGGATCGAAGCCGATGGACATGAAGAAGGGCATGAAAATGAAGGGAATGTAGGGCCAGGACTGCGCATCGTCATCACAGACAACAATCAACACGGAAAACTGAAATGAACAAGATTCGAAAATACATCGGTTGCGGCGTCATGCTGGCCGCGCTGGCTTACTCGGTTGCTGCGGCGGCCCACGACAAGCACGGAGGATATTCTGCTGGCGAGCCCGGCGACCCCAAGAAGCCGGCGCGGGAGATCGTCGTCAGCATGAACGAGATGGACTATTCGCCTGCGGTCATTGAGGTCAAGCGCGGCGAGCAGATTCGTTTCGTGATCCGTAACGCCGGGACTGAAGCACATGAATTCCTGCTGGCGACAACGGCAGAGAATTTAAAGCACGGCGAAGCGATGAAGAAAAATCCCGACATGGAGCATGACGAGCCCAACGGCCTGCGTCTCGCCGCCAAGAAGTCCGGGGAAATCCTGTGGAAGTTCTCGAAAGCAGGGACGTTCGAATATTCGTGCCTGATCCCGACGCATCGCGAATTGGGGATGACCGGCAAGGTCATCGTGAAATAGCCGATGCGAACGGCTCAATCTGAAGCAAAGGAATGCATGATGAAGACCAATGGATTTATCGCGCTTGTCGCGTTTGTCGCGCTCTCGACGTCCGGCATCGTGGCGGCCGCGCAGGATGCTGCCGTGCGTGGGGAAGTGAAGAAAATCGATGAAGCGGCGGGCAAGATCACGTTGAAGCACGGTCCGATCAAGAGTCTCGATATGGACGAGGGCATGACCATGGTGTTTCGTGTCAAGGACCCGGCAATGCTGAAATCGGTCAAGGTGGGCGACAAGGTGAAGTTCGATGCCGGCCGCGTCGATGGCCAGATCGTGGTGACCTTCATCCAGAAAGCCAAATAGTCTCCGGAAGAGGGCGTCCAGCGGAGCCTGGAACCGCCATCTTCCCATCGCCTAATGGCTGACGAAATGACGTGGGCGGCCTCTCCCCCGGGGCGAGGGCGCCCCGATATCGATGGAACTTGATCGGTGGCGCGTGATTCATTTCTTGCCCGATTCGCCGGGAGGCGCTAACCCCTCGCCATGGGAAAAAGACTGATTCCGCCGGAGCCGGCTGAAATTCACGAAGTGCAGCTGCGGGACGCGCTCGAGGAGCGCTACCTCGCTTATGCGCTGTCAACGATCATGCACCGGGCGCTGCCGGATGCGCGGGACGGCTTAAAGCCGGTCCATCGCCGCATCCTCTATGGCATGCGCCTGCTGCGGCTCGATCCGGGTACGCCGTTCAAGAAGTCCGCCAAGATCGTCGGCGACGTGATGGGCTCGTTCCATCCGCATGGCGACCAGTCGATCTATGACGCGCTGGTGCGTCTCGCGCAGGACTTCTCGTCGCGCTATCCGCTGGTCGACGGCCAGGGCAATTTCGGCAATATCGACGGCGATAGCGCTGCGGCCTATCGTTACACCGAAGCGCGCATGACCGACGTGGCGCGGTTGCTGCTCGAAGGCATCGACGAAGACGCGGTTGAGCTGCGCCCGAATTACGACGGCCAGACCAAAGAGCCGGCCGTGCTGCCGGGCGGTTTCCCGAACCTGTTGGCCAATGGCGCGCAGGGCATCGCGGTCGGCATGGCCACCTCGATCCCGCCGCACAACGTCGCCGAGCTCTGCGATGCCGCGCTGCATCTGATCGACAAGCCCGACGCCAAATCGAAATCGCTGATGCGCTGGGTGAAGGGGCCGGACTTCCCGACCGGTGGCATCATCGTCGATTCCAAGGAAAGCATCGCCGAGGCCTATACGACAGGGCGCGGTTCGTTCCGCACCCGCGCCAAGTGGCATGTAGAAGAGGGCGCCCGGGGTGCCTGGAATGTCGTGGTCACCGAGATTCCGTGGCTGGTGCAGAAGTCGCGGCTGATCGAGAAGATCGCCGAGCTGCTCAACGACAAGAAGCTGCCGCTGATCGGCGATATCCGCGACGAGTCCGCCGAAGACATCCGCGTCGTCATCGAGCCGAAGACGCGCAATGTCGATGCCGGTCTGGTGATGGAGTCGCTGTTCAAGCTCACCGAGCTCGAGAGCAAGATTCCGCTGAACCTCAACGTGCTGGTGAAGGGGCGCATCCCCAAGGTGCTCGGCCTTGCCGAGTGTCTGCGCGAATGGCTCGACCATTTGCGCGACGTGCTGCTGCGCCGCTCCAACTTCCGCAAGAACCAGATCGAACATCGGCTGGAAGTGCTGGGCGGTTACCTGATCGCCTATCTCAATATCGACGAAGTGATCAGGATCATCCGCACCGAGGATGAGCCGAAGCCGGCTTTGATGAAGGCGTTCAGCCTCACCGAATTGCAGGCCGAGTCGATCCTCAACATGCGGCTGCGCAGCTTGCGCAAGCTCGAAGAGTTCGAGATCAGGAAAGAAGACAAGGAGCTGCGGGCGGAGCTCAAGGGCATCAACGCGATCCTGAAGTCCGAAACCGAGCAGTGGGCCAAGGTCGGTGAGCAGGTCCGCAAGGTGCGCGACATCTTCGGGCCGAAGACGCCGCTCGGCAAACGCCGCACCGTGTTCGCGGATGCGCCGGAGCACGATCTCGCAGCGCTCGAAGAGTCGCTGGTCGAGCGCGAACCCGTTACGGTCGTGATTTCCGAGAAGGGCTGGGTCCGTACGTTGAAGGGGCAGGTTGCAGATCTCTCCAACCTGACCTTCAAGACCGATGACAAGCTCGACAAGGCGTTCTTCGCCGAGACCACCTCGAAGCTGATGCTGCTGGCCACCAATGGACGGTTCTATTCGCTGGACGTGTCGAAGCTGCCGGGCGGTCGCGGCCATGGCGAGCCGATCCGCCTGTTCATCGACATGGAAGGCGATGCCGCCATCGTTTCGATGTTCGTGCATAAGGGCGGCCGCAAGTTCCTGATCGCCAGCCACGACGGGCAGGGCTTCCTCGTCAATGAGGACGACTGCGTCGGCACCACCCGCAAGGGCAAGCAGGTGCTGAATGTCGAGATGCCCAACGAGGCGCGGGCGCTGACGGTGGTCGGCGAAGGCAGCGATCAGGTCGCGGTCATCGGCACCAACCACAAGATGGTGATCTTCCC
The DNA here is from genome assembly GCF_034044155.1 of Tardiphaga sp. 42S5. Classification (NCBI taxonomy): domain Bacteria; kingdom Pseudomonadati; phylum Pseudomonadota; class Alphaproteobacteria; order Hyphomicrobiales; family Nitrobacteraceae; genus Tardiphaga; species Tardiphaga sp. 42S5. The sequence continues at coordinate 4,557,573 of NZ_CP139027.1, read as the reverse complement.
GCTCGATCAGGTGCCGGAGATGGCGCGTGGACGTGGTGTGCGGCTGCAGAAATACACCAGTGCAGGCCTGTCGGATGTCGCCACCTTCGTGGCCAAGGAAGGCCTGACCTGGAAGGATTCCTCCGACCGCGAGCATCGTCTGACCTGGAAGGAACTGGCCGACTGGCGCGGCAATCGTGCGGACGCCGGTCGTCTCGCGACCGGCCTGCCGAAGTCGAACAAGTTCGGCCGGGTGATCGAGTAGTATCCAGTCCCTAACTCTCAACATGTCGTCCTCGCGAACGCCGGGACGACATACAGAGCGTGCCGCGACTACCAGTCTAACCGAGCGCTTCTTCCTTGACGCGGCTCGCCAGCACCTTGTCGATGCGGCGGCCGTCGAGGTCCATGACCTCGAACCGCCAGGCATGCGAGACGATCTCGTCGCCGACCTCGGGAATCTTGCCGAATTCCTGCAGCAGGAAGCCCGCGAAGGTCTGATAGGAACGCGACTGCGCGGGCAATTCGATGCCGAGCAGGGCAGCGAACTCCACCGCGGGCATCCAGCCGGAGATGAGGTAGGAGCCGTCCTCGCGTTTGTGGAAGGCGACCTCGGCCGGACCTTCCTCGGTGTGAAAGGCGCCGACGATCGACTCGAGAATATCCGCTGACGTGACTACGCCCTGGAATACACCGTATTCGTCATGCACGAGGCCGATATGGAACGGCGAGTCGCGCAGGATCGCCACCACATCGCGGGCATCAACTGTGTCGGGAATGACCGGCGCCTCGCGCACCAGCGCGCGGATGTCCGGCGTCTTGCCGCTCAAATACACATCGAGCAGATCCTTGGCCTGCACGATGCCGATGGCGGAATCGCCGTCGCCATCGAACACCGCAAAGCGCGAATGCGAGCTGCCGGCGAGTTCGGCCTGGATGGTCTCGATGGGGTCGGCAAGATCGATCATCGCCACTTCATGGCGCGGCGTCATCACGGCACCGACGGGTAGGTCGCCGAGGCGCATCACGCCTGCGATCATTTCCTTCTCGCCGGGCTCAAGCACGCCGGCGGTTTCCGCTTCAGTCACGAGCGTGCGGATTTCGTCTTCGCTGACCTTCTCTTCGGCTTCACCGCGCTGCCCAAGTAGAAACAGGATCGCCTTGCCGGAGCGGTCAAGCAGCCACACCAGCGGCAGCGAGATTTTTGCGAGCAACACCATGGCCGGCGCAACGCGCACGGCCACGGCTTCGGGATCGCGCAGTGCGATCTGCTTCGGCACGAGTTCGCCGATGATCAGCGAAGCGTAAGTAATGATCGATACGACGATGCCGACGCCGAGCGTATCGGCGAGGCCTTTTGATACGCCAAGGTCAAGCAACAGTACCGTGAGACGCTGGCCCAGCGTCGCACCGGAGAAGGCGCCCGACAAAACACCGATCAGTGTAATGCCGATTTGTACGGTGGAGAGGAACTTGCCGGGATCGGAGGCCAGCGTCAGTGCGCGGCGTGAACCTGTCACGCCTTTTTCAACCAAAGCGGCGAGGCGGGCAGGACGGGAGGATACGATCGCCAGCTCCGACATTGCCAGCAGACCGTTGACGACGATCAGGATCGCAACGATCCCGAGTTCGAGAGATAACACGCTCAATCCTTTTGGATGATGGGCAGGTATTATAGTCGATCCGCTGCTCTCGCGCCATGGTGGCAAGTGGCGTTGCGACACTCCGCCGGGCGGGTCGAATTCCTCGTGCGCCCATAGGTCGCTCCCCCCAACCGACGCCTTGCGCAGGCGCGCGTCCCGCAGCAGGACGTCATTATAACGTCGGTATGACGCGAGGCGATGCGTGGGTGTGGCAAGACAATGGCTGCAGGATAGCAGCCCATTCAGGCATCAATTATTTCGCTTGATGTCGAATTGATATAGCGCATGATGATGGCCATATCGCGTGCCGTGGCGGGAGTCTGGTTTTGAAACATTCAATCAGTTTGTCGCGATCATATGACGTTGGAAATGCCTTTGCGTCGTGTTTGTCGGTCGTAACGCCTGTTGTGGCTCTTCTCCTGCTCGCCGGCTGCGGCAAGAAGGAAGAGGCCGCTGCACCTCCTCCGCCACCGGTCACGGTTGCCAATCCCACCAAGAAGATCACGACCGACTGGGATGAATTCACCGGCCGCTTCGATGCGATCGAACAAGTGCAGATCCGCGCCCGCGTAACCGGCTTCGTTACCAAGGTTGCTTTCACGGATGGTGCCGTCGTAAAGGCCGGCGATCTGCTCTACGAAATCGATCCGCGCCAGTATCAGGCTGCAGCGGAGCAGGCGCAGGGCCAGCTCGACGATGCCAAGGCCAAGGTCGTGCTGGCGGAGAAGGAGCTGGAGCGCGCCACCACGCTGATCAAGACCCAGGCGATCTCCGAAAATATCGTCGATCAACGCAGCCAGGCAATAGCTGCCGCGCAGGCAGCGACGCTGCAGGCCGAAGGTGCGCTGAAGCAAGCGCAACTCAATGTCGAATATACCAAGGTCGTCGCGCCGATCGCCGGCCGCGTCAGCCGTCATCTCGTGACAGTCGGCAACCTGGTGCAAGGCAGCGAGAGTGGCGCGACGCTGCTGACCTCGATCGTGTCGCTGAGTCCCATCTATGTCTATTTCGACACCGACGAAGCCACTTACGTCCGCAACAGCAAGCTGTGGTTCGAGGGCAAGCGGCCGAGCTCGCGCGATACGCCCAATCCCGTGCAGATCACGCTGGTCGGAGAAACCAAGCCGTCGCACGAGGGCAAGATGGATTTCCTCGACAACCGGCTCGATGTCGGCACCGGCACGCTGCGCGGTCGTGCCATTGTCGACAACAAGGATCTCTCAATCCTGCCTGGCCAGTTCGCCCGCGTGCGGATCATCGCCAGCGGCGAATATGAAGCGTTGCTGATTCCTGATGCCGCGGTCGCCAACGACCAATCGCGCAAGATTGTGATGGTGGTGAAAGCCGACGACACGGTGGAAGCGCGGCCTGTGACACTTGGTCCGCTGGATGGTGGATTGCGGGTGATCAGGGAAGGGCTCAAACTCGACGATCGGGTAATCGTCGACGGGATTCAGCGCGCCCGTGTGGGCGCCAAGGTGGCGCCGAAGATGGCGGGCGCGACGCCCGCACCAGCAGCTGGCACAAAGCCATGAATCTGGGCAGCCTCTCCGTCAACCGGCCCATCCTGGCGATGGTGCTCTCCATCGTGCTGCTGATCGTCGGCGCGCTTGCTTACACGACCTTGCCGGTTGCGGAATATCCGCAGGTGGCGCCGCCCACCGTGGTCGTGACCACGCAATATCCTGGTGCATCGGCACAGACAGTTTCCGACACCGTGGCGACGCCGATCGAGCAGGAAATCAACGGCGTCGAGGACATGCTGTATATCTACAGCCAGGCCACCTCGAACGGCCAGCTCAACATCACCGTGACTTTCAAGCTCGGCACCGATCTGGATAAGGCCCAGGTGCTGGTGCAGAACCGCGTGGCCATCGCGCAGCCGCGGCTGCCGGAGGAGGTCCAGCGCAACGGCGTCGTCACCCGCAAGAACAGTCCCGACCTGATGATGGTCGTGTTCATGCTGTCGCCTAACGACACTTACGACCAGCTCTACATTTCGAACTACGCGCTGCGTCAGGTCCGCGATCCACTCCTGCGCCTCGATGGCATCGGCGACATTACCATCTTCGGCGCGCGCGATTATTCGATGCGGCTGTGGCTGGATCCTGACAAGATTGCCACGCTGGGCATGACCGCAGGTGACGTGCTGACTGCCATCCGCGCGCAGAATTTGCAGATTGCGGGCGGCCAGGTCGCCGAGCCGCCGATTGCAGATCGCGCGTTTCAGCCTAACCTGACCTTCACCGGTCGTCTGAAGGAGCCGCGGCAGTTCGAGGACATCGTACTGAAAGCCGGCGACGAGGGCCGTCTGGTGCGTCTCCGCGATGTCGCGCGCGTCGAGATAGGCGCGCTGTCGTCGACCACCAACGGCTTCCTGCTGCGCAAGGAAGCGGTGGCTATGCTGGTCTATCAGCGACCGGGTTCCAACGCGCTGGCGACCGCGAAGAACATCGAAGAGGAGATGAAGAAGCTCAAGGCCGATTTCCCGAAGGGGCTGGACTACAATATCGGCTACAACCCGACCGAATTCATCGCCCAGTCGGTTTCGGAGCTGATCAAGACCATCTATGAAGCCATGGTGCTTGTGGTCATCGTCGTGCTGGTGTTCCTGCAGGGCTGGCGACCGGCGATCATTCCCATCATCGCCATTCCGGTGTCGCTGGTCGGCACATTCGCCGTGATGGCCGCGCTGGGCTTCTCGATCAACAACCTTACTCTGTTCGGGCTTGTGCTCGCGGTCGGCATTGTCGTCGACGACGCCATCGTGGTGGTGGAGAATGTCGAGCGCCATCTCGGCGACGGCATGAGCCGGCGCGACGCGGCACTGCTGACCATGGACGAGGTCGGCGGCGCGCTGATCTCGATCGCGCTGGTGCTGTGTGCGGTGTTCGTGCCCACGGCATTTCTCGGCGGCATCTCCGGGCAGTTCTTCCAGCAATTCGCCATCACGATCGCGGTCGCAACGGCGATCTCATGCTTCTGTTCGCTGACGCTGTCGCCGGCGCTGGCGTCGCTGATCCTGCAGCTGCATCACGAGAAGAAACCGCCGGCGAGCTGGAATTTTCTGGCACGGGGATGGGCGGCGTTCACCGGCGTGTTCAATCGCGGTTTTGACCGCCTGTCGCATGCCTATGGCGGCCTCGCAGGCTTCGTTATCAAGCATTCGGCGCTGATGCTGATCCTGTATGTCGCCCTGATCGGCTCTGCCGGCTGGCTGCTTTATGCCACGCCGCAGGGCTTCATTCCGGCGCAGGACCGTGGCTATGTCATCGTGGTCGCGCAATTGCCCGGTGCCTCGTCGCTGGCGCGCACGACGGCGATCGTCAAGCAGATCGAAGGCATCGTGCTGGATACGCCCGGTGTCGCGCGGATGCCGGCGCTGGCCGGCCTGTCCGGTGCGACCTTCACCCAGGCCGGCAATGCGGCCGCCATGTTCCCCGTGTTCGAGGATCCCGAGGAGCGCGCCAAGAAGGGGCTGAGCGCGGGAGCCATCACGGCTGAGTTGCGCAAGCGCCTCTCGGTGATCGAAGGCGCTTTCATCATCGTGCTGCCGCCACCCGCGGTGCCGGGTATCGGCACCGGCGGTGGTTTCGCCATGCGGATCGAGGATCGTCAGGGCAGGGGGCCGCAGCTGCTGGCCGCGGCGACCGATGAGCTCGTCAATGCCGCGCGCCGGGCGCCGGGCCTGACGTCGGTGTTCTCGCCGTTCTCCGCCAACACGCCGCAGGTGTTCGTCGATATCGATCGCCAGAAGGCGCAGATGCTCGGCGTGCCCATGCAGAACGTGACCGAGGCGATCGAGACCTATTTCGGCTCGACCTATGTCAACGACTTCAACATTCTTGGCCGCACCTATCACGTCACCGCGCAGGCGGATTATCCGTTCCGCAAGGAGATCGCTGATCTGGCGCGGCTGCAGACCCGCAACAGCGCCGGCAACATGGTGATGCTCGGCAGTGTGGTGAATTTCAGCGACACGGCAGGCCCCGATCGCGTCGCGCGTTACAATCTGTATCCGTCGTCTGAAATCTCCGGCGACACGCTGCCGGGTACCAGTTCGGCGACGGCGCTCACGACCATGAAGAAGCTCGCGGACGACACGCTGCCGAGTGGCTTTGCCTTCGAATGGACCGATCTTTCCTATCAGCAGTCCACCGGCGCCAATGCCGGTCTCTATATTTTCCCGATCTGCGTGCTGTTCGTGTTCCTGGTGCTGGCCGCGCAATATGGCAGCTGGACATTGCCGTTCACGATCATCCTGATCGTGCCGATGTGCCTACTCGCGGCTACCATCGGCGTGCGCATCATGGGGCAGGACATCAACATCCTCACCCAGATCGGTTTCGTCGTGCTGGTCGGTCTGGCGGCAAAGAATGCGATCCTGATCGTCGAGTTTGCCCGCGACATCGAACAGGAAGGCCGCGATCAGCTCGAAGCCGTGATCGAGGCCTGCCGTTTGCGTATCCGCCCGATCCTGATGACGTCCTTTGCCTTCATTCTCGGCGTGCTGCCACTTGTGATCTCGTCGGGCTCAGGCTCGGAGATGCGGCAGGCCGTTGGTGTCGCGGTATTCTTCGGCATGATCGGCGTCACGATCTTCGGCCTCGTTTTCACGCCGGTCTTCTACATCCTGATTCGGCGCCTGTTCCCCGGCTCCGTCGAGATCCACGCCAAGGAGCAAGGCGCGCATGGTTAAAGCGCCGCAGGATGGGTTTCGCAAAGGCTCAACCCATCCTACAAGTGTCTCATGGAAACTGCCGCACGCATTGAACTGATGAGCTGGCTGGTCGGCGAGGGTCTGACCGGCCTTCCCGAAAACGACCTGATCCGCGGCTTCTGCGAGCGCTGCCGTGCCGGCGGCATCGATGTATCCCGTGGTCTCGTCTTCATTGACACGCTGCATCCGATCTTCGAGGGCCGTGGCTTCCGCTGGAACGACACGGCCAGCAACGAGAGCGACGTGTTCGAATACGGCTCGACCGAGATCGGCGAGGCCGCCGCGAACTGGCAACGATCGGTGTTCTTCCACATGCTGGAAGAGGGGCACGACGAATTGCGGCTCGATCTGCACGCGCCCGGGATCGCCGACCGCTTCTCGATGGTCAGTAGCTTGCAGGAAGGCGGTCACCGCCACGGCGCCGTGTTCCTGCACAAGTTCGGCGAGGCTGGCTCGATGGGGCAGATGGATTGCCTCTATTCGTATTGGGCCACGCGCCATGAAGACGGGTTCGACGAGCGCCAGATGTCGGCGCTGCGCGAACTGGTGCCGATGCTCGGTCTCGCCATCAAGTCGGGAGCCCAGATGGAGATTGCGCGCACGCTTGGCCGCGTCTATCTCGGCCGCGATGCCGCCGAACAGGTTCTCCGCGGCAAGATCGCGCGAGGCGTCACTGAGCGTATCAATGCGGTGTTGTGGTTTTCCGACCTGCGCAACTCCACGGGGATCAGCGAGGCGATCGGACCGGACGAGATCATCCCGTTCTTGAATGACTATGCCGAAGCCTCGATCGCCGCGATCCATGATGTCGGCGGCGACGTGCTCAAACTTATCGGCGACGGCATTCTGGCGATGTTCACCGGCGACGACATGGTGAAGGCGAAGCGCAACGCCTTGCGCGCCGAACATCAGTTCCGCAAGAATATCGCCAAGCTGAATGCGAAACGACTAGCGGCGAACCGGCCGGTCACGACGGCCTATGTCGGTCTGCATGAGGGTGAGGTATTTTACGGCAATATCGGCAGCGACGAGCGGCTCGATTTCACCGTGGTTGGTCCCTCGGTTAACGAGGTGAGTCGCATCGCTTCCATGTGTTCGTCGGTCGATCGGCCGCTGTTGACCTCGTCCGCGTTTCAGGCTGGGCTCGATGCGGCCGGCCGCAAATATCTGGTCTCCACGGGCCGCTACGCCTTGCGCGGTATCGGCCGCGCGCAGGATCTCTACACGCTGGATCCCGAGATCGACAGCGACGAGGTCGTGCGCGGCGGCTATGAGCGCTATCTGGCCCGTTAGCTGACCGCAGTGGCTGGCTGGCGCATCGTGTAGAGCACGATGGCGATCAGGCAGGCTGCACCGAGAACGATGCCGAGCGCCAATGCGGCCTGCGGCACGATCGTGGCCGACAGGGATACGCCGATCGCGGCCCCCATCATCTGCCAGAAGCCGAGCAGTGCCGAGGCGGCGCCGGCATGGGTGCCGAATGGCGACAGCGCCTGAGCCGTGCCGAGCGGATTGACCACGCCCATGCCCAGCAGGAACACACAGGTCGCGGCGATGAAGGTGACGACGTTGCCGTGGAAGTAGGCGGTCGCGAACACCGCGATGCTGCCGATGAACGCGATCAGCAAGCCATAGCGAATGGCCCGATCCAGTCCGAAGCGGGGGGCGAGGCGGGCGGCCAGCATGCCGGAGCCGAACACGACCAGCACGGTGCCCGCAAAGAACAACCCGAGCGCAATCGGTGTGAAGCCGTAGCCCTCAATGAGAATGCGAGGTGTTGCGGAGAAGATCGAGAACAGTCCACCCATGATCAGGCCCACCGTGGCGGCCGGGATCAGGAAGTGGCGGTTCACCGAAAGCTTGAGATAGGTTGTACTGACGGCGAGCGGATTGAGCGGGATGCGCGTTGTGGTGTGGGTTTCACCGAGCACCAGGACATAGCTGAGAGCCGACAGCACGGCGAAGGTGCCGACGAAAACAAATTCTGAACGCCATCCGAAAAAATAATCGAGTCCGCCACCGAGCAGCGGGGAGAATCCAGGGGCTGCGGCCTGCGCGATCATCACCAAGGTGAGTGCGCGTGCCAGCGCTGCGCCGCTGAACAGGTCGCGGGCGATGGCGCGCGAGAGAACCGAGGTCGAACAGGCGCCGGCGGCCTGGATCGCGCGGCCGACCAGTAGCGAAGGAAGATCAGTCGAGACGCCACACCAGATACTGCCGATGATGAAGACAGCGAAACCGGCGAGCACCGGCATGCGACGCCCGTAACGGTCGGAGATCGGCCCGACCAGCAATTGCCCAAGCGCGAAGACCAGCAAAAACACGGTGATCGATGCCGTGACCGCGGGCGTCGTTACCTGCAACGATACCGCCATCTGTGGCAGCGATGGCAGGAGAATGTTGGTCGCCAGGGTGCCCATCGAGGCCAGCCCCGCGAGCACCGCGATCTGCAGCGCGGTGGAGGATGCTTCCTGCGGCGGGGTGTCTGCCATGGCGTCTGCCGTGCGGTCGGTCATATGATGAGCCTCATTTTATAAATGATGTACATCATATAATGCGGCCTGCAAAGAGCAGGGCAGTCATGCGGTATTCCGGGAGGACGGGTGCCACCGCCGTGTTCCCGGCGGTGATTGGGGCTACTGGATCAGTTGCCGTACAGGTAATTCGGCAGCCACAGCGTCAGGCCGGGCCAGATATACATCAGCACCATGCAGATGATGACGATGAGCATATAGGGCATCATGCCGGAGAAGATCTGATTCAGCGTCACATGCGATGGCGCGACGCCCTTCAGATAGAAGGCGGACATCGCCACCGGCGGCGACAGGAAGGCGGCCTGCAGGTTCACGAAGACGAGCACGCCCCACAGGATCGGGTCGATGCCGAAATGCTTCAGCATCGGCAGAAAGATCGGCACGAAGATCACGATGATCTCGGTCCATTCCAGCGGCCAGCCGAGGATGAAGATGATCGCCTGCGACAGGATCATGAACTGGACCGGCGTCAGGTTCAGCGATAGCACCCAGCTCTCCAGCAGCGCCTGTCCGCCGAGAATGGCGAACACCGCGGAAAACAGCGCCGAGCCGACGAACAGCCAGCACACCATGGATGTGGTCTTGGCGGTCAGGAATACGGCCTCCTTGGTGCGCTTCCAGTCCAGCGTCCGCGCCTGGAAGGCGAGCAGGAACGCGCCGGCGGCACCGACTGCGGCGGACTCCGTTGCCGTCGTGATGCCGAGCAGGATCACGGCCAGCACGATGGCAGTCAGGATGCCGAGCGGCATCACGGACGATGTCAGCAGCCGCAGCACCTCGAACTGCGCGGCGCCCATGGTCCAGTAGTAATAGAACAGCATCAGGGCGATGATGGCTGCCGTGAAGGCGAAGTAGGTGTAGAATTCCGGCGGCGGCCCGGCATCGACCGGCGCATTTGCGGGGCTGTTCTGCAGGTCGGCATTGCCCATCTGCTGCAGCACCTCCGGTTCGCTCTCCTTGGCCGACCCCGATTGCGCGGAGCCCAGCTCCTCCAGTTTTTCTTCTTCAGGTGCGACCGTGCCGCCGGACTGAACCCGCTCGGTGATCGCGGCCGGCGCGGGGGCGTCGGGCTGCGGATGGATGACGACATACCACCACGCGGCCCAGAGCGTGGTCAGCGCCAGGACCAGCGGCACCAAAGCAAAGCCGAGATTCTTCAGGATCGTCGCATAGGTGATCCGTGCGCCATCCATGGTCAGGGCCATCGCGCGCGACGGCGCCACGGCTGCCGTCAGCAGGGCCGGCAGCATCTTGTGCGAATAGGCTTGCTGCAGATCGGCGATCCATGGCCGGACGGGCACGCGTGTTTCGCTCTCGGGCAGCTTCGGCGCGATCTTCGGGTTAATGAGCGCCCAGCCGATGATGTAGACGAGATAGAGGAAGGCCAGAAAGAAGCCCGGAAACATCGCAGCGGCATAGAGCTTCACGACAGACTGTCCGGCGACGGCGGCATAGACGATGATCATCACCGATGGCGGGATCAGGATACCCAGCGTGCCGCCGGCCGTGATTACGCCCGATGCCAGCTTGACGTCATAGCCGGCCTTCAGCATCGGATTGAAGGCGATCACGCCCATCAGTACGACCACGGCGCCGACCAGACCGGATGCTATGCCCCAGAAAGTGCAGACGATCAGCGTCGCCACCGCCAGCGAGGCCGGGACGCGGCGGAAGGCGAGCTGGATCGAATAGAACATCTTGTCGACCAGCGCGCCGCGTTCCATCACATAGCCCATCAGCACGAAGAGCGGAATGGAGATCAGGACGTCGTTGGTCATGGCGCCATAGGTGCGCTGGACCATCAGGTCGAAGATGTGGTTGTCGGCCCAGGACTCACCCGCGCGGTAATAGGCGAAGAAGCCGAAGAACATGCCGAGACCCATCAGCGTGAAGGCCGTGGGGAAGCCCAGCATGATCACGACAACGATGAGGCCGAGCATCAGGAGGCCGAGTGCAGGATCGCTCATTTTTGCGTCTCCCCGCCCATGCCGCGCTGGCGTGCGCTTTCCTCGATCTCTTGCGCCTGCGCGATGGCATTCCTGCGCACGTCATCATCGACGTGTTCGCTATGCGCGAGCTGCTCCTCGACGACATCGATTTCGGACACGTCCTTGAGCCGGCTCGGCCACACTCCTGTCTTCAGGCAAATCGCGGCGCGGGTGATTTCAGCCATGCCCTGCAACAACAGCAACGTGCCGGCGAGCGGGATCATCGCCTTGAAATGATAGACGGGCGGTCCGTCCGCCGTGACGTTGGAATGCTCGCGGATGCGCCAGCTGTCGCCGGCGTAGTCCCAGCCCGCATAGACCAGCGCGGCAATGCCAGGCAGGAAGAACACGATGTAGAGAACGAGATCGAGCGAGGCCTGCGTGCGCGGCCGCATCGAGCTGTATAGAAAGTCGCCACGGACATGACCGTTCTGCGCCAGCGTATAGGCGCCGCACAGCATGAATAGCGTGCCATAGAGCATGTTCGACGCGTCGAAGATCCATGCCGTCGGCATGTTCAGCATATAGCGCTTGAACACTTCGGCGCAGACGAGGCCCATCAATCCCAAAATGAGCCAGGCCGCGGCCTTGCCGGCGAATGTACTGATACCGTCGATGGATTGCAGGAAACGCTCGGCGGTCATTTCATGGAGGCCAGTCTACAGGACATGTGGGCAGGTGAAGATCGGCGATATCAGGCAACAACAAAGCATCATCCGGGAGAAAGTCCCGGATGATGCGGGATATGTGCGCCTGATGGCGTCAGGTCTTCTTCTTCGCGTTCGGGCCGAAGTAATGGTTGTAGGCCATGCGGCGATTCACGACCGTGTCCTGCTCCCACTGCGTGGCGCGCTTGGCGAAGGCCTGCTGGGACTCGGAGATTTCCTTGAACAGGGGATTCTCGGCCGATTTCTTGGCGACGACCTCGTCATAGACCTCAAGCTGCTTCTGCAGGATCGAGTCCGGCGTCTTGTAGAACTTGACCTTGTCCTTGCTCTGCATCTCCGCATAATCCTGCGAATAGCGGTCGATGGCCTTCCAGGACATCTCCTGACCGGCCGCATCGGCGGCGCCCGCGATGATCGCCCGGAGCTTCTCGGGCAGGGCGTCATATTTGGTCTTGTTGAACAGGATTTCGAACTGTTCGGCATTCTGGTGGTAGCTCTGCAGCATGCAGGTCTTGGAAACGTCGGGAAAACCGAGGATGCGGTCCGACGAGGCGTTGTTGAATTCGGCGGCATCGAGCAGGCCGCGATCCATCGCCGAGACGATTTCTCCGCCGGGCAATGCGTTCACTGCAGCACCAAGGCCGGTAAACACGTCGATGGAAATGCCGACGGTGCGGAATTTCACACCCTTGAGATCATCGGCCTTGGTGACCGGCTTCTTGAACCAGCCAAGTGGCTGGGTTGGCATCGGCCCGTAGGGAAGTGACACGACATTGGCGCCGATTGACGCATAGAGCTTGGCCAGCAGCTCTTTTCCGCCACCATATTTATGCCAAGCCAGCAGCATGTTGGCGTCCATCGCATAAGCCGGGCCCGAACCCCACAGCGCCAGCGCGGTCTGCTTGCCATAGTGATAGACCATCACGCCGTGGCCGCCGTCGAGCGTGCCTTTGGAGACCGCATCGAGCAGGCCGAAGGCCGGGACTACGGCGCCGGCCGGAAGCACCTCGATCTTGAGGTCGCCGCCGGTCATGTCGTTGACCTTCTTGGCGTAGTCGAGCGCGTATTCGTGGAAGATGTCCTTGGCCGGCCAGGTGCTCTGCCAGCGCATGCTGATCGGGCCCTGCGCCTGGGCGATTGCCGGTGCTGCTATGCTTGCGGCAGCGCCGGCTGTGGCGACTTTCAGAAAGCGGCGCCTGGACGGAGTCCTGTCCTTGGATGCAGTCATTGTGTCCTCCCCGAATGGTCGTCCTTTTGCGGACTGACCTTGTTGATTGGTGGCAAGACAAAGGCTTGCTTTCAGCTTTGGCAAGAAAGTTCGCTTCGCTGCGACGCTTCGACGCGGCGATCCGTAACTAACCAAACAATGCTGCAGTGCGGGGAGGCGGTGAGATTGAACTGAACTACAGATTAACTACACAAGCTATCATCCGGGCGTCGGCCGAGCCGCTTGCGGCAGCGATGGGACAGGATCGCTGACCATATCGGGTTGCCGGGCGAGCGCGACGGTGGGCGAGGTGAGGATTACCATGGCCTGCCAGGCGAAACCCGCGACGGCGAGGTAGAGGCACGCCTCCGCGTGATAGAGCCCGCCGACAACGGCCGCGATCCCGGTTCCGATCGGACGGGCGCCGTAGCTCAGGATGTTGATCGCGGAGACGCGTCCGAGCAGGCTCGGCGGCGTTACCGATTGCCGCAACGTCGCGGTGGAGATCACCCACAGGATCGGGCCGACGCCGAGCAGGAAGAAGCTCAGGCCCGCCAGCACTGGCGAGGCGATCCATGTGGTCAGTGCCATCACGACGGAGGCAATGACGCCGGTGACGGGGCCAAGCGCGATCACGGTGCCGAACGGCAACCGCTTCATCACACGTGTCGCCAGCAGCGCGCCGATCACCATGCCGACGCCATACATCGCGAGTGTCACGCCGACGCCGGAGGCGGAGAGACCGAGATGGCGAACCGCGTAAGGCACGAACACCGCCAGCACCATGAAGGACGCGGCGCTGAAGATGAATTGTGTGATGAAGACCGGCCGCAAATACTGATGATAACAGACGAAGGACAGGCCTTCGGCGATATCCTGCACCGGGTTGCGTTGTTGAATGGTTGTGCGCGGGGGCTCGTGGATGCCCGATAGCAACGCGACAGCGATGACCGACAGCGCGGCGGCAAAGCCGAAAGCAGGCGCGGCGCCAGTGAAGCCGACGAGCGCGCCGCCGACGGCAGGACCGCTCGCAAAAGCCACGGTGCGCGCGAGTTCGATCCGCGCATTCGCCGCGCCGAGCAATTGCGGTACGACCAGCGATGGCACAAGCGACGGCGCGGCGACGCTGTAGACCACGGTGCCGCACACCGCGACGAAGCCGAGCAAAGCGAGCAGTGGCATCGTCAGCGCGCCGAACCAGATCAGCCCCAGCGTCAGCAACAGTGCGATTGCGCGCAGCGCCTCGGCTCCGGCCATCAGGGTGCGGCGCGACATCCGGTCGGCGAGCAGGCCTGCGGGAATGGCGAACAGCACGAAGGGCAAGGTCAGCGCGGTCTGCAGCAATCCGGTCTGGCCTTCGCCGACGCCGAGCAACAGCACCGCGACGATCGGCGCCGCCGCCAGCGCGATCTGCTCGGCCGACTGCGCCGCGAGGTTCGACCAAGCAAGGCGGTTGAAGGTGTCAGGCAGTCGATCAATGGAGGAGTGGGACATGGCGATTCCTGTCTATGACAGCTACCGTGGGGTCCGGACGAGCACGCAGCCACCCGATTACTGAGCGCAGGCCGTTACAGGCAGCGCCCACCAACCGGCTAGATGCAGTTGCAAATGAGTTGCAACAAGGGAGGGATTGCTCTATGCAGCTCTGATGGATGCACTTTCGCCGAAAACCTCGCCCGATTCGTCAACGTCTCCAATCCCCGGCAGCGTTCCAGACGCGGCCGGCTGGCGCTCCGGCCTTGGCGGGGATTTCCGGCGCAGCCTCTCGGAGGTCAATTCGTCGATCCCGGTTCCGATCGGCGGCCACTGGTTTCGCCGGCTGCTGGCATTCGCGGGACCGGGTTACATGGTCTCGGTCGGCTATATGGACCCCGGCAACTGGGCGACCGATCTCGCAGGTGGCTCGAAATTCGGCTACACGCTGCTCTCGGTGATCCTGCTGTCGAACGTGATGGCGATCCTGCTGCAGGCATTGGCCGCGCGTCTGGGCATCGTCACCGACCGCGACCTGGCGCAGGCCTGCCGCGACAGCTTTTCCCGCCCGGTCAACATCATGCTGTGGCTGGCCTGTGAGACGGCGATCATCGCCTGCGATCTGGCGGAAGTGATCGGTACCGCGATTGCGCTGCAGCTGCTGTTCGGCATTCCGCTGATCGGGGGCGCGCTCATCACTGCGCTGGATGCCTTTCTGCTGCTGTTGCTGATGAACAAGGGTTTCCGTTTTCTGGAAGCTTTCGTGATCGCGCTGCTCATCGTCATCGCAGTTTGTTTCACGGTTCAGATTATCGCTGCGGCGCCGCCCGTGGCCGCAGTGCTGAGCGGCTTCCTGCCGTCCACCGCGATCGTGACAAATCCCGAAATGCTCTACATTGCGATCGGCATTATCGGAGCGACCGTGATGCCGCATAACCTCTATCTGCATTCGTCGATCGTGCAGACCCGTGCCTATCCGCGCACCGATGCAGGCCGCCGCGACGCGATTAAGTGGGCGACGACGGACAGCACCATCGCGCTGATGCTGGCGCTGTTCATCAACGCGGCGATCCTCATCGTCGCCGCCGCGACGTTCCATACGTCAGGTCATGCCGATGTGGCCGAGATCGGTCAGGCTTACGAGCTGTTGTCGCCGTTGCTAGGCCTCGGTATCGCATCGACGCTTTTCGCGATTGCGTTGCTTGCATCCGGTCTCAACTCGACGGTGACGGCAACGCTGGCCGGCCAGATCGTGATGGAGGGCTTTCTCCGGCTGCGTCTGCCGAACTGGGCGCGTCGGCTCGTGACTCGCGGCATCGCGATTGTCCCGGTCGTGGTCGTCACCGCGCTCTATGGTGAACGCGGCACCGGACAACTCCTCGTCTTCAGTCAGGTCATCCTGTCGATGCAATTGCCATTTGCAGTCATCCCGCTGGTGCGGTTTGTCTCGGATCGGCGAAAGATGGGTGACTTCGTAATTTCGCGGTCGGTCGCCACGGTGGCATGGATCATCGCCGGCATCATCGTGATCCTGAACTGCAAGCTGCTTTACGACACCTTTTTCGGCTGAAGCCTTGAAATTTAAGGCAGCTGCAGATGATGCCACCAGATTTTGGTGAAGGGGACTGGCCTTTGTGGCTATGTGCGACGTAATCCTGCCCCGCTGGATTTCGCGATCTCCCGCGTGAGCTCCATGACAGTCCGGCATGCCAGCGTCAGGCTTCCGTGACGCGACATTGCCTGAGTAATGTGGCGCGTGACGACCGAATCGACCAGTTTCGACGATTGCAGACGGCACACCCTTCGATGCCGCGGGGGCTGCATAGGGTCCCAGCAAAGCGTAGATGCTTCCTTCGGCGACAATATGCGTTTGCAGGCTGAGTGAATCGGCCTCCAAGGCGACGTTGAGCGAAATGCCTTAGCCTGCAACCTCGGAAGCCGCCGACATCAGCTCTCGCGGAGTGGGAGCCCCGAACATGCGATTGCCCCCCTCAGGAACTTCGGTAAAGCTCCAACGTACGATGCCCTCCCGGTCAAGCAGGAATTGGCCAAAGAGCTGACCCTGGCCAGTTGTCAGCATGTGCTCGTCGGCTTCGGTTATTTCGTAGCCGTCCTTCGTGTTGAGAAGATCGGCCGCCGCCATCGGGTTCATCGGCTCGGGCAGTTCGCCCGGCATGTCCATCCGCATGCTCATGACGGCGTTCATACCCAGCTTGCGCGGCCATTCGGTTTCGCTCTCCGTGAACTCGAGATTGGGCAAGCCAAACGCGCGGTGCGAGACGCGCTCGGGGTCGGACGCGGCGAGCAGATTGGGCAAGGGATGATACCGGAAATAGAGCCGCGCACGGTCGATAGGCGTGTTGACCACCACGAGACTCTCGACGCCTTTCTCGCGCAGGGCCGGGTCAAGTTGCGCCTGGGCCGCGAGATGGCGCCGGCAGAACGGGCAGTGCAGACCTCGAAACAAGCCGACCAGTACTGGGCTGTGGCCGCGAAAGTCATCAAGCGCGATCTTGCCGTCACGTGTGATCGCATCCAGCACAATGTTCGGTGCGCGGTCGCCCGGGTGGAGTAACCCATCGACATGATGCTCAGTCATGGTCAACCTCCTCTACTTGCTAATCAAGAAATGGCAGTACGACCAGCGCTTCGGGATTAAGCCCGTGCCGGGCGCAGACATCGTGCGCCAGAGCAAAATACCGCTCGGCCTCAGGCATGTCGCCTCGATCGAGGTTCAGCGTCGCGAGACCATCATAGCATGGAAAGAGCTGCTGGGGCTCGCCCGTTTCCTGCGCCACCTCAATTGCTTCATTGTAGCAGCGGGCGGCGAGTTCCGGCTGGCCATGGCATTGATGAATTTGCCCGAGCACAATCAATGGCACAGCGAGATGTTCGCGCTGATCAAGCGAGCGGTCGAGTTCGATCGCCTTTTCGGCCGCCGGCACGCCTTCGTCGGCACACCTGTCCGTGAAGGTGCAACAGGCGACAGCGAGATTGACAAGGAGACGCGCCTGAAAACCGAGATCGCCGATCCGGCGGGCGACATCAAGACCGCGCCGGCATACTTCCATGGCTTGCGCCGGATCGACCATCGTGTAGAGCACGCCAAGATTGGTGTAGCCGCGGCAGGCTGCGCTGAGAAGGCCAGCGGCTTCGGCAACTGCGACGCTTCGCTCCACCTCGCGAACGGCCTCCTGGCTTCGGCCCAGCCGCGCCAATGCAACCCCCTTGGTATTGAGCGCCTCCGCGGTGGCGCGAGCCGCTTCTAGTCCGGCTTGCTTGTCTACCTCCGGCGGCACGGATTGAGCGTAGCCAAGCGCATCGTCAGCCCATCTCGCGGCCGCAGCATGATCGCCGATGCGAAACGCGAGGTGGCCGCGCTCCTGTAACAGGTGCGCCCACTCGATCGGCGCGTCCGTTCCTTCGAGCAACGCAGCCGCCTCGGCGTAATGCGCCTCCGCCCCGTTTCGTTTGCCGGCGTCCCACATCAAACGGCCAAGCTTGCGAAGTATCCGCGCTCCGGCAGCGCGGTCCCCGGCCGCGCGGTGGGCCTCCAATACCGTCTGGTAATGTTCGTCGGCCGTGTCACGCCGGCCCGCCGCTCCACACAGGTCGGCAATTCGTTCGTATAGCACAAGCCGTTCCGGTCCTTGATCGCCAGCGGTCAACAAGACGGCGAGGGCCTGCTGATAGAGGCGGATGGCGTCGTCGTTGGCATAGATCGCGCGTGCGCGATCGCCGGCCGCGCTCAGGTAATGTGCACCTTTCGGCTTGCTCGCGCTGAGGCTGAAATGATGTCCCAGTAGGGAGAGGTCTTCGAGCCGCTCCGGATCATCTCCGCACAGCCGCTCCAGGGCAGCACCGATCCGCCCATGCATCTCAATGCGCCGTTGCAGAAGGAGGTTTTGGTAGATCACATCCTGAAGCATGGTTTGCGTGAAACGATAGGATTGCAGCGAAATCGAGTTTGCGCCCGCGATCTCCTCGATGATCTCGGCGTCGCATAGCAGTTCAAGCCCTGCCTCTACTTTCGCCGGGTCGGTCGCTGTGGCACCGAGAAGGGCCGCATCAAAGCGCGGCCCGATGACCGCTGCCTCCTGAGCCAACCTGCGCACGCCGTGTGGCAGTCGGTCCACTCGCGCGAGCAGCAGCGCCTGAATGCTCGCCGGGATGTCAGCGGCCGCTTCATCTGACTTGATCTGCCAATGCGAGCCGTCACGTTCCAAAATGCCAGCTTCGATGAGACCGCGTATGATTTCTTCGACGAACAGCGGATTCCCGCTCGCGCGTTCAAGAATTCGATTGAACAGATTGCCGGATGATCCATTCCAACCGTCACCGAAGAACGCCGCGAGTAGCTTTTGTCCGTCGGCGATGCCAAGGGGTGCCAGCCGCAGTGTTGTATGGCTAATTCGACTTGAGTCGAGCTGGTCCATTTCAAGTGTCGGCCGGTGTGTGAACAATAGCATCAGCCGCCCGCGCTCCAGCCGATCCATTACGAACCGTAGCGCCTCAAGCGATACGGCGTCGGCCCAGTGCAGGTCCTCGACAATGATCAGGAGGGGCGATAGGGCCAGACGCCGTTCGAAGACGGTGCGGATCGCGAACAAAATCTGCCGTCGAAGCTGTTCCGGTTCAACGTGCTGCAGGGCGTCGTCGGGGTCGCAGAGACCAAGAACATAAAAATAGAGGGGCATCAGCCGCTCGACCTCTTCGGTCGCCATGCCCAGCCCCGACAACGCTTCGGCTAGCTTGGCTTGCGCCTCTGCCGCCGAAGCCTTGTGCGCGATGCCGTAGGCGCTACGCAGCACTGCGGCAAGAGTACCGTAGGATTGCTCGCCCAGCGGCGAGCAAGCGGCCCGCCGGATCGCCACGCCTGCGAAGCGATCCTCATCGCGAGCGCGGGTAGCGAATTCATCCACCAGGCGCGATTTTCCGATGCCGGCTTCGCCAACCAGCCGCATCAGCTGGGCAGCTCCGTTACACGCCAGGTCAAGGCACCCCATCATACGGGCCATCTCCGCGTCGCGCCCGATCAGCGGCGCGCTCAGGCCCAGTATCTCGAGTCCGCGTGCCGCACGCGGTGTCTCGAGCGGGCCCCTCAGACGATGGACCAGGACGCTGCCTGCCTTGCCGCGCAGCGCAACGTCGCCGAGCGATTCATACGAGAATGCATGCCGGGTGAGGCGGTAGGTCAGCGGTCCCACCAGCACGTCGCCCGGGGGGGCCATCGACTGCAAGCGTTGAGCGGTATTCACCGTGTCGCCGGTCACTGAATAGGATTTGGCAACGCCTGCGCCCAATCCACCCGCAACCACGTGCCCGGTGTTGATTCCGACATGAAGCATGAGCGGCAAACCGGCAG
Organism: Tardiphaga sp. 42S5; assembly: GCF_034044155.1. Classification (NCBI taxonomy): domain Bacteria; kingdom Pseudomonadati; phylum Pseudomonadota; class Alphaproteobacteria; order Hyphomicrobiales; family Nitrobacteraceae; genus Tardiphaga; species Tardiphaga sp. 42S5. Next base: position 4,537,996 of record NZ_CP139027.1, on the reverse strand, counting down.
ATATCTTCGAGCGTTCGCTCAAGCACGCCGTGCGCTTGATCATGTCGAGGGCCGCGCGGAGCGCCCGCTCAGGATCGTCCTCGTGCGCGGCCGGCGCACCAAACAGAGCGAGTAGCGCATCGCCAATGAATTTGTCTACGAAGCCGCCGAAATTTTGCACCGCTGCGGTCAGTTCCTCGAATAATTCGTTCTGAAACGCCTGCACGACTTCCGGGTCGAGCCGTTCGCTCATCGTGGTGAAGCCGCTGAGGTCGGCAAACAGCACCGTGATGGTGCGGCGGTTAGCTTCGCTGTCGACCTTATGGAGCGTCCGCCGGGGTGCGCGCTCGGGCTCGACAAGCATCAGCGCCGGTGAACGGGCGCCAGTCGTGACCATCGCCGGAATTGTTGGCGATGACGGCTCCCGCTGGTTGCCGGCCTTGGGGGCGTGATCGACGCGGGCGCCGCATTTCGGGCAATACGCAAAATCCGGTGCGCACGCGTAGCCGCAACTGGGGCATGGGTCCGGCTGCTTCGCGCCGCATTTTGGGCAGAACGCAAAGCCGCTCTGAACCTTGAAACCGCAACACGAGCAGTTCATGGATCAAGACCTCGCGGAAGCCGCGATGGCACGATCTAATCCTGGACCTCGTCGAACAGGCCCTGGATCCCTGGTAACAATGGGCTTGTGGCGCCGGAAGAGCAAGCCATGGCTGCGGCCCTGCCAGCGCGCATGCGCGACCGGGATCACCGATACCGCTGATCGGGCCTCGACTACGCGCGGCGTAGTCCTGCCGCGCTGGATTTCGCGATCTCCCGCGTGAGCCCATGACAGTCCGGCATGCCAGCGTCAGGCTTCCATGACGCGACATCGCCAGAGCAATGTGGCGCGTGACGATCGGATCGACCAGTTTCGACGATTGCAGACGGCACTCCTTCGATGCCGCGGTGTCCTTCCATACGTCAGGTCATGCCGATGTGGCGGAGATCGGTCAGGCTTACGAGCTGTTGTCGCCGTTGCTAGGCCTCGGTATCGCATCGACGCTTTTCGCGATCGCGTTGCTTGCATCCGGTCTCAACTCGACGGTGACGGCAACGCTGGCCGGCCAGATCGTGATGGAGGGCTTTCTCCGGCTGCGTCTGCCGAACTGGGCGCGCCGGCTCGTGACTCGCGGCATCGCGATTGTCCCGGTCGTGGTCGTCACCGCGCTCTATGGTGAACGCGGCACCGGACAACTCCTCGTCTTCAGTCAGGTCATCCTGTCGATGCAATTGCCATTTGCAGTCATCCCGCTGGTGCGGTTTGTCTCGGATCGGCGAAAGATGGGTGACTTCGTAATTTCGCGGTCGGTCGCCACGGTGGCATGGATCATCGCTGGCATCATCGTGATCCTGAACTGCAAGCTGCTTTACGACACCTTTTTCGGCTGAAGACCTGAAATCCAGGACGGCGGCGGATGATGCCGAAGGCGGATCGTCAGCCGGGCCAGCTAATCCTGCGGCTCGGGCATCGTCTCGCCCGTCGCGTCCACGCGCAGCCATCCTGATGGCGCCAGCCGCTGCTGCGGCAGATAGCGGCCCTTGTAGTCCATCTTCTTGGAGCCTTCGATCCAGTAGCCGAGATAGACATAAGGCAGGCCGAGCCGCCTGGCGCGGGCGATGTGGTCGAGGATCATGAAGGTGCCGAGCGAACGGCTTTCCTCGCCGGGCTCAAAGAACGAATAGACCATCGACAGCCCGTCGCTGAGCACATCGGTCAGCGCGACCGCCAGCAGGTCTTCACCGCGACCCGTGATGCCAGTATCAGGTCCGCGGCGGCGATATTCGATGATGCGGGTTTCGACGTGGCTGTCTTCCACCATCATGGCGTAGTCGAGCACGGTCATGTCGGCCATGCCGCCATGGCGATGGCGCTGGTCGAGATAGGCGCGGAACACCGAATACTGTTCGGAAGTCGGCACCGCGTTGCGCTGCTCGCCGATCACGTCGGCATTGCGCGCCATGATCTTGCGGAAGTTGCGCGACGGCTTAAACTCGTTGGCGATGACGCGGACGGAGACGCAGGCGCGGCACTGGTCGCAGGCCGGACGATAGGCGATCGACTGGCTGCGCCGGAAGCCGCCATGGGTGAGCAGGTCGTTGAGATCGCCGGCCTTGTCGCCGACCAGATGCGTGAAAACTTTCCGTTCGTGCCGGCCCGGCAGGTAGGGGCAGGGCGACGGCGCCGTCAGGTAGAATTGCGGAGTGTCGCGGGAGTGCTGGGTCACGGGGTGCCGTCGGTCTCCGAAGCGGTTTGGCGTAGCATCGCGCCGGCCAGGCAAACGGTCAATCGCTTTGCCCGGCCAAGTTGGCGTGATTCGCGGCGGTTAGTAGGCACGGCCGGGCGGCTGGGCGTAAGCGGCGCGGACTACGGAATTATTCACCACCACGGTTCCCAGCACGAGGTCGTGCAGCAGCTGACGGCGGCCGTTGAGCAGGCCGACCACCAGCACCAGCGGCGTGAGTAGCGACACCGAGGCCCAGAACAGCACCGCATGCGCCGCGCCGAGCACGAAGTAGCCGGGCGTGCCCGAGAAAGTGCGCATCTGCAGATCCATCATTCGCATGCCAACGGTGGCCGAATGCGGGCCGCCCAGCGACATGCCGTAATAGACGACCGGCCAGATCACGGTCGCCGGCGAGATCAGCCAGAACAGCGCCCAGCCAAGGCCGAGGGTGACGACGCCGAATACCGCGATGAAGATGACGGCGAGTACGGTCGGAATCGACAGCACCACGAGATCGATCAGGAAGGCGACAATGCGGCGCATCAGCACGCCACGGAACAAGTCGGGCTGCGCATAGGGGTCAAAGGCATGGGCGCGGGGCGGGGTACCGGCACTGCGCCAGGTGTCGCCCTGCCAGCTTCCGTTGTTGGGGCCGCCAGCATTCGGGCCGGTATCAGACATGACGCATCCCTCCGTTTGCATCCTCACGGTCCATCACATGGATATCACCAGACCGCGCAACAAGTGCGCGGAATCGTTACAGACTGTCCATGACGTAAATCAGGCGAGGCTTGAGCGCGGATGCGCTCAGCGCGCAGCCTTGATGCGTTCCGCGGCATGCGGCGCGAAATAGGTCAGCACGCCATCGGCGCCTGCGCGCTTGAAGCCGAGCAGGCTTTCCATGATGGCGCGGTCGCCGTCGATCCAGCCGTTGTTGGCGGCGGCCATGATCATCGCGTATTCGCCGGACACCTGATAGGCGAAGGTCGGAACCGCGAACGTGTCCTTCACGCGGCGCACAATATCCAGATAGGGCATGCCCGGTTTGACCATGACCATGTCGGCGCCCTCGGCGAGATCGAGTTCGACCTCGCGCAGCGCTTCGTCGGAATTGGCGCTGTCCATCTGATAGGTGCGCTTGTCGCCGGTCAGCGTCTTGGCCGAGCCGATGGCGTCGCGGAACGGACCGTAGAAGGCCGAGGCATATTTCGCGGCATAGGCCATGATCTGCACGTCGAGGAATCCCGCTTCGTCCAGTGCCTCGCGGATCGCGCCGACGCGGCCGTCCATCATGTCCGATGGCGCAATGATATCGCAGCCGGCTTCGGCCTGGACCAGCGCCTGCTGGACCAGCACGGCGACGGTCTCATCGTTGAGGATCTTGCCGTTCTGGATCAGCCCGTCATGACCATGGCTGGTGAAGGGATCGAGGGCCACGTCGCAGAGCACGCCGAGATCGGGGAATTCCTTCTTGATGGCGCGGACAGACTGGCAAACCAGATTGTTGGCGTTGCAGGCCTCGGTGCCCATCTCGTCGCGCAGGGACGGGTCGGTATAGGGGAACAGCGCGATGCAGGGGATATCCAGCTTCATGGCGCGCTCGGCATCGCGCACTGCCTGATCGACGCTGAGGCGTTCCACGCCGGGCATCGAGGCGATGGCCGCGCGCTGGTTGTCGCCGTCGATCACGAAGAGCGGCCAGATCAGGTCGTCCGTGGTCAGCACGTTCTCGCGCACCAGCCGGCGGGCCCATTCGGACTTGCGGTTGCGGCGGGGGCGGGTGGTCAGGCCGAGGGAGGGGGCGTCATAGGCGGCTGGGCGGGGGGCATCCCGCAATTCGATGGGACGCCCGAACTTGATTGCCATAATACCGTCTCTCCCGCGGGCCTTCGTGAGGTTGAAAGCCCCTTAAATTCGACCTGTTCTAAGTCTAGCACCTAGATGCCCCGGCGTCACCGCGATCATGCACGTCATGCGCGCGTGACGTGACGGGCTGGGTCATTGATTTTGCAGGCCCGAAGGCTCACAAAAAGCCCCCATGAATCGCTCAAACCATCGCCCAAACGTCCAGTTCCAACCCGTGAGATCGCATTCGCATGTCTGAGCAGATGCCGCGCGACCTTGGTTCAAGAGACCTGGGATCGAGAGAGCCCACGTCGCGGGACCATGCCATGTCGGTTGCGGCGATCTCGTCCGGACGCATCGAATCCGACGAAAACATCTGGACCCGGCGCCTCGTCCTGTTCCTGCGCGTGATGGCCGTCGTCTCGATGATGCAGGGCCTTTATCACTGGGCGCAGGTCACCGGCTTTGTCGGCACCGAGGATGACGCCTTCGAGGTCCAGACCATGGGCTGGCAGACCGCCACGGTCTATTTCGCCGTGATCGAGCTGGTCAGCGCCGTCGGCCTCTGGCTCGCGACGCCTTGGGGCGCCGTCGTCTGGCTGACGACCGTGGTGTCCATGGCGGTCATCGAGTTGATGTTTCCGACCATCTATGGCGGCAATCTCCTGATCGTCGGCGTGCAGGCTGCGTTTCTCGCAGGCTACCTTGCGCTGGCATGGATGGCGGCGCGCGAACGGCCGCCATAGGCTCAGGACGTCAAGCAGAGGCCTCGCAGAAGGCCCTGCATTCAGGGAGGCCATTTTGAACCAGCTTTATTCCGGCGGCACCGCCGGCAGCATCATTGTCAGCGCCATCGCCCGCTATGGCGACCAGCCCGCGCTCGCGGACGGCCATGTCCGCTGGAGCTACCGCGAATTTGGCGACGCGGTCGCGCGTTTCATCAGCCTGTTCCGCAGCCTTGGCCTGAAGAAAGGCGATGCGTTGTCCATTCTCTCCGGCAACCGCGCTGAGAGCTGGGCCGCGATTTCCGCCGCCGCCGTGATGGGCCTGCGCTACACGCCGCTGCATCCGATGGCCGCCGAGGACGATCACGCCTTCATTCTCGAGGACGCCGAGATTTCCGCGCTGATCGTGGAAAGCGGCAAGTTCGCCGCGCGCGGCCTCGCGCTGCGCGGCCGCGTGCCGGGCCTGAAACATCTGCTGTCCTTCGGCGCGCTCGATGGCGCGCGCGATCTCTTGGCCGAGCTGCCGAACGTCACGCCGGCGCCGCTGGCGGATGAGAGCAGCACCGGCGATATCTGCTGGCTGGCTTATACCGGCGGCACCACGGGCCGTTCCAAGGGCGTGATGCTGCCGCATCGCGTGCTGGTGGCGATGTCGCTCGCGATCTATGCGGACTGGGACTGGCCGGCCGATATCCGCTATCTCGCCGCGACGCCGATCAGCCACGCCGCCGGCATCACGCTGTTTCCGGTGATGCTGCGCGGCGGCTTCGCGCGACTGGTGCAGGGTTTCGATGCGGAAACCTATTGCCGCGTGGTGCATGAGGAAAAGATTACCGCGACCTTCCTGGTGCCGACGCTGATCTATGCGCTGATCGACGCGCCGGAGCTGCGCGCCAAATACGACATGTCGTCGCTACAGATGATCGTCTATGGCGCGGCGCCGATGTCGCCGGACCGGCTGCGCGAGGGCGTCGGCATCTTCGGCAATGTGTTCGTGCAGCTCTATGGCCAGACCGAAGCGCCGCAGATCATCACCACCATGCGCAAGATCGATCACGACGACAGCAAGCCGGGCCGTCTCGGTTCCTGCGGCCGCGCCAATCCGATGGTCGAGGTCAAACTGTTCGACGCCGAGATGCGTGAAGTGGCGACAGGGGAGCCCGGCGAGATCTGCGTGCGCGGCTCGCTGGTGATGGATGGCTACTGGAAACGGCCGGAGGCCACCGAAGACGCGTTCCGCGGCGGCTGGCTGCACACCGGCGATGTCGCCGTGAAGGACAGCGACGGCTTCTTCTATATCGTCGACCGCACCAAGGACATGATCATCTCGGGCGGCTTCAACATCTATCCGCGCGAAGTCGAGGATGCCCTGATGGCGCATCATGCAGTGGCGTCCGCCGCGGTGATCGGCATTCCCGATGTGAAGTGGGGCGAGGCGGTGAAGGCCTTTGTCGTGCTGAAAGCCGGCGCGAATAATTCCGCGGAGGAACTTCAGGCGCATGTGAAAGGCAAGCGCGGCGCGCCGTGGTCGCCGAAGACCATCGATTTCGTCAGTGAGATCCCCGTGACGGGCCTCGGCAAGATCGATCGCAAGGCTTTGCGGGCGCCATATTGGGACGGGCGAACGCGCGGAGTTGCGTAAAATTGTCGAATTAATTTTCGGGGCGTTGGCGGTAACACTTCGGCCACCCTAACGCCCCGGTTACGAACCTTACGCGAGTGTTTCGAATTTTACGGAAGCTGTTCCGCTATGCGACAGATCGGGCGGACAAAGCTGGAACATGGGCTCTGCAGCGTGAATCAAACCTTGCGAAAACCCCTTGTTTCACCGGCTTAATCTCAGATTCACTGTCTCAAATTCATGATCTCTTTATTGTCTTATTTAAGCGGTTCTTCAAACGCTCCCCCTTAAGTTGGCCCTATCAGACGGGACACAAGTTTCGTCGAATAAGTCGATAAAAACGACAACAGGGGTAGTGTCATGATGAAGACCGTTGCGACGGTGGAAAGCGTCGATCTCGTTCCGGGCCAGGCGCCGGTTCAGCCGCTTTATCTGGAAGCCTTGACGTTGGTGGAGCGTCTGCATCGCCGCCTGCTCGACGTCATCAAGGATGAATTCGATCGCCGCGGCCGCGCTGATATCAATTCGGTTCAGGCACTGCTGCTCTACAATATCGGCGACAAGGAATTGACCGCCGGCGAGCTGCGCACCCGTGGTTACTATCTCGGCTCCAACGTGTCCTATAACCTGAAGAAGCTCGTCGAACTCGGCTTCCTCGATCATCAGCGCTCGCGCGTCGATCGTCGCTCGGTTCGCATTCGTCTGACGGCGCAGGGCCAGGAAATCCGCCACATCGTCGACGCGCTGTATCAGAAGCACGTCAAGACGGTCGAGCAGGTCGGTGGCATCTCCAACGAGGAATTCGCGACCCTCAACAAGTCGCTGCACCGCCTCGAGCGCTTCTGGACCGACCAGATCCTGTATCGCCTCTGAGACTTTCGACCTCCAAGTTGCCGAACCACTGCCGACGGATTGCCCTCCGAAAGCACATCGAAATGCGCGCAAGACGCATGCGACACTGAAATTGATCAAGGCGCCCTCGCAGGGCGCCTTTTTCTTTGGCGTTACGCGCATCCCACGCTTGCTGAACGAAAACACCTCCAAGACAGATACAGAGATATTGGAGATGATTTCATGAAGCGCTTGTTGATCTTTCTGCTCCTCTTTCCTGCCGTTGCGACTGTCGCGTTCTACGCAGTGACGTACGTCCTGACGGGCGCAGCGGTGGATAGCGGTACAGGGCCGGTGTTCACGTATCTCGTCTTTATTGTGCCGGGGCTCCTGGTCGCTTTGCTCGACTGGCTGATTGCCAGGACGTCCATGCCTGCGGTCATGACGACGACACTTCTTGCCTACGGGCTGTCGGTGTTGGCGATGGCCTTGCTTCTCGGCTCCAGCAAGCAACTCGTGGCACTCGGTCTGATCGGCGCAATTCCAGCCGCCGTGTGTTCGTGGCTGTCAAATAAACCAAGGGAAAGCGTGAAGGCGGCGTGAGCGATTCATCACTCGTGCCAAGCAGGAGTGGAATTGCCGCCGACCAACTTGAATTTTAAGTCTCAGAAATTGCAATCGTGCTGCCCAACACGTAAGCTTGCTGTAGGCAAGTTGGAGCAAACTCTCTGAGAGAGCAGTGGCGACACCAAAGGATTATCTCGCTAACGCCGAACGGCTCGTCTCCGATGCCGCCTATTTGCACGCGCAGGATAGGGCGCGTTCCGCTGCCACATTGATAGTAGTTGCGCTTGAGCAAATGGGCGAATTTGTCGAAGTTCTGACAAAAGTCTCGTATCCCGATGCAGAGGTGCATATGGGCATCTTTGGCGGCAGGACGAATGCACATGCAAAGCGTCAGGATGCCCTTGCTGGCCATATAATGAACTACGCATTCGGCGCATTCTTCGTCCGAACGATGGCAAAGCGCTACGCGGATGAATTCCCGAGCAATAGCACGGAAGACATCGCATCTTGGATTGCGCGTACGCAACCTCATAGCCTGAGCGATGAAGAGCAAAAGGATCAGAGGTCCTGTCCCGATATAGCGGCGGCTCATTTATTGCTGCACTTTGTGCGGTCTAATATCCTTAAAGACTTGAGAGAATACGGCCTTTACGAAAACAACAGCCGAGCCTTTTCTGACGACGAAATAAAGCAGACGATAAGCTTGGCTTTTAAAGTTCGCGCCATGTTGGAAAGGTCGTGGGTCACACCCGAACCGTTTAAATTGGTCGGCGTGAATATGCCAGAAGGTCTAAAATTCGATCTGCCCGGCAATCGTCTTGCGTGACTATTGCTTGGCTAAGCTCTCGATTCGCCTAGATCGCTCAGTAGCAGTCTTACAACTTTCTTCCGTGTCGATGGAACCGGTTCCATTCTCGCGGCTTATCGCTTCGTCAGAAGGGATCAAGTCATGCTGGTCGAACGCGGTCTGAAAGTGATGAATGTCGAGGCGGTGGGCGACGCCTATGCCATCGCTGCGAACTACCTGCGCAAGTCCGGCGCGATCCCCGATACTTATCTCACCAACGATCGGCTACTCGAAATCATCGTTCGGATGTTTCATCGCGGCGAAGACAACAAGCTTCGCCTTGCGAACAGAGCGATCGCGCAATTCCAGGCTGCACGGGCTGAAGCCGCGTAGCCGGTTTTCTGATGTCCAACGGGGAAAATGACGACATGCAGATTGCCATCGACCGCATTATGCACACCTATGACCTGATGATGAGCCGCACCCAGGCGGCATCGGACGAAGCCCGCACCAAGGTGACCGACTATGTGCAGTCGCTGTTCGACGGCGGCGAGAAGGATCCGCATCGGCTGACGGTGTTTGGCTTGACCTATTTGCGTGAGCTCGATGGCAGCAACGATCCGGTGAAGGCTGGATTTACCGGGCTCTAAGGGAGTAGGGCGCAATAGCACAGCGTTTGCGCGCTGGCGCCCTATCCAGGGCCTCGTCAGATTCAACTGTCAAACAGCCACTGTTTTTCAGACATGCGTCATCACCCCCATTGTTTGCGGCGCGGGGGCGCCGTCGTCTCTTGCATTCCCGCCCCCTTGTGAGAGGGCGTGCGGAACGCCGGGTGCCCGTTGCACCCTTGGGCCTGATGCGATGCGGTCTTCCGCAAGGGGTAATGCATCAGGACTTTCGGAGGCGCCGAGCGATTGCCTGGCGTTCCGCATACGGTGTTTTTTCGGTTGCTTGCACTTTGCCTCAGCGAACGATCCGATCACCGAATTAAAGTCCCAAGGCGATGGGAAGGGAGCCTCAAGCGAATAGGCCGAACGCGTTTTGACTTGGTCGTCCGTCACACTGTCCAGGATTCTTTCCATCCGAAGGTCGGCCGTCTCCTTGCCAGTGGCAGTGCTGGCGCAGATCCGTCCTGCCCGAAGACAGACGTCACCCATGAACCGCGTAACGCCGCATCTCCGGCGTCCACCGCATCCCACCCCCCGAACGTGACGATCGCGCTCGCCCCTCTCATCGGGGTCGGACGGAAGGGAATATAAACCTTAAAGGGATGTTGTCAACGGAAGATAGGAAAAAATGTTTAGGCGCTGTCTTGCCGCCTCACACTGTCATTCCGGGGCGTGCGTGCATCTTTGCGCGCGCGAACCCGGAATCCCAGCATGGGAGTTTCTGATCGTGCCAAACACGTCGGGATTCCGGGTTCGCGCTCTGCCGGCTTCGCCGGCGACGCACGCCCCGGAATGACGATGGTGGCTGAACACATCGGGATGCCGGCTCATGCCGACCGCTTCGCAGTCCGGACTGCCCTCGGGCACACCAGTTGGTGGGGAATGACGAGCGGGATGCGATGCGCTCATCGTATGTGTGCTCATCGAAGCACTGTCGTCGCGGTTCTGCTACTCGAACTATCGCTCGACAAGATGCGCGCGCGAGACTGCAGGTTCAAACCGATCGGCGAAATACTGCGTTTCGTTGGCCACCCGTCCGTCGCGGAACTCCATGATGCTCACCGCGTAGGATGGTATACCGTCATAGGTCAGGATGAATTCGGTGACCCATAATTCGCCGCTGCCGATAATCCGCCGAACCGTAAAACGTTTCTCATTTGGCTGGACAAGTCGGCTCATCTGAATGTTGTGCCGACCGCGGATGCGTTCCCCCGATTGGGGATAATAAAGCATCGCATCCTCATGGTAGATGTCATGTTCGATATCGAAATCGTTCGCGTCCGATGCAGTCCAATGACGCTCCAGGGCGGCCCGTACATCGTCCATCTCAACCTCCTGCGATAGGCCTCAGGTTGGCGGCTTGGCTTGGTGCAGAGGGGAAGGAGAGCCGAACCTCTCCACAACGACAGACAGTCGCCTTACCGGCAAACTAGCATGGAAAAGCTCGCGAAGATTTTCTTGTTCGCTGTTTCCGCGCGATAATCCTCGAAGACTTCTCTCACGCCGACGGTCTACAGATCGGGCCGGGGACAACACAAGGACACGCCCATGCTCACGCTTCATCATCTCAACGACTCCCGCTCGCAGCGGATCATCTGGCTGCTGGAAGAGCTCGGTGCGCCCTACGATCTGAAGACCTATCGGCGCGATGCGCAGACGCGGCTGGCGCCGCCGGAGCTCGAGGCGGTGCATCCGCTCGGCAAGTCGCCTGTCATCGTCGACGGCGATGTGACCATCGCGGAATCCGCGGCGGTCGTCGACTACGTCATCCGCCGCTACGGCAAGGGCGCGATGCGGCCGGCGGAGGGCACTCCGGAGCATGAGGCCTATCTCGAATGGCTGCATTATGCCGAGGGCTCGGCGATGTTGCCGCTGATGCTCAATCTCTACGTGTCCCGCCTGAAGGAGGCCGGCGCGCCGCTGCAGCCGCGGATCGACAGCGAGATGGCCCGGCATCTCGGTCATGCCGACCAGGCGCTGCAGGGCCGTGCGTTCTTCGTTGGCGACAGCCTGACCGGCGCGGATATCCAGATGAGTTTCGTCGCCGAGGTCGCCGGCAGCTTCGACCGGCTCAAGGCCTATCCCGATCTGGCCGCCTGGATCGGCCGGATGCATGCCCGTCCGGCGTTCCAGCGCAGCGTGGAGAAGGGCGGGGTATACCGGCTGGCGAAATAGGGCGATTGGGGTCTTGGACGACGCTGGCCCCACACTCGTCATTCCGGGGCGGGAGCGGCGCCGACGGCGGCGAACCCGAGCCCGGAATCCCGAGCTGTTTTGCGCTGAACATGTCGGGATTCCGGGCTCGAGCTCTCAGCTTCGCCGAGATCTCGCCCCGGAATGACAGTGAGAGTACCGATCAGCTTGTGCAATCGCCGCATTTACCCCGCTGCCTAAATATCGCGCCCTGAGGCGCAAAACCTTGGCCCCGCCAGCCAGATATGGTATTCGGGGCACCGTTTCCTGATCGCCACTCGTGACCGTCCGCACGCCGAAAGAAGGCCGCGGCGGTGGAGATATTGCCCTATGACCACTTCGGCCAAAACCGGCTCCGCGCCCGACTCGTTCTTCTCCGCCACGCTTGCTCAGGCCGATCCCGAGATTGCCGAGGCGATCAAGGGTGAACTCGGTCGCCAGCGTCACGAGATCGAGCTGATCGCGTCGGAAAACATCGTCAGCCGCGCCGTGATGGAGGCGCAGGGCTCGGTGATGACCAACAAATATGCCGAGGGTTATCCGGGCGCGCGCTATTATGGCGGCTGCGAATTCGTCGATATCGCTGAGAACCTCGCCATCGAACGCGCCAAGAAGCTGTTTGGCGCCCAGTTCGCCAATGTGCAGCCAAACTCCGGCAGCCAGATGAACCAGGCGGTGTTCCTGGCGCTGCTGCAGCCGGGCGATACCTTCATGGGTCTCGACCTCGCAGCCGGCGGCCATCTCACCCACGGCTCGCCCGTCAACATGTCCGGCAAGTGGTTCAAGCCGGTGCACTACACCGTGCGCAAGGACGACCAGATCCTCGACATGGATGCGATCGCCAAGCAGGCCGAGGAGGTGAAGCCGAAGCTGATCATCGCCGGCGGCTCGGCCTATTCGCGCTCGTGGGACTTCAAGCGCTTCCGCGAGATCGCCGACAGCGTCGGCGCCTATCTTCTGGTCGACATGGCCCACTTTGCTGGCCTCGTTGCCGGCGGCGTCCATGCCTCGCCGGTGCCGCATGCCCATGTCACCACGACGACCACGCACAAGTCGCTGCGCGGCCCGCGCGGCGGCCTGATCCTCACCAATGACGAGGCGCTGCACAAGAAGCTGAACTCGGCGATCTTCCCGGGTCTGCAGGGCGGGCCGCTGATGCATGTCATCGCGGCGAAAGCCGTGGCCTTCAAGGAAGCGCTGCAGCCGGACTTCAAGGTCTATGCCAAGAACGTTGTCGAGAATGCCAAGGCGCTGGCTGAGACGCTGCGCGCACAGGGCTACGACATTGTCTCGGGCGGCACCGATAACCATCTGATGCTCGTCGACCTCAGGCCGAAGGGCCTGAAGGGCAACGTCTCGGAGAAGGCGCTGGTCCGCGCCGGCATCACCTGCAACAAGAACGGCGTGCCGTTCGATCCGGAAAAGCCGTGGATCACCTCGGGCATCCGTCTCGGCACCCCCGCCGCGACGACGCGCGGTTTCGGCATTGCCGAATTCAAGGCAACCGGCGAGATGATCGCCGAAGTGCTGAGCGCGGTGGCGCAGTCCGGCGACGGCAGTGCGCCGCTCGTCGAAGCGGCCGTGAAGGAGAAGGTCAAGGCGCTGACGGATCGTTTCCCGATCTATCAGTAAGGCCTGCTACGAGGCGGAGACCTGCGCGGTCAGAAGGTCGCGCAGGAATGGCTCTTTGGAAGGTTCTTTGGAATGCGCTGTCCGAACTGCAATAGCCTCGATACGCAGGTGAAGGACTCGCGTCCCGCGGAAGATTCCGCCGTGATCCGCAGGCGGCGCGTCTGCGTCACCTGCAACTTCCGCTTCACCACCTTCGAGCGCGTGCAACTGCGCGAACTCACGGTGATCAAGCGCAACGGCCGCCGCGTGCCGTTCGACCGCGACAAGCTGGTGCGCTCGCTGTCGATCAGCCTGCGCAAGCGCCCGGTCGATCCGGAGCGCGTCGAGACCATGGTCTCGGCCATCGTGCGCGAGCTGGAAAGCGGCGGCGAGGCGGAGATTTCGTCGGAGACCATCGGCGAGATCGTGATGGAGCATCTGCGCGGGCTCGATGACGTCGCCTATGTGCGCTTCGCCTCGGTCTATCGCAATTTTCGCGAGGCCAAGGACTTCGAGGCCGTGCTCGGCGAATTGCATGCTGACGACGACGGCCGGCCGGTGGTGGTCCGAAAATGATCTTCCGGATCCTGGAAGATCAATACGCGCAAAAATCCCAAGAGGCGAAAGCAACCGACCTGCGCTTCATGCAGCTGGCGCTGACGCTTGGCCGTCGCGGGCAGGGCCGGACATGGCCCAATCCCGCGGTCGGTGCGGTCATCGTAAAGGACGGTGTTATTATTGGCCGCGGCTGGACGCAGCCCGGCGGCCGTCCCCATGCCGAGCCTGTCGCACTTGCGCAGGCCGGCGAGGCCGCACGCGGTGCCACGCTCTATGTGACGCTGGAGCCATGCTCGCATTTCGGCAAATCACCCCCTTGTGCCGATGCGATCGTCGCCGCGGGCATCGCGCGCGTCGTTGCGGCAATTGAAGATCCCAATCCGGACGTGGCGGGCCAAGGCCATGCACGGCTGCGTGCCGCTGGCATCAGGGTCGATGTCGGGCTCTGTGCCGAACAGGCCGCACGCGATCACGCCGGGCATTTCCGCCGCGTGCGCGACAAGCGCCCGCATGTCGTGCTGAAGCTCGCGGTGTCGCCGGACGACAAGATCGCGGCAGCCGGTCACAAGCCGGTCGCCGTCACCGGCGAGATGGTGCGGTCGCGCGTGCATCTCTTGCGGGCGCAATGCGACGCCGTGCTGGTCGGCATGGGCACTGTGCTGGCCGACGATCCCGAACTGACCTGTCGCTTGCCGGGCATGATGAAGCGCTCGCCGGTGCGCGTGGTGCTCGACCGCGCGCTGCGCATTTCCGGTAACAGCAAGCTCGTGCATTCGGCGCGTACGACGCCAATCTGGGTGATGACCTCCAGCCTGTCGGAAGCGCCCGCCGCGATGGCGCTGGGCGCTGCCGGCACGCAGGTGCTGCGCGTGCCGACTACGACCTCGCCGCCGCCGGGGCTGGATTTGCTCGCCGTGCTGCATAGCTTGTCGGAGAAGGGCATTACGAAGCTGCTGGTGGAAGGCGGATCGAAAGTTGCGGCGTCTTTCGTGGCGGCGGGACTGGTCGACGAGGTCTGGCTGTTTCGCGGGCCGAAGGAGATCGGCGAGGGTGGCATCGCCGCGCTGGATGCATTGCCGCTATCGGCGATCACCGGGTCGCCGGATTTCGTGCAGCGTGCTAGCGAGACGATCGAGAACGACACTCTGACCATCTACGAAAGAAGCTAATGTTCACCGGCATTGTCACCGACATCGGCGAGATCGAGAGCCTTACGCAAGTGGCGCAGGGCCAGCTGCACCGGCTGCGCATTCTCTGTGACTACGACCAGACCACCATCGCCGATGGCGCCTCGATTGCCTGCAATGGCGTCTGCCTCACAGTGGTTGGCTCCGGCGTGGCGAATGGCAAAACCTGGTTCGACGTTGACGCTGCCGCCGAGACGCTGGGCATGACCACGGCGAAGCACTGGAAGCTGGGCACCCGCCTCAATCTCGAACGCGCGCTGAAGATCGGCGACGAGCTTGGCGGCCATATCGTCGCCGGCCATGCTGACGGCATCGCCACCATCGTATCGCGCGAGAACCTGCCGGACATGGCGCGGATTACCTTCCGCACCACGCGCGAACTGGCGCGTTTCATCGCCACCAAGGGCTCCATCACGCTGGATGGCGTGTCGCTGACGGTGAATACCGTCGATGACGTGCAGTTCGCGGTGCTGATCATTCCGCACACGCTGAGCGTCACCACGCTGGGCAAGGCGTGGGAAGCAGGCGCCGAGGTCAATATCGAGGTCGACCTGATGGCCCGCTATGCGGCGCGGCTGAGCGAAATGCCGGTTTAAGGCTCCGACCTCTCGGCCGTCATGGCCGGGCTTGTCCCGGCTATCCACGTCTTCGTGCTCGGCCAAGACGTGGATACCCGGCATGCGCCGGGCATGACGGCGCTAAATTGCCAAGTATTGCCCTTGGCTTCACTGCCCGCGACGACTACAAACACGCGTTGTTGACAATCTTCATTCTTGGAGATGTTCAACGTTTTTAACAGGTTGAGATATGGCAGACGCGCGACGCGCTCATTTGCAGGACCAGACCGACATCACCGGCGCGCGCGTCCTGATCGTCGAGGCGCGGTTCTATGACGACATTCAGGATGCGCTGCTGGAAGGCGCGATCGTCGAGCTGAAGGCAGCCGGCGTCACCCATGACGTGTTGACGGTGCCCGGCGCGCTGGAAATTCCTTCGACCATCGCGATTGCGGTCGATGCTGCCGCGAAAAGCGGCAAGCCTTATGAAGCGGCAATCGCGCTCGGCTGCGTGGTACGTGGCGAGACGTTCCATTTTGAGATCGTCTCGATGGAGTCGTCGCGCGGGCTGATGGATCTGTCCGTCGATCTGCGGCTGCCCCTCGGCAACGGGATCATCACGGTGGATACCGACGAGCAGGCCTGGGCGCGCGCGCGCGCCGGCGAATTGAACAAGGGCGGCGATGCGGCCCGTGCGGCACTGTCCGTGCTGCGCATCAAGCGCCGTCTGGCGAAGGCTTGAGCCGATGTCTGAGAAGAAAACGGCTGACAAGAAATCGTCCGACAAGAAAGCCGACCTCAAGAAGCCGGTCCCCAAGGGTGATCGCAAGGCTAACCGGCGCGGCGCCGCGCGTCTCGCCGCCGTGCAGGCGCTATATCAGATGGATGTCGGCGGCGCGGGCATCAACGACGTCTTCGCCGAGTTCGAGAGCTTCTGGCTCGGCAGCGAGATCGAGGGCGACCAGTATCTCCCGGCCGAGGAGGCGTTCTTCCGCGACATCGTGTCCGGCGTGGTGCGCGACCAGAACAAGCTCGATCCGCTGATCGACGACGCGCTCTCCAGGGGCTGGCCGCTGCAGCGGATCGAGGCGATCCTGCGCGCGGTGATGCGCGCCGGCGCCTATGAGCTGGAACACCGCAAGGACATTCCCGGCCGCGTCGTGGTGTCAGAATATGTCGACGTCGCGCATGCCTTCGTCGAAGGCGACGAGACCGGCATGGTGAATGCGGTGCTCGACCAGATTGCCCGGCAATTTCGCGCGGAAGAGTTTTCGCGCGCGGGACACTGATCATGTCAGCCGGGTCCAACGCATCCGGCGAAGACACCCTGATCGCGCGCTACTTCAAGCCGCTTGCGACTGATCCCGGCGCGTTCGGGCTGACCGACGACGCCGCGGTGCTCAAGGCTGACGGCGAGGATATCGTCGTCAACACCGATGCCATCGTCGAAGGCGTGCACTTTCTTCCCGATGATCCCCCGGACACCATCGCGCGCAAGGCGCTGCGGGTGAACCTGTCAGACCTCGCCGCCAAGGGCGCGCTGCCGGTCGGCTTTGTGCTGACGCTGGCGCTGCGGACACATGATGAGGCGTGGCTGGCGGAGTTCGCGCGGGGTCTCGGCGAAGACATCGCAACATTCGGCTGCGTATTGCTCGGCGGCGATACGGTCTCGACGCCGGGGCCGCTGATGGTCTCAGTCACCGCCTTCGGACGCGTTCCGGTGGGCAAGATGGTCCGCCGCCACGGCGCGGCGGTGGGGGACCGCGTGGTCGTGAGTGGCACGATCGGCGATGCCGCGCTTGGCCTTGCGGCGCTGAAAGGCGGCGCGGTCGCGACGGCGCTGGCCGGTGACAGTGACGCGCATGACGCGCTCGTGGCACGCTATCGCGTGCCGCTGCCACGCAATGCGCTGGCATCGGCGGTGCGCGATTTCGCGACGGCGTCGATGGATGTCTCCGACGGATTGGCCGGCGATCTCGCCAAGCTCTGTGCGGTGTCGGGCGTCTCTGCCGTCATCGATGCATCGGCTATTCCGCTGTCGGATCCGGCGGCAGCACTGCTGGACCGCGGTGTGATCGGTCTCGAAACGGTCGTTGCCGGCGGCGACGACTACGAAGTCCTCTGCACCATACCTGAGAATCGCACGACCGGTTTCGTGCAGGCCGCGCACCAGGCGGGCGTGCGGGTCGCGGTCATCGGGACGATTGTTGCAGGTGCGTCATCGCCGCGCTTCGTCGATCCGGCGGGCAGGGACATCGTGTTGAAGCGCCTGTCCTACAGCCACTTCTGACTAGCCTCACTGTTCCGGCAAGCGCGGACCTAACATCTCCCCGCATCTTGCGCGGGGAGAGGTCGCCGCGTCTTCGCGGCGGGTGAGGGGCGGGGAAGGATGCGTACATCCGGCACGTCGTCTCAGTTCGCGATCCGTTGGATCTGGATGGTGAGGGGCCGCTGCCATGCCCTCACCCGAAACCCGCGCTTTGCGCGGCTTTCGACCTCTCCCCGCGCAAGATGCGGGGAGAGGTTAAGAGCCCCTCCAAAAATCCTGCATTAGCCCATTGGCAGCGTTGCACGGCGATACCGATTTTGCCATGCTCATCAAACGAGAGGCCGTCCTCACGTGCTGGGCAGGCCTCCTTTTTATGCGCCAACTAACAAGGCGCCGGGCAGGAAGGACTGAGGCAGATTCCATGACAGCATTGTGGGTGATCGTGCTCTGCGGGGCACTGTCGATCGTTTACGCGATCTGGGCGACGAGTTCTGTGTTGAAGGCCGATGCGGGTAACGCACGGATGCAGGAAATAGCAGAGGCTGTGCGGGAGGGCGCACAGGCCTATCTGAAGCGACAATATCTCACCATCGGCATCGTCGGCGTCGTGATCTTCGCGCTGCTGGCTTACTTCCTCGGCATGCTCGTGGCCTTCGGCTTCTTGATCGGTGCCGTGCTGTCGGGCGCAGCCGGCTTCATCGGCATGAACGTCTCGGTGCGCGCCAATGTCCGCACTGCGCAGGCGGCGACGATCTCGCTGGCCGGCGGCCTCGAACTCGCCTTCAAGGCTGGTGCCATCACCGGCATGCTGGTGGCGGGTCTGGCGCTGCTCGGTGTCACCATCTACTTCGCTTATCTCACGCACGCCCTGGGCCTCGCTGCCAACAGCCGCACCGTGATCGACGCGCTGGTGGCGCTCGGCTTCGGCGCGTCGCTGATCTCGATCTTCGCGCGTCTCGGCGGCGGCATCTTCACCAAGGGCGCTGACGTCGGCGGCGATCTCGTCGGCAAGGTTGAAGCCGGCATTCCCGAAGACGATCCACGCAACCCGGCAACGATCGCCGACAACGTCGGCGACAATGTCGGCGACTGCGCCGGCATGGCCGCCGACTTGTTCGAGACCTATGCGGTGACCGCGGTCGCCACCATGGTTCTGGCCGCGATCTTCTTCGCGAGTTCGCCATTGCTGGTCAACATGATGACGTTGCCGCTCGCCATTGGCGGCATCTGCATCCTGACCTCGATTGCCGGCACGTTCTTCGTCAAGCTCGGTGCCAGCCAGTCGATCATGGGTGCGCTGTACAAGGGCTTGATCGCCACCGGTGTGTTATCACTGTTCGGCGTTGCCGCCGTGATCTACTGGCTGATCGGTTTCGGTCCGCTGGCAGGCGTGAAGTATACGGGTCTGGCGCTGTTCGAATGCGGCGTCGCCGGCCTCGTCGTCACGGCGTTGATCATCGTGATCACCGAATACTACACCGGCACCGACTATCGGCCGGTGAAGTCCATCGCGCAGTCGTCGGTCACCGGCCACGGCACCAATGTGATCCAGGGCCTTGCGATCTCGATGGAGTCGACAGCGGGTCCGGCAATCGTCATCATCGCCGGCATTCTCGTCACCTACAGCCTCGCGGGCCTGTTCGGTATCGCGATTGCCACCACGACGATGCTGGCGCTGGCCGGCATGATCGTGGCGCTCGATGCCTTCGGCCCGGTCACCGACAATGCCGGCGGCATTGCCGAAATGGCCGGTCTGCCGAAGGAGGTCCGCAAGGCCACCGACGCGCTCGACGCGGTGGGCAACACCACCAAGGCGGTGACCAAGGGCTATGCCATCGGTTCGGCTGGCCTCGGCGCACTGGTGCTATTCGCGGCTTACAATGAAGACCTCAAATTCTTCATCGCCAATGCCGCGAAGTATCCGTACTTCAAGGACGTGCTGCCGGACTTCTCGCTGACCAATCCCTATGTGGTGGTCGGCCTGCTGTTTGGCGGTCTGCTGCCTTACCTGTTCGGTGCGATGGGCATGACGGCCGTGGGCCGCGCGGCCAGCGCCATCGTCGAGGAAGTGCGTCGTCAGTTCCGCGAGAAGCCGGGCATCATGCAGGGCACCGACAAGCCGGATTACGGCCGCGCGGTGGATCTGCTGACCAAGGCGGCGATCAAGGAAATGATCATCCCGTCGCTGCTTCCGGTGCTGTCGCCGATCGTGGTGTACTTCATCATCTACGCCATTGCCGGCGGCGGCGCAGTCGGCAAGTCGGCGGCATTCTCGGCGGTCGGCGCGATGCTGCTCGGCGTGATCGTCACCGGTCTCTTTGTGGCCATCTCGATGACCTCGGGCGGCGGTGCCTGGGACAATGCCAAAAAGTATATCGAGGACGGCCATTTCGGCGGCAAGGGCTCCGACGCTCATAAGGCCGCGGTGACCGGCGACACCGTCGGCGATCCCTACAAGGACACGGCGGGCCCTGCGGTGAACCCGATGATCAAGATCACCAACATCGTGGCGTTGTTGTTGCTGGCGATCCTGGCGCACTAGACGGCCGCGATGCCGAATGCGAAAATCCCGCGGCGCAAGCCGCGGGATTTTTCTTTCTACGTTTGATCAGGTAGGACTACATGCAGCCGTTGCCCCATGGTCGGGTTCGTTTTCGTCATAGTCTCGTAGCCATCGGACTGTTTGTGGCCTGCAGCGCACCGGCCTCGGCCGCCGAGCAATGCCCGGTCTCCGAGGCTGCGATCTCGAAAGCCGGCGGTCTCCACCAGGCGATCATCGCCGCGATGAAGACCGAGTTCAGCTGCGAAGGCGCATACCGGATTCTCGAACTCTGCCAGCTTGGTTCGTCCGGTGATAATGCATTCTCCAGCATCGTGCTGTCGAAATGTGAACCGCGCTTTCTCCCCAAGGCGCTCCCCGCGACCAAGGCCGCCTATGAAAAGGCGCGTGCGAAATGCGATAAGATCGCAGAGAAGAACGAGGGCTCGATGTATCAGAGTCAGGCCGCGATCTGCATTGCGCGATCCGGGCGTGATTTCGCGCGGAAATACGGGACGAAGAGCTAGGGGGCCTGCCGGCCACGACGCGTTAGCGTAGACGACACAGAAGCCCCGCGATGTGATCGCGGGGCTTCTTGTTCAGATAGTCGACCTTACGCCGCCTTGCTCTGCTTGCCGTCCTGGATGGCGCGCCAGATGCGCTCCGAGGTCAGCGGCATGTCGATATGCGTCACGCCATAGTCACTGAGCGCATCGACCACCGCATTGACGATGGTGCAGAGCGAGCCCGCGCAACCGGCTTCGCCGCAGCCCTTGGTGCCCAGCGGGTTGGTGGTTGCAGGCGAGGGATGATCGCCGACCAGCATCAGCGGAATGTCGCCGGCGCGGGGCATCGCATAATCCATGAAGGAGCCCGTGATCGGCTGGCCCGACGCGTCGTAGCTGACTTTCTCCATCAGCGCCTGGCCGATGCCTTGCGCGACGCCGCCATGCAACTGGCCCGCCACGATCATCGGATTGACGATGGTGCCGAAGTCGTTGACCGCCGCGTAATTGACGATGGTCAGCACGCCGGTGTCGGGATCGATCTCGACTTCGGCGACATGACAGCCGTTCGGGAATGTCGAGGGCACGTCCGATGAGGTGTGGTCGACATCGAGCGAGGAGGGTACGCCGTCCGGCATCTTGCCCTCGCGCACACGCTGCGACAGTTCCATGATGTCGATGGAGCGGTCAGTGCCGGCGATGGTGAAACGGCCGGCCTTGAATTCGATGTCGGCTTCGGAGGCTTCCATCAGATGCGCCGCGGCAGCCTTGCCCTTGGCGATGACGAGATCGGAGGCCTCGACAATGGCCTGGCCCGATGCGGTGATCGAACGCGAGCCGCCAGTGCCATTGCCCATGCGCACGAGGTCGCTGTCGTTCTGCTCGAGCCGGATGGCCTCGAACGGCACGCCGAGCTGTGCCGACAAGACCTGTGCGAAGGGCGTGGCGTGACCCTGGCCGTAATCCAGCGTGCCGGTGGTCAGCGTCACGGTGCCGTCTTCGCCGAAGGTCAGTTTGCCGAGTTCGCCTGAGGGGGGAGCGGTGACTTCGAGATAGGAGCCGACGGCAATGCCGCGGAGCTTGCCGTTCTTGCGGCTATCTTTCTTGCGCTTGGCGAAGCCGGCGTGATCGGAAATTGCCAGCGCCTTGTCGAACACGCCCTGGAAATCGCCGCTGTCATAGGTGACCCCTGAGGCGGCCGCGAAGGGTAGTTGCGACGGCTTGATGAAGTTGCGCTTGCGCAGTGTGAAGCGGTCGATGCCCATCTCGTCGGCGGCGCGATCGATCAGGCGCTCCATGAAGTAGTTGGCCTCGGGGCGCCCGGCGCCGCGATAGGCGCCCATCAGCGTGGTGTTGGTGAGCACGCATTTGATGTCGACCGACAGCAGCGGCGTCTTGTAGACGCTGGCGAGGTTCTTGCCGGTGTTGAGCGACAACGGGCTCGGCGATACGCCGGTGATATAGGCGCCGAGATTGCCATAACCCTTCAGGCGCACGGCGAGAAACTTGCCGTCCTTGTCGAGGGCGAGTTCGGCGTGAATGTCCTGGGCGCGGCCATGGCTGTCGGACAGGAAGCTGGAGGAGCGCTCGTCGAGCCACTTCACCGGCTTGCCCAGTTCCTTCGCCGCATGCAGCAGGCAGATATATTCGGGGTAGCTGATGTTCTTCATGCCGAACGATCCGCCGACATTGCCGGTGAGGATGCGGACCTTGTCGGGCGCGACGTTGAGTTGCTTGGCGAGTGTGTTGCGGTTGCCGGCGACGCCCTGGGTCGCCGCCTGGATCACATAGCGGCCGCCGGATTTTTCGTAAGTCGCGAGCGCGCAGCGCGGTTCCATCGACACCACCGCGACGCGCGTGTTCTCGATGTCGAGCTTCGTGACATGCGCAGCCGACGCAAAGGCGGCCTCGACGGCGGCGGTGTCGCCATAGTGATAGTCAAGCGCGACATTGTTCGGGATGTGGTCGTAGAGAACAGGCGCGCCAGACTTCGTTGCGGCCTCGCAATCGGTGACGGCGGGCAGGGCGTCGATGTCGAGGACGACGGCTTCGGCGGCATCGCGGGCCTGCGCGACTGTTTCAGCCACTACGAAGGCGACGGGGTCGCCGACATAGCGCACCTTGTCGGTCATCAAAGCATGGCGATTGGTCTGGAACAGCGGGGTGCCGTCCTGGCTCTTGAGCGGCAGGCCGCAGGTGAAGGGGCCATAATTGGCGGCTTCAAGATCACGTCCGGTCCAGACGCCGCGGACGCCGGGCATCGCCCGGGCCGCCTCGGTATCGATCCCGCGGATCACGCCATGGGCGTGGGGGCTGCGGACGATCCAGGCATAGAGCTGACCGGGCAGGTTGAAATCGTCGGTATATTTGCCCTTGCCGCGGACGAGGGTGTCGTCTTCCTTGCGGCGGACCGGTTGGCCGACCCCGTATTTTTGCATGGCGATGGCGTTATCGACGGGCGAGCCGGTAAAATCTTGCATGGTGAATCCATCAAATGGATGATTCCAGGATTTGGCGCGGGTTCGCGCCCCTGTAAGCCCCCCAGATAAGGCAGCGTTAGCTGTACGACAACGGACGATTGGGCATGGGAGCGTGCCAAGGTTGCGCTGATCCTGTGCCCTGCTAAACTTTCCGTGAAAGATATTTCCAAGAAGGTTTCCACGCCGGCCGGAACGGTCGCGGAAAGATAGATTGAATGGATGATGACACGCGGCTTCGCGGCGGCCATGAGGTGGACAACGCTCGGCCGGGCGAGGGTGTGCAGGGATTGGTTGCGGCACTGGCCGACGGCGGGCGCGAAGCCGCATGCGCCAACACCTATGCCGCGCTTGATCTGGGAACCAATAATTGCCGGCTGCTGATCGCCTGTCCCACAGGCGACAGTTTTCGCGTGGTCGATTCGTTTTCGCGGATCATCCGGCTGGGCGAGGGCGTCTCGACCTCCGGTGTCATCAGCGACGCGGCGATTGCCCGGGCCATCTCGGCGCTCAGCATCTGCCGTGACAAGATCCGCGCCCGCGATGCCCAGCGGCTGCGGCTGATCGCAACCGAAGCCTGCCGCGCGGCCTCGAATTCGGACGCGTTTCTCGACCGGGTGGCGCGCGAGACCGGCATCACGCTGGAGATCATCGATCGCGAGACTGAAGCGGCCCTGGCGGTGATCGGCTGCTCGCCGCTGATCGATCCGCAGGGCCGCGGTGCCATCCTGTTCGATATCGGCGGCGGCTCATCGGAACTGGTGCGTATCGAACGCGATCCCCATGATCCCTCGGGCAAACCGCTGATCAAGGCGTGGATGTCGATCCCGCTCGGCGTGGTGACGCTGGCCGAGAAATTCGGCGGCAAACACGTGACCCGGGACAGCTACACGCAGATGATTGCGGAGGTCGCCAGGCACGTGGCGCCGTTCGCGGCCGAACATGCCGGCGATCTCGACGGCATGCACATGCTGGGTACCTCGGGCACCGTGACCACGCTGGCCGGCGTCTATCAGGGGCTGGCGCGCTACGACCGCCGGCGCATCGACGGCATCTGGCTCAGCAATGCCGAGCTCGACGAGACCATCGCCAGGCTGCTCGACATGACCTACGCGGAACGCGCCGCCAACCAGTGTATCGGCCCCGACCGTGCCGATCTGGTGCTGTGTGGCTGTGCCATTCTGGACGCCATCCGCAACGCGTTCCCGTTGCCACGGCTGCGCGTCGCCGACCGGGGGCTGCGCGAGGGCATGCTGGTGGAAATGATGCGCGAGGATGGCGCGATCCGCGCCTCCTGAGCCTGATTTTCCCGATTCAGAGCGAATATTCGGGTTTCCCGCCATGCCGTGCTAAGGGAAACGCGAATAGCTGAAAGCAAGCACGAGACCATGGCCAAAGACACCACCGGACGCCTGCGGATCCAGGTCAAGAGCGCCGGCAGAATGAAACTGTCGTCGAAGCTCTGGCTCGACCGCCAGCTCAATGACCCCTATGTGCAGCAGGCCAAGAAGGACGGCCTGCGCTCACGCGCGGCCTACAAGATCATCGAGATCGACGATAAGTACCGCTTCTTGAAGCCCGGCCTGTCCGTGGTCGATCTCGGCGCTGCGCCTGGCGGCTGGAGCCAGATCGCGGCGCGGCGCGTCGGCTCGGCCGAGGGCAAGGGGCAAGTGGTGGCCATCGATCTCCTGGAAATGCCGGAGATCGTCGGCGTGACCTTCGCCCAGATGGACTTTCTCGACAATGATGCGCCCGACAGATTGAAGGCGATGATGGGCGGTCTCGCCGATGTGGTGATGTCCGACATGGCGGCAAACACCACCGGTCACCGCAAGACCGATCAGCTCCGCATCGTCGGCCTCGTCGAGGATGCTGCGGCCTTCGCCGCTGACGTGCTCAAGCCCGGCGGCACCTTCGTCGCCAAGGTGTTCCAGAGCGGCGCCGACGCCACGCTGATGACCCAGCTGAAGCGCGACTTCGCGACGGTGAAACATGTGAAGCCGGCCGCGAGCCGCAAGGACTCCTCGGAGCGCTACGTGCTGGCGATGGGCTTTCGCGGCGTGGCAGGTGATCACCGGCTCGGTGAGCACGACAACTAGGTCGTGAGCGCATACGCGACTCTAAGTCCGATTTGGTAAAGTGCTCGATCTCACTTGTGTGATCGCAACACCGGAGATGGCGAGCAGCGCCCCGACAATCAATGTTGGAGTGATATGCTCGTCAAGGAACAGCACGCTTGAAATCAGGGCAAAGACCGGAAGAAGCAAACCGAATGGCGCCACGCGGCCCATGGTGCAGCGAGCGATGAGCCAGAACCAAAGGCCAAATCCAACAAATCCTCCGATGAAAACGGTGTAGGCGAGCGCGAGCCAACCACGTTCATCCGCCGTGACGAGGGACGTCAATTGTCCATCTTCAAGGACAAACGACATCAGCATCACCTGTGGCACCGTGAAGAGAGAGGACCACCCCGTCAACATCAAGGGGTCAAAGGGTCCGTGCCGCTTCGTTAAGACGTTGGCGACCGCGAAGGCGAGTGCTGCCCCGACCACCAGCAGAATCGGAATGGCGTTTGCAGACAGAGCAGGCCCTGCTGCAAGCACGACCACGCCGAGAAATGCCAGCAACACCCCACTAGACGTTACGAGAGACGGTCTCTCCGCGAGCAGCGGCCAAGCCAACAGGATGGTGAAGGGCGTGGCGAGTTGATACGCGACGGCCGAAATACTTCCAGAGCCGAGCCCGAGGCCGACATAGAAGAGGCCGAAGTTCAGCCCACCAAGAAAGACCGAGATCGCGGCGACAGGGCTGAGCTCCTGACGTGCAGGCTTTTTGACGAACGGAACGAGCAGCAATGCCATAGCCAGAAAGCGCAGGCCAAGGAAGAAGAGCGGCGGAAATTCCACAATGCCCACCTTGATGACCACGAACTGATAGCCCCAAAGCAAGGGCACCATCACCGCGCAGACAATCTGGATGAGCGACATGGCACTTTCCATTCAAGACTGTTCGGTCCAGATATAGGTGCGTTCAACCAGCAGCGCCTTGACGCGTTACCTGCTGAAGCGTTCGAGAAGAGCGTCAACAGTGGCTTGCGATGTGCTTCGTGTCGGACGTGTTTTACCTACGACACGCAGCCCCTCGACGAAGCAGACCAGCAGTCGCGCCGCGCTTGCAGGCTCGACACCATGAGCCAACTCGCCTGCGGCCTTCGCGCGCGACAGCGCATTGGCTACTTTGGCCTCCATAGCTTTGAAAAAGCTGCCGATGCGGCGATCGACTTCCGGGTCGCGGCCACCCAACTCCATGGCTGTCGCGACCAGCAGGCATCCGCGGCGACCATTGGCGCCACTCGTCCGATCGACGTAACCCGCAAGGTAGGCCTGTAGGCCAACGACTGGCGCTCCACGCGGGTCGAGTTCGATGTCCATCCGTAGCAGGGCGTCGGCAATGTAGCGATCGAGCGCACGCAGGAAGAGTCCGCGCTTGTCACCGAAGGCGGCGTAGAGACTGCCACGCGAGAGATTCGTCGCCTGAAGAAGGTCCGGAAGCGCCGTGGCATAATAGCCGCGCGACCAGAACACGTTCATGGCGCGCTCGATGGCAGCTTCCGTGTCGAAGCCTCGGGGGCGGCCGCGCGGCAACCGCACAGGGGAATGATGTTCCATTAGTGATATATGGACCGATTGGTTCTGAATTGCAAATGACAGCTTAAGGTGATGGGCGCGGAGAGTTTATGACAGGGCGCGCTTTGCGCGATCTGTCATCTTACGGTCGGATGATTTACTTCGCGCTCTCGCATTTCGGCGACAGCATCGGCACGTTCGGCCATGACCAGTTTCGCCACGATCCATCGCGCTCGACGCAGGCCTCCGGTGTCTTAACGGCAGCCGGATCGGTCTGTTCTTTGGCGTCCTGCGTGGTCACCTGCTCAACGGGCGCGGGTTTCGGCGGAAATCGCCTGTTCACATAATCGAACGACATGACGCCGGCGATGATCGTGAGGACGATCGTGGCGAGACCTATGGCCCATTGCGAGCGCGTCACAACTCACCCCAGCTTCTGATCCCTTGCATCTGCGGTGCCTTCGCTGGCCGCCTTGACGGCGGCTTTTACCTCGCCCTTGCGGCTGGCGATATCGATCACCTTGCGGCCGGAGATTTCGTGGCCGGCGTCGTCCGGCATCTGCCAGAAGAACCAGGCCGAGGCTGCCGAGATCACGGACACCACGAGGAAGGCCGGTGCAAAATCGGCGGCCGACAATTCGGTCATGCCGCGCATCAGCATGGTGGATTCCACAGAGAATGCACCGATCGCGACGCCGGCGGAGATCGACAGCTGCTGGTTGACGCTGACCAGCGTGGTGGCGCGGCTCATCTGTGCCGTCTCGACCTCGGCATAGGCAACCGTATTGATCGCGGTGAATTCGAGCGAGCGGAAGAAGCCGCCGACCACCAGGATGATCAGGATCAGCATTAGCGGCGTGGTCACCGTGAACAGAGCACAGGCGGCGAGAAATACCGAACTCACCACGGCGTTGACGGTCATCACATTGCGGAAGCCGAAGGCGCGGATGATGCGCGCCGCCAATGTCTTCATCCCCATGGCGCCCACTGCCGAGCCGAAGGTCACCATGCCCGACTGGAACGGCGACAGGCCGAAGCCGACCTGCATCAATAGCGGCAGCAGGAACGGCAATGCGCCGATGCCGAGCCGGAACAGGAAGCCGCCGATGATTGCGGCGCGCAAAGTCACCAGCCGCATCAGCGAGAAGTCCAGCACCGGGGACGCTGTGCGCCGGGCGTGGATCACGTAGAGGGTCATGGACACCGTGCCGATGCCGACCAGTGCGGCGACGATCGGCCATGGCAGCAGATTGAGGCCGGCGACCGAGAGGCCGAAGGCGATGCCGGCGAGGCCGACGCCGGCCAGCACCAGGCCCAGCAGATCGAAGCGCTCCGGATCCTCCGAGCGGATCGGATCGATGAAGCGCAGCGCCAGATAGATGCCGAGGCAGCCGATCGGGATATTGATCAGGAAGATCCAGTGCCACGAGAAGTAGGTGGTGATGAAACCGCCAAGTGGCGGCCCGATCACCGGGCCGATCAGCGCCGGCACCGTCATCCACGCCATGGCACTGACGAGCGCGCTCTTGTCGATGGAGCGCAGCAGCACGAGGCGTCCCACCGGCGTCATCATGGCGCCGCCGAGGCCCTGGATGATGCGGGCGATGACGAAATGCGTGACCGATTGCGACAGCGCGCAGCCGATCGAGCCGATCATGAACACGCCGATGGCGATCGAGAACACGGCGCGTGCGCCGAACCGGTCGGCGGTCCAGCCGGATGCCGGAATGAATACCGCGAGCGAGAGCAGGTAGGAGGTGATCGCCAGCTTCAGCGTCAGCGGACTGGTGCCGATATCGGCGGCGATGGCCGGCAGCGAGGTCGCGATCACCGTGGAGTCCATGTTCTCCATGAACAAAGCGGAGGCGACGATGAGCGGGATCAGGCGTTCTTTATTCATGAAATTATTGATGATTCTTACGAGTGCCCAAGCTGCGGGCGCTTTAACATCCTGCCGGGGCGTGGGCTATTGCGAGAGGCCGAATACCTCCTAAATCATCCGTGACTGCGCCCGCCCGGCTGAAGGCCGAAAACGCCCAAAATCCCTGTGCATGGCAGCCAAACGCTTTGATTTCGCGCAGCAGCATGCTATCGACCACCGCCAATCCTACTTATGGGTTCAGATTCGACGACGGTGTCCTGCGCCGCCGTCGAATTGGTGCATCCAGAGGTTTCTACCGCGATCCCGAGGTCGCCGCATGGAGTTGGCAATGGCAGTCGTTCAGAAGATCCGCGAAGCGTACACGTTCGATGACGTTCTGCTGAAGCCCGGCCTGTCGGACATCCTGCCTTCCGACGCCGATATCCGCTCCCACGCCACCCGTGCCATTCCGCTCAATATTCCGATCATCGCCTCGGCGATGGATACCGTCACCGAGGCCCGCATGGCGATTGCCATGGCGCAGGCCGGCGGCCTCGGCGTGATCCACCGCAACTTCGATCCGGAGGGCCAGGCCGCGCAGGTCCGGCAGGTCAAGAAGTACGAGTCCGGCATGGTGGTAAATCCGCTCACCATCGGTCCCGACGCCAAGCTGGCCGAAGCGCTGGCGCTGATGAGCGAGCACGGCTTCTCCGGCATTCCCGTCGTCACCGGTGCGAGCAAGGACGTCCCCGGCAAGCTGGTCGGCATTCTCACCAATCGTGACGTGCGCTTCGCCAGCAATCCTAACCAGAAAATTTCCGAACTGATGACGCACGAGAATCTCGTGACCGTGCGGGAAGGCGTCAGCCAGGATGAAGCCAAGCGCATGCTGCACAAGCATCGCATCGAGAAGCTGCTGGTGGTCGACGATCAGTATCGCTGCGTCGGCCTGATCACCGTGAAGGACATGGACAAGGCCGTTGCGCATCCCCTTGCCAGCAAGGACGCGCAGGGACGTCTGCGTGTAGCTGCCGCAACCACTGTGGGCGAGGGTGGTTTCGAGCGCACCGAACGTCTGATCGATGCCGGCGTCGATGTGGTCGTCGTCGACACCGCGCATGGTCATTCCATGCGCGTGTTGGAAGCCGTGACGCGCATCAAGAAGATTTCGAATTCCGTGCAGGTGATCGCCGGCAACATCGCCACCACCGAAGGCGCGCAGGCGCTGATCGATGCGGGCGCTGATGCGATCAAGGTCGGCATCGGTCCGGGCTCGATCTGCACCACGCGCATCGTCGCCGGCGTCGGCGTGCCGCAGCTCACGGCGATCATGGATGCGGTGGAAGCCGCGAAGAAACACAACATTCCGATCATTGCCGACGGCGGCATCAAATTCTCGGGCGATCTCGCCAAGGCGCTCGCTGCCGGCGCTGACATCGCCATGGTTGGCTCGCTGCTCGCGGGCACCGACGAGACCCCTGGCGAAGTGTTCCTGTGGCAGGGCCGTTCCTACAAGGCCTATCGCGGCATGGGTTCGGTCGGCGCCATGGCCCGCGGCTCGGCGGATCGCTACTTCCAGCAGGACATCAAGGACACGCTCAAACTCGTGCCGGAAGGCATCGAGGGGCAGGTGCCCTATAAGGGCCCGGTGGCCAATGTGATGCATCAGCTCGCCGGCGGCCTGCGCGCCGCCATGGGCTATGTCGGGGCCAAGACGCTGACC
The DNA here is from genome assembly GCF_034044155.1 of Tardiphaga sp. 42S5. Taxonomy (NCBI): domain Bacteria; kingdom Pseudomonadati; phylum Pseudomonadota; class Alphaproteobacteria; order Hyphomicrobiales; family Nitrobacteraceae; genus Tardiphaga; species Tardiphaga sp. 42S5. The sequence continues at coordinate 4,507,599 of NZ_CP139027.1, read as the reverse complement.
GAATTCCACGACAAGGCAGAATTCGTCCGCATCACCAGTGCCGGACTGCGCGAAAGTCACGTGCATGACGTGACGATTACCCGCGAAAGCCCGAACTATCCGGGCGGCGCTTAACTATATGCGTGATATGCGGCACTTTCGCAGTGCCGCATAGGCATCGCTGCCTAAATTGAGCCCCACAGATCGGCGAAAACGCGCTATTGTTCGCGCGTCACGTGCGCTGTCGGCTATGGATGTCCCGATATGGATTTCCAGGGCCGGACGAACCCGGCCGCGGAGCTTGGCTCCGTGTCGCGTTGTGATGCTCATTTTCGACAATGACCTCGTCACGCGTCGAAGTAACACCCGCAGAAAAGAACGTTGGATACTATGGCCATTGAATGGACGGACGAACGCATTGCGGCTCTCGACACCGCGCAACTGAAAAACCTGCGTGAGAACGCCACACGCCGCGAGGTCACGGCGCTGGTCGAGCTTTGCACCACCGAGCTCGCCAAGCGTAATGCCGACAAGCCGCGCAGGATCGGCCAGCCGCGCAGCGAGGCCAAGCAGTTCGAGCATGACATGTCGGCGGAGCTCGCCACGGTCGGCAAGGCGATGGCCGAGAAATACGATCTCTCCGAAGCGACCGCCAAGGCGAAGTCCGAAGGCGTGAAGGGCTTCAAGGCGCACAAGCTGCTCGGCTCCGATGGCCATGCCAAGCTCGGCGGCATGCAGCGCGATGGCTCGGTCGCAGTCGATCGCTACATCTCCTATCGTCGCGGCACCGATATCGCGTCGCTCAGCGTGTTCCTGCTCAAGGACCAGCCGATCGAGGCGCATGAATTTCAGGTCATCGCGCCGCTGACAATGCTCGACGGCGGCAAGCCGGTAGCTGAAATCCGTCCGACGGCAACGGCGGCGCAGAAGCAGTCGGCCGACGGCGGTCTGTCCTTCAAGGATCTCGACAGCGCAGCTGCAGCATTCGACAAGGTGCTGGCGAAGATCACGGCCTGATATTTGCCGGTTTACGTTTTGAATGCGGCGCGCGATCATCGCGCGCCGCATTTTTTTGCGATCAAGAAATAGAAACGGAGAAGTCCCATGTCAGCAGCCAAACGCGTCGTTCTCGCATCGCGCCCGCACGGTGAGCCCGGCCCATCGAATTTCCGCCTCGAGGATTATGCGGTGCCGACGCCGGGTGAGGGCGAAGTGCTGCTGCGCACGATCTGGCTGTCGCTCGATCCCTATATGCGCGGCCGCATGAATGATGGCCCATCCTATGCCGCGCCGGTGCCGGTGGATGGCGTGATGGAAGGCGGTACCGTGTGCGAGGTGATCGCTTCGAACAATCCGGGTTTCGCGAAGGGCGATATCGTGCTGGCTCATGCAGGCTGGCAGACCCACGCGATCTCCGACGGCAAGGGGCTGCGCAAGCTCGATCCGAAGCTGGCACCGATCTCGACTGCCGTCGGCATTCTCGGCATGCCGGGCATGACCGCCTATACGGGCCTGCTTGCCATTGGAAATCCGCAGGCCGGCGAGACCGTGGTCGTTGCCGCAGCCTCCGGTGCGGTCGGCTCTGCGGTCGGGCAGATCGCGAAGATCAAGGGCGCGCGTGCCATCGGCATCGCTGGCGGTGCGGACAAGTGCCGTTATGTGAAGGAGGAGCTCGGCTTCGACGAATGCCTCGATCATCGCGATCCGGATTTTCCGGCGAAGCTGAAAGCCGCGTGCCCGGGCGGCATCGATGTGTATTTCGAGAATGTGGGCGGAGCGGTGTTCGAGGCAGTATTTCCGCTGCTGAACTTCTTCGCGCGCATTCCCGTGTGCGGGCTCATCGCGCAGTACAACGATACGACGTCGGAGGCGCCGAAATGGGCCGCCGCGATGATGCGCAATGTTCTCACCAAGCGTCTCAACTTCCGCGGCTTCATCGTGCGCGATTTCGCGTCGATGCATGGCGACTTCCAGCGTGACATGTCGCAATGGGTGCGCGAGGGCAAGGTGAAGTACAAGGAGCACGTCACCGAAGGCCTCGATAACGCGCCAACGGCGTTCATGGGGCTGCTGAAGGGCGCGAATTTCGGCAAGCAGCTCGTGCGTGTCGGCGCCGACAACGCCTGATTGGTTACATACTCCACCGTCATCCCCGGGCTTGTCCCGGGGATCCACGTCTTGCTTCTCACGAAGGCGTGGATGGCCGGGTCAAGCCCGGCCATGACGAATGAGAGGTTTGCGTATGTGGAGAAAACGCATTGGCCGTCGTCACTGCGGGCGGGGTGCGCCGTCCGCAGTGACGACGCTGAACAGATCGATGTCGGTCTGGCCCGGCGCGCGGCGGTGGCGAACTTCAAAGCCGCCGGGCTGGAAACTGTATTCGACGAGCCCGACTTCCTTGACGCCGATCGTCTCCTGCCTGTCCTCCGGACCAATGATGAAACTACTTGAGGGCGCCCAGATGTGCCTGACGCCGCGCCATATGTAGTCGCGCCGCTGGTGCACATGACCACAGGCGACGAGCCGCAGATCGACAGGGTCAAGCAGATCGATGAGACGCCGGCGCGCCGGCATCGGGACGTAGCGGATCGACGTTGCGGCCAGTTCCGGATCGTCCGGAGTATTCAGAAATAGCGGCTTGTGGATGAACAGCGCCAGCGGTCGTCCGTTCAGGCCCGACAGTTGCGAGGCGAGCCAGTCGAACTGCTCTTCTTCGCAGGCGAGCCCGCTATTCATGATCAACGAGTTCAGACCGATGAAACACCAGCCAGCCGCGTTGAAGCGCCAGTGGTCGTGACCAAAGACCGACACGAATGCCTGCCGGTTTTGTTCGGAGATCAATTGGGCTGGCGGCGGGGCGACCAGAGTCGGGTTGTCGCCGATGTCGTGATTGCCCGGCAGATAGCGGCAGGCGACGGGAAGGGCGTCATGCAGTGACCTAGCGAAGGCGAGGTCATCGGGATTGCCCGGGCCGTCGAAGGCGAGGTCGCCGCTATTGATGACGAGGTCAGGCTTTGCCGCGTCGATGAACGCGCAGACGCGCTGAAAATTTGCGACGAATTGCGGAAAGCCCGCGCTAAGATGCGTATCGGTGATCTGGATCAGGCGGAATTCGGACATTGCGGGAACTCCTCTGGCGGGGAGTGTAGCCATCTCGGATGTCAGTCAGATGGCTCGGGCGACCGAAAGGTTAGATCACGCGATATCTGATCGCATAGCCGTCGTTGGCGCGGGCCGTCTTGCCTGCACGGGCTGAGGCGCTCACTTGATCGACCAGATGCCACGGGCTGAATTCGGTGGAGTGGCTCGGGCTTGCGGCCAGACGCAGTTTGAAGATCAGCGGTGCTTCGCCCGGCACGTTCACGATCATCACGCGCTGCGCGGTGCGAAATTTCAGTGGCACCGTACCCCTGAGAATGCTCTCGCCCTTGTTCGTGAAAGTCGGGCCTTCGCTGATGGCGGCGAGGGCCTGGTTGCGGTCGGTATGCAATTCGATCTGCGTGGCTTCCGCGATGATCTTCGCCGCGACCGCGTCGGGCAGGCGGATTTCGAATTCGACGGCGGGTCTGGTCGGATTGATGCCGAGATAGCCCAGTGCCGTGTGGCGCATGTCGGTGGCGGCGAAGGCCAGCAGGCCCAGCACGGCCAGCGCCGCGACGCCGTGGTGGACCACGTCATGGAGCGAGCGATATCGGGCCCGGAAATAGAGATTCAGCAGGATGGCCACCGCGAGCGCCGCGGCGGCGCCGGCCAACGCCGACATCGTGAGGCCGGCCCAGCTGTCCGGGTCGCCGGGCGTCAGCATCGCAAAGAGGGCATCGAGATAGGCCATGGCGGGGCTCACGGGCAGAACTCTTGAGGCTGGCACGCCGCCGGGCAGCGCCTGCAAATGGGTGTCGAGGGCCGCCCAGCCGGTTCAATGGAACCTGCATGGAACCGATATGGAACTCATATGGAACTCTTGGGCCGGTTAATCGTCATGTTCCAAGGGGCGGGTCTGTAGCGCGAGCGGGGTGCCGCGCGGCTCTGAATTCCCCGGGCTGAGGAAATTTCAATGTCGATTCAATGGGTTTTGTTGCCGGTCTTCGTGCTGGTGGCGATTACGCTGGGCATGTTCTTCTGGACCGGCCGGCGCGGCGGCCTGCTGAGCCGCAACGACGCCGGCGATCTGCCGAATACCGCTCCGCAGCTCGATCTGCTGTTCTATGCGCTGATCGCCATCGGCCTGCCGCTGCGCAAGATCGACCTGGTGCTGGTCTGCCTGTCCTGGATCTTCGTCATCGCCCGCTTCGTGGGCGCCGGATTCATTGCCAATAGCCGGGGATCGCAGGCCTGGCTCGCCAGCGCGCTTGTGTTGTTGGCGATGTGGTTCTACTTCGCGCTACGGATGCTTCTTCTGATCTGATCGGGGGCGGCGTCGCGCCTCTCTCCTTCGAAAGATTGCCATGACTCCCGCCGCACGCCTCTCCGCCGCGATCGAAGTGATCGAGGCCATCGACACCCAGCGTGTCCCCGCCGCCAAGGCGCTGAAGGAATGGGGCACCGCGCACCGCTTCGCCGGCTCCGGCGACCGGGCCGGGATTTCCGGGTTGGTCTGGGACGTGCTGCGGCGGCGCGCCTCCAGCGCCTGGATCATGGACGACGACACGTCGCGGGCGCGGCTGCTCGGCATGCTCAAGGCCGAGCGCAGGATGGATGTCGATACGATTGCCGCGCTCTGCGACGGCGGCGGTTTTGCGCCGGCGCCGCTGTCTGACGCGGAGCGCTCGGCGCTCGCGTCGCGCACTGTCGCGGATGCACCGGCGCATATCGCCGGCGATTATCCGGAATGGCTCGATGGCCAGCTTGCCGATGTATTTGGCGATGATCGCGTGGCGGAAGCCACCGCCATGGCCAGCCGCGCGCCGCTGGACCTGCGCGTCAACACGCTGAAGGCCAAGCGCGAGAAGGTGCTGGGCTCGCTGCGCCATCTCGGGGCCACCGAAACGCCCTGGTCGCCTTTGGGGCTGCGGATCGAGCTCGGCGCCGATGCGCGCAATCCCGGCATCCATGCCGAGGAGGATTTCATCAAGGGCGGCATCGAGGTTCAGGACGAGGGCTCGCAGCTCGCGGCCCTGCTGTCCGGCGCCAAGCCCGGCGAACAGGTCATCGATCTCTGCGCCGGAGCCGGCGGCAAGACGCTGGCGCTGGCGGCGATGATGCAAGGTAAGGGCCGGCTGATCGCCACCGATGCCGACAAGCGCCAGCTCGCACCGATCCACGAGCGGCTGTCGCGTGCCGGCATCCACAATGCCGATATCCGCACCCCGAAGGGCCCGGATGATACGCTCAGCGACATTCACAACTCCGCGGACCTCGTGCTGATCGACGCGCCATGCACCGGCACCGGCACCTGGCGCCGCAATCCCGACGCCAAATGGCGGATGCGGCCGGGCGCCCTCGAGGTCCGGATCAAGGACCAGGCTGAGGTCCTCGACCGCGCGGTGGCGCTGGTGAAGCCGGGTGGTCGGATCGCCTATGTGACCTGTTCGGTGCTTCCCCAGGAAAACCGCGACCAGATCCGCGCCTTTACCGCCCGCCAGCCGGAGTTTTCGGTGGTGCCGCCGGCGCAGGTGATGTCGGTCCTGTGGGGCAAATCCGAGGATTTCGCGGCCGCGACCTATCAGAGCCCGGAAGGCCTGCTGATGACCCCGCGGCGGACCGGAACGGACGGGTTTTTCGTGTCGGTGATGACACGCAAAAAGGCATAGTTTTCGGCAGGACAATGCGAATTCCGGCATTGCGAGGCCGGCATGAGTCGCGTAATTCCTCGCTATGACAGCCCCCAGCAAAACATCCGTTTCGCCCGCCGATCCGTCACCCCATGTGGCCGCGGCGCATGACAAGATTCTGATCGTCGATTTCGGCTCTCAGGTGACGCAGCTGATCGCGCGGCGCGTCCGCGAGGAGGGCGTCTATTCCGAAATCGTGCCGTTCAACAAGGCGGAGGCCGCCTTCGCCGAGATGAAGCCGAAAGCCGTGATCCTGTCCGGCGGTCCGGCCTCGGTGCTCGACGACAACGCACCGTCCGCGCCGCTGTCGATCCTCACCGCCGGCGTGCCGGTACTGGGCATCTGCTACGGCGAGCAGACCATGGCGCAGCAGCTCGGCGGTACCGTCGAAGCCGGCCATCACCGCGAATTCGGCCGCGCCGCCATCGAGATCACCGACACCTGCGCACTGTTCGACGGTGTGTGGGAAGTGGGCGGCAAATACGACGTCTGGATGAGCCATGGCGACCGCGTTACCAAGATGCCCGACGGCTTTCGCGCCGTGGCGAAAGCGCCGGGCTCGCCGATCTCGATCATCGCCGATGACGTCCGCAAGTTCTATGCGATGCAGTTTCACCCCGAAGTTGCGCATACGCCCGACGGCGCCAAACTGATCCGCAACTTCGTGCGTAACATTGCCGGTTTCACCGGCGACTGGACCATGCGCGCCTTCCGCGAGGAAGCGATCGAGAAGATCCGCGCCCAGGTCGGCAAGGGCAAGGTGATCTGCGGTCTCTCCGGCGGCGTCGACTCGGCTGTTGCGGCCGTGCTGATCCATGAAGCGATCGGCGATCAGCTCACTTGCGTGTTCGTCGATCACGGCATGCTGCGCAAGGACGAGGCCAAGACCGTCGTCGACCTGTTCCGGCACCACTACAATATCCCGCTGGTGCATGTGGATGCGTCGAAGACGTTCCTCGGCGAGCTCGAAGGCGTCACCGATCCCGAAGTGAAGCGCAAGACCATCGGCCGTCTGTTCATCGACGTGTTCGATGCCGAGGCGAAGAAGATCGGCGGCGCGGATTTCCTTGCGCAGGGCACGCTGTATCCCGACGTGATCGAGAGCGTCTCCTTCACGGGCGGACCTTCAGTCACCATCAAGTCGCACCACAATGTCGGCGGTCTTCCGGCGCGCATGAACATGAAACTGGTCGAGCCGCTGCGCGAATTGTTCAAGGATGAGGTTCGCGATCTCGGCCGTGAGTTGGGATTGCCGGACATCTTCGTTGGCCGTCATCCGTTCCCCGGACCGGGCCTCGCGATCCGCTGTCCCGGCGAGATCACGCGTGAGAAGCTCGACATCCTCAGAGAGGCGGACGCGGTCTATATCGACCAGATCCGCAAGGCCGATCTCTACGACACCATCTGGCAGGCCTTCGCCGTGCTGCTGCCGGTGAAGACCGTCGGCGTGATGGGCGACGGCCGCACCTATGAATACGTTGTCGGCCTGCGCGCCGTAACCTCCACCGACGGCATGACTGCGGACTTCTATGCGTTCGACATGAAGTTCCTCGGCGAGACCGCGACGCGCATCATCAACGAGGTCAAGGGCGTCAATCGCGTGGTGTATGACATCACGAGCAAGCCGCCGGGAACGATCGAGTGGGAGTGAGAACTCTGCTTCCACAGGGATTGGGAACGAGATGCATCGTAACGGTCCTGCTTGGGCAGATCAGTTTAGAATCGAATCTGAGGTCGATCTAGATTTTGTACTTGGTCAGGCTGACAGGCTTCCTGTCGGAATGTCTCGGAGAAGTCCGCCTGAGTTCCGGAGGCGGATACTTGCCGCTTTGGTCTCTTACAAACTCCGGCTCAAATCTATCGACTACACCCTCAAGCAATACGTAGACTCATCTCTCTACGAGAGCGAAGATATATCGGTCGGAGAAGCTACGAGTGACTATCTGCGGGATAGCACGGCGGCTTTGATGCAAGAGTTGTACAAACTCCACACCGAACATCCAACTTTTGGAGTTTTGGGCGCCGAGCTGACGTTGTACCGACTGCCGCACGCTCTGGATTCCGCGAGACTTTTGGCAAATCGAGGTCTGCTGCTCGAAGTTCTACCAATTCTTCGCCTTTGTCTCGAAATGATGGCTTGGGCCAGCGTTGCATTTCGTCTGCAAGATGAGGAAAAAATAGTCGCGCTCAGAGCGCAGTCATGCATGTCAGAAGTGAAACGCTTCTATCAAACGGCAGGCAATATCTATGGCTACCTTTCGAAGTTGTCCCATTGGGGACATGTAGTTCACGGCGAATTTCTCAGCATCGCTGATGACGGAGTTGCAGTGGTGAACGCATCAGTTCGCTACCGAGCGATGTCCTTGGGACTTCGTCTGGTTATTCTTGATGTGTTTGTCGAGGTAATCAGAGAGCTGTATCCAAGCAGCAGCGAAGCACTGATTGCGGCGATCCAAGGATCTTTGATCCGCGATGCCGATCGAAAGACACATCAGTTCTTGAAGAAAATCGCTAATATAACGCAGCTGAACGACATTAACGAAATTTGCTCACTGGCTTGTTAGCCGTGGGCCAGGATGAAGCAAGTAGTGCGGATTGACGCAGCTCTATTGTGCCATCGACTTAAACCGTCAACTTCGTCAGTACACCCAGCACCAGCCCGACCTCGGCCAATCGCTGATCCAGTGTCTGCACCGTGGCGCCATACTCCGCGGCGATCGCAAGATGCAGCGCGTCGCCGGCGCGGAGTCCGAGTGTATGTTGGTCGACGAATTTTGCTGCCGTCCAGAAGTGTGAGCCAGTCAGAGGCGACACGGTAAAATTGTCGACAATCAGTCTTTTGATCATGGAGCAGCACCGGATAGCCGGGGACACTAGGGCGCATCCTCGGCCATCGACAGCGGTCGACCGATTCTCACGGTCGTGGGTCGATCACTGCTCCTTCTTGAACAAATCCTGGAAGATGAGCGGGCCCCAAGTGCGGCCGCGTGCGTGCACCAGCGCGCCACCCTCGCTGAGCTTTCCCAGCTTGACGGGTGCGAAGCCGAGTTGTTTGGCCAGGGCCGCCACGGGAGAGATCGCGTCCTCGTCGTCGCCAGACAGAAAGACGACGCGGTGGCCGCCCGCGACGACCGGATCGGTCGCCAGGGTGGCTGCGCCCAGGTGATTGAAGCCTTTCACGAACCTGGCGCCGGTGAACGCCTTCGCGACAAAGGCGGAGGACGGGAGGCCGTCCAGCTCTTCAGGGAGAGCTGGAAACGCGTTCATCGCGTCGATGACCGTCTTGCCTTCCCAGCTCGGCAGGACCTTCGCAACCTCGCGATGCTCCCCGAACGGGACCGCCAGGATGATCGTGTCGGCTGCGAGTGCATCCCCCAGCGACCTGGCGACGACCGTGGGTCCGATGGCCCGAGCCTGTGGCGCCAAAGCCTCGGGCGGCCGGCGGCTAGCGACGGTCACGTCGATGTTTTTGCGGGCGAAGGCGTGGGCGAGGGCCTGGCCTATCTTGCCGAATCCTATAATTGCGTAGCTCATAATCTTCTCCGATTTGTTTTGATATTGATTCACGGCCTTCGAGGGCGCCGGATTATTCGGTCCGCGGTGGCGCCCGCGTAGAGGTCCTGCGGTGAATGAGGTGCGATTTCAGATCGCCGAGAAGCCGCCGTCGACCGACAACTCCAGCCCATTCACGAAGCTTGAATCGTCTGAAGCGAGAAACAGCGCGACCGCGGCAATTTCTTCAGGACGACCCATCGTTCCCCGCGGGATCAGGGATTCGAACATCTGCTTCGCCTCCGGGGTGAGAACCTGGTCCTGCATCGGTGTGGCGATCGGCCCCGGGTGCAGCACGTTCACCCGGATATTCCTGTTCTTGAGTTCGTTGAGCCATCCGCGTGCAAATGCGTGCAGCGTCGCCTTGCTCGCCGCATACACGCTATAACCGGGAAAACCTTTGAGCGACGCAACTGACCCGGTCATGAAGATCGATCCGCCATCGTTGAACAGCGGCAACGCCTTCTGAACCGTGAACAGCGTGCCGCGCGCGTTCAGGCCGAAGGTCGCATCGAAATGCTGCTCGGTAATTTCGCCCAGTGGCACGGCTTCGCCCGTGCCGGCGCTCGCGTACAGGATATCGATCCTGCCCTTTTCCCGCTTGACCGTATCGAACAGGCGGTCGAGGTCGTCGAGATTGGCCGCGTCGCCGCGCACGCCGGTCACGTTCCGACCGATCAGCTTGATGGCCTCGTCGAGCGCCTCCTGCCTCCGGCCCGTGATGAAAACGTACGCGCCTTCTTCGACGAACCGCTTGGCGCTCGCCAGCGCCATGCCGCTCGATCCGCCCGTGATGACTGCAACCTTGCCGTCAAGCTTTCCCATAACTTCTCCTGTCGTGGTGTCGGGACAGCATCTGTCCCCGAGAACCTCGAGATGGGTCTGCCGGCGTCAGGCGTTGAGTGCGGAAGCGCGCACATCGGTGGTGCGAAATCGATCCGGCTGGGCGGCTGACGCCGACCGCGACGATCGGTGTCCGCCGGTCGGAATTGGACCGCGCTCGTCTCCATAGGCTATGATGACAGCCCGTATTGCTGCACCATGTCTGGATAGGGGCTTAGAAGGCGCACCGCGCGGTGCGAGATTGCACCATGATCGACTGGGATGACGTTCGCTACTTTCTTGCCGTCGCGCGCGGAGGCTCGGTCCGGGCCGCCGCCGAGCGCCTCGGTGTGAACCACGCGACCGTGCTGCGACGCATCGCCCAGCTCGAGGAACGCCTCGGGGTTCAGATGTTTGAAAAACTGCCTTCGGGCTACCGCCTGACGGCTGCAGGCGAGGAGGTCCTCGAATTCGCGGACCAGATGGAAGCGTCGTCGCATCAGCTGGAGACACGCGTCTTCGGCCGCGACCAGAGCGTGCGCGGGCATCTGCGGGTGACGCTGGCGCCGCCCCTCGCGACACATCTGCTGATGCCGGACTTCGCCGATTTCGCGCGTCTGCATCCGGACATCGAGATGGATATTCTGTCGTTCGGCGAGCTGGCAAATCTGACCAACCGGGAGGCCGACGTCGCGATCCGCGTCGTCTACGACCGCAAAACCCTGCCGCTCAATCTTCACGGCGTGAAGGGACCGGAGCTGTTCGGCGGCGTCTACATGTCCCGCGATCGACTGGCCGCATGGCGTGCGGGCGCGCCTGATCCGATCCGGTGGATCGTCATCAGCATGCATGGAATTCCGGATTGGGCGACTGAGGGTGACGTTCGCGCCACGGGGGTTCCGTTCAGGACCTCGGACGCCGGGGCTCAGATCGTTGCCGTACGGCAAGGGCTCGGGATCACGACACTGCCGTGCTTCGTTGGCGATGCCGACCCCCTGCTGGTGAGGGTGCCGGGCACCGACCTGCACATGTACGGAACGGTTTGGCTTCTTACACAGGGGGAGACACGCAAGACGAAGCGCGTGCGGCTCTTTACCGAGTTCGTATCCGGCAGGCTCGCCGCATACGCGCCGCTTCTCGCGGGGCTGTCCGTATCGCGCGACTGACGTGCGGCAGGTTGCCGACCACCAATTTGCTGACGGTGGCGGGTCAGACCGACGTTTCGGACGTGTCTTCGGAGAGTTTCTTTGCGGCAGGTCGAGTGAGATCCAGCATTTCAGCCCGGCAAGCATGCCTGCCGTCATGTTTTGACCGTTGAACGCTGAATTTAAAGGGCTATTTTTACCGCAATGCAGTATCTTGTCAGTCGGCCGCGATTGACGTACTCGAAGCCGAATTCGCCTTTAGACCGGTTTTAACAATAACGGTTGGTGGCGCTGCGTTTCCAGCGTCAACCACCTCATGACGTTGGGATGACGATGAGCCTCTATTCAGATTACCTCGCTGAGATCGAAAGCCGGAAAGCTCAGAACCTCGCTCCCAAGCCGATCGACGATGGCGCGCTCACCGGCGAAATTATCGCCCTCATCAAGGACAGTGGCAGCGAATACCGCGCCGACGCCCTGAAATTCTTCATCTACAACACCCTGCCGGGCACCACGAGCGCCGCAGGCGTCAAGGCCGCCTTCCTGAAGGAGATTATCCTCGGTGAGGCGATCGTCCCGGAAATCACGCCGACCTTCGCGCTGGAACTGCTGTCGCACATGAAGGGGGGCCCCTCGATCGGGGTGCTGCTCGACGTCACGCTCGACGTCACGCTCGGCAGTGATGCCGGGCTGGCGAAGCAGGCCGGCGAAGTTCTGAAGACCCAGTTCTTCCTCTACGACGCCGACATGTTCCGGCTGCGCGATGCCTTCAAGGCGGGCAATGCGGTCGCCAAGGGCGTGCTCGAAAGCTATGCCAAGGCCGAGTTCTTCACCAAGCTTCCGGACGTCGCGGACGAGATCAAGGTCGTGACCTACGTCGCCGCCGAAGGCGATATCTCGACCGACCTGCTGTCGCCCGGTAACCAGGCACATTCGCGTTCGGACCGGGAGCTGCACGGCCAGTGCATGATGACACCGCAGGCGCAGCAGGAAATCGTGGCGCTGCAGAAGCAGCACCCCGACAAGCGCGTGATGATGATCGCCGAGAAGGGCACGATGGGCGTGGGTTCGTCGCGCATGTCCGGTGTGAACAACGTGGCGCTGTGGACCGGCAAGCAGTCCAGCCCCTATGTGCCCTTCGTCAACTTCGCCCCGGTCGTCGCCGGCACCAACGGCATCTCGCCGATCTTCGCGACGACGGTGGACGTCACCGGCGGCATCGGCGTCAATCTCAAGAACTGGGTCAAGAAACTCGACGCCGACGGCAAGCCAATCCTGAACAACGACGGCAACCCGGTCCTCGAACAGAAATTTGCGGTCGATACCGGCACCGTCCTGACGCTCGATGCCAAGGGCAAGAAGCTGCGCGACGAAAACGGCAAGGAACTGGTCGACGTCGCTGCCGCCTTCACGCCGCAGAAGATGGAGTTCATGAAGGCCGGCAGCTCCTACGCCATCGTGTTTGGCAAGAAGCTGCAGACCTTTGCCGCCGAAACGCTCGGCGTTGAGCCGACCCCGGTTTTCGCTCCGAACAAGGAGATCTCGGTCGAAGGCCAGGGCCTGACCGCGGTCGAGAAGATCTTCAACCGCAACGCCGTGGGCGTGCTCGGCGGCAAGGTGCTGCACGCCGGCTCGGACGTGCGCGTCAAGGTCAACATCGTCGGCTCGCAGGACACCACCGGCCTGATGACCGCGCAGGAGCTGGAAGCGATGGCGGCCACCGTCATCTCGCCGATCGTCGACGGCGCCTATCAGTCGGGCTGCCACACGGCATCGGTGTGGGACAAGAAGGCGCAGGTCAACATTCCGAAGCTGATGAGCTTCATGAACAATTTCGGCGTGATTACCGCGCGCGATCCCAAGGGCAGCTATCATGCGATGACCGATGTCATCCACAAGGTGCTGAACGACATCACTGTCGATGACTGGGCGATCATCATCGGCGGCGACAGCCACACCCGCATGTCCAAGGGCGTGGCCTTCGGTGCCGATTCCGGCACCGTGGCGCTGGCGCTGGCGACGGGCGAGGCGACGATGCCGATCCCGCAATCGGTCAAGGTAACGTTCAAGGGCGCGATGCAGCCGCATATGGACTTCCGCGACGTGGTGCATGCGACCCAGGCGCAGATGCTCAAGCAATGCGGCGACAATGTTTTCCAGGGCCGGATCATCGAGGTCCATCTCGGCACGCTGCTCGCCGACCAGGCCTTCACCTTCACCGACTGGACGGCCGAGATGAAGGCCAAGGCGTCGATCTGCATCTCGCAGGACGACACGCTGATCGAGTCGCTCGAGATCGCGAAATCGCGCATCCAGATCATGATCGACAAGGGCATGGACAATGCCGCGGGCACGCTGAAGGGCCTGATCGCCAAGGCCGATGCGCGCATCGCCGAAATCCGCTCGGGCGAGAAGCCCGCGCTGACCCCCGACGCCAATGCGAAATACTTCGCCGAAGTCGTCGTCGATCTTGATATCATCGACGAGCCGATGATCGCCGATCCCGACGTGAACAATGCCGACGTCTCGCGCCGCTACACCCACGACACGATCCGTCCGATTTCTTATTACGGCGGCACCAAGAAGGTGGACCTCGGCTTCGTGGGCTCGTGCATGGTGCACAAGGGCGACATGAAGATCGTCGCCCAGATGCTCAAGAACATCGAGAAGGCCGAAGGCAAGGTCGCGTTCAACGCGCCGCTGGTCGTCGCGGCTCCGACCTACAACATCATCGACGAGTTGAAGGCTGAAGGCGACTGGGAAATCCTGCAGAAGTATTCCGGCTTCGAATTCGACGACGTGAAGCCGAAGACCGCGAACCGCACCGCCTACGAGAACATCCTGTATCTCGAACGTCCGGGCTGCAACCTCTGCATGGGCAACCAGGAAAAGGCGGAGAAGGGCGATACCGTTCTGGCGACCTCAACCCGTCTGTTCCAGGGCCGCGTCGTGGAAGACACCGCCGAGAAGAAGGGGGAATCACTGCTGGCCTCGACCCCGGTCGTGGTGCTGTCGGCGATCCTCGGTCGCACGCCGAGTGCGGAAGAATACAAGGCAGCCGTCGAAGGCATCGACCTGACCAAGTTCGCACCGCCCAAGATCGGTGCGATGGGGGCGTCCGTCCACTACTAGGATGGAGAGCGAGAGCTGTTCAAAAATTGGCGCGGCAGGTGAACATCTGCCGCGCCGCGCCGCGGGGCTGGCAGGCGAGCGGGCATCAATCGCGTGGTGTATGACATTACGAGCAAGCCGGCCGGGACGATCGAGTGGGAGTGATGTTGAGCGCCGTCGTCTGATTGTAGTCGATCGGACTGTCGGCGCTTCAAGCTCAGAGCCAGGAGTGAACAATATGGCCACCTTTATCCTCATCCCCGGGGGCTGGCAGGGTGGCTGGATCTACCAACAGGTCGCCGAGATTCTCACAGCGCACGGTCACAAAGCCGTACCGATGACTCTTGCAGGGCTGGGCGATGCTCCTGCCCCAACGGCTAATCTTGATACTCACATTGGTGAAGTCGTCGCTACCGCAGGGGCGCAACACGATGACCTGGTCATTGTTGGCCAGTCCTACGGTGGAATGATCGTGAGTGGCGCCGCTGATACTGAGCCATCGCAAATCCGGGCGCTAGTCTATGTGGACGCTTATGTACCTGATACAGGCGATTCCGTATGGTCACTGACGACGCCTCGCTTTCGTGATCTCTTTGTCGCGGGGGCCGAGGCTGATGGCCTCACTTGCACGCCGCCTCCCAATCTCGATCCGCGATGCCGGCCGCAACCAATCGGGACGTTTCTCCAATCGATCAAGCTCCGCGGACGTTGGCATGACGTGCCGCGCAAGACCTTCGTCGGTGCATTTGGGTGGGAAGGAAGCCCATTTCATGATCTGCACAAACGCTTGAGTGACGATCCGGAGTGGTCGACCTTTGCCTTTGATTGCGGGCACAATATCGCGCGGCACAAGCCCGAGGCGCTGGCCGATATATTGCTGGCTCACGTCTGATCAGCAAGTGGCGCAGAATAGCGAAGCATATTCCGCCGCATTGCAGATGGGTGGCGCAATACGCTTCGCTATTGCGCCCTACGTCTCACGCCAGCAATTTCGTCGGTACACCCAGCACCGGCCCGGCGTCGGCCAAGCGCTGATCCAGCGTCTGCACCGTAGCGCCATGCTCCGCGGCGAGGGCAAGATGCAGCGCCTCGCCGGCGCGGAGTCCGAGTGTGTGTTGATCGACGAACTTTGCGGCCGTTCTGAAGTGTCTGCCAGTCACCGGCAACACCGTAAAACTCTCGACGACCAGTCTGCTGAACATGGCCAGCGCAGCCGCTCGCTGTTCCGGATGGATCTGCAAGGTTCGCAGCTTCATTGCCAAGGTTGAGGACATCTCGGTGATGGTCCAGTCGCTGATCAGAAGCTGCGCGGGATCCTGTTCGGCAAGCCAATCCTGGACGTATGACGTCATCGCCGCGTTCGAAAGCGCGGCGACAATCAGCGACGTGTCCAGATAGAGCATCAGGAGCGGTCGCTGTCCCCCATCGATCGCACCAGATCGGCGGCGGCCTGTGTCTGCAACGGCATGCTCGCTGTCAGGGACTGGAGCTGGGCCGCGTCAATCGGCTTGCGCGGCCTGGCCACGGCCGTGAGCCGCGCGACCGGCTTTCCGCGCCGGGTGATGTCGATCGAATCTCCCGCCTCGACCCGATCGACAAGTTCGCTCAAATGGGTCTTTGCATCTGCCAGATTGATCGCGTTCATATGCCGCTCCTGACCATCTACATGGTCATATAGCTCTGGAGAGTTCCAGTGACCCCAGAGCGGACTTTTGTTAGCCGGTCGGTGGCTTGCCGGTGAAGACCGCCAGTTGATCGGCGAAGGCGCGCTTGTAGGCGGGCCGCGCTTCGCCGCGGGCGATGTAGGCGCAGAGGTTCGGATATTCCTCCAGTAGTCCTGATCCGTTCAATCTGCGCAGCACCGTCACCATCAGCAGGTCGCCGGCGCTGAATCTGCCGTCGAGCCAGTCGGCGTCGCCAAGGCGGATGGACAGGTCTGCCAGTCGGGCGCGAACGCGATCGTCGAGGATCGGCAGGCGCGTCGCGTACCAGGTCTTGTCGCGCTCCGTGAGTGCGGCGGCTCCGCGTTCCACGATCGGCGGCTCCACGGTGCTGAGCGCGGCGAACATCCAGGCGATCGCGCGCGCCCGGGCATTCGCATCATCTGGCAGCAGGCCCGGATGGTGCTCCGCGATATGGAAGACGATCGCCCCCGACTCGAACAGTATGAGATCGCCGTCTTGGTAAGTCGGGATCTGTCCGAAGGGATGAAGCCTGCGATGTGCGGGTTCTTTCATCTCAGCGAACGACAGCAGACGGACGTCGTAAGGCTGGCCCACCTCTTCGAGCGCCCAGCGAACGCTCATGTCACGCGCCAATCCCCTTCCGTGATCGGGAGACCGTTCGAAGGCGCTAATCGTGGGCATTGTTTCTCTCCACCTGGGTGTTTCACATCCCTAGGACGAACGAGCGGCGCGTCTCCCGACAGCCGATTTCGATTTTTGGCCGCGGAATTTCGCGGGCCGAACCTGTCATCGGACCCCGCCGGACCACGGATATTCTTCGAAACCGAGAGCATTGACCATTGAGCGAGCTGCTAACTTAGAGATGAAATTACGGAGCGTCACACGCTCGATTCAGAATGATCAAAGATGAGGTGGCTGTTCGAGTGAAGGACGGTCGCCTGCAGCAGTCGCCAGACGACATGCGACTGATCAATGCACCCCCGCTCAAACGCGGGATGTGCGTCATTCTCCGCGATGTTACGACTGGCTCACCATCCTCCCGGAGCCCCTTCATGTCTGACGCGCCTGCACCGAACCACGTCCCCACCGCCGCCGAGACCGATCCCGAGATGCTCGGCTGGATGAAGGGCTTTCCGCCTGCGCAGGACAAGACCATCCAATTTCACGACGGCTCGTTCCGCAACTTTCCCGAGCTACGCTGGGCCTGGAGCAATGTGCGCTCGCTGGTGCCGACGGTGAATGTCTGGCGCGGCGCGGGAGGAGCATCCACGCTGCCGCGCGCGGAGCGCGATATCGGCGGAATCGCGTCGACCACGATGGATGGCCGGCCGATGACGTTTGCCCGCATGTTTGAAGAGACCTATGCCGACGGCATCGCGGTGCTGCACAAGGGCAAGCTGATCTTCGAGCGCTATAGCGGCGCGCTGAAGCCGCACAAGCCGCATATTGCCATGTCGGTGACCAAGTCGTTCACCGGCACGCTCGCCGGTATTCTCATCGCAGAAGGCAAGATCGATCCGCAGGCGCCGGTTACCGACTATGTGCCGGAGTTGAAGGCCACGGCCTTCGGTGATGCGCGCGTGCATGAAGTCATGGATATGACCACGGGGCTCAAATACACCGAGGTCTACACGGACAAGAATTCCGATGTGTGGGGGCTGCGGCGCGCCAATGGCATGGCGCCGATCCCTCCGGATTACGAAGGCGCGAGCGACATCTTCGCCTTTCTCTGCACGCAGCAGAAGCAGGGCGAGCATGGCAAGGCGTTCGCCTACAAGACCGTCAACACCGACACGCTCGCCTGGATCATCCGGCGCGCCAGCGGCATGACGCTGTCCGATCTCTTGTCCGAGCGCATCTGGGCGCCGATGGGAGCGGAGGAGGACGCGCATTATCACGTCGACCGCATCGGCACCGAGAGCGGCGGCGGCGGACTGTCGACAACGCTGCGCGATCTCGCGCGCTTCGGCGAGGTGATGCGCAATCACGGCCGCTTCAACGGTCGCCAGATCGTGCCTAGCGCAGTGGTCGAGGATATCGAACGCGGCGCCGATCCCGCAAAATTCAAGCCGGCCGGCTACGCCACGCTGCCCGGCGCGTCCTATCGCAACCAGTGGTGGGTGACCCATAATGAACACGGCGCGTATATGGCGCGCGGCGTCTACGGGCAGGGGCTCTATATCGATCCGAAGGCCGAGATGGTGATCGCGCGCTACGCGTCGCATCCGGTCGCCGGCAATGCCGCCAACGATCCGGTGACGCTCCCGGCCTATATGGCGCTGGCGAAGGAACTGATGGCGGGCTGAGGGCGAACATAGGCGGAACTTGAGGAACCGGACCGGGAACCTAAGGCCACGCCGCGCGTATGCTTGGCGGCCGACATCTTCCGTCGGCGCCAGGCGGACCCCTCCAGAATGATCAAGCCCTTGTCCATCGCTTCGTGGCTGCGCTGCTGGTGTGCGGCGTTACTGATGTCATGCACCGTCGTAGGAACGACGCCGCTGCATGCGCAGGAGCGGGCGTCTGGTGCTCGGACTGGCCGCAGCAATCCGGCTGTCGCCACTGACGGCGCGACGCTGATTCATGGCAATTACTGCGGTGCCGGTAACCGGCCGGGCAAACCGCCCATCGATGCCCTCGATCTCGCCTGCATGAATCACGATGCCTGCACACCGGCGAGCGGCATTCCTAACTGCGACTGCAACGCCAGGCTTCGCGACGAAGCGGCCGCCGTGGCAGGGGACCCCCGACAAGCGCCGGAGCTCCAGAGTCTGGCGGCATTGACCTCAGCGGCTGCGGCCGTGATGCTCTGCAAGCCGATGATCGATGCCGCTGTCCCTCCGGTGGTTGCTCCTGTCCCTGTGGCTCGGGACGCTCCTGCAGCAGGTGCGCCAGTGGCAATCACGCCGGCTCCCGTTGCTGGAGCACCTGTGTCGATTGTCCCTGATAGTGTCGCGCCCGTGGCTGCCGCTCCCGTAACGGACGTAACTGAAACCCCGCTGCCTGTCGCGCCAGTCACTGACGCTCCCGCGCCTGCCGTATCCGTGCCCAGGTCGACCGCGTTGCCCTGAGCAGGCAGAGTCTTGATCGGCTCTTGCGCGCTGCGATCTTTCCGGGGCAATCATGACCGCGAGTCCAGGTGCGCCGACCGCGCAGCTCATGGCATAGGGAAGCGCGCATGAAGTTACTTGTCGCACGAGTCATGACGCTCGCATTCCTGCTAGGGCCTTTGGCGCTTGGCTCCGCAGCGCTGGCGGCGGATCCCATCCGTGTCGGCGCGGTGCTGCCGTTTTCCGGCGGTGTCGAACTTTATGGTGAGCAAGCAAAACTCGGGCTCGATCTCGCTGCCAGGGAGATCAACGCGGCGGGTGGCATTCTCGGCAGGCCGCTCGAGGTCATCTATGTCGATGACAAGACCCGGCCGGCCTCCGCCGAGAGCGCGATGCGGTCGGTGATCGACAGCGGCGTCGTGGCGGTTGTCGGCCCTGTCACCTCGGCCAACTTCAATGCGATCAGGCCGCTTGCCGAGAGCACGAAGACGCCGCTGCTTTACGCCACCAATTTCGAAGGCGGCACATGCAGCCGCTACATCTTCTCGTTCAGCACGGTGCCGAACCAGGATCTCGGCCAGTTGCTGCCCTATGTGAACGAGGCTGTCGGCAACACCTATTTCCTGCTCGGCGCCGATCGCGTCTGGCCGCATCAGATGTTCGACATTGCCAAGCCGCTGATCGAGAAGCTCGGCGGCACCATCGTCGGCACGCAATATACGCAGGGGACCGAGACGGACTTCACGCCGCTGATCAAGCAGGTGGCGGCGGCCAAACCGAAGGTGCTGCTGTTCGCGCTGAAGGGGGACGGCATCGATTTCATCCGGCAGGCCGATGATCAGGGCTTGTTCAAGGAGACCACGGTTGCATTCCTGGGATTGTCCGAGATCGATCTCGGCATCTTCAAGGGCAAGGGCCAGAACATGATCACCGTCGTGCCGTCGCTGGCGACCAGCGACGCGCCGGAGATGAAGGCGTTCGTCGCCAGGGTGCGGGCCTCAGCCGGCAATGACGTGCTGGTGTCGAACTATGTCATGACCCACTACAACACGCTGATCGCGCTGAAGGCTGCGATCGAGAAAGTGGGCCGTGTCGACAAGGAGGCCATCGTCGATGCGCTGGCCGGGCTCACCATCCTGTCGCCGACTGGAACGGTCACCATCGATGCGAACCACTATGCGACCATGAGCATGTTCATCGCCAAGACGCAGGGCAGTGAATTGGTCACCGTCCGTGCGCTCGGCAGAATTCCGCCGCAGCCGGGTTGCACATTGGCTGGTCGCTGATCGCAACTGGTGAGCAGACGGCTGGTGTAAGTCGCGCGAGATTGTTTAAGTCGGTACCGACATAATTCTGGATGAGCGAAAAGGACACCGGATGGCACGTGTGCGCTGTATCACCGAGATGGGCATGGGCGTCGACGTCCACGGTCGCGATGCCACCAAGGCTGCGAAGCGCGCGGTCTCCGATGCAATCCGCCATTCCAGCGTTGGCTTCTTCCGGATGGTCGGCAAGACGCCGCATGACATGTTCGTCGATGTGACCGTCGCGGTGCCGAATCCGGACGACGTCGACACGGCGGCGGTCGCGAAGGAATTGCCTTACGGCACTGTGACCGTGACCGCAGTCAAAGGCGGTCTCGATATTCCGGCCGAGAGTGGCGGCGACGGCATCCTCATCGCCAATGCGGCGGTGCTGGTGAGCCTCGACGACGGCAAGTAGATCGGCCGCCTCGGACGACGCCCGCGCTTTCCGCGATCCCGAAAACTCCCTTCCATCCAATTTGCGCTTGACCAATCCATAGCTCGCCGGTTATTGATCTAATCGATAGCTGACGGGTTATGGATTGCGATGCCAAACACTTTCGATGTGCTCTTCAAGACGCTCGCCGATCCGACCCGGCGCGCGATCTTCGAACGGCTCTGCCGTGACGGGGAGCAGACCGTCGCGGCACTGACCGCGCAAGCCGGCGTCTCGCAGCCGGCGGTCTCCAAGCATCTCGGCGTGCTGAAGCACGCGGGACTGGTGCTCGATCGCCAGAGCGGCCGTCAGACACATTATCGATCGCAACCGGCGGCCCTGGCGCCGCTGCTCGACTGGACCAGCCAGATGGCCGGGTTCTGGGAGAGCCGGTTCGGCGATCTCGAACAACTGCTGAAGAGGATGGACAATTGACCAATACTGCAGCCGAAACACGTTCTGTCGTCGTCGAGCGGGAATTTGGCCACGCGCCGGAAAAGCTCTGGCGCGCGCTGACCCAGCCGCATCTGATCGCTGAGTGGCTGATGAAAAACGATTTCAAGCCCGTCATCGGGCATCGTTTTGATCTGAGCGCAAACTGGGGCGTGGTCGCTTGCCGGGTCACGGAAGTCGAGCCGAACCAAAAGCTCGCTTACACGTGGGAGGCCCTGGGTCTCGAGAGTGTCGTGACCTGGACCCTTACACCTTCGAGCAACGGGACGCTGCTGCGGATGGAGCAGATCGGCTTCCGACCGGATCAGGAGCAAGCCTATCAGGGCGCCAAGTTCGGATGGCCGCGATTCCTGGCGTCGATGGAGCAGCTTCTGGCGCGACTGGACTGAATTCGGCCGACACAGAATTTCACGCCACTTCCGCATGCACTGAGGGTCGCTCAACATGAGCCTATGGATCAGATACGCACACCGCTGGCTGTCGCTGGCCTTTACCGGGACGGTCATCGCCAATTTCGCTGTCCGCGGATTTGGCGAGCCTCCAGCCTGGGTGACCTTCTCGCCGTTGCCACCGCTGTTTCTGTTGATGTTCAGCGGTCTCTATATGCTGCCCTATACCGCAAAGTGGCGTAGAGCAACGCAGGGCAGTGGACGGATGAACGCGTGAATTGGAATGCGCATGGATATTTTTGATCGTCTCAAATCAGCTTCGGCCGATGACTGGTCCAGCTATGTCGATCATAGTTTCGTCCGACAGCTCGGGGCCGGCACGCTGCCAGAACCCGCGTTCCGCACCTATCTGGTGCAAGACTATCTGTTCTTGATCCAGTTCGCGCGCGCCTATGCGCTGGCGACCTACAAGAGCCGCTCGCTTGACGACATGAAGGCGGCCCAAGGCGGACTTGCGGCCATTCTCGGCGAGATGGAGCTTCATATAAAACTGTGCGGCCGCTGGGGACTGTCGCCCGCCGACATCGAGGCCGCGCCCGAGTTGCAGGCGACGGTGGCCTATACGCGCTTCGTACTGGATTGCGGCGCTGCCGGGGATCTGCTCGATCTGCATGTGGCGCTGGCGCCCTGCGTGATCGGTTATGCCGAGATCGGCAAGAAGCTCGCGCCGGGTGGTGCCGACGCGCTCGGCAATCATCCGTATCGCGAATGGATCGGCGAATATGCCGGCGACGCATATCAGGATATCGCGGTGAAAGCGCGCCACCATCTCGACGATCTCGCCGCGCGTGCGATGACCGAGCGGCGCTTTACGGAGCTCGCAAAACTGTTCGGTCAGGCGTCGCGCCTGGAAGCCGATTTCTGGCAAATGGGGCTGGACGCGCGCTAGTGCGGTGCGCAGCGGTCAGGACAGAGCATGGCACCCGTCAAGGTCGATCCCGCGAATGTGCGTGAGTTCAAGAACGCTGACGCCTTCTATAAATGGCTCGGCAAGAACCACGACAAGGCCGACGAGGTCTGGATCAAGGTTCACAAACTGAAATCTGGTCTCGCATCGATCACGCCGAAGGAGGCGATCGATGTCGTGCTGTGCTGGGGCTGGATCGACGGCATCCGCAAGGGGCTGGACGAGACGAGCTTTCTCCAACGCTATTCACCGCGCGGGAAGAAGAGCGTGTGGAGCAAGATCAACGTCGACAATGTTGCGCGCCTCGTCGCAGAGGAGCGCATGACCGAGCACGGCCTCGTCCATGTCGAGGCGGCGAAGGCCGATGGCCGCTGGGATCGCGCCTATGGCAGCGGCAAGGACATGACGATCCCCGCCGATCTGCAGGCGGCGATCGACGCCGAACCGAAAGCCAAAGCGATGCTGGCCAAGCTCAGTGCGCAGAACCGCTTCTCGCTGGCATTTCGGGTGCACAATATGAAGACCGAAGCCGGCCGCAAGAAGCGGATTGCGGCCTTCGTCGAGATGCTGAAGAAGGGCGAGACGATCTATCCGCAAACCAGAAAGTGAAGTGGCGTCACTCGTTGCTTTTCACTTCCGCTTCGGCCGCCTGATCGCGCGTACCTTGCCGCTGGTTCCGCCGCCGGCGAAGAACTGATCGGCACCATCTGACTCGAGGCCGGAGACGCCACTGCCTGCCGGCAGTGCGAGCTTCTCAAGCGCTTCGCCGGTTTGCGGATCGATGCGCCTGATGTCGCTCTCGTCGTTTTCCCAGGTGCCGTGCCAGAGTTCACCGTCCACCCAGGTGACGCCGGTGACGAAGCGGTTGCTCTCGATGGTGCGCAGGATCTTTCCAGTGTCGGGATCGATCTGGTGAATCTTGCGCTCGCGATATTGTCCCACCCACAGCGTGCCTTCGGCCCAGGCCATGCCGGAGTCGGCACCGCCGCCGGGCGCAGGGATGGTATTCAGCACGCGGCCGGTCGCCGGATCGATCTTCTGGATACGGTCCTCGGCGATCTGGAACAGATGCTTGCCGTCGAATGCCGTGCCGGCATGTGCCGCGACGTCGATGGCGCGCACCGTCTTGCCGCTTGCGGGATCGAGTGCGTGGAGTTTGTTTCCGGATGCGAACCAGACTTGCGTGCCGTCATAGGTGACGCCATGCACGCCGTCGACGCCCTCGAAGGGGCCATATTCGCGGATGATTTCTGCTGCTGAGTTGGTCATGTAACTCTCCCTGATGATGTGACGATGACCCTAGTGATCCGGCAGCGGCGGCGGGAGTAACAACATCGTCGCGAGTCCTGGCAGGGATGGCGACGTCCAGCGGCGCGCCCGTCCGCGTCCGAACGGTTGTACCTTGTTAGTGGCGGCAAGTTCGTCGAGTGCCCGCTGAACGCTGCGCTGGCTGGTGCCGAGCGCGAGCGCCAGTGCAGAGCTCGACCAGGCTTCTCCATCGGCGAGAAGCGCGAGCACTGCGGCGTGTTCTTCCTCGACCGGCCGCGCCAGCACGACGACGTCGCGGGCTCGGTGCAGTACCAGCGCAAAACCGGGCTTGGTCGCGTTCACCTCGGCCAGCGGCGCAAGCAGTTTGCGCAGCCGTCCCATCTCGACGCGGAGCCGCGCGCGATGCGAATCATCGGCATGTCTCGCGCGGAATGCGCGCGCCAGCAGCGTTTCGCGCGAAACGTCCGCAGGCCATGCTTCGCCGAGGGCGCGGACGAGAGCGAACAGGACGGGCCGGGTGGCCAGCGACAGCTCTGTCTTCTGACAGCGGATGACATGCCGGCACGCATCGATGACGATGGCTTTCGAATTCTGCAACGCCTCGACATCGTCGAGCAGCAACACGCGTTCACCGCCGCGTGCGATCAGACGCGCAGCGGGGGCATCGAGAAGTCGGGACGCCATGTCGACCTCGGCAGTGAGTGCCGGGATTGCAGCGAGCTTGGCGGCACGCTGCGCGTCGGCGAGGGCGGTGCGTGACTTTTTCGCCTGCAGGCGGCGCATCGCGATGCCGGCGACGACCAGCGCATGAGCCGTACGCAAGGCGGGCGGCAGAGGCGCGGGATCGAGCGCGCCGAGCTTGCGCTCGGCTTCGTCCAGACGTCCGATGAGCAGAAGGCGCCTGACGTCGAGATAGCCGCCATAGGCCGCATTCACATGGTCGCCGTGGGCGTCGAGTGTCAGCCGTGCGGCGTCGAGCGTCTTGCTGGGCCAGTTCAGATCGCGCGAGACAAGGGCGATCTCGGCCTCGGCGACGATGCACCGCGCACGCGCCACCGGTTCCTTCGCACCGAAGGCGCGCGCGGCCCGTTTTACGAGCTCCTTCGCGCGTGCGAAATCGCCGAGCTGCGCCATTGCGATGCCGCGCAGAGCAAGCGCCGGCGCGTCATCGCGCAATGCAACACGCTTCAATGCACCCAGCGGATCACCCGCGGCGAGCGCATGACCTGCGGCGGTGATCAGGGAGTCCATTCAAATCCCGCCACACTTGTCACTCCCACCCGTCCATTGCCGGATCCTAATCTACCTCACGATGATCAACCGGCAAGTCGTGTCGGCAGCGCATGACGATGGACGAAAGTGGAGAGAAGACCATGACGGCACCGATGAAAACACCACCGATTGTATCACCGCAGGCATGGGAGTCCGCGCGAACGGACATGCTCGTGAAGGAGAAGGCTGTGATGCGCGCGCGCGATGCGCTCGCTGCCGAGCGCCGGCGGATGCCGTGGATGGAAGTGGATAAGGCCTATGCGTTCGAAGGGCCCGATGGCAAAGCCAGCTTGCTCGACCTCTTCGACGGCCGCCGTCAATTGATCGTCTACCGCGCCTTCTTCGAGCCAGGCGTGTTCGGCTGGCCTGATTACGCCTGCCGCGGCTGTTCCCTGGGGGCCGATCAGGTCGCCCATCTCGCGCATCTGAATGCCCGCGATACCACCCTCGTTTATGCCTCGCGGGCACCGCAGGCGGATATCGCGCGCCTGAAGACGCGGATGGGCTGGGAGATGCCGTGGGTCACCATCACGGACAGTTTCGACGCCGACTTCGGCGTGGATGAGTGGCACGGCCACAACGTGTTCTTCCGCGATGGCGACCGCGTGTTCCGCACCTATTTCATCAACAGCCGCGGCGACGAGGCGATGGGGACCACCTGGAGCTATCTCGACGCGACGCCGCTCGGCCGCCAGGAGGTTTGGGAGGATTCGCCCGAAGGCTATCCGCAGACTCCGACCTACAAATGGTGGAACTGGCATGACAACTACGTCGCTGGCGCCGCACCCGACAAGAAATGGGTCGAGGTCTCGGCCGCCGGAGAGGCGACGTTCCGGAAGACCGATGAGTAGCGCCCTCAACGATGTCACGGGTGGTGCGAAACCCGATCGCTGGACAATGGGTAGCCTTGTGCCGGCCGCCGACTGGCTATGCCTTGCGGCCACACCGGCCTTCGCATTGATGGCGCTGCTGACGGGGGTGCTCGATAGCAGTTCGCCGGACCTGCTCTGTTCAACCTCGCGTTCATCGCCGTGGAGTGGAATGGCGGTGATGTATGCTCTGATGAGTTTGTTCCATACCGTGCCCTGGCTCAGGCTGATATCCGGCCGATGCCGCCAATCGCAATGGCGGACGTGACGGTTGTCGCGCGCTTCAGGCGCGCGACAACTTCTCGAACCGCTTGATCAGCCGCTCGCGCTTGAGGCGCGACAGGCGCTGAATCCAGAACATGCCGTTGAGCTGGTCGATCTCGTGTTGATGGCAGACCGCACGCAGTCCGTCGGACTCTTCGATCTGTGTATTGCCATCGAGATCCTGATAGCTGATCCGGACGCGCGCATGCCGCTGGATGTCATCATTCACACCGGGCATCGAGACGCTGCCTTCCTGATGCATGATCAGTTCGGACGAGGCCCATGCGATCTTCGGATTCACATAGATCTTGGCGCCATCGCCGAGATCGAGCACGACCACGCGCAGCAGCACACCGATATGCGGCGCGGTGATGCCGATGCCGGGGGCGGCATGCATGGTGTCGCGCAGATCGTCAGCGAGCGCGCGCAGCACATCGTCGAACACGGTGACATCAGCGGCCGGCTGCGCGAGAAGCGGGTCGGGATAGCGGACGATCGGGCGGATGGTCATTCCGGCAGCCCCGCGGCCTTCAGCGCATCCGCATAGGTCTTCGCCATGGATTCGACGGGGACCGGGATGCGCGCAAAGAAGGCGGAGACTGTCAGCTCCGGTTCGATGGTGAGCAGTTCCTCGACCACCTGTGCGGCGCGTTCGTGCGCGCCGGTTTTCACGAGCGCCACGGCGAGCGCGCGGAGTGCGACGGCGAAACGCCGATTCTGCAGCAGCGCCTTGTCGGCCCAGTTGATCGCTTCGGGATAGTTCTCGTCGATGATCGCGGCGATGGCCAGCGCACCGGAGACGAACCAGCCGTGCGGATCCAGCGGGTTCAAACGTCGTGCGCGGTCGAGCAGCGCGCGGCCGGCCTGCTGCTGGCCGCGCATGGTCTCGATCCATCCGGCCAACGCCAGTGCGGTCGCCGAATTCGGATTGATGGCGAGCGAGCGGCTGAACAGTTCGATGGCGGCGTCCTTCGCCGTCTGCGTCTCGGCGAGATTCCAGATCGCGAACGCCGCCATCCAGAGGATCTGCGGATCGTTTGGCATCCGCTCGATGGCGCGATGTGCGAGTGCCAGGCCTTCGCCGCGATGGGTATCGTCCGGAGTGATCCAGCCCTGGAAGTGTCGCTGCGCATGGCAATAGGCCGCTGCTGCCATCGCGGGCGCGTAAGTCGGATCGATGGCCAGAGCCTGACGTAGGCAATCCAGCGCCGCGGTCATGCTCGCCGGCGTGAAGTCGTGTTGGTAGCCGGAGGCGCGCAGCAGCAGGTCGTAGGCATCGGGCTTGCTCGGACGGCTGTGCCTGCGCCGTTCGATCTCGGCGATGCGCAGCGTTGGCTCGATAGCGGCGACGGCTTGTTCGGTGATGCGGTCCTGCAGGTCGAACACGTCGCTGCGGTCGCCATCGAACTTGTCGGCCCATAGATGCGCACCGGAACGGGCGTCGATCAATTGCGCGATGATGCGGAGCCGCTCGCCGGCACGGCGGACGCTGCCTTCGAGCACGTAATTGACGCCGAGCGTGCGGCCGACGTCTCGGATATCAACCGGCTTGTTCTTGTAAGTGAAGGACGAATTGCGTGCGATCACGAACAGCCCGCTGCAGCGCGACAGCGCCGTGATGATCTCTTCGGCAATGCCGTCGCCGAAATAATCCTGCTCGGGGTCCGCGCTCATATTGTTGAAGGGCAGCACCGCGATCGATAGCCCTTCGGGGTCGGCGGCTTCGGGCAGGAGTTCCGTTGCAGCCGCCGTCGTCACGAGCGGAGAGGGGCTGTCGGTCCGTTCGATGACCTCGCCGACGAAGCGAAACCCCTTCCGCGGCAAAGTGCGGATCAGCCGCTGCTGCTCGCCATTGTCGCCGATGGCCGTGCGGGCCGCGTTGACCCGGCTGCTGAGCGTCGCCTCGGATACGATGCGGCCATGCCAGACTTCGGCCAGCAGATCGTCACGGCTGACGACCTTCTCCCGCGCGCGGATCAGGAATTCCAGCACATCGAACACCTGCGGCTCCACCGCCACCGTGTCCGTGCCCCGCCGTAGCTCCCGCCGGTCAGTGTCGAGGACGAATTCGTCGAACCGGAACAGCAAGATAGGGGGTCCAATACCTGTTGTCGCGCCAAGGCTTGTGCGCAGGAGCGTCCCCTAGCACACCCCGTCTCAACGATAAATCATGGCCTTCTCAAGAGAAAATCGGAGAAATCTTCAAGCGAGGATGCCGGTACCGCGGCATCGTCCGCACATCGACGGCCTCAACCGTCATTGCCCGGAGGATCTGCACCATGACGAATGACAAGCGCGACACCAGCCACTTCAACCGCCGCAGCCTGCTGGGCGCGGCGCTCATGGGCATCGCCGCGGCCCAGTTCGTCGGCATCGGCTCCGCCGCGGCGCAGGCCGCCAAGGCCGGCAAGCAGCTCCCGGCCATCAAGCGCGGCACGCATACGTCGTTCAAGCCGCTGAAGCAGATCAATGCCGGCGACCTCAGCGTCGCCTATGCCGAGGACGGCCCGGCCAACGGCCCCGTTGTGCTGCTGCTGCACGGCTGGCCCTATGACATCTACAGCTATGTGGATGTCGCGCCGCTGCTGGCCTCGGCCGGCTACCGCGTCATCATCCCGTATCTGCGCGGCTATGGCGGGACACGCTTCCTATCCGACGCGACGGTGCGCAATGGCCAGCCGGCAGCGCTCGCCACCGACATCGTCGCGTTCATGGACGCACTGAAGATCGAGAAGGCGGTGGTCGGCGGCTACGACTGGGGTGGCCGCACGGCCGACATTCTGGCTGCGATCTGGCCCGAGCGCGTCAAGGCGCTGGTCGCCGTCAGCGGCTATCTGATCGGCAGCCAGGAGGGCAACCGCATGCCGCTGCCGCCGAAGGCTGAACTGGAATGGTGGTACCAGTTCTACTTCACCACGGAGCGTGGCCGGCTCGGCTATGACAAGTACCGGCACGACTTCGCCAAGCTGATCTGGAAGCTGGCCTCGCCGAAGTGGAATTTCGACGACGCCACCTATGATCGCTCGGCCAAGGCGTTCGAGAATCCCGATCACGTCGCCATTACCATCCACAACTATCGCTGGCGGCTCGAACTCGCCCAGGGCGAGGCGAAATATGACGAGCTGGAGAAGCGGCTGGCGCAGGGGCCGGTGATTTCGGTGCCGACCATCACCATGGAAGGCGACGCCAATGGCGCGCCGCATCCCGATCCCAAGGCCTATGCGAAGAAGTTCACCGGCAAGTACGAGCATCGCCTCATCAGCGGCGGCATCGGGCACAACCTGCCGCAGGAAGCGCCGCGTGAATTCGCCCAGGCGATCATTGATGCCGACGCGATGGCGCGCTGAAGGAGATCCGGAATGCGATGGATTCTTGCAGCGAGCCTCGCCGCAGGCGTGGTGTCATCCGCGATAGCGGCAGCCTTCGCTGCCAATACGGAAAACCTTTCGCCGATCTATCGCGTCGCGCTTCCCGACGGTTATCGTAAATGGGAACTGATCGCACCGGCGCAGGAGGCCGAGCCTCTGAATGAGCTGCGCGCGGTGGTCGGCAACGATATCGCGGTCAAGGCCTATCGGGATGGCAAGCTGCCGTTCCCCGATGGCACGGTGCTGGTGAAGCTCGCCTGGAAGCACACCCAGTCGCCTGAATTCGAATCCGCCTCGATCCCCGGTGCTGCCACAACGGTTCAGGTGATGGTGAAGGATTCGAAGAAGTATGCCGCGTCAGGCGGCTGGGGTTTCGGCCGCTTCATCAACGGCAAGCCGGTGGATCAGGCACAGCACGAAACCTGCTTTGCGTGTCACGAGGCACGCGTGAAGGAGCGGGATTACGTGTTCACGAAGTGGGCGCCGTAAGCGCCCACGTCAGGAGACGCCGACCTCGGCCAGAAACGCCGTCAGGAAAGCCTCGGTCCGCGCGTGGCGTTCCTGCGCCATGCGTCGGCCGGTGGCGGTGTTGAAGCCCTCCGCGAGCGTCAGCAGTTTGGCCGGCAGATGGTCGATCGCAAAATTGCGGTCATCAAAGGCGCGATGCCGCGCAGCGGGATCTTCGGGATCGTACAGGAAGGATTGCATCCGCCCGGCGGTGTAGAAACAGCGCGCGATGCCGATGGCGCCGATGGCGTCCAGCCGATCCGCATCCTGCAGGATCTGCGCCTCGATCGTCTCGGGCGTGATCTTGGCCGAGAAACTATGCGCCACGATGGCATGGGCAACGTGGTCCAGCCGCTCGGTCGTCCAGCCGAACGGGGCGAGCAGGGTCACCGCGTGTTCGGCAGCGAGGCGCGAGGCACTGGCGCGGAGCGGTGAGCTCTTCTCGACGGCGACGCAGTCGTGCAGCAGCGTCGCTGCCGCTAGGATCTCGGGATCGCCGCCTTCGGCTTGCTGGATGATGCGGACGTTGGACCAGACGCGCGCCAGATGCGCGACGTCATGCGAGCCGTCATCGGTCTTGACGTGATGCAGAAGCGAAGAGGCCAGTGTTTCGAACGGAGCGAAGGCGGTGGCGATACCAGTGATCTCGGTCATGGTGCCGTTGTTAGATTGGCCGCCGGGCGTTGCCAAGCGTGTTTTGATGTCATTAGATTCGGATTAAGAGCGGGTAGAACTCAGGCGGCAAGGCTGAGTGTGGTATGCCGTCTTATCGCCGCAGTAGCATCATGAGGAATTGTGGCTAATAACCCCGTCAACAGCCTTAGCGCCTTGCTTGAGCAGAGCAGCGATAATGTGGCTCTGATCATCGGAAACGGCATCCACCGATACGTAGAATCGAAACGTGTAAATTCCTGGGATCAGCTGCTCGTTGAGATTGCTCAAGAGTGCTCGCCCGGGCTTGTCGAGGTACCACCTGGCACGACGCTTACAGAATTTTATGATGTGCTGGAGCTCTTGTCCGGGAGTAAGATCGGTGCTCTGCAGGAGCAATTTTGTGCGCTCCTGGACGGTTGGGATGTACTCCCACATCACCGGACGATCATGAACTGGGCAGTACGACACTGCACTCCAGTGCTCACGACGAATTTCGATCAAGTGTTGAGCGATGCCGTCAATGCACAGTTCTGGCGTCCGCAAAATCCGAAATTTACGAGCTACTACCCGTGGGAGTGTCACTTTAGCCAAACAGCTATCACTGATCCGTCCGCTTCTTTCGGCGTTTGGCACATTAACGGAATGGTAAAATACAAGCGAAGCATTCGCTTGGGACTTAGCCACTATATGGGGTCGGTTCAGCGAGCCCGGACTTGGCTTCATCGCAGCGGCGCCGCCCCTCTCTTTGGAGCAAAGGATCGTCGCATTTGGGCAGGTGCGAATACCTGGATTCATGTTGTATTCAATAAGCCCTTGCTCATCTTTGGTTTGGCTCTTGAAGAAAACGAAGTCTTTCTGCGCTGGCTTCTGATTGAGCGTGCCAAGTACTTCAAGAAGTTTCGCGAGCGCTTTCATCCAGCTTGGTATGTTTACAAAAACGATATGTCTGACGACAGGCAGGCTGGAAAGCTCTTTTTCTTGGAGTCGATGGGAGTCACCTGTATCGCGGTTCAGACGTTCGGAGAGATTTACGACAGTGCGGGTTGGTCGTCCTGACGTGCCAGCTCAACGCATTTGTAAGGTCGCTCGCACCCGCGGGGAACGACGCCGCTATCGCTTCAATAGCTCATACACCACAGGATCGTCCGCGCAGGCCTTGAAGCCGCATTCGAGCAAGGTCGATGCGACGTTCGCGGCCGTCAGGCCGATCACGAGCCAGACGGCAACATGCGCGATCACGCTGGGCGCGGAGTAAGCAGCGGGATCCTTCTCGAATTGCCGGTCGAACAGCAGCACTAGCGACAACAGAATGATGGCTGCGATGAAGCCGATCAGTGCCCAGGTGTAATAGTGATAGCCGAACAGCGCGGTGCCGAAGCCGGGATCGCCGGGCATGATGTGCAGCAACACCTGCCGGGTCGAGACGGTGGCGCCGACCACGGCTGCAAGCAGTGACAGCGCGTAATGGCTGGGACGCGGGCCAAAGCGGATGTTGAGGATCGGGCCGATGGCGAGCAGCGCGAACATGATCCGCTGCAGCAGGCATAGCGGACAGGGCAGTTCGCCCAAAATGAACTGCGCGGCAAAGGCGGCCGCCAGCAGCGCGGCGAGGGCGTAGAGTGCGAGGACGTTGAGGGCGATAGCGCGCTGTGAGGTCATGATGGCCTCAGAACGACAGTTTCAGCGCGTCGGTGGCGTGGTGCAGGAAGGTCGCCACGCAGGCGATCAGCACAACGGCGAACAGAGAGAATGCGAGCGTGCGGCTGCCATACCATGCGACGAGCATGGTGATGGCGATCGCCAGGAAAAGTGCGGTGAACTCCATGGTCGCTCCGGCGCTGAATGTGTCCGGCATCTTACGACAGATTCGCTGGCGCCCTGTCGTGTGTCATCTGCGTCAGTCGGCGCTCTCCGCCACGGTCGCGCCTGTTTTGCCGGTGTAGTTGGCCACGGCATTGCGAAAGGCATGGACCTCGCTGTTCAGGGCGATCAACCGTTCCGGCGTCATGCCGGCCGCGGCGAACAACGTCTCGCCAAGGCAGCGGGATTTTTCGCGCAGACCCGTGCCTTTGGCCGTGAGGCTGACAACGACCTGCCGTTCATCGTCCGGATTGCGCTTGCGCGCGACGAAGCCGGCCTGTTCGAGCCGCTTCACCAGCGGCGTGACCGTGCTCGATTCCAGCGCCAGCCGGTCGGCGATGCCGCCGACGCTCTGTGCGCCGCCCTCCCACAATGTGCTCAGCACGAGATATTGCGGGTAGGTGATCTCAAGCGCGTCGAGCAGCGGCTTGTAGGCGCGGCCGATGGCCATGCTGGCGCTGTAGAGCGAAAAACAGAGCTGGTGATCCAGCGGAATGTCGGCGGGTACCACGGCAACTCTCCTCACGTCGATATCACAATAACGTATATCGCGATAAATAAATATGGACAAGGCGGCCCGCCCGAGCCAATAAGCATATCGCGATATTAGTTATCGTAATATGTAATTTGACCGAAGTTCTTCCGCCAGCCCGGTGGAGAGCGCCCGGCCCAAGCTTCGATGGAGACCAGCATGACCGTCCCACAGGGAACCGCCAGCCTGCCGGCCGTAGCGAGCGGAGACCTCGCACGTTATTACCTCGTTCGCGGTATCGTCGCGGCAGCCTGGGTGGCAGCCGCCTTCACCGTTGGCGTCTCGTCGCCCGGGGCCGCCGCCATCCTGCTGGTCAGTTACCCCGCCTGGGATGCCCTCGCGAACTGGTTCGATGCCAAGGACAGCGGCGGGCTGCTGGCCAATCCCTCGCAGGCGCTGAATGTAGGCGTGAGCCTCATTGCCGCACTGGCGGTGGCCATCGCCTTGCGGACGGGGATGAATGCGGTACTGGCCGTGTTCGGCGTCTGGGCGGCATTGGCGGGCCTCGCGCAACTGGTCACCGGCGTTCGACGCTGGCGCGCATTCGGTGCGCAGTGGGCGATGATCCTGAGCGGAGCGCAGTCGACCGCGGCCGGCCTGTTCTTTGTCAAGCAGGCGGGCGGCGGCACAGTGCCGACGATCGTGGATATAGCGCCCTATGCCGGTTTCGGCGCCTTCTATTTCCTGGTGTCGGCGCTGTGGTTGATCTTCGCGAACCGCAGGCGTACGGCCTGAGATCTGAGGACAAACCGATGATGCCGGCCAGCATCATCGGTGGCCTCTGTGGATGATCGCGGATTTGCTGTCAGCCGCTGCTGCCTGATCTGCTAGTCAGGTCAGAACGACGATCACTCCTGGCAGGCACGGCGACATCTCATGGCCATCACCATCTACGGCATCAAGAATTGCGACACGATGAAGAAAGCGCGCGCCTGGCTCGACAGCCATGGCGTCGCCTACAGCTTTCACGACTACAAGGCCGAAGGCATCGACAAGGCGCGGCTGCAGCGCTGGGCCAAGGAGATCGGCTGGGAGACGCTGCTCAATCGCGCTGGCACAACGTTTCGCAAGCTCGATGACGCTGCCAAGGAAGGTCTGAACGAGAGCAAAGCAATCGCGCTGATGCTCGAGCAGCCCTCGATGATCAAGCGGCCTGTGCTCGATCTTGGCGGCAAGCTTGTGGTTGGCTTCAAGCCGGAGATTTACGCAAAAGACGTAAAATAGCGATCAGTCGATCTCGACGACGTCGCCGGCCGCGAGCCGGTGCGGCGTACGATAGGACAGGCTGCGATCGATCACCGCCCGGAGTTTCGGCACCGGCACGCTGTGATGGCCGCGCATCAGATTTTTGATTTCGAAGCCACCGTCCTCGCTGATCGTCTTGAGTGACGCGATGATGTGGGTGACGCCGTCACCTGATGAGAACGGCATCAGCATCCGCTCATAGGCGACAACACGACCGTTGACATCGTCGATCATCGAGACGGTGTAAGTCGGCAACTCGCGTGCGATACATTCATGATAGGCCGGCAGCACGACAGGACCGAGGATCGGGCCGAGATAGTCGTCGAGATAGCGGCCCCTGCCGGTGGTACCATAGGCGCTCGCCATGCGGGTGCCGTTGCTGTCGATGATGAGCCGCGGCGGTGCCGTGCTGTGATCAACAATGTAGTCGACGAGATCAGGACGTTCCTCGTCCATCCGCTCCGGGCGATAGTTGGCAATGTCGGGCAGGGCCTGTTGTGGTGCATAGAGCCGTAGCCAGCAGTTCAGCAGATCGCGCTGCCGAATGGACTTCACCACGGACGCGTCGGCGCTCTGGAAGTCCACGGCAATGATCCCCCTGATATCGATCGAGGGTAGTATGAGTACAGCGAGCAAATAATCAATGAACGCGGGAAATCGCCTCGCAATACAATTAACGAGCGATTTTCAAAGCTCCTTGCGGCGCAAACAGGTGACGCGTTCTGCGCGGTGGACCGGTCGCAGGCGGACTCTGCTTTCCGTATGCGCAGGGGGGCTAACTGCCTACGACTAAGGGCGAAGTCGGTGCGACAGGCAGTCCACCCTATTCTGCCGCATTGCACCTTGCGTTCGCCGTCGCGTTGACGGCATATTCGCGCCACTCGATGTGGCCGCGCGGGGATGACTTTCAGTTTTCCCCGAAATGCAGCTGCGCAAAAAGTTGGCCACTGGCGGAGACACACGCCGGGAAGGTCGATGGGGGAAATTTGCTTGACCGATGAGTTCATTCTCGAAACCAACGGATTGACCAAGGAATTTGCGGGCTTTTTCGCAGTCCGCGATGTCAGTCTCAAAGTTCGCCGCGGCACCATTCACGCATTGATCGGCCCTAACGGCGCCGGCAAGACGACGTGTTTCAATCTGCTGACCAAGTTCATGCAGCCGTCCGCCGGCCAGATTTTCTACAAGGGCAAGGACATCACCGCGACGGCGCCCGCCGACGTGGCGCGCCTTGGCCTCGTACGTTCGTTCCAGATTTCCGCGGTGTTTCCGCATCTGACGGCGTTGGAGAATGTCCGTGTTGCACTGCAGCGCCAGCATGGATCGTCGTTCGACTTCTGGCGCTCCAAGAGCGTGCTGGACCAGTACAATCAACGCGCCGCTGAACTGCTCGACGATGTCGGCCTCAGCGAATTCGCAAGTACGCCGGCCGTGGAAATGCCCTATGGCCGCAAGCGGGCATTGGAGATCGCCACCACGCTGGCGCTCGACCCCGAGATGATGCTGCTCGACGAGCCGATGGCCGGCATGGGCCACGAGGACATCGACAAGATCGCAGCGCTGATCAAGCGCATCTCGGCGAAATACACCATCCTGATGGTCGAACATAACCTCAGCGTCGTGTCCAACCTGTCGGACATCATTACCGTTCTGACTCGCGGAAAGGTTCTTGCGGAAGGCAGCTACGCTGATCTGACCAAGGACGAGCGCGTCAAGGAAGCTTATCTGGGAGCCGGGCATGGCTGAGATCACAATGGCCGCACCGGCAACGACTGCAGCAACTGGCAATCCAATTCTCAGCATCGAGAATCTCGAAGCCTGGTATGGCGAGTCGCACATCCTTCACGGCATCAATTTCAACGTGAAGCCGGGCGAAGTCGTCACGCTGCTCGGTCGCAACGGCGCCGGCAAGACTACGACGCTGAAGTCCATCATGGGCATCATCGGCAAGCGCACCGGCTCGATAAAGTTCGAAGGCAACGAGATCATCAAGACCTCGTCGGACAAGATCGCGAAGCAGGGCATCGCATTCTGTCCGGAAGAACGCGGCATCTTCTCCAGCCTCGACGTGAAAGAGAACCTGATGCTGCCGCCGACGATCCGGCCGGGCGGATTGTCTCTGGATCAGATCTTCGAGCTGTTTCCAAACCTGAAAGAGCGTCTCAACAGCCAGGGGACAAAACTCTCCGGCGGTGAGCAGCAGATGCTGGCGATTGGTCGCATTCTGCGCACCGGCGCGCGCTTCCTGATGCTGGACGAGCCAACCGAAGGGCTGGCGCCCGTCATCATCCAGCAGATCGGCCACACCATTGCGCGGCTGAAGTCGGAGGGCTTCACCATCCTGCTGGTCGAGCAGAACTTCCGTTTCGCCGCCACGGTGGCGGATCGCTACTACATCGTCGAGCACGGCAAGATCATCGATGGCTTCGCCAATTCCGAGCTCTCGGCGAATATGGACAAGCTGCATACGTATCTCGGCGTCTAATATCGAACAACGGACCGAGCCAACGGTCCGACGATAGACACAACCATCAATACGGGTAGGGAGCACAGAATGAAAAAAGTCGTTTCGACGTCGCTGCTGGGTTTTGCGCTGATGATGAGCGCAAGCTCGCTTGCGTTCGCCCAGGACAAGACCGCCAAGATCGGCGTGCTCAACGACCAGTCGGGCCTTTATGCCGACGTGACCGGTCCGGGTTCGGTGGTCGCGGCCCAAATGGCCGTCGAGGACTCCGGGCTCCTGGCCAAGGGCTGGAAGATCGACGTCGTGATCGGCGATCACCAGAACAAGCCCGACGTCGGCTCCAACATCGCGCGTCAATGGTTCGACGTCGACAAGGTCGACACCATCGTCGACGTGCCGACGTCGTCGGTCGGCCTTGTGGTCAACAATATCGTCAAGGAAAAGAACGGCGTTTATCTGAATTCGGGATCGGGCACCTCCGATCTCTCCAACGCACAGTGCTCGCCCAACACCATTCACTGGGCTTACGACACCTATCAGCTCGCCAACGGCACCGGCTCCGCCATGGTCAAGAACGGTGGTGACACCTGGTTCTTCCTGACGGCGGATTATGCTTTCGGCACCGCGTTGGAGCGCGATACCACCAACGCTGTCACTGCGAAGGGCGGCAAGATCATCGGGAGCGTCCGGCCGCCGCTCAACACGGCGGACTTTTCGTCGTTCCTGCTGCAGGCGCAGGCGTCCAAGGCCAAGGTGATCGGCCTCGCCAATGCCGGCGGCGACACCATCAACTCGATCAAGCAGGCGTCGGAATTCGGTATCATCAAGGGCGGGCAGAAATTGGCTGGTCTCTTGATGTTCATCACCGACATCCATGCGCTCGGACTTCCGGTCGCCAATGGTCTGAGCTTTACCGAGACGTTCTATTGGGATCTCAACGACGGCACGCGCGGGTTCTCCAAGCGCTTCCAGGCGCGCATGAAGAACAAGAACATGCCGACCACCGTGCAGGCCGGCGTTTATTCGTCCCTGATCCATTACTTCAAGACGCTCGACGCCATGGGCGGCAACCCCCATGACGGCCTGAAGATCATCAATGCGATGAAGGCGGCTCCGACCGACGACATCATCTTCGGCAAGGGCACGATCCAGCCGAACGGCCGCAAGCTGCACCCGGCCTATCTGTTCGAGGTGAAGAAGCCCGAGGAGTCGAAGGGACCTTGGGACTACTACAAGCTGGTGGCGACGATCCCTGCCGATCAGGCCTTCACGCCGCTCGACAAGAGTGCTTGTCCGCTTTTGAAGAAGACCTAATTTAGAAGCCCGTCGTCCAAATCATTGAGAGGAAGTCATGAAAAACAAGATTTCAACCGCACTTCTTGGCACGGCGCTTTCGCTGGCCATGGCGGGCATCGCCATGGCCCAGGACAAGACCGTCAAGATCGGCGCACTCAGCGATCAGTCCGGTCTCTATGCCGATCTCGGCGGCCCGGGTTCGACCCTGGCCGCGCAGATGGCGGCGGAGGATTCCGGTCTGATGGCCAAGGGCTGGAAGATCGACATCATCTCCGGCGATCACCAGAACAAGCCGGATATCGGCTCCAACATCGCGCGGCAGTGGTTCGACGTCGACAAGGTCGACACCATCGTCGACGTGCCGAATTCCGGCGTGGCACTGGCGGTGAACAACATCGTCAAGGAGAAGAACGGCGTCTACATCAATTCGGGCGCCGCGACGTCGGATCTCACCAATGCGCAGTGTTCGCCGAACACCGTGCACTGGACCTACGACACCTACATGCTCGCCCATTCGACCGGGCAGGCGATGGTCAAGGCCGGCGGTGACAGCTGGTTCTTCCTCACTGCCGACTACGCCTTCGGTGCCGCGCTGGAGCGCGATACCTCGGAAGTCGTCAAATCCTCGGGCGGCAAGGTGGTCGGCGGCGTCAAGCATCCGCTCAACACCGCGGACTTCTCCTCCTTCCTGCTGCAGGCGCAGTCGTCGAAGGCCAAGGTCATCGGTCTGGCCAATGCCGGCGGCGACACCACCAACTCGATCAAGCAGGCGGCTGAATTCGGCATCGCCAAGGGCGGTCAGAAGCTCGCGGCGTTGCTGCTGTTCATCACCGACGTCAAGGCGATCGGTCTTGAAACCGCACAGGGCCTCAGCTTCACCGAGACTTTCTACTGGGACCTGAACGACAAGACCCGCGACTTCTCCAAGAAGTTCGCAGCGCGCATGAAGAACGGCGCTCCGCCGTCGATGGTGCAGGCGGGCGTGTATGCCGGCTTGATCCACTACTTCAAGGCGCTGGAAGCGCTCGGCAGCAATCCGCATGATGGCGCGAAGATCGTTGCCAAGATGAAGGAATTGCCGACCGATGATCCGCTGTTCGGGCAGGGCAAGATCGAAGCCAATGGCCGCAAGATTCACCCGGGCTATCTGTTCGAAGTGAAGAAGCCGTCGGAATCGAAGGCGCCGTGGGATTTCTACAAGCTTGCCGGTACAGTGCCAGCCGATCAGGCCTTTACACCGATCGAGAAGAGCACCTGTGCGCTGCTGAAGAAATAAGATCGTTGGCCCGGCGGCGCCGCGCTGCCGGGCCAAGACTTTCCTGCGATAAGAGTTGAGAACAACATGTCGATCAATCTACAGGCCCTGTCTGCGCAATTGCTGGTCGGACTCATCAACGGCTCGTTCTATGCGCTGTTAAGTCTCGGCCTCGCCGTGATCTTCGGCATGCTGAACATCATCAATTTCGCCCATGGCGCCGTCTATATGATGGGCGCGTTTGCGGCATACTTCCTGCTCAATCTGGCCGGCATCGGCTACTGGCCGGCGCTGATCCTGGCGCCGCTGGCGGTCGGCCTGTTCGGCATGGTGATGGAACGCACTATGCTGAAATGGATCGCCAATCTCGACCATCTCTATGGCCTGCTGCTGACATTCGGTCTGGCGCTGATCATCCAGGGTGTGTTCCAGAACTATTTCGGCTCGTCGGGTCTGCCTTACGCGATCCCGGATGCGCTGAAAGGCGGCATGAATCTCGGCTTCATGTTCCTGCCGATCTATCGCGGCTGGGTGGTGATCTTCTCGCTCATCGTTTGTATCGCGACCTGGTTCCTGATCGAGCGCACACGGCTCGGCGCCTACCTGCGCGCCGCCACCGAAAACCCCACGCTTGTCCGCGCCTTCGGCATCAACGTGCCGCTGATGATCACGCTCACCTATGGTCTCGGTGTCGGTCTCGCGGCACTCGCCGGCGTGCTGTCGGCGCCGATCAACCAGGTTCGCCCGCTGATGGGCGCGGACCTGATCATCGTCGTGTTCGCGGTCGTCGTGATCGGCGGCATGGGCTCGATCATGGGATCCATCATCACCGGTTTCGCCCTCGGCATCATCGAGGGGCTGACCAAGTATTTTTACCCCGAGGCCTCCAACACTGTCGTCTTCGTGCTGATGGTGCTGGTGCTCCTTGTGAAACCTTCCGGACTGACGGGACGGGCTGCCTGATATGACAACGATCACTGAAAACGCCATTCCGTCACCCCGCCGCACAGTCAAAGACGAGATGGTCGCCTTTGCGATCATGACCGCACTGTTGCTGGTCGTGCCGCTCACTGGCGTCTATCCGTTCTTCGTGATGCAGGCGCTCTGCTTCGCGCTACTCGCCTGTGCCTTCAACCTTTTGATCGGCTATGGCGGTCTGCTGTCCTTCGGCCACGCGATGTTCCTGGGCACCGCCGGCTACTGCACGGCGCATGCGCTGAAAGTGTGGGGCCTGACGCCCGAGTTGGGCATTGTCGTTGGTGTCGTCGCCGCCGCTGCGCTCAGCGTCGTCACCGGCCTGATCGCCATTCGTCGTCAGGGCATCTACTTCGCCATGATCACGCTGGCGCTGTCGCAGCTCCTGTACTTCGTCTATCTGCAGACGCCGTTCACCCATGGTGAAGACGGTATCCAGGGCATTCCGCAGGGCACGCTGTTCGGCCTGTTCAATCTCTCGAAGCCGGTCACGCTGTATTACGTGATTCTCGCCGGCTTCACGCTGGGCTTCCTGATCATCTACCGCGCCATCAACTCGCCATTTGGCGAGGTGCTCAAGGCGATCCGTGAGAACGAGCCGCGTGCGGTGTCGCTCGGCTACAAGACCGATCAATACAAGCTGCTGGCCTATATCCTGTCCGGCACGCTGGCGGGCTTCGCCGGCGCACTGAAGGTGTTCGTCGCACAGAACGCCTCGCTCACCGACGTGCACTGGAGCATGTCCGGTGAAATCGTGCTGATCACGCTGGTCGGCGGCCTCGGTACGCTGTTCGGTCCCGTGGTCGGCGCCTTCGTGATCATCGCCATGCAGCAATACCTCGCCGGCTTCGGCCAGTGGGTGACGGTGATCCAGGGCGTGATCTTTGTGGTCTGCGTGCTGACCTTCCGCCGCGGCGTCATCGGCGAAATCGCGCATTACTTCAAACGGTCGCTGTAGTTCGCCGTTGTCCTACTTCTCCGATCCGGAGGCGGTGGCACGCTATGCAGAAGGCCCGGTGCGGCAAGTGCCGGGCTTCCTTGGGCTGCAGCAGATGGCGGGTATTCTCCTTGCGGAACGAGCGCCGGACGACGCCCATGTGCTCGTGCTTGGCGCGGGCGGCGGACTGGAGCTGAAAGCATTCGCGGCGATGCGGCCTGGATGGCGTTTTTGCGGCGTCGATCCATCGGCCGAGATGCTGGGACTGGCCAAGCGCATGCTCGGTCCGCTTGCATCGCGCGTCGATCTCCATGAAGGCTATATCGACGGCGCGCCCGAGGGGCCGTTCGATGCGGCGACCTGCATCCTGACCCTGCATTTCATCCCGGAGGAGGAGCGTCGACGCACGCTGGCCGAGGTGCACCGGCGGCTCAAGCCGGGTGCTCCCTTCGTTGTCGCCCACCACAGCTTTCCCCAGCACGACGGAGAAAAGGCCAGATGGTTGTCCCGTTACGCAGCTTTTGCGGCGGCATCCGGCGTGCCGGCCGCCAATGCGGAGAATGCGATCTCGGCGATCGGCGAACGCTTGCCGCTGCTGTCGCCGGAGCAGGACGAAGCCCTGCTGCGGGACGCGGGCTTCACCGACATCGCCCTTTTCTATGCCGGGTTCACGTTCCGGGGCTGGGTCGCCTACAGGGCGTAGCTGTCGAGGGGCTGTGGTCGACTTTCCGCCGCAGCGTGAATGGCGAAATCGCGCATTACTTCAAGCGGTCGCTCTAAATCCAAGCACTGCCTCAGGAAAAGCAGGCTGTCATAAAGCGGTGGATGATCGGGCCTAAAAGGTGCGCGATTGCCCGTCTTGGCCGGAAATGCTTTATGACATCCGTGTGACACAGGGCCGCCGGCGGTGGCCCCGCGGGACCATGTCCGCCATCTGGCGGTCCGGTCGCTGCGTTTTCCTGACAGTTGGATGAGATGATGCTGCGTTGGTTCCGGTCCTTTCTGCCCCGGGAGGAAAGGTTTTTCGACCTGTTCGCCCGCCATTCAGTGACCGTGGTCGAGGGCTCCAAGGCGCTTGCGGGGATGCTGGAAGGCGGCGACGAGACGCCGGTCTACTGTCAGCGCGTCAACCAGTTCGAGAACGACGCCGACGCCATCACCCGCGAGGTGCTGACCGCCGTTCGCCGCACTTTCATCACGCCGTTCGATCGCGTCGACATCAAGAACCTCATCACGGCGATGGATGATTCCATCGACCAGATGCAGCAGACGGCGAAAGCGGTGATGCTGTTCGAGGTGCGCCAGTTCGAGCCGCCGATGCGCGAAATCGGCACGCTGCTGGTAGAGTGTGCCAACCTTGTCGGTCGCGCCGTGCCGCTGATGAGCGCCATCGGCGACAACGTCGGCCTGCTCACCGCGATCACTGAGGAGGTCGGCAAGCTCGAAGGCCGCGTCGACGATCTGCACGACATCGGGCTCAAGGAGCTGTTTCTCAAGCATCGCGACGCCAACACCATGGATTTCGTGGTCGGCGCCGAGATCTACAAGCACCTTGAAAAGGTGGCCGACCGCTTCGACGACGTCGCGAACGAGATCAACAGCATCGTCATCGAACAAGTATAAGGCAGGGCCATCAGGTGGACGCCACGCTCGCCTTTCCGGTGCTGATCGGCCTCATCGCCATCGCATTGCTGTTCGACTTTCTCAACGGCTTGCATGACGCTGCCAATTCGATCGCGACGATCGTCTCGACGCGTGTGCTGCGGCCGCAATATGCGGTGCTGTGGGCGGCATTCTTCAACTTCATCGCCTTCCTGGTGTTCGGTCTGCATGTCGCCAACACCATCGGCACGGGGATCATCGAGCCCAGCGTCATCGATCCCGCGGTGATCTTCGCAGCGCTCATGGGTGCCATCGTCTGGAACGTGATCACCTGGGGCCTCGGCATTCCCTCGAGCTCGTCGCATGCGCTGATCGGTGGCTTGCTCGGGGCAGGTGTTGCCAAGGCAGGTCTCTCGGCAGCCTTGTGGACCGGGCTGTCCAAGGCGCTGCTGGCCATCGTGCTGTCGCCGCTGGTGGGCTTCCTGCTGGCGCTGGTGCTGGTGGCTATCGTGTCATGGGCCTCGGTGCGCTCGACGCCCTTCGCCGTGGACCGCGCCTTCCGCATCCTGCAATTCGTCTCGGCTTCGCTCTATTCACTCGGCCATGGCGGCAACGACGCGCAAAAGACCATGGGCATCATCGCGGTGCTGCTGTACTCGCAGGGCCACCTCGGCACCGAGTTCTCGGTGCCGTTCTGGGTCGTGCTGTCGTGTCAGGCGGCGATGGCGCTGGGCACGCTGATGGGCGGTTGGCGCATCGTCCGCACCATGGGCCTGCGCATCACCAAGTTGACGCCGATGCAGGGGTTTTGCGCGGAGACGGGCGGCGC
The DNA here is from genome assembly GCF_034044155.1 of Tardiphaga sp. 42S5. Taxonomy (NCBI): domain Bacteria; kingdom Pseudomonadati; phylum Pseudomonadota; class Alphaproteobacteria; order Hyphomicrobiales; family Nitrobacteraceae; genus Tardiphaga; species Tardiphaga sp. 42S5. Next base: position 4,463,737 of record NZ_CP139027.1, on the reverse strand, counting down.
TGCGACGTTGTTTGCGGCGACGTTCCTCGGCGTTCCCGTCTCGACCACCCACACCATCACCGGCGCCATCGTCGGCGTCGGCGCAGCCCGTCGCGTATCAGCGGTGCGCTGGAACGTGGCAAGTTCGATCGTCTATGCCTGGGTGATCACGATCCCGGCCGCGGCAATCGTCGCCGCCGCGACCTGGTGGATCGTGAAGCTGCTGCATCTGAGCTTTATCTGACGCAGGTCAGGACACCAGCTTCAGCCCGGCAATGCCCGCCACGATCAGCCCGATACAGGTGATCCGTGCCACCGTTGCCGGGTCGCCGAACAGGTACATGCCCAGCGCCGCGGTGCCGACGGCGCCGATGCCGGTCCACACCGCATAGGCGGTTCCCATCGGCAGTTCCTTGAGGGCGAGGGCAAGCATGCCGACGGACGCGGTCATGCTGATGAGGGTGAGGACGGAGGGGACGAGGCGGGTGAAGCCTTCGGTATATTTGAGGCCGACGGCCCAGCCGACTTCGAGCAAACCCGCAACGAACAACAATAGCCAAGCCATGGGATGACCCCTGTAAACAGGCAGGGCCGTCCCTGCGGATGATGATGATTTGGAGGTCGTCCTCGCAGGGGTTATATGAAGGCGACGCAGCCGGATCGCAACGCGGCCGATGGTCGCCACTTCGGCCAGTTTCCCGCCCAAAATCCCTTGATTGCGCCCGTTTTCCCTGCCACAGGCACGTTTATGTCCGATATCGCCCTTTCCGCCGACTCAGCCGCGCGTTCCCCGCTTGCCAATGAGGTCGCCCGCCGCCGCACTTTCGCGATCATCTCGCATCCTGACGCCGGCAAGACCACGCTGACCGAAAAGCTGCTGCTGTTCGGCGGCGCCATCAATCTGGCGGGCCAGGTCAAGGCCAAGGGCGAGCGCCGCAACACGCGCTCCGACTGGATGAAGATCGAGCGCGACCGCGGCATCTCCGTCGTCACCTCGGTAATGACCTTCGAATTCCAGGGCCACGTCTTCAACCTGCTCGACACGCCGGGCCATGAAGACTTCTCGGAAGACACCTATCGCACGCTCACCGCGGTCGACTCGGCTGTCATGGTGATCGACGCCGCCAAGGGTATCGAGGCGCGCACGCTGAAGCTGATTGAGGTCTGTCGCCTCCGCGACATCCCGATCATCACCTTCGTCAACAAGATGGACCGCGAGAGCCGCGATGTCTTCGATCTGCTGGACGAGATCGAGAAGACGCTGGCGCTCGACACCACGCCGATCAACTGGCCGGTCGGCCGCGGCCGCGATTTCATGGGCACTTATGACATCGAGACCGGCGGCATCCGCCTGTTAGAGGGCGGCGGCGCCAAGACGGGTGCCGCCGAGAAGATCAAGATTGCCGATCTGGCCGGCCGCAACCCCAATCTCGATGCCAGCGAGGTCGCCGACGAACTCGAACTGGTGAAGGAAGCCTCGAAGCCGTTCGACCTGCAGTCGTTCCGCGAGGGCCATATGACGCCGGTCTATTTCGGCAGCGCGCTGCGCAATTTCGGCGTCGGCGATCTCTTGGAAGGCCTCGGCCGTTTCGCGCCGTCGCCGCGCGCGCAGGAATCTAATTTGCGCAAGATCGAGGCCGACGAGCCCCGGATGTCGGCCTTCGTGTTCAAGATCCAGGCCAACATGGATCCCAACCACCGCGACCGCATCGCCTTTGCGCGGCTGTGCTCGGGTAAGTTGACAAGGGGCATGAAGGCCAAACTCGTGCGCACCGGCAAGAACATGTCGCTGTCGTCGCCGCAATTCTTCTTCGCGCAGGACCGCGCCATTGCGGACGAGGCCTATGCCGGCGACGTGGTCGGTATTCCCAATCACGGCACGCTGCGGATCGGCGACACGCTGACCGATGGTGAGGACATCACCTTCATCGGCGTGCCGTCATTCGCGCCGGAAATCGTGCGTCGTGTGCGCCTCGGTGACGCGATGAAGGCCAAGAAGCTGAAGGAAGCCTTGCAGCAGATGTCGGAAGAGGGCGTCGTGCAGGTGTTTCGCCCGCGCGACGGCGCGCCGGCCCTGGTCGGCGTCGTCGGCCCGCTGCAGCTCGACGTGCTGAAGGCACGGCTCGACGCTGAATATCAGCTTCCGGTCAGTTTCGAAGTCTCGGAATTCTCGCTGGCGCGCTGGATCTCGTCGGAGGACAAGAAGAAGCTCGAAACCTTCATGTCCAACAACAATTCCGGCGTCGCCGACGACGTCGACGGAGATCCGGTATTCCTGGCGAAGAACGACTTCTATCTGAACTACACCAAGGAACGCGCGGAAGGGATCGTGTTCTCGGATATCAAGGACGTGAAGAAGCAGGGGTAAGAGACTGCGCGTTCGACGTCGGTCTATATGGTGAGGCAGCGTTCTCACGAAAAGCGAGGACGATCCGCCGGGTCGCTCCGGCGGATCTCAACCTGCTAGCGGTACGCAATACATGAACCGCTTGAGAGAACCGTATCGCTGAATTCTTAAAGAAAGATTCCTGCGCGCGAAGCGCGTCCGCAACTATTGTCAGAAGGCAACAGAGAATCGGCCGCCGCTCCTACATAGTTAAGTCGTGAAGTGCATATGAAGTTTGTGCGGCCTTCAGGCCGCAGCCTTATGCACGAGATTCCACAATCCTCTTGATATTCCCTAATCCCAACTCCGCTTCCTCGTCGATCCGCGCAATCATTTCCGCTGTTGGTGTCTTCGGCCGCGCCGGGTTGCGCACCGTGCGCGTGAACTTCGTCCCGCCATCCGCCACATCGCACACATATTGCACGACGATCGGGCCGGTGACGCTCATATGCGTCAGGCCGATCCACAGCCGCGGACGCTCGCAGGCGATCACCAGCCAGTCCAGCGCGACAGGGCCCGACCGCGTCGACCAGTGCTCGTGAAACGTGTCGCCGAAACGCATCGGGCGATCCTCGCAGTCGATGTCGTGCGAGGAGGGCAGCCATTGCGGCCATGTTTTCGGATTGGTGACGTAGTCGAACACAGCTTCGGGCGCAGCCGCGATCACAATGGAGTGGCTGCGCTCGAACGGATACGTCGGTGTCTTGGGTGTGGTCATGGCTGGCAGTTCCTCCGCGGTCTGTTCGCGCAGTTGTGAACGGTGTTGTTCTTGATGAGTGCGCAACGGCGCTGCGTATTGTGTGGAGGCTTTGTCGGGGAAGATGGGTGCGTGGGTCAAGCCCGTGTATGACGTATGAGTTGGGCGACAGACTCTCCCACGTCTTGGCTGTGCAAAGCGCGAAGCGCGGCTTCGCGAGATGACCCGGCCATCGTCTGTTCTTGCGAGCCGGGCGGCTGACGATGCATTCGCGGCCTTTGACGTCGGGCGTGACGAACCCGGTTCCCGTCAATCGACTCGCATTTGAGGCATTTCCGGTCAAATTTGATAGTGTTCTCTGGCTACGAGGTACCGGTGCCCAAGCCGTGCGTCACGACGACCTGGGCCTATTGGAAAGTTTGAGCGAGATGAATGGGGTCATCGTCAGAACTACGCTCCAACTGATAACGCCGGGAATATTGTTTGTCTTCGGAGCTGCCTTCGTCTGCGCGTGGCTCGTCGAGAAGAAGCGCAACTACCTGCTCTTACTGGCCGGCGCGTGCGTCCTGTTTGCCCTCGGCGCGATGTCGCAGATTTTGAGTTGGCCGCCCGGCGCGGGGCCCAATGCCATCGTCTCGGGCGCGCTCTACACGTCGGCGGTTATAGCCGCTGTGGAGGGCATCCTGGTGCGTTCGGGGAAGGGGCTCGGTCCGGTCATCGACATGGCAATCCTTGCCGGCTTCGTTCTTCTGCTCGCCTATTTCTTTTATATCGATCGCAGTCTCATCGCCCGGGTCTACATCCAGAATTTCGGCTACGGCCTCCTGATGCTGATCACAGCGGGGCGGCTCACCGCATTGGCGCGCGGGCCTTATGTCGATCGGGCTCTGTTCTGGGTGCTGTTGCTGTTTGGTTTGCATTTTTTTCCGCGAACCCTGCTCACGGTCGGATTTTCCGCGCCGGTCGACAGAACCGCGTTCAGCAATTCAACGTTCTGGCAGGCACTCCAGCTTTCGCTCGCCGTGCTCGGCGCCGGCCTGGCGCTGGCCATCCTCGCCGCGGCGGTGTCCGACATGATCGACGATCTTCGTCGTGAACGCGATCTCGATCTGTTGACCGGCATCCTGAACCGGCGCGGCTTTCAAGAACGGGTATCCGCCCATCTGCGCAAACACGGACCGAGCCGTGCTGCGCTCGCCTTGTGCGACATCGACAACTTCAAGAGCATCAACGACACCCTCGGTCATGACGTTGGAGACGATGTCCTTGGGGAGGTGGGGCGCATGCTGCGCAACGCGTCGCGCAAACGCGACATCGTCGGGCGGCTGGGCGGCGAGGAATTTGCGGTGTTCCTTCCGGATACGGACGAACAGGAAGCGGTTGATTATGCCGAACGGTTGAGGATCGCGATCGAGCAGAACGGCTTTGCCGTCCCGGGTGGAGCGAGGCAGGTCACTGCGAGCTTCGGCGTGGGGACGTTGCAGCTGGGAGATAGCTGGCCGAGCCTGTACAAGCGGGTCGATGGGCGACTTTACGAAGCGAAGCGGACCGGCCGCAACCGCACAATTTCTCGCACGCTAAGCGCCTCTGCCGACGCGCCAGTCGCTGGATCCGGATACGCGCTTCCGCAGCTGCAGAGCCAGGACGGCGCCCGGCTCTGACGTCGAATTCGTTCCGCAAGGATGGGGTGAGTCATCCAGCTTTGCGTCAGACGATTCAGTTGCGATGTATTCCATGTGCTGTGCAGTACGGTCGCTATGTCGGTAATGACTCGCCGGTCTGCTCGCGCACAATATAGTCGGCATACCAATCCGGCCAGTTCTCGTCATGTTTGCCGCCCGTGCGCTTTTCGTGTTCGCCATGGGCGATCGCCGCCCGCCTCAAGGCGGCTGCAAGGTCAGTGGATGAGTTGAACGTCGTGGAACTGGCATCGATGCGTCCCGGCAATCGCGCGGTGATCTCCTGAAACAGCCAGCCGTTGCCGTCCGGGTCGCTGAATGATGCGAAGGAGCGATAGCTGGCCCGCGCGGGATCCGGGCCATTCATCCGAAGCCGTCCGAACAAATAGGGCTCGTCCGGCCCGACATTGACATCTCCGGCGTGGAAGGCGTCGCTCACCTTGATGCCGCGGCCGAGCAGGTCTGCACGGGCGGCCTCGATATCGGAGACGATCAGATACAGGCCTTGCGCCGAGCCGGGCGTCGCGGCAGTGACGTTCTTGCCGAAGATGACCGAGCAATCCGAACCCGGCGGTGTGAACTGGATCACGCGATACTCGTCGCCGACCACGAAGTCGGCGTCGAGTCTCCAGCCGAGGCTTGCGTAAAAACTCTTGGCCGTGTCGACATTCGACACGGGAATGACGACGATTTCGAGCTTCATAGTGATGGAAGTATCACGATGTACCTGGGGACTGCTCATGTCGGTCTCCTGAGGTCGGGGTGTGATGATGACGACGTGTGGTGCCGGGCTGCGCAGGCGCAACAATGTCTGCAATCGGTCGTTTGGCCGGCGTTCCGCTTGTTGGTCTGCTCGTGCAGTTGTGACCCATCCCGATCTTGATGACGCCACACGCCTGCATCATTTCAGGTGAGGGCGCATTTGCAAGGGTGTCCGAATGACACGGAACCTCACGTTACTGTTGATCGTCAGCGTACTGGTGGCATTCGCTGGCCAGGCGGAGGCGCGGCGGCTGCGTGCGGGCGATGCAGTACCTTTCTCGCACAGGCCGTGCAGCGTGCTCGATGGCGAGCCGTGTACGCCGTCCACCTGCAGCGTGTTCGATCACGGGCCGTGCATTCCCGAGATCGATTATCCGATCGGCCAGAACCTGCAGGTCACGGTGCTGAGCGTGCCGCCGGGCGATCAGCAGGCTCTCTATCGCCGGCCCGATCATGATCTCGATACGATCGGCGACCTGTTCGCTGCCTTGCGGTCGTGCTGGTCACCGCCCGCGACGGACGTTGCGCGTGCAGGCATGCAGATGTCGGTGATGTTCTCGTTCAACACGGCGGGTACGCCCATCGCGCCGCCGCGCGTGACCTTTGCAAGCAAGGATGCGCCGCAGGACACGCGCGGCACCTATCTCGAGGCCATCAACGGTTCGCTCGATGGCTGCCTGCCGCTAAGGCTGACCAAAGGCCTCGGCGGCGCGATCGCCGGCCGGCCGATCATGATCCGCTATGTCGATAACCGGGAGCTGCAGAAGCAGTCCGGGAAGTAGCGTGTGGCGTGAACCGCAGCGTCACCCGCCGCGACGAAGGGGAAATCACTCCGGAGGCGGCGATGTTTGGACGCAGGTTCGTGTTGATTGCGACGATTGTTGGCGCTGTCGGCGTGCTCACCGGCGGCAGCGCCTTGTTGTTCTGGCCCGAGCCCGACAACTGGACCGAGGAAGCCAAGGCCTGCGTCGGCGACAAGTATGTCGGGTTCTGGCAGGACAACGGCAAGTATTCGTTCAAGATGGATTTCGAGAACAATTGCGCCCGCAAGATCGCCTGCGGCATCGACGTCACGGTAACCAACGCCAAGGGCTCGGTGAAGGACCACGGCACGGTGATCATCCCCGCACGCGGCCAGACGCCGAGCGAGGCGAGCTACAGCATTCCGACCTCGTCGTCGTCCGGCATGGCGCAAACCGCGCGAAACTGCCGGTTCGTGTGACGGTCTTTCTTACCTCGCCCCGCCTAGCGAAGCTTCGCTTCGCGCGGGGCGGGGAGAGCGACTGTCTTTTTGGTCAAGCGTTTTGATGCTGCCATGGGGTCTTGTCTCGCAGGATTGCGTTGAGGATGGTGAGCAGCTTGCGGGCGACGGCGATGATAGCGACGAGCTTGGGCTTGCCGGCGGCGACGAGCTTGTCGCGGAACAGTTTGAGCTGCGGATTGAAGCGGGCGGCCACCATCGCTCCCATGAACAACACGCGGCGTACATTGGCCCGGCCGCCGCCGATGAAGCTCTTGCCACGCCACTGGCCGGATTGCCGGGTCCATGGCGCCAAACCGGCGAGAGCCGCAATCTGACGACGATCGAGTGTGCCGAGCTCCGGCAGTTCGGCAATCAGGCTGCGCGCGATGGTCGGACCGATGCCGGGCACCGACGCCAGCAAGTCTTCTTTCTCGGCCCAGGCCGGCGATCCCCGCACGTGATCGCCGATGTCGTCGTCCAGTTCGGACAACTCCTTCTCCAGTGCCTTGTGGAGCCGGGCGATGCTCTTCTTCAGGCGCGGATTGCTGACGCGCCGCGCACGCTGGCCTTCCGCGGCCATCATCTCAACGATCTGGCGCCGACGCGCCACCAGATCGGCTAGCAGCCGCGTCGTGGCATCGGGAAGCGGCCGCAGTTGCGGTTTGGTCGCCTCGGTAAAATGCGCGATCACCATGGCATCGATCGGATCGGTCTTGGCGCGCTTGCCGAGGGCGTTGGCAAAGGCGCGCACCTGTGCCGGATTGACCACCACCACAGGCAGATCGGCGCCGGCCAATCCTGCGGCGACCACCGTCTCGAAGCCGCCGGTCGCCTCGATCGCCACCACCAGTGGCGGTCGCGCTTTCAGCCGCGCGATCAGATCATCGATCCCCGCACCATTGCGGGCAACCGCAAAACTCTCACCGCCCGGACGCATCGCCACGTCCAACCGATCCTTCGACACATCGATGCCAACATAAATCGCGTCCATCTGATCCCATCCTTGCGCAACCGGGCTTGCTGAGCGGCCCAAGCGACTGTTCGGGTTCGATGGAACGGCAAGCAAGGACCCGCGCTCTCCCACGGGCTTGGTGTCCCTCAGGTTACTCGGTCTCCCGCCTGCCACCGCTCCGCATAGCTTAGCAGAAACGGCGGGAGGCAAGTTACAAGGTTAGGAAGTCCCTCAATCGATCCTGATCTTCGCCGCTTTGATCACCTCGGCCCACAGCGCTTTCTCATCGGCCATGCGCTTGCGGAGCTGATCGGGCGTGGTCGGCGAGGGCGTGATGAGCTGCAGCTTCAGCTTCTCGATCACGGCAGGCTCGGCGAGCGTCTGCGTCACTTCGGCATTGATCGTCGCCACCACATCCTTCGATAGCCCGCCCGGGCCGACCAGCGCGTTCCAGGCGTCGGACTGCACGTCGATGCCGCTCTCGGTGAGTGTCGGCACATCCGGCAGGAACGGCGAGCGCTTCGCGGTGGTGACGGCGAGGATCTTCACGGCGCCGGTGGCGAGCTGCGGCGTGACGCCGATGGCGGGCAGACACGCGACCTGCACATCGCCGCGGATCAGCGCGGTGGTCGCCGCGGGGGACGACGGGTAGGGGATGTGCACCATATTGGCGCCGGCCTTTTGCGCGATCGCTTCCATGCAGAGCTGCGACAGTGTGCCGACGCCGATCGAGCCGTAGCCGAGGCCCTTCGGATCGGCTTTGGCCTTGGCGAGGAATTCCGCGACGGTGTTGACGCCGAGGCTGGTCGGCACCGCGAGCACGCTCGGGAGCTGCGTCAGCAAAGTGATCGGTGCGATGTCGGTGTCGGGATTGTAGGGCAGCTTCGCAAACAGCAGCGTGTTGATGGCGAGGGGGCCGCCGAGCGAGATGCCGATGGTCGAACCATCCGGCGTGGATTTGGCGATGGCGTCGGTGCCGATATTGCCGGAGGCGCCGGGCTTATTCTCCACGACGAAATTGGTGCCGGGATGCCGCGTCTGCAGACTGTCGGCGAGCACGCGACCGACGATGTCTGGGCTCGCACCGGCGCCGAACGGCACGATGATGCGCACCAACTTGGGCGGCCAGACGGGTGTCTGCGCGTGCGCTGCGAAGGGCAACGTCGCGAACAACAGCGCTGCGAGCGCAAGGCGAAAGCGGGCAGATGTCGTGTCGTTTCGCAGCATTGCGTGCGTCCCCTGAAAAGTGATACCCGGAAACCGTCTGACCGGCGCCAAAGGCGGCTAAAATCCGCTGGCCGGGCGGGACCATAGTGGGAATTTCAGGGCGGGCAACCCATCCGGCACGCAACCGCCCGGGCGAGAGGACTGAACATCATGGGACTGAGTGTGATGATCCTCGGCCTCGTGCTGTTTCTCGGCATTCACCTGTTCATCATCAGGCGCGAGGCGCGCGCGGAGCTGATCGCGCGTCTGGGCGAGAGCGTCTACAAGCTCGGCTTTGCACTGATCTCCGCCATCGGCCTCGCGCTGATCATCTGGGGCTTCGCGCAATATCGCGCGACCGGCTGGATCAATGTCTGGACGCCGCCGTTGGCGATGAAGCACATCACCGTCGCCCTGATGCTGCCGGCGGTGATCATGGTCACCGCGTCCTATATCCGCGGCCGCATCTACACCACGCTGAAACATCCGATGCTTGCCGGCATCAAATTGTGGGCCGCGGCGCATCTGCTCGCCAATGGCGATCTCGGCTCGATCATCCTGTTCGGATCGTTCCTGGCCTGGGCGGTGATCGATCGTATCTCGATGAAACATCGCACTGACGCCGGCGGTCCGCCGATCCCGGTCGGCGGTCCGATGAATGACGCGATTGCGGTCGCGGTCGGCATCGTCGCCTATATCGCTTTGGGTTTCGCTTTCCATCCGGTGGTGATCGGCGTTCCCGTGTTCGGAGCTTAAGTTCATGTCAGTTCAGTCAGCCATCAGGCGCAAGACCGCACCGGATATTCTCGCGCGCAAGAACGGCGAGCCGATCGTGATGCTCACCTCGTATCATGCGCATACGGCCTCACTGGTCGATCGCTATTGCGACGTGATCCTGGTCGGCGACTCGCTCGGCAATGTCATGCACGGCTTCGAGACCACAATCCCGGTGACGCTGGAGATGATGATCCTGCAGGGCCACGCGGTGATGCGCGGCTCGAAGCAGTCGCTGGTCGTCGTCGACATGCCGTTCGGCTCCTATGAAGCGTCGAAAGAGCAGGCGTTTCATTCTGCCGCGCGCATTCTGAAAGAGACCCATTGCGGCGCCGTGAAGCTGGAAGGCGGCGCGCGCATGGCCGAGACCATCGCGTTCCTCACCGAGCGCAGCATTCCGGTGATGGCGCATATTGGTCTGACGCCGCAGTCGATCGCGGCGCTCGGTTCGTTCCGCTCGCAGGGCAAGGAAGAGGCCGAAGCGATTGCGCGCGGTGAGAACGTGCCGGGGCCAATTCAGAACGATGCGATTGCTGTCGCGCAGGCCGGTGCGTTCTCGGTGGTGATCGAAGCGGTGGCTGAACCGCTCGCGCGAAAGATCACCGAGACGATTCCGATCCCGACCATCGGCATCGGCGCGAGTCCGGCTTGTGACGGTCAGGTATTGGTGCTCGAAGACATGCTCGGCCTGTCGGCGCGGGTGCCGAAATTCGTCAAACGCTATGGCAATCTTGGACCGATGATCGAGGCCGCCATCGAGGGCTATGCCACCGATGTGCGTTCGCGCGCGTTTCCGGGGCCGGAACATGTCTATGGCGGCAAGCCGAAGGGCTGACGCAGGTTTGACGCAAGACGGACGCAAGATTTCCGCAGGAATTTTGCGGCCCGGTCGGGGTTGAAATGCAGGGGCAATGCAAGGATGTTGATGATGAAGGTTTTGAAGTTCCTGAGCTTTGTCGTCGTTTTGGCGTTGCTTCCCGCGGTTTCGCACGCGGAGCCAGCCAAAAAGGAGCGGAAGCCCCATTATCGTGTCGAGGAGCCGCGCCCGGTCGCAAACCCGCTTAACGACACCCGCGGCAATGCGGCGCTGGGCGGCAACAATGCCAATTCGGCCTTCGGCGATAACAGCGCCGGGTCCAATGCCAATGGCCGCACCAGCGGCGGTGCCGGCGGCATGAACTGACGCGCCCAAAGGCATCGGTTCGAAATTAAGCATTTCGGGATAACGCTTTGATCGCGCTGGCTTTGCCTTGCCAGCGCCATAACGCTAGGGTATCGCCGCCGCCATGCCGGGGCGTATATGCCCGGCGCCGCTCGGGGTGAGCGCGGCCCATCGGGGACAGGATACCTTTAAGTGTCTGAATTATTTAATGAAGTCGACGAAGACCTGCGTCGCGAGCAGCTCAAGAAGATCTGGGAGAAGTATTCGCTCCTGATCATCGCAGTCGCGATTCTGATCGTGGTCGGCGTCGGCGGCTGGCGTGGCTACAGTTATCTCGAGGCCAAGAAGGCCGCCGTGGCCGGTGCGGCGTTCGACCGTGCGGTCGAGCTGGCCGAGCAGAACAAGCATGCCGAGGCGGAAGCCGCCTTCACCAAGCTCGCGGCCGAGGCGCCGTCCGGCTACCGCACGCTGGCGCGTCTGCGCGCCGCTGCCGAGGCTGCTTCGCGCGACCCGCAGGCTGCCGTGAAGCTCTATGACGACATCATCGCCGACCGCACCGTTCCAGCACCCGAGCAGGATCTCGCGCGTATCCGCGCCGGCAGCCTGCTGCTGGAGACCACGCCTTATGAGGTGATGCAGACCCGCCTGGAGCCGGCGACGACCAATACCAGCACCTATCGTCATTCGGCGCGTGAACTGCTGGCGCTGTCGGCATGGAAGGCCAACAACGCCGTGGCGACGCGGCAGTGGCTGGACATGATGTCCAACGATGCGGAGACGCCGGCGAGCCTGCGCACCCGTGCCGAAGCACTGCAGGCGCTGCTGCCGCCCGCGGCGAAAAGCTGAGCAAGACAAGAGCCGAATTAAAGCTGACCTGAAGCCGATCGTTCAGATCACGAGTTGAGTGAGAAGTCGTCCATGCGCCCGATGCAACGCCTCGTTTCCGCCGCCGTCCTGATCGCGCTGTCCAGCGCGCTCGCAGGCTGCGGCAGCATGACCGGCTGGGACCCGTCCGACATGCTCGACTTCCTCGACACCAAGAAGAAGCTGCCCGGCGACCGCAAGCCGGTGTTTCCCGACGGCGTCCCCGGTCTTGAGCAGGGCGTGCCGCGCGATCTCTACAAGGAGAATGTTGAGCGCCAGCGCGCGCAGGAGGCTGCGCCCGTCGCAGCCGCCCCACTGCAGCCGCCGCCGGGCGCGCCAGAGCCGAAGGGCCGCAAGGCGAAGAGCCGTGGCTCTGTTCAGGTCGGCACCGTCCGTCAGGACGGCGCAGCGCCCGCCGATCCCGATGCCGCACCGGGCGAGGAAGGCAGCACGGCTGCCGCACCGCCTCCGCCGCAAGGCAAGAAGGTCGCCCGCCGCCGCAGCACCACCGCGCCGCCGCCGGATGAGCCGGCAGCAGCCGCGCCGGCCCAGCAGGCCACCACACCATTCCCGGCACCAGTGCCGTCGGGCAGTTTCTCGCGCTGAGTTCGCGCGCCCTCTCATTGACAGGCTGTCCGTAAAGGGCGCACGGATCACCCATGTCTTATACCATTGCCATCATCGGCCGACCCAATGTCGGCAAGTCCACGCTGTTCAACCGTCTGGTCGGGCAGAAGCTTGCGCTGGTCGATGACACTCCCGGTGTCACCCGCGACCGCCGCGAGGGCGAGGGCAAGCTTGGCGATCTCGAATTCACGCTGGTCGACACCGCCGGTCTCGATGAAGGCCCGAAGGGCTCGCTGACCGCGCGCATGCAGGAACAGACCGAGACGGCGATCGCGCTGGCAGACGCGCTGTTCTTCGTCATCGATGCGCGCATGGGCTTGACGCCGAACGACCGCGCCTTTGCGGATTTTGCGCGCCGCGCCAACAAGCCGGTGCTGCTGCTCGCCAACAAGAGCGAGGGCAAGCACGGCGAAGTCGGCGCGATGGAATCCTATGCGCTGGGCCTCGGTGATCCCATCCAGGTCTCCGCCGAACACGGTGAGGGCTTGGGCGAGCTCTATGACGCGCTGCGCGTGCTGATGCCGGAGCCGGTCGAAGAGCCGGAAGAATTCGACGACGACGACGTCATCATTCCCGAAGAAGAGATCGAGACGCGGCCGATCCGCGTCGCCATCGTCGGCCGCCCCAATGCCGGCAAGTCGACGACCATCAACTATCTGCTCGGTGAAGAGCGCCTGCTGACCTCGCCGGAGGCCGGCACCACGCGCGATTCTATTTCGGTCGAGCTCAACTACAAGGGCCGCGATTTCCGCATCTTCGATACTGCCGGCCTGCGCCGTCGGTCGCGCATCGAGGAGAAGCTGGAAAAGCTGTCCGTCGCCGACACGCTGCGTGCCGTGCGCTTCGCCGAAGTCGTCGTGCTGATGATGGACTCGCAGAACAAGTTCGAGGAACAGGATCTACGCATCGCCGACCTGGTCGAGCGTGAGGGACGCGCGCTGGTGCTTGCGGTCAACAAATGGGATCTGGTTGAGAAGCAGGGCGGCCAGATTGGCGCGCTGCGCACCGATGCTGATCACTTGTTGCCGCAGATCAGGGGGGTGCCGGTCGTTGCGATCTCCGGCCTGATGGGCGAGGGCGTGGAACGGCTGATGAAGGCGATAGAGGATTCCTACGCGGTCTGGAATCGCCGCATTCCCACCGCCGGCCTCAATCGCTGGTTCGAGGATGCAATCGACAAGAATCCGCCGCCGTCGGTATCGGGTCGTCGGCTGAAACTAAACTACGTCACCCAGAACAAGGCACGGCCGCCAAGCTTCGTGGTGTTCTGCTCGCGCGCCGATGCGGTGCCGACGAGCTATCTGCGCTATCTCACCAATACGCTGCGCGAAGCCTTCGACCTGCCGGGCACGCCGATCCGCATCACATTGCGCGAGAAGGCCAACCCGTTCGCGCATAAGCGCAAGCGGCCGAACTGATCAGCCAGAAAAAAAACGCCGGACCGCGGTGCACGCGATCCGGCGTTTTTATTTTGTGTCCTATCGTTCGCCGCTGAGCCCGAACGGATTGGCGTGCCTCTGCGTCGGCGGACGCTCTGATTTGCGCCATGGCAGGATCATCGACACCCGATCGCGGTAGCGCCGATAGTCGTCGCCGAACAGCTCGACCAGATCGCGTTCTTCCAGAAAGATGCCGACGAAGATGTAGGCGGTGGTGACCGCCGCAAAGAGCAGATGCCCCACCGTCATCATCGGTGTCGCCCAGAAGGCGATGATGAAGCCGAGATAGATCGGGTGTCGCACAAGCTTGTAGTAAAGCGGCGTGCGAAACACCGGCGCAGATGGCTTCTGGTCAGACAGATTCTGCACCACCTGCTGCACGCCGAACAACTCGAAATGGTTGATCAGGAACGTGCTGGTGAAGACGATGATCCATCCGAACAGGGAAAGCCCTGTCATGGCCATGACCAGTTGTGGATTGCTGATCTGCCAGACGATCGCCGGTATCGGGCGCCACTGCCAGAATAGTAGCAACAAGCTCAGGCTCGCGAACAGCACATAGGTACTGCGCTCGACCGAAGCCGGGACATATTGCGTCCACCACTGCTTGAACGACTTCCGCGCCATGACGCTGTGCTGGATTGCAAACAGCGACATCAGAGCGAGATTGACGAGGACGGCCTCCAGCCACGGGACCTGCGTTCCCGCGTTGATGTCTTTCGGTACCATCATTCCGTCGACGAAACCGATGGCGTAAAGGATCGTGATGAAGAAGATCGCGTAGGACGCGAGCCCGTAGATGAGTGCAATGAGGCGGGTCATGGAACTATCCTTTGCTGGTTGTCTTGTCGATTTGAACCAAGCGTTTCCTTAGCCGGCCCGTCCGGGAGGACCCGCGCGCGCTTCGGGTTGCCTGCTGCGCGGCTGGCTGGGGAGGAGAGATGCCTCGGCCACGCGCTCGCTCGGCCGCATGATCGGCGATAGACGAATGAGATTCGGGCGCAGCTGACAGCGCGCGGGCTGATCACGGCGGATTTGTGCCGCATCGTGATTGGGCAGGCTGCCGGAGCAGGCACTCAGGGCACCGACGGCGACGAGCACGCCAGCCGTCAGGATTTGCATGCGGAAGCTCACCATTTGTCGGATCTCATGCATGATGGTTCCCCGGTGAAGCGTATCGGTCTGCGCGCGATGGTTGTCGAAAGCGATCGATTCATCTGGCGGAAGATGAATCGGGTCCGGTTGGGCCAGCGACACCTGAATCGACTCAAGAGTGGTATCGGTATCTCGCAGACCGCGCTGCGCATGCTTGCGGCTGAAGAAGCGGTGCGGGTCGGTTCGAAGCGGACTCTCGAGGAACTCGGCCACCGCGGTGCGTGATAATCCTGCGTTGGATAGCGATCTGTCGTCGATGCGGATCAGCCGCGCAATGGCGCGCCGCATCAACATTGCTGCAATCAAGCGGAAGCTACGATCGGCGGCCTTGGACAGCCGTTTCTTGATCATCATCGTCTCCATCGGATACAATGCGACGCCACATGCCGCGCATGGTTGGGGCAGCGGACGATGGTCGGAGGTTCAGGACCTCGCATGATCGAGACACCGCCATCATTTGCAGCGACGCCGGATATTGATCGCGGCGGGGATTTGCTTGCAGATATGCTGCGGTCGATACGGCTCAGCGGATCGGTATTTCTGAACGCCAGCCTGACTGAGCCCTTCGGCCTCATTAGCCCGAAACATTTCGACGAACGCACCCCGATGGCGCATTTGCGCCATGTCAGCATTTTTCATTTGATCGCGGCGGGCGAATGCACCGTTGAACTCGCCAGTGGCGAGCGAGGCACCATTGCCGCGGGTGACATTCTGCTGATGCCGTTCGCCGACACGCACAGGTTCTACAGCGGCGACGGCGCGGAGTTGTGTTCCGCGATGGAACTGGTGCGGGCCGGTCCACTATCCGGCATGTGGACGATCGAGCATGGCGGCGGAGGGCGGGAGACCCGCATGGTCTGCGGCTTCATCGAATCGTCGGAGTTGCTGCATTCTCCGGTCTTTCGGACCCTGCCGCCGATGCTCATCGATCGCGCCGGCGACGACAAGGTGAGCGCGATTCTCGCCACGACGGTGCGCGAAATTCTCTCACTGACCGAAGACGCTACGCCCGGCAGTGAGATCATGCTCGGCCGGCTGATGGAGCTGCTGTTCGTCGAGGTGCTGCGTCGCTACGCTGCGGGATTGCCGCCAAGCGCCCATGGCTGGTTCGCGGCACTGAACGATCCCGTGCTCGGACGTGCGATGTGGCATGTCCATGGCAACCCGGGCCATCGCTGGACGGTTGACGATCTGGCCCGCGAATGTGGCACGTCGCGCACGGTGCTCGCCGAGCGCTTCAACGAGGTGTTGGGCCAGGCTCCGATCGAATATGTCACCAGCTGGCGGATGCAGTTGGCAGCGGAGCGCATGCGAACGGGCGCCGACAGCCTTGCCGTCATCGCCAGCGATGTCGGCTACGATTCCGAGGCGGCCTTCAATCGCGCCTTCAAGCGCGTGACCGGCATAGCACCGGGGCGCTGGCGTGACGGCGCGAAGTCGGCGAAGCCGTATCCCAGCCCCATGCGCAGGGGCTGAACTCGACTTCAACCGGCTACTCCTCGCGAAATGATCGCGCGATCTGGTCGCCGATGGGCTTGACCAGAAAAGACAGGACCGTGCGCTCGCCGGTCTGAATGAAGGCTTCCGCGGGCATTCCTGGAACGAGGGCGAGCTTGCCAAGGCGCGCCAGTTGCTGCGGCGGGATGGTGATGCGGACGATGTAATGGGAAAGCCCGGACTTCTGATCCAGCGTCAGGTCGGCGGCAATGCGGCTGACGCTGCCATTCAGTTCGGGCGTGGTGCGCTGGTTGAAGGCCGACATGCGCAGCACGGCCGGCTGGCCGAGCCGTATCTGGTCGATGTCCTGCGGGTTGATCTGCACTTCGAGCGCCAGCCTGTCGCTGTCGGGCACGATCAGCATGACCGTGTCGGCTGGCGAAATCACGCCGCCAACGGTATGCACCGCGAGCTCGTGGACCAGTCCGCTTTGCGGAGCGATAATATCGATCCGCTTGAGTTGATCTTCTGCAGTCACCTTCCGTTCGACATATTCCGCCGTCTGGCCCTCGATGTCGCGCAGGCTGCTGGCGACCTCGCTGCGGAGATCCTGGTCGACCTGAATCATCTGCAACTGTGTTTCGGAAATCTTGCCCCCCGATTGCGCCTGGGCTTCGACGAGCCGGCCACGTTCGCCGTCGAGATTTGCCGCCTCGCGTTCCAGCGCCATCATGCGCTGAATGGGCACGAGGCCCTTCTCCCAGAGTTCGCGCACGCCTGTCAGTTCGCGTTGGATCAGACCGATGCCGCGAATTTTCGCTTCCTCCTGAGCCACCAGGCCGCGCACTTCCTTGCCGTATTGAAGGGCGCGTTCGCGAAGCTGCGCTTTTTGACCGAGGCGGGCGTCGCGGCGCAGTTCGAACAGTCTGCTTTCGCCTGCCATGAGCTGGGCGACCTCCGGATCGGCGGCGCGCGATCTGATTTCATCGGGGAAGGCGATGACGCCGGCCTCATCGCGCTCGGCGCGGAGTCGCGCCCGTCGCACCGCGAATTCGTCGAGCCGCTTGGTGACGATGGCGAGATTGGCGCGCGTTTGCGTCGCGTCGAGGCGCATCACCATGTCGCCTGCGGTGACGCGTTGTCCTTCGCGGACCAGAATTTCGCCGACCACGCCGCCGGTCGGGTGCTGGACTTTCTTGACGTTGGTATCCACGACGAAGTGCCCTGCGGCGACGACCGCACCGGCCAGATTGGTCGCCGCGGCCCATCCGCCGATGCCGCCCACCAGCACAACACCCGCCAGCGTGGCGATGCCGAGGTGGCGCAGGATCGAGTGGGAGACCGCCGAGACATTGCTATCGGGCATCGCGATCTTCCATATCGTCGTGAGGATGTGTGCTCATTCCCGACTTGTCGGCGGGATTGGCGATCACCCGCAGCGGCGCCAGAGACCGCGCGGTGGCCGCATGGCCGGTCGTCGTGCCGCTGCCGTGTGCTGCGGGGGCGGGAGCCTTCAGCGCTTTGCTGAGGACGTCCGCGCGGGGACCGAATGCCTTGGCGCGACCGCCTTCCATCACCAGGACGAGGTCGACGGCGCCGATCGCACTCGGACGATGTGCGATGACGATGGCAATGCCCTTGCGCTCGCGGATGGCGGCGATGGCGCGGATGACCGCCGCTTCGCCTTCCACGTCCAGATTGGCATTGGGCTCGTCGAGCACGATCAGGAACGGATCGCCATAAAGCGCGCGTGCCAGCCCGATGCGCTGGCGCTGGCCGGCGGACAGGGCGGAGCCGGCTTCGCCAATCCGTGTCTGGTAACCATGTTCTAGGCGCAGGATGAGATCGTGCACACCGGCAGCTTTGGTCGCGGCGACGATGGTCTCGGAGTCCGGGTCGTCTTCGAAGCGGGAGATATTCTCGGCAATGGTGCCGTCGAACAGTTCGACGCCCTGCGGCAGATAACCGATATCGCGACCGAGCATCTCGCGGTTCCACTGGTCGAAGCTGGCGCCGTCGATGCGCACTTTGCCGCTGGCCGGTCGCCATGCGCCGACCAGTGCGCGTGCCAGCGTGGACTTGCCGCTGCCACTATGGCCGATGATGCCAAGAGCGCTTCCGGCGGAGACGGTAAAGCTCAGCCCCGTGACGCTCGGCCGTTTCTCTCCGGGCGGCGCGATGGTCATCGCTTCGACGCGCAGATCGATATGGGCACGCGGCAGTGCCATCGTCTTGGTGGCTTCCGGCATGCGCGTCAGCAATTCATCGAGCCGTGTCCAGCTCTGCCGTGCCATCAGGAACGGCTTCCATGTCGAGATGGCCAGATCCACGGGCGCAAGCGCCCGGCCCATCATGATCGAACTCGCCACCATCACGCCGGCGCTGGCTTCCTGCCTGATCACGAGATAGGCGCCGACACCGAGCATGGTCGACTGCAGCAGCGCGCGCAGCGCGCGGGCTACGCCACCGAGGCCTCCCGCCACATCGCCAGCTCGTCGATTGGCCGCCAGATAATCCGAATTGGTACGATGCCAGCGCGCGGCCATCCGGCCGCCGAGGCCCATCGCGCGCACCACTTCGGCGTTGCGACGGCTGGCTTCCATCAGGGCGTTGCGAAACATGCCGTGTTGCACTGTCTCGCGTGCGGGCCCCCTGGAGCGGGTATTGGTGAGAAGGGTGAGGGATACGAGGATGACCGCACCCGCGAGGGCCGTGATGCCGATCCAGACATGAAACACGAAACAGATGGCGAGGTAGAACGGCATCCATGGCAGGTCGAAGAAGGCGGTGGGACCGGGGCCGGACAGGAAGCCGCGCACATTGTCGAGATCGCGCAAGGGCTGCAGGCCATCGCCGGGCAAAGGCATCTCAAGCGGCAGACCGACAACGGCATCATGCACGCGGCCGGACAACTGATGATCAAAGCGCTCGCCGATGCGCAGCAGAATGCGCGATCGAATGATGTCGAAAAGGGACTGAAAAGCGTAGAGCGTGGCCGCCAGCACACCGAGGCCGATCAGCGTCGAAACGCTGCGGCTGGCCAGCACGCGGTCATAGACCTGCAGCATGAACAGCGGCGCGGTCAGCGCGAGCACATTCACGATGCCGCTGATCACGGCGATCCCCGCGATGGCGGGCTTGAGTGGCGAGATGGCCGCCGCAGCCAATGGCTGCGGCGGAATACGCTGCGGAGCTTTCACCACGACAGCTCTGCTCAGACGGTGAAGTGGCCGTCCAGGATCAGACCAAGCATGTCTGTCCCGACATAGCCATCGAGCTGGATCGAGTTGGCACCATCGGTGATGGTGAGCACGCTGCTATTGTCCCACCAGTTGCTGTGGTTGAAGAACAGGTCGACATAGTTCGAGATGTTGGTCACGCCCTGCAGGTCGAGGACGTCGAAATCGCCGGTGGCCGCGTGAAAATCCAGCACGACGTCATTGGCCCACCCGTCGGCAAAAACGAGCGTATCGTTGCCAAGACCGCCAGTGAAGCTGTCATTGCCACCGAAGCTCAGCATGACATCGTTGCCGGCCGTGCCGGTCTGGATGGTGCCCTGTTCGGCAAAGTAGCCGTAAAGGCCGTTCAGACTGCCATTCTGCGACAAGTCGGTGATCGCGGCGTCGAAGGCCGGCGTCAGCGTTGCGCCGCCGAATCCGATCGACAGGCCGGGATCCTGGACCCACAGATCGGTCGATGAGACATAAGCCAGATTGCTGCCGAGTGTCAGGTTGGTGACCGTGCCGTCGATGACGCCCGGCGTATAGGAGAAGTCATCACCGCTCACGATGATCGACGATTTGTCGTTATCGACACCGCCGACGATGCGTGTGCCAGCATACCATTGGTCCGTGGTGTTCTTCACGGCGTTGAAATTTCCGGTGCCGCGATATTCGAAATTGTCGATCCAGTTGTCCAGATAAGCGGGCAGGTTGCTGCTTGCTTCGCTGTAGGTGATGGTCAGTGCCATTATCGTTCCTCTGAATTTGAGTTGCCGGAAGGTCGTGATCCGGCGGCGCATCGTGATCAGCCTGCGGGTGATCCCGATGCAAGGGGCTGACGCGACATCAGTGTCGCGTCAGCAGGTTGCGTGGCCGCCAGTTCGCAGCGAAGCCTGTTAGACGAAGGCGATATCGCTCCAGTCCAGCGTGCCGCCGCCGTCGAAGTTCACGGTGATGGTGCTGGTCAGCCCGTTCGTCGCGTCGGCATAGGTGATGACATTGCCGGACAGGCTGCCGCCGGCGCTCTGGAATGCCGAGGCATTTGCCCAGCCGAAACCTGTGAACTGAATCTGGTCGGCGTCGTCGAAGAAGTCGGTGATGACGTCGTTGCCCCAGCCCTGGGCTGCTGTTCCTGCGGCCGTATCGTAGTAATTCGCGCTCCAGAGGAATGTATCGACCAGCACGGCTCCATTGCCGGTCAGAACGTCGTCGCCGGCGAAACTGACGAGGACGTCATCGTTTGCCGTACCGGTCTGGTTCGTGCCCTGTTCGGCGAAGTAGTCCGTCAACCCCGCGAACGACTGACCGAAGAACGTCCCACCATCGACCAGCCCGCCATGCGATAGCGAATAGATCGCCTGATTGAAGGTGGTGGTGACGGGCATGTAGCCACTGCTATTGGTGATGATCAGTTCCTGATCTTGCACCCACAGATCCGTGGCCGGCACATATTCAAGATTATGGCCGAGCGTGAGCGATTCCACGTCGCCGTTGAACGTACCGGGCGAATAGCTGTAGTCATGGATGTTCATGATGACGGAAGGCAGGTTATTGTCGGTTCCTTCGGTATCGACGCCGGCCGACCACTGATCCTGGCCGGTGAACGAGGTGGAGAACCAGCCGTTTCCATTGTAGGTGAAGTTGGCGTCGTACGACGTCAGATATGTTGCGAGGTCGCTGCTTGCTGCCGTAAGCTGAAGATTGAGTGCCATTCTCGAAACCCTTCTCTGCTAGTTTTTCCCGCCTTGTAGCGGGTCGCCATCCACGCCAATGGGGCGGGGAATTCCTAGAATTTGTAGTTCAGCGACACCGTCGCGGTGCGGCCCGGCGCGGCGTAGAAATTGGCGCCGACCGCCGGCGCATAAGCGAGGTCGGTGACGTTGTTCACCGCAAAGCGCAGCTTGGTCGCTTCGTCGAAGCTGTAGGATCCGTAGATGTCGTAGACGCGATAACCCGACATCTCGTAGCCGCTGCGCAGCGAGCCGAGGGCAGGGACGGTCTTCGACACGTCGACGATGCGTGTGCCGAGCGTCAGCTTCTCGTCGAACAGCCGGATGCCGGCATCAAGCGTGACGCGCAGCTTCGGCTGTTCGAAGATGACGGCGGCGCCGAGGCCGCTATTGATAGGCATGTTCCTGCCCGACGGGGTCGTGAAGCTGTCGGCGAAGTCGGTGTCTATGCGCGTCACCGTGCCGCCGATATAGAGGAATCGCGCGTCGTAATTGGCCTCGATCTCGACGCCCTTCATGCGGGTGACGCCATTGAGATTGACGTAGGTCTGGTACTGTTTGGCGGCTTCCGTATTCCGGATCTGACCGAAGCTGATGTAATCGGTGATCTCGCGATAGAAGCCGACGCTCTTGAAGCGGACAGTGTCGCGCTCGGTCAGGATGCCGTTGGCGAGGACGTTGAACCCGGCCTCATAGGTGTCGCCGCGTTCCGGACGCAGGAATGGGTTCGGCGCGTAGCCATTGATTTCATTTGCGTCGTGGCCGCCATTCAGGAACGATTCCATGATTGTCGGGGGCCGATAGCTCTTGGAATATTTGGCGAAGGGCTGCAGCCAATCGGTGGGCTGAAAGGCAACCGTGAAGCTCGGTAACCAGGCGCCGCCGGATTTATCGATCTCCACATCATAGCTCGGATAGACAGGGGGACCGTAGATCGGCTCATATTTCGGCAGAATAGTGTCCCAGCAGCCGCGCCGGTTACAGCCGGCCGGCTTACCGGGGTCAGTCATCTTCTGACCGATGACCGGCGGCTTCGGATCGCCATAAATCGTCGCATTGCCAGCGATATGATACCAGTCGTAGCGGACACCGCCGATCAGGGTCACCCATTCCGTTGGCTTGAGAGTGGCCGTGCCGAATCCACTGGCGACGTCGCGATCTCCGCTCGGTGTGCCGCCGGTCAGGGTGCTGGAATAGTCGACGCCGTTGGCGTCGGTGAAGCCGCGTTGCAGCTTCGTCTTGCCGGTGTCGCTGAACGCTTCCAGGCCGTAATTGAGCGCCAGCGCGCCGATTCCCGTCTCGAAGCGACTGGTATTCTCGACGCTGCCGCCCAGCGTCGAGAATACGAAGTTCGAAGGCCCGGTCAGCGCAAACGCGCCGTCGGAGACCGTGTCGTTCTTGAGGTGGTTGTAGTAGAGCTTTGCTTTCAGATTGACGATGTCATTGCCCGGATTCCAGTCGAGCGCTGACGTGAATGTGTCGTTGGCGACCTGTTCGCTGGACTTGAGGATGCCCCCGCGTGCGATCGTGTCATCGTAGTTTCCGGTATTGTACCGGGAATCGTTATGCAGCCAGCCGATCGTGATCTTGACGTCTTCGGTCGTCAGTGCCTCGGCCTTGAGGATCGTCGAGAACACCTCCTGGCCGGAGAACAGGAAGACATTGCCGTCATAGGCCGTGGTGCCGCCACCGATCGTGCCGTTCTTGCCGATATCGTAGGCGCCGATGTTCTTGTAGCTGACGCCGCCGAGCACCGAGAAACGCTCCGACACGCGGACGGCTGCGGCCGTCGAACCGTCGAAATTGTACGCATTGGTACCCGTAGTGGCATTCACCACGCCGCCATATTGATTGCCGGGCTTGATCAGGTCGTCGGCGATGAAGGTGCGGAAATTGACAAGGCCGCCGAGCGCGCCGGCGCTTCCAACGCCCGATGTCGTGCTCTTCTCCACGTCGATCTGGCGCAGGAAGGCGGTGTCGACATAGGTCCGCTGCGTCGCACCGTGGCCGCTGCGCTGGAAGTTCTGCCGCGCGCCGTCGATCATGGTGGCGATGCGGTCCTGATCCTGCAGGCCGCGGATATTGACGCTGATGCCGGGGTTCTGCGCCGCCGAGCGATTGGCATAGACGCCGGCCACATTGTCCAGGAGATCGCGCGCGTTGCGCGTCGGACTGCTCTCGATCGCCTCCCGGGAAATCACGCTGACGGCTGCAGGGCGCTGATAGACCCAGTTCGGCGTTCCCTGATAGCCGGAGCCCGTCGTATTATCGCTCCTGGCCGCATCGACGACGATCGTATCGAGCTGGACGCCGTCGCCCGAAGGGACGGGCCCCGCGCGGCTCTGCGACGGATCGATCAGCAGCGCGGCTTTCGGGCCGGTGATGCGATACGTAATTCCCGTGCCGGCCAGGAGCTGTGCGAGCGCCTGTGCCACGGTGTAGGTGCCGTTCAACGGCTGGCTGCGGATGTCTGGCGCGAGCTGGATCGTGTAGAGGATGCGCCATCCGCTGCTGGCGCCGAGATCGGCAATTGCTGCTGCAAGAGGTTTGGCGGAAATGTTGAGCGGGTAAGTCGTAGGGGTGGTCGCTGTTGCTTCGACATTGTTTTGGCCAAAGGCCGGTACTGTCGTGATCAACGGCAATATGCCGATCAGCCCGCTCGCCACATGGCGAGCGACGCCCCGTCTACCCCCGAACCGCATTACGCACGAACTCCGTTGTCTCATTGTTTGCTGTGCGCCGCCCCAGCGCCGCGAAGAGCTTTTGCTCTTCATCCAGTTCAACGAGTCACGAAATCAAACCCACATCAGGTCCGTGGGTGTTGCGGTTTAGAATTCCGGTAAACAGCGGAGGAGTTCAGTAGATGACCGTCACCCAGGGGGTGATCTGGGCGATGTTGCCCTCGACCATGCCAGCAATGGCTGTGAGGCTTTCGTCGACATTCGTGGTCGGAAACGTGCCGGAGACGAGCAGATCGCTGAAGCGACCGCGGATGACGATGCGGCTTGATGTCTGACGCTGCAGCGCTTCGACGACCCGATGCAGCGGAACGCGGTCGAAGACCAGGCGGCCGGATATCCACGCGAGCCTCGCCTCAATATCTCCGGTTTCGACGGTGCCGAGTTTTCCGCCTGACATGCGCATATGCTGGTTTGCCGATAGCTTGACGGTCGTATCGCGGTCCTGGCCGGCGACCGACACCAGTCCGCGTTGAACCGTCACTTCGACACCATCAGCCGCGCGGTCGATATTGAAGGCGGTACCGAGTACGCGGATTTCGCCAGCGCCACTATCAACCGTAAAGGCGGTCTGGTCGGGCTTTACATCGAAAAAGGCCTGGCCACGGCGTAGAACGACCCGGCGTCGACCATCCTTGAAGTCTAGGTCCAGGGCAGTGTCGGCACCGATGTTCAGGCGGGAGCCGTCCGGCAGGTCGCGGGCGACCACCTGACCTCGCGCCGTGACAATATCTGCCTGCCAGTTCTCGACCATCGATGGATTGACGAACCAGATGACGCAGGCTGCAGCGATCGCTGCGGGCAATGCCGGCCACCATCTCATCTGGCGCCGGGCAGCGATGTTGCCGAGACGATGGTCGCGTGCAGCCAGCCGAATGGCAGGCTCCTCAAGCTGCTGCCAGATCGCCGCTGCTTCGCGATACGCAAGTTGATGACGATGATCCTCATTGAGCCATTGCCGAAAGGACGCTTCGTCGGCCTCAGTTGTCGTCCCGTCGCGTCGGATGAGCCAGAGATCAGCGGCGGCGCACTGTGCTTTCGTTGGCCGGTCGCCAGGTTTCATCAGCAATTCCTTCGATCGATCGAAAAGGCGACGCGGGAATGCTCCTGCCGTTAGAAGCGTTCCAGCTACTCCTACCTTTACAACGAGCGACGAGAAAGAACCCACATCCATTTTAGCGGAAATCTTTGCTGGCGAGGTTGAGATGATCATTCACAGCGGCGCGGCAGTGTTGCATGGCGCGTAGCAGATGTTTTTCGACGGCACTCACGGAAATGCCGAACCGCTGTCCGATCTCGGCATTGGATTCGCCATTGACACGTCGGCGAATGAAAATCTCGCGGGTTCGGGTGGGGAGCTGCGCGAGCGCGCGATCCAGTGCAGCGACGGCTTCGCGCGCCTGTAATGCTGCATCTTCCGATGGCTGCCCGGGGCTGAGCTGTTCAGGCAGTACGTCGGCGAGCATATGATGCCGCCGCGATGCCGTCAGGTTATGGTCGATCGCGGCGTTCCGGGCTGCAGCGTAGAGTACGCGCTTGTTGTCTTCATCCGAGCCGTTAGTCCCGGCGGCAAGCACCCGGGCGAAGACATCCTGGACGATCTCCGAAGCCACTTCACGATCACGGACCCGGCGACGCACGAGCGTTTCGAGATGAGCGCGATGTGACGTAAAGAGCCTCGCGATCGTGCTCTTCCAGAGGGTCATGATGTCACGCGTTCGAACAAGACGGGCTTCGATGCGTTGCGGCGATCATTGAGAACGGAGCAATAGCTGACCCATACAAACGATATGTTGTCTGTATGACGAGATCGTCGACCATGTCACCGACGGCGCCAATGTCGCTATCGGAAATCTCGCTCATCACCGGTTCCTGTAGTCAGGATATTCCTGATTGTCCGGCAGAGATAGACGGTACCACTGTCCAGCTCAAGTTATTGATGAGGACGTGATATAGAACGGTTCGAAATTCACGGAAGCCCGGCCATGCGAAGTGCCGGCACGGGATATTCCGACACTCAGGCCGCAGCCACGATCACGTGTGCCTGAATTTTAGCAGCAACCTCGCCGTTGCCATGCCTGCGCGCAATTTCAGATGCGGCGTAGTCAGTTGCAGCTTCCAGTTTTCCCGCGTCTCTGGCTTCGATTTCGGTGCGAAGAACAGTTCCCTGACAATAAGCAACAGCCGGAAGACGCGGCGAAGATGCACGACTTTGTTCGGCTCTCGTCTCGATCCTCACGTGGGAGAAACCTGCGTCCTCCAGCTCGCGACGGATCAGTGCCGTATCGTGGTAGCCGTGCGGCGTGCGCGCCAGAAAGCGCGGTGGATCGTCCGGAAAAATATTCGCGAGAGCATTCGTCACATCGTCAGCAAATACATTGTCCTCGATGCGATCCCATACATTGAATAAAAGATGCCCTCCGGGCTTCAGAACTCGCTTCGCTTCGCGGTAGGCAGATGGGCGATTAGGAAAGAACATCGCACCGAACTGACAACACACGAGATCGAAGGCCGCATTTTCAAACGGGAGCGCCAGAGCATCCGCTTGTCGCCATGTGATGCGATTGTCCGGTGCTTGTCGCGACGCGGCGTAGTCGAGCATCGGCTGGTTGAGGTCGGTGACAATATAGCTTGCGCGTGGGGATAATTTTGGCGTCAACGCGCGGGTGACAACCCCGGTGCCCGCGGCAATTTCCAGAACGGCGCCTGGCGAGAAAGACGCAGCGCGTTGTGCGAGATCTGCGGCGTAGGGCTCGAAAATCAACGGCACCATATAGCGGTCGTAGTTTTCCGGAATCGAGCCAGCGAACAACTTGTCGGTTTCCAGCATTGCTATCACCCGTCGTCCGTTTGATGGCGCGCGAGACTAGCATGGATTGTCGGCGTCGTCCCGAAGGGCGAGAGCCGAGCCAGGGCCATTGCGTCTGGCCGAATGTCAGTGATTCAAATTCTCCAACTGGGAGCTCGAACGATGCGGCTGTCCAGATGATGGACAGCTCCATTGTCCGTGTGCATCAGGATGGGGCGTGTATCATCAGGACCAGAAACGGTCGGTCTGATTGTCGCGATGACTACTTCAGCGCATCCGAGACCAGCCTGAATTTCTGGATGCGCTTTCCGGTGTCGACTTCGGCCGTGTAGACATTGCCCTTGGCATCGACAGCCATGGCGTGAATCCAGTGGAACTGGCCGGCCTGGCGACCGTTGCGGCCGAAGGTGCCGACGACCTTGCCATCGTCGCGATTGATGACGCGGATCTCGTTGTTCTCGCCATCCGCCGTCAGCAGCCAGGTCTGTTTCGGGTCGGGCCACACCGCGAGATCCCACACCGCGCCGTTGCCGAGCGTGGCCTTCTCGTAGAACCACTCCTTCACGAAGGTGCCGTCCTTCTTGAACACCTGCACGCGGTTGTTGATGCGGTCGCAGACATAGACGAGGCCGTCATTGGCGAGCTTCACGCAATGCACGGGATTGCCGAATTGTTGTGCCACCGGCGCGTTCGGATCATAGGCCGCCTGCTTGTCGTCATTGGGCTTGTTGCCATAGGCGCCCCAGTGCCGCTTGTAGGCACCGGTGGTCGCATCGAACACGATGACGCGGCGATTGCCGTAGCCGTCGGCGACATAGATCTCGTTGGCATCTTTGTCGATCGCGGTCTCGGCGGGCTTGCCGAGCTGCGTGGTGTCGTTGCTGCCCTTGCTCGGTGCGATCTTGCCGATCTGCATGACGAACTTGCCATCGGTCGTGAATTTCAGGATTGCATTGTCGTTGTCGAGATTGCCGCCGACCCAGACGAAGCCTTTCTCGTCGACCTCGATGCCATGTTCGCGGCCGACCCATTCATAGCCCTCGCCGGGACCGCCCCATGAGCGCAAGAGATTGCCGTCCGCATCGAACTCCAGCACCGGCGGCGCGGAGACGCAGCATTTCGAGCGCGGCGGATTGAGTGCCGCGCCTTTCTCGTCGTCGGTCAGCGAGCGCGGGCGATGGATCACCCAGACATGGCCATCCTTGTCGGTGGTGATGCCGCCGACCTGGCCGAGGATCCAGTTGTTCGGCAGCGGCTTCGGCCAGGACGCATCGACTTCGAAGCGGGGGATATCGGCAGCGCGGGATGGCGGGGCGAGGGAGAGCGCGGCGAAAGCGAGAGCTGCTGTTGCAAGTGCACGCAGTGACCGCGCGCGATGAGTTGGCGACGCCATGACGACCTCCCTGATTGTCGGTGCGGGTTGTCCCGCTTGGGAGGGAGTGAAGGCTTGAGATTGGGAAGAGTCAATCCTGTGCACTCTCGGTCGTCATGCCCGGACTTGTTCCGGGACATCCACTCCTTGGCCGCAACGTTAGACGTGGATGGCCGGGACAAGCCCGGCCATGACGGAGTGAGGGTCGTTCTACGAAATCGTCACGACGGCGCGTGGAAGCCCATCACCTTGCCGGTCTTGTAGTCATAGAATTTCCCGGTCTCGGTCCAGGACGGCAGGCAGAGCGGCACGATGGTCTCGGCAACTTGTGCCGGCGTGTCGAGCGTTTCGGGATCTTCGCCGGGCATCACGATGGCGCGCATATGCGTGCGCACGGGACCGGGATTGAACAGGTTGACGCGGATATTCGTGGTCGCGGTTTCATTGGCCCAGACGCGGACCAGCGTTTCCAGCGCAGCCTTGGAGACGGCATAGGGGCCGCGATAGGCAGAGGCCTTGCTGGCGGTGCCGGATGTGAGGAACACCGCGCGCCCGGCATCGGACTGCTGCAGCAGCGGCTCCATGCAACGGATGAGCTGGAAGTTCGCGGTGAGGTTCGCGGCCATGGTGTCGTTCCAGGCCTTCAGCTCGATATGGCCGAGCGGCGACGAGGGGCCTGCGACGCCGGCATTGCCGACCAGAATATCGAGCTTGCCGTGACGCTCATGCAGAGCGGCGCCGAGGCGCGACAGGCCGTCGAGATCGGTGATGTTCAGCGGCACCAGTGTGGCGCTGCCGCCCTCGGCGCGGATCGCGTCGTCGAGTTCTTCAAGGCCACCCTGGGTGCGCGCCACGGCGACGATGTGCGCGCCGGCCTTGGCCAGCGCCAGCGCAGTGGCATAGCCGATGCCGCGCGAGGCGCCGGTGACGAGGGCGATACGGGAGGCGAGGGGGTTGGTCATGGCGCGGCTCATAAATCTCAGGCGTCATCCCCGCGAAGGCGGGGATCCATACACGGGAGGGTTATGATGCGGAAAGGTGGTTGTGTCTAATCCAGAGCCAAACAAATTAGATCGTGGCTATGGATCCCCGCCTTCGCGGGGATGACACCCGATAAGACTGCGCTCAGCTCGCTTCGGCCAGCAGCGAGAGCTGCCGCGGGGCGTCGATCTCGCTCATGTCGGTGAGTGGGGTCGGATAGTCGCCGGTGAAGCAGTGGTCGGCGAATTTCGGATGGGCGGGATCGCGGCCGGGTTCACCCATGGCGCGGTAGATGCCGTCGACCGAAACGAAAGCCAGCGAGTCCGCGCCGATCAGGTCGCGCATTTCTTCCAGCGTGTGCGTGGCGGCCAACAGGCCGGCGCGGTCCGGCGTGTCGATGCCGTAATAGTCGGGATGGGTGATCGGCGGCGAGGCGATGCGGAAGTGGACTTCCCTGGCGCCGGCGTCACGCATCATCTTGACGATCTTCTTCGACGTGGTGCCGCGCACCAGACTGTCGTCGATCAGCACGATGCGCTTGCCTTCGATGGCGGCGCGGTTGGCCGAATGTTTCATGCGCACGCCGAGTTCGCGCACGCTCTGGGTCGGCTGGATGAAGGTGCGGCCGACATAGTGATTGCGGATGATGCCGAGTTCGAACGGCACGCCCGACGCGCGGGAGTAGCCGATCGCGGCAGGCACGCCGGAGTCCGGCACCGGCACGATGACGTCGGCTTCTACATGGGTCTCGCGGGCGAGCTGTTCGCCCATGGCCTTGCGGGTGTCGTAGACCGAGCGTCCGCCGACGATCGAGTCCGGACGTGCGAAGTAAATATATTCGAAGATGCAGGGGCGCGGCGCTTGCGGCGCGAACGGCTTGTGGCTCTGCACGCCGCTCTCGTCGAACACGATGACTTCGCCGGGCTCGATGTCGCGCACATACTTGGCGCCGATGATGTCGAGCGCGCAGGTCTCCGAGGCGAGGATCGGACAGCCATCGAGGTCACCCAGCACCAGCGGACGGATGCCGAGTGGATCGCGGGCGCCGACCAGTTTCTTGTTGGTCAGGGACACCAGCGCATAGGCGCCTTCGATGGTGCGCAGGGCTTCGATGTAACGGTCGATGAAGCGGTTGCGTTTGGAATGCGCGACGAGGTGCAGAATCACCTCGGTGTCGGTGGTCGACTGCATCATCGCGCCGTTCTTCACGAGCTCGCGGCGCAGGGTCAGACCGTTGGTGAGGTTGCCGTTATGGGCCACTGCAAACCCGCCGGCATTGAGTTCGGCGAATAGCGGCTGGACGTTGCGGAGAATAGTTTCGCCCGTGGTGGAGTAGCGGGTGTGGCCGACGGCGGCGGTGCCGGGCAGGCGCTCGATCACTTCGCGGCGGGAGAAGGTGTCGCCGACGAGGCCGAGACGGCGTTCGGAATGGAAGCGCTTGCCGTCGAAAGCGACGATGCCGGCAGCTTCCTGTCCGCGATGCTGGAGGGCGTGGAGGCCGAGCGCGGTGATCGCCGCAGCGTCGGGATGCCCGTAGATACCGAATACACCGCATTTTTCGCGGAGCATGTCGCCATCTAAGTCAGAATTCGCAAGATCAGGATTACGCATGGTGGTGCTCGCGTCGTCGGAAGGGCTCTGCATCGGATCCATCGCGCCTTTCAGGTGTCGCGAGAAACTAAGAACGCCTAGCGTCCCGCCGGTTTGCCATCGATCAGCTTTTTCAGGCTGTCGCGGGCAGGTTTGGAATAGCCATCCGCGGCGCCGGGCGCTGCGGGCTCGGCGTCGGTCGTATCCTCATCGGGTTTGTTTTTCTTGAACCTCTTCAAGATGGTGTTTTCAGGGTCATCCGGCAAGAGTGCCATCAGCCAATCGCCGGTTCCTTGCAGAACGACGCGCGATTTTGCACCCGTGACCCAGTCCGGACGCTGCTTGTCCGGTACCAGCCAGGAGAAGAACAGGAAGGCGACGACCACGATCAGGAGGCCGCGGGCGAGGCCGAACAGGAAGCCCAGCGTGCGGTCCAGCGCGCCGATGCGCGAATCCAGGATCATGTCGGAGATCCGGACGGTGATGATCGAGACCACGATCAGCGTGCCGATGAACACGCCGGCCACCACGACGATGCTGGCGACGGTATCGTTGTTGAAATAAGTTTTAGCGGTCGGGAGCAGCTTCTGGAAAGCAAACAGGGTGACCAGCGCCGCCGCGCCCCAGGCCGCGATCGACAGGATCTCGCGCATGAAACCGCGGACCATGGCCAGGAGGCCGGAGATCAGCATGACGCCGAGCAGGACAAGGTCGAGAATCGTGATCGGCATCGGCTGGTCAGGTCCGCTCGTGAATCAGAAACCGCGAATCGGCACAGGCTGCCGCTTCAGGTGACGGTGATATGGCACGTCTCGCAAGGCCGGAAAACCGCTATCGGCCGCAAGAGCACACCTGATCACACCATTGTTCCGCTTTCGGCAGAGTGCCTTAACGGAGCGTGTTGCACATCTGCGCAGTCTGTCGCGCGCGCATTCTATAGCGGCCGCGGCAGCGCAGGTCACGTCGCTGTCAGCCGTCCTGGCGCTTGAATCGCGCCGGTACGGTATTTTTCTCGGCATCTGTGCTTTTGCTGTTGTCGCGCGTGGGTTTGACGCCACGCGCGGCGATATCGGCGACCAGCGAGGTCAGGCCGCCGATGGTATTGAGGGACAGTCCGGCATCGCCGCCGGGATCGCCGCGCGCCGATTCCGGCAGCACTGCGCGGCCGAAGCCGAGTTTTGCAGCCTCTTTCAGCCGTGCCGAGGTCTGCGCCACCGGGCGCACCGCGCCGGACAGCGAGATTTCGCCGAAATAGACCGCGTCGGTGGGCAGCGGCGCATTGCATAGCGACGACACCAGCGCTGCGGCCGCGGCCATGTCGGCGGCCGGCTCGTTGATCCGCAATCCGCCGGCGACGTTGAAATAGACGTCGTAGCCCGACAGCTTGACCCCGCAATGGGCCTCCAGCACGGCCAGCACCATAGAAAGCCGGGAGGAATCCCAACCCACCACGGCGCGGCGCGGCGTGCCGAGCGTGGTCGGCGCAACCAGAGCCTGCAGTTCCACCAGCACCGGGCGGGTGCCCTCCATGCCGGCGAAGACGGCGGTGCCCGGCGAGCCGAGATCGCGGTCGGACAGGAACAGCTCTGAGGGGTTGGAGACCTCGCGCAGGCCAAGCCCCGTCATCTCGAACACGCCGATCTCGTCGGTCGGGCCGAAGCGGTTCTTCACCGCGCGCAGGATACGGAACTGCTGCGAGCCTTCGCCTTCGAAGGACATCACGGCATCGACCATATGCTCGACCACACGGGGCCCGGCGATCTGGCCGTCCTTGGTGACATGGCCGACCAGGATGATGGTGGCGCCGGATTTCTTGGCGAAGCGAATGAGCGCCTGCGCCGAGGCGCGGACCTGGGTGACGGTGCCGGGCGCGGATTCCACCGTGTCGGTCCACATGGTCTGGATCGAGTCGATCACGATCAGCCGCGGCACCGTGCCTTCCGACAGCGTAGCGACAATATCCTCGACCGAGGTTTCGGAGGCGAGCTGCA
The DNA here is from genome assembly GCF_034044155.1 of Tardiphaga sp. 42S5. Taxonomy (NCBI): domain Bacteria; kingdom Pseudomonadati; phylum Pseudomonadota; class Alphaproteobacteria; order Hyphomicrobiales; family Nitrobacteraceae; genus Tardiphaga; species Tardiphaga sp. 42S5. The sequence goes on along the minus strand of NZ_CP139027.1, from coordinate 4,430,943 downwards.
CCGAGGCGTCCGCGAGGCCCAAACGCGACGCGCGCAGCCGCACTTGCGCCACGGCCTCTTCGCCGGAGATGTAGACGACGCGGTGGCCGGCCCGCGCCATCAGGCTGGTGGCCTGCGTCAGCAAGGTCGATTTACCGATGCCGGGATCGCCGCCGATCAAGAGCACCGAGCCGCGCACGAAACCGCCGCCGGTGACGCGGTCGAGTTCGCCCATGCCCGAAGGAATACGCGGCGCGTCGTTGCTCTGGCCGGTCAGGCTTTCGAGATTGAAGGTTCGCCCCTTGCGTTTGGAGCGCGCGCTGACCGGAATCGTGGTGACGCCGGTGGTGTCCTCCTCGGCTAGCGAATTCCACTCGCCGCAGGCGTCGCACTTGCCCTGCCACTTGTTATAGGCGGCACCGCAGTTCTGGCAGACGAAGGAGAGGAGGTTCTTGGCCATTGGCGGAAGGAATCGCGGCTGTGGGTGTTTTTGGTTTGTTCTCTTGGTCTACGCGGTTGAACGGGGCATTTGCAAGTTTCTTCTCGAAGGGGTCGCCAGCCTCGCCGGGTGGGACGCATCGACCGGCACATGGGCAAGGTCTATTCGGTTGCCAAAATTCCGATGCGCGAGAACTGGTCGGCAATGTTGGCCTGGATCGCCTTTGCCGCAGCGATGCCGGAGGTGCAGCCTCTGCAATGGTCCTTCTTCAGCTTGGCGATTGCTTACGCTCGGTAGACGCGCCGCGAGCAGAATCCAGATGCAAGCAGTGGTGAGCAATCGAGGCTGCTCGACCTACCAGCTGAGCCGCAGTCCAGCGCTTCGCGAGTCCAATTTGTTCCGCGCAGGAGCTCGCGTGGGAACTGCCATGCGACGAATCCTTCATTAACCTCCGCCCGATAGCCTCACCGCAGTGACGTCAGCGTGAGGTGTGCCGTGCGTATTTTGATGATCGTGCTGGGTGCAGCGACGCTGGCGACGCCGGTACTTGCCTCTGACTACCGTGATGTGCGCTATCGCGCCGGCACCGCGCGCTATCCCATCACGATGGATACCGGCATTCGCGCGCCGCCGCCGCTTTACTATGTGGAAGCGCCGCCGCGTTATGTGCGGGATCTGAGAACGGGCGAACCGGGCCAATGGGTGGTTCGCCAACCGAGTGTGTTCGACCAACTCTTCGGGCTGCCCCGCGACGGTTATTAAGATAGTCCGCAGAGACCGGTTGATCTCACGCTGCGCTGGGCTGTGAATCCGAACGCAGCGCAATGTGTCTGCCTTGGCATCCTGATAGTTGCCGTCATCAATTCTTAAGCACGTTCATCAAGGTAAATATCAGGACCGCGTTGACCGGTGGTGGTGCTTGGCTAAGTGTCGCGCATCAGAGCGATACGAACTCATTTCAAACAAGCTCGCCACGGGGTCTCATCATGACAAAATTGATTGCTGCTGCGATGTTCGCCACTGTCGCCGGAATGGCGATGCCCGGTGTTGCCTCGGCCGGCTGCTATAATTGCTACGCGCCACCGCCGCCGTGCCAGACCTGCTATCAGCAGCAGGTGGTGCCGCCGCAGTATCGTACGGTCGAAGAGACGGTCATGGTTGCTCCCGGTCGCACCGTCGCGCGCCGCACGCCGGCGCAGTACGAGACGGTGATGGTGCCGAAGACCGTGATGGTTGCGCCTGCGCGCGTCGATTACGAGCGCATCCCGGCACAATATGCCACCCAGCAGCGCGTCCAGATGGTCGCTCCGGCGCAGGTTTATTACGCACCGGTGCAGCAGGGCTGCTCGACCTGCAATCGCGGCTTCAGCTTCGGCTCAAGCTACGGATACGGCTACTAAGCCGCGGATAGCTCAGATTTTCAGGACTGCAATCGGCCGCCTCAGGGCGGCCGATTTGCGTTTGGGGGAGGCCGCCGGTGGCGGCGGCGGTCATCTCCCTGCCGTGATGACCCCTGCGCGCACCTTGCCGTCGGCGGCGCTGTTTCCAAATGAAGCTGCCGCATTGCGGCCGAATTCGGCGAGCGGGACGGGCCGACCGAACAGAAAGCCCTGGACGAGGTCTACGCCTGCAGCCCGCAGATATTCAAATTGCTCTTCGGTCTCGACGCCCTCGGCCGTCGTTGCGATGCCAAGACCATGGGCCAGCGCAAGCACCGAGGATACCACCGCTGCGCAATCGCGGCGGTTGGGAGCGCCTTGCGCGAAAGACTTGTCGATCTTGATCCGATCGAACGGGAAATTGGTCAGATAACTTGCCGTCGAATAACCAATGCCAAAATCATCGAGCGCCATGGAGATGCCGAGATTCTTGAGCTGCCGTATCGTCCCCAGATGCGCCGTCGCGTTCTCAAGAAGAGCCGTCTCCGTAATTTCCAACTCAAGCCGTTCAGGCGCAAGACCCGTCTCCATCAGAGTATCCAGCATGACGTCGAGCAGTTTTCCCTTGCTGACCTGAACCGCAGAGATGTTGACCGTGATCTTGAGGTGAGCCGGCCACGACGCTGCATCCATGCAAGCTTGGCGCAGAATCCACTCGCCGAGAGGAAGGATCAGCCCCGTCGCTTCGGCGAGCGGAATAAATTGATCGGGAGCGATGAGTCCTTTCGACGGATGTCGCCAGCGGACCAGGGCTTCAGCACCACAGATCTGCCGCGTCCTGGCGTCAACCAGCGGCTGATAGTGCACCTCGAATTCATGTCGCGCGATCGCGTCCCGCAGTTCGTTTGCCAACACTTTCTGCGAGTGGGCAGCTTCGATCATTTCGGACTGGAACAGGCGGAAATCGTTTCGACCGCCCGTCTTGGCGTCGTAGAGCGCAAGATCCGCTTTTCTCAACAGGTCCTCAGGATCGACGCCCTGTTCCGGAGCAAGGGCAATTCCAATGCTGATCCCGATGCTGGCCTGTTGGCCGTTGAGATCAAATGGCTGAGCAATAGTATCGATGATCCTGAGTGCAAGCACGATTGCACCCTCCTGCGGATTGGGTCCGCTGTCCTGGATGATCGCAAACTCGTCGCCCCCAAGGCGGGCCAGTACATCGGTTTCGCGAGTCGATGATTTCAGCCGTTGAGCGAACTCGACGAGCAAACGATCCCCAGCGAGATGTCCCAGCGTGTCGTTGACGGTCTTGAATTTATCGAGGTCGAGCATGACCACGGCAAAGCCACCGCCATGGCGGGCAAGACGCTTGCTTGCCTCCTCAAGTTTCTCGGTAAACAGTGTCCGGTTGGCAAGTCCCGTGAGCGCATCGTGACGCGCCAGGTGAACGATCTCGGCCTCTGCGCGCCGCCGTTCGGTGACGTCTTCGTGCGTTGCAACCCAACCGCCGTCCTTCATTGGCTGTCGGGTGATGAGTATCAATCGCCCATCTGCAAATTCATCGACTCTCGCCGAACTTGAATCCGTCGAATGCTGGCCTAATTCAGCTATCTTTTTCCTGATGGCTGGTTCACTCGTCTCGCCCTTGAGAAGGCCACGAGAAACGCGATCGGCGATGATGGTTTCATGAGGCGTCCCGACTTTCAACAAAGCCGCAGGCAACTGGTATAATTCCGCATAACGATCGTTCCAGACAACGAGCCGTTTCGCCCCGTCGAACATGCAGAGACCCTGCGACATGTTGCTCAGCGCAATGTCGAAGCGTTCGTTCGTCTGCTCCAGCTCCGCGGCTTTCGCGGCCAGCAATTGCTCCCTGTGCTTTTGCGCCGTGACATCTTCATGAGTCGCGAGCCACCCCTCGTTCGGCATCAGATGGCGCGTCATCGAAATGAGGCGCCCGTCGACAAGCTCCTGGACCTCTTTCTCCAGTTTCAGTTTCGCGTCGACAAGGACATCCGCAGCCATTTCGCAATTTGTTCTCTTCGCCCGGCGATATTCAATGATTTGCCGCAGTGTAGTCCCTGGCTTCACCTGTTCCTCGCTGAGGTGATAGATTTCCGCATAGCGCGCATTTGAAAGAATGATCCTCTGCTCACCATCAAACAGCGAAAGACCCTGCGACATGTTGTTCATCGCGGCGTCGAAGCGCATGTTGATCCGCTCGAGTTCAGCAGCTTTATCAGTCAACAAGCGCTGTGCGCGTTTCTGCTCGGTGATGTCTTCATGGGTTGCGACCCATCCGCCATCCGCAATCGATCTGCGTTGAATTAAAATCACGCGACCGTCGGCAGTCATAAAAATCTGTTTTTGCTTCGTCGGAATCTCCTGAACATCCCCCTCGATGGACAAATCGTGCTTTCCGCGATCTTTGAGGGCCTGCAGCATGAGAGATAAAGGTGTTCCGGGCCTGACGAGTTCTTCCGGGAAACCGTACATCTCGCGGAAGCGGCCATTCGAAACCACCAGATTCTTGTTCGCGTCAAACAGGCAGAGCCCTAGCGACATGTTGCTCAAGGCAGCATCGAACTGCATGTTCGTTCGTTCCAGAATCCTAGTTTTCACGGCAAGACTATTCGTCTGACGTAAAATCCTAAACGTGCCGAACAAGATGACGGCAACGATCATGGCGACGAGCGGGCCCACCATGTAAAGGTGCTGGCGCCACGGTCCCAGCACCTCGCTGCGGGCGTATGTGACGACCAAGACCAGCGGCAGTCCGGTCACCGCCTTGTATCCCACAATGCGGGCGAGGCCGTCGAGAATGCCGATCGTCTCGTAGGAGCCCGCTTCCGATTGTGGCAGATATTCGGAGACGAGCGGGCTATCCGCGAAAGATTTTCCGATGGCTCCTTTTATCGCGGGCTCTCGCGCAAGAACGCGCCCCGTGCCCGCGCGATGCAGCAACAGCACTGATCCGCCCTTGCCGACATCGATCGCGCGATAGACCTGCGTGAAATGGGTCGGGTCGAGCGGCGTAGTTACAATCCCTGCGAAGCTGCCGTCGGCATTGCTTAACCGGCGCGACGCCGCCGTAAACCATTTGTCGGTGACGGCCGAGGGATAGGGGGGCGAGATAAACAGCCCGCCATCGGCCTGATCGCGTTGCGTGGTGAAGTGCAACATGTCGGAGATATTGCTTCGCGGCGGCGTGCGCTCATAGGAATGCGCCAGAACGTTACCGGCGGCATCTGTCCAGCCGACGGCAACGACGATCGATGAGGCTTTCTTGAGAAGACGCAAGGCGGTATTCGCGGCTTCGGGCGTCGCATACTTTCCCGAAAGACTATCTTCGCGAATTCTCTCGGCTTCGAGCAGTGTTCGATCGATCCCCTCAAAGGTCAGCGCCGTGTGTTCGGCGAGAATCTCGGCAATGTTCAGTGCCGCCTTTTTTGCCTCAGAGAGCGCTGCATGATGGCGCGCCTGGAGATCCACCAGAAACACAACGATGATCGACGCCGCAAAGAAGACGCCGAGCACCACCAATGAAAACCCTGGCAGCCGGGTCAGCCTCCTATAAAACGCGCGCATGAAGCGTCCAGTAGTCGTTACAAATGAAACAAATGAAATTCCGGATTTCAGCGTGGATGACGAACCTTAATAATAGGTTGGAAATATTGGCTTTACTGTGCGCGGCGAGGCAAAGGATTATGTTGCATTGCGCACGTTGGATATGCGGATTTGCGAGATACTAATACCTGTTGCTGGTTGATCGCATCTATGAAAATCAGTCGCATGTACTTGTAAGTAATAGATACAACTTTAAACAGCGCCAGTTTTCAACGGCCTGTTGTCCGGCTTGATTCCGCAATTCGCAGGGTAGACATACTTACCTCGATTTAAGAGTACACGCCCTAGATCAGCGCCATGCCCGATAGCACCATGCTTGCGCCCGCCAGAAGCATGATCCCGTCCATGATCAGGCGGAACGTCTCGACGCTCAGTTTCAGTACGTAGCGCTTGGCGATGAACGCGCCGGCCATCAGCGAGGCGCCGGCGATCAGGCCTTTCACAAACACGTCGGGATCGAGCGCGCCAAACCGCTGGAAGGTGACAGACTTGCTGAGATACAGGCCGAGCGAACTCGCGGCTTCGGTGGCGAGGAAGGCGCCCTTGGCGAGGCCGTAAAACAGAAACAGCGGCACGCTGAGTGGACCGCTGGAGACGACGATGCCGGTGACATAGCCGATGATCGCGCCGCCAAGCGCGAGTTGCCACAGGCTGATAGTGAAGGAGCGCCGCGCCAGCCTGTGGCGCAGCGGCACCATGGCAATGAAGAACAGTCCGATGGTGAGATCGACCACATGCGACGGCAGCACCAGCAGCGTGCGTGCGCCCAGGGCTGCAGCTGGAATGCCGGTGAGCGAATAGGCGGCGGTGGCGCGCCAGTCGACCTCGCGCCACCAGGCGAGGATGCGCGACAGGTTGGCCATCACGGCGGCTACCGCCATGATCGGCACGGCTTCCTTCGGCCCGAATTGCCAGACCAGCACCGGCATCAGCATGATCGACGAGCCGGTGCCGACGATCCCGGAAATGGTGCCGGCGATAAGGCCGACCGTGCAGACGAAGATGAAGTTCACGACGCGACTCTCCAAGCGCGAGACGTTACAAGAGCGCTCCAGTCGTGTAGGTGCAACCGATCCGATGGGAGACGGCGATGCCAGTCACAAGAATAGTCACCGGAGAATGGGCGCGGGGCCGCGAGATCGAGGTCATCGAGGCCGTGCAGTCGGCGGTGCTGGCGGCGCTCAAAATTCCCGACTGGGACCGCGACGTGACGGTGGACACCTATAGCGAAACGCAGCGCATCGTGCCGACTGGGCGCTCGCAGCGTTTTGCGCGGGTCGAGATCACGATGTTTGCCGGTCGCTCCATCGAGGCCAAGCGAAGCCTCTATAAGACGATCGTGCAGAACCTTGCGGCGCTCGGCGTTCCGGAATTCGAGATCAAGATCGTCCTGAACGAACAGCCTTTGGAGAACTGGGGCGTGCGCGGTGGCCTGCCGGCCTCCGAGATCGAACTCAGCTTCAAGGTCGACGTCTAGGACGCGGCGGCGGGCTCTGCGGCGGCGGTGCCGTCGCCGCCCTTGTAGATCCGCAGGTAGCGTCGGCCGAGGCTGGTCAGCACCTCATAGGCGATGGTGCCGTAGTGATGCGCGAGTTCGTCGACAGTGATGCCGTCGCCGATCAGCGTTGCCAGATGGCCGCGGCGGGCGGCGTTATGGGGCAGGTCGGTGATATCCACCGCGAGCAGATCCATGGAGATGCGGCCGGCGATCTGGCAGCGCTGGCCGGCGATGATGACTTCGGCGCCGCGGGTACCATCGCTGCTGCCGGCAGCGCGGAAGTAACCATCGGCATAGCCGGCGGCGATGATCGCGAGTCTGGTCGGACGCCGCGCCACCCAGGTGGCACCGTAGCCAACGCTGTCGCCGCGCTCGACGCTGCGGGTCTGCAGGATGCGCACCTTGAGATCGACCACGGGTGCCATCGGGTTGTCGGCTTCCGGCGTCGGATTGACGCCGTAGAGCGCAGCACCCGGACGCATCAGGTCGAACTGATAGGCCGCGCCGAGATAGATGCCCGACGAATTCGCGAGGGATGCAGGCACGCCGGAGAACAGCGAGGAAGCCTCGCGGAAATTGGAATATTGCCGGGCGTTCATCGGATTGTGCAGTTGTTCGGCGCAAGCGAGGTGGCTCATCACCAGCGTGAAGCCGTGATGGCCCGAGCCGAGGCGCGGGATCAGACCCTGGACGTCAACCAGGCCGAGGCCGAGCCGGTTCATGCCGGTGTCGATATGCACCGCCGCGCCACCCTTCCAGCCGGTACGGCGGCAGAACATGTCCCATTCGGCTAGTTCGTTGAGATCGCCGATCACCGGCTGCACATTGATGGCGGCCAGCGCATCGCCGGAATTCGGCGGAAAACCGTTCAGTAGATAGATCGCCGCGTCAGGCGCAGCGGCGCGCGCGGCGCGGGCCTCATCGAAGGTGGCGACGAAGAAGGTCTTGCAGCCGGCTTTTGCTAGCGCGGCTACGACTGGTTTGATGCCGCAGCCATAGGCGTCAGCCTTCACCGCCGCGCCGCATTCGGCAGGCACGCCGTGTTTTTCGAGCTTGCGCCAATTGGCGACGATGGCGTCGAGATCGATGGTCAGGATGCCGCTGGCGTCTGCGGGCAACTCCGTTTCAGTGGGAGCTGTCGGTTTCGGGTCGGAGACGCTGGTCATCGAAATATCCTGGCACAGGGATCGTGTGATGGGATCACACGATCGAATTCTGCGCCGCACAATATGCGCGCGTCAGAGACGGTTCAACCGCACGCGCGTCACTCCTGCGGGGCGCGGAACTGGGCGCCACCGGCGAGATCGCTGAAGCGGGTGAACTGGCCTTCGAACTGCAGGTCGACGGTGCCAGTGGGGCCGTGACGCTGCTTGGCGATGATGACTTCGGCCTTGCCGTGCGCAAGATCCATCTCGAGCTGCCATTTCTCGTGTTCGGGAGTGCCGAGTCGCGGCTCCTTGGCCTGCAGATAGTATTCCTCGCGATACACGAAGACCACCACGTCGGCGTCCTGCTCGATCGATCCGGATTCACGCAAGTCGGACAGCTGCGGATGCTTGTCTTCACGATTTTCGACCTGACGCGAGAGCTGCGACAGCGCCACTACCGGGCAGTTCAATTCCTTCGCCAGCGCCTTGAGGCTGGTGGTGATCTCGGTGACTTCCTGCACGCGGTTGTCGGAGCGCTTGCCTGAGCCCTGCAACAGCTGGATGTAGTCCACCATGATGACGTCGAGGCCCTTTTGCCGCTTCAGGCGGCGGGCGCGGGCGGTAAGCTGCGAGATCGACAGGCCACCGGTTTCGTCGACGTAAAGCGGCAGGTTCTGCAGCTTGATGGTGTAGTCGCGGATCTTGTCGAATTCGGCTTGGGTGATGCCGCCGCGGCGGATCGCGCTGGAGGAAATCTCGGTCTGCTCTGCGAGAATACGCGTGGCGAGCTGTTCGGCCGACATTTCGCACGAGAAGAAGCCGACGACGCCGCCATTGATGGTCTTCATGCTGCCGTCGGGCTGCACTTCGGACTGATAGGCGGCGGCGATGTTGTAGGCGATGTTGGTGGCCAGCGAGGTCTTGCCCATGCCGGGACGTCCGGCGAGCACGATCAAGTCGGAGCGCTGCAAGCCGCCCATGCGGGCGTCGAGGTCGCGCAACCCGCTGGAGATGCCCGACAGCTTGCCGTCGCGCTGATAGGCGTTGGCGGCCATGTCCAGCGCGGTGGTCATCGCCTGGGAGAAGCGCTGGAAGCCGCCGTCATAGCGGCCGGCTTCGGCCAGCTCATAGAGCCGGCGCTCGGCATCCTCGATCTGGGCGCGGGGAGCGAAGTCTACCGGCGCGTCATAGGCGACGTTGACCATGTCCTCGCCGACATTGATCAGCTGGCGGCGGATCGCCAGTTCGTAGATCGTGCGGCCGTAATCCTGCGCATTGATGATGGTGGTGGCTTCGGCGGCGAGGCGGGCGAGATATTGGCCCACGGTCATGCCGCCAAGATCCGTGTCGGTCGGCAGGAAGGTCTTCAGCGTCACGGGTGTGGCGATCTTGCCGGCGCGCACGATGGCAGCGGCCGTTTCGAAGATCGTCTGGTGGATCGGCTCGAAGAAATGCTCGGCCTTGAGGAAGTCCGAGACCCGGTAGAAGGCGTCGTTATTGACCAGGATCGCGCCCAGCACGCCCTGTTCCGCCTCGATATTGTGCGGCGCCGACCGATAGGCCGGGGTGCCCGCCTCGGGGGTGAGCTTGAGAACGTTCGAATCGAATGCGGCCATGGTCTCTATTGGGTCTTCCGAATTGGGCGGATGAACGGCGTCGTCACGCGGGCGTCGGCGACTAAGCGCCTGACCGTCTCCGAGTGGAAGGACGAAGCGGCCTTATGCACGATTCACACATCAAGGCGGGGGAATTCCGGCCGGTGGCGCGCATTGCGCTTGACGCTTCCACCGCAGCAAGGGGAGGTGTCTGAATCATTGCTTAAGGAACCCGGAAAAATTGCGCCCCGCGCCTGAACCGGATGGCGATCTCTCGCACTTATAAGAGAGCCAGCCGCTGGCAGGCACGGCAGTACCGGAACCCCACGGGGAGCCGGGCGTTGGCTTCAAAACGAATAAGAGGCGAAGGATACATCCATGAGCCAGCGTCACCAGCATCCCGATGCCGGAACTCAGGCTGCCGGAACCGACGGTTCTGCGTGGTTGTCCACGTTGATCGACACGTTCGAGCGCACCACGCAGCTTGAAAATGTCCCATGCGATACGAAAGCGCTCTCCGCCGCCAAAGCGCGCCTCCAGCGCCCCGCCATTTTGCGGCCGCGGCCTGTCTTGCGCCGCCGGCAGACGACGCTCCTATTCCAGCACTAAACCAGCCTATTCGCCGGCAATCTGCAGACGCGGTTGCTGGGTCCGTTCCCTGGCTCGAAGCCGATCTTCCTCCCGCCCGATATAATCGCGCGTGAGCGGCACAACGTCCTGACGTTTGGTGAGCTGGATCTGGAAGTTCATCACGTTCTGCATGCGAAACGACATTTCCGACGCCGCCAAATAGAACTCCCACATCCGCGCAAAGCGCTCGTCATAGAGCCGCACGGCTTCCTCGCGTCGTGCCATAAAGCGCTCGCGCCATGCCTTGAGCGTCTCGGCATAATGCAGTCGCAGGATTTCGATGTCCGAGACCAGTAACCCGGCCCGTTCGATCGCCGGGAGAACTTCCGACAAAGCGGGGATATAGCCGCCGGGGAAAATGTACTTGGCGACCCATGGATTGGTGATACCGGGTCCCTCAGGGCGGCCGATGGAGTGCAGCACCATGACGCCGTCCTCTGTCAGGAGTTCAGCGCATCGCTTGAAGTAGGTGTCGTAATGGTCGACGCCGACATGTTCAAACATGCCGACGGAGACGATGCGGTGGAATGGACCGGGGATGTCGCGATAGTCCTCGAGCAGGAATTTTGCGCGGTCTTTGAGGTTTTTCTCGCCGGCCCGGGCATTGGCGACCTGCAGCTGTTCGGTGGACAGCGTAACGCCGGTGACATTGGCGCCGGTCATCTCTGCCAAATAGAGCCCAAGCCCGCCCCAGCCGGAGCCGATGTCGAGTACGCGTTGGCCTTTTTCGATGAGCATCTTGGCCGCGAGGTGGCGCTTCTTGGCGAGCTGGGCGTCGTCCAGGGTCGCGTCCGGTCCTTCGAAATAGGCGCAGCTATATTGCTTGTCGGCATCCAGAAACAATGAATAGAGGCGGCCGTCCAGATCGTAGTGATGGGCAACGTTGTTGCGGGAGCGCTTGCGGGGATTGAACTGCTGGGCGTGGCGAAGGACGTAGCGGAGCCACCATTGCAGCTTGGCCCAGCGGGGCGCCATGTCAGGCTGGTTCAGGGCGATGGCGAGCAGGTCGGCAATGGTGCCACGCTCCATAACGAGGAGCCCGTCCATGAATATCTCGCCGAGTGCCAGTTCGGGATCGAGAAGTAGTCGGCGTTGGGCGGCTTTGGTGACGAAGCGGGCAGAAACGGGAGGCCCGGAGCCATCACCGAAGGTGAATTGTTGGCCGGAGGCCGTAGTGAAGGTTATTGCCCCTCGGCGAATGTACTGACTCAGGAAGAATCGCAACAGACGGTCCATCGAAATCGCCCCAATGATCCGATCACGCGCAAACTGAAGCAACAGCGTAACTTCCCGCCGTGCACGAGATCAACTGTCTCCCTAGCTCTTGAGTAGAAGATAGTAGCGGTGCACCGCCTGTGCCAATGCGCACGCTGCAATGCCGCTATCCCGATTGTTCCGATCACATCGTTGCGATATGTCGATGCTTCCATTCACGTCACAATCGGATACAAGGTGATCCGCGTGATTAAGCTAGCCACATCAGGAGATTGAAATGTTGAGCCGAGCGCTCAGTTTAGCGACGGTGATGCTCCTGATTAGCTTCGCGGCAGTCCCGGCACAGGCCCAAAACCTCGAAGCCGGAAAGTCACCCTCCCAGATTTTCGCGGGCGGCTGTGCCGTGTGCCATAAAAGTCCGCGCGGGCTGCTGAAGACGGTGGCACCCGGTCAGTTGCCGGCCTTCCTGCGCCAGCACTACACCACAAGTACAGATATGGCGGCGTCGATGGCCGCTTATGTCGTGTCCAACGGGGCGGCCGACCGCCGTCCTGCCGGGGATAACCTGACGCGTCAGGGCCGTGAACTCACGACCGAGCAGAAGCCGGCCCCGGCCGATGCCAGGCCCGGTGCTGCGCCGCCGTCCGAGGCTCCGCCGCCGGGACGCCGGCTACGTCCGCAGGAGGCCGCCAAGCCCGATGCCGATGTTGCACCAGCTCAGGCCGAGCCCGGCACGCGCCAGGGCCGCAATGCCCGGCGACAGGCGCGCCCGGCGACAGACAATCCCGAAGCGAAGCCCGATGCGGCCAAGCCCGTAGACGCACAGTCGCCGGCTGCCGCCGAAGCAGAGCGTCCCGCGCAGAAGCAAAAGCTCGGCAAGAAGGGGCGCCGTCATCAGGAAGAGCCGCCGAAGGCCGAACCTGTGAAGGACGAGCCCAAGGTCGAACCCAAGACTGAGCCGAAGGCTGAACCCAAGTCTGAGCCACGGCCTGAGCCGGCCAAGACCGAGCCTGCGAAGCCCGCTGAAGAGAGCAAGCCTGAGGCGAAGCCCGAAGCCAAGCCTGAGACGCCGGCACTTCGTCCAGATCCCGTTCCGTCGGTCACGCCGGCTCCGAAGGCGCCTGAAGGGGAAAGCCGTCCGGCGCCTGCCGAGCCGGCGCCTCCTGCGCCGGCAGCCTCTGCGTCTCCGCCCGCAGCAACGCCGGCCCCGGCACCTGTGGCTCCAACGCCTCCGCCAGCCGCAGCTCCGCCGCCAGCGGTCGCGCCTCCCGCAACTCCGCCAGTGCCCGCGCCGACTCCTGTGGCTCCAGCTGCGCCTTCGCCGGCACCGGCCGCGCCGCCACCACCGCCTCCGGCGTCGGCTGCACCACCGGCGCCTCCGGCCTCGTCAGGCTCGCCGGTACCGCCGATCTCGCAGTAATAGATCGGCCGTCGTTTGAGTGACGATACAAAAAAAGCCCGGCCAATCTGGCCGGGCTTTTCTCGTTTGAGCAGAAACTCCGAGGTGCGTGGCTTAGCCGTTGTCTTCTTCGGCATTGCCCTGTGCGTCCGGATCGAAGAACTCGCCGGCGGCGGCGAGTGCTTCGGCGGCTGCGTCCTGATCTTCCTGACGGCTCGAAATGTCTTCGCCGCGGTTGATGCGCTCGGCTTCGTCGGCCGAACGGGCAACGGTGACGCTGACGCTGACTTCGACTTCCGGATGCACGGCGATCGAGATCTTGTGCTGGCCGATGGTCTTGATCGGCGCGTCGAGCAGCACCTGGCTGCGGGCGAAGGTGACGCCGTCAGCCTCGAAGGTGGCGATGATGTCGCGCACCGACACCGAACCGAACAGCTGACCGGTTTCCGACGCCTGACGGATGATGACGACGTTGCGGCCGTCGATCTTCTCGGCAACCGTGGTGGCTTCCGCCTTGGCCTTGATGTTGTTGGCTTCGAGGTCAGCCTTCATGCCGTCGTACTTGGCGCGGTTGTCGGCGGTGGCGCGCAGCGCTTTGCCACGCTTCAGCAGAAAGTTGCGGCCGTAGCCGTCCTTGACGCGGACGACTTCGCCCATCTGGCCGAGCTTGGCGACGCGTTCGAGCAAAATGACTTCCATGATCGTTCTCCTTATAAGTGTTGAGCAGGTGTTGAGTTGAGTTGGTCAGGCCACCGTCGAAGAAGGTGGCTTGCGTGCGAGAAAACGTTGGCGAAATCCGAAGAAGGCATCGGCGAGGCCGAGGCCAACCATGGTGAGGATGGGCCAGCCGAGGACGAGCACCATGGCGTAGGTCAGACCGAGCACCATCACGCGGCTTTTCATGCCCATGGTTAGCGTATGCAGCGCGGCGAAGCCGGTGAGGGCATAGGCCATCATCAGCGCCGAGGTGACGATCTGTGAAAAGATGCCGATCAGTCCGCCCATGAAGGACAGCGCGACGGCCAGACACAGCGCGACCATCGTCATCGGCGGCAGTGCTGCGGATTTCAGCTCAGGCCACGGCCTATTCAGCCGGCCCGATGTCACGATGATGCGGCCGGCGAGCCAGAGATTGAGCGTCAGCGTCATGATCGCGACGATGGCGGCGGCAGCCGGAGCGATCGTCACCAGCGCATTGATGACCTGTTCGGAGTCGCCAGCGCCGCCGCGCGATCCCAGGATGCGGGTCAGAGCGCGGCGCAGCGCCGAGACGATAGTGTCGCCATCGGTGCCGAGCGTCAGCAGCGCGCCCATGGTTGTGAATGCGGCGAAACCCGCTGTCCACAGCAGCATACGACCGACCGGATACCATTCGACCACGGGCGGTGTCGTGGCTGCGCCATTCACGCCCGGCACTTCTGCAGTCACTGGACGGCCGAGCAATGCGAGATGGCCGAGCCACCAGGCGGGCAGGGCCACGGTGAAGACGAAGGCGGCGAGATAGGGCATGCCGAACAGCAGGCCGAGCGAGGTGCCGGCTGCGATGCCGCCGATGGCAGCAGTCACCGGACCCCAGCCGAGAGCGGCCACCATCAAGGGCAGCGGCGCGAGATAGAACAGCAAAAGGGAAATCAACGCGCCCGAAATGATCGAGGCGAACATCAGCGCTGAGGCAGCGCCGGCGGCAAACGCGATGAGAAGGCTTGCGATCATCAGCTGTCCCGCCCCCTTTGAGCGGTTAGAGGCACTTGCCCCAACCATCGGCGACCGGACGACCCGGAAGCCTTATGAGAAATAAAAGCGACCGGCGGCACGAGGCCGCCGGTCGAAAACCGCCTTAGCGGATAACGTAGGGCAGCAGACCGAGGAAACGCGAGCGCTTGATGGCGCGGGCGAGTTCACGCTGCTTCTTGGCGGAGACGGCCGTGATGCGGCTCGGCACGATCTTGCCGCGCTCAGAGACGTAACGCATCAGTAGCTTGGAATCCTTGTAGTCGATCTTCGGCGCGTTCGGACCTGTGAACGGGCAGGTCTTGCGACGGCGGAAAAACGGACGACGTGCACCAGCTTCAGCCATTATTCTTACTCCTCAACCGATGCTGCTTCGTCGTCGCGCGGACGACGCGGACCACGATCACCACGGAAGCCACCGCCTTCACGGTCGCCACGGAAACCGCCGCCTTCGCGGTCGCCACGGAAGCCACCGCCACGGTCGTCGCGTTCACGATCACGATCAGCCTTACGCATCATGGCGCTCGGGCCTTCCTCGTGCTCTTCGACGCGGACGGTCAGATAACGGATGACGTCTTCGCTGATACGCTCCTGGCGCTCAATCTCGGTGACCGCCGCGGACGGGGCATCGAGGTTCATCAGCACGAAGTGCGCCTTGCGATTCTTGTTCATGCGATAGGTCAGGGAGCGCACGCCCCAGTTTTCCATCTTCACGACCTTGCCGCCGAGACCTTCGACGATGCCGGTCATCTGGGTGGTGAGGTCTTCGACCTGCTGTGCGCTCGCATCCTGACGTGCGAGAAATACATGCTCATAAAGAGGCATGGCTGTCCTTTCCAAGGTTAGCGCGTTTCCCGGCGGCAAGCCCTTCGAACCCTTATGGAAAGGACTCGATATTGCTCAGAAGGCGGGAGCACGGGACGACGGACCAACTGGCCCTATCGCAACAAACCTGTGTGTGATTTTGCTGTGACCGTCCGTTCAGCTCCCGGCCGGGATCTGCGGATCGGGGCCTTATACGGATTTTCCCAGTAATGGCAAGCGAAACAGGGGCCAAATGAGCGGATTCCGGGAGTGGGCGGGAACCCGGATCGTGGTGCATCCTGGGCGCTGCGGCTTGACATTCCCCGTCGTGCCAGTGTCTTACGGCGCACGTTTGAACGAGTTTAAGCCAAAAAACATGACGGGGCGTCAATGACCGCAGCATTTACCTTTCCGGGGCAGGGTTCCCAGGCGGTCGGCATGGGCAAGGCGCTCGCGGATGCATTTCCCGCCGCCAAGGCCGTGTTCGACGAAGTCGATTCGGCCCTCAGTGAGAAGCTAACCGGCATTATCTGGGATGGCCCGGCCGAGACGCTGCAATTGACCGAAAACGCCCAGCCCGCGCTGATGGCAGTGTCGCTGGCGACCATGCGGGTGCTTGAGGCCGAGGCCAGCATCTCGCTGGCCAGGGACGCTGCTTTCGTGGCCGGCCACTCGCTCGGCGAATATTCGGCGCTGGCGGCGGCTGGAAGTCTGTCCGTCACGGATGCAGCGCGCCTGCTGCGGACTCGCGGTCTGGCCATGCAGAAAGCCGTGCCGGTGGGCGTCGGCGCCATGGCGGCGTTGCTCGGCCTCGATTACGAGACCGCCGTGGCCGTGGCTGAAGAAGCTGCACAAGGGGAAGTGTGTCACGCCGCCAACGACAATGGTGGCGGTCAGGTCGTGGTGTCCGGCAACAAGGCTGCGGTCGAACGCGCACTGGAGATAGCCAAGACCAAGGGCGCCAAGCGTGCGATGTTGCTGCCGGTGTCGGCGCCGTTCCATTGCAGCCTGATGCAGCCCGCCGCCGACGTGATGGCGGAGGCGCTGGCCAAGGTCACGATCAACAAGCCGGTGGTGCCGCTGGTGTCCAACGTGCTGGCCGCGCCGATCTCGGATCCTGATGAAATCCGCCGCCGCCTGGTCGAGCAGGTCACCGGCACTGTGCGCTGGCGCGAATGCGTGTCCTATATGGCAGGCCAGGGCGTGACGCGCTTCCTTGAGGTCGGCTCCGGCAAGGTGCTGAGCGGGCTCGTCAAACGCATTGCCGAAGGCGCCGTCGGCGTCGCCGTCGGTGGACCCAATGACATTGCCGCCGCCAAGGATGCGCTCGCAGCAGCGCGTTCGGCGTAAGCGGCCAGAGGAGAAGACAAGATGTTCGATTTGACAGGCAAGACGGCGCTCGTGACCGGCGCGACTGGTGGCATCGGCGAAGCCATCGCCACGGCTTTGCATGCGCAGGGCGCGACGGTGGCACTGTCCGGAACGCGCAAGGCGGTTCTCGAAACGCTGGCTGCGAAGCTCGGCGATCGCACGCATGTGCTGCCGTGCAATCTTTCCAACGCCGCTGAGGTCGAAGAGTTGGTGCCGTCAGCCGAGAAAGCCATGGGCCAGCTCGACATCCTCGTCAGCAATGCCGGGATCACCCGCGATAATCTGTTCGTCCAGTTGAAGGACGAAGACTGGGATGACGTGATCAACGTCAATCTGACCGCGACCTTCCGCCTCGCACGCGCCGCAACCAAGCTGATGATGCGCAAGCGCTTCGGCCGCATCATCGCCATCACTTCGGTGGTCGGCGTCACTGGAAATCCCGGGCAGGGGAATTACACCGCAGCGAAAGCCGGCCTGATCGGCATGATGAAAACGCTGGGGGCGGAATACGCCAAGCGCAACGTGACGGCCAATTGCATTGCACCCGGTTTCATCGCAACGCCGATGACCGATGTGCTCAATGACAAGCAGCGCGAAACGATTCTGACCAAGGTGCCGGCAGGGCGTCTCGGCTCGCCGGAAGATATTGCGGCAGCAGCGGTCTATCTGAGCTCAAATGAGGCGGCCTACGTCACCGGACAGACGATTCATGTCAATGGCGGCATGGCGATGATCTAAGCGTCGGGGGAACCCCAACGTCGTGATTTAATTGAGGTTTGGACAGTCACCGGGCTATGTGGCCAAGCCAAATGAAGTATGGTAACCGAACCTCCAACGGTGGGGCAAAGAAGGCCATTGCAGGAATTTGAAACCCTGTATATTGGCGGGGACGAGCCTGCCGTTTTCGCGAGGCTCCGTCCGGGACGACGGGGTCAATCCAGAGACGCGCAACTGCGCAAGGTTTAACGAGTTAAACGCTCCACGATGGCTCGTATCGTCTGCGGACGGGCCCAATGTAACAAGCACGAGGTTGATATGAGCGAGATTGGCGAGCGAGTGAAGAAGATCGTGGTTGAACACCTTGGTGTTGAACCCGAGAAGGTGGTCGATGCCGCGAGCTTCATCGATGATCTCGGCGCTGACAGCCTCGACACGGTCGAGCTCGTGATGGCGTTCGAAGAAGAGTTCGGCTGCGAAATTCCGGACGATGCCGCCGAGACGATTCTGACCGTCGGCGACGCAACCAAGTTTCTCGAGAAGAACGCAAAGAGCTGACACCTTCGCGCGACACATTTTGAAGCCGGCCGGATCGCGTTTGTGCGATCCACCGGCTTCTTGCTGTGACGCGTAGGCATTGCTCAAAGGCATTGGCTCAAGGATGGGCCATGGAGGTACGACAATGAGGCGGGTGGTCGTCACAGGCCTTGGCATGGTGTCGCCACTTGGCTGCGGCGTCGAGCCGACCTGGAAGCGCATCCTCAACGGTGAGAGCGGCGCAAAGCGGATCGATACATTCGATGTATCCGATCTCACCAGCCAGATCGCCTGTGTGATTCCACGCGGCGACGGCACGGGCGGTACCTTCAATCCCGACCAGTGGATGGAGCCGAAAGACCAGCGCAAGGTCGATGACTTCATCATCTATGCGATGTGCGCCGCCAAGCAGGCGCTCGACGATGCCAACTGGCACCCCGACAATGAAGACGATCGCTGCGCCACCGGCGTGATGATCGGCTCCGGCATCGGCGGTCTGTCCGGCATTGCCGATACCGCATTGCTTCTGAAAGAGCGCGGCCCGCGCAAAGTGTCGCCGTTCTTCATTCCCGGCCGCCTGATCAATCTCGCTTCGGGATATGTCTCGATCGAGCACGGCCTTAAAGGCCCCAATCACTCCGTCGTCACCGCATGTTCGACCGGCGCACATGCGATCGGCGATGCCGGCCGTCTGATCGCGCTCGGCGACGCCGATGTCATGGTCGCCGGCGGTACCGAGTCGCCAATCAGCCGTTTGGCGATGGCCGGCTTCGCGGCAGCACGCGCGCTGTCGACCAATTTCAACGAAGCGCCGGAAAAAGCGTCGCGGCCTTACGACAAGGATCGCGATGGTTTCGTCATGGGCGAGGGTGCCGGCGTCGTGGTGCTCGAAGAGTACGAGCACGCCAAAGCGCGCGGCGCACGCATCTATGCCGAGATCATCGGCTACGGTATGTCGGGCGATGCCTATCACATCACCTCACCGACGCCCGATGGCGATGGTGCGTTCCGCAGCATGAACGCTGCGATGAAGCGCGCCGGCATTGCCGCGGCCGACATCGACTACATCAATGCGCACGGCACCTCGACGCCACTCGGCGACGAGATCGAACTCGGCGCGGTTCAGCGCCTGCTCGGCAATGCCGCGTCAAAAGTGTCGATGTCATCGACGAAGTCGTCGATCGGTCACCTGCTCGGTGCGGCTGGTGCGGTCGAGGCCATCTTCTGTGTGCTTGCGATTCGGGATAACATCGCGCCGCCGACGATCAATCTCGACAATCCGTCGGTGGAAACTGCGATCGATCTCGTCGCATTGACCCCGCGCAAGCGCGAGATCAACATTGCCTTGTCGAATTCATTCGGTTTCGGCGGTACTAATGCGTCCGTGATCCTACAGCGCGTGGCTGGTTAGAGAACCTCCACCGTTTCGCCGTATTCCGCGCTAATTCCTACACTGGGCGTATGTTATTGACGGGGATCGTGTTTGTCCACGTCACGATTGAACCGACAGGATCAGGTACTATCGATGAGTGAGAGGCCGCCCATTTCGCCGAGGAGTCCGCGTGCCGCGCTGGAGCCGGAGCAGGTTCCGCCGCCGCCGAAGCGTTCTGATCATGCGCGTAATCCGCTCGTGGTTGCCGGTAATGCCATCATCACCATCATTATCGTCGCCATGCTCGGTGCAGGTGGCGCGTATGTCTATGGTCGCCAGGCGCTGGAAGCGCCGGGACCGCTGCAGGAAGAAAAGGTCGTCAATATCCCCGCGCGTGCGGGCAAAGGCGACATCGCCGAAGCGTTGCTGCGCGAAGGCGTGATCTCAGCCAATCGCTGGGTTTTCATCGGCGCCGTGTTTGCGCTGAAGGCCAGCTCGGAACTGAAGCCCGGCGAATATCTGTTCCAGAAGAACGCCAATCTGCGCGATGTCATCGGCACCATCGTCGAAGGCAAGGTCGTGCAACACTCCATCACGATTCCCGAAGGTCTGACCTCCGAGCAGATCGTCGCGCGTTTGACCGATAGCGACATCTTCACCGGCTCGATCCGTGAAATGCCACGCGAAGGCACGTTGTTGCCCGAGACATACAAATTCCCCCGTGGCACGCCGCGCGACCAGGTGATCCAGCGCATGCAGCAATTGCAGAAGCGCGTGCTGGCCGAAGTCTGGGAACGCCGTAACGCCGACATTCCGGCGAAGACGCCTGAACAACTGGTGACGCTCGCCTCGATCGTCGAGAAGGAAACCGGCCGCGCCGATGAGCGCAGCCGGGTGGCCGCCGTGTTCGCCAATCGCCTGCGCCAGAAGATGAAGCTGCAGTCCGATCCGACGATCATTTATGGCATCGTTGGCGGCAAGGGCACATTGGGCCGTCCGATCAAGCGCAGCGAGATCCAGCAGCCGTCGCCCTACAATACCTATGTGGTGGAAGGCCTGCCTCCGGGCCCGATCGCCAATCCGGGCCGTGCGTCGCTTGAGGCGACTGCCAATCCGGCACGCACCCGCGACCTGTTCTTCGTTGCCGATGGCACCGGCGGTCACGCCTTTACCGAAACCTACGACGCACACCAGAAGAACGTCAGCAAGCTGCGCGCGCTCGAAAAGGCCGTCCAGAACGACGCCGTCGAGCCGCCGGAAGAGGCTGCTGCGCCCGCCGGTGCTCCTGCGGATCCTGCTGCGGCGACCGGTACAAGTCCGGCCAGACCCGCACCGGCCAAGCAGCGCGCCCGCACGGCCCCCGCGCCTGCCGCGCCGGCTCGTCAGGGCGCTGCGCAGTCGACGGGTACACCGCCGGTTGTTCAGCAATAGGCCGTACCACCAAGCCTGCGCTGGCTTCTGCTTCGAATTCCCCTTGGCCTGAAAAGGCCCTAACCTGAGCCGGTTCGCGCCTTGCGAATCTTACTCGTATTCTTTGGAGACGTTCCGCGATGGCGTTGTCGAGCATGACCGGCTTTGCGCGAAGCCACGGCACCAGCGGGCCTTACAGCTTCGAGTGGGAGCTGAAGTCCGTCAACGCCAAAGGCTTCGACTTGCGCTTCCGGATGCCCCCGGGCTTCGACGAAGTCGAGGCGGTCGCCCGCAAGCGCGCCACTGAAGTGCTGTCGCGCGGCACGGTTTACGCGAACCTCACCGTTAAGCGCAGCAACGCGGCTTCGACCGTGCGGATCAACGAAGAGGTGCTGAATTCGGTGCTGCGTATTGCCGCCGAATTGGCCAGCAAGATCGACGCCGTCGCGCCGAGCGTCGATGGTCTAATGAATATCAAGGGCGTCATCGAAGTGGTCGAGCCCGAGGCGGATGAAGCCGAGGACAAGGCGGCGAAGGCTGCCGTGGCCGCAGCATTCGAAGAGGCCCTCGCCGCGCTGGTCGCCATGCGCAAGCGTGAGGGCATGACGCTTGGTGACATCCTGTCCCAGCGTCTGAATGAAATCGAGGCGCTGTCGAAGAAGGCCGAGGCCGCGCCCGGCCGCAAGCCGGAAGCCATTCGTGCACGGCTTGCCGAACAGATCGCGACGTTGCTCGAGGCGTCGGATCGTTTCGATAGTGATCGGCTGAATCAGGAAGCGTTGATGATGGCGACCAAGGCCGACATCCGCGAAGAACTCGACCGCATCGCGTCGCACATTTCGCAGTCGCGCGAAATGATCAAGAAGGGCGGTCCGGTGGGGCGGCGGCTGGATTTCCTGTCGCAGGAGTTCAATCGCGAGGTCAACACCTGCTGCTCGAAATCCAACGATCTGGAATTGACCAGCACCGGCCTCGAGATGAAGAACGTGGTCGAGCAATTCCGTGAACAGGTACAAAATCTGGAGTGACCATGTCCGGGGGCAGCCGAAATTCTCAAGAAGCTGGCTTTGACGGAGTCGAACGGCGCGGGCTGATGTTCGTGCTGTCATCGCCATCCGGTGCCGGCAAGACGACGCTGACGCGGCTGCTGATCGACCGGATGCCGGGGCTGCAACTGTCGGTCTCGGCCACGACGCGCCCGATGCGGCCTGGCGAGGTTGACGGCAAGGACTACATCTTCGTCGACAAGCCGCACTTCGAAAAAATGGCCAAGGGCAATGAACTGCTCGAATGGGCCACGGTGTTCGACAACCGCTACGGCACGCCACGTGCACCGGTGGAAGCCGCGCTCTCAGCCGGCAATGACGTGCTGTTCGATATTGACTGGCAGGGTACGCAGCAACTGCGTGAGAAAGCCCGGGCCGACGTCGTCAGCGTTTTCATCCTGCCGCCCTCGGCGGCTGATCTCGAAAAGCGTCTTCATACCCGCGCGCAGGATTCCGACGAAGTGATCCGCGGGCGCATGAGCCGTGCCAGCCACGAGATGAGCCACTGGGCTGAATACGACTACATTGTCATCAACCACAATGTGGAGGAGGCCTATAGCGAGGTGCAGTCGATCCTCAAGGCCGAACGTCTGAAGCGCGAACGTCGTACCGGGCTGACATCTTTCGTCCGCGGATTGCAGCAAGAACTCGAAGGCTAATACCATGCAGGCATTGTTCTGGAATGAGCGCACGCAGCAGCTCAGCGATGGTGCACGGGTATTCGATCCGCTGGCGTTGAATTGGCACGATAGTGCCGCGCAGGGCGGCGAAGCGGTTACCGCTTCCGAAGCACTGCTGCGGCTTGCTGCAACGCGCAAGCTGCGCCGCGTGCCCATCGGCATCATCGGGCCGCGAGACGCGACACAAGCGCAATACGATCTCGCCGAACAGATGGGCGCGGCATTGGCCCGCCATGGCCTGCAACTGTTGTGCGGCGGCAAGAACGGCGTGATGGAAGCTGCGTGCAAGGGCCACGCGCAGGAAGGCGGCATGCCTGTCGGTCTGCTGCCCGATGAGGAATGGCACGCAGCCAATCCCTATGTTGCGATCCCCATCGCAACGGGCATCGGCCCCGCACGGAATGCCATTATCGCGCGCGCGTGTCTCGTGCTGGTCGCGATCGGTGGGGGCGTCGGGACACTCTCGGAGATGGCGCTGGGACTACAGTTCAATCGTCTGGTGCTGGCGATGGCCGATGCGCCAGAGGTGAATACGGTCGAGCGCGTCGCTGATGTCGACGGCGTCATTGCTCGCATCGCAGCACGCCTTCTCGCAAATGCATAACTTTGCCGCTCTGTCATAAAACTGATATGCCGCCGTTATACTGAGGCGCAGACTTCAGCATCACATTTGACAGGGGACATGGCTCGTGCCGTTCGTCGCGATCGCCTATCTGATTTTTCTCGCGGCGCCAGTCCTGTTGTTGTTCGTCGGCTCCTTTGGAGAAGTCTGGAGCGGGACGCTGCTGCCGTCAGGCTTCACCTGGCGCTGGTATCAGGAAGTCGCCGGCGATCCCAGCTTTCGCCGCGCTTTCATCACCAGCCTGAAGATCGTCGCGACCACCTGCATTCTCAACATCCTGATCGGCCTGCCGCTCGCTTACGCCATTCATGCCGGCGCGCGGGGTGGTGTGCGGCTCGCGGCGCGGATCGTCACGCTGATGCCGATTGCCGTGCCCGAACTGGTTCTGGCTTTCGGCTTCATCCTCGTCTTCTCGTCGGACGCATTGCCGTGGCTCGGCAGTTTTTGGCTGCTGGCGGCGGGGCACCTCGTATTGACGCTGCCCTATACGGTGACGGCTCTTGTCGCCGATATGGATCAGCTCGGGCTCGCCGAATATGAGCACGCAGCCGCAACGCTCGGCGCATCGTTTCCGGCACGTATGTGGGACGTCACACTGCCGCAGCTGCATACGAGCCTGCTGTCCTGCATGCTGACAGTGGCAGCGCTGTCGATCGGTGAATTTCAATTATCCAATCTGGTCTCTGGCTTTCTGTCGCGCACCTATCCTGTGGTGCTGTTGCAGGCGTTCTATGGCGCGACGGGCTTTGCCTGCGCGGCCACCGTCGTATTGCTTGGGCTTGCGATGATCGCATCGCTGACCAGCGGGCTGACGGCGCGGGTCACCGGCCGGCGTAAAGTGGGGGCAGGCGCGTGACGCTGCGATACGATCAAGTGAGCTACAGCTATCCCGGCACGAGCACTGGTGTGTTCGACATTGCCCTGGAGATCGGCCGCGGCGAATTGCTGGCGATCATCGGCGCGTCGGGGTCGGGCAAGTCGACGATTTTGAAATTGCTGGCGGGATTCCTCAAGCCTGACACCGGGCGCATCCTGATCGATGGCAAGGATGTCGGCGCGTCACTGCCCGAGGCGCGTCGTCTGGGTGTCGTGTTTCAGAACTATGCGTTGTTCCCGCATATGCGGCTGTGGGAAAACATCGCCTATCCACTGAAGGTGCGCGGTATCGCCAAGCAGGAACGGCGCGCGCGGGCCATCGAGATGCTGGGACGTGTCGGCATGGGCAAGCGCGCGGAAGACTATCCAGCGGAATTGTCGGGCGGTCAGCAGCAGCGCGTCGCGCTGGCGCGTGCGTTGGTGTTCGAGCCGCAAGGCCTGCTGCTCGACGAGCCGCTGTCGGCGCTCGATGCGGGGTTGCGACTGGAAATGCGTGACGAAATTCTGCGTGTGCAGCGGCAGGCAGGAATCGCGACATTGCTGGTGACGCATGATCAGGAAGAGGCGTTGTCGATTGCCGACAAGGTCGTGATGATGCGCGACGGCCGCATCGTGCAGATCGGCACGCCGCGCGAATTATACGAGACACCGGCCGATGCCAGTGTCGCGGCCTTTGTCGGTCAATCCAACCTGTGGCCCGGCAGCATTTCCGGTGACGGCATGGTGACAACGCCGGTTGGCGCGCTGGCCTGCGACACGCAGGGCAAGAGCATCGGTGCGAAGGTCACTGTGTTCGTGCGTCCTGAACGGGTCGAGCCGATCACAGGACCCGTCGATGCGAGCAATCCATGTTGCTTCGCCGGCTCCATGTCCGCCGACCGTTACCTCGGCCCTGTCAGGCGCATCGATATGGCCGTCGCCGGCGGGGCCATCCGTCTCGAAACTCATCTGCGCGGGCCGATCACCGGCGTGACGATCCCGCACGATGCCATCCGCCTTCTTCCCCCGACCTCATAAAGGAGATCGACATGAACCGACGCAAGTTTCTGAGCGGCGTTGCCGCAGCTTCCCTCGCCATTGCCATCAGCCCGGCCGCATGGGCCTTCGAAGGCGCCGAACTCTACGCCGGCGAGAAGACTCTGTACGAAGCCGCGCGCAAGGAAGGCCTCGTCGTGTCGTTCGATACCGGACCGACCTGGGCCAACTGGGCCAACCAGTTCAAGGCCTTCCAGAAGCGCTATCCCGGCGTCGAGATGGTCTATAACGATCTCGGTTCGGCGGCGACCGTCGTCGCCCTCGACAAGGCGCGCAATCGTCCGCAGGCCGATACGGCCTATTACTTTGCAGCGTCCGCTCTGGACGCAGCAAAGGCCGGCGTCGTCGATGGCTTCAAGCCGGTGAATTTCGACAAGCTCGCCGATCCGCTGCGCGAGGCCGAAGGCCGCTGGTTCACCATCCATACGCTGAGCGTGGCGTTCCTCGTCAACACCAAGCTGGTCAAGACCGTGCCGCAGAGCTGGGCGGATCTTTTGAAGCCGGAATACAAGAACGCCATTGTGTATCAGGACCCGCGCTCGACGGGGCAGGGCCAAGTGGTGGCTTTCGCCGCGGCTTTCGGCAATGGCGGCAGCATGGACAATGTCGCGCCGGGTATCGACTATCTGGGCAAGCTGACCAAGGCCGGCAACGTACTGCGCACGGTCGGCACCACGCCTTACGCGCAGTTCCTGAAGGGCGAGATCCCGATCTGGATCGGCTACGAGAACGATGGTTTGAAGGCCAAGTTCACCGACGGTCTCGGCGATGGCGTGTCTGTCGTCATTCCGAAGGAAGCGTCGGCAGCCGCGCCATACGCGATCTCGCTGGTGAAGAACGGCCCGAACCCGAACGCCGGCAAGCTCTGGCTCAACTTCATCATGAGCGATGAAGGTCAGAAGATCTTCGCCGAAGGTTATGTGCGTCCGGCCGTGCCCGGTGTCGCCCTGCCGCCGAGCGTTGCTGACAAGATGCCGGCCGCGCCGCAGGTGCAGGCGATGGATATCGCCAAGGCCACCGCGAAGAAGGCCGAGATCGATGCCGGCTGGGCCAAGGCCGTCCTCGGTCAGTAAACTGAATTAACAGGCGATCCTCGCGTCAGCGCGGGGATCGCGTCTTCGTCATGCTGCAACAAGGACCACGATGAGCGCCCGCGTCCCGACATCCATGCTCGCTGCATTCGCCGTACCCGGCAGCGTGGTGCTGGGATTGTTCTTTCTGATCCCGGTTTGTGCGGTGCTTGTCGGCGCCTTTGCGGACGGCGGCAGTGCGTTCGGTCGTCTCGCGGGCGATCCCGTGTTCTGGAACGGCCTGCGCGGCACGATGGTGCTGGGCACCGTCGCACCGCTGTTCTCGCTCGTTGTCGGCTTCTGCGTTGCACTTGCGCTGGCGCGTTTCGCGCCAGGCCTCCGTACGGCAGCCTTGATCGCGATCTCGCTGCCGCTGACATTTTCCGGGTTGATCGTCGCCTACGGTTTTATCCTGCTGCTTGGCCGCGCCGGCTTCGTGACGCTGTTGCTCGCCAAGCTCGGCTTCGATCCCGCGGTGATCGGCGGTTTCATCTTCTCACCGGTGGGACTGGGACTGGCCTATTCCTATTATCTGGTGCCGCGCGTCGTGTTGATCGTGCTGCCGGCGATCAGCAATTTCGATCGCAATCAGATGCTCGCCTCGCGCTCGCTCGGTGCAGGGAGTGTCCGCACGCTGATCGAAGTGATGCTCCCGCAGATATTGCCGAGTCTGATCGCTGCCTATTGCCTGACGGCGGCTGTTGCCGTTGGCGCCTATGGTACTGCACTGGCACTGGCGGGTACGCAGGTGAACATTCTGCCGCTCGTGCTCTACAGCAAAATCTCGGAGACCGGAACCGATCTGCCGGCTGCGTCCGCAGCATCGATCGTGCTGGTGGCGATTTGCGCCGTCGTCGTGGCGATCGGCGAGGCGATGCGGCCGCAACGCAAGACGTAGTCGTTACCGCCGATCATTGCTTGCTGGCCGTCCAGCGACCAGTGCAGCCATTCGACATTTGCATCGAGCCGCCGCCACCGCGGCCGGACAGGCGGCCGGTCATGACGGCGCTCACACTGCCGCTGCTGCCGACCCCTTGCAATACGCCGCTCGGACTGATGCTGCCGCCTCCGCCGACGCTCCCACCGGAGATCGTCAATGTGCTGCTGGCGGTTTTGTCCGCACACGCCGACGATTGACCGATGAATGCGATCAGCCAGGTGCCGTCGAATCTGACGGCGCTGCCGCCGCCGTCACCAGAACCGCGGCGGGCTGGAGCTCCACGCTGCTCGGATCGCTCACGGCGGGCTGGTTTGGCGGCACGCGACTCGGAGTCCGAGCCGGACAGCGACTTACTGTCATTGCCGAGACTTCCGCCGGTTGCGCCCTGACTCCATGCGTCGCTGCTGCCGAGTGCGATGATGAGCAGACAGGGGAGAATAACGGATTTCATGATGATCTGCGGGATTGTCATGGGCGCTTACTGCTTGCTTGCGACCCAGCGGCCCGAGCATCCATCGGATCGCTGGAAAACTCCCGAACCGGTACGGCCGGAGAGGCGACCCTGACTGGTGACGCGGATGCCGCTGTAGTTTCCGCTTCCGCGCACTGTCCCGTT
The DNA here is from genome assembly GCF_034044155.1 of Tardiphaga sp. 42S5. Classification (NCBI taxonomy): domain Bacteria; kingdom Pseudomonadati; phylum Pseudomonadota; class Alphaproteobacteria; order Hyphomicrobiales; family Nitrobacteraceae; genus Tardiphaga; species Tardiphaga sp. 42S5. The sequence continues at coordinate 4,403,207 of NZ_CP139027.1, read as the reverse complement.
GGCGCTGACCGGGGCGCTGCCGTCTTTGCCGATCATCCTTCCGTTGGACACGACGAAGCTTTCCGTGAACGTGTCGGAACAGCCCGAGGTGCCTACGCTCGATATCGACCAGGCGCCGTCGAAATTTCCGGAGCCTCCCGCGCCCTCACCACGGTTGCGCGACGCGGTTTGACGACGCGGCGCGCGGCGCTCGGAGCTCTCGCGTTGGGCAGGCGCCGCTGATCGGGATTCGGGGGAGGAGCCCGACAGCGTCTTGCTGTCATTGCCAAGGCTGCCGCCGGTTGCGCCTTGCGCGAAAGCCGCGCTCCCCGAGAGAAACAATACGGCCGCGCAAGTCATCAATCCGGATCGAAAAGACATTGCAATCAGCTTTCAAAATAGAGGTGTTTACAATTTCGCGTCAGGCCCGATCGTGGCGTTGGCGCAGATGGCGCCGACAATCGGACATGATTTTCCTGTTTTGGTGCATTGATCGATGGCCGCATCGCGCGCCTGTGCAAGCGTGGGCCGCGCGACCAACGACCAGTTGCCGCCGAGAGCTGCGAATGCACCGCAATTCGCTCCGTAAAACGACAGTTCGAGCGGGCAGGGAGCCGTGCCGCATTGGGCGCGTGCCTTGGTCACGGCTGACTTGCGGGACGGTTGATCCCACGACATGCCCCATTTCTTGTTCTTGATGTCGTAGACGATCGAGCCCCATTGTTTCTGGTCGCTCGCGCTGCGCAAACGCTGCAGCAGGCCCTCGGTCGCCTCTCCCGTTGGTGGCATGCCGCCCTTGACCTGGAAATCGCGGATCGCAACCGCGATTCCATTCTTGCTGTTCAGCGGTTCGGGATCGAAATTCAGCTCATAAAGCCGGTCGCTGATTTCCGTAAGCTTGATTGGATCGGTGATCGGCAATTTGTCGAAGTCGATCCGCGGCGCATCGGGCAGGCGTGCTTCCTGCACGGGCTTCTGCGGCACGACGAGCGGCACGGTGGCTGTTGGTGCCACGAAGTAGAATGTGCCATCGATCGGCGATGACGACACCCAAGGCTGTTGCGAGCCGCCGGTGGCGCGCTTCACGGCAAGGCCGACCTGATTGAAGGTCTGGAAAATATCGAGACCGGCTTGGCGCACAGTGGTCGCCAGCGCCCTGGTATAGGGGCTGTTACCATCGCTGCCGTCCTGCGCCACGCTGCCGGGCTGGGTCGCGTAGGAAATCAGCGTTCCTTCCGGTGCGCGTATCTGGGCAAGGCCTCCTTCCGAGGCGCGCAGACCACGCGACCCGAACGGATTATTCCGGCAGGCATCGAGGATGACCATGTTGAGCCGCGTCCCGGAGCCTTGCATCTGCCGCAGCACCAGATTGATATCGACCATCTGGAAGTCGACATCAGCCTCGCGGGTGGGATTGGCATTCACAGGCACGAGGTAATTGGAGCCGCTGACCTGTACGCCGTGGCCCGCGTAATAGAACAGGGCGACGTCAGCGCCCTGAACCTGCCGGCCGAAATTCTGCACGGCGAGATCAAGTGCGCTTTTTGTCCAGGTCCAATTGCGCAGTGCCGCCGATCAGCGTGAAGCCGAGACCGCTCAGCGTCTCCGCCATCAGCTTGGCGTCGTTCTTCGGATTATCGAGGCGGGTGATGTTCTGGTAGCCGGAGTTGCCGACCACAAGCGCGATGCGCTTCTCGGCCAATGCAGCGCTGACCGAGAGCAGCAAAGTCAGGGCCATCAGCGCGGCAATTCGCGCAAGCGACCTGACCGGTTGGACGAAATGGTCCATGAAGCCCATCCTGCAATGGGACATATCCTAGCCCGGATCGCATGAAGCGCAATCCGGGCCAGAGCCTGAGTGCAGTCTAATTCAGTTGCTCAGCATGATCCGGCCGACGACCTTGCCGGCGCGCAATTCATCGATCCATTTCTGCGCATCGCCCATCGGCTCCGCCTTCATCGGCGTCGGCTTGAGCTTGCCTGCGCGGGCCAGAGCCATCAGCTCTTTGGCTTCCTCAAGCGTGCCGACCATGAAGCCCTCGATGGTCATGCGCTTGTAGATCCATTGCACCATGGGTAGGCTGAACTCGCCGCCCATCAGGCCGGACACCACGATCTTGCCGCCGCGCGCAACAGTGGCCACTGCGAAGTTCATGGACTTGTCATTGCCGGCAAAGTCGACCACGCCATCGAAGCCGCCATCGTTCTCCTTGACCATGCGCCTGGCGACATCGGGCTCGGAAGGGTCATAGGCGAAGGCGGCGCCGTTCTTGAGCGCGGCTTCGCGCGCCGCCGGATTGAGATCGGCCACCGAGATCGGCTGCTTGAACATCGCCTGTGCCAGCGCGAGACCCGCCATGCCGACGCCGCCGAGACCGACCAGCAGCAGGTTGCGCTGTCGCGGGCGATCGACGAGACGTTTGAGTGCGCCGTAAGCGGTGATGCCCGAGCACATCAGCGTCGCCGCCATGTTGATCGGCAGCGGATCGTAATCGAGCAGATATTTCTCGTCGGGCACAAGCACGTGCGTCGCGAAACCGCCGTCGAGTGACACGCCGAGGAATCGGTTCTTGGCACAGAGGTTCTCGTCGCCAGCAAGACAGTCGCGGCATTTGCCACAGCCGATCCACGGGAAGACGGCCTTCTTTTTGCCGATCAGCGATTGATCGCCATCGGGGCCGACTTCATCGACGATGCCGGCGATCTCGTGGCCGAGGGTGAAGGGAAGCGTCATGCCGCGGGTGGTGTCGAGCTTCTTGCCGCCGCCGAGATCTGCATAGCCGTCCTGGATATGCAGGTCGGAATGACACAGCCCGCAGCATTCGATGCGGACCAGCACTTCCTTGCCCTGCGGCTTCGGCGTGTCGACGATGGTTTCGCACAGCGGAGCGTCGAATTTCACCAGAGACTGGCGTTTCATAAGTGCCATTTTTGTTTTCCCTAGACTTCGTTGCATCCTAGCAATCACAGGATGGGGGCGAGTTCAAGGGCGCGAAAGAGCGCCAGGTTTGCACCTTCTTGCCCACGTCGCGGTCGTCTTGAGAGACTCATGTCGCGCGCATGCGGGCCCGGGCTGCGCGACGAATGCTGAGCCTTCTAAGGCGCGACCATGCGGGGGAGATTTGTTCTGGCTCGGGCTCGACCACCGCCTGCAGCAGCCGCGCATAGTCGAGGATCAGGCCGGGCGTCCATGCCATTGCTTCGGCGCGGCGTCGCAACACGCTTGCAACCCACAATTCGGGCGTGGCCACGGCCTGGAAAAATGCCCGCCAAGGCCGATCGGTGCGTCCAAGCACACCTTCGAGGCCTGCATCGAGCGCGTGTGCCACGGCGGTCGAGCAATTGCGGCTGGTGAGGTTGTAGGTCGTATCAACGCGGTAGGTGCGCCAGAAGTGGCGGACGCGAACGCGATCGATGCGCGTGAAACGGACATGTTCAGTGGCCTCGCACCATCCTTGTGCTTCCTCGGCATAGCTCGGCTGGAAACGGCCGGGCAGGTCGTTCTCGACGCCAGCACGTAGCACCCGGCCGAACTCATCCGGCGCGCGATCTATTTCGACGGCGGGGTAGTGGCTGACATAGACATTGGGCGCGAGTTCAAGTGCTGCATGTCCGGTGGAGACGATGCCGTTGGCATCGACAGCTGCAATGTAGCGGTCCACCAACGGTCGGCGCCGCGCACTGCGGCCAGGCCCTGTGGGTGTCCAGACATGCACGACGAGATCGTCCTTGCCGGCATCATCGGGCGTGGCGGGCACCCACAATGCGGTCGGAAACGCGCCGCCCACCAGCATCGAGATGGGGGCATCCGGTGGCAATCGCCGTAAGCGATTGGCCAGCAACGTCGTGCTCAACCCCGATACGATCAGGAGTGCGCCGATGTTAAAGCCGATCGTGCCCTCGTACCAGGTTGGCCACGGCTCCAGTGTCGTAGCGGCAAGCATCACCTCGACAGTGCCGGCACCGATTGCCATCCGCCAGTTCTCGAAGCGCACCAGCCACGCGCTGACGATGCGTGCGCTGCCGTCGAACAGCAGTACGCCGCCCAGCAGCATCGCGATCAACAGATTGGAATGACGCGGCTGCGCGATGATAATAACGGCCGGTACGATCAGGATAACGGCCTTGGCGAACTGATAGGGCCGGCGCGTGACGGCAAGCAGGGCAGCCAGCAGGCTGACAATGCCTTCCAGCAGCAGCAGGTAGCCGAAGTAGTGCGGTCGCACGATCGTGCTGCCATCGAACGCGTCGATCACGATAGCGAGGCCCAAGGCGGCCCACAGCACGCCGATCGCGAGCAGCAACCCCCAGCGCCGTTGGACCACTTCCGCGCCCAGCAGGAGAAGCAGCAGTCGTATCATCGGTTGCCCATGATGCCGGTTTCCAGGGCCAGATATAGCCAGCGGATGATTAATGTTTTTATGCGAGGAGCTCTGCGTTCACCGCGGGGTCATGCATGCAGTCTTCAGCCGGTTCCATACCCGGTTCCACGCTCTGGTCGCGTGCCGCAGTGATCATGGCAGCGATGATCTTCGGCCTGACTTACAGCCTCAGCGCCGCATTAATCGCGCTCGATCTGGCCGAACGCGGTTCATCAGACACGTTCATCGGCGTAAATGCCGCCATGCATGCGGTTGGCGTGCTGGCCATGGCATTTTTGCTGCCAAGGTTCGCCGCCCGCGCCGGCATGCGGCGCATGGTGATCGGCGCGCTGGCCGTTGCTGCCGCGGTACTTGTGCTGTTTCCGGCGGTGCCGTCGATCTGGCTGTGGTTTCCGCTGCGCATCGTGCTTGGCGCCGCGTCCGAAACGCTGTTCGTGATGTCGGAAACCTGGCTGAACAGCCTGAGCACCGACGCGACACGGGCCCGCGCCATGGCGGCCTATACTGCCGCGCTCTCGGTAGGCTTCGCGCTCAGTCCGTTTACGCTGTCCCTTGTGGGGACGCAGGGCGGGACCGCTTATTGGATCGGTGCGGGCTTCTCCATCCTTGCCTTGATGTGTCTGGCGATGCCCGGGATTGCGCAGCCGGTGTTCGATGAATCCGTGGATGCCAATCCGCTGCACTTCATCATGCTGGCGCCAATTGCGATGGCGGCAACGGTGCTGCATGCAACGGTGGAAAGCGCGGGACTGTCGTTCCTCGCGCTTTATGCCGTGAAGCTCGGCTGGCTCGAGACCGAAGCGACGCAATTGATATCGTGCATGATGATAGGCGCCGTTGTGCTGCAGCTCCCGATTGGCTGGCTTGGCGACAAGCTCGACCGACGTCGCATGATCATCGCTTTGGCGGGGCTGGCGGTGATCGGTGCGCTCGTGTGGCCATGGGCGCTGTTGTCGCCGTGGACGACCTATCCCTTGCCGTTCGTGTGGGGCGGTGTGTTCGTCGGAATCTATACGATCATGCTGACGATTGTCGGCAGTCGCTTCAGCGGCAGCCGGCTGGTTGGTATCTATGCTGCGATGGGACTGATGTGGGGTGCAGGTGCGCTGATCGGCCCGGTCTTCGCCGGCGTGGCGATGCAGTGGCTGACGCACGGACTACCAATGTTCGTGGCGTTCGTTTGCGCCTGCTTCATGTGCGCGGCAATCTGCAGTCCTGCGCGCGACATCAGGGCGCCGGCGTGATGCTCTTTGTCTTTCTGATCTCTGACAATTCGCGCGCCATCGCGACAAAGCCCGACACCGGAACCGTCTCGGCGCGCCGGGTAACGTCGACATCGGCAGCTGCGGCGAGCCGCTCCGGATCGGCGCCGAGGGACTTCAGGCTCTGTCGCAGCATCTTGCGGCGTTGGTTGAAGGCGGCGGCCGCCACCTGCTCCAGCAGGCGTCGTTCGCAGGCCTCTGGCTCCGCGCGGGGAACGAGGCGCACGACCGATGACGTCACCTTTGGTGGCGGCGTGAAGGCGGCCGGCGAGATGTCGAACAGGATCTTGGTTTCGGCGCGCCAATTGGAGAGCACACCGAGCCGGCCATAGGCTTCGTCATCTTCGACGGCGACGATGCGTTCGGCGACCTCGCGCTGGAACATCAGCACCATCATGTCGTACCAGGGTGGCCAAGGCTCGGTGCACAGCCAGTCGATCAGGAGCTGGGTGCCGATATTATAGGGCAGGTTGGCGACGATCTTGGCACGCTCGCCTGATAGCATCGGGCGCGGATCGAAGGTCTGGGCGTCGCCGATGACGATCTCGAGCCGACCAGGATAGTGCGCGGCGATTTCCTTGAGTGGGCCGAGCGCGCGCTCGTCACGCTCAACGGCGATAACGCGCCTGGCGCCGGCGGCCAGCAATGCACGGGTGAGGCCGCCGGGGCCGGGACCAACCTCGATGACCGTGCAATCTTCCAGCGGGCCGGCGGCGCGGGCGATGCGTGCGGTGAGATTGAGGTCGAGCAGAAAATTCTGGCCGAGCGATTTGCGCGCCTGCAGATCGAAACGTTTGATGACGTCACGCAGCGGCGGCAGATCGTCGATCCCGCTCATGCGGACTGCGTCGCAGCCATGCGGGCCGCGAGTTTCAGCGCCGCAATCAGGCTCGATGGATTGGCCTTGCCGGTGCCGGCGATGTCGAAGGCGGTGCCATGATCGGGTGAGGTGCGGATGAAGGGAAGGCCGAGCGTGACGTTGACGCCCTCATCGAAAGCGATGGTCTTGATCGGGATCAGGGCTTGGTCGTGATACATGCAGATCGCGCAGTCATAGGTCGCGCGGGCTGCCGGATGGAACATGGTGTCGGAGGGCAAAGGCCCGCGTGCGTCGATGCCTTCATTCTGCAATACGGTGACCGCGTGCATGATGAACGCCTGCTCCTCATCTCCCATCGAACCGTCTTCGCCGGCATGCGGATTGAGGCCAGCAATTGCCAGTCGTGGCCGCTTGATGCCGAAACGGGTCTTCATGTCGTTGACCACGATGCGCGCGGTGGCAGTGATCAGCGGGCCGCTCAGTTGGGCAATGGCATCGCGCAGCGAGACATGGATCGTGACCGGCACCACGGCCAGTTCCGGCGACCACAACAGCATCACCGGCAGCGGGACCTTTCCGTCGCGGGCGGCCAGCTCGGCGAGAAATTCGGTGTGACCGGGGTGGGTGAAACCTGCGCGATAGAGCACGCTCTTGGCGATCGGATTGGTTACGACGGCGCTGGCACGGCCGGCTTCCACATCCGCGACAGCCTGACGGATCGAGGCGACGGCTGCGGGCGCGCTGGAAGCGTCAGGACGACGGGGAGGCGCGGTGACCGTCTGCCCGATCGACACCACTGGTAACGCGTCAGCAAACGTCTCAGCAGCACTGGCGGGCGTTGCATCGGCCAGCCTGACGACGAGGCCGAGCGTCTTGGCACGTTCCGCCATGAAGTCACGGTCACCAAGCAGATAGAACGGGGGCAGGTCGAATTCGTGCCGACGCAGCCAGGCAGCGATGGCAATGTCCGGGCCGATGCCGGCCGGTTCGCCCAATGTCAGCGCAAGAGGTTTGGTCATGGTGCCGCCCTAAGCCAGTCGCGGCCTAAGCCGGATCGGAAATTACCGATATTCGATCATCGCCGCTTTGCGCACTTCCTGCAGGTAGGATTTCGACTTCGCTTCGAATTTGTCGGCAAACATCTTGTCGCGGACTTCCCGCTTCTTCGGCGTATCGACCTTGGTCGGCTTGCGCGCGCATAGGGCGACCATTTCGACACCCTGGCGGGTCACTTCCGGAGGCGTGAGACGTCCGATCGGAGTCTTGTCGAGCAGTTCTCGCAGCGACGGAGGCAGATCGGCAGAGGTCTTGACGACCGTATCGCGGATGGTCGCATTCTGCATCGACTTGAAGGTACGGTTGGCGTCTTCACAGCTCTGGATACGCTCGCGCAGCCCTTCGGCTTCCTTGTGCCGCGCTTCCATCATGCCGGACGCCGCACCGCGGGGGACGACCAGCACGACAGGTCGCATCTGATATTCGAATGCTTCGGTCATCGCGTCGCCGCCAGCGCTCTGGACGGCTGCATCGACTTCCTTTTCGCCGACCTGCAGGCTCTGCTTGAAGCGCCCGCGGACGATCGCGTTCCAGACCATGTCGGCCTTCAATCGGCTTTTCAGCGTGTCCGGGCGGATGCCTTTGGACGCCAGTGACTGCACCAGCTGATCCGGCGTGAGGCGCATGCGCGAGCTCATGTTCTGAAATGCGCCATCGACTTCCGAAGCACCGGGATCGACGCTGTATTTCTTGCCTTCCTTGATCTTCACCTTTTCGCTGATCAACTCCTCGATCACGTCCTGGCGGCTGTTCGTCTTCGCGCCGGACAGTGCATTCAACTTGGTGCGTTGCTCGATATCGAAATTGGTGATGGGCTCGCCATTGACCATGACGGCGACGGACTGCGCCCGAGCCGGCGATCCCGCGCAAATGAGAAGGGTAACTGCCGTCGCCAAAGTGGCTCGCAGAACGCGTCCGGAAATCATCGTACCCATCATTGTCAAAACCGCGGTGTCAAAGCTCTCTTGAAAGCAGAATTCGCATACATCGCGACGGAAAACGGAGATTTCACGGCACAAAGGACCGATACTAGTAAGTGCCGCCGGTTCCGCTCGCTGACGTGGTATTGCCAATTGTCCGCAAGCCAAGCTGGAACATGAATGTATGGCTCAGAACGGGCGGCGTGCTCAGGTTACTCACGTAGTTGTAGGACGTGACATAATTGACGCCGAGCACGAAACAATCGTCCACATAGCCGGCACCGACCGTGTACTGGTTGATCTTGTTCGCCTCGAGATCCCAGCGTGCGCCACCGGTCACCACCCAGTTCGATGCCAGTTTGATCGAACCGGTGCCAAGGAGGCCTTCGCGGCGGGTGAGGTAGCCCAATTCCGCCTGCGGCGCGTAGTTGCCATACATCAGGCTGACCGACCAGCGATCGAAGCTTGCGCGACCCTCCGCCTCAAAGCGCGAGATGTTGCCGGTTGCTTCGTCGATCCGCGCGCGCGTGCTGACCGTGTAGGTCCGATTCGGCGAATAGGCGAGGCTGGCGACATAGTCTGATCGCGAGGTAGCCAGTCCGGAGTCCACGCCGGTGTTGGTCGTATCGGCGACTGCGAACGAGTTCAGGCCGAACAGTTGATAGGACTGACCGAACAAGACTTTGATGGAGCCGCCGCGATCGAACTGCGTAGTGGCCTGGACGCCGACATTCGCACGGCCGCCGCCTTCGACGCGATCATACCCGGAGAACTTGTTGACGCTGAACAGATTGCTCGCGTCGAAGCTCATGCTCTGCGCGTCTTCGTTCGGCAACTTACCGGCGTAGGTTTCGTTCGGACGAATGATCACCTGAGCGATGGGTTCGAGTGTCGTGGTGCCCCACGGCTGAACGTTGATGAACGGATAGCGATATTCGAGGCCCACGGTCGGCATCACCCGCAGCGCGGTCGTGTCGCCGGTCGGCAGGAAGTTGGAAACGCCGGGCTGGTTCGAGATCGAGGCATCGATTGCATCGACGCGCAGGATCGCGAACGGCGTGAAGATCTGGCCGAACGAGTCCGTATAGGAGCGGCGCCACTGAGCTTCACCAGTCACGCGGGTATAGGTGCCAGGAATGCCGTTCATCAAGCAATTGGTTGGCGTTCTCGCGAGCGGATCTGCGGAAGTCAGATTGCACAATACGTTAGTATTGGCGAGAGACGTGATCGGCGTGAATGAGGCCTGATCACGGCTCAGGCTGGTCATGTTGAACTTGTAACTGAACTCGCCGCCCAGAATGTTCTGGTTGAGCACATTGTTGTAATCGATCACCGGGTGAATGACCGGGACCTGGCTCTGATTGCCGGAGAAGCTCAGGTAGTAGATCGTGCGTGCATCGAAGAAGCTACGCTTGCCGACGCCCGTCAGATAGAGTTGCGAAACGGCTTCCGTCTGCAGATTCAAAAACGAGGCATAGGGATCCCGGTACATCGACAGCCGGTAGTCCTGCAGGAAGTTGTAATCGCTGAGTGCGACCGCGTCCCAGCCCCAGACCCATTTGTCGTTCAGCGCGAACTGGCCTTTGGACTCGACGCCGCCGCGCCAGTCTTTGTCGCCGACCGTGTTGGCGAAGGCGCTGCGATCCTGCTGATTGATGCCATAGGCACGGATCTGGTAGGCGCCATCCATCAGGCGCTGCCGGAACTCGCCTTGCATCAACAGGCCCTGCTTGCTGGTGTAGCGTGGCGAGATGGTTGCATCGTAATCAGGCGCGATTGCCCAATAGAACGGGGTTTCAACGCCGAAGCCTGTATTGGTGTTCTGCGTGAAGCCCGGCATCAGGAAGCCGGTCTTGCGCTTCACCGTCGGATCGGGCGTCGAAAAATACGGGATATAGGCGAGGGGAACGCCGAAAAACTCGATCCGGGCGTCCTCGAAATACATCATCTTTTCGGTCTGATCGTGGATGACACGGGCACCCTTGACCTGCCACAGCGGCGGCTTCTTCGGATCTTCCTTACAGGCGGCGCAGGCGGTGTAGACACCGTTCTGGAACACGGTGTAGTTGCCGGCGGTGCGCTCGGCGCGTGTCGCGGCCATGCGGGTCGCATCCGCGGTATCGACACGGAGCGAATCCACGAAACCGTCGCGGTAGTCGTCGCTGAGATCGAGCAGGTTGGCGTAGGTGATCTTGCCGTCGGCGTCCGTCATGCGGACATTGCCTTCGGCGTGCAGGCGCTTGGTCTTCTGGTCGTAGATGACCTTGTCGGCCTCGACCGAGGTGCCGTTGTAATACATCTGCACGCTGCCGACCGCGGCGACGCGCGAGTTGTTATAGTCGTAATTGACCTCGGTGGCCTGGACCAGCATCTGCCCGGTCTGGGCGGCAGGCGGCGGCTTCGGCCGGGTGGCGGGGCGATTGTAAGTGAAACTCTGGGCAGCCGCCGGGGTCGTCGCCGCGACGCCAAATGCAGTCACCAGACCCAAAACGGTTGCGAGCACCGGGGCCAGTACGCCAGACGTGCAGAAACGGTCACCGCGCATGGTCATGCGCAGCTTCCAATCAAATGCCTGCTCACGGAGGGCGGCAAACACAGCCACTATCCGTCCTCCTGGTACAACAAGGCCAAAAAGCCGGTGAGGCCGCCCACACACACAGGCAGCCACGCCGCAGCAATCGGATGCATCAACTCAGCCTTGCTCAAATCTTCCGTAACTTTCGACAGGACGTAGAGCAGAAAGCCTGCGCCCACGCCACTCAAAACCATCTTCTGGACACCGCCCATCCGAAAGAACCTCAGGCTCACGGAAGCAGCCAGCATCACCATCGCAACCAGCAAAAACGGCTGTGCGATAAGCTTATGATACTGCAAGCGATACCCCGCCGTCGCGAAACCCGAACTCTCTGAGGATTTGATATACGAAGGAAGTTGCCAAAATGACACTGTTTCGGGGGTCGAAAAACTGTTTCTGACCTGCAGCGGGGTCAGGGTCGTGGCCAGGTACATGCTGTCCTGCTCAACCACGGGCGAATCGAGGGTGTAGCGTCGCACTCCTTTGAACAACCAGCGGCCGGGCTCCAGCGACGCCTCGCGAGCTTCGATCCGTTCCTTGAACTGGGATTCGGTGTCGAACCGGAACACGGTCAGGCCGGTCAGGCGGACGCCCTGCTGCTCGCTGCGGGCGGCATTGATGATGGATTGGCCCTCGCGGTTGACCTGGTTGATCCAGAAGCCGGAGGCGTCCTGGACGCCGCCGCCCGGCGCATCGCCGAACATCTGGGCCTCCATCCGCTTCGATTCCTCGCGCAGGTTGGCCGACAGGGGATTGTAGCCCACAGTCGCCAGCACGCCCAGGATGAGAGCGCTGGCCAGTGCAGGGGAAATAAACTGCCAGGCCGAGACGCCGGCGGCGCGGGCGACCACGAGTTCGAGCCGCCGCGACAGGGCGAGATAACAAGTCATGGCGCCGATCAGGATGCAAAACGGCATCATCTTCTCGAGCAACTGGGGCACCCGGTACAGCGACGTCTGCGCCACCATCAGAGCGGAGGCCGAGGCCAGCCCGGAGGTGCGCCTGACCATCTCGATGTAGTCGACCAGCACCAGCAGCATGAAGATACTGGTGAACACGCCCAAGGCTGCCACCAGGAAGCGACCCGCGAAATACCTGCCGATGGTGTTGGTGATCATGCTCATGCGGCAGCTGGCCGTCGGAAGATGCGCAACAACCGCTCGTTGGATCTGTTGATTGCTTCCACTAGCTTCGCCGGCGGCTCCACCACAATCCCGGCTGAGATGATCCAGAAGCTGACGCCGATCGCTGTCGCCAGCAGGGCATATTGAAGCGGTGCGGCGAAGTCCGATTTCGCTGCCACGACGGAGCAGGCAAAGCCCGCCATGCGTAGGCCGAACACCGCGGCAATTGCGCTGCCCATCGAGAAGTTGCGGCTCTGCCGCGTCGTCCGTGGCGATCCCAGGAATGCAAAGGTCAAGGCGGCAAAGGCCAGCGGATAGATTGGCGCCATCAAGCGGTCGTGCATCTCGGCGCTGAACTGCCGCGGCACTTGCTTGTAAAGCGGGTCATCCACTGGCGGCACCATCAGTTCCCAGAGATATCGTTCACGAATTCCGTAGGTGACGTCCTGGCTGCGATTGGAGAACTTCGACATATCGAAAGCGTAGCGGCCGAACGCCACCATGGCGGGGTCGGTCTTGCCCGTCTCAAAGCGCTGTAAGTTGCCGTCTTCCAGGATCAGGAACGAGCCATCCTTGTTTTTCAGTACCGTGCCATGGTCGGCAATGATGGTGACGCGCTCTTTGGGATCGCGACGATCATCAACAAAAATCCCAACCAGTAATCCGCCGGGCTGACGCTCCCGGACGCGGATAGTCAGGTTCTGGTCGAGCTGCGCGAAGCGGCCTGGCTGCAGGATATTCGCCAGCACGTCGGCCGTGATCTCGGCGTCCCAGCGCTTCAGCCGGCGCATACCATCCGGTGCCAGATAAGAGCCAATGAAAGCCACGAGCAGCGATACGACCATTGTCGCGAACAGGAAGGGACGAAACAGCCGTCGCGGTGATAGGCCGGCGGCATTCATCACGATGATTTCGGAGTCGGTCGCGAGCTTGGTCAGGGTGTGGGACACCGCGATCATCAGGGCGATCGGAGCAATGATCAAAACGAGAACGGGAATCGCCAGGCTGGTGACGCCGAGGAAGGTCAGAATGGTCTGACCCTGGCTCGTCATCAGGTCGATTCCGCGCAACGCTTGCGTGATCCAGATCACGCCCGTCAGGCTGACCAGAACCACCGCAAACGACGCCAGCGTCGTGCGGAAAATATACCTGTCGATAGACCCCATCGGTCCGATCAATCCCCATTCCGGCCGTTAAAGCCGCCCGCATGCCCAATCCCGCGAGGGGACCCCCAAAAGGACATGCCGCGACCTTCACAAGCCCATCATCTCACTTAGCATCCCTTTGATTGGTCAACAAAATGGCCGGGGGATGGCTCGCTCAAGATATGGTTAATTATGTGCCTGATGTGTCCCTTGGGCCACTGAAATGCTTCGCAACCAGCGTGACGATGAGGAGACGGATCCGTCGGTGGGGGCCCATTCGTTGGCAAGACCGTCACCTGAGGCCAGAGTCGACACATTCGGACACAGGCAATGCCCGAATCGTGGGCTACGGGCGGTTTGGTTTCCCTCGGGGGAAACACAAGAAACTATCGATCCTTGGCGGTTTCGGTCAGAACCTGTCTTGACGGTTCACGCTGCGACGACAACAAAACACTTGAACCCCGCCGCACTGACCGGATTCCGCGCCGACCCCTGCGACAGCCCTGATCTTCTGGAGGAATTTACCATGTCCGACGCCGTCAAGGTCGGCTTCGTCCCGTTTGCCACTGCTGCGCGCGGTGCTCTTGTGGTGTTCTGCGACGAAACGCTGAAATTCGGTCCTGCCGCGACCAAGGCTCTCGGGGACGCCGCAGCAACTGTGAAGCGCGCGGCTACAACCAGCAAGTTCAAGGGCAAGAGCGCATCGACGCTCGACATCCTGGCCCCAGACGGCATCAAGGCGTCGCGTCTCATCGTGATCGGCACCGGCAAGCCGGCCGATCTGAGGGAGACCGATCTGCTGAAATTTGGCGGCGTGCTCGCCGGCAAGGTCGGCGGCAGCAATGAGGCGGTGACCGTCATCGCGGAGCTGGCTTCGGGTGCAATGACGCCGGAGCAGGCGGCATCGGTCGCCTCCGGCGTATTGCTGCGCGCTTACAAATTCGATCGTTACAAGACCAAGAAGAAGGATGCCGACGAGGCGTCCGGCAATGTCGCGGTTTCGTTGGCCGTGAGCGACGTCGCCGCAGCCAAGAAGGCCTTTGCGCCGGGCAATCATATCGTCAACGGCGTCGTGCTGGCCCGCGAGCTCGTGAATGAGCCGCCGAATGTGCTGTTTCCCGCCGAATTTGCGCGACGCGCCGGTGAATTAAAGAAGCTCGGCGTCACGGTCGAAGTGCTGGACGTCAAGGCGATGACCAAGCTTGGCATGGGCGCGCTGCTCGGCGTGTCCCAGGGATCAGTGCGTCCCGGCCGTATGGTGGTGATGCGCTGGAACGGTGGCAAGAAGGGCGAGCAGCCCGTCGCTTTCATCGGCAAGGGCGTGACCTTCGATACCGGTGGCATCTCGATCAAGCCGGCCGGCAGCATGGAAGACATGAAGGGCGATATGGGCGGCGCAGCCTGCGTCGTTGGCCTGATGCATGCACTCGCGGGCCGCAAGGCCAAGGTCAATGTGGTTGGCGCCATCGGCATCGTCGAAAACATGCCGGACGGCAACGCGCAGCGTCCGGGCGACATCGTGACGTCGATGTCCGGTCAGACCATCGAAATCATCAACACCGACGCTGAAGGCCGTCTCGTACTGGCCGATGTGCTCTGGTATGTGGCGAAGAAGTTCAAGCCGAAATTCATGGTCGATCTGGCGACGCTGACCGGTGCGATCATGGTCGCGCTCGGTACCGAATATGCTGGCATGTTTTCCAACAATGACGAACTCGCAGAGCGCCTGTCCACCGTCGGACAGACCACCGGCGAACGTGTCTGGCGGATGCCGCTCGGTCCGGAATACGACAAGCAGATCGACTCGCAGTTCGCCGACATGAAGAACACCGGCACGCGCAATGGCGGCTCGATCACTGCGGCGCAGTTCCTGCAGCGTTTCGTCGACGATACGCCGTGGGCGCATCTCGATATTGCCGGCACAGCCATGGGCGCGCCGAAGACCGAGATCAATCAGAGCTGGGGCTCGGGTTACGGCGTGCGGCTGCTGGATCGGCTTGTGGCCGACTATTACGAGGCGAAGAAGTAGTCTGACACGATGACCGAGGTCCTGTTCTATCACCTGCAGAACATGACGCTGGAGAGCGTGCTGCCGCCGCTGCTCGAGAAGTCGCTCGAGCGCGGCTGGCGTGTCGTCGTGCAATCCACATCAGAAGAACGCGCCGATGCGCTCGATGCGCATCTGTGGACCTATCGTGACGATTCATTTCTGCCGCACGCGACCTGGCGTGTGGCAGACGCGGCGGATCAGCCGATCATTCTCGCGATCGAAGAGGGCAATCCCAATCGGGCCCAGGTCCGGTTCCTTGTGGACAGCGCAGCGGTGCCGGCGGATGCCGACGGCTATGAGCGCATGGTGCTGGTATTCAACGGCGATGATGCCGATGCGCTCGCTGCAGCGCGCGCAGCCTGGACTGATTGTAAGGCGAGGGGCTTTACCGCCACTTACTGGCAGACCGATGAACGTGGCCGGTGGCAGCGTAAGAATTAGCTGGCGATTGGCGATCTGCTGCAATTAATGATAATTGTAGATTTCCTCACCGGTATCTACCGCTGTGTCATGGTGGTGCCGCAAATGAATGATGTTACAGGCGCTTATCGCCTGTCTTGGGGTTGCGTAATCGTGCGACAAGAAAAGCTTCATCGAAACGGTCTGCTCGTGCTGCTGCTTGCTGCGCCATTGCTTGCTGGCTGCGCCGGCGTGGGCGGTGACGCATTTTCCACGGACCTGCTGTCCAAGGATGCCGACTGGTTCTCCAAGCCAGGTCGCGTGTTCATCAAGAATGTTTCGATTGAGACGCCGCCGCTGTCGCCCGAGCAGGCCGTCAGTCCGCAGGATCTCATCAGCGCTGACGGTGCGTGCCCGGGCATGGCGCCGCGTGATGCCAACGCGCTTGCCGATGGGTCCGCAGGTGCGCCGGTTCAAACTGGCGTCGTGGCGCTCGGCCATACCGAATGCGACGTGGCGCGTGGTGCAGGCGCACCCGACAATGTCAGTCTATCGACCAGCCCGCGCGGCGATCGCGTTGCCGTGCTGACCTATCTGCGCGGTCCGCGCGCTGGCATCTATACGTTTACCGCCGGTCGTCTGACCGTAGTCGAACGCGGCCCGGAAGTTGAGCAGCCGAAGACCGCGCGTCCGAAGGCGAAGAAGCGCGCCGCGACCTGATCTTTTCGTGATGTCGAAGTAAGCGACGGCTGTGTTTTCAGCCGTTGGCTTCTTCATGCAGAGAACTCGCGCTCAGCCATTGCTCTTCGGCGCGTTGCAATGCGTCCGCCGCAGCGGCGCGCGCTTTGGTGAGTTGCATGGCCTGCTTCGGATCTTTCTTGAACAGGTCGGGCAATGCGAGTGCAGTATCGATCTTGGCGATGATGGCGGTGATCCGCTCCATCTCGGCTTCCGCTTCGGCGACCTGCTGCTTGAGCGGGACCTTCTTTTCTTTAGGCTTCGCCAGCTTTTCGCGGTCCGTGTTTGCGCGGTCGCGTGTCGGCGCGCGCATGCCGCGGGCTTGCATGACGACTTTGCGATAGTCGTCGAGATCGCCGTCGAAATTGGTGACGGTGCGGTCGGCCACGACCCAGAGCTGGTCAGCGCAGGCCTCGATCAGATAGCGATCATGGGAGACCATGATTACTGCGCCGGGGAATTCGTTGATCGCCTCGGCAAGTGCCGCGCGGCTGTCGATATCGAGATGGTTGGTTGGTTCGTCCAGAATGATCATGTTCGGACCGTAGAAAGTCGCGAGCCCCAGCAGGAGCCGCGCCTTTTCGCCGCCGGACAGACTTTTTACGATCGTATCCGCGGCCTTGCCGGAAAAGCCGATATTGCCGGCACGCGCGCGGATTTTTGATTCCGGCATGTCGGGCATTAGCTTGCGCACGTGATCATAGACGGAGTTGTCCATCACCAGCTCGTCGAGCTGATGCTGGGCGAAGTAAGCAATCGACAGTTTGTCGGCGCGGGTGATTGATCCTGAAAATGGCTTCAGCTTGTTTGCCAACAGCTTGACCAGCGTCGACTTGCCGTTGCCGTTGGAGCCGAGCAGGGCAATGCGATCCTCGGTATCGATGCGGAGTGTCACCTGATTGAGTACCGGCTTGCCGGGCTCATAGCCGACCGACACATTGTCCACCGCGAGAATCGGCGGCGACAGGATCTTTTCGGGCGCTGGGAAGACGATCTCGCGCACGTCTTGCGTTACTAGCGCCGAGATTGGCTTCATGCGCTCAAGCATCTTGACGCGCGATTGTGCCTGACGTGCCTTGGAGGCCTTGGCCTTGAAGCGATCGACGAAGTCCTGCAGCCGCTTGCGCTCGGCTTCCTGACGCTTGACGTTCTTGGCGTCGAGCGCCTCTTTGTTGGCGCGGAACTCTTCGTAATTTGAGTAAGTCCCGCGATAATGCACGAGCTTGCCACGGTCGAGATGCAGGATCTCGTTCACCGACGTATCGAGCAGGTCGCGGTCATGGCTGATGACGATGACCGTGCGCGGATAGTTGGCGAGATGATCCTCGAGCCACAGCGTGCCTTCGAGATCGAGATAGTTGGTCGGTTCGTCCAGCAGCAACAGGTCCGGCGCCGAGAACAACGTGGCCGCAAGCGCGACGCGCATGCGCCAGCCGCCGGAGAATTCGGAACAGGAGCGCAACTGGGCTTCAGCCGAAAAGCCAAGGCCGCTCAGAATCGCTGCGGCGCGAGCGGGCGCGGAATGCGCATCGATATCGACAAGGCGGGTCTGGATGTCGGAAATGCGCTCCGGATCGGAGGCGGTCTCAGCTTCCTTCAGCAGTGCGTCGCGCTCGAGATCGGCTTTCAAGACGACGGAGATCAGGCTTTCGGGGCCGTCCGGCGCCTCCTGGGCGAGGCTGCCGATACGCCAGCGGGGCGGAATCGAAATACTTCCGGTTTCGGTGGCCAGATCGCCGCGAATGGCGTGAAAAAGTGTCGATTTACCGACGCCGTTGCGGCCCACGAAACCCACGCGGGCTCCCGGCGCAATCTGTACCGTGCTCTCGTCAATGAGCAGGCGTCCGGCGATCCGGATCGAAATGTCTGTGATGGAAAGCATGCGGGGTTGTCACCGCTGCGACGCACAAAGGCAACCCCGATTTGCTCGCTGCTGGCGCGCGGAAGGTCAATTATGCCGTCAGCGGCTACCGCTTTTCGTCCTGCTGCCGCATCCGGTCGATTAACGTCTGGAGATGGGAGGGCAGGGTGTCGTCATCCGACCCGATATCACGGCGCAACCGCTCGCCGATGGCATTGCAGATCGCCACGCTGGTGGTGCGGTCGATGTGTTCTTCGCCATCATTGATGAACTGGTTCTGCATTGTCTTCCCGGCGCTCGTGGCAGTTGAATGACACTAAGGCAAGTCGTGCGGGCCGAAATTGTTTCAAGATTTATGGATTTGAGACTGTTTGAGTCAAAATTCGATGAATCGTCGATGGAACTGCCAAGAAAAAGCCCGGCCGAGGGAACGGCCGGGCGGTATTTCTCTGCTCGTGGAGCGTCAGTAGCAGCGATTGACCAGTCGCCAACGCGGTCCCCACGGGGTCGGAACGACCCGGCGGACGAGACATCCGCCGCCGCCATAGCCGTAAACCGGCCCGCCGACGAAGCGTGGTCCGCCCCAGCCGCGATGCCAGCCGCCGCCATGCCAGCCGCCGCCATGCCAGCCACCGCCGTGCCATCCGCCGTGGCCGCCCCAGGCGGAAGCCGAGGTCGGAGCCAGCGCCGCGGCGCCCAATGAGGCCGCTGCAACCAAAGTCAGTGCGATCTTGCGGAACATTCTCATCTCCTCTGGTACGGCGCGTGTTGCGCCTGCCGTGAACATGGCACCGGGGGCAAATGCCGTTGGCCGGGGTCATTGCAGGCAGTCTAGGAGGAGGAAGCTGAACCGGATCGCGCCAGCCCTGTCAGAAATGGTTCATGTGGATGACATCTAGGTAATTTCGAGCGCCGGATCTGCCAAAATGGGGCCTGCGACATTTGGACGGATCGCTTGCCGTTCCCGGATAGCGTCGATATAAGCCGCCATCTTCCAGCGACTGTTATTCAAGGATAAATCATGGCTATCGAGCGTACCTTTTCGATTCTGAAGCCCGACGCGACCGAGCGCAATCTGACCGGTGCGATCAACGCGCTGATCGAAAAGGCCGGCCTGCGGATCGTCGCGCAAAAGCGCATCCGCATGACCCGCGAACAGGCCGGCACCTTCTACGCCGTTCACAAGGAACGCCCCTTCTTCGGCGAACTGGTGGACTTCATGACCTCGGGTCCGGTTGTCGTGCAGGTGCTGGAAGGCGAGAACGCCGTCCTCAAGCATCGCGATGTGATGGGCGCAACCGATCCGTCGAAGGCTGCTGATGGCACCATCCGCAAGCTTCACGCCAAGTCGATCGGCGAGAACTCCGTGCACGGTTCGGACGCTCCGGAAACTGCAGCGATCGAGATCGCACAGTTCTTCTCGGGCAACGAGATCGTCGGCTAAACTTCCAGCCGAATTGACGACCGGTCGGCGCGCGGGGGCGCGCCGACCTTTCCAATCAAAACGAACAAACAAAGGGGCGCGCTGTGGACTGGTTGCTGCATATTCTCGATCCGGCGACGATCAAGTCGGTTTTCGTTCAGTTTCAGGTCGAAATGCAGCAGCCCGCATTTTGGGTAGCCGTCGGCAAGATCATCTGGATCAACGTTCTGCTGTCCGGCGACAACGCGCTCGTGATCGCACTGGCCTGCCGTGGTCTGGAACCGAAGCAGCGCATGTGGGGCATGATCCTCGGCGCCGCTGCCGCCGTGATCCTTCGTATCATCTTCACCGGCATCGTCGCCTCGCTGATGGCGCTGCCCTATCTCAAGCTGGTGGGCGGCCTCGCACTTATCGTCATCGCAGCCAAACTGCTGGTACCCGAACCGGAAGAAGAGGACGGCGTGAAGGCCGCCTCGCATCTGTGGGCCGCTGTGCAGATCGTGGTCGTAGCCGACATTGTCATGAGCCTCGACAACGTCATTGCAGTTGCTGCCGCTGCCAATGGCAGCGTGCCGCTGCTGATCCTCGGCCTTGCCATCAGCGTCCCGCTGATCGTCGCCGGCGCGGCGCTGATCATGGCGCTGCTGACCCGTCTGCCCGTTCTGGTCTGGCTCGGTGCGGCCCTGCTGGGCTGGGTCGCCGGCGAAGTGATCGCGACGGATCCTGCGGTCCTGCCGCTGATGCACAGCTTCTTCAGCGGTTCGGTCGGCACTGGCCTCGACAGCCTGATGTCATCGCTGGGCCTTGGCGTTCGTTTCACCAATGGGGGACATGGTGGCGAGATCGTCTGCGGTCTGATTGGTGTCGCTGTGGTGCTCGCTGTCGGAACGTTGTGGCGTCGTCGCAGCATGGCAGGGCACGCCGAGCAGGCGGCCTAACTCAATAAAAGAGCAAAGCGGGCGAGGGGCATTTGCCTTTCGCCCGCTTTTTTTGTTTCTGGAATCTGACGGTTTCTAGAACTTGAATTCGACGCCCAGCGTTCCCTGGTGGGACTGCGAATAGGCGCGGAACTTGCCGTCATAATTGAGATAGAGACGCGCGGTGTTGCTGAGGCTCAGCGACGCCGATGCGCCGGCGTCTGCGCCGTACTGGCTTTCGCCGATCCCCTGAACGGTGATGCTCTCGGCACCGAGGCTGACGGTGACGGCACTGAAGCTCTGATGCACATTGTCGACGAATTTGGCATAGCCCGACAGATCCAGAATCTTCTGATCGAATATCCAGTAACGCCCAACTTCAGCACCCATCAGGATGCGCGCGCGCTCGGCTGATGCGCCGCTTGCGTTGACAGGATTGAGGCCGCCAAGCTCCTGCATCGTGCCGGTTGTCGCGCGGGTGTATTCGAAGGCAGCCTTGGGCACGATCCGTGCCTGTTCGTAACTCCAGTAATAGCTCAGCTCGGTGAGCGCGCCGTCGATCCGCGCATTGTAGCCGGCGCTCGCGAGCCCCAGACCCGTGTCGCGGCGCGAGGTGATGTCGCCGAAGCCGTGCACCAATGCGATTGCCCAGGTCCAAGCGCCTTGGTCGACCGAAGCGTTGACTCCGATCTGTGTGAGGTCGAGCGTTGCAGACTGCAGCGCGAGCGGAACATCGATCGTGGTGTGGCTCTGGTCCACCGACAGCCCGACATTGACTCCCGGCATCAGCCGCGCGCCGATCCCGGCGACGCCGCCGATGGTCCGGCGCTTGTCGCCGACGAAATCCCCGAACGTGCTGGTATGCGCGCTAACGCCGTAGAATTCGGCCCAGCTTCGGAAGCGGGGCGTCTCGGTGGTCTCCGACGCACCGCCGCCGCCGGGATTGGCGCGCGACGCGCGGTTGAAGCCGTAGCTCGCCTGATCGCCGAGGCGCCGCAGGAACTGGCTACCGAGATCGCTGATGGCGACGCTGGCGGATTGCCCGGCATTGAAGTCGGTCGATGAGGGCACCGGTGCGGCTGGCAGCGGCGGTGTCGGCGGAGGTGTGGTTGGGGGCGGCGTGGTAGGCGGAGGCGCGACCTGGGCGGATGCAAGCGAAGGCGCAACGACAAGCGCGACGGCAAGGCCGAGTACAATGGTCCGGCGTTGCCGACTGGCAGCGGGGCTCCTGTCCGTTTGGGCGTATCGCGATGGATCGCGCATTGTCACTCGTTTCGAAATTGTCGCTGCAGTGCCGTTCGACTGCGGCAGAGCATACGCGATCCAATGAGCATTGCCGCTGCGCATTGAGCGCCTCCGGTGGCGATTGACGCGTATTGTTGTGCGATTGCCACAGCGGATTCGTGTCGCTTTTCATCACGTTATGGCCATTCACGCAGAGCGGGCCGACGATGTTTCAATCCGGCACGTCTGCTCATGGGTCCGGTCAGCGGCTTTCGATAGGTACGCTTGAACGCGGCCGGTGATATCAAAACCTCTGCCGTAAAAAGCCAAAGACTTGCGTAGCCAAAATTTTCATGTTGGAATTCTTGCGCAATCGGATTGAGGCCGTTCGACTGTGCGTTTTGCGAGCAGGACATTCAGCAGACACCGGGAAGCCCGCTTGTGGCGTGGTACGCATGATGCGTGGCCGCGTCTTTTTTGTATCTAGATCGGGAGACAGACGATGCAGAAGGGCACCGTCAAATGGTTCAACCCAACCAAGGGGTATGGCTTCATCAAGCCGACTGTCGGCGACAAGGATGTCTTCGTGCACATCTCCGCCGTGGAGCGCGCGGGCCTTAGCACCCTCAATGAAAATCAGACCATTGAATACGACCTGGTGGAAAATCGCGGCAAGGCGTCTGCCGAGAACCTCAAGGTCTCATAACTAAGTCTTGCTGTGCCGGCCCTGACATACATATGGGCCGGCCGACTGATGTAACTCCGGCCTAAGCCGGGCCTTTTGTAGCTCCGGTGCGGATCGTGCCGAGCGGGCGAGGTTATGCCCGAATTATCGCTTCGTTGGCTTCTTCGCCTTTTTGGCCGTTTTCTTGGCGGGGACAGCCTTCTTGGCGGCCTTGTCCTTTTCGGCGTTCTGAGCCTTCATCGCTTGCGCTGCTTCTGCGATCTGAAGTGCTTCAACGGCCTTACGCATCGATCGCGCATAGCTATCGGCGGCATTATCGGCGGACATCTGAAGGCGCTTGGCGGCGGCCATGCCTTGCTCCGTCGCGTCCTTCGCCAGTTGCTTGAAACGGTCCTTGGCGGTCTTGTCCTTGGCCTTGGCGGCCAGGCCCGCATAGCGATCGCGTTGTGCCTTGACGGCTGCCATGAGTGTCTTGTTTTGCTGCTTAGCAGTCTGCCGGATGATCACACCCAGATCCGCGCCCGTCATTCTTCATTTCCTTAAGTGACAGCCAGAATAGTCAATTATTTCAATTATGCAGTTGCCATTGAGGCATTGCAATCGTCGCAGCTCGTGGCGCTTGCCGGCGTACTGGACGAGGTGAGCTCATTGTCCGATGTCGTAAGCACGGATCGGGTTTCTTTACCGTAAAGATACTCGGCAATTGCGCTTGCGTGGCGGAATCATGATACCGCGAGACGTCCCGTCCGGCGCAGCCAGGTCTGGCCTGTCGATATGCGGTGCCAGATTGGCTGGCGTGTGGAGCATCCTGCGATGACGGTGCCGGCGAGATCGCGTTTCCGGATTGGCTTCAGGACGTCGATCATTGCCTTGTTCGTCGGCGTCGTCCTGACGGTCGGTCTGGCGCTGGTTTATCTCAGCTTCAGCAGGGTCAATACGATCATCCGGACCGCGGCTTCGTCGTATCTCAGCGTGGTCGCGCAGGCTGCGACCGATCGCATCGATGCGCAGCTCAAGAGCGTTCACGACAATCTGGATATCCTGCGCGGTATCACATCGGTCCAGTCCGCGGAGCTCAAGAATAACCCGCGGCTGAACATCCTGCTGGCGTCGATGCTCCGCAACAACAAGCAGCTCTTCAGCCTGTATATGGGGTATGAGGACGGCTCGTTCCTGGAAATGGACCTCATCGACCGAACGGGAGCTGGGGTGAAAGCGCGCTTCGGGGCGCCGGACGGGGCCAGATTTCGCCTGTTCACGATTGTGAAAGCAGGCGATTTTGGACCGCTTCAGACCACGACCTCCTATCTCGACGATGCGCTGCGGCCTTTGGCAAGTCTGCCCGGACCGGTCGATTTCGATCCTCGCGTTCGGCCGTGGTATCGCGGCGCCTTCGAGCCCAATGCCAGTCTGCTGACCGAGCCCTATATTTTCTATCAGACCGGTGACATCGGCTACACGCTGCGAATGCCCATTGTGGAGGGGCAGCGGGGTGTTGTGGCCGGCGATATCCTGCTCAGTGAAGCCGAGGCCATGCTGCGCAAGCAGCAGCTCGGGCATTCGGGCGTGGCCTACCTGTTTGATGATGCCGACCGGGTGCTGGCGCATCCCGAGATGTCCCGCTGGCTTGAAGCCACGAGTGTGCCGAACAAACTGTCGGAGCTGCCGCGACTGAGCGATGTCGATACGATCGGCGCTACTGCGGCCATCAAGGCGTGGCGCCAGACCGGCGTTGAGCAACAGTTCTTTGATGACGGAACCGGGCGTGCCTATGCAGCCGCATTCAGGCCCGTAGAGATGGCTGGATCGGCCAATCTTCGCGTTGGCTTCTTCGCGCCGCTCGATGAATTCTATGCCGAGATAGAGCAGGAGAAACGCACGCTCTTCATTCTCGCATTTTGCTTCGTCATCGCCGCCGTACCGATTGCGTTCTGGATCGGCAACAAGCTGTCGCTCTCCCTGCGAATTCTGGCGCGCGAGGTCGATCGCATCCAGAACTTCCGG
Organism: Tardiphaga sp. 42S5; assembly: GCF_034044155.1. Classification (NCBI taxonomy): domain Bacteria; kingdom Pseudomonadati; phylum Pseudomonadota; class Alphaproteobacteria; order Hyphomicrobiales; family Nitrobacteraceae; genus Tardiphaga; species Tardiphaga sp. 42S5. Next base: position 4,378,643 of record NZ_CP139027.1, on the reverse strand, counting down.
TTTTCGTCGATGCCGCAACTGCGTTCGCCGATCCGCGAAATCGACGATCTCGGCCGATCGGTCTTCACCATGCGTACGCTGGTGCAGACATTCTCGAATTTCGTTCCCAAGCGTCTGGTTCAGCAACTGGTCGAAACCGGCACGGCCATGCAATTGGGCGGAGAGCGCCGCGAAGCGACCATCCTGTTCACGGATGTCGAGAATTTCACGGGAATGACGGAGAACGAAGATCCGACCCGGGTGATGCTCTACACGTCGCGCTATTTCGCTGCGATTTCGGACGTCATTGCTACGCATCAGGGCACGGTTGATAAATATATCGGCGATGCGGTTATGGGGCTGTGGAACGCACCCGTCGAGCACACCAACCATGTCGCGCAGGCTTGCGCCGCTGTGCTCGATTGCGTCGAAGCCAATCGGAAGCTCAATGAGGAATTCGAGCGTGAGGGCTGGCCCGTCTACAGGACCCGGTTTGGCCTGCATGTCGGCGATGTCATGATCGGCAATATCGGGTCACCCGACCGCATGAACTACACGGCGCTCGGCGCGACCGTAAATCTCGCGTCACGGCTCGAGACGCTGAACAAGGACTACGGAACCAGCGTCCTGGTCAGCGAAGCCGTCAAGGAGCGGGTGGACTCATTGTTTCTTTTCCGCAGCGTCGCCCGGATCAAGCCGAAAGGCTTTGCCGCCGAAGTGCAGATCTATGAGTTGCTCGGCACGCGAGACCAACATTCCGTCGCCGCGTCTGATCGCCACGCCAATTTCCCTGTTTGATCGATGGGGGCCGCGCTATAGTAGGCGTATGGCAGCCCATAGAGTGAAGTTGCGGAGATGATCGAGGTGATACCCGTGCGGCGGGGGCGCCCTCGATCGGTCGAGACCGAGGATGCGATCCTGGACAGCGCCTATCGCATAATGGCAGCGCAGGGGCTCGCTGCGACGACCATCGATGCGATTGCGCGGGATTCCGGCGTCTCCAAGATGACGATCTATAAATGGTGGCCGTCGCGCGAAGCGGTACTGATCGACGCATTTCTGCGGCAGGCGTCGACCATGCTACCGCTTTCCGAGAGCGGCGATCCGTTCACGCGCATCACGAAACATGCCGCCGCCTATGCCGTGGCGCTGAACAGCGATTTCGGCAAGGTACAGCTCGCTGTCATTGCCGAGTGCATCTCGCGGACCGGTTCAGCGAAGATCTTTTCCGAACGCTACCTTGGCATCCGCCGGGATATATCGCTGGCAATTATCAAAGACGGCCAGAAGGACGGCAGCATCGTTGCTGCGGAGCCAGCCGGCGATCTCTATGATCGGATCTATGGCACGCTATTTTATGAGTATGTCTTTGGATTTCGGCCGCTGACGGCCGACTATGCGCGCAAACTCGTCAAATCCGTGTTGTCGGGGCGATAGTCAGATGCCGTCTTGCCGCGCGCGGCGAAACCAGCGCCAGGTTTCGCGTGTGACGGCCCGGTAACCCCAACCGCGATGCGCGATGCGCTCGTCGATGATGGCATTGAGCCTGGGCAATGCGTGGAAGGGGACGGACGGGTAGGCGTGATGCTCGACATGGAATGGCATATTCCAGGTGAACCATTTCGTCAGCGCGTCGGTATAGGTCGTGCGGGTGTTCTCATAAGCGCTGCGGGTACGCTCGCAGCCGGTGTGTTCGGCATAGAGATAGGGCCGCAAGAATAGCTGACCGACATAGAGCGGGACGAGCCAGCACCACAGCAGCATCGTGCTGGAGAACGCGATGGAAGCGATCAGCAGCGCGAGATAGATGAGGGCATAGATGCGGGCTTCGCGCACCACCAAGCTCTGCTTGGATTCCGGGATCCACGGCGCCACGGCTTGTCCGGTCAGAGCACGGCGGACCAGCAGACGGATCCGATTGGTCAGTTGCACGATGCCGGTATAGGCGATGGCGAGTCTGGTGTCGGACGAGGGGATCGTCGCGGTGACGAGCTCCGGGTCGCGGTCGGGATCCTGTGTGAAGCGGTGATGATCCCAGTGAAACAGCGCATAGTGCTCATAGGGCAGAACGATCATCAGCGATGAGACATGGCCGAGGATCTCGTTGAGCCGCCGGTTGGTGAACACGGTCTTGTGCGCAGCCTCGTGCACCGCCATGAACAGGAAGGCGATGAGATAACCCTGGATGATGATCAGCGGGATCGCCCACACCACGCCGTAGCGGGTGGCGACCTGCCAGATCAGCGTTCCAACCAAAGCGATCAAGGCATAATGGCTGATCGAGCGAATGAGCCCCGGAAGATTGGCGCGAACCGACAGGTCCTTCAGCTGTGCGGGCGTTAGGGCGCGGGTTTCGATCTTGCCATGGCCAACTGCATCCATCGTCATCGGTTCGTCCCGTTCTCGGTTCAGGCGTTGGCGGCGAGCAGCGCCGAGACTCTCTTGTTGATGAAGGCGGCATCGACCGGGTTCTTGACCGGGTTGCCGGCGCGGTGTCCGTGCAGCGAGGGGATAGGGCACAGTTCGGCCGCGCGTGCGTTCGTCAGCAGGGGGAGTTCGTCTTCGTTGTCGCCGACCTGAAAATAATTGTCCGTCTGCCCAGGCATCAGCAGAACGCGTGCCTTGATAGCAGCCATGGCTTTCCGGAAGTCGGCACGGAATGCATCGCAGCGGCTGATATCGCCATTCTGCCAGGTCCGGAGCTGGGCCAGCAGATTATTAGCATCACGATGCGCAAAGGCGACATCCCATGATCGTGTCAGATAGTCTTCCAGCGAGGTGAAACCGGCCTCACGCCAGAGCTCATCGCGGTAGAAGCCGTGCGACATCGCCCAGCCGGCATAGACGCGTCCCATGGCGCGAAGACCGGCAGACGGCTTCGAGACAAAACGGCCATCGACAAAGGCAGGATCGGTGGTCAAAGCGGCCCGCACACTTTCGAGGAATACGGCGTTGAACGGCGAACAACGGGCGCTGCCGCAGACCACTGCGGCGCGTGCCACCATGTCCGGATAACGCGCGGCCCAGTGATAGGCCTGCATGCCGCCCATCGACCAGCCATAGACCAGTGCCAGACGGGTGATGCCGAATTGCTCGGTCAGCAGGCGATGCTGGATCGAAATAGCGTCATGATAGCTGATGTTCGGATAGGGGGCGCCAGCCAGAGCTTCCAGCGAATTCGATGGCGATGACGACAGCCCGTTTCCGAACAGATTGGGGATGACGATGAAGTAGCGGTCCGGATCGAGTGCGGCGCCCGGCGCGATCAGCCACTCAGTGTCGTAGTGTTGTGCGCCGAACGACGTCGGATAGAGGATGACGTTATCTTTGGCAGCATTGAGTGCGCCATAGGTCTTGTAGGCAAGCTGCAGGCGCGGGTGCCGCTGGCCGGATTGCAGCAGCACGTCACCCGCCTCGAAGATCTGGTAGTCGTTCGGCGTATTCATGTTGCAGCTCCGGAAGGTCCGTTGACGCTTGCCGAGGGTGCGACAAGCGATCCGCTCGACAAAATTTAATAACTGTACTATTGGTATATTAATTGGCGAAGAGCGCAATGCCGAAACTTCGGCATTGCCGCCTGAATAGCATGCAGCTGGTCGTCGCCCGTCGCCCGTCGCCCGTTGGCGGTTCGGCGACATCTTGTTTTGTATTCGAAACGTACAAGAGACTTGCGGCCCGTTAGTCTATTCACTGGCCTGTCATCGGCGCAGAGGCGGAAAGCGGCCAGGTTGTCCGCATAAGCCGCTGCGAATTCGAAGTCGCGCTTGCCCGCAACCCACTCAAAGGAGTCTGGATCATGGGAACCATCACCACCAAAGACGGCACCGAGATTTTCTACAAGGATTGGGGCACCGGGCAGCCGATCGTGTTTCATCACGGCTGGCCCCTGAGTGCGGACGACTGGGACAACCAGATGATGTTCTTCCTCAATCAGGGCTATCGCGTCATCGCGCATGACCGCCGTGGCCATGGTCGCTCCAGCCAGACCGCGACCGGCAACGAGATGGACACCTATGCCGCTGATGTCGCCGAACTCACCGATGCGCTCGACCTCAAGGACGCCGTGCATATCGGCCACTCCACCGGCGGTGGTGAAGTCGCGCGTTACGTCGCACGTGCCAAGAAGGGACGCGTTGCCAAGGCGGTGCTAGTCAGTGCGGTGCCGCCGATCATGCTCAAGACCGAGAAAAATCCCGACGGCCTGCCGCTCGAAGTGTTCGACGGCTTCCGTGCTGCGCTTGTTGCCAACCGCGCGCAGTTCTACGTCGATGTCCCGGCCGGGCCATTCTACGGCTTCAACCGGCCGGGCGCGAAAGTCTATCAGGGCGTGATCGACAACTGGTGGCGGCAGGGCATGATCGGCGGCGCCAAGGCGCACTATGATTGCATCAAGGCATTTTCGGAAACCGACTTCACCGAAGACCTGAAGGCGATCGATGTGCCGGTGCTCGTGTTGCACGGCGATGATGACCAGATCGTGCCTTATGCCGACGCTGCACCACTGACGGTGAAGCTGCTCAAGAACGGCACGCTGAAGACCTATCCGGGCTTCCCGCACGGCATGCTGACCACCCATGCGGATGTGATCAACCCGGATTTGCTGGCATTTGTTCGCAGCTAAACGAACCGGTGTGAACGACGCAGTACGTGTTGCGTCGTTCGCATTGTCTTTAACGGTCCTGCGACCGGCGCTCGCGAACTGAGCGGTCCCCCGTTGATGACCGGGATATGACAGTTCGGGGCGCCTGCCGAACAATAAATGCGTTGTCCTCGTTGCGGGAAAGTTACGATCAGGCCAATATGCAACCTTTGATAGCGCTCGCCGTGCCGACTTGGTACGGGCGCTTTGTTGGCGATGCTTTTTGGGCGGTTTGTGGGGACGCGCAATGGATTCCGGTCACGAAGCGAGTGAGTCTCAGAAAGACGTTGTTGCAACGACATCGACGGCACTGTCCGCACAGCTGGAGAAGATCATATCCAGGGCGGATTCGAGTTATGTGCCGCCTTCAGCGCGCGCCAAACGACGCAGCCGAGCCAAGGCAGATGATCGTTTTGCTATCCGCAAGAATTTCCTCGAGGCGCCGCGCAGCGATCCCAATGCGTTCGAGCGTATCATCGGCGAAAGCGATCTGCTGTCGATCAATTTTCTGGATCGGGGCAAGCGTGCAGCGGCGGCCGTGTGCCGGATCAGAGTGCCGAGTGACGGCGGGGCGTGGTACGGCACCGGTTTTTTGGTTGGACCACGACTGTTGCTCACCAATCATCACGTGCTTGGCGACGAAGACGAGGCGAGCCAGTGTGAGGCCGAGTTCGGCTACGAGCACGACATCGATGGCGTGTTGCGCGATCCGGTCTGCTTCAACCTGCGTCCGCATGAAATATTCTATACCAACGCCGAACTCGATATCACCTTTGTGGCGATTACGCCGTTGTCGGATGACGGCGTACCGCTCGACCGCTACGGTCGGCTCCCGCTGATCCCGCTGTCGGGCAAAGCAGTCGATGGCGAATGGGTCACGATCATTCAGCATCCGGGCAGCGAGCCGAAGCAGATCGCGATCCGCGCCAGCCAGATCGTCACGCTTGACCCAACCTCGGCTGTCGGGATCGACCTTAGTCAGTTCATCCATTATTCGACAGATACGCAACCGGGGTCTTCGGGCGCGCCCGTGCTGAATGACCAGTGGCAGGTGCTGGCGTTGCATCACAAGGCGGTTCCTGCGCCGAGCAAGCCCGGCGCAGTCGTCAAGGATCCGGTATGGATCGCCAATGAAGGCATTCGGATCAGTGCCATCTTTTCACTGCTCGAAAAGGAACGATTTGCAAAACGGCAGGCGGGGCTCGTTCTCGACAGGCTCGACAAGTCGCTCGGCCTCAGTCCGATGTCCCAGGGCATATCGGTTGGCGAGACGCTTCAGGAGGCTGACCGTAAGCCGCTTCAAGTGTCACGCTGGGCAGGTGTTCGTGGCTATGATGCGGGGTTTTTTAAGAGCAATCCCATCGATCTTGCGACGATCTATGCACCGCTGCTTGCCGCCGGCAAGGTTGCGCCATTGCTGGATGGCTCGGGATATGAACTGGCCTATCATCATTTTACGTCGGTGATCCATGAAGAGCGCAAGTTTCCACTGATCACGGCGGTCAATATAGCCGGGGGGAAACTCATCCATCCCGGCAAGCGAAAGGATACGTGGCGGCGCGACGCGCGGATCGCGGACGAGTACCAGCCGGACGGTGCCTTCTACGAAAAGGCCAAGGGTAACGATCCAGTTCAATTCAGCCGGGGGCATCAGGTCCGTCTGCTCGATCCATGCTGGAGCGCACTATCCGACGATGTGGAACGTCTTGAGGAAGCCCAAGCGGGTTCCGAGGATACGTTCCACTACACCAATGCAGCGCCGCAGGTGCAAAGCTACAACGATATCGACTGGGGCAATCTCGAGGACTATCTGCTGGATAAGGCGCAGACCTCCGAGAAGCGGTTGACGGTTTTTACTGGGCCGATCTATCGCGATGACGATCCCTATTATGGCAAAGGTCGCAAGGGCGGACCGTGGAAGGTGCCGCTCTCGTTTTGGAAAGTGGCGGTGTTGCAAAAGACGACAACCAAGATCGCCGCGGCGGCGTTCATCGTGGGGCAGACCCAGTATGTCCAGGCGCTGTATGAGGCCAAGGTGTTCTCCGGATTGAAGCCGTACACCGTCGATGAAATGCGCAAGCGCAGGATTCAAACCACGATCGTGGCGATCGAGGAGGCGACCGGTCTGGATTTCTCGGCGGTAAAGCCGTTCGATGCACACGGGACGCTGGAGTCGACGCGAAGAACCCGGTGGATCAACGATATGGACGACGTCGTAATCTGACCTGCGGGCTGCAGTGCGGGGCAGTGCGACCCCGGACGTCTCGCCTAGATCACCGTCGGCGAGATCAGCGTGTCGTCGCGGCTGGCGCTGGCGCCGGTACTGGTGGTGCAGGTGTCGCCGGTGATGCCAACGCCGTTGGTGGCCAACAGCCGCAACGCCTGCGGATAGATCTTGTGCTCGATGTCGAGCACGCGCGCGGCGAGGGTGTCGGGGGTGTCGTCATCGGCCACAGCCACGGCTCCCTGCATCACGATCGGGCCGGCATCGGTCTCTGGAATGACAAAATGCACCGTGGCGCCGGAAATCTTGACGCCGGCGCGCAACGCCTGACCGTGCGGATCGAGGCCGGGGAAGGACGGCAGCAACGACGGGTGGATGTTCAGCATCCGACCGTACCAGTGTCGCACGAATTCCGCCGTGAACAGGCGCATGAAGCCGCCGAGGCAGATCAGCTCGATCTTGTGCTCGTCGAGGGCCGACTGCAGCAGCTTCTCGAAGCCTGCGCGATCCTTGCCGAACGGCTTGCTCTCGATCACCAGCGTCTTGACGCCATTGGCCTGCGCAGTGGCGAGGCCGGGAGCGTCAACCCTGTTGGAAATCACCAGCGCAATCTCGGCCGGGAAGCCATCTGCTGCGGCGGCCTCGATCAATGCGGTCATGTTCGACCCGCGGCCGGAAATCAGGATGGCGACGCGACGCATCACGGCCTCACAGGTTGAGTTCGAGATGTCCGTCATAGACGACGCGCTCGTCGCCCTCAGCTTCGATGACGTCGCCGAGCAGCGACACGGTCTCGCCGCCCTCGCGCAGGATGTCCATCACCTGCTGCACGGCTTCGCGCTTGACGATGGCGATCATGCCGACGCCGCAGTTGAAGGTGCGCAGCAGCTCGAGTTCGGCGATATCGCCTTCCTTTGCCAGCCACTTGAACACCGGCAGGACGGTGAGGGAGGGCAGGTCGATGCGAACGCCGAGGTTCTTTGGCAGCACGCGCGGGATGTTGTCCGTGAAGCCGCCGCCAGTGATATGCGCGAGGCCCTTCACGGCGCCGGTCTCGCGGATCGCGCGCAAGCAGGATTTCACATAGAGCCGGGTCGGGGTCAGCAGTGCACCGCCAAGCGTCATCACCGGCGAGAACGGCGCTTTGTCGGCGTAAGAGAGGCCCGTGCGCTCGACAATCTTGCGGACCAGCGAGAAGCCGTTGGAATGGACGCCAGACGAGGCCATGCCGATAACGGCATCGCCCACGCCGATATCCTTGGTCGGCAGCAGCGTGCCGCGCTCCGCAGCACCCACCGAGAATCCGGCGAGGTCGTAGTCGCCGTCCTTGTAGAGGCCGGGCATTTCGGCGGTTTCGCCGCCGATCAGCGCGCAGCCGGATTCACGACAGCCCTCTGCGATGCCAGCAACAATTGAGGCGGTGGCTTCTGGGTCGAGCTTGCCGCATGCAAAGTAGTCGAGAAAGAACAGGGGCTCGGCGCCCTGGACCACGAGGTCGTTGACCGACATGGCGACGAGATCGATGCCTATGCCGTTATGGATGCCGGCCTCGATGGCGATCTTGACCTTGGTGCCAACGCCGTCGGTGGCGGCGACGAGAACCGGATCCTTGAAGCCGGCGGCCTTGAGGTCGAACAGTCCGCCGAAGCCGCCGATCTCGGCGTCAGCGCCGGCACGGGCGGTTGCGCGAACCATCGGCTTGATGAGGTCCACCAGACGGTTGCCGGCATCGATATCGACGCCCGCGTCCGCGTAAGTGAGGCCTTTTTTCTGGTCGGTCATGCCGGGTATCCTGCCGGAGCTGCGAAACTGTGTATTTTCGGCTGGTTACGTCGGAATCCCCGCCTGCGCAATGGCTCGTAAACGCTATCCCGATTACTATGTAGGCGGTAAGCCGGTCGGAGCCCCCAAGCTCGGATTGCGAAACAGGCCGGAGCCGGGAAGCGCCGCGTGAGTATCCCCAATTTAATCACCCTCGGGCGTATCCTGCTGGTGCCCGTGATCGTCTGGGCGATTGCCTCGAACCAGATGGAAATCGCCTTTGCAATCTTCGTGATTGCGGGGGTCAGCGATGCCGTGGACGGCTTTCTCGCCAAGCGTTTCAACATGGCCAGCGAACTCGGTGCGCTGCTCGACCCCTTGGCCGATAAGGCGCTGCTGGTCTCGATCTATGTCTCCCTGGGGATATGGGGGGCAGTTCCGCGTTGGATCGTGATTCTCGTGGTGTCGCGGGATATCATGATCGTGGGCGCCGTGATTGTGTCATGGTTGTTCGGCAAGCCGATCCCGATGAAGCCGCTGATGGTGTCGAAGCTCAATACGGTGGCGCAGGTGGCGTTCGCAGCCTTGGTCCTTGCTGCCCTCGGATTTGGTTTCAAATCCTCGCCTTACGATTTGATTTTAATGGGCTTTGTGACCGTCTTGACGCTGCTCTCTGTGTCCTTCTATCTCGTCGAGTGGATGCGACACATGAGCACCATCGAACCCGGTCAAGAGCCCCGGTAAACCGGTATTCGTGACGTTCGCCGGCGGAGCCGGCAGGAGTATTTGCGTGGTCGCCCGCGTCCAACCCCGTCAACTGGCGTTCGCGCTGCCCCATGCGGAGAGTCTGTCCCGCGACAACTTCCTTGAGGGCCCGGCCAATGCCGAGGCGCTGGGACTGATCGACTGCTGGCCGGACTGGCCGAACCGGGTCATGCTCCTTGTCGGCCCGGAAGGGTCCGGCAAGAGCCATCTGGCGGCGATCTGGGCCGAGGAGGCCGGGGGGCGCTCCACCATGGCGCACAGCCTGACGGCTGCGACGGTTCCGGCTGAGTTGGTGACCAACGCACTGGTGGTGGAGGATCTCAATGCCGGTGCCTTCGACGAGCGGGCGCTGTTCCACCTTCTTAATCTGGCACGTCAGGACAACGCCTATGTGCTGATTACGGCGCGGGTCGCCCCGGCCGCCATGGAGGTCGAGTTGCGCGATCTGCGGTCGCGGCTCCGTGCGATCCCGGTAGTCAATCTGCTGCCGCCGGATGACGGGTTGTTTCGGGCGCTGATCGTGAAGTTTTGCGCCGACCGCCAGCTCAGCATCGACGAGAGCGTGGTCAGCTATGTGGCCAGCCGCATCGAGCGGTCATTCGCCGCCGCCCGCCATACGGTGGAATTGCTGGATAGCGAGGCGCTCCGGCTTGGGCGGCCGGTGACCCGTGCATTGGCCGCGGAACTGCTGCGCGACGCCTGACTTAAGCCTTGGACGCTAAACGCGGCGCGTCAAACCGTGCCTTGACGGCGCGGCAGGCAGGTTCCTCAATGTCATCGAAGCGTCACGCAACTGACGCAATGTCCGCTGTGATTTGCCGGCACTATAGCGCTGCTTGAACTGGATGGATTGCTGCCTCATGGACTCCGCAGAAGAGATTGTTATTGAAGAGAAAAAGGGCGAAGCGAAGCCGGCAGAGGTGGTCGCGTCGGGTCCCGAGCGCTTCATCAATCGCGAGCTGTCCTGGTTGCATTTCAATCGCCGCGTCCTTGAGGAGTCCGTCAATCCGGGCCATCCGGCGCTGGAGCGCGTCCGCTTCCTGTCGATTTCCGCGAACAACCTTGATGAATTCTTCATGGTCCGCGTCGCCGGCATCAAGGCGCAGGTCCGTGAGGGAATCAGCGAGCGCAGCCCGGACGGCTTGACCCCGGCTGAGCAACTGGTGCTGATCAACAGCGCGGTCTCCAAGCTCGGCAGCGATCAGCAGGCGATCTGGCGCGACCAGCGCGGCATGCTGGCCGATGTGGGAATCGTGCTGCTCGACGGCAAGGAGGTCAGCAAGGCCGACCGGACCTGGATCGAGGATCATTTCCTCCACAACATTTTCCCGCTGCTGACGCCGCTGGCGATCGATCCGGCGCACCCGTTCCCGTTTATTCCGAGCCTCGGCTTCACCATCGCGCTGCATCTGTCGCGGGTGTCCGACGGCAAGACGATGAACGCGCTGATCCGCATGCCCGGCAAGATCGATCGCTTCATCCGCCTGCCGACCCCCGGCAAGGACGGCGCGGTCCGCCTTATCACGCTGGAACAGGCCACTGGCCTGTTCATCGCGCGTCTATTCCCGGGCTACACTGTTCAGGGGCAGGGTGCCTTCCGCATCATCCGCGACAGTGAACTTGAAGTCGAAGAAGAGGCCGAGGATCTGGTCCGGCTGTTCGAGACGGCGCTGAAGCGTCGCCGCAGAGGGTCGGTGATCCGCCTCGAAATCGAAGCCGGCATGCCGGCAGAACTCCGTGCCTTCGTGCAGCGCGCGCTGGCGACCTCGGATGACGAAATCCTGCTGGTCGACGGCATTCTCGCCATGAACGAGGTCTCGCAGCTCACGCGGCTCGATCGGCCCGATCTCGAATTCGTGCCCTATGTGCCGCGTCATCCGGAACGTGTCCGCGATCATGGCGGCGACATCTTTGCGGCGATCCGTCAGAAGGACCTGATTGTCCATCATCCCTATGAGTCCTTCGACGTCGTCGTGCAGTTCCTGCAGCAGGCTGCGCGCGATCCGGACGTGGTGGCGATCAAGCAGACGCTGTATCGCACCTCCAACAATTCGCCGATTGTCCGCACGCTGGTCGAGGCCGCCGAAGCCGGTAAGTCGGTAACGGCGCTCGTCGAGCTGCGTGCGCGGTTCGACGAAGAGGCCAATATCCGCTGGGCGCGCGATCTCGAACGCGCTGGTGTCCAAGTGGTCTATGGCTTCCTGGAATTGAAGACCCATGCCAAGCTGTCGCTGGTGGTGCGCCGCGAGGGCGGCTCGCTCACGACCTACGTGCACACCGGCACCGGCAACTATCATCCGGTCACCGCGCGCATCTACACCGATCTGTCATATTTCACATCCGACCCGATCATCGGTCGCGATGCCGCACGCGTGTTCAACTATATCACCGGTTATGCCGAGCCGAGCGACATCGAGAAGATGGCCGTATCGCCGCTGACCTTGCGCGGGCGCATGCTCGAACACATCCGCGGCGAAGCGGCATTCGCCCGCAGCGGCAAGCCGGGTGCGATCTGGCTCAAGATGAATTCGCTGGTCGATCCGGAAATCATCGATGCGCTCTATGAGGCGTCGAATGCCGGTGTATCCGTTGAACTGATCGTGCGTGGCATCTGCTGCCTGCGGCCGGGCGTGCCCGGCCTGTCTGAAAACATTCGCGTCAAGTCGATCATCGGCCGCTTCCTTGAACATGGTCGAATCTATTGCTTCGGTATGGGCAATGGCCTGCCGAGCCCGAAGGCGGCGATATACATATCGTCGGCTGACATGATGCCGCGCAATCTGGATCGCCGCGTCGAGGTTCTGTGTCCGCTGCAGAATCCCACCGTGCATACCCAGGTGCTCGAGCAGATCATGGTGGCCAATCTCAAGGATACGGAACAGAGCTGGCAATTGTTGCCGGACGGGTCGTCAACGCGTATGAAGGCAGCGAAGGGCGAGGAACCCTTCAATGTGCACAATTACTTCATGACGAATCCGAGTCTGTCTGGCCGTGGAAAGTCGCTTGAGAAATCATCCCCGCGCCGGCTCACCCGCCGTTCGGAGCGTCACCAATCCTCGTAAGGAACCAGCAACGTGGTAGCGCGTGCCAATCAACGCGCGACCAGCGTCGCCGTCATCGATATTGGCTCCAACTCGGTGCGTCTCGTTGTCTACGAGTCGCTGACGCGAAGCCTTGTTACGCTCTTCAATGAGAAGGCGCTGTGCGGTCTCGGCCGCGAAGTGCAGAGCACTGGACTGCTGGCCAAGGACGCTGTCGACAAGGCGCTGACGGCGCTGCGGCGCTTCCGTGCGCTGTGCAGGGTCATGAAGGTCGGTCGCGTCTACGCCATCGCGACCGCTGCGGCGCGCGATGCGAGCAATGGACCTGCCTTCATCACAGCAGCCGAGAAAATCTGCGGCTGCGAGATCCAGATCATATCGGGGCCGCGCGAAGCGAAGCTCTCAGCGCTGGGCGTGATTTCGGGCGTGCACAAGCCGGATGGCCTGGTTGGCGATCTCGGGGGCGGTTCGCTCGAACTGATCGATGTCAAAGGCAATGCGGTCCGGCAGGGCGTGACGCTGCCGCTCGGCAGTCTCGCATTGCAGGATGCCTCACAGAAATCACCGAAGAAGGCGGAGCGCATCGTCAGGCTGGCGCTGGCTGACGTCGCGCAGCTCAAAGCGGGCGTAGGTCGCAATTTCTATGCGGTCGGCGGCACCTGGCGTGCATTGGCGCGGCTGCACATCATCCAGAGCGGCTATCCGCTACGTGTGATGCATGGCTATTCGATCCCGGCCACCGAAGCGCTCGATTTCGTGCGCCGCTTGCGCCGGCTCGCAACGGCCAACATTCTTGCCAACATCGAAGCCATCGCCGAACAGCGTCAGCCGCTGCTCGTCTACGCGGCGCTCGTGCTTGAGTATGTCATTCGCACTGCCAAGCCGAAGACTATCGTGTTCTCGACCTATGGCGTCCGCGAAGGCTTGCTGTACGAAATGCTGCCGCAAGCGCAGCGCATGCAAGATGGTCTGGTCGGTGCCGCCCAGACCATGAACGAGTTGCTGTCGCGTTCGGCCCGCCACGCGCAGGAGCTGAGCGACTGGAGTGATCGGTTCGCCCGTGTCGCCAAGCTCAAAGAGACCGACGAGGATCGTCGGCTACGCCGGGTGGCGTGTCTGTTGTCCGATATCGGCTGGCGCGTCCATCCGGATCATCGCGGCGAGCAGACGCTCAGTCTGATCACGAACGGCAATTTCGGCTCGGTCGATCATCACGGTCGCGCATTCCTCGCGCTCTGTGTGTACTACCGCTACGCAGGATTCGGCGCCGAGAACGAGCCCCCGGAGCTGGTCCGTGCGCTTGTCTCGCCGGCACAGGTCGAACGCGCCCGTTTGCTCGGCGCGCTGTTCAGGGTCGCGCATCTCATTTCGGCGGCGCGCCCGGGCGTACTGCCCGCCACGCATTTCGCCACCAAGGATCGCAAGATGATGCTCGTTTTCGAGCATCGCATGGTCGATCTCGTTGCCGACCGCGTCGGCAGCCGCTTCAAGCAGCTGGCGCGACTGGTCGGGAAGTCTGGTTCGATCGTCAGGCGATAGCCACCGCCGCTCATTCTGAATGACACTACTGATTGCAGCGCGGCGTGACTCTCGGTTTCCGTGCGTATACTATTTTCCGGTGCGGCCGTTTTGGTCCACGCGGCAAGTACATACGATTTCCGGACCGGGAGAGTCGAAATGTCAGCCCTTCTGATCAACCTTATCGTTCAACTGATTGGCGGCGCGATTGGCGGAAATGTTGCCGGCGGTGCATCGAAGTCTGTCGATCTTGGTACAATCGGCAACACGATCGCAGGTGCAATAGGTGGCGGCGTTGGCGGTCAAATTCTCGGAATGCTGATTCCTATGCTTTCAAACGCATCGGCAACCACCGATATCGGTTCGCTAATCGGTCAGGTGGCCGGAGGCGGTGTCGCGGGTGCGGTGCTGACCGCAATCGTCGGAGCCATCAAGAACAGATCGGCGGCGTAAAGCGATCGTCATTGCGTCTCGCAGGGCGAGGTCTGGTACGCCCCGTCCTGCTGTTTGCGGCAGGCAATTAGAACGCTACCCTGGACGACGCGCCTACGCGCGATCCACCCGGATCACCCGACCTTTTTCCATCGCCAATGCAAGGCGGCCATGCTTGAGGGCCAGGGCGGCCTCGCCGAACAACTCGCGCCGCCAGCCGTGAAGGGCGCCGACATCGGCATTGTCGTCGGTGGCGATCTGCTCGAGATCGTCGACGGTGGCGATGACCTTGCTGGCGACGGCGTGACGCTCGGAGGTCATGCGCAGCAACACCTTCAGCAGCTCGACGGTGGCCGCGCCGTTGGAATTGCCGCGCGGCCTCTCGATCTTTGGCAATGTACTGGGATCGCGGGCGATGCCACGCTGGACGGCGGCGACAATGTCGCTGCCCCACTTGGAGCGATCAAAGCCCTTCGGCAGCGAACGCAGATTGGCAAGCTTCTCCAGTGAGGTCGGCGCGTGGGTCGCGATATCGCCGACGGCATCGTCCTTCAGCACGCGCGAGCGCGGTACATCGCGGCTCTGTGCTTCCTGTTCGCGCCAGGCAGCGACTTCCATCAGCACCGCGAGCTCTTTCGGCTTGCGGACGCGGGTCTTCAGCCGTTCCCAGGCGCGCTCAGGATGGAAATCATAGGTCTTTGGCGAGGTGAGAATTTCCATTTCCTCGCTGACCCAGTCGCTGCGGTCGCGCTTCTTCAGATCGGCATCGAGCTTGGCGAACACGTCGCGCAGATGGGTGACGTCGGAGACGGCGTAGTGCAACTGCTCTTCGGTCAGCGGACGGCGCGACCAATCGGTAAAGCGGTGGGTCTTGTCGGGGCGGTGGCCGGTGACGCGTTCGACGAGTTGGTCATAGGCAATGCTGTCGCCGTAGCCGAGCACCATGGCTGCGACCTGGGTGTCGAAGATCGGATGCGGCACCACGCCGGCGCGGTGCACGATGATTTCGATGTCCTGCCGCGCGGCATGGAAGACCTTCAGCACGGCCTCGTTGGCCATCAGGTCGAAGAACGACGTGAGGTCGATGCCCTCGGCAAGCGTGTCGATCACCACCGCGTCTTCCGCGCTGGCCATCTGGACCACGCAGAGCAGCGGGTAATAAGTGGTCTCGCGGAGGAATTCCGTATCGACCGTAATGACGGGGTGCTTGGCAAGTCGCTCGCACGCGGCGGTCAGCTGGGCAGTGGTCGTGATCAGTTCCATGGACGGTCCATAACGCTTTTACCAAGGCGTTCGGCCGAAAAACCTGTTGAGTCAAGGTGTTTCGGGCAGATTGGAGGTCTGCTCCGATAGAATGAGGGTGTTTAGGTGCCGCAGAAGGTCTTCAGTACGCGCTGATCCGGCTCCGGCGGCTCGGCGTAATCCGCCATCTCCGGTTGATCTTCATAGGGTTTCGCCAGCACGGCCAGCAATTTCTCGAACGGCGCGTAGTCGTTGGCCAGCGCCGCCTGGATCACCGCCTCGACGCGATGATTGCGGGGGATGAAGGCTGGATTGATCGTCTGCATGGCCTGATGGCGGGTACCGGCGTCCTGCGACTCCCGGCCGAGTCGTGCCCGCCAGTTCACGGCCCAGGCGTCAAACGCCGTCGGATCGATGAACAGTCCGCGCACGGCTTCGTCGTTGTCTGCGTCAACCGCGGCGGCGCCGAGGCGGCGGAAGGTCAGGGTGAAATCGGCCTGATTGGCTGTCATGGCGGTCAGCAGATCCTGCGCCAATGCGGCATCGTCCGGCTGGCTGGTGAACAGCCCGAGCTTCTGGCGGAGACCGGCCTGATAGGCCGTGTCGAAAATATCGGAGAATTCGCCCAATGCGGCCTGCGCAATCTCGATGGCGGTCTTCTCATCGCTGTCGATCAGCGGCAGCAGCGTCTCGGCGAAGCGCGTGAGATTCCACAGCGCGATGCGCGGCTGGTTCGCATAAGCGTAGCGGCCCATCTCGTCGATCGAGCTGTAGACGGTGGCGGGATCATAGGCGTCCATGAAGGCGCAGGGGCCGTAATCGATGGTCTCGCCGGATACCGAGCAGTTGTCGGTGTTCATCACGCCGTGGATGAAGCCGACATGCAGCCAGCGTGCGACAAGTTCGGCCTGACGGCGGATCACTGCATCGAGCAAGGCGCGAATGGGATGTTCGGCTTCGGCTGCGTCGGGATAGTGCCGGGCGATCACATGATCGGCGAGTTGTTTGACGCCGGCGATATCCTCGCGCGCAGCGAAAAACTGAAACGTGCCGACACGAATATGGCTTGAGGCGACGCGTGTCAGCACGGCGCCCGGCAGCATCGTCTCACGCTGAACCCGTTCGCCCGTGAGGACGGCGGCGAGGGAGCGCGTTGTGGGAATGCCCAGGGCCGCCATGGCTTCGCTGACGATATATTCCCGGATCACTGGACCAAGCGCAGCACGGCCATCGCCGCGGCGCGAGAACGGTGTCGGACCGGAACCCTTGAGCTGGATGTCGCGGCGCACGCCGTCGCGGTCAATGACCTCGCCGAGCAGGATCGCGCGCCCGTCGCCGAGCTGCGCCACGAAATGTCCGAACTGATGTCCCGCATAGGCCATCGCGAGGGGATCGGCGCCATCTGGCACGCGCTTGCCAGCGAGAACCTCGACGCCTTCGGGACTGGCCAGCCAGTCAGGATCGATGCGGAGTTGTTCGGTCAGTGCGCGGTTCAGCTTGATCAGCCGCGGTGCTGTCACCGGCGTCGGTGCAACGCGGGCGAAGAAATTCGCGGGCAGGGCAGCATAGCTGTTGTCGAACGGGAAGTGGACTGTCATGGCCCCAAGATGGGGGGCCATGACGTGTTAGGCAACCGCTGAAAGCGGTCTCAGGCGGCGCGAACCGTGTCGAGGAACCGGTCGACTTCGTCCTTCAGGCGATTGCTTTCGAGCGATAGCGACTGCGCTGCAGCCAGCACCTGCGTGGAGGCTGAACCGGTCTCGCTGGCGCCGCGATTGACCTCGGTGACTTCGCTGGCAACTTGGGTGCTGAGCTGCGCCGACTGCTGGACATTGCGCGCGATTTCCTGCGTCGCTGCGCCCTGTTCCTCAACCGCCGCTGCAATGGCCGACGAGACTTCGGAAATCAGTGTGATGGTCGAGCCGATCTCCTTGATGGTCTCGACGGTCTCCGCACTGGCCGCCTGCATGCCGGCGATCTGCATGCTGATTTCGTCGGTGGCCTTGGCGGTCTGCGACGCCAGCGCTTTCACTTCGGCGGCGACGACTGCGAAACCGCGGCCGGCTTCACCAGCGCGCGCAGCCTCGATGGTGGCATTGAGCGCCAGCAGATTGGTCTGTTCGGCAACAGCCGTGATGAGCTTAACGACGTCGTCGATCCGCGCGGTGGCCTGCGAGAGCTTGGCGATGCTCTCATTGGTCTTCTCGGCCTGCAGCACGGCGGTCGAGGCGATACGGTTCGATTCATGCACCTGACGCCCGATCTCGTTCACCGACGAGGTGATTTCCTCGGTGGCGGCAGCAACCGACTGAACGTTGTTCGACACGACGTGCGATGCGGATGCAGCCGAGCCCGAGAGGCTCATGGTGATATCCGATGTGCGCGTCAGCGTGGTGGCGGAGGCTTCGAGTTCGGTCGAGGCGGATGAGAGCGAACCAACCAGCTCGCTGATCATAGACTCGAAATTGCTGGTTGCCTTGGTGATGGTTTCCGCACGAGCGGCCTTGATGGCGGCTTCGGCGCCGGCCGCCTGATCCGCCGCACGCTTGGCGATGAGGGCGTCCTTGAAGATCTGCAACGCGCTGGCGATACGGCCGATCTCGGTGCTTTCGCCCTGATGCGGAATGACGGCCTCCAACTGACCATCGGTCAGCTGGCCCATTGGCTTCAGGATCGAGGCGATGCCGCCGGAGATGTCGCGCACCAGATACATGGCAGCGCCGAGACCGAGCACGACCGAGGCGCCGAGAATGACAACCATCATCCAGATCGCGTTGGTATAGGTGGCGTTGGCATTGCTGCCGGCCGCTTCGGCTCCCTTGTCGTTCAACTCGACGAGCTTGGCCAATGTGCCGTCCATGGCGCGGCCGGTCGGGACGACCTTCTTGGCGTTGATCTCTTTGGCGGCGTTCACGTCGCCCTTGTTGGCGAGGGCCTGGACGTCGTTGCCCGCGGCGATGAAAGCCTTCCATTCTGCGTCGAGCTTGTCGGCCAATTCGCGCTCTGCCGGCGATGACACCAGCGGGGCATAGGCCTTTGCTGCCTTTTCAAAGTCCGATTTGCGGGCGGCGAGGTTCTTGTCGACATCCGGACGGTCGGCATCGGCCACGATCAGGTGGTCGCGCAGCACTGCGCGATACCGCGCCGACTGAACGCGCATCTCACCGATCCAGCGGACGCTGGGGAGCCACTGCGTCTGGATATCCTGGGTTGCTGCGTTGATGGCTCGCATCTGCATGAAGGCGAGGGTGCCGATGCCCGCGATCACGACGAAAAGAAAAGCAACAATGACAAACAGCTTGGTACTGATCGAATATCTGGCGAGCACGAACATATTCCTCGGCGGTTCTAAGGCTGCGACGCCGGTCAGCCGAAATGGCGGCTGCCTTGGGTTGCGGCAGGGCAAGAAGCAGCAAGTTCCAGTTGAATCACCTGCCTTCAAAACGGGCGGGGGTTCACGGCAAGACAGTGAATGGTGGTCGTCAACGTTCAGTAAATTTTGACACAAATACCGCTTTAAGTAATTGAATCTGGTGCTGAAATACCGATGCGGCGTATCTGGGTGCCGATGGCGCGTGATCTGAGGTAACTGGTTATTGCGTGTGCAATCATGTAGTTCCCGCGTTGCGGGAGGTTTTCCGATCGCTCGATTGCATTTCGAAATGGTAGTCCGAAATTCATCGGTCGGAGGCCTGCGGTGATGCAGTCGCGGCCCGCAAATTCGGGCGATCTGATCGCCGAGCTTTGGTTGCCGCGTCGGATGCGGTCGGGTAAACCCTGCGCTTCGCGCCTGATCGCGAACCCGATTCCGCCCTCTGACGTATTTCCAGGATACCCATGCATCGCTACCGGTCTCACACCTGCGGCGCGCTCCGCGACAGCCATATCGACCAGACCGTTCGCCTGTCGGGGTGGTGCCATCGTATCCGCGACCATGGCGGCGTGCTCTTCATCGATCTGCGCGACCATTACGGCCTGACGCAATGCGTCGCCGACCCGGACTCGCCGGCGTTTAAGGTCGCCGAGACGCTGCGCTCGGAATGGGTCGTGAAGATCGACGGCAAGGTGCGTCGTCGTCCCGGCGGCACCGAGAATGCCGAACTGCCCACCGGCGATGTCGAGATCTATATCGATGCCATCGAGGTGCTCGGCCCCGCGGCCGAACTCCCGCTGCCGGTGTTTGGTGATCAGGACTATCCGGAAGACATCCGACTGAAATATCGCTTCCTCGACCTGCGCCGCGAGAAGCTGCACCAGAACATCATGACCCGCGGCGCCATCGTCGACTCGATGCGAAAGCGGATGAAGGAGCAGGGCTTCTTCGAATTCCAGACGCCGATCCTCACCGCGTCGTCGCCGGAAGGCGCACGCGACTTCCTGGTGCCGTCGCGCATCCATCCCGGCAAGTTCTACGCGCTGCCGCAGGCGCCGCAGCAGTACAAGCAGTTGCTGATGATGTCGGGCTTCGACCGCTACTTCCAGATCGCGCCATGTTTCCGCGACGAAGATCCGCGTGCCGATCGTCTACCGGGCGAATTCTACCAGCTCGATCTCGAAATGAGCTTCGTCGAGCAGGAAGACGTGTTCGCCGCGGTGCAGCCGGTCATCACCGGCGTGTTCGAGGAGTTCGCCAAGGGCAAGCCGGTCAACAAGGACTGGCCGAAGATTCCTTACGCAGAGTCACTCCGCAAATACGGCACCGACAAGCCGGATCTGCGCAACCCGATCGAGATGCAGAACACGGCGGAGCACTTCCGCGGCTCTGGCTTCAAGGTGTTCGCGCGCATGCTCGAAGACGACAAGAATCAGGTCTGGGCGATCCCCGGTCCCGGCGGCGGCAGCCGTGCATTCTGCGACCGCATGAATTCCTGGGCGCAAGGCGAAGGCCAGCCGGGCCTCGGTTACATCATGTGGCGTGAAGGCGGTGAGGGCGCTGGTCCCTTGGCCAACAATATCGGATCGGAGCGCACTGAAGCGATCCGTCAGCAGCTCGGCCTGAAGGCCGGCGATGCCGCGTTCTTCGTCGCGGGCGATCCCGAGAAATTCTACAAGTTTGCAGGTCTCGCACGCACCAAGGTCGGCGAAGAGCTCAACCTGATCGACAAGGAGCGCTTTGCGCTGGCCTGGATCGTCGATTTCCCGATGTACGAGTACAACGAGGACGACAAGAAGGTCGACTTCTCGCACAACCCATTCTCGATGCCGCAGGGTGGCATGGATGCGCTGGTCGGGCAGGATCCGCTGACCATCAAGGCGTTCCAGTATGACATCACCTGCAACGGCTATGAGATCGCGTCGGGTGGCATCCGTAATCACAAGCCGGAAGCCATGGTGAAGGCATTCGAGATCGCCGGTTATGGCGAGGAGACGGTGGTCGAGCGCTTTGGCGGCATGTATCGCGCCTTCCAGTACGGCGCACCGCCTCATGGCGGTATGGCGGCAGGCGTCGATCGTATCGTGATGCTGCTCTGCGGTACGAACAACCTGCGCGAGATCTCGCTCTTCCCGATGAACCAGCGTGCTGAAGATTTGTTGATGGGCGCGCCGTCAGAGGCTTCGCCGAAGCAGTTGCGTGAAGCGCATATCCGTCTCAATCTGCAGGACAAGTAGTCCGGCAAACCAACAAGAAGAAACGCCCTTCTACCTAACTTTTGTTTTATGACGCGCGGGAGCACGCATGTCTTCTTCATCTTCTGACGATCTCTCGCGCGCGGCGCTTGCCTATCACCGCCTTCCCAAGCCGGGTAAGCTCGAAATCCAGGCTACCAAGCCGCTTGCCAACCAGCGCGATCTGGCGCTGGCCTATTCGCCGGGCGTGGCCGCGCCGTGTCTCGCGATCGCAGCCGACCCCAATGAAGCGGCCTCGCTGACCTCGCGCGCCAATCTCGTGGCCGTCGTCTCCAACGGCACGGCTGTCCTCGGTCTCGGCAATATCGGTCCGCTGGCGTCGAAGCCGGTGATGGAAGGCAAGGCGGTCCTGTTCAAGAAGTTCGCCGGCATCGACGTGTTCGACATCGAGATCGCCGCCGACACCATCGAGCGCGTGGTCGAGGTCGTCTCGGCACTGGAGCCGACCTTCGGTGGCATCAACCTTGAGGACATCAAGGGTCCGGAATGTTTCGAGATCGAGGCGCAGCTTAAAGAGCGCATGAAGATCCCGGTGTTTCACGACGATCAGCATGGCACCGCCATCATCGTCGGCGCCGCAATCAAGAACGCGCTGCTGCTCAACGGCAAGAACATCAAGAACGTCAAGATCGTCTGCTCCGGCGCTGGCGCCGCGGCGATCGCCTGTCTCAATCTTCTGGTGTCACTGGGCGCGCAGAAGAAGAACATCTGGGTCTGCGATATCGACGGTGTCGTGCATGAGGGCCGCAACACCCTGATGGACCGCTGGAAGGCGGTCTATGCGCAGAAGACCGATGCGCGCGTGCTGGGCGATGTCATCGCCGGCGCCGATATTTTCTTGGGCGTCTCCGCTCCGGGCGTGCTGAAGCCCGAGATGGTCAAGGCGATGGCCGACAAGCCGCTGGTGATGGCGCTAGCCAATCCGACGCCGGAGATCATGCCGGACGAAGCGCGCAAGGCGCGCCCGGATGCGATGATCTGCACCGGCCGGTCGGACTTTCCGAACCAGGTCAACAACGTCCTTTGTTTCCCGTTCATCTTCCGCGGTGCACTCGATTGTGGTGCGACGGCGATCAATGAGGCGATGAAGATCGCTGCCGTCGATGCCATCGCGCAGCTTGCGCAAGACCCGCCGTCGGACGCCGTGACAGCCGGCTTCGACAACGAGACCCAGGGCTTCGGTCCGGGGTCGCTGATCCCGAGCCCGTTCGATCCACGCCTGATCCTGCGCATCGCGCCGGCCGTCGCCAAGGCGGCGATGGAATCCGGCGTGGCCTCGCGCCCGATCGCCAATTTCGAGGAATACACCGCGGGTCTTGAGCGTTTCGCGTTCCGCTCCGGTCTGGTGATGAAGCCGGTCTTCGCGAAGGCAAAGACCCAGCCGGTGCGCGTGATCTATGCCGAAGGCGAAGACGAGCGCGTGCTGCGCGCCGTGCAGGTGGTGCTGGAAGAGAAGCTGGCGCGTCCGATTCTCGTTGGCCGTCCGTCGGTCGTCGA
Organism: Tardiphaga sp. 42S5; assembly: GCF_034044155.1. NCBI lineage: Bacteria > Pseudomonadati > Pseudomonadota > Alphaproteobacteria > Hyphomicrobiales > Nitrobacteraceae > Tardiphaga > Tardiphaga sp. 42S5. The sequence goes on along the minus strand of NZ_CP139027.1, from coordinate 4,355,917 downwards.
AGCCCGCATCAAGCGGTTTGGTCTGGCGATCCAGGCCGGCCAGGATTTCGATCTGATCAATCCCGAGGACGATCCGCGTTATCGCTCTTACGTGCAGTCCTATATCGACGTAGCCGGCCGTCGCGGCGTGACGCCGGATGCGGCGCGCACGGTTGTCCGCACCAATGCGACGGTGATCGCCGCGCTCGCCGTGATCCGCGGCGAGGCGGATGCAATGATCTGCGGCGTCGAAGGCCGCTACATGAGCCATCTGCGCCATGTGCGCGAGATCATCGGCTTCCTGCCGGGCGTCAGCGATTTTGCAGCGCTGTCGCTGATGATCACCAGCAAGGGTGCGCACTTCATCGCTGATACGCAGGTGCGTCCGAATCCGAGCGCGGAAGAACTCGCGGAAATCGCGGCGCTCGCTGCCAACCACGTGCAGCGCTTCGCCATGAAGCCGAAGATCGCTTTCGTGTCGCATTCTGACTTTGGCAGCTACGATACGGACTCTTCGCGCAAGATGCGCCGCGCCGCAGCATTGCTGCGTGAGAAGCATCCGGAAATCGAGTCCGATGGCGAAATGCAGGGCGACACCGCGCTGTCGGAAGCGGCCCGTAAGATCGTGCTGCCGCATTCGAAACTCGAAGGCTCGGCGAATGTCCTCATCATGCCGACGCTCGATGCCGCCAATGTCGCCTATCAGATGATCAAGACGCTGGCCGATGCGCTCCCGGTCGGCCCGATCCTGATCGGTCCGGCGCGTCCGGCGCATATCCTGACGCCGGGGGTGACAGCGCGTGGTATCCTCAACATGACGGCGGTTGCGGCTGTCGAGGCGCAGGAGCGGGCTGGGCGTCCGCAGGCGAGCCTGTTCGGCTAGCGCGTTCAGTCAGCCTCGCGCTGGTTGGATGCTTCCCGGCCATTGCGCTTTTGGATAGTTCGCCGATCTGAAAGGCATCGCGACAAATGGATGACGGCAACGAGGTCATCCATTTGTTCGTTTGAAAAATTTGGTGGAATGATCATACTCGTCATGTATTTCGACAAGTATTCATTGCAGTCCAGCGAGGCCGACCAATGCCAGCGTTTATTACTTTCGGGCGCATTCTCTTTGCCGTGATCTTCATTGCGTCCGGCGCATCCAAATTTCTCGACCTCAGCGCAACAGCAGATGCGATCGCGAATAAGGTTATCCCGACGATCCCAGCGGTCGTGACGCCCTATGCGACGCAGCTCGAAGGGCTTGCGGGCATGGAACTGAAGCAGATTCTCGCAATCGCCGTTGCAACACTGGAACTGGTCGGCGGTATTCTCGTCGCACTGAATCTGGGCGCGCGCTTCTTCGCCCTGGTGCTGGTGCTGTTCGTGATGACCGCGACGTTCTACTTCCATGACTTCTGGAACCTGACCGGTCCCGAGGCCAAGAACCAGATGATCCACGCGCTGAAGAACCTGTCGCTGATCGGCGGCCTGTTCATGATCGCCGGTATCGGTCGCAGCACGCGGCTACCGGGCGGCTATAGCGAGGTGTAGTCCTCGTTCAGGACACCCGCCGCCAGGCCGTCACTGTAACTTCATGTGCGGCGTCGAGGATCTGAACCTCGCTCGCCTGCAAGCCGTGACAGGACAGAATGTCCTGCGGCGATCGTTCGGGGACGCCGGGGAAGCATCCCTCGCCGCCGGGCAGGCGGACATGTGGCGCCTGCGACAGCCAAAACACGTCGAGGCGATCAAAGAACATCTCGAATACGTTGGGGCCGCCGATGACGGCGACAGTGCCGGCATGAACGCCCGCATGCGCGCAAGCGTCTTCGAAAGATGCGCCGGCCGGATTCCACAGCGTGGCTTTGTTGTTTTCGGGATCGGGGCCTATGGCAGCGATGCTGCGGCTGACGATGATGCGCTTGCGCTTCGGTGAGTTCGGCTGATCCTCGAACGAATGCCTGCCGTGCACGATCAGGTCGGCACGGTCGAGACCTGCGGTGAAAAAGGCGAGGTCGCCGGGAAATTTGAGGGTATCGGGCATCACGCCACTGGCGTCGGCGAGCATGCCGTCCGCCGAGACGATGACGTAGCCGTTGAAACGAAATGCGGGCATCAGGGGCGTCGACGAGTCCTCATTATTCCGAGATCGTCTGGACGACGCTGTTCACAGGACGGCTGCTGACCGTCGGCAGCTTGGCGTCCTTGACGATCGCTTCATCATAGGACGCGATGGTCTGCACGGGCGCCTTGGCACGCATATGCACGACCTTGTAACCACCGGCCTTGAGCTTGCGCAGCAGGGTCGGTAACGCTTCGGCGGTGTGCTTCTGGAAGTCGTGCATCAGGATGATACCCTTGCCGAGCTTGTCGAGCTTGGTCATCACATTGGTGATGACCTGTTCGGACTTGCGCGTCTTGAAGTCGAACGAGTCGATGTCACAGGAGAAGATCGCCATGTTGCGGGTACCGAGATAGGTGACGATTTCCGGCGGGTGCTGCAGCGCCGGAGCGCGGAAGAACGGTGCGGGGGCTGAGCCGAGTGCCCACTTTACCGCGCTGAAGCCTTTCTCGATTTCATCGATACGCTGCTGCTGGGTCAGCTTCTTGTTGGTCAGCGCGATATGAGCCCAGGTGTGTCCGCCGACGGTATGGCCGGCCGCAGCGACCTGCTTGAGCACCTCCGGATAATAGGTGGCGTGCTTGCCGATCGGGAAGAACACCGCCTTGACGCATTCGTCGGCCAGCGTCTTCAACACGGTCGGCGTTGTAGTCTGCCATGGACCATCGTCGAAGGTCAGCACCACTTCCTTGTCGCGCAGGAAGTCGAGCTGCTTGAAATGTTCGAAGCCGAAGCCCGGACCGCCCGTCGTGTCGATCTCGACCACACGGCTGACGCCGAGCGCATCGGGATTGGCGCAGGTCGATTTGGCGGGGGCAGGTGCAGCCGCGGGCGCCGGTGGCGGCGCAGGCGTTGCCGCGGGGGCGGGGGCAGCAACACCGGCTTTGGGTGCCTGCGCCTGTGCGCCTGCTGCCCACAATGAAATAGCGCTCGCAAAAATCAGACCTGCCGCACTGCGCATCACGTCCCCCTTGACCTGCGACCAGCGTCGTCAGCGAGGTGGTCGGGCTGATCCAGATGGTCGTGACCGCAATTCTAGCGCGATTTCAGGCGGTACCGCTATGGCAACGGCCCTTATCCCCAGTCAGCGCTTGGATCGATATTGAACCGCTCAAGCCGCGGTCAGGGCGCGTCCGACTGCGGTCTTGATGCGTGTATCGGTCGGTTCGAATTCGGAGGCAAATGAGTCGACGAGGTAGCCATCGCGTCCGACCAGATATTTGTGAAAGTTCCACCGCGGCAGGTCGCGCGGCCGTGCCTCTGCCGCCCATTTATAGAACGGGTGTGCGTTCGGTCCCTTCACGACGGTCTTGGCCGCCATTGGGAAGCCGATGCCGAAATGCCCCTCGGCAATGTCGGCGATCTCCTTGGCCCCGCCAGGCTCCTGTCCGCCGAAATCGTTGGAGGGCACGCCGATAATCATCAAGCCGCGCTCGCGGAACTCGGTCCATAGCGTCTGAAGCCCGGCATATTGCGGGGTGAAGCCACATTGCGATGCAGTGTTGACCACCATGATCGGGCGGCCGGCATAGTCGGCAAGTTTGATGTCGCCACCCTTGAGGCCGGGAAACGCGAAGCCATAGGCGGTCATGCGGCTCACGGCGCCTTGCGCCGAGGCGTGACGCGCGACCGCCACAGCACTTGCCGCGCCCAATACCGTTGTCAGTATCTGTCTGCGATTGATCATCGCCATTCGTCGTAGCCCAGCCTGTGTCGCGAGCAGAGTAGCGTCATCTCCGAGATGACGCACTCAACAAGCTGTTACAGGGCCGGAGTGAACGAGGCTAGCGCAGCGGCACCACGAATTCGGTGCCCTGGCCGGTCTCGCCGCCGGCGGTAATGCCCTGATCGGACACCACGATGGAGCCGCCACTCGCGAGCGCTTCGGTAATCTGTGCCATGGCGTCCGCGGGGATCGTCAGGCGGTCAAGCGCTTCGGCGGCGCTATTCGGCAGCGGTCGGGTTTTCACTTCAACCGCGCCAGTGGATCTGCGGCGACGCGAAACATTGTCGTCCTCGTCGGCGCGACGCGGGACGGCAGGCAGCGAGACTGCGGTCCAGTGAAATGCCTTGGCATCACCCTTGTCGGTGCGGGCGGTAAAGATGTGAGTGCCGAGCGGGCGATCGCTGGGCTTGATGGCGATCGGCGTCTCGAACAGCGGCGCGAAATTCTGCCGCACATAGAGCTTGCCGTCCTTGCCGCTGACCAGCACGGCAATCTGGCCGGACCGCTTTGGCGTCGCATCGGCGGCAGGCGCCGCAGGCATCTCGGCCTTGGCTGAATCGGCGGGGCGCGTTTCGTCATTCTTGACGTCGGGCACACTGGCGGCGACCGGTGCGACATCAGCTTTTGCGATTTCCGCCTTCGGTGCTTCCGTCTTGGCAGGTTCAAGCTTGGCTGGCGCTTCCGCGACGGTCTCTGCGGATTTGATCTCGGGGGTCGGCAGTTCGACGACTTTGGCAATGGCGGCGTCGAGATCGCGGCGCGTCATGATCTCGGGCTCGGCGGCTTTGACGGCGGTTTCGACCTTTGCAGGTGTGGCGTCCGACATCACAGTCGCAGGCGCCGGTTTTGTCATCGCATTGCTGGCATCGGCGGTCTGGGTCTTGTCCTGAGTCTTGGCGCGGTCGGCGGCGGATGGCCTCAGACCGAGGTCTTGGGGCTTCGCATCTGCCGATGCCTTATCAGCCTTTGGCGATGTCTGGACGTCTTGAGGCGCCGCAGCCGCGACCGGACCCGGCGCGGCCTTCTGAGCGGCGAGCAGCGGATGCGAGATTTCCGCCGGGGAGATTTCGCCGGGCGCGATGATCACGCGGGCGCCCATGCGGGTCCAGCCCCAGATCCTGGTCGCAAAGGCCATCGGCATGCGGATGCAGCCGTGGGACGCCGGATAGCCTGGCAGCGCGCCGGCATGCAGAGCAATGCCCGACCAAGTGATACGCTGCATGTAGGGCATCGGCGCGCCGCTATAGATGTTGGAGCGGTGCCACTTGTTCTTCTGGATGATGCTGAACACGCCCATGGGCGTCGAATGGCCGCGCATGCCGGTGGAGACCGGCGTCTCCGCGAACAGGCCGTTGGCGTCGAATACCCGCAGGGACTGTCGCTCGATCGAGATGGCGATCACCAGCGGGCCGACCGGCTTTGCGTGTTCCTTGACCTGTTTCTCGAGTTTTGCGCCGAGGCGCTTCAGCTTTTTCTGGCGCTGCTGTGGTTGTGGCGCCGGCGGTTCGATCTCCCGCATGATCATCGGGTTTTCGTCGGTCCAGAACACCGCGGCCTCGGCAGGCGCCGCCACGGTCATGCCGGCCATAGCGACCAGCGCGATCCGCAGAAGGCCGCCGGAAAAAATCGTGCTGCCCAGAAAGCGGCTTTTGTCCCCTGGTTCACGCGACAATTGAAATACACCCACGTCCAATATCCTCGAATCCATCTGAAAACATTAGTCTCGCAGGCGCGAGATGGGTTCACCAGCATGAGTGATCTGGCTGCCGTTGAGTCGGGATCAGCCTAGCAAAAAAGCCTCACATTGAATTAACAGAGGGGCATCCTGGCTTCCGAATCCGGTTGGAATGCCTACATATTCTGGATCGGTCACGGAGAGTTGCATGACGTTTAATGGATCTGGCGGACTCACCAAGATGTTGCGGCGCGGCGTCCTGGCGCTTTCGGCGCTCGCGGTGTTGGCGGCTGTCCCGGCGCAGGCTGCGGACGAGCCGGATCTGATCTTCCGGCGCTCCACCGTGTTCAAATGGCTCAGCCCAAACGACAAGCTGGCGACTTACGGCGTCGATGACCCTGAGGTCGACGGTGTCGCCTGCCATTTCACGGTGCCTGAAAAGGGCGGCTTCAAGGGCTGGCTCGGTCTGGCCGAGGAGGTCTCGGACATCTCGCTGGCCTGCCGGCAGATCGGCCCCATCACGTTCAAGGCCAAGAGCGATCAGGGGGAGGACATGTTCCGGCAGCGCCGCAGTCTCTTCTTCAAGAAGATGCAGATCGTTCGCGGCTGTGACGCCAAGCGAAACGTGCTGGTCTACATGGTCTATTCGGACCGGATCATCGAGGGCTCGCCGAAGAACTCCACGTCATCAGTTCCGATCATGCCGTGGGGGCAGGCGGACGCTGCCGTGCAGAAGTGCGGCGACTTCATCAAATAAGCGAGCTATTGGCCGCTAGAACTTGGCCGTGCTTCGCTATTCAGCGGAATGGGAGACGACGCGTTTCGTGCGCAAGCGGTCCCATGACTGCTGCGGCTGTGGGTCGCGATAGCCTACGAGCTGGACCAGCTGCTGCGGATAGCACTCGTTGCCGTGCGAGCCGTAGCCCTGCTGCGACATGGCGCCTTGGCATTCGGCGCGCGGGCGAACCGTGGAGATCGGTGATCGTCCGGCGCTGATCGGGGTATCCTTGCCAACATCGTTGTTGCCAGTTCCCACGACTGCATTCCTTCTCTTCCAGGTGAACAGAAACGCGCAGTCGCCTGAAAAGGTTGCATACGCTCTCCTGAAGTCGCTTTAGCCGCGTTTAGGTTCAGTTTTGTTAAGGGCGTGCGACAGCCAGACGAACTTTCGAGACATCCTTTCCAAGGCGTTCTTTTCGAGCCGTTCGCATAGTAACCGCCCGGATTGTGTCGTCGGATGGGCGCGACGAAACAATTGAGCAGGCCGACGAAACCATTTTCCTCTTGGGCCGCAGACGTGACGAAACCGCCATTGGTTATCCATTTGCCAACGACGCGGCGGGCAGCGCTGCCGAACTGGAGACGTCAGATGCGCACCATCAGCTTCATCCTCGCTTTCGCCTTCATCCTGGTCGGTCCGTCGATGGCCGGTTCCACCGATGGTAATCTGCCGGGTATCGGCACCTTCGCTTTTACCGGTTCGCCTGTGATCAGCGCTGCTGCGCCGATGGTTGTGGCCTACGCACGCTGATTTCGATCGCGGGTGGACACCCGAGAAACAACAAGAAAAGTTTTGAAATGACCCGACCACGTGTTCTGACCGCCATTGTTGTCGCTGCCACCCTTGCAAGTTTCATCACGGGAAGTGCGGCGCAGGCGCAGATCTGGTCGTGGCGAAAATTGCCGGACCAGCGCGGCGAATTCGTCCGCCTGTGTTCGCCACATATGGTCGGGCGCTGGGCGCATCCGGAAGAGGTCTGCGGTTGCCTGCATGACCATGCTGTAGCAACGGTGGAAGACACCGATCTGCGCGAGGCGCTGCTGCGGGGCATCAGCGAGCGCGGCGTACCGACCATCGAGAAGGACTGGGTCCCGGCATCGAAGCAGTCGATGATCAGCGCGACCTTCACGCAGATCGCCAAGCCGACCCTGCAATGCATGTACGATCCGGCGCCGCTGGATTAGTACCGATCGATATCCAGCAATGGTTGATATCAAGTGATCGTTTTGTACTGCATCGTCGTACCGAAATGATCGCGGATTTCTGTCTTTCCCTCTCGTCATCCTGTCACGGCCGATGATAGCGTTTGGTTTCGCTGACCGTTGGGTCGGCGGGAACCGAGGGGTTTTTATGCGATTTGTCTCGATCGGCCTTGCTTGTGTATCAATGTTTCTCACCGGCGCGGCGTTGGCCGCAGACACCAGCAACCAGGAAGCCAACAAGAAAGTTGTCGTCGAATTCTACGAAAAGGGTCTCAACCAGAAGGACTTCGAGGCGGCATCCCGATATTTCGGTCCGCGTTATGTTCAGCATAATCCCAACGCGGCTGATGGCGTCGAGGGCTTCAAGGGCTTTATCGGGTTCCTGCGGGAGAAATTCCCGGACTCGCATAGCGAGATCAAGCAGGTCTTCGCCGACGGCGACTTTGTGATCCTGCATGTCCACGCCGTGCGCGAAAAGGGCACGCGCGGCAGTGCGATCATCGACATCTTCAAGCTTGAGAACGGCAAGATAGTCGAGCATTGGGATGCCGTTCAGCCGATCCCGGAAAAGTCCGCCAACACCAACGGCATGTTCTGATGGATATGGTCTGGCCCCAGCGCGATGATCGATTGAAAGGCAAGGTCGCCATCGTCACCGGCGCGGGGTCCCGCGGCGAAGGCATCGGCAACGGGCGCGCCGCGGCGGTGCTGCTGGCCCGGCACGGTGCGCGTGTTGCTCTGGTCGACACCGACGCAGACGCTGCCGAGGAAACGGCGCGTTTGATCGCCGCGGAAGGCGGCGTCACGCAGATCTATGACGGCGATGTCAGTGATCGCGCCTCATGCGAAGCAATCGTCGAACGCACCGTCGAAGGCTTCGGCCGGCTGGATATCCTCGTCAACAATGTCGGCCTCACGGGACCGCGCGGCGACGCCATCGAGGTCGATGATCTCGCCTGGGACAGTGCCATGCGCGTTAACGTCGCCTCGATGATGCTGATGGCGAAGTATGCCATTCCGGAAATGATGAAATCCGGCGGCGGCTCGATCGTCAATTTGGCATCGATTGCGGGCTTGCGCGGCGGCCATCCCAGCCTGCTGTATCCGACGTCGAAGTCGGCGGTGATCGGTCTGACGCGGGCGATGGCGGCACATCACGGCCGCGCCGGCATTCGCGTCAATTGCATCGCGCCTGGTACGGTCTATACGCCGATGGTGGCGTCGCGGGGCATGAGCGACGAGATGCGCAAGGCGCGCGCCGCGGGCACGCTGCTGGGCACCGAAGGGACCGGCTGGGATATCGGTTATGGTGTGTTGTTTCTGGCCAGCGATGAAGCGCGCTGGATCACGGGGATTACGCTGGCGATCGACGGCGGCGCGAGTGTGGGCCAGACCGGTTCACCGGTGCCGCCAAGCGAGCCACTGCGGCATTGATGAGCATGTCTTGGACTAGCGCGTCTTGGTGCCCGCGCGGGGAACGCATTTGCGAACACGCGTCACACCGGACGTGGTCAGCGTCGTGCCGGACACTTCCTTGATCTGGCCGGTGGGGCAAGAGCCGTCATCGACCAGAATGCGCTGGCCGAGGCGGACATCAACGATGTCCTGTTCGCGGTTGACCTGATCGATCGCCAGCGCCGGCGCTGCCAGCGCAAGCGAAGCCAGAATTCCTGATAGCCAAATTGCCGAGCGCATTGTGCGACCTTTGTTACTTGTTCTGGATCTTGAGGCCGTCGGGGCCGACATTGATCTGCAGCCCGCTGGGTTCTTTCTTGGTCTGGTAGAGATTGTAGCCGAGTACGCCGATGCCGACGACGAGCGCGCCGATGATCAGATAAAGCACGTTGCGATTGCCGGACATGAGGTCTCCGTTAGGCCGGGTCTGCCGGCGGGGCAGTTTGCCTGCGCGGATTGTAGGGATGCGCATCCGATTCTAGAAGCGCAGCGGTCGCGAGCCTCCAGTGCTGACCAGCCTTAAGTTCTAGCCCCCCGCGCGGGTTCCACGGGGCCCTGCCGCAGGCTTGCGGTGCGCGCGCAAACTCGCCGCCGAGGCTTTCGCCAGTTTTTCCGCCGATGTGACAAGCTGACGAATGGGATGGCCGGCGAAGCCGAGCACGAAGCCCGGCGCAGGGCGGGCGCGCAGATAGGTGTCAGCCAGCAACCAGCCCTCGACGCCGGCCGTGGCCTTGGCCTCTGCGGCGATCTCGAGCGGTGTCTTGGCTGCGAACTTCGCGACCAGATGCAGACCTTGCGACGGCACGGGAACCGTGAGTTGTCCGTCCGACGCATCCGTCAGCGTTGCTGCCAGCGCGTCGCGGGCCTCGCGATAGACGCTGCGCATCTTGCGCAGGTTGGCTGCGAAGGCGCCGGAGTTCAGCATGTCGGCCACCGCGCCTTCCATCAGCGTGCCGGGAAAGCGGTCCATCGCCGCGCGCGCCGTCGTGACCGGGCCGATCAGGCGCTCGGGCAGGGCGCAGTAGCCGATGCGCAGGCCTGGAAACAGTGTCTTCGCAAACGTGCCCATATAGATCACGCGCTGCAGGTGATCGATGCCGGCGAGCGACAGCAGCGGCGCGCCGTCATAGCGAAACTCGCTGTCGTAATCGTCCTCGATGATCCAGGCGCCGGCGTCCTTCGCCCAGTCGAGCAGTTCAAGCCGGCGCGGCATCGCCATCTGTACGCCGAGCGGAAACTGGTGCGACGGCGTGACATAGGCTGCGCGCGCAGATGGCGCTGTGGCGCGGCCCCTGGCGACGATCAGGCCAAACTCGTCGACCGGCACCGACACCGGCCGCGCGCCGCAATGTTCGATCGATTTTCGTGCGGCGGGGTAACCAGGGTCCTCGCACCAGATCTGTTCGCCCGGCTTGAGGGTGGCTGATAGCACGATGCGCAGTCCATGCTGTGTGCCCGATGTCAGCATGATCTGGTCGGGATCGCAGCGCAGTCCGCGCGCCGACAGAAGATGATTGGCGATGGCGGTGCGCAGCTCGAAGCTGCCGCGCGGATCGCCGTAATGCAGATGCTCGCTGCCGAAGGCGCGTAGGCGGCGGCCGGCGAACGCGCGGAAACGGCGGAGCGCCTGTTCGTCGATATGCGTGCAGCCGAGCGCAAGCGTGCCGCGCTGCGGCGGGTCGATGGCGATGGCCTTTGTCGGCTTGCTGTCGACACGCGTGGGAATGCGCGCGGCGACGAAGGTGCCGGAGCCAACGCGCGCAACGGCAAAGCCATCGGCGATCAGCCGCTCATAGGCATTGGTGACGGCGTTGCGCTGAAAGCCGGTTTGCTTCGCAAGGATACGCGATGGCGGCAGAGCTTCGCCGGGTTTGGCGACGCCGCCCGTGATGGCATGGCACAGCGCCTGATAGAGCCGATCCTGCGAGGACGATCCTTCGGTGATATGCGCGCCCGTGAGATCGAGCGGCAGTTCGGATTTCGGAATTGGCCTCGCCAAATTGGTCGGAATTTTTCGCATGGAATTGGCACTATCGCAGGCCAAATGGACGGATACAACACATTCCAACGCTTCCAATTGACAGGGAATTGCCGTGACAACACCCGAGCTGAAGACCACTGAAACGACGGGTATCGACACCACACCGTCCTATCCGCTCACGGCGCGCAATCGCGTGAAGCGACGCCATGACCGCGGCTTCTACGACCACGAGACCGTGCATAAAATCCTGGACGCATCGATGATGTGCCATGTCTCTTACGTCATCGATGGCCAGCCCTACTGCACGCCAACCTTCTTCTGGCGCGAAGGCACCAGGCTGTACTGGCACGGCAGCAGCGCCAGCCGCATGCTGAAGAACCAGACCGCGCAGCAGCGTGTTTGTCTCACGGTCGCGTTTCTCGACAGCCTCGTGCTGGCACGTTGCGGCTTCAATCATTCAGCGGACTACCGCGCGGTGATGGCATTCGGAAACGCCTATCTGGTGACCGATCCGGGTGAGAAGGAACAGGCTGGCATCGCGATGGTCGATCGTTTCTTCCCGGACCGCACGGCGAGCCTGCGCGAGACCACCGCGCAGGAGATGAAGGCGACGTCCTTTATCGCCATGGAGATCGAGGAGGCATCGGCCAAGATCCGCGCCAAGGGCGTCGCCGATGATGACGAGGATTACGAGCTGCCGATCTATGCCGAGCGCATTCCGGTGAGGACGATGATCGGTGCGCCGGAGCCGTGTCCGCGGCTGTTGCCCGGCGTCGAACGGCCAGCATCTTTGCAAGCATATTCGGAAGGCCGGCTGCTCGAAGATGCGCTGACCGATGCCTATTCTCTGCAGTACCCGAAGGGGTAAGGGCGGGGTAGCGTGGGGCGGCCTAATCGGGGCGATAAAATCGCAGTGGAACCTCGGTCATGCCCGGCCAAAGCGCGAAGCGCGGCTTCGCTAGATGTGCCGGGCATCCACGCCTTGGGCGACGAGTGAGTAAAGACGTGGATGGCCGGGACAAGCCCGGCCATGACGTGGTGAGAGGGCGGAGCACAACAGCTACGACTACTCTTCCCACAACGCTTTCACGATCGCATCCAGTCCATCCGTCAATGCCGCAGGTCCCGGCTGCAGGATCAGCGGCGATTTGATCTCATAGATGCGATTGTCGCGCACGGCCGGAATCTCGCTCCAGCCCGGTCGCTGCCGGATTTTATCGGGCACGACTTTCTTGCCGCACCACGAGGCGAGGATCACGTCCGGTGCTGCGGCAATCACGTTGTCGGGCATCACAATGCGATCCTTCGCGGCTTTCTGAAAACGCATCCGCGGAAAGGCGTCTTCGCCGCCGGCAATCTCGATCAGTTCGGACACCCAGCCGATCCCGGTAATCAGCGGATCGTCCCATTCCTCGAAATAGACGCGCGGCTTGTTCTGCCGCAAGCTGGCCGCAGCGTTGACGCTGGACAATCGCAGCTCGAATTGCGTCGCCAATTGCTCTGCGCGCTCACCTGCGCCGACCATGGCGCCGAGCGTTCGGATCATCGCCAGAATGCCGGCGATGTCGCGCTGGTTGAACACATGAACGGCGACGCCGGCGCGCGTCAGCTCTGCGGCGATCTCGGCCTGCAGATCCGAGAAGCACAGCACGAGGTCAGGATCGAGTGCCAGGATCTTCGGCACATCGGCCGAGATGAAGGCCGAGACCCGCGGCTTTTCGCGTCGCACTTGCGGCGGCCGCACGGCATAGCCGGAAACGCCGACGATGCGATCCTGTTCGCCGAGCAGATAAAGTGTCTCCACGGTCTCTTCGGTGAGACATACGATCCGGCGTGGCGGGAAGTGGCGCATCACGTCGATATGCCCGTTAACAAAGGGCTTGTCACGACATGCCGTTGTGTCGTGAAATTTCATCAAGCCCACATGATGATGGGCGAGACAAAGCGCAGGGAGTTGAGGCCAGCATGACGCCACTCGACAAGATCCACAGCCTCGCAATGCCGTTTTCCGTCTCGATGGGCGTGACCTTCACCGACGCCGATCTGGAGCGCGTCGTCGCAACGATGCTGGTGCGCGAGGACCTGTGCACGCTCGGTCACACCATTCATGGCGGCGCGGTGATGGCGCTCGCCGATGCGGTTGGTGCGGCGGCGACGGTCATCAATCTGCCGGAAGGCGCCAAAGGCACGACAACCATCGAGAGCAAGACCAATTTCACAGGTGGTGCAAAAGCAGGAAGCACTGTGCGCGCGATCGCAACGCCGATCCACCGGGGACGCAGAACGCAGGTATGGCAGACCCGGATCGAGACCGAGGATGGCAAGCTAGTGGGTGTCGTGACGCAGACCCAGCTTGTGTTGTAACCCGGTTCATTTCTTGTTAAGATTTTGGTAATCCTCGACAATTGCATGGCTCATCTGCGGTGAGCGCTGTCAGATGCGGCATCTGCGCCCTTGTATTTTATGGTGCGTCGCACAATATGAGGCGTCTAGGGAATCGACGCTTTCCTCGAGGGCAACTTGAGGATTTGGACAATGTTAGACGCAGCTACCACCATCGCCATTTCGACCCGCGCTCCGGCCCGTGGACATGTGCGTGTCCTTGCCGCCCGTGAGCTGCCGCTGTTCCGCGATCATCTTCTGCGGCTGGACCGCGAGAGCCGCCGCGATCGTTTCAACGGTTCGCTCGACGACGAATGGGTCGCGCGCTACGCCGAGAAGTCCGTCAATACCGGCACCGTCATTCTCGTTTACTTCGAGGATGGCATCGTGCGCGGCGCCGCTGAACTGCATCAGGCCGATCTGTCGCCGGACTCGCTGCCCGAGATTGCCTTCAGCGTTGAATCGATCGTGCGCCGCAAGGGTGTCGGCAGCATCCTGTTCACCAAGCTGATCGCAAAGGCGCGGTCGATGGGCTACGCCAAGCTGCGCATCACCACCGGCGCGCAGAACGACGCGATGCGGGCGCTGGCCAACAAGTTCGGCGCGCACCTGTCGTTCCGTCACGGCGAATCCACGGGTGTTATCGACCTGCGCGATCCCATGGGCGCAGGGCTCGTGGCCGAGCCGAAGACCACGGCGCTCGATGTGGCGCGTGCAATCGCCGATTATAACCGGGCCTATTGGGGTCTGTGGTTCAAGCTGGCCGGCTGGGGCAAGTCCTGAACAGGACGCAAGCTTGAGCGACGGTCGCTGCGACAAAGAAAAAGGCCTCGTGATGAACGAGGCCTTTTTTGTATCTGCGGGCGGCGCGCTCGCGCGCCGAAGTCAGATGCGCTTGTCGTTGCCGAATTTGCGCGTCACGCGGCGCTCCACCACCACCGAACGCTGGGCGCCTTGCTCGCCGGCAATGACGCGGCTCACGCGCAGTGTGCCGGTCGAGCGATTGGCCTTCTTCACTTCGGCCTGCACCGCGTCGAAGGGCATGCCCATCAGCGATGCGGCAATCTCCGCCTGCTGATCGAGATCCTCGGTGATACCCATCGCGGCGAAGATGGCTTCTTCCAGGGTCGGGGGATCGCGCCGTACGCGCCGCGTTCCGTATTTCGTGTTCCAGTCTTCGCTCATCGGTCGCCTCAGTGTTGATTTGCGATACCTAAGGGAGCAGTTGTTGCATTGCAATATGGAATTGCCGCGACAAAGCAGCCATGCAAACTTGTTCCCGGAAAATGAGAACGATTTTGATCAATAGCTTTATGACAAAGCTGGTTCCGGTGCGGTATCCCGCTGGGGTTGCGGCCAGCGTTTCAGGGCTGCGTGACCGGCATCGGTGAGCGCATAGGTGCCGCGTGCCGGACTTTCGAACCAGCCATAGACGTTGCGATGCAGGATCTTCTGCGCATCCGGATAATCCGGCGTGAGCTCGCGCACCTTGCGCGGACCGACAACGAGCATCGCTGCGCAGGCCAGCGCCTGCTGGCGATAGGCCGTCATGATCGGCGCGCGCGTGCTGCCGCCAAGGGCAGGATCGCCCAGACGCTTCTTGTGCTCGGTGATCAGGCGTGAGCGTTTTTTCGGATTGCGTCGCGGCGCGACGGTGGCGGGCGCGACCAGAACCTCGACGCCACCGGCATCGGTGATTCCCAGCATCCCGAATCCAAGCCGGCGGCACAGGTTGCGGTAGCGCGCATCGCTTTCACGGCCCTTGCCCTTGATCGAAAGCTTGGCCGCCACCCAGACTTCATCGCAGGCACCGGCGCGATCGACGGCCTGCAGGATCAATTCGAGATTGAAGCTGAGCTTGAGCTCGCCAATCACCACGATCGGCGGATCATCGCCATTCAGCGCCACGAGATCACAGCCGCCAATCTCACCTTTGACTGTAAAGCCAAGGCCTTCGAGGAAGCGTTTTACCGGGAGGTAGAGCGAGGTTTCCAAAAATTGAACGTCCTAGTCGAGGTCCATGAGACGATGCGCCGCTGCAACCGCGACTCACCGGCCGAGTTTATCCGGGTTGGCCCGCGGAGACACCCGAGGCGCCTTATCCCTTGTGCGATCGGAGACCCGCGGTGAAGACCCTTCTGGAAATGTCGGACAGCTTTCGTCTGTTGCCGCATCTAATCGCCATGTCGATCGCCTATGTTCTGGCGCTGCCCATCGGCTGGAATCGTGAGCGCGCCGAGCGCAGCGCCGGGCTGCGCACCTTTCCGCTGGTCGCGCTCGCCACTTGCGGCATCGTCCAGGCGACCGAGGGGTTTCTGAACGGTCATCCCGAAGGCACAGCGCGCATCATCGAAGGTCTGATGACCGGCATGGGGTTTATCGGCGGCGGCGCCATTTTGAAAGACAACGGCTCGGTGCGTGGTACCGCCACTGCAGCCAGTCTGTGGGCAACCGGCGCAACTGGCGCTGCCGTGGGCCTCGGCGCCTATGACGTGGCGGTCGTCATCTCGCTGTTCACCTTCCTGACTCTTTGGCTCCTGGTACCTTTCAAGCAGGAGGGGCCAAAGACGGAAGAGGACGTTAAAAAGCCTCCCAGCGAAATTTGAGTGACAAAATACCGGTGCTGGCGCAATTCTGTGAGGGTTAACCTCAATTCGCCCGATTTCGCCGGCACATGGCAGCAATGATTGGCCTTTTGCTGCGAAGCAGCGTAAAGCTCCGTCGATCCCGATACGCACCGGACTCCTGGACCCGACGTGACCGCCAACTGAAGGGCGGCAGATTCGTTTCCGTTTGGTCCCAAGTATTGATCCTGTGGATCTCAATGAGTCCGACCGCGACGCGGTCCGCTGCAACCAAGGTTTACATCTGTGTCATTTCTCTCGACTGGTCCGTCGCTCGCCCGCGCGTTGGCTGAGCGCAACTACAATGAATCCACCCCCGTCCAGGCCGCTGTCCTCGCTGACGATGCTGTCGGTCGTGATCTTCTCGTGTCTGCGCAGACTGGCTCCGGCAAGACCGTCGCTTATGGTCTGGCGATCGCCGAAAATCTGCTCGAAGGCGCGGAGAAGCTGCCGAAGGCTGGATCGCCGCTGGCGCTGATCGTCGCACCGACGCGCGAACTCGCGCTGCAGGTGCATGGCGAGCTGACCTGGCTCTATCAATATGCCGGCGCACGCGTCGTTTCCTGCGTGGGCGGTATGGATCCGCGCAAGGAGCAGCGCGAACTGGCCGCAGGCGCGCACATCGTTGTCGGTACGCCTGGACGTCTATGCGACCATCTGCGTCGCAATCGCCTCGACGTCTCCGAACTGAAGGCCGTGGTGCTCGATGAAGCCGACGAAATGCTCGACATGGGCTTTCGCGAGGACATGGAGTTCATCCTCAAGGCCACGCCGGCATCCCGCCGTACGCTGCTGTTCTCGGCGACGCTGCCGCGCGGCATCGCCAATCTCGCCAAGCAGTATCAGCAGCAGGCGTTCCGCGTCGAAGTCGCAGGCACCGAAGGCGGTCACTCCGACATCGAATATCGCGCGATCCGGATTTCGCCGAACGACGTCGAACACGCTGTCGTCAACGTGCTCCGCTATTTTGAATCGCCGAGCAGCATCGTGTTCTGCAACACCCGCAACGCGGTGAACCATCTGCAGACCGTCCTGCTGGAGCGCGGCTTCTCGGTCGTCGCTCTGTCGGGCGAACTGTCGCAGAACGAGCGTACTCACGCGCTGCAGGCGCTGCGCGATGGTCGCGCACGGGTTTGCGTCGCCACCGACGTGGCTGCGCGCGGTATCGATTTGCCCAATCTCGGTCTCGTCATTCACTCCGACCTGCCGAACGATCCGGAAGTGATGCAGCATCGTTCGGGTCGTACTGGGCGTGCCGGCCGCAAGGGCGTCAGTGTTCTCTTGGTGCCTCCATCGCGCCGTCGCCGCGCCGAGATGCTGCTCAATCTCGCTGGCACGGATGCCGTCTGGGGATCAGCGCCGACCGTCGAGGAAATCCGTGTGCTCGATCAGCAGCGCATGCTGCAGGACACGCTGTTCACTGAAGAGTCCACCGAGGACGATCTGACGCTGGCGCGCGCGATGCTCGCCGAGCGTTCGGCCGAGGAGATCGCAGCGGCGCTGGCGCGGCTGTATCGCTCGCGTCTGCCGTCGCCTGAAGATGTGCAGGATCCCGGCACGTTCCGCGGTCGCGAGGATCGCCCAGGCAGCCGTCGCCGGGACGAGGAAGGCGCGCCGGTCCGCAAGACTCCGAAGAAGAGCGAACCGATGGGCGAGGGCGCCAAGTGGTTCCGCGTCGCCATCGGCCGGCAGAAGAATGCCGAAGCGCGCTGGCTGCTGCCGATGATCTGCCGTCGCGGCGGCATCGAGAAGGCGGATATCGGCGCGATCAAGATCTATGACGGTAATTCGGAATTCGAGATTTCGGCAGCCGCGGCTGAGAAGTTCGCGACCATGATCAAGCGTCCGGACAAGGAAGACAATATCCACATCGAGCCGCTGGCCAACGGTCCGGAAGGCGCGGTCGCATCGAGCCGCACGGCGCCGGAAGATCGCGACTATTCCAACAAGCGCCCGCGCAAGCCCAGCTTCAGATCCGATGGCGACCGTCCGGACTTCAAGGACAAGGGTGCCTATAAGGAGAAGTCCTGGAAGGACAAGCCGAAGAGCGACAAGCCTTATCAGGGCGACAAGCCGCGCTACGAGGGCAAACCGCGTTTCGACGACAAGCCGAAGTATGAAGGCAAGCCCAAGTTCGACGGCAAGCCGAAATACGATCCGGTGCGCGCCGACAAGCCGGCTTATGCAAAGCCGCGCAACGAAGACACGCGTTACGAAGGCAAGCCGAAGTTCGAAAAGAAACCACGCGCGGACAAGCCGCCCTACGTCGCCAAGGCCAAGCGCGATGGCGGTGCGAATTTCGCCAAGCCTGCATTCGGCAAGAAGAAAAAGACCCAGGCGTAAGTCAGACGCGCCCGCTCACCGGCAGTAATGCGCCGGTGACGGCGCTGGCGGCGTCGCTGGCCAGAAACAGAATCACGCTGGCGAGTTCGTCCGGCGTGACCCATTTCGAAAAATCTGCAGTGGCCATGTCGCGCCGGTTTGCCGGCGTATCGATGGTCGAAGGCAATACGGCATTGACCGTGACCTTGCCCTTCAGCTCGGCGGCGAGCGTTTCCGTCAGCCGATGCACGCCAGCCTTCGAGGCGGCGTAAGGCCCCATGCCGGCGCCGGCCTGTAGCGCACCCATCGCACCGATATTGATGATCCGTCCGGCTTTCGACGACGTCAGATGCGGGATTGCCGCGCGCGAGGCATTGAGAGCCGTGAGCAAGTTGAGCCGATGCATCGTCTCCCAGCTCTTGTTGTTACCGTCGGCAATATTCTCGAAGGTGAATGCGCCGGCGATATTGATCAGCACGTCGATCTTGCCGAATTGTTTGACCACTGCAGCGATGGCGGCGTCGGCTTGCGCGGCATCGGAGAGGTCGACGCCGCCGATCTGTAAACGATCTGGCGTTGAGGCTGGCGTCTTGGCGGAATGGTCGATGGCGGCAATGGTTGCACCGCTCTTAGCGGCGCGTTCGAGCACGACCTGACCCAGCGCACCGGACGCTCCGGTGATGACGACGATCTTTCCGTTCATGGGGAACTCCTGTTACGCGCGATGATCCTGCCCGGAATTGGCCTTGGGTAATAGCCACAGATAGATCGCGCCGGCGGCGAGCGCCATGCCGGCCATCAGGCCGGTCATCACCAGCGCCGGATGCCCGAACGGTTCGAACACCGCGATCATGGCGCTGGCGAAGGCGCCCATGACCATCTGCATACAGCGCATCACGCCAGCTGCCGCGCCTGCCACATGCGGCAGGTTCTGCAAGGTTTCGTGGTTGGTGCTCGGTGCGAGCAGGCCGAAGGAAAAGATCGTGAGCGCCATCAGCGGCATCAACGACAGCGTCGTGACGGCGCCTGCAGGCACCAAAGCGACCGCTGCAACGGCGCTGGCGATCATCAGCAGCAGACCGGCCATGATGATCTTGCGTGAGGCCACATGGCGGCGGCTCAGGCTTCCGCTGATCAGCGAGGCAACCAGCACGCCGCAGGAGGTCAGTCCGAACAGCAGCGCAAACATCGTGGTGGAGAGACCGAGGCTGCCGATCAACACGGATGGCGCGCCCGAGATGAAGGCGAACATGCAGGCAAAGGCGAAGGCGTAGAGCAGGGAGAAGCCGACGAAGATGCGATCGGACAGCACCATGCGGTAGCTCTCGATCAATTGCTTAGGGTTGAGCGAACGGCGTTTCTCGACGGGCTGGGATTCGTCGAGGCTGATGGCGCCGACGATCAGCAGGATAAGTCCCACGGCGGCCTGCACCGCATAGATCATTCGCCAGTCACTGACGGTCATCACCCAGCCGCCCAGCACTGGAGCGATCATTGGCGCGATGCCGAGGACCGCCGCGATCTGTGACAGCTTGTGGCGCGCCGTGCCGTGTTCGAACAGGTCGCGCACGATGGCGAAGGGCAGGATGGCGCAGGCGCCTGCAGCGAGGCCCTGCAGCAATCGAAAGGCAAGCAGCACGGTGAAGGAAGGCGCGAGCGCGCAGGCGCCTGCCGCGATCGAGAACAGCAGCAGCCCATCCAACAGGGTCGCACGACGACCGAAGCGATCAGCAAGGGGGCCGCAGATCAGCGGCGAAATCGCAAAGCCCGCCAGGAACAGGCTGAGCGTCAGCGGCCCGCGTCCTGCGGCGTCGGCGAAACTCGCCTCGATCGCCGGAAGACCCGGCAATCCCATGTCGATCGACAGCGGTGGCAATGCGGTCAATGTGCCCAGAAAGGCAGTGAAGGCGAAACTGTCGCGCCTGAGGGCCAAAATCGTTTCCTTGAAAACGCGAAAATACTTACGCGGTCGCGGCGCTATTCTGCCGGACTGATCTGCGCCGGCAAGATCCGGCGGTCAATGAAGCTGCTCAGCGTGAGCCCGAGCCCGGCCATGGCGACGAGCGCTGCGAGCAGCGGAAGCTGTGCGTAATGCATGCCGGCATTCAGCGCGACGCCGCCGATCCATGCGCCGGTGGCGTTGCCGAGATTGAACGCGCCCTGGTTCAGGGTCGAGGCGAGGTTCGGCGCGTCCGTGGCCGCATCGACCACCCAAATCTGCAGCGGCGAGACCAGCGCGAAGGCGATACCGCCCCACAGGATCAGCAGCACCAGGGTCGGAAGCGTCATGTGCACCACAGGCGCAAGTGCGCCGAGCACGATGACGAGACAGATGAATGCACCGATGATGGTCGAGAGCAGGTTGCGGTCGGCGAGGCGGCCGCCGATCAGATTGCCGATGGTGAGACCGACGCCGATCGCCAGCAGTGCGCCGGTCACGCCATGCGGCGTGAGGCCGGTGACCTCTTCGAGCAGCGGCGTGATGTAGGTGAACAGGCTGAACATGCTGACTGAAGCCATGGTCGAGATCAGCATCGGCAGCAGCACCGGCCAGCGGCCGAGCGCGCGAAACTCTTTCGCCAGTCCGCCGCGCGTGCCAGGCATCCCGGAAGGAACGAGGCGGGCGATCGCCAGGAATGCAATGATGCCGATGGCCACCACGGCCCAGAACGCCGCACGCCATCCGGCGGCCTGTCCCAGCGCCGTGCCGAATGGCACACCCAGCACATTGGCGAGCGTGAGTCCCGCGAACATCAGCGAGACGGCCTGGGTGCGCTGCTCACGCGGCACCAGATTGCTGGCAACAACGGCGCCAATTCCGAAGAACGCGCCATGGGCGAAAGCCGTGACCACGCGCGCCAGCATCAGCAGCCAGTAATCCGGCGCAAGGGCGCAGCCGAGATTGCCGATGGTGAACAGTGCCATCAGAGCGAGGAGAGCCGTCTTGCGCGGGATGCCTGCGGTCGCCATCGCCACGATCGGCGCGCCGATCACGACGCCCATGGCGTAACCCGAGACGAGATAGCCGGCCTGCGGAATGGTCACGGACAGGCTGCGGGCGACGTCCGGCAGCAGACCCATGATGACGAATTCAGTCGTGCCGATGCCGAAGGAAGCCGCAGCCAGCGCGACAAGAGGAAGGGAAAGTCGGATGGGTATTCTCCTGAGCGGAAATATTGCGATGCAATATCAGGAGATTTGCCACGACCTCGGCGATTTGGCGACCGCTTGGCGGGGGAGGCAGCATTGCGCCCCTCGGTCATCAAACTGTCGAGAGGCATTTCGATGGAGCGGCTGTCAGCGGACAATAGGCCGGCTGTGCGATCTCAGCATAAAATGCAGGCGGACGGCTCAGACCGGAGGCCAGCTGCGCATGGCCATGTCGGCGAGTTTTCGCAATTGCTCGCGTGCGGCGCCGCCTGCAGCCTGCACGGCCATACCTTGCAAGATCGCGGAGATGTAGCGCGCGAGGTCACCGGCATCGGCATCGGCTGGCAAGTCACCCTCGCTGATCGCACGCGCGAAGCGCACCTTCAGGTCATTCTCTCCCTTGGCGCGGCGCGCCACCAACTCTTGCTTGATCGTCTCGGCAGCATCGCCGCAGCACAGCGCACCCTGCACGGCAAGGCATCCGGGATTTTCCGGGTCGGTGACGGCATTCACGGATTCATAGAGGATGTGTTCGACGACTTCGCGGGCCGTGGGCTTCTCCAGGCCGGTGCGGAAATAGCCGCCTGGACCATCGACATAGCGATCCAGCGCCTTGCGGAACAGATCTTCCTTGTTGCCAAACGCCGCATAGAGACTGGGCTTGGTGATGCCCATGGCTTCCGTGAGGTCGGCCATCGACGCACCTTCGTAACCCTTGCGCCAAAACACATGCAGCGCGAGGTCGAGGGCTGTGTCGGTATCGAATTCACGAGGACGTCCCAGTGCCACGACGGGCTCTCCAAAGTTTTCTACCGTTCAGTAGATAAGTCCCTTGACAGTGGATGTCGATAGTCCATCTATACCGGACGTTACGAATGTGTGCGTTGCAGCGAGATGCCCGGCGGGAACCCGGCAGACGCCAATGTACCGCTTAGCTACTGAAATGACAGGGCTTTACAAGGCCCACACAGATTAAATGGGGTTCATAATGGCACATAATCTCCCTCGCAAGATCGCCTTTGGCGCCGGAATCGCGTTGGTGGCGGTCACCGTAGGCGGCGGTGCGGCGCTGATGAATCTGTCAAGCGTGGCGGCTCAAGCCGAGTCCGGCGCGGTTGTTCCCGCTGCTGTTCAGGCTTCGGTTGCTCTCGTGGAAGCCAAGGCCACAGCGGCTTCGGACGAGTTCTCGGGCCGCCTTGAGGCGATCGAGCGCGTCGAAATCCGCTCCCGCGTCGCAGGCGCCGTTCAGGAGATCCACTTTCGCGAAGGTGCGCTGGTCAAGAAGGACGACCTTCTGGTGCTGATCGATCCGGCGCTCTACGCCGCCGACGTCGATCGTGCCCAGGGGCAGGTGTCCGCGTCGCGGGCGCGCCTGATCCTCACCAAGGCCGATTTCGACCGGGGTCAGCAACTGACCAGCTCCAGCATCACCCAGCGCGACCTCGACAATCGTATCAATGCGTATCGTGAGGCCGAAGCCAACCTCAAGGCTGCAGAAGCCGCGCTCAAGACCGCCGAACTCAATCTCAGCTACACCGAAGTGCGTGCGCCGGTCGCGGGCCGCGTCGGCAAGATCGAAATCACCGTCGGCAACCTGATTTCGGCCGGCCCGACCGCGCCGCTGCTGACGACGCTGGTCTCGGTCAATCCGATCTATGCAAGCTTCAACGCCGACGAACAGGTGGTGTCGCGCGCGTTGAAGACGCTGGCCGATGAAAAGACGCCGGGCGAAATCGACCGGATTCCGGTTCACATGACGACCGTCACCGACAGCGCACCGCTGCAGGGCCGCATGCAGTTCATCGACAATCAGGTCGATCCGCGCAGCGGCACGGTGCGCGTGCGTGCCATGTTCGACAATGCCGATGGCCGGTTGATGCCCGGCCAGTTCGCGCGGCTCACCATGGGCCAGCCCAAGGCCGAGCAGACGCTGTTGATCAGCGAGCGTGCGGTCGGCACCGACCAGAACAAGAAGTTCGTCATGGTGGTCGATGCGAAGGACAAGGCGCAGTATCGCGAAGTGATCCTGGGGCCGTCGGTCAACGGCATGCGCGTGATCCTGAGTGGTCTGAAGGCCGGCGAGCGGATCGTCGTCAACGGACTTCAGCGCGTGCGGCCGGGTGTGACCATCAAGCCGGAGATGGTGGCGATGAACGCCGCATCTCTCGCCTCGACCAAGGCTGTCGCGCAGAACTAACGGCTCCTACTAATCTCTCACCGCTGCGCGAAGCAAAGCTTCGCCAGGGGGGAGAGTTCGTCCGGCGAAGCCGGCGGGTGAGGGGGACTCTTCACTTTCTGCGAGTCTGTGGGGGCTTCCCCTCATCCGACGCCAATTGCGTCTGCACTATCGTCTCCCCCGGCGAACGGGGAGACAGCACCATCGCGAAATCCTGTATTGACGAGACAAGCCATGAATTTCTCCAAGTTTTTCATTGATCGACCGATCTTTGCGGGTGTGCTGTCGACGGTGATCTTCCTTGCCGGCCTGCTGTCGATGCCGGTGCTGCCGATCTCCGAATATCCGGAAGTCGCGCCGCCGACCGTGGTGGTGACAGCGAATTATCCCGGCGCCAATCCGAAGGTGATTGCGGAAACGGTCTCGACGCCGATCGAAGAGCAGATCAACGGCGTCGAGAACATGCTCTATATGAGCAGCCAGGCGACCACCGACGGCAGGATGACTCTGAACGTCACCTTCCGCCTCGGCACCGATCCCGACAAGGCGCAGCAGCTGGTGCAGAACCGCGTTTCGCAGGCCGAGCCGCGTCTCCCTGCGGAAGTCCGTGCGCTTGGCGTGACCACCATCAAGAGCGCGCCTGACCTGACCATGGTCGTACATCTGCTGTCGCCGAACGACCGCTATGACATGACCTATCTGCGCAATTACGCGGTGCTCAACGTCAAGGATCGCCTCGCGCGCATCGAAGGCGTCGGTCAGGTGCAGCTGTTCGGCTCGGGCGACTATTCCATGCGCGTTTGGCTCGATCCGCAGAAGGTCGCCGAGCGCGGCCTGTCGCCGGGTGATGTCGTGCGCGAAATCCGTGCGCAGAACGTGCAGGCAGCAGCGGGGCAGGTGGGCGGTTCGCCCAATGAGCCCGGTTTGGATCTACAGCTCTCCATCAATGCGCAGGGCCGTCTGCAGAGCGAAGAAGAGTTCGGCGAGATCATCGTCAAGAACGGCGACAATGGCGAAGTCACGCGGCTGCGCGACGTCGCCCGCATCGAGCTCGGCGCTGCCGACTATGCACTGCGCTCGCTGCTGAACAACAAGTCCGCAGTAGCGGTGCCGATCTTCCAGTCGCCGGGCTCCAATGCGATCCAGATCTCCGATAATGTCCGCAAGACCATGAAGGAGCTGAAGGAGAACATGCCTGACGGTGTCACCTACGACATCGTCTACGACCCCACGCAATTCGTTCGCGCCTCGATCGAGGCGGTGATCCATACGCTGCTCGAGGCCATCGCACTGGTGGTGCTCGTCGTCATCCTGTTCCTGCAGACATGGCGCGCCTCGATCATCCCGCTGATCGCTGTGCCGGTGTCGGTGGTCGGCACATTTGCCGTGATGCATGTGTTCGGATTCTCGGTGAATGCGCTGACGCTGTTCGGCCTCGTTCTGGCGATCGGCATTGTGGTCGACGACGCCATCGTTGTGGTCGAGAATGTCGAGCGCAATATCGAGCGCGGGCTCGATCCGAAGAGCGCGGCCTATCAGGCTATGCGCGAGGTGACCGGCCCGATCATCGCGATCGCGCTGGTGCTGGTCGCGGTGTTCGTGCCGCTGGCCTTCATCACCGGCCTGACCGGGCAGTTTTACAAGCAGTTCGCGCTGACGGTGGCGATCTCGACTGTGATCTCCGCCTTCAATTCGCTGACACTGTCGCCAGCACTCGCCGCGCTGCTTCTGAAGGGCCATGACGCGCCGAAGGATGCGTTGACGCGCTTCATGGACAAGACGCTCGGCTGGTTTTTCGTCCGCTTCAACCGCTTCTTTGCCAGAAGCTCCGACGCTTATAGCGGTGGCGTGAAGCGCGTCGTCTCGCGCCGCGCGGCGGTGATGGGAATCTACGTTCTGCTGATTGGCGTCACCGGTTATCTGTTCCACGCAGTCCCGGGCGGTTTCGTCCCCGGTCAGGACAAGCAGTATCTGGTCGGGTTTGCGCAGCTCCCCGACGGCGCTACGCTGGATCGTACCGAAGAGGTGATCCGTCGCATGGGTGAGATTGCGCAGAAGGAGCCCGGCGTCGAGAATTCGATCCAGTTTCCCGGCCTGTCGATCAACGGCTTCACCAACTCGTCCAACTCCGGCATCGTCTTCATCGGTCTGGATGCGTTTGACAAACGCAAGGATCCGAGCCTGAGCGGAAATGCCATTGCGTTGTCGCTGAACAAGAAGTTTGCCGGCATTCAGGACGCCTTTATTGCCATGTTCCCGCCGCCGCCTGTGTCGGGTCTTGGCACGATCGGTGGTTTCAAGCTGCAGATCGAGGATCGCGCCGGTCTCGGCTATGAGGCGCTGAACGACGCCACCAAGGCTTTTATCGGCAAGGCAATGCAGCAGAAGGAGCTGGCCGGTCTGTTCTCAAGCTATCAGATCAATGTGCCGCAGCTCTATGCGGATGTCGATCGCACCAAAGCGCGGCAGCTCAACGTGCCGGTTACCTCGGTGTTCGACACGATGCAGATCTATCTCGGCTCGCTCTATGTGAACGACTTCAACAAATTCGGTCGCACCTATTCGGTGCGCGTCCAGGCTGACGCCAAATTCCGGGCGCGGGCCGACGATATTGGCCAGTTGAAAGTTCGCTCCGACAGCAACGAGATGATCCCACTCTCGACGCTGCTGCGCGTTAAGGAAAGTGCAGGGCCGGAGCGCGCCATGCGCTACAACGGTTTCCTGTCGGCCGACATCAATGGCGGCGCGGCGCCCGGCTATTCCACCGGCCAGGCGCAGGACGCCGTGGCGCGTGTCGCCAAGGAGACGCTGCCCAAGGGCATCGACTTCGAATGGACTGAACTGACCTATCAGGAAATCATCGCCGGCAATTCGTCGCTGATTGTGTTCCCGGTGGCGATGCTGCTGGTGTTCCTGGTGCTTGCCGCGCAATACGAAAGCCTGACACTGCCATTGTCGATCATCATGATTGTGCCAATGGGCTTGCTGGCGGCGATGTTCGGCGTCTGGTTGACGAAGGGCGACAACAACGTCTTCACCCAGATTGGTTTGATCGTGTTGGTGGGTCTGTCGGCGAAGAACGCCATCCTGATCGTGGAGTTTGCCCGCGAGCTGGAATTTGCCGGGCGGACACCGATCCAGGCCGCGATCGAGGCCAGCCGTCTGCGGTTGCGGCCGATCCTGATGACGTCGCTGGCCTTCATCATGGGCGTCGTGCCGCTGGTGACGTCCACTGGCGCAGGCTCGGAGATGCGTCATGCCATGGGTGTCGCGGTGTTCGCCGGCATGATCGGCGTCACGGCCTTCGGCATCTTCTTCACGCCGATGTTCTATGTGTTGCTGCGTGCCATGGCAGGTAACCGTCCGCTGACCCAGCATGGCGAAGCGACGGTCGATCAGGCGGCGCCGCTGGCACCGGGATCGCACGAAGCAGAATCGCGCCCGCATGCCACATCGCATTCGTGACGCGCGGGAGGCTTAAGGTAGCGCCTGACGAGGGCTGCTGGTCCACGGATGCGCCGTTTCGACCCATTCTAAGGCGAGGAATTGCGTAGCCGGCGTCCAAGACTGTTGGAATCGCCCCCAATTGGCCGGGTGCGCTTTCCTCCACTGCACATCTTCCGCTACAATGCGAAAGGCGCTGCAGGGGAATGGTGGGTTGCGGACGGGTTTCTACAAATGCGAATACCGGGTTGATGAGGCGGTCGGCCGCAGCGTGATGTTTGTCGAGCATGGCAGCATGCTCGGGGGCAATTCCGCTTTTGCCCATATCGGCAGCTATGAGCTCCGGGGTGACGAGGTGGTGGCGGAGATCGAGAGCCGCCGCCACATGAACGATCCCAACTATCCCTCGCTGCTCGGCCAGGATGTGGCGACCATCAGCGTCACCGGCCGGCCCTATGGTGACACCTATCGTTTTCAGGGTTCGTCGCCGCAAATGCCGGGTGCGAAATTCGAGTCGGTCATGACGACGATCGATGACGGCGAGATGCCTCCGGCCGGACCGATCGGTGCGGGTGGCATCGCCAACGGGCTGTATTCGATCCATCTGCGCACACTCGACGGCATCGATGGCGGGCTCAACGGCGTGATGCTGCTGCATGACGGCCGCATCCTCGGCGGAGACGCGTTCTTCTATTATCTCGGCGCCTATTCCTCCGCGGACGGACGCTGGAAGGGCGAGATGCTCAATCAGGAGCACACGCCGGCAAAGGGCGAGAACCCGGTCTTCGGCGGCTATGAAATCGGTATCGGCTTTTCCGGCACCTGCGACGAAACCGGCGCCGAACTGGAAGCCACGGCGCTGGCCGGCAAACGGAGCCTGCGGTTGCAGGCAGTGCTGAAGCTGATCCGCAAGGCCGTGTAAGTTCCAGGCTGGCGCACGGCTTGATGGGGTGCGCGCCTGTCCGTAATGTCACCGGCGAATGACACAGGTGGCGACAAATCCATGACCCAGCGTATCGGCGCGACCGCTCTGATCTGTTTGCTCGGCGTCGCCGCCGGACTGGCTGTGCTGTCCGCGCCAACACGCGCGCAGGCCCAGTCCGCCGATCTGGTTCTGTGCGATCGCCTCGCGGCCGATCCTGCCGATCCCGACAAGCCTGCCGATGTGAAGGGCGTGGCCGATATTGCCAAAGCCGATATTGCCACCGCCATCAAATTCTGCCGGACCGCGTCCGGCGGGTCGCGCCGTGCGATGTTCCAGCTCGGGCGTGCTTACGCGGCCAATGCGCAGGCAGCTGAGGCGCTCGCGGCATGGCGCAAGGCGGCTGACAAGGGCAGTACCTCCGCCATGGTCGAACTCGGCGTCGCCTATGGCAACGGAACCGGCGTCGCGCGCGACGAAGTGCAAGCGCGCAAACTGTTCGAACGCGCGGCTGAAGCCGGCAATCCGCGCGGCGTAAGCAATCTTGCGGCACTATCCGGAGGCGCAGGCGCGGGTTCAGACCCGGTGCGTGCACGGCAATTGCTGGCGAAATCCGCGGAGACCAATGCCGAGGCGCAATATCAGCTCGGCATGATGCTGTCGGAAGGCATCGGCGGCGCGAAAGACGATGTTGCGGCACGCGGCCTGTTCGAGAAGGCGGCAGCACAGAACCATGCGGGCGCGTTGGAGCGCATGGGCGCGTTCGCGCAAAGCGGCCGCGGTGGTGCGTCGGATAAGGATGCCGCGAAGGCCTATTATGAGAAGGCCGCAGCGCTCGGCGACGACGATGCGAAGAAGGCGCTGGAACGCATCAAGTGTCCTTATGTGCTCAAGGACAAACGCGGCAACGTGGTCAGCAATATGTGCTTCTGAGCTATCGCTCGCGGCTTATTCATCGGCAACCATTTGTTTCAAATTGGACGCCTAAGCTCCCGGCGCTGAGTCGCCTTTTGCGATTTCCTGGAGCTGCCCGTGAACGAAAGCCTGATCGCCATCTGCCAGTTGTTTCTGGTGCCGCTGACCATCCTGTTTGCCGCGGTGGGCGTGGCCAATGCGCGCTTCGTCAAACTGCTGGTGTGCTTATTGGGCGTCGGTCTCGCCGGCCTCTGGCTCTATCGCATCTATCTCTGGACCGGCCTGTCGGTGATCGATCGCCGCACGGCTTACGGGCTCGCGGGAGCCTTCGCGCTATGCTGGGTGCTGACGCTGCTGCATCAGATCAAGAGCAGCTTCGGCGGCGGATACGATCGCTAAGGCTCAGGCAAATCTGAATCAGGCCAGCCCGAGCGAGAAGGCCAGCGTGCCGATCGCGGCATGCGACAGGATCACCGGCCAGATGTTGCGCATCCGCAGATAGGCGAAACCCCAGACGATGCCGACCAGGAACGTGTTGAGCAGCAGCACGCTGTCGCCATAGGCGATGTGGATCAGCGAGAATACCGCCGAAGAATAGATCACGTAGGTCCAGGGCCTGACCTGCAGCCGATCGGTCATCAGTTTCGGTATAGACCGGCACACGACTTCCTGGCATGGGCTGGAGACCAGGACATAGAAGGGCGCGAAGCTGAGCCAGACCGGCGGTTTGTGGTCGAAGGTCAGAAAGCGGGTCTGCGCCACCATGATTGCCGCGATGCCTGCCGTGATCGCGGCACAGAACAGCCAGTGCCTGATGTCAGAGGGACGGCTGAGGCCGAGTTCCGCGACAGAAAAGCCGGCCAGCAGGCACAGCGCGATGCACAGCACCGAGACCAGCAGCAAGGCGGGGATACGGTATTCGAACGGCAGAAAGCCCCAGTGAATGGCGAGACCAGGCGCCAGCAGCAGCGCGGCAAATCCCGGCAGTGGAGCGATCAATCGCCATTGGAATCGTTGCTGTCGTAAAACCGTCATGATGTTCTATAGCGGAAATCATGCGGTGTTTTAATGGCAGAGCGGTCGCGCAAGCTGCTATAGACGAAAGCGTGATCGGCAACATGGCGAAACGCGTCGGCCGAAGCGGCGCATCTTGAACGTCGGCCAATGGCAACGCGGGCGGCGGATCACCGCCGCCGTCTATTCCGGCTTGATGCCGGCGTCCTTCACGACCACCGCCCATTCTGGATCTCGGCCTTGATCTGATCCGCGAATTGCGCGGGCGTGCCGCCGACGGGTTCGACGCCCTGGTCGATGAAGCGGCGCCTGACGTCGTCCTGTTTCAGGATCGCATTCATCTCGCCATTGAGCTTGCGCACGATCTCCTCGGGCATGCCCGCGGGACCGACGACGCCGAACCAGACATTGACCTCGTAGCCAGCCACGCCGGCATCCGAGACGGTCGGAACGTCGGGTGCGAGCGTGGAGCGCATCTTGCTGCTGACACCGAGTGCGCGCAGCTTGCCTCCGTTCACCTGCGGCAGCACATTGGGTGTGTTGTCGAAGGCGACATCGATATGGCCGCCGAGCATATCGTTCACCATCGGCGCGCTGCCCTTGTAGGGAACGTGCACGATGTCGATGCCTGCGAGACTCTTGAACAGTTCCATCGACAGATGGTTCGAGGAGCCGATGCCGGTCGAGCCGTAGGTCACCTTGCCGGGATTTTGACGCGCGTAGTCGATCAGCTCCTTGACCGTATTGATCGGTAGCGACGGCTTCACCACCAGCAGGTTCGGTGTCTGCCCCGCAAAAACCAGCGGCGTGAAATCCTTCACCGTGTCATAGGGCAGGTTCTTGTAGATGCTCGGATTGGAGCCGAACGGGAAGGCGATACCGAGTAGCGTGTAGCCATCGGGTGCGGACTTGGCGACCGCTTCGGTGCCGATTAGCGTGCCGCCGCCGGGCCTGTTCTCGACCACGACGGGAACGCCGAAGGCGTCCTGCAGTTTCTGCGCGAAGATCCGCCCGAGCGTGTCGTTGAAGCCGCCGGGCGGCTCGCCCGCTGGTGCGGTCGCCTGCGCATGAACGCAGGCGGTGCCGGCCAGCAGGAGAATGAGTGCGCGGCAGGCGAAGTGAATGAGACGCGAGGCGCGCAGTACGACTTCAACCCGTCGCGGATCAGACATAGCAGGGACCCTCGATCAGCGGGTGGGCGTTGATGAAGGCTTCATCTATTTCGACGCCAAGGCCTGCGATCTCCGACGGCGCGACGCAGCCATTGGCATCGAGCTTGTAGGGAATGCCGCCGACCTCGTCGCGGAACGGGTTGTGCTTGGCGACATCGCCTTCGAAATAGCCGGGGTCCTCGACCGCGGCGAGCACATTGATCGTTGCCGCCATGTTGATGCCGGTCGCTGAGGTGTGCGGATTGAACGACAGCTTCCACGCCTGCGTCATGCCGGCGATCCGCATCGACTCGGTGATGCCGCCGGTCTTCGACAGGTCGGGCTGCACGAAGCTCACGGCGCGGTCCTCGATCAGGCGATTGAACTCGTAGCGCGTGAAGTGGTTCTCGCCGGCCGCGAGCGGCGTCGAGCCCATCGCGGCTGCAGCCTGATAGGAGCGATAGTCGAGTGCGGGGAACGGTTCCTCGAGCCAGCCGATCTGCAGATCGTCATAGGCCGGCATCACGCGGCGGACGTCGTCCAGCGTATAGCCGGTATTGGCATCGACGAGGATTTCGATGGCGTCACCGACCGCCTTGCGCACCGCAGTGGCGCGGGCGACGTCGTCACGCGGATTGTCGCCGACACGCAGCTTCACCGCGCGGTAGCCTTGCGCGATGTAACCCTGCGCTTCCTCGGCGAGCGACTCCGGCGCCTGCCAGCCGAGCGAGATGCCGCCGGCATAGGCCTTGATCGGCTTAGATGCGCCGCCGAGGAGTTTGTAGAGAGGCCAGCCAGCAGCCTTGGCGCGAATGTCCCACAGTGCGAGATCGAGGCCGCTGAGCGCCATGGCCGCGGCATAGCCCATGCCATGGCTGGAGAGCTGCATCTGATAGACGCGGTGCCACACACCGACGACATTCATCGCATCCATGCCGGTGACGAGTTCGGCAACGGTCGTGTCGATCAGCTTGGCGATGGCGCCGGGGCAGCGGCCGTGATGCGCTTCGCCCCAGCCGGTGACGCCCTCGTCGGTCGTGACCTTGACCAGCACGGCGTCGCGCTTGACGGCGCGGCCGATCCCGAGGCGGACATTCTGGCCCTGCGGCACGCGATAGGAAATCGGAACGGCTTTGATTGCAGTAATCTTCATGGGAACCTCACGCTGCCTTGTGACCGGGATTGACGAGATTGAGCGGCTTTTCGCCGCGCAGGATGCGGAGCATTTCTTCAGCGGCGCCGACGGCCATGCCACGGCTGCTGCTTGCGGTGAGCGCGGCGGCATGCGGCGTCAGCAACAGGTTCGGGCAATCGAACAATGCGTCGTCGGCGGGGAGGGGCTGGATGTCGAACACATCGAGCGCTGCGCCGCCGAGCTTGCCAGCTTTCAGCGCTGCGATCAGCGGTGCATTCTCCACCACCGCTCCGCGCGAGACGTTGACCAGCACGGCATTGGGCTTCATTTGCGCGATGCGCGCGGCATTGACGAGGCCACGCGTTTCATCGGTCAGTGCACAGCAGATCACGAGCGCATCGCTGCGTGGGAGCAGCTGATCCAGCGAGACTTCCTCGACGTCGGCCGGAAGCGATCCCTTGCGCCGCGATGTGCCGATGACCTTCATGCCAAAACCTTGCCTGGCAATCTGCGCGACGCGGCGACCGATGGTGCCGACCCCGAGAATGCCGAGTGTCGAGCCGTTCAGTTCAGTAAAGGTCTCGGCGGTCGCGCGCGACGCGCCCCAGCCTTTATCGCGTATCAGCCCGTTCATGAGATGGATCGGGCGCCGCAGATGCAGCAGCGCCGACATCGCATATTCCGCGACGGCACTCGTATTGCTACCCGGGAGATTGGCGACGGCGACGCCACGCGCCGTGGCCGCATCGACGGGGATGAAATCGAGGCCGACGCCGTGACGCACCATGCCCTTCAGGCGCGGCGCGTGATCGACGATGTCGTCGGGCAGTTTTGCGCGGACGATGATGCCGTCGGCGTCTTTCGCCCATGCGCGCAGCGTGTCCGGCTTGGTATCGGGCGCCGTGATCAGCCGCGCATGCGGCGACAGGATCGCTTCGCCATCGGCATGCATCGGATTGGTCAGGAGAACGGTGGGCATATCAGGCATCGAAAGCCGGTCCTTCGGTGATGGGATTGGCGAGCTGGCCAAGTCGCTCGACACTGGCTGTCACGGTCGAGCCGGGTTTCAGCCAGGCCGGAGGCTTATGCATCGCCGCGACGCCTGCGGGCGTTCCGGTCGCAATGACGTCGCCAGGCTCGAGCGGCCCGCGATGCGACAGCCAGGACACGAGGTCGGCGACGCCGAAGATCATGTCTTTGGTCGATCCCTTCTGCAGCACCTTGCCGTCGATGGTCAGCGACACCTGCAGCGCCTGCGGATCGGCGATCTCGTCCGATGAGGCGAGGAACGGTCCGAACGGGCCGAAACTCGAAATGTTCTTGCCGCGGTCGAAATGGCCGTCGGCCTTGATCATCTCGCTGGCGCTGATGTCGTTGAAGCAACCATAGGCCGCGACGCATTCGAGTGCTTGTTCCTTCGACACGTTCACGGCGCGCTTGCCGATCACAGCGGCGAGTTCAGCCTCGTAGGTGACGCCGCCGATCGCTGCGGGCAGGACGATCGACCGGCCAGCGGCGATGACCGTTCGCGGCGCTTTCATGAACAGCACGGGCTCGGTTGGCGCGGCGATGCCACGCTCGGTAATCGCATCGTGATAGTTGTGCGCGATACCGAAAATGCGGCGTGGTGCGGGGAGCGGCGAGAGCAACGTTACCCTGTCCGCTGTCAGTCTGGCGGCGTCGGCCAGACCGTGCGCGGTGATGATGCTGACGACCTTGCCGAGGCCGGCATCGAGAAAGGCCTGGATCTGCGGGGCGATGCCGTTGAGGCCCGCGCGCATCGTCGGGTGAGCCAGATCGACGACAATATCGGTCGGACGTGTGGCGTCGCCGACAAGCACGCCAGCGCGTGTCAGGCCGGACTCGACGAAGGTGACGAACTTCATGCGTGCGTCCTCGCCATCACGCGACGCGATACTTGTCGATCACCGCGCGGTCGACCTCGATGCCGAGGCCGGTGCCATCAGGCACGGCGATGACGCCGTTGACCTGCTGGATCGGCTGTTTCGCCAGATGATCGCGGAACGGGTTTTCCTCCTGTTCGAATTCGAGCATCGGCGGCATCGGAAACAGGCTGGGCGGCTGGTTCGGGATCGAAGCGAGGAAGTGGATCGTGGCGGCGAGGCCGACCACCGAGCCCCAGGCATGCGGCACGCATTCGACGCCATGGGTGCTGGCGAGTGCTGCGATCTTCTTGCATTCGGTAATGCCGCCGGCCGCGCAGACGTCCGGCTGCACGATATCCATCGCCTTGCGCACGATGGCATCGCGAAAGCCCCAGCGCGTGAATTCGTTCTCGCCGCCGGCGACGGCCATGTCGAGCGCGCGGGTGACTTCGACATAACCGTCGATATCCTCCGGCGAGATCGGCTCCTCGAACCATTCGATGTCGAGTTCTTCGAGCTTGCGGCCGAGCTTGATCGCTGCGGGTACGGTGAGGCAGTGATTGGCGTCGACCATCAGCTTGATGTCGGAACCGATCGCCTCGCGCACCGCCTTGACGCGCTCGTAGTCGCGCTTGATGGAGCCGAGGCCGATCTTCATCTTGATCGCCTTGAAGCCGGCCTTCTTATAGCCGACGGCTTCCTCCACGGCTTCATCGACAAGACGTTCCATGTCGGTGAAGTACAGGCCCGTCGCATAGCAATCGACTTCGGTGCGGAAAGCGCCGCCGATCAGCTTGTGCACCGGCTTGTTGCAGGCCTTGCCGATAATGTCCCAGAGCGCAATGTCGATACCGCTGATGGCGGCGATCGACATGCCCTTCGGTCCGTAGTCCTTGATGCGGTTGTAGAGATCTTCCCAGATCACCTCGACGTCGAACGGATCGCGGCCGATGACGCGCGGCGCAAGCTGGGTATCGATGAAGGCCTTGGCGACAGCGGATGGCCCGTAGCATTCGCCCCATCCGACGATGCCGTCACTGGTTTCGATCTCGACGAGGCAGGTGCCGCGCGTCTTGTAGAGCCAGCCGCGTGACGACGTGAACGGACGCTGCACGGGAGCGGCGACGACATGGCAGGTGATCTTCTTGATATTCAATGGGGTGTCCTCGTCGAGATCGATCAGATGGATGCGGCCGGCGGGTGCCGGTCGCGTTTATTCTTTCGGGAAAGTTTGCGCGGCGACCTTGCCGATCGCGGCGGCCACGCCGTCGACTTCCCTGGCGAGCGCATCGCCGGTCACGTCGTCGACCAGGAAGACGTTCTTCTTGGCGAATTCCTTGAAGCGCGGGTCCTGGATGGCGGCGCGGAACGCAGTGGTCAGCTTGGTGCGGACATCGTCAGGCAGGTTCGCCGGGCCGACCACATAGGCCATCTGCACCACAGGTCCGTAAGGGAAGACGTCGATGCCCTTTTCCTTGAAGGTCGGGACATCCGGAAACATCTCAAGCCGCTCATTGGCGAAGATGCCGATCGGCGTGAGTAGTTTTTCCTGAATCTGACCGAGCGTCTCCGACGGTTTGAGCACGCCGGAATCGACATGCTGTCCGATCAGATCGGCGACCACTTTCGAGCCGCCGGTATAGGGGACGTTGACATAGTCGACGCCGGCCGCGCGCGCGGTCATGGAGGCGAAGATGTGGTTGAGATTGTAGTTGCCTGGCGTGCCGATGGTGACCTTGCCGGGCTTGGCCTTCATGTTGGCGATGTAGTCGGGGAGGGCCTTGATCGTGCCGGTGGAAGGCACAAGCAGCATCAGGGGATCGGTCGAGACGCGCGCGATGTGGGTGAAGTTGCTGTTGGTGAGTCCGTTTGCCTTGTTCTGGGCGATCAGCGCCAGCGTCGAACTCGTCCCCATGCCGATCGTGTAGCCATCCGGCGCGGAGCTCGCGACGCGTTTCATGCCGATGACCCCGGTGGCGCCGACGACATTCTCGATCACGATCTTGATGCCGTGTTCGCGCAGGATCGGGTCTAGCGCACGTGCGGCCACATCGTTGGAGCCGCCGGCATTCCACGGCACGATGAAGGTGATGTCCTTCTGCGGAAAGTTGGATTGCGCGTGAGCAGGCAGGGACCAGCATCCCAATACCAATCCGAGCGCGGCATAGCTGACGCGTTGAGCGAACATTGTTTTCCTCCCATTTTTGGTGTTTGTTATAACAAACATCGTAATGGGTCAATGGAGCAGTTCACCGCGATCGGCGGGACACGAATTTGCGGGACTCGGCAGGGTGAGGTAGCGAGCACAGAATGACCGCACTGAAACGGATCGAACGCGAACCGCTCTGGGATCTGGCGCATGCGCAGCTCCGGGACGCGCTACTGGCTGGCCGTTTCGCCCCGGGAACGGTGCTGACCTTGCGCGCGCTCGCGGAGAGCTTCGGCACGTCGATCACACCGGTGCGCGACGCAGTCACCCGGCTGGTCGCACAGGGCGTGTTGCAGCAGGGACCGCGCAATGCGGCGATCGTTCCGCATCTGACGGCGCGCGAGCTCGCCGATCTGACCGTGGTGCGCTGTGCGCTGGAGGGGCAGGCGGCGCGGGAAGCCGCGACCCGGCGCAACGCGGCGGGGCTCGAACGTCTGAAGTCACTGCTGGCGACGATGCAGTCGCTGATATCAGCCAAAAATCTCGAGAGCTATCTCGATTATCACCGCCAGTTTCACTTCGAGATCTACGCGATGTCGGGCATCCCGATCCTCGTGGAGACCATCGAGAATATGTGGCTGCGCTGCGGCCCGGTGCTGTCCTTCGTGATCCCCGAATATGTCGTGTTGCTGAAGGGCTGGGATCATCACACGGCGGCGCTCAAGGCCATCGTCGCAGGCGATGCCGATGCCGCCGAGCGCGAGATCGTCGCCGATATCACCGAGGCGGCCGACTATCTCGCAAGCCTTGCCGATGCCAACGGACAGTTGCGCCGGCCGCTGCGCGAGACGCTGGCGACGTTGTAGCTGCCGCGCTCACACATCCGTCCATGACGTGAACAGCGCAGCCTGACCGCGTCGCTCGCCGTTCTCGTCTCTCAGTTCCCAGACGATGCCGCCTTCGATCCAGAAGCGACGACCGGACTTCGCGATCCGCAACCCACGATAATTGTCGATGAAGCCGTTACGCGCGACGGCATCCAGCAGGCGCTGGCGCTCGTCGCGGTTCGGCGCTTCCGCCGACAGCCGCGACGGGATGGCGACGAATTCGTCCCACTTATATTCGAAGCAAGATTGCGCGGTGCGATTGGCATAGGTGAACACCGGATCAGCGTCGGTGTTATGTGCGAGCACCGCGAATGGTGCGTCGCCGTAGAGCCACGCTGCATCTTGCCCAGGCGCCAACAGGGGCTTCCCGACAGTGCGGAGATAGCTCCCGGTGAGGAGTTTGAAGAAGGGTGCATCGAGTGCGAAAGCAGGGGGCGTCGGAGCGGTCACGGGACTCTCTCGGGGATAGGCTATGAGGACATAGCCCGCATGGCTCTATACGACATCGGCAGCGAAAGCGGTGCTGACTCATCCGGAATGCATGGAGCAGCCGCTATCGGTCGGCAGGAAGGATCAGGTCGTGATCAACCTGTTTTCGAACGCCACGGTGCATTGATTCACCGAGAC
Organism: Tardiphaga sp. 42S5; assembly: GCF_034044155.1. NCBI lineage: Bacteria > Pseudomonadati > Pseudomonadota > Alphaproteobacteria > Hyphomicrobiales > Nitrobacteraceae > Tardiphaga > Tardiphaga sp. 42S5. The sequence continues at coordinate 4,318,227 of NZ_CP139027.1, read as the reverse complement.
GGCCGCGTCCCGTTCGTCGATTGCGCGTCCCGTGTAATCCGATAGCTGCCCGGCTTATTTAGTCGTCGCATCGCCTGGGCTCTTGTTTTAGCCTCTCCCGAAAATGTCGTTCCAGGCGAAAGCACAATGGACCGGCGCAAGGGAGAAAACGTGAGCAACAACAAGAAGGGGCGATGGTTTGCCATCGCGGCGGTCCTTGCCGCATCGCTGTTCGCCGTAGCGCCAGGGCAGGCGCAGCAATATCCCGAGCGCAACATCACCATGGTCGTGCCATTTCCGCCCGGCGGAACGACCGACATCGTCGCGCGCATCCTCACCGAACAGCTCAGCACCGAACTCGGCAAGCAGGTGGTGATCGAGAATCGCGGCGGCGCCAGCACATCGATCGGTGCGCAAGTCGTGGCCGGTGCCGACAAGGACGGTTACACGCTTCTATTCGCCAGCGCGACGACCTTCACGACCAACCCGCATCTGCTGGCCTCCATCAAATACAAGCTCGAGGACTTTGCGCCGGTCGCGATGGTGGTGAAGGTGCCGTTTGCCTTCGTCGTGAAGAAGGACTTTCCGGCCGCCGACGTCGCGGCGTTTCGTGCCTATGCGCTGGCCAATCCGAGTAAGGTCAACAATGCCACCAACGGACCGGGCAGCACCGTGCACCTCATGGGTGAGATCGTGGCCCGCGGACTCGGCGTGAAGCTGCAGCATGTACACTATCGCGGTGCTGCGCCGGCGATGAACGACATGCCTGCGGGCATCGTCGACAGCAATGTGGAGGCGCTGACCAATACCGTGCCAAACCACAAGGCGGGCATGTACCGCGCGCTGGCGGTCTTGTCCGAGGAGCGCCTTCCGCAATTGCCTGATGTGCCGACCTTCAAGGAGCTCGGATTTCCCCTCGATCGTCGGCGCGACATGGTTCGCAGTCTTCGCGCCCGCAGGTACGCCGCAGCCAGTCCTGGACAGGCTCAGCGCTGCCATCACCCGCATCGTCAAGACGCCGGAATTTGCAAAGAAGATGGAGCCGATCGGCAATCAGCCGTGGCCGATGACGCCGGCGGAACTCGAGACCCATGTGAAGAGCGAGTGCGACCGCCTGGGCAAGCTCATTCGCGAAGCCAACATCACGGTCGACTGACCGCGAGAACAAGATCAAGGGAGAACATCAATGAATGCAGCCGTCAGCTCACCCGCCGTGAAAGTCGTCCGTTCGGTGCAGGATCAGGTCAGTCCCGAGGAGTGGCAGTCGCGCGTCAATCTCGCTGCCTGCTACCGTCTCACGGCGATGTACGGCATGACCGAGATGATCGCCAACCATATCTCCTGCCGCGTGCCAGGAACGGAAGACCAGTTCCTGATCAATCCCTATGGAATGCTCTATGAGGAGATCGATGCGTCGAGCCTCGTCAAGATCGACCTCGACGGCAACACGCTGTTCAACGCATCCGACTACGCCGTGAATGCCGCGGGCTTTGTGATCCACAGTGCCATCCACATGGCGCGTCACGATGTCGATTGCGTCGCGCATACTCATACAGTGGCCGGCATGGCCGTATCGGCGATGGAATGCGGGTTGCTGCCGGTGGCGCAGACCTGCATGCGCTTCCTTCATGTCGCCTATCATGATTTTGAAGGTATCGCCGACAACCCCGAAGAGCGCGAACGGCTGATTGCGCATCTCGGCAATCACGAGGCGATGGTGCTGCGCAATCACGGCCTGCTGGTGGTTGGCAAGACCATCGCCGCGGCTTTCAATGTGCTGTTCCGGATGGAGCGGGCCTGTCAGGTTCAGGTTGCAGCGCTGTCATGCAACACCAAGCTGATCACGCCGCCGCAGAAGGTCCTGCAGGATACCTATGACCGCATGAAGCCGCGCGACAATGTTCCGGGCCTCAGCGGCGAACTGGCGTGGCCGGCACTGCTCCGCAAGCTTGACCGGGTCGATCCGTCCTATCGCAACTGAGCTTGCGCTGGATCAATTGCAAAGCGGATTTCGGGCGATGGCGGTTGCCGAGCTGGCCGCCGTCGCCTACATCAGGGCGCATGACGCAGACCTCCGAAATCGGCTTCACCAGCTTCCAGCCTTCCCTGAATGAAGAGAATATCACGCTTCTGGTGCAGACCTTTTACGGCCGTGCCCGCGAGGATGATTTGCTGGGGCCGATCTTCAACAGCGCGGTGACCGACTGGGATCATCACATCGCGCAGATCAGCGATTTCTGGTCGTCGATGATGCTGAAGACCGGCCGCTATAATGGCCGGCCGATGCGTCCACATCTCGTGCTGCCGCTGAAGGGCGAACATTTCGATCGCTGGCTTTTGCTGTTCGAACAGACCGCGCGCGAGATATTTCCGGCTGAGGTCACCGAGGCCTTCATGACCCGCGCGCGCCGTATCGCTGACAGTTTCGAGATGGGCGTTGCCTCTGTGCGCGGCGAAATCGCTGCGCCGCGACATAGCGTTTAAGCGGTAGGAACGTGATGCATAGCCGGTCTTGCGAGAGCCCGTGGTTGCGCTAGGCTGCAGCTCCAACAAACCGGGAGTCGGTCCATGAAACGTCTGTCTGTTCTCGTTCTCTTGAGCCTGTTCAGTGCTGCGCCCGCAATGGCGCAATCCTGCAACGCCGTCAGCGGCGACGGCAAGCCGCTCGCGGGCGCTGCGAAGAAGAGCTTCATGAAGAAGTGCTGCGAGGACAACGCCAAGAGCGCCGAGGGCAAGCCATTGGCCGGCGCCGCCAAGACCTCATCGGTCAACAAGTGCATGAAGGGCTGAGGCTGCTGCCTCACGCATCCAGACGCGCAAAAGCCCCGCTCGCGCGGGGCTTTTCGATTCCGGGCTGAAGCGACGTCAACTCGAAGTCTTCGTCTCAGCTCTTCGCTTCGAGCTTGTCCTGAGTCTTCGTGTCGAAGTCGCTGGCGTCATGGCGTTCGCGCAACTGGCCGGCCGGGTCGCCCGAGGTGCGATTGACCATGCGACCGCGCTTCACGGCAGGTCGTGCCGCGATGGTCTTGGTCCAGCGCTGCAGGTTCTTGTAGCTCTGCACATCGAGGAAAGTGCCGGCATCGCCATAGATCGCATTCTCTGCGAGGCCGCCATACCAGGGGAACACCGCCATATCGGCGATCGTATAATCCTTGCCGGCGAGATACTCGTTATCGGCGAGGCGATGGTCCAGCACGTCGAGCTGACGTTTCGTCTCCATGGCGTAACGATCGATGGCGTATTCGATCTTGGTCGGCGCATAGGCATAGAAATGGCCGAAGCCGCCGCCGAGGAAGGGGGCGCTGCCCATCTGCCAGAACAGCCAGGACAGGCACTCGGCGCGTTCCGGGCCGCCCTTTGGAAGGAAGGCGCCGAATTTCTCGGCGAGATGCACCAGGATCGCGCCGGATTCGAACACGCGAAACGGCTTGTCGCCGCTGCGGTCGATCAGAGCTGGAATCTTGGAATTAGGGTTCACATCGACGAAACCCGAACCGAACTGGTTGCCGTCGATCCGGATCAGCCATGCATCGTATTCCGCGCCTGTATGGCCGGCAGCGAGCAGTTCCTCGAACATGATCGTGACCTTCTGGCCGTTCGGCGTCGCCAGCGAATAGAGCTGGAACGGATGTTTGCCGACCGGGAGCTCCTTCTCATGGGTGGGGCCGGCGATGGGCCGGTTGGTCGAGGCAAATTTGCCGCCGTTTTCCTTGTCCCAGGTCCAGACTTTGGGAGGCGTGTAGGGGGCGTCGGTCATGTCAGGCTGGCTCCGGAGAAGGGGCAGGGTTGATGGTTGCCGGGGACAGGTAGGGATGAATGCAATTGCATGCAAGATGGCGAGGCGTCCTATGCCGGAAGCCGCCTTGTGCCGGGCGAAGACATGGGATGTAACGACTCCGCACCGCCGTCGCTGCCGATGGCGGGATTCTCCTGCTTGCGAAGATTCCCCTCCCGATGAGCGACACCCCAGCGCAGACCGTCGGCGCATCGCCCACCAAACGATCCTTCGCGGCGCTGCATCACCCGGGATTCCGCGCCCAGTTCATCACCTATGTGCTTGCCATGATGGCCGACAATATCGAGCATGTGATCAGCTACTGGGTGGTGTTTCAGAAATTCCAGTCACCTGCGCTCGGCGGTTTCGCCATCGTCTCGCACTGGCTGCCGTTCCTGCTGTTCTCGGTCACGTCTGGCGCGCTGGCGGAGCGGTTCGACCCGCGGCGCGTGATCCAGTGCGGCATGGCGCTGTTCATTCTGGCATCGCTGGGCTGGGGCTATTTCTTTGTCACCGATACCCTGCAGATGTGGCAGGCGATGGTGCTGCTGGTGATCCATGGCTGTGCCGGCGTGCTGTGGCAGACGCCGAACCAGATGCTGCTCTACGACGTCGTCGGTTCCGCCGACCTGCCGAGCGCGGTGCGTCTGAACGCCATGGCGCGCTATCTCGGCGTGATGGTTGGCCCAGCGGTCGGCGGCGTGATCCTGCTCGCGTTGGGTCCGGCCTATGGCATCATGCTCAACACCATCTTCTATCTGCCGCTGGTGCTGTGGCTAATCAAGGCGCCCTATGGTCCGCGCTTTCGCACCGGCGCGCCCGTGCCTCAGCGCGCCGTGCGGGGCTTTGCGGACATCGTCCAGACCATGCGCGACGTTCGCCACCGTCCGGTGATCGTCTCCATGATCGCGCTGGCCGGCGCGGCATCGTTCTTCGTCGGCAACGCCTATAGTTCGCAGATGCCGGGCTTCGCCAGTGATCTCGGCCATGGCGATCCCGGCATGTCCTACAGCATGCTGTTGGCGGCTGACGCAGCCGGCGGATTGCTTGCCGGCCTGGCGCTGGAGGGCAGGCAATTGCTGGCGCCGAGGCCGCGTACGGCGATCATTCTGGCGCTGCTCTGGTGTGGTGCGCTGGCGATCTTCGCGCTGACCGGTCACTACGCCATCGCGCTGGTGTTCCTGTTTGCAGCGGGATTTCTCGAATTGTCGTTCAACGCGATGGCGCAAAGCCTCGTGCAGCTCGATGCACCCCTGGACAAGCGCGGCCGCGTCATCGGCCTGTTCAATATGGCGAGCCTGGGTCTGCGCGCCTTCAGCGGCATCTCGGTGGGCGTCATCGGCAGCATGATCGGCATCCACTGGTCGCTGGCGCTGTCGGCACTGGCGACCATGATCGTCGCGGCGGGTTTACTGGCATTGCCTTAGGCGTCAGCGGGGCAACCATCAGTTCGCCTTTTGCAGCGCAGCCGTCTGCCTGGCGAGCTGCTTGTCGAAATCCTGTTCGAGCGTTGCAGCATAAGTGGCAAGCTCGCCCGGTTTGACGAACGGATTCGGCGCGCCGTCCTTCATCGCCGCGCGTTTGGCCTGCATGCCATAGACTTCCGGATGCGGCCCGAGCAGCACGTCGATTTTCATGGCCTTGGCCTTGGCATAGGTCGACCGATAATCGTCGACGATGCCGGCATGGGTCGGATTGCCGACCAGCCGGTTCAGCGCCACGGTGCCGCTGCAGAAGAACAGGACCTCGCGGTTCTCGCTGCCGTCCTTCACGGTCATCTCCCAGCTCGTGCAGCCCGGCGAATGGCCGGGCGTTGCATGCGCCGTCAGCGTGGTGCCGCCGAGCGTGACCTTGTCACCTTCGGTGACGGTGCGATCCACCTTGACCGGCGGGAAACCGATATCGGTGTTCTTTTCATCGCCCGGATAGGTGCCACTCTCGAGCAACGGCTTATCCCGTACGCCGGCAATCAGTTGCGCGCCGGTGTCCTTCTTGATCTCTGCAAAGCCGCCGGTGTGATCGAAATGGGCGTGGCTGTTGAGGATGATCTTGATATCGCTGACCTTGAAGCCGAGCTTCGCGATGTGATCCTTGATCATCCCGGTCGATTGCGGGACGCCCGTATCCATCAGGATCAGGCCGTCGGATGTCTTGATGATATAGACCGCGATGCCGTCGGTGCCGACGTAATAGATGTTGTCGATCACTTGAAACGGCTCGAACGGCGCGGTCCACTTGACCATCACCTGCGCCAGAAAATCCTTGACGGTCTGCGCTTGCGCGCCGCTTGCGAACAGCGCCAGAGCGCAAATAGCTCCTGCGAGCGTCTTCATGATGGCCTCCCGGTCTGATTTTTATTGGTTCTTCTGAACGCCGGAATTGAAGCGCGATTTGGGCAGATCTCTCAAGCACCATTCCTGCATGTCGGCATCGCGCATAAACAGACTCGGCCGGGCGGCGAATATTGCGAGCGGCGTTGAACCATCCCGGTCGTTTCAGGTTAGACTTCACCCATGAAGCAACTGATCTGCCCCAATTGCCGGACGCGCGTCTTCTTCGAGCAAAGCGATTGCGTGCAGTGCGGCGAGGCGCTGATTTTCGACACCGCGCAGTCCAATATCGTCAGCGCCGCGTCGGCCATGCCCTGTGCCAATCGCGATCTGATCGCCTGCAACTGGGCCACCGATGACAGCGATCCGTTCTGTCCATCCTGCCGGCTTACGCGAACGATCCCCAATCTGATATCCGATCGCAATGTCGCGCTCTGGAAGCGGGTTGAGCAAGCCAAGCGACGTCTGACCTACGACCTGATGCGTCTCAGGCTGCCTCTTGCGGTTTCAAGCGGCGCGCATATTGCGTTCGACATTCTCTCGGACGAGACCGCCGGACATCCGATCATGACCGGGCATTTGTCGGGGCTGATCACGATGAACCTCTCGGAAGCGGACGATGCCGAGCGCGAGGCGCGCCGCGCGGCGTTTCGCGAACCGTATCGTACATTGCTCGGCCATTTCCGCCACGAGGTCGGGCATTTTTACTGGGAAGCGCTGGTCGATCAATCGCAGCTCATCAGCCCATTCCGTCTGATCTTTGGCGATGAAACCCGCGACTATGGCGAAGCACTCGTGGCCTATCACAATCGCGCGGATCGCTCGTGGAATAGCGACGCCTTCATCAGCGAATATGCGACCTCGCATCCGTGGGAAGACTGGGCCGAGACCTTCGCGCATTTCCTGCACATCGTCTCGACGCTGGATACGGCATCATCGCTGCCGCTGTCGCTGGACGAACGCTCGCGCCATACGCTGGACGATCCCTATCTCGAACGTGACTTCGAAGCGCTGCTGTCGCTGTGGGATGCTGTGTCCTACAGCATGAACGAACTCAATCGTTCGATGGGCATGAGCGACGCCTATCCATTTCACCTGACGCAAGCGGTGAGGGGAAAGCTGCACTTCGTGCATCTGGCGATTTTGAAAGCCAGAAGCGAGGCGTGAGCATCCTTACACTGTCATTCCGGGTCCGCGACCGCCACGTGGCGCTCGCGTCCCGGCATGACGAGGCTGACCCTTACTGCTCCATCTTGATCCCGGCGTCGGTGATCACCTTTTTCCATCGCGCGATTTCGTCGGTGACGAAGGCGCGGAATTCATCCGGGGTGGTGCCCATGGGGACGATGCCCTGATCGTCGAGCTTCTTCTTCAGGTCGGGATCGGCAAGGGCTTTCTTTGCCTCCGCGGCCACGCGATCGACGATCTCCTTCGGCGTGCCTGCCGGCGCGATGATGCCGGACCAGGTGCCGGAGACGAAATCCGGCACGCCGGCTTCCGCCATGGTCGGCACGTCGCCGGCCGCGGGCACGCGCGCCTTGGCGGCCACCGCGAGCGCCTTGGCATTGCCGGACTTCACCTGCGACATCAGCGGGCCGATGACGTCGAACATCACATTGATCTGGCCGCCGACCGTATCCTGCAGCGCGCCGGACGTGCCCTTGTAGGGAATGTGCTGCAGATTGATGCCTTCGCGGCTCTTGAGCATTTCCATGGTCAGATGGGCCGCCGAGCCGATGCCTGACGAGGCGAAATTGAGCGAACCGGGCTTCGCCTTGGCGAGCGCGATGAACTCCTTCATGTCCTTGGCCGGCAGGGACGGCGTCGCGATCAGGATCAGCGGCGCAACCGAGGTCAGCGAGACATAGGTGAAGTCCTTCATCGCATCATAGGGCAGCTTCGGATTCAGCGTCGGATTCACCGAATGGGCCGCGATCACGGTGCCGAAGGTGTAACCGTCGGGCGCTGCCTTGGCGACGGCGTCGGTGCCGATGGCGGCATTCGCGCCCGGCTTGTTCTCGATGACGATCGGCTGGCCCAGCGCCGTCGACATCTTTTCGGAAACGAGGCGCGCCATCAGGTCGGTATAGCCGCCCGGCGTATAGGGCACGACCATGCGGATCGGCCGGTTCGGCCAGCTCTGCGCAAAGGCAGTCTCGGCGCTGCCGCCGCAGGCGGCCATCACGGAGATCACGCTCACGGCGCGGACGAAGCTCTTCATCATTTCATTTCCTCGACTACCGGCGCGTTCCAAGGCGGCGGGAGCGCCGTAGCGCCTGCCTTGGATCGCAGACCGTTCTTCTTGGTGTCTGCCCATTCTGCGCCGCGACGGATGTCGCGCATACAGAGTCCCGTACGCAGGCTAGCGCATCGCACGGCAACGGGGGAAGTAGACGAAAGGCCGCTAACGTCTGCTGCCGCAGCGTGGAATTTGTCGATGTGAGACGCGGATGCATGTGACCAGGATGCTTGTGACCAAAGAGCATGGGACCTCCTGTGATGACGTTGTTGATCGTTGTGATGCAGGTGAGGGGATGGGCCACGCGCCGTCCTTGCCGCGCCTGTGCGCGTGAGTGGCAGTCCCGGTGGCCTCCCTCAAGAATGAGGGAGATGAAGCGCCGAAAGGCGCGACTTGGGTACAGTGCCGCAGCGTAGTGTCCGGATCGCCGGACAGCAGAGGCTGCGGAAACGCCTTTCGACGCTCCATCGTGGCGATTTCTGTCCCCGGGACCGTTCTTCCGGGCAAAGGCGCAGACCTCCGCAGTCCGCTTATCCCGACGGTTTCCCGCCGTTCACCAATGCCACGTCCAGCCAGCATGAGTGGCAGACCCCCGTAGTGGGGCCGGACGGTGACCCAAGGCCTCCCGAGTGCGTGAGGGAACGTCTCCCTCCCGCCCGCAGGCGCCACATCCCACCCCGCGCCAGTCGGCGTCCCGGTAACGCTCCCTCAAGTGGAGCGGGATGGATGGGAATATATACTACGATGAAATGGCGTCAAGGATTATTTTCAGAATTATTCTTGCGGGCAAGGACGCCAACAACGGAGGGGCGCCACTTCGGAATACGCGATTGGCGCCGAATGCCGACAATTTTGCTCCCGCTTACACCCAGCGCATCGGCGGAAGTTGGGAGATTCGCTCCCGCGCTATGGGTGCTTATGTCGGTCGGGCGCACCGGTCCCGTAGCCGCGCAGTTCGGCGTACCGTGCGACTTGTTCAGAGGAAAGAAACTCCGTCAAAGCGAGGTGGTAACGCAGGTGGGCGGCTCGAAGATCGCCCTGTGCAGAGGCAATGCGCGCCGTCGCGGTGTTCAGCGCGTCTTGCGTCGCCTGCTTCTCGGCGAATAGCCGATCGAGCGCGGTCTCTTCGGAGAGGATTCGCTTGCCGATAGGGATCGTCTCTATCTTCATTGCTTCGAAAAGCGCCTTTGCTTTTGTGCGTTGATCGTCTGAGAGGCGCAGCGTGTCCGCTAGTTCGAGAACATGGGCCGGTCCGGGATAGCCGTTGAGCTCCGCCGGAAGGGACAAACCCATGCCCCGCCCTGCCTTGAGATCCACGATCTGTGGGTCCGACAAGGCTTTGATACTGCGGCGCTCCATGCCCGCATAGGGCGAGGCGGCTATCTCTCGGTGAGAGACTTTGCAGTTGCAGTCCTCAGCGCTGGCGATCTGGGGCATGAGAGCCGCGAGGGCGAGGGCAAGAGTGATCTGGTAGATGGGCTTCATTGCGGTCTCCAAGGTTCGAGTTCCGCTCCATCTTGCCGTGCGTCGGGCGCATCGAGTATGATCGCTATCATGTCGAACGCGCTCGTCGCTACGTTATCTGAGTTGTCTCAGCTCGAGCAGCCGCTTGCCGCAGGTCACATCCTGTTTCGCGCTGGTGATCCGGTTCGGGTGCTCTTCCTGGTGGTGGCAGGCACCGTCCGGCTCACGAGGTCGTTGCCGCATGGCTCGCCGCTGGTACTTCAGAGTGCGGGCCCAGGCGCCATCGTGGCCGAGGCGTCGCTATTCGCTGACCGGTACCATTGCGAGGGCGCTGCGGCGGAAGACTCGGTGGTCCGCCCGGTGCCTCTGAGGCGGCTCAAGGAGGCGCTCGCGAAGCGTCCCGACTTCTCGCTGGCCCTGACATGTTACCTGACGCAGGAGGTTCAGCGGGCCCGAACGCATGCCGAAATCCTCTCGCTGAAGACAGTTGCCGCTCGGATCGACGCCTGGGTCGCGACGGAGGAGGGACCGCTACCGCCCAAAGGGCAGTGGCGTCGAGTTGCTGCGGAAATTGGTGTCACGCCGGAAGCCCTCTATCGCGAGTTCGCGAGGAGGCGACGACGACGGTTGGGCCGATCACGCGGTCCAGAGGCGTAGCGCAAGATCGAAGGGTGTCGCAAATTAGCTGATCGGAGCGCGTAGCCAGCCACAGCATCATAGCGACACGGCGAATGAGTAGTGCCCATCTTCATCGGCCGTGGCGCAGCATTGCAGGCTCAGGAACGCTGGGACATGCCGACGGGCGCGGGCTGTTCGGAATATTCAGTCCAGGCCTGACGGAGTATCTGTACCGAGGAGGAGAGAAATATGAAGGCCATCACGGCGGCAACCGCCAGATCCGGCCACGCGCTCGACGAGCCCCAGACTCCCAGGGCTGCGAACATGACAATGACGTTGCCGATGGCATCGTTGCGGGAACACAGCCAGACAGAGCGCACATTGGCGTCGCCGTCCTTGTAACGCATCAGCAGCAGCACCGAGGCGAGGTTGGCTGCCAGCGCCAGGAAGCCGATCGCGCCCATGACCTCGGCACTTGGAACGCCGAGGATAAGCGTGTGATAGACGGTCGAACCGAACACCCATAGAGCCATGACGCTGAGCGAAAGGCCCTTGAACAAAGCCGCCGTTGCCCGCGTCCTGATGCCGGTGCCGATGACCGCGAGGCTCAGCCCGTAAGTGACTGTATCGCCGAGGAAGTCGAGCGCATCCGCTTTCAGCGCCTGTGACCCCGCGATCTGTCCGGCGATCATCTCGACAAGAAACATGATGCCGTTGATGGCAATGACCGTCCACAGCACGCGCTTGTAGCGGGGATCGACGCCGTCGAAGACCGGAACGCCCCCGGAGCAACCGCATGCCTCGGTCTCGCAGGCCGCCGGGGAGACAGGCTTCGCGTTCGCCTTCGAAAAATCGATGGGCGGCGGCTCGCAGCAGGTGTCGGTGGTGCAACAGGTCTTGTCGGACATCGGCTTCCTCTCAATGTGAGACAAGCGTACAATCTCTAGCGACTAGAGGTTCAAGGGAAAAATGGATTACGCAATCGGAGAAGCGTCGCGTCTGACGGGCATCAAGGTGCCGACGATCCGTTACTACGAGGGGATTGGCCTTCTGGCCGCGCCCACGAGGACGGAGGGAAAGCAGCGCCGCTATCGGCCGGAGGATGTCGCCCGCCTGAATTTCATCCGGCACGCCCGCGAGCTCGGTTTCGAGATCGCCGATATCGCCGAATTGCTGACCCTGAGCGAGGGACCCGATCAGTCTTGCGCAGAGGTCGATCGGATCACGCGCCGGCACTTGTCGGACGTCGAGCGCCGGATCGCGCAACTCACCGCGTTACGCGGAGAATTGAAGCGCATGGTGGAAGAGTGCAGTCATGGCAGGGTCAGTGACTGCCGGGTGATCGAGACGCTGTCCGGATGACACGAAGCCCGGCGGTTGCTCGCCGCGTCCGAGGTCTCGTCCTCGTGAAGATGTGATGACCGATATCGGGCGACTCGTCGCGACGTGATCGGTTGCGAGCTTTGTTGTTCGCGGCATCAGACCGGATGGTCACAGTTGATCGCTAAAACGGCTCGCGACGTCGACGCGTCGGCGCACTCCGACTCCGGTGCGTGCGCATCCTCAAGCCAATGAGCCCGCGATGCCGATCCAATTCCGCAAGACCTCAATCAGATCTCGCAAGCGAACACTGGGACTGGCCGCCTTCGGCCTGATCGTGGACGCGATCGTCAGCCATCCCCGCGTCGACGTGCCGGCGATGGTGAATGTCGCGATGATGTCGCGCTTTGCCATAGCGCCTGTCATGGCGTCGCTCGGCGGTCTCTCATGGACGACCAGCACAGGTTCGAGCGACACCGTTGCGCCGACACCGGCGATGAGCCCGGATCATGTGACACGGATGTGCGCGCGGGCGCATGGCAGCGCGAGCTGATCCAGGCTCTGCGTGCCGTGGCGTTTAGGATTGCTCCTCAGATTCATCGGTGCCCTCCAGTTTTCTTCGCAGCGCCGCGATGACGTGGTGGACTGTCTTGATGTCCTTGACCAAGAGTCCATCCGCGAGGCTGTTGATCCAGGGGGCCTGCAAGCGCATGGCAGCGTCGAACGTCTGCTTCCCCTTGTCGGTCAGAACGACAAGTTGGGCCCGGCGGTGATGCGGGTTGGTCTCGAATACGACCAGTCCTTCTTCGTGCAGGTCATTGACGATCCGCTGCACGTTCTGGCGGTTTGCGCCAAGGTCGCGCGCGAGCCACGCCACAGGCTGAGGGCGTTCGGCGGCGAGGATGGCGCCGAGGATCTGCCAACGGGCACTGGTCAAACCAAGGTCTGTGACCAGCCTGTCGCCGGCTGCGAGCATTCGGCTGTTGAGCCGGAACAGGTCGAGCATCAGATCGGTCAAGGCATCGCCGGCGGGCGTCCGTTTGGTATGGCGCATTGTCGTCCTATGTCTTTATTGACATCATGATGTCAATATAATATGTAGCCATCATACCATGTTGACACCATGAAACCAGTGGAGACCGTTATGTCGCTCATGCGTCCACTTGATCCGGCGTTCCCGATCGACCGTCAGATCGGGATCGATGCCGCGTCTGTCGTGCTGATGAACGTCTTTACACTCGACAAGGCGGACGAGCAGACCTTCCTCGATGCGTGGCAGGTCGATGCGGCGTTCATGAAGCGGCAGCCGGGCTTCATCTCGATCCAGCTTCACCGCGCGGTCGGCGAAAGCCCGACCTATTTCAACTATGCAGTATGGGAAACGACGGCCGACTTTCGAGCTGCGTTCTCGCATCCCGAGTTCAGAGCAAAACTCTCGGCGTATCCGTCCTCGGCCGTCGCTTCTCCGCATCTTTTCCAGAAGGTCGCGGTACCGGGTATCTGCGTCGCGTAGCCGAAGTGCACTTGCAGGAACGGCAGCAAAGCCATGAACAAGATGATCCATGCGGCCGCTGGCGCGGTCGCGATTCTCACCATCGCGATCTTCTGGCTCTCGACGGCTCTCAGTGAACTGTTTGCGCCACAGGCGACCATCATCGCCGTGAAGTCGGCCATACCATGGGGCTTCCTGCTGCTCGTTCCGGCGCTAATGGCCGCCGGAGGCTCTGGCTTTGCCCTGGCAAATGGACGTCGCGCCGCGCTGGTTGGTGCGAAGATCAAGCGCATGCCCTGGATAGCTGCCAACGGCCTCCTGCTTCTCATCCCTTCTGCGCTGTTCCTCGCGTCCAAGGCGAAAGCTGCCGAGTTTGATGCCAGCTTCTACGCGGTACAGGTGGTCGAATTGGCTGCGGGCGCGGTGAACATCACGCTACTCAGCCTCAATATGCGTGACGGACTCAAAATGAAGGGCTGGCTCCGCCGACGGCCGGCGTGATCCCTCAAGCCAGCGCGCCCAGCCTTAAAATCCGATCCATCAAAAAAATGGCCCGGATGAAGCGGGTGCTTCATCCGGGCCATACTAAATCAGACGACGTGTCGGCTCAGGCGACGCGCTTGATGGCGTCGGAGAGGATCGAGACGATCTCGTCGATATGGTTCTTCTCGACGATGAGCGGCGGCGACATCGCGAAGGCATCGCCGCTCTGGCGCAGATAGAGGCCGCGGTTGAAGCAATCGACCATCACGTCATAGCCGCGCGCACCCGGTGCATCCTTGCGCGGTGCAAGTTCGACGGCGCCCATCAAGCCGCAATTGCGGATGTCGATCACGTTCGGCAGATCGCGCAGCGCATGCAGGCTATCGCGCCAGTAGTCGGCCAGTGAGGCGCCGCGCGTCAGCAGTCCCTCGTTCTTGTAGATGTCCAGCGTTGCGATGCCGGCGGCGCAGGCCACCGGATGCGCCGAATAGGTGTAGCCGTGGAACAGCTCGATCTGGCTTTCCGGACCGGTCATCAGCCCGTCGTAGATCTTGCGGCTGGCGAACACGGCGCCGCAGGGGACGGTGCCGTTGGTGATGCCCTTCGCGGTGGTCATCAGGTCCGGCGTCACGCCGAAATAGTTGGCGGCGAACGGCGTGCCGAGGCGGCCGAAGCCGGTGATGACTTCGTCGAAGATCAGCAGGATGCCGTGCTTGGTGCAGAGCTCGCGCAGGCGCTGCAGATATCCCTTCGGCGGCGGCAGCACGCCGGTCGAACCGGGCACCGGCTCGACGATGACGGCAGCGATGGTGTCGGCGCCATGCAGCGCGACGAGGCGCTCGACGTCGTCGGCCAGTTCGGCGCCATGCTCCGGGAGGTCCTTCGAGAAGGCATTGCGTGCGAGATCGTGGGTGTGGCGGATGTGATCGGTGCCGGGCAGTTGGGCGGACGAGAAGGCGCGGCGGTTGTTGACCATGCCGCCGACCGAGGTGCCGCCGAAGCCGACGCCGTGATAGCCGCGCTCCCGACCGATCAGGCGCGTGCGGGCGGCCTGGCCGTTGGCGCGATGATAGGCCAGCGCGATCTTCAGCGCGGTGTCGCCGGACTCGGAGCCGGAATTGGTGAAGAAGATGCGGTCGAGGCCTGCGGGGGCGATCTCGGCGAGGCGATTGGCGAATTCGAAGGCCAGAGGATGGCCCATCTGAAAGGCCGGGGCGAAATCGAGGGTCGAGAGCTGCTTCTCGACGGCGCTGGCGATCTCGCGGCGGCCGTGGCCGGCATTGGTGCACCACAGGCCGGCCGATCCGTCGATCACCTTGCGGCCGTCTTCGGTGGTGTAATACATGCCCTGCGCGGAGGCGAACATGCGCGGCGCCGCCTTGAACTGCCGGTTGGCGGTGAACGGCATCCAGAACGACTCGAGTTGCAGGCTGTTCGGAATCTGATGAACGGTCACGGCGCGGCTCCCAAGGATGATGTTCAGGCTGATCGCGCATCTGGATCATGTTCGCCACGATGCAACAAGTCCTTTTCTGACTCCCATTAAGTTGTTGATTTTGTTCAATCGGCCGGGCCATATTTGCCCGATCCGAAACACTCTCAACAGGGATTTGGCGTGAGCATCGATCTAGGCGAACGGCTGCGGTTCGTGCGCGGGCATCACAAGCTGTCGCAGCGCGAACTGGCCAAGCGTGCCGGCGTGACCAATTCGACGATTTCGCTGATCGAATCCAACCAGATGAATCCGTCGGTCGGCGCGCTCAAGCGCATTCTTGACGGCATTCCCATGGGGCTCGCCGAATTCTTCGCCATCGAACCGGACCGGCCGCGCAAGGTCTTCTACCGCTCCGATGAGCTGACCGAGATCGGCAAGGCGCCGATCTCCTATCGCCAGATCGGCGACAACCTGTTCGGCCGCAGCCTGCAGATCCTGAAGGAGCGCTATGAGCCCGGCAGCGACACCGGCCGGGTGCCGCTGGTGCATGACGGCGAGGAGGGCGGCGTCGTGATCAGCGGCCGGCTGGAAGTGACTGTCGACGACGAGCGCCATATCCTCGATCCCGGCGACGCCTATTACTTCGAAAGCCGCCGCCCGCATCGTTTCCGCTGCGTCGGCGCGAAGCCCTGCGAAGTGATCAGCGCCTGCACGCCGCCGACGTTCTAGTGATCCAAGCTGCGTCTAGACTAATGGGAGGTATCGATTCCTCGCATGAGCAGGTCGATACTGGCATCGGTGAAGACCGCGACGTCGATCTGCCTTCGCGTTCCAAACAACAGTGACCACACGGTCAACAGCAGCGCCGGGCTCATCACGATTTCGGTGAATGTGCTTGCCTGCGACGGGCGGAATTCGCCGGCCGCGACTCCCGCTTCGATCACCATTCGGAACTGGTCGATGACTGGCCGCATGAACTCGTCATAGTGCCGGTCCACGAGGTCGGGGAAACGGGAGCCGTCGGCGATCAGGAAGCGGAGTGTTTCGCGGAAAGGTCTGTCCTCGGCAATCTTGCGATACACGAAGACCATGAGTGCGCGCAGGCGCGCGCTGTATGATCCTTCCAGTGTCCCGGCATAGCTTTCCAGTTCGGGAAAGAACGCCTGGGACTTGTATCGGATCATCTCGTCGAACACGCGCTCCTTGGTTTCGAAATAGAAATAGATCGTGCCCTTGGTGACGGATGCGCGGGCGGCGACATCCTCCAGCCGGGTGGCGGCATAGCCGTTTTTGGCGAATTCCTCGAAGGCCGCGTCGAGGATCTCGATCGGTCGTTCCGCTTTTCGACGGGCGCGCTTCTTTAGCTCAGCATTCATGGGACCAGGATAATCGATCCCTTGCACGGGTGCTATTGACTTTTGAGTCAGTCAATAATAGTGAGTGATTGCTCACTTAACACGCGCGGTCAAATGCATAGTGGTTTCAAAATGATGTCTCCGTTGCCAGCCGATGCGGCCGGCACCGCAGATCGGCGACGCAAGCAGATCGAAACCGTGGCCACAGCGAAAGCGAAACTGATTGCCCATCAGGCGCCCGACCGGGCGAGGGCTGCATGATGAATGCGGATAGTGACGCATCGCCGCCGCGGCTGTTCCGCGGTGCCCGTGTTCGGATGAGCGTTCTCGGTCGTGAGCGGCATCCCAAATACGGCGATCGCCAGGGAGTCATCGTGGGCCGCGGCTCGCCGAGCAGTTGGCGGGTCAAGTTCGACGAGCGCACGACCGTCCAGGCGATCCACCGGGACTACCTCGAACTCGTCGCTCAACCCGCGGCGGCATCCCTTCAGGTCGCCCAGCGACGCGGTTCTATGGACGGGGCGTCGAACCCGTGAGCGCTCTCCTGACAGAACATGTCGTGCGTGGCCGCCGTTGGCGGCCGTCGGTTTCGTTGCCTGTCGCTGCGGCGCTGAGCCTTCTGGTCGCCGGATGTTCGTCGCTGCCACGGACGCCGCATAGCGCCGCGGATGCATCCAGTGCGCGCGTCCTCGATCTTACGGACCTGCGCCGTTATGCGGACGAACCGGCCTCGACGTTCCGGAGCGGTCAGAACCAGGTCGTGTTGCGGGGGCCTCGAACCTATCTGGCGCTGTCCGGAGGCGGGGCGGACGGCGCCTATGGCGCCGGCGTGCTCAATGGCTGGACCGAGGCAGGGACGCGCCCGTCATTCTCGATGGTCTCTGGTGTGAGCACCGGCGCACTGATCGCGCCCTTCGCATTTCTCGGTCCCGACTATGACGCGACCTTGCGTGACGTCTACACCAGCGGCGTCGCCGCGAGCTTGCTCGATGCACCCAATCCGTTCAATGCGATCTTTGGTTCTGGCCTGTTCGGCAATACTCGGCTGCGCGAGCTGGTGGCGAAGTATATCGACGAGACCTTTGTCGCGGCTGTCGCAGCCGAACATGCGAAGGGGCGGATGCTGTTCGTCGTCACGACCAACCTGGACTCCCAGCGCACCGCCATCTGGGACATGGGACGGATCGCTTCGCTGCGTACGCCCGAAGCACTGAACCTGTTCCGGGATGTTGTCGCGGCTTCGGCGAGTCTGCCCGTGGTGTTTCCGCCGATGCTGGTGACCGCGGAGGCGAACGGCAAGCGCTTCGAGGAGATGCATGTCGATGGCGGCGTCACCGCGCCTGTCCTGACATTGCCGGAGGCCTTCCTGCTGCGCGACGCCACATTCGCCAGGGCAGAGAAGCTGCAACTCTACGTCCTGATCAACAACAAGATCGAACGGGAATTTCAGGTCATTCCCAATTCCACCATCGAAATCGCTGCGCGGGCGTCATCGACCGTGACGAAGATTCAGACACGCTCCATCCTTTACAACACCTATGCCTTCGCCCGCCGCAACAAGTTCGGATTCAATCTGACCTATATCGAGGGCGATCGACCGCCATCGCCGATGTCCGGCTTCGACACCGCCTATATGCGCGCGCTGTTCCAGTACGGTTATGAGAGGGCGCGGGGCAACCGTCTCTGGTCGAAATCCCCGCCCTCCGACGATCAGGATTCCGTGGCGGCGTCACACACAGCAATCACGCGGCAAGTCGCAAGCGGCAACTGATGCGCGATGCGACGTTCAAACCCGGCACATGCGTGCTGAAACAGGAGTGACCTCATGAAACTTTCCATGCTTCGCAAGATCGTTTCGCCCCGCCGGCTTGCCCTGGTGTCGATCCTGCTCGTCGCCGCCTCAGGGTCGGCGGCGGCGCAGTCGCTGCCGTTCACAGGCCTTACCGGATCCTGGGCAGGCGCAGGAGCAATCTCGCTGTCCGACGGATCCAAGGAGCGGCTTCGCTGCAAGGCGACATACCAGGTCAGCAATGGCGAAAGGCGGCTCCTGCAGAGCTTGCGTTGCGCGAGCGACAGCTACCGCTTCGATCTCAACAGCGACGTGGTCAGCCAGGATGGGACCATCGCCGGCACATGGAGCGAAACCAGTCGCGGAATCAGCGGAAGCATCGCGGGCCGAGAGTCCGGCGGCCTCATCTCGGCCGTCATCGATGCGCCGGGCTTCTCGGCCAGCCTGTCGCTCTCGACGCGCGGCAACAAGCAGTCTTTCTCGATATCGTCCGAAGGCGACATCCGGAACGTCACCATCAACATGAGCAGAAACTGATCGGGATCGTTGCTCAGCGATCGCAGGTGCTTCGGGGTAGGCCACAAGGGTCAACGGCTCGCGGGACGCGCGCCCGATGATCGACGCGGCGTATCGCGCCGATGCGAAGGCGGTGGACGACGCTTCCGCCTTCGCTCATTGAGCTATGGCGGACAATGCGTCCATCTGCGCCGGGCTCGCCTTGATTTGAATGGCCTTGCGGCAGCCAAATCTCTATGCTGCGGGCATGTCGCGATTCATGTGTCTATCGATTGCTCTCATCCTGTCGCTTACCTCCGCCGCTGCGCTGGGGGCGCCGGTCAAGAAGAAGCCGCAGCAGTGGAAGGGCTACGGTTTCTTGCCCGGTTATCACCAGCCGCTCAACAACAGCGTTCCGCTGTTCATGCAGAAGCGCGCGGACCTGCGCATGGCCAAACGCGACCGGCGCCATTGGTACATTGACCGTACCCCGGTCTATTACCGCTGGTCCGACGGCGAGAAGTATTATTTCGGCCGGCCCGGCTTCTATCGCGGTCAGTACAATGGCGGCAGCATGGGCCCATGCTGGACGCGAACCCCGATCGGACCAATCTGGAATTGCGGCTAGGCGAGGCGGCGCATGTCGCAGCGCCGATTCCAGTGAAAGCTTCCGGTCGACATTGTAGCGACCCTCATTAAATCATCGCTGCGACTATCTGTTGCTCCGGTTTGATCGCGGCGGAGTTCAAAAGCGCCGTGAAAGCAAAATCAACGAAAACACATTTCGAGTTCCGGCCACTATCTTCGCCTGACAGGACTTTGGTTCAGGGGCGGAGATATCAGTGGCTAAGATTTCACGACGTGACGTGTTGGCGGGTGGCGCGGCCATGCTTGGGTCGCTTGGCGCATCCGGGGGGCGTTCGGCCAGCAGCCCACTGAGAATTTCGATCTGGTGATCCGGGGCGGGGAGGTCATCGACCCCAGCCAGAATCTGCGCGGCATTCGCGATATAGGCATCAAGTTCGGGCAGGTCGCCGCCGTCGAGCCGAGCATTCCTGCGGAGCGCGCAAAGCAGAGCATCGATGCTAAGGGCAAACTGGTGACGCCCGGCCTCGTCGATCTTCACACCCATGTCTATCCCTATGGTTCGGCGATCGGCATTCCGCCGGACGAGCTGGTGCCGTTCTCGGCGACGACGACCTATGTGAGTGCCGGAGATGCCGGCGCCAACACCTTTGCCGGCTTCAAGCGCGACATCGTCGGACATTCGCGCAGCCGACTGTTTGCCTTCGTGCACATCTCGACCATCGGCCTTGCGGGCTTTCCCGTCGGCGAATTGCTGAACATCGACTATGCGAATGTCGATGCCGCGGCGCGCACGATTGCAGAAAATCCCGATCTCGTGCTCGGCGCCAAGGTGCGCGAGACGCTGGCTTTCGTCGGCAATAACGGTATCGAACCGCTGAAGCGGGCCATTCTGGCCGTCGAACGCTCGGGCACCAAGGGGCGGGTGATGTGCCATATCGGCAATGCACCGGGCGATCTGTCGGTGCTGGTCGATACGTTGCGTCCCGGCGACATCCTGACTCATCCCTACAGCGCACTCGGCAACAACACGGTGCAGAACGGCAAGGTGCTTCCCGCGCTGCTGGAAGCCAAGAAGCGCGGTGTCATCATCGATGTCGGTCATGGCGCCGGCAGCTTCGACTATGACATTGCCGAGGAGGCGATCCAGCAGGGGCTCGTGTTCGACGCGCTTTCCAGCGACGTCCATGTGGCCGCGGCGAACACACCGAGCCGGCCGTATCTGCCCTGGGTGCTCAGCAAGTTTCTTGCGCTTGGCTTCTCGCTCGACCAGGTGATCGCGGCCGCCACGATCAAGCCGGCCAATGTCATCAACCGTGTGCCCAAGCTTGGCACGCTGCAGGTCGGTGCGCCCGCGGACGTGGCCATTCTCGAACTCGTCGAGGGTCCGGTGGAGCTGCTCGATACCTCGAACAAGCCCCGCACCGGCAAGGCCTATCTGAAGGCGGTCCAGACCGTGCGCGGCGGGGTCCCGTTCGGACGGCCGTATTCTCTGCCGTTCTCGGTAAACTGACGAGAGCGGCGCGTAGCCGGGTGAGCGAAGCAGTACCCGGGGCGCCGGCGGCCCGGTTGTGCAGTCCCACGGCGGCATCCAATCGGAATTTGCCACCGCCGCCGGGGGCGGGTGACGGCTATCGCGCTTCGGCACGCTGGTCTGCCCTGCGTCTGCCGCGCGCTCAAGGCACCTGCCACGGCTTTCGAAAAAACCGCCATCCGGTCTAGGCTCGCGCCAACCGAATCTCGAATTGGACGGGCGACATGACATTGGCGATGAGCTGGGACGAATGGGCGAAACATGACGCCGTGGCGCTGGCCGCGCGCGTGCGCAAGGGCGACCTGACGCCGGCTGATCTGGCGGCGCAGGCTGCGGTCGGCATCGCCAGCACCAATCCCGCGCTCGATGCCGTCGTCGAAGTGTTCGACGACGTCGTTGCCGATCCTGCCAAGGACGGTATGAATGCCGCGGGCGCGTTCGCTGGCGTTCCGTACCTGATGAAGGACCTCGGCCCGACCCTGAAGGGACGGCTGCAGGAATTCGGCTCCATGATCATGCAGGGGCATCGCCCCGCGCAGGACAGCTTCCTGACCGGCAAGATCCGGGGCGCCGGGCTCAACATCATTGGCCGCAGCACCACGCCGGAATTCGGCGTCTGCAGTTCTGCCGAGAACAAGCTCTATGTCACCCGCAATCCCTGGGACACCGACTACACCACCTGTGGCTCCTCCGCCGGCTCTGCGGCGATGGTCGCGGCCGGCGTGCTGCCGATCTCCCATGCCACGGATGGCGGTGGTTCGATCCGCATTCCCGCGGGTGTGAACGGCCTGATCGGCCTGAAGGTCTCGCGCGGCGTCTATTCGCTGGCGCCCGCGCTGTCGGATCTCTCCGGGTTGGTCTCGATCCAGGGCTGCGTCAGCCGCAGCGTGCGCGACACCGCTGCCTTCGTCGACAACTGCCGCGGCGGCGCACCCGGCGAATTCATGCCGTTCTGGTCGCCGGCCGAAGCCTATAGCGATCTCATCAAGCGCGACCCGGGCAGACTGCGCATCGCGCTGTCGCATGAGTGGGGTGACTACAAAGCGCCGCCGCATTTCGTTGCAGAGCTGGAGCGTGTCGGCAAGATGCTCGAAGGGCTCGGCCATCACGTGGAATGGGCGCTGCCGGAGGTGGATTTCCGCAACGCATTTGCGGCGCAGACGACCTGCTACATCAGCAATTTCGCGCAGGTGATCGCCGGTCATCTGGCGCGGCTCGGTTTGGATAAACCGACCACCGATCTGCTGGAGCCGATCAATATCAAGATCTGGGAGAGCGGGCTGAACACGTCCTATACCGAGCGCAATGCGATGCAGGCGGTGTTCAACACGACCTCGCGCGCTTTCGGCGCGTTCTTCGAGCGCTACGACATCATCCTGACGCCGATCACCGCCAAGCCGACGCCAAAGGTCGGCACGTCAGAATATCTCACCACCAGCACCAATCCGTCGGTGCATGACTGGTTCGCCAACCTGTGGAAGAATTTCGCCTATACGCCGCTTGCCAATCTGTGCGGCATCCCCGGCATCTCGCTGCCGCTGGCGGCGCAGGAGAACGGACTGCCGCTCGGCATCCAGGCGCAGACGCGTCAGGCCAATGACGGCCTGCTGCTACAACTGGCCGCGCAGATCGAGCGGGCGATCGACGGCAAGTGGAATGGCGGTAAGCTGCCGGCAAAGCATGTGAGCCGGCAATAGGCGCGTCGGCAGATACTGTCTTCGTCACGCTAAAGATACGTGACGCAACGGATATCGAATGGATCGAACATGGTTTCAAGCTTACCGGCTCCCGTGTCCCAGTCGGTCGCTGCCAGGCTGACGCGGGCGGCGATATTCCTGGTCGTGACGATCAATCCCGGACCGGCCCCCGAGAAGGCGGTTCGTGGCTTGTGCGGCGACCTGTCCAGCCTGCTGCGCGGCGTGGGCTTCCGCAATCTCAACGGGCAGTTGTCCTGCATTATGGGGTTCGGCTCTGACGCCTGGAGTCGGGTGTTCGGAGCGCCGAGTCCGAAAGACTTGCATCCGTTTCGCGAAATTCGCGGCGTGCATACCGCCGTTTCGACACCCGGCGACATCCTCTTTCACATCCGTGCGGCGAGCATGGATCTCTGTTTCGAGCTGGCGACGCATATCATGTCGCGGCTCGCCGGCGCGGTTTCGGCCGTGGACGAGGTGCATGGCTTCAAATTCTTCGACGACCGCGATCTGATCGGCTTTGTTGACGGAACTGAAAACCCTGTCGGTCATGCCGCTGACGCGGCCACCCTTGTCGGCGATGAAGACCCCGGCTTTGCCGGAGGCAGCTACGTGATCGTGCAAAAATATCTGCACGACGTCGCGCGATGGAACAAGGTGCCCGTCGAGGAACAGGAGAACATCATCGGCCGGCACAAGCTGTCCGATATCGAACAGCGCGATTCCGAGAAGAAGCCGTATGCGCACAACGTCCTGACGTCGATTGAAGAGAACGGGGAGCAGCTTCAAATCCTGCGCGACAACATGCCGTTCGGCGAAGTGGGCAAAGGTGAGTTCGGCACCTATTTCATCGGTTACGCCCGTTCCCCGCAGCGCATTGAGAAGATGCTGGAGAACATGTTCATCGGCAACCCGCCGGGTACTTACGACCATCTGCTGGATTTCAGCCGCGCGGTGACGGGGACGCTGTTCTTCGTTCCCACAGCGACGTTCCTGGACGATGTCGATCCCGAGGCTTAACCGCGCTGTGCGCTCATCTGCTTACCACCAGTTGAAACAGGAGATTGTGCATGGGTGTCGATCTCTTGAACATCAAAGGTCTCAAGGAGCTGGAGCATCGGGGCCCGATCGTGATGGTCAATCTGATGCGATTCCGCGAGCGCTCGCTCGACGGCCATGGGTCGGGCTGGGACGCCTATCTGCGTTACAGCGCGCTGACCGTGCCGATGATCAAGGCGCGGGGCGGCACCTTGCTGTGGACCGGTGACGCCAAGGCCGTCGCGCTCGGCGAACCGGATCACCAGCAGTGGGACTATCTGGCGCTGGTGTATTATCCCTCCGTTGCAGCCTTCATCGAGATGATGACGTCACCGGACTATGAAAATCTCTGCGACCCGCACCGGACCAACGGCTGTGCCGAGCATGTGATCATTTGCACGAGCGAGGCTTACAGCAAGTTCAAGATCGGCTGAGGGGATCGACACCGGATTCCGGCTTATTCGAGCCACCAAACCTCATATGAGCCGGGTGGCGATGAGGACGGAGATCACGAGCAGAACCGCGACGATGACCACGACGAAGGGGAACATCGCGCGATAGGCGTCCCGCTCGTGGCCGGGCGTTCCGGCGAGATTGCAGACGATCGACATCCGCACCGGCGAGACCATGTTGAGCGATAGTGCGGCGGCATGCTGAAGCGCGACGACGGCAGCGACGTCGAGACCGGCCTCGGTCGCAAGGCTGAGCTGCGACGGCATGAACAATCCGTTGGCCGCATTGCCGCTATTGGCCAGCGCGCCGAACACGGCCGAGATCATCGGCGTCACCGTCACCGACCAGACCCCGAACGTGTCGTACATACCGCGGGCGAGGCCGCCGGCGATGCCCGAGCGCGACAGCAGTTCGGCCATCATCGAGAACACGATCACGGTAAGCACCGCGAGCCGGCCGGTCTTCCAGGCGGCTGCGATCTCCGCAGGGAAGGCCCGCTGATGGCCGTGCAGCAGGGCGGTCAACACGGCCGCCGCGACCAGCCAGGTACCAGCGTGAAACAACGGTGCCCAGACTGGCGCGCCGTCGAAGGGCTGCATGCTCCATGCGGTCTGGAGCAGTTGATTGAGCGGAGGCACGAGGCGCGTCAGCGCGAGCCAGCCGATTAGCAGCGTGAATGGCAGCATGCGCCGTGCCGCAGCGGCGATCGCCGCACGGTCCGGCTTCTCGTCGATGAGATAACGCAGCACGATGGCTGGCCCGAACGCCGCCAGCATAGCCGGCTCCGGCCCGAGAAACGCGGTCGCGACAATGGTGAGGCCAAGACTGCCGAGCAGCCAGAGCGCTTCGCTGGCGCGCTCGCGCCAGTCGGCACCGATGCCGGCGCGCTCCGCCATGCGCCAGTAGATCGGCAGCCACAGGATGTTGAACACGAGATAGATGAGGCTGGTGCGCAGCGCGAGCGCCGTGGGATCGGTTCGCGCGAAGGCGGCGCCGACCACCGCGCCGCTGCCCATGGCGCCCCACACGATCATGGTCTGGCTGATCAGCGAGAAGGCGAGCAGCTCGATCGGCTTCAGGCCGAGGCGGCGGATCAGCACCATCGTCCCCATGATGCCGATGCCGAAGCCCGTGGCGGATTCCGCGAAGGGCCCGATCAGATAGCACGCGGTGAACAGCAGGCGGCGCCGCGCATGCGCATCCGGCAGCGACGTCTCGACCGGCATGGCCGCGTCGCCAGGGCGGATCGCCATCTGCCAGAACAGCAACCCGCCGAGAATATAGGGCACGACGATCCAGCCGATCCATGCGCCGCGCAGCAGCGCCGTTCCAGCGTCAGCGATCCCGAACAGTTGCGGGGCGGTGGCCAGCGCGACTGCAAGCGCCGTGGCGAGGCCGATCAGCGAGGCGGGGAGCGTGCCGGCGAGTCCGCTGGCGATGGCGCCGATCACCGCCAGTGCGGGCAGCGCCCAGATCAGGTAAAGCACGTTCCGCCCCCAGGTTTCTCGTTGGGGGCTGGATGCGCGGGAAAGGCAGGGACGTCAACCGCGCTGCGCGCATGGGGCGCGTGCAACGTCGATCCGCCCAGCGCTTGCTAACCGTCGAAGCCGACGAACACCGTCGCTTCCTCAACCGACTTGCGTTCGGACACCACCGCATTGGCGGGAAAGCTGTCATCCGGCCATCCGAGCGCAATGCTTTTCATGATGACCTGATCGTCGGCAATGCCAGCATGCTCGCGCACGACTGGCGACTGCATGATGCCCTGGCTGTTGATCACGGCGCCGAGGCCGCGCGACCAGGCCGCATTGACGAGGGCGGTCGCCACGGCGCCGCAATCGAACGGCGTATCGTCGCTGCCATCCAGGACGCGGTCATAGGTTACGATCACGCAGACCGGCGCGTCGAACTGGCGGAAGCCGCGTAGCACCCAGTCCTGCCGCATCTCCTTGTCGTCCCTGGCGATCCCCATGGCCGAGAACAACTGCTTGGCGACGCCGACCTGCCGGTCGCGGTGATGACCCCCGAAAGCCTGACCGGTGCGAAATTCGCGTGACTGCGGGATACCTGCGATCATTCGTTCGGTATTGCCGGCGCGGATCCGGTCGAGCGGCTCGCCGGTCACGACATAGAAATTCCACGGCTGGGTGTTCATCGACGACGGCGCGCGCATCGCCAGATTGATGATCTCTTCGATCAGCTTTTTGGGGACCGGATCGGGTTTGTAGCCGCGGATGCTGCGGCGGCCGAGAATGACGTCATCGAACTTCATAGGCCTGGAATCTCCCGGGGCGTTTCTGAATTGGACGGGATATTCCCGGTTTCCTGGGCCGTGTGCAAGATTGACGTGAGGGGCAGAAGGCGGTCGCCGCACAGTTGCAGGGCGGAAGAGCGAAGCGTATTCCGCCGCGTAAACATCTCGACGGCGACGGATTACGCTTCGCTAATCCGCGCTGCGATTGCTAGTGTTGTTGTTCAATCCCATCATGCCGGGCCGAGGGCGATGAACACACGCAGCGATCATCTTGAAAAGCCAATGACGTTCGATGGCGTGACGCTCACGCCGCAGAAGGAAGTGGTCCGCGCCTTCTACAAGGATATGTGGGACCATGCGGACGTGACTTTGATCCCGCAAATTTTCCATGAGGATTTCACCTTCAGGGGATCGCTCGGACCGGTGCTGGTCGGACATGCCCAGTTCGCCGACTATGTCCGCTGGGTCACCGGCGTGCTGCAGAATTACACGACGGACATTCTCCTGATGATCGAGGAGGGCAATCGCGTTGCCGGCAAGGTCTACTTCCATGGCGTTCAACGCGAAGCGATGTTCGGCAATCCGCCGACAGGAAAGCTCGTCGGCTGGCTTGGAGCGCCGATCTTTTCGTTCGACGGGCCGAAGGTGCGCGACCTCTGGGTGCTCGGTGACATCTACGGCCTGCTCGGGCAGATCAGGACAGATGGCATGCAGGGCAACGAATTTTCCACGTCTCGGTGAGACTGGCCGAAGCGCACTCAACCCGTCCGATTGAGTTCCTCTCCTGCAGCTACCTCCCGCGATCATGACCATGTGGCCAGACGTCGCGCTTGCCACATTTGCGATCTGGTTACTCGTTAACATGGTAACACGCAGGCAATGCGTACCCTGCGCATAACCATACGTTGTTACATTGTTGCGCATCGACATGAATCGCCGATCCGTGCTACCTCGCTCGCAGAGTTTGAAAGAGACGCTCAAAGTGACGATTTTCGCCCGCATCTTCCGCCATGGCCTGCTGCGCATCTCGCGCAGGGCGTTGGTGATGGTTGTGCTGGCGACGTACGTCTTTGCCGGCGCCATGCACGGTCTCTGCGAATGCGATGTGACCAATCCGTCCGGAGCGACGATCGTCTCGCTTGCGGAGAAGGCGACCGGCCATTCCGACAAGGGAGTCGTCGCGGATA
Organism: Tardiphaga sp. 42S5; assembly: GCF_034044155.1. Lineage (NCBI taxonomy): Bacteria > Pseudomonadati > Pseudomonadota > Alphaproteobacteria > Hyphomicrobiales > Nitrobacteraceae > Tardiphaga > Tardiphaga sp. 42S5. The sequence goes on along the minus strand of NZ_CP139027.1, from coordinate 4,290,708 downwards.
ATCACTGCCACGGCTGCTTCTCTGTGACGGCACAGCCGCTTGTCTTCGCGGCGATGCCCGTCTCCATCGAGACCCGCACTGCGGTTTTCCATGATGTCGAACGTGGCAGCCTGCCGCGCGGGATCGATCCTCCCCCACCCAAATTCCTGACCTGACCGTCATCGCCGGGCGCATCGCGCCCAGACTCCGTCATTCGTCAGGTTTCCATCATGTTCTCGAAGATCGCCACGCGTTTCGCGTGCGCGGCTGTGCTGTTCGTCAGTTCGTCGCTGACGGGGGTAGCTCATTCGCAAACCCTCACCATGGGGGCTGCACTTCAACGCGCGCTTGCCGCCAGTCCACGTCTGACAGCCGCCGAGCGTGACGTCGGGATCGCGCGCGGTCAGCGCATCCAGTCCGGCGCGCTGATCAATCCGGAGATTTCGTACGAACAGGACAATTCGTTCGGTTCAGGTGCCTACAAGGGAACCCGCTCGGCGGAGACCACGCTGCAGGTCAGCCAGATGTTCGAGCTGTGGGGCAAGCGCGATGCGCGCATCGCCGCCGGTCAGGCGGGCCTCTATGCGGCGGGCGTCGGACGCCAGGCCGTCCGGCTCGAAGTGCTGTCAGAGACGGCTATCGCCTTCGTGAGCGTGCTCGGCCTGCAGCGGCGGATCCAGATACTCGACGAACAGATCGAGGCGATCGACAAGATCTCGCCGCTGCTGCAGCGGCGCGTCGAGGCCGGCGCATCATCCATCGCGGAGACCGGACGTGCCGAGGTCGCATCGGCACTGGTCAAGGCCGACCGGGAGCGCACCAGGTCGTCGCTCGCCAGCGCGCGCCGCGAACTGGCGATCCTGATGGGCGACAGCGCGCCGAAATTCGCGGCCGTCTCCGGACGGCTGGAAGCGACCGGCAAACCGCCGACATTTCAGTCGGTCGTCGCGGCGATCGATGCCAACCCGCAGCTCGTCCGCTGGAGGGCGATCTATGCGCAGCGCAACGCTGAACTGCTGCTCGCCCGGCTGAAGCCCTATCCGGACGTCACGGTATCCGCCGGATGGCGCCGCTTCAGTGAGACCGGCGACAACGCCGTTCGGCTTTCGCTGTCGGTGCCGATCCCGGTGTTCGACCAGAACCAGGGCAACATCCTCTCCGCGCAGGAAAGCCTCGCCAAGACCGCCGCCGAACGCCAGGGCAACCGCAACATGCTGATCGTGGTGGCGGGTCGCGCCTACGACTCGCTGCAGGGCTCGCTGCGCGAACTTGCCATCCTGCGCGAGACCGCAATCCCCAAGTCCAGGGACGCGGCCGACGCGATTTCCGAAGGCTACGGGCAGGGACGTTACTCGCTGCTCGAAGTGCTCGACGCACAGGCCAGCGTCGCGCAAGCGCGCCTGCGCGAGCAGGAAGCCCAGCAGAATTTCCACGTTGCCGTAGCCACCATCGAGGGGCTGGTCGGCAATCCATTTGCACTGGCGCGGGGGAGCGCACGATGAACAAGCCGATCATGTTCCTGGTGAGCGCCGCCGCGATCTTCGCGCTCGGCGCCGGGGTCTACGCCACCGCACCGAGCAAGTCCGACACGCAGACCGCGGCCACCTCCAAGGCTGCCAGGCAGGGCGACAAGACCAAAGGTGAAAAGGCGAAGGGTGAGAAGGGCCACGACGAGAAAGGCCATGGTGAAGAGGGCGTCGTGGAAATGAGCGATGCGCGCGTCGCCTCCTCCAACATCGAGATCCTCTCCGCCAGAAGCGAGACGCTGCACGACTCTCTGGTGCTGAACGGTATCCTGCAGCCCAATCAGGAGACGTTGGTGCAGGTCACCCCGCGCTTTCCGGGCGTCGTGCGCGAGATCAAGAAGCGCATCGGCGACACCGTCGAGAAGGGCGAACTCCTCGCGAAGATCGAGAGCAACCAGAGCCTGAGCGTCTATGAGATGCGGGCGCCGATCTCGGGCACGGTGATCGATCGCCAGATCTCGCTCGGCGAATATGCCTCCGAGCAGAAGCCGGCCTTCATCGTCGCCGACATTTCGACGGTCTGGGTCGATCTGTCCGTTTACCGCCGCAACCTGCCGCGTGTCCGGATCGGCGACAGGATCCTGATCGATGTCGGCGATGGCGGAAAGCCGATCGAGGCCAGCCTGTCCTACATCTCGCCGGTTGGCAGCAGTGATACGCAGAGCGCGCTCGCGCGCGCCGTCGTGCCGAATATCGACATGCGCCTGCGCACGGGCCTGTTCGTCTCGGCACGCCTGATCCTGTCGGCCAAGCCGGTGGCGATCGCGGTTCGGGCGGCGGCGATCCAGACGGTCGAGAACCGCAGCGTTGTATTCGTCCGCAACGGCGACAAGTTCGAGGCGCGCGATGTCGAACTCGGCGCGCGCGACTCCGACAATGTCGAGATCCTGTTCGGACTGCTCGACGGCGACAGATACGCGGCGAAGAACAGTTTCATCGTGAAAGCGGAGCTCGGAAAGGGATCGGCGTCCCATGAACACTGAGCTCGCTCCGGGAATTAGGTCATGATCGACAGACTTCTTGCATTCTCCGTGCACCAGCGCTGGCTGGTCATGATTGCCGTGCTGATGATGGGCGCCTTCGGCGTCTGGAACTTCACACGCCTGCCGATCGACGCCGTCCCTGACATCACGAATGTTCAGGTTCAGATCAACACCAACGCGCCGGGCTTCTCGCCGCTGGAGGTCGAGCAACGCATCACGTTCCCGATCGAGACGGGGATGGCTGGCCTGCCGAACCTCGTAAACACGCGATCGCTGTCGCGCTACGGCCTCAGTCAGGTCACCGTCGTGTTCAAGGACGGCACGGACATCTATTTTGCGCGCCAGCTGGTCAACGAACGCGTCCAGCGGGTGAAGGACTCGCTGCCGACCGGCATCGAGACGGCGATGGGACCGGTCTCCACCGGCCTCGGCGAGATCTACATGTACACCGTCGAGGCGAAGGAGGGGGCGAAGAACGCCGAAGGCAAGCCTTACACGCCGAGTGACCTGCGGACCGTGCAGGACTGGATCATCAAGCCTCAGCTCCGCAATGTGCAGGGGGTCAACGAGGTTAATACCATCGGCGGCTTCGAGAAGCAGTTCCACGTGCTTCCGGATCCGGCCAGGCTGATGGCCTATCGCCTCAGCTTCCGCGACGTCATGACGTCGCTCGCCAACAACAACGCAAATGTCGGTGCCGGCTATATCGAGAAGAACGGCGAGCAGTATCTGGTGCGCACGCCCGGACAGGTCGCCGATGTCGAGGAGATCAGGCAGATTGTCATCGGCTCCCGGAACGGCGTCCCGGTCCGCATCCTCGACGTCGCGGAGGTCAAGGAAGGCACCGACCTGCGGACCGGCGCGGCGACCGTCGATGGCAAGGAAGTCGTGCTCGGCACGGCGATGTTGCTGATCGGCGAGAACGGCCGGACCGTGGCGCAGCGTGTCGGGCAGAAGCTGGAGCAGATCCAGAGGTCGCTGCCGGAGGGCATCTCTCTGCGCGCGATCTACGATCGGACCCATCTGATCGATGCGACCATCGCGACCGTCGAGAAGAACCTGGTCGAGGGCGCGCTGCTCGTCATCGCGATCCTCTTCCTCATCCTCGGAAACTTCAAGGCGGCCTTCGCCACCGCGCTCGTCATTCCGCTGTCCATGCTCTTCACCATCACGGGCATGTTCGAGAACAAGGTCAGCGCCAACCTGATGAGTCTCGGCGCCATCGATTTCGGCATCATCATCGATGGCGCTGTCATCATCGTGGAGAATTGCCTGCGTCTGCTCGCACATGAACAGGCAAAGCGAGGGCGCCTGCTCAGCCGCGAGGAACGCTTCGAGACGATCATCGAAGCGTCGCGCGAGGTCATCAAGCCCAGCCTGTTCGGCACGCTGATCATCGCTGTGGTTTATCTCCCGGTGCTCACGCTGACCGGCGTCGAAGGCAAGATGTTTACGCCGATGGCGCTGACCGTGCTGATGGCGTTGCTGGGCGCCAGCATCCTGTCGATGACCTTCGTTCCGGCCGCTGTGGCGCTGTTCGTGACCGGCAAGGTTTCCGAGAAGGAAAACTGGTTCATGCGCGCCGCGCGCCGGACTTATATGCCGTTGCTCGAACTCGCGATCCGTCTGCGCATCGTCGTGGCGGCCGCGGCCGTGGCGCTGGTCGTCGTGAGCGGATACGCCGCGACGCGGATGGGCGGCGAGTTCATCCCGAGCCTCGACGAGGGCGACGTCGCGATCCAGGCGATGCGCATCCCCGGAACCAGCCTCACGCAATCGCTCGAGATGCAGATGGCGCTCGAGAGGCGGCTATTGAAGATTCCGGAGGTGAAGGAATCCTTCGCACGCACCGGTACCGCGGAGGTGGCGACGGATCCGATGCCGCCGTCGATTTCGGACGGCTATGTCATGCTCAAGCCGCGCGACCAGTGGCCCGATCCGAAGAAGCCGAAGCTCGATCTGATGAAGGAGATCGAGGCCGCATCCGAGGAGGTCGCAGGCAGTCTTTATGAACTCTCGCAGCCGATCCAGCTTCGCTTCAACGAACTGATCTCGGGCGTGCGCAGTGACGTCGGCGTCAAGATCTTCGGCGACGATCTCGATGTGCTGGCTGGGATCGCGGGGCAGGTGCAGTCGGCGCTGCGGAACATCCAGGGCGCCGCGGACGTGAAGACCGAACAGGTCGCAGGGCTTCCGGTGCTGACGGTCAAGCTCGACCGCAAGGCGCTGGCGCGCTTCGGCATCAGCGTGTCGGACGTCCAGAACCTGGTCGAGATCGCCGTGGGCGGCAAGACCGCGGGCCTGGTGTTTGAGGGCGACCGCCGCTTCGACCTCGTCGTGCGCCTTCCGGACGAACTGCGGACGGATATCGAGGCGATCAAGGCGCTGCCGATCCCGCTGCCGCCGCTGGAGGGGCAGCCCAGCCAGAACAAGGCGATGCCCGCGGCGTTCGGGACCTCGCCGCTGGCCCAGATGCGCTACGCGCCGCTGTCGGAACTGGCGGAGATTTCGGTCGCGCCGGGGCCGAACCAGATCAGCCGCGAGGACGGCAAGCGCCGTATCGTCGTCTCCGCCAATGTACGCGGACGCGATCTCGGCTCCTTCGTCGGCGAGGCGCAGCAGCAGATCGCGCAGAAGGTCAAATTGCCCGCGGGCTACTGGATCGGGTGGGGCGGTCAGTTCGAGCAGCTCGTCTCGGCGACGCAGCGTTTGACCATCGTGGTTCCGATCGCGCTGCTGCTGATCTTCCTGCTGCTGTTCATCAGCCTCGGATCCGTGGCTGACGCGCTGCTGGTCTTCAGCGGCGTGCCGCTGGCGCTCACGGGCGGCATCTTCGCGCTGCTGTTGCGTGACATTCCGCTGTCGATCAGCGCGGGCATCGGATTCGTCGCGCTCTCGGGCGTGGCGGTGCTCAACGGTCTCGTTATCATCACCTTCATCGCGCGGCTTCGCCTTGAAGGAAAGAAGGTGGTGGAGGCCGTGCGCGAAGGCGCGCTGACCCGCCTCCGGCCTGTGCTGATGACGGCGCTGGTGGCATCGCTCGGCTTCGTGCCGATGGCCATCGCGACGGGGGCGGGCGCCGAGGTGCAGCGCCCGCTCGCGACCGTTGTCATCGGCGGCATCGTCTCGTCGACCATCCTCACGCTGCTCGTTCTTCCCGCGCTCTACATCCTGTTCCGCCGGGAATCGTCGCCTGCCCATGCGGAGGCGATGCCTGCCCACACTACCCACGGAGACCATTGATGAAGACAATCCTGCTCGTCGTATCCACGCTATTGCTGGCGGCTCCGGCGATGGCGCAGCATGCCCATCAGAAGGGGCCGAATGGCGGACCCATGGAGGATGTCGCTGGCATGCATATCGAGATGATCGCTGCGGGGAAGGTGCTGACCTTTAATCTCCTCGACGAGGCCAACAGACCGCTCCCGGCCAGCGGCTTTTCCGGCGCCGTGCTGCTGACCTCCGGAGGCGACCGTGAGACGCTGCCGCTCGTCACCTCCGGGACTGCATTGAAAGCCGAAGCGAAGGGCGACATCGCCAAGGGCGCGTCGGTGAGCGTCACGCTGAAGACCGCCGACGGCAAGTCCGGGCAGGCGAGGTTCAAGAACTGAGGGGATCAATCCCGGATGACGCAAGAACTTCATCCCGGCTGCGCTTGCTCGACCCAAACTACGCGCTATTTATCGCTATCGGATGCCATCTGCAGGAACTTGCGCTTCAGCGCGTTGACCCTGGAGACGTAACCCGCAACGGAATGGTCGCCGCATCGCTCACTGGCCGTCATCTGGAAGCGACGGCGTGCATAAGCGGTGGCGGGGCCTCCACCGCACAGATGGATGAAGGCGGCGAGATCCTGCACCTGTTGCGGGGTCGGCGCCACGCCGCCGGCGCGCGCGAGGACGGCGGCGACATTGCGGTCCAGATAGATCGATGCGAGCTCGGTGGCATGGCTCGGGATGGCACGAATATAGGGGCCGAAGCCGCAGCCCGTATCCTGAACCGCGTTCGCCCGGATGCAGAAGCGCGAAACTTCGGCATAGGCCGGATCGGTCATTTGAAAGAGACCGACGGCGCTGGATGCGGGCCGATAGATCGCGAACGGATTGAAGCTGAACCGCCAGCGCCAATAGGTGCGATCCAAGGGATTGCCGGAACTCTCGACCTGCGCCAGCGCAGCGAGCAATTCGGGCGTGATCGACCGCGTCGAAAAGGCGCGAAACAGCGGCCCGTAATGCCGCCACGTCTCGGCCGGCTCCTTGTCCAGCCTGTGGCCGACAAAGAAGAACAACTCGGTCGGCTTGTGGATCACGTGATAGATGAGGTTGGACAGCACGAGGGTGACAAGCACGATTGCGACGGCGCCAGTGATTTGAATGGCGCGCGGCAGTTTCGCGAGCTTCCGTTGCGCCGAGCGCAGGCTGCGCCGCCAGCGGCGACGGCGTTTGGCGCTGAAGATGAACGGGACCTTCGTCATGGCTGATGGCAGCGCGCTAATCCGCCTGCGGCTGGCTGATGCCGAGCTTCTTGACGCGGGTGCGGACTGATAGCGGTGATCGCTTCAACCGGATCGCGATCTCGTTGACGCTGCGACCGACCGACAATTGCCGCCGCAATTCTTCGTCCTGCTGTGAGGTCCAGACAGCGTCGGATTTCTGGCTTAGTTTCATGAGAACTTATAATAGTCCGTAGCCCGGATGAAGCCAACGGGTCGCGCGTAGCGCGACCGATGATAAACTCCGCGTAATCCGGGCTACGCTTGCTTTCGCGATACGCAGTTGCCTCGCTTCACAGCGCCGGACGGCGAGCGGCCGGGTTTCGTGATGCGCGGGTCGCGATGGTTTCACCGGCAGCAAACATCTCGACGTTGGTGCATCCGATTACTGGTTCTGGATGGAGACGCTCATTCCGCTCAGGTCGAAATCGAACTGGAGGCCCAGTTGCTCGCCTTCCAGCGTCAGGACGACGCCCTTGGCGTTGCGCATCTGGATGGCGCGCCTGCCTGCACCGACCGCCACACCTGCACCGAGTGCCGTATAAATGCCTTCGATGTCCGAAGCCTGATGCATATTTTGCGCGGCGCCGACCAGATCGGTCGAGGAGCCCCCAAACGTCAGGCCCGCGCTCACGCCGCCGATGCGAAATGGATACATCTCACCACGGAAACTGAGGATTCCGCTCCCTGCCTGCGCTCCGATGAACCATCCGGCCTTGAAGAACTTGAAGCGGACTTTGCCGGTTTCCGCGTGAGCGGGCAGCGACAGTGCGGCGGACAGCAGAGTTGCGACGGTGAGACGCGTGAGGCAGCGAGCTATTTGAAAGCGCATATTGATATTCCGGTCATCGGGCTGCCGCGTGACGGCCCCGCGGCAACTAGATAGAGCATCGCAGGACTCGTCAATGACGGAGGTCGACGCGCGGTCGCCTCCCAACGGGCGCAACGTCCGACATCAACGCGTGGGGCGCAAGTGCGACCTGTCCGCCGTAGCTCGCAGAGCGAAGGCGGAAGCGTATTGCGCCGATATGACGATGGCGGATTACGCTGCGCTCATCCGGCCACCGCTTGCCGATGGACATGCGACCAAAATTGTCATTATATCGCCGGAATGTCATCGCCTACCTGATGACACTGACGTGACGACGATACAGACCAATCCGCCTAACCTGCAGCACTCATTCGCATTCGAAAGAACACGATGACAGGTTTCTCGCGCAGGACGACGCTGGTGAAGGCGACAAGTGCAGCCGGGGTGTCGGACATTTCAGAGCGCACCATGATCGCGCGCCGCCAACTCCTACGCTTTTTCGCCGCTAGTCCTCTTCTCACGGCGACCTCTCTCGGTGCGATCACCACCCTGTTGACGGCTAACTCGCATCAAGCGCTCGCGCAGAGTTACGACGTACTGCGCGGCTCTCGAAGGGCGTTCGGCCCGGACGGCATCATCACCGCTCCGACCGATGCGCTGGATGTGTTTGAGTTCGAGCCGGCGGCGAAGAAGGCCGTGCTCAGCCAGGACGCGCCGGCGCACTGGGGCTACCTCCAGAGCGGCGTAGACGGCGACGTGACGCGCGACGCCAATCACACGGCCTTCGCGAAGTACAACATCCGCGTTCAGCGTCTCATCGATGCGCGGAAGATCGACACCAGCGTGAAGATCTTCGGCGAAACCTGGGCCAGCCCCATCTTCATGTGCCCGGTCAGCAGCCTCGGCGCCTACGATCCCGAGGCGGGGGTCACCGTGGCGCGCGCCGCTGCCAAGCGCAACCATCAGATGATTCTCTCGACGGTCGATAATGCGAGCATCGTCGACGTCAACAAGGCGCACGGCCGGCCCGCCTGGTTCATGTTGTATCCGACGGATGACTGGAACGTGACGCGGGCGCTGGTGCAGCGCGCCGAGAGCGCGGGCTCTCCAGCGATCGTCCTCACGGTCGACCGTCAGGGCGGCCGCAACACCGAAACCCTGTTCCGCGAGCGACGCCAGGACCTGCGCGAGTGCTCGGGCTGTCACACGCCGGGCTTCACCAATGAGGTCAGCCGCAAGGCCAACTTCGCGGACATCGATGTTTCCAAGGTCACGAACCTCTACGGCACCGGGATGACGTGGGAATTCGTCGATCGCCTGCGCGGGATCGTCAAGGGCAAGCTCGTGCTGAAGGGAATCATGACGGGCGAGGACGCCAAGGAGGCGTTGCGCCATGGCGTGGACGGCCTGATCGTCTCCAACCACGGCGGGCGCGCGGAAGAGAGCGGGCAGTCGACGATCGGTGTGTTGGCAGAGGTCGTGGATTCGGTGGGCGGCCGCATCCCGGTGCTGATCGACGGGGGTGTACGCCGCGGCACCGATGTCCTGAAGGCGCTCGCTCTGGGTGCCACGGCCGTCGGCATTGGCCGGCCATACGTGTGGGGCCTGGCGTCGTTCGGCGAGGCGGGCGTGGACCGGGTGCTGCAGATCCTGGACGATGAGTTCATTACGATCATGCGGCAGGTGGGTGCGCTCGACATCAACCACATCACGCGGCGCTGCGTCACCAGCGCCTAGCCGTGCCCGACCTCCGATGAATGAATAGCGCCTCATTCCTGGATCATGGCCGTCGACGGTTTGACCGCGCGCGACAAGACTCCAAGGGACTGGGGAAAACGCAGCGAGTAGGGTGCAAGTGAGAAGAGTATTCCGCCGAGAAACAGTGGCGGCGGATTACGCTGCGCTAATCCGCCCTCGCTTGGCGCAGCACTACGCGACGGACATTTTGGTAGTGATCGAGGAGGGGCACCGCGTTTCCGGCGAGGTGTTCTTCCACGGCATCCAGCGCGAAGCGATGTTCGGCCATCCGCCGACTGGCAAGCATATCGACTGGCTGGGCGCGCCGATCTTCACCTTCGATGGTCCCAAAGTGCGCAACCTCTGGGTGCTCGGCTTCCGGTGCGTCGCGAGGTCTTGAGCGAAGCAGCAGACGGCATTGTAGCTGTAGATCGCTGAATGTCCGCATCTGTCGCCCACGGGGTGGATTGCGGCTTTCTGAACCGGAGGTCGGCAGTTCGATCTCTCCGGCACCATCCGACCAATTACTTCGTCCTCGCGGTCTCCGGGCGCCATCGCTGCAGCGCTGGGCTATTCGTCCCAAACCGCGTTCGCCCCGGCGTTCCGGAAGCTGACGGGCGAAACTCCGACCGATTGGCGCCGACGCGTTGTCTGACGGCAATCGCTCTGCAGGTCGAGCAATCGCTCTGGCGCAGAAGGACGCCTGCTTCACTAGAAATCATCGTGCCACGTCAACGACAGGAGACGAACGATGAACTCGAAACGCGTCGTCAGTGGGCTTGCGAATGCTTCCCGACGGAGGGTGCTTGCGACCACGCTTACGTATGCGATTTCGCTAGTCGTCAACTTCACGTCGGCCGCCGGCATCCAAACAATACCCCCCATATATCCAACGCAGAGGAACGATCCCATGACCTCCATCACCACCAAGGACGGCGTACAGATTTTCTACAAGGACTGGGGCACGAAATCGGCCCAACCGATTGTCTTCCATCATGGTTGGCCGTTGAGCTCAGATGACTGGGATAACCAGATGCTGCACTTCGTCGGTAAAGGCTTCCGCGTCATCGCCCATGATCGACGCGGTCACGGTCGATCGAACCAGGTAAGCGACGGCCACGATATGGATCACTACGCGGCCGATGTCGCTGCGTTGGTCGAACATCTCGATCTGCGCAATGCGATTCACATCGGACATTCAACCGGCGGCGGCGAAGCGACACGGTACGTCGCTCGTCACGGTAAGGGCCGCGTAGCCAAGCTCGTGATCATCGGCGCAGTGCCGCCGTTGATGCTGAAAACCGCTGCCAATCCCGGAGGCTTGCCCATCGAGGCGTTCGATAACCTGCGCAGCCAGCTTGCAGCCAACAGGTCGCAGTTCTACCTCGATTTCTCGGGCGGTCCGTTCTACGGATACAATCGTCCTGGAGCAGAACCGTCGCAGGCGATCATTCAAAACTGGTGGCGCCAAGGCATGATGGGCAGCGCAAAAGCGCACCACGACGGCATCAAGGCCTTCTCGGAGACGGATTTCAGCGAGGACCTGAAGAGCATCGCTGTGCCAACGCTCGTCCTGCACGGCGACGATGATCAGATCGTCCCTATCGCGGATTCCGCTCTTCTGTCCGCGAAACTTCTGAAAAACAGCACACTCAAAATCTACGAGAAGCTACCTCACGGCATGTGTACGACCCACGCCGACATCATCAATGCCGAGATTTTGTCCTTCATAAAGGCGTAGATTTTTCGCTTCACGCGACCGCGTCACCGAAAGCCAAGCTCAGTCGCTCTCAAAGTGCGGCAACGGTGACGCGCGTCTGTTCCACCAAACGTTTCATTAAATGGGCCTGTTTGTCTGATACGGTACTGGGCAAATGGAGGAGCTTGACGATGAACAACGAGGACCGGGAAATGAAAGGCTCCGATCTGCTAGTGGCGGCCCTCGAAAACGAGGGCGTCGACCGCATCTTTGGCGTCCCCGGCGAGGAGAACCTCGACGTCGTCGAGAGCTTGCGCAAGTCTTCCATCGAACTGGTTGTCACGCGTCACGAGCAGCCCGCCGCCTTCATGGCAGCGACCCACGGGCGCCTCACAGGGAGGCCTGGTGTCGCCCTCAGCACTTTGGGGCCCGGAGCCCTGAATCTCTCGACAGGGGCTGCCTATGGGCTCCTGGGAGGCATGCCGATGGTCCTGATCACTGGCCAAAAGGCGATCCACGCCAGCCGACAGGCGCACTTCCAGATCGTGGACGTCGTCGCGAGCATGAAGCCGCTCACGAAACTGTCGCAGCAGATCGTAAGTGCGTCTTCGATTGCGACCGTCGTCCGGAATGCTTTCCGGATTGCGATGGAGGAGCGTCCCGGACCCGTGCACCTGGAGCTTCCGGAAGATGTCGCGGCGGAGAAGGTTTCCGGCGTTTCGGTGGTCCCGGTCCACCCGACCGATCTCCCGGCGCCCTCGACGGACGCCGTCCGGAAGGCGGCTGAGCTCATCCTCTCGGCGAAATGCCCGTTGCTCATGTTCGGTGCCGGTGCCAGTAGGCCCATGCTCGCGCCCGCGCTCTCTGAATTCGTCCGCCGGGTGAAGATCCCATTCTTCAACACGCAGATGGGGAAGGGGGCCGTCGGCGGGGCGTCCGACTACTATGTCGGCACGGCGGCGCTGAGCGAACGCGACTACGTCCATCGCGCGATCGACTGCGCCGACCTGATCATCACCATCGGCCACGACACCATCGAAAAGCCGCCATTCATCATGGGGCGTGGCCGCCATCAGGTGCTCCACATCGGCTTTACGCCGGCGACGGTCGAGGAGGTTTACTACCCGCAAGCTGAACTTATCGGCGACATTGCGAAAGGTCTCGACATGCTGGCGGCCGAGCTCGATGGGAAGCTCAAGCAGACCACGCAGTGGGACGGCGTGCGCGCGGACATCCTGCGCCACATCGGCGACCGGGCCAACGAAGACCGCTTTCCGCTGACCCCGCAGCGGATCGTCCACGACGTCCGCCAGGTCATGCCACCCGACGGCATCGTCGCGTTGGACAACGGGATGTACAAGATATGGTTCGCGCGTAACTACCGCACGGACGTCGCCAACACGCTGCTGCTCGACAATGCGCTTGCGACGATGGGAGCGGGGCTTCCGTCGGGCATGATGGCGGCGTTGCTGAATCCGAAGTGCCGGGTGCTCGTTGTCGCCGGCGACGGCGGTTTTATGATGAATTCGCAGGAACTGGAGACCGCGCAGCGTCTGAAGCTCGATCTGGTCGTGCTCGTCATCGAGGATCACGCCTACGGGATGATCAGGTGGAAGCAGGCCGTCGACGGTTTCGCCGATGCGGGGATGACTTTCGGCAATCCGGATTTCGTTGCCTACGCGCAGTCCTACGGTGCCCAGGGTCATCGCGTGACAGAGGCGGGCGGTCTGGCACCGACACTGGAGAAGGCCTTCGCGGCTGGTGGCCTCCACCTCGTGGTGGTGCCGGTGGACTACAGCGAGAATGTTCGCGTGCTCGTGGAGGAACTGGCCGATATGCAGCACTAATCCGAAAAGGATTTGCCGATACGCGAGGTCGCCTTCCTCGTCACGGTGACGACGCGAAGATTGACCCAGAACGGACTTCGTCAGCCGGTCGATGAGGCGACGAAAACCGCCAACTGGGCATCGAAAGCGCGCTTGTATATCGGCAACAACAGCTACGATCTCGCGATCGAGCGCCGCGCAGCCGGCAAGATCGATGCTGGGGCCTTCGGGCGCCCGTTCATCGCCAATCCAGACCTGGTCGAGCGACTACGAAGAGGTGTGCCGCTGACCCCATGCGCCGCGCGAGTCCTACTACGGCGGCACGCATCGCCAATTATGCTGCCGTTCCGCCGGCGTTGCGTACCAACACTGGCTTTTCGGAGACACAGGCGGGGTTCGCCGGAGGCGTTTTCTTTCTTGCTTATGCCATCGGTTCGCCGATCTTCGTCGGCGTGTATGTCGAGATGATCGCTGCGGGGAAGGTGCTGATCTTCAACATCCTCAACGAGGCCAACAAGCCGCTCCCCGCCAGCGGCGTTTCCGGCGCCGTGCTGCTGACGTCCGGAAACGACCGCGAGACGCTGCCGCTCGTCATCTCCGGAAATGCATTGAAAGCCGAAGCGAAGGGCGACATCGTCAAGGGCGCTTCGGTGACCGTCACGCTGAAAACGGCCGCCGGCAAGTCCGGCCTTACGTGTGGGGCCTGGCGTCGTTCGGCGAGGCCGGCGTGGACCGGGTGCTGCAGATCCTGGACGATGAGTTCATCACGATCATGCGGCAGGTAGGCGCGCTGGACATCAACCACATCACGCGGCGCTGCGTCACCAGCGCCTAGCCGTGCGCGACCTCTGATGAAGCAACAGCGCCTCATGCCTCGACCATGGCCGTCGACGGTTTGACCGCGCACTGCAAGACATCCAAGGGACTAGGGAAAACGCAGCGAGTGGGGCGCAATAGCGAAGCGTATTGCGCCAAGAGACAGTCGGTGGCGGATTACGTTGCGCTAATCCGCCCTACGCTGGCTCGCCTTCGCTTGCTTCGCCGTGAATGATGGCTTCGCTTGACGGGATGCTGCAATAGGGTATTCAAGATTCTACTAAAAGTAGTGTCCGTTCGGAGATCAGATGGCAAACCCGACTTATCAGGCGATCAATCGAATTGCTGAAGAAACGTTGAAGAGTCACGGGCACACTTCGGTAGGAAAGGCTATGAGGAGTCGGGACCTCGTAGATGCGATCCAAAACGAGATCAAAGCTCAAAATCTTGATGTTGTCTTGGCTCGATCCTCCATTTTTAATTACATCAGTCATGCTGCGAATAAAGATGAGAGCTCCGCAATTTTCAGTGGAGGTGCTTGGGGTGGATACTGGGTCCAAGAAGAAGCGCCCGCGCCAGAGAAACCAGTTGAAAAAGCTGAAATCCAGGATGTTCAGAACGCGCAAAAGGTCTCATTCAGCGAGCGAGATCTTTATCCGCTTGTAAGCTCTTGGCTCCAAACGAAAGGGTTCACTTCCAAAGATGTCTCCACACTGAAGGGCGGTGGAAAATGGGGGAATCCGGATATTGTCGGGGTGAAGAAAGTTGATCTTTTCGGTTCGATCGAGATTGAAGTAGCCTCTTGTGAGGTCAAGCTCTCCGAAACAGGATGGGAGCAGTATATCTTCGAGGCAATTTCTCATAAGCGATTCAGCAACAGATCGTGGTTTGTGTATCGTATTGGCGACGCGGGTCGTGCTCTGCCAAAAGCAATTGACTACTACGCGGAGAGATACAAGGTCGGCGTTGTTCAGATATTTCTAAATGACGCGGAGCTGATTGAGCTCAAACAGAAGAAAGAGGGAATCGCCGGAGAATTTCTTGACCGTGTGAACGAGAGAATTCCGGCGTTCTATGAGCAAGTGCCTCTCCAAGAGAAGGCTGATCTTTTCGATCGAGCAAAAATCGTACCCTCGTCCACGTTTGTATTTGAGTGAGTTCGCCAACTGTTTTGGGTGCCTTGAAGATCCATCATGGTCGAGCATTGCCATGATGGGCTTCGCAAAGATTTCAACCCATCCTGCATATCTATATGGAATTTAGAATTTGGGGACAATTAGGTGCGCGTTTTCATTGACGAGAGCGGTTCATTTAGCAACTTCCAAGCCGGGTCAATCAGCGTTGTCGGAGCGCTCGTCATCCCAGACGTGATGATGGACAACCTCGCGAAGAAATACGCGAAGTTGAGGGCGAGTCTTCCGCAAGATAAAGGAGAGGTGAAGGGGAGACTCCTAACTGAGAAGCAGGTGGACAAAGTAGTTATGTTGTTGGTCCGCAATGAAGCGCTTTTTGAGATAACGGCCCTCGATTTCGGACTGCACCAAGAAGACGCCGTTCTTGGGTACCAAAAGAAGTTGGGCGAGCAGATGTTGGCAAAGGTGAAAAACTTTAGAGAAGACGTACAGCTCGAGGTTCAAGCGGCTAGTGAGTACATCTTAAAGCAACCTGTTAACTTATTCCTTCAGGCCTTGGCGACCTTTGATGTCTTGCATCATGTTATCAGTCGGGCGACGACATTCTTCGCGCAGCGCAAGCCCTATGAGCTTAGCTCTTTCTCGTGGATCATCGACGGCAAGGAGCCGGCTAAGGTCACAAAGTGGGAAGAATGGTGGGCTCACTACGCACAGGGCGCGCTCGCGAGCATGTCAAAGAGAAGGCCGGCGGGGATACTTCCAGAAGGCTTCCATGCGGATTATTCATTTTACAGCAAATTCAACGCGGTGGATGAGAGCGGACAGGGTACTTCGCTAAGGCTTCTTCTTAAGGACATCCAGTTCTGCTCAGATGTGCAGTATGGACTCGAGTTTGTGGACATTCTGACGAATGCAGTTCGTCGCGCTCTCGTCGGAAATTTAAAGAGTGAAGGGTGGCAAAACATCCATCGTTTGATGATCCACGACAATAACGGCCCATATATTTCATTCGTTCTTATTCAGGAGGCAGGCGACGTCGTTCACGACGCTGCTTATGCGAAAGTGGTCAATGAAGGCTTTTCAAAGAATGGCAGGCCGATGCTCACCAAGCGCAACCTTCGCCTCGCGCTGGCTGCTCAAGCGTAGCAAACCTCTGATAGCTGTGTGAACGTAAAAGGCTCCCAAGTGGGAGCCTTTTCGTGGATGGCCGGGTCAAGCCCGGCCATGACGTCGTCTGAACTCAGCTACACCCCGTTGTGCTGCCGCACGTATCGCACTTCATGCACGTGCCATTCCGCACCAGCGTGAAGTTCGAGCACTCGCCGCACATGTCGCCTTCGTAGCCCTTGGCTTTCGCTTCGGCGCGGCGTTCGGCCTTGCTGGGCGCGGCGGCAGCGGCGCTGCCGGCTTTGCTCCAGGCTTGTGCCTCCAGCTTTTCGGTCGGCGAGAGCGCGTGCTCGGGCTCGGCGGTCTTGAGGGCCACCGCGGCATCTCCGCTTCCGTGACGGGCGGTGGCGCCCGACGCGTTCAGCGAGGTGACGTTGCCCGAAGCGCGGGCGTCGGTGTTCTCAGCCGGGGCCGGCGCGCGCATGACGACGAGGTTGTCGGTGCGCGAGCGGGTCAGGCCCTTGGAGACATACTTGTTCTGGTCGGCCGGCGCCTTGCCTTCGTCCTCGCCCTTGCCGAGCGCATCGAAGCCCGACTCGGAGACGTCGACATGGCCGAGATCGAAGCGCGACATGTAGGAGACCGCGAGTTCGCGGAACACATAGTCGAGGATCGAGGTCGCGAACTTGATGCTGTCGTTGCCCTGCACCGGGCCCGCGGGTTCGAAGCGGGTGAAGGTGAAGGCGTCGACATATTCCTCCAGCGGCACGCCATACTGGAGACCCAGCGAGACGGCGATGGCGAAGTTGTTGATGAAGGAGCGCAGCGCCGCGCCTTCCTTGTGCATGTCGATGAAGATCTCGCCGAGCCGGCCGTCGTCATATTCGCCGGTGCGCAAGTACACTTTGTGACCGCCGACGACGGCCTTCTGGGTGTAGCCCTTGCGGCGATCCGGCATCTTCTCGCGGTCGCGCATGACCACGATACGCTCGACCAGACGCTCGACCACCTTCTCGGAGATCGCGGCGGTGCGGGCCGCCATCGGCTTCTCCATCAGGTTCTCCAGCGCATCCTCATCCTCGTCATCATCGCTGATGAGCTGCGAGTTGAGCGGCTGCGAGAGCTTGGAGCCGTCGCGATACAGCGCGTTGGCCTTCAGCGCGAGCTTCCACGAGAGGAGGTAAGCGGACTTGCAGTCCTCCACCGTGGCGTCGTTCGGCATGTTGATGGTCTTGGAGATCGCACCCGAGATGAAGGGCTGCGATGCCGCCATCATGCGGATGTGGCTTTCCACCGAGAGATAGCGCTTGCCGATCTTGCCGCAGGGATTGGCGCAATCGAACACGCTGTAGTGCTCGGCCTTCAGGTGCGGGGCACCTTCCACCGTCATCGCGCCGCAGATGTGCACGTTGGCGGCTTCGATCTCGCGCTTGGTGAAGCCGAGCGCGGCGAGCAGGTCGAAGCCCGGAGCCGCAATGGCTTCGGCTTCGATCTTGAGGACGTCGCGCAGGAAGTCCTCGCCAAAAGTCCACTTGTTGAAGGCGAACTTGATGTCGAAGGCGGTCGGCAGGGCAGCCTCGACCTTCTTCAGCGCCTCATCGGTGAAGCCCTTGGCCTTCAGCGTCGAGGCATTGATGCCCGGCGCGTTGGACAGCGAACCGTGACCGACGGCATAGGCCTCGATCTCGGCGATCTCGCTTTCGCGATAGCCAAGCACGCGGAGGGCTGCGGGGACGGCGCGGTTGATGATCTTCCAGTAGCCGCCACCGGCGAGCTTCTTGAATTTCACCAGCGCGAAGTCAGGCTCGATGCCGGTGGTGTCGCAATCCATGACCAGGCCGATGGTGCCGGTCGGGGCAACCACGGTGGTCTGGGCGTTGCGATAGCCATGGAGTTCGCCGAGTTCGAGGGCGAGATCCCAGGCGATCTTGGCGCGGGTGACGATGTCGGCCTGTGGGCAGGAGGCATGGTCGAGCGCCACAGGCGCCACGGCCAGGCCTTCATAGCCGCGGGTTTCGCCATGCGCCGCACGGCGATGGTTGCGGATGACGCGCAGCATGTGGGCTGCGTTCTTCTTGTAGCCGGGGAACGGGCCGAGCTCCTTGGCCATCTCGGCCGAGGTGGCGTAGCTGACGCCGGTCATGACAGCGGTGAGGGCGCCGCACAGCGCGCGGCCTTCCTTGGAGTCATAGGACAGACCCATTGTCATCAGCAGGCCGCCGATGTTCGCATAGCCGAGGCCGAGGGTGCGGAACTCGTAGGAGAGTTCGGCGATCGGCTTCGACGGGAACTGCGCCATCATCACCGAGATTTCGAGCACCATGGTCCACAGACGGCAGAGATGCTCGTAGGCGTGGATGTCGAAGGTGGCCGAGGCGGTGTCGTAGAAGGTCAGCAGGTTGGCCGAGGCGAGGTTGCACGCCGTGTCGTCCAGGAACATGTATTCCGAGCATGGATTGGACGCGCGGATATCGCCCGACGACTTGCAGGTGTGCCAGTCGTTCATGGTGGTGTTGAAGTGCAGGCCGGGGTCGGCCGACGCCCAGGCGGCGTAGCCGATCTTCTCCCAGAGATCGCGGGCCTTGATGGTCTTCATGACCTTGCCGTCCTTGCGGGCGATCAGGTCCCAGGTGCCATCGGTCTCGACGGCGCGCAGGAAATCGTCCTTCAGCGAGACGGAGTTGTTGGAGTTCTGGCCGGCAACGGTGAGGTAGGCTTCGGAATCCCAATCGGTGTCGTAGATCGGGAAGTCGATGTCCTTGTAGCCCTGCTTGGCATACTGGATGACGCGCTTGATGACGTTGTCATTGACCAGCGAGCGGCGCGCGAGCTTGATCTCGCGGCGCAAAGCCGGGTTCTTCTCGGGATCGAAGCAGTCGTCGCCGGAGCCTTCGCAATTCACGCAGGCCTTCAGGATGGCCTTGAGGTGCTTCTGGTTCATCTTCGAACCAGTGACCAAGGCCGCGACCTTCTGCTCTTCCTTCACCTTCCAGTCGATGTAGGTCTCGATATCCGGATGGTCAGCATCGACCACCACCATCTTGGCCGCGCGGCGCGTGGTGCCGCCCGACTTGATGGCGCCGGCAGCACGGTCGCCGATCTTCAGGAACGACATCAGGCCGCTTGAGCGGCCGCCGCCCGACAGCTTCTCGCCTTCGCCGCGCAGCTTCGAGAAATTCGAGCCGGTGCCCGAGCCATATTTGAACAAACGGGCTTCACGCACCCACAGGTCCATGATGCCGCCTTCATTGACCAGATCGTCCTCGACGCCCTGGATGAAGCAGGCATGCGGCTGCGGATGTTCGTAAGCCGACTTCGACTTGGTCAGCTTGCCGGTCTTCCAGTCCACATAATAGTGGCCCTGGCCGGGACCATCGACGCCGTAGGCCCAGTGCAGGCCGGTGTTGAACCACTGCGGCGAATTCGGCGCGACCATCTGCTTGGCGAGCATGAAGCGCAGCTCGTCATGGAAGGCGTGGGCGTCGGCTTCACTGGTGAAGTAGCCGCCCTTCCAGCCCCAATAGGTCCAGCAGCCGGCGAGGCGATCGAATACCTGCTTGGACGAGAGCTCAGAGACGAAGCGCTCTTTCTCGGGCAAAGCGGCGAGGGCCTCGGTGTCCGGCACCGAGCGCCACAGCCACGACGGCACGGTCTCTTCCTCGACCTTCTTCAATTTGGCGGCGACGCCGGCCTTGCGGAAATACTTCTGGGCCAGCACGTCGGAGGCGACCTGCGACCACGAGTCGGGCACTTCAACGCCTTCAAGCTTGAACACCACGGAGCCATCCGGATTGCGGATCTCGGACGTGGTGTGGCGGAAGTCGATCCCGGCATAGGGCGACAGTCCTTCGGTGGTGTAGCGGCGTTGAATCTGCATCGTGGTCGTGCCCCGTCTTAAGCCCGACACCCCATCTGGCGGCATCGGCGATTTCTGTTAGCGACGTCTGGGTTGCCCCAAATTCGCCGCAGCTTGGCCGGGTGAACCGGTCCTGTTTTCTCTGTGGAGCATGTGCTGGCCGTCATCTCGGCCACCCGGGACTGCCGGGGTCATGCTTCCTTGGATCGGGCTTCCTCGCTGTTGCGGGTCGACCTGATCCTAACGCCTCACCACGCTGTTTGAGCCGGTTTCCGGCCCGTTTTTTAGTGCTCCAAACGCCGACTTTCCGGCCCGGATTCCAGGACGCAAATCCCCGATCCCGTAGCCTCGACTGGAGGACGGAGCGGTCAATCTGGAACCCGTTTGGGAGCGTCCGACGGGACAAAAAACGACCCGCGCCGAACAGTTCGAAAACTAGGCCAAACCGATCTCACCCGTCAAGGAGTAGTCGGGGTTCCTGAATCAAATACTAAATATGGTGGAAAGGGTGGATAACCAAGGGGGCAGAGCGCGCCTCGATTGAGGTCAAGTATCAGTGAGTCCTCATGGATTCGGAAGTCAAAAATATTTCTAAAACTGTCCGGAATCGGAGCTGCGCCCACTGTTCACAGCCCAACTTTATTTTGTCATCCAGGGATTGCGTTTGGGGGGACTCAGGCGCAGCGGTGGTTGCCGGGCAGGTTCCCTCCACCGGCAGTGGTCAGACCCTTCAACTGCGCGCATGGTCCCGCCGATTCCTCAGCCGGTTCCCTCCATGACAATGCCCAGTCCCCCCGTTTCGCGCGCGCGAATCGCTCCCTTCGGTCTCGTGTTGCTCGCCATCGCGTCGATCGCCTGGGGTCTGAACTGGCCGGTGTCGAAAGCGCTGCTGTCGGAATGGCCACCGCTGTCGGCGCGCGGCAGCACCGGCATCGTCGGGGCATTGCTGCTGGCCGGGATCGCCGTCTGGCGCGGCGAAAGTCTTCGCGTACCGCATCATCAATGGTTGCATCTGGTCGTGCTGGCGGGCCTGAACGTGTTCGGCTGGATGGCTTTCGTCGGCTTGTCGCTGCTGTGGCTACCGGCCGGCGAGGCCGCGGTGATTGCGTTCACCATGCCGGTCTGGGCTGCCGGACTGGCCTGGCTGATCCTCGGCGAGCGCCTGTCGATGCAGCGGATCGTGGCCATGCTGATGGCCTTTGCCGGCATCGCCGCGTTGATGGGGGGGCGGTGGTCTGGCCGCGAGCGCGGAGAAGCTCCCGGGAATCGCTCTGGCGCTGCTGGGCGGGTTCGGCTTTGCGCTCGGCACGGTGCTGGCCAAGAAGTTCGGGCTCACGCTGCCACTGGTGACGTCATCCGCCTGGCAGATCGGGATCGGTTGTGTGCCGGTGCTGTTGCTGGGTCTGATCTTCGAAAGCCCGCATTTTGCAGCACAGACGCCGCTGGGCTGGGGGCTGCTCGCCTATGTCGTATTGGTGGGGTTCTGCATCGCTTATGTCTGCTGGTTCGCGGCGCTCAAGCAGTTGCCGGCCTCGGTGGCCGCAATCGGGACCATGGCGGTGCCCGTGATCGGCGTGGTCAGCTCGGCCATCGCCCTGCGGGAACCGCTCGGCGCCATGCAGATCGCGGCCCTGGTATTTACGCTGGCGGGCGTTGCGCTGGCGACAAGGGGCTAGGCGCGGGCGCGTCGCCACCGGGCCACATCCGCTGCAGTTCGGGATGGCCGTCCCAGAACTGATGCTTCAGCGCGGCGGCGATGTGCAGGCTGACCAGCGCGTAAAGTGCATAGGACAGCCAGACATGAATGCCGCCGAAGATGTCGTGCAGGCGTTCCTTGAGGGCTGGCTCGACACTCATGATCCAGCCGATCCGCGGCCACTGGAACAGGCCGAACAGGTACATTGGAATCTCGCCGGCCGCCTTCCACGCGGAATCGTGCATCCAGCCGGACAGCGGCAGTCCGATCATCAGCACATAGAGCGCGAGATGCGCACCATGTGCGGCGGCCTTCTCGGCGGGCGGATAGGTCTCGGGCAGATCAGGCGGCTTGTTGGCCGCGCGCCACAACAGGCGCATCAGCACGAGGCCGAGCACGGTGATGCCGAATGACTTGTGCGCATCGATGACGAACCGGATGTTGTCCTCAGGAATGAGGTTCACGCTCCAGATCAGCGCGACATTGAGTGTGATCAGAACGGCAATCAGCCAATGCAGGATCATGGCGATGCGGCTGTAACGTTGAATCGGCATTTTCTGTGCGTGCATGGAATAAGTTTAAACAGGATTTGTCTTTTGAGGCATGACGACTTTGTGTGTTCGTCGTGACCGCAGTCACGCGCTATTTGATCGCGGCTCCGCAACTCGATCACGATTCACGCGTAGCTCTCGCAGGATCGGTTTGCTCGAACGCGCGATTGAATTGACGGCATGACAATATCCCTTCAGGCGGCCTTCGCCGCCGCATCGCCGCGTATCACACCGCGCCGGATGCCGTTCATCAGCCTGATGATCTATCTCGCCGTAATCGCGCTATGGGCGCTGCTGTTCGGCCGCGCGTTCTTTTTGAACAGTATCTGGGCGTGGTCAGCGGGCATGGTCTATATCGCCTATGACACGGTGCTGATGCTCTATGTGGTGTGGCAGACGCTGCCGCTGGCAGTGTCCGCGCGTGGTCCATCTGGAGCGGTTGCTGCGCAATCGCGTCCATCGGTGGGCATCCTGATAGCCGCGCATAACGAAGCACTTAATCTGCCGGAGGCGCTGGCCGCCATCGCACGCCAGTCCGATGCGCCGGATCTGATCCTGATCGCGGATGACGGCTCGCGCGATGCAACTGATACGCTCCTCCGTGACCGCTACGGTCTCGCCATTCCGGCGGTCGGCCAGAGCAGCATCGGCCAGTTTAGCAGATCGAGACTGCAATGGCTGCGCCTGCCGCATCAGGGCAAGGCGCGGGCGCTGAACACGGCGATCCTCAAGGCCGATACCGACATCGTCATCACGCTGGATGCCGATACGTTTCTGGCTGACGATGCCATCGCCGAAATGCGCGCGGCCTTTGCTGCAGATCCCGCGCTGGTCGCGGCCGGCGGCATTCTCGTGCCGGTCTGCGACGACAGCGCCAGCGGCCGCGTGATGCAGTGGTTCCAGACCTACGAATATATCCGCAACATCATCTCGCGCTTCGCCTGGATGCGCGGCAACAGTCTGCTGCTGATCTCCGGCGCCTTTGCTGGCTTCCGCAGGGAGGCGCTGGTGGCCGTCGGTGGCTTCGATCCGGAGTGTCTTGTCGAGGACTATGAGCTGACCCACCGCATGCATCGCTATGCCGTCGATCACGGCCTCGACTGGCAGCTTCGCATGATCGGCACGTCGCTGGCGCGCACGGAAGCGCCGTCTCACGTCATGACGTTCCTGCGGCAGCGTCGGCGCTGGTTCGCGGGCTTCCTGCAGACGCAATACTGGAATCGCGACATGACCGGCAATGCGCGTTACGGCCGGCTCGGCCTGCGGATGCTGCCGATCAAGGCGCTGGATACGCTGCAGCCGATCTACGGTCTCACGGCCTTCGCGTTGCTGCTGGCTTTGCTCGTCACCGGCAAGACCGCCATCGCCGTGCCAGTATTCGGTCTGATCACCGCGAAGATCGTCGCGGATTTCCTGGTCTATCTCTGG
Organism: Tardiphaga sp. 42S5; assembly: GCF_034044155.1. NCBI lineage: Bacteria > Pseudomonadati > Pseudomonadota > Alphaproteobacteria > Hyphomicrobiales > Nitrobacteraceae > Tardiphaga > Tardiphaga sp. 42S5. The sequence goes on along the minus strand of NZ_CP139027.1, from coordinate 4,267,068 downwards.
ACCGTGCATCTCTATCGGCGCCTGACAGGCGGCCGCACGCGGACGCGTTTTGTCGCAGCGGTATTCGCGGCGATCCTCGAACCGTTCAGTTTTCAGTTGCTGCGTCACGCCGGCGCGGCCTGGGGCTGGATCGCGTTCCTGCGTGGCAATCACGAATGGGGCTTTGCGCCCGCCGCATCGCCCCCGCGTCAGGCACCTAACGCGGGCGAGTAGTCGCTAGGCCGGTTTCGCCGCCAACGGCACTTTCACAGTGAAATGCGAACCGTGGGTGAGGTCAGACTTCACCTCGATCACATGGCCGAGCGCTTCGGCCGTGCGCCGAACGATCGATAGTCCGAGGCCAAGGCCCTCGCTGGCCGGATTGATCTGGTGGAAGGCATCGAAGATCGCGGTGAGCTGTTCGGCGGGAATGCCCGTGCCGGAGTCCAGCACCTCGATGGTCACCGCGTTGGCGTGCTTGCGACAGCCGACCAGCACGCGACCGCGTTCGGTGTATTTGATGGCATTGCCGACGAGATTGCCAAGAATCGCGCGCAGCATGCCGGGATCGCTGACAACCTGCGCCTTGCTCGGCACAATGACGAGGTCGAGGCCCTTGGCTTCGGCATGCAGGCGCCAGTTGGCGCTGATCGACTCGAACACGTCAGAGATCGGGAACGATCGCAGGTTCGGAATCCCAAAGCCGGCATCCAGCACAGATGTCTCGGCGAGACGGTCGAGCTCTTCCGCCATCCGCATGCCGGCATCGATGGCATAGCCGAGCCGCTCACGATCCTTCTCGTCGGTCAGCTTGTTGCGGATGCGGTCGATCGCCATGATCATGACCTGCAATGGCTGCTTCAGGTCGTGGCCTGCCACCGCCATCAGGCGACTGATATTGCGCTGAAGCCGATCCGACAGATGCAGCGCCCGGCGGAATTCCATCTGCGCCATGACCTGGCGGGCGAGGGCCGCCAGCACCTCGCGCTGTTCGGTCGACAGCACGCGCGGCTTATCATCGAGCACGCAGACGGTGCCGAGCGGCAGGCCGTCCGGTGTGCGCAGCAGTGCGCCGGCATAGAAGCGCAAATGGGGCTCGCCGGTCACCAGCGGATTGCAGTCGAATCTTGGATCCTTGGTGACGTCCTCGACTTCGAGAAAACTGTGTTCGAGGATCGCATGAGCGCAGATCGACTGATCCATCGGCGTCTGCCGCACGCCGAGACCGATCTCCGACTTGAACCACTGCCGGCCGTCATCGACCAGACTGATGATCGAGATCGGCGTCTGGCAGACATAGCTGGCGATCTTGGTGATGTCGTCGAAGGACGGCTCAATGGCGGTGTCGAGAATGCCGTAGGAGCGCAGCGCCTTGAGGCGTTCGGCTTCATTGGGATGGAGCCTGGCGATCTTCGGCTTGTCTGACGCGTCCACTGAACCTGCCCACACCCGACGTCGACCCATCGAACCGGTAGATAGGTCCACATGTCTACCAACACTGCGCGCGAGTTCCCTGAATGTCCCCCGTACGCTGCACCCACGTTCTTAGACCTTGAGACAGCAGGCGCAAACCAGAAACGACAAAAGACGATGCCGCGAGGCACCGTCTTTTGCGTAACGCTTAGATCGTCGTGTTACGGGCAGGCGTGACGCAGGCCGTCATAACCGAGATAGGTGCCCGTGCGGACATTGTACGACTTGTAGGTGCGGATGCAGTAGTCAACGTCGCCGCCGCCGGTGTCGGGAGCGACTTCGACCACGTCCGGCGCGTCGTCATAATAGCTGCTGCCGTAATACGGGCTGCCGCCATAATAGCCGTAGGAATTCCCGTAATAGCTGCTGGCGGCTAGACCGCTGCCAATAATGGCGCCGGCTGCGAAGCCCGGGCCGTAACCGCCGCCACGCCAGCCACCACCGCGCCAGCCGCCGCCGTGATTCCAGCCACCGCCGCCAGGGCGCTGGCCGCCATGCCAGCCGCCACCTCCGCCACCAAAGCGCTGACCGCCGCCAGAGAACGTGCCGATCGTGCGCGCACCGCCGGGGCCGACGCCCACGACCTTGGTGTTTTGCGCGTAGCTGGGGGTCAACGCGAAGGCGGGGATGGCCACAGCGACGGCTGCTGCGACACTCAAGATTTTCAAATTCGTCATCGTTTGCTCCTGTCTGGGATGCATGTTCAACCCCCTGAAGGGACTGCCGTTCCCTGCCGCCACGCGGTTATTGCGCAACGGCAGAATGATGGTCCGGAACTGTATGCGGCATGAATGGATTGCGCCGTTTCTGCGACCGCCGGTACTTTGGAGATAGGGTTCGGGGGAGGCCCATACGAGGCTTGTCACGATCAGTTGCAGGCGGCGATCGGTCGCGGCGGCAACTGGACATTTGGCGGCCCGGATGGCATCAACAGCCGACGAAAACCTTCGAACGGTTCAAAATATGAAACAGTTTCTGCTGAAATTCTTCACGTGGTGGAGCGGGACGACCTTCGGGACGAACCTGTGGACGTCGCGATTCGGCGAACTGGTCGGCACCGACGAGCAGGGCAACAGATATTACCGTACCAAGGGCGGCAAGATCGACCCGACGCTGGGCTTCGAGCGCCGCTGGGTGATTTATAACGGCTATGCCGAAGCCACCAAGATCCCGCCGGACTGGCATGGCTGGATCCACCACACCGTGGACGTGCCGCCGACCGAAGAGAATTATACGCCGCGCGAATGGCAGAAGCCGCATCAGCCGAACCTGACCGGCACGCCCGCAGCCTATCGTCCGTCTGGTTCGACTCTGGCCAGTGGCCGGCGTCCCAAGGCGACTGGCGACTACCAGGCCTGGACGCCGGGCTCGTAACAACTCACCCGTTCTGGACGACCGGTTGTGCGGGCCGCTCTGCGGCGCGCGCGGCCTCGCATTGTTTCCAGCCGCCAGCTCTTGCAGTGAGACCGGCAAGCACGTCCGGCGTGCCGCCCTGGATGAGCCCGCTTTATAGGGCGGCGCCGGATTGTACTCGATCGACTGGGCTGGGGCGGATACGATATAGCCGTAACATGTGAGTTCGAGATGTTAGGTTTCGAAAGCTTACTGGGCATGATCGGGGACGGGGACGGCTGACGAGATCAATCGTCTGTTCACAGGCGACAACTCAGGAAAATCCGACATGACCAACGACACGCGCAGTGAGCACGACCTGTTGGGCAACCGCGATGTTCCGGCCGACGCCTATTACGGCGTTCATACGCTGAGGGCCGTTGAAAATTTTCCGATCACCGGGATTCCGATTTCCATCTATCCCGAACTCATCAGCGCGCTCGCCGCGATCAAGCAGGCGGCGGCACTGTCGAATATGGAGCTGGGGCTGCTCGACAAGTTACGCGGCGATGCGATCATCGCTGCCTGCGAGGAAATTCGCGCCGGTCGCCTGCATGACCAGTTCGTGGTGGACGTCATCCAGGGCGGCGCCGGGACCTCCACCAACATGAATGCGAACGAGGTGATCGCCAATCGTGCGCTGGAAATTCTCGGTCATGGCAAGGGCGACTACGGATACCTGCACCCGAACGAACAGGTCAATATGAGCCAGAGCACCAACGACGTGTATCCCACGGCGTTGAAGATCGCGACCTATCACGGCGTGTTTCACCTGATCGATGCGATGGCCGTGTTGCGCCAGGGTTTCGAACGCAAGGCCGAAGAGTTCAAGGATGTCCTGAAAATGGGCCGCACCCAGTTGCAGGATGCGGTGCCCATGACGCTCGGTCAGGAGTTCAGCACTTACGGCGTCATGATCGGCGAGGACGAGGACCGGTTGCGCGAGGCAGCACTGCTGATTTGCGAGATCAACATGGGTGCGACAGCCATCGGCACCGGGATCACGTCCCATCCGGACTACGCGCGTCTGGTCTGCCTGCATCTCGTCGCCATCACGGGCATGCCGCTGGTCACCGCCGTAAACCTGATCGAAGCCACGCAGGATTGCGGTGCGTTCGTGCAGTTGTCCGGCGTGCTCAAGCGGGTGGCCGTTAAGATTTCCAAGATCTGCAATGACCTCCGGCTGCTGTCGAGCGGCCCGCGCGCCGGTTTCAACGAGATCAATCTGCCGGCGGTACAGGCAGGTTCCTCGATCATGCCGGGTAAGGTAAACCCGGTTATTCCCGAGGTCGTGAATCAGGTTGCGTTCGAGGTGATCGGCAATGATCTCACGGTGACGTTCGCCGCCGAGGCTGGCCAGCTTCAGCTCAACGCGTTCGAGCCGATCATCGCGCACAGCCTGTTCAAGAGCGTCAGCCATATGCGGGAGGCTTGCCTGACGCTGGAAAAGCGTTGTGTCGCGGGTATCACCGCGAACCGCGAACGTCTCCGTGCCTATGTCGAGAATTCGATCGGCCTCGTTACTGCGCTCAATCCCTATATCGGCTACGCCAATGCGACCGCCGTCGCGGTCGAGGCCCATGCGACCGGCCGCAGCGTCTACGATCTCGTGCTGGAAAAAGGTTTGCTACCTGCAGCGACCCTTGCCGCCATTCTCCACCCCGACGTACTCACCAAGCCCCAGAGCATGTTGATCCGCGAATGAAGGCCGCATCGGCCCGGCGCGATCAACGCGTAGGCATCTGCGCGACCGCCAGCATTGCTGCGACATAGCCGTACGGTCCGAGACCGCAGATCACAGCAGTGGCAGCTTGCGAGAGCAACGAATGGCGATGATACTTGTCGCGCGCGTGGATGTTCGAAATGTGCAGCTCCACGATCGGTCCCTCGAACGCTTTCATCGCGTCGAGCATGGCGATCGAGGTGAACGAATAGCCCGCGGGATTGATGATGATGGCGTCGGCATCCTGACGGGCCGACTGGATGAGGTCGACCAGAATGCCCTCGTGGTTCGACTGGTGGAACGCCAGCGTCAATTTGAGTTTGACTGCCTGCTCCTCGCAGCTGGCCTTGATCTGGTCGAGCGTGGTGGTTCCGTAGATATGCGGCTCCCGCACGCCGAGCAGGTTGAGGTTGGGACCGTTGAGGATCATCACGCGTCTCATTGTCTTGCTTCCTTCTGCTAGCACCAACCGCTAGCCACCAAGCCATTTTGCCGGCACCAGCACGAGCGACGGAAACAGCGTCAGCAAGGCCAGCACTACCAGTTGCGCGATCATGAATGGCCAGACGCCGCGCATGATCTCGTCCATGCTCACCTTCGCCACGCCGCACACCACGTTGAGCACCACGCCGACGGGCGGCGTGATCAGTCCGATCGCGTTGTTGATGATGAACAGCACCCCGAAATAGACCGGGTCGATGCCGGCCTCGCGAACGATCGGCATCAGCACGGGCGTCAGGATCAGGATGGTCGGCGTCATGTCGAGCGCGGTGCCGACGATGACGACGATGATCATCAACACGATCATCAGCAGTGTCTGGTTGCCCATGAAGGGGCGGGCCAGTTCGACGATCTGGCCGGAAATTTCGGCCACCGTGATCAGCCACGATGACACGAGCGCCGCCGCGACCAGGAACATCACCACGGCGGTGATCTGGGCTGAACTGATCAGGATGTTCATCAGCTGCGCCAGCGTCAGCTCGCGATAGACGAACGTTGCCACGATGAAGGAGTAGACCGCAACAACGACGGCCGCCTCGGTCGGCGTGAAGATGCCGAAGCGGAGGCCGACGATGATGATCATCGGCAGCATCAAGGCCCAGAAGCCGTCGATCAGCGCGCGAAATATCTGCGCCAGGCTCTGGCGCGGCGGACTCACCGAGTTCTCATTACGTGCAACCCACCACCAAGCAAGGCACAGGCTGCCACCGAGCATCAGGCCCGGCACCACGCCGGCGAGAAACAGTTTTGAGATGGAAACGCCGGCGGCAACGCCGAAGATCACGAATCCGATCGAAGGCGGGATCACCGGCGCGATGATGCCGCCGGCGGCGACGAGGCCGGCTGCGGAGGCGCGGTTATGCCCGGCCGCAACCATCATGGGGACCAGCAATGCGCCGAGCGCGGCGGCGTCGGCGACGGCCGACCCGGACAGCGATGCCAGGATGCAGGAGGTCAGGATCGCGACATAGCCGAGGCCGCCGCGCAGATGGCCGACAAGGGCGATGGCGAAGTTCAGGATGCGGCGGGCGAGGCCACCGGTGTTCATGATCTCGCCGGCCAGGATGAAGAACGGCACCGCCATCAGCGGGAAGGAATCGACGCCATTGATGACGTTCTGCGCGATGATCTGGGAGTCGAATATATCCAGATAGGTCATCAGCGCGACGCCGCAGATGATCAGGGCGAACGCGATCGGCATGCCGATGGCCATCGCGCCGAGCAGCGAGAAGGTGAAGATGCTGATGGTCATCGGCGGTCGTTCCCGTTGGCAGGGGCGGGCGCCGCAGGGACATGCTCCTCGGATTCACTGATGGCGATCAGCGCCGATGTGGCGAGTTGGCCGGTGAGCAGGCGATAGAGGTCATGCAGCAGGATCGGGATTGAGGCGACGCCGAAGACGAGACCTGCGGCGTAGAACAGGCCGACGGAGAGACCGGAGGCGGGCGCTGTCGTGTCCCAGTTCAGCACCGTCTGTTTCCACGAGCCTTCGGTGAGCAATACAGAGGCGTAGAGCATCAGCATGTGACTGAGCGCGTAGCAGATCTTGCGGCCCGTGGGTGACAGCAGCTTCACGAAACTGTCGACGCCGAGATGGGCGTGTTCGCGGAGGCCGACGATGGCGCCAAGAAACACCATCCAGACGAACAACCAGCGCGACAGCTCTTCCGAAATGGCGATGCCGGAGTTGAAGACGTAACGCAGCACGACATTGCCGAAGACGAGGACGACCATGGCGGCGAGCAACACCGCCATGACGATCTTGATCGACCGGTAATAGGCTTCGACGATCCTGCTTGTCGCAGTAGTTGATGAAGCGGGCATGGATGCTTTCGCAGTGAGCGTGGGGTCGCCGCGTAGTGACGGTTGGTGATGCGCGGCTCACTCAGTCCTTGTGAACGCGCTCAAGTTCACTATTGAATAGCTTGACGATCTCCTGATCGTAGTCGGCGGAGAATTTTGCCGCGATCGGCTTGGTCTTGTCGCGCATCTTCGCAAGCTCGGCCGGAGCGATCTCGTTGACCTCCATGCCCTTGGCCTTCAGCTCGCCGATGGAAGCCGCTGCGGCATCGCGGCTGACCTTGCGCTGATAGTCGCGGGCCTCGTTGGCAGCATCCTGCAGGATCTTTTGCTCGTCCTTGGAGAGCTTGTCCCAGAACACCTTGCTGACCAGGATGATGTTGGTCGAATAGGTGTGGTTGGTGACGCTGAGATATTTCTGCACCTCATAGAACTTGTTCGACAGGATCACCGAGAACGGATTTTCCTGGCCGTCCACCGTGCGTGTTTCCAGCGCGGTGTAGAGCTCGGAGAAGCTCATCGGCACGGGATTGGCGTTGAACGCCTTGAAGGTCTCGAGATAGACCGGGTTTGGGATCACGCGGATCTTGATGCCGTCGAGGTCTTCGCCCTTGGTGATCGGGCGGCGGCTGTTGGTGACGTTGCGGAAGCCGAGATCCCAATAGCCGAGACCGATCAGACCCTTCTCCGGCAGCTTGGCAAGCAGGGCCGAGCCGAGCGGGCCGTCGAGCAGCGCGTCGGCCTGCTTCGGCGTCGAGACGATGAACGGGAAATCGATCAGCCCGTAATCCTTGACGATGCCGACCAGCGAGGTCGTGGCCGGCGACTGCATCTCCTGCGTGCCGGCGCGCAGTGCGGATTGCTGCTGCATCTCCGAGCCAAGCTGGTTGGCGGGATATTCGCGCACCTTCATCTTGCCACCGCTCTTGGCCGCGACGAGTTCGGTGAACTTCTGCACGCCCTTGCTGACGGGATGATCGGTGTTGTTGAGATGACCCCAGCGGATCGTGCGCTCCTGCACCTGCGCGGACGCAGGGCCGCCTGCGATGGCGAGGGTGGCGGCGATAGCGGCAAGCCAGACGGCGGACTTCGGGTGTACGGACATGTTGAAGCTCCCTTGGATGGTATTTTTACTTCTTGGCGTCACCGTCATCTACGACAAAACAAAAATCAACCGATATTTTACATTATCTATGATGATTTGTGTCTGAGGCGCGGGGTGATGTATGGTGGCGCAGCGCGACCATTCCTCGTCACCAGGACCTTTTATGCTGGATACCCCCATTGCGGACCGCGCCGGAGAGACCGTCGGCGACAGCGCCTATCGGCGTATCCGCAACGACGTGATTTTCGGCAATCTCGAGCCCGGCCAGAAGCTGAAGCTGGAGAAGATGAGCGTCGCTTATGGCACCAGCGTCTCGACGCTGCGCGAGACACTGAACCGGTTGTGCTCGGAAGGCTTCGTCGTCGCCGAAGGCCAGCGCGGCTTCGAGGTTACGTCGATCTCGGCAACCGAATTCCAGCAGATCGCCGAATTGCGCGAACTGCTGGAGGGCCATGCCATCGAGCAGTCTTTCAAATCAGGCGATCTCGATTGGGAAGCGCTGGTGGTCTCGGCTCATCACAAGCTGTCCGCCATGGAAAAGGCGATGCTGGCTGGCGACAAGTCGAAGACCGAGGCCTGGAAGCAGTGCGACTGGCAATTTCACCGCGCGCTGATCGCGGCTTGCGGATCGCAGGTGCTGCTCGATGCGTTGTCCGCGGCCTACGACAAATATCTGCGCTACCAGATGCTGGCAGTGGTGTTTCGCGGCGAGGTGGCCGCGGTCGAGCATCGCGAGCTGATGAACGCCGCGCTGGCACGGGATTCCGCGAAGGCGCGAAAACTGCTGCACACCCACATCCATGACTGCGTGAAGCATGCGCTCGGCAATTCGGACTGGCTGAGACCGGCTCATGCTCCGTTGCGGCAGCAAGCCGTCCAGCAGCGCAGGAAACTGAAAACCTAGAACGGTTCGTCGTTTGGAGTCCGTTTCTTCTTTCTTCCCGGACGCTCCCAGACGACGCCCGGAAAGCCCTTGAGCGGAACCAGCGGCTCGCCCGTGTAGGTCCACTCCTGCAACTCTTCGATGCCGATATGATAAAGCGGCTGTCGGCCGGTGCGGCTGCCGAACAGCGCGCGGGGAATGTTGACCATGTGCGGCGAGCGGGCGCGCTCGTAAAACACCGGCGTGCCGCATCGGGCGCAGAAGCTTCGCGCGGTTCCCGACGTCTTGTCTTCGAAGCGTGTGATCTCCGCTTCGCCTGCGGTGACGCGGAAACGCTTGCGCCAGCTGCCGACATAGGTGGCGTAGGCGGCGCCATGCGCCTGACGTGTTGCGCGGGAATGATCGTGCCACGCCCAGCGCGCCGGAAAATCGATTTCGAACTGAACCGTGCCGCACAGGCAACGGCCCCTGACCGGACCGCCGGGTGCGATCTTCTCCGGCTTCTTCATCGCGATTGCTCCCGGGGCGCCGCCAGCGCGCTAGCCCAACCCTTTCAGCCATTCCCCCATCTCATGGAGCGCGGTGTTCGCCTTCGGCAGGATCTTGCCCATGGTGATGAAGCCGTGGAATTGCCCGGGATAGGTTTTGTAGGCCACGGCCACGCCGGCATCTGACAGGCGTCTGGCATATTCATCGCCTTCGTCGCGCAGCGGATCGGCGCCGGCGGTCAGCACATAGGCTGGCGGCAGGCCCGCAAGCTTGTCCATGCGGGCAGGCGAGGCGCGCCAGTTGTCGACGTCGGCCTTGCCCGTGAGATAGTGATCGGCGAACCAGCGGATGACGTTGTGCGTCAACAGGCAACTCGTCTCCGGTTCGCTGTGCGAGGGATGGGTCATGCGGAAGTCGGTGGCGGGATAGATCAGCAACTGGCCGGCGAGCTTTGGCCCGCCGTTGTCGCGCGCATCGATGGCGACGATGGCGGCGAGATTGCCGCCGGCGCTGTCGCCGCCGACGCTGATCTGCTTCGCATCCACATTGAGCTGCACGGCATTGTCGGAAATCCAGCGCGTCGCAGCGATGGCGTCGTCGATGGCTGCGGGAAACTTGTTCTCCGGCGCGAGGCGATAGTCGACCGAGATCACGATCATCTCGCCTTCATGCGCGAGAATGCGACACACCACGTCGTGGCTATCGAGATCGCCGATCACCCAGCCGCCGCCGTGGAAGAACACCAGGCACGGCGACATGCCGTCCTTTTTCCGCAGGGTCTTTGGTGTGTAGAGGCGCACGGGAATAGTGCCGGCCGGGCCGGGCACCGTCATGGATGTCACCGACGCCAGTTCCGGCGGTTCGGGATTGGCGACCGGGCGCGCCTTCAAATACCACTCGCGCGCTTCCTGCGGCGAGATCGTCTCATAGGGCGGACGGCCGGCATCGCGGAAGACGTTGAGGACGGCGGCGGCATCGGGATCGAGGACAACGGGCATGTGATCTGCTCTTGGTTTTTGGACGTTTAGGCGGAGGTGCGGCCGCCATCGACGGTGTAAGCGGAGCCGGTGACGTAGCTCGCATCGTCGGAGGCTAGGAAGGCCACGATCGGCGCGACTTCCCGGGCGAGGCCGAGCCGGCGCTGCGGCACGCGATCGACGACCTTGTCCACAGGGGCAGGCGCTCCGCGGCCGACGCGTGCGTCCACAATCGCACTCAGCATGCGGCTGTCGATCAGGCCGGGACAGACGCAGTTCACGCGCACATTGGTGCCGGTGCATTCCTGCGCCGCGCTCTTGGTGAGGCCGATCACCGCGTGTTTGCTGGCGCTGTAGACCGCGACTTCGGCCGAGCCGATGACGCCGGCGATGGACGCTGTGTTGATGATCGAGCCCGTGTTGGCCTTCAGCATCACTGGCAGCACGTGCTTCATGCCGAGAAAGACGCCGACCACATTGACGTCGAGCACCCGCCGGAAGTCGGCGAGCGACATCTTCACGATGGGCGTGATCGTGCCCTCGATGCCGGCATTGTTGTAGAAAATGTCGATGGTGCCGAAGCGTTTCACCGTGGCGGCGACATAGCCGATGACGTCTTCCTCGCTCGTCACGTCGGCGGTGAGTGCGAGCGCTTCGGCGGAGGCGGGGAGTTCTGCGACCGCGCGTTGCAAGGCGCCGGCATCACGGTCCACGGCGACGATTTTGGCGCCGCGCGCCGCCAGCAGCTTGATGGTCTCGGTGCCGATCACCCCCGCCGCGCCGGTGACCACGGCTACCCTGCCGTCCAGACGAATTCCGTCAGTCATCTTGAACGTTCTCCCCATGCTCCGGTTTGTTCCGGATTGATGGCTGGTCGCGTATCGCGCGCCTGCCTGATGTGGACTATTTCACGGGGAGAATGACCTGACCAGCCGGGCGGTATGGGGAGCAGGGTGCCCTTTCGTCGCCGCATTCGGCGTGTTAACCGGAGGCGATTACGCGGCCATTCTCCTACAATGTCGCGAGCCTGATTCTCGATTGAGCCGCGCCGCATGTTGCGAACCCTGACCATTGCCGGATTTGCGGCCCTTCTGGCCGCCACCTCACTGTCGCCTGCACCTGTGCAAGCGCAGTTCGGTCCGCTATTCGGCGACACGCCGCCGCGCCCGCCGGGGGCCGTGCCGCGTGGCCAGCAACCCCCGCCGCCCATGGACGACGAGGAAGAGGTGCCGGAACTGCCGCAGGGCCGCCTGTTGCCGACGCGTCCCGGCATGGGCGCACCACCGCCTGGGGCCGTGCAGTCGCAGCCGCTTGCGCCGCCGCCCGGCAGCAACACCACTATCGTTCCGCAGAACCCGCCCGGGCAGGGACAGGCCCAGCAGCCGGCCGCGCCAGGGCAGCAACAGCCCGGCGTCGCCAACGCGCCGCCTGCCGCCACTCCCGGTGGCCGTCAGCCGCCGAAGGTGGCGCCGCCGACGCCTGCCACGCTGCAGCCCGGCGATGAAGTCGTCACCGAGCCGCCGGCGCAGAAGATCGTCAACAAGAAGGCCAGCTTCTCGGGCCTCGACAAGATCACCGGCCGCATCATCAATTTCGACGCCGATATCGGCGAGACCGTGCAGTTCGGCGCGCTCCGCGTGAAGACCGATGCCTGCTACACGCGTCCAGCGACCGAGGCGGCGAATACCGACGCTTTCGTCGAGGTCGACGAAATCACCCTGCAGGGCGAAGTGAAGCGGATCTTCTCCGGCTGGATGTTTGCGGCCAGTCCGGGCCTGCACGGCGTCGAGCACCCGATCTACGATATCTGGCTGACCGACTGTAAGCAGCCGGAAGCCACGGTTGCGACGACACAGCCCGAAGCACCGCGTGCGCCGCCGCCGGCCCAGAAGCGCGCGCCGCCGAAACAGCAGCCCCGCGCCCAGCAGCAGCCATCGCAGCCACCGCCGGGCTTCCCCGCGTTCCGGCAGTAAGCACTACGGCGCGCTTTAAGAGGCGTCGTTCCGTCCCGCGATGATGTCCAGCACCGTCGCGCCCTTGAGCGGGAAATCCATCGGCAGTCTGTCAAATTCCGCAATGCCGTCGAGCGACGCGTCGAGCAGCTTGCGATAGCGGGCCCGCGGCACTTCCTGTGCGCCGAAGCTCAGCAGGTGATCGGTGACATATTGGGTGTCGAGCAGCTTGAAATCGCCGGCGATCAGCCGGGCGACCAGATGCACCAGCGCCACCTTCGAGGCGTCGCGCGCATGATGAAACATGCTCTCGCCGAAGAAGGCACGGCCGAGCGAGACGCCATACAGGCCACCGGCCAGCGTGTCGTCCTGCCAGACTTCGACGCTGTGCGCGTGGCCCATCTCGTGGAGCTCGCCATAGAGATCGCGGATACGCGTGTTGATCCAGGTGTCCTCGCGGCCCGGCTTTGGCGCGGCACATTCGGCCATCACGCGCTTGAAGGCGGTGTTGACGGTCACGATGAAAACGTCGGAGCGCACGGTGCGGGCGAGGCGCGAGCTGATGCGAAACCCATCCAGCGGAATGACGCCGCGCATCTCGGGCTCGACCCAGAACAGGCCGGGATCGTCGGCGCTTTCCGACATCGGGAAGATGCCGCAGGCATAGGCGCGCAGCAGCAGTTCTGGCGTGACCTCGGAGGAGGCAGAGTCGCGTGAGCTCATGCGGCCAGCATAGCAGGCGGAGGCGGCGCGGGCGACGGTCTCGGCGCTCAACAGGCGCTGAGCGGATTGAAGGTGCCTCGGAGGATCGGAATCACGAACCAAGCAATGCTTATGCCCGGCATTTGGCTTACTTATTGGATCGGTCCTGACCGCGCAGGGCACACTGACGCCAACGCGGGCTGATCAATCTGGAACCGCTCAACAACCGGCTTGGCGCGCCCGATTGTTGCTTGATTGTTCGGACGACGGGCATAGCTATCAGGATGCAGGCAGGGAGCCTGTTCACCATGACGAATATCGTGACAATCGACGGCAAGGCATCGATCAGAACGACAACGCCTCATCGGGTGGTCGTTGTCGGTGCCGGCTTCGGCGGGCTGGAGACGGTGTATCGGCTGACCGGCGCCGATGTCAGCATTACCATTGTCGATAGCCGCAATCATCACCTGTTTCAGCCGCTGCTGTATCAGGTCGCGACCGCATCGCTGGCGACGTCGGAGATCGCCTGGCCGATCCGCTATCTGTTGCGTGGACGCAAGGATGTGACGACACTGCTCGGCACCGTGACCGGCGTGGATGCGGCGGCGCGCCGGGTGCTGCTCGATGACGGGCAGACGCTGCCCTATGACACGCTGGTGCTCGCCACGGGTGCCGGCCACGCCTATTTCGGCCATGATGAATGGGAGCCGTTCGCGCCGGGCCTCAAGACGCTGGAAGATGCGACCACGCTGCGCCGCCGTATTCTCACGGCCTTTGAGCTTGCCGAACGCGAGAGCGATCCCGTCAAGCGCGCGGCATTGCTGACCTTCGTGATCATCGGCGCCGGGCCGACGGGTGTCGAACTCGCCGGCACCATCGCGGAGCTCGCGCGGGTGACGCTGCCGGAAGATTTTCGCAATATCGATACGCGCAAGACGCGCGTGGTGCTGATCGAGGCGGGGACACGCGTGCTCGCTGGATTTCCGGAGGACCTGTCGGCCTATGCGCAGCGTTCGCTGGAGAAGCTCGGCGTCGAAGTCGCGCTCGGACATGCGGTGTCGGATTGCAATATCGATGGCGTTGTCTACGGCGACAAGGCACTCGGCGCCAGGACGATCATCTGGGCGGCAGGCGTGCGCGCGTCGCCGGCTGCCGAATGGTTGGGCGTTGCCGCTGATCGCGCCGGGCGTCTGCAGGTTAATCCGGATCTCACAGTGCCGGGTCATCCCGAGATATTTGCTGTCGGTGACACCGTGACCATTGCTGCCCCCGATGGCAAGCCGGTACCTGGCATTGCCCCGGCAGCAAAGCAGGAAGGGCGCTATGTCGCGTCAGCAATCAAGCAACGTTTACGTGGTGAGACGCCCGCACCGTTTCGCTATTCGCATGACGGCAGTCTCGCGCAGATCGGCAAGAAGCTGGCCGTGATCGACTTCGGTCGCGTCAGGCTGCGCGGGGCGCTGGCGTGGTGGATCTGGGGTATCGCCCATATCTACTTCCTGATCGGGCTGCGCAATCGTCTTGCGGTTGCGATCAACTGGCTGTGGATCCACACGCTGGATCAGCGCGGCGCGCGGCTGATCACACAGGGGCGTGCCGTGGTCGACAGCCAATCCGTGCCGTCGCATAGCGGCGAGGAGAAGCGCGTCAGTTCGGCGCGCTGAAATCTTGGGGCGGTTGCCAGGGCGGTTTGGCAAAAATAGACGCCATGGATGCCGCCAAGCGTGGGCGGCGGCTGATCCAGCCTGAGAGCGTTGCCTGACTGTGCGCCCACAGGCCGAGCTACGCGCACGCAATGTGCTGGTAATCGGCAGTGGCAGCTTCACTCATAATCAGTCGTCGGCTTGCTCCCCATGCGGTGAAGAAAACCATCCGATAGACGAGCATTTCCTGCCGCTCCATGTCGCGTTCGGGGCTGCCGGCGCAACGCCGCGCGTGACCCGGCTGCATGACAGCGCGACGTTTGTTGCGGATGCGAAAGGAAAGAGAGGCGCGCTCTAAGATGGTGATACATGCGGCCCAGATCGCGTTGGCGGTTGCTCGCCGGGCAACAACTGGTGTTACGTTGCCGGACGTATTGTCGCAGGTACGGCGGCTCGGTTCGCCGGGGGAGAAGCTGTGTCGCTGAGCTGGAAGAAGATTGCACCTCTCGCTGTCTGGCTGGTGCTGTACGTCATCCCGATTCCGACAGGGCTTGTCGCCAATCAGTGGCATTATTTTGCGGTTTTCGCTGCGGTGATTACCGGCCTGATCCTGGAATCCATGCCCGTTGGCGCGGTCGGTCTGATCGGTCTGACCTTTGCGGGCGTGATGGGATATGTCGAACACGATCCTAACAAGTCGCTGCGCTGGATGTTGAGCGGATTCTCCGAAAGCACGGTGTGGCTGATCGTCGGCGCCTTCGTATTCTCCATCGGCTATCGCAAGAGCGGCCTTGGCAGGCGTCTGGCCTTGCTGCTGGTTCGCGGCCTCGGGCGCAACACGGTGGGACTGGGTTACGCCGTTGCGCTGTCCGATCTCGTTCTCGCGCCGGCGACGCCATCGAACACCGCGCGCAGCGGCGGCACGGTCTATCCGATTGTCAGCAACATCCCGAAGATCTACGGATCGGAGCCGGGTCCGACAGCCGGCAGGATCGGAACCTATGTGATGTGGACCGCATTCGCGGCGACTGCAGTCACGAGCTCGATGTTCCTCACCGCGCTTGCGCCCAATGCGGCTGCACTGAGCATCGCCAAGAAGATCGTGAGCGTGGACGTCGGCTGGTCACAGTGGTTCATCGGCTTCGCGCCGCTCGGCGTCCCGCTGATTTTGCTTCTGCCACTGCTGAGCTACGCAATTTGCCGACCGGAGGTGAAAGAAAGCCCGGAGATCGTGGCGTGGAGCGCGGGTGAGCTCGCATCCATGGGCGCGTTGTCGCGTAGCGAATGGATCATGGCCGGACTGGTCGTGCTTGCGATGTTCCTGTGGATCACCGGATCCAATCCCGACATCTCGCTGCCTGGCCTCGGTTCGAACTTCATCAATGCGACCATGGTGGTGTTCGTTGTGATCTCGCTGATGCTCGTCACCGGCGTCATCACGTTTTCCGACATCATCGCCGAGAAGGCCGCGTGGGAGGTGTTTTTCTACTTCACATCGCTGCTGACGTTGTCATCCGGCCTCAACGACATCGGCTTCATCAAATGGGCTGCCGCCGGCCTGGCGGCTCCACTCGCCACATTCAGCCCGACCATTGCGATGATCCTGCTGGTCTCGATCTTCTTCTGGATCCACTATTTTTTCTCGAGCATTACGGCGCACGCGGCGGCGATGCTGCCTGTCGTGCTGGCGGTGGGGTCGAGCATTCCCGGAATCCCGATGTCGACTCTGACACTGCTCTGTATCTATTCGCTTGGCCTGATGGGCGTGATCTCGCCCTATGCCACCGGACCGGCACCGATGTATTTTGGCAGCGGCTACATAGGCAAGGCCGACTTCTGGAAGTTCGGCCTGATCTTCGGGTTGATCTATTTCGCCGGCTTGCTGCTGGTCGTAATGCCCTGGCTGCTGATGATCAACTGAGCCACAGTCCAAGGAAGTGTTGCGTGGTAGGAGGCGCCCGCGTGTGGGTGCACCTCACTACCTGGTGCCGTAAGCACGGTCACCGGCGTCACCAAGACCCGGCTCGATATAGGCGTGATCGTTCAGCCGGTCATCGATCGCCGCGGTCCAGATCGGAACGTCCGGATGATAGCCGCGCAGACGTTCAATGCCTTCGGGGGCGGCCAGCAGGCAGACGAAGCGGATATCCTTGGCGCCGCGCTCCTTGATGCGATCGATGGCAGCCACCGCGGTGTTTGCCGTGGCCAGCATCGGATCGATCACGATGACGAGGCGCTCGTCGAGATTGGTCGGCGCCTTGAAGAAGTATTCCACGGCCACAAATGTTTCGGGATCTCGGTACAGGCCGATATGCGCGATACGCGCTGAAGGAACGAGGCCGATCATACCTTCGACGAAAGAGAGGCCTGCACGAAGGATCGGTGCGAAGACCAGCTTCTTGCCGGCGATTTCCTTGCCGGTCATCTTCATGATCGGCGTTTCGATCTCGACATCGGTGAGCGGAAGGTCGCGCGTCACCTCGTAGCACAGCAACATGCCGATTTCGTTGAGCAGTTCGCGAAAGCCCTTGGTCGAGCGGTTCTTGTCGCGGATCAGCGTCAGTTTGTGCTGCACCAGCGGGTGATTAACGATCGTGACGCCGTCCATGAACCTCATCCGTTGCGAGAGTGTAAAACCGTCTTTGATCTAGAAAACCGTACCGTCGCTGATGACCTTCACCGGCGGCGAATGATCCTCGCGGCGCTCGCGCGCCAGGATGCGACCGGCGGCCCATGTGCCTCCTTCGAGCACCTTGGCCAGCGGCAGCGACGTCGCGTCGAGCTTCAGTCTTTGTCGCAGGCCGCCGGCGACGCGGTCAAGTAGCGCCACGGTCAGTGCCCGCCATTCCACCACCAGCGGCGACGATACGTCGTGCTCACGCGCGGCGTCCGCAGGATCGCGAAATTTCAGGACACCACCATCGACGAAAAGACCACCATTGCGATATTCGGCCAGTCCGGTGAGGCCGTCGATATCGGTCACATCGATGCCTGCGGTCTGCAGCGGTTCGATCAGCGAATAGGCCAGCCATTGCGACAGCTTGTGCAGGGGCACAAGGCCGCTCGTCGCATCCGAGGTCGTCATCGCCGGATGCTTCCAGCAATCACCGAGCGCGATGCCATCCAGCGTCAGCCGCGACGGCCAGATCGGACCAAGTTGCAGCAGCAGTTCCGAGAGGATGGTGGGAGCGGGCAGGCGGCCATTCTCAGCCAGCGATGCCAAGCGGTCGAACAACCCACCGGGCCGCGGCGTATCCTTCGTGCCGAACACATCGGGCTTCGACGCTACGTGTTCGCCAAGCCGGCGCAGCAGATCGGCGCGACCGTCGATGCCGACCATTGGATTGGCGTCGGAGACCTGCATGCCGCGCTTGAGATCGCTGACGTCGAGCTCTGCGAGCTTGCTGGCATCGGCGCGCAGTGGCTGCGCGGTATCGGCAGAGAACGTGCCGCCGGCGAACATCGCGAGGCTCGCGAGACCGAGACCTTCGGAACGGCCGATGGCCGCGCCGGTTTGGGGATCGGTATAGCGCCAGGTTGGACCGGCCCCGGCATCGAGGAACACGCTTGTGATAGCGAGATCGAATTCCGCCCGTCCGCGTGCTGCGCGATCAGGCCATGAAATGCCATCCGCGACATCGGCCCAGCGATTGTCGCCAGCATTGACGAAGTGACGCCAGCGCGAATGGAACGGGACATCGAGCGACGGATAGGAGGCGCGCGTCGTGTCCAGCACCAGGTTGATCACGTCGTCCATGCGCGTGAGATCGATGCGGAAGTTCGGCAGTTTGTCGTCGAGGCCGAGGGTCAGCATGCGCTGCGCACGGGTGCGCACGGCATGAGCTGACAGTAACGAGAGGGCGGCAGAGGCTTCCGGGGGGTGGGGATTCACTGCTGATATCTCAATACTTCTCAAGCCCGCGACCGACGGAGTCGATCAGATCCTGCGGCGTCACCGGGTCCGGCGTGAAGTAGCCGGCCGCCTTCTTGGCGGCGATCTCCACATGCGCATCGGCCGGGATCATGTCGTCAGGGATCGGCACGCGCTCGACGATCTCGACGCCCTGACTGGTCAACGCATCGTGCTTCATGTCGCTCATGGAAATGAAGCGATCGATGCGCTTGAGGCCGAGCCAGTGCACCACATCCGGCATCAACTGCTGGAAGCGCGCATCCTGCACGCCGGCGACGCATTCGGTGCGTTCGAAATACTGTGCAGCGGCGTCGCCGCCCTCCTGGCGTTTGCGCGCGTTGTAGACGAGGAATTTGGTGACCTCGCCGAGCGCACGGCCTTCCTTGCGGTTGTAGATGATGATGCCGAGACCGCCGGACTGGCCGGCGCGTGCGCATTCCTCGATGCCGTGAATGAGATAGGGACGGCAGGTGCAGATATCGGAGCCGAATACGTCCGAGCCGTTGCACTCGTCATGGACGCGGCAGGTGATCTTGGTCGTGTGATCCGGCAGCTTGCTGACGTCGCCGAACAGATAGGCGGTAGTCCCGCCGATCGGCGGCAAGAACACCTGCAGGTCAGGCCGCGTCACGAGTTCGGGAAACATGCCGGCGGTCTGTTCGAATAGCTGGCGGCGCAGATTGTTCTCGCTGGTATCAAAGCGTTTGGCGAGACCGGGCAAATACCATACGGGATCGATGGCAATCTTGACGACGGAGACGCTGCCATTGGCATGCACGACGTCGCCGTCGTGTTTGAGGCGACCGCCGGCGATCGCGGCCTGCAGCTCGGGCAGATCGAGCCGCGCCTTGGTGATCGCAATGCTCGGGCGGATATCGATCCCTTCGGCGATCTCGGGCGCAAAGTTTTCGGCAACGAGATGACCCCAGGGATCGAGCGATACGATCTTCTCGGGATCGGTCCATTGTCCGAAAGGCCCGACGATAGCAGCGGGATGGGTGTTTGTGAGATCGGGACGCTTCAGCGGATCAAGCGCGCCGGATGAAACGGCGAGCGCGCGATAGACCGAATAGGAGCCGCCATGGGTGCCAATGACGTTGCGGTCCTGCGGGCGGGAAACGGTGCCGATGACCGGTCCACGTTCGCGTGCGGAGGCTGCGCCCCACTGGATCGGGAAGTGATGCTTGGCGCCCGGCGCAGGATGCGACGTCAGGCGAATATGATCGATCCGGTTGGAACGGCTCATCGCAAAGGCCCCCTAAAATGGCAACGGCCCGTCTGGAAGGACGGGCCTTATTGCTAAGGAAGCAACTAACTATAACTATCTCCCGAACAAATGCAACAGGGAGAAAGACGTGGTAGCCGGGGCGGGACGTCTCGCAAGCTCCGCCGCACCCAATATGCGCCGGTTGCCGACAATTTCGGCGCATTCGGGCCTTGTGTCACGCGATCGTCACGGCGAGCATACGCTTTATCAACCATGTTGGAGTGCCTGATATGCGCGCCGTTCTGGATCATTGCAGCGATGGCGTGAAGCACAGCGTTGCAGCTGGCGATACGATCATCCGGGAAGGACAGACCAGCGGGCATTTGTTCGTGCTGATCGAAGGGCAGCTCGATGTCGTCAAGGGCGACACGGTGGTTGCGAGTTTGACCGAACCCGGTGCGGTGGTCGGTGAAATGTCGGTGCTCCTCGAACAGCCGCATACGGCCACGGTGCGTGCTGCCATCGATACGCAAGTCTACGAGTTCGAGAATGCGACGGATTTCTTGCGGGCTCACCCGACCGTCGTGCTGATGATCGCGCGGCTGCTGGCGCAGCGGCTCAATGTGGCGACGAGCTATCTTGCCGATATCAAGCAGCAATATGCCGGCCATGGTACGCATCTGTCGATGGTCGGTGAACTCCTGGACAACATGGTCAACCTGTCGCCGACGAAGGTGTCACCAGGTTCGGATCGGGGCTCGGATCGACAAAACGATCCACGGATGTGAGCCATGCGGGCGCGACCTTGATCGGTAACGCCGGACGCTGCAGCGGAGCGTTCAGATCGATATGGTCAGCGCCTTCCGCCGATAGCCAGAATGCTGTGCCGTCATCGAGGTCGAGCACGATGTAAGCCGGCGGCCGGCCGAACTGGCGGCCTGCATTGAACACCCAAGTCTCACCAATCCGGTCGTACCAGGAACCGTCTTTGACAAACGGAGACTCATGCACATGGCCGGAGATCACCATCGCGGGCCGATGCGCTTCGATCCACTGCACCAGTTCGATATCGCCGAAGTAACGTTTGCCACCCCAGCTCGTCGGTGAGTTGGTTGGCGGCGCGTGATGCACCCAGATCCAGCGTTTTGCATTTTGTGCGGATGCTTCGTTGAGTTGTTGCGCGATACGCTGCTGGACCAACGGACCGTCCCACCACGGACAGACCGTGAAGAGCGTATCACCGATGGTGAGACTGTCACCATCACAAGCAATGCCGAGTTGTCTGACATCGCCAACCCATCGCGCGATCTTCTCGCCTTCATCGTTGCGTTCGTCGAGATCGTGATTGCCAGAGCACAGGATCACCTTGGTGCGTTGGGCAAGCAGGCCGAGATACTTTTTCACCACCAGGATTTGAGCGCGGAAGTCGACGACCGAGGCGATATCAAGAGCGTCGCCAGCAAAGATCACGAGGTCGAATTGCGGCGCGACGCTGAGTAGCCAGTCGAACTGGGGCAGCGAATAGTGGAGATCGGCTACGACAAGGCAGCGCATATGAAATCCGAGGTCCGGAAAGAAAGAGAAATATCAGCAGACTGAAAGGTGCAGTCTAGGCATGCGATGGAACCGCGCAAGGCGAACGGGCGCGGCATATTTGTGCAGGTTGGGGGTGTTTAAGGCGCGGCCGCAGCGCAGGCAGGCCTAGCCCGCCGCACTCACAGGCGGCTTGGCCGCGGGCTTGGTGACGGCACAGAACCGCAGCACGATGCGGGTGCCGGTATGGTCGGGATCCCGCTCGACGGAAGCTTCGAGCTTGCTGGCCATGGCATTGACGATGCGCTGGCCCATGCCGGTGGAGCGCGGGTCGACTTTCACGTTGAGGCCGACGCCATCGTCAGTGATCGACAGTTCGAGCTGGTCGCCCTGCGCGGTGAGCACGACATGGATCGGGCCGGCGCCGTCGGGATAGGCGTATTTGACGGCGTTCATCACCAGCTCGTTGACGATGATGCCGATGGCCACGGCGCGGTCCGGGTCGATCTCGACGGACTCAGCTTTCAGCGTCAGGCGCGACATCCGGTTGCCCTCGGCCGAGCGACGGAGATCTTCCAGCAGGGCTTCCAGATACTGATTGAGCAGCACGCTGTTGAGGTCGTGCGAGGTGTACAGCCGGCGATGGACCTGCGCCACGGCGGCGACACGGCCCATGGCATTGGTCAGCGCCACCTTGACGTGATCTTCGCTGGTTGAGTTGGCCTGCAGATGCAGCAGCGAGGCGATGATCTGCAGCGAATTGCCGACACGGTGATTGACCTCGCGCAGCAGCACTTCGCGCTCGGCCGCGAGGGCCGCATAGCGGTCGCGTGACGCGTGGACTTCGGCTTCGGCGTCGTCGCGTGCCTTTGATATCAGGGCCTGTTTAATGGCGGTCGTGCAGGCGACATGCAGCAGCGGCAGGAAGTCGCCCTGGGTGTCCTTCACCAGATAGTCGGCGGCACCTGCCTTGAGGGCGGTGACGGCGATCTTGCTGTCCTGCGACGCCGTGACGAACACCACCGGGGGCGGCGAGGGCAGCTTCTGGATCTGCTCCAGCGTTTCCAACCCGTCGAGGCCCGGCATGTATTGATCGAGCGCGATGACGTCGATGCCACCCTGCTTGATCCGTTCGATCCCGGCTTCGCCATTGTCGCAATGCTCGACGCCAAAGCCCTGCCGCGTCAGGCCGCGCGACACCAGCCGCGCAAGACCTGCGTCGTCATCGATATACAGCAGCGTAGGCGTCGTGGCAGATGTCATGTGGACGCTTGCGGAACCTGAATGACGGAGAAAAACAGACCGAGTTGGCGGATCGCGTTGGCGAAGCTCTCGTAGTTCACGGGCTTGGTGATGTAGACGTTACAGCCCAATTCGTAGCAGCGTTTGATTTCCTGCGCGTCGTCGGTGGTGGTGAGGACCACGACGGGCGCGCATTTGAGAAATTCGTTCTCTTTGACACGCTTCAGGATATCGATCCCGGTCATGTCGGGCAGGTTGAGGTCGAGCAGAATCAGCAGGGCTTCGCCCTTGTGATCGAGGCCAGTGCTATCTTTGCCGAACAGATAGTTGACGGCGTCTGTACCGTTGGTGAACGGGATGATCTCATTATTGACACCCGAGCGCCTGATATTGCGTTCGATCAGACGGGCGTGCCCCTCGTCATCTTCGATCATAATGATGGTAACTGGCTTACTCATGTTTGTTTATCCCGGTTATGCCCCGTCCATCTGGCCGGCAGCGTGACGGTGAAGTTGCTGCCGTTGCCGATTTCCGATGACACCGACATGGTGCCGCCCATTCGTCGCACCAAAGCGCGCACATGGGCCAATCCGATGCCCTGGCCGGGCTTGTCCTGTGTACCCGCACGGCGGAAAAGATCAAAGATACGCTGATGATCCCGGGGATCGATGCCGCGGCCGTTGTCGATGATCTCGAAGATCGCAAAGCCCATCTTGGTGCGGCCCTTGACGAGAATGTCGCCAGGGACGCCGGGCTTCAGATATTTCAACGCATTGTCGATCAGGTTGCCGAAGATCTGTTCCATTGCGAGACGATCGCTCTCGATGTCAGGCAATGGCTCGATGCGGATCTGGGTTTCGGTCTCGGCTGCCTGATGCGCTACGGTGGAAGCGATGCCTTCGATGAGTTCGCGAGTGTCGATCTTCACCGGCTTGAACTCCCGCCGGCCCTCGCGGGTCAGATTGAGAATAGCGCTGATCAAGCGGTCCATCTTCCCGATCGACGATTTGATGAAGCCGAGCGCTTCGGTGAAATCGGCGGAGAGTTGCTTGTCCTGCTCGGGCAGCGCCGGCTCCGGCAATTCGCCGTTCACATCGGGCACGACGGGGTCTGCATTGGCGAGCGTTGCGATGCGCCTGAAGATATCGCCGCGCAGCTCCTCGAGCTCGCTGGTGAAGCCCATGATGTTGACCAGCGGCGAGCGCAGGTCGTGGCTGACGATATAGGAGAAGCGCTGCAGCTCGTCGTTGGCCTCGCGCAAGTCGGCGGTGCGCTCCTCAACGGCGGCTTCGAGGTCGACGTTGCTGTCGCGCAACTTGGCCTCCGCCTCATCGCGGGCGTTTGACGAGCGGCGCACGAGGAAGATCGACAGCGCCGCCAAGAGCACCACCAGGCCGGAGCCGGCCACGGTGACCCACGAGGCCCATTGCTGGCTCTGGTCGGCCGTCCGGGTGCGTTCGACGAACAGGCGGCCTTCTTCGGCGCGCATCGCGCGGGTGATATCGGCGATGTCCTGAACGGCCTGATTGGCGCCGCCGCGACGCAGGATGTCGATGCTCGACTGGATGTCGTTGTTCTTGATGCGGTCGATCCCCCTGGCGAATTCCGCCAGTCGCTGCTCGACGGCTGCACGCAGTTTGACCGTGTTGGCGACCTGGGCCGGATTGTCGTTGGCGAGGGCCACCAGTCTGTCGACGGCCGGCAGGATCGCGGCCGCCGAGGTTTCGTATTCGGAAAGGAATTGTGGACCGCTGGACAGCAGATAGGCGCGGGTCGCGCTTTCGGTCCGGCGGATTTCCAGCAGCAGGTTCGATATCTGGTTCTGGACTTCGACGGTGTGGACCACCCACCTGGAATCGTCACGTGCCTGGTTCACCAGGATAACGGAGGCCGCGCTGACGGCGGCAAGCACCAGCAATCCCGCCAAGAGCAGCAGGATTTGCCATAGCGCTCGCCTGCGGGCGGCGTCAGCGGTCACGTAATACTCGCTTGGATTGCAGGCTGAACTTCAATATGGCCCCCGCCGCCGGACGTCTCCCGGCAGCACAAAAAACGCGGATCGAGGCGATTGGTTCCAGACTGATCCCAAATGTTTCAGGTCTTGGGAGGCTTGCCCGCGAGATACTGTTCCAGCCAGTGGATGTGGTAGTCGCCCTCGATAATATCGCTTTCCCGGGCCAAGGCCCGGAACAGCGGCAGGGTCGTCTCGACGCCGTCCACCACGATCTCGTCCAGGGCCCGCCGGAGTCGCATCAGGCATTCCGGTCGGTTCTTGCCGTGGACAATCAGCTTGCCCACCAGCGAGTCGTAATAAGGCGGGATCTTGTAACCCTGATAGACCGCGGAATCGATGCGGACGCCGAGGCCGCCTGGGGCGTGATACTGGGTGATCGTGCCGGGCGAGGGCCGGAAGGTTTCCGGGTTCTCGGCATTGATACGGCACTCGATGGAATGCCCGATGATATTGACCTCTTCCTGGGTGCAAGGCAGGTCGCCGCCGGCGGCAATGCGGATCTGCTCCAGCACGAGATCGATGTCGGTAATCATCTCGGTGACGGGATGCTCGACCTGGATGCGGGTGTTCATTTCAATGAAATAGAACTCGCCGTCCTCGTAGAGGAATTCGATGGTGCCGACGCCGAGATACTGCATGTCCTGCATCGCCTTGGCGCAGATGCCGCCGATCCTGGCACGCGCTTCCGGTGACAGGATAGGCGAGGGGCCTTCCTCCCAGACCTTCTGGTGCCGGCGCTGCAGTGAGCAATCGCGTTCGCCAAGATGCAGCGCGCCGCCGCGGCCATCGCCCAGCACCTGGATTTCGATGTGGCGCGGCTTGGTCAGATACTTTTCGAGATAGACCGACGCGTCGCCGAACGCAGCCTTGGCCTCGTTCGAGGCAGTGGACAGCGCCATCAGCAGATCGGCTTCGGTCTGCGCGACCTTCATACCACGGCCGCCGCCGCCGGCGGCTGCCTTGACGAGGACCGGGAAGCCGATCTCGCGGGCGATGGCTATGGCATCGTCCTCGGGGCCGACGCCGCCGTCGGAGCCGGGCACCACGGGAATGCCAAGCCGCTTGGCGGTCTTCTTGGCTTCGATCTTGTCGCCCATCAGGCGGATGTGTTCGGCCTTGGGGCCAATGAACTTCAGATTATGGTCGGCGAGGATCTCGGCGAAGCGCGCATTCTCGGACAGGAAGCCGTAACCGGGATGCACCGCATCTGCGCCGGTGATTTCACAGGCGGCGAGCAGCGACGGGATGTTGAGGTAGCTGTCTTTCGACGCCGGCGGGCCGATGCACACGCTCTCGTCGGCGAGGCGCACATGCATGGCGTCGGCGTCCGCTGTTGAATGCACGGCCACGGTCGCGATGCCGAGCTCCTTGCAGGCCCGCAGGATGCGCAATGCGATCTCGCCGCGGTTGGCGATCAGGATTTTCTCGAACATGGCGTTCCGAAGTCAGAGGACGTTGTGGTGTTACTCGATGATGACCAGCGCTTCGCCGTATTCGACCGGCGAGCCGTCTTCGATCAGGATCTGCGTCACGGTACCGGCCCGCGGTGCCGGGATCTGGTTCATGGTCTTCATCGCCTCGATGATGACCAGCGTCTGTCCGGCTGCAACCTTGGCGCCGACTTCGATGAAGGCCGGCTTGCCGGGCTCCGGGGCACGGTAGACGGTGCCGACCATCGGGGAGGGCACAGCGCCGGGATGCTTGGTCATGTCGGCGGCGGCCGGCGCGGCAGCAGCTGCGGCGACAGGCGCGGGTGCAGCAGCCGGTGCGGGCGCATAAGCCGGCACAGCGGCAGCAACGCTGATGTTACGCGCGACGCGCACGCGCAGACCGGCGCGCTCGACCTCGATCTCGGTGAGATTGGTTTCATCCAGCAGCAGCGCCAGTTCGCGGATCATGCCGCTATCGTTGCTGGCTTTCGGCGTTGCGGTCTGTGTGTCGTCAGGCTTGCGGGCCATGGGCAATCCAATGTCTGAAGTGAAAGACGAATAATGAGCGGAGCGGGCGCGTCACGCGATGGCGTTGGCACCGATTTTTGCAGCGAGGCCGCTGATGGCAAGGCGATAGCCCTCGATGCCGAAGCCGCAGAGGCTGGCAAAGGCTGCCTTGGCGATGAAGGAATGGTGGCGGAAGCTTTCGCGGGTGTAGACGTTGCTGACATGCACTTCCACGGTGGGAATGCGCACACCGACGATGGCGTCATGCAGGGCGATCGAGGTGTGCGAATAAGCGCCGCCATTGATCACGATGCCGGCCACGTGTTTCTCGCGGGCCTGATGGATATAGCCGATGAGCTCGCTCTCGCTATTGGACTGCCGGCAATCTGCGGTCAGGCCATATTGAGCGGCCGTCGTCACGCACAACTTCTCGACATCGGCCAGAGTTGCATGCCCATAGGTGTCCGGCTCGCGGATTCCCAGCAGGTTGAGGTTGGGGCCGTTGAGCACGTAGATGGTGTTGGTCGTGGTATTGGCCATCGGACATCCCGGGCAATAGCAATGGGCGCGGGTGGGCGCCGGTCTGCGGGGGGTTATAGGTAACCTGACTGCAGAGGGGAAGCCTCTAGACCCCCGGTTCCCCCAGCCAAATACCTCACCCAATTCATAAAAAGCCCGATGGAACCTGTGGAAAATGCTTATTAACCAAAGTTAAAGCCGCTGGCGCCATTCCGGCAATCTGCCGGCTCACGACAGGGGCGGAGCGTCCCGGATAGCAAACGGGCGGACCCTTTCGAGCCCGCCCGGGTGTCACATCAGATGCGCCGCCTTAGGCGTCGATGACTGCGACGATCTCGAGTGTTCGCGGGTTCACGACGATGATCTCGTTGCGCACCAGGAAGAACTCATAGCCGCGCCAATCCGGATAGACGGTGATGATCTCAGCCGGAAGCGGGTGGAAGCGGACCTCGCGCGGCACACGGGTGCCGACCGAGATCGAGAAGTTCACATTGGTCACCGGCTGGATATTTTGCTGCTTGATGACCGTGGTGACCTTGGTGCGCTGCTCGGTGGTCAGCTTGGCGCCCGCGCCGGCCTGACCGGTGGTCGTGGTCGACTTGGTCTCCGTCGATGTCGACTTGGTGTCGGCACCTGACTTGGAGTCGGTCGACTTGGAATCGGCCTTCATGTCCTTGCCGGCTTTTCCGCTGTCACGGGTCGAGTCAGTCGTACGCTTGTCGTCACGCTGCATCTTGTCGTCGGACTGCGTCGACTTCACCGCCGGCTTCTGCTCGGACTTGTTGGTGGTGTCGGTCGCTTCGTCCTTGTTGACTGGTGCGTTGCGTTCGGCCGGCGCAGCACGATCAGCAGCCGCGCCGCCTGCGGGCGCGCTCGTTGCGCCGCTACGTGCAGCACCGCCCGCCGGCGCCTCACGGGTCATTCCGGCACCTCCGGCGCCACCACCCGACGTTGCAGCTCCTGCGCCGCCGGGATTTTGCGCGCTAGCCAAACCCGAACCTGCAATCAGTGCAGCGGCGGCGACGCTCATCAATAAACGGTTGTTCATCTTGGTTCTCCTCGCGATGCATTGCCCGCCGTACAACGGCATTGGCGGAGGGATGTTCCTGAGAAAGTGTAGTTCCATTGCTTTTGTTATGCTTGAGTATACGTCACGCCGCGTCAGGGCTTGATCTTCGTCTTGTAGACTTCATCGCCGTTGTCATCGATGACGACGACCTTCCGGTCACAGTCGCCTGCGATATCAACTGCGATTTGATGAGCAATATTCTTGGCGACATCCCTGGCTTGTGTGTCGTCGCTACAATCCAGACCTACGGGGTCCTCAAGCCGGAAACCATCGACAATCTCGAAATGATATTTTGGCATTGCTCTTTCTCCTCCTCCATAAAGGGCAATCCACCACCGTTGGGGATGTTCCTAAGTCGGAAATGGAATGACGACGGTCTCCGCCGGAACCAAATGGCAGCACGTGCATTGCACCATCGAATAAGGAAAATGCGATGCCAGCCTTTGTGGAGATGATCGTTCAGAAGATAGCGGAAGCGGCGCCGATCGAGAATTCGGTGTCCGATTTTGTCGCCGGCGTCCTGGAAAATACGGCAAACAAGCTATCGCACTTTGAGCAGCGCCCGGATGACGGCGAGACGACAATCGAGGACATCGCGTAACTATCGCTGTAATATTGATCGAGTTTCAAAGAGGCCGGCTGTTACGCAGCCGGCCTCTTTACTATGCGTTCGACATGGACAGGGCGGGCTCAACGACTAACATCAGGTCATGTCAGTCGGGATCTGCGGAGCTGTGCTTCGATGAGGAATTGGATTGGAGGAATCCTGGCGCTGGTAGTCTTGTCGGCTGTGCCCGCGCTCGGATGGGAGCATTGGGGCGGCGACCCTGGTGGCTCTCGCTTTGTGCCGCTTGAGCAGATCACCTCCGACAATGTCAGCCGCCTGATCGAGGCTTGGCGCTTCCAGACTGGCGATCTCCTGCGTCGCACACCTGCGCAGATGGCGCGCACCAAGTTCGAGGCGACGCCGCTCCTGGTTGAAGACAGCCTCGTCTTCTGTACGCCATTCAACGAGGTGATTGCACTCGATCCTGCTAGCGGTCGGCAGAAGTGGCGTTTCGATGCGCGGGTCGCAGCGGATGTGCGTCCGGCCAATCGATGGGTGTGCCGCGGCGTCGCCTATTGGCGTGACGATCGCGCAGCATCTGGCGCGACCTGTCGCAGCCGCATCTTCATGGGTACCAACGATGCCCGTGTCATTGCGCTGGATGCCGCGACCGGACTGCCATGTGCCGACTTCGGCGCGCAGGGTGAGGTCAAGCTCGACCCGGGAATGCCGCTTGATGGTCCCGGTGAATTTCAGATCACATCGCCGCCGGTGGTGGGGCGCGACGTCGTCGTGGTCGGTTCTGCACTCGCCGACAATCGGCGTGTGAGCGCGCCCAAGGGGACCGTCCGCGCGTTCGATGTGCGAAGCGGCGCGCCGCGATGGTCGTGGGATCCGCTAGTCCATGACGGTATCGAAGCCGGCCACGCCAATGTCTGGGCGCCGATGTCGGTGGATGACGAACGCGGATTGCTGTTCTTGCCGACGTCGTCACCCAGTCCGGATTTCTGGGGCGGCAAGCGGCCCGGTAACAATGCGCACGCCAATTCGGTTGTTGCGCTGAAGATCGACACGGGTGAACTGGTCTGGTCGTTCCAGACCGTGCATCACGATGTCTGGGACTACGACGTGCCGGCGCAGCCGACGCTGGCCCGTATCGATCTGGCAAGCGGTCCGCGCGACGTCGTGATCCAGGCGACCAAGCAGGGCTTTCTGTTCGTGCTGGATCGCAGCAGCGGCACGCCGATCTGGCCGGTGGAGGAGAGGGCCGTTCCGCAAGGCGGCGTCGAGGGCGAAGCGCTGTCGCCGACGCAGCCGTTTCCGACGCATCTTCCGACACTGGTGCCGCAGCGGGTAACGCCGGATGAGGCGTTCGGTGTGACATTCTGGGATCGCGGCAAGTGCCGGGATGAACTGGCCAGTGGACGCAACGAAGGCCTCTATACGCCACCTGCGACGGGGGCCGGCACCTTGCTGTTTCCGATGACCGGTGGCGGCGTCAACTGGGGCGGTGTTGCCTTCGATCCTGTCCGGCAGGTGCTCTATGCCAATACGAGCCGCGCCGTGCATCGGGTGACGTTGATCACACGCGCCGAGGCGCAGAACTACAGGCCGCCGGCCGGTGTCGATTTCGGCGCGCAGCGCGGCGCGCCTTTTGCCATGACGCGGGCGCTTGTAACGTCGCCGCTCGGCATGCCCTGCAACAAGCCGCCATGGGGCGCGATGGTTGCGGTAGACCTCAAGGCGGGGAAAGTGCTGTGGGAGTCGAAGGTCGGCACCACCGAGGATATCGCGCCACTGGGGCTCGCACTGGCCACCGGCATGCCACTGGTCAATGGTCTGCTGCCGACGCGCGGCGGCGTGATCTTCACCGGCGCCGTGGATGCCTACCTGCGTGCGTATGATGCGAAGACCGGCGCTGAACTCTGGCAGGGGCGACTACCGGTGCCGGGCGTCGCCAATCCCATGACTTACGTCATCGGCGGAGAGCAGTATGTGGTCATCGCCGCCGGCGGGCATTCGGAAGTCGGCACTTCGATCGGCGACAGCGTTGTGGCGTTTCGTCTTGCGCGCGACGGAGAGGCGCCGTCGCTGCGCTCGCTTTATATCGATCGTCCTGGCGGCCGGCTTCGCGCCGGCGCGATCGTGCTGGGCGTGGTGCTCGTCCTGTTTCTTGCCTTTGTTCTAGCCTGGCGTGTTCGGCGCAAAGCGCGGGCGTAACTTACACCCAGCGCTTGTCGGCGGTGAAATCGACTGTCAGCCAATAGCCGGGGCTGAGACCGCCCATAGCCAAAGCGATCTCCGCGCGTATCGCGTCGAGTTCGGCGAAGGTCTTGCTGATCTCGCCGGACGGTGCCACCAGCCCGATCTCGATGAATTGCTGACGGCCGGAGCGCATCACATGCGAGCTGCAGTCGCTGAAGCCATGCTTGTGCGCGATCGATTGCGCGAGCTCGCGAACCTCCTCGTCGAGATCGCTCGGTGCGACCTGCAGGATGTCACGCCCGGCATTCCAGATCGTCGAGAGCGGAAACGGCAGCAGGCAGATCGCAACCACCAGCAGGATCAGCGGATCGACCAGCGGCGCATAGGCCGCTGCAGGAGTCTTCGCCATCACCGCTCCGAGCAGGAAGCTGATGCAGACCGCCAGACTGAGTACACCGCCCATCAGCCAGGCACGGGCATCGATGTCGAGCAGTTGCGAGCCGTGTTCGCCGGCCGAGCGGCGGATATAGATGCTCATGCCGAAGCTGATGGCACCCGCCACCGCGGCGAAGATCGCGCCGGGGCCGAATTCGATGGCGCGACCGCCGGTGATCAGCCCGTTAAGGCCGTCGATGAAGGCATAGGCGCAAGCGAAGCTGAGCACCGTGCCGTTGATCAGCGCGAGGATTGGTTCAAGGTGCCAGTAGCCATACTGGAAGCGGTCGTCTTCGCCTCTGCTGATCAGTCTTGCGGTCAGCAATGCAACGCCGGTCATGGCTGCGTCGATCAACGTGTAAAAACCGTCGAAGGCGATGGCGCGCGAACTGATGGCGAGCCCGAAAGCGATGCTGGCAAATGAAATGAGAAGCGTGACGTAAATCGAAATCTTCAGGAGCCGCTGCTCCTGTTTGGTATCGGTCAACATTGGGAACTTAGGCGGGGTGTCCGCTGCATCCTTTTACCGTTGGGGATAGGTTACCCTATCACAGATGGCGTTCAGCCGCTTTGACCGCTACCGCAAGATAAATAAAAAACCGGCTGCGATGCAGCCGGTTTGTCATATTTCCGAGATGTTCGTGTCGGCGCGGGCGACGGTATGAATCACTCTGCCGGAGTCTGGATTTACGAACAGAGCGCCTTGCCGCAGCGGGCCTGGTTGATCTTCTCCTTCAGCGCGTCTGCGCCGACGGCACCGATGATCACCTGCTTGCCGATGACGTAGCTCGGCGTGCCGTTCATGCCCATGGATTCCGCGAGCTTGAAGTTCTCTTCGATGGTCGCGCGCACTTCCGGGCTCGCCATGTCCTTTTCCAGTCTGGCGACGTCGAGACCTGCTTCCTTGGCCGCTGCCAAGGCGCGGGCCTTGTCGGCCTGACCGCGGCCGCTCAACAGCTTCTGGTGGAAGTCGAGATACTTCTTGCCGGTCGGGTCCTGCATGCGCACGGCGACAGCAACCTGGGCGGCTTCAACCGAGCCGGGCCCGAGCACCGGGAATTCCTTCAGCACGACCTTGAGCTTCGGATCGTTCTTCATGATGCCGACCATGTCGTCCATGGCGCGCTTGCAGTAGCCGCAATTGTAATCAAAGAACTCGACGAAGGTGACGTCGCCATCCTTGTTGCCGACGACGACGCCGCGTGGCGAGTTGAAGATGGTGTTTGCGTTCGCGGCGATCGCAGCCTGGTGCTTCTCGGCTTCAGCCTGCGCCTGACGCTTGGTCAGCTCGGCCGAGACCTCTTCGAGAATTTCCGGATGAGTGATCAGGTAGTCCTTGATGATCTTCTGGATCTCGCCGCGCTGGGCGTCATTGAACGTCTGCGCCGATGCGACCGCGGGCGCGCCACACAGCGCGAGGGCCAAAGCCAGGGCCGGGCCGGCGGAGGCGAGAAAACGGAACGAAGGCATGGGCAAATTATCCTTTGGAAAAGGCCGAGTCAGAAAGCCACGTGTCATTCGGGAAGCTGCTTAGCATTTTGAGGGCGAAATACGCGTTATTTGTGAAGGCGGTCACGCGCAATTCATCATGGCGCCGCAGGTCTCAGAAGCCGGGATGGTGGTGATCCGGCCCGGTCATTGCAGTGAGGGCATGCGGTGCCGGCAAGGGAGCGCTTCCGATCTCGTCATCGAAGATCGGTGCCAGCGGTGGTGCGGGCTCATAGAGCACGACCCGGTTCTTGCCGCTGTGTTTGGCCTGATACAGGGCGTGATCGGCAGCCGCCATCAATCGCTCTGGGGAGGCGATGAGGTCGGGGGACCACTGCGCGACGCCGATGGAGGCGGATAGAGTCCTCACTGTGTGTCCGGCATTGCCAAATTGTCGCGGGCAGGCCGCCAGCACGCGCCGCGCGATCTCGCCTGCCTGCTGCAGGTCGGTGTCGGGCAACACGATGCAGAACTCGTCGCCGCCGCATCGGGCCAGCGTATCGCCGGGGCGCAACTGATCTTGCGCCGCTTGGGCGAATTGCTTCAGGCAGTCGTCGCCGGCGCTGTGACCGAAGCCATCATTGACCGCCTTGAAGCCGTCGAGGTCGATCGCCAGCAGTGCGTATGGGCGTGCGGTCCGCCGCGCCATCGCACATTCCTCGTCCATCCGCTGCAACAGGCGGCGGCGATTGCCAGCGCCGGTCAGATCGTCGATCAGCGCCAGTTCGGCTGCGTCGCCGCGCAGGCGGTCGATCGCCATCATCAGCAGTCCGTAATTCCATGTCATGGCGAGGAATGCCGCCACCAGCATGAAGCCGGCCTGTACCGTATCGACCGTCACCATGGTCGTCTCGCTGCCGCCCAGATGAAGCAGCGCGGCGATCGCGCGGCAGGCAAAAGCAACAAGCAGGAGAATCGAGAGGTAGCCGGCCATCCGTGCGCCGTGATTGCTGCGCCGATGATCACGCGACAGTAGCAGCGGTAGCGTCAGCGCCACGGGAACGCCCTGGCTCAGCGAGTAGACGACAACGCGCATCGCATATTCGTCGATGACCAGTCTGAAGAACAGGAATCCGGCGAGGCTCGCGGAAATTACCAGGGCGGTGGCGATCCAGGATGTAGGCCTGTCGTAAAAGCGACGGATGCCGACCTCTGACAGACAGAAAGCGAGAACTGTCATCTGCGCGGCGAACAGCAGGCCGACGGGATTGGGAAACAGCAGGCCGAGAGCAGGGCCGATCGACGCGCTCAGTGAAGCGGCGCTCCAGTAGCGGGCCGGGACGAAGTTCGGATAGCAGCGTGCGACATAGGCCCAGACGAGACCTGACGACAGGAAGTTGGCGAGCGTGAACCAGAAGATGGTCGTCGTGCTCATTGCCGCCGGTCCCACGTGCGTGTGACGCCGCTGTGTGCGGTTTCGTGATCCGATGGCTGCATTGGTCTCCCCGCCGGACGCGATGAGCGCATCCATTTTCACTAAATGCGCGAGTTCCGTTAACGGAACCTGACCGCTGGCGGCTAGAAGCTTGGGGTGGTTGTAAAAGGATGAAGATCATATCGGCGTGGACGGCAGCGCTCGGTGAGGCGCCGCTGGCGGGCAACCTTTGCCATCGGTCCGTGTCAGCCCTCCCTTGGACGATTTGATATACCCTCCCGTCGGCTGTGCCGGTGGGAGGGACCATGAACGCCAGGCTTGAACGGAAACTGAGGGTCCTCACGACGATTATAGCCGCTGGCGGCGCCGCCGGCGTGGCGTTCAGTGCCACCCACGATCTGCCCATTCTGCCCGGGCTCGTCATCGGATTGGTGATCAGCACGGTTCTGGGCGGCTTCGAAATCATGGTGGC
This sequence comes from Tardiphaga sp. 42S5, assembly GCF_034044155.1. NCBI lineage: Bacteria > Pseudomonadati > Pseudomonadota > Alphaproteobacteria > Hyphomicrobiales > Nitrobacteraceae > Tardiphaga > Tardiphaga sp. 42S5. The sequence goes on along the minus strand of NZ_CP139027.1, from coordinate 4,232,493 downwards.
CGATGGTCCGATCCGGATCTGGCTGAGCGATCGCTCGTTCACCGCCAACCTCCTGATTAAGAGCGCGTTCTACGCCGTCGTGATTTTGGCCGTGCAATGGTTTCGGCTTGCGGATGTGCTGATCGGGCGGACGGTCGAGATCGCGGAGGATACGTTCTGGTCCAGCCTGGTCTATTCGGTCGTCGTCTCCATCGTCGTCAATCTGGCTTTGGCAATCACCAATCTCGTCGGCGGACGCGCGTTGTTGAACTTCTTCACCGGGCGCTATCACACGCCGGTCGAGGAAGAGCGTTTCGTCCTGTTCGTGGATATCGCGGGCTCGACCAGCCTGGCCGAGCAACTTGGTGGCGTCGGTATCCACCGTTTCCTCGATCGGACCTTTCGCCTGCTATCGCTCTCGGTCGTCGATTATCGTGGCGAGGTGCTCGCCTATGTCGGCGACGAGATGATCGTAACCTGGACGAAGCGGGACGGTGCGGTCGATTGCCGTCCGTTGCGCTGCTTCATGGCCATGCGCGACGAACTGGCGCGCATGGCGGGGCAGTTTGAGCGCGAGTTTGGCACGGCGCCCCGCATTCGCGGCAGCCTGCATTTTGGGCCGGTGATCATTGGCGAAATCGGCGACGTCAAACGTGCGATCGTCTTCAATGGCGACGTCATGAACACCGCCTCGCGGCTGGAAGAGCTCAGTCGTGGTGTAGAGGGCGGCTTTGTCGCATCGAAGGCGGCGATGGATTGCTTTGCCTCGACTCCGCCATTCACGATCAGCGCACTCGGTCATCTTCCCATTCGTGGACGCGTGGATGGAATTGTCGCATTCGGTTTGCAGCCGCCGCACGAAACATAATGAAATAAACGCGCAAACAAATGGCAAATCAACCGTGCAAGAGTTTCCGGACATGGAAACCTGCATGCCCCAGTATTCAAGATTCACTTCGATCATTACAGAGCTCGCGTGATGCCTCGCGCGACGCTTTCCATTATTTGCACAGCGCTGCTGCTGTCGGCCTGTACGTCGCTGCCGCGCGCGCCGCTGATCGCAAGCGCGCGCGCGACGATCCCGCAGATTCCGTTGGCCAGGATATCGCCCGACGAAGGCTATCGCATCTTCGCGGGATCGCGGCGCGGTGCCGCACCGCTCACCATCCTTGCTCTGTCCGGCGGCGGCGCTGACGGCTCCTATGGCGCAGGATTCCTGAAAGGCTGGTCCGATTCCGGGCTGCGCCCCGAATTCGATATCGTCACCGGCTCCAGCGTCGGCGCCCTGATTGCACCATTCGCGTTTCTCGGCCCGAGCTATGACGGCCGTCTCGAAGCGATCTTCACCAGCGGCGCTACTGAAAATCTGATGCGTATCGCGGGAATCAACGCCGTTGTTGGATCGGGCGTCTTCAAGGCGGGGCCGATGAAAGACCTCATCTCAAAATATGCCGATGATCGGATCATCGATGCGGTCGGCGCACGGTATCGCAAGGGCAAGATGCTTATCGTGGCCACCACGAACCTCGACACCCAAGGGACGACGCTCTGGAATATGGGGGAGATCGCGAGCAGCGATAGTCCTGGCCGCTATGAATTATTCCGGAATGTTCTCGCTGCGTCGGCCGCTATCCCCGGGATTTTCCCGCCAGCCTTGATCGCCGTCGAGTCCGGCGGAAACATGTATTCCGAGATGCATGTCGATGGTGGCGTGACGTCGAATATTCTGGCTGTGCCGGAAAGCGTGTTGACGGCCCATGCCGGATCGCTGGCTACGAAGTCTCGGGTCTTCGTGATCGTTAACGGCAAGCTGTCGCCCGACGCCTCCTATACATCGGATCTGACGCTTCCGATCGTGGCGCGCTCGTTTCAGACTTCGGTGAAGGCCAATACGCGCAATGCGATGATCGCGACATACGATTTCTGCAAACGCAACAACTGGGATTTCAAAGCAACGGCCATCGACGCGGGCAAGCTTACCACGAGCGATCCAACCAATTTCGATACCGATTATATGAAAGAGCTCTATGCCTACGGTCGCGCCAAGGGCGGTTCGGCCAGTGGATTTCAATCCAACCTGGAAGGGTTGAGGGGGCAGGGTAGCTAGATGTGTCGCATCGCTCCAACTGCGTCTTTGGAACGCTCCCGAATACGGATATCCGTTCGGCGCCTCTGGTCTCGCACAAAAGACATCGCGTTCCTGAGCGTGGAGGTTGCGTATTATCCGTTGCTCGTCTTCGGGATCGCGATGATCTTGTGGTCCGGCTGAACAGGCGCTGTTTGCGAAGGATTATTCTCCAGTGATCGTCTGCAGCGGCGCCGTGTGGTCGCATAGCGAGCGCGTCGTTCAGGCTGCGACCGATGATACGTTCGCGATATCGATCTCAATGGAAAGCGTCTGCCTTAACCCCTGAGGTTGCCGGTTCTCGATCTCGAGCGTGCCTCCCTGTCGTTCGACAATTTCCTTGGCGATGGCCAGGCCGAGCCCGGCGCCGGGGATTGACTGGCGGCGGGCCGGATCGGCGCGAAAGAACGGTTCGAAGGCACTTGCCAGGAATTGTTCGGGAATGCCGGGACCGTTGTCATCGATCAGGACGACAGCGCGGCGGTCGTGAACGCGCAGGCTTACGATGGCGCCGCCGCCATGGGTCGCAGCATTGATGATGAGATTGCGTAGGGCGCGCTTGAGTGCGAGCGGTGAGATCTTGACGCTGCTGTGATCGAGTCCGGCAATTGTCACCCGCATCTTGATCAGGGTGAGTTCGGCACAAACGTCCCCGACGAGTTCGTCGAGTCTGACGTGTTCGGTGCCTTTTCCGACGGTCTCTTCCCGAACCAGCTGGATGGCGCTGTCGGCAATGTGATCCATTTCATCGAGGTCATGCAGCCACTCCTCACGCTCTCGTTCGTTGAGAAATTCGGCGCGCAGACGCATGCGTGTCATGGGTGTCCGCAAATCGTGCCCTGCGGCAGCCACAAGTCTGATCTTGCTGTCCATCGCTTTTTTTAGACTTGCGCCCATCATGTTCAGTGCCTGAGCGGTTGCCTTGATTTCGATAGACCCTTCTTCTTTGAGCACGGGCAGCACGCCGTCCTTGCCAACGGACATCGCCATGCTCTGCAGCAATTTGAGCTGGTTCGTCGTCTGATGGGCGACCGTAAGAGCAACCCCGATGACGCCAACCGTGATCAGTACCATCCAGCCGGCGAGGCCCCACCACACTTCAGGAGGCGGCGCGTGCTCGCGTATGGGCCAGCTCAGCCAGCCGGGGCCCATCTTGATGGACGCCCATCGTTGGCCATCCGGCGTTTGCTTGACGAAAATGTCGAAATTGGCTTGCGATTTTTGAAATGCTTCCTGCAGAAGCTTGGTCGGCGCTTCCAGAAGCTTTCCCTCGATGGGCGCCGGCTGAAGATGAAAGACTGCATCGTTTCCGCGAAAGGTGATGCTGTTGGAAAATGCAGCGACGCGAGACGTCAATCCGTCACGAAAATCCTTTTCGACCAGCCCGAGTATCATTTGCGACATCACGGCGCTGGCCAGGATCACCACACAAAGGACCGAGCCCACGAGCATCAAGGAAAATCGAATGCGTATGGAGTTCATGTGTCTGCGCCAATGGTTTCAACGCGTGCCGAGAAAATGTAGCCGCCGTTACGCACGGTTTTGATCAACTGGAAATCATCATTGTCGCCAAGCTTCTTGCGCAACCGGCTCATCAACACGTCGATCGAGCGATCGAATACGTCGTCGGAGCTGCGGTTCGTCAGTTCGATCAACTGATCACGCGAGAGCAGGCGACCCGGCCGTCTGACGAGCACCAGCAGGAGTTCAAATTCGGCTGTTGTGAGATCGAACGGCTGCCCGTTTTCGTCCAGCAACTGCCGCGCGCCGGGATGGAGTTTAAATCTGCCGAAGTGATGTTCGAGCACCTGGGAGAGCTGGATGTCCTGCGTCACCTTGCGACGAAGCACCGCGCGGATGCGGGCGAGCAATTCGCGCGGATTGAACGGCTTGCCGAGATAGTCGTCCGCGCCGATTTCGAGGCCGATGATCCGGTCGACATCCTCCTTCAGCGCCGTCAACAGGATGACGGGTATCTCGGAGCCCTCCCGCCGAAGATCGCGGCAGATATCGAGCCCCGACCCATCGGGGAGCAGGACATCGAGAACGATCAGGCTGACCTCGTTGGTCTGCAGCGCTTCCTTCATCGTTCGCTGGTCGGAGGCGATGGATACGCGGTAGCCTTGTTCGGTCAGATAGCGTCCCAGCAATTTTCGTATGGCAAGATCGTCATCGACGATGAGGATGTGAGACATGGTCTGCATTGGGCGGCATCCGGCTCCAGGCGGTTGTTCTTTCAACGTGACTGCTAATGTCGTAGCATAGCTGTCTTGGGCGGAGGGACGGTAATCACTGTCATGCATGTCCGGTCATTCCGTCACCGGCATCGCATCGTCGTTCCACTCGGGAGGTGCTCCCATTTTCCCGCCGATGAAGGCGGAAACGCCGGTGCGCCCGAAGGCGTCACAGGCAGCGTATTTAGGCTTCCCCCCAAAGGCCGAATTCACGCGCTGTAGACTGGGCGTGGACAGCTTCTTGTCGAACGGATTTTCACCGGTAATGAGGAGCTTGCTGAAATCTGCGCCGAACTCGCCCGCCAGATCGTAGGCATCGCCGGATGCCGCAACGCGCGGCGTGCTCGTCAACATGTCGGCATCGCGGGCCCAGACGAATGCCGCTTTCTGCTGGCCTTGTACGTCGCGGGCTTCCGCCTCGACCGACAGGCCGCCCATGCCGTACGGGATTCGGGGCACGACGATGGGAAAGCCTGCACTGATGAACATAGGTGCGGCAGAGGCAACCTTGGCGGCCCCAGCGACATTCGGATCGGTGACGGTCACACGCGTCACGGTGACATGCACCGTCAGGTCGGCGGGTTGCCCGGATGGGACCACATTGAAGCGGTCGCTCAGTCCGATACAGACGGAACGGTCGACAGCATTCGCGATGACGCGACGTTGCTTGTCGGTGAGGGCGGCTCGAGATGCGGCATGAGAGAATGACGTGGGTATGATGCTGACACTCCTGGCCGCCAGGACACCGGCCTTGTCGACGCGCATCTTGGACTTGGTAGTGATGCCGTCGGCCGGCGCGAGGTCGTTATACGAGGCGAGAGACCCTGATGTCTCCAGCTGCGCCGTGGCGCATCCAGCGACAGATGCTGTCAGAGCGTGCAGGCATATCAGTTTCAATACGTGGTTGATGGCGTTCGCGCGCATAGAGATGTCCCCAAACAGTCAGGGACACTGCGTACGGAGACAAATTGTCAGCCACATTGCGAAAGATTACGGATCAGCCGCCATTTGTTTCAGAACATTGCAGCGGGGGCTCCGTTAGCGCCCTGATCGGATCTTCGCGGCAGTGATGCCGTCGGATTGGGGTCGCTCCGTCGCTCCTCGGCCAGGTTGTGACCTCAACTCACGGGTCTTCATAACCTGGTGTTTCATCTTCGCCTGCCGAACCTGGCGTTTCTTCCACCAGATATACAGGCCGGTATAGGCGCTGATGGCCAGCACGAGCCCGATGATCGCGACGAAGATGCGATAGAGCAGGCCGAAGACTTTTGCCATATGTAACGACTGCAGCCAGCGGCTCACCGTGTCGCCCGAATATTCGCCGGTGGGAATGCGCGTGCCGAGCAGGGCGCCGCTGCGAGCATCGATGAACACGCCGGTCTGGCCGCGATCGTTCTGCACATCGCGAGAGGTGTTGGCGTAGTAGACGAAAGCGTCGAAGCCGCGATTGTAGAATAGCTGGCTGCGGAAATTGACGGTGAAACCTTCCTTTGCCGCCACCTCGTCCATGGTCCGCGCGGCGATGCGATAGGCCTCCTGCCACGCAAGCATCGGCTTGCTCACATCCGCCTTCCGGCGCTCCGGCGCCTTCCTGAATTCGAGGAAAGTGGACATCACGGGCGTATACACCTCTTGCCGCAGATTGAGCATCACGCTCGACCACGCAAACAGGAACAGCACGCCCCATAGCCACAGGCCGGAGGCGCGATGGATGTCGTAATGCAGGCGATAAGTGCTAGCATTGCGCTTGATCAGCCAAGCCGGCAGCCAGCGCCGCCAGAATGGCGAAATTCGCGGAAATGTCGACACGATGCCGAACATGCAATTCACCGTCCACACCAGCGCCACGATGCCGAACAACCATTCGCCGTAAGGCTTCGGTAGCGCCAGCGCATAATGGAGGCGGTAGATGAAGCCGATCAGCGTGGTGCGGTCGAACGGCGTCGCGCCATATTTGCGAATGCCGAGCAGGCGTCCGTCATAGGGATCAAAAAACGCCTGATCTGCATCGACGAGCTTCGGATCACTGCGCGTGAGGTTGAAGCGGACTGAACGATCGGCCTCGCGCAGAAACGGAAAGCCGAAGATCTGATAGCCCGGCAGCGCCGCGACGGCCCGTGCATGTAGCTCGAACGGATCCAGCATGACAGCGGGCTTCCCCTGCGCATCGTCGCGCGGCCGCACCACATATTGCTCTGGGTTGACGAGGGCCTCGAGCTCCTTCTCAAAGGCAAGCAGGCTCCCGGTCACGCCGGCGATGATGAGAAAGACCGCTGTGAACAGTCCCGTCCATTTGTGGATGAAGATCGAGAACGGGATCATGTGCGTCATGCCTGCGGCCGCACGCGGGCCGGGCCTTGAAGCGGTCTGGTCCTGCGTGCGTCGTTCGTCATACCTGTCACGTTCCTCGCAGTTGCTGCACTAGAAACGGAACGTGGTCGAGGCAAGGTAGGTGCGCGGCGCGCCGAGATAGATCTGCCTGTCCGCCGAGCTGGTCATCCAGAAAGCGTTGTTGGCGACATTCTCCACCGCAAATCGCAGTGTAATCGGCTTGCCGTTCCAGGGCGATGCGAATGTGTAGCGTGCGCCGAGATCGAACCGCGTCCAATTTGGAATCAGGAAGCGGTTAGCGGCATCCGCATAGGCATCGCCGAAATGGATGGCGCGTCCTGTCAGCGTCAGGCCGTTGACGAAAGGCGTGTCCCATTCGGTGCCGAGACTGACCTGCACATCGGGAATGCCGACCGCGCGCTTGCCATCATTGGTGCCATTCTGGGTCTTCACCTGACGGGCGTCCATGAAGGAGGCGCCGCCGAGTAGGCGCCAGCCGGGCGTAAGTTCGCCAAACGTGTTGATCTCGACGCCGCGATTGCGGTTTTCGCCGTCAATCGAATAGATCGGCAGCGGCGTATTAGGAATCGTGATCTGCGCCGGCTGCGAGATATCATAGGCCGCAACCGTGGTAGTGAAGCGGCCCCAATCGACCTTCACGCCCATTTCATGTTGCACAGACTTATAAGGCGGGAACACTTGTCCGCTGTTCTGGAAGGTCGGGTCCACGATCGATCCCATCTGCAGGCCTTCGATATAGTTTGCGTACACCGACACATTCTCCAGCGGCTTGATGACCAGCGTATAGGCCGGCGACCACGCGCCGGAACTGTAGCTCGATGTGCTTGCGCCGGTGATCGCGTTGAAGGCTTCGGACGCGGCTTCCTGCCGGCGGATGCCCATGGTGAACTGGATGCGCTTGTTCAGCACTGACATGGTGTCGGCGATGCCGTAGCTGTTCAGCGAGCTGGTATTGGCCTTGACGACCTCCTGCAGCGGGATCGCTTGGAAGGGTGACGGCTGCGGGTTGTAGATGTTTGACGTGACCGGCGTGCCATTGGTGCGCGAGCCGTCGATCTGGTTGCTCCACAGCGTGGTGTTGAAATTGATCTCGTGATGCACCGGCCCGGTATCCACGTTGGCGCGGAAGCCGGCCTGTTCGGTATGGTTATGGCGGTCCTGCCGGTTGATGAACGGCGACGCCGTGGTGTCGCCCCGGGCATTAATAATGGTCGGATTGGAGATGACCGGCGTGATGGCATTGTCGAAGAAGCCGCCGCCGCCATAGATCGTCAGCCAGTCGGTGAGATCCACTTCAGCCTGGAACAGCGCCGCAGTGTTCGCGCCCTTGATGCCGGTCCAGGCCGGATTCCAGAAATTGGTTGGCGAGGGCGCGGCCGGCACGCCGGGGAGCGATGTCGCGAGCGTGTTGCGCGCGCCGAGGCCGCTGCCGCTGAACTCGTTGTAGAGAATGTCGGCGGAGACGCGCACGCGCTCGCCGCGATAATCCAGCGCCAGCGCGTAGGACTCATCGCGCAGGCTCTGATTGTCCCCCTCGGTCTTGCCGTCGCGATAGCTGCCGTTGTAGCGAATGCCGTATTCCTTGTGCTCGCCATAGCGCTGGCCGACATCGAGATGCACGCCGCCCTGGCCGCGCGAGGCGAAGGAGGTGGTGAGTTCGGCGATCGGCTCGTTGCGCGCGCGCTTCATCACGAGGTTGATGGCGCCGCTGACGGAGTCGTCCGGCGACTGGCCGTTGAGCAGGCCGTTGAGGCCCTTGATGACCTCGACGCGTTCGACGGCATCGAGGACGTTGAAGTTGTTGTTGCCGATCAGGCCGAAATAGCCGTTGAAGCCGACGCTGGAATTGCCGAGCAGAAAGCCGCGGATCACCGGCTGCTCGCGGCCGATATTGCGCGGCAGCGCAGAGCCTACGGAGGGATCGTTCAGCAGAACGTCAGCCAGCGTGCGCGCCTGCGTGTTCTCGACGAATTCCCGTGTGTAGTTGGTCTGGTTAAACGGCGTATCCAGCACGCCGCGATTGCCGAGCAGGCCGAGCTGACCGCCGCTCGCCACCTGACCGCCGGCATAAGAGGGCGTGAGTGCACCGACAGTGCCGCGTCGAGGCACGATATAAGGCACGGGCGCAGCCGGCTGCAGCGCTGTTGCGGCACGGCGGGGCGCAGCACGATTGGCAGCTGCACGGCGCGATGGCGTGACGCGGCGCGTGCTTTGACGCGACGGAGAATCAACCGTGACGGCCGGGAGCACGGTGGACTGGGCAAGAGCCGGGCTCGCCAGATCAATCGACAATGCGAGATAACTCACCGCGCCGAGGCAGACGGTCCGAGCCAGATTATTCACGTTCACGTTCAGGCACCCCAAGTCATCGCCAGCTTCTGCGGCGTTTCCAGAGTGCGGTCTAACGTATTGGAACTCCCGTCATAGAAGGTGGAACGTAGAAGCGGTCTAAACCTTCGATTGGGTTTCCGTTTGTTGCTGCCATGACACGCCGAAACCCGCGTCGGTTGCAGGAAGTCGCGTGGTTTGATGTGTTCTTTGAACCTCTAAAAAGTCGCAGCGCCAATCGTCGCACCGACTCAGTTCTTCCCCGGCATCTTCGCAGCAATGATGTCGTCGGCCTTCACCCACCCGGGCGTGCCCACCGCGAAGCGGGCCTTGGCACGTGACGCCAGATCGCGGGCGGTCTTGTTGTCGCCGCGCAGGAAGGCGGCCTGGGCCGAGGCCAGGTCGGCCTCTGCGAGTTCGCCCTTGCGGCCATAGGCCATTGCGAGCTGCATATAGCCGGCGGGTGCTTCGCTCTCGCGCGCCACAGCAGTGCGCAGGATGCGGATCGCCTCGTCGGTATAGGCCTTGTTGTCCGAGGCGACGAGCGCCTGGCCGAGCATCATCTCGATCAGTGGCGCGTTGTTGGAGAGCTGCACCGCACGGCGCAGCGGCGCGATCGCCTCATTGGGCTTGCCGCCTTCCAGCAGCGCCTGGCCGCGCAGCTCGTAGAAATACGGATTGTTCGGTTGCGCCTTGATCAGCGTATCGATCTGCTCGACGGCCACGCGCAGATCGCCATGGCGATAGGTGGCGATGGCGCGGGCATATTGCGCGGGCAGGCTGGTGTCGGACGGCGGATAGCGTCGCAATACCGTGTCGCGCTGCTCCATGAAGCCGGCGGTCTTGGCGCGCATCAGCTCGTGGCGCAGCATCAGCGCCGGATCGTCCTTCTTGTCCCAATAGGGACTCGACTTCGCAAGCTCCTCGAGGGCGGCAACGCGCTCTCGGGGCATCGGATGCGACATCATATACGGGTCGCTTCCGCGCGCTGCGAACAGGCTGTCGGTGCCGAAGCGCTGGAACGTCTCGTACATGCCTTTGGACGACTGGCCGGTCTGGTTCAGGAATTTGACACCGGCGCGGTCGGCATTCTCTTCCTGCTGCCGCTGATAGGACAGCATCGTATTCATCATCATCGCTTGCGGCGCGGCGACCGCTGCGGCGCCGATATTGCCGGCAGCACCATTGGAGTTGCCGCCGCGCGCTCCGGCCGCCATTGCGCCGACGCCGAGCAGCATCGCCACGATCATCTGGGTCTGCGCCTGTGCCATGCGCTCGCGCAGCTTCGACAGATGGCCGCCGGCGAGATGGCCGGTCTCGTGGGCGAGCACGCCGATCAGCTGGTTCGGCGTCTGTGACTGCATCAGCGCTCCGTGATTGACGAAGATGCGGCGACCGTCAGCGACAAAGGCATTGAAGCTGGCGTTGTTGATGATGACGACCTGGATGTTTTGCTTTTCGAGGCCTGCGGCGCGCAGGATCGGGCGCGTATAGTCACGTAGCAACTGTTCGATCTCGGCGTCGCGCAGCAGGCGCGGGGCATCGCCTTGCTGCGCATGGGCCGCCATTGGCGTCAGCGTCAATGCCGCCGCGGTCAGCAGCGTGGTCAGCTTCGAGAACAATCGAGATGCAGCCCTTTTAGGCTGCAGCTGCAGGTCTTTCATCATTGGCCGAGGTTCGGATTCGATATAAGCCCTAACAAGTCAAATATTGCGGCGGGAGCGCGGCGTTGCTCCCATGCCGTAACGTGCATAACGCCGCGCAGATAGCAGATTTCCATGCCAGATACGATCCTCAAAACCCGGGCACACAGCCTTCTTGCGGCCTCCGGCCGCAGCAACGTTCCCCCGTTCATGGTGATGGATGTGATGGCCGCCGCGGCGCGGATCGAGGGCGCTGGCGGGCACGTGATTCACATGGAAGTCGGGCAGCCGGCTGCGCCCGCGCCCAAGGTGGCCATTGAGGCCGCGCAAGCCGCACTGGCGCACGGGCGGATTGAATATACCGCTGCGCTTGGCACCCCCTCGCTGCGCGCGCGGATCTCCAAGCATTATCGCGACGTCTATGGCTGTACGGTCGATCCGGAGCAGATCGTGGTGACCACCGGCTCCTCCGGCGCGTTCATCCTGTCCTTCCTGGCCCTGTTCGAGCCCGGCGACCGCGTCGCCGTCACCGTGCCCGGCTATCCGCCGTATCGGCATATTCTGACTGCGCTGGGCTGCGAGCCGGTGCTGATCGAAACCCATGCCGACAAGCGGCACGCTCTGACTGCCGAGGATCTGCTCGCCGCGCATCGCGAGAAGCCGCTGAAGGGTGTGCTGGTCGCTAGTCCGGCCAATCCCACGGGCACCATGATGTCACGCGAAGCGCTCACCAGCCTGATCCACGCGGCCGATGATGCGGGCATTCGCTTCATTTCCGACGAGATTTATCACGGTCTCGATTATGCCTTCCCGGCAGTGACCGCGGCGGAGCTGTCGCCGAACGCGCTCGTCATCAACTCGTTCTCAAAATATTTCTGCATGACCGGCTGGCGCGTCGGTTGGATGGTCGTCCCAAAACCGCTGGTGCGGTCTATGGAACGGCTGCAGCAGAACCTGTCGATCTCGGTGCCGACGCTGTCGCAGATTGCGGCAGAAGCTGCGTTCGACGGTCATGCACAGATGGAAGACATCAAGCATGGCTATCAGGAGAACCGCCGCATCCTGACCGCAGGATTGCCGCAAGCGGGTCTCACGGACTTCCTGCCGGCCGACGGCGCCTTCTATCTCTATGCAGACGTATCGAAATTCACGTCGGACAGCTTCGATTTCGCCAAGCAGATGCTGGAACAGGCACATGTGGCCGCAACGCCCGGCAGCGACTTCGATCCGATCCACGGCAAGTCCTATATTCGTTTCTCCTATGCGAGCTCGACCGAAGACATGCATGAGGCGGTCGCACGGATCAGCAAATGGCTCGGGCAGGGCGGCCCGAAGTGAGGGAGCAGATTTTGCCGGCTGATTCATCCTTCTCGAATGCACGCCACGTCTCGATCGCCGACGTGTGGTGGCCGGCCCGCCGCAAAGGCTTCGCCGTCGTACGGCGTGCCATAGTGCTGGCGGCGTTTGGAGTCGCGTTGTTGGCGGTTTCGGCGAAGATCAATCTGCCACTGCCATATGTGCCGATGACCCTGCAGACGCTGGTCGTTTTGATGATCGGCGCCGTCTATGGCTGGCGCCTCGGCACGTTGACGATCATCGCCTATCTCGCCGTCGGCGCATTGGGATTGCCGGTGTTCGCCGGGCCCGTTGGCGGTCTCAAACCGCTCACGGGGGCCACGGCCGGCTTCCTGTCGGGCTTTGTCGTTGCTGCGTTCATCACGGGCTGGTTCAGCGAACGCGGATGGGATCGCTCGATGGTCCGCCTGTTCGTTGTCATGGCCATCGGCCACATCGTGATCATGGCCATGGGCTTTGCGTGGCTGGCTTACGGTATGAAGCTCGGCGCCGAGAAGGCCTGGTTGGTCGGCGTGATGCCGTTCCTGGCGGGGGCATTAGTGAAGAACACATTGGGCGCGATCCTGGTACCCGTCCTGCGCGGAATGGTTGATCGCCGGTATCGCTGAACGCTCGGCGCGATATTTGTTCGTTAATCGCCCAAGTAATTCCGCGTGGCGGCTTGCAAGAGGCCGCCCATGTGACTAATGACCGCGGCAGTAAAAATGCTCAGGGAGTTGAAGCGGAATGTCTGCGGTAACGGCAACGGCGGGTCCGGGAGCGGCCGCTCCGGTCAAAAAGCCCTGGTACAAGGTTCTCTATATTCAGGTGCTGATCGCCATCGTGATCGGTGTGCTGGTCGGGTGGCTGGAGCCTCAGTTCGCCACCAATGAATGGATCAAGGCGCTCGGCGACGGCTTCATCAAGCTGATCAAGATGGTGATCGCGCCGATCATCTTCTGTACCGTGGTGTCTGGCATTGCCCATATCCAGGACGCCAAGAAGGTCGGCCGCGTCGGCATCAAGGCGCTGGTCTATTTCGAGATCGTCTCAACCTTTGCGCTGATCCTTGGTCTTGTGATGGGCAACCTGTTCCAGGTCGGCCATGGCTTGGTGACCAAGACCGAAGGCAGCGCGGGCGCTGTCGCCAATTACGTCAAACAGGCTGAAGCGACGAAGTCGGTCGATTTCGTGCTCAACATCATCCCCGACAGCGTCGTCGGCGCTTTTGCCAAGGGCGACATCTTGCAGGTGCTGTTGTTCGCGATCCTGTTCGGTTTCGCGCTGATGGCGCTGGGCGAGCGTGGCCACAGGTTACGCGACATGATTGATGAGACGTCGCATGCCGTGTTCGGCGTGATCGCCATCGTCATGAAGGCGGCCCCTCTCGGCGCATTCGGCGCGATGGCCTACACCATTGGCAAGTTCGGCCCGGCGGCGCTCACCAACCTGTTGAGCCTGATCGTGCTGTTCTACGCGACTGCAGCACTGTTCGTGGTGGTCGTGCTCGGCATCATTGCCCGCATCGTCGGCTTCAACATCTTCAAGTTCATCGTCTACATCAAGGATGAGCTTTTGATCGTGCTCGGCACTTCTTCGTCGGAAAGCGCGTTGCCGCAGCTGATGGAGAAGCTGCAGCGTCTGGGCTGTTCGAAGTCGGTCGTCGGCCTTGTGGTGCCGACCGGCTATTCGTTCAACCTCGACGGCACCAACATCTACATGACCCTGGCGACGCTCTTCATCGCCCAGGCGCTCGGTGTGGATCTGTCGTTCGGCCAGCAGGTGACTATCCTGATCGTGGCGATGCTGACCTCCAAGGGCGCTTCGGGCGTCACCGGCGCCGGCTTCATCACGCTGGCAGCCACGCTGTCGGTGGTTGATCCGCGTCTGGTGCCCGGCATGGCGATCGTGTTCTCGATCGACAAATTCATGAGCGAGGTGCGCGCGCTTACCAACATCACGGGCAACGGCATTGCTACGGTGTTCGTGTCGTGGTGGGAAGGCGAGCTTGATCACGACACGATGCACGCCAATCTCAACAAGACCATCGATCCATCGGATGTCGAAACGGCAATCACCACGGACTGATCCGCAGTAGATCGCAGCACTAAAAAAGCCGCCCGGTTTTGCCGGGCGGCTTTTCGTTGTTGCGTTGGAAGGCGCTTAGTCGCTGCCGAGGACGCGTGACCACCAGCCGGCTTTGCGCGGCTGGGCTTCGACCGCAGGGGCCGGTGCAGCGGCTGGAGCAGGTGCCGGCTCCGGGGCTGTAGCGACAGGCGCTGCCGCGGGCTGTGGCTCCGGAGACGTCGAACCGAAGTTGACCTTCTCGCGCACCGTCGAGCGACGACGTGCTGCAGCCTTGTCATCTTCCTGCGGTGCCGCGGCTTCCTGCACGGGGGGAGGTGCTGCGACAGGAGCAGGGGCAGCCGGCGCCGGCTCAGGCGCTGCCGGAGCGAACATCGGCACGGCGTTGTGACGGCTCTGTTCGGCCTCTGGCTGTGGTGCGGCATAGGACGTCACGGTGTCCGAAGCTGCGTACTGGTGCGGCTGTGCGTCGTGGCGCGTGTCCTGACCTTCGAGATCGGCCACGGCATCGCTGGCTTCCGAGGTCTGCGTCGGTCCGAGTTCATCGGAGATCGATCCGGCCAGACCTTCGTCGTTACCACCACGCCGGCGGCGTCCGCCGCGACGGCCACGGCGACGCGGGCGACGCTCGCCATCGGCCGGCTGATCGGCACGGGCCTCACGAGGCTGATCGTCGGCCTCGTCGTCTTCACCTTCGCTGTCGTCGCCAACGGTTTCGACGTTACCTTCGACCGTGCCTTCAGCGGCGTTCTGGAGATCGCCGCCCTCGCGACCGGGAGCGCCGCCTTCGCGGGTTTCACCGGAGCGACCACGACGGCGCCGACGGCGCTTGCGCTTGCGCCCATCGCTGTCTGCATCGCCGGTGGCGCTTTCACCCGAGGTCTCGTCGTCGGTGAGACCTTCGGTCTCCTCGGTTTCGATTTCGGCTTCCGTCTCGAACAGATCTTCGTCGTCGAACGGTTCTTCTTCCAGCGGCGGCGGGAAGGCTGCGACCTGCGCCGCGAGAAGTGCCTTGGCGGCTTCCAGCGTGTGGACCTGTTCGCCGCGGTCGATCACGAAGGACTGCTGACCGCTGACATTCGGATCGGCGATGACGGCGAGCGTCACCTTGAAGCTGTTTTCGAGATCGCGCAGATGGCCACGCTTGTGGTTCAGCACATAGAGCGCGACATCGGTGCGGGTGCGCACGATCAGGTTATGCGTGGCGCCCTTCATCAGGATTTCTTCGAGGCCGCGCAGCAACTGTAGGGCCACCGACGACACCGAACGAACGTGACCGCTGCCGCCGCAATGCGGGCAGATATCCGTGGAGCTTTCCAGCACGCTGGCGCGGATGCGCTGGCGCGACATTTCGAGCAGGCCGAAATGCGAGATGCGGCCGACCTGAATGCGCGCGCGATCCTGGCGCAGGCAGTCGCTCATCTTGCGTTCGACAGCGCGGTTGTTGCGCTTCTCATCCATGTCGATGAAGTCAATTACGATCAGACCGGCGAGATCGCGCAGGCGGAGCTGACGCGCCACTTCCTCGGCGGCTTCGAGATTGGTCTTCAGCGCGGTGTCTTCGATGTGGTGTTCGCGGGTCGAACGGCCCGAGTTCACGTCGATCGAAACCAGGGCTTCGGTCTGGTTGATGACGATATAGCCACCCGAGCGGAGCTGCACGGTCGGCGAGAACATCGCGTCCAATTGGCTCTCGACGCCCATGCGCGAGAATAGCGGCTGGCCGTCGCGATATTGTTTCACCGCGCGCACATTGCTCGGCATCAACATGTGCATGAAGTCGCGCGCTTCCTGATAGCCGGCTTCGCCCGCGACCTGAATTTCGTCGATTTCCTTGTTGTAGAGGTCGCGCAGCGATCGCTTGATCAGCGAGCCTTCCTCATAGACGAGGGTCGGGGCCTGCGACTTCAGCGTCATGTCACGGACGGTTTCCCACATCCGGATCAGGTATTCGAAGTCACGCTTGATTTCCGGCTTGGTGCGCGAGGCACCTGCGGTGCGCAGGATGATCCCCATGCCTTCCGGCACGTCGAGGTCCGATACCACTTCCTTGAGACGCGAACGATCCTGCGCCGAGGTGATCTTGCGCGAGATGCCGCCGCCACGAGCAGTGTTCGGCATCAGCACGGCGTAGCGGCCGGCAAGCGACAGGTAGGTGGTCAGCGCAGCGCCCTTGTTGCCGCGCTCTTCCTTGACGACCTGCACCAGCATGACCTGGCGGCGCTTGATGACTTCCTGGATCTTGTACTGGCGACGCGGACGGAAGGCGCGCTCCGGGACTTCCTCGAGAACGTCGTCACCGCCGACGGATTCGACCTGATCCTCTTCGGCTTCTTCCTCGCCGTCGTCTTCGTCTTCCTCGTCGTCGTGTTCGTCGCTGTCAGCGGCAGCGGTGTGCTCACCCTCGGCACGCTCTTCGTGGTGAACGTCCTCGGCATGCGCCGCGTTCTCTTCGGCGTGAGCGGCCTGAATCTGTTCGTCATGCGCGTGATCATCATGCGCTTCGGCGGCGACTGGCGCCGGCGTCTCCGCAACGGCTTCGACCGGAGCAGGCGAGAAGCCTGCCGAAACAGGCTGTTCGGTCACAGGCTCGGATGCAACGACCTCTGACACGACGACCTCGGGAGCCACAGCTTCGGCAGCGACGCTCTCGGACGCGACCGGTGCGGCGGCATGATCGTGATGATCATGGTCGTGCGCATGATCGCCTTCGGCGTGCTCATGCGCGTGGGTGTGCTCGTGACCGTCATGGTCATGATGGTCGTGATCGGCAGCGTGGTGCCCGTCATCATGGGTATGGCTGTGGACCTCGAAGGCCGGATCGCGCGGCTGTTCGGCCTGCGACGGATCGATCGCTGTCGTATCGACGACATCGCTCTGCACCCGCTCGCCACGGTCGCGGCGACGGGAGTTGCGATGACGCGAGCGCTTACGGTTGGAGCGGTTTTCGGTCTCTTCCTCAGCTTCGCGATGGGCCCGTTCATCCGCCTCGATCAGCGCCTGACGGTCGGCGACCGGGATCTGATAATAGTCCGGATGGATTTCGCTGAAAGCGAGAAAGCCGTGGCGGTTGCCACCGTATTCGATGAAGGCGGCCTGCAGCGACGGTTCGACGCGCGTGACCTTGGCGAGATAGATATTGCCGCGGAGCTGCTTGCGCTGCGCAGTCTCGAAATCAAACTCTTCGACGCGATTGCCGCGAACCACGACGACCCGGGTCTCTTCCGGGTGGGTCGCATCGATCAACATTTTGTTTGGCATTTGGAAGCTCATGGAGGCGGACGGCGTGCGTGGCGGCAAGCGCGTATCGCGCAGCCGGGTGACGCAACGGTCCACCTGATTCGGGGGTGAGGGGAAGGCCGAAACACAGCCCTGAACGCCGTGCCGATCGCGAGGTCAGTGCGGGGCGACGCGCGAGGCTTGGGCCTCGCATCGGCATAGTTCCCACCTGGGTCTCGGTCGGCATCACAGTCTGGCGCATCAAGCGTCGGCCCGTCTGAACATCTTGGCGGCAAAGGCGCCGCCTTTTGCTGACGTCCGGCGCGCCGCAGAACGCGGTCACCGGCTGTCGCATACTCCGCCCGTAAGGCCGGAATAATCGGTCATGAAGTGTCTAAAGCCGCCCCGGGAGCGAGAAAGGACCTGGGACCGGACACCGCCTGGGCTAAGACCGCCTCTCTGGGCAACCGCGCGCTGCGCTGGTTGTAGAGAGGAGGCCGGAAAACGCTGGATCCACCGATAGATGGTCGGGAGAACGAGCGTTGCACCGGGAGGCTGAACGCGACACAACCGGGAGTTAAACCGTCAGCTCTTCGTACATACGAGGAATGGGGGTCGCATGCAAGGGAAGCGTCACAAGGCTGCAACACTCAGGCTTATTCGATATGGCCGACTTAAGCTCCGGTTAACCCTGCAATCCTATTGGGTTAATGAGGGGCTGCTTCGGAGGCAGTGGATTCGTTGACGAGCCGCGCAAACCACATCGTCAGGCTGGCCACGGTGCTCTTCAGTGCCGGTTTTGGGCTGTTTTGGTGCCCGAACTCCGCCCAGGCCGCCGGCGAGACGCCACGCGCGGAATTAGAGGGTATATTCCCGATCGCCTCCGACGTGCGCATCGCCGGTGACGAGAAACAGACCCGTTTCATTCTCGATCTCGACCGGAAGATCCCGCTGCGTGCCTTTGCGCTTGCTGACCCATATCGGGTGGTCATCGATCTTCCCCAGATCAATTTCCATCTCGATCCCGGCGCCGGGACGGTCTCCCGCGGCCTGATCAAGGCGTTCCGCTACGGTTTGGTAATGCCGGGCGGGTCGCGCATGGTGTTTGACCTGACCGGACCAGCCAAGATCAAGAATTCCTACGCGCTCGATCCCGCTAACGGGCAGCCGGCGCGGATGGTGATCGAACTCGAATCGGTCGATCGCACCACATTCGTACAGGCGCTGGCGGTTGAGAATCGCCCGGATCTGCGACCGGCCGTCGGAACGACTGCTGCGGCGTCTCCGGTTGCCACCAAGGTGGTCGCCAGCGCCGTGCCCGATGCCGCGCCGGACGCCCGTCCAGTCATCGTGATCGATCCCGGTCATGGCGGCATCGATAACGGCACCCAGGCCGGCGGCGAGAGCGAGAAGGGGATCGTGCTGGGTTTCGGTCTGGCCCTGCGTGATCGTCTGGAGAAGCTCGGCAAATACCGCATCGTCATGACCCGCGCCGACGATACGTTCATCCCCCTGGATGAACGGGTGAAGGTGGCGCGCAACCAGTCGGCTGCTTTGTTCGTCTCCATCCATGCCGACGCATTGCCGCGCGGCGAGGGCGATGCGCAGGGCGCCACTGTTTACACACTGTCTGACAAGGCCTCGGACGCGGAGGCGGAGCGGCTGGCAGACTCGGAAAACAAGGCGGACGCCATCGCCGGCGTCAATCTGACGGAAGAGCCAACCGACGTTGCCGACATCCTGATCGACTTGGCGCAGCGCGAAACCCGGACCTTCTCGAACCGCTTTGCCCGGCTTGTGGTGGGCGAGATGAAGACCACGGCGCGGATGCACAAGCATCCCCTGAAATCGGCAGGTTTCCGCGTGCTCAAGGCCCCGGACGTCCCCTCGGTGCTGATCGAACTGGGTTACGTGTCTAACAAAGACGATCTCCAGCAACTGATGTCCGAGAACTGGCGCTCCAAGACTGTCGGGGCGGTCGCCAAGGCGATCGACGGGTTCTTCTCCAAGCGGATGGTCTCTGCCGGCCCGGGAAACTGACGACCGGAACTGAAAATGACAAATCTTTCAGTACGAAAGCCCTGGCCTTCAGTATGAAAGCCCTAGTTTGGCCACAGCCGGCGCTCTATAAAAATTTCCGTGCGGCTGTCAGAATCGGTCAAGACCGACGGCCATTTTGGGTTGTCTCCTTGCTGATTTTTGCCGCGGGACTTTTTGCTGACTTCACGCCCATAGGGCTGCCGTATGCTATATTGCGGCACAGCGATTGAAACGGATCGTCGATAATGCGTCTGCTGGTGCGGTTTATGGGTTTCTTGTTCGCCGCAGGAACCGTGGTGTTCCTGGTGGGCGTCGCCGCCGCAGCCGGGCTGATCTGGCATTATTCCAAGGACTTACCCGATTATTCGCAGCTTCAGGATTATGAGCCGCCGGTGATGACGCGCGTCCACGCGGCGGACGGTGCGTTGCTCGGCGAATACTCCAAGGAGCGCCGACTCTATCTGCCGATTCAGGCCGTGCCGAAGCTCGTGATCAACGCGTTCCTCGCGGCCGAAGACAAGAATTTCTACGAGCATGGTGGCCTCGATTATTCGGGCATGGCGCGCGCAATGGTGCTTTACGCGCAGAACCTTGGCTCCAACCGCAGGCCGCAGGGCGCGTCGACGATCACGCAGCAGGTTGCGAAGAACTTCCTTCTGACCAACGAGGTTTCCTTCACCCGCAAGATCAAGGAAGCCTTGCTGGCGATGCGCATCGAGCGCACCTATTCGAAGGACAAGATCCTCGAATTGTATCTCAACGAAATCTATCTCGGCCTCGGTGCCTATGGCATCGCCGCCGCCTCGCTGGTCTATTTCGACAAGTCGGTGAACGAACTGACCGTGTCGGAAGCGGCGTATCTCGCAGCTTTGCCGAAGGCGCCGTCGTCGCTGCATCCGATCAAGAACCGCGACCGTGCCATCGAGCGCCGCAACTATGTGGTTGATCGTCTGCTGGAGAACGGCTGGATCAAGCAGGCCGATGCTGACAAGGCGCGCAAGGAGACGCTGAGCGTCACCGGCCGCAACAGTTCTGGTCACATCTTTGCCGGCGAGTATTTTGCGGAGGAAGTGCGCCGCGACATCCTGGAACGCTACGGCGAAAAGAAGCTCTATGAAGGCGGTCTCTCGGTCCGCACCACACTCGATCCCAAGCTGCAGGTAATGGCGCGCAAGACCATGACCAACGGCCTGATCAATTTCGACGAGGTGCGTGGCTGGCGCGGAGCGACCAACAAGATCGATATTTCCGGTGACTGGGGCGTGAAGCTCGCCGAGGTCAAAGCGCTGTCCGACATCGCGCCGTGGAAGCTCGCGGTCGTGCTGGATGTCAGCGATCAGTCGGCGCGGATCGGCTTTCAGCCGGGCCGTGAACTCGGCGGTGCCGTGCTCAAGGATCGCCAGACCGGCATCCTCACGCTGGATGGCGTGCGCTGGGCCAAACCCGCCGCCGGCCCGACAAAGGGCAAGACACCGACGGCCGTGTCGCAGGTTTTGGCCGCGGGCGACGTGATCTATGTCGATCCGCTCACAAACAAGGACGGTTCGGTCGTCGAAGGCCAGTTCCGGCTGCGGCAGTATCCGGAAGTGTCCGGCGCCATGGTTGCGATGGATCCTTTGACCGGACGTGTGCTCGCTATGGTCGGCGGCTTCTCGTTCGACCAGAGCCAGTTCAACCGTGCCACGCAGGCCTATCGTCAGCCCGGCTCATCCTTCAAGCCGTTGGTCTATTCGGCAGCGATGGATAACGGCTACACGCCATCCACGGTCGTGGTCGACGCGCCGATTGAGATCGATCAGGGGCAGGGCGCCGGTGTCTGGCGTCCGGAAAACTATTCGACCGGCAAGTATTACGGCCCGGTGACGCTGCGTAATGCATTGATGCGCTCGCTGAACACCGTGACAGTGCGACTGGCGCAGGACGTCGGCATGCCGCTGATCGGCGAATATGCCAAGCGGTTCGGCGTCTATGATGAATTGCCGAACTATCTCTCCTATGCGCTCGGCGCCGGTGAAACGACCGTCATGCGGATGGTGACGGCCTACTCGATGTTCGCCAATGGCGGTCGCCGCGTGAAGTCGACGCTGATCGACCGTATTCAGGACCGCTACGGGCATACGATTTTCAAGCATGACCAGCGCGAATGCCGCGGCTGCGACGCGCCGGAGGGTTGGAAGAACCAGGCCGAGCCGCAGCTCGTCGATCGCCGCGAGCAGGTGCTCGACGCCATGACCGCCTACCAGATCACCTCGATGATGGAAGGCGTCGTGCAGGGCGGCACCGCGACCGTGCTCCGCGAAGTCGGCAAGCCGATCGCCGGCAAGACCGGCACCACCAATGACGAGAAGGATGCCTGGTTCATCGGCTTCTCGCCTGACGTCGTCGTCGGTATCTATGTCGGTTACGACAAGCCCCGGAACCTCGGCAACAAGGCCACCGGCGGTGCGCTGGCTGCGCCGATTGCGAAGGACTTCATGAAGCTTGCGCTCGCCGACAAGCCGGCTGTGCCGTTCCGCGTGCCTGCCGGCATCAAGCTCATTCGCGTCGACGCCAAGTCGGGCATGCGCGCCGGACCGGGCGATGGCGGTCGCACCATCCTCGAGGCCTTCAAGCCGGGCACTGCGCCGCCGGACAACTATTCTGTGATCGGTGTCGCCGATGCGGACGGTCGTTCACTCTCGGTGTCGCCGGAAACCGACCGCAGTTTCATGCGACCGGGAACGGGCGGCCTGTATTGAGGCTCATCTGACCCACAGCAGATCCTTGCGGATTGCACTTTGCCGCGCACGCCGCTACATCCCGATCACCATTCGTATTGCGGCTGATGCCGCCAGATCAGAGTTTCCATGCGCGCTGAAATCGAACGCCTCGTAGAAGAGATCAAGCAGTCAGTCGGGCTGCTGAGGAGGCATCTTTGACGTCGATGCATCCACGGCACGACTTGCAGAGCTGAACGCTCTCGCCGAAGACCCCAATCTCTGGAACGACCCGCAAAAGGCCCAAAGGCTGATGCAGGAGCGCACCTCGCTAGAGGATTCGCTTCAGGGCATCGGCAAGGTCATGCGCGAACTCGACGATAATATCGAAATGATCGAGCTCGGCGAGGCCGAGGGCGATCAGGGCGTGGTGACCGAAGCCGAGAATGCGCTCAAGGCGCTGAAGAAAGAGGTCGCGCGCCGCGAGCTGGAGGCGCTGCTGTCCGGTGAAGCGGATCGCTTCGACACCTATCTCGAAGTCCATGCCGGCGCCGGCGGCACCGAGAGCCAGGACTGGGCCTCGATGCTGCTGCGCATGTATACGCGCTGGGCTGAAAAGCACGGTTTTAAGATCGAGTATCTCGAAGAGACGCAGGGTGAAGAAGCCGGCATCAAATCGGCGACCATCCAGATCTCCGGCCATAATGCCTATGGCTGGCTGAAGACCGAAGGCGGCGTGCATCGTCTGGTGCGTATCTCGCCTTACGACTCAAACGCCCGTCGGCACACGTCGTTCTCGAGCGTCGCGATCTTCCCGGTCGTGGACGACAGCATCAAGATCGATATCAACGAGTCCGATGTCCGCGTCGATACGATGCGTTCAGGCGGCGCCGGCGGTCAGCACGTCAACAAGACGGAGTCGGCGGTGCGTCTGACGCATATTCCGAGCGGCGTGGCCGTGGTCTGTCAGGCCGGCCGTTCGCAGCACAAGAACAAGGCCCAGGCTTGGGACATGCTGCGCGCACGTCTTTACGAGATCGAGCTGAAGAAGCGCGAAGAGAAGGCTGCTGCCGATCAGGCCGCCAAGACCGATATCGGCTGGGGTCACCAGATCCGCTCTTACGTGCTGCAGCCCTATCAGATGGTGAAGGACCTGCGCACCGGCGTGCAGACGTCGGACACCTCAGGCGTGCTCGACGGCGACCTTGACGAGTTCATGGCGGCGACACTGGCGCAGCGCGCCTTCGGCACATCGCCAGGCGCAATCGACGACGTGGACTGAGCCATGCCCCATGTTGCGTTCATCGGTCTGGGACGCATGGGGCACGGCATGGCCGGCCGCTATCTCGAAGCTGGTTTCAGCGTTGCCGTCTGGAATCGGAGCAGGGCGAAAGTAGAAGATCTGATCGCACGTGGCGCACGCTGGGCAGCTTCGCCGGCGGATGCAGCCGAAGGCGCCGATGCCATCGTCACGATGGTCGCCGATGACGAGGCTTCACAGACTGTGTGGCTCGGCATTGATGGTGCGGGGCGAACCGCGAAGGCGGGCGCGCTGGCGATCGAATGTTCGACAGTGTCGCACCAGCACGCGCTCGACCTTGCCAGGGCGCTGCAGGATCGCGGCCTGATCTATATCGATAGTCCGGTCACTGGTCTGCCGGACGCGGCTGCGAGCGGCAAACTCACGCTGCTGGTCGGCGCGGATATTGCGGACCTCGACAAGGCCCGGCCGTTCCTCGCGCCGATCGGATCGACGATCCGGCATTTCGGCCCCGTCGGATCGGGTACGGTTTACAAGCTGATCAACAACCTGATGGGCGCAATCCATATCGCTGGGCTCGCCGAAGGTCTGGCCATCGCAGAACATGCCGGGCTGGACATGAAGCTGGTGTTGGAGTCCATCGCAAGCGGCGTCGCGGCAAGCCCACAGGTGCTGCGACACGCACCGCGGATGGTGGCCCGCGATTATTCAGGTGCATCCTTCACCGCTGCACTGCGCCATAAGGATGCAGCCTATGCGGTGAGATTGGCGGAGCAGCTTTTGCGGGCGAGGCCCCTGGTCGGCGCAGCGGCTGTTGAAGCCTATGAAAAGGCGAAGGCTTTCGCGCCAGACGATGACGAAGCCAAAATGATCGAGCTCATCTCGCAACCGAGAGACGGCTGAGCAAGCTAACCACCCGCCAAAGTCTGCGGCGTCTTGAAACAGTCGCGTCGCCGCGCGTCCGCTTCCGTTCTTCGCGCCACCCGATATCATCCGCGTGCCGGAACTCAACATCCGGCGCTGGCTTATCCTGACGCCGCATGTCGCGGTGTCACGAATTCAACGGGGTGTGGGGCATGAAGAAGATCATTCCAATTCTTGCTGTTGGCGTTGCATTGATGCTGGGCGGCTGCGGCCGCGATCCCGGACCAGCAGGTCCGAAGGGCGAGACCGGAGCGCAGGGGCCGGCCGGCCCGCAGGGTGCGCAAGGCGTTCAGGGCATTCCCGGCGCGCAGGGACAGGCGGGTGCACAGGGACCTCAAGGTCCGCAGGGCACGGCCGGCGCCAAGGGTGACAAGGGCGATGCGGCACCAGTGAGCTTCCGCGCGGTGCAGGCAGATGGCGCGATTAGCTGCGAGGCGACGGAGACGCTGGTGTCCGTTGTCTGCCCGAGTGGCGGTGCACCGGATGGCACCAAGTGCACTACGACGCCAACCGTTGGTCTGTGCCTGAAGAAGTAATCGTGTGGCAGATTGAAATCGGCTGCTAGCCAACAGGTCCCTCGCTCGCAGGTGAGCGAGGGCCTTCAAACTTGCGGACGCGTGCTAGGCCTTGCCGTCGCTGCGTCGTCCGTAACTCGGAGGCACCGAAATTACGAGATAGTATTCACACCGGCGCGCAGTCTTGTTCTCGAACCAGTGCTCGACGTCGACTTCGAAATACAGCGAGTCACCCTCATCCAGAACCGTCTCGGTATCCTTGGTGCGCACGGTGACGCGCCCGTGGGTGGCAAGGACGTGTTTGGATGTGCCCTGCGGGTAGGCGGGCAATTTGCCGGTCGAGGTTTTCGGGGGCAGGTGATGCAGGACGACTTCCACTGCCATGCCGGCCATGACGGGCGACAGCAGGAAGCGCTCGAAGCCCGTCTTTGAATCGCGAAAGATCTGGCGTTGATCCTTGCGCACCACAGCGAAGGCGCGGCGCGGCGCGTCGTCGTCGCCCATCAGCGTCGAGAACGATGTTTCCAGAGCCAGCGCGATACGTCGCGCGACCCCGATCGTCGGGCTCTTCTCGCCGCGCTCGACTTTCGACAGCATCGCCCGACTGACACCGGACTGCTTGGAGAACTGCTCCAGGGTCAGGTTGGCCTGTTCACGCAATATGCGAACCCGATCGCCGAATGCGCGACTGACGGGGTCTTCACGAACGACCTTCCGCGTCGCCGGTTTCGCCATATCGGGTGCTGCTCCAATGTCATTCGCGGATGTAATCCGCCGGTGATTCCATCTTAGGCGCCGTTGCCCGCCATGTCACATCCTGCTGCGGCAGATGACCGCGTGCGTCTTCTAAAGAATAAATAGCCGGGATGATCAGCTTGCCAAAATCTTCTATCGAAGATAGGTGTATCTTTAGAAGATGCCGGCGATCCGTTCGCCGGACAAGCAGACATATCAGGAGGAAGAATGCACCTTGTTACTTTCCTGCATGAGGGCCGGGCCACGGTCGGCATTGCAGATCAGGCGCTCACTCAGGTCTCGCCGCTGCCGCGCGACGTTGCCCCCGATATGATTGTGCTAATTGCCAATTTCGATAGCCTGAAGGGTACGCTTACCGCTTCAGCGGGCGCGCCCCTTCCTATCGCCAGCGTTGAGCTTCTTGCGCCAATCCCGCGCCCGGCACGCAATGTGTTTTGCGTTGGCAAGAACTACCATGAGCACGCGAAGGAATTCGCGGGTAGTGGTTTCGACTCCTCGGCAAAGGAAGTCGTGCCGGAAGCGCCAGTCATCTTCACGAAGCCGTCGAGCACGGTGATCGGTTCCGGCAAGTCGATTCCGAATTATCTCGATCCGACCGACAGCACCGACTACGAAGGCGAGCTGACGGTCGTCATCGGGCGTGGCGGCCGCGGCATCAAGAAGCAAGACGCGCTGGCGCATGTGTTCGGTTACACGATCATCAATGATGTCACGGCACGCACGCTGCAGCACAAGCATCGTCAGTGGTTCATCGGCAAGGGCATCGACGGTTTCTGCCCGATGGGTCCGGCGATCCTGACCGCTGACGAGATGCCCGACCCGACGAAAATGCGACTGACGACATCCGTCAACGGCGAAAAGCGCCAGGATGCGTCGGTGACCGATCTCATCTTCGACATTCCGACGCTGATCGAGACGCTCTCGGCAGGGATCACGCTGGAGCCGGGCGATCTGATCGCGACCGGAACGCCGGCTGGCGTCGGCCTCGGCTTCACGCCGCCGCGCTTCCTGAAGAAGGGCGACGTGGTTACGATCGAGGTCAGCGGCATCGGCAAACTCGAAAACCCGGTCGGCTGATTAAGCTTACATCGGTTGCGGTTTTGATGAAGAGGCGCGGGGCATCATCTGCCCCACGCTCAATTCTGCGAACTTCAACAACTTAGAGCTTTGAGAGCGCTCCAAGGCGCGCAGGCGCTGTCTCCCGAGATGGCGCGTCGTCCCCTGGATGCGACTGAAACCAATGCGTTGCTTAAAAACAAAACGGGAGACAAGTATGAAACGTCGTGACTTCATTGCAGGCCTCGGGGGCCTGTCGACGCTCGCTTTGACCGGTCAGGGCGTACGCGCGCAGGAAGCCTGGCCAAGCCGCAACATCACCATGGTCGTGCCATTTCCGGCCGGCGGGCAGGCCGACATCGCCGCGCGTCCGGTCGCGAGCTATATGCAGAAGGTCCTCGGCAAGCCGGTCATCATCGACAACCGCAGCGGCGCCGGCGGCTCGCTCGGCAACGCGACCGTTGCCCGCGCCCAGCCTGACGGGCATACGCTGCTGATGACGCTGTCGTCGCTCGCGGTGCTGCCTGAGTCGGATCGCATCTACGATCGGCCGGTCGCCTATGAAGTCGATCAACTGCAGCCTGTTGCGCGCGTGCTCGCAGATCCGACCCTGTTCGCCGTGCCGGCCAGCGCGCCGTGGAAGACGATTCAGGAATTCGTCGCTGACGCCAAGGCGCGTCCCGGAGCGATATCATACGGATCGTCGGGCCCGTTCGGTACGTTGCACGTCTCGATGGAGATGTTCGCGATCGCCGCCGGCATCAAGCTGCTTCACGTGCCGTATCGTGGTGCAACGCCTGCGATCAGCGATCTCCTGGGCGGCCAAATCCAGGCGCTGGCCTCGGCGCCGGGCACGCTCAAGCAACATGTGGATGCCGGGACATTGCGTGTTCTCGCAAACTTCGGCGGCGAACGCCTCGCTGCCTTCCCGAATCTGCCGACGTTCAAGGAACTGGGCTATCCCGATGTCGAATTCTACATCTGGGCCGGCCTGTTTGCGCCGAAGGGAATGCCCGCACCGGTCGTGACCAAATTGCGCGAGACAATGAAGCAGGCGATGAGCGATCCGGAAGTCACGAAGACGTTCGAGGCTGCGGGCAACATGCCCGCCTATCAGGATTCGGAAGAGTTCGCGGCGTTCGTGGCCAAGGACAGCGCGCGTCTGGTTGCCGTCGCAAGGAAGATCGGCAAGGTCTAACTGCGGCTGCGTGTCCACTCTGACAGCCAGGCCGTGAAGCGGCCGCTGTCGCGGGTGCCGCCATGCCAGGCGGCAGTCACCTGACCGTCGCTTGCAACCATCAGCACCACGTCGAGACCCGCCGAACGGCACAGGGTCTCGACGGCCTGCTGCGGCGTCTGTGCGATCGGGCCAGCGACGTTGAATGAGGTATTCACCGAGAGCTCAACGCCGATATGGCGACCGAGCGCCTTGAGATAGGCATAGGTTAGTGGATCGTCCTCGGCGCGGACGATCTGGATACGGCCGGTGCCATCGGCATGGATAACGGCCGGAATTCTCTCCCGTGCATGAGGCTTCGATTGCGCCGTCAGCACCATGTAATTGTAGGCGTTGTAGTTCGCGTCAGACGCGCCCTCCAGCAAATCGAAATACTCGTGCGCCGCGTCAAGCGTCGCCATTGGCGCCAACGGGCGGATCGCCTCGCGATATTTCACGCGTTCATTGAGCCGTTCCCGCGTACCGGCGTCGCAGGGATTAGCGAGGATCGAGCGATGCCCGAGCGCACGTGGCCCGGTCTCCGCCGCGCCCTGATAAAGCGCGATGATGCCGCTCTGAGCGACCATGAAGGCCATCAGGTCGGCAATTGCATCGCAGCCCTCAGGCGTTGAGATATTGCCGATTGTCTGTGTCTTGATGTCGTCAGCCTGCAGTGCCGCGGTGATGTCGCTCTGTGTCGGCGCATCGCCGCAATAGAACGCGTGCGTCATCGCGGCGCCGCGTGGCGCGCCGATGAGATGCGCGAACATCCAGGCAGCGCCGATGGTCACGCCGGGGTCGCCGGGTGTCGGTGGAATCCACAGATGCAGTCGTTTCGCGCGACCTTGCGCCTTCTGGAACCATGTTTCGTCGAAATGCTGCAGCAGTCGCATGTTGCCGAGCGCGTTCAGTGCCACGCCGCCGGTGAGCACCAGCCGATGCGCGCCGGTGGTGCGCAGTAGATGATCGACGACGTGCTTCATCGCATCTTCGAAGACGAGTTGCGTGGCCGCGGCCTTATCGAGGCGATCCTGCGTATCCGGTCGATGCTGAATATCTTCGACGCGCAGCACGGCGTCCGGATTCCAGAGCTGATCTGGTTTGAGCGGCTCGCCGAGAATCTTGATCAATGCGGACTTATAAGGCGCCTCGAACGGGTCGCAATACCAGTTGCCCATCGCGCGGTTGAGTTGGATCTCACCATTTGCACCGAAATGCAGCACCTCGCGCAACCGTGCGTAATACGGATTGCTGGCGCGATCCATGTCGCCCCAGGCGGCGGCGCCCATGTAGCGGCCCTCGCTGGACAGCCAAGTCCAGCCGCCCTGTGTCGAAGAGATCACGCTGTAGAACGCGCCGAGGGCGTCGAAGACGCTGTTATTGCAATAGAGCCGCTTCATCTCGCCGTGCTCGGCGACATAGAGCGAGATCGAGCCCTGATCACCGGTCCCGTCGAGGACGGCGATAGCGACCGGCTCATTGCTGTCTTCGAATGGCGACGCTGCAAATGAGAACCAGGCGTGGTTGTCGTGATGGGGCATCATCAGCAGCGGGACACGCGCGGGCAGATCGAATTGCTTGCGGAGCAGCTTCGGGGTCCGCGTCATCTGCTCGAGGCGTCGTGCGTCGAAGCTGACGGAATTCTTGGTGCGCAGCAGCTTCAATCCGTCGGGAAGTTCTTCGACGATGCTTCGCACCAGCGTGCCGAGCAGATCGGGATAGTCCCAGGTCGTCATCCATGCATCGATATCGGCGACGTCACGGCCCATCGCTTGCAGCGTGACGCGCATCGCATCGAGTGCTGCGCGCGGATATTGCGTGGTGTGCTTGTCGCCCGAGAAGCGCTCTTCTTCGTTGTTGATGATGAGGCGCGGACCGTGAGCCTGCGTGACTTCGACCAGCGCCACGCCGGAATTGTGCGTGCCGGGCAGTCCGAGGCCGGCGAGCAGAATCGTTTCGCCGCGCGCCAGCTTGGCGCGGAGCTCCGAGATGCGACGGACCGTGAAATGGGAGTCGTTGGCGTGAAAACCTGCCAGCGTCATCGCCCAGGTCGCGACCCGTCGTGTGGCGCGGAAACAGAACCGGCCGAGGCGGGGGAAACTGGGACCGATGCGTCGGGGGGATTTCAACGGGCTGCCTCGGATTGACGGAGACCCGCTTCAATCACATCAGGGGCAGGGCAACAATGCCCCACATCCAGTTCAGCCTGCGTTGAGGCGAACGCCGGCGCGGAGAAATTTCTGCGGATCGACAGCTTCGCCATCGATACGGGTTTCATAGTGCAGATGCGGGCCGGTGGAGCGGCCGGTCGAACCGACCAGGCCGATCACCTGGCCGATCTTGATGACATCGCCGACCTTGACGTTGATCGCGGACATATGGCCGTAGCGGGTCGACAGACCGTTGCCGTGGTCGATCTCGACCATGCGGCCGTAGCCGCCGGCATAGGCCGCGGAGACGACGCGGCCATTGGCCGTGGCGCGGATCGGATCCCCGGTAGCACCGCGGAAATCGAGGCCGGCATGCATCGCAGGACGGCCGAGGAACGGATCGCTGCGCACGCCAAAGCCTGAGGTGAATTCGACTTCGCCGACGACGGGCTTGCGATAGGGCACCAGCGCCATGGTCCGGTTTAGCTTGTCCATCTGCGCACGGGTCACGTGGATGCGGTAGAGCTGGCGTTCGAACGGATCCGCGCTCGATGACAGTTTGACCGGCACAAACGGGCCGCCCATGGGCGCGCGCGGTGTGGCGGATTCGAGTTTCGCCATATTGAGCCCGAGGTCCGAGATCGCGCCACGCATGCGACGAACCTTCGAGTCCATGGATTCTTCAGCCGCGGCGAGCATCGCAATCTGGCGGCTCTCGACCTGATCGAGCGAGGCCTGCAGGCGACCAATCACATTGTCGACGCCGCCGAGTTTGGCGAACTGGTTAGGTTGCTGGGCGGTGAGCGCAGGCGTGCGGGACTCAAGCCGCGCTTCGCGATCCGGCGGCGCCACGAAGGTTACCGTGTCGCTGATCGGTGACGGCTTGGGGATCGATGTCGTTGGCTCGATCGCGGCGCCACGGGCCGGCGGCTTGCCGATCGAACCTGTAACAGACAGATCGGGCATGGTGCCGAGCGCCGTGGCGCGCGATTCCAGTGTGGTTTGCCGGCGCATGACCTGATCGAGCTTCTGGTCGAACTGCTCCTGGTCCAGCATCTGGCGGCTGGTGGTGCGGTCGATCTTGGCGCGGAGTTCAGCGATGCGATCTTCGTAGGCATATTGCATGTCCGCCTGGCGCGCGATGAGCTTGGTCAGCACGTCGTCGCGAAAGGCGAAGTAAGTGGCTGTGGCCGCAGACCACGCGCCCAGCACGGTCACCGTGCCGACGACGATCCAGAACACCACAGGCCCGATGCGGACCTGCTTGCCGCCATGAGCAATCGTATAGTCGCTTTGATTGGCTTTCGGGGGCGGCGCCTTGACCGGCCCGACGCGACGCGCCTGTGGCCGTCCATGGTCGTGTGCGTGGTGCTGAGGGTACTCGGCATATTGGGTAGGGCGGTTCGACATCAGCACTCCTGATGCCAGCCGGAGACTCGTCGGCTGGCTCAACGGAGGCGATTTGAGCCCTTCATGGTTAATTTTGAGCAAATGACTTTGATCAAATCCGACGTGCCTCTTCGAGCACCGCGTCTGCGTGTCCGTCCACTTTGACGCTGTGCCAGATCTTCGCAACGTTGCCTTTTGCATCGATCAAAACCGTGGTGCGAAGAACGCCTTCGAAGGTCTTGCCGTACATGGATTTCTCACCCCAGGCGCCATAGGCTTTCAGCATCGATTGTGTCGCATCCGACAGCAGCGGAACTCCCAGCGCAAACTTGTCGCGGAACGACTCCTGAGCCTTTAGCGGGTCGGCCGAGACGCCAAGCACGGCGGCGTTGGCTGCCTGAAAGTCGGCGGACAGGCGGGTGAAGTCGATGGCTTCCTTGGTGCAGCCCGGAGTGCTGGCGCGGGGGTAGAAGAAGATCACCAGCTTCTGGCCAGCATAGTCCGACAGCGAGACCGTGGCGCCGCCGTCACGGGGCAACTGGAAGGCCGGAGCCTTGGCCCCCTCGGCTGCGACACTAGGCGCCGGTGCGATTTTCTCGCGAGTTGCTTTCGGTGCCGCCACGGAGGGCGGCGCAGGCTTCGCAACTGCTTTGGGCGACGCCTTCGCGGCGATCATCTTAGTCGCTGGAGCCTTTTTGGCGACAGGAGCCTTCGCGACTTTGGCGGCTGGCTTGGCTAGCGCCTTGGACACGGCTTTCGCCACAGGCTTGACTTGCTTGGCGGCAGCCTTTTTGGCTGGGGACTTTGTCGCAGCCTTGGCAGGCTTCTTCGCCTTCGAGGGAGAAGCAGTCTTGGCCGTTTTCTTGGCGGCGGCCTTGGCGGGTTTCTTGCTGGCTTTCTTGGCCATGGATGTTCCTTTCTTCGCGTTCAGCGGTTCAATTGCGCGGCGCGCCCGACGAGGCGCTTGGCCGCAGTTTCCAGCGTCAATCCGGCTTTCGCGCCCGATGCGTTTTCTGCCACTGTACAGATGGCTCGTTTCGAGGGATTCTTGCGCGATTTCTTGGACATACGCCTTCCTTTCGTCGCTTTCAGCGGCTCAGTGTGATGACATTGCAAAGCACCGGCGATCGGGTGGCGGCACGTTGCGGTGCAAATGCGCTGGCCCAAATATGCTGGTCTCGGAGTATGGTTACAAAGGATTCGACGCAACACACGTTCCGTGCGCCATAGGGGCGCCGCAACGACCGCACGACGAGTTATAATTCAAACCGAGGATTGGCAGCGATGCCGGCAGAAGAGCGCTCGTCGGTTGTCGATGCGCGAAGGGCCGGTGACGATCATTCTCATAGTCAGCGCCAGCACCGAGAGGCAATGGCCAGAAATAAGCCGCCACAAGCGTATCGATCGCGCGCCGATGACGAGTCCTTGCAATGGGATGATGCCGATTGGGATCATCAGCATGACGAGGCCGGGCATCACCGTGCACGCCGCTTGCTGTCCAAGAAAGATAGTGGCTGGCACCGTTTCGGCGATCGACTCGTTGCGGTTCGCGATTGGCTGTTCGGCGGTCGATGGGTCAAGCGGATCGCGGCTGTTCTCGGCATCCTTCTGATTATTTTTGGTGTTTGCTTTGGCGCCTTGTGGGTCCGGCTGGGCGCAGGCCCGATCAATTTCGACATGGCCACACCGTGGCTGGTCGAGGCGATCCAGGACAATATCGGGCAGGGTAATACGGTCGAAGTTGGCGGCACGCAGATCGAACGCGCCGGGCGGGTCCGGATGGCTGTGCGTATCCGCGACATCGTCGTCCGCGATCGTGATCACGCCGTCGTGGCCAGTGCTCCGAAGGCCGAAGTCCGTCTCTCTGCTGCTGCCATGATGATGGGCCGCTTGCGCGCCGAAAGCCTCAACTTGGTCGATGTCGTGCTGGCTGTGCGCATTACGCCGGATGGGCAGGTGACGGTGTCGACCGGCGAGAATGCTCGCCCGATTGCGACGGGTGTCGCATCGCCGCGCACTCCAGGGTCGTGGCTCGGTCCGGGCAGACAACCGGAACTGACCTTCCCGCGGCAGCCGCAGCCGCCAGTGGTCCAGATTCCGCAGCCCCCTGCTGACAAGCGCGAGGCCTCCACCGGCTTGCTTGCGGGTCTCGATTGGCTCGACAGCCTGACCCTGTCGGGCCTCGACGGACAGAACCTCAACGAGATCGGTCTGAAGAATGGCAAGCTGGTGGTTGATGACCAGCAACGCGGCAATACGTGGGACTTCAACAATATCAGCCTGACCCTGCGCCGACCGAGCGGTGGCGGCGTCATGATGACAGTGGGCGAAGGCGGCAAGGCCCCGTGGACACTCGGCGTCACGGTCGGCGCGCCAACCAATGGCGTGCGTGCGGTCAGTCTGCGGGCCGACAAGGTCTCGACCCGGAATATCCTGCTCGCGCTGCGCATGAAGGATCTCACTTACAGCGCCGATCTGCCGCTGACCGGTGAGTTGAGGGGCGAAATCGGGCGCGACGGCCTCCCGACCTATTTCCGCGGCAAGCTCACTGCAGGCGCCGGCAACATCATCGATAATGACACGCCGGATTATCCGATGCCGATCGATCAGGCGGAGCTGAGCGTCGAGTGGGATGCCGGCCGCCGTGTGCTGCTGGCGCCGTTCAAGTTCGTGTCCGGTGAGAACCGCGTCACTTCGCTTGCCCATGTCGAGCCACCCAATGGCGCGACCGACTCGTGGCAGGCAGGGATCAGCGGCGGCACCATCGTATTGGGTGGAGGTCCGGGTGAAGCGCCGCTGATCTTCAACAGCATCGACATCGGCTTGCGTTTCGATTCCGACAACCGCCGGGTTTTGTTGACGCGGGCGAATATCAGCAACGGCGAGATCGGGGTTGCCGGCACAGGCAGTATTGACTACGCGGGCGAGCCGCGCATGACCCTCGGCTTTGCGGGAACGCCGATGTCCGCCTCGGCGCTCAAGCGTATGTGGCCGATCCTGATCGTGCCGGAAGTGCGCGAATGGGTCACCGAGCGCATCGAGGGCGGGCAGCTTCAGAGCATCGAGATCGGGGTCAATTCGCCAACCAAGAACCTAACACGGCGCGGGCCGCCAATCCCCGATGAGGGGCTGTCGGTGAAGATCCTCGCCAATGGCGTGGCGCTACGTCCGGTGGATGGCATGCCGGTGATCCGCGACGGCGATCTGCGCGCGCGCGTCACGGGACGGACCGCGACCGTGACCATCGGTCAGGCAAACTCCGAGACGGCGGGCGGACGCAAACTCAATCTCAGCGATATCGTGTTCGAAGTTCCGGACATGGCGCCGAAGCCATCGCCAGCTCGCGTGCGTTTCAAACTGGAGGGACCGGTGGCGGCCGTGGCCGATGTCCTCAACTCCAACCGCCTGAGCGAAGTCACCGGCAACATGCTCGACCCGGCGACCACCAAGGGCAATGTGACCGCTCAGGTCGCCATGGGCATGCCGATCCAGCACGAACTGACCAAGGCCGATACGACCTACAACATCACCGCGGATCTGACGGCATTTTCCGCCGACAAGCTGGTGATGAATCAGAAGCTCGAAGCCAATTCGCTGAAGGTCACAGCGAACAATCAGGGCTATCAAGTTAAGGGTGACGTCAAGATCAACGGGCAGGCGGCATCGCTCGACTATCGCAAGCCGACCGATGGCGATGCCGATGTGCGTCTCAACGCGACGCTCGACGATGCAAGTCGCGCGCGGCTCGGTGTGGACCTCGGACCGGCGGTGGTCGGCAATCTCCCGATCAAGGTTGTCGGCAAGATTGGCTCCGGGGACCGTGACAGCAAGCTCGGGGTCGACGCCGATCTGACGCCGTTGAAGCTCGACAATATCCTGCCGGGCTGGATGAAGCTGCCCGGCAAGAGCGCTCGTGCTGTCTTCAACGTCGTGAAGAAGGGCGACACAACCCGTCTGGAAGATATTGTCGTCGATGGCGGTGGGGCTTCGATCAAGGGATCCGTCGAAGTCGATCAGAACGGTGACCTCGTCGGTGTGAACTTCCCGACTTATTCGCCGTCCGAAGGCGACAAGACGTCGTTGAAGGCAGACCGTGGTCCGGATGGCGTATTGAAAGTCACGATGCGTGGCGACGTGTTCGACGGCCGCGGCTTCCTGAAATCGGCGATTTCAGGCAAGGATGGGGATCCCAAGAGCAAAACCAAATCGGTCGACTTCGATATTGACGTGAAGCTCGGCGCCGTTGCCGGTTACTACGGCGAGGCGGTTCGCAGCGTCGATGCCAAGATTTCGCGGCGCAACGGCACGATCCAGAAATTCTCCCTGAGCGGAAAGCTCGGACGCGACACACCGCTGACGGGCGACATGCGCGGGCGCTCCCAGGGGGCCGGCCGTGACGTCATCTATATCGAGACCAATGATGCCGGCGCCTTCCTGCGCGCGACCGACACCTATTCCAAGATGTCGGGGGGCCAGCTCGCATTGGCAATGGATCCGCCCTCATCGGACACCCGCGCCAAGGAAGGACTGATCAATATCCGCGACTTCAACGTCAAGGGTGAGGCGCAGCTGGCCAGTGTTGCCGGAGGCGGGCAGAACGCGGCGCAGAGCAGCGTCGCGTTCTCGCGGTTGCGTGCCGAGTTCACGCGGCAGAACGGCCAGCTCACCATTCGGGATGGCGTCGTCAAAGGCCCGACCGTCGGCGCGACCATCGAAGGCAGCATCGATTACCCGCTCAACCAGGTTCGGATGAGCGGCACCTTTGTGCCGATGTATGGACTGAACAACATGTTCGGCCAGATTCCGATCGTCGGACTGTTTCTCGGCGGCGGCAGCAATGAAGGCCTGATCGGCGTCACTTACGAAGTCGTCGGTACGCCCGGAGCGCCGGTGCTGCGCGTCAATCCGATCTCCGCCATGGCACCGGGCGTGTTCCGCAAGATCTTCGAATTCGGCACCGGCAAGCAGAACAATTCGGTCGAATTCCCGAACCAGAACAACAACAGCAACTAACGACGTCTGTGGCTCAAGCGCAGCGCTCGCCGCATTGTGCGGGGCTTAGCTTGACGCGAGTTCGGATGCGAATCTCTGTATCAGCTTCTGGATGATGGCTGCCGTTTCGGGACGCCGTGTCAGGCAGCGCGACGTCGGACCGGCAACCACGAGCGACAACCGGCGATGTTGCACCGGCAAGGGCACGGCGACGCCCGCGAGGTCGGCGATATATTCCGATGAACTTTGCTGATAGCCGCGCTCGGCCGCCTCTCTGAGTTCGTCCTCGATCGCCTCTGCCGTTGTCGGTGTCGTGTGGGAGAAGGCTTCGAACTTGATCTTGCGATAGATCGCCTTGCGTTCCTCGGGCGAATGCTGCTCGAGAATGGCGCGGCCCACCGAACTCGCATGGACCGGAACGCGGTCGCCTATCTGCGCGAAGTAGCGCACCGAATGCGTGGACTCGACGACATCCAGGAAGATTGCTGACGTTCCGGCGAGGGCGGCGACGCCGGTCGTTTCGCCGGTCTGGTCGGCGATTTCGGTCACCAGCGCATGGGCCGCGTCCGGGAGCGGCTCGGCATCTGCGACAGCGCGGGCAAGCATTAGCCAGCGTGGGCTGGGATAGTAGCCGTTGCGCGCACGGGGCTCATAGAGCCAGCCCTTGTCGGCGATGGTGCCGACGAGATTGAACGTGCTAGAGCGCGGCCAGCCGAGGTCGTCCGAAATTTCGGCGAGCGTTGCGGGGCGTTTGCGCCGGGCGAAATACTCCATCAATTCAAGGACGTTGGCAGCTTGTCTGACCAGCATTGGAAATCTCATTCTTCCTTGTTGGCACGTCACGCGTCGCGACACGCTTGCGATTCTGCGCGTTCTGGTTGGCCCCTGTATCGCTGAAACGTCCTTGAAGCCATCCAGATCGGCGGCGGTGGTCTTGACTTACAATTCACGTATAGGTCTTATAAATTCATAAACAAGAATTATTCACGCGATTGCCGGGCTGGCGCCTTGCCAGGGTGAATCACGGAATTTGTCAGGGGAGGAATAGATGACCATTCGCAATACTGTTGCCGTGTCAGCCGTGGCGCTGTCGCTCGGATTGCTGTCCGCGCAGATGGCGTCGGCACAGACGCCGGTGAAGCTTGGCGTTCTCGCCGATATGTCCGGCATCTTCTCGGATATTGGCGGCATGGGCTCGTTCGATGCCACCAAGATGGCTGTCGAGGACTTCAACAAGCTCCCGGGCGCGGACAAGTTCAAAGTCGAAGTGATCCAGGGCGATCCGCAGAACAAGCCGGACATCGCGCGTAACATTGCTCGCAAGTGGTACGAGACCGAAGGGGTCGATGTTCTCGTGGACATTCCGACCAGCGCTACGTCGCTGGCCGTCGCGCCGCTGACGGCCGAGCTCAACAAGGTCGCACTGTTCACGGCGTCGGGCACCTCGGACCTGACCGGCAAGGCTTGCACCCCGAACTCGGTGCACTGGACCTACGATACCTGGGCGCTGGCGCACGGCACCGCCGATGCAATGACCAAGGCCGGCGGCAAAAGCTGGTTCTTCCTGACTGTCGACTTCGCGCTGGGCGCTTCGCTAGAGCGTGATGCTACAGCCGTCATCAATGCCAATGGTGGCAAGGTGCTCGGCAGCATCAAGCACCCGACCGATTCGAACGATTTCGCGTCCTATCTGCTGCAGGCGCAGGCCTCCAAGGCCGAGGTCATCGCACTGGCGAATGCCGGCGGCGATACCATCAAGGCGATCAAGCAGGCGTCTGAATTCGGTATCGTGCAGGCGGGCCAGAAGCTCGCCGGCATGCTGATGTTCATTTCGGATATCCACTCTCTCGGTCTCAACACGGCGCAGGGCCTGCAGCTCACTGAGGGCTTCTACTGGGATCTGAATGAGCAGACCCGTAGCTTTGGCGAGCGGTTCGCCAAGCGTAACAACGGCCGCTATCCCAGCATGAATCAGGCCGGCGCCTATTCGGCGTCGCTCACCTATCTGAAGGCGGTCGCCAAGGTTGGCTCGCCGAAGGATGGCGCGGCGGTCGTGAAGGCGATCCGCGAGATGGGTACGTTCGACGATCCGCTGTTCGGCAAGACCACGCTGCGTGAAGACGGCCGCGTGCTGCACGATATGTATCTGCTCCAGGTCAAGAAGCCCGCTGAGTCGAAGAAGCCGTACGATTATTACAATGTTTTGGCGACGATCCCGGCCGATACCGCATTCCGTCCGCTCAAGGACGGCGGCTGCCCGCTGATCAAGTAACGGCGCAACAACGAACGACGAGAACGCGTAGATGTCGGTGACCCCGCACTGCGCGTTTTTCATTGTCTGAACTGCAATTTTAAAACACCACAAGGACAACAGAATGCGTCTCGCCAATAAACTCGCCGCCGTCACCGCTGCTGCATCGGGCATGGGACGCGCCGGCGTCGAACTGTTCCTCAAGGAAGGCGCCAAGGTCGCCGCCATTGACGTAAATGCGGACGCGCTCGCGCAGCTCAAATCCGACATGAAGAAGCTGGGTTATGAGCTCACCACCATCCAGGCCGATCTGTCGAAAACCGAACAGATGAAGAGTTCAATCAACGACGCGGCTGCCGCGCTTGGCGGTATCGATATCCTCTGGGCTCATGCCGGCACGCCG
Organism: Tardiphaga sp. 42S5; assembly: GCF_034044155.1. Taxonomy (NCBI): domain Bacteria; kingdom Pseudomonadati; phylum Pseudomonadota; class Alphaproteobacteria; order Hyphomicrobiales; family Nitrobacteraceae; genus Tardiphaga; species Tardiphaga sp. 42S5. The sequence continues at coordinate 4,193,544 of NZ_CP139027.1, read as the reverse complement.
GGTCCGGCCGGCGTCGAGAATCTCGACCTCACGGCCTATGAATTTGCGATGGCGCTCAACGTCACCTCGGCGACGCTGGCGGCCGGCGAAGTGATCAAGCACATGCGCAAGCGTGGCGGCGGCTCGGTGATCTTCACCTCGTCGGTGTCGGGCATTGTCGGCTCCATGATGAGCCCGATCTATTCGGCTGCTAAGTTCGCTGTGGTCGGCCTCACCAAGTCGCTGGCACAGGCATTCGCTTCCGATCAAGTCCGCGTCAACGTGATCTGCCCGGGTCTTGCGGATACGCCGATGAAGCTCGGTTTCACCGGCCGCTCGGGCGTCGCAGCGGAAGCTGCGGCCAACGAGGCCAAGCTTTTGGCGGCGGTGCCCATGGGCCGTCTCTGCAAGGCCGAGGATGTGGCGCATGCCGCGCTGTGGCTCGGTTCGGACGATGCCTCCTTTATCACGGGCGTTGCGCTGCCGGTGGACGGCGGCTTCACCGCGCGTTGATCGGCAGTTACTCCTAAAATAGCGAAGGGCGCAGTCATTGCTGACCGCGCCCTTCGTGCTTGAGGGATATCTGCGTCAGGCGGCGCGAACGCCGGCGAGGAAGGTTTTGACTTCGCCGGACAGTTGCTCGGCCTGTTTCGACAGGCCGGTTGCCGCACTCAGCACCATGCCCGCAGCGTTGCCGGTCTCGTGCGCTGCCGAGCTGACACCGCCGATATTGGTGGTGACGTTCTGGGTCGCCTGCGCTGTCTGCGTCACGTTGCGAGCAATTTCGGCAGTCGCCGCGCCTTGCTCCTCAATGGCCGAGCCGATCGTCGTGGCGATGGCGCTGACTTCCTCGATGGTGGCCGTGATGCCCTGGATGGCATCGACGGCTTCCTTGGTCGCGCTCTGGATTTGCGCGATGCGCGTGCTGATCTCCTTGGTGGCATCGGCGGTCTGCCCGGCGAGGCTCTTCACTTCGGTGGCGACCACCGCGAAGCCGCGGCCGGCATCGCCAGCGCGCGCAGCTTCGATGGTGGCGTTCAGAGCGAGGAGGTTGGTCTGGGCAGCGATGGTTTGGATCAGCTCGACGACATGTTCGATCTGCTGTGCGCCATCCGCCAGCGCCCGCACGATGGTATCGGTGCGGCGTGCACTATCCACCGCGTGCGACGTGATCTTGGCGGACTGGGCCATCTGACGTGCGATCTCGGTGATCGACGAGGATAGCTCCTCGGCGGCAGATGCGACCGTCTGCACGCGCGTGCTGGCTTCGGTCGCAGCCGAGCTGACCATCGTGGCCTGCTGGTTGGTCCGATCGGCCGTGCCCGTCATGGATTGCGCGGTGGCTTCGAGCTCGGTCGAACCCGACGCCATCAGTCCGACCAGCTGGCCGACGGATGCGTCGAAGCGATTGGCGAGAGCGATCAGCGCATCGCGCTTTTCGGCTTCGCTGAGGCTTTTCATTTTGGTCTGCTCGGCCTCGAGGGAGCGCGCCGTCAGCGATGTCTGGCGCAGCATCTCTAGCGTTTCCGCCATGCGGCCGATTTCGTCGCCGCGATCAGTCTCCTCAACCTTGGCGTCGAGCGCGCCATTGGCGATGTCATGCATGCGTGACTGCAACCGGCGCAGTGCGCCCAGAATGTCGCTGGAAATCAGCCAGGACAACAGCGCCATAAGTGCGAGCACGCCGGCACCAATAGAGCCGAGCCGCATCAGCAGGGCGTTCATGTCGGCATCGAGGTCGTCCACATAGACGCCAATGCTAATGACGACGTTCCACGGCGCGAATTTACGGGCGAACACGACTTTCGGTCGGGGCTCATCCTGTCCAGGACGTGGATACAGATAGGTCGCGGTCGCACCTTCAGGCTTGCTGTTGGCGGCGGCGATGACGGCGGAGGCGATCAGGACGCCATTGGAATCCTTGCCGTTGGTGATGGTGCCTTCGAGCTTCGGCAGCGTGCCGTGGACCATCACGGTGGAGTCGGCGCGATAGGCGAGCACGTAGCCCTGTCCCTTGTCGAACAACATGCGCCGGCTGCGCAGGCGAAGCTGATCTTCGGCTTCGGGCAACTTCATCTTGCCCGCTTCAACTTCGTCCTGGAGCGATTGCGCGAGGCCAGTGACAAGATCGACGGCGGTGCGGAGCTGCAAAATCCGATCCTCCATCATCCGCTTCTGACTAAGCGAAGCGGCGACCGCGATGACGGCGCAGACCGCAATGGCAGAGACCGCGACCATGCTGACGAGCTTGGTGCGGATCGTGAAGTTACTGAGCAGACTCATCTGGACCTCGGCGTGAGAGTGGCCAGACAATGATACCGTCAATCTGCTTACCAATGGTAAATCACGGGTTGCAATGCATCCCTTTCAGCATGTGCCGCTTCGTCAGGTCCTGAAATGAAAAAGGCGCAGTCATTGCTGACTGCGCCTTTCATTCAATGGGGTTTAGTTCGTCATGCTTAGGCAGCCCGCACGCCGGCGAGGAACGTCGTGACTTCGCCAGACAATTGCTCGGCCTGCTTCGATAGGCCGGAAGCGGCGTTGAGCACCATGCCGGCAGCGTCGCCGGTCTCATGCGCGGCAGCGCTGACGCCGCCAATATTGGTAGTGACGTCCTGCGTAGCCTGCGCCGTCTGCGTCACGTTGCGGGCGATCTCCGCGGTCGCGGCACCTTGCTCCTCAATGGCGGAGCCGATCGTGGTGGCGATGGCGCTGACTTCCTCGATGGTGGCGGTGATGCCCTGGATCGCGTCGACAGCTTCCTTGGTCGCACTCTGGATCTGCGCGATGCGGGTGCTGATTTCCTTGGTGGCGTCGGCGGTCTGACCGGCAAGGCTCTTCACTTCGGTCGCCACGACGGCGAAGCCGCGGCCTGCATCACCGGCGCGGGCGGCTTCGATCGTGGCATTTAGCGCCAGCAAGTTGGTCTGGCCGGCAATCGTCGAGATCAGCTCTACGACATGCTCGATCTGCTGCGCGCCGTCAGCGAGGGCGCGAACGATGGTGTCGGTGCGGCGGGCGCTATCGACGGCGTGGGTGGTGATCTTGGCCGACTGCGCCATCTGACGCGCGATCTCGGCGATAGACGATGACAGTTCCTCGGCGGCGGCGGCGACCGTCTGCACGCGGGTGCTGGCTTGCAAGGCGGCAGTGTTGACGATGCCGGCCTGGTCATTGGTGCGGGCGGCGGTGCCGCTCATCGACTGCGCGGTGGCTTCGAGTTCGGTGGAACCGGATGCCATCAGGCCGACCAACTGGCCGACCGAGGAGTCGAAACGATCGGCGAGGGCAATCAGCGCATCGCGCTTCTCGGCTTCGCTCATCTGCTTCAGCTTGGCCTGTTCGGCTTCCAGCGTACGTGCGGTGAGCGAGGTTTGGCGCAGCATCTCCAGCGTCTCGGCCATGCGGCCGATTTCGTCGCCGCGATCGGTTTCGCCGACGTTCTCGTCCAGCGAACCATTGGCGATTTCATGCATGCGCCTCTGGAGTCGGCGCAGTGCACCGAGGATATCGCTGGCGATCAGAAAGGACAGCAGCGCCATGACGCCGAGCACACCGGCGCCGAGCGAGCCGAGCCGGACCAGCAAAGCGTTCACGTCGGCATCGAGATCGTCGACATAGAGGCCGGAGCTGAGCGTGGCGTCCCACGGCGCGAAGTGGCGCGCATAGACCATTTTGGCGGCGGGCTCGGTTTGGCCTGGTCGTGGATAGAGATAATAGGTCATGCCGCCGGTCGCGCTCTGCTTGCCGGCGTCGATGATCGCTTTCGAGATCAGGACGCCGTTGGAGTCTTTGGCGCCCGTGTTCTTGTCTTCGAGTTTGGGATTGCCGGCATTGACGAGGATGACGCCGTCGGGGCGGTAGGCTACGAGATAACCCTGCTTGTTGCCGAACGTCATGTTGCGCGCGCGCATACGAAACTGCATCTGGGCGTCGGCGAGACTGAGTTTCCCGGCCGCTACTTCCTCCTGCAGGCTTTCGGCCATGCCGAGCATCAGGTCGGTCGCCGTGTGAAGCTGCTCCATACGGTCTTGCTGCATGCGCTTTTGGCTTAGCAAAGCGGCCACTGCGATGACGGCGCAGATGGACGCGGCAGACACCAACACCATACTGGTGAGCTTGGTGCGGATGGTGAAACGGCTGAGCAAACTCATGTCGACCTCTGATCGGAACACAACTGGCAAAAAGATACCAGCGAGTCGCTTACCAATCGTGAAAGCTGACAAACTCAGATAGATCGTTCGCTGTGCGAACTATTGCGCCGAGAGGTTTGAGCACTATTGGCGCAATGCTGGGACGACGAGAAACGGGATCATGCCGATCACGACGCTGATCAAGGCAAAGGCGAGCAGCGAGTTGTAGCTCTGGGTCCAGTCATGCAGCAGGCCACCGGTCCATGATCCAAGTGCCGATCCAAGCCCGCTGCCGAAGGTGATCGTCCCATAGATCGTGCCGACCCGCTTGCCGCGGAAGATCTTCATCGCGGTCGCTGTCAGCAGCGGACCGCGCGAGCCGATCATGCTGCCGAAGCAGACGACGAAGCCAGTGAGCAGCGCATAGTTCGGATACCATTGCAGCAGCCAGAGCATGACGATACCGAGGAGCGACAGGCTGTAGCTGAACAGAATGGACGGCCGTCGACCGATCACGCCGTCGAGCCAACTGACGCCGAGCATACCGAACAACAGCACCACTCCGCTGAAGCCCCAGGCGGTCGCCGCCTGCAGCGGTGGGAAACCGACATCGATCAGATAGGCGACGACCTGCGGCGAGATTGCATACATGCCGATGGCGGTGAAGAAGAAGGTCCCGAACAAAGCCCAGAATGCGTGATGGCGCATGGCGCTAATCAGGGTCCAGCCCTCGTCGATGAGCGTCTCGCTTGTCTGCGGCTTCTCGAGATGCGGTGAGCCCGCGCCGAACCTGCGCCACGGCAGAAACAGCAAGGGCAACAGGAGCGCCAGGACGCCAAAGCCGAAGATGCGATAGGCGCCGCGCCATTCGACGTGATCGATCAGCAACTGGGCGATAGGTAGCATCAACAACACGCCGGCGCCGGTTGCTGAATACACGACGGACATGGCGGTCGGCAGCCGCTTGCCGAACCAGCGTCCGAGCAGCAGGGAGTTCGGCACGTTGCCTATACAGGCTATTGCGAAACCCAGACAGAGACCGAGCGCGAGCTGAAATTGCCAGAGCTTCTCCGCATAGGCTGCCGCGAGCAGTGAACCGCCAAGCAGGGCGATGCCGGCCAGGAACACGGTGCGCGGACCGGAGCGGTCGAACAGCCGTCCGACTAACGGTCCCGCAAGGCCGACGCAGAGCGCGATGAGCGAATAGATCGAGACGACCTCGGCGCGGTCCCAGCCGAAGGATTGCGAGATCGGGAGCAGAAAGACAGTGAAGCTTTCCTGCAGGCCGCGTCCCAGCACGGACAGTGTGAAACAGACACCGAGAACAGTCAGTCCGGTGCGTTGGGACGTCTTCAAATCCATCTGGCTTCTTCTTCACGGCGTTTGCGACAGCCACGCCATGGAGCGCGTTTCGCAGTGCATGAACAAGTGCGCTAGACGAATGTGGCTATGCAGGCCTGAGCAGGATGTGCCGCTTTTTCCCGAGCGAGAGCTTGATGACGCCTTCCGTCAGCAGCGCAGGGGTTAGCATCATTTTCTCGTCGGTCACGGCAACATCGTTGACGCGCAAGCCGCCGCCCTTGATCTGCCGCCGCGCTTCGCCGTTCGACGCGACGAAACCGGCATTGACGAAGGCCGCGAGGACACCGACGCCTGCTTCAAGTTCACCTTGCGGAATATTGACGGTCGGCAAGCTGTCGGCGAGCGCACCTTCCTCGAAGGTCTTGCGTGCCGTCTCGGCAGCGGCATTTGCTGCATCGCGGCCGTGCACCACTGCCGTCGCTTCGGTGGCGAGGATCTTCTTCGCCTCGTTGATCTCCGAACCGCCCAAGGCCGCGAGCTTGGCGATTTCGTCGAGCGGCAGGCGCGTGAAGACCTTGAGGAAACGGCCGACATCGGCGTCTTCAGTGTTGCGGAAGTACTGCCAGAAGTCATAGGGGCTGAAGAGATCGCCATTGAGCCAGACGGCGCCGGAGGCCGACTTGCCCATCTTCTCGCCGGACGACTTCGTCAGCAGCGGTGTGGTCAGCGCATAGAGCTGCGGACCGCCCATGCGATGGCTGAGATCGACGCCGTTGATGATGTTGCCCCACTGGTCGGAGCCGCCCATCTGCAGCAGTGTGCCGTAGCGGCGGTTGAGCTCGACGAAGTCGTAGCCCTGCATGATCATGTAGTTGAATTCGAGAAAGGACAGCGACTGATCGCGGTCGAGGCGCAGCTTCACGCTGTCGAAGGACAGCATGCGGTTGACCGAGAAGTGGCGGCCGACGTCGCGCAGGAATTCGACATAGTTCAGCTTCAGCAGCCAATCGGCATTGTTGACCATCATGGCGTCGGTCGGGCCGTTGCCATAGGTCAGCATCTTGCCGAAGATCTTCTTGATGCCTTCGATGTTCTCCGCGATCTTCTCGACCGTCAGCAGCTGCCGCTGGTCGTCGCGGAACGAGGGATCGCCGACCATCGAGGTGCCGCCACCCATCAGCGTGATCGGGCGATGGCCAGTCTGCTGAAACCAGTACAGCATGGTCACCGAGATCAGATTGCCGATATGCAGACTGGTCGCCGTGGCGTCATAGCCCACATAAGCCGTGACCGGTCCCTTGCAGCAGGCGGCATCCAGCGCCTCGGCGTCGGAGACCTGATGAATCAGGCCGCGGCTCTGCAGGACGTTGAGAAAATCGGACTTGTAGGTGGTCATCGGTTTACGGCTCGGTTGGGATAATTTTACGCTGTCTCAATGGATTGGCGGCAAGGTGGAAGGCGTACTGGCCGGCCCAAAGTGCCTGTGGCATTATAAGATTGGGCGCTTCGACACAAGTTTTGACCCGAAAATGAGGGCTTTGCCGCGTGCCTGATATGCTGACCGCGATCGGACTAATGAGCGGAACCTCGCTGGATGGGGTCGATGTCGCCCTGATCGAGACTGATGGCGAACGGGTCGGCTCGTTCGGCCCGTCGGGGTATCGGCCATATAGCGAGGCTGAGCGTGCCGTGTTGCGCCAGGCGCTGGCCGAGGCCGTGCAACTGAGCCGGCGCGATATTAGGCCGGGCAGTCTGGCCGAGGCGGAGCGGGTGGTGACATCGGCCCATGCCGAGGCCGTCGAGGCGTTTCTGACTGATCATGGCATCGCACGTGACAGCATCGACATCGTCGGCTTTCACGGACAGACCGTGCTGCATCGTCCCGCCGATCGACTTACCGTGCAGATTGGCGACGGGGCGAGTCTTGCCGGGATGCTCGGCCTGCCGGTGATCCACGACCTGCGCGCGGCTGACGTGGCTGCGGGCGGGCAGGGAGCGCCGCTGGTGCCGGTCTATCACCGTGCCTTGGCGCAGGGACTGTATCGCGACGGGCCCATGGCCGTGGTCAATATCGGCGGAGTGTCCAATGTGACTTACATTGATGGCGATATCGCGTTGATTGCCTGCGACACCGGTCCGGGCAATGCGCTGCTTGATGATTTCGTGTTGCGCGCAACGGGGCAGCCGTTCGATGCGGATGGCGCACTGGCGGCGCAGGGCTGCGTCGATGATGCATGGATCGCGAAGGGATTGCAGAATCCGTTCTTTGCGGCAGCGCCGCCGAAGTCGCTTGATCGCAATCACTTCGCTGCATTACAACTGAGCGATGCGACTCCGGCTGATGGTGCAGCGACACTGACGGCGTTCACCGCGGCGACCATCGCCAGCATTGCGCCGCTGTTACCGAAGCCGCCGCACAGCTGGATAATCGCCGGCGGCGGCGCACGCAATCCGACGATGCTGCGCATGCTGCGGGAGCGATTGCCGGCCGCTAGCGTCGAGAGTGCGAATGACCTGGGCTGGTCGGCCGATGCGATGGAAGCGCAGGCCTTCGCGTTCCTGGCGGCGCGCTCGCTTGCGGGCTTGCCGTTGAGCTATCCGGCAACGACTGGTGTGCCGGAGCCGATGACGGGCGGTGTGAGAGCGGACTACCTCGCGAGCTAGTGCGAAGTTCGTCATAGCTAAGGCGATTCGACTCACTCAACGAATCAGGTTGATCGCGAATAACGGCGTCGATGCCTGTGGTAGTCGGCAAGCTGCCGCGGACACGGATGCGTGATGGCATCATTAAATCTCGTGATAAGTTCGGTACGGAAATGCCGCGGCTTGCCGATTATGTTGCCGAAAGCACACAGCCGGAAAATGATGCTGCGACAATCGACCGCGCGCATTGTTTCGCAACATGATCTTCCACAACTCTGCCTCATGAATGGCACGCTTGGGGCAATCGCGCGTGCCGATACGATCGGTACGGAGGCGATATGACCACCACGATGAAGCAAATGATACTTGGTTCCGCAGCAGCGTTGCTGGCAGCGAGCACTGCCCAGGCGGCGGACCTTCCGGTGAAGGCCAAGGCTGTCGAATATGTGAAGATCTGCTCGATCTACGGTGCCGGATTCTACTACATTCCGGGCACCGACACTTGCATCAAGATCGGCGGCGCGATCCGCCTCGATACCACCTTTAACGGTGGCCCGTACGACGCGCCGTTCTGGCAGGGCGGTGCTGGCGGCAACAATCTCTGGACCAAGGACTATTACCTTACCCGCGAACGTATCAACATCACGACCGACACGCGCACGGCGACGGAATACGGTGTAGTTCGTACCTATGCGAACATGCAGCTCGATTTCACGCAGAACCGCGACAGCATCGCTGGCGGTTTCACGGAAGTGGACTTTGCATTCATTCAGTTTGCAGGTTTCACCTTCGGTAAAGCTGTCTCGAACTTCGATCCGCAATGGGCTCTCACCAAGCCCTGGATTTCGTCGGGCTTCCTCGCGGGCTCGAGCAATACGACCGGCATTCCGCAGATCGCTTACACAGCCGAATTCGGCAACGGCTTCTCGGGCACCATCGCGCTCGAGAATGCATCGCCCTATCGCAATGCCGGCCTCTACAACACCGCGACCTTCATCGTCGCGCCGGGCGCAGGGTCGTTCACCGGTGCCTTCTACGGCAACAATTCGAACACGTTCTTTGGCAACGCCACGGGCGGCAACCATATTCCTGATGTCGTCGGTAATCTCCGGCTCGATCAGAAGTGGGGCTCGCTACATTTCGCCGCGGCCATGCATACGTCGACGGCCGGCTTCTACGGGACTAACGAATCCTTCGGACATCCTGACGATGTCTACGGCTTTGCCGTCAGCGGCGCGGTGGAATTCAAAGTCCTGCCGACCGGTGCAAACGACAGTCTGAAGATCGAAGCGTCCTATGCCAAGGGCGCTGCGCGTTACGCCTTCACCGGCGGTTCGCTCGAAACGTCCGGCGGCGGTCGTTTTGCCAAATTCGATGGCAACACGGTTGGCTTCGGCTACGTGCTCGACGGTGTGTATTCGCCGGGAAGCTCGATCCAGCAGAGCGATGCCTGGGAAGTCAGTGCCTTCTATGAGCACTACTGGAACACGGCATGGCGCACCTCGGTGTTCGGCAACTATAGCCATATCTCCTATGGCGATGCCGGCAACGCGATGCTCGCCGCGGCATTCAGCCCGGCCGGTGGCCGCCTGGGAACGAGCAGTTCGTCCAATCCGGGCTCTACTGCCGGCAGTATTACTGGCACGACCAACAACTTCGATTTCGGGATAGCTCAGGTCGGTACGCGAACTGCCTGGACCCCCGTCAAGAACCTGACTCTGTCGGCTGAGTTCACCTATAGCCGCCTCGATCAAAATCTCGATGGCACTTATACGGCTACGGTGACCGGCAAGCCAAATCAGACTTACCAGATCAAGGATCAGAATCTCTACAACGGCTCGGTCCAGATCTTGCGCTCGTTCTGATCCCGATCAGGACCTAAAACTGAAACTGAAAAGCCCTCGGCCAGATCTGGCCGAGGGCTTTTTTGTTGGCAGATATGAAGCGACCGTCGCGAGGCCGATTGACGCCTCTCAGCGTACGTTGGCGAGGCGCATGTCGAGATAGCCGGTCACGGATTCCATCAGCGGCTCAAGCTTGTTGTCGAAGAAGTGGTTCGCGCCGGGAATGATGTGCTGATCGATCACAATACCCTTCTGGGTCTTCAGCTTCTCGACCAGCGTGTTGACGTCCTTCGGCGGCACGACCGCGTCCTTCTCGCCGTGCACGATCAGGCCCGAGGACGGGCAGGGTGCGAGGAACGAAAAGTCATAGAGATTGGCTGGGGGCGCGATTGAGATGAAGCCTTCGACCTCGGGACGGCGCATCAGGAGCTGCATGCCGATCCAGGCGCCGAACGAAAAGCCGGCAACCCAGCAGGCGCGTGCTTCGGGATTGATGGTCTGCGCCCAGTCGAGCGCGGCGGCTGCATCCGACAACTCGCCGGTGCCGTGGTCGAACGAGCCCTGGCTGCGGCCGACGCCGCGAAAGTTGAATCGCAGCACGGAGAAACCGCGATGCACGAAGGCGTAATAGCACTGGTAAACGATCTGGTGGTTCATCGTGCCCGCGAATTGCGGATGCGGATGCAGCACCATGGCGATCGGCGCGTTCTTCTGCTTGGCCGGATGATAACGGCCTTCAATACGGCCTGCGGGACCGGTAAAAATAACTTCGGGCATAGTGATCCTTAGGTCCCGTTCTTGGCGTGATCAGCCGGTTTCGCGCAGGGCTCGGCGAGAATGGCTCGGAGGGGACCCTGCGAGGGAAGGGGCGATCGGGCACCGTCAGGTTGATGGCGGGCGGCACCGGGTGAAGTTGAGGTCGCGTTCTACCATGAGCGCAGGGGCGAAAAGCAAGCATATTGAACGTGTCGGCGGCCGTGACATGCGTTGCCGCGAGCGCTTTTGGTGAGCAATTGGGCTAAGAGAGACGGCGCGCGGCACCGGACGACGTCCGATGCCGCCTGCAGGGCTCCAAGTCCTTCAAGGTAAAGCAGAATTGGCCAAAGACCGGGTCTATCTCGACTGGAATGCGACGACACCGCTACGCCCTGAGGCGCGGGCGGCGATGGTGGCCGCGTGGGATTTGGCTGGTAACCCATCATCGGTTCATATGGAGGGCCGTCAGGCCCGCCGGATCATTGAGGACGCCCGTGCGGCGGTCGCAGGTGCCTTGGGCGCAGATTCGCGAAACGTCATATTCACCTCAGGCGGAACCGAAGCCAATGTGCTGGCGCTAACGCCCGGGCTGGTGCGCAATCCAGGCGTGCCCGTGCGGCGGCTGATTGTATCCGCGGTGGAGCACGCCTCGGTGCTGGCGGGTGGGCGCTTCGCCGCGGAAGACCTCCAGGTGCTGGGCGCGGACCGCGATGGCGTCGTGAAACCGGATGAGTTGAGGGCGCTCCTGGCGGGTGGGGAGCCGGCGCTGGTTTCCGTGATGTTGGCCAATAATGAAACCGGCACCCTTCAACCGATTCCTGAGCTTGCGGCCATCGTGCATGACGCCGGCGGCTTGCTGCATGTCGACGCTGTGCAAGCGTTTGGAAAGATACCGATAGATATCAATTTATTGCAGGCTGATCTTCTATCAATTTCTGCGCATAAGATCGGTGGCCCAAAGGGCATTGGCGCGCTGGTCATGGCCAATAGCGTCGCCGGGCTCAATGCGCTGCTCAGCGGCGGCGGGCAGGAACTGGGGCGTCGGGCGGGAACCGAGAATGTGCCCGGAATCGCCGGCTTCGGCGCCGCCGTGACGGCCGCTATCGCGTCGCTTGATGACATGAAACGGGTCGAAAAACTGCGTCAGCGGCTTGAGGCGGGCTTGCGGCAATCCAGCAATGGACTTGTGTTCGCCCAGGATGTGCCGCGTCTGCCCAATACGGTCTTGTTCGGCGCCCCCGGATTGCGCGCCGAGACCGCCGTGATTGGATTTGATCTCGAAGGTATTGCGGTATCGTCCGGTTCCGCCTGTTCATCTGGTAAGGTGCAGCCGTCCCACGTGCTGGAAGCCATGGGTTTCGGGCCGGAGCTGACCCGGGGTGCTGTGCGTCTCAGTCTGGGCTGGTCGACCACCGAAGCGGACGTCGATCGGTGCCTGGAGGCTTGGCGAAAGCTCTCGGGTACACTACTTAAACATAGCGACGAAACACAGCTTGAACGGTTCTAAGAGGGGTGATTTCCCGGCGGGAACATCGTAAAGAACCCCGACAAGCTTTGAGTTTCACGTTTCTGGATTGATCCACCGCGGTCCTTGAAACCGCGAGCGGAGGATAAAATGGCTGCCGTACAAGAGACCGTCGATCGGGTTCGCCAGATCGACGTCGATCAATATCGTTATGGATTCGAGACCATCATCGAATCCGAGAAGGCCCCGAAGGGCCTTTCCGAAGACACCGTTCGTTACATCTCCGCCAAGAAGAACGAGCCGGCATGGATGCTGGAATGGCGTCTTGAGGCGTATCGCCGCTGGCTGACCATGGAAGAGCCGAAGTGGGCGCGGGTCGAGTATCCGAAGATCGACTTCCAGGATCTCTATTACTATTCGGCGCCGAAGCCGAAGAAGACCATCGGCTCGATCGACGAGATCGATCCCGAAATTCTCGAAACCTACAAGAAGCTCGGCATTCCCCTCCGCGAGATCGAGGCGCTGGAAGGCGTCGTGCGTCCGGAAGGTGAGCGCAGGATCGCCGTCGATGCCGTGTTCGACTCAGTGTCGGTTGCGACCACGTTCCAGAAGGAGCTGAAGCAGGCTGGCGTGATCTTCATGCCGATCTCGGAAGCCATCCGCGAACATCCCGAACTGGTGAAGCAGTATCTCGGCACGGTCGTGCCGACCTCCGATAACTTCTATGCCACGCTGAACTCCGCGGTGTTTTCCGACGGCTCGTTCGTCTATGTGCCGCCGGGCGTGCGTTGCCCGATGGAGCTGTCGACCTATTTCCGCATCAATGAGCGCAACACCGGCCAGTTCGAACGAACGCTGATCATTGCCGACAAGGGCGCCTATGTCAGCTATCTCGAAGGCTGCACGGCGCCGCAGCGCGACGAGAACCAGCTCCATGCGGCTGTCGTCGAGCTCGTCACCCATGACGATGCCGAGATCAAGTATTCGACGGTGCAGAACTGGTACCCCGGCAATTCCGAAGGCAAGGGCGGCATCTACAATTTCGTCACCAAGCGTGGTGACTGCCGCGGCGACCGCTCGAAAATTTCCTGGACCCAGGTCGAGACCGGCTCCGCCATCACCTGGAAATATCCGAGCTGCATCCTGCGCGGCGACAATTCGCGCGGTGAATTCTATTCGATCGCGATTTCGAACGGTTATCAGCAGGTCGATAGCGGCACCAAGATGATCCACCTCGGCAAGAACACGACGAGCCGGATCATCTCCAAGGGTATCGCTGCCGGCAAGTCGCAGAACACCTATCGCGGCCTCGTCACCGCGCATCGCAAGGCGACGAATGCCCGTAACTTCACGGCCTGTGACTCGCTCCTGATCGGCGACCAGTGCGGTGCACATACCGTGCCGTATATCGAGGCGAAGAATTCCTCGACGCTGTTCGAGCACGAGGCGACCACCTCGAAGATCTCCGAAGACGTGCTGTTCTATTGCGTCCAGCGGGGCCTGTCGCAGGAAGAAGCCGTCGGCCTCGTGGTCAACGGTTTCGTGAAGGACGTGTTGCAGCAGCTGCCGATGGAATTCGCGGTGGAAGCGCAGAAGCTGATTTCGATCTCGCTTGAGGGATCGGTGGGATAAGTCCCGCCATCGCGGATGCCCGTACAGCGGTGCTTCCAGGATGTCGGCAAGATTGAAAACCATCCTTAGAGGCTCGCCGCGAATGGCGAGCATTCCAGGCTGAACCCAAGTGCGTTCAGGCGAGGGTGACGATGATGATCAAAGGATAGAGACTTATGACCGCATTGCTTGAAGTGAAAGACCTGCAGGTTCGTGTTGAGGATCGCGAGATTCTCCATGGGCTGACGATGACCGTGAATGGCGGCGAAGTGCATGCCATCATGGGACCGAACGGTTCGGGTAAATCCACGCTCAGCCACGTCATCGCCGGCAAGCCCGGTTATGAGGTGACCGGCGGCGAGATCCTGTTCAAGGGTGAAGACCTGCTGGAAATGGAGCCCGACGAGCGCGCCGCCAAGGGCGTGTTCCTGGCGTTCCAGTATCCCGTGGAAATTCCCGGCGTGACGACGATGAACTTCCTGCGCACTGCGGTGAACGCGCAGCGCAAGGCGCGCGGCGAATCCGAATATCTGGTGCCGGACTTCCTCAGGAAGGTCCGCGAAGTTGCTGCTTCGCTGAACATCCCGATGGATATGTTGAAGCGCGGCGTCAATGTCGGCTTCTCCGGCGGTGAGAAGAAGCGCAACGAAGTGCTGCAGATGGCGCTGTTCCAGCCGAGCCTGTGCATCCTTGACGAAATGGACTCCGGTCTCGACATCGATGCGTTGCGCGTCGCTGCCGACGGCGTCAATGCACTGCGCAGCCCGGATCGCGCCATGGTCGTCATCACGCATTATCAGCGCCTGCTGAACTACATCGTGCCGGATCGTGTGCATGTGATGTCGAAGGGCCGCGTCGTAAAGAGTGGCGGCAAGGAACTGGCGCTGGAACTCGAAGAGTCCGGTTATGCGCAGTATGAAGACGCGGCGGCCTGAGTGAGACAATCATGAATGTAGCTCTCGCAAAGACAACAACGGGCGCAGTGCTGGACGGCACATTCGCCGCCGCGCGCGGTCGGTTGCCGGGCGTCGGCACGGTGGCGGAAACGCGCCAGCAGGCGTTCGATGATTTCGCGCGTACCGGTCTGCCGACCCGGCGCATCGAAGAATGGAAATATACCGACCTACGCAACCTGTTGCGTGACGTGGCGCCGCTGGCGCCCGCGCCGGATCAGGCCGCGCTGGCCCAGGCTGCCAGACTGGTCGAAACGCTTGGCACAGGTGACACGCAGAAGCTGGTCATCGTTGACGGTGTCTTCGCGGCAGGCCTTTCCGATCTGACATCGGGCGGCGGCGTGACGGTGCATGCGCTCAGCGCCATGCTCGACGATGCCACCAGTGCGACGCGGGCTGACCTGCTGCGCTCGCGCATTGTCGATCCGATGATCGCGCTGAATGCCGCCTTTGCGACCGATGGCATGCTGATCGATATCGCCGACGATGCCGCTCCGGCCAGGCCGCTGCACATCGTCCATGTGGCGACGCGCCCGAGCGTGGCCGCATTCACGCGGTCGCTGGTTCGCATCGGTAATCGCGCGCGTGTGACGCTGGTGGAGAGCTTCGTGGCAACAGAGGCCGCGAAGGTGTATCAGGCCCATGATGCCGTGGTGATCTGGATCGGCGACGATTCCGATCTGCAACATGTGCGCGTGATGGAAGATGCCGGCGATGCAGCGAATATCGCCACGGCCATTGTCACAGTCGGTGCGCGCACCAAGTTCAATACCTTCAGCCTGACCACTGGCGGTGGCGTCAGTCGCTATCAGAGCTTCATCACGCTGGCTGGCGTAGACTCGGAGTTGTCCACCAACAGCGTTCATCTGCTGCGCGACAAGCAGCATGGCGACTGCACCTTTGTGATCGAGCACGCGGCGCCGAACTGCCTCAGTCGAGAGCTGTTCCGCGCCGTGCTCGACGATCGCGCGCATTCGGTGTTCCAGGGCCGCATCAACGTCCATCAGATCGCGCAGAAGACCGACGGCAAGATGATGTCACGGGCGTTGCTGCTGTCCGACGAGGCCGAAATCGACAACAAGCCCGAGCTCGAGATCTTCGCTGACGACGTGCAGTGCGGCCACGGCGCGACCATCGGCGCGCTGGATGACAGCCTGCTGTTCTACCTGCGGGCTCGCGGCCTGCCGGAGAAAGCGGCGCAGGCGCTGCTGATCCAGGCATTCGTTGGTGAAGCGCTGGAGTCGATCGTGAATGACGATCTGCGCGATGTCGCGATATCGGCTGCAGAGCGTTGGCTGGAGTCGCGCGCATGACACTGCATCCCGCGGTCTCGAACGGGTCGTATGACGTCGCTCGCGTCCGGGAGGATTTTCCGGCGCTCGAGATGAAGGTCTATGGCAAGCCGCTGGTCTATCTCGACAACGCGGCATCGGCGCAGAAGCCGTATGCCGTGCTCGACCGCATGACGGAGGCCTACAAGTCCGAATATGCCAATGTGCATCGCGGACTGCATTACCTAGCCAATGCGGCGACTGAGGCGTATGAGGGCGCGCGCATCAAGGTGCAGCACTTCCTCAATGCCAAGCGCCCCGAGGAAATCATCTTCACCCGCAATGCCACCGATGCGCTCAATGCCGTCGCGGCATCGTGGGGCGGCGAGAACATCAAGCCGGGCGATGAGATCGTGCTCTCGATCATGGAGCACCATTCGAACATCGTACCGTGGCACTTCCTGCGGGAACGTCAGGGTGCCGTCATCAAATGGGCGCCTGTCGATGACGAAGGCAACTTCCTGATCGACGAGTTCGAGAAGCTGCTGACTGATCGTACCAAGATCGTTGCCATCACCCAGATGTCCAATGCGCTGGGCACGCTGGTTCCGGTCAAGGACGTGGTGAAGCTTGCACATGCGCGCGGCATTCCCGTCGTGGTGGACGGTAGCCAGGCCGCCGTGCACATGCCGATCGACGTGCAGGACATCGACGCCGACTTCTACATCTTCACCGGCCACAAGCTGTACGGACCGACCGGCATCGGTGTGCTGTATGGCAAATATGACCGCCTGGTCGCGATGCGGCCCTATGCCGGCGGCGGCGAGATGATCCGCGAAGTGGCTAAGGAGTGGGTCACCTATGGCGATCCGCCGCACAAGTTCGAGGCCGGTACGCCCGCCATCGTCGAAGCCATCGGCCTCGGCGCTGCCATCGATTACGTCAATTCGATCGGCAAGGAGCGGATTGCCGCCCATGAGCACGACCTCCTGGCCTATGCACAGGACCGGCTGCGCGAGATCAATTCGCTGCGTATTATCGGAACTGCCAAGAACAAGGGCCCGGTGATTTCGTTCGAACTGAAGGGCGCTCACGCTCATGACGTGGCGACCGTGATCGACCGGCAGGGCGTCGCGGTCCGCGCGGGAACCCACTGCGTGATGCCGCTTCTGGAGCGATTCAATGTGACGGCCACATGCCGTGCATCATTCGGAATGTATAATACCCGCGAGGAGGTCGACCACCTCGCACAGGCGCTGATCAAGGCACGGGAGTTGTTTGCATGAGTGACATTGCAGAAGCCAAGACGCCGGACGCCACCCCCGAGGCTGAGAAGCCCGCTCACATGCAGACCACCTCGGCGCTCGATCCCGCCGAAACCGAACGCCTGGGCACCGAGATCGTCGCTGCACTGAAGACTGTGTTCGACCCGGAAATCCCCGCGGATATCTACGAGCTCGGCCTGATCTACAAGGTCGACATCAAGGACGATCGCTCTGTCCAGGTGGAGATGACGCTGACGACGCCGAATTGTCCGGCCGCCGAAGAGCTTCCGACCATGGTGGAGAACGCCGTGGCCAGCGTGCCCGGAGTCGGTCTGGTCAAGGTCGAGATCGTCTGGGAGCCGACCTGGACGCCGGACCGGATGACCGACGAGGCCCGTCTCGTTCTGAATATGTGGTGAGTTGCGTCTGGTTGCTGAATACGCCCAAGTCGCTTGAATTCCTATGGCGGCCTTGAACCGCCGAAGGGACTGAACACATGACTGAGATGACACCGAACCCAACCATACCGGCTGCCAAGCCGAAGCCGCGACCCCGTCCGCAGGTGATGCGCCTGACGGATGCTGCCGCAACGCGGATCCGGGAGCTGACGGAGCGTGCGGATTCCGAGATCGTCGGCCTGCGCGTCGGCATCAAGAACGGTGGCTGCGCCGGCCAGTCCTACACCGTCGAATATGCCCACGACATCAAGCCGACCGACGAAATCGTCGAGGACAAGGGCGTCAAGATCCTGGTCGATCCCAAGGCCGTGTTGTTCCTGCTCGGCACCGAGATGGACTACAAGACCGACCGCATGCAGGCCCAGTTCGTGTTCAACAACCCGAACCAGATCTCGGCCTGTGGCTGCGGCGAGTCCGTGCAACTGACGCCGGCGAAGATCGACGGCTGAGAGTTGTCTTTTCGAAATTAAAACTCTGTCATGCCCGGGCCTGTCCCGGGCATCCATTTTTCTGGGCTTCGGTGAAAGCGAGGGAGACTGGATGGCCGGGTCAAGCCCGGCCATGACGTAGGGAGACGACGCGGACGGACCGCTTCCGCAATCGCGCGTCGCATCCTACACTTCCCCGATGGACCGCGAATTTCTCAGTGAACTTTTCGCCGGCTTTGGCCCGGTAACGATCCGCCGGATGTTTTCCGGCTTTGGCATTTCCGCCGATGGCATCAACTTCGCGCTGGTGCTGCGCGGCGCGGTCTATCTGCGCGCCGATGAAAACTCGATCCCGCGTTTCGAGAGCGAGGGCTCGCAGTGTTTTCAGTATGAGATGCGCGGCAAGCTGCGGATGATCGGATCCTATTGGCAGCTGCCGGAACGGCTCTATGACGATCCCGATGAAGTCACCGAATGGGCGAGGGTTGCGCATGCCGCTGCGATCCGCGCGTCGCTGGCGAAAGCAGGCAAGAAGCGGGCAACGAAGAAAGCGAAGGTCGTGAAGAAGACCGCGGCGAAAAAGAAGGCCGCCAAGAAGGCTGCGGTTAAGACGGTAGCCAGCAAGAAAGCCAGTAAAGCCGCAAAGAAGCGCAAATCCTCATCCTGAGGAGCCGTGCGCTTGCGCGGCGTCTCCTTGCGAATGGTGAAGCCAAGTGTGGGGCGTCATGCCACCTGAAACTGCAGCTCCGCCGAATATTCCGGATCGACTTCGCAGATCACGCGGTTGCGGCCGCTGCGCTTCGCGGCATAGAGACAGGCGTCGGCACGGCCGATGAGCGATTCCATATCGTCGCCGATCTGCAGCATCGAGACGCCGACGGAAATCGTGACGCGTCCCAGGATCTCGCCAGTCGATTTTTTCTTCAGCTCCTTTGACATCACGGCGCGGCGGATGTGATCGGCCACCGTGAGCGCCTGACGCAGCGGCGTGTTCGGCAGCACCACGGCGAATTCCTCGCCGCCATAGCGCGCGGTGATATCCTGGCCCTTGATGGTCTGCTTCAATGACTGGCCGACAAGACGAAGCACCTGGTCACCGGTGAGATGGCCGTAATTGTCGTTGAAGGACTTGAAGTGATCGATGTCGAGCATCAGGAGCGACAACGGTTCGCCGCGCTTCACCGCGGTATCGATTGCCGCCATCAGCGCACGGTCGAAATATTTGCGGTTACCGAGTGCGGTGAGGGGATCGGTCAGGCTCTCGGCGCGGATCGCCTCGAGGCTCTGTTGCAGCGTGTAGACCTCGCTCTTCGAGGACAGTAGCCGCTCTTCCAGCGCCTTGTTCGTGTCGTGCACTTCACGGGTAGATTTGACGAGACTCTCGATCACGGCTTTCACCGCAGCAGAATCGTGCGCCCGCGACAAATCCTTGCTGGCACCATCCAGACTGGCATTGAAGTTCGTCGTCATGCCCAGAGCGTCGGTGATGAGCGCCATCACGTCGTCGATCTCGCCGATGACGCGGGCGCCGACCTGATCGATGCGATCGGTGGTTCGAATCTGTGAGAGATAAGTGTCGTGGATCAGGTCGAGGTCGGCTTCGGTCAGGCGGCCGTTGCGGGCCAGCGTCTCATTGATGACCTTGTTGAGCGCCGAATTGTAGCCCGTCGCGTAGACGTACCAGATCTCATAGTTGCGCGGAATCGCCGTCTGGCGCAGCGATCGGATTTGGCCCAGCGCGACTTCGGCAAAGGCCAAAGTCCGCTCTTGTTCGTCCAGGATGCCGGTCACGTTCTGTGCCCTCGTGGACTGCGGGTATACGCGGTCCTCTGAAATGCAAATTCGTTAAAAATATCGCATTCAGATTAGGGGACGAGAGTGAACGGCAAGTAAACGTTCCTGGCGCTATACTACCTATGCGCGTGCCCGGATCGGACGCAACAGAAAGGCGGGCAGGTGCGAATGATCCGCCGGTTCGTTGTCTTCGCGGCGCGAACGTGGCGCTTCGGCGCGGCCGATGGAGGGGGGACGCTGCGCCTGCGGGGCTGCCGCTGCCACGACCGGTGCTGCCAAAGCGGCTTCGGCGGCCTGCGGCTGCGGGCTGCGCTCGCCGCCTTCCGAACGACCACCTTCACGGCGTGGGCCACGCTCACGGCGCGGTTTGCGATCACGTCCGCCTTCGCGGGGCTGATCGTTGCGGCCGCCGCGCGGCTGTTCGGCATTGGCTTCGCGATTGCCGGTGCGGTTGCGCGACTGGCGCGACGCCTCAGCGGTTTCGCCTTCGACAGGCTCGGAGATCGCTATGGAAGTTTCGACCTTGGGGATCGACTGGCCGATCAGTTTTTCGATTGCCAGCATGGACTTCTGGTCGGACGGGCACACCAGCGAGATCGCGGAGCCGGTGCGGCCGGCGCGGCCGGTACGGCCGATGCGGTGCACGTAGTCGTCGGAATGATGCGGGACGTCGAAATTATAGACGTGGCTGACGGCGGGAATATCGAGGCCGCGGGCGGCGACGTCGGAAGCCACCAGGATCGGCAGCTCGCCCTTGCGGAACTGGTCCAGCGCGGCCGTGCGGGCCGACTGCTCCATGTCGCCATGCAGGGCGCCGACACTGAAGCCGTGCTTCTGGAGCGACTTGGCGAGCAACGCGACTTCACGTTTGCGGTTGCAGAAGATGATCGCATTCTTGAGGTCGGTGGCTTCGCGGAGAAGGGCCCGGAGCACTTCGCGCTTCTCGTGCGGCTCGCGACCGACGGCCACTTGCGACTGGGTCACGGTGACGGCGGTGGAGGCGGGCTTGGAGACTTCGATCTTCACCGGATTATGCAGGAAGGTCTCGGTGACGCGTCGGATTTCGGCGGGCATGGTCGCCGTAAAAAAGAGAGTCTGACGGGTGAACGGCACCAGCTTGCAGATGCGTTCGATGTCGGGGATGAAGCCCATGTCCAGCATGCGGTCGGCTTCGTCGATGACCAGCAATTCGACGCCGGTGAGAAGCAGTCCACCACGTTCGGTATGGTCGAGCAGGCGCCCCGGCGTGGCGATCAAGACGTCAACGCCGCGGGTGAGTTTGCTGTCCTGATCACCGAACGAGACACCGCCGATCAGCAGCGCTACGTTGAGCTTCTGGCCGACGCCGTATTTGTCGAACTGCTCTTTGACCTGTGCGGCCAGTTCGCGGGTCGGTTCGAGAATGAGCGTCCGGGGCATGCGGGCGCGGGCTCGGCCCTTTTCCAGCATGGTCATCATCGGGAGAACGAAGGCAGCGGTTTTGCCGGTGCCGGTCTGGGCGATGCCGAGCACGTCTTTGCGCGCCAGCACATGAGGAATCGCTTGTTCCTGAATGGGGGTTGGGGTGGTGTAACCGGTGGCCGCAACGGCGGCGAGAACCTTGTCGGACAAGCCGAGATTGGAGAAGGACATTGAGCCTCTGTATGGGGGCATGATCTGATCCGGTATCCGGATGATCACCGTTCGGAATCACGCCTCAGGTCGAAACCGCCGCTTGGATTCTCGGGAAATACTGCAGCGCTTATCCCCGGAGCGGCACGCAAACATGCACGGAGACGCTGGGCGCTGACAGGCGGCTTACTCAAGATATCGCGTTTCGATACCGGGCCGCGTCGAGCCGGAACATAGGCTGGAATCGGCCAAAGTCAATCCGCCACACCCTGGAACATCCCAAAAAGCTTAATGTTTTAGCGAAAAAGGGCCAAAACCGGGATATTGGCGGGGGCTTGGGGCGCCGCCGGACGGCCGCTACCCGACGTCGCGTGTGACGTCGATGCAACGCTGACCGCTAGTCGACCGGCCTGCGTTCGCGGCCGGGTGGACCGGCAATGGCGATGAGCGCGCCGCTCAGCAACAGCGCGGTTGAGATCACGGTGAACATCGCGATCGCACCGTAGTTGCCGAGCAGCGGCAGCAGCGCGATCGGTACCAGCGCCGATACGACGCGGCCGAGGCCCCACGCGCCAGCGGTGGCAGAGGCGCGCAGATGCGTAGGCAGCAGTTCGACAGCGTAGAGGCTAAGCACGGCGCTGTAGACGGCACTGGCGAGGTTGAACACGATTCCGGTGACGATGAGCGGCGTCAGCACCGTGCTGACAGCGAAAGTCAGCCCAGTTGCGATCATCACCACGGCACAGGCGACCAGAGCGAGGCGCCGCGGGATACGATCGACGAAGGCCGATGCCGCTGCGATGCCGATCGATGGACCGAACATCGTAAGTCCCGCGAACAGCAGGGACTCGCTGACATGAAATCCCTTCTGCACCATCACCGCGGCGCTGAGCAACGGGAAGCCAATGGTGGCCCAGGGTCCGAGTACATAGAGCGCGGCAAGGAGCGCTGTGCGCCGCAGGCTGATCCGATCGCGGGCGAGCGCTCGGAAGCCGCTGGATCTGATCGCAATAGTTTCGGGAGCGGAGATCGCCGGCGGTGATGGCTGACGCGCGGATGCCTCGAAGCGGCGGCAGGCGGCATCAGCCTCGGCGTCGCGTCCGACCGATGCGAGCCAGCGCGGCGATTCCGGCACCAGGAAGAACAGCAGGGCTGTCAGGGTCGAGCACGCGCTGCCGAAGATCAAAGCCCAGCGCCAGCCCTCGATGCCCCATGGCGCGATGGGCGTCAGCCAGCGGATCATCAGGATGATTGCCGGTGCGCCGAGAAAGGCGAGCGCGCCGCACAGCATCATCAAGAGGCCCCGCCGCCGGGGCGGCAGCAAGTCTGACAGATAGGCCGATGTCAAAGGCGGATAGCCGCCGATGGCGAGGCCGGAGACGAAGCGGAAGGCCGTCATGGTTGCCACATCGCGACTGGCGGCGACGGCGAGCGAACTTAGCGCCAGGACGGCAAGCGCGCTCTGCAGCGCGATCTGGCGGCCATAGCGATCCGCAATCCAGCCGAACACAGGCGCACCAACGGCGCCGCCGGCAAAGACCGATGCCAACAACAGCGAGAGCTCGCCGCGCGAGATACTGTAGGGCGGTGCGAGGAAGATGCCGGAAAAGGCGTTGCTGAGCGCCACTTCGGCAATGTCAGCGAACAGGCCGAAGGCACAGAGCGCGAAGATGCCGAGGTGAAGCGGTGAGACCGGCAGCCCGTCCAGGCGTGCCGCAATAGTCGGCACGGCTGCGCTCGCTGGCGCCCCGTGCGTCCGCACCTGGTCGTTCATCTGAAGCCCCGCAACTCACAGCGGCAACGCGATACGCGTCATCCGCAGCCCGCGCGGACCATATGTCGATGGAGCTGGATGAGTCGAGAGGAGGGTATGTGGCGGCGAACCGCAGCGTCTCAAATCTGCGTCGGCGTTGCCGCGCAGCCATACAGGATCATCTCGCAGGTCTGGCGATAGCGCGCCGAGAAGTCATTCGCTGCGATCGGAGGGAGTGCCTGATTGACAGCCCGTCCGCCGTCGGCCAGCGCCTGCGCGATCTGCGCGGCCGTAAAACGGCCGGTCAGGATCAGCAGCTTGCTGTAGTGGAAATCGATAATCAGCTTTTCCAGCTCGGCCTGGAAGGCGATTGCGGATTCGATCATGAGATCGCGGCAGCGCCGAAAGGCTTCCGCATTGAGCTCGACGGTATGCGGTGAGAATGTCAGCATCCGACGGGTTTCGCCGTATCTCAGGTCGATGATCGTCGCAAAGATGTCGAGTGCGCTGCCGCCACTTTCCCGGATCTTCTGGCCGGCCTCGAGTGCCTGCGCTATCGCGACTTCATTGCGATGGCCGATCGAGGCACGAAATGCCTCTTCCTTGTTGCTGAAATAGTAATAGAGCGCGCGCTGCGTGAAGCCGCACTCTCTCGCGAGACCGACCATCGACAGTCCGGCATAGCCGTGGTCGAGAAATGCCTTGTTGACCCGAAGCAGCAACTCGTGCCCGGGCGTAATCATCTTCTTTGCCATTGGTCGTCAGGTATCCAGTCGTAGCAGGCTTCGGGCGGGTGATTAAAACTGCCTGAAATCTTACAGTCTAAAAAATCCCATCCTCAAATCGCCAAGCTACGAGGAACGCAAAGTTCCTGAAGCGCGCTTCCTGACGTTGGTTGCCTGTAGCAGGAGCCGGTTTTAGCAATTGCTCCCCGGATTGGCTCCGGACCTGATGAATTGTCACATAGCACATGTCGGGGCAATCATGTCGATGATTGGCCGCGTAACCCTTATCCACAGGACTTCGCGACATGTGGTACCTCATCACCCCTGATCGAGAGCGCACGCCGAGCCGTCCGGAAGTCGACTTATTCCGGCGCGCGTGAGAGGGATACCGCAGGCTGACTATTTGCCGTAAGTGCCTAGCTGCATCCCGAGATTCTGCATCACGAAAGCATTCATGCGCAGATGCACCTCGCTGCCGCTCTGTAGACGGGCATCGACCTGATACGTCGCCGGATCGACCTGGCGGATCCCGATGATCTGGTTGATATCCAGCACTTCCGGGGTGGTCTGTGCAGGCTTGGCGGCTACTGGGGCGCGCTTCGGTTTGGCGGCGGCAACCGGGGGCTTCGGCGCGGTAGCGGGGGCCGCATCCTGCGCGAGTGCCATGGTGGGAAGCAGCAGGGCGGCTGCGAGGACGAGTGATTTCACGAGGATCTCCTGACTCTGATTGGGGCTCGGGCTAGCGGAGATTAAGGCGGAAAATGTGGCAGCGGGGCTGCAATCGGCGGGCAGATGATCTGCCTGAGCAGGCAGGACAAAATGGGTGGTAACGGCTAGACCTCGTTTGAACCGGCCGCAGTTCTGCCTCGACCAAGGCAGACAATGACGCGGTCGAGCCACCACACGGATACATGTGCTGGCGGGGCGGGGATAGAACAATGCGACGGCTTTTGATTCTGCTGGCAACGCTGGCAGCGGCGGCACTTTCGACAGCGCCGGCTTTTGCTGCAAAACGCGTGGCGCTGGTCATCGGCAATAACGACTATCGCAATGTGCCGAAGCTGCAGAAGGCCGTGAATGACGCCCGCAGCATAGGGGACGCACTGAAGAATCTCGGCTTCAGTGTCATGGTGGCCGAGAACCAGACCCGGCAGGCCTTCAGTCAGTCGTTGCTCGCTTTCGATTCGACGATTGAAAAAGGCGACACGGCCTTTTTCTTTTTTGCAGGGCACGGCTTCGAGATCGCCGGCCAGAACTTCCTGCTGCCGACGGATGTCCCTGCCGCCACGGAAGGGCAGGAAGAGCTGGTGCGCGACTCAGCGATTCTCGCCGACCGGATTGTAACGCGGCTGCAGATGCGCGGCGCGCGGACGTCGATTCTGGTGTTCGACGCCTGTCGCAACAATCCGTTCGAGCGCGCTGGCACCCGCGCTGTGGCCGGCAGCGGTGGCCTCGCTCCGATGACGACGCTCCCGGAAGGCGTGTTTTCGATCTTCTCGGCCGGGCCGCGGCAGACCGCGCTGGATCGTTTGTCGAACAACGACACCGATCCGAATTCGGTTTTCACGCGCGCCTTCATCAAGGAGCTGCAGGAGCCATCGCTGAACCTCGTGCAGGTCGCGCAGCGCACCCGGCGGACCGTCAGCGAGATGGCAGAGACCGTGAAGCACCGCCAGGTGCCGGTGTATTTCGACCAGATGGTCGATGACGTCTTTCTCAATGGTGTGGCGCTCAAGCAGGTCGATGCGCGGCCGGCCGAACCGCTGCAGCAGGTCGCTGCGCTGCCGCCTGTCAACGTTCCGCAACTGCCGCCGGCCAACGATGCGGTGAACGCACCGATCGCCAGCTTCTCGCGCCACAATGGCGGCTGGACCGTGATGTTCTCGATCGCCGATCCGACGCTGGGTATCTCCTGGCGGATGGGCGAGGGAGGTAATTTCCGCGAGACCGGCTTCATGGACACGCTCGATCCGCGCACGCGCAAGCGAATGCCGAATCCGGCGATCCAGCTCGACGCCGATGCAGCGGCGACGACGATCTATCTGCGTTACGTCGACGCGAACGGCGAGATGCAGGGCCCGTTTCCGATCCGCTTCGATCCCGAGGCGGCGCTGGTCCGCGACCAGCGCAAGATCCTCGATATGACCGCTGGAAGCTGGCTTGCCTTCGGTGGCTACAACACGCCCCTGATGTATTATACGCATCTGATGTCGTATCGCTGTGCCATTCGCGAGGCCCGCGTCGGGATCGATAGCGCCGTGCCGGACAAGCTGCTGAAATTCCCGCCCTGCGACCTGCGCGACCCCATTGCGACGCCGTCGGATGCCGAGACCTACGTCAAAATCCCGGCCTCGACGAAGTTCGTGTCGGTCGAATTGACGTTCCGGGACGGCAGCATCTCCGAAACCAAGAGCTTCCGACGTTCGGGAAATCGATGAGCATGATCGACACCGCCCTGCGAACCACGGCATTTCGACTATCGCAAGCTCGCATTCCTTGATCAAGAAATTCGACTCGCCGGAGGAGTAGCGAATGGCTGCAGGCGCGAACGAGAACTCGCTGACCGCGCGCTGCTGCATCGTTGGCGGTGGCCCTGCCGGAATGATGCTCGGCTATCTGCTCGGCCGCGCCGGCGTCGATACGATCGTTATCGAGAAACACGCCGACTTCTTCCGCGATTTCCGCGGCGACACCGTGCATCCATCGACGCTGCAGGTGATGGACGAGCTTGGCCTGATCGACGACTTCCTGAAGATCAAGCACGATCGTATCCAGAAGATGGATGGCTTCTTCGGAACGCATAAGCTGCGCATTGCGGATATCAGCCGCACCAGCGCGAAGTATCCGTTTATCGCCTTCATGCCGCAGTGGGATTTCCTCAATTTCCTGCGCGACAAAGCGCAGCGCTATCCGCATCTCAAGGTGATGATGAACACCGAGGCGACCGATCTCATCTGGTCGGGCGAGCAAGTGGTCGGCGTCAAGGCCATCACGCAGCAGGGGCCGGTCGAGATCCATGCCGATCTGACAGTGGCCTGCGATGGCCGGCATTCGATCGTGCGGCCGGCGGCGAAGCTGGAGGTCGAAGACATCGGTGCGCCCATGGACATCTTGTGGTTTCGCGTTGCCAAGGGCGCGGAGACCGAGAGCGTGTTCGCGCGGCTCGAGCCCGGCAAGATGATGGTGACCATCGATCGCGGGGACTACTGGCAATGCGCTTATGTGATCGCCAAGGGGCACTATGAGGAGATCAAGGTGCGTGGCCTTGAGGCTTTCCGTGCCGAAACGTCACGTCTGGCGCCGATCCTGAGCGCGCATATCGAAGAGCTGAAGAGCTGGGACGACGTCAAACTACTGACCGTCGCGATCAATCGGCTCAAGGGCTGGACCCGGCCGGGGCTGTTGTGCATCGGCGACGCCGCGCATGCGATGTCCCCGGTTGGCGGCGTCGGTGTGAATATCGCGGTGCAGGACGCCGTCGCGACCGCTAACCTGCTGGCGGCGAAGCTAGCGAAGGGACCGGTGACCGAGGACGACCTCGGCGCGGTGCGTCGCCGCCGCGAATTCCCGATGCGCGCAACACAGGGCATGCAGGTCGTGATGCAAAACAACATCATCAGCCGTGCACTGGCCAAGGGCGGCGAGCCGCTGACGCCGCCGCTGATCATGCGCCTGGTCAGCGCGTTTCCGCCGCTGCAGGGATTAACCGCGCGTTTCCTGGCCATTGGCGTACGACCGGAGCACGTGCAGTCGCCGGAAGCGTAGGAGAGGCTATCCCTGCACCGAGAAGCCGCCGTCGACGGGGATTGCCGTTCCGGTGACGAAGTCCGACGCGCGCGACGACAGGAACACGGCAATGCCCGCGAAATCTCCCGACGCGCCCCAGCGGCCGGCGGGCGTTCGTGCCAGTACTTTGTCATGCAGGCCGTCGATTTCACGGCGCGCATTCTGTGTCAGTTCGGTATCGATCCAGCCCGGCAGAACGGCGTTGCATTGGATGTTGTGCGGCGCCCATGCGACCGCGCAGGAGCGGGTGAACTGCACGATGCCGCCTTTGCTGGCGGCATAGGCTGGCGCGAAAGACGCGCCAAAGATCGACAGCATCGACCCGATATTGATGATCTTGCCACCGCCCGCGGCCTTCATCGCCGGATGCGCCGCCTGCGAACATACAAAGGCGCTGGTGAGATTGGTCTTGATCACGCTGTCCCATTCGTCGAGTGCGATCTCGTGCGGCGGCTTGCGGATGTTGATGCCGGCATTGTTGATGAGGATATCGATGCGGCCCAGTTCTTTCAGCACGCGTGCGATCATTCCATCGACAGCGGTCCTGTCGGTCACATCGGCCGCAATGGCGACCGCCCTGGCGCCGCTCTCAGTCAATTCCGCGACGGCATCCTTGGATTTCGTCTGGTTGCGTCCGACCACGGCGATGGCGGCGCCGGCCTGCACCAGACCCCGCGCCATGCCGAGCCCGATGCCGCCATTGCCGCCGGTGACGATGGCCACTTTGCCGGAGAGATCGAACAGTCCTGCAGTCATGGTGTTGTCCTCATTGCATCAGCCTTGAATTGAAAAGCCACCATCGACCGTGAGCGCGGCACCGTTGACGAAGTTGGAAGCCCCGCTGGCCAAGAACACGGCCGCGCCCGCAAGATCATCAGGCCTGCCCCAGCGCTGCGCCGGCACGCGCCCGAGAATGCGATCGTGCAGTTCGGGTCGGATGTCCTTGGCGCGCTTGGTCAGGTCGGTGTCGATCCAGCCTGGCAGAATGGCGTTAGACTGGATGTTGTCCGCAGCCCAGGCAGTCGCCAGCGCGCGGGTGAATTGCAGGATGCCGCCTTTGCTTGAGGTGTAGTTCGCCGCGCCGCCGGCGCCGAGCGTGGCCAACACCGAGGCGATATTGATGATCTTGCCGCGGCCTGCGGCTTTCATCGTCGGGTAGACAGCCTGCGCGCAGATGAAAGGCGCGGTCATGTTGACGTCGATGACCTTCTGCCAGTCGGCCAGCGTCATTTCTTCGATTGGCGCGGACATGCTGATGCCGGCATTGTTGACGAGGATGTCAATGCGGCCGAACGCGTTCAACGTTGCGGACACCATCTGCGCGATCGAGTTCGGGGCGGTAACATCGGTCGTCAATGCGAGTACCGGATGTCCGGACGTCTCCACTTCGGCTTTTGCTGAAGCGGCATTATCGCGGTTGCGATCGGCGATCACGAGGGTCGCACCGGCATTCGCCAGCCCGCGCGCCATGCCGAGGCCAATTCCGGTGTTGCCGCCGGTGACAATGGCGACCCTGCCGGTGAGATCGAAGAGATTACTGGTCAAAGATTGTCCGCCCCGCATGATTGTTCCTTACGCGTTCTACGGCGCGTCTGGGACGGATCATCGCAAGACTGGCGGGAAGATGGAAGGGGGCGTCAGCGCCGCACGAGCGCCAGTCCCATCAGTCCGACGCCAAGCGCGGCGAGGGCAGCGCCGTAATAGGCCCACTGCATCTGGCTGATCATGAAACTGGATTTCGGCCAGTTCACGAGCCCGGTGCCCTGGCCGATCCAGAGGGTGCCGATCAGAAAAGCGAGAATGCCGAGGGTAAGGAATGGTGCGCGCATGGGATAGATACAATGAACGGAGCCAAAGGTTTCAAGCGCCAGCTGTGGCGGTGACGAACCAACTGTTTGGTTCATCACCGCAGTTTCATTTCGGCAGGGCGATCAGAAGCGCTCACCAACCATTTCCTCACTCTTGGCCCATAGCGCCTTGGCGCGTTCGGCATCGAGCGCGTAAGCGCGCACGCCTTCGCTGGCCGGATTGATCAGCCCGTCGACGATCTCCGAGACGTGGCAGTTCTCGCAATAGCGGCCGCCGATCTCGTCCGCGCTGGCGACCACGCCGGCCCACACCGAAGTTGCAGCGCCTTGCGGAATGGTCTTCCATTGAAACAGCGGTTTACCCTCGGCAGCGAGCTCGGCATTGATGCCGTCGAGCATGGCATCGATCGTTGCTTCGCCCATATGGCGGCCGAGTTCTGTCTTGATGCCGCCGGGATGCAGCGCGGTGGCGCGCACGCCACGTGCCCGATGCCGCCGGTCGAACTCGACGGCGAACAGTATGTTGGCGGTCTTCGAGCGGCCATAGCCGATGAACGGCTCGTAGGAGCCCTTGGTGAAGTTGGGATCATCGAGATCAACATCGGCGAAGCGATGGCCGGACGAAGCGACGTTGACCAGTCGCGCGGTGGGAGACAGTAGCGACGCGATGCGATTCACCAACAAGAAGTGACCGAGATGGTTCGTGCCGAACTGGGTCTCGAAGCCGTCTACAGTGAGGCCGAACGGCGGCGCCATCACACCGGCATTGGCGATCACCAGGTCGAATGGGCGGCCCGCCGCGACCAGCGCATCGGCGCAGGCGCGGACACTGGCCAGCGAGCCGAGATCGAGTGCGATCAGTTCGAGGCCACCGCCGCCGGTGGCATCGGCGCGCACTTGCGTGGTCGCGGTTTGCGCCTTGGCGAGATCGCGGGCGGCTCCGACCACCTGCGCGCCCCTCGCAGCAAGACTGCGTGCCGTCTCGACGCCGAGCCCGGCCGAGACGCCGGTTACCAGAATGCGCTTGCCGCGGAGGTCGACGCCAACGAGCACGTCGTCGGTGGCGGAAGTGGCGCTGAAAGGTGAAGCCATGAGGAACTCCTTGTGTTGGGCACGACGCGCCTCCGAGCCGATCGAGCCTTGTCGAACCGCGCTTTGAGAGTATAAGTGGAGGCCGTCTCCGTTTAAATGCGGAGGCTTCCTCCGTTTATCAAGGGGAGACCGTAAAATGGCACAGGAGGCCAAACCGAAAGTCGTTCGCGGACCCCGGATCGACGCACAGCGGAACCGTCAGCGGCTGTTGGAAACGGCAAAGGCGACATTTGCCGAAAAGGGGGAGGCCGCGGGTCTTGAGGAGATCGCTCGGCTCGCGGGCGTTGGAATCGGGACGCTATATCGCCACTTCCCCACCCGCGACGCATTGGTCGAGGCGGTCTATCGCAACGAGACACAGCAGCTTGCCGAGGCCGCTGCGGAACTTGCGACCACACATCCTCCGGTGGAGGCCTTGCGCGCCTGGATGCGAATCTTCGTCGATCACATTGCGACGAAGCAACTGATGGCGGGTGTGCTGGGTTCGATTGTCGGCGGCTGTTCGGACCTCTATGCCGATGCTGGCACGCAGATCAAAACTGCGATGGCAATGCTGGTCGACCGCGCCGTTGCCAATGGCGACATCCGCCTCGATCTCGATCCGCTCGACATGTTGCGCGCACTGGCCGGCGTGGCCAGTGTCAGCGCAGGTCCGAATTGGGAAGCCAGCGCCAAGCGGCTCGTCGATATCCTGATCGCCGGCGTTCGCACGCCGGGCGGCGAGGGGCGATGAGTATCACAGGGAATAAAGATCGCTCCCTGGCGCTCCCCGGACGATTTTTGAAGCTTGCTCGATTCCCGCAAACCCGGCGGCGATCGCCCGGCGTTCGACTTCAGCGTAGCCCGGGCGTGTCCGAGAAATGAGCTTTTAGACGTCCAGCAATTCCTCGTTGGCGAATTCCGCCTTGTCCGAGATGAACGCAAAGCGCGCTTCGGCCTTGGTGCCCATCAGGCGCTCAACGGAGTCAGCAGTGCCGTCGCGGTCTTCCGGCAGCAGCTGCACGCGTAGCAAGGTGCGGCGCGCCGGGTCCATGGTGGTTTCCTTCAGCTGCGCCGGCATCATTTCGCCGAGACCTTTGAAGCGACCGACATCGACCTTGGCATTGGCGTTGAATTCGCTCTTCAGCAACGCGTCCTTGTGCGCATCGTCGCGCGCATAGACGGTCTTGCTGCCATGGGTCAGGCGGTAGAGTGGGGGGACTGCGAGATAGAGATGCCCTTCATCGATCATCTTTGGCATCTGCCGGTAGAAGAAGGTGATCAGCAATGACGCGATGTGGGCGCCGTCGACATCGGCGTCGGTCATGATGATGATGCGTGAATAGCGCAGGTCTTCTTCGCGGTAATGCGCGCCGGTGCCGGCGCCGATCGCCTGCATGAGGTCTGATATCTGCGCGTTGGCCGTCAGCTTTTCCTTGGTCGCCGAGGCGACGTTGAGGATCTTGCCGCGCAGCGGCAGGATGGCCTGGGTCTTGCGATCGCGCGCCTGCTTGGCGCTGCCGCCTGCCGAATCGCCCTCGACGATGAACAGTTCGGAGCCTTCGGTCGCGGTATTGGTGCAGTCGGCGAGCTTGCCGGGCAGGCGCAGCTTCTTCACCGCGGTCTTGCGCGAAGTCTCCTTTTCGGCGCGGCGGCGCAGACGCTCGTCGGCGCGCTCGAGCACGAATTCGAGCAGCTTGTTGGCCTGGACGGGATTGCCGGACAGCCAGTGGTCGAACGGATCCTTGATGGCCTGTTCGACGATCTTTTGGGCTTCGGCGGTCGCGAGACGATCCTTGGTCTGGCCCTGGAATTCCGGTTCGCGCACGAATACCGAGAGCATCACGGCGGCGCCGACCATCACGTCTTCCGAAGTGATGGTGCCAGAGCGCTTGCCCTGGCCGACGCGTTCGGCGTGGTCCTTCAACCCGCGCAGCATGGCGCTGCGCATGCCGGCTTCATGGGTGCCGCCGTCTGGCGTCGGCACGGTGTTGGTATAGGACGACATGAAGCCGTCGGCATCCGCGGTCCAGGCGACAGCCCATTCGCAGGCGCCATGGGCGCCATTGCGGCCGGATTTGCCAGAGAAGATCTCCGGATGCACCAGCGTATCGGCATGGATCGCCGCGGCGAGATAGTCCTTGAGGCCGCCGGGGAAGTGGAATTCGTCCTCGGCCGGAGTGTCCTCGAGGCCCTTGAGCAGTTCCGGATCGCACTTCCAGCGGATCTTCACGCCGCCAAACAGATAGGCCTTGGAGCGCGCCATCTTGAACAGACGCTGCGGCTTGAAGGCTGCCTTGGCGCCGAAGATGTCGGTATCCGGCTTGAAGCGCACGCGGGTGCCGCGGCGGTTATGAACCTTGCCGAGATCCTCAAGCTTGCCTTGGGGAATGCCGCGGGCGAACGTCATCTTGTAGAGCTGTTGGTTACGCGCGACCTCGACCTCGAGCAGCGAGGAGAGGGCGTTGACCACGGAGACACCGACACCGTGCAGACCGCCCGAAGTCTCGTAGACCTTGGAGTCGAATTTGCCGCCGGCATGCAGCGTGCACATGATGACTTCGAGGGCGGATTTCTTCGGATGTTTCGGATGCGGGTCGACCGGGATGCCGCGGCCGTTGTCCGACACCGACAGGAAGCCGTCGGCGGTGAGTTCCACCTCGATGAAGGTCGCATGGCCAGCCAGCGCCTCGTCCATCGAGTTGTCGATCACTTCGGCGAACAGGTGATGCAGCGCCTTTTCATCGGTGCCACCGATATACATGCCCGGGCGACGCCGGACCGGCTCGAGGCCTTCGAGGACCTCGATGTCCGCGGCCGTATAGCCGTCTTCGGCATTGGCGGAGCGGGTGGACGCCTTCGGTGCCGCAGCCGATTTTGGCGCGTTGGCGCCACCAAAAAGATCAGCTTTTGCGTTTGATTTCTGTGCCTTGGCCATATGTCTTAAAGTTTTGTCTCGGTTGGCGCCGCGGGCGGCGCGGCGAATCGTTGCTGTGACTATGCCACGTTCAGGTTGGCAATGTGGCTGCGACCTCGGGGCTCATGCGGCCGTGCCAGAGCGCTCGGTGCGTAGCACAATCACAACGAAGAGGGCCATGGCCGCGAGCATGATCAGTGAACCGATGATCGGAATGGCCATATAGGCGTGGTTGGCGAGCAGGGTGATGCCGATGCCGACAGGGAACATGATGCCGCCGACGATGTGCAGCGTGCCCTGGACCTTGGCCAGTAGCGAGCGTCCGGCCAGGGGAATCAGGCGGTAATACAACCCGAACAGGAACAGCAGCACGCCGCCGACGAGGTTGAGATGCGCATGCGCGGGGCTCAGCAGGAAGTCCTGGCGTATGCCCATCACGATGCCGGCGACCATGCCGATCAGCAATACCAGCGCACTCACGCACATCATCAGCGATCCGATCATCTTCAGTCCTTTGCGTTCTTGATTTTTGACAACCGGCGGGAAGTCAGCCGAACGGCGGTACAGAGTTGCCATTGGGTAAGCCGGTCTCTGACCTTGGACGCAGAGGCCTGGAAAAGGTTCAAATTTACCGGTGGGCACCCGCACCGCGGCTATCGGCCCTCAGATGTTGTGACTTGATGTGATCGGCGCCGCCGGATTACCTGTCGCGGGCGTTTGAAGGTTAAAGCGGTTCGCGGCCAATCCGGCCGGGCCAGAGCCGTAAAGGGACACTCTCCATATGGAAGGCTGGATGCACGGGCTGATCGAATTCGTGCGCCAGAACCAGGTCTGGGCGGCGCCGATCGTCCTGCTGCTGGCCTTCGGGGAATCGCTCGCTTTCATCTCCCTGCTGCTGCCGGCCTGGGGCGCGCTGGTGGCCATCGGCGCACTGGTCGGCGCGAGCGGCATCAGCTTCTGGCCGGTGTTGATTGCCGGCGCTCTCGGCGCGGCGCTCGGCGACTGGCTCTCCTATTGGTTCGGCTTCAGATACAAGGACCAGGTGGCGCAGATCTGGCCGCTGTCCAAATTTCCCGACCTGCTTCCGCGCGGCGAAGCCTTCGTCAAGAAATGGGGCGTGCCCAGCATTTACATCGGCCGCTTCTTCGGCCCATTGCGGGCCTCGGTGCCGCTGGCCGCCGGCATTTTCGAAATGCCCTATTGGCGCTTTCAGGTCGCCAACTTCACTTCGGCCTTTATCTGGGCGGGCGTGCTTCTGCTATTCGGCGACGGCCTGTCCGTCGCTGTCGAATGGCTCTGGAAGCTGAAGTAGTCCGGCGGGGAATAACCGCTGCGCCCGGGTGTTCAACGGGCTGACATGTCGCGGTGTCTGAATGCCGCGACATCTCGCAGAAGTCATCGAACGCTGGTAGATAGTTCCGCCAGTCCCCGCCTGTCACTGCTTCACCCCGGAGAACATCATGGACTTGTCACGCCGCCACGCCCTTGCCGGAGCCGCCGCGCTCGCCGCATCTCCATTGCTCACCGCAGGCTCTGCCAAAGCCTCCGCTCCGCCGGCCGACAAGCAGGCGCCGAGCTTCTATCGCTACAAGGTCGGCGATGCGCAGGTGAACGCGATTTCCGACGGCGCCAACACTTTCCCGCTGGCTGACACTTTCGTGCTCAACGCCAAGAAGGATGAGGTCAACGCCGCGCTCGACAAGGCCTTCCTGCCGAAGGATAAGATGACCATCCACTTTGCGCCGCTGGTCATCAACACTGGCGGCAAGCTGGTGGTGATCGATACGGGCAACGGCCCCGGAGCCCTCGCGGCGACCAAGGGCAATGTCGGCCAGTTCGCCAACAACATGGCCGCCGCTGGTATCGACGCCAAGAACGTCGACATGGTCGTGATCTCGCATTTCCACGGCGATCACGTGAACGGGCTTCTGGCCGCCGATGGCACGCCGGCTTTTCCGAATGCCGAAGTCCTCGTTCCGGCCGCGGAGTGGAAGTACTGGAACGACGATGGCGAGATGGCCAAGGCCGCCAATGACCGCATGAAGGGTCTGTTCGCCAGCAACCGCAAGCTCTTTAACGATGGGCTGAAGAAGAAGGTCACGCCCTATGAATGGGGCAAGGACGTCGCGCCAGGCCTGCTCGCCGTGGAGTCGGTCGGCCATACGCCTGGCCACACCTCGTTCGTGCTGTCGTCCGGCAGCGACAAGCTGTTCATTCAGTCCGACGTCACCAACCATCCGTCGCTGTTCGTCACCAATCCCGGCTGGCATCTGATGTTCGACCAGGACCCGGCGCAGGCGGAAACCACGCGCCGCAAGGTCTATGACATGCTGGTGGCCGAGAAGATGCGTGTGCAGGGCTTCCACTATCCATTCCCGGCCAACGGTTTCGTCGAGAAGGATGGCAGTGGTTATCGACTGGTGCCGGCGCCATGGAGCCCGGTGATCTAACGAAGCCCGACAATTCCCGGCCTGCGGTGCAGCGCAGGCCGGTTGCCCTCGCAAAGACCCGTCGCCTCCGCCGGCGTGTCGTGCCAGTCTCTGCGCCGGAGTCGCGCCAACAGCGACCATGCAAAGCAAGGGAGAAGACTTCATGGATCTGTCACGACGACACGCACTGGCGGGTGCCGCCGCGCTCGCAGCGACGCCACTGCTTTCATCGGCCCCGGCAAAGGCATCCGCACCGCCGGCCGATAAGCAGGCGCCGAGTTTCTATCGCTACAAGGTCGGCGATATCCAGGTGAACGCCATTTCCGATGGTGCGGCGACGTTTCCGCTGGCCGATACCTATATTTCCAACGCCAAACGCGATGATATCAATGCCGTGCTCGCCACGGCATTTCTGCCGAAAGATCAGATCACCAACTTCTATGCGCCGTTGGTGATCAACACCGGTGGCAAGCTGGTGGTGATCGACACCGGCAACGGGCCGGGCGCCTATGCCAGTAGCAAGGGCAATGTCGGTCAGTTCATTACCAACATGACGGCTGCAGGGATCGATCCAAAGATGATCGACATGGTCGTGATCTCGCACTTCCATGGCGATCATGTGAACGGCCTGCTGACGGCGGACGGCGTGCTGGCGTTTCCCAATGCCGAAGTGCTGGTGCCGGCAGTAGAGTGGAAGTTCTGGATGGACGACGGCGAGATGAGCCGTGCCACCGGCGATCGCATGACCGGTCTGTTCAAGAACAATCGGCGGGTGTTCGAGGCCGGGTTGAAGAAGAAGGTTACGCCCTATGAATGGGGCAAGGACGTCGCGCCCGGGCTGCTGGCTGTCGCCTCGATTGGGCACACGCCGGGCCACACGTCCTATGTGCTGTCGTCCGGATCGGACAAGGTCTTCATCCAGTCGGACGTCACCAACCTTCCGGCGCTATTCGCCGCCAATCCCGGCTGGCACGTGAATTTCGACCAGGATCCGGTGCAGGCCGAAGCCACCCGCCGCAAGGTCTATGACATGCTGGTCGCCGACAGGATGCGGGTGCAAGGCTTCCACTATCCGTTCCCGGCCAACGGTTTCGT
Source organism: Tardiphaga sp. 42S5 (assembly GCF_034044155.1). Classification (NCBI taxonomy): domain Bacteria; kingdom Pseudomonadati; phylum Pseudomonadota; class Alphaproteobacteria; order Hyphomicrobiales; family Nitrobacteraceae; genus Tardiphaga; species Tardiphaga sp. 42S5. Next base: position 4,156,447 of record NZ_CP139027.1, on the reverse strand, counting down.
CGAGAAGGATGGCAACGGCTACCGCGTCGTGCCGGCACCGTGGAGCCCAGTTCTCTGAGGTCTGCGCTCTGGTGATCTTGACGGATCGCGGGCGCGGCCCTATGACCGCGCCCATGATCAACCTTGCGACCAGCATCATCGCCCGCCGCCGCCGCATTCTCGCGGCAGGTGGAGATATGCGCGCATAAGCGTTTCGATCTCTCACTGCCGCCGGATATGGTCCGCGGCAGTCTTTCTCCCAAACAGCAGCGCGACCCATCCGGCGGCCTTCACTCAGGAAGGAGCCCGTCATGTATACGCCGCCCAAATTTCAGACCGACCGGACCGACGCACTTGCGTTTGCGGACGCTCGCGGCTTCGGCACGGTCTGCGCCTTCGATGGCAGGAAGCCGATCGCCTCCGCGGTGCCTTTCTGCCTCGACTACGGCAATGACGGCACGCCGCGTCTGGCCTTTCACCTTGCGCGACAAAATCCGCTGCTCAAGCTTGCAGACGGCGTGACGCCATGGGCCATGGCCATCCTGGGCGCTGATGCCTATGTGTCGGCCGACTGGTACGTATCGCCCGATCAGGTGCCGACCTGGCTCTATCAGGCGGTCCATCTCACCGGACCGGTGCGCATCCTGTCGGGTGGTGAACTGGGCGCGCATCTTGACGCGCTGAGCGCAAGGTTCGAAACACGGCTGGCGCCGAAGAAGCCCTGGACCTCCGATAAGATGGCGGCGGGGCGGCTTGAGGCGATGAAGAAGGCGATCGTCGGTGTGGTGATGACAGTGGACGAGGTGGAGGGTAGCTCCAAGCTCAACCAGCACAAGTCAGATGCCGATCATCTGGCTGTCATGAGCGCACTGGCGCTGCGGCCGCAGCCTGCCGCGTTCGAGATTTCAAATGCGATGCGCAAATTGCGGCCGCATTTGTTTGCGGAAGAGGCGACACAATTGACTGCTATGGCTGAGGCCGAAGGATTTATGGGATGAGCACGAAGAAGAAAATCGGCATTCTCGGTGCGTCCGGTTACACCGGAGCCGAACTGGTGCGGCTGCTGCTGCGCCATCCCAAGGTCGAGCTCGTGCTGCTGACGGCCGACCGGCGCGCCGGCCAGGCGATGGGCGATGTGTTCCCGCAATTCGCACCCTATGAACTGCCGACGCTCGTAAGCATCGACTCCGTCGACTGGACGACCATTGGCCTCGATCTGGTGTTCTGCGCGCTGCCGCATGCGACCACGCAGAAGGTGCTGCAGGATCTTCTGGCCAAGGCGCCCGAGACCAAGGTGGTGGATCTCTCTGCCGATTTCCGGCTTGAGGATGCGGCAGCCTATGCCAAGTGGTACGGCCACGAGCATCATGCGCTGGAGCTGCAAAAGGAAGCCGTCTACGGCCTCGTTGAGATCTATCGGCGCGACATCAAGAAGGCGCGGCTCATCGCCAATCCCGGCTGCTACACCTCATGCGCGATCCTGCCTTTGGTGCCGCTCTTGAAGGCGCGCTCCATCGAGACCGATGAGATCGTGATCGATGCCAAGTCCGGCATGACGGGCGCAGGGCGTTCGGCCAAGGAAGAGATGCTGTTCTCCGAAGTGTCCGAAGGCTTCAACGCCTATGGTGTCGGCCATCACCGGCACATGGCGGAGCTCGATCAGGAGTTCTCCAAGGCTGCCGGCAAGGAGGTTGTTGTTAGCTTCACGCCGCATCTCTTGCCGCAGAACCGCGGCATTCTCTCGACCATTTATGTGCGTGGCCGGCGGGGCAAGACGGCGCAGGATCTCCACGAGGTGCTGGTGAAGCAGTATGAGAAAGAGCCGTTCGTGCACATCCTGCCATTCGGCAAGACGCCGCATTCGCGGCATGTGCGCGGCTCCAACATGACCTTCATCGGCGTTGCCGCGGACCGTATCCCGGGCCGTGCGATCATCGTCTCGACCTTGGACAACCTCACCAAGGGCGCATCGGGGCAGGCGGTGCAGAACATGAATCTGGTGCTTGGCTTTGCCGAGACGCTGGGCATCGATCAGCCCGCGATGTTCCCGTAGAGAGCGCGCATACACCTTGGCCCGCATTGCAGGCCGGGTGACGACAGCGAGAGACAACAGAAAAGGCCCGAATTTGCGTTCGGGCCTTTTTTCTATGCTCTTGTCACCTCGCCGCTCGCGGCTTCGGTGCGCGCTCCTTGAACAGTTCACTCAGTGTCTGCGCCGCCTCAATGGCGCGCGGGAAACCGGCATGGACGGTCGTCAGATAGACGATCTCCTTCAGCTCTTCCTCTTTCACGCCGGCGTTGAGCGCGTAGTTCGCATGGATCTTCATGAACGGCCGATGCCCCAGCGCCGCGAAAGCGGCGACGGCTGCCAGCTGTCGCGTGCGTGCGTCGAGAACCGGCCGGGCCCAGACGTCGCCGAGGGCGTAGCCCGTGATCGCATCGGCGAGAAATGGAAATTCGGCGCGCAGGTCTTCGAGGGTCGGCTGGCTGCTGCCGGCATTGAGTGATCGAACAACCTCGTCGCCGCGTCGCAGGCGTTCTTCCGTCGTCTCCGCGCGAAGGCTTGCCGTGGATGCCAGCACGCAGAAAGCCGCAACGAAAGCGGTCGTTCGATATGACATGATCGCTTCTCCTTGTTTTTCTCGCCGCGTGAATGTTGCGACAGCGGACAAGCATTGGGGCATGTCGCACGGCCGGCGTTAGACCGATCCTGCCGATCTCTTGTCCAATCCTCTAAGGCGACGAAAGGACGCAGGGGCCAAACAAAACGGCCCGAACTTGCGTTCGGGCCGTTCGCTTTTGATCTGTAAGTGACGTTTACGCGGCTGCCGACTTGGCGGTCGGGACTTCCGAGATGGTCTTCAGGATCTGCGAAGCGATCTGGTAGGGGTCACCCTGGGAGTTCGGACGACGGTCTTCCAGATAGCCCTTGTACTCATTCTTGACGAAGGAGTGCGGGACGCGGATCGAGGCGCCGCGGTCCGCGATGCCGTAGCTGAACTTGTTCCACGGAGCCGTTTCGTGCTTGCCGGTCAGACGCTTGTCGTTGTCCGGGCCGTAGACGTTGATGTGGTCCATCAGGTTCTTGTCGAACTGGGCCATCAAAGCTTCGAAGTAAGCCTTGCCGCCGACCGTACGCATGTATTCGGTCGAGAAGTTGGCGTGCATGCCCGAGCCGTTCCAGTCGGTGTCGCCGAGCGGCTTGCAGTGGAATTCGATGTCGATGCCGTACTTCTCCGTCAGGCGGAGCAGCAGGTAACGCGCGATCCACATTTCGTCAGCGGCCTTCTTGGAGCCCTTGCCGAAGATCTGGAATTCCCACTGGCCCTTCGCCACTTCGGCGTTGATGCCTTCGTGGTTGATGCCGGCTTCGAGGCAAAGGTCGAGATGTTCTTCGACGATCTCGCGGGCAATTGAGCCGACGTTCTTGAAGCCGACGCCGGTGTAGTAGGGGCCCTGCGGCGCGGGATAGCCATCCTCGGGGAAACCGAGCGGACGGCCGTTCTCGTAGAAGAAGTATTCCTGTTCGAAACCGAACCAGGCGCCGGCATCGTCGAGAATGGTGGCGCGCTTGTTGGTCGAGTGCGGGGTGACGCCATCCGGCATCATGACTTCGCACATCACCAGGGCGCCGTTCTCACGGGCCGCGTCCGGATAGATCGCAACCGGCTTCAGCACGCAATCGGAGCTGTGGCCTTCGGCCTGCATGGTCGACGAACCGTCGAAGCCCCACAGCGGGAGCTGTTCGAGGGTCGGGAAATCTTCGAATTCCTTGATCTGCGTCTTGCCACGCAGGTTCGGAACCGGCGTGTAACCGTCGAGCCAAATATACTCGAGCTTATACTTTGTCATGCGGGTCTCTCATGAGTTGGCGATGCGTAGGGCGTGAGCCCTGAGCTTGCCGGCGGGCGGACGCAAATCCGCCCCCAGCGGCGCTGCATATAAAGCACGTAGTATGCCAACTTGCCGCGGTGCAACGTTTTTGTGACGAAAAGTGCGGCGCGTCCCCAACGGGGCTGTCATTCGCTGTCGGGAGAGGGCATCGGAGGCCGGGAATTGGTCCAGATTCGCGAATTTTCAGAGGAATTCGGCCGCGCGCGAAAATGCCGGCTGCCCAATTCCCTTGCAGACTATTTTTGACCGGAACTTTTCTGCCTTTCAGACGCTCAAATGAGAGGTCAGGCGCTGCGTAGTTGGCTTCAAAACCTGCGCGCCCAAAGCGCATGTCCATCGAGTGCGCATATTGTAGCCATTTAGATGCTTCTTACGATGCAGTCGGCACAAAAGAAGGGCGCCTCTGTTACAATGATGATCCGAAAGGAAAAAACAGATCAGAGGAAGGAATAGAAGCGATGCCGACGTCTCAAACGCATCACCCCCATACCGCTAAAATCTACCAATTCCCGGTTGGCGGCCGTGCATCGGTCGGACCGCGGGGACGGCTCAGCAAGCCGCTGGACCTGCGCGCCTCGACCGTAAAAACCGTGGCTGACTATGACAGCTGGTACCACGAGGCCGCCATCCAGGAAGCCAACCGGACCTACGAACATTGACGGTGCCTGGCCGGACGCAAGGTTCACCGCCCCGGGCGCGGTTTATCGACGACGATCAAGGGCTGAAACAGCGATGTTTCAGCCCTTTTTCATGACCGGAAACCGGGTTGGCGTCAGACGCCGAAGATCGACCAGCCGAGCCGCTTCGTGAGCGCTTCGAGCGCAATGCGGCCGAGATGCGAATTGCCGTGCTTGTCGAGACCCGGCGCCCAGACTGCGATCGAAGCCTTGCCGGGCGCGACCGCGATAATGCCGCCGCCGACACCGCTTTTGCCGGGCAGGCCGACGCGATAGGCGAACTCACCCGAACCGTCATAATGGCCGCACATCAGCATCAGCGCGTTGATACGGCGCGCGCGCTCCGACGACACCACCGAGAGTCCGGTCGACGGATTGCGGCCCGAATAAGCGAGGTAGCGCGTCGCCATGGCCAACTGCCGACACGACATCGCGATCGCGCAGTGGTGGAAATAGACGCCGAGCGTGAAGTCGACGGGATTTTCGACCACGCCGAACGACTTCATATAGTTCGCCAGCGCGGTGTTGCGAAAGCCGGTGCGTTTCTCGGACGAGGCGACGGTTTCATCGATCACGATGGAGCTGTCGCCGGACAGAAACTGCATGAAACGCAGGATTTCGCCGATCGCCTCGCGCGGCTGATGGCCGGACAGGATGACGTCGGTGACGGCGATGGCGCCGGCATTGATGAAGGGATTGCGCGGCACGCCGCGCTCGCGTTCGAGTTGGACGATGGAGTTGAACGGATTGCCCGATGGCTCGCGGCCGACATGTTTCCAGAGCCGGTCGCCGACCATGCCGAGCGCCAGCGTCAGCGTGAAGACTTTCGAGATGCTCTGGATCGAGAACGGCACATCGGCATCGCCGCCCGTCGCAACCTGGCCATCGGCATCGATGACCACAAGGCCGAACTGGTTGGGATCGACACCCGCCAGTTCCGGAATATAGCTCGCGACGTCGCCGCGGTCCGTTCGCTGCGCCATCTCGTCGGCAATTTCCTTGACGACGAGATCGAGACTTGGGGCAGCGTGGTTCATTGCAGATCAATCTGGCGAGAAGAAGCGTTAGTACGGAATCCGCAGGATCGCGATGGCGAGGACCGCCTGGGCGATGAAGCCGACCACGAAGGCCAGCGTGCGGAAAATCGGCAGGCCGAGTGTGTAGACGATCAGATGCACCACGCGCGACCAAAAATAGACCGCGCAGGCCAGAACAGTAGTCGGGGTCGAAACGTCCGCAGCATTCAGGATCAGCACCAGCGGCGCGAAGATGATGAGATTCTCGACGGCGTTGTCATGGGCGAACATCATCCGGTTAGCCCATTCAGCCTGCGGCCTGTCGGTGCGCGTCGGATTGGCCATGACGCCGGTGACACCGCGGACCATGATGCGGTTCAGCATATAAGGCACCCAGAGCAGGCCGGTGAGAATCACGGTCAGCGTCAGCCAGAACAATTCGCGCGTCATCCGGGTATCCTTTCAGTCGAAATTCCCGCGGAAAACGCGGAGATGGTCATGCAAAACACACGCGCCGCAAGCGGATGCGACGCGTCCTTACTGAAATCATAGACGTTTGCTGTGACGACGCCAAGCAAGCGCGGAGAGGCGGGCCGTTACGCCCGCACCCGCACATAACTGCCGGGGGCGTCTTCCAGCGCGGGGAATGCGTCGGTGCCGACATGGCGGGCAGGAACTTCCTCACCATCGATGCCGGAGAGCCACTCCCGCCAGTTCGGCCACCACGAGCCAGGATGTTCCTGCGCGGTCTTCATCCAGTCGGCAAGATCGGTGGCGTGGGCATTGTCGTTGGTCCAGTACTGGTACTTGCCGGAGGCTGGCGGATTGACCACGCCGGCGATATGGCCGGAGCCGGACAACACGTATTTCACCGGGCCGCCGAAGAATTGCGAGCCGTACAGCACCGATTGCGCCGGCGCGATGTGGTCCTCGCGGGTGGCGAGATTGTAGACGGGCACCTTGACCTTGGAGAGATCGAGCCGGGTGTTGTCGAGGATCATGTTGCCGGTCGAGAGCTTGTTCTCCAGATAGCAGTTGCGCAAATAGAACGAGTGGTTCGCCGCCGGCATCCGTGTCGCATCCGAATTCCAGTGCAGTAGATCGAAGGCCGAAGGCGGCTTGCCCTTGAGGTAGTTGTTGACCACGTAGGACCAGATCAGATCGTTCGAGCGCAGCATGTTGAAGGCCATGGCCATCTTGCTGCCTTCCAGCACGCCTGCCGCCTGCATGTCCTTTTCCAGCGCCGATATCTGATCCTCGTCGACGAACACCATCAGGTCGCCGGCATGGGTGAAGTCGACTTGCGCGGCCAGGAATGTTGCCGATGCCACGCGGACGCGGCGCTTCTCGGCCAGCCACGCCAGCGTCGAGGCGAGCAGGGTGCCGCCGACGCAATAGCCGATGGTATGCATGGTCATCTCGCCGGTGACCTTCTCGATGACGTCCATCGCGGTCAGCGGGCCTTCCTTCATATAGTCATCGAAGGTCTTGGCGCCGAGGCGCTTGTCGGGGTTGACCCAGGAGATCACGAACACCGAGACGCCCTGATCGACAGCCCACTTGATGAAGGATTTCTCGGGCTTGAGATCGAGGATGTAGAACTTGTTGATCCAGGGCGGCACGATCAGGAGCGGCGTGCGCAGCACGTTTTCGGTTGCCGGCTGATACTGGATCAGCTGCATCACCTCGTTCTGGAAAATCACCTTGCCCGGCGTCGTCGCCATGTTGACGCCGACTTCGAGGTTTTTTGGATCGGATTGGCGGATGCGGATCGAGCCGTGGCCGGCCTCGATATCTTCGGCCAGCATGGTCATGCCGCGCATCAGGTTGCTGCCGTTCGACATCACGGTCTCGCGCAGCACTTCCGGATTGGTCAGCACGAAGTTCGACGGCGCCATCGCATTGGTGATCTGCTGGACATAGAACTCCGCTTTCTTGCGGGTATGCGCATCCAGACCTTCGGCATTCTTGACGAGGTCGTGGGCCCATTGCGTGGTCAGCAGATAGGCCTGCATGACGAAGTCGAAGAACTGGTTCGATTTCCATTCGGGATCGCTGAAGCGCTTGTCGCGCGGCGCTGCCTCGATGGCGGGCAAGCTGGCTTCGCCGACCATCCGGCGCATCGCTGAGCCCCAGAGGTCGAGATAGGCCTTGCCAAGCTTCATCTGCAATTCGGCGGCGCGCTTGTCGTCGGACAGCCAGTAATTGGCGACGATGCTGAAGGTCTTGATCAGCTCCGTCAGCTCGTTCGGCGGCTTGTCGACGGTCTCGCCGGTCTGGCGTGGCTGCAGATAGGCGGCCAGCGCCTTGCCGCCATTCTCCATCGCCTTGGCCATATTGAGCGCAAAAGCTTCGGGATTGAACGGTTTGGCGGACGCGTCGCCCGAGATTTTGTCGTTAGCAGCTTTGGCGTCGGCGGCAACTTCGGTCATGGCGCAACAACAGCTTCATTCCAGTCGGGCAACGGTACGTCGCCACGCAAATCGATGATGGCACAGTTCGCGGATTGCCGCAGGATTCGATGTGCTGCACCGCGTCATGTATTCGGCTTTGGGTCTTGCTTCCGTCATATTGAAGATCCAAGCCTTTAGCGTCTTCTCCCGGAATTAATCGTTTGTGACCAGATTGGTTGGATGGTGCGCTGCGATAGGGATGAAATCGATTCTAATGCGATGTAGGGTTGTGGCGTGACGCGTAGAGGCACATTCAGGGCAATTGGTGGTCGCAGCGGGCGGGCGGCGACAGCGGCCGCCTTGCTGGTGCTGGGGCTTGGCTTGCCTCTGGGCGGCTGCGCCTCGACCATCGCCGACATGCCCATGGTGGGGACGCCGGCGGGCGCTCCGGCGCGTCCGGCCGAGGTGGGCACCTATCTGCCGGTTCATGATCTGCCGACCACCCGCGAAGGCACCGCCATGGCGCCGGCGGATCAGGCCAAGATGCAGGCCGAACTGACTGCCGCCCGCGATCGCCAGGCCGTCGTGCTGCCGGCCAAACCGGCGGCCAAATAGTCAAAACTGCCCGTCGTGACTGGTGTCACCGGGCTTCCGTGATAAAAAGAAGCGATTCAACCGCATGATGAAGCGGTTCTGGAGCCCGATCCCATGGAAGAATTCTACCGCATCCGCCGATTGCCGCCCTATGTGTTCGAACAGGTCAACCGGGCCAAGGCCGCCGCGCGAAACGCTGGCGCCGATATCATCGACCTCGGCATGGGCAATCCGGATCTTGCGACCCCGCCGCATGTGATCGAGAAGCTCAAGGAGACCCTGGGCAAGCCGCGCACCGATCGTTACTCGGCCTCGAAGGGCATCACCGGCCTGCGCAAGGCCCAGGCCGGCTATTACGAGCGCCGCTTTGGCGTGAAGCTCAATCCTGACACCCAGGTGGTGGCGACGCTGGGCTCCAAGGAAGGCTTCGCCAACGTCGCTCAGGCGATCACCGCGCCTGGCGATGTCGTGCTGTGCCCGAATCCGAGCTACCCGATCCATGCCTTCGGCTTCCTGATGGCTGGCGGCGTGATCCGCTCGGTGCCGTCTGAGCCAACGCCGGATTTCTTCGCGGCCGTCGAGCGCGCCATCATCCATTCGATCCCGAAGCCGATCGCGCTGATCGTCTGCTATCCGTCGAATCCGACGGCGCAGGTGGCGAGCCTCGACTTCTACAAGGACCTCGTGGCCTTCGCGAAGAAGCATGAGATCTACATTCTTTCGGACCTCGCTTATGCCGAGGTCTATTTCGACGACAAGAACCCGCCACCCTCGGTGCTGCAGGTACCGGGCGCGATGGACGTCACCGTCGAATTCACCTCGATGTCGAAGACATTCTCGATGGCCGGCTGGCGCATGGGCTTTGCGGTCGGCAACGAGCGCATCATTGCCGCGCTGACGCGGGTGAAATCCTATCTCGACTACGGCGCGTTCACGCCCGTGCAGGTCGCAGCGACTGCCGCGCTGAACGGACCGGACGATTGCATCCGCGAGATGCGCGATACCTATCGCAAGCGCCGCGATGCCATGGTGGAGTCTTTCGGCCGTGCCGGCTGGGACATTCCGCCGCCATCGGCGTCGATGTTCGCCTGGGCGCCGCTGCCGGAGAAATTCCGCGAAGTCGGCAGCATGCAGTTTGCAACGCTTCTCGTTGAAAAGTCCGGCGTGGTGGTATCTCCCGGCGTCGCCTTCGGCGAGCATGGCGAAGGCTATGTCCGCATCGCGATGGTCGAGAACGAACAGCGCATTCGCCAGGCTGCCCGCGGCATTCGCCGCTTCCTTGAAAGCGGTCTCGAAACGTTGCACAACGTGGTTCCTCTCGCCAACCGGCGATAGGCGTGATCCCCGAAAACCGGCAACCGGTTTTCGGACCGGTCATCGCTCAACAAGAATTCCGACAGGTCTGAAGCTTAATGGTCGCACCCCTCAAAGTGGGTATCGCGGGACTCGGCACCGTTGGTGCCGAAGTTGTCCGTCTCATCGAACAGCAGAACTCGATTTTGGCCGCGCGCTGCGGTCGTGGCGTCAAGGTGGTTGCTGTCACCGCGCGCTCCAAGACCAAGAAGCGCGGCGTTGATCTGCGCGGCATCGACTGGATGAAGGATCCGCTCGCGGTTGCGCAGCATCCGGATGTCGAGTGCTTCGTCGAATTGATGGGCGGCGTTGGCGATCCCGCGCTGTCGTCGATCGAGGCGGCGCTACGCACCGGCAAGTCGGTCGTGACCGCGAACAAGGCACTGATCGCCAAGCATGGCCTGAAGCTAGCCGCATCGGCTGAGAAGCATGGCGGCGCTCTGAACTACGAGGCCGCCGTCGCCGGCGCCATTCCGATCATCAAGACCATCCGCGAAGGTCTCGCCGGCACCGATATCAATCGCGTTTACGGTATCCTCAACGGCACCTGCAACTACATCCTGTCCCGGATGGAGCTGGAGGGCCTGTCCTTCGAGGAATGCCTTAAAGACGCGCAGCGGCTTGGCTATGCCGAGGCAGAGCCGTCCTTTGACGTCGATGGCCACGACACCGCGCAGAAGCTGGCCATTCTCGCCAGCCTCGCGTTCGGGACCAAGGTCGCGCAGAGCGCTGTTTCGGTCGAGGGCATTTCGTCCATCGCGGCGGAAGATCTGCGCGCCGCTGCAGAGCTCGGCTATCGCGTGAAGCTGTTGGGCGTTGCCATGCGCACCGCGACTGGCATTGAACAGCGCGTGCATCCAACCATGGTGCCGCTGTCATCCTCCATTGCGCAGGTCATGGGCGTCACCAACGCTGTCACGGTTGATGGCGCAGGCATTGCGCCGATCACGCTGGTCGGTCCCGGCGCTGGTGGCGCGGCGACGGCGTCTGCCGTTCTGGCGGATATCGCCGATGTCGCACGCAACGTTCGCGCGCTGCCTTTCGGGCGGCCGGTTGAGAAGCTCAAGACTACCACCAAGGCGCCGATGGAACGCCATGAAGGTGGTTATTATATCCGCCTGATGGCGCGCGATCTCGCCGGTACGGCGGCGCGTATCGCAACGCGGCTGGCCGAGCAGAAGATCTCGCTGGAGTCGATCGTGCAGCGCCATCCGAATGGCGGCATCGAGCCCGTCGGTAAGGGCACGAAATCGTCACCTGTGCCTGTTATCCTGATTACCTATGCGACCGCCGAGGATGCCATGCGCCGCGCCCTGCAGGCCGTGCAGAGTGACAAGGTAATATCAGGCAGGCCGCAGGTCATTCGGATCGAGAAGAACTAAATCCACGCGTTGAGAGTTGTACGGGGACATTCGTCCCGCCGTAGAAGGAGCCAGCCGATGTCGACCCATATTACCGTCCCGCCGCAGCAACTGCTCGAGCGCATTCTGACGCTGGAGATCGTTCGCGTGACCGAGCGCGCGGCAGTGTCGGCAGCGCGGTTACGTGGTCATGGGCAGGAGAAGGCGGCCGATCAGGCCGCCGTGGACGCGATGCGCCGCGAGCTCAACAAGATGCCGATCGACGGCACCATCGTGATCGGCGAGGGCGAGCGCGACGAAGCGCCGATGCTCTATATCGGCGAGAAGGTCGGCATCAATGCCGGCCCGAAGGTCGACATTGCCGTTGACCCGCTGGAAGGCACGACGCTGTGCGCCAAGGACATGCCGGGCTCGATCGCCACCATGGCGATGGCTGACGGCGGCACGCTGCTGCATGCCCCCGACGTCTATATGGACAAGATCGCTATCGGCCCCGGTTACGACAAGAACGTGATCAATATCGATGCGTCGCCTGAAGAAAACATCAGGCGCCTCGCCAAGGCTAAGGGCGTGCCGGTATCGGAGATCACCGCCCTGGTGCTCGAGCGGCCGCGGCACGAAGCATTGATTGCCGCGATCCGCTCGACCGGGGCGGCGCTGCGTCTCATTCCGGATGGCGACGTTGCCGGCGTCATCCACACCACCGATCCCGCCAAATCTGGCATCGACATCTATCTCGGCATTGGCGGCGCACCGGAAGGCGTGCTGGCGGCCGCAGCACTGCGCTGCATCGGCGGCCAGATGCAGACCCGATTGATCCTCGATACCGACGAGAAGCGCGAGCGCGCGCTGAAGATGGGTGTCACCGATCCGAAGATGATCTATGGCATCGAGGACATGGCGAAGGGCGACTGCCTGTTTGCCGCCACCGGTGTCACCGACGGCGCATTGCTGTCGGGCGTCAAGTTCCGCGGCGACGTCATTGAGACCGAGACCATCGTGATGCGTTCGGTGACCGGCACCGTGCGCATCATCAAGGGCGAGCATCGCCAGCTCGAAAAATTCCACCTGGATTGAGTTCGGTCACATGGCGAAGGCGAATGTTGAGATCCGCCCGGTCGGCCCCGATGAACGGGCTGCCTGGGAGCCGCTGTGGCAGGGCTATCTGACCTTCTACAAAGCGACGCTGCCACAGATCGCGACCGATACCGCGTGGAAGCGTTTCCACGACGCCAACGAGCAGATGTTTCTGCTCGGTGCCTATGTGGACGGCAAGCTCACCGGTATCGTGCAGTTCCTGTATCACCGCTCATCCTGGACGCCGGGCAACTACTGTTACCTGCAGGACCTGTTCGTCGACAACAACGCGCGGGGACATGGCGTCGGTCGCGCTCTGATCGAGGCGGTCTATGCGAAGGCCAAGGCCGATGGCTGCAGCCGCGTGCATTGGCTGACACAGAACGAGAATGCGCAGGCGCGCATTCTGTATGATCAGGTCGCGGACAATTCCGGATTTATGCAATATCGGAAGATACTCTAATTAAAGGCAATCCAAGCGCGCCAATATGCGCTCGGATTAATCGAACTAAAAACCAAGAAAACAAAATGGGGATGAGACCATGAGCGAGACCGATAACGTCAAGGCTCTGGTGTTCGACGTGTTCGGCACCGTGGTTGATTGGCGTTCCAGCCTGATTGCTGACTGTACCGCGTTCGGCAAAGCGCGCGGCATGACCGCAGACTGGACTGCGCTCGTCGATGCCTGGCGGCAGGCCTATATGCCGTCGATGGATGTCGTGCGCCATCATCCCGAGCGCGGCTTCGTCAAGCTCGACACGCTGCATCGGCAGTCACTCGATGTGTTGGTCGCCAAGTTCGGCATCAACGGGCTCTCGGACAACGATCTGCATTACATGACACTCGGCTGGCACCGGCTGCATCCGTGGGCGGATTCGGTGAGCGGCTTGACTAGGCTGAAGACAAAATACGTCATCAGCCCGTTGTCGAACGGCAATGTCGCGCTGCTGACCAACATGGCGAAATTCGCCGGCCTGCCATGGGACCTGATCATGAGCGCGGAACTGTTCGAACACTACAAGCCAGATCCGCAGGCCTATCTCGGCGCGGCCGCACTGCTCAATCTGAAGCCTGCGGAAGTCATGATGGTCGCCGCCCATAACAGCGATCTCGATGCCGCACACAAACTCGGCCTCAAGACCGCCTTCGTGCCGCGGGTCACTGAATACGGCCCGCACCAGAACCGCGATTTCAAGGTCGAGGGCCCGTGGGACGTGGTGGCCGATGATTTCAACGATCTGGCGAAGCGGATGGGCTGCTGACGGCCTGAGATTTGCCGAAAGCGGCTGCGCGGCCTATTGCTGATCCCATGACGCCACCGACCATCATTCCCGTCGAATCCCAGCAGGCCTTTCTCGGCGTTACCGAATCCGCCACCGGGCGGATCTGGCGCGACCGGGTCGACCAGCGTGGGGCGGCGCGGGCGCTCGCCATGGTGCAACGTTTTCAATTGCCGGAAATGCTGGCGCGGGTCATCGCCGGCCGCAATATCGAACTCGACGCGGTCGAAGACTTCCTCGATCCCACCATCCGCAAGCTGATGCCGGACCCGTTCACCATCACGCAGATGGAAGCAGCGGCGAAGCGCATCGCGGATGCCGCACAGCGCCGGGAGAAAGTGGCAATCTTCGGCGACTACGACGTCGACGGCGCGACGTCGTCGGCGCTGCTGGCCTGGCACCTCCGCCATTGCGGGCTCGATCCGCAGATCCACATTCCCGATCGCATCTTCGAGGGCTACGGGCCCAATGTGGATGCCATCAGGATGCTGGCCGGCAAGGGCGCGACGCTGCTCGTGACTGTCGATTGCGGCACGACCAGTTTTGAGCCGCTGGCTGAGGCCAAGAAGCTCGGCATGTCCGTGGTCGTCATCGATCACCATCAGACCGGCGAGGAACTACCTGACGTCGATGCCGTGGTGAATCCCAACCGGCTCGACGATATTTCCGGCCTTGGTCATCTCGCCGCCGTCGGCCTCGTGCTGATCACGCTCGTCGCGGTCAATCGCGAATTGCGCAAGCGCGGCTTCTGGACCGCCGAGATGCCGGAGCCGGATCTGCTCGGCATGCTGCATCACGTGGCCCTGGGCACCGTGGCCGACGTGGCACCACTGATCGGTCTGAACCGCGCCTTCGTCGCCAAGGGTCTCATCGCATTGCGCCGCCGCGATCACATCGGGCACACCGCGCTGATGGATGTGGCGCGTTTGAACGGTCCGCCGGAAGCGTGGCATCTCGGTTTCATGCTGGGACCGCGCATCAATGCCGGCGGCCGGATCGGGCGCGCAGACCTGGGCGTGCGGCTGCTGCTCGAAGGCGATATTTCCGAGGCTGCGAAGATCGCTGCCGAACTTGATCGGCTGAACATCGAACGACGCGTGATCGAGCAGGCCGCGGAAGCGCAGGCCGAAGCGGAGGCGCTGGCGTCACTCGGGCTGGAAGACAAAGGCTCGGTGATCGTGACGGCCAGCGAAGGCTGGCATCCGGGCGTGGTCGGGCTCGTCGCATCCCGGCTCAAAGAGAAATTTGCGCGGCCTGCTTTTGCCATCGCGCTGGAGCCCGGCGGAATCGGTACGGGGTCTGGCCGCTCGATCTCCGGCGTCGATCTCGGCAAAGCCGTGCGGCAAGCTGTTGCCGATGGGCTTCTGATGAAAGGTGGCGGGCATGCCATGGCCGCCGGTGTCACGCTGCGCAAGGAACGTCTCGGCGAATTCCGGGCCTATATCGAAAGCGCGCTGGCTGCCGACGTCGGCAAGTCGCGCAACGAGAAGGAGCTGTTCATAGACGGCGCCGTCACTGCGCGCGGTGTGACGACGGATCTCGTCAACACGCTCAATCGCGCCGGCCCGTTCGGGCAGGCCAATCCCGAGCCGGTGATTGCGCTGCCGGCGCATCAGCTCGTCTATGTCGATGAAGTCGGGCAGGCGCATCTGCGGCTGCGCTTCAAGGCGTCGGACGGCGCCATGGTCAACGGTATCGCGTTTCGTTCAGTAGGACAGAAGCTTGGCAATGCATTGCAGGAGCTGCGCGGTCAGCCCGTCCACGTAGCAGGCTCGCTGACCGTCGATCGTTGGCAGGGTGCCGAGCGCGTGCAGATGCGCGTGATCGATGTGGCGGCGCCGGATGCCGGGCCGAAGATGATCAGGTAGTCTCACCGCTCTCAACTTGTCGCCACCAGGCCTGGCCGGCGCACTCATCCATTTGTGTCCTGCCGGCGCAGCAATCTCGTCGAATATCGATACCGGTCCGCCGGATGAATGCTGAGCGAGACTTCAGCCAGATCGTTTGAGGCGAACAGATACTGCCGCCGAATGGACAGCGCATGCGCGCCAGCCGTTGCTTTCAGTGGCTCCGCCATCGCGTCCGACACGCCAACCGCAGAGATGTCCTGACGGATCTCGACAAAGCGTCGTCCCGAGATTTTCTCGACGAGCGTGCCGAAGATCTCGTGATGGCCGCCCATCTTCGCGCGCACCTCGTCGGCGAAGGCGCCGTCGATATAGACATCCGTCCAGCAGATCGGCGTCTGTGTGACGTCGCCGGGAATCGTGCGCAGACTCGAGATGCACAGCCAGCGGCGGCCGGCCCGGCATCCGAGCTGGGTGGCCAACTGGCTGTCCGCGACGATGTCGGTGACACGCTGCACGTGTCGTTCGGTCTCGGTGCCGAACTGCTGGACCGCCTCGATCGTATTGAGTGCCTGCGTAAAGCCATCACCGCCCTTGGCCGGAGAGGCCGCCTCGACACGCGTCCCGGCATTGCGCTTCCGGCTGACCAAGCCGGACGCTTGCAGTTCCTGCATCGCCGCGCGCACGGTTGATCGGCTCACGGCGAACTGGTCCGCCAGCTCGAACTCTGTCGGCAGCACGGACCCGACCGGATGCCGTCCGTCTGCGATGGCCTCGGTAAGTGCTCGGGCCACGAACGCGTAACGCTTTTCCACCGTCGTCCCTCGACCCTAAGTCCCTGATCGCAAGATGGAAGCCTGATTGGCGACCATCTCGTCAAGGAAGGAGATTGACACAAGGTTTATGTTCGGACAATTTAATATGTACGAACATAATAAGAGGAAGCGTTATGGGCAGCACGGTTTTCGATTCGGTCCTGTTTCGGGACATGTTCGGCACCGCGGAAATGCGGGCGGTCTTCGCCGACGAAGCCCTGGTCGGCCGCTATATCGAGGCCGAAGTCGCGCTGGCCCGCGCCCAGGTCCGTCTCGGCGTTGTCCCCAAGGAAGCCGCGCAGGCCATCGAGGCCGCCGCCAAATCGATCCGGATCGATTTCGACAAGCTCCGAGCTGAGACCGAAATCGTCGGCTACCCGATCTTGCCGCTGGTCCATCAGCTCTCCGAAGCCGCAGGAGAGGCGGGCCGCTACGTCCACTGGGGGGCGACCACCCAGGACATCATGGACACAGCCAACGTCCTGCAGATCCGCGCGGCGCTACAGATCGTTGCACGCGATCTGCGCGAGGTCCGCGACATCCTCGCTAACATGGCGAAAAAATATCGCGACACGCCAATGGCCGGGCGCACCCATCTGCAGCAGGCGCTGCCGGTGACCTTCGGCTACAAAGCCGCCGTCTGGCTGTCTTCCGTCGATCGCCACATCGAACGCGTCGATCAGGCGCTGCCGCGCATCCTGCTCGGCGAGTTCTCCGGCGCCGCGGGGACGCTCGCGTCGGTGGGCGAGGGCGGTCTCGAGATGCAAAAGCTGTTCTGCGAGGAGCTCGGCCTGCATCAGCCCTCGATCACCTGGCATGTCGCCCGCGACGGCATCGCCGAAGCGGTCACGCTGCTCGGCCTGATCACCGGTACGCTCGGCAAGATCGCCACCGACGTGATGCTGTTGTCATCGTCCGAATTCGGCGAAGTGTCAGAGCCTTTCGTGCCCGGTCGCGGCGCGTCATCGACGATGCCGCAAAAGCGTAACGCGATTTCAAGCGAACTGATGCTCGCCGCTGCCAAGGCGGTGCGCCAGCATGTCGCGACCATGCTCGACGGCATGATCCATGACCTGGAACGTGCAACCGGGCCGTGGCATCTCGAATGGGTGTCGTTGCCGGAGAGCTTCCTGCTCACGGCATCATCACTGGCCAATGCAAAGTTCATGCTGGCCGGCCTTGTCGTCCACGAGAAGCGCATGCTGGACAATCTCGATCTGACTCGCGGCTTGATCGTCGCCGAAGCCGTGATGATGGCGGCTGCGCCAAAACTCGGCCGTCAGCACGCGCATGACGTCGTCTACGACGCTTGCCGCAAGGCCATCGAAGGCGGCGGCAAGCTCGCCGATATCCTCGCCGAAGTGCCGGAGATTGTCGAAGCACTCGGCAGCAAGGACGCGATCCGCAAGCATTGCGATCCCACGAATTATCTCGGCCTGTGCGGCCCGATGGTTGATCGCGTGCTGAGCCCGTCCAAGAGTTGAAACAACAGACACACCAAGGGAGGATTTCAATGACCAGGATGATTTTGAAGACAGCAGTCGTACTCGCCGGTGCGTTGCTCGCCGGTCCCGTGATGGCGCAGGAATTTCCGACCCGCACCATCACCATGAACATGCCGTATTCGGCAGGTGGCCCCGGTGACACCATCGCGCGGCTGTTGGCGCAGGGCATGAGCGGCCCGCTGAAGCAGCAGGTCATCGTCGAGAACACGACGGGTGCCGGAGGCTCCATCGGCAGCGCCAAGGTCGCCGCCTCGCCGCCGGATGGCTACAATCTGCTGCTGATCCATATCAGCCACGCGACCAATCCGGCGCTGTATCCAAAACTCAAATACGATCCGATTAAGGACTACGAGCCGATCGGTCTCGCCGTCGATCTGCCGTCGGTGTTCGTGGCACGCAAGGATCTCCCGGCCGCCAATCTCGCCGAGCTCATCGCCTGGATGAAGACGAACAAGGAGAAAGTGAACTACGCGCATGCCGGCATCGGATCGGCGTCGCATCTGTGCGGTCTGCTGCTCAATGCAGCGACCGGTACGCAGCCGACCCAGATCGCCTATCGCGGCGCTGGTCCGGCGATGAACGACATGATGAGCGGACAGGTCGATGTCATGTGCGACCAGATCGTCAACGTGGTCGGCAATGTCGACGGCGGCACAATCAAGGGCTACGCCGTCACCAGCACCGAGAAGGCGCCGGCGCTGCCAAAACTGCCCACGACAGCCGAAGCCGGCTTGCCGGGCTTTACCTACACCGTCTGGTACGGCCTGTTCGCGCCGAAGGGCACACCCAAGCCGATCATCGACAAACTCGTTGCGGCGTTGAACGTGGCGCTGAAGGACGAGACTGTGAAGAGCCGGCTTGCCGGGCTCGGCGTGCAGCCAGTGGCGCCGGAACGGGCGACGCCCGATGCGCTGGCCGCGCATCTGAAATCCGAGATCGACAAGTGGACGCCGATCATCAAGGCAGCGGGCGTTGTCGGTGCGCAGTGAGCGAGACTCGTGAGTGACGTTCGCACGGAACATGACGCCTTCGGTGCCATCGCGGTGCCGAAGGATCGCTATTGGGGCGCGCAGACCCAACGCGCGCTTGAGGTCTTCCAGGTTAGCGATGAGCGTTTCCCGGTCGCGCTGATCCGTGCATTCGCCCTGCAGAAGATCGCGGCCGTTCGCGCCAATCTGCAACTCGGGACGATCGCGCCGGAGATCGCGGCGCCGATCGAAACAGCGGCACTGGAACTTCAGCAGGGCCGTTTCGACGATCATTTCCCGTTGCCGATCTGGCAGACGGGCTCCGGCACCCAGACCAACATGAACGCTAACGAGGTGATCGCGAACCGCGCCAATGAATTGCTGGGCCAGCCGCTCGGGACCAAATCGCCCATTCATCCCAACGATCACGTCAATTGTTCGCAGTCATCGAACGACAGCTTTCCGACCGTGATGCATGTGGCAACAACGCGGGAGTTGCGCGGGCGCTTGCTCCCGGCCTTGCAGACGCTGCGCGATGATCTTCGCGCCAAGGCGGACGCGTTCTCCGACGTCGTGAAGATCGGACGCACGCACCTGATGGATGCCGTGCCGATGACCATGGGGCAGGCATTCGATGCCTTCGCCCGCCAGATCGGCCATGCGATCGACCGCATCGAAGCCGTCTTCCCGCGCCTGCTGATGCTGCCCCAGGGCGGCACGGCCGTCGGCTCGGGGCTCAATGCACCCGCGGGATTCGACAGCGCCTTTTGCAGGCACTTGAAGGCCCTGACCGGCGTTGCGTTTGTCCCGAATCTGAGCAAGTTCGAAGGCATGGGCGCGCATGACGCGCTGGTCGAAGTGTCCGGCGCGCTCAACGGCCTTGCCGTCACGCTGCTGAAGATCGTCAACGATGTGCGCTTCCTCGGCTCGGGTCCGCGCTGCGGGTTCGGTGAGCTTGTCATCCCGCATGACGGGCTGACGTCGTCGATCATGCCTGGCAAGCGCAATCCCACCATCGCCGAAATGCTTGCGCAGGTCTGTTTTCAGGTGACGGGCAACAACGCCGTCGTCACCGCAGCCAGTGCGTCCGGCAATTTCGAGCTCAACGTTGCCAAGCCGGTCATCATCTACAACGTCTTGCAGTCAATCCGCATCCTCGCCGATGGCATCGATGTCTTTACGTCCCGATTGATCCGCGATCTCGACGTCGATCGACGACAGCTCGCTGCGAATGTCGCCAATGCACCGCTGCTCGCAACCGCGCTCAATCCGGTGATCGGCTATGACAAAGTCGCGCTCATCACAGCCAGAGCTTTGGATGAAGCTATCACACCGCGCGAAGCAGCGATCGCACTGGGGCTACTCTCGGGTGAAGACTATGATCGTTACGTCGATCCGCAGCGGATGGCGGGGATTTGACGGAGCGGCTCAGCCGCCTTGCCGCAACCGCGCGAGTACCTTCAGCCCGCCATAGCCATCCGCCGGCAGCAGCCCTGCCTTCGTCTGGAAATCACGCACCGCTTTCATCGTGTCATTTCCGACGCGGCCGTCGGTGCCGCCGGTGTCGAAGCCGGCGCGGGTGAGGCGGGTCTGCACTTCCTGCACTTCGGCGAGTGTGAGCGCGCGTTCCGAGCCGGGGAACGGCTGGATGAAAGGCGGCGCGCCGAGAATGCGATCGCCGAGATGGCAGATCGCCAGCGCATAATTCATCGACGGGTTATAGCTGCGCACGGCGTAGAAGCCCTGGCCGAGCAGGAAGGCCGGACCGCCCTGCACAGGCACCCAGAGCTTGGCATTGGCAGTGGCCTGCGGGAACGGCTGTCCATCGGCGCGCGTAACGCCGGCTGCGGACCATGCTGCAAAACTGCGATTGCTATCCGATGAGCCGGCGCCATTGGCGCGGACTTCATAGCCCCAGTGTTCGCCGCGCGGATATTTGCCGCGATTGACGAGGAAGCGTGCGCTTGAGCCCAGCGCATCGTCAGGCTTGCCGAACGGCGAGACTCGGCCGTCGCGGTCATAGTCGATGCCGACATTGAGCCAGACTTCCGGCATCCATTGCGTGTGGCCCATTGCACCGGCCCAGGAGCCGCGCATCTCGTCGGGCGTGCCCCAGCCCTTATCGACGATCTTCAGCGCGTTGATGAGTTCGGTTTCCCAATAGGCGCGGCGGCGCGGCTCGTTCCACGCCAGTGCGGCCAGCGACGGAAACACCGGGCGCATATGGTTCTGCTGCACGATGGGATCGCCATAGGCGGACTCGACGCCCCACAGCGCCAGCAGCGTGCCGCGCTCGACGCCGAAGTCGCGCTCTATGCGGTCGAACACGCCGTCATACTTGCGCAGCGCTTCCTTACCGGCGGCGATGCGCCAGTCGGAGGCGCGGCGATTGATGTATTGCCAGAGCTGCTCGTGAAATTCCGGCTGCTTTTGCATCTTGGTGAACACGGACATGTCCGGCTCGATGCGGCCCATCACGCGCGAATAGGTCGCGTCGGAGACGCCTTTGGCAGTTGCCTTTGCACGAAAGCCGTCGCGCCACGCGTCGAAGCCGGCGGGGGCCGCAAAGGCGGTCCCGGGCAGGGCCAGCAGCGCGCCGGCACCGAGGGCGGAGCGGAGCAGGCTGCGTCGGTCGATCAGGGAATCGCGCGTGGTCATGCCCCCATTGTAGCCGCATGACTTGCGCGGCGGCAGGGGCAATGCGTCGCGGCGCGGGGAGACAGTCAACATATTGAAGTCACGCATGAAAAAGACCGCCGGGGGCCTTTTTGGGCTTCCGGCGGTCTTGCGAAAAAGGTTGAGGCCGACTTGCGGCAATCTTGCGACGGCGGGAGCTTTTAGTCCTTGGCGCGTTCGATGTAGGAGCCGTCTTCGATCAGCACCACAATGCGGGTGCCAGTGCCGACATGCGGCGGCACGTTGGTGCGGACGCCGTTGGACAGCATGGCAGGCTTGTAGGACGACGATGCAGTCTGGCCCTTGGTCACCGGCTCGGTATCGACGACTTCGAGGGTCGCGCGCTGCGGCATCTGGATCGCCACCGGAACCAGACCATGCAGCGACAGCTTTACGGTCATGTTCTCCTGCAGATAGGGCTCGGCATCGCCGATGACGTCCTTCTGCACCTGAACCTGGTCGTAATTGTCGTTGTTCATGAAGTGGAAGCCGTCGGCGTCCTTGTAGAGGTAATTGAAGTTCTGGTCTTCAATCGTCGCCTTTTCCACCTGGTCAGTGGTCTTGTAGCGCTCCGAGATCTTCACACCGTCGCTGATTCGGCGCATTTCGATCTGGCTGACCGGGGTTCCCTTGCCGGGGTGGATGTTCTCCGCGGACAGAACCACGTAGAGCTTGCCTTCCTGCTCGATGACGTTGCCCTTGCGAATAGAACTGGCGATGACTTTCACAGATATGTTTCCTAGATTTCAGGCCCGGGACCGATCCGGACGTGTGTGTCCTGTGGCCAGCGAAGCGGTTTCGGGGGGCAACATACTGATTTCACGCGGCGATGCCAGCGTTTTGCAACCCAAAAGGGCCGTTTGCCGATGACTGGAACCGACCGTCCGTCGCCCTGGTGGAGCCCGGCGCGACATCAGGACCGCCGGGGCTTCCTGCTGGCGCGGGGAGCGATCACGAAGGGTATCCGGACGTGGTTCGAGGCTCAGGGCTTCCTGGAGGTCGAGACTGGCGTGTTGCAGGTGTCGCCGGGCAATGAGACCCATCTGCATGCGCCAAAGACGACATTGATCGACCGCGACGGCGAGCGGTTCTCGCGGTATCTGCGGACATCGCCGGAATTCGCCTGCAAGAAGCTGCTGGCGGCAGGGGAGACGAAAATCTTCGAATTCGCCCGGGTGTTTCGCGACCGCGAGCGCGGCGACAAGCACCTGGCTGAATTCACGATGCTCGAATGGTACCGTGCCGAGGAGAGCTATGAGGCCGTGATCGCCGATTGCGTGGCGATCATTGCATGCGCGGCGCAGGCGACAGGCATCAAGCAGTTCACGTTTCGCGGTCAGGTTGCCGATCCGTTTGCCGAGCCGGAGATGTTGACCGTGGCAGCGGCTTTCACGCGTTTTGCGGATATCGATTTGCTTGCAAGCATCGATGGCGCCGAGGGTGATCGCGCTAAGCTGGCGGCTGCTGCGACTGGCAAGGTGCGGATCAGCGACGACGACACATGGTCGGATATTTTCAGCAAGATTCTCGTCGAGCATGTCGAGCCGCATCTCGGGCAGGGACGGATGACCGTGCTGTTTGAATACCCATCGCCGGAAGCGGCATTGGCGCGCACCAAAGAAGGTGACCGACGCGTGGCCGAACGCTTCGAGGTCTATGCCTGCGGTGTTGAACTTGCCAATGGCTTTGGCGAATTGACCGACGCTGACGAACAGCGCCGCCGCTTCACGGAAGCGATGGATGAAAAGGAGCGTCGCTATGGCGAGCGCTATCCGCTCGATGAGGAGTTTCTTGAAGCCGTTGCAGCGATGCCGCCTGCATCCGGTGTTGCACTCGGCTTCGACCGACTGGTGATGCTGGCCTCGGGTGCGACGCGGATCGATCAGGTGGTGTGGACGCCGCCGGCAGGTGTGTCATGAACCGTCACGTGAAAGTTGCGACGACCCTGCGGCAAGCCAGCGACCTCATCGAAAACGGTCTCGCGCCAGCCTCGACGCTGGCTGATCTGGAGAAAGTCGCCGCGCGTTATGCGGTCGCGGTGACGCCGGCCGTAGCCGCACTGATTGACAGCAGCGATCCCGACGATCCGATCGCGCGCCAGTACATACCGAGTGTGGATGAACTGAACGCGCAGCCCGAAGAGAACGCTGATCCGATCGGTGATCACGCCCATGCGCCAATCGACGGCATCGTGCATCGCTATCCCGACCGTGTGCTGTTCAAGCTGGTACATGTCTGCGCGGTGTATTGCCGGTTCTGTTTCCGCCGCGAGATGGTGGGGCCGGGCAAGGAGACCGCGCTGTCACCCGACGCCTATTCAGCCGCGCTGGATTACATCCGCAGCCATGACAAGATCTGGGAGGTAATCCTCACCGGCGGTGATCCCCTGATGTTGTCGCCGCGACGATTGAGCGAGATCATGGCGGATCTCGCTGATATCCCGCATGTAAAGATCATTCGATTGCATACGCGGGTCCCCGTGGCTGATCCCGGTCGCGTGAGTGCGGAAATGGTGGATGCATTGAAAGTCACGGGTGCCAGCACATGGGTGGCGCTGCATGCCAATCATCCGCGCGAGCTGACGGATGCTGCACGTGCGGCCTGCGCGCTGATGGTTGATGCCGGCATTCCCATGGTGAGCCAGTCGGTATTGCTGCGCGGCGTCAATGACAATGCGGCGACGCTGACGGCACTGATGCGCGGTTTCGTTGAGTGCCGCATCAAGCCCTATTATCTGCATCACGGCGACCTAGCGCCTGGCACCGCACATTTGCGCACCAGCATCGCGGAGGGACAGGCCTTAATGCGCGCCATTCGAGGCAATGTTTCCGGATTGTGCCAGCCGGATTATGTGCTCGATATTCCCGGCGGTTATGGCAAGGCGCCGATCGGTCCCGAATATTTGTCCGAGAATTCTTCAATCAGCCTCAAGCCTGACGGTGAAGCTTCTGCGGAATCGGTCTATCGTGTTGTGGATTACTGCGGCGACGTTCATATCTATCCACCGAAGCCGTAGCGATCGGCTTACACGCGCCATCTGGTGTCGGAGACAAAAAATGAAAACATTGTTCGTGATGACGGCAGGCCTGTTCGTTCTCGGCCATTCGCTGGCTCTGGCGCAGGATTCGTCCCGCAACCTGCCACCCAAGGGCCTGCGCTCGCAGCCGACCACACAGACCAACAGCGGCGGTGCTCTGCCAGAGGCTCCCGTCGGCCATCGCCAGCCGCGGCCGGGCGATTTGCCGCCGGAGACCGGCAAGAACGATCCGTCCCGCATCGACGCGCAGGATCGCGAACTTGATCGTATGATCAAGAATATCTGCAAGGGCTGCTGAGCCCCTGCAGACAGTTGGCGGGGTCAGGCCTTCTTGCGGGCGGCCATCGCCAAGCCGATCAGCGAAGCGCCGCCGATCACCAGATTGATGCCGACCATCAAGCCGATGGCCCAGGCTGCCGTGCCGGGCAGGCCCGAGATGATGATGAAGGCGATCACGATATCCATCAGACCGGAGAAGGCCATCCAGCTCCAGCGCTCGGACAGCTCCTTGCGATGCTGGAGCGCGTACATGATGGTCGCTACGCCCTCGGCGAGGAAATAGACGCCAACCACGAATGTCAGTGTCAGCGTGCTTTCGGCCGGGCGCGTAAGCAGAATGATGCCGGCGCCGATGCCAAGGATTGCTGAAATCAGCGACCAGATGAAGCCCGGCGTCTGACGCGCCCAGAAGGTCATCAGCAGCGCGGCGACGCCCGAGATGAAGAACATCCAGCCCAGCATGACGGTGACGGCGATGCTGGCCACCTGCGGCACGATCATCGCGGCGAAGCCGAGGATCACCAGCACGATGCCCTCGATTAGAAATGCCTTCCAATGCGCGCGCACGGCGTCGCTCATCTTCGATTGCAGCTCGGCGAGGTTGGGCGGCATGGTCATGGCGGCATGTCCTGATCTGGCCGGCAGCATGCTGGCCGTACCTTGCATTTATCCGCTCACACGCGGAAGCGTGCAAGTTTGTTGATCGGGAATAGCTCGAATGTCGCGTGAGGTCTTGAACGTTACGACTGCATGGTGATGGCCGGTGCGGCCGTGCGCATGCGGTTGCGACCGAGGATATAGGCTGTCGTCGTCAGCACCAGCAGCACGGCACCGATGGCGATCGATGCCAGACCGAGCGGGATCAGCACCATGGTGACGTTGCGCGCCGGGTTCGTAAACCAGTGATGAATCGAAGTCAGCAAAAAGGCCGTGCCGGCAAAGCCCGCGCCGCCGCCGGCAACCAGTAGCGCCCACATGCCGCGCAACTGGCTGAGCCTCTCGCGTGACACCTCCGTATGCGGTGCATGATGCGCGCCGATCCGCCGGACCAGCCGCGCCGCCAGCGCAATGGTGCCGAAGCCGATCACCACGCCGGCGGCCTCGAGCACGCGGCGCATCACGCCGACGATCTCCGGATGTCGCTGCAGCGTCAGCAAAGGAAGATCGAAACAGGCATGCAGCGTCACCGGCGCAAGAACAATGAGCATGGGCGTGCGAATGAAAGCCCAGCCGTCGCGGCGATGGGCGCCGAGCGCGCGGCCGGAGCGGGTGATGGCGATATAGGCGCCGGCGATGACGCCAAGTGCACCGTGAAACGGCACGGTCAGTACGCTGCGCAGCACCGCGAGCGTCCGCCACATCTCGGGATATTGCAGGAGATAGACGAGATTCTCGTAGGCGGCGAAGCCGAGGCCGGCGGCGGCGCCATAAACCACCGTGTCCATTGGATCGGCCGTCCGGGCGCGCTGGGTGGACACCGCGATGATGACGAAGATCTTCACGATCTCCTCCGGCGCGGCGACACCAAACACGGCGTGGAGCACCATGGCCAGGGTCGGGTTGTCCGTAAGACCCGGAATTGCCGCGAACAGCGCGCGGGCATAGCCGAGTAGGGAGATGCTGGCGGCGCCCAGCAGGAATGACGCCCAGACCAGCCCGGGCGGTCCCGGCCGTTCATCGGCAGCAATCACCAGCCACAGCACCAGCAGAGCTGGTGCCACGGCGGCGATACCGATCACGGTGGGGAGCGATTCGAGCAGGTTCATGGAACTTAATTATAGACGGCCGGGCAGACCGGAAAGAGTGACTCTTGCGGGAGCCGCCTGCGACAAAAGAGAAGCTAGTGGGCCCGGGCCAGGGCCGGAACCAATCAGTGTTCGGTCGATTGGGCTGACACAGCTCATACTGCACGGGAAATGACCATGGCCGACGACGCAAAGACACCCCCCTACATCTACGAAGGCGTCGAGCCCGTGCCTGAGGCCAGGTCGACAATCACAGAAACGATCACGGATGTGAAAGAGGCGGTGACCGAGACCGCGCACCGCATCGGCGGTGCCATCGAATCCGGCAAGAAGCCAGGCATGCCCTTGAGCATCCTGGCCAATGTTGCGCGCGAAGCGCCGCTGGGATCGCTGCTGGTTGCTTTTCTGCTCGGCGTCGCCGTGGCGCGCCGGCGCTAGGCGTCAGCGAATCCGGGCCGGCACCAGATTGACCGGCTTCGTGGTCCGTAGCGATGCCGGCTGGTAGGCCGAGGCAGGCGCAAAGACCGACTTGCAGCCGTCGCTTAGCTGAGACTTGTTGCGGATCATGCAAGCCATGACGCGATCGACATCCGGGATTTCCGAACTGCACAGTCGCATCGCATCGCCCGTGCAAAGCTGTTCCTGTTCGGCGCTGTAGGCGTGGCAGACGGTGGTCAGCATGCCGAATGCAAGAACGGTGGCGGCGGCGAGCTTGGCGGTGGTGAATGTCATCTTTGTCCCTCGATCTGGTGTCCATCCGTGCGCCGATCGGCGGGTCGTTGGAACGATGGGATAGAGGGCGTTCGCTTCAGGCGGTTTGCGCGGAGGCGAGGAAACGGTTTCTTCGACCGCGGTTTTGTTTCATTGCTGGTGATGGACGAAACACTGCCTGAACGAAACACAGCGCCGGTCGGAATCCCCTCCCTGATGGACATCATTCAGAAAATCTCGGCGCTGATCGCCGCGCAAGCCGATTTGGCTGGGCCGCTTGGCTTCGTCATCGCCTTCTTCGGATGTCTGGTCGGCTCCAGTTTCGTGGTGCCGGCCGCCGCCATCGTGACGGCGACCGGTGTGCTGATCGGGGCCGGCGTGGTGTCCTGGACTTTCGTCCTTTGGGCCATCGGCGGCGCGGTGCTCGGCATGAGCGTGTCCTATGAGCTCGGCAAACGGTGCGGGCCGAGGCTGCTGGAGATGCGGATGCTCCAATCGCGTCAGCAACTGGTGGCGCGGGTGCGTAGGCTATTCGAGCGCTACGGCATCGCGGCGATCATGGTCGGCTACCATATCGGGCCGGCGCGCGCGTTGGTCACCAGCGTCGCGGGCATCGCCGGCATGCCGCGTCTGAAGTTCGAAACCGCCAGTATCGTGTCCGCCATGGTCTGGATC
The DNA here is from genome assembly GCF_034044155.1 of Tardiphaga sp. 42S5. Taxonomy (NCBI): domain Bacteria; kingdom Pseudomonadati; phylum Pseudomonadota; class Alphaproteobacteria; order Hyphomicrobiales; family Nitrobacteraceae; genus Tardiphaga; species Tardiphaga sp. 42S5. Next base: position 4,128,565 of record NZ_CP139027.1, on the reverse strand, counting down.
GTCGATCATGCCTTGATCGGCGTCATTCCCGGCACACTCATCGACGCCGACAGTCCATGGTTGCTCCCGGTGACATTGGGAGCGCCGGTCGTCGTGATCGTCCTCACCGTGTTGTTGCTGCGCAAGGCGTTCTAGCCACAGCGCCAACGCGTCGCATCACGCCGCCTTCGAGATCTTCTTCTTGAGATGTCCGGTGTCGTGATCACGGCGGAGCTGACTGAGCGACGTGTCGTTGAGCTTCGGCAGCACTTCGCTGAGCGTGAGCGTGTCGGGATGCCCGGCTGCGAAGAACTTGCCGTAGATCTTGCGGAGTGTTGCCAGTGTGGTGCTGCCGTATTTCTCGGTCATCGCGCTGTCGTGCGCGTGAAGGTGATCGCCGCCGTCATGCTTCATGTCTCGCTCCCTACCGGTATCGCATGATCTCGCACCTTGAGCAGTGCAGATTGCGTTCGGCCAGACAGACTAGGCGCGGTGCTGTGGAGAGTACAAGCAGTTCACGTGTGCTCGGGAGCAATCGCGCGGGATGGCTTAGCCGCGTGCCCCGGGGCGCTTGCGCTGCACAACGATCTTCATCTTCTGACGGCCCTTGCTCGCCGCGGCGCGGGATCGTGAGCGGCGCGGCTGCTCTCGCGCGGCAGGCTTGTCGTCAGTCGCCGAGGTGCTGGCAAAAGACTGCCGGAGAGTGTCGAGCGTGGAGGTGAGGGCGCCGACCTGTTCATTGAGCTTGCGCGCTTCGTTCTGCTGCGCCGTCATCAGACGCTGCATAGTCTGCAGCTGATCCTGCACGACCTGGAGTTGGTCGATGGACTGTTGCTGGGTGGCCTCGATGCCCTTGGTCTTTTCGATCAGCTGTTCGGACGCTTGCGCCACACGGGCCTGTTGCAGGCGTGATGCGGTGAGCCGCTCCGGCTCCGGCGTTGCGCCGCTGTAGCTGCGCCACGTGAATATGCCGCCGATGCCGATCACGACCAGAAACAGGGCCGCAGCCGCAACCATGATCGGCTGCTGGCTAATGCGCCAGGTGTGACTGGGTTCGGACGCGTAACTGTGCTGGGAAGCGCTCGGCATGATTTCGACCATGAAGCTCGAAGTCCTATGGCGTGTGATCGTTCCAATCCGCGACAAAACCATCCAGAACGCGTGAATTTCGGGAGGTTCGCGGCCAAGTTCAACGAAAATAAGGCTCGGGTGGCAATAACGTGGCCTAACCCAGGGCAGTGCGCGAATGGCGCTCCCTAGCGGAATCGAACCGCTCTCTCCACCGTGAAAGGGTGGCGTCCTAACCGATAGACGAAGGGAGCAAAAAACCCCGGCCGATCCAGCGGCCCGAAATCAGGCCAAGGATACCGCGGTTCTGCACGGCTATTTCTAAAATCGCCGCAACATCAAAGCTTTAGGGCTGATCTATCGCGGGCGGCACCGACCGAAAGCAAATCAGTTTGGTGCCAGCGGCCGAACGTATAGTGACGTTTGTTCGGGTCGGCAAGTGGGCGGTGAGGGATCAGGTGGATGATCCCCATGCGCGGAGCACGGACCTTGTGCACAGGACATTTCGAACTCTTCTGCACCTCTCAACGGTTCTTAAAGCATGCAGGCTTAAGGCTCTCTCCCGGGGGCGTGGAGTGATGCGATGGCAGTGACGAAAAAACGCGACACACGCCGGTCCGTACACCAGGCCGCATGGATCACGCTGGACGGTGGATTCGCGGCCCGGCAATGCAATGTGCTGGATCTCTCGGCCTCCGGCGCGAAAGTCGTCGTCGACGATCCCACGTCGGTCCCCAACAAGATGAAGCTGGCTTTCTCGCGCGACGCGCGCACCGGGCGTACGTGTGAAGTGGTCTGGCGCCGCGGCAAGACGCTGGGCGTTCGCTTCATCGCGTAGGGCCCCACGATCGTGCGCCCCGATATCGTCATTCCCGTATTGATGGGCTGCGCGCTGCTGTGGTGGATCGGCCGTGGCATGAACTGGTCCACGCGCCTTATCGTGGCCGCGATCACGCTGGTGGTGATCATGGGCATCCTGCTGCTCGAACGCTCGCTGAACTAACGTTCAAGCGAACGCCTGCGCTCAGGAGAGCGGCGGCGCGACATAGGTCTGGAAGCCCGGCCGTACCGAGATCGCCTGATACCAGCGTTGCAGATGCGGAAGTGCAGGGCGGATGACGCCCTCGACGCCGAACCATCGCCGCGCATAGCAACCGATGGCGATATCGGCGAGGCTGAAATCGTCGCCTTCCATCCAGGTCTGACGGGAAAGTTGCCGGTCGACCATCTCCCACAGCGCCGCATTGGCATCCGCGGCCTTCTGCAGCGCGGCCATGTCGCGGTCGGCGACGGGCGTCCGCACCAGTCCCCAGAACAACGGGCGTTCGGCCGGCTGCAATGTCGTCAGTGTCCAGTCGAGCCAGCGCTCCATCCCGGCGCGCACTTTTGGCGTGGATGGGTAGAGGCGCGATGTAGCGCCATAGGCCAGGGCGACATAGCGCATGATGGAATTGGATTCCCACAGCACGAAATCGCCTTGCACCAAGGTGGGCACGCGACCGTTGGGATTCATCGCCAGATAGTCGGCCTCGCTGTTGCGGCCAAATTGCATGCCGGCATCAATGCGCTCATAAGCGACGTCGAGTTCATGGCAGCACCACAGAACCTTTTGCACATTGACCGAATTGGCGCGGCCCCAGATCTGCAGGGATGGAGTGGGAGTCTGCGGCACGATGAACCTCGCTGGCGGATAAGCGCTGCAGGTTTAGCCAGCAACGCGCCGCCATCGCAAGGCCGGTCTCGTGCTGACCTCTCACAAAGGAGCGAGCCCGCAAACGCAACAGGCCCCGCGTGAGCGAGGCCTGTTCATGGGTTCAGCTTGGGAGGCGTCAGCGACCGAAGAAGAGCCACAGCAGAATGATCACCGGAATCGGTACACCCAGCAGCCAGAGCAGAATTCCACGTCCCATTGTCTCAGCCTCCATGAAATCAGTATCGCATCAACAACGCGGCACTGCTCATGGCGTTCCACCGCTGCACCTGCAGCGATGCGTTTTGTGAGTTACCAATGTCCGGTGTTGGGCATTGACGACCATGGCTCCTGCGGCGGCAGTGCGTCGCCTTTCTGCAGAAGCTCGATGGAATGCAGATCCGGCGAGCGAACGAAGGCCATCTGGCCATCGCGCGGCGGACGATTGATGGTGATGCCGAGCTTCATCAACCGGTCGCAGGTCGCATAGATGTCGTCGACCTCATAAGCGAGATGACCGAAATAGCGATCCTCGCCATATTTCTCTTCGTCCCAGTTGTAAGTGAGTTCGACCAGCGGCGCGCCTCGTCCCTTGGTCTTCGCAAGTAACGCCTCGTCTTCGGCGGCGCACAAGAACACCAGAGTGAATTTCGCCTTGTCGTTGTCGACCCGGCGGACTTCCTTGAGCCCGAGCGCATCGGCATAGAATTTCAGGGCCGCATCCAGATTGCGGACGCGCAGCATGGTGTGAAGGTAGCGCATTGGGATTGTCTCCATGGGATCGACACAAGCGTGCAACCACTAGGGCAGCGGCGCTTGCCATAGCAGCTAAACAAGACAAATGGCAGATGTCGTCTTGAGAAAGAGGGCGCACCATCTGAATTGTGAAGAGCGTTGCCCTCAGGCGCTGACATCCACGATGGCGGGCGTATCGATTTCCCGCTTGTGCCAGACGGTCAAATCCTTGCGCGGCTTCTCCCACGCATATTCGTCACCGTTTTTTTGCAAATGCTGAATGGCCGCCACATGGGCGTCATCGGCGCTCTTGGCCTCCACGACGATCTCCACGGATTCCTCGACGGAGCGAACGACGACGACGCTAAAAAATTTCCTTGCCATGCGGGCATAACCGGCAGCGAAAGGCTACGTTCCCGGCGACGATGTATTAAGCTGTGACCGCAGCATTTTATCGGCAACGCTGTCGTAAAGAGCAATCTCGAACCGTACGGGACTAAGTCGGGACGATGCTGAAATGATGATCATCGATCTTCTCTCGCGTAATGTCGACGATGGCGCCGGGAAACCGAACCGCCTTGCCCGACGAGTCGAGCGTGCACTTGCCGCGCGCATAGACCCAATGCGTGTCGCCGTGAGAGACGACGCGATATTCACGGGAGAAGACCTGACCGGTCGTCAGTGAACGATTGATAGCGGCGGTGACGTCATCGATGTCGTCCGGATGAATGGCATCCAGCCAGTCTTGCAACGGCGTGCCCCGCGAGGCCAAATCCGCATTGACGCCGAACAGGCGGGCGAATTTGCTGTCTGCGTAGACGCGGTCATTGGCGATGTCCCAGTCCCAGGTGCCGACCAATCGATCTTGGATACTGGAATCGCCTTCATGATGACGCACGCCGCTCTGGGCGGCTTCGAGCGAAGCCATCCGCAGGATCTGCGCGAGAACTGTCTGATGGCTCGCCTGCGCCGAGATGGCGAGCTCCCTGCAGATCTCCGAGATGGACCGACCGACAATCATCACCGCTCCCGGAACTTATTGGCCAACTGATCGTAATATTGCGTATATTGATGGGCATTCAATTCAACGTACAGGGAAAAGGTTCCGAAACCTTTCTGTACAACTTGGGAGTGTTACTCGTGTGGCGGTTTGGAAGGGCTTCGGACGAGGAGGCCTTAAAAATGGTTGTGACTTACCTCACCATTAACGAGCCGGAGCGCCGTCGCGAAATATTCGAACTCGCTGAGAAGTATGCGAAGGAGACCTGCGCTCCCCCGATCTCGCAGGACAACGTCGATAAGAAGTGACAACGGCCGGGAAATAACGAACCGGCCAGGATGGCTTCGCGATGCGGTTCTGTAGTTTAGTTTGATCGCGGGAGCGCCGGAAATTAACAGTCCACAACGGCTTCGTTAAAATCCGATCGGCCAAGTAACCTTCATCGGTTAGGTTAAAACCAGAGTATGATTGCGCGGAAATAAGAGTGAGCTATTCATTTCCCATCGAGGGAGTGACCATGTCCGCTTCGTTTCACAATGCCGACAAGCCGACGCATCGACGGGTGATGCTGGTGGGATTTCTGTTCTGCACAGCCTTTGTCGCGGTGAGCTTCTTTGCACGGCCGCAGCCGACAACCGACCATGTCCTGCTGAAAGCCGACAAGCTCACTCGCACCGCCGGCCAGCCCGTGACTGCCAACTAACCAAGCAAAGCGTCAACGCTGGCTCGGCGTGGTGTTCGGGGTGAAGGGCACGATCACGCGCACCGGCTCTTGCGACACAGGTCGTTCATAAGCGACATGCTGGGCGTTTTTGCTTGCAACAGCGGGTATCGGCTCGAGGAGCCACGGTACGAAGGCGATCATTCCGCAGACAAGCGCGACCGCGCTGAGCAGGAATACGCCATTATCTTCTTCTCTCGGTCCCATGCCATGGAAACACCGCACTGCGGCGTTCGTTCCAGCTATACGGTTGCGTAAGAGCGGCGGGGGAAGGTCATGAGAATTATCGTTGTTGGACTGCTGATCGCTGTCATCCCGCTGCAGGCCTTCGCTGCGGCGTCGAAGAAGCCAGTGGCAACGAAGCAGAGCGTGACGCCGGCATCACGAAAAGCAGATCCGTGTAAGCAATACGGCGCCGGCTTCGTCCAGGTTGAGGGGACGTCGACCTGCATCAGGGTCGGCGGGAGCGTCGGCATTGGTGGAAGCGTTTCGCAATAGAGCGCGGATCGCCGCGGACTGCTGGCTACCTCAGACCTTCTTGTCGAGCTCGACCGGCGCCTCCGGCGGCTCGTGATGGTCGTCATAGGCCCGTTTCGCCTGCAACTGGTCCCATGCCCCCGTGCGCAATGACAGCCGACCGTAAGGCGGCGGGTTCGGCCTCAGTTCGACGGTTTGAACGACAAGGGCTGTGGACATCATCTCCCATAATGCCGCGGGTGCGATTGGGTTCTCCGAGCTCTGGAAGTGCAGTTAAAGCCGGGTTGGCGGAATCTCCGGCATTTGAACAATTGCTTGTGTGGCAGGTGAGCGGCGCCCGGAACAAGTCACAGTCGTGCATGTTTTGCACTCACCAAACGGCATATGGGACACCTTGCGTGGACGAAGATTTCAATGACGCCGGCGAGCAGCTCGCCATGTACATCAACCAGTTAATTGAAGAGGCCGACGACGATGGACGACCGGAAGAACAAGGGTCAGCCGGATCGCAGCAAGATCAACATGCACGAGGCGCATGAGGTGAAATACTGGACCCATCAGCTCGGCGTTTCCCGCGAGCAGCTGCAGGCCGCGGTGGAGAAAGTTGGCAATGCGGCTGCGGCAGTGCGCAAGGAACTGGCGCACTAGAGCCGATGCATCGGACTGGGTGAACAAACAAGAACGGCACCCGATCGGGTGCCGTTCTGCTGTGTGGTATATCCCGGGCGTCAGATGCCCATGGGAACGCCGTAGTAATCGTTCACCGCGCGGGCCCGCGATGTGTCAGCCCAATTCCAACTATTGTCGTTGCCGTATTTGGGAGCGTTCTCCAGCTGCTGCTGCGTTACGCCAGTGCGATAACCGCCCAGTGCGGTATCATATTTCAGCGACTGCCAGGGCAGGGGATAGTGATCGTCGCCGATGCCGAGAAAGCCGCCAAAGCTGAGCACAGCGTAGGACACCCGGCCACTCTTCTTGTCGATCATCACGCGCTCGATCGATCCGATCTTCTGGTCGTCAGCGCCGAACACTGCGGTGCCTTCGACCTTGTCGCTGCCAATCAGGTTACCTTGTTCACTTGCTTCGATGGGCATGTAGAGCCTCCCTTTTGGTTGTGTCTGGCCAACAGGTAAAAGGGAGAAACGTTCCTGCGTCGTCAGCGACTGGCCACGAGGCGCAGGCGCGGCTTCAACGTATTTTGCAAGTCGTCAGCAAGCTTGAGGACCCGCGGATCGCTGGAGCGGGCTGCGCAGGTTGAGAACTGATTGACTGAGCGGACAAGAGCCTCGCGTTCCTCGCGCGTACGCGTGACATGCGGACTCGACAGGCGCAGCACCATCTGGCCAAGGCCGACGAGCAATTCATCGAGCGCTTTGTCGATCTTTGCGATCTGTTCGATCATCGCCATTACTCCACTACTCGCACGCGTGTCCGTGCGACACCGCGTACATTCATGGAGAGGAAAGCGTCGGCTTTGCGAGCCGTTCCGATAACCGGCCCCTCATGGTGAATGAAACGTGAAGGCGGTATGGGGGCGCGTTAAGGCTTCACCCGGAGCTAATCGGCGCCTTGTCGCGGGGGAGCGTAGCGAAGCGACGCGTATAGGGTGATGGTTTCATTTTGCGATGCGTCACGGGAATCATCTTGTCGCGTCCGTTGTGTTCATCGAAAGCGCGAAGCCGCTCTCTGATGAATTCGGGGTGCGCCGCGTGAAAGGCCTGAAGCTGGCGGGCGAGCTGCGCACGGCGATAGCGAATGGGCATCATGACGCACCTCCGGTCTGGAACCCGAGCGGTGAAATCTTACAGGCCCTGAAACCAACAAAAAAGCTTGGCGTTATTTGGCCGGTGGTGAACAGAAAGGGTATCACATGAAAAAGGCAGCATTGATCCTAGCCACTATCGCAGCCATCGGCACGACCGCCATGACGGCGCCTGCTGAAGCGCGCGGATGGGGTCGAGGTTGGGGACCGGGTCCCGCAATCGGCTTTGGTATTGCCGCAGGTGCGCTGGCCGCGGGGGCCTATGGTGCGTACGGACCGTACGGATACGGATATGGTCCACGCTATTATGGCTACGGTCCCGGCTACGGCTATTACCGACCGCGCTATTACCGTCCGGCTTACTATGGCGGTTACTATGGTCCCGGCCCCTATGCCTATGGTGGGCCGCGTTACTATCGCAGCTATGGTTATTGGTAGGGCCGAACACGGCCCGGAGCATTGCTTCGGGCCTATTGCGCTGCATGCGCGCGACGCGCATTCAATAAAAAGCCCGCCAGATGGCGGGCTTTTTATTGGTCGCTGCTGCGAGCAGATCGTAGCTAGTGCCGCACACGGCGCTCCTGACGGGGTGTCACGAACTCGTTCCAGTCGGTTGCCCGTACCTTTTCGATCGTGGTCTCGTAATAGTCTTCACGTTCGCGCTGGAACTTCGCCTGTTTCTCGCGAAATTCTGCCACCCGGCGTTCCATGTCGGCGCGTGCCGCTGAAATTCTTTCTTCGTTCATTCTCTTCTCTTCGTTTCGCTCCCTAAGGAGAGCATCGATGCCGAATGCGGCATCAATCCGATCTTTGCAAGGCGACCGGTGGATAAGTTGCAGCGCGCGACGCTCACACAAGCTGAGATCTCCCACACCGAATCACCGGCAAAACCAAACCTCGCATCACCGCTGTGAAGCGAGGTTGGATATTCCAGCGCAGACGTAACGCCGCCGACGCCAAAGGGTTCCGTTATTCAGCACTCTCCAACGCAAGCGCCTGTTCGAAATCCCGCATCCGCGCGTTGACCCAGTCTTCGTCCTGACAACTCAACAGCAGCATTTCTCGTTCTGCCTTGCGGCAGAATTCCGGATCCGGATCGATGCTTTTCCAAAGGTCGATACGTGCCTGCAAATCCATGTCAGTCTCCCTGTTTTCCAGCCGCGTATGCCCCGCCAACCCGGCGATTCCTGTGACGTCCCGATAAAACATTGGCGAATGAAGTTCTCTATTTGTTCTAGTTCAGGTCAGCCATTCTGTCCATCGGGATCTCGCTGCGGCAGATTGGAATGCACGGAAATTCTGCAGGGGAATGGTGCGATCCGGGGTCCCGATTTTGATCGCGATGGAGAGTGTCATCGTCATCGGCTATAAGGCCGCTCGCTCGGGGCGTTTTGCTTCGGCGTCTGTCAGGAGAGCTGCATGAGCAAGCAGGCAATGCGCGAAGAGGCCGAGCGTCTGATCCGCGAGACCATGGAGCGCAAGGCGCTGGTGGTGAAGCAGGGCGACACACGGATTATGACGACCTGCGGCAAGTGCGGCGCGGCGAACAAGGTCTCGGCGCCAAAGGGCGTCGCGCGGGTGTCTTTCACCTGCAAGGAGTGCGGTCACGAGCAGGTCACGCTCTGACCCTATGCTGAGACCGGAAATCGGCGCGAAAATTGCTTTGTGTTTCGCGGTGGTCCGGGGCAATAATTGCGGTAACGGCTCGGGCAGAGCTGACTGCAAAAATTGAAGGGCGTGAAGATTACCCTTGGACCGGTGCGTATTTGCTGTGTTGGGGACGACCATGCGTTTTTGGGTTTTGGGGACTTTCGGAATTTCTCTGGTGGCGTTGGCCACACCTTCCGCCGCTCAGTCCATTCGGACAGCTGAACCGCTCATCCTGGCGCCTTATGAGAGCGCGCTGGTCCAGGACGGGTCATGTGCGGCCGGCAAGATCTTGAAGGTCACCGGCGCCATTCGCGGCCTGCGCCGTAAGAAGCTGTGCATCCCGCTCAACGAGATCCAGGCCTCGCTGGGCTCGATGGTTCAGTAGCCGCTCGCGGCAAGGCTTGCTTTGGCTGGACGACTTTCCAAGATCGCATCAATCGCCTGTTAACGTTGGAGTATGCACTCGCTTGGGCTGTGCGGGCGACGTGTTACCCTGCCGGCATGATCAGTCTCGTCCCAGTGGCCGTCGTCCTGGCGTCCGAACGCGGCGTCCGGCCGGCGCCGGTGATCGATTCCAGTGACGCCACCCAGCGCGACTATTGGGCCTATCGGCTGAGTGTCTCGCCGACCGAACTGAACGCTGCAATCGAAAAGGTCGGCTCGTCGGTTGCCGCCGTACGGCGACACCTCGGCAAATAGCCAGGACCAACGGACGTCCCCTCGAGTTGAAGCTCCAGCAAGCCGAAGCCCGCAAGGCGAAAGCCCCGCCGGGGGAGGACGGGGCTTTCTGAAAACGGAGCATCGGGGAAGCTGCTCCGGCTTTACAACCGGTCGCGCCCGGAATCGTTCCGCAGCGTTGTTCGGATACGCGTCTGCATGGCTTCGTAGTAGACGTCGCGCTCGTGGATCATCTGGGCCTGGCGAGCCTTGAACGAAGCAACGCGCTTGAGGATCTCGGCCCGCTCAGATGGGCCCGAATAAAGCGGATCTCTCCGGGCAGGAGATGGCACGTTGGTTGGAACTGCAACAGGAATGTTCTGCGAACTACGCTCCGAGGTTTCAATTGCCGCGTTCGCCGCATGTACAATCAATGTAGGGGCCGTCAAGCGATCTGCCTTCATGATGGCAGGCGAGGTGACGGTTTGCGTTGAAACGGACGCGTGCGATGGCGCGTGGCTCGGCGGTTGCCAGATGTTCAGTCGCTGGGCCGCGACCGGATGCGCGGCGGCGACTTCCTGTACGAATGCGAGCGTCTGCGCGACCAGCCGGTCACGCTCTTCTTTCCAGGATGCCATGACGCGTTTCCCCAATCCCGCACCCATTCTCTGCGAAGCGTGAGCTCGACGTCAATTGAATTGCATCCATCATGATGTCTTCGGTGGATGATCGCGCTGCCGCGCTTGCGGCGCATGGATGTTGCCGCTAGTTCGGAACAAACGGAGATTTCCATGGCCAAGATCGATCTGGACTCACTGAGCATCGAGGAACTTGCGGCACTGCGCGATCATGCATCCGACAAGCTGGCGGAAAAAGTTGCTGCGCGTCAGGCTGAGCTCGAAGCCGAGCTCGATAAGCTCGCGCAGTACGGCAAGTCCGTGAAGAAGTCTCAGGCAACGCCGGTGGCAAAGCCGAAGAAGGACGATCTGCCGAAGAGCGAGCTCTCCGCCGATGTCTCGCGAGCTGCATAAAGATTTCGCAAATCGGTATTTGATTACTTAAGGGCGGAGTTCATTTCAGCTTCGCCCCGATATTTGATTTTGATGTGGTGTTTTGACACCGTCCGCATTTCATTTAATTGACGCACGCTGGCGCGTATTTTGCGCGCCTTGGGGAAGGAGTGCGGACGTATTTGATCGGAGCTTATTTATGCCGACCCTTGATATCAAATCTCTTTCGGTTCCCGAACTCCTCGCATTGCGGGAGGATATCGACGAGCAGTTGCAAGCCCACCGCGCCGAATTGCAGGCGCAACTCGCACAGATCAGAAATGTCGACGGCAGAACCAGCCGCGTCAAAGGCATCAAGGTTCCGCCGAAGTATCGCCATCCCAGGACCGGAGAGACCTGGACCGGGCGCGGCGGTGTTGCGGGGTGGCTCGCGAAGGAGATCGCAGCCGGCCGCAAGCGGGAAGACTTTTTGATCGACAAGCCCGCCAGGAACGGACGCGCCAAAGCGAAATAGATCCTGGAAACGTGGCGACGAAGCAAAACATGCGTTGATCCCGGCATGGCACCGGATCCCGGTCTGCGGCATTGTCGTCGGATCACTTCCTCTCGGACCTTCCAATGATTGCAACCGACCTTCGCACTGGCGTGGATCGTCTTGGCGAGATGATCGCCGAGGCGAGAACCATCGTGCCGTTCACCGGCGCGGGGATTTCGACTGAAACGGGCATTCCCGACTTTCGTTCGCCTGGTGGCTTGTGGACCCGCAACCAGCCAATTCCGTTCGACGAATTCGTCGCCAGCCAGGACGCACGAGATGAAGCCTGGCGCCGGCGCTTTGCGATGGAAGAGACATTCGCTGCGGCCAAGCCTGGTCGCGGGCATCGCGCACTCGCCTCGCTCTACAAGGCCGGCAAGATTCCCGCTGTGATCACCCAAAACATCGACAACTTGCATCAAGCGTCCGGCTTCAAGGCTGATGCTGTGATCGAGCTGCACGGCAATACGACCTATGCGCGCTGCATCGGTTGCGCGAGGCGCTATGAGCTCGATTGGGTGAAGAGCAGATTCGATTCCGAAAGACAGGCGCCAGACTGCACGGTATGCGGCGAGCCCGTGAAGGCTGCGACGATCTCATTCGGTCAGGCGATGCCTGAAGATGAGATGCGTCGCGCAGCTGAGCTATCGCAGCACTGCGATCTGTTCATTGCGATTGGATCGTCGCTCGTCGTGTGGCCCGCAGCGGGATTCCCGATGATGGCGAAACATGCCGGTGCACGCCTTGTCATCATCAACAATGAGGCGACCGAGCAGGACGATCACGCTGACCTTGTCATTCGCCATGATATCGGCGAAACGCTCGGACCATTCGTCGGAAATTGATGCGCATCTGATTCGTTTGAGCGCAAGCTGTTCATAGCTGTCACTGTGTTCGTTTTTTGTCTTTGCTGATCAGGCGACAGTGTTATCTTCGAATCGAAAGATTCGCACCGCGCCATCGTGAATTAGCTTCGATGGGGCATGTGAGATGGCGCTGACAGGGCTGACAGCGCAAATGATAGTGGGATCCGGGGCCATGGGGTCGGACGCATTTGAGTCCAAGCGGTTGGGGGGACTGATTCCCGGAGCGGGTGGTCCGCGACCAGGGAATGAGCTTTCAGGCAACGCAAGCCGCGACGCACTCGACCCCTTTGCGGGCGTCGGCGAAGGCAACGCCGTCGATCTCGTCGAGATCAGCGGTGTTATCAAGTGGTTCGATGCTTCCAAGGGTTATGGCTTCATCATTCCTGACAATGGCGCAGCCGACGTGCTCCTGCATGTGACCGTGCTTCGCCGCGACGGCTACCAGACGGCCTATGAAGGTGCCCGTGTGGTCGTTGAATGCACCCAGCGGTCCAAGGGCTATCAGGCTTTCCGCGTTGTCTCGATGGACGAGTCGACTGCCATCCATCCCGCGCAGATGTTGCCGCCGCGCACGCATGTCAGCGTGACGCCTACCAGTGGCCTCGAGCGGGCGCAGGTGAAGTGGTTCAACCGGCTGCGTGGCTTCGGCTTCCTCAGCTGCGGCGAAGGCACGCCGGATATCTTCGTCCACATGGAAACCCTGCGCCGCTTCGGCATGACCGAGCTGCGTCCCGGCCAGTATGTGCTGGTGCGCTTCGGGCCCGGCTCCAAGGGCATGATGGCTGCCGAGATCCAGCCCGAAGGCGGTACGCCGGGTCTTTCGTCGCACTAAGCCGTCTACGGTTTTCCAAGTTTCTTGCGGGTTTCCTGCCAGCCTTACCGTCTGAGGGCCATCACGCGGCTGTGCATCACGACCGTCTGGCGCTGGTACGCGTCGTCAGGCTAGGGTCGCGCCGCCCGGCGTTCTGACCGGGCTCTTTGCGTGGATTGCCCTTCATGAGTCTGTTCCGCTTCGCCGCCCGCTGCCGCCTCTCGATGCTGGCGGTGATCGCCGCCCTGGCCCTTGTCGGCCCTTACAAGCCAGCCGCAGCCGCCGAATTCCAGCCGCTCGAAATCGTCACCAAGTCAGGTGTGCGGATGTTCTCCGTCGAAATCGCCAAGACCGACGAGGAGCGGGCGACCGGTCTGATGTACCGCAAGGAGCTCGCGGATGGCCGCGGCATGCTGTTCGACTTCACGCCGGAGCAGCAGGTCTCCATGTGGATGAAGAACACCTTTGTTTCGCTCGACATGGTCTTCATTACCGGCGACGGCCGGGTGCTCCGGATCGCGGAGAATACCGAGCCGCAATCCCTGAAGATCATTTCATCGGGAGGCCCGGCACGGGCTGTTCTCGAAGTGGTCGCCGGCACCGCCAAAAAATATGGAATCGCGCCGGGAGACCAAGTGGTCCATCCGCTGTTCAAGAAACGCTAAGTCTTTGAATTAATGGGGGATGGTCGGGGCACTAGGATTCGAACCTAGGACCTGCGGTACCCAAAACCGCCGCGCTACCAGGCTGCGCTATACCCCGACGATGCGGTGTCGATACACGCTTAGGCCGGGGGCAGCAAGGCATCTGCCGGCGATTTCTCGCCTGTCCCGCACCATGTTCGACAACGGGTCTATTCTGCGGCTTTCGACGGCGATGCCTGCTGTTCTGACGCTGCGGGAGTAGCCGGCTTCGGCAACGGCTTGTCCTGCTTTTTCGACCAGGAGATGTAATAGGCCACGCAGGTCATGATGCCGATGCCGGCGGCGCTGACGAAGATTTGCGCCAGCAGCGAGCCCGACGACATCATCAGCTGGAAGTGGCCGACGAAGGACAGGAACACGCCGACGCAGAATACGGCGAGCGACTGCTGGCCGCATTTGATGAGCGGCTGAAACACCGGCCACTCCAGGCCCTTCCATTCCTTCGGCACGAAGCGGGTGACGAAGAAGGCGATGATCACGAAATGCAGCACGCGATAGGGCGCGAGGTTGGTCTTGTCGTTTGGATTGAACGCGTCGAACAACCAGTCCGGCATGATCATGTGGCCGGTGTCCGGGAAGCGACCGGCCATGGTCATGACAAGCGAGAACAAGAGATAGGCGATGCCGAAATACAGCAGCACCTTGGAGCGGATCACCGAGCGTGACTCGAGCGCGCCGCCGAGCGCGAACCAGGCGCCGAACACAAACAGTAATTGCCAGGTGAACGGGTTGAAGTACCAGACGCCGTAGGGATAGGCGGGCAGATTCCAGCCGAACTGGCGTGCCGCGAAATACAGCGCCAGCGACGCCAGCATTGTCAGATCCGGCTTGCGCAGCATCATCCACAGCACCGGCGGGAACAGGCCCATCAGCACGATATAGAGTGGCAGCACGTCGAGGTTGAGCGGCTTGAACTTGAGCAGCAGACCTTGCGTCAGTGTCTGGATCGGATTGTCGACCAGACCGGCAACGTTGAACTCGTTGATGATGTCGGGGTCGTTATAGCGCTGCGCCACATAGCCGATGGCGGCGATGTAGATCACGAACAGGATAACGTGGGCGACATAGAGCTGCCAGACCCGCTTGGTGAGGCGCGTAGCGCCGACGATGAAGCCCCGCTCCAGCATCATCTTGGCGTAGACGAAGGACGCCGTGTAGCCGGAGATGAACACGAACAGGTCGGCCGCGTCGGAGAAGCCATAGTTCCGGGTGGTGACCCAGTTCACCACATTGTCGGGGATGTGATCGAGGTAGATCGCCCAGTTGGCGATGCCGCGGAACAGGTCCAGCCGCAGGTCGCGGCCTTTGGGGGGAAGGATGGCGTGAATATCCATGGGTGCCGCTTCAGGAGCCCTTCGTGATGCCGAATTGCGAGATCAGATAGACCGCTTCGTGCCCCGATTGTCACGACGCCGTGGAACGAATATACACAATAACGAAGCCGCCAAACGACGGAATCACGGATCAAATTCGTGACAATTGGATATACCAGCCCCGCCGTTTTCACCAATTTGTCGCAGTGTCGCAGCTGACCAAGGCCGATCCCGAGACGCTAATCCCGAGACGAAGGCCCATCCTTAAAAGGCTATCGCATTCCATGACCGCACGTATCTTCAAAGCCCCCAAGAACGCCATGCAGGCCGGCCTCGCCAAGACCAAGGACTGGCAGCTCGATTATGAGCCGGAGCAGGCGCGGGTGATCGAGCCCCTGATGGGCTGGACGTCGTCCGGTGACATGAAGCAGCAGCTGTCCATCCATTTCGACAGTAAGGAAGAGGCGGTCGCCTACTGCGAACGCGAAGGCATTGCCTATCAGGTGATCGAGCCCAAGGTGCGTGCGCCCCGGACCATCGCCTATGCCGACAATTTTGCGTTCCGCCGCTCGGAGCCATGGTCGCACTGACGATCGGTTTGCGGGCAAATCAGCCTCCGTAACGCCCCAAATCTCACCCTGACCAGCACCGAAAGTTAGGGTTGCGTCCCGCTACGACGGGATGACACCATCATGGCAGGCCCGTTGCCGGGCCGCCGTGCAAACAAGAAACAGACCCTGCAGGAAACGGAAGCCGATGTCGCTTCGCTCCACGATCGATCCCACCTCGGCCGAGTTCAAACGCAATGTCGATGTGATGAAGGCGCAGGTCGCCGAGCTCAAGGACAAGCTCGGTGCTGTCGCCGGCGGCGGCGGCAAGGCGTCCCGCGCCAAGCACACCGCGCGCGGCAAGATGCTGGCCCGCGAGCGCGTCGATCTGCTGATCGATCCCGGCACGGCCTTCCTCGAACTCTCGCCGCTGGCCGCCAACGGCCTCTATGGCGGCGATGTCCATTCCGCCAGCGTCATCACTGGCGTTGGCCGCGTGTCGGGCAGGGAGTGCATGATCGTCGCCAATGATGCGACCATCAAGGGCGGCACTTACTATCCGATGACGGTGAAGAAGCATCTGCGCGCGCAGGACATCGCGCGGCAGAACAATCTGCCGTGTATCTACATGGTGGACTCCGGCGGTGCGTTCCTGCCGCAGCAGGACGACATCTTTCCGGATGAGCGCCATTTCGGCCGCATCTTCTACAATCAGGCGCAGATGTCGGCGCAGGGCATTCCGCAGATTGCTGTCGTGATGGGCTCTTGCACCGCCGGCGGCGCCTATATGCCGGCGATGTCCGACGAGAGCATCATCGTGCGCAATCAGGGCACGATCTTCCTCGGCGGTCCGCCGCTGGTGAAGGCCGCAACCGGCGAGGTTGTCACCGCCGAAGAACTTGGCGGTGCCGATGTGCATTCGCGGCAGTCGGGTGTCACCGATCACTATGCGCAGAACGATGGCCACGCCATCGGCATCGCGCGAAAAATCGTCGCGACGCTGAAGCCACCACAGCGGGCCACACTGAACATGCAGGCGCCCCGCGATCCCGTATACGCGGCTGAAGAACTCTACGGTGTCATTCCTGCCGACGCGCGCAAACCGTTCGACATGCACGACATCATCGCGCGTATCGTCGACGGCTCCGAATTCGACGAGTTCAAGAAGCTCTACGGCACGACGCTGATCTGCGGCTTTGCGCATATCTGGGGCTTCCCGGTCGGCATCATCGCCAACAACGGCATCCTGTTCAGCGAGAGCTCGCTGAAGGGCGCGCATTTCATTGAGCTCTGCTGCCAGCGCAACATCCCGCTGGTTTTCCTGCAGAACATCACCGGCTTCATGGTCGGCAAGAAATACGAAGCCGGCGGCATTGCGCGCGATGGCGCCAAGCTGGTGACAGCTGTCGCCACGGCCAACGTCCCGAAATTCACTGTGGTGGTCGGCGGCTCCTACGGCGCCGGCAATTACGGCATGTGCGGCCGTGCCTACAGCCCGCGCTTTCTGTGGATGTGGCCCAATGCCCGTATCTCGGTGATGGGCGGTGAGCAGGCAGCGATGGTGCTGAGTCAGCTGCGCCGCGACAATATCGAAGCCAAGGGCGGCACCTGGTCGACCGAAGAGGAGGAAGCGTTTCGCAAGCCGACACGCGACCAGTTCGAGACCCAGGGCAGCCCGTATTACGCGACGGCGCGCCTCTGGGATGATGGCGTGATTGATCCCGCAGATACGCGCCTGGTGCTCGGACTTGGTTTGTCAGCGTCGGCCAATGCGCCGATCGAGCCGACGCGCTTCGGCCTGTTCAGGATGTGATGATGGCCAAAGCCGAAATTTCAAAAGCTTTATATCGCCGCTTTCGCACGCTCCTGATCGCCAATCGCGGCGAGATAGCCTGCCGCGTCATCCGCACGGCGCGCGCCATGGGCTTGCGCACCGTCGCGGTCTATTCCGAGGCAGATGCCAATGCGCTGCATGTCGCGGACGCCGACGAGGCCGTGTTGATCGGCCCGGCGCGTGCGCGCGACAGCTATCTCAATATCGAGCGCATTCTCGAAGCTGCAAAGAAGACCGGCGCCGAGGCGATCCATCCCGGCTACGGCTTTCTCTCGGAGAGCGCCGAGTTCGCGCAGGCTTGTGCCGATGCCGGCCTGATCTTCGTTGGACCTACTGCGGAGATGATCACTGCGATGGGCTCGAAGTCGGGCTCCAAGGCGCTGATGGAGAAGGCTGGCGTGCCGCTGGTGCCTGGCTTCCATGGCGAAGCGCAAGACGACGCGACACTGGCCAAAGCCGCTGACAAAATCGGCTTCCCGGTTCTGGTGAAGGCCTCAGCGGGCGGCGGCGGGCGTGGCATGCGCGTGGTTCGTTCGGCGGCCGAACTGGCTCCGGCCATTGTCAGCGCCAAGCGCGAAGCGAAGGCAGCGTTCGGCGACGACCGCATGCTGATCGAAAAATATGTCGACAATCCCCGCCACATCGAAGTGCAGATCGTCGGTGACAGCCACGGCAATCTTGTCTCGCTGTTCGAGCGCGAATGCACGCTGCAGCGCCGGCATCAGAAGGTGATCGAAGAGGCGCCTTCGCCGACGTTGAACGGCGCGCAGCGTGAGGCGGTTTGCGCGGCCGCCCGCAAGGCGGCTAGTGCGGTGAATTATGTCGGCGCCGGCACCATCGAATTCGTCTCTGACGGCAAGGACGTGTTCTTCATCGAGATGAACACGCGCTTGCAGGTCGAGCATCCGGTCACCGAACTGATCACCGGCGTTGATCTGGTCGAATGGCAGCTCCGCGTGGCGTTTGGCGAAAAGCTGCCGCTGACGCAAAGCGAGATCAAGCTCAACGGCCACGCCATCGAGGCGCGGGTTTACGCCGAGAATCCGCACAAGAATTTCATGCCCTCGGTTGGCAGGATTCGCACTTGGCGGACGCCCGCTGAGACGAACGGCTTGCGCATCGATGCCGGCTATCGCGAGAGTGACGCGGTGTCGCCGAACTACGACGCCATGCTCGCCAAGGTGATCGCCTGGGCGCCGACGCGCGATGCAGCGATCAACCGGCTCAACCGTGGGCTGGAAGAGACCGATATTCGCGGCATCGTCACCAATACGCCGTTCCTATCGGCGCTGGTCACCCATCCGGACGTGCGTGCCAACACCGTCGACACCGGTTTCATCGAGCGTGAATTAAAAGTGTTGACGCCGGACTCGGCGGCGCCTGGCGATCTCGAACTATGCGCGGCTGTCGCCGCCATCGTCTCGAACGAAGCGCAGGCAGCACGGGCCGCCGGTACCTCGCCCTGGCAGACGGCTGGTTGGATGCCGGTTGGGCGTCGCCAGCGGGTGTTCAAATTCAAGCATGGTTCGGACGAGCAGCGCGTGACGTTGAATTACGGCAGCGGTCCTGCAACGATTTCGATCGGCACTCGCGAACTGGGGTTTGAGACGGCTGCGGCCGATGACGGGCATTTCGATCTGACGCTGGACGGAGCGCGCTCGCACATTGTTTCGGTGATCGAGGGCCACGAACTCTACCTGCGTACGCGTCACGGCCGTTTCGACATGCATTGGGTCGATCCGTTCGGCGGCGACGATGAAGAGCAAGTCGGCGAGGACAAGATCGTTGCGCCGTTGCCCGGCACCGTGGTGGCGCTGCTGGCCGAGGAGGGCGCGACCCTTGAGAAGGGCGCTGCTATCCTGACCTTGGAAGTCATGAAGATGGAGCAGACCCTGCGCGCGCCGTTCGCCGGCGTGCTCAAGCGCATCAAGTGCAAGGTTGGCGATATCGTTGGAGAAGGCGTCGAGCTTGCGGAAGTCGAGCCGAGCGCCTGATCCTCTGAAAGACACGTGAGATTGAAATTGGCATGAGTGATCTGGTTCGTATCGTCGAGGTCGGTCCGCGCGACGGTTTGCAGAATGAAAAGACGCCGGTGTCGGTCGAAGACCGCATTGCCTTCGTGAAGGCGTTGGTCGGGGCTGGCCTGCATACGGTTGAGGTCGGCTCGTTCGTGTCGCCCAAGGCGATCCCCAAAATGATGGGTTCGGATCAGGTATTTCTCGGCCTGCGCGATTTGCCCGGTGAATTCCATGTGCTGGTGCCGAACGAGAAGGGCTATGAGGGCGCGAAGGCGGTCGGCGCGAAAGTCATCGCGGTGTTCGCCTCGGCCTCGGAAGGCTTTTCGCGTGCGAACATCAATTGCTCGGTCGCCGAATCCATCGAGCGCTTCAAGCCGGTGATCGAGCGCGCCAGGGCTGACGGAATCCGCGTGCGCGGTTACGTATCCTGCGTTCTCGGTTGTCCCTATGATGGCGACGTCGCGCCGCAGGCGGTCGTCGATGTCTCAAAGACGCTGTTTGATCTCGGCTGCTACGAAGTCTCGCTTGGCGACACGATCGGTGTCGGGACGCCGTCGAAGGCGCGGCAGATGCTGCGTGCCGTTGCTGGCTCGGTTCCCATGCCGAAGCTCGCGATGCACTTCCATGACACTTATGGTCAGGCGCTGGCCAATCTCTATGCCGGGATGGAAGAAGGCTGTCGCGTTGTCGACAGCGCTGCCGGCGGTCTCGGCGGCTGCCCCTATGCGCCCGGTGCGACCGGCAATGTCGGCACCGAAGATGTGGTCTACATGCTGGAAGGCATGGGGATTGCCACAGGCGTCGATATGAACAAGCTGCTCGCTGCGACCAACGCCATCAGTGCTCTGATCGGCCGCCCGCCGGTCAGCCGTGTCGCTTCGGCACTCAACGCGAAGACGCGCTGAGAGCCACCCGGTGGACGACAGGATACGTCAGGCCGGGACGTCCATTGCGAGCTTGAGGAGGTTCGCGGTGAGTGGCGTCTTGGCGACGTAGTCCTTCCACGCCGTATCGCGCGCGATATCACGCCACTTGCCGACGGTCGCAGCGTCGAGCGCGCTGACCTTGGCACCGGCCTTCTCATAGACCCTGGACACTTCGACATCGTCCTGCTGCGCGCCCGCCTTGCCGAAGGCTTCCATCTCGGCGCCGACCGAGACCAGAATATCCTGGTGTGCTTTTGGCAACTTGTCGAACACAGCCTTG
The DNA here is from genome assembly GCF_034044155.1 of Tardiphaga sp. 42S5. Lineage (NCBI taxonomy): Bacteria > Pseudomonadati > Pseudomonadota > Alphaproteobacteria > Hyphomicrobiales > Nitrobacteraceae > Tardiphaga > Tardiphaga sp. 42S5. The sequence goes on along the minus strand of NZ_CP139027.1, from coordinate 4,107,981 downwards.
GACATTAGCAGTGGCTCAAGCATGAACCAGTAGGACGCACCCGCGCCGGAGGTCAGATGCTTGGCGACTTCGCTCAGCTTGAATGAGATGAGGCTGGTCGATGACGTGATGCCGGCATCACAGGCGCCGCTCTTCATTGCTGCGTAAATTTCGTTAGACGGCATTGAGAGCACGCGTGCGCCGGCAGTCTGCAGCATCATGTTCATCTCGCGCGAACCGCCGCGTACCGTGAGCCCCTTGGCGTCCTCAGGCACAACGAGCGGGCGTGAGCGGCTAGCCACACCGCCGGCCTGCCAGACCCAGGTCAGCAGCATGATGCCCTTGTCGGCGAGAATGTCGCTCAGTGCCTTGCCGATCGGCAGGTTTTTCCAGCGCAGGCCCTGATCGTAGGTCGAGACCAGACCGGGCATTAGGCCGATATTCGCTTCCGGCAATTCATTGCCGGCATAAGGCAAGGGATAAAGGCTGAGATCGAGAGTCCCTTTGCGCATGGCGGAAAATTGCGCATCTGCCTTGATCAGCGACGAATCCGGATAAACCTCGGCAACGAGGTCGCCGCCACTCTGCTTGGCAATGGCGGCGGCGAAAGTCCGGACCAGACGGTCGCGGAAGTCGCCGTTGTCGATGGTGCCGCTGGGAAACTGGTGCGAGATCTTCAGTGTAGTCGCTGCCTGCGCCGTACCGATACCGCAACGAAGGATCGCAGGCACGGCGAGGGCCGATCCAAGGATGTGGCGGCGAGTCAGCATGCGTAACTCCTGAAAGTGTTCGTCTGGTGCCGGGCGGGACAAAATGCGCCCGCGTCCTGTTGCTCCGTCACCGCGCGTCCCTTCGTTTATACAATCCGACCCGGCGGGCAAGTGATGTTGCGTCGCACGCAATGGCTATCGGATGCATCATCAAGACTTTTTTGATGCGACGTAACAAACCGCGACCTCCGTACGTCTGGTTCATAGCGACAGACGTCGCGCTTCAGAAATGGATCCGAGGAAAAACATCATGACCATCTCCACCAGGTTCGCGCTCGGTGTGTCGACCGCTATCGTTTCGCTCAGCCTCGCGCTGGCACCTGCCGCCTTTGCTCAGGACAAGATGAGCAAGGATGACGGCATGAAGAAGGACACCATGTCGAAGGGCGATGGAATGAAGAAGGATGCCATGTCCCACGACGGTATGAAGAAGGACGATGGCATGAAGAAAGACGGCATGATGAAGAAGGAGGACGGAATGATGAAGAAGTAACGTCTTCACACGCATCGCTGTGACGGGCCCGTCCGCGCGACGGGCTTGTCATGTTGCGCTGCTCGTTGCTGGACCTGAAAACTCGGCATAGCCTCCGCGCACAAGAAAATGCCTGGGAGGCCATGATGAAAAAAGAACGACACGTCGTCGTTGCGGCGACTTGTCTGATCGCAGCAACACTGTTTCCAAGCGTGACGACATGGAGCGCCACCGATGAGATGGGCTTCGTGCGTATCAATCAGGGCGAGGAAGTCTGGAAGAACCCGTTCGGTGTTGGCGTCGAAGTCGCGACACTTTACGGAGATCCCTCAAAGCAGGGCATCTATGTGCTGCGGATCAAGTGGCCGCCCGGCATCATGAGCAAGCCGCACAAGCATCCGGAAGATCGTCACGTCGTGGTGCTGTCGGGCACCTGGTACACCGGCACGGGCGAAGCCTTCGTGCCCGAGAAATCGATCCCGATGAAGACCGGCGGCTACATGGTGCATCCCGCCGGTGCGGTGCATTGGGACGGGACACGGGAAGAGGGGGCCGTGATCCAGATCACCGGCTATGGCCCGAGCGGCAACAATTTCGTCAAACCCGACGAGCCGCAATTCGGCAAAACGAACTGACCTCGGACAATCAATTCAGGCAGCGTGCCATCGGATGATGGCACGCTGATCTCGTGCTTATTTACGCTTCTTGCGGGCGGCGTAGCGGGCGTCGCGGGCAGCTTTCTGCTGGGCTTCCAGCGCGGCCTGGGCAAGCGCGGCTTCTTCCTTCTCGCGCGCAGCCTGGACTAGAGCAGCGGCGGCTTCCTCGGCTTCGCGGGCCTTCTGGACGGCCTTCTCAGCGTCGCGGATGGCCTTGGCCTCCGCGCGTGCGACGGCGGCGGCTTCGCGCTCGGCGGCGCGCGCCTTCACGGCAGGATCATCGGGCCCCGGTGCTGCCTTGAATTTGTTCAGAATGTTCTTCTTGGCTTCGATCGCAGCCTTCTGGCGATCCGCGAAGCTGGGTTCCTTAAATGACATGAACGAGGCCTTGTCGCTTTCTTTGGTTTGGGGTGGGTCATTGTCGGGTGCGGCAGCCGGGCAAACACCCAAGCGATGGCCGAAACTCCGCTGCGGTTTACAGCCGACAGCGCGGCAACGCATCAACTATCTGCGATTTACGGCAATCTTACGCATGATTTGCCGGCAAGGAGGCCTGCGCGAGGCTGGGGCGGAGCTTGCGCCGGGGTGATCCGCGTATATCCGCAAATCCCGGGAATCGGGCATGTTTTGGTCATCCGGCGATTTGGAGCGCGCGGAGCAGGCCGCCTGCGCGGCGCGAGGACCGACATGGATGCCCAGAAGACAGCCGTCGATGCCGTGGTCATTCTGACCGGCTGTGATCGCGACATGGTGACCCACTTCATTCGCGGCCTGTATCTGGCGGGCGTTCGCGACCCCAAGCGATTGACTTTCAAAGGGCTGCAATTCGCAGCAGAAGCAGGCGCTTAGCAACATTTGTAGCCAAAATGGCCATGTTGCGGCTTTGCAGTGGCCGTGCTGCTGCCTTGAACCTGCGGTGCCCTCCGGCTGACTGATCAGGAACTTTCCGCGAAACGCGGAGTTCCTGTCGCCATCGGGAGTTATCCATGCAAGCAGCCATCGATCGCGTCATCCGCTCGTTCAGCTTCAAACATCCGGCCTCGCTCGCAGAGCCGATGTCGGATAGTCGCTCAATCCAGGCAAGCGATGAGGCGACAGAGTTGGCGACCCGGTTGCTTGAAAATTACAAGGGTCAGCTGGCCCGACGCAGCTCGAAGCCTGACTGAGGGCCGATTCAAGCATCCTCATTGAGCGATTTCCATAGATTGCGGCATCGGGATTCGGCATTGCCAGGACTTGCGTTGTGGTGCGATGAGGGGGCATGACTGCGCCGCTCGCAGACCCAACCATCCAGGAGACATGATGCGAAACTCCCAGCGTGCCGTTAGAGCCACGGCCGTCGCGCTCAGTGCGGCCATGATCGTGGCCGTGTCCGACGTCTCCCTTTCTTCCGCCATGGCGCAAGTGCCTCAAAAACAAGCGCCGCAGAAAATGGCGCCAGCCGCAGGAAAAACCATGACCACAGCTTCAGGCCTCCAGATCGAAGACACCACCGTTGGCACCGGCGCAACGCCGGCCAAGGGACAGACCTGCGTGATGCATTACACTGGCTGGCTCTATGAGAACGGCGTCAAGGGCAAGAAATTCGACTCGTCAGTCGATCGCAACGAGCCATTCGAGTTCCCGATTGGCATGTCCCGTGTCATCAAGGGCTGGGACGAAGGCGTCGCCACCATGAAGGTCGGCGGCAAGCGCACGCTGATCATTCCGCCGGATCTCGGCTATGGCGCGCGTGGTGCTGGCGGCGTGATCCCGCCAAATGCGACGTTGATCTTCGACGTCGAACTGCTCGGCGTCAAATAAGCCCGATCAAACGACCTATGCCTGCGCGATCCTGCGCAGCAACGTCCGTGACGCTTCCTCGCCGGCATAGATGTCGGCGAGGGGCGCTGCCTTCGCGATGAAGGGGGCCTTGTCCGGCTTGACGAATGTCACGCCCATCGCCTCGACCTGCAGGCGCGTTTGCGCCTCGAATGCGGTCCACAGCTTGTTCATGTGATGATAGGACAGGGCGGCGGCTTCGCGGATGATCTCCCGCTGTTTCGCCGTCATGCTGTTGAGCCGGCCGGCGCCAACCAGCAGTACATCCGGGATCATGGTGTGTTCGTCGAACGAGTAGTGCGTTGCGACTTCGGCATGTTTGCCGACGATCAGCGCCACCACGCTGTTCTCTGCACCATCGACCAATCCCGACTTCAGCGCGACATAGACATTGCTCCATGACAGCTCGATGCCTTCGGCGCCGAACAGCTGCATGAGCTTGACCATCGTCTCGGACGGCTGGATGCGGATCTTCATGCCCTTGAGATCGTCGGGATGCAGGATCGGTTTTCGGCCATAGAAGCTGCGCGCGCCGGCATCGTAGAAGGTCAAGCCGGTGAGGCCCTTCGATGTGGTCGAGCCCAGAACGTCGCTGCCGATCTCGTTGCTCGTCACTTTCAGCCAATGGGAGCGATCGCGGAAAGTAAAAGGCAGGTTGAGAACCTTATAGGCGGGATGGAAGCGCTCAAGCACGCTGGCGCTGACTTTCAGGAAATCCAGTTTGCCGGCCTGTACCTGCGACAGCAGGTCGACTTCCTGACCGAGCTGCCCGTCCGCAAACAGCGCGATGTCGAGTTCGCCCTGCGAACGCTCGCGCGCCAGATCGGCAAAGTGCTGCATGGCCGGGTGGACGGGATGGGTGGTCGGCAGGCTATGGGCGAGGCGCATCTTCAGCGGTTCGGCGCGCAGGACTGCAGGGCAGGCGACCGCCATTCCCGCAGTCAGCAAAAGTCGGCGCCGAGAAAGCATTGTCTGCCCCGTGTCCTGGCTGGAATCTGATGCAAGCGTCGGCGCGTCCCCTGCGCCGGACACCATGTTACGTCGGAACCGGAGAAGTTTAAAGTCTGCCGCCAGCTACTTTGGGGCGATTGGCCTGGAGCAGGGCGACATAGCGGTTCTTGGCATCGGGCGCGACGGCACCGCGGCTGGCGAGATGATGCACACAGTTCAGCGCCAGATCGAACGAGCCGTAGCAATGATGCGCGATCAGTGCGAGGTGCTTGAGCTGCTCGCTATCCATCGCCTCGGCCTGGATGAAATCCCGGACATAGACGATATCGGCCTCGACGAGTTGATTAATGGCAGCAGCAGGGTTGGGGCCCATCATCGGCGCGATCATCTTCTTGTTGATGGCCGCGAACATGTGCGGAATGAAGCCGAGGCTGCGCAGTTCGAGATCGATGTCGCCGAACACCGGCTGCTTCTCATAGAGCGGCACGAAGGAGACTTCGGTCTGAATGGCGACGGCCTTTGCCAGTTTACTGCGACCGTTCCTGAACACCGACAGTTCGCCACCCTGAATGTCGATCTTCAAGAGATCGATGTGCTCGATTTCGGCGATATCGTCGAGCCGCCGTGTATCGAGCGGAAGCCTGTCGACGACACGTCCGAGTTCGGTAAAATTCGGAAAGTGCGTGAGTGTTTTCGGCTCAGGCTGCAGCAGGCTGGCAAAGCCGATGCCGCGGCAGATGTTCAGCGTATGGCTGCCGCCATCGCCGACGGCATAAGGAAGATAGGTCTCAAACGCGCCCTTGCGTGTCTGCAGTTGGGCCAATGCCTGCGGATGCGGATCGAAACCGGTAACGCGGCAAAGTCCGCTTTGCAGCATCGGCTTATAGGGCGGATCGCCATCGATGGGATTGGCGCCAATATCCACGACATCGGTCATCCGTGCTGGCTGGAGCAGCGCGGATAAACCATCATCGTTGCGTCGAATAGCGCCGTGCATGCGTACCTTTCCTGCGAATGGTGCGACAATGCGTGCTTCAGCGGGCGCGATCTGTGTGTCAGAACGTCGCGCGACAATTCGGACGGTCTGGGCGCTTGCGCCGAAAATGGGGGATGGAATGAAGCACGAACAGAGAGACGACGCCGCGCGCCGCCGCCCCATCCATCATTCGCCACTGTTCTGGATTGGCGTGGTTCTGTGCCTGGCTACGATCGTCGTCTACGTGATGTCTTACGACCTGTCGTGGCCAGTCGCTAAATAACGACGCTCACGCTTTCTTTGGCTTCTTCTTTGTGGAGGTGTTCAGCGCCACCGCGGCGCGGATAAGCGCCTTCAGCGCTTTTTCGTCGAGCTTGTCGCCCTCGTGAATATCGATAGCCCGCCGGGTGTTGCCGTCGAGGCTGGAGTTGAACAGGCCTGACGGATCATCGAGCGATGCGCCTTTCGCGAAGGTCATCTTCACGACCGCCTTATAGGTCTCGCCGGTGCAGATGATCCCCGCGTATTCCCAGACCGGAACGCCGCGCCACTTCCATTCCTCGACCACGTCCGGGACAGCCTGCTTGATGACCTTTCGGACGCGAGCGAGCATCTCGCCGCGCCAGTCACCGAGCTCCGTGATCTTCGAATCGATGAGCTGAGAGGGAGAACCTGCCTCGTTGATCTCCGTCGATTTGCTGGGCGTCTTTTTTGCCATGCGCTCCCCCTTCGACGCCCGGAGCCATACAGCTCTATTAGTGGTGCTTACCTACGTGTCGTGAAAATAACCCCGCCTGTTTCGAGCGTCCAGCCTCCGCTACAGGCGAACGAAAAACCGCTACGCGCTGCGCATTCCGGATCGCGAACCAATTCCTGTGTCACGAAATTGCGTGTAACTTTGAACCACCAGCGCTTTGCGTGATTCGTAGCGTTTTTCTTATTCAGTTCAGTTGCATTCGAGAGCATTCCGCCCGTCACGGCGGGTTTGCTTTCATCAACTATGTCGCGACCATTTCTGCTGAATGGAAAGGCAGATTTTTAAGATGTGCTGCGTTAGTCGTGACAGTAGCAATCGCCAAGATGACTCGGAGGAGTCCGGATATGACGTATCGCCACGCTGTCGCTCTTGCAGCTGTCCTGTTGGGGGGCGTCGGCGCAGCCCATGCCCAGACCCTGCCATCCTATATGGCGCCGATTTCCGGGTTGACCGCGACAACACCTGCCGAGACCGCCACCAAGGACATGCTCGCGCTCAACACCGGCATGTTCGAGCTCTACGGCGACGCAGCCAAAGTCTTCCGCGCCAATATCCTCGCCAAGCATCCCGTGATCCTCGGCCTGTTCTCCGGCGCCGGCGGCAAATTCACGCTGTACCAGCCCGGCAAACCGCCGCTCGATGCGCCCTCGGTGCCCATCGTCTATCAGCTGCTGAAGTCGGTCGGCCACAGCACCATGGCACTGGCCGAGGTGGTCGGCCCCTACGTCAACAATCCCGACAACAAATCCTGGCTCGGTTCGATGAAGGCCTATCGCAGCCGCATGCAGTCGGCGCTGGATGGCCTCGATCTCACGCCGATGCAGGCCGACTGGCGCGACAACAACCGTACCATCCTGCAGAACAACCTGGCTTTCATGGACGATTGCATCGCCAAGGGCGTCATCCCCTTCGATGTGCTGGAGACATTTGGCAAGAAGCAGGCGCCGTTCCTTGCGAAGAACGTGACTTGGGCCGCGCAGACCCAGGTCAATCACTGGATGACCGTGCTGGGCGACTGGAAGAAGATGCTGGGTCCCGATTGGGACAAGGCCTATGCCGCGAGCAACACGATTTACGTGGCACGGCAGAACAACGTGCTGTTCAGCGTGCTGGCGCAGTTCTTCCCGCCGGAGGCCATCAACGATCGTCTGCTGCTGATCGAGACCGTGTCGTTCACCACCACGCAAGCCGACATGCTGGAGTCGCTGACGCGCATCATCGCCGATCGCTCGGTGGGCTCGCTGTTCTTCGGCAACTATCATCTGATGGATTATGAATTGATGGGGGGCGACGCCCGCGCTGCCATCATCGCCGAGAGCGCCAAGCGCGGCATGACGCCCTTCCTGCCGCCCGTGGTGCCGTTCGGCTCGAACCAGTGGCCGACGCTGATCACGACTGGACCCGGGCCGGCCACCATCGCCGATCTCAAGTAATCGGCGCAGCGGCGGACGGCTGTCGATCAGGGGTGGAAGCATGCGGACTTCGCGTCGCGAGTTCATGAAATGGGTATCGGCGGGCGGTATTTCGCTCAGCCTGTCGCATCTGGCTGCGGCGGAGCCGGTGGCGTTCCCGGCACGCGAGACACTGCCGGGGCGGGACAAGTTGAATCCCGCTATCGGCGGTGCCGGTCGTGTCGATGGCGTCGCCAAGGTCACCGGCTCGAAACTCTATGCGTCGGATTTCCGGGCGAATGACCTGCCGGGCTGGCCGGCCAAGACCTCGCATGCGATTTTGGTGCGCGCGCCCGATGCCACCCATGTCTATCTTGGCATGGACCTCGCGCGGCTGAGCGGGGCGCTGAAGCCTACGGTGATCGTCACCGCGGCGGATCTCGCCAGGATCAACGTCCGCGTTCCCGCCTACTATGAAGGCGATCTGTTCTGTCCCGTCGGCAAGACGCCGCTCTATATGGGCCAGCCCGTTGCGCTGCTGATCTTTGAGCAGTTCGATACCTATGACCGCGCGCGGATCGCCTTGCGCGACGGCACCTTCGTGCAGTTTGGCGAGGAGACCGGCCCGATCGTAATGCCGAATTATGCGGCGTATCGTTTCACCCGCGTTGCCGGCGCCACGCCCGATGCGCCCGATGTCTACTCGCCGGTCCTTGCCGGCTGGGTCACGCCCGGCCGTACCCAGGCGTCCGCGCTGCCGGTATGGTCCTCGACCGCGCACAAGAACGAGGCCGGTTACGAGAAGGCTGCGGTCTATGGCGACCAGATCCGTGCCGAGATCGCCGCCAGCGAGTCTTCGGCTCTGGTGCTGGACCGCACCTTCGATACGCAGTCTGTCGATCCGATGTTTATGGAGCCGGAATGCGGGCTGGGCTGGTACAGCGCAAAAGACAAGGCGCTCGAACTGGTGCTGGGCGTGCAGTCGCCGTATGAAGCGGCGGAATCAATCGCGTTTCTGCTTGGCGAAACCAAGGCGCCGTTCAAGCCGAGTGCGATCAACGCGCAATTCGCCTATGTGGGGGGCGGTTTCGGCGGGCGCGACCATACGCCATTCATTTTCTATGTGACGCTGGCGGCGATATTCTTCCCGGACCGTCCGGTGCGGCTGGCGCACGATCGGTATCAGCAATTTCAGGCTGGCATCAAACGCCACGCCATCAAGATGCGCTCGCGCATGTCTGTCGATCGCGCCTCTGGCAAGATCATGGCCTTCGCCGCCGATCACGTGCTCGATGGTGGTGGTCTCGCCAATTTCTCGGCCAATGTCGCCACCTGCGCCGCAACGGCCGCGATTGGTATCTATGACGTGCCGAAGGTCGATGTGACGACTGTGGCAGAGCATACCCGCGGCGTGACCGCGGGCTCGATGCGCGGCTATGGTTCGCTGCAGACCATGACCGCGCTGGAAGTTCTGATCGACGAGGCGGCGCTTGCGCTGAAGCTCGATCCCATCGACTTCCGGCGACGCAATGCCCTGAAACAGGATGGCCGCACCATGACCGGCAATCCCTATATCGTCTCTGTGCGGAGCTTAGAGGTTCTCGACAAGCTCGAGCAGCACGCGATCTGGCAGCAACGAGCTGCAGAGAAGGCGCGCGCGGCCAGTGGCATACTGGTCGGCACCGGCGTCGCCTGTGTGACCAAGGACTACGGCACCGGCGGCGATAGTTCTAACGGTCGCGTTGAACTCAGCCCCGACGGCAGGATCGCGATTTTCTGCGACCATGTCGAGATGGGCAACGGCATCGGCACGGCGCTGGCCAATCGCGTCGCATTGCATCTCGGCAGCATCGCTGACGAGGTGGCGGTGTCGCAGGTCGGCGTGTTCGATGCGCTGGAGCTGGTGACCTCCGGCGATTGCTACACCATGGACCAGAAGACCCAGGACAAGGCCGAGAAGGATCCGCGCTGGGTGCCGTCGATCAGTTCGGCCACGTCAGCCTCCATCGGAGCCCATGTCGGTACCCATGCCGCGGCGGAAGCTGCGCGGGTGATCTTCCGCTTCGGTCTGTGGCCGGCGGCGCTGGCGCTATGGAATATCGGCCCGCGCGATCCACGCGCCAAGGACTTTGCCAAGGCGCAGTGGAAGGGCGGACAGCTCACGATGGCGGGCCTGCCGTCGCTGCCGTTGGACAAACTCGCCGCCGCGGCCCATGCACGCAATCTGGTCACCGGCGCCGTGGCGCACGGGTTCTCGCGCTGGTCGTGGGCACGCGCACGTTTCCCCATTAACGGCGAGCAGTATCGCGCCGAGATCGACGGGCTCGCGCTGCGTCGTAGCGCCGGCAAATTCACGCGCATCAACCGTGCCAGCGTGTTGTTCCCGCCAACCGATAACAACCGGATGGGCACGGCCTATACAGCGGCATGCGGTGCAACAGTCCGGGTCGAGATCGAGAAAGCGACCGGCATGCTGCGCATCGCCAAAGCCTATACCGCATTCGAATGCGGGCAGGCGCTGGTGCCGGAGGTCGTGATTGGCCAGGCACAAGGCGGCTTCGCCATGGGCGTCGGTTACGCACTGCTGGAAACGCTGCCGCCGTTTGAGGGCGGACCCGGCAACGGGCAATGGAATCTCGGTCAATATCTGGTGGCCAGGGGATCAGACCTGTCGCTGCGCGACGTCGAGATTGAGCTGATGCCGCCGCTGACACCGGACGAATTGCCGAAGGGCATGGCCGAGGTGGTGATGATTCCCATCGTACCGGCATTGCTCAACGCCATCCATGACGCCATCGGTCACCGCTTCGCGGCGCTGCCGGTGACACAGGCCATGCTCAAGGGAGCGCTCGCGTGACGACACTGGGCATCACCATCAACGGACAGGTCCATGCGCCCACCGAGGTGCGCGACGATCTCTCCATGAACGACTTCCTGCGCGAATATCTGGGCATGACCGGCACCAAATTCGGCTGCGGCGCCGCGCAGTGCCTGAGCTGTGTCGTGATTGTCGACGAGCCCGACGGCACCTGCCACACCAATCCGACCTGCGTGACCTCAGCGGCAAGCTTCCACGGCAAGACCATCCGCACGGTCGAGGGCCACGCCAAGAACGGCGAGCTGTCGCCGTTGCAGAAGGCCTTCATCAGGCATTTCGCGTTCCAGTGCGGTTACTGTACCGCCGGTTTTCTCAATGAAGGGCAGGTGCTGCTCGAGCAACTGGCCAGGACGCCTGTGCCGCGCGCGGGCCTTGAAGAGAGGATCGCCGAGGCGCTTGACGGGCATCTGTGTCGCTGCACCGGCTACTTCAAGTATCATGAGGCCGTGCTCGATGTGATCCTCAGCGACGCGAAGCGCTATCTTATTCAGGAGCCGCGCGGATGAGAGCCGAGACGCGCGTCAAGACTCTGGTTGTCGCCGCGACGCTCGGGATGAGCATGCTCACGGCCTATGCCGCCGGGCAGGGCGCGTCGAAAGGGCTGGCGAGCCCGGAGAGTTTCAATGGCATCGCCGATATCAATGCACGCTCGGCGGCGATCTTCACCGAACTCGGCAAGGTGCTGACGCATCCGCGCTGCGTGAACTGCCATCCCGCCGGCGACATGCCGCGGCAGGGCGATGCGCGCCGTTTGCATCAGCCGCCGGTGACGCGTGGGTCCGATGGCCACGGCACCGCGGCGATGCGCTGCAACTCCTGTCACAAGGATGCCAATTTCGAACCCGGCCGCATCCCCGGTCATCACGAATGGCATCTCGCGCCGCGCGAGATGGCATGGGAAGGCAAGACTGTTGCCGAAATCTGCGCGCAGATCAAAGACCCCGCACGCAACGGCGGCCGCAAGGTCGAGGATCTCATCGATCATATCGCCAAGGACACGCTGGTCGGCTGGGCCTGGGCGCCGGGTTACGGACGTACGCCAGCGCCGGGCACGCAGGCTGAAGCGGGCGCTCTCGTGGAAGCCTGGGCGAAGACCGGCGCGGCGTGTCCGGGCTGAGACAATCGGGAGCTCGCGTGTTCGCAAATGACGTCGCAATGATGATCATGCGCACTGCCATTTTGTCGCAGGCGTAAAATAGTTTTGATAGTTAGCATTCTTCCAAATCTAAGTCGGTTTGTGGAATTTCTCCAATGCGAGAGCTGAAGCGTCTCGGCGTGTAGACGCGCGTTGTTCCGTGCTGCAGAGACGACGTAATCGCGATTACGCGTCTTGGAAAGATCATGGACCAGCAAGCAGACCTTCGCCGCCAGCTCTTGGCGCCACCCCTCAACGTGTTCAGCCGCCTGCCATTGCTTGGCCGCATCATGATCGCGGTACGCGACGATGACGTGGTGCTCGAACGCATCGGTGTCGTGCAGAAACTCGAACGTGACGGCACCATGATGTTCTGCGTCGGTCCTGCACATGACAGCGAAATCAACCTGAACAACTTGTCGCAGGTCGTCGTCGACTATTCGAGCAAGATGAAGGACAAAGTCCTGCCGCGGATAGAATTTCAGGAACCGACCGGCAAGATCGTGTTCAGCGTAGTGGGCCTCGAAGGCGTCGAGCCGTTCGATACCGCACTCAAGGCTTTCGAAGGCGTTGCCATCGAACCGCTGGTGAAGCCGGCGTTGGAGTCTGCGCCTGCGACACTGGATGCGGATGATGTTGGCCTGCAACCGCTCAAGGCCGCGCGCGCGGCCGAAGCCGAGATCACGATCGAGATGCGTCGGCCGGGCGTGACGCAGCGCTGGCACGGGCTCGTTCCCGAGATCAATCCGGCCATGGGCTACGTCAACATCATCACATCGGACTTCCATCTCCATTTGCGCGGCGGCGGCGTCACGGCGTGGAAGCGAAGCGATGTCGCCGCTGACGGTACTGTCGAACTCGTGGCGATCGGCCCCGGCGACAAATCGCTCGGCCTGTTCCTGCGGGGTCCCGCCACGGCATTCGGAGCTGCGTGATGCGCGATCACCCGCGCGCGACCTGGCTCGATCCGACCAGTGGCGAGCATCTCGACGAGCGCGCGCTGCTCGCCGAGATGGCAACGCGGCAGGTGGTGCTTCTCGGCGAGACTCACACGGTTGCAGAAATCCATCGCTGGCAACTGCACGTCGCCACGGTGCTGCGTTTTCTCCGCCCGAATATCGCCGTCGGCTTCGAGATGTTTCCGCGCCGCGTACAGGCCGTGCTCGACGAATGGGTCGATGGAGAGCTCGGCACGGACGCGTTTCTCGACAAGGTCGAGTGGGGCACCGTTTGGGGCTTTGACGCGCAGCTCTATCTGCCGCTGTTTCACTTCTGCCGGCAGCATCGCGTGAAGATGCTGGCGCTAAACTGTCATCGCCCGCTGGTGACGCGCGTCGGTAAGGAAGGGTGGGATGCTATCCCCGAAAACGAGCGCGATGGCCTGACGCCATCGGCGGAAGCAACGCCTGCCTATCGGCAGTATCTCGCCAATCTCGGTCTCGGTCGTGGCCCCGTCGCCGACGGCGCTGCCGCGCCGCCATCTTCAGCAACGGATCGTTTCGTTCGCGCGCAGCAGACTTGGGACCGTGCCTTCGCCTGCAGCATTGCGCGGGCATTGCAGCAGCCGGAGCCGGAGCCGCCACTGGTGATCGGCATCATCGGGCGCGGCCATCTCGAATATGGCCACGGTACGCCATATCAGCTCGCTGATCTCGGTGTGACGTCGACGGGTGTGCTGTTGCCGACGACGTCCGCACAAATCGACGTCTCACATGCATCAGGAATTTCCGACGCAGTCTTCCGGCTCGATGAACCGGATCCCGAAGCGCCGATGCCGGCGAAAATGCTGAAGGCCATTGAAGAGCACAAGGCCAGAGTAGCAGCAGAGGCGAAAGTAGAATTACAATAATTAAAAGTAATATCGATGTTCTTAAATGTATTCTTTCTTCGAGGAGGCGATTTTAGGACTTTATTGAGGCGATATAATTGACTCGAATACATTAAGAAACGAAACGGTCCTCAGCGAGTACATGAAAATGCTAGGGACACTATGACCGGGACTATCCGCCGAAGGGCGACCGCCGCGCGCAGCACGACCATGCTCGCACTTGCACTTCCCATCGTGCTCATGGGCGCAGCTCATGGCCAGACCGCCGACGAGAAGAAGCGTCAGGAAGCCGCGGATCGGATTGCTGCCAGCTACGGTGTGTCGCTCGATCCGATCAGCGTCTATGCCGATCGTAACGCACGGAACGTCTTGAACCTGGCTCAGAACGTCACGGTGATCGGACGCAAGGAGCTCGACGATCGCATGGTCCGCGACGTGCAGGACCTGGTTCATTACGAGCCAGGCATTTCGGTCGCCAAAGTGACCTCATCAACCGATCCATTCGGCAATCTCGCCGGCTTCACGATCCGTGGCGTCTCGAACAACCGCGTTCAAATGCTCGTTGACGGCACGCGTGTCATCGAGAGCATTGTCGACGGTAACCGCGACTTCATCGATATGTCGAACTTGAAGGCCGTAGAAATCATGCGCGGTCCGGCCGGCGTGATGTGGGGCGCGGACGCGCTGGGCGGCGTGGTGGCCTTCGTCACCAAGGACCCCGAGGACTACCTGAAGGGCCGCAATTTTGGTGGTCAGCTCGATACGAATTACGATTCATACGACAAGAGCTGGGTGAAGACGGGCACGACCGCGTTTCGTTTCGGCGACTTCGCTGCCATGATCAGCGCCTCGCAGCGCAGCTATAGCGAGGGCACGCTGTCCAAGGCACGCGCCGACGGCGGCATCTATGGATGTCCACGTCCGGCGGCAGCTATTCGCTGTAATCAGCTGAACCCGCTGGATGGCGATGATGTGAGCGTGCTCAACAAACTGGTCTGGACACCCGACAATCAGAACGAAGTGAAGTTTACGGCAGATTTCCTTAGGAAGAGTGCCACCGTCGATCAACGGTTGGATCTCGGGCTGCAGTCGACCGGCATCACCAATCTGAGTTACATCCGAAACCAGATCCAGAGCCGCGAGCGCTATACGCTCGCGCACAAGTACACCCCGAACGCAGGTTGGATCGACCAGATCAAATGGCAGGTCTCGCATTCGGATCAGGAGCGCGACTTCACTGGCGTTCGCCAGCGCCGTCTCGCCAACGGCCAGCTAGATCGGCTGGACTTCCTGTTGGACTACAAGGAACAGTTCACCGAGGGCGATATCCAGTTCAATTCGTCCTTCAACACGCCATGGGCGCGTCACGCTTTCACTTATGGCGTCTATGCCAGCGTTGCCGAGACCGATTACCAACGACGTGACACGACAACGAACCTGACCACCAACATAACTACCGTTGCGAACGCCGGAGGCTTCAATTTCGCCGATGCGACCACAACCCGCGTCGATGGCTTCATCCAGGACGAAATATCGCTGCTCAACAATCGCTGGATCCTGACACCCGGCGTCCGTTACGCCACTTACGAGCTCGATCCGCGGCCAAATCCGTTCTATCGCGCGGTGGCGGGTAAGGAACCACGCGACGTCCAGAGTGAAAAGCTGGTGAAGCAGTTCGGCTCAGTGTTCAAGCTGGATGAGAACTTCTCGCTGGTCGGTCGCTATGCCGAGGGTTTCAAGATGCCGACGTCGCAGCAGTTGTATACGTCGCTGCCTGGTGGTGCCGGCACCAATATGGATCTGGTTCCGAATCCCGGTTTGCGTCCCGAAGAGGTCAAGAGTTACGAGATCGGTCTGCGCGGCCAGTTCACGCAGGGCTATTTCACGGCCACGGTGTTCAAGTCGGACTACACGGATTTCATCCAGAATTTCGTCAATACGCCGAGCACCAACTTCCCCGGCCTGTTCGACCTGACCTATGCCAACCTTTCGAAGGTGAATCTGCTGGGCTTCGAATTCGCCACCGAATATCACTTCACCGACTACTGGAGTGCGAACCTCTCGGTAGCCTATACCCAAGGCACACAGAAGGCGACTGCCACCAGCGCAGAAACTGCGTTCGATGGTACCACGCCGTTCTCCGGCGTGATGGGTGTGCGCTATAATGATCGGCCGAACGGCTTCGATGCACAGCTGATCTCGACCTGGTCCGCCGGTGCGTTGTCACGCAGCGATCCGACCTACTACCGGCCCGACAGCTACATCGTGTTCGATGCGATCGTTGGTTACAAGCCGCAGATCGCACCAGGCCTGACGCTGCGCGCATCGGTGCTGAATATCGGCGACGCCCGTTATTTCCCTTCGCTTGCGGGAACGACCACTTATACCAACACGGCAACCGCTGCCGTGGCGATGGCCAATCCGATCGAACTGCGGACCGCACCAGGGCGGACTTTTAAAGTCGGCGCCAGCTACGCGTTCTGATCGCGTCGGGCACATGAAATCAGCCGGAGCCGGGCACTAGTTCGGCTCCGGCTTCTGCTGTTGAACAGAGATAACGACAGGCCATCATCATGCGCGCAATCATCCATCAGATCTGGCGGTTCGTCTGGATCGCGGCGACCGGGCCGGGGAGTGGCTTCAGCCTGATGTTGCTGGTCGTCATCGTCGCCTGCCAGCTTGCGATCATTCAAGTCACGTTGCGGCAGGTGCAGTGGAGCGCCGACTTCTTCAATGCGCTGCAGAAGATAGATGGGCAGGCTGCGATCACCCAGATCGGCGTGTTCGCCGTTCTCGTCGGAATTTCTGCCAGCCTCTATCTCATCGCCAAATACTGCAAGCGGAGGCTGCAGTTTCGCTGGCGGCAAAGGCTGTCCGACACGCTGCTGGAGCGTTGGACGACCAACAAGGCGCATTGGTTTCTGCATCCAAGCCTTGGCGGTCATGCCAAGGTCGATAATCCGGATCAGCGCATTGCCGAAGATTGCAATATGTTCGCCGAGGCGATCCTGGGCAGCAAGGACGATATCCGTGCCGGTGTCCTGGATTTCATGATGAGCCTGATCGGGCTCGTGTCCTACGTCATGCTGCTCTGGCAGTTGTCGACCTTTGCGCTGCAGTTCTCGCTATGGGGCGTCGGGATCGAAATCCCGCGCTACATGGTCTGGGCCGCTCCGATCTACGTGGCACTGGCGACCACATTGACCCATGTTCTCGGGCGGCAACTGCCTGGTTTGTTGATGAATGAGCAGCGGCGAGAGGCCGATTTTCGGTTTGCGCTCGTCCATATGCGCGAGAATGCATCGGCCATTGCACTCTCAGACGGCGAGACGGCGGAGCGACGCATGCTCGCCGACAGGTTCAACGACGTGGTGAGTGTCTGGCATCAGGTGATCCGTCGCGAGTTCATCTACGGCCTGTTTACGCGGCCTTATTTCCAGAGTGTGCTGCGGATTCCAACGTTTCTGGCATTGCCGGCCTTTCTGGCTGGCAAGATCACGTTGGGAGGACTGACCCAACTCGCTGCCGCCTTTACCAACGTCGTCACGACGCTGTCCTGGTTCATCTTCAGTTATAAGTTTATCTCCGACCTTGTGGCGACGACGCGGCGTCTGCAGGGCTTCATGGATGCCATGGACGGCGCAGCGCCGGAGCCACATGCGCTGCGCCGCGAGCGATCCGGCGACAGCAGCTTGCAGATCCGCGGTCTCGGTATCCGCGCCCCGGACGGCCGTATGCTGGTTGAACTCCCGAACCTCTCGGTCGCGCGCGGGGAGACTGTCTGGCTCAGCGGCGCCTCAGGTCTTGGCAAGAGTACGCTGATCAAGGCGCTGGCCGGGCTGTGGCCGCATGCGGAAGGACTGGTGACGTTGCCGTCGGGCAAGCTCGCCTTCATGCCACAGCAGGTCTACATGCCGCTGTGTTCCCTGATGGATGCCGCGGTCTATCCCGCCGATCCTGGCAGCGTGCCGCGTGAGACCGTGGAGCGGCTGCTGCGCGGGGTCGGCCTCGGTCCGCGTCTCGACGCCGGGGACCACCGTGCCAGTGGCCTGTCGGTCGGGGAGCAGCAGCGTCTGGCGCTGGTGCGCCTGATGGTCAGCAAGCCTGACTGGATCTTTGCCGACGAGGCGACGAGTGCGCTGGATGCGGAATCCGAACGCATCGTCATGGCGCTGCTGCGCAGCGAATTGCCGGACGCCACACTCGTGATGGTGGCCCATCGCGAGCCGCACGGCTTTGCAGGCATCCGGCGCGTCGTGCTGGACACTCTTTCTGACGACGGCGCTATGGGGCCGAATAGAGGTGTTTTGCGACTGGCTTGACCGTCAGCGCGCGTCGCCAGCCTGCGCGAGGATGGCGATCCCAGCAGGATTCGAACCTGCAACCCACGGAGTAGAAATCCGTTACTCTATCCAGTTGAGCTATGGGACCGGCGCGTCGTCATATCATCGTCGGTATGGCTTGGACAGACCGGGTGAATTGGCCGGATTCGGACACGGTTTTCAAGCGTTTGGGCGGTTGGTGAGCTGGCCTTTCTCTTGCTGATTGAGCGGTGAACCCGCGATTTCAGCCAGAAAGTGTGCCGACTTGATCCGCTTTTCGTCCCAAAACCGAACGTCCGTCTGTGCCTCTGACGTCGCTTCGATTCCTGTCCCGTTCGGGGATTGTCGCGTGGCGTCGCTGTTGCCGGACTGGCGCGCCCTAAGGCTTCGACGGCGGGGGCCGCGATGGTGGCTTGCCGTCCTTGCCATTGTCATCGGAGATGCCGCGCTGGCCGGGATCGCCTGGCTCGCCGTCGACGTCATCCTCAAATAGCTGCTCCGGGAAGCCGTATTGCCTGGTTACGAAACGGCCGGCCATATAGGAGATCTGGCACGCGATCAGACATCCCGTCGTGACCGCCACACCGCCCAGCGCCGGAAATCCCTGGCCCCATGTCACGGCGGCGGACAGGACAGCGACCAGCACGGTCGTCACGACAATGACCCATACGGGGCCGACGAGTCCGACGGCGAGGCCCGCCAGTGAACTTGTCGCCAAAAGAAGTTCGATCATGATGCGATGCGCCCAGAACGACCGAGCGGGCGGGCGATCGCCGTGATCATCCGGTGCCGCAAGGCACACCCATCTGACCGCAGCTGGAAGACTTGGGTACCCGTGATCTCGCGTCGTCCCCAACAGGCTGCTTTTAGTCTTAACGTGTCGCGTTTGATTAAAACGCGTAGGGGGCGATCACGGGCCGGGCCGGCCGTTCATGCGCGTATGACCCGTTGTAAAACTGTCACCAAAATCGTGGGCGCGTGCTCGAACCGTTTCCTACACAGGCGCGACCAATCGGCGGTGACGTGGCTTTGCTTTCGACAGGGTCCGCCGCCATGATGCCCGCGGCTTGCGCGTGGGGCTGCGATTTGAGTTACCCGGGTTCGTCACATGATGTTGCCAGCAATCGTCGTGTCTCGCGTTGCGCCGGTCGAGAGACTCGCGAACAAGCTGGCCATGAGTCCGTCACCGTTTTTACGCACATTTGAATCCAGGCGGCATTCGTCCGTGCAGGGGAGTTGTCCATGATTGGTCTGGTTCGCGCCGTCACTGTCTGCGCCACACTGGCGTTCGGCCTCGTCTCGGCTCACGCGGCCGACAAGGCTTTCCGACGGGACGAGCTGGCGGATTCCGCGATCAAGCTCGAGGCGCAGATCAAGAGTGAGGCAGGGCCTGTCGCCAAGAGCGCGGCAACTTTGCGCACCGACGCGGACGCGGCCTTCAAACGCTCGGATTTCCGGGCCGGTCTGCAGACGCTGGGCCAGATCGTGGCGATTGCGCCGGATGACAGCGCCAACTGGCTGCGGCTCGCCAAGACGATCTTCCAGATCCGCCCGGCAACCTCGTCCGAAACCACCTTCCTGCGCGAGCGCGCCGCGACCGCCGCCTATATCGCCTATCAGCGCGCCGGCAATGCCGGCGAGGAGGCCGAGGCGCTGGCCGTGCTCGGCCGGGCCATGGAAGAACGCAAGCTGTGGCGCCCGGCGCTGGACGCGCTGCGCCTGTCGCTCGAGATGCGCGAGGTCGCCGACGTCCGCGGCCAATACGAGAAGCTGCGCGACGATCACGGCTTCCGGTTGCTCGATTACACCGTGGACTCGGATTCCGCCTCGCCACGGGCCTGTTTCCAGTTCTCGGAAGAACTCGCCAAGCGGGTCGATTTCGCGCCGTTCCTAGCGCTCGCCGGCAGCGACAAGCCGGCCCTGACCTCCGAGGAGAAGCAGCTCTGCGTCGAGGGCCTCAAGCATGGCGAGCGCTACAATATCAACCTGCGTGCCGGTCTGCCATCGACGGTGAAGGAGAGCCTGCCGAAATCGGCCGAGTTCAACATCTATGTGCGCGACCGCAAGCCGTTCGTGCGTTTCACCGGCCGCGCCTATGTGCTGCCGCGCACTGGCCAGCAGGGCATCCCCGTGGTCTCGGTCAATACCCAGTCGGTCACCGTCAATGTGTTCCGGATCGGCGACCGCAATCTGATCAACACCGTCATCGGCAGCGACTTCCAGACGGCACTGAGCAAGTACCAGCTCGAGAGCCTCGGCGACGAGCGCGGGATGAAGGTCTGGACCGGCGAGCTGGCCACGGCGTCGACGCTCAATGCCGACGTCACCACGGCATTCCCCGTCGATCAGGCCATCGGCGAGCTGCAGCCAGGCGTCTATGTGATGACCGCGGCGGCCAAGGGGCCGGGCTCGGGCGGTGGCGATGACGACGGCTCGCTGGCGACCCAGTGGTTCATCGTGTCGGATCTTGGTCTCACGGCTTTCTCGGGCAATGACGGCATCCACGTGTTCGTCAATTCGCTCGCTTCGACCGATCCGATGGCCAAGGCCGACGTCCGGTTGGTCGCGCGCAACAACGAGATTCTTGCGACCAGGAAGACCGACGACTCCGGCCATGTGCTGTTCGAGGCGGGGCTCGCCAAGGGCGAGGGCGGTCTGTCGCCGGCACTACTGACGGTGACATCAGACAAGAACGACTATGCGTTCCTGAGTCTCAAATCGAACGCCTTCGATCTCAGTGATCGTGGCGTCTCCGGCCGCGCGGTTCCTGCCGGTGCCGATGCCTTCGTCTATGCCGAGCGCGGCGTTTATCGCTCCGGCGAGACGGTCTATCTCACCGCGCTGTTGCGCGACGGGCAGGGCAATGCCGTGACCTCGGGCCCAATGACTCTCGTGGTCGAGCGCCCCGATGGCGTCGAGTTCCGCCGCGCCGTCCTGCCTGACCAGGGCGCAGGCGGTCGCAGCCTGACGCTGCCACTGAATTCGGCGGTTCCAACGGGCACCTGGCGCGTTCGTGCCTTCACCGATCCGAAGGCGCCGTCGGTCGGCGAGACCACTTTCATGGTCGAGGATTACGTCCCGGATCGGATTGAATTCGATATATCTTCCAAGGATAAGCTAATCAAAGCTGATGCTCCTGTAGAACTTAAAGTCGATGGTCGTTTCCTCTATGGCGCGCCCGCGTCGGGCCTGCAGCTAGAAGGCGATCTGCTTGTCAGCCCTGCCGCGAACCGCTCAGGATTCGCTGGTTACCAGTTCGGCGTTACCGACGAGGAAAGCGCCAGCAATGAGCGGACGCCGATCGAAGGCCTGCCGGAGGCCGATGCCAATGGTGTCGCGACGTTCCCGGTCAGCCTCGCCAAGCCGCCGTCCTCGACGCGGCCGCAGGAGGCGCAGATCTTCATCCGCATGACCGAAGCCGGCGGCCGTGCCGTCGAGCGCAAGTTCGTACTGCCGGTTGCGCCCAGCGCGCCGATGATCGGCGTGAAGCCGCTGTTCAAGGACAAGAACGTGGCCGAGGGGGACAGCGCCGCTTTCGACGTCGTGGTCGTGTCGCCGGAGGGAACCTCGCTGGCGCGCAGCGGCCTGCGTTATGAATTGCTCAAGATGGAATCCCGCTACCAGTGGTATCGGCAGAATTCGTCCTGGGACTATGAACCGGTCAAATCGACCAAGCGCGTTGCCGATGGCGATCTCACCGTTGCCGCCAATGCTCCGGCCCGTATCTCGCTGCAGCCGCAGCCCGGCCGCTATCGGCTCGACGTGAAATCGAATGAAGCCGACGGCCCGATCACCTCGGTGCAGTTCGATGTCGGCTGGTATTCCGACGGCAGCGCCGATACGCCGGACCTGCTGGAGACCTCCATCGACAAGCCGGAATATCTGTCGGGCGACACCATGATCGTTTCGGTCAATGCCCGCACAGCCGGCCTTCTGACAATCAATGTGCTCGGCGACCGCCTGCTGACGACCCAGAGCATCGCCGTCAAGGAAGGCCAGTCGCAGATCAAGATCCCAGTCGGCAAGGATTGGGGCACGGGCGCCTATGTGGTGGCCACGCTGCGCCGGCCGATGGACACCGCCGCGAAGCGGATGCCGGGCCGTGCCATCGGCCTGAAGTGGTTCGGTATCGACAAAAAAGCACGCACGCTCGACGTTGCACTGTCGCCGCCCGCGCTGATCCGCCCGAGCTCGACGCTGAAGCTGCCGGTGAAACTCGGCGGGCTCAACCCCGGTGAGGACGCCAAGATCGTCGTTGCCGCCGTCGATGTCGGTATTCTCAACCTGACCAATTACAAGCCGCCGGCGCCCGATGACTATTATCTCGGCCAGCGCCGCATGACGTCGGAAATTCGCGACATCTACGGGCAGTTGATCGACGGCATGCAGGGCACCCGCGGCCAGTTGCGCACTGGTGGCGATAGTGCCGGCGCTCAGATCGAGGGCTCGCCGCCGACCCAGAAGCCGATGGCGTTGTATTCCGGCATCGTCACCGTGGCCGCCGACGGCACTGCGCAGATCGAGTTCGAGATTCCCGAATTCGCCGGCACTGCCCGCGTGATGGCCGTGGCCTGGACCGCGACTAAACTCGGCCGCGCCACTGTGGACGTCACGGTGCGCGATCCCGTGGTGCTCACTGCGACGCTGCCGCGGTTCCTGCTGTCCGGCGACAAGGGCACCATGAGCTTTGACCTCGACAATGTCGAAGGCGCCCCCGGCGACTATACCATCGCTGTAAAGACCTCCGGCCCCGTCAAGGTGACCGGCAATCCGGCGACGACGATCAAGCTCGCGGCCAAACAGCGGACCTCGATGGCGCTGGCCATCGATGCATCCGGTGCAGGCACGGCGCAGTTCGACGTCGATATCAAGGGACCGAACGGGCTGACACTGGCTCGGCACTATGTGCTCGACGTCAAGGCGGCGACGCAGGTCTTGGCGCGGCGCTCGATCCGCACGCTGGCGAAGGGCGAGAGCCTGACGCTGACATCGGACATGTTCTCCGATCTCGTATCGGGCACCGGCGGCGTCTCGCTGTCGGTCAGCCTGTCCACAGCACTTGATGCAGCGACCATCCTGAAGGCACTGGATCGCTATCCCTATGGCTGCTCCGAGCAGATCACCAGCCGCGCAATGCCGCTCCTCTATGTGAACGATCTCGCGGCCGGCGCGCATCTGGCGATGGATACCGGTGTCGATCAGCGCATCAAGGACTCGATCGACAGACTGCTGGCGCGTCAGGGCTCGAACGGCTCGTTCGGCCTGTGGTCGGCGGGCGGCGACGATGCCTGGCTCGATGCTTATGTCACGGACTTCCTGACCCGCGCCCGCGAAAAAGGTTTTGTGGTGCCGGACGTGCTGTTCCGTGCCGCGCTCGACCGCGTGCGCAATTCGGTCGTCAATGCTGACGAACCGGAGAAGGATGGCGGCCGCGATCTTGCTTACGGGCTTTACGTGCTGGCCAAGAACGGCACTGCGCCAATCGGCGATCTGCGCTATCTCGCCGACACCAAGCTGAAGAACCTGGCGACGCCCATCGCCAAGTCACAGCTGGCGGCGGCGCTGGCGCTGGTCGGTGACCGTGCCCGTGCAGAACGTGTCTATGCGGCGGCCGTCGAAAGCCTCGCTCCGAAGCCGGCCATCGAATTTGGCCGCGTCGATTACGGCTCAGCGCTCCGCGACGCGGCCGCGCTGGTCTCGCTGGCCAGCGAAGGCAATGCGCCGCGGGCAACGCTGACGCAGGCGGTCCAGCGTGTCGAGGCCGCGCGCGGCCTGACGCCGTTCACCTCAACGCAGGAGAATGCGTGGCTGGTGCTGGCATCGCGTGCGCTGGCCAAGGAAGCCAACACGCTGGCGCTCGACGTCAACGGCTCGGCTGTGAAGACCGCCCTCTATCGCAGCTACAAGGCGGCGGAGATGTCCGGGCAACCGATCAAGATCACCAACACTGGCGATACGCCGGTGCAGGCGGTCGTCTCGGTGTCCGGTTCGCCGATCACGCCAGAGCCGGCGGCATCCAACGGCTTCAAGATCGAGCGCAATTACTTCACGCTCGACGGCAAGCCTGCCGACGTCACCAAGGCCAAGCAGAACGATCGCTTTGCCGTGGTGCTGAAGATCACCGAGGCCAAGCCGGAATACGGGCACATCATGGTGGCCGACTATCTGCCGGCCGGTTTCGAGATCGACAATCCGCATCTGGTGTCGTCGGGTGACAGCGGCACGCTGGACTGGATCGAGGATGGCGAAGAACCCGAGAACACCGAATTCCGCGATGACCGCTTCACCGCGGCCATCGACCGCAAGAGCGACGACAAGGCGGTGTTCACGGTCGCCTATATTGTTCGCGCGGTGTCACCCGGAAAGTATGTGTTGCCGCAGGCCTATGTGGAAGACATGTATAATCCGTCGCGCTACGGGCGGACGGGGACGGGCAGTGTCGAGGTCGCGAAGGCGAAATGAGCGAGGGCACGTCCACACCACACACTCCGTCATCCCCGGGCTTGTCCCGGGGATCCATGTATTCTTGTGTGGATCGTGGGCAAGACGTGGATGGCCGGGACAAGCGCGGCCACGACGTGAGGAGAGGCTGGTGGCTTATCCGAAAGGCTGTCGCCGCTGCCACCGTAGTTGTGGTCCTGACTGGTGCAGCGACCACCGCGTGGGTGGCCTCCCTCGGCCCTTTGCCGCTCGACCAGGCCCGCAAAATCTCCACCACCGTTATCGATCGCAACGGCAAGCTCCTGCGCGCCTATGCCATGACCGACGGACGCTGGCGGCTTCCGGTCGACGCGAGGACGTCCGTTGATCCCGGTTATCTCAACATACTGCTCGGCTATGAGGACAAGCGCTTCTACAGCCATCATGGCGTCGATCCGCTGGCGCTCGGCCGCGCCGCGCTGCAGCTCGTCACCCGCGGCGAGATCGTGTCGGGCGGTTCGACCATCACGATGCAGCTTGCGCGGCTGATCGAACCACGGCAGCAACGCTCGATATCGGCGAAGATCAGACAAGCCGTCCGTGCGCTGCAGATCGAGCGGCAGATGAGCAAGGATCAGATCCTCGATCTCTATCTGGCGCTGGCGCCGTTCGGCGGCAATCTCGAAGGTCTTCGCGCCGCGTCGATCGCCTATTTCGGCAAGGAGCCCAAACGGCTGTCGCTGGCGGAATCTGCATTGCTCGTAGCGCTGCCGCAATCGCCGGAACACCGCCGGCTTGATCGCCGTCCCGGCAATGCCCGCGTGGCGCGCGACCGCGTGCTCGAACGTATGGTCGGCGAGGGCAGGGTGTCGGCTGCCGATGCCATGCAGGCGAAATCCGTCAGCGTGCCAAAGCTGCGCAAGCCGATGCCGATCCTGGCGCCGCATTCGGCGGATCAGGCGACATCACTGCACAAGGATCGCTCGATTATCAGGCTCGCGCTCGATGCGGGTATCCAGCGTGCGCTTGAAGGCCTCGCGCGTGATCGCGCGGCGACGCTGGGCAACAATATCTCCATCGGCCTCATCGCTGTCGATAACGAGAGCGGCGACGTGCTCGCCCATGTCGGATCGCCCGATTATTTCGATGATCGTCGTGCGGGGCAGGTCGACATGACGCGCGCCGTGCGCTCGCCCGGTTCGACGCTGAAGCCGTTTATCTACGGCCTCGCCTTCGAGGATGGCTTCGTGCATCCGGAAAGCCTGATCGAGGATCGGCCGGTGCGCTTCGGCAGTTACGCGCCGGAGAATTTCGACATGAGCTTTCAGGGCACCGTGCCGGTGCGCAAGGCGCTGCAGCTCTCGCTGAACGTCCCGGCTATCGCACTGCTCGATCGTGTCGGCGCATCGCGGCTGTCGTCACGGCTCAAGCAGGCGGGTGGCAATCTGGTGCTGCCGCCCGGCGAGGCGCCCGGTCTGGCCATGGGCCTCGGCGGCGTCGGTATTACGCTGCAGGACCTCGTTCAGCTCTATACGGGCGTGGCGCGGCTCGGCAGTTCGAAGCCGCTGCGGGAGATCATGCAGGCCAATGGCGGCGGCGATCGCGAGTCGTTGCGACTGATGGATCCGGTCGCAGCCTGGCAGGTCGGCAATGTCTTGATCGGCACGCCGCCGCCGGAGAATGCCGCGCATAACCGGATCGCCTTCAAGACCGGCACCAGCTACGGCTATCGCGACGCCTGGTCGGTCGGTTTCGACGGACGCATGACCATCGGCGTCTGGGTCGGCCGGCCCGATGGCGCGCCGGTGCCCGGCTTGGTCGGTCGTACGGCGGCGGCTCCGATCCTGTTCGATGCCTTTGCCCGGACCGGCAAGCTGCCGGCTTCGTTGCCGAAGGCGCCCAAGGGCGTGCTGATGGCCAGTAATGCAAAATTGCCGCTGCCGCTGCGTCGGTTCCGCCCGGTCGGCGAGTTGATCCGTACCGGCAGCGATCAGGCCCTGCACATCCAGTTCCCGCTGAACGGTTCCCGGATCGATGCCAGTGGCGGCGAGGGGCAGCTTTCGGCCATACCGGTCAAGGTCGCCGGCGGGATGCTGCCCATGACCGTTCTGGTCAACGGCATGGCCGCCGGGGAACTCGACAGCCGGCGTCAGCGGCTGATCGACCCGCCTGGCCCGGGTTTCGTCCGGCTGACGGTCATGGACGCCATGGGCACCGCAGACACAGTTGTGGTCAGAATCCAATAAGCACGGGCTAACTGGTTGTCCGGTCGGTGGTTTCAGCGTATGCGACAGGCATGGCCGAGACCTATCCAAGACCCCGATTTGGCGCCCCGCGCGAGCCGAAAACCCGTGTCGATCCAGGCAGCAGACTGGTGCGCGTGCTTGATTTCGTCAGCTCCGGCCATGCCCGTGCGGCCGCTTTCCTGACCATTTGCGGATTCCTGTTCTTCCTGCCGGGCTTCTTCACCATCCCGCCGATCGACCGCGACGAAGCCCGCTTCGCCCAGGCGACCAAGCAGATGGTCGAGACCGGCGATTTCGTCGACATCCGGTTCCAGGACGAGGTCCGCTACAAGAAGCCGGTCGGCATCTACTGGATGCAGGCGGCCGTGGTCGAGACCGCCGACGCGCTCGGCCTGCAGAATGCTGAAGTTCGCATCTGGCTCTATCGGGTGCCGTCGCTGATCGGCGCCATTGGTGCAGTGCTGCTGACCTACTGGACCGCGCTGGCCTTCCTGACGCGGCGCGGCGCCGTGTTGGCTGCGTTGATCATGTGCAGTTCGGTGTTGCTCAACGTCGAGGCCCGGCTCGCCAAGACCGACGCCATGCTGTTGCTGACGGTCGTCGCCGTGATGGGCGCGATGGCGCGGATTTACCTGGCGTGGCAGCGCGGCGAGGAGGCCGACAAGGCCCGCTGGCAGGAGCCGGCGGTGTTCTGGACGGCCATGGCGGTCAGCATACTCGTCAAGGGACCGCTGATCCTGATGTTCGTCGGGCTGACGATCATTGCACTGGCGATCATGGATCGCTCGGCCGCGTGGCTGTGGCGATTACGGCCGCTGGTTGGCGTCGTCTGGATGTTGTTGCTGGTACTGCCGTGGTTCGTCGCGATCTTCCTGAAGTCGGGGCAAGCGTTCTTCTCCAATTCGCTCGGCGGCGACATGCTGAGCAAACTGGCAGCGCAGGAATCCCACGGCGCGCCTCCGGGCATGTATTTCCTGCTGTTCTGGATCACCTTCTGGCCCGGGGCACCGCTGGCCGGGATGGCCACGCCGGCGATCTGGCGCGCGCGACGCGAGCCCGGCGCACAATATCTGCTGGCCTGGCTGATCCCGTCCTGGATCGTATTCGAAGTCGTGATGACCAAGCTGCCGCACTACGTGCTGCCGCTCTATCCGGCGATCGCTATTCTCGTCATCGGTGCGCTCGAGCGCCAGGTGCTGGCGCGCAATTGGCTGGCGCGCGGCGCGGCTTGGTGGTTCGCGATCCCGGCGCTAACCGCTGTGGTCGCCGAGATCGGTGCCGTCGCGATCGTCCGCCACCCGGTGTTTCTGGCCTGGCCATTTGCCGCCGCAGCACTGGTGTTCGGCCTGTTTGCCTGGTGGCTGTATGATAACGCCCGCGCAGAACGCTCGTTGCTGAATGCGGTTGTGGCCTCACTGTTCATGAGCGCCGCCTTTTACGGCGTGCTGCTGCCGTCGCTCCGACCGCTGTTTCCAAGCGTGCAGATCGCACGTGCGCTGCGTAACGTGGTCTGCGTCGGTCCCAAGGCTGCGGCAGCGGGATATCACGAGCCGAGCCTGGTGTTCATGACCGGCACATCCACACAACTCACTGATGGTGCCGGCGCGGCGGATTTCCTCCGGCAGGGCAGCTGTCGCTTCGCGCTTGTCGAACTGCGTTCAGAACGCCAGTTCGCGATGCGCGCTGAGGCCATCGGCCTGCGCTACAACATGGCAACCCGCATCGACGGCTATAACTTCTCGCAGGGCAAAGCGATTTCGGTGGCGATCTATCGCTCCGAAGGGACCGAGTAATGGTAGCCCCGGACAAATCGCAGCCACAGACCTATCTGTCGCAACTCGTTGCGCTGGTCTGGCAGTCATTCGCACAGCTCGTTCGCGCACCGTCGCATTCGCGGCGAGCCGAAGCTGCTCGTTATTGGGCGCGCCGTTCGCTGGCGCTTGGCGCCGTGACAGCCGTGATCATCATCGCACTGATGTTCATCGTTGATGCCACCGAGATCGGACTGATGCCGGCGCGGGGCACGGCTGGCCTGTGGCCGCTGCGTATCTTCACTGACTTCGGCAAGGACGAATATGTCCTGCTGGCGTTGTTCGCGTTTATGATCGTTCTGGCCCTGCTGGCGCCGCTGCGGCACGGCACGTCGCGCGCCGTACTTGTCAGCTTCGGCACGCGCATTCAGTACATCTTCCTGTCGGTCGCGCTGTCGGTCTTCGTAGCTGAAATCATCAAAGGCATGCTCGGCCGTGGCCGACCTTTCGTCAGTGGCGCGGCAGACCCCTTTCACTTTTCGCATTTCGCCTGGACGCCGGCCTATGCCAGTTTCCCGTCGGGTCATGCGACCACCAGTTTCGCATTGGCTTTCGCGGTCGCCGCGCTTTGGCCGCGGCTGCGCACGGTGATGATCGTCTACGCAGTCGCGATCTGCGCTAGCCGTCTCGTCCTGCTGGCGCATCACGCCAGTGACGTGGTCGGCGGCGGGCTGGTCGGCTGGATTGGCGCCATGACGGTGCGATACTGGTTTGCGGCCCGACATCTGGCGTTCACCATTCACCAGGACGGCACGATCGACCCGCTGCCAGGGCCGTCCGCAGGCCATCTCAAAAGGGTTGCCCGCGGGACCGCGGCCCCATAATAAGCGGTCTTCGCCGGGCTGGCTGCGACAAGTTCCCGCAGGACCGCCCTCCAACCATGAGCTCCGATTTGTCCGCTCCCGAAGCTGCCCCCGTCGACGTCTCCATTGTCGTGCCCGTGCGC
Source organism: Tardiphaga sp. 42S5 (assembly GCF_034044155.1). Classification (NCBI taxonomy): domain Bacteria; kingdom Pseudomonadati; phylum Pseudomonadota; class Alphaproteobacteria; order Hyphomicrobiales; family Nitrobacteraceae; genus Tardiphaga; species Tardiphaga sp. 42S5. The sequence continues at coordinate 4,078,622 of NZ_CP139027.1, read as the reverse complement.
AACGAGCAGGACAATGTCGCGCCTTTGATCGCCGAGATCACCGCCGCGCTCGACGGCCGCTGGCCCTATGAGATCATCTACGTCAATGACGGCTCCACCGACGCGACGCCAGCACGGCTCGCCGAGTTGATGCAAACGCGCGCCAACCTGCGTCGCATCGACCACGCTGCGTCATCGGGCCAGTCGGCCGCCGTGCGAACCGGCGTGCGCAACGCCCGCGGCGCCATCGTGGCCACGCTGGACGGCGATGGCCAGAACAATCCGGCATTCCTGCCCAACCTGATTTTGGCCATTCAGGATGGCGGCGGCCGTGTTGGTCTCGCCGCCGGGCAGCGCGTTGGCCGCAAGGATACCGGCTTCAAGAAAGCCCAATCGAAGATCGCCAATGCCGTACGCAATGCGATCCTCAAGGACGGTACCCGTGATACCGGCTGCGGTCTGAAGGCGTTCCGCCGTGATGTGTTCTTGTCGATGCCTTATTTCGATGGTCTGCATCGTTTCCTTCCGGCGCTGGTGCGCCGTGAGGGCTTCGACATAGCCTATGTCGATGTCACCGATCGGCCGCGCCATTCCGGTGTGTCCAATTACGGATTTTTCGATCGGCTCTGGATCGGCATCATGGATCTCGCCGGCGTCTGGTGGTTGATCCGCCGCAAGCGTACGACGCCGGTCGCAACCGAGTTCAAATAAATGCTGATTCAATATGGTCAGGCGCTTGGCGATTATATCTACGACGTCTTCGTCGCGAAGTTCGATTTCTGGCTCGCCTTTGGCCTGATAGCGCAGCTGCTGTTTACCGCGCGTTTTCTCGTGCAATGGATTTCCAGCGAACGCGCCGGACAGAGCGTGGTGCCGATGGCCTTCTGGTTCTTCTCCATGGCCGGCGGGTTCATGACGCTGATCTACGGCATAGCCAAGCGAGAGCCGGTGATCATCCTCGGCCAGGCCTTCGCCACGGTGATCTATGTCCGCAACATCATGCTGATCATCAAGAACCGCGGCAGCGGATCGAAGACGCTCGATAGCTGAGCGTCTTCGTCTGGCGTCCTCACCGATCAAAGCGCCGCATTGAACGCCGCCAGGCCTCGCTCCAGATCGGCCTTCAGATCATCGACACTTTCCAGCCCGATATGAAACCGCAGGGCCGGACCGCCGGGTGCCCATGTCGTCGCGCTCCGATAATCCGAGCAGTCGAACGGGATGACGAGACTCTCGAAGCCACCCCAGGAGTAGCCCATGCCGAACAGCTTGACGGTATCGAGCAGGGCATCGACGGCTTTTTGCGAAGACGGCTTCAGGATGATGCTGAACAGGCCGGATGCGCCTGTAAAGTCGCGCTTCCAGATGGCGTGGCCGGGATGGCTGGGCAAAGCGGGATGCAGCACCTTCAGCACTTCGGGGCGGGTCTCCAGCCACCGGGCCATCTCCAGCGCCGAGCGCTGATGATGCGCGAGCCGGACGGACATTGTGCGTAGCCCGCGCAGCGCGAGGAAGACGTCGTCCGGGCCGGCGCATGTCCCGAGCAGCCTGATGCCTTCGCTGATCAGCGGCCAGGCTGCGTCATTGGCGGAGATGGTGCCGAACATGATGTCGGAGTGACCTCCGATATATTTGGTCGCCGCTTGGATGCTGATATCGACGCCTTGTTCGAGCGAGCGATGATACAGCGGCGTGGCCCAGGTGTTGTCGTCGAGCACCAGCGCGCCGCGCGCATGCGCGATGCCGGCAATGAGAGGCACATCCGGCATTTCGAAGGATTGTGAGCCCGGCGCTTCGACCAGGACGGCGCGGGTATTCGATTTGAACAGCGCTTCAATGCCGGCGCCGATCAGCGGATCGAAATAGGTGGTCTCGATGCCGTAGCGTGCCAGCATGCCGTTGCAGAAATTGCGTGTCGGCCGATAGGCGCTGTCGCTGACGAGGAGATGATCGCCGGCCTTGAGCACCGAGAGCAGGGCGGTCGAGATCGCGGCGAGGCCCGATGGCACGAGCCCCACGCCGGCACATTTCGGGCCTTCCAGTGCCATCAGCGCTTCCTGCAATGCCTTGGTGGTCGGCGTGCCGTGGCGGCCATACTGAAACTCGCCGCGATGCGCGTGGAGGTCGTCGGCGGTCGGATACAGCACCGTGGAGCCACGCACGACCGGTGGATTGACGAAGCCCCGCTGCGATTTGGTGTCGCGGCCGGCGGTGACGATCACGGTGTCCGTGTCGAGCGAGGTGGTGCCGTGATTATCGTTCGAAGCTGTCATAATGGGGCCGCCGGTCTGCAGGTGTTGCAAGGCCATTGGCATCTGGGTTGCCGAATGGCTGGTTCCGTCACTAAGAGGACACGGCGGATGGCCGTCAACCCCTTGACCCGGCTGGCTGATCGTTCTCTGTTGCGGACCTCGCGATCCCCCGCGGCACGTTGGGGGGCCTGCCGCGAAATCTGCGATTTCCTGCTGATTCGTGCGGTCTTTTTAGATCGTCTCTGCTGTCGTTCGCCTTTCCGGTCGGGCCATTCACGGCTATGGAACTGATCCGTAGGCTCGTCATTCAATTCTTTGCGTCGACCGAGCGTCCTGACGTCCCCAAAGAGGCCTTACATGAAACGCGCAACCTTGATGTTCTCTCTCGCTCTTGCCGCCAGTCTGACCGCGCAAGGCGCATCTGCGCAGACGCTCAAGACCGTGAAGGACCGCGGCATGCTGTCCTGCGGCGTTACCCAGGGCTTGCCGGGTTTCTCGGCGCCGGATGACAAGGGCAACTGGGTGGGCTTCGACGTCGACCTGTGCCGCGGCATCGCGGCGGCGATCTTCAACGATGCTACCAAGGTGAAATATGTGCCGCTCTCGGCGAAGGATCGCTTTACTGCCTTGCAGTCCGGCGAGATCGACGTGCTGTCGCGCAATACGACCTGGACCCTGTCGCGCGATACGTCGCTTGGCGTGAACTTCGCCGGTATCAACTACTATGACGGCCAGGGTTTTCTGGTCCGCAAGGCGCTCAAGGTGAACTCGGCGCTCGAGCTGAACAGCGCCTCGATCTGCCTACAGACCGGCACCACCAACGAGCAGAATGTTGCCGACTATTTCAAGGGCAACAACATGAAGTATGAAGTGATCGCGTTCTCGACCGCCGACGAGACTATCAAAGCCTATGAGTCGGGCCGCTGCGACGTCTTCACGGCTGATCTCTCGCAACTTTATGCAGAACGCCTAAAGCTCACAGTGCCTGCAGATCATGCCGTGCTCCCTGAGGTGATTTCCAAGGAGCCGCTTGGCCCATTGGTGCGTCATGGCGATGATCAGTGGCTCGATGTGGTGCGCTGGACGCTGTTCGCGATGGTCAATGCCGAAGAGCTCGGGATTACCCAGAAGAACGTTGATGACCAGGCGAAATCCGACAAGCCTGAGCTGAAGCGCATCTTCGGCACCGACGGCAATCTCGGTGAAACACTGGGCCTCACCAAGGACTGGTTCGCGCGCATCATCAAGGCGACCGGCAATTACGGCGAGGTGTTCGACCGCAATGTCGGCGCAGGCTCCAAGCTCGGGATCTCGCGCGGACTGAACCAGCTCTGGAACAAGGGCGGAATCCAATACGCGCCGCCGATCCGCTGAGCGCATCATCGCCCGTGGCGACATCGACCGAAGCCAGAAAACCGCCGCTGCAACTCGCTGCAAAATTGCGGCGCGTGCTGGGCGGGCAGGCGGGCTGGAGTGGCTTTGTGCTCCAGGTCGTGTTCGTCGCGGCGCTGGTCTGGATAGGCTATGAGATCGTCGAGAATGCGCGCAGCAATCTGGCCGCGCAGAAGATCGCATCCGGCTTCGGATTCCTGTCAAACACCGCGGGCTTTGCGGTCAGTCAGGCGCTGATCCCGTATTCGGAATCCGACACCTATCTGCAGGTGTTCTTTGTCGGCCTCGTGAACACGCTGGTCGTGTCGCTGATTGGCATATTCTTTGCGACCATCATCGGCTTCATCGTCGGGCTCGGCCGGATGTCGCCGAACTGGCTGCTGGCGCGGATCGCAGGCGGTTATGTCGAACTGATCCGTAACCTGCCGCTGCTGTTCCAGATCCTGTTCTGGTATCTTGCCGTGCTCGCCACGTTGCCGCAGCCGCGACAGAGTATCTCGCTGCTGGACAGTTTCTTTCTCAGCAATCGCGGCTTTGGATTGCCGAAGCCGATCGGGACGGAGGCTTTCACGGCGGTTGCGGTCGCTGTGATCGTTGCGATCATCGCCGCGATGGTGTTGCGCGTTTATGCGCGACAGCAGCTGTTCGCCAAGGGGCGTGTAATAGCCGTCTGGCCGATCACCTTGGGCTTGCTGATCGGCTTGCCGTTGCTGACGGTGCTCGTGCTCGGCAAGCCCGTGACATTCGAGTATCCGGTATTGAGAGGTTTTAATTTTTCGGGCGGCCTGCGTGTGCTGCCGGAGTTCGTCGCGCTGACACTGGCGCTCTCGACCTACACCGCCGCCTTCATCGCCGAGATCGTGCGCGCGGGCGTCCAGTCGGTGCATAAGGGACAGACCGAAGCGGGCGCATCGCTTGGACTTAGCCGGGGTGCAACGCTGCGACTGATCGTGGTGCCACAGGCGATGCGCGTGATCCTGCCGCCACTCACCAACCAGTATCTCAATCTCACCAAGAACTCGTCGCTGGCTGTTGCCATCGGTTATCCCGATCTGGTCTCGGTCTTTGCCGGGACGACCATGAGCCAGACCGGGCAGGCCATCGAGATCATCGCCATCACCATGGCGGTCTATCTCGTGATTTCGCTGGTCACGAGCGCGCTCATGAGCGTCTATGGCTGGCGGATCTCGCGGAGCATGGGCGCATGAGCGACACCAGCTTCGTTGCCAGAGAGCTGATCGCGGAGCGCGCCGCGCCGGTGCGCAGTACGGGCGTCATGGGCCTTGTGCAGGCGCGGCTGCTGAACTCACCGACCAATATTCTGCTGACTGTCGTCAGCCTGTTGCTGCTGTGGTTCACCATTGCCCCCACGGTCAAATTCCTGCTGATCGACGCCGTCTGGCAGGGGCAGGACCGCACGGCGTGCCTGCCGGAAAATACTGGCCACGCCGTCGGCGCCTGCTGGCCATTCGTGCAGGCCAAATTCACGCAGTTTATCTACGGCTTTTATCCTGAGTCGGAACGCTGGCGCGTCAATCTCACTTTCCTGCTCGGCGCGCTATTGCTGTTGCCGCTGCTGATCCCGCGTCTGCCCGCGAAGAGCGTGAATGCCGGACTGTTCTTCCTTGCCTTCCCTGTCGTGGCGTTCTTCCTGCTGTATGGCGGTGGCATCAATGGCTTCGGAATCAGTTGGGCCGCGGATTTTCTGTCGACCGTCGCGGTCCACATCACGGATGTGGGTCGCCGGCTCAGGGGCATGGGCCTTCTGTCCGATATAGCCGTCATCGGTTATCCGCTGACGCTGATAGGCGACGGCGTCGTAGCATTCGGCGACGGCCTGCAGCTTGTCGCGCGGCCGTTTGAGTGGATACGCAACGAAGGCGTCAATCGGGGCCAGGCCGTTTGGTTCGAACTGACCGTCACCGCGATCAGCGTCTCACTGCTCATCTTCGCGCTGAACGGCAGTTTCCGCAGTGGCTGGCAGGCACTCGCCAAGAGCATTTCCGTCTTTATGGGGATCGCCGCTGTCATCGCCTTGCTGCGGCTCGATCGCGGCGGATTGCCGATTGTCGATACGCGGCTGTGGGGCGGCTTGCTGGTGACGCTGGTGGTATCGATCACCGGCATCGTCACGTCGATGCCGGTGGGCATGGCGCTGGCGCTGGGTCGACGCTCGACCATACCGCTGATCCGTCTGTTCTCCATCGCCTTCATCGAATTCTGGCGTGGCGTGCCGCTGATCACCGTATTGTTCTTTGCCACCTATATGCTGCCACTGTTCCTGCCTGGCAATTTCACTGTCGATGGCCTGGTGCGTGCGCTGATCGGCATCGCGCTGTTTGCCGGCGCCTACAATGCCGAGGTGATCCGCGGCGGACTGCAGGCGATCCCCCGCGGTCAGGCGGAGGCGGCAAGTGCGCTGGGTCTGTCCTGGTGGAAGACAACGCGTCTGGTGGTGATGCCGCAGGCGCTGCGCCATGTCATTCCCGGCCTCGTCAACAGCTTCATCGCGCTGCTGAAGGATACATCGCTGGTGTCCATCGTCGCGCTATTCGATCTGCTCGGTCAGCTCCGCGCATCCTTTGCCGATCCGAACTGGTCGACGCCGACGACCTTGTTCACCGGTTTTGCCTTTACCGGCATCATGTATTTCGTGATGTGCTTCGGCATCTCGCGCTATTCGCTATTCGTCGAGCACCGGCTCAATGTGCATCGACGGAGTTGAGGTGACATGTCCGTATCCGTGAATCCCATCGTCTCGGTTGCCGGCCTCAACAAATGGTTCGGCGATTTCCACGTGCTGCGCGACATCGATCTTGCGGTCGGCCGCAGCGAGCGCATCGTGATCTGCGGGCCGTCGGGCTCGGGCAAATCGACGCTGATCCGCTGCATCAATGCGCTGGAGGAGTTTCAGGAAGGCCGCATCACGGTCGACGGCATCGAACTCGGTCCCAACCTGCGCCGCGTCGACGATATCAGGCGTGATGTCGGGATGGTGTTCCAGAGCTTCAACCTGTTTCCGCATCTGACGGTGCTTGAGAACTGCACGTTGGCGCCGATCTGGGTACGGCATATGCCGAAGCAGGACGCCGATGCTGCGGCGATGAAGTATCTGGAGCGGGTACGCATTCCGGACAAGGCCAATGCCTATCCCGGTCAGCTCTCCGGCGGCCAGCAGCAGCGTGTCGCGATCGCGCGGGCGCTGACGATGACGCCGAAGGTGATGCTGTTCGACGAGCCGACCTCGGCTCTCGATCCGGAGATGGTGAAAGAGGTGCTCGACACCATGGTCGATCTCGCCAATGAGGGCATGACCATGCTGGTGGTCACCCACGAGATGGGCTTTGCCAGGGAAGTCGCCAGCCGCGTCGTATTCATGGATGCCGGGCAGATCATCGAGGCGAATACACCGGACAAGTTCTTCGCCAATCCACAGCACGCGCGGACCAAACTGTTCCTCAGCCAGATATTGCGGTGAGCGACTAACACACCGGCGTCATGCCCGGCCAGCGCGAAGCGAGCTTCGCTAGACGTGCCGGGCATCCACGTCTTCTTCAGTGCTGAAGACGTGGATGGCCGGGACAGGCCCGGCCATGACGGAGTTCGGCCAGAGCCTCAGACTTTCTCGAACGGCACCGAGATATCGCTCTTCGTCTCCAGCCATGCCGGCACCGGCAGGTTCTTGCTGCGCATGAAGTCGGGATTGAACAGCTTCGACTGATAGCGGCCGCCGGAGTCGCAGAGAAGGGTGACGATGGTCTTGCCCGGGCCCAACTCCTTCGCGAGACGGATCGCGCCGGCGATGTTAATTCCGGTCGAGCCGCCGAGACAGAGGCCTTCGTGCTGGAGCAGGTCGTAGATGACGGTGACGGCTTCCTCGTCAGGGATCAAGAAGGCGGTATCGACCTTCGCGGTCTCGATGACCGGCGTCACGCGGCCAATCCCGATGCCTTCCGTGATGGAATCGCCGGGCGTGGACTTGGCTTCGCCATGCTTGAACCAGTTATACATCGCAAAGCCATTTGGATCGGCGCAGGCCGTAACAATGTTGTTGTTCTTTTCCTTCAGGTAGCGGGTCGTGCCGGCTAGCGTGCCGCCGGTACCGACTGCCGAAATGAAGCCGTCCACCTTGCCGCCAGTCTGCTCCCAGATCTCGGGGCCCGTCGATTCATAATGGGCTTTGGCATTGTCGAGATTGTTCCACTGGTCGGCAAACAGAACGCCGTTCGGCTCGGTCTTGCGCAGCTGATCTGCGAGCCGTCGTCCGACATGCTGATAGTTGTTCGGATTGGCGAACGGCAGTGCGGGCACTTCGATCAGCTCGGCACCGTTGAGCCGCAGCATATCTTTCTTTTCCTGGCTCTGCGTCTCCGGGATCACGATTAGCGTGCGATAGCCGCGCGCGCTCGCCACCACGGCGAGACCGATACCGGTATTGCCCGCAGTCGACTCGACAATGAGACCGCCGGGCTTCAGATCGCCGCGCTTCTCGGCTTCAAGGATCATCCATTTGCCGGCGCGGTCCTTCACCGACTGGCCGGGATTCATGAATTCGGCCTTGCCGAGAATGGTGCAGCCGGTCAGTTCGGATGCGCGCTTCAGCTTGATCAGAGGCGTGTTGCCGATCGCCTCGACGACGTCTTTGTTGAAGGTCATGGTGCTGAAATTCTTCGCTCGGGTTGTCGATCTCGCGGCGACCCTAGTGGAGGCCGCCGGGCCAGACAAGGGAAGGGTCTGGCCTCAAGATCTGGTGCCGCAGTGCGGAAAGTCCAGAGCGCGGACTATGGGGCTTTTGCGAATACGACCTGGCGAACGTCGATATTCCCCGACAGGAAACCGGCCTCGCAATAGGCCAGGTAGTATTCCCAGAGCCGCCGGAATCGGTCGTCGAAACCGAGCGGCGTCAGGCTTGGCCAGGCCGCGCGGAAACTATCTCTCCAGGTCGCCAGCGTCTTGGCATAATCCAGTCCGAATATGCGTTCCTTGATGACAGGAACGCCGTATCTGGCCCCGAGGGATTTCAGGATTTCCGGCGACGGCAGCATGCCGCCGGGAAAGACGTAGCGCTGAATGAAGTCGACCTCGCGCCGATAGGTCTGGAAGAACTTGTCTTGGATCGTGATGGCCTGGATACCGATCAATCCGCCGGGCAGCAGCCGGTCGCGCAATTGTGAGAAATACTGCGGCCAGAACTGTTCGCCGACGGCCTCGATCATCTCGATCGAAGCGATGCGGTCATACTGTCCACGTTCGTCGCGATAGTCCTGAAACTTGATCTCGACCTTGTCGCCAAGGCCCGCGTCCTGCATCCGCTTACGTGCGAAATCGCGTTGCTCGGTCGAGATGGTGAGACCGGTGACATGCGCGCCGTAGTTTTTCGCGGCATATTCGGCAAAGCCACCCCAGCCGCAGCCGATCTCCAACACCTTCTGGCCGGGCTTCAGATCGATTGCTTCTGCAAGCCGGCGATATTTGTTGTTTTGCGCGGCCGTGAGATCCTGCGTACCGTCTTCGAAAATCGCGGACGAATAGGTCATGCTCGGATCGAGCCACGCAGAATAGAACGCGTTGCCGATGTCGTAGTGCGCGTAGATGTTCTTGCGAGCTTGCCGCTTGGTGTTGCGATTGAACCAGTGACGAACGATCTGGACGAAGCGCATCAGCGGATTGTTGCCGAGCATCACCTGAATGAGATCGTGATTGACGCAGAACAGATACAGGAATTGCGTGAGATCCGGCGTGTCCCATTCGCGGTGTAGATAGGCTTCCGCGATGCCGATATCGCCGCCATTCACAAGACGCGACGCGAACGCATAGCTGGTGATCGTCATCTCCGCGGCAGGACCAGGTTCCATGCCGCCGAGGCGGACACGCCGGCCATCGGGAAGTGTCACGTCGAGCGTGCCGCGGCGCAGACGTGAGCCGAAGCCCAATGCCAGCCGGACGATGCGCGGCAGATCGGGCAGCGCCTTGTCGACATTTTCCGGAGTGAGAACGATCAGATCAGACATGTGCAGATCCAGGGGAGTTCGTGGTTCTGTGCCCGAATTCAAGTCGCATGGAAGGATGTGGCCGCCGCTCTTTTGTCGAACAGGATCGTCTTTGTGCGCTGCGAAATTCGGTCAACGCGCGGACGATTTTGCAGGAGTATAAGCGCGGCCTTGTTTGCTCGCCAAGCGGGTATTTCTTGCATGGTTTGCTTCACGCGACACCAGGCGTATGCACCCTTGATCCAATAACCAGTCCATGCGTCGCAGAACCTGGTGCGGTGCTCGCCCTGAATCTGGTCGAGGCGCTTTCGCGCCGCGAGCGCCCTGGCGTCATCGTCGGCAATGCCCTGCAAACGGTTCATCCAGGTCACGGTTGGCATCCCCAGCGGTTTTCAAAATGGCGTCGACGGCGCAGGTGAACGCAATCCGGATGTCAGCAACAAATGAACACATGAAATCTTCGTAAGCCTGACCTGCCGGCGCTTCTGTCAGGGACCAAAAAACCCCACAAAATCGGGAGAATCTGTGCAAATCCACTCATTTGCGGGCATCCAGCATTCGTGTCGCTTGCACGTTGCGACACGTAAGAACACTGTCCGCAGGATGATTGGGCCGCTAGAATGCGGGCTCGCTTCATTGACCAGCATCACCCGGTGAACGTGTCTCAGGCTGCATACTCCAACGCCCCGAATCTCGGCGCAAAGCGCGCGCGGCGGAGCCTTGTCCGGATGTTCGTGCGGTGAATCTCGTGTTCGCGAAAAAGATTGGGCGTTCGGTCGTCGCCTTTGCCGTTGCTGCCAGTTCGGCAGGCTGCATTTTGACCAAGGATCTGCCTGATCCGGCCCTCGATATTCCCGAGGGCTATAAGGCGGCACGGCTGGCCAATCCGAACGGCGCCACGCCGACACTGGACTGGTGGCGCGGCTTTCGCTCCAGGGAACTGACGCAGCTGATGGAGGAGGCCCAGACGGTCAACCTCGATATCGCTGCGGCAACATCGCGAATCATGCAGGCCGATGCGCAGGCACGAATCACCGGCGCAGCGCTGCTGCCCAGCGTGAGCGGCGGCGGGCAGGAGACCTATTCGCGGACCTCGGGCTCAAGCTCTAGCGGCCTAACCAATGGCGGCCGCGAGGTGGTGACCTATTCTGCCTCGCTCTCGGCCAGCTATGAGATCGACTTCTGGGGCAAGAACCGCGACGCGGCGCTGGCTGCGGAAGAAACCTCGACGGCCAATCGCTTTGACCGCGACGTGGTGGCGCTAACCACTATGGCGGCTGTCGCCAATGCCTATTTCCAGGTGCTGACCTCGCAGGACCGCATTCGCACAGCGGAGCGCAACATCGCCAGCGCGCAGCGTATCCTTGATGCGATCAAACAGCGCTTCAGTGCCGGCACCGGCACCGATCTCGATGTCGCGCAGCAGGAAAGCGTGCTGGCCAATCAGCGCGCTGCGGTGCCGCCGCTGCGGACCACGCTGGCGCAGAACGTCAATGCGCTCGCGACGCTAGTGTCCCGCCCCCCTGAAAGCGTGCGCGTGGCCGGCGGGTCGCTGAACAATATCGCAGCCCCGCGCGTCACGCCCGGCCTGCCGTCAGAGCTGTTAACCCAGCGGCCGGATATCCGCCGGCAGGAGGCGCAATTGGCCTCGGCCACGGCCAATGTCGGCAGCGCCCGGGCGCAGTTCTTTCCGAGTATCCAGTTGACCGGCTCGGGCGGTTATCAGAGCGCAGCGCTGGCCTCGCTGTTCCAACCCAATGCCGCCTTCTTCAGCCTCGTCGGCGGCCTGACACAGCCGATCTTCGATGGCGGGCGCATCCAGGGCAATTTCGAGCTGACCCAGGCACGGCAGGACGAGCTCCTGCAGACCTATCGCAAGACGGTCGTGCAGTCCTTTGCCGACGTGGACAACGCGCTGGTCGCGATTCGCCAGACCACCGAGCGGCTGCGGCTGCAGCGTGAGGTGGTCCGGGCGTCCCGGCGGGCCTTCGAGCTGTCCGAGCAGCAATTGCGCGCCGGAACCGCTGACATCGTAACTGTGCTAAACACCCAGCTGACGCTGTTCCAGGCGGAAGATGTCCTGTCGCAGGCGCAACTGGCGCGACTGCAGGCGATCATCAGCCTCTATCAGGCGCTGGGGGGCGGCTGGGAGCCGAAAATGGAAAGACCGGTCAATGCTCTTTAAGCCGGAGTTGAAAGAGGCCGCGAAAGCGACGGGCGATGGTGTCGCCAAGGTCGCCGGCAAGGCGCGCCGCCGTACTGTGTCGATCGCCGTGACGCTGCTGATCCTCGGCGGGCTCGGCTATATCGGCTGGAACGCCTTCCAGCAGCGTCAGACCGCCAACCGCGGCGGTTTCCGGCCGGACATGATGACGGTGCCGGTGCTTGCGGCGATGCCGAAGATCCAGGACGTGCCGGTCTATCTCGATGGCGTCGGCTCGGTGAAGGCCTTGAACAACGTCACCGTGCGCGCGCAGGTCGACGGCAAACTGATCAAGGTCAATTTCAAGGAAGGTCAGGACGTCAAGGCTGGCGATGTGCTCGGCGAGATTGACCCGGTGCTCTACAAGGCACTGTACGATCAGGCTGTTGCGAAGAAGGCGCAGGACGAGGCGACGCTTGCCAATGCGCGGCTCGACCTGATCCGCTACCAGCAGCTCGCAACGTCAAACGCCGGCTCCAAGCAGCAGGCCGACACCCAGAAGTCTCTCGTTGCCCAGCAGGAGGCTCTGGTGAATGCCGATCAGGCTGCCATCGACAATGCCGCCGCAACGCTGAGCTACACCAAGATCATCGCGCCGCTCTCTGGCCGGGCCGGCCTGCGTCAGGTCGATCAGGGCAACATCATCCACGCGTCCGATACCACGGGCCTCGTGGTGATCACGCAACTGCAGCCTATCGCAGTACTGTTCAGCCTGCCGCAGCAGCAAATCGTTCGCGCCAACGCCGCTGCTGCCAAGGGCACGCTGATGGTCGATGTGTTCGGCAATGACGGCGTGACCGTCATCGACACCGGTACGCTCACCGGCATCGACAATCAGGTCGATACAACCACCGGCACAGTGAAGCTGAAGGCCGAATTCCCGAACCCGAATTATCAGCTCTGGCCCGGTCAGTTCGTCAATGTGCGGCTGAAGGTCGAGACCCTGAAGGATGCGATGGTGGTGCCGACCTCGGCCGTACAACGCGGTCCCGCCGGTACGTTCAGTTACGTGATCGAGGAGGGCGACATCGTCAAGGCGGTGCCGGTCACCGTAACGCAGCAGAACGAGACCACGGCCGTCATCGCCAAGGGCCTGTCGGCGACCGAGCGTGTTGTCACCACGGGCTTTGCCAATCTCGCAGAAGGATCGAAGGTGTCTGTCGGCACCAACGATCAGGAGCCGACCGCCGACTTGGCACCACGTAAGCGTGGCGGGGGCAAGGGCAATGATGCTGGCGAGCGTCGTGGCAAGCGCGGCCAGAATTCAGGTGGTGCGGGTGGCCAAGGCAATCCGCAGGCACCGATTGGCCAGACGCCGCCTCCAGCCAGCCCGAGCGCTGCGCCATCGGGAGCGAAGTAGCCATGATGTTCGCACGATCGATCGCCTGAGTTGATGACTTCTATACCAAAGAGCGCACAGTCATGAGCGTCTCGGAACCCTTCATCCGCCGGCCCATCGCGACGTCGTTGCTCGGCATCGCGTTGTTGATCGGTGGCGCGCTTGGCTATTTCGGGCTTCCGGTGTCGGCGCTGCCGCAGGTCGATTTCCCGACCGTGCAGGTCTCGACGCAATTGCCGGGCGCGAGCCCCGAAGTGACAGCGTCGCTGATCACCGCGCCTCTGGAGCGTCAGCTCGGACAGATTCCGTCGCTGTCATCGATGACCTCGACGAGCTCGTTCGGCGTCAGCCAGATATCACTGCAATTCGATCTCAACCGCGATATCGATGGCGCGACCCAGGACGTGCAGGCGGCGATTAATGCCGCCGCCGGTGTGCTGCCGAAGAACCTGCCATACCCGCCGGTCTACGCGAAGGTCAATCCGGCCGACGCGCCGGTGATGACATTGGCGCTGACCTCGGACACCATCTCGCTGCGATCGATGAGCGACCTGTCCGATACATTGCTGGCGCAGCGGCTCAGCCAGATTTCGGGTGTCGGCAAGGTTGCCGTGCTTGGCGGCTTGAAGCCAGCGGTGCGGGTGCAGGCGGATCTGGCGCGGCTCGCTGCCTACGGCATCGCGATGGAAGATCTGCGCGCAGCGATCGCCGGCGCCAATGTGTCGGGTCCCAAGGGCTCGCTCGACGGAGCGCAGCAAGCTTACACCATCGCAGCGAACGACCAGATCGCGGCGGCGGATCAGTATCGGCCGATCATTATCGCTTATCGCAACGGATCCCCTGTCACCATCGGCGACATTGCGCAGATCGTCGACGGGCTGGAAAACGACCGTACTGGCGGTTGGTATCAAGGCACGCCAGCGGTGATCATCGAGATCCAGCGCCAGCCCGGCGCCAATGTTATCGAGGTCGTTCGCCAGATACGCGAGGAAATTCCGAAGGTTCAGCGGTCCATGCCCGCCGGCGTCAAGCTAACCATTGTCAGCGATCGCACTGTGACGATCCGCGCCTCCGTGCATGACGTGCAATTCACGCTGGTCCTGTCCGTCATCTTGGTGACGCTGGTGGTGCTGCTGTTCCTCCGGTCGCTGCGTGCAACGCTGATTGCCGGCGTGGCGCTGCCGCTGTCGCTGATCACCTCCTTCGGCGTGATGTATTTCGCCGGCTTCAGTCTCGACAATCTCAGCCTGATGGCGCTGACCATCGGCACCGGCTTTGTCGTCGACGACGCCATCGTGATGATCGAGAACATCGTCCGCCACATGGAAGAGGGCGAAAGCCCGATGGAAGCGGCGCTGGCGGGCGCGAAGGAAATCGGCTTCACGGTGATCTCGCTGACGGTGTCGCTGATCGCTGTCTTCATCCCGCTGCTATTCATGTCCGGCCTCGTTGGCCGCATGTTCCGCGAATTCGCGATGACGCTGACCATTGCCGTGGTGATGTCCGCCGTGGTCTCGCTGACGTTGACGCCGATGATGTGCTCGCGGCTTTTGAAGCACACCAAGGATGAATGGCAGGTGCCCGGTCTCGGCGCCGTCAGCCGCGGTATCGACCGGATGGTGGCGTTTTATCATCGCACGCTGCTGTGGGTGCTGCAGCATCAGCCGGCGACGCTGGTCGTCACGTTCCTGACCATCGTCGCAACGCTGGGTCTCTATGTCATCGCCCCCAAGGGCTTCCTGCCGCTGCAGGACACGGCCTCGATTACTGCGGTGACAGAAGCCGGCGCCGACGTGTCCTTCACGGAAATGCAGAGCCGGCAGGGCGCGGCAGCCGCAGCAATCCAGAGCGATCCGGATGTTACCGGCATCATCTCTGTGATCGGCGGCGGCTCGGTCAATCCGACCACCAATGTCGGCCGGCTGGTGATGACCCTGAAGCCGCGCGGCGAGCGCAAGGACGACATGAACGCCGTGATCGCGCGGCTCAAGGATCGCGTCGCCGCGATCCCTGGCATGACCGTGTATTTCCAGCCCGTCCAGGACATCCAGATCAGTACGCAGAGTAGTCGCTCGCAATATCAATATACGTTGACCGGGACTGATGCGGCCCAGGTGACCGAGTGGTCACAGAAGCTGGTTGCTGAATTGCGCCGCGATCCGATGTTTCGAGACGTATCCTCGGAAGCCCAGACCGGTGGATTGCGAGCCTCGCTCGACATCAACCGGCAGCGTGCCGGTCAGCTCGGCGTCAATCTACAGGGCGTCACCGACACGCTGAATGACGCCTTCGCGCAGCGCCAGATTTCGACCATCTACGGTCAGGCCAATCAGTACCGCGTTGTGCTGGAAGCATTGCCGTCGCAGCAGCGCGATCCCGATGTGCTGTCGAAACTGTATCTGCCCGGTGCGGCAGGCGCGCAGGTGCCGCTGTCTGCCGTAGCCACATTGACGCGTACCACGGCGCCACTGGCGATCTCGCATCAGGCGCAATTCCCCGCGATCTCGCTCAGCTTCAACCTCGGGCCTAACGAGGCGCTCGGCGATGCGGTCGACGAAGTGAAGAAGATCGAGACCCGGATCGGCATGCCGACCAGCATTGTCGGGATGTTCTCCGGCGATGCTGCGGAATTCTCCAAGTCGCTGTCAGGGCAGCCCTGGCTGATCCTCGCGGCGCTGGTGACGATCTATATTGTGCTCGGTGTGCTCTATGAGAGCTACATTCATCCGATCACCATTCTCTCGACGCTGCCGTCCGCCGGTGTCGGTGCGATCCTGGCCCTGATGCTGACCGGGCAGGACCTGTCGGTGATCGGCCTGATCGGCATCATCCTCCTGATGGGCATCGTCAAGAAGAACGCGATCATGATGATCGACTTCGCACTGGATGCCGAGCGGAATCGTGGCATGGCGCCCGAAGCCGCCATCGTGGAAGCCTGCCTGCTGCGATTCAGGCCTATCATGATGACGACGCTGGCGGCGCTGTTCGGCGCATTGCCGCTTGCGATCGAAAGTGGCACCGGCGCAGAGCTGCGCTTCCCGCTCGGTGTGTCGATCATCGGCGGTCTGCTGCTCAGCCAGATACTGACGCTCTACACCACGCCGGTAATCTATCTGGCGCTGGATCGCATCAATCGCCGGTTCGAGAAGAGTGCACCGCCCGTCGCGGGTGCAGCCGGAACGGCGGGAGCAGGGGGGCCGCCCTAGTGGCTTCCATCTCCATCTCAGCGCCATTCATCATGCGGCCGGTCGGCACCACGTTGCTGGCGATCGGACTGTTTCTTCTCGGCGTCGTCGCTTATCATTTCCTACCGGTCG
This sequence comes from Tardiphaga sp. 42S5, assembly GCF_034044155.1. Lineage (NCBI taxonomy): Bacteria > Pseudomonadati > Pseudomonadota > Alphaproteobacteria > Hyphomicrobiales > Nitrobacteraceae > Tardiphaga > Tardiphaga sp. 42S5. Next base: position 4,062,150 of record NZ_CP139027.1, on the reverse strand, counting down.
CTGCGACGCCCAATGTCGATTTCCCGATGATCCGCGTGCAGGCGTCGCGTCCCGGCGCCGATCCGTCAATCATGGCGGCGACCGTTGCTGCGCCGCTGGAACGACGTCTGGGCATCATCGCCGGCCTCGATCAGATCACCTCGACGAGTTCGCTAGGCTCGACCAGTATTCAGTTGCAATTCGCCATCGGCCGCGATGTCGATCGCGCCGCGCGTGACGTGCAGGCCGCAATCAACGCGTCCATGGCGGATCTGCCAACCGATCTTCCGACACTGCCTACGTTCCGCAAGGCCAACCCGTCCGCCGCGCCTGTCTTCATTCTCGCTTTGACGTCGCCAACGATGTCCGCGTCCGCGATCTACGACGTCGCCGACACCGTGATCGTACAGCGGCTGTCGCAGGTGCCGGGGGTCGGCGAAGTCACTGCCAGTGGCGCCGACCAGCCCGCGGTGCGCATCCAGCTCAATCCGGTCGCGCTGTCGAATGCCGGGATTGCCACCGACGACGTGCGCACCGCCATCGTCAATGCGAATCCACTTGGCCCAGTCGGCATCTTCCAGGGATCGCGGCAGAGCGAGACGATCTCGATGAATCCGCAGATGCGTACGGCGGAAGAGTTTCGCGAGATCATCGTCAAGAGTTCGAACGGCAATTATCTGCGGCTGTCCGATGTCGCCGATGTTCAGGATGCGACGCGCAACAGTCGCTCGGTTGCCTGGTTCAACAAGCAGCCGGCGGTGCTGATCCAGATCACCAAACAGGGCGACGCCAATGTCATCGACACCGTCGATCGCGTAAAAGCGCTGATCCCCGATCTGAAACAATGGATTCCTGCCGGGATCGAGATTTCGGTTCTGACCGACCGCACGGGTACCATTCGCGCCTCGGTCGAGGACATGGAGTGGACGCTGTTTGCCACGGCCGTGCTGGTGATGGCCGTGGTGTTCCTGTTCCTCCGCAGGGGCACACCGACCATCGCGGCCGGCGTCTCGGTGCCGCTGGCGCTGGCCGGCACCTGCGTCGGCATGTGGCTGGCCGGCTTCTCGATCAACAACCTGTCACTGATGGCGCTGGCGATCTCTGTCGGCTTTGTGGTCGATGACGCCATCGTCATGATCGAGAACATGTACCGCAATCTCGAGGAGGGCATGGCGCCGATGCAGGCGGCGCTCGCAGGCGCCAGGCAGATCGGCTTCACGGTGCTGTCGATCAGCCTGTCGCTGATCGCTGCCTTCATCCCGCTGATCTTCATGGATGGTCTGGTCGGCCGATTGCTGCGCGAATTCTCGCTGACCCTGACGTTTTCAATCGTCGTCTCGACACTGGTGTCGTTGACCGTGACGCCGATGATCTGTGCGCAATATATCAAGAGCGGCCTGTCGAGCACCGAGACCCGTTTCGACCGTATCGTCGAAGGCACGCTGTCACGCGTCGTGGCGTTCTATGAACGCACGCTGCATGTGGTGCTGGGTTTTCCGCTCCTGACGCTGTTGGTGTTCTTCGCCACCATCGCGCTGACGGTCACACTCTACATCAAGACGCCGAAAGGTTTTTTCCCGAACGACGACAGTGGCTTCGTGATCGGTGCAACGCGCGCATCGGCCGATGTCTCGTTTCAGGCGATGCTCGGATTACAGCAGCATATGGCTGATCTCGTGCTGAGCGATCCTGGCGTGGCCAGTATCGGTTCGTCGCTTGGCGGCACTGGCGGGCCGGGCGGCGGCGGCGCCAACCGGGGCACCATGTTTATCGCCTTGAAACCACCAGAGGAGCGCAACGGAGCCTCGACTGAAGACGTCATCAATCGGTTGCGTCCGAAGCTCAGCGCGGTCCCGGGTATCCGTCTCTTCATGTTTGCCGCGCAGGATCTGCGCGCCGGCGGACGCCAGAGTGACTCCAATTATCAGTACACGCTGACCTCGACCAATCTCGATCTCCTGCAGAAATGGGCACCGCTGGTCGGCAAGCGGCTGGAGAGCGTCGAGGGCATCACCGACGTGTCGAGCGACCGCGATCCCGGCGGACTGCAATTGACGCTGACCATCGACCGCAAGATGGCATCGAGCCTCGGCGTCAAGGTGCAGGACATCGACAACGCTTTGAACAACGCGTTCTCGCAGCGGCAGATCTCGACGATCTACACCCAGCGTAACCAGTACAAGGTCGTGCTGGAAATCGATCCGAAATTCCAGAACGATCCGTCCGATCTCGATCGCATCTATGTTGCAGGCCTGAATGGGTCGCAGGTGCCGCTGTCGGCGGTTGTGCGCATGTCGCGCACGTTGTCGGCGCTGGCGGTGTTCCACTCGCAGGGTTTCCCGTCGACGACGGTGTCGTTCAACACGCTCCCCGGCGTGCAGCTCGATGCCGTGACAGGCAACATCCAGCGCGCGGTCGACGAACTGCATATGCCGGAAGGCATTCGCGGCGGCTTCGATGGCAATGCCGGTGACTTCAGCAAGACGACGGGGCGGCAGCCGCTGCTGATCCTTGGCGCACTCATCGCGATGTATATCGTGCTCGGGGTGCTCTATGAGAGCCTCGTGCATCCTCTGACCATCATCTCGACACTGCCCTCGGCGGGGCTCGGCGCGTTGCTGGCATTGCAGATCACCAATACGCCGCTGACCGTGATCGCCTTCGTCGGCATCATTCTTCTCATCGGCATCGTCAAGAAGAACGGAATCATGATGGTCGATTTCGCCATCGAGGCGGAGCGGCATCGCGGACTGTCGCCGGCCGAAGCCATCTTCGAGGCCTGCACCGTGCGCTTCCGCCCGATCCTGATGACCTCGCTGGCGGCGGTATTCGCGGCGATCCCGCTGGTAATTGCGACCGGGCCGGGCACCGAGCTGCGGCGGCCGCTGGGCATCACCATCATTGGCGGCCTATTTGTTTCGCAGGTGCTGACGCTCTACACGACGCCGGTGATTTACCTGCTGATCGACCGGCTGCGTAACCGCTTCCGCCCGGCGCCGGTGCCGGCCCCGGCTGAATAGCCAGATCCGGGCGTCACGGTGGTTGAAGCCTCGGGCCGCGCGGCGTATAGCGGGCAATGTCCAAGAAATCAGATCTGCAAGCCGCTGAGGTCGCTGAAGCGATCCCGGAATGTCCGCATTGCCACAAGCCGATGCCGCTGTGCATCTGCGACAGCATTACGCCCATCGACAACAAGATCGAGCTCCTGATCCTGCAGCATCCGCAGGAACAGGACAGGGCGCTGGGCACCGCCCGCGTCGCCGCGCTACATTTCAAGAAGGCCACGGTCAAAATTGGCCTGTCCTGGCCGAGCCTCGCCAAGGCGCTGGGCAAGCCGGTCGCCGATCCCGCCCGCTGGGCGATCCTCTACCTTGGCTCGGCCAAGGTCACCGATTACGAGACCGATCGCGACATCCTGGCCATCGATCGCAAGGGTCAGGCTGAGGAAAACCAGCGCGCCTTGCTGAAGGACATCCAGGGCATCGTGCTGCTCGACGGCACCTGGAGCCAGGCCAAGGCGCTGTGGTGGCGTAATGCCTGGATGCTGAAATGCCAGCGCGTCATTCTTGGACCAGCCAAACCGTCGCTCTACGGCAAGTTGCGCCGCGAACCGCGCAAGGACGGCCTGTCGACCATCGAAGCCGCGGGGATGCTGCTCGCCAGCCTCGAACGGAAACCGGATATCGAAGCGACGCTGAACGAGGCCTTCGAGCGGATGCTGGCGAAATATCGCGAAGCCCAGACTGTCATGCCGGAACTGGCGCCAAAGCCCAAACCCAAGCGCGACTGGCGGCGTAAGAAGCACGCCTGATCGCGTTCGGTCTTGATTGATCTCGGGGCCTATCGGCTGCCGGGCGGAGGACCGACGCCGGCTTCACGCTCGTCACTCGATGATGACGGCCTGACGAGCGACGGAAACGGATTGCGGAACAGTCCGCCGCGCGCTTCTTCCACGACGGGTGCGGGAGGCGGTGCCGGGGCTGCTGCCTGCGGCGGCGGCACGGGAATCGGCAACTTCTCGCACTTCATGGAATAGACCAACTGGCCGTCGGCGGTCCGGCCAATCGGCGCGCAAGGATCGGTGCGAGCCGGAACGGGCGGTTTGGCCTGGGCCCAGCCTGGCGAGGTCATCAGCAATGTGGCGATCAAGACCCGGATGTTCATCGTGCCCCCTAGGGTTGGCAGGATGCTACGATCAATACTCCAATCGTGCCAAGCGAAGTGTTGCAGCGCACCACTCATAGCAGTCGCGCCCCGATCACAGGTCTGGCAGGCTAAGTTATTGATTGGATTGATGGAGGCCACGTCGGGAATCGAACCCGAATAAACGGTTTTGCAGACCGGCGCGTAACCATTCCGCCACATGGCCCCATAGCGGGTTAGTTACAGACCATCAGCCATTTAGGCAATGCCCGGCTGAAATCTTTCATGGGTTCCGACATACCGACACAAGGTCAGCAGGAGGCCTGCCAACCATCCGGAAACGGAATCAGCGGCCAAGGGCCGTCATTGTCGTTCGCAGCGGTCGGAATCGGGGCGAAGAACATTTCCTGGCTGCGCAGATCGTCCCGCACATCGGCCTCGATTTCGGCCCGGACTGTCTCCAGCAGATAGTCAAATTCGGCTTCGCTCATCTTTTAGCTCCCTGTCTTGGGAGCAATCTGACGCAAAGCCTTTGTTGGGCTGTTGAATGGATCGTTCAAATTGTACCGATCCACACGGGAGACCCGTCATGGTTACCGAGACGTTTACCTCACTGGATCAATGGCGTGGCTCGCGAACGCCGATCACGCATCGTCGACGGTAACATTAAACTGTCTGGGCTGTAACGGGTGTGTCTGTCTCCAGCAGCGTATCCAGCATTTTGCGGCCCCTAGTGCTGGCCTGCATCAGGGGATCCGCCTTGAAGGTCGACTTCAGGAAGCTCGATACCGCGCGGATGCGCGGCACGAATTGCAGATCGTTATGGACGTTGATCCACAGCTCGCGCGTGGTCGACAGCTTGTCGTGCAGCACCGGGATCAGGTCGGGGCGACGCGCAGTCGCAAAACTCGGTAGCAGTACGAGCCCGACACCGCCCGCCGCAGCATTCATCTGTGCGCACATGCTGTTGGAATGGAACGAGACCGGCGGGCTCTTGATGATGTCATCGAGCCAGCGCACGGAGTCGAGCTGGATCTGGTCGTCGATATAGGTGACGAAGGAGTGCTCCGTGAGCTCGGATGCGCTCTTGGGCATGCCATGTGCGTCCAGGTAACTCTGCGACGCATAGAGCCCAAGTTGGAAGCAGCCGATACGCTCCGAGACCATGCCCTGACCGGTCGGGCGGAAGAAGCTCAGAAACAGATCGGCCTCGCGACGATTCACTGAGACGCTCTGCGGTGACGTCAACAGTTCGACGGTCAGGTCGGGATGCAGTTTGCGCAGTTCGACGAAGCGGTAGGCGAGGTAGAGCGAGGCGATGCCCTCCATCGTGGCAAGGCGGACCCGGCCAGCCATACGGCTACCGCCGCATTGCACGTCTTCCCGCATGGCGATCACGGCGCTCTCGATGCGCTCGGCATGGCAGAGCAGGCGGTCGCCGGTCTCGTTGACCTTCAATCCGGACGGCAATCGCTCGAACAACGCCACGCCCAGCGTGCTCTCGAGATGCGCGATGCGGCGACTGATGGTGGATTGATCGACCCGGAGGCGCTTGGCCGCACTGCCAAGGCTGCCGCCGCGCGCCGCGTGAATGAAGACCTTGAGGTCGTCCCAATCGAGCGATTTGAAATTGTCCATCCGGGAGTAACAGCAAGAGCTGTGCCAGCGTGCGTTGCTGGGACGCCATGTCGCGGTGGAAAAGCCAGTCTGCAAGGCCCTTTGCAGGATTGTCTATACCCCGTGCGATCCGAAGCAACCTAGCCTGACGGTAACAAAGAACGATCCGTCTCTCTCGCTTTGCGGACGCAGCGCTGCCGGTATTTCGGGTTCAGCGAGTGACCATGAATGAGGCTCCTGCGATGATCTCGCAGGCACCGAGAGTTGCGACGGCATCCTGTTCCAGAAACTCAACTTCGCCGGGGCTAATCCCCATTGCAGCTCACCAGCCAATGGCGGCGGTGATCGAACCAGAAGGGTGTGTCATGCAGTTTGACCGTCGACAGCTTTTGCTCGGAGGAGTCGGCACTGCCGCCGGCCTCATGCTTCCAGGCAGCGCCTTCGCACAATCGCCGGCCACTATCGGTACTTTCCCGGAAGGCGTCACGGCGGATTCGGTGTTCGTCGGTCTGACCATCCCGCTCACCGGCGTGTTCTCAGGTGACGGCGGCGACCTCAAGCTCGGCTATGAACTGGCCATCGCGCAGATCAATGCTGGGGGCGACATCGCGCAGAAGTGGGGCCTCAAGGGCAAGGGCGTGCTCGGCCGCCAGATCAAGTACAAGGTCTCCGACACCGAAGGTAAACCCAACCTCGACGTGCAGAGCGCCACCCAGTTCATCCAGCGCGACAAGGCGATCATGGTGTCAGGCTCGGTGTCATCAGCCAGCGCCATTGCGCTCGAAGAACTCGGATCGCGTGAGAAGGTGCTGTACATGGTCGGCATCGCCGGCTCCAACGACATCACCGGCAAGAACTGCCAGCGCTACGGTTTCCGCTCGCAGCAGAACGCCTACATGGCCGCCAAAGCGATGGCGCCCGTCGTTGCCAAGGCACTCGGCAAGAATGTGAAGTCGGCCTTCCTCGTGCCCGACTACACCTATGGCCACACCGTTTACGACAGCTTCGCCAAGTTCTCGGCGGAGCAGGGCTGGAAACAGGTCGCCAAGGAAGTCGTGCCGCTCGGCACCACCGACTATTCGTCGGCGCTGCTGAACATCGCCAATAGCGGCGCGGATGTCTTCGTCAACATCGCCTTCGGCGGCGATGCGGTCGCTTCGACCAAGCAGGCCGAACAGTTCGGCGTGCTCAAGCGCATGAAGCTTGTGGTGCCGAACCTGTCCTCGTTTCAGGACAAGGAACTCGGCGCAGAACTGATGCAGGGCGTCTATGGCAGCTGCGATTTCTGGTGGGGCCTGCAGGACACCTATCCGCTCGCCAAGACCTTCGTCGAAAGCTTCGTGGCGCAGAACAAGTACTATCCGCGCTGGGGCGCGCATATCGGCTACATGCAGACCTATCTGTGGGCGATGTCGGTCGAACGCGCCGGTACGTTCAATCCGGTCGATGTGATCAAGACGATGGAGAACTCGAAGGCGCAGCCTTACGAGACCACCATCGGCAAGGTCTATTTCCGCGCTGAAGACCACCAGATGGTGCGGCCGATCCCGATCCTGCGCGGCAAGAAACCGTCCGAGATGAAGAACAAGGAAGACTTCTACGAGATCGTCGATATCGCCGACGGCGAAAGCGTGATGAATGCACCCGACTTCTTCGGCTGCAAGCTCGGCCCCTATACCTAAGGATCATCATGCCAAGCTGGCCCGTCCTCATCTCGCAGGCCTTCAACGGCCTGGCCCTCGGCACGCTGCTGGCGCTCGTCAGTAGCGGTCTGACGATCATCCTGGGCACGCTTGGCGTCCTCAATTTCGCTCACGGCGCGCTGTTCGCCGTGGGCGCCTATGCCGCATTTGTCCTGCTGCAATACACCTCGTCATTCGTGCTCGCGATCGTGGTCGGCTGCGGCTTCATGCTGGTGCTCGGCTTCTTGCTGGAACGCATCATCATCCGTTATTTCTACGACCGGCCGCATGAGGATCAGATCCTCGTCACCTACGGTGTCGGGATCGTTCTCGTCGAATGCGTGCGCGCAGCCTTCGGCGGCAACGCGCAGCGCGTGCCGGTGCCGTCATGGGGGCAGGGCGCGACCCAGATGGGCTTCCTGATCTATCCGACCTATCGCCTGCAGCTGATCGCCATCATCGCGGGTCTGCTGCTCAGTCTCTATCTCGTTCTCTACCGCACCTCGATGGGCCTTGTGGTGCGTGCCGGCATCGAGAATCCCGGCATGGTCGGCATTCTCGGCATCAATGTGCGCCGCGCCTTCCTGCTGGTGTTTGCCATCGGCGTCGTCGCGGTCGGTCTTGCCGGCATGCTCTATGCGCCGGTCGTCGCGGTGACGCCGGATATGGGCGCCAACTTCATGGCGCAGTCCTTCGTGGTCATCGTGCTGGGCGGCCTTGGCTCGTTCCCGGGTGCCGTCATCGGCGGCCTGATCGCGGGCGAGATCATCAGTCTGACCAGTGCTTTCAACTCGTCCTATTCGGAAGTGATGCTCTACGCACTGATGGCGGTGCTGCTGATCATGCGCCCGCAAGGCCTGTTCGGTTCGGAAGGCCGCGCATGATGCGTCCTCGTTCCGGCGGCTTGCGGGGCTGGCTTCCCGAACTCGCAGTGCTGTGCACGCTGATCGTGGCACCCATCGTGTTCCCGCATCTCGGTTTCTCGACCGATCTGCTGACACGTGTGTTGAACTGGGGTCTGATCGGCCTCGGCTTCGATATCCTGTTCGGCCTGACCGGCCTGTTGTCGTTCGGGCAGGCGGCATTCTTCGGCGTCGGCGGTTTTGTCAGCGCCTATCTGCTGGTGTCCCACACCATCGACAGCGTCTGGCTGGCGCTGGCGATAGGTACGGTCGCTGCCGGTCTGTTCGGTCTGTTCGTCGGCTGGTTCGCCGTGCGCCGGATCGGCATCTATTTCACGATGATCACGCTGGCCTTCGGCCAGATGGCCTATTTCATCGAGAATTCGCCGCTGTCGGATTTCACTGGTGGCGAAAACGGCATTCCGGGCGTGCCGGTGCCGGTACTGGGCTTTGGCGCCAATGCGATCCGCATTAGCGCGGGCATGCCGATGTATATCCTGTTCGCGGTGATCTTCTTTCTCGGCTATGTGCTGGCGCGCCGCATCGTCGGCTCGCCGGTCGGAGCGATCCTGCTCGCAATAAAGGAGAACACCGGTCGCGTCGCAATGCTCGGCCATAACGTGCCGGCCTACAAGCTGACGGCCTTCGTCATCGCCGCGCTCTATGCAGGATTGGCCGGCGGCCTGCTCGGCTCGTTCCAGAGCTACATGCCGCCGGACGCGTTCTCGCTAGAAACGTCCGGTCAGTTGGTGGTCCAGACCATCGTCGGCGGCGCCGGCACGCTGATCGGACCGCTGGTCGGCGCGGCCGTCTGGCTGTGGCTGCGCGACAATCTGCAGCTCATTCCGGGCTTTGCGATCCTATGGAAGCTGGTGCTCGGCATCGCCTTCATCATTCTGGTGATCGGGCTGCGCCGCGGCATCTGCGGCGAGATCGCCCATTGGTGGAACGAACGCCGTAATCTGGCTGCCGCACGGGCGGCCGAGGCCAAAACCGAAGCCATCGAAGCCCACAATATAGATCCAATCACCAAACCCGTGGCACCGCCCAAGGATGTCAGGCTGACCCTTGCTGAGCCCACGACGGGCGACAGCGACATTGCACTCGAAGCCAGGTCTCTGGCGCGGCACTATGGTGGCCTCAAAGCCGTCGATGGCGTCTCGTTCAAGGTTCGCCGTGGCTCGATCCATGCGGTGATCGGCCCGAATGGCGCCGGCAAGAGCACGCTGTTCAAGATGCTGCTCGACGAAGTCAGCCCGTCCTCCGGTGAAGTCCTGTTGTTCGGCGAGAAAATCACGGGCGTCGGCGTCAGCCGCGCGGCGCAGCTCGGCATCGCCAAGAGCAACCAGCTCAATCAGCTGTTTCCCAACCTGTCGGTGCGCAAGAACCTGCGGATCGCGGCACTGGCACGCCGTCGCGGCCCCATGCGCTTCGACCTGTTGCGCGGAGCCGGCAGCATTCCCGACGTCGAGGAGCAGATCGCCTCGATCCTGAACCTGCTCAATCTCGTCGAACGCGCCGATACGCCGGCACATATTCTGGCCTACGGCGAAAAACGCCGGCTCGAAATCGGGATGGCGCTGGCCACCAGCCCGAACGTATTGCTGCTGGACGAGCCGCTGGCCGGCATGAGCCCGGCAGAACGCATCGCGACCTGCGCCTTCATTCGCGACATCGGGCGCTCGCGCACTGTCGTGATCGTCGAGCACGATCTCGACGCCATCTTCGAACTCGCCGAGCGCATCACCGTGCTCTATGAGGGCCGGCTGCTGGCGGACGGCACCGCCGACGAGATCCGGCGCAATCCGGCCGTGCAAGACGCCTATCTGGGAGGGCTGCACGCACATGAGCCTGCTTGAAGTCGACAAGATCAATACGCTGTATGGCGATTCCCACGTGCTGTTCGATCTCTCGATCCGGGTCGAGCAGGGCGAGGTGGTCGCGCTGCTCGGCCGCAACGGCGCCGGCAAGACCACGACGCTGCGCTCGATCATGGGCGTACTGTCGCCGCGCAGCGGCCATATCCGTCTCGACGGCAAATCCATCGAGGGCCTGCCGCCCTCGGCGATCGCCAGCATGGGCGTTCAACTGGTGCCCGAAGAGCGCGCCATTTTTGGCGGTCTGACGGTCGAGGAAAACCTGCGCATCGCAGCGCTGACGGCGCCGAATGCCTGGTCCTACGATCGCATCTACGACGTGTTTCCGCGCCTCAAGGAGCGCCGCAAATCGGCCGGACGCACGCTGTCGGGCGGCGAGCAGCAGATGCTGGCGATTGCCCGCGCGTTGATCCGTGATGCACGCATCATCCTGCTGGACGAGCCGTTCGAAGGCCTGGCGCCGCTGATCGTGCGTGATCTCGTCGAGGTCTCACGCAATCTCGCCGCCGAGGGCCGCACCATGATTGTGGTCGAGCAGAACGTTGCGGCGGCATTGAGTTTCGCCAACCGCGTCTATGGGCTCAATAACGGCCACGTGGTGTTCGAAGGCACGCCGGCCGACCTCAACGCCAGTCCCGACCTGATGCGAGACTTCCTCGGCGTCGGAATGTGATTCCCGGGACGTAATCCCGGAGACAAAGGCCCCGGGCGACGTGATTCGCTAGATTTCGATCGGCACCGCGAGGCGCCCGATCAGGAGCGCCACCTCATCGAGGTGATCGCTGTCATGCGCCTCGACGGCTTCGGCGAGCCGGGTGACGCATTCGTCATCGCTGATAAAGGGCAGGGAGTTGAGGTCGGTCGGAAGCGCGCGGTCGGTGTGCGTGGCTGGCATCGGTCACCTCGTTCGATTCGGAATTTGTTCAACGTCGCAACGGCCAGTCTTGCGGTGCAATAAGACTAAATAGCGACACGGTTGGAAAGATTATTCTTCGCCCGCACGCGGCGTGGTCCCGACAGGAACGAGCCACACCTCAAGAAGATCCCGTAACATCAGGCATTTTCTGAGTTTTCCCGGATTGGCGATTGCTGTGCGACGAGCTGCATTTCCTGCTTTCCAAGCGCGGATCGCTTTGTTATACGCTGCGGCCTGCGAACAAGCTTCGCACGTTCCCTGGTAGCTCAGCGGTAGAGCATTCGACTGTTAATCGAATGGTCGCTGGTTCGAATCCAGCCCGGGGAGCCACAATTATTTTGTGGCGAAAAAATCTTGCAACCTCAATGGCTTGCGTTCGCAACTCCCTAAATGTTGGACGTTTTGTTGGACGTAAAAGCTTGGCTTTTGCGAGCACGCCCCCCGAAGACAAGTCCAACTAACTGCTCGGCCCCACGTCGCTGCTTGTTTCGGTGCGCGTTGCCAGTCTAAGCTTTTTGCAAAGTGTTAATTTGAGCGGTTCACCGTAGCAGAACCGCATGGAAATCGATTCGAATGACCGCTCCTAGACCACGGAAGCACTACGACAACGCTCCGGTGGTGGAGGCGTTGATCGATATTCAGGTCGAGGATAGCGCGATCATGCGGGAGGAAGTTGAGGCCTTGGCTGACAGCCTGAGTGCTGTATTCCCAACTAGACTGCCCTTACACCAAGTTCAAATGGGCTTCGAAGTTGCTGCGGATCGAGAGCCGGAATTCTTAAACGAACAAATGATTGTGGGCTATCGGTTGGATCGGCCGGGCAGGGTTCTGCAACTCAAAACTAATGGCTTCAGCTACAGCCATCTCCCACCATACTCAGACTGGTTGACGTTCAGTTCAGAAGCCATGGGGTATTGGAAGGCCTACCAGAGTGCGCTGGCCCCACGCTGGGCGAATCGTGTTGCTGTGCGCATGATCAATCGCCTTCCGCTGCCATCTGGTGACATTCGACTGGCGAAGTGCTTAAACTTCTACCCCACGTTGCCAGATTCGTTGCCTTCCGATGCTCGATCCCTATTTATGCAGCTCCAACTTCCGATGCCCCAAGTAGATCCTGATGCTCTCACGATCTTGGGATTGTACAGTGCGCCTCCAGCACCTGGGCCGAACGCCATTATGCTAGACATTGATTTTATTGTTCAGCGCAAGATTTCGATCGACGAAGTTTTTGGTATTTTAGAGCGACTTGGCGACTGCAAGGACGAGATTTTCGAGGCTTGCATTACTGACGAAATCAGAAAGTTGATTCAATGATACCGGCCGTTTCAACTCCTAATTCGCCGCGCCTGGTGTTTGATAACGTCGGGCCTTTGTTCGCTGATGCTAGCCCACTTGCTTCTTCGAAAATCGGTTCGCGCCCGGCCCACGGCCTCTCAACATTCGACTTGGATCAGGGGCGAAACACTATCGCTAGTCTTATGGTTGGCGATGTCAGGGTTCCGACGCAGGCGGCGGTCGAGTTAGCATCTGAATGGCTCGGTCACGCATTCGAACGAGCTACAAAGTTGGGCGGATGGAAGCGGCCGCACATCTCTTCGACCGAGGCCGGGGAAGTCGTGTTCGAGTGGTGGCACAAAGAAAGAAACTTGACGCTCTATTTTAGCGACGAGGGCGCAGAATATATTGAGGTCTGGGGTCCCAATATGGACAACGAAATGCAGTCGGGGCAGCTAACTAACTGGTCCTTCGCTACAACGTGGCTCCGGCTGCGTTCTTAACCACACAATGGATCCCACGCCTGTCGAAGACGCTGAGGAGTTATATCGCTCAATTAGAGCGAACTCGAATGACTATTCCGAGCAAGATGGGCGAGTATACTTTTCCCAAGCTGCATTTGACGATCGATGCATGCAGCCGTCGGTTGATCGCTCGTCAATTAGGATAGATCCCGCAGACGCTCGTCAAACTCAGACTGCGGGAGTCGCTAAAGTCCTGACAGCAGACGTCCGTCAATCTTGCAACATTCCGATCATCATCAATGGTTCGCCGTCGGGGGAACATTCGGTTGATGCCATTCATCGCCCGGTTGAGAATTCACCACCCGATCCGGACAATTTGGCTCACTGCCAAATTGAGGCCAATCCCGTCATTGCCAGTGGGTCACGATTCAAGAAGCTTAAAGCTGCCCTAGCTGCGTTGGCGAACAAACACGGTTTTATCGTCCGACCAACCTAATGCTCTGGCACCGTCGGATGGCCGAAGCTCAAACGCTGCGCTTCGGGACGCAGTTTCTGTGGTCGTCGACGAATTGTTGGACGTTTTGTTGGACCCTAACTACACCAATCTTAGACTACATTCTCAAGCAATTATAGTAAGTTACTGATTTTGCGCAGAGCACCGGTACCGAGAAGGACTGCAGCCCGGGGAGCCAAACATCCTTCCGCAAAAATGGCTGCCAGAAACCGCACTCGGGACCGCCTCGATAGCGCGTTGGCTGCTGTGTTTTTACGAACCTTGCATCCCGCTGTGCGCTGCCGTAATTCCTGCAAAAGGAACTTCCAGCCGTTTGCAAGGGATTGCTCATGTCCGACTTTTCGACCGCACGCCAGAAGATGGTTGATGGTCAGGTGCGTCCCAGCGACGTCACCGATTTGCGCATCATCGACGCCATGCTTGCGGTGCCGCGCGAGGAGTTCGTTCCTGCCAGCCAGCGCGCCATCGCCTATCTCGACCTCGACCTCGAAGTCGCCCCGAATCGCTTTCTGATCAAGCCGGTGGTGCTGGCGCGGATGCTGCAGGCCTCCGACGTAAAGGCGACCGACAAGGTTCTGGTGGTTGGTTGCCCCACGGGCTATGCGGCCGCCGTGATCGCCCAGTTTGCCGGGCAGGTCACCAGCGCGGCCGGCATGGCGGCTGATGGCGATGCCGCGAACGGCCCGTATGATCTGATCGTTCTGGCCGGCGCGACGGAAGTCGTCCCGACCGGGCTTTACAAGCAGCTGGCCCCCGGCGGGCAACTTGTGGGCGTGTTCGCCCTGACCAAGCCCGCCCGCGCCGTTATCGTGACCCATTCCCACGAGGATTTTGGCTCCCGCCCCCTGTTCGATGCTACCGCACCGGTTCTGCCGGGCATGGAAAAGCTCCCGGCATTCGTTTTCTAGGGCTGATGTCCGCCTTATCGGGCATCGGGGCACCGCTAATATCGCCAGCGTTAATTACAAGTGTGGCTTGGATGTCCCATTCGCCAAGTTTTCACTGTCAAGTTTCCACGAGAGGTTCCGTCTCGCCAATGCGCGGAATATGGTGAGTGGAGACTCGCTAACGGACATCATCTGTTCGGTCGCCATAAGTGTGCGCCCGGATCAGTGAACGGCATGAATGGATTACCAAGAATGGGCGGCGTAAAAGCTCTCACCGGTGCTGCAGCTGCGGCCCTTTTGCTGGCATTTGCCGGAGCGTCACCCGTTCTGGCTGACACGATCGAAGCGGCGTTGGTTCGCGCTTATCAGAACAATCCTCAATTGAATGCCCAGCGCGCTTCGGTGCGCGTCACTGACGAGAACGTGCCGCAGGCTTTGTCGGGTTATCGGCCAAGGGTCGCTATCACCGCAAGCGGCGGCTATCAGTACACGGACGCAGTCAACAGCATTGCAGGTACTGCGACCGCAATTCACGGCGTGCAGGTTCCCCGCGCCGTTGGCGCGACCATCACCCAGAATGTGTACAACGGCCAGCAGACTGCAAACCGTACCCGAGCTGCCGAAAGCCAGGTATCGTCCGCACGCGAAGGCCTGCGCGTGCTGGAACAGTCAGTGTTGCTTTCCGCCGCAACTATCTACATGGACTACCTGCGCGACGCAGCCACCGTCGAGGTTCAGCGCAGCAACGTGCGTGTGCTCGAGCAGACGCTGAAGCAGACCCGCGACCGGTTCAATGTCGGCGAAGTCACCCGCACCGACGTGGCGCAGTCCGAGGCGCAGCTCGCCGCCGGCCGTACGCAGTTGCTGAGCGCCGAATCGACGCTGACCACCACGCGCTCGAATTTCCGCCGCATTATCGGCAACGAGCCGGTGGCTTTGCAGGCAGGTTCGCCAGTCGACCGCTTTCTGCCCGCCACGCTACCTGCCGCTATCGAGCTCGGCCTCACTGAAAATCCGAGCGTGACCGCAGCGATGTTCGGGGTCGATATCAGTTTCCTGAACACCAAGGTCAACGAAGGCGCACTGTTTCCAACAGTGACGCTGACGGCCAACATCCAGCAGGGTTGGGAACAGTCGATCTCGCAGCCGCGCGGTCTGACGGCATCAGGCATCGCCCAGGTGTCGGTCCCGGTTTACCAGGGCGGCGGCGAATATTCGCTGATCCGTCAGTCCAAGGAAACGCTCGCGCAGCAGCGCCTCGCTCTCGACCAGACGCGCGATCAGGCGCGCGCGAGCGTCGTGCAGGCTTGGGGGCAGTTGCTGGCAGGTAGGGCGCAGGTCTCGTCCGCACAGGCACAGGTGCAGGCTTCCGAAATTGCGCTGAACGGCGTTCGCGAAGAAGCCAAGGCCGGCCAGCGCACCACGCTCGACGTGTTGAATGCCCAGCAGGCGCTGGTGAACGCGCGCGTCGCACTTGTCACGGCGCAGCATGATCGTGTGGTGGCATCATACTCGGTGCTCAACGCAGTTGGCCGTCTGTCACCGATGGTGATGAAGCTGAACACCAATGTGTATGACCCCAGCGTGCACTATCATCAGGTGCGCGATAGCTGGGTCGGCGTGCGTACGCCCGACGGACGCTAACGCGCTCGGATATCACCTGATATCGTGTCGAAAGGGCCGCTTGTGCGGCCCTTTGCTTGCAATCAATTTGTCCGATGACGTACCGTTTGCATTGCTGGCTTAGCGATTCGGAATGCCTCTCCTAATTCCTTGGGCATTTCCCACGCGACAGTTGGTGGTCAGGCGTCGCTTGATCTTGGGGACAAGTCAGGCTTGCGCGCTGAATCGAACGGTCGTCAAAACGACAACCCGCAAATTCAGCCTCGTCTGGTGTAAAATATTGACGAGAGCGTTGATGATGCGGAGTCGGACATGACGCAACCTGCAAAGGTCCAGGAGCCCTCGATGGAGGAGATTCTGGCGTCGATCCGACGTATCATCGCCGACGACGAAGCGAAGCCGGCCGTCGCCGAAGTTGCTCCTCCGCCGCCGCCCAAGCCGGCTCCTGCAGCCAAGCCTGCTGTGATGACAGACATCCCGCCGTCGGCGATTCCTGCCGCGCAGGCTGCTGCCGCCAAAGCACCGCCGCCAGCCCCGAAGCCCGCGCCACCGCCGCCGGAGCCTGCTGCCTCCAACAGCCAGGACGACATCGACGCGATGTTGGCCAGCTTGGAAGCCGCCACCACCGAGGAAGAGGTGCGCCCGGCGCAGCCCGACGGTGATGTGTTCGAACTGACCGACGAGATGGTGGTCGCCGCCCCCGAGCCGGAACCCGCATTCCAGCATGTCGAGCCGGATGACGACCTCGAATTCGCCGAAGCTGTTGCTGCCAGCAGCCAACGGCCCGCACCGCGCTTCGACCCGCCGTCCTATGATCCGCCGCCCGTCGCACCACAGCAGCAGATCTTGTCGCACAGCACCGTGTCGTCCGTGGAGTCGGCCTTCAATGCGCTGGCCAATACGGTCCTGAGCAACAACGCGCGGACCCTTGAGGATCTCGTCAAGGAGATGCTGCGTCCGATGCTGAAGTCCTGGCTGGACGACAACCTGCCGGGCCTCGTCGAGCGCATCGTCAAGGCTGAGATCGAGCGCGTCTCACGCGGCGGCGGCCGCTAGGCCCGCGAGACAAGCAACGACGGCCTTTCGGGGCCTTCGTTTGGCCCTCCGGGGTGGCTAAACAGCCCTATATGTTGACTTGAGCCGCGCTGGCGGGTTTCTAGCGCCATCGGCTTCCTGCGTTCGCCCCAGGCCTCAAAATCGTGGCCAAAACCCCCTGATTTGATTGAATTGTCATGATCGAAAAGACTTATCAGCCCGCCGATATCGAGACCCGCATCGCCGCTGCCTGGGAAGCCGAAGGCGCGTTCAAGGCGGGCCGCGCGGACCGGGTGGATGCTGAGCCCTATACGATCGTGATCCCGCCGCCGAACGTCACCGGTTCGCTGCATATGGGCCACGCCCTCAACAACACTTTGCAGGACGTGCTCTGTCGTTTCGAGCGCATGCGCGGCCGCGACGTGCTGTGGCAGCCCGGCACCGACCATGCGGGCATCGCGACCCAGATGGTGGTCGAGCGCCAGTTGATGGAGCGCCAGGAGCCCGGTCGCCGCGACATGGGACGCGAGGCATTTCTCGAACGCGTCTGGAAGTGGAAGGCCGAGAGCGGCGGCGTCATCGTCAATCAGTTGAAGCGCCTTGGCGCCTCCTGCGACTGGTCGCGCGAGCGCTTCACCATGGACGAGGGCCTGTCCGAGGCCGTCATCAAGGTGTTCGTGCAGCTGCACCGCGAGGGCCTGATCTACAAGGACAAGCGCCTTGTGAACTGGGATCCGAAGCTGCTGACGGCGATTTCCGATCTCGAAGTCCAGCAGGTCGAGGTCAAGGGTAACCTCTGGCATCTGCGCTATCCGCTCGAAGGCAAGAACTTCGATCCGGAAGATCCGACCTCGTTCATCACCGTTGCGACCACGCGTCCCGAGACGATGCTCGGCGACAGCGGCGTCGCCGTGAATCCGGATGACGAACGCTACACGCATCTGATCGGCAAGAACGTGGTTCTGCCGCTGGTCGGCCGCCTGATCCCGATCGTCGCAGATGAATATTCGGACCCGGAGAAGGGCTCCGGCGCGGTGAAGATCACGCCGGCGCACGACTTCAACGACTTCGAAGTCGGCAACCGCCACGGCCTTGCACGCATCAGCATCCTCGATATCGAAGGCAAGCTCGCACTCGCCGACAACGAGGACTATCTGCGCGGCCTGCCGGTCGCAGCGTCAGAGCTGGTCGAAGAATTGCATGGCATGGAGCGCTTCAAGGCGCGCAAGACCATCGTGCAGCGGCTGGAAGATTTCGGCTTCCTGGAGAAGATCGAGCCCAACACGCATATGGTGCCGCATGGCGATCGCTCCGGCGTCGTCATCGAGCCCTATCTGACCGACCAGTGGTACGTGGACGCCAAGACCATGGCGCAGCCGGCGATCGCCGCTGTGCGCACCGGCGCGACCGAGTTCGTGCCGAAGAACTGGGAAAAGACCTATTACGAGTGGATGGAGAACATCCAGCCATGGTGCATCTCGCGCCAGCTCTGGTGGGGCCATCAGATCCCGGCCTGGTATGGCCCGGATGGCAAAGTGTTCGTCGCCGAGACCGAGGAAGAAGCGGTCGGCAACGCGCTCGGCTATTATGTCGAGCAGGAGGTAATCACGGAAGAGCAGGGCCACGATATGGCGCTCGATCCGGCGAAGCGCGAGGGCTTCATCACGCGCGATGAAGACGTGCTCGACACCTGGTTCTCGTCGGCGCTGTGGCCGTTCTCGACGCTGGGCTGGCCGCAGAGCTCGGTCGATGTGGATCGCTACTATCCCACCAATGTGCTGGTCACCGGCTTCGACATCATCTTCTTCTGGGTCGCCCGGATGATGATGATGGGCATGCACTTCAAGAAGGACGTGCCGTTCCCGACCGTCTACATCCACGCCCTCGTCCGCGACGAGAAGGGCGCCAAGATGTCGAAGTCGAAGGGCAACGTTATCGATCCCCTGAACCTGATCGACCAGTACGGCGCCGACGCGCTACGCTTTACGCTGGCTGCGATGGCCGCACAGGGCCGCGACATCAAGCTCGCGACCCAGCGCGTCGAAGGCTATCGCAACTTCGCGACCAAGCTCTGGAATGCCTGCCGTTTCGCCGAGATGAACGAGTGCGTGTTGCCGGCGGGCTTCGATCCGACCAAGGCCAAGGAAGTGCTCAACCGCTGGATCGCGCATGAGACCGTGAAGGCAACGCGCGAAGTCACCGAAGCCATCGAAGCCTATCGCTTCAACGATGCGGCGGGCGCGGCCTATCGCTTCGTCTGGAACGTGTATTGCGACTGGTATCTCGAACTCGCCAAGCCATTCATGATGGGCGAGGACGGTCCGGCCAAGACCGAAACCCGCGCGATGGTCGCTTGGGCCCGCGACGAGATCCTGAAGCTGCTGCATCCATTCATGCCGTTCATCACGGAAGAACTCTGGGCCGTGACGGCGCCGCGCGACGGTCTGCTGGCGCTGGCGCCGTGGTCGCGCAAGGTGAGCGGCCTGACGCGCGAGCAGGAAGCGCTGATCATCGCGACCGCCGCGAGCGATCCGATCGTCGCGCCGATCCTGATGGGAGATCCCGAACCGGTCGCCGATTTCAAGGATGACGCCGCCGAAGCCGAAATCGGCTGGGTCATCGACCTGGTGACGGAGGTTCGTTCGGTGCGTGCCGAGATGAACATCGTGCCGGCAACATTGACGCCACTGGTGCTGGCCGGCGCTTCTGCGGAAACTCAAGCCCGTGCCCAGCGCTGGAGCGATGTCGTCAAGCGCCTCGCTCGTCTCGGCGACATATCCTTCGCCGAAGTCGCGCCGCAGGGCGCCGTGCAGCTCCTGATCCGCGGCGAGGTCGCAGCGCTGCCGCTGAAGGGTGTGATCGATCTCGGCGCCGAGAAGACGCGTCTCGACAAGGAACTGGTGAAAGCCGAAGCCGACATCAAGCGCGCCGACGCCAAACTCTCCAACGAGAAATTCGTCGCCAACGCCGCGGAAGAGATCGTCGAGGAAGAGCGCGAGAAGCGCGAGGCAGCCGAGGCCCGCAAGGCCAAGACGCTGGAAGCGCTGGAGCGGCTCAAGAACGCGGTGTGAGCGGCGCAATTCCGCGACTGCCACAAGTCTCAATGTTCGTCATGGCCGGGCTGTCCCGGCCATCCAGGTCTTCCGTGCTAGTAGTGGCCAAGGCGTGGATACCCGGGACAAGCCCGGGCATGACGGCGCTATAATTACCTCGCAAACGGCTTGCTGAGATAACGCGAGCCTTTCACCCCATAACGCCACGGCAATTCCACGGCCTTGGTGATGCCGATGCGGATGCCGGCGACGATGTCAGGCGTCCCCGTCCGCGCATGGATCGCCATCGGCGGCTTGTCCAAAGCCAGCCCGTTATGCGCGATGCTGATCCCCAGCGCCTGGCAGACCTTGCCAGGTCCGGAGCACAGCAGGCGCTCATCCTGCAGCCCGCGTCGCAGCTGCATCTCGCCAATCCCGAAGGTCGGTTGCAGGGCCCGGATCAGCACCGCGCTGGCCGACCCCTCGGCCTCGCAGACGAAGTTCACACACCAGTGGATACCGTAGGAGCGGTAGACATAGGCAAAGCCGGGCGGCCCGAACATGATCTGGTTGCGCGGCGTCTGCCCGTTGAAGGAATGGGCCGCGGGCTCGGTGTGATGATAAGCCTCGACCTCGACGATCTCGCCACCGATGCCGTCCACCAGGAGCGTCGCCCCGATCAGTTCGGGCGCCGCATCGTGCACGCTCCGCGCGAAAAAGCTGCGTTTGAGTGCCTTGCCGAGCTTTTGGGGGATTTGGTGAGGTTTTGGAGCCATTCTGCCTGCTATGTTACGATGCAGGGCCGGGCAAGGCGAGGGCGGGTTGCAGGACAGGGCCCGGCGGATTACCTAAGGCTTCACTCAGAACGGACAGTTCATGGTCGTCGTCCTCGATACCGTTTCCACCACACCGCTCCGCCCGCGTCACCCTGAAAAAGTGAATCGGCCGGATTCGTTCTCGCCGCCGAAGCCGGACTGGATCCGGGTCCGCGCGCCGACCAGCCGTGGCTATGGCGACACCCGCAAGATCGTCAAGGAAAACGGCCTCGTTACCGTGTGCGAGGAAGCCGGCTGCCCGAATATTGGCGAGTGCTGGCAGAAGAAACACGCCACCTTCATGATCATGGGTGACACCTGCACCCGCGCCTGTGCGTTCTGCAACGTCAAGACGGGGATGCCAAACGCGCTCGACGGCATGGAGCCCGAGCATGTCGCCGAAGCCGTGCGCAAGCTCGGCCTGCATCATGTGGTGATCACCTCGGTGGACCGCGACGATCTCGCCGATGGCGGTGCCGAACATTTTGCGCAGACGATTCGTGCGATCCGCGCGGCATGTCCCACGACCACCATCGAAATCCTGACGCCTGACTTCCTGCGCAAGCCGGGCGCCCTCGAAGTCGTCGTCGCGGCGAAGCCCGATGTGTTCAACCACAATCTGGAAACCGTGCCGTCGCGCTATCTGACAGTGCGACCGGGCGCGCGCTATTTCCATTCGCTGCGCCTGCTGCAGAAGGTCAAGGAACTCGACCCGACCATCTTCACCAAGTCTGGCATCATGGTCGGCCTCGGCGAGGAGCGCCCTGAAGTGTTGCAGGTGATGGACGACATGCGCTCGGCCGATATCGACTTCCTGACCATCGGCCAGTATCTGCAGCCGACGCGCAAGCATCACGTGGTGTCGCGCTATGTCACCCCCGATGAATTCAGCGGCTATGAGAAAGTCGCCTACACCAAGGGCTTCCTGATGGTGTCGGCGAGCCCGCTGACGCGCTCGTCGCATCATGCCGGCGAGGATTTTGCCAAGCTGCAGGCTGCGCGCGCCGCTCTCGCGCGCTGAGAACGCGACGATGCCGAGATTTGCCAACAAGCGCCGCGTGCGTCACAGCGCCTCCCAGATGTTCGATCTGGTCGCCGATGTCGAGCGCTATCCGGAATTCGTGCCGTTGTGCAAGTCGCTGAAGATTCGCCAGTGCACGCCGCATGAGAATGGCACCGAGGTCATCGTTGCCGACATGACCGTGTCGTTCAAGCTGGTCCAGGAATCCTTCACCAGCCGCGTGACGCTGGATCGGCCGAACCTGAAGATCATGGTCGAATATCTGCGCGGTCCGTTCAGCAATCTCGAAAACCGCTGGACCTTCGAGCCGAAGGCAGATGACGGGGAATGCGATGTGGGCTTCTTCATTGCCTATGAATTCAAGAGCCGCATGCTGGCGATGCTGATGGGCACGATGTTCGACGCGGCATTCCAGCGCTTTGCTGTAGCCTTCGAGAAGCGCGCGGACGAAGTTTATCGCAGCCCGCGCGTCTCGGGCGTTCCGTCTACTTCTTAGTCGTCGGCTTTTTTAGTGGCGCGGTCGGCCTGCGTCGTTTGACGGCGGTCCGTCGCGGCGAACGCGCCACGCGCGGGCGCGCGAGACTCGCAGCTTCGCGCTTCTTGGCCGGCGGCTGTGGCCCACGTGCCAATTCCATCAGCATCCGCAGAGCTTCAAGCACGGAGCGCTGACGCACCGCGCTGCGGCCGATGGCGCCGAAGCGGCATTCCTTGTTGACGATGCGGCCGTCACGCGACGCCACAGCAAAATGCACGAGGCCGACCGGCTTGCCCGGCGTGGCACCGCCGGGACCTGCGATGCCTGTGATCGACACTGCGAGGTCAACGTCGGCTTCTTCCAAAGCGCCGACGGCCATCTGGATCGCCGTCTCTTTGCTGACCGCACCAAAGCTGTCGAGCGTCGCCGTCTTGACGCCGAGCATCGCGTGTTTGGCGGCATTGGAATAGGTGACGAAGCCGCGATCGATCACGTCGGACGAGCCGGGAATTTCGGTCAGTGCGCCAGCGACAAGGCCGCCGGTGCAGGACTCAGCGGTCGCGATCGTCAGCTTGCGGCTGCGGCAGAGATCGAGCAGCGCGCGGGAGAGGGCTCGTGCGTCGCTCGCTGCCATGTCAGTCCATCCAGGGAAGGCGAATGGTAGCAGCCGCAGTCGCGGCGATACCTTCTTCACGGCCGGTGAAGCCGAGACGTTCGCTGGTGGTCGCCTTCACCGCGACGCGTGACAATGCCACACCGGAGATCTCGCTGATCTTCGCGCGCATCGCATCGCGCAGCGGACCGATTTTGGGCCGCTCGCAGATCAGCGTCACTTCGAGATTGGCGATGCGGCCGCCGCGTGCGGTGACGCGATCGACTGCGTATTTCAGGAACTTGTCGGACGCAGCGCCCTTCCATTGCGGATCGGTCGGCGGGAAGTGGGAACCGATATCGCCATCGGCAAGCGCGCCCAGAATCGCATCGACCAGTGCATGCAGACCGACGTCGCCATCCGAGTGAGCAAGGAAGCCGCGCGTATGCGGTACGCGCACGCCGCAGATCATCAGGTGATCGCCATCGCCGAAGGCGTGGACATCATAGCCCGTGCCCATGCGGATATCGCCGAGCGAGGCTGCGAGACGCGCTTCTTCGCGAATGAAATCTTCGGGAGTCGTGAGCTTCATATTTGCAAGATCGCCTTCAAAGGTTGCCACGGTCAATCCCGCCCATTCGGCGAGCGCGGCATCGTCTGTGAAATCATCGCGGCCTTCTTTTGCAGCACGACGATGCGCCTCTAGGATGACATCGAAACGAAATGCCTGCGGCGTCTGCGCGCTGCGTAAGCGCGCACGGTCCGGCGTCGCTTCCACGTGACCGGCCTCGTTGACCTGTTTGATCGTATCCGTGACGGCAACGCCCGGCACGGCAGCGCCTGTAATCTGCGCCGCGGCAATCGCGCGCTCGATCAAGGCAGGGGTCACGAACGGGCGGGCTGCATCGTGAATCAGCACGATGTCCGGCGCATGATCCGCCAGTGCTTCCAGTCCGGCATGCACCGATGCCTGACGCGTTGCACCGCCATTGGCAGGAGCATGATACCTCAAATCGCTGACCGCCTCGTTGAAAACAGCGATGTCGTCGGGATTTGTGATCGGCTGGACCGCAAAGACCTGGGGATGGTTGCAGAACGGCTCCATAGCCCGCGAAATAACGCTGCGGCCTCCGATCATGCGATATTGCTTCGGTCCACCGGCGCCGGCGCGGAGGCCGCGGCCAGCGGCAACGATAATGGCGGCTGTCTTCAAGCCGGCAGGATTAGGTGATTTTGTCATCAGGGTCAGGTGATTAAGGGGTAAGCGGTGATCGCACAGCCCTTAGCACGGCCGCACGCAAAAACAGTATGATTACATTCTCGTGGCTGCATAAGAGTGCATTGCTGCACTGCACTTGCAAAATGAGCGCATCTGTCTAATGTGTAGGCATGAAGGTTGACTGCACAACAAATGTGCGCATTATGCGCCCTATGCCCGCAATGCAGCGGACGAGACAACGACGAGCAGGTCTGTGACCACCCCGGACTCAGTATACAGCAAGCCGTTACAAATCGGTGGCATCGAGATCGCCAACCGGGTCGTTCTGGCGCCGATGTCGGGCATCACCGATGCGCCGTTTCGCAGGCTGACCGCCGAACTCGGGGCCGGCCTCGTCGTGTCAGAAATGACCGCCAGCGACGATCTCGTCAATGGTCGTCCCATGTCGGTATTGCGCTGCGAAGCGACCGGGATCGGGCCCCATGTGGTCCAGCTGGCCGGCTGTGAGACCCACTGGATGGCCGAGGGGGCCCGTGTGGCCGAAGCCGCCGGCGCCGACATCATCGATATCAATATGGGCTGCCCGGCGCGGCATGTGACCGGCGGCCAGTCGGGCTCCGCGCTGATGCGCGACCTCGACCACGCATTGAAGCTGATCGAGGCGACCATCGCTGCCGTGAAAGTACCCGTGACTCTCAAGATGCGTCTGGGCTGGGACGATCGCATGCTGAACGCGCCTGAGCTTGCGCAGCGCGCAGAACAGGCGGGCGTGCAGCTCATCACCGTCCACGGCCGCACGCGATGCCAGTTCTACAAGGGCGAAGCTGACTGGAGCGCCGTGCGCCCGGTGAAGGACGCGGTGAGCATCCCAGTGATCGTCAATGGTGACATCACCTCCTACGACAAGGCGGTGAGCGCGCTGAAGATGTCCGGAGCCGATGCCGTGATGATGGGGCGGGGCGCGCAGGGTATGCCGTGGCTGCCCGGCCAGATCGGCCGACGTCTTGAAACCGGCATCGCGGAAGCCGTGCCGTCGCTGCAGCAGCAGCTCGCTTATATCTGCGCCCTCTACGACGATGTGGTCCGTCACTACGGCCTGCGCATCGGCTTGCGCCACGCGCGCAAACATCTCGGCTGGGCGCTCGATGCGGCCGCGGCTACGAGCTGCGCGCCGACCGAGACCCTGAAGACCTGGCGACAGAAGATCCTTACATCCGAAGATCCCTCCGGTGTGCAGCGGTCTCTGAATGACGCTTTCGATGATTTCGCATGGAGTGCTGCCGCATGAACGCCGCAGAGCACCGTCGCCCTGTCCCGACCGACAGTGAGGCCATTCTCAACGCACTACCTAATCCGGTGATTCTGATCGCGCCCGATGGTAAGATTGTCGACGCCAATATGGCTGCGGAATCCTTTTTCGAGATTTCTACGCAGTTCCTGCGCAGGCAGTCTCTGAAAGAACTGGTGCCATTCGGCAGTCCGCTGCTGGCGCTGATCGATCAGGTTCGCGCCGCCGGTTCGCCGGTGAACGAATACAAGGTGGATCTGGGCACACCGCGCATCGGCGGCGATCGTCAGGTCGATCTGCACGTCGCGCCGCTCACCGAGCGTCCGGGCCATATTGTGGTGATGCTGCAGGAGCGCACCATCGCCGACAAGATGGATCGACAGCTCACCCATCGCAGCGCGGCCCGATCCGTGATCGCGCTGGCGGCCATGCTGGCGCATGAAATCAAGAACCCGCTGTCGGGCATTCGCGGAGCCGCTCAGCTACTTGAGCAGTCGGCATCGTCGGAAGACCGCATGCTGACACGCCTGATCATGGACGAAGCCGATCGCATCGTGACGCTGGTCGATCGCATGGAAGTGTTCGGCGACGACCGCCCGGTGGCGCGTGGCCCGGTCAACATTCACTCCGTCCTCGATCACGTGAAGCGCCTCGCGCAGTCCGGCTTCGCCCGCAACATCCGCTTCATCGAGGATTACGACCCCTCGCTGCCGCCGGTGCTCGCCAATCAGGACCAGCTCATCCAGGTGTTCCTGAATCTGGTGAAGAACGCTGCCGAAGCCATCGTCGATCTCGGCTCCGATGGTGAAATCCAGCTCACCACCGCGTTCCGGCCGGGCGTCCGCCTGTCAGTGCCGGGCAAGAAATCGCGCGTCTCGCTGCCGCTGGAGTTTTGCGTCAAGGACAACGGCCCTGGCGTTCCCGAAGATCTTCTGCCCAACCTGTTCGATCCCTTCGTCACCACCAAGCCCACCGGAAGCGGCCTGGGTCTTGCATTGGTTGCGAAGATTGTCGGCGATCACGGTGGGATCATCGAATGTGAATCTCAGCCACGAAAGACGACTTTTCGCGTGCTGTTGCCGATGTTCAACCCCGCCAAGAAATTGGACGACAAGACCCTTGATCCGAGCAGCGCCGATGCCCCCGCGGCACCGACGCACACCTCACAGACGTAAGACGAGGACTAACGATGGCTGCAGGTAGCATTCTGGTTGCGGACGATGATACGGCGATCCGCACCGTCCTCAATCAGGCGCTATCGCGCGCCGGATATGAGGTTCGCCTGACCGGGAACGCAGCCACGTTGTGGCGCTGGGTCAGTCAGGGCGAGGGCGACCTTGTGATCACCGACGTGGTGATGCCTGATGAGAACGCGTTCGATCTGCTGCCGCGTATCAAGAAGATGCGGCCCAATCTGCCGGTTATCGTGATGAGCGCGCAGAACACCTTCATGACGGCGATCCGCGCGTCGGAACGCGGCGCCTATGAGTATCTCCCGAAGCCGTTCGATCTGAAGGAGTTGATCGCCATCGTCGGTCGCGCGCTGTCCGAGCCGAAGGAGCGTGTCGCAAGCCACGCCGATGACGGCGAGTTCGACTCGATCCCGCTGGTCGGGCGTTCGCCGGCGATGCAGGAAATCTACCGCGTCCTCGCCCGCCTGATGCAGACCGATCTGACGGTGATGATCTCCGGCGAGTCCGGCACCGGCAAGGAACTGGTGGCCCGCGCGCTGCACGACTATGGCAAGCGCCGCAACGGCCCGTTCGTTGCGGTCAACATGGCGGCGATCCCGCGCGATCTTATCGAATCCGAATTGTTCGGCCACGAGCGCGGCGCCTTCACCGGCGCCAATGCCCGCGCCACCGGCCGCTTCGAGCAGGCTGAAGGGGGCACGCTGTTCCTGGACGAAATCGGCGACATGCCGATGGAAGCCCAGACCCGTTTGCTGCGCGTGTTGCAGCAGGGCGAATACACGACCGTTGGCGGCCGCACGCCGATCAAGACCGACGTGCGTATCGTCGCCGCCTCCAACAAGGATCTGCGCATCCTGATCCAGCAGGGTTTGTTCCGCGAGGATCTGTTCTTCCGCCTCAACGTCGTGCCACTGCGCCTGCCGCCGCTGCGCGAACGCATCGAGGATCTGCCCGATCTGATCCGCCACTTCTTTGCACTCGCGGAGAAGGACGGCCTGCCGCCGAAGAAGCTCGACGCCTTGGCGCTCGAGCGCATGAAGCAGCATCGCTGGCCGGGCAACGTTCGCGAACTGGAAAACCTCGCGCGCCGCCTCGCGGCGCTGTATCCGCAAGACGTCATCACCGGTTCGGTGATCGACGGCGAACTGGCGCCGCCCGCTGTGGCCTCGGGTGGTAGCGCGCCGACCGGCGTGGATAATCTCGGTGGTGCCGTCGAGGTCTATCTGTCCTCGCACTTCTCCGGCTTCCCGAACGGCGTGCCGCCGCCGGGCCTCTATCATCGCATTCTCCGCGAGATCGAGGTGCCGCTGCTAACTGCAGCACTGGCCGCGACCCGAGGCAACCAGATCCGCGCTGCGGATCTGCTCGGCCTCAACCGCAACACGCTGCGGAAGAAGATTCGCGATCTCGATATCCAAGTCTATCGAACCGGCGGCTGATCCCGGCAGCGGGGTCGAGCAATTCCAGGGTTTGAGACGCAAAAACAAACGAAAACGCAGGGTATGCGTTTTCGTTGGCTGGTCTGTGCCGTGGATTTGTCGTAATTGGGCAACATTGTTGTATGATTGCATCAGTGCGGTCCGGGCTGTCTCCGGCAGCCGCACGGCGTCCACGCTCACCACATTGTCGGAATGACCAGCGCAGACACGTCGGCTACAGCCTATGAACCGTCGATGGCGGAGCCGCGCAGGTGGACCCTGCGGCGGCTGTTCGTGCCATTGGCCGTCGGCTTGGCACTCCTGTCGTCATGCCTGACCTTCCTCGTTCTGAATGGCCTCACGCCGATCGCGCCGACCCATCAGGTCGTCGTCACCTTCCTGCTGATCAATGCCGCCAGCGTCCTCCTGCTGGTCCTGATCATCGCGCGGGAGATCTGGAAGGTCGTCCAGGCGCGTCGCAGGGGCAGGGCGGCGGCCCGGCTGCATGTCCAGATCGTCAGCCTGTTCTCGGTGATCGCTGTGCTGCCGGCGGTGCTCGTCTCGATCGTCGCTAATGTGACCCTCGACCGCGGCCTCGACCGGCTGTTCTCCGGCCCAACCAAGGCGGTCATCAACAATTCGCTCGTCATCGCCAGCGCCTATCTGCACGAGCACGGCCAGTTGATTGGCGGTGATATCCTCGGCATGGCCGACGATCTCGCGCGCATCCAGCCGCTTTTCTATCAGGACCGCGGCACGTTTCGATCGTTGATGCTGGCAAATGCAACCGCGCGCAATCTGCCGGGCGCCATGTTGATCGACAAGGATCGCAACGTCATCGAACCCGACCAACCCGGCATCAAACAGGAATTCTCACCGCCGCCGGCAGACTTCCTCGTCAATGTCAGCGCGTCCGAGCCGGCCATCGCCGTGATCCCCGAGGGAAATTACGTCGCCGCCGTGATCCGATTGCGGGCGTTCGACAATATGTTCCTCTATGTCGCCCGCAAGCTCGATCCGCGCGTGGTCGCGCAGATGAATCAGAGCCAGGCCGGCGCGGCCGAATATGCAGAACTGGAATCGCGCAGGCTCGGTATTCAGGTCGCCTTCGCGCTGATGTTCACCGTGATCGCACTGACGGTGCTGATGTCCGCCGTGCTGATCGGCCTGAATTTCGCCAACTGGCTGGTGGCGCCGATCCGCCGCCTGATGGGCGCAGCGAACATGGTCTCGACCGGTGATCTTCATGTTCAGGTGCCGGTGATCCAGTCGGAGGGCGATCTCGCCCACCTAGGCGAGACCTTCAACAAGATGACGCAGGAGCTGCGCACCCAGCGTGACGAACTGGTCAGCGCGAGCGACGTCATCGACAGCCGCCGCCGTTTCATCGAGGCGGTGTTATCATCGGCCAGCGCCGGCATCATCGGCGTCGATGGCTCGAACATGATCGGCATTCTCAACCGCTCGGCCGAGAAGCTGGTCGGACATTCGGAGTCCGAGACGCTGGGCCACCCGCTGCACGAGATCATTCCCGAGCTCGACGAATTGATGCAGACCGCGCGCGAGGGATCGCAGCGGCTGGTGCAGGGGCAGGTGACGATCACCCGCGACGGGCAGGAGCGCAATCTGTCGGTGCGCGTCAGCGCAGAACAGACCAGCCAGTCGCGCGACAGCTACATCATCACCCTCGACGACATCACCGAACTCGTCTCGGCACAGCGCACCTCGGCCTGGGCCGACGTGGCGCGCCGCATCGCGCATGAGATCAAGAATCCTCTCACGCCGATCCAGCTCTCCGCCGAACGCATCAAGCGCAAGTTCGGCAAGGTTATCGTCGATGACAAGGCGATCTTCGAACAATGCACCGACACCATCGTCCGGCAGGTCGATGACATCAGGCGCATGGTCGACGAATTTTCGCGCTTTGCGCGCATGCCCAAACCCGTGATCGAAGGTGAGGACGTCGCCGACACTGTGCGTCAGGCCGTATTCCTGATGCGGGTCGGTCACCCCGACCTCGACATCTCCGCCGAGATCAAGGAAGAGCCGATGCGCGCGCGGTTCGACCGCCGACTGATCTCGCAGGCGCTCACCAATATCATCAAGAATGCGACAGAGGCGATCGAGGCCGTGCCGCCAGAAGAACTCGGCAAAGGTCGTATTGATGTCACAGCGTCGCGCGAGAACGACATGATCTTGATCGACGTGATCGACAACGGCATCGGTCTGCCGACCGTCAACAGGTCGCGTTTGCTCGAACCCTATGTCACGACTCGCGAGAAGGGCACTGGCCTCGGCCTCGCGATCGTCGGCAAGGTGCTCGAGGATCATGGTGGAGGCATCGAACTTGGCGACGCATCGAGTGTACGTCCAGGACAGCGCGGTGCCTGGATGCGACTGCGGTTTTCTATCTCCGGTCAGAAGGCTGACGCAGACAAGAGTGAACCGGAATCCCCGCCTGATGACGAACCGAAGATCAAAGCCGCTACCGGCAACTGACAAGAATAAACGTGACCAGGATATTTTGACCCATGGCAAATGACATTCTGATCGTCGACGACGAAGCCGATATTCGCGATCTTGTTGCGGGCATTCTGGATGATGAGGGCTTCACCACCCGCACCGCACGAGACAGCGATTCCGCGCTCGCGGAAATCGCCAATCGCCGCCCCAACATGGTGTTTCTCGACATCTGGCTGCAGGGCAGCAAGCTCGACGGCCTGCAACTGCTCGAGCAGGTCAAACGCGACAATCCCGAATTGCCTGTGGTGATGATCTCAGGCCACGGCAATATCGAAACCGCTGTCGCGGCAATCAAGCGCGGCGCCTATGACTTCATCGAGAAGCCGTTCAAGGCTGACCGGCTGATCCTTGTCGCGACGCGCGCGCTGGAAACCTCGCGCCTGAAACGCGAAGTCAAGGAACTGAAGCAACTCGCACCGGTCGCCAATTCGCTGACGGGGCGCTCGGCCGCCATGAACCAGCTGCGCCAGACCATCGATCGCGCCGCGAAGGCCAATAGCCGCATTCTGATCGTCGGCCCGTCGGGCGCCGGCAAGGAGCTCGCCGCGCGCACGCTGCACACGGCCTCTGCCCGCTCCACGGGGCCGTTCGTCGTCATCAACGCTGCGGCAATTACACCGGAGCGCATGGAAGTCGAACTGTTCGGCATCGAACAGTCCAATGGCGAACAGGCGCGCAAGGCTGGCGCTCTGGAAGAAGCCCATGGCGGCACGCTGTTCATCGACGAGATCGGCGATCTGCCGCGCGAGACCCAGAACAAGATCCTGCGCGTGCTGGTCGATCAGACTTTCATGCGGGCAGGGGGCACCACCAAGGTCAATGTCGACGTCCGCATCATTTCGTCGACCGCACGCAATCTCGAAGAGGAAATCGCCGAAGGTCGTTTCCGTGAGGATCTCTATCATCGCCTCTCGGTGGTGCCGATCCGCGTGCCGCCTCTGTCCGAGCACCGCGAGGATATTCCGGAGCTTATCGAATATTTCATGGAGCAGATCTCCATAGCGACGGGCCTGCCGAAGCGGCAGATTGGCGAGGACGCCATGGCCGTCCTGCAGTCGCACGTCTGGCCCGGCAATATCCGCCAGCTTCGCAACAACGTCGAACGCGTCATGATCCTGGCGGGCGGCGGGCCGGAAGTGATCATCACCGCCGACATGCTACCGCAGGACGTCGGCTCGATGGTGCCGTCGATGCCGACCAGCAACAATGGCGAGCACATCATGGGCCTGCCGTTGCGTGAAGCTCGTGAAGTGTTCGAACGCGATTATCTGATTGCGCAGATCAGCCGTTTTTCGGGTAACATCTCGCGCACCGCTGAATTCGTCGGCATGGAGCGCTCCGCTTTGCACCGCAAGCTCAAGGCGCTCGGCGTCGGCTAAATCACTCACCTCACCCCAAGATACAACTCAAGCCTCGGAACGAACATGTCGCGCATCGCCTATGTGAATGGTCAATACGTCAACCTGCGCGATGCCGCCGTGAACGTCGAGGACCGCGGTTATCAGTTCGCCGATGGCATTTACGAGGTCTGCGAGATCATCGGCGGCAAGATGGTCGACTTTCCCCGCCATATTGCGCGCATGCAGCGCTCCTTGCGGGAGCTGCGCATCGCCGAGGCCATGCCGCTGACATCGCTCAGGGTGGTGATGCAGGAAGTCATTCGCCGCAACCGCATCAATTACGGCATCGTCTATCTGCAGATCAGCCGCGGCGTCGCCCATCGCGATCACGGATTTCCGTCGCCGTACGTGAAACCCAGCGTGGTCGTGACGGCGAAATCGCTCAACTTCGCCAAGAACCAGGCGACTGCTGCCAAGGGCGTGAAGGTCATCACCACGGCGGAGAATCGCTGGCCGCGCGTCGACATCAAGACCGTTGGCCTGCTGCCCAATGTGCTGGCGCGACAGGAAGCCCGCGACAAGGGCGCCTATGAAGCCTGGTATGTCGACGCCGACGGTTTCGTCACGGAGGGCGCGTCGTGCAACGCCTGGATCGTCACCAAGGACGGCAAGGTGGTGACGCGCACGGCCGCGTCAGGCATTCTCGCAGGCATCACCCGCGCCGTGCTGATCGAGGTCCTGGCCTCGATGCAGCTCAAGCTGGAAGAGCGGAACTTCACACCGGCAGAGGCTTATGACGCCGCGGAAGCCTTCGTCTCGTCGGCGAGTCAGATCGTGATGCCGGTCATCAATATCGACGGCAAACCGATCGGTGACGGCAAGCCTGGTGGTATCGCGACGCGCCTGAGGCAGGAATTCCATAAATTCGCAGCGATTTCATAAAATTTGCTGGGCTTTTAGGCACCAATTCCGCGTTCCGGCTTGCCTAAAAAGCGCGCCTGCCGTCTAATCACGTCGTCGCGCTCCCGGAGGGGGATCTCAGGGGAAAGTGCGGCAGCTTGGTAAGGCCCCGGAGAGGGCTGCGCCGGGTTCAAAAAAAGCAACAAAACAGACTGCGGGATTAAAAAAAATGGCGGCAGACCGCGCACAAAATCTACAGGACACCTTCCTCAACCACGTACGCAAGACCAAGACTCCGCTCACGATCTTTCTGGTGAACGGCGTCAAATTGCAGGGCATTGTCACCTGGTTCGATAATTTCTGTCTTCTGCTCCGGCGCGACGGACACTCGCAGCTGGTGTATAAGCATGCGATCTCGACCATCATGCCGGGCGCACCGATTCAGCTTTTTGAGGGTGGCGAGGATCCGGCTTGAGCGAACTCCTGAGAGACGCTTGATTGGAATTTCGTAGCTTCGAAGGCAATGCTGCCGACCGACCCTCGGCCAGCAGCGAATCGACCGGCCGCGTCCTCGTGGTCGGTCCTTACCTGCGCGAACGGCGGGGCGACGCCGACGCGCAAGCCTATTCTCATGTCCGTGATACGGAAGCCCGGCTCGAAGAGGCGGTCGGTCTCGCACGCGCCATCGACCTCACCGTGGTCGAGGCCGTCGCCGCGCCGCTGAGCCAGATCCGCCCGGCCACCTATCTCGGCAAGGGCAAGGTCGAGGAGATCGCCGGACTGATCGCGGCGAACGAGATCGGCATCGTGGTGATGGATTGCGCGCTGTCGCCGATCCAGCAGCGCAATCTCGAAAAGGAACTGAAGGCCAAGGTGCTCGACCGTACCGGTCTCATCCTTGAAATCTTCGGCCGCCGTGCCAAAACCAAGGAAGGCACGCTGCAGGTCGAGCTCGCGCATCTCAATTATCAGCGCAGCCGTCTCGTCCGCTCATGGACCCATCTGGAACGCCAGCGCGGCGGCTTCGGCTTCATGGGTGGCCCCGGCGAAACCCAGATCGAGGCGGACCGCCGCATGATCGGCGACCGCATCGCGCGACTCGAAGCCGATCTGAAGAAGGTCCAGGCGACGCGGCGCCTGCATCGCGCCGGCCGCCAGCGCGTGCCGTATCGCGTTGTTGCGCTGGTCGGTTACACCAATGCCGGCAAGTCGACGCTGTTCAATCGCCTGACCCGCGCCGACGTGCAGGCCGAGGACATGCTGTTCGCGACCCTCGATCCGACGCTGCGTGCGCTGACGCTGCCGCATGGCGGCAAGGCCATGCTGTCGGACACGGTGGGCTTCATCTCCAACCTGCCGACCCAGCTCGTCGCGGCCTTCCGCGCGACGCTGGAAGAGGTACTGGAAGCCGACATCATTCTCCATGTCCGCGACATCTCGCATGAGGATGCGGAAGCGCAGCAAAGCGACGTCGACAACGTGCTGCGCAAGCTCGGCATCGATACGGATGCAACAGCGCGCATTCTCGAAGTCTGGAACAAGATCGATCGTTTCCCTCCGGAGGAGCGCGAGAACCTTGCCAATATCGCGGCGCGGCGGCCGCTGGACAAGCCGTGCTTCATGGTCTCAGCCGAAACCGGCGAGGGCATCGACGATCTGCTCGCTGCCATCGAAACACGGCTCGCCGCCAGCCGCATCACGCTGGATCTGTCGATCGACGCTGCGGACGGTGCTGGCGTGAGCTGGCTGCATCGCAATGCGGAAGTACTGGTGAAAGAATTGCACGACGGCCATTTCGACATGGTGGTGCGTGTCGATGAAACCAAACGCGATATCGTCATGAGTCGGTTCAGTGCGGTGCTGCATCCGGTCGTGGATCTGAGTGCCTGACGAAACTTCGTTGTTGTTCAGGTTGCAGCTTTAAACGCCATGAACACTGCCATGCCAGCGATGACAGCGATGAGTGTCATCCGCAAAGCTCTCTGACTCATGCGATTCGCCAGCCGTGATCCAAGACCGGTACCGATCCACAGCCCAATGATCAGACTTGCAATCGTGAGCCACGGCAGCTCTGTGCCCTGCTGCACATAGAGCAGGGCGGCCGGTAAAGTGACGGGCAGTGCTGTGACGGCAAGGCTAAGGGCCTGGGATTGATGCTGGGACACCTTCAGCAGGCCCGTCATCAAGGCGGTGATCGCAAGGCCGCCGATCCCCAGAAATCCCGACGACCAACCCGCGACCGCGCCGATGGCAATGAGCGCTGACCCGCGTAACGGCACCTCTTTGGCTTCGTCTGCAGTGCCTTCGAGCTTGCGATGTGACGGCCGACAGATGACGACCACTTCGAGAACCAGCAGATAGCCGACAAAAGTCCATTGCAGCGCGCGAGCAGAAACGGTTGTTGCGAGCAAGGCGCCAACGCACCCGCCCACTGCAAATCCGATGGCCAGCCAGGCAAGCCAGCGCGGCGGCACGTGATGGCCGCTGCGTTGATAGTTGCGGACGCCGGAAAGACTGGTGGGCACGACCTGCACGACGAGAGAGACGCCCTGGGCGACGTGCTGATCTTTGCCAAGCAGGAGCACCAGCAGCGGGACGAGGATTCCGCCACTGGTAATACCGAGCAAGCCGGACGCCATGCCGCCGACACCGCCCGCCAGAAGACCGCCGAGGACGTCAGTCAGTGTCATCGTCGGTTGTTCCTTGGCGGTTGCGAGTCATTCAATCCGCGATTTCGTTACCCTTCGCCTCATTCCACAGCGCATCCATCTCCTCGAGCGACGCCTCCTGCAGGGTCCGTCCCTTCGCCGCCAGCGCCTGTTCGATATAGCCAAAACGTCGCTCGAACTTCACGTTGGTGCCGCGTAATGCGAGTTCGGGATCGGCGTCCACATGCCGCGCCAGATTGACCAGCGCGAACATCAGGTCGCCGGTCTCGGCCGCTACTTCGCTCTGGTCGCCGCGATCGAGTGCGGCTTCGATCTCGTCGGCTTCCTCGCGGATTTTCGCCAACACGGCACGCGGATCATTCCAGTCGAAGCCGACGCTGGAGGCTTTTGTTTGCAGCTCCATGGCCTGGCTCAGCGCGGGTTGCCCGGCCTTGACGCTGGCCAGGAACGAGGAGGGCGGCGGAACGTCCACGCCGCGCCGCGCAGCACGCTCCGCCTTTTCCTCGCCCTTGATACGGTCCCATACGCCCTTCACATGGCCCGGCGTCAGGTTGCCGTCCTTGTCGGCGAATACATGCGGATGCCGGCGGATCATCTTGCGGGTGATCGCCTCCACGACGTCGCCGAACGCGAATGCGTTCTGCTCTTCGGCCATCCGGGCGTGGAACACCACCTGCAGCAGGAGATCGCCGAGTTCGTCGCAGAGGTCGTGGAGATCGTGCCTGACGATGGCATCGGCGACCTCGTAGGCCTCCTCGATCGTATAGGGCGCGATACTCGCGAAGTCCTGCTCCAGATCCCACGGGCAGCCGGTCACGGGCGTGCGCAACTGGGCCATGATCTCGATCAGGCCGGCGATATCGCGGGAAGGGGTCATGAGGCACCACGGTTCACAGCAGGAGCCTTTGCTATGCCGCAGGACGGCGGCGTGGCCCAGCGAAAATGCCCGGTTTTGCCTGTCTTTCACACAGGGCTACAGAGTGCTATCTGCAGCCGATGAGCGACACTTTCCCAGATCAAACCGCGCTGGTGCTGTTCTCCGGCGGCCAGGATTCCGCAACCTGTCTGGCCTGGGCGCTGGCGCGCTTCAAGCGCGTCGAGATGCTCGGCTTCGCTTACGGCCAGCGCCACGCCATCGAACTCGACAGCCGCGACAAGCTGCTGGCGGGCGTGAACGCCTTGAATGCTGATTGGGCCACGAAACTCGGTGACAGCCACACGCTGGATATCCCGACGCTATCAGCGATCTCCGATACCGCGCTGACGCGTGACGTCGCCATCGAGATGGGGGCCGACGGCCTGCCCAATACGTTTGTGCCCGGCCGCAATCTGGTGTTCCTGACATTCGCGGCAGCGCTGGCCTATCGACGCGGCATCACCCACATCATCGGCGGCATGTGCGAGACGGATTACTCCGGCTATCCCGATTGTCGCGACGACACCATCAAGGCGCTGCAGCAGGCGCTCAATCTCGGCATGGCCAGGAATTTCACGCTGCACACGCCGCTGATGTGGCGCGACAAGGCGGCGACCTGGGCGCTGGCGCATGAGCTCGGCGGGCAGGGCCTCGTCGACCTGATCCGCGAACACTCGCACACCTGCTATCTCGGTGAGCGCGGCGCGTTACACGACTGGGGCTATGGCTGCGGCAAGTGCCCGGCCTGCGAACTACGCGCCAAAGGCTGGCGCGCGTTCGCAGCCACGGCTGTCTAGACGGACAGCGACTCGCGGACCTTGGCCGCTTCGGCAGCGCTGAGGCCCGTCAGCGGCGGACGCACCCGCAGCCAGTTGTCATTGTTGTCGCGCTTCGCCAGCAGCACCTTCAGCGAGGGAAGCTGCGCATAGCTGGACACCGCATTGCGCGCCGCGACGATACGCTCCTGCGCAGTCGCAACCTCGGCCGCCTTGGCCGGATCCTTGTAACCATTGAACACCGTGGCGAGCTCGCGGCTCACGAGGTTGGAGCTCGCCGTGATGCAGCCGGCGCCGCCCATCGGCAGCAGCTTCAACATCAGGGGATCGGCGCCGACCAGTACCGAGAAACCCGGGAAGCGATCGACGATGGCGCTCATATTGGCGAACTCGCCCGCGGAATCCTTGATACCGACTACGATCTCCGGGAAGCGCTTGCGCAACCGATCGATGACGTCGAGGGAGATCGGCACCGCCGACATCTGCGGGATGTGATAGAGCACCACGCGCAGGCGCGGATCGGCAACGCGCTCGATCACTGCCGTATAGGCATCGACGATGCCATCATCGGACACGCCCTTGTAGTAGAACGGCGGCAGCATCACCACGGCACCGACGCCATTGGCGACCGCGTGCTTCGTGAGTTCGACCGTTTCCATGATCGACGCAACGCCGGTGCCCGGCAGCAGCTTCGACGGCGCGATCCCGGATTTCACCACGGCTTCCAGCAGCGCCATGCGCTCGCGTGATGACAGCGAATTGGCTTCGCCGGTCGTACCGAGCATGGCGATGCCGGTGCAGCCGTCATCGAGCAGACGCTGGCAGTGGGAGGTGAACAGGCCCTGATCCACCGACAGGTCGGCGTTGAAGGGGGTGGTCGCGGCGCAGTAGACGCCGGTCGGGAAGGGAGCTGTCATCGTTGTGCTCTTTCGGGTGCGTGTTGCAGGAGTTCTTCTAACGAAGCGCTTTTTTTACCTCTCCCCGCAAGCAGGGAGAGGTAAATACGTTACGGCATGATCTGGCCGCCATTCACCTCAATGACCTGACCGGTGATGTAGCTGCTCATGGTCTCGTCGGCGAGGAACTGATAGGCGCCGACGCAATCCTCGGGCGTGCCGATCCGGCCCAGCGGAATGCCCTGGCGGGCGCCTTCGAGCTGCTCCGCGGTCGAATAGCGCTGGTGGAACGGCGTCATGATCACGCCCGGCGCCACTGCATTGGCGCGCACGTTGAACGGAGCCAGTTCCTTCGCCAGCACACGCGTGATGGTCGAGACAAAACCCTTGGCCGAACCATAGAGGCCGGCGCCGCCGCTGCCGCCATTGCGGGCCGCAACCGACGTCGTGTTGATGATTGAGCCTGAACGCTGCGCCTCCATGATCTTCGCGGCCTTGCGGCAGGCGAAGAACACCGAGCCGATGTTGAGATCGACCACGTCGTCATACTGCTCGTCGGTGGCGTTCGCGATGGAGGTGCGGCCGAACATAGCGCCGGCATTGTTGATCAGCACGTCGATGCGGCCGAGCTTGGCATGGGCTTCGTCGATCACGCGCGCGGCCTCAGCGCGCTCCGACACGTCGCCGCGCACAAGGTCGGCGGTGCCACCACTCGCGCGGATATTCGCGACCACTTCCTCGGCGCCTTCCGGATTGCCGTTGTAGTGCACGATCAGCTTGGCACCGAGGGCGCCGAATTTCTTCGCCACGGCAGCGCCGATGCCGGAGCTTGCGCCGATGATCACGATAGCCTTGCCGTTCAGTCCGTTGGTCACGCCTGGTCCTTTCCGATTGAGCGAGCGTTCGACCACGATTTCAGCAACCTGACAAGTTGTCAGAGATTGTGCGTTGCAGCACGGTATTTGATCAGATCATGCGATTTAACCTTTAAGTATCAATCATATAAAACCATGGCAGCCGATCTGCGCGACATTGACATGTTGACAAGTTTGCCGCCGCCTCGCATGGTCTCCGAAATTTTTTGGGCGAGGAAGTGTTTCCATGCGACGGCGCTCCCGGGCGATCGGACTGTCACACGAAACCTCCGCCATCCCTGTGAGCTGCGGTTTGACCGATCATGAAGCCGATTGATCCCTCTGAATTGCCTGAAGCGCCGCGTCCGCGCGGTGCCGCCGGTTCGCTCGTCGACAAGGTCTATGGCGAACTCGCGCAGCGCATCGCCAATGGCGACTACGCACCGGACCAGAAGCTGCCCGGCGAGCACGAACTCGCTGATATGTTCGACGTCTCCCGCCCGGTGCTGCGCGAAGCGCTCGGCCGGTTGCGCGAAGACGGCCTGATCACGTCGCGACAGGGCGCAGGCAGTTTCGTCCAGATGCGTGCGCAGCCACAGCCACTCGGCTTCGCGCGGGTGGAGACCATCGCCGACATCCAGCGCTGCTTCGAATTCCGCATCACCATGGAAGCCGATGCCGCGCATTTTGCAGCGCTCCGACGCAGCGACGACAATCTCGGCAAGATGGAAGCCGCCCTCGGCCTGCTGCGCGAGGCGACGAAGAAGCGCAAGCATCGCGAAGACGCTGACTATGCTTTTCATCTCGCCGTGTCCGAGGCGACCAACAACCACTATTTCGCGACCTCGCTGAACGCCCTCAAGGACCACGTCGCTGTCGGCATGAAGCTGCACGGCCTGTCGCTGATGGGCCCGCGGCCCGGCCTCGAACAGGTGTTCGAGGAACACAGCAGTATTTTTGAAGCTATCCGTGATCGCGACGCCGAGGCAGCGCGCACGGCCATGCGTCTCCATCTCGAAACGTCGCGCGACCGCCTGTTCGAAGGCCGTCTGCTCGATCTCTCGTTCCGGTGACGGGGAGAGTGAATTGACTGACCATACCGCATTTCTTGCAACGCTGGCCGGCATCGTCGGCGACCGACACCTGATCGGTCCCGGCGGCGATTTCGAACCCTATGTGGTGGACTGGCGCGGCCGCTATCACGGCAAGGCGCTGGCCGTCGTGAAGCCTGGCTCGACGCAGGAAGTCTCTTCCATCGTCAAGGCTTGCGCGGCCGCCGGCATCGCCATCGTACCCCAGGGCGGCAATACCGGCATGTGCGGCGCGGCGACCCCGCTCGGCGAGCGCACCATGATTGTGCTGCGTCTCGATCGCCTCAACAAGATCCGCAGTGTCAGCCGTCTCGGCGATTCCATCGCCGTCGACGCCGGCTGCATCCTCGCCGACATCCAGAAGGCAGCGGACGATATCGACCGCCTGTTTCCGCTCAGCCTTGGCGCTGAAGGTTCGTGCCAGATCGGCGGCAATCTTTCCACCAATGCCGGCGGCACCGCGGTGCTGCGCTATGGCACCACACGCGAACTCGCGCTCGGCCTCGAAGTCGTCCTGCCCGATGGCGAGATCCTCGACGGCATGACGGCCCTGCGCAAGGACTCCACGGGCTTTGACACCAAGCAGCTCTTCATCGGCGCCGAAGGTACGCTCGGCATTATCACCGGCGCAGTGCTGAAGCTGTTTCCGAAGCCGCGGGCGAGGGCAGTGTCCTTCGCCAAGCTGAACAGTATCGACGCGGTACTCGACCTGCTCGCGCAGGCACGTACCGAACTCGGTGACCGCATCGGCGCCTTCGAGGTGATGTCGCGCGGCCAGATCGAGGTGATCGCCGAAAACCTGCCGCTGGTGAACATCCCGTTCGAGCTGGATACGCCGTGGTATGTGCTGATCGAACTCGTCGATACGCTGGTGTCGGTCGATCTGAATGCAGCGCTCGAAGCGTTGCTCAGCAATGCCTATGAGCGCGAGCTGGTCACCGATGCGCTGGTCGCCTCCACCGAGACGCAGGCCGCAGCGTTCTGGAAGATCCGTCACAGCGTATCGGAAGGCAGCAAAAAGGCTGGTTACGTCATCTCGCATGACAGCGCCGTGCCCTTGTCGCAGCAGGCGACCTTCGTCACGCAGGTGGAGAAGCGCATCGCTGCCTATCGGCCTGATGCACGTATCGTGATGCACGGCCATATCGGCGACGGCAACATCCACATCCTCGCGATCATTCCCGGCCTCGAGCAGAACCAGAAGGATCAGATCCAGGACACGATCCGCGGCATCAACAGCATCGTCGATGAAGAGACCGTCGCGCTCGGCGGCAGCATCAGTGCCGAGCACGGCATCGGCATCGCCAATCGCGAACGGCTTGCACGCGTCACCAAGCCGACCGAGCTGCGGCTCTTGCGCAGCGTCAAGCAGATGCTCGATCCGAACGACATCATGAATCCCGGAAAAGTGCTGCCTGCCTAGGCGCGTGTGCGCTGGCATCCGCTTGTTTCGAACGACTTCAGATCATCAATTCAGAAGGGAAACACCAATGAGAATGACATCGATCCTGATGGCGGCCTGTGTCGCCTTGGGCGCCGTCGGGCAGGCGGGCGCGCAGGACGCAAAATATCCGACCAAGCCGATCACCATCGTCGTGCCCTTCGCGGCCGGCGGCACCGTGGACATTATCGCGCGCATGGTCTCGGAGAATTTGCAGAAGAAACTCGGCGCTACCGTGCTGGTCGAAAATATGGGCGGCGCCGGCGGCAATATCGGCGTCAACCGTGTCGCCAAGGCGCAGCCTGATGGCTACACGATCGGCCTCGCCAGCACATCGCCGCTGGCGATCGCGCCCTCGCTCTATGGCAGCAAGCTTCAGTTCCAGCCGGAGAAGGATCTGGTGGCTTTCGCGCAAGTGAGCATCGTGCCTAACGTGCTGGTGGTGAATCCCGATCGCATCAAGGCCCGCACGGTGCCGGAGTTGATCGAATACATGAAGGCCAATCCAGACAAGGTGACGTTCGGCTCGGCCGGACCAGGCACGTCGCAGCATCTTGCCGGCGAGCTGTTCCAGCAGATGACCGGCACCAAGATGGTTCACGTGCCCTACAAGGGCTCAAGCCAGATGGTCACCGACCTGATCTCGGGTCAGATCGACATCGCTTTCGACAATGTCCCGCTGCTGCTGCCGCATGTGGCCGGCGGCAAGCTGGCGATGCTCGCTACGGCAACGCCGAAGCGCGCCGAGTTCGATGCGAATGTCCCGGCCGTCGCCGAATTCCTACCGGGCTTCGAGGCTGTCGCATGGCACGGCTTCATCGCGCCGGCGGCAACGCCGAAGCCGATCGTCGACAAGCTGTCGGCGGAAATCCGCGACTTCATGAGCCTGCCGGAGACGAAGAAGAAGATGGCCGAACTCGGCGCGGTGGCTGTCGCCATTCCGCAGGATGAGTTCACCAAATACATCGCCAGCGAGACCTTGCGCTGGAAGGGTGTGATGGAGAAGGCCAACGTCACGATGAACTAGGCGACCGCGCAGGTGGTGACGACGTCACATTCGTCACCACCTGCGCTATCGAGCGTCCACCAAAGGACGCCGACGATCAAAATAGAAAACACATGGAGGAATGTTCAATGAGACTTCGTTCAATCCTGATGGCTGCCTGCCTGACGCTCGGCACGCTCACGCAAGCGACGGCCCAGGACGCGAATTACCCGAGCCGCCCGATCACCAGCATTGTTCCGTTTGCC
The DNA here is from genome assembly GCF_034044155.1 of Tardiphaga sp. 42S5. Taxonomy (NCBI): domain Bacteria; kingdom Pseudomonadati; phylum Pseudomonadota; class Alphaproteobacteria; order Hyphomicrobiales; family Nitrobacteraceae; genus Tardiphaga; species Tardiphaga sp. 42S5. Next base: position 4,019,526 of record NZ_CP139027.1, on the reverse strand, counting down.
GCCGGCGGCACCGCCGATATCTTTGCGCGCATGGTGTCGGAGCATCTGCAGAAGAAGATGGGCGCCACGGTCATCATCGAGAATGTCGGCGGCGCCGGCAGTATCATCGGCGTCACCCGCGTCGCGCGCGCGGCGCCCGACGGCTACACGGTCGGCCTTGCCAGCACCTCGGCGCTGTCGATCAATCCGACGCTGTATGGCGCAAAACTGTCCTACAATCCCGAAAAGGATCTCGTGCCGATCGCGCAGATCAGCATGGTGCCGAATGTCCTGGTGGTGAACCCGACCAGGATCGCGGCGCGCACGGTGCCGGACCTGATCGCCTATATCAAAGCCAATCCCGACAAGGTGACATTCGGTTCGGCCGGCGTCGGCACCACGCAGCATCTTGCCGGCGAACTGTTCCAGCAGATGACCGGCACCAAGATGGTGCACGTGCCCTACAAGGGCTCGAGCCAGATGGTTACGGACTTGCTGAGCGGCCAGATCGATATCGCCTTCGACAACGTGCCGCTGCTGCTGCCGCATGCGGCGGCCGGCAAGCTCGCGATGCTGGCGACGGCCTCGCCGAAACGCGCCGAGTTCGATCCGAACCTGCCGGCGGTGTCCGAATTCCTTCCGGGTTTCGAGGCCGTCGCCTGGCACGGCTTCATGGCACCGGCCGGAACGCCGAAAGCCATCACCGACAGACTGTCGGTCTCGATCCGCGAATTCATGCAGCAGCCGGAGACAAAGAAGAAGATGTCCGAGCTCGGCGCCGTCGCCGTGGCGGTCCCGCCGGATGAATTCGCCAAATACATCACCAGCGAAACGCAGCGCTGGAAGGGCGTGATCGAGAAGGCCAACATCACGATGAACTGAGCTGTGCCGTAGGGTGGGTCAGCTTCGCTCATTCACCCTACGGCTGCGTCTCCTTCACCGATGCCAGATAGCGCGACAACCGATCCGCATCGGGCGTGTGGTGGCTATGGCGGTCGCGAAGTTCGGCCGGGGCGCTCCAGCCGGGCTCGATCCCGGACATGTCAGGCAATTCATGCGCGATGCCCTTGTGGCAATCGATACAGGTGCGCTCGCCGGTGACGAGGAACTTGGCATGGATCGCCGCCGCGCGGGGCGCCTGTTTGGCGAAATCCATTGCGATCGCCGAGTGGCAGTTGCGGCACTCCAGCGAGTCATTGGCCTTCAGGCGCGCCCATTCATGTTTGGCAAGCTCCAGACGCATGTCGAGGAACTTCTCGCGCGTCGAGATCGTGCCGAAAATCTTACCCCACACTTCCTTCGACGCCTGCATCTTGCGCGCGATCTTGTCGGTCCAGTTATGCGGCACGTGACAGTCCGGGCAGGTGGCACGCACGCCGGACCGATTGGCAAAATGCGGCGTTCGCTGCAGCTCCTGATACACGTTGTCACGCATCTCATGGCAGCCGGTGCAGAATTTCTCGGTATTGGTGACTTCCAGCGCCGTATTGAAGCCGCCCCAGAAAATCACGCCACCGAGGAAGCCGCCCAGCGCCAGAACGCCAAGACTGATATGCGTGGCCGGTCGGCTGGCGATACGCCAGAACCACAGAAACTTGGATATCAACCACTTCATGGCGCTCACCTGCCGGATGCCTTCATGTCGGTGAAGGTGTTCGGGACGAGCGGACGCGCATCGGTTTGCGGCACGTGGCAGGCCGTGCAGAAATAGCGTCGCGGTGTCACATCGGCGAGCATCTGGCCGTCGCGATCCATGAAATGCGTAATGCTGATCATCGGCGCACCGGAGCCTTCGGTATATTCGCGGCGATGGCATTCAAGACAGCGATTAGCTCGCAGCGTGAGCTGATAGTTCTCGATCGAATGCGGAATGACCGGAGGCTGCTCCGGATAGTTCCGCATCACGCGCTTGTCGTCGGTGACGGGCCGCGGGAAGGGCGGCGCAGGAACGTCGCCCATCGGCTGCGCTGCGCCGGTGACGCGCGGCACGATCCGTGGCGTTGTCTGGACAGACTGCGCGTAGATCGCACCGGACACCAGCACCATGGCGCCGGCGATGATTGCCGCGATGACCGTCTTCATCGCACTTAAACGGAAACGATCTTGACCGCGCATTTCTTGAAGTCCGCCTGTTTGGAGATCGGGTCGGTTGCATCCAGCGTGACCTTGTTGATCAGCTGGCTGGCATCGAACCACGGCACGAACACCACGCCGCGGGGCATGCGGTTGCGTCCGGTCGTGTCAACGCGCGTGCGGATCTCACCGCGCCGCGACATCAGCCGGATTTCGGCGCCCTGGTTCAAGCCGCGTGCGCGCGCGTCTTCGGCATGCATGAAGCAGCGCGCGCCGGGAAACGCCTTGTAGAGTTCGGGGACGCGCATGGTCATCGAACCGGAGTGCCAGTGCTCCAGCACACGGCCGGTCACCAGCCAGAGATCGAACTCAGCATCGGGCGACTCGGCCGGCGGCTCATAGGGCACCGCGATGATGCGCGCGCGTCCGTCCGGGTTGCCGTAGAATTCGATCTTCTTGCCCGGTTTGACGTAGGGATCGAGACCTTCGCGGTAGCGCCACTTGGTCTCCTTGCCATTGACCACCGGCCAACGCAATCCGCGCACCTCATGATAGGTGTCCCAAGGGGCGAGGTCGTGGCCATGGCCGCGGCCGAACGTGGCATATTCCTCGAACAGCCCCTTCTGCACATAGAAACCGAAGTCCTTGGACTCGTGGTTTTCATAGTCAGCGGGGATTTCGCCGACGGGAAATTTGTCGACCTCGCCGTTGCGATACAGCACGTCGAACAACGTCTTGCCCTTGTAGTTCGGATTGGCGTCGAGGAGGGCGGCGGGCCACACTTCGTCCGTCGTGAACCGCTTCGAGAATTCCATCAGCTGCCAGAGATCCGAGCGCGCCTGGCCGGGCGCATTGACCAGCTGGCGCCAGACATGGGTGCGTCGTTCGGCATTGCCGTAGGCGCCTTCCTTCTCGACCCACATCGCCGCCGGCAACACGCAATCGGCGGACATCGCCGTCACCGTCGGATAGGCATCCGATACGACGATGAAGTTGGCGGGGTTGCGATAGCCCGGATATGTCTCACCCGAACTGTTGGGCGCCGCCTGCACGTTGTTGTTCACCTGAACCCAGTAGAAGTTCAGCTTGCCGTCATGCAACATGCGGTCCTGCTCGACGGCGTGATAACCGATCTTGTCGGGCATGAGGCCATGCGGCACGCGCCAGATTTCTTCAGCGTGCTTGCGGTGCTCCGGGTTGGTTACCACCATGTCGGCGGGGAGGCGGTGCGCGAAGGTGCCGACCTCGCGCGCCGTGCCGCAGGCCGATGGCTGTCCCGTCAGCGAGAACGGCGAGTTGCCGGGCTCAGAGATTTTGCCGGTCAGCAGATGGATGTTGTAGACGAGCTGATTGGCCCAGACGCCGCGGACATGCTGGTTGAATCCCATGGTCCAGAGCGACATCACCTTGCGCTTCGGATCGGCATAGAGCTCGGCGAGTTCCAGCAGAAAGCCGGGCTCGACACCGGTCAGCTTCGACACCTTCTCGAGCGAATAGTCCTTCACGAATTCGGCGTAGGCCGCGAAATCGATTGGCGTCGTCGCTGCGGCCGTGGCTGCGCCCTTGGCTTTCTTCTCCAGTGGATGTTCGGGACGCAACCCGTAGCCGATGTCCGTCGTGCCCTTCACGAACGTCGTATGGTTGTTGACGAATTCGGTGTTCACGCGACCAGTCGAGATAATGTGGTTGGCGATGAAGTTGAGAATGGCAAGATCAGTGCCCGGCTTGAACACGATCGGGATGTCGGCAAGGTCAGAGCTGCGATGCGTGAAGGTCGAGAGCACCGCGACTTTCACATGCGGATGACCAAGGCGGCGATCGGTGAGGCGCGTCCACAGGATCGGATGCATCTCGGCCATGTTCGAGCCCCACAGCACGAAGGCATCGGCGGCCTCGAAGTCATCATAGCATCCCATCGGCTCGTCCATGCCGAAGGTGCGCATGAAAGCCACGGCCGCGGACGCCATGCAATGCCGTGCATTGGGATCGAGATTGTTGGAGCGGAAACCCGCGCGCATCAGCTTGGTCGCGGCATAACCTTCGAGGATCGTCCACTGACCCGATCCGAACATGCCGATTGCAGTCGGTCCTTTTTCTTTCAGCGTCGCTTTGGCGCGCTGCGCCATGGTGTCGAATGCTTCGTCCCAGCTCACCGGCGTGAGTTCGCCGTTCTTGTCGAACACGCCGTTCTTCTTGCGGAGGAGGGGCGTGGTCAGGCGGTCGGCGCCGTACATAATCTTGGAGAGGAAGTAGCCCTTGATGCAGTTCAGGCCGCGGTTTACTTCTGCCAGCGTGTCGCCATGGGTGGCGACGACCTTGTTGTCCTTGACGCCGACCATGACGCCACAACCTGTGCCGCAGAACCGGCACGGCGCCTTCGACCATTTAATGGACAGCGACCCGACGCCGCCGGCAATCGACTGAGCGGCCGCCGGAACGTTGATGCCAGCCGCCGCTGCAGCGATGGCTGCTGCCTGAGCCTTGAGTAGATCACGCCGCGAAAGGGGCATTTCGTCGTTCTCCTAGTCGAGACGCTGTTCGAAGACCATGTTGGCCGAGAGCACGCCCGGCCACGATGAGATGTCTGCGAGCATCGCACCTAGTGCGCCGCTGCCTGGCCCTTCGAGGACCGCCACGAGTTTGGAGGCCGTGCGGTGATGTATCTCGACACCGGGAAGGCTCGACAACCGCGCAGATACCGCGTCGATATGGGCCGGAAGCACCGACACGACGGCGCTGGAGATGTGCTCATTGTCGTGCGCGGACGCGCCGGCGGTCGCGCCGGTCAACAGAGCGCGTCTGGTGAGTTTGTCTGTCATGTGAAAGTCCTAGTGAAGCAGAGGCGGGCCGGGCGGCCCGAAAATCATCTGGGTCATCCAGACCAAAAAGCCGTAACCGCCGACCACGCCCACCGCGACGACGGGCCAGATGAGAACGACGATCATGAGAAAGACGAGCAACTCCGACATGCGGCTGTTGCGTCTTTGAGCCTCTGCAGGCTGAGCGATATTCTGGTCCGTCACCATACGCTCACCCTTCGGTTTGCGGCCATATGCCTGGAGAAGAAGCGAGATTCGCCTAGAGCGAGGGCAATATGCCTGCTGCAGCGCCCACCTTCTTTGCGCTGGATCAAACAACAAACTCTGCGGAGGATTTATTTGATATCGTTGTTCTGATCGCGATGTCGTCGTGCAGAGCCGCTCGCATCAGAATCTTTGATGACAGTTTTATTTGATTGCGACAGCTGCTCGGCGAAATCGCTCGTTCCGGAAGGCGAGCAATGGATCGTGAGATGTGCAATTCGTTTGGTCAAACGCCGCTTTTTGCGGGCCTGGACGAGGGCGCACGCGGCATCGTCATCGAAGCTGGCAGAAAGCACGTTCTGGATTGCGGTTGTTCGCTCTGGCAACAGGGCGACGTACCGGCGATAATCGCTGTGGTCATCGATGGTCAGCTCAAGAAGACAATGATCGATGCGCATGGCGCGCAGAAAACGCTGCAATTCATGCGACGCGGCGATCTCGCCGGAGCCGCATCGATGTTCGGCAATTTTTCTCGCCCGACAACCCTGCGCGCGACAGTCGCGACCGAACTGCTGTGCTGGTCCGCCGATCGCTTCAGCGGACTGATGCATGTTGTCCCGCAGCTCGCGATCAATGTCCTCGGTATCGTCGGACGGCAAACCGATCATCTGCTGCGCCGTCTTCACGAGGCAACGAGTGAGAATGCCGATCGACGTATCGCACGGATCGTTCTGCGCCTGGTGCGGGAAGGAGATCCGGATGGTGAGTGCGTTCCGATCGAACTGAGGATCTCGCGCCAGGAACTGGCCGAACTCAGCGACACCACGCTGTTCACGGTCAGCCGCACCGTTTCGGCCTGGAACCGGATGTTGATCCTGAAAGCCGGTCGCGGCCGCTTGACGGTCATCGATCCCGCCAGACTCGCGGGCCTGGCGGGCGACGTACGGGCGCACTGAGGCAATTACGCCGGGGCGAGATATGGCTCGAACGCCTCGACCGACACTTTCAGCGTCGGATCGCCATCGGGTCCCCACAGTTCGGCGCCGTCGAACACGACGGTATAAAGCCACTGCGGATTTTCGCCTTGGTCATGCGCCGCAGTGTCGGGATAGACATGGGCGCCGTGTATGCGCTCGATCACGCCGACATGACCGCGGACATAGCGCGGCAGGCGCGTATGGGTGGTCGGATGGATGTTCTTCATCCGCACGCGATCGCCGATCGCGAATGCGGCAGGCGCCGAAGCAGGGCGCGTGAACGAGCCGCGGGTCAACACGCGCTCGACACTATCAACGGTGAAGTTGCCGCGCTTCAGCGGTTTCGGCGGCACGGATGCGTGGCCGGCCTTGATCTCATCGGCAGCGAGGAAGCCACGCTCAACCAGCATATCCTCAAGGCCGAGAAACCATTTCTTGTAGTAGCTGCTGGAGAGATAGACGTCCGGCGGCAGCGTTTCGCGGTAGAAGCGCGAGGCGTCGATGTTGAAGGCGCCTGCCGCACCCATAGCCCGCACCATGGCCAGCACGCGGGATTCCCACTCCGCATGAAACATCGGCTCGTTCGGTTCCGGCTCGACCTTGCCGAAACCGTCCATGCCGCCCATGTCGTGGACGCCGTTCATGATGGCGCTCCCGGCGTCAGGACGAGACCGGTGCCGATCATGGAGTCGCGCGTGACCAGTTCGGCCAGTTGTTCTTCGCTCCAGCCCTCGGTGCCTGCAGGACGCATCGGCAACACCAGGAAACGCGTTTCAGCCGTCGAGTCCCAGACGCGGATTTCCGTGTCATTCGGGATTGTGAAGCCGAAGTCTGCCAGCACGCCGCGCGGATCCTTGACGGCGCGGGAGCGGTAGGGCGCGGCCTTGTACCAGACCGGGGGCAAGCCGAGCATTTCCCAAGGGTAACAGGAGCACAGCGTGCACACGACCATGTTATGGCGCTCGGGCGTGTTCTCGACCACCACGAGATGATCGCCGGTGCGGCTGACATGGCCAAGCGTGCCGACTGCCGCTGAGCCATCGGCCAGTAGCGCCGCCTTGAAGGCCGGATCGGTCCAGGCTTTCGCGACCACCAAGGCGCCGTTATGCGGGCCGATCTTGGTCTCATAGGCCTGGATCATCGCGTCCAGCGCCGCTGGATCGATATAGCCTTTCTCGGTCAGAATGGTCTCGAGTGCACGGACGCGCAGCTCGGTCTCCGACAATTCGGAATGATCGTGGTCGTGGTCATGATGGTGTTCGCTCATGCCAAACAGGATAAGCGAGGCGCGATTGTTCTGTCGAGGATTTCGGGACTCAGCTAGTCCTGCGACATGGCTGCTCCTCATTATCGCGCGCTGACGCTGTTCGGTTTTGTTCTGGTCGCGCTGCTGGTGGCGGGCGGCCACGCGGAGGCGGCCAATGGCGCCTATGCGGTCGATGCGGCCGATATTTCGGACCTCGGCTCCTGCAAGGTCGAGAGCTGGTATTCGATGGCCACCAACAGCGACTTTGCGGCGGTGGCCAATCCGTCCTGTGTCGTTGAGATTACGCGTCCGGTCGAACTCAGCGTGCTCACCAATCACAGCCGCTCCGATGGCGAGTTCAGCACCACTCTGGCGCCCAAGGCGAAGATCAACATCGAACCGACGGGCATCGGAAAATTCGGCGTATCGGCGCTGGCCAGCGGCACATTCGACGCCGTGACCGGCCAGAACACAGCGGTGTTTGCGGAGATTCCGGCGACCTATCGCTTTTCCGAAACCACACGCATCAATCTCAATGCCGGCTGGCTGTGGGATCGCGTGATCGATCGCCACTACTTCACCTACGGCGTCGGCTTCGACTGGAAGTTCACCGACGTGCTGGAATACACCGTCGAATTATACGGGCAGGCGGGTCGCGCCGAATTCGCCAGCGTGATCCAGCCACGCATCCAGACCGGCGTGCGCTATCGGCCCAACGACATCTTCTCGGTCGACGTGATCTATGGCCGCAACATCACCGGGGAGAATTCCAACTGGATCACTTTGGGCACCACGATCCGGTTTCCGCCGCCCGGAAGCGTGAGCAAACCCGACGCGCATTTGTGATTCACCTGGGGCCGGCAATCGCTGTAAAATCGCGATATCGGCAAATTGCGTGATTTTCCGACAAGCATCTGAAATATCTCGATGTTAACGTCCGGCCGTGTTCAAGCCGGCTTGCGGAAATCCAGTGTCAATCTTGCGACGATCTTGCGACTTCCTGTCCGTCCTCACCATCGCCGCAGCGCTGGTCACGCCCGCATTGGCAGGCACCAGCCTGCTGACCGACAAGCCTGACCTCAGCAGCTTTTCGCAGGACGGCCTGAACCGCGTCTCCGACATGCTCGACCGGGAAGTCGGCCAAGGGCATCTCGCCGGCGCGATCATGTTGATCCAGCACCGTGGCAAGCCGGTCTACTATGAAGGTTTCGGCGTCCGCGATCCGCAGACCATGGCGCCGATGACGACGGATACGATCTTCCGGCTCTATTCGATGTCCAAGCCGGTGACATCGGTCGCGGCAATGATTTTGGTCGAGCAGGGCAAGCTCAGGCTCGATGATCCCATCGCCAAATACATTCCGGCCTACGCGCATCCGCAGGTCGCGACCGAGCGCACGGATGCCAGCGGCAAACCCTATCTCGACTTCACACCGGCGCTGAAGCCCATCACCGTGCTCGACCTGATGCGGCAGTCGTCCGGCATCAGTTCGGCCTTCACCAATCTCGGGCTGATCACGCAGCTTTATCTCGATGCAGGCCTGTTCGACGGCGATTTCGACAATGCCGATTTCGCGGCGCGGCTTGCGAAACTGCCGCTGGCCTATCAGCCAGCCACAGTCTGGGACTACGGCCATTCGACCGATTTGCTCGGCCGCGTCATCGAGATCGCATCAGGCCAGTCGCTGTACGATTTTCAGAAGCAGTATCTGTTCGATCCGCTGGGCATGACCGACACCGGCTACTACGTGCTCGATCCCGCCAAAGCGCCGCGCATTGCGCAGCCGATGCCAACTGACCGCATCATCGGCAACGAGACCATCAGCGATCCCACGCTGAAGCGGAAATGGGAATCCGGAGGAGGCGGCCTCGTCTCGACCACGGGCGATTACGCGCGCTTCCTGCAGATGCTGATCAATGGCGGCGCGCTCGACGGCGTCCGAATCCTCAAGCCCGAGTCGGTCCAGCTGATGCGCCAGAACCAGGTCGCACCGGCCAGCGATGTGAAGCCCTGGGCCTATTACTATCCCGGCGCCGGTTTCGGTTACGGCCTCGGCTTCGGCGTCCGCACCGGACCCGGCGAAGACGGCGTGCCGGGTTTCGTCGGCGAGATGGCCTGGGGCGGCGCCGCCGGGACTTACTTCTGGACCTATCCGGATCAGGACATGGTGATGATCCTGATGGTGCAAACACCGACCCAGCGCGGCCGCATCCAGCCGATCCTGAAGACGCTGGTCTACGACGCGATCAGGAAATAGCGGGAGCGTGGCCGGGGTGCGGCTTTAAGAGAACTGAAACTGGGACCACACGCTAATATCTCGGATTCGCATAAGGTATATTATGGAATATATTATCCAGTAGAGATCCCAGGGACTTAGCTCAAATTGTTACGATATCCGGTTGACCAACTGTCATTCGAACCAATTTGTGGCCCCACGTCATTGCGGCTCATATGAACTCAACCGCCGAAATATCTGACGTGATCAAGGTCCGAGATCAATCCTGACTGCGTTGGTCGCCACCCCAACTGCCGTTGTGTCCAGTCGCTGGATGCCGGCGCATCCATCGAGGCGAAGCCTGCGAACCAGCCGAAGTGATCGGCGGCTTCGGCCGGCGATTTCGAGACGACTGGCAGGTTCAGGTGCCGACCGATGACCTCGGCAATCTCGCGGAATGCGACGCCTTGTTCGGCGCTGGCGTGATACCGAATGTCGGCGGAACCGCGCTCGAGGACGAGCCTGTAGAGGCGGGCGACGTCCAGCCGATGTGCGGCGGGCCAGCGGTTGAGACCGTCGCCGAAGTAGGCCGAGGCGCCCTTCTCCCGCGCGATATTGATCAGCATCGGCACGAAGCCATGGTCGCCATCGCCATGGACCGATGGCGGCAGCCGGACCGACGAAGTACGCACGCCGCGTGCCGCCAGACGTTCTGCGACCTGCTCCGATACGCGCGGGCTTGGCGACGCGCTCGACGGGCCCATGTCTTCGGTCGCCAGACGTCCGGGCGCGATGAAGGCCATGCCGGAAGTTACGATCAAGGGCCGCTCGGAGCCCGCCAACACATCGCCGAGCGTCTCGATCGCACGCGCGTCGATTGCGCTGTTTTCCTTGAATTTCGAGAAGTCGTGGATGAAGGCCGTATGGATCACGCCGTCTGAATTGGCAGCCCCGGAGCGCAGGCTGTCCAGATCCTCCAGATCGCCGCGATGGATCTGGGCACCAGCGTCGGCCAGCGCCTTGGCAGATGCATCCGAGCGCGCGAGACCGAGCACCTGATGACCGGCGCCGATCAATTCCTGAACCACCGCCGATCCGACAAAACCCGAAGCACCGGTAACGAAGACACGCATGTGATATTCCTCTCGTGAATGCGCGGATGTATCGGTCCTGCGGTACAGTGCGTGAAGCCGTGACGTTATACGGGTATGGCGACTAACAGGCTGAGCATGACGGTCACCGAAACAACTTCCGGCTCTGGCTCCAATCCGCTGGGCGCTTATCTCAGGGATCGCCGCGCCAGGCTGGATCCCGTGGCATTCGGCTTCTCGTCCGAGCGCCGCCGCACGCCGGGCCTGCGGCGCGAGGAAGTCGCGCAGCGCGCGAATGTCAGCGCCACCTGGTACACTTGGCTGGAACAAGGACGCGGCGGCGCGCCTTCGGCCGATGTGCTGAACCGCATCTCACGCGCGCTGGAACTGTCGGCAGTCGAGCGCGAGCATCTGTTTCTGCTGGCGCAGCACCGGCTGCCGGAAGTCCACTACGAGCCGTCCGATATCGTCACGCCGACCCTGCAGCGCGTGCTGGATTCGATGGAGTTCAGCGCCGCCGTCGTCCGCAACGCAACCTGGGACATCGTGGCCTGGAATCGTGCGGCACTGGCCGTGCTTGGCGACTATCCGAACATCGCGCCCGAAGACCGCAACGTCCTGCGAATCCTGTTCTGCCGGCCAAATGTCCGCGCCAAGATGCCGGACTGGGAGAATGATGCACGTTTCGCCGTGGCGGCATTTCGCGCCGACATCACGCGCAGCGGCGCATCAGAACGCGCCCAGACATTGATCGATGAACTGTGCCGGATCAGCCCCGACTTCGCAGCCATGTGGCATGACAACGACGTCAGCAGCTATGGCGAAGGCAAGAAGCATGTGAACCATCCCGAGGTCGGGCCATTCACGATGAGCTATTCGACATTTTCGGTCGACGGCCAGCCGAATTTGGGCATGGTGGTCTATACGCCGGAGACGGCTGCAGATGCCGAGCGGATGAAGGCGCTGATCGCGGCGAAGGGCCCATAACTCGTCGTTCCGGGGCGCATGCGGCGACAGCCGCGGGCGAACCCGGAACCTCGAAGTGTGATTCACAATGAGATTCCGGGTTCGCGTGCGCGAAAGTGCGCCCGCGCCCCGGAATGACGAGTTTCTTGCTACGGATATTTCGGCAGCAGTCCATGCGCGGCGAAGCCGCCATCCACGTTCAACACATGCCCGGTCACGAAGCTCGACTTGCTGTCATCCAGCAGGAACATCGCGGCACCAGCGACCTCCTCCGGCTCGGCATAACGCCGCTGCGGCACCACCTGCATCCAGCCTTCCCGCGTTGCCACCGTGTGCATCTCCTGCACCATGGGCGTCTCGAACGGGCCCGGCGCAATGGCGTTGACGCGAATCTTCAATGGCGCCAGTTCGCAGGCCATCACCTGGGTCAGCGTGACGACGCCGCCCTTGGATGCGCCATAGGCCGAGCGCTCGATATTGCCGCGCAGCCCCGACACCGACGCCACATTCACGATGGCGCCGCCGCCATGAGCCTTCATCAGTCGCGCAGCTTCCTTGGCAACGGCAAAGGTGCCAACCAGATTGATGTCGAGGATCTCGCGAAACAGCTTCACGGAGGTCTCGAAGAACGGCACCTGGCGGCCGATGCCCGCAGAATTCACCAGGCCGCGCACCGGACCGAAACCGGCTTCGCAATCCTTCAATCCGGCGATCACGGCGTCTTCGTTGGCGACGTCCATCACTACGGTCCGGGTGACGCCGGACTTGACGGCATCGACCTGGGCCTTGGCGGCATCCAGAGCAGGCTGGGTGAGATCGGCGAGGAGCACCTTCCATCCCTCGCCCACGGCCGCCTTGGCGATCGCCAGACCAATTCCCGATGCGCCGCCGGTGATGATCGCTACGCCGTGATCCCTGTTCATATGCTGTCCTTGTGTTTCCTGCAGACGGTGCGTGGCCGGTCCTGACTGCCGGCGACTTCGTTCGCGCGATGCTTCCCACAAATTCGCGCGGTGCAAAAGCCGTGCGCCGGCGTCAACAATCGGCCTTCTGTCGGACCTTGGCCTTTGGTCGCACAGCGAAAAGGCTTGACCGGGCAGCCCGGGCATGATGACCAGACGGCAAGGGCCCTTGCGCCTCACAAAGGCAAACAAAGAAGTGGTTGGGAGAAACAAAATGACGATTTCACGCCGGACTCTGTTGAAGGCATCGGCTGCCGCGACCGCCATGGGCGGCATCGGCATGCCTTTCGTGGCGCGCGCCCAGCAGGCCGAATTCGTCTACAAATACGCCAATAACCTGCCCGACACACATCCGCTCAACGTTCGCGCCCGCGAGATGTCGGCGGCGATCAAGACCGAGACCGGTGGCAAGGTCGATCTGCAGGTTTTCCCGAACAACCAGCTCGGCTCCGACACTGACATGCTGAGCCAGATCCGCTCCGGCGGCGTCGAGTTCTTCACACTGTCAGGCCTGATCCTCGCGACCCTGGTGCCGGCCGCATCGATCAATGGCATCGGCTTCGCCTTCCCGGATTACGAGACCGTCTGGAAGGCCATGGATGGTGAGCTCGGCGCTTACGTGCGCGGCGAGATCACCAAGGCCAATCTCGTCGTCATGGACAATATCTGGGACAACGGCTTCCGCCAGACCACCTCGTCCACGCGCCCGATCAACGGCCCTGACGACCTCAAGGGCTTCAAGATCCGCGTGCCGGTATCGCCGCTGTGGACCTCCATGTACAAGGCCTTCGACAGCGCGCCGGCATCGATCAATTTCAGCGAAGTCTATTCGGCGCTGCAGACCAAGGTCGTTGAAGGCCAGGAGAATCCGCTGGCGCTGATCTCCACGGCGAAGCTCTACGAAGTGCAGAAATACTGCTCGATGACCAATCACATGTGGGACGGCTTCTGGTTTCTCGCCAATCGCCGCGCCTGGGAGCGGCTGCCGGCCAATCTGCGCGAGATCGTGGCGAAGAACATCAACGCCGCCGCTATCAAGGAACGCGAAGATACCGCGAAGCTGAACGGCACGGTGCGCGACGAACTGCTCGCCAAGGGCCTGATCTTCAACCAGCCGCAGGTGGCGCCGTTCCGTGACAAGCTGCGCTCTTCCGGCTTCTACGCGGAATGGAAGGGCAAATATGGCGACCAGGCCTGGTCGCTGCTCGAGAAGTCCGTCGGCAAGCTGGCGTAAACATCCCGATGGCCCATGCCGAACTCACGCAGGCGCCGGGCGAGGCGACGTCACCCGTCACTCGCCCGCAGGCATTGCTGACCTCACTGGACAAGATCCTGGGCGCGCTGGTGGAAATCCCGGCCGCGCTGCTGGTCGTCGCCGAGATCGTCATCCTGTTTGCCGGCGTGGTCGCGCGCTATGGCCTGCACCGGCCGCTGGTGTGGTCGGACGAACTGGCATCGATCCTGTTCTTGTGGCTGGCGATGCTGGGTTCGGCCGTCGCGTTCCGACGCGGCGAGCATATGCGGATGACCGCTCTGGTGGCGTCGGTCGGTCCCCGAATGTGGGCCTTTCTCGACGTCGTCGGGACCTGTGCGGCGCTCGCGTTTCTCCTGATGATCGTCGCTCCGTCCTTCGAATACGCCTATGAAGAGAGCTACATCACGACGCCGGCGCTGCAGATCGCCAACAGCTTTCGCGCGGCCGCGCTGCCGGTCGGCATCTCGCTGATGATCGTCTTCGCGCTGCTGCGGCTGGTGCGCTACGGCCAGGTCCGCACCGTGCTGACGGCACTTGGCACCGTGGTGGCGATCATCGGCCTGTTCTGGCTTGCCGAGCCGCTGCTGCGGACCCTCGGCAATCTCAACCTGATCATCTTCTTCGTCGGCGTCGTGGCGCTGTGCGTATTCGCCGGCGTGCCCATTGCCTTCGGTTTTGGCCTCGCGATCTTCGGCTATATGGCACTGACCACGCGCACGCCGATGATGGTGCTGGTCGGCCGCATGGACGAGGGCATGAGCCATCTCATCCTGCTGTCTGTCCCGCTATTCGTGTTCCTCGGCCTGCTGATCGAGATGACCGGCATGGCCCGCGCCATGGTGGCGTTTCTCGCCAGCGTGCTCGGCCACGTCCGCGGCGGCCTGCATTACGTGCTGATCGGCGCGATGTATCTCGTTTCCGGCATTTCCGGCTCCAAGGCCGCCGACATGGCGGCGGTAGCGCCGGTGCTGTTCCCTGAAATGAAGGCGCGCGGCGCCAAGCCGGGCGATCTCGTCGCCCTGCTCTCGGCGACCGGCGCGCAGACCGAGACGATTCCGCCAAGTCTCGTGCTGATCACCATCGGCTCGGTCACCGGCGTCTCGATCTCGGCGCTGTTCACCGGCGGCTTGCTGCCGGGCGTCGTGCTGGCGATCACACTCGGCGCATTGGTGTGGTGGCGCTATCGCGGCGAGGACCTCAGTCACGTCAAACGGGCTTCCGGGCGCGACATCTTCAAGGCTTTCATAATCTCGGTGCCGGCCATCGCGCTGCCCTTCGTGATCCGCGCTGCCGTGGTCGAAGGCGTGGCGACCGCCACGGAGGTCTCCACCATCGGCATCGTCTATGCCGTGCTGGCGGGCCTGTTGATCTATCGCCAGTTCGACTGGAACCGACTGAAGCCGATGCTGGTCGATACGGCCTGCCTCTCCGGTGCGATCCTGCTGATCATCGGAACCGCGACCGGCATGGCCTGGGGCCTCACCCAGTCCGGCTTCTCGCGCTCGCTGGCCGCCGCGATGACAGGCCTGCCCGGCGGCGGCGCGACCTTCATCGCGGTCTCCATCGTGGCCTTTGTGATCCTTGGCAGTGTGCTGGAAGGCATCCCCGCCATCGTGCTGTTCGGGCCGCTGTTGTTCCCGATCGCGCGGTTGGTCGGCGTCCATGAGGTCCACTATGCGATGGTCGTCATCCTCGCCATGGGCATAGGATTGTTCGCGCCGCCCTTCGGCGTCGGCTATTATGCCGCCTGCGCCATCGGCCGTGTTGATCCAGCAGAAGGCATCCGGCCGATCCTTGGTTATCTGCTGGCGCTGCTGATCGGCCTGATCATCGTCGCGATCTTCCCGTGGATATCGATCGGATTCCTTTAAGATACGTTCTTTCAGTATGTTACGATAATTTCCTCGTGTAATTTTGGAAGATCATTTCTATGATAATCTGATAGATTAGATATCCGATATAACTCACTGAACTAAATATAGGAGTCTCAAAAAAATGATCCCAGATCAGGGCGCCTATAGCGTCGGCCTCGACCAGACTCCGGCCAACTTCGTGCCGCTGTCGCCGCTGAGCTTTCTCAAGCGCAGCGCGGCGGTTTATCCGAACCTCACCAGCACGGTGTATGAGGGACGTCGTTTCACCTGGGCGCAAACCTATGAACGCTGCCGGCGCTTTGCCTCGTTCCTGACCGGGCGGGGCATTGGGCGCGGCGACACCGTCGCGGCGATGCTCCCGAATCTGCCGGCAATGAACGAGGCGCATTTCGCAGTGCCGATGACGGGCGCCGTCCTCAACGCCCTGAACATCCGGCTCGACGCCGCGGCCATCGCGTTCCAGCTTGACCATGGCGGCGCTAGGCTGCTGCTGGTCGATCCGGAATTCTCCGGCGTGATCACCGAGGCCCTCGGCCTCATGACCGGACCGAAGCCGACCGTGATCGATGTCGACGACGTCTCCTTCGCCGGCGGCCAGCGGATCGGCGAACTCGAATACGAAGCCGCCCTCGCCGAAGGCAGTCCCGATTTCTCCAGCGCCTTCCCGCTCGACGAATGGGACGCCATCGCGCTCGGCTACACCTCGGGGACCACAGGCAATCCGAAGGGCGTGGTGACGCATCACCGCGGTGCCTATCTCAACGCAGTCTCCAATATTCTTGCCGCCGGTCTCGGCCAGCATCCGGTCTATCTCTGGACCCTGCCGATGTTCCACTGCAATGGCTGGTGCTTCCCCTGGACGGTCGCGGCGAGTGCCGGCGTCAATGTCTGCCTGCGCAAGGTCGACCCGACCAAGATCTTCGCGCTGATGCGCGAGCACGGCGTCACCCACATGTCCGGCGCACCGATCGTCTACAACACGCTGATCAATGCGCCGGATGCGCCGATCTATTCGGGCGGGCCTCTCGTGCAGGGCTCGATCGCCGGCGCACCGCCGCCGATGGCGGTGCTGTCGGGTGCCGAGAAGATCGGCATCAAGCTGACGCATGTCTACGGCCTGACCGAGGTCTATGGCCCCGCCTCGGTCTGCGCCGAGCAGCCCGGCTGGGACGCCCTGCCCGCTGATGAACGTGCCAACCTGAAGCGCCGCCAGGGCGTGCCCTATCACCTGCAGGAAGCCGTCACGGTGATCGATCCCGAAACGATGCAGGAAGTGCCCCGCGACGGCGAGACCATCGGCGAGGTCATGTTCCGCGGAAATATCGTGATGAAGGGCTACCTGAAGAACGAGAAGGCCACCAAGGAGGCGTTTGAAGGCGGCTGGTTCCACACCGGCGATCTCGGCGTGCTCGATGCTGCCGGCTACGTGACCATCAAGGACCGCTCCAAGGACATCATCATCTCCGGCGGTGAGAACATCTCGTCGGTGGAAGTCGAGGACGTACTCTACAAACACCCGGCCGTGTTGTTCGCGGCCGTGGTCGCCAAGCCCGATGCCAAATGGGGCGAAGTGCCGTGCGCGTTCGTGGAGCTGAAGGCGAATGCCGCGGCGACAGAAGCCGACATCATCGCGTTCTGCCGCGCGCAGATGCCGGGCTTCAAGACGCCGAAGGCCGTGGTGTTCGGCGTGATCCCGAAAACGTCGACAGGCAAAATCCAGAAGTTTCTGCTGCGGGATCGGGTGAAATCGACGGCGTCGTTTAGTTCGTAACAAAACGCCGTCATGCCCGGCGAATGCCGGGTATCCACGCCTTGGCCGTAAACGAAGAAAGACGTGGATGGCCCGGACAAGCCCGGCCATGACGGAGCATTGGGTGCGATATGTAGCCCCACTCCACCAGCCGTATCCCGTCATCCGGCAGGATCACGGATATCCGGCATCCAGAAAGCCAAGAACGCAAATAGACTAGATTGCTGCGCTCGTAATGACGACTGATAGGGTGGAGCGAAGCACACCAAGCCAAGTCCTTCATTCCGGAGCGCCATCCATGACGCAGAACTTCGCCGCAATCATTCTCGGCGGGACCGGCCAAGTCGGTGGTGCAGCCGTCGCGGAACTACTGGCAATTCCCCAATGCCGGGAAGTGGTGATGATCACCAGGAAGCCCATTGCCGCGCGACCGCGCGTGCGCAACGTCGTTCTTGATACCGGCGCTGCTGACTTTGCCGAACGCACTGCCGCCCTAGCCCGTGAAGTTTTAAGCCAAGGGCCCGCCAGCGCTGTGAGCTGTGTGGGTGTCGGTTCCGGCTCGATGCGGTGGAACGAAGAGGAGCTGAAGCGCCTTGAACTCGGCGTTGTCGGCGCCTTCGCGCGTGGCTGCCGTGACGCCGGCATCGCCCAGTTCTGCCTGCTGTCTGCAGTAGGAAGCACAGCCCAAAGCCGGTTTCGCTATGTCCGCGTCATGGGTATGAAGGAAGACAATGTGCGCAACGTCGGTTTTACCCGCCTCGCGATCTTCCAGCCCGGCATTATTGTCGGCAACGCGCATACCCCGGCCTGGGTCGGTTGGCTGGGACGTTTCGTGCCCGGCTCGTATGGCAATATCGATCAGCGCGAGATCGGTCGCTCAATTGCTGTTGAGATAGCTTTGCATAGTCGAGAGGCCGGCGAAGTGACCTTTGAAAATGCAGCAATGAGAAAACTCGCTGCTCAAATTACTCCACCGTCAGTCTGATCCCGTCATAGGCGGGGACCACACTCTCCGGCAGTATCGCCTTTACCGCCTCGTAATCCACATCCGCGGTCATATTGGTGATCACGGTCCGCTTCGGCTTGAAGCGGTCGCGCCAGCGCAGCGCATCGCTGATGCTGAAATGGCTGGGATGCTGCGTATAGCGCAGCCCATCGACGATCCAGAGATCGAGCCCGTCGAGCGCCGGCCAGCTCTCTTCCGGGATGTCGTTGAGATCAGGCGTATAGGCGGCGTTGTCGATCCGGTAGCCGAGCGCCGGGATGTTGCCATGCTGGACCAGGAACGGCGTCAGCGTCAGATCACCGCCCTTCCCCGTGATGGTTCGGCTCTCACCAGCTTCGATGCTGAGGCGATCGAGGATCGGCGGATAGTCGCTGCCGGGAGGCGACTGAAAGCAGTAACCGAAGCGCAGCATGATATCAGTCGCCGTCGAGGCGTTCATATAGACCGGGATACGCTTGCGGCGCTTGAGCACCACTGAGCGGAGGTCGTCCATGCCGTGGGTCTGGTCCGCATGCTCATGCGTCAGGAAGACCGCATCGATGTCATCGACATCGGCGTCGATCAATTGCTCGCGCAGGTCCGGCGAGGTGTCGATGACAACGCGCGTGACGCCCTCGGGCCCGATCTGCTCCGCCATCATCGAACAACGACGGCGACGGTTTTTTGGATTGGCGGGATCGCAGGCGCCCCAGCCCAGCGCCGGGCGCGGCACACCCGCCGAGGATCCCGAGCCGAGAATGGTAAGCACCAGCGTCATGCCGGCACGCCAGTGCCAGACGCGTTCACGGCAGATGCCTTGCTGAACAGGCGGAAGAAGTTTTCGGTGGTCTGCCGCGACAGTTCTTCGAGCGACACGCCGCGGGTTTCCGCGAGCACCTTCGCCGTCTCGACCACATAGGATGGCTCGTTGCGCTTGCCGCGCCATTTGCCGGGCGCCAGATACGGCGCGTCGGTTTCGACCATGATGCGGTCGGCGGGAAGCTCAGCGGCGAGATCGCGCAGCTCCTGTGACTTCTTGAAGGTGATGATGCCGGTGAAGGAGATCGACAGGCCCATCCTTCATCGCCAGCTCCCGCCCGCCGGTGTAGCAATGCAACACAGCCTTGAATGCGCCCTTCGCCATCTCGTCTGCGAGAATGGCGCCGCACTGCTCATCCGCCTCGCGGGTATGGATCACCAGCGGCAATCCGGTCGCGCGGGCTGCGGCGATATGGGCGCGAAAGCCGCGCTCCTGAGCGCCGGACGATTCATGCTCGTAGAAATTATCGAGCCCGGCTTCGCCGAGAGCAATGACCTTCGGATGTTTCGTCAGTTCGATCAGTTCTTCCGCCGGGATGCCGTCTTCCTCGTCCGCATTGTGCGGATGGGTGCCGACCGAGCAATAGACGTTCGGAAAGCGCTCCGCGATCGCGAGCAGCGCCGGCAGGCGGCGCACCCGCGTCGAGATGGTCACGAGCTTGCCGACGCCTGCGGCTTCGGCACGCGCGACGATGCCGTCGAGGTCTTCGGCGAAGTCGGGGAAATCGAGATGGCAGTGGCTATCAACCAGCATCACGTCAACTCAGCTCGCAGCCGGCGGCTCGACATAGCGCGGGAATACGCCGGTCGGTGTCGGCAGTTGCGTGCCAGCCTTGATGCGGGTCGCAATTGCCGTGAAGTCGCGCTCGCTTTCGGGGATGCCGAGCACGTCGAGCAGCTTGGCGCAGGACGCGGGCATCACCGGTTGCGCCAGGATGGCGACCTGCCGCACGACTTCGGCGGTGACATAGAGCACCGTGGCCTGCTTTTTCGGATCGGTCTTGGCGAGCGCCCACGGCGCCTCGCCCGCGAAATAGCGGTTGGCCTCGGCCACCACGGCCCAGATCGCGTTCAGCGCCTGATGGATCTGCTGCGTCGCCATGGCGGTGCGTGCGAGTTCCAGCATGCCGTCGGCCTGCGCCAGGATGGCCTTGTCGCTATCGCTGAAATCGCCGGGTTCAGGCAGCACGCCGTCATACTGCTTGGCGATCATCGACAGCGAGCGCTGCGCGAGATTGCCGAGATCGTTGGCGAGATCGGCATTGGTGCGATTGACGATGGCTTCGTGATTGTAGCTGCCGTCCTGCCCGAACGAGACTTCGCGCATGAAGAAATATCGCATCTGATCGACGCCATATTGCGCCGCCATGCCGATCGGATCGACCACGTTGCCGACCGACTTCGACATCTTCTCACCACGGTTGAGAAGAAATCCGTGACTGAAGACGCGATGCGGGACGTCGACGCCAGCGGCCATCAGGAATGCAGGCCAGTACACCGCGTGAAAGCGAACGATATCCTTGCCGATCACATGCAGATTGGCAGGCCAATAGCGTTTGAAGTCGTCGCCATCGACATCCGGATAGCCGGCTGCCGTGATGTAGTTGGTCAGCGCATCGATCCAGACATACATCACATGGCCGGGCGCACCCGGCACCTTGATGCCCCAGTCGAACGTGGTCCGCGAAATCGACAGATCCTGCAGGCCGCCCTTGACGAAACTCGTCACTTCGTTGAGGCGCTCGCGCGGCAACACGAAGTCCGGAACGCGCGCGTATAGATCGAGCAGCTTGTCCTGGTAGGCGGACAGACGGAAGAAATAGGTTTCCTCCTCGGTCCACTCGACCGGCGAGCCGAGCGGCTCACGCCGGACACCATCGTCGCCGAGCGTTGTTTCCGCTTCGTCGAAATAGGCTTCCTGGCGAACGGAATACCAGCCGGCATATTTGTCGAGATAGATAGCGCCGGCTTTCTCCAGAGCGACCCACAGCGCCTGGGAGGCGCGCTCGTGACGCGGCTCCGTCGTGCGAATGTAGTCGTCATAGGAAATGTTGAGCGCGGTATCCATCTCACGAAAACGCGCAGAATTCCGGTCGGCCAGTTCGAGCGGTGTCAGGCCCTCCTTGACGGCGGTCTGCTGCATCTTCAGACCATGCTCATCCGTTCCGGTCAGGAAACGAACGTCGTAACCGTCGAGCCTCTGGAAGCGGGCAATCGTATCGGTCGCCATGACCGTATAGGCATGACCGATATGCGGCACGCCATTGGGATAGAAGATCGGCGTTGTCAGAAAATACGCCGGTCGGGTTGCATCGGTTGCAGATGTCATGGCTGACTTTACGGACCTTGAATAAGACGATCTTGGTGGAGCGCGGATCGGCTGAAACCAGTCTCGCAGCGATCAGCGCGTTGCCTCCGCGAGCAGTCCAAACACCGAGAAAACCAGCGGTTTTCGCTCGAGATTGTAGGATTCGGTCTCGCGCGCGGCTCGGTTGATCTTTTCCCATACCTCCGCCAGCCGCGCAAGGCGGGGCAGATTGGCGTTGGCATTGGCGTCATCGGCCCTCATGCGCTCGCCGATCCAGCGGTCGACACTGTCGACAAAGGCGCCGAGCGCGACACGGTCGCTGGTCCCCAGCGCATCCCCCAGCGCATGCAACTCGCGCGGATCAACATGGGGCAGCGTGTTCAGGAGCGAGGCGGTGCGCTGGTGCAGTTTCAGCGCGCCGCCGCCCAGCAGATTCAGAGCGCGCGACACACTGCCTTCGGAGGCTTCAGCAACCTCTTTGAGCAAGGGATCGCTGGTTTCGATCTCGGCGGCCTGCGACGTGGCGCGGGTCACGTCGGCAACCGAAAGCGGACGCAGCGCCAGCTTGCGACAGCGCGACTGGATGGTCGGCAGCACGCGTGCCTGCGCATGTGTCACCAGCAGGAACAGCGAACGCAACGGCGGCTCTTCAAGCACCTTCAGCAGCGCGTTGGCGGCGTTGGCATTCAACTCGTCGACGGTGTCGACGATGCAGACGCGCCAGCCGTCGACAGCGGCGGTCGAGCCGAAGAAGGACACGGTCTGCCGGGTCTCATCGACGGTGATGACCGTGCGCATCACGCCCTTGTCGTTGAGCGAACGTTCCAGCGTCAGCAGCCCGCCATGGGATTCGGCGGCGACCTGGCGCACGATCGGATGCATCGGATCGAGGCCGAGCGATATTGCGGATTGCACTTGCGGTGATGCGGGATCGCGATGCGCCAGTACGAAACGCGCCATGCGATAGGCTAAAGTCGCCTTGCCTATGCCCTGCGGGCCGCCGATCAGCCAGGCATGCGGAATGCGGCCGCCGCGATAGGCATTGAGCAGCGTGGCCTCGGCATCCTGATGACCGAACAGCGCGGTCGTCTCGCGCGGATGCGGAACCGAGATCGTTTGCTCGGATGACTTTGCGCTCATGCCGAAGTGACCTCGTGGTTCGACGGCGTCAGAAGGCGTCGGCGCAACACGCCCCAGATATTGTTCGATACGATCTTTGAATCTGCATTGGCGTCGATCAGTACGCAGCGTTGCGGTTCATCGGCTGCGATCTGCCGGAACGCGTCACGCAGCCCTTGATGAAAGGCGATGCCCTCGGCCTCGAACCTGTCGGGCACATCATTGCCACGCCGCGCTGCTGCGCGTCGCATGCCGATCGAGACCGGGATATCGAGAATGACGGTGAGATCCGGTTTGAGCCGTCCGATGGTGACGCGCTCCATCGCATTGAGCAGTTCCGGCGAGACATGCCCGAGTCGGCCCTGATAGGCCCGCGTCGAATCCGAGAAGCGATCACACAGCACCCAGATGCCCTGCTCCAGCGCCGGCGCAATCACCGCATGGACATGGTCGTCGCGCGCCGCGGCAAACAGCAGCGTCTCGGCTTCGGGGCCGAGCAGCTTGCCCATGCCCGACAGCACCACATGGCGGATGATCTCGGCACCGGGCGAACCGCCGGGCTCGCGGGTGACGATGACGCGCTTGCCTTCGGCCTCCAGCCGATCGGCCAGAATCTTGATCTGGGTCGATTTGCCGGCGCCCTCGCCGCCCTCGAAACTGACGAAGCGACCGCGCGGCGGCGGTGTCGTGGGCGTGTCCGTCATGTCAGAGCTTCTCGGCGCCGGCGCGGAACAGCCCGATCACCAGCTCGCCGGCGCCGTCCACGGCGCGCCGCATGGTCGACCCGGTGCCAACGGCAGCCGCCGTATAGAGCGGCGTCTCGACGGCGATATTGGCGCCGCGCCAGACCTTGATCACGCCGACCGGCTGACCGGGCTCGATGGGCGCACGCACGGGGCCCTTGTAGACGACGCGGGCGATCAGCTTGTCGGTGCCGTTCTTCTGCACCATCACCTTGACCGGCTCCTTGGCCGAGAGCGCGACCGAGCGGCTCTCGCCGCCAAACACCTTGGCGAAGCCGACGGTCTGGTCGGCTGCGAACAGCGTGCGGGCCTCGAAATTCTTGAAACCCCACTCCAGCAGCTTCTTCGCCTCGGTCGCGCGATCGTCCGGATCGTCCAGACCGTTGATCACCACGATCAGCCGCATGCCGTCGCGGATGGCCGAGCCGACCATGCCGTAGCCACCATCCTTGGTGTAGCCGGTCTTGAAACCGTCAGCCCCGTCCAGCGTCGCCAGCAGCGGATTGCGGTTCTGCTGACGGATCTTGTTCCAGGTGAATTCGCGCTCGCCGAACAGTTTGTAGAATTCGGGATAGGTGCGAACGATATGTCGGGCGAGAACGCCGAGCTCGCGCACCGTCATCTTGTTGCCGGGGTCCGGCAGGCCGTTGGAATTGGCAAAGGTGGATTTCGGCATGCCGAGCACACGTGCCCGCGCTGTCATCTTCTCGGCAAAGGCCGCCTCGCCGCCTGCAATACCCTCCGCCAGGATCATGCAAGAGTCGTTGCCACTCTGGATGATGGCGCCGCGCAAGAGATCGGCGACCGGCACGCGGCTGTTGATGGCAGCGAACATGGTCGACGCGCCTGCCGGCGCGCCGCCCTTGCGCCAGGAATTCTCGCTGACGCGATATTCATCCGTGAGCTTGATGTCGCCGCGGGTCAGCGCGTCAAACACCAGTTCGACGGTCATCAGCTTCATCATGCTGGAGGGCGCGCGGAGCTCGTCGGCATTCTTCTCGAACAGCACGCTGCCGGAGCCAGCCTCGATCAGGATCGCGGTCGGCGCATCGGTGTCGTAGCCACCGTCCTCGAGGACCTTCTTGGCGCCCTGCACGCTCTGGTTCGCAGCCTGCGCTGTTGGGCCGAGGACGACGCCAAACGCCACCAGCGCAGCCAGCAGCGTTCGCCAGCTCCGCGCGGCGAATTGCGGTCGTTTCAAGGGGATGGAGCCAAATGCCATGTGCTGTCCTGAGTGCTCAGGTCTTAACAGGATCGCCGATGGCAAACAACGCGGCAAGGTGCAACGCGGATCAGGGCGCTATGCTGCGCCCGTCTGGTGTCGGTCGTGAACGACGAACCGGCTTAGTAGAGACCGCGACCGGACAGGATCGCCTGGGCGCCGCGCGCATCGACCGTGCCGTCATCCGGCTCGGCAGGCGCAGCATAAGCGGCGTTGCTCTCATAGGACACCGCGCGGTGGTTCTCGGTCATGCGCGGCGCCGATGCCGTGCGCATGCGGCTGGACGCCGACATTTCCGACGTCGAACGGATCGACGCCACATCGGCCGAGGTATTGCCGAGCGAATACGGGCGGCCCTCCGGCAGAGGAACATCGCGCGAGACAACACGACCGCCCTGCATGTCGGGCACGAAGGAGCGCGCCGAGGCAACGCGCACCAGCGATGGCGACGGTGCCGGCTCACCGGTGCGCAACGTGGCAACCAGCTGGCGATCGTCCGACCCTTCCAGCGGCGCGCGGCCGACATATTCGACGCGAACCTTGGCGGTGCCGTTACCCTTGAATTCGAGCAGTTCGGCGGCCTTGTTCGAGACGTCGATCAGGCGGTTGCCGTGATACGGGCCGCGATCATTGACGCGCACGATCAGCGACTTGCCGTTATAGACGTTGGTCACACGGGCATAGCTCGGGATCGGCAGCGTCGGATGGGCCGCGGTGAGCGAGGCCATGTCGAACACTTCGCCATTGGCTGTCAGACGGCCATGAAACGCGTCGCCATACCAGGAGGCGATGCCTTCAGCGCGGTAATTGATGTTTTCTTCCGGCACATAGAGCTTGCCGGCGACCGTGTAGGGCTTGCCGATACGGTAGGTGCCGCCGCCCTTGGGAACCGGCTCGCCCATCCCGACGACCCGAGGACTGCTCGAGACGCCATATTTCGGATCGAGGCGGCTGAAGCTGGTGGTGGAGGAGGAACAATTGGCCAGCGCCAGACAGGCGCTGATGGCCGCTGCTGCCTGAACAGCCTGGCCGAGTCGGTTTGACCCACGAATCCCCATACGCCCCAATACCATTCCAGCGGCCGCCTGCCCATCTCCGGGCATCCCCACGGCCAAAACGCGATGCGGCCCACTTCCGCATCAAGTGGTGAATATATCGCAGCCGGATCACGGCGGAAATGGGGAGAGCCCCGGTATGGTAAACAGAGAATGTCGTCTTCTGGCACGTCCAACGGGTGATCATCTCGCGCTGCACACGCCGCGCGGAGTTCTCCCCCAAGTTGCGCCGTCCACGATCAATCCCGCCACTCGCGGCGGATATACGGGCCGTACAATACGTCCTGACGCCAGCGATAAACCTGCACCAGCAGGCCGCCGACACTGGCAACGACACTCAGCAACAACAACGTCTCGATCACCACAAAGCCCCCCGGCATTCTCGTTGGGCACAGCAATACCCGGTGATTTTTAAAATCCCCGCCGCCGTTTGCTTTGAATTTGTGGCCCGCTGCTAATGGAGATTAACTTCCGCGACCCACCCTGGCCGGTTTCAACTTTTTGTTAGTTGAACGATCGCGCACGATCTTGATCTGATAGCAGAACGCGGTGACGAGATTCCTGGGCGGGATTCTTGCGGCAGGATTTTGGGGATGGAGATGGACGTTTCAAGGACGGACTGCGGCGGGATCACCGGTGCGGGAGAGTACAGGTTTCGCGATGGCCACCTGATCGTGACGCTTTACCAGATCGCCATCTGGGCCGAATATCCCCAAGCGATCTTTACCGCCGTCACATCGCGCTTCCAGAACAGCATGAAGCTCTATGTGCTCGGGTCGTGGCGCCTGCCGAATGCTGCAGCGTCGAGTGAGCAGCCACCTGCTCCCGCTAGTGCGGAAGGAATGTCGCTGCATTGATCACGGTGACGACCGCGAAAGCCATCACCCATAGCGGCCAGACGGGCGCCTGCGCCCGCGGGCGGAACTGTCGGGGAACGCCGAAATTGCGCGCCATTGCCTGCTCCATTGCATCGACCAAACGACACTGAATGTGAGCATGCATTCTGTTAAAATTGCGTCGTGGCTTCGGCTATAATTTGTGCGTCCACGGCAAGCATAGCCTCGGCGCGCGGCGCTTCGTAATGACGCGGAGTGAGCTGGCAGCAAAGCGGGGCACCATCGCATCGTGACGATGGATGCCTACCGACGATCAGACGCACATGCTGCCGGTAAGGTTGATTGGTTAGGTTAAACCGGTAATTGCATTGACCGCACCTGCAGCCTTGCTCAATTGCCGGCATGATCGACGATGACGACAGCTATGAGCTGAATGACCAGGGCATCCGGGTGCTGATCGGGCTGACCGTGGAAGAGACTGCGGAATTCACCCGCCTTGACGGCACCATCGGTCACGGCCGCCCGCCTGGGATCTCGCTCGAACAATGGGCCCATGCCGAAGACCGGCGCTGGCTCGAACTCTATCAGAAACACGAAAATGCGCGGCAGCCGTTCTTGCAGACCGGCAAGACCAGGCACTGAACGCACGGAAGCGCCATTCTCCGACACCGCAAACTAGGAGCCTAGGCAAATTAAAAGCCGCGCCAACCCGAAGGTTGACGCGGCCATGGCCGTTCTGTTGCAAGGTGGACCTACCCCGAACGGTTACGCCGCGAGGCGCACTTCGTTCATGCGAACGTTATCGTTTGCATTTAGGTTTTGACCCGATAACGGCGGTATCATGCCGAGCACAATTCACAACTTCTTCGCGGCCATCGATCCTGTTTCGCCCCCGCCTGAGCAGCCCGTGCATTTCACCGTCCGGCGAAATCGACCTCACCTGGATGAGATCGCGAGCTGCTGAGGTGGAGGCGCCGGGTACTGCCCCCGGGTCTGCCCGCAGTCCATTGAGAGGTTCAGCGCCATCGTCTTGCGACGAACCAGATATAGGCGCGATCTCAGGCGAAATCTAGGCTCGGTCCGCCCTGCATTCCGGGCGGAATGCCGCTAGCCCTTCTTGGCGGAACTCTTTTTGGTGGCGGTCTTTTTGGCGGCGCCCTTGGCCGCCTCTGCCTTGGTCGGCTTTTCTTTAGGTGCCTTGATCTTTGCAGGTTTGGCTTCGGCAACCGGAGCTTCGACCGGCAGCACGTCAGCGGCCTGAGACCCTGAACCCTGCGTCTCGACCGCCAGAACCTCGACAGCCGGCTCCCCGGCAGGCTTCGCGGCAGCCGCCTTCTTCGCCGCAGGCGCAGGCTTGCTCTCCGCGAGCGCGGCAACCTTGCCGGCCTCCTTGATCAGCCGCTGCGCGGCTTCGAATTTGGCCTCGCGCATCGCACGCAAGGCGTCGGCGCGCGGTGTCGGGTTTGCCATGTTGGTCTCCGTCCTCAGAATCGTCAGGCTTTGCTTAGCACGCCCGGCGCCCCGTACCGACCGGCCCGAGGGAATCCCCGTGCCGATGATTTCAGCCCCGGACAGCTGCCGCGGCGCAATCCTCTCTTTCCCTCGGCAGGCCGCTTTGCTAAGCGCTGTCCCACGACGGAAAGGTGGCCGAGTGGTTTAAGGCAGCGGTCTTGAAAACCGCCGTGCCTGCAAGGGTACCGTGGGTTCGAATCCCACCCTTTCCGCCATTTGCCGCATCATCCTTGATCGGACGACATGATCAATCAATCCGAGCCAACGACGCCCGCTGAAACACTCGGCGCTCTCAAACCGCCGCGCTGCGCGATGTGCCGGGCGCGGATGACGCTGCTGCGGAGCGAGCCGGATCCCGGCGGCGGCGACAAGTGCACCTTCACCTGCCCGAAATGCGAATTCGTGAAGACCAAGATCGTCGGCGGGCCACCCGATCTCAGCCGCCACAGGCCGCCCAAAAAAATACGACAGCCCCAGAAGCGTTAGGCCGCCTGAGGGATTACCGCGGCGGCTGTGTTGCTGCCGGGAGCGGAGCGCCGCCGACCGAGATGGCACCGGCGGGACGATCGGCGGGTCGCTTGCGCGGCGCCGTGGGTACCGAGCGCGCGGCCACTGGCGCAGCCGGAGCTGCGGCCATGGGCGCTGGCGCCGCAGCGGCTGGAGCCGGAGCTGCGAGAACGCCCCTGCCCTGCAGCGTATCGATCTTGGCGGTCAGTCCAACGACCTGGGTCGTGAGGCCCTGGATCTGATCGGACAGGCGCTTCAACTCTGTCTGCTGCGCCGTCAGCAGTTCGGTAGCAGCCTGGATCGAGCTTCCGGTCTGCTGCTGGAACGCCGCGAAATCAGTCGCGCTGACGCTGCCCTCCGCCGCGCTCGCCAACACCGGGGCGCTCTCTCTGGGGCCAGTGCTTCCTGTCACCGCCTGTGCCATGTCGGTCAGTGCGTCGTGGTAGTTCAGCCAGAGATATCCACCGCCGCCGGCGAGGATCAACAGTACGGCGACAACTCCGAACGGGCCGAACGACCTGCGCTTGCGCAGCGGCACAGGGGGCGGTCCGACATTGATCTCGTTATTGAACGTATCGGCCACTGGAGATCCTCACTTGCGACGTCCGATCCTGCGGCTCGGGGAGCGAGACAACCGGCGCGATTCCTTGAAGCGTATGTAAGCAAAAAATCCACTGAGGTGAACTGCTGCGACTCGGTCATCCCCCATGTCGCCTCATCATGCCCGCGCAGATGCGCCTTCAGCGCCCGTTAACCCTGCGCCGGGCTGGCGTCGCCTCGCCGGCGCCGCATTGTCATCGCCGTTGCGCCGCGATCGCTCCGCGCAACCGCGTAAAATGTTGCAACGACGCATCACTACAGCTCCGAATGAAAAGCCGACCGCGAATCTCTTTGACTGTGCGGCCCCCCGTGCCGTCTGTAGTTCGCGGGGGAATAAGGACCACCACGATGATCGAGACCGTCACTGCACTCTTCGGATTTCTCAGCGCCGGCATTCTGGCCGCTCACGCCTATGACGGTTACCGCGCCCGCTTCTAAGCGCGCGACGATTTCGCGACACGGCCGCTCAGCCATCTCGCAACTCGGCTAGTTGGTGCGCCTGCAGCCGCTGCGCTGCTCTGATCGAGACGTTCGGCTTCGATGAAAGCTGTCTCCGACGAAACAAGACTGAAACACGATTCTCCAGAACCGCTTTGAACGCGCCCGACGAGGGCAGCGACTGATGGGCAGGGACACAGCAAAGCGCTCGCGCGCCCACCCAATGGAGAAGATCTATGTTTCGCAAAGTAACCCTCGGACTGATCGCTGCAGCCTCGCTCGGTGCAGCCGCCCTCGCCCCCAGCGCTGCATCGGCCCACGGCTGGCATGTCGGTGGCTGGCACGGTGGATGGGGTGGCTACGGTCACCACGCCTTCTATGGCGGGCCCACCTTCTATGTCGGCGGCCTGACCGACGGCTGCCTGCAGCGCCGCGTGGTGGAAACCCGCCGTGGGCCGCGCGTTCGAACCGTCAACGTCTGCGCCTACTGATCACATCAAGTTACGGAAAGCCCGGCCGCCCAACGGCCGGGCTTTTTGCTGCCGTACTCAGGTATTGTTCTGCTTCTGTTGCCCCCCGGTGACAGCCAAGGTCAGCGTTTCCAGCTAAAGCTTGTGTCGAATTCGCTCAATATCTTCAGAGCGATGGAAGGTCCTGGATGCGAACCCTTTGGCTGGCCGCGATCATCGCAGCGTCGGGCGCGGTGAATGCCGCTGCTGCCGACCTGCAGTCGCGCGTCTGGACCAAGACGCCGGCGACGACCGAAGCAGGCTATAGCTGGGGCGGCTGGTATGTCGGCGGCAACGCCGGCGGTTCCTGGGGCCAGAGCAACGTCTCCAACGCTTTCGTCAATGGCACCGCGCCGATCGCAAACCAGCAGGCAATTGCGGCTGCCTCGCCGCGGCTCAATCCCGATGGCTTCACCGGCGGCGGTCAGGTCGGCTACAATCATCAGGTGGACCGCTGGTTGTTTGGCGTCGAGGCCGACGCGAACTATTTCGGCCTGAAGCAGTCGCGCGGTTTCACCGCGCCCTTCCCGGCCGGCGGTTCGTTCACCACCACAAATTCCGTAACGAGTGATTGGCTGGTCACGCTGCGCCCGCGCGTCGGCTACACGGTCGATCGCACGCTGTTTTATGCGACCGGCGGTCTCGCACTGACCGAGTTGAATTTTGCGTCGTCGCTCACCGACACGACCGGCCAGAACGAAACCGCGTCACTGTCAAAGACCGTGGCAGGCTGGACCATCGGCGCCGGTATCGAACACGCGTTCACCAAAAACTGGTCGGCGAAGGTCGAATATCTCCATGCCGATTTCGGCAAGCAATCGGTCTCGGCTCCGACCTTCACCGGACCAGGCGCTGCAACCGGTATCATTGCCCACGATATCGACCTGAAGACCAATACGGTACGCGGCGGACTGAACTATCATTTCGGCGGCCCGTCGGTCGCGCGCTACTGATCGCAAAGACCTCCAAACAAAAAGCCCTCGCTAGCGAGGGCTTTTTGTTTGGAGGTGCGTGCGCCGATCAGCCGGTCATCGCCAGAACGCGACTTTCGACCGGATACGGCTCCACGGTGATTGTCCAGCGCAGTGGCCAGCAGGTCAGATCCGGACGAACGGCGTGAACATAGCCGTTGACGAAAACGCTATCGGCATCGTCGCTGAATCGCTCGTCGATCAACTCGCCATGAAGATGCGCCATCCGGCAGCGGCGCATCTGCGCGTATTTCGTCGTTTCGTATTTGGCCAAATCGGGCCTCTCCAACGTCGCAATGTCCCCATCGGGAACTCTGGGCGACTCGCGGTTAACAAAGCCTCAAGCGGATCCGCGACGGTATCGGGCTGGAGTGCGCTTATCAAAAATGCGCAAAGCCCCCGACTTTCGTCGATTCGATTCACGGCTGCTTCAAGAATGCAGAACAGTGTGGCGCCAATATTATTGGAGCGTCCCATGTTCATGATCGCGAGCATTCTGACGGTCGCTGCCGGTGTGTTTTACGCAGCGAGTATCAACAACAGCGGATGGGCGATGCAGGTGTGCCGCTACGGCGACATATTCTGCATGAACCCGTCATGGCTTGTCATCGCCGCCGTCCTATCCATCATCTGGGCGTTCTTTTTGCGCGTCGACCGACTGTAGTCGTTCGATCAGCAGACGACCTGGTCCGCAACGAGTTCAGCGGGATTGAGGTGTTGCCGGCGCGGCGCCAAACGCAGCGATTTCGACGTGGCACAATGTGGACAGCCAAAGGTGCGAATTTCACCGCCCTCGTCGTCCGACTCGATCTTGATCAGATAAACTTGGGTCCTGCAGCACGAACATTTCAGATGTTCGGTGCGAATGTTGTCGTTCAGATGAACTCTGCGGGTGCCGGACATCTGCAGTCTCCGAAAACCGATAACAGCCTGCCCAGACTATCGCGTTTTCACGCATGCCGAGCGCCGAAACAGACAACCTGTAATTGCTTAAAAGAAGCTCTGCGCCCTTAAGGAATCGCCGCCGTATTGAGCTACCTTGTTCCGGCAGGATTATCCAGATTGCGGGTTCCACGCGATACGTCTTTTCACGCAGTTTAGAGTATATCTAAATTCTTCGATTGCGGTTCATCATCACACAACTATAGATATTGATGGATCGATCTGCTCGACGACCCTGGAATGTCGCAATGCACAAGCGATATCAGCCGCTCAATATCCCCATCGAGATCGTTCGCACTGTGGTGGCGATCGCGGAAACCGGAAGCCTGACCAAGGCCGCCGAACGACTGGGCCTGAGCCAACCCGCTGTCAGTTCCCAGATCAAGCGCATTCAGACCATGGTGGGAGGCAACCTCTTCACCAAAACGGTCAACGGCACGACGGCTACCCAGCTCGGCAAGCTGGTGCTGCATCAGGCCAGACGGATTCTGGAGGCCAACGACCAGATGTTGCGAATTGGCGGCGTGGCGCATCTTCCGCAACCGATCCGGTTTGGACTGAGCACCCTGTTCGTGCAGGATTTCTTCAGCCATCAGACCTCCCAAAGCCTGGCCGATCTGGTCATTCACACTGACAACTCGGTGGGCATCACCAAAGGCCTGATCGACGGCTATATCGATATCGCGTACATTCTCGAAAATCCGGAAATGAGCAGCGAGATATCGCACCTGATCGTCAACGAGGCCGATGAGGAGTTCGTGTGGGTGCGCGCAAAGGACTTCGTCCTCAGTTCGGGGGCGCCGATCCCCATTCTGACATGGCCGGGCGACGATCTGATGATCCGGACCCTGACGCGCCACGGTCTGTCCTACAAGATCGTATTCAACAGTCCCGACTATCACGCCAAGTTGGCGGCTGTGGAAAGCGGCATCGGCATCACCGCGATCCCGAAGCGGATGATTCCGCCTGCACTTGTCTGGGCGCAGGAATATTATCTGCCACACCTGCCGCCCGTCAAAGCGTTGCTGTGTGCGCGCTCGAACCTGGAAACAATGCAGAGCACGGAATTGCTCAACGAGATCTCGTCACGCTTTTTCAAATCGCCGGCCATGGTGAACCCTGTAGCTCAGCCATGATCGTGAGCCCGGCCGTAATCCCCATCGGCAGTCAGCGTGGCACGAGATAGTGTTCGTCCCATTCGCTACGCGGCACCTCGGTGCCAAGCTGATAGGCAAAGGATTTGACGTCGAGCCCGTCAGGAGTGGTCTCGCAGACATAGGACAGCCTGTACCACTTGCCCCCGCTGCGGATGGCACCGCCCGGCGCTTTGATCTGGTTGCCTCGAATGACCGGATCGGCAAACGCGTAGGCAACGAACTCGTCCGGCTTGTATCCCTTGTGCTCGCGGCCCACGGAGCCCATCGCACGCGCATCGCAGCGCTGCTCCAGACGGGTTTCCGGCGACAGTTTGAGCATCTGATCGGTCCGGGACGACGCTGCATGTACGGAAGATTGGGCAGCGATGCCGATAAAGGCAACAACTGCGAACACTAGTTTTCTCATTGCCTTAGGCCAATTACCTTATTTGACTTGCGAGGATTGTGTGGCGCGAACCTACCATGTTCGCACATGCAAAAAACCCCGCTCGTGTTACCGGCGGGGTTTCAAATCGGGATCGTCAGCCGATCCGTTTGAATGTCAGCAACTGATGAAATTCCGAGGGCGAGAACCGGCGGCCACCGAGACCGGAGATACTGACCCGCCACCCCGCATCATTGAGCGTCCGGGCCTGCGCGACGGCGACGTCCGGAATGATCCGGTGCGTCACCATGCTCTGATCATTGCGCGTCGCGTGGATGGTGAAGATATCGCCCCGCCGTGAAGCCGCAGGGATATCGGCTGCTTCAAGATCACTGTCAGAGAACACGGTCGCCAACGCCAGCCTCCATCATCAGTCAAAGCCCGATGTGATTGTGCAGCGCACGTGGTTAACTAATTATTACAGCAACGCGCGCGCCGTCAGGATTTGAAGACGCCCGTGATCTTGTTCCAGAGCGATGAGCCGTCGTCGTTATCGTGTTTCGACCGGTCCGGCTGCGTCACACTCACAGGATCCGAAGCCGGGAAACTGTCCTTCAGGCCGGTCTTGAGTTCCTCAGACGTTTTACGATCAGCACGCGCTGCCTCCTTCACGCCAACAGCATATTTGTCGTGGGGTGCGGGATCGAATTTCTCGGCCATGATCGTCTCCTTCATCTGATGAAGGAAAAACGTCCCCGTGGCCAAGAGGTTCCTCTCTGCGGCGATTAGTCGAGACCGCGCTCGCGGCTGAGGCCGACCATCTCCTGGATGAACAGCGCCTTCTGCTTGTCATCCAGCGTGGCGAATAGCGGCTCCGCGGCATCGGCAACGGCGCGCTGATCGACGGCCCGGTCGTTGAGGAACTGAGCCTCGTTGCGCATCTGCTCGATGATGTCATCCGGCGGATCGCGCTTGGCGCGGGCGATACGCAATTTCAGACGCTCCGCGCCGTTATTGCCGAGCGTATGCATGGCGTTGCTAAAACCGGCCCAGTTCTTTTCCTGCTCCGGCGTCAGGTTGAGCGACGTCTTGATACGGCTAGTGTTGGCGTCGCTACTCGCGACGATCTGCTCGGCGGTCAGTTCCGGCTCCGCCGCGGGTTGAGCGCCCTTCTTGCCCTTCTTGGCGGCCTTGGTTTGTTTGGCGCTCGACTGCCCGCCCACGGGACCGCGAACATTGTTCGAGGGCACGCCCAGTACGCCACCAACAACGCCCACGACGCCGCCGATCGCACCACCCAAAACACCGCCAATCGGCCCGGCCGCACGATTGCCGTCTCTTGCACCCTGCTGCACGCCCTGCACCAGCCCCTGCGCATGGACCGCTGCGGAATTTCCGAGCAGCAGAACGGCGGCGACGCACAGCACATGGCGCAGTGGTCGATGCGTGCGCTTGGGCAAATTCATTCTGGTCATCATCGTCTCCTCACCGCAATTTCGCGGCGCAGCAAATCACTTGTGATCATCAGCAACCATAGTGGCTTCAACACGGCCAAGTCCACACGCCACGTCTCCGCCAATGGTAGACCTCATCGAGCCAAGCCTGTTAGATAACGCCCGCGCGGCCATTGGCAGGTGCGCAACAACGTAGAATGCTTGAAGGGGTGGAAATGGCGACCAACAAGAAGAAACTTCTGATCACCGAGTCGATGTCGACCCAGGGAATGGACCTGTTCAATGCACGCGATGACATCGAAGTGGTCAAGTTCAGCAATCTGATTTCCGCTGCCGACTACATCAAGCTGATTGAGCAACACGCACCGGTGCACGGCACCGCGCTCGGCGCCACGCGGTTCGGCGAGTCCGAACTCGAAGCCTGCAAGGACATGAAGGTGGTGGCGCGCATCGGCGTCGGCTACGACGCGGTCGATGTGCCGGCGCTGTCCAAGCGCAAGGTGCCGCTGATGATCGCTGGCACCGCCAACTCGCCCTCGGTTGCGGAACAAGCGCTGTTCATGATGTTGACGCTCGCCAAGCGCGCAGTCGAACTGCACGCCATGGTCAAGGAAGGCAAATGGGCGTCGCGTTTCGGAGCGCTGCCATTCGACCTGTTCGGCAAGACCGTGCTGGTGGTCGGCTTCGGCCGCATCGGCACCCGCACCGCCAAGCGCTGCCAGGCGATGGAAATGAACGTGCTGGTCTATGACCCCTATGTCTCAGCCGATACAATCAAGGCTGCCGGCTGCGAGCCTGTGAGCGATCTCGACGCGGCTCTGCCGCGTGCCGACTTTGTCAGCCTGCATTGCCCGAAGACTCCCGAGACGACCGGCCTGTTCAACGCTGCGCGGATCGCCCGCATGAAGCCGTCGGCCTATCTCATCAACACCGCGCGTGGCGGCATCATAGTCGAAGCCGCGCTGCATGATGCGCTGGTCTCGGGCAAGCTCGCCGGCGCCGGCCTCGACGTGTTCGAGGCGGAACCGCCGCCGCTCGGTCACGCGCTGTTCGAACTGCCGAATGTGATCATCGCGCCGCATGTCGCCGGCGTGACCCGCGAGGCACTCGACCGCATGGGCGCGCAGACCGCGCGCAACATGCTGAGCGTGCTCGACGGCGAGCCGATCAAGCAAAATGCCGTCAACGCGGACGTGTTCGGCTGAACCGGCGATAGCTGGCGCGGATGATTGATCCGCGCTAGCACTGCCGCAGTCCTCACCAGAGTACCCTGCGATGGCATTCAAGGAATACGGCGATCACGACGCGCTCGGTCTTGCCGGGCTGGTGCGCAGCAAGCAGGTCAGCCCGCGCGAACTGCTCGATGAGGCGGTGGCGCGCACCGAACGCGTCAATCCCCGGATCAACGCTGTCGTGGTGCGCCATGAGGACTATGCGCAGCGCCAGATCGACGAGGGGTTGCCCGACGGGCCGTTCACCGGCGTGCCATTCCTGCTGAAGGATCTCGAACTCCTCGACGGCACGCGCACGACCTTCGGGGCCAGCCTCTACAAGGACTTCGTCGCCGATCACACCGGCACCCTCGCCCAGCGTTTCCTCAAGGCCGGCCTGACGATATTCGGCAAGAGCGCGAGCCCCGAATTCGGGCTGATGCCGACGACCGAATGCCGGCTGCACGGGCCGACGCGCAATCCGTGGAATACCGATCATGCATCGGGCGGCTCATCCGGGGGCGCAGCCGCTGCCCTGGCTGCACGGATCCTGCCGGTCGCCCATGCCAGCGATGGCGGCGGTTCGATCCGTATTCCAGCCTCGGCCTGCGGCGTGTTCGGTCTGAAGCCGACCCGCGCTCGCAATCCGACGGGTCCTGACAAGGCCGAAGGCTGGGGCGGCTTTTCCTGCGGCCACGTCGTCAGCATCAGCGTACGCGACAGCGCCGCGATGCTCGATGCTGTTCACGGACCCGAACTGACCAGCCCCTATATGGCGCCCGCGCCGGAACGTCCCTTCCTCGATGAAGTCAGCCGTGGTCCCGGCAGGCTGCGCATCTTCTTCACCGACAAGTCGCCCTATGGCGATGCGATCGATCCCGAAGTCGCCGCTGCCGTCCGCGATGTCGCCAGGTTGCTCGAAGCACAGGGGCATCATGTCGAAGAACGCGCGCCGGTGTTGCCGCTGGACCCTGCGCAAGTGATTGCGGCGATCGTGTCGGCCAATACGGCGGTTACCGTGCAGTTCGCGGAGAAGAAGTTCGGCCGCCCGATGACCTCGGATGATTTCGAGAAACTCACACTCGGCAGCGCGCACAATGCCCGCAAGGCAAGCGCAGTCGACTACGTGACAGCACTGCAGAACGCATTCCAGATCTCCCGCAGCGTCACCGAATTCTTTGTGGGCTGCGATATCTTCCTGTCGCCGACGCTCTGCACGCCGCCGATCAGGATCGGTGAGATCGACACGATGTCGGACGATCTCAGCCATGTCGCGCCTTTGCTGCGCCGCTACATGCCAGGCACCAGTATGGCCAACATGACCGGCCAGCCGTCCATGTCGGTGCCCCTGGCCTGGAGCAGCAAAGGCCTGCCGATCGGTATGATGTTCACGGCGCATTTCGGCGACGAGGCCATGCTGTTCCGTCTGGCCGGGCAACTCGAGCAGATCCGGCCCTGGAAAGACAGGCGTCCGCCGATCTCTGCCTAAAAACAGCCACAGCGATTACCAAAATGAAACCACAGCCGATTAGATTATCGGCGGTATGTGGACGTTGCGTAATTGCGGGGAGGCGCATTTCAATGACTCAGAACGATCCGACCGATCACGCCCTCGCGGCCATTGCGAGCATTCTCGACCGCAAGGAAGCGGAATCGCAAGTGGCCGAACACGGCGACGCCGAGCCCGCTTCGATCACCGTCGTCACCGAAACCGTGGTCACCGAGACTGTGTCTGTCATGGTCGCCGCCGAACCCGAAGCGCCGCTCGTCGAACACGAGTCGCCCTCCACGGTTCCAGAGGCCCTCGAGGTCGATGGTTACTCCCGTCTCGGTCCGGGTCCGCTCGATGCCATCCGCTTTCGCTGGACCGCACGCCGCGACGACGACGGCCAGTATTTCGTCGATGAAACCATCGGCAGTTCGCGGCCGATTTCGTCAGGCCCGATGCCGCGTGACGAAATCATCGATTTCATCGATGGGCGCGAGCGCGCCGCCCGCGATCGTTTCGAGACGCTGAAGAGCCAGATGACCGTGGGCAGCAGCGCCTCGCGTTACAGCGACTACTGACGAAAGCCAGGCTTCAGGCGACGCCGCCGTCCAGCGGCGGCGTTGGGGCCTATCACGCTGCCTCAAACAGAAGATGTCCGGCGCAGGATTGAACCACTTCTTCAGTCGGCGCCACACACCAACGCAATTGCAATTCCCCCTGAGTGACGCGGATCAAGCGTTCGGGCGCATCCGCGGCTCGGTTCAGGGTCAGGATTTCAACCGCTTTGGAGGACACATGAAGCCGCTCTTCGCCCTCGCCGCCATCCTGCTGGCCAGCACCGCCGCTCAGGCCGGCGACAGCTACTCGTTCGACATCGGTGGCCGCACCATTACCATCGAAGCGCCAAGCGACTGCAATTCGACGGACTGCATCTCGGTGTCCATTCCCGGCGTCTACGAATATGGCACGAAGCGCAGCAAGCGCGAGCGTGACCGCGAGACGCGCGAGCAGGCCCCCAACACTCCGCGATCCGAACAGACGGCCAAGCCTGTGGAGACGCAGAAGCCCGTTGTCGCCCCAAAGGAGGCGGCAGCTCCAGCGACACCTGTCACGCCATCCGTCGCGGTGGCCCCGCAGCCTGCCCCGGCTCCCGCGCCTGCCGAGAAATCTGCGCCCCCTACGGTCATCGCCAACGCACCGCCCACAGATCCAGTCAACAAGCAGGATGCGCCTGCACCGGTTACGCCTGGCGCCGCGGCAACACCGCTCGGCATCTGGATGACCGAGAAGAAGGAAGGCAAGGTTCGCATCGAACAATGCGGCGCCAATCTGTGCGGCTATTCGATGAATGCCAAGACCGAGGCCAATGGGGAGAAGGTGCTGATCAACATGAAGCCCGGCAACAACAAATGGGCGGGAAAGATCTTCGATCCGAACAGCGGCAGCACCTACGAATCGACCATCGCCCTGAAGGGCAGTGACAGGCTGCGTGTTCAGGGCTGTGCCTTCGGTGGCATGTTCTGCGGCGGACAGACCTGGACGCGGGTGAATTGATCGCAGCAGACGCGCTCGTCGATTGAACGGTCCGACATCCCCTGTAAGCTGATCGTAACGCGGCGCGCTCCTGAACGGTGCGTTCCGCGATACAAACGGGGGAGACGTCATGATCCGGATCACCGCTGCCTGGCTGGCAGCCTGCCTGCTGCTTGCGGCGCCCTTGCAGGCAGAGACGCCAGTTGCTGCGCCCTCACCGTCCCGCCTCGACGATATCATTGCGCGGGGGACGCTGCGTGTTGGATTGACCGGCGACTACATGCCGTTCAGCGCGTTCGATCCGACCACGACATCGTTCAAGGGCTTCGACGTCGAGATGGCGGAAGCGCTTGGAAAAGCACTTGGCGTCAAGGTCGACTATGTGAAGACCAGCTGGCCGAAACTGTCAGCGGACTTTGCGGCAGACCAGTTCGACATGGTGATGGGCGGCGTGTCGATCACCCTCGACCGGCAGAAGAAGGGTGTGTTCTCGATCCCGATCATGCGCGAGGGCAAGACGCCGATCGCGCGCTGCGCCGATGCAGAGAAATTCGGCACGCTCGCGGAGATCGATCAACCAGGTATCAAGGTAATCGTGAATCCGGGCGGCACCAATGAGCGCTTTGCACGGACGCATATCAAATCGGCCGAGATCACCGTCTTCAACGACAATACCCGCATCTTCGACGAGATCGCACAGGGCCGTGCCGACCTGATGATGACCGATGCGTCAGAGACCCGCTATCAGCAGAAGCTGCATCACGGTGTGCTCTGCGCAGTGCATCCCGACACGCCGTTCGACTTTGCCGAGAAGGCCTATTGGCTCCAGCGCGATGTGGCGCTGAAGGCCTTCGTCGATCAGTGGCTGCACATCATGCAGGAAGACGGCAGTTTCCGCGCGACCGTCAACCGCTGGTTCGAGTGACCGGAGGCAATCGGCGCGCCGGCTGCAAAGCCGGCGCACGCGATGTGACGGCACTATCCATTGCGGAACGCGTAGCCGTATCCATTCAGCGCCGGCGCGCCGCCGAGATGTGCATAGAGCACCTTGGATCCCTCAGGGAAGTAACCCTTCTGCACGAGGTCGATCATCCCCTGCATCGATTTCCCTTCATAGACTGGGTCTGTGATCATGCCCTCGAGGCGCGCGCAGAGACGGATGGCGTCCTTGGTTTCTTCCGAGGGCACGCCATAGACGGGATAGGCGTAGTCCTCGATCAGCACCACATCATCCTCGACGAGGTCTTTGCCTAATTTGACCAGCTTGGCGGTGTCCTGCGCGATCTGCAAAACCTGCGCCTTGGTCTGGGCCGGTGTGAAAGATGCGTCGATACCAATGACCCTGCGCTGGCGGTCGTCCTTGGCGAAGCCTACCAGCATGCCGGCATGGGTTGAACCGGTCACGGTGCAAACGACAATGTAGTCGAATGCAAAGCCGAGTTCCTTCTCCTGCGCCCGGACTTCTTCGGCAAAGCCGACATAACCGAGACCGCCGAATTTGTGCACGGACGCACCGGCCGGAATGGCGTAGGGTTTGCCGCCCTTGGCCTTCACATCCTCGATCGCCTCTTCCCAGCTATGGCGGATGCCAATGTCGAAGCCTTCGTCGACGAGCTGCACATCCGCGCCCATGATCCGGCTGAGCATGATGTTGCCGACACGGTCGTAGACGGCATCCTCATGCGGCACCCAGCTCTCCTGCACCAGCCGGCACTTCATACCGATCTTGGCCGCAACGGCCGCGACCATGCGTGTATGATTGGACTGGACACCGCCGATCGATACCAGCGTATCGGCGTTCGAGGCGATGGCATCGGGGATGATGTATTCGAGCTTGCGCAGCTTGTTGCCGCCATAGGCCAGACCGGAATTGCAGTCCTCGCGCTTGGCGTAGAGTTCGACCTTGCCGCCGAGATGGGCCGAGAGCTTCTCCAGCTTCTCGATATAGGTGGGTCCAAAGGTGAGCGGATAGCGTTCGAAGCCTTCGAGCATGTGACACCTGTTGTCGTGAAAACTGGCGCTACAGCTAGCATTTTCGGTGCGGAAGGTGCTTTCAAATATATGGCTATGATCTGCTATACATCGTACTATATCCATCCAAACTGGAAGTAAGACGCATTAAATTCCAAAAATTCGGAAGATTCTTTCATGGCAGAAGATCTGGATAAAATCGGACTTCGCATGCTCCATTTGCTGCAGAAAGACGGGCGTCTGAGCAATGCCGATCTGGCGGCGAAGGTGAATGTCAGTCCCGCCACCTGTCATCGCCGCACGCAGCAGCTGTTTGACGAGGGCTATATCAGGAATACGCGCGCCATCATTGCGCCCGAGAAGGTCAACCGCGGCGCGCTGGTCATGGTCGGTGTCGTGCTCGATCGCTCGACGCCGGAAAGCTTTGCAGTGTTTGAAAAGGCGGTGGCCAAACTGAAATTTGTTCTCGATTGCCACCTGGTCGCCGGCGACTTCGACTATTTCCTAAAAATCCGCGTCGGCGACATGGCCGATTTCAATCGTATCCACGGCACGCAACTCATCGCACTGCCCGGCGTCCGTCAGACCCGAACCTTTTTCGTTATGAAAGAGGTGGTGGACAATGCGCCGCTAGACTTTTGAACCCGGCGTCGTCCTCGTACCCGGCAATGCCTGGCCGTCCTAGCCGACCGGCTTCGCATATTGTTCGTCGCTGACCTTTTCCATCCAGTCCGCGGTCTTGCCGTCGAGCGCTTCCTGCATGGCGATATGGGTCATGCCGGTGGTCGACGCCGCGCCGTGCCAATGCTTCTCGCCCGGCGGAATCCAGATGGTGTCGCCCGGCTTGATCTCGACGACTGGCTGACCTTCGGTCTGGAAGCGCCCGACGCCCGCGATGACATAGAGCGTCTGCCCGAACGGATGGGTATGCCAGGCGGTGCGTGCGCCGGGCTCAAAGCTGACGCGGAATGTCACAAGCCGCGCCGGCGCTTCCGCGACAATGACCGGATCCTGCCAGACCGTGCCCGTGAAGTATTCCTCTGGCGCCCTTTTGGTCGGGCGCGAACCTGCTGGAAAAAGCTTCATGGCACGGTCTCCAATCTCTGGCCCTCATGGCGAGGAGGCGCGCAGCGCCGTCTCGAACCATGAGGGATGAACACTCCCTCGCCCTTCGAGACGCGGCCAAGCGGCCGCTCCTCAGGATGAGGGTATTGAGTTGGTTGATTACTTCTTCGACGCGGCGTAGCGCGCCTTGGTCTCGGCATTCATCGGATACAGGCCGGGCAGCGTGGCGCCGTTATTCACCTCGTTGACGATCCAGGCTTCCATGCGCTCCTGCTCGGCGCCTTCGGCGAGGATGAGATCGAGGAAGGCCTTCGGGATCACGACAGCGCCGTCCTGGTCGGCGACGATGACGTCGTCCGGGAAAATGGCAACGCCGCCGCAGCCGATCGGTTCACCCCAGCCGACGAAAGTCAGGCCGGCAACCGACGGCGGAGCCGCATAGCCGTCGCACCAGACCGGTAGATTGGTGCCGAGCACGCCTTCGATGTCACGCACCACGCCGTCGGTGATGAGCGCAGCCACGCCGCGCTTCTGCATGCGGGCGCAGAGGATGTCGCCGAA
Source organism: Tardiphaga sp. 42S5 (assembly GCF_034044155.1). Classification (NCBI taxonomy): domain Bacteria; kingdom Pseudomonadati; phylum Pseudomonadota; class Alphaproteobacteria; order Hyphomicrobiales; family Nitrobacteraceae; genus Tardiphaga; species Tardiphaga sp. 42S5. The sequence goes on along the minus strand of NZ_CP139027.1, from coordinate 3,976,744 downwards.
GATGCCGGCGTCGGTGATGCCCATGGCGTCGACCACGGCGATGCAGCCTTCCGGCATGGCTTCGATGGCGGTGCGGGTCGAGATCGGCGACGACCACGATTCCGGGGTAGCGAGATCCTCGCGCGCCGGCACAAAACGGAGAGTGAAGGCCGGACCGACGAGACGGGGCTGACCGGGGCGCAGCGGCTTGGCGCCGCGCAGCCAGACATTGCGCAGGCCCTTCTTCAGGAGAACGGTGGTGATGGTCGCGGTGGTGACCTTCGACAGGGTGGCAATGGCTTCGGGTGTCAGGGACATACGCAGGGCTCTTCAGGTCAGAGGGTGCAGGACGTTGGACTTACGGCGGCGCATCTTGCGGTGGAATGCCAGCGCGTCAAGGGCTGCTGCTTCAAAGCGCCATGCAATGTGATGAAACCTCTGCGATCAGTACGGCTTATCGCCAACATGCGTATTAATTTATTGAAGATGCACGGCTATTTTCAGATTGCGAATTCCACTCGCTGGTAAAACGCGCTATGCATGATTGTCCAATACTGACGTTGTGAGGCCATGGTCGCAGCTCTCTCCCCGCCCCGCATCCTCCCCAGTGGCGATGCTGCCATCACCGTCGAATTCAGCCGCACCATCGACGAGGAAGCCAACCGCCGGGTGCTGGCGCTCGACAAACTCGTCGCGTCGGCCGGCCTTGCTGCCGTCACCGAAACGGTCCCGACCTATCGTTCGCTGCTGGTGCATTACGATCCGCTACAGATTCGCTTCGATGCTTTGGGTGAAAAGCTGACCGAACTGGCACTCCAGCCGCTACCCGAGGCCAAGGCGGCCCGGCGCTGGCGCATCCCGGTCGCCTATGGCGGCGAAAACGGCATCGATCTCGAAGACGTCGCGAAGGCGCTGAACATCACGCCGGACGAAGTGGTCGCGCGCCATGTGGGCGGCGACTACAAAGTGGCGATGATCGGCTTCACGCCCGGCTGGTCCTATCTCAGCGGGCTGCCCAGTTCGATGCAGATGTCACGCCGGCAGAATCCGCGGCTGCTGACGCCGCCCGGAACGATCTCCATCGGTGGCATCCAGACCGGCGTGCAATGCCTTGCCGGCCCGAGCGGCTGGCATCTGCTCGGACGGACCGCCGTGCGCACCTATCAGCTCGGCCGCGATCCGACATTTCTTCTGGAGCCTGGCGACGCCATCACTTTCGCAGCCGTCGACGAGAAGACCTTTGCCGAGCAGGACCGCGCGGCCGAAGCCGGTGCATTCGTGGCGGAGCTGATCGCGTCATGAGCAAGCTCATCGTCACATCAGTCAGTCCCGGCACCTCGGTGCAGGATGTCGGTCGCTTCGGCGCGCAGCGCTATGGTCTGGTGCCATCGGGGGCCGTCGATCGACTGGCGATGGCCGCCGCCAACGCTTTGCTCGGCAACACGCTGTTCGCAGCGACTATCGAACTCGGCCCGCTCAATTCGGTCTTCACGGCCAAAGGCGGCGCGGTGCGTGTGTCGCTGACCGGCGCGACGCGGCCGGCCGATATCGCGGGCACGCCCTTCAACGTCAATACCTCCGTCACGCTGGCCGATGGCGAGAGCCTCAATCTCGGCGTCGCCCGCGCCGGCACCTTCGGCTATCTCGCCATCGAAGGCGGCGTGCGCGGCGAACCGATGTTCGGCAGTCTCGCCGTGAATGCCCGCGCCGGTCTCGGCAGTCCCTATCCGCGCCCGCTGCAGGCCGGTGATGAATTGCTGGTGGCGGCTGCCAGCAGCGCTAACGAGAAGCGCATCGATTTGCCTGCGCCGGCCGAAGGTCCGATCCGCGTGGTGCTTGGACCACAAGATGACGAATTCGGTGACGCCAAAGAATTGTTCCTCAGCAGCGACTGGAAGATTTCGGCGACCAGCGACCGCATGGGCTATCGCCTTGAAGGCCCCGTCATCAAACATCTGCACGGGCACAACATCGTTTCCGACGGCACCGTGAACGGCTCGATCCAGGTACCCGGCAACGGCCAGCCCATCGTGCTGATGCCTGACCGTGGCACATCAGGCGGCTATCCGAAAATCGCGACCGTGATCTCGACGGATCTCGGCCGGTTCGGCCAGACCCAGCCGGGCCGCGCTTTCCGCTTTAAAGCCATCACCATGGCCGAGGCGCAGGCGGAATATCGCGCCTTCGCCGAACTGCTGCAGAGCCTGCCCGGCCGTGTCCATGATTCCAACATCCTGATGTTGGACATCAAGGCGCTGCTGTCGTCCAATGTCGCTGGTGTCGCCGTGAGTGCAACCGATGACAATACGTGGCAGGCACCGCAAACGGCAGACGCGCAAGACTGATTTCGAATCCTACTCACGAAAGAGCACGACCATGGCGACCATCGATCTGAACTGCGACCTCGGCGAAAGCTTTGGCATGTGGGAGATGGGCAACGACGCCGCGATGATCGACCTCGCGTCCTCGGTGAACATCGCCTGCGGTTATCACGCGGGCGACGCCGACGTGATGCGCAAGACCGTGCAGCTTGCGAAAGCGCGCAATGTCAGGATTGGTGCCCATCCCGGCTATCGCGATCTGCACGGTTTCGGCCGCCGCCCTATTGTCGGCCTCACCGCACTCGAGATCGAGAACCTGATCGCCTATCAGATCGGTGCATTGCAGGCGATTGCCGCCATGGAAGGCTACAAGGTCACTCATGTAAAAGCGCACGGCGCGATCTCCAACGTCGCCTGCGAGGACGACATGACCGCCCGCGCCATCGCCGCCGGCATCAAGGCCGTCGACCGAAATCTGACCTTCGTGGTGCTGGCGAATTCCAAGCTCGTGACCGCAGGCGAAGCCGCCGGACTCCCGTTGGCACATGAAGTGTTCGCCGACCGCGCCTATGAGGACAACGGCAATCTCGTCTCGCGCAAGAAGCCCGGTGCGGTGTTACATGATCCGGTGATGGTTGCTGATCGTGTGGTGAAGATGGCACAGACCGGGGAAGTCATCTCGATCACTGGCAAGGTGATCAAGATGAAGATGGACACCGTGTGCATTCACGGCGACACGCCGGGAGCCGTCGAACTTGGCCGCCATGTACGAGATGGGCTGAACGCGGCGGGGATCGATGTGGCGCCGTTCAAGACGGCGCTTTAGTTCGTAAACAAAACGCCGTCATGCCCGGCGAATGCCGGGTATCCACGCCTTGGCCACAAGCAAAGACGTGGATAGCCGGGACAAGCCCGGCCATGACGACCGAGAGGACAGGGATCATCCCCCCTATCGATCGTTCAACATCCCCTCATGTGGCAATCCCTCGATCGGGCATTCCTCGACACCGACCGTCGGCCGCGTGAAGGCCTCGACATTCTCGCGCGCCTTGTCGGGATTGTTGACCCAGTTCGCGTAGAAATCGAACGGACACGCCGCGACGCCCTTGTTGCTTTCGCCGGAGTTGATCGTGCCGGTGTAGCCGCGATGCAGCAGCTTGAAGAGATGGTTCTCCGACTGCCCGGTGCGGCGCGCGTCACGGATCAATGATTTCGACAGCGCCGCATATTGAATGCCGTAATCTTCCTCGCCGCATTCGCCGAGCGTGCGGCCATCGAAACCGATGATCGCCGAATGGCCGAAATACGAATAGACGCCATCGAAACCTGAGGCGTTGGCGACGGCAACATAGGTGTTGTTGGCCCAGGCCATCGCCTTGGCCATCAGCACCTGCTGATCCTTGGCGGGATACATGTAGCCCTGACAGCGCACGATCAATTCGGCGCCCTTCATGGCGCAATCGCGCCAGATCTCGGGATAGTTGCCATCGTCGCAGATGATCAGCGAGATCTTCAGTCCCTTCGGCCCCTCCGACACATAAGTGCAATTGCCGGGATACCAGCCTTCAATGGGCACCCATGGCATGATTTTGCGATATTTCTGAACGATCTCGCCCTTGTCGTTCATCAGGATCAGCGTGTTGTACGGCGCCTTGTGCGGATGCTGCTCGTGCCGCTCGCCGGTCAGCGAGAACACGCCCCAGACCTTGGCCTTGCGGCAGGCCTCCGCGAAAATCTCGGTTTCCTCGCCGGGTACGATCGAGGCGGTCTCGTACATTTCCTTGGAGTCGTACATGATGCCCTGGGTCGAATATTCCGGGAACACCACCAGATCCATGCCGGGCAGACCGATCTTCATGCCGACGATCATATCGGCGATCTTCTGCGCATTGGCGAGCACCTCGGCCTTCGTGTGAAGCCGCGGCATCTTGTAATTCACGACGGCGACGCCGACCGCGTCCTTGCTGGATGAAATATCGCCGTGATGCATCTGCGCTGGTCTCCGTTGCCGGGCGATGGTGGGCCGACGGAGGGAGACCGGGAATACGTGGATTTACGGATGTCTGTTCTGCGACGCCAATCAAGAACGTTGTCATGGCCGGGCTTGACCCGGCCATCCATCTTCCGTCGCTAAGATGGATACGCGGGTCAAGCCCGCGTATGACGTGGGAGTCTGAGGAGGCTCGACTACAGGCCCGCCCCCTTCCCGATGGCATCGTTAAACGACCGGTCCACGATCGCATTGGCATCGAGCTTCCGCTTGATCAGTCCGCTGCGCAGATAGAGATCGATGGTCTTCTGCTCATCCGCGGCGACGCCATCGTCGATCGGTGCGATGCGGATTTTTGCGCGTCTCAGCCAGTTCAGCGGCACCGACGGTGCCACGTTCATCAGCTTGCCCCAGGTCTGCGCATAGGCGTCCGCGTTCTTCAGCGCCCAGGCGCGGGCCGCGGTGAGGCGGCGGAGATAGTCCTCGAGCTCGGCATGCTTGTCGCGGATCGCATTCGGCGTCGCCACGACAAAGCTCAGCCCCGATGTCAGGCCCTCGGCATTCAGCAGGACACGCGACTGGAACAGCACCTCTTCCTGGCTCACATAAGGCTCCCAGGTCGACCACGCATCGACTGAGCCGCGGGTATAGGCGACCTTGGCGTCCGACGGCGCGAGGAACACGATCTGCACATCGTTCGCCGTCCAGCCCTTCTTCTCCAGCGCGGCGAGAATGAGCTGATGCCCTATCGAGCCGCGGCCGGTGGCGATCTTCTTGCCCTTCAGATCGTCGAAGCTCTTGATCGTCGAGTCCTTCGGCACCAGCACGGCGAGACCGTCGCCGGTTTGCCGGATCGCACCGATTGCCTTGACCGGCACATTGGCCGCTGCGGCAAAGGTGAAGGGCGCATCGCCGACCAGCCCGCTATCGAGCGCGCCGGCACCGAGCGCTTCCAGCAGCGGCGCTGCCGCGGCGAATTCCTTCCACTCGATTTTGTAGGGCACGTCTTTCAGCACGCCGGATGCTTCCATCACGGCGCGCGCATTGCCCTTCTGGTCGCCGACGATCAGCGTCGTCTCGGCATGCGCCGAAGATGCGAAAGCCGCGAGGATCAGACCGGCGGCGAGAACAAGCCGTTTCATGCTGCGACAACTCCCTTGGCGGCGTCACGCGCCGCAATCAGTTCGCGGGTGCGCGGGATCAGTTCGCGGCCGTAATCGATGGCGTCGATCAGGGGATCGAATCCGCGGATCAGGAAATGGCTGACGCCAAGATCGTAATAGTCGGCGAAGACTTCGGCGACCTGCTCGGGCGTGCCGACCAGCGCGGTGGTGTTGCTATTGGCGCCGGTGAGCGCCGCCATCTCGGTCCACAGCCGCTTGTCGATGCGGGTGCCCTGTTCGGCCAGCGCCAGCAGACGCTTCGCACCGGCGGTGGCGTGGCCATCGGCAGGCTTGCGATAGCCGGTCTTGTCCTGCAGCGCGGTGGCGCGGGCGAGAATGTCATCGGCCTTGGCCCAGGCTTTCTCCTCGGTGTCGGCAATGATCGGGCGCACCGACAGGCTGAAGCGCGGCACCGGGCGGCCATACTTGGCCGCAGCGGCACGCACACGGCCGGTGACGTCGCGCACCTGCGCATAGGATTCACCCCACAGCGCGAAGGTGTCGGCGTGCTTACCCGACACGTCGATAGCCGCATCCGACGCGCCGCCGACGAAGACATGGATCGGCACGGTCGGCTTCACTTGCGAGAAGCCGCCCTCAACCTGATAATACTTACCGGCATAGTCGAATGGTTTCTCGCTCGTCCATTCCTGCTTGATGATATCGAGCCATTCGCCGGTGCGGGCGTAACGCTCGTCCTTGTCGTCGAGCGTATTGCCGTCCTGCCGCAGCTCCTTGGCATTGCCACCGGTGATGACATGCAGCGAGACGCGGCCGTTGTGGAAATTCTCGATGGTGGCGAGCTGGCGCGCCAGCACCGTCGGTGCGGTGAAACCCGGACGCTGCGCGATCATCACCTTCAGCTTTTCGGTGACGCCGAGCGCATGCTGGGCAACCTGCAGGCCGTCCGGCGAGGTCGAATGGAAGGCGAGCAGCGCGCGGTCGAAGCCCGCGAGCTCATGCGCCTTCGCGACGGTTTCGATATAGCTCGGATCGAGCACCGGGCCGGAGCGGACGCGGGTTTCGGATGCGTCATTGTTGGTGATGAAGCCGATAAATTCGACGGACATGGGTCTCTCCACTTCCTGCTGTTGTTCAGATGCCGAGCGCGATGCGTCCGGCGGAAATCCTGGTGCTGTCGTCCTGCGGCGTGTGCACGCGGCCACACAGCACGTCGCGATAATGCCGCTCCAGCGGATTGGCGCGGGTGAGACCGTGATTGCTGGTCAGCGACAGCGCATCCTCGACGACGGCGACGGCATTGTTGGTGACGGTGAGCTTGAGGATGTTCGCCTCAACCGGCGTCAGCGTAACACCGTCATCGATATCCCGCGCGAAGGTGTCGAGCAGCCGCGCATTGACCGCGAGCTTCACCTCGATGCCGCCCACGATCTCCTGCGCCCGCGGCAGCGTCGCCAGCGGCGCGCCGAGGCTCGATGGCGTGCGGGTCTTGAGAAAGTCGATCAGCCAGTCGCGAGCAGCGCGTGCAACGCCGTCATAGACGGCGCCCACCAGCACAGCCTGGGTGGTCGCCTGCGACACATCCGGCGCGCCCCACTCGCCGGGACGGCGCAGATCCACCTCGTTGTCGAGCGGAATGAGCACGTCGTCGAACACGACGTCATGGCTGCCGCTGGCGCGCAGACCGAGGTGATCCCAGGTCTCGACGAGACCGGAGCCCGGCAGACCCGCCGGCACCAGAAAGACGCCGACCCGTACGTCGGGCTCGTCCGTCTTCGCCCATACAGTGTACCATTTGAGGATCGGCGCACCGGTCGAATAGATCTTGCGGCCGGTCATGCGCCAGCCTTCGGCGGTGCGCTTCACTGTGGTTTGAGGCAGACCACCCCGCGATGGCGATCCCTGATCGGGCTCGACGCGCAACGCGTTGATCAGCGCCAGACCATTCACGGCGTCGCGCGACACGCGCTGCGCCAGATGCGCAGGCCAGTTGCCATTCCGCGTGATGACCAGATGGTGAATATAGTGCATCGCCAATACAAGCGCGGTCGCGGCATCGGCCTTGCCGACCGCGTTCACAACGCGCGCAGCCTCGCGCACCCCGGCGCCCGCGCCGCCCAGGGCCTTTGGCACCGGCAACGCCAGCAGTCCCGCCTCGGACAGTTCCTGAAAATTCTCGAATGGAAAACTTGCCGCACGATCATGCGTTGGCGCACGCTCGGCGAAGCCCGGAACGAGCAAATTAACTCTGTCGATAATGCTGGGAACCGCGTCCATATCGTATTGCTTTCGGCTTCTCTAACCCTAGAGAATGCCGTTCGGCAGGCGTTACAAGCGGTATCCGGAAATAACGACAGCGGGACTGATGGGCCTCAGACCCACAGGTGAAAATTCTCCCCCACGACCTCAGGCGAGAATTTTATTCGCGCGATTTTGAAGCCCGATTCAGGAATCTGCCGCCTTGCCCCGACTGCCGGCGATATGGCTCGTGAGCTTCTGAGTGACCTCGCGCCGCAACGCGTTGAATTCGGGCGATGCGACGTCGCGCGGGCGCGGAAGGTCGACCTCGATTTCGCAATCGATACGGCCCGGCCCCGCCGACATCACGATGACGCGGTCGGCCAGCATCACCGCTTCCTCGACGGAATGCGTCACGAAGATCACGGTGAGGCCGGTGGTGCGCCAAATCTCGACGAGCTCCTCTTGCAGCTTGCTGCGGGTCAACGCATCCAGCGCACCGAACGGCTCATCCATCAGCAGCACGTCGGTGTCATTGCTCAGCACCCGCGCAATGGCGACGCGTTGTTTCATGCCGCCGGAGAGCTGGTGCGGGTAGCGATCGGCAAAGGCCGTCAGCCCGACCATGGCCATGAACTTGTCGGTGAGCTCGCTCACGAGTTTGGTGGCGAGACGGCGATGCTTCGGCCCGAAGCCGATATTGTCGCGCACGGTCAGCCACGGAAACAAAGCGTAATCCTGAAACACCATGCCGCGATCCGGGCCCGGCTTGTCGACCGGAAAGCCGTACATGGTCACGGAACCCTGCGTCGCCGTCTCGAAGCCGGCGACGATACGCAGCAATGTGGATTTGCCGCAGCCAGACGCGCCGAGCAGGCAGACGAATTCACCCTTGCGGATGGTGAGGTTGACACCGCGCAGCGCTTGGACCGGGCCGTTGGAAGCCTGATAGATTTTCCCGACGTTACTGACCTCGAGGATATCAGGCGCAATTGTAGTTGGTCGATCAAGCATGATGCTGTGGGCTCCAGCGAAGGAAGTAGTTGCTGAGCATCAGCAGGATGCGATCCGACACAAAGCCGGTGATGCCGATGATGATCATGCCGGTGATCACAAGATCGGTGCGCGACAGTGTGCGGCCATCCATGATGACGGCGCCGAGGCCTTCGGGCACGCCGGTCATCTCGCCGACTACGATCAGGATCCATGCGAAGCCTGCGCCGAGACGAAGGCCGTTGAAGATGCTCGGCAACGCTGCCGGTAAGACGACAGAGCGGAACTGCTGCGCGCCGCTGCAGCCGAGCATCTCCGCGGCTTCGAACAATCTGATATCGACGGAGCGTACGCCGAACACGGTGTTGAGCAGGATCGGAAAGAACGCACCGAGGAACACCAGGAAGATCGCTGCACGCGGGCCAAGGCCGAAGAAGATCATCGACAGCGGCAGCCATGCCGTCACCGGGATCGGTCGCAGCAGCGACAGCGTAGGATCGAGCAGCTTGCGCAGCAGCGGCATCCGCCCGATCATCAGGCCGAGCGGAATGCCGATCGCCGCCGCACAGAGAAAGCCGCCATAGACGCGCTGCACGCTCTTCCAGAAATGGATCGGCAGGCTGGCGCTGTAGGCATCGTCATAAATTCCGCCGAAAGCGAAATCCCACATCATCACGGCGACGCCATAGGGCGACGGCACCAGCCGCGTGCCGGTCCAGCGCACCATGACATCCCAGACCACCATCAGGCAGACCGGCACGATCAGCGCGAGCGCGACTGTGCGCGCACGCTGCACGCCCTGCCCGCGCTTCCCGGCCGCAGCCACCGGCGGGATTTCCGCTGCCGGCACAAGCTGTACCCTGTTGGACGTATCGTCCATCATGCTTTCCAGGCTCACGACGCGCTCACGTAGCCGCCAGCGCCTTCACGAAGCTGGCGTCGATGAAGGTCTTGTAGTCCGGCAACTGCCGGATCTGCTTCTTGGACAGCATCTGGCCGCCGTAATATTCCGCCTGCTTCATGAACTGGTCGTCGATATTCCAGGTCAGCTCCACATTCGGTGCGGCCTTCTCGATCGACGGCTTCTGCTGGCCGAGCTTCTGCATGGCGATGGCGATAAAGGCCTCGCGGTCCTTCATGGCATATTCGCTGGCCAGGCGGTGAGTCTTGAGCAGCGCCTTGATCAGTTCCGGATCTTTCTCGATCAGTTCGCGGCGCGTGGCCAGTACCATGTTCAGCGAACCGGTCGGCGTCGTATAGGGATACTCGACGATCTGGCCGACGCCATTGGCGAGGCTGATGCCCGGACCGGGCTCGGCGCCCACATAGGCGTCGATGTCGCCGCGGGCTAGCGCCGGCGCCATGTCGCTGAACGACAGACGCACGGACTCGACGTCCTTCACCGTCATGCCTTCGGCGGAGAGGCGATCGAGGATCACGACTTCCTGGGTCGAGCCCGGCAGGATCGCGACCTTCTTTCCCTTCAGGTCCTTGATCGTGTTGATCCCGGAATCTTTCTTGGCGACGACCGCCATGCCCCGATTGCAGGCAGATGCGATGACGACAACCGGCTCACCATTGGCGCCGCCGAGCGTCGCCGCGGCAAAACCGAAGATGCCGAAATCGACAGTGCCGGTCACGACGGCGTTCTTGCCGTCGGTCGGGGTCTCAAACGGGATGACCTCGAACTTGACGCCATCAGGCGCGAATTTCTCGTAGAAATACGGGGTGACGCCGTGAATGAGCTTCAGCGTTCCGACCTTGACCACGCGGTCGGCGGCGAAGGCCTTGATGCTGGTCGTGGACAGCGCCGCGGCAATAGCCGTCAGGCGGATGAAATCGCGTCGGTTGGTGCTGTACATGTCATTCCCTTGGGCTGAACCGTGTGTCAGCCCAAAAGGAATGCAATAACCGTGCCTCGTATACAGCTATCGGTGGAGACTGCTCCGTCCCGCAACGGATCATAGTCGGAAGGAGCTCACCACGTCGCATCCAGCCCGAGCAGCCCCAGGATCTGCCGCCGTAGCTCGGCCAGATGCGGATCGCCGCGATGACGCGGATAGGGCCGATCCACCGTGATATCCGCCGTCACCCGTGCCGGCCGATCGCTGAATACGATGACGCGGTTGGCGAGAAACAGCGCCTCCTCCACGTCGTGAGTCACCAGCAGCGCTGTGAAGCCGTTGCGTTGCCAGAGCGAAACCAGTTCGGCCTGCATGGTGATGCGTGTCAGCGAATCGAGTTTGCCAAGCGGCTCGTCGAGCACAAGAATGCGCGGATCATTGACCAGCGCGCGCGCCAGCGCGACACGCTGCGCCATGCCGCCCGAAAGCTGATGCGGATAGGCCTTCTTGAATGCGCCGAGGCCGACGAGATCGATTGCGGCATCGACGCGGTGACGCTGCGTCTTGAGCACGCCCTGCGCTTCCAGCCCGAGCGCGATATTGTCCCACACCGTCCGCCACGGAAACAGCGTGGGATCCTGAAACACCACGACGCGGGATGGATAAGGCCCGGTGATGGCGACGCCGTCCTCTTCCAGCGTGCCGCCACGCGGCGGCTCGAGACCGGCGACCAGACGCAGCAGCGTGGACTTGCCGCAACCGGAGGGGCCGAGCAGCGCCACGAACTCTCCGGGCGCAACACTGATGCTGACATCGTCGAGCACCGGCAGCACGCTGCCATCGATATCGAAGGCATGGCTGACGCCTTTGATCTCCAGCGACGCGCCGGTCGCCGCTGGCTTGAATGCTGTCGCGAGCGCTACCATTTGACGACGCCCTTCTGCCAGACCAGCAGCCGGTCACGCACCTTGAACAGCAGCGTGATCGCGCCGGAGCACAGCAGCGACATCACGATCAGCGCCGCATACATGTTGTTGTAGGACGCCCAGCCCTGCGCCCATTGCAGATAGAAGCCAAGCCCGGCCTTCACGCCGATCATCTCGGCGACGACCAGCACCGCGAAGGATGCGCCGAGCCCCATGAACAGACCGACAAACACATGCGGTAATGCTGCCGGGATCGCGACCTTGGTCACCAGGAACGACGGTTTTGCGCCGAGCGTTCGTGCGACATCGTAATAGGCGGTGCTGACGCTGGCCACACCCGACCAGGTCAGCACTGTCACCGGAAAGCCGGTGGCCAGCGCGATCAGGAACGTGCTGGCGCTCCAGACGGACGGGAACGTGAAGAACGCAATCGGCAGCCAGGCGGTCGCCGGCAACGGGCCGATGAAGCGCAGGATCGGATGCACCCAGTAGCCCGCGAGCCGCGACCAGCCGATGGAGACGCCGGTGAGGAAGCCTACGACCGCGCCGATGAAGTAGCCGCCGAGCTGCAGCTTCACCGAGGCGAAAGCGCTGTCGAGCAGTTTCGGCAGGTCGTCGGTATAGACCTCGACGATCGACTGCGGCGGCGGAAAGAACGGTAGCGGCAGCCAGCCGAATTTCGCCGTCGCAAGCTCCCACAGCGTCAGGAACGCTCCCAAGGCAAACAGCCAGGGCGCGCGTCGCTGCACGCCGTCGCCGAATTTGCCGAGCGGTGCCTGCGCCGTGGTCGCAATCGCGATGCCGCCAGCAATCGCGAATGCCGTATAGGCTACAGCCTCGGTGCGTGGCCAGTCGCCGATATCTGGCCATCGCAGGCACGACAGGCCGAAAGTCAGCCAAGCAAGCCCTGCCCCGATCCCCGTAATGCTGAAACGAAGCTTGCTGACGACTTGAAGTCCGCCATCGCCAGCAATGAGCGCGGTCTCGCGGTCACCGCCAAGCGGTGCGATCTCAGACGCGGAATACGTCGGCATAGATGCGCTCCGCGAATTTGGTGGTATCGGTGCTCGGTTTGAACACCGAGACCGTCTTGAGATCGTCGGCGTAGGACTTCAGTTCACGCTTCAGCGCATCGCCCACGGGATGATGGTGATGGGTGTGATACTTCACCATGCCCAGCAGATCCTCGACGGTGGCATTCTTCGGCGCATAGGGCTGGAACGACTTCGCAGCCTTCTCCGGATTCTGCGATGCGAACATCGCAGCATCGAGCAATGCCTGCGTCAGGCCGCGCGCGACCAGCGGATCGTCACGCAGCAGACTGCCGCGCACGCCGACGATGCAGCAACTGATATCCTTATATGGGCCATCGAGATTGGAGCCGACTTCCTTCAGCTCGCCGTCCTTGAGCCAGAGATAGGCCAGCGGATCGGAGGCCAGTCCGATCTGTGCCTCGCCCTTTTCCACGGCGAGCCGCACGAGGTTGCCGGGATATTGCCGCCACTCGACGTCCTTGTCCGGATTAAGTCCGGCTTTCGCGAGCTGGATCGAGAAGAAGTTCTTGTCGGGGCCGGCCATATCGCCAACCGCGATGGTCTTGCCCTTGAAATCCGCAACGCTCTTCACCTCAGATTTCGCCGGTGCCAGCGCGCGCAGGCAGCCGCCATGGGTGCCGGCGACGATCTTGACGTCGAAGCCCTGCTCCAGCGGCTTCAGCCAGCGCAGCGCCATGCCCAGGCCCGCATCGGATTTTCCGGTGGCTATGGCTTCGAGAAGCTGGTCCGTCGAGCCGCTGTAATTGACCAGCTCGACGTCGAGGTTCTGCTTCTGGAAGAAGCCGTGATCGATGGCGACCGGCAGCGGCGCAAGACAGACCGCGCCGGCATTCCAGGAGAGCTTCAATTTACGCGGAACACCGGTGAGCGCGGGCGCCTCCGATGCGGTCCTGCAGATCGGAAATTCGGAAAAATCGATGGGTGACGCCTGCCGGAACGGAAAGGCCTGCGCGCCCCATACGCCGAGTGGCGCCGCCAATGCGGCTGCTGCGCCGCCGCGCAACAGCGACCGACGATCCATCAGCGGCTTGCAGTTGTGATCATCGTTCGACATCTGGTCTCCTTGCGATCGGCACAGCGCTGCCCATGGCCGCAACGCATGGTGTTGCGGCTCGCGCTGATGCGATGGTCAATGTGTTAGTGGAAGCTCAGCCGTGAGAGTCCGCCGACTCCCGCCCCTGTGATTTCAATGGTACGAGGATGCGCAGCGCGGCGGCATCGGTCAATAAAATGGAATTTTGAATGTCGCGCAGGATGGAGAGATTATCTCCAATGAGAGCAGCGCCGAGAGAGAACGCAATTTATCGCTGAGGAAGCGTTCTACTGATGACGCAGTTGAAGCAAAACAGTTCTCTCGCAAACGCGCGCTCCCCTCATGGTGAGGAGGCGCGAAGCGCCGTCTCGAACCATGAGATGCCGGCGCTCCGAGTCTGCGGCCATCCTTCGAGACGCCCACGAACGGCGGTCTCCTCAGGATGCGGGGTAAAGATATCAATATACGTCGAGCTGAAACCGCCCCTTCTTCTTCAGCTCGCTGACGAACATCACCGCCTCGTCGGTCGAACGCGCGCCGTGCTGGGCGGCGATGTCGACCAGAGCCCGCTCCACATCCTTGGCCATGCGCTTGGCGTCGCCGCAGACATAGACATGGGCGCCTTCGGCGAGCCAGGTCCAGACGTCGCGGCCGACCTCGCGCATGCGATCCTGCACGTAGAACTTCTCGCCGGCGTCGCGCGACCAGGCCAGCGACAACCGTGTGAGGAAGCCTTCGGTCTTCATGCCATTGAGTTCGTCGGCATAGAAGAAATCCGAGGCGCTGCGCTGATGGCCGAAGAACAGCCAGTTCTTGCCCGGCGCCTTGGTGGCCTTGCGATCGTGCAGGAACGCCCTGAACGGCGCGATGCCGGTACCCGGTCCCACCATGATGATCGGCGTCTCCGGATTTTCCGGCAGCGCAAAGCCATGCGCCTTCTGGACATAGACCTTGAGCTCGTCGCCGGGCTGGATGCGATCGGCGAGGAAGCTCGAGGCCAGACCATGGCGCTTACGCTTGCCGACCATGTAACGAACGATATCGACTGTCAGCGACAGTTTGCCCGGTGTGGCGGTGTGCGATGACGAAATTGAGTAGAGCCGCGGCTGCAGCGGCTCCAGCGCTTCGATGAAAGCTTCGGGATGCGGGCGTACGCCGGAAAACTTCTGCAACGCAGCCATCACGTCGAGCGTCGCGGCATCACCATCGGGGTCCTCGCCCTGGGCCAGTGCGCGTGCCTTGGCGCGCTGCGCTCCGCCGGTGAGATAGGACATCAGCTCGAACAGGCTGTCCGGTGCCGGGGCCAGCGAGACGTCGTATTGCAGCACTTCACGCAGCGTCTTGCCACGCACTTCCGTCATATGCGACGCGCCGAGCAGCGCGATGATCTGGTCGACATGACCGAGATCGTTCGACGCAAAGATGCCGAAACTGTCGCCGACGACGTAATCGAGCCCGCAGCCCGACAGATCGAAATCGATATGCCAGGTCTCCTTTTCGGAGCCTTTGCCATTGAGCAGGCGGCGGCCAAGAAACACCGCAGGTGCGGGATTGTCGCGCGAGCGCCCGAGCGTCGACGGATCCGGCGCAGCAACTTCGACCGGTTCTGCAGTAGCAGGCGTCGCTGCTGCCGCGGGCGCAGCACCCGCCGGCGCCTTGTCGAGCTCTTCATAGAGCGACTTCAGCATCCGCGCGGTTTCCTTGCCGCCGGGGACGCAGAGATTCAGGCGCGCTTCGGCCTTGGAGGCAATCGCGTCGGAATAGTCGTTGCAATTATAGCCGCACTGGCCGCAATCCTGCTGCGCCATCGCCGCCATCATCTTGCGACGAACCGGCTTGCCTTCGGCGAGCTTCATGCGATCGGCGATCGGCATGGTCTGGTCATGCCACGGCGCGCCGTCATCTTCTTCCATGATGGCTGCGCCCTGCTCTGCAGAGAGCGGCGTCGCCGGTGCGTCGGACAGCAGGCCGGCGAAGAAGCCGTTCAGCCAGGAGCGTTGCGCTTCCGAGAACGGCGCGGAGGCCGGAATGATCTCGAGTTTGGGCGGCGGCGTCATCTGGTTCATGCGGACACCTGTTCATCAGCAAGCTTACGCAACGATGCCGCGTCGTGACGGCGCGAGAAAGTGAGGAAGGTCTCGTCCGGCGACGCGCGGTGGGCGAGATAAGCTTTCAGCAGCCGCTCGACGACGACAGGCGCGTCCTCGGACTTCACGTTCTGATAGACCTCCTGCCCGACATCGGCCTGTGGACCGAAGCCGCCGCCGGTGAAGATGTGAAAGCCATCCACGGTGTCGTCGCTATCGTCCAGCGCCACGCGCGCACCGATCATGCCGATGTCGCTGATGTAATGCTGCGCGCAGGAATGATGGCAGCCGGTGAGATGGATGTTGATCGGCGTATCGACCTCGACGCGCGTATCGCACCATTCGGCGATGTTCGTTGCCGTGCGTTTGGTATCCGCATTGCCGAATTTGCAACCGGCGCGGCCGGTGCAGGCGATCAGGCCGGCGCGGATCTCGGTGGTCTTGATGGCAAGGCCAAGGGCTTCGATGGCCGCAGTCGCCAGCGCGACATTCGCGTCTTTCACACCAGGAATGAGCAGGTTCTGCCACACCGTGAGGCGGATATCGCCGTCGCCGAGATCGGCCGCAATCTTCGAAAGCCCCCGCATCTGATCGGTCGTCACCTTGCCCAGCGGCAACACGACGCCGATCCAGTTCAGGCCATCCTGCTTCTGCTTGTGCACGCCGATATGCGCCGTGCGGTCGAAGCTTGGGCGCGGCAGCAACGCGTCCGCCGGAACGCGGGTAAACGGCGCGCCGAGCTTCTCCTCGACGATGGTCAGAAACTTCTCCATGCCCATGCCGTCGATCACGTATTTCAGCCGCGCCTTGAGGCGGTTGGTGCGGTCGCCGAGATCGATGAAGACGCGCACGATGGCGTCGGAGACCTTGGTGGCGTCCTCCGGTCTCACGATGATGCCGGTATCGGTGGCGAAATCCTTGTGGCCGGTGATGCCGCCGATGCCGAGCTTGAACCAGACGCCGGGCGCGACGCCGAAGCCATCCTTCACTTCGACTGCCTGGAAGGCGATGTCGTTGGTGTCTTCCAGCACGGCGATCTTGCCGGCGCCGTCGAAGGCGACATTGAATTTGCGCGGCAGGCCGGTGAGCGTGCGGTCATTGAGGATGTGATAGTGCCACTCGCGGGCATAGGGCCGCGTGTCCAGCAGTTCCTGAGGGTCGATGCCGGCGGTCGGCGTGCCGGTGACGTTGCGGATGTTGTCAGCCCCGGAGCCGCGAGAGCACAGACCGAGATCCTGGATGCCCTCGATCAGCTTCACGGCGTTTTTCGGCGGAATCTCGCGCACCTGCAGATTGGCGCGCGTGGTCACATGGGAAAACGGACCGCAGAGCTCGTCACTGAGATCGGCAAGACCCGCAAGCTGCCAGTGCTTCATGATGCCGTTCGGGATCCGAAGCCGGCACATATAGGAGTCCTGCGTTGGACCCACATAGAAGATGCCGTAATAGCGCCAGCGGAAATTGTCGGCCGGCGATGGCCGTGCATCGATCGCGGCCTGATCGCGCAGCCGCGGATAGGCGTCGAACGGGTGTTCCTCGCGCTTCCATTTCTCCTGCTCGACCAGCTTCTTGCCCGACGCAATCGTGCGGTCCTGCGCCTTGATATGCGGCGCATCCGGTCCGGTCGGCTCCGCATTGGCCTTGGCTGACGCAGCGCCGCCGAGACCCTTGCCGACGCGGCTGATCTGCAGCCCGGTCGAAAAGCCTTCCAGGTAGCGCTTCTGTTCGTCAGTAAAGTCGATGGAGAGCGTTTCAATTTTCATGCGGGACGAAGCTCCTGCGGGCCACAGCGTGGCTTCAACGGGGATAAGGATTGCGGACCGCGCAGGCTCAGGTCGGCGCGTCGCGCCGGCTTGAATTCTGAAAGCGATCCGATCAGCCTCGTTGCTGCGGAAATCCATCTGAACTGGCCGGCGGGCGTCAGCGAACGCCGGTTGACTAGAGACATTCAAGTCTCGTGCCAGATCGTCCTCGGAGGAAAAACGTCAAGAAATCAGGGGATTGAGGTCAAGGTCAGGCGAAAACCGCCTGTTCGGTGCCAGCGTTTGTGCACCGCACGCTCAATAATTAGACGGTGGGAACGTCAATGGCAGCTATCGTTGCGAAGGGCCCGCGCGACGAAGCCATCCAGCCTGGGCTCGTGGCCTTTCGGATTGCCGCCTCGGTAAGAGGAAAGCTGGCGAACCAGCTTTCCTTGACCTCATCATGAGGTGCAAAAGTGAGCGCGGGCCTAAGCCGTTAGACCGCCTCGAACGCCGCCAGATTAGCGGCTCCGTCGTCCAGCACTTGCGTCTGCCGCAGCATGTCCTCGATGCCATCTATCGCGCGACCCACATCGATCGTCGACGTGTCGATCCGCAGCTCGACCGTCTCCGGCGCCTGATAGTCGTTGGCGATACCGGTGAAGCCCGGCAGGTCGCCCGCGCGGGCCTTGGCGTAATGCCCCTTGGGATCGCGCTGCTCGCAGATCTCCGCCGGCGTCGCGACATAGATCTCACGAAATGCGGTATCGACCGCGCTGCGGGCCTCGGCGCGGTCGCCGCGCGAGGGTGAGACAGCCGCAACGATGGCAATATGACCGTTGCGGGCGAGATGGCCGGCCATCTCCGCCAGTCGCCGGACATTCTCGCTGCGATCGGCGGCGGAGAAGCCGAGGTCGCGATTGAGTCCGGCGCGCAGCGTGTCGCCGTCGAGCAGGATCGGCGAACCGCCTTTGGCGAACAGACGGTGCTCCAGCGCCCGCGCCAGCGTCGACTTGCCCGATCCCGGCAATCCCGTGAACCACACAACTGCGCCTTGATGGCGATAGCGCGCCGAACGTTCCTCAGGCTGCAGTGCCGACTGCACCGGCACGATGTCCGATGACACGACGCGTTGGGCAGCATCGATGGACAGGACGAGACCGCCACCGGCGATCCGGCCGCCGACCTCGATCACGAGACGTCCGGTGCGCGGATTGTCGACATAGCGATCGGCGGCGACCGGTTGCGACAGTGCGATCTCGATTTCGCCGACGTGATTGCGGGCGATCTGTTTGGTCTCGACACTGGCCAGTTCGCCGGGATCGATCGCCTTCTCGATCGCGACCACACGGCCGCGCACTTCGCGCACGCCGAGCCGCACCAGGATCGACGATCCCGCTGTCAGCGGCTGGTCGTGCAGCCAGAAAATCCGCGCCCGCAGTCGTCGTGTATCCGATGGCACCGCGCCCACATGCGCGATCACGTCGCCGCGCTCGACGAACAGTTCGCGGTCGAGCGTGATACCGACGGATCGCCCTGCGCCGTGCTCGCCTTCCAACGGCATCGCCGACCAGCGTTCCACGCTCTTGATCTTTGCCCGCTTGCCGGCGGGCATGATCACCACGTCGTCGCCGACAGCCAGATGACCGGCCTCGATACGCCCGGCCACGATGCGCCGGTCGTCGAACTTGTAGATCGCCTGTACCGGTAGCCGCAGCGGCAATTCATCAAGCGCGAGTGCCGGCTTCAGCGCATCGAGCGCCCCCACGACGGTCGGCCCGCGATACCAGCCGACACGGTCGGTATGGGTGGCGACGCCATCGCCATCCCGCGCCGAAATCGGAATCACCGCAGCAGGCGTGACGCCGAGTTCGATGAGATGCGCCGAAATTTCGTCGCTGATCGCCTGAAAGCGCTCGGCGCTGAAATCGACGCGGTCCATCTTGTTGACGACGACGGCGACCTGCTTCACGCCCAGCAGATGCAGCAGATAGGCATGGCGCCGGGTCTGATCGCGAACGCCTTCCAGCGCATCGACGATCAGCACGGCGCCATCGGCCTGCGATGCGCCGGTGATCATGTTACGCAGAAACTCGGCGTGGCCGGGAGCGTCGATCAGAATGACGTCGCGCAATTTGGTGCGGAAGCGGATCTGCGTTGTATCGATGGTGATGCCCTGGTCGCGCTCGGTCTGCAGCGCATCGAGCAGGAACGACCATTCGAACGGCATGCCGCGCCGGGCGCTAACCGCTTTCAGCATCTCCAGCTTGCCATCCGGCAGGCCGCCGGTCTCGTGCAGCAGGCGACCGACCAGCGTCGACTTGCCATGATCCACGTGGCCGACAATCACGATACGCAGTTGCGGGCGCGTGGTGCCGTTGGGCATTCCGAGCGAGGTCGGATTGACGGGTTTGGTCATGGCATCACCTCTACAGATAGCCGGCGACGCGCAGTCGCTCGAAGGCGTCTTCGGTCTCATGATCGAGTGCGCGGCCGGCGCGCTCGGGAATCGTGGTGCCGTCGAGCTCGACCAGGATTTCGGCAATCGTGCTGGCGGTGGATGCGACGGGATTGGTGATGTCGGCATCGCCCAGCGAGCGGTAGCGCTTGCCGTCTTTGGCCAGATACAGCGGAATGATCGGAATGTTTTCCCGCGCCGTGTAGGCCCAGATGTCGGCTTCGGTCCAATGCAGGATCGGATGAATGCGCAGATGCGCACCGGGCGGCGGCGAGGCGTTGAACTGGTCCCAGAATTCCGGTGGCTGGTCGCGCACGTCCCATCCGCCCTCGACACCGCGCGGCGAGAACACACGCTCCTTGGCGCGGGTCGCCTCTTCGTCGCGGCGAATGCCGGCGATCAATCCGTCGAAGCCGTGCTTCGCCAGCGCAAGTTTGAGACCTTCGGTCTTGCGCGCTGCGGAACGCGCCGCTGGCGGCAGTGTCGGATCAACACTATCGATCGACGGGCAATATTCGACGGTGAGGTCGAGTCCCCATTCCTTCGAATAGTGATCGCGGAATGCGTACATCTCCGGAAACTTCTTGCCGGTATCGACATGCAGCGCGGGGAACGGTACGTGGCCGAAGAACGCCTTGCGCGCCAGCCAGATCATGACATTGGAGTCCTTGCCGAGCGACCACAGCAAGGCCAGCTTCTTCAATCGGGCGAAGCCCTCGCGCAGGATGTAGATGCTCTGCGCTTCCAGTTGATCGAGGTGGTCCATCGATACCACGTCCGATCGGACGCGTTCGAGATTGGTCGACGTCATACGCCTTCTCCAGGTCCTCAAAACCGCCGTGAGATTCGCCGTTGCTCACGAAGCGGATACGCTCGGAGAAAGTGCATCTCTGGAACTCGATTTATGGGGTCAAAAAATCTAAACTGCGCTTCTCAAATAGAAAGAATATTTTTCTATTAAGTGGCGACAAACAACTGATATATAGAATCTTATTCCAGTCAAGCCGGATGTGTTGAGGAGTTCGAGATGCTGTCGCCCGGAGCCGTCGCAAGTGCTGTCCAATACGATCAAGCGCTGCAATCCGCCTCGCCTGCCGAGGTGATTGCTGCGGCGCTTGATGTCGCGGGCCGCGATGGACTCGCGCTGGTATCGTCGTTTGGCACGGAGTCCGCAGCGTTGCTGAAGGTGATGGCCGATGTCGATCCCGCCATCCCCGTGCTGTTTCTCGACACCGGCTGGATGTTCAAGGAGACACTCGCCTATCGCGACCAACTGATCCTGACGCTGGGCCTGCGCGACGTCCGAACGATCCGCCCCGCAGCGGATGCGCTTGCCGCTCACGACAGCGATGGGGATTTGTGGTCGTCCGATCCCGACACCTGCTGTCGGATCAGGAAGGTCGAACCGCTGGCGCAGGCACTGGCGCCGTTCAGCGCATGGATCAACGGCCGCAAGCGATTTCAAGGTGCGTCGCGCGCGGCCATTCCTGTCGTTGAAACCGATGGCGGGAAGCTGAAATTCAATCCATTCGCCAATGTCACGCCGGACGAGATCGGGCTGATCTATGCGTCGGCGAAGCTGCCGCCACATCCGCTCGTGGCCTCAGGCTTTGCGTCGGTCGGCTGCATGCCCTGCACGTCCCGCACCGCGCCTGGCGAGGACCCCCGCGCCGGCCGCTGGCGCGGCCGCGCCAAAACGGAATGCGGCATCCACACATCGGCGAACTGAGCCGCCGTCACGACTTCATATGCGCGATCTCGAACGCGGCGAGATGGGCAGCGATGTTGCTCGGATCGAATGGCGGCCCCGCGAAGGCGCCGACCGCATCGGGCACATCGGTCGGAGCGCTGCCGGTGATACCGAGCGCGGCATCGTAGAGATCTGGGCGGAACACGCCCTGTGCGATTTTCAGCGCCTCCGGGCTGATCGCGGCCTGTCCCCAGCGCACCATCTGGGCATAGAGCCAGGCGGCCTGAACGGGATCTGGACGCCCGGCTCCTTCGCGGCCAACCAGCAGATAGCGCCCGCTCTCGCGCATGGTGCCGTCCGGCGAAATCTTCAGCCGGCCATCCAGCGTCCGCAGCAGGACCTCCGGCGAGACGCCGATATGTTGGGGCTTGGCGAGTATCGCGGCAATCTCGTCGCGATTCTCCGGCGCCTCGATGAAGACCGCGGCCTTCACATGCGCCCGCGTGAGCGCCGCCACGGTGTCCGGGTTCTTCTCCGCCCAGTCCTGCCTGACCGCCAGCACCTTCTCGGCGGCGCGCAGCAGGATGTCGGAGACGAAATGCAGAATATGGCCGACGCCGAGATCGACCGCGACAGAATTCCAGGGCGCGCCGACACAGAACGCATCGACGTGACCGTTGGCGAGGCTGTCGACCATGTACGGCGGCGGCAGCACCACGAGGCGCACGTCCTCATCGGGATCGACGCCGCCGGCCGCCATCCAGAAACGGAGCTGGTAATTATGCGTCGAGAACGGGAAGGTCATGCCGAAGGTCAGGGGGTCGGCACCGGCACGGGCACGCGCGACGACGACGCGGCGCAGCGCCTGTGCGGTGGCCATCGGATCGGTCGGGTCACCGTCGAGCTCCGACATCAGCGCCGCATGCAGCGCCGGCGAGACGGTAATGGCATTGCCGTTGATGCCGAGATTGAACGACGCCACGATCGGCACTTTCACATGCCCGAGCCCGAGGCTGGACGCGATGGCAACGGGCGCCAGCAGATGCGCCGCTTCGAACAGGCCAATATTCAGCTTGTCGCGGACATTCGACCACGACACTTCCCGAACCAATTCGACGTTCAGCCCCTCGGCCTTCGTGAACCCCTTGTCGACCGCAACAATCAGCGCGGCGGCGTCGACCAGCGGGATGAACCCGACACGGAGCGGTTGATCGATCATTTCAGCAACTCCGCTGCGGTGATGATCGACTGGGCGATCTCGCCGATTTTCTTCTTTTCACGCATCGCCGTGGATCGCAGCAATACGTAAGCCTCTTCTTCATTGAGGCCCTTGAGCTTCATCACGATGCCCTTGGCGCGGTCGATGATCTTGCGCTCCTCCAGCGCCGACTTGGTGCGCTCGAGCTCGTCCTGCAGTTTGGAGAAGGCGTTGAAACGGGAGATGCAGAGATCGAGGATCGGCTTGATCCGCTCCTTCTTCAGCCCGTCCACGATGTAAGAGGATACCCCCGCCTCGACCGAAGCCCGCGCCGACTCGGCGTCGCTCTGGTCGACGAACATGGCGACTGGCCGGCGCACCGCGCGGGACACCTGGAACATTTGTTCCAGCACGTCGCGGCTGGGGTTTTCGAGGTCGATAACGATAACGTCCGGATCCAGCGCATAAATCCGGGCCAGCAGGTTATGCATCTCCCGGATATGCTGGACGTCCACATAGCCAGCCTCCCGCAGCCCTTCCTCAAGGATCGCGGCCCGGATCGGGCTTTCGTCGACAATGACAATTTTGGGCGACTGGTCGGCAGGCATCGGGCACTCACATGGATGCAGCATACCCATAGCACGCCCGCGCACGGCTTAAAGCCTTGTAATTATGGGCAAATGGGACTACCTGCTGCCTCTCAATCAGGCAGATCGAACATGCAACAGGCCGCCGCGCCGAAAATCTCCTTTGTGTCACTGGGATGCCCCAAGGCTTTGGTGGATTCCGAGCGGATCATTACGCGCCTGCGGGCCGAAGGTTACGAACTCGCCCGCAAGCACGACGGCGCCGACATCGTCATCGTCAACACCTGCGGCTTCCTCGACAGCGCCAAGGCGGAGTCGCTGGGCGCCATCGGCGAAGCCATGGCGCAGAATGGCAAGGTCATCGTCACCGGCTGCATGGGCGCCGAGCCCGAGCAGATCGAGGCCGCCTATCCCAACCTGCTGTCGATCACCGGGCCACAGCAATATGAAAGCGTGCTCGACGCCGTGCATCGTGCGCTGCCGCCGGTGCACAATCCGCACATCGATCTGGTACCCCCGCAGGGCATCAAGCTGACGCCGCGGCACTACGCCTATCTGAAAATTTCCGAAGGCTGCAACAACCGCTGCACCTTCTGCATCATTCCGAAGCTGCGCGGTAATCTGGTCTCGCGTCCGGCCAACGAAGTCCTGCTCGAAGCCGAGAAGCTGGTGAAGGCC
Organism: Tardiphaga sp. 42S5; assembly: GCF_034044155.1. Lineage (NCBI taxonomy): Bacteria > Pseudomonadati > Pseudomonadota > Alphaproteobacteria > Hyphomicrobiales > Nitrobacteraceae > Tardiphaga > Tardiphaga sp. 42S5. The sequence continues at coordinate 3,952,801 of NZ_CP139027.1, read as the reverse complement.
GGCGTCAAGGAATTGCTGGTCGTGTCGCAGGACACCTCGGCTTACGGCGTCGATATCAAATATGCGACGAGCCCGTGGAAGGACCGCGAGGTCCGCGCCAAGTTCTATGATCTCGCCAAGGAGCTCGGAGAACTCGGCGCCTGGGTGCGGCTGCAATATGTTTACCCGTATCCGCATGTCGACGAAGTCATCGGGTTGATGAATTCCGGCAGCAATGTGCTGCCCTACCTCGACATCCCGTTCCAGCATGCCGCTCCGGACGTGCTCAAGGCGATGAAGCGCCCGGCGGCGCAGGACAAGACGCTGGCGCGGATCAAGAAGTGGCGCGAGGAATGCCCCGATCTGACATTGCGCTCGACCTTCATCGTCGGCTTCCCCGGCGAGACCGAAAGCGATTTCCAGTATCTGCTCGACTGGCTGGAAGAGGCGCAGATCGACCGCGTCGGCGCGTTCAAATACGAGTCCGTAGCGGGCGCGACCTCCAATGCCATTGCCAATGCGGTGCCTGAAGAAATCAAGCAGCAGCGCTGGAACGCACTGATGGAGCGCCAGCAGAAAATCTCGGCGCGCCGCTTGAAGCGCAAGGTAGGCACCCGCCAGCAGATCATCATCGACGAGGTCGGCCCGACTGTATCAAAGGGCCGCTCGAAGGCGGACGCGCCTGACATCGACGGATCGGTCTATATCACCGCACGCCGGCCGCTGAAGGTCGGCGAGATCGTCACGGCGAAGATCGAACGCGCGGATGCGTATGATCTGCACGGGACGGTGGCTGGATTCTGAGAGAAGCGTAACTAAAACGCCGTCATGCCCGGGCTTGTCCCGGGCATCCACGTCTCTACTTCCTGGTGGCCAAGACGTAGATGGCCGGGACATCTAGCGAAGCCACGCTTCGCGCTTTGCCCGGCCATGACGAACGTTAGCAATGAGACTGTGGCAAAGCCACCCGCCTCACACCTTCAAGATCACCGCGCCCGTGGTCTTGCGCGCTTCCAGGTCCACATGCGCCTTGGCCGCATCCTTCAGCGCATAAGCATGATTGATCGGCACATGCAGCTTGCCGTCGATCACAGCCGAGAACAGCGTGTCGGCGCCCTCCAGCAATTCCGAGCGCTTGGCGACATAGTCGTTCAGCTTCGGACGCGTCGCGAACAGCGAGCCGTGATTGTTGAGTTCGGCAATCGCGAATGGCGGCACAGGGCCAGAGGCATTGCCGAACGACACCCACATGCCGCGCGGCTTCAGGCATGACAGCGAGCCCGGATAGGTGGTCTTGCCCACACCGTCATAGACCACATCGCAAAGTTCGTTACGGCTGATCTGCTTCACGCGATCGACGAAGTTCTCTTCGTTGTAATAGATGACGTGATCGCAGCCATTGGCCAGCGCCAACTCGCCCTTCTCTTTCGAGCCGACCGTGCCGATCACATGCGCGCCCATGGCCTTGGCCCACTGGCAGGCGAGCAGACCGATGCCGCCTGCTGCGGCATGGATCAACACGCGATGATGCGGCTCGACCTTGAAAGTCTTGTGCAGCAGATACCAGACCGTGAGGCCCTTGAGCATCAGCACGGCGCCCTGCTCGTGGGTGATGCGATCGGGCAGCTTCACCAGCCGGTCGGCGGCAAACACACGTTCGGTGGCATAGCTGCCGAGGGCCGAATAATAGGCGACACGGTCACCAGGATGAAAACCCGTGACGCCCGGACCGACCTCGATCACTTCGCCCGAGGCCTCATTGCCGGCAATGAAAGGCAGCTGCGGCGCCTTGTAGAGGCCGCTGCGGAAATACGTATCGATGAAATTGACGCCGATGGCATGCTGGCGGATGCGCACCTCGCCCGCGGCCGGTGCCGGGACCTGCACGTCTTCATAAGTGAGCACTTCGGGTCCACCGATCTCATGGACGCGGACGGCTTTAGTCATCGTTCAATCTCCCTGAGTGACTTTGGTCTCAAGCGATAACCAACACCCGTGTGATGTCAACCTGTGCCCGGCTGGACCCGCTTTCGGCGGTTGCGCTTCGCCAGCACGTTGAACAACTCGACCGCCGCCGAGAACAGGATGGCGAAATAGATGTAACCGCGCGGAATATGGAATTTGAATCCATCCGCCATCAGCGAGACGCCGATCAACACCAGGAAGGCGAGCGCCAGCATCTTGGTGGTCGGATATTGCGCCACAAAGCGCGCCACGGGTCCGGACGATACATACATCACCGCACAGGCGATGATGACGGCGGCAGCCATGATCTCGATGTCCTGCGCCATGCCGATCGCCGTGATGATGGAGTCGAGCGAGAACACGAGATCGACGACCACGACCTGCAGGATCACCCAGGCAAAGGCGTTCGGTGTCGGCTTCTCGTTGTCGTGTCCCTCGCGCGCCTCGACCTCGGCATGAATTTCATGCGTCGCCTTGGCGATCAGGAACAGACCGCCTCCGATCAGGATCAGATCACGCCAGGAGAATGCGAGGCCTCTCACCGTGATGACGGGTTCGGTCAGGCCGATCAGCCAGACGAGGACGCTCAACAGGATGATGCGGAACACAAGCGCCAGCGCGAGACCGATCTGGCGTGCGCGGGTTGCCTGCGGCTCCGGTAGCCGCGACACCAGCACCGACAGGAAAATCACATTGTCGATACCAAGTACGATTTCGAGCGCGGTCAGCGTCAAGAGCGCTGCCCAGGCTTCGGGGCTGGAAAACAGTTCGATCATGATTTGGAGGGCCTCATGAGGCGGATGACGGCGTCACCGCAGACAATGTAAAAAGCGATCGCGCAGAGCGCGACCGTAATAGGCAAAGCAACAGCGAAGTTCTGTATCAGCGTGATGACGGCCAGCACAGCCCAGATCGCCATAAGTGACAGGTTCAACCGGCGCAGGCGCGTCACGCGAACGGGATGCAGCACATGCACCGGCACAAAGGTCAGGACGATCAACGCCAGAATCGCAAGGCTCGCGATGAGGGGTGATGGTTGCAGCAGGAACAGATAGAACGCCGCCCCGTTCCACAGTGCCGGAAAACCGCGAAAGTGGTTGTCGTCGGTCTTCATGCGCTTGTCGGCAAAGTATAATGCGCTGGTGACGACGATACCGGCACCGAGCAGCACCGCCGTCCACGGCACCAACAGGCCGGAGGCAGCGATCGCATAGGCTGGCACGAACACGTAAGTGAGGAAGTCGACCACGAAATCGAGCGCATCGCCCGACCAATCCGGCAACACGCGGCCGACGTCGAAGTGTCGGGCGATCGGGCCATCGAGCCCGTCGATGATCAGCGCCAAACCGAGCCAGCCAAACATCACAGCCCATTCGCCGCGCACGGCGCTCATCATGGCAATGAGTGCCACACCGGCACCGAGCGCAGTAAAGATGTGAACCGAGAACGCAGCCGCGCGCGCGGATCGTGACGACGACGGGAGTTGGTCCGGACTCGAAGCGGTCATGTGCCAGGAATTGCTAGCAGGAATCCGCCCGATTTGCACAGGCGCCGATGCGGCACTCGGCCGCCCGACACTGCGGGAACGATTCCGCGGCGCGTAACGGCTTGAAAATACCCGGCCAAAGGCCGATGGTCCGGCCATGACCGAGACCTCTGCTTCCACCTCCACCTATGATGTCGCCGTTGTCGGCGGCGGGCCTGCCGGCCTTGCTGCCGCCCTCGCGCTGGCCGAGACCGGCGCCCGTACCGCCCTCGTCGCCCGCCGCGTCCCCTATGGCGACAACCGCACCACCGCGCTGCTGGGCGGCTCCGTCGCGTTTCTGGAAAGCCTCGATGTCTGGCGCCGCTGCGCCGACAAGGCGGCCGCGCTGACGACCATGCGGCTGGTGGACGACACGGGCCGGCTGATCCGTGCGCCCGAAGTCAAGTTCGTCTGCAGCGAGATCGGCCTCGAGACCTTCGGCTACAATATCGAGAACCGCGAATTGATGATCGCGCTCGAAGCGCGCGCTGCGGAATTGACCAATCTCATTCGCATCGATGACGAAGCCGATACGGTCTCGCCGGACGAGATGCAGGTTCAGGTCCGCACACGGCAAGGCAAGGTCCTGGTGGCGCGGCTGGTCGTCGGCGCCGATGGCCGCCAGTCCCTGTGCCGCGAGGCCGCAGGCATTTCAGTCAAGCGACGCGCGCTTGAGCAGACCGCGCTGACCTTCAACATCACGCATAGCCGGCCGCATAAAAACATGTCGACGGAGTTTCACACACCCGCCGGTCCCTGCGTGTTCGTGCCCCTGCCCGGCAATCGCTCCAGCGTCGTCTGGGTCAACAAGCCCCGGGATGCCGAGCGCTTGATGGCTTTGAGCGATGAGGCGCTATCGGACGCCGCGGAGAAGCAATCGCATTCGATCCTCGGCCGCGTTCAGGTCGAGCCCGGCAGGCATGTGTTTCCATTGGCCATCGAGCAGCCCACACAGCTCGCGAAGAACCGCATCGTGCTGGTCGGCGAAGCCGCGCATGTGGTGCCGCCGATCGGTGCGCAGGGTCTCAATCTTGGCCTGCGCGACGCCGGCGATATCGCTGACGTCGTTCGCGATGCCGGCATGAATGGCGCGGATATCGGGGCAGCGCCGGTGCTGGCGCGTTTCGAGCAGATACGCCGCAGCGATATCTCCTCGCGTACCTTCGCCATCGACATGGCCAACCGCTCGCTGCTGAGCGATCTCCTACCGATGCAGGTGATCCGCGCGGCCGGCATGCAAGCGATGGGGTCTATAGGCCCGCTGCGCCGCCTTGCGATGCGCGAAGGCCTGTCGCCATCGTGGCGCAGGAATACTTCCTAGAGATCTCGCGCGGCCTAAGGGAATGCGATCTGGCCGGTCTTCAGGAAGTACATCACCGACGTCAGCGTCAGCACGGACACGAAGGTGCCGAGCAGCACCGCGACCGAGGCTGGTTCGATCCAGCTATCGTACTGCCGCGCGATCACGAACACATTCAGCGCCGGCGGCAATGACGCCAGCAGCACAGCAGTTGCGGCCCAGAGCGGCGGGAACGGTCCGAGCAACAGCATCAGGCCGAACACGATCAAGGGATGCAGCAACAGCTTGATGAAAATCAGGCCCGGGATTTCCCATGGCACGCGTCCCAGCGGCCGCAGCGCGACCGTAACGCCGAGCGCGAACAATGCGACGGGTGCCGCCGAGTTCTGCAGGAACAGCAGCATGCCGTCGACCGCGACCGGCATCTGGATGTGAAACGCCGCGACGAAGGCGCCAAGATAGGCCGCCACGATCAAGGGATGCAGCACGATATGCTTGATGACGATACCGATGGTCGGCAGCAGCGGGCGCTTGTCGCCTGAGGTCAGCGCCATCATCAGCGGCGCGATCGAGAACAGGAAGATGCTGTCGAAACAGAATACCAGTGCAGTCGGAACTGCTGCCTTGGGGCCGAGCACCGCCAGCGCCAGCCCCGGTCCCATATAGCCGATATTGCCGTAGCCGCCGGCGAGCCCGGCCATCCCGGCCTCCCGCATGGTCAGCCGGCCCAGAAATTTACCGGTACCGACCGACAGGAAGAACGCCGTCGCGGTCGCCAACGTGGTCCCGATCACGAAGGGCAGATTGTTGAGTTCCTCGAACGGCGTCTTGGCCATGATGCGGAAGAACAGCGCCGGCAACGACACGTACAGAAGGAAAAAATTCATCCAGGCGAGGCCCGTTTCGGGCAGGTTCTTCACCTTGCCGCAGGCGAAGCCGATGAAGATCAGCCCGAAATACGGCAGTGCAAGATTGAGGACGTCCATCATGTCAGGCGTGTTTTTCTTGGTTCTTGGCCCTATGGGCGGGATAGCGGGGAGCGGCCTGCGGCTGTCTTAATTCCGTCGTTTGCCTCTAGCATCGGCCACAATCCTGGTCTATTCGACCAGAATGATTAAAGCGCGGACCGCCAAATTCCAGATTGGACAGATCGTCCGCCACCGGATCTTTTCGTTCCGGGGGGTGGTGTTCGACATCGATCCGGAATTCAACAACACCGAAGAGTGGTGGCTGTCGATCCCCGAAGACGTCCGTCCGAACAAGGACCAGCCATTTTATCATCTGCTGGCCGAGAATTCTGAGTCGGAATACGTCGCTTATGTCTCCGAGCAGAACCTGCTCCCCGATGAATCCGGCGAGCCGATCCGGCATTCCCAGGTCGCCGAGATCTTCATCAAGGATAAGTCCGGCGGCTACCGGCCGCGCAATCCGTCGTTGAACTGACGTCGCGGAGCCTATCCCCGCGCGCCGTAGCGCTGCTCCAGCTCCGCCACGTCAGTGACATCTCCGAAGAACATGTAGAAGCTTGTCAGCGCCGCCGCGTGTTCATCGTCACGCAGGCTGGCGCAGGCGTTGTGCACCATCGTCGTGCGGTAATTCAGCATCATGGCGTCGCGCGCGCTGGATTCGCAGCAGGCATTGGTCATTGTCCCTGCAATCAGCACCGCCGTGATACCGCGTGCGCGCAAGATGCCGTCGAGATCAGAGGCGCCCTGGATGAAGGCGCTGTAGCGCGTCTTGCCGACCACGAGATCGCCATCGCGCACATCGAGCTTGGGCCATAGCGCCGAGCCCGGCGCATCTTCGGCCAGCGATTTCGAGCGCGCGGCAAAGCGGTCCGGCGTCAGCAGCGTGTGATGGAAATGCGGGATCGTGTTCAGCGCACCGTCGTTGAACAGCGTCCGGATCCATACCACCAGACCACCGGCCGCGCGCAGCGCCGCCGCTACGCGATTGATGTTCGGCACGATGTCGCGCGCCGGCGGCGTCTCGCCGCCTCCACCGGGCGCGAGGAAATGGTTCTGCATGTCGATGACCACCAGCGCCGTGGTGTCGGCCGCGACATCGCGATGAGCCAGTGCCTGCCCCTGTCGCGCCAGAACCCGTTCGGTCGCCCAGCCGGGCATCTCGAAGTTATGCATGTCTGCTCTCCTTCTGTGCATCTGCACAGCTCAGTTGATGACGATCGCACCAGACCGCCCCTGCGAAGCGACCGCGGCGGTTACAGTTTTTTGTATACAGAGGACAATATACGAAAAGCAAGGCTGGCCCATCTCTTGCATTGCCCTATCTGACACCGCCATGCGCGGACTTGGAAGACAGGGAAGGGTTTAACAGCAATGAGTTTCCGCAAGAGCTTCATCATGGGCGTGCTGTGCGCCGCCGCCGTGATCGGCACCCCAGCCATTGGCAGGTCGCAGCCGATGGAGAAGATCAACTTCATGGAGGTGATCCACTCGCTGTTCTATGCCCCACTTTATGCCGCCAAGGGACTCGGCTATTTCCAGGCGGAGGGCATCGACTTCGATCTTGTCGCCGCCCAGGGCAGCGACAAGGCGACAGCCGCCCTCCTCTCCGGCACCGCCGATATCGTCCTCGCGGGTCCCGAGACCCCGGTCTATATCGAGACCGGCCTGTCACCCGACAAGATCCGCATCTTCGCCGGCCTCACCGCCACCGACGGCTCTTTCCTGGTCGGCCGCAGCAAGCAGGACGGCTTCAGCTGGAAGGACCTCAAGGGCAAGACCATCCTCGGCTGGCGCAAGGGCTCGGCCCCGGCGATCTTCCTCGACAAGGTACTGAAAGATAACGGCCTCGATCCCGACAAGGACGTCAGCATCATCACCAATGTCGCCATCCCCGCGCGGATGGGCGCCTTCATGTCCGGCACCGGCGACTACGCCACCTTCTTCGAGCCCGACGTCACCAAGATCGAGCTCGCCGGCAAGGGCGTCTCCCTCGCCAATATCGGCAAGGCCGCCGGCCAGATCGACTACACCGTGTTCACCGCCAAGGAGGGTACCATCAAGGCGAAGCCCAAGATCATCCAGGGCTTCACCAATGCCATCGCCAAGGCCGAGACCTGGATGCAGACAGTGAGCGCGGACGAAGCAGCCACGGTACTCGCGCCATTCTTCCCCGGCGTGTCTGCCATCGAGCTCGCCAGATCCATTACCCGCCAGCGCGAAGCCGGCGTGTGGAAGACCTCGCCGCTGGTCACGGCAGAAGCCATGAGCGCGTTGCAGGATCTGCTAATCGCCTCGAGCGTGCTCGATGCCGGCAAGAAGGTCGCGTATGAGAAGCTGGTCGATCCGTCCTTCGCCAAAGCCGTGAAGGCGTCGGTATCGCAGGGCGCAGCCAAATGAGCGTCCCCAAGATCGAATTCCGCAACGTCAATCTGCGCTACTGCACGCCCAAGAACGAGACGCTGGCGCTGAAGGACATCAGTTTCAAGGTCGAGCAAGGCGAGTTCGTCAGCATCGTCGGTCAGTCCGGCTGCGGCAAGAGCACGCTTCTCTCGCTGCTCTGCGGCCTCATCAAGCCCACCGAGGGCGAAGTGCTGCTCGATGGCGTACCGGTGACCGGCCCGTCGCCGCAGGTCGGCTTCATGCTGCAACAGGACAGCTTGTTCGAATGGCGCAGCATCGTCGACAACGCGCTGCTCGGCCCCGAAATCCGCGGCGACGACATGGACGACGCCCGGCGCAAGGCCGAAGCGCTGCTCAAGCGCTACGGCCTTGGCGACTTCCTGCACAGCAAGCCGTCGGAACTCTCTGGCGGCATGCGCCAGCGCGCGGCGCTGGCGCGCACCATGTGCATGACGCCGGATATCCTGCTGCTGGATGAGCCGTTCTCCGCTCTCGATTTCCAGACCCGGCTGTCGATCGCCGACGAGATCGGCGGCATCATCCGCAAGGAGAACAAGACGGCGGTGCTTGTGACCCACGACATTCCCGAAGCCATCGCCATGGCCGACCGGGTGATCGTGCTGAGCCGCCGCCCCGGCCGCATCAGATCGATCCACGCCATTACTTTCCCGAGCCACGGGAACGATCGTCCCGGCAGTTTTGCCGCGCGGGAGACGGATGAATTTCCGTCCTATTTCAACACTGTCTGGGAAGAGCTTGAGATCCATGCCGAGTAAAGCCGCCATCACCGATACGCCCGTCGCCGCCGTATCATCGGACGTGACACCCCGGCAAAGCCTACAATACAAGGCCTGGCTCGCCGACCAGCAGCGCGAGAAGCGCCGCATCGCCGTCGCGCAATTTGGCCTTGTCGTGCTGTTTCTCCTGCTGTGGGAGATCGCGCCGCGCATGCATTGGGTCAATCCTATGCTGACCAGCTACCCCAGCGCCGTGTTGCAGGCCTTCCTGCAGATGATCGCCGACGGCCGTTTCGGCGAACACGTCATGGTCACGCTCACCGAAGTGGTGCTCAGCTTCGCCATCGCCATGGTGCTCGGCACCATCATCGCGATCCTGCTCTGGATGTCGCCGCAACTGGAGCGGATACTCGATCCGTTTCTGGTGGTACTCAATGCGCTGCCCAAGATCGCGCTGGTGCCGATCTTCTATATCTGGCTCGGCGCCACCGGCTCGATCTATGCCGTCGCTGTCGCCGTCGCGCTCTTCATCACCATCCTGATGCTCTATACGGGCTTCAGCCAGTCGGACCCGAACAAGATCAAGCTGGTGCGTACCCTCGGTGCCACGCGCTGGCAGATGCTCACCAAGGTCGTGCTGCCCGGCAATGTCCACACCTTCATCGCCACGCTGAAGGCCAATGCCGGCCTGTCGCTGGTCGGCGTCATCGTCGGCGAGTTTCAGGCATCAAAGGCCGGGCTCGGCTATCTCATTGTCTATGGCAGCCAGATTTTTCGCATGGACATGGTGATGGCGGCGATCGTGTTGCTCGGCTTCATCTCGCTGGCGATCTACGCGCTGATTCAATTGGTCGAGATCCGCATCAACAAACCCGCCGCCCGCGCAGACTGACGCAAGAGACAGTCCTGCAAACACCACAACGGCCCGCCGCAGATACGCGACGGGCTGACGGGCCCTGCTGACCTCAACGGTCGCTTCTTCAAGACGACAGACTTTGGAAAATTGGATTATGACGGATCTCGTCCTTCACGCAATCGCCGGCCCGTGGGCGGTTGCCGGCATTCTCGTTCTCATCGGCGCCTGCCTGCAGGGCGTCAGCGGCGTCGGCTTCGGCATGTTCGCCGCCCCCATTCTCGCCATCGTCGATCCCAAGCTGGTGCCTGGCCCCATGCTTTTCCTCGGGCTCATCATTGCTCTGCTGTCGCTGCTGCGCGAGCGCGCCAGTCTGGACTCGAAGGGACTGGGCTTTGCCCTGCTCGGCCGCGCACCCACCTCGATCATCGCCGCCGCGCTCATCGGCATTCTGCCGGTCCGCGAATTGTCCATCGTATTCGCACTGGTGATCTTCGCCGGTGTTGCGATGAGCCTGGCGCGGATCGAACTGCCCTCCTCGCCAGCCGTCATGTTCAGTGCCGGCTGCGTCTCCGGCTTCATGGGGACGGTGACCTCGGTCGGCTTGCCGCCGATCGCATTGATGTATCAGAATGCGCCAAAAGCGACGCTGCGCGCTTCGCTGGGCGGTTTCCTGCTGTTCGGATCGCTGATCTCGATCGTGGCACTGGCCTTTGCCGGCCGCTTCGCCTGGCACGATGTGGTGCTCGGCACCTGGCTGATCGCGCCGCTCTATCTCGGCTTCTGGATCTCGACACCGCTGGCAAAGCTGGTCTCGCCGGGCATCGTCCGTTTCGCGGTGCTCGGCCTGTCGGCCCTCGCCGCGCTGTTGCTGCTGCTACGGCAGCTGGTCGGCTGACTCGGCATCGGCGACGGAGCGCAACGCCTTCAGATGCGCTTCGCCAGCACCGAGCACATGCGCCATCGCGCGCTTCGCTGCCGTGTCCTCATCACCATCGAGAATCGCCTGCAGGATGCCGGCATGCTCTTTCCAGTTCAGCGCCTGCCGCTCCGGATTGTCCGGCGAGAACAACAGCGCGCTGCGGGCGCGTAGTGCGCCGAGCATTTCCGAGAGGAGTTCACTGTTGCCGGCTTGCGCTAGCGCCTTGTGAAACTGCTCGTTGAGGTCGCGCAGGCTTTTCAGCCGCCCGACGCTGAGCGCTGTCTGCCCCTTCAGCAGGATCGCCTCGACACTCTTGAGTACCACCGGATTCTTATGCCGCGCCGCCAGCCGCGCATTATGCGACTCGAGCAGCGCGCGGATCTCGATGATCTCCTGTAGCTTCTCAGGCGCGATATGGGCGACATGGGCACCGCGGCGGCTCGACACGTCCACCAGCCCCTCCGTGCTCAAAGCGCGCAGCGCCTCGCGCACCGGATTGCGCGACACACCGTATTCCTCGGCGAGCCGCTCCTCGACGAGCCGTTCCCCCGGCTTCAGTCGCCCGTTGACGATCGCTGAACGGATCTCATCATAAACGAGGTCGTGAAGCGAATTGTGCTGTTCGCCCAATCGCTTTGCAGGTGGTTTGCCGTCTTTCGCCATGCGCTGCCGTCCCACACGTCTGCGTGTCCTGCCTAGCCTTTACGTGCCGGCAGGGGAATTCGTTCGTTGTCTACAGTATGCGAAAGTATGCGAAACTACGAGACCGGGCGCCCGGCCAACGAAAAAGGCGCCCATCGCTGGGCGCCTTTTGTTGGTCTCTGCGAACCGCTTACTTCGCGGCCGGATTGGCCGGGGCCGCCGGTGCTGCACCAGCTGCCGGCTGCTGGGCTTCGAGCTTGGCGCGGGCTTCCGCAGCGCGCTTCTGCAGCTCTTCCTGCAGCTTCTTCTGGGTTTCTTCGAACACCTTCGGATCGGTCGGCGGGCCGTCATAGGCCTTGGCGAATTCGGCCAGCGGCAGCGGCAGCGTCAGCGGTGCGCCGTTGGAGTTGATCGCCTGCACGATCAGGTTCTGGCCCTTCTTCAGATTGGCCAGGAGCTCCGGGGTGACTTCGTAATCGGACATGCAGCCGTTGGCGAAGCAGATCACGTAAGGGCTCTGCGCCGGGGCGTTGGCATCGACGATCACGCGCGTGCCGTGCACGAGCTGCATGCCGAGCGGCAGCGTCACGCGCAGGATCTTCTTCGGTTCGCCTTCCGGCTCGATGATGACGGCGGCGATGACGGGCTGGCCCGACTCGATGCGGCCGTCCTTGCCGGTGAAGCAGACCTGCTTGGCGTTGGCGTCCTGGCCCTTGAGGCAGAACTTGGTCCACGGCGCGTAGATCAGCTGAACCTGCTGATCGGCCGGTGGCGCGCCTGCGGCTGGCGCCTGGGCGGCGGGAGCGGCCGGGGTAGCAGCCTTCGGAGCCGCTTTCGGCGCGGCCTTGGGCGCAGGCGCAGCAGCCTTCGGCGCCGCGGCCGGCGGCGCAGCAGGCGCAGGAGCCTGCGCATGCGCAACCGGAGCGATCAACGTGGCGGTCAAGGCCGTCGCCGCCAGAAGCGCGAAGCCCCGCCCGCGCGGCAGAACCGACGCAGCCAAGAGACGGAAATTCATTTCGGAAAACCCTTTCTGAACGGAGGCGCTCATATCCCGGAGGCGGCGCTGACAGTCACCCGTTGGCGGGTGTCTCGGTGCCAATTAAGGCCGTTACGTGACAGGCCGCGCCGTCCTCGTCAATTGTCCGCTTTCAATACAGCGGCCGACGAAAAGATCAATGGCGCCAGCCCTATTTGATGCATGGCACAGGTTCGTGGGGGACAGCCATGGTAAAGTTCCTCTGTGAAATCAACCGAATCAAATCGCACACATGCACAGGGTCTTTCGACCCTGTCTAAGATGATCGCGGCGCTGGCCTGCTGGATAGCTCTGGCCGGCCCAGTGGCCGATTCCGCACAAGCCGAACCGGCCCACGCCATCGCCATGCACGGCGCCCCGGCCCTGTCAGCCGATTTCAGGCAGATGCCCTATGCCAATCCCGACGCGCCGAAAGGCGGCCGCATGGTGCAGGGCGTGCTCGGCACCTTCGACAGCCTCAATCCCTTCATCGTCCGGGGCATCGCGGTGCCGCAGATGCGCGGCTATGTCATCGAAAGCCTGATGGCCCGCGGTCAGGACGAGGCCTTCACGCTCTATGGCCTGCTCGCCGAGAGCGTCGAGACCGATGACGCGAGAAGCTTCGTCACTTTCCGGATCAATCCCCAGGCCAAATTCTCCGACGGCAAGCCCGTTCTGGCTGCGGACGCGCTGTTCTCCTGGCAGTTGCTGCGCGACAAGGGCCGGCCCAATCACCGGCAGTATTATTCGAAAGTCGCCAAGGCCGAGGCGCTGGATGAGCGCACGGTGCGCTTCGACTTCGGCGGCCAGGCGGATCGCGAATTGCCGCTGATCCTCGGCCTGATGCCGGTGCTGCCGAAACACGCCGTCAATCCCGACACGTTCGAGGAAACCTCGATGGCGCCGCCGCTGGGCTCCGGGCCCTATACGGTGACGGCTGTGAAACCCGGCGCGGCGGTGACCCTCACCCGCAATCCCGCCTATTGGGGCCGCGATCTGCCGATCAATCGCGGGCTATGGAATTTCGACGAGATCCGTCTCGACTACTATCGCGAGGCCAACACCCATTTCGAAGCCTTCAAGCGCGGCCTCTACGACTTCCGCGTCGAGAATGAGCCGCTGCGCTGGCACGACGGCTACACATTCCCCGCCGCCACGTCCGGCGAAGTGATCCGCGACAGCATCAAGACCGGCCTGCCGAAGCCGTCGGAATTTCTGGTGTTCAACACGCGGCGGCCGATGTTCGCCGATATCCGCGTGCGTCAGGCGCTGACGCTGCTGTTCGATTTCGAATGGATCAACCGCACCTATTTCTTCGGCCTCTATGCCCGCTCGGCCGGCTTCTTCGCGGGCTCGGATCTCTCCGCCTATACGCGCGCCGCGGATGATCGCGAACGGACACTGCTGCAGCCCTACGCCTCAAATATAGCCGCCAACATTCTCGATGGCAGCTACCGCCTGCCGGTCAGCGATGGCTCGGGCCGTGACCGCCCCGCTTTGCGTGCCGCTTTGGCGCTGCTCAAGGACGCGGGTTATGAACTTGTAAACAACGTGCTGCGACGGCAGTCCGACAAAGCGCCCCTCGCCTTCGAGATCCTCGTCACCACCCGCGATCAGGAACGCATCGCGCTGGCCTATGCACGCGATCTCAAGCGCGCCGGCATCATTGCCAATATCCGCTCCATCGATGCCGTGCAGTTCGACCAGCGCCGCATCAATTTCGAATTCGACATGATCCAGAACCGCTGGGACCAGTCGCTGTCGCCGGGCAACGAACAGTCGTTCTACTGGGGCTCGGAAGCCGCCGACAATCCCGGCACCCGCAACTATATGGGCGCGAAAAATCCGGCCGTCGACGCCATGATCTCGGCCATGCTGGAGGCCCGCGACCACGGTCCGTTCGTCGATGCCGTCCGCTCCATGGACCGCGCGCTGATCGCAGGTTTCTACGCTATCCCGCTCTACTATGTCGGCGAGCAATGGATTGCGCGATGGAATCGGATAGAACGACCTTCGACCATCGCTCTCTCCGGCTATTTGCCGGAGACCTGGTGGGCCAGAACGCTGCCAGCTTCGCCGCCGAACCGGAAGTGACACCGTGACCTCACCCACGCCGAATGCCTCACCCACCCTCGACGGTCTGTTTCGCCGCATCCTCAGCCGGCAGCCGCAGGCGCTGGCGCTGGTCGATCCCGCCGACAAGATGCGTGTCACCGCAACGGAACCGCAGCGGCTGACCTTTGCGGATGCCGACCGGGCGATCTCGGCACTGACGGCGCATTTCATGGAGGCCGGCCTCCCCGCCAATTCGGTCATCGCCGTCCAGCTGCCGAACACTGTCGAATTCGTACTGACCGTGCTGGCTGCGCATCGCGCCGGCCTCGTCGTCGCGCTGCTGCCGCAACTCTGGCGCCAGGCCGACCTGACCATGGCACTGAATCGCTGCAGTGCACGTGCACTGGTGACGTCGAGCAAGATCGACGGCGTCAGCCATGCCGATCTGATCATGAACGCTGCGGCTGAAGCCTTCTCGATCCGCTATGTCGGAGGTTTCGGCAGCGACCTGCCGGAAGGCATGACCCCGCTCGACGCTGTGCTGTCGAGCGAATTCGTGGAGTCCACGCCCGTAACGCAGGACGCCCGCCGCGCGGCCATCGTCTCCTTCGATGTCACCTCCGACGGCTTCCGCACGGTGCCGCGCACGCATCTCAACCTGATCTCCGGTGGCCTCGCCGTGTTCCTGGAAAGCGGCATGCCACAGGGCGCCACGATCATGTCGGCGACGGTGCCGTCGTCTTTTGCCAGCATCGCCTCGTCGCTGGTGACCTGGCTGCTCTCCGGCGGCGTGCTCGCTTTGCATCATCCGTTCGACAGTGCGGTGCTGGAACGTAGCATCGCTGCCAACGCCTGCGACGTGCTGGTGGCGCCGGCGCCGCTGGCGCAACGTCTCGCCGATGGTGGGTTGCTGGATCGCTCGCCGGTGCTGCGTTATGTGCTCGGCCTCTGGCGCGCGCCTGAACAGGTCGCCGCCTCGCCTGCATGGCCGGGCTCGCAGGCATCGTTCACCGACGTCTATCTGTTCGGCGAAGCCGGTCTGTTCGGCGCCGTCCGCGGCGACGACGGCTTGCCCCTCGCCATCATGCCGGGCCCGCACGGCGCGCCGCGCGCCCAGCAAGGCTCCTCCATTGCCGGCGATATCATGCTGACGCCCAGGGGCACGCTGGGCCTGCG
This sequence comes from Tardiphaga sp. 42S5, assembly GCF_034044155.1. Lineage (NCBI taxonomy): Bacteria > Pseudomonadati > Pseudomonadota > Alphaproteobacteria > Hyphomicrobiales > Nitrobacteraceae > Tardiphaga > Tardiphaga sp. 42S5. Next base: position 3,937,264 of record NZ_CP139027.1, on the reverse strand, counting down.
CGGCCCGATGGTACCGGTGCTGGCCTATACGGCCCAGGCCGACGCCAGCAACGCGCTGATCCCCGCCCAGCCGCTCGATTATGTCGATACCGGCTATATGGCCCGGCTCGACCGCGCGACCGGCGCGATCAACATCACCGCGCCGCCCTCGGGCATCATGGCCGTCGGCGGCTATCGCTTCCTGGCACAGGACCTCAATGAATGGGCCAAGCGGCTCGGCGAGAACGCGATGCTGACGGCGCTGCCGGATCGGCTGAGCGGCTACCGCCTCGCCGGCCGCGCCAGCAATAACGGCCGCGCCCGCGACGCCCTGACAGAACTCGGCCTCAATCCGCTGATGGTCGAAGCCTTCCGCGACCGTGCCACAGCCGACTGAGCGAGCAAAAGCGATCCTGAAAATGCGAGCGATCTCATTGACTCTGCATTAAGGACGTCGGGCTAGCCTGGCGCGATAGTTTCGCGTCAGAGGTAGCAGCTAAGCATGTCCGACCAGGCCACGATCGTCGCCGTCTCCAACCAGCAGCCGGCCGCGTTTGCGACAGCCTTGGCGGAGAGCAACATCTTCCCGGTGGTCGATGCGACATGGGCCGAGGCGCTGGATGCGGTGGCCCGGGTGCAGCCGGCCGCCGTGATAGTGTCAGCCTCCGCTGACGACATGCCGACCTTCCAGGCGCTGGCCAAGCGGCTTGGCGCCAAGCAACCTTACGTGCCGCTGATTGCGATCGATCCCGCCACGGACCTGCCCGGCCATGCGATCCCGCTCACGCAGACCTCCGGCAATTTCGATCGACTCAGCGCGCGGCTGCGCAACGCGCTGCGCGTGCGCACGCTGCATGCCACGGTCATGCGGCGCCTGACCGCGGAGAATCTGCATCGCATGTCCCTGCAGTCGGACCCGCTGGACGATGCGACGGTGATGCTGATCGGCCGCGGTGGTGGTTATGCCGCGCTGTCGGTTGCGCTCGGCGAACGCGTCGGCGTGGTCGGCGCGCTCAGCATCGAGGCTGCCGCCAAGCATCTCAATGCGCGCGATCTCGACGGCATCGTCATCGGCGAAGGCTTCAGCACACGCGTTGTTGACGCGTTTCTCACTGTCCTCACCGAGGACGCACGCTTCCGCAATCTGCCCGCTGTCGTCACCGTGCCCGGCCTGACGCCGAGCTACGATCTTGCCAATCTCGAAATGGTCGTCGGAGACGCCGACGCCGTCGCAGCCACGGCGCTGCCGCTGCTACGCCAGCATGCTTTTGAAGCACGTCTCGGCCGCACCTTGAAGTCGATCGAATCCGACGGGCTGCTCGATCCCGCTACCGGCCTGCTCACGACGGCAGCCTTCGAACGCGACATCGCGACCGCTGTCTATCACACCCAGACCCGCGGCGGCGGATTGTCGATGGCCAGGTTCTCGTTCGACAACATCCCGCTGCGCGCGCAGCGCGACGCTGCGCGGATCATCAGCCGGCTGATGCGGCGGATGGACTTCGGCACGCTGCAGAACGACGGCTCCATCGTGGTCGCCTTCGCCGAAACCGACCAGCGCAACGCCCATATGATCGCCAGGCGCCTCTCCAGCGTGATGAAGCACACCATGCACGGACCCAAGCGCGATGCGCGCAACGATCCCCACGTCACGGTGATCACGATGGAGCCAACGGATACCGCGAAGTCGCTGCTGGCGCGCCTGCATGGCGAGGACGCGCAGCGCGCAGCGTCTTAGTTCCAGAAATAAAATCAGGAACGAAGTACAGAACATCGCATTGTAGGTGCATCTGCAATGGAGACAACGATAATGAAAAAGCTCGCACTGATCACCGCTTCCCTCGCCCTCCTCGCCACGCCGGTTCTCGCGCAGTCGACAGTTACGACGGGTGCTGCGCCCGCCGAGGCAAAGTTTTCGACCGTCTCCAAGGAGGAGATGTTCTCGTCCAAGCTCAAGGGCCTGAACATCACCAACCAGAAAGATGAAACGATCGGCGAGATCAGCGATCTCGCAATCAAGAATAATCAGGTCGACGCGCTGATCCTGTCGGTCGGCGGCTTCCTGGGCATGGGCGAACACTACGTCGCAGTCTCGCCGGCTTCGGTGAAGGTGAGCCTGAACAAGGACAACAAGTGGGTGGCGTCGATGAACACCACCAAGGAGGCCCTGAAGGCCGCTCCGGAATTCAAGTATCCGAAGTAAGCACATCAGTCGTTGAACGAACGGTCGTCGGCAGCAATGCCGGCGGCCGGTTGTGTTTGAATGCTAGTGAAATATTCCATCATGGCTGGGCTTGTCCCGGCCATCCACGACTTATCTGCGCATATGGCCAAGACGTGGATGCCCGGGTCAAGCCCGGGCATGACGAGTTCTAACCGCGAACTAAGCCGCCTTCTTGCTTTCCGCGAGCCCTGCCAGCGCGCGCAGGATTTCCGTTGCGCCTTCGAGACGTTCTTCCGGTGTTCCCCAATCCTGCAGGAACACCACCTTCATGTCCGGACGAACCTTGGCGGCCTGGCCATACTGCTTGATGAAGAACACCAGTCTGTCCGGCTGCGCGAACGAGTTGTCGCGGAACGAGATGACAACGCCCTTCGGACCGGCATCGACCTTCTCGACATTGGCGCGGCGGCAATAGGCCTTGATGGCAGCGATCTTGAACAGATAGCGGACCTCGTCCGGCAGCACGCCGAAACGGTCGCGCAATTCGGCGGCGAAGGCAGCGATCTCGTCATCGGTCTCGAGATCGGCGAGCCGACGATACAGCGACAGACGGACCGCAAGATCGGCGACGAAATCGTCGGGGATCATCACCGGCATGCCGAGCGTGATGGTCGGCGACCACCTGTCGGCGATCGGCTCGGAGATACCCGACTTGAGCGCCAGGATCGCCTCTTCCAGCATCGACTGATAGAGCTCGAAGCCGACTTCCTTGATGTGGCCGGACTGTTCTTCGCCGAGCAGATTGCCGGCGCCGCGGATATCCAGATCGTGCGAGGCGAGCTGGAAGCCCGCGCCTAGGTTCTCCAGCGACTGCAGCACTTTCAAACGGCGCTCCGCCTGCCCGGTGATCTTGTGGGTCGACGGCAGCGTGAACAGCGCATAGGCGCGCAGCTTCGAGCGGCCGACACGGCCACGCAGCTGATAGAGTTGCGCCAGGCCGAACATGTCGGCGCGGTGAATGATCAGCGTGTTGGCGTTGGGAATATCGAGACCCGACTCCACGATCGTGGTGGACAGCAGGATGTCGTATTTGCCGTCATAGAAGGCCGACATGATGTCCTCGATAACCGTCGGCGCCATCTGGCCATGAGCCACGGCGACCTTCATCTCCGGCACGTGCTTGTCGAGGAAGTCCTTCACCTCGGCGAGGTCGTCGATCCGCGGCACCACATAGAATGCCTGCCCGCCGCGATAGCGCTCACGCAGCAGCGCCTCGCGGATCATCAAGGGATCATGCGGCGCCACGAAAGTGCGCACGGCGAGACGATCGACCGGTGCCGAAGCGATGATCGACAGATCGCGCACGCCGGTGAGTGCGAGTTGCAGCGTGCGCGGGATCGGCGTCGCGGACAGCGTCAGCACATGGACATTGGCGCGGAGCTGCTTCAGCCGCTCCTTATGCGTCACGCCAAAGTGCTGCTCCTCGTCGACCACGACGAGACCGAGGTCCTTGAACTTGATCGACTTGCCGAGCAGCGCATGGGTGCCGACGACGATGTCGATGGAGCCGTCCGCAAGGCCCTTCTTGGTCGCCGTCAGTTCTTTCGGCGCGACCAGCCTTGAGGCCTGCGCGACATTCACCGGAAAGCCCTTGAAGCGCTCGGTGAAGTTCTTGGCGTGCTGACGCGCCAGCAGCGTGGTTGGCACCACGACGGCGACCTGCTTGCCTTCCATGGCGACGGCGAATGTGGCGCGCATGGCCACTTCCGTTTTGCCGAAGCCGACATCGCCGCAGATCAAGCGATCCATCGGCTTGCCATGTTCGAGATCGTGCAGCGCGGCGTTGATCGCGGTCTGCTGGTCCTCGGTTTCCTCATAGGGGAAGCGCGCGCAGAATTCGTCATACTGCTCGCGCGGTACGACGATCCGCTCGGTCTCGCGCAGATGCCGTTCGGCAGCGATCTTGATGAGTTCGCCGGCAATTTCCTGAATGCGGTTCTTGAGCTTGGCCTTGCGGGCCTGCCAGCCGGAACCGCCGAGCTTGTCGAGCTCGACATTGGCCGCGTCGGAGCCATAGCGCGACAGCAGTTCGATATTCTCGACGGGGAGAAACAGCTTGGTCTCGTTGGCATAGCGCAGTTCAAGACAGTCATGCGGTGCGCCGCCGACCTGCAACGTCTGCAGCCCGACGAAACGGCCGATGCCGTGCTCCACATGGACCACGATGTCACCGGCAGCGAGACTCGTCACTTCCGAGATGAAATTGTCGAGCTTGCGGCTCGCTTTGCGCGGCCGCACCAGACGGTCGCCGAGGATGTCCTGTTCGCTGATGACCGCGATCTGGTCGGTCTCGAAACCGGATTCCATGCCGACCACGGCCAGCATGGTCTCGTTGCGCGGCGTCGCCTGCACCGCGCGCCAGGAATTCACCATCTGCTGGTTGAGCAGCTTGTGGTCCTTCAGCATGCTGGCCATGCGGTCGCGCGAGCCTTCGCTCCACAGCGCGACAACGACCTTCTTGCGCTCCACCTGCAGCGCCTGGATATGAGCTACCACGCGCTCGAACACATTCACATTGGCGTCGGCGCGCTCCGGCGCGAAATTGCGGCCTGCCCGTGCGCCCGCGTCGACCACGCCCGGCGTGCCGTCCGGCACGGCGAACGGCGACAACCGCGCCATTGCGAGATCTTCCAGCCGTTTGTGCCACTCGCTGTCGGTCAGATAGAGCCGGTCCGGCGGCAGCGGCTTGTAGATCGCGCCGCCGCCCGGCGTGCCCATGACCTCGCGGCGCGCCTCGTAATAATCGCCGATCTGCTTGAAGCGTTCGGTCGCTGCATCTTCGCCCTGCGGCTCGATGGCAACCGGCGTGCCCGGCAGATAATCGAACAGCGTGTCCATGCGGTCCTGGAACAGCGGCAGCCAGTGCTCCATGCCGGGATGACGGCGGCCTTCGCTGACCGCTTCATAGAGTTGGTCGTCGCGCTCCGGCGCGCCGAATTGCGCGACATAGCCCATGCGGAAGCGGCGGATGGTTTCGGTGATGAGCTGGAATTCCGACACCGGCACCAGATCCAGCGCGCGCATATCCATCAGCGTGCGTTGCGTCTCGGCATCGAAGGCCCGGATCGATTCCAGGCTGTCGCCGAAGAAGTCGAACCGCACGGGCTGGTCGAGGCCCGCCGGAAACAGATCGAGGATGCCGCCGCGCACGGCATATTCGCCGGGCTCGCGCACCGTACCAGAGCGGGTGTAGCCGTTGTGTTCGAGCCAGGCGACAATGGAGTCCATCGGCACCACATGGCCGGGCGCAACCGACAGCGCCTGCGCCGCCACGATCTCGCGGGCCGGCACGCGCTGGACGACGGCATTGACCGTGGTCAGCACGATCATCGGCTTGTCGCTGCCGGTGAGGCGCGACAGCCGCGCCAGCGTGGTCATGCGATGCGCGAGAATGCCGCCATGGGGCGAGACGCGGTCGTAGGGCTGGCAGTCCCAGGCCGGGAATTGCAGCACCGGCAGATCCGGCGCGAAGAATTCCAGCGCGCGCGCGAGCTGCTGCATCCGCGGACCGTCACGGCAGATCACGGTCAGGCTCACCGCCGGCGGCTTCGGCTTGGCCGCAACCGCGCGTGCCAGATCGGCAACGATCAGGCCTTCGGCGCCCTCGGCGACATTGGCAAAGGTCAGCGCACGGCCGGGCGCAAGCTGTGCGGCCGGCGAGGCAACGGGGGATTTCATAGAGGCTTGTCCAGATTCCGGAACAGCTTGATGCGCTCGAACAGCGGCGTGCGGTACTGCTCGTCCAGTTGGGTATCGCCGACAAAGGCCGGATAAAGCTCGGGGTCTTCGAGGCCGATCAGGTCTTCGAGCTGCTTGAGTTCGAGGTCCGCCAGAATGCCGATCTCGGCATCCGCGAAGCGCCCCAGAATGAGATCCATCTCGCGCGTGCCGCGGTGCCAGCAGCGGAACAGCAGCCGCTTGCGGCGGTCATCCAGGCCATTGCTCGATCGTGTCGTTCCCGTCATCTGTCCATCCCGCCCAAAGCCCGCAAACGCAGAAAGCCCGGACGTGCCGGGCAAGCTCATATAGCCTCCGCTTCCGCCCCTGTCAGCACCTCATAACGCATTGCTTTCGCCTTGAAATGCATCCAACTCTCGCAAATACCGTGGGTGTCCTGCTGAAACCCGAGTCCTTTTGCTGAAACCCAAGTCCTGAGTCGTTTGATGCGCCCTGAAGTGCTCAATCCCCTGTTCGTCCCGGTCACCAGCATGTCCGGCATCGGGCCGAAGCAGGACAAGCTGCTGCGCTTCCTGCTGGACCGCAGCGAGACTCCGCGCATCGTCGACCTGCTGCTGCATCTGCCGGTCAGCGTGATCGACCGCCGCGACAGGCCGAAGATCAACGAGGCCGGGATCGGCGCCATGGTGACCCTCGAAGTCACCGTCGACCGCCATCGCGAGCCGCCGCCCGGGCGCTCCCGCGCGCCGCATCTGGTCTATGCCCACGACGACACCGGCACAGTGATCCTGACCTATTTCCGGACGTATCCGGGCCAGATCGAGAAGCTGCTGCCGGTCGGCGAGAAGCGCTACGTCTCCGGCACGACGCAGCTGTTCGATGGCATGCTGCAGATCACCCATCCCGACCGCGTGGTCGACGAGGAAGGCTTCGCCAAACTCACGGGCATCGACGCGGTCTATCCGCTGACCCAGGGCCTCGCGATCACCTCGCTGCGCAAGGCCATCGCGCAGGCGCTGACCAAGCTGCCGGCGCTGCCGGAATGGATCAGCCCCGAAGTGATCCGGCGCTGCAAGTTCCCGTCGCTGGCGGAGGCGTTGCAGCGCGTCCATATCCCGGTCGAGATCACTGACGTCCTGCCGGAAGGGCCGTTCTGGTCGCGTCTCGCTTTCGATGAATTGCTCGCCGGCCAACTGGCACTGGCGCTGGTGCGCGCGCAGCTCCGTCGTCCCGCCGGCGATCGCAATGCTGGCGATGGCCACATCCGCCGCAAGATCATCGACGCCCTGCCCTATGCGCTGACGCAATCGCAGCAGCAGGCGACCGCAGCCATTGCCGATGATCTCACCAAGCCGCTGCGCATGCTGCGGCTGCTGCAAGGTGATGTCGGCTCGGGCAAGACCGTCGTGGCGCTGCTTGCCGCTGCGGCCGCCGCCGAGGTCGGCAAGCAGACAGCCTTGATGGCGCCGACGGAAATTCTCGCGCGCCAGCACATCAAGACCATCACGCCGCTGGCCGAGCGTGCAGGTCTGCGCGTTGCCATCCTGACGGGCCGCGAGAAAGGCCGCGAGCGCAAGGATATCCTGGCGCGGCTCGCCAGCGGCGAGATCGACTTCATCGTCGGCACCCACGCGCTCATTCAGGACGACGTGGAATTCAAGGCGCTGGCGCTTGCCGTCGTCGACGAGCAGCACCGGTTCGGCGTCCGTGAACGTCTCACGCTCACCAACAAGGGCAGCGCGGTCGATGTCCTCGTGCTGTCGGCAACGCCGATACCGCGCACGCTGGTGCTGACTTACTTTGGCGACATGGACATCTCAGAACTGCGCGAAAAGCCTGCCGGCCGCCAGCCGATCGAGACCCGCACCATGTCGGCGAGCCGGCTGCAGGAAGTCATCGACGGCATCGGCCGCGCGGTGGACAACGGCAAGTTGATCTACTGGATCGTGCCGCTGGTCGAAGAGTCCGAGATGGACGGCCCGAAACTCACCAATGCGGAAGAGCGCTTTGAAAGCCTGCAGCAGCGGTTCGGCGACAAAGTTGGTATCGTGCATGGCCGGATGAAGGGGGCGGAGAAGGACGCGGCGATGGCACGCTTCGCTGCCGGCGAGACGCAGATCCTGGTCGCGACGACCGTCGTCGAAGTCGGCGTCGACGTCCCCGCCGCCACCATCATGGTGATCGAGAATGCCGAGCGCTTCGGCCTCGCGCAGTTGCATCAGCTCCGCGGCCGTATCGGGCGCGGCTCGGAGGCATCGACCTGTCTCCTGCTCTATCGCGAACCGCTTGGCGAAATCGCCACCAAACGCCTCAAGGTGATCAAGGATTCGACTGACGGATTCCGGATCGCCGAGGAAGACCTCAAGCTGCGCGGCGAAGGCGACGTGCTCGGCACGCGTCAATCAGGCATGCCCGGCTTCCGCATCGCCCGCTCGGAAGTTCACGCGCAGCTCATCACGCAGGCCCGCGACGAGGCGCTGCGGATCCTGCAGGACAATCCGAAACTGACAGGCGAGCGCGGCGAGGCGCTGCGCTGCCTGCTGTATCTCTATGAACGCGACGAGGCGATCCCGCTGATCGGTGCCGGATAGCCTCCGGAAATCCCAAAGTGTCCATCGTCATTCCGGGGCGCACGAAGCGGCGCAGCAGCGTAGTGCGAACCCGGAATCTCGAAGTGTTTGGCACGATAGGAGACTCCCGTGCTGAGATTCCGGGTTCGCCTGCGCGAAGGCGCGCGCCCGCGCCCCGGAATGACAGTGTGGGGCGGGAAGACAGCGCCTAAACATTTTTTCCTATCTGCCGTTGACAACATCTTCATCAGGTTTATATTCCCCTTCATCCTGCCCCACCGAGAGGGGCGATCGCGATCGTCACGTTCGCGGGGTGGGATGCGGTGGACGCCGGAGATGCGGCGTCACGCGGTTTGGGGGTGACGTCCGTCTTCGGGCAGGACGGATCTGCGCCAGCACTGCCACTGGCAAGGAGACAGCCGGCCTTCGGATGGAAAGCCCCCCCTGGACAGTGTGACGGACGACCAAATCAAAACGCGTTCGGCTTACTCGCTTGAGGCACCCTGTCCCTCCGCCCTGGGACTGTAATTTTGGTGATGGGATCGTCGCCATGGCGAAGCGCAAGCAACCGAAAAAACACCGTATGCGGAACGCTGGGCACTTGCTCGGCGCCTCCGAAAGTCCTGATGCACTCTCAATTGCGGAAGACCGCATTCGCATCAGGCCCAAGGGTGCAACGGGCACCCGGCGTTCCGCACGCCCTCTCAAGGGAGGGTAGGAATGCAAGCAACGACGGCGCCCCCGCGCCGCAAACAACAGGGGGCGATGACGCATGTCTGAAGAGCAGCAGCTGTTTGACAGTTGAATCTGAAATAACGTGACGCGCGCACGCTCAAACCAGACGCCGTCATGCCCGGCGCATGCCGGGTATCCACGCCTTGGCCGCGGAGAAAGGCGTGGATGGCCGGAACATCTAGCGAAGCTCGCTTCGCGCCATCCGGCCATGACGAGTGAGAGCGTTACGAGGCATCGATTGATAGGTTTCGCGAACACGCTCATCCCATCAACAAAGCCGTGGTGCCTCAATCCACCTGTGCTGGCTGCTTCGCTGGCGGAGCATTCGCGATACCCGCTGCCGTTGCCATCTGCGCCAATGCTGCGATCTTCTTCTGCGAATCTGAACCCGGCTGTACGACGCCCGCCGACATGATCAGCGTCGCGGCATCCTCGGCGGACATGTCGATGTCGATGATCTTGCTCTTCGGGACATAGAAGAAGAATCCCGTCGTCGGATTCGGCGCGCAGGGCAGGAACACCGAGATGTGTTCCTCCTGCCCCGGCAGGCTCTTCGCCACTTCGGTGCTTGGTGGTTGCGAGATCAGCACGATCGACCACATGCCGGGCGACGGGAATTCGACGAGACCGACTTTACGGAAACTCGATCCCGAACCCGAGAACAGCGTCTCGAACACCTGCTTCAGCCCGCGATAGATCGCGCGCACCACCGGCATGCGGCCGAGCAGGTTCTCGCCGAGATCGACCAGGGAGCGGCCGATCAGGTTGGCGGTGAGGAAACCCAGCAGGGTCAGCGCCACAAAAGCGACGATCAGGCCGGAACCCGGAATGCCGTAAGGCAGGTATTGTTCGGGCCGATAGGCCTCCGGTACCAGCGGCCGCACGATCGCATCGACCCAGGTGACGAACCACCAGGTCAGGTAAAAGGTAATCGCGACCGGACCGGCGACGATCAGGCCGGTGAGGAAATAGTTGCGGATCCGGGCCATGAAACCGCGCGGCGCCTCGGGCGGCGGGTCGCCAACGGGCGGGGTCAACGGCAAATCGGGGCGTTCCATCAGCGTTTCAAATCCATCTGGCGCGGCGCGCGAAACCGCGCCGTCAGTCCTTATGGGTATCCTAGCAGGATTTCGCCAGTGCGGGGGAAGCCACTTGGCGGCGCCAGGCGGCCAAACCGGCCGCCTGCGACAATCTTGCCGCTTCGCCGGCCTATTCCACCGTGACCGACTTCGCCAGATTGCGGGGCTGGTCGACGTCAGTGCCCATCACCACGGCGGTGTGATAGGCGAGCAACTGCACCGGCACGGCATAGACCAGCGGCGTGAATGCAGCGTCCATGTCCGGCATCACAATGGTCACCATGGAGTCCACGGTGGCCTCCTCGGCGCCCTTGGCATCGGTCATCAGAATGATGTTGCCGCCGCGCGCTGCGACCTCCTGCATGTTCGACACGGTCTTGTCGAACACCCGGTCATAGGGCGCGATCACGACCACCGGCATGGTCTCGTCGATCAGCGCGATCGGGCCGTGTTTGAGTTCGCCGGCAGCGTAACCCTCAGCATGGATGTAGGAGATTTCCTTCAGCTTCAGCGCGCCCTCCAGCGCCAGCGGATAGCTGGTGCCGCGGCCGAGATAAAGCACGTCCTTCGACCTGGCGATGTCGCGCGCCAGCTTCTCGATCGCAGCTTCGTGCGTCAGCGCGTCGGTCATCAGACGGGGGACCTTGACGAGACCGTGAACCAGTTTGGCTTCGTCGGCGTCGGACAGCTCGCCGCGGGCCTTGCCGGCTGCGATCGCAAGCGTCGCCAGCGCCATCAGCTGGCAGGTGAAAGCCTTGGTAGAAGCCACGCCGATTTCCGGACCAGCCAGCGTCGGCATCACAGTCTCGCTCTCGCGTGCAATGGTCGAGGTCGTGACGTTGACGACAGCGAGCGTGTGCATGCCCTGCTCTTTGGCGTAACGCAGCGCTGCCAGCGTATCGGCCGTCTCGCCGGACTGTGAGATGAAGATCGCCAGATCGCCCTCGCGTACCGGGGCTTCGCGATAGCGGAATTCGGAGGCCACATCGACTTCGACCGGCACGCGCGCAAAGCGTTCGAACCAGTATTTAGCGATAAAACCCGCGTAGCTCGCAGTGCCGCAGGCGGTGATCGAAATGCGCTGGATGTCCTTGAAGTCGAACGGCAGCGTCATCGGCAGCGCAACGCGCTCGTTCGCCAGATCGACATAACGCGCCAGCGTGTGACCGACGACTTCGGGTTGCTCGTGAATTTCCTTGGCCATGAAGTGGCGATAGTTGGCCTTATCGACCATGAAGGCCGACGCGCCGGATTTCAGCACGTCGCGCTTCACGACCTTGCCGGATTCATCGTGGATCTCGCAGCCCTTGCGGGTCAGCACCACCCAGTCACCGTCTTCGAGATAGCTGATGTCGTCGGTGAACGGCGCCAGCGCAATCGCGTCGGAGCCAAGATACATCTCGCCGTCACCATAGCCGACTGCAAGCGGCGAGCCCTTACGGGCGCCGATCATCAGGTTGTCGTGATCCTTGAACACGAAAGCCAATGCGAACGCGCCCTTGAGCCGTGGCAGCGCCTGCTTCACAGCTTCGACCGGCGATGCACCCTTCTGCAGATAGGAACTGACGAGATGCGCGACGACTTCGGTGTCGGTCTCGCTCGCGAATTTGGCGCCGCCCTTTTCGAGCTCGAGGCGCAATTCGCGGAAATTCTCGATGATGCCGTTATGCACGACCGCGACGCCTTCGGCGGCGTGCGGATGCGCGTTGGCTTCGGTCGGCTTGCCATGCGTCGCCCAGCGCGTGTGACCGATGCCGATATGACCTGCCAGCGGCGACTTGCCGAGCTTGGCTTCGAGATTCTTCAGCTTGCCTTCGGCGCGGCGGCGATCGATATGCGCGCCTTCCAGCGTGGCAACGCCTGCTGAATCGTAGCCGCGATATTCGAGGCGCTTCAGCGAGTCCACGATCTGGTCAGCAACCGGACCACGTCCCAAAATTCCGACGATGCCGCACATGCGGGGTTATCTCTCCAAGTGGTATCAAATTGCCCAGAAATACTGGAACTCTCTTAGCGAGAATCGCAAATCGACTGTTACTCAATAATTATTGCCGATTGAGACAAGTTACCGCGGTTGTAGGGGCATTTTGCGCGACGCGTTTAACAAACCATCAACGTGTTTGCGGAAGCATCTACGCCTGACCGGAGTAGACGTCCATGTGGGAGGAGCGAGACCCCAGAGCCCCCCGATCGATCGCCGGATCACGGCTGCGTCATGTCGAGATGTCGCAGAGCAAACTGGCGCATTGGCCGCCGCCGCAGCGTGATATTGCGGTGAAACCGCATGTCGCCGAGCCCCATACGCCGCAGGAAGAAATTGTCGCCAAGCGTCCGATCCGCCGTGGCTGGCACCTGAAGACCCCGGTGACCTGACGTCATCGCGAACACCGCGCGCTCACTTCGGCTTCTTGTTCGCCGCGTTCTTGTCGCGGAAGCGCTTGCCCCAGCCTTCCTTCATCGACACTTCGTTGCGCTCTACCGCAAGCGCATCGTCCGGCACATCGCGGGTGATCACTGAGCCCGAACCGATGTAAGCGCCGGCCCCGATCTTCACCGGTGCGACCAGCGACGAATTCGAACCGACAAAGGCGCCGGCGCCGATGACCGTCTTGTGCTTGTTGAAACCATCGTAATTGCAGGTGATGGTGCCCGCGCCAATATTGGCGCCGGCGCCGATATGCGTATCGCCGACATAGGTCAGGTGGTTGACCTTCACGCCCGCTTCCAGAATGGCCGCCTTGGCTTCAACGAAGTTGCCAATGCGCGCGCCCTCGCCGACCGACGTTCCCGGCCGGATGCGTGCGTAAGGACCGATAGAGGCCTTCTTGCCGATGGCCGCCTGCACGATGTGCGAGAAGGCGTGGATGACGGCACCGTCGGCGATACTGACGCCGGGCCCGATCACGACATACTGCTCGATGGTGACGTCGTTACCAAACGTCGTATCGGCCGCGAGATGCACGGTTTCCGGCGCGACGATGGTCACGCCCGCGTCGAGCGCGGCCTTGCGCAGCCTTGCCTGCATGATCGCTTCGGCTTCCGCGAGCTGCGCCTTGGTGTTGATGCCGCGGACTTCATCCTCACTGGTCTCGATCACGCTCGCCCGCAAGCCCATGCTGCGCACGATCTCGACGGCATCGGTGAGATAGTATTCGCCCTTGCTGTTGGACGTGCCGATCTGCTCGATGATTGTGAGCGCGGTCTTGCCGGCGAATGCCATCACTCCGGCATTGCAGAGATCCACCTCGCGTTCGGCCGGTGTGGCATCCGCATGTTCACGGATCGCGACGAGCTGATCGCCTTCGACCAGAAGTCGGCCATAACCGGTCGGATCGGCCGCGCGAAAGCCGAGCACGGTGAGCGCAGCGCCTGCCGCCAAGGGCGCACGCAAACGCTCGAACGTCTCGGCCGAAATCAGCGGCGTGTCGCCAAAGGCGATCAGCAGATCGTCCGCGCCCTTTGCAATGGCGTCCTTTGCCGCCAGCACGGCATGGGCGGTGCCAAGACGCTCGTGCTGAACGAATGTTGCGGCATCGGGCCGCACCCGCCTGGCTTCATCCGCCACGTCTTGACGATCGGGACCGACAACGACGGCGAGTGCAGAGCCTGCGCCATGAGGCGCTGCCGCGAGCACATGGCCCAGCAGCGACTGGCTGGCGACCTGATGCAGTACTTTCGGCGTCGAGGACCGCATCCGCGTTCCCTCGCCGGCCGCGAGCACGATGGTGAGGCTGGTTCTGCCCGTCATCCGAATCCCCGTTGTGGCGGCGCTCATGCGCCGCGGCCGTCTTAAATGGTTTTGGGCCAATCTGGAAACCGGTTTGGTTCGCCGTGTGGCCCGACAACCTCAGGTTCCCGCCGGTTTCCTGATAATGTTGAACTGTGATTCGCAGGGGCGATGGGGCGACGCAGACGTCGAATGGCGGATAAGCACGACAAGTGGGCCGATACTCTCTCAGCCGAGCATAGCGGCTGGCTGACCGGATTTCTGGCTGAGGAAGACAAGGTCGACCGCCGCATGATGTGGCGGCTGGGTTCCTGGAGCGTTGCCGCCGTGAGCGCGGTGGTGGTTGCCATTCTGGCCAGCCAGTCGCAGGTCCAGTTGCGCCGCGATCAGGTCGCCACATCCGATACCTTCGCGCGGCAGGCCCAGCAGATCCAGCTCGTCGCCAAAGAGACCCAGGCCGAGGCCCGGCGCCTGACGCTGGCCATCGACACGCTGAACAGCGATCGCGACCGGCTCTATGCCCGCGTCACCTCGGTCGAACAGGGGCTGGATTCAGTCACCGGTTCGATCAAGCGCCAGACCATTCCAACGCCGACAGCCGCCACAACCACGCCAGCACCGCAGCCATCTGCCACCGCATCCGTCGTTGCCCCGCCGGCGGCCACCGAGCCAAAGCCGGCGGCAGAGCTTCCGAGCATTCCGTCGACGCCGGTCATCGGTCCCGTGGCTGCCATCGCGCCGCCTGCCGAAACGACACCCGCCAAACCGGCGCGAGCAGCGGCTTCATCGACAATCAATCCACCAGCCTCTGCGCCGCTCGTTGCATGGAAATCGATGACGGCACCGCCCGATGCTGCGGCCGCCAAATTGAGCGAACCGCCGCCTGCCGTTGAACCTTCTCCGGCGGCCCCGGAGATCACTGCATCGGTCCAACCTGCCGCGCCCGAGCCCGCCCCTGCAGTCGTCGAGGCCGTGGCGACGCCAGTCGCCCGGACTGAGTTCGGCGTCGATATCGGCGGCGCTAACTCGGTGGACGGCCTGCGCGCGATCTGGCGCGGCATGTCCAAGTCTCGCGCGCTGAACGGACTGCGCCCGATCATGATGGTGAAGGAGCGCCCGACCGGACTCGGCATGCAACTGCGCCTGGTCGCCGGCCCACTCACCGATGCTGCAGCTGCCGCGAAGATCTGCGCCGCGCTGACCGAGAGCAGCCGGCCCTGCGAGACGTCGATCTTCGACGGTCAGCGCCTTGCTATGAAGGCCGAGACGGCGCCCGCGGAAGTTGCGCCTGCACCAGCCAGACCGGCGCCACGCAGGCGCGCCGCGCCGAAGCCACAGGAACGCACCGAACAAGCGCTGCCGCCCAAGCCCGTTGAAGAAGTTGCGCCGCCGAAGCCGCAATCGTCGCTGACCTCGTTCCTGGGTCTGCGTTAAGGATCAAAAGATCAGATTTTCAATCTCTTGGCGTGCGCGGCTAAAGTGTTATCTAGGTCCGATCTCTCACCGCGACCGCATGCCGGGTTGTTCCGCACCGCGTTTTGAACCATGGTTTCCGCATGAAAAAAGATCCGTTCAAGCTCACCGCCCGTCAGGTGCAATGGCTTCTCATCGTCGGCTTCCTGTCCGTCGGCTACGCCATCTATCTGCGTTATCTGGCCATCGAATTGTCGACGACGGCGCTCGCCTGCGACGCCGGCCTGCAGAGCACCCTGTGCAAGAGCCGGCTGGTGATGACCTATCTGTTCAAGAATTCGGTGTTCGGCATCGCCGCGGTCGTCATTGCGACGCTGAATCTGCTGCGGCCATCGATCGTGCTCATCACTGTCGCACTGATCGCAGCCGGTTTCGGGATCGTGCTCTATAACGTTGCCCTGTCGGGCATCGCGATCGGCCTGCTCATCCTGGGCTTTGCACGCCCCGCGCCCGCCACAGCGTGATGCCGAACAGCAGATAGATCGCGCAGGTCCACAGCGACTGCCAGTTATCCGGCCCTTCGTTGAAGCCGATATATAGGGCCGACAGCACGAGCACTCCGGCAAACACCGACTCGGCGATCGGCCGCACGCCTTCCTGCGGACGGTTGACGGCCATCAGTCCGGCGAACGGCACCACCGCCATGGTCAGCGCCGCGAACGGAAAGTCGCGGTAACGCGGATCGAACACGAAACCGAGTGCGGTCTCGGCGCCGATCAGCGCCGCCACAGCCAGGGTCAGTCCGAGCAGCACCGTCGACACCGAGCGGCTCAGGAACCGGCTCGGTCCGACCAGTTGGAGAAAAGTCGGCAGCGAGCGGCCGGACATCGTCGCATAGGCGCACAGCAGCGGCGACGCGACACCGGCGGCCAGCAGCGCGCTCCACTGGATCCAGCGGCCGACGCCATAGCTTTCATAGATCAACTTGTCTGCAGCAACGCCCAGCAGGATGCCGGCCACCGTGGCCGATACGGCAACGGTCAGCCAGGCCGACAGACGCGGCGACCATGGCCGTCGACGAAGCGTCAACATGCCGGTCACGAAAACCAGGAAGCTCAGGCCCATGCCGAGCCCCATCTGCAGCTTCCACGACGGATAATTGGTAATCGGAACGCCCGGTGGATACTTCAATTCGCGCGGCTCATCGTAGATCAGGCCCCAATAGCCGCCGACGGTACCTTCAAGGTCGCGCTTCCACGGCTGGTCATAGGCTTCGATCAGATTGACACGGAATCCCTCGCGCTTGGCCAGATCGAGGATTTCGGACACGACCCGTGCCTGGTTGGTGCGCGACGGCAACGCGCCATCACGCATCCGACCGGCGCTCGGCCAACCTGTTTCGCCGATCAGGATTTCCTTGGATGGGAACGCCACGGCGAGACGCTTGCGGATCGAGTCCACATGGGCGGCCGCGCTTTTCGCGCGAATCGGGAAGTCCTCCCAATAGGGCAGGATGTGGATCGTGACGAAATCGACCGCGTCATATATCTCGCGATTCTTCAGCCAGAACTCCCAGACATCGGCATAGGTCACGGGGATCTTGCCGACCTGCGCCTTCACCGAGCGGATATTGCCGACGAGATCCGCAGCCGTCATCTCGCCGCGCAACAGCACCTCGTTGCCGACGACCACGCTGGTGATCACATTCGGAAAGCGCTTGGTGAGGTCCACGACGCCGGCGATCTGCGCCAGGTTCTTGAGCCGGTTGCTCCCGAGCCAGACGCCCTGAATGACCTTCAGTCCGACCTTGCCGGCCAGTTCCGGCACCTGGTCGAGGCCGTTATCGATGGAATAGGTCCGCACGCATTTGGTGATCCCGGCCAGTTGCGCCATGTCCTCGGCAATCTGGCTCGCCGGAATAACGGCGGTCGAGTTCAACGGCGTCTGCTCACCACGGAACGGCGCATAGGAGACGCATTCCAGTTTGGCGGCGGGATCGATCGGCGCGCGCACCAGCGTGACCGGCGTGGCCAGCCACCACCAAACCGCTGCGATCGTACCAAGGGAAAGGATGAGAAGCGCCAGCGGCGTGCGGGTGGAAATTGGTTCCGTCCTCCAAAGTCGTCCGTCGATTAGCCGGTCACCGGCAATCTGCCAAGTGCATCATGCCGGCAATCACGGACTTGTCGGCCCGACCCGCCACGAAAATCAGACAAACTTCCGGCGTTGCTGGACAAAATCAAAAATGTCCGTCATGGGATTCAGCCGTGGTCGCCGCCGTATTGGGGGCCCATTTGAACGGCATCTGGCGAGGGCGTCAGAACTGCCTGGCAGCCAACTTATCGGGGACTTTATGCGTCGACTGGTGTTCGGGTTCCAATCTGCGGTTCTGCGTTGTCTCGCCGTTCCAGGCCTTGCTCTGCTGCTGGGTGTTGGCTGCGCGTTGGCCCAGAGCGGCCCAGTTCGCGCACAGGATCAGAAGCCTGCGGCAAATGCGCCCGTGACGCCTGCCGACGTTGCCCGTGAGAGCCAGAAGAAGTCTGACGAATTTGTCGAGGCGACCCAGGCGATCAATGGTCCTGCCGGCAATCCCGAATGCGTCTGGCTTGGCCGCCGCGTCGTGGTGCTGATGTGGCGCGACGATCTCGACACCGCGTTCCGTCACCTCGATCTCTACGACCGATTCGGCTGCCCCGGCGGTCATGTGCAGGCGACATTCCGCTGTCTGGTCAAATTCGGACCGCTAATCGATCCGAAAATTGCTGACAGTCTCAACAGCCGCGTCCATGGCTGCTGGATCAATCCGAATGCGCAGCCGCAGCCTGCCGCGCTGAGCCAGCCCGCAGCGCCTGCGCCTGCCGGTGGCGGCGCAGCAGCGCCGGCGGCCACTCCGCAGCCGGACGCCAAACCGCCTGCTGAAGCGCCGAAGTAATGTGGCGCGCTCTGTTCAGGCGGCATTCAGCTGGCGGCGCCTAATCGCATTTGAATAATGGTGCCGCCCTCAAAAGGCCACGGCAGCGTATGAGTTGTTAATTCGTGTGGCGGATATAATCTCCGTTACCGCTGTACTGGTCGGACCTCGGGGACGGGTCCGCTTCCCGGCCACGCTCGCCCCGTTATGGTTCAGTTGCGATGCGCGCTGTCGTCGCCGTCTTGTTTTTTGTAACTGCTGTTCACGCCGGACTCTGGGGCATTCTGCGCGAGAAGCAGGAAGCTCCCGATTTCAAGGGCATGATTCCTAGCCTTTCCTACGCCCCGTTCGAGGGCACGGCGCATCCCGACGTCGACAATATTCCGACCGTCGAGAAGATTCGCGCCGACCTCAAGAAACTGTCGACGATCACGCGCGCGATCCGTCTCTACTCGTCGACCGGCGGCGTCGAAATGGTACCCGCCATCGCCAACGAGTTCGGCCTCAAGGTCACCGTCGGCGCCTGGATCGACAAGAACGCGGATCGCAACGAGCGTGAAATTGCCTCCGCCGTTGAGCTTGCGAAGAAGAACCCGAATGTCATTGGCATCGTCGTCGGCAACGAAACGCTGTATCGCGATGAACTCAAGCTCGAGGACCTCGTCGAATATATCCGCCGGGTAAAGCGCCAGGTCACGGTTCCCGTCACGACCGGTGAAATCTGGAACATCTGGCGCGACAATCCGCAGCTCGCCTCGTCGGTGGACTTCATCGCGGCACACATCCTGCCCTATTGGGAAAACTTCACCGATACGCAGGCGGTCGACCAGGCTGTCCACCTCTACGGCGTGCTGCGCGAGACCTTTCCCGGCAAGCGCATCGTGATCGCCGAATTCGGCTGGCCGAGCGAAGGCTACAATCTGCGCAATGCCGTTCCCGGCCCGTTCAGGCAGGCCGTGGTGCTCCGCAACTTCGTGACCCGCGCTGAAGCGATCGGCATGGACTACAACATCGTCGAAGCCATCGATCAGCCATGGAAGTTCTTCGAGGGCGGCGTCGGTCCCTATTGGGGCGTTCTCAACGCGTCGCGGGAACCGAAATTCCCCTGGACCGGCCCGATCGTGAATCCGGACCACTGGAAGAACGCAAGCATCGCACTTCTGGTTGGCATTCTGCTGTCGCTGCCGATCCTGCAGATCGTTGGCGCAACGGCGCTGCAGGCGCTCATGCTTTCGACGGCGGCCAATGCCGTTGGCGCCTGGGCGGCAACTATCTTCGCCTATCAGCAGACCCACTATTTTGTCTGGGGATCGGCCTTCGCCCTCACACTCGGCTGCATCCTGCTGATCCCGCTGCTCCTCATCGCGTTGGCGCGCATCGACGAGATTGCAGCGATCGCTTTCGGCCGGAAGCCATTGCGGCTGCTGACAGCCGAACGCAGCGAAAAGCTGCGTGCCGCTGCAGACGCCGAGCAGAAATACCCGAAGGTGTCGATCCACATTCCGGCCTATCGCGAACAGCCGGACATGCTGAAGCTGACGTTGGACGCGGTCGCCCGGCTCGACTATCCGAATTTCGAATGCGTGGTGATCATCAACAACACGCCTGATCCGGCCTATTGGCAGCCGATCCAGGATCATTGCCGCATGCTCGGCGAGCGGTTCATCTTCATCAACGCGGAGAAGGTCGAAGGCTTCAAGGCCGGCGCCCTGCGCATCGCCATGGACCGCACCGCGGCGGATGCCGAGGTGATCGGCATCATCGACGCCGACTATGTGGTGGAGCCGAACTGGCTGAAGGATCTCGTCCCGGCCTTCAACGATCCGCGCGTCGGCCTCGTGCAGGCGCCGCAGGACCACCGCGATGGCGACCGTTCGCTGATGCACTACATCATGAACGGCGAATATGCCGGGTTCTTCGATATCGGCATGGTCCAGCGCAACGAGGCCAATGCGATTATCGTCCATGGCACCATGTGTCTCATTCGTCGCTCCGCGATGGACATGGCCGGCGGCTGGGCTGGCGACACCATCTGCGAGGACTCGGATCTCGGCCTCGCCATCATGCAGCATGGCTGGCTGACGCATTACACGAAGGAGCGTTACGGATACGGCGTGCTGCCGGACACCTATGAGGCGTTCAAGAAACAGCGTCATCGCTGGGCCTATGGCGGCTTCCAGATCATCAAGAAGCACTGGCGCCGCTTCATGCCCGGCGCGAGCCGCATGACCCAGGACCAGAAGCGCGAGTTCGGCATGGGCTGGCTGAACTGGCTCGGCGCCGAGAGCCTTGGCGTCGTGGTGGCGATCCTCAACATCATCTGGGTGCCGATCATCGCCTTCGCCGATATCGCCATCCCCGACAAGATCCTGACGCTGCCGATCATCGCCTCCTTCGTGATCTCGCTGGCGCACTTCATCGTCCTGTACAGGCTGCGCGTGAAGATTGGCCTGTGGCAGATGCTGGGCGCGATGATCGCCGCCATGTCGGTGCAGTGGACGGTGTCGCGCGCCGTCGCCGATGGCCTGATCAAGGATCACCTGCCCTTCACCGTGACCTCCAAGGGTGGCAAGTCGACCATGTCGATCGAATTCCAGGCCTTCTGGGAAGCCGTGATCGGTGTGCTTCTGCTGATCAGCTGCGGCGTGCTGGTGTTCTCGAACAGCTCCAAGCAGGTCACCGAGATCTACATCTTCGCTGGCGTGCTGGTGCTGCAGAGCCTGCCGTTCTTGTCAGCAGTGATGATTGCCATTCTGGAGAATTCGCGCGCCAATGACTTCCAGTGGTGGCGCAACACGACGGTTCGCACGGCCGAGCTGATCGGCCTTCGCCCGGTGGCGATGCCGCCGATCGACGTGTCCCGTCCCGAGGCCCAGCGCGAAGCAAGCTGAACCGCGCCAATGGGGCGCGGTTCATGTCCATAACATCAAGCCCTGCCCTTGACCCCGGCGGACCCGCCTTTTACACAGCCGGTCACGCGATACGCTGCATTGCGGGCGCCATCGCGGCCGTGGCTGATCGGCCTCACCGCGCCCCGCAAGGGTCGGTTTCCTCCGTTTAGCTTCGTCAATACGGCACTTTAGGGCGGGTAGCTCAGTGGTAGAGCATTCGACTTTTAATCGACTGGTCGAGGGTTCGATCCCCTCCCCGCCCACCATCACCGCGATGAGCCACGCCGGAACTTCCGGTTTTCACACCATCCTCAGCCTCTGAACACCGGACAATCGAACATGCGGATTACCCTCGTCGGCTCCAAACACTTCGGCGTCACGACCCTCGATATGCTGAAGACCCACAACGTCGAGATCGCGTCCGTGGTGGTTGCAGATGCCGAGGACCGTCTCGCCGCAGCCGCCAAGGCTGCAGGCATCCCGGTGACAGTCCAGGCCAATCCGAAGCTCGTCGTGGCCTCCGAGATCGCCGAGGGCACCGAGCTGATCATCACGGCGCACAGCCACGCCCGCATCGGCAAGGATGCGCTCGCCGCAGCCAGCCTTGGCGGCATTGGCTACCATCCGTCACTGTTACCCCGTCACCGTGGCATCGCTGCCGTGGAATGGACCATCAAGGAAGGCGATCCGATCGCCGGCGGCACCATCTATCACCTTGCCGATGTCATGGACGGTGGCGCCATCGCCGCGCAGGAATGGTGCTTCGTGAAAAAAGGCGAAACCGCTCGCGAACTTTGGGAGCGCGCGTTGGCGCCGCTGGGCCTCAAGCTGCTCGGCGAGGTCGTGGACTTCGCGACTGTCCACAAGCGTTTGCCTGCAACCTACCAGGACGAGCAATTCGCGACCAATGCGCCAAAACTGGCCTAGAAGCCTCCAAAACTGGTTAAAAAGGCGCCGGAACCCGCCCGAATCAACCAAATCTGTCAATAAAGGGAACCAATTTGCCCGTCGCGGCTTGCATCCCGTGAGTTGTTTTGGGTCTATGCGGCAACGCAGCAAATTTTGGACACATTACCCCCCAATAAGGTGGCCATCACAACATCGAGGATTTGATTCAATGCGTTTTGACCGCATCCGTTCCGTCTTGTCCGTTTCGCTGATTGCCAGCGCAGCGTTGATTTCGGCTCCTTCGTTCGCAGCCGACAATGCCTATGACGGGCTCTGGAATGTGACCATCGTTACCAAGACCGGCAGCTGCGAGCCGACGGCTCGCTATCCGTTGACCGTCACCGAAGGCCGCATCACTGCGCCCGGCGCCGACGTTAACGGCAAGGTTGGCCGCGAAGGCACCGTACGCGTATCGATCGGACCTGCTTTCGCCAACGGCCAGTTGTCCGGCAACACCGGATCGGGCAAGTGGAACGGCGCCTCGGGCGGCGTCCCCTGCAGCGGTCGGTGGGAAGCTTCGCGTCAGTAATCCCCAACCAGGAATGCTCCTCATGATGCCTACCTCGACCTCTCCGCGTTCGCTCGTTCGGACGGCGGTGCTCTGCGCCACGCTCGGTCTGACGTCTGCGTCGGCATATGCCCAGTCAGCGCCGTTCGCCGGTATGGCCGGAGTATGGTCGGGTAACGGGACGATCTCGCTCGAGGACGGCTCCAAGGAGCGCATTCGCTGCAAGGCGACCTATGCCGTGAGCGGCGACGGCGCGGGACTGAACCAGTCCCTGCTCTGCGCCAGCGACAGCTACAAGTTCGAGCTGAAGAGCGACGTGAAGGCCAGAGGCGGCGAGCTGTCTGGCAGCTGGGCTGAGACGACCCGCGGCGTGACAGGGTCGCTTGAGGGCCGGGCAACCGCCGGCAAGTTCAATGTTGACGTTTCCTCGCCAGCCTTCAGCGCGAAGCTGATCCTGACGACGACCAGCAACAAGCAGCAGGTCTCGATCACCTCCGAGGGCCAGTTCAGGGGCGCCAGCATTTCGCTCAGCCGCAGCTGATCGTTCCGCATGTTTGGAATTCGAACCCCGGTTGTTTCAAACAGCCGGGGTTTTGTTTTGCCTGTATATCCTCTGCCTGAGAGCGTCCGGGACCACCCGCCCGCAACGCAGCCCCACCGGATTCGTCCGTTGCAAAGCCCGGCGATGTCGCCGATAGAGCCTGTCCGTAAAGCTACACCGCTGCGTGAATCATTGCAGCGCAAGAAACTGGTTCTCAGGGATTATGGATCGCCCCCCGTCGAAGGCCCGCGCCGCGCTGTGGATGTCCGGCTGGCTGCTTCTGATGCTGTTCGTCGCCATCGGCGGTCGCGAGACGCTGCGCGAACTCAATGTCTTCCAGGTGATGGAGATCCGATCCGTCTTCGGCTTCGTCATGCTGCTGCCGATCCTGTATTTCAACGGCGGCTTTCGCGCCATGAAGACCACGCGGCCGCTGGCGCATGTGTCGCGCAACCTCGTGCATTACGGCTCGCAGCTCGGCTGGTTCTACGCACTCACGCTCATTCCCCTGAGCCAGCTCGTCTCCATCGAGTTCACCATGCCGATCTGGATTGCCATCATGGCGGCGTTCTTTCTCGGCGAGCGCATGACACTCTGGAAGATCGTCGCCATCGTGCTCGGCCTGATCGGCGTGATCGTCATCGTTCGCCCGACCACAGGCGTCGTCAATCCCGGTCAGCTGATTGCGCTAGCCGCCGCATTCGGCTTCGGCATCTCGATCACATTGATCAAGTCACTGACGCGGACGGACAGCGCGCTGAAGATCATTTTCTGGATGATTGCGGTGCAGTCGGTGGCCGGCGTTTTTCCCGCGCTATACTCCTGGCAGTGGCCATCGGCCTATGTCTGGGGCTGGCTTGTCGTGGTCGCCTTCTGCGGGACGTTTTCCCATTTCTGCCTGGCGCGCGCGATGCTCTACGCCGATGCGACGGTGGTCGTGCCGATGGACTTCCTGCGTGTACCACTCAGTGCCACTATCGGATGGTTACTATATTCTGAACGGCTCGACATGTTCACGCTACTGGGCGCGGCGCTGATCCTCGCCGGCAACACGCTGAACCTGCTCAGTACCGATCGACCGCCTATCCGTGCGACTGCCTGACGCACCGGGTTCCCCTTTTTCGATTTTATTCTCCGAGTGCGTGTCTCGACATTTTGGCGCACGCCCGCAATTGGTACTTTTCCCAATGTGTCTAGGGTCGAATGACCGGATTCGTGGGGGAGATCGTATCGTGCGCCATTTCGCTTTTGCCCTGTCTGCGCTGTCCATCCTGTTCAGCGCGGATGTAGCGCTTGCCGACAAGCGCGTCGCTTTCGTCGTTGGCAATGGCAGCTACAAGAATGTCGATCCGTTGCCGAACCCGCCGATCGACGCGAAGGCCATGGCCAGCGCGCTACGCAATGTCGGCTTCGACGTCATCGAAGGATCGAACCTGACGCGCGACGGCATGACCGAAAAGCTGCTCGACTTCGGCCGCAAGGCGCAGGGCGCCGATGTCGCGGTGTTCTTCTATGCCGGCCACGGTATCTCGGTGAACAACATCAACTACCTTTTGCCGATCGATGCCAATCTGAAGTCGGAGATGGACGTCAAGCTCGGCGCAGCCATCAATGTCGAGACCACCCTCGACCAGACCATGGGCGATGCCAAGGTGAAGCTGGTATTCCTCGATGCCTGCCGCGACAATCCGTTTGCCGCCAAGATCCGCTCCAGCGGATCTGCCACGCGCAGCGTCGCGGTGTCGTCCGGCCTTGCGGAGATGAAATCCGGCGAAGGCACGCTGATCGCATTTGCCACCAGCCCCGGCCAGACCGCCCTCGACGGCAAGAGCGGAAGCAACAGCCCGTTTACCCGCGCGCTGCTCAACAACATCACCACGCCCGGCGCCGAGATCCAGCAGGCGATGACGAAAGTGCGCGCACAGGTGCAGGACGAAACCAACAAAGGCCAGCTGCCCTGGGGCCACACCAATCTGATCGGCGCAGTCTATCTCAATCCGGACGTGCAGGCGCAGGTCGCCGTTGCCGCGGCCAGCCCCACCGCCACCATGCCCGCGGCCGCCACCGCCGGCTCCGATGTCGAGCTTGAGTTCTGGCGCTCGATCAAGGACTCCAACCGGCCGGAGGAACTGAACGCCTACATCTCCATGTATCCGAACGGCCAGTTCAAGCCGCTCGCCCTCGCCCGTATCGCCGCGCTACAGGAAGCCGCCACCGCGCCGCGTACCGCTTCGCCGGGCGTCGACAAGGCCGTGTTTACCGAGGAAGCCAACCAGCTCACCGAGGACAAGATCGGCCTCGACAAGGTCAAGCGCCGCGACGTGCAGCGCCGCCTCAATGGCCTTGGCTTCGACACCCAGGCGACCGGCAGCTTCGATGCCGGGACCCGTGGCGTGATCACGCGCTGGCAGGCGGCACGCGGTTACCCGACGTCGGGCTATCTCAACAAGGTGCAGCATGCCGCACTGCTCACCGAGGTCGTCGCGCTGAAGGAGGAACCGGCACCCGCACCGAAGCCGGTGCGCCGCCAGGTACAACAGCAGACCTATGAGGAAGCGCCCGTGGTCCGGCGCCAGGCTGCGCCCGCCCCCGCCCCGGCCATCGATCCCGCCGGTCCCGGCCGGTTCATCGGCGGTGTGGTTGGCGGCTTCCTCAACCGCTAGAGCCGATCGACATTCAGGATTCCCAAGAGGTTCAATCGCTGATTCATAGGGCTCCATGATTTGCACGGAGCAAGTGATGGGGGCGAAGCGCTACGAATTGAATGAGGCGCAGTGGGTGAAGATTTCTCCGCTGCTGCCGGGCAAGGCTGGCGACGCAGGACGCACAGCGACTGATAACCGCCTATTCGTGAACGGCTGTTTGTGGGTTCTGCGCTCGGGTGCGCATTGGTGCGACCTGCCGGAACGGTACGGCAAGTGGAAGACGGTACATCGGCGGTTCAGCCGCTGGTGCCATGCCGGGGTCTGGGAACGCGTGTTCACAGCCCTGACGGCAGACCGGGATAATCAGTATCTGATGATCGACAGCACCATCGTTCGCGCTCACCAGCAGGCTGCGGGCGGAAAAGGGGGGCTAAAGATCAGGCGCTGGGGCGTTCCCGAGGTGGACTGACCACGAAGATCCATATGCTGGCCGATACACTTGGTCGCCCGCTCCGCTTCATCATCACAGCCGGACAGGCTGGCGACGTCACCCAGGCGCCTGCCTTGCTCCAGGGCCAGACCGGCGAAGCCGTGCTTGCCGACAAGGCCTATGACAGCAACGCGCTGCGCGCGATCATCGCCGATATGGGGGCAACAGCGGTCATCCCGTCCAACCGAACCCGCAAGGTCATCATTCCGCACGACATCAACGTCTACAAGCAGCGCAATCGGATCGAGCGCTGCTTCTGCCGACTCAAACACTTCCGGCGCTTCGCCACACGCTATGACAGACGAACCTCGCACTTTGCTGGCTTCATCCACCTCGCCGCAGCAATAATCTGGAACCAATGAATGTCGATCGGCCCTAGGCCCGCTACCTAAAGCGGCAGCCTACTTGCCTGCCGCCTTGCGCAGCGCGTCGTTCATGCGGTCCTGCCAGCCCGGCCCGTCCTGCTGAAAATATTCCAGCACGTCCTGATCGATCCGCAGCGACACCAGTTCGCGCACACCGGGAACGGCTGCCTTGGCGACCGGTGCCTCGACCGGTTTGGTGGTGGTCTTCTTGAACGCCGCCTCCGCCTCGGTGCGGGCATCCTGGAGCGTGCGCGGGCGTCGCGGGGGCTGTGCCATCTCGGTCAGATTCCTTCCAACATTGCCATCGAGAGATAGCGCCCGCTGAGCGGCTGCACAATCGCTTCCACGGTGTCGAAGAAGATGCGTCCGCACAAGGGCACGATGTGACAGCTACTCGCCTCTGCTGCACGACCGGCAATGTCGGCAAATTTTACAAATGTCATTCATCGTAACAGGCGCATTCCTCGTGACGCACGTGGCATCGCACAAAGGTGACCGCGCTGCGGCGCAAACATGCGCTGACTTAAAAAACTTCAAAGCAACGCATTTGTGTTGCGACACGGTCAAACAAATCGGATTAGGATCGTGTCATGTCCGATGAGACGACGAAGGAGGTCACGATGTCAGCATCAGCTGAAGTCCGTACGACCAAAACGTCCCATCCCGCGCCGCGTGGCAGCGATCTTCCGACCTGCCCGGTTTGTGCGGACTCGATGATTGCTGCCGAGGCGTCGGCCTTTCTTACCGACGACGTCGTCAGCTATCTCTGGACCTGCGATACCTGCGGCTATGGTTTCGTAACCCAGCACGCCTTTCGCCGGACGGTCTGCAACTAGCTAGCACTGTTCGCGCGGACCGGCGTGAACTGATCTTGGATTGCTCCGCGATCCGAGGGAGACGCCGATTGTGACTATCACATTCACCGTGCCTCTGCTTGCCCTTCGAGGACTGCCTTCCACGCAAATGGCACAACCAATACGCCCAGTAAGGCGAACGCTGCCAGTATCGCCCATGCGTCATTGACGCTCCAAACAAAAGCAGCCGCTCGCGCGGAGGCTCAGCATATCGTCTCGACCGGCGTCCGCGTCGGCGCGGCATCGGCACGCGTCAAGGTCAGCAATCTGCGCAAACGATTTGCACCGTCACGCGTGCACCAAGTAACGACCACGCCGCAGTCACACCTTCGCCATTTCTGATGTTCCCAAGCCGTGCTAACCAGCTGTCGGGTCTACAGCGGAGAAGCCGTCTCTCGGGTCGAGGGGATACCCGCACTGGAGTCGGTCATGACCGGTCAAATTCCCTTCTTCGTGCCTAAGCGCACGATCACTGCAAGTGAGGTCGCGGGCATCGCGGGCTTACTTTTTGTTACAAAAGATTTCCTCATTTCGGCTGGAGCAGCGCTAGAGACAGCGCGTCGCGGCGAGCTTAGCTATATGGACAATCACAAGTATCTCGAGGCTTTGAGGCAGACGAATGCAGGCGCTTGTCTCGTCTCCCCGCGCTTCAGCGCATCCGTTCCAAAGGAGACCTACTCTTTTGTGACACCTCAGCCGTATTTGATTTACTCGCGAATCCTCGCCTTGCTCTATCCAGGGGCAGCTATCCCGGGGTCACTTTTCGAGACCGACGGCATTTCTCCAAACGCCACGATTCATGCTTCGGCCATCATCGATGCCGGGGCTACCATCGATCCCGGCGCAGTAATCGGTCCCCGGGCCAGGATCGGTGAACGCACTTATATCGGGTCAAACGTCGTGATCGGCCCGGACGTCACCATCGGGAGCCATAGCTCGGTTGGCGCCGGCGCTATCATTGCGCACGCAACTGTCGGCAATCACGTCATTGTCCATCCAGGCGTATCGATCGGGCAGGACGGCTTCGGATTCGTGCCCGACAAAGGCGGACATATCAAAATTCTCCAGGTCGGAGGCGTCATTATTGAGGACTGCGTCGAAATAGGCGCAAACACGACCATCGATCGCGGGTCGACCCGTAACACGTTTATCGGCGAAGGCACGAAGCTCGATAACCTCGTACAAGTCGCCCACAACGTGACGATTGGCAGGCACTGCCTCATCGCCGCGCAAGTCGGAATTGCCGGGTCCGCAACTCTCGGGAGTTTTGTTGCAATAGGCGGCCAGACTGGAATTGCTCCTCATCTGACGATCGGCGACGGCGCACAGATAGCCGGTGCAAGCGGCGTCACGCGCGACGTGCCTGCGGGAGAGCGGTGGGCAGGATTTCCAGCCCGGCCCAGCCGCAGGTTTTTCCGGCAATACAAGGCCATGGAAATGCTTGCGGCCGGTTACCGCGAGACAAACGATCGATGAACCTGACAGGGTGATGGACAGGTTAGTGTTTTCTCCACACGCGACGAGCGGTTACCGCGGCGGAATGTCGCCGCGTGCCCAGCCCTCGCGCGTGCGCGCCCGAAACTCTTCGAACGTTCCGGCCTCGATGGCTGCGCGGATGCCCTGCATCAGGCTCTGGTAATAGGCGATGTTGATTTCCGACAGCAGCATCGCGCCCAGCGTTTCGCCGGAGCGCACGAGGTGATGCAGATAGGCGCGCGAATAGTCTCGCGCGGCCGGCCAGGTGCTCTCTTCATCCAGCGGACGTGGATCGTCCTGATGCCGCGCATTGCGCATATTGATCTGGCCGTAGCGTGTGAAGGCCATGCCGTGGCGGCCGTTACGGGTCGGCATCACGCAGTCGAACATGTCGACGCCGCGCGCCACCGCTTCCAGCATATCGTCGGGCGTGCCAACGCCCATCAGATAGCGCGGCCGATCCAAGGGGAGGATCGGAACCACCTCCTCGATCATCGCCAGCATCACGGCCTGCGGCTCGCCGACGGCGAGGCCGCCGATCGCGTACCCATGAAAGCCGATATCGATCAGCCCCTGTGCGCTGGCGCGGCGCAGTTCCGGCACATCGCCCCCCTGCGCGATGCCGAACAGCATGTAACCGTCAGGCGCCGTCTCGAAGGCGCGCTTGCAGCGTTCGGCCCAGCGCAGCGACAGCTGCATGGCGCGGTCGATGTCGGCGTGTTCGGCGGGCAGCCGCACGCATTCGTCGAGCTGCATCGCGATGTCCGAATTCAGCAGCCGCTGGATCTCAATGGCCCGTTCCGGCGTCAACTCGAACTTCGCGCCATCGATATGCGAACGGAACGTGACGCCCTGCTCAGTCACCTTGCGGAGCTGCGCCAGGGACATCACCTGGAAGCCGCCGGAATCGGTCAGCATCGGCCCGTTCCAGGTGGTGAATTTCTGCAGACCGCCGAACGACGCGACGCGTTCGGCGCCGGGACGCAGCATCAGGTGGTAGGTATTGCCCAGCACGATATCGGCGCCGG
Organism: Tardiphaga sp. 42S5; assembly: GCF_034044155.1. Classification (NCBI taxonomy): domain Bacteria; kingdom Pseudomonadati; phylum Pseudomonadota; class Alphaproteobacteria; order Hyphomicrobiales; family Nitrobacteraceae; genus Tardiphaga; species Tardiphaga sp. 42S5. The sequence goes on along the minus strand of NZ_CP139027.1, from coordinate 3,907,202 downwards.
CATCGCGCACGTCGCGCCAGTGCAAGCTCTTCATCGCACCGAGGGTACCGACCGGCATGAAGGCAGGTGTGCGCACCACGCCATGCGGCGTTGTCAGCAGGCCCCTGCGTGCCGTGCCGTCCGTGCGCAGCAGTTCGAAATGATTGGCGACGGTCATTGATTGCTTGTGTCCCGAAACAGCAGACTGGCGTCGCCGTATGAATAGAAACGATAGCCGGTTGCGATAGCATGGGCATAGGCTTGCTTCATCGTATCCATGCCGGCAAAGGCAGAGACCAGCATGAACAGCGTCGAACGCGGCAGGTGGAAATTGGTGAGCATGATATCGACCGCGCGGAAGCGATAGCCGGGCGTGATGAAGATCGCAGTCTCGTCGGCGAACGGATGAATAACGCCGTCCTCGGACGTCGCGCTTTCCAGCAGGCGCATCGAGGTCGTACCGACAGCGACGACGCGTCCGCCAGCCGCATGCGCTGTGTTCAATGCATCCGCCGTGGCGCGCGAGATCGTACCCCACTCGGAATGCATCTTGTGCTCTGCGGTGTCGTCGACCTTCACCGGCAGGAACGTCCCTGCTCCGACATGCAGCGTGATGCGATGCAGGCCGACGCCGCGCGCCTTCAGAGCGGCTTCCAGTGCCGGCGTGAAATGCAGTCCCGCCGTCGGTGCGGCGACGGCGCCGTCATTGGCGGCGAACATGGTTTGATAATCGGCCGTGTCACGCTCGTCCGGAGCGCGTTTTCCGGCGATGTAAGGCGGCAGCGGCGGCGCGCCGAGTTCGGCAATCGCCTGATCCAGCGCCGGGCCGTGAAACGAGAAAGAGAAGATGATCTCGCCGGCGTCGCCCTTGTGCTCGACCTGGGCGTCGAGATGTCCAAGCAGGCAGACGCGGCCTTCATGGCCGAAGCGCACCGTGTCGCCTTCGGTCAGCTTCTTTGCGGGGCGCACCAGCGCCTGCCAGCGCGAACCGTCGAGGCGCTTGATCAGCGTCGCATCGATCTTCGGTTCGGTCTCGCGGCCAATGCGGCGGCCCGTGAGTTGCGCCGAGATAACCCTGGTGTCGTTGACGACCAGCTGATCGCCGGGCTTCAGCCAGGTCGGCAGATCCGATACGACATGATCCTGCACGCCGATACCCGGCTGAACGACAAGTAGCCGCGCGGCGTCGCGCGGGCTGGCAGGCCGCAGCGCGATGTTCTCGGCCGGAAGTTCAAAATCGAAGATATCGGTACGCATGGGTTTGTAGTTATTCCCACTCCGTCATGGCCGGGCTTATCCCGGCCATCCACGCCTTGGTGTTGATGCCTATAAAACGTGGATGCCCGGGACAACTAGCGAAGTTCGCTTCGCGCTGCCCGGGCATGACGAACGTGAGGGAGGAGCTTAACTTAGGCAGCCGCGTCGGCAGCCATATGCGCCTTGACGATCTTGTCCGGGTTCTGCACCGGCTCGCCGCGCTTGATCTTGTCGACGTTCTCCATGCCTTCGGTGACCTTGCCCCAGACAGTGTACTGCTTGTTGAGGAACGACGCGTCGTCGAAGCAGATGAAGAACTGGCTGTCGCCGGAATCCGGGCTGGCCGCGCGGGCCATCGACAGCGTGCCGCGCACATGCGGCTCGTTATTGAATTCGGCCTTGAGCTTCTTGCCCGAACCGCCGGTGCCGGTGCCCTGCGGGCAGCCGGTCTGCGCCATGAAGCCGTCGATGACACGGTGGAAGACGATACCGTCGTAGAAGCCTTCGCGCACGAGCTCCTTGATACGGGCGACATGGCCCGGTGCCAGATCCGGGCGCATCTCGATGGTGACGGGACCCTGGGTGGTTTCAAGGATCAAAGTATTCTCGGTAACAGCCATGCTCGTCTCTCTACTGGTTTGGGTTGGTTTCGGCGGTCGTCAAACCGCACTCGGAAGGGGCGTCCAGCGACCGCGTCGCCCAGGCCCCCGGTAAATGGCATCGGCGTGCAATGTTGCAATGTCTCCATCACAGCCGTTCGGTAAGCAACGCTGTCGGCCTCGGAGGCATCCGGCGTCTCGAAGGTAATTCGCGGCCTTCCGAGAAGTTCACCGGATCGCTTGAAGCTGAACAGTACCGTGATCTCCATGCCCGGATGACCTCGCGGCAAGGCGGGCGGATGCCAGCAAGCTTTCAGCCTTCCGAACATGCCCTCCAGCGTGCTCACGGCTTCAGACTGAGCCGATGCCGGATGCGCCTGAAGGACGCCAGACAGTAATAATGCCGCGAGCAGAGCAATGACCCTGCATCGCGGCATCATGATGCTCACTTGATGTCGGAAGCGACCTGAACCTTGACCATCTTGTCAGGGTCGGTCACGGCACCACTGGCCGAGCCGGGAGGCGCCTTCTTGAGCTTGTCCACCACGTCCATGCCGGCGACGACGTCGCCAACCACGGTGTATTTGCCGTTCAGGGATGAGCCTTCAGCGAACATGATGAAGAACTGCGAATTGGCTGAATCCGGATCGCCGGCTCGCGCCATGCCGACGACGCCGCGCTTGTACGGCACCTGCGAGAATTCGGCCTTCAGGTTCGGATACTTCGATCCGCCGGTACCGTTGAAGTTCTTGCCGTCGCCGGTCTGCGCCATGAAGCCGTCCATCACGCGGTGGAACGGTACGTTGTTGTAGTAGCCTTCGCGGGCGAGCAGCTTGATGCGCTCGGCGTGCTGCGGGGCGATATCGGTGCGCAGCTTGATGATGATCCGGCCCTTGGTCGTGTCGATCACGACCGAATTGGCCTTGTCGAGGCCAGCCGGAAGGGCTGCCGGAGCCTGCGCGAAAGCGGGAGCCGCGAATATCAGCGCGGCAGCAAGTGCGACTATGCGGATCATGGAAACTCCGGATCAGAGAAAGCCGGTCAGCCGGCGTTTGATTAAGCGGCGAATTTGGACTTGAGGCTCTTGGCAACCGCGTCCGGGACGAAAGCCGAAACATCGCCGCCCATGGCGGCGATTTGCCGGACCAGTGTGGCGGTGATCGGGCGGACACTCACCGAGGCCGGAAGAAATACCGTCTGCACATCCGGCGCCATGGTCTCGTTCATGCCAACGATCTGCATCTCATAATCGAGATCGGTGCCGTCGCGCAGCCCGCGGATCATGATGCTCGCACCAACCTGTTGCGCCAGCGTGGTGGTGAGATTGTCATAGGTCGTGCAGTCGAATTCGCAGCCGGCGGCTGAGGCCAGCGGTCCGAACACCTGCTTCACCATCTCCAGCCGCTCGTCCGTCGAGAACAGCGGCTTCTTGCCAGGGTGGACGCCGATAGCGACGATGAGCTTGTCGCACAGGCCAACGGCATGGCGGACCACATCGAGATGGCCATTGGTGACGGGATCGAATGAACCGGGATAAAGCGCGATACGGGGCATTCCCCCTCCTACCCCGCCCCCGTTCGAGCCGCAAGCCAACTTGGTTCCGCCCACCGGGGTCGAATGGCCGGTGTTTATTTTTGCTCCGGGTTCGAACCGGGAGGCCGGTCAGGGCGTCTACTGGGTACGCAGCAACGATATTGAAAACATTGGACTTTCGAGCCTCATGTGTCGTCATGCGCGTACGGACGAAACACAAACCGGGCCGGATGAAACCACTTTGCCCGGACACGACAACTTCCTGAAACCGGGTCTGATTAATCAGGCAAGCACAGGAAGCGACAAACAAACCGGGCCAAAACGGCCCGAATGACAGGGGACCGTCATGATCAAGACTCTCTCAGCAGTTGCCGTCGCAGCTTTCATCGCGGCCGCCCTCACCGTTCTGCCGGGCTTCGCTCCGAAGGTCGAGGCGTCGGTGCCGGTGGCCCTCGCCAAGGCCGACCGCCTGGACATCCACACGGTAGGTCGCAACTGCTCCGAGCAGGCCTGGCCGAACTTCGAGGCCTCCTGTCTGCGTAACGCAGCCAGCAAGACGATCACTGTCCGCGAAGTCCGCCTCGTGACCACCGAGCGTCGCTAAGCGGCAAAGGATACCGCACCCCGGTCAGAGCCGGGGTGTATTGATACTTAATTCGGGCAATCGAACTACACTCCCCCACCGCGCGCGATGCATAGTTCAATGAAATTCTCGCGACAGCTACTTCAACTAATTTCATAGCAATTCGCGACGCAACGTCGCAGACTGCTGGTCAAGCGCGATCGTGAAAGCGCGAGTCCCGTGAGGGCTGCCAGTGACCGCCATCCCAGCCGCATCGCCAGGCCACTCTGGCGGACTTCCTCTCACGGCAACGATCGGCGCGCTCGGCGTCGTCTATGGTGATATCGGCACCAGCCCCCTTTATGCACTCAAGGAAGCCGTGAAGGCAGCCGCCCATGGCGGGCCTCTCACGTCCGAAGCAACGCTCGGCGTGGTGTCGCTGATCCTCTGGGCGTTGATCCTCATTATCTCCCTGAAATACGCGCTTCTGATTCTGCGCGCCGACAATCGCGGCGAAGGCGGCATCGTCGCGCTGTTGGCACTGCTCCACGCGCGCAACGCAGAGCCGGGCACTTGGCGCATACATTTGCTGATCGTCGGCCTCGTCGGCGCCGCCCTGCTCTATGGCGATGGCGCCATCACGCCGGCGATCTCGGTCCTATCAGCCATTGAAGGCCTCAAGGTCGATGCACCGTCGCTGGCGCCAGCCGTGGTGCCGCTCACCGTCATCATTCTGATCGGGCTGTTTCTGATGCAGAGCAAGGGCACCGGTTTCATCGGCGGCATCTTCGGGCCAGTGATGCTGGGCTGGTTTGCCGTGCTCGCGCTGCTCGGCATCCATGGCATCGTGCAATCGCCCGGCGTGCTCGCTGCCGTCAGTCCGCTCTATGCCTTCGAATTCCTGATCCACCAGGACTTCCACATCAGCTTTGCCATTCTCGGCGCCGCCTTCCTAGCCGTGACCGGCGGCGAAGCGATGTATGCCGATATGGGCCATTTCGGCCGGATGCCGATCCGGCTCGCCTGGTTTGCCATCGCCCTGCCGGCGCTGGTGCTGAACTATTTCGGCCAGGCGGGACTGCTGATCGCCGACCCTACCGCCATCAACAACCCGTTCTATCAACTGGCGCCGGACTGGCTGCACTACCCGCTGGTGGCCTTTGCGACCGTCGCGACGGTGATCGCCTCGCAGGCTATCATTTCCGGTGTGTTCTCGCTGACGCAGCAATCGATCCAGCTCGGCTTCCTGCCGCGGATGCAGATCCGGCACACTACCAGCCACGCCATGGGCCAGATCTATGTGCCGCTGGTGAACTGGCTGCTGGCGGCGGCGACGCTGGCCGCCGTGCTCAGCTTCGGCACGTCGGACGCGCTGGCAGGCGCCTATGGCATCGCCGTATCGCTGCTGATGGCGATCACCACGCTGCTCGCGGCATTGGTCGCTCTGCAATGGGGCTATCCGCCGCTTCTCGTCGTGACGGTGAACGGCTTCTTCTTCATCATCGATTGCATCTTCTTCGCCGCCAATTCCACGAAGCTGTTCGAAGGCGGCTGGTTTCCGCTATTCTTGGCGGCCGCTGTGGCGTTCCTGATGCTGACATGGCGCAGCGGCGTCAAACTCGTCGAAAGCGCCCGGGCCAAACTGCGTCAGCCTGAAGAAGACCTGATCGAGACAGCCGTCAGTCGCTGCCATGCGCGGCTCAATGGCACCGCGGCGTTCCTGGCATCCACGCCGAACGGCGTGCCGCTGGCGCTGACGCAATTCGTTAAGCACAACCACGTTCTGCATCAGCGCGTCATTCTGGTGACCGTGCAGATCTCCGAAGTGCCGCGCGTCCCGGATGCCGATCGCGCCGAGATCATCGAAGTGATCGAAGGGATCACGCGCGTCATTTTGCATTACGGCTTCATGCAATATCCGACGATTTCCGACGGACTGAGTCTGGCTTGCGAACAGGGCAAATTACCCGGCATCGACCTCGCCGATATCACCTATTATATCGGCCGCGAGACCATCATCCCCAGCGACAAGGTCGCCGGCATGGCGGTGTGGCGCGAAACCGTATTCGCGTTCCTGCAGCGTAACGCCGAACGCTCCGCGGCTTTCTTCGACGTGCCGACCAGACAGGTCGTCGAGTTCGGCACCGAAATCGAGATTTAAGCCGCGCGCGACTTAAGCCTCGGCCGGTCCCTGCGCACCATTGCCGTTCTCGGCCTTCAGCACTATCGAGGATGCCACCCGCTAACATCAAGCAACAGCGGATCAGTGACTGAGGCAACTACTCGATTGGCTCGATCCTTCACGGATACCAAGGTGGGGCAGATATCGACCTCACCTACTGATCCAGTTGAACCTTCGCGGTTTTGACGATGTCCTGCCAGCGCGCAATCTCTTCGATCATCCGGCGCTTGAGCGGCTCCGGGCCACGCTGTTCCGGCGGCGGCAGAATCAACCCTGCCAGTTCGAGCCTTTTCCGCACGCTATCGTCGTCGAGCGCGACGCGAAGCGCATCGGTGAACCGGTCGCGAACGGCGTCGGGCACGCCTTTCGGCAGGTAGAATGCGAACCAGCTCGACGCGACGAACTGCGGAAGCGCGACCTCTTTCGCCGTTGGCGTATCCGGCAATTGCGGAACGCGTGCGGGCGCCGAGACGGTCAGAAAACGCAGATTGTTGTCCCCGAGGAAGGGAAGCACGTCGCCGAGCAAAGCGCAGCTGAAGTCACTGCGTCCCGCGATCAGGTCAGTCATCGCCAGTGCCGAGCCGCGATAGGGCACCTCCACCGGCTTGAACCCGATCACGGCGGTGAGCAGCAGGCAACTGATATGGCTGATCGAACCGACACCCGCATGGGCCAGCGTGAGATCAGGGCCGCGCGCCTTGGCGGCCGCGACGAACGACGCCATGTTGTCGGCAACGAGATCGCGGCGGGCGACGACGAGGATCGGCGTTTCCGCGACCAGGCCAATCGGCGCGAAATCAGTCAGCGGATCGTAACGAAGATTCGGATACAGCGCGACCGACGCCGCATGCGTGCCGACGTGGCCGCTGACCAGCGTGTAACCATCGGGAGCGCTTTTCGCGACGCGCGTCGAGCCGGTCGTGCCGCCAGCGCCGGGGACATTCTCGACAATGATCGGCTGGCCGAGCTTGCGCGACATGTGTTCGGACACGATCCGGCTCATCACGTCATTCGGACCGCCAGCAGCGAACGGGACGACTAACGTGATCGGCCGGGACGGAAACGACGTCTCGGCCTGCGCCGCATTCAGCATGGTCAGCATTGCGGCTGCGACGATGGCCGGGCGCATCAATTTCAAAGTCATCTGGTCCGCTCCATGTGAAAGTGGCGTGGCCTATTGCGTCCCGCCAATCGGTCGATCGGGACATGCGGCAAGAACGCGATCGACCTCACGGCCGGCCAGGCCAGTGTAGCGCGCAGGATCTGCAGCCGCCTCGACCTCGTGCAGCCCAATAAGGGCGGTCACGGCCGGATCGCGCGAAAGGCTCTGGGCCAATGTGAGGCCCGAAGCGATGGCATGCGTACACGCCGCCCCGACCATTTCGTGCGCATGATGGCGCCCGGCCGATGGCGCGAGCGCCATCATGACGGCCTCGGCCGCGATGAGTCCCTGTGTGCGTGCGAGATTTGCCTGCATCGCATCAGGTCTGACGACGAGCCCGGTGCAGAGCCGCACGGCGTTGTCCATGGCCCGGGAGATCAGCAGGAATGCTTCGGGCAGCAGCAGCCATTCGGCCTGCCACGGCCCGGTCGCCCGTTCGTGGTCATGGACCGAAGCGTCCAGCATGGCGCTTGCGAGCCGGCGCAGCGACAATCCGGTGCTGAGGAGCTGCTCGCAGATGATCGGATTTCGCTTGTGCGGCATCGTGCTGGAGGCGCCATGTCCCTGCCCGCCCGGCTCCAGCACCTCGCCAACTTCCGTCTGCGCCATCAGCGCAACGTCCGTTGCGATCTTGCTCAGGGTCGCTGAGATCAGCCCAAGAAAGCAAACCGTCTCGGCAAGCGAGTCGCGCGCGACATGCCATGCCATCAACGGCTCGCCGAGCCCGAGTTCATGGGCCAGCGCGGCACGCACGCGATCGCCATCGTCGCCAAGTGACGCAAAAGTGCCCACCGCGCCGCCGAACTGAACCTGTAGCACCCTTGGCTTGAGTTCTGCGAGCCGCTGCTGGTGGCGCAACAGACCTGACAGCCAGATCGACACCTTGAAGCCGAAGGTGATCGGAATCGCGTGCTGAAGTTTGGTCCGACCGACCATCGGCGTATCGCGATGGGTGCGGGCGAGAGTCGCAAGCACCGAGATCAAGCTGTCCAGATCGTGTTCGACGAGTTCGAGCGCGTCGCGTATCTGGATCACCAGCGCGGTGTCCATGATGTCTTGACTGGTGGCACCCCAATGAACGAATTCGCCGTGAGGTTTTCCGGTGAGCCGGATCAGTTGCTCGACGAGATTCACAATCGGCAGACCGGCGCGCAACGTGCCTGCGGCCAGCTCGTCGAGATTGAGCAATTCGACGCGTGCCGCGGCGGCGATCGCCGTCGCCGCCTCGGCGGGAATCACACCGAGCTGGCCCTGAACTTTCGCCAATGCCACCTCAACGAGGAGCATCGACGCCAGCGAATTGCGTTCATTGAAAATCGCGCGCATCGCCGCGGTACTGAAAAGATCGGCGAGATGGCGGCTGCCAAACACTGTTGCGGGCTCGAAATTCAGCATGGCCGTGTCGCGATCATGGATGGCCGAAGCTCCGCGCGTTCGAACCATTCGGCAAGCCGCGGCCGTCCGGAGCGCCAGGACAGGTGCGCGTTGCGAAAATCGAGATAGCCAAGTCCGCTGGCGAGCCCGATATCACCGATGTCGAAGCGCCGGTCATCAAGCGCGAAACGGGCTTCAATTGACGACAGCGTCCGCGCAATCACTCGCTCCTGACGCGTGATCCAATCGGCCCAGCGCAGTTCCGGCGGCCTGCGTGCCTCGACCACACAGATGAAGCTTGCATCGATCAGGCCCTGACAGAGCGCGACGCGGGCAAGGCTCAGACGTCGTTCAGGTTCATGATCCGGAATGGGCTGCAAGCCCGCTGTCAGGCTGTGCAAGGCCTGGATGATCGTGTCGCTCTCGGTCACCACCGAACCATCTGCGAGCACGAGCGCCGGCACCTTGGACAGCGGATTGACCTCGGTGAGGTCATGCGGCTCGCGCCAGGGATCAACTTCGATGAATTCAACCGCGTCCCTGAGTCCGAGCTCATGAATGGCGATCCGGACCTTGCGGGCGTAGGGCGACGTCTGATTAAAAAATAGCCGCATCGATCGATATCGGTCCCTCTGTCGTCGCGCCCCATTGCGCAGCGCTACGGCTCGACATCGAGAAAGACCCTAGAGCAGCCCTCCGTTTTGTAAAAATGCATTGTTGCGATATATGCGTTCTGAATTGGAGAACGCTAGCAGTGGATATTTCCGACCTGCGCACATTCCTGGCGGTTGCACGGACCAAGGGCATCACTGCCGCGGTTCGCGAACTGAACACGGTTCAGTCGAATGTCACGACACGCATCAAGAACCTTGAAGAGGAGATCGGGGTCCCGCTGTTTGCCCGTCACAGCCGCGGGATGATCCTGACGGAAGCCGGACAGCGCCTGTTGCCTCATGCGGAGCGCATTCTGGCCTTGTCACGCGAGGCCAAAACTGCCGCGCGGGACGACGGGGTGCCGAGAGGCCAGTTGATGATCGGCTCAATGGAGACCACAGCCGCGGTACGGCTGCCAACCGTGTTGGCCGCCTATCATCGCGCCTGTCCGAATGTGAAGCTGCACCTGAAAACGGCGCCCACCGCGCAGCTTATCGACAGTGTGCTGACATGTGAACTCGATGTCGCGTTCGTCGCGGCCCCAGTCGATCATCCCGCGCTTCAAACCTTCCTCGCGTTCGACGAGGAATTGGTCCTGGTCACGCCGCGCGAGCTCGGCTCCATCACGGACATGATCCAGTCGTCCGCGGAAGGATTGTCGGCGCTGATGTTCCGGCAAGGCTGTGCATACCGCCAGCGGCTGGAGCAGGTTTTGGCCGATCTCGGCCTGCGATCTTATGAGCGGCTGGAATTGGGAACGCTCGATGGCATTCTCGGCTGCGTTGCTGCTGGTGTCGGCATCACGCTTCTACCGAGGGCTGTGGTCGAGCAGTCGATTCATGCGAACGAGCTGAGCTGCCATTTCCTTCCGCCATCGGTCGGACGGGTCAGCACCCTGCTTGTCGCCCGCAAGGATGTTCGTCTCGGCACCGCCTTCGACCGCTTCACGGATACGCTGCGCGACCTGCGTTCGATCGTCGAAGCGAGTCCGGCCGCCCCGCCACTCCCCGACCGCGCACCCCTCTTTCAGCAAGCTGGCCATTGAGGATTTCCTCGACAACTACGAAAGCATCGCATGTTTTCGATCTTGTGCGTTGTCGATAAAGCACGCGATCATGCTCAATGGGCTTTTTGCGGTTGGATCTTGACGGATGCACGCTGCAATGCCGCGCGTGGCGAGAGCCGCGAAACCAGTCGGCGTCGTAGCCTTTGTCGCCGAGCAACTCCTTTGCAGGCGGCAGCGCACCGATCATCAGAGCCGCGCCTTTGTAATCGCTCATCTGGCCTTCGCTGAGCAGCATGATGATGGGCCGTCCTTGCCATCGCATACGGCGTGTAGCCTAACTTCCAGAAGCGAGTGATCGAAAGCTTCCGTTCGCGCACTTGGTATCACCCTGCAGGATCGTCAGACTATCTCTCTAAATGGCCTTACGGCCTCGCGTCTCATTACGCCGCCATCGATATCTTCCGGCTGACACCGGCTGGCAAGCTCGTCGAACATTGGGACGTGCTCCAGACGATCCCTGCGAAAGCGGAAAACCCAACGGAATGTTTTGAGAGCCGATGTCGGATGAGGCCACGCCGGCCGTTACAACGATCGTCCGATCGGTTCGTGCTCTAGCGATCGACGCCCGCAAGGCGCGGAGCCTCTGCGAAACACGCGATGAGCATTTCGGTGAGGACTCGTACCTTTCGAGGGGGATGCTGACTTGGCGGGCGGATGACATAGACACCTGCCGGTGGTGGCGGATGGCGTGTCATGACCGGAACAAGCGCGCCGGAGGCGACATCGTCATGGGTGATGCCATCGGGGAGCCAGGCGATGCCGAGTCCTGCCAATGCTGCGGCGCGGAGAGCCGTGCCGTTGTCGGCTTTGAAGCGCCCTTGCGGGCGCACCGTGATTGTCTTGTCGCCATCCATGAATTGCCAGGCTTCTGTGCCCTGCATGAGAGCCTGATGCGCAATGAGTTCGTCCGGCGTCTCGGGGGAACCATGCGCTGCGATATAGTCCGGGCTCGCGACCAATTTTCCATAGATGGGCCCGACGTGTCGCGCGATCAGGTTGGAGTCCGGAAGATAGCCAATCCGGATCGCGCAATCGAAACCTTCGGCGATGAGATCAACGAAGCGATCACTGTAGACGGTATGGATGTGGAGCTGCGGGTGCCGTCGCGCCATGTCCGCAAGCACGGGAGCCAAGTGCGTTGGGCCGAAAGTAAGCGGCACGGCAATGCGCAAGCGGCCGCAAAGCTCACCATCAGGCAGGAGCAATTCCCTGGCCGCGTCGATCTCGGCGCAAGCGCGCGCTGCATGGTCGCGAAACGCGACTCCCGCTTCGGTGAGCGCCGCGCCGCGCGTGGTTCGTGCGAGAAGCTGCACGCCAAGTTCCGCTTCAATGCGAGCAAGCTGCCGACTGACGATCGACTTGGAGACGCCGAGCCGGCGCGCGGCGGGTGAAACGCCACCCGCATCGGCCATTTCCACGAATGTCCGCAGCTCTTCGATGTCCATTCAGCGTTCCCCGTTTCGCGACACAGCTTGGCACGGGAGGGCACTACCCCATCGCGCATGAGAACGGCAATACCGCATCCAGGGAGTGCCGCTGTCGTCGCATATCTCCCGGCAAACCAACCTCACACATAACGGCAGCAGAGGATGTATTCATGACCTTTCGTAATGGCCTTGCGTCGCTCCTTCGTCCCGAGGAATCGGTCCTCGTTCTGATCGACCACCAGCCCTACCAGCTCGCGAACGTGAACAGCCACGAACCGCAGATGGTGATCAACAATACGGCGGGCCTGGCGAAGGCCGCCAAGGCGTTCGGCGTTCCCACCATCCTGACCTCGGTGCTCGCCGAGCGTGGCGGTCTCTTATTCCCTCAGATCACCGACGTGTTCCCCGGCCAGGAGGTGATCGACCGGACCTTCATCAACACCTGGGAAGACCCGAAGGCGGTGGATGCCGTCAAGGCAACGGGCCGTAAGCAATTGATCATCGCGGGCCTGTGGACCGAGATCTGCGTCGCGATGCCGACGATCCAGGCCCTCGGCGAGGGCTGGGACGTAACGGTGGTCACCGATGCCTCGGGCGCCGTTTCGGTCGAGGCCCATCAGGTCGCCATCCAGCGCATGATCGCGGCCGGCGCAAACATGATGACCTGGCTGGCAGTGGCCGCCGAATGGCAGCGCGACTGGGCGCGGACTGAGAGTGCCGCCAAGCTAACGGAAGTGATGACGCAGCATGCCGGCGGCAGCGGCATTGCGTATCTGTGGGAGCAGCAGCTGCTCAACACGCCGGTGCCGAAGAGCGCAGGCGCATAGCGCCGAAAAACCTCTTTCGACCGAGCAAACGCGAGGTGTTGGGCTCTCGCTTCGCTCAACCCACCCGCACATCACATACATAAAAGAAAAACCCGCGGCATGACCGCGGGTTTTTTATCAACGTGTCAGCCGCTGCGGAGAGCCTCAGCCCTCCGCCACCGGCGCACCATTGCCGTTCTCGGCCTCTTCGCCCTCGCCCGTCTCGCCGATATGCTCGACCGACACGACGTGCTCGTCGTCAGCCGTGTTGAACACGATGACGCCCTGGGTCGAACGGCCGGCAATGCGGATACCTTCCACCGGGCAGCGGATGAGCTGGCCCTTGTCGGTGACCAGCATGATCTGGTCGCTGTCCTCGACCGGGAATGAGGCGATCAGCTTGCCATTGCGGCCATTGACCGACATCGCAACGATACCCTTGCCGCCGCGGCCGGTGGTGCGATACTCGAACGACGAGGTCCGCTTGCCATAGCCGTTCTCGCTGATGGTCAGCACGAACTGCTCACTGGCCGACATCTCGACATAGCGCTGCTCGCCGAGTTCGATGGCTCCCGTCGCCTCTTCGGTCTCCACGGCAGCCGCCGCTTCGTCCGCGACATCGGCGCGCTCCTCGGCGCCGCCGCGACGTACCGCATTGGCACGACGCAGATAGGCCGCACGTTCGTCGGAATTGGCCTCGAGGTGGCGCAGGATGGTGAGCGAGATGAGCTTGTCGCCGTCCGCCAGAGAGATACCGCGAACGCCCATCGAGCTGCGGCCCTGGAACACACGGACGTCCGTCACCGGGAAACGGATGCACTGGCCGCCGGCAGCGGTCAGCAGCACGTCGTCATGTTCGGTGGCGATCTGCACATCGACGATCGCTTCGCCCTCATCGAGCTTCATCGCGATGATGCCCGAACGCCTGACATCGACGAAGTCCGACAACTTGTTGCGGCGAACATTGCCGCCGGTGGTCGCGAACATCACGTCGAGGGTTTGCCACGTCGCCTCGTCCTCAGGCAGCGGCATGATCGTGGTGATGCGTTCGCCCTGCTCCAGCGGCAGGATGTTGATCATCGCCTTGCCGCGCCCGTTTGGCGGCGCGATCGGCAGACGCCAGACCTTTTCCTTATAGACCTGGCCGCGCGACGAGAAGAACAGCACCGGCGTATGGGTCGAGGCCACGAACAGACGCGAGACGAAATCCTCATCGCGCGTCGCCATGCCGGAGCGGCCCTTGCCGCCGCGGCGCTGCGCCCGATAGGTCGAAAGCGGCACGCGCTTGACGTAGCCATGATGCGACACCGTCACCACCATGTCTTCGCGCTGGATCAGGTCTTCGTCTTCGACCTCGCCCTCTTGCTCCATGATGACGGTCTTGCGCGGCGTTGCGAATTCCGACTTCACCGCACCGAGCTCATCCTTGATGATGCCCTGGACGCGCGCACGCGAACGCAGGATCTCCAGATAGTCCGCAATCTCGACGGCGAGCTTGTCCAGCTCGTCGGAGATTTCTTCGCGGCCCAGAGCTGTCAAGCGAGCCAGTCGCAGATCGAGAATGGCCTTGGCCTGTTCGAAGGACAGCCGCGCGGTGCCGTCTTCCTCAAGGCGATGACGCGGATCGTCGATTAGCATCATCATCGTTGCCACGTCCTGCGCGGGCCAATGACGCTCCATCAGGATGTCACGTGCGGTGGCGGGATCCGGCGAGGTACGAATGACACGGATGACCTCGTCGATATTCGCCACTGCAATCGCGAGGCCGACGAGGATATGCGCGCGATCGCGCGCCTTGTTGAGCAGGAACTTGGTACGGCGCGTGACGACCTGTTCGCGGAACGCGACGAAGATCGTCAGCAGATCCTTCAGGTTCATCAGCAACGGACGGCCGGTGTCGAGCGCCACCATATTGGCGCCGAAATTGGTCTGCAGCGGCGTGAACTTGTAAAGCTGGTTGAGCACCACCTCCGGCACCGCGTCCCGCTTCAATTCGACGACGACGCGAAAACCGTCGCGGTCGGATTCGTCGCGCAGATCGGAAATGCCTTCGATCTTCTTGTCGCGCACCAGTTCGGCGATGCGCTCGACCATGGTGGCCTTGTTCACCTGATACGGGATTTCAGAGACGATGATCGCTTCGCGATCCTTGCGCGTCGGCTCGATCGAGACCTTGCCGCGCATCACGATGGAACCGCGGCCGGTGTGATAGGCCGTACGAATACCGGCGCGGCCGAGAATGATGCCACCGGTCGGGAAATCCGGACCCGGGATGATCTTGTTCAGATCGTCAATGGTGAGTGACGGATCATCGATCAGCGCGACGCAGGCGTCGATGACTTCGCCGAGATTGTGCGGCGGGATGTTGGTGGCCATGCCGACGGCGATACCGCCGCCGCCATTCACCAGCAGATTCGGAAACTTCGCCGGCAGCACGCGTGGCTCACGGAACGAGCCGTCGTAGTTGTCCTGATAGTCGACCGTGTCCTTGTCGAGATCGTCGAGCAGCGACTGCGCGATCTTGGTCAGGCGCGATTCAGTGTATCGCATCGCGGCGGCCTGATCGCCATCCACCGAACCGAAATTGCCCTGACCGTCGATCAGCGGCACGCGCATCGAAAAGTCCTGCGCCATGCGGACCATGGCGTCATAGACCGACTGGTCGCCGTGCGGATGATATTTACCGATGACGTCGCCGACGGTTCGCGCCGACTTGCGATACGGCTTGTTCCACTCGAAGCCGTTCTCATACATCGCATAGAGAATGCGGCGATGCACCGGCTTCAAGCCGTCACGCGCATCCGGCAGCGCACGCGCCACGATCACGCTCATGGCGTAATCGAGATACGAACGCTTCATCTCATCGAGGATGGATACGGGACGAATATCCGAGGGGGCTGGTGGCTCCCCAGGCTTCTGGTCTTCAGTGTCGGACAAGGATGATTTCCGGTCAGGTTTTGCTGGGAATCATATAGCGCATCGCGCGCCTTCAAGCCACCCCGCCGGCAACGTGCGAAGCCCTATTTTCCTGCTGATTTTTCAAATGCTTACGGGAGCCACACAGGGCTTGTGAAGTGGCCTCGAATAAGCCAGCCCAAACGCGGCGAATCTTGCGAAAATCCTGCGGCGGTCTTGCGGCAATCTAGCGACCGAACACAACGGTGTGCATGACCCGGCCGGGCACGAGGGTGAACACACCGGCGATCACCAGGGCGCCGGCGAAGATCGAAATCATGGTGATGGCATGCGCCCTGACGCGGTGCCGGCGTGCGGCGACCACTCCGACCACCAGCATCACCGGCGCGATGATCGACAGCAGGTGGATCGGGCTCCAGTCTCGCCACAGCCGGTAGCTATGGCCATGGATCCCAAACGAGCTGATCGCAACGGCGGCGAGCAGGATCACCCAGATCCAGCCGAGCGTCCTGTGTGGCAGCGTGCCCTTGGGCGCGATCAATTGAACGACACCGAGCACGAATGCGACCATGGCCGCAAAAGCATGCAGCGGGATTGGAGCGGCGGCATCAAGCAGCGGCTGAAGCGACATGGTGGCCCTCGCGTTCAGGAGGCAGCGTCAGCTCACCATCGCAGAAATCTTTCCATTGTAAAGATCATATGTCCGCCACGTTGCCGCAGCTGACCGCCCCCTCAAAAAGCAAAACGCGCTGCGAGCAATCAGCTCACAGCGCGCAATGCAGAAGTTCAGGACGTTCTGACAGCAGATCAGAACGGGATGTCGTCATCCATGTCGCTGCCGCGGCCACCACCGCCACCTGCCGGTGCGGCCACGCGGCGCTGCGGCGGAGCGCTTGACTGGCCGCCGCCGAAGCTGTCGCCCATGTCATCGCCGCCGTAACCGCCGCCACCACCCGCGCCGCCGCCCTTGCCGTCGAGCATGGTCAGTGTCGAATTGAAGCCCTGCAGCACGATCTCGGTGGAGTATTTCTCGACACCCTGCGGATCGGTCCATTTGCGGGTCTGCAGCGCGCCTTCGATATAAACCTTGGCGCCCTTCTTCAGATACTGCTCGGCGACCTTGGCGAGACCTTCGCTGAAGATCACGACGCGATGCCACTCAGTCTTTTCCTTGCGCTCGCCGGTGCCCTTGTCGCGCCAGGTATCCGAGGTCGCGACGGTCAAGTTGACGACCGGGTTGCCGTTCTGCATCCGGCGAACCTCGGGATCCTTGCCGAGATTGCCGACCAAAATCACCTTGTTGACGCTACCCGCCATGCCACTCTCCTACTCTCGAATCTGAATTTGCTGATCGGGCGCCGGCGCAGGCCCCGGCCTGCGCGCAAACGCCGCTGATGATGGGACCCTATACGGTCCGCGCTCCGCGCAGGCCCCCGCGACCGGGTTATCCACGGTCTCTTATTTGATGGTCGTCCTTATAGCACGTTCCATTTTTGTTCTCAAGAACGACCGCTGATGAACTATTGAGCGGTACTGAGTTGCCAGGGTTGTGTTGCTATCTTTCCGAAACCCGGCACTGGAACCCAACGGGGCCCCGTCATCATGCAAAATCTGTATACGGTTCATTAACTTAGAAACGACCAAACATCGAGGTCGAGTGTGCTATTTGGGTGACGGACTTTTTTGCAATCTTGCGTATATTTCAATCACTGAATTGCATTTGGCCTTTGCGCCAGAATATGGGGCTTCGCCGACGCGAAGCGACAAGGGGAGAATTCACATGAAGAACTTTCTGTTGGGCACCGTTGCCCTGATCGCTCTGGGCGCTTCGGTTCCGGCAATGGCCGCTGACCTGGCCGCTCGTCCCTACACCAAGGCTCCGGCCTATGTTCCCGCCCCGATCTACAACTGGACCGGTTTCTACATCGGTGGCCACATCGGCGGCGCGTTCAACGGCAGCAACGGCTTCGGCGGCACCACCGACAATTCGGATGGCCGTTTCCTCGGCGGTGTGCAGATCGGCTATGACTACCAGTTCGCTCCGAACTGGGTGTTCGGCATCGAAGGTCAGTACAGCTGGGTTGGTTCGAACAACACCAACGTCGCTTTCGTTCCGGCTGGCTTCACCTACAACCTGAACCAGAAGGGCCTCGGCTCGGTCACCGGTCGGATCGGTTACACCTGGGGTCCGGCACTGCTCTACGTGAAGGGCGGCTACGCTTACTCCGACTACAGCGAATCGCTGGTCGTGACCGGCACCGGCGTTCCGGTTGCCTTCGCAGCTGGCACCAAGCATGACGGTTACACCGTCGGCGCCGGCCTCGAATACCTGTTCACCCAGAACTGGTCGGGCAAGGTTGAGTACCAGTACTACGACTTCGGCAAGACGACCTTCACGACCCCGGTCGCGCTGGCTGGCGTGTCGTCCCGCAACGACGAGCACACCGTCAAGGCTGGCCTGAACTACCGCTTCAACTGGGGTGGCCCGGTTGTTGCGAAGTACTGAGCTTCGCGCCTGATTTCAGGCTCGTGACTACGGAAAGGCCGGCGGAAACGCCGGCCTTTTTCGTTTGGCTGGAAGCCCGGATTCCGGAGAGATAGGAGCTAACCCATCACCTGCGGTTGAATGCTACCCACGACTGTATCTCGCGAATTTTCACGCAACTATTGCGTTTGTTTTTCTCCGTTGCAAGGAAGATACAGCCTGATCGTCTGAATCGCGCTAGAGTTGAAACACTCACAAGGGGAGCATGCCATGAAGAAAATTCTGCTCGCATTCGCCGCCTTCGTTGTTCTCGGCTCGGCAACGTCCGCTTCTGCGGCCGATCTCGCTGCACGGCCCTACACCAAGGCGCCTCCGATGATCGCCGTCGTCTATGACTGGACCGGTTTCTATATCGGCGGCAACGGCGGTTGGGGAACGAGCCGCAAATGCTGGGACACGACCCAGGTTCTCGGTGTCGCGCTGGCCTTCAGCGAGGGATGCCATGACGCAAGCGGCGGCACGGCTGGCGGTCAGATCGGCTATCGCTGGCAGAGCGCCGCTTGGGTGTTCGGTCTGGAAGCACAGGGCAACTGGGCAGACTTCAAGGGCTCGAATGTCAGCCAGCTCGTACTCGGTACGACCGGCAACCGGTCCAAGATCGAGGCCTTCGGCCTGTTCACCGGCCAGATCGGTTACGCCTGGAACAACACCCTTCTTTACGTGAAGGGCGGCGCTGCCGTTACGAGCGACAAGTATCAGGGCTACACTGTGGGAACCAATGTCGTATTCGATAACGCCAAGGAAACCCGCTGGGGCGGTACGGTTGGCGTTGGCCTGGAATATGGCTTCACGCCAAACTGGTCCTTTGCGGTCGAATACGACCATCTGTTCATGGAGACCAGCAGCAACAGCTTCACCGCTGTGACACTTCCTGTGACTTCGCGCATCGATCGCATCAGCCAGGACGTCGACGTCGTCACCGCCCGCATCAACTACAAGTGGGGCGGGCCTGTCATCGCCAAGTACTAAGACAAGTACTGAGAACTGCGACCGCCTTGCCTCATTCCGACAAACTTGGCCCGGCCTCGCGCCGGGCTTTTTGCTGGCACCTCGCTCAGACCTGATGCGCTCTCGATTGGCAGTCCACTCGCATGAGCCCGATACCGGAAGGCGTGTCCTCCGCAGGCCGTTCGATTTGCAGCCTTGCCTCGCAACCCCTCCGCCAACAAACCGTTGATCGTTGCTGCGGAGCACTGGAAATCCGCTCTCGTTCTTCCTATGTTCCGATCATATTCAATCGGCGTTCGATCCCGGCCCGGCCGGCGATGCGCGCCCGGATGTGCGCGCCTGACGCGTCGGGGAATTGCCTGTTATGGACGAGATCATCAAGGCGAAGCGGCAGCAGGCCGCCGCGAACATGCGCAGCATCACCATCCGCGGCGCCCGCGAGCACAATCTCAAGAATGTCGACCTGACGATCCCGCGCGACAAGCTGGTGGTGTTCACCGGCCTGTCCGGCTCCGGCAAATCGTCCCTCGCCTTCGATACGATCTATGCCGAAGGCCAGCGCCGCTATGTGGAGTCGCTGTCGGCTTACGCCCGGCAGTTCCTTGAAATGATGCAGAAGCCGGACGTCGACCAGATCGACGGCCTGTCGCCGGCCATCTCCATCGAGCAGAAGACCACCTCGAAGAACCCACGCTCGACGGTCGGCACCGTCACCGAGATTTACGATTACATGCGCCTGCTCTGGGCACGCGTCGGCATTCCCTATTCGCCGGCGACGGGCCTGCCGATCGAGAGCCAGACGGTGTCGATGATGGTCGACCGCGTGCTGGCGCTGCCGGAAGGCACGCGGCTGTATCTGCTGGCGCCGGTGGTGCGCGGCCGCAAGGGCGAGTATCGCAAGGAGCTGGCCGAATATCTCAAGAAGGGTTTTCAGCGCGTCAAGATCGACGGTACCTTCCATGAACTCGCCGAAGCGCCCGTACTCGACAAGAAGTTTCCGCATGACATCGACGTCGTCGTCGATCGCATCGTTGTCAGGCCGGATATCGGCCAGCGCCTCGCGGAAAGTTTCGAAACGGCACTGAAGCTCGCCGAAGGTCTTGCGGTCATCGAATATGCGGACGCGCCTGCCGCTCCCGCGGAAGACAAGAAGTCCGACAAGAAGGTCGCGAAGATCCACGACAAGACCGGCGCTGAGCGGATTTTGTTCTCCGAAAAATTCGCCTGCCCGGTGTCCGGCTTCACCATTCCGGAGATCGAACCCAGACTGTTTTCGTTCAACAACCCCTATGGTGCCTGTCCGAAATGCGGCGGCCTCGGTGTCGAGCAGACCATCGATGCCGATCTGGTCATTCCCGACAAGGAGCTGACGCTGCGCAAGGGCGCCATCGCGCCATGGGCGAAGTCGTCGTCGCCCTATTACGTGCAGACGCTGACGGCGCTCGGCAAGTTCTACAAGTTCACCCTCGACACCAAGTGGAAGGACCTGCCGAAGAAGACGCAGAACGCCATCCTGCACGGCTCAGGCGATGACGAGATCAAGTTCTCCTATGAAGACGGCGTGCGCTCCTATGACACCAAGAAGCCGTTCGAGGGCGTCGTCACCAATATCGACCGCCGCTTCCGCGAGACCGAGAGCGAATGGGCGCGCGAGGAGCTCGGCAAGTATTTCTCCGACGTGCCCTGCGATGCCTGCGAGGGCTATCGGCTGAAGCCCGAAGCGCTCAGTGTGAAGATCGGTGGCAAGCATATCGGCAACATTTCGGAAATGTCGGTGCGCAAGGCCGGCGACTGGTTCGAGACCGTGCCGGACCTGCTCAACAAGCAGCAGAACGAGATCGCCGTCCGCATCCTCAAGGAGATCCGCGAGCGTCTCTCCTTCCTGCTCGATGTCGGCCTCAACTATCTCACGCTGGCGCGCTCCTCCGGCACGCTGTCCGGCGGCGAAAGCCAACGTATTCGCCTCGCGTCACAGATCGGCTCGGGCCTGACCGGCGTGCTCTATGTGCTCGACGAGCCGTCAATCGGCCTGCATCAGCGCGACAATGCGCGGCTGCTGGATACGCTGCGGCGGCTGCGCGATCTCGGCAATACCGTGATCGTGGTCGAGCATGACGAGGACGCCGTGATCGCCGCCGATTATGTCGTCGACGTCGGCCCCGGCGCCGGCACCCATGGCGGCAACATCGTCGCCCAGGGCACGCCCCAGGAGGTGATGAAAAATCCGAAGTCGTTGACCGGAAAATATCTCACCGGCGAAATGTCGGTGCCGGTGCCGGAGCGTCGTCCGCCGAACCACCGCCGCACCATCAAGGTCATCAATGCGCGTGGCAACAATCTCAAGAACGTCTCGGCGGAAGTCCCGCTCGGCCTGTTCACCGCGGTCACCGGCGTCTCCGGCGGCGGCAAGTCGACACTCCTGATCGACACGCTCTACAAGGCCATCGCGCGCAAGCTCAACGGCGCCAGCGAAGGCGCCGCGCCGCATGATCGCATCGAAGGCCTGGAGCATATCGACAAGATCATCGAGATCGACCAGTCGCCGATCGGCCGCACCCCGCGTTCCAATCCCGCGACCTATACTGGCGCCTTCACGCCGATCCGCGAATGGTTTGCCGGCCTGCCGGAATCCAAGGCGCGCGGCTATGAGGCCGGCCGGTTCTCGTTCAACGTCAAGGGCGGCCGCTGCGAGGCCTGCCAGGGCGACGGCGTCATCAAGATCGAGATGCACTTCCTGCCCGACGTCTATGTCACCTGCGATACCTGCAAAGGAAAACGCTACAACCGCGAGACGCTCGAAGTTCTGTTCAAGGGCAAGTCGATCGCCGACGTACTCGACATGACCGTGGAAGAGGCCGCCGACTTCTTCAAGGCGGTGCCGCGCGTGCGCGAGACCTTCAAGACGCTGCATCGCGTCGGGCTGGACTATATCCATGTCGGCCAGCAGGCGACGACGCTGTCAGGCGGCGAAGCGCAGCGCGTGAAGCTCGCCAAGGAGCTGAGCAAGCGCGCCACCGGTCGCACGCTCTACATTCTCGACGAGCCGACCACGGGACTCCACTTCCACGACGTCGCCAAATTGCTGGAAGTGCTTCATGAGCTGGTGGCGCAGGGCAACACGGTGGTGGTCATCGAGCACAATCTTGAAGTGATCAAGACCGCCGACTGGGTGATCGACCTCGGCCCCGAAGGCGGCGACGGCGGCGGTGAAATCGTCGCCTGGGGTCCGCCGGAAGACATCGTGAAGGCGCCGCGCAGCTATACGGGCAAGTTTTTGAAGCCGGTGCTGGAAAAGGCGGGGAAGCCGAAGAAGCGGAAGGCGACGAGCGAAGCGGCGGAGTGACGGAGTGACGGGTAAGGTCTCAAAAACTGGATAACACGCTCTCCGCTCGCCCGCATCCTTCGTCGAAGATTTTCATCACTTTCGGATGACGTTACCTGCGGTTCGATTCCACTAACAGCAGCTTCGACAATTCCGCGTAGACAGATCCGGGACTGCGCGCCTCGGTCAATGCATGGTCACGGCTCACGAACATCCGTACTGCCTCGCCACGTGTTCTCGTCGCCCCGGCGCGGCAGTTTCAAATATTTGATATCAACCCCGCCAATCGCGCCTCGAAAAAACAACTTGAGGTAGATTGCAACTTCCGATACGCTTAAAGAAGGAGACACCAAGCGGGGGACGACACATTGCCGAACAAGAGATTGGGAAACGCGACGTACAAGGCTTACCGCCTGCTCGGGCTGGTGCACCTGTCGGCCACAGGAGAACTAACGAACTTCAACGACAAGCCCGACTTCGAGCAGCTGCCATTTTTGATCGATCCGCCGATGTATGCGTTCTATGTCATCTCGCCGGATATCGGACTACCCGCGACGCGGCCCTTCACGTATGAGGAAACGATCTCGTTTCCGAAATCGGCAAAGTCCATTCGCATGCAGGATGCGACCGGTTTTCATGACGTCCCGATCGCCGAGGTTGTCGTTCCCGATTTTGACGCGGCAACGCCGATCAAGGACGGCGCCAATTTTTGCGTCTACGGCGGGCATGGGATCATTCCGTTAATGGTCGGGCCATGCGGGCCGGACGTGTCGGGGCTCTATGAGCGGGTCTTTGGCCCAGCTTCGTTTGCAGACTGCGAGAACTACGCAAAAAAGAATAAAGGTTTGTGATTAACCGATTTGGAGACGGCAATGACGATTTTGAAGGATACTTTCAAAGCATGGATCGACAAGCAGCCGCCCGGACCCAATAAGCTTATTGTTGTCGGCAAGATAGAAGTGAACACGGGCGGCTGGAAGGCAACGCTGAAGCCCGCAGAACCCCAGGGCATCAATCCTGATATCCTCATTCTGCAATTGGCGACGATAGAGCCAACTGGAAATGTCATTCAGGTTATTTCTACGATCGATGCTCGCTACGAGCAAAGCCCTTCCGCGCGGGATTACACCGACGTCACCATTATGCATGGCGCAACATCGTTCACCATTCCGGTCACGACGGCGTCCTAGCTAGCGAAGTAAGCGAAGTCGCGGGACATTGTGGCGCCGGCGATTGCGGCGCGATAGTCCGCTCGTTCCCTACCTCAGCCCCGTCCCGTGGCACCGCTGACACTTCACCACCTTCTCGCCCTTCTTCAACAAGCCCTTGCCTTCGCAATTCTTACACTTCTGCTTCTTCTTGGTGTTGGGGCCTTTCTGGTTCGGTCGATCGTCTGCCATGATGGCTCCTGCGGATGATGTGAAACTGTTGTAAGCGGTCTAGCACGCGGGCCCGGCCCGGCGTGCATCGTTTCGCCGCGCGGATGCGGGTTGAAAAGCGGGTCCGATGGGATCATCCTTCGGGCGGGTCGCATATCGGCCACGACTCAGACGAGAAGCAGCCTGTGACCAATACTGCCAAACACCCGGCCAAAACCCCGACCACCTCCCCCGCCCGCTAGCCATGCCCTACAAGCTCGCCATCTTCGACATGGATGGCACGCTGTCCGACAGCTTTTCGTGGTTTCTCAGCGTCATCAATTCGGTCGCCGACAAGCACAAGTTTCAGCGCGTCGAACGCGACCGCATCGACGAGTTGCGGAGCGTCGGCGCCGGTGAGCTGATCCGGCTGCTCGGTGTCGCCAAATGGCGGATCCCGTTGATTGCGCGCGACATGCGCAAGCGCAAGGCGCAGCAGATCGACCGCATTTCGCTGTTCCCAGGCGTCGACCGCATGTTCTGTGAATTGAAGGCGCGTGGCATGACGATTGCGATCGTCAGCTCCGACAGCGAGGACAATGTCCGACACGTGCTCGGCGATCTCGATCAGCACGTCGCCTATTTCGCCTGCGGCGCCGGCCTGTTCGGCAAGACGGCGAAATTTCAGCGCATCCTTGAGCTCACCGGCATCTCTGTCGATGACACGATCAGCATCGGTGACGAGATCCGCGATATCGACGCTGCGCGCGAGGCCGGGATCGATTTCGGCGCGGTGACGTGGGGCTATACCAGCGGAGCCGCCCTGGAAGCGCGCGCACCGAATTATCTGTTTTCCCGGATCGACGAGGTGATCGCGGCGCTGGCTGTGCCAGGACGCTAACGGCTGACGACAGACAGGCGAGACCCGCCGGCCTCACGACAAGACCGGCAGGCCTGATCGCTTGTTGTCACTGCCCGTGCTGGGCCATTTCCCCATCGCTCAAATCCCAGTCCTGCCACAACTGCAGTGCTGCCACCAGCACCACGAGGCCGCCGAGGCCGGTATGGATGAATCTGAGTATGCCATCGCCGGAGTAGCCAAGGAAAAGTGGCGACGCAATCAGCCACAGGCCGAGAATGATCTCGGCCACCTCCTCCCAGCGTTGCAGCGCGACGTACTGAAGCTGGGCAAGGCCAAACACCAGGACGCCAACCGCCACCGCGTTAATGATCACGGCGCTGGGGGTCCCCCCGGTATATTGATGACCGTTCTGCGTAGGAAACCAGGGCGACAGCGCAATCAGGACGCCAAGCGCCATGCCAAACCAGTCTTCCCACGTGCGATGCGTACCGAGAAACCAAGAGTCTGACATCGTGACCTCCTCCAAAAAGAGGCATACGTCAGCGGCCGTTGGCATGACACTCCAACTGTCAAACGACCGATCCGGCCGCTTTGGGGCGTATGTCTGTCATTGACGTAGGAACCCGCTTTGCGTTTGCAAGGCCACGCCAAAGCCATTTTTCATAGCGCGCGGATCAACAGAAAGCCCTGCGCTGCGACACGGGTTTCCCCGGTCAGATGAAGCATGCGGCGGCTGCATTGCACCCGTTTGGAAATGACTGCTACCTTCTCCCGGACACCTGTGAATGGAATGAGAATGAGCAACGCGGTTTATAACAATACTTCGCTTCACCGTTTCGAACTCGCGGTCGACGGCCATATCGCTTTCGCCGAATATACCCGGACGTCCGATACCAT
This sequence comes from Tardiphaga sp. 42S5, assembly GCF_034044155.1. Taxonomy (NCBI): domain Bacteria; kingdom Pseudomonadati; phylum Pseudomonadota; class Alphaproteobacteria; order Hyphomicrobiales; family Nitrobacteraceae; genus Tardiphaga; species Tardiphaga sp. 42S5. The sequence continues at coordinate 3,881,753 of NZ_CP139027.1, read as the reverse complement.
CACCTTCGTCCATACCGTTGTGCCGGACGAATTGGGCGGCAGAGGTGTGGGTTCGCAGCTTGCCCGCGGCGCGCTCGATGCCGTCCGTGCACAGGGATTGAAGGTCGTGGCGCAATGCCCCTTCATCGCGGCATATATCGCGAAGCATGCGGACTATCAGGATTTGCTGAAAGACGCGGCATGACTGGCGTTCGCGACAACAAGGCGCTCAATCGCTTCGAGCTGGATGTCGGCGAATCCGTCGCCTTTGCGAATTATCGCCGCGCCGGCGATCGCGTCATCATCACGCATACCGAGACGCCGCCTGCCCTGCGCGGCCGCGGCATCGCGTCAGAACTGGTCAAGGGCGCGCTCGGATTGATCCGTGCGGATGGGCTGAAGGTCGTGGCGGGTTGTTCGTTCGTGGTGGATTATCTGCGCCAACATCCGGACTATGCGGACCTGGTGAATTAGGGCGTGGACTCATAAGCGCGCAGCCAAATCCGAATGGCTGCGAGCTTTATGAAGGCGAGGTAATTTGCGGCGAGTTTGTCATATCGGGTAGCGACGCGCCGGCATTGCTTTATCCTATTGAAGAAACGCTCCACCAAATTGCGTGCCCGATACAGATATGGGCTAAAACAGATTGGGTCTCTGCGATTTCGCTTCGGAGGAATGTTGGCCCACGCACCTCGGTCACCGGCGAATGCCCTAATCCAGTCTGCATCGTACCCTCGATCAGCCAACAACATCGCGCCTGATTTTAGATCAGACAGCAGCTCGGTGACGAGCCGGTTGTCGTGGGCCTCACCGGTCGTTAGTTCAAGGCGAACCGGCATTCTGTTGCTATCGACGCCGACATGCTTGCCACCCCCGATACTCGCCCGCATGAACCAAACCGCAGGACCGGGCCACTAAGGCACAGCAGTTTGGCCGGTTTTCATTGCCATCGCTTTCGGCTGTGGCACGGTTCGGACGTCATCTTGGCGGATTGGAATCGTCAATGCCCCTTCTCGACTTGCTCTACCTCGTTGTCGTCGTGCCGCTATTGCCGCTGCTGGCCGGCGCCGGCCTGTTCATGCTGACCCGTTCCCACTTGATCGCGGCAGGCCTTTCCGCCCTCGGCTTCGGCGCTTGGGGAGGCTTGTACTTCTCTCGCTTGTCACTAAACGGCCCTTTGTCGGGCGCGCTCTACGGATTAGGAGTCGACGGCGTCACCAACGGGTTAGTGGCGTTGGCCGGCAGCGGCTACGTGCACCTGATCGGAGCGGAGGCGCGACGCCTCGGCACGGAGCGGACGGCAATCGTGCACGCCGTCGGCATCGCCTTCGCAGCAACAGCATTTGTTCTGCTCTTTGTGACGCATGGCTCAGACAAGGTCGGGATCGGGCTCTATCTCTTAATGCTCGCGTGGTCGCTCGGAGCCGTGGCTGCAACCGGCAGCTTCGGCGGTGTCGTCGCCACGATGGCGTTGGTGATGGTCGCCATGGTGCATGGCATCTGGGGCGCCGCAATCGCCAGTGGTGTCCGCGATGCCGGCCAAGCCTATATCGCGATCTTCACCGTGCCGCTGTTGCTGGTGCCTGTTCTCGCGATCGCCGCCTTTGGCAGGTGGCTCGGCGGCGCCCTCCGAGTGCGCGGAAGCCATAGGCGACCAGGACAGGTGGGCCGCGCGGATTAATGTCGCCTGTTGGCATAAAAGGGACCTGAGGCGATGTAGAGCTTGAGTCTGCAATGTGCCGAATAGCGGAAACGGGTTGAGCTTGCTTGCGAACCTCAATTTATGAGTACACGCTCTAGGCGGTTATCCCGCCACCGTCACTCCGGGCGTCCGGCTCGTCATTCCCCGGCAAACCAATTGGTTTGCCGGGGAATGACGAGTGTTGGGCGGGCGCAAAAGCGTCAAACATTTTTTCCTATCTCCCGTTGACAACATCTTCGCCAGGTTTATATTCCCCTCCGTCCTGCCCCACCGAGAGGGGCGAGCGCGATCGTCACGTTCGCGGGGTGGGATGCGGGGGACGCCGGAGATGCGGCGTCACGCGGTTCATGGGGGACGTCTGTCTTCGGGCAGGACGGATCTGCGCCAGCACTGCCACTGGCAAGGAGACGGCCGACCTTGGGATGGACAGACCCCTGGACAGTGTGACGGACGACCAAGTCAAAACGTGTCCGGCCTATTCGCTTGAGGCTCCCTTCCCATCGCCTTGGGACTTTAATTCGCGATCGGAGCGTTCGTCGAGGCAAAGTGCAAGCAACCGAAAAAACACCGCAGGCGGAACGTCGGGCAATCGCTCGGCGCCTCCGAAAGTCCTGATGCATTATCCTTGCGGAAGACCGCATCGCATCAGGCCCAAGGGTGCAACGGGCACCCGGCGTTCCGCACGCCCTCTCGCAAGGGGGCGGGAATGCAAGAGACGACGGCGCCCCCGCGCCGCAAACAATGGGGGCGAAGACGCATGTCTGCAGCGCAGTGGCTGTTTGACATTCAAATCGGACGACAGCGCCTGCGGGGAAACAATCGCTCTCAAACGACCTTGATCGACATGTCCGGCAAGCCCTGAATCTTGCAAAGCAGCACGTCGCCTTTCACGACCGGGCCGACATTCTCCGGTGTGCCGGAATAGATGATGTCGCCGGCCTTCAGCTCGAAGGCGTCCGAGAGTTTCGATATCTGCTCGGCGACGCTCCAGATCATCTTGTCGAGATCGGAGGTCTGTTTCACGGCGCCATTCACCGCGAGCGAGATCGGCCCCTTGGTCATGTGGCCGGTCTTGGCGACCGGATGGATCGGGCCGATGACTGCGGCGTGGTCAAAACTCTTGCCGATCTCCCATGGCTTCTTCTCGTCGCCCATGGCGCGCTGCAGGTCGCGGCGTGTCATGTCGAGTCCAACAGCATAGCCATAGACATGGTCGAGCGCCTTATCGACGGGGATATTGGTACCGCCGGATTTCAGCGCGGCGACGAGTTCGACCTCGTAATGATAGTTCTTGGTGAGCGACGGATACGGGTGATCGGCGACCTCGCCGATCTTGACGTTCTGGATCGCGTCGGTCGGCTTCTGGAAGAAGAACGGCGGCTCGCGCGTCGGGTCCGATCCCATCTCGCGGGAATGCGCCGCGTAGTTGCGACCGATGCAATAGATGCGCCGCACCGGAAACACGTCGGTCTCGCCGACGATGGGGATCGTCACCGTCGCGACCGAGAATATGCCCTTGGGACCGGCCTGCGCCTGAGCGGCCTCGCCCGCCAATGCGCTGCCAGCCAAGGCAACGGCACCGGTGGTCAGAATCGTTCTGCGGTTGATGGGGTCCATGGCGTTTCTCCTCGTATGTTTTGTCTTGTTTTCTGATCTTGTATTTATGCGTGCTGGTATACCACAGCAAAAAGGCCCGCGCGAGCGCGGGCCTTCAACTCCGTCCCAAATGGGAAGTTTAGTGCTTGATGTCGGCCGGCAGCTTGCCGCCATTGGCAGCGAGCTTGGTCATCATCTGCTTGTGCAGCCAGATGTTCATGCTGGCGGAATCGCTGGTGTCGCCGGTGTAACCGAGCTCTTTGGCGAGATCCTTGCGGGCCGACAGGCTGGAGTCGATGTCGAGCGCCTTCATCAGGTCGACGATCGAGGTCTTCCATTCCAGCTTCTCGCCCTTGGCCGCCACCGCCTTGTCGAGGATCGCAGCAACGTCAACACTGTCCATCGGCGCGGCGCCTGCGGGAGTCGAACCGCCGGCGGCCGGCGCGGCATCAGGGGATGCTGCACTGGCGCTGGTGCCGAAAATCGCGCCCATGATCTTTCCGAAAATGCTCATATGTCGCTCCCAATAGCTTTCGTGACAGATTGAAGAATTCGTGCCGTGTTTGGTTCCGGCAGCACCAGCCGGTTCGTACTTGTATCCGCCCACCACTCGCTTGCCAATGCGACGCGATAGACTGCGGGGAAGAGTCGTTCCAAGCAACTGCCCAAGCCAGTTGGCAAAGTTATCGGCGGATCGTTTGACATCGGTAGCAAGGTCCGCCTGAATTGAGGCAAAAGCCCGGCCGCTGCATTGCAGCGCTGTGAATGTCCGACGACATTTTCACCGAAGCGTGAGCCACGGCGTCAGGTGCTGACCACGCCGCAAGGCTGGCAGCTCATCATCTTCAATGGCGCAGCGACGAGTAATGTGGACCCGATAGTCTGATCTCGCCCAATGACGGCCTCTCGCAGAATTGCGCGAGAGGCCGTCATGCCGTTCTGATATCACTGCGCAAGCCTTGTTTTGGCCGTGGTTCACCGGAAGGCTCATCGCGCACTATCGTTCGCGACACACGATTTCATCATCGAATGAGAGCCTTGAGACCATGCGCGCCCTGCTTTGTACGTTCCTGCTTGGTACAGTCCTGATCTCACCACTAGCGCCGGCCGTTGCTGCGCCCTCCTGCGGCACCGGCAGTTTCGATGGCTGGCTCGCCGCCTTCAAGACGGAAGCCGTCGGTAAGGGCATTTCGCAGAAGACCGTCGATGCAGCACTGACCGGCGTCACCCTCGACAACAGCGTATTGTCGCGCGACCGCGGCCAGCAGGTCTTCAAACAAAGCTTCGAGGAATTTTCCGGGCGCATGGTGCCACCAAGGCTGCGTCGCGGCAGCGACATGCTGAAGCGTTACGGCTCGGTACTCGGGCGCATTGAACAGCAATATGGGGTGCCCGGTCCGGTGCTGGTGGCGATCTGGGGATTGGAGACCGACTATGGCGTGAACGTCGGCAAATTCCCTACCATCCGCGCCATCGCGTCGCTCGCATATGATTGTCGACGCGCCGAGATGTTTCGCGGTGAATTGCTCGATGCCCTGCGCATCGTCGACCGCGGCGACCTCGCGCCGGCCGAGATGCATGGCGCCTGGGCCGGCGAAATCGGCCAGACGCAATTCATGCCATCGTCCTACCTGAAATTCGCTGTCGACTTCGACGGCAATGGCCATCGCGACCTGCTGCGCAGCGCGCCCGACGTGCTGGCCTCAACGGCAAACTACCTCGCCAGCTATGGCTGGAAACGCGATCAGGATTTTGCGCCGGGGACTGCGAACTTCGCGGTCATCCAGCAGTGGAACAAGAGCGAGGTCTATTCGAAGACCATTGCCACTTTCGCCAGCCAGCTTGCCAAAGAACCATAGACTCGCATGGGATGATGGAAGGGCCGTCCGCTCCTCAGCAAGCGGCCCCTCCCGTGATGTCCTACTTCGTCATGCCGACATGCATGGCCCTGGTCAGATGGACAGCACACACGCCCATCTTGTTGTCGAGCAACGCGGTCTGCGCATCCGTCATTTCCTTGAACGCAACCCACTTCGCATCGCCGTCCGGCATCGCTTCGACGGCGGTTTCGGTTTTCAGCAGGTTGCTGCCGCTGCAGCCTTCCATACGTGCAGCCGAAGCCGGCACCGTAGCGAACACAACAGCAGCCATGGCGGCCGCTCCCAGTAATCTTGTGATCATCTTATTTGTCCTTCGCAACAGACCGACGCCATTGCCGGATTCTGTAGAAGGAATTGATACGTCCCGCTGCGATCCAGGAAATAACAGCCGCAGTGAATTGAATGTGAGCCGGTTGTGATCGCCACCAAGAACACTCAGCTTTTTGGCGCTTCAGAAATCGAGAGCAACAAACTTACACAAATGTAATTCGCACGCATTCACTGACGTCGCGGCATCGGCCTTTTGATGTGCTTCCGCCAACAGCAACCGCGTTTCGCGCAGGACCTCAGTTGCATATGTATTTGCCTTCACGCATGCAGTTTAGAGACAAGTCGTCGCGCAAGCCTCGCGTAAGGATGACTTCATGTTCATTTTTAACGCTCGTATGCGAATCGCGCATAGCGAAGCCGGACGGGAACTTACGAGGAACCGCCGAGCACGCTGGCTGATTGAGGCCAGAAAGGTCTTATGGGGGCGGTTCCGCTTCCGGCATCCATTTGAGCCATGGCAGATCTTCAAACGCATGATTTAACTGACTAATTAATGCCTATAGCCTCGACTGAAGGTGCCCTAATACGCACCATGCCTGCAAAATCACCTCTCAGCGCCGAGAGGTTAATCATTCCTTGCGCGAGCTATGCGGTCTCTGAGTAGCTGCACCGCAACATTTCGACTGCTGCACCGCGATATTGTCACCTATATTCACTTCAACAGCGAAGCACCTCGCAAGAGATGAATCGCTTAACGAAGGAGAACTCAAATGCTGCTTTCATTCATCCGCATGATCCAGGCGTTCCGCGACTATCAGCGCAACGTTGCCGAACTCTCCCAGCTCAGCGATCGCGAGCTTTCCGACATCGGTCTCGACCGTTCGGACATTCCGCGTGTTGCTTCTGGCGCCTATAACGGCTGATCCGTCAGGACGTTCTATCTGTCCTGCCTGACGTTTCACGGATTGCGCCCGCCTCGCGCGGGCGCAATCGTGGTTCCCTGAAGACACCGTCTTCGGAGCCAGACGCGTTCGAACCAAAGCGTCTTCAAAGCTTTGGCTAACCGGCCGAATTTCCGCGAAGCGAATTCCACTTCGCGCCGAAACGCGCTACATGCGGGGCCATGACAACAGCCCCAAACCCAGACGACTGCGTCCATGTGATCGGCGCGGGCCTTGCCGGCTCGGAAGCCGCCTGGCAGGTCGCCAATGCCGGCATTCCCGTGATCTTGCACGAGATGCGGCCGCACCAGATGACCGATGCCCATCGGACCGATGGCCTTGCCGAACTGGTCTGCTCCAATTCCTTCCGTTCTGACGACGCGCTCAACAACGCTGTCGGCCTGCTGCACGCCGAGATGCGCAAGCTGGGCTCGCTGATCATGCGCTGCGCCGATGCCAACCAGGTGCCCGCCGGTGGCGCACTGGCAGTGGATCGCGACGGCTTCTCCGATGCCGTGACCAACGCGCTGAACGACCACCCGCTCATCACCATCGACCGCGCCGAAGTCGCCGGCCTGCCGCCTTCCGACTGGCGCAATGTCATCGTCGCGACAGGGCCATTGACCTCAGCAGCGCTCGCGGACGGCATCCGTGGGCTAACCGACGAGAACGCGCTGGCCTTCTTCGATGCCATCGCGCCGATCGTGCACAAAGACTCCATCGACATGGAGATCGCCTGGTTCCAGTCGCGCTACGACAAGGTCGGACCCGGCGGCACCGGCGCCGACTACATCAACTGCCCGATGACCCATGAGCAATATGACGCCTTCATCGATGCGCTGCTGGCGGGCGAAAAGACCGACTTCAAGGAATGGGAAACCAACACGCCCTATTTCGACGGCTGCCTGCCCATCGAAGTGATGGCCGAGCGCGGCCGCGAGACGCTGCGTCACGGCCCGATGAAGCCGGTCGGTCTCACCAACCCACGCGATCCCCTCGTGAAGCCCTATGCCATCGTGCAGCTGCGCCAGGACAATAAGCTCGGCACGCTCTACAACATCGTCGGCTTCCAGACGAAGCTGAAATACGGCCCGCAGCAGCAGGCGCTGCGCATGATCCCCGGCCTGCAGAATGCCGAATTCGCACGGCTTGGCGGCCTGCATCGCAACACCTTCCTGAACTCGCCGAAGCTGCTCGACGAACAACTTCGCCTTAAGGCACAGCCGCGGCTGCGTTTCGCCGGCCAGATGACCGGCTGCGAAGGCTATGTGGAGTCCGCCAGCGTCGGCCTAATCGCCGGCCTCTATGCCGCGGCCGATGCCAAGCGTCAGTCGCTGGCGTCCCCGCCCGTGACGACGGCCCTGGGCTCGTTGCTCGGCCATATCACCGGCGGCCATATCGAAACCGTCGATGCAGGACCGCGCTCTTTCCAGCCGATGAACATCAATTTCGGCCTGTTCCCGCCGCTGGCTCAGGCGCCTACCAAGAAGCCCGACGGCTCGCGGCTGCGCGGCAATGAGAAGACCGTTGCCAAGAAGCAGGCGATGAGCGTGCGGGCGCTGGCCGACATGGATGACTGGATTGCCGCCAGCCTGCCCGTTGCAGCCGCGGCATGACGCCGGCGATTTGAATTTCAGGATTGTTCGATGAGTTTGCCGCCACAGGACGCCGCAGCGCTGTCCAAGACCTGGACCGAAGGCGTGTTGCTGAAACGCGACGTGTTCTCGACCGTCGAGCGCGGCCGCTATCGCACGTCATCGGGCGAAGTCGATGCGGTGCTGCGCCGGCTCGATCAGGTGCCGTGGTGGTCATACCTGCTGGCGCTGCATCTGTTCACGCGGGAACGCCGCGCACTGACGCTGGCGCGCGATCTGCGCGTCGGGCCTGAATTGCTCTGGGCCGGCGACCGCGCGCTGGTGCGTGGCTTCATCGACGGCGTCGCGCTGCATCTCGCCAAGCCGCATGGCGATGGTCGCTACTTCAAATCCGCGAAGCTGGCGCTGCGCAAGCTGCATCGCATGGGCGTGTGCCATAACGATCTCGCCAAGGAGCAGAACTGGCTGCGCGGCAGCGATGGCCTCGCCTACGTCACCGACTTCCAGCTCGCGGTCTGCTTCAAGTCCCGCAGCCAGCTGTTTCGCATCGCTGCCTATGAAGACCTGCGTCATCTCCTGAAGCACAAGCGCACTTACGCGCCAGAACTGCTGACGCCGAAGGAAAAGGCGATCCTGGCGAAGAAGTCGCTGCCAGCACGGATCTGGCTGATGACCGGCAAGAAGGTCTATCGCGCCATCACACGCGGCATCTTCAACTTCACCGACCGCGAGGGCGGCGGCAAGCGTCTGGTCAACGACGCGCCCCCTCTGCTCGAGATCATCAAACAGAACCCGGCGGTGCGCGACGCATCGATCGTCGCCTTTGCCGACCGGCGCACTGGCGTCGGACTCTATGCTTTCGTGGAAGCCGATGATGTCGCGCTGGAAGCGAAGCTGCAGGGTGAACTGGCTGCCGCAAAGGCTGCGAAGCCGCCTGAGCATCTGCAGGTCGTCGCAGCCCTGCCCCGCGACGCGTCAGGCCGCATTCGCACCGAAGTGCTGCAGCTCGTCGCCATGAACCAGGTCGATCTGCTGGAGCCATTGATGACCAGCGACGCCGACCGCGCATTCCTGAAGGGCATCCTGGAGTCGCGGAAGAACCTGCGCGACCGTTTCAACTTCGAGACGACAGACCAGAAGCTGACGTCACACTGAGCGCGAGGCGCGCCACAGCGTCCACAGGGTCCGCAGCCGCGATCTCACATGGAGCTCGAACGGATCGTGATCCGCTCGGGCCATCTGCTCCAGATCGTGTTTCACCAGCGCCATGGACAAAAACGCCTTACGCGCAGCCGGCGACACATCGGCAAGCATTCCCTGCGCTGTCGCGAGTTGCTCCTGCGCACCTGATATCAGCCGATCCAGCGTTGCGCGGATACCGGGCGTCATCTTGCCGGCAAACATCTGATCGGCGCTGCTGCCGTTTTGCAGGAGCATGTCCTGCGGAATGAACAATTGCCGCCGCATCGTGTCATAGGGCAGACGCGTCACGATCCGCGCGACGCCTTGGGCCAGCCCGGCATGCTCGGCGACATGCACGCTGGCCTCCGACCCGTCGCCGAGGATCTTTGCCGATGAGAACAGCAAAGTCCCGAGCGTATCGCGAAAGTGGCTCTCAAGCAGCGCGAGATCCGGCATCGGGTCGTTGTAGAGATCGAAGATGTGCACATCGATCAGCTTGGACAGCCTGTCGATGGAAAGATCGTGCGCGCGGATCGCCAGAAGTAATTCGGCAGCAACGGGGTTCTGTTCGACATCGCCATGACCTGCGCCGGCCAGCATGTCGGTCCACCATTGCAACCGGATCTCGCCAGGCAATGGCTGTTTCACCAGCTCGCGGACGCGGGTAATTTCCGTATTGAACGCATAGAGCGCCAGCAGCGAACGGCGCTTGTCGGCAGGCACGAACAAGGTCGATGCGTAGCGGTCGAAGTCGTGGCTGCGCACCAACTCCGCGCAGAAAGCCGCGGAGCTCTGATCAGCACCACTCATGGCACCGCGATCAGCGCAGCGGCAACGCGGCGGCGTTCGCCCAACATGACATTATAGGTGCGGATCGCAGGCCCGGTTTGCATCGCGTCGATCACCACGTGAAGATTGCGCAAGGCGTTGCGAAGATCGTTCGGGACGATCCAGACCTCATTGCCGGTGCCGATGATCAGCGTGTCGATGCCTGCCGCGCCTTCGAACACGCGCCGCAACGAATGGCGGTCGATGTCACTGGCCCTGGTGACCGACCACGCCCACACCGCATCGGGCAGGCACAGCAGCGAGCCCTGATGCGACATGGTGTCGAAGTGGAAGCCGCCCTTGCCGTAGGCTTCGATGGCGGCCGAGCGCGGAAGGTGCGGCGCTTCGGGATCGACCGGCATCTCAGGGCTTCGGCTTCGCGGCCGGCTTGTCGGCGTCTTCGCGGTGTTCGCCGACGCCAAGATAGATCAGCAGCGGCGCAGCGATGAAGATCGAGGTGTAGGTGCCGACCAGCACGACGCCGAAGATCATGACGGCGGTGAAGGAGTGGATCGCCTGGCCGCCAAACGCGTAGAGCGCCAGCAGCGCCAGCGTCACGGTGACGTGGGTGATGATCGAACGCGACAGCGTCGAATTGATCGACTCGTTCAGCAGCTCCGGCATCGGCATCTTCTTGTAGCGACGCAGAATCTCGCGAATACGATCGTAGATGACCACGGTGTCATTCAGCGAATAACCGAGAATGGTCAGCAGCGCCGCAATACTGGTGAGATCGAAGTCGACCTGCGTGATCGACATGAAGCCGATCGTCAGCACGATATCGTGGACGTTGGCGATCATGGCGCCCAGGGCGAACTGCCATTCGAAGCGGAACCAGAGATAGATCAGGATGCCCATGATCGCAACGATCAGGCCGAGCATGCCGTAAGCCAGCAATTCGCCGGAGACGCGCGGACCCACCACTTCGACGCGGCGATATTCGACGCTGTCACCGAGGGCTGCACGAACCTTCTGAACGGCGGCCTGCTGCGCGGCATCGCCACCCGGCTGTTCGGCCAGACGGATCAGCACGTCGGCCGCGCCGCCGAACTGCTGCAGCTGCACGTCGCCGAGTTGCAGGGCAGCGAGCGTCGAGCGCATCGCGCTGATATCGGCCGTACCGGATTTGGCCTGGACTTCGAGCAGCGTGCCACCCTTGAAGTCGATGCCGAAATTCAGCCCGTGCGTGAAGAACAGCACGATGGCGAGGATCGACAGCAGCGCCGAGATCGGGAACGAGATGCGGCGGAAGCGCGTGAAATCGAACTTCGTATCGTCGGGCACGATGCGGAGCGACGGCAGCAGATCGAAGATCGCCACGATCGACAGAATGACGATCAGCGCGCCCAGACCTGCCAGAACCATTTGTGTCGTTGTCAAAATCTGCTCCGTAAACTCAAATCGGCACGCTGGTCGGCCGCTTCCACCTGACCCAGCCGGCGACGATCAGACGGGTCACGGTGAAGGCCGTGAAAACCGTTGTGATGATGCCAATGCCAAAGGTCACGGCGAAGCCGCGGACCGGTCCGGTGCCGATGTAAAACAGCACCGCAGCGGCGATGAAGGTCGTGATGTTGGAATCCAGAATGGTCGCCAGCGCGCGCTTGAAGCCGGCATCGATCGCCGAAATGGCGGTGCGGCCGGCGCGCAACTCCTCGCGGATGCGCTCATAGATCAGCACGTTGGAGTCCACGGCGATGCCGACCGTCAGCACGATGCCAGCGATGCCGGGCAGCGTCAGCGTGGCGTTAAGCAGCGACAGGATACCGAAAATCATCAGCACGTTGATGGTCACCGCGATATTGGCGAACAGGCCGAACAGGCGGTAGGTCAGCAGCATGAAGACGATGACGAGGATCGACCCGACATAGGCCGCAAGCTCGCCCTTGGCGATCGAGTCGGCGCCGAGGCCGGGGCCAACGGTACGCTCCTCGATGATGCTGAGCGGCGCAGGCAGCGCGCCGGCACGCAGCAGGATCGCGAGATCATTGGCGCCCTGCACCGTGAAGCTGCCGGAGATCTGGCCGGAGCCGCCGGTGATCGGCTCGCGAATGACCGGGGCGGAGACCACTTCGTTATCGAGCACAATGGCGAAGGGCAGATTGACGTTCTTCACCGTGGCATCGGCAAACTTGCGCGCGCCGGACGTGTTGAAGCGGAACGAGACGATCGGCTCGTTGGTGCGCTGGTCGAAGCCCGGCTGCGCGTCAGTCAGGTCAGCGCCGGAAACCAGCACTTCCTTCTTCACGAGATACGGCGTCTTCGGCGACTGCGAGCTCATCAGGAGTTCGGAATCGGGCGGCACCCTGCCCTGCGCCTGCTCGGCCGGAATCGAGGTGTCGACCATGCGGAAGTCGAGCTTCGCGGTCTTGCCCAGCAATTCCTTGAGGCGGGTCGGGTCCTGCAGGCCCGGCACCTGCACCAGGATGCGGTCGAGACCCTGACGCTGGATCAGCGGTTCGACGGTGCCGAGTTCGTTGACGCGGCGCTCGACGATCTGGATCGATTGCTCGACCGACTGGCGGATGCGGTCATTGATCGCTGCCGGCGGCACCGAAAGACGGATCAGGCCGTTGCCTGCGTCCGAGACTTCCAGGCTGCGCTGGCCGCTTTGCCCCATCAAGCCGCCGAGCGGCTGTGACAGTTCACGCAGCTTGGTGAGCGCGGTCTGATACTCGGTGTCCTTGGTGATACGGACTTCGACATTGTCGCCGCGAACGCCAAGGCCGGTGTAGACGATCTTGGCATCACGCAGTGTGCGGCGGACGTCGTCGCGCACCTGATCGAGCTTGTCCTTCTTGACCGAATTGGCATCGACTTCGAGCAGGATGTGCGAGCCACCCTGCAAGTCGAGGCCCAGCACCAGATGGCGCTGCGCCCATTTTGGCCAGGTTTTCACGGTGGCTTCGGGGAAGAAATTCGGAACCGCGCACAGGCAGACCACGAGCGCCGTCAGAATGACCGCCAGCGCCTTCCACCGCGTGAAATACAACATCGAGATGATCCGTCAGATTCTTGAAATGGCGACGCGCAAACGCATCAGCTCGCGGCCGCGTCGTCCTTGGCATCAGCCTTGTCCGCCTTCTCCTTGGCGGGCTCACCCTTGGTGCGCACGCCCGAGATCATCGTGCGGAGCTGACGTACGCGAACGCCTTCGGCGAGTTCGAACTCAACCTGCTCGTCATCGACCACCTTGGTGACCTTGCCGACCAAACCGCCCGAGGTGACGATGGTGTCGCCGCGGCGGATGTTCTTCACCATCTCGGCGTGGTCCTTCACCTTCTTCTGCTGCGGACGCAGGATTAGGAAATACATGATCACGAAGATCAGCGCGAACGGCAGCAGCGACATCAGCATGCTGTTGGTGTCGCCGCCGGCTGCAGCCTGGGCAAACGCAGGGGTAATGAACATCGGGAAGTCCTCGTAAACGCTGGGGAATAAACCGGCGACGCGTCGGCGTTCGGCCGGTTTGGGTAAATTCGCGCGGACTATAGCGGCCGGCGTCCCAATTGCAACGCCGGTAAACCCTCTGATTTGTCTGCGATTTGTACCGCTTGCAGATGTGTTCCGGGCTCGATATGGGTGCGCGCCGAGGAAAGTCAAAAATGTCAAAAAAGCCCAATAAAACAAGCCGCCGCCCTGCCAAAAAGGCTCTCGCGACCCGCACGACGAAGACCGCGGCAAAACGTCCGCGACCAGCCGCCGCTCCCCCGATGGAGGAGCGGATCGCGCTCGCCCTCGAAGCAATTGCCGCGGGTATGGCTGCCACGGCGCCGAAGCGCTCCAATGCCGATTCTCTGGCCAGAGCCGAGGCCTTCATCTGGCATCCCGACGGCCGCCTGGCTCCCGTACCAAAGGTCAGCCGGGTCGATATTGGCCTGCTGCAGGGCATCAATCAGCAGGTCGACACCCTGATCGAGAACACAAGGCGTTTCGCCAACGGCCTGCCGGCCAACAACGCGCTGCTTTGGGGTGCGCGCGGCATGGGCAAGTCGTCGCTGGTCAAGGCCGCACATGCCTCGGTCAATACCAGCAAATCCGTCGCCGGCCGCCTCAAGCTGGTCGAGATCCATCGCGAGGACATCGAGAGCCTGCCGGCGCTGATGGAGCAGATCCGCGCCTCGGATTTCTATTTCATCGTGTTCTGCGATGATCTGTCTTTCGACGGCAACGATGCGTCCTACAAGTCGCTTAAGGCTGTACTGGAAGGCGGCATCGAAGGCCGGCCGGACAACGTGATCCTCTATGCGACCTCGAACCGCCGCCATCTTCTAGCGCGCGAGATGATCGAGAACGAACGCTCGACCGCGATCAATCCCGGCGAAGCCGTCGAGGAGAAGGTGTCGCTGTCGGATCGTTTCGGCCTCTGGCTCGGCTTCCACAAATGCAGCCAGGACGAATATCTCGACATGGTGCGCGGCTATTGCAGCCATTACGGCATCAAGACCGACGCCGCCGAGCTGGAGCGAGACGCATTGGAATGGTCGACCACCCGTGGCTCGCGCTCAGGTCGCGTGGCCTGGCAGTTCGTGCAGGAGCTCGCTGGCCGTCTCGGCGTGAAGCTGGCCACAAAGTAAAGGCAAATGCCGCCCCGTCATGACAACGGGGCGGCATTCGACTCGCCCTAGGCGAGGCTTCGCAACTCACGTGCCGCCGCGACCATATTCACGAGCGCAGGCCGCACCTCCTCCCATTTGCGGGTCTTCAGCCCGCAATCGGGATTAATCCAGAGCTGGGAGTCCGCCAGCCGCTGCCGTGCAAGCTTGAGCAGATCGACCATATCGCGCGTTTCAGGCACCCGCGGCGAGTGGATGTCGTAAACGCCCGGACCTATCTCGTTCGGGTACTTGTAGGTCCTGAATGCATCGAGCAGTTCCATCTTCGACCGTGACGTTTCGATGGAGATCACGTCGGCGTCCATGGCACCGATAGCGTCGATGATGTCGTTGAACTCCGAGTAGCACATATGCGTATGGATCTGCGTGTCATCCCGCACGCCTGACGAACAGATGCGGAAGCTCTCCACGGCCCAATCGAGATAGGACTTCCATTCCGATTTGCGCAGCGGAAGCCCTTCGCGGAGTGCCGCTTCGTCGATCTGGATCATACCGGCGCCAGCCTTTTCCAGATCGAGCACCTCATCGCGTATCGCGAGCGCGATCTGGCGACACGCGACTTCGCGGGGAATGTCGTCACGCACGAATGACCAGTTCAGGATCGTGACAGGCCCTGTCAGCATCGCCTTCATCGGCCGGTCGGTGAGCGACTGCGAATAGTGCCACCATTCGACGGTCATGGGATGCGGCCGGGACACGTCTCCAAACAAGACAGGAGGCCGTACATAGCGGGAGCCATAGGATTGCACCCAGCCATGCTTGGTGAAGGCGAAGCCGGAAAGTTGCTCGCCGAAATACTGCACCATGTCGTTACGCTCGAACTCGCCATGCACCAGCACGTCGAGACCGATATTCTCCTGCCAGCGCACCGCCCTCGCCGTCTGGTTCTGCAGGAACGTCTTGTAGGCCGCATCGCTGAGTGTGCCCCTGACATGGGCCCCGCGTGCGTTTCTCACTTCCGCGGTCTGCGGAAACGAGCCGATGGTCGTTGTCGGGAATGCCGGCAGCTTGAAGCGTCGATGCTGTTCGGCAGCGCGCGTGACAAAGTCACTGCCACGACGACGCATTGTCGCGTCCACAGAGGCGACGCGTTTGGCGACCGCAAGATCGTGGATCTTCGACGATGCCAGTCGCGCAGCCGCCGCGGCGTCCGACGCGGCAAGCGTTGCAGCGACATCAGCGCGGCTGCCAGCCAGCGCTGCTCGAAGTGCGGCCAGCTCTTCCATCTTCTGGATCGAAAAAGCCAGCCAGCTTTTGACGTCCGGATCGAGATCAGTCTCAAGGCCTAGATCGATCGGCACATGTAGCAACGAACAGGACGGCGCGAGCTCAACGCGATCCCTCCCCAGGAGATCGACCATGGGTTCCAGACTATCGAGCAAGCTGGACAAATCGGACCGCCAGATATTGCGGCCATCGATCACGCCGAGCGAGAGGATCATGTCCTTCCGCGCCTTCGCAGCGACTTCATCGAACTGGTCCTGCGCGCGGACCAGATCGAGATGAAGCCCGGCGACGGGAAGCGACAGGGCCAGATCGAGGTTGTCGCCCAGCTCACCAAAATACGTGTTCAGCATGATCCTGAGTTGCGGAACCGCTTCGGCAAAAGCCGCATAAGTCTTTTGCAGCGCCTGCCGGGCCGGCACGTCGAGATCGAGCACCAGACATGGCTCATCCAGTTGCACCCACTCGGCGCCGCTATCGGCCAATTCCCCGAGCACCTCAACATAGACGGGCAGCAATCCATCGAGCAGCGTCACCGGATCGAATGACGCATCCGCGCTCTTGGCCAACTTCAGATAGGTCACAGGCCCGACTAGCACAGGTCGTGTCTGATAACCCAGCGATCTCGCCTCCTCGTACTCCTTGATCGGCTTGCGCGATGCGAGACTGAAGGTCTGATCCTGCGCCAGTTCAGGCACCATGAAGTGGTAGTTGGTATCAAACCACTTGGTCATCTCCTGTGCTGGTACGCCTTGCGACGTATCATGCGCATGAGAGCCGTGCGTACAGGCCTCGTCATGCGCGGCGCCTTGTGATCCACGTGCCATGGCAAAATAGGTCGCGAAGGAAACGTCTCCGCCCTTCCAGCCATAGACTTTGGGAATGGCGCCGACCATGACGCTGGTATCGAGCACCTGATCGTAGAATGAGAAGTCGTTCGACGGCATGACCGTGATCCCGAGCGACTTCTGACGTGCCCAGTTTGCGGCACGCAGCCCGACGCCGACGTCGATCAGCGCATTCTCATCGATTGCACCGGACCAATAGCTTTCCAGCGCCATCTTGAGTTCGCGCCGCGGACCGATCCGTGGCGTGCCCAATGTAGCAACAGGAAGTGAAGTAGCTGATTTTGAAGAAGTAGACTTTGACACAGTAGACATGGCTTAACCCCAATGATTGGGGGCAAAAGGCCAAAGTGACACGTCTGGATTCCACGACGGCAGTCGCGGAATCGCAACCGCACCACCGGGACACCCCGCCCGAGGACGTTTATGTTGTCGAGGCAGGTCTCCTGGCTCGCGGGTCAATGCTGCTGTCCGGCCTTCCCAAAACCTTTGCAGGTCTCAGTGACTTTAATGGACAGCGGCTCACCGCTTACAGTTGCGGGGGCAGCTCCGGCCTTGGCTTAACGCCTCACCGGCTTCCCTCTTAGCTTCGGGCAAACCTTCCCGAAGAACCACGACATCCTCACATATGGGCAACATCGCGCGGCAGTCAACCGAGCTTGCGTGCGCAAGCTGCCCACTCGCAGCAGCGCGTTGAAGATTCCGGAGCTGGAGTGGGCCGCAGCCCCGAGATCAAACGCAGCAAGCCCGGCACGAGGCCGGGCTTGCTTAAATGCGAACTACACTTCGTGGATTGCGCTTACGCCCCGTTGAGGAACTGCAGCGGATCGACCGGCGACGAGCCCTTGCGGATCTCGAAGTGAAGCTGCGGCGAAGTAACCTCACCGGACTGGCCGGACTTGCCGATCACCTGACCGCGCTTGATGGTCTCGCCACGCTTCACCATCAGCTCACTCGCATGGGCATATGCGGTGACGTAGCCGTTGGAGTGACGAACGAGGACCAGATTGCCGTAACCCTTCAGTTCGTTGCCGGAATAGGCAACGACGCCATCTTCGGCAGCCTTGATCGGCGTGCCTTCCGGCACGGCGACGTTGATGCCGTCGTTGGACTTGCCATTGGTCTTGGCGCCGTAGCCTGTGACCACGCGGCCGCGCACCGGCCAACGGAACGTCGGCAAAGCGCCGGTTGCGTCAGCGGCTTTAGTCGGCGATTCCGGCGCGATTTCTTCAGGCGTCGTCGTGGCACTTGCCAGGCGGGCCTTCTGTGCGGGTTCGGCAGACGCAACACGGGCCACGGCAGCGGACGTGACCGCGCCAGCCGGAGCGGCCGTCACGGCTGCGACGGGCGCAGCGAGCGGCGCGGCTACAGGAGCTGCGTTGGCCGTACGCGCACCGGGTACCGTGATCTTGGAGCCGAGCTTCAATTGGGCAGTCGGCGCCAGACCATTGGCGCGCGCGAGTTCGGCTACCGACACGTTGTTCCGGCGCGAGATGCTCATCAGCGTATCGCCGCGATTGACGAAATGCGTGGTCGATGTGCCGACGGCAGGTTTGCTCGGAGCAGCAGCAACGGCCGGAGTTGCCGCGGCGCCCTGACGCGGAATGATCAGCGACTGGCCGGGCGACAGCGCGCGCGGCCCCTTGTAGCCATTGGCCTGCAGGATCGCAGCCGACGAGACGTTGTAGCGTTTCGCCAGACCATCGAGCGTATCGCTGGTGCCGACGATGATCGAGGTGCCGCCATCACGGGCAAGGCCGTTGGTCGCTGCAACCGAGCGCGGTGCCGTGGAGCCGGTGGTTTCGATCGGCGCACGTGCGGGCGGCGGCGTATACATACCGTTGCCGCCCCCGCTGACGGGTGCAGCCGACGCAACCGGACGAGCTGTCGGATAGGACTGCGGCGCCGAGATCGGCGGTGGCAAAGCCTGGGATTGATACTGCGGCTGCGGATTATAGGCCGGGCGCTGATACTGCGGCAGCTCCTGGCGCTCGACCGGCGCGCGCGGTGCTCGCTGCGGCACCGAGCCGGTGGTTTCGCCCTGCCAGCCAAAGCCACGGGACTGACCTGAGTCAAAATTTGGATTCTGAGATAGCCGTGTCTGCATGTCGGCGCTGCAGCCGGCAAAACCGATAGACATCAGCGCCAGCACCGCGACCTGCGGAGCGCGGCGCGAGTAAAGCAACTCGACAACGCTGGACATTGGTTACTCACTCATACGCAACAAACAACTGAATTGAGTAAACACCGTCTCCGTTACCAAGCCTTTAACCTTGCGACCAACACGTGACAGCCGTTCACGAACTTTTTTCAGAGTTCGCGCGCAATGCCCGGAAGTGCAGGCACGAAACGTACATCCACGAGCTCCTTTCGCTCCAATCCATCCCCGGTTTTGCGGATCCGGACCAGGGTCTGGACGCCATTATGAGGACCAACCGGCGCAAGCAGAATACCCCCCTCCTCAAGCCGATCGGTCAGCGCCACCGGCACCTCCTCCACTGCGGCGGTCACGACGATCCGGTCAAACGATCCCAAATTGGCAGCCGGATTGAGGCCATCGCCGAGCATGACCTCGATATTGTGGAGGCCGAGTGCCTCCAACCGGGTCCGGGCGGCGTCGGCCAGCGTGCGATAGCGCTCGATGCTGAGCACGTCGCGGACGAGCTTTGACAGGATCGCGGCCTGGTAGCCCGATCCCGTGCCGACCTCGAGCACACGGTGACCAGCATTCAATTGCAGCTGTTCGGTCATATAGGCTACCACGAAGGGCTGGCTGATGGTCTGACCGCAGGCAATGGCCAAGGCCGTATCCCGCCAGGCATGGGCGCGATCGTTCGGCTCGACGAAGCGATCACGCGGAATATCCTCCATTGCGCGCAGCACCAGCCGATCGCTGATCCCACGGCGCCGCAGACCAAGCTGAAACGTCATCTGTTCGGGCGGCTGTCCGACGGTAATCATGGAAATGCCTCACGCAGCACAGGTTAGAAGCACTCTCGATCTAGCAAAGATAGATTGATGTATTTCTGCGATCGGAACCGGGATAGCCTTACGACAACTTTTATTGTTCCGCGCGCGGAACCAGCAACATACCAGCCTGTTATGGGCGGGGCGCTGAAATCCTGATCTTGCTCTATCTGGTACCGAACACGCGACTGCGTCTTTGGGTCACGAAAATGGCAATGCGTCGAGATTGCGTTCAACCCGGGAATTTGCGATTTTGTTCAGAGGATTGGGGCAAGGAAACCGGCCATGACTGCAACGAACCCGCCGGGCGGCTCCGTCTTCCTGGTCGAAGACGAGGTCATGATCCGCATGATGGTCGCCGATATGCTCGAGGAACTCGGCTACAGCGTGGCCGCCGAAGCCGGTGACATCAACGAAGCGATCAAACTGGCTGGTACTGCCAAGTTCGACATCGCGATCCTCGACGTCAACGTCAACGGCAAGGTGATTTCGCCGGTCGCCGAGGTGATTGCATCGCGCAACCGCCCGTTCATCTTCGCGACTGGCTACGGCGCGCAAGGCCTGCCGGAAGAATTTCGTGACCGCCCCACGCTGCAGAAGCCGTTCCAGATGGAAACGCTGGCGCAGGTGCTGTCCACGACGCTCAAGGGGGTCGCGGTCTAAGCGAGCCCCTCGCTTCTCGAAACCTCAGCCCAGCGCTTTGGTCAGCGCTTCGGAGAATACATCGTCCGTGCGATCGAGACGCAGCGGCGTGACGGAGACATAGCGCGCAGCAAGGGCTGCGAGATCGGTGCCCTCGAGCGGGGCTTCCGCGGCAACGATGCGCTCGAAACCGATCCAGAAATACGGATTGTTGCGGCCATCCCGCCGCTCATCGACGCGCAGAAAGCCCTGATTGCGCTTGCCCTGCCGGGTGACGACGACACCTTTCACCTCGTCGGCCGCGCAGGCCGGGAAATTGACGTTGATGACCGTGTTCTTCGGCACGCTCGCCTTGATGACCTTGCGCAGCACGTCAGGTCCGAATTTCAGCGCGGTCTCCCATTGCGGATTGTGACGCGTTTCCATCGAGAATTCCTGGCTCAACGCCACCGACGGAATGCCGAGAATGGTGCCCTCGAGCGCACCGGCGATGGTACCGGAATAGACCACGTCCTCGGCGACGTTGCGGCCCTTGTTGACGCCGGAGAGTACGAGATCCGGCTGCTTGTCTTTCAGGATATGACGCGCGCCCATGATGACGCAGTCGGTCGGCGTGCCGCGCACGGCATAGTGCCGCGGGCCGACTTCGCGCAGTCGCAACGGATCGTTCAGCGACAATGAATGCGACACACCGGACTGATCGAGTTCGGGCGCCACCACCCAGACGTCGTCGGACAATTCCTTGGCGATCTGCTCGATGATCTTCAGGCCAGGGGCGTGAATGCCGTCGTCATTGGTGCAGAGAATGCGCATTCGTGAGGTGCCTTTTCGATCGGGAGGGCCGCTGGCCGGCACCGGTTTTTGCCAGCATGTGCCCGCTTTTGCCACCCCCATTTTGGGCGCTGCACGTGCGCTACCGGGGCTGTCTCGAAGGCGATTTTTCCCGCGAGCCGGAACATTTCGGCGGCGCCGGGATTTTTAACTTAGGTAGGTGAGTGCCAGTTGCGTCTGAAGCATGCGCGCTCGACCCGGATGGCCTTGGTCGCAGCGCCCCATAGGGCGACGGAGATGGCGAGACAGCTCGAACGGGTGTTGATCATCGGATTGCCGGCGATCGCGGTTGTCGCCCTGACGGGGTGGCTGCTGCTTCCCAGATTGGCCGAGACCAAGCCCGATCTCACCCTCAATACGGCGGTGATGGCAACAATGCCTGACGAGCTGACCGAGGAGGACTTTGCCAAACCGACGTCTTCACAACTCGTCAGCGTCCCCGACGCCGCCGAGCTCAACCGTCTCAGCCTCTCCCGCCAATCGTTTCGCCGCGGCGGTCTCGGTTCCAGGGCACTGATGACGTTCACCGTGCGCAACGCCAACGACTATCCGGTCAAGGACCTCGAAATCGCTTGCGCCTTCCGCAGCCGGGATGGGCGTTATGTGACGGAGCGTCGCCGCGTCATCGCGGAGACCGTCAGCACGAAAAGCCGCAAGGCGTTTCCGATGACGCATATGGGCTTTGTCAACATAAAAGCCGAGAAAGCCAAATGCGCGCTGGTGACGGCCAGCCGCGCCTGAGCGGCTGGCCGCGCGACGACGCCTAGCTGGCCTGAACCACCTTGAGGCCGCCCATATAAGGCTGCAGCACATCCGGAACGGCGATCGAGCCGTCTTCCTGCTGATAGTTTTCCATCACGGCGATCAGCGCGCGGCCGACAGCTGTGCCCGAGCCGTTCAACGTATGGACGAAGCGCGGCTTGCCATCTGGCCCGCGCGAGCGCGCGTCCATGCGCCGCGCCTGGAAATCGCCGCAGACCGAGCAGGATGAAATCTCGCGATAGGCGCCGCCCTCGCCCTGGCCCGGCATCCAGACCTCGATGTCGTAGGTCTTCTGCGCAGCAAAGCCCATATCGCCGGTGCAAAGCGTCATCACGCGGTAATGCAGGCCAAGCCGGCGCAGCACTTCCTCGGCGCAGGACAGCATGCGCTCATGCTCGTTCTTGCTTTCCTCAGGCGTGGTGATCGAAACCAGTTCGACCTTGGTGAACTGATGCTGGCGGATCATGCCCCGCGTATCACGGCCGGCAGCACCAGCCTCGGCACGGAAGCACGGTGTCAGCGCCGTCATGCGTAGCGGCAGTTCTTTTTCGTCGAGGATGGATTCACGGACGAGGTTGGTGAGCGGGACTTCAGCGGTCGGGATCAGCCAGTAACCTTGCCCTTCGCTACCGATCGCTCCGGCAGCGAACTGATCGTCGCGAAACTTCGGCAGCTGCGCGGTGCCAAACATCGCATCATCGCGCACCAAGAGCGGTGGATTCACTTCTGTATAGCCGTGCTCATTCGTGTGCAGGTCGAGCATGAACTGCCCAATGGCGCGCTCAAGACGCGCCAGTCCCTTCTTCAGCACCACAAAGCGCGCACCCGACAATTTCGCCGCGGCCTCGAAATCCATGAAGCCCAAGGCTTCGCCGATATCGTAATGAGCTTTCGGCGTGAACGCGTAGTTACGCCTGGCGCCGAAGTGATGGCGCTCCACATTGCCATGCTCGTCAACACCTTCCGGCACTTCGTCGAGTGGCAGATTCGGGATTTCGGCAAGCGCGACCTTGAGTTTATCCTCGGCGTCCTTCACCGCGGCTTCCATCGCTGGCATCGTCGTCTTGAGTTCGGTGACCTCAGCCATCAGCGCATTGGCGCGCACCTCGTCCTTGCTCTTCTTGGCTTCACCGATTTCCTTCGAGGCTGCATTGCGCCGGGCTTGCGCCTGCTCGGACGCAAGGATCGCGGTCCGGCGCGCTTCATCGATCGCCAGCAGCGATACCGACAGTGGCGCCAGTCCCCGCCGCTTCAGCGCGGCGTCAAAGGCTTCGGGATTGTCGCGGATCGATTTGATGTCGTGCATGACGGGATTCCTGAGCGAAAGCGGCTCTGAGTACCCCGAATAGCTGACATTTGGAACATGAAATGGGCCAGCGGCCCGTTAATGCATGCGCTGGAGAGCCGCCAATATACCGATGCCAACTGCGACTATGCCACCAAAGCGCACCGTTACTTGCAGTGCCGACTTATCGATGGATGCTTGCAACTCATTCTTTGTGGCCAGCAAGTCCGCCTTGAGCGCAAGCAGATCAGATTTCAAATCCGACTTTACTGCGAGCAAATCAGATTTCGTCACCAGTTCGGTCATGATGAAATCCCGCGCCGCTTCCGCATGGGCCTCGGCCAGATTGGTCGCCACTCCGGCATCGCGGAGCCGCTTCGAATAGCCAAGCGTATCAAATGCAAAGGCCACAATCACCCCCCAATACACCACCCAAAACACAACCTAAAGTAGATCACGTATCGGAGGATTGCAAGGAGTCGACGCCCTACTCCGCCGGCGTCACGTCCGTGCCAGTCCCCGCCGCAGCCTTGGCAGCAGCGGCCTTGGCGGCGTTCTTCTCGACCATGCTGACCGCGATGATCGAACCTTCGTAGAGGATCAGCAGCGGGATCGCGAGGGAGGCCTGGCTGATCACATCGGGCGGCGTCAGCACGGCCGCGATAACGAAAGCGATGACGATGAAGTAGCGGCGCTTTTCGCGCAGCTGCTTCGACGTGAGGATGCCGATGCGGCCAAGCAGTGTCAGGATGACGGGGAGCTGGAAGGCGATTCCGAAGGCGAAGATCAGCGACATCATCAGTGAGAGATATTCGCCTACCTTGGGCAGCAGCGCGATCTGCGCGGTATCGGAGCTTCCGGTCTGCTGCATGCCCAGCGAGAACCGGATCAGCATCGGCAGCACGAGGAAATAGACCAGCAGCGAGCCCAGCGCGAAGAAGAAAGGCGTCGCGATCAGGTAAGGCAGAAACGCGCCCTTCTCGTGCTTGTAGAGGCCGGGCGCCACGAACATGTAGATCTGCGCGGCAATTACCGGAAACGAGATGAAGCCGGCGCCAAACATCGCCAGCTTGAGTTGGGTCAGAAAGTACTCCAGCAGCGCGGTGTAGATGAACTTCGAATTCTCTGGGCCGGCGACCCAAACGAACGGCCAGACCAGCACGTTGTAGATCTGCTTGGCGAAGAAAAAGCAGAAGATAAAGGCCACGGCAAATGCGAGCAGCGCCTTGATCAGCCGCGACCGCAACTCGATCAGGTGATCCATCAAGGGGGCCTTGGAGGCTTCGATATCTTCGGCACTCATGACGCTTTGGCGTCCTTCAGAACGTCGGGATTGGCCGCGTCGGGGGCTGCTGCGCCATCATGGGCGGCAGCGGGAGTTTCGACCGGCGACGGCTGCACTTCCCGGGTAATGGCCAGTGGTTCGTTCACTGCAGCAGTTTCCTGCGCATGCGTCTCGGCCTCAACGAAGGTCTCGGGTGTAGGCGGCTCGGGCGTGGTGGGCACGGCCGGAGGCGTGTCGAGATTGTCAGCATTGTCGATGGCCATGGCGTCACTGACGTCCTTGGTCAGCGAGGTCATGATGTTGTTGGTGGTGAAGCCGGAAGCGACATCCTTCACGTCGTCGAAGGCCTTTTTGACGTCGGCCATTTCGGCTTCGCGCATCGCCTCGTTGAACTGGCCCTGGAATTCCGAGGCCATCTTGCGGGCCTTGCCCATCCACTGCCCGACCATGCGCAGCACGCCGGGCAGTTCTTTCGGGCCGATGGCAATCAGCGCGACGACCGCGATGACGACCAGTTCACTCCACCCGATATCGAACATGAAAAAATCCGCTCACGCGGGGCTGGATGTGCCCGCGTCTCCTTCAATGGCCGCCGCGATCCCCAAGGACAATCCCTTCGGAACCTCAGACAACCTTGCTGCCGACGTCCGTACGGTTGGCGGTCGGCGCCGGCGGGGTCTGGTCGATGGTGCGGACCGGCTCGGTCGGCTTGTCTGCCGGCTTGTCGTCGTCCGCCATGCCCTTCTTGAAGGCCTTAATACCCTGCGCAACGTCGCCCATCAGGTCGGAAATCTTGCCGCGTCCGAACAACAGCAGGACCACTCCGATCACGACGATCCAGTGCCAAATGCTCAGTGAACCCATCCTGCTAACCCTCCAAACACGCGGCCAGTCGCCCGGCCTGATCTGATCGGAACGTAGGCTGCGGGGGTGTCAAAAACAAGGACTTAACCCTCGTGGAATCGCGGATGTCGCGGCGCAATGCCGCGAGCGTTAATGCCGCGATCAGTGCTTGCGGTCGTTGTCCCGGTCGGTTGCGTCCGGCTCAGCGTCATCCGGCTCATCTTCGTCCTGATCGTCCTCGTCGAGCTCGTCGTCGGAATCGTCTTCATCGTCGTCGAGTTCGGCCGTTTCGGGCTCAGCGGTCTCGTCTCCATCCGACTCGGGCTCTGCGACTTCAACCGCTTCGGCCTCGCCTTGGTCGGGCTCGATCACGTCGAGATCACGCGCTTCAAGTTCCGCGACCTCGGCCGCTTCGCTCTCTGGCTCCACGACATCTGCCGTTTCAGTGAATTCGGCCTTGGCCTCGGCAAATGCCTGGGCCTCACCAGCGTATCCGACAGTCCCGGCTTCGGGTTCCTTGAGCTGCAGTTCGGGGAATTCCGGATCGGGTGCCGACAGCGCCAGTTCCAGTTCGCCGCCCTCCAGCGGATCCTCGTCCTCGCGGAGCGTCGGATCGTCGGACGGATTGGGCACGCTGAAGCCGGACGGCAGGCGCGAATCCAAGAGACCAGTGCCCTTGAGTTCCTCAAGACCCGGCAGATCGCCGAGTGCCTCAAGGCTGAACTGCGACAGGAAGCTCTCGGTGGTGCCGAAGGTCAGCGGCCGGCCCGGCGTCTTGCGACGGCCGCGCGGCTTGATCCAGCCGGTTTCCAGCAACACGTCGAGCGTACCCTTGGAGGTGATGACGCCGCGAATGTCTTCGATTTCGGCGCGGGTCACCGGCTGGTGATAGGCAACGATGGCGAGCACTTCGATCGCCGCACGCGACAGCTTGCGGGTTTCGGTGGTCTCGCGGGTCATCAGCCAGGACAGGTCGCCGGCGGTGCGGAACGTCCACTTGTTGGCGACGCGAACCAGATTGACGCCGCGCATGGCGTAATCGGCCTGCAACTGCGCCAACGCCGCCTTGATATCGACGCCATCCGGCATGCGCTTGGCCAGCGCAGACTGGTCGAGCGGCTCGGTGGACGCGAACAGCAGCGCTTCAAGCAGGCGCAATTCTTCGGGGCGCGCCTCCGACTGGACCTCGGTCTGTCCCTCGGACTGCACGATCTGATCCTCGACATCGTCGATGCGTTTCTCGGCGAGGCTTGCCATGTCTGGATCTCCTTCTTCCACTTACTCGGCCGGAACTTCCGGCTCCACCTGCACAGGCTGGGCGATGTGCTTGCGGAAATACAAAGGCGCGAATGCTTCTTTCTGGCTGAGGTCGAGCGTGCCCTCACGGACCAATTCAAGCGCAGCTGCAAAACTCGAGGCCATCACCGTCGCGCGCTGCGCGGGGTCGGCGACATAGGCCAGCAGATATTCGTCGAGGCGGCTCCAGTCCTCGGCCATGCCGACCAACCGTTCCAGCGAGGCGCGCGCTTCGCTCAGCGACCAGACAGTGCGCTTAGCGAGATGGACGCGCGTTAGCACCCGGGCCTGACGTTGGGTCGCATAGGCCGACAGCAGATCGTAAAGCGTGGCCGTGAAGCGCGGATGCTTCACCTCAGCGATCGACTCGGGAACGCCGCGCGGAAAGATGTCGCGGTTAAGCTGCGGCCGGGTCATCAGCCTGTTCGAGGCTTCGCGGATGGCTTCGAGGCGGCGCAGCCGGTTGGCCAGCGCGGTCGCCATATCCTCGGCGCTCGGGCCTTCGCCCGGCACCGTCGTATCCGGCAGCAGCAGGCGCGACTTCAGGAATGCCAGCCACGCCGCCATCACCAGATAGTCGGCAGCGAGTTCCAGACGGATCTTCCGCGCGGCTTCGATGAACAGCAGGTACTGGTCGGCCAGCGCGAGGATCGAAATCTTGTGCAGGTCGACCTTCTGCTGACGCGCGAGCGCGAGCAGCAGGTCGAGCGGGCCTTCGTAACCTTCGACATCGACGACCAGCGACGGCTCGTCGTCGGGAACGACCTCGGCCGGCAGTCCGGTCTCAAACGACAAAATCTCAGCGCTCATGCACTTGCTCCTGCTCGAGCGATCAACGCGTCCAGTTCCGCGCGGCCAGCGGCGCGGTCGAACGGCTGCGGCTGACCGCGGGCGGCGACCGCCGCCCTGGCACGCTCGAGCGCCTTCCCGGCCAGAACCGGGGTCTCGCTCACGACGTCGCGCATCTCGTCCAGTTTGCCGTTGCAATGCAGGACCATGTCGCACCCGGCGCTGACGATCGCGCGCGTGCGTTCCGCGATCGATCCCGCCAGAGCATTCATGGACACGTCATCACTCATCAACAAACCCTGGAACCCGATACTGCCGCGAATCACCTGTTCGATGATTGTCGCAGAAGTCGTGGCCGGTTGGGTGGCGTCCAGAGCGCTAAACACAACATGTGCAGTCATCGCCATCGGCAGGTCTGCTAGCGGACGAAATGCTTCGAAATCAGAGGCTTCGAGCTCACTCTTCGCGTTATCCACGATCGGCAATTTGAAATGGGTGTCGACCGTGGCCCGACCATGGCCGGGAATGTGTTTGAGGACCGGTAGAATACCACCCTGCGACAGCCCTTCGGTCACTGCCCGGGCGATGGTCGCGACCTTGCCGGGCGTGGTGCCGTAGGCGCGATTGCCGATCACGGCATCAGCGCCCTCCACGGGAACGTCTGCCAGCGGCAGGCAATCAACCGTGATGCCGAGATCCACAAGGTCACTCGCAATGAGCCGTGAGCTGAGCCAAGCCGCCCTGAGACCTGCTTCCGGCTCGGCATCGTAGAGAGCGCTGAACACGGCGCCGGGCGGATAGACCGGCCAATGCGGCGGCCCCAGGCGCTGGACCCGACCGCCTTCCTGATCGATCAGGACCGGCGCATCGAGATCACCGGTCGTGTTGCGCAATTCTTCTACAAGTCGAGCAACTTGGGCGGGATTATCGACATTACGCTTGAAGAGAATGAAGCCCCACGGCCGTTCTGCGCGCAGAAATGCGCGCTCTTCAGCGGTCAGCTCCAGCCCAGATACACCGGTGATGAATGCGCGTGTGCTCATGGGGCCGATTAGCCCCCATCAACGCCCAGGGTCAAGGAAACGGCCGTTAATTCCTTTGGACGACGCACTGTCCGCCGGCAGATTTCAGGTTCCCGCAGACCTGTGAGGCTTCTTCCTGCGAGCCGAACGGTCCGACCATGGCCCGATAATAGGTCCCCTTGTCGCCAAGGTCGGCCTTCTTGATCAACGGCACACGCGATCCCAGCACCGAGGGGAACTTGGTCTGCAGGGCACGGAACGACGCCTGCGCATCGCCCTCCGACCGCTGGGACGATACCTGGACCACATAGCCGCCGGCGGAGGCGACCGGGGCCGCCTGCTGGGTCGGGTTGGTCGAGGCCATGCGGGAGGGCGCCGGAGTGGCTGCAGCCGGAGGCGCCGCCTGCGGCGACAGTGACATCGGGGCATTGACCGATGCGTTGGCGTTGGCCGCGCGCGGTGCCGCAGCGGGCGCGGCTGCAGGAACCGCTGCCGGAGCGGCGATGCGGGCCGGCGCCTGACGGGCGGCAGGTGTGGCCGCAGCGTCGGACTGGTCACCCTTGACGGCGAAAGTACGGATCTTGCGGGGCTCATCGCCCTGCATCGCGCCATTGCCGACCATCGGCTTGTTGGATGGCGACACGCTGGCCGTCGATGGCGGGTTGGCGTTCTGATTCAGCGGCGGGAACACCACGCGCGGACCAGCCTTGGTGGCGTCCTGCACATTGACGGGCTGTTCTTCGCGCGACACCAGCCGCTCGGGGGCTGCGCCGCCGAGACGATCCTGGATCGGCTTGCCGTCGGACGCGGCTGTCGCGGACGGCGGGACGATCTTGTTCGGACCGGGCTCGGCCTTGATCACCGGCGGTTCGCCGGTGCGCGCCGACCCCATAAATGTACGATAGGCGAAGGCAGCACCGGTACCCACTACGGCCAGCGCCAGCACGATGGCGACGGTCGCCATGCCACCGCGGCGCTTCGGCGCCTCTTCCTGCTCGGCATAGCCGTCCTGATAGGCGTAAGGATCGTCCTGGTACTGATCGTCGTGCGGATGCTGGGCCTGTGCGCCATCGGCGTGGCCATACAGCGCATCGTCATAACGATTGGGATCATGCGGCGCGTGAGCCTGGTCGTACTGGCCCTGATAGTCCTGCGCCTGATGATCCGTATGCGCGGCAAATGCCGGCGCCTGATGATAATCGGCCTCCGACTCCAAGTGCTGCGGCTCCTGATGCTGAGCGCCGTAACGCTGCACCGGATGAAGATTCTCGAATTCCTGCTGCTGCGGCTCATGGGCTGCCGCACGCTGCATCCACGGCGGCGGGCCGGGCTGCGCGGGTTCTTCCTGATATTCCGGTTCGTCCTGATAGGCCGGTTCAGCTTGGCGCGGCGCGGGCGCCGGGCGGCCGTTGCTCGCGAACGGGTCGGTCTGCCCGATCAGCCGCGCGAGCTCAGCGAGCGGATCGCCCTCGCCCTTCGTCCGCGATTGAGCGTCGCGGCCGTAATCGTCATCCGCTGGGAAAGGTCGGTTCTGGTATCGATTAGCCATTGTGATGTCGCATCCCCTTCGGGAAAGCCGCCAACCCGCTTTTCAAACGAAACAGCTGCTATCAAGAACCACCCACAGATCCCCATGTGAGCGGCCGTCCCCAATCTACCGCATCTCGTCCGGCGCGGTGACGCCGAGAACGGCGAGGCCCGAAGCCAAGACTGAGACGACGCTCTGGACGAGTGCCAATCGCGCTTTGGTAAGTTCTGCATCATTAGTGATAATGAAGCGTAAATGAGGCATATCGCGTCCGCGCGTCCAGAGCGCATGAAATTCGCTGGCGAGATCATACAGATAGAAAGCGATGCGGTGCGGCTCGTGCGCCGTGGCCGCAGATTCTATCATCCGTGGGTACAATGCTAACTGCCGCATCAGGCCCAGCTCGGCGATATCGTCGAGCCGCTCCATCACCGCGTCTTTCAGATAGGCAATGCGCGCCTCGGTTTCCAGAGGCAGGTCGGTCAGCATTTCCCGCGCATTACGGAAGATCGAATGGCCGCGGGCATGCCCGTACTGGACATAGAAAACCGGATTGTCCTTGGACTGCTCGATCACCTTGGCGAGGTCGAAATCCAGCACCGCGTCGTTCTTGCGGAACAGCATCATGAAGCGCACGGCGTCGGAGCCGACCTCGTCGACCACTTCGCGCAGGGTAACAAAATCGCCGGAGCGCTTCGACATCTTCACCGGCTCGCCGTTGCGCAGCAGCTTCACAAGCTGCACGATCTTGACGTCGAGCTCGGCCTTCCCTGCCGTCACCGCCTTGATCGCCGCCTGCACACGCTTGATGTAGCCGCCGTGATCGGCGCCCCAGACGTCGACCATGTTGAGGAAGCCGCGGTCGAACTTGGTCTTGTGATAGGCGATATCGGACGCAAAATACGTGTAGCCGCCATCCGACTTCAGTAGCGGACGGTCGACATCATCGCCATAGGCGGTGGCGCGGAACAGGGTCTGCTCGCGGTCTTCGTAATCGTCGATCGGCTTGCCCTTTGGCGGCGGCAACCGGCCCTCATAGACGTCGCCCTTGGCGCGCAGGAAATCGATGGTCGCGCTGACCATATCGGTGCTGCCTGCTATCAGTGAGCGCTCGGAGAAGAACACTTCGTGGGAGATGTTCAGCGCGGCGAGATCGCCCTTGATCATCTCCATCATCATGGAAATGGCCTTGGCGCGCGTGATCGGCAGCCACTTGTCCTCGGGCATCTGATTCAGCGCAGCGCCGTGCTCGGCCGCGAGCGCCTGCCCCACCGGCACCAGATAGTCGCCGGGATAGAGGCCTTCCGGAATGTCACCGATGGCTTCGCCGAGCGCCTCGCGGTAACGCAGATGTGCCGAGCGCGCGAGCACGTCGACCTGCGCACCGGCGTCGTTGATGTAGTATTCGCGGGTGACGTCATAACCGGCGCAATCGAGTAGGCTCGCCAGTGCATCCCCAAACACGGCGCCGCGGCAATGGCCAACATGCATCGGTCCCGTCGGATTGGCCGACACGTATTCGACATTGACCTTCTCACCGGCTCCGACCGCGCTCCGGCCATACGAGGCACCGTCGCGCAACACCGCGCGCAGCGCATCGGCCCAGGCGGACGACTTCAGCGTGAGATTGATGAAGCCGGGTCCGGCGACATCGACCGACGTCACCAGATCGTCTTCGCGCAGCTTCGCGGCAATGGCGTTCGCGAGATCGCGCGGCTTGGCCTTGGCTTCCTTCGCCAGCACCATCGCAGCATTGCTCGCCATGTCGCCATGCGACGCGTCCTTGGTCGGCTCCACCACCACGCGCGACAGATCGATGCCAGCCGGCAGGACGCCCTCGGTCATGAGGGTATTGCAGATCGCGTGAACACGCGTGAGCACGTTGGCGAACAGATGCGGGGTCGGAGCGGATGTGGCCATGATCGTACAGGAACCGGAACTTGCGCCGGGACTGTTCCCGGCTGGATTGCATCAAGGATGGATAGCGGTTTCGTATGCGTTCCGCTGCACTTGTTTGATTTCAAACAGAGACAGACTTCTGAAAATCGCAGATTTCGCAGCCCCGAAAGGCACTTACAGGGATCGCCTAACGCAATTCGGGGGCCGAGTCAAAGAGCCGGATATGCTCGGTAATGGCAAAACGGTCGGTCATCCCGGCAATGAAATTGCCGATCCGGCGCGCTTGTTCGCCCTCTGATTCCGGCTCGGCGCCTTGAGGGGGCAGCCATTCAGGCGGCAGATCCTCGGGCGCGCGCTGATAGCGTGCGAACAGGTCGGTAACCAGGCATTCCGCCTCGACCATCACCCGCATGACACGCTCATGGCGATACATGTGCTGCCAGAGGAAGGCCTTGATCCCGGCCTCGGCTTCTGCCGCGTCGGCACGAAACGCGACAAGCTTGCGCCCGCAGCGGCGAATGTCCTCCGCGGATTTAGGCAACACCGCGCCTAGCCGTTGCTCCGTCTCGCCGACGACCGCACCGATCAGATAGGAAATCAGCTCGCGCACCAGTTCGGCGCCACGGCGGCTCTCGTCAAGACCGGGATAGCGTCCATCGATCTCTGCGATCATGCCCTGCGTCAGCGGCATCGCCTTGAGGTCATCGACGGTGAACAGCCCTGCGCGCAGTCCGTCATCGATGTCATGAGCGTTGTAAGCGATATCATCGGCAATCGCCGCGACCTGAGCTTCCAGCGAAGCGAAGCTCGACAACTCCAGATCAAAGGTGCGGTCATATTCTGTGATCCCGAACGGCACGCCATGGGTGGCATAACGTCCCACAGGGGCGCCTGACGCGTCGGTCAGCGGCCCGTTGTGCTTGACGATGCCTTCGAGGGTTTCCCAGGTCAGGTTGAGGCCATCGAACTCGGGATACCGATGCTCCAGCGACGTGACGAGGCGCAGGGTCTGGGCGTTATGATCGAAGCCGCCATGGGCCTCGAGACAGGCGTCCAGCGCCCGCTCGCCGGCATGGCCGAACGGCGGATGGCCGATGTCATGGGCCAGCGCCAGGGTCTCGGTCAGGTCCTCGTCGAGGCCCAGTTGCCGGGCCACGGCGCGGGCGATCTGCGCCACTTCCAACGTGTGGGTGAGACGGGTGCGGTAATGATCGCCCTCATGGAACACGAAGACCTGGGTCTTGTGCTTGAGCCGGCGAAACGCAGTCGAGTGGATGACCCGGTCGCAATCCCGGCGAAACGCGCTGCGGGTCCGGCTCGGAGCCTCGGAAAACAGCCGTCCACGGCTGCGATCGGGGTCGCAGGCATAGGGTGCGCGGGGAGCAGCCATTCCGACCGACACGGCGTGTTTATCCTTGATCCAATTGATTCCTGAGCCTGCCGCACTTAACTATGGGGAGCGGCAGATTCAAATGGTTCGAATCCTGCCCGGAGATCCAGATATGACCGACACTGCAGTCACCGAGGCCCCCCTCACCGTCAGCGCGCGTGCTGCGCGCCGGATCGGCGAGATCCTCAAGACCGAAGGCAACGGCGCCATGCTCCGCGTGTCGGTCGAAGGCGGCGGCTGCTCCGGCTTCCAGTACAAGTTCGACGTCGAGCGCGCCAAGGCGGACGACGACATCCTGATCGAACGTGACAGCGCCGTGGTGCTGGTCGACCCCTCCTCAGCACCGTTCCTGGCCGGCTCCGAACTCGACTTCGTCGATGACCTGATCGGCGCCTCGTTCCGCGTCGTCAATCCGAACGCGACGGCGTCCTGCGGCTGCGGGACCAGCTTCTCGATCTGACCTCTATTCGGCTCTTTTAGATTGGTCTATTTCTCGGCGAACAGCGCCCGCGCATTGCCGTGCGCGATCTGTTTAGCGACCGCCGGCGGCAGTTGCGCCAGCCATGCGCGATAGCCATCCATGATATCGCCATAGCTCGCCCAGCGTTCCGGCACCCAGGTGTCGGAGCCCAGCAGGAAGCGATCGGGGTAGCGCTCGAATAGCACGCGCCACTGCGGCGTCAGTTTGCCTGATCCGTCCACGATGCCGCTGCGGTAAGACAATTCACCCCACAGTTTCGGGTATTTTATCAGCATCGCTGCGACACGGTCCGGCGCGAGGCTGAAGCCGGTATGTGCCCAGATAATCTGCGCACGCGGATTGTGCCGCATCAGAATCTCAACCGCTTCGTCGTCCGCATGGGCGTGCAAATAGAGATTGTTGGCGACGGCAAAGTCGACGGTCTTCTTGACCATCTCGGTATCGGCCGCCTTGCCGGTCAGATGGAATTCGCCGACACCGCGATAGTAGCCGCGCTTGAACTCCTCCTGCACGAGATCGAAGATTACGGGATCGTTGAACCAGCTGCCTATATCGGCGCGCACGCGATACGGCCGGATGAACGGCACGACCTGCAGATCGCCCATCTTACCATTGGCCTTGCCGTCCATCAGCACATGGGTGCCGGTGTTCGGGCGGCTGGTGGCGAGAATCCCGGTGACGCGGTTCTTCCTGAAAACCTCCAGCACTTCGTCGGGCTGGTAATACGGCTTCGGCTCCCAGTTGTAATGCATATGGGCGTCGAAGATTTCGATCCGATCGTCGGCACGTACCGGCACGACAACAAGTGCGGCCAGCAAAGCGGTCGCAGTAAGCGTTCTCACCGGCATTGAAAACATCCCTATTCCGCAGCCACGACGCGCGGACGATCGTCGTGGTCTTCTTCCTCGAGTTGCGGCTGCAGCTTGCGCTTCAACTTGCGGTCGATGCGGTCGAGATAGATGTAGATGACCGGTGTGATGAACAGCGTCAGCAATTGCGAGACACACAGACCGCCGACCACCGCAACGCCAAGCGGCTGGCGCAATTCGGCACCAGCGCCTGCACCAAGCGCGATCGGCAGCGTGCCGAAGATGGCCGCGAAGGTGGTCATCATGATGGGGCGGAAACGCAGCAGCGCGGCTTCGCGGATCGCGTGTTCGGCCGAGAGGCCGACGCGACGACGCTCAAGTGCGAAGTCGACCATCATGATGGCGTTCTTCTTGACGATGCCGACCAGCATGACGATGCCGATCATGGCGATGACGGACATTTCCATCTTGAACAGCATCAGCGTCAGGATCGCGCCGATACCCGCGGATGGCAGACCGGAGATGATTGTGATCGGGTGGATGAAGCTCTCATAGAGGATGCCGAGGATCACGAAGGCCGCGAACACGGCAGCCAGGATCAGCACGCCCTGCCCGCGCAACGAATCCTGGAACACCTGCGCGGTCCCCGAGAAGCCCGTCGCAATGGTCACCGGCAGTTTGGAATCCGCCTCGATTTGCGAGATCTGGTCTACCGCATAGCCCAGCGAATAGCCGGGCACCAGATTGAACGAGATC
The DNA here is from genome assembly GCF_034044155.1 of Tardiphaga sp. 42S5. Taxonomy (NCBI): domain Bacteria; kingdom Pseudomonadati; phylum Pseudomonadota; class Alphaproteobacteria; order Hyphomicrobiales; family Nitrobacteraceae; genus Tardiphaga; species Tardiphaga sp. 42S5. The sequence continues at coordinate 3,846,510 of NZ_CP139027.1, read as the reverse complement.
GTCACCGCCGGCTGCTGACCCTGATGGTTGATCTGCAGCGGCCCGACCGTCGGCACCAGACGTGCGACCGCGCTCAGCGGAATGGTCTGGTTGTTCGACGTCTTCATATAAAGCTTGGAGAGATCGCTCGGATCGATCCGGAACTGCGGCTGTGCTTCCAGGATGATCTGATAGTCGTTGGTCGGCATATAGATGGTGCCGACCTGACGCGAGCCGAATGCATTATAGAGCTGGTTACGAACCTGATCGACGGTCACGCCGTAAACCGCCGCCTTTTCGCGGTCGATATCGACCGTCATCTGCGGGTTCTTGATGTAGAGGTCGGTGGTCACATCGAGCAGGCCCGGCACCTTGGCGATACGGTCGCGCATCTCCGGCGACACGCGATACAGCGTGTCGGTGTCGCTGCCCTGAAGCACGTATTGATACTGGCTCTTCGACGGTCGGCCGCCGATGTTCAGATTCTGGATGCTCTGGAAGAAGGCCTGCAAGCCAGGAACGGCCAACGACTTCTGGCGCAGCCGCGTCATCACCACCTGTGCGGGATCACGATCCTGGCGCGGTTTCAGCGCAACGAACAGACGACCGTAATTCGCCGTCGCATTCGGGCCGCCGGAGCCCACGGTGCTGTTGATGTATTCGACGGCAGGATCGGATTTCAGCAGATCAGCAAGCGCCTGCTGCCGCGCACTCATCGCTTCGAAGGACGTATCGGTTGCGGCTTCGGTCGTACCGGTCAGGAACCCGGTATCCTCCTGCGGGAAGAAGCCCTTTGGTACGATGTTGTAGAGATAAACGGTGCCGCCGAGGGTCGCGAGCGTCACCACCAGCATGATGCCCTTGTGTGCGAGCACGCGATCGAGCGCCCATTCGTAGCCGCGTAGCCAGGCCGCAAATATGCGCTCGAAACCGCGCAGGATGAAATTCTCCTTGTGCTCGGGATTGTGCGCCTTGAGCACGCGTGCGCATAGCATGGGCGTCAACGTCAGCGACACGAAGCCGGAGACGATGATCGCCACCGCGATCGTCACCGCGAATTCACGGAACACACGGCCGACAATTCCGCCCATCAGCAGCACGGGAATGAACACCGCGATCAGCGAGAAGGTGATCGAAACGATGGTGAACCCGATTTCGCGTGCGCCCTTGAGCGCCGCGTCGAACGGCTTCATGCCGAGCTCGATGTGTCGGACGATATTCTCCAGCATGACGATGGCGTCGTCGACAACGAAGCCGACGGACAGTGTCAGCGCCAGCAGCGTCATGTTGTTGATGGAGTAGTCCAGCATATACATCGCGGCGCATGTGCCGAAGATCGAGATCGGCACCGCCAGCGCGGGAATCAAAGTCGCGGAGGCTGAGCGCAGGAACAGGAAGATCACGAAGATCACCAGCACGACGGCGATCAGCAATGTCTCCTCGACGTCCGCGACGGCTTCGCGGACCGAGATCGAGCGGTCCATCATCATATTGACTTCGACCGATGGCGGCAATTGCGCACGCAGCGACGGCAACTTGGCGCGGACGCCGTCGACCACAGCGACCGTGTTGGCGTCGGGTTGCTTCTGGATCGCCAGCACGATGGCGCGCTCGCCATTCAACCATGTCGCGACCTTGTCGTTTTCGACGGCGTCATAGATCTTGGCGACTTCGTTCAGCTTGACCGGCGAGCCATTGCGCCAGGCGACAACGACCTGGCCATAGTCGGCGGCCTTGGACATCTGTCCGGATGCCTGCAACGAGATGTCCTGCTTCGGTCCGTTCAGAGTTCCGACCGGCGTCGAAGAGTTCGCGCGTGACACCGCCGTGCGGATATCTTCAAGCGACAATCCACGAGCCGCCGCAGCTTCGGGATCGGCCTGGACGCGAATGGCGAATTTCTGCGTGCCATAGATCAGCACCTGCGCCACGCCGGGAATCTGCGACAGCGCCTGCCCGATGGTGATATCGCCAAATTCATTGACGGCCGAGAGCGGCAGCGTCGATGAACTCAGCGCAATGAACAGCACCGGGAAATCGCCGGGGTTCACCTTGCGGAAACTCGGCGGGATCGTCATTTCGATCGGCAACCGGCGCTGTGCGATCGTCAGCGCAGTCTGCACGTCCAGCGCCGCCGCATCGATATTGCGGTTAAGATCGAACTGAATGATGATCTGGGTCGTTCCCTGCGATGAGCTCGACGACATCGAAGAGATACCAGCGATGGTCGAGAGCTGACGCTCGATGATGCCGGCGACCGAGGCCGCCATCGTGTCCGCGCTGGCGCCTGGCAGGGTCGCCGTCACCGCGATGGTCGGAAAGTCCACTTTCGGAAGCGCCGACACCGGCAGCAGCCGGAAACCGAAAATGCCAAACGCGATGATCGTCGCCGTGATGAGCGTGGTCATCACAGGGCGACGGATGCAGAGCTCCGAGAGGGTCATGTTTTATGCCCCGGCCTTGCGAGCCCGGGCTTCGACCCGTGTGCCTTGTGTCAGCAAGAGCTGGCCGTCGACGACGACGTCCTCATCCCCTTTTAAACCCGACGAGATCACCGAAATCCCCTGGAAGGTCCGATCGACTTCGACAGGCTGAACACGGGCGACGCCGTCCTTCACCATGAAGACGAAGTTCCCGGTCTGGCTGCGCTGCACGGCCACGGTGGGCACAACAACGCCGTCCTCGGTGCGCACGATCAACTTGGTCTGTACCAAAATGCCCGGCCACAGGGTTTCGTTCGGATTGCTCATGATGCCGCGCACAGTGACCATGCCGGTGGTGGAATCCACGGTGTTTTCCACCATCGCCACCTTGCCGGTTTCAGAACGGCCGCTGTTCGGGATGGTCGCAATGACCGAGGTCGATCCCGCCGCCATCGCTTCGCGCAGATCGCCAAGCACACGCTGCGGAATGGCGAAGGACACATAGACCGGAGCCATCTGATTGATGGTGGCGAGCGGCGCCGTATCGGCCGGGCGCACGAAATTGCCGACCTTCACATTGGCTGCACTGATCCGGCCGGAGAACGGCGCGCGGATGATGGTGTAGCTCTTCTGGACCTTGAGATTGTCGAGCGCCGACTGATCGGCCCGGATGGTTCCGGCCAGGATGTCGGATTGGGTCTTGGCATTGTCGACGCTGACCTGCGTAGTTGCGCCCTTGCCGATCAGATCCGTAAAGCGCCGCACGTCGCGTTCCGCACCGGCCAGTTGGGCCTGATCGCGCGCCAGCGTGCCTTCGGCCTGCTCGATCTGGGCATCAATCTGCCGCGAATCGAGGGTGAACAGCAGATCGCCTTCCTTGACCTTGGCGCCGTCTTCAAAATGCACCGAGGTGATGGTGGTTTCCACCCGCGACTTGAGTGCGACACTCGAAATCGGCGTTACTGTACCGATTGAATCGACATCGACCGGAACCGGTTTGCGTTCCGCCTTGGCAATCTCGACCGCAACGATCCGCGCGCGCTGCGGGGCCTGTGCATTGGTGTTGCCACCGGTCCACGAAGAGCGCGTCGTGTAGGCCGCAACCGCGGCAGCGCCAACGAGAACGAGTAGAGCGATCGATGTGCGTTTCTTCATATGGTCCATGTCACCTGGTACAGAAGATCGGGTCGCCCCCGTTTCCCGCCCATGGCAGCTTTAAAGACAGCGTCTGTGCGCTTTAGGCTTAAAGCTTATCATGTTGGCGAGGATGATGGTATGCCACGTTGACGTATTTTTGCCATTGTTGTTACCGGAATCCCATCAGATGAGAATTGCCACCTGGAATGTGAATTCTGTCCGCCAGCGGCTGGACCATCTGGTGACGTGGCTGCGCGACTGCTCCCCGGACATCGTCTGCCTGCAGGAGATCAAATGCCTTGATGAGGCGTTTCCGCGCGAGCCCATCGAGGCGCTCGGCTACAATGTCGTCACCCACGGCCAGAAGACGTTCAACGGCGTCGCCCTGCTCTCGAAATATCCGCTGGAGGAAGCCACGCCCCGGCTGGCGGGCGATGACGAGGATCTTCATGCGCGCTTCATCGAAGGTGTGGTGTCGCTGAAATCCGGGGTGGTCCGGGTTGCCTGCCTGTATCTGCCGAACGGCAATCCGGTCGAGACCGAGAAGTATCCCTACAAGCTGAAATGGATGTCGCGGCTACAGGAATTCACGAAGCTGCGGCTGAAGACGGAAGAGCCGTTGATTCTCGCCGGCGACTTCAACGTCATCCCGGCGGCGGCCGACGCCTATAATCCGGCGGCCTGGACCAACGACGCGCTGTTCAAGCCGGAGACCCGCGCGAGCTTCCAGACCTTGCTCGGATTGGGGATGACCGACGCCCTGCGCGCCGTCACCGATGAGCCCGGCCAGTACACGTTCTGGGACTATCAGGCTGGCGCCTGGCAAAAGAACTGGGGCATCCGCATCGATCATCTGCTGCTGTCACCACAGGCCAGCGACAAGCTCATCGACGTCGGCATCGACAAGTATGTGCGCGCTTGGGAGAAGCCGAGCGATCACGTGCCGGTGTGGATCGATCTGGATCTGGAAACGGCGTAAAGGCCCATCGCCAAGCGCTCCCCAAATACAAACTGTCATCGCCCGGCTTGACCGGGCGATCCAGCAAATGCCCGGGGCAATGTTCCAAGACGGCGCCTGACGCGAGCACTCGTTGATAATAATGAAGGCTGACGATTACTGGGTCACCCGGTCAAGCCGGGTGACGACAGTCGAGTGTGAGGCAATCGTCCTCGAAAACGGCCGCTTAGCCCGAGACAACCCTCAGTCCCGTTTGCCCGACACCCAGTGCTCAAGCATCTGCAGCGCCATGGCGCGGTCGTCTTCGGAGGCCTTGGCGATCGCCTTGTTGTAGCTGTCACGGATCCAGGTGTCGTCCGGGCCGGCATTGTCGCGGGCCAGCGTCAGCCACATCAGGCCGCGCGCCATCTGCCGTGGCAGCGATTCACCGTTGAACAGCATCTGGCCAAGCAACGCCTGCGCCTGGTGCTGGCCCTTCTGCGCAGCAAGGCCAAGCCAGCGGGCGCCATATTTGGTGTCGCGCGGGGTGCCGATACCCTTCAGATAAAGCCGGGCCAGATCGTACTGGGCGTCGGCATTGCCGAAATAGGATGCGGCGTAGGAGAACATCTCGCGCGCACGCTCGGTGTCGGCCTTGATCTTCGAATTCGGAATACCATCGAGGTAATAGCGACCGAGCGCCACGAAGGCGTTGGCGACGATGGTGGCCTGCGGCGCGGACGGCGAGTCCTCGGCGTGGGCATTGGCGATACGGCTGAAATATTCGAAGGCGCGCAGGTCGTCCTGTGCCACACCGTTACCGTCGGCATACATCCGGCCGAGCTTCCACTGGGCGATCGGATGACCGCCTTCGGCGGCATATTGGAGCGCGGTCAGCGAGGTGTCGGGCTTGGCGGACTTCTTCAAGACCGGGGCGGCACCGGGAATGGTCGTTACAACTGGCAGGGCCGCGTCGCTGCTGCCAACGGGCGCACCATCAAAGGCAAACGCCGGCGCGGCCACTGACGCGGCACCCAAAGCAAACGCTACAAAAATGGCACGCTCAACTATCCGCATAACAGTATTTCTCGTGGGCCCGGCCGGCTTGGGTCACGGCGCAACCAATGGCCGATCCAACCTGCTGGGCATATGTCCACAGCGTCCCTGACATATGGTTAGTCGCGCGACGCTTCCGTTTGGTCGGGTGCGCGGCCAATTCTTTGTCGGTCAATTTTACGTTAAGGCAGCCCTCACCGGTTTCGCGCCCGATGGTGCTACCGCCCATCGATTCGAAGGTGTCAGGAGCCAGAGTCCCCTTCGATCCAACAAGGTCACCGATAACGGCGATCAGCTTGTCGGCAGATCTAATGACGTCCTGATGGGAATTCCGCGTCACGGGCTTCATTTTCTCCGCGATCATCTGCCCCGTCGCAGTGAGGCACGCTCCCTGCGACCGGCTGTGATCGAGCAATGTCGTCTTCAGCAACAGTATGTCGGCAACTTCCAATATGTCTTTGGCGACATAACGGCTCACCCGCTTCAAATCGGTGCCATATGGTGTCTTTTTGAAGATTTCGACAGCACGAGATTCTTCCGCGCGCAGCACTTGGCCGGCAACGGGCTGTTCGCCTTGTGACATAGCCAGACTCATCGCGGACGGGAGCACGCCACGCAACGCCAGCTCCCGGCCCTCCGTCATAAGACGGCTAGGCAAACGCGACTTGATGTTCGTCTTGGCGTCCATCGCGAACCTGGTTTCTCAGGCCGCTTCGGCGATCCGGGACAATCCCACTGACATCCCGCCGATCAACAAAGCGCTCCAGCCTTCTGGCTGGTGAGAAATGATTTCACGAAGGCGTGTGGCCAAATAGCGGCGGTTACAATACCCACAGCACGACAGGGTTAAATCTTGGGGGACTGTGGCAACCAAGCAACATTTGTGGCGCACCGGCAACCCTTTTGAGCGAGGCTCTGCCGCGTTACCGGAAAGTCAGCGCAGGCCGACTTTTCCATCCGTTGCCGATCTCAACGTCCGGCGGGCGCGGAGGTGGCACCACCGTAGACCAGCCCGGGATAAACACCGCGGACGAGCACGGGATCACGGCCCCAGCCCGGGTAATAGGCGAAGGCATCGCGTGAGTCGCCATAGGTTGTGACGGCCTGCGGTTGAGCATGCCGGTGTGCAGAGCGCTGCTCTGACGCAGTGGCGACACCGGACACTGTCAGAGCAATGAGGGCCGCAGCCGCGGCAGTGGTGATCGTTGTTTTCATGAAAAGCTCCCTGAATTTAGCGTCACTCGGAAACGACAGCACTTTGCGCCTTGGACGCATTCGCGTCTGACCTTGACGGCAGATAACGTCGGGAGACCGGAACGTAAGCCCGCCGCAACTTCACGATGCAGCGGTCAAAATTATCGATCGGAAATGCTTTCGACTACGTATTCAGCACCCGACCATAGGCGTCCAGCACCGCTTCCTTCATCGTCTCCGAGATGGTCGGATGCGGGAAGATCGTGTGGAACAGCTCTTCCTCGGTCGTCTCCAGATTCATGGCGACGACGAAGCCCTGGATCATCTCGACGACTTCAGCGCCGACCATATGGGCGCCAAGCAGCTGGCCGGTCTTCTTGTCGAAGATCACCTTCACCATGCCCTGGTCCTCACCCTGGGCGATGGCCTTGCCATTGGCGACGAAGGGGAAGCGGCCGACACGGATGTCCTTGCCGGCTTCCTTGGCCTTGGCTTCGGTGAGACCGACCGAGGCTACCTGCGGATGGCAATAGGTGCAGCCCGGGATCAGCGACTTGTCCATTGCATGCGGGTTCATCCCCTTGATCGCCTCGACGCAGATCACGCCCTCATGCTCGGCCTTGTGGGCCAGCATCGGCGGACCGGCGACGTCGCCGATGGCATAGATGCCGGGCACGTTGGTCTTGCCGTATTTGTCGATCACGATACAGCCGCGCTCGGTCTTCACGCCGAGCTTGTCGAGGCCAAAGCCTTCGATATTGCCGACCACGCCGACCGCCGAGATGACGCGGTCGACGGTGAGTTGCTGGGTAGCCCCCTTGCCATCTTCGATGGTCACGGTGACCGAATCCGACTTCTTGTCGAGCCTGGTCACCTTCGCGCCGGACATGATCTTGATGCCCTGCTTCTCGAACTGTTTGCGGGCGAAACCGGCGATCTCGGCGTCTTCGACCGGCAGGATCTGCGGCAGCACCTCGACCACAGTCACGTCGGCGCCCATGGTCTTGTAGAACGACGCGAATTCGATGCCGATGGCGCCGGAGCCGACCACCAGCAGCGACTTCGGCATCTTGTCGGGGTTCATGGCCTCGAAATAAGTCCAGACAAGCTTCTTGTCGGGCTCGAGACCCGGCAGCACGCGCGGCCGGGCGCCGGTGGCGACGATGATATGCTTGGCAGTATAGCTGCTTGCCCCGAGTGCGCCCTTGGGTGCTGCGGCTTCCGTCTTCTTGACAGTGAATTTGCCCGGCGCATCCAGGGTCGCGTCGCCCCAGATGATCGAGATCTTGTTCTTGTTCATCAGATATTCGACGCCGCCGCTGAGGCGCTTCACCACGCCGCGCGAGCGCGCAATCACGGCCTTGATGTCGAACGTCACGTTGTCCGCCGACAGGCCATAATCCTTGGCATGCTGCATGTAGTGATAGATTTCCGCCGAGCGCAGCAGCGCCTTGGTCGGGATACAGCCCCAGTTATTGCAGATGCCGCCGAGATAGGCCTTCTCGACGATCGCCGTCTTGAAGCCGAGCTGCGCGGCCCGAATGGCCGTCACATAGCCGCCGGGACCGGAGCCGATGACGACGACGTCGAAGGATGTATCAGCCATGAGTTACTCGCTTGCTTTCTTTCCCCTCTCCCCTTGCGGGAGAGGGTGCCTGAGCGAAGCGAAGGCGGGAGAGGGGTCGGCATATCATTGCAAGCGCCCCCTCTCCCGTCTCAATCTCGCTTCGCGCGATTGAGCCACCCTCTCCCGCCTGCGCAGCAAGTGCTGCCTGAGGGAGAGGGAAAAACCTTACACCACCATCATCACGGGATTTTCGATCAACTTCTTGAATGCCGTGATCAGTTCCGCGCCGAGCGCGCCGTCGATGGCGCGGTGGTCGCAGGACAGGGTCACGCTCATGATGGTTGCAGCGACGATCTGGCCATTGCGCACCACGGCCCGTTCCTCGCCCGTGCCAACCGCAAGGATCGACGACTGCGGCGGATTGATCACCGCCGTGAAGTCCTTGATGCCGAACATGCCGAGATTAGACACGGATGACGCGCCGCCCTGGTATTCGTTAGGCTTGAGCTTCTTGGCCTTGGCGCGCGCGGCCAATTCCTTCATCTCGTTGGAGATCGTCGAAATCGACTTGATCTCGGCCTGGCGGATGATCGGCGTGATCAGGCCGAACGGCAGCGCCACTGCGACGCCGATGTCGGAATGCTTATGACGGAGCATCGCTGCTTCCGTCCAGGACACGTTCGCTTCCGGAATCTTCTGCAGCGCGATGGCCATCGCCTTGATGACGAAATCGTTGACCGAGAGCTTGTAGAGCGGCCTGCCGTCCTTGTCCTTGCCGGCCGCAGCGTTGATCTCCTCGCGCGCGGAGGAGAGCTTGCCGAGATCGCAATCGACCGTGAGATAGAAGGTCGGCATCGAGTTGGTCGCGGCGGTGAGACGCTGCGCAATCGTGCGGCGCATCGAGTCATGCGGCACGCTCTCGTAAGCGCCCTGCTCGTACAGCCCGAGAATCTGCTGATCGGACATTGCAGGCGCACCGATCGCTCCAGTTGCACCTGCGGGAGCGCCGGCAGCCGCGGCTGATGCCTTCAGGCCACCACCGGACTTCGCCTTCTCGACATCCGCAGCGACCACACGCCCATGCGGACCCGAGCCGTTGATACGACCGAGTTCGATGCCGGCGTCCTTGGCGAGACGACGCGCCAGCGGTGACGAAAATACGCGCGCGCCATTGCTCTGTGCGGCGGCCGGCTGCGGAGCTGGCGCAGCGGCCGGTGCCGGTGCTTTCGCTGCGGAAGCAGCAGCCGGCGCAGGTGCAGCAGCTGCAGGCTTCGGCGCGGGAGCCTCGGCAGCAGGCGCGGGCTTCGGCTTGTCAGCCCCTGCCCCCGAACTCGCGGCCTTCACGTCCTCGCCGTCGGCGGCGAGCACCGCGATCACGGCGTTCACAGCAACATCCTGCGTACCTTCCGCCACCAGGATCTTGGCGATTGTGCCTTCGTCGACGGCTTCGACTTCCATCGTCGCCTTGTCGGTCTCGATCTCCGCGATCACGTCGCCGGACTTGACCTTGTCGCCCTCCTTCTTGAGCCACTTGGCAAGGTTGCCCTTTTCCATGGTGGGCGACAGCGCAGGCATCAGAATGTTGATTGGCATTGTCAGTGACCTTGTTGCGACCGCGGCGTGGTGTTGCCCATGTCAGTCGGACGCGCGATTTCAGCTTCGAACATTTCGACGATGCGGTTCAGCGCCTCGTCCTCGGAATAGTTGGCCTCACGCGCATAGGCGCGTGCGGCATGGCGCGCGATGTCGACGAGCAGGAGCCCCCACATGTCGGGCTCCTCGAAGGCGCGCATGAAGGCGATGGACAGCCCGCCATCCAGCACGAATGCGCGCAACACCTCGGTGGCGTCCTCGCGATCCATGACATCCGGCGGCAGTGGCTGTTCCTTCGGACCTGCCATGGTTCACCGATAGCAAACGGCTTTGGCCGCAGCCACGACGTCGGCCACCGACGGCAGCGCCAGCTTTTCAAGATTAGCGGCGTAAGGCATCGGCACGTCCTTGCCCGACACGCGCGCCACCGGCGCATCGAGATAGTCGAACGCATGCTCCATAATGCGTGCGGCGATTTCGGCGCCCACACCCGACTGCTGCCAGCCTTCTTCCACCGTCACGGCACGCGATGTCTTCTTCACAGACTCGATGATGGTGTCGGTGTCGAGTGGACGCAGCGTGCGCAGGTCGATGACCTCCGCCTCGATACCTTCCTTGGCGAGTTCTTCGGCAGCCTTCAGGGCATAGGTCATACCGTTCGACCACGAGATCAGCGTCACATCCTTGCCGACACGTGCGACCTTGGCCTTGCCGATCGGCACGATGTAGTCGTCGAGCTTGGGTACCTCGCCGGAATGCCCGTAGAGCATTTCGTTTTCGAGGAAGATCACGGGGTTCGGATCTCGGATCGCGGATTTGAGCAGCCCCTTGTAGTCGGCGGCGCTATAGGGTGCGACAACCTTGAGGCCCGGGATCTGCGAATACCAGGCCGAGTAGTCCTGGCTGTGCTGGGCACCGACGCGCGCCGCGGCGCCGTTCGGGCCGCGGAAGACGATCTGACAGGTCATCTGGCCGCCGGACATGTAGAGCGTCTTGGCAGCGGAGTTGATGATCTGGTCGATCGCCTGCATGGCGAAGTTGAAGGTCATGAATTCGACGATCGGCTTCAGGCCAGACATCGCCGCGCCGACGCCGACACCAGCAAAGCCGTGCTCGGTGATTGGCGTATCGATCACGCGGCGGGCGCCGAATTCCTGCAGCAGGTTCTGGGTCACCTTGTAGGCGCCCTGATATTCGGCAACTTCCTCGCCCATGATGAAGACGTCTTCATCCCTGCGCATTTCCTCGGCCATCGCGTCGCGCAGCGCTTCGCGGATGGTCATGGTCACCATCTCGGTGCCTTCAGGAATTTCAGGATCGGGCTGGATCGAAGCCGTCGGAGCTGCTGGCGCTGTAGCCTCTTCCTTCGGAGCCGGAGCGGATTTCGCTTCCGCGGCAGGCGGCGCGGATTCTGCGGCCTTCTCCTGCTTCGCGGGGGCCGGTGTGCTCGCCGCGGCAGATGCGTCTTCGCCGTCGGCGAGGATGGTCGCGATCGGCGTGTTGACCGCGACGTCATTGGTCCCTTCCGGGATCAGAATCTTGCCGAGCGTCCCTTCGTCGGTCGCTTCGACTTCCATCGTCGCTTTGTCTGTCTCGATTTCGGCGATCACATCGCCGGACTTGATCGTGTCGCCTTCCTTCTTGAGCCATTTGGAAAGGTTGCCTTTCTCCATGGTCGGGGACAGCGCGGGCATCAGAACTTGAATGGCCATTATAACTCCAGATCGGTCTTTAAGCCGCGCGCTTAGCGGTACACATCGGTGTAAAGTTCGGATGCATCGGGCTCAGGGTCCTGCTGCGCGAAATCCGCGGATGCGTTGACGATGTCACGCACCTCGGCATCGATCGCCTTGAGGTCCTGCTCGGTCACGCCAGCGGCCAGCAGACGGTTGCGCACCTGCTCGATCGGGTCCTGGTCGTGGCGAACCTTGTCCACTTCCTCGCGGGTCCGGTATTTGGCCGGATCGGACATCGAGTGACCGCGATAGCGATAGGTCTGCATTTCCAGAATGAACGGACCCTTGCCGGCGCGGCACCAAGCGACCGCACGGTCACCGGCGGCCTTCACGGCGCGGACGTCCATACCGTCGACCTGCTCGCCCGGAATGTTGAAGGAGATGCCGCGCTTAGAGAAGTCGGTCTGCGCCGAAGAGCGCGTCACCGAGGTACCCATGGCATAGCGGTTGTTCTCAATGATGTAGATCACCGGGAGCTTCCACAGCTCCGCCATGTTAAAGCTCTCATAGACTTGGCCCTGGTTCGACGCGCCGTCGCCGAAGTAAGCGAGGCTGACGAGATCATTGCCGCGATAACGGTTGGCGAAAGCGAGACCCGTTCCGAGCGACACCTGCGCACCGACGATGCCATGGCCGCCATAGAAATTCTTCTCGCGGCTGAACATGTGCATGGAGCCACCCTTGCCCTTGGAGTAGCCGCCCTTGCGCCCCGTGAGCTCAGCCATGACGCCCTTGGCGTCCATGCCACAGGCCAGCATGTGACCGTGGTCGCGATAGCCGGTGATGACCTGATCGCCATCCTTCAATGCCATCTGCATGCCGACGACGATGGCTTCCTGACCGATATAGAGATGGCAGAAACCGCCGATCGCGCCCATGCCATAGAGCTGGCCAGCCTTCTCCTCGAAACGCCGGATCAGCAGCATGTCGCGAAGCGCGTGCATCTCCTGATCGCGGGTGAAATCTGGCGGCGATGACGGGGTTGCGCCATTGCTCGTTGCCTGCCCTGCGGGAGCGACGCTTTTCTTCGGTGCGGCCATGAAAATTCCGGATGCGAGAGTGAATGGCCCTTCCTACTCCAAGTACTTGCGGCTTGAAAGGGATTGCGTCGCGCGGAATGCCACACGGTTGTTTCGCACTGCAGCGAAGGCGCGAAACTTTCGAAATCGAATTGGATGGGTTTTGTAATTTGAGGAATGAAAGCGCCTGTCGTGGTCACGTTGCCGTCACGATGAGCAGGCGCGAGCGATCCATAGCTTTGATGCAAAGCTGTGTTGCTTCATGCGAGGACGACTCGCCGCCGAAGAGAGAATCTTAGTTTGGCTTGATGACCTTCACGAGGTCGCGCGGATGCGCGTAGTCGAGCTGGTAGCGCGCGCGCTCGTCGAGCATGTCGGGATCGAGTCCACCAGATCGCAGCAACGCCACGCGCTGCTCGGCCTTGGTGCGTTCCTTCTTCAACTGTACCAGTTCGGAGGTCAGCGCGACGATCTCCTGGTCGAGCTCCTGGCGGGCGTTGAGGCCATATTTGCCGGTATAGGCATTGACCCCGAAATAGCTGATCATCATCGCCGCCAGTGCATAGAGCACAAGCCCGGTGAGGATCGATTTGAGGCGGGTATGCTTGACCATTCCCGAAAATGCGACGGCCCGGTTAAGGCGAACCTAACAACCGGGCCGCAACCTGAATTTGCGCGGGTTATTTCTTCAGCTTGTCGACCCAGACGGCGAAAGCGTCGATATAGGCCTGCAGCACCGGACGGATGGATTCCTTGACGATCTCGCCCTGTTCGCTGAAGGCGTCGCCGACGGCATTCAGATAGATTTCAGGCTGCTGCATGATGGGACCGACAATCCCCGGCAGGGTTTGGCGCAAGCTAAGGGCAGCACCCAGGCCACCGATCGGACCGGGCGAGCTAACCACGATGCCGGTGGGCTTGCCGAGGAACGAGCTCTTGCCATAGGGCCGCGAACCGACGTCGATGGCGTTTTTCAGAACACCCGAAACTGAGCGGTTATATTCCGGAGAGACGAACAGTACCGCATCCGAGGCCTGGATCGCTTCGCGGAACTTGACCCAGTCGGCCGGCGGCGCGGCTTCCAGGTCCTGATTGAAGAATGACAGCTCGTTCAGCGTGATGACGTTCAGCTTCAGCGACGGCGGCGCCAGCTGGGCGAGTGCATTCGCAACCTTGAGCGAGAATGACTGTTTGCGGAGGCTGCCGACAATGACGGCAACGCTGTAGGTGGCCATGAGATATCCCCTGAATAACTGCTTCCAAAAAGCGCGGAGCGCATCTGGAACCTGTCACCTATCCCGGCAAAAGATGCAAGTGCATGGATTGTATTTGACTGCCGTAATCGGGCCAAACCGGCACGTCCGCCTCGCCCGCCCAAACACATCTTCGTTATGCTGATATCGCTCAAATGGATGACGCGCGGAGCGCTGCTGTGATCGAACCTGCGGAGTGCACTGCGCGACAAACCACGTGAGACAGACCACGCAAGCCAGTCCCGACTGATCTGCGACGTCTGGCTAGGCTGTTCAAACTCGACCGTCGCAATTTGCGGGGCTTCCGATGCGTAACCTTGGTCTTGTGGCTTCCGTAGTCTTCGCCTTGAGCTTGCTCAGTCAGTCGGCCTTCGCCGACAAACGCGTCGCACTGGTGATCGGCAACTCGGCCTACCAGAACGTGGCCAAGCTCGCCAACCCGGCCAACGACGCCGCTGCGATGACCGAGACCCTGAAGACCGCGAATTTCGACATTGTCGAAGCCCGACGGGATCTGAAGGCGACCGAGATGCGCCGGGCCTTGCGCGATTTCGCGGACAAGGCCCGCGATGCGGACGTCGCGCTGGTCTATTTCGCCGGCCACGGCATCGAGGTCGATGGCACCAATTACCTGATTCCGACCGACGCGCTGCTGGAACGCGACACCGACGTCTATGACGAGGCGTTCTCGCTGGAGCGCATCCTGGTGACCATTGAGCCCGCGAAGAAGCTGCGGCTGGTGATCCTCGATGCCTGCCGCGACAATCCCTTCGTCAAGAACATGAAGCGCACCACCGCGTCGCGTGCGATCCCTCGCGGCCTCGCCAAGGTGGAGCCGGCCAGCCCCAACACGCTGATCGCCTACTCGGCCAAAGCCGGCTCGACGGCGCTGGATGGCGACAGCAAGAACAGCCCGTTCACGGCCGCGCTGGTCCGCCATATCGCGACGCCCGGCCTCGACCTGCGCAAGGCCTTCGGCTTCGTCCGCGATGACGTCATGAAGAACACCAGCAACCGCCAGGAACCCTATGTCTACGGTTCGCTCGGCGGCGACGACGTGCCGCTGGTCCCGGTGGCTGCCGTCGCCACGTCGCCCGCCGTCAGTGTCCAGGCCGAAACCCGCCGCGACTACGAGCTGGCTTTGCAGCTTGCGACCAGAGACGGCTGGAACGCGTTCCTGACCCAGCACCCCGACGGCTTCTACGCGTCGCTGGCCAAATCCCAACTGGCGAAGCTCGCCGCCGAAGACGCCCATTCCGCCGCTGAAGAGAAAGCCCGCCTCGCCGCTGAAGAGAAAGCCCGTCTGGCTGCCGAAGGCGCCAGGAAGGCCGAACAGACCAAGGCAGCGGCCGATGCCAAGACCGCCGAGGATGCCCGGATCGCTGCCGAGAAACTCAAGACCGCCGAGCAGGAACGCGCCGCCGCCGGCGAGCGCGCCCGCGCGGCAGCGGAAGCCAGGGTCGATGCCGGCAAGCTGGACACGCCTGCCGCCGGACCGCAGTTGGCGACACTCCCTGCCCCCACGGCCGATGTGTCCCGAACACCCGCGCCAGCCGATCTGCCACGTCAGGTCCAGGTCGAGCTTCAGCGCGTGGGCTGCCTGCAGGGATCAGTCGACAACACTTGGACTTCGGCTTCCCGCAAGTCGCTCGAGCGCTTCAATCGTTACGCGTCGACCAAATTCGATGCCGAGGCGGCCAGCACCGATGCGCTCGACGCGATCAAGACCAAGTCATCCCGCGTCTGCCCGCTGGTCTGTGCGCATGGTTCAGAGGCGGACGGCGACCGCTGTGTGAAAATCGTATGCCGCGCCGGCACCTTCCTGAACGAGGACAATGAATGCGGGAAGAAGCGCAGCCGCACCGAGGCCAAACGAAACCTGCCGCGCCGCGAGCGTCTTGAGCGCGATGAGCTTGATCGTCCGCAAATTCAGGCCCGCGCGCCGCGCGTACAGCCGTCCGGCCAGATCGTCTGCGACAATGCCGGCTGCCGTCCGGTGCGTCCCGGCTGCCGCCTGGTGTCGCGCGACATGCGCATCGGCCTCACCAATGTCGAGGTGTGCAACTGACGACGTGCTTGCCTGACAGGATCGCAAGCGACATTCTGACGATCCAAGTTTGCAAGCCGGAGCCATCATCGTGACCATCGAATTTCTCATCACCTCGCTGATCGTGGTGGCGTCGCCGGGCACTGGCGCCCTTTACACACTAGCAACCGGATTTTCGCGCGGAGGCCGCAGCAGCGTCGTCGCCGCGTTCGGTTGCACGCTCGGCATCGTTCCGCATATGGCCGCCGCGATCCTTGGTCTCGCAGCACTGCTGCACACCAGCGCCGTGGCGTTTCAGGTGTTCAAATATGTTGGCGTCGCCTACCTGCTCTATATGGCCTGGAAGACGCTGCAGGAGCATGGCACGCTGAAGGTCGAGACCGACGATAGCGCGCAGTCCGCGCTGCAGGTAACGACCACAGCGATCCTGATCAACATCCTCAATCCGAAACTGTCGATCTTCTTCCTCGCCTTCCTGCCCCAGTTCATCAGCGCCGACGAGGCGCATCCGCTATCGCAGATGCTGCTGCTCAGCGCGGTATTCATGCTGATGACCTTCGTTGTCTTTGCGCTCTACGGCCTGTTTGCTGCGTCGATCCGCAACCACGTCATCACACGGCCACGGGTGCTGACCTGGATGCGCCGCAGCTTTGCCGGCGCGTTTGCTGCGCTAGGGGCCAAGCTGGCCTTCGCCGAGCGCTGACGCGCCTATTCCAGCCGCTCCACATTGCGCAGCGTCGGAAACAGCCGCATCCACAGCAACGCGATGGCAACGGTGCCGAGGCCGCCGATCAGTGCGGCCGGGACAGTGCCGAACAGCGCCGCGGTGACGCCGCTCTCGAACTGGCCGAGCTGGTTTGAGGTGTTGATGAACAGGTAGTTCACTGCGCCGACGCGACCGCGCATGTCGTCGGGGGTCGCTAGCTGTACCAGCGAAAAGCGGATCACGACGCTAACCGTATCGGCCGCGCCAAGTACCGCGAGCGCAGCGACCGACAACCACAGCCATTGCGACACCGCGAACACCGCTGTCGCAAGGCCGAAAATGATGACGGCCTGGAACATCCGCATGCCCACCCGGCGATTGATCGACCAGCGCGTCAACACGATGGTCGTCAGCAGCGCGCCGACTGCCGGCGCCGCGCGCATGAGGCCGAGGCCCCACGGGCCGGTCTGCAGGATGTCGCGCGCGTAGATCGGCAGCAGCGCGGTGGCGCCGCCGAGCAGCACCGCGAACAGATCGAGCGAAATGGTGCCGAGGATGGCGGGATTGCTGCGTACGAAGCCCACGCCGGCGAACAATGTCCGCAGCGACGGCGGATCCTTCACCGCGACCTCGCGCGCCAGTTTGATGGCGCTGTTGAGCGCGCCGCCGATTAGCCAGAATGCCGCCATCAGCACATAGGGCGTCGACGGCGACAGCGCGTACGCGATGCCGCCGAGCGCGGGGCCGCAAATCATCGCCACCTGAAACACGCCGGTGGAAAGTGCCGTCGCTTTTTGCAGGCGACCTTCCGGTACAACGCCGGGCAGCAGCGCCGAGCCGGCCGGCGCCTCGAAGGCCGTCGCCGCGCCGATCACCACCAGCGCCACGAAAATCTGCGGCACCGTAATCCAACCGGCATAGGTGCCCCAGGCGAGCAGGATCGCTGTCAGCCCCTGCAGCGTCTGGCAGATCTGCACCACGCGGCGGCGGTCGTAGCGGTCGGCGATATGGCCGGCGACGAAGACCAGCGCCAGCATCGGCACGAATTGCGCGAGGCCGACCATGCCGAGCTGGAACGCGCTGCCGGTCAGATCATAGATCTGCCAACCGACCGCGACAGCGGCAATCTGCGACGCGAAGCGCGAGAAGCTGCGCGACACCATGTAGTACAGATACGGCGGATGGCGCAGCAAAAGCCGCGCGCCATCCGTGACCACGCCGGCAGACTGATCGGCGAGTGTCATCCCGGCATGTTCGGATTGATCAGATACTTCTCGCCGGTGGCGCGCTTCGCATAGGCCCGGAGATTGTCGAGCTGCAAGACGCCTTCGAGCGAAATCACCTTGGTGTAGTGGCTGGCGAAGGTGGTCTTGAGTTCGGCGACCACGCGGGCCCGGAGCCTGGCGGCATCGGCGGCGCCGATCTTCTGCAGGAACGGAAACAGCAGCCAGCCGCCCATGCCCCAGGCCATGCCGGCGGGGACGAATTCGATCGGGCGCAGATCCAGCCGGCCATAGACGTAGACCTGCTTGTGCGTCGTCGAGCCATAGCGGCTATAGACCTTCATCGCCTTGACGGCGGCAACTTCTATCGCCTGCAGGATCTGGCCCTGCAGCTTGCCGCCGCCGGTGGCGTCGAAGGCCAGTGTGGCATTGGTGGCAATCAATGCGGCGGTCAGGTCTTCCATGAAACTCGGCGACGTCGAGTTGCAGACATATTTCGCGCCGATGCCGCGCAGAAGTTTCTCCTGCTCCTCGCTACGGACGATGTTGACGAGATCGATGCCGTCCTTCTGGCAGATCTTGTTGAGCATCTGACCGAGATTGGACGCGGCGGCCGTATGCACCAGCGCCGTATGCCCTTCCCGCTTCATGGTCTCGACCATGCCGAGCGAGGTCAGCGGGTTGACGAAGCAGGATGCGCCCTCGGTGGCCGTCGTGCCCTCGGGCAGCGGCAGGCATTCCTTGGCCTTGATGACGCGATACTGCGCATACATCGCGCCGCCGATCAGCGCGACGGTCTTGCCGAGCAGCGCCTGCGCGGCCTCGGACGATCCGGCCTTCACCACCGTGCCGGCGCCCTCATTGCCGACCGCCATCGACTCGTCGAGACGGCCGCCCATCGCTTTCATATTGGCCTGCGGGACGGTTGCTGTGACAACCGAGGACGCACCAGAGCCGGAGGCTTTCGCGCTGGCCGGATCGGCCGCGCCGAGCAGGAGACCGAGATCCGACGGGTTGATCGGCGCAGCCTCGATGCGCACGACGACCTCGTCGGGGCCCGGCGCCGGGATCGCCACCTGCTGCAGCGAGATTTCCAGTTCGCCGCTGCTTTTGATGAGCGAGCGCAGTTCAAGTCCGGATGTGATGTCAGTCATGGTCGGTCCCCCTCAATCTGTCCGGCGGTCTGGTGCCGCGTCAGTAGATGCCCGGAATGATACGCTTGGTCTCGCGCATATAGGCCCGGTAGTCGTCGCCGAATGCCTCGATCAGCATCCGCTCTTCATAGTCGATGCGGGTGAAGAACAGGATCGCGATCGCGACCAGCCCGCCCAGCGCGGCCATGGCATTCGGCAGCAGGAATGCCTGCGCCAATGCCCACAGCCAGAACGAGGCATACATCGGATGGCGGATGCTGCGATAGACGCCGGCACGCACGATCTGGTGAGCCTCGCGGATTTCCAAACTGGCCGACCACTGCCGGCCGAGATCCTTGTGTGACCGGCGAAACAGCCAGAGCGACAGCACATAGAGCGCGCCGCCGACCACGACTGCCGCATAATTCAGCTGATAGTTCAGCGCGGCCGGCCAGCCGGTCACCAGCCAGATCAGCGGTACCACGAACAGGCCGATGGTGGCGATCGCCAGCAGGATGCGTTCACGGCTCCAGCCGACCGCCCGCAGCGTCGCCGTGCGGCGGGCCTTGCGCGCATAGGGATAGCGAATGATGAACCAGGCGATCAGACCGATCGCCCAGACATATGTTCCAAGAAGTGACGCGGTCATTGTCGTCCGATCAGGCCATCATGCGGCATTCACGGATGCCCCGGCTTGCAATTGAGAGGATGTGATCTTGGACGGCGGCATGTCCAGCAGCGCGCCATCCGCACCGAAGCGTTTGAGGCCGCCTTCGCCCGCGGTGATCTCGTCAAACGGCAGAGGACCGCAGATCACCATGCAATAGTCGTAGGGCGCGCGGCACTGGTTGCCCATCACCATCTGATAGTGAATGCGCATGAAGTTGAAGCGATAGCGCTTGAACTGTTCCATGCCCATCATGGCATGCATCTGGACGCGCCGGATGTTCGGCCTGCCCTCGTCGCGATCGCGACTGCGGCGTTTCAAGGTCACGGGATCGAAGCGGTAGAAACTGATGACGTCGTCGCGGGCGTGATATTCGGTCCAGCGGATCGCCGGCGTGTCGGCGACGAGACGCGTTGCTGCGCGTACGCTCTTGCCGGCGGGATGCAGCGAGAATTTCGGGATGGTCGCGCTCACCGTCATCACGCAGATGGTCGGGCCATGTTTCGTCAGATCCGGGTCGAGCGCGAGTGCGCGGGCCACCACCTCCATCACCAATGCCGCACCAAGGCAATGCCCGACGATGACGATCTCGTCGACATCGGCCTTCTGCGCGCGCGCCGCGATTACCCTGGCGAATTCATCGACGCGCGCCGTCATCTTTGGCCGCTGGCCATGGACATATTGCCGCGAGAAGATCCAGTCGTCGAACACATGATTGATCGGCTTGCGCCAGCCGTAATGGTGCAGCAGCGCCGTGAAGACGGCAGCAGCGACAATTGCGCCAGCGATCCATGCGGCGGCACCATTCATGTCAAGCAGCCAGGTCAGCCCATAGCCCACCGCTGCGCCAGATGCAGCAAAGCCCGCGATCCACAGATAGGAGAACAGGAAGAAGCCGGCATATTTCCAGCTCGCATAGAAGAAGCGGAACAGGGTTCCCGTCACCAGCCAGTCGCCCAGCGTAACAAAGGCGGCGCCCAATCGCGACAGCATGCTTCGGGTGTGATCCTGCAGGATCAGGTCATCCCAGCGCAGCATCTCGTAGGTGGTTTCTGTCTTCCAGTTCGGCCCGGAGGTCTCGGCCCGCCAGGAGGCGCTCACTTCCGTAGCGTCAAGCACGCCAGAGGCTTTCGCAGACACGCTCCACGTCTTCTCGAAACTCGACAGCGAACGGCGGAACCGCTCGAGCTGCGTGTCCGGCAGAATCGGGTCGTAGCCGCCAATGTGAAAGACATGTCGCCGCGCGATCATCGTCCGTTCGCTCCCGAGTGCATCACGCACCGTTCTGATCCGGTGCATAGCAAATTCGCCTGCGCCGACAAACCTGCCCGTGCTCAAAACGGAAGCGTCAGGCAGGATTTTGTCGCCCTCAGGTCACACAGCCGCTCTTTCGCAACCCCCTTCATCACAATTCCGGGAATCGAGGCAGGACTGTGATTGACGGCAGGGTCTTATGTCTGAACATGTCGCGGGTTTTTTCGAAGAAAGAAAGCACTATGTCGATTGCTCTCAAGGGCTTCAAACGGCCGTCGTGGACCTCTCCGGCGGCCGTTTTACTGATTCTGTCATCGCTCTTTGTGGCCTCGCTCGCGAGTTCCGGGGATGCCGATGCGGCACCCGGCCGTCGCCCCGGCCATGTCTATCTTTATCGTGGCCTCATGAACGTGTTCTCGCTCGGCATGGATCAGATCGCCTACAAGCTCGAAGCCGCCGGCGTCGCCTCCTCGGTCAGCAATCACACACTGTGGAGCGGCCAGGCAGACGACATGATCGCCCGGTACAAGGCCGGTAACCGCGAACCGATCATCCTGATGGGCCACTCGGCCGGTGCCGATGTGACCATCTCGATTGCCCGCAAGCTCGCGCAGTACAACATCCCGGTGGCGCTGATCGTAAACTTCGATCCGGTGGCGCCCGATGCCGTCCCCAACAACGTAAAGCAGATCGTGAACTATTACGTACCCGCCGGCTGGGGACGCGCGGTCGCAGCCGATCCCCGCTTCAAGGGCAAGCTCGCCAACGTCAACGAGAACGCCACCACCAACCACTTCTCGATCGACAAGGACGACAGCCTGCAGCGTCAGGCCATTGCCCGTGTCATGGCCGTGACCGGCGGCAGTATTCGCCGCAAGCCGGCGACGCCGAAGCCTGCACAGGTCTCGGCTGCTCCGCAATAATAGGCAGCAAATATCGGAACGCTTTCAGCCGAGGTGATCGTCACCTCGGCTGAATTGTTTTAGCTCCCGCGAACGCTCAGACGATCAGCACGTCATGATGGGATGGAGGCGTCGCCGGCACGAGCGCGGCGTCATGAGCGCCGAGCGCGTCGTCCGGCGCCGGCACGGCCGCGGCGGGATGGCTGAGTGCCGTCAGGATCTGAGCATGAGCGACCTCCGCAGCGCCCTCGCCCTGCGCGCTATTCTGCGCCTCCGCGTGCCCGGATGTCGTGTGCCCAGACGTCTGACTGAAAGCAAAGTTCTCACTGCCAGTGCTGCTCGCAAGTGCTTGTCCGAGTGTATCGACGGCAATACTGGCATTTGCGAATTTCAGAAACTCCGTATTGGTCAGATAGTCGGTGCCGTCGCGACCGGCGATCCTGTCAGTGACGATCGTCTGAGCGCCACTGCGGTTGATGCTGTAGTCGGCCACATTGCCGGAGAATACCGCGGTGTCGGTGCCGTTGCCGCCATTGATGATGTCGTTGCCGGTCCCTCCCGCAATGTAGTCATCGCCGTCACCGCCGCGGACGACATCGTTGTCGCTTGAGGCACCAAAGAACCAGTCCTGATGCTTGGTCGTGTCGAATTGGATGCTGCGGACATAGAGATCGAACGAGCCGGGTGAACTGGCATTGGTGCCGTGGGCCGGCACCAGATCGACGCCATTGATGGCAATGTCCTTGAAATGCAGCGCGCGCCCGGGCTCGGAATTTGCGAGATTGATCGCGACACTGGAGATGCTGGCGGGATTGTCGAAAGTGACGGTGTAGGTCTGGTAGCCCGACGGATCGCTCGCGGGCGTGAATTCAAGCACGGCCGAAACCGGCTGGCCATTGACCAGAACCTGCGCCTGCGCGCCGATTCCGTTCACGACGGAGCCATAACCCGTCAGCGTGATGGTGGTCGTGGCGAGCTTGCCCGCTACGCTTGGACCGGCGACAATCGTATCGTTTCCGGCACCGCCATAGATCTCGTCATGACCGAGCCCGCCGAAGATGACGTCGTTGCCGCCTCCGAGATCGATCGTGTCGCCGATCGACGAGCCCGTGATGGTGACGCCCGGCGTTAGCCCTGTCCCATGGAAATATTGCGCCACCACATCCTGCGCCGGCTTGTCCATGACCGAATAGCCGGTCTCGGAATAGAAGTTGTTGAGGTCCCACTGCCAGAACTCGACGCCTTTCAGCCAGCTGCCGCCATGCGCGCTCCAGACCTGGAAGAACGCATTATAGGCGTCGGCCTGCTCGGCAAGATCCGCAGGCGCCTTGGATGACCCTCCACCTGGATTGATCGCGGTGCCATCGATGCTGCGATAGCCGACCTCAGTCATCAGCACCGGCTTGCCGTAATCCAATGCCAGCGAGTGAAAGAAATCGACGGGTGACTGGTAGCCGAAAGCTTTCGCGTAATACGGATTGTACGGCACCTCGCTCCAGGCGTGCACGAGATCGTCCACCGTCGGCGTCGTGCTAGCCGTCAAGGGTGGATAGGCGTTGATGCCGATCGTATCGACCTGGTCCCAGAAGCTGACCTTGGATGCTTCGTCGGTTGCCGCCGCGTAAGTGACTTCGCCATGATAGACGCCGCGCACGGCCGAGATGATATCGACCCAGTAGCTGCGATAGGCGTCGCCCGACAGGCTGCTCATCTCGTTGCCGATGGCGAAACTGGCGACATCGCCTTGCTCTGCAATTTCAGCCAGGTGAACGATCTCGGCCTTGTAGGACGCGAAGAAGGCATCGACGTCCGACGGCGCCAGACTGTGCGAGATCGTGCCGTCGAGACCTGTAATGCCCGGCTTGAAAACAACATCCAGCCCAGCGGCATGCGCCTTCTGAAAACCAGCGAGCAGGCTTGTATCGCTTTCGGTCTTGGCCGGCACGGCGAGCACGTCATTGCCCGTACGGCTGTCGGTCCATATCCGCGTCGTCAGCGCGATCGAATTCGATCCCAGTGACGCCATGGCCTGAAACGCCTGATCGGCTGACGCACTGGAGAACTGTCCGTTCCACTCCGACAGTGCACCGAAACCTTGGACCTTAAAGATGTTGGGCATTCGCGCTCTCCGTCGGCATTGCCTGGAGAAGGCTGAACCCACAACGTGATACCTTCGCGACCGCAATGGGGTATCATGGTGACGTCTACAAATTGAACCTCGTTGTCGGCTTGCGCGGTCAGTGTCATTCAATGAAAAACGCCGCTCGCTATTTCAGCGAACGGCGTTGATCGCGTAGTTCTTGCTCGGCCCGGAAGGCCGCGCCTGCGCTTTACGCGAGAGCTTTCAATGCAGCCTTGCCGGCATACTTCGCCTGGGTGCCGAGCTGCTGCTCGATGCGCAGCAGCTGATTGTACTTGGCGGTACGATCCGCGCGTGCCAGCGAGCCGGTCTTGATCTGTCCGCAATTGGTGGCGACGGCGAGATCCGCGATCGTGGAATCTTCGGTCTCACCCGAACGGTGCGACATCACCGCGGTATAACCCGCCTTGTAGGCCATCTCGACGGCGCTCAGCGTTTCGGTCAGCGAACCGATCTGGTTGACCTTGATCAGGATCGAATTGGCGCGGCCGTTCTTGATGCCGTCGGCAAGACGCGTAACGTTGGTGACGAACAGATCGTCGCCAACCAGCTGGCACTTCGAACCGATCAGATCGGTCAGTTGCTTCCAGCCGTCCATGTCGTCTTCCGACATGCCATCCTCGATGGAGACGATCGGGTAATTGGCAACGAGCTGAGCGAGATACTTGGCCTGTTCGGAGATGTTGCGTGTCTTGTTCTCGCCGCCATAGACGTAAGCGCCGTCCTTGAAGAACTCGGTGGCGGCGCAATCCATCGCCAGCATCACGTCCTTGCCGGCGGAGTAGCCGGCCTTGCCGATGGCGGCCATCACGAAATCCAGTGCCGCTTCGGCCGAGCCGATGTTTGGCGCGAAACCGCCCTCGTCACCGACATTGGTGTTGTGGCCGGCCTTCTTCAGCTCGCTCTTCAGCGTGTGGAATATCTCGGCGCCGCAACGCAGGCCTTCGGCGAAGGAGGACGCACCGACCGGCATGATCATGAATTCCTGGAAGTCGATCGGGTTGTCGGCATGCATGCCGCCATTGATGATGTTCATCATCGGCACCGGCAGCGTACGGGCCGAGGTACCGCCCACATAACGATACAGCGGCATATCGAAGGATTCCGCAGCCGCTTTGGCGGCGGCCAGCGAGACGCCGAGGATCGCATTGGCGCCGAGGCGCGACTTGTTCGGGGTGCCGTCGAGCTCGATCATGATCTCGTCGAGCTGGACCTGGTTCTCCACGTCCATGCCGCCGATGGCGTCGAAGATCTCGCCATTGATGGCATCGACCGCCTTCTGCACGCCTTTGCCGAGATAGCGGGACTTGTCGCCGTCGCGCAACTCGACCGCCTCATGGGCGCCGGTGGAGGCACCCGACGGAACCGCGGCGCGGCCCATCGATCCGTCTTCGAGGACGACGTCGACTTCAACCGTGGGATTGCCGCGGCTATCGAGAATTTCGCGGCCGATGATGTCGACGATGGCGGTCATGAATGCCCTCTTTGTGCTGGGGGTGGGTCGTTGGCGCCGCTTCTACAGCAAGCCTCCCGGCGGGAAAACCCCGCCTGACGTGACGACGGGCCCGGGATTGGCTATGAACCGCCATAACGGAGATATTTATGTCAAAAACACCCCGCAAATCGTCGAAATCAGCGCCCGAGCTCCAGCTCGGCCGTGCCGTGGAATGGCCGACCTCTCCTGAGCTGGCCCAGCTCGACCGGGTGCCGAACCCGCAAAAGGACACCAATTACGTGGTGCGCTTCACCGCGCCGGAATTCACCTCGCTGTGCCCGATCACCGGCCAGCCGGATTTCGCCCATCTGATGATCGACTATGTGCCCGGCCAGTGGCTGGTCGAGTCGAAGTCGCTGAAGCTCTATCTCGCCTCGTTCCGCAATCACGGCGCCTTCCATGAGGATTGCACTGTCGAGATCGGCAAGCGCGTTGCCTCCGCCATCAAGCCGAAATGGCTGCGTATCGGCGGCTACTGGTATCCGCGCGGCGGCATCCCCATCGACGTGTTCTGGCAGACCGGAACGCTGCCCAAGGGCGTCTGGGTCCCCGAGCAAGGCGTCGCGCCGTATCGCGGGCGGGGATAGGTTTGCCCCTGATTTGCACGGAAGTGCAATGATGCGTGTACGCTCCTCCTCGCGGCTGCTGATCGTGGACAGCGAGACGCGCGTTCTGCTGTTTCGATTTGTTCACAAAACTGGCGCGCTCGCGGGTCAGAACTACTGGTCCACACCGGGCGGCGGCGTCAAGGACGGCGAGACCTACCAGCAAGCCGCCATTCGTGAACTCCGGGAAGAGACGGGCATCCTTCGCGAATCCGTCGGTGAGCCGGTGGCCGATCGCGAATTCGCGCTTCAGTTGCCCGATGGCGACTACGTTCAGTCCCGCGAAAAATACTTTGTGGTGAGAGTCGAGGACGTCGCACTATCGCGGCAAGGATGGACCAGCCAGGAAGTCGATGTCATCGCGGATCAACGCTGGTGGTCGAGGGGCGACCTGATGCAAACGACGGAGGAGGTCGTTTGGCCGGAAAATCTGCTGGATATACTGGCGACGGTAACGATCAACTGACGCAGCAAATACGCAAAAAGCCGGCCGTGCTGAACGGAAGGACGATGCGACCGTGGCTGTCATGGCACGGAACATGCTTGCCATCGGCCTGCCTCTGCAGCGTTGCCTGGTTATGCAGATCCCTCAAACGATGGACAGAACCCATGACACTCACGAGTATCCCGGTCATCGATATTTCGCCATATCGCATGGGTTCTTCCGACGGCAAGCAAGCTGTCGCCAAGGCGGTGGCCCAAGCCTGCCGCGACATTGGATTTCTGGTCATCACGGGGCACGGCGTCTCGCCCGCGCTGGTCAATCGGGTCGATGCAAGCGCTAGGACTTTTTTTGATTTACCAGCTGCGGACAAGATGGCGATCAAGCGGCCAAAGGAAGATCAGGTTCGCGGCTACAGTGCAGTCGGCGATGAGGGCCTTTCCTACAGCCTCGGTGAAAAATCTCCCGGCGATCTGAAGGAATCATTTTCAATCGGTCCCATTGTCGTGCCGGACGATCCGTATTTCACCGGCCCGGCTGCCGGACCGCATTTCGCGCCCAATCTCTGGGCAGAGCAAATCCCGGATTTCAAGGAATCCTGGCAAGACTATTTCCAGGCGATGTCCGATCTCTCCAAAACGATGATGCGGATATTCGCGCTCGGTCTCGATTTGCCGGAAACTTATTTTGACGACAAGATCGATCGACACATCAGTATGTTCCGCGCGCTCAAATATCCCAACCAGCATGAGGAGCCTTTGCCCGGTCAGCTGCGCGCTGGCGCGCATTCCGACTACGGCAGCCTGACCATCGTGCGCACGGAAGACCGTCCGGGCGGCCTGCAGGTCTATAACAAGGCTGGAGAGTGGGTCGATGTGCCGGCGGTGGGCGGGGGATTCGTCGTGAATATAGGTGACCTCATGATGCAATGGACCAATGACCTGTGGTCATCGACGCTGCATCGCGTTGCCAATCCTCCGCGAGAAAAGGCTAGCGACAGCGCGCGGCTTTCCCTGGTGTTCTTTCACCAGCCTAATTACGACGCGATGGTCGAATGCCTCGAGAGTTGTCAAGGGCCGGGTAACCCCGCCAAATACGAGCCGGTTTCATCAGGCGATCACCTGACCAGCAAGTTCGTCAAGCAAACGACCTTCGGTGAAGGTTCCAGAAAATCAGCATGACAGATTCAACGATCAAGACACCAGGCAAGCCTACGCTGTCCTACGTCAACGTCTTTGCGCGGGACATCGTCGCCCTGAGTCAGTTCTACATCGATGCGTTCGGCTTCACGGAAATCGAGAAAATGCGGTCGCCGATTTTCCGGGGGCTGAATACCGGATGCAGCAGCCTCGGCTTCAATGCGCAGGACGCTTATGGCCTGTTGAAGCTGGACGCGTTCTCGGAGGTCAGTGGAGTCAAGTTTCTGATAACCATCGATGTCGCCAGCGTTGCCGAGGTCGAACGGCTGACGCCGAAGGCCGTTTCATTGGGCGCGCAGTTGGTGAAGCCACCCTACAAGACCTATTATAACTGGTATCAGGCCGTTTTGCTCGATCCCGAACAGAACGTTTTCCGCATCAACCACATTATCGAATAGCGACTGCGACGCAGCTCGACGTTGCTGCAAGGGTCTCGGCGCCGGCCTTGGACTAGGTAGCGCCGCCATCCGCCGGCTTGGTCGATTTCAGCAGCTTTGCTGCCGCAAATCCAAGCGCAAAGACGATGGCGGCTGAGATCAGCAGCGTCGGCATCTTGCCGGCGTGCGCCAGACCGAAGCCATAGGCGATCGGGCCGACCGACTGGCCCATGAAAAAGCAGAAGGCGTGCAGCGACATGGCGCTGGCGCGGGCTTCTTGTGACAGCTCCGTCGAGAATATCTGCAGCGAGCCGTGCAGCATGTAGAAGCCCCAGCCCATCAGCAGCAGGCTCAGTGCCTGGATCTGCCAGTTGGGGCTGAAGGCAGTCGCGGCAAGCTGGATCGCGATCACGATGCCGCCATAGATCATCATGCCGTTGATGCCGAGCCGCGCCAGCATCCGCGACACGGTTGCGGTGTAGAACAGGCCGCCGACGGCGAAACAGGCGATCACAAGGCCCGCAATGGAAAGGCTGGTCACGCCACGGTCGAACAGGAATGACGAAATATAGGGAAACAGGCCGAGGATGCAGCAGCCCTCGACGAACACGGCGCTGTAGACGATCAGCGTGTTCGGGTTGCGGAAGATGACTTTGTAGCCCTGGGCAAGCTTGCCGAAGTCGGCCTTCACGGTCGGCTTGATAATCGCGGCGCCCTTGAAGCCATACGCTACCGCGACCGATGCGACGATCGCGAGGCCGCCGAGAATAACCAGCACGCCGCGCCAGCCGAAGAAATCGCCGATTACGCCAGACGCCGTCGAGCCCAGCAGGTTGCCGGTCATAGCGCCGGCCATCACGCGGCTGAGCGCCACCTGGCGCAGCTTCGGCCCGACCAGATCGCTGGTCAGGCTGAGCGTCACCGGAAACACCCCGCCTGCCCCGATGCCCGCCAGCACGCGCGTCGCCAGCAGCAGCGGATAGTCGGTAGTGATAGCGCCGAGAATGTTGGCGATGCCGAGCAGAACCAGACAGACGATCATCAGGCGCGGCTTGCCGAACAGGTCGGCGGCAGCACCGAGCGCCGGCTGCACAATGGCGAAGGTAAAGGCCAGTGCGGATGCCAGACCGGCGGCAATTGCCACCGTGATGGACAAATCGTCGGCGACATGCGGCAGCACCGGGTCCAGCGCGCGCATCGACAACGCGGCGGCGAAGGATGCCAGTGCAATGATATTGAGGACCGGAGGCATCAGCGCGCCACCAGCGCCGCGGCAGAGGGCTGCATGATCAGGCCTTGGCCGCCGTCTCTTTGGCCAGCGCGTCGAACGCCATCAGGTTCTTCACCAGCGCCTCGAAGTCGCGCAGCGGCACCATGTTCGGGCCGTCGGACGGCGCATTGTCCGGATCGGGATGGGTCTCGATGAACACACCGGCGACGCCGACGGCAACGGCCGCGCGCGCCAGCACCGGCACGAATTCGCGCTCGCCGCCCGACGACGTGCCCTTGCCGCCCGGCTGCTGCACCGAATGGGTGGCGTCGAAGATCACCGGCGCACCGGTGGTGCGCGCCAGGATCGGCAGCGCGCGCATGTCGGACACCAGCGTATTGTAGCCGAAGGACGCACCCCGCTCGGTGACCAGCACCTTGTCATTGCCTGACGATGTCAGCTTGCTGACGACATTGGCCATGTCCCAGGGCGCGAGAAACTGGCCCTTCTTCACATTGACCACCTTCCCGGTCGCGGCCGCGGCCAGCAGCAGATCCGTCTGCCGGCACAGAAAGGCCGGGATCTGGAGCACGTCCACCGCCTCGGCTGCACGGGCGCATTGATCGTTCTCGTGCACGTCCGTGAGAACAGGCAGGCCGAGCGTCTCGCGTATCTCGGCAAAGATGGGCAGAGCATCGTCGAGGCCGATGCCGCGCGCGGCGGAGGCGCTGGTCCGGTTGGCCTTGTCGAAAGAGGTCTTGAAGACGAGACCGATCTTGAGCCGGGTCGCGATCTCCTTCAGTGCCTGCGCCACTTCGAGCGCATGGGCGCGGCTTTCCAGCTGGCATGGCCCGGCGATCACCGAGATCGGCAGAGCATTGCCGAAGCGGACGGTGCCGAGTGCGACGACGGGTGCGGCTGTGGAGGATGCGGTCAAAATGGTCTCCTTATTCTGGCGACCATGACCGCAGGACCGGGCGGGATGCAAGCCAGATCAGGCCCGTCCCGCCGCCCGGAATATCAGGGTTGCAGCGGGAGACACCTCCAATCTGACCGGGGCGGCTTGTGCCGCACCGGACCGATGGACCTGCGCCCGGATTGGGCTTACTTCAGCGCGGAAAACGCGGTCGGCGCCAGCAGCTGGCTGACTATATTGCCGACGATCTGGCCATCCTCTTCGGACTTGGCACGCGCCGACATCCACTCGGGGTCGCTCATGAAAGCGGTCCACACCTTCTCGCGCTCAGCGAGCGATTCCCATTTGAGGATGTAAGTGAGTTCCTGATTGGATTCGCCGATCACCGTGGTGAAGAAACCGGACTGCCGGATGCCGTGCTTCTCCCAGAGCTTCAATGTGACAGATTCAAATCGCTTGATCAGCGCCGGCAGACGTCCCGGCAAACAGCGATAGACGCGTAATTCATAGATCATCGGCTTTGGTTCCTTCCCTTTTTGTCAGCCTTGAAAGACTCTAACGCATGGCTTGTTGCGGCATCGTCCCTTGCCTGCGCAACGTCAGGCTTACATCATGCCGCCTGTGACGCAACCGACTTGGATCCACGATGCAAAAGCGCCTTCTGTCGCTAGTCGCCCTGATGACACTGACCGTGTCTGCCACCGCTCAACAGCCCGGCAAGATCACGTCGGGTGCCACCGGCGTGATGGTCGATGGCAAGCCGGCGGCACGCGTCGGTGACACCACCACCGACGGCAAGATCATCGAGGGTGCGAAGGGCGTCTACATTAACGGCAAGCCTGCAGCCGTCGTCGGCGGCAGCACCGAATGCGGCGGTAAGACCATCTCGGGCAGCACTGGCGTGTTCATCAACGGCAAGCCGATGGCCCGTGCCGGCGACAGCACGTCGGGCTGCAAGTAAGACCGGCCGGACATGTCCTTGTCATCCCGGGCGCAATGGCCCGCCGGCGTTGTCGGCCGGCTTGCTATCACCATCGCCGGCGGCCTCATCCTATTGCCGGCTTTCATCCCCGTCGCCCAAGCGCAGAATAGCCGCGCACCCAGCGAACGCGAGCTCACGGCGAAGATTCAGGATGCGTTCAATGCGCTGCGCGCCGGCAATGACGGCAGCGGCCGCGAGCGGCTGAAGAACGCACTGCGCGAGGTCACGCAGAGCAACTATCACCGGCTCACGATATCGGCCTATCTGAATGCCGCGGGTTCGTTCGAGCGCCGCCGCGACAACGCCACAGCATCCGAGTTTTTTGCTGATGCAGCCAAGACTCGCGCCGCACGCGACGGTGGCAACGATGCGGTCACGTTCTGGTTCGAATATGCGCGCTTCCTCGAACGCAGCAATCAATACGATCTCGGCATCCCCGTCGCGACCGAAGCGCGCAAACGTATGCGTGCGGCCTATGGGCCGAATTCGGCGCAGGACATCGCTGGCGGCGATATCCTCGCGACGCTGTTGACCAATAACGGCGCCGTCGCATCCGGTCTCAATTTGTCGGAGGAAATCTATCTCAATGCGCGAAAGGCGCTCGGCGACCGTGAACCGCTATTCTGGCGCACCGAGAACAACTATGCCGAAGCGTTGCGCATGGTCGGACATCCCGATGTCGCCGCGGGGATCGACGAGCCGCTGCTGCGCAAGCGCATCGCGCATTACGGCTATGGCAGCATCCAGGCGCTGGTGAGCGCCAGCAATCTCGCGCTCAGCCATCTGGCCATGGGCAACGAAGCCGAAACACTACGCGCGCTCGAATTGCAAAAGCGCTGCGCGACCGACCTCGCCGATCCCCGCTCTGAACATGTCCAGCAGGCCAATGTCTGGATCTCCTATACCAAAGCCTATTTCCATCCCGACCAGCAGATGAGCCGCCCTGATCTGGAAGCCATGGCCAAGGTCAAGGACTGGAACGGCGCACCGGATCTCCTGCGCATCAAAGCGGCACAACTCGCCGCCGATCAGTATGAGGCACGTGGCGAGACCGACCGCGCGCTGGCGCTGCGGATCGACGCCTATCAGCGTTCGCAGACGACCATTGCGCGCCAGCACCCGATCACCTTCGATGCCTTGCTCGGTGTCGCGATGACTCGGATGAAGCGCGGCGACAAGGACACGTTGGCGACCTTCAAGGATGTCGAGCAGCAGGCGTTCCGCTGGATGCTGCGCGAGGTCGGCACTGCCGGCAACCGTTACGTCGCCGAGACCATGCGCAAACTCGCCGATGATATCCTGTATGAGTTCGGCCGCTACGCGCTGGTCGAACCAGCCGCGGCCATTGCCTATGCGGATGCGGTATCGCGCTGGAAGACGATGGAAGACGGCGAACGCACCATGCTGCGCCTGACGGCCGACCGGCTGCCTGACGACGCCACCAAGACACTGGCACAGACCGTGCTGCGACTGTCCGGCCAGCAGCAGGAGTTGCTGTCGTCAGGCAAGATCGATGACGACGCACGCGACGTGCTCAGGCAGTTGCAGGACGCGCGGCAGGCGCTTGCGGCAAAGATGGGTAGCAAGGCGCCGATCGATCTCAAGCTCCCTTCAATAGAAAGCAAGCTCGAACGCAGCGACGCGCTGGTCGACTTCTTCGTCAGCGGCCGCCGCAACCGCGTTAATCCGATCGCGCCAAAACCGGAGATGCGGCTGCAGGCCGTGATCCGCCGCCACGACACTGCACCAGCACTGGTCGATCTCGGCCCGCTCGACAGCTTCCTCGCAGTCGATGCCACGGCGCCAGATCACGCA
Source organism: Tardiphaga sp. 42S5 (assembly GCF_034044155.1). Lineage (NCBI taxonomy): Bacteria > Pseudomonadati > Pseudomonadota > Alphaproteobacteria > Hyphomicrobiales > Nitrobacteraceae > Tardiphaga > Tardiphaga sp. 42S5. Next base: position 3,813,503 of record NZ_CP139027.1, on the reverse strand, counting down.
AAGCTCTTCCGTCGCCTCCATGACACGCTGCTCGGACCGCTGAAGCCGCAGCTCGCCGACGTGAAACGACTGTTTCTTGTCCCCGATGCCGAACTCTACAGCCTGCCCTTCGCGATGCTGCAGGATGCCGGCGGCCGCTATCTCGACGAGATTTACGACACCCGGATCATGACGCGCGCCGACGCGCTGTTCTTTGCGAACAACGACAACAGGCTTGCATCGGGCGACAAGGCGCTGTTGGTCGGCGGGCTCGACTATGCCGGCGCCGCCAATGAGCTACCCTCGACGAAGACCGAAGTCGATACGGTCAGCGCCGATCTGAAGAAGCGCAACCTTGTCGTTACCATCCTCTCGGGCAGCGACAGCGGCGAAGCGACGATCCGCGCCGACGCCAAAGGCGCGTCCCTGATCCATCTCGCCACCCACGGCTTCTACAAGACCGCCTCCAACCGCACCGACGCGCTCTGGCGCAGCGGCCTCGTTGCCTCGCGCCCCAATCTCAGCCGCCCGCCGCAGCGCGACGACAATGACGGCGTACTTTATGCGCACGAACTGATGAACTGGGATTTGTCGTCGGCCAACCTTGTCGTGCTGTCCGCCTGCCAAACCGCGCTCGGCGATCCCAGCCGGATTGGCAGCGTGCGCGGCTTGCCCACCGCCCTTGCCATCGCCGGCGCCCGGCGTTCGCTGCTGACATTGTGGGAGGTCGCAGACGAAGGCACCGCCAACTTCATGGCGCGGTTCTATCAGGTGCTGGCCGACGAGAAACTCGATTACGCCAGCGCCCTCCGGAAGGTCCGCATCGAAGCGATCCAGGGCAAGATCACGGCCGCCAAAGACCCGTCGGTCTGGGCGGCGTTTGTATTCTTCGAGAGCTGAAACCTGTGGCTGAGCCGTAGGGCGAAGCGTAATCCGCCCTACGCGATCCTATCCGAACTACGCTTGCCTGAAGCCAGTCAGGAAGGAATCGAGGCAGTCCTGGATCGCATCGATGCCGTATCCGCCCTCCTGAACGATGAGCGTCGGCAGACCCAGCGATTGCATCTTGGTGCCGACGCTCCCGAAGTCCTTTGCGTCAAGCTTCAGGATGCCGATCGGATCATCGCGATGGGCATCAAAGCCGAGCGCCACGACAAGGGCATCGGCGCCAAATGCGCGAACGCGTTCGATCGCCGTGTCGAGCGCTGCATTCATCTCAGCACCACCGGCACCGGGCGGTAAGGGTAGATTGAGATCGAAGCCCTCGCCGGCTCCATGGCCGGTCTCGCTTGCATAGCCCGTATAGAACGGCACGAAATTCGTGGGGTCGCCGTGGATCGAGATCGTCAGCACATCTGGACGATTATAGAAAATCTGCTGCGTGCCATCGCCGTGATGAACATCGACATCGATGATCGCCACCTTTCCAAAGCGACTGCGCAATCGCTGCGCGGCAATCGCGCTGTTATTCAGGTAGCAGAAGCCTGTGCCGCGATCGGCGCGCGCGTGATGGCCCGACGGCCGGCACAGCGCATAGGCAGCGCGGTCCCCGCCGACGATAGCGTCTGCGCCAGTGACCGCTGTTTCCGACGAGCGCAGGATGGAACGCCAGCTATCGGGGCCCATCGGCACCGACAGATCGCCGAGATACCAGCCCACCTGAGCGATAAATCCGGTTGCCGGGCAATCCCGCCGTGCAGCCTCTTCCGGGCGTCCGCTCCAATACGGGAAATATTGCGGCCACACTTCCGGTCCGTGGTCAGGCAGTTGCGCCCAATTATCCCACGCGGTTTCCAAGAAGCGTACGTAAGCCGGCGTATGCACCGTCAGCGCGGGCGCAGTGCCGTACTCCGCCGGCTTTTCAGGCGTGATCTCGTGCCGCGCCAAAGCGCCGATCAGTCGTTCGGTGCGAACCGGCGAATCCTTGATGGGCACGAAGCGGCCGTAACGCATGAATTGCTGCGGCGAATGAATTGCCTGATCCGGGTGATAGAAAGCGCGCATGGATCATCCCTTTGTCCGTTCGGCCGGTCAGAAGACCGACGCCTCAGGGATCATTCGCATGATTGGTTTCTGCCGATCAATCGGCAGTCTGCGCAGCCCTTATGAGCGCAGCGACATGGGCAACTCGGTCGTAGGGCGGATTGATGAAGCGTGATCCGCCATCCTTCCGTCCCACACACGCCGACGGCGGATTACAGCTTCGCCAAATCCGCTCCTCCAGTCTCACACCAGCCGGCTCTGCGCGGCCGCGGCCTTGATGAAGGACGCAAACAGCGGGTGCGGTTCGAACGGGCGCGACTTCAGCTCGGGATGATACTGCACACCGATGAACCACGGATGGTTCTCGTATTCGACGATTTCGGGCAGCACGCCGTCCGGCGACAGGCCGGAGAACTTCAACCCATGTTTTTCAAGACGGTCTTTATAGGCCGTGTTGACCTCGTAGCGATGGCGATGGCGCTCGGAGATTTCGGTGGCGCCCCCATAGACGTCCGAGACCTTGCTGCCCTTGGTCAGCGTCGCCGGATAGGCGCCGAGACGCATGGTGCCGCCGAGATCGCCGGCATTATGGCGCTTCTCGAGTTCGTTGCCGCGCAGCCATTCGGTCATCAGACCGACCACCGGCTCCTTGGTCTCGCCGAATTCCGTGGAATTCGCGTCCTTGATGCCACCGAGGTTGCGCGCCGCTTCGATGACGGCCATCTGCATGCCGAAGCAGATGCCGAAATACGGCACGTTGCGCTCGCGCGCAAACTGCGCTGCGCGGATCTTGCCTTCGGCGCCGCGCTGGCCGAAGCCGCCCGGGACGAGGATGCCGTTGACGTGTTCGAGGAACGGCGCCGGATCCTCGTTTTCGAACACCTCGCTCTCGATCCAGTCGAGATTGACCTTCACCTTGTTGGCAATGCCGCCATGGGACAGCGCTTCGGTCAGCGACTTATAGGCGTCCTTCATGCCGGTATATTTGCCGACAATCGCGATGGTCACCGCGCCTTCCGGATGGCGGATACGCTCGTTGATGGTGTTCCAGGTCTTCAGCTCGGGCAGCGCCTTTGGCGTCATGCCGAAGGCCGCCAGCACTTCGTCGTCGAGGCCGGCGACGTGATAGGCTTCCGGCACCGCATAAATGTTGTCGACGTCACGGGCTTCGATCACGGCGCTTTCGCGGACGTTACAGAACAGCCCCAATTTACGGCGCTCTTCCTTGGGAATATCTCGATCGCAGCGGCACAGCAGGATGTCGGGCTGGATACCGATCGAGCGCAGCTCCTTGACGGAATGCTGGGTCGGCTTGGTCTTCAACTCGCCGGCGCTCGGGATGTAAGGGAGCAACGTCAGATGCACGAACACGGTGTCGCCGCGCGGCAGGTCATTGCGCAACTGGCGGATAGCTTCGAAGAACGGCAGGCCTTCGATGTCGCCGACGGTGCCGCCGATTTCGACCAGCACGAAGTCGTAGCCGTCATTGTCCGACAGAACGAAGTCCTTGATGGCGTTGGTGACGTGCGGGATCACCTGGATAGTGGCGCCGAGATAATCGCCGCGACGTTCCTTGGTGAGGATGTCCTGATAGATTCGCCCGGTGGTGATGTTGTCCTGCTTGGTGGCAGGCCGTCCGGTGAAACGCTCATAATGGCCGAGATCGAGATCGGTCTCGGCGCCATCATCGGTCACGAACACTTCGCCGTGCTGATACGGCGACATCGTTCCGGGATCGAGATTGAGATAGGGGTCAAGCTTGCGAAGCCGGACCTTGTAGCCACGGGCCTGCAACAGCGCGCCTAACGCCGCTGAAGCCAGACCTTTACCGAGCGAGGAAACCACGCCGCCGGTGATGAAAATGTACCGCGCCATGGGACTTAACCTTTAAGGCTCCGAAACCGATTCGCCAAAACGAATCGCAGCCGTCAGCCGAGAATCGGTGAGGCTGTGGGTGACTTGAAAAACGAAATGATTGCAGCCCCTTGATGGGATCTGCTGATGCAGGACGGTAGTCCCCGTCCTGCATGGCGCCTCTGCTTTATTGCGAGCGTGGCGGTGCCGGGGCTGCAGGAGCCTGCTGTTCGTCGGATTTCTTCAGCGTATCCAGCAGGCCGCCCGAGGTTGGCGGAGCCAGCGGCGAGCCCGGCTGCGACACCGGCGCGGTCGAGCCCGGCAGGATCGAAGTCGGCTTGCGCTCATAGGTCGCGAGCCAAGACAGGAACAGGCTGGTCAGGAAGAAGCCCACCGCAAGAACGCCGGTGGTGCGTGTCAGAAGGTTCGCCGTGCCGCGGCTGGACATGAAGCCGCCACCGCCGCCGCCACCGACGCCCAGGCCGCCGCCTTCGGATTTCTGCAGCAGCACCGTCCCGATCAGGGCCGCGACGATCATGAGGTGGATAACGATAATGACGCTTTGCATCGTGTCCTTCCATCGCAAGCACGCAGCGCCGATCGCCGGCTGCAGTCATGGCTTGCGGGGTTTGAATCCAGCGGTGTCTACACGATCGACCGGGGGATTGTCACCCCCGCGCCGACCGGTCTGGACCGCAAATTGCAGCATTCCGCGGGAGTTAGGGACAGCCCGCCGCGATCGCAAGGAAATCGGCCGCCTTCAGGCTGGCGCCGCCGACCAGCGCACCGTTCACATGAGGAACCGCCATCAATTCCTTGGCGTTGGATGGCTTGACCGAACCGCCATAGAGAATCCGGATCGAGGCCCCCTCGTTCTTAAAGCGTTCGGTCAAACGATCCCGGATAAACTTATGAACTTGCTCGACATCTTGAGCTGTCGGCGTCAGTCCGGTGCCGATCGCCCAGACCGGTTCATAGGCCACGATCAGGTTGCCTGAGGTGGCATCGTCCGGCAGCGAGCCCTGGAGCTGGGTGCCGCAGACATCGAGCGTCTTGCCGGCATCACGTTCACTCTGGGTCTCGCCGATACAGACGATCGCCGTGAGCCCGGCGCGCCAGACGGCCAGTGCCTTTTCACGAACCACGGCATCGGTCTCGCCGTGATCGGCGCGGCGCTCGGAATGTCCAACGATAACAGCGGTCGCGCCCGCATCAGCCAACATTTCGGGCGCAATATCGCCGGTATGCGCTCCTGAGACGTTCTTGTGACAATCCTGCGCCCCGACTGAGACGACATGGCTACCTTCCTGACCGAAGCTCGCTGCCTTCGACGCGAAACTCGCCAGCAGCGTGACCGGCGGACAGACCAGCAGGTCAGCCTTGTCCAGCACATCCGGCGCGCCGCGCAGCATCGCCTCGAACTCGGTCATCGACGCCTTGAGGCCGTTCATTTTCCAATTGCCGGCGATCAGCGGCCGAACGGCATCAGTCATGAGGATATCCTGTCATTTGAAAGAGGTTATCTGAGCTAACAGAGGCGATCCGCCAGCTCAAGCCGACTTGGAGTTCAGGCAGGTTTGGAGTTCAGGCCGGTTTGGTGACCCGCAACCCGCGCTCTTGCTTGATCTGGTCAGCCGTGAGGTCCGGGGCCGAGGGATCGAACTTGCTCCAGCCCGTTGCGGCCAGATCGGTGCGGCGCTGGGCGATATCGACCGATGATGGATGCAGCAACGCCTCAAGCCGGTCCTTGTCGGCTACCTCGACCTTGGCGCTGACGAGGCTACCGCCGCGGCGGATACTCTCGGCATAGACCTCGGCATCGTTCACGGCGACTCCGGCTTCGGCCAGCATCCCGATCACGCCACCAGCGGCGCCCGCGGCTACGGCGCCGGCTGCGGCCGCTGCCAGCCATCCGGCAGCCACGACCGGTCCGAGCCCGGGAATCGCCAGCAGGCCGAGGCCAGCCAATAATCCGCCGACCCCGCCAAAACCGGCACCGATCGCGGCGCCCTTGCCGGCGCCCGCGGCATAGTCGGGCGCGTACCATTTGTCGGCATTGTTGGCGATGATGCTGATGTCGTCCTCGGGCACACCGGCTTCACGAAGGTTGATAACGGCCTTCTGCGCGTCGGCGTAGTCGTCGAACAGCCGGGAGATCGTCACCTTGCTCATCGCGCTATCCCCACGGTCATTCCGGCTTCGCCGAGACGTTGCCCTTGTAGTCGACGCTGACATGGACCTTCTTGGATCCGCTCATCGCAGTGCCGCGCCAGATCCCCTGGCTGTCGTTCACCAGCGGCGACACGTCGACATAGCCTTGTGACTCCAACGACTTGCGAGCCTGACCTTCAGTGAAACTATTGGCGCCGGGAAGTGGCGGCGTTTCTGTTTTCGGCGGCGAATTCGTCGACTTCGTCACCGTGGGATTCTGCATCGCCGGATTTGGCTGCGCGCCTGCCGGCGCGAGCGCCATCCAGATGCCGCAGGCGGCAACTCCCGATCGCCAACCGATCCGCATGATGTCTCCCGGCAGGCCTGAACGCCCGCTCAACAAAGCGGCAGCGGGCCAGAAAGTTCCATGTGCCGCTAATGCCTCGCGGTAGCGCCGGAAACCGCTTCAATCCGCCCCGCCCCAACCGGTTGCGACCGGGCTTTTGCCACTTTATGATACGCCTCCTATTTGGCGACGCCCTCCGGCCCCATGGGCTGCTGGTGCGAGCCGATTCCCCTCCTGACAGATAAGAAGACCCTATGCTTCGAGGAATGCGCAAAGCCTCATCCAACTGGATTGGCAAGACGATTATGGCCGTCGTGATGGGCGTGCTGATTGTCAGCTTCGGCATCTGGGGCATCGCCGACGCGTTCAAGGGCTATGGGCAGTCCAAGCTCGCCACCATCGGCTCGACCGAGATCACGACCGAGCAGTTCCGCCAGCTCTATAACGACAAGCTGCAGCAGATCGGCCGCCAATTCGGCCGCCCGCTGACCTCGGATCAGGCCCGTGCTTTCGGCCTCGACCGCCAGGTCCTGCAGCAGGTCGTCGCCGAAGCGGCCCTGGATGAAGACGCGCGTCGCAAGGGTCTGGGCGTGGCGGATGCCGAAGTCATGCGGCAGATCATTGCGGACCCGAACTTCCAGAGCCCGACCGGCGGCTTCGATGCGCCGCGCTTCCAGCAGCTGATCCGCTCGCTTGGCTTCACCGAACAGCGCTACATCGCCGAACAGCGCAAGGTCTCTCTGCGCCGCCAGATCGCCGGCACCGTCACGTCAGGCGTCGAACCGCCGAAGACGATGATCGAGGCGCTGAGCCGCTACCAGAACGAGACCCGCACCGTCGATTACGTGAAGCTCGATGCTGCGCAGGCCGGGACCATTGAGGCGCCCTCACCCGAAGCCCTCGCCGCCTATTTCGACGAGCGCAAGACCCAGTTCCGCGCCCCCGAATATCGCAAGATTGCCTTCCTCGCTTTGACGCCCGACGAGATGGCGAAGTGGTCGACGGTGTCGGACGACGACGCCAGGAAAGTGTTCGAGGAGCGCAAGGACAAGCTCTCCACGCCGGAACAGCGCCAGATCTCGCAGATCGTCTTCCCGAACGTGGCGGACGCTGAAGCCGGCCGCGCCAGGCTGAACGATACGTTCAAGTTCGAGGACCTCGCCAAGGAACGCGGCCTGTCCGCGTCCGACATCGATCTCGGCATGGTTGCCAAAGCGGGGATCATCGACCCCGCCGTTGCAGACGCCGCCTTCTCGCTGGCGCCCGACGGCATCAGCCAGCCGATCACCGGACGGTTCGGCGTCACGCTGGTCAAGGTCGGCAAGGTTCAGGCCGGCACGACGCCGAGCTATGACAGCGTTGCCGCCAACCTGAAGCGCGATATCGCCATCGAGCGCGCCCGCGCCATCGTGTCCGACATGCACAACAAGATCGAGGACGAACGCGGTGGCGGCGCCAATGTCGTCGATACCGCCAAGAAGCTCGGCCTCACCGCCGTCACCATCGAGGCCGTCGATCGCTCCGGCCGTACGCCGGACGGCCAGCCCGTTGCCGGCCTGCCCACGGGTGTGGACGTCGTGACCCAGGCCTTCAACAGCGATGTCGGCGTCGACAACGACGCATTGCAGGCCGGCGGCGGTTACATCTGGTACGACGTGCTCGGCGTCACGCCGGCGCGCGACCGTACGCTCGACGAAGTGAAGCCGCAGGTCGAGGCACGCTGGCGCGAAGAGCAGATCACCACCCGCCTGCGCGACAAGGCTGTCGACATGGCGAAGAAGCTCGAAAGCGGCGCCAAGCTCGCCGACGAAGCCGCAACAGCCGGACTCAAGGTCGTGACCTCCGCGCCATTCAAGCGCGACGCGAGCGACCCTGCCCTGTCGGCCGGCGTGATCCAGTCCGTATTCCGCGGCGTCAAGGATTCGGCCGGACAGGCGCAGGGTGCCACGCCGTCGGAATGGATCGTCTACCGGATCACCGATGTCACCGCGCCTGCGGTTGATATGGCCTCCGAAGATGCCAAGAAGCTCAAGGAGACGCTGCAGCGCGGGCTGACCGACGAACAGGTCGCGCAGTATGTCACCAGGCTCGAGACGCAGATCGGCACCAAGATCAACGCGGAAGCCGTTGCGATCGCCACTGGTGCCGCGAACAGCAACACCAATTAGGAAACCCACGTCGTCATTGCGGGCGCAGCGAAGCCATCCAGAAGCAACAAGCAAAGGCTGGATGGCTTCGTCGCAGATGTCGCCTGCAATGACATGTGCATCACTCTGAAAGCATCCGATGGACAATCTCAGGGCAATCATTGCCAAGGTCGCGACCGGCGCCTCCCTCTCGCGTGAGGAAGCCTCGGCGGCCTTCGACAGCATGATGTCGGGCGAAGCCACGCCTTCGCAGATGGGTGGCCTGCTGATGGCGCTGCGCGTGCGCGGCGAGACCGTGGACGAGATCACCGGCGCGGTTGAGGTGATGCGCGCCAAGATGCTGCGGGTCGACGCACCGGCCGGCGCTGTCGACGTGGTCGGTACCGGCGGCGATGGCTCCGGCTCCGTGAATGTCTCGACCTGCGCCTCGTTCATCGTCGCCGGCTGCGGTGTGCCGGTGGCCAAGCACGGCAATCGTGCGCTGTCGTCGCGCTCCGGCGCGGCCGACGTGCTGGCGGCCCTCGGCGTCAGGATCGATCTCACGCCCGACGACGTCAGCCGCTGCCTCAAGGAAACCGGCATCGGCTTCATGTTCGCGCCGGCGCATCATCCCGCGATGAAGAATGTCGGCCCGACCCGTGTCGAGCTCGCCACCCGCACGATTTTCAATCTGCTTGGACCGCTGTCCAATCCCGCCGGCGTCACCCGGCAGATGGTTGGCGTGTTCTCGCGGCAGTGGGTGCTGCCGCTGGCGCAGGTGCTGAAGAATCTCGGCTCCGAATCCGCCTGGGTGGTGCACGGCTCCGACGGCCTTGATGAGATCACCCTCACCGGCCCGACCTTCGTTGCGGCGCTGGAGAACGGCAATATCCGCAGCTTCGAGATTTCGCCCGAGGACGCGGGCTTGCCGCGCACCGGTCCGGATTCCCTGAAGGGCGGCGACGCGCAGGAAAATGCGGCCTCGCTGCAGGCCGTCCTCGACGGCAAACCGAGCGCCTTCCGCGACGTCGCGCTGCTCAATGCTGCCGCGGCGCTGATCGTGGCCGGCAAGGTCAAGGACGTGAAGGAAGGCGTGGCGCTCGGTCAGAAGTCTCTCGACAGCGGCGCGGCACTGGAGAAGCTGAAGCGACTGGTCGCCGTCTCCAACGCCAACCTGTGAGACGACCATGTCCGACATCCTGACCAAGATCGAAGCCTACAAGCGCGAAGAAATCGCGGCGGCGAAACGCGCCCATCCGCTCGCATCCATCGAAGTGCTGGCCAAGACTGCGCCGGCGCCGCGCGGCTTCATGACCGCTATCCACAAGAAGCTCGACAAGAACGAGTTCGCGCTGATCGCCGAAATCAAGAAGGCCTCGCCGTCCAAGGGGCTCATTCGCGAAGACTTCGATCCGCCGACGCTGGCCAAGGCCTATGAGGCCGGCGGCGCTGCATGCCTCTCGGTCCTGACCGATACGCCGTCATTCCAGGGCCATCTCGACTTCATGGTCGCCGCCCGCGCCGCCGTCAAACTGCCAGTGTTGCGCAAGGACTTCATGTTCGACACCTATCAGGTGGTCGAGGCGCGCGCCCATGGCGCCGATTGCATCCTGATCATCATGGCCGCGCTCGACGATGCCCAGGCGCGTGATATCGAGGATGCCGCCATCGACCACGGCATGGACGTGCTGATCGAAATCCACGACCAGCAGGAGCTGGAGCGGGCGCTGAACCTCCGCTCGCCGATGATCGGCATCAACAACCGCAACCTGCGCACCTTCGAGACGACGCTGACCGCCAGCGAAACGCTGGCACCGATGATCCCCCGGGATCGTTTGAAGGTCGGCGAAAGCGGCATCTTCACGCCGGACGACCTCGCACGTCTCGAGCGCGTCGGCATTTCCACCTTCCTGGTCGGCGAAAGCCTGATGCGGCAGGCGGACGTGACGGCTGCGACGCAAACGCTGCTCAAGCGCGCGAATGGAACGCATTGATCATGGCCGGCAAGACGAAAAAATCGAAGCAGTCTCCCGCCCTCACCCACATCGATTCCTCGGGCGAAGCCCGCATGGTCGATGTGTCGGAGAAACCGGCGACCGAACGCATCGCGGTGGCCGAAGGTCTGGTGATCATGAGCAAGGCGACGCTCGACATGATCATCTCCGGCAATGCCAAGAAGGGCGATGTGCTCGGCACGGCGCGTATCGCCGGCATCATGGCGGCAAAGCGCACATCGGATCTGATCCCGCTGTGCCACCCGCTGGCGCTGTCGAAAGTCACCCTGGACATCACACCCGACAAGAAACTGCCGGGCTGCCGCGTACGTGCGTCGGTGAAAGTCACGGGCCCCACTGGCGTCGAGATGGAAGCGCTGACGGCCGTCTCCGTCGCATGCCTGACGATCTATGACATGATCAAGGCCGTCGAGCGCGGTGTCCGCATCGAGGGCATCCATCTGATTGAGAAAAGGGGCGGCAAGTCCGGCCATTATCTGGTGACCGACAACGCCGCCGACTGATGGCATCAGGCGCCCTTGTGCGCCTGCGGTACATCCGAGGGCATGCTGAAGATGCTGTCAGGCTCGACCCGAAACTCATCCAGCGAGCGCCCCACGGTAAGCTGAAACACCAGCCAGCGCGGACACAGACCCCTGCCCGACCAGATCTGCAACGGCTGCTCCGGATTGCGATAGACCGGACCGGCCTTCGGCTGCAATGCTGCGACAGCACGCTTCGATGAGGTTGAGAACTGCTCGAGATCGCGCAGACGCTCGTCGAGTTCCTGTCGCTGCTCAGCCATCTTCGCGGCGAGCACGACGCGCAACTTCTCATGAAGGTCCCAGAGCGCGTCCACCGACATCACTGTGAAATCGTGATCCTGCGCCATCATCGATCCCTCATGTTCTTGTTTACGAACAATAACCGGGACCGCGCGCGACATGGGGGGTGTTTGGCGGCGGTCCCGGGCCACATCAAGCGACCAACCGGACGGATGAGACATCCAGGCTGGTGCTCGTGGCGGGATTAGCACTACCAAGCAGGACGAGGCCAAGTGTGAATGCGCACTACTTAGTTACGCGCGCGCGTTGTAAGTCTTGCGGTAACCTGAATAGGGGTGGATTTCAGCGATCGCTGTCATCACGGTGCTCGCGCAGGAGACGCTGCCGGCTGCGCTGCGGCTTCATCTCGCTGACGATCCACGGCCCGATCTGCGCATCGAGATGACGCTCATATCGTTTGACCAGCAACCACGCAGCAGGCGGCAGCAGCAAGACCATCAATCCAACCATAATCGACATTCCAAATCCTTTAAATCAAAGGTTTCGATGTCATTAGGTACGTGGAATAGCCTTTTAGGTTTGAAATAGCCCGCAGGTATTTTCTGCGGAGCAGCAAGTTACCTACCGATCCGCCAATTCCCGCAACTGGCCCCACATCGATACCGGGAACGACTGATGTTGCCGGTATCGATGCGCGACAGGCTATTTGATCATCGGACAACCACCCTCGGCCATCGGCCGGAACGCCTTTTCGGCAGGGATGGTCGAGAGCAGCTTGTAATAGTCATACGGCCCCTTCGACTCTGCCGGCTTCTTGATCTCGAACAGATAGATCGGATGAATGACACGGCCATCGGCGCGGATCGTGACCTCACCGAACAGCTTGTCCTTGCCCTTGAAGGTCTTCATCTGCGGTACGACGACACTGGCATCGTCGCTGCCCTTGGCGGCCACGGCATTGAGATAGGCCAGCGTGGAAGCATAGACGCCCGCCTGATTGGCGCTCGGCATCTTGCCATTCATGCCTGGCCGCGCCGCAAAGCGTTTGCCAAAGGCGCGGGTGTCGTCATCCATGTCCCAGTAGAAGGATTCCGTCAGCAGCAGACCCTGCGCGGTCTTCAGGCCCATGCCGTGAACGTCATTGATGAAGATCAGGAACGCGACCAGCTTCTGCGGGCCGTCCTGCATGCCGAACTCGCCGGCCTGTTTCACCGCGTTGATGGCATCGGCGCCGGCATTGGCAAGACCGATCACCTTGGCCTTGGAGCTCTGTGCCTGCAGCAAGAGCGAGGCGAAATCGGAAGTGCCGAGCGGGTGCTTCGATGACCCCAGCACCTTGCCGCCGTTCTTCGTGATGTAATTGGTGGCTTCGGCCTCGATACCCTGCCCCAGCGCATAGTTCACCGTGAGAAAGTACCAGTCGTCACCGCCCCGCTGCATCATCGCCGCCGCGGTGGTGTTGCCGGTGGCCCAGGCGTCGTTGACCCACTGGATGGTGTTCGGCGAGCAGTCCTTGCCGGTGAGGTCCGAGGTCGCCGTCGACGAGGCCAGGAAGGTCATCTTGGTGTTGCGGGCGATATTATTGATGGCGAGACCGACCGACGAATTCGGCACGTCGACGATGGCATCGACCTTTTCGACATCGAGCCATTTGCGCGCGATGGCCGAGCCGACATCCGCCTTGTTCTGATGGTCGGCATAGACGATCTCGACCTTGATGTTCTTGCCGCCGCCGTTGAAATCCTCGGCCGCCATCCGCGCGGCTTCCACCGAGCCCATGCCGTTGGTGTCCTGGAACACGCCGGAAATATCGTTGAGCACGCCGACCCGCACCACATCGTCGGACACCTGCGCCTGGACTGCCGTCGCCATCACGCAGGATGCCGCAGCAGCCAAAACTGTCTTCAAGCCCTTCATTGTCGTCTCTCCCCTCAACCTTGATTGCGCGGGTCCGGACGTTGCCGGTCGCGGTCTTTCTTGCGAGTTACACCTGTCGCTCCGGCAGCCGGAGCACTAGGCCATCGAGCGCCTCGGTGATCTTGATCTGGCACGACAGCCGGCTGTTCGGCAGCCGCTCGCTGGCGACGCCTTCCAGCAACTCATCCTCGTCGGCACCGACTGCGCCAACTTTGCCTAGCCAGTTGTCGTCGACATAGACGTGGCAGGTGGCGCAGACCGCGCCGCCGCCGCATTCGCCCGTAATGCCGTCGATGCCATGCAGCAGCGCCGTATACATGGCGCTATCGCCATCATTGGCGCGGACTGTCTCGGCACGGGTGTCGTGATGAATGAACGTAATGCTCGGCATAGGATCCTCAGGCAGGCGTGAAGGTGACCGGCAGGCTTTCGAGCCCGCGCAGTGTGTTGTTGTAACGGCGCTTGACGTCGCCGGTGATCTCGATCGACGCGACCTTGCGCGCCAGTGCGGAGAGCATGACCTCGCCCTCAAGCCGCGCCACGAGCTGGCCGACGCACATGTGGATGCCGGAGCCGAAGCCGACATGACCCGATGTCTTGCGGGTGATGTCGTAGCGTTCGGGATCGGTCCAGCGGCGCGGATCGCGGTTGGCGGCGGCCAGGAACATCAGCACCTTCTCGCCTTCACCGACATGGCAACCGCTGATCTCGACATCGCGGGTCGTGGTGCGGAAGAAGGTCTGCACGGGGCTTTCGTAACGCACGGCCTCCTCGAAAGCATTGCGCGCCAGCGAGAGGTCGCTGCGCAGCCGCGCGAATTCTTGCGGGTAGCGCGCCAGGCAATAAACGGCAGCGCCGATACCGTTCACCGTCGTGTCCAGCCCTGCCGACAGCAATGAGCGCACCAGCAGCGGCGCCTCGTCGGCGGTGATGTCGCCGGTGTCGACCCGCGCATGGATGCAGGCGCCGAAACCGCCCGGTGCGAGATTGTCGCGCTGGCATTGCGCGGCGACATAGGCCTGATGCGGCGCCGAGCGTTCGATGGCGTCCTGGCGCAGCTGGTTCGGCGGACCGAAGGCGTTGAAGACAAGACCGGCATAAGGCAGCAGGTTTTCGCGGCCTTCCTTCTGCAGTCCCATCGCATCGGGGAACACCGAGAGTGGATAGGCTTCGGCAAGATCCGCGACCGCGTCGAAACTGCGCCGCTCCAGCAATTCGTCGACCTTGGCATCAGCCGCCGCGGCAAAGCCATCACGCAGTTGCTTCATCACCGCGGGCGACAGCACTTTATTGAGCACGGCGCGCGTGCGCGTATGCGCCGGCGGGTCGGCTTCGAGGATGAGGCTCTGCGGGCGCCACGGCTTCTCCCTGGCAAAGTCGCTGAGGCCCACGCCGCGGCTCGAGCAGAACGTCGCGGGATCGTTCAGGACTGCATGAACTTCGGCAAAACGCGCGACCGCGTAGACGTTCCATTTGTCGAGATAAACCACGGGCCCGGCTTCACGCAGCACCTCGTGGGTGGGGTGAGGATCGGCGAAGAAGTCCATGGCGAAGGGATCGACGTCGAGGTGGACGACGGGCTGAGACGATGCGTCGTTCGGCAAGGCTCCGCCAAAGGACAGCACCGGCGGGGTGTGGGGCGATGCCGTCGTGACCGTGGCAACCATGTGAATCTCCCATATTTTCTTGTTGGCAATTGTGGCTGCGTGTCTCTATTCCTCAGGACCATGTGATCTCGCCGATTTCGACGACGTCACGCTGGCAGGCAGGATCGTGGTGCATGAGCAAGAATGGATCGGGAAAAACGGTTCGAAAGCCCGCCAAGGCGAAAGTGACAAAGGTCAATGTCAGGACTGTCGCCGCGAAAGCGCCCGCTTCGAAAGGCGGGCAGTTGCTCGATCTCGAGCGCTATGTGCCGGCCTTCATCACCTTCATTGCGAACAAGCTCTCGCGCAACGCAACCGCGCTCTATCAGAAGCGCTTTGGCGTGAATGTCACCGAGTGGCGCATCATGTCGCTGCTGGCCATCGAGCCCGGCATTCCCGCCTCGCGCATCTGCCACGTCATCGGCTTCGACAAGGGACCGGTCAGCCGCACGCTTGCCATGCTGGAAGAGCGCGGCCTGGTCGCCATCAACGCCGACCCGGACGACGCGCGCACCCATTCGATTACGCTGACCACGAAGGGTCGCACGACCCATGACGCCGTCATCGTGACCGCACTGGAACGCGAGCGAAAGCTGCTGTCCTGCCTGGATGAAAGCGAACGCGAAGTGCTGATCGACTTGCTGCGACGCATTCACGGCAATCTCGGCGCGGTAACCGGCTAGGCCACCACGCGTTACTCGCACGTCATCAATCGCTGTCCCGCGCAGGCGGTCCACCATCGTTTCTCTCCCTGCAGGGCCCGGCAGTTGACTGCTCTCGTACGCGCCCTCTTTGGAAAGGCTCTCACATATTGGTTGCCGTGGCAACTACTAACCTGTGTCCGATCCGGCGATCTTCGGAGGAGCAGCAAGCCGCGCGGCCCGTTTTGCAGTAAACGCCTGCAAGCGCTCGGTAGCCTCCGCGCTCGTTTGCGTAAAAGAGGCAACCAGACTTTCAACGAACAGACCGTCATCCTGCGCCATATCCTGAATCCGGGGCAGTGCGTTGGTAATGGCGAAATTGGACAGCGGCGCATTGCTTGCAATCTGCAATGCGAGCTCTCGCGCCTTCGCCATCGCTGTTCCCGGTGGAACGACATAATTCAGCAGATTGAAACGTTCCGCCTCTGTCACATTGAGCACCCGCCCCGTCAGCATTAGATCGGTCATCCGCGCAGCACTCATTAAGCGGGCGATCCGCACGGAGCCGCTGCCGCCGACGAAAATGCCCCGTTGCCCTTCCGGCAATGCGAAAAATGCGCTTTCATCCGCCACCCGGATATGGGTCGACGCAGCGAGTTCGAGACCGCCGCCTACGACAGCGCCATGCAGCGCACAGACGAACGGAATGGCGCCACGTTGAATCTGGTCGAAGACGGCATGCCAACGTCGCGATCCCTGTATGCCTTGAATAGGCGTGCGCGTCGCATGTTCTGCCAAATCAAGCCCTGCGCAAAAATGGTCCCCGTGTCCGAAAATAATTCCGACAAGGGCCTCCGATTGCGCGCGCCGCACCACGGCTTCCAGTTCGTCGATCACCGCGTCACTGATGGCATTGCGTTTGGCTGGACGGTTAAGTCCGATGAACGCGAGATTATTACTCAGGTCGTAGGTCAAGAGTTTGCTTGTCATGAATATCTCAGGGAATCTTGATCGTCTCAGGGTGGCAATCGTCGTAGAGCGCCTCGACAACATCTTGACGGCGCTCGCGGATTAAACGCGCATTCAGCGAACCTTTCTCGGTTATCTCACCGAGATCGAATGACGGAGGTTGCCGCAGGATGATCGCGCGCATGACGCGTTGCGATGCGCCGGTTGCCCCCTCATTGAGCTTGCTCAGTGCAGCCGAGATCCGTGCACGATAATGGGGATCGCCGGGATCATGGCCCTTTGCTCCCACCAACAAGACGCCGACCTCGTCACGGTCCGCCCCGGTTACCACCAGGTCGGTGGCCAGATCAGCCAGGACCTTGAGGGTGCGCAATCTCACCGATGCCGCGTCGACCCATGTTCCCGTCAGCAACTTGAAGTCCTCTGCAATGCGGCCATTAAAGATCAAGCCACGCGCAGCATCGTCTTTGTCAGCGAACTCCAAGGCATCACCAGTGCGAAAAAAACCTTCCTCATCGAATGCGGCAGAGCTGGCGTCATCTGCTTTCCAGTAGCCATCCATGACATTGGGGCCGCGCACGCGCGCTTCGAGTTTGCCTTGATGCGGAATCAGCTTGAGTTCGAGTCCGGGCATCGGAATGCCGATGTTTCCCGGGGCGAGCGCGTGACTATTGATCATGGTGATCGACGGAGCGGTTTCTGTGAGCCCCCAACTCGTCGTCATGGGAATGTTTCGGCCCGAGACTTCCCGGCCGAGTTCGACCAGCTGCTGCCAAAGCGGCGCCGGCAGGCTCGCTCCGGCGTAAAACATGAGCATGAGATCGCCGAAAAAATTGCTGCGTGCCGAAGCATCCGACCGGAGCAGCGGCAACATGGCTTCGTACCCCTTTGGTACATTCCAGTACAATGTCGGTCGAACCTCACGCAGATTGCGCAATGTACGCGCGATCTCGCCCGGCATAGGCCTGCCATCGTCGATATACAGCGCGCCGCCGTATTTCAGCACTGTGTTCATACTGTAGGAACCGCCGAAGACATGGCTCCATGGCAGCCAATCCAGAAGTACCGGTTTGTTACGAGCCATGAACGGCCACATCGTTTCGATCTGCTCCATTGAAGTGCACATCATGCGGTGTGTGGTTGGAACGCCCTTCGGCACGCCGGTCGATCCGGACGTAAACAGTATCTTGGCAATCGTCCGTGAAGGCAGCGACCGAGCACGCGTTATCACGGAACTATCAGGTGATGTCGCAAGCAAATCCGCCAGAGAGACAGCGCCGACCAATGCTTCATGCCCATGGCCGATGACGATCTCACGCCCCCTCATTTCGTCGATCGCCAGTGCGCGCAAAAATGGCTTGGCTTCCGCAGCGAACACCAAACCAGGATCGAGCACCTGCAGGATTTTACGGAGTTTACCGAGGTCGCCACTCATCGTGGAATAGGCCACGGACAATGGCGTGTAAGGAACACCCGCAATCATGGCTGCCAGTCCCATGATCTGATGTTCGATGCTGTTACCAGACAAGATCAAGATCGGCCGGTCTGCACTTAATCTCCTCATAGCCAATGCAGATGCTAGCCGCACGGCTAGGTCATACGCCTGGCCATAACTAAGACGTCGCCACCCCTCCACGCCGGCATACCGTTCCGCCAGGAACAACTGGTTTGGCTGCATCTCTGCCCAGTACCGAAGATAGTTGTGAACCAGATCATCGGACGCGACAAAAGCGGTCTTGGTACGCAGGATCACGGCGAAATCGGAACGTCGCTCAACACACACAGCGACATCGAGAAATTCGATTTCAGATGGCGATTTGCTCGCTACGGCGGACGGCATCGATGAGTCCTTTCTGAACATGAACCAGAAACTGATCGGCCTTTGCGGTCGATCCAGTGCATACGCGGTTCGATCGATGCCTCACTTGACTAACGGGCAGCCACCGTCCTTTTCGGATCGGAACGCATCCTCTCCCCGTATAGTCGCGACAACCTTGAGCAAATCCCATTTCGAGGTGGAGTCCTCAGGCTTCTTCGCCTCCAGCAGATACAGAGGGTGAATCTTGCGGCCGTCGGCGCGGATATACCCCTTCTTGAAGAGCTTATCGTCCGTCGGCATCGCTTTCATCGCGGCGACCACGGCCCTTCCGTCCGTTGCGCTGCCGACCTTGTCTACGCCTTTCAGATAGTGGATCACCGACGCGTAGACGCCCGCTTGCATATCGTTGGGATAGTTCTTCTGCGGATGACGTTCGGCATAGCGGGCCGCAAAGGCGCGGGTGTCATCATCCAGATCCCAGTAGAACGGATTCATGATCTGGGCGCCCTGCGCGGCCTGCAACGTTAGGGCCGGTAACCCGTTCATACCAAGGATAAGACCAACCAGTTTTTGCTTCTTTGTGAGCCCGAATTCCGCCGCCTGTTTCATCAGTGTGATCGTGTCGTCCCCCGCATTTGCGATGCCGACGATATCCGCGCCCGACGATTGGGCCTGCAACAGGAATGAAGCGTAATCTGCCGTGCCAAGTGGATGGCGCACGGTACCTACAACTTCTCCGCCGGACGCCTTGACGGCTTCAGCGGCCTGTTTCTCAAGATCATGGCCGAACGCATAATCCGCGGTGATGAAGAACCACTTCTTGCCACCCTGGGCGACCACCGATCGGCCCAATCCGCGGCCATATGCATATGTGTCGTAGGTCCAATGAACGGTGTTGGGCGTACACTTTTCGCCAGTCAGCAACGCGGTGCCGGCCCCCGATCCGACGAAGACCTTGTTCTTCTGCTCACTCATATTCGCGACAGCAAGCGCGATTGCAGAATTCGGGAGATCGAAGATCGCATCGACGTTTTCGTTCTCGTGCCAGCGACGGGCAATAGAGACGCCGATGTCCGGTTTGTTCTGATGGTCTGCGGCAACCACCTCAACGATCTTCCCGCCCGCTTTGCCTCCGTAGTCCTCCACGGCCATCTGAGCCGCAATGACCGAGCCAATCCCTTGATAAGTCGCAAAGACACCGGTCTGGTCGTTGAGAACTCCCAGTCGGACGCGGTCCTGCCCGTGTGCGGTTGTGATGAACAATGATGCAGCAATAGCGGCGAGCGCCGATATTGGCCGGTAAAAACCGTAGCCCATGTGACCTCCCTATGTTTTACACCCTGATTGGCAATCTTTTTGCTGCCCGAATTGCTTATAATTTATAAGCATATTTCAAAGAGTCAATCGACGGGACGTTTGGATGAAAAAAACAACTCAAGAAGCAAAGAGGATCATCTCCCGACCGGTAGACAGCGCCATTGGCGCCAAACTGAACCTGACTGCGCTGCAGCAAACGCCTGGGTTCATGATCAGAATTCTGCAGATCCAGATATTCGAGGAATTCTTTGCGTATTTCGCGCCGGTGGGATTCTCTCCGGCCGAACACTCGGTGCTCATCACCGTTCGTGACAATCCGCTGGTCAACCAGAGCGTCATCGCCGACGCCCTGCGAATCCAGTTGCCAAACCTCGTGAAAATCCTGTCGAAGCTTGAGGCCGACGGTTTTCTCGAACGCAGTCGATCGACAAAAGACAAGCGTGCCGTGGAGCTGTCACTTACCGCGAAAGGACAAGTCGCAGCGCGTCAAACATCGAAGATGGCGGATGCTTTCAATACCCTCACCCTCTCTGCGCTCAGCACGCAAGAACAGAAACAGTTTGTGGAAATGTTAAGCCGGCTCGTCAATGCGCGTACGGCGTTAAAAGGGTAACCGATGCCTTCCCTCTCTCGCTTCTCCGCAGACGCCCTGCTGTTTGATCTTGGCCGCGTCGTGCTGGATATCGATTTCACGCGCGTGCTGAAGGTCTGGTCGGACTACGCGCAGTGCACACCGGACGACATCGTGAGCCGGTTTGCGCGCGGCGACGTCTATATGCGACACGAGCGCGGCGAGATTTCCGACGACGCATTCTTTGCGCATCTGCACGACACGCTCGGTATCGATCTGACGCCGGCACAATTTCTCGAAGGCTGGAATGCGATCTTCGTCGGGGAGATGCCGGGCATCGCCGAACTCCTCGCGCATGCCTCGAAACGCTGGCCGCTCTACGCGTTCTCAAACACCAATGTCGCGCATGTCACGCATTTCTCGGAACACCATGCCGATCTGCTCAGTCACTTCCGAACGGTGTTTCTGTCGTCCTCGATCGGACTTCGCAAGCCCGATGCAAAATCCTATGAGCACGTCATCGCGGAAATCGGCATCCCAGCCGACCGCATCGTGTTCTTCGACGATCTTGCCGATAATATCGAGGCCGCCCGTGCTTGCGGGTTGCAGGCGGTGCATGTGACCTCGCCGACTTCCGTCGCCGAGGCGCTCAAGGCACTCGGGCTTTAGGTCCGCGAGATGCGCTGGAAGGCGATGCTTGTGAGGACGCCGAGCAGTGCCCAGAACAGCAGGCTGGTCAGGACCGCCGCAACGACGAAACTGTGCGACAGCGCTTCGGGGACATCCGTATGGCCAGCCGGCGCTAGCGGTGCGCCGATCAGGTGCGGCAGGACGATCAGGCCAAGGCCGAGAATGGCGGCCCATGACGCCTTGCGGAAGACCAGCAGGCCGAGCCCCGCCGCAGTGGCGCAGGCAGTGCCGATCCACCAGGTCTGGCGCAGTGTGAGGTCGGCGACAGGCATTCCCGGTAATTCCGGCGGCAGGCCGAGGCCGGGCGCCGCCGTGAAGACAACGAAACCGCCGAGGCCCCAGAACAGCCCTTCCCGCCAACCCACGGCCCGGCCGCGCAGCGCGAAGATGCCGGCCAGCAGCAACGCGAAGCCGATGGCCGTCAGGATATTGGCGCCCGTAGTAAAGGCATTGCGTTGCAAGCCCTCGGCGGGCTCCCATTCGGCCTCATGGCTATGGGCGGCGGCGCCATGGTCGTGCGCATGGGCGGGCTGCGCGGCAGCCGCCGGCGCAACAGCAGCCGGAGCTTCCGCCTTGCGCTCATAAACTTCGCTTTTCTGGATCAGGGGAATGGTCCCGACCATCTGGGCGCCGGTGATGGCAGCGCCAGTGATCACGCCAGCCAGCGCTGCCGAGAAGACGATCGACCTGAAGACGGACATGTCTCAGTGGCAGGGGAATGCGTTGGCGTGGCGCGTGTCATGGGCCGCATTGTGGACGGCGCTGATATGCGAGAAGCCGACCACACCGACGATAAACAGACCGAGCGTCATGGCCAGAACGGCCTGCACGACGACATTGACGTCAGTGGTGACGGCGGAGATCTGGGCGGTCTGGGTCTGTTGCATCGGAATCCTCGCGAAATAGACGGCCAATTTAGCCGAGTTGCACCGGCGGCGCGACCGTTAATTTTACATCGCGCGGGCGAGATCGCGGCTGGTCAGATGAAAATTCGCATCTGCCGCCACCGGCGCACGCACCAGCTTGGCGCCGGCCGCCGCCTGGAACACTTCTCTGTGGTCGCGGAAATAGGCCGCGCATTCCTCCGGCGACGGGTAACGCCGGAGCAGCGTCCGGAACGCATGACGGTGCACCATGCACAGCCCGCAATGGCCGGACGGCCGGAATGCCAGCGTATCGACATCCTCCCGCCAGACAGGCGCTTCATCGTCGGTTGCGGCGTGGTTGTCGGTCATGATCGCCGATGTCTACCGTGTTTCCCTGCCCTGCCAAAGCGCCGGTGGTTTTGCGTCCGCTCCCGCTCTCCGCTATGACGGGCGCCCACACTGCCGGAGATCCCCGCGATGGCCCTGATGCCGGTTACCGATGCCATGGCCGCGATTCTCGCGGGCGCCGATGCGCTGCCTGAGGAGATGGTGCCGCTAGAAGACGCGTTCCACCGCGTGCTCGCCCGCGACATCGCTTCGCTGCGCACACAGCCACCGGAGCCCATGTCAGCGATGGACGGCTATGCGGTGCGCGCTGCCGATGCGACGTTGGGCGCCAAGCTCCGCGTCATCGGCGAGATCGCCGCAGGCAAGCCGTTCGACCGCCCGCTGCAGACCGGCGAAGCCCTGCGAATCTTCACCGGCGGCGTGCTGCCCGCTGGCGCCGACGCCGTGGTAATCCAGGAAGATACTACGCGCGATAGCGATATCGTTGGGATCAACGAGGCCGCGATTTCCGGCAAGCATATCCGCCCGGCCGGCGTCGATTTCAATGAAGGCGATGTGCTGCTGCGCGCCGGCACCCGCCTCACCGACCGCGATCTGGCGCTTGCCGCCGGCATGAACCATCCGTCACTACCCGTGCGGCGACGGCCGGTCGTTGCCGTGCTCGCCACCGGCGACGAACTGGTAATGCCCGGTGCGGTCCCCGGCCCCGGCCAGATCGTGCTCTCCAATGGCTTCGCGCTGCGTGCGCTGGCGCGTGCCGAAGGCGCCGAGGTGATCGATCTCGGTATCGCCGTCGATACGCTGGAGGCGACCACATCAGCCATTCAGCGCGCGATCGACCTGAAGGCCGACGTGCTGATCACCACCGGCGGTGCGTCGGTCGGCGACCACGACCTCGTGCAGCAATCCCTGATCAATGCCGGCGTCGAGATGGCGTTCTGGCGCATCGCCATGCGGCCGGGCAAGCCAATGATGCACGGACGCCGGCAGAGCATGCGGGTCATCGGCCTGCCCGGCAATCCCGTCTCGTCCTATGTCTGCGGCTTCCTGTTCATGGTGCCGCTGCTGCGCGCGCTGTCCGGTCGAAACGAGGTCGCTCACGCGCTCGAACCCGCGGTGCTCGGCCGCGACCTCGCCGCCAACGACCAGCGCGAGGATTACCTGCGCACTCGTCTGGAAACCCGTGGCGACGGCACCGTGGTGGCGACACCAGTGATGAAACAGGACTCGTCGCTGCTGGGAAATCTGGCTGTTGCCGAAGGACTTCTGATCCGCAAGCCATTCGCGCCGGCCGCGGCTGCCGGTGATCCATGCGCCATCATACGACTGCCAACCTAGCGGCCCCCCTCACAGAACGCCCCCGCGTTCAGAACTCCCACCTTGCGGCATGTTCCCAAACCTTTTTTCTGACTGAGATACCTTAACGCGGCTTCAGTCACTGAATTGTCACGTAACGCAGCGAGACATCGCAGCGAAACAAGATCGGTGCACAAATGGACTATTTCAAACGCTTCAATTTCCTGTTTGCGATGCCAACATTCGACGCCGACGATCTCGAGGGCATTCGCCTCAATCAGATCGTCGATGAGATCGAGCGGTCCGGCTTCGAGGTCGTCAAGGCGCGCAAGCTCGAAGACGCAACGATCGCGGTCCAGACCGACGCGGCGATCGGCTGCATGGTGGTCGACTGGGGCAAGAAGGGCCTCGAAGGCAAGACCGCGGCACTGATCAACCTGATGCGCAAACGGGGCCTCGATTTCCCCATCATCCTGCTGATCCGTCGCAAGCGGTTCGAAGACGTCCCGGTCGAGGTGCTCGATTTCATCGACGGCTATGTCTTCCTGTCGGAGGAAACACCGCCGTTCATCGCCAAGAATCTCATCAGCCGGTTGAAGCAATATGCCGAGACGCTGAAGACGCCGTTCTTCGGCGCTTTGGTCGACTATGCCGAGGAAGGCAACCAGCTCTGGACCTGCCCGGGCCACAATGGCGGCGTGTTCTACAGCCGCAGCCCGATCGGCCGCGTGTTCATGGAACATCTCGGCGAAGCCGTGTTTCGCGACGACCTCGACAATTCGGTGCTCGATCTCGGCGATCTGCTGACTCATGAGGGCCCTGCTTTGCAGGCGCAGAAGGAAGCCGCGCAGATTTTTGGCGCGGAGAAGACCTACTTCGTGCTCAACGGCACCTCGACCTCCAACAAGGTCGCGCTATCGGCTCTGGTCACCGATGGTGACCTCGTGCTGTTCGACCGCAACAACCACAAGGCGGCCTTGCACGGCGCATTGATGATCTCAGGCGGTGTGCCGATCTATGTGCCAACGACGCGCAATCCCTGGGGCCTGATCGGCCCGATGAACTGGGATGCGCTCGACGAGGACGCGCTGCGCGAGCGCATCCGTATCAATCCGCTGGTCACGGATCCCGAGGCCTGGAAGCGTCCACGCCCGTTCCGCGTCGCCGTGGTCGAACAGTGCACCTATGACGGCACCATCTACAGCGCCGAGATGATCATCGCGCGTATCGGCCATCTCTGCGATTACATCCTGTTCGACGAAGCCTGGGCGGGCTTCATGAAATTCCACCCGCTCTATGCCGGCCGGTTCGCCATGGGACTCAAGGACCTCGGCCCGGATTCGCCGGGTATCATCGCGACGCAGTCGACCCACAAGCAGCTCGCGAGCTTCTCGCAGGCGTCGCAGATCCACATGAAGGATCGTCATATCCGCGGCCAGAAACGCCGCGTCGAGCATCGGCGCTTCAACGAAAGCTTCATGCAGCACGCCTCGACCTCGCCGTTCTATCCGCTGTTCGCATCATTGGATGTCGGCGCGCAGATGATGAAGGGCCGCTCCGGCGAAGTGTTGTGGGACGATACGATCCGCCTCGGCATCGAACTGCGCAAGAAGATGCGCGCCGTCCGCCGCGAATTCGAGGAGAAGGAAACCCGCGCCGAGCGTCGCTGGTTCTTCGAACCCTTCGTGCCCGAGCGCGTCGCGATTCCCGACGCAGCCAGCGAAGGCGCCGTTCACAATGTGCCCTGGGAAAGCATCGGCACTGACCAGCTGGCCACCAATCCGGCTTATTGGCAGCTCGCACCTGACGCCGCCTGGCATGGCTTCCCCGGCATGGAAGCCGGTTTCACCATGACCGATCCCAACAAGCTGACGGTGCTGACACCCGGCTTCGATCGCACCACCGGCGGCTATGCGGAACACGGCATCCCTGCTCCGGTGGTGGCGCAGTTCCTGCGCGAAAACCGCATCGTGCCGGAGAAGAACGATCTCAACTCGCTGCTCTTCCTGCTGACACCCGGCGTGGAAGCCAGCAAGGCCGGCACGCTGATATCGGGCCTCGTCGCCTTCAAGAAGCTTCATGACGACAACGCCCTGCTCGAAGACGTCATCCCGGAATTCGCACGGCGCAGGCCCGCGCGTTACGCGGGCATACGCCTGCGGGATCTATGCGGCGACATGCACCGGTTCTTCCGCGAGGCCAATGTGAGCGAACTTCAGACCAGGCAATTCTCCGCTGACCATCTGCCGGAGATTGCCATGTCACCCCATGATGCCGCGCGCTGTCTGGTGCGCAACGACGTCGATTACCTCCCGATCGATGAGATCTTCGGGCGCGTCGCGACGACGCCGTTCGTGGTCTACCCGCCCGGCATCGCCACGATCGTCCCCGGAGAACGGCTCACCGAACGGTCAAAGCCGATGATCGATTATCTCAGGATGTTCGAGACCTGCTTCAACACCTTCCCGGGCTTCGACGTCGAAATCCAGGGCATCTACCGCAAGGTCGACGCCAATGGCCGGATCCGACTTTACACTTACGTGGTCTCCGAATAGGGAGCACGTAAGGAGCCTGATTTGCCAACGGAACTCGAACAGCCGGTCGTCATCCGACCATCACGCGACACCGACGTCGATGCCATGCTGGCGATCTATCGCCGGCACATCCGGCAAGGCGTCGAGGAAGGCGTCAGCGACGCCGACACGCCGCAGCCCGACGATCTCAGAGACCGGCGCAAGAACCTGCGCAGCAAACGGTTCCCGCATCTCGTCGCCACGCAAGGCGGCGAGGTCGTCGGCTATGCCTATGTGGTGCTGTTCCGCAAGCGACCGGCCTATCGCTACACGGTCAAGCATTCGATCTATATCCACCACGGACATGTCGGCCGGGGCATCGGCCGGCTGTTGATGCGCGAGTTGATCGATGTCTGCGCGGCGGCCGGCTTCCGGCAGATCATCGGCTATATCGATGCCGACAACACGGCCTCGCTCGGCTTGCATGAGAGCTTCGGCTTTGCCCGCGTCGGCTTGCTGCCCGGCGTCGCCTATCGCTCCGGCCGCTGGGCCGACACGATCATGGTTCAGCGCTCGCTGGCGACCGGCTCCACGACTCCGCCGCCGCCCATTGGGCGCGTGACGTCCGCGTAGCCCAAGCGACCGCGGAAGCATTTTCCATGTCCGTCGAGGATCGACGACTGGTGAGGAACAGCCTCCTCAAACCTCGCTCAACGTGCGTTCTGTTGACGGCAAATTAAGCATTGCAGAACACATATGGAACATATAGTGTTCGTTCATGATTTGTTTCGAGATTCTGTGGCTTTGAGTAGTTTGAGAGTGCCCGAACTCGCGCAACCGATCTTCGAACGATCGTCTCTGGATTGAGGCTCACCGTTCGAAGGCCCTTTGAAACGCACGCGGCGGCCGACACCGTCAACTGAGGATGGCTTCAGATGCTCACGCGCAAACAATACGAACTCCTGCGATTCATCGATCAACGGCTGAAGGAAGCCGGCGTCCCACCGTCCTTCGACGAGATGAAGGATGCGCTCGACCTGCGCTCGAAGTCCGGCATCCATCGTCTGATCACGGCGCTGGAAGAACGCGGCTTCATACGCCGTCTGCCCAACCGCGCCCGTGCCATCGAAGTCATCAAGCTGCCAGAGCTCGGCGCGCCGGTCACCGGCGGCACCGGGCGCCGCGGCTTCACGCCCAGCGTCATCGAAGGCACGCTTGGCAAGGTGCGTTCGGCCGCCAGCATCGCCAGCAACAGCGGTGATGATGACAATGGCCGCACGGTTGCTATCCCGGTCATGGGCCGGATCGCGGCCGGTACGCCGATCGAGGCGCTGCAGACCCGTAGCCACACCATCAGCATGCCCGCCGACATGCTCGGTTCCGGCGAACATTACGCGCTCGAAGTGCGCGGCGATTCCATGCAGGACGCCGGCATTCTCGACGGCGACACCGTGCTGATCCAGCGCAACGAGAGCGCCGACACCGGCGACATCGTGGTGGCCCTGATCGACGACGAGGAAGCCACGTTGAAGCGCTTCCGCCGCCGCGGCGCGTCGATCGCGCTGGAGCCTGCGAATGACGCCTACGAGGTCCGTATCCTGCCACCCAACCGGGTGCGCATTCAGGGCAAGCTGATCGGCCTGTATCGCCGCTACTGAGATTTGCGCCTCGGCGGATTACTGATCTTCGGGTTGAAGATCGGTTTCCGCCGGCGTCGCATCCACCGGCCGGTTTTGCGGTGGACGACTGTTCTGGATCAGATCTTGCTGGGGCTCATCGGGAATTGCGCGCGACCACGGACGGTCCAGGCCCCGTGGCCGCACGGCATCGATGGTAAAGCCGTTTGCGGTTCGCTGCAGGCTCACCGCACCATTTCGTTGCAAGCGATCCTGATCGATCACCAGCGCCCTGCAATCCCTCGGCGATTGTCTCGTCGTGACGATCAGCGCCGCTTTCTCGCAATCATCTGTGAAGGCGTCCGGCTGTAAAACCAGCGCCACCAAAGCGCCATCGGCCAGCGGCGTGATGCATCCGTCGCGGTCGCAGGACACACCGTGGCTGACGGAGGCATCGGTCGGCAGACGCGCATCGGCATCGCCGGCGAGCCACTCTTTCAGCAGAAATGTATCCTTGGCGCTGCGCATCACGTGGAGATGCCCGTCCCTGCTCCGCACCGCGACACTGTGACCATCACCCGAGATCAGGACATCCGGCTGCTTCACCAGCAACGCCCAGACAATCGAGAGCACCAGCACGCCAGCCCCCGCGAAGCGCAACGGCGTGCGCAGCAATCCGAGCACGATGATGCCGATACTGGCTGATATCAGCGGTCCGATGCCAAAGGCCGGCATCCGGCCGATGGCGCCGGGCAAGGCTGCCACCCATTGCGTGACCACAATCATCCACTGGATGCCGACATCCATCAGCCGCCAGAACACACCGTCAAAGCCGAACGGCATGGCCACCAAACCGAGAATGCCCGCCGGCATCACCAGCGCCGAGACCACCGGCATCGCCAGGAGATTGGCGACAACGCCATAAGGCGTGACGCGATGGAAATGAAACGCGGCATAGGGCGTGGTGGCGAGGCCCGCGACCAGCGAAGCCAGTACGAGCATCGCGATCTCGCGTCCGCCCCATAGCGCCACGCGCGCGGTCGCGGAATGATCGGGCGAGGCAAACAGCGCGGGCATGCCTATCTGCACCAATGCGACCAGCCCCAGCGTCGCCGCGAATGACATCTGAAAACTCGGATGCACCAACGCTTCCGGCGCCACGATCAGCACAACCATTGCTGCCACCGCCAGGGTGCGGAACGTCACCGCCCGGCGATCGACCATGACTGCAATCAGCACGACGGCCGTCATGAAAAACGATCTCTGCGTCGCGACTTCAGCACCTGACAACAGCAGGTAGAACAGTGCTGCGAATAACGCCGCAGCCGCTGCGACTTTCTTGATCGGGAATGTCACCGTCAGGACAGGGATCAGTGCCAGCAGTGCGCGTATCGCAAAGAACACCACGCCGGCGACAACGGCCATGTGATAGCCGGAGATCGACAACACATGACCGAGGCCGGAGATGAACATCGCATCATTGACGTCAGCCGAAATCGCATCGCGGCGACCTGTGAGCAGTGCCGTGGCAATGGCGCGACTATCGCCCGAGAGCACGGTGCGGATCCGCGCGTCGATGGCGTCGCGTAGCCCCTGCATGGTCGCCGAATAGCGTAACGCCACACTCGGCTGTATCGGCGGGTCGACCGCCTTGATGCCGCCCATCACAAAACCGGACGCGCCGATCCCTTGAAAGTACAGATCGCGGCCGAAGTCGTAGCTACCCGGCCGGAGCGGCGACAGCGGCGGCTGCAGCCTTGCCTTCAATTCGACGAAGCTGCCGACGGCAGGCGCCGTGCCCTTCTTCACCGACAGCCGCACACGGGTCAGCTTCGGTGCGGCGCGCGGGCTGTCCATCGTGGCAACGCGGAGCACGAAGCGATCCGTGCGCTCCCGTTCCTCGTGAGTTTCGACGAAGCCGGTAATCGCGACGGAATAGAGCGGCTTCGCCAGAACCTCATGAGCCACACGCGCGGTTTTCATGGCAGCCATCGCGAAGCCCGCCGCGATGGCCGCAATGAGCAAGATCAAGGGAAACCATCGCTGCCGCCGCAGCAAAAACGCAGCCACGCAAAGAAGGCCTGCCGTCGCAGCGGCAACCCAGGCCACCGGCTCATGCTCAGCGGCAAAATACAGCGCGATGCCGGTCCCGAAAGCGATCGGCACCCAAGGCAGCAAGCGACCGGGACCAGCTTCGGCCCACACCCACGTCCAGAGCGTCTCGAAGCCCGACGTTGATGACGTCGGTGACGGGAGAGCGACGCCTGCCGTGGCCGGCGGCGGCCATGTGGTCGCCGTGCCGGATCGGCCCCGCCGCTGTTGCTGATCCCCGCTCCGCGCCATCGAACGCCCGCACGCCACGCTCGCCCGTCCGAATGCTATCGGAAGGGCAAGCGGCGACTAGCGGAACGGATGCAGAATACGAAAACTAATCCCTGGGGTTGCTCAAGCGAGCTTGGCGTAGCTATCGCGCAGACCGACGGTACGGTTGAAGACCAGCTTGCCCGGCGCTGAATCCTTGTCGCGACAGAAATAACCCTGGCGCTCGAACTGCACGACATCGCTTGTGTTGTCGCTCGCCAGCGCCGGCTCAAGCATGGCGCCGGTCAGCGTCTCCAGCGAGTCCGGATTGAGCTGCGATGCGAACTCGGTCGCATTGGGCTGCGGATCGGCGAACAGCTGATTGTAGACGCGCACTTCCGCCTGCACGGCATCTGCAGCGCTCACCCAATGGATCGTCGCCTTGACCTTGCGGCCGTCCGGCGCATTGCCGCCCCGGGTTTCCGGATCATAGGTGCAGCGCAGTTCGACCACCTCGCCGGCAGCGTTCTTGATCACGTCCTTGCAGGTGATGAAATAGCCGTAACGCAAACGGACCTCGCGGCCTGGCGCCATGCGGAAGAATTTCTTCGGCGGCTCTTCCATGAAGTCGTCATGCTCGATGTAGAGCTCGCGGCCGAACGGGATCTGCCGCGTGCCCAGCACTTCATCATCGGGATGATTGACCGCTTCGAGCTGTTCGGTCTGACCTTCGGGATAGTTCTCGATCACCACCTTGAGCGGCTTCAGCACAGCCATGCGGCGCTGTGCCGTGCGGTTCAGTGTCTCGCGCACGGCGAAGTCGAACATCGAGATATCAACGGTCGAATTGGCCTTGGCAACGCCGATGCGCTTGACGAACTCGCGCAGCGCTTCAGCGGGAATGCCGCGGCGCTGCAGGCCGGCGAGCGTCGGCATCCGTGGATCGTCCCAGCCGGTGA
The DNA here is from genome assembly GCF_034044155.1 of Tardiphaga sp. 42S5. Classification (NCBI taxonomy): domain Bacteria; kingdom Pseudomonadati; phylum Pseudomonadota; class Alphaproteobacteria; order Hyphomicrobiales; family Nitrobacteraceae; genus Tardiphaga; species Tardiphaga sp. 42S5. The sequence continues at coordinate 3,782,816 of NZ_CP139027.1, read as the reverse complement.
CATGGCCACCGCGGACGAGTTCGGTCAGCACGCGCTTCGACAGCAGCGTGTAGGTCATGTTGAGGCGCGCGAATTCATACTGATGCGGCCGCGACGGCACCGGCAGGTTTTCCAGGCACCAGTCGTAAAGCGGCCGGTGATCCTCGAATTCGAGCGTGCAGATCGAATGCGTCACGTGTTCGATGGCATCCGACTGACCGTGCGCGAAGTCGTAGCTCGGATAGATGCTCCAGGCGGTGCCCGTGCGCGGATGATGCGCATGCAGGATGCGATAGATCACGGGATCGCGCAGGTTGATGTTGCCCGACGACATGTCGATCTTGGCGCGCAGCACGCGGGCGCCGTTCGGGAATTCGCCGGCACGCATCCGCGCGAACAGATCGAGGTTCTCATCAACCGAACGGTCGCGGAACGGGCTGTTCTGGCCGGGCTCCGTCAGGGTGCCACGCTTAAAGCGGATTTCTTCCTGCGACTGGTCATCGACATAGGCCTTGCCGGCGCGGATCAGGTGTACCGCCCAGTCATAGAGCTGCTCGAAATAGTCCGAGGCGTAATGCAGGTTGCCCTCGCCCCAGTCGAAGCCGAGCCAGCGGACGTCGCGCTGGATGGCGTCGATATATTCCTGCTCTTCCTTGGTCGGATTGGTGTCGTCGAAACGCAGGTTGCAGTGGCCGCCGAATTCCTCGGCAACGCCGAAATTCAGGCAGATCGACTTGGCATGGCCGAGATGCAGGTAGCCGTTGGGCTCCGGCGGAAAGCGCGTCACCACGCTCTTGTGCTTACCGGATTGCAGGTCCGCCGCAACGATGTCGCGGATGAAGTCACGGCCTGCGTCGGATACCGATTCGTCTGTCATTTGCTGCCTTTCAAGCTGCGCCCTATGTGCCAAATCCGGAAGGCCGCGCCAAGGCCGGATCAGGGGCCGGGTCCCGCGAAAGGGCCTTTTCCGATGCGGTTCCGACCCCAAATCCGCGTTTATTCGCCGTGAGACAGCGCCCTGTCGTTGTGATAAACGCCCGCCAACACTCACACCGAACTCGATCGAACCCGCTGATATGACCGCTCCCGTCGTTACCCGTTTCGCCCCCTCGCCGACCGGCTTCCTCCACATCGGCGGTGGACGCACCGCGCTGTTTAACTGGCTCTATGCCAAGAAGACCGGCGGCAAGATGCTGCTGCGGATCGAGGATACGGATCGCGAGCGTTCAACGGATGCCGCGATCGACGCCATTATCGACGGGTTGAAGTGGCTGGGCATCGAATGGGACGGCGACACCGTCTTCCAGTTTGCCCGTGCCGGCCGGCACCGCGAAGTCGCCGAACAGCTGCTGGCCGAGGGCAAGGCCTATTACTGCTATGCCAGCGCCGAGGAACTGCAGCAGATGCGCGAGACCGCCCGCGCCGAGGGCAAGTCCAAGCTCTATAACGGGCTGTGGCGCGACCGTGATCCGTCGGATCCGCGCCCCGACGTCAAACCGACGATCCGCCTGAAGGCGCCGCTCACCGGCGAGACCGTGATCGAGGATCAAGTACAGGGCCGTGTAGTCTGGCAGAACGAAAATCTCGACGACCTCGTGCTGCTGCGTGGCGACGGCAATCCGACCTACATGCTGGCGGTGGTGGTGGACGACCATGACATGGGCGTGACGCACGTGATCCGCGGCGACGACCATCTGATCAACGCCGCGCGCCAGAAGCAGATCTACGACGCGCTCGGCTGGACCGTGCCCAGCATGTCGCATATTCCGCTGATCCATGGGCCTGATGGTTCGAAACTGTCGAAGCGCCACGGTGCGCTCGGCGTCGAAGCCTATCGCGCGCTGGGATATGTGCCGGCCGCTCTACGGAATTACCTGGTGCGGCTCGGCTGGAGCCATGGCGATCAGGAAATCTTCTCGACCCAGGAGATGATCGACGCCTTCGACCTGTCGGGGATCGGCCGCTCCGCCGCGCGCTTCGATTTCGCCAAGCTCGAAAATCTCAACGGTCACTACATCCGCCACACCGACGATCAATCCCTCGTGACCATGTTCGAGGACGTGCTGAATTACGTGCCCGGCGGCGCCGAACTGAAGGCGAAGCTCAACGACACCACGCGCGCCCAGCTGTTGCGCGCCATGCCCGGCCTGAAGGAACGCGCCAAGACGCTGATCGAACTGATCGACGGCGCCAACTTCATCTTTGCCGATCGCCCACTGGTGATGGAGCCGAAGGCGCAGGCCGCGCTGACGCCGGAAACCCGTCTGCTGATCGGCAAGTTGCGCACGGCACTGGAAGCCGTCACCGACTGGACCGCAGCAAATGCCGAAGCCGCTACCCGCGCCTTTGCCGAGGAAGCTGGCATCAAGCTTGGCGGGGTTGCGCAACCGCTTCGCGTGGCGCTGACCGGCAAGACCACATCGCCCGGCATTTTCGATGTTCTGGCGGTATTGGGACGGCAGGAATGCCTGGACCGGCTCGCCGATCAGGCATCTATTTAGCATAGCTGTAGGCTGCTTTTGCCCGCCTTGCAGCGCACACAGCAATACGCTACGCATTCTGGCGAATGCTCTGGAATTCCCGGCTAGCCTCCCCATTTCTCCTGAAATGTCGGTGGCTTGCCGGCCCCTCAACGATCTCATCGGGGACCACGCGATGGACGCAAAAACCAATACCAAATCCGCAACGCTGACAGTCGACGGCAAGAGCTTCGAACTGCCGATCCACAGCGGGACCGTCGGCCCTGATGTCATCGACATCGGCAAGCTCTACGCCCAGTCCGGGATGTTCACCTACGATCCCGGCTTCACGTCGACGGGCAGCTGCCAGTCCAAGATCACCTATATCGATGGCGATGCCGGTATCCTCGAATACCGCGGCTACCCCATCGAGCAGCTCGCCGAGAAGGGGGACTTCCTCGAGACCTGCTATCTGCTGCTGTACGGGGAACTCCCGACCAAGGCGCAGAAGGCAAAATTCGACGCATTGGTCACGAACCACACCATGGTTCACGACCAGATGAGCCGCTTTTTCCAGGGCTTCCGCCGCGACGCGCATCCGATGGCCGTGATGGTCGCGTCGGTTGGCGCCCTCGCCGCTTTCTACCACGACTCAACTGATATCAACGATCCGAAGCAGCGCGACATCGCGTCGATCCGCATGATCGCCAAGATCCCGACGCTCGCGGCGATGGCCTACAAGTACACGATCGGTCAGCCCTTCGTGTATCCGACCAACTCGCTCGATTTCGCGGCGAACTTCATGAAGATGTGCTTCGCCGTGCCGTGCGAGGAGTACAAGGTCAATCCGGTGCTCGCCAAAGCGCTGGACAAGATCTTCACGCTGCACGCTGACCATGAGCAGAACGCATCGACCTCAACGGTCCGCATCGCCGGTTCGTCGGGCGCCAATCCGTTCGCCTGCATCGCCGCCGGCATCGCCTGCCTGTGGGGACCGGCGCATGGCGGTGCCAACGAAGCCGCATTGCAGATGCTCGCCGAGATCGGCACCGTCGACAAGATTCCGGAATTCATCGCCAAGGTGAAGGACAAGAATTCCAGCGTCCGCCTGATGGGCTTCGGTCACCGCGTCTATAAGAACTACGATCCGCGCGCCAAGCTGATGCAGCAGGCCTGCCACGAGGTTCTCAAGGAAACCGGTCACGGTGGCGACGAGATGCTCGCCGTTGCGATGGAGCTCGAGAAGATCGCGCTGTCGGATCAGTACTTCATCGACCGCAAGCTGTACCCGAATGTCGATTTCTATTCGGGTATCACGCTGAAGGCGATGGGCTTCCCGACCTCGATGTTCACCGTGCTGTTCGCGGTTGCCCGCACCGTCGGCTGGATCAGCCAGTGGAGCGAGATGATCGGCGATCCGCAGCAGAAGATCGGCCGTCCGCGCCAGCTCTACACGGGTGCTGCCCGCCGCGACTACGTGGATATCGCCAAGCGCGCCTAAGACGTCGTTTCGCAGAGTGCGAAAATCAATACGGCGGATCGCAAGATCCGCCGTTTTTGTTTCGCTGCAATCTCTTGAATTGAGGCCTTCAACTCTTCCGCATCGTGGCCAGCACGACATTGGCCGCACCGACGCTGGGCGACGCCTCGCCGGTCGCCATGATCCCGTCGAGCCGCGCCAGCGCTTCGACCTGACGCCGCCGCATCGGCGTGTCTGCCAGCACCTCTTGCAACGACGCCGCGAGCTTCTCCGGCGTGCAGTCTTCCTGGATGAACTCCGGAATGACGTTCTCGCCGATCACCAGATTGGCGAGGATCACCGACGATGATGTGATGCGGCGGCGGATGATCCAGGCCTCGACACTGCCGGCCTTGTAGGCTGTGACCATCGGCACGCCTGACAATGCAAGCTCCAATGTCACCGTCCCCGACTTGGCAAAGGCCGCATGCGCGATGCGGAACGCGGCGCGCTTCTCTGTTTCGCCCACAACGATCCGCGGCTGCACTGGCCACGCCTTGAGCGCTTCGGCGATGACCTCGACGAGATGCGGCATGGTCGGCAGGATCAGTTCGAATCGTGTGCCCCGCTTTTGCAGCAGATCGAGCGTGGCACCAAAGGTCGCCATGTGATGGCGGATCTCGCTGCGACGGCTACCGGGCAGCACCAGCAGCACCGGCGGCTTCGTTTCGCGACGCGCCTGCTCGTCCGCATTGGGACGCAGCGCATCGATCTGCTCGATCAGGGGATGACCGACATAGGTGCATGGCGGTCCGCCGAGCCGCTGATGGGCCTCCGGCTCGAACGGCAGCAGCGCCAGCACATGGTCGACATAAGCGCGCATCGCCTTCGCGCGCCCCGGCCGCCACGCCCACACCGTTGGCGACACATAGTTGACGACGGGAATGGAGGGATCGCGCTGGCGCACACGCTTGGCGACGCGATGGGTGAAGTCCGGGCTGTCGATGATGACCAGCACGTCGGGTCTGGCCCGCAAGATGTCCTCGGTCGCGCGCGTGATGAGCTTCAGGATCGACGGCAACTTCCGTAGGACGGCGGCAAGGCCGATGATGGAAAGCTCTTCGATAGGAAATAGTGACTGCAGACCTTCACGTGCCATCGACGAACCACCAACGCCTTCAAAGCGCACATCGTCGCCGAGCCGCTGGCGCAGCACCTTCATCAGCGCTGAGCCGAGACGGTCGCCGGATTCTTCTGTGGCGATGAGATAGATCGTCTTCGTCACGTCGGCAGTCCCGTCACGAAAAGACCTGCGGCATCGGCAGCGACAATCATCTGCTGCGGTTCGGCGACGATCGTATTGCCTGCGACGATGGCGATGCCGGCGAGCTTCGCAGCCGCAGCGCGCTCTATGGTCCGCGGCCCCAATGTCGGCAGATCGAAACGCAGATCCTGACCGCTCTTCGGTGCCTTCACCAGTACACCCCGCCCTGCCTTGGCGCGAATACGTCCCTGCTCACGCAGAAGCGCCACGCGGGCCAGCAATCCATCGGTACCTTCGATATCCTCGATCCCGACCACATGGCCGTCGATCACCACGGTCGCCTGGCCGATATCGAACGGGCTCAAGGCGCGCAGGACGTCGCGCCCACGCGCGATATCGGCTTCAGCATCTTGATCCGGTACGGCACGTGTTACGCTACCCGCCGGCATCAGCACATCGGACGCGACGTCCTTGATCCCCAGCAGACGAAAACCTTCATGCTCGAACAGGCGGCTGATACTCGTCAGCAAGTGATCGTCACCGCCGCGAAACGCGCGAAACACTTTCGGCATCACGCGAAGCGTTGCCCAGTCCAGCCTGATCTCGGAGATTGCCGGCCGCACAAGCGTGCCGATGAACGTGAGATCCCGGCAATTTTCGCTGCGCATCAGCTTCAGCAAACGGCCAAACTGGCCGATGGGAATCCAGTGGTGCTGAAATCGCGCCACCAGCGCCGGATCGCAGAAGCCCTTCAGCGCGAACACGACAGGCTTGATGCCACGTGCCTGCAGCGAGTCCGCGACGGCGAAGGGCAGCGAGCCGCCGCCGGCAATAATGCCAAACGGCGAGCCAATCGACGGATGTACTTGCGGGTGCTGTATTTGAGCCTGGTCAGTCATGCTTCGTCCCGCGATACCCGAATTCAGGAACTGCTCTTGCTATCCTCGGGCAGGCACAGCGCGCGATGTTTGGCGCCGGCAATGAATGTCAGGATTTCTGCAATCGCCGGATCGTCATTCGCCAAGGGCTGCACGCGCTCGAGCCGCTCGGCGAAGACGCCCGCGCCATGGAACAGCTTTTGATAGAACGAGCGCACGGCGGCGACGCGCTCCTTGGTGAACTTGCGGCGCTTCATGCCGATGATGTTGAGGCCTTCCAGCGCCGCATACTGGCCATTCACGAGCCCGAATGGGATGATATCGCCGCGCACACCGCAAATGCCGCCGACCATAACCTGCGAGCCGATGCGGGTGAACTGGTGTACGGCCGACAGCCCGCCCATGAAAACGAAATCGCCGATCTCGCAATGACCGCCAAGCGTCGCCGAGGTCGCGAAGATCACGTCATTGCCGACGTGGCAATCATGGCCGACATGGGCGCAGTTCATGAAGTAACCGCGATCGCCCACCGACGTGATGCCACCGCCGGCGACAGTACCGGCATTCATGGTCACGGACTCGCGGATGGTACAGCCATTGCCGATGGTCAGCCGGGTCAGTTCGCCTTTGTAGCTGAGCGACTGCGGAGGCGTGCCTAATGAGGCGAACGGATAGATCGTGCAATTCTCGCCGATGGTCGTCTGCGCCGTCACGTTGATATGTGACAGCAGCTTCGTGCCTGCACCGATCGTGACATGCGGTCCGATGATGCAGAAGGGTCCGATCTCGGCGCCCTCGCCAATGACAGCACCATCCTCGATCCGCGCCGTCGGGTCGATCTTGCTCATCGAAACAGTCCAATCCCAGCCATCAAGTTGCCTACAAATATCTAGGTTTTTCCGTTGGTTAACGCGGGTTCCCCAGCCTGTCCAGTGACGTCTGATTGCGATCTGTTACGACACGTCTCGTACCATGACTTACAAACGCATGATGCCACCGAGGTCTTCGATGGCATCATCGCGTACAGGTAGGTGCCAATCAGTCTGTCAGCATCGCGCCGACATCGGCCTCGGCAACGGTGACGCCATTCACCTTGGCGTCGCCGTGGAACCACCACATGGCTTTCTTCTTGCCGATCAGATGCAGGTGATACTCGATGGTATCGCCTGGCATCACCGGCTTGCGGAATTTGCACTTGTCGATGGTGAGGAAATACACGGCGCGCGGCTTTGCCGTCCCTTCAACCGACGCGATGCCGATCACGCCGGCGGTCTGCGCCATGCCTTCGATCATCAGCACGCCAGGATAGACCGGACGATCCGGGAAATGTCCCAGGAAAGCCGGCTCGTTGATGGTAACGTTCTTGATACCAATGCCGCTGAAATCCTTGCGGATATTCACGACGCGATCGATCAGCAGGAATGGGTAGCGATGCGGCAGGGTCTTGAGGATGGTGTTGATATCAACCGCTTCAATGACAATCGGTGACTCGGCACCGCTTACTGTATCCTGGGTCATTCCCGCCCCTCGTCTTTCGTATCCTGCGTCGTCGCATCCGTTCCCGGCATGCTCTCGCGGGCGAGTTTCTCAACCGCGAGGATCTCGCGGAACCATTGCTTGGTCGGCCGGGCAAAGATGCCACCCCACCGCGCGCGCGGCGGAATGCTGTCTTTCACTCCGGCCATTGCCGCGACCTGCGCGCCATCGCCAATCGTAATGTGATTGTTGAGGCCCACCATGGCGCCCAGCGCGACGTTGTCGCCGATGGTCAGGCTGCCTGCAAGGCCACATTTCGCAGCGATCACACAGTGCCGTCCAATTGTCACATTGTGGCCGATCTGGACCTGATTGTCGATTTTGGTCCCCTCGCCAATCACGGTATCGCGCAGGCTGCCGCGGTCGATAGTGGTGCCGGCGCCGATCTCGACGTCGTTCTGGATCAGGACACGGCCGGTCTGCGGCACCTTGATGTGCTTGTCCCGGCCGAACACGAAGCCGAAGCCGTCTTGGCCGAACTTGCAGCCGGGATGAACGAGTACGTTGTTGCCGATCAGTGTGAACTGCAGCGCGCTGCCGGCGCCGATATTGCAGTCGCGTCCGATCTTGACCCCGGCGGCGATCACCGCGCCAGAACCGATGATGGTGCCGGAACCGATCTCCACATCCGGGCCGATCACGGCCAGCGGATCCACCGTAACGTCATCCTCGAGCTGAGCAGAGGGATGGATGACGGCGGATGCGGCGATGCCAGTAATGTCAAAGCCGGAGACCGGACGCAGCGTGTCCGCGTGCAGTTCGCGCGCCAATTCCACGAAGGCAGCAAATGGCCGTTTGGCGCGCAGCACCGTTACGTGAGCCGGAATATCGCCCTTGAAGCTCTCGCTCACCAGGCAGGCACCGGCCTTGGTGTGGGTGAGCTGGTCGATGTAGCGAAGATTTTCGAAGAAGGTCAGGTGATGGGGGCCCGCCTCGTCGAGCGAGGCTACGCCAGTCACGACCTGGTCGGCCCGCGTCGGGTCGACCAGTCGTGCCTTCGTTGACGCGGCTATTTCAGCCAGCGTCAACGACGGCGATTGCTTGAAGAACGTCGGCAGAACCATTCCACCCGTCGCGGTCCGGCCGGAGATCAAACTCAGAACGAAGTTCCGCCGCCGAACTTGAACTGCTGCACGCGATCATAGGCGCCCTTGGTGATCGGCACTGCGTAATCGAAGCGCAGCGGACCAAACGGCGACTGCCAGATCAGGCCAACACCGACCGACGACCGGACGACATTGCCATCGTCATAGGTCATGCCGGCGCAGTTACCGACCGAAGTCCGGCTCGCAGGCACACAGCCGGCGGCATTGATTTCGCCAGTCTGAGCCCAACTGGTCGGTCCCTTATAATCCCAGAGACCGCCGGCATCGGCATAAACCGCGCCCTTGATGCCAACTTCCTTCGGCAGGAACCAGAATGGCATCTGCAATTCGGCCGAAGCGCCCCAATACTTGGTGCCGCCGAGTGCGTCACCGTAGGATCCCAGCGCAACGTAGCTGATGTCACGCGGACCGATACCGTTCTGCGCGAAACCACGCACCAGGTTCGGACCCATCTGGAAGTGATCCAGCATGCGGATATCTTCGCCGACCTTGTTCAGCATACCGCCCTGGACACGCAGCAAACCAACGATGTCGGCCACCAGCGGAGTGTAGTACTTCGCATCGATCGTGGTCTTCAGGTAGGTCACGTCGCCACCGACGCCAGCGTAGTCCTGCTTGAACTCCAGGAACAGACCGTCGGTCGGGTTCTTGTTGTTGTCGAGGGTGTTGTAATTCAGCGTGTAGCCGAGCGCCGAGGTCAGCGTCTTGCCGCTGGCCAGTTCGCGGCGAACTGGCAGAGACGACTCGCCATCGGCGTAACAACCCCAAGTGTTGGCATTGGCTGGATCAACAGAACCCGGGAACAGTGAATTCAAATAACCGGGAGTGTTGGTCGCAGTTGGGCTGCCTGGCAGGTTGTTACAGTTGCTCAACGTCGCCGGGAGCGAAATCTGCTGCTGATAGACGGAGTAGCGCAGCTGCAGCGCGAGATCTTCACGCAGCTGGAAACCGAGGCGCGGGCTGAAGCCGAGCGTCTTGGTGTTGTATGAGATGTAGCTGTTGGACAGCTGCTCGCGCTGATAAAAATCGAGGCCGAGCGCCACGCGGTAGTCGAGCAGGTAAGGCTCAACGAAGGACAGCGAGTAGCCACGGGCATACTGGCCGTACTGAACCGATGCCTTCGCAAACAGACCGCGACCGAGGAAGTTACGTTCCGAGACACTGACTTCGCCGAGCGCACCGTCGGTGGTCGAGTAGCCGCCCGAGACCGAGAAGTCACCGGTCGACTTCTCTTCCAGATCGACGACCAGGATCACGCGATCGCTGGATGAGCCGGGCTCGGTCGTCACCTTCACGCTCTTGAAGAAGTCGAGGTTCTTCAGGCGGCGTTCGGCACGATCAACCAGCGCGCGATTATAGGCGTCGCCTTCGGCGAGATCGAATTCGCGGCGGATGACATAGTCGCGGGTACGCGTGTTGCCGCGCACATTGATGCGCTCGATGTAGACGCGCGGGCCCTCTTCCACCGTGAAACCGATGGTGACGGTATGAGATTCGAAATTGCGATCGCCACGCGGACGCACGACGGCAAAGGCGTAGCCGCGGCGGGACATTTCGATCTGCATTTCCTCGACCGACTTCTCCAGCGCTTCCGCGTTGTAGAGCGAGCCGACGCCAACGCGCGAGAAGCTGCGCAGCGAGTTCGGATCGAACTGCGGAATGGTGGACGAGAAGTCGACCGACGACACGCGGTACTGCTGGCCTTCTTCGATCTTGAAGGTGACCAGGAAGCCCTTCTGGTTCGGATCGTATTCGGTGAGCGCGGCGACGACCTGAACGTCGGCGAAGCCGTTCTTCAGGTAATAGCGGCGGATCAGGTCGCGATCGGCTTCGATGCGGTCCGGATCATAGATGTCGCCCGAAGCCAGGAAGCTCAGGAGGTTCGATTCACGGGTCTTGATGACGTCCTTGAGGCGGTAGGACGAGTAATAGTTGTTGCCGATGAACTGGATCGACTTCACGCCGGTCTTCGCGCCTTCGTTGATCGTGAAAATCAGGTCGACGCGGTTGTTCGGCTGCTCGATGAATTCCGGAACGACGCTGACGTCATAACGACCAGAGCGACGATAGATTTCGGAAATGCGCTGGGCATCGGCCTGCACCATCGGGCGCGACAGCGTCCCGCGCGGCTTCGACTGCACTTCAGCGTTCAGCTGGTCGTCCTTGACCTTCTTGTTACCTTCGAAGGCGATACGGCCAATGACCGGATTTTCGACGACGCTGACGACCAGACGGCCACCGGCCTGATTGATCTTCACATCCTGAAACAGGCCGGTCTCGATGAGCGACTTGAGGCCGTCATCAATGGTACCCTGATCCAGCCGGCCGCTCGGGCCGGGACGGAAATAGGAGCGGATGGTCTCCACATCCACGCGACGATTGCCTTCAACAACAATCGAAGCGGCAGTCTGAGCCACGGCAGTCGAAGAAACGAGCGCAGCGGTCGCTGTAACGGCGACCGGCATGGCGACCAAGATCGAAGCAGCAAGAAGGCCGCCCCGGAAACCCCGCAAACCAAAAATCATGCGCAAAGCGCCCTTATCATTCCATCGCCAGCCCGCACCCCTACGGTCTGACAGAATCCCTTTAGTGGCCCAGCTTGTAGCCAATTTTACCTGACTGGCAAACGACCTTTCGCGCTGCAATTCTAATTTCATTCCAAGACGTTGCCCATCGGCCACGTTACCCCCAGCCTCGATCATGACGAAGCCAGGTGAAGAATGTCGTTATAGGTCGCAAATACCATCAACATCAGCACTAAACCGAGGCCAATGCGGAAGCCCATCTCCTGCGCGCGCTCCGACAGCGGGCGCCCACGAACGGCTTCGACGGCATAGAACAAAAGATGACCGCCATCGAGAAGCGGCACCGGAAACAGGTTGAGAAGGCCGATCGAGATCGACAGTACCGCCGCCAGGTGAATCAGGGCGGTCAGGCCTATTGTCGCCACCTGCCCCGAGATCTGGGCGATTCGCATCGGACCGCCGATCTGGTCGGCCGCCTCGCGTCCGGTGAATACACCGCCGATATAGGCGATGGTACGGTCCACGACGAACCAGGTTTCCTTGACGCCCAGCACGAAAGCGGTCGCCGGATTGACCCGCTCGGTGATCGCTTCGCCAACCGCTGTCGCGCGGGTAATGCCGAGGACGCCGAGACGATGGACGTTACCGAAGCTGTCTTTGACTTCGCGAAGTTCTGGCGTGCCCTTCAGCTCAACTGTGGCTTCGCCGCGCTTGACGCTGAAGGCCAGCTGCTCGCCGGCCTTGGTGCCGACGATGCGCTGCATGTCGGAGAAACTGCCAATGACCTTACCGTCGATGGCCTTGATGATGTCGCCCGACTGGAACCCGGCCTTCTCGGCCGCGCTGCCAGCCTGAATGCTGTCGACTTTGGCGGTCGTGCTCGGCTTGCCAAAGAACGTGAACAGGCAGGTGAAAATGACGATCGCGAGGATGAAATTGGCGATCGGACCAGCAGCCACGATGGCCGCACGCTGGCCAACCCGCTTGTGATGGAAGCTGCCCTTGCGCTCATCCGCCGTCATGCCTTCCAGCGCGGCGCTTGAGGGGGTCGAGGCTTCGCTCTCGTCGCCGAAGAACTTCACGTAGCCGCCAAGCGGAATCGCGGAAATCTTCCAGCGCGTGCCATGGCGATCGTTGAAGCCGGCGAGTTCAGGACCGAAGCCGAGCGAGAACGTCAGGACCTTAACGCCGTTCCAGCGGGCAACCAGGAAGTGGCCGAGTTCGTGGAAGAACACCACGATCGTCAGGACAAACAGAAAGGGGATGATATAGCCGATAAAGCCGTGGCTTAACGTATTGAAACTATGTTGGAAAAACTCAAGCATCCCGATCCCCTAACGCGAGGCCAAAGGCCTCGTCCCCAATGCTCTAGGATGCCTTTGCGGCAATTTGAGGCAAGAGGGTGGCAGCCATTTTTCTCGCTTTATGGTCAACAGCGATGGCGTCATCCGCCGACGACAACGGCGCCAAATTCCCTGCCCGCACCCATTCATTCATGGTGGCTTCGACCAGCCGTGCAATGGCGCCAAAGCGGATCTTCTGGGCGGTGAAAGCAGCCACGGCGATCTCGTTGGCCGCGTTGTAGACGGTGGTCGCGCCGCTGCCGGTGCGCAGCGCGTCATAGGCCAGCTTCAGGCCAGGAAACCGCGCGTAATCCGGTGCCTCGAAGGTCAGCGACCCGATCTTGGCAAGGTCGAGCGGCGCCGCCCGGCCCGGGATGCGGTCCGGCCAACCCAGGCAATGCGCGATCGGCGTGCGCATGTCGGGCGAACCGAGCTGCGCCATGACGGAATAATCGCGGAACTCGACCATGCCGTGAATGATCGACTGCGGATGTACCAATACGTCGATTTCGTCCGGCGCCAGTGCGAACAGATAGGACGCCTCGATCACTTCGAGACCCTTGTTCATCATCGATGCGGAGTCGATGGTAATTTTCTGCCCCATCGACCAGTTCGGATGTTTCAGCGCCTGCGCCAGCGTTGCCTGCTCGATATCGGCGGCAGCCCAGGTGCGGAACGGTCCGCCCGAGGCTGTGATGATCACGCGGGTCAGTTCCTCCCGGCTGCCGGAAGCCAGCGCCTGGAACAGAGCATTGTGCTCACTGTCCGCCGGCAGGATGCAGGCGCCAGCTTTGGCGGCGCGATCCATGAAGAAATCGCCGGCGCAAACGAGGCATTCCTTGTTGGCCAGTGCAACCGTTGCACCGCGGTCGACGGCGGCGAGCGCAGGCTTCAAGCCGGCGGCACCTGATACGGCAGCCATCAGCCAGTCGGCAGGACGCTCGGCGGCCTCGACGATCGCGCTATCCCCTGCCCCGCTGGCGATGCCGGTGCCGGCGAGTGCCGCGCGAAGTTCGTCCAGCTTGGATTCATCGGCGACGGCCACGAAGCGCGCGTTGAATTCCTTGGCCAGCTTGACCACGCCTTCGACGTTGCCGTTAGCCGTCAAAGCCTCCACCTGGTACCGCTCGGGCGACGCTCGTAGCAAATCCATGGTGCTGTCACCGATCGAACCGGTCGCACCGAGGACAGTGATGCTGCGCAGACTGGACGCGGCGGGCTTGTTATTACGCAGAGGAACAGCGCTCATCAAATCACCAAACCATAAGACCGCGGCCGACGCCATCTGCGCCGCCGCGTAAAAGACCGATCACCGCGGCAGCAACCACCGCGAATACATAGCCGTCGAGGCGATCCAGCAGACCGCCATGGCCAGGAATGATCTGGCCGGAATCCTTGACGCCGAATTTGCGCTTTACTGCGGACTCGAAGAGATCACCAAGTTGCGACAGCACCGTCAGCACGGTTGCGATCATGAGCAGCGGCAGCAGGCTGCCCAAACCATTCATGGCAAAACCGGCAGCCACAGCGAGGCTGAGAACAAAGCCGCCAATGGCGCCGGCCCATGTCTTCTTCGGACTAACGCGCGGCCACAGTTTCGGGCCGCCGATGCCGCGCCCGGCGAAATAGCCGCCGATATCGGTCATCCAGACCACCAACAGAATGAACATCAGCGCCGAGAAGCCCCAGACGGGATCGAGGCGCACGACAATGGACGCCGCAAACGCAGCCAAGGCATAGACGACGCCGAGCCCGATCCAGCCGACATGATTGCCGACAATGGCCCGCCATTCCAGGAAGAGACCAACCGACACCAGCGTCACGAGGCCGAACCACAGCCAGCCACCGGTATAGGCGGCGAGAATCGCGACGGGGATCAGTACCAGCGCGGCCAGAACACGCATCAGCAGATTGCGCAGCCCCCGGTCATCCGCCTGCTTCGGCGTACTGTCGTTCTGGGTCACGCCGGTCACGAACCGGTTTTCGCGGCGAGACCACCGAAGCGCCGCTCGCGGCGGGCATATTCGGCAATGGCGCTTTCCAGCGCGGCCTTGTCGAAATCCGGCCAGTGGATCGGCACGAATACGAACTCGCTATAGGCAGCCTGCCACATCAGGAAGTTCGATAGCCGTTGTTCACCCGACGTGCGGATGATCAGGTCCGGGTCCGGAATATCAGGCGCGTCGAGATACTGGCCGAGCGTATCGACATTGATGCTTTCGGGCGTCCGCTTGCCCTCGGCAACCTCGCGCGCAAGGCGCTGCGCTGCCGTGGCGATCTCGTGCCGCGAGCCGTAGTTGAAGGCGACCACGAGATTGAGCTGGGTGTTGCCCCGCGTCAGGTCCTCGGCCTCTTTCAGCAATGACGCGATATCGGAATCGAGGCCCTGGCGCTCTCCAATCACACGGACCCGCACGCCGTCGCGATGCAGCGTGGCAAGATCGTTGCGGATGAAGCGACGCAGCAGGCCGAACAGATCGCTGATCTCGGATGCGGGCCGCGACCAGTTCTCGGAGCTGAACGAGAAGATCGTCAGATATTGGATGCCGAGTTCGTTGGATGCCCGCACCACACGGCGAAGTGCCTCGACGCCGCGGCGATGGCCTTCGGCGCGCGGAAGCCCCCGCGCTGCAGCCCAGCGCCCATTGCCGTCCATGATGATCGCGACATGCAAAGGCGTGGATCGGTCCGATCCATCATTTGCGGGCGCGGCGGCATTCGACATCGATTAAAATCCCCAGCCTATGGTCCGGCACATATGTGACCAATTTGCGGACCATACGCTTTTCAACAGCTTAAAAGCGGCTTCTGACGCTTAAACCGTCATGATTTCCTTTTCCTTAGCCGCCAGCAACTGATCGATTTCAGCGATTATGCTGTCCGTGACCTTCTGCACTTCGGTATCGTGGCGCTTCTGGTCGTCCTCGGAAATCTCGTGAGCCTTCTCGAGCTTCTTGATGATGTCGAGACCGTCGCGGCGGACGTGGCGCACGGCGACCTTGGCTGCCTCGGCATATTTATGCGCGACCTTCACGAGTTCCTTGCGGCGCTCGGTGTTCAATTCGGGAATACGCAGCCGCAGAATCTGGCCTTCCGTTGCCGGGCTAAGGCCGAGGTTGGAATCGACGATCGCCTTTTCCACCGCCTTGACCATCGACTTGTCCCAAACCTGCACCGACAGCAGGCGCGGCTCGGGAACGCTGACGGTCGCAACCTGGTTCAGCGGCATGTGGCTGCCATAGGCTTCTACCTGGACCGGCTCCAGCATCGAGGCTGCCGCACGTCCGGTGCGCAAGCCGCCAAGCTCATGCTTCAGCGACTGGGTCGAGCCCTGCATACGGCGCTTGAGGTCGTTGATGTCGAATGGGGCCATGGTGGCCATGCAGCTCTCCCTTGTATCCTGCTGGTGCGAAGCGGGTATGGCGCTCCGAACCCGTCTAAAATCAGCCCGCGACGATGGTGCCGCGGCCAGTACCAGTCAAAATGGCGCCGATCGAACCCGGTTCGGCGATCGAGAACACGATGATAGGCAGCGAGGTCTCGCGGGCAAGCGCGAAAGCCGTCGCATCCATGACTTTGTAGTTCCCCTCCACCGCCTGCGAATGGCTGAGACGCTCGAAGCGCGTCGCGTTCGGATCCTTCTTTGGATCGGCGCTGTAGACGCCGTCCACATTGGTCGCCTTCAGCACGGCCGATGCGCCGATCTCGGCAGCGCGCAACACTGCGGTCGTGTCGGTGGTGAAGAACGGATTGCCGGTACCGCCGGCCAACAGCACGATGCGGCCCTCGGACAGGTATTTGTGTGCGGCAGCACGTGTGAAGAGTTCGCAGACCTGCGGCATCACCATCGCCGACAGCGTGCGGGCCGGCACGGCGTGGCGCTCGATCGCAGCTTCCAGTGCCAGGCAGTTCATAACGGTAGCGAGCATGCCCATGCTATCGCCGGTCGGGCGCGACACACCACGCGAGGAGACTTCGACGCCGCGGAAAATATTGCCGCCACCGACGACGACCGCGACTTCGACACCAAGTTTCTGGGCTGCAATGAGATCGACGGCGATGCGGTCGATGGTCGGCTGATCGATACCGAATGACTGGCCTCCGGCGAAAGACTCACCCGAGACCTTGATCACGACGCGACGATAGAGCGGCTCACCCATGATGCGATCGCTTCCTTTCGAGGCGGCAGCTCCCGGCGTAGATCGCCGGGAGGTCTTCCAATTCGTCTTACTTCTGGCCGCTGGCGGCGGCAACTTCGGCAGCGAAGTCCGAAGTCTGCTTCTCGATGCCTTCGCCGAGCGCGTAGCGCACAAAGCCGGCGAGCTTGATCGGCGCGCCAACCTTGCCTTCGGCTTCCTTGACGGCCTGCGCCACCGACTTGCCGGTGTCGTGGATGAAAGCCTGATCCAGCAGGCAGACTTCCTTGTAATAGGTCTTCAGGCCGTTCTCGACGATCTTCTCGATCATCGCGTCCGGCTTGCCCTGCTGGCGATACTTGTCCGCCATCACTTCCTTCTCGCGAGCAACGACGGCCGGATCGAGGCCGGCGGAGTCCAGCGCCTGCGGGTTGGCAGCAGCAACATGCATCGCGATCTGTTTGCCAAGGGTCGCGAGCTCGTCAGCCTTGCCGGCGGATTCCAGCGCGACGATGATGCCCATCTTGCCGAGACCTTCGATCACGGCGTTATGCACGTAGCTCGATACGACGCCGGCCGAGACTTCCAGCGTCGCGGCGCGGCGCAGGGTCATGTTTTCGCCGATGGTGGCGATGGCTTCCGTGATCGCGGTCTCGACAGTGACGTCGCCAACCTTGTGCGCCTTGATGGCCTCAACGTCGGAGCCGACCTTGAGCGCGACCTGGGCGATCATCTTGACCAAGCCCTGGAACTGATCGTTGCGCGCGACGAAGTCGGTCTCGGAATTGACTTCGACCACGACGCCCTTGTTGCCGGCAGTGAGAACGCCGATCAGGCCTTCAGCCGCAACGCGGTCAGCCTTCTTGGCGGCCTTGGACAGGCCCTTCGCGCGCAGCCAGTCGATTGACGCCTGCATGTCGCCGTCATTGGCAGCCAGTGCGTTCTTGCAATCCATCATGCCGACGCCGGTGGTTTCGCGGAGGTCCTTGACCATCGCTGCAGTAATCGTTGCCATCGTTGAACCCTTTGCCTGTCAGGGCGCCTGCGAGCCAGCCGGTGCTGGTCAATCGCGTTACGCCGCAGGAACTATCATCGAGAGAAGTGTAGAGATGGAAAGTGCGGCCGGGATGACGGCCGCACAATAGTTTCTTGGCTGTCGCATCGGCATGATTTTGTCCGGAACCGGGACACCGGTTCCGGGATCACGCCTGCGCGTTACTCGGCTTCCGCCGTCAGACCCTTGGCCTGGGCGACCCAGCCGTCGGCACGGGCCGGAAGACCAACTTCTTCGCCAATCTTGTGGGCGGTGTCGTGATCGAGTTCGGCCAGCTGCCAGTAGTGGAAGATGCCGAGGTCGTTGAACTTCTTCTCGATCGCACCGGACACGCCGGTGAGCTTCTTGAGATCGTCGGCGGTGCCGCGCGGACCAGCCAGGCCCTGGAAGCCAGCTTCCGGAGCCGGAATGGCTTCAGCAACCGGCGCAGCCGATGCGCCGATATCGAAGCCCGAGTCGCCCTGGGCGCGCGAGATGCCGTCGATGACAGCGCGCGCGATCAGGTCGCAATACAGCGACAGCGCACGGCCGGCGTCGTCATTGCCCGGGACCACATAGGTGATGCCCTTCGGATCCGAGTTGGTGTCGACGATCGCGGCGACAGGGATACCCAGACGCTGGGCTTCCTGGATCGCGATGTCTTCCTTGTTGGTGTCGATCACGAAGATCAGGTCGGGCAGACCGCCCATGTCCTTGATGCCGCCCAGCGAGCGATCGAGCTTGTCGCGCTCGCGCTGCAGCGTCAGACGCTCCTTCTTGGTGTAGGCCGACGCATCGCCGGAGTTCAGCACTTCGTCGAGGTGACGCAGACGCTTGATCGAACCGGAGATGGTCTTCCAGTTGGTCAGGGTGCCACCGAGCCAGCGCGAATTGACGAAGTACATCGCCGAGCGCTTCGCAGCTTCGGCAACGACGTCCTGCGCCTGGCGCTTGGTGCCGACGAACAGGATGCGGCCGCCCTTGGCGACGGTATCGCTCACAGCCTTCAGCGCGGTGTGCAGCAACGGCACGGTCTGCGCGAGGTCGATGATGTGGATGTTGTTACGTGCGCCGAAGATGTAATTCGCCATCTTCGGATTCCAGCGGTGCGACTGGTGGCCAAAGTGGACGCCAGCTTCGAGCAGTTGACGCATAGAAAATTCGGGTAGTGCCATAGTATCAATTCTCCGGTTGTTTCCTCCGGAAGCGTGTGAGCAAACGAGCGTTCGGGCAGAGGATTCTGCCGTGCAGCCCGGATGCCACCGGACGGCGATTAAGCCATGCTTCCGTGTGAGATGGGCCGGCTTATAGCCGGATTCCCGGGATAAGCAAGGAAATCCGGTGGCTTCGGCCGGTTTACCGCGCGGGTCGCCAGCTCAAAGCGTTTCGACCATTTCCACCCCGGAAACCGCCTTGATGGCGCCGGCGATCTGCGGGGACACCTGGAACCGGCCTTCGAGCTTGAATTCGACCTCAGTTTGCAGGTCGAGGCGAAGGATCAGCGAGACGTCGCCTCCGCCGGCGGCATTGCTCGGCTGCGGTTGGAGGCGTTTTACCAGCGAATCCAGTGCCTTGGTGTCCTTCATGGTCACCCTGAGCCCCTTCTGGGTCTTGGCAGCGGCGGCATCCAGAGGTTCCGCATGGAGAACCCGGGCCCGAACGTCCTCTCCCTGGAGTTCGGCGCCGAGTTGCAGCAGCACCGCGGTACCCGGTTCCAGCACGTCGCGGTATTGGGCAAGCCCTTCGGAGAACAGCACCGCCTCGAAATGGCCGGTCGGATCGGACAGACCCATGATGCCCATCTTGTTGCCGGTCTTGGTGCGCCGCTCCATGCGCGACACGACCGTTGCCGCCACCCTGCCCGCCGTAGCGCCGGTTTTGACGGCGCGGCAGAACTCGGCCCAGCTCTGCACCCGCAGCCGCTTCAGGGCGGTCGCATAGTCATCGAGCGGATGGCCGGACAGGAAGAAGCCAATAGCGTCGTATTCCTTGCGCAGCTTCTCCGCCGCCAGCCAATTGTCGATCTGCGGCAGCATGATGGTCGGCGCATCGGCCGCGCCGCCAAACATGTTTCCCTGACCGATTGTCGTATCCACGTGGGCGCTCTGGCAGGCGGCCAAAATAGCATCCGCGCCGCCATGCACGCGGGCACGATGTGGATCGAGCGTATCGAAGGCGCCGGCCGCAGCGAGCGTTTCGATGATGCGCTTGTTGACGGCGCGTGGGCTCACGCGCGACGCAAAGTCGGCAAGCGACGTGAACAAACCATTCTTGTTGCGCTCGGCGACGATCAGCTCGACGGCGCCAGCGCCGACGCCTTTCAACGCGGCCAGCGCATAATAGATCGTGTTGTCGCTGACCTCGAAGGTGACGCCCGAACGATTGATGTTCGGCGCCTCGACCTTGATACCGAGCCGCTGCGCCTCGGCGCGAAATTCCGACAGCTTGTCGGTATTGCCCATGTCGAGCGTCATCGACGCCGCAATGAACTCCACCGGATAATGCGCCTTCATATAGGCGGTGTGATACGACACCAGCGCATAGGCCGCGGCGTGACTCTTGTTGAAACCGTAGTCGGCGAATTTCGCGAGCAAATCGAAGATCGTATCGGCCTGCCCTTTCGGCACACCATTCTTGACGGAGCCGGCGACGAAGATCTCGCGCTGCTTTTCCATTTCGGCGCGGATCTTCTTGCCCATCGCACGGCGCAGCAGGTCGGCGTCGCCGAGCGAATAGCCGGCCATGACCTGTGCGATCTGCATCACCTGTTCCTGATAGATGATGACGCCGAAGGTTTCCTTCAGGATCGGCTCGATGATCGGATGCAGATATTCCGGCTCTTCATCGCCATGCTTGCGCGCGCAATAGGTCGGGATGTTCGCCATCGGGCCCGGACGATACAACGCGACCAGCGCGATGATGTCCTCGAAACGGTCGGGCCGCATGTCCACAAGCGCGCGCCGCATACCCTGGCTTTCCACCTGGAATACGCCGACCACTTCACCGCGCGCCAGCATTTCGTAGCTCTTGGGATCGGTAATCGGCGTGGTCGCAAGATTGACGTCAATATTGCGCTGCTTGAGCAGCTTCACGGCGACATCGAGCACCGTCAGTGTCTTCAGGCCGAGGAAGTCGAACTTCACGAGACCTGCTGGCTCAACCCATTTCATGTTGAACTGGGTGACCGGCATGTCCGATTTCGGATCGCGATACATCGGCACGAGCTGCGACAGCGGCCGGTCGCCAATCACGATGCCTGCGGCGTGGGTCGAAGCGTGGCGCGTCAGACCCTCGAGGCGCTGCGCGATATCGAAGGCTTTGGCGACGATCGGATCCTCGTCGCGGAGCGCCTGGAGTTTCGGCTCGCCCTCGATCGCGGCTGCAAGTGTCACCGGTGCGGCCGGATTTTGCGGCACCAGCTTGGTCAGCTTGTCGACCTGGCCATAGGGCATCTGCAGCACACGGCCGACGTCGCGCAGCACGCCGCGCGCCTGCAGCGTACCGAAGGTGATGATCTGCGCGACCTGATCGCGGCCATAGCGCTGCTGCACATAGGAGATCACCTCGCCGCGACGATCCTGGCAGAAGTCGATGTCGAAGTCCGGCATCGAGACGCGTTCCGGATTGAGGAAGCGTTCGAACAGCAGATTGAACTGCAAGGGATCGAGATCGGTGATGGTCAACACCCAGGCGACCAGCGAGCCGGCGCCCGAACCGCGACCCGGCCCCACCGGAATGCCCTGCGCCTTCGCCCATTTGATGAAGTCGGACACGATCAGGAAGTAACCCGCATAGTTCATGCGGGAGATCACGTTGAGTTCGAAGTCGAGCCGCGCGTGGTATTCCTCCTCGCTCTTGCCCTGCGACACGCCGTGGATCTCGAGACGTTTGCGCAGGCCCTCCTCGGCCTGACGGCGCAACTCGTCGGATTCCTCCTGGGCCGCACCTTCGGCGTTACTGCCAGCGCCCACCGTGAAGCGCGGCAGGATCGGCTTGCGCGTCTTTGGCCGGAACGAGCAGCGCTCGGCAATTTCGACTGTTGACGCCAATGCCTCAGGAATATCGGCAAACAGAACCGCCATTTCGGCGCGGGTCTTGAAGCGATGATCCGTGGTGAGCTGCTCGCGGTCCGTTTCGGCAATGATCCTGCCACCGGCGATGCATAGCAGCGCATCATGGGCCTCATAGTCATCCGCGGCGGCAAAATACGGCTCATTCGTTGCCACCAACGGCAGCCCCTTGGCGTAAGCCAAGTCTATCAAACCGGCTTCGGCGCGGCGCTCCTTCTCGGCGCCATGACGCTGCAGTTCGATATAGAGTCGATCGCCGAATAGCGACGCGAGCCGGTCGCAACGCGCAGCGGCAAGCGCGGATTGATCGGCGAGCAGCGCCTGATTGATCGGACCGTCCGGACCGCCGCTCAACGCAATCAGGTCTTCCGTCTCCTCCAGCAGCCAGTCCAGCTTAATATGGGGCGCGCAATTGACCGGGGTTTCCAGAAACGCGCGCGAGTTCAGTTTCATCAGACTCTGATAGCCGCGCTCCTTGGCGGCCAGCAGCACAATGCGCGGCATCACGGCGTTCAGCGCATTACGGGCATTAGGATCCTGGTCGCCGAAATCGATGGCTACCTCGCAGCCCGTGATCGGCTGGATGCCGTAGCCCACCAGCTTCTCGGAAAATTCCAGCGCGCCAAACATGTTGTCGCTGTCGGTCAGCGCCAGCGCCGGCTGATGGTCGGCCTTCGCCAGTTCCGCCAGTTTCTGGATCTTGATCGAGCCCTTCAGCAGCGAATAGGCCGAATGCACGTGCAGATGGACAAATCCGGCATTCGACGCGGCGGCGGGCTTCTGACTCATGGCGTGGGCCGTTCCGGACTTTGCAGCGCCCGATCTGGGCAGTCATCGACACTGGGGATCGCGGCAGCCTGTTCAGACCGACTCGCTGTCCTATGGTGATGCCTGCCCCCGGCCAAGTCCATGTGAAACCCGCTCGGCCCCGGAAGCGTCCCCGCATTCCCTAGGGAATGCTTGTCATTCCCCCGGGAGCGTTCCCGTATCCACCGGAGAGTGCTTCCCCGGTGTTCCGGCGCCAGCTTCGCAGCCAGCGTCCGGGAGCAGGATCACAGCTGGGGGATCAGTTGCGCCCAAACCGCAATCATGCCGACGAACAGAACGATCGATGCCAGTGCAGCGGCTTCTTCAACAAAGGTCTTCAACATGGTGGCCTCCGTGATCTCTGGAACATATGAAGAACATTGTTCTCATTCTGTTCCTGGAGTCAAGCAGCGGCAGTGGGTCAGTTTGGGAAGTGACCCCTGTGGTTAATTCTTGACCGATCCGACTACCTCCAACGGAGATTGGCTCGACGACCAATTCGCAATAGTCAAGAACCCCAGCAAAAACGCCCAGGCATGACACCGGACGGCTCTTCGACGCGGCTGCCCCCATATTCGGCCGGTGCCACCGCACAGGTTAGAGGCCGACCTACATGGTTAGCGAGAGATTCCCCGCCTCCGCCCGTTATTCGGCCTTCGCTGTGAATTGTCTGAGAGTCATTAGCGGTAGGCATGTCTCCTACAAGGAGGCAACCACGGTCTACGCGGCGCTCCGCTAGACGCGGCCGTTCAGCGGACGAACATCCAGGTGCGGCAAAACGCTTGGACGACAACAAACCGAAAACGATCCATCTTCGGGGCTCGCAGAACCGCCCCGATTCCCCGAGGCTAGGGTTCGAGCGCGTGGTGGGCTGTCTTCGTGGTTGTCGGCAGCCCCGCTGTACGCGGCGCCGACCGCAGGACACTCTGAGTTGCCCGAGACCCTCAAATTTTTTACCCCGAGGCTCTTGACCGGCACGGCGGGAAATCTACATCGGCAATTGCCTTTAAACGGAAGGAGTTAGGAGGCCCAACATGACAACGACTGCCATGTCGATGAATGAAATCCACGCGAATTCTCTGCTCGCCAGTACTTTCACGCACCCGCGGGAGGTGCTCGCGAGTCCCTTCTTGGACATGATCCAGAAGCGATGCATCTTGGCCACTTGGGCATCAGATGCCTTTGCCGTCGAAGGTAAGCCTTGGCTGCGACAAATTCCCGGATCGAGCCAGCAAATCAGAATTGGCGATATTCTGGCGGCACTCAGGACGTTAGACGGCGATGACGGGCCGCCGGCGCAATCTCAGCGCATGCCACTTCCAAAGCGCATGGGGCGCACGCACGCGGTCGGCCAGACAGCTTGTGAAATGAAGCGTCTTCGCGCCGACATCCACCTGTAAGTTGCGTTTGGCAGAAGGTCCTCGGGCGCAGGCCGGCCGGCATCTTCGGTGCAGTTGCCGGCCCCAAGGTCGAGTGACCTACTTCGGTCAAACTCAAGAGCCCGGCACTTGCCGGGCTCCATGTCGCTAGCGAGTTCGTCAGCGGTCATAACCGGCACCGGGGGCCGCCCCACCAAGCGAGCTAATCCATAATTCGCCGCCAGCGCTCGCGATCACGAGCGGGCTGACACAAAAAGCCGGCCGGCATTGTTGCTCTCGCAGCAGCTCGCTCAAGGCCGTCGTGCTCACCAAAGCGGACCGAGGCTGCGTCGATCAAAGACAACTTCGATCGATACTTCACCCAGTCCACAAATTTTTTCCCGCCCCCTTGAAACCGGTCTTCGCCCTTTTCTATTTTATCGATTGTCGGATGCCAGTCGGGTCCGACATGGAAGTGGGCGCCGCTCGCGTCCGGCGTCTGCTCATACCCATCTTGCTCAATGGAGGATTTGGCTATGACAACTTTCGATTTCGCCCCGCTTTGGCGCTCAAGCATCGGCTTCGACCGCCTTTTCAATCTCGTGGACGCCGCCCAACGCGCCAACGAGGAAACTTTTCCGATGTATAACATCGAACGCGTTGGTGACGATCGTTACCAGATCTCGCTCGCGTTAGCTGGTTTCTCACCCGAGAATATTACGGTAACGGCCGAGCAGAACGTTCTGACCGTCGAAGGGCGCAAGGACGAGCATCATCGAGATTTCCTTTATCAAGGAATTTCTGGCCGCGCTTTTAAACGGCAATTCAGCCTGGAGGAGCACGTCCAGGTCACGGGCGCGCATTTCGAGAACGGCTTGCTGCAGATCGGCTTGATCCGCGAAGTGCCGGAAGTCATGAAGCCGCGAAAGATCGAGATCGGCAGGTCTGATGGGCAGAAGGTCGAGAAGCTGCCTCCGCAAGCCGCCTGATAGATCGTTCTTTGTATCAGCCGCGGCAGCGCAAGTTGCCGCGGTACTTTCCTGATTACATGGGGTTCAAGATGTCCAGCATATCTCTACCGATGTTGGCGGACGGCAGTGGGCTCACCCGATACCTTACCGCTATTAAACAATTTCCGCTGCTCTCGCCTGAGCAGGAAGTTTCACTTGCCCGAAAGCTACGTGAGCGCGATGACCGGGAAGCGGCATTCCAACTTGTTACGAGCCACCTGCGCCTGGTTGCCAAAATTGCCATGCGATACCGCGGATATGGCCTTCCGATTGCCGACGTCATTTCGGAAGGAAATATCGGCTTGATGCAAGCGGTCAAGCGGTTCGATCCGGACCGTGGCTTCCGGTTGGCGACTTACGCTACGTGGTGGATAAAGGCGACGATCCAGGACTACATCCTGCGCTCTTGGTCGATCGTAAAGATCGCTGCGTCGTCAACTCAGAAGCGACTGTTTTTCAACCTGAGGCGGCTAAAGAGCAAGATTGCAGCGCTGGACGATGGAGACATGCGGCCCGAACAGGTCGCCACGATAGCCGCTCGCTTGTATGCGCCGGAACACGAAGTCATCGAAATGAACCGGCGTTTCATGGGCGATATGTCCCTCAACGCGAAAGCGAAGGACGACGATGAAGCACCAACAGAGTGGCAGGACCGACTTGCCGACGATGTTGACCTCGAGCAAAGCCTTGTCGAGAGAAGCGAGTCCGAGTGGCGAACATGGGTGCTTAGGAAGGCTCTCGATGGTCTTTCTGCGCGGGAGCAGCGGATCATTGAAGCTCGGTGGCTGTCGGATGCCCCGGCAACCCTTGATGAGCTCGGTATTGAGCTCGGCGTGTCACGCGAACGAGTACGGCAGATTGAAACGAGAGCTTTAGAAAAAGCACGGCGTTCGGCGCTATCACTAACGGTTGCCCCGCAGACAGTCTTATAGGCTTTGACACAGGGGGGCGCGGCGGCGCTGGAATCGCAGATAAGTTTTCCGAGGCGCCGCTACCGAATAATAACGGTTACACCTGACGCGCCCCCGCTCCCATGACGCCCTCCCGCCCTCGGCTAAAATGGCGCAATGCCAGACCTTCTCCTTCGCCGAAACGCTGTCGGAGTCCCCCCCCCCTTTTCCGCCCCGAAACACTGCCACAATCAAAACTGCCCCACTACCCAAGCAGCCGATCCGGGCGCGTCGCGCCTCATATTCCGAATGGTTAAGACGGCGAGCCGGCACGCTTTGCGCCCAGCCAGCCAATTCCTCCTCGCCGGGAATCACCTGCGCCGTATTGCGCCGCCTGTGCCGAACAAGCCCTGTTACGGCATGTTTTCCGGCGCCAGATGCGGAGCGGAATCCGGCTTTGTGAGTTGACGAATACCTCTCGGACCGGCTTTGTGCCGGTCAGAGATCACATGCAGCCGGCCATCTGAGTCGGCAGGAGAATTCGATGCGCGCAGCCCTGCTTGCTCTGGTCGCCCTCGGCGCCCTTTCGGCCCTCACCGTCACGCCCGCCGCGGCCCAGCCCGTCGATCCCGGCCCGTTCTCCTTCTACACGCCGAGCGGCTACCCGTTCTGCATGCGCTCGCTCTATGACGACGATGACTGCAGCTACCGCACCTATGCGCAATGCACCGCGACGGCATCGGGCATCGGCCTGACCTGCTTTGCCAATCCGGCTTACGCCTATGCGCAGGGCGCCGCGCCGCAGCAGCCGCGCGTGAAGCGCAAGCGTAAGAGCAGCTACTGAACGACGGCACCGTTCGCGGCGCCGCGCCTTCACTCTCGAATGAAATGCGTGGCGGGGTCAGTCTAGTTCGACGACTTTGCCGTTTTCCAGTGACACCCGCCGATCCATGCGGCCGGCCAGTTCCATGTTGTGGGTCGCGATCAGCATCGCCACCTTGGTCGCCTTCACCAGCTGCATCAGCGCCTTGAAGACATGATCCGCGGTGTGCGGATCGAGATTTCCCGTCGGCTCGTCGGCAAATAGCACGCGCGGTGCATTGGCCACTGCGCGGGCAATCGCAACGCGCTGCTGCTCGCCGCCCGACAGCTCCGCGGGCCGATGTGTGATGCGTTCGCCCAGGCCCAGATAGGCCAGGATTTCCTTGGCGCGGGCGACCGTCTCAGAGCGCTTCAAGCCGCGGATCATCTGCGGCAGCATGACGTTTTCCAGCGCAGTGAATTCCGGCAGCAGCCGATGCGACTGGTAGACGAAACCGATATCAGTGCGGCGGATCTGGGTGCGCTCGGTATCCGACAGGCCCGAAGTCGCGGTGCCGCCGACATAGACCTCACCATCATCGGGGCTCTCCAGGAGACCGGCAATATGGAGCAGCGTCGACTTGCCCGAGCCCGACGGCGCCACCAGCGCCACCGACTGTCCCGCCCACAAGGCCAGCTTGGCATTGTCGAGAATGGTCAGAACGGTTTCGCCTTGGGTATATTGCCGCTTGATGTCGTGGAGATAGACCACCGGTACATCATCTGCCCCTTGCGCCATGTCAGTCACTCACTCGTATCTTAGCGCATCGACGGGATCGAGGCGCGCGGCGCGCCACGACGGGTACAGGGTGGCAAGGAACGACAGCGTCAGCGCCATGATGACCACCGCGCTGGTTTCACCGACATCGACCTCGGCCGGCAGCTTGGACAGGAAATACAGCTCCGGCGAGAACAGCTCGGTGGAGGTCATCCATGAGATGAATTGCCGGATCGTCTCGATGTTGAAGCAGACCAGCAATCCGACGAAAAACCCGACCAGCGTGCCGACCACGCCGATCGCAGCACCCGTGATCAGGAACACCCGCATGATCGAGCCTTGAGAGGCGCCCATGGTGCGCAGGATGGCGATGTCGCTGCCCTTGTCCTTCACCAGCATGATCAGGCCGGAGACGATGTTCAGCGCCGCCACCAGCACGATCAGCGTCAGGATCAGGAACATGACGTTGCGCTCGACCTGCAGCGCATTGAAGAAGGTCGAGTTGCGCTGCCGCCAATCGACGATGAAGATCGGCCGTCCGGCCGCCTCAGTCACGAGCTTGCGATACTCGTCGATCCTGTCGGGATTGTTGGTGTAGACCTCAATGGAGGTCACGTCAGAAGGGCGATTGAAGTAAGTCTGCGCCTCGGCCAACGGCATGAAGACGAAGGTGGAGTCATATTCCGACATGCCGATCTCGAAGACGGCAGCAACCTTGTAGGGCTTGATGCGCGGCGTTGTGCCCATCGGGGTCACCGCCCCCTTCGGCGAGATCAACGTGATCATGTCGCCGGCATGGATCGAAAGCTGATCTGCCAGCCGCCGACCGATCGCCACACCCTGCCCGTCATCGAAGCCTTCGAGCGTGCCCTGCTTGATGTTCTTGGCGATCGACGTCAGGTTATTGAGGTCGCCGGCGCGGATACCGCGGATAAAAATGCCGGCAGCACCGAACGCGGATGATCCCAATCCCTGGCCATCCACGACCGGCGCCGCGAGACGAATGCCATTCACGCCGCTGATGCGGTCGGCGACATCCTTCCAGTCGGTCAGAGGACTTTCCAGCGGCTGCACCAGCAGATGTCCGTTGAGACCCAAGATCTTGTCGAGCAGCTCCTTGCGGAAGCCGTTCATCACGGCCATCACGATGATCAGCGTGGCGACGCCGAGCATGATGCCAAGGAACGAGAAGCCGGCAATGACAGAGATGAATCCCTCTTTACGGCGCGCACGGAGATAGCGTCCGGACAGCAGCCATTCGAAGGCGGCGAAGGGTGGGGTTCGAACTGGCTCGCTCATGGCATCATCCATCGCCCGACTCCCATACGAATCGGGCTTATTCTAGCCGCATCGTGAGTGATGCGGCGACCACGCAGTGGATAAGTCGTCAGGACGTCAGCTTTGCGACGACCTCAGCGGCACTGATATTCTCACGCGAACCGGCATCGCGCCGCTTCAGCTCGACCTTGCCTTCGGCCAGCCCCTTCGGGCCAACGAGGATCTGCCAGGGCACACCGATCAGGTCAGCGGTGGCAAACTTGCCGCCGGCGCGCTGGTCGGTGTCGTCATAGAGCACATCGACGCCCTTCGCCGAGAGCTCCTTGTAGAGCGCCTCGCAAGCCGCATCCGTATCGGGCGAGCCCTGCTTCAGGTTGAGAATCGCAGCACGGAACGGCGCCACTTCCTCGGGCCACTTGATGCCGTTCTCGTCGTGGCAGGCCTCGATGATTGCGCCCAGGAGACGCGACACGCCGACGCCGTAGGAGCCGCCATGGATCGCCGTCTCCGCGCCATCGGCGCCCGCAACGGTCGCCTTCATCGCGTCGGAATATTTGGTGCCGAAATAGAAGATCTGGCCGACTTCGATACCGCGGGTGTTGAGCCGCCGCTCGGCCGGCACTTCGCTCTCGAACCGTGCGGCGTCGTGGACGTCTTCGGTTGCCGCATAGATCGACGTCCACTGATTGATGATGCCCGTGAGATCACCGCTATAATCGACATCGGCCGGCGGGATCGGCAGATCGAGCACGTTCTTGTCGCAGAACACGCCGGACTCGCCGGTCTCGGCGAGCACGATGAATTCGTGGGAGTGATCGCCGCCGATCGGTCCGGTCTCGGCGCGCATCGGGATCGCCTTCAGGCCCATGCGGGCAAAGGTGCGCAGATAGGCGACGAACATCTGATTGTAGGAATGTTTCGCCGCGGCTTCGTCGATGTCGAACGAATAGCCATCCTTCATCAGGAATTCGCGGCCCCGCATCACGCCGAAACGCGGACGCTGCTCGTCGCGGAATTTCCACTGGATGTGGTACAGGTTCAGCGGCAGGCTCTTGTAGGACTTCACATAGCCGCGGAAGATCTCGGTGATCATTTCCTCGTTGGTCGGCCCGTAGAGAAGCTCCCGCTTGTGGCGGTCCACGATCCGCAGCATCTCCGGCCCATAGGCGTCGTAGCGCCCACTTTCGCGCCAGAGATCGGCGAGCTGCAATGTCGGCATCAGGAGCTCAATGGCGCCCGCCCGGTTCTGCTCCTCGCGGACGATCTGCTCGATCTTCTTGAGCACCCGCAGGCCCAGCGGCAGCCAGGCATAGATGCCGGCGGCCTCCTGACGGATCATGCCCGCGCGCAGCATCAGCCGGTGCGAGACGATCTCGGCTTCTTTCGGCGTTTCCTTGAGAATGGGCAGAAAATAGCGCGACAATCGCATGGTTAGGCCTGGGAATCGGAGGGACGGGAGAACGCGAGTGAAACCGGATCGGCCGCCAAAACACAAGGGCGACGGGTCGGACGCCGGACAGTCTAGGACATGGAGCCGGCAATCGGGGCTTAATTCCGTTCGCCTGGCGAATTGCCTCCCGGACTGTCAAATATCGCCATTTCCGATGTCGGCCAGAGCGACCCAGCGTGACCGGAAATCGCGTAAAAGGCCGCGATTCTACCCTTGGCCTAAATTTTGAACACACATTGCCGAAATTGGTGACAAACAAAAAAAGTTAAGCTACGACTCACAGCTCAGGCGGTTCGTAAGGACAGAGTCTGGTGGTCCAAGTCTCGGGAGGAGCCCTGACGCGCTCAAGCAGCGTCAACCCGCTAAGCAAGGATAAAATCCAAAGTTTGGGGTAATAGGGTCGACACAATTTTCCGAGCAGGGCTGCGGCCCTGCTCTTTTTTTCGACAGATTCCCGACAACGATAGCGACGCTTCATATCGTCCGAGACGAAAAAGGCCGGCATCAATGCCGGCCTTTTTCGGAGATGCAACGCGCTGCGTATTACAGCGCACCACCCTTCGGCTTGATGCCCGACAGCCACGAACAGACCAGGCCCTGTACCGCGCCGACGATCCCGAATGTAAGGATCTGGCGCAGCGGGATCGACACCGACGTCCAGATCAACATCATCCCGATACTCACGACATAGCCAGTCAACGCCGAGGTCAGCACCTTTGGCCACAGCTGCATCTTGTCTTCGAGGAACCAGTCCTCGAGCCACATCACCAGCGACGGGATCAGCCCGAACCAGTAGGCAAAGGGCAATCCCATAATGAAGCCGGGAAAGCCGCCGATGATCCTGCCGCTGGCAATTTCGCGCAGCTCGAAAACCGCAAAGCCGACAGCCGGCCCAAGCAACAGAAAAAGCAGAAAGCGCTTCATGCGTCAGCTCCGTATCGACACCTGAAAGGACAGACTCCGCAGGTTAAAGATTGCTCTCAGATCGGCACGCCCATCAGCTTCGAGAGCCTCTCGATGTTGAAGTAGTCCATGCGATACGCATACATGCCGGCCGCGAACAGCACCGCGGAAATCACCGTGGTCCAGATCAGCTTGCGCCCCATCCGGGCCAGCACAGGCGCACCGGGATCGGTGCCGTCGGTGCCCTCGCCGTCCTCATGCTGGCTGCGCACGCCGAACGGCAGCGTCAGGAACAGCGTGATCCACCAGATGACGAAATAGACCGCGAGCGACGTCGAGATCGTATAGGCCATCGCGTCCTCAGGACTGTTCGATTTCGGAAGCTTGTTCGATCTCTACCAGCGCGCCCGAGAAATCCTTGGGATGCAGGAACAGCACAGGCTTGCCATGGGCGCCGATCTTCGGCTGGCCGTCGCCAAGTACGCGCGCGCCTTCCTTGATCAGGTTGTCGCGTGCCGCGATGATGTCAGGCACTTCGTAACAGATGTGATGAATGCCGCCGTCAGGATTGCGCTCGACGAATTTGGCAATCGGGGAATCCGCGCCGAGCGGCTGGATGAATTCGATCTTGGTATTCGGCAGCGTCGCGAACACCGTGATTACGCCATGCTCCGGCAGCGGCACGGTCGCGGAAATCTCGGCACCGAAGGCGATGCCGTAGATCTTCGCAGCTTTCTCCGCATCGGCGACGGCAATCGCCACATGATTGAGCCGGCCCAGCATGGTGTCCTCCGTAGTCTTTGTTTCTTTGCTTTTAGTCTTCGACCTGCAGGATGTGAACGTAGCACATCGTCTTCTTGCCCCATTGATCGGCGAGTGACGAGCGAACGGCGCGTCGCACCGACTCCGCCATCGCATCGGGATCGCGCTTGCGCGCCTTGGGCAGGTTCTCGACGATGTTGACGACGATGTCGAACACGACATCCTCCATCACCTCGCCCTTGAGGTTCTTTTCGGGAATGCCGATCAGGTCGACCGCAGGGTCGTCGACCAGTTCGCCCTTCATGGTCACGGCCAGTGCCACGAAAGCGCAGCCGGCAAAGGACAGCCGGCGCCGCTCGCTTACGGCGCGGGACTTGGAATCCTCGAGAATGAGGCCGTCCTTGAACATGCGGCCCGACGGCAATTCGTCGATGACGGCAGCATCGCCGGGCGCCAGGCGCACCAGGTCGCCGTTCTTGACGATCATGGTCCGCGGCACGCCGCAGGCGCGCGCCAGCTTGGCATGCTCGTGCAGATGCAGCGCCTCGCCATGAACCGGGATGAGCAGCTGCGGCCGCACCCAGGAGATCATGTCGCGCAATTCGTCGCGGCGCGGATGGCCCGACACATGCACCAGCGCGTCACGATCGGTGATCACCTCGATGCCCTGCGTGACAAGACCGTTGATGATGGTACCGACCGCCTTCTCGTTGCCCGGAATGGTCCGCGACGAGAAGATCACCGTATCGCCCTTGTTGAGGGTCACCATCGGATGATCGTCGCTGGCGATACGCGCCAGTGCCGCGCGCGCTTCACCCTGACTGCCCGTGCACAGCGCCACCACCTTGTCCGGCGGGAAATGGCCGTAATAGTCGGCGTTACGGAACGCCGGCAATCCATCGAGATAGCCGCATTCGCGGGCCACCTGCACGACGCGCTCCATTGCGCGGCCGACCAGCACCACTTCGCGGCCAGCGGCCTGCGCCGCTTCGGCAACGGCCCGCAACCGCGCTACGTTCGATGCGAAGGTCGTAACGGCGACGCGGCCCTTGGCAGCCTTCACCAGTTTGGTGAGCGTCGCGGCAACCTCCGTTTCGGACGGTGAGCGGCCATCGCGCACCGCATTCGTGGAGTCGCCGATGATGGCCAGCACGCCGGCATCGCCGAGTTCGCGCAGCCGCTTTTCGTCGGTCGGCAGGCCGATGATCGGCGTCGGATCGATCTTCCAGTCACCGGTATGCAGCACGGTGCCGAACGGCGTGTGGAGCGCGATCGCATGGGATTCCGGAATCGAATGCGCAACCGGAATGAACTCGATATCGAACGGGCCGAGATTGATGCGGCCGCCCGATGGCACCACGGTGACGGGAATCTTCGGCGGATTGCGCTCGCTGGCGCATTTGGCTTCAAACAATGCGGCGCTGAACTGCGTCGCATAGATCGGGCATTTCAGCTTGGGCCACAGGTCGATGATGGCGCCGAAATGGTCCTCATGGGCGTGGGTGAGCACGAGACCAACGAGATTCTTCTTTTCCTTTTCCAGGAAGCGCACGTCGGGCATCACCAGATCGATGCCGGGCAGATGCTCCTCGTCACCGAAATAGACGCCGAGGTCGATCGCCAGCCACTTCCCGGCCAGGCCATAGATCGACAGATTCATGCCAATCTGGCCGACGCCTCCCAGCGGTGCGAAGGTCAATTCGTTGGGTCGCGTCATTTGCGTACTGTCCTTGTCGACGCGGCCGATCCGAAATGAACGTCGCCGGCGGTAATAGGGATTCGCCGGCGATCCGCTGTCGCGACAATCATACAACCGGCCTCATCAATGGTGTCGAAAATTCCCGAAATCGTCTGTACCCCGTTGTCCACGGACACCGGCTGACCGATCCCTGCTGCGCGTTCCAGCCACTGTCGCCGGATCTCGGCAAACCCGCGGCCGGAATCCCAGATGCCGCGCATCTCCTGCCAGGTGTCCGAAAGCGCCGCAAACAGGTCTTCGGCGCTGGCGCTGACGCCCATCGCATGCAGGCAAGCAACCGGATAAGGCATATTGTCGGGGGCCGCCACCACGTTGGTGCCGATGCCGACGACAACGGCAAGCTGGCCGTTCGGCGCTGCCTCCGCCTCCAGATTCATTCCGACAAGCTTATGTCCGCCTGCCAG
This sequence comes from Tardiphaga sp. 42S5, assembly GCF_034044155.1. Lineage (NCBI taxonomy): Bacteria > Pseudomonadati > Pseudomonadota > Alphaproteobacteria > Hyphomicrobiales > Nitrobacteraceae > Tardiphaga > Tardiphaga sp. 42S5. The sequence continues at coordinate 3,748,828 of NZ_CP139027.1, read as the reverse complement.
AACGTCGTTCGGCCATTTCAGCCGATAATCATTCGCGGCCGACTGCGGCGCCCGCATCGCGGCTTCGACGCTGATCTGTCGGAGCGCCTTCTCAACGGCGACACCGGCCGCAAAGCCCAGCGTCGCCGCAACTGAGGGCGTCACGTCAAGAACTTCGAGAACCGAACTGGCGAGGTTCCCGCGGGGAGCGACCCACGGCCGATGTCGTCGCCCACGTCCCGCGGTCTGTTCCGTTGTGACAAACCACATCGGACCGCGCTCGCCTGTGCGTGCGCGGTCCATGGCTTCAGTATTGGTCGAACCTGTTGAGTCGAATGCGGCGAGCTTCGTGCCCGCCGCGAGGGCTCGGGGACCGAGCGAAAATACCATCTAGAACAGCGACTTCGCTGCGAATGCCGCCGCGCTGACCAGAGGCGCCGGATAGACGAAGAACAGCACGTTGAAGAGACCCGCGACAGCCAGCACCGTGCGCAGTTCAACACGCATCGGATCGAGCTTCCCGACCGGCTCGTCGAAATACATAAGCTTCACGATCGACAGGTAGTAGAACGCGCCCACCACGCTGGCCAACACACCGACTACGGCCAGTACGAACAGGCCCGACTTGATGGCCGCCATGAAGACGTAGAACTTGCCGAAGAAGCCGGCCAGCGGCGGCACGCCTGCCAGCGAGAACAGGAACATCGCGAAGAAGAAGGCGATGATTGGATTGGTGCGCGACAGGCCGGCGAAATCCTTGATCGTCTCAACGGGCTGGCCATTGCGCTTCATGGTCAGGATGATGGCGAAGGTGCCGAGGGTCATCGCGACATAGATCGCGATATAGACCAGCACGCCCTGCGCACCCTCCTGCGTGCCGGCGGCAAGGCCGACCAGCGCGAAGCCCATATGGCCGATCGACGAATAGGCCATCAGGCGCTTGATGTTGGTCTGGCCGATGGCGGCGAACGAGCCCAGCACCATCGAGGCCAGCGACACGAACACCACGACCTGCTGCCATTGCACCACGATGCCCGGGAACGCCGTCAGCGTGACGCGGGTGAACACGGCGAGTGCTGCAACCTTCGGGGCCGAGGCGAAGAAGGCGGTGACGGGCGTCGGTGCGCCCTCATAGACATCGGGCGTCCACATATGGAACGGCACGGCCGAGACCTTGAAACAGAGGCCGGCGAGCAGGAACACGAGGCCGAACACCAGGCCGATATTGCCGGTCTTGGCTTCGGCGGCGATGCCGGCGAAGGACACCGTGCCGGTAAAGCCGTAGATCATAGAAGCGCCGTAGAGCAGCATGCCCGACGACAGCGCGCCCAGCACGAAATACTTCAGGCCGGCTTCGGTCGACTTCGCATTGTCGCGGTTGGAGGCTGCGACGACATAGAGCGCAAGGCTCATCAGTTCGAGGCCGAGATACAGCATGATCAGGTCGCCGGCCGAGATCAGCACCATCATGCCGAGCGTCGAGAGCAGCACCAGGATGGCGTATTCGAAAATGCGACGGGACTGGTCCGCGAGGAATTCACGGGACAGGATCAGCGTCACGGCCGATGCGATGATCGCCAGCACCTTCAGGAAGCGCGCATAGTCGTCGACGATGAAGCTGCCGCCGAAGGTGACATGCTTGCCCGCGGGCAGCATGATTTCAGCCGCGCCGACCACCACCAGCAGGCAGACAGCCAGCGTGGTGACCAGACCCGTGACCTTCGGTCCGTTGAAGGCACCGATCATCAGCAGCACCATGGCGCCAACCGCGAGCATCAGCTCCGGCAGTACGGGCAGCAGGGAATATCCGGCGGTCGTAATCGTCATTGCGCGTTATCCTGATCTGCTGCGGTCATTGCAGCAGCGCGGCTGCCTTCACGGCAGACGTTGCAGCAGCGTAGTTGTTAACGAGGAGCTGGATCGAAGCCGCCGACATATCGAGCACCGGCTTCGGATAGACTCCGAACAGAATGGTGAGAATGACCAGCGGCACCAGCACCAGGCCTTCCCGGAATGTGATGTCCTTGATGCCCTGCAGCGCCGGCTTGGTCAGTTCACCGAACACGACCTTACGGTACAGCCAGAGTGCATAGGCCGCCGACAGGATTACGCCGATGCTGGCGAATGTCGCCGTCGGGATCGAGACCTTGAAGGTGCCGATCAGCGTCAGGAATTCACCGACGAAGCCGGAGGTGCCGGGCAGACCGACATTGGCCATCGTGAAGACCATGAACAGCGCTGCATAGATCGGCATCCGGTTGACGAGGCCGCCATAGGCCGCGATCTCGCGGGTATGCAGCCGATCGTAGACGACGCCGACGCAGAGGAACAGCGCGCCCGACACGATGCCGTGCGACACCATCTGGAACACCGCGCCGGAGACGCCCTGTGTCGTGCCGGCGAAGATGCCCATGGTCACATAGCCCATATGCGCGACCGACGAGTAGGCGATCAGCTTCTTGATGTCTTCCTGCATCAGCGCGACCAGCGATGTGTAGACGATCGCGATCACGGAGAGAGTCCAGACCATCGGCGCGAAATAGAGAGAGGCATCCGGGAACATCGGCAGCGAGAAGCGCAGGAAGCCGTAACCGCCCATCTTCAGCATGATCGCGGCCAGTACGACCGAACCTGCCGTCGGCGCTTCCACGTGTGCGTCAGGCAGCCAGGTGTGCACGGGCCACATCGGCATCTTCACCGCGAAGGATGCGAAGAATGCCAGCCACGCCCAAGTCTGCAGGCTGCGCGGCACGGCGGTGTGCATCAGCGTCGGGATGTCGGTCGTACCCGCATTCCAGTACAGCGCCATGATGGCCAGCAGCATCAGCACCGAGCCGAGGAACGTGTAGAGGAAGAACTTGAACGAGGCGTAGACGCGGCGCGGGCCGCCCCAGATGCCGATGATCAGGAACATCGGGATCAGGCCGCCTTCGAAGAACAGATAGAACAGCACCAGATCCAGCGCCGAGAAGGTGCCGATCATCAGCGTTTCCAGGAACAGGAACGCGATCATGTATTCGCGGACACGCTTGGTGACCGACTTCCAGCTGCACAGGATGCAGAACGGCATCAGGGCCGTGGTCAGGATCACGAAGGGCAGCGAAATGCCGTCCACACCCATATGGTAGTTGATGGTCGCGGCCAGCCAGGGCGCCTTTTCGACAAACTGGAAGTCGCCGTTCGACGGGTCGAAGCGCATCACTAGGATCAGCGAGACCGCAAAAGTGATCAGCGTGGTCCAGAGCGCGATCCAGCGCGCATTGCCCTGCGCAGCCTCATCATCGCCGCGGCTGAGATAGATCAGGATCGCGCCGACGATCGGCAGGAAGGTGACGACCGAAAGAATCGGCCATGTCATGACGGACGCCATTGTTACTGGCCCCCCAGGCCGAAGATAAACCAGGTGATCAACCCGGCGACGCCGATCAGCATCGCGAAGGCATAGTGATAGAGGTAACCGGTCTGCAGCTTCACCGCGCCGCGCGTGATATCGAGCACGCGGGCCGCGACACCATCAGGCCCGAGGCCGTCGATGATCATGCCGTCGCCCTTCTTCCACAGGAAGTGGCCGATCCACTTGGCCGGGCGAACGAAGATGATCTCGTAGAGCTCGTCGAAGTACCACTTGTTGAGCAGGAACTTGTAGAGCAGCGGGTGCTGGTTCGCGAGTTCGACCGGCAAATACGGCTTGCGAACATAGAACAGATACGAAATCAGGAAACCGAGCACCATCATCACGGTCGGCACATAGGGAACCCATCCGGGAATATGGTGCATCTCCTCGATGATGTGCGGGTTCATCTTCAGCGATTCCCGGAAGAACTCGCCGACGTGATGACCAGCAAACAGCTCCTTGAACGGGAAGCCGGCGGCGAACGATCCGATGCCCAGCACGGCCAGCGGGACCAGCATCCACAGCGGCGCTTCATGCGCTGCATCGTAATGCTTCTTGTCGTGCGGCTCGCCATGGAACGTCTTGAACACCAGACGCCAGGAATAGAACGAGGTCAGAAGCGCCGCGATCACGGTCATCAGGAAGCCGTAGAAGGCGAACTGGGTGTGCGAGGCGTAAGCCGCTTCGATGATCGCGTCCTTCGAGAAGTAGCCGGCCGTGAACGGGAAGCCGGTCAGCGCCAGCGTGCCGATGGTCATCATCGCATAAGTGAACGGGATCTTGTTCCACAGGCCACCCATCTTCCGGATGTCCTGTTCGTGATGCATCGCATAGATTACCGAGCCTGAGCCCAGGAACAGCAGCGCCTTGAAGAAGGCGTGCGTGAACAGGTGGAACATGGCGACCGAGTAAGCCCCCGTCCCCAGCGCCACGAACATGTAACCGAGCTGCGAGCAGGTCGAGTAAGCGACGATGCGCTTGATGTCGTTCTGCACCAGACCGATGGTCGCGGCAAAGAATGCAGTGGTCGCGCCGACCAGCATCACGACGGCCTGCGCATTCGGCGCAAGTTCGAACAGCGGCGACATGCGCGCCACCATGAAGACGCCTGCGGTGACCATGGTCGCCGCGTGGATCAGCGCCGACACAGGCGTCGGGCCTTCCATCGCGTCCGGCAACCAGGTGTGCAGCAGGAACTGGGCCGACTTGCCCATCGCGCCGACGAACAGCAGCAGGCAGGTCAGTGTCAGCGCATCGGCGTGCCAGCCGAAGAAGTTGATCGTCTTGCCGGTCAGGCCGGGCGCGCTGGCGAAGATGGTGTCCAAATCGGTCGAGCCGATCAGCATGAACAGCGCGAAGATGCCGAGCAGGAAGCCGAAGTCGCCGACGCGGTTGACCACGAAGGCCTTGATCGCTGCCGCATTGGCCGAGGGCTTCTTGAACCAGAAACCGATCAGCAGGTAGCTGGCCAGACCCACGCCTTCCCAGCCGAAGAACAGCTGCAGCAGGTTATCCGCCGTCACCAGCATCAGCATCATGAAAGTGAACAGCGACAGATACGCCATGAAGCGCGGCCGGTTCGGATCGTCTTCCATATAGCCGAGCGAATAGATGTGCACGAGCGACGACACCGTGGTGACGACGACCAGCATCACGGCCGTCAGCGTATCGACGCGCAGCGTCCAGGACAGCTGCAGGTCACCCGAATTGATCCAGTTCAGCAGCACGACGCGGGCATCATGATGCATGAAGGCGACATCGACGAAGGTCATCCAGGACAGCACCGCCGACACCACCAGAAGACCGGCGGTGATCAGCTCTGCTGCACGCGAGCCGAGCGCAGCCGGCTCGGCAACGTGGTGATGGTCGTCGTGATCATCGTGACCATGATCGTCATGCCCATGCGCAGCATGTGCATGCGCCGCATGGGCGCCGGCATCGCCGTGACCGTGGTCGTTATGCGCATGGTCCATCTCGTCGCCGCTCGGGTTACGCCCATGCGCACCCAGAATGGCGATGAAGCCTGCGATCAGCGCGCCGATCAGCGGCAGGAATACAAGAGCCTGGATCATAACTGGCTCAGCCCTTCATCAGATTGACGTCTTCAACCGCGATCGAGCCGCGGTTGCGGAAATAGACCACCAGCACGGCGAGACCGATCGCTGCTTCCGCAGCGGCCACGGTCAGCACAAGCAGCGCGAACACCTGCCCGACGATGTCGCCGAGGAAGGTCGAGAACGCCACCATGTTGATGTTGACGGCGAGCAGGATCAGCTCGATCGACATCAGGATGACGATGATGTTCTTGCGGTTCAGGAAGATGCCGAGAATGCCCAGCGTGAACAGGATCGCTGCGACCGCCAGATAGTGTCCGAGACCGATCGTCATTTGACCCAGCTCCCCGCGTCGGCGTCCTGCAGGCCCTGCCCGGTCGCGACCTTGCGCACTTCCATCGCCAGTTCCGGATTGCGCGCGTTCTGAACATTGATGTCCTGGCGCCGGACTTTGACCTTGTGACGCAGCGTCAGCACGATCGCGCCGATCATCGCCACCAGCAGCACCATGCCGGCCAGCTGGAAGTAATGGATGTACTTCGTATAGAGCACGAGGCCGAGCGCCTCGGTATTGCTCACATTCGTCGGGATGGCCGCCGTGATCGACTTGGTGACGTTCGGGTTCATTACCCAACCACCTGCGACCAGCAGCAATTCGGCGAGGAAGATCGCACCGATCAACAGACCGAACGGCAGATACTGAATGAAGCCTTCGCGCAGCTGCGTGAAGTCGACGTCGAGCATCATGATGACGAACAGGAACAGCACCGCGACGGCGCCGACATAGACGACGATCAGCAGCATCGCCAGGAATTCGGCGCCCATCAGCACGAACAAGCCCGAGGCGTTGACGAAGGCCAGGATCAGGAACAGCACGGAATGCACGGGATTGCGCGAGGCAATCACCATGACCGCGGAAGCCACGCAGATGCTGGCGAACAGATAGAAGAACAATGCGGGAAGGATCATCTGGTCACCTTACCGGTACGGCGCGTCGAGTTCGATTGACTTCGCAATCTCGCGCTCCCAGCGGTCGCCGTTGGCGAGCAATTTCGCCTTGTCATAATAGAGTTCCTCACGCGTCTCGGTGGCGAACTCGAAGTTCGGTCCCTCGACGATCGCATCCACCGGACAGGCCTCCTGGCACAGTCCGCAATAGATGCATTTCACCATGTCGATGTCGTAGCGGACGGTACGGCGCGTCCCATCGTTGCGGCGCGGGCCGGCTTCGATGGTGATGGCCTGCGCCGGACAGACCGCTTCGCAGAGCTTGCAGGCGATGCAGCGCTCTTCACCGTTCGGATAGCGGCGCAATGCATGCTCGCCACGGAAACGCGGCGAGATCGGCCCCTTCTCGAACGGATAGTTCAGCGTCGGCTTCGGCTTGAAGAAATACCGCATGGCGAGGACGAACGCCGAAACGAACTCCGCCAGCAGAAGCGAGTGAGCTGTTGCCCTGATATTCATAGTGACCTCATTTCGGAGCAAGGCCCCCGAATTGCAGCACGGCAGCGACGATGATGACGTACGCCAACGACAGCGGCAGAAACACCTTCCAGCCCAGACGCATCAGCTGGTCGTAGCGGTAGCGCGGCACGATCGCCTTCGCCATCGCAATCAGGAAGAACATGAACATCACCTTGATGGCGAACCAGATGATGCCTGGCACCCAGGTGAATGGCGCGAACGGGATCGGCGACAGCCAACCGCCGAGAAACAGGATCGTTGCCAGTGCGCACATGGTGACGATGGCGACGTATTCGCCGAGCATGAACAGCAGATACGGAGTCGAGCCGTATTCGGTCATGAAGCCCGCGACCAGTTCCGATTCCGCTTCGACGAGGTCGAAGGGCGGACGGTTGGTTTCAGCCAGCGCCGAGACGTAGAAGATCACGAACATCGGGAACAGCGGGATCCAGTACCAGCCGAGGATGCCCCACTTCGAGTCTTGCGCGGCGACGATCGCCGTCAGGTTCAACGAACCGACGCAGAGCAAGACGGTGATGATGACGAAGCCGATCGAAACTTCGTAGGACACCATCTGCGCGGCGGCGCGCAGCGCCGACAGGAACGGATATTTCGAGTTAGACGACCAGCCGGCCATGATGATGCCGTAGACCGACAGCGACGAGATCGCGAAGATATAGAGCACACCGACATTGATGTCGGAGATCACCCAGCCGAGATCCATCGGGATCACCGCCCAGGCCGCCAGCGCGAGCACGCAGGACACCAGCGGCGCCAGCAGGAACACGCCCTTGTTGGAGCTGGAAGGAACCACCGGCTCCTTCAGCACGAATTTCAGCAAGTCCGCGAAGGATTGCAGCAGGCCGAACGGCCCGACCACGTTGGGGCCACGGCGGATCTGTACCGCCGCCCAGATCTTGCGGTCAGCCAGCAGGATGTAGGCAATCGCAATCAAGAGCACCACGAGCACAAGGAGGCTCTGCGCGACCATGATGATCAGCGGCCACAGGGTGCTTGTCCAGAATTCAGCCATCAGTTTACTCCGCCGCCGTCAGCATCTGGCCGGAGGCCAGGCGGGAGCATTCCGCCATGATGGCTGACGCACGCGCGATCGGGTTGGTCAGGTAGAAGTCCTCAACGGAGGCCTTGAACGGTGTCTTGTCGACGGTGCCGCCCTTGCCCGCAAGGGTCTTGATCGCACCGGCATCGCCGGCCTCGATCTGATCGATGCGCATCAGGTGCGGTGCAGCCTTGAAGATCGCCTGCCGCAAGGCAGCCAGCGAGTCGTAAGGCAGCTTGTGGCCGAGCACGTCGGACAATGCGCGGATCACCGCCCAGTCCTCGCGGGCATCGCCCGGCGGGAAACCGGCGCGTTCCGCCATCTGCACGCGGCCTTCGGTGTTGACGAAGATGCCGGACTTCTCGGTATAGGCCGCACCCGGCAGGATCACGTCGGCGCGATGCGCACCGCGGTCACCATGGGTGCCGATGTAGACGACGAAAGTGCCGTCAGCGACTTTCACGTCGTCGGCGCCGAGCGAGAACAGCACGTCGAGCGAACCGGCCGAGGTCATCTGCGCGAGGCTCAGGCTGCCCGATGTCGGCGCGAAGCCGATATCAAGCGCGCCGACGGTCGAGGCCGCCGTCTGCAGCACCGCAAAACCGTTCCAGCCGTCCTTGATAACACCGAAGTCCGAAGCGAGCTTGGCAGCCGCCGCCAGTACCGCAGCGCCATCGGCACGTGCGGCTACACCGGCGCCAACCAGCACGATCGGATGCTTGGCGTTCTTCAGCACATCGGCGAAGGCGTTCTTGCCGGCGGCGAGTTCGGCCAGCGAGTCCGTGCCAGCACCGAGATAGTCGTAGCGATAGGTCAGATCGGCCTTCTCGCCGATCACGCCGACCTTCAATGCACCGGTGCGCCATGCCTTGCGGATGCGCGCGTTGAGAACGGCGGCTTCCTTGCGCGGGTTGGCGCCCACGATCAGCAGTGCATCGGCCTGCTCGATGCCGGCGATGGTCGGGTTGAAGATATAGGACGCGCGGCCAGCAGCCGTGTCGAAAGCGCCCGCGCTCTGGGTCGCCAAATTGGCCGAGCCCATGCTCGCCAGCAGCGCCTTCAGTGCGAACATTTCCTCGACGGCGGCGAGATCGCCAGCGATGGCGCCGATCTTCTTGGTGCCGGCAACCTTCGCAGCGATGGCACTGAACGCTTCAGCCCAGGTCGCCGCACGCAGCTTGCCGTTGTCGCGGATATAGGGACGATCGAGACGCTGCGTGCGCAGGCCGTCGACGATGTGGCGGGTCTTGTCGGAGATCCATTCCTCGTTCACCGCCTCATTGACACGCGGCAGGATGCGCATCACTTCGCGGCCACGGGTATCGACGCGGATCGCCGAGCCGACGGCGTCCATGACGTCGATGGACTGGGTCTTGCCGAGCTCCCACGGACGCGCGGCGAAAGCATAAGGCTTCGAGGTCAGCGCACCGACCGGGCAGATATCGACCAGGTTGCCCTGCAGCTCCGAGGTCAGCGCCGTTTCGAGGAACGAGGTGATTTCCATGTCCTCGCCGCGACCGGTCGCGCCCATTTCCGGCACGCCGCAGATCTCAGCGGCGAAGCGGACGCAGCGCGTGCACTGGATGCAGCGGTTCATCGAGGTCTTCACCAGCGCACCGAGATACTTGTCCTCGACCGCACGCTTGTTCTCGGCAAAGCGTGACGTGTCGACGCCATAGCCCATCGCCTGGTCCTGCAGATCGCACTCGCCGCCCTGATCGCAGATCGGGCAATCCAGCGGGTGGTTGATCAGCAGGAATTCCATCACGCCTTCGCGTGCCTTCTTGACCATCGGCGAACGCGTCGAGATTTCCGGCGGTTCTCCCTTGGGACCAGGCCGGCAATCGCGCACGCCCCAGGCGCAGCTCGCGACCGGCTTCGGTCCGCCCTTCACTTCCACCAGACACATGCGACAGTTGCCGGCGATCGACAGGCGCTCGTGGTAGCAGAAGCGCGGGATTTCGGCGCCGGCGGCTTCACACGCCTGCAGCAGCGTGAACTCCGCGGGAACCTCGATCTCTTTGCCGTCGATGATCAGTTTCGTCATAGCCATGCGCCCTACTCCGCCGCGACCAGATGCGCGGGATCGAGGATGCCTTGATCGTCGAGCGTCGCCTTGCGGCTGAACTCTTCGATGCGGCGTTCGATCTCCGGGCGGAAGGCGCGGATCAGGCCCTGCACCGGCCACGCGGCGGCATCGCCGAGTGCGCAGATGGTGTGGCCTTCAACCTGCTTGGTGACTTCGAGCAGCATGTCGATCTCGCGCTTGTGGGCGCGGCCCTCGACCATGCGGCTCAGCACGCGCCACATCCAGCCGGTGCCTTCACGGCACGGCGTACACTGGCCGCAGCTCTCATGCTTGAAGAAGTAGCTGATGCGGGCAATCGCCGCGACGACGTCGGTGGACTTGTCCATGACGATGACGCCGGCGGTGCCGAACGACGACTTCACCGCGCGGGTGCCGTCGAAATCCATGATGAGTTCTTCGCAATCCGCAGCCGGGATCAGCGGGCACGATGCGCCGCCCGGGATGATCGCCAGCAGATTATCCCAGCCGCCACGAATGCCGCCGCCGTGCTTCTCAATCAGCTCACGGAACGGAATGCTCATCGCATCCTCGACGACGCAGGGCGTGTTGACGTGGCCGGAGATGCCGTAAAGCTTGGTGCCGACATTGTTCGGACGGCCGATCGAGGCGAACCACGCCGCGCCGCGACGCAGGATGTCCGGCGCAACAGCGATCGACTCCACATTGTTCACCGTGGTCGGACAGCCGTAGAGACCGACATTGGCCGGGAATGGCGGCTTCAGGCGCGGCTGGCCCTTCTTGCCTTCAAGGCTTTCGAGCAGTGCCGTCTCTTCGCCGCAGATATAGGCGCCGGCACCGTGCGCGACATAGAGGTCGAACGGGAAGCCGTGAATGTTGTTCTTGCCGATCAGATTGGCCTCATAGGCCTGATCGATCGCCGCCTGCAGGTGCTCGCGCTCGCGGATGAATTCGCCGCGCACATAGATGTAACCGACATGGGCGCCCATGGCGCAGCCGGCGATCAGACAGCCTTCGACCAGCGTATGCGGATCGTGGCGCATGATCTCGCGGTCCTTGCAGGTGCCGGGCTCGGACTCGTCAGCATTGACGACGAGATAGCTCGGGCGGCCGTCGGCATTGTCCTTCGGCATGAAGGACCACTTCATGCCGGTCGGGAAACCTGCGCCGCCGCGGCCACGCAGGCCGGACGCCTTCATCTCGTTGACGATCCAGTCGCGGCCCTTGTCGATGATGGCCTTGGTGCCATCCCAGCCGCCGCGGCGGCGTGCGCCAGCGAGGCCCCAGTCGTCGAAGCCGTAGAGATTGCGGAAGATGCGGTCGTTGTCGTCGAGCATGGCTTCCTCGATCAGCGATTGGATTGCTTGTAGGCGAGCATCGCGGCGCAACCGCCGAACACAACGGCCCACAACAGACTTGATTCAAGCGTGGCGTTCAAAAAGAAACGCTGCAGCGAGAAAATGAACGCAGCTGCGACCATCGTATGCAGTGCGATGTAGAGCCACTTGTTCATTGCCGCGTCCCCCGACAGCGTTGCAAATTTCATCGACAGCGCGCGCGTCATTTCTTCGGCTCCTTGGGAGTCTTCGGCTCCTTGGGAGCGCCAGCTTTCGGCGGATTAGCCTTGGTCGCATCAGCCGCCGGCGGCTTCGGCGCCGGGCGCTCCTGCACATTGGCCGACTCGGTCTGCTTCTTCGGCTCGGCATCGGCGAGCGCGGGTTCCTTCGGCATATCCAGAACCTTCGTGTATGTGGCGGCGCCACCGCTCGTCATCACGCGCGCGCCGCCTTCGGGCGCAGCAAACTGACGGCCGATCTGCGAACCCGGCTTCGGCGGCGTGCCGGCGGCGAAACCGTCGATCAGCTTGTTCATGCTCTCTTTGGTGAGATCTTCGTAGGTGTCGCTCCAGATCATCGCCATCGGGGCGTTGACGCAGGCGCCGAGGCACTCGACCTCTTCCCAGCTGAAGTCGCCATCTGCGGACAGATGGAACGGGTCGTGATGGATGCGATGCTGACAGACGTCGATCAGATCGCCGGCGCCGCGCAGCATGCAAGGCGTGGTGCCGCAGACCTGAATGTGCGCCTTCTTGCCGACCGGCTGCAACTGAAACTGGGTGTAGAAGGTCGCGACTTCGAGCACGCGGATATAGGGCATTTCCAGCATGTCGGCGACGACGCGGATCGCGGCTTCCGACACCCAGCCGGCCTGTTGTTCCTGCGCACGCCACAGGATCGCAATCACGGCCGATGCCTGACGGCCGGGCGGATAATGCGTGATCTGCTCTTTCGCCCACGCCAGATTCTCGGGCGTGAATTCAAACGAAGCGGGCTGAACTTCTTTCGGAGCCAAACGGCGGACGGACATGTCTAGTCTCTCAATGAGTGCGGCGCGCCGCGCTCGCATTCAGGCTGTTGATGCGGTCGATCCAGAACGCACTCGATGTGCCAAACACGTTGTAGCCAACATGTGTGGACACCTTGATGCGATCGAGGATCGACAACTCGGTCACGGTTTCGAAACGGTTGGTGGCGGGATCATGCACGATCAGCTTGAGCGGCGTTTGATCCAGGATAAAGCGTGAGACGGTGTGATGCGGGTCATTGCCGTGCTCTTCGCACATGATGACCGAGTCGCCCTGCAGCAATCGTGCGCCGCCCTTGATAGCCTCGATCTCGACGCCTTCGACGTCGAGCTTGATCAGATATTTGCCAGACATCGACACCTTGCCGTCGTCGAGCAGATTGTCGAGCGAGATCACCGGCACTTCCTCGCCGCCGGCATTCGGATCGCCAGCGATGCTGAAAGCTTCGTGCTTGGTACCCGACAGATGCGCCGTACCACGCTGCGAGCCGATCGCGCATTTGATGACGTCGAACCGGTCACCATTGATCCTGGCGTTAGTGGCGAGCTTGGCGAAATTGTCGAACGACGGCTCGATCGCAATCGCCTTATGCGAGCCGAACGGCGCGCTCGACACCAGCACCGACCAGTATCCGTAATTCGCGCCGCAATCGAGCAGCGTGTAATCGACATCGATCGAGTTCCGGAACAACACCTCAAGCTCGTCTTCATAGGAGAAGGTGCGGTTGAGCAGCTTGCTCCAGTAGCCGTCGCCGAACGGGAACGCAAACAGCGCATCCGCATTCAGCTTCACGACGAGATCGCGCGCCGGCAGCACAGTCCTGCGCATCAGATTGGCGCACATGTTGTAGCCGCGATGCGAGAACGACGACGAGATCTTCGAGCCAACCACCAGCGCACAGGCCATCGCACGTTCCCAGAGATTCACGCTCTGGAGAACGCCGGACGCCCGGTCAAACTGGATGGGAGGCGTCAGCGTCACTGTTTGACCTCAACCTCATCGCCGATTGCGTGACGACACGACCAGTTCTCACCCACGGGAGCCGATCGGCCAAAGCGGCGCGCAATCACAGGACCGTTGTTGCAGGTGCAATCACCGTTCGACAAAACGAAGCTCTCAATGCCGCCCAGATCGCCGCTGGCGATTTCCTGGAAGCCGGCTGGCAGCTTCTTGAAGGCAGCATAGTGCGCGCAGCCGAGCTCGGCCGCGAAAGCGGGCAATCCGATCAGACCTGTCATAGCCAGACTGAGACCCGCAGCTACGTTCATCGATCGACCTCTCCGAACACGATGTCGAGCGAACCGAGAATGGCCGAGACGTCGGCGAGCAGATGGCCGCGGCACATGAAGTCCATGGCCTGCAGATGCGCAAAGCCCGGCGCGCGGATCTTGCACTTGTACGGCTTGTTGCTGCCGTCGGAGACCAGATAGACGCCAAACTCGCCCTTCGGCGCTTCGACGGCGGCGTAGACTTCGCCTTCCGGCACGCGGAAGCCCTCAGTGTAGAGCTTGAAGTGATGGATCAGCGCTTCCATCGAGCGCTTCATCTCGCCGCGACGCGGCGGGAAAATCTTGTTGTCTTCGACCGCAACGGCGCCCTGCCCGTCCGGCGCGCGCATCTTGGCGATGCACTGCTTCATGATCTTGGTCGACTGCCGCATCTCTTCGACACGAATACAGTAACGATCGTAGCAGTCACCGTTCTTGCCGATCGGAACGTCGAAATCCATTTCGGCGTAGCATTCATAAGGCTGCGACTTGCGCAAATCCCATGCAGCGCCCGAGCCGCGCACCATCACGCCGGAGAAGCCCCACTTCCAGGCGTCCTCCAGCGACACCACGCCGATATCGACGTTACGCTGTTTGAAAATACGATTGCCGGTGAGCAGCGTTTCGAGATCGTCGAGCACCTGCGGGAAGGCATCGCACCAGGCATCGATATCGTTGATCAGCTTGGGCGGCAGGTCCTGATGCACGCCGCCGATACGGAAGAACGCGGCATGCATGCGCGAGCCCGAGGCACGCTCATAGAACACCATCAGTTTTTCGCGCTCTTCGAAACCCCATAGCGGCGGGGTCAGCGCGCCGACGTCCATCGCCTGCGTGGTGATGTTGAGAAGATGCGACAGGATACGGCCGATTTCGGAATACAGTACGCGGATCAACTGGCCGCGGCGCGGCACGGTGATGCCAAGCAGCTTTTCGGCGGCCAGACAGAACGCGTGTTCCTGGTTCATCGGCGCGACGTAATCGAGCCGGTCGAAATACGGGATCGCCTGCAGATAGGTCTTCTGCTCGATCAGCTTCTCGGTGCCGCGGTGAAGCAGGCCGATATGCGGATCGACGCGCTCTACGACTTCACCGTCGAGCTCCAGCACCAGGCGGAGCACGCCGTGCGCGGCCGGATGCTGCGGTCCGAAGTTGATCGTGAAATTGCGAACGTTGGGTTGTTCGGTCATGGCTTGACCTCTGCCTTCTCGTCACCCGGCAGCACGGGATAATCCGCGCCTTCCCAGGGCGAGAGGAAATCGAATTTGCGGAATTCCTGATTGAGCCGGACCGGCTCGTACACCACCCGCTTCTCCTGGTCGTCGTAGCGAACCTCGACGAAGCCTGTGAGCGGGAAGTCCTTGCGCAGCGGATGGCCGTCGAAACCGTAATCGGTCAGCAGACGGCGCATGTCGGGATGGCCGACAAAGATCACGCCATAGAGGTCATAGGCTTCGCGCTCGAACCAGTCTGCGCCGGGAAACACCGAGATGATCGACGGCACCTGCGTTGTCTCGGAGGCCAGAGCCTTGAGGCGAATGCGGGCGTTCAATGTCGGCGACATCAGGTGATAGACAACGTCGAAGCGCTTTTCGCGGCCGGGGTAGTCGACCGCCGTCGCATCGGTGAAGTTGACGAAGCGGCAGCGCGGATCGTCACGCAGGAACTGCGCGACCTCGACGATCTTCGATGTTTCCACCGCAATCGTCAGCTGGCCGAACGCCACCTCATGCGCGAGTGCGGCACCCGGCAGGGCGCCGACAATCGTCTGACCCAGTGTGTCGAGCCTCACATCGTCCATGACAAAGCCTTAAGCGTTCGCGAGTCTTAGCGTTCAATCGTGCCGGTGCGGCGGATCTTCTTCTGCAGCAGCAGCACGCCGTAGAGAAGCGCTTCTGCGGTGGGCGGGCAGCCCGGGACATAAATGTCGATCGGCACGATACGGTCGCAGCCCCGAACCACCGAATACGAGTAGTGATAGTAGCCGCCGCCATTGGCGCAGGAGCCCATCGAGATGACGTAACGCGGCTCCGGCATCTGGTCATAGACCTTGCGCAGCGCCGGGGCCATCTTGTTGGTCAGCGTGCCGGCGACGATCATCACGTCGGACTGACGCGGCGACGCGCGCGGCGCGAAGCCGAAGCGCTCGACGTCGTAACGCGGCATCGACACCTGCATCATCTCGACCGCGCAGCAGGCGAGACCGAAAGTCATCCACATCAGCGAGCCGGTGCGCGCCCAGGTGATCAGGTCGTCAGTCGCGGCGACGAAGAAGCCCTTGTCGGACAGCTCGGCATTGACCTCGAGAAAATACGGATCGTTCGCGCCGACCGGCTTGCCGGTGGACGGATCGATAATGCCTTTCGGCGCCTGCGCGATGGCGGGAGCCGAGGCTATGACTGGGCTCAATCCCATTCGAGCGCGCCTTTCTTCCATTCGTAGGCGAAACCGATGGTGAGCACGCCGAGAAACACGATCATCGACCAGAAGCCGGTTGCGCCAAGCTTGCCGAAGGCCACTGCCCACGGAAACAGAAAGGCGACTTCCAGATCGAAGATGATGAAGAGAATCGCCACCAGATAGAACCGCACATCGAACTTCATGCGCGCATCGTCAAAAGCGTTGAATCCGCATTCATAGGCGGACAGCTTTTCCGGATCTGGCTGCTGGTAGGCGACGAGAAATGGCGCGATCAGCAAGGCCAGACCGATGACGGATGCGATGCCGATAAAGACCACAAGTGGGAGATAATTATGCAAGATGCCGTTCATCGGCGAGCCTTACTCCTGCGGCCCTGACTTTGCCACAGATTCGAACATTGGAATGGTTCTGAGGCTTAGCGCAGCGCAACAAGCCATGCAAGACAAGGGATGCTGACAGTTTCATGCTCTGCCATGCGCGGCGCGACGATTGAAACGCAACCTTGCCGATGCATCGCCGGCTGCGACAAACCTCCCGCAGATTCTCAAAAATCCGGCATGACTTCTCAACGGCCGGGACCCTCAAACCTCGCCTGTCGGCGGGTCGGACTTGGCGGTCCTTCCCGGCAGCATCAAGCCCTCCAGTTCGGCGCGTTTCCGCACCAGCAGCAACTCCGCGGCGGCGTTGTCCATGCCCGCCTGTCGCAACAGACGGATCGCCGCGCCGAGCTCGGCGATCTGCGCCCGCAATGTGATGATCCTGAGCTGCGGCGGCTCACTCACGCCGGACATGCCAGCGCCTCACGTTCCGCAATGAGCGCCAGCAGGTCGGCCTGCATCCGCCGCAGGCGCATGGAGGCATTGGCACAGTCCAGCCCGGCATTGGTCAGCAGCCGGATATCCGACTGCACCCCTTTCATCTGGTAGCGCAGCCGGGCGATTCTGAAATTCAGGTTGGCGAGCTTGGTCATTTGCGCTATAGAACAAAAAGAGAACAAATTGACAAGCCATTGTTTCGACCCAGATCGGATTTTTGGAGGTTCCCATGACCCTTGCTTTGAAGGCCCTGGCTTTGAAGACCCCGGCTTTGAACACCCGCGGTGAGATCGTCGTCCCCGCGATTGCCGCATCGGTATCGTCGTATGAGAGCCTGCCGGATCGCCTCTCCGGCCCGATGACCCGCGGTCAGGCGCTGACGCTGAAATCGCTGGCGATCGAGGCCTATCAGCCCAAACAATTCGAAAAGGACCTGACGCGCGCTGAAGCCGCGCGGCGAATCGAGGCGCTGAAGCAGGAAATCGCGCTCGCAGATTCGTTCTGAGCGCTGGCACGTCAAATGCCGCGCGTGACGTCTGCAACTCTATAGTTCTCTTGAGGAAACTTGTGGGGACGACCCGCGGATGGACCTGAATCCCGCCATTCCCGATGGAATGGCGCGAGAGACGGGACTCGAACCCGCGACCTCTGCCGTGACAGGGCAGCGCTCTAACCAACTGAGCTACTCCCGCGTGGATCGTCTGCAATCCCGCAGTGGGGCTGGACATAAAGGGACGTCCTTTTGAAGTCAAGGACGTTGCAGAACCATTCCCGGGGACATCACAGGAAGGCGTCGTTGCAGGCTGTGCGAGAAGGCCGTTTTAAGGCCGAAAATGCAAATAAGCCCCTGTTTGCAGGCAAAACAGCGGGGCGGCATCGCTCCGAATCGTTTAAGCCCTGCTGCGTCACAGGTTTAAGACAGACCACCAACGAGAAGGGCCAGATTCATGGCAAAAGCTGCAACCACCACCGCCGCGAAAGCGGCCACTCCTCCCACCATCACGCTGAAGCATCTCGCCGCGGCCCTGGCTGAAGATCACGAGCTGTCGAAGAAGAAGGCCGAAGAAATCCTCGGTGACATGGTGGAGCGCATCACCAACCACCTCAAGAATGGCGAGCGTATCCGTATCGTCGGCCTTGGCATCCTTCAGGTCCGCAAGCGCGCCGCCCGCATGGGTCGCAACCCGGCGACCGGCGAGCAGATCGAGATCGCGGCCAGCAAGAAGGTCGCGTTCCGGCCGGCCAAGGAACTCAAGGAAGCCGTCTGATCGACCGCTTGAACTTCTCATTCCGGGCCGCGTCCTCGTGACGGCCCGGAATGAAACTTCTAAGCTGTGAGGACTTCTGCAATCAGATGGTGCCCTTTGACAGCAACTCCCCCCTTCGATTTCGCCCATGATGTGACTGCGTGCTTCCTGCGCTATGTGGTGATCGACACCCAGTCCGACCCCGCCTCCCCCACCTGCCCATCGACCGAAAAGCAGAAGGATCTCGGCCGCGTACTCGCGCAGGAGCTGCGGGACCTGGGGCTCAGGGACGCGCATCTCGACGAGCATGGCTATGTCTATGCGACGATCCCCTCGACATCGGACAAGAAAGTGCCGGTGATATGCTTCTGCTCGCATATGGACACTTCGCCCGACTGCAGTGGCAAGGACGTCAAACCGCAGATCGTCAAGAACTATCGGGGCGGCGATATCGTGCTGCCGGCGGACACAACGCAGGTCATCCGCGTCGCCGACAATCCGGCGCTGAAGGACCAGATCGGCCATGACATCATCACCACCGACGGCACCACTTTGCTGGGCGCCGACAACAAGGCTGGCCTTGCCGAGATCATGGACGCGGCACGTTTCCTGGTTGCCAATCCGCAGATCAGGCACGGCACCATCAAGATCCTGTTCACGCCCGATGAAGAGATCGGCCGCGGCGTCGACAAGGTCGACCTGACAAAGCTGGGCGCCGACTTTGCCTACACCATGGACGGCGAGACCGCCGGCTATGTCGAAGACGAGACCTTCTCGGCCGACGGTGCCGTCATCACCATCGAAGGCGTCAGCGCGCATCCCGGCTTTGCCAAAGGCAAGATGGAGCACGCCATCAAGATCGCCGCCGCAATCGTCGAGCGACTGCCGAAAGACACCTGTTCGCCTGAGACCACCGACGGCAAGCAAGGCTTCCTGCATCCGATCGGCATTTCTGGCGCGCTTGAAAAAGCGACGCTCAGTCTGATCGTGCGCGACTTCACAGATGACGGCCTTGCCGAGAAGGAAGCGCTGCTGCAATCCATCGTCGACGACGTGATGACGGCCTATCCGCATTCGACGGCAACGCTCGAGATCAAGCAGCAATACCGCAACATGAAGCAGGTGATCGACCGCTATCCGCAGATGGTCGAATACGCCGTGGAAGCGATCCAGCGCGCCGGGCTCAAACCCGTCCGCAGCAGCATCCGCGGCGGCACCGACGGATCGCGGCTGTCCTTCATGGGCCTGCCCTGCCCCAACATCTTCGCCGGCGAACACGCCTTCCACGGCCGTACTGAATGGGTCAGCGTCCAGGACATGGAAAAGGCCGTGCAGACCATCGTGCATCTGGCGATGATCTGGGAAGAAAGGGCGTAGTGGTAATAAAGAACCATTCGCTGCACAAAAGCAGCGAGGGACGGGCGTTCCGGCAATGACGGAACGGTGTATAGTTGTGGTGTCAATCGAATGGCGAATTGCGCGCCGTGACGGCGACGATATCCTCCCCACTACATATTATAAATTGTAATAAGAATAATATCCCAAAAACATAGCTCCATTTCAGCTGATATGCAGGCGCGCCATGGGGTCATTCAAAGGCAAGCATTTTCAGACCGCGTTGTCGGCCATCGAAAGCATTGCCAATGCCGCCTCCATGTCTGCGGTTGGCGATGTCGTGGCCGCTACGGCCAAATCGTTCGGCTACAACCACATCTGCTTTCTGGCCTCGACCGGCGTCAACCAACCGTTCGAAGATCGCGTGTTGCTGAAAGTATGGCCCAAGCCATGGGCCGAACAATATAGCGCGTCCAATTTCTATGCCTCGGATCCCGTTGCGCCGCGGATCCGCCGGCAACCCGAGCTGTTCACCTGGTCCGACATCCGGCTCGATGAGGTCAGCCCGATATCACGGACCATCATGGAGATCGCGTCTGTCGATTACGGATTGAAGTTCGGCCTCTGCGCACCGGTGCACGGCATGAACGGCTATCAGGCCGGCCTCTCGCTGGCAGGCTACGAAGTCGAAAATACCGAGGACGCGCACGGCGCCATCGAGCTCGTCACGATGTATGCGTTCAACCGCTTTGCAACGCTTCGCTCTCACCAGCGTGCGAAGTTGATCGCCCTCACCTTGCGGGAGCGCGAGGTCGTCAGCTGGGTCGCTGCCGGAAAGACCGCCTGGGATACGAGCGTCATTCTCGGTATCTCCGAGGATACGGTGAACAAGACTGTCACCGCTGCCATGCACAAGTTGAATGCGCATACGCGCGCGCAGGCCGTGGCCGAAGCGATCACACAAGGACTGATCGCTTTCTGAATTGTCAATCCCCTGCCCACGGAATATCGCGACCAAACTCATCATGAGAACCCTCCACGCAGACGAGCGTGGAGAGCTTTTTATGATCGAGGTCATTCACAGCGGTAATGCTGGGCAGTTCGGCGATCTCCTGGACAAGCAATTTCGGTTACGGCACGAGGTCTTTGTCGGAGAGCGCGGCTGGACCGCCTTCGATGTCGATGGCGAGCACGAGAAAGACCAGTATGACGATGATGCCGCCGTCTATCTGGTCGCGGCCGACGACGCAGGCACTGTCGCAGGCGGCTTCCGGCTCTATCCAACCGTCTTGCCTCACATGCTCAGCGAGAATTTTGCGCAGCTTGTCGATGGCGCGCTGATCCAGCGCCGCGATGTGTTCGAGCTGACACGCTTTGCCATGCGCAAATCCGAACGCCGCAGCCATCACTATTTCGAACTGCTGCTCGCGATTCAGGAATATGGCCTGATGGAAGGCCTGTCCGGTTTCACCTCGGTCATCAATCCCTTGCGCATCCCGATTCTTCAGGGCTTCGGACTGGAGATCGAGCCACTGGGATTGCCAGCCATGATCGATGGCGAGGCCACCATCGCCGTGCTGTTTCATGTCAGCGAAAAGTGTCTCGTCCGCGTCAGCAAGAGTGTCGCCATCAAAGACAGCGTCTTTGCACTGCCTCAGACATCCCGGCGGATCGCCTGATGCCGATGTCCCCCAATCAGTTCCAGGTCATTCAGGGCGGCAAAGACGCCGACGAGCTAATTGTCACGATGCTGCAAGCCCTGCGGTTGGCAAACGCATGCGGGTCCGAGACGACCTATGATCTGCTGCGCATGGCGCTGTTGAACGAAGGCGTTCAGCTCGCCAAGGTGCTGGCGGCGCGCTAGGCGAAACACTCGGAGGACATGGGTTTAGGGAGGTGGTAGGCGGCGAGAGATTCGAACTCCCGACCCTCTCGGTGTAAACGAGATGCTCTAACCAGCTGAGCTAGCCGCCCTCACGGCCTCTCTTTAACGCCGGGACTTCCCCGCGGCAAGGCGTTCTGCGTCCTATGGATCGTTCGATCCCTTTGGCCGCGTTGGCAGTTCCGCAAGATCATGAATCCAGGGCGCGGCTGACCGGCACCAGATCTGACGTCGTGGCGGCAGCTCGGCGCGCTGGCGAATACTGCCCCAGCGAATACCCCACTCGTTATCCTCAGCCGCTTCGCCACTGGCGAATATCGGCGTGCCGCAGTCCCCGCAAAAATGCTGCAGCCGGTTGAGACCGTTGTCGCCGCGCTTGACATAGACCTTCGGCGCACCGCCCGTCATCTCGATCGTGTCGGCCGGCGTCAGCACCGTGACGCGATAGGCCGAGCCGGTCATGGTCTGGCAATCCGTGCAATGGCAGATCGACACCCGCTGCGGATTGATTGTCGCGCGATAGCTGATGAAGCCGCAGTGGCATTGGCCGTCGATCTGCATCACGCCGTCTCCCGAACGATCTCCGAACAACTGCGATCTTGCCATAAAAAAACGGCGCCCCGAAGGGCGCCGCTGATTGTTGTCGAGGATGTCGACCTTAGTGGGCTGTCAGGCCGCTGCCGGCCTCTTCCGCGCCGTCGGCTTTCACCGGCAGCTTGGTGTCCTCTTCCCAGACGATCGCCTTGGGCGCCCGCACCAGGGCGTTGGCGATCACCTCGTCCATCCGGGCGACCGGGATGATATTCAGCCCGCCCTTGATGGCGTCGGAGATCTCGGTGAGGTCCTTGGCATTGTCCTCGGGGATCAGCACCGTCTTGATGCCGCCGCGGGCCGCTGCCAACAACTTCTCCTTCAGACCACCGATCGGCAGGATCCTGCCGCGCAGCGTGATCTCGCCGGTCATGGCGACATCGTGCCGGATCGGAATGCCCGTGAGCACGGACACGATCGTCGTCGCCATCGCCACGCCTGCGGACGGACCGTCCTTCGGCGTTGCACCCTCGGGCACGTGGACGTGGATGTCGCGCCGCTCGAACAGCGGCGGCTCGATCCCGAAGTTGATCGCGCGCGAGCGGACATAGGACGCCGCTGCCGAGATCGATTCCTTCATCACGTCACGCAGGTTGCCGGTGACGGTCATGCGGCCCTTGCCGGGCATCATGACGCCTTCAATGGTGAGCAATTCACCACCGACATCCGTCCATGCCAGACCGGTGACGACACCGACCTGATCGTCGCTCTCGATCTCGCCGTAGCGATACTTGGGCACGCCCAGGAACTCTTCGAGATTCTTCTCGGTGACCTTCACCACCTTCTTCTTCGAGAGCATCAGCTCCTTCACGGCCTTGCGGGCCAGTGTGGAAAGCTCGCGCTCCAGATTACGCACGCCCGCTTCGCGGGTGTAGCGGCGGATCATCAAGAGCAAGGCGTCGTCGTCGATCGACCATTCCTTGGCATCCAGACCGTGCTTGGAGAGCGCGATCGGAATGAGATGCTTGCGGGCGATCTCGACCTTCTCGTTCTCCGTGTAGCCGGCGATCCGGATGATCTCCATACGATCCATCAGCGGGCCCGGAATATTCAGGGTGTTCGCCGTGGTGATGAACATCACGTTCGACAGATCGTAGTCGACCTCCAGATAGTGATCGGCAAAGGTGCCGTTCTGCTCGGGGTCGAGGACCTCAAGCAGAGCCGACGACGGATCGCCGCGGAAATCGGCGCCCATTTTGTCGATCTCATCCAGCAGGAAGAGCGGATTCGTCGTCTTGGCCTTGCGCATCGACTGGATGATCTTGCCGGGCATCGAACCGATATAGGTCCGGCGATGTCCGCGGATCTCCGCCTCGTCACGCACGCCGCCGAGCGACACGCGCACGAACTCACGTCCGGTCGCCTTGGCGATCGACTTGCCGAGCGAGGTCTTGCCGACGCCGGGAGGTCCGACGAGGCACAGGATCGGCCCGCTCAGCTTGTTGGCGCGGGTCTGCACCGCGAGATACTCGACGATGCGGTCCTTGACCTTCTCGAGCCCGTAGTGATCGTCGTCCAGCACGGCCTGCGCCGCGGCGAGGTCCTTCTTGACCTTGGACTTCTTGCCCCACGGAATCGACAGCAGCCAGTCGAGATAGTTGCGCACGACGGTCGCTTCCGCGGACATCGGCGACATCTGGCGCAGCTTCTTCAGCTCATGCTGCGCCTTCTCGCGGGCTTCCTTCGACAGCTTGGTCTTGGCGATCTTCTCTTCGATGTCGGCCAGCTCGTCACGACCTTCGTCGTCGCCGAGTTCCTTCTGGATCGCCTTCATCTGCTCGTTGAGATAGTACTCGCGCTGGGTCTTCTCCATCTGGCGCTTGACACGCGAGCGGATGCGCTTCTCGACCTGCAGCACCGAGATCTCGCTCTCCATCAGGCCGAGCACCTTCTCCAGGCGCGCGGTGACGGACAGCGTTTCCAGGATGCCCTGGCGATCCGCGATCTTGACGGCGAGATGCGACGCAACGGTGTCGCCGAGCTTGGCGAAGTCAGTGATCGCCTGCACGACGCCGACGACTTCGGCGGAGATCTTCTTGTTGAGCTTCACATAGCTCTCGAAGTCCGAGACAACCGAACGCGACAGTGCTTCCGCCTCGACGCTCTTCGCATCGGTGTCGGCCAGCGCGACTGCCGTCGCTTCGTAATATTCGGTGCGATCGGAATACTTCTCGACCTTGGCGCGCTCGAGCCCTTCCACCAGCACCTTCACGGTGCCGTCGGGAAGCTTCAAAAGCTGCAGCACGCTGGCGAGCGTACCGATCTCGTAAATCGAGTCCGGCGATGGATCATCGTCCGACGCATTCTTCTGCGTGGCGAGCATGATGAGCGCATCGTTCTTCATCACCTCTTCGAGCGCGCGGATCGATTTCTCGCGGCCGACGAAGAGAGGCACGATCATGTGCGGGAAGACGACGATGTCGCGCAACGGCAACACCGGATAGGAGTGGCTTTCGCCGTGAACAATGGTTGGCCGGGGTTTGGAGGCAGTCATGGCCCATTCCTTTTGCTGTGCCCCCTTGCAAGCAGTCCGCCCGATGGCGCAACCGCACAAGGTGCCGATTTTCCGTCTTTGCTCGGCCGTCTCAGGCTCTACGTGTCCGGATCGTTATGGCGAATCTTGAGGGAGATTTTGTGTTCGCCGAGAGCATTAGGTGGCTATGGGCCGGGGGGGTGTCAAGTCGCGGAAATACCCATGAACAAGGGCGGTTTACAGAGCGTAGCAGCAATAAAATAGGCGGCTGCCGATCACCGGCAGCCGCCTATTGAACTTAAGTCGATGGGCCCGAAAGCCGCGTGGATCAGGCGCTTGCGCTGCTCTCGGCGGTCCGGTCCGAACGGTCGGCGTAGATGTAGAGCGGGCGAGCCGTCCCATCCACAACCTCCTTGGAGATGACGACTTCCTCGACACCTTCCAGACCGGGCAGATCGAACATGGTTTCGAGCAGAATGCTCTCCAGGATCGACCGCAGACCACGTGCACCGGTCTTGCGTTCGATAGCCCGGCGGGCCACCGCACCCAGCGCCTCGTCGGCGAAGGTCAGCTCGATGTTCTCCATCTCGAACAGGCGCTGGTACTGCTTGACCAGCGCGTTCTTCGGCTCGATCAGAATCTTCTTCAGCGAGGTCTCGTCGAGATCCTCGAGTGTCGCGACCACTGGCAGACGGCCGACGAATTCGGGGATCAGGCCGTACTTCAGCAGATCTTCCGGCTCGACATGGCGGAAGATTTCACCGGTGCGGCGATCTTCCGGCGCGAGAACCTGAGCGGCGAAGCCGATCGAGGTGGTCCGTCCACGCGACGAGATGATCTTCTCGAGCCCCGAGAACGCACCGCCGCAGATGAACAGGATGTTCGTCGTATCCACCTGCAGGAATTCCTGCTGCGGATGCTTGCGGCCGCCCTGCGGAGGCACGGAGGCCACGGTGCCTTCCATGATCTTCAGCAGAGCCTGCTGCACGCCCTCACCCGACACGTCACGGGTGATCGACGGATTGTCCGACTTGCGCGAGATCTTGTCGATTTCGTCGATATAGACGATGCCGCGCTGCGCACGCTCGACATTGTAGTCGGCCGCCTGCAGCAGCTTCAGGATGATGTTCTCGACGTCCTCACCGACATAACCGGCTTCGGTCAGCGTCGTCGCATCGGCCATCGTGAACGGCACATCCAGAATGCGCGCAAGCGTCTGCGCGAGCAGCGTCTTGCCCGAACCGGTCGGACCGATCAGCAGGATGTTCGACTTCGCGAGTTCGACGTCGTTGTGCTTGGTCTGGTGGTTGAGGCGCTTGTAGTGGTTATGCACCGCGACCGAGAGAACCTTCTTCGCATGGAACTGACCGATGACATAGTCATCGAGCACCTTGCAGATTTCCTTCGGCGTCGGAATGCCGTCGCGCGACTTGACCAGCGAAGACTTGTTCTCCTCGCGGATGATGTCCATGCAGAGTTCAACGCATTCGTCGCAGATGAAGACGGTAGGACCCGCGATCAGTTTGCGAACTTCGTGCTGGCTCTTGCCGCAGAACGAACAATACAGCGTGTTCTTGGAGTCGCTGGTACCGACCTTACTCATTCCTATCTCCGTCCGCCGTTCGATCTTTGTCTGCCGGTCGCCCAGTTACGGGACATATCCCGTAGATAGAGCAAAATCCGTACCAAAAAAGACCTCGTTCCAGAATGCCGCTCGAATCACGGCTCACTCGAATCCCCGCGATACTAACCGATCCGCATCAGCGAACCATGCTGACAGCCGATGATCAAGAATTCGCTAATCGGCTCCATCGCCTGGAGCGTGACAATAGCGTGATTTGCGGCATTTGCGCGGGAGAACCCCGAAAATTGGGGAACGTTGCGTGAATGACACCACCCGACCAGCACGAAAGCGGAACTCTCGCATCTGCTGGCGTCGGCACATAGTACCAATTCGGGAATAACTTGATCGATATGGCTGGCTTGGGACAGGCGGCGCGCGGGCGCCGTCTGTCTCGGTCTCGATATGTTCGCCGAAACGGCGTCGTTTAGGCCGGCTTCGCCGGGGTCGATTCTTCAGCGCGCTTGTCGATGACCTTGTCGATCAGCCCGAAATCCTTCGCCTGATCCGCCGTCATGAAGTTATCGCGCTCGAGCGCGTTGTGAATGTCCTCGTAAGCACGTCCCGTGTGCTTCACATAGATCTCGTTGAGCCGGCGCTTCAGGCTCTCGACTTCCTTGGCATGAATCAGGATGTCGGTGGCCTGCCCCTGGAAGCCGCCTGACGGCTGATGAACCATGATGCGGGCGTTCGGCAGCGCGAAGCGCATGTCCTTTGCGCCAGCCGTCAGCAACAGCGAGCCCATCGACGCGGCCTGACCGACGCACAGCGTCGACACCGGCGGACGAATGAACTGCATCGTGTCGTAGATTGCGAGGCCCGACGTCACCACGCCACCGGGCGAGTTGATGTACATCGAGATTTCCTTCTTCGGATTCTCGGCTTCGAGAAACAGAAGCTGGGCAACGGTCAGCGTCGACATGCCATCCTCGACCGGACCGGTCACGAAGATGATGCGCTCCTTCAGAAGGCGCGAAAAGATATCGTAAGCCCGTTCACCGCGGTTGGTCTGTTCGACCACCATCGGGACGAGGTTCATGTAGGTTTCTACCGGATCGCGCATTGATCACCCGAAAGGTTGGAGGAGACACACGTCCATCGGCAAGACTGGAACCGGTTACGGTTTGCCGGGAGAGGACGAACGTCCCGTGATGCAGGAACAACAAACAGAGCCCACAGATATGGACCAATCGAGCAGCAACAAGACCACCGGTCCACATGCCGCCCTCAACCTCAGTTCAAGCCGATTCGGACGGCCACCGCAAAGCGCTGGAGCCCTTTTGGAACCTGTTTCGGGCGGTATCCTTAACGTCAAAACGCCGGCTGGAGGACCCGGCCGGCGTTTCTTTTAACGTCTTCTAAGAAGCTGCGGCTCAGGCCGCAGTCTTCTCATCCTCGTCCTTGTAGAGGTCGTCCTTGGACACCTTCTTCTCGGTCACATTGGCCAGTTCGAGAATGAAGTCGACGACCTTGTCCTCGTAGATCGGTGCACGAAGCTGGGCCAGCGCGTTGGGATTGCTGCGGTAAAAGTCCCACACTTCCTTCTCGCGGCCTGGCATCGAACGGGCGCGCTCGATCACGGCGCGGCTGACCTCGTCATCGCTGACGGTGATCTTGTTCTTCTCGCCGATCTCCGAGAGCACGAGACCGAGGCGCACGCGGCGATCGGCGATCTTGCGGTACTCTTCCTGAGCGGCTTCTTCGGTGGTGTCCTCATCGGCGAAGGTCTTGCCCGACGATGCCATCTCCTGCTGGATCGAATTCCACATCAGCTTGAACTCTTCGTCGACCAGCGACGGAGGCGCATCGAACTTGTGGGTCTCGTCGAGACGGTCGAGCAGCAGGCGCTTGACGCGCTGGCGGGTCGCACCGGCGAATTCGGCAACCAGACGCTCGCGTGCGGCTTCCTTCAGCTTGTCGAGGGACTCGAGGCCGAGGGTCTTGGCGAACTCGTCGTCGATCACGGTGTCGACCGGCGATTCCACCTTGGCCGCGGTGGTCTCGAACTCGGCAGCCTTACCGGCCAGCGTCTCGCTCGCATAGTTGACCGGGAACGACACCTTGAGGGTACGGGTCTCGCCGGCGGCGATGCCGATCAGCTGGTCCTCGAAGCCCGGGATGAAGGTGTTGGAGCCGATCGCAACCGGGATCTCCTCGCCGGTGCCGCCCTCGAAGGCGACGCCATCGATGGTGCCCTTGAAGTTGACCGTCACGCGGTCGCCCGACTCGGCCTTGCCGGTCTTCTCGGTGAAGGAACGGTTCTGGTCGGCGACGCGCTTGATGGCTTCATCGACGTCCGCATCGGTCACTTCGGCCACCGGCTTCTCGACGGTGAAGCTCTTGAAGTCGGCGAGCGCGATCGGCGGCACGACTTCGATGGCGACGGTGTAATTGAGGTCCGACTTGCCCGACAGGATGTCTTCGACTTCCTTCTGCTCGGTCGGCATCGTGATCTTCGGCTCGGAGGCGAGCTTGAAGCCACGCTCGGTGAAGATCTGCGTGTTGGTGTCGCGGATCAATTCATCGACGGTCTCGGCGGCAACCGAGCGACCATAGAGACGCTTCAGGTGACCGACGGGAACCTTGCCCGGGCGGAAGCCGTTGAGCTTGACCTTGCCCTTCATGTCATCGAGGCGCGCATCGACCTTGGCTTCGATGTCGGCAGCCGGCACGTTGACCGAGAACTCGCGCTTCAATCCCTCGGAGAGGGTTTCATTCACCTGCATGGCGTCAATCTTCTTCCCGCTTGGTCCGGCCCAATGGCCCGGACATTGTAAATCTGTGCGGCATCAGGCCAGAGCCTGCGCCGGTGGTGCGAACTGTCTCTGCAAGGCCAACCTTGCGGAAACACGTCCGAAAATCGTCATGGTCAAACGCTATGTGCGCTTGGTGCGGGCGGAGGGACTCGAACCCCCACAACTTTCGTCACTGGAACCTAAATCCAGCGCGTCTACCAATTCCGCCACGCCCGCGAAAAACATCATGTCCGGCCGCGATGTCGCGAGCGGCGGGCTTATAACATGGGGACCGTGGTTCGCAGCAAAAAAATGGTCACATAGCAGCTTACTTGCCGCAGCCCCGGCAACTGGACTTTGGCGCGGCAAAATGGTCGGGATTTGGGCATGACGAACCGTTGTCTCTCCCTCACGCGCCGGACCCTGCTTGCAGGCGCCGGGAGCGCGATGATCGCCCCGATTCTGCCCCGGATCAGCCTCGCGCAAGCCGTCGCCGCGCTGGGACTGCAGGCAAAGGCCGGTCCCTTCCCGGTGAAGCCCGGCGCCTCCACTGAGGCGTGGACGCTCCACTCGGCCCAGAAGGGTCCGCTGCGCTTCAACCGCGACGACGAGATCACAGTTCAACTCGCCAATCAGCTGCCTGTCCCTATCGCCCTGAACTGCCGGGGCATTAACGGCGTGACGGGGATTGCGCCGCTGCTCGACCGCAAGCCGGTCGCAGCCGGGGCCAGGGACGCGTTCAAACTGCATCTGCGCAGTGCCGGGACGTCGTATCTGGATATGCGCCTGCTTAGCGACGGCCAGGCGCTGCCGTCGCAGGTCCGCAGCGTCGTCGTCCAGGAGAGCGATCCGATCGAGGTTGACCGCGACGAGGTGCTGCTGATCGAGGACTTCCGCCTCAAGCCAGACGGCGGTCTGCTCGCCCCCGGCACCGATCCGAAAGACGCGGCCGCACTGTTCCTGATCAACCGGAAATCCACGCTGGAGCTGTCGGCCCGGGTCAATGAACGGCTCAGGCTCCGTCTCATCAATGGCTGCCAACGCAATGTGGTTGCTATGAAATTCGACGATCACGAGGTCCGCGTGATGGCCATCGACGGCCAGCCCTCGGAGCCATTCCCTGCCCGTAATAATCAGGTGGTGCTGGCGCCCGGAACCCGGGTCGACGTCTTCCTCGACGCCGTCAGGCCGGCGGGATCGACCTCGGCGATCCTGCTCCATGACGGCAAGTCAGCCCGGCCGATCGGCCAGATCAAAGTGTCCAACGATCCGCCGCTACGGGCCACACCCCTGCCGGCCGCCGCGCCGCTGCCCTCCAACGGTTTGCCCGCTCAGCTCGATCTCAAGGGCGCGCTGCGCGTCGATATGGCCCTGAGCGCCGTCAGTCCCGAATGGCTGAAGCCGGTCGATCTGTCCGCCAGCACGCCGCCGGCATTCCGGACCAAGCCCGGCCGCACCGTGGTGCTTGCGCTGACCAACCGGGCCACCAGCCCGATGGTATTCCAGATCCACGGCCATCACGTCCGCCTGCTCGACAGGCTCGATGACGGCTGGAAGCCATTCTGGCTCGACACCCTGGCGCTGGACGTCGGCCAGACCCAGCGCATCGCCTTTGCCGCCAACAATGTCGGGCGCTGGCTGATGGAGGCCTTCGTCGCTGACTGGGCCGCCCCGCGGCAGGTCCGCTGGTACGGCGTCGACTAGGCCTTCTCAGTACTGGATACCGAGCTGGTCATAGAGCCGACGGAACACCGCCGGCAGCACCTCGGTCAGATCCTCGGCGATCAATCCGGGGCCGGCTTCGCTGCCCGCCTCGCCATGCATCCAGACGCCGATACAGGCGGCCTCATAGGCCGGAACGCCTTGCGCCAGCAGCGCGCCGATAATGCCGGCCAGCACATCGCCGGAACCGGCAGTCGCCAGCCATGGCGGCGCATTGGCTGATACGGCAGCCCGGCCATCCGGCGACGCCACGACCGTATCCGGCCCCTTCAATAGCACGATAGCACCTGACTTCTGCGCCGCCAGACGAACCCGCTCCAGTTTAGATAACGCTGGATATTCCACCTCCACCTTACTGAAGATGCGTGAAAATTCACCTTCATGAGGCGTCAACACGACGCCGGATTCCGGGCTGGCCTTGATCAGATCGAACAGCCGTTCGGGCGCCTCCGCGAAGCTGGTCAGCGCATCCGCGTCGAGCACCGTATGCCGCTTCGTGGCCAGGATGGCCTCGACGAACATGCGCGTCCGTTCGCCAACACCGGCCCCCGGCCCGATCACGCAGGCTGACACCTTGCCGCCGATCAGCGCGGCGAACTCTGCCGACGTATCCACCGGCCGCACCATCACCGCAGTCAGCGCGGCGGCATTGATCGCCAGCGCATCGCGCGGCGACGCCACCGTCACCAGCCCGGCCCCGCCGCGCAGCGCCGCGCGGGCCGACAGCCGGGCGGCGCCGGTGGCGGCGATGTCGCCGGAGACAACCACGACATGGCCGCGCGAGAATTTGTGGCTGTTGATTTTCGGCACCGGAAACGCGTCGGCCCACAGGTCCGGATTGTTCTCGAAGGTC
This sequence comes from Tardiphaga sp. 42S5, assembly GCF_034044155.1. NCBI lineage: Bacteria > Pseudomonadati > Pseudomonadota > Alphaproteobacteria > Hyphomicrobiales > Nitrobacteraceae > Tardiphaga > Tardiphaga sp. 42S5. Next base: position 3,717,499 of record NZ_CP139027.1, on the reverse strand, counting down.
TGCGGGCGGATTTCCGCCAGCACATCCTCGTCGATGCCGATGTCGATCACCCGCAGCCGGCCACAATGCACCCGGCCCGGCACCAGCAGATGGCCCGGCTTGGGCCTGAAGAATGTCACGGTCTCGGTCGCCCTGATAGCGCCGCCCATCACGGCCCCTGAATCGCCGTTGATACCGCTCGGCAGGTCGACAGCCAGCACGGGCACGCCGGCCGCATTGATGGCGTCGATCATGATCAGTGGATCGCCCTTGACCGGACGATTGAGCCCGGCGCCGAACAACGCATCGATGATCAAAGCCGGCTGCCCGATCAAGGAGGGATCACAGGGCAGCACCTCACCCTTCCATCCCTTGGCAGCCAGCGCCGCATCGCCCTTCAGCGTTGCCCGGTCGCAGAGCACGATCACTGAAACGTCACGCCCCTGCGCCGCGAGCTCGGCCGCCGCGACGAAGCCATCGCCGCCATTGTTGCCACGACCGGCAACGACCAGGATCGCTCCCTCCTCGGCCAGCTCGCCCGCCACATCCGCGACCGCCCGTCCGGCGGCGCGCATGAGTTTGAAGCCTGGCGTGCCCGCCGCAATCGTGAGTTGATCAGCGCGCGCCATCTCGTCGGTCGTTAGAATATCCATCTCGCTTCTCACTACGCCTTTTTAGAAGGCACTCGCGTCACACGCGAACGCAGCAGAGTAAAACTGCACATCACGCGATCATCTTGATCACTATGTAGGCAAAAGTAGTCGAATACTCTTGATGCGAACCTCGTCAGGTGCGATGTAATAACCTGATAATGCTTCAAAAATAGCCGAGGAGCGAACTTGGCACGGACCCTGCTTTTAGGGAAGCCAGCTTCGGGTCCGTCGCGCTCACCGGCAAATGTTGAAAGACACCTGTTCAAGAGACAGGGGTGGCCGACCGTCTACCGCATCGGGCGAGATTTCGTCTGTGCGGCGTGGCGGCAGCGTAATAACGCCCGAAATTGGGTATCGAACAGTGTGCGCACAACGCGCAATGGTCAAAGCTACTTGAGGCAAATAACTTGCGGCCTGATTGGAAGTGCCGGGGAGACGTTCAGTGAAAAAGATCGAAGCCATCATCAAGCCCTTCAAGCTGGACGAGGTGAAAGAGGCTCTTCAGGAAGTCGGGTTGCAAGGCATTACCGTCACGGAAGCCAAGGGCTTCGGCCGTCAGAAGGGCCACGCCGAACTTTATCGTGGCGCTGAATACATCGTCGACTTTCTACCCAAGGTGAAGATCGAGATCGTGATTGGCGACGACCTCGTCGAAAAGGCGATCGATGCCATCCGTCGCGCCGCACAAACCGGCCGCATTGGTGACGGCAAGATCTTTGTGTCGAACATCGAGGAAGCCGTGCGCATCCGTACCGGCGAGTCCGGACTCGACGCGATCTGACGGACTGGACGCTCTCCAAGCCGGGTGCTATCCGACATTCAACGCTTCAAGGCGTCACCAAAAGGGCTGCTTCGGCAGCCTTCTGTGTTGACGGTTTGTCTTGTTGAAAACATGCCGTTGTGACCTGATCGTCACGACAGATTGTTACGTCCCGGAAATCGGCCCGCAAATTAAAGGTAGGGAGCCCCATGACGACCGCCAAAGAAGTCCTGCAGTCCATCAAGGACAATGACGTCAAATACGTCGACCTGCGTTTCACCGATCCCCGCGGCAAGTGGCAGCACGTGACCTTCGACGTCTCGATGGTCGATGAAGAAATGTTTGCCGAAGGCACCATGTTCGACGGTTCCTCGATCGCCGGCTGGAAGGCGATCAACGAGTCCGACATGATGCTGATGCTGGATCCGGCAACGGCGACGATCGATCCGTTCTTCGCAGAGACCACCATGGTCATCACCTGCGACATTCTCGAGCCCTCCACCGGCGAGCCCTATAACCGCGACCCGCGCGGCATCGCCAAGAAGGCCGAAGCCATGGTCAAGTCCATGGGCATCGGCGACACCGTGTTCGTCGGTCCGGAAGCCGAATTCTTCGTGTTCGACGACGTCCGCTTCTCGAGCGACCCCTACAACACCGGCTTCAAGCTCGACTCGTCCGAATTGCCGACCAACTCCGGCACCGAATATGAAGGCGGCAATCTCGGCCACCGCATCCGCACCAAGGGCGGTTACTTCCCCGTCCCACCGCAGGACTCGGTGCAGGACATGCGCTCGGAAATGCTCGGCGCGATGGCGCGCATGGGCGTCAAGGTCGAGAAGCATCACCACGAAGTGGCGTCCGCCCAGCACGAACTCGGTATGAAGTTCGACACGCTGACCTACATGGCCGACCAGATGCAGATCTATAAGTATTGCATCCATCAGGTCGCGCACATCTACGGCAAGACCGCCACTTTCATGCCGAAGCCGGTCTTCGGCGACAACGGCTCGGGCATGCATGTGCACCAGTCGATCTGGAAGGACGGCAAGCCGACCTTCGCCGGCAACAAGTATGCCGATCTCTCCGAGACCTGCCTCCACTACATCGGCGGCATCATCAAGCACGCCAAGGCGATTAACGCCTTCACCAATCCGTCGACCAACTCCTACAAGCGTCTGGTCCCCGGCTACGAAGCCCCGGTGCTGCTCGCCTACTCCGCGCGCAACCGTTCGGCCTCCTGCCGTATCCCCTACACCACCAACCCGAAGGCCAAGCGCGTCGAAGTCCGCTTCCCGGATCCGATGGCCAATCCGTATCTCGCTTTCGCCGCGATGCTGATGGCCGGTCTCGACGGCATCAAGAACAAGATCGATCCGGGTCCGGCCATGGACAAGGACCTCTACGATCTGCCGAAGGAAGAGCTGAAGTCGATCCCGACGGTGTGCGGTTCGCTCCGCGAAGCCCTTGAGAACCTCGACAAGGACCGCGGCTTCCTCAAGAACGGCGGCGTATTCGATGACGACTTCATCGACAGCTATATCGAGCTGAAGATGACCGAAGTGATGCGTTACGAAATGACGCCGCACCCGGTCGAATTCGACATGTACTACTCGCTGTAATTCCCTCCGGAATTACATCGAAACGATTGAGGCGCTCCGGCAACGGGGCGCCTTTTTCGTTGCGCCTCTCCTGGCGGCTATTTCCGGGCGAGAGCCATCGCCGGTTCAGGCGCGTTCGGGAAGCCGATCGCCGCAAGCGCCCTGGCTGCCTCCCCTTCGCTGGCGGCCCACGGCAATTTCGCGGTGACACCGCGCGTGACGGGTTCGCCGAGACCCCCGCCGAAATCGATCGGCCACAGACCATTCGGCACCGCCTCCACCGTGACGCCGCGCAGCCGCGTGCCAGGGCCGAGGGGCGACAGATCATCCGGTTGCAGCCGCCGCGCCGTCGATGCATCCCGGGGGTCTGTGAAACTGGCCAGCACCGGCATCAATTCGCCGGTGACCGGCACGGCGCCGGTCTGGCTGCTGACGTCGCGAAAGGCGATCTTGCGCCCCGCCGCCTGATAGGCGCGCATCGCCACGAAATTGGCGCCGTCGAAATCGGCGCTCCCCTTGTCGTCATGCAACATCAGCGCGGCAAGATTCCTGCCGCCGCCGAGATCGACGACCACGGCATCGCCCCGTGACGTCACCTTGCCGGCAGGTTGGTAGCCCCGATAGGGATGCACGGAGACGACATTCGAGGCCGACTTCAGGCCATCCGGCGTTTCGATCTCCATGGTCAGCCGATATTTGTGCGCGGGCCGGTTGATCCGGATCTGATCGCCGATCACCAAGGCAGCGAGCAGTCCGAGCGGACCGACCCATTTCAGCATGTTCATTACTATTGGCCTCCCCCATCGGCCATGCACGATCGCGACGGAGACGTCAAAGCGGCGATATGTCTTGATCCCCGATGCAATTGACGGAACAGTGAAAGTCCAATCGATGCAGAGGATCCACCGTGCCCGCAGAAGCCAATGTCCAGACGCGCAGCGACCTGACCTGGGCGATCACGGCGGGCGGCATCGCCACGGTGTCCTTCGCGATCCTCATAGGCTTCGCCTGGTACTTCTCGGGAACGCTATTCCTGATCTTCGCAGGCATCCTGCTCGGCGTGGCGCTCAATGCGCTGACGGAATTATCCGGGCGCTTCATGGGCGGCCCGCATCCAATGCGGCTCGTCATGATCTGCATTGTGCTCGCCGCGATGCTGGTGGGCGTGATGTATCTGGGCGGGTCGACCATCGCCAATCAGGCCAAGACGCTGTCCGGCACCCTCAAGTCACAGGTCGTCAACGTAAAGACCTATCTTGAGCAGCACGGCGTCGACACCAGCTATTTCGATTTCAACAGCATCACGTCGGATACGCCCGCCGAGCCCGGCACGTCGCCCGCCACCTCAACGCCGAAGTCGGGTAGTGGCCTGCCGAGCGCCGGCACCATCGCATCATCAGGCGGCGCCATTGTCAGCCAGACACTGAAGATCCTGCTCGGCACCGTCGGCGCGGTCGGCAACTTCTTCATCGTGCTGTTTCTGGGCCTGTCCTTTGCCGCACAGCCCAGCGTCTATCGCAAAGGGCTGTTGCATCTCACGCCGGCGAAGCATCGCGCGCCGATGACGGTCATCGTCGATCGCATCAGCGACACGCTGCAGCGCTGGCTGATCGCGCAGATGCTCACCATGGTGGTGGTCGGCGCCATTACCTGGATCGGGCTGAAGCTGATCGGGATTCCCAGCGCCTTCATTCTCGGCGTTCAGGCCGGCCTGCTCGCCTTCATTCCCACCGTTGGCGCCCTGCTCGGCGGGTTGATCGTCGTGCTCGCCAGCCTCGCCTCGGGCTGGGTCGCCGCCGCGTCAGCCTTCGCGCTGTTCATGGGCGTGCATGCGTTGGAGAGCTACATCCTGACCCCGATCCTGCAGCGGCAGGCGCTGGACATTCCGCCCGCCACGCTGTTCGCGTTCCAGATCCTGCTCGGCGTGGTGTTCGGCGTCTGGGGCCTCGCACTGGCGCTGCCGGTGCTGGCGATCGTCAAGGTCGTCATCGACTTCATGCGCGAAGAGGACGAAGCCTCTGCGCAGGATAAGGCGATGGCGGCGTAAGGCGGACTACGCGGAGTTTATCATCGGGCGCGTTTCGCGCGACCCGTTGGCTAATCCGCCTTACCTACTGATCGAACTCAGGTGGTCAGCACAGTCTCGGTGTGCTCGACATAAGGCGGCGTTTCGAAATACGGGCCGACCAGCGCGCGCCATTCGGCGAAATCGGGCGAACCACGGAAATCGACGGTGTGGTTTTCGAGGGTTTCCCACTTGGCGACGAGACGGTAGCGCGAGGGCATCTCGACCGACTTGTGCAGCTCAAAACCCTTGCCACCCTTGGCGCGGAGGAACAGCGGCTTCGCCTTGGCGACGGCCGCCTCGAAATCCTTCTCGGTGCCCGGCTTGACGTCGATCTGTGCGATTTCAGTGATCATGGTTTCCCGACCCTTTGTTTTGCGGTCGGTGTCTTTACCGCAAAGTCGGGGTTCGGTGAAGGAGCCGCCGAAAAGTGATCAGGCGAACAGCAGAACCGTGCCGGCGACCATGACGCAGCAGCCGATGAAAGCGACGACCGGCAGTTTGCTGTGCTGCGCGCCGTAGCGCCCCTGCGCACGACGCTCGGTGATCAGCGCGGTCTCGTATTCGTCCGAGCTCGAAAACATGCAGGCAAAGCCGGCACGGGCCGAGGCAGCGGCCGCTTCGAGCGACATCAAAGCAGTATTGGAGGTCGAGTCAGACGAGGTCATCATGCGATGACCATAGGGATCGAATGGTAAACGGATCCTTTATCGCGCGCCGCTTGCCGTCATCGTGACCGCGGCCCGCACGACGCTCGGCTTCGCCGCTTGCCCGATCGCCGCAGCGCGGCGCCCCTGCTCCAGCGACAGCGGTTCTTCTTCCGCCGCCTGCACGCGGTTACGGCCGCTGCGCTTGGCCTGGTAGAGCGCAGTGTCCGCGGCAGCCAGCAGGACGTCGAGTTCAGTGCCGGCCGGTCCGCCGGCCACACCGATACTCACGGTGGTCGCGACCGGCGCCTCGTCGACCTGGATGCCGCAGGTCGCAAACGCCTCGCGCACGCGCTCGGCCGCCTGCATCGCCTCGTCCAGGCTGCAGGGCAACATCGCCGCAAACTCCTCGCCGCCGATGCGGCCCGACAGATCGGTAATCCGCAGCGTATGCGTGATGACCGTGGCGAACAGTTTCAGCACCTCGTCGCCGGCGGGATGGCCGAAGCGATCATTGATCGACTTGAAGTGATCGATGTCGAAGATCATCACTGTGACCGGGCGGCCGGCTTTCGCCTCGCGCTCGATCATCCGCGCCGTCGCCTCGGAGAAGCCGCGGCGGTTGAACAGGCCGGTGAGCGGATCGCAGGATGCCGCGACCTTGTGCGCCGTGACCGCGCGCTCGGACACCAGCATGAAGATCAGGAACACCGTGCCGACCGCATAGAGCACGAGCTCGATGGCAAAGGCCGTGACCCAGATGCTGCTGCCGAAATTGCTATGATCGCCATGCAGCAGGTCGCCGAGCAGGATCGGCAGCATCAGCACGAAACCATGCAGCATCGGCACCAAAATGGTCGGCCAGCGCCGTTGCACCGCCTTGCGGCGCTCGTTCCACAATTCATGGGCCGTCAACATCGCATAAAGCGCGACGATGCCGGCGCCGATGGTCATGCGCAGCGACGCGGCCTCAGCCGGCAGGGCGAAGATGACCGCGATCCAGGCGATGGCGCCGAGAAACAGGCCAGCCCAGCTCGGGCTACGGCCATGGAACACGCGCGCAGCGTTCCACACCATGCCGCAGGCCACGAAGCCCACGGCATTGAATGCCAAAGACAGCACGTCACCCAGGAGCGACGCGGCAAGTGTCCACAATGCGACCGATACGGCGCCGAGCAGGTAAGCCAGCCCCCACCAGTTGAGGGCCGCGATCTTTTCCTGTCGTCCGAAGAACAGCAGCATCCCGCCCAACATCGCCGCAACCAGGGTTGCCACCAAATAGAGCGTGGAAGAATCGAGCGACATATTTGAGCACCGGCAATTGTTGCGAGATTTCCAAACCATCATGATTCGGACTGGCCTCTTCGCCATCATCGAACATACGAGTGTACCGATTGGAAATCCGTTTGCGCGCCCGCACAAGTTTTCACGAAAAACTGCATCAATCTGTCGGTATCCGGAATGTACCGGAACGCAAAAAGGGCGCCCGAAGGCGCCCTTTTCAAAATTGTATTCACCGCATTTGCAGCAAATTTTATCGAAGCAGAAATTAGCGCTTCGAGAACTGGAAGGACTTGCGGGCTTTCGCCTTGCCGTACTTCTTGCGCTCGACGACACGCGAGTCACGGGTCAGGAAGCCGCCCTTCTTGAGGACGCCGCGCAGATCAGGCTCGAAGCAGGTCAGAGCCTTGGAGATGCCGTGACGCACGGCACCGGCCTGGCCCGACAGACCACCACCGGCAACGGTACAGATCACGTCGTACTGGCCAGCGCGGGCCGCAGCGACCAGCGGCTGCTGGATGAGCATGCGCAGCACCGGACGCGCGAAGTACACTTCGACTTCACGGGTGTTGACCACGACCTTGCCGGCGCCCGGCTTGATCCAGACGCGGGCGACAGCGTCCTTACGCTTGCCGGTCGCATAGGCGCGGCCCTGCTTGTCGATCTTCTTCACATACTTCGGCGCATCAGGAGCCGACACCTTCAGTGACGCCAGCTGGTCGAGAGACTGCATGGTATCCGACATTATGCGACCCTCTTGTTCTTGCGGTTCAACGCGCCAACGTCGAATGCTTCTGGTTGCTGGGCCTCGTGCGGGTGCTCTGCACCGGCATAAACACGCAGATTGCCGAACTGGACGCGACCGAGCGGGCCACGCGGGATCATGCGCTCAACGGCCTTCTCGACAACGCGCTCCGGGAAACGACCTTCGAGGATCGACTTTGCAGTGCGCTCCTTGATGCCGCCGATGAAGCCGGTGTGGTGATAGTAGACCTTGTCTTCACGCTTGCGGCCGGTGAAAACCACCTTGTCCGCGTTGACGATGATGACATGGTCGCCGCAATCGACATGCGGGGTGTAGGTCGGGAGGTGCTTGCCGCGCAGCCGCATTGCGACCAGCGTGGCCAGCCGGCCCACCACGAGACCAGTGGCGTCGATGACGATCCACTTCTTCGTGATCTCGGCGGGCTTTGCCGAAAACGTCTTCATTGTGAATATCCATGAAAAGGGGATATCGGCGGTGATCCGCCGAACTGAGCGCGTTTCTAGATAGAGAACCGGATTCCGTCAATGCCAAATATGACTGAATTCACCAGTTAAATCATTACGTTATAATTATGGTTCTATAATACCCTTGGAATTACCCAACGTTCGGAATGGAATAGGTCGACGTTACATGGGCGATCGGATCGGCCGAAGTGCCTGACAACAGGGTCACTTCACCCACCGCGAGGCGTTTTCCGAGCTTCAGCAGCTTGGCGGCTGCCAGCACATCCTGCCCCGGCAGGCCCTTGCGCAGGAAATTGATGTTCAGGCTGGTGGTCACCGCGAGACCGACCGGACCGATGGCCGACAGCAGCACGACGTACATGGCAAAATCGGCCAGGGCCATCAGTGTCGGCCCCGATACCGTACCGCCCGGCCGCAGCATGCGTTCGCCATAGGTCTGGCGCAGCAGGCAAGTGGTACCATCAGCGCTTTCAATCGCGATATCGCCGGCACCAAAGGCCTGCGGGAACTCGCGCTTCAGAAACGCCTCGAGTTCAGCCACGCTCATTTTCGCAGTCGCCATGTCTCTACCCTGCTCTCGCTTGTGCCGTCCTGTTACAATATGGTGACGGTCCTGCCCAGCGATGGAATCTCAAGTCATGGTTCAACCAGCACGCGCGGAAACAGCGCGGCCATCCATTCTTCTGCGTGAAACGGTCGGCAGCATCGGCGTGTTGACGCTGAATCGTCCGGCCGCCCGCAACAGTCTCTCCGAAGGACTGATCGGCGAATTGCACGCCGCCCTCGATGACCTGGCCGGCGACAAGACCGTGCGCGCCGTGGTGATCGCCGCCAACGGCTCGGTCTTCTCCGCCGGACACGACCTGAAAGAACTTACCGCGCGACGTACAGACACCGATCGCGGCCGCGCCTATTTCGCGCATATGATGACGATCTGCAGCGCCATGATGCAGGCCATCGTGCGTCTGCCGAAGCCGGTGATCGCAGCGGTGCACGGCGTCGCCACTGCCGCGGGCTGTCAGTTGGTCGCGAGCTGCGATCTCGCTATCGCCTCCGAACACGCAAAATTTGCGACGCCCGGCATCGATATCGGCCTGTTCTGTTCGACGCCGATGGTGGCGCTGTCGCGCAACGTGCCGCGCAAGCAGGCGATGGAAATGCTGCTCACCGGCGAGCCCATCTCCGCCACCCGCGCCCGCGAGATCGGCCTGGTTAACCGCGTGGTGCCTGCCGGCACCGAACGCGATGCAGCGATCACGCTGGCAGAGCAAGTTGCGCGCAAGTCGGCGCATACGGTCAAGATCGGCAAGGAAGCCTTCTATCGCCAGGCCGAGATGAACCTCGCAGACGCCTATCGCTTCGCCGCTGAAGTGATGACCGAGAATATGATGGCCCGCGATGCCGAGGAAGGCATCGGCGCGTTCATCGCGAAGCGCGAGCCGAAGTGGGAAGACCGGTAATTGAAATGAACCACGACAGCTACAACGACGCCTATATCCGCGAGATCCTCAACACCGTCAAAACCGTCGCGATGGTTGGCGCCTCCCCGCAAAACGTGCGGCCGAGCTATTTCGTATTCAAGTATCTCGCCGAACGCGGCTACGACATGATCCCGATCAATCCCGGCCAGGTCGGCAAGAGCCTACTGGGCAAGCCGTTCGTCGCCTCGCTGCAGGAGATCGGTCGCCCGGTCGACATGATCGACATCTTCCGCAGCGCCGAGCATGTCATGCCGATCGTCGACATCATACTGACGCTCGATCCGCTGCCCAAGGTGGTCTGGATGCAGCTTGGCGTGCGCCATGATGAGGCCGCCGCCAAACTTGAATCCGCAGGCATCAAGGTGGTGATGAACCGCTGCCCCAAGATCGAATATGGCCGACTGTCGTCGGAGATCCAGTGGATGGGTGTCAATTCGCGCACGCTCAGCTCCAAGCGCGCGCCGATCCCCACCCAGGGCATGCGGCTGTCGCTGAATCGCAGCAGCCTTGGCGGTGGTAGCACCGCTGCGGCCGATCGCGTTGCGCAGCAAAATAACAAGGACAAGAACGACACCGCCTGACGGTGCGTTTCGCGATTTTATTTCCTTTGAAATGACACAGCGCAGCACGACTGTTGCGAAGTCAGGGCAAAATGCCGCCTCGCCTTGACGGCAGCGCCGCGCCCGATCAGGTTGGCGCCAACAAACCGCTATTCGACAGGGAGTGATGATGAACGATCGTATTCCAGGCTTCGGCACCCTCGCCGTCCATGCCGGCGCGCAGCCCGACCCGACCACCGGCGCGCGTGCGACGCCGATCTATCAGACCACTTCGTTCGTCTTCAACGATGCGGATCACGCCGCCTCGTTGTTCGGCCTGCAATCCTTCGGCAACATCTATACGCGCATCACCAATCCGACCACGGCTGTCCTCGAGGAACGCGTCGCAGCGCTGGAAGGCGGCACGGCAGCCCTCGCCGTCGCGTCCGGCCATGCCGCGCAGCTCGTGGTGTTTCAGCAGCTGCTGCAGCCCGGCGACGAATTCATCGCCTCGCGCAAACTCTATGGCGGTTCGATCAACCAGTTCAGCCATGCCTTCAAGAGCTTCGGCTGGAACGTAGTGTGGGCCGATCCCGATGACGTCCCCTCGTTCGAGCGCGCGGTGACTGACAAGACCAAGGCGATCTTCATCGAGTCCATCGCCAATCCTGCCGGCTCGATCACCGATATCGAGGCGGTCGCGGCCGTGGCCCGCAAGGCCGGCGTGCCGTTGATCGTCGACAACACGCTGGCGACGCCCTATTTGATCAAGCCGATCGACCACGGCGCCGACATTGTCGTGCATTCGCTGACCAAGTTTCTCGGCGGCCACGGCAATTCGCTCGGCGGCATCATCGTGGACGCGGGCACCTTCGACTGGTCGAAAGGCAACAAATATCCGGTGCTGTCAGAGCCGCGTCCGGAATATCATGGCATCAAGCTGCAGGAGACGTTCGGCAACTTCGCTTTCGCCATTGCTTGCCGCGTACTCGGCCTGCGCGATCTCGGTCCGGCGCTGTCGCCGTTCAACGCATTCCTGATCCAGACCGGCATCGAAACGCTGCCGCTGCGCATGCAGCGCCACAGCGACAATGCCAAGGCGGTCGCCGAATGGCTATCGGCACATCCGAAAGTGGCGGCGGTGAATTATTCGGGATTGTCGGATAACCGCTATCACACCCTCGCCCGCAAATATGCGCCGAAGGGCGCGGGCGCGGTGTTCACCTTCAGCCTGAAGGGCGGCTACGACGCCGGCGTCAGCCTGGTGTCGAACCTGAAACTGTTCTCGCATCTCGCCAATGTCGGCGACACCCGTTCGCTGGTGATCCACCCGGCCTCGACCACGCACAGCCAGCTCGACGACGAAGCCAAGACGCGCTCCGGCGCCGGACCCGACGTTGTCAGGCTGTCTGTCGGCATCGAGGACAAGGAAGATCTGATCGCGGATCTCGAACAGGCGCTGAACGCGTAAGGACCACACACTGTCATTCCGGGGCGGGAGCGGCGAAAGCCGCGGACGAACCCGGAATCTCAATATGGCCTGGCTGAACATGACGGGATTCCGGGTTCACACGCGCAAAGGTGCGCGTGTGAACCCGGAATGACAATCAACCCTCGGCGCGCATCGCTTTCGCTTCGCGGATCAAGCGTGCATTGCGCTGGAACACCGAATAGGTCGCCAGCGCGAACAGCACCACCAGCAACTGGATCGACAGCGCTTCCAGCGTCGGATTGAAACCGATCGCCGTCAGGAATGCGCTGCCTGGCGCGTCGGTGACCCCGATCATCGCCTGTTCCTGGAATTCCTGGATCGCTTCGCCGATGAACTTGATGCCCATCACGAACAGGAAGGCCGAGGTGATGATGAACAGCGGTCGCAGCGGGATGCGCTGGGCGATCATGTTGATGAAATAAAACAGCACGACGAGACCGGCGGTCGCCGCCGCCAGACCCCCGAACAGTCCGACGCTCCAGCCGCCTTCGGTGGTCGCGAGCGTGTTGATGAACAGCACCGTCTCGGCGCCCTCACGAAACACAGCCAGAAATGCCAGCATCGCGACGGCGAGACCGGTATCCTGCGCGAGCGCCTGATCCGCCTTCGCCGCCAGATAATCCTGCCAGCCGCGCGGATCCTGCTTCACCATCAGCCAGCCGCTGACATAGAGCATCAGGCCTGCAGCAAACAGGATGACGATGGCTTCAAAGACATCGCTGTGATCGCCGGAATTGAACACCGCAAAGACCCAGGCTGCGATCAGGCTGGCGAGGATCGCCGCCAGCGCGCCCAGATAGAGCGCGGTCACGCGATGGCCGCCGCCGGATTTGCGGAGATAGCCGGCCAGCGCCGCGATCACGAGCATGGCCTCAAGGCCCTCGCGCAGCAGAATGACGGCAGCCTGAATGAATGCGGAGGACATGACCCAATCCCGTGTGGCGGTGCATCGTATCTATTGCGCGGCACGCATGAGCGAAAGCCGCGCAGCCACACGACTGCGTCAACTCCGTTACAATCGTTCTAGTCGGTGACGCGTCGGAGCTAGGCGGCCTTGCCGACCGCGAGGTCGAGCTGACGCTCCGTCAGTGCCGCCCCGCGCGGCTTCATCCGCTCCACCTGCAGGATCGCCAGCGTCAAAACCACGATCGCGACCGCCTGATGCGTCAGCGCCAGATCGATCGGCACCTGATGCAGCAGCGTGAGAATGCCAAGCGCAGCCTGCACCGCGATCGATGCCGCCAGCCACAGCGCGCCGTTGACAACCGGTGCCCCTGCCCGCGCGCGGATCGCATCGATCACATGCCAGATCGCCAGCGCGAACAGCACATAGGCGGTCATGCGATGCTGGAACTGAACCGTCAGCGTGTTGTCGAACATGTTGCGCCACCACGGGTCCTCGAAGAACAGCCGCGACGCAGACGGGATCAGCGCGCCGTCGATCTCCGGCCAGGTGTTGAAGACGCGACCGGCGCGCAGACCCGCGACCAGCGCACCGAAATAGATCTGCAGGAAGGTCAGCCCCAACAATACCCAGCTCGTCACGCGCAAGCGACTTGCCGTCAGCACCGGCGCGCGGTCGCCGAGGCGGCGCAGCGTCCAGACGATGGCGGCGAAGATGATCAGTGCCAGCATCAGATGCGCCGCGAGACGATATTGCGAGACTTCCACGCGCTTGGTCAGGCCCGAGGCCACCATCCACCATCCCACCGCGCCCTGCAGGCCGCCAAGGCCGAAGATCACCCACAGCCGCTTCTTCAGTTCCGAGGTCAGGATACCGCGCCACAGGAACCAGAGGAACGGCAACAGGAACACCATGCCGATGACGCGGCCGAGCAGACGATGGCTCCATTCCCACCAGAAGATGGTCTTGAACTCATGGAGCGTCATGCCGCTATTCAGTTCGCGATATTGCGGGATCTGCTTGTAGGCCTCGAAGGCCGCGATCCAGTGCGATTCATCGAGCGGCGGAATGGCGCCGGTCACCGGCTTCCATTCGACAATCGACAGGCCGGATTCGGTGAGCCGCGTCGCGCCGCCGACCAGCACCATCGCCACGATCATCGCGGCGACGGCAATCAGCCACCAGCGCACCGGGCGTAATTCCTTGTGGCGGGTTTGGGACGAAGCGGTCATCGCAGGGGTCTCGGAACAGCCGCAAAATCAGCGACAAAATCAGCGCCAAAAACCCAGCGCCTTGAATGAAATTTCGAGCCCCTTATAGTCCGCCCGCGAAGGCCTGCAAAGTTGGGCACTTTGCCTACCCCGATCTCAGACCGACTTTGGACCGCACATTTCCGTCATGACCATCCGCACGCGCAAATTCTTCGGAACCATCTTTCTGCTGATCCTCGTGGTGGTGTGGTCGCTGCTCGGCATGACCATCGCGCAAACCCCCTGGCTGGCCAATAACGGCTGGCTGCAGGCAGCCTTCTACGTCATCGCCGGCCTCGGCTGGGTGCTCCCGGCGATGCCGATCATCAGCTGGATGGGCAAAGCCGATCCTGTGGATCCCGAGGTCGGCTAGCGCTGCGCGCCCGCACCAAGCATCACGCCGGATACCATCACCCGCAAGGCCCGCAGCGATTGCCGCCGGCCGTCCCAGGCCAGCCGCGGCAGTGCATGCAGATCCGATCCACCATTGGCCTCGATGACACCGGGGAGCGATGTCACGGCGCTGGCAAAGCCGGCCTGCGCCACCATCGCGACGTGACGCTTGTCGAATGAGGCTTTATCGCCGAACGGATAGGCGAAATGTCGCGGCTCATAGGGAAGCGCGGCCTGTGCCACGGCCCGCCCCATGGCGATCTCGCGCGATGCCGCGCTGTCGCCGAGATTGGCGAGCGCCGGATAGTTGACCGTGCTGCTGCCGATCATCGCCTGCGGATTGCCCGCAAACGTGGCCACATGGTCCCAATGCATCGCAGCATGATGTGACAGGGTCGCATTATCGACCGAATAGCGTTTGCAGAGATCGTCCGCCGCGACGGCCAGTTCGTGCGGAGGCAACGTCCGCATCCAGCTATCGAGGTAATAGTAGGTGCGATATTTGTCGGCAGTCGTGGCCGTTTCGAAATGCCGCTGCCGGTGATCGATGATCAGGCTGATGCGATCATGTGTTGCGATCGCCTGCTCCAGCGCCAGCCACCACATGGCGCCGAGCCCATCGGCAAAGGCGCTCGGCAGATAGAGCGTGAATGGCACCTCATGCGCCTGAAGCAGCGGATAGGCGAAATCGATGAAGTCGCGCGTGCCGCCATCGAAGGTCAGCGCAACGAAGCTCCGTCCCGCGCGCGGCGCACTGGCGCGGCGACACACCTCGTCCATGCCGACGATATCGACGGGCCAGCGCTTCAGCGCGCGAATGGCACGGTCGAGAAACCGCGGCGTGATCTCGTGGGATCGCAGCGGCTGGAAGGCGTCCTGCCGCGGCGATCGCACGCGTTCGAATTTGAGAATGATACCGGCGCCGCCATATGCGCGTTCCAGCAGACGATGCGCACCACTGAGATAAGTCAGTTCGAAGGCAAGTGCCGCGCCCCAACCGGTCTTGTATGACACCGCAGATTCTCCCAAGCGGCGTCATGCCTCTCGCCAGTCGGCTATTGTCATTACTGTTTGTTGACATTTCTTTGCAAAGGTCGCCCCAAACCTAAAAATCTAAACAAAATCTGAAACAGGCTCGCGATGACCATGGCTGCTGTGATGGAAACACCTGTGGCGATGGCAACTGCGAGCCACATCGCGCGCGTCGATGTGACCAGCGATTTCAGCGCCGCCGAAGCCGTCTGGCGCAGCCTTGAGACGTCCGAACAGCTTTCCACGCCCTATCAGCGCTTCGACTTCCAGTCGGCCTGGCAGACCCATATCGGCGTCCAGGAAGGCCTGAAGCCCTTCATCGTCGTCGCCTATGACGCCGCGCATCAGCCGCTGATGTTGTTGCCGCTCGCCGTCAGCCGCGAAAACGGCATGCGCGTCGCCGGCTATCTCGGCGGCAAGCACGTCACCTTCAACATGCCGCTGTTCCGGCGCGACTTCGCGGCGCAGGCGACAAAGGCAGATATCGACGCACTGCTGCGGGGAATTCAAAAGCACACCGAGACGGTCGACGTCCTCGCGCTGGTCCGTCAGCCCAAAAGCTGGATCGGCATCGACAATCCGCTCGCGCTGCTGCCAAGCCAGGCCTCGACCAATGATTGTCCGGTGCTGAAGATGGTGCCCGGCGAAGCCGCGACAGATCGGATCAGCAATTCATTCCGGAAGCGCCTCAAGACCAAGGAAGGCAAGTACCGAAATCTTGCCGGCTATCGCTACATGCACGCGAAGACGGAGGCCGAGGTCACACGCGTGCTCGACGCCTTCTTCGCCATCAAGCCGCTGCGCATGGCCGAACAGAACCTGCCCAATGTATTCGCCGAGCCCGGTGTCGAAGCCTTCATCCGCCAGGCCTGCGCGACGCCGCGGGCGGATGGCTACACCATCGATATCCACGCGCTCGCATGCGACGAGGAAGTGATCGCGATGTTCGCCGGTGTCGCCGACGACAGCCGCTTCTCGATGATGTTCAACACCTACACCATGTCGGAGAATGCGAAATACAGCCCCGGCCTGATCCTGATGCGCACCATCATCGATGCCTATGCCGAGCGCGGCGTGACCTCGCTGGATCTCGGTATCGGCGGCGATGACTATAAGCGAATGTTCTGCAAGGACGACGAGCCGATCTTCGACAGTTTCGTGCCGCTCACCACGCGCGGCAAGCTCGGCGCCATGGGCCTGTCATCCTTCGCCCATGCCAAGCGGATCGTGAAGCAGACACCAGCCCTGCTGCAGATGGCGCAGATGCTGCGCCACGCATTTCAGCGCTGAACACCCGGAATACAATTCGTAGCGGAAACTCGTCATGCCCGGGCAAAGCGCGAAGCGCGGCTTCGCTGGACGTCCCGGGCATCCACGTCTTAGTCACATGAAGAAAGTCATGGATGGCCGGGACAAGCCCGGCCATGACGGCGACTAACCTAAGCCGCAAACACGCGGCCGCCCGGCCCGACCGGATCGTTGGCCGGCGGCGGTGAGCGCAACATCTTCACATCGGCGAAGCCGACGGCCTTGAGTTGTTCGGCCATCAAGTCGCGCGCATCCATGCTCATGGTGACTTCCGGCACCACCACGGCGCGGGCCTGATCGGTCAGAAGTCCCGCCGGCAGATCGGCGGCGGTGCCGGCATCCAGCAACACGTGATCATAGACACGCAGCAGCGCATCGAGCGCCATGGTCAGGCGCGGCGACTGCAACAGCGAGCGATCTGCGCCGGCGCGGCCAGCCGCCACCATATGCAGGCCCGACATCCGGTCCTTGGTGATGACCTGGCCGAACGTCGCCTCGCCCAGCATCAGCTCCGCCAATCCGGGCGCACGCGGATCGTTCGACACAGCTTCCAGCGTCGGCGACGACGAGGCCAGATCGACCAGCACCACTTTCGCGTCACGCGACAGGATGCGCGAGAGCGTCAACGCGGTGAGCGCGATATTATCGTTGTGGCCAGTGCCCAGGATCGTGATCTTGCGCGCCGATTTGCCAGCCGCGCGAAACTCCTGCGCAAGCTGTTCGATTTCGCTGACGCCAGCGGCCAGTTCGGGATGGGTATCGCGCACCACGGGCTGCGGCGTGGCAACGGGAGCCGGCTCAGGCACGATGCCCGGCGCAACGACAGTTTCCGGCTCACGCACGGCAGCGGGCACCTGATCGACGAACGGCTTGAACGCCGGCTCGGTGACGCGGGCCTGTGCAACAGGGGCCATCGGTGCAGCACCGCGCGGCGCGGTCATGCGCAGCAGCTCGCTTGTGACGATGCCGCCCGCCGTGAGCATTAGTGTTGCCAGCGTCGCGATCAACACGATCGGGAGTTTTTTCGGATAGGCTGGCGTATTGGACACGATGGCCCGGGAGATGATTCGACCATCGGTCGGTGCCGCCTCGATATTCTCACGCGTAGACGCCTCGCGGTATTTCGCCAGATAGGATTCGAGCAGATCGCGCTGCGCCCTCGCCTCACGCTCCAGCGCCCGCAACTGCACGTCCTGGCCGTTGCTGGATGTTGCCTGGCGCTTCAGCTGTTCGAGATTGTTGGTGAGGCCATCGACGCGCCCGCTGGCGATGCGCGCATCGTTCTCGAAGATGCGCGACAGTTTTGCGGCTTCGTCACGCAATTGCTTGTCGAGATCGCCGAGCTGAGCCCGCAGCTCCTTGATGCGCGGATGCGCGTCCAGCAGCGTCGAGGACTGTTCGGCGAGCTGCGCACGCAGCGTCACGCGCTGCTCGGACAGCCGGCGGATCAGGTCGGAATTCAGCACTTCCGAGAATTCGATCGGCTTGCCGGTCTGCAGCATGTCCTTGATGAGCCGCGCCTTGGACTCGGCATCGGACTTCAGCGAGCGCGCATTGTTAAGCTGGCTGTTGATTTCGCCGAGCTGCTGGTTCGAGAGCGACGTATTGTTGGTGCCGATGAACAGGCTCGACTTGGAGCGGAATTCCTCGGCGCGCGCTTCCGCCTCGACGACCTTCTTGCGCAGGTCATCGATCTCACCGGACAGCCATTGCCCGGCCGACCGCGCCTGATTCTGCCGCGCGTTCTGCTGCATCACCAGATAACCGTCGGCGATGGAATTGGCGACGCGCGCGGCGAGTTCGGGATCGCGCGACTGGAATTCGACGACCATGACGCGCGACTTGTCGACGGCATAGGCCGTCAACCGCTCGTAATAGGCATCGAGTACGCGCTCTTCCGGCGTCATCGAGAACGGATCGCGGCCGATGCCCATCAGGCCGAGCAGCGACCGCCATGGCTGCGCACCCTGCAACACCGGATCGAATTCCGGGCGCTCCGCGAGCTTGTTCTTCTTGATGATCTCCCGGGCAAGGTCGCGCGACAGCAGCAGCTGCACCTGGCTGGTCACGGCTTCCGCATCGAGAGAGGTTCGTTCTTCGTTGCGCTCGCCGCTCGGCCGCAGGAAAACGTTTTCACGCCCGTCGATCAGAATGCGCGCTTCCGACTTGAACCGCGGCGTTATCATGTTGACGATGACGAGCGAGCCGACAAGTGCCAGCACCGTCGGAACGAGGATCCACATCTTGCGGCGGATGAGCGCCTGCCACAGCGCGCGCAGATCGAGGTCGCCGAGATCGGGCGCCGGCGCAGCGATCACGCGCTCTGCTTTCTTCTCCGGATTTTTGCGAGAAACCGGGTTTGGCATGGTTGGCGCCTTGATGGCCCGTTCGACCGACGCATCGCCCTTGCCTGCACGCCAGAATGCCAAACGCATCGCCTACCCCACCCAAACGCCACTGCGTCTACTCAACGAAATCGATTAAAGACGATTAAGGTTGCCGCGCGGTTAATTGGCAGGCTGATACCGGGACGTTGCAGCGGAAGCCTGAATCCACACGGTTTTTTAACGACGAAGGCTCTTATTGGATTCAATTGCTTCAGGGATTTTCCGATGTGCGTCCCAGCTCCCGGCGACACCCCCCTCGTCAGCGAATGCCGATTCTGATCATGAGCGCACCTTCGGACACGCCGCTTCGCATCCTGCACGCTGTCCGCGCGCCGGTCGGCGGCATCTTTCGCCACATCATCGATGTCGCCAACGGCCAGGCCGATCGCGGCCATGAAGTCGGCATCGTCGCCGACAGTCTGACCGGCGGCGACCGCGCTCGCGATGCACTGGCCGAGATCGCACCGCGCCTGAAACTGGGCACCTATCGCCTGCCGATCCACCGCGAGCCACATCCGGGCGACGTGCTGGTCTGGATGCAGTTCATGCGCCTCGTCAGCTGGCTGAAGCCCGACGTGCTGCATGGCCATGGCGCCAAGGCCGGCGCCTTCGTGCGCCTGAAGGCAAAGTCGAACAACCTCATTCGCATCTACACGCCGCATGGCGGTTCGCTGCATTATCCGCAAAATACGGCGAAAGGCGCCTTCTACAGCCGCCTCGAACGCGCGCTGATGAACCGCACCGAACTGTTCCTGTTCGAGAGCGCCTTCGCCCGCGACACCTATCAGCGCATGATCGGCACGCCGTCAGGCCTCGTGAAATGCGTCTTCAACGGCGTGACATCGGGCGAGTTCGACCCCATCGAGCCCGCCGATGACGCGACCGACGTCTGCTATGTCGGCGAGTTCCGCCGTATCAAGGGCGCGGATCTGTTGGTCGATGCCGTGGCGCGCCTGCGTGCCGACGGCCAGCCCGTCACCCTGACGCTGGGCGGCGACGGCGAAGAGACCAACGCATTGAAGGCGCAGATCCAGCGCCTCGGCCTCGGCCTCGGCAGCGCCGTACGCTTCATCGGTCACGTCAAACCGCGTTACGGGTTCTCGAAAGGGCGCCTGCTGGTGGTTCCATCGCGCGGCGACTCGATGCCCTATGTCGTGATCGAGGCCGCCGCTGCGGGCATTCCGATGATCGCCGCCAATGTGGGCGGCATTCCGGAAATCTTCGGATCGCACACCTCCGCCTTGTTCCAATCGAACAATGTCGACGCCATGGCCACCGCGATCAAAACTGCTCTCGATGACATCGCCGCTGCGCGCGCACGTGCACAATTGCTCCGTGAGCGCATCGCGGAACATTTCTCGCAGGATGCGATGGTCGAGGGCGTCATCGAAGGCTATCGCAGCGCATTTGCGAAACATTAACTCTCCTTAACCTGTAACCAAATCTTCCGATTTGTCCGGTAATTCTCACGAAAAGCGGTAGGCTTGACGTGCGACATCGCATGCCAGCGCAACAACGGACATTTCACCTTGGACCCGATCAACGCACGTTCAATGATCGACGCGGCCGCGACGGACGCGCCCGGCGAACGCCGGTTCGAACGTCGTCGCAGACTGACGCCCGCGGCCCTCGCCGTCGCCGATGAGAAGGTGCGCGCCGCCTACTCACCCGTCGTCATCACCGGCGTCGTCCGCGTCGTCGATTTCCTGATGCTCAGCATCATCGGCATCGCGCTCAACCTGCTCTATGTCGCGCCAGAAGCTGGCTTCAAATGGGAATACTTCGCCGCGATCGTCGCGATGGCTGCTGCTGCCGTGGTGTGTTTCCAATCTGCCGACATCTATCAGGTGCAGGTCTTCCGCGGCCACATCAAGCAGCTCACGCGCATGATGTCGGCATGGGCCTTCGTGTTCCTGCTGTTCATCGGCGTCTCGTTCTTCGCCAAGGTCGGCGGCGCGGTGTCGCGTGTCTGGCTGTCCTCGTTCTTCTTCGTTGGTCTCGTCGCCCTGATCGCGGAACGCGCGGTCGTGCGTGCACTAATCAAGCGCTGGGCGCATCAGGGGCGGCTCGACCGCCGCACCATCATTGTCGGCGCCGATTCCAACGGCGAGACGCTGATCAGGGATCTCAATGCGCAAGAAGATTCCGACATTCAGATCCTCGGCGTGTTCGACGACCGCAATGACAAGCGCTCGATGGACACGATCTCCGGCGCTCCGAAGCTCGGCAAGGTCGATGACATCATCGAATTCGCGCGGCGCACCCGCGTCGATCTCGTGCTGTTCGCGCTGCCGATTTCGGCCGAGACGCGCATTCTGGAGATGCTGAAGAAGCTGTGGGTCCTACCGGTGGATATCCGCCTGTCGGCGCATACCAACAAGCTACGCTTCCGCCCGCGCTCCTATTCCTATCTCGGCAAGGTGCCGACCCTCGACGTGTTCGAAGCGCCGATCACCGACTGGGATCTGGTGATGAAATGGCTGTTCGACCATATCGTCGGCGGCCTGATCCTGATCGCCGCACTGCCCTTCATGGCGCTGGTGGCCATCGCCATCAAGCTCGACAGTCCCGGCCCGGTGCTGTTCCGGCAGAAGCGCTTCGGCTTCAACAACGAGCGCATCGACGTGTTCAAGTTCCGCTCGCTCTATCACGACCAGGCCGACCCGCTGGCCAAGACCGTCGTCACCAAGGGCGACAAGCGCGTCACCCGCGTTGGCCGGTTCATTCGCAAATCCTCGATCGACGAATTGCCGCAGCTCTTCAACGTGGTGTTCAAGAACAACTTGTCGCTGGTCGGCCCGCGTCCCCACGCCGTTCAGCAGAGGGTGCAGAGCCAGCTGCTGGACGAGGCCGTCGACGGCTATTTCGCTCGCCACCGCGTCAAGCCCGGTATCACCGGCTGGGCGCAGGTCAATGGCTGGCGCGGCGAAGTCGACAGCGAGGAGAAACTGCAGAAGCGCGTCGAGTTCGATCTCTACTACATCGAGAACTGGTCAGTGCTGTTCGACGTCTACATCATGCTGAAAACGCCGGTTTCAATGCTGACGAAGAACGAGAACGCGTATTGAGGCAGGCCTCAGCCTCTGCCCTACACCTCTCGTCAACCCTGCCTGCGTAGAGTGATGCCGCCATGAGCACTCACGCGACTGCCGATCACTACATCGCCTCGCCTGCGGCACCTCCCGCCGTGGTGACGCTGCAGCGCGCGCTGCTGTGGGCGATGGGTTTTGGCGGCGCCATCGTCTTCATCGAGCCGAGCCCCTTCGAGATCGCCACCCTCACGGCGATGGTCGTATTCTTTGCATCGGGCTTGCGCATGCGGCTGGTGTTCATGCCGCTGCTGCTCCTGCTGTTCCTGGTCAATCTCGGTTACACGATCTGCGCGGCCTATCTGCTCGACAAGGCGCCGATCGTGAACTGGATCCTGACCTCCTGGTACATGGCCATCATGGCGATCTTCGTCGCACTGGTGATGTCCGAGGACACGCTGGCGCGTATCGATCTGCTGCGCCGTGGCCTGATCGTCGGCGCACTGGTAGCATCGCTGGCCGGCATCGCCGGCTATCTGCATCTGATCCCCGGCGCGGAGATGTTCACGCTCTACGGCCGCGCCTCAGGCACGTTCAAGGATCCCAACGTGCTGGGCGCGTTTCTGGTCCTGCCGGCGCTGTTCTGTCTGCAGAGCGTCGTCAGCGACGGTTTCGGTCGCTCGCTCCGCAGCGCCATTGCGCTCGGCATCATTGCGCTCGCCGTCCTGCTCGCCTTCTCCCGCGCCGCCTGGGGCCTGTTGGCGATCACCTCGGCCTTTATGCTGCTGCTGATGGTGCTGACCAGCCAGTCCAACAAACAGCGCTCGCGCATCATGATCATGGCGCTGGCCGCCGTCGCCGTCGTGGCGCTGGTGATCGTGATCCTGCTGCAGTTTGACTTCATCGCCGACATGTTCAAGCAGCGCGCCTCGTTCGATCAGAAATATGACGAAGGCCGCTTCGGTCGTTTCGGCCGACATATTCTCGGCGCGCAGATGGCGCTCGATCTGCCCTTCGGAATCGGCCCGCTGCAATTCACGCGCTTCTTTCCGGAAGACACCCACAACTCCTATCTCAACGCCTTCATGTCCGGCGGCTGGATCTCCGGCGTATGCTATCCCGCGCTGGTGTTCATCACCGCTTTGCTCGGCTTCCGCTACATCTTCGTCCGCGTGCCATGGCAGCGTGCTTATCTCGCGGTGTTCGCAGCCTATCTCGGGACAGTCGGTGAAGCCTTCATCATCGACACCGACCATTGGCGCCACTTCTGGATGATGCTCGGCATCATGTGGGGCATGTTCGTCGCCACGCAGCAATATATGGCCACGGCGCAATTGCGTGCGGCCTCCGGACAGCCAGGCAGAGTCTGATAAACTCACAAACGAAAACAGCCCCGCTTGCGCGAGGCTGCTTTGTTCAAACCATAGACGTCCGTTAGCGAACGATCACAGTCTTGGTGCGCGAACCCCGGCGATCCCAGCCATGATGGCGGTGACCGTAGTCGCGGCGCACATAGGCGCGGCTCTGGCGATAGCCATGACCGCGATGATAGCCACGATCCTGATGGTGATAACCACCGCCGCCGATCTGCACATTGATGCCCTGCGCAGACGCGGGGCCTGCAGGTGCTGCGACATAGAGAACGGCCGCAGCCGCCAGCAAAGCCAGTTTCTTGATCATGACAATTTATTCCTTCCTTTAAAAGTATCGCGGGACAAGCCATTACCGCCCGGAAGGTTCCGCACGAAATGAAGCACATCGACAAAGGACCCGCGCATGTTCGAGCCGTGCCCGATTCTCTTGTGATTTGCGATGGACATCCATCATCAAAGGGAACATGCGAGGAACTGAGCCGTTCTCCTCGCATGACACAGCAAGCAAAGAACCGCGCCTTCGACAAACAGCCGAAGCCCGATCAGAAAATTCCGCCGGCCGGCCCGCACGACAAGCCGGAACTGACCGACGAGAACAAGACGCCCGGCAGCGGCGTCTTGCCTGACAAGGATCACAAGGAAGTCGAAGGCCCGACGGGATGACCGCGATCGGTCATCATGTCGTCACGCATCGACGTTAGACATTTATTAACCTTCTCGACTCACTGTGGAGTCAAGGAAGCGCAGACCGGATGTACGTCTGCGTTTGATGGCTCGGAGTTCGCTCCGGGCCATTATCTTTTCTGGCCCCACCATGAGCTGCGAGATGATCGACGCTGCACGCGCATCTCGCTTTCGGTTGCAACGCGTAAAGCGGAACGCCGCTCGCTGATCACGCGAGATTATTCGTTCCCCCATCGCGGCAAAATTTGTGGTCGATATGCCATGAATTGGAACTGAACCTTCAAAACACCGACACGTTGACTTCTCGATACGAAGGAGAAGCAGCATGAAGAAGACAGCACTTATTCTTGCCACCGTCGCTGCCGTCAGCGCGGCGTCGATCGCCTCGAAACCCGCAGAGGCCCGTGGCGGTCGCGGCGCCGCGATCGGACTCGGCATTGCAGCCGGCGCATTGGCGGCCGGTGCCTATGGCGCTTACGGCCCCGGCTACGGATATGGTTATGGCCCGCGCCATTACGGCCCACGTTACGCCTATGGTCCGCGCTACGATTACGGCGGCGGCTACTATGGCGGTCCGCGCTACTATCGCAGCTACGGCTACTACTAACCGCGGCTGACTGAATTGACGAAGGCCCGGAGCATATGCTCCGGGCCTTTTTCGTCACCATCATCCAGCGTTCGCTCGCATCGCTGCTGCGTTGCCGCAAGGGCTTCAGTTACGCAGTGGGCTAGATACCAAACAGCCAAACAGCCGTGATGGTCGCAACCACCGCTAACCCGCTGATGGTCCAACCACCGTAGTAGCCGATATCATCGTCATGCCGGATTTCCGACGGGCCATCTGCGGTATGCCAGTGACTTGCCATGCGAGCCTCCTGTTTTCAGGATAATCGGTTCGATGGCGAAGGGTTCCATTGGCGCAAAAACGACACATCCGGCGCCACTCCCTGCGCTATTCCAAACGCGACATCGGCATCTGTGGCCAAAGGGTCACGACGGCAAGGATTCATTAAGGAGTGCGGCTGGGGCAATTGACGGAACCCGGAGCCGGGAGAAGTCTAATGTTTTCAGCGTAGAGTAAATATTATGTTAGAGATTATTGTCCTCGGCTTCCTTATTTGTGCAGCGGCTTATGTCGGGCTTCTCTGGTTCGCCGGACGGAAAGACGATGTGATTCACGGTGATTTTGTCGAACCGAAATCGTAAGGCCGGCGTCGCGCGCGCTTGATCGAGGCCACCCACTTCGGGCGGCACCGCTCGCGTGCGAGACTACTAATATCTTGAAATGATTTGGAAAAATGGTCGGAGCGAGAGGATTCGAACCTCCGACCCCTAGTCTCCCAGACTAGTGCGCTAACCGGGCTGCGCTACGCTCCGATGGGGCATCGTGTAGCTTCGATCCGTCCGAGGCGCAAGAAGGCTGAGCGGATTGAAACGGATTGGTTGTGGGACGACGGCTAGCCGTCCTTCATCGCCGTATCGAGCGCCCGGCGCGCCGCCAGCAGCTCCTCGAGCACGGCTTCGAGCCGTTCGCGCTCCAGCCGGCGCTGCGGGTTCGGCCTTGCGGCCGGGACCGCAGCCGCTCTTGCGCTCTGCGTCGGAGCCGTCATTGCCGGTTCGGGCCGCGCCGCAACGGGATTTGCCAATACGGGATTTGCCCGCGACGGCGGCCGCTGCTGTGGCTCCACGCGCGGCGACGTCGACGTCATCGGAGGTTCGCGGCGGGCGGCGACGGGAGCGGCAGCAGCTTCCTCCTCGTCTTCTTCCTCAGCCTCTTCGTCCTCACCCTCTTCGCCGTCGTCCTCGTCGCCCCCTTCTTCTTCCTCGTCCTCGGCGCCTTCGGCGTCAGCCTCGTCTTCGGCTTCTTCCTCGATCTCCTCGTCGCGTTCAGCCTCGTCCTCGGCCTCTTCTTCCTCGTGATCCTCTTCGATCACGGGACGCTTCGCCTGGACGCGCGGCGCGATGGCGGCAGAGGTCGGCGCGAAGCTCGGCGCAGCGTGGCCGTCGACCAGCCCCTGCACCGACTTGATGCCGTTCTCTTTCAGGATTCGTTGCACACCGCGGATGGTATAACCTTCGCCGTAGAGCAACCGGCGGATGCCGCGCAGCAGATCGACATCGTCCGGACGATAGTATCGCCGGCCGCCGGATCGCTTCATCGGTTTGATTTGAGTGAACCGCGTTTCCCAGAACCGCAGAACATGCTGCGGTATATCGAGATCGTCAGCGACCTCGCTTATGGTTCGAAACGCATCCGGCGCTTTGTCCAAGTGCAGGATCCCTGTGGTTCGCCCTGTGTTTCTCTAGTCAGTCGTCGTGATCTTTACCGTTGCCCACTGCGGTACTGTCGCCATTGATCCGCTGTTTCAGGATCGCCGACGGCTTGAATACCATCACCCGCCGCGGCGAGATCGGTACTTCTGTGCCCGTCTTCGGATTGCGGCCGATGCGCTCGCCTTTTTTGCGCACCATGAAGGAGCCGAACGACGACAGCTTCACTGTCTCGCCCTTCTCCAGACAATCCGTAATTTCTTTCAAAACCAGTTCAACAAACGCGGACGACTCCGTGCGCGAGAGACCTACCTTTTGGTAGACTGCTTCGCACAGATCAACGCGTGTGACTGTTTTTCCCGTGCCCGTCATCGCCTGCCCCAACTACTCTCGGCGAACCAAATTCGCGTCAGAAATTAGGAGGTTAACGCGCTCCGGTCAACAGTCACCATCGATGCAAAGGCATGGAAAATCATGACAATTTGAGATGTTGTCGATCTGCATCATCACCAGCGCATCACCAGCGAATGAGTGCAGAGCCCCAGGTGAAGCCGCCGCCCATCGCTTCGAGCAGCACAAGGTCGCCCTTCTTGATGCGGCCGTCATTGACCGCCACCGACAATGCGAGCGGAATCGACGCCGCCGACGTGTTGCCGTGAAGGTCCACGGTCAGCACCACCTTTTGCGGTGCAATATGCAGTTTGTGCGCCGACGCATCGATAATGCGCTTGTTGGCCTGATGCGGCACGAACCAGTCGATGGTTTCGGCGCTGGCGCCGGTGGCTTTGAACGCGTCGACGATCACATCGGTGATCATGCCCACCGCATGTTTGAAGACCTCGCGGCCTTCCATGCGCAGGTAACCCACTGTCTGCGTCGAGGACGGGCCGCCATCGACAAACAGCTTTTCCTTGTGCCGGCCGTCCGAGCGCAGATGCGTGGTCAGCACGCCGCGATCGCTGGCTTCACCGGGCTGGGTCTGTGCTTCCAGCACCACCGCACCGGCGCCGTCACCGAACAGCACGCAGGTTCCGCGATCGGTCCAGTCGAGAATGCGCGAGAAAGTCTCCGCGCCAATCACCAGCGCGCGCTTGCCGGCGCCGGTGCGCAGCAGGCTGTCGGCAGTGGTCAGCCCAAAGATGAAGCCGGAACACACCGCCTGCAGATCGAACGCTGCGCCATGGGTGATGCCTAGCGCGTTCTGCACCGCAACGGCCGTCGCCGGGAACGTATTGTCCGGGGTCGAGGTTGCGAGCACGATGAGATCGATGGACTGCGCATCGACGCCGGCATTGGCCAGCGCCGCCTGCGCGGCCTTGATCGCCAGATGCGAGGTGAACTCGCCGTCCGCAGCGATGTGGCGCTGCTTGATACCGGTGCGCTGGACGATCCACTCGTCCGATGTGTCAACCTTGGATGCCAGTTCGGCATTGGTCAGGATCCGCTCCGGCAGGTAAGAGCCGCAGCCGAGCACGACCGAACGTATCGCAGTCACGAGACAGCCTCCTGCGCAGCCGGGCTCGCAGGGAGCGCTTGGCCGTCGCGGTTGAGCATTTGATTGATCTTGGTGAGAAGGTCGTAGCGGACCATGTCGTAACCGACATCCACCGCATAGGCGAAACCGTCGGCATTGGTGCCACCGTGGCTCTTCACCACGATGCCGCGCAGGCCGAGAAACACCGCGCCGTTGGACTTGTTGGGATCGACCTTGTCGCGCACCGCCTTGAAGGCGTTCTTGGCGAACAGATAGCCGATACGCGAGCGCCAGGTGCGGGCCATGGCATTGCGCAGATATTCGGCGAACTGCCGCGCGGTGCCCTCTGCCGCCTTGAGCGCGATATTGCCGCTGAAGCCTTCGGTGACGATCACGTCGGCATCGCCGCGGCCGATGCCGTCGCCCTCGACGAAACCGATGAATTCGAGCTGCGGCAGATTGGCGGTGCGCAGCAGTTCGGCGGCATCGCGGATTTCGTCGCCGCCCTTGATTTCCTCGACGCCGATATTGAGCAGACCGACCGTCGGCCGGGCCAGATCGAACAGCGCACTGGCCATGGCGCTGCCCATGACAGCGAGAGTCTTCAGGTGGTTGGCGTCGCCGCCGATGGTGGCGCCGAGATCGAGCACGACGGAATCGCCGCGCGTGGTCGGCCAGATCGCGGCCAGGCCGGGACGCTCGATACCGTCGAGCATGCGCAGGCAAAAGCGCGCCATCGCCATCAGCGCGCCGGTATTGCCGGCGGAGATCGCGACATCGGCCTCGCCCTTCTTCACCGCCTCGATCGCCAGCCACATCGACGAGACCTTGCGGCCACGGCGCAGCGCCTGGCTCGGCTTGTCATGCATGCTGACGGCAACGTCGGTATGGATCACCTTCGATACAGCCTTCAGTGCCGGATGATTGGCGAGTTCTTTCTCGATCAGCGCGCTGTCACCGAACAGCAGGAACTCGCTGTCGGGATGCCGGGTCAACGAAATCGCGGCGCCGGGAATGACCACCGATGCGCCGATGTCGCCACCCATGGCGTCTAGCGCGATGCGAACCTTTTTCGGCATGGACGTTCCGGAAACCTGTCTCTTGCGGCCTGTGACGCTCGTGGCCGCGGACGAAGTCTGCCGCATTTGGCAGCAGACGGCGAAGTTATGGCATTAACCCGATTTCGGCCGGGGACAATAGCGTTTCCGTGACCCGATACAACATCTTGACCGGTCGCTTTTGTCCCGCCAGCCGCACGGGGCGTGGAATCGGACCCCGGTCTCAGCCCTTCCCGGGCTTTTTGGATTTGGGCGTCTCAGGGGCGGTTTTCAGCGCTTTCAGGGCCGCAAACGGGTGCTCTTCCGGGTCCGGAACCTCGACCACCGGCTCGAACACGGCATCGGGCTTACGGGGATACGGGTCCAGCCCCAGAAACAGCGCGTCGGTCGCCAGTTTGCCGAGGTCGATGAAGCCGTTTTCGATCGGCTCCGGCGGATCCGGGGTCTCCTCGTCGCTCTCAACGTCCTCGTCCACCGATTCGGCGAGTTCGCGAATCTGCGATGGCGGCGCGAAAATCACGTCGATCTCTTCCTCGAAATCGGCAGCCAGCGGGTCCAGCGTCACCACGCAGGTCTGCTCGACCTTGCCCCAGATGCGACCGGTCACATGCACCGTACCGCCCTTCACGGGGCTCAGCAGGAGTTCGCCTTTCACGGCGCCCACGCTGACGAGGCCGCCGAGTTCGGCGATCCGCTTGCGCTCCTCGGGCGTGGCCTCGATGTCGCGCACCAGCCCCGTTTCCGGGATCTGGATCACGGCGATGGGCACGCTCCAGGGCGGCGTGAGATCCACGGTGCGGTCGGGTTTGTTCATGTCGTTACCAAGGTCTCCGCAGGCGACGGGAAATGCCACGCGCCTGATGTCAGTGTCGTTGTATCCAGCGTGCCCAGACGGGCATTCGCCGCTTCGACATAAACAGCGAGACGCCGGGCGTTCTCGATGTCCATGCCATAATAGATATTCTTCGACAGCGCCGCCGCCAGAGGCTCCCTGCCTGCGCCAAGCGCTGCGTCATAGGCGCCTGTCCGGCCGTAAAACGCATCGCCGAACTCCCGCATTTTCTTCGGCACCTTCATATCGCTGGTGCCGAGTTCGCGCAGGTTATCGTCCATATCGCCGCAGAACCTGTCGAAAAGTCCCTGCGACAACTCATCCTTGGGACTCATGCGGCGCAGCACCAGCCACATGTGAAGCAGCAACATATCGAAACGCCCGTTTACCGTATCCGGTGCTCCCAAGTCCCGATAAAACAAGGGTTCTCGCGCCTGCGCCACGATCATGCCATAGATGGCTTCAATGGTGCCGCGCAACGGCGCCGGGGGCTTTCTGAAGTGACTGAACGGCCAGACCATCTTGGGTTCCTCAGGCGGGCCCCTCGGGCACGCGCATGTTGCATTCAGAGGTTCTGCCCGGTACGTCAACGCCTTCCGGGATGCAAGTCTTTCGGAAGCAAGGCCTTCCCGAGAATCAAGAGGATGGGACCCCCTCCGCTATGACAATTTCGACCTCCATCAGCGCGAAGGCGCGGCTGACACGTGGCTGGCGCGGCATGCGCGCCGTACTCGCGGTCGCGGCCCTCTGCGTCACGCTGGGCGCCTGCGCCGAGCAATTCCAGAAGGGCTACATCCTGCCCCCCGGCGCGCTGGAGCAGATCCCGATCGGCGCCAGCCAGGATCAGGTCCTGATCGTGATGGGCACGCCCTCCACCGTCGCCACGCTATCAGGCGAAGTGTTCTATTACATCTCGCAGCGCGCCGAACGCGCCGTCGCGTTCATGCCGCAGAAGGTCACCGACCAGCGCGTCATCGCGATCTATTTCGACAAGAACCGCAAGGTGATCCGACTCGCCAATTACGGCCTGCAGGACGGCAAGATCTTCGACTTCATCAGCCGCACCACGCCGACCTCCGGCCAGGAAATGAGCTACCTCACGCCGCTGTTCAAGCTGATCAGCTTCCGCTAGGCGGAACTATCAAATCGCTGAATTGCAAAAGCCCCGCAGCACACGCTGCGGGGCTTTTCTTTACGCTGTGGCCAAGGTCGGCTTGCCCGCCACCATCTGCCTCACTACGATTTCAGCAAGATCAAAAACCAAAACGACACCATCGAGGGAAGAAGCTATGACCAATCTGGTTACCCGTCGCCATGTACTCACCGGCGCCGCCGCGATCACCAGCGCCGCGATCCTGCCGCGCGCGAGTCTCGGCGCCGGCGAATGGAAGCCCACCGAAACCGTCCGCGTCATCGTGCCCGCCGCAGCCGGCGGCTCGACCGACGTGATGGGCCGTATGCTGGCTGCGCATCTGCAGCCGGTCTGGGGCCAGTCGGTTGTGGTGGAAAACCGCTCGGGCGGCGGCGGCACCATCGGCACCGCCGAAGTCGCGCGCCTCAAGGGCGATGGCCACACCATCCTGGTTGGTAATCCCGGCCCCAACGCCATCGCCTACAGCATCTTCAAGAACCTGACCTACAAGAGCGATCAGTTGCAGGCGGTCTCCAACATGATCAAGATTCCGAACATCGTCTGCGCGCATCCGAGCGTGCCGATCAAGACGATCCCGGAACTGATCGCCTATATCAAGGCCAATCCGGACAAGCTGAACTATGGCTCGTCGGGCGTCGGCCAGAGCCCGCATCTCACCGGCGCATGGTGGCTGCAGCTCACCGGATTGAAGATGCAGCACGTGCCGTTCCGCGGTGCAGGCCCTGCGCTGCAGGCGGCCCTCGCTGGCGATATCCAGATCCTGTTCGACAATCTCTATCCGTCGCTGCCCCAGGTGCTCGACGGCAAGCTCACTGGCCTTGCCGTCACCACGCAGCAGCGCAACGCGCAGGCACCGAACGTGCCGGCGATGCGCGAGACGGCGCCCGAGCTGGAGAAGTTCGACGTCGCGTCCTGGTTCGGCGTGTTCTATCCGAAGAGCACACCGACCGAAGCCGTGACCTCGCTCAATGAGCAAATCAAGGTTCTTCTCGGCACGGATGCGACCAAGAAGACCATCGCGGCCATGGGCGCCGTGTCGGACTACGGCACGCCCCAACAATTCCAGACCTTCGTCGAAGCCGAGACGGCCAAGTTCAAGACCATCATCGACAAGGAAGGCCTGCAGATGGAGGTGAAGTGAGGCGCGCCTCACCTCGCTCCATCTAAGTGATCTGAACGAAAACCCCGCGGCTCACACCGCGGGGTTTTTCCGTCTTACTTCTCTTCTTCCATGGCAAAGGCGACGTCGCCATTGGCCGAGAGCCGCACCTTGTCGCCCTCAACCTCTGCGACCAGACCGCCATCGATAAAGTGATGATGACCTTTGTGGCTGCCCTCGCCGCTATCCTTCTTGGTCAGCTTGATGCGATTGCCCTCGACCTTGTCAACCGTGCCGACGTGCACGCCGTCGGCGCCGATGACTTCCATATGTTCTTTGATCTTGCTGAGCGCGCTCATGTCGTATCCTCTGATGTGGGGAATACTGAACGTGCGGCAGCGCAATAGGTTCAATCGCGATCCGGTGAGATCGGCGTCCCGATCATGCGCCCTTGTTCATCTTCTTGATCTTGGCGTCCTGCGCCTCGATCGCCAGTGTCAATTCCATGATCGCCTTGGACAAAAGCTCCGTGGCTTCCTTCTGGTCCTGCGACTTGGCGGCGCGCAGCGCGTAGTTCTTGGCGGATGACAGCGACATTTGACGTTCCTCGTGATGATCCCGAGGGCGAATTAGCCGAAGGCGTCATTCGCTGCAATCGGGTCGAAATGGAGAGATTACGCAGCAGTCAACGGCGCTCCGCATTTGCGCTGATGACCGCGAAAATCTCGTCGGCGGATGCCGGCGGCGTGACGCCAAAGGTCTCGTCGAGAACCTGCTGCAATTCCGCAGCGCTGCCGAGCACGCGTTCAGACACCGGTTCGCCGTCGCGTCCCTCCGTGATCAGGTGGCGATTGACCAGCTTATAACGCCGGCCGCTGCTGACGCGCTCCATCACCAGCGTCGAGGTGAAGGGCACGAAGGGACTGGTCGATGTGTACCAGTTGCCGAGCTCGTAATCCGACGGCAGTTGCGGCGCGAGGTCAAACACATACATGGTCCGCCAGCCGTCCGCCCGCTTCGCGCTCAGCGACAACAGGCCATCGGCTTCGATCAGCCGATAGGTCCCCATCGCCGTTTGCTGCTCGGTCCCCGCGAGGAGCCGCAGAGGTGCATCGAGTACGCAGGCGCCAAAGCCGGTATCGGCGAGATAGGGTCCGTCCGGAAGATCGACCTTCAGGAGCATATGCGTTCTGGGGCCAAGTGGGCTGTCCGGCGGCACATTCCAGCGCACCCGGGCGCCGAGGCCCGTGACCTTGAAGCCGATCGTCTCGAGCGCGGCCCGCAGCATCGCGTTCAGCTCATAGCAATAGCCACCACGTCGGCCATCGATGAGTTTCTGCTGCAATGACGCCATGTCCAACCTGACCGGCAGATGGAGAAACGGATTGAGACCCTCGAAAGGCAGCGCATTGATGTGAGCGACATGAATGGCCGTCAGTGTCGCCAGATCCGGCGCAACCGATCCGTCAAAGCCGATCCGCGTGAGATAGCGATCCAGCCGAAAAACATCCGTCATCATTTCTGCCTCTTCATCATCTCGCCACTGACATAGCCCATCCGACGGCAGCGGGCGACAACGTACCGCCCAAGCTCGTCATTCCCCGGCAAACCAATTGGTTTGCCTGAGGGCGTGCGTCGCCGGCGAAGCCGGCATAGCGCGAGCCTCGATCCACACTCGTCATTCCGGGGCGCACGAAAGCGGCGGAGCCGCTGTAGTGCGAACCCGGAATCTCGATGTGTTTGGCACGATCGAAGACTCCCATGTCGGGATTCCGGGCTCGGTCCCGTCGCCTGCGGCGCCGGTCCCGCCCCGGAATGACAGTTTGGGGCGGGAAGACAGCGCCTAAACATTTTTTCCTATCTCCCGTTGACAACATCCCCGTCAGGTTTATATTCCTCTCGTCCTGCCCCACCGAGAGGGGCGATCGCGATCGTCACGTTCGCGGGGTGGGATGCGGTGGACGCCGGAGATGCGGCGTCACGCGGTTCATGGGGGAACGTCTGTCTTCGGGCAGGACGGATCTGCGCCAGCACTGCCACTGGCAAGGAGACGGCCGACCTTCGGATGGAAAGACGCCCTGGACAGTGTGACGGACGACCAAGTCAAAACGCGTTCGGCTTACTCGCTTGAGGCTCCCTTCCCATCGCCTTGGGACTTTAATTCGCGATCGGAGCGTTCGTCGAGGCAAAGTGCAAGCAACCGAAAAAACACCGCAGGCGGAACGTCGGGCACTCGCTCGGCGCCTCCGAAAGTCCTGGTGCACTCTAGATTGCGGAAGACCGCATTCGCATCAGGCCCAAGGGTGCAACGGGCACCTGGCGTTCCGCACGCCCTCTCACAGGGGGCGGGAATGCAAGAGACGACGGCGCCCCCGCGCCGCAAACAATGGGGGCGATGACGCATGTCTGAAGGGCCGCGCCTGTTTGACATTCGAAGAAGCTGAGACGCGCAGGCGGTCGCGATATCCCTCCCTCAAGCGGCGAAGCCGCGCAGTGGGGAGGGTCGGCCGATAGGCCGGGGTGGGGTCTCTCCCCACGTGAGAGCGGCGCCTGTTGCGCGACCCCACCCGTCACGTTTGTTCGCTCCGCTCTCAAACGCGCCACCCTCCCCGCTCGCTACGCTCGGGGGAGGGAAAAGGAAGAGCGCCGCTGCTCTACAACATCAAGCCGCCACGACCTCACGTGGCTGAGTGATCGCAATATGCTGGCAGTGCGCCACGGGTGTCGTGCCATTGGCCACGATGATCGCATCGAGCTCGACGAACCGATGCCCCTTCTTCTCGTAATTGGCGGTCACCTTCGCCCGCGCGATCAACTCGTCATCGGTATTCGCGGTCGCCAACAACTGCATCCTGCTGCCGACGTGAATCCACGGCCCGAGCAGCGCATTGTCCACCAGCACCTTGTTCATGATCCGCTGCAGCACGCCGGGATGCACGATGCCCTCGCGTAAATACATGGCATCGGCCTCGCGAACCTCACCCAGATATTCGGCAAGTCCATCTTCCGGCCAGACCCGCGGCGCGGTCCCGAGCCACTTGTCCAGCGCGTAGGAATTGGCATCCACCGGCAGCCGCTTCGACACAGCCGCCGTATCCGGGAATTCATCCAGCGATGGCACCACCGGGAAGGCCGTCAGCGACGCCGTGCCAGTCGCACGAATCTCACCGCCGCCCTCAACACTCAGCGCGAGCTCCTTGCCGGCTTCCTCGGCGATCACCTCGACCGTCTCACCGTCATAGACCGGCTTGGTGAATCGGGCCTCGATCAGGCCACGCTCCAGAAAGTCCCGTCCCCAGTGCTGCACCGGCGGATGGATCATATAGGCCAGCACGTCGACGCCAGGCACCAATCCACCGCTGAAACCGAATTTCCGGGCGACAGAATCGTCATGCATCTTGTTTTCGGACTGTTTGGCGGTGTTAAACGCCTCAACACGGTACGGTTCGAGCCGTTTGGTCATGATTCCTCCCGAAAACTGCGCGAAATTGAGTGTTCGCCTTGGCAGGAGATGATACCCGTCACCATGTTCGAGGCAAGGCGACGGGCGGGGAACTGTCCCGCGTCAGCGCTACATCGCCCACCCGCAAATGACTGCCTTTTCGTGGAACTTGTGCTCCCTTGACCACACGCATCTATATCGACGCCGACGCCTGCCCGGTCAAAGACGAGATTTACCGCGTCGCCGCCCGCTTCAGCCTGCCCGTCAGCGTGGTCGCCGGAAACTTCATCCGGGTGCCTGACGATCCCCTGATCGAGCGGATTGCCGCAGGTTCGGGCATGGATGCGGCCGATGACTGGATTGCGGAACGCGCCCAGAAGGGCGATATCGTGATCACGGCAGACGTTCCGCTGGCCAGCCGCTGCGTCAAGGCGGGTGCCGCGGTAATTGCTCCTAACGGCAAGCCGTTCACAGAACAATCCATCGGGATGACGCTCGCGGTACGCAACCTGATGACCGATTTGCGGTCATCGGGCGAAATCACCGGTGGTCCCAAATCATTCGCGCCGCGCGATCGCTCGGCGTTCCTGTCGGCCTTGGATCAAACCATCCGCCGCATCCAGCGCGACCCGGCCTTTGCGCCCGCGCCGAAACAAAGTTGAACTGATCTTATGGCTCCTCCGCTTATCCAGCTGAAAGACATCTTCCTGACCTTCGGCGGCACGCCGCTGCTCAACGGCGTCGAACTCTCGGTGTCGCAGGGCGAGCGCGTCTGCCTGATCGGCCGCAACGGCTCCGGCAAATCGACGCTCCTCAAGATCGTGGCGGGGATCGTTGAAAACGACAAAGGCAGCCGCTTCGTGCAGCCCGGTGCCACCGTCCAGTATCTGCCGCAGGAGCCGGACTTTTCCGGCTATGCGACGACGCTCGCTTATGTCGAGGCCGGCATGGGCGACGGCCACAACATCTATCAGGCGCAGTATCTGCTCGAACAGCTCGGCCTCACCGGCCACGAGGATCCGAACAACCTCTCCGGCGGCGAAGCGCGCCGCACGGCGCTCGCCCGCGTGCTGGCGCCCGAGCCGGATATCCTGTTGCTCGACGAGCCCACCAACCATCTCGATCTCACGACGATCGAGTGGCTG
Source organism: Tardiphaga sp. 42S5 (assembly GCF_034044155.1). Classification (NCBI taxonomy): domain Bacteria; kingdom Pseudomonadati; phylum Pseudomonadota; class Alphaproteobacteria; order Hyphomicrobiales; family Nitrobacteraceae; genus Tardiphaga; species Tardiphaga sp. 42S5. Next base: position 3,680,940 of record NZ_CP139027.1, on the reverse strand, counting down.
GAAGGCGAACTGGCCAGCCGGCGCTGTGCACTGGTGCTGATCAGCCATGACCGTCGCTTCCTCAGCAACCTCTCACGAGCGACGGCCTGGCTCGATCGCGGCCAGATCCGCCAGATCGATCGCGGCTTCTCGGCCTTCGAACAGTGGCGCGATGACGTGCTCGCGGAAGAAGAGCGCGACCAGCACAAGCTCGACCGCAAGATCGTCAATGAAGAACACTGGCTGCGCCACGGCGTCTCCGGCCGCCGCAAGCGCAACGTCAAGCGCCTCGCCGGCCTGCATGAACTGCGCGCACAGCGCCAGGACTATCGCGGCGCCGCGGGCAACGCGACGCTCGCTGCCGCCGAAGCGGAAAAGTCCGGCAAGCTGATCTTCGAGGCCAAGAACATCTGCCGCACCTATGGCGACCGCAAGATCGTCGACGACTTCTCGATCCGCGTGCAGCGTGGCGATCGCATTGGTGTGGTCGGTCCGAACGGTGCGGGCAAGACCACGATGATCAATATGCTGACCGGCACCGAGCCGCCGGATTCAGGCACTATCCGCTTCGGCGCCAATATCGAAATGGCGACGCTCGACCAGCATCGCGAAAGCCTCAACCCGAAGACCACACTGGCGGAGGCCCTCACCGGCGGCCGCGGCGATCATGTGATGGTCAACGGCCAGCCCAAGCATGTGGTCAGCTACATGAAGGACTTCCTGTTCTCGCAGGAGCAGATGCGCACCCCGCTCGAAGTGCTCTCCGGCGGTGAACGCGGCCGGCTGATGCTGGCCCGCGCATTGGCCAAACCGTCCAACGTGCTGGTGCTGGACGAACCGACCAACGACCTCGATCTCGAAACCCTCGACGTGCTCGAGGAAATGCTCGGTGATTACGAAGGCACCGTCATCCTGATCAGCCATGACCGCGACTTCCTCGATCGCGTCGTCACCTCGGTGATCGTGCCGGAAGGCAACGGCAAGTGGATGGAATATGCCGGCGGCTATACCGACATGCTGGCGCAGCGCGGCGCCGACCTGAAGCGCGAGGCCAAGATCGAGGCTGTGGCTGCCAAAAGCAACGGCAGCAAATCGGACTCGTCCAAGCCCGCCGGCAAGCGCAAGCTGAACTTCAAGGACAAGCACGCGCTGGAAACCCTACCGAAGACGATGGACAATCTGCGCTCCGAAATCGCCAAGCAGCAGCGCCATCTCGACGATCCCAATCTCTACAAGAAGGATCGCAAGAAGTTCGACACCGCGACCGCTGCGCTCTCAAAGGCGCAGAAGGAATTGCAGGACTCGGAAGAACAATGGCTGGAGCTGGAAATGCTCCGCGAAGAAATCGAGAACGCGTAACTGTCAGTCGTCATTGCGAGCGAAGCGAAGCAATCCAGAGGCAACAAGCGAAGACTGGATTGCGTCGTCGCTTCGCTCCTCGCAATGACGGTGGAAATGCCGGAGACGACACAATGACCACCACACTCGCCGCCAAAATCTCCCGCGACTACGGCACACCTGCCCTCGTCATCGACATGGATCGCGTCGAGCGCAATATCGCGCGCATCCAGAAGGTCTGCGATGATGCCGGCATCGCCAACCGGCCGCATATCAAGACGCACAAGAGTCCGGTCATCGCGAAGATGCAGATCGAAGCCGGTGCCAAGGGCATCACCTGCCAGAAGCTCGGCGAAGCCGAGATCATGGCCGATGCCGGGATCGACGACATCCTGATCAGCTACAACCTGCTCGGCGACGAGAAGATGGCGCGGCTCGGCGCGCTGCAGGCCAAGGCGAATGTCACCGTGGCCGCTGACAATTCGGTCGTCATCGGCGACCTGCCGAAAGCCGCTGCGCTCTCCGGCCGCAACCTCAACGTCGTGGTCGAATGCGACACTGGCCGCAAACGCGCTGGCGTCGAGACGCCGGCGGAGGCGATTGCGCTGGCCAAAGAGATCGCAGCCTCGAAGGGCCTGACCTTCGCGGGCTTCATGCTGTATCCGACCGAAACCGGCTGGCCCGACGCACAGAAGTTCTACGATGAAGCGCTGGCGGGCGTCCGCGCGCTCGGCCTCGAGCCCAGCATCGTCTCCACCGGCGGTACGCCGAACCTGAAGAATGTCGGCTCGCTCAAGGGCGCCACCGAACATCGCTTCGGCACCTATATCTATAACGACCGCATGCAGGTCGCGGCTGGTTCGGCCACCTGGGACGATTGCGCGCTGAATGTCTATTCCACCGTGGTCAGCCGCGCCGGCCCGGAACGTGGCATTCTCGATGCCGGGTCCAAGACGCTGACGCCGGACACCGGCGGCCTCGACGGCTACGGCCTGATCCTCGAACATCCCGAAGCCAAGATCGCGCGCTTCGCCGAGGAACACGGCTTCCTCGATCTCGGCCGCAGCAACACCCGTCCCAATGTCGGCGATGTCGTCCGCATCGTGCCGAACCACGTCTGCGTCGTCGTCAACATGTTCGATGAAGTGGTGATGGTGCGCGGTGACGAGATCATCGGCACGCTACCGGTGGCCGCACGTGGGAAGCTGCGGTAACGCGACAGCGCTTACACTCGGGACCTCATCCTGAGGAGGCGCCGCTTGGCGCCGTCTCGAAGGATGGACACACATTCATGGTTCGAGACGCGCGCAAGAGCGCGCTCCTCACCATGAGGTCGGCGTTCTATCGGGGCGAAAAAGCCAGCCACCTCAAAACGCCCTCGCCCGCTGCAGCTCCTGTCGCAAACGACGCCTGCAGCAGATAGCCGCCGGTCGGCGCGTCCCAGTCGAGCATCTCGCCGGCGACGAAAGTGCCCTGCATACGCTTCAGCATGAAGGCGTCGTCGATCTCATCGAACGAGACGCCACCCGCCGTCGAAATAGCACGCGCGATCGGCGCGACGCCATTGAGCGTCACCGGCACGGCGTTGATCAAGGCAGCCAACTTCTCCGGCGGCAATGACGCCAGTTGAATGCCCTCTGGGACAGCGACTTCCTGCAGTAGCCCAATGGCTACCGGCGACAGATGGATCGCCTTGCGCAGGAAATTGGAGAACGACTGTTTGCCACGCGATGCTGCGAGCTTCGTGGTCAGCTCCTTCGCATCGAGGTCCGGTCTCAGAGCAACGCGCAGCGTCGCCTTGCCGTCCGCGATGACCGCTTCGCGCAACAGAGACGACAGCGCATAGATGCCGCCGCCTTCGATACCCGCACGTGTCACCATCGCCTCGCCGCGCACGGCGTGCACACCGAACGACAGCGCGACGCCCTTCAGCGGCTGACCTTCGAAACGGTCCTTGAAGATCTCCGACCACGCGACCGTAAAGCCGGAATTCGCCGGACGCAGCGGCGCGATGCTCAAGCCCTTCGCAGCCAACACATCGATCCAGGCACCGTCCGAGCCAAGCCGCGGCCAGCTTGCACCGCCGAGTGCGAGCACCGCGCCCTTGCAGGCGATCGCCTGCGCGCCGTCCAGCGTTTGGAATATCAAACGCCCTTCGCCATCCCATCCGGTCCAGCGATGCCGAAACGCGAAGCGAACGCCACTCTCGTCCAGCCGCCGCAGCCACGCGCGCAGCAATGGCGATGCCTTGAAGGCCTGCGGAAACACCCGGCCGCTGGAACCAACAAAAGTCGGCTGCCCCAGCGCCTCGCTCCACTCCCGTAAATCAGTCGGCGTGAAAGCCGAGACGGACGGAGCAAGCTGCGCCTCCGCCGCGCCGTAGCGCTTGAGGAGTTCCGGCAACGGCTCACTATGAGTGAGATTGAGTCCGCCGCGTCCGGCCATCAGAAACTTGCGACCGGCCGACGGCATCGCGTCATAGACCGTGACGGCAGCGCCGCCACGGCTCAGAACCTCGGCCGCCATCAGCCCGGCAGGGCCGGCACCGATCACCGCAACTTGGTTCTTCACAGGCTCAGTCAAGGTCACACGATCCGGCGAAGCCGCCGATCAGGCCTTTACGCCCAAGCGAATGGCGGCCTGCTCGACATACTTCTGGGTCTGATGGAAAGCGCCTTCCAGCGCCTTGGCCTTCGACATATCACTAATGTCAGCGAAATGCGCGGCAATCGTGTCCGGGCTCCAGTCAGCTTCGGCGAAATTGACACCTTCGCTTTCGAGAATCTTGATGACCGCGAAAGAGCCTGCACCAGCACCCATGATGGTCTTGGTCGGCGCATTCTCGCTCAGCAGATATTCAACTGCCGGCGTGATCGCTTCCGGCTTCATCAGTTGCAGCGCCTGCGCGGGCAGCAGTTCCTCGGTCATCCGCGTGGCGGCCGTCGGTGACACGATGTTGACGCGGATGTCCGTCTTGCGGCCTTCCTCGGCGAGCACATTCATTAGGCCGACCATACCAGTCTTAGCAGCACCGTAATTGGCCTGACCGAAATTGCCGTACAGACCAGACGACGAGGTGGTGAGCACAATGCGCCCGTAGTTGCGCGCGCGCATACCTTCCCACACCGCCTTGCAGCAATAGAAGGTGCCTGTGAGATGCACGTCCAGCACCTTGGCGAAGTCGGCGAGCTCCATCTTGGCGAACGACTTGTCGCGCAGGATACCCGCATTGGCGCACATCAGGTCGACGCTGCCCCAGTCCTTGGTGGCCTTGTCGACCATCGCCTTGACCTGCTCGAAGTTGGAGACATCAGCGCCATCGGGCATCGCCGTGCCACCGGCTGCGCGGATTTCCTCAACCACGGTTTCCGCCGCCGTCAGCGAACCGCCGCTGCCGTCGCGCGCGCCGCCGAAATCGTTGACCACAACCTTGGCGCCGAGCTTCGCGAGGCCGAGCGCATGGGCGCGGCCCAGTCCATTGCCGGCACCGGTAACGATGGCAACGCGGCCGTCAAATCGAATGGTCATGTAGCTTGCTCCTTAATTGAAATAGACAAGGCCGAGCCAGTCGGCGACCAGCGCCGGCTTGTCCTCGCCTTCGATTTCGACACTCACGCTGGTGCGCGTGAACAATTCCTTCGGCTTGCGCAACGTCGCCTCGGTCAGCGTGAAGCGGCCGCGGATGCGCGATCCCGCCTTGACCGGCGACACGAAGCGCACTTTGTCGGTGCCGTAATTGACGCCCATGGCGACATCGGCGAGTTGCGGCAGCGCCTCATAGGAAAACACCGAGAGCATCGACATGGTCAGGAAGCCATGAGCGATCGTCGTGCCGAACGGCGTTTCGCGCGCACGCGCGGGATCGACATGGATGAACTGAAAATCCTCCGTCGCCGCAGCAAACGCATCGATGCGCTTCTGGTCCATGATGTGCCAGGGCGACACGCCAACTTCCTTGCCCACCATGGCGATATAGGCATCACGTTCGATCATCGCGCTCATTCAGTCTCAGTCCTCAAAATCCAGTTGCGTTGCGGGGCGCAGATTCCACAGCGCATACCCTGACGCCAAGCGAAATTGCGCGCTGCAGCCATGCAAAGCGCGATAAATTACCGCTCGCCCTCTTGCGATCCCGCCGTACGGAGTGCCTGCAATTCGGGGAAATCCTCTTCGCGAAACTCGACGCCGCGCAAAGGATCGCTGCGATCGTCGGCGTGTTCGAGCCGACGCAGGTGGACCCTGCGAATCTTGCCCGAAATCGTCTTCGGCAGCTCGGTCACGAACTCGATCCGCCGTATACGTTTGAACGGCGCCAGACGCACATGCAGATGCTGATAGATCGACAGCGCCGTCGCCTTGGACGGCGCGGTATCGCCGATCAGCAACACATAGGCCTTGGGGATGGCGAGCCGGATCGGATCGGGGCTCGGCACAATGGCGGCCTCAGCCACGGCATCGTGTTCCAGCAGGATACTCTCCAGCTCGAACGGGCTGATGCGATAGTCCGAGGATTTGAACACATCGTCGGAGCGACCGACGAAAGTGAGATAGCCATCGTCATCGGAAAATACGACGTCGCCGCTGCGATAGATCTCACCGCTTGCACCGCTGACGCTACCGTCTTCGGCCTGATAGCCCTGCATCAATCCTGCCGGGCGATCGACGCCAAGCACGAGACTGACCTCGCCCTCCTTCGCCGGATTGCCATCGGCATCGACAACGCGAACCTTCCAGCCCGGCAGCGGACGGCCCATGGAGCCGACCTTGACGGTCTGGCCCGGCGAATTGCCGGCCAGCGCGGTGGTCTCGGTCTGGCCGTAGCCGTCGCGAATGGTGAGGCCCCAGGCCGCCTTCACCTGATCGATCACTTCCGGATTGAGCGGCTCACCGGCGCCACAGACTTCGCGCAGCGCGACCTTGAAGGTGGCAAGCTTCTCCTGAATGAAGAGCCGCCACACTGTCGGCGGTGCGCACAGTGTCGTCACGCCGCAGCGGCCGATGGTGGCAAGCAGGCCCTTAGCGTCGAAACGCGGCTGATTGACGACAAACACGGTGGCGCCGGCATTCCATGGCGCAAAGAAGCAGCTCCAGGCATGCTTGGCCCAGCCCGGTGAAGAGATATTGAGATGCACGTCACCCGGCTGCAGTCCGATCCAAAACATCGTCGAGAGTCCGCCGACGGGATAGCTGCGCTGGCTGTGCCGCACGAGCTTCGGCTTCGCCGTGGTGCCCGAGGTGAAATAGAGCAGCATCGGATCGTCGGCTTTGGTCGAACCATCCGGCGTGAATGTATCGGGGAAATCCGCGGAGCTTTCGAAGGCGAGCCAGCCGTCATGTGGCGACGTGGCGTTGACGACAATCTGACCAATCCCCGCGGTCTTCAGGCTGCCGAACTTGGCGACCTGGTCCTCTGCCGCCACCACAAGCTTGGCACGTCCGCGATCGAGCCGGTCCTGCAATTCATCCGAGGTCAGCAGCGTGGTGGCAGGAATGATGACGACGCCGAGCTTGATCGCCGCCAGCATGGTCTCCCACAGCGGCACCACATTGCCGAGCAGCAGCAACAGATGATCGCCGCGCTTCAGCCCCTGCGCGCGCAGGAAATTGGCAACCTGATTGGAGCGACGTGACAGTACCTCGAACGACAGCTTCGTCTCGCGGCTGGCGGCCGCATCGACGATCCAGAGCGCGGTCCGGTCCTTGCTGACGGGATCATGGGCGAGTTCGGCATCGAACCAGTCGAGCGCCCAGTTGAAGTCGACCGGATCGGGCCAGCGAAAGCCGGCAACGGCGGTGTCGTAATCGGTGCGGTGTTCGAGGAGGAAGGCGCGGGCCTGCTTGAACGTGGTCATGCCGACGCTCCCGCTATTTCGGCATCAGATGCCGCAGATGATGAATGATCCCGGAAAAGTCATCGCCGCCGTGACCTTCCTTCTCATAGGTCTCATAGATGCTCTCGGCATGGGCGCCGAGCGGCGTCCTGGCGCCGGCAGCTTTCGCCGCCTCCTGCGACAGCCTGAGATCCTTGAGCATCAGCGCCGCGGCGAAGCCCGGTTTGTATTCGTTATTGGCCGGCGACGTCGGCACTGGACCCGGCACCGGGCAATAGGTCGTCAGCGACCAGCACTGACCCGACGAGGTCGACGCCACATCGAACAGCGCCTGATGCGACAGACCCAGCTTCTCGGCGAGCACAAAGGCCTCGCTGACGCCGATCATCGAAATGCCGAGGATCATGTTGTTGCAGATCTTGGCCGCCTGCCCCGCGCCGGCATCCCCGCAATGGACGATCTTCTTGCCCATGGCTTCGAGGACCGGCTTGGCTGACGCGAACGCCTTGGCATCGCCGCCAGCCATGAAGGTCAGCGTCGCGCCCTTGGCGCCGCCAGTGCCACCGGAGACCGGCGCATCGACCGACGGCAGCTTCTGCGCAGCCGCCAGTTCATGCGCCTTGCGTGCACTTTCCACGTCGATGGTCGAGCAATCGATCATCAGCGCCCCCTTGGCGGCAACGGGAATGACCTCGCTCCAGACCGACACCACATGTTTGCCGGCCGGCAACATGGTGATGATGACCTCGGCGCCCTTCACGGCATCGACCGCCTTGTCGGCGATGGTCACACCATCCGCCCTAGCCTGCGCGCGGGACGCCTCGACGAGATCAAAGCCCGTGACCTTGTGGCCCGCCTTGACCAGGTTGGCGGCCATCGGGCCACCCATATTGCCGAGACCGATGAATGCAATGCTGGTCATGTCCTGCCCTCGTGATCGTTTGTTTGTTTTTAAAGCCTGATGAAAACGGCGAAATCCAACTTTCGTTCAGAACGCAACGCTTCAGAACGTGAGCGCGACATCGCGTGGCGCCAGATAACGCGCGACAATCTCCGGCGTCACACCCTTGAGATCTGGTGGCTGCCATGTCGGATTGCGATCCTTGTCGATGATGGCCGCACGCACGCCCTCGACGAAATCGGCGCTGTCGAACACCTCCAGCGCCGCGAGATATTCGCGCGACAGACATTCCTCGAGCGACTTCGACGCGCGCGCCAGCCGCAGCAGCTTCAGGGTAACCTTGAGCCCCCGCGGTGATTTGTCGGACATGGCCTTGAGCGTCGCCAGCACGAAATCTGAACCGTCCCGCTCAAGCGCAGCCACGATCTCCTCGACGCTATCATGGGCGAAAGCGCGATCGATCAGCGCACGCTGTGCCGTAACCGGACCGGTTTGTTCCGGAGCTGCAAACTTCTTGAGTGTCGTCATCACCAACGCGGCATCGGCGCCTGCCGACAGCTTTGTCAGCGCTTCGCGCAATGCCGGCCAATTGACGGTGTCGATCAGGACGTCCGCCATATGTGCAGCAAGCGCATCGGCACCATTTGCCGTCAGTCCGGTCAGACCGAAATACGTCCCGAGTTCGCCCGGCGCGCGCGACAACAGCCAGGTGCCTCCAACATCGGGGAAGAAGCCAAGGCCGACTTCCGGCATCGCCATCCTAGTCTTCTCGGTGACGATGCGATGGCTGGCATGGCCGGCCAGACCGACGCCGCCGCCCATCACGAAGCCATCCATATAGGCCACATAAGGCTTCGGAAATTTCGCGATCCGCGCGTTGACGATATATTCCTCGCGCCAGAAGATCTTGCCGAGATCGCCTTTGGCCTTGGCGCTCTCGTAGAGGCCGCGAATGTCGCCACCGGCGCACAGCCCGCGCTCGCCTGCTCCTTCGAGAATGATGAGCGCAACCTTCGGATCGGCCTCAAACATATCGAGCGCCGTCGCGATCTCACGCGTCATCTCCAGCGTCAGCGCGTTCAATGCCTTCGGGCGGTTCAGCCGGATCACACCGGCCGCACCTTCTCGCGCGACGATGAGGTCGCCCGTCCCCGTTGCTACGTCCGAACTCATCGCGCGCCCTCGATCAGTTTGCGCGACACGATCAGCCGCATGATTTCATTGGTGCCTTCGAGGATCTGGTGCACCCGCAAATCGCGCACGATCTTCTCTATGCCGTATTCGGCGAGATAGCCGTAGCCGCCATGCAGCTGCAGCGCGTCGTTGGCGACCTCGAAACCGATATCGGTGCCGAAGCGCTTGGCCATCGCGCAGAGCATGCTGGCATCGGCATCCTTGCGGTCGAGCGCCGCCGCCGCCCGCCACAGGAAGGTGCGTGCGGCTTCCAGTTCGGTCGCCATGTCGGCGATACGAAACTGCAGCGCCTGGAATTCGTCGAGTCGCTTGCCGAACGCCTTCCGCTCTTTCATGTAGCTCAACGACTTGTCGAGCGCAGACTGCGCGCCACCGAGCGAACACGCCGCGATGTTGAGACGACCACCGTCGAGGCCGGCCATGGCGATCTTGAATCCGATGCCCTCGTCACCTAGCCGGTTGGCGATCGGCACGCGACAATTTTCGAAGATCACCGCGCGTGTCGACTGCGCGTTCCAGCCCATCTTGCGTTCGTTATTTCCAAAAGAGAGACCGGGCGTGCCGGCGTCGACCACAATGGTGGAGACGCCGCCAGCGCCCTCTCCGCCGGTGCGCACCATCACGACATAGACGTCGGTGTCGCCGGCGCCGGAGATGAACTGTTTCTGGCCATTGAGGACGTAGTGATCGCCATCGACGACAGCGCGGGTGCGTAGTGCCGCCGCGTCCGATCCGGCGCCGGGTTCAGTCAGGCAATAGCTCGCCAGCAGCTCCATGGTGCAAAGTCGCGGCAGCCACTTCTGGCGCTGCGCTTCGTTGCCATAGGAATCGATCATCCACGACGCCATGTTGTGGATCGATATGAAGGCTGAGGTTGTCGGGCAGCCGGTTGCCAGCGCTTCAAAGATCAGCGCGGCGTCGAAACGCGTCAGCGCCGAGCCGCCGACATCGTCACGGATATAGATGCCGCCCATGCCGAGCAGCGCCGCCTCACGCATCACCTCTTTGGGAAAATGCTTGTCCTCGTCCCATTTGAGCGCAAAGGGAGCGATCTTTTCCGCGGCGAATTCGCGCGCCATGTCGCGAACGGCGGTCTGTTCCTCATCGAGAGCGAATTGCATCACGCCCTTCTTGTTGATTGTTGATCAGCCGGGAAAATGCAACGGCCCGGTGCACCACCTTTGGGAGCGCCGGGCCGCTTGCGTGTTCTTACTTCATCAACGGGATCGAGAACTCGGCGCCTTCCTTGACACCCGATGGCCAGCGCGCGGTCACCGTCTTGGTCTTGGTGTAGAAGCGGATCGAATCCGGGCCGTGCTGGTTGAGATCGCCGAAGCCGGACTTTTTCCAGCCACCGAAGGTGTAATAGGCGATCGGCACCGGGATCGGCACGTTGATGCCGACCATGCCGACATTGACCTTGGCGGCGAAGTCGCGCGCAGCGTCACCGTCACGGGTGAAGATCGCAACGCCGTTGCCGTAGTCATGATCCGACGGCAGCGCGAGAGCTTCTTCGTAATCGTGAGCCCGCACCACCGACAGCACGGGCCCGAAGATCTCTTCCTTGTAGATGCGCATGTCCTTGGTGACGTTGTCGAACAGACAGCCACCCATATAGAAGCCGTTCTCGTAGCCCTGCATCTTGAAGCCTCGGCCATCGACGGCGAGCGTGGCGCCTTCCTTGATGCCGATCTCGACATAGTTCTTGACGCGGTCGACGGCTTCCTTGGTCACCAGCGGACCGAAGTCAGCCGACGGATCCACGGAGGTGCCGATCTTCAGGCTCTCGACGCGCGGGATCAGCTTTTCCATCAGGCGGTCGGCGGTGGTCTTGCCAACGGGCACGGCCACCGAGATCGCCATGCAGCGCTCGCCGGCGGACCCGTAGCCGGCGCCGATCAGCGCATCGACGGTCTGGTCCATATCCGCATCGGGCATGATGATGGCGTGGTTCTTGGCGCCGCCGAAGCACTGCGCGCGCTTGCCGGTCGCAGCGGCGCGCTCATAGATGTACTGGGCAATCGGCGACGAGCCGACGAAGCCGACGGCCTTGATGTCTTCGTCGTCGAGGATGGCGTCGACGGCTTCCTTGTCGCCGTTGACAACATTGAGGATGCCCGGCGGCAGACCGGCTTCTATCATCAATGCGGCGAGCATCATCGGCACGCCCGGATCGCGCTCCGAGGGCTTCAGGATGAAGGCGTTGCCGCAGGCGATGGCCGGACCGAATTTCCACATGGGGATCATCGCCGGGAAGTTGAACGGCGTGATGCCCGCGACGACACCGAGCGACTGGCGCATCGAATAGATGTCGATGCCGGGACCTGCGCCTTCGGTGTATTCGCCCTTCATCAGATGCGGAATGCCGCAGGCGAATTCGATCACCTCCAAGCCGCGCTGGATATCGCCCTTGGCGTCCGGCACAGTCTTGCCATGCTCACGCGCCAGGCAATCAGCCAGCTTGTCGTAGTCGCGATTGGCGAGTTCGAGGAATTTCATCAGCACGCGGGCGCGGCGCTGTGGATTGGTGTTGCCCCAGGCGACCTGCGCCTGGGCGGCATTGAGCACCGCGGCGCGCATCTCGGCCTTGCTGGCCAGCGCAACCTTGGCCTGAACTTCGCCAGTCATCGGCTCGAAGACGTCCGCAAAACGTCCGGATTTGCCCTCGACCTCACGGCCGCCGATGAAATGTCCAATCGTGCGCATGCGTTTCCTCCTGGAAGCCAAATTTGGCCCGATGTTGATCAGGCTTTTTCGCGTTTGGAAAGGCCCTGCGCGCGCGGCGGATTTGCGAAATTGCAGGCTCGCTGCAGTTTCGCCCTGTCATAATGTCACCGCCGCGACAATGTCGCAGGCAGTGTGCCAATTATCAGTTCTTGGCTGGAGATACGGCCTTGGTTGCCGCCTTCTTTGCAGTCGGCTTTCTAGCCCCTCTCTTGGGAGCCTCAGCCTTGGACGCTGTCGGCTTCGGCGCTGCAGCACGGACCAGCACGGCCTCGCGGCCAGCGCTCAAAAGCTCTTCGGACAACTCGCCATTGCCGGCGGCGCGGGCCAGCACGATGGTGCCCATCATGGTGGCAAGCGCCGCCATCGCCTGTTTGCGCGCCGATTTGCTCGGTCCGCCATGAAACTGCTCGGACATCATCTCAATCATCTGATCGAGCTTGGCGGCAAACACCTTGCGCGTCTTGGGGCTCTCGCGCGCGATCTCCGCGCCCAGCGCCGGGACGGCGCAACCATGGCCCGGATTGTCGCGGTGCTGCGGCGACAGGTAGGAGTCCACGATCGTGGCCAGGCGCTGATCCGGCGCCGCCTGCCCAGCCAACTGACGCCAGCGATCGGTCGATCGGTCCATCGCATAGGCGAAGGCTTCAATCACCAGCGCCTCACGCGAATCGAAATGCGCGTAGAAGCCGCCATGGGTCAGACCCGCGTCCTTCATGAGGTCAGCCACGCCGATGCCATGCGCGCCTTTTTCGCGCAGACGCACGGAAGCCTTCTTCACGATCCGCGCATGCGTCTCGAGCTTGTGTTCCTTCGAATAGCGCATCGGCGGTCCATTCAAAACAAATAGATGATGTCGATCATATTACTCACGCTGCTCCGCATGCGCAACGCACACCTGGCCGCAGGCCTTGACAACACCGCAGTTTGACGCGGAATTGATAGGAGCAAGACCGGCGATCCGCGCCGGCCCAAGGAAATGCCAAGGGACGAGACGATTTCATGCATATGCTCAATCCCCATTGCGGTGTCGAACGTGAACCGCGAGGTATAGTTCGGCTGACGATCTGCAACGCCGGCTCACTCAATATTCTCAATTCAGCCGCAATCAAGGGTGTTCGCGAAGGCATTGAGGTATTGGCCACGGAGCGCGCCATTCGCGCGCTTGTCATCGCCGGCCAGAGCGAAAAGAGCATGATTGGCGGCGCCGACATCAAGGAAATGGCGACGCTGGATCAGGCCTCCGCCGAGAAGTTCATTTCTGGCTTGCGCGATCTCTGCGAAGCCGCCCGCGCTTTTCCCGCGCCTGTGATCGCCCGCATCCCCGGCTGGTGCCTTGGCGGCGGCCTCGAATTTGCTGCCGCCTGCGATTTCCGGATCGCGTCGCATGATTCCAAATACGCCATGCCCGAGGTCAGGGTCGGTATCCCCTCAGTGATTCACGCTGCCCTCTTGCCGCGCCTGATCGGTTGGGGCCGTGCGCGCTGGCTGATCATGACTGCCGCCACCATCGATGCACCGACCGCGCTCAATTGGGGTCTGGTCGATGTGGTTGCGGCCGAAGGCGCACTCGATGCCGAAGTCGAAAAGACGATCGAAGCCATACTCGAGTGTGGACCCGAAGCCATGCGGTCGCAAAAAGCCCTGCTGAAACAGTGGGAAGAGCTGCCGCTGAAAGAATCCGTCAATCTCAGCGTCGGCGTGTTCGGCGAGGCCTATCTGACCGGCGAGCCGCAGCGACTGATGCAGGGTTTCATCAACCGCAAACGCTAGCAGCTCGACCTCACGAGAATTTTGCACAGGCCGGCATTGCGTATCTTGCAGCGCATCATATGATGAGTGTCATCCAAATGACCCGCGCTTGCGCGAAGGAGCCTCCATCATGTCCGCAGCTTCAGATCCGGTCGTCATCGTCTCGGCCACCCGCACTCCGCTCGGCCGCTTCCAGGGCGAACTATCGCCCTTCTCCGGCCACAAGCTCGGCAGCCACGTCATCGGTGCCGCCGTGGCACGCGCGAAACTGACACCCGAGCGCATCGATGAAGTCTTCATGGGCTGCGTGCTTCCCGCAGGCCAGGGTCAGGCGCCCGCCCGCCAGGCCGCCCGAGGCGCCAAGCTGCCGGATGCCACCGGGGCCACCACGATCAACAAGGTCTGCGGCTCCGGCATGAAGGCGACTATGCTTGCCCACGACATCATCCATGCCGGTTCGGCCGAGATCGTCGTCTCCGGCGGCATGGAGAGCATGACCAATGCGCCCTATTTGCTGCAGAAGGCACGCGGCGGTTATCGCGTCGGCCATGATCGCATCATCGATCACATGCTGATGGATGGGCTTGAGGATGCCTATGAGGTCGGTCGCTCGATGGGTGACTTCGGCGAAGCCACCGCTGAGGCCTATCAGTTCACGCGTGGAGATCAGGACGCCTATGCGATCGAAACGCTGACCCGCGCGCGAAAGGCCGTGGAGAGCGGCGCCTTCAAGGCAGAGATCACGCCACTGACCATCGTCGAGAAGTCCGGACCACGCGAGATCGCCAATGACGAACATCCGCTGAAGGTCGATCCCGCCAAGATCCCGAACCTCAAACCAGCCTTCCGCAGCAACGGCACCATCACGCCCGCTGCTTCGTCCGCCAATGCCGATGGCGCCGCCGCCCTGGTGCTGGCGAAGCGTTCCCTCGTGGATCGTGAGGGCCTGCCCGCGCTGGCCGTGATCCATGGTCACGCCACGCACAGCCAGGAACCGCAATGGTTCACGACTGCGCCCATTCCGGCAATCCGCAAACTGCTCGACAAGGTCGGCTGGAGCGTCGGCGATGTCGATCTGTTCGAGATCAATGAGGCCTTCGCCGTGGTACCGATGGCCGCGCAACGCGACCTTGGAATTCCCCGCGAAAAACTGAACGTCAATGGCGGCGCCTGCGCGTTGGGCCACCCCATCGGCGCCACCGGCGCGCGGCTGATCGTGACGCTGCTGCATGCACTGGAAGCCAGAGGCCTGAAACGCGGCGTCGCGGCACTGTGCATCGGCGGCGGCGAAGCAACGGCGATCGCCATCGAACGCATCGTTCGCTGAACCGCCTTTCCCAGATATGATCGTCGCGGCGACGGTCGTCGCGACGCCTATTCTCGTTGATTGCAGGATTACCGATGCTTTCCGGATGGCTCTCGACTGCCCTCGCCCGCCGCAATCTCCATTACGGATGGGCGATGATCGCCGTAACCTTCGTGACGGCGCTGGTCAGCGCTGCCGCGGTTGGCGCGCCCGGCGTGTTCATCGTGCCGCTGCAGAAGGAATTCGGCTGGAGCACCGCCGAGATTTCCTCGGCCATGTCGATCCGGTTTGTATTGTTCGGCCTGATGGCGCCGTTTGCTGCGGCGCTGATGAACCGTTATGGCTTGCGCAACGTCACCCTGATTGCCCTGCTCGTCGTTGCTGCAAGCCTCATATTATCGCTCGGGATGACGCAGGTCTGGCAGCTCATGGCGCTCTGGGGCGTCGCCGTTGGTATTGGCACTGGGATGACGGCGCTGGTACTCGGTGCCACCGTCGCAGCGCGCTGGTTCAGCGCACGCCGTGGCCTCGTCGTGGGCATCCTTACCGCGAGCGCGGCCACCGGCCAACTGATCTTCCTGCCGATCCTCGCCAGCATCACCGAGCACAGCAACTGGCGCTGGGCACTGGCGCTGATGTGCGTGATGCTGGCCATAGCCGCGCTGGGCGTGCTGCTGGTGATGCGGGACCGTCCCAGCGACATCGGCATTCGCCCCTATGGCGACACCAGCACCGAACCGCTGGCCGTTCCGGCGCCGAACACCTCGCCGATCATGGCGGCAGCGCTCGGTGCCCTGCGCGATGCTGCCCAGACCAAGGTGTTCTGGATCCTGTTCGCCACGTTCTTCATCTGCGGGGCCAGCACCAACGGACTGGTGCAGGTGCACCTGATCCCCATGTGCCTCGACTTCGGCATCCCGCAGATTCAGGCGGCCGGACTGCTTGCGGCGATGGGCGTGTTCGACTTCGTCGGCACCATCGCGTCAGGCTGGCTGTCTGACCGGTATGACAATCGTTACCTGCTGTTCTGGTACTATGGCCTGCGCGGCCTCTCGCTGCTAGCGCTGCCGTTTACCGACTTCTCGTTCTATGGCCTGTCGCTGTTCGCGCTGTTCTACGGCCTGGACTGGATCGCCACCGTGCCGCCGACCGTGCGCCTCACCGCATCCAAGTTCGGTCCCGAACGCGCGGGTCTGGTATTCGGCTGGATCTTCGCCGGCCATCAGTTGGGCGCAGCAACGGCGGCATTCGGCGCTGGCCTGTCGCGCACGGTACTGCTCAGCTATCTGCCTGCCTTTTTCGCGGCAGGTGCGCTATGTATTATTGCAGCGCTGATCGTGCTGGCGATTTCAAAAGACAAGAAGATCGCGACCGCCTGATCCCCGTAGGATTCAGGCTGCTCGCCACTCATATCAGAACGGGAATACATCATGCGCCGCGTTGTCATTACGGGGATGGGAGCGGTGTCACCGCTCGGTTGCGGCGTCGAGATCAACTGGTCTCGGCTGCTCGCCGGCCAATCCGGCCTTCGCTTGTTGCCGGAGGCCATGACCGCTGATCTCGCGGCCAAGGTCGGCGGCCAGGTACCCGACATCGCGAACGATCCGGAAGGCGGTTTCGATCCTGACAAGGCTGCGCCGCGCAAGGATCAGAAGAAGATGGATCGCTTCATCCTGTTTGCGCTGATGGCTGCCGATGAAGCCATTGCGCAGGCCGGCTGGCAGCCCAAGGATGCACGGGAACGCCAGCGCACGGCCACGATCATCGCCTCGGGCATCGGCGGCTTTCCAGCCATTGCCGACGCCGTCCGCACGACAGACACCAAGGGTATCCGCCGGCTGTCGCCATTCACCGTACCCTCGTTCCTGGTCAATCTCGCCGCCGGTCATATCTCGATCCGTTACGGCTTCAAAGGCGCACTCGGCGCGCCCGTGACGGCCTGCGCCGCCGGCGTGCAGGCGATCGGCGATGCAGCGCGTCTCATTCGCTCCGGCGAAGCGGATGTCGCCATCGCCGGAGGTGCCGAAGCCTGTATCGACCGTGTCAGCCTCGGCGGCTTCGCCGCCGCTCGCGCGCTCTCCACCGACTTCGTCGCCAATCCGGAGCGCGCCTCGCGCCCGTTCGATCGCGACCGCGACGGCTTTGTCATGGGCGAAGGTGCCGGCATCGTGGTGCTCGAGGAACGCGACCATGCCCTGGCACGCGGGGCGAAACCGATTGCCGAACTGATCGGCTACGGTACGACCTCCGATGCGTTCCATATGACAGCCGGTCGCGAGGACGGCGACGGCGCCAGGCGCGCGATGGATATCGCTCTGGCACAGGCCAACATCACGCCTGCCGATGTCCAGCATCTGAACGCCCATGCCACATCGACGCCGGTCGGCGATCACGGCGAGCTCGAAGCGATCAAGTCGATCTTCGGGACAAACGGCAGCGTCGCTGTAAGCTCGACCAAATCCGCCACGGGCCACCTGCTCGGTGCAGCCGGAGGGCTCGAGGCGGTCTACGCAATCCTCGCGCTGCGTGACCAGATCGCTCCGGCCACGCTCAATCTCGAAAATCCCGATCCGTCTGCCGATGGCATCGATCTGATCCGTGGCAAGGCGCGGCCGATGGCCATTGAGCACGTGCTCTCGAATGGCTTCGGCTTCGGCGGCGTCAATGCCAGCGTGCTGCTGCGGCGAGTATAGCTTACGGCCGCATCGCCAGCCGTGACGGGCCTGCCGTGCGGAGCGGTTCGGCAAGACGTGCAAACTCACACAGCAGCGAGCGCGTCTTTGTGGGGTTGATGACTTCCTCGACCCAGAATTTCTCGGCCGAACGGAAAGGCGAACGCAACTTGTTGAGGCGCTCCTCGATTTCCTGCTGCTTGAGCTTGGGATCGTCCGCAGCGTCGATCTCGGCGCGATAGGCCGCCTCGATGCCGCCTTCCAGCGGGAGCGAACCCCAATAGGCCGAAGGCCACGCGTAACGCATCGAGAACCGGTTGGCCGGCTGATGCACCACGCCAGCGACGCCGAACGCATTGCGGATGATGATCGTGCACCACGGCACCGTGGTCTGATTGACCGCTGCCATGACGCGAACACCGTGTCGGATGGTCGCCGCCTTCTCCGCATCGAGCCCGATCATGAAGCCCGGGCAATCCATGAGATAGACGACAGGCAGATGGAAGGTCTCGGCCAGATCGACGAAGCGCACGACCTTCTGGCAGGCTTCCGCGGTCCACGAGCCGCCGTAATGAAACGGATCGCTTGCAAGCAGCAGCACCGCGCGGCCTTCGAGACGCGCAAAACCGGTGATGATCGGCCGGCCGAAATTCGCCGCCATCTCGAAGAACGAGCCCTTGTCGACGACTGCATCGATGATCGGGCGCATCTTGTAGACCTGCCGGCGATTGCGCGGCACGGCGTTCAGCAGAGATTCTTCCGCACGTTCGGGATCGTCATTGCAGGCGATCGTCGGCGGCAAGTCATAGACAGACGATGGCAGATAGGACAGGAAGCGCCGCGCGCAGGCGAAGGCCTCCTCTTCTGTCTCCACGGCGTGATCGACGCCGCCAGCGCGCGTCTGGATATCGGCACCGCCGAGCTCCTTCTTCTCAAGCGACTGGCCAAGGCGCGCGACCACAGGAGGCCCGGCAACGAACATCGCGGAATTCTTCGTCATCACCGAATAATGGCTGGCTGCGAGCCGCGCAGCGCCAAGGCCGGCGACTGAACCAAGGCCGAGGCCGACGACCGGCACCTGCGCCAGATTGGACGTCGTGTACCAGTACCAGCGCGTGCCCCCGACGCCGCCCGGCAGATTGGCTGCGCCCCTGGTCTCGATGGTCTTGACCGAACCGCCGCCACCGGAGCCTTCGATCACGCGAATGATCGGCAGCCGGAAGTCATGCGCCATTTCCTCAGCCATCAGCGGCTTGGCCGAAATCGAGGCGTCGGCCGAACCGCCGCGCACGGTGAAGTCGTCGCCAACAACGACGACGGGACGGCCGTCGATCTTGCCGCGACCGAACACGCAATTCGCCGGTGTCAGATGCTTCAGCTCGCCAGACGCATCGTATTCACCGATGCCGGAGACTGCCCCGACTTCGTGAAAGCTTTTTGCATCTATCAGTCTGTCGATACGTTCACGAACTGTGAGCCGGCCTTGGTCATGCTGCCGCTTGACCTTGTCAGCGCCCCCCATCTCCCGCGCGAAGGCTTCGCGCCGGGCGAGGTCGTCGAGTTCCGGCTTCCAGTTCATTCATTCCCTCCGGGAGCATTTTTTTCTGAGCTGTTGGCGCGGGAGGCGCATCTGGAACGGGCGCACTGGTCAGGCCGCTATCTGCATTCTGAACCATCATGCTGATCGTGCCGCTGAGCTGGCGCAGGATCGGAGCGATCTCGTCCTGCAGGCGCTGCTCGTCATACATGGCGGCAAGCAGACCGATGGTGACGACCACATAGGTCTGATACTGCGGCGACCAGATCGGCGTCGCAATGCCGGTAATATGCGGCGACCAAAGGCCACCTGCGAGGACGTAGCCGTTGTCACGCAGACATTCACGGTTCCCAACGATCTTGCCGCGCAGTATCTTGGCGTCCTCGGGCATTTCGCGCGCAATATCGTTGATCAGAGCATTGCCGACGTCTTCGTCGAGCGCTGCGGTGTAGGCATGACCGGCTGCAGTCCGGCCCATGGCAATGCGGCTGCCGGTGGTCGAATGCAATCCGAGCGCGTGATCGGCGCGGGCATATTCGAGATAGACCATGTGGAAACGATCGGGAATCGTGAAGCCGATCGTGCCAGGTACCTGCTCCGCCACTTCCTGCAAACGCAGGCGGATCAGGTTGCGCACCTGAAGTCCCCGCATCATCGAAGCACTCATCGCGACCGCACTCGATCCGATGCGGTACTTCTGATCTGCAGGCAGATAGGCGAGCTGGCCCATGCGCGTCAGCGTATGCGTCAGGCGCGATACGGTGGAGCGCGGCAGGCCACAGCGATTGGAAATTTCGAGATTACCCAGCCGGGCATCATGGCCCTCGAAGCAGCGAAGAATATCAAAGGCGCGCGAGACCACCTGGATCACATCGCCGTCGCCTGCCAGATCGCTGGCGAGCATGCCTTGTTTGCTGAGCCGTTCCGAACGTCGTCCCATGATGCGTTTCCCTTAAAACGACGCATCTCGCGGGGAGCCAATCCGTTGGATTGCCCCGATGTGCGCCGCCGTCCCGTTCCACTGTGCGGAATTATATTCCACTTGCGGGCTACGCTACCTCAGGCAATCTGCGGCGACAACACCAAGCTGCTCGTTTCTTCTCATTCTTAGGAATTGTCCGGTCGCGTCGGCGCTACACCTATAGCGAGCAGCCGCCCGCGTGATCGCGGAGAACACCATGCCAGAGATCAAGATCCTCAGCGAAGTCGCCGGCCGCATCTGCTCACTGCCACTCGTAACCGGCGATTCCGTGAACGAAGGCGACGAAGTGGCATTTGTCGAAGCTATGAAGATGGAAATTCCGGTCGCCTCTCCTGCCGCAGGTAAAATCAAATCGATGATTGTCGCGGTCGACGACGTGGTCGCGGAAGGACAGTTGCTCGGCACAGTCGAGACATGAGCAGACATGCAGTGACGGGCTCGACCGCCGTACCAATGTGCTGCGGCATTCTGTCTGAGATGGTGACCGCAACCATCATCCAGCGAACTGCCTCAAGACATTGCCAGCGCCTGACGGCGATGACATGATCGCCGGACAATAAAAAGCAATTCGCAAAGCGAATGCATCTGGAGGGGAAAATGCTTCACCGGCTCATCGCGCTGGCGTCCGTTGGCGTGCTCAGTTCGACCGGCGCTGTATGCGCACAGGATATCAAGCTTCCACCGACCATGGCGGTCACCGCCTATGACACCGGCACTGCCGGCTTCAACATCGCCGTCGCCGTCGGCAAGATGATGAAGGACAAATATTCCACCGACGTGCGTGTGCTGCCTGCCGGCAATGATGTCGCGCGGCTGGCGCCATTGCGCGCCGGTCGCGCAACGATCGCCTGGATGGGCTCGGGCATCTACTTCGCACAGGAAGGCGTGTTCGAATTCGGCGTCAAGGAATGGGGTCCACAGCCAGCGCAGGTCACGCTGTCGACCATCGACTGTAATGGCGCCTCGCTCGGCGTCGCTCGCGATATCGGCGTCAAGGAGATCAAGGATCTACGCGGCAAACGCGTCGGCTTCGTCGTCGGCTCACCTGCCCTGAACCAGAACTCGCTTGCGATCATGGCGTTCGGCGGTCTCACCAAGGCAGACATCAAGCCGATCGAGTTCGCAAGCTACGGCGCAATGTGGAAAGGCATGGTGAACAACGACGTCGATGCAGCCTTTGCTACCACCATCACTGGCCCGGCCAAGGAAGTCGAGACATCGCCGCGCGGCATCATCTGGCCGCCCCTCCCCGCGGAAGACAAGGCCGGTTGGGAGCGCGTCAAGCGGGTGGCACCGTTCTTCAATCCGCATGTCGCGACCTGCGGCGCGGGCATCACGGCATCAGCGCCCGTCAACATGAGCACCTACCCCTACCCCGTCGCGACCGTCTACGGCTCGCAGGCGGAAGATCAGATCTACGCGATCACCAAGGCAATGATCGTCAACTTTGACGCCTACAAGGACAACGCACCAGGCGCGTTAGGCCTCGCCGTAAAAGCGCAGTCCATGAAATGGGTCGTTCCGTTTCATCCCGGTGCCGTGAAAGCCCTCAAGGAAGCCGGCAACTGGACGCCAGAAGACCAGACACACAATGACGGACTGCTGAAGCGGCAGGACGTCTTGAAGGCGGCATGGAGCGAATACGCCAAAGCCAGTGCATCGGCCGGTGAAAAGGAGTTTCTCGACGGCTGGATGACGGCCCGCGCGACTGCGCTCAAGAAGGCCGGTATGCCGAACGGCTTCGAATAACGTCGTCATTTCTAGCTGCAACCGCGAACAATAATCGGGGCCATTATGTCAATTTCGTCACCCGATCATGCGCGGCCCGCATCCGACATTCCCGTAAAAATGGAACTCGACGATCCGCACGGGGTCGCCGACCTCCAGGAATCCGAGGTCTCGCGCGTCCGCGCCTTGCACGGCGTGTGGCGCTGGGCGCTCATACTGGCCACCCTCGCGACTATCCTGCTCTGCATCAATCAGCAATTTTCGCTGCGCTTCTTTGTCGACGTCACGCAACTCAACACCGAATATTTCTATCTGCTGATCGCGTTGATGCTGCCATTCACGTTCCTGATCTTTCCGGGAACGTCAAAGGCCGATCTCGACCGAGTGCCGTGGTACGACGTCGTGCTGTTCATCGCGACCTTCGCGGCTGCGATCTTCCTGATGATGAACATCCGCAAGGCCGCGCAATTTGGCTGGGAATTCGACGGCGCACCTAAACCCGTGATCGCCGCAGGTCTCGTGATGTGGTTCGTGCTGATGGAGGCGCTGCGCCGCACCGGCGGCTGGAGCCTGTTGCTCAGCGTCTTCCCCTTCACGCTGTATCCACTGTTTGCCGACGCCAAATGGCTCGGACCGTTCCGCGGCACCCAGTCGACACTGGAGCAAACTACGGCCTATCACGTGCTGTCGGGCGAGAGCCTGCTCGGCATTCCGATCCAGGCATTTGCCGACACCGTGATCGGCTTCCTGGTGTTCGGCACGGCGCTGATGATGACAGGTGCCGGCAAGTTCTTCATCAACATTGCCTTCGCGATGTGCGGTACCTTCCGTGGTGGCGCGGCAAAGGTGTGCATCTTTGCATCCGGCCTGCTCGGCACCGTAGGCGGCAGCATCGTGTCCAATGTGCTCACCGCTGGAACGATGACGATCCCTGCGATGAAGAAAACCGGCTTCACGCCGTCCTATTCAGGAGCGATCGAGGCCTGCGCGTCCACCGGCGCCGTGCTGGCACCGCCGGTGCTGGGCGCGACAGCCTTCGTCATGGCGCAGTTCATGAACACGAGCTATGCCGACGTCGCACTCGCCGCCACCATTCCATCGATCCTGTATTACTTCGGTCTGTTCGCGCAGGTCGATAGCTACGCCGCGCGTCACAAGCTCGAAGGCATCCCGCGCGAGGAACTGCCCCGCTTCATGGATGCGCTCAAGGAGGGCTGGTACTATCTCTTTGTCATCGCCATCCTTGTCGTGATGTTGCTGTACTTCAAACGCGAGAGCCACGCGCCGTTCTATGCCACCGCTTTGCTGGTTATCCTGCATCAATGGTCAGGCCCGGCACCTTGGAAGAAGGGCAACACTGCCGTCCTGGCGCTCTCGATTGTGCTGACCGGATTGATGGTCTGGCTCGATCTGCAGAACGCCTATCTATGGGGGATGTGCATCCTCGCAGCGCTCAATGAATTCTTCCCCGGCAAGAACTGGGGCGGCGCACGCTGGATCCACTTCCTCGAACTCAACGGTAAGACCTTCGTCGAACTGATCGCCATTCTCGCCGGCTGTGGCCTGCTGATCGGCGCGTTCTCGCTCACCGGCGTAATCTCGAGCCTGGCCAACGACCTTCTGGCGATCGCCGGCGGCAATGTCTTCCTGCTGCTGATCATGTGCGCCTTCACAAGCCTGATCCTCGGCCTCGGCCTCACGACGACGTCCTGCTACATCTTCCTCGCTATCCTTGTCGCACCGGCGCTGGAAAAACTCGGCCTCAACAAGATGGCCGTACACATGTTCATCTTCTATTGGGGCATGCTGTCGTCGATCACGCCACCGGTCGCCATCGCATCCTTTGCCGCCGCCGGCATCGCTGGCGCACCGGCGATGAAGACCGGCTGGGAGTCGATGTGGGTGGGCAGCATCATCTATTTCATCCCGTTCTTCTTCGTGCTGAATCCGGCGCTGCTATTGCAGGGCGACAGCCCTTATCTCGAAGCCTTTGGTCTCACCGGCCTTGCCTGTCTCGGCATCGTTTTCATCTGCGGCGGCATCCAGGGCTATCAGGCCTATGTGGGCGATCTGCGCCGTGCGGGCGCAATGGAATGGCCACTACGTGTGCTGCTGGTGATCGGTGGCTTCGTGATGGCGACACCCGGAGGCGGCATCAATCCGCTGTCGCAGTGGCAGATCATTGCCCTCGCCGCCTGCATTCTCGCGCCGACGGTGCTGATCGCGCTGGCGCTGATCAGGCGCGGCGATGCGCGGCTCGCGGTGTCATGACCGCGAAGGCATTCAGGTCGATTGAAGATTGAAAGCTAGAAAAACTCTTCCGGGCAGGGATCGACGATCTTCCAGAGATCCATGCCGTTCTTGATCTTTTTCATTTCCGGCGTGAGACCGCCGTTACGCGCAAGCCAGTCTTTCACCGGCGGCGGATAATAGGCCATCAGGTCCGAGGTACCCTCGTAGCTGATCACCTTCATGCCGAAGGTGAAGGCTTTATCGTAATAGGCTTGGTGGAAGCCAAGACTGGCGCGCGGAGTCACGCAGACCTTGTTCATCGGCACGATGCCGAACACCAGCGTGCAGGCCGAATTGCAGATGCCATCAATGATCACCCGCTCCTTGCGGTCGCGGATGCGCTCATACTTGGCCTTGTATTCCTCGACATAGCCGCCGTGGTCGCGGGTGATGCGCAAATCTGCCTTGGCCGGAGCCACGGACAGCACCAGCAGGGACATCAGGACAGGCAGCAGCGAAAGGCGCATCGCGTGATGAAACCGGTAAGGGACCCCAAGCCAACGCCCTTTTCCGGCATCAGCACACCGCCCGACTCTGGCCGGACAGTGCTAGTATTCCGTTAAGCATCGCCTTTGAGCGAAAAAAAGGCAGAAATCGGCCCTGCCTCACTCTCTGCCCCACCGGGCCTAGCCGTTCAGGAACATTCGGTAGACCGGATTTTGCGTTTCGTCCTCATAGGGATAGCCGAGCGAGGTCAGCCGCTGCGTCAGGGTCGGCCGGTCGGCCTCCGGGACTTCGATCCCAACCAGTACCCGGCCGTAATCCGCACCGTGGTTACGGTAGTGGAACAGCGTGATGTTCCAGTCCGCGCCCATCTGGTCGAGGAATTTCAGCAAGGCGCCCGGACGCTCCGGAAACTCGAAGCGCAGGATAACCTCGTCCCGCAAAGCCGGCGGTGCTCGCCCGCCAACCATATAGCGGATGTGCAGCTTGGCGGTCTCGTCCGCGCTGATGTCCAGCACCTTGTAGCCGAGCGCCTGCAACTGCCCGATCAGCTCGCCCTTGTCGTTCTTCGCGCCGCTCAGCTTCAGGCCGACAAAGACATTGGCTTCCTTGGCATCGGCATAGCGATAGTTGAACTCGGTGATGTTGTGATTGCCAATGGTCTGGATGAAGCGGCGATAACTGCCGGGCTGCTCCGGAATGGTCACGCCCAGCAGGATCTCGCGGGCCTCACCGACCTCGGCACGCTCTGCGACGTGCCGCAGGCGATCGAAATTCATGTTGGCGCCGCTGTTGATGGCAATTAGCGCGCCGGTGCGCGTGGGATTGTTCGCGGCATAGCTCTTCAGTCCTGCCAGCGCCAAGGCGCCGGCCGGCTCCGCGATCACGCGCATATCCTCGAAAATATCCTTGATGGCAGCGCACATCTCGTCGGTGTCGGCCGTGATCACATCATCAAGCAATTCACGGCAGAGACGGAATGTTTCGACCCCAGCCTGGCGCACGGCCACACCGTCAGCGAACAAACCGACGCGATTGAGAACGACGCGCTCGCCAGCATCTATCGCGGCTTTCATCGATGCGGCATCGACCGGCTCGACACCGATGACCTTGGTCTCCGGGCGCAGAAATTTGATGAAGGAGGCAACGCCGGCCGCAAGCCCGCCGCCGCCGATCGGCACGAACACCGCCTCGATGGGATCGGGATGCTGCTGCAGGATTTCCATGCCGATGGTGCCCTGCCCCGCGATCACGTCGGGATCGTCATAGGGATGCACGAAGGTCAGCTTCTGCTCGGCCTCGAGCTTGCGCGCATGCGCCGCTGCTTCGTCGAACGTGTCGCCGAACAGCACGGCATTGCCGCCCCAATATCTGACAGCATCGATCTTGATCGGCGGCGTGGTCACCGGCATCACGATGGTTGCCTTGATCCCGAGCCGCTGCGCCGACAGCGCCACGCCTTGCGCGTGATTGCCAGCCGACGCGCAAATCACGCCGGCCGCGCGCTGCTCCGCGGACAACCCTGCAATGCGGTTGTACGCGCCGCGAATCTTGAACGAGAAGACCGGCTGCAAATCCTCGCGCTTGAGCAGCACGGGGCTCCCCATGCGCGCGGTCAGCCGAACCATCGGGTCCAGCGGTGTCTGGATTGCGACGTCGTAGACGCGGCTGTCCAGGATTTTGCGAACGTAGTCAGTCACGAGAGGTCCTTGAACGTGTCGGCGTACCAATGGAGCACAGAACTGCTTGCCGGCAGCTTGTCGGGGCAGATGGGCACCGAAATGACCGAGAAATCAAGCCCCGTTTGCGCCTAAACACCTGTGCGGTTGGGCACGATTTCCCATATCGACGTTAACGATGGCGTACGGCT
Organism: Tardiphaga sp. 42S5; assembly: GCF_034044155.1. Lineage (NCBI taxonomy): Bacteria > Pseudomonadati > Pseudomonadota > Alphaproteobacteria > Hyphomicrobiales > Nitrobacteraceae > Tardiphaga > Tardiphaga sp. 42S5. Next base: position 3,654,390 of record NZ_CP139027.1, on the reverse strand, counting down.
CCCAGCGTATATTGGCTTGCTGATCCAGATCATCAGAACCAGCGGCGCCCACGATGCAACTATCACCAATCGAACCGGCAGCAATATCAGGCCCCCGAGGCGATCACGCGCGTCAGGTCTGGATTGATTTTGCACGCGGTATAGGCGTCATTCTCGTGGTCTATGGCCACGTACTCGGCGGCCTGATACCGCCACATCTGTTTCCTGACGGACCGCTCGCGCAGTGGATGAGCTATACGCTCTACACGTTCCACATGCCGCTGTTTTTCTTTCTCGCGGGCCTGAACGTACAGCACAGCTTCACACGCGGCGCTCGGCCATTCCTCGCCAGCAAGGCATGGACAATCGCCTATCCCTATGTGCTTTGGTCACTAATCCAGGGCAGCGTGATCATGCTGATATCGCACAACGCGAATATTCCGATCACCACCAGCGATCTCGCGGCGATCTGGTATCGGCCGATGGCGCAATTCTGGTTTCTATACGCCCTGATGATTTGCCACGTACTTGCAGTGCTCATTCCCAATCGCACCATCATGATTGTCGTCGCGCTCGCTGGCCTGATCGTGTTCTTGCTGTTGCCGATCCGCCCCGATCTTGCGCTCAGCATGCATCACCTGCCGTTCTACGTCGCAGGTCTCTATGCAACCCGCATCGTGATGGCGTGGCAGCCTCATGGGCGAACGGGCTGGATCATGTTGACCGTGATCGCCACCGCTTTCACTGCTGCGGTTGCCGTTGGAGGACAGCTCTCCGGCTTCGATGCAAATGGCGCGACTTCGCTTCCGGCATGCATTCTCGGCATCACCAGCGTGGTGCTGCTTTGCAAGTTACTCAACGAAACCCGGCATCGCTGGCTTGCACTCGTCGGCGTTATGTCCATGACGATCTATGTCCTGCACATCATGGCGGGATCCGGAACACGGATCATCATGCAGATGCTGCACGTGCCGCCAATGCCGTGGATCTATCTCCTCGCAGGCACCGCGGCCGGCGTGATCTTGCCCATGGTAGCCCATGCCGTGTTACAGCGGCTGAACCTGCTCGCACCACTCGGGCTTGCGCCACTGCCGAAGCGCAAACCTGCATCCGCTCCGCTTGTCGGTCAGACGGCCCGATCGGACTAAACTCTGCCGGTCCGCGCCTGCTCCAGGGGCATCGCGGCATCCTCGGCAGGCCTGACAGTCTGGTCGTGCGGACAGGCCATCGCGAAGATCATCCAGAACAGGGCCGATATCTCACCTGACGAAATACTGGTCAGGGGCAAGTGAATCAGGATACCGCCGAGCGACAGAGCACCGAGCACCACGCCTTCTTTGGTCGGCATCCGCCATGCCGCAGACGTGCTCCAGACCCCGACCCAGATATAGGCTGCCAGACAGAGCAGTCCGACGGGAATGCCAAGCGTGAGCCAGCTCGCAATGATCTGGCCATCGACCGGCATGGTGCCCGCGACGCCGATATCGGTGAAGCTGAAGCCAGATCCCACCACCATGCTGTCAGGTGTATTCCACAGCGTCACGAATTCTTCGAGACGCTCGTTGCCGCTGCCATCCTCGGAACCGCTGCCGAGCGACTGCAGCCGCTCAGTGATCACATCGCCGAAGGGCGTGAACAGGACCGCCGCCATGGCTGCGCCGACGATGCCAAGTCCGGTCGCAAGCGCCCGCCGCCGTGTGGATTGAAACACCATGCAGAACACCACGGCCAGCGCGAGCGCGATCCAGCCGGTCCGATACAGCGACAGCAACAGGCCCAGTGCCGCGGGCGCCAGGGCAATCAGAGACTGCCAACCGGGTCTCAGAAAGCCCAACAACAGCAGTCCCGTTGCGGTGAAGGTCGCGTAAGTGGCGGGCCCGTTCATCGTGCTGAAGACGCGCACCATATAGGGCAGCGGATACCCTGCCGACAGGATCGAGGCGTAGTTCATCCAGAACCGATCCCAACTCGGCGGATCGACATATTGCCATATGCCGTAGAGACCCGTCAGCGGCAGCACCACCAGAAAGATGCGCGCCATGGCGTTGACGAGTTCGCCATCAGACTTTGCGCGCTGCTGCAAAGCGATGCCGTAAAGCACGGGCGCCGCCCACTTCAACGCACCTGTCGCAGCGCTCATCCAGTCATTCTGAAAAACCGACAGCATGGCACCGTAAGCGATGCAGGCCAGCACGATAGCCGGCGCGATCAGCCAGGGATCGCGCAACTGCTCGCGGGACGACAGCAATGTCCACAGGCTCGGTAACGGCGTCAGGATGAACAACAGCGGCCCGATCAGCATGATGCTGGCCGCGTCGTAGCCGACCGACACATCGACCACGCGCCGCACGAATGGTGCGAAGGCAAACAGCAGGATGGCCGACTGGATATGGGCCGCGGTGCTGCGTTGCCAGGCCAGCCAGCCAGCAGCGGCGCAGCCGACCACGAAGAGCGGACGCGACAATCCGCCCAGCGCGGGACCGACCACTAAGGTCACGATCAGAAGCAGCGCAGTCGGTAGCCACCCGGACAGGACGAAATCCACCGGACCGGATTTGAGTCGGCCTTGATTCATGAAGGCAGACTATAGCGAGCAGCCTGCCCGACGTTAGGCAAAACCGCTGCGCTCCCCCATCGCGGGGCTAGCTTTTGCGACTTTCGCCGCTATGGTGCCGCCGTCGCACTCGTAGCTCAGCTGGATAGAGCATCGGATTTCGATTCCGAGGGTCGGGCGTTCGAATCGCTCCGAGTGCACCATGACAGGTGCCCTTAAACGCCTGTGTCCATTCGGCTTTTCCAGAGACTAGGCGCTCGCTTCGCGCCCAATGGCGTGCTGAACCGCAAAGCCTGCCGTCTGCGGCATTTACCAGCCGTTACCACCATCCAATTTAAAATCCCCGGCGCCAAGGAAGCGTCGATGACTCCTGAAAAACCAAATGCTGGCCGCGTCGCGTTCGAGCGCGGTTTCCCTGTCTGGCTCATGGCCATTGATGGCACATGGCGCCGCAGCTGCCGCATCATGGACGTGTCCGAGACGGGCGCACGCCTTATCGTCGAGAGTTCGATCGAGGGTATCAATCTCAAGGAATTCTTCCTGCTGCTGTCGTCCACAGGACTGGCGTTCCGTCGCTGCGAGCTGGCCTGGGTCAATGGCGAGGAGATCGGCGCGACATTTCTGCGACAGGGCGCCAAGAAGAAAGCCGCCCGGCCGGCTGACACCGAATCCTGACCCCCTGCGACCATTTCTGGAACCTGGCGCCCGACACGCGGCAGCCGACGCCGCTGCGCGGATCTGCCCAACTTTGCGGCAGGAACGTTCGCGCACGCCAACTCTTGTCCCCTAGACAGTCGGGTGCGTTTGTCCGTTTGAACCCCGGAGCCGCCGTGAAGAACTTTTCCCATGCCGCGTTTCCGCCAGATACGATCTCAGTGATGAAACAGGCGCTGGATGGAGCCGTGTCAACGCTGCCGCATCCCGTCAACTCCGCTCACGTGCAATCCATCGCCGAAAGCATCCTGCGCACCACAAGCGAGGGTGAACGCGATCCCACGATGCTCCAGACCATGGCGCTGCTGGAATTGCGGATTACCCAGCGGGACTGACGGCCGACCGATCATCACGACCTCGTGGATAACGAACGTGGGGCTTGCTGCAGCGCAACCAGATGCCATATTCCGCGTTATCGCCTCATCACGGAGGTTGCCGCATGCCCTACGCGCTGTTTTCAAATTCGGTCAAAGTCAGTAAGGCCTTCCCCAACAAATCCGATGTCTGGCGGCATGCCGTCGAGAGTGGCTTGGTGATGGAAGTCGGCCTGGGCGAGGAAGATCCGCCGCGTCGTCTTCTCGATATCGGCTATGCGATCCACGCATGTGCTGCCGATCCAGTCGAGAAATCGGCCGTTACAGGCATGAGCGAGCACGACATCAGCCAGATGATTGCCGCCTGTCAGCTCAATCAGCGGTCCGCAGCCGCCGCATCGTAAATTCAATGTCGCCGTCTGGCAGCTCGCGCCAGCGCTCAACTTCGCTCATGTAGGCTTGCTTCGGGAACCGATCCAGAAACGCCCGCGCCGTCTTGCGGGCGTTTTCGCGTGGCTGTGTGAAGCTCTCGCGCACATAGCCGTCATCGATGGCACGCCGCTGCTGGCGCGCGGCCATTCTCTCCGCCAGATCGCGCGGTGTTCCCGGCATTGCTGCTACTCCGGACACAAGCAACGTCTGATAGAGTGTCACGGATGACCGGCAGATCAAGCGTCATGTTTCACGGCGCGACAGGTTTGCGCTCAGAAGAAAGGGCGCACCGATCACTCGGCGCGCCCCTTCCCTGTTCTCGCTGAACCAGGCGCCGAGACGCCCTTCCGAAGCTCAAAGAGCGAGCCTAGCGGGCGGCCTCAGCGAGGTGACAGCGCTTGGAATTAGACACTGGACCACCTCCTTTCATTGTTCGTGACAGCCTGAGTATAGGAAAGATTCGCGCCGTGTTAAGGGGCGCGATCCAGACGAGCCATGCAATCTCGCACAGGGCGCGCGAGCCAGCCGCCGTTGTGAAGGCTTGGCCATGCATGCATCATCTTTCTCTGCTGTTGCTCCGCGCATCACCTGAGCAAGCATTGGACAGCGGTAAAATCAATCAAGGACGGAAGCGACCATTGGGCTTGCCCCACCTTGTCCATTAGGTCTCTTCCCCGATGTCCAGCAATCTCGACGCCCGGCCGAAAGGCGTGATGACGCGTCGCGCTGCCATTATTTTTCAGATCGCAACGCTCGGCACTGTCGCCATGTTCGCCAGCGCACCGACACCACTCTACCGGATCTATCAGGACCACTGGCACCTCTCGCCGGTCATGGTCACGACGGTGTTCTCCGCCTATGCGCTCAGTCTGCTGGTTGCGCTGCTGACGGTCGGGGGATTGTCGGATTATATCGGTCGCCGACCGGTGATGTTCTCGGCGCTGATCCTGAATGTCGTGGCACTCGTGGTTTTCATTACCGCAGATTCCGTCGTGGCGCTGATCACTGCCCGCACCATTCAGGGATTTGCAACCGGCATTGCCTTCGGCACCATCGGTGCTGCCATGCTCGATCTGAACCGCGCGCACGGATCGCTGATGAACAGCCTGACGCCCGTAACGGGCACAGGGATCGGCGCGTTGCTATCAGGCGTGCTCGTCAGCTACGCGCCAATGCCGACCCAACTGGTCTATCTGCTACTCCTCGCAGTAACGCTCATACAAGCCATTCTGCTGTGGTGGATGCCGGAAACGGTTGCGCGTCGTCCCGGCGCATGGGCGTCGCTCCGACCGATCGTGACCGTACCGCCTCACGTGCGACAACCCTTGACCCTGGTCTCGCCGGGCAACGTTGCCGTCTGGGCGTTGGGCGGATTCTACTTGTCGCTGATGCCCTCGCTGCTCCGGCTCATCACCGGATCGAATTCACCTCTCCTTGGTGGACTCGCCGTGACGGCGCTGACCTTGAGCGGTGCCGCCTCGATGCTGGTGGCGCGCAAATGGCCTGGCACCACCATTCTGATCCGCAGCATGGTGTGTCTTATTCTCGGCGTGGTGATCACGCTGGGCGGGGTCTACACACAAAGCGTCCCGCAACTATTGGTCGGCACCGTCATTGCCGGTTTCGGCTTCGGCGCCGGATTCTTCGGTAGCATCCGGACCGTTGTGCCGCTTGTCCCCGCGCATGAACGCGCTGGATTGCTCTCCGTAATTTTCATCATCTGCTATCTCGCCTTCAGCCTGCCGACTATCGTCGCAGGCTTGGCGATCCCGACGCTCGGCCTGCCGCTGACGCTCGATATCTATGGCGCCGCGGTCATTGTCCTCGCGGCGATCTCGCTGATCGCCGCGCTCGCATCGGTCCGCCGGGCGTTGTGACCAGCTACGTCATGCTACCTGGCATGAAACAACGGATCACTGTGCCGGACGCCCCCTGTATCGGCCACACCATGGTGCGACCGACGCGGTTCGGCACCGTGATGACAGCTTCGTCAGGTACGTCGAGCCACATCCCGTCGATCCGCACCTTGTAGTGTCCACTGTTGGATTCCCAATCCACATCGCTGACGGCGCTGCCGTCTGCATCGGAACAACACGGACCCTTGCCGCTGCGCAGACTATCGAACCAGGCTTTCAGATCGGGGCTGGTGTTGGCGAATTGTCCGCGATCGCGCGCAGCGACCGATTGCATCAGCGGCACTGATAACAGAGCCGCAATACACAAGGTCGGCGCTCCCAGCTTCAGCCAGCCTGCACGACGCCGGACGCGTCGATCGTGAGAGATAGTAGTTGGCGAACACGGCGCGTCGGCGCCGGAAGTTATCCAGTCGCTCATTTGCTTGCTCCAGCCCCCGGCCGGCACAATGATGTTCAGGTTTGTCGCGGGCAAACGACCCGCTTCTTCCGTATTCACTCACGCAAAGCGCATCATACGACTATCGAAGAACGGCTGCGCTTCAACTTCGCGACAGACGCCCAATCAAACGATAGGCGATTCTCCGTTAGCGCTCGCAGGCTCTCTTCGCACTGCAGCGAATTTGTGGTGATAACTTCAATGGCAGAGGTATTTAAGAACGCCCTCGTCGCGAAGTGCCAAGGCGGCAGGCGAGCGCACCTGCGTCACTCGGTCTTTCGCTCGTGCACCAACAGCGCCCGCGAATGCGTTGACGTTGGTATACGGTCTTTGCAATACTTCTGATTGCGCAACCAAGGGACGGGTTCGCGCCATCGGGCTATTATGAAGAATGGACTCTACTCGATCCATGTCGAGCTTCTCGACGGGCGTTCAGGCAAGGGCAGCGGTGTTGTAACCTTTCGCGAAGGCGAACTGCTCGGCGGCGACGCGTACCTGTTCTACGTCGGTACCTATGTACTCAACAAGGAAGCCGGCACCTTCAAGGGCGAGGTTTCCGTCATGCAGCACACGCCCAGCCCTGACATGAGTCCACTGTTCGGTGGCCAGAGCCAACCGGTCGGTATCGGTCTGTCGGGTACTTTCACGGATACGTCGGCGACGATGAACGGCACAGCGCTCGTCGGCAAGCACAGCCAGATATTCCGCGCGACACTGCGCAAGCTTGCGGAATTTCAGCAGTAGCAGCGGCCGCTATTCCGCAGCCATCTCCAGCGGCGCGACGCGCGGCAGGATGATCTGGATGCGCGTTCCCTGCCCCGGATCGGACTGCAGATGCAGACGACCACCGAGGCGGCTGGTGACGATGCTGTAGACGATGTGCAGGCCCAGGCCCGTGCCACCCTGATCCCGGCGCGTCGTGAAGAACGGGTCGAAAGCACGCCGCCGGACCTCCGGGCTCATGCCGACGCCGTTATCCGCAAAAAGAATTTCCACATGATCGTTGCCGGCTTCCTGCACCTTGATCTCGACCGAGCCACCATTGCCATCGGGGAATGCATGAGCGACGGAATTGAGGAACAGATTGGTCAGCACCTGACCATACGGACCCGGATAGCTGTTCATTGTCAGTCCCGGCTTGCAGTCGACCGAAAGCGCCAGCTTCTGTTTTCGTAATCCCGGCTTCAAACTCATCACCACCTGCTCGGTGAGATCGGCGAGATCAAAGACGCGCTGGTCGGAATAATTGCGGTCGGCGGAAACCTGCTTGAACGACTGGATCAACTCCGCCGCGCGATTGAGATTGGCGACCAATTGTGCCGCCGCATCGCGGTTGGACTCGATGAATTCGGTCAGGGTCGAGCGACGCAGCTCGCCGCGCGCAACCTCCTCGCCGAACAGCGCGATCTTGCGTTCCAGCGATGACGCCACGGTCAGGCTGATGCCCACGGGATTGTTGACCTCATGGGCCACGCCGGCAACCAGCCGCCCAAGCGCCGCGAGCTTCTCCGCCTCGATCAGCGAATTCTGCGTCTCACGCAGATTGCGTAGCGCCGTTTCGGCGGCGTCCTTGGCCTTGAGCATCTCCTGCTCGCTGCGCTTGCGCTGGCCGATATCGAGCGCCACGGTCACGATGTTCTGGATATCACCATCGGTCGTCAGCAAAGGCAGCTTGTTGACCAGCCACTGCCGCATCACACCGGCAGCGTCCTTGTACTCTTCCTCGTAGAAACCGAGGCCCTTCCTGGTCGCCAGCACCATCTTGTCAGGCGAGTCGGTCTTCGACGCGCCAAAGCGCATCATCAACTCGCCAGTGGTTTTCCCAATCGCCTCACCGGGCTCGATGCCGAAAATCCCCGCCATATACCGGTTCATCAAGACGTATCGCAGATCGGTGTCTTTTACGTTGATGACGGCAGGAACGGTATCGATGACCTGCTGCAGCAACCTGCGACCTTCCCTGATCGCGGCTTCGGCATGTTTCTGGTTGGTGATGTCGCGGACTGTTCCCTCATAGCGCACAACCTCGCCATTCTCGTCGCGGACCGCCGTGGCGCTGTCGGACAGCCAGAGGACCGTGTCGTGCCGTTGACGGACCTGATACTCGAATTCGCGCACCATGCCGTCGCTTGCCATGCGCTGTTGATACTCGGCGCGCGCCGCGGGATCGACATAGATGTTGCGCGAGATATCCAGCGTGGCGCGGATCAGATCTTCCGGTGAATCATACCCCATCATCCGCGCCAGTGCCGGATTGGCATTGAGCAGCGCACCTGCCGGCGTCGTCACATAGATGCCGTCGACGGATCCTTCAAACAGCTTGCGATAACTCTCTTCCGCCAGCCTCTGCTCGGCCAACGCATGCAAGGCCGCCTCGCGCGCGGCATCGGCATCGACCAGCGTCTTGCGGAACACCTCCGCGGCGCGCGCGATGTCACCGATTTCATTCTCCAGATCCATAGCCGGGATCGGCGTGTGCTTGGCGCCACCAGCTAGCGCACGGATCGACTTGGCAATCGCCTTCAGCGGCTTCACGATCCGCCGCACCACGAACAGTGCCGCCAGCAAGCCCACGAGAACACCGGCAGTGCCAAGAATGATGCTTTGCCATCTCGCCTCGGTCAGCGTGTGCGCGAATTCACGCGACAGGACCCGGCCGCGACGGGCGCTAAGTTCCCGCAATAATTCGGTCACCCGGCCGATCAGGCGGCCTTCCGCCCCGAGCACGTCCCTGTCGAGATCGGCGATCTCGCTTTCGGTCTCCGAAATTGCAATGATCGCATCGGTATAGGCATCGGCGGCCGCACGAAGCGCGGGTGTACTGACTGGCAGCGCGCGCATGCGCTGCGCGGCCTGCTCGGCCCCAACAGGATCGCGCGCCAGCAAGGCGGCAGCGATCTCGTTCTGCGCCCGGAACATCGCCTTGGCGCCGTTCGAATTCGTCACATCCGGAATCGCATTCTCGAATTGCTCGCGCAGCGGCGGCAGCGTCGCCAGCAAGGCAGAGCGGCGCGCAATCAACGACGAGACGCGTTCGATCCCTTCTCGATATTTGGTCAGTCGCGCGTCGACGCCATCGATCATGTCGCGCTGCTCAGGCGCAAGTTCGATCCGGGTCTTCTTCAGGAGATCGCCGAGCGCCGTGGCGGCCTGCGAGACCCTCTCTGGTTGCGTATCGGGATCGGTGACGAAGTCGCGTGCCGCCAGCCGCAGCTTGGTCAGGCGGCGGTCGATATCCTCGGCCAGATCGCCAACGGTCTGCAGCCGCTCAAGCTCGGCGAAGGTACTGTCGATATGGCGGATCGCGACCACGCTGGCGATGCTGGTGATGAGGATCACCGTCAGCACCAGCAGGAACCCGCTGAAGGTCAGTTGGCCGATCGAGAGCGAGGACGATCGGACCCGCTGAATGAATGCCGTAATGGCAGAGGACATGGTTGTGGGACCGGACTTCAGAGCGTCCCAATATATCCTGACTTCAGCCGCGGGGGGAACATGGTGGACGGCCCGATCGGGCCGAACCGTCCAGCATGGTGTTTATTTCGGCCTAATCGCGTCGGCCGTGCCCTGGATGAAGGCCTGGATCTTGACCACGTCCGCTTCCGTGAGCTTGCCGGTAAAATCAGGCATGCCCTTGTCCTTGAATGGCCCGTTAAAGACGATGTCCTTCAGGTTGGTGATGGTCTCGGCCGACACGTAACCAAGATTGGGAACATTGCCGCCCTTGTCCACACCGGGCACGCCGTGGCAGGTCGCACAGGCATTAACGTAGATCGAAGTCCCCTCCGGCACGTGAGCAGGATCGTATTTGACCCCGGTCAGCAGATTGCCGATCTGGTACTTGGTGAAGGCAGGCAACGGCGCCTTGCCGCCAATCGCAAAGGTGTAGACCGTGCCGGGCGCCTCACGATCCGTCGCGCGCTGGGTGATACCGAACACGCCGCCCCACCCGACCGCCACCGAGACGTATTGCACGCCATCGACCATATAGGTCGCAGGTGCGGCCACCACGCCGGTGCCGACCGGCGTCTCCCAAAGCTTCTCACCTGTCTTGGCGTTGTAGGCGATGAACCGGCCGTCCGCGGTCCCTTGGAACACGAGATTGCCGGCCGTCGTGAGCGTACCGCCATTCCAGGGCGCGATGTGTTCAGCGCGCCATGCTTCTTTCTGCTTCACCGGATCCCACGCGATCAGGCGACCGAATGGCGGGTTCTTCGGCGACTCGGCATTGAGCGAGAAACCGACATTCCAGCCCGTGGTACCGCCAAACTTGTTCGAACCCTGCGCATTCTGCACCAGCGCCTTCTCGCCCGTGAGGTTCAAAGGCACGCCCTGCGCCGGCAGATAGACCAGACCGGTTTGTGGATTGAACGACATCGGATGCCAGTTATGGGCACCGAACGGTCCGGGAATGCTGTCGAAGGATTTGTCCGGCGAGCGGGCTTCCGGCACCTCGATCGGTCTTCCGCTGGCGTCGTAGCCGGTAGCCCAGTTTACATCGACAAAGTTCTTGGCAGAGATGAACTTGCCGTTGGTGCGATCGATGACGAAGAAGAAGCCATTCTTCGGCGCGTGCAGCACCACCTTGCGCGGCGTGCCGTCGATGGTGAGATCGGCCAGGATCATCGGCTGCGTCGAGGTATAGTCCCAGTTGTCGCCGGGCGTTTCCTGATAGTGCCAGAGATATTTCCCGGTATCGGCATTCAGCGCGACGATCGAGCCGAGATAGAGATTATCGCCGCCTCCCGGACTGCGCAGATTGCGATTCCACGGCGAGCCGTTGCCGGTGCCGATATAGACCATGTTCAGGTCGGGATCGAAGGTGATCGTATCCCAGGCCGAGCCGCCGCCGCCATTGACCCAGTATTTGCCGGCCGGATCCCAGGTCTTCGCCGCGGCAGCCATCGAGTCGTCCTCGAACGGCTTGGCCGGATCGCCGGGCACCGTGAACCAGCGCCATGCCTGATTGCCGGTCTCAGCGTCATAGGCCGTAACGTAACCGCGCACGCCATATTCCGCGCCGCCATTGCCGATCACCACCTTGCCGTTGAACACACGCGGCGCGCCGGTGATCGTATAGGACATCTTGCGGTCGATGACGGTGTCCTTCTCCCAGACCTTCGTGCCGGTCGCGGCATCCAGTGCGACCAGCCGGCCGTCATAAGCCCCCACGAACACCTTGCCCTTGTAGAGCGCGACGCCGCGATTCACGACATCGCAGCAGCCACGATAGCCCTTCTCGCGATCTACGCCGGGATCGAATGTCCATAGCCGCTTGCCGGTCCGGGTATCGACGGCATGCACCACGCTCCATGGCGCCGACACATACATGATGCCATCCACCACAAGCGGCGTCGCTTCGACGCCGCGGATGGATTCCAGATTGTACGTCCACATCAGGCCGATATCTTTGACATTCTCGGCCGTGATCTGATTGAGCTTGCTGAAGCGCGTCTCGGCGTAATCAAGGCCGTAAGTCGGCCAGTCCTTGGACGTCGCCGTATTGGCTGTGATCGCGGCACTATCGATTGCCGATGTAACCGCCTTTATGTGATCCGGTGTGCCCTTGGTCTGTGCGTTGGCGGCACCGCCCAGCAACGTCGCGCCGAGCGCTACTGCGATGGATGTTCGGAGCCAACGGTGCAGTATTCTATGTGAGTTGAGTGTCCCGTTGAAAAATGGACGCGAAGACGCGCCCCGACGAGCAAGCTGTCTCATGCATTTCACTCCCAATGGCCTCTGGCGGGCCTGTCGCGATGTTACGCGCAGGAGTTGAATCGTCAACAGATGAGAACAGTTCCAGATTTTTCTCTGACGCGTTTTGCATCGCAAAGATCGCGGAGATCTTTTGAACCATCTGGTGAGATATAAGCGATCAACCGCGCTTGCCCGCCCCTCACCCATCGTTATGATCGCTCGACAGAGATGCGCACAGCATCCGCAGTATCGAGGGGAAACGCCATGAACATCACGCAGGGCCTGCGCCGTGCGCTGCAAACCAGCCCGCAGACAATAGCTACTATCGACGGCGATCGCCGCCGGACATGGCGCGAGGTTGGAGACCGCGTCGCGCGGCTCGCCGGTGCGCTGCAAAAGCTTGGCGTCAAGCATGGCGACCGCGTGGCGGTGCTGATGCTGAACTCTGACCGCTATCTCGAACTCTATCTGGGTATCGCCTGGGCCGGCGCCGTAATCGTGCCGACCAATGTGCGCTGGAGCCAGGCCGAAATTCTCGACTCCCTGCTCGACTGCCGTGCCACGGCGCTCGTCGTCGACAGCGCCTTCGCCGCCATGGGCGTCGAACTCGCCAAGGCCATGCCGCTCACGCTGGTCTATGCGGACGACGAAAAAGGTCCCGCGGAAGCGCACAACTACGATGAGCTGGTCCAATCGACAGAGCCCGTGCTGGATGCGATGCGGACACGCGAGGATCTGGCGGGTATCTTTTACACTGGCGGCACCACAGGCCGTTCCAAAGGCGTGATGCTGAGCCACGGCAATATCATGAGCAACTCGCTGCACATGATGAGCGAAGGCCTGCTGCCTTACGGCTCGGTCTATCTCAACGCCGCACCGATGTTTCACGTCGCCAATGGCGGCGTGATGTTCACCTCACTGGCCTCTGGCGGCACCAATGTCATCGTCCGGATGTTCAATCCGGAGCTGGTGATGCAGACCATCGCCCGCGAGAAAGTATCGGCGACGTTGATCGTTCCGACCATGATCCAGATGCTGGTCGATCACCCCGCTTTCGCGACCGCCGATCTGTCATCGCTAAAAATCATGATGTATGGCGCCTCGCCGATCAACGACGCGCTGCTGAAGCGCGCGATGGCCGGAATGCCCGACACCGAATTCCATCAGCTCTACGGCATGACCGAACTGTCACCGCTAGCGACGCATTTGCCGTGGGATCAGCATATCGGTGAGGAAGCCACTGCCAAGAACCGTCAACGCGCCTGCGGCCGCGCGGCGATCGGCTGCGAGGCGCGTATCGTCGACGCCAATCGCAAGCCTGTGCCGAATGGTGAAGTTGGCGAAGTCGCCGTGCGCGGCCAGAACGTGATGATGGGCTATTGGGAACGACCGGAAGAAACAGCCAAGGCCGTCATCGATGGCTGGATGCACACAGGCGACGGCGGCTACATGGACGACGAAGGCTATATCTATCTCGTCGATCGGATGAAGGACATGATCATCTCAGGCGGCGAGAACGTCTACTCCACCGAGGTCGAGAATGTCGTCGCACAACACCCGGCCGTGGCGCAATGCGCTGTGATCGGCATTCCCGATTCGCAATGGGGCGAGACCGTGCACGCCTTCGTCATTCCGAAACCCGGTGCGAGTGTCAATGCCGCCGAGATCATCGCCTTTTGCAAGGATAAGATCGCCGGCTACAAGTGCCCGCGCAGCGTGGACGTGCGCAGCGAACCGTTCCCGCTGTCGGGTGCAGGCAAGGTACTGAAACGCGAGCTGCGGCGGCCATTCTGGGAGAATGCCGCAGCGGCGCCGCAAGCCAGGGCGGGATAGGCGCGAACTCTATGGCGCGCCAGTGAGTTCGAACACCTCGCCGTCGTAGCCCGCCTCAAGCGGAATTCGCAACTGGCGCTTGTCACCATCCTTGGTGACGATCGGCGTCACGCTGACAATGGTGCTGCGGTTGGCGTCGTCGAGTGCCCCCGCGACGCTGGGCTGTTTGCCGAGCTTGATGAGATTGCGCGTGGTCGGGAACGGCAGCGTGAAGCGGCCCGATGCGCCGCCTTCCAGCGCTTCGCGTGGCGACAGCCAGATTGAATCCGTGGACTCCTTGCCGTCATGCATGCCGACCTGCTCGGGCGGCGCCTCGGCGAGGAAGAACCATGTGTCGAACCGCTTCTTCATGCCCTCCGGCGTGATCCAGTGCGCATAGGGCACGAGCAGATCGAGCGCGAGTTCGAGATCGTTCTCGGCGATGATATCGGCGAATTTGACCTTGCCCTCGTTCAGCGCGTCGCGATGCTGATCGGCGATGGCGCTCGCCTTCGTCACGGCGATCAGGTCGTTAGAGCCGCGCGGTCGCGCCAGCAAGATACGGCTTTCCTCGAAAGTCTCGCGGATCGCGGCGATACGGAATGCCAGCGTATCGAGATCGAGGCCCCTGCCGCCGCTATAGAGGTTAGGTTGCGTACCGATCTCGCGATCACCGGCATCGACGCTACCGCCGGGAAACACTAGCGCGCCTGATGCGAATTCGATCTGATAATGCCTCACCATCATGAAGACGTCGATGGCATCGGTCGCGCCCTTGCGCAGCAGGAGGATAGTGGAGGCTTGGCGGACGGCGCCGGGCTCGCTTGGCATTCAGTTTCTCCCTGATCGGCATTCTTTGATGCCTGTTGTGCCGGCGATCGCCGACCTCTCGTTTGTCATGCCCGGACTTGATCCGGGCATCCATCTTTTACTTGGCAACCCTGAAGATGGATGGCCGGGTCAAGCCCGGCCATGACACTTCTGGGGAGTTATTAACCCGCAGCACTCGACTGCGGTGCGATGTTCGCGCGCTTGTCATAGCGCGCGACGCGCGAGAGGAGATAATCGACCTCCGCCTTCGCCTGCGCCGTGATCGCCACACCCGGCTTGCGCTGCGCGGCCGAGGCAATGACGCCGCGCTTCTGCAGCACGTATTTCCGAACCGCGAGGCCGATCCCAAGTTGCTGCTCGTAGCGGATCAGCGGCAGATGAGCATCGAACAGATCATGCGCCTTGTCGCGTTCGCCCTTCTTCTGGAGATTGACGACGTCGATCAGCAGCTCAGGGAAGGCATAACCCGTCATCGCGCCATCAGCGCCGCGTTCCATTTCGAAATCCAGGAACACGCCGCCATTGCCGGTGAGGATCGAGGTTTCGCGCAAGCTACCGTCCTTCTGGAAGTTGCGCAGCGCGGTGATCTTCTCCAGGCCCGGCCAGTCTTCGTGCTTCAGCATCACGCAGGACTTCGAGTCCATGATGATCTTGCGGATCACGGCGGGTGTCATCACCACGGTGAGGGTCAGCGGATAATCCTGCAACACCCACGGCACGTCATCGCCAATGGCATCCACCGCCTGCTTGAAATAGTTGGTGATCTGGTCATCGGTGCGCAGATGCGGCGGCGGGGCGATCATGACGCCGGCAGCGCCGGCATCCATCGACTTCAGCGCCAGCGAACGCATGGCGGCGAAACCGGGGGCGGAAACGCCGACGATGATCTGCATCTTGTCGCCGGCGCGCTTGATGAAGCGGGTTGCCACGGCCTCGGACTCGGCCCCTTCCAGCTTCGGCGCCTCGCCCATGATACCGAGCACGGTCACACCGTTGCAGCCGACCTGGGCATAGAAATCCGTCAGGCCGTCGATCGATTTGTCGTCGATGCGGCCGTCGTCAAGGAACGGGGTCGGTGCGATAGCGAAGGTGCCTGCGGCTTTGGCGGTCAGTTTCATCATGGGCCTCTGTGAATGGATGCCGGCATTCTACCGGGAAATATCCCGCCTGTCCGCCCGAACCGGGCCTAGATGCCCCTCAAAAACGCCGTGCCCCGTGCTGGCTCGCCTCGTCCGAGAAGAAGATCTCGCCGGCATGAGTCACCACGTCCTGCGCACTCCAGCCGTCATGGGGCGGCTTCCAGCCTTCCATTTCCATCATCTTCATCTCGCGAACGCCGCGCGGGCCGGACACGCCGAGCACCTTGCCGGTCTGGCTGCCGGAGAGATCGCTGACCATGTAGAGCACCGCCGGCGCGATACCGTCCGGACCCAGGGCCGCGCCGGGATTTTCGATATAGCGCGGCAGGTCCGCGGTCATCCGCGTCAGCGCGCCCGGCGCCAGCGTCCAGACGCGGATATTGTATTTGCGACCCTCGATGGCCAGCACATTGGACAGGCCCCAGATGCCGCCTTTGGCCGCGCCGTAATTGCTTTGGCCGAAGTTGCCGATCAGGCCGGAAGTCGAGGACGTGTTGACGATGACGCCGCCGCCGTTTTCCTTCATCCATTTGAAGGCCGGCTGGGTAACGCAGAATGTGCCTTTGAGATGCACCTTCATGACCTTGTCCCACGCCGCCTCGGACGCCTTGGCGAAGGTCTGGTCGAGCAGGATGCCGGCATTGTTGACGAGGATGTCGACCTTGCCGAAGGCCTTGATGGCATCGTCGAACACCGATTGGCCGCCTGATATGGTCGAGATGTCGGCGCCGTTGGCGACCGCCTTACCGCCCGCTTTGGTGATGGCGTCGACCACCTGCTGCGCCATCGAGAGGTCGGAGCCTGAGCCGTCACGCGGGCCGCCGAGATCGTTGACCACGACGGATGCGCCTTCGCGTGCGAACAGCTTTGCGTAGGCTTCACCGAGGCCGCCGCCGGCGCCGGTGATGATGGCAACCTTGCCGTCGAGAAGACCCATGACGTTCTCCCTGTATTTTTATGATTTTGTTTTTTGTATTGCTCCGTCATGGCCGGGCTTGACCCGGCCATCCACGTCTCACGTTTTGACCAAGACGTGGATGCCCGGCACAAGGCCGGGCATGACGTCGAGAGGATTGAGTTCTAAGCCAGCACCGTCTTGCCGCTCTTGATCACGGTGACGCCGCGTTCCTTCACCTTGGCCTCGAACGACACCACGTTGCCGTCCTTCCACAAATCCATGCTGACAGTCTCGCCCGGAAACACCGGCGACGAGAAGCGCACTGCGTGCTGCTTGAAGGCGGACGGATCGTAATCGGCATAGGTCTGCAGAACGCCGCGGCAGGTGATGCCATAGGTGCACATGCCGTGCAGGATCGGCCGCGGGAAGCCGGCGCGCTTGGCGAATTCGGGATCCGAATGCAGCGGGTTGCGGTCGCCGCAGAGGCGATAGATCAGCGCCTGGTCGGGCCGCGTGGTGATATCGACCGTCTTGTCCGGTGCGCGCTTCGGCATCGCATGCGGCTCGGGCTGGCCCTCGGACTTGCCGCCGAAGCCGCCATCGCCGCGCGCAAAACGCGACGCCACCAAGGTCGCCAGCGCCTCACCGGCTTCATCGCGCAGGATGGTCTGGTGCAGGATCACCGCGCCCTTGTCGGCGCCCTTGTCGAACACGCCGAGTACGCTTGAGTCCGCGGTGATCTTCGCAGCCACCGGCAGCGGCTTGTGGAATGTGATGTCGCGCTCGCCATCGACGACGAGCAGCTTGTTGAGACCCATCTCGCCCGGGCCAGAGCCCCACGCGGCAACCGATGCATAGGTCGGCACGACCTTCAGCGGACGCGGCGTGTAGGTGCCCTCGTTGACGAAAGCGAGTTCCTTCTCGTCCATCGGATCGGCGCCCATGCCGATGCCATAGGCGTAGAGCATCACTTCGCGATCGGTCCAGGCATACTTCTGGCCGATGTTCTTCATCGCCATCAGGGCTTCGTAGTTGATGGGCATGTTGGCTTTCCCTTTTTTCTTGTTTTACGGCGCTAGTCGCAGCGCCCTCTCCCCTTGTGGGAGAGGGCATCGCAGAAGCCCGCTCCAAACTCGTTTGGGAGAGGGGGGTAGCGGCAAGCACTGCCCTCTCCCGTCTCGACCGCCCGTGCGAAGCGAAGCGAAGCTTCGCTAGAGCGGTCGATCCACCCTCTCCCGCGGCGCGCAGCTTCGCTACGCTGGGGGAGAGGGAAAGCTACGCCGGCGTGAAGAACGGCAGCGGCGCGCCGTCGGTGGGCTTCCACACCAGTTTCACCTTCTGGCCGATCTTCAGACTGCCCGGATCGCAGTCGACGATGTTGGTCTGCACCGAGGGGCCTTCCTTCAGCGTCACATAGGCGATGACGTAGGGACCGGTCGCCGATTTGCGCATGTGGCTGTAGGTGTAGATTTCGCCCTCGCCCGAGCTCTGCTCCCATTCGGTCTTGTCGGAGAAGCAGAACGGGCAGATCGCACGCGGGAAGAAATGCGCTTCGCCGCAGGTCGTGCAGCGCTTGATCATGAACTTGTCATCCTTGGCCGCATCCCAGAACCGCTGCGATTCAGGATTGCCGGCGGGCGTCGGATACTTCTTGGCTTCAGTCATTACACGCGCTCCAGAATAGCGGTCGATGCGGCGTGGCGCACGCCGAGCAGGCCTCCGGTGCCGTGCGCGATCGCCAGATCGCAATTCGGCACCTGCACCTTGGGATGGGCTTCGCCGCGCAGCTGGCGCACGGCCTCGAGGATCTTGGTCATGCCGCCGCGATTGACGGGATGATTGCTGCAGAGGCCGCCGCCATCGGTGTTGAACGGCAGCTTGCCGACGCCCGAGATCAGGTTGCCGTCGGAGACGAACTTGCCGCCGTCGCCCTTCTTGCAGAAGCCGAGGTCTTCGAGCTGCATCAGCACGGTGATGGTGAAGCTGTCGTAGATGGACGCATACTTCATGTCCTGCGGCGTCACGCCCGCTTCCTCGAAAGCACGCGGACCGGACCACACACCGGCGGAGTAGGTGAGGTCGAGATCCTTGCCACCGCGCGGACCCTTCATGGCTTCGCCATGGCCGATCAGGCGCACCAGCGGCTTCTTCAGGCTCTTGGCGATCTCCGGCGTGGTCACGATCATCGCACCGCCACCGTCACTGACGACGCAGCAATCCATGCGGTGCAGCGGATCGGAAATCATCGGCGAGTTCAGCACGTCCTCGACGGTAACAACGTCCTTGAGCATCGCATGCGGGTTGTATTGCGCGTGATGCGAGGCTGCGACCTTGATCCAGGCGAGTTGTTCGCTGGTCGTCCCGTAGTCGTGCATGTGACGCATGGCACACATGCCATAGGCATTGTGCGTGGTGGCACCATAAGCGGTCTCGAAATCGGCTTCGGCGCCCTGCAGACGCGGCGGCATCACGCCGGTGCGCGGCTTGCCGGCCAGTGTGACGAGTGCGATCGAGCACTTGCCCGCAGCGATCGCCTGCGCGGCATGGCCGAGATGGATAATGTAGGAGCAGCCGCCGGTCTCGGTTGAATCGACGTGACGCGGCTTGAGGCCGAGATAGTCGACCATCGGCCACAGGCCCCCTTGCGCATCGCCCGCACAGAAATAGCCGTCGACATCCTTATGCGTCAGGCCTGCATCCTCGAGCGCGCCCTTGGCGACTTCGGCATGCAACTGCGCAATGGATTTGTCCGGCGCATGCCGGGTCGGGTGTTCGTAGATGCCGGCGATATATGCCTTGCCCTTGATGCTCAAACGTCTCTCCGATTGGTGTTTCGTCCCAGTTCAGTTTTTTGTGACCTTTCACGGCAG
Source organism: Tardiphaga sp. 42S5 (assembly GCF_034044155.1). Lineage (NCBI taxonomy): Bacteria > Pseudomonadati > Pseudomonadota > Alphaproteobacteria > Hyphomicrobiales > Nitrobacteraceae > Tardiphaga > Tardiphaga sp. 42S5. The sequence goes on along the minus strand of NZ_CP139027.1, from coordinate 3,634,798 downwards.
CCTTGGCAAGCGACAACATTTCACGCTGCGGACGTGAATTTCACAGAGCGGAATGGATGCAACACAGCCGGGGAGCTTTTTCGCCAGTGATTTAGCTGTTTACCAATCTGGTCAGCGGAGCTCTCACAAAAGCGGAGGTCAGGATTTCCGGAAGTGGTGGGCTGGACGGTGCCGACGACAGTGCGCGTTACGCGCAGGCCGCGACGTTCGATGCGGATTCAACTGTCAAACAGCCACGGCCCTTCAGACATGCGTCATCGCCCCCATTGTTTGCGGCGCGGGGGCGCCGTCGTCTTTTGCATTCCCTGCCCCTGTGAGAGGGCGTGCGGAACGCCGGGTGCCCGTTGCACCCTTGGGCCTGATGCGAATGCGGTCTTCCGCATGGATAATGCACCAGGACTTTCGGATTCGCCGAGCAAGTGCCCGACGTTCCGCCTGCGGTGTTTTTTCGGTTGCTTGCACTTTGCCTCAGCGAACAATCCGATCACCGAATTAAAGTCCCAAGGCGATGGGAAGGGAGCCTCAAGCGAGTAAGCCGAACGCGTTTTGACTTGGTCGTCCGTCACACTGTCCAGGGGTCTTTCCATCCCAAGGTTGGCCGTCTCCTTGCCAGTGGCAGTGCTGGCGCAGATCCGTCCTGCCCGAAGACAGACGTCACCCGTGAACCGCGTGACGCCGCATCTCCGGCGTCCACCGCATCCCACCCCGCGAACGTGACGATCGCGATCGCCCCTCTCGGTGGGGCAGGACGGAGGGGAATATAAACCTGATGGGGATGTTGTCAATGATAGATAGGAAAAAATGTTTGGGTGGCCAAAACTGTCATTCCGGGGCGTGGCCGGCCCTTGCCGGACGCGAACCCGGAATCCCGACATGTTCAGCGCAAAACATCCCGAGATTCCGGGTTCGCGCTCTGCCGGCTCCGCCGGTGACGCACGCCCCGGAATGACGAGTATGGGGTGGAATGACGAGCGAGCCCTGCCCTACAGCAGCCCCAATTCCCGGAGTTCGCGCCGCATCGGCTCCGGCATTGCCTCGATACTCGCGGCAGCCTTGCCGAGATCCGGCGGGGCGTCCTTGTCGGTGAGGTAGCGCCAGCCCTGGAACGGGCGCAGCGGACGCGGCGCGACGGTGACGGGTTTCGGCTGCATCACCAGGCGACAGCGGTTGATGCCGTCGCTATCGCGGAACGGTTCGATAGCGAGAATTTTCTCACGCAGCGCGATCTCGCCCTTGATCACCCAATAGAGCGAACCGCCATCGAGCAGTTCGGCATCGCGCTTCGGCACCATGCGGGTGACGTGAATGTGATGCTGGGGTGCGCCGCGCGCTTTTGCTGCGCGCATCCGTTCAGAGAGATAGCTCTTGAAATCCGCGATGGATTCGCAGCCAACGGCGAGCTTGATGAGATGCAGGGGCATGGGTCAGAAATCGGCAGTGCGACGCGGTTTTACAAGGCGTATCCACCGCTCAGTTATCGGCCGGCGGAGCCTCCGGTGCAAGCTGCACGGGCGCTGGGGCGGCAGGCGCCTGTGGACGAGCGGCGGTCTTCGGTGCGGGTTGCTTCTTCGCGGCAGCAGGTGGCGGCGTTGCCGTCGCGGCGCGCGGTGCAGGCGCCTGCGCATTGGCGGCCGCCGGTGGCTTCACGGGCGTTTCGGTCATGATCGAGATCGGCGGAATCGAGGACGAGGACGGGAAATCGGCCGTGGTCGGCTTGCCGGTCGGAACCGACGCCGGCAATCCGGCCAGCGCGCCCGTCGCAGCGGCTGCAGCCGCAGGCGGCGCGTTCCAGCCGGGCGCATAGCGCGTCACGAGACCCTCATAAGTGCGCTCTTCCATATTCGCGGCAATCCGCTTGTGATCGGTCAACGCGGCATAGGCAGCGCAGCTCTCCGGCATGCAGCGATCGCGCGATTGCAGCACATAGGCAATCAGACCGTAGCGATCGCGCTCGATGGCGCGGCGCAGCCCGGCCAGTTCAGGCGTCATGGATTTATTCGCTGCGGCGACATCGCCATACGACGTCAAACGATTGATCTGCGCAGCCGAGGCCGATACGGCAGCCGCCACTGAATCCGCCGAGCCAAACAGCACCTTCTCGCAGCCCGCGAGCACCATGTCGCCGGCAAGATCGTCGAGACAGGACAGCGCCGGCAGCGAGGCATTCACCTGAGGCGCCGCAACGGCGGCGTGCGAGGCGTCCTGCCCTGCGCTTTCGGATTTGCGCAGCGTCGCCGCAGCAGCAACGCCGATCGCCAGCAGCGTGATCACGGTCAGCGCGCCGTTGGCGACGGACTTCTCGGCGCGCAGCAGCGTCGCCAGCACGATCAGGGCGAAGAAGACGGAGGCAGCCAGCGCGAGCCACATCGGAAGCGTCGGCGCGCGCCAGATTTGATCGAGCGAATTCGCCCATACCCCGTTCATCGAGTCGTCCCCGCATGTGTGGAAGCCATATTTTTTCCGAAGAAAATGCTTCCGAAGAAAGTCCGGCTGCCATGAACCCGCAATATGCGGTTGTTATGGCACGGCCCCGGTCATGACGAAATCGTGGCGGCGCGGGCCTGGATTCTGACGAAATCAGAACCTTGGCCCTATCCTTTTATTTTGACGCGTTTCTTGACGCGATCCGGTGGCCATTTCGCTCGAAAACGCTTTAGTCATCCTCGAAGCGCGGGATGACGATGGTTTCGGCGAGGCCCTCGTCGGTCCATTGCCGGAACGCCGGCAGCGCCTGCATCACATCCATATACGCACGGGCTTCCGGCGTGACATCGATCTCGTAGGTCAGGAACCGGTGCACCACCGGTGCATACATGGCGTCCGCGCCGCTGAAGGCGCCGAACAGATACGGTCCATATTTGCCGTAACGCGCACGGCAATCGGCCCAGATCTGCTGGATGCGCCGGATATTGGCCTTGGCATCGTCGGACAGCGCCTTCGCGCGGACCGGCCGGTGCAGGTTCATGCCGCATTCGTTGCGCAGCGGCATGAAGCCGGAATGCATCTCGGCGGACACCGAACGCGCATGGGCGCGCGCGGCCCGGTCTTCCGGCCACAGCTTTGCATCCGGAAAGCGCTCGGCGGCATATTCGATGATCGCCAGCGAATCCCACACCGTGATCTCGCCATCGACCAGCGCGGGCACCTTGCCGGACGGGGTCACATCGAGAATGCGCTGCTTGTCGGCGGCATCCGTATAGAGCGGGACAAACACCTCCTCGAAGGGGATGCCGGCAGCCTTCAGCGCAACCCATGGCCGCATCGACCAGGACGAATAATTCTTGTTACCGATCACCAGCGACAGCGACATCAACCACTCCTTGCGACACCGGTAAATTGCCACGCATACGCCTCTGCAAGCAAGCCGCGTACACAGGCTTGTTGCTGCATCACGGCATGCGTGTCAGAAGTGCCAACTGATACAATAGGTGCTTCATGATCAACTATTCCTGGGTCGACGTCTTCGCGCTGGGCTTCTTCATCCTGGAGTGGACGACCTATGCGATCACGCTGGAGCACACCAAATACGGCCGCGACAGCCTGTCGGCACGCATGCACGCCTATCGTGAGGTCTGGATGCGCCGCCTGCTGGAGCGCGAGGCGCGCATCGTCGATACCCACATCATGACCTCGCTGCAGAACGGTACCGCGTGGTTTGCATCGACCACGCTGATCGCCATCGGCGGCTCGCTGGCGCTGCTGCGCGCCACCAATGAAGTGATGCCGATGATGCAGAACCTGCCGCTCGGCTTCAACACCACGCCCGGCATGTGGGAGATCAAGTGCTTCGGGCTGATTCTGATTTTCGTCTATGCGTTCTTCAAATTCGCCTGGTCATACCGGCTGTTCAACTACGTGGCGATCCTGATCGGCGCGATGCCGCTGGCCTCGAAGCGCGACACGCCGGAGGCCGAAGCGCATGTGGTGCGCACGACGCGGATGTTTGGCGCGGCGGCCCGGCACTTCAACCGCGGGCAGCGCGCCTTCTTCTTCGCGCTCGGCTATCTTGGCTGGTTCGTCAGCCCTTGGGTGTTTCTGGTTTCGACGGCAGCCGTGGTGATCGTGACCTGGCGCCGGCAATTCGCCTCCAATGCCTGGCAGGCCATGGCGCCAGATGTGGATATCAGGGTTACCCCGCGAAATCCTGCGGCGTAAAATCGAGATCGAGAACTTTCCACTCGTCGTATTTGTCGGCTGGCAGCATCGCATAAGGCTGGCAGGCTTCCAGCGCCTGCTTGGCCGCCTGCATCAAGAGCGCGGCCTTGGCCGGCCGCCGCACCTCGATCACCGTGGGCTCCGCGACCAGCCGGCCATCCGGCGAGAACACGGCGCGCAGCTTGACCTTGGCGTCATCGCCGCGCGCGACGGTGGTGGGCAATTTCGAACAGGTTTTGAGATGCCGCCGAAAAGCGGCGATGTCGAGCTTGGACAGGTCCGCCTGCTCCGATGCGCCGCCGCCGAAGCCTTCAGGCAAGCCCAGCATGACGCCGTATTTCACGGTGATATCGGCCTCGGGCTGCGGCGGCACCTGCTGTGGGCCCGGTTGCGGCGCCGGCGGCTGAGCCTGCAGCGCAGCCTGCTGCTGCAACGGCGGCTGCGCAGCCGGCGGAGGTGGCGTTGCGGGTGTGGCCTGCGGCTGTTGCTGGGCTGGCTGCTGAGGCGGCGGCGGTTGCTGGGCGGCCTGTTGCTGCGGTGACGGTGCGGGTTGCTGCGGCGACGTCTTTTGCGGCTGCGGCGGGGTGTTTTGCGCCGACGACTGCGGTTTGGCGGCGACCGCCTGGGTCTTCTGCTCTTCCAGGGTCGGCTTGTTGGTCAAATCAGGCAGCCGAAATTCCGGCTCAGGCTTCTTCTCTGGCTTTTTCTCAGGCTCCGGCGGCGTCTCCTCGGCCTTCTTTTCGGCTTCTGCGAGCTGCTGCGGCGTCACCAGATCGACGGCAACGCTCTCCTCATGCTGCTCCATCGGACGCGCATCGGCGAAATAGACGCCGGCCGCCAAAGCGAGGTGGCCGACCACCGAGACGGCAATCGCTGCGCGGATGAGGTGCCTTGGTTCCATGGGGCTAATGAGACTTCTATACGCCGACTGGCCCGATCATAGCGTCGTGCCCTCCCCCGCGCCATGTCCGCCAAGCCACAGCTTGCGTCATGCGGTACGATGGGTCATGGCAGTGCATGGCCAAATCCCCTCCGAAGACCCCGAAGCCGTCAGCCGCCAAGCTGGCCCCGAAGCCCAAGCCCCTGCCGCTCGACGAGGCGATCCTCGACGCGCTCACCCGTAACGGCGCGGGCACGCTGAGCCCGCCTGAGATCGCGCATGTGATCGAACCCGAGGGCGACTGGCATGCGCTCCTGATGCCGATCCGCCGCGCCGCCGTGGCACTCGCTTTGGACGGCCGCCTCGTGATCTATCGCAAGGGCAAGCCGGTCGAAGATCCCAACGACTTCCGCGGCGTGTATCGGCTGGGGTTGCCGAAGGCGGAGTGACGCATCACCGCTTCTTCGGCCCCGGCAGCAACTCGCTGCTGCGGCCCGCGAGCCAATAGGTGATCAGCCCGACCCATTCGTGAACCGCGATGTCGCTCCGGCCAAGGCCGGCGCTGACGGAATCGAAGGTCTCGGTGGCATCGATCCAGCCGCGCGTGCGCCAGTCCACCGGATAGGCTTCGACATCGAAGCCGACCCTGCGGAACGCGCCGATCGCGCGCGGCATATGCCAGGCCGACGTCACCAGCAACCAGCGCTCGCCGGGCTTCGGCGACACCAGGCCTGCGGTGAAGGCGGCATTTTCGTCGGTGGTGCGGGAAGCGGTTTCGAGCGTGACGCGTTCCGGGGCCACGCCGAAACGCTGCAGCAGCTCGCCGGCAACGGGCGCTTCGGACAGCGACTTTTCAATCAGGCTGCCGGCGCCGCCGGTGAAGAGGATGCGCGCCTGCGGATAGCGGCGCGCCAGCTCCAGCATCGCCGTTATCCGCTCGCCGGCCGAATTGATCTCCAGCGAGCCGCGTGCCGCGGACGAATCCGAATCGATAGCGCCACCGAGCACGATGATGCCATCGGGTGCACGGCCATCGTCCTGCCATTTCGGAAAACGCTCGGTCAACGACAGCATCAGCACATTGCCAACAGGCGAATAGCCGAACAGCAGCAGCAACAGGATGCCAAAGGTCACCAGCAATGTTCCGACACGCTGGCGCTGCAAGAGCACCAGCACAATGCCGATCACGCAGATGATGGCGATCGCATTGGACGGCTCCGTGAAGAAGCCAAGCATCTTGGAGAACGTGAAAAACATGAGGCCCTTGGCTTGCCAGACGGTGTCACTGCATGAGCCATCCTGCCTACAAGATCAATGCGGCAAATGCCGGCTGGCTTGATGGATCAATCCCATTTCGGCGCGAAGCCGTAGTCGGTCAGCCGCCCCTTCGGATGCGCCAGATGCGAAATCCGGGACATCTCGTTTTCGGACAGCATGAAATCGAACACGTCGATATTCTCCGACAGACGCTCGACCTTGGAGGTGCGCGGGATCGCCACCGCGCCCTGTTGGACCAGCCAGCGCAGGCAGACCTGTGCTGCGCTCTTGCCATGTGCCTTGCCGATCTCGGCAAGCGTTTCATCGCCGCGGACATTGCCCTGGGCGATGGGGCTGTAGGCGACCATGGCCAGACCATTCTGCCGGCAGGCGCCCTGCACCTTCGCCTGGTCGAGATAGGGATGGTATTCGACCTGATCGCAGACCAGCGGCGCGGGACATGCGGCCACCGCCTGTTCGATTAGCGCCACGGTGAAATTCGACAGGCCGATATGTCTGGTCAGGCCCATCTGCCTGGCATGCGCCAGTGCGCCGAGCGTTTCCTCCAGCGGCACCTGCGGATTCGGCCAGTGCAGCAAGAGCAGATCGACCTCGGTCATCCGCAGCCTGGTCAGGCTCTCCTTCACGGAGCGTTCGAGATTGTGAGGCGCGAAATGCGTGGTCCAGACCTTGGTCGTCACGAACATCTCGTCACGGCGAATGTGCGACGCGTGGATGCCCTCGCCGACATCGCGCTCGTTCTCATAGACCTGTGCGGTGTCGATGTGGCGATAACCGAGCCTGATCGCCTGCTCGACGGTGCGTGCACAAGCGCGGCCGCGCAGTTCCCATGTCCCGAGGCCAATGGCCGGGATACGGGCGCCGTTTGCTTCCACGAACTGCATCATCTTCTCCTCTGACGGAGGAACGATACGAACGCCGACAAGCTTTTCCCGGACATCGCCGGCGCGTCAGCACAGGCGATAATCCACAGTGATCGTTCAGGCGTCCGCGGCAACCGGCGCGAGCGCCGCGAACACCGTCTCCGGTGCGTGTGCGATCACCGCCAGCAAGGCACGGGCCGGACCGCGCGGCATGCGCTTGCCCTGCTCCCAATTGCGGATCGTCTCGACGGGAACGCCAAGACGCGCGGCAAATTCCATCTGGGTCAGCTGCGCACGGCGGCGCAGATCGCGAACTTCTGCTTCGCCGGGTCGCACCGCGACCGGCTCCGGCACGATAGGCATATCGGGAACCAGCGGCACCTCGTGCCCGTCCCGCAATTCGACGATCCGTCCGTCAGCCTTCAACCGCAAGCGCATGTTCGACCTCATCGCGCGCAATGGTCGACTATTACCGTTAAAGAGCGGTGAATGTTCCGTGCCGTCATGGCGAGAAGGCGCGGGGACGAGGAATTCGTTGCGCTGTCGAAGCAGCCCCTCATGCATCCGACAACAGCGTTCCCATCTCGGGTTCAGCCCCCATCAGCGACGAGTCATCAGGAATTGCGCGACACCTTGATCATTTGGTCCTAGCGATCTTGTCAGTCAGATACTCATTCAGATCGCGAAAGTCCTTCACCGTCCATGCGAACGGAGGCAATTTGACGCCGTTTTCCCGCAAGGTCCTTGGAATAAGATCGCCGTTGGGACGGAGTATCACGGATGATACAATGACGCCGGGATAATCAAGCAGACGCTTCTTGAACTCGGGTGTCGTGAGATTGGGTGCGGGCGGATTGCTTTTATCAGCCAAAGGCCCTGTGCCCTTAACGTCGTTTCCGTGGCACATTGCGCAACGGCTTAAAAAAATCCGCTCCCCATTCCTGCTGTCTGCAAGAGACATCGACGGCATACAAAGCACTATCGCCAATGCAGTAGCAACGAACCCCTTCGTAACCATAAACAACACTCTGCCTCCGATACTGCCGAGCCATGTCGCATGAAATAGTGACTGAGTGGTTAGAGTGAACACGAGCCCGGCTAAACCAGCGCGTGAGCAGGTTCAACGCTTTTGGAGTGACAGCAGATGACTGCGACGGCGGTGTCCTGATCAGGAACGGCAGGATTGGGGTCATGCTCGGCGGTCGTTTCGTCGCCGACACGATCCTTGGAGCCACCTATGTGGGCGGCATCCGCGTCTGGGGTGGAGAAGACACTCGTTACCGGCTGGTCTTCGCAGAGGACCTCAGCAAGGTAACGATGACGGCAACAAACGGCGGCGGGTCTATCGACGCAAAATGCCGGAATATCCAGAATTGAGCGCGCCACCCGCCCCGGCGATCATGGAATGAAAATGCGACACATTGCTAGTCGATCAATCGTTTTCGGCAAAGTCCGTCATTTTCCAGCCGGCATCATCCTTGGCGAAACTGTAGATGAGCGATCCGCAGAAAGCCGAATAACTGACCTTACCCTCGTGGGTGTCCATCACGGGCTTCTGCTTGGCAAGACACTTCCGCTGCGCCGGTTTGAAAGCACCCTTCCAGATCACAGGGAAATCAGCCGCTTGTCGTAGATCGTGGTAAAGGATCGGATATTTGACCATCTGCGATACAGCCTTCTGGTCGCTCTTGCCGACGGCAGCATTGAATTGCGTCCAGAACGCTGCGAAGCCGTCATCGCTCCCCGCCGCCAGCGCCGGTCCCGCCGATATCAGCAAACCAGCCACAAGCAGTCCCCTGCCGATCACCGATCCGATCGAATTCATGTTCGCCCTTCCATGCAGTAATCAAGCATTGTTCAATATGTCGCTGATTGCCTAACAAGGTTCAGAGCCGAAATAGCATAGCTCAATGGCAGGAACGCCTAAGAGTGCGGAAAACCCCGCAGACGTTCTTGGAATGGGATAGAACGATGGACGAGATGAAACAGGCAGACTACGCGCTTGCACTGAGCACCCTCACCCATGCGATCGTTGATGAAAGACAGAAGCGCAAGAACGATCCGGTGCGGTGGAAGGCTATCACGGCGGCCCAAATTTTCGAAGAGAGAGTCGAAAGCCACGAAGAGCATCTAACCGACGTCATTTTGGATCACCCCGTCGAAGGTGCCTGCCTACTCGCAATTCGCCATCTCGGAAATATCCTGAACAATGCAGGTGGCACAGATCTCATGCAGGATGTACTTGCTGCCGCTACACTGGCTGACAACAATGGCCAGCGCATCTCGATCATAAATGAGCATTGGAACGACATCGGCTCTTGGGCGCCATAAAACTCTTCCGCACTTCCGAACAAACAATCACAACTCCGTGACGCAGGATTTCTCATGAGGGATCATCAGGGAGTCGGCTGAATCTTTCCCTGGACTTCGAATGAAGCCAGTCATTGGATGAGGCGCAACAGGGAGAGACCCATGGCACGCCTGATTCAACGAGTTACCGCGAACGGCCTCACTACTTATGTTACGCGTCAAATTGAAAGCGTCGAGGACGCCGAAGCGGAAGCTGCACGATCAGCCTTTGACTTTATCATCGAGAACCAAAGGCGGGACGTGGTTTGCTATCGAATAGGAGGCTTCACTCCTGATCATCACCGCTGATTCACGAACGATCTCGCTGAAGCCCAGGATATCGACGAAAGCGACATAGCGATCGGTATAGACGATTTTCGACACCTGCCTGCCTCCTTTGTCGTTCCCGGATTTACTTTAATCCGAACCACAGCGTGGCAATGCCGAGGAAGGCGAAGAAGCCGACCACGTCGGTCACCGTGGTCACGAAGGTACCGGAGGCGACGGCCGGGTCGGCCTTGACGCGTTCGAGCACCATCGGGATCAGGATGCCACCGAGTGCGCCGGCGATCAGATTGCAGATCATTGCAAGGCCGATGACGATGCCGAGACCGGGCGTCCTGAACCAGGCATAGGCGGCGATGCCGGTGATCACGGCAAAGGCCAGTCCGTTGATCAGGCCGACAAGGCCTTCGCGGATCACGATGCGCATGGCGTTGTTGGGGTTGAGCTGCCGCGTCGCCAATGCGCGCACCGCAACCGTCATGGTCTGGGTTGCGGCATTGCCGCCCTGACTGGCGACAATGGGCGCCAGCACAGCTAGCGCCACCATCTGCTGCAGCTGGTCCTCGAACAGGCCCAGCACCGACGACGCGATGAAGGCCGTGGCGAGATTGATCAGCAGCCAAGTAAAGCGGCCCTTGGCGATGGTCCAGAAATTGTCCGACAGTTCTTCGTCCGACGTGACGCCGCCGAGCGCCTTGAGGTCTTCGTCTGCCTCCTCCTCGATGACGTCGACGACGTCGTCGATGGTGATGACGCCGACGAGGCGATCGTCGGTGTCGACCACAGGCGCCGCGACAAGATTGTACTTGCCGAACATCCGCGCCACTTCCTCCTGATCGTCCAACACCGAGACGCGGCGGCGGTCCTCATCGATCAGATCAGCCAGCAGCACCGGACGGCGCGCGCGCAGCAGTGCGTCCAGCGACACTGCGCCCTGCCAGCGCTGATCGGCGCCGACGGAATAGATCTCGTAGAACCGGTCCGGCAGGTCCGGCGTTTCGCGCATATAGTCGATGACCTGACCGACATTCCAGTCCGGCGGGACCGCAATGAACTCGGTCTGCATCCGCCGGCCGGCGGAGTTTTCCGGGTAAGTGAGGCTGCGCTCCAGCGCCACGCGCTCGGACAGCGGCAGCTTCTCGAGAATCTCGTCCTGGACCTCCTCGTCGACGCCTTCCAGCAGTTCGACGGCATCGTCGGAATCGAGCTCGCGGACACCCTCGGCGACGGTTTCCGGTTCCAGCTCCTCGAGCAGTTCCTCGCGGACGGCATCGTCGACTTCGTTGAGCGCCGAGAAGTCGAAATCGGCGCCGGTCAGCTCGATCAGCGGCGCGCGCTCGTCGGCATCGAGCGCCTCGATCAGGTCGCCGAGATCGGCCTCGTGGAGCTCGCCGACGATCTCCTTGAGGAATGCGGTATCGGCAACCTGAACCGCGTGCGAGATCGCCTCGACAAATTCCGGGCGAATGTCGCCGTCATCGTTGCGCATCGGCATCTTGTCGAGCGCCGACAATTCCTCGGGAGCGACCGATTGGGCGAGATCGACGTCATCGGCCATGCCGCACCTCGCCTGCTTGTTTGGGGGGTGACGGAGCTAGCGCTATCCTGTCGGAAATGCGCTAATCCATCTGTGAACGGAAGCTCGCATCAGGCATTACCCAATGCGCAATGCCTGATGCAATCGGAAAAATGCGGTGCGCGAAATCAGCGGCCGGGAAAGTGTCGTGATCGTGTTGAAGGCCGCCATTCTTGCCTTGATTGCATCGACCGTCGTCGCACATGCCGAAGACTGCCCGCGCAAGGATACGCTCGGCACCGCGCGCATTCTCACCGTGGATCCGAAGACCTATCCACGCGTCGGCACCCAGAGCTTTCCGGATACGCTGCCGCTGGAAGATCGCGAGGTTGTGCTGACCTTCGACGATGGCCCGAATGCGCCGACCACGACGAAGATTCTCACGGCGCTGTCGCGCGAATGTGTTCGCGCGACCTTCTTCCTGATCGGCAACAGCGCGACGGCCAATGCGGCGCTGGTGAAGCGCATGGCAGCCGAGGGCCACACCATCGGCCATCACACCCTCGCCCATGCCGACCTCAAGAAGATCAGCAATGCGGCTGCCGTCGAGCAGATCGACCGCGGCATCAGCGCCGACGAAATGGCGCTGAATGGCAAGGCGACGACCGTGCCGACCACGCCCTTCTTCCGGTTTCCCTATTTCGAGTCGACCCCGGCCCTGCTGGACATGCTGCAATCCCGCCGGATCGCAGTGTTTGGCGCGGATTTCTGGGCCAGCGACTGGAATCCCATGACCCCGCAGCAGCAACTGGAGCTGATTACCGGCCGGCTGAAGGCCGCCGGGCGGGGAATCATCCTGTTTCACGACACCAAGGCGCAGACTGCCGCGATGCTGCCCGATTTCCTGCGCTATCTCCGGGAGAACCGCTACCGCGTCGTGCATATCGTGCCGCCGGCCGCAGGGTCCGCCCGCTCCAGTTCCCAGTAGAACGCGCGATCATCAGGATGCGGAAAATACCGTCGGCGGGCCGACATGATTAACATTGCGTTCACAGCCGCCCCGGTACCTTTGCAGCCGACATCAAAGCGAGTGACGGATCGACCAATGAACAAGGCGACGACTGACCGGGCACGACGCCTTCTGTGCCTGAGCCTGCTCACCGGCCTGACCCTGTTCACCGCCGCCGCAGCCTCCACCACCAGCGCTTTGTCGGCCGAGGCGTGCCCGGGCAATCCCGGCGCGCTCGGCACCTCGCGCACCATCGTGGTCGATCCCCGCGAGCACCCCAAGATCGGCACCATGCAATATGCCGAGACGCTGCCGCTCCAGGACAAGGAGGTCGTGCTGACCTTCGACGACGGTCCGATCCCGAAACACTCGAACGCGATCCTCGATATCCTGGCCTCCGAATGCGTGAAGGCGACGTTCTTCATCATCGGCCGGATGGCGAAGGAACATCCCGAAGGCGTGCGCAAGCTGATCGCGCTCGGCCACACCGTCGGCACCCACAGCCAGAACCATCCGCTCAGCATGAACCGCATGCCGATCGAGAAGGCGCAGCAGGAAATCGAGGACGGCATCGCCAACACCACGGCGGCGCTCGGCGATCCTGCGCTGCTGTCGCCATTCTTCCGGATTCCCGGCCTGCTGCGCGCCAGCGTCGTCGAGGACTATCTGGCCTCGCGCGGCATCCAGACCTGGAGCGCCGATTTCCCCGCCGACGACTGGCGCCATGTGTCGTCGCAGAAGGTCCATGACCTCGCGATCTCGCGCATCGCCGCCAAGGGCAAGGGCATCCTGTTGCTGCACGACATCCAGCCGCGCACCGTCGCCGCCCTGCCCGGCATCCTGCGCGACCTCCAGGCCGGCGGCTATCGCATCGTCCATGTCGAGGCGGCAACGCCGGACAAGCCGAAGACGCCCACCGAGCCGCAGCAGTGGCAGTTGCATCCGGTGTCGGAGACCGTGGCCGTCACGCGCTGGCACAAGGTGCCGACATTCGCCTTCGCCCATGATGACATGCTGCCCGCACCGGCGATCTCGGCCTCCGACCAGATGCTGTCGCTGACCGAGAATTTCGATCGCATGCGCCGGCCGCGCAATGCCGTGCCATTGCCCGAACAGGCTCCGTGGCCGCGCGCCGCGGCGCTGCATGCGATGACCAGCAGTGCCTCGCTGCCGGTACCGGCACAGGACCTGTTCGAGCTCGCCGAACGTCACGGCAAGCCGATCAAGGCACTCGTGCAGCTACCACATCATGCACAACAGACGGCGCCTGCCCGCGGCAGCGATTCAGATGCGATTGCGAAACTGATCTCGCTCGATGCCAGCGCTGCCAAACGCACCATCCCCGGCGCCATTCCGCCGGGCCTGCATCCGACGGCAGTTGCCGCCCCGCACTGAGCGCGACGGGATCAGGTGACGATCTTGGCGATGCACAGCACCACGATGATGCCGAGGAACAGCAGGTCGATATAGGACTTCATCTCGCCGGCCTGGCGCTGCTCGACCACGTCCTTCACGACAGCCTTGCGCGACGACACGGCAGAAGGGCCTTCACCGGCCAATCCACCAAGCCGGCGTGCTTCGAGTTCGAGCTTCTCGATCGCCTTGAAGAAGACGAAGGAGCGCAGCGCCGAGATCGCCCGCATGCCGGCATAGGCCAGCACCAGCGCCGCCACGATGGCGCGCTGCTGATAGGCGCCGACGAAATTCAGGCTGAAATAGACCAGCGCCAGGAAGGCAAAGTTGGAGATGAAACGATAGGCATAGCTCAGATATTTCATGTCCGCTCCGGAAGATCGACGCTACCGGCCATGTCTAGCTGCCGGACGGCGGCGTTGCTACTGGCAAGTCGTTACCCGAGCGCTAAAGGATGATGACAACTGCAATGCATCTGGAGATTTATCCGCAACGCGCCAACGGACTTTTGTCAACGACGGCGCGTGGCACCGACCGACCGGTCGAACGAAGAGCGACCAGCATGTTCGGGCGCCATACCATAAGCGCGATCATACGGCAGCGCTTCCCATAGTGTACAACCTTGACAGAGGAACCTGCTTCGCCGTAACCAGCCGCTTGCAGGGCATCTCCCCGCCGTAAGCGTTAACGTCACTCAACGTGCTCAGCTCCGGACAGCCCCAACGTGGCTGGCCGCCTCGAAAGCACGTCGACATGAATCAGAACGCTCCTCCAAAATTCAAAGCTGCGTCCAAGCCTGCACCGCTCAGCCGTGACGACCGCAAGAGCCTGATCAAGCAGGTGCTGATCGTCTTTTTCGGCTTCCTCTCGGTCGGCCTGCCGCTGCCGCCGATCTCACTCTACATGCATGATCAGCTCGGCTTCTCGGCCGGTGTGATCGGCCTCGCCATCGGCCTCCAGTCGGTGGTGACGGTGCTTACCCGGCACCGCGCCGGCACGCTGAGCGACCATCACGGCGCGCGCTACGCGATCCGGCTCGGCCTGCCGCTGTCGGCGCTGGCCGGCCTGTTCTATCTGCTCGCGGCCGTGGCGCCGCTGCCGGCCGAAGGCAAGCTCACGCTGCTGCTGATCGGACGCGTCGCGCTCGGCTTCGGCGAAAGCCTGTTCATCACCGGCGCCATGAGCTGGTGCATCGGACGGCTCGGCCCGCACCGCACCGGTCTCGTGATGTCCTGGCAGGGCATCGCCATGTATTCGGCGATTGGATTGGGCGCACCGATCGGCCTCGCGGTCTATGCCTCGATCGGCTTTGCCGGCGTCGGCGTGCTGGCGGCCATCTCGCCACTGATCGCGCTGGGGATCGCCTACGCCATCCCCGACGTGCCTGTGTCAGGCAGCACCGAACGCACACCATTCTACAAGGTGATCGGTCTGATCTGGCGTTCCGGCACGGTGCTGTTCCTCGCCACCATTCCCTTCGCGGGGATCACCGGGTTTCTGGCACTGACCTATGCGGAGCGTGGCTGGTCCGGCGCCGGCATCGCGCTGGCGGCGTTCTCGACGGGCTTCATTGTCGTGCGCCTGGTCGGCAGCCACCTGCCCGACCAGTTCGGCGGCGCGCGCGTCGCGATGACATCGCTGGCGATCGAGGCGCTCGGCCAGGCGCTGATCTGGCTGTCCACGAGTCCGATGCTCGCACTGCTCGGCGCACTCGTCACCGGCATCGGCTTCTCGCTGATCTTTCCCTCGATGGGCGTCGAGGCCACGCGCCGCGTGCCCATCGAACAGCGCGGCCGCGCCGTGGCGAATTTCATCGCCTTCTTCGATCTGGCGATCGGCCTCACCGCCCCCGCGGTCGGCTATGCGGCGGGCGTGTTCGGTTATGGCGCGACATTCGTGATCGGCGCTGTCGCAGCGATCTGCGCGCTGGTGCTGGCGGCAACGGGGTGAAACGAGGCGTATCTCCGCCTCGCTTCAATTGTGCCTGCACCGCTGCACGGTTCAGTTGGGAATGATACAGCGGCCGGCCCGCAGATCGGTTTCAGGCGCCATCAACTCGATCAAATTGAAGCTAATTTTCTCGCTCATTTGAAACCCTGAAGGGCAAAAGGCGAACCCGCGCCGCGCAAAATAATACCACCTATAAGCGAGCGGCTGTTACTTCGAATGTTCAGTTGTTGCTGATTGTTTCGGAGACAGATGCGGTGAACGCACGCGGTGCCTACAGCCTTAACTCGTCGATTCGCTTCCTGGTCACCATCATCGCTCACGTCGCGCTTCTGACGCGAGGCGGAGCAACAGCCAGCCGCCTCATGAAGCTGGCATGGTCCGTCATCATCGGTCTGGCGATCGTCGATCTGGTATGGATAGCCATGACGGACCTTCGGTTGGCTCCGTCCAGCTGGATAGCAATCGTGCGAGTGATCTCGTTCAGCCTGTTTGCTGCACTCCTGTGCGAACTGATCTCCCAAAGACTCCAAGGCAAAAACGATCCGATCGGGCGACTGCTCAAGCTTGTCGCAGATTGCCTGGGGACGGTCACCGTCGCGATGGTCGCCTTCGCACTATTGGCCGCCGTCGTCATCATCTTTTGCTGCCTCGCAGCTGGCGCTGCGTTACCGTTGCAGGATCTGCGGCTTGCCGCACTGGATGCAAGTCTCGGCCTTGATTGGAAGTCATTCGTCGCTTTGGCCAACAGCAACGACTTGATCAGTCGCATCCTTCTCGTCGCCTATCAAAATACAGGCGGTGTCGTGTTCGCCACTATGCTTTGGCTGTGCCTTTCAAAGCGCCTGGAAAGACTCGCGGAATTCCTGACCATGCTGTGCCTGACGGCTATCGGCACCGCTGCGGGAATGTTGATCTTGCCGGCCGCGGGTGCCTACTCCCTGCACCAACCGGCACTGGACGCATTTGGCAATTTCGGCACCGATGCCGGCATGTGGCATCATAAGCTGCTCATGCAATTCCGATCCGCGCATCCGCCTCTGATCGATTTCGACACCCCCAACATCAACTGCCTGGTGACCTTTCCTTCCGGTCACACGATTCTCGGCCTGGTCACGACTTACGCCTTGCGAGATCGACTCTATACTTTCTTGCCTGCCCTGCTGATCAACAGCGTCATGATCATTTCGACATTACCGGTGGGAGGACACTATTTAGTAGACCTGATCGCAAGCGGTGCCGTGACCGCCTCGTCGATCACGTTCATCCGTTCGATGAAGAGAGTTCGTTCCAGGACGTCTCGATCTGACGACAATGTGCTGGCTGGTGCGACCTAGCGTCTGTCGGGCGGGTTTCGCCGTCATCAGCCGAGACCGGCTTCGCCCTTGTGCGGTTAGTCGACAGTCACCTGCCCGACCATTTGGCGGCGCCCGCGTGGCGATGGCATCCGCGAGATGCGCGACGACGATGCGCGCGATCAGGACGGTCCGAAAATGACCCACAACACGAGCGTGATGAAGCCAGAGAGCGCTACCGCAACAATGGCCGCCAGCAACTCATTGTCGAACGCTTTCTGATTCCACTTTGGCATGCGCATGCGCCAACCCGAGGCCGGAATGATCGTTCCAAATGCCGTCATTTACGAGGACCAATATTCTCTAGCCTCTGTTCTTCGTGCGCACCGCAATGACAGAGAGGACATCCCAGTGAAGAAGATTTTGATCGCAGCCGCAGTCGTCGGTCTCACCGCAACCTCCGCCTTTGCGCAGTCGGGCGCAAACCCGAGCGCGCCGCAGCCCGGTTCGACAGGGGTAGACGTAAACCAGCCGGGAACAACCAGCACCGGCACCGCCGTCGATCGTCCGGACTCCATGAAGAAGGACGGCATGCTGGGCACCAGCGGCATGAGCACCACCAAGATGAACAAGGACAACATGGCCAAGGATGGAATGGCCAAGGACGGTATGAAGAAATAGGCTGCCAGGAACCGAAGCGCCGCGCTGCTGTTAGCCGCGCGACGCTTTTCTGCTCTCAATCGTTCCGGGTCAACGTCAGGCGGACACGCACTCGTTCGAGAATACGGGCCCTGCGACCTGCCCGGTATTTTGTCATTGTCGACAGCTCACGAGTCGGCTGCCGCTAACCGCCCCGCCGGTCCCTCCATGCACGGACGAGTGCCGTATCGTTGCGTGCCCATGGCTCGTCGCACTAGAGATACGACAGCGTATCGCAGTGAATAATCCAACAATTTCAATGATGAGGTGTGGTGCGCTCGGAGGGACTCGAACCCCCACCCTGTTACGGACTGCCACCTCAAGGCAGCGCGTCTACCAATTCCGCCACGAGCGCTAAAGAAATCCGGCGAGGGCAAATCGCCCGGCCGGATCAACCGGCGCCGATGTAACAAACCAATGATGGGGAGACAAGGCCTCTTGGCCTCTCCGGGCCACCTATCTGTGGTCAGGGGACCGGGGCAGCATCTGCTTGACCTCGACCGCAATCCGGTTGCGATCGACCATCACCACACCGCTGGCGACAGGCAGGTTATTGGCAAGGATTTTGACCTCGTCCTGCTCTGTGGCATCCAGTTCGATGATGGCGCCGCGGCTCAGCCGCATCACCTGATGGACGGGCATGGACGTGGTGCCGAGAACCACCATGATATCGACGGTAATTTTATCGAGGGTTGGCACGTCGGCCTCAAATTCCCAGATGCAGGATCGCACAGATGCAAGATTGCGGTGCCTGCGAGATCAACATGTTATGGTTAGCCAATGGTTAATGACCGCCAAACCCTAGATTTAACAGTGTTTTCTCGCGGCCTCCCCGGCCGGCCAGTGGAATGGCGGGTGTCGGACGCGCCGATTCCCTATCCCGAGGCCGTCGCCGAGATGGAAGCCCGGGCTGCGGCCATTGCCGACGGCACCGCGCCGGAACTGGTCTGGCTGCTGGAACACCCCCCGCTCTATACGTCCGGCACGTCAGGCAAGGCGGACGACCTGCTGGATGCCCGATACCCGGTGTTCGAGACCGGCCGCGGCGGCCAGGTCACCTATCACGGCCCCGGCCAGCGGGTGGCCTATGTGATGCTCGACCTGAAGGCGCGCCGCCCGGACGTGCGGGCCTATGTGGCGGCGCTGGAAGACCTGATCATCCGGACGCTGGCCGCCTTCAACGTGAAGGGCGAGCGGCGCGAGGACCGCGTCGGGGTCTGGGTCGCCCGGCCCGACAAGGGCGCAGGATATGAAGACAAGATCGCCGCCATCGGCGTGCGGCTGCGGCGCTGGGTCTCGTTCCATGGCATCGCCATCAATGTGGAACCGGATCTGGCGCATTTCGACGCCATCGTGCCCTGCGGCGTGGTCGATCCCCGCTACGGCGTCGCCAGCCTGGTCGATCTCGGCTTGCCGGTGACCATGACGGATGTGGACGTGGCACTGCGGCAGGCGTTCGGGGAAGTGTTCGGCGAGGCCGAGCAGTTCGCGGCAGAAGCGGCGGTCTGAGCGACGCGATCGAAATTACAGCGTCGGCAATTGCGAGAACACCTCACCGTTGACGCGCAGGGCAAGCATGTCTGGCGTGGCATCGCTCGTCACGACGCTATCGACGCGCGCGGCCGTTGGACCACGGCGGCACGCCTCGATCATGTCAGTGACAATATCGGCGGGTCCCGCAAACACAGCTTCCACGCTGTTATCGCGGCGGTTGCGCACCCAGCCTTCGAGGCTGAGCAACGAGGCTTGTTGGCCGGTCCAGTAGCGATAGCCAACGCCTTGCACGCGGCCGAGGATCATCACGTGACGGATCACGCCACTCATCTATTTCTTGAGTCCCAGGAAATCGATGCCGCGCTGTTTCACGACGGCACCGCGGGTGACGCTGTCCATCAACTCGCTTGAGGCAAGATTCTTCAGATCCTTCGGCCCCGCACCTTCGCGTACCGCTTTAAGAGTCGCATGGACGGCAGCGGTCGCCGCGGAGATCGGCGCATGGCCCTGAATGGCGATGCGGACGCGCTGGGCGCTGAGGAAATCCCAATCCATGTCGTCGGTGGGACTGCCGAGCACGATCGGCAGCGTGGTCGCAGCGCTTGCCGCCTGCAGCTCGGCGCGGCTCTTGAGGCCGGTGAACATCACTGCATCGACGCCGGCGGCTTCATAGGATTTGGCACGCGCAATCGCGTCATCCACGGAGGTGATGGACGCAGCGCCAGTACGCCCCACAATCACCAGCGCCGGATCCTGTCGCGCATTCAGTGCAGCCTTGACCTTGCCGAGCCCCTCTTCCGGAGAGATCAGCTGCGCCTTCGCTTCGCCAAAGGCGGCGGGCAGCAGCGTGTCCTCGATGGTCAGGCCGGCGGCGCCGGCGGCTTCCAGCTCTTCCACCGTACGGCGGACATTGAGCGCATTGCCATAGCCGTGATCGGCATCGACCAGCACCGGCAGCGAGCCGGCGCGCGACATCCGCCGCATCTGCTCGGTGAGTTCGGACAGCGTGATCAGCGCGATGTCGGGATCGCCGAGAATGGCGAGCGACGCCGCCGAGCCGCCGAACATGCCGACCTCGAAGCCGAGGTCTTCGGCGATACGCACCGAGATCGCGTCATAGACCGATCCCGGACGCATGCAGCGATCGCCGGACAGAAGCGCCCGGAGTCCGTAACGGCGTTGCCGGAAGGTCGTCACGCGAATTCAAGAATGAGCGCATCCACCGCCAGCGTTGCGCCAGCAGCGGCATGGATTTTCTTGACGGTGCCGTCGCGTTCGGCGCGGAGCACGTTCTGCATTTTCATCGCCTCCACAACGGCGAGGGTCTCGCCGGCCTTGACGTCCTGACCTTCGGTCACGGCAATCGAGACGACGAGGCCCGGCATCGGGCACAGCAGCTTCTTGCCGGTGTCGGCCTTGACGCCCACCGGCATCAGGCGCGCAGCGGTAGCCTCCGCCTCGGTGAAGACATTGACCGCGACTTCATAACCCTGATGCGCGATGCGGATGCCCGACGTCTGAGGGCGCACCTGCATGGCGACGTTATGGCCATCGATGGTGCCTTCCCAGACCGGCACGCCCGGCTTCCAGGACGACGAGAGCTTATGCGGCGCACCCGTCTTGCCGTCAGCACCGACGAAGGCCACCGTCACGACATCGCCGTCACGGGCCACGTCGAGCGCGATCTCCTCGCGCTCCAGCCACACGGCGCGGCGACCCGCACGGGTCACCGGACGGCCGATCAACTGGCCGGAAATCTGCCGCTTGCGTTCGCCGTAGATGGAGTCGACGGCCGCGGCCACCGCGGCGATACGGCGGGCGACTTCGCCCTCCGGCGCCCTGGCGGCGAAGCCCTTGGGGAATTCCTCGGCGATGAAGCCGGTGGAGAGATTGCCCTCGCGCCAGCGCGGATGGCTCATCAGCGCCGACAGGAACGGAATGTTGTGGCGGATACCGTCGATATAGAAGGCGTCGAGCGCATGAGACTGCGCCTCGATGGCGGCGGCGCGCGACGGGGCGTGGGTCACAAGCTTGGCGATCATCGGATCGTAATAGATCGAGATCTCGCCGCCCTCCTGCACGCCGGTGTCGTTGCGCACGGTGATGTTGTCGGACTTGCTCTCGGCCGGCGGACGATACTTCACGAGACGACCGATGGACGGCAGAAAGTTGCGGAACGGATCTTCCGCATAGACGCGGGACTCCACGGCCCAGCCGGTCAGCGTGACGTCCTTCTGCGCAAGCTGCAGCTTCTCGCCGGCGGCGACGCGGATCATCTGCTCGACGAGGTCGACACCGGTGACGAGTTCGGTCACGGGATGCTCGACCTGAAGGCGGGTGTTCATTTCGAGGAAGTAGAAGCTCTTGTCCTGGCCGGCGACGAATTCCACGGTGCCGGCCGAATCGTAATTCACCGCCTTGGCAAGGGCCACGGCCTGCTCGCCCATCTTGCGGCGGGTGGTCTCGTCGAGCAGCGGCGACGGCGCCTCCTCGATGACCTTCTGGTTGCGGCGCTGGATCGAGCATTCGCGCTCGCCGAGATAGATGACGTTGCCGTGCTTGTCGCCGAGCACCTGGATTTCGATGTGACGGGGATCGACGATGAACTTCTCGATGAAGACACGGTCGTCGCCGAACGACGACTTCGCCTCGGCCTTGGCGAGGTTGAAACCCTCGACCACTTCCGAAGTCGAATGCGCGATGCGCATACCCTTGCCGCCGCCGCCAGCGGACGCCTTGATCATCACGGGATAGCCGATCTCGTCGGCGATCTTCACGGCGTGCTTGTCGTCCTCGATGACACCGAGATAGCCCGGCACGGTTGAGACGTTGGCCTTGGCTGCCGCCTTCTTGGATTCGATCTTGTCGCCCATGGCGGCGATGGCGCCGGGATTGGGGCCGATGAAGACGATGCCGGCGGCCTCCAGCGCGCGTGGGAAGGCTTCTCGCTCGGACAGGAAGCCGTAGCCGGGATGCACAGCTTCAGCGCCCGTCGTCTTGCAGGCCTCGACGATTTTCTCGATCAACAGATAGCTCTCGGCCGCGGCCGGAGGTCCGATGAACACGGCCTCGTCGGCCATCTCGACATGCAGCGCATCGCGATCGGCTTCGGAATAGACGGCTACGGTCTTGATACCCATCTTGCGGGCGGACTTGATGACCCGGCAGGCGATCTCGCCGCGATTGGCGATCAGAATTTTTTTGAACATGAGCTGTCTTACTTGCAACCTTGAGGCGGGATCGGAAAGATGGGGTCGACGGTACAATGTGGCATGGCGCCGCAGTCGTAACAATTCTGTCGCGGACAAAAACTAGAGAAGACGTCTGGACCGGATCGGCCGAGTTCTTTCGAAGCGAGGTTTTTCATGCGCTGCGCCACCATCCTCTCCCTCAGTCTTACTTTTATATCCGCAACAACGGCTTTCGCCCAAAACAGCCCTCCCCGCAACCTCATTTTGTTCGTACCTGATGGGCTCCGGGCGCTGAAAGTGACGCCGGAAACGGCGCCTGCGATGTCCGCAGTGCGGGATAAAGGCGTC
Source organism: Tardiphaga sp. 42S5 (assembly GCF_034044155.1). Taxonomy (NCBI): domain Bacteria; kingdom Pseudomonadati; phylum Pseudomonadota; class Alphaproteobacteria; order Hyphomicrobiales; family Nitrobacteraceae; genus Tardiphaga; species Tardiphaga sp. 42S5. Next base: position 3,612,076 of record NZ_CP139027.1, on the reverse strand, counting down.
AATTTCCGGAACTCGCATTCGCTGTTTCCGACCTTCACCATGGCCAATGCGTCGGGCATGGCGTCCGGCCATTATCTCGGCGATACCGGCGTGTTTTCGAACTCGATCTATACTGGCCACCCCACCCTGGTGCAGAACAACAGCCCGATCCCCTTCATCGAACACGACCAGGTGCTGGGCGACCTCGACGAGCAATTCAACGGCGACTACCTCAATGAGGAAACGCTGCTGAAGGCCGCGCGCAAGGCCGGCTATTCCACCGCCGCGATCGGCAAGGTCGGCCCGACGCTGATGTTCGATCACACCGAACGCACGGGCAAGGAGACGATCACCATCGACGACCAGACCGGCGGCATCGACAAAGCAGGCAAGCTGCTCGGCATTCCGCTGTCGGACGAGATGAAGGACGCCCTGACGAAGGCCGGACTGGCGGTGGAAACACCGGGCCGCGGCGACAATGGCAAGGCGGGCGACGCCAAGACGCCCGGCACCACGGAAGCCAACATCAAGCAGCAGGCCTATATGGCCGATGTCGCGAGCAAAGTGGTGCTGCCGATGTTCAAGGCACGCAACAAGCCGTTCGTGCTCATCTTCTGGTCGCGCGATCCCGATGGCACCCAGCACAACCAGGGCGACAGTCTCAACAAGGTGACGCCCGGCATCAACGGCCCCTCGTCGCTCGCCTCGATCAAGAATGCCGACGACAATCTCGCGCAGCTGCGCAAGACGCTCGACGATCTCGGGCTCAGTGCCAATACCAACATCATGATCTCGGCGGATCACGGCTTCTCGACGATCTCCAAGGAGAGCAAGACCTCGGCGACCATCAAGGGCACCTATGCGGATACGCCGGAAGGCTTCCTGCCGCTGGGCTTCCTGGCCATCGATCTCGCCAAGTCGCTCGACCTGCCGCTGTTCGATCCCAACGACAAATTCGCTGCCGTCGCCGACAATGCGTATCCGAAAGCCGGCAATGCCTATATCGGCAAGGACAAGGACAAGCCCGAGCTGATCATCGCCACCAATGGCGGCTCCGACCTGATCTATCTGCCGACCGGCGACAAGGACCTCGCCGACCGCACCGTAAAGGCGCTGCTGAAACAGGATTACATCAGCGGCATCTTCGTTGAGGACTCGCTGGGCTCCTTCCCCGGCGCGCTGGCACTGTCGTCGATCAACCTGTCCGGCAAGGCTGTCACGCCGCATCCCGCGATCGTCGTCTCATTCCGCTCCTATTCGGAGGGCTGCGAAGAGCCGGCGGCCTGCCAGGTCGAGGTCGCCGACACCGTGCTGCGTCAGGGCCAGGGCATGCATGGTTCGTTCGGGCGCGGCGATACCCACAACTTCATGGCGGCGATCGGTCCGGACTTCAAAGCCGGCTTCGTCGATCCCCTGCCGGTCAGCAATGCCGATACCGGCATGACCGCCGCGCATCTGCTCGGTCTCAAGCGCGATGCCAAAGGCAGCCTGATCGGCCGTGTGATGAGCGAAGCGACGGTGACGGGCGAGACGCCGACGGCAACGACCGACGTGATGCGTTCGGCGCCCGACGATCAGGGTCTGGTCACGGTGCTGCAACTGCAGAAGGTCGGCGAGCACAAGTATTTCGATGTCGCCGGCTTCCCGGGCCGGACTGTCGGCCTCGACGCGAAGTAAGAGACAGCCCCAACAAAAAACGGCAGAGCCACGCTCCGCCGTTTTCTGTCAAGCGGCAGATCGGATTGGCCGCACCAGAAGATCGGCGGGAATTTTCCATGCTTCGCTGATCTTGTGAATCATCTCGACGGTCAGCAGCCGACGGCGATTGAGCAGCTCGGATGCACGTGATCGCGAGCCGAGCAGTTCGGCCAACTCTGCCTGAGTATGACCGAGTTCATCGATCGCATAATTCAACAGATCGACGGGATCGGATGCGTCGACAGAAGGCCAGCGCGTCTCTTCATATTTCTCGACGAGTGTTGCGAGGACATCGAGCTTATCGCCGTCATCCGTACCTGTGGCAGCGCCCCACAGTCTCTCGATCTCGCGCAAGGCGGCCATATGATCGTCGTCATTCCGAATAGGGCGGATATCCATGGCCTGCTTCCTAGAACTGCGAAACTGTCAAAGCATCGATGCGATCATATTCGGCGTGCGAACCAATGAATTTGATGAACGCGATGCATCTGCGAAAATCGAAAGCGACGATCATCCGAAAATTGCCGCCAGCAACTTCAAACCTGACGCGTTCTCCATTTAGAATCTTCGCGCCCGGAGCTGCCAACCGGATATCCTCCATCGAGCCCCATGCGGCAGCACGCACCAGTGATCTCCACCGGTGCAGCGATGCCTTGGTCTCGGGATGCGTTTGCGCATATGAGGCAAGAACGCTCCACGCAATGATCCTCATGATTATAAATTATGTTCCCAAAACGGGAACATCGCAACAAAAAACGGCGGAGCCATGCTCCGCCGTTTTCGTATTCTGACGATCTGCGACCGGCTTACATGCCGATGTCGAACACGTTCGGCAGTTGCAGCGTCGCGGCACCGACCACGGTCGTGACCAGCGTCATGACGGCGGCATTGCTGACGCGCTTGGCGCGCATCTGCGACGCGATCCATTCGAGCACTTCGATATTCACGCCAACGGCCTTGGTCGGTGCCCAGGTCTCGATGGCAACATCGGGCGACAGCGCCACCGCACGCGGCGGCACCGGCAGGCCCGACGCGGACGCCGCGTGATGCACGACAGCCTTGGCGAACAGGTCGTCGAAACGTCCGTCATCGCTGCGCTCGGCCGCCGCTTCGTTGATCGCGAACAGTGCCTCGGCCTCGTCGCGGCTGACCGGCTGGCTGGCCAGTGCCGACGCACCCAGGATGCGCTCGCACCAGGCGGCGTCATCGGCATCGAGCGCACGGGAGAAATGGATACGGCCACGGGTGGTCGGGCCTTCGCCGGTGATGACGCCGTCGCGCACGACGGCGAGGGCCTGCGCCGCAGCGCGATGATCGTTGATGGAGGACGTTTCGATGGCGCCGAATACGTCGGCAGCGGCAGCGGATGACATTTCAAGCTCTTCTGTTTGCAGCATATTTCTCAACATAGCCCAGCAATTCCATGGGCGACTTAACGCTTGGTTAAGAGATCGACAGGAGTTCTTCTTATCCCTAACCGTTGCAGTTCAGTCGCGCCGAGACGCTGCTGGGTTCGATCAGATGTGGCGATGCGGTCAGGCGGGATTGCGCCGCGCGGGAGGCAACATCACGGCATCCGATAACATCATGTTGCGTGGGTATTTTGCCGCAGCCGCCTTGCGTGAAACTGAATGCCAGTGCGCGCCGAATTTGAAGAAAGTTCTTGTCCTTTTTGCCGGACAGTTCCATTTACCAGCGTGCGCCTTTATAATGGCCCACGAAATTCATCTGTAATCAGAATGACATGAGGTCCATCATGACGCTCCAGATCAACGCCGTCGCCCCCGATTTCGACGCTGAAACCACGGCTGGCCGCATCAAGTTCCACGACTGGATCGGCGATAGCTGGGCTCTTTTGTTCTCGCATCCGAAGGACTTCACCCCGGTCTGCACCACCGAGCTCGGCGCGCTCGCCAAGCTGCAGCCGGAGTTCGACAAGCGCGGCGTCAAGCTGATCGGCCTCAGCGTCGACCCCGTGCACAAGCACGCGCTGTGGGTCGACGACATTAACGAAACCCAGGGCGCCCGCCCGACCTTCCCGATGATCGGCGACACCGACCTCAAGGTCTCCAAGCTTTACAACATGCTTCCGGCCGACGTGGCGGGCGATGCCGACAGCCGCACCGCCGCGGACAACGCCACCGTGCGCAACGTCTTCATCATCGGACCGGACAAGAAGATCAAACTGGTGCTGGTCTATCCGATGACCACCGGTCGCAACTTCCAGGAAATCCTGCGCGTGATCGATTCACTGCAGATGACCGCCAAGCATCGCGTCGCTACGCCGGCCGACTGGAAGCATGGCGAGGACGTCATCATCGCCGGCTCCGTCACCAACGACGAAGCCAAGACGATCTATCCGAATGGCTGGAAAGAACCGAAGCCTTATATCCGCATTGTGCCGCAGCCGAAGTAACGCTGCGACTGATTTGCAAGAACGAAAGAGGCGCCGCGAGAGATCGCGGCGCCTCTTTTCTTTGCCCCGTCGAATCGATGCTGCAGTCATGGGGTCGCCTTCTCCACGTCCTTGCGGGGAGCTCTCGCGACGAAGCCGAGGAAGAGCAGATCCAGCGGCGGCATGACGGATCGACCTCGTCACCCAGAGATCGGCGTATCGGTTCGAAATAACTTCCAGTACCAATTCGGTAATAAATATCCTGATACTAGGCGCCCATGAGCGCAGGGTTGCAAAGACTCTCGCGGTATTCGCGGCCGGATCAATCACCCGACATCCGCGTTGGATGAGTGATGACCGATCAATCTTCGACCTCAACACCGACGCAGGCACCTATCGTCGTCTGGTTTCACGACGACCTTCGTCTGTCCGATCACCCTGCCCTTCATGCCGCAGCCAGGCGCAGTGTGCCGGTGATCTGTCTCTACATCCTCGATGAACAGAGCAAGGCACTGAAGCCACCGCAGGCGCGGCCGATGGGCGGCGCGACGAGGTGGTGGCTGGCGCAGTCGCTGCGCGCGCTCAGCGCAAGCCTCGACGCCATCGGCGGCACACTGGTGCTGCGCAAGGGCGCTGCGGCCGACGTCATTGTCGATGTGGCGCGCGCAGTCGATGCCAGCCACGTCTTCTGGAACGAGATCGCGCAGGCGCCGCATCTCGCGGTCGCCGATGGCGTCACCGAAGCGCTCGCCGATCTCGATATCGGCACGCAGAGCTTTCCGGGTGACCTGCTGGCGCATCCTGCGACCATCCGCGCCAAGGAGACCGCCAGCAAGGAGAGCCGCGGCCTGCGCGTGTTCACGCCGTTCTGGCAGCGCGTTCAGGCGCTGGGCGAACCGGCGAAGCCGCTTCCGGCGCCGAAGAAACTAATACCCGCACCGAAAGTGAAGAGCGACAAGCTCGCCGACTGGGCGCTAGAGCCATCGAAGCCCGACTGGGCCGGCGGTCTGCGCGAGACGTGGACGCCAGGCGAAGCCGCCGCGCAGAAACATCTCAAGCGCTTCCTCAAGGAGATCGCGGGCTATAGCAGCGACCGCGATCGGCCTGACCGCGAGATCACGTCGCGCCTGTCGCCGCATCTACGCTTCGGCGAGATCAGTCCGCGGCAGATCTGGACTGCCGCGTATTTCGCAGCTGCAGAACATCCGCAGCACAGTAGCGACATCGCAAAGTTCATGAGCGAAGTCGGCTGGCGCGAGTTTTGTCGCCATCTGCTGTTCGATGTTCCCGATTTGGCCACGCGCAATCTGCAATCATCCTTCGATGAGTTCCCATGGAAGACTGATCGCAAGGCGCTGCGCGCGTGGCAACGCGGTCTGACCGGCTATCCGATCGTCGATGCGGGCATGCGCGAGCTCTGGCACACCGGCGTGATGCACAATCGCGTACGCATGGTGGTCGCATCCTTCCTCGTCAAACATCTGCTCATCGACTGGCGCGAGGGCGAGAAGTGGTTCTGGGATACGCTTGTCGACGCGGATGCGGGCAGCAATCCCGCCAACTGGCAGTGGGTCGCAGGCTCCGGCGCGGATGCAGCACCCTACTTCCGCGTCTTCAATCCGATCCTGCAGGGTGAGAAGTTCGATCCCGGTGGTGTCTATGTCAGGCGCTGGATACCCGAACTGACAGAACTATCCACAAAACATATTCATCAGCCTTGGACAGCTTCACCGCTCGAACTCAAAAACGCGGGAATCACTTTAGGCAAAGACTATCCGTCGCCGATCGTCGATCACAAAGTCGGTCGCGAGCGCGCATTAAAGGCGTACACAACGATACGAAATAGTTGACTGTCGATGACACACTCTTCAACACGCGCCCGAATCGGACTAACGTGAAAAAGTCGACAATGTTGGGGGATGCTATGAACGACGACACTCCAGTCCTGGAGCAAGTGACGGACGCGCTTAGCAGCGCAGCCGACGCGACTAAGGAAGTCGCCACCTCGGTGGCGAAGAAGGTCAAGAAGGCCGCAAAGAAAGTCGCAAAGAAAGTGACCCCGGCTAAGAAGACGAAGAAGTCCACCAAGAAAACTTCTGCGAAGAAATCTTCAAAGAAGAAAACCCAGAAAGCGAGACCAATGGCTAAGAAAGCAGTGAAGAAGACCGTCAAGAAGGCCGCCAAGAAGACCGTGAAGAAGGCTGCCAAGAAGACCGTGAAGAAGGCCGCCAAGAAGGCCGCTCCGAAGAAGGCCAAGAAGGCCAAGAAGGCTGCCAAGAAGAAGTAAGCTTCTTCGCAGATGTGAAAGCCTCCGGGTCCAAGCCCGGAGGCTTTTTCATGTCCGGGGTCTGGATTGACGCAGGATGGCGTCAGGCCTTCGCGCGGTTGACCAGCAATACCGCAGCGCCGCAGGCAATCATGCCGATGATGGCGACGGCATCCAACTTTTCACCAAACAGAACGAACGCCATCAGTGCTGTCACGGCCGGCACCAGATAGAACAGACTCGCCACCTGGCTCGAGGCCTGGCGCCGGAGCAGCCAGTAGAGCAGCCCGACGGTGCCGATCGACAGCACCACCGCGAGCCACACCACCGACAGCACGAACTCCGCCGACCAGTGGATCACATTGGTCTCAAGGGCCCACGCGCCGATGCCTAGCATAACCATCGCCGAGATCTGCTGGATGAAGCTGCCGGTGCGCCAGTCGATGCCGCCGCAATAGCGCTTCTGATAGAGCGTGCCGACGGTGATCGTGATCAGCGAAACGCCGGACGCAAACCATCCCCAGCCCGCCTCGCCCGTCATCGGGCGACCATGCAGGATCAGCAACACACCGGCGAGACCGAGCGCCACCCCGCCCCATTGCAGCAGCGTGACGCGCTCGCCGAGAACGCGGCTGGCGAGGATCGAGGTGAGGATCGGCTGCAGACCCGGGATCAGCGCCGACAGACCGACCGGGACCTTGTGCGCGACAGCAAACACGGTGCCGGCAAGATAAAGCCCCTGCACCAGCAGCCCGGCGATGATGCTGTGGCCGATGCCCGCGCGATCCGGCCACGCCGGTCGGACCCATGCGACGATCACCGCCATGATCGCGACCACCAGCATCATGCGCATGGTCAGATAGGTCAGAGGTTCGGTACCGTTCAGCACATACTTGGTGCCGATGAAGCCGGTGCTCCACAGCAGTACGAAGACGATGGGCGCGGCGCGGCCGATCAGGATTTCAAGATCGCTTTTCTGAACCTGTTTCATGGGCTGCTCAGTGCCCCATCATGTGCTAAGCGGCAATGGCTGTTTGCGCGGACCTGCCGCCTGACATCACGACACCGAGACCATTATCGAAGGAATTTGCCATGGACGTTCACGCCGCCGTTGCCATCAGTGCCGGGAAGCCGCTGGAGATCACCACCGTTCAGCTCGAAGGCCCGCGCGACGGCGAAGTGCTGATCGAGATCAAGGCCACCGGCATCTGCCACACCGACGAGTTCACGCTGTCGGGCGCCGATCCCGAAGGTCTGTTTCCGGCGATCCTCGGCCATGAAGGCGCCGGCGTCGTCGTCGATGTCGGCCGCGGCGTCACGTCGGTGAAGAAGGGTGATCATGTCATCCCGCTCTACACGCCAGAATGTCGCCAGTGCCCGTCATGTCTGTCGCGCAAGACCAATCTCTGCACGTCCATTCGCGCGACGCAGGGTCAGGGCCTGATGCCCGATGGCACCTCGCGCTTCTCGCTCGAGGGCAAGCCTGTTCACCACTATATGGGGACCTCGACCTTCGCCAATTACACCGTGCTGCCGGAGATCGCGGTGGCGAAAATCCGCGAGGATGCGCCGTTCGACAAGGTCTGCTATATCGGCTGCGGCGTCACCACCGGCATCGGCGCGGTGTTCAACACCGCCAAGGTCGAGCAAGGCGCCAAGGCGATCGTGTTCGGTCTCGGCGGCATCGGCCTCAACGTGCTGCAGGGTCTTCGTCTCGCCGGCGCTGACATGATCATCGGCGTCGACATCAACAATGACCGCAAGGCGTGGGGCGAGCGCTTCGGCATGACCCACTTCGTCAACCCGAAAGAGCTGGGCAAGGATCTGGTCCCGCATCTCATCGACATGACCAAACGCGGTGCAGACCAGATCGGCGGCGCCGATTACACCTTCGACTGCACCGGTAATGTCACTGTCATGCGTCAGGCGCTGGAAGCCTGCCACCGCGGCTGGGGCGAATCCATCGTGATCGGCGTGGCGCCCGCCGGCGCGGAAATCTCGACACGCCCGTTCCAGCTCGTCACCGGCCGTGTCTGGCGCGGCTCAGCCTTCGGCGGCGCCCGCGGCCGCACCGACGTGCCGAAGATCGTCGACTGGTACATGCAGGGCAAGATCCAGATCGACCCGATGATCACCCACGTGATGCCGCTGAGCGACATCAACAAGGGATTCGATCTGATGAAGCGCGGGGAGAGTATCCGCGGTGTGGTGACGTTTTAAGCGCATCCGCCGCTCTGAATAAAGACGGCGCGCGAAGCCAACGAGCTTCGCGCGCCATCCTTAACCCAGCGAGCGACGCCTCACGTCGACAGCATCGCGGCTTCGCCTTCGATACCCTGCTCAGCCCGGCGCCTCGCATAGCGCCGCGCAAGGATCGCGCAGACGAACAATTGAGCCTGATGAAACAGCATGATCGGCAGCACGATCAGGCCGAGGGCGTGACCCGGGAAAAGGATCGCGGCCATCGGAATGCCGCTCGCCATGCTCTTCTTTGATCCGCAGAAGACAATGGCGATCTCATCCTCGGTCGAGAAGCCCATCCAGCGGCTAGCCAGCATGGTCGAGACGATCACAACTGCAAGCACCGCCAGATCGATGGCGAGAACCCCTGCGAGAGTACCGACCGAGAGCTGGCCCCAGATTCCCTCGACCATGCCGGCGCTGAAGGCGGCATAGACGATGAGCAGCACGGAGCCGCGATCGACCGCCGAGGTGAGACGCGAATGGGAGAGCAACCACGCACCGACCCAGGGGCGGATCAACTGCCCGACCACGAAGGGCGCGACGATCTGCGCGGCAATCTCCTCAAACGCCACGATGGAGAATCCGCTGCCTGCCGAAGACAGCAACAGCGCAACCAGGATCGGCGTGAGCACGACGCCGAGAAGATTGGAGACCGATGCGCTGCACAACGCCGCCGGGACATTCCCGCGCGCGATCGCGGTGAAGGCGATAGATGATTGTACGGTGGACGGCAGCAGACACATGAAGAGAAGACCGGTGGCGAGGTCGGCTGGCAAATACGGACGCAGCGCGAGACTCGCCGCAACGCCGACGAGCGGAAACAGAAGATAGGTGCTGGAGAACACCATCGACTGCAGCCGCCAATGCAGCAGGCCCTCCTTCACGGCGGTCGGCGACAGGCGCGCGCCATAGAGCAGGAAGAGGAGCGCCACAGCAGCGGTGACGGTGTGATCGACATAGACAGCGGCATCGCCGCGCGCGGGCAGCACGGCAGCCAGCGCGACTGTTGCTGTCAGCCACAACAGGAATTGATCGATCGGTAATTTGATATGGCGGCGTGTGATCATAGCGATGAGCCTCTGTTTGATGGCCCAGATCTAATTTCTTCCGCCTTAATGCAAAATCCCCATAACAACGATATCAATCATCATGTATCGTGATGATCATGGATCATGTGCCAGTCGACCTGTTGCAAAGCTTCGTCGCGGTTGCCGATGCCGGGAGCTTCACCGGCGCGGCCCGTCTCCTCGGGCTGCAACAATCGACCGTCAGCCAGCACATCCGGCGCCTCGAAGAGCAGACCGGCCGTCGCTTGTTCGACCGCAGCACCCACCGGGTGGGCCTCACTCCGGATGGCGATGTTCTGCTCGATCATGCGCGCTCGATCCTGGAACGCTATGCCCATCTGCAGCAGTACCTGTCGGCTGCGCCGCTGCGCGGCCGGTTGCGGTTCGGCGCATCGGAAGATTTCGTGTTGTCGGCATTGCCGAACGTGCTCGCCGCTTTCGCGCGCCGGCATCCGGAGCTTGATATCGAACTGCATTCGGGACTGAGCGAGGATCTGCGCACGTCATTCGATGCGGGTCGACTGGATCTCGCACTGGTGAAGCGGCGAGATGGCGACAGCCGGGGCAGGATTGCATGGAAAGAGCCGATCGAATGGATGGCACATCCCGAATTCCGGCTCGATCCCGACAGTCCCTTGCCGCTCATCCTCTACCCGCCGCCCAGCATCACACGCGTCGGCGTGCTGGAGACTCTCGAAGCGGCGGGGCGACGATGGCGCATCGCATTCACGAGCGCCAACGTCTCCGGCCTGAGCGCTGCGGCGCGTGCCGGCATCGGCCTGTTGCCACATTCAGTCCGTTTAATGCCGCCCGGTTTGACGATCCTGCCGTCTCGTGAAGGCCTTCCGAAACTGCCTGACATTCAGTTCGCGGTGATCTTACCGGACCACCCACCACCTGCCGTCGAAGCGCTCGCTACGACCATCATGAACTGGGCCGGTCCGCGCGATCGGCAGAGCTAACGGATCGTCCTTCTCTCCGGCTGGCCGATCTGTCCAGGCGCCCTACTCGCCCTTGAACACCACGGCGTCCACCACGACGCAGCCGTTCGTATTCAGCATCACCGGATTGAGGTCGATGCTCATCACCTTGGCGGACGTATCCGCCATCAACTCTCCGATCTTCACCATCGCATCGACCAGCGCATCCACATCCATCGGCGGCTCACCGCGGACGCCTTCGAACAGTGGCGCGATGCGCAGCTTCGCCAGCGCGCGCTTGGCATCGTCCCTGATGAAAGGCGGCAGCAACAGTGTGGTGTCCTTGAACACCTCGACATATTTGCCGCCGTCGCCAACCATGACCACCGGGCCGAAGACGGGATCACGATGCGCGCCGATCACGATCTCGCGGCGACCGCCGGTCATGGCGGCGACGATGACGCCGTCGAAGCGCGAACCCTGCTTACGGATGATCTCTTCCATCTCGGCATAGACCTCACCGACCGCCTCGCGCGAGGCGACGCCGAGCTTGACCAGTCCAAGTTCCGACTTGTGGGCGATGTCGGCCGAGCAGCCCTTCACCACCACTTTGCCGCCTATGGTATCGAATGCCGCCTCGGCTTCAGCGCGGGAATGCACGAGTCGATACGGCACCACCGGGATGCCGCGCGATGCCAGCAGAGCGAGGCTGTCGGCTTCATTCATCATCACGGTCTTGTCGGCCGAGATCAATGTGGACGACGGAACTCGCTTGCGCGCCTTCACGCGCGCCATCAGCTCATGATGCGACACATATTGATTCAGCGCGGTGACCGCCTCGACCTCGGTCGGGAACACCGAGACACCCTGGGCCTGGAACTCCTTGGCGACGCTGGGCTGCGTCGCGGCGACCACCAGCGGCTTGCCGGTCTGCTCAGCGAAAGCGGCACTGTCGCGCGCGAAGGCCGGGACGTCGTAGCCCGGGCCCGCCACGGGCACGCCAATGACAAAAGCATCGGCCGCAGGATCTTCGGCGATCACCGGCAGGATGTCGCCGAACAGCCGGCTGTTCGACAGCAGCGCCGCGGTGAGATCGATCGGGTTGGTCGTGGTGGCGAAGCTTGGCAGGATGCCCTTCAGCTTCTTGTCGGTCTCGGGTGCCAGCTTGGCCATCGGCATGCCGACGGTCGAAGCAGCATCCGCGGTCATCACGCAGACCGCGCCGGAATTGCTGATCGCGACCAGGCGACGGCCCTGCGGCTTCCAGCCCTTGAGATAAAGCTCCGTGGCCTCGACGAGGCCGCGCATATCCGGCGCGCGCCAGATGCCGTGATGTTCGAGGAAGGCGTCCACGACGCGATCCTCATTGGCGAGCGCACCGGTATGCGACTGCGCCGCCGCCTTGCCGGCATCGGTGCGGCCGGATTTCAGCGCGATAATCGGCAGGTTGCGATGGAGTGCGACTTCGGAGAGTTCCTCCAGATACTTCTTCTCCGGAATGCTCTCGAGATAGAGCAGCATCAGCTTCACTTCCGGATCTTCGGCCACCGCGATGGCAAGTTCGCCGACGGTGATGTCCGAGTCATTGCCGGTGGCGTGGCTGTGACGGACGCCGATGCCCCGCGGATTGAGGAAGCCGACCGGCACCGTGGACAGCGCGCCGCTCTGGCTGAGCATGGCGACATGGCCTTCGACGCACTCGAACTCCATGAACATGGTGGAGAACGACGCAATGGCGCCGGTGCCGAAATTGGCGAGGCCCTGTGTATTCGGGCCAACGATGCGCATGCCGTGTTTATGCGCGATCTCGACCATGCGGCGCTCTTTCGCCTTGCCGGCGACCGCGTCGACCTCGCCAAAGCCCGAGGCCATCACCAGTGCGATCTTGACGCCGGCCTTGGCGCAATCCTCGACAGCGCCGATGACATTGTCGCCGGCGACGGCGACGATCACCATTTCCGGCGCTTCCGGCAGATCGGCGAGGCTCTTGTAGCACTTCTCGCCCTGGATCTCCGTGCGCGACGGATTGATCGGGTAGATCTTGCCCTTGAAGCCGAACTTCTGGAGATAGTGGACCGGACGGCCGCCGACCTTGTTGGGACTTTCCGAGGCGCCGATGATGGCCACGGATTTCGGATCGAGGGCAAAGCGCAGGCGGCTCATTGAGGAGTCTTTTCGAAGAACGGTACGAGGCGGCCGGTGAATTGCCGGTAGACGGCTTTCACTCTGTCGCCGATGACGAGATCGTTGGCGCCGTGGGCCATCATACGAAAGCCTTCGGCGGTGTCGATGAGCAGAATATTATAGGGCACATGCTCGCGCGCTTCCGGCGTCCCGGCGCGCAGTACGAGCGATGTCGCATAGACGGTGCCCTCGCCGCTCGCTTGCTTGTCGTCGAGATCGGGCGACCCGCAGGCCGCGCAAAAACTGCGACGGAAATACTGGATCGACTGGCAGGCGCGGCAGGACTGATAGCTGATGGCTTCAGTCCCGGTGGTCCAGTCGACGGCAGGCTTGAGCTCGCTCATGATACGCGCTCCAGGAACATGCTGACATGGGACGACAGCACACCGCCGTCACCGTGCAGCAGCGCGACGGAAGCATCCCTGACCTGACGGTTCTCGGCCCTGCCCGTCATCTGCAGATGTGTTTCGACGAGATGCGCCATGGCACCACCAACGCCGCAATGGCCGTAGCTCAGTAGACCGCCATGGGTGTTGAGCGGCATCGCGCCGTGCTGGCTGAAGTGACCGGCGCGCACTTGCGCCGCTGCCTCGCCGCGGCCGGCGAGACCGAGATCTTCCAGCAGCATCGCCAGTGTGATGGTGAAGCTGTCATAGACCGCGGCATAGCGCACGTCGGAGATTTCGATGCCCGTCATCTTCTTCGCGCGCGCGATGGCGATCTCGGCGCCGAGTTCGGACAATGCCGGCGCAGCGGTAATGTGTTGATGCGTATGTGCCTGCGCAGCGCCGCGGACGCGGATTTTGGTTGAACTGGTCGGCTCATAGCTGACCACGAAGGCCGCGCCGCCATCGGACACCGGGCAGCAGTCGAGCAGTTTGAGCGGCGTGGCAATGGTCTTCGAGGCCATCACGTCGGCGACGGTGATCGGTTCGTGAAACTGCGCACCGGGATGAGTCAGCGCATGCTTGCGCATCAGCACGGCGAATTCGGCGAGGTCTTCCTGCGTCACGCCGTATTCGTGCAGGTAGCGGTTAGCAACGAGGCCGTAATAGGCCGGGATAGTCGGGCCGAGCGGCACTTCATAGGTGGGATGGCCGACTTGGGCCAGCGCCTGGATCGAGGCATCGCGGCTCTGGCCGGTGAGCCGGTTCTCGCCGCCAACCACGAGGACGTGTCTGGCGACGCCGCCCTCGACAAGCTGATGCGCCAGCATGGCCATCGCCATCCCGGTGGCGCCACCGACCTGGATGGCATGGGCATAGGATGGCGTGATGCCGAAATGCTCGGCAAACACGGTGGCCAGCATGATATGCGGCATGGTGGTGGAATAGCCGCACAGGAAGCCATCGATATCGCCACGCTTGAGGCCGGCATCGGCCAGCGCCAGCTCGGCGGCGCGGCTCATCAGGTCGATGGTCGATGAGCCCTCGTGCTTGCCGTAAGGGAGAAGACCGACGCCGGTGATGTAGCTCATGCGTCGCTCCAAACTCGATTGTCGTCCCCGCGGAGGCGGGGACCCATAGCCTCGGGAAGCGAAGTTAGAACGCGGCCGCAACCACAGCGCCTCACTACAAACTCGGAGGTTATGGGTCCCCGCCTTCGCGGGGACGACATGCTGAGCGTGTTGGCGCGATCACGCATCAATACGACTTCGGCAAACCGAGCGCCTTCTCGGCGATGAAGCTCAGGATCAGCTCGCGGCTGATCGGGGCGATACGCGGGATCAGTGACTCCCGCAAATAGCGCTCGACGTGATATTCCTTGGCATAACCGAAACCGCCATGGGTCATCACCGCCTGCTCGCAGGCGTGATAGCCGGCTTCGCCCGCGAGATACTTCGCCGAATTCGCGGCAGGGCCACAGGGCAGTCCCTGGTCATATTGCCAGCCGGCCGACAGCACCATCAACCAGGCGGCTTCGAGCTCCATCCAGTTCTTCGCCAGGGGATGCTGGATCGCCTGGTTCTGGCCGATCGGGCGGTTGAACACGTTGCGCACCTTGGCGTAATCGGCCGCCTTCCTCAGTGCAGCCTTGCCGAGACCGACGGCTTCCGCGGCGATCAGGATGCGCTCGGGGTTCATGCCGTGCAGGATATATTCGAAGCCGTGCCCCTCTTCGCCGATGCGATCCTCGACCGGAATTTCGAAATCGGCAATGAACAGCTCGTTGGAGTCCACCGCCTTGCGGCCGAGCTTCTCGATCTCGTGCACGGCGATCTTGGAACGGTCGAGATCCGTATAGAACAGGCTGAGCCCATGCGTGGGACTCTTCACGTCTTCCAGCGGCGTGGTGCGCGCCAGCAGCAGGATCTTCTCGGCGACCTGTGCGGTGGAGATCCAGACCTTCTGGCCGTTGACGATGTAGCGATCGCCCTTGCGCACGGCGCGGGTCTTGAGCTGCGTGGTGTTGAGGCCCGTGTTCGGCTCGGTCACCGCGAAGCAGGATTTCTCGGTGCCGTCCACGATGGGCGGCAGCATGCGCGCGCACTGTTCGGGCGTGCCAAACACCACCACCGGATTGAGGCCGAACACATTCATATGCACGGCTGACGCACCCGACATGCCGGCGCCGGATTCCGAAATCGCCCGCATCATGATCGCGGCCTCGGTGATCCCCAAACCCGAACCGCCATATTCCTCGGGAATACAGATGCCGAGCCAGCCGGCATCGGCCATCGCCTTGTGGAAGTCGATGGGGAAACCGCCCTCCTTGTCCTTCTTCAGCCAATAGGCATCGTCGAAACGCACGCAGATCTTCTCGATGGCGTCGCGGATGGATTCCTGGTTGGTGTCGAGGGCGAAATCCATGTGTTACAGCTCCGACGTATCTGGGATAGCGGCCTGTCGGAGCACGCCATCCTTGTGCATTTTCTCGATCTGATCGGCCGTATAGCCGATCTCGGCCAGCACCTCGGCATTCTGTTCGCCGAGATGCGAGGCAAGGCGCGTCGGATTGACCGGGGTCTTCGACCAGGTCGCCGACACCTTCATGCTGCGGATCGCACCTTCGGTCGGATGCTCGACCTGCTGGAAGAAGTCGGTCGCCAGCATATGCGGATCCTGCATCATGCTTTCCAGCGTGTGCATCGGGGTTGACGGCACGTCGGCGTCATCGAGCAGCTTCGCCCATTCCGCCGTCGTCCTGGTCTTGAAGATGCGCGACAGTTCGGCATTCACCGTGTCGATATGCTGGATGCGCTGCGGGAAGGTCGCGAAGCGCGGATCGTCAAACAGCTCCTCGCGGCCGACATGCTTGAGGAAGCTCTTCCACTGCTTGTCGTTATAGACCATCGCGCAGATATAGCCGTCCGAAGTCTGGTACGGCCGGCGGTCCGGCGACAGGTGACGGCCGTAGCCGCCCTTGTCGAGCGGCGGATCGTAAGTGAGGCCGCCCATGTGGTCGCCCATCATGAAGCTCGCCATGGTCTCGAACATCGGGATGTCGACGCGCTGGCCCTCGCCGGTCTTGTCGCGATGCACGACGCTGGCGAGGATGGCGCCAAGCGCGGTGAGCCCGACGATGCGATCGACCAGCGCATTCGGCACATAGCGCGGCACACCGTCACTGCTGATGCGCGCATTCAATGCGGGCAGCGCGGTGGCACCCTGGATCAGGTCGTCATAAGCGGGCTTGGCGGCATAGGGGCCGGCCTGGCTGAAGCCGAACACGCCGGCATAGATCAGCCGCGGATTGATCTTGGCCATGACGTCATAGCCGAGATTGAGCCGCGCCATTGCCGCCGGGCGGACATTGTAGACCAGCACGTCGGCGGTCTCGACCAGCTTCAGGAGTGCCGCGCGGCCCTCTTCCTTCTTGAGGTCGATGCAGACGCAGCGCTTGCTGCGATTGGTATTCAGGAAAATCGGGCCCATCCCGGGATTGCGCATCGGCCCGATTGACCGAACCACGTCTCCATCGGGAGACTCCACCTTGATCACATCGGCGCCGTAGTCACCCAGCGTCTGGGTGCAGTAAGGCCCCATCATCACCGAGGTCATGTCGATGATCCTGATCCCGTGGAGTGGTCCCGTCAAAGTCGTTTGCTCCCGAAAGCGTGTGATCAGGCGCCAGTGCGCCCTGTTGCCTTCGTCTTAGCGGGAGGCGTTCGGCGGGCGCAAGGGCGCCAGACGCGGGGCCGTATGCGTGGGATGCCGGTACGCGTCAAAGTGGTAACGACTAGCCGGCCCCCGCTGACGCCGAAGCGCGCATCATCTCCCGCAGCTCGGTCTTGAGCACCTTGCCATAATTGTTCTTCGGCAGCGCATCCAGATAGACGTAGCGCTTGGGGCGCTTGAAACGGGCGATATTGGCGAGGCAATGCGCGTCGAGCGCAGCGTCGTCAGCCGACGCGCCAGGCTCCAGCACCACACAGGCGACCACAACCTCGCCCCAGTCCGGCTCGGGCACGCCAATCGCCGACACTTCCCGCACGGCGGGATGCGTCAGCAGCGCCTCCTCGACCTCGCGCGGATAGATATTGGTACCGCCGGAAATGATGACGTCCTTGGAGCGGTCGGACAGCGTGAGAAAGCCGTCTTCGTCAAGCCGGCCGACATCGCCGGTGCGCAGCCATCCGTCCTTCAGCGTCTCGGCATTGGCCTTGTCGTTGTTCCAGTAGCCGAGCATCACGGCCGGCCCCTTGGCTTCGACCTCGCCGGTTTTGCCCACCGGCAAAGGCTTGCCGTCGGCATCGGTAATCCGCACCGACATCACGCTCTGCGCCGGGCCGACCGAAGCAAGGCGTTCGAGATAGCGCGGGTGTTCGGTATCGGCGTGGAAGGCGCGCGGCAGCGAGGTGATCGTCATCGGCGATTCACCCTGGCCATAGATCTGCACGAAGCGCTGCCCCATGGCCGCGATGGCGTCGCGAATGTCAGCCAGATACATCGGCCCGCCCCCATAGACGATGGTACGGATGCCCTCGCCGGTCTCGCCACGCTTCTTCGCCGCATCGACCAGCCGGCGCACCATGGTGGGTGCTGCAAACATCGCGACATCGCCGAGCGCCTTGCCGAGATCGAGCACTTCATCGGGCTCGAAGCCCTGGCTCTCCGGCACGACGTGGCGCGCGGCCATGCGGACATGGATAAAATTGTACAGACCGGCGCCATGCGAGATCGGCGCGGCATAGAGGATAGCGTCCTTCCGGTGGACCTGATCGACATCGGCGAGATAGCACATGGACATGGCCACCAGATTGCCATGGCTGAGCATCACGCCCTTCGGCCGCCCAGTGGTGCCGGAGGTGTAGAACAGCCAGGCGAGATCGTTGTCGTCACGGGACAGTGGCACTGCGGACACCGGCTCGCCATGCTGCAATTCGTGAAACGTCTCGCTGTCGATGGACAGCATCTGCATGCCGGTCGGCAGGTCTTCCTCGACCTGAACCAGTGCCGACCGGCTGTCGTCGTCGACAAAGGCCAGCCTCGCGCCGGCATTGTCGCAGATCCACGCGGCCTCGCGGCCATGCAGCTTGGCATTGATCGGGATGACGACAGCGCCGATCCACCACACCGCATACATGCATTCGAGATATTCGGTGCAGTTTGACGCGAACAGTGCGACGCGGTCGCCAGGCTGAATGCCGTAATCGCGCACGAGGCCAGCACCGATGGCCGCGGCGCGGCGCGCAAAGGTTTTGTAGTCAGCCTGGACCGTGGTGCCGGTCAGCAGCGCCGGCGCCTGCGGATGCAGACGCGCCGACAATGCCAGCCATTGTGCGACATTCATGGTGTCGCCCTCGCTTGCGCGTTACTTCGCGGGCTCGAGGATCGAAACGTAGTTCGCCACTGCGGCGCCACCCATATTGAAGATGCCGGCGAGTTTTGCATTTTTGATCTGCATGCCCTCTGGCGCCTGACCCAGCAATTGCATCGCGCTGAGCACATGCATCGACACACCGGTGGCGCCGATCGGATGGCCCTTGGCTTTCAGGCCGCCCGACGGATTGACCGGCAGCTTGCCGTCCTTCTGGGTCCAGCCTTCCTTGATGGCGCGTGCACCCTGCCCGCGCGGCGTCAGGCCCATCGCTTCATATTCGATCAGCTCGGCGACGGTGAAGCAGTCATGGGTCTCAACGAAAGAGAGGTCGCCGATCTCGACGCCTGCAGATGTCAGCGCCTTCTGCCAGGCCACGGTGCAGCCCTCGAATTGAAGGATGTCGCGCTTCGACATCGGCAGGAAATCCTGCGCATGGCCGGTGGCCTTGATGTTGACCGCCTTGCCCATGGTCTTGGCGGTCTCGGAATCCGTCAGCACCAATGCCGCGGCGCCGTCGGACACCAGCGAGCAGTCGGTGCGCTTCAAGGGGCCCGCGACGAACGGATTCTTGTCGCTTTCGGAGCGACAGAATTCGAAGCCGACATCCTTGCGCATCTGCGCATAGGGATTGTGGACACCGTTGGCGTGGTTCTTGGCGGCAATCATGGCCAGCGCATCGGACTGGTCGCCATATTTCTGGAAGTATTTTTGCGCGATCCCGCCGAACACACCGGCGAAGCCTGCGGGCGTCTCGCCGTCTTCCGGCAAGTAAGAAGCGCGCAGCAGGTTCTTGCCGATTTCAGGTCCGGGCGTGCGGGTCATCTGTTCGACACCGACCACGAGAACGATCTTGGCAGCCCCGGCGGCGATCGACTTGATGCCCTGATGTACGGCGGCCGAACCGGTGGCACAGGCATTCTCGACGCGGGTGGCGGGCTTGAAGCGCAATGCGGGATCGGCCTGCAGCACCAGCGACGCGGTAAAGTCCTGCGGCGAGAAGCCCGCATTGAAATGGCCGAGCACGATTTCATCGACATCACTGGCGGAGATGCCCGCATCGGCCATGGCTTCGGTCGCGACGCGAACCACCATGCTCTCGACGGTCTCGGCGTCGAATTTTCCGAAAGGCATATGCGCCCAACCAACGATGCTGGCAGTCATGGTCGTCTCCCCTTCGATTTCAAGTATTGAGCCCGTTATAGCCCGGCTTCATGGCGCTTGCAGGGTTTTCATAGTCCGCGCGCACATGGCCGTTATGCCTGCCCAGTCG
This sequence comes from Tardiphaga sp. 42S5, assembly GCF_034044155.1. Classification (NCBI taxonomy): domain Bacteria; kingdom Pseudomonadati; phylum Pseudomonadota; class Alphaproteobacteria; order Hyphomicrobiales; family Nitrobacteraceae; genus Tardiphaga; species Tardiphaga sp. 42S5. The sequence continues at coordinate 3,592,290 of NZ_CP139027.1, read as the reverse complement.
CCGGAATGTACCATCGACGACGGACAGATCCAGGACCCGCCGACCGCCAGAACCATCGGCTCGCTGAGCCAGCTCGCCGCATTGGCCTCGCCGATCCCGCCCGTAGGGCAGAATTTCACGTCAGGAAATGGCCCGCTCCATGCCCGTAGCATCGCGATGCCACCGGCCTGTTCCGCGGGGAAGAACTTGAGCACATCAAAACCGCGTTCGCGCGCCTGCATCAGTTCCGAGGCCGAGGCGACGCCCGGCAGGAATGGCAGATCGCTGGACGCTGCGATGTCCAGCAATTCGCGCGTCGCGCCGGGACTGACCGTGAACCGCGCCCCGATGGCATAGGCCTTCTGGAAATCCGCCGGCGTGAGCACCGTGCCGATGCCAACAATGGCCTCCGGCACTTCGGCGATGACGGCCTTCGCCGCCTCCACCGCAGCCTCGGTGCGCAAGGTGATTTCCAGCGTGCGGATACCGCCGGCGACCAGTGCCCGCGCAAGCGGTACGGCGTCGGCGACACGTTCGATCGTGAGCACGGGAACGACGAATGCTGCCTTCAGCAGCTTTCGCAGATGATCCTGACGCCGACCGATATCGAGAGGCTTGTTCATGCGGATGGTCCTCTCATGAGGGTGTGTCGAACACGATCATATCGGGCATCGCCGCGCGCGGGATGATCGCGCCGGGGTGGCAGACGACCGTGCCGGCGAGATAGTGACCTGCCTTTGCGGCGGCGACAGGCTGAGCGCCGCTCAGACGTGCATGCAGATGGGCCGCAGCGAAACTGTCGCCGGCCGCGGTGGTATCGACCACCGCGCCCCTGACCGGCTCGGCCTCGACGCGCTGCGGCTCGCCGTTGTGGCGTATGATGCTCGCGGGGCTATCGCGCTTGAGCACCACTTCATCGGCTTCAACGCGCGACAGCAGCTTGTCCTCGGCCTCGCCGGGATAGAGCGGTAACAAGTCCTCGACCGAGGCGAGCACGATATCGGAGACCGCAAAAGCATCCTGAAACGCGGCGCGCGCCAGATCGAGATCGGGCCAGCCCCTCGCGCGGAAATTGGTATCGAAGGCGACGCGGACGCCTGCACCGCGCGCTTGTTGAAGCGCTGCAATCAGGCGATCACGGCCCTCCACGTCGAACAGCGACAGTGTGATGGCCGAGAGATAGATCAGATCGTAGTCCGCGAGCGCGGACAGCAGCGCGTCGGTCTCGGGTAGACTTAGCAAGCTGCGGACAGCTGACGCATCGCGCCAGTGATAGAAGCGGCGCTCGCCCGCATCATTGGTCTCGATCATATACAAACCGGGTAGCTTGCCCTTGAGGCGTAGCACACGCTCAGTGCCGATGCCCTCAGCCTGCCAGCCGGTAATCATCTCGTCGCTGAGCGGATCGTCACCGAGCGCGGTGACATAATCGACCTCCGCGCCAAGCCGAGCAAGGTAGACGGCAGTGTTCAGCGTGTCGCCGCCAAAGGACCGCGTCAGGTGCCCACCCGGCATCTGACGCAGCTCGATCATGCATTCGCCGATGCTGGCGATCCGCATCGAAACCTCTGACCAGTCTAGACGATGCCCTTTTTCCTGAGCGCGCCGATCTTTTCGCCGTCGTAACCGATGGTGGCCAGGATTTCGTCCGTATTCGAGCCAAGAAGCGGCGGCGCGCGATATTCGGTGACCGGCGTGCCCGAGAACATCAGCGGATTTCGGACGAGCGACAGCGCCGGTTCGAAAGGATGGTCCACTTTCACGCGCATGCCGCGGGACTGGACGTGAGGGTCCGCAAAAACTTGATCAAAATCATTGATCGGGCCGGAAGGTACGCCGACGGCCTCCAGGCGTTCGAGCCAGTAGGCGACGGGCTGCTTCAGGAAGAGACCGGCGAAGATGGCCATGATCTCCTTGCCGTGTTGGACGCGATCGTTGTTCTTCAGGAAGCGTGGATCCTTGGCCAGGTCGGGCTCTCCGAGCACTTCGCAGGTCCGCTGAAACTGGCCGTCATTGCCATTGACGATCATCACCTCGCCGTCGGTGCAACGGAATACGCCGGCAGGCATGCCGCCATTACCCCAGGTGCCGCGGCGCGGCGGGACTTTGCCGTTGATGAGATAGGGTTGGAGCCAATGCGACAAAGAGGCGATCACCGTATCGAAGAGACAAGCATCGACATGCTGTCCCTCGCCGCCGCCAGCGTCGCGGTGATAGAGCGCCGACATCACGCCGATGGAGGCGTTCAGGCCGGTCATATAGTCCACGATCGAGGGGCCGACCTTCATGGGGCCTTCGCCAGGCTCGCCGTCGAGATGGCCGGTGACGCTCATGAGACCGCCCATCGCCTGCAGGATCGCATCGTAGCCGGCACGCGTGGCATAGGGACCTGTTTGTCCGAAGCCCGTCACGGAGCAGTAGATGATGCGCGGGTTGATGGCTTTGATCGCCTCGTAGTCGAGGCCATACCGCTTAAGGTCGCCTACTTTGTAATTTTCCAACAACACGTCGGCCGTCTTGACGAGTTCGCGAATGATCTCCTGGCCTTCAGGCTTGGCCACATTGACCGTGACCGACTTCTTGTTCCGATTGGCGCAGAGATAGAACGAATTGTCGTGCCTGCCACCGTCCGGGTCGTTCAGATAAGGAGGGCCGAACGCGCGGGAATCGTCGCCGGTTCCAGGGCGTTCGATCTTGATGACCTCAGCGCCGAAATCGCCGAGCATCTGACCGGCGATCGGGCCGGCAAGCACCCGCGTCATGTCGATAACCTTGATGCCCGAAAGCGGCAGAGCCGGCATGCATTCCTCCTGCTATATTGTTCGTCGCGTCGGCCACGGTGAACGTGTGAGGCGAGCGCTTACAGGAAAATCAGCCCGCGTGCACTGCTTTGTGAGCATGAGGGCTATCCCGTTCCAGCGGGCGGAACGGTGGGCTTCGCAGCGGGCTTGGCGTGCGTGGCGAGCGCTCCCCGCCCGTCGAAGCGAAGCGTCGCTAGGCGGGAGAGCGTTCAAGACTTCAATCGACGAACTTGCCGCCGAGTTCGTCCTCGATATGGATGCGGATGATGTCGTCGAAGGTTTTCTCGGCGGTGGTGAAGCCGAGCTTCAGCGCACGTGCGGTGTCGAAGTCGCGTGGCCAGCCGGACACGATGCCAGTGATGACCGGATCGGTCTCGCGCTTGATGCGGGCGACGACGTTCTTGCCGGCCACGCGATCCAGTGCGGCGATCTGCTCGCCGACGGTCACCGACATGCCGGGCATGCTGAGATTACGCCGCGGGCCCATCGCTTGAAGATCCATCGTGCCGGCGTGGACGAGGAAGCCCACGGCAGAGCGCGGCGATGCGTGCCAGTGGCGGACATCCTCGGACACCGGCAGGATGGCTTCCTTGCCGGCCAGCGGTTCGCGGATGATGTTGGAGAAGAAACCGGAAGCGGCCTTGTTCGGCGCGCCCGGGCGAACACAGATCGTCGGCAGGCGGATGCCAATGCCGTCCAGGACGCCCTTGCGGGTGTAGTCGGCGATCAGCATTTCGCAGATCGACTTTTGCGTGCCGTAAGAGGTCAGCGGCGTGTGAATGAACTCGTCACCGATCTTGTCGGGGAACGGCGCGCCGAACACCGCGATGGACGAGGTGAAGACCAGCCGCGGCTTGTAACCGCCGCCGATGGCGCGGATAGCGTCAATCAGGTAGCGGGTGCCGTCGAGATTGATGCGATAGCCCTTGTCAAAATCGGCCTCCGCCTCCCCCGATACGATGGCGGCGAGATGGAAGATCACCTCCGGTTTGTGGGCGACCAGCGGCGCAGCCGTCTTTGGATCGGCGAAGTCCGATGTCACCAGTTCGATCGGGATCGACGCGCCCGCGGGCTTTGCCGGCGCCACCACATCCTGCAGCGTCATGCGGGTGATGTCGCGATTGCCGAGACGGCCGTCGCGAACCAGTTTCTCTGTGAGCTTGCGGCCAACCATGCCGGCGGCGCCGAGGATGAGGATGTGCAAGGGAAAACTCCTTCTTGTTGTTCTTGGGTTCAACTCTGGCCCTCATGGTGAGGAGGCGCCTCTTTGGCGCCGTCTCGAACCATGAATGAGACTACGGCCATCCTTCGAGACGCGGTCGAAGACGACCGCTCCTCAGGATGAGGGCGGTACATTGGGTAAGCCGCCTACTCCTTCACCGCGCCCGTCATCGCCGACACATAGTGCTCGACGAAGAAAGCATACAGGATCACCAGCGGCAGCGAGCCGACCAGCGCGCCGGCCATCAGCGAGCCCCATTTATAGATGTCACCGTCGACGAATTCGTTGACGATGGCCACCGGCACAGTCTTGTTCTGGGTCGATTGCAGGAAGGTCAGCGCATAGATGAACTCGTTCCAGCACAGCGTGAATGAGAAGATGAAGGCCGAGATCAGGCCGGGCACCGCCAGCGGGATGATGATCTTCACCAGGATCTGCCAGCGCGAGGCGCCGTCGATCAACGCGCACTCTTCGAGCTCGAACGGGATGGTCTTGAAATAACCCATCAGGAGCCAGGTCGAGAACGGGATGAGCAGTGTCGGATAAACCAGGATCAGTGAGATCGGCGAGTCGAACAAGCCATAGGCCTGGATGACGGTCGCCAGCGGAATGAACAGGATCGACGGTGGCACGAGATAGGCCATGAAGATCAGCGCGCCGACCGTCTGCGCGCCGCGGAAGCGCAGCCGCACGATCGCATAGGCCGCGAGAACACTAGCGACGATCGACAGAAATGTCGAAGCCGCTGCCACATACATCGTGTTCCAGAGCCACTGCGGATAGTTGGTCTCGAACAGCAGCTTTTGAATGTGCTTGAAGGTCGGCTTGATCACCCAGAACGGATTGAACCGCTCCATGTCGATCAATTGCTCGTCGGGTTTGATCGAGGTGAGCGCCATCCAGTAGAACGGGAATAGCAGGATCACCACGATGATGAACAGCGGGATATAGAGCGTGACGATGCGCCTCGGCAGCGACTCCAGATAGGCCATGCCCTCGCTGTGATCGTCCTTCTCGACGGTCGGCGCGACGGCTGTGCGGTGATCTACGGCGTGATCAGTCATTGTCAGTGCCTTGCTGCCACTTGCGGCGTTGCATGCCGAACCAGGAAATGGCGATGGCTGCCAGGAGGAACGGGATCATGGCGGTAGCGATGGCGGCGCCCTCACCGAGCCGACCCGAAAGAATGCCGCGCTGATAGCTCAGCGTCGCCATCAGATGCGTTGCATTCACCGGACCGCCGCGGGTCAGTGCCCAGATCAGCTGGAAGTCGGTAAACGTAAACAGCACCGAGAAGGTCATGACGACCGCAATGATCGGCGTCAGCAACGGATAGGTGATGAAGCGGAAGCGCTGCCACGAGGTTGCACCGTCCAGCGTCGCCGCTTCATAGAGCGACGGCGACACGGTCTGCAGGCCCGCCAGCAACGTAATCGCCACAAACGGCACGCCGCGCCAGATATTGGCGAAGATCACGCTCCCTCGTGCCCAGTTGCTGTCGCCCAGGAAATTAATGTTGTGGTCGATCAGACCCATTTTGATCAGCGACCACGAGATGATCGAAAACTGCGAGTCGTAGATCCACCAGAACGCGATGGCCGACAACACTGTCGGCACGATGAACGGGATCAGCACCGCGGCGCGGATCAGCGCCTTGAACGGCATATGCCGGTTCAAGAGCAGCGCCAGATAGAGGCCGACGGCGAATTTGATGGCCGAGGCGACGAGCGTATAGAGCAGCGTGTTGAACACCGAGAGCCAGAAGATGGAATCGTCACGCAGCCATTCATAGTTCTCGAGGCCGACAAACACGCCGCCGCGGCCGATGCGATCATCGGTGAAGCTCATCCAGACGCCGAGGAACAGCGGGTAAGCGAGGAACAGCAGCAGGAATGCCGCGGCCGGCAGCATGAACCACAGTGCGAGCCAGTTGCGGTTGATCCGCAGCCGGTCCCAGGTCGAGGATCTGGGGATCACTTTCCCTGCCCCCGGCATCGATGTCTGGATCGTGGTCATTGCAAGATAGCTCCAGTCGGATGTCGGCTTCGGTCTGATGTCGTGCAGTCAGTCATGCATCACTATCCGGTTAGGGCAGGATCGCTTCGCCCTCGATCTCGACACGTGCGTGCGGATCGATCAGGGCGGAAACCTGAACCAATGTCATTGCTGGAAAATGCTTGCCGAGTGTAGCGCTCCAGGCTTCGCCAATGGCGGCGCCGGACGTCTTGAATGCGTTGATGTCGGTCACATAGGCGCGCAGCATCACGATTTGCTTGGGTTCGCCGCCCGCCGCCTTCAGCACGGTGACGAGATTCTCCATTGCGTAGCGCCACTGCGTCCCGAAGTCGGATCCCTCGGCGACCTCGCCCTGCCCGTTCTGCTTGCCGAGCTGACCGGAGATGCGGACGCTCTGCGTGCCGCCAGCCACCACCGCATGCGCAAAACCACGCGGCCGTGCCCAGCCCTCGGGGAGAACAGTCTTGTAGTCGGTCTCAGGCATTCCTATTCCCATCGTTCAGGCAGCCTTTTGTGAAACGAGACTCACGGCTGCTGCGGAGAGTTGCCGGCGCGGGTCGCTCCGCGCCGGCAAGGTCGTCCTCAGGCGCGGAAGATGCGCTTCGCCGCGCGCTCGGCAGACGACATCGCGGTCTTCACATCCTCGCGGCCCGTGCAGTAATTGGCGTACATGTCGACGACCACGAAATCGGCGATCGCCGCCGCCGCGTTCTCGCTCATCTGCGCTTCGCCCGCCGGGGTCGTTGCCGTCGAAGCCACGTCGCGATATGGCGTGTTCTTCGGATCGGCGGTCCAGATCGGGTTCTTCTCGAAAGCAAGCTGGAACGGCGACAGATAGCCCTGGGCCGACTCGACCCACGGGTTGAACTGCTCGGGCTCCATCATGAAGGCGGTGAACGCCTTGCAGGCCTGCGGGAACTTGGTGAAGGAGAAGATCAGGATCGGGAAACCGAGATGGAGCTCACGCCGCTTGCCATCCAGACCGACGGGCAAATGCGCATGGTTCATGTCTTCGGCAATCGCCGGGGCTTCCTTCTTCGCGGTCACATAGACCGAGATACCGTTGGTGGTCAGATGCAGCTGGCCGGCGAGGAACGCCTTGTTGTTCGACGAGTCGTTCCACGACGCAGTGCCCGGAATGAAGTTGTCATAGAGCGACTTGACGTATTCCAGTGACTTCGCGGTCTCCGGAGAATTGATCGTGACCTTGTTGTCCTTGTCGATCAGCTTGCCGCCATGGGCCCACAGCGCCCAGTGCACCCAGCCATTGGCATCGCCCGAAGCGTGGCCCAGCGCCATGCCGCCCGGGGTGCCGTTTTTGTTCATGCCCTTGAACAGATCCTGGAACCCGCCGAGATCGTTCGGGAACGTCTTGTGGCCGGCCTTTTCCGCAGCAGCGACGCGGTAGTTCACGAGGCCACCGGTCGCGGCGACCGGAACGCCGATCCACTTGCCATTATACATGCCGTACTGTTTGCCGGACTCGGCCCAGCCGCCGTTCTTCTTACCGAGATAGTCTGCGACGTCGGAGACGTCCATGCACTTGGTCGGGAACAGGAACGGCAGGGAGTACAGACCCCAGACCATGTCGAGGCCCTGCCCGGTATTCGCCGCGACCGAGGCCTTCGGCTGAAGGTCGTCATAGGATTCGTTGGAGACGTTGATCGTGACGCCGGTCGCCTTCTGGAAGGCGTCGACGATCTTCATGAAGGCCACGTCTTCGGCTTCGACGAAGCGTTTCCAGCGCAGCAGGTTGATCTTGGCGCCGGCTTCCGGCTTCCACTGTGAGGCCTGCGCCCACGCTTTCGCGTAGCCCAGCAATTGATCCGCGGACATGGTCGCCGCAGCAGCAAGCGTGATCGCGCCGCCCTTGAGCAGAGATCGGCGATCCGGTGTAAATCCAGTCATCTTTCGTCTTCTCCCTGTAATATTGGTTCGTTGATCGACCAATGTTTTGAAATTGATTTGGCGGAAAAGCGCGTCAGTTGACGCGCTTGCCGGTCTCCTTGTCGAACAGATGCGCCGAATTCGCGCGCGGCCTGAGATGAATCTTGTCGCCCGGCGCGACCGGACGGCGATCACGGAAGATCGCGATGATGTCCTGGGTGCCGATGCGTGCGACGACCTGAGTCTCCGACCCCATCGGCTCGACCACCACGACCTCGGCCTCGATACCGTCATCGGCGAATTCGAGATGCTCGGGACGAATGCCGTAAGTGACAGCCTTGTCGTTCCCTGCCGCAGGCGCTGCCGTAATCGGCAGCTTCGCGCCATTGGCGGTCTCGACCCAGGGCTGGCCACCATTCACCTTCAGCGTGCCTTCGAGGAAATTCATCGCGGGCGATCCGATGAAGCCGGCGACGAACTTGTTCTCGGGACGATCGTAGAGCTCCAATGGTGCGCCCATCTGCTCGACGATGCCGTCCTGCATCACCACGATCTTGTCGGCCATGGTCATGGCCTCGATCTGGTCATGCGTCACATAGACCGTCGTGGTCTTGAGGCGCTGATGCAGTTCCTTGATCTCGGCGCGCATGGCGACGCGCAGCTTGGCATCGAGATTCGACAGTGGCTCGTCGAACAAAAACACCTGCGGGTCACGCACAATGGCGCGGCCCATGGCGACGCGCTGACGCTGACCACCCGACAACTGCCGGGGGAAACGCTCAAGCAATCGCCTCAAATCCAGAATATCGGCGGCGCGATTGACCTTCTGATCGATCTCGCTTTTGTCGGCGCCGCGCAGCTTGAGCGAAAAGCCCATATTCTGGGCAACCGTCATATGCGGATACAGCGCGTAATTCTGGAACACCATGGCGATGTCGCGCTCTTTCGGCTGGACATCATTGACCACGCGATCGCCGATCGAAATCGTGCCGGAGGTGATCTTCTCCAAGCCCGCCAACATGCGCAGCAATGTGGATTTTCCGCAGCCGGATGGCCCAACCAAAACCACGAATTGGCCATCCTCGATGGGGACCGATACGCCGTGGAGAACCTCAAAACCGCCAAAAGACTTACGAACGTCGTGAATCTGCACGGACGCCATACATTTCCCTCCCAAATGTCCCATTTTAGAGACTGCGTCCTCCGATTGCCGGAGGCGCCTGTTCTTACTTGTCTGACATCCTACCAGATTTTCTGGCGGCGTGTCGTTGGATCATAGTCGTAGAAAAACTTCGCAGATGCAAACATTGCGAAGCAGCCAGTGGCGTGCAAACATTCGTGACCAATCAAAAGAGACGACGCACCAAGATATAAAGTGTGCGCTGCGGGAGAAATGATGACCAAGTCGACTTCGTCCACGCCGACTGCGGGGACCTCGCCTGCAAAGGCAACCAAGCGCAAACTTCGTTCGAGCGAATGGTTCAACGATCCCCACAATCCCGGAATGACTGCACTCTATCTTGAGCGCTATCTGAATTACGGCCTGACGCGTCACGAATTGCAGTCCGGCAAGCCGATCATCGGCATTGCGCAGACCGGCAACGACCTGTCGCCCTGCAATCGCCATCATCTCGAACTCGCCAAGCGCGTACGCGAAGGCATTACCGCCGCTGGCGGTCTGGTGATGGAATTCCCGGTACATCCGATCCAGGAGACCGGGAAGCGGCCGACTGCGGCGCTTGATCGCAACCTCGCTTATCTCGGCCTTGTGGAAATCCTGTTCGGCTATCCGCTCGATGGCGTGGTGCTGACAACCGGCTGCGACAAAACCACGCCTGCCTGCCTGATGGCAGCGGCTACCGTAAATCTGCCCGCGATCGTGTTGTCCGGCGGGCCGATGTTGAATGGTTGGTACGAAGGCCAACGCACCGGCTCCGGCACCGTGGTGTGGAAATCGCGTGAACGGCTGGCTGCCGGCGAGATCGGCTACGAAGAATTCATGACGCTGGTCGCGTCCTCAGCGCCGTCGGTCGGCCATTGCAACACCATGGGCACCGCGTCGACGATGAACTCGCTGGCCGAAGCATTGGGCATGTCACTGCCCGGCTGCGCGGCGATTCCGGCGCCCTATCGTGAGCGCGGCCAGATTGCCTATGAGACGGGCAGCCGTATCGTCGACATGGTGTGGGAGGACCTCAAGCCGTCGGACATTCTGACGCGCAAGGCCTTCGAGAACTGCATCGTGGTCAACTCCGCCATTGGCGGTTCGACCAACGCGCCGATCCATATCAACGCGCTCGCGCGTCATATCGGCGTCGAACTCGATATCGACGACTGGCAGAAATTCGGCCATGACGTACCGCTGCTGGTCAACATGCAGCCGGCCGGCTTCTATCTCGGCGAGGAATATCATCGCGCCGGTGGTGTGCCCTCGGTGGTCCGCGAGCTGATGAGGCACAAGCGCATCCACGAGGATGTGATCACGGTGAACGGCAAGACCATGGGGGAAAATTGCGCCGCCTCGCCCAAGCCCGACAACGACGTGATCTGGTCCTATGACAAACCGCTGGTGGCTGATGCCGGCTTCCTCGTGTTGCGCGGCAATCTGTTTGATTCCGCGATCATGAAGACCTCGGTGATCTCCAAGGAATTCCGCGATCGCTATCTGATCAATCCGAAGGATCCGAACGCATTTGAAGGCCGCGCCATCGTGTTCGAGGGGCCGGAGGATTATCACGACCGCATCGACGATGCCTCGCTGGATATCGACGAGCATTGCATCCTGTTCGTGCGCGGCACCGGTCCGATCGGCTATCCCGGCGGCGCGGAAGTCGTGAACATGCAGCCACCGGCAGCGCTGATCAAACGCGGCATTCTATCGCTGCCCTGTATCGGCGATGGCCGGCAGTCGGGCACATCCGGCTCGCCGTCGATCCTCAATGCGACGCCTGAAGCGGCAGCCAATGGCGGCCTCGCAATCCTGAAAACAGGCGACAAGGTGCGCATCGATCTCAACAAGGGCTCGGCGAATATCCTGATCTCCGACGAAGAGCTGAAGCGACGTCGCGCCGAACTGATGGCGAATGGCGGCTTCAAATATCCGGCCAACCAGACGCCGTGGCAGGAGCTCTATCGCAACACCGTCGGCCAGCAGGCCACCGGCGCATGTCTCGAACTGGCGACACGTTATCGCGATATCGCCGGCACGGTCGGGACGGCGCGGCATAATCACTAGCAGCCAACGGTGTCATTGCCGGGCTTGACCCGGCAATCCAACTTCCTTCGCAGCAAGATGGATACGCGGGTCAAGCCCGCGTATGACGCCCAAAACAAAAATGTCTCAGGGAGATTTCACATGTCTGACCGCTTGAAAGGCAAACGCGCCTTCGTCACCGCGGGCGCCGTCGGCATCGGCCGGGCCTGCGCGCTGGCTTTTGCGCGCGAAGGGGCGACGGTGTTCGCCACCGATATCGACGACAAGGGCGTGGCGCTGCTGACCAAGGACGGTATCGCCGAGACCGCACGGCTCGACGTGCGCGACACGGCTGCCGTCGAAGCGATGGCGAAGAAGGTCGGCGATATCGACATCCTGCTCAACGCCGCCGGCTTCGTGCATCACGGCGCAGCACTGGAATGCTCCGATTCCGACTGGGACTTCTCGTTCGACCTCAACGTCAAATCGATGCACCGGACCATCCGTGCATTCCTGCCCGGCATGCTCGCGCGCGGCAATGGTGCGATTGTCAACATTTCCTCCGCCGCCGGTGTCTTCAAGGCAGCGCCGAACCGCTACGTCTATGGCGCAACCAAAGCTGCCGTCGCCGCCCTCACCCGTGCTGTGGCTGTCGACTACATCACCAAAGGCATTCGCTGCAACGCCATCTGCCCCGGCACGATCGAAACGCCGTCGATGCTCGACCGCGCCGCAGCCGCAGGCCCGAATGGCCGCGAGCTGTTCGTGAGCCGGCAGCCGATGGGACGTCTCGGCACCGCCGAGGAGATCGCATCCCTCGCCGTCTATCTCGCCAGCGACGAGAGCGCCTTCACCACCGGCGTCGCGCACATCATCGACGGCGGCTGGACGCTGTAACCGAGGACATCGCATCATGAACAAGATCGATTTGAACGGCCGCTGCGCCGTGGTCACGGGCGGCGCCCAGGGCTTTGGCCGCGCGATCACCGAACGTTTCGTCGCTTCCGGCGCCAAAGTGGCGATCTGGGATCAGGATATTGACCTGGCCGTAAAAACGGCGAGCGAAATCGGCGACGAAGTGATCGCCCTCAAAGTCGACGTCACCGACGTGGCTTCAATTGATGAAGCTCGCGCTGCGACGCTTCAAGAGTTCGGCAAGATCGATATCCTGGTCAACAATGCCGGCATCACTGGATTCAACAAGCCGGTGTGGGAGATCGATTACGACGATTGGCGCAAGGTGATGCGCATCAATCTTGACGGCCCGTTCCTGTGCTGCAAGGCCGTCGTGCCAGTGATGCTGAAGCAGAATTACGGCCGCATCGTCAACATCGCCTCGATCGCCGGCAAGGAAGGCAATCCAAACGCCTCGCACTATTCGGCATCGAAGGCCGGCCTGATCGCGCTGACCAAGTCGCTCGGCAAGGAACTGGCCGGTCACGAGATCAACGTCAACGCCATCACGCCTGCGGCGGCGAAGACGGCGATCTTCGACCAGATGACCGAACAGCACATCAACTTCATGCTGTCGAAGATTCCGAAAGGACGTTTCGTATTGGTGCAGGAACTGGCCGCAATGGCTGCCTGGCTGGCCTCGGAAGACTGCGCCTTCTCGACCGGTGCGGTGTTCGATATTTCGGGCGGACGGGCGACCTACTAAGTCGCCCTTCTCATCAGCCCTTGCCCTTGACGCGGAAGATCACGGGCACGGTGAAGCTCAGGCCGTCGTCGGCGATCAACGGCGGCGGCGCCGGCAGCGGGTCTGAGCGGCGGACCATGGCGACCGCGGCCTCGTCGAATGCGGCGTCGCCGGAGCCCTTCACGACTCGCACAGCCAGGACCTTGCCGACTCGGTCGATCTCGAAATTCACCGTCACTTCGGCCGTCTTCTGCTGGCGCTCCTGCGGATAGCGCTTGTTCTTTTCGAGATAGGCGCTGAGCTGCTTGGACCAGATTGTCGACAGGCGCTTCTTGTCGGTGCCGATGCCGCCCTGCTGCGCCTGGGCTTTCTCGCCGGTCTTGGAATCATCGAGCTTCTGCTGTGCGGCAGCTTCCGACGCCACGGATTCCTGCGACGCCTGCTGCTGTTTTTGCGCCTTTTCGGGTGTCTCTTCTTCCGGCTTGGTCGCCTTGCTCTCGGTCACGACCTGATCGGGTTCTTCGCTCTCATGCGGCGTCTCCTTGGGGAGATCGCTCTGCTTCTCGACAGCCTTCTGCTCCTGAACGGCCGGAGATGCGGTCGAGGCCTCCGAATCCGGGCCCTGCGGAAGATCGGTCGGCTCCACGTCGGGCGACACCATTTCCATCCCGACTTCAATGGCATTGGCGCCGAGGCCGTCGTCGTCCTCTTCCTGCTGCATCTCGAACACAGCCGCAGCGATGCCGCCGACATGCAGCAGCACGGCGACAAGCGCCGCGATCAGCCACAGTCGCCAGGACGACTTTCTATCGAGCTCGGACATAGCGCTTCCGTAACGTCAGGGCTTCGGCGCGTCAGGTGCAGCGATCGGTACCGGCGATGCCGCAGCAGCATCCGGAACCCCTTCCAGTGCAACAAGCTTGGTCTTTTGATAGCCGCCGGCACGCAGCCGTTCCATCACATCGAAGAATTCACCATAGGGCACCGCGCGATCGACGCGCAGGAAGATCGGACGATCCTTGTTGCCGTCGCCCATCGCATCGAGCTGACGCACCAGATCGACACGCTTGACCATGTTCTCGCCAATCGCGACCGCGAGGTCGGGCTTGATGCTCACATAGGTCGGCTTGTCCGGCTTCTTCTGCGGCGTCACCGTGGAGGACGGCAGATTGATCGGCAGGTCCACCGTCGAGAGCGGCGCGGCCACCATGAAGATGATCAGCAGAACCAGAATGACGTCGATGAAGGGTGTGACGTTGATTTCGTGGTTTTCACCGAAATCATCATCGTCGTCTGCACCCTCGGAAAGCGACATACCCATGATTATTCAGCCGCTGCGCGTGCGTGTGAACTCGAATGCGTGCGATCAAGATCGCGTGACAGCAGACGACCGGCGGCGCCCTGCGCACGGCCGACGATTTCCATGTAGGCCTTCGTCACGCGCGAGAAGTGATTGTAGATGATGACCGCCGGGATCGCCGCGACGAGGCCGATGGCGGTGGCCAGCAGCGCTTCGGCGATACCGGGCGCGACGACGGCGAGATTCGTGGTCTGCGACTTCGAGATGCCGATGAAGCTGTTCATGATGCCCCACACGGTGCCGAACAGTCCGACGAACGGCGACGTTGCGCCAATGGTCGCAAGGATACCCATACCGGTGCGCACCTTGCGACCTTCAGCGCGAACGATTTCGCCGAAGCTCGACGCGGCGCGTTCCTTGATGCCTTCATCGCTCGAAATGCCGGCGGACATCCGCCCTTCCCGCATCGCGGCGGCCAACAGGCGCGACAGGATCGTGCCGCGCTCGCCGAGCGCCATCTGCGCTTCCGACAGCGAACGCGATTCACCGATCTTGCGGAGCGCGGCCTTCAAGCGACGCATGGCCCAGGTCAGTTCCATCATCTTGAAAATGCCGACCGTCCAGGTGACGACCGATGCGAAAGCCAGACCCACCATCACCGCCTTGACGATGATGTCGGCACCCATGAACATTTTCCAGGGCGACAGATCGTGCTCACCGGTCGCGACCATCGGCCTGGGCGCGGCCTCCATCACCGGGCTAGCAAGAGCTGTCGAAGCGGCCGGGCTCGCCACTGGGCTGCTCGGCTGAGCAGTTACCGGGGCCGGCGCCGCAGCGGGAGCTGCCTGAGTAACCACCGGCGCCACGGGCTTTGCAGCCTGCTGCGCAATGATTGGCGAAGCAAACGCGACCACTGCCAGCACAGCCAGCGACTTAAGAACAGTTCTAAACAAGCTTATACCTCGGCCCAGTAGCGGATGAGATTATGATAGATGCCCGTCAATTTGACCGTTTCTGGGTCGTCTCTTCCGAGACGTTCAACCAGGCTCTGAATCGCGCTGTCGAGATCGAAGATCATGCTGCGCGCATGAGCATCACGTATCATGCTCTGTAGCCAGAAAAAAGACGCTACGCGCATACCTGCCCTTAGAGGCGTTACAAGGTGCAAACTGGAAGCAGGATAAAGCACGAGGTGGCCGGCCGGCAGCTTCACCTCGTGTGAGCCGTAATTGTCTTCAATAACAAGCTCACCGCCCTCATATTCTTCGGGCTCGGAGAGGAACAGCGTCACTGACAGGTCGGTGCGGATACGCATGCCGGTGAGATGATCGCCGCGCACTGCATTGTCGACGTGCACGCCGAAGTGATGTCCGTCCGACGAGACGTAACGATTGAACAACGGCGGGAATATCTGCAGCGGGATCGCCGCAGATAAGAACCGCGGATTCGACGTCAGCGCCGAGATGATGCGATTGCCGAGCGCGCGGGCCACATCGCTGTCCGGCGGCAGTTGCTCGTTCCTTTTGACCAATGCCGATTGCGCGCCGGCCGTCGAGCGACCGTCCTCCCAGCCGGCCGCATCCATGATGCGGCGGAACTCCGCCACATCATTTTTGCTCAAGACATCAGGGATGCAGATCAGCATGACGACCGGCGATCATAGTGACCCCATGAGAGTAAACCAGACCGATCGTCCAGGCGCGATGAACGTGAATGGCGTATTGCTGCGATAGAACGCGTCATAATAGACCGTATCGAAGATGTTGTTGACCGATACCTTCGCCTTCAGGTGCTTGTCGAACCTGTACTCCGTGAAAGCATCGAACCGCCAGTGTGACGGCAACACATTGCCGTTAACGGCACCGAACGTACCTCCGTAGATCTGCGAAGCGTAAGTTGCTTGTCCGCCAATCTCCCATGGCTCGGTGATCTGGTACTTAGTCAGCAAGTTGAAGGATTCGTGCGCGATGTTGGCGAGTTGCGCGCCGACCTGTGTCGGATCGATTGACTTCAGCACCTTGGATTCCATGAACACAGCACCGGCAAACATACTCCAGCGCGGGGTGATCTTACCGCCCATACCGAGATCGACGCCGCGCACGCGATATTGCGCACCGGCGATGATGTCACTTCCGCTTGTTTCGCGAGCATTGCTCTTGACGGTCTCGAACAGCGCCGCCGTGACCAGCAGATGGCGATCGAACAGCTCCCACTTGGTGCCCACTTCCGACGACCGGTTTTCTTCGGGAGCCAAGGCCTGAAAGGTCGTGTTGTTGACCACAAGTCCGCCATACGCCGTGCCGGTCGCATCGAGTTCAGCTCCGACCGGATTGGACGATGTAGCGAATGCGCCATAGAGGCTGCCATACGGCACCGGCTTCAGGACAGCGCCGAGGTTGTAGTTAACCATGCCGGTCTTCACGCCCGTACTTGAAGTCCGGTTAGAGCCGTTGATCTCATAGTCGTCGTAGCGGATTCCGCCATTCAGGATCACGACGTCCTGAAAATTCGCCGTATGGATGGCGTAAGCCGCCTTGGTATCCACATTGATATTGGTCGGGTTGTTCGCGCGCTGGGGCGCATTGTTGAATGGGAACAGGTTGGGCGGATTGGCGATCGGCACGATAAGTTGCGTACCGGTCAAAATGCCGTTCAGCTCCGACGTCAAACCCGTATAATTATCGCGCATCACGCTTTCCTGCGAAATCTCCACGCCGGTCACCAGCGTGTTCTTGATTCCGTAGGCGTCAAACTTGAACGTCGCATCGGTGACGTTGGCCACCACATCCGTAACCTGGTAGCGGCTCTGCGCGGAGAGCGTCGCAGTCGTTGCCGTAGCATTACTGGGCAGTGTTCCAACGTAATCGAGGACCGAGCGCTCCAATCGGGTCTTGTTGGTGAGCGTGATATCGGGCGTGATCTTCAATTCGCCGATCACTGTACCGAAATCCTGCCGGGCCTTCTGAAAGTCGCGGTTGACGAAGCCGTAATAGGTTTCCCGCGGAACGTTAATGTCGGTAACAGGCGCACGCGCCGTGCGGTTATAGGGTACGCCGAAATCCGGCAGGCCGCTGAGATCTGTATGGACGTAGTTGGCGGTGACCTTGAAGGCGTCCGTCGGGGTCCATTTCAGAGCACCGAACGCTCCCCAGCGATCGTCGGTCACGTAGTTTCGACCGGCCACTTCGGCATCCTGATAGAGTCCGCCGGTGCGCAAACTGAGGGTGGGGCTGACGACCTGGTTGACGTCGAAGGTAATGCGCTTGGTCTGGTCGGTGCCATAGGTCGTTTCGACCTTCTGGAAATTGCGATCACCGGCCTGTTTGGTCACAATATTGATGGCGCCACCTGCCGTGCCGCGGCCGGCAAAGGACGACGCCGGGCCGCGCAGAATCTCGACCTGCTCGGTGAAGAAGTTTTCACGAATGCTGATGGCCGGATCGCGTACACCGTCGATGAAGATGTCGTTTCGCGCGTCGAAGCCGCGGATAAAAAATCGATCACCGAAAGCGTTACCGCCCTCGCCCGTACCGAGCGTAACACCGGCCGTGGTGCGCGCCACTTCCTTCAGGCTTGTCGCATTCTTGTCTTCGAGGATTTCCTTGGTCAGCACGGTGACCGTACGCGGCGTGTCGATCAGCTTTTCAGAGAATTTGGTTCCCGCGAGCCGGTCGCCTTTATAAGGCGCTGCAGCGTCGGCATAGGGATTGGCATCTGCCGCGAGGCCACCCGCATTCGGGTAAGGCACCGGCGCCACTTGCACTGGCTGGGTCCGACGCGCCGCACGCCGCAGTGCGGTTCGCGCGCGTATCTGATCGGGTGTCGGCCGCACCGCCGGACGCGGCCGCGCGACCGGTGCATCGACCGTTACCGGCGGGAGTACCGATTGCTGGGCTTCCGCGCCGCCGAAGGAGGCGACGGCGATCATCCCGGCAACGGCAGAGGTCTTGCGGGCAGAATGGTTGCTATCGAATCGTTCGTTGGCGGCCGTCGTGACACTCGAACGCAACGATACAGGAATCTTCGCTAACCCCATAAAATTTGCCCCTGCCGTCCCATACGCAGCTCATTCTGCGCCAATTAGAGGCAGCGGTAGCTTGGCACGAGCTGGAGCGTCAACACATTCGGGCGGAATCAAGACAGTCACACGCTTGAATACATCCAGATAAAAACGTTTCTAAACTGATGTTGAAATCGTTCTAATCTTTGAACGCACTACGAAGTGCCAGTGCCATAAACCCCGCGGGAAAAGCGGCCTGTAGTGAACTCATTCAATCCGAGCTCGGCGGCTTCATCAGCGAGAACATCTCGTCGACGGTCTGCAGCGCAGACTGCCTTACCCGATCCGTATTCTCCATGCCGGCGATGTTGATGCCACGCACGACGGCTTTGATCTCGTCCCGATAGTCGGTCAGGAAGCGCAGCGGATCTGGCGAGTCATTGGCGACGCGCGCGATCAATCCGGTAATCAAAATCTGACAGGCGATCATCCGCCCATTCAACTCGTCCATGTGCCGCTCCGGCTCGATTACATTTACAAGCCGCGATATCGGCTTCGACGAGCCTATGACGGATACGACGCGCAGTTACAACCGCAGACGCAGTCGTAGTCACCGCCGGATTATCCAATACGGCGCACAAACCTGCCTGCAATATGCGTTACCACGTCCGCCGTTACGGTCGGACTGAACGCAGCAACGGTATTCGCAGTCGTCGGTGCCTACATGAAGATTTGGCAATGAAGCACGCGTTCAAGCGGTCGTGTGTTTACAGCATTTGAGTCGCCACCTAGCTGATCAGGAGCCGCCCAAGCGGGCGCGCATTGGACGCGCATGTCTGCGTTAGTGGCTGCCAAGAGATTGATGAGATCACCATGACAACGCTTACCCGTTTTCGATGGACTGGGCTGATTGTTCTGGCGCTGCTTGCGGCCGGCGGAACTATCGCATGGCAGCATTACGGAGCTACCGGAGCACAGCAGGCGAATGCCGACAAACCGCGCGGCCCTGCCCCCGTCCCGGTGAAAATTGCATCTGTCGAAAAAGCTGATTTCCCCGTTTATCTCGGCGGTCTGGGCACCGTGCAGGGTTTTAATACCGTGGTCGTGCGGACCCGTGTCGATGGTCAGATCGACACGATCGCTTTCACCGAAGGACAGATCGTCAAGGAGGGTGACCTGCTCGCACAGATCGATCCGCGCCCGTTCCAGGCAGCGCTCGATCAGGCCAAGGCCAAGAAAGTGCAGGACGAAGCCAATCTCGCCAATGCCAATCTGGATTTGCAGCGCTTCACCAAACTCGGCGAATTCGCGACACGGCAACAGACAGACACACAACGCTCCACCGTGCAGCAGCTGAGCGCGCAGATCGCTGCCGACGATGCCGCGATCTCGAATGCGCAGACCCAGCTCGCTTACACCACGATCAAGGCGCCGATCTCCGGCCGCGTCGGCTTTCGTCAGGTCGACCAAGGCAACATCGTCAATGCTGCGACCCAGACCGGCATCGTCACCATTGCGCAGATCGAGCCGATCGCCGTAATCTTCACCGCGCCTGAACAGAACCTCATCGACATCAGCCAGTCGCTCGCGGAACATCCGCTCAAGGTGATCGCGCTGACCACCGACGGAAAGCGGACGCTCTCGGAAGGCACGCTCGCGGTCATCAATAATCAGGTGGATACGACCAGCGGCACGATCCGGCTCAAGGCGGTATTCGACAACAAGGACCACGTGCTGTGGCCCGGCCTTTCCGTCTCGACACGGTTGCTGGTGACCACGTTGAAGGATGCGACTGTCATTCCCGACGATGCCGTTCAGCATGGGGCCGACGGGCTCTATGCCTTTGCGGTCGGGGCCGACAACAAAGCCGAGCTGAAGAAAATCAAGGTCGGCCGTTCCATCGATGGCCGCACGGTGGTCGAGGACGGGCTGAGCGCCGGCGAGCGCGTTATCGTCGCCGGGCAATATAAAGTGCAGCCGGGCGCGCTGGTGGCGACGTCAGTCGTAACATCCGCAGCCACTCCGGCGAAAGGCGAATAGCCATGAACGGAGGAATTTCAGCACCGTTCATTCGCTATCCGATCGCAACATCATTGCTGATGGCCGGCATCCTATTCGTCGGCCTGGTCTCCTATCCCCAGCTTCCCGTCGCGCCTTTGCCGCAGGTCGACTTCCCGACCATCCAGGTTGCCGCCACCCTGCCCGGCGCCAGTCCCGAGACCATGGCATCCTCGGTGGCGCAGCCGCTGGAGCGACAGCTCGCGCAGATCCCCGGCGTGGCGCAGATGACCTCGACGAGTTCGCTCGGCACATCGGCAGTCACGATCCAGTTCGACCTCAACCGCTCGATCGACGGCGCGGCCAATGACGTGCAAGCCGCGATCAATGCCGCTGGCGGACAACTGCCGAAGACGCTTCCGAGCCCGCCCACCTATCGCAAGGTCAACCCGGCGGACTCGCCGATCATGCTGCTGTCGGCGACATCGGACACGCTGCCCATTACGACCGTCAGCGACAGTGTCGATGCGCAACTGGCGCAGCAGATCAGCCAGATCTCCGGTGTCGCCCAGGTTACGATCGGCGGCCAGCAAAAGCCGGCGATCCGCATCCAGATCGATCCCGCCAAGCTGGTCGCCAAGGGGCTGCAACTCGAGGACATCCGCAGCCAGATCGCGATCACCACTGTCGACAGTCCGAAAGGCAATATTGACGGCGCGACCCGCAGCTACACGATCTACGCCAACGACCAGTTGCCGGAATCGAAGGACTGGAACGACGTCATCATCGCCTATCGCAATGGTGGTCCGCTGCGAGTCAGGGATATCGGCACGGCGGTGACAGGCCCGGAAGACGCCAAGCAGGCGGCCTGGGCCAATGGCAAGCGCGGCGTGTTTCTGGTGATCTTCAAGCAGCCCGGCGCCAACGTCATCGACACCGTCGACAAGATCAAGGCCGAGCTGCCGCGTCTGGTGGCCGCGATCCCGCCGACCGTGAAGATCGAGGTCCTCAGCGATCGCACGCAGACCATCCGCGCCGCCGTGCAGGATGTCCAGTTCACACTGCTGCTGACCATCGCCCTCGTCGTGATGGTGATCTTCGTCTTCCTGCGCAGCGTCTGGGCCACCGTCATTCCCAGCGTGACCGTACCGCTCGCATTGCTCGGCGCCTGCGCGCTGATGTGGGTGTTCGGCTATACGCTCGACAATCTGTCGCTGATGGCGCTGACCATCTCGGTCGGCTTCGTGGTCGACGACGCCATCGTGATGCTGGAAAACATCACTAGATATATCGAGGAAGGCGAAACACCGATGGCTGCCGCGCTGAAAGGCGCCGGTGAAATCGGCTTCACCATTGTCTCGATCAGCGTTTCGCTGGTCGCCGTGCTGATCCCGCTCCTGCTGATGGGCGGCATTATCGGCCGCCTGTTCCGCGAATTCGCCGTGACACTGACCATGACGATTTTCGTCTCGCTGGTGGTGTCGCTGACGCTGACCCCAATGATGGCCTCGCGCTTCCTGCGCGAGGAGAAACACGCCAAGCATGGCCGGCTCTATCAGCTCAGCGAGAACGCCTTCGACGCTCTGCTGCGCGCCTATGAGCGCGGCCTCGACCTCGTGCTGCGCTGGCGCCTGACGACGCTGATGGTGTTCTTCGCCACACTCGTCCTGTCGGTCTATCTGTTCATGATTATCCCGAAGGGCTTCTTCCCGCAGCAGGACACCGGCCTGATCACCGCTTCCTCCGAAGCGTCGCAGGATATTTCCTTTGCGGATATGAAGGTCCACCAGGAAGAACTCGGCAAGATCGTGCAGGCTGATCCCGACGTCGCCAGCGTCGCCATGTCGATCGGCGGCAGCGGCGGCGCGCTCAATACCGGACGCATGTTCATCACACTGAAGCCGCGCGACGAACGTTCCGCCAATGCGCAACAGATCATCACACGGCTGCGACCGAAGCTGGAGAAGGTTCAGGGCGCACGCTTGTTCATGCAGGCGGCGCAGGATATCCGGCTCGGCGGCCGCGCCACCCGCACCCAGTTCGAATACACGCTACAGGATGCAAACCTGTCCGAACTGAACGAATGGGCCCCGAAGATTCTGGCCAAGATGCAAACGCTGCCGGGTCTACGCGACGTCGCCACCGACCAGCAGACCAAGGGCACGACGCTGACGCTGACCATCGATCGCGACAACGCCTCGCGCTACGGTATCCAACCGCAACTGATCGACGACACGCTGTATGATGCGTTCGGCCAGCGTCAGGTCGCGCAGTATTTCACGCAGTTGAACAGCTATCACGTCATTCTCGAGATATTGCCCGAGATGCAGGGCAAGCTCGATTCACTTGACAAGATCTATATCAAGTCGCCGACGACAAGCGACATGGTGCCACTGTCGGCCTTTGCCAAATGGACGACGGTACCCGTGCGACCACTCTCCATCAGCCATCAGGGCCAATTCCCGGCAATCACGATCAGCTTCAATCTGGCGCAGGGCGTTGCGCTCGGACAGGCGACCGATGCTGTGCAAAATGCCATGCAGGATATCGGCGCGCCTTCGACCTTGCGCGGCACCTTCCAGGGCACGGCGCAAGCGTTCCAGCAATCGCTGGCAACGGTGCCGCTCCTGATCCTCGCCGCACTGGTGGTGGTCTATCTGATCCTCGGTATTCTCTATGAGAGCTACATCCACCCTCTGACGATCCTGTCCACCCTGCCCTCTGCGGGCGTCGGCGCGCTGGCGATCTTGATGGCGTTCGGTTTCGATTTCAGTCTGATCGCGCTGATCGGCATCGTGCTGCTGATCGGCATCGTCAAGAAGAACGGCATCATGCTGGTGGACTTCGCAATTGCTGCCGAGCGCGACGAGCATCTCGAGCCAGAGGAAGCCATCCGCAAGGCAGCTCTCCTACGTTTCCGCCCGATCATGATGACGACTATGGCCGCGCTGCTGGGTGGCGTGCCGTTGATGCTCGGCACCGGCACCGGCTCGGAAATCCGCCAGCCGCTCGGCTACGCGATGGTCGGCGGCCTCATCGTCAGCCAGGCACTGACACTCTTCACCACGCCGGTGGTCTATGTCTATCTCGACAGGCTTTCCAACATCATGTCGGGCTGGGGACGATCGAAGCGCGACGACGCAAACCGGTCGGACAACCAGATGCTGGCGAAACAGGCCGCCGAATAGCGCAACGGCGCGCTATGCGGCCTCTTCGATCCTGGTGCCGATATAGACGGTGTTGGACACTTCCTCGTCGGCGTTCAGATTGTCGAAGGTCACGACATGTGCGGTCACCGCGCCGAACACACTTTCCATCACCGCTGTAAAGGCAGTATCCGGTGGATCGTTCGACCACAGCGCAAACACCCCGCCGGGCTTGAGGTGCTCCGACAGACGCTGCAGCCCGGCCGCCGTATAGAGCACGGCATGGCTCGGATGCAGCAGGTTGTCCGGCGCATGGTCGATATCGACCAGTATCGCATCGAAGCGACGACCGGATGCATCGGGATCGAGATGGCCACCCGTCGAGGTCGCCATCTTGAAGAAATCGCCATGGACGAGACGGCAGCGCCCGTCCGCTGACAGTTCGCTGCCGATCGGGATCAGGCCGGCCTGGTGCCACTCGATCACTTCAGGCAACGCGTCGATGACAACGAGCGCCCCCACCTTCTGGTGTGCGAGAGCCGCCTGCGCCGTGTAGCCCAGACCGAGGCCGCCAACGACAACATCCAGCCCGCCGCCGGTTAGTGACGCCAGGCCGATATCCGCCAGCGCGATCTCGGCAGCCGTGAATGCGCTCGACATCAGAAATTCGTCGCCGAGCTTGATCTCAAAGATATCGATGTCCGTGCCCGGCTTCCGCCGACGTCGCAGGGTCAGGACACCCATAGGCGTCGGGCGATAATCCAGTTCTTCGAACATCATGCTCATATCCAACCATGCACACGGTGCGTGCAATGCGGCAACAACGAAATGCCCCAAGTGTGCAAATCTGGACAGACACCTCCGGCGAAACGGATAAACACTTGGCGTCGTCGACGATTCGTCGCGTTACGGTTGCGTGTTGCGTGGAGGGTGACTGCAGGCTCACTCCAGCGCGCGGGGGCGCCGCCATGAAACGCATTCTGGTCGTCGACGACGACCCGCTCGCGTCCATGTCCATTAGGCTGACACTGGAACACGAGGGCTTCGAAACCGTCTTGGCCGATGGTGGCGAGATCGGTTTATTGGCGCTGGAAGATACAAGCTTCGATGTGATGATCGTCGATATCTTCATGCCGCAAATGCGCGGGTTCGAATCCGTGCGCGCGTTTCATCAGCGTAGGCCTGGCGTGCCGCTGATCGCGATCTCCAGCTATACCTTCGCGCAATTCACGGCACCGGCCCCCGATTTCCTGCGCATGGTGATTGAGCTTGGCGCCACAAGCTGCCTGCGCAAACCCTTCTCCGCCGCGGCCCTGATCGCAGCTGTCCGCGAGTGCCTCGCCGACGCACAAGCGCCGCAGACGCTGATGATTGATGACTGATGATCAGGCGTCAGCCATATCGCCGTGATCGCTCTTCGCCGGCGATTTCTTCTTGCTACCTTTGGTGTTCAGGAAGCGAATATCGATCTGCGCACCGTTCACCTTGACCAGCTCGCAGCGGCGATAGGCAAGTCCGGTCGATGACAGCAACAGGAAGAATTCCTTGAGGTTAAGGCCCTCGATGGAGGTCTCGAGAATCAACTCGGCGTCGTGACTCGACACAGCCTTCAACACGCAACTGCGTCGCCACGTGCCGTCGATGGCCATGATCCAGACATTGTAGCCGCGCCCGAAAATGACGCGCCCGTTCGTTACAGCTTCTTCTGCCATGACCGCTCCTACGCCCGCATACTGGCGGGAGACGTCTTCAGTCCGGCACCCATGTCGGGCACGATCGATGGCGACGCTTGCGCACTCACCGGCAGATAGACACCGCGACGATTGGGGCAAACCCGATAGCGGTCGGTGAGACCGATCACGGTCTCGGCTGCGCCCAGAAACAGATAGCCGTCAGGTTCGCTGGCTTTTGCAAGTCTGCCGAAGATCTCGGTCTTGGTCGCCTGATCGAAATAAATCAGCACATTGCGGCAGAAGATGACGTCGAACTTGCCGAGATGTGCGTAGTCCTGCAGCAGGTTGAACTGCTTGAACTGAACCATCGCGCGGATGTCAGCATTGAGCTGCCACGTCGTGCCGGTCTGCTTGAAGTGTTTCACCAGCAACTGGATCGGCAGGCCGCGCTGCACCTCGAACTGGGTGTAGACGCCAGTGCGTGATTTTTCGAGCACTTCGGGCGAGAGATCCGTGGCCACAATCTCGACGCGCCACCCCGTCAGCGCGGCGCCGAGTTCCTTCATGATCATTGCGAGCGAATATGGCTCCTGCCCGGTCGAGCCGGCGGCGCACCAGATCCGCAGGCTACGCTTGCCTGCGCGAGCCTTGATCAGGTCGGGAATGACCGAGTTCTGAAAATGCTCGAACGGTGTCTTGTCGCGAAAGAAGAAGGTCTCGTTGGTGGTCATGGCTTCCACCACATCCGAGATCATCGGCTCGGAGCCAGCTTTCATCTTCTGAACGAGTTCGCTGATCCCGGCGACACCGGCCTTGCGCGCCAACGGCATCAATCTGCTTTCGAGCAGGTACTTCTTGTCGGCCGACAGCACCAGTCCGGAACGATCTTTCAGGATCTTCTGCAAATACTCATAATCGATAGGGGTCATGGTCTCTTTCTAAGACGCAACGCCGGTCCAAATGACTTGCAGCGACGACTGTATGCCGCTCCGTGCAAAAAGCACGTAGTACACGATTGCAGCAAATGACTAAGAGATCGCCAAGACACCGCAAGACGTTGCACGAGATTTCCTGCGCCGGGCACAAAGTTGAGAAGCGCGGCAACATAACCGCTGCACGCGGTAGCCAGTAACCTGCGAAACAAAACACTCACCAAGCGCGTGGGCGGGAGGCGGCGTCAATTGACAATAAAAAAAGCCGGCGCTTTCGCGCCGGCTTCAATGTCTCGCTATCTTGTAGCGTCAGGCTGCACGTACGGCATTGAGGAACTTGCTGACCTCGACCTTCAAACGCGTGCTGTCGGACGACAGCGACTGCGCTGCGGACAGCACCTGCGAGGATGCCGAGCCGGTCTCGCTGGCGCCGCGCTGTACGTCGGTGATGTTCGCAGACACCTGCATGGTGCCCTGCGCCGCCTGCTGGACGTTGCGGGAGATTTCCTGCGTCGCGGCGCCCTGCTCTTCCACTGCCGACGCAATCGTCGACGCGATCTCGGACATCCGGCCGATGGTGTCTCCGATCTCCTTGATGGCTCCGACAGACTCCTGCGTTGCTGCCTGGATGCCAGAAATCTGCGTCGAGATCTCGCCGGTGGCTTTCGCCGTCTGCTCGGCCAGCGCCTTCACTTCCGATGCGACCACCGCGAAGCCACGACCGGCTTCGCCGGCGCGTGCCGCTTCAATCGTTGCATTGAGTGCCAGAAGATTGGTCTGGCCGGCGATGTTGTTGATCAGCTCGACGACGTCACCGATGCGCGCTGCCGCATTGGCCAACGCGCTGACGCGATCGTTGGTGAGACGTGCCTGATCCACAGCCTGGTTGGCGATGCTTGCCGATTCCTGCACCTGACGGCTGATTTCGTTCACCGATGAGGCCATCTCTTCAGTCGCGGACGCAACCGACTGCACATTGGTCGAGGCTTCCTCCGAAGCGGCTGCCACGGTCGTGGTCAGCTCCCGCGAACGTTCGGCGGTCGCGGTCAGCGTGCTGGCAGAGGCTTCCAGTTCGGTCGAAGCCGACGACACCGTCTCGACGATCTCGCCGATCATCGTTTCGAATTCGCGGGTGATGTTGTCGACGCGGCGACCGCGCTCGATCTTGGCTTCTGCATCGGCTGCTGCTGCTTCGTCCGCCGCGCGCTTGTCGATCAGCGCCTGCTTGAACACCTGCAGCGCGTCTCCCATCGTGCCGATCTCGGTCTTCATGCCCTGGTGCGGCACGATGGCGGTCAGATCGCCCTGGCCCAACGCCTGCATCGGCTTGACGATCGATGCGATGCCGCTGGAAACGTCCCGCACAAGATAGATGCCAATGCCAATACCAAGCATGGCCGAGACGACGAGGATCGCGACAACCATCGTGAAGGCTGCATCGTAACTAGCGACGGCTTCGGCGCCCGCCGTGTCCGAGCCTCGCAGATTAAGCTCGATATCCTTGTTGAGAAGTTCGTCGGCCTTCAGGCCGATCTGATTGACCGTCTTGCTGTTCAGCAGATTGGCTTCCTGCGGCATCTTGCCTACGCTCTTGCGCGAGAGATCCATCACCTCGAGCGTGCCTTTCTTGTAGGCGTCCCAGACCTTGCCCCATTCTTCGTAGAGCGCGCGCTCCTCCGGCGAGGTGATCAGCTTCTCATACTTCGCGCGGATAGCGGTGTTGCTCGCCACCACCATCTCGAGCGTTTTCTCATTGGCCAGCTTCTCCTCCAACGTCTCGGACAGCATGTGCTGACGGATCACGTTGCGATAGGTGATGACGCCGGAGCGCAGATCGCCGAGGAGACGCACGCTTGGCAGCCAGCTGGTCTGAATATCCACCGCATTGGCGTTGATCGCCTGCATCTTCCGGACCGCGAGCAAGCCCAGACCCGTCATCGCAAGCAGCAAAAATGAAAGAACAATGGTGATCTTGGCGCGAATAGACAGGCTGGCGAGCATGACGAAGGGTCCCTCGGTTTTCGACCGTTGGTCCGCAATGTGCGGGGTGTCGTGGAAATGAAGCAGTCAGCAGAGGTGCAATGGCAAAGCGGCGAACACGGGGGTCGATGACTTTCTTGTTATCAAGTCCCGCTCCTGCAATTTGTAGGTATTATGTAAACCGTTGGTAAAGGTGTGACATTCTGACTGAACAAAATGAACCGAAGCTCTCTTTTTCGATGTCCTGCAATATCAGCCAGTTAACGACAGTCATCTGAGGTTGACAACCACAACTTCACTACTTGTGGACGCGCGCCGGCGTAGGGCAGCGGCGACATCGTGCCTCTGGGTAAAGCAGCGAATCAAAAATGCAACTTTTGGTTCCGGCGACTAACGTTGCTGACCTGGAGTTTATCCAACGCTCAGCGCGAGAAACGAAGCGACGTGCGAGCACGACTGAACGTGCCGGCTGCGGAACCAGGAGCAATCCGGTCCGGGTATTTATCTCACAATCAGATTATAGCCGCCCAACTGCATCCTCATCTGAAGATAGTAGCTGCGCCCCGTGCCGGTTGATTTGATAGGTCTGGGACGACATGCAGCTGGGACACCGGAACGTCCTCCGATCGCCGGGCAGGCTGGCTCTAGGCTGCGCCACAATCTTGATAAGAGTGCGTGCCGCCCCGCAACGACGGCACAGCAATAGATCGACTGCTGGTAGTTTCGTTGCTCTCACATCGATACCTCCGCGGGTGAAGTCATCGACTCAAGTCCGGTTGTCTTGTTCCGTTCCACAACTTTTACTACGCGGTACTACGCTGCAGCGCTCCTGATGATCGCCCGACAGCTTTCAGAGAGTTCCTTCGCCTCAGCTTGGAGCGCGCCGGTAATGGTGAAGGTGCGGCCCCCAAGCACCTTTCTGAACATGTTCCGGACGACATACTGCACCCAGTCGTCATCACAGCGCTGGGCATTCATATCGAGCTGGTGTTCAGCGCAGCGCCTGGCTTGCCACTTTCCAGCAACACGGAACCAAGCCGCCTCGATCATCGCGTGCTCGTGAGAATGAGCAGCAATCCCGCCGTGCCAACCCGAGATGATCGCGGAAATCAATGAAGCTCAGCGGCAGCGCCACCGCGACATAATGGCACACCGTTGTCCCATCTGTCGGCGACGTCCTTCAAACGCAGGATGTCGAAATTTCCATGCCCGGCGATAACAAGCTTTAGGCTCGGCAGGTGACCTATGGCTCGGACTTATCTCCAACCAGAAGTGGTGGAACGACCGGCCGATCCGTTCGTCAACCAGAGGCTGCGGCCCTCATGGGCGCAGGGACGCGAGCCGACGATCTATCAAATCGTGCGGGATGCCCAGTCCACGAGTTTCAACACCCCCGACATGCCTGGAACCTCGGAGGAAGCCGACGATTTATCAAGGCTGCAGCGGTGCATTCAGGAAATAGAGAGCGCCACCGGCCTTGAGTTATCGGTCGGACACTTCGCACTCGATATGACAGCCGCGGATATGGTCAAGGCGATCGTATCCGGGAAGGCAACCGCCAAAGCCTTGGGCGTGCAAGCTGATCTACGTCCAATCCTGTTCCTGTTGCCAGGATCCCTCGGTTACGGTCCGAGCATGGCCGCTTTTGCAGCGGGGCTCGGCAAGATCGCCCGGGTCGTCCCGATCAAATACCCCGACCTGGGGAGCATCCTCGCCGGAAACAATACGGTCGCCTCTATGGCAGATGCCGCGGTGGAGCAAATCCGCCGGAGCCAACCCGTCGGACATGTTCGCCTTCTCGGCCATTCCCTTGGTGGTGTGGTGGCATTCGAAGTTGCGGCGCGGCTGCTGGAAGCACGGCGGTCCATCAAGTTCCTGGGGATTCTCGATACAGCGATTATCAACGAGGGCCGCGATTACCGGGAGACGCTCGCCCGAACGTTGCGGCGGCTCCGCGCCAATCGCGTGAACATTTCGCGGATAGCCTGCCGAGCACTCGCGAAGGTTACGGCTGCAATCGGTGGCGAGGCATCCCTTACCTGGATGCTTGGTCGCTATACGCGGGGGAAGTTCAACGCCACCAGCTTCCGAATTAGGCTTGAACTGCAAGAGGTGTTGCGGTCACGAGCTTTCTACCGATGGCTGGCGTCGCCCAAACCGTCTTTGCCGATCGGGGCTACACTGTTTCGCTGCAACCGAGATGGAGCACCGCACGCGCTTGGCTGGGATTGCGCCCTCGCGAGCCTGGATGTGATCCCCATCGCAGGCACGCATATCGAGCTCGTCGTCGAGCCCTACCTCGCCACCAACCTTCCCTTGGTCGAGAGTGCGGTCGTGCAAACCTACATGCCGGCCGAATTTTGCAAGCCGAAAGCGCTGTCATGACACTTGCTGCGCACATTCCGACTGCGCGGGAGTTCGACAATAACGTATTGGCGCTCGATCCCGCGGCCGAAGTCGAGAGGATTGTCCAGACGTTACGCGAGCAGGTCCTGGGCGTGTTGGGGCGCCGCGGCGCCGTCGTTGGTCTTTCCGGTGGCATCGACAGTTCCGTCGTCGCGGCGCTGTGCGTGCGTGCATTCGGCAACGACAAGGTCCTGGGCATCTTCATGCCCGAGCACCATTCCTCGGACGATTCACTGAGGCTCGGCCGCAGCTGGGCAGCACAGCTTGGCATCGACACGGTGTTGGAAGACATATCGCCCGCCCTCGAAGGGCTCGGCGCCTATCGCCGGCAGATCGAGGCAATCCGGACCGTCGTTCCCGAATATGACGAGGGCTGGAAATGCAAGCTGGTGCTACCGTCGGTTCTCGCGAGCAACGGATTGAATATCACCCGTCTCACGGTTCAGAGCCGCGACGGCAGCACCCGCACCGTTCGTCTTTCGTCAAACGCCTATCGCCAGATCGTCGCCGCGACCAATTTCAAGCAGCGCGTTCGCAAGATGACGGAGTACTACCACGCCGATCGCCTCCGATACGCGGTCGCCGGCACACCGAACCGTCTCGAGCACGACCTGGGCTTTTTCGTCAAGCAGGGCGACGGAATTGCGGACGTGATGCCGATCGCCCATCTCTACAAGACACAGGTCTATCAGCTCGCGGAATATCTTGAGGTCGAGGAGGAGATCCAGCGCAGGCCACCGACCACGGATACGTTCTCGATGCCGCAGAGCCAGGAGGAGTTCTATTTTGCGCTGCCTTATCACCAGATGGATCTGTGCCTTTACGCGGTGAATCACGGGATTCCGTCAGACGAAGTCGCAGAGGCTATCGGACTGACAGCAGCCCAGGTCGATTTGGTATTCAGGGATATTGACGCCAAGCGTCGTGTCACGCGCTACCTCCACGCACGACCCCTGCTCGTCACTCAAGTATTCGAGGACTAACCTGCATGTGCGGTGTCGCGGGCATAGTGTCAGTAAGCGCCGCCGCAGGGCCCCCCTCTCGCGAAGCCTTGATGCGCATGCTCGGCGCGCTCGCCCATCGCGGCCCGGACGAGCGCGGCCTATACCGGGACGAACGCGCGGGATTGGCACATGCCCGTTTGTCCATCATCGACATTTCGAGCGGTCAGCAGCCTCTCGCGGACGCGAGCGGCACGACGTGGATCGTGTTCAACGGCGAAATCTTCAACTACGTTGAGTTGCGTGAGAAGCTGATCAGGCTTGGTTACAGGTTCCGGACCCGCAGCGACACGGAGGTCATCGTCAACGCCTATCGGGCCTGGGGCGAGAACGCCTTCGAGCGGATGACCGGACAGTGGGCGCTCGCGATCTGGGACTCGGTAGCCCGTCGTCTGGTGTTGGCGCGCGATCGCACCGGCATTTGCCCTTTGCATTTCTGCGAGCGCGAAGGTCGACTGTATTTCGCCAGCGAAGTGAAGGCCATCTTCGCGGCGGATGCAGTGATTCCCCGCACCTTCGATCCAGTCGGCATCGATCAGACATTCACTCTCTGGACCGTTGTGCCGCCGCAGAGCGTGTTCCAAGGGATCAAGGAACTCATCCCGGGACATTTCCGCATTTATGAAAACGGCGACATTCGCGAGAAAGCGTTCTGGAAGCCGCGATATCCCCAATTGTCCAGTTCGCGCGACGGCCAGTTTGCTGGTTCACTCGACGATGCCGTGAAGCAGGTGCGTAGCGCTTTGGAATCCGCGACGTCGCTTCGAATGGTACGCTCCGACGTAAGCGTCGGCAGCTATTTGTCCGGCGGGCTCGACAGTTCGCTTATTGCGGCAATGGGATGCCACTTTGCCGGCGAACGCTTCCAAACTTTCTCACTGCGTTTTGCTGACGCTGAATATGATGAGACCGACTTCCAGCGACTGGTTGCCCGTGTCACCGGGAGTGAGCACCATGAAGTGGTGGTTTCGCGCAGTGACATCGCCGAGATTTTTCCGCAGGTCATCTACCATACCGAGCGCCCGATCTTGAGAACCGCGCCAGCGCCGTTGTTCCTGCTGTCGCGCCTGGTGCGCGCCTGCGGCGTCAAGGTTGTGCTGTCCGGCGAAGGCGCCGACGAAATGTTTGCCGGTTACGATCTCTTTCGCGAAGGCAAGGTCCGCCGGTTCTGGGGCCGGCAACCCACTTCGACACGCCGCGCGCGACTGCTTGAGCGTCTCTACCCTTATCTCACACGCTCGCCGGTACGGCAGCAGGCAATGGCCCGGCAGTTTTTTGGGCGCAATCTGTCGGAGCACGCCGCGCCGGGCTTCGCGCATGACACCCGCTGGCGAACGACCAGCGGCATCAAACGACTGTTCTCCAGCGACATGTGCGCGGAGTCGGCGAGGCACGATGCGGTTTCCGACTTGATCGCCAGTCTGCCTCCGGAATTCACGCAATGGAGCTCCCTCGCGCAGGATGAATATCTGGAAATCAAAACACTGCTGTCGGGATATCTCCTGTCTTCTCAGGGCGACCGAATGCTCATGGCTCATTCAGTTGAAGGACGCTTTCCTTTCCTTGACGAGGATGTGGTCGCGCTGGCGAATTCGCTGCCGCCCGCCTACAAGCTCCGCGTCCTTGACGAGAAGCACGTTCTGAAGCGCGTCGCAGAGCCGATCGTGCCGTCGGACATCATCGCCCGCAAGAAGCAGCCGTTCCGCGCGCCCGACGCTCTATGTTTCGTTGGCCGCGATACGCCCACCTATATCGACGACGCGCTTTCGGAAACGGCTATTCGCGAAGCAAACGTCTTCGATCCCGACGCGGTCGCGCGCCTGCGGAGCAAGTGCCGGACACAGGCCGCAACCGGCAACGGCGATCTCTCGAACTCCGACAACATGGCGCTGGTCGGCGTGCTATCGACCCAGCTCCTGCATCAACAGTTCATCGCAAGCCGTCCTGGTGGGCGCCACGCTCTGGAGCTGACCGTCGATATCGATCGCGAGCACCGGGTTGAGGGGGCCCTTTCCTGATGCATGGTCCCGTACCCCTCCTGCATGATTACCTCATCCACTCCGCCCGTCATCTCGGTGAAAAGGTGGCGCTGGTGTGCGGCAAGCATCGCATCAGCTATGGTGAGCTCGACGCGCGCTCCAACGCAATCGCGAATTATCTGGTCACGAGCGGAGTCGGACGTGGCGATCGGGTGATTATCTTTGCCGACAACACTGTGGAGACCGTCGTCAGTTTCTGGGCCGTGCTGAAGGCGAATGCCGTGGTGTGCATCGTCAATCCGCTCACCAAGCGCGACAAGCTTGGCTACCTGCTCAATGATTGCCAACCGTCGGCACTTATCACCGACAAGCATCTCTTGCCTATATTCAAGGAGCCCGCGCAGGCATGCCCGTCATTGCGGCGGGTGATCGTTTCCGGGCCCATCGACGACGCCGAGCTGACGGGGCTGCCCCATGCGGTACGCTGGAGCGAGGCAGGCGCCGCCGGCCACGACGTAGCTCCCGCGCGCAGCTCCATCGATATCGATCTTGCGGCCATCGTGTACACCTCTGGATCGACGGGCGATCCCAAAGGCGTGATGCTGACGCACCGGAACATGCTGGCCGCGTGCACGTCGATCGCCTCATATCTCGCGCTACGCGAAGACGAGGTCATTTTGAATGTCCTGCCGCTCGCCTTCGATTACGGCCTGTATCAAATGATCATGGCGTTTCGCACGGGAGCGCGGCTGGTCCTCGAACGGTCATTCGCTTTTCCAGCACAGATTCTCGGGCTCATCGCCGAGGAGCGGGTGACCGGCCTGCCCGGCGTGCCGACGATCTTCTCGACACTGTCGGGGCTCAAGTCGATCAAGGAGCACGATCTCTCGAGTATCCGCTATGTCACGAACACCGGAGCTGCACTGCCGATGAAGCACATCCGTCTGCTGCAGGATCTGTTCCCGGAAGCGCGCATTTATTCCATGTACGGCCTCACTGAATGCAAGCGCTGCACCTTTCTGCCCCCGGAGGATATCGATCGAAAGCCGCTGAGCGTAGGGATCGCCATCCCGAATACCGAGATGTGGATTCTCGACGAGCGCGACAGACGCGTGGGCCCCGACGTGGTCGGCCAGCTTGTCATTCGCGGCGCGACGGTGATGCGAGGCTATTGGGGCAAGCCAGAGGCCACGGCCAGAAAACTCAAGGCTGGTCCGCTGCCAGGCGAGCAGGTTCTGTACACCGGTGACTACTGCCGGATGGACGCGGAAGGTTACCTCTACTTCGTTGGCCGCAGCGACGAGATCATAAAGTCCCGAGGCGAGAAGATCGCTCCCAAGGAAGTGGAGAACGTACTGATGGATATTGCGGGCGTGAGGGAAGCCGCGGTCATCGGCATTCCCGATGAGCTCCTCGGACAGGCGGTCAAGGCGTTTGTCGTTATCGAGCAGGACATAACACTGAGCGAGAAGCAGATTCAAAAAGAGTGCCAGCGACGCCTCGAAAGCTTCATGGTGCCGAAGTGTATTGTGATCGTGCCTAGCCTGCCGCGAACGAATACAGCAAAACTCAACAAGAGAGCACTGCAGGAGTCGATTTCCGAATGATCCGATCGTGACTTTTCTTTACGCATTGGAGTTGAAACATGTTGCTAGTCAGGGAACCACTCGAGACCTATCGAAGGCAAGTTCGCGATTTCTTGCTGTCGAACTTCTACATTGCTGAAGCCAACTCGCTTGAGGTCGGCACATCGCTGCTCGATCAAGGCATCATCGACTCGACGGGAGTGCTCGAGGTCATCGGGTTCATCGAGGAGACCTTCGGCATCACGGTCGAAGACAGCGAGCTCTTGCCTGAGAACCTCGATTCCATCGAGGGAATTGCACGCTTCGTCATGAGCAAGAAGAGCTGATGTTTGTCTGCAGCGTCCAGACCGTGCCTCGAACGCCACCGCAGCGGTTCAGGAGCTTGCACCTTTGCGGTATCCCATAACGACGCGGCCTTCGCCCGTTTCGTTCGTTACCACGCTGATGCTCTCGTAGCTCTTGTTGCGCTCAAGAAGGGTTGTCACCTGCCGCTCCTGACCGGAGCCGACCTCGAACAAGAGGATGCCGCCCGGCCGCAAATGTCGGACTGCGTCCTTCGTAACCCGCATATGGATGCTAAGTCCGTAAGGACCGGCTGCGAATGCCTCACGTGGTTCGAGTTCGAGCAAGGGGGCACGATCGCCTTTGAGTCGCGTTTCCGAGATATAGGGTGGGTTGCAGACGATCAGGTCGATGGTCCCATCCAGCGACAGATCTGAAAAAGCGTCGAACAGATCGCCCTGAAGCACCGACATGCGTTGCGTGAGTCCGTGATAGGCGACATTGCGACGTGCGACAGTAACACATCCATCGGTTAGGTCGCTCGCCCAGACGCGTGCGTCGGGGATCTTGAGAGCGATGGCGCATGCCAGATTGCCTGCGCCGCAGCACATGTCGATCACCCGCGGTTCCGGCACGTTCAACTGACGCAGAGCATCGACAGCGCTCGCGCAAAGCAATTCGGTTTCCGGCCGGGGCACGAGCGCACCGGGTGCAACCAGCAGCTCTATTCCCATAAATAGCGTGCGTCCCTTATCGTAAGCTTTGGCGACGTTGATCACTTCGCTCATTGCGGTCACCCTGCCTGGACGTTGCGCGATAACTGTTGCATGCGGCGTGACCATGCACCGGACAGAACCATGCCCTGTCCATGTGGCAATGGCGGTAGTCACAATGAGGTAGATGGGCCGATAGCGGCAATGCAGTTGTTTTCGGCAGCGCACCTTACGCATTTTGGCGATGCGGCGCCCCACCGGCTGCGTGGTCATCCGACGACGCAGACCTCGCTCTGACTTCGGCCACTTCGAGGCTGCGTGGTATTTGCCTGTCCCGCTTTTCAAGTTCTCATGAACGGGGCCGCGGCGATCCGGCACCCTGTCCGGCGAGCTAACGATTCGTGACGATGGCTTCGTTGGCCGTTTGCTGCTATGGCGCTCTTGGTATCAACGAGGCTGAGGCCTTACGTTGTTTTTTATATTGTCCAAGACTCTTGGCAACGCACTTGCGCCGGTCAATTTCCTGATCGGCCTCGGTGTGCTCGGCGCGATCCTTTCGGCAACACGACTTTCTTCGCTTGGCCGCGGGCTTATGATCACAGCCGCCGTGCTGCTTGTGGTGGCCGCGTTTTCGCCGGCTGGAAGATTGCTGCTCTATCCGCTTGAATCGCGCTTCCCGCCCTGGGATCCGGGACAGCGTGCGCCTGACGGCATCATCGTGCTCGGCGGCTCGATCGATGCCGATGTTTCACTTGCGCGTGACACGCCGGTCGTCCGTCGCTCGCCCGACCGCATCATCGCAGCCGCAGCGCTGGCGCGACAATATCCGAATGCACGTGTGGTGTTTACCGGCGGCAGTCCGAGGCTGGTGTCGGATGCCAGAGAGGCCGATTACGCCGCCGCGATCTTCGAGAGCCTTGGAGTCGACAGATCGCGGTTGCTCATGGAGCGGCAATCGCGCAACACGCATGAGAACGCCGAATTCACCAAAGCGCTCGTGGCGCCGAAGGCGGGCGAGCGCTGGGTTCTGGTGACATCAGCGTTCCATATGCCGCGATCGATTGGCTTGTTTCGCAAAGCCGGATTTCCGGTCGAGGCTTATCCGGTCGACTGGTGGGTCGGCGGTCGGCGCGACGCACTTTCCTTCACCACCCTCGCCCTCGACGGGCTGTCGCGGACCGACATTGCGGTGCGCGAATGGTTCGGGCTCATTGCCTATCGAATCACGGGGCGGATCGACGACTTGCTGCCGGGCGCCGATGAACGTTGATTCTCTGGGCCAGAGACATGGCAAGCGGCAAGCGCCGCAGGCCATCGGAAGCCAAAAGCCATCTATAGCCACGCCGTCGCAGGTAATGCCCGGACGCTATTCGGGCCTCGTATGGGCCATTGTTGTGGACCACCGGATTTTCTCGAAACGGCTGCGGGTTAGAAGTCTTTGATCTACGAAGGGAAATTCGAGTGTGGCTGGGGAACTAGGATTCGAACCTAGACAAACAGAGTCAGAGTCTGTTGTGCTACCGTTACACCATTCCCCAAACGATTCAGAGACTTACAGGAAAATCCAGTCTGGAATCGGTCGGAACAGAGATGCTCATCTCGTTCGGGCGCGTTCTAGCCCGTCCGCCGGACAAAGCGCAAGGCCTCTGGACGGAAATGACAGCTCATTGACACCACTGGCAATGGGCAGGCCACACAAGGCGCGGCCTGCCCGGTCGCCTCGCCCTATTCGCCCGGTCCACCGACCGGGATGGCCATCGGCTCCGGCGCCAGGCGCCTGCTGAGCGCCAGATAGACACCGCCGCCCACGACGATGCCCGCCAGCCAGCTCAGATCCGCGCCGCCGAGAAGGTTGATCGAGATCGGCCCCTGCAACGCAGGCACCAGGCCATCCTGGAACAGCCAGGTGGCGATCAGTCCGGCGAAGAACGCGATCATGCCGCTCCAGTTGATATCGCCATAGATGCTGGTCTCCGGCGACTTGTAGAGTTCGGCGATATCGATCTGGCTCTTCCGCCTGACGAAGAAATCGGCCAACACCACGCCGGCATAGGGGCTCATCCACATCAGCAGGCTGATCAGCCAGTTGTCGAAGGCCTTGGCAAAGGACGGCGCGAAGATGAAATACACCGTCACCGCATAGCCGGCGACGCCAACGATCAGCGCCAGCATCGTCCGCGAGAAGCGGACGCCCATGCTCAGCGCCGCGAGCGCCGACGAGTAGACGTTGAGGATATTGGTGGCGATCGGCCCGTGCAGCACCAGCAGCAGCACCAGAATGCTGGCGACGCCGCCGAACACGGCCGAGACCATCTTGGCGGGATCGGTGTCGAGCGTCACCGACGCGATGGTGGCACCGAGAATAGCTAGCCACACCGACGGCACGAACATGCCGACATAGCTGTACCAGAACACGGCTTTCGATGATGTCGAGCGCGGCACGAAGCGCGAATAGTCCGACGCCCAAGTCACCCACGAAATGCCCCAGCCCACGCCGACGGCGGTCATCAGCAGCGACAGCATCGCCAGATGCGGCCCCGGCGGCAGCGACGTGGTGTGATTCCAGTTGACGACACCGGGCTGGCTCCAGGCCAGCACGCTCATCAGCACCATGATCACCACCGTGACCGGCACGGTGTATTTCTCGAAGGTGCGGATCGCATAGAAACCATAGGTGCCGATCACCACCTGCGTGACCATCACGATGGTGATCACGACTAGATTGGCGAACCAGCTATCGGCGATGCCGAACTGGCCGAGAATGGCCATCGAGATCTTGACCGGGAAATAGGTGTTCACGCCGATCCAGCCGAGCGTCATCAGGAACATCAACAGGCTCGGCAAATAGGCGCCGCGGCGCCCGAAGGCCGAGCGCGCGAGGACCATCTGGTTGACGCCGGTCTTGTGGCCCATGACCGTGAAGGCCGCGAAGATCGCGGAGCCCGCCGCATTGCCGATGACGATGACCGCGATGGTTTCCCACAGACCGAGCTTGAGAATGATACCAAGCGCGCCGAGCGCCCAGTTCACCGGCGCGATATTGGCGCCGGCCCAGATCCACATCTGCTGCGGCCCGGTGGAATCCCGGTCGGCATCGGGGATCGGTTCGATACTGTGGATGTCTGCCCGCAACTCAGAGTTAGTCATGCTCGCCCCCACGTCAGAAACAACCTGACGTCAACAAAGCAAGACGCGTACCAATCCCGGCAGAGGGGCTTGCTACTTGTGGGGCACCGGCGGCGTTCCATGGGTGTGGAACGACTCGATGGTCTTGAGGCCCCAGGCCTGACCCTTCTTGCGCTCCTCCTCGGTCCAGACGATGGGCTTCCAGTCCGGCGCCAGGATCAGCCGTGCGCCGGCATTGGCGACTTCGACGCGGTTGCCGCCGGGCTCATAGACATAGAGGAAGAAGGTCTGCTGGATCGCATGCTTGTGCGGGCCGGTCTCGATGAAGACGCCGTTTTCCAGAAAGATATCAGCCGCGCGCAGAATGTCTTCGCGGCTGTCGAGCGCGTATGTGACGTGGTGAAAGCGCCCCTTGGTGCCGGAGTGATCGCGCGAATAGGCGAAGTCGTAGCTCTTGTTCGACATGGTCATCCACATCGCCGCTTCCGTGCCGTCATTGAGCACGATCTGCTCGGTCAGCCGGAGCCCCATATAGTGCTCGAAAAACTCGCGATTGGCCTTGATGTCCACCGCGAGGCAATTGAGGTGATCGAGCCGCCGCACATTGATGCCGCGCGCCGGATAGCGCTGCGCCTGATTTTTAAGCGCCGGCTTGAGTTCTGGCGGCGCCTCGTACCATTCGGTCTCGTAATAGAGTTCGACGATATGTCCGTCGGGATCGCGGCAGCGAAATGCCGGCCCATGGCCGAGATCGCCGTCGGTCCAGCCGATATCGTAGCCAGAGCCTTTCAGTGCCGCGACACGACGCTCCAGCGCCTGTGGGCTGCGGGCCCGCAGCGCCATATGCTCCATACCCGATGTGTTCGACGCCGTCAGCTTCAGCGAATAGCGCTCATAGTCGTCCCAGCCGCGCAGATAGACCGACTCGCCTTGCCGGCCCGACACGGTCATGCCCATGACGTCGACGAAGAATTTCAGGCTCTCGTCCGGCTTCGGCGTCAGCAATTCGAGATGACCGAGATGGGCGAGATCGAAAATGGGTTCGGGAGTCATTGGTCGTTTCCTCCAGTATTCTAGTCGAGCTTACTCGATCCCCTCATGGTGAGGAGCGCGTCTTCGCGCGTCTCGAACCATGAGGAATTGGGCGCTCATCCTTCGAGACGCGGTCGAAGACGACCGCTCCTCAGGATGAGGGCGACGGCGCGCTATCGCAACGCGCGCGTCACGTCGTCGAACAGCTCATCAACGCTGAACCTGCGCGGGATCAGCCCCTGCTGCGCAGAATAGTCTGTAATGAGAGCCAGCGAACGATTCATGGCATCCGCATCGAAAGACAGGCTCTTGCCCGTAGCAGCCGCCCTGCTCGTTTCCAGCATCCGCTGCATCTCGCGCACCACATCGGGGCGCGTATCGGACAATTGCTTGCTGACGACCACCATGTGGTTGATCGGCACCACACCATGCCTGGCAAGCCAGGCTTTCTCTGCAGCGGCCACGTCTGGGAACAACTGCGCCACCCGTGGATCGTCGCTCTTCTCGCCGAGCACGGCGTCCAGGTCGCCATCGAACAGCATCTGCATGATCGCCTTGCCGGCAGGTGCCTTGGTGGTGCTGTCGACATATTCAGCGACATGCGGCTCCTCGAAGGTGATCCATTCGATCGCATCGAGATTGACGCCGTAGTCATTGGCGAGCATGCCGCGCAGCCACGCGCCCGTTGTCGTCGTAAACGATCGAATACCGACGCGCTTGCCTTCAAGATCCTTAGGTCCGGCAATACCAGCCCCGGGGTTCGTGACCGCGAAGCCAAACTGATGCCGCGCCATCATCACATCAGGCAGCAGCACCATCGGCTTGTCGTAACTCCTAGCCATCAGATAGGTGACGATGGCCATTTCGGCGACGTCAAAGGCCCCGTCGCGCACCATGGGCTTGAAGCCCTTGTTGGTCGGCGTGTACACGGCAAAGTCCAGTTCGACGAGATCAGATGTGATCGCGCCGGATTTCAGCGCAGCCGTATGCGGATGATCGCCGAGCAGAATACGGAGCCGCATGCCAGCCTCCTCGCCGCTCAGGCCTAATCGGGATCGTCGACGTAAACCAGACCCGCTTTGGCGAGCGGCTCCCGCATATTGTACATGTCGAGGCCGAGAATACCGGAAGCCAGCTTCTGGCGCTTGGCGTCTTCTTCGGCAAAACGCTTCTCGCCCTTCACCGCAACCTCCGCAGCATGTTTGCGCGGGATCACCACGACGCCGTCTTCATCCGCGACGATGACATCACCCGGCGTCACCTGCGCGCCGGCGCAGACCACCGGCACGTTCACCGCGCCGAGCGTCGCCTTGACCGTCCCCTTCGCGGAGATCGCGCGCGACCACACCGGAAAGCCCATCTCGCGGAGCGTCTTGATATCGCGGCAGCCGGCATCGATGATCAGACCGACGCCACCGCGCGCCTTCAGCGACGTCGCGAGCAGATCGCCGAACATGCCGTCGGTGTTATCAGCCGTGCAGGCCACCACCAGCATGTCGCCGGGTTTGCACTGCTCGATGGCCACATGCAGCATCCAATTGTCGCCGGGCTGTGCCAGCACCGTGACCGCGGTGCCGGCAGCCTCCGCGCCGGACCACACCGGGCGCATATAGGTCTTCATCAGGCCAAAGCGGCCATAGGCCTCGTGCACCGTGGAGACGCCGAGCGCACCGAGCCGCTGTACGACGTCGGCATCCGCGCGTTGAATATTCCTGACGACGACGGGTTT
Organism: Tardiphaga sp. 42S5; assembly: GCF_034044155.1. Lineage (NCBI taxonomy): Bacteria > Pseudomonadati > Pseudomonadota > Alphaproteobacteria > Hyphomicrobiales > Nitrobacteraceae > Tardiphaga > Tardiphaga sp. 42S5. The sequence continues at coordinate 3,550,670 of NZ_CP139027.1, read as the reverse complement.
CATGCCAGTGTCTCCACGGTCATCGGGAACAGGCGCTGATAGGCTTCCCCATAGGTCATGGCCGCGCCGGTGTTGCGGCCGCCCTGCATGCCGCGCTGCAAGGCCACGCGCTCGTAATAGGCCCAGAGGTGCTTTTGCGCAGCGAGAATTTCGAACGTCTTGCGCTTGATGTCCCAGACCTCGTCGATGTTGAGGATCACCTGGGGCTTGAAATTGCACATCTCGGGCTGATGCGGCTCGAACAGGAACACCGGCGGCGCCGAGTAGCTATATTCCGCTTCAGGCTTGTGCCCCATCGCCTGCGCGATGATGCGGGCCTCCTGCGCGGCGGCGGTCGCTGCGGGATGATCGACATTGTAAGGATCTTCGAGCGAATGCGTCAGCACGAAACTCGGATTGAGCTCCCGATAGATATCGATCAGCCGTTCTTTATGCGCTTCGGTCAGATGCAACGGATAATCGCCGGCATCGAAAAATTCGATCTCGGCGCCGAGCGACGCCGCCGCACGCTCGGCTTCGTCTTTCCGTCCCGCCTTGACCTTGTCGAGCGTCATACCCGCCTGCTTCCAGGCAAATTGCGACTCGCCGCGTTCGCCATATGCGAGACAGACGATCTTCACGCGATAGCCCTTCTTGGCATGCAGCGCGATGGCGCCGCCGGCGCGCCAGACGAAATCGCCGGGATGGGCTGAGACGACGAGGCCGGTCTTGGCTTTGGACATCGGATGTTCCTTCGGATTTTCGCGTCGCTTAAGTGTCGAATTCAAACAATCGCGCGGGATTGTCGACGAGGATCTTCTGCTGAATCTCTGCATCCGGCGCAAATAGCGGGATCAGATCGACGAGATCGCCGTCATTGGGCATCGCCTTGACGTTGGGGTGCGGCCAGTCGGTCCCCCAGATCACGCGATCCGGCGCAGTCTCGCAGATTTTCTTCGCGAATGGCACCGCGTCGGTGAATGGCGGCCCCATCGAGGTGACGCGCTCGCAGCCGGAGACTTTCACCCAGCATTTCTCGTCGCGCTGCATCAAGTCGATCAGCGTCTGGAACGGCTTCTGTTCGAGGCCATCCGCAGCCTTCACGCGCCCCATGTGATCGATAGTGTAGATCACCGGCAGCTTTGCCAGCAGGTCGGCATAATCAGGCAGATCGACCGCATCGAAATGCAGGTCGACATGCCAGTTCATCGGCGCGATCATATCGATGATGCGGTGAAACACCTTCATGTCCGGCGTGCCACCGAGATGTCGCACGAAGTTGAAGCGGCAACCGCGGAAGCCGCCTTCATGCAGTTCGCGCAGGCCCTTCTCCGTGATCGTGCCATCGATATTGGCCACCGCGCGGTAACGCCCGCCGCTCACCGCAATCGCATCGAGCGCCACGCGGTTGTCCGTCCCGTGCACGCTGGCATTGACGATAACGGCACGGCCGATGCCGAGCTTCTTGTGCAGCGCCTGAAAATCTTCCAGCGGCGCGTCCGGCGGAATGTAGGAACCGACATAGGGATATTTGGCGCCGGGCCCGAAAATATGCGTATGCGCATCACAGGCCAGCGGCGGCAGCTTGAACTTCGGCGTCTTGGTGTGCGGATCGGGACCGGGAACGGTGGGTTTCGTCATTGTTTTGGAATTCCTGCCTTGTCGATCACGGCGGTCCACTTCGCGATATCGTCAACCAGGCGGGCCTTCAGTTCCTCGGGCGAACTGGCTTTTGCCTCGATGCCGAGATCGAGCAGCTTCTGCTTCACATCGGGCATCGCCAATACTTCGCGCAGGCCCGCATTCAACCGCGCAATCGCTTCGGGCGGCGTACCTGACGGTGCGAATAGCGCATTCCATGACACCACGTCATAGCCCTTCACGCCCCCCTCGATCATCGTCGGCACGTCTTTCAGGATCACCGAACGGGATTCGCCCGTGGTCCCGACTGGACGCATCTTGCCATCCTGCAGCGCGGATTTCATCCCGACATAGTTGTCGATCATCACATCGATGTCTTCGCGCAGCAGCCCGACAATGACTTCCGGCGTTCCGCGATAGGGCACGATCTGGAAGTTGATCCCGGCCGTGGATTTGAGCAATTCGGCCGACAGGTTCTGGGTGCTGCCGACACTGATGGTGCCGACATTCAATTTTCCCGGATTGTCGCGCGCGAACTTGATGACGTCAGCTAGCGTCTTGTGCTGCGAATTCGTATTGGTGCCGACGATGAAATCGAAGAAGCCGATGCTGGAGATCGGCGCAAAGTTCTTCACGGGATCGAATGGCAAGCTCTTGAACAGCGGTACGCTGACGGCGGTGCCGTTGCTGAGCAGCGCCAGCGTATAGCCATCCGGCTGCGACGACAGTACTGCGCGCGCCGCAACGACTCCGCCCGCGCCCGGCATGTTCTCGATCACGAGACGCTGGCCGAGATTGTCGCCGAGCTTCTCGGCCACGATGCGGATCGTGATGTCGGCGACGCCACCGGCCGCGAACGGCACAATCACGCGAATGGGCTTGGTCGGATAGCCGGACTGGGCCTGCGCCACAGGTACCGCGTTCGTGAGGAATATCGCACCGAGCGCCAAATGCGCGGCGCTCAGCAGATGCTTGAGCCTGGTCGGGAAGCGGAGCGTCATGATGGATTGAAGACGCCTGATGCGTCCACCCTTGCCGTTTTTATGTCGGTACCCGTGGCCGTCACGTCATCGCGACAGGGCTATGGACCGTTCTGCTCCCGCAGTAACCAATTCCGATATATGAAACAAATGAGAAATCTGGGATAATCGTGCAGTTTCCTGCATATATCCTGCCGAGTCGATTATCCCGCAGCCTGGAAGTATTTGCGGGTCAGGTCGATCAGCGCCTGCGCCGGCTTGCTGACTGGCTGTCCACGCTTGACAATGATGCCCACCGTGCGGCTGACGCTGGGATTACGCAGCGGAACGGCGATCAAGCCTGCCGTTCCCTGCGTCGCCACTGCGATACTGGGCACCACGGCGATGCCGAGCTTCTCGAACACCATACCTACCGCCGTCTGCAGATGCTGCACCTCATAGCGCCAGTTCAGCTTATCGCGGCGATGGCCAAGCGCGTCGTCGATCAGGGCCCTATTGCCGGCCTGCGGGCTGATACGGATCAGCGGCATATCCTCGAGATGCGACCAGGCCACGAACTTGCGTTGCGCAAAGGCATGATCCTTCGTGCACAACAGGACGAAGCGCTCCTTGATCAGCGGGGTCACAGCCAGATCCCATATATTGGTCGCGGTGATCGTGATGCCGAACTCCGCCTGGCCGGACTGCACCAAAGTGGCGATCTCGCTGGCTGAATTGTCGTGGATCTTGATCGAAATCCCCGGATGCACCGCATTGAACTGCTTCAGCACCCGCGGCAGATGATAGGCGGCGATGGTCGGCAGGCAGCCGAGCGCGATGTGCTCCTGCCGCTTGCGCCCCCGTGCCCGCAGCAAATCGATGGTGTCGGAGAGTTCCCCGATCATCCGCCGCGCGGTTGGCAGCAGTTCCAGCCCGGCCGGGGTCAGTGCCACCTGCCGCGTGGTCCGGGCGAGCAGCTGAAAGCCGAGATCCTCTTCCAGTTTCTTGATCCGGTGGCTCAGCGCCGTCTGCGACAGATTGAGGTGCGCGGCCGCACGAGAGAAGCTGCCCCGCTCCGCGATACTCAGAAACGCCTGCAGGCCGGGAAAATCGATGCGCATGAGAGGTCCGTGCACGGCCGAAGGCGACCGCGCTGAGATAACGCGGCGACGACGAGCCACGCAAGGTCAGGACGCCAGCCTATGCCGACCTCGCGGGCTGGTTAAAACCGCGTAAAGCCAGATCGCCAGCTACGCGCGACAAGGTATCCAGTGCCGGAGTTTCCGCGCTCCAGTGCGGAGCTAATTCCGCAATGCAAGTTTGACGAGCAGAGCCCACCGATAGCCCGCGGACGCGCCTTAACAATTTGTCCAGTCCCTGACCTGCATAGTCGGCCCAACCGGGGCGTGAGACGCGAATTCATCAATGACCAGTTTAAACGCAGCGGCGTCGTTCGGGCGCATTATCTCAGTTCGCGGCTCGCTGGCCCGGGTCGGCTTGCTCGCCGTGAACCCGATGACGCCTTCGGAGATGCGCGGCACCGTCGGCCGCTTCGTCAGCATCCGTTGCGCCTCCTCGACCATCATTGCCATGATCACGGAAGTGTCCGCCGAGAACATGCATGCATCGGACATGTATATCGCGAGCGCCTCGGTCGATCTGCTCGGCGAGATCATGGGGCACGGAGACAAGGCCAAATTCCAGCGCGGCGTCACCAACTATCCCACGATCGACGACATCGTCGATCTGATCAGCAATCACGATCTGCGCACGGTCTATGCGCCGTCCGGCTCCGAGCAGATCAACGTGGGCACGCTGCAGCAGGACAAGTCGGTCGCCGCTTATGTCGACGTCGAGGAAATGCTGAGCAAGCACTTCGCGGTGCTCGGCTCCACCGGTGTCGGTAAATCCACCGGCGTATCACTGCTGCTCAACGAAATCCTGAAGTCGCGCCCGCATCTGCGCATTTTCCTGCTCGATGTGCATAACGAATATGGCCGCTGCTTCGGCGATAAGTCGCTGGTGCTGAACCCGCGCAATCTGAAACTGCCGTTCTGGCTGTTCAATTTCGAGGAAATCGTCGACGTGCTGTTCGCCGGTCGCCCCGGCGTGCCCGAAGAGCTCGAAATCCTCTCGGAAGTTATCCCGATCGCCAAGGGCATCTACACGCAATACCAGAACGCCGACCGCATTGGCCTCAAGCGCATCGATCCCAAGACCATCGGCTACACCGTCGATACGCCGGTGCCTTATCGCCTGGTCGATTTGATCTCGCTGATCGACGAGCGCATGGGCAAGCTCGAGAACCGCTCGTCGCGCATCCAGTATCACAAGCTGATCTCGCGCATCGAAGCGGTGAAGAACGATCCGCGCTACGCCTTCATGTTCGACAACGCCAATGTCGGCGGCGACACCATGGCGGAAGTGATCAGCCATCTGTTCCGCCTGCCCGCCAACGGCAAGCCGATGACCATCATGCAGCTCGCCGGCTTCCCCGCGGAAGTCGTCGATAGCGTGGTGTCGGTGCTCTGTCGTATGGCATTCGATTTCGGCCTGTGGAGCGACGGCGCCTCGCCACTGCTGTTCGTCTGCGAGGAAGCGCATCGCTACGCCTCCGCCGACCGCAATATCGGCTTTGGCCCGACCCGCAAGGCAGTGTCGCGCATCGCCAAGGAAGGTCGCAAATACGGCGTCTATCTCGGCCTTGTGACACAGCGTCCGGCAGAACTCGACGCCACGATCATTTCCCAGTGCAACACACTGTTCGCCATGCGCCTCGCCAACGAGCGCGACCAGGCCCTGCTGCGCTCCGCGGTGTCGGATGCCGCTGCCAACCTGCTCTCCTTCGTGCCGTCACTCGGCACCCGCGAAGTCCTGGCCTTCGGTGAAGGCGTCGCGTTGCCGACCCGCCTGCGTTTCAAGGAAGTGCCGCCGCATCAGCTGCCGCGCTCCGAAGCTACCATCGCGACGGTGCCGTCGGTAGCTGCGGGTCACGACATGCAGTTCGTCAGCGCGGTGCTGGAGCGCTGGCGCGGCGCCACCTCGCATCGCGAGGTACCGAACGATCCCGGCTTCATCGAACGCCCGCTGGCGACGCCGAGCCGCAGCGTCGAAGCCCCGATGCTGCAACCCTCGCTCGGCCTCGATCCGGATCGCTTCTCGCTGCTCAAAAAGCCGCTGCGTTAATCGCATCGGCATGCATTGCCGCAAGCGCTTTGCGGTGACGGCGTGATCGCCTATGGTCTCGTGAAACAGAAACGTTCACGGGAACGCCAGATGACCCAGCCGATTGCGAAACGCTTTCCGACACCCGCCCTCGACAAGCTGCCCGAGGACATCCGTACGCGCATTATGGGCGTGCAGGAAAAGTCCGGCTTCGTGCCAAACGTGTTCCTGTCGCTGGCCTATCGCCCCGACGAATTCCGCGCGTTCTTCGCCTATCACGACGCCCTGATGGAAAAGGACAGCGGGCTGACCAAGGCCGAGCGTGAGATGATCGTGGTCGCGACGTCAGCCGCCAACCAGTGCCATTATTGCGTCATCGCGCATGGTGCGATCCTGCGCATTCGCGCCAAGAACCCGACCATCGCCGACCAGATCGCCGTCAACTACCGCAAGGCCGACATCACGCCGAAGCAGCGTGCGATGCTGGATTTCGCCATGAAAGTGAGCCGGTCCGCCGAGACCATCGGCGAGCAGGATTTCGCCGAGGTCTCCGGCCACGGCTTCAGCGACGACGATATCTGGGACATCACCGCGATCTCGGCTTTCTTCGCGCTGTCGAACCGGATGGCCAATGTCACCAACATGAAGCCGAATGACGAATTCTATACGATGGGCCGGCTGCCGAAATAGTGGCACGGGTTTAGAAGGATCTCGCATTGCTCGACTGGACGGACATCATCCTACGTCTCGGCATCGCCGCCCTCGTCGGCGGCGCCATCGGCCTCAACCGCGATCTGCACGGCAAGCCCGTGGGCGTGCGCACGCTGGGGCTCGTCAGCCTGGCCACTGCCATGATCGTGGTGCTGGCCGATCCGCTCGGCAAAGGCGGCTTCACGGATGCCGGGAGCCGGGTCATTCAGGGCATACTCACAGGCGTTGGCTTTCTCGGTGCCGGCGTGATCTTTCATGCCGAGCGGCATTTCCGTGTCCGCGGCCTGACCAGCGCCGCCTGCGTCTGGCTGACCGCCTGTGTCGGCATCATGTGCGGCGCCGGCCATTGGCGCATCGTCACCGTTTCGGTCGTGATCGCCTTCCTCGTGCTGCTGCTCGGCGGAAGGATCGAACGTGCCCTGCATCGCGTGCTCGGCGGCAAAGGCGATCCCGCGTCGGTTCCGATGGATGCGCCTCAGTCGTCGGACGCCGGTCCGCACCAGCCGGGCAAATAGATCGCATCCTTGCTTTTGGCGATCGCCAGCGCCTTCTCCAGTGCCTTGGCGAAATCGGCCTCGACCTCCTTGGTGGAAAGCCGGCTGCGAAACAGGTCCGCCCACAGGAATTCGCTGAACGGCGTGGTGTCCTTGGCATAGCCGCCGGCGCGGCGAATTTCGCCGGCCAGGCTGCGGAACGGATCGTCCTTCAGGCCCGTGACCGATTTCGGAATGTCCTTGAAGTGCCGTCGCTCGCCCTTGGCGTCATAGGGATAGGCCCAGCGGCGGTGATCGAGTACGCCCCAGAAGGCTTTCATATCGACCATCGTGAGATCCGCGATCACGGTGACGAGCACATCCTTCACGCCTTCGTCATGCAACGCACGTGCGAGATGATGGTGGTCGACCACGTAATGGCGCTGATCCGGCCCGAGCACCACGGGGATCATGTGCTGGCCGAGCAGCTCGGCCTGTTTGCGCTTCGATTTATGCGCACGCCAGCGTTTGCGCTTCTCCTTCACCTCGCGCATGCCCACCGTCATCTGCGTTGGCCGCAGCGACAGGATCGGGACCGGATGCAACAACGGTTCGCGTGTGTTCGGCATGTGGCCTCCCATATCTGACGTCTTTCTGGAACGAACTATGGCATGGCCGCTGCGCCGATGCGGATCAGTTCCACGTCATCTCTGCCGATTGCCGCATCCGTGCCATGCGGACTTTATCTGCGCGAAGCGGCCGCCTCGTGTTACACTGCGACATTGCATGCGCAGACCCACGACCATGAAGACCCAGCAGCCGATTATCAGAGAAGATGACGAGCACCGCGTGCTTCGCTTCGTGCCCCGCACCTCGGCTACGCTGCCACACCATCCCACCGCTCCTGCCGACCACCCCCGCCGCCGCCAAACCACCGGCGCCAGCGACCTGTCCCGCTATCAACAGACACAGGACGACCCCGACGACTTCCGCCACCGGATGCTGGCCAATAGCGCAGCCTTCGGCTTTACGGTAATCCTTGTGGGTGTCGGGATCTGGCTCGCGGTCAGCATCGCCGATCTCCGCAAAACCCAGGATTGCGTGTTGATGGGCCGCCGGGACTGCGCCCATATTGTTGCGCCGCACGGCTGAGGCGCGCCAAACCCTCTTTCCACAGCCCACAGGGGCTGGTGAGCGGGCGCTCAACTGCATTGAACTGCCGCCCCCGCTCCGATATACGGGCAATCGACTCTATACGGCGGACCGGGACTGCCCCGGGGCGAAGCCCTGTCTTTGCGCGCGCCGATCGAACATTATCTTCAATATATCAAAGGCTTAGTAATGTCCTCCACATTCGATCAGGTCGCTACAATCATCGCCGAGACTTGCGACATTCCCCGCGACACGATCACGCCGGAAAGCCACGCCATCGACGATCTGGGGATCGACAGCCTCGACTTCCTGGATATCGCTTTCGCGATCGACAAGGCGTTCGGGATCAAGCTGCCGCTCGAAAAATGGACCCAGGAGGTCAATGACGGCAAGGCGACCACTGAGCAGTATTTCGTCCTGAAGAACCTCAGCGCGCGCATCGACGAATTGGTCGCGGCCAAGGGCGCGTAACGCCCCGCCATGAACCTCGAATATTTTCACCTGATCGACCGCATCACCGACCTCAATGTCGGCGAACGGACGATCACGGTCGAAGCCAACGTCCCCGAGACCAGCACCATCTTCGAGGGCCACTTCCCGGGCTACCCGCTGATGCCCGGCGTGCTGCTGATCGAGTCGATGGCGCAGACTTCGGGCTGGCTGCTAATCGCGCTGATGAAATTCAAGCGCATGCCGTTCCTGGCCGCGGTGAAGGAAGCCAAGATGCGCACCTTCATCACGCCGGGTACGAAGCTGGACATCAACGCCAGCGTGCTGCACGAAGGCGACGGCTTCTACATGACCACTGTCAAGATCAAGGTCGACGGCAAGCTGACCTGCAACGCGCAGCTCACCTTCAAGACCGTCCCGTTCCCCCATCCGGATCTGCGCGGGCACATGGACATCGTGGCCGAGCGCATCGGATTTCCCCTACAGGCAATCACCAATGGCTGAAACCCGACCGATGACATCCGAGCCGGTGGAAGCGTGGATCACCGGCATTGGCCTCGCCACGTCATTGGGCGAAGGCCCTGGCGCACATTGGGATGCGTTGAACAACAAGCGCATCAATGTCGATGAAACCGGCTTCGCTCCGAACATCGTCCACCCCCTCGCGCCGGTCTCCTACGACGCGCAGATCCCCAAGAAGGGCGATCAGCGGCAGATGGAAGCCTGGCAGCGGATCGGCACCTATGCCGCCGGCCTTGCGCTGGATTCGGCTGGCGTCAAAGGCAACAAGGACATCCTGTCGAGGATGGACATGATCGTCGCCGCCGGTGGCGGTGAGCGCGATCTCGCCGTCGATTCCGGTATCCTGAATTCGGAAGGCTATGGCGCAGCATCGCCGGGCCTGCTGAACGAAAAGCTTCTGAACGATCTTCGTCCGACCCTGTTTCTGGCGCAGCTCTCGAACCTGCTGGCCGGCAACATCGCCATCGTGCATGGCGTCACCGGCTCGTCGCGTACCTTCATGGGCGAGGAAGCCGCCGGCGTCGATGCTGCGCGCATTGCGCTGGCACGCATCGCCTCGGGCCAGAGCGACATCGCACTGATCGGCGCCGCGCATAACGGCGAGCGCAAGGATCTGCTGCTGCTATACGAGTTCGACGACTTCAACCTGAAGAACAAATTCGAGACCGTGTGGGCACGCGAGGCGAATTCGGGCTTCGCGCTCGGCTCGGCTGGCGCATTCCTCGTCATCGAATCCAGGGCGCATGCTGAAGCGCGCGGCGCCAAGCCGCTGGCACGCTTGAAGAGCGTCGTTGCCGATCAAGCCCGCCGCAAGACGCCCGGCGAAGTCACGACGTCGCTGCAAAAACTGTGGTCGCAGCTCGGCGCCAGGAGTGACGCAGCGATCATCACCGGCGCGACCGGCGCTGAGCCAGTCACCTCCGAAGAGCGCACCTTCCTGAAGGATCATGCCGATGTCGCCATCCGCGGCACCGGCACTCTCTTCGGTCATACGCTCGAAACCCAATTCCCGCTCGGCCTCGGCCTTGCGGCCCTTGCGATCTCGCGCGGCGCGATGTTTCCGCCGAACGATTCGACCGGCCTTGAGATTGAAAAGTCCGACAAGCCCACCCAGATTGTGGTGATCGGCGCCGGTCATTGGCGCGGCGAAGGCATGGCGCTGGTTGAAGCCATCTAGAGCCTCGTTGGGCTCTAGATTTTTCTTATGTTTGAGCATGATCTTATCCGAAAACCGGCATCGACTTTTCGGGATCGTGCTCAAGTTAAGCGGTCGACGCGGCCGATGGAGAGAGCATGACTGCAACGCGCGATAATTTCGGCCGACCGATCGTCGTTGTCACAGGCATGGGTGTCGTGACATCGCTCGGCGCCGGCAAAGAGGACAACTGGGCCAAGCTCACTGCTGGCGAGTCCGGCATTCGCACCATCACCCGCTTTCCCATCGACGGCATGAAGACGACGATGGCGGGCACGATCGATTTCGTGCCGGTCGAGCCGTTTTCCTCCACCGACCTCTCCGAGAAGCTCGGCGAGCTCGTCACCGAGGAAGCCATCGCGCAGGCCAATATCGGCAGCAAGGGCGACTTCCCCGGCCCGCTATTCCTGGCGGTTGCGCCCGTCGAAGTCGAGTGGCCGCAGCGCCAGGTGCTGGCAAAGGCCGCTGGCGCCAATAGCGACATCAATTACGACACGCTGCTGCGCGTCGCCGGTGGCGGCAAGTTCGTTCAGTATCACCGCCGCTTCCTGTTCGGCTCGGTCGCCGACCATCTCGCGGACACGTTCGGCACAAAAGGCTCGCCGATCTCGCTGTCGACCGCTTGTGCCTCCGGCGCCACTGCGATCCAGCTCGGCGTCGAAGCGATCCGCCGCGGCGAAGCCGATGCCGCGCTGTGCGTGGCCACCGACGGCTCGGTGAACCCGGAAGCGCTGATCCGCTTCTCACTGTTGTCAGCACTCTCGACCCATAACGACCCGCCGCAGAAAGCTGTCCGTCCCTTCGCCAAGAACCGCGATGGTTTCGTGATGGCCGAAGGCGCCGGTGCGCTGGTGCTGGAAAGTCTGGAAGCCGCCACCGCGCGCGGCGCCAAGATCCTCGGCATTGTCGCCGGTTGCGGCGAACTCGCGGACTCGTTCCACCGCACCCGTTCCAGCCCGGACGGCAAGCCGATCATCGGCTGCGTGAATAACGCACTGGTGGATGCCGGCCTGACGTCGGACCAGATCGACTACATCAACGCCCATGGCACCGGCACGCCAGAAAACGACAAGATGGAGTATCTCGGCATTTCCAGCGTGTTCGGTGAGCGCGCCAAGGAAATTCCGGTCTCATCGAACAAGTCCATGGTCGGCCACACCCTCTCCGCCGCAGGCGCTGTCGAGGCGGTGTTCTCGCTGCTCACCTTGGAACACCAGCGGATCCCGCCGACCATCAATTACGATGTTCCCGATCCGGCCATTCCGTTCGACGTGGTTCCCAATACCGCCCGTGATGCCCGTGTGACGGCCGTGATGTCGAATTCCTTCGGCTTTGGTGGCCAGAACGCCTCGCTGATCCTCACCGGCGAGCCCGTTTAAGGCTCCCCGGCCCCGTTGGCCGCCCCTCGCCGGTTGACGTCATGACGTGAACCGGCGATACGCAGGCCATCCGAAATCAACCTTTCTTGCCGGAGACGCGGTTCATGCGTGCGCTCAATCTTGTTGCCGATCGTGAGCTCGTCGTCGTCGACGTGCCGCCGCCCCCGCCGCCTGGTGCCGGCGAAGTGCAGATTCGCGTCAAGGCTGTCGCCCTGAACCATATCGACGTCTGGGGCTTCCGCGGCATGGCCTTCGCCAAGCGCAAGCTGCCGCTGTCGATCGGCGCCGAAGCCTCGGGCGAAATCGCTGCCGTCGGCGAAGGCGTCACCCATGTGAAGCCCGGCCAGAAGGTCGTGATGTATGGCGCGCTGACCTGTGGCCACTGCAAGGCCTGTCAGGAAGGCCGCGACAATTTCTGCGAGAACGTCGGCGGTCTCTATGGCTTCCACATCGACGGCTTCTCGCGCGAACTAATGAACATGCCGGCGCGTCTGGTGATCCCCGTCCCCGACGGCATCAGCTTCCGCGACGCCGCCTGCGCCCCGATCGCCTTCTCCACCGTGCAGCACATGCTGTTCGACAATGCCAAGCTGCAGCCCGGTGAGACCATTCTGGTCCATGCCGGCGGCTCCGGTATCGGCACCGTCGCCATCATGATGGCGAAGAAGATCGGCTGCACCGTCATCACCACCGTGGGCGACGATTCCAAGATCGAGGGTGTGAAGGCGCTCGGTGCGGATCACGTCATCAACTATCGCAAGGATCGCTTCGAGGGCGAGACGCGCAAGATCACCAAGAAGAAGGGCGTCGATGTCGTGTTCGAACACGTCGGTGCCGACACCTTCAACGGCTCGCTGCTGGTGATGAAGCGCGGCGGACGTCTCGTCACCTGCGGCTCGACCTCGGGCCCGACCACGACCATCAACCTGATGCAGCTGTTCCAGCAGCAATACCGCATCTTCGGATCGTTCGGCGCCACCATGAAGAACATTGCCGAGAGCCTCGACAAAATGGCTGACGGCATGCTGCCAGTGATCGATACCGAAGTGCCAATCAGCGACGTCGAGACCGCGCTGAAGCGGATGGAAACCCGCCAGGTGTTCGGCAAGATCATCGTTCACTTCTGATGCTCCGCCTGCTGCTTCGCACCAAGGCCCGCATTCGCGATGCCCTGAAGCCTGCAGGCGACGCTGCTGTCGGCGCACTGACGATCGGCATCCTGCGCACCACGCGCTATTTCGATCCGGTCAAGACCGCCAATCGGTTCGGCAAGATCACCCAGCGCATCGGCCCGCTGTTTCGCGAAGACAAGATCGGCCGCGCCAATCTCACTGCCGCCTTCCCAGAGAAATCACCGGAAGAGATCGAGAGGATTCTCGCAGGTGTCTGGGACAACATGGGACGCATCGGTGCGGAATTCGCGCATCTCGACAAGATCTGGGACTACGACCCGGCCAATCCGACCAAGCCGAGCAATGTCGAATTCTCCGCGCGCACCGGCGAGATTTTCGATCAACTGCGCGACGACGGCAAGCCGGCGTTGATTTTCGCCAGCCATCTCGGCAATTGGGAAATTCCTGCGCTCGCCGCCGTGGCCCACGGCCTCGACGCCGCCGTGCTCTATCGTCGGCCGAACAGCGCCGCCGCTGACCGCGCCATTCATCAGACGCGCGCGATCAACATGGGCAACCTCATTCCGGCCAGCCATGATGCGCCGCTCAAACTCGCGCACGCGCTAAACGAGGGCAAGCACGTCGCCATGCTGGTGGATCAATGGTTCACCAACGGCGTCCCCGTGGATTTCTTCGGACGCAAGACCAACGCCAATCCGATGCTGGCGCGGCTGTTGCGCCAGGTCGATTGCCCGATCCACGGTGTTCGTATCATACGCCTCCCCGATCATCGCTTCCGCATCGAAGTCTCCGAAGAGGTAAAACCGGTGCGCGATGCCAATGGCAAGGTCGACGTTCAGGGCACGATGCAGGCGGTAACGTCAGTGCTGGAAGGCTGGATCCGGGAATATCCCGAGCAGTGGCTGTGGCTGCATCGGCGCTGGCGATAATGCTCAGCGTCCCGTCTTCACCTTCGTCCATAACCGGTTGATCACGCGTTGCGTCGCCGGATCGCGCGCCGTAATGACGAACAGCTTCTGCAGCATCGCCTCATCCGGATAGATCGTCTTGTCGTTGAGGATCTTCGGATCGATCAGCTTCTGGCTGGCGAGATTGCCATTGGCATAGCCGAGGAAATCCGAATTCTTCGCCGCAACATCCGGCCGGTAGAGATAGTTGATCAGCTCATAGGCCTCATTGACGTTCTTCGCATCGGCGGGGATCGCCAGATTATCGAAGAACATCTGCGCGCCCTCCTTCGGCACGGCATAACCGATCTCGACGCCATTCTTCGCTTCATCCGCCCGCGCACGCGCCTGGATGATGTCGCCGGACCAGCCGACCACCAGACAGATCTCGCCGGTCGCCAATGCGCTCAGATATTCGGAGGAATGAAACTTGCGGACATTGCCTCTGATCTTGCCAACGAGATCGGCCGCTCTCTCGAGGTCTGCTTGTTTGGTGGAATTGGGGTCGAGACCCAACGCGTTCAGCGCGGCCGGCAGGATGTCATCGGCGGAGTCCAGCATATGGACGCCGCAATCTTTGAACTTCGCAAGATTCTCCGGCTTGAAGACGATATCCCAGCTATCGATCTTCGCGTCAGGCCCGAGGATTTTCGCGACCTGCTTGACGTTGTAGCCGATGCCAGTGGTGCCCCACATGTAGTTCGCGGCAAACTGATTGCCGGGATCGTAGATCGCAAGACGCTTGGTCACCTCCGGCCAGGCATTGGCGAAGTTCGGCAGCTTCGCCTTGTCGAGCTTCTGGAACACCTTTGCGGTGATCTGCCGCTGCAGGAAATAGGCTGTCGGCACCACGACGTCGTAACCGGACTTGCCGGCCAAGAGCCGCGTCTCCAGCGTCTCATTGGCATCGAAGGTGTCATAGACGACCTTGATGCCGGTCTCCCTGGTGAAGGCCTCCAGCACGCCGGGCGCCATGTAGTTCGACCAGTTGTAGAAGTTGACGACGCGCTCTTGCTTCTGGTCTTGCGCCTGCACGGGCAAGGACCACAGCAGCGCCGCTCCGACGACCCACGCGATCCCGTGCTTGCCCATGCGCATCAACTTCCCCTAGCGGCGATGAACGGCGTTGGACAGGCGTTCCAGCGCGGTATCGAGCGTTGCGTCGTTCTTGGCGAAGCAGAAACGCACCACCGAGGTCACCTTGTCCTGCTCATAAAAGGCCGACACCGGAATGGCCGCGACCTTGTAGTCGTAGACGAGACGCCGGCAGAATTCCTCGTCGGTCTCGTTCAGTCCCAGCGGCGACAGATCGACGGTGAGGAAGTACGTGCCCTGCGACTTGATGACGGGAAAACCGATACTTTCCAGACCTGCGGCCAGACGATCGCGGCTACGCGCGAGATCGGCGCGCATGGTCTTGAAGTAATCGTCGGACTTGCCGAGACCGTAGGCCACCGCAACCTGCAGATTTGGCGCCGTCGTGAAGGTGAGAAATTGATGCACCTTGGCGCAGACGCGCAGGAGATGCGGCGCGGCACAGACGAAGCCGATCTTCCAGCCGGTCAGCGAGAAGATCTTGCCGGCGGAGCCGACCTTGATGGTGCGATCGCGCATGCCGGGAATGGTGATCAGCGGGATATGCTCGTGACCATCGAAGGTCACATGTTCCCAGACTTCGTCGCAGATCGCGATCGTATCGAATTCCTGGCAGAACTTCGCCAGCAGTTCGAGATCCTCGCGCGGCGACACCACTGCAGCCGGATTGAGCGGGCTGTTGAACAGCACAGCCTTGGTCTTGTGATTGAAGACCGCGCGCAAATCTTCTTCCGTGAGACGCCAATGGGGTGGCTTGAGGCTGACGAGACGCGGAATGCCGCCAGCCTGGCGGATGATCGGCAGATAGGAATCATAGACCGGCTGAAAGCACACGACTTCGTCGCCGGGCTCGACCACCGCAAGGATCGACGAGGTCAATGCCTCCGTACCGCCGGAGGTCACCATCACCTCCGTCATCGGATCGAGCGAGAGCTTGTGCCAGTGCTGGTAATGCGTGGCGATCGCCTGACGCAGCTCCGGGATGCCCATCATCGACGGATACTGGTTATAGCCGTTCAGCACCGCATCGGCGGCCGCCTGACGGATATCGTCGGGACCGGGATGATCGGGAAAGCCCTGCCCGAGATTGATGGCGTTGTGATCGCGCGCAAGCTGCGACATCGCCTCGAACACCGTGACGGGCAGCTCAGAGAAGATCTTGTTCATCGAGCGATCAGCCAACCTTTGTCGGCAGGCCTGCGGCCTTCCATCCAAGGATTCCACCGGCGAGGTGCTTGTCATAGGCAAGGCCATCGGCCTGCGCGGCCAGCGAGGCCGTCACCGAGCGCTTGCCGGAGCGACATGCGAAGACGATCTGCTTGCCCGCAGGATCGGGCAGATCGGCGCTATCGAAGCCCGACAGCGGCACCACGACGGCATCCGGATAGGCCTCGACCGCGACCTCGTTGGGTTCGCGCACGTCAACCAGCAAATACTTGCCTTCAGTGATCCCCTTGGACACTTCCTCGGGCGTCAAATCGTGAACGGTATGAGCTTCGCCTGCCACCACAACCTCCTGCCGCCCCGGTGTCCGGAGCGAATGCGAAGGGGCGGAAACACCCCTGTTTTCGGGCGCCAACGTCGCCTCTCGCGCGGCGAAAATCAAGCGTTGGAAGAGCTTATTGTCGGGCCTGATCCTGCCCGAAAGCCGCAAGCCCGCTTTTCGGGCTCAGGCCTAGATAGTCACCTGCGTGCCCACCTCGACCACCCTCCCCGTGGGGATCTGGAAATAGTCGGTCGCGTCATTGGCAGTGCGGCTGAGCGCGATGAACAGATGGTCCTGCCAGCGCGGCATGCCGGAATGCGCCGCAGGCTTCAGCGCCCTGCGCGACAGGAAGAACGAGGTCGACATGATGTCGAACTGCCAGCCGGTCTTGCGCGCAATCGCCAGGGATTTCGGCACATTCGGCGATTCCATGAAGCCGAAGCGCAGCGTCACTTTCGAGAAGGTCGCGCTGATCTCTTCCATACGCACTCGCTCACTGGGATCGATGCGCGGCGTCGGCGCCGTCTCGATAGTGAGAATAACGTTCTTCTCGTGAAGCACTTTGTAGTGTTTCAGACTATGCATGAGCGCCGTCGGCGCACTCTGCGGATCGCTGGTGAGAAATACCGCCGTGCCGGCCACGCGCTGCGGCGGACGTTTCTCCAGCATGGCCACGAGATCGGCCAGCGGAAACTCCAGCTTGCGCGACTTCTCGAACAGCAGGCGGCTGCCGCGCCGCCACGTATACATCATGAGAATGATCACGCCGCCCATCACCAGCGGCACCCAGCCGCCGTCGAACACCTTCAAGAGGTTCGCGGTGAGGAACGTGACGTCGATCACCAGAAACGGCACGATCAGCGCCGCAGCCGCGATCGGCGACCACTTCCAGCCGCGCCAGATCACCACAAAGCCCATCATCGCGGTAACAACCATGGTGCCGGTGACCGAGATGCCATAGGCCGAGGCCAGCGAGCTCGATGACTTGAACAGCACGACAAGCACAATCACTGCGATGAACAGCAGCATATTGACGCGCGGAATGTAGATCTGGCCGGAATGCGACTCCGATGTGTGCCGGATTTCGAAACGCGGCAGCAGGCCAAGCTGGATCGCCTGCTGCGTCAGCGAATAGGCGCCGGTGATCACGGCCTGGCTGGCAATCACAGTGGCAGTCGCCGCGAGGATCACCATGGGGATCAGCGCCCAGTCGGGAAACATCAGATAGAACGGATTTTCCAGCGCGGTGGGATCATGCATCACCAGCGCAGCCTGGCCGAAATAGTTGATGGCCAGCGATGGCAGCACCAGGAACAGCCAGGCCAGCTGAATCGGCTTTTTGCCGAAATGGCCGAGATCGGCATAGAGCGCTTCGGCGCCGGTCACGGCGAGAAACACTGCGCCCAACGTCACGAAGGCGATGATGCCGTGATGGAACATGAAGTAGATCGCATGCACGGGATTGAGTGCCGAGAGCACTTCAGGATGCTTCACGATCTGCGGAATGGCCGCTACCGCGATCACGATGAACCATAGGCACATGATCGGTCCGAAGAATGTCGCGACCTTCGCAGTGCCGCGCGATTGCACGGCGAAAAGCGCCACCAGGATCACGATGGTGATCGGCACTACGTAGGGATCGAACGTGGTGGTGACGAGCTTGACGCCCTCGATGGCCGAGAGCACGGACAGCGCCGGCGTGATCACCGCGTCCCCATAGAACAACGCCGCAGCGATAATGCCGAGCATCACCACCACCGGCCCGCTCGATCCGATCGCGCGCTGGGCCAGCGCCATCAGGGCCAGCGGGCCACCCTCGCCGTTGTTGTCGGCGCGCAGCAGCAGCACGACATATTTGAGTGTGACCACGATGATCAGCGCCCACAGGATCAGCGAGAGGACGCCCAGGATCGCTTCGTTGTCCACGCCCGGTGCCTTGTGGCCACCGGCCGCGACGAGTGCCTCACGGAACGCGTAAAGCGGGCTGGTGCCGATGTCGCCATAGACGACGCCGATACTGCCCATGATGAGTGAGCCGAAGCCCGCCGTCGAGTGCCCATGGGAAGGCTCCGCCGAGGATGCCGCGGCGGGAGATGCACTATCGCTGGTCATGGAAACGGCCTCGAAAACTTCTGAATGGCAAGTCTTTGAACGGCAAATCTCTGAACAGCGGGGCAGCGAAGCCGTTCCCGGCCCCGATGATCACACTCGTTATAGCGCAAATCGGGGAACCAGACATGACAAAAGATGCTTAGATCGTCACCTGAGTACCGACCTCCACCACGCGTCCGGTGGGGATCTGGAAATAGTCGGTGGCGTCGTTCGCCGAACGGCTGAGCGCGATGAACAGATGGTCCTGCCACAACGGCATGCCGGATTGCGCCGACGGCTTCAGCGAGCGCCGCGACACGAAGAACGACGTCGCCATGATGTCGAATTGCCAGCCGAGCTTGCGCGCGACAACCAGCGCCTTGGGCACGTTTGGCGATTCCATGAAGCCGAAACGCAGCTTCACCATCGAGAACTTGTCGCTGATATTCTCCATGCGAACGCGTTCGGCCAGATCGACCTTCGGCGTCTGCGCGGTCTCGATGGTCAGGATCACATTGTGTTCGTGCAGAACCTTGTTGTGCTTCAGATTATGCAGCAGCGCCGTCGGCACGAATTCGGGATCGCTGGTGAGAAACACCGCGGTGCCCTTTACGATATGCGGGGGGCGCTTTTCCAGGCTCTTGATGAGATCGCGCAGCGGCACTTCGATACGGCGCGTCTTGGTGATCAGGATCGCCGCACCGCGGCGCCAGGTCCAGATCATGCCGGCCATCAGCACGCCGAACAGCAATGGCACCCAGGCGCCTTCCAGCAATTTCAGGAGATTGGCACTGAGGAAGGCCAGATCGACGAACACCAGCGGCGCGATGATCGCGGCGGCAGTCGCCGCCTTCCAGTTCCACAGCTTCCAGATCACCACAAAGCCCATGATGCCATCGGCGACCATGGTGGTGGAGACGGCGATGCCATAGGCAGACGCAAGACCGCTCGACGATTTGAACAGCAGCACCAGCAGCAGCACGCCGATCAGCAGCAAACGATTGACCCGAGGCAAATAGATCTGGCCGGCATGGGTCTCGGAGGTGAAGCGCACTTCAAAGCGCGGCAGCAGCCCAAGCTGCACCGCCTGACGCACCAGTGAATAGGCACCGGTAATCACCGCCTGGCTCGCGATCACGGTGGCAGCCGTCGCCAGCGCGATCAGCGGCAACAGCATCGATTCCGGTGCCATCCGATAGAACGGATTTTCGATCGCGGCCGGGTTCGACAGCACGAGCGCGCCCTGCCCGAAATAATTGATCATCAACGCCGGCAACACGAAGAAGAACCAGCCGTACTGAATTGGCCTGCGACCGAAATGGCCAAGATCAGCATAGAGCGCCTCGCCGCCGGTCACGGCGAGGAAGACTGCGCCCAGGGTCACCAGACCGATGGTCCCGTGGGTCAGCATGAACTGCACGGCATAGTACGGATTGATCGCCTTCAGCACCGTCGGATCATCGAAGATATGCGAGGCGCCCATCAGCGCCAGCGCCGTGAACCAGATGATCATCACCGGACCGAAGGCGGAGGCCACCTTGGCGGTGCCAATACGCTGTACCGAGAACAGCACGACGAGAATCGCGACCGTGACCGGCACGACATAAGGTTCGAGCGCAGGTGCCTTGAGCTTGAGACCTTCTACCGCCGAGAGCACCGAGATCGCCGGGGTGATCATGGAATCGCCGATGAACATCGAGGCGCCGATCACGCCCAGTACCATCAGCGGCAAGCTCCGCCGACCCAATGCACGCTGGCCGAGCGCCATCAGCGACAGTGTTCCACCCTCGCCATTGTTGTCGGCGCGCAGCAGGAACAGCACGTATTTGGCTGTAACGACGATGAACAGCGCCCACAGGATCAGCGAGAGCACACCGAGCACGATGACGGGCGTCACCGGCGCGCCATGAGTCGCGCCGTGTACCGCCTCGCGGAATGCGTAAAGCGGCGACGTTCCGATGTCGCCGAATACGACGCCGATACTGCCGACCGTGAGCGACCAGAAGCCGGTATGAACCGGAACTTCGATCGGTCCCTCGCCTGTTGTTTCCGTAACGGCCATTCTGCTCGTAACGCCTCTGGACAATCCGGACCCGGCTATGGCGCGCCGGGCAATGCCAGTCAACCGGGACACTAGCCTATCCTGCCGCAGATCGCTTATCGGGAGCGCAGCAAAAATCGGCATTGCCCAGCAAAAAAAGAGGCTGGAGCAGTAAAAAAGGAATTGACTGTTTTACGGCTTGAGGTTTGGCGGCAGCGGGGGGTCTTCCCGCATCAGCGTAATGGTCACCCGCCGGTTGGCGGCCATGGTCGGATCATCGGGGAACAGCGGCTGGCTGTCTGCCTTGCCCGATACCGAGAAGATATGGGACGACGGCAAGCCTTCCCGTTCCAGAATCTGCCGAACCACATTGGCACGGTCGGCCGACAGATCGAATGCATCATATTCGCTGCGCGCCGGCACGAAGCCCGCGGCGGTGTGACCGACGATAGCCACGCGCAGCGGTGTTGCCTTCAGCGGCCCGGCGAGCTTCTGCAGCAACAGACGTGTGCGCTCATAGGGAACCTTGGATCCGTCAGCAAACATCGAGCGGCCGTTCTGGTCGATGATTTCCAGATTGAGGCCCTGCTTGGTCTCCTCGAACATGATGTTCTTGGAGATCTCGTTGATCTCCGGCATGTCCTGCAGCGCCTGCCGTAATGAAGCTGAAGCGAGCGCGAATTCGCGATCCATCTTCAGCTTGGCGCCGGCCGGACGACCGCCTTTCTCGCTCGGACTGGTGATGTTTGACGCATCGTCCGGCGACACATGATCCTTGTTCTTCATCTGGCCGCGCGTCGGCAGACCATCGGACTCGATCACGCCCGAATAACGCGCATCGGACTGCACGCCGAATGCTTCGCGAACCGAGCCGGCAACGATCTTGAGCTTGGCGCCATCAGGGCTCGAGAACGCCACGAGCATGACGAAGTAGCTGAGCAGCAGCGCCATCAAATCTGCGAAGGTCACGAACCAGCCATGGCCGCCGTGTGCTTCTCCGCGTTTTTTCTTCGCCATCGGACGTGCTCCGAGCCTGCCTCCAGTGTGTTACGCTGGGACCGGCTCACTTTCGTCATGGCGGTGCTTCTCAGGCAGATAGGCCAGCAGCATTTCGCGGACCAGCGCCGGGCTCTTGGAGTCGCGGATCATCAGGATGCCGTCGATGATGAGCGTGCGGTTGGTCTCCTCATCGAGCACCTTGACGTGCAGTTTGTCGGCGATCGGCAAACAGATCAGGTTGCCGACGATAGCGCCGTACAATGTAGCGAGCAGCGCGACGGCCATGAACGGGCCGAGCTTGGACGGATCGGACATGTTCGAGAACATCTGCACCATGCCCAGCAGCGTACCGATCATGCCGAAGGCCGGCGCGCAATCGCCGATGGCGCGGTAGATCTTCGAGCCTTCATCGAGATGCATGAGGAAATTGTCGCGGTCGCGCTCGAGATTGTCGCGGATGAATTCGAGATCGTAACCGTCGGCAACGAAGCGGATTCCCTTGGCGAGGAATGCGTCATCAGTTTCGACTTTTTCGAGTCCGACCGGTCCCTGCTTCCTCGCGATTTCCGCGATGCGGGCGAGTTCGTCAACGAGATCGCGAGCGTTCAGGCGGCTCAGCGTGAATGCAAATTTGGCGCCGAGCGGAATGCCATGAAGGATGGACGAGAGCGGAAAGCGGATCAGCGTCGCGGCGAACGAACCACCGAAAATGATGATGACGGCGTGGATGTCGTAGAACATCCCGAAGCTGCCGCCCATGAGGACCAGGGTACACAGCACAATGATGCCAGCGACAAAACCGACGAGTGTTGTGATATCCATGTCAACTCCGACGCTATACACGTATCGAACGACGCCCGTCCTGGACGGCGGCACGCCTCGAGATCAGGCCGCGCGAAGGTACCTTAGCGATACTGCGATTAAGGACGCGTTACCGCTTCACGGTTCATTAACGACAGATTAATGACGTGCGTGCACGCGTGGAACGATACGGAAAGTTCGTTCAGCAGACCGATTGAGGGCGATTGCGCGGCGTCAAACAGCGCGCTGGACGACCACGAAAGTACGCGATCCCGGCGCGTGGGTCGGGTCATCGAGAAACTCGATCGGCTTGAGGCCGGCGGCCACGCAGAAGTCCGCGATCGTATTCTTCGGCAACGGCTTTGCACCGCGCCACGACGTGTCCGCGGTTAGCGGATCCTTGCCGAGCATCATTTTCAGGCGCTGGATGACAGGCGTCGGGACGAACTTGGCGATATGCCAGAGGATCGTCGGATATTCGTGCGCCGTTCGGAAGTGAATGAGTCCAAGCGCGGATGGACGCAGGATGCGGGCAACCTCGACCAGATTGGCCTTCACGACGTCATGCGACGGCATGTGCTGAAAGACCTCATATGACCACACGAAATCCGCAGTTTCGGACGCTAAGGGAAACACGACGCCATTGCCGGCGACGAAGTCGAGATTGCTGAACGCCGCTGCCGCCGCCTTGGCCTTTTCCACCATGACGTCGGACACATCGATGCCAACAGCCCTGGTGAAACGCCGGCCAAGTGCCTGCGTGAAACGTCCGACACCGCAGCCGATATCGACCGCCGTCTTGCCGACGGGATCAACTGCATATTTTGCGAGAACAGGGTCGATCAGCAGCGTCGCGCGTTCGCGACCGAGTGCGAAGAATTTTTCGGGATCGTGATCCCACAGCTCGGTCTCGACGTAAAAGAACGGGTCACGATTTGCACGCTCATTCCAGGCTTTCTTCATATCCTTGGTCTGAGGCAATACCGTCTCCAATGTCCGTTTTAACGGCGGAACCGGCAGTTAGCCCGAAGCCCTCCGGCCGCGCAAGCAACCGGAGCTGGTTCGGGTTGATCGGCATCTAACCTTTATCGTTAGTCTTAATAGCCCCGAATTTCAGTGTATTTCCGACGAGCGCGCCATCGCCTCTTTCAGCTTCTCAAGCGTGAATGACGGGCTGCGCGCGATATCGAGAATGGGTGTCTCGCGCCGCCCGCATAGCTCTGCCGCTTCCGGCAGTTTCGCGGCGACATCGAGCGGGATCACAACCGCGCCGTGCTGATCGGCATGGATCAGATCGTCCGAACGGACACTCATGCCAGCCACGCGGACCTCATGACCGAACTCGCTCACATGCACATGCGCGTGCGACGGGCCGATCGTGCCAGCGAGCGCCTGGAAGTCCGGCGCCCATTGGGGGATGTCGCGGATCGAGCCGTCGGTGACCACACCGAGGCAACCGAGCGCCCTGTGCACGGCACTGTTCACCTCGCCCCAGAACGCGCCATAGCCCGCGTCGGGCCCGTCGATATCCTGGATCACGCTGATGCGCGGACCGATGCCCGTGCCGACATAGTCGTAGTAAGCGAGCCGCCGTGCCTTCTGCTCCGCGGCAGGCAGACCGGACGCCATGGTCGCGCGAATGGTCGCGGTGCGCGCATAGCCGACGATGGGCGGCAGATTGGGAAACGGACAAACCAGCGGACGCGTGGTGTAGCCGATCAGCCGGCGCTCGGGGGCGACGATCTCCATCGCATTGCAGATGGTCGGCGTATCGTAGCGGCCCAGTGCTTCCAGAACAGATGCGGGCAGCGGACCGGTCGCGGAATTCGTCACGGCGTTTCTCCTGTGGGTGATTATCGCATCCCGTCTTCGCGGGACGTCGTCGTCGCTGAGTGACTCCGGATATAGCCGACTTCACTGCATGCCCAAAACGAAATGCAGCCACTTTCGTCGTGGAAAGCAGCTACATGAATTGTTCTCGAGATGAACAATCAGTTCAGGCGTGCGGGCCGATCATCCGGCGCGATCTCAGGTGCACCCGGCGTATAGGGCGGCGATGCATTGGGCGCTGCCGGATCAACAGGGACCACCGACTGCGCGGCCAGCGCGCGTTCCTGATCGCGATACGATTTCCACCCCAGCGGAAGGCTCAGCAGATACATGATCGAGAGCGCCGACAGGATGTGCCAGGGGTAGCCGATCAGCAGCGCGATGAAGAGCACCACGCCGACGAACACCGGCAGCACCAGCTCGCGCGGCACCCGCATGTTCACGGCCTTGCCGGAGAACACCGGCAGCCGCGACACCATCAGGAAGCCGACCAACAGCGTGTAGAGGGTCGTCAGGATGGCCGGCGGCATCGGCATGCCCAGGAAGCCCAGATAGATCGGCAGCATCACGGTGAGCGCGCCCAGCGGCGCCGGCATGCCCGTGAAAAAGTTCGCGGCAAAGGCCGGCTTGTCCGGATCGTCCATGGTGGCGTTGAAACGCGCCAGCCGCAGACTGCCGGCGATGGCGAACACCATCGCGGCGATCCAGCCGGCATTGCTCAGATCGTGGAGCTGCCAGAAATACAGGATCAGGCCAGGCGCCACGCCGAAATTGACAAAGTCGGCCAGGCTGTCGAGTTCGGCGCCGAATTTGGACTGGCCCTTGATCATGCGGGCGACACGGCCGTCGACACCATCGAGCACGGCGGCGAACACGATGGCCGCCACGGCAAGTTCCATCCGCCCCTCGGTGGACAGGCGGATCGCCGTCAGGCCGGCGCAGATCGCCAGCAGCGTGATCATGTTCGGCACCAGCATCCGGATCGGAATGGTCCGGAACCGGCGGCGGCGCGTCTCGGGAGACTGGTCAGAAGGCATTTGCATGGTGTGATCCTAGCAAATCCCACCCTGCTCCGCCATTGTGGCGTCCTGCCGCCCAAAGCGGCAGGAAATCGGGGTTAATCGATGCGGTAGGTGCGGCCGCCGTCACCGATCCGGAAATCGGCCAGCACGGTCTCACCGGCAATCGCGGTCTGCCCCACGGCCACCAGCGCCTTGCTGCCTTCCGGCAGGTAGATATCCAGCCGGGAGCCGAAACGGATCAAGCCAAAGCGCTCGCCGGCGCTCAGGGTCTGGCCCTCGCGCACGAAGGACACGATCCGGCGCGCCACAAGCCCGGCGATCTGCACCACGCCGATCCGGCCGCCCGGGGTCGAAATCACCAGCGAATTTCGCTCATTGTCCTCGCTCGCCTTGTCCAGCTCGGCATTGATGAACTTCCCCGGCCGATAAGCGATGCGCTCGATCCGGCCAGCCACCGGGCTGCGGTTCACATGGACGTTGAAGACGCTCATGAACACCGAGATGCGCAGCAGCGGCTGGTCGCCGAGGCCGAGTTCGGCCGGCGGCAGCACTGGCTGCACCATCGATACTTTCCCGTCGGCGGGCGACACCACGACACCCTCGCGGGTCGGGGTCACGCGCACCGGATCGCGGAAGAACAGCGCACACCAGACGGTCAGGACCGTGCCGATCCATCCGAGCGGCGTCCAGATCCAGAACAGCACCAGGCTCGCCAGCGCAAAGGCGCCAATGAACGGATAACCTTCCTTGTGGATCGGCGGGATCTGGCCACGGATGGAATTTGCGATGGACATTTAAGCTCTATCTTTCTTCCCCTCTCCCCCAAGCAGCGAAGCTGCGCAGGCGGGAGAGGGTGGCGCGACGCGTAGCGGCGTGCCGGGAGAGGGGGCTGGCGCGGAATGGCCAAGATGTTCAACGATCACCTCAAGCACTCCATCCGTGTTGTTGAACACCTCATTATTCCAGAACCGCAGAACGCGAAACCCTTGTTGTTGAAGCCATTGGTCTCGGGTTTGATCCGGTTTGCTGTCAGCATGCTGCCCGCCATCGACCTCAATGACGAGGCGCCGTTCAAGGCAGACGAAATCAACGATGTATCGCCCAATCGGCATCTGACGCTTGAATTTGAAGCTCTGAAATCGGTGGGCGCGCAGCCGATACCAAAGCTGCCGCTCGGCATCCGTCATATTGGCGCGCAAAGCTTTGGCCTGATCCCTCGCCATGCCCCCTCTCCCGTGTCGCCCGCTAACGCGGGCGATCCACCCTCTCCCGCCAAGCGCAGCTTCGCCGCGCTCGGGGGCGAGGGAAAGAGAAAGAATCACTCCGCCGCGTCAGGCGTCATCAGCCGGTCGTCATCGACCGGCGGCGGGGTGCGATTGGGGGCGATGGCATCGTCGCCGATCTGGGCCAGCCGCTCACGGGCCTCCTGGGCCTCGCGCTGCCGGTTCCACATGCTAGCATAGAGACCGCCCGCCGCCAGCAACTGGCCATGGGTGCCGCGCTCGGCGATACGGCCCTGATCGAGCACAATGATCTCGTCGGCGCCGACGATGGTGGACAGCCGATGTGCGATCACCAGCGAGGTGCGGCCCTGCGAGACCTTCTCCAGCGCGTCCTGGATTTCCTGCTCGGTATGGCTATCGAGCGCCGACGTCGCCTCATCCAGCAGCAGGATCGGCGGCGCCTTCAGCACGGTCCGTGCAATGGCCACGCGCTGCTTCTCGCCGCCGGAGAGTTTCAGGCCGCGTTCGCCGACCTCGGTCTCGTAGCCCTTTGGCGACATCCGGATGAACGGGTCGATCTGCGCCATACGGGCGGCTTCCTCTACCTCCGCGTCGGTTGCGCCCCAGCGGCCATAGCGAATGTTGTAGCGGATGGTGTCGTTGAACAGCACGGTGTCTTGCGGGACCATGCCGATCGACTGGCGCAACGAGGCCTGCGTGACATTGCGGATGTTCTGGCCATCGATGGAGATCGTGCCGCCCGACACATCATACAGTCGGAACAGCAACCGCGAGATCGTCGACTTGCCGGCGCCCGACGGGCCGACGATGGCGACGGTCTTGCCGGCCGGCACCTCGAAGGAGAGCCCCTTCAGGATCGGCCGCTCCGGGTCATAGGCGAAACGCACGTCATCGAAACGCACAGCACCTGATGTCACCAGCAGCGGCTTGGCTCCTGGAATATCCTTCACTTCCGGATTGCGGTTCAGGACACCGAACATCTTCTCGATGTCGATGATCGCCTGCTTGATCTCGCGATACACCATGCCCATGAAATTCAGCGGCTGGTAGAGCTGGATCATCATGGCGTTGATCATGACGAAATCGCCCACCGTGTGGGTGCCGTTGCGCACGCCGACCGCGCACATCAGCATCGTCGATGTCAGACCGAGCGTGAAGATGATCGCCTGCCCGGTATTGAGCACAGCCAGAGACGTATAGGTCTTGACGCTGGCGCGCTCGAAACGCTCAACGGTCTTGTCGTAGCGTTCGGCCTCGCGCGTTTCGGCGCTGAAATATTTGACCGTCTCGTAGTTCAGCAGCGAGTCGATCGCCTTGGTATTCGCCTCGGTATCGGACTCGTTCATGTTGCGGCGGATGGCGATGCGCCACTCGGTCGCCAGATACGTATAGTACATGTAGACGACCACGGTGATCGCCACGACCAGCACATAGCGCCAGTCGAACTGCCACAGCAGTACACCCATCACCAGCAACAGCTCGACGATGGTCGGTACCAGTTGTAGAATCACCATCCGCACGATGACTTCGATGCCTGCGCGGCCGCGTTCGAGCACACGCGTCAGGCCACCGGTCTTGCGCTCCAGATGAAAGCGCAGCGAAAGTTCGTGCATGTGGACGAAAGTGAGATAGGCGAGCTTGCGCACCGCGTGCATCGCCACCTTGGCAAAGATGCCGTCGCGCCATTGCGTGAAGATCGCCATCAGCACGCGGATCGCGCCGTAGCTGACGGTCATGGCGACCGGCGATGCGATCAGCCACAGCGTCCAGTTCGAGGACTGGACGGGAGCCGTATCGGCGCCGGTCAGCGCATCGATCGCCCATTTGAAGGTGAACGGCACCGTCAGGGTGGCCGCCTTGGCGACCAGCAGCAGCAGCATCGACCAGACGACGCGCATCTTCAGGTCGTCGCGGTCGCCCGGCCAGATATAGGGCCACAAATGCGCGAGCGTTCCGAACAGCGTGCCGCGTTCGATATGAGCCGGGTTAAGAACTGTCTCGTCGTTCAGCGCGGGATCGGAATCAGACATGCACGGCGCCTGGAACGAACGGAGCTGCGGCCCGGGGCCGGCTCAAAATGGAGGTCGATTTCATTAGAATGCATATAGGCGCTTTGCCGGAACGTCGCACCCTGGCGGAGCATTCTTTTCCCTGCGGAGAGGTGTCCCGGGCAGGAATTTCCCGTATCGCGTTCATTCCGTGTCTTGACGCTGTTATCCCGCAGTGCCACATGGATTCCATGAGCACAATTAAAACGATCTGCGTCTATTGCGGCTCCGGCCCCGGTACCAATCCCAGTTTCGTCGAATCAGCGGTCGCGCTCGGCAAGATCATGGCCGAGCAAGGCATTGGCCTGGTCTATGGCGGCGGCTCCATCGGCCTGATGGGCGCGGTAGCCAAGTCCGTGCTGGACAATGGCGGCCGGGTCACCGGCATCATCCCGGAATTCCTGACCAAGCGCGAAAACGCGCTGACCGCCGCCCAGGAACTGATCGTTACCCACGACATGCATGAGCGCAAACGGCTGATGTTCGAGCGATCGGACGCCTTCGTCGCCCTGCCCGGTGGCATCGGCACGTTGGAAGAGCTGGTCGAACAGCTCACCTGGCAGCAGCTCGGCCGCCACAGCAAGCCGATCCTGATGGCCAATATCGATAACTTCTGGGAGCCGCTGCTCGAGCTGCTCAAACACATGCGCTCGACCGCCTTCATCCGGCCGACACTGCCGCTGGACGTGCTGACGGCCGACCGTGCCGAAGACATCCTGCCCCGGCTCCGCACCGCTGCGGCGCTGGCTTCCGACGAAGCCAAGAAGCTGGCTCCGGACGTCGCGACGCGGCTCTGACTAACCTCTCTCCGCTTGCGGGGAAGAGGTCGAAGCCGAGTGCCAATAACGCCTCAGATGAGGAGGAGCCAGCGTTTCACTCACCGGCTCCCCCGGCCGCTCCGCTTCACCCGGCTCGAATGACCTTCGGAGCCTCGGATTCAATACGAACTAATCAGACAGACGCATTTCTAATGTGAACTCAACGATTTGCTGCCAAGCTCGTTTTGGCAGCGCCGATGAGAAATTCATTTTGTTGGACGCAGTGTTGCGACGAATTTGTTGGGCGCTCTGTCGCGCCACACGAAATGCAAACCTTACCTCGGCTTGCGCGGGCCTGCTCTCCTTTACGTCTCTGGAAACAACCTCGGAAACAGCACGTCGAGCGCCTCGACCGGGAAGCGCAACGAGACCGCACCCTTTGGCGTCTCCGATGCGAGCAGGCCTTCGGCGATGACATCGGCCAATACCCGGCGCGCCGTGCGATCTGGAAGTCCCGTGATACGAGAAATATCGCCACGTTCAAACTGTCCACGAATGAGCGCTTCCTCCAGAAGACGTTTGGCCTCTGGCTTCAGCGTGCTGCTGCGCTCGACATAGGTACTCAAGCGCTGGCCCAGACTATCGAGCTCGAACAGGCTGTCCATGAACTTCACCTGATCGAGACAGACTTGCAGGAACCACAGGATAAATTCGCTGAGCGCTTTGAGCGAGAGATTGCCGCGTCCGTCGAGATCGCCCTGGCGCGGCGTATCCGCCAAATCCATCATCCGCTTGTACTCGCTTGGCGTCTTCAGACCGCGGGCAAGACCGCGTGAGATTGACCAAAGGCCATGCGACCCTATTCCGGAAAGCTGCGCCATAGCATGGCTCATCAAGCGACTGACACGACCGTTACCATCCGGAAAAGGATGGATGTAATTGAAGCGATGATGGGCGGCGGCAATCGCCATGATACGGCCCGCAGTCTTCAAAGATTTGAACGCATAACGCTGCTCGAAATATTTCATGAAGTCATCGACGCGCGCGCTTGATGGCGGCACATGCCGTCCAACTGCCACGTCTTGCTCCGGCTGAGAGCGCCACGCACCCGGCACCATGATGAATTCGGAATCCTTGCCGCTGATGCGCAACATATCTTCCGGCGCATCGCGATAGAATTCGAGGTGGAGCCATTTGATGAATTCGATTGAGGCCGGCTCGCCGAGTTTGCCGTCGGAGGCAAGACGGTCGATCTCGGTTTGCACGCGCACATGCGCGGCAGCCTCAAGCTGAAGGTTCCTGCGGCCCTCGTCCTGGTCGAGCTTGCCTTCCAGCGCACGGGCAATATCTTTCGGGCGCGTGTTATGGCCTTCAATCAGGTTGCTGTAATAGGTGTTCATCAGCCGCACGAGGTCGGCAAGGTTCGCAGCCGTGCGCGGATGCAACCCGACGCCGAGTTTCGTGGAGGCAACAGACAGATCGGCGATGACGTCCGCGATGGCCTCGGATGTCTCTTCCAGCCTCGCAGGCTCAATGCGCTGTGGAGTTTCTTCTGTCATTTTGGCCGATCATACGATATTACAAGATATTGATAATTCGTACAAAATGCGAAATTATCATTAATATTGGCCGATTTCTTGGCCGATCATGTGCAACGCGGGAAACACGATGAGGTCCTTTCCCTAACTCACTTTTCTCGAAAGCGGGTTTGCGGAGCAAAACTACGGCGCAATATCGTCCTTCGGGAACGTCACCACCTCGATGCGATTGCCATCGGCATCGGCGATGAAAGTCGCGTAGTAGCGCACGCGATCATGCGGCCGCAGCGAGGGCGCGCTTTCCGAGACCCCGCCAACGGCGATGGCTGCCGCATAAAACGCATCAACCTCATCCATCGTCCTCGCGCGCAGGCAAAGATGCACGCCGCTATCAGGTGATAACGGCGCCATGCCTGCACGCAGATTGAGCCAGATTTCCGGATAGGTCTTGCCGAACCCGACCATGGCCGGACGCGTGACGACGCGGCTCATGCCAAGCGGCGCGAAACTACGCTCGTAGAACGGCACGGCCCGTTCGAGATTACTGACCGCGATGGAGATATGATCGATCATCTGCGTAGCCCTCAGGACCGTAGGATGGGTAGAGCGAAGCGAAACCCATCGTCCCACGCTCAATCGACGATGGGTTTCGCTCCGGCACGATCGTGCCTGCGCTCTACCCATCCTACGCATCTTCGCTTACTCGCCCAGCGTCTTCTGCATCGTGGTGTTGGCAAGCCACTCGTCATTGACAGGCACGCTGTTGCGCTGTGTCGGGATGTAGCCGCGCTTCTTGAAGAAGGGCTCAGCGGTGTCGCTGGCATCCACGGTCAGCAGCTTGGCGCCGCGTGCACCGGCCAGCCTCTCGATCGCATCGATCAGCAGCGATGCCACACCCTGGAGGGCCGTATTCGGATGCACGTAAAGCAGATCGATATGATTGGCGCCTTTCAACGATGCAAAGCCGACCGGGACGCCGTCCAGCGTCGCAATCAGCGTGAGTTGCGACGCCAGCCGCTTGCCGAACGCCACCTCGTCGTCGACCGTTGCAGCCCAGGCTTCCTGCTGCGCCTCGCTGTAGTCGTCGCCCGTCAATTCCTCGATGCTGGCCACATAGATCGCAGCCGCAATCGCGGTGTCATCCGGCAGGAACGGCCGCAGTGCCGGTTTCGCCTCGCCCATCGCGCTCACCAGAAATCCACCAGCTTCAGCGCCAGCGCGATCGCGCCGATGATCAGCGCCCACTTCAGCGCAATGTAATATTTCCAGTGCTTTGGAAACGGTGTGTCGGGTCGGCTCATCGCGCGATCTCCCAGGTGGTGCCTTCCTTCGAGTCCTTGATGACGACGCCCATGGCGGCAAGTTCGTCGCGGATACGATCGGACTCCTTGAAGTCCTTGCGAGCCCGCGCGGCTGTACGATCCGCAATCAAACCATCGACCTTTGCTGCATCGATTCCGCTGGCCTGTTGTTTGCGCCCATTCCACTCTGCTGCCGTTTCCGACAGGAAACCGAGCGCACGCAGTGACGCTGCAAACTGGCTGCGATCGCCGTCATTGCCTGCTGCCGCACTGTTGCGAAGACCGTGCAACGCCGCAACAGCCAGCGATGTATTCAGGTCGTCTAACATCGGCTCCATCACCTTGTCGGAGACGTCGCCACCTGTTGCATCCGCCGCGACCCAATACCAGTCATCGAGTGTCTTGGCGCTTTCTTCCAAACCTTTCACGGTCCAGTCGATCGGCGAACGATAGTGTGTCTTCAACATGTTCAGGCGCAGCACTTCGCCCGGCCAATCTTGCAGCAATTCGCGGATCGTGAAGAAATTGCCGAGGCTCTTCGACATCTTCTCGCCTTCGACCTGCAGGAAGCCGTTATGCATCCAGTAATTCGCCATCGCATGCGTACCGTGCGCGCAGCGCGATTGGGCGATTTCGTTTTCATGATGTGGGAAGATCAGGTCGAGGCCGCCGCCATGAATGTCGAAGATCGTGCCGAGATAGGCCTCCGCCATCGCCGAGCACTCGATGTGCCAGCCCGGACGGCCCCTGCCCCACGGGCTTTCCCAGCCGGGCTCTTCGGCGGATGACTGCTTCCACAACACGAAGTCGGTCGGATGCTTCTTGTGCGCATCGACGGCGACGCGCGCACCGGCCTGCTGGTCTTCCAGTTTGCGGCCGGAGAGTGCGCCATAGTCTGCCATCGACTGGGTGTCGAACAACACTTCGCCCGCAGCCTCATACGCATGGCCGCGCTCGATCAATTCCTTGATCAGCGTCACCATGTCGGTTTTGCCGTCGGGGCGCGGCAGCACGAAGTCCGTCGCCCGCGGCTGCACCGTCGGCGACAGGCAACCCAGCGCTTCGACGTCGGCCTGAAACTGATTGGCCGTGGTCTCGGTGACCCGGCGGATCGCCTCGTTCAGCGGCAGGCCCGGAAAGTCGCGCAACGCGCGATCGTTTATCTTGTCATCGACGTCGGTGATGTTGCGGACATAGGTGACTTTATCAGTGCCGTAGATGTGCCGCAGCAGCCGGTACAGCACGTCGAACACGATCACCGGACGCGCATTGCCGATATGGGCGAAGTCATAGACTGTCGGCCCGCAGACATACATCCGGACGTTGTCGGCATCGATCGGCGTGAAGACGCGCTTCTCGCGGGTCAGGGTGTCGTAAAGGCGCAGTTCCATGGATGTCCGTCCCTAGCGGCCGGGCGTCCTCTCATCCCTCTTGAGATTGATCTCGTGTGAGAAAAGACGGCCTCAGCCAGCGAATCGCTAGCTCTTAATCTCGCGGCAAATGCCACAAATGGCGAGAGAACCGTTCATCGGGGCACCATGGGGCAACCCCATGTGGCCCGTCAAGGGTGTGGAACTATGCCGTAAAGGGCTGATTTCGGCCTCAATCCATCGCTACGCCGCCCATGGTTAATGATTATTAATCTTTGGGGCGTATCGAATGAGGGCGAATTTCCTCATTCATTCGGTGAGTTATGAAATCCATTTCAGTCGTTCTGACGGCGGCATTTGTTCTGGCCGCTTCCTCGGCCTTTGCCGATTCCCGCGTCTTCATCATCGCCAACCAGTCTGACGGTTACGGCATCGACCAGTGCCTCGCTCGCGGCGAGAAGTGCGGCGCGCATGCCGCCCTGTCCTATTGCAAATCGCGCGCCTTCGACCAGGCCGTCGCCTATCGCCGCGTCGATCCCGATGAAGTGACCGGCTCGGTCCCGACGTCAGGCAGCGCCTGCCATCACGGCAAATGCGACGAATTCGTCGCGATTACCTGCCAGCGCTGACATCCCGCGGCTTGCGACTTTCTTGCGTCACGCTTGCGGTCACAGTGAGGCCCCGGAAACGACGTGACCCTGCCGCGAGAAGCAGCTATGGAAAGCCGCGTTCGCCGCCGCATTTTCATCGCGCGCGTCTGGCAACGTCGGCGAGAGGTTGGCGGCGGTATCGACGCGCGATGCCGCACTACCCCGCTTGTTTCTGTCTCGCTCGTTTCTGACTCGCGCATTGGCCGGATATGTCTGACACTGTGACTGCTTCCCTTTCTCGCTGGGCTTTCGTTGGTGCCGCACTGGTTGGTGCGCTGTCGCTGGGCACTCCTGCATCGGCGCAGAACGGACCGCCCCCGGCCTATCCCGCGCAGCAGGTCTATCCGCCAAGCCAGGCGCAGCAGCAGGGCTCCGCCAATCCGATGTGCGGGCGCCTCGAGGCGCAGCTTGCGACCATCGATCGCGGCAACGGCCTCGATCCCGCGCGCGCCGAACAGCTTCGCCGCTATGAGGACGCCGCGTCCAAGCAGCAGAGCGAGCTCGATCGCGTCTCGGCACAGGCCAAGCGGATGGGCTGCGACAGTTCCGGCTTCTTCTCGCTGTTCAACGGCCAGTCGGCACAATGCGGTCCGGTCAACACCCAGATCCAGCAGATGCGCGGCAATCTCGATCAGATCACCAGCAATCTGGAACGCCTGCGTGTCGGCACGCCCGGCAGTTCGGATCGCGATACCCAGCGCCGCTCGGTCCTGCTGGCCCTCGCCCAGAACAATTGCGGCCCGCAATATGCCGCGGCCGCACAGCGCGCCGCACCACAGAATTCCGGACCCGGCGGTTTCCTCAACAACCTGTTTGGCAATAACGAGCCGAGCCCGGGCGCGCCGCCGCTGGACGGCAATATGAGTCCCGTTCCGTCCGGCACCTATCGCACCGTCTGCGTGCGCACCTGCGATGGCTTCTATTTCCCGATCTCGTTCGCGACGATCCCGGCGCGTTTCGGCGATGACGAGCGGACCTGCAAGAATCTCTGCCCGGCCTCCGACGCCAACCTGTTCACCTATCGCAATCCCGGCGAGGACATGAACTCGGCTGTCTCGGTGTCGGGTCAGCCCTATTCGTCGTCGCCGAACGCTTTCAAGTATCGCACCGAATTCAATCCGTCGTGCTCCTGCAAGGCGCAGGGCCAGACATGGTCCGAGGCGTTGAAGAATGTCGACGACAAATCGGCAGCGGAGAATGGCGACATCATCGTCACCGAGGAACGTGCCAAGCGGATGTCGCAGCCGCAAAAGGGCACGCCTGCCGCCTTGAAGAAGGGCGCAGCACCGGAGGCGCCTGCAGCAGCAGTTCCCGCGCAACCGGCGACACCGTCCACTCCTGGTCAGATCCGCACGGTCGGCCCGCAATTCCTGCCGAACAACGCGCCGCGGTAGGCGCCGACGTCGCCTAGCCAGACAGGGCGACGAGCGCACGGCCCCCTGCGTCCAGCTTCGGACAACCTCCGAACGGTAGGCTCACGCCAAACCGTGAGGGTGTTCGGATGGTCTCGACTTATCTCAACTATAATATCGTCTCCCGCAATCTCACCCAATCGCTGACGCGGATCTCGCAACAGGCCACCGTCTCGCGGGATACGGCCTATTACAAGGAGAACATCGGCAAGGTGAGAACCGTCGATGATCTCCTGAACGACTATCGGCTCTATACCTATGCAACGACGGCCTACGGTCTGGAGGACATGGCCTATGCCAAGGCCTTCCTGCGCAAGGTGCTGGAAAGCGATCTCTCCGACGCCAACAGTTTTGCCAACAAGCTGAGCGACAAGCGCTACCGGGATTTCGCGGCGGCCTTCCCCTTCGGGACCACCAGCAGCGGCACCAACGCTGCCCAGTCCGAGAACCAGACCGACGACATGATCGGTCTGTACACAGCCGTAGCGAAGCGCGGGGTCGATGCTATCGACGCGAACAAGAACTACTACAATCTCGCGATCGGAAAAATCACCAACGTCAATGACCTGCTCGCCGACGACAAGCTGCGCGATTATGTTTTCTCGGCCTTCGGCATCGACAAGAATCGCTGGTCCCATGACACGATCAGCAAGGTGCTGAGCAGCGATCCGTCCGATCCGAACAGCTATGTCAATTCCGTTTGGGTGTCGCAGAAGGACGACATCAATGCGAATATCACCAAGGCCCAGGCAGCGATGCTCGATGCCGCCGGCAAGATCGACACATACATGGCGGCATTGAAACAGCCGGGCGCCGATATGGCCGATCTGCGCCGGAAGATCGATCTGGAGCGCACGCGCGGATCGATGAATGAGGTCAGTATCCTCAGCTATAAGGATGCGCTCAAGACGATCGACAGCTATGTGGCGCTTGCCGGCGCTTTCGAGTTCTCGCCCGACGGCACATTGCCCACCGGAACGTCTGCCCAGACAGCCGCGCAGCTGAGCGACACCCATACCAAATATGTCAACAGCCAGGGCGCGGCCTATCTCGCAGCGGATGAAAATTACGCGGCATCGCTGATCAAGCAGTATCGCGCGGGCATCGCCAATGTGACTACGGTCGATGCCTTTCTCAAGACGCCAAACGTCTATAATTTTGCTCTGAAATCATTTGGTCTCGATCCCGAAGAGGTTTCGCCAACGATCATCAAAAACGTGCTCAAAAGCGATCCGGACGATCCGAAGAGCTACGTGAACAAGCTGCACGACGAGCGATACGTTCAGCTCGCTCGGGCATTCAATTTCGACAGCAGCGGAAATATCACGACGCCTGTGGTGGCGCAGGAAGCGGCGGAAGTCACCCAGGTGATGAAGGACTACATCATCGCCAAGACACGCTTCACGAAGGACAAGGAACAGGCCGAGCTGCGCAAGGCGGCCGACAAGGACGCGGTCTATTATCAGAAGAACATCGCCAATATCGAAAGCGTGAAGGATCTGCTTGCCGACAGGAAGCTCATCGACATCGCGCTCGTCGCCAAGGACCTCGACCCCGCCAAGGTGACCACCGCCGATCTGCGCAAGATGTTCGATTCCGACCTGAACGACCCCAAGAGCTTCGTCAACACGCAGAAGGATCCGCATTTCGCGGAGCTGGTGGCTTCGTTCAATTTCGACGACGACGGCGAGATCACGCGACTACCGAAATTCGGGCCGCAGACCCGCGACCAGTTCATGGAAATCCAGCACAAATATCTGCAGCAGACGCTGGAGACGCAGCAGGGCGAAAGCAATCCCGGCGTGCGGCTCGCGCTCTACTTCGAGCGCAAGGCGCCGAGCATCACCTCGGCCTATGACCTGCTTGCGGACAAGGCGCTGGCGGAAGTGTTCCGCACCATCTTCAGCCTGCCGGACGAGGTGGGTGCGATGGATATCGATCAGCAGGCCAAGGTGGTGGAGAAACACCTCAATCTGAAGGACCTCGCCGATCCCGCCAAGCTGGCCAAACTGCTGAACCGTTTCTCGGCGCTGTATGACATCAAGAACGACACCAGCACCGCATCCTCATCCGTCGTTACCCTGTTTCAGCGCGGTGGCCTTTGAGCCAATCGACCTTTTGCGGCGGTGGCCAAAACGGCGCGGTGGCAGGACCACGCGCTGATATGCGACGAATTTGTAGGGCGTCATTCGCCCCACAGCTTCATTCAAACGCTTCGCTGGTGCCCTTGCCTGGCCGAGTCACCAGGTCCTCATCGGGCTTCGGCAATGGATTGGCTAGATCGCGAAACTTGTTGGTGATCGGATAGCGGCGATCCCTGCCAAAGTTCTTCCGCGTCACTTTCACGCCCGGTGCCGCCTGCCGGCGCTTGTATTCGGCGATGTTGAGCAGCCGATCGATGCGCGTCACGACGTCCTTCTCAAAGCCGGCCGCGACGATTTCTGACAGCGGCTCTTCGCGTTCGACGAGGCGTTCGAGAATGCCATCGAGAATATCGTAGGGGGGTAGCGAGTCTTGGTCGGTCTGGTTTTCGCGCAGTTCGGCCGTGGGCGGACGGATAATGATGTTGTTGGGGATCACTTCGCCATCGGGACCGAGCGCGCCTTCGGGCTTCCATAAATTGCGCAAGGTCGAGATACGGAACACCTGGGTCTTGTAGAGATCCTTGATCGGATTGAATCCGCCATTCATGTCGCCATAGAGCGTGGCATAGCCGACCGACATTTCCGACTTGTTACCTGTCGTGACGACCATCGCGCCGGTCTTGTTGGAGACGGCCATCAACAGCGTACCACGGGTGCGCGCCTGCAGGTTCTCTTCAGTGATGTCGCGCGCGAGACCCTTGAAGGTATCGGCAAGGATCTTCTCGAAGCCGTTGACCGCATCGGCGATGGGCAGGATCTCGTAACGGAAACCCAGGGCCTTCGCGAGCTTGTCGGCATCGTCGAGCGACACCTGCGCGGTGTAGCGGAATGGCAGCATGATGCCACGCACGCGGTCGGCGCCGAGCGCATCCACGGCGATCGCGGCGCAAAGCGCGGAGTCGATACCGCCGGAGATGCCCATCAGCACGCCGGGGAAGCCGTTCTTGTTGACGTAATCGCGCAGGCCGAGCACGCAGGCGGCATAGTCCCCCTCGTCGCCTTCCGGTACCGGTGCGATCGGTCCGTCGCAGCGCCAGTGACCGTCGATCTTCTCGAATGTCAGCGTCGTGATGCTCTCGGTGAAGGACGGCAATTGCGCACCCAGCGAGCGGTCAGCATTGAGCACAAAGCTCGCGCCGTCGAACACCAGTTCGTCCTGACCGCCGACCTGATTGAGGTAGACCATCGGCAGATGGCTCTCGGTAACGCGGGCGACCTGCACCGACAAGCGCAGATCCGTCTTGCCGCGGGCATATGGCGAACCGTTCGGCACGATCAGGATTTCGGCGCCGGTCTCGGTCAGCGTCTCGACCACGTCTTCGTAGTCGGCGGACTCTTCCATCCAGGTGTCTTCGCAGATCGGCACGCCGACGCGCAGGCCGCGGATGGTGACGGGTCCCGAGACCGAGCCGCGCGCGAAGACGCGCTTCTCGTCGAACACGCCGTAATTCGGCAGATTGACCTTGAAACGGATCGCGCTGATGCGGCCGTCGTCGAGCAGCGCGCAGGCATTGTAGAGCTTGCCGCCATCGACCCAGGGCGAGCCGATCAACACAGCCGGACCCCCGTCCGCGGTCTCGCGCGCCAGCTCCTCGATGGCCGCACGGCAGGCCGCCTGAAATGCCGGTTTCAGCACCAGATCTTCTGGTGGGTAGCCGGCGATGAACAATTCAGGAAACACGATCAGCGTCGCGCCGTCGGCTTTGGCCTGCGCCCGCGCCGCGCGCGCCCTGGCAGCATTGCCGGTGATGTCACCGACGATGGGATTGAGCTGGGCGAGTGTGACCGTGAAACGCGTCAATTCTGTCATGGAAACATCCAAGCCTACCGGCTCACCCTTCGCAACTGCGGGATTAGAAGATGCCTATGCGCTCACCGAGCGCATACAGCCAAGTCATGCCGGCGATCACCAGTGCGACGCCGACGGCCGCCGATCCCATGTCCTTCACACGCCCGATCTGCGGATCGTGGTCGGTGGTGAGCCGGTCGGCCAGTTTCTCGATGGCGGTGTTGAGGAGTTCGACGGTGAGCAGCAGCAGAACCACCGCCACCAGCTCGAGCCGGCGCGCTGCGGTGGTGCCGATGAGGAATGACAGCGGCACCGCGAGAACAAGCGCAAACAGCTCCTCGCGAATGGCCTGCTCCGATCGCGTCGCGAAGGTCAGGCCATTCCAGGTGTTGATGGTGGCCCGCCAGAGGCGCGACAAGTCAGAGACCCGATGCCACCGGCAGCGGCTCCGCCCTGTCGACGCGGGACGTCTTCAGCAGTTCGGCGATCAGGAACGCCATGTCGATGGACTGCTCGGCATTCAGGCGCGGATCGCAGACCGTGTGGTAGCGGTCGTTGAGGTCCTCGTCCGAAATGGCGCGCGCGCCACCGGTGCATTCCGTCACGTTCTGGCCGGTCATTTCCAGATGCACGCCGCCGGCATGGGTGCCTTCGGCCGCATGGATCTGGAAGAACGACTTCACTTCCGACAGGATACGATCGAACGGACGGGTCTTGTAACCCGAGTTCGACGTGATGGTGTTGCCGTGCATCGGATCGCACGACCATACCACCGAACGCCCTTCCTTCTGCACCGCGCGGATGAAGCCCGGCAGATGCTCCCCAACCTTCTCGTGGCCAAAGCGGTTGATCAGCGTCAGGCGGCCGGGCTCATTGTCCGGATTGAGGACGTCGATCAGCTTCAGCAGTTCATCCGGCTTCAGCGACGGGCCGCATTTCAGGCCGATCGGATTCTTGATGCCGCGGAAGTATTCGACATGGGCATGATCGAGCTGCCGCGTACGGTCGCCGATCCAGATCATGTGGCCGGAGGTCGCGTACCAGTCACCCGTCGTGGAATCGACGCGCGTGAAAGCCTGCTCGTAACCGAGCAGCAGCGCTTCGTGGCTGGTGTAGAAATCCGTCGAACGCAGTTCCGGATGGCTCTCCAGATTGAGGCCGCAGGCGCGCATGAAGTTCAGCGCATCCGAGATGCGGTCGGCCAGCTCCTTATAACGGCGCGACTGCTGCGAATCCTTCAGGAAGCCGAGCATCCACTGATGCACGCTGCCGAGATTGGCGAAGCCGCCGGTTGCGAAAGCGCGCAGCAGATTCAGCGTCGCCGCCGACTGCCGATAGGCCATCAGCTGGCGCTGTGGATCGGGCACGCGTGATTCTGGCGTGAAGGCGATGTCATTGATGATGTCGCCGCGATAGCTCGGCAGTTCGACGCCGTTGAGCTTCTCCATCGGCGAGGACCGCGGCTTGGCGAACTGACCGGCGATACGGCCGATCTTCACCACGGGCAGCGCGCCGGCATAGGTCAGCACGACCGACATCTGCAGGAAGGCGCGGAAGAAATCGCGGATATTGTTGGCGCCGTGTTCGGCAAAGCTCTCGGCGCAATCGCCGCCCTGCAACAGGAAGGCCTCACCGGCGGCCACGCGGGCGAGCGACTTCTTCAGATTGCGGGCTTCGCCTGCAAAAACCAGCGGCGGAAACGTGGCAAGCTGCGCCTCGACATCGCCAAGGGCCTTGAGATCCGGGTATTCCGGCATTTGCAGCACGGGCTTGCCGCGCCAGCTATCGGGCGTCCACCGCTCGGACATCACTTCTCTCCTGAAAACCGCGCTTTATGGCTGCGGAGGCCGCGTTATACACAGCACAGATGGGGATCGCCAGTTCGAAATCCACATTGCGCCCCAAGCCCTTGCAGCCAAAGCCGAATTCGCATTTGCTAGGCTCGGGTAAGGAACATATAGGACACCATGGGAGAAACTGCGGTGTCGGAGGCTGCACTGGACGACGCTTTTGCCGATGACATCACCTTCCAGGCGGCCGACGGCTATTCGTTGGGCGCGACGCTGTACCTGCCCCGCGGCGCCCGCACCCACGCGGTTCTGATCAATTCCGCAACCGCCGTTCCCCGCAAGATCTACAGAGGCTTCGCCAGCTACCTCGCGAGCCGCGGCTGCGCCGTGCTGACCTATGACTACCGCGGCACCGGGGATTCGCGGCCCAAGGCCGATCCCCTGTCCGGCCGGTCGAACGCGCTGGTGGGCTTCAAGGCGTCCATGACCGACTGGGCTGCGCTCGATGTTACCGCCGCGGTGAGCTGGATGCGCGAGCGCTACAAGGCAATGCCACTTGCCTTTGTCGGGCATTCCTTCGGCGGTCAGGCGCTCGGCCTGATCCCCAACAATTCCGAAGTATCGCGCGCCCTGCTCATCGCGGCACAGGCCGGCACCTGGCGACTGATGACGCCGCCGGAGGGCTATCGCATCTACGCGCTAATGAAATTCGTCGGTGCGCCGCTGGCGCGCGTCATCGGCTATGCGCCAGGCAGGATAGGCCTCGGCTACGACCTGCCACGCGACGTGTTTCTGGAATGGGCGGGCTGGGTCACCAGCGATCGCTACTTCTTCGACGACAGCAAGCTCAGGGCGCTAGTGAATTTCCCGCGCTATCGCGGCGAGATGCGGGCACTGAGCTTCTCGGACGATCCGTGGGCGACACGCGCCGCCGTCGAAATGCTCTGCGCCGGCTTCACGTCGATCAAGCCGGAGATCGACAGTATCCGCCCCATCGAGGCCGGTTCGAAAAAGGTCGGCCATTTCGGATTCTTCCGGCCGGAACACCGCGACACGCTGTGGCGCGGCGCTGCCGAATGGATCCAGATGCAAGACTGACTACCCGCGGCTACGCCGGACTGATTATTCCGCGGCTTCGCGCACGTAGCGCGCGGTCGGCGTGCGCATCGTCACGAGTTCCTCGGCCGCACTCGGATGCACGGCCACGGTGGCATCGAAATCAGCCTTGGTGGCCTTCAGCTTCACGCAGATGCCCAGCACCTGGATGAGTTCGGCCGCTTCCGGTCCGACGATATGGGCGCCGACCACGATATCCGTCACGCCGTCGACCACCAGCTTCATCAGCACCCGGCTTTCGCTGCCGGAGATGGTCGACTTGATCGACCGGAAATTGGTCTTGTAGATATCGACGTGGCTGAAGGTGGCGCGCGCCTCTTCTTCGCTCATGCCGACGGTGCCGACCTCCGGCTGGGTGAACACGGCGGTCGGGATATTGCTGTGATCGACCTTCACGGTCTTCTTGCCGAATACCGTATCGGCAAAGGCGTGGCCTTCGCGAATCGCCACCGGCGTCAGGTTGATGCGGTTGGTGACGTCACCGACCGCGTAGATATGCGGCACATTGGTCTGCGAGAACTCGTTGACGATGATGCCGCCATGGGCGGGCTTGAGTGCAACGCCAGCCTTCTCGAGACCGAGATTGGCGGTGTTCGGATTGCGGCCGATCGCGAACAACACCTGATCGGATGCGATGCTTGCGCCACTGGACAGATGCGTCGTGAATTCGTGCCGGTGTTTCTCGACCTTGGTCACCGTGCAGCCGGTCAGGATGGTGATGCCATCCTTTTCCATCTCGCTGCGGACATGGGCGCGCACGTCTTCATCGAAGCCGCGCAGGATGTTGTCGCCGCGATAGATCACCGTCACGTCGGAGCCCAATCCTGCAAAGATGCAGGCAAATTCGAGCGCGATATAGCCGCCGCCCTGGATCACGATGCGCCTCGGCAGTTCAGGCAGATGAAACACCTCGTTGGAGGAGATCACATGCTCGATGCCGGGAATCGCCGGCCCATGATTGGGCGCGCCGCCGGTCGCAATCAGGATATGCTTGGCGTTTACCGTCTCGCCGGTGCCGAGGCGCAGCGTGTGCGGATCCTCGAACACTGCGCGGGTCTTGACGGTCGTCGCGCCGGTCTTCTCCACATTGGACTGATAGATGCCCTCGAGCCGGGCGATCTCCTTGTCCTTGTTGGCGATAAAGGTCGACCAGTCGAATGTTGCCGTCGGAATGGTCCATCCGAAACCGGCGGCATCGTCGATCTCGCGCTGGACATGCGAGGCATAGACCATCAGCTTCTTCGGCACGCAGCCGCGGATCACGCAGGTGCCGCCGAAGCGATATTCCTCGGCCACCATGACCTTCGCGCCATAGCCGGCGGCGATACGGGCGGCGCGCACGCCGCCTGAACCGCCACCAATGACAAACAGATCGACGTCGACGTCAGCCATGATCGCTCCGAACTGCAGACTGAGGCCCCGGAATGACCGGCCTCAGCTTACGCCCTTAGATTTCCTTGCCGCGCTTGCGCATTTCAGCGCGGAACAGGCCGTTGACCTGCTCCGAAAACTGCTGCGCCCACTGCTGCATATAGGTCATGCTGGCGGAAATCGACTGGGGCTCCTGCACCAGAAGTTTCTGGCCTAGCGGCGACTTGTAGAAGGTCGCAAGATCCTTCAACTCTGCCTCAGTGAAGTCGCTTGCATAGATCTTCGCCATCTGCTCGGTGATCTCCTTGTCGCGCCCGGCCATCGTCTGCGCGATGGTGATGGCGACCTCGTTGAGATCCTTCTGATAGTTCAGATTGCTCTGCAGCAGCGAGTCCTTGACGCGCTGAACCATGTTCGGCACGGCATTGGCATACATCGCGCTGGCGTTCTTCATCGCCAGGATTTCCTTGGCGTAAGCGATCGCAGCTGGCGATGCCGGCTTGATCGGCCGGGCCTGTCCCTCCGGAGATGCCTGCTGCGCGGAGACCGGCAGCGCGGTGACTGCAACGCCGAGCGCGAGACCGGCCGACAGCAGCATGTGCGAGAGCTTCTTCATTCCAATTCTCCTTGATTGCGCCATTACGGGCGCTCGAAAACGCGAATTCCCTGCGATCCTGCTAGTATGGCGGTGCTCGCCAGACCGATAAACAAACCGTGCTCGACCACGCCCGGAATGGCGCCGAGCAGCCCGGCCAGTCGGGGCGCATCGGTGATGGTCCCGAGCCGGGCGTCGATGATCCAGTGGCCACCATCGGTGACGAAAGCATGGCCGTCCTTGCCGCTGCGAATGGCCATTTCGCCGTGCAACCCGCACTTGGCGAACACATCGGCAATCGCACGGCGCGTGGCCGACAGGCCGAACGGGATCACTTCCACGGGCAGCGGGAAGCGGCCAAGGGTCGGCACCCATTTGGAATCGTCGGCAATGACAATCATGCGGTCGGACGCCGCCGCCACGATCTTCTCGCGCAGCAATGCGCCGCCGCCGCCCTTGATGAGATTCAGCGCCGGATCGACTTCGTCGGCACCGTCCACCGTCAGATCGAGCCGATCGACCT
The DNA here is from genome assembly GCF_034044155.1 of Tardiphaga sp. 42S5. NCBI lineage: Bacteria > Pseudomonadati > Pseudomonadota > Alphaproteobacteria > Hyphomicrobiales > Nitrobacteraceae > Tardiphaga > Tardiphaga sp. 42S5. Next base: position 3,505,950 of record NZ_CP139027.1, on the reverse strand, counting down.
CGTCGAGTGTGGTCAGCGGCACGCCGCAACGTTCAGCATCGGCCCGCGTGGCCTCGGACGTCGGAACGCCAATAACCTTGAGACCGCCCGCCACGCGTTCACCGAGCAGTTCGACGAAGTGCTTCGCTGTCGATCCCGTGCCGAGTCCGAGCTTCATGCCGTCGCGTACATGTTCGAGTGCCTTTGCGGCAGCCTGTCGTTTCAGCTCGTCCATATTCATCGGTGCAGCGGTCCTTGCGGTTCACAATCGGTCCCGCGGACGGGATGCGCCGCATATCTAGCGACGTTTGGGGGGAAGGAACAGGGCGAAGGACGTGCTTTCCCGGGGAATGCAGGCCTGCATTCCCAGGGGGATGCTGGGCTACGTCCGCCCCCCCTTGCGGGATCGGCCGCGGACCGGTAGCGATCCGCTCATGACCCAAGCTCCCCTCGTCGTTTTCGACCTCGACGGTACCCTCGTCGATACCGCCCCCGATCTCATCAGCGCGCTGAATCATGTGCTTCATCAGGAAGGGTTGGCCCCCGTCCCGCTGGAATCCGCGCGGAAAATGATCGGCCAGGGCGCCCGGCGCCTGATCGAACGCGGGCTCGAGCTGGAAGGGCGCGAAATGAGCCCGGACGAGGTCACACGCCTGACCGAGGATTTCATCTCTTATTACGCGGAGCATATCGCCGACGAGTCACGCCCCTTCGAGGGCCTGATTGCGGCGCTCGACGAAATGGCGGGGCGTGGCTACCGCTTCGCGGTTTGCACCAACAAGCTGGAATGGCTGTCGAAGCTGCTGCTCGACAAGCTGGAGCTGACCAACCGATTTGCGGCGATCTGCGGCGCCGACACCTTCGGCGTCGCGAAGCCCGATCCCGTCATCCTGCAGCAGACGGTAGCGCGTGCCGGTGGCATGATGTCGTCCGTTGTTATGGTCGGCGATGCCGGCCCCGATGTCGGTGTGGCGCGGCGGGCCAATGTCCCGGTGATCGGCGTTACATTCGGCTATACCGATGTCCCGATTATCGAGCTCAAGCCCGACATCGTGATCGACCATTTCCGCGATCTACCGGCGACTGTCGACCGCCTGTTGCCCCGCCGCCTCGCCTAGCCTGTTCAGATAATTGAGTTTCTCAGGTTGTTCGGCGACTTCGTTAACCATCAATTAACTACAAGCGGCCTGCGTGTTGCGTCATATGTGCGACGCTCCTATGGTTGCCAGGGGATGGCGGCTAGCCGCAAAACGTGACGGATATACCCATGCGTAGAGTAATAGTTTTGGCAGCGGCAGGCCTGAGCCTGGCCGGTTGCACGTCGTTCTCCATGGACGCATTCAAGTCGACACCGGAACCGGTTACCGTACAATTCGACTCGGTTCCGCCCGGCGCAGAGGTGGTCACGTCCATTGGCCCGAGCTGCAAGACCCCGTGCTCGCTGCCTCTGGCGACGGAAACCGGGTTCAGCGCAACCTTTACCCTCGCAAAATTCCAGCCGATGACGGTTCCGGTGACCATCACCCGCGTTCCCGGGGATTTCACCTCGCCGGCACGGACCACGGTCGATCCCAGCCCGGTCGTCGCCGAGTTGCAGCCTGCGACACCGCCACGCCGCGCCCGCAAGGCTGCCAAGCGCGCGGCAGCGCCTGCCGCGGCCCCGGCGGCCGCCGCATCTGCGGCGGGCTCGCCGTTCCCCGCGCCTCGCTGATCCACCAAACATATACGTTGGCGTGATTGTGCCAGCTGCAACACGTGACTAGATTGAACGTGCGGCGTTTTTCGCCGCGCGAGCAATTCATGTTTTGCAGTCAGGCATCTGAATGACCGTCTCCGAGTTGAGCCCCGCCCTGGCCTCCTCTGCCATGACCGATCCGTTCGGCCGGCGGATCAGCTATCTGCGCGTCTCAGTGACGGATCGCTGCGATCTGCGCTGCTTCTACTGCATGTCGGAAGACATGACGTTCCTGCCCAAGGCCGACCTGCTGACACTGGAAGAACTCGACCGGCTCTGCTCGGCGTTCATCGCCAAGGGCGTTACCAAACTGCGGCTCACTGGCGGCGAACCGCTTGTCCGGCGCAACGTCATGGGCCTCGTACGTTCGCTGTCGCGCCACCTCAAGACCGGCGCGCTGAAAGAGCTCACGCTGACCACCAACGGCTCTTTGCTCTCCAAATATGCCGCTGAACTGGCCGATTGCGGCGTGAAGCGCATCAACGTCTCCCTGGACACGCTCGATCCCGTAAAATTCCGCACCATCACGCGCTGGGGCGACCTCAACAAGGTGCTGGCCGGGATCGACGCGGCGCAGGCTGCGGGCCTGGCCGTGAAGATCAATGCCGTCGCCTTGAAGAACATGAATGAGAACGAGATCCCCTCATTGATCGAATGGGCGCACGGCCGCGACATGGCACTGACCCTGATCGAAGTGATGCCGATGGGCGATATCGGCGAAGGCCGCATCGACCAGTATGTGCCGCTCTCTATGCTGCGCGCACGCCTGGCCAGTCAGTTCACGATGACCGATCTGCCCGACGATACCGGCGGTCCTGCCCGCTATGTTCGCGTCGCCGAGACCGGTGGCAAGATCGGCTTCATCACGCCGATGACCCACAATTTCTGCGAATCCTGCAATCGCGTGCGCATCACCTGCACCGGAACGATCCATACCTGCCTGGGCCACGAGGATGCATCCGACCTGCGCAAGCCGCTGCGGGCTTCCGCCGACAACGACCTCCTGAACGCCACGATCGACCGCGCCATCGGCCTGAAGCCGAAGGGGCACGATTTCATCATCGATCGACGCCACAACCGGCCGAGCGTCAGCCGGCATATGAGCGTGACCGGGGGGTAACCCGCCGGCGGTGCTCCCTCCTCCCCCTCGACCAATGGCCTGCGACAAACCGTCAATTTCCGATTGACGATTGCATGACGCGCTGAAATGGTGCCGCCGAATTCTTTCGCCCAGCGGAAAAAGCTACGCTTTCTCAGTGAGAAAGACGTGATGAGCGGACAGCGGGGCGACTTTCGGGGGAAATTGTGGACGTACTCAAATTCACACGTGCGATCGATGCACTGAGCGATGTGTTTGGCTTCATCGCCAAGTGGCTCGTGCTGCTCGCCTGCCTCGTCAGCGCCGGCAACGCCACGATCCGTTATCTCTTCAACTATTCGTCGAACGGCTGGCTCGAAATCCAGTGGTACATGTTCGCGGGCATCGTGTTTTTCGGCGCGGCGCAGACACTGCGCCTCAATGAGCATGTGCGCGTCGATCTGCTCTATTCGGCGGTCTCCGATCGTGCGCGGCTGTGGATCGATATCATCGGCCTCTGCATCTTCCTGCTGCCGGCGATGACATACCTCACTTACATGACGTTCCCGTTTTTCCTGAATTCCTGGAATTCGCAGGAGGTCTCCAGCAATGCGGGCGGCCTGATCCTGTGGCCGGTGAAGCTGGTGCTGCCGCTCGGCTTCGGTCTGCTGCTACTGCAGGGTGTGGCCGAGCTCGCCAAGCGCATCGCCGCGCTCGCCGGCGTCGTCAAGATCGACACCCATTACGAAGCGCCGCTGCAATAGCGGCGTTCGCTTTTTCAGCCTCTCGCATTTCGACCAATCCGTTCGATAGAACCAGTTCGATAGTCAGGACCACCGATGTTTTCTTACGGCGTGTTCCCCCCGCTGATGTTCGGCACCATGATCTGCTTCATGGTGTTCGGCTTCCCGGTCGCCTTTTCGCTGGCCGCCGTCGGCCTGTTCTTCGGCATTCTCGGCATCTTCACCGGTCATTTCGATCCGTCCTTCCTGCAGGCGCTGCCGTTCCGCTTCTACGGCACGATCTCGAACGACCTGCTGCTGTCGATCCCGTTCTTCACTTTCATGGGCGCGATCCTTGAGCGCTGCGGCCTTGCTGAAGATCTGCTCGAAGGCACCGGCCAGCTGTTCGGCAAGATTCCCGGCGGCCTCGCTTATGCGGTGATCCTCGTCGGCGCCGTGCTCGGCGCCATCACCGGCACCGTTGCTGCTTCGGTCATCGCCATGGGCGTGATCTCGCTGCCGATCATGATGCGCTACGGCTACGACATGAAACTCGCCACCGGCGTCATCGCCGCGTCCGGCACCATCACGCAGCTCATCCCCCCGTCGCTGGTGCTGATCGTCCTCGCCGACCAGCTCGGCCGTTCAGTCGGCGACATGTATCTCGGCGCGATCGGTCCGTCGATCATCCAGGTCGTGATCTTCATTCTCTACATCGTCGTGCTGTCGATCATCCGGCCGAACGCGATGCCGCCGATTCCGGAACATGCGCGCGAGCCGATGAACTGGAAGCTCATCAGCCGTGTGCTTTGGGGCATGATCCCCTCGATCGTGCTGATCTTCCTGGTGCTCGGCACCATCGGCCTCGGCCTCGCGACGCCGACCGAAGCCGGCGCCATGGGTGCGGTCGGCGCCATGGTGCTCGCCGCGCTGCATCGCCGCCTGACCTGGCCGCTGATCGACCAGGCGATGACATCGACCATGCGCCTGACCTCGATGGTGGTGTTCATCCTGATCGGCTCGACCTGCTTCAGCCTCGTCTTCCAGGGCATGGACGGCGCGCGCTGGATCGAGCATCTGCTCACCGGCCTGCCCGGCGGCGCGATCGGCTTCCTGATCTTCGTGAACATCTTCGTGTTCTTCCTGGCGTTCTTTCTCGACTTCTTCGAGATCGCCTTCATCATCATCCCGTTGCTGGCGCCGGTCGCGGCCAAGCTCGGCATCGATCTCGTCTGGTTCGGCGTGCTGCTCTGCGTGAACATGCAGACGTCATTCATGCATCCGCCGTTCGGCTTCGCACTGTTCTATCTGCGCGGCATTGCACCGCCCGAAGTGAAGAGCCGCGATATCTATCTCGGCGCACTGCCATGGGTCGGGATGCAGATCATCCTGGTGATCATCGTGATCTACTGGCCCGGTCTCGTGACCTACTGGATCGACAACACGGCTGTGGATACGTCCAACGTGAAGATCGAGATTCCGCAGATCGAGATGCCGGCGATGCCGGACTTTGGGCCGGCGAAATAGCGGATAACGTTACTGTTGCGCTTTACGATCAGGGGATAACCGATGTTGCATGAAGGAAGTTGCCATTGCGGCAATATCGCCTTTGAAGTCGAGGGCGACTTCAATTCGGCCATCGACTGCAACTGTTCGATGTGCCGGCGGCGCGGCGGCCTGCTCGCTTTCGTTCCACGAGACAAACTGGTGCTGAAGACCGCGAAAGAAAGCCTGTCGACCTATACGTTCAATCACCACGCTATTCAGCATCACTTCTGCAGCACCTGCGGCATTGCCCCGTTCGGCGAAGGAAAAGCCCCCAACGGAATGATGATGGCATCGGTCAATGTGCGCTGTCTGCCTGCGGTCGATCTGAGCGCTCTGAATATCCAGCAGTTTGACGGCAAGGATCGCTAACGCGATCAGCCGACGAACACTATCTCGGCCTCGCCAAGCTTTTCAAAGCGCACCACACAGCGATCACCGGGCTTCAGGAACGGCATGCCGGTCCAGCTGCCTGTCGTGACGATATGCCCTGCTTTCAAGCCTCCGGCATCCCGCCACATATTGGCCAGCGCGATTGCAGCGGCAAGCGGATCGTCGGTCGGATGGCCGCCTTTGCGCTCCAGCACCGTCTCGCCGTTCACAACAAACGTGATGTGCAGGTTCGGCAAATCGAGATGTGACCAGTCGGCCATCTCAGGCCCGAGCACCAGCCCGCCATTGATCCCGCAATCGGCGAGCTGCTCCAACCGCGGCCGGCTCGTCGGCTCCCGAAACCGGCTGGAGACCACCTCGATGGCCGGCAGCACGGCCACGGATTGCGCAATCTCTTCGCGCGTATAAGGCGCGGCGCGCGCCGGCATATCGCGGGTAAAGCGGAAGGCGACCTCGCCTTCGACGCCGAGATGCGGGACTTCGGCCACCGACATATGCGCCGGACTGGTGCGAACCATGCGCGCCTCGATTAGTCCGCGGGTCGGCTCCCCGTCGGGCGGCGCACCGGCCTTGAAGGCACCGATGGGCTCTCCGACCAGCGCAGCAACCCGATCCTGAATCTCATGCGCCTCCGCAACCGAAGATGGCGTGACGGGCAGCGCTTCGATCTGCGTTCCGCTGCGGCGCGCCTCGGCAAGAATGTCGGCGGCTGTTTCGATTTCAGATTCGGTCATGGCAAATTCGGCTCCCTCCAGGAACAGAACACTTAGCGGATTCGCGATCCGCGTACCGGCGAAGGGAGACCGCTTCAACAAGAAGCCTGGCCTTCTCACGAAGGCCGGGCTCCTTTTTCCGAAACAGTCTTCGATCAGCTACGGGTGCGCGAGCGGATCATGAAACTGTCGAAGCTGTACTCGGCGACCTGCCACCAAGTGTACTGGTCGCCGCGGAAGGCCACCATGCTGTCATAGACTTTCTTGAACGCCGCATTGCTGGCCGAGGTCTCGGCATAAACCTCGTTGGCAGCCTTTAGCGACGCATCCATAATGGATGCGGGGAACGGCCGCAGCTGCGTGCCACCGGCCACCAGGCGCTTCAACGCCGGCGGATTGTAGGCATCGTAGCGTGCCTGCATGGTTTCGTTGGCGAGCGACGAGGCGGTCCTGATGATCGACTTGTAGCTGGCAGGAAGCTGCTCCCACTTAGCGAGGTTGACCATGTTGTGCAGTGTCGGACCGCCTTCCCAGAAGCCGGGATAGTAGTAATATTTGGCGACCTTCTGGAAACCGAGCTTTTCATCATCGTAAGGTCCGACCCATTCGGCAGCGTCGATGGTGCCCTTTTCCAGCGACGGGTAAATATCGCCGGCGGCCACCTGTTGCGGAACGAGCCCAAGCTTGGTGAGTACACGGCCGGCGAAGCCGCCGATGCGCATTTTGAGACCACTGAGGTCGGATGGCTCCTTCAGCTCCTTGCGAAACCAGCCGCCCATCTGGCAGCCGGTGTTGCCGGCCGCGAATCCGATGACGTTGTAGCCTTTGAGAAATTCATTGAAGAGTTCGGCGCCACCGCCCACCTGCAACCATGAGGTCTGCATCCGGCTGTTGAGTCCGAACGGAACCGCAGTACCGAACGCAAAGGTTGGATCCTTGCCTACATAATAGTAGGCCGCCGTGTGGCACATCTCCACGGTGCCGTTGGAGGCCGCATCCAGGGCCTGCAGACCGGGGACGATCTCACCGGCGGCAAACACCTGGATCTGGAATTTGTTGTCGGTGGCCTCGGCAACGGCCTTGGCGAATACCTCGCTGGCGCCATAGATCGTATCGAGCGATTTCGGAAAGCTCGACGTTAACCGCCATTTGATCTCCGGCGAAGATTGCGCGATGGCCGGCGCGGCAATGGCCGCACCGGCAGCCCCCAGACCGGCAGCCTTGATGAACTCACGACGCTTCATGATGTGCTCCCTGGATGTGAATGTGTCAGCGCCCTTCTTGGCGAGGGCGTTGGAGAGCAGCATGGGCCAGGTTCCAGCGAGAAGCCACGGCGATTTGAGTGACGCAATGCAAAAAGCCCGACCTTCTCGCGAAGGCCGGGCTTCATGTTTGATCGAAGCTTAAGATCAGCCGCGGGTACGCGAGCGGATCATGAAGCTGTCGAAGGTGTATTCGGCGACCTGCCACCACAGATATTCGTCCGAACGATAGGCCTGCATCGCGTCGATCGACTTCTTGAAGTCGGCGTTCTTCGCGGAGATTTCAGCCCAGAGTTCGTTGGTAGCCTTGAGGCATGCATCCAGAACTTCATTGGTGAACGGACGCAGCTGCGTGCCACCGGCGACGAGCTGCTTCAACGCCGCCGGGTTCTGCATGTCGTAACGAGCGGCCATCCAGCTGTTGGCATTGGCGCAGGCATTGGTGAGGATCGCCTGATAGCTCTTCGGCAGCGCGTTGTACTTCTCGAGGTTGGTGAAGGCGTGGACCGTCGGGCCACCTTCCCAGAAACCTGGATAGTAATAGTACTTCGCGACCTTCTGGAAGCCGAGCTTCTGGTCGTCATAGGGACCGACCCACTCGGCAGCATCGATGGTGCCTTTTTCAAGCGACGGATAGATGTCGCCACCCGCAAGCTGCTGCGGCACGACGCCGACCTTCTGCAGCACCTGACCGGCAATGCCGCCGATGCGCATCTTGAGGCCGGAGAGATCGGCAACGGTCTTGATCTCCTTGCGGAACCAACCGCCCATCTGCGTGCCCGTATTGCCGCAAGGGTGACCGATGACGCCAAATTTCTTGAAGAACTCGTTGCCGAGCTGTTCGCCGCCGCCCTGATACCACCAGGAATTCTGCTGGCGCGCGTTCAGGCCGAACGGCACCGACGCATAGATCGCGAAGGTCGGATCCTTGCCGACATAGTAGTAAGACACAGTGTGGCACATTTCGACGGTGCCGTTCGAGGTCGCATCGAGCGCCTGCAGACCGGGGACCAGTTCTCCGGCCGCGAAGACCTGGATCTGGAATTTGTTGTCAGTCATTTCGGCGACCTGCTTCGCCATCATCTCGGCGCCGCCATAGATAGTGTCGAGCGACTTCGGGAAGCTCGATGCGAGGCGCCATTTGACCTCGGGCGCGGACTGCGCGATCGCCGGCGAGGCAACGGCGGCCACCGCGGCGCCGGCCGTCGAAACCTTCAAAAACTCACGACGCTTCATTCAAGCTCTCCTTTTGCGGGCGTTTTCCCTAGAATTCCTTTGAGCATATTCAGCGGCAAATCGTTGCGCGATTCAACCGAAGACGCTCTGGTGCAGAGGCTGTCTAACACGGTTATTCAGCCGCGGAAAACACGACGAACGTCGTTGCCAGCCCAATTGAACGAAAGTTCTATGCGACATCTCGGCCCCGGCCACCGGCCGGCTTACGCTGCCGCAATAACGCCCTGCAACCGGTCGCGGATCTGCGTGCCGATGGCCCGATAGATCGCGGCGTGCGGGCCGTTGGGCTCGCTGACGACCACCGGCGTGCCGGCATCCGACATGGCGCGGATGGACATATGCAGCGGCACCTCGCCGAGGAACGGCACCTTGAGCCGCTCTGCCTCATGACGGGCGCCGCCATGGCCGAAAATGTCGGAGCGCGTGCCGCATTCCGGGCACTGGAAATAACTCATATTCTCGATGATGCCGAGCACGGGCACATTGACCTTGGTAAACATCGCAAGGCCGCGCCTCGCATCGATCAGCGCCAGATCCTGCGGCGTCGAGACAATCACAGCGCCCTTCAGGGGCACGTTCTGCGCCAGCGTGAGCTGTGCATCTCCGGTGCCGGGGGGCATGTCGACGATGAGGACGTCGAGCGTACCCCAGGCGACATCGCGCAGCATCTGGGTGATCGCCGACATCACCATCGGCCCGCGCCAGATCATCGCGGTCTCTTCCTCGACCAGGAAGCCGATCGACATGATCGACAGGCCAAAGCGCTCGATCGGGATCATCTTCCTGTTGTCGTCCAGGGTCGGCTTTTCATTGATGCCGGTCAGCCGCGGCACCGAAGGACCATAGATATCGGCGTCGAGCAGACCGACCTTCAGGCCGAGATCGCGCAGGCCCAGCGCCAGATTGAGTGCCGTCGTGGACTTGCCGACACCACCCTTCCCCGAGGCCACGGCGATGATCGCGGCAACGCCAGGAATCTCAGCCTGTTTTGACATTGGCGAGTTGGCCGGGTTCGCATGCGGGCGATGCGCCGAGACCGGCTGTACGCCGCCGGACTGCGGACCATGCGAATGCCCACCGGGACCATGGGAATGTCCTGCGTGGTCGTGGCGCTGCGGCGCAGCCGGTGCGCTGCCCGGCTTGCGCTCGGCGGTCAGCGCGACCATTGCGCCGGTGACGCCAGGGATCGCCCGCACCGCGGCTTCCGCCTGCGCGCGCACGCTTTCCCAGGCCCGCGCTTCAGCGGCGTCCACATTGATCGAAAACAGCACCTTGCCGTCGGTCACGACGATCTCGGACAAAACATCCGCATGGATCAGCGGCACGCCGCGCGGCGATGTCACCTTGGCCAGACCATCCAGAACCTGCTGCTGCGAAACGCTCAATGCGTGTCTCCCGATCGACGGACAAACTAGACCGCACAGATAGAGAACTTCCGCCCTAAGTCCATGCCGTTTCTAGGCTATGTTGAGAATTCCGAGATTGCTCTGACACAAGACCGGCACCAGATTTTCTTTTGCAGCGCACCATAGGCGGCTGCAGCCATGAGTGGTAACGGGGGCTTTGCCGCGTCCTGTGCAGCGACTATGCTGGCGCTCCTCATCACCAGCGATCTCGCCGCCACGAACCAAGGCGGCGCCTCACTTCCCAACAGTCGACGTTCGGCAGCAAAGCCGACAGCATCCAAAGGGTACGGACATGGCCAAAGTTGCATTTATCGGTCTCGGCGTCATGGGTTTCCCCATGGCCGGCCACCTTGCCACCAAGGGCGGCCACGAGGTCACCGTCTACAACCGAAACGCAGCCAAGGCCAAAGCATGGGTGGAGAAGTTCGGCGGCAAGTCCGCACCGACCCCAAAAGCGGCTGCCGAAGGCCAGGACTTCGTGATGTGCTGCGTCGGCAATGACGACGACCTGCGCTCGGTCACCACGAGCGCCGACGGCGCCTTCGCCGGCATGGTCAAGGGCGCGATCTTCGTCGACCACACCACCGCCTCCGCCGAAGTGGCGCGCGAACTCGATGCGGCTGCGACGAAGGCCGGCTTCCACTTCATCGACGCGCCCGTGTCCGGCGGCCAGGCCGGCGCCGAAAACGGCGCCCTCACTGTGATGTGCGGCGGCGACGCCAAGGTCTATGCCAAGGTCGAGCCGATCATTACGGCCTACGCCAAGATGCAGAAGTTGCTCGGTCCCGCGGGCTCCGGCCAGCTCACCAAGATGGTCAACCAGATCTGCATCGCCGGCCTCGTCGAGGCACTGTCCGAAGGCATTCACTTCGCCAAGAAGGCCGGTCTCGACGTCAATACGGTGGTCGAGGTGATCTCCAAGGGCGCCGCGCAGTCGTGGCAGATGGAGAACCGTCACAAGACCATGAATGACGGAAAATTCGACTTCGGCTTCGCCGTCGAATGGATGCGCAAGGACCTCTCGATCTGTCTCGCCGAGGCCCGCCGCAACGGCGCCAGCCTGCCGGTCACGGCCACTGTCGATCAGTTCTACGGCGAGGTCGAAGCACTCGGCGGCAAGCGGTGGGACACTTCAAGTCTCTTGGCAAGATTGCCCCGGTAACCATATAGGTTTCCTGAACAAATTACGGCGGAGCGGCGCCCTACAGGCGCCCTCCGTCGATACCATTTTTATTGAATATTAACCGGATTACTTCGTTCTTTAAGGCACCTCTTAATGATTGTGCGGCACAGATAGGGTCTGTGAAAAACCGCGCGCGTTTGCGTGCAGGATTTGTGTACGAGTGATGAGTGAGCCCGCCGCCAGGCCCGAGGTCGTCCAGCTTCCGGCTGAAACGCCCGTCGCTGTTCCGCCGCGCAATCGCCGGGCGGCACAACAGCGGGTGCGCGAAGCGCGCGACCGGCTGACCTCGACATCGGGAACGCGCCCCGCTTTCGATCGCGAACTGCTCCGCCAATACGCCCAGACCCGCCTCTCCGCCTCGCTCGTCATCACGCTGCTGGTGGTCGGCACAGGCATCCTGTTCGGGTTCTGGATGCAGCCGCTGCCGGCCGCCGCATGGTCATGCGGGATGCTGTGCATTCACGCGGTGATCCTGCGCGCCTGCAATCGCTATCTGGCGGAAACACCGACACCCAGCAGCACGCATAAGTGGCGGCTGCGTTTTATCTTTCTGGACCTGCTCTACGGCCTGTCGTGGACGGTAATCCTCGTGCATCCGACCGGCGTCGACGTCGTCTCCAATTCGCTGATGATGTTCCTGATGCTGCTGGTGGTCGCGGTCTCCAGCATGCTCGCCGCGAGCCTGCCGATTGCCGCCTTTGCAGCCACCGCGCCGGTGACGCTCGGCGTGGCGCTGAGCTTCATCCTGCGCGGCACCTTCGACAACTACGTGCTGGCCGTTCTGGCTGTCGCCGCCGAAGGCTATTTCGCGCTTCTGGCGCAGCGGCTGCATTCGACTACGTTGGCGACGCTGGAAGCCCGCGCCGAGAAGGACGCCCTGATCGGCGAACTCGAACAGGCCAAGGCCATCTCCGACGAAGCGCGCCACCGCGCCGAAGCCGCCAATGTCGCCAAGTCGCGCTTCCTCGCGCAGATGAGCCATGAACTGCGTACACCGCTGAACGCCATTCTCGGCTTTTCCGAAGTGATGAAGAGCGAGATCTTCGGTGGTCATGCCGTGCCGGTCTACAAGGACTACTCGGCCGACATCCATAATTCCGGCGTGCACCTTCTGAATCTCATCAACGAGATCCTTGATCTGTCGCGTATCGAAGCCGGCCGCTACGAGCTGAATGAAGAAGCCGTCTCGCTCGTGCATGTCGTCGCGGACTGCCATCACCTGTTGAAGCTGCGCGCATCGAGCCGTGGCATCACCATCCACGAAGTATTCGAACACGGCATGCCGCGGGTTTGGGGCGACGAGCGCGCTTGTCGGCAGATCGTGCTGAACCTGCTGTCGAATTCGATCAAGTTCACACCACAGGGTGGCGAGATCTGGCTCAAGGTCGGCTGGACCGCCTCCGGCGGCCAGTATCTGAGCTGCAGGGACACCGGCTCGGGCATCGCCGAAGACGAGATCCCGATCGTGCTGGCCTCCTTCGGCCAGGGATCGAACTCGATCAAATCGGCCGAACAGGGTGCCGGTCTCGGTCTGCCGATCGCCAAGAGCCTGATCGACATGCATGGCGGCACATTCACGCTGAAATCGAAATTGCGGATCGGCACCGAGGTGATCATCACTTTCCCGCCGGAGCGTGTGATGTCCGCGCTTGCGCCGATGGCGCCCGATGGGCCACCGCTGCAGCCCGATTACGAGATGAACGTCGCCGACGAAAAGCGTCGGGCCCGTAACAAACCCATCATGAATGCAGGAACCGGGCTGTGATTTCGACGCTTGCGCAAGCGAGCCGATCCGCTTCAATATTACTGGATGAGCAAAGAAACGCCGTGCATCGCAGTCTGCTTCATCGACCCCAAGACCAAGCTCTGCCTCGGCTGCGGACGCACGCTGCCGGAGATCGCGCGCTGGGGAAAAATGGACAGCGCGGAGCGTCTGGATACGATGGCACTGCTGCCGGCCCGCATGGCCGAGGCGGGGCTGGAGCCTTCGTCGACATACGCAGCGAAGAGGACATCCGCGGCCACCTGAGAGGCTCGCCATGAGCCGGGTCTTTCTTCTGGTCATCGTCATTGTCGCGACGGCAGGCGCCGCCCTCGCCTATGGCGATCCCAAGCAGATCTCCAAGGCCGGCAATCTCGTCACAGAAATTTTGCGCAAGCAGAGCCCGCCGCCGCTGCGGCTGGTCGACATCCCGCGCGGCAACACTGGTGAGTTCGGACTTCAGGTCAAGATCAACGGCGTCAAGACGGCGATGGTGATCGATACCGGCGCCACGTCGGTGGTGCTGACTTATGAAACCGCAAAGGCCGCGGGTCTGCCGCTCGAAATGCTCGACTACAATGTCGACGTGGAAACTGCGGGTGGCCGCACCAAGGCAGCACGATTGACGCTGGATCGCCTCGCCGTCGGCAAGCTGGTCGAGCGATCCGTCCCGGCACTGGTGGTGCCGCGTGGGCAGATGAAGACCAACCTGCTCGGGATGAGCTTTCTCGATCGCCTGGAAAGCTGGGAAGTCCGCGCCGATAGACTGATGCTGCGCGGCTATCCGTAACTAGGCCGCTTCGTACAACGCGGGCTCATCCTCGACCTGCGCAATCGCCTCACGCAACACATTGATGCCGGCCCCGTGCTTGACGCCATTCTCGGCCAGATAGCGTCGGAAGGCGCGTGCGCCGCGCACGCCGTGGAATGCGCCGACAAAATGCCGGGTGATCGAATGCAGCCGCATGCCCTGCGCGAGTTGATCCTCGATATAGGGCATCATCGCCGCGAAGGCGTCTTTCATCGTCGCATGCGGCGCGGGCTCGCCGAACAATTCGGGATCCACCGACAGCAGCCGCCACGGCTCCTGATAGGCCGCGCGGCCAAGCATCACGCCATCCACATGCGCCAGATGTTCGGCGGCTTCAGTGATGCCGACGATGCCGCCATTAATGACGATCGGCACGTCGGGCATTGCCGCCTTCAGCCGATAGACGCGGTCGTAGTTCAACGGCGGAATGTTGCGGTTCTCTTTCGGCGACAGGCCGTTGAGCCACGCCTTGCGCGCATGCACGATCAGGCCGTCGGCGCCGGCGGCGACCACCGCGCGTGCCAGCGTATCGAGTGCGACTTCGGGATCCTGATCGTCGATGCCGATACGGCACTTGACGGTGACCGGCACGTCCACCGCCTGCTTCATCGCGGCCACACCACGCGCCACCAGATCCGGCTCGGCCATCAGGCACGCCCCGAAGCGCCCGTCCTTCACACGATCCGAGGGACAACCGACATTGATGTTGATTTCGTCGTAACCGAAATCCGCGCCGATCTTCGCAGCCTCCGCGAGGTGCGCCGGCTCCGAACCGCCCAGCTGCAACGCCACCGGATGTTCGCTCGCGTCGAATCCAAGCAGCCGCGCGCGGTCGCCATGGATCACGGCGCCCGTCGTCAGCATCTCCGTATAGAGCCGCGCCCGTCGCGACAGCAGACGATGGAAGACGCGGCAATGCCGGTCGGTCCAGTCCATCATCGGGGCGATGGAGAAACGGATGTCCTCGTGCTTCAAGCGTCTATTCCATGTCGTTCGTTGAGCAGAACCAGGGCTCAGTCCTTGTATTCATACAACAAGCGCGCGCGGATCGTACCTTCCAGTGCCCGAATATCCGCCAGCACCCGCTCGCTATCCGCCGCCGATGCATCGGCATCGAGAACGACATAGCCGATGTCGTTGTTGGTCTCGTAATATTGCGCGGCAATGTTGACCGCATGGCGCGCCAGCACCTCGTTCAGCCGTCCCAGCATGCCCGGAACGTTGCGCTGGACCTGGATGAACCGGGTACCTGACGGGCGCGCCGGCAGTTGTACCTGCGGGAAGTTCACCGTGCCCATAGTCGACCCGCTGTCGCTGTAGTCGATCAGTTTGCGTGCGACTTCCGCGCCGATGCGCTCCTGAGCCTCTTCGGTGGAGCCGCCGACATGCGGCGTCAGGATGACGTTCTCCAGACCCTGCAGCGGGGTAACGAAGCGCTCCTGATTGGAGCTGGGCTCGACGGGGAATACGTCGACGGCCGCACCGCGTAGTTTGCCCTGGCGCAGTGCATCGGCGAGCGCATCGAGATCAACCACCGTGCCGCGGCTGTTGTTGATGAAATAGGCGCCGTCCTTCATGGCGGCGAACTCGTCGCGACCGATCATCCCCTGCGTGGCCGGTGTCTCCGGCACATGCATGCTGACCACATCGCTCTGCGCCAGCAGTTCCTGCAGGCTTCCGACAGGTTCGGTGTTGCCGTGACGCAATCGATCGGTGTGATCGTAGAAGATCACGCGCATGCCCAGCGCTTCCGCCAGGTTCGAGAGCTGCGAGCCAATGCTGCCGTAGCCAACGATACCAAGCGTCTTGCCGCGCACTTCATAGCTGTTATTGGCCGATTTCTCCCAACCGCCTTCATGCGCCATATTGGAGCGCGAGATGATCCGGCGGAACAGCATGACGATCTCGCCGATCACCAGTTCGGCAACCGAGCGCGTATTCGAGAACGGCGCGTTGAACACGGGAATGCCACTACGGCGCGCCGCGTCGATATCCACCTGGTTGGTGCCGACGCTGAAGCAGCCGATCGCGATCAGCCGGTCCGCGGCATCGAGCACGTCCTGGGTGATCTGCGTGCGCGACCGGATACCGAGAATGTGTACGCCCTTGAGCGCTTCCTTCAGCTCATTGCCACCGAGCGCCTTGGGGAGCCGCGTCACGCTCGAATAGCCCGCCGCCTCGATCAGCTCGACCGCGCTGTCGTTCACGCCTTCGAGCAGAAGGATTTTGATCTTGTCTTTCGGGAGGGAAAGCTGCGGCAAAGGCAGGCTGTTCATGGTCACGGTCGCGGAGTCCTTTGAGCAATGAATGAGATAGAAACCACGCTGGAGCGGTAAAGCCCCGGTTGGTCCGGCTCACATCGTCTGGTTTGGTTTGGCGCCTGTTTAACGTCACCGCACCGATCTTGCTACGGGTATCTAACCCATTGAAATCACTTATCTCTGATCCAAGGTCATAGAGAAGCCGGCTCGGGACCGCGCTGTGGCCTGCGAGAATCTGGAGCAGCCTGCGCGCCCGCGCGCTCCCTCGGGGAACGGAACAGGACCCGGGAAATTGTCACGTGACTTCAGTACGAGGCGCGGACAGCGCCTTCCTTCCCCAGCCTCAAGGTGCCCCATTTCCGATCTCGATCCCGATACCACCGAGCATGCTGATTTGCGCGGCGGACATTCGCCGTGGTTTGCCGGCCTGCAGCATGCCCCCCGTCAGCCCCTCACCGAAGACATCACATGCGATGCCCTGATCGTCGGCGGCGGCATCACCGGCGCCCTGATGGCCGAGCAACTGACGCGGCAGGGACTGGATGTGGTGATCGTCGATCGCGAATTGCCTGGGCGCGGCAGTACAGTAGCGAGCACGTCGATGCTGCTGTGGGAGATCGATCGATCGCTGCAGGAGCTGACACATCTCTATGGCTATGAGCGCGCCGCGCGTGCCTATCGCGCCAGCTATGACGCCGTCCATGGATTGAAGGCGCTGGTCCGGACGCTCGACCTGCGATGCGACATGCGCGCGAAGGACTCGCTCTATCTTGCCGCAGGCGAGAGTGCCAAAGGGCTGATCGAGGAACACGCGCTTCGCGCGCGCGCCGGTCTGCCCGGCACACTCCTCGATCACAAGACCCTCCTGTCCGAATACGACATTGCCCGGGCCGGTGCCATCATCTCGCCGGACTCGGCAGATTCCGATCCGTTGCAACTGGCACTGGGGCTGCTGAATGTCGCGACGGCGCGCGGCGCGCGATTATTCGAGGCGGAGACGACCGCGTTCGACTCCGCAGGCCACGCCGTCGGCGTTCAATTGACTGACGGCCACACCATCGAGGCCCGCCACGTCGTGCTGGCCACCGGCTATGTGATGCCCGATATCGTGCACACAACGGTACAGAAACCCTCTTCGAGCTGGGCGATCGCGACGAAGCCGCAGCCGGACAGACTCTGGCGCGACGGCGTGCTGATCTGGGAAGACAGCAAGGATTATCTCTACGCCCGAACCACCGCATCCGGCCGCATCATCATCGGCGGCGAAGACAGCGACGAGATCATCGATCCTGATGCACGCGATGCCCTGATCCCTGCCAAGGCACGAGCGCTGAAGGAGAAGCTCGCATCACTCTGGCCACGCGCCGAACTTGCCATCGACTATCGCTGGGCCGGTACTTTCGACACCACGCGCGATGGCCTGCCCCTGATCGGCCCTGTCCCCGGCCATCCGCATCTCTATGCCGCCTATGGTTATGGCGGGAACGGCATCACCTTCAGTTATCTCGCAGCGCAACTGATCGGCGGGATGATCGCGGGCAAACGCTCGCCATTGCTGGATGACTTCGCGCTGCAGCGCGATATCGCCTGAAACTTAGCGCGCTCGACTCGGCGAATTCAGCTATCCCCGTGTGATCAAAACGCAGGCGGCGAACGCCCCGTTTTGCGTCAGCGACACTGATTGACTTCCAAAAGACGATTGTTAGCATACAAGTGAATTTTGGCCCTCCTGCCCGGGGTTTTTCCATATGAAGCCGGCGCCGTTCACGCGACACGTCCCACGCACCGTGGATGAAGTTGTGAGTGCATTGGCCGAGTTTGCGCCGCTCGATGGCCGCATTCTGGCGGGCGGCCAGAGCCTGGTGCCGATCATGGCGTTCCGCATGGCGCGGCCAGCACACTTGATCGATATCAATGAGGTCGAAGGGCTCGACCGCCTCGCTGTCGACGGCGACTATCTCTCGATTGGCGCGCGGGTGCGCCACGGCGCATTCCACAAGCCAGTCATCGACGGTCCGCTTGGTAAGCTCCTCGCTTTCGTCGTCAGCCACATCGCGCATTATCCGATCCGGATGCGCGGCACGTTTTGCGGCAGCCTCGCCCATGCCGACCCTGCATCGGAATGGTGCCTCGTCGCGGCAACGCTGGACGCCCAACTGGTCGTGAAGAGCGTGCGTGGCGAACGCATCGTTGATGTCACGGATTTCCTCGAAGGCATCATGTCGACATCGCTGGCTGAGGACGAGTTCCTCGCCGAAGCGCGCTTGCCGCTGCTACCCGACGATACCAAGTTCGGCTTCTACGAGTTCAGCCGCCGTGCGGGCGATTTTGCGATGTCTGCCGCGCTCGTTACCTATCGTCTTGTCGATGGCGTAATCGCCGAGGCCCATGTCGGCATTGGTGGCGCCGAGGATCGCGCGCGGCGTATTCTCGAGGCCGAAGATGTTTTGAACGGTAACGCGCCCACGCCGGACCTGTTCGTCGCCGCCGGTGAAGCCGCGGCCAATGCGATCGAGCCGCTGGAGGATGTCCAGACCACGGCCGAATATCGCTGCGACCTGGTCCGTGCCGTGACGCGCCGTGCGCTGGAGCGGTCATTGCTATGACGGTCCATACCAAGGGCTCCGGTACGACCTGGGTCGGGCGTTCGATCCGCCGGCTCGAGGACCCCGCCCTCGTCACCGGCCGCGGCCGCTTCACGGCGGATATGCCGGCCACACACTGGGTGCGCTTCGTCCGCAGCAGCGTGGCTGCCGGAACGATCGAGAATATTACGGCACCAGAGGGCACAGGCATCGTCACGGCCAAGGACCTCGCAAAGCTGAAGCCGATCCGGCCGATGCTGAGCAAGTTCAATTATGTCGCGGTCGGTCAGCCGATCCTTGCCGATGGAGTCGTGCGGTTCACAGGTGAGTCCATCGCGGCCGTCTACGCGTCGAGCAAGGATCAGGCGGAGGACATCGCCGATCAGGTCGAGGTCGAGATATCCCAAGGCGCACCGCTGATCGACGCGATGGATGCGCTCGCCGAGGACGCTCCGCTGGTTCACGCCGACACCAAGCACAACGTGATCGTCGAGGGTCGCATCGCGACACCCGGCTTCGATGATGTGTGGAAGACCGCACATAAGGTGCTGCATGTTGAAGCGCGCTCGCACCGTCAGAATGCGACGCCTATGGAGGCCCGCGCAGGTCATGCCTCCTATGACGGATCGACCGGTCGCGTGACACTGACCTGCACCACGCAGATGCCGCATCTGACACGTACGGCGGTGTGCGACATTCTCGGCATTCCCGAATCGGATCTGCGTGTCATCGCGCCCGACGTCGGCGGCGGCTTCGGCCAAAAGATGTCGCTGGCGCCGGAATATGTGCTGCTGGTCTGGCTGGCGCGCAAATTGCGCAGCTCCGTGGCCTGGACCGAGGATCGCCGCGAAAACCTGATTGCGAGCTTTCACAGCCGCGATCAGCATGTGCAGCTCGAAGGCGCATTCGACAAGAGCGGAAAACTGCTCGCTTTGCGCGGCGACATTGTCGCCAATATCGGCGCCTATTCCTGTTTCCCGACGACCTGCGGCGTCGAGCCCTTGATGGCGCTGGCCGAACTCCCCGGCCCCTATGACGTCCGCGCCTATGATTGTCGCTCGCGCGGCGTGATGACCAATACCTGTCCGATGGCGCCCTATCGCGGCGTCTCGCGGCCGGTCATCACCTTCGTGCTCGAACGCTTGATGGACAAGGCTGCCGCCGCTTTCGACATCGAGCCGACCGAATTGCGTCGCCGAAACCTCATCGACAAATTTCCCTATACATCAGCGAGCGGTCTCGTCTTCGACGACGGCAGCTACAAGGAAACCATGGAGATGGCCATCAAGGCCATCGACCTCGACGCATTCCGCAAGCGCCAGAAAATCGCGCGCGATGCCGGCCGCTATCTCGGGATCGGCTTTGCCACCTTCTCCGAGCGCACCGGCTATGGCAGTCCCGCTTTTGCGGCGCGCGGCATGGAGATCACGCCGGGCTTCGAGACGGTGTATCTCACCATCGATCCCTCGGGCTTCGTCGAAGCACGGATCGGCTCGTCGCCGCATGGTCAGGGCCTGCGCACATCGCTGGCGCAGATCATTGCCGACGAGATCGGCATCGATCCGGAATCCATCAAGGTGGTTCACGGCGACACCGATCGCTCGCCCTATGGTTGGGGCACGTTTGCCAGCCGTTCGTTGGTACTGTCGGGCGGCGCCAGCCTGCTGGCCGCGCAAAAGATCCGCGCCAAACTGCTGAAGATGGCGAGCCATTTCCTTGAAGCCGCGCCCGAAGACATCACACTGCAGTCCGGCTCGGCGCATGTCATCGGCACCGATCGCTCCGTCACCATCGCGTCGATGGCGCGTGCGGCCTATCACCAGACCCACATCTTCAAGGGCGAGATCGAACCGGGCCTCACCGAGACCGGCACCTACGATCCCTCGGGAACGTTCTCCAATGCCTGCCATGTCGCCATCGTCGAGGTCGATATCGAGACCGGCCGCGTCGAGATGGAGAAGTTTCTGGTCGCGGAGGATGCCGGGCTGATCATCAATCCGATGATCGCCGACGGCCAGGTGCATGGCGGCGTCGCGCAGGGCATCGGCAATGCGCTGCTGGAAGAGATCATCTATGACGAGACCGGCAACATCCTGACCAGCACGCTGGCGGATTTCCTGCCGCCGACGACGCACGAAATTCCCGAGATCGAGTTGCATCACATCGAGACACTGACCGGCAATTCGATCACCAAAGCCAAGGGCCTCGGCGAAGGCGGCGCCATCGGCGCGCCGGCAGCGGTGATCTCCGCAATCAACGATGCGCTGTCGCCATTCGGAATCTCCATCGACGAAATGCCGGCAACGCCGCAGCGCATTCGGGCGGCCCTGCGCAGCAGCGGAAAATTGCCAAGCAACGGAAAACTTGCATGAGCGACAAGACCGACATCACCCTCACCATCAACGGCCAGCCTCACGCCATTCGCGTCGAGTCGCGCCGCACGCTTGTGGATGCGATCCGCGAGGATTGCGGTCAAACGGGTACGCATATCGGCTGCGAGCACGGCGTGTGCGGCGCCTGCACCGTGCTGGTGAATGGCGAACCGGTGCGCTCGTGCCTGATGTTCGCGCAGCAGGCGGACGGCAAGCAGATCCGCACCGTCGAAGGCCTCGCCGATGGCGACGAGATGCACCCGATGCAGCGCGCCTTCATGGAGAACCACGGCCTGCAATGCGGTTTCTGCACACCCGGCTTCCTGATGCTCGCCGTCGGCGTGCTGGAACGTGAACCGGATATTTCCGACCACGATTTGGTCGACGTGCTGTCGTCGAACCTGTGCCGCTGCACCGGTTATCAGAACATCATCAAGGCGGTCCGCGCCGCCGCGGTGGAGATGCGCCAGTCGTGACTGCTGCCGCCAAACCGGGACTGGTTGGCCAATCCGTCACTCGCAAGGAAGACGGCCCGCTGCTGCGCGGCCAGGGCAAGTTTGCCGCCGATATCAATTTCCCGAACCAACTCCATATGCGTGTGGTGCGCTCGACCTACGCCCACGGCAATATCGTCTCGGTCGATCTCGCGCCGGCTCTGGCGATTCCGGGCGTGGTCGCCGCCTGGAGCTTTGCCGATGTCTCCGAGATTCCGCCGATTGATTTCCGTCTGACGCGGCTGGAGCAACTCGCCGTCTATCGCCAGACCATTCTGGCCAAGGACAAGGTGCGCTATGTCGGCGATCCCGTCGCCGTCGTGTTCGCCGAAGACCCCTATCTTGCCGAAGATGCCGCCGAGCATGTCGAGGTCGAGATAGAAGAACTGCCGGTGATCCTGCAGGCCGATGGCGAGGTCGGCGAGTTCCGCGACGGACTACCGACCGAGACCGCACTGATCGAGAAAGGTTATGGCGACGTCGATGGAGCGTTCGCCAAAGCGCATGCCGTAGTCAGCCTTTCGCTCTCCATCGGCCGTCATTCCGGCGTTCCCCTGGAGACGCGCGGGGCCATTGGCCGTTACATCGCCGAGACAGACATGCTGGAAATGTACGGCGCTGCGAAAGTGCCGCACTGGAATCGCGACCAGCTTGCGAAAATGTTTGGCCGCACCGCTGCCAACACCAATCTGTTCGAAGGCCATGTCGGCGGCGGCTTCGGCATTCGCGGCGAGATGTATCCCGAAGACGTACTGGTGTGTCTGGCCGCGCTGCGCCTCGGCCGCCCCGTGAAATGGATCGAGGATCGCCGCGAGCATCTGATCGCGGCCAATCACTCGCGGCAGCAGACCCATCACATCCGCGCGGCGATCAATCGCGACGGCAATATTCTGGCCATCGACAACGAGTTCTTCCACGATCAGGGCGGCTATATGCGCACGCATGCCGCCACCGTGCCCGACCTCGCGGCTGCGATGCTGCCCGGCCCCTATCGCATTCCCGCCTATCGCGTGCTCGGCCATATCCGCCTGACCAACAAGACGCCTGGCGGCACCTATCGCGCGCCCGGCCGCTATGAGAGCACTTTCGTGCGCGAACGCTTGCTGGATGCGGTCGCGGCCAGAGTGGGGATCAGCGGCGTCGAGGTCCGTCGCCGCAACCTCATCGCGACCAGCGAGATGCCGGTCACGCGTGCATTGGAAACGCTCGGCACCGACATCGTGCTGGATTCAGGCGACTACCCGAAGCTGCTGGACAAGGCGCTGAATGGCATCGGCTGGGACGACCTGCAGACGCAGATTACGTCGCGTCGCAAGGCGGGCGAACTGGTCGGCTCCGGTGTCGCCATGTTCGTCGAGAAAAGCGGTCTTGGCCCGTTCGACGATGTGCGGATCAATGTCGGGACCGACGGGCTCGTGGAAGTCGTCACCGGCGCCGCTTCGGTCGGCCAGGGCGTCGAAACTGTCATCGCTCAGATTTGCGCAGAGAAACTCGGCGCCAGCTATGACAATGTCAGCGTGATCCACGGCCAGACCAACCGTATCGCCAGAGGCCTCGGCGCCTTCGCCTCACGCGTCTCCGTGATGACGGGCGAAGCGACGCGGCAAGCCGCGCTGAAGCTGCGCGACAAGGCTCTCGCGGCCGCAGCTGAATTGATGCAGTTGACGACCGATCAACTCGATATCGTCGATGGCGAGATTGTCCGCCTCGATGGCAGTACCGGCCCATCGATGACGCTCGCCGAGATCGCGAAAGCGCTCGAACCGGGAGGCAATCTGGTCGGTGATAGCGAACCTGGCCTGTTCGCCGAAGCGTCGTTCGAATCCAAGCACATGACCTACCCTTACGGCGTCCATGTCGCGGTTGTGTCGCTCGCCCGCGACACTGGCGGCATCAGCGTCGAGCGGTATCTTGTCGCCTATGACATTGGCAAAGCGATCAACCCGATGCTGGTCGATGGCCAAATCGTTGGCGGCGTGGCCCAAGGCATCGGTGGTGCGCTTTATGAAGAGTTCACCTATGACGACCGCGGCGAACCGCTGGCGGTAACCTTCGCCGACTATTTGATGCCGACGGCCCGCGAAGTACCTGATGTCGAAGTGATTATTTCCGAGGATGCGCCGAGCCCGCTCAACCCGATGGGGCTCAAGGGCGCCGGCGAAGGCGGCACCAATGCCGTCGGCGCGGCGATTGCAGCGGCCATCGACGACGCGCTCGGCCAGCCCGGGGCTATCACGCAGCTGCCGGTCTCGCCGCAGCGCGTGAAGGCGCTGCTCAACGCCAAAGTCTGATCAGGTAATCTTCTTCAGCAACCGCGTCAACGTGCGCTGCTCTTCGGCCGTCAACGGTCGCAGCGTCTTGGCGCTGACCTCCGCTGCAACGCGGATTGCCGCATCGACCACACGGGCGCCCTTCTCGGTCAGCGACACCGCACGGCGACGGCGATCCGTAGGGTCACTACCGGTGGTGATGAAGCCGCGCAGACCCAGCCGATCCACAACCCCCTTGATGGTCGCGGCATCGAGATAGACCAGCCGCCCCAGATGGTTCTGTGAACTCGGGCCGACCTCATGCAGCTTCGCCAGCACGGCGAATTGCGTCTGGGTCAGATCCTCGATCATGTTGGACATGAAGATGGAGGTGTGGCGCTGCATCGCCACGCGCATCAGGAAGCCGACCTGGGAGTCGAGGACATAGTCCGGCGATGGCTCCGCGGTCGGAAGGGCCTTCAGCTTGGTCGGTTTCTGCGCCATGTCGTCCCCGATGATCTCTTGCTAGTTATGAACGATCTTCGGTTGCCGCGACAGTTGAAGTTTTGGTCGTTACACCGTCAAATAAGCGCGTTGAATGTCAATATTCTCCGCAAGCTCGGCCATCGTGCCATTCCATTGGATCTGGCCCTTTTCGAGGACATAGGCCCTGTCCGAGACCAGCTCGGCGAAATGCACGTTCTGCTCCGAGAGCAGAATCGACACCCCTGCCTTTTTCAGTTCGAGAATGGTATTGGCCATCAACTCGACGATCAGCGGGGCGACCCCTTCGGACGGTTCATCGAGCAGGATCAGCAGCGGATTGCCCATCAGCGTCCGCGCCACGGTGAGCATCTGCTGTTCGCCGCCGCTCATCCGGCCGCCCGGACGGTTCGGCATTTCGCCCAAGTTCGGGAACAGCGCCAACAACTTCTCCTCGGTCCAGACCGGCGCCGGCACGCCGTCGCTGAACTTGCGCGGCGGCTGGCGACCGATGTCGAGATTTTCCAGCACCGTCAGATCGGAGAAGATACGACGGTCTTCCGGCGTGAAACCGAGGCCGAGCCGCGCGATCTCGTAAGGCTGCCGGCCGGAGATATCGTGGCCATCGAACCGGATCTTGCCGGTGGACTGCGCCATCAGACCCATGATGGCCTTCATGGTCGTGGTCTTGCCAGCGCCGTTGCGGCCCATCAATGCAACGACTTCGCCGCGCCCGACATTCAGGCTGAGATCATAGAGGATCTGCGCGGCTCCGTAAGACGCACCGAGATTTTCGACCGAGAGCATCGGGGCGCTCATCATTGGGCCTCCGATTTCTGGAATGTCTTGCCGGTGCCGAAATACACTTCCCTCACCTGCGGATTGTCCCGGATCGACTTCGCATCGCCGTCGGCGATCAGCCGGCCCCGCGCCAACACGATGATGCGATCGGCGAAGGCAAACACCACATCCATCGAATGTTCGGTGAACAGCACGGAAATGCCCTTCTCGATCACCAGACGTTTCACCAGCGCGATCAGGTCGTTGCGCTCCTTGGGCGCCATGCCGGCAGTCGGCTCGTCCATCAGCAGCAGCCGTGGATCGTTGGCGAGCGCAATCGCCAGTTCGACGCGCTTGACGTCGCCATAAGCCAGCTCGCGGCTGGGCCGATCGGCGGCGTCCTGCATGCCGACCTGGGCCAGCAGCTCCAGCGCGCGCTCGCGATGCAGCGAGGATGCCGGCTTCCACAGCCGGTAGACCTGATTGGCGTGGGAGATCAGCGCCATCTGCACATTCTCGATAACGGTCATCGAGTTGAAGGTGGCGGCGACCTGAAAGGTACGACCGATACCAAGGCGCCAGATATCGCGTGGCTTCTTGCCGTTGAGCTTCGCCCCCTCGAACCAGATCTCGCCGGAATCCGGCGGCAGCTGGCCGTTGATCATGTTGAAGCAGGTCGACTTGCCGGCGCCATTCGGGCCGATCAGCGCAAGAAACTCGCCGCGCTTGATGTCGAACGACACTTCGTTGACGGCACGCACACCGCCGAAGGATTTCGAGAGCGAACGAATGGCGAGGTCGCTCATGATGCGGCCTTCGATGTTGTCTTTCGTCGCGAGATCAGCTTGACGAAGCCGCCGACGATGCCACTCGGGAACGCAAGCACCAGCAGCAGAATGATGCCGCCGAGCAAGGCCCGCCAGTATTCTGTGGAACGCATCATGAAATCCTGCAGCACCGCATAGACCGACGCACCGACAATCGGGCCGGTCAGCGTCTGGATGCCGCCGAGAAGCACCATGACGAGACCATCAATGGAGCGGCTGACGCCGATGGTCTCCGGCGAGATCGAGCCCTTGGCGAAGGCGAACAATCCACCGGCGATGCCGCAGATGCCGCCAGCAATGGCGAAGGCCAGCCAGTGCACACGCTTGACATCAAGACCGATCGCTTCGGCGCGCAAGGGAGAGTCACGCCCTGCCCGCATCGCGTAACCGAATGGCGCGAACAGGAATTTGCGGAGCAACAATACGCCGAGCGCGGCCAGTGCGAGTGTCAGGAAATAGAATGCCCCACGGCTGTCGAATGGCGCAGTGGGCCAGACGCCGAGAACGCCGTTGGAGCCACCGGTGAGTGTCTCCCACTGGAACACAGCGGCCCAGACGATCTGGGCGAAGGCGAGCGTGAGCATCGCTAGATAGACACCAGACAGACGCACGGCGAACCAGCCGAACAGCAGCGCGCCGACCAACGCCAGCACTGGCGCGGCTGCCAGTGCGAGCCCCATCGGCGCAGCAAACCATTTCACCAGCAGCGCTGCGCCGTAAGCACCGAGGCCGAAATAGGCCGCATGGCCGAAGGAATGCATGCCACCCGGCCCCATGATGAAATGCAGGCTGGTTGCAAACAGCACGGCAATCAACACGTCGATGCCGAGCACGAGCGTATAGGGCGAGTTCTTGGCGATCAGTGGCAGGCACACGAGAACGACAAGAAGGATGAGGCCCGCGATCTTCGTGGCCGGTGTCGCAGGACGCAGCGGCTCTTCGGGCTCAGCCACGCTGCGCACAGCCACCTGCTCCCGACCGAGCAAGCCGTAGGGCCGTGCGATCAGCACCGCGGCCATCACGAGAAATTCGGCCACCAGCGTCAGTTTGGAGAAATTCACCGTGAAGCCGCCAAAATTCACGACGCCAAGGCCGATGCACAACGCCTTCACCTCGGCGATGATGACCGCCGCAAGATAGGCGCCGGAGATCGAGCCCATGCCGCCGACCACAACGACGACGAAGGCGTCGCCGATCACGATCAGGTCGGTCGCCAATGTTGCGGGCTCACGCGCGATCTGCAGCGCGCCGCCAAGGCCTGCGAGCAAAGCGCCGAGCGCGAACACGCCCGTGAACAGCATGGCCTGGTTGACGCCGAGCGCGCCCACCATCTCACGGTCCTGCGTGGCCGCGCGCATCAAGCGACCGAAGCGGGTCTTGGCCAGCGCCAGATGCAGCATCCACAGCACGAAGGGGCCGACGAAAATCAGGAAGATATCGTAAGTGGGCAGCCGGCGGCCGAGCACCTCGATGGAGCCGGTCAGGCCTGGCGCGCGCGGGCCAAGCAAATCCTCAGGACCCCAGATCCACAGCGTCGCGTCGTTGATAACGAGCACCAACGCGAAAGTGGCGAGCAATTGAAACAACTCAGGTGCGCGATAGATCCGCCGCAGCAGAAGGATCTCGATCGCAGCGCCGATCAGGGCCACCAGCAATGCGGTCAGAACAATGCCGCCCCAGAAACCTACGGCACCGCCGACCTTGGTGGCGATGCTGTAGGCGATATAGGTCCCGATCATATAGAGGGACCCGTGAGCGATATTGACGATCCGGGTGACGCCGAAAATCAGCGACAACCCGGCAGCCACGAAGAACAGGCCGGAGGCGGCCGACAGGCCGTTCAGTGCCTGAAACAGAAACGCGTTGAAACTCATCGGAGGAATCCCCCTCCCCGCAACGGGCACGCGGAGAGAGTATCAACGGCGATCATCGTTGTACTTCCTGTTACTCGGTCGCGGGACGGAGCTTCTTCACTTCGGCATCGCTGGGCAGCACCGATGCACCATCGACATATTTGAAGTCGGCCATGGTGCCCTTGCCGCCTTCAAGCGCGATCTTGCCCACGTAAGCGCCCATGGTCGCCTGGTGATCGCTGGCGCGATACATGAATGGACCGAACGGGCTGTCGAGTTTCAAGCCTTCAAATGCCGCGATCAGCTTGTCGGTGTCCGTTGATCCCGCTTTGGCGATACCGGCAGCCAGAGATGTCATCGTGACATAGCCGACGATCGAACCAAGACGCGGATAGTCGTTGTACTTCTTCTGATAGGCCGTCAGGAACGCCAGGTATTCCGGGGTCTTGATCTTGTCCCAGGGATAGCCAGTGACGATCCAGCCGACCGGCGCTTCTTCCTTCACCGGATCGAGATATTCAGGCTCGCCCGACAACAGGCTCACGACGGTGCGGTCCTTGAACACGCCGCGTGTGGTGCCTTCACGGACCAGCTTGGAGAAGTCCGCGCCGAACAGCACGTTGAAGATCGCGTCCGGCTTGGCATCGTCGATGGCCTGCACGACGGCGCCGGCATCAACCTTGCCGAGCGGCGGCGCCTGCTCGGTGACGAATTCGATGTCAGGCTGCTTGGCCTTCATCATTTCCTTGAAGGTCGCGACCGCGGCCTGGCCGTATTCGAAGTTCGGATAGACCAGCGCCCAGCGCTTCTTCTTGGCAGCCAGCGCATCCGGCAGCAGCATTGCGACCTGCATATAGGTCGTGGCACGCAGGCGGAACGTATACTTGTTGCCGTTCTGCCAGGTGATCTTGTCGGTCAGCGGTTCTGCAGCGAGGAAGAACACTTTCTTCTTGCCGGCGAATTCGGTTACCGCGAGACCGATATGAGAGAGGAACGTGCCGGCGATGATGTTGACACCTTCGCGCGTCACCAGCTCATCAGCCACGCGCACGGCATCGCCCGGCGTCGAGCCATCATCGCGCGAGATCACTTCAAGCTTCTTGCCGAGCACGCCGCCCTTGGCATTGATCTGTTCGATCGCCAGCTCCCAGCCCTTTTTGTAGGGATCGAGGAACGCGGTCTGTGTCTTGTAGCTGTTGAGCTCACCGATCTTGATCGTGTCCTGCGCGAGAGCCGCGTGGCCGAACGACAATGTCAGTGCGCCGGCCATTGTGCCGGCAATCGCGAGTGAGTGAAGGGAACGAGCCGTCATCATGATCGAACTCCGTTGTGATCGACGTTTGCGATAGAAGTGATTCTCGCCGAAGCCTTCGCAAGAAACGGATCAACCGTTCGCCCTTGCGTCGCTTGCAGCCCCATGTTTGCAACGCGAATTAGTTTGTACGCAAATAGTCCGGCGCACCCTCTTCGTTGTCAAGACCGGTCTTGGTGCAACATGCCTAGCACATCGCCGAAGTTTTGATCATCTGATGTCGGCCGATGCGCACGCATCTGCGACCGAATTTCGCAGAGCTGCGCGGCAGCGATATTCCGCCGCCGCGCGTTCTGTTTTGACGACTACCGGTCGCGGAAACGATCCATCAGCGCCTTGTCCTGACCGCCATCGATTTCGATCATGGTGCCGTTCGCCATCTGCACGAGTGGTGACGCGAGCATGACGACGAGATTTGCAACTTCCTCGACTTCGGCGATGCGGCCGAGCGGGATCGAGGCCGGCGCAAGCTTGTCGGCTTCCTCGTAGGAGATCTTCATGTCGCGCGACATCGCGTTGACGAGGCCAGCCCAGCGCTCCGTGCGAACCGGGCCCGGATTGACAGCGCAGAACGAGATGTTGTGACGGCCGTACTGACCTGCGAGCGACAGGGTCATGTTCTGGCCGGCAGCGTTCGCCGCACCCGGCGCGATTTCCCAATAGGACGGCTTGACGCCGTCATTGCCGATCAGATTGACCACGCGGCCGCCACCCTGCTTGACCATGATCGGCAGCGCGTAGCGCAGGCAGCGCACATAGCCCATGAATTTGAGCTGCAGCGCCTGTTCCCAGTCGGCTTCGGTGAGCGTCTCGATCACGCCGCCCGGCGCCGAACCGGCATTGTTGATCATCAGATCGATGCTGCCGAGTTCCTTGGCGGCCTTCTCGACGAAAGCCTTGGCATCCGCATCCTTGGTGAGGTCGGCGGTGATGGCGACAACAGTCACCCCGTAGGCGTTGCGGATTTCTTCAGCAGTCTTTTCCAGTGGCTCCATACGGCGGGCGCAGATGGCGACATTGACGCCCTCCTTTGCCAGCGTCATGGCGATCGCCTTGCCGATACCTTCGCTGCCGCCGGTGACGAGAGCGCATTTGCCTTTGAGTTGGAGATCCATGTGCGTGTCCTTCTGAGGTTGGGCGGAAATGAAAACGAAAATTCTTAGGTCAATCAGCTTCCTGTAAAGCGCGGAGGTCGTTTCTCGGCAAAGGCCTTGCGGCCTTCAGCGTAGTCGGCGCTGGCATCCGCCGCGGCATAGAACTGCTCGGCTTCAGCCAGGAGTTCGGCGTTGTTGGTGCTCAGTGCACGGATCGCAGCCTTGGCCGCCTTGATCGTCAGCGGCGCATTGCCCGCGATCTTCCTTGCAAGCTCACCGGCCAGCGATTCAATGTCAGCCTTCGGTGCGATGACATGCATCGCGCCCAGCGCATGAGCGCGCATGGCAGGCAGACGATCGGCCGTAAACAGGACTTGCCGCGTCGCGCCGGCGCCGAACACGCGGATAAAGCGCGCGATACCGCGCGGATCGTAGCCCAGACCAAGCTTGGCGGCGGGTACTGCGAAGAAAGCATCATCCGCGGCAACGCGCATGTCGCAACTCGCAGCAACGGATGACCCGGCGCCCATGCAGCCGCCATAGATCAGGCCGATAGTCGGCTGCGGGATCGCCTCGATCGCCAGGCAGGTATTCTCGACCAGATCGTCATAGGCCCGGGCATTGCCCTCGCCTGATCGAGCCGTGGCAAAGTCGGAAATGTCTGCGCCCGCGGAAAACATCAGGTCGCCCTCGCCGCGGATGACCACGACACGGATGTCCTTGCGTGTCGCGACGTCGCTGGCAAAGGCGGCGATCTTGTTCCACATCGCCGTGGAGATCGCGTTACGTCGTGCCGGATTGGCCAGACGCAGCGTCGCGATGCCGTCCGCAATATCAATGACGATATCGCCGGGCGTGCTCATCGCTCAGGCCGCCGGCTTGTGCGACATCCAGCGACCGGACTCGGCCGCCGGGAAGAGCTCGGCCAGCGCCGCATTGAATGCCGCCGGCTCTTCGCTGGTGATGGTATGGCCGGCACGCGGCAGTACCAGAAGACCTGCTGTCGGCACCGTGCGCTTGAGGAAGATGCTGGGATCGAGGCACCAATCGTCCTCGTCGCCGACGATGATCAGCAGTGGCGGTGTGAATGTCTCGAGTTGCGGCTTCATCTCCCACAGCATCGGCCGCTTGGCCTGCAGCTCGCGCATGGTCAGCGCATGCCCGACCGGCGAATGATCCGCCAGCATGCGCGCGAACTCGGCGAAACCACGCGGGTCCTTGTTCTTGTGCGTCTGACGCGTTGCACCATCGGCATAGCGCGCTGCAGCGGTCGGAAAATCGACCGTCTCGAACATTTTTGCGGTTTCGCGCGAGGCTGCACGGCCCTGCTCCACAAAGGCAGGATCGGGACTGGAGCCGTAACCGCAGCTTGCAGCGGTTACCGACAAACAGCGATCCGGATAGTGAATGCCGACATGCAGCGCCGTCGATGCGCCCATGGAATGACCGACGATATGCGCCTTGTTGATCTTCAGTGCATCCATCAATGCGATGACGTCATCGCGTGCAATATCCTGGCCGTAACGCGCGGGATCGGTCGGTACATCCGATGGCGGATAACCGCGCTGGCTGTAGGTGACGCAACGATAGGAGCGCGAGAAGTAACGAAGCTGCGGCTCCCAGGTGCGGTAATCCCCCGCATACTCATGGACGAAAACCACAGGACTCCCGGCGCCGACTTCCTCATAATAGAGTTGCGTCCCGTCGGGCGTCGTCACGTGCGGCATCGTCGCCTCCTGCAGTCAGAGCAGATTTCATTTGTACACAAACGAAATGCTAGTAGCGTTATTTCATAACTGCAAGAGGATTTAGTGGATTCAATTTTGGCATATCATTTGCAAACAAACAAATATCGCTCCGCCGCATAAACCGATCGAAAAGCCACGCGCCACAACGTTTCTTGAGGAGATGTCATGACCGGACTTTCGCGACGCGCCTTCACAATGGGCACTGCTGCTACGCTGATGAGCAGCGCGCTCGCAACAAATTCGCAGGCGCAGGCGCCGACAAAAATCCGCGTGGGTAGCCTGACACTTCCCGTCTTCGCGCCGATCATCGTCAACATCATGAAGGCGCAGAAGTTCGATACCAAGAACGGTTTCGAGGCCGAGGTTCAGGTCTACCCGTCTTTCTCCTCTTATTATGCGGGCCTCGCCACCGGCGAAATCGACACGCTGATCGGCGGCCCGACCTACTTCCAGAAGCTGCGCCTCGAAGGTGTGCCGCTGCAAATCGTCGCAACAGGTGCCACGCTCGCCGATCTCGTCATCATCACCAAGGACCCGGCCATCAAGTCGCTGGCCGACCTCAAAGGCAAGCAACTCGCCGCCGACATGGGCAGCGGGCAATTCCAGATCCTGTCGATCTACGCGAAATCCAAAAAGATGGACCTCGCCAAGGACATGACATTGGTCAACGCGAACTTTGCTGTAGCGCGTGCGCAGCTTGCCGCCGGCCGCGTCGATGCCGCGATGATTATCGAGCCGATCGCCACCATGATGATGAAGGACGATCCGTTGCTGAAGATCATCTTCAACGCCAATGACGGATGGAAAGAGATTGCGGGCACCACCGGCTGGGAGCTGGTCTATGCCA
The DNA here is from genome assembly GCF_034044155.1 of Tardiphaga sp. 42S5. Taxonomy (NCBI): domain Bacteria; kingdom Pseudomonadati; phylum Pseudomonadota; class Alphaproteobacteria; order Hyphomicrobiales; family Nitrobacteraceae; genus Tardiphaga; species Tardiphaga sp. 42S5. Next base: position 3,473,220 of record NZ_CP139027.1, on the reverse strand, counting down.
TGCGCGAGGATACCATCAAGAAAGCCCCGGATGCGCCGAAGAAGTTCGTCGCGGCGCTTGCGGACGTCACCAAATATCTGCGCAGCGATCCGGATGGTGCCGACAAGATCGCAGTCGAGACCGTGAAGCTGCCGCCCGGCATCTTGAAGGAAGCCGTGCTCGCCAAGCGCTGGGACTTCGACGCCAAGCCAGCCTGGGACGCAACCGAACGCAAGAGCATCTGGGATACGTTCGAGCGCGCCGTCGCCGCCGGCTTCCATCCAAAGCTGCCTGACGAAGCGATCATCTATGCCCCCTGACGAGCCGAGACCTGCCACGCCATTCGAGGAACCGATCTTCGAAAGGTCACCGCGAAGCCTGATGATCTCCAGCCTGCCGCGCGAGACGATCATATCGATCGTGCTCTTCGCGATGGTCTGGCAGGTCATGTCCTATCTGGCACCGTCGCTGGGCATTCCCGCTTTCGCGATCCCGGGCCTCGGCCGTATTGCGCAGAGCCTTGCCAAGATCGCGCCTCTCGACGTCGCGGTGACGCTCGGCCGCGTGCTGCTGTCGCTGGTCGTCTCCTTCGTCATCGGACTGCTGGTGGCAGTGCTGATGTATCTGTCTGACAGCGTCGAGAAATATCTGCGCCCGATGGTGCGTATCCTGATGGCCGTACCTGTCGTCTCATGGATCCTGTTCGCGGTATTGTGGTTCAAGGGCGTCGAATTCCGCATCGTCTTCGTGCTGGTCGTGGTCTGCGCGCCGGTCTTCACCGTCGATGCTCTTGATAACATGCGCGAGGTCTCGCGCGACTTGAAGCAGATGATCCGCTCCTTCCGGCCGACGCCGCTGCAGTTCTTTCACAAGCTGATGCTCCCGGCGATTACGCCGGGGATCATCACGAGCTGGAAGATCACGCTCAGCCTGGCCATACGCGTCGTGACCATCGCTGAACTCGTCGGCGCAGTGACCGGCATCGGGCATCAGCTCTCGGTCGCGCAGGAATTGTTCTCGGTGGCCGACGTGTTTGCCTGGACGCTGGTGCTGGTCGTGCTGCTGTTCTTCCTCGAAGCATTGCTCGTCAGGCTTGAAACGCACGTATTGCGGTGGCGGGCATGACGGCAGCTTCAGCACCCATCGAGATCGCGCAGTTGCGCAAGATATTTCGCCAGACCACCTCCGGCCAGTCGATCACGGCCATCGATCAGTTGTCGCTGCGGATCGATCCCGGCGAACTCATCGCCATAGTCGGCAAGACCGGTTGCGGAAAATCGACCCTGTTCGACCTCTTGATCGGGCTCGAACATCCCACCGCCGGCAGCATCACTATCGGCGGCAAGACGCCCTATGACGACTTCAACGCCTTCCGCGGCAAGATCGCGACGATCTTCCAGCAGGACCGGCTGTTTCCGTGGCGCTCCGCACTCGACAACGTCAAGCTTCCGCTCGAACTGATCGGCATCGCCGAAGATGTTCAGCAGGAGCGCGCTCTGACGTGGCTGAAACGGCTGGGATTGGAAAAATTCGCCAATGCCTATCCGCGCGAACTTTCCGGCGGCATGCGCCAGCGTGTTGCGATTGCGCGCGCCTTTGCCGTACAGCCGGAGATCCTGCTGGCGGATGAGTCCTTCAGCGCGTTGGATGAAGTCACCGCCAACGAGCTCCGCAAGACCTTCGTCGATCTGGCACAGGAGTTTAAATCGACGGCGATCCTGATTACGCATCAGCTCGAAGAGGCCATGGCGGTGGGCGACCGCATCGTCGTGTTCGGTAAGTCAGCGGCGCTTTTGGCGGACGTGCGAATGTCGGACTGGGATCGTGCGGACTATCCCCTGCTCCGCGAGGCGATCCAGAATACGCTGCAGGCAAACGTGCCAGATGCGAGACTGAGGCGCTAGACAACGATCCACCGACCTCTCCACGTCGTGCCCGGGCTTGTCCCGGGCATCCACGACTTGGCCGCTAGTCCAGACGGACGTGGGTGGCCGGGACAAGCCCGGCCATGACGGTGTGGACCTAAACTACATCACCCCATGATCGCCTTTGCGGCATTGCCCATGGCTTCCACCGAGGCATCGCCCGTATCTGTGAAGCACAGGATACGACACGGGCATGACTCAAGCCCATCATAGCGCCACGGGAATGCACCGATCAGGCAGCGCTGGTTCAGCATCAGTTCGATGTCGCCGCCGATATTCTCGGCATGCAACAAGCCTTCCTGGAACGCGTAATTGTGGAACGGAAACATGTCGGCAGTCACGTGGCGGCCCGAGAGCTTGTGATTATACTCAAACGTGCCGAAGAATTCCGCCGGCGTCTTGCCGTGCTTCTTGGTGAACTGCGCAGCGATGTCCGGCCGCATATTACGGATCGAGGTGTTCATCGAGTGGTCGCAGGAGCCCGTGTCCATGCCGAACCATTTGATCTTCTTCTCCAGCATCCAGTGCAGCGTGTCGAGATTCGGACCGGGGTGATAGCAGAAGTACTTCACCAGATCCTGCTGCGCCTGGCCTTCGTAATATTTATGCCAGCCGGTGTGCAGGATCAGAATGTCACCTTCGCGAATATCCGCGCCGGACTTCTCAAGCATCTCAGGCGTGATCACCGCCCAGTCGTGCATCTGGCTTGAGATGTCGACGACGACGCCGCGATTGAACAGGTAGTCCAGCGGCAGCGAGGCCATGTCGCCCTTGCGCCCGTCGGTGGCGTGCATCGCGCCGTCGAAATGCGTGCCGGCATGCAGCGCCGTCTCGATCCGCTGCGCCACGATCATCTGCGTCTGCAGGTTCTGCGCATAATACATCTTGTTGCCGGCATAGCCGACCCAGCCGGGCGTGTGGATGTTCATGACGTGGGAGAGATCGACGACTTTCATGGTGCTGTCCTTCATCGTTTCGGGGCGCCCACCGGCAGGTGGGAATCGTAAGCATGCAAACAATTCTGCGCAATGCCCGCAGATGCAGGATCAGGGCCAAAAACAGATGGACAAACGCTGGGCTGCCACGACAATTCTCGATTGTGAAAGCGCCGTTCAGCGCTTGCGTTGACATCGATAAACCCGGCGGATACGCCAATTTAATGAACTGCTGCAAAGACAGCGTCAGCGATGCGGCCACTGCCGTTTCGGTGCAGGTGCCACGATCAGGCACGTTACCAGGAGTGGCGTTGCCATGATGGATTTCGCCACCCGGGTCCACAATCACAACTACCGGCTTGATCCGATCATCCGGTCGCTGCTGGACACCGACTTCTACAAATTCCTGATGCACCAGTTCATCTGGATGCTTTATCCGAAGGTGCCTGTGACCTTCGGCCTGATCAATCGGACCAAGACCGTCCGCCTTGCCGAGATCATTCCGGAAGCGGTGCTGCGCGCGCAGCTCGATCATGCCCGCACGCTTTCATTCCGCGAGAACGAACTGATCTGGCTGGCCGGTAACCGCTTCTATGGCCGCCGCGACATTTTCCGTCCGGAATATATCGAATATTTGCGCAGCTTCAGGTTGCCTGACTACAAGCTTGAGACCATCGATGGTCAATATGTCCTCACCTTCGAAGGTGACTGGGCTGAAGTCACGATGTGGGAGATCTACGCCCTCGCCATCGTCAGCGAATTGCGATCGCGGATCGCCATGGCCACGCTGGACAAGTTCGAGCTGGATATTCTCTACGCCCAGACCAAGACCAAGATCTGGAACAAGATCAAGAAGCTGAAATCCTATCCGGACATGCGGCTCGCGGAATTCGGCACCCGTCGCCGCCACGGCTTCCTGTGGCAGGAATGGGTGACGGACGCGATGGCCAACGAGCTTGGCCGCAGCTTCGTCGGAACGTCGAACGCCCTGCTCGCCTTCAAGCATTCATTCGAAGCCATCGGCACCAATTCGCACGAACTGCCGATGGTGTTCGCCTGCCTCGCCGAAAACGACGACCAGCTGAAGACCGCGCAATATGACGTGCTGGCGAAATGGCAGGAGGTCTATGACGGCGAATTGCTGATCATTCTGCCCGATACGTTCGGCATGACGCAGTTCCTGCGCGACGCACCGCCCTGGGCCTCACAATGGACCGGCATGCGCATGGACAGCAAGGAGCCGGTCGCGGCGGGCGAAGAGATGATCGCCTGGTATGCGATGCGCGGCGAGGATCCGCGCAAGAAGCGCGCGATGTTCAGCGACGGTCTCGAAGTCGACCTGATGATCGATCTGCATCAGCGTTTCCGTGGGCGCATCCGCGAGAGCTTCGGCTGGGGTACCATGGCCACCAACGACTTCCGCGGCGCCCATCCGCGCGGGCTCGATTCACTCGACCCGATCAGCCTGGTCTGCAAGGTCACCTATGCCAACGGCCGCTCGGCCGTGAAGCTGTCGGACAATCCCGCCAAGACCACCGGCAGCAGCCCTGCAGAGATCGAACGCTATCTGCGCATCTTCGGCCGGGAGGGCGTCGCCGAACAGCCGGTGATCGTCTAGCCAGAACCGCAAACGCAAAAAAGCGCCGCCCGGTTTCCCGGACGGCGCTTTGCTTTGTGTATAGATCGAAGCTGCTTACAGCAGGCCCGCTCCGCGTGCCCACTTGTACTTGGCACCGAGCACCTCGACCGGGAGTTCGGTCGAATAGGCGTAAGCCGGAATGCCGTTCTGGTAGAGATATTCGGCGGCTTCCTCGACTTCCACGTCGCCCGCGAGCGAAGCCACCATCGGCTTCTCAATGCCCTTGGCCTTCATCTCGTTCTTGATCTCGACCATGTTGCGCGCGAACACCATCGGCGGCGTCACGATCGTGTGCCAGTAGCCGAGGATCAGCGAGTGGATGCGATCATCGGTGAGGCCCAGCTTCACGGTGTTGACGTAAGTGATCGGCGGTTCGCCACCGGTGATGTCGACCGGGTTGCCGGCGGCGCCGAACGGCGGGATGAACTTGCGGAAGGCAGCATCGAGATCCGGCGGCATCGCCATCAGCGACATGCCGTTATCGACCACCGCATCCGACAGCAGCACGCCCGAACCACCGGCACCGGTGATGATCAGCACGTTCTCACCCTTCGGCGTCGGCAGCACGGGAATGCCACGCGCGAATTCGAGCAGCTGGCGCAGCGAGCGGGCGCGAATGACGCCCGACTGCTTCAACACGTCCTCATAGATCTTGTCGTTGCCGGCAAGTGCGCCGGTATGCGACGAGGCCGCCTTGGCGCCGGCCGAGGTGCGGCCGGCCTTCAGTACGACAACCGGCTTGATCTTGGAGACGCGCTTGGCGGCTTCCGCGAAGGCACGGCCATCCTTCAGATCCTCGCAGTGCTGCGCGATGATCGTGGTGTTCGGGTCCTGCTCGAAGAATGCCAGCAGATCATCCTCATCGATATCCGACTTGTTGCCGAGGCCGACGATCGCCGACACGCCCATCTTGGCAGAGCGCGAGAAGCCGATGATCGCCATGCCGATGCCGCCGGACTGCGACGACAATGCCGCCGAACCCTTCACGTCATAGGCTGTACAGAAAGTCGCGCAGAGATTGGCCGGCGTATAATAGAAGCCATAGATATTCGGCCCCATCAGACGGACGTCATACTTCTTGCCGATTTCGACGATCTCTTCCTGCAATGCAGGCTCGTTGGCTTCGGCAAAGCCCGACGGAATCAGCACCGCGCCCGGAATTTTCTTCTCGCCGCATTCGATCAGCGCGCCGGCCACGAACTTGGCAGGAATCGCGAATACCGCGGTGTCGATCACGCCCGGAACATCCTTGACGCTCTTATAGGCCTTGCGACCCATGATCTCTTCGGCCTTCGGATGGATCGGGTAGATGTCGCCCTTGTAGCCGCCGTTGATGAGGTTCTTCATCACCGAATTGCCGATCTTGCCATCTTCGGCGGAGGCGCCGATCACAGCTACGGCCTTCGGCATCATGATGCGGTTCATCGCCGTGACGATTTCGGCGTTGGAGCGCGGCGCGGGGCGCGGCTTGTAGTCGAAGTCGACGACGATGCGCACGTCGGCGGCAATCGCGTCTTTCTTGGTGGCGAAGACCGGGTTGAGATCGAGTTCGACCATTTCCGGGAAATCGCTGACGAGCTGCGATACCTTGACGATGATGTCGGCCAGCGCCTCGCGGTTGGCGGGATCGCCGCCGCGCACACCGTGCAGCATCTCTGCGGCCTGAATGCCATCGAGCATCGACAGCGCGTCATCATTGGTCGCGGGCGCGAGACGGAAAGTGACGTCCTTCAGCACTTCGACGAGCACGCCGCCGAGGCCGAAGGCCACCAGCTTGCCGAACGAACCATCGGTGATCGAACCGATGATCACTTCGGTGCCGCCCATCAGCATCTGCTGAACCTGGATACCTTCTATCTTGGCATCGGCCTTGTACTTCTTGGCATTGGCCAGAATGGTGTCGTAAGCTTTCTGCGCGTCTTCGGCGGTCTTGACGCCGACAATGACACCGCCCGCTTCGGTCTTGTGGAGAATGTCCGGCGAGACGATCTTCATCACGACCGGGAAGCCCATGCCGCTTGCCATCTTGGCAGCGTCAGCAGCTGAGGTGGCCACGCCTTCTTTCGGCACGGGAATGCCGTATGCGTCACACACAAGCTTGCCCTCGGGGGCGGTCAGGCTGGTGCGCTTGTCGGCTTTGACCGCATCGAGAACTTTGCGGACGGCCTGTTTCGCCGCCGGTCCAGCAGAACTGGGTGTTGCTTCTTTGACAGCAAGATTCGATTGGGACATGGCTTCCTCCTTCACGTCTTTTCCAATAGACGGATTGATGGCATTTGGTATGCCAGAAACTTGATTGTCAAGGCGCGTTGCAGCGCAAAATTGCTGAAATAGCTGTCATCTTGACATGCTGGCATCTGGTATGCCAAAAATTCTTGACGTTATTTCTGTGGTAGGACATCTCGACTGGAGATGATTCATGCCCACGCGAAAACAAACCAAGGCGCCGTCCGTCATGTCTGAAGCCGATATCGCGATCGTTCGGATTGCACCGGAGACCAGCTTCAAGACCAAGGCCTATGAAGCCTTGAAAGAAGCCATTTTGAAGATGGACATCTACACCTCGCCAGATCCGGTGATGCTCGACGAGCGCGCTCTGTCGGAACGGCTCGGTGTCAGCCGCACGCCTATCCGCGAAGCCATTGCGATGCTGGAGCAGGATGGCTTCGTAAAGACTGTGCCACGCCGCGGCATCGTCGTTGTCAGAAAGACCAAGGTCGAGATCGTCGACATGATCCGCGCCTGGGCGGCACTGGAAAGCATGGCCGCGCGTCTGATCACGACCACCGCGCGCAAGAAAGATATCTCGGCGCTGCGCGACTTCTTCAAGGACTTCAACAAGGATCGCTTGCCGCAGGATCACGTCGAAGAATATTCGAAAGCCAACATTGCTTTCCACCAAGCGTTGATCTCGCTCAGCGAGTCGCCGGTGCTGGTCGATATGACCAACGATATCCTGCTGCATGTGCGCGGCTATCGCCAGCTCACCATTGGACGCACCGACCGCACCGCGACGTCCTTGCCCGAGCATCTGGCCATCATCGAAGCACTCGAGGAGCGCAACACCGAGCTCGCGGAAAAGCGCGCGCGCGATCACACGCTGGGTCTGGCTTCTTATGTTGAAGCCCACGGCCAGGAATTGTTTACGTAAGCGCCGTCTCGCGACGGTTCACCACTCCGCACCACGTCCAATTGAGCAACGACCAACAGTCACAAGAAAAGTCAGGGAGAGCGGGATGTCCGCAGTAGTCCAGAGCATCGATACCAACGCAGCCGCCGAGCAGGAATTGACCGATGGCTTCCATCTGATCATCGATGCCCTCAAGCTCAATGGCCTCAACACGATCTACGGCGTGCCGGGCATTCCGATCACCGACTTCGGCCGCATGGCGCAGGCCGAGGGCATCCGGGTGCTGTCGTTCCGTCACGAACAGGCCGCTGGCTATGCAGCATCGATCGCCGGCTATCTCACCAAGAAGCCCGGCGTCTGCTTGACCGTGTCGGCTCCCGGCTTCCTCAACGGCCTCACTGCGCTTGCCCACGCCACCACCAACTGCTTCCCGATGATCCTGATCTCGGGCTCGTCCGAGCGCGAGATCGTCGACCTGCAGCAGGGCGACTATGAGGAAATGGATCAGCTCGCGATCGCCAAGCCGCTATGTAAAGCCGCGTTCCGCGTGCTGCATGCGGCCGACATCGGTATTGGCCTCGCGCGAGCGATCCGCGCTGCAGTGTCAGGTCGCCCGGGCGGCGTCTATCTCGATTTGCCGGCCAAGCTGTTTGGTCAGGTGATGAATGCCGATGCGGGCAAGAAGTCGCTCGTGAAGGTGATCGACGCCGCGCCGGCGCAGATCCCTGCCCCGGCTTCGATCAAGCGCGCGCTCGACGTGCTGAAATCGGCGAAGAAGCCGCTGATCATTCTCGGCAAAGGCGCCGCCTATGCACAGGCTGATGATGCCGTGAAGGCGCTGGTCGAAACTTCAGGCATTCCGTTCCTGCCCATGAGCATGGCCAAGGGTCTTCTGCCTGACACCCATCCGCAGTGTGCGGGTGCTGCACGTTCGACAGTCCTGAAAGACAGCGACGTCGTCATGCTGATCGGCGCACGCCTGAACTGGCTGCTGTCGCACGGCAAGGGCAAGGCCTGGGGCAGCGCGCCCAAGAAGTTCATCCAGATCGACATCGAGCCGAAGGAAATGGATTCCAACGTCGAGATCGTCGCGCCCGTCGTTGGCGATATCGGCTCCTGCGTCACTGCTTTGCTCGATGGCATGGGCAAGAGCTGGCAGAAGGCATCGTCCGACTGGACATCAGCAGTCACCACGAAGCGCGACGAGAACGTCGCGAAGATGGCGCCGAAGCTGATGAACAACAATTCGCCGATGGATTACCACGGCGCGCTTGGTGTTCTGCGCACCATCATCGCCGAGCGTCCGGATGCGATGCTCGTCAACGAAGGCGCCAACACGCTCGATCTCGCTCGCGGCATCGTAGACATGTATCAGCCGCGCAAGCGCATCGATGTTGGCACCTGGGGCATCATGGGCATCGGCATGGGCTATTGCATCGCCGCGGCCGTCGAAACCGGCAAGCCTGTCCTCGCGATCGAAGGCGACAGCGCATTCGGCTTCTCCGGCATGGAGGTGGAAACGATCTGCCGCTACAATTTGCCGGTCTGCATTGTCGTCTTCAACAATGATGGCATCTATCGCGGCACCGACGTCAATCCGACCGGCGGCTCCGACGTGGCGCCGACGGTCTTCGTCAAGGGCTCGCGCTACGACAAGATGATGGAAGCCTTCGGCGGCATTGGCGTGAACGCGACCTCGCCCGACGAACTCAAGCGCGCCGTCAATGCGGCGATGGATTCCGGCAAGCCGACGCTCATCAATGCGGTGATCGATCCGGCGGCCGGCAGCGAGAGCGGCCGTATCGGCAACCTCAATCCGCAGAGCGTGCTCAGCAAGAAGAAATAACACATCAGGCGGGGTCGCGAGACCCCGTCTCCTTTTCTCATATGCCGAGGCGGCAAAACTAGTTTACGGGAGCAAAACAATGACACAGGCGCTCAAAGGCGTTCGCATTCTGGACTTCACCCACGTTCAATCTGGCCCGACCTGCACGCAGTTGCTGGCATGGTTCGGCGCCGATGTGATCAAGGTCGAACGGCCCGGCGTTGGCGACATCACCCGCGGCCAGCTGCAGGACGTGCCGAATGTGGACAGCCTGTATTTTACCATGCTGAACCACAACAAGCGTTCGATCACGCTCGACACCAAGAACCCGAAGGGTAAGGAAGTCCTCACCGCGCTGATGAAAGAGTGCGATGTACTCGTCGAGAACTTCGGACCCGGCGTGCTCGACCGCATGGGCTTCCCGTTCGAAAAGATACAGCAGATCAACCCGAAGATGATTGTTGCCTCGATCAAGGGGTTTGGTCCCGGTCCCTATGAGGACTGCAAGGTCTATGAGAACGTCGCGCAGTGCACCGGCGGTGCAGCTTCCACCACCGGCTTCCGCGACGGCCTGCCACTCGTCACCGGCGCGCAGATCGGCGACTCGGGCACCGGCCTGCATCTCGCACTCGGCATCGTCACCGCGCTGTATCAGCGCACGCAAACCGGCAAGGGCCAGAAGGTCACCGCCGCGATGCAGGACGGCGTGCTGAATCTCGCGCGCGTCAAGCTGCGCGACCAGCAGCGCCTCGCCCATGGCCCGCTCAAGGAATACAGCCAGTTCGGCGAAGGCATTCCGTTCGGCGATGCCGTGCCGCGTGCCGGCAACGACAGCGGCGGTGGCCAGCCCGGTCGCATCCTGAAGTGCAAGGGCTGGGAAACCGATCCGAACGCCTACATCTACTTCATCACTCAGGCGCCGGTGTGGGAGAAGATCTGCGACGTGATCGGCGAACCGACCTGGAAGACCGACCCGGCCTATGCCAAGCCGGCGGTGCGCCTGCCCAAGCTCAACGCGATCTTCGCGCGCATCGAACAGTGGACGATGACCAAGACCAAGTTCGAGGCGATGGAAATCCTCAACAAGGATGACATCCCCTGCGGCCCGATCCTGTCCATGAAGGAGCTGGCCGAAGACCAGTCACTGCGTGCGACCGGCACCGTGGTGGAGGTCGATCATCCCGAGCGCGGCAAGTATCTGTCGGTTGGCAATCCGATCAAGCTATCGGAAAGCCCTACCGAAGTGACCCGCTCGCCCCTGCTCGGCGAACATACCGACGAAATCCTCAGGCAAGTGCTGGGCTTCAGCGATCATCAGGTGGCCGAAATCCACGACTCTGGCGCACTCGATCCGCCGCGGAAGGTCGCAGCTGAGTAATTTCGTCAGCGATTTCATATAATTAGATGCGAAAGGCCGCCGATTGGCGGCCTTTTTTCATTTACGGTGGCCGATGCGGAACTTTAATAAGAAAATCAAATCGATCCATATCGCACTGCAAAATCCTCATGCTGCTATGCAAACAAGACAATTGTCCTTGGCATCTGGTATACGTAAATTGATCCCGGATGATGAGGCGCCAAGACGAGGCGGCCTCCAGCAAAGGATCAAATCATGTCGAAGACTGCTTCTCTCGACCTCACCACGTCCACCAGCTTCTTCGCTCGCTTCATGGCCTCGCTCGATCGCGCGCTGATGGCCAGTGCACGCATCTCGGCCCGCAACGGCGACCTGCCCCGCTTCGGCCTGTAAGGCTGCGACGTCACTACTTTTGCGCGGCTAGCCCGCGCAAAATTCTCTGCGTTCCTCCCGACGACTGGCCCCGGATTTCCGGGGCCTTTTTTTTGTTTGTGTAGTTGCATCGCAGCGACGTCTCGCGTTCCCTGCGACATTTCAGCCTCCCCGGCTTTTAACGGCTCTAATCGCTTGCCGCTTGGCATATCGCATACCAAAATGCGCGAACGGTAATGCTTCACGTCTGAATAGAAGGCATACCTGGGGAGGACAAAGGCTGCGCTGCCTTCGCGGGCACGCAATGCCGTATGCGCAATGACAGAGCGATCCAGACCCACTCATCCTTTTTGCAGGCGAGCCGCTTCGATGCTCGACAGTCTGACGTGCGCATATGGCGCATGCAAGGGCGCGTTTGCACACCCGCAGTCAGGACATTCGAAGGAAGACCCGACCACGCACTGACGATTTCAAAGTCGACGAACGATCGACGCTATCAAAACGAATGGGAGAGAAACAATGAAACGCCTAGGTTCATGTCTCACGCTCGCGGCCGCTGCATCCATTCTCTGCCTGGGAGCGTCTCTCCCGGCATCTGCTGCATGGGAGCCGACGCGCCCCGTCGAATTGATCGTTCCCGCGGGCACCGGCGGCGGCGCCGATCAGATGGCGCGCACCATTCAGGGCATCATCACCAAGCACAGTCTGATGAAACAGCCGCTTGTCGTCATCAACAAGTCGGGAGGCGCGGGCGGTGAAGGTTTCCTCGACGTGAAGTCGGCGAACAACAATCCGCACAAGATCATCATCACGTTGTCGAACCTGTTCACGACACCGCTCGCCACCGGCATTCCCTTCAACTGGAAGGATCTCACCCCGGTCGCGATGCTGGCGCTCGACGAGTTCGTGTTGTGGGTAAATGCCGACAAGCCCTACAAGACGGTGAAGGACTATATCGACGCCGTGAAGGCCGCACCGGCCGGCACGATCAAGATGGGCGGTACGGGCTCGAAGCAGGAAGACCAGATCATCACGGTCGCGGTCGAGAAGGCGATCGGCAGCAAGTTCACTTACATCCCTTACAAGGGCGGCGGTGAAGTCGCAGTGCAGCTCGTTGGCCAGCATGTCGATTCAACCGTGAACAATCCGATCGAGGCTGTCGCGCAATGGCGCGGCGGCAAGGTGCGGCCGCTCTGCGTCTTCGACAGCAAGCCGATGGCCTATGACGAGCAGGTCGCCGACGGCAAGGGCTGGAAGGACATTCCGACCTGCAAGTCACAGGGACTCGACATCGAATATGTGATGCTGCGCGGCATCTTCATGGGGCCGAAAGCGACGAAGGATCAGATCGATTATTACGTCGAACTGTTCAAGAAGGTCCGCGCGACGCCCGAGTGGCAGGACCTGATGAAGAGCGGCGCCTTCAACACGACCTTCATGACCGGCGGTGACTATGCCAGCTGGGTTGGCACCGAAGAGAAGCGCCACGAGACCCTGATGAAGGAAGCCGGCTTCCTCGCGCAAGGCAACTGACGCGGGCGCTATGAGGCCGGGCCTGATCGCACATCAGGTCCGGCGCTTGCAACACGCTGATCGACGCTGATCTCTCACACAGAGTTGTCCATGACCACGCAGCAATCTCACAACGCAGGCCCATCTCACAAATCGGTCGAAGCCGGCGTCACCACCGTCATCGGCCTGTTCGGCGCCATCGTCGTCTATGGCAGCGTCAAGGCCGGCATTAACTGGGGCGCAGAGGGACCGAAAGCCGGATTCTTCCCGTTCTATATCGGGCTGTTCATCATCATCTCCAGCCTCGTCAATATTTGGAACACGCTGCGCGAGGACGACGGCAACCTGTTCGCCGAATGGGGCCAGTTGCGCCAGGTCTTCAGCGTCGTCATTCCCACCGGCATCTATGTCGGCGTCCTGCCGTTCATAGGACTCTACGTGTCGTCGATGATCTTCATCGCATGGTTCATGCGCTGGCTCGGCAAATATGAGTGGCCGATCATCGCCGCTATCTCTCTTGGCATGCCTGTCGTCACCTACCTGATCTTCGAACGCTGGTTTCTCGTGCCGCTCCCCAAGGGGCCCCTCGAGGATCTGCTCGGTCTTTGATTTCCGCGATCTTTAATTCCGTTGCGTCTGCCGGTCTCTTTCTGAGGACTACTCGAAATGGAAGAAATTGCTAATCTATTCCAGGGCTTTGCGGTCGCGCTGCAGCCATTCAACATCGCGGTGATGGTGCTCGGCATCGTGCTTGGTGTCATCATCGGCGTGCTGCCCGGCCTTGGCGGCGCCAACGGCGTTGCGATCCTGCTGCCCCTCACCTTCAGCATGCCGCCGACATCGGCCATCATCATGCTGTCCTGCATCTATTGGGGCGCATTGTTCGGAGGTGCGATCACCTCGATCCTGTTCAACATTCCCGGCGAACCATGGTCGGTGGCCACGACATTCGACGGCTATCCGATGGCCCAGCAGGGCAAGGCTGCCGAAGCACTGACCGCCGCCTTCACCTCCTCTTTCGTTGGCGCACTGTTCGCCGTCGTCATGATCACCCTAGTCGCGCCGCTGGTCGCAGGCTTCGCCTTACGGTTCGGGCCCGCGGAGAAATTCGCGGTCTATTTCCTGGCGTTCTGCAGTTTCGTCGGGCTGAGTAAGGAGCCACCCTTCAAGACCATTGCGGCGATGATGATCGGTTTTGCCCTCGCCGCGGTCGGCCTCGATTCCATCACGGGACAACTGCGACTCACGTTTGGCTCGACCGAACTTCTCAACGGCTTCGACTTCCTGATCGCCGTTATCGGCCTGTTCGGCCTCGGCGAAATCTTCCTCACCATGGAGGAAGGACTGCGCTTCCAGGGCGGCAAGGCGAAGATCGATCTTCGCGTCGTGCTCCGTACCTGGATGAGCCTGCCGCAATACTGGATGACGTCACTGCGCTCCTGCGTGATTGGTTGCTGGATGGGTGTCACGCCGGCAGGTGCGACACCGGCGTCGTTCATGAGTTACGGGATCGCCAAGCGCGTCTCCAAGAACGGCAACAATTTCGGCAAAGGCGAGATCGAAGGTGTCATCGCTCCGGAAACGGCTGCACATGCTGCCGGTACCGCAGCCCTGCTTCCGATGCTCTCGCTCGGCGTCCCCGGTTCGCCAACTGCAGCTGTGCTTCTTGGTGGTCTGCTGATCTGGGGCCTGCAGCCTGGCCCGATGCTATTCGTCGAGCAGAAGGAGTTCGTCTGGGGCCTGATCGCCTCGATGTATCTCGGCAACCTCGTCGGCCTGATCATCGTGCTGACCTGTGTACCGATCTTCGCAGCAATCCTGCGGGTTCCATTCAGCATCATCGCACCTCTTATCCTGGTGCTCTGTGCGATCGGCGCCTACTCCGTCCACAACTCGACCTTCGACGTAGTGATGATGCTGGTATTCGGAATCATCGGTTACGCACTGAAGAAGTGTAACTATCCCCTCGCCCCGCTGGTGCTGGCCATCGTACTTGGCGACAAGGCCGAGGAAGCCTTCCGTCAGTCGCTGCTGGGGTCGCAGGGATCGCTCGGGATCTTCTTCTCGAACACGCTGGTGAGCAGCATCATGATCCTCGGCCTGATCGCGCTGTTCTGGTCGGTGATCCAGAACGGCTTCACCCGGCTGCGTACTCGCACTGCAGCAGCGTAAATAACGATACAAATAACTGTTCAAACCCAAAAGCCGGCGGTCTGGACCGCCGGCTTTGTGCTGTCTTGTAGTATCGCAGTACAGCATTCAGTCATGCGAAACTTGCAGCGGCAAATTGGCAAGATTTCGCTTGTTAGTTGGCATATCATATACCAAACTATCCTTCGCAGCTGTCGAGCTCTCAATAGAACAGCGCTTTAGGAGGAACTATGACTGATGCAGTTCACGGGGTGGCGCCAGCTGCCGCACGTGTCAGCGATGCCTACCGCTGGACACAACTCGCCATCGGCGTTGGCGCGATGGTGATGATCGCCAACTATCAATACGGCTGGACCTTCTTCGTCCCCGACATCCAGAAGAAGTTCGGCTGGGATCGCGCGTCGATCCAGTGGGCCTTCACCCTCTTCGTTCTGTTCGAGACCTGGCTGGTGCCGGTCGAAGGATGGTTCGTCGATAAATACGGCCCGAAGCTCGTCGTCCTTATCGGCGGCATCCTCTGCGGCATCGGCTGGGCGATCAATGCACAGGCGGAAACGCTCAACGGCTTCTATCTCGGCATGATCGTTGCGGGCATCGGCGCTGGCGGCGTCTACGGTACCTGCGTCGGCAATGCCCTGAAGTGGTTTCCTGACAAGCGCGGCCTCGCGGCTGGCATCACCGCAGCAGGCTTTGGTGCCGGCTCCGCCCTCACGGTCGCGCCGATCCAGGCCATGATCCAGGATTCCGGCTTCCAGACCGCATTTCTGTATTTCGGTCTCGGACAAGGCATCATCATCGTGATCCTCTCCTTCTTCCTGTTCGCGCCAAAGGCTGGACAGGTACCGGCGGTCACGCAGAACGCCAACGTGATCCAGACCCGCCGCAACTACGCGCCGACAGAAGTCATCCGCCATCCGATCTTCTGGCTGATGTATTTCATGTTCGTGATCGTGGGGGCCGGCGGCCTGATGGTGACGGCCAACCTGAAGCCCATTGCGGCCGACTGGAAGATCGACAACGTCCCCGTGACGCTGATGGCCGTGACGATGACTGCGGTCACCTTCGCCGCCACCATCGATCGTGTACTCAACGGTCTCACGCGTCCGTTCTTCGGCTGGATCTCCGACATGATCGGTCGCGAGAATACCATGTTCATTGCCTTCGGCATGGAAGGCGTGGGCATCTGGGCGCTGTATATGTGGGGCCACGATCCCCTGTGGTTCGTGCTGCTGTCGGGCTTCGTGTTCTTCGCATGGGGTGAGATCTACTCGCTCTTCCCATCGACGTGTACGGACACCTTCGGCTCCAAATTCGCGACAACCAATGCCGGCCTGCTCTATACGGCGAAGGGAACGGCAGCACTTCTGGTGCCGGTCGCGAACTATATGCAGCAGTCATCGGGCACGTGGGACAGCGTGTTCCTGATCGCCGCCGGTGCCAATATTCTGGCATCACTGCTCGCGATCGCAGTGCTGAAGCCTTGGCGTAAGGTCGTCGTCAGCAAGGCGCTTGCGACCTAAAAACGCAAAAAGCCTCAAGAAAACAACGCGCTCAGCCCCGGCTGGGCGCGTTTTACGTGGGCCCCGTGCTGCTCGCCAAGGCGTGATCGTCTTCACGCAACAATCGACAAAGACCTTGCATCGTGGAATATAATATACCAGCCTCCGACCAAGCGACGCCTGCGGCAATACGCCACAACCCTTAGCGACACCACGCCGCAAGGGAAAAAGCGCGCATCGGAGGAAACACGATGGCTCAACCAGACTTCACCACCGCGTCCAACCCACCCGGCAGCTTCCGCTGGATCCAACTCGTGATGGGCATCGTCTGCATGGCGATGATCGCCAATCTGCAATACGGATGGACGCTGTTCGTCGATCCCATCGACGCCAAGTATCACTGGGGTCGCGCCGCGATCCAGCTCGCCTTCACGCTGTTCGTCGTCGTAGAAACCTGGCTGGTGCCGGTCGAAGCGTGGTTCGTCGACAAATACGGTCCCCGCGTCGTCATCATGTTCGGCGGAGCCATGATCAGCCTCGCCTGGGTGCTGAACTCCTATGCGGACTCACTGGTGATGCTTTACGCTGGCGCCGTCGTCGGCGGCATCGGCGCCGGTTCGGTCTACGGCACCTGCGTCGGCAATGCTCTGAAGTGGTTTCCCGATCGCCGCGGCCTCGCTGCGGGCGCCACGGCGGCAGGCTTCGGCGCCGGCGCTGCGATCACCGTCGTGCCGATCGCGCATATGATTGCCGAGAGCGGCTATCAGCACGCCTTCTTCACCTTCGGCATCGGCCAGGGCCTGATCGTGTTCATGCTCGCCTTCTTCATGCGTCCGCCTGGGCAGGCCGTGCCGGTGACGAGGAAACAACTCAATCTGCCGCAGACCAAGACGGATTTCACACCGCCGCAAGTGCTGCGCAGCCCGATCTTCTGGGTCATGTATCTGGTCTTCGTGATGGTCGCCGCCGGTGGCTTGATGACCGCAGCGCAGATCGCGCCGATCGCCCACGACTACAACATTGCGAATTCTCCGGTGACATTGGCCGGCTTCCAGATGGCAGCACTGACCTTCGCCATCTCGCTCGATCGCATCTTTGACGGGTTCGGCCGCCCGCTCTTCGGTTGGTTGTCGGATCAGATCGGTCGTGAACACACCATGTTCATCGCCTTCGGCACCGCCGCGCTGATGCTGCTGACGCTGTCGGCCTATGGCCACAATCCGCTCGTCTTCGTACTGGCGACGGCGGTCTATTTCGGTGTGTTCGGTGAGATTTACAGTCTGTTCCCGGCGACGTCAGGCGATACGTTCGGTGCCAAATATGCCGCGACGAATAACGGCATGCTCTACACCGCAAAGGGCACGGCGGCATTGTTGGTACCACTCGCGAGCCTGATTGCAGCGAGCTATGGATGGCAGGCCGTGTTTGTGATCGCCGTTGCACTCAATGCCATGGCTGCGTTGCTCGCTTTGTTCGTTATCAAGCCGATGCGGCGCGCATTCATTCTGGGAAGCGAACCTGTGGTGACAGAAGCGGCACCGCAGAGCGCCAAAACCGCCTGATCGATCGGGCTATGCCGAGAAGGGGCGCACGCGAGTGCGCCCCTTCTTTCATGCCCAACTGGCATGCCAGACCTCCAACTGGATTCGCGGGTGCGATAGAAGCACGTCGAAAAACACGCGCCACGCAGCAATAAACGTCAGAAATACTGACTTTCTTTCTTGACCTCCGGGCTTCGATATCCTCGTTTCCGCGTTGACAACTGGCATACCGTATACCAATCTTGCGCCTACAAGATCGATCCTCAGCCGATCAGCCAAGGGAGGTTATTGCCATGCAAGTCGGAGATATCCTGCGTAGGAAGAGCACCCGTATCGCCACTGTCCGCATGAACGAGACCGTCGCCATCGCGGCGCAGTTGCTCCGGACGGGCAATATCAGCGCACTGGTCGTGAAGGACGTGTGCCGCACCGAGGGCAACACCGCTGTCGGCATGTTCTCGGAACGCGACGTGGTGCGCGCGATCGCCGAACACGGCGCCGCCGGCGTCAATCGCAAGGTCTCGGATATGATCTCGGTCCAGGAATTGATTTCCTGCCACTCGACCGACACGCTCGAACATGTGCGACACCTGATGAACAAGCATCACATTCGGCACGTCCCGGTCATCGACGATCACACGCTGATCGGTGTGATCAGCATCCGCGACATCAGCAGGGCGCTCGACCATGAGGATGCACCGCAAGCGCATGCAGCGGTCGCCTGAGGCCTAGCCTCAAGCTCACTTCGCGTTTCATACCGGTATCGACACGGACCGCCAGCGGTCCGTGATGCCAGTTCTTTTGCCTTGTCCGCGCTGCGCGCGATCGAGATCCTTCAATCGCCGAGCAGCTTGTCCGGCGTCAGCGGCAGATCGCGGACGCGTTTTCCAGTCGCGTTGAACACCGCATTGGCGATAGCGGCGGCAACACCGGCGATGCCGATCTCGCCGATCCCGCGCGCGCCCATCGGCGTGCGAGGGTCCGGAATGTCGGTCCACAACACATCGATCTCCGGCACGTCGAGATGCACGGGCACGTGATAGTCCGTCATCGACGCACTCATGATCCGCCCGTTACGTTTGTCGAGTAGCGTCTCTTCGGTGAGCGCCATACCAAGCCCCATGATCATGCCGCCGCGAAACTGGCTGGTCGCCGTCTTGGGATTAAGGATGCGGCCGCAATCGAACGCTCCAACAAGACGGGTGACCCGGACCTCGCCGGTCACCTCGCTAACGCGGAGTTCACAAAAGATGGCCGATCGGCTGTGCATGGAGAATTTCAGGATTTCGAGCGGTGCCCCGCTCTCTCCCATCGCGCTGATCTCGCTGCGCGACGCGCGCTCGAGGATCGACGCGAAGCTCTCGTAGCGCGATGGCTCGCCCATCTTGCGGAGGCCGTGATCGGCGAATTCGATCTCGTTCGCCCGCAATCCCGCCAGCGGCGTGTCGTTACCAGCCAGCCGCAGCAGATCTCCGGCCAGTTTCACGCTGGCCGCGTTGATCGCAGCGCCGAGCGAAGCTGTCTGCGATGAGCCGCCCGCAAAGCTGCCGAAAGGCAGATCGGTGTCGCCGATCCGCACGGTGACGTGATCGAGCGGCAAACCGAGACGATCCGCAGCATGCTGTCGCTGCACCGTCGCAGTGCCCATGCCCATCTCATGCGCGGCACTCGACACCGTGGCGTGGCCATTGCTGTCGATCGTGATCCGCGCCGACGTTCCGGGCATGCGCACATAGGGGAAAGAGCCGGTGGCACAGCCCATGCCGATCAGCCATTCGCCGTCCTGATGCGACTTTGGTGTCGCCGCGCGGCGATCCCAACCGAACTTTTTCGCGCCGAGCTCATAGGCCAGCGTCAGGTCACTTTGGGAATGCGGCGCACCGCTGACCGGATCGGTATCGCCGATATTGCGCAGCCTCAATGCAATCGGATCGATGCCGAGATCATGCGCGAGCTCGTCCATCGCGCTCTCGATGGCAAAGGTGCCGACTGCCTCGCCGGGCGCGCGCATGAATGTGTTGGCCAGCAGATCGAGATCGAGCGTGTGCTGCACGATATCGTAGCTCTCCGATTCATAAAGCGAGCGGCCTGACAGGGTGAAGGCCTCGTCGCAGACGCTATGCGGGGGTTTGACGGAGAAACCTTGATGCAACAGTGCCTTCAGCTTTCCGGTCGGATCGGCGGCCAGCGCCACACGCTGCTCGGTCTGGCTCCGGCCGCCGATCAATCGATGCATGCTGGCACGCGACAATGCGATCCGCACCGGCCGGCCGGCGAGTTTCGATGCGGCAGCGCCCAGGATCTGGTGATCCCACAGCGCCTTTCCACCGAAAGCGCCGCCGACGAAGGGTGAGCTGACAAAGACCTGCGTATCCTTGATGCCGAACACTTTTGCGAGCGACCCCGCGGTGCCGTTAAGCATCTGCGTCGCGTCATGCACGATCAGGCGGTCGCCTTGCCAGGCGATCGTCGCGGCATTGGGCTCGATCGGATTGTGATTGTGCCAAGGCGTTCGATAGACCGCGTCGACACTGCCCGCGGCGTTTCGAAATGCCGCGTCCGTATCGCCGCGCTTTAGTCGGTTGCGCTCGATCATCAGCGAGTCGGGCGTGGTCGCGTCAGCTTTTGCATCCTCGAACCGGGTGCGTGCCGCGGCTTGCTCGTAACGAACTACGATCAGCCACGCCGCGTGGTTCGCCTGCTCCTGGGTCTCGGCCAGCACCAGAGCGACCGTCTGCCCGTTCCAGCGGATGTCTGCATCCTGCATGATCGGGAGAATGTTGTTTCCTGCGGCCTTGAGATTGGTCATGCCGATGGGCGGCGGCAACGCCAGTTTCGGCGCATTGCGATGGGTCATGACCAACACGACGCCCGGTGCGGCTTCCGCGGCAGCAAGATCGAGTTCGGTGATCTTGCCGCGCGCGATAGTCGAATGCACGCAGGCCGCATAGACCAGCCCGTCCATTCGCACTTCCGCAGCAAAGCGTGCAACGCCCTGCACTTTGTCGGGACCATCGACCCGCGACTGCTGCGTGCCGAGGGTGACGCGCTTATCGATCAGCGGATCGCGCGTGCCGCCCGGCAGCCAGCTCGATGGCACATAGCCCATCGCCGTGCGAACACCACCGACGATCGCATTTTGCAGCTTGCTCATGCGCCTGCTCCTGTCAGATCGCCGAGAACGGCGGCCATGGTTCGCTTTGCGAGTTCGATCTTGAAGGCGTTGGCTTCGGTGGGTTTAGCCGCAGCGAGTTCGACATCGGCGGCCCGCAGGAAGTTCTCCCGGGTCGGCGCCTCGCCGCGCAGGACGTCTTCGGCCTGCACCGCGCGCCATGGCTTTGCGGCGACACCGCCCAGAGCAATCCGTACGTCCCTGATCCGGCCGTCGGCGACATCCAGCCCCGCGGCGACGGACACCAGCGCGAAAGCGTAGCTCGAGCGATCGCGGACCTTACGATAGCGCGAATTGGCTGCGACAGCGCTGGGGGATATCGCGATTGCGGTGATGAGCTCGCCGGGCCGCAAAACGGTCTCGATGTGCGGCGTCGTCCCCGGCAGTTGATGGAAATCCAGCAGCGGCACGCTGCGTGGGCCCATTGGGCCATCAAGATGCACGATTGCATCCAGCGCCGCGAGCGCCACGCACATGTCCGACGGAAGCGTCGCGATACAATGCTCGGAAGTGCCGAGGATCGCATGATTGCGGCTGAGGCCGTCGATGGCATCGCAGCCGGCTCCGGGATCACGTTTATTGCATCGTGATCCCGCAGCGTCGTAAAAATACGAGCAGCGCGTTCGTTGCATCAGGTTGCCGCCGACGGTGGCCATGTTGCGGATCTGCGCCGACGCACCGGCCAGCAGTGCGCGGGACAGCAT
The DNA here is from genome assembly GCF_034044155.1 of Tardiphaga sp. 42S5. Lineage (NCBI taxonomy): Bacteria > Pseudomonadati > Pseudomonadota > Alphaproteobacteria > Hyphomicrobiales > Nitrobacteraceae > Tardiphaga > Tardiphaga sp. 42S5. The sequence goes on along the minus strand of NZ_CP139027.1, from coordinate 3,451,479 downwards.
CGGATAATGCGCGCGCACGACCGGATGCGCGGCCAGCGCGCTGTTGCGAACGGCGGCGCCGATGATCAGGCCGCCTTCGGATATCACATCGATAGTAGCAGGCAATCGGCTGACATCGACCAGCGCCGCGGGCGCTTCGATATTCTGCCGCATCAGATCGACGAGATTGGTACCGCCGCCGAGAAAGCGGCAGCGTCCGCCCTCAGCGAGCGACAGGGCTTCAGTCTGGTCGGCGGCGCGCCTATAATCGAACGGCGTCATGCGGCGTCTCCAACCAGCTGTTCTTCGATCGCTTCGACAATGCCGTGATGGGCGCCACAGCGGCACAGATTGCCGCTCATGCGCTCGCGGATTTCCTCGCGGGTGGTGCTGCCCTGCCCCGCAACGAGATCGGCGGTGACATAACTGGGATCGCCGCGGCGCATCTCGCCGAGCATCGCGACCGCTGAGCAGATCTGCCCGGGCGTGCAATAGCCGCACTGCAAGCCATCGTGCTCGATGAATGCGCGCTGCAGGGGATGCATGTCACCCTGCTTGCTCAGGCCTTCGATGGTAGTCACTGCGCACCCGTCCGCCTGCACGGCAAGTGTCAGACAGGACAGCACTCGCTCGCCATCGAGAATGACGGTACAGGCGCCGCAGGCGCCCTGATTGCAGCCCAGCTTGGTGCCGGTCAGGCCGATCCGTTCACGCAGAAGGTCGAGCAGCGAAACCCGGGGATCGTCGGGCAACGAGTAGTCCGTACCGTTGATGGCGATGGCCATGAGCGCCTCCGTCAGGAACCGGCTTACGGCCGGCGGCACGCTCAAGATAGTACGAACTTCGTAATGTTCAAGTTTCGTTGTCGGCGATTTTTTCCGTCAACCGGATCAATTCGTTACGCTCGATCGGGTCGAGTGACCGCAGCATCATCTGACAGGCCGCGCGATAGCCGGCGACCTGTTCTTCCACCACCTGCTTGCCCTTCTCGGTCGCGGTCAACGCCACGGACCGGCGATTGTCTTCGGGCCGGCGACGCTCGACCAGGGCCTTTTTGACGAGCCGGTCGATGGCAGAGGACATGGTGGTCATGGCGACATTGAGATAGCGGGCGACGTCGCCTATCAGGCAGCCGGGATTGTCACCGACAAACACCAACGTCTGCGCGTCGAGCGCATTGAGCGCGTTGTCGGCGGCCGCAGCGGCTTCGGCTACTTTGAATTTGCGCGTGAAACGTTCAAAAGCGCGCGTGAGTTGTTCGATCTGTTGCGGGGTCGGCTCGGTCATGCGCGGGAGAAAAGCATGTTCGCGCCGCGAGTTCCAGCGATCACGACGGCACGCCCCACGCATCAGACCTGCATCGGCGGCGCATGGGGCCGTATCCCGTGGCGGTAGACATTGCTGCGCCCCACCGGCATCCTTCGCCCCGAACAAGCAAGAACCATTCGGCGCCAAGCGCGTCTCCGGGGAAACAAGAGGACCATCATGATCAAGACGCGCTTTACCGAGCTTGTGGGTGTCGAACACCCGATCGTCCAGGGCGGCATGCAGTGGGTCGGCCGCGCCGAGCTCGTCGCCGCAGTGGCCAATGCCGGTGCGCTCGGCCTGATCACCGCACTGACCCAGCCGACGCCGGAAGACCTCACCAAGGAAATCGCGCGCTGCCGCGACATGACCGACAAGCCGTTCGGCGTGAACCTGACCATTCTGCCGACCATCAAGCCGCCGCCTTACGCCGAATATCGCCAGGCCATCATCGAGGCCGGGATCAAGGTGGTCGAGACTGCCGGCAACAAGCCGCAGGAACACGTCACCGAATTTAAGAAGCACGGCATCAAGGTCATTCATAAATGCACCAGCGTGCGCCACGGCCTCTCCGCCGAGCGGATGGGCGTCGATGCGGTCTCCATCGACGGCTTCGAATGCGCCGGCCATCCCGGTGAGGATGACACCCCCGGCCTGATCCTGATCCCGGCCGCGGCCGACAAGATCAAGATCCCGATGATCGCCTCGGGCGGCTTCGGCGACGGCCGCGGCCTTGTCGCCGCGCTGGCGCTTGGTGCCGAGGGCATCAATATGGGCACGCGCTTCATGTGCACCAAGGAAAGCCCGATCCATCAGCTGGTGAAGGAACGCATCGTCGCCAATGACGAGCGCGAGACCGACCTGATCTTCCGCACCATGCGCAACACCTCGCGCGTCGCCAGGAACGCGGTGAGCAAACAGGTCGTCGCCATGGAGAAGGAAGGCGCCACTTTTGAGCAGATCAAGGAACTTGTCGCCGGTGCCCGCGGCAAGCTGGTCTATTCGCACGGCGATGCCGAAGATGGCATCTGGTCGGCCGGCCAGGTCCAGGGCCTGATCCACGACATCCCGAGCTGCCAGGAACTCGTGTCGCGCATCATGCATGACGCCGAGACGATTATCCGCGCACGCTTCGAAGCCATGCTTGATGGCAGCCAGCGCCAAGCCGCTGAATAGACGGAACGGAAAGCAGAGCCATGAAAGCTTATGTCTACGGCGCCAATGGCGCTGCGATCGGTGATGCCCCGAAGCCCTCGCCCACCGGCACGCAGGTGCTGGTTAAGGTGAAAGCCTGCGGCCTTAACCGCGCCGACCTCGGCATGACCAAAGGCCATGTCCACGGCGCTGCCGGCGGCGTCGGTACGGTGCTGGGAATGGAATGGGCCGGTGAGATCGCCGAACTCGGCCCGGAGGCCAAGGGCGTCAAGGTCGGGGATCGCGTGATGGGTTCCGGCGGTGCGGCCTTCGCCGAATTCGCCGTCACCGATCACGGCCGGCTGTTCCACATGCCAGCCAGCATGACTTTCGAGGATGCCTGCACCCTGCCCGTCGCCATCACCACGATGCACAATGCGCTGGTGACCAATGGCGGACTGCAGCCCGGCCAATCCGTCCTGATCCAGGGCGCCAGCTCCGGCGTCGGCCTGATGGCGCTGCAGATCGCCAGGCTCAAGGGCGCAAAGACGGTGATCGGCTCATCCACCGACCCCGCACGTCGCGCCCGGCTGAAGGATTTTGGCGCCGACCTCGCCATCGATTCGAAGGATGCTGGCTGGGTCGATCAGGTGCTCAAGGCCACGGACGGCGACGGCGTCGATCTGATCGTCGACCAGATCTCGGGCCCCGTCGCCAACCAGAACCTGAAAGCCACGAAGGTGATGGGACGCATCGTCAATGTCGGCCGGCTCGGCGGCACGCATGGCGATTTCAATTTCGATCTCCATGCCGCCCGCCGCATCACCTATATCGGCGTGACCTTCCGCACGAGGTCACTGCAGGAGATTCGCGACATCTTCAGTGCGGTGCGTGCGGACATCTGGCCCGCTATCGAAGCCGGCCAACTGAAACTGCCGATCGACAAGGTCTACACATTCGACGACATCGGAACGGCGTTCGACCACATGGAAGCAAACAAGCATCTCGGCAAGATCGTGGTCACGTTGTAACGCGCGTTCTGCGAGTCATTGATTTCAGCGCCGCGCATGATTCTCATGCGCGGCGTTCCTGTTTCGGACTCATGCAAGTACCGAACAGTGATGAAATTCTCCGGTGGATACGATTTATTTCACGTTAACGTTTCGTTGACTCTCGACAGCCCTGGCAAAGTGGATTCTTATTGGTCTTGCGATTCGAGGTGGCGGGGCAGTTGTTTCGAGCGACGCGAGCGAGATTCTTCCGAGGGGGCTAAGTATGTCGCGTGCGCATGCGGACAACGCATGCGTCCAATCCGATTCGATCAAAGGATTGGCGCAGTCTATCGCGAAACCGGCCTATCACAGGCTGCTGATCGCAGAGCCGGCACTTCGCCGGGCCGTCCCTACACTCATCATCGCTTTTCTCATCACGATCTTCTTCGGCGCCTTCGTGCAGGTGGTCGATCAGAGCCGGCAGAAGCAGGCATCGATGAAGCGCGATCTCGCAGCGCTCGCCGATCTGCTCGCCGAGCGTCTCGAACGCAACGGCACCATCCGTCAGGATCGCTCTGCCGCCGTCGAGCGCCTGCAGAGCCTGCTGCCCAGTTTGATTCCATCCTGGGGGATCGCGGGGGGACGCCACGTCATCGTGCTGGGTGCCGATCAAAGCATTCTCGCGCGCGTGCCGATCGACCTGCCGCCGGGCGACGCCAATCGCATCCTCGACGTCCTCAGCGCAACGCAGACCATGGCTGCGCAGGGTCAACGCACCGACGTTGTCGATGTGAAGCTGCCCGACAACAGCCATGCATTGGCCACCCGTCGCATCGTCAAGGCCCTGCCGGGTCAGGTAGTTGTCATTCAGGAGAACAACGAGCCGATCTGGCGCTCGGACTCCGCGCTGTCGATCACACTCTCGGCCACCACCGGCTTCGTGGTACTGATCCTCGGCTTCGCCTTCCACTGGCAATCGACCCGTGCCCGCGAAGGCGACGCGATCAACGACGCCGTGCGTGGCCGCATCGACACCGCCCTCAACCGCGGCCGCTGCGGATTGTGGGACTGGGATCTGTCGCGCGGCCGCATCTTCTGGTCGCAGTCGATGTTCACCATGCTGGGCCTCGACAGCCGCAGCGACCTGCTGACCTTCGGCGAAGTCAACGCACTGGTACAATCCGACGACATCAACCTGTTCGAGATCGCCGATCAGTTGATTTCGTTCAAGATCGATCACATCGACCAGACCTTCCGCATGCAGCACAGCAACGGCCACTGGATCTGGCTGCAATTGCGCTGCGAACTCGCGCAGGGCCAGAACGATGGCAGCCAGCACCTGATCGGCATCGCCATCGACGTCACCGAACAGAAGAGCCTCGCCGAGAAGACCGTCGAGGCCGACGTCCGGCTGCGCGACGCCATCGAGACCATTCCCGAAGCCTTCGTGCTGTGGGACGCGGAAGATCGCCTGGTGCTCTGCAACTCGCATTTCCAGCGCCTGCACAAGCTGCCGGACTCGGCGGTGTCGCCCGGGACGTCCTACGAGACCGTGCTCGAAGTCGGCAGCATGCCCGAGGTCCGCTCGCGTCTCGCGGAATCCGGCGCTGCGGCCCCTGGCGCCCGTACCTTCGAAGCGCAGATTGAGGACGGCAGCTGGCTGCATATCAGCGAGCGCCGTACCAAGGACGGCGGCTACGTCTCCGTCGGCACCGACATCACCCGCATCAAGGAGCACGAGCACAAGCTCGTCGACAACGATCTGCGCCTTCGCGCCAGCGTCATCGATCTCAAGCACTCCCAGGCCGCGCTGGAGAAACAGGCGCTCGAACTTGCGGACCTGGCCCAGAAATATTCCGACGAGAAGAACCGCGCTGAGGAAGCCAACCAGACCAAGTCGAAATTCCTGGCCAATATGAGCCACGAACTGCGCACGCCGTTGAATGCCATCATCGGCTTCTCGGAAATCATGGGCAGCGGCATGTTCGGCAATCTCGGCTCCGACAAATATGCCGAATACTGCCACGACATTCTCACCAGCGGTCACTATCTGCTCGAAGTCATCAATGACATTCTCGATATGTCGAAGATCGAGGCAGGTCGTATGCAGCTGGACCTTGAGCCGCTCGATCTCGGACAGACACTCTCCGAAGCGCTGCGTGTCGTCTCCGGCCGCGCCGACGACAAGAATCTGACACTCAGCGCCGACATCGCGGCCGATGCACCGGTGGTGGCCGACCGCCGCGCCATCAAGCAGATCCTGGTCAATCTGCTCTCGAATGCCGTGAAGTTCACACCCGATGGCGGCCGTGTCACCGTGCGCAGCCGCGTGCTGCGCGACTCCGTCGCACTGATGATCGCCGATAGTGGCATCGGCATCGCCCCGCAGTCGCTGAAGCGTCTGGGACGCCCGTTCGAACAGGTCGAGAGCCAGCTCGCCAAGACCTATCACGGCTCGGGCCTCGGTCTGGCTATCGCCAAATCGCTGACCAACCTGCATGGCGGATCGATGAAGCTGCGCTCCAAGCTCGGCACCGGCACTGTAGTCTGCGTCACCATCCCGCTCCGCGGCAGACACAGGCCAGCGGAAATCTCCGAGGCCGCCTAGGCGTCGATTGCTTCCCGCTGACCGCGCCGAGCCAACGCCCATGGCATGACACTCAAGCGTCAAATGGCCGCTTGGGAGGCCCCCGCCCACACCTATACTAAAGGTTGCAGGTCGCTATATTGACGCGTCGACACGGGCGGTCTGGACTGGGACCGCGATTCTTTCTCGTGTGACCTATCAATTTTCAAAGCCACCATCTGCGAAGTATTTGCCAACAAGACTGCAGCGGTTGCCGATTGAAGGGAGTTCCTGAACTCACGAACCACACTGCTCTTCAGCACATGGAGGAGCAGTCCAGACAAGAGCGACACGAAGATTGTCGCCTGTTCAATAAACAAAAGCATTCCAGTGGAGGAAACGACGATGAAACTGAGCCATCTCGCCGTGGCGGCATTCTGTCTGACAGTGCCAGGCATGGCGGTCGCGCAAGACTATCCATCGAAATCCGTCACGGTGATCGTGCCTTTCACCGCCGGCGGCGCAAGCGATACGACGGCGCGCATGACCACGCAAAAGATGCAGGAAAGCTTCGGGCAGTCCTTCATCATCGAGAACAAACCCGGCGCCAACGGCTCCATCGGCGCGACACAACTCGCTCGCTCAAAGCCGGATGGCTACACACTGATGGTGGGCTCGATCGGCGTCATCGCGATCAATCCGGTGCTTTACAAGGACCCGGGCTATCACCCGCTCCAGAATTTCGATCTGCTCAGTGTCGCTGTGCGCAATCCCAACGTGCTGATCACGCGCCCCGATTTCCCGGCCAATACCGTCCAGGAACTCATCGACTATCTCAAGAAGAATCCGGACAAGGTCACGTTCGCCTCATCGGGCGTGGGCTCGTCCGACCATCTGACGGCGGTGCTGTTCTGGCAGAAGACGGGGACCACCGGTATCCATACGCCCTACAAGGGCGGCTCGCAGGCCCATACGGACCTGATGGGCGGACATGTCGACGTCTCCTTCCAGAATCTCGGCGCAGTCGCCAACTACATCCGAGGCGGCAAGATGAAAATTCTGGCCGTTACCAGTGACACGCGCTCCGATTCATTCCCGCAGACCCCAACGATGAAGGAAGTCGGCGTCGACGATCTCAATATCTATTCGTGGCAGGCCTTCGTCGCGCCCAAGGGCCTTCCGGCCGATGTGAAGACCAAGCTCGAAACATCGATCACCACCGCCCTCACCTCGCCCGATCTCAAGAAGCGGCTGACCGATAGCGGCTTCGAGGTCGTCGCTAATACGAGCGCGGAATTTCAGAGCTTCCTGGAAAAAGAACTCGCCCGCTGGAAGACGGTTGTCGAGATCGGCAAGGTCAAGCCGGAGCAGTGATAGCGCGCTCTCGTCCCGACCGGACGATCGACGAAACCCACGTCATGGAAATCGCGGCTCGCCGAGCTTCGATTTCCACGAGAACACTAACTAGCGCCTTCTACAACAAGGCGGAACACCTGCCGCACGTCGGCTTGCATATCGCGCACCCGTGCTTGCAACGAAGAGAAGTCCGGCTCGTTGCTCACCCGTGCGAGCATGCGCAACAGATCCGTGCCTGCGGTTTCCGGCTTGAACTTGTCGCTCACGCATAGCCGCAGCACCTGCGTGAGGTCGTGATAGAGCCGCACTGCCGGACGCAGCACATCGGCGGCGGCTGGCGACAGAATGCCCAGTCGCGCCGCATTCTCCAGCACCTGTTGCGTACTGATGCTGAGGATCTCGGGCTTCTCTGCCGCATGTACCAGCTGCAGATATTGCACGATGAATTCGATATCGACCATGCCACCCGCGGCATGTTTCAGGTCCCAGATATCGTCTTCGCCCTTCTCCTCGGCGATGGCCTGACGCATCTCGGCAACATCGTTGGCGATGATCGTGGTCTCACGCGGACGCGTCAGCACGTCGCGGATGACCAGTTCGATCTTCTCGCGGAACGCAGGCGTCGCCGAAATCACCCGCGCGCGCGTCAGCGCCATGTGCTCCCAGGTCCAGGCCTCGGTCTCCTGATATTCTGCGAAGGAGTCGATGCGCGACGCCAAAGGTCCTGCCCGGCCCGACGGGCGAAGCCGCATATCGACCTCGTAGAGCACGCCGTAATTGGTGCGCGTGGTGAAGGCGCTGATCAGGCGCTGCGTCAGCCGCGCAAAATACTGCGCGCCGTGCAGCGGACGCGGTCCATCGGAGTCCGGCGCGTCGTGATCGAAGTCGTAAATCAGAATCAGATCGAGATCAGATGCCGCCGTCATCTCGCGGCTGCCGAGCTTGCCCATGGCTACGATTGCGGTCTGCTGATCCTTGATGCGGCCGTGCTGGGCAACGAACTGATCGAGCACCAGCCCATGCAGCGTATGCGCGATGCCTTCGGCGACGTCGGCGAACGCAATTCCGGCCTGCTGCGCCGACACCGTGCCCGACAGAATACGCGTCCCGATCAGGAACAGGCTTTCCTGCCCGAACAGCCTTAGACGATCGAGAAACTCTTCATAGGAATTGGCGTCTTCGAGGGTCGCCGCAAGACGCGTCGACAGCTCACGCTGATCCGGCATGGCGCCGAAGAAGCGCGGATCGATGAGCCCGTCCATGATCTGCGGCTGCCGCGCCAGCATGTCACCCAGACGCGGCGCCGCGCCAAGTACAAGCGCCACCAGCGCGACGAGATCGCGGTTCTGGCTGAGCAGCGAGATCAGCCGGCCGCCGCGCTGTAACGCCTGCAGAAAGCGGTCGAACGCAACGACCGCAAGGTCGGGCTCTTCGGCATCGGCCAGTCCGACGATCAGCGAAGGCACGAATTCCATGAACGCCTGCCGCGTGCCCTCATATTTGAGCGCGCGATAGTCATCCGTCATCCAGTGCTGCACCGTCTCCGCCACCATGGCAGGCTTGCGGAAACCGAGTTTGGTGAAATGTTCGAGCAGCCGCTGATCCGTTGCCCCCGCTTTGTAGTCGATAGCCGGCAGATGGACGTTATCGGTGGGGTCGCCTTCGAACAGGCGGCCATAATGCCCCTGCACGCAATTGAGATGCCCGAGCAGATCGCTGGCAAATGACTCGCGGCTGTCATAGCCGAAGAAGCGCGCAAAGCGTTCCATGGCGCCGACGTCATCGGGCAGCGAATGAGTCTGTTCGTCGGCCACCATCTGCAGTCGATGCTCGACACGGCGCAGGAATTCATAGGCGAGCGTCAGTTCATCGCGCGCCTCAAAGGTGATCCAGTTGCTGGCAGCGAGAATATTCAGCGCCTCCAGCGTCGGCCGCACGCGCAATTCCGGATGGCGCCCGCCGGCAATCAGCTGCTGGGTCTGCGCGAAGAACTCGATCTCACGGATGCCGCCGCGCCCGACCTTGACATTATGCCCCTCGACGGAGATTTCATTCTGCCCGCGAAACGTCTGCATCTGCCGTTTCATGTCATGGACATCGGCCAGTGCGGCGAAATCAAGATGCTTGCGCCAGACGAACGGCGCGATCTCGGCCAGCAGCGCCTCGCCGGCCTTGAAATCGCCGGCGCAAGGGAACGCCTTGATCATTGCCGCGCGTTCCCATGTGCGCCCCTCGCGCTCATAGTAATGCAGCGCCGACGCGGTCGAGACCGCCACCGGCGTCGAGGCGGGATCGGGTCGCAGCCGCAGATCGACGCGGAACACATAGCCGTCGCCGGTGCGCTGCTGCAGCAGCCGCGACACGCCCTGCGCGATGCGCACGAAGAATGAATTCGGCTCGATATCCTCGGCCAGCGTATGCGCCTCGAGATCGAAGAAAACGATTAGGTCTATGTCGCTGGAATAGTTCAGTTCGCCGGCGCCCATCTTGCCCATCGCCAGCACAATCAGGCCGCTGCCCTGCTCCGGATTCTCGGGATCCGGCGGCAGGATACGCTTGCGTGCCATGTCCTGGCGCAGGAGATAGCGCACCGTCGTCTGGACGGAGGACACAGCGAGATCGGTCAGCGCCCGCGTGACGCGCATCACCGGCCAGACGCCACCGATATCGCACAACGCAATCAACAAGGCCGCTTCGGATTTCATGCGTCGCAGCAGATGCATGACATCGGGATCGCCGCCGGCGGCAGCGACATTCGCGGAGGTCTCGGCGATCAGAGTGGCGAGATACTGCTCGGGATCGCAACGCAGCAGCCGCAATGCACGTGCGGCATCGGCACGGATCAGATCGAACAGATAGGGCGACGCCTCGGCAATGCCGAGCAGGATCACTCTGGCATGCGGAAATTGGTCGGTGATCGCGCGAAATGCGGCGGCATCGTCCGGCGCGAGATCGGCGAGCCATTCGCCGAAGCGCTGCTCGGCATCGGCGGGGGCGAACAGCTGCGGTCCGCTGACGAATTGCGCGGCCAACGGAAGCTGGCCCTCGCCTGTTGCGGCTGAAGTCATGCCGACTTCTGTGGCACATTCCCCGTTTGACCCGCAAGGCCTTCGGCTGCCACTGCCGGCAGCGCCAGCGTGACCCGCAACCCTGGATGATTGTCGCCCAGCTGCAATTCACCGCCATGCAGCGTGGCCACGGCAGATGCAAGACTGAGACCGAGGCCGGAACCGGGCAATGTGCGGCTCGCTTCCAGCCGCACGAAGCGCTCTATCGCATGTTTCCGGTCGGCTTCGGGAATGCCGGGACCATGATCGGACACGCTGAGCAGCACCTGATCGCCCTCGCGCCGCGCCTCGATCACGATGTCCTTGGCGGCCGCAGCGCCCGCGCTATCGGCATTCTCGTCCGTGATCGCAGGTTTGCCATATTTGATCGCGTTTTCGACGAGATTGGCGAGCGCCTGGCTGATCAGTTCACGATTGCCACGCAGCGGCGCAGCCGCGGTCTTGACGGTCAGCGTAAGATCGCTGTCTTCAGCAAGCGGTTCATAGAGCTCGTGGATGCCCTCGGCCACTTCAGCAGCGTCGAAATTGTCCATATTGCCGCGCGCCTGTCCTGATTCAGCACGTGCGATCATCAGCAGCGCATTGAAGGTCCGGATCAGGCCATCGGATTCCTCAATGGTGCGTTCCAGCGCCGCGCGATATTCGGCCTCGTTGCTGGATCGTGCCAGCGCCTCCTCGGCCCGATTGCGCAGCCGCGTGAGCGGCGTCTTGAGGTCATGGGCGATATTGTCCGAGACTTCCTTCAGTCCTGTCATCAGCGCTTCAATGCGCTCCAACATGGCATTGAGATTTTCCGCGAGACGGTCGAGTTCGTCGCCGCTGCGTCCGACCGGCAGACGGCCGGAGAGATCGCCCGCCATGATACGCTGGGTGGTGCCGGTCATGGCGTCGATCCGCCGCAGCACGCGGCTGGCGACGAAGATGCCGCCGCCGAGTCCAAGGACAACGACGATCAACACCGACCACTTCGCGGCATCGCCGACGATGTCGAACAGGCGCCGGCGTTCCTCGAGATCATGGCCGATCAGCAGCCGGAAGCCGCTGCTCAATTGCGTCACCTTCACCAGAGCGCGATGGTTGGACGAGTCGGGATCGTCGAGCCGGCGATAGGCGGTCTCGGACCAGCCCGTGGTCGCCATCACGCCGGGCGCCAGTGAGGACACGTTGCCGGCGATGGATTGACCCGCCGGTGTCGTGATCAGATAGAGGTTGGCGCCAGGACGCAGCGCCCGGTTCTCGATGGCGCCAACGATTCCCCGCAAGCCGCGCCGCCCGAACAGATCGCTCAGCTCGGTCATTTCGTCATCGACCGTGGTCGTGATCTGATCGTTGATCAGCCGGTGTGTATTCCAGGCGAAATAGCCGAGCAGCGATGCTGCAAACAGCGCGAACAGCAGCAGATAGGCCAACGTCAACCGGAAGGCCGTCGTGCGAAACAGTTTACCGATAGCCGTCACGGGTCACGCTCGGGACGTGCGGAAATGGAAGGTTCTGGACGTCATCCCCTGTTCTAGCAGGCGCAAGCTGCAACAAACAGGGCGGGAATATGAGATGTTGGTAATGTCGCCCGACTGCAGGAATTTTATCTTTCAGCCAGGTTCACTCCGGAAGGCCGGCTTTTCGCAGGCCCTCCGATGCCAGTGCGAAGTCCTGCGGTCGCCGCACCAGCAGCCAGTCGTCAATATTGCTGAGCCGCAATGTGGGATCGAGCCGGCGCACATGGCCCATCGCCTCGCGCGCCTCTTCCATTCGCCCACCCAGAGCATGCGCGGCCGCCTGAAATGCAGCAACACGGAGAATGTTCGGCACCTCGCGCGACGCCTCCCGCAAGCAATCGAGCGCGGTATCAAAGCGTCGCGAATAGAGATGCGACATCGCGATTCCCGTATGCATCTGGAATGTCTCGGGATCGAGCGGACTGAGCCGCATGGCGCGTGAAAAATAGGCGATGGCCTCGTCGTGCTCGCCAAGCGAAACGCGTTGATAGCCCCCGAGATACCAGATCGTCGAGAGATTGGGATTGAGCACCAGCGCACGATCGACATAGGCGACGCAGGCATGCAGGTCGCCGCCGAAATGCGGCCAGGCATGGCCGCCGCGTGTCAGCGCTACCGCGTCGTTCTTGCCGAGGGTGACGGCGCGTTCGGCAAGCCGCGCCGCTTCACGCCCGTCAACCACACGATCGGAAAGCCAGCGGTTCATCTTGCGCCAGTAGAAGCATCCCGCGGCCATCCCATAGGCGGCAGCGAAGTCGGGATCGAGCTCGATGGCTTTGTAGAAATTCGCCAATGCCGCATCGATTCCATCGCGCGTCGACACATGAAAATTCGCCAGTCCGCGCAGGTAGTAATCATAGGCGTCGAGGCTTTCGGTCGGCTTCCGTTTGGCGCGTTCGATCTCCGCAAATTCAAGCTGCGGCGCGATGGCGCCCACGACGCTTTCCGTGACCTGATCCTGCAGATCGAAGATGTCATCGACGACACTCTCGAAGCGCTCGCCCCACAGATGCATGCCCGTGGTGGTATCGACGAGCTGTCCGGTGATGCGCACGCGGTTCGCCACACGGCGCACGCTGCCTTCCAGTACATAGCGCACGCCAAGTTCGCGCCCGACCTCGCGGACGTCCACGGCACGGCCTTTAAACGTGAAACTGGAATTGCGGGCGATGACGAACAGCCAGCGAAGCCGCGACAGCGCGAGGATGATGTCCTCGACCATGCCATCGACGAAATAGTCCTGCTGCGGATCGCCGCTCAGATTGAGGAACGGCAATACTGCGATTGACGGCCGATCGGGCAACGTCAGCGCGGCGTCCGGGTTCACCGTCGATGTGGCGTGATCGGCAACCGCCGCATCAGACTGCGCCGGCATTGCCGTCTCGGTCACATCGCCAACGAAGCGAAAGCCCTTGCGCGCCACCGTCTTCAGCAGCCGCTGTTCATCCCCGCTATCGCCCAGCGCCTTGCGTACCGCATTGATGTGACTGGCCAGCGTCGATTCGGACACGATCCGTCCCGCCCACACGGCATCGAGAAGGGCATCCTTGCTGACGACGTGGTCGCGGTTCTTCACCAGATGCAGCAGCAGGTCGAAAGCCTGCGGCGTGATCGCCACCTTGTCGCTGCCATGCGACAACTCTCTGCGGTCGGGATCGAGGACATAGCCTGCGAACAGATACGGCACTCGGCGCTCCATGACTGCCTGCGTTTTCGGCCGGCGGCAATGAACCGTCAAGACCTTCAGGAGGCAACAGAACCGACCCCACAACTGGCCTGTCGCGCGCCATCGGCGGTGACGTGCCAGCCGGCCCTTTCTGAACGAACATCCAAGCGAAACTCAAGAGAAAACGAAGATTGCGGCAAAGTCTTCCTGTGCGCCGCGGCGCATGGTCCGCCCACACGATCGTCACCGTGTGAAAGGGAGAAAATAACATGAAAATCGTCGTCATCGGAGGTAGCGGCCTCATCGGTACGCAGGTCGTGAGCGGCTTGAGGAAGCTGGGCCACAAGGTCTTCGCCGCCTCGCCGTCGACGGGCGTCAACACCCTGACGCGGGAAGGACTGGCCGAGGCCATGTCCGGGACAAACGTCGTCATCGACGTGGCGAATTCGCCATCATTCGAGGACGGGCCGGTGATGGAATTCTTCCAGACATCCAGCCGCAACCTGCTCGCGGCGGAAAAAGCCGCAGACGTCCAGCATCATCTGGCCCTGTCTGTGGTCGGGACCGAGCGCCTTCAGGCCAGCGGCTACTTCCGCGCCAAGCTGGCCCAGGAAGATCTCATCAAGGCGTCCGGAATGCCCTACACGATCCTGCGGGCGACGCAGTTCTTCGAATTCATCCCCGCCATCGTGCAAGGCGGCGTGGACGGCGACGTGATTCGCCTGGCGCCGGCCCTGATCCAGCCCATCGCATCTGCGGACGTGGCAGCCGCCATGGTGGACCTTGCCCTGGGCACCCCAGTGAACGGCGTCGTCGAGGTGGCCGGGCCCGAACCGCTCCCGCTCGACGCACTCGGGCGCAAATATCTGACGGCAAAGCAGGACCCACGCCAGGTCATCGCCGACATCCACGTGGGTTATTTCGGCACGCCGATCAACGATCGCTCCCTGACGCCCGATGCCGGCGCGCGCATCGGAGCGATCCATCTCGACGACTGGCTCAAGGGCTGATCGACGCAAGCTGCCTCTCCGCCAACCAAGGACCGACCATGACCGACGACGTTCCGCGCTCGATACCCTCCCGCCGCGATCTGCTCGCAGCTGCCGCCATCACTGCGATCACTGCCGGCTTGCCCTCGATCGCCGAGGGCAAGGCCGGCGACAAGCCAACCAAACCTCACGCTCACAAAGGACATCGCACCATGAGCACCATCACCACAAAGGACGGCACCGAAATCTATTACAAGGACTGGGGCAAGGGCCCGGTCGTTACCTTCTCCCATGGCTGGCCGCTCAACGCGGACGCGTGGGACGGCCAGATGCTGTTTCTCGCCCAGCATGGCTACCGTGTCGTAGCCCATGACCGCCGCGGTCATGGCCGCTCCAGCCAGGCCTCGAACAACAATGACATGAACGGCTATGCCGACGATCTCGCCGCAGTCATCGAGACGCTCGATCTGAAGGACGCGACGCTGGTCGGCCATTCCACGGGCGGCGGCGAAGTCGCACGCTACATCGGCCGCCACGGCACCAAGCGCGTGAAGAAGGCGGTGCTGATCGCGGCGGTGCCGCCGATCATGCTGAAGACACCAGCCAATCCGGAAGGACTGCCGATCGAGGTGTTCGACGGCATCCGCGCCGGTGTCGCGGGCGACCGCTCACAATACTACAAGGATTTGGCGATCGCCTTCTACGGCGCCAACCGGCCCGGCGCGAAAGTCTCGCAGGGGACGCTGGATCAGTTCTGGCTGTGGAGCATGCAGGCTGGCGCGAAGAACGCCTATGAGAGCGTGAAGGCGTTCTCGGAGACGGATTTCACGGAAGACCTGAAGAAGTTCGACATCCCTACCCTCGTCCTGCATGGCGAGGACGATCAGATCGTGCCCGTGAAGGACTCCGCGGTGAAATCAGCCAAGCTGATCAAGGGTGCCAAGGATGTCTATTATCCCGGCGCACCGCACGGCATCACGGCGACTCATGCAGATCAGGTCAATGCCGAACTGCTGAAATTCCTGAAGAGCTAGCACAAGCAACCTTCACGGTCCGGCAGAGCGAGGCGACGAACATGCAACAGATCAATGACAGGCAACTGGCGGGAGTAACCGTCCCCGATACGGCCATCATCGCCAGCGCGATCGACCACGCCCGGAACAGTTGCGAACCGTACCTGTTCAACCATGTCGTCAGGTCATGGTTGTTTGCGGTGCGGCTCGCTCAACTGCAGAACATCGAGCACGACGGCGAGGTTCTCGCCGTCGCAGCACTGCTGCATGACATCACGCTCAATGAACGCTTCGCCGGGCCGCGTCGCTTCGAAGTAGAAGGCGCCGACCTCGCGCGTCTCTTTGCACGGGAGCATGGCTTCGACCGAAGCCGTGCACAGTTGATCTGGGATAGCGTTGCGCTCAATTCCACGCCGTCGATTGGGCTGTTCAAGGAAGCCGAAGTCGCACTCTGCACCGCCGGCATCTGCTTCGATGTCGTCGGCTTGCAGTATGAGCTTATTCCGCCGAGCGAAGTTGCGGCAATTGTCGCGGAATTTCCACGTTTGGGAATGAAACAGAAAATGACTCGCTGCTTCTGCCATATCGCCCGGACCCAACCCGGCACCACTTACGACAACTTCATTCGCGATTTCGGCGAACGTTTCGTTGCGGGCTACAAGGCAAGCTCCGTCGTCGAACTGGTGATCAACGCGCCGTTCGACGAAGAACAGCCATAGATGCGCGACGGGGCCGCCGCTTACTTCATGCCGTCGCGGACCATATAGCCGGCGCCGCGGATGGTATGCAGCAGCGGACGCTCAAAGCCCTTGTCGATCTTCGAGCGCAGGCGCGAGATGTGGACGTCGATCACGTTGGTTTGCGGATCGAAATGATAATCCCAGACGTTTTCCAGCAGCATGGTGCGGGTGACCACCTGCCCGGCATGTTTCATGAGATATTCGAGCAGCCGGAATTCGCGAGGCTGCAGGATCAGTTCCTGGCCACCGCGCGTCACGCCATGGGACAGCCGGTCGAGTTCGAGATCACCGACGCGATAGGTCGTTTCTTCAGCGGGACCACCCTGGCGGCGCGACAGCACTTCGACGCGCGCGAGCAGCTCCGCGAATGAATAAGGCTTCGGCAGATAGTCGTCACCGCCGGCGCGCAGGCCCTTGATGCGGTCGTCGACCTGGCCCAGCGCCGAGAGGATCAGTGCCGGCGTCCGGTTACCCTTGTCGCGCAGGCCGCCGATGACGGAGAGTCCATCGCGCTTCGGCAACATGCGATCGACCACCAGCACGTCGTAATCGCCGGAATCGGCGAGCGCGAAACCTTCCTCGCCATCGCTGGCGTGATCGGCCACATGGCCGACCTCACGGAAAGCCTTGACCAGATAGTCGGCGGATTCGCGGTCGTCTTCGATGATGAGCAGACGCATCTGGGGATCGGATTCGCTGTGGATCTTGTGAGTCTCGGTCACCATGGCGCGCACCGGGCTTTCATGCAAGGCGGCGGAATGCCCGCCGGTTATCCTTCGGAGCAGAAAGAAGAATAGGCGGTGAAGCTGGGGGAAACTTCACCGCCCATTGGCCTTTCAACGGAGGGGGGCGTTTTCCATCGAAAGGAAGCAGCGGGAGCGAGTTTGTGGCTCGCCCCCTGGAAAGAGCCGTCAGCGGGGGCGACTATGCCGGCGACACTCTCCGTTCATGTGCGGTGATCAGCTCTTCGCGAGGGGAACGGCCACGAACTTCGATGAGCCGTTCGAGCGAACCCTGATCAGCACGCTGTTCTTGTTGTCGTTGTGCGCGGCAACAATCGCCTCGCGCACATCGCCGGGATTGGTTACGCTCTTGCCGGCGACTTCGAGAATGACGTCGCCTTCCTTGAAGCCACGCTCGGCAGCGGCGCTCTTCGGATCGACGCCGGTCACGACCACGCCGTCCTTGCCGGCACCGGCGACACTGCTCGCGGGCGAGACCGTGAGGCCGAGCCGCGGCACGTCGCTGCCGCGCGATGACGATCCCTTGTCACCGCTATCGACATCGGCCTTCGCCTCTATCGTGTTCGGCAACTGGCCGAGGGTCATGGACAGAACCTTGTCCTCCCCCTTGTGCAGCACGTTGATCTTCACCGTGTTGCCCGGCGCGAAGCCGCCAATGGTGCGGGCGAGTTCGCGTGCATCCTTCACCGGCGTGCCATTCACCGCGGTGATGACGTCACCCGACTTGATGCCGGCCTTGGCTGCCGGACCATCGGCCTGCGGCTCGGCGACCAGCGCACCTTCCGCCTTCTTCAGGCCGAGACTGTCGGCGATATCCTGGGTCACCGGCTGAATCTGCACGCCGATCCAGCCACGCGAGACCGAACCCTTGTCCTTGAGCTGCGCCACCACCGTCTTCACGGTCGAGGCCGGGATCGAGAACGCGATGCCGACGCTGCCGCCCGAAGGCGAATAGATGGCGGTGTTGACGCCCATCACTTCGCCCGACGTATCGAAAGCCGGACCACCCGAATTGCCCTTGTTCACGGGCGCATCGATCTGGATGAAATCGTCATACGGACCGCTGCCGATGTCGCGACCCGAGGCCGAGACGATGCCTGCGGTCACGGTGCCGCCGAGTCCGAACGGGTTGCCGACTGCCAGCACCCAGTCGCCGATCCGCGGCTTGCCGTCAGCAAGCTTGGCGAACGGGAAATCGGTGCGGCCCTCGACCTTGATCAGCGCCAGATCGGTGCGCGGATCGGTGCCGATCACCTTGGCCGAATAGGTCTTGCCGTCGTCGGTCGAGACCTCGACCTTGTCGGCGCCATCGACCACGTGATTGTTGGTTACGGCGAAACCGTCAGCCGAGATGAAGAAGCCCGAGCCCTGACCGCTCACGACGCCACGGCCGCCGCCGCGCGGACCACCGCGCATGCCTGGGGGCACGCCGTCCTGGCCGAAGCGCTTGAAGAAGCGCTCCATCGGGGAGCCCGGCTGGAACGGCGAGTCGCCGTTGTTGTCGTCATCCTTCGATGCGACCTTTTCCTTCATGTTGACCTTGACCGAGATCACCGATGGCTTCACGCGCTCGACGATATCGGCGAAGCCGACCGGCTGCGCGGCCTGCGACTTGACCTGCTTGTCGACCTGCGCGTGCGCAGTGGTGGTGAAGATGTCGACCGGACCGTTGGAGGGCGACAGGCCATAAGCGGCAACACCAAGGCCCGCAACGACCGACGCCATCAACGCGAATTTACGCGCAGAGAACAGCGAGCGGCGGGGTGCCTTGTAGGACGGCAATTCGGAAAAATCGGTGGGGCGGTCGGACATCGAGAAAATCTCCAGAGCAACGGCGCGGGGGCAAGGCGCCTTGTGTGATCTGAAGATGGAGGTTTCCACCTTACCGCGGGCTGGCAGGGGAATTAAGGTTTGGTAATCTGGCAGATACAGGTGTGGCGGGATGACGCGGGGGACAACGCGCCTGAATCATCCCGGTATCCGCAGATGCAACGGCGGTATCAGCCGCCGGTCTTTTGACCCGTCTCCGGGAACAGACCGGCCAGGATTTCGCCGGCCATGTTGAAGGCTGCAACGCCGCGGAACAGCGCAGCGATTCCGGCACTTGCGTGCAGTTCCTCAAGCGTGGCCCCTGCCTTGATCGCAGCCTTTGCGTGATTGGCAGCAGCTTCAGACGTCTGGACCAGCAGGATCGCGAACGACATCAATTGCACGGTCTTCTGGTCCAGCGCATCCGGCGTCAATGCCGCAATCCGCCAGTCCTCCAGCGCCGTGACCAGCGCGGGATCGACGCGCATGCCCAGTTCCAGTCGCTTGGCGATCTTCGGCGGCGTGAAGCCAATCATGGTCTCGTAGCGGGACTTCAGCTCGTCGAGTTCAGCAATTTTCTTCGTCATATGATTCCCGTTTTCAAATCGATTGCGGCCCGAGGTCCTACTCGACCTTGGCACCCGCTGTCTTCACCACCTGGCCCCATTTTTCCGACTCGGTGCGCAGAAACGCAGCGAACGCGTCGCCTGACAACGTGCCGGGCTCGGCGCCGACATCGGCGAGACGCTTCGCCATGTCGGGGTCCTTCAGCACCTTGGTCACCCCGTCGATCAGCACCTTGGTCACATCCGGCGGCATCTTGGCCGGCGCGACGAGGCCAAACCATGACGACGCCTCGAAATTCGCGACACCCGCCTCCGCCATGGTCGGCAGTTCCGGGAACAGAGGCGAACGTGCTGCGCCGGCCACGGCAATCGCGCGGATCGTGCCGCCCTGAACCTGCGGACGAATGGCCGGCATGTTGTCGAACATCATCGGGATCTGACCGGCGATCAGGTCATTCATCGCCGGCGCCGCGCCGCGATACGGCACATGCACGATATCGATGCCGGCGCGTGCCTTCAGCAGCTCGCCCGCCAGATGATTGGTTGATCCCAGGCCGGACGAGCCGAAATTGAGTTTGCCCGGCGACGCCTTGGCGAGCGCGATCAGCTCAGCCACCGTCGTCGCCTTCACGCCGGGATTGACCGCCAACACGATCGGAACCGATGCGATCAACGCCACCGGCGTGAAATCCTGCGCGGGATTGAAGGGGAGTTGCGCGTAGAGCGACTGATTGACCGCGAGCGGTCCGGGCGCCGTCAGCAGCAACGTATAGCCATCGGCGGGCGAGCGCACGACGGCATCCGCGCCAATGTTTCCGCCGCCGCCGGCACGGTTGTCGATCACCACCGGCTGTCCCCAGAGCTCCTGCAGCTTGGTGCCAAGCAAGCGGGCAACGACGTCGTTCGATCCGCCGGCGGGAAACGGCACCACGATCTTGATGCCGCGTTCGGGAAACCCTGCATGGGCAACCTGGCCGACCAGCGAAACCATGACCAGAGCCACCAGTGCAGAAACCACGTGCCGCATGCGAACCTCCAAATAATCGATTTTTCTTGTTTCGTCGATTTTATGTTGGCACTACTTAAGGCTGTCGTCAAATCGACTGATTGCCACCGTTTATTTTCAGCGAACAAAGATCGCTTATTTGAAGGGAGTTGCCACGATGAGTGCGCATACGCCTGGCGCCGCACCTAAGCCCTGCCCCGGCCCCGATCGCCATCCGAAGTGGCCGGCATTCGTGATGCCGCGTGGTGCCTGCGATACCCATGTCCACGTCTTCGGCCCGCAGGCCGAATTTCCGTTCAGCGAACAGCGCAGCTACACGCCGGAAGACTGCACCTATGACGACCTGATGCAGCTCCACGAAACGCTCGGGATCGACCGCGCCGTCATCGTGCATGGCGGCGCTCATGGCACCGACAATAGTGCGACCCTCGCGGCCCTCGACCTCAATCCGCGGCGACTGCGCGGGGTGGCCGTGATCCCGTCGGGCCTGCCGCAGCAGGAGCTCGAAGACATGCACCTTCGCGGCATGCGCGGCTGCCGGATGTCCACCGTCGTCAGCGGCGGCGCATCCTTTGCGCATCTAGCGGGTCTCGCGAACGAGACCTTCGATTTCGGCTGGCATCTCGTGCTGCATTTCAACAGAGCGAGCGAACTGGTCGACGTCGCGCCGCAACTGATGCAGGTCCGCAGTCCGTTCGTGCTGGATCACCTCGCCCGGATCAGCGCCGCGGAAGGCGTCGATTCCGAACCGTTCCGAACCTTGCTGCGATTGCTCGATACCGACCGCTGCTGGATCAAGCTCGCCAGCCTGTATCGCCTCTCTGCGGAGCCCTATCCGCATCGCGACATGCTGCCGATGATCGCGCGCGTGGTCGAGGCGCGTCCCGACCGCATCCTCTGGGGCAGCAACTGGCCGCATCCGATCTGCCCGGTCGCGATGCCGAACGATGGCGACCTCGTCGATCTCATCCCGCTCTGGCTGCCGGATCCCAAAGCGCAGCAATTGGCACTGGTGGATAATCCGGCTTCGCTTTACGGTTTCGAGAGCATCGGACAGGCATCATGAGCACCGCACACACCACTACGGCCGGCGCGATCCCGACCACATTGTCCACCACGCTCGTCGCCCGCTTGCGGGATTCGATCATGCGCGGCGACCTGCTGCCGGGCAGCAAACTCAATCTTGATCGCCTGCGCACCGCCTTCGGCGTCAGCCTCAGCCCGCTGCGCGAAGCGCTGTGTCGTCTGGAGAACGACGGACTCGTCGCGCTGATCGACCAGCGCGGCTATCGCGTCACGCCGGTCTCGGCGAGCAATCTCGCCGAGATCATCCGGCTACGCGTCGAACTCGAAGGCCTCGCCGTCAAGGAAGCCATCGAACACGGCGATGTCGCCTGGGAAGGACGCGTGCTCGGCTCGCTGCATCAGCTCAGCCGCTGCAAGCGCGGCTCACGCTCGGCCGCCGAACAGGAAGCCTGGGAGATTGCGCATCGCGCCTTCCACGCCGAACTGATCTCGGCGTGCCAGATGCCGTTGCTGCGGCAGTTCTGTGCGACGCTGCACGACCAGAGCGATCGCTATCGTCGCATCTTCCTGAAGAAGCATCAGCCGGATCGCGATGTGCCTGCAGAACACACGGCCATGGCCCACGCGATGATCGAGCGGCGCACGCGCGATGCAACGCGGATCCTGCGGGAGCACATCGAACGCACCGGCCGCAATATCCAGGCGGTGCTGGCGGTCGAATAGACGCCGACCGCGGCAACGACCGGCCTAGAGCCGATCGACATTCAGGATTCCCAAGAGGTTCAATCGCTGATTCATAGGGCTCCATGATTTGCACGGAGCAAGTGATGGGGGCGAAGCGCTACGAATTGAATGAGGCGCAGTGGGTGAAGATTTCTCCGCTGCTGCCGGGCAAGGCTGGCGACGCAGGACGCACAGCGACTGATAACCGCCTATTCGTGAACGGCTGTTTGTGGGTTCTGCGCTCGGGTGCGCATTGGTGCGACCTGCCGGAACGGTACGGCAAGTGGAAGACGGTACATCGGCGGTTCAGCCGCTGGTGCCATGCCGGGGTCTGGGAACGCGTGTTCACAGCCCTGACGGCAGACCGGGATAATCAGTATCTGATGATCGACAGCACCATCGTTCGCGCTCACCAGCAGGCTGCGGGCGGAAAAGGGGGGCTAAAGATCAGGCGCTGGGGCGTTCCCGAGGTGGACTGACCACGAAGATCCATATGCTGGCCGATACACTTGGTCGCCCGCTCCGCTTCATCATCACAGCCGGACAGGCTGGCGACGTCACCCAGGCGCCTGCCTTGCTCCAGGGCCAGACCGGCGAAGCCGTGCTTGCCGACAAGGCCTATGACAGCAACGCGCTACGCGCGATCATCGCCGATATGGGGGCAACAGCGGTCATCCCGTCCAACCGAACCCGCAAGGTCATCATTCCGCACGACATCAACGTCTACAAGCAGCGCAATCGGATCGAGCGCTGCTTCTGCCGACTCAAACACTTCCGGCGCTTCGCCACACGCTATGACAGACGAACCTCGCACTTTGCTGGCTTCATCCACCTCGCCGCAGCAATGATCTGGAACCAATGAATGTCGATCGGCCCTAGGTCGACGTCGTCTCGTTCTGCGCCGCAATCAGCTTTTCGATCCGCGCTTCTTCCTCGGCGGTGAGCTGCATCACGGCATCATCATCGCCTGCAGCCCTGCCCCGTCGCCGGTTGTGCCACCACAAGGCGACACCGCCTGATATCAGCACCAGCGGCGTCAGCAGCCACAGCAGCAGCGTATGCAGGTTGAGGCGCGGCTTCAGCAACACGAATTCGCCATAGCGCGCCACAAGGAAATCCAGCACCTGCTTGTCGCTTTCGCCAGTGGCGATACGCTCGCGCACTAGGAGACGCAGATCACGCGCCAGCGGTGCATCGGAATCGTCGATGGACTGATTCTGACAGACCATGCAGCGCAGCTCCTTCGACAGGTTGCGCGCGCGGCCTTCCTGGGCCGGGTCCTTCATGATCTCGTCGGGCTGCACCGCATGCGCGAGCGGCGCAGCGAGCAGGAACATAAAGGCGAGGCTTGCGACAATGCGTGTCACGCCGTCACTCCGCCGGCTGCAGTGCGCGCGATGCCTTTGCCGGCTTCGGCGCGCCGACGCGCAGCCGCCGATCGGATAGCGACAGCAGCCCACCAAAGGCCATCAGCACCGGTCCCCACCAGATCATCAGCACCAGCGGCTTGTGATACATTCGCACGGCAACCGCGCCGCCGGCGGCCTCCTCACCGAGCGAGATATAGAGCTGGCTGGCGCCGCGCGACAGCAGCGCGGCTTCCGTGGTCGAGGACTGCCGCGCGGTGAAGTTGCGCTTCGATGGCGTCATTTCGCCGATCTCGTCGCCGCCGCGCGTCACCCTGAAACGCGCGAGGCTCTCGCGGAAATTCGGCCCCTGCCGCTGCGTCACATCCTTGAGCGTGAGCTCATAGCCGGCAAGCTTCGCCACATCGTTCGGCTGCATGGTGCCGATATATTCGGTATTCCACGTGCTCTCGCAAACGATGCCGATCAGCGCGACGCCGATGCCGGCATGAGCAAAAGCCGTGCCCCAGGCCGCGCGCGGCAATCCGCGCGCACGCCGGAACGCGGCGTCGAACGGCAAACGAAACAGCATGGTCCGCTCGGCGACATCGACGATCGATCCGGCGATCACGAACACGCCGAGCCCGATCGCCAGCGGCGCCAGCGCCGCCCCGCCGGTCGTCCATGCCCAGACCAATGCCACCGCCAGAAGCGCTGCAATGCCGGCCGCCATCAGCCGCTGCGTGACGCCTCTGAGATCGCCGCGCTTCCACGCCAGCAGCGGCCCGAACGGCATCGCCAGCAGCAGCGGCACGAACAGTGGCCCGAAAGTGAGGTTGAAGAACGGCGCGCCCACCGAGATCTTCTCGCCGGTCAGCATTTCCAGCGCCAGCGGATACAACGTGCCGATGAACACCGTGGCGCAGGCCGTGGTGAGGAACAGGTTGTTCAGCACCAGCGCGCCCTCGCGCGAGATCGGCGCGAACAGTCCGCCCTGCTTCAGCGACGACGCGCGCCACATATACAGCGTCAGGCTGCCGCCAATGAACACGCACAGGATCAGCAGGATGAACACGCCGCGCGTCGGGTCGGTCGCGAAGGCATGAACCGAGGTGAGGACGCCGGAGCGCACCAGGAAGGTGCCGAGCAGCGACAGCGAGAAAGTCAGGATCGCGAGAAGTATGGTCCAGACCTTCAGCGCGTTGCGTTTCTCCATCACGACAGCGGAGTGCAACAGCGCGGTGCCGGACAGCCATGGCATCAGCGAGGCATTCTCGACGGGATCCCAGAACCACCAGCCGCCCCAGCCGAGTTCGTAATAGGCCCAATACGAGCCCATCGCGATGCCGAGCGTCAGGAAGATCCACGCCACTAGTGTCCATGGCCGCACCCAGCGTGCCCAGGCGGCATCGATGCGGCCTTCGATCAGCGCGGCGACGGCGAAGGAGAATGCGATGGAGAAGCCGACATAGCCGAGATAGAGCATCGGCGGATGCACCGCGAGGCCGATATCCTGCAGCACCGGATTGAGATCGCGCCCCTCGAGCGGCGGCTGTGCTAGGCGCAGGAACGGATTCGAGGTCATCAGGATGAACAGATAGAACGCCGCAGCGATCCAGCCCTGCACTGCCAGCACATGCGCGCGCAGCGACAGTGGCAGATTGTTGCCGAAGGCGGCAACCAGCCCGCCAAACAGCGCAAGGATCGATACCCACAGCAGCATCGAGCCTTCGTGGTTTCCCCACACGCCGGTGATCTTGTAGAGCAGCGGTTTGGCGGAGTGCGAATTCTCGAACACGTTGGCGACAGAGAAATCCGACGTGACGTAGAGCGTCGTCAGCGCGAGAAACGACAGCCCCGCAAACAGCAACTGCGCCAGTGCCGTGGAGCGCGCGACATTCATCAATGCGGGATCGCGCAGGCGCGCACCGATGATCGGCACCGTCGACTGGATCAACGCCAGCGCCAGCGCCAGCACCAATGCGTAATGTCCGGCTTCGGCAATCACTGCGTCACCACGGGCTTGGCGGCGCCCTGCGACATCACCGGCTTGCCGCCCTCGCCTTCCTGCCAGCGCCCCTGTTTCTTGAGCGCGTCAGCGACTTCCTTCGGCATGTAGTTCTCGTCATGCTTCGCCAGGACAGTATCGGCCTTGAACACGCCCGACGCATCCATCGCGCCTTCGGCGACGACGCCCTGCCCCTCGCGGAACAGATCCGGCAGGATGCCCTTGTAGTTCACCGGCAAGGTTGCGCCACCATCGGAGACCTTGAAGCTCACGGCGAGATTATCGCCGCGCACCAGCGAGCCCTGCTCGACCATGCCGCCGAGACGAAAGCGCTTGCCGACCGGGATCTGCTTTTCGGCAACCATCTGCGGCGTCGAGAAGAACACGATGGAGTCGCGCATTGCGTTGAGCACGAGTCCGGCCGCGATGGCGAGCACCACCAGCGCTCCACCTATCATCGTCAATCGTCGCTGCTTGCGCGTCATTGGAAGTCACCCATCCAGCCCGGTGTCTTTCAGGCCATCGTTCAGCTTGCGCAGCCGCTCGGCATCGGTGCCGACCGCCTCCCGTGCATCTGCCAGCGCGCTCTTTGCCTTGTCGCGCTCACCGAGCACCATATAGGCACGCACCAGCCGCAACCATCCCTCGACATCGCTGCCATCCTGCTTGAGCCGCGTGGCGAGCCGGTCGACCATGCTATGGATCATCGCATTGCGGTCGCCTGCATTCATGCCCTGTACCGACGCGATCGTGTCTTCCGACAGCGCCGGCAGGTTCGGGCCTGATTTCGGAGCGCTCCCGCCGACACGCGCCAGGGCCGCCGTGACCACCGGACGCCACGGCGCATCCGCTGGTCCCTTTACCAGCATGTCGCGCCAGATCACCGCCGCGTCGCTGCCACGCCCGTCCTGCTCGGCTGCGAGGCCCAGGAAATAGCGGGCCTTGACCTCACCGGCATCGAGCGCGACAGCGCGTTCGAATTCGGTCTTGGCATCCGCGGTGATGACACCATTGGCGGCCATCGCCATGGCCTCGCCGAGATCGGCGCGCCGCGCAGCCGTATCGCCGGCATAGGTGATCGCATTGCGGAACGCGCGCACCGCATCGTCGGTACGGCCGATCTTCGCCAGCACCGGCGCAAGCACGGTCCAGCCACGGCCGTCGGTCGGGTTTTTCTCGAGATGCTGCTCGACCTGTGCGACGAGATTGTCCAGCGGCTGGGTGGGACTGGGCGACTGGTTGCGCGCGGCGAGCGGAAAGTCCGGCATGGCAGGCGAGCCGAGCGGCAGATAGAAGCCGATGGCCAGCAGCGGCAGGCCGATCAGCGCCACCAGCGCCACCGCGCGGCGAAAGCCGGGACTGCTGCCTACGGACGCCGCGCCCTCGGCATCGACGGCTGCCAGCAGACGGCGGCTGATCTCGACACGCGCCGCTTCCGCCTCGGTCGGTCCGATCAGGCCGGCGGCGGTATCGCGGGAGATTTCAGCCATCTGATCCCGGTAGACAGTGGCCTCGGTGCCCCCGGCATCGGAGCGGGTCCGGCCAAGCGGCCACAACACGGCGAAAGTCGCTGCGGCGGTCATCAAGGCGAACACAAACCATAAGGCCATCAATGGGTTCCGGCGTAGTCTTGAGTCGATCTAAACGACGTCTTTGCCGGGTTACACCATGGCCGCCGACGCCGCGCAATTGACTTTTATGCCATCGCGACGTCCAGCCGCTTGTTCTGGATCAAGGATTGCGGCGGCTGCGAGCCCGCTTTCCGAGTAATGCCCCCTCCGCGACGTGGATGCCCTCCGGGAAGACCCATCGACGCGATTGACGAAACCGCTATCGGGCCTGCCGCGCGCCGACAAAGGCCGCGGTTATTTCATCCGGCGCAATGATGAAGTGCGCAGAGCGTGCATTCTCGCGCGCCAGATCATGAAGCAACTTGCATTCGCTGAACGGGAATGGACCCGACCACGAATTCAGGATCACAATCATGAAGCTCTATCACCATCCACTGTCCGGCCACTCTCATCGCGCGCATCTGTTCGCTTCGCTCCTTGGCCTGCCCCACGAACTCATAGAGGTTGACCTGAAGTCGGGCGCGCACAAGACGCCGGATTTCCTTGCGCTCAATCCGTTCGGTCAGGTGCCGGTCCTCGATGACAGTGGCACCATTGTCTCCGACTCGAACGCCATCCTCGTTTATCTCGCCAAGACGTCCGGCCGAGCCGAGTGGCTGCCCGATGACGCGAAGGGAAGCGCGGCCATCCAGCGCTGGCTGTCTGTCGCTGCCGGCCAACTGGCCTATGGTCCTGCCGCTGCACGGCTGATCACCGTTTTCGGCAGGAACTTCAATCCAGAGGAAGTCATCGAGCGCGCGCACGCCTTGTTGGCACTGGTCGAAGCGCATCTCGCCGATCGCGACTGGCTTGTCGGCAATGGTCCGACCATCGCGGATGTGGCGCTCTACAGCTACATCGCAAGCGCGCCGGAAGGAAATGTCGATCTGTCCGGCTATCCCAAGGTGACCGCCTTCTTGCGCCGCATCGAAACGCTGCCCGGCTTCGTGCCTTTCGCCAAGACCCCCGTCGGCCTCGCCGCTGCGGCTTAACTGCGTGTGTCGGGCGTATCCAGGCATACGCCCGACACCGCCAACGAGAGCGGACCGATGACCGATATTATGTCGCTATCAAAACTGGACATCTGGCACGCCGGCGAGAAGGCGATTCAGGAAAAGGTCGGCGTTTCGACTCACATGGATGAGCTCGGCAAGCGCATCGTGCGCGACTACATGCCGGCGCAACACCGGGATTTCTACGCCCAGATCCCCTTTATCGCGCTCGGCAGCGTCGACGGCGCAGGTGACGCATGGGCCACATTTGTCACCGGCAAGCCTGGCTTCATCTCATCGCCAACAGCGCAATCGCTCGATATCGATGTCGTCAGGGAGCCAAGCGATCCCGCCAGCGAAGGGATACACGAGGGCGATGCAATCGGCCTGCTCGGCATCGAACTTCACACGCGCCGCCGGAATCGCGTCAACGGCATCATCGGGCCGTCGGACAACAACGCGATCCATTTCGACGTCGACCAAAGTTTCGGCAATTGCCCGCGCTACATCCAGCTCCGCGATTACGAGTTCGTGCGCGATCCACGCGAACCGTTTACGGGAAATATCGAAGAGAAAGCCGAAATCGACGCAACGGCACGCCGCATGATCGAAGCCGCCGACATGTTCTTTGTCGCGTCCTATGTCGAGCGAGAATCCCGTCGACAGGTCGACGTCTCGAGCCGCGGCGGCAATCCCGGTTTCGTTCGCGTTGCCGACGACGGCACGCTCACAATCCCGGATTTCGCAGGCAATCTCTTTTTCGCCACGCTGGGCAACATCCTCATCAACAGCAAAGCCGGACTCTTGTTCGTCGATTTCGAGACAGGCGACGTGCTGCAGATGACCGGTGACGCCCGGGTCATACTGGACTCCCCGGAGATCGCCGCCTTCCAGGGCGCCGAGCGCCTTTGGCAATTCAACGCGCGGCGCGTCGTTCTTCGGCGCGGTGCCCTGTCCCTGCGCTGGTCGTCCCGGCCGGACGGATGGGCTCCGAGCACACTCATGACAGGCAGTTGGGAGCAGGCAGCCGGCCGTCTGCGGGCTGCAGAACTTGCGACCAAATGGCGGCCGTTCAAGGTCATCAACATCGTCGATGAGAGCGCAACGGTCAGGTCGTTCCATCTGGAGCCGACCGACGGCGCCGGTCTCCTGCCTCATCGCGCCGGGCAGTATCTCCCGATCAGACTGCCCATTGACGGCGCGGAGAAGACCACCATCCGAACCTATACGCTGTCGGTCGCGCCTTCGGATCACGTCTACCGCATCAGCGTCAAACGCGACGGACTGGTGTCGCAGCGGCTACACGACGGCATCAATATTGGCGACGTGATCGAAGCAAGCGCGCCCGCCGGTGAATTCACGATCGATGCCGCTGAGGCGCGACCAGCGGTGCTGCTGGCGGGCGGCATCGGCATCACGCCGATGCTCGCGATGCTGCGGCATGTGATTTACGAAGGGCTGCGGACGCTCAAGATTCGACCGACCGTGCTTTTTCAGGCAGCCCGTTCGAAGAACGAGCGTGCCTTCGGCAACGAATTGGATGAGCTTGCGGCCTCCGCTGGAGACGCAGTCCGGGTCATCCGAGTTCTCGGCGACATCACGGATGCCGAAGAAGGTCCCGACTACGACGCTGCGGGGCGTATCGACATGGCCCTGCTGTCACGGTTCATGCCGGTTGGCGACTACGATTACTATCTCTGCGGACCTTCCGGATTCATGCAGTCGATCTATGACGGTCTTCGTGCACTGAACATCGCCGACAACCGTATCCACGCCGAAGCATTCGGCCCCGCGTCACTGGTACGAACCGTTGACAGCCCGGCGACAGCACCGGCGCGCCGACCACTGTCGTCGACATCGGTGCATGTCGTGTTCACAGAGTCGTTGAAGGAAGCGCGCTGGACACCAGCGTCGGGATCGTTGCTCGACCTCGCCGAATCCCGAGGTCTGAGCCCCGATTTCAGTTGTCGGGAAGGACATTGCGGCACCTGCCGAACGAAGCTTCTGGCGGGAGCGGTGACCTACGTCAAAGAGCCAGCCGCTGCGGTGACCGACGATGACGTGCTGATCTGCTGCGCCGTCCCGGCCGCACATGACGGCAGCGAAACCAATCGCATTCAATTGGCGCGCTGATCTCGGGATGAGACGATGCGGATGTCACATCGCCGACGAGCCATTTGCATCGCCTGGCCTAGCCGGCCCGCTTCGGCTTGCGCTCGACCACGACCATGGCCTGTTCGGCGGCGCGGCTCATCAGCGAGGCATATTCCTGGCCGAACAACACCTGGCAGAAGCGGATCGCGGCCTTGGCCTGCATCTGCCGGTAGCTACGGACGCGGGCATCGCCGGCGCGCAGCGACTGCACCAGCGACTCCGTGGACTTCTCGACATATTGCTGCAGGTCGGAATAGGTCCGCAGCGTCACCTCGTTGATGGCGAGTTCGCTGGCATAGGTCCGGCACACCGCGACGAAATTGATCAGCGCCACGGTCTCCTCGACCTCGGCGAAATCGATCGTCGCCGTCGCGGCAATATCCTTGTCAGGGCGCTGGCGCAGCAGACGCCGCACCCTGCCCGGCACGCTCTCGATCTCCGACTGCAGCGTCGAGGAAATCTCCACCCGGATCGACGCCATCTGGCGGCCCCAGGTACTATCGTTGCGCATGTCGAGTTCGGTGCGCAGGCCACGCACGCCGTCATGGGCGACCTTGAGATGTTCGGGGGCGCTGTCGAACTTGCCGCGCCTGATATCGGAGCGCAGTTCGGCCGCGACGCGATTGAGATCGGACAGCGCCATGGTCACGGCAACGCCATAGGGCGTGGCGGCCACGCGGATTTCATCGTCCGAGGCCGCGATCTTCACGGCCAGACGAATGATCTGCCATGGCGCCGCCAGCCGCTGCATCACCAGCGAGAGTGCGAAAGGCAGCACCTGCGGCGTGGTCAGCGTCGGCACGTTCAGCGCGCTATTCACCGAGGCGATCTGGCTATCGCCGAAGCTGCGCAGCACGCTCGGCAGCTTGCCCGCAAAGCCGTCGAGTTGCTCGCGCGCCTTCAGCACCGCGCCGATGGACGGCAGGTCCTCGACCGCATGGGTCGGCCCGATGCGGGCCGCGCCGCGATTGCCCGATGTGGCAGTGGTAATGGCGGCTGCTGCCGCCTGCTGGAATTTCTTGACCGCACGTTCGATGTCCGATGCGCCCGGCTCCGGCGACGCAGAGACGGCCGCCTCGAACTCGCGCACGGCGTCTGCGGCGTCGCGCTCCAGCCACTGCCAGATCGGCAGCAGCGAGGCGCGCCGGATCTGTCCGGGCCGGACATTGCCCACACCTTCGACAAGGAACGGCTCGAGCGATTTGAAGACGAGCCGGGTGGGATCCTCGACGCGCGGGCGCACTGCATTCTCGTGGCCGCGAACCACGCCGCGCAGCAGGTCGAGCACGAAATTGGCGACCACGACGTCTTCGCCGCGCTCAATCGCGCGCTCATATTCGCGCATCAGCAGCATCTGCGACTGCTCGGGCAGTTGCGCCAAATACTCCCGCAAGCGATCGATCGAGGTTTTGTTCATGCAGCCTAGGAATCCGTGCTTTCCGGTCGATCTACAACCGAAAATCGCCACCGATTTTTGTAGCAGGCGCCCCGTTAAGAAGGCGTTGAGGAACCGGGATCAGGCCGCCGCCCAGGTGCCTTCGGGGCTGCGGCAGGCGGTACCGCGGGCGGTCTTGAGGTCACCATTGACGGTGACCGTGTGGGAAAAGCCGCGGCATTCCCGGCCCTTCTGGTTATAGGCCGGTCCGGCGACGATATTGCCATAGCGTCCCGACGCGGCGTTGCGCCAGGGCACCGGAGCGCCGGGTGCACCGCGGTCAAGGGCGGCGATCTGGGCCTCGTAAGCCAGCCGGCGGTCCTCGTCGTTGAGCTGGGCACCGAGTTTGGCGCCGATCAGCCCGCCAAAGGCGGCATTGGTCACCGCCGCCGCTGCATTTTCCTCTGACAGGCCAACGGCCGACTTGGTGCTGCTGTAGGCCCGGGCGATCGTATCGGTGCCGAGGCCCAGCCCGCCGTCCGACGTCGTCACGTCGCAACCACCCAGCGTCAGCGCGACGGCGGCAACACAGAAGGCGTTGAACTTGACCATGGACCGCAGACCCCGAACGCAAACCGGAACACAGGAAACGTCAAAGACGTTACGAACGGGATAATTCGGGCGACAACGGGGCGCAAGGCGGGCGGGTTTCGGACCCCACTCGATCTCTTCAGAAACGGGGTGGGCTTGCATAGGCTGAGGAGGCCTGTCGCAAATCCATCGATAAAACTGGGCTGCCGGCCCACAGAGCCGAAGACCATATACGGCGCTCCAGCGAACGGGCGATTCTCAATAAGCGCATTCAAAGCGACACTCAGCGACGCTTATCCGTAGCTGAATTCCGGCCAATCCGGCTGCTGCCAGCTCCATCCCATGAGCTATAGCGGCCTTTCCTATAGCTCATACGATGGGTCAAAAATGGGTTATAGAAAGCGCGACTCCGCCTCATCCGATAAGCAGGACAGAAAAGAAGAAGCGAGCCAGGTTAAGGGAAGAACAGACTATCGATGTGTTGTGCGAGCACGAGGCGGGGGCGAAAGCCGCTGATCTCGCGCGCAGGCACGGCGTCTCCAAGGCGACACTGTACAATTGGAAAGGCAAATTCGGCGGAATGGATATCTCGGAGGCCAAACGGCTGCTGGAACCACTGCGCTGATCAAACAGGTCCAGTCACATAACAGGGGTAGCTCTTCTGCTTCTCTTTGACGGAAGCGATATCAAGCTCGATTACCACGAACGGGTTTTCCGGAGACGTCATGTCGATTAATTCTCCAGTAGGCGCGCACGCGAAACCTTTGCCTCCAAATATCGGCCCACTTGATCCTTGCCCAACGCGGTTCGAGCTTACGACATAACAGCCTGAAACAATCGAGGCCATCGCACCCGCTGTGCGAAAAACATCCACGGTTCTACCCGTGGCTCTCGGTACAACGATCAACTCGGCGCCTTGTTTACGGTAATGGCGAGCATGTTCGTTGAACATCACTTCCGTGCATAGCAGCACTCCTACGCATACACCGCAAACTACGACCGGCTCGAATTCGCGCGATTGGGTCGTGTACCAATTCGACTCATACCAGCCCAATTCCGCTGGAAAATATTGCTTTGTGTGGAGATGTCTTACTTCTCCACCTTCAAGACAGAAAGCTTCATTTGCAAGCCGCGCCCCCTCCCAAACAGGTCGAGAAGAAATGACCGCTGGGATATTTAGCCTTTCGAGTGCCGCTACGCCTGCCCGATGACACTCAATGCTATATTCGGCCAGTTTCGGATCGAAATCCGGGATTGACGCAATCCAGGGACCGAAAGGCAACTCATTCGTTACCAATATATCGACTGTCGTCTTGGAAAGTCGTCTGCCAAACTAAGCCATTGCTCGCTATCGGCAATTAAGTTTTCTGGCCACTCAACAAATCCTACCCGCATTGCCATCCTCGTGATTTCGCCTCGGCGTTATATGAGATGCGTGTCGATAGCGAGAGCAAAAGACGCGGATCTAGCCTATGCGACGCCGTCGAGCCTCTTTGCGTAGGCCGCCAAGCCATCGCGCAGTGCCTCCTGCAATTTCGGCGTGCGCGCGCGGATCGCCTCATTTGCGACCCCGACAGCCTCCGCCTCCATCGCCTTCTCGCGCGACAGGTGATCGTGCTGGAACAGCCATGTCGCCACCGCTGACCAGTCATACAGCGAGGTCTTCGACGTCACGCGTGCAACCGGTGGCGGAAAATTGCCGACACGATTGCCGCTGGCATAGTTGGTGATCGCCGCGCGCGACAGCCCGGTTCGCATGGCAATATCCGAAAGGCTCACCAGCGGGTCTGGCTCGACGCGATCGACCTGCGCGCCCGCCTTCATGACATTCTCGACCGCCGAGCAGATGGCCGCATCTATCGATGTCGCTTCGCGGGCAAAATCAGCAATGATGTGGCCTTTCTGGAACGAAATTGTCGCATCGTCGCAACCCGCGTCGAAAAAGCGATCAGCGAAATCCTCCGCGTCCGGATCGAGACCGGATGCAATGATGCTGAACTCAAATTCTGTCATCACTGTCCTCCTGTTCTCGGTGCGGGCAACGATCGATCTCGCGTCTCAGCTGGCGCGCATGGTTCTGCGGATTTCGGGATGTCGACCAGACGAATACCGCACACCCTTCGCGATCATGATGCGCACACAAGAGTTTCGCCCAGGCATGCCCTTTGACCTTCACCCGTGACCAGCCATTTTGCTCGGCATAAGCAACCGCAGCTTCGATCTCTTTGTTCGGATGCAAAGGCCGCCTAGCCATCCTCACATCCAACACCTATTCTTCTGTTAACAAATGTCAACGCCCTTTGGTTTCTCCCGAAACCCCAAGCTGCCTGAAACCGCATCCACCGACAGTAACAACACAACATTAAACTACAGGTTGCATATAGAGATATGCATTTCCAGGCGGTGACGGGCAAGCCCTCACACGCCTGGCAACACCAGCTCCGCCCGCAGCCCGCCGATCGGCGCCTTGCCGAGCGTCAGGCTACCGCCATAGAGCGCGGCCAGATCGACCACGATGGACAGACCCAGACCTGACCCCGGCTTGGTCTCGTCGAGCCGCTGGCCGCGGCGCGCGACTTGGGCGCGCTCGGTATCGGACAGCCCGCGTCCGTCGTCATCGACGATGATCCGCAGCTTCGACGCCGGATCGGCACCGCCGGTGCGCTCGACCTGCACGCCGATGGTGACATGGGAGTCCGCCCATTTGCAGGCGTTGTCGACGAGATTGCCGACCATCTCCTCGATGTCCTGCTTTTCGCCACGGAATTTCGCTGCGGCATCGGCCTCAAGGTCGATGGTGATGCCGCGATCCCGGTGAATCTTCTGCATCGTCCGGCACAGCGCCTCCAACGCCGGCGCGACATCGGTGACAGTGCCGACGATGGTGACGCGCGCCGCGATCCGTGCGCGCTCCAGATGATGCGTCACCTGATCGCGCATCACATCGGCCTGCTCCAAGACCTTGCTCGCAAAGGGATCGACGCCCCTGCTGTTCGCCTCGTTGACGATCACCGACAGCGGCGTCTTGATGGCATGAGCAAGATTGCCGACATGGGTGCGCGCGCGCTCGACAATGGCGCGGTTGGCATCGAGCAGCGCATTCATTTCGCTCGCCAAAGGTGAGATCTCGACAGGGAATGTGCCTTCCAGCCGCTCGGCACGGCCGGAGCGGATATCGGCAATGGCACTCGACATACGCTTCAGCGGCGCGAGGCCAAAGCGGACCTGGAAGATCGTGGTGAGCACGAGCACGATCGAGAGGGCAGCGAAGGTGCCACCGAGATAATAGTCGAAGGTCCGCGTTTCCTCGAAGATTTCGGTGGCGTCGCCGGCAACGCTGATGCGGAATTTGCCGTCAGCGCCGAGATCGACGGGACGCTCCACCATGCGCAGGCGCTGGTCTTCCGGTCCGTCCACATAGCCCTGGCGAATCCCCGACGCCGTGAGCTCGATACCCTGGTCTTCGAGCTTGGGCAGCTTCTTGTCCCACAGCGAGCGCGAGGCCCGCATCTCGGTCTTCGCCGCGTCGATCGGCGCGATTTCCCAGTACCACCCGGACAGCGGCAGTTCGAACAACGGCTCACCGAGCGATGGCGTCTCGTGATCGGGCGCGTCCGGCGGATTGGCGACTTCGGCCACCAGGGTGCGAAGATAGAGATTGAGGCGGCGATCGAAGGCGCGCTCGGTAGCGCTGCGATAGACCGAGGACAGGACGATGCCGGTGATCAGGAGGATCACCACCACCCAGGCCGTCGCCGACAGGAACAGCCGCGTTGCGAGCGAGCTGTTGCGCATCAGCGCATGGTTCCAGGGATGATCACGGCTGCGGCGGCGTGAGCAGATAGCCGAGGCCGCGCACGGTCTGGATGATATCGACGTCGAGCTTCTTGCGGATGCGGCCGACGAACACCTCGATGGTATTGCTGTCGCGATCGAAATCCTGATCGTAGAGATGCTCGACCAGTTCGGTGCGCGAGATCACGCGGCCGGTGTGGTGCATCAGATAGGACAGCAGCCGGTATTCGTGTGATGTCATCTTGATCGGATTGCCGGAGACGCTGACGCGTCCGGTACGGGTATCCAGCGACACCGGCCCGCAAGTGAGTTCGGACTGGGCATGTCCGGTGGAGCGGCGCAGCAGCGCGCGGATGCGGGCCAGCACCTCTTCGAGATGAAACGGCTTGGCGACATAGTCATCGGCGCCGGCATCGAAGCCCTGCACCTTGTCGCTCCAGCGGTCGCGCGCCGTCAGGATCAGCACCGGCATGATGCGGTTGTTGCGGCGCCAGGCTTCCAGCACCGAAATGCCGTCCATCTTCGGCAAGCCGATATCGAGCACGACGGCGTCATAGGGCTCGCTGTCGCCGAGGAAATGCCCCTCCTCGCCGTCGAAGGCGCGATCGACGACATAGCCGGCATCGGTCAGCGCCGTGGTGAGCTGACGGTTGAGATCGGGATCATCTTCGACAACGAGCAGGCGCAAATGACTTCTCCGCGTTCACAATCCGAATTGATGCCCGGATGCGTGAACACTCCATGAATGACGGCAGCCGCCAACCTTACTTTTTCTTCACGACCGCTTTCACCAGCTTCTCGACCATGCCGGGCGCATCCTGTCCGGTGAGCGCGCTGACCTTTTCGCGGGTGCGACCGCTGATATAGACGCCTAGCACGCCGAAACGGAACCCCCAATAGGTCACCAGCAGCGCCGTGGCGTTGACCAGCGCGTTGATGGTCTGGATGTCCCCGGTCCAGAATTCGTGCATCAGCACACACCACAGCGCGGCGCATTCTACCGTCAATTCCAGCGCGTAGGCCGGCCGCCACCAGCGCTGCAGCGGATCGTCGCTGGCGATCTCGGCGCGGATGGTCGCCTGGGTCTCTGATATCGCCGCGCGCTGGGTCTCCGCCTCGGCGCGGATCATGTCAGCCCAATGCGCCTCGGCTTCTGCCAGCCTGGTCGGATCGGCCGTGGGGAGCGCTGCCTGCACCGCCGCCGGTGTCAGCGTCGCCGAGCCCACCGCCTTGGCGAGGATCTCGCCGGCCACACCGCCGAGCGGACCGCCCAGGGCCGTCCCCAGCATCGGCGCGCCGAGCGCAATCACCTGCTTGGCAAGGTCACTCCAGTCCATGGTCATGTCCTCCGGAAGGCCGCGACAAGCGCGGCGATGAATGTGGAAAGATTGGTGGGCTTATTGGTGGGTTTGGCTGTCGGCAGTTCCGGCGCCAGCGGCGGCGATGCGGCCACGGGCGGTAGCCCCACGGATGGCGCGGGCGCCAGCGACGCATCGCGCAGCGCAGCCTTCCATTTCGCCAGCCACGCCTTCCGCTCGGCGAGACCCACGGTGCCGCCATTCAGCCGCCTTGTGACGCCGACGACATCGTCGGATTTCGCAAATGGCAGGCAGCCGCAATTGATGAAATCCGACACGGCGCAAATGAGGAAGTAACGCGGATCGATCAGGTATTCGGGATGGCTGACCACATCGATCCCCGTGGCCTTCTTGACCCGCTCATAGCCTTCGCGGCCCGTGGTCTGCGACCCGCCCCTGCCGCGGAAATTCCAGCCGTCATCGGAGCCGACGGCGTTGCCCATGCGGCCGTTATAGACCTTGTTGGCCAGCGCCCGCGGATTGCCGGCATAAGGTCCCGCACTCGCCATGGTCGGAAACCGCGACGGCCAAACCTGCATCATCCGCCCGGCGCTGTAGTTCATGTTCTCGACGACGTCGCGCCCTGCTCCGCATTCGTGTGATATCTGCGCCATCACATGCGCGGCAAGCAAAGGCGTGGTGATGCCGTATCTCTGGAAAACGGATTCCGACGACTGCGCCATGCCTGACAGTAAGCCGGGCACACGGCTATCGCCCTGCGGCCAGAGGCGCCGCAAGGCTCTTTCATTGAGCTTCATGATGATGATCCTGAGGAAAAGAGATCGTTGCCCGACGCAGCCTTACGCGACGCGGTAGCCGTGGAAACTGTTCTGGGCTGCGGCGATGTAGCCGTCATTGGTCTCCATCGCGGCCCATACCGAAATGGCATCGCCGGCGGCGAGCTTGAGCAGCGTGTGGCCGCTCAGCATCGTCCTGTTGCTGATGATGGCCGACGACGTCTGCATGCGCGTATCGTCGAGCAGTTCGACGCCATTCTTGTACATGGCCGCCGTCAGCATGGTCGGCACCGCGGCATTGGCCTTGAACATCACCCGAAAACCGAGCGCATAGATGCCCGCCACTGGAGCGACGAACTGGTTATTCCCGGCATCGAAAGCGCTCTGGTCGTTATGCCTGGCATTGTTGAACTGCACCTTGGTGAAGGTGTTCGCCGCGCAGTATTTATCGAAGTTCAGATAAGCGAGAAATTTCGGGGACTGCTCGAAACTGGCCTGCCCGCTCGCTCTGTCGACCGTCATCGCAGTCCGATAACTCACGCCGTCTGCGGAGACCTTGACCGTAAGATTGTCGTCGCCGAGCAGGCCCATCAGCGCCCGCGGCGAATAGTTCGACTGGAACGTGAGACCGACATCCCGCGCCGAGTTTGATTTGTTGAACGTCACCCGCAGGTCGCCGCTGCCGGGCGTGACGTCGTCATGCGACAATAAAACGGCATCCGACTTGACGCTGAAGCGGTTGCTGCTGTCGGCATCGGTGTGGACGCCGAGGTGATCGACATTGTCGAGCGCCAGATTGCGCAGGTCGCGCCAGCCGTCGCCGTCGAACACCATCATCACGTCATCGGCGATCGACCAGACGCACCAGCCGGCTTTCGGCACGAGGAACGTCCATGCCCCGTCCTGCCATGTGGCGATAGCCAGCGTATGGCCGCTCCAGGCCCCTGACGCCCCGGCCGCCACGATATGCCGTGCGCCCTCGGCCGGCGATGCCGGCGGTACGGTTCGCGTCACATCGAGTACCGAGATCTGGATCGCCGCGTCGAGAATGCGCAGCGCCTCGTTGTGGGTGACGTGTTTCTGCGCCTGCCCGCTCTCGATGAAGGGCAGCTTGAGATTCGGCGTGTCGGTCATGTCTACGGTCTCGCGCTCTCAGCCGTCATTGCGAGCGCAGCGAAGCAATCCAGAAAACCAAGAGCTGGATTGCTTCGTCGCTATGCTCCTCGCAATGACGATCACAATGAAATTATACCCTCGGTCACATGCCCGGCGCCGACGGTGCCAGACAGCTGCGCCACGCGCAGATGCAGGCTCGGCTGCGGCGCGCCGAAATCGGCGACCTCATCGGCCACCGCATAGAGCGCCTGCGATGTGGTGCAGGCGATGCTGCGGACGACAGTGCTACCCGAGAGAATCTCGAGCCGGTATGCCTCGCCGTCTTCGCCAAGGGGCACTTCGGCATTCCAGCCATCGCCATCGAGACGCGTGCGCCTGATCCACGAGATCTGGATGCCGTCGGGCTTGCGAACGGCTTTCACATGCACCGGCGCCAGCGGCAGCAACGCACTGCGATCCGGCGTCAGCACCAGCGCGACGGCCGAGGCATCGTCATGGCTGCGGCCGTTGCCGACGACGCGCAGCGACAATGGCCGTTCAAGTGCGTCGAGGCCCCGTGCGATCGGCACCAGGCTTCTATCGAGCATCACGAACGGCGCGCCAACCGGCAATAGCGATGCCATCGCGGATTCCGAACCCGCCTGCCCGCGCAGCAGCCGCGACAGCTTGTAGGTGTTGGCCTCGACCAGTTCGGCATTGGCAAACTGGATGATCTCCCAGTCGCCCTCCGCATTCCGCACCGCTGCGGAATTGCTGCCGCCGAGCACCCGCGCATCGGACAGCGAAGCCAGCGCGCCGCCATGGAGCCGCACGCGGCAGGTATTGGCATTGTCCCATCGTGCTGTCGGTCCCGCCAGCAGCGGATCCAGCGTCTCGCCGATGACCGCAGGTGTTGCCGCCACCATGGCCACCTGAAAACTCGCGCCGTCCTTCGATTGCCAGATCACCACCGAGCCCGGCCACGGATTGGCGAAGACAGCGAGCCGCGTCAGCACATCGGCATTGGCGCCGTCGATCACCGGCAGGTTCAGCGCGATCGCCTGCACCGGCCCGAGCGCCGCCGGCACCGGCGGCAGCTTGATCTCCGGCGCCAGCAGCGGCACGGCGAACACGTCGGGATCGATGCTGCGCGCCGTCACCTGCCGCGCCTGCGTATCGACGATCCCGCTGATCTCGAACAGCCGACGCCTTTCGTTGAGCGTCAGCGCGATCACATCACCGGGCGCCAGCGCCAGCGCATTCATCCCGACGGCGAACTCAGCCCGCTCGCGTCCGGCCCACAGATCCTGCAGCCAGACTTCGGCGCGCTGGGTCGCTGCCGTATCGCTGGTGATGACGGCGAGATCCGCATGCAGCAGCCGGCTGGCGCCGCCGGTGAGCTTTCGCGATGACACCGCCGAGCGGCGATAATCCGTCAGCGCGTCGCTGAAGCCGATGCTGACCTGAACAGGCAGTTCGGTCTCCTGCGCGCGCACCAGCCGCGCCAGCGCGCCGTCATCCGGCGCGACCAGATCGTCTTCGGTGAATTCCGCCACAGGCATCCCGCCGCGCGGGATGAAGCGCAAGGTGCCATCCGCGGCCGTCGCATCGAAGGCATAGGCCACGGACAGCGGCTCGATCGTCGCCCGCGGCGCCATCGGCCTGTCCACCACATAGCCGTCGCAGCCGCCTGACAGCGCCGAGGCATCGATCCCCGTGACGCCGGCATCCGTTGCCAGCCTGTCGACCAATGCATCCAGCGGCGCGCCACCGAGCCGGCCGTTCAGCCAGTGGCCGGTATGCCAGTTGGCGCCATCGCCCCAGATGTCGTCAGCCGCCGGAAAGATCGGATAAGGCCGCGAGTCCCAGGTCCAAACATGAATCGCCGATACATCGATCATCCGTCCGCCATAAACAGGCGACACCGGATTCTCCGCGTCGCTTGCGCCGAAGGCGGGATCGAACACAGAGATGAACGCTTCCAGATGACGCCGCTGCATCAGGTCGTCGCGGGCGCCGCTGGAGAAATACGGCGCAAAGTTCTCCGACGATTTCGGATCGGGAAACACGCTGGGCTGATTGGCGCCCTTGTCGACGGCGGGACAGCCGACTTCCGTCAGCCAGATCGGCTTGCTGCGCGGAACCCATGCCGTCGGACTGCCGAGCTCCGCATAACCGACACGTTCGTGATGCGCATTGCCCCACCAGTTCCAGAGATCCTTGACGCGATGGACCCACGGCTTACCGAGCCCGTCGGTGATCGCAACACGGTCCTGCGCATCGCGCGCATCAGCATTCGGATAGTACCAGTCATAGGCCTCGCCGCCCGCCACATTGCCGCGCAGATAAGCGCGATCATAGATCGTGTCGGAGAGATCACGATCGAGATGATCGGCTTCATCGCGCCAGTCGGATAGTGGCGCATAGTAATCGATCCCGACTGCGTCGATCGCAGCCGAGGCCCAGAGCGGATCGAGCGGAAACCTGATCTCAGACGCATCCGCGCCAACAACATGCGCGCCATATTCGGTCCAGTCCGCGCCATAGGTCACGGCCGTGCCGCCACCGACGATCGCCTTCACGTCGGTTGCGAGCGCGATCAGTTGAGCGACAGCGGGATAGTTGCCCGACGCCGAGCGCACGCGCGTCAACCCCAGCAATTCCGAGCCGATCAGGAAGCCATCGACGCCGCCGGCAAGCGATACGAGCTGCGCATAGTGCAGCACCATCCGGCGATAGTTCCAGACACCTCCGGCAAAGAAATGATCGACCTGCGCGCCGGCCGTTGCAGTGCCGTCGGGCGAGCCAGGTTGTCCCGGTGCGGGATCGCAGGTGATGCGGCCGCGCCAGGGATAGGCCGGTTGCGCGCCCGCCCCGCTCCACGGATCTGGCAGGCCGTTGCCATCAGGCACATCCATCATCACAAACGGATAGAACGTGATCTTCAGCCCGCGCGCCTTCAGCTCGCCGATCAGATGCACGACGCTCTCATCGGACGGCGTACCGCCGAACGCCGCACGTCCGTCGATTTGCGACACCACATAGGCGGAGGGGCGCGTGACGCCTGCCACCGACCACGTCAGCGGACTGGTCGTCTTGGCGGGGTTGTCGATGCGCGGCCGTACCAGGCAGTAATCGGCGCGCAAATCAGAACCGAACCACGCCACGACAATGGCGACACGCTGGAGGTTCGGGCACAGGCCCTGCAGATCGTCCAGCGCCGCCACCACATCGGACCGCGCCGAGCCGTGATGGCGGTTCTCCGGCGCGGATTGTCCGGGGCCGAGCAGTTGCACCACCGTGGACGGCTCATAGCCGAATTCGGTGGTGCCGGGGATCAGCGTCACTGCGCGCACCATCGCTTCGAGCAGACCGATCGGCCTGATGATCTCGAACGACAGTTGCGGAATCCGGTTGCCGAAATTCGCCAGCGGCAAGCGTTCGAACACGACATAAGCGAGCCCGCGATAGGCCGGCGCGTTGCCCGCGCCTTCCTTCGCGACGATCAGCCCGTCCGGCATCTGGTCTTCGGTGCCGCGATAGACGCGAAAATTGATGCCCTCGAGATCGAGCGGCTTGCCGTCGGCCCAGATCCGCCCGACGCGGCCGATCACGCCGTCGCACAATCCAACCGCAAAATTCGCGAAGTAACTATAGGTGGTCGTCGTTGTGGTCGGGCCGCCGCCGAGGCCCTTGCCGCCATCGGTCGGCACCGTATCCGACGTCCCGACTTCCTCCAGTGGTGTTGCCCAGATCACCTGCCCGCTCAGCCGCGCACGGCCATAAACGCGCGGGATCGGCGCGCCCTCGGTGGACGCCATCACATCGAGATCGGCCAGTTGCGGCCCGCTTGTGGCCTGATCGTTTGAGCCGAACAGCGCGCTATCGATCGCACCACCCAGCGCCGCACCGGCGAGCTGGCCCGCAATCGCACCAAGCGGGCCGAACATCCCGCCGATGGCGCCGCCGGCTGTCGAGAGAACCAGTTGCGACATCAGTCCACTCCGGGAAAGCGAAACGCGTAAGCCAGACGCCGCCGCCACCAGGGTGTCAGCGCGACCTCGCAGACGGCCGCGCCGTCATGGGCGTGGATCATCGTGCCCTCGCCGCTGGCAATCGCCGCATGCTTGGCCACATAACCGTCGCGCCAGCGAAACAGCAACACGTCGCCGGCGCCGATCTCATCCACCGCGATAGGCACGAGATGACGCAGCGCCGCCTGCGCCAGCGCTTCCTCGCCCCGCGCCTCCGCCCAGTCCGGCGCGTAAGGCGGCGGCGTTTCCGGCTCATCGCCAATGCAATGACGCCAGACGCCGCGCACGAGGCCGAGGCAGTCGCATCCGACATGCTTCACCGACGCCTGATGCTGATAGCGCGTGCCGATCCAGCTCCGCGCCTCGGAAACGAGGACCGTAGGCGTGAGCGTTTCGATCATCACGTGAACTCCATCGCGTCAGCGATTGCGCGACGCGCCACATCGCCATCCGGCACGCGTATTGCATCGACACATCTTGTGATGCTGGCTCATCCGATCGCATGACGCTCCGCTTTGCACGTCCTTGCTAGCAGAACGCTCGATGCCCCCGGCTTCGCCGCGGGACACAATGCACGAGCAAGAGGAAACGAGATCGATGACACATGTCGGGAAGTGCTTCTGCGGCGCAGTTGAACTGGAAGCGGATGGTGCCCCGGAAGCGATGGGATATTGCCACTGCAGTTCATGCCGTTCGTGGTCCGGCGGGCCGGTCAATGCCTTCAGCCTGTGGAAACCGAACGCCGTGCGGATCACTGCAGGCGCCAAACATGTTGCAAGCTTCCAGAAGACACCGCTCAGCCAGCGCCAGTATTGCAGCAAATGTGGCGGACACCTGCTGACCAATCATCCGACGTTCGGCCTGGTCGATGTCTTTGCGGCGACCATCCCGACACTTCGTTTCGAACCCGGTGTCCACGTCAATTATGCCGAGACCGTACTGCCGATGAAGGACGGCCTGCCGAAGTTGAAGGACTTTCCGGCGGAGCTCGGCGGCTCCGGCGAGGCCGTCGCTGAATAGACATCACGCGCGAGGTCCCATGAACGATCACATGAATTGCAAAGTGAAATGCAGACTGTTCGGGGCGGCGCTCATCGCCGCCCTCGCCGCGCTGATGCATGCGGCCGCGGCTCAGGTGCCGTCCGAGATTGCCGAGCCGGATGCCACGATCGTCGCGATCTATCACGCGGAGGGAGCGCAGGTGTATGAGTGCATGGCCGCCTCGAACGGCAAGCTTGCCTGGACCTTCCGCGAGCCGACCGCCACGCTGTTGTCCAATGGACTGACCGTAGGGCGCCACTATGCGGGCCCGCATTGGCAACTCACCGATGGCAGCACGCTACGCGGTAAAGCGGTTGGCCGCGCACC
This sequence comes from Tardiphaga sp. 42S5, assembly GCF_034044155.1. Taxonomy (NCBI): domain Bacteria; kingdom Pseudomonadati; phylum Pseudomonadota; class Alphaproteobacteria; order Hyphomicrobiales; family Nitrobacteraceae; genus Tardiphaga; species Tardiphaga sp. 42S5. The sequence goes on along the minus strand of NZ_CP139027.1, from coordinate 3,406,839 downwards.
AGGTAAAACCGCGAGCGATATCCCATGGCTCAAATTGACGGTGACTGACCGGCACGGCGACGGCAAGCTCGCAACGGTCGACGTGATCCAGCGCATCAACACCAAAGGCGGCGTTGCCGCCGGTTCATGCGATGATGCCGGCCAGTTTCTCAGCGTGCCCTATTCGGCAGACTACGCATTCCTGCACAAGGATTGAGTGTTCCGCATCAGTTGAATTTGGTTCAAAAGACGGCGCCGCAAGCGCCGTCATTTTGCTATCAAAGACCGATCGACGCACATCCGCGATTTTCGATTTATTCCGCGCATCATCCGGAAATATTTCGCGCGCTGAAACACAGCTTCTGCGCGTTCGGCAACGACATCGCCGCCGGAACCACATAGCTTTCCAATCACGCATCGTCGATGTGCCGGCACAGGCACGCATGTAAAGGTGCATGCTCACCTTCCCGAGAGATAGTTGCAAATGACGTCAGTGACTCCGCTCTGGCCGATGGCCGCCCGGCTCGCATCGCCTGATCTCGCAGAAGGCGCAGAACAGCTCAGCGACCTGATCGGCTGCATCTACGACACCGTCCTCGACTCGTCGTCCTGGACGAATGCGATCGAGCGCGCGATGCAATTCGTCGGCGGCGTCGGCGCCAGCCTCTATACCAAGAATGCAGCCATGCCGTCGGGGCATATTCTCCACGTGGTCGGCATTTCCGCGGACTATCAAAGCTCCTATTTCGACAAATATGTTGCGCTCGATCCCACCACGACCGTGCAGTTTTTCGCGAAGCTCGATGAACCGATCGGCATCGAGGACATCCTGCCTTATGCGGAGTTCAGGGAAACCCGCTTCTACAAGGAATGGGTGCAGCCGCAGGGACTGGCGGATTGCATCAATTCGGTGCTCGACAAGTCCATCGCCAATGTCGCCATGTTCGGCGTGTTCCGGCATGAACGTGACGGCGTCGCGGATGAGCGCGCACGTCACCGGATGCGACTGATCGCGCCGCATATCCGCCGCGCCGTGATGATCGGACGCATGTTCGATCTGAAAGCCGCCGAGGCCGCGACGCTGGCGGATACGCTGGACGGGCTGAGCGTCGGCCTGTTCCTCGTCGATTCCGCTGCGCGCATCGTTCATGCCAACTTTGCTGGCCATGCCATGCTCGATACAGCGGACGTCCTGCGCGCCTCCTCCGGCCGCCTCAGTGCTCGCGACAGCCAGGCCGATCGCGCCTTGCGGGAGGCCCTCGCCGTCGCCGGTGAAGGCGACAGCGCGCTCGGCACGCGCGGAATCGCCATGCCGCTCGTCTGCAGCACTGGCGAACGATACGTCGCACATCTCCTGCCGCTGACATCGGGAGCACGGCGACAGGCCGGACTGGTCTATTCGGCCACCGCGGCTTTGTTCGTGCGCAAGGCGGATATCGACGCCACCTCGCCGCCCGAACTCATCGGCAAGACATTCCAGCTCACACCGTCAGAGCTTCGCGTCCTGCTGGCGATCGTCCAGGTCGGCGGCGTGCCGGAGGTCGCTGCAGCGCTCGGCGTCGCCGAAACGACGATCAAGACGCATCTCAGCCGCCTGTTCTACAAAACCGGAACCCGGCGGCAGGCGGATCTGGTCAAGCTGTTCGCCGGCTATGCGACGCGCGTGATCGGATGAGCGCCAGATAATTTGCCGCGAGTATGTCGTATCGGGTCGCGAGACGCCGATAGCACAAAACGGCGTAAGGCCTTGCCTGAAGGGCTGGCGACGTTGCGCTCACCAGACGATGCGGAAGCCGCCAGTGCCCTTGTAGCTGCGGTTCGCCGCCGCGTCCTCGAGGCTCGCGCTATAGGAGACCTCGCCGAACACTGCGTAGCGGCCGTTGGCCCAGCTATAGGTGCCGCCGCCGCCGATGCTGCCCCACAGCCGGTCTTGTGCGCTGGCGAAGCCGGTGCCGGCGACATCGACACGGGTGCCGTCGAGGAACTCGTAGCGCAGGTTACCGATGCCGTAGATATCCGAGCGCACGATGCCGGCGCCGTCGTTCCAGGTCTTCTGGTGGTTGAGCGCAAGGCCGGCGCGGCCGAGCAGACTGTCGCCGTCGCGCAGCGACACCGGCGCGCCGAACCGATCGGTGAAGCGATCGAACTCGGCCTTCGCATAGGACAGCTGCGCCTGCGGCGTCAGCGACCAGCCGTTGCCGACAAAGAACCGCTTGCCGGTTTCAGCGCTGAAGGCATAGCCCACGCCTTCATTGCCGTGGGTCATGCTGCCGGCCAGCACCGAGGACAGATCGCTGCGGTAGAACATCGATTGCGCCTGGCCGTCGACATAGAAGCCGTTGTCGCCGAACCAGGTCAGCGTGCCGCCGACGCCCGAACCTTCGACGCGGATCCGGCCGTTGCCGAAGGACGAGGTGATAGTGGCGGTTGTCAGGCCATATTGCCCGGTGAGACCGACGATCAGCCTTCCGCGCTCGTTCTCCATCAGAAGACCGTCGAGGCCCGCCTGCACTTTCAGCTGGTCGGCCTTATAGGTGGAGCCCGTGGTGGTGGAGGGCTGCAAATCGGATTGGCCGCCTTCGATGCGGCCCCAGAACGCCGTGGGCGTCGGCGCCTCACCCGACGCCGCCGCCACACCGGTGCGCGCCATGGCATCGCTGCCGCCCCAGTAGCGATTGCCGACGCGCTGCTGCATGGTCGGAAGTTCGTTCATGCCGAGTAATACTTGCGCATAGTTCTCGTACAGCGGCACGCCGGGCTGATAGAGGGGACCTGCCGGAGCAGCTGGCGGAGGATTGATCAGGCTCGAGCGCAGATACCAGTCGCCATCGGTCGGCGTGCTGACGCCGTTCTTCTGCAGTGTATAGGCATAGGCGCCGCCGATCACCGCCTGCTGGCCCTGGATCACATAATCGCCGAGCAGCGAGAACGCACCGTTCGACGCGCCGCCGACATCGATGATCTTGATGCCTTCGACGGTCTGCGCGCCGCCGCCGCCGACATTGATCACCCGCACATTGGTGCTGCCCGCGGTGTTGCCGGTGACGACAAGCCGATCGGTCGGAGAAGCGTCGCCGCCAAGCACGGATTCGATTTGCAGCGTTCCGCCATTGCCGGTGTAGTTGCCCGCGACGGTGAGCGTTCCGATCGAATTGCCGGGCGCCACGATACCTGCGTTCGACGTGTCGCAGACCGTGCCAATGCCTTGCAGCGTGCCGGCCAGCACGTTCATGGCGCCGCAGACGCTGCCGTTGACGCTGAGCGTGCCGCCGCTCACCGTGGTGCCGCCGGTATAGGTGTTGACACCGGACAGGGTCAGCATGCCGCCGCTGAGCGTCAGCCCGCCGGTGCCGGAGATGATGCCGGAGAACAGATCGTTGGCATTGGTGATGATCAGGTTCTTTGCGCCGATATTGACACTGCCAGTTCCTGCGAGACTCTGAATATGCGAGCCGGCGCCGCTGATCGCTGAAACGTCGAACGTTCCGTTCGCGACCACCCGGCTCGAATTGGCGAGGGCATCATCAGCAGAGGTTGCCGGGCCCGCCAGCGCGAGCGTGCCCTGCTGGATCACCGTTTCGCCGGTATATGTACTGGCGGCGCCCAGCGTGAAGGTCCCGGCGCCGATCTTGGTCAATCCACCGACGCCGCTGAATCCAAGCGTTTTGACGTTGAACCCATTGGTATCGAACGTCAGTCCGCCGGCGGCAATATTGGTTTGGTTGATCACTCCACCAAAATAAGCGGCGTTATTCGCCAATGCCCGGACAATGGCGTTATCAAAGTTCATCTGCCGCGTTCCAGGGCCCACGGTTATGCCTGTCGTCTCCAGGATGCCGCCGCTGCTGACGTTGAGCGTGCCGGAACTCCCGACGCTATTCCCGAGTCTGAGGCCGTTTTGCGCGATGACCGTGCCGCCGTTCTCGATGTTAAGCGTGCCGTTGCCGGCGAAACCGACGACGAGCTGGGCGCCGCCGGACAGGATCCACTGCGATCCGGCTCCGGTTACTGTGACGATCCCGGTGCCTCCCTGGGCAACTCGAAGGAACACGCCATGGCTGCTTGTGAGCGTGCTCCCGTCCTGAATTGTCAGATTGCCGAATGATCCAACACCGGAGCCAACAGAAATGCCGCCGGTCGCGGCCGTCGCCCCACCGCTGAGGACAGTCGGGTTGGGGGATGTAACATTGATGTTGACCGAACTACCCGCGCCAGGCAGCGTTCCGGTTGACCAGTTGGTGGCAGTCATCCAGTCGGAGCTTGTGGCCCCGGTCCACGCTTGTTGCGCCGCCGCTGATCGCGGCAACAATGCCGACAACGCGGCCACCGACGCGCTCGCCAGCAGCAGGCGAAGCAATCGCGTTCGGGCGCTGCTGGATCGAGATCGCCGGGTGCGATCTGGACTCTCGTGGCGCATGTCATCCGACTGTCGTCTAATCGTCGCAACCCCGATGCATTCGCGCATGAGCTATTCCGGTTTCGCCTGAGTCCACACCGTTCGAGGATGCAGACGTTTCGTGCAGTCCGCGAAGGACACTTGCGAAGCTAGATGAGCCGCAACAATCGGACAATAATCGAAGCGTGTTCACGCTGAACAAACGCGCGGCCTGTGCCGTTTGCGCAACGAAAGACGCTTAACAAAGTCTTTCGAGATCGAATCCGGTTGGCACATCGCAAGCTCGATCTATCAGTGCGTGCGCTGGTTCGATGTCTCTCGCGTCGGAACGTGGCAACGCACGCAACAGACGAATGTGAACGCATATCGGTCGTTCGTAGGACGCTTGATATCACTGCTCCATCGATGATGAGCCACGACAAGCGCGCCTCTCATTCGGATGGACCATCGATGGCATTACTCGAACGTCTGCTCTACGCCGCCGCGATCGCGTGCTTCGTGATCGTTCACTACGTCGCCCTGCAACGAATCGATGCCGCCGCATCACATGCGACCCACACGCCATCCGTCACGCTGCAGGGGACCGATTGATCGCGATCATCCCCCACCCGTCCCCGGCGTCGGATAGCTCATGACGAAGTCGTTGCCGGGGATATCGGGAAAGCCGCGGACATTATCGACATTGCCGATACACCAGGAAGCTGTTCGGGGCCGGAGAGCGACCGACGAGTACCCTAATCGGCGTCGCCGCTCGCGCCTTGCCCCAGCCGTTCATGAAAGCGACGGTGCTATCGACGCTAGCTCCGGACGAGATCGCGGCCTTGTTGCTCGAGCCAGTCGCAGAACACGGCGATATGTGGATCGGTCCGTCGTGCTTCCGGCAGATAGGCGAAGTAGCTTCGCGCCGAGAGACTGATGTCCGGAAACGGCGTCATCAATCGCCCCGCCGCGAGATCATCGGCAACCAATGCGGTCGGGCCCATCGCCACGCCGAGTCCGTCGATCGCCGCCTGGATGGTCAGATAGAAATGATCGAAGGTCAGGGATGCCTCGGGGCGAAGGGCGGGCTCTCCGGCCTCAGCCAGCCAGTCGCGCCACAGCCGCGCCATCGAGGAGACGTGAAGCAGCGTATGGTGCGACAGATCGCGGATATCGGTCAGCGGCGCCCGATCCAGGATGGTCGGACTACACACGGGCAGCCGCCGCTCCCCGAACAGGAAACGCGAGGTGTAACCGGGAAAAGTGTCCGGGCCACCTCTGATCACGACATCGAACGGCTCTGCCAGAGCGTCGATCGTCTCGTTCGACGTGCTCAAGCGTACCTCGATGTCGGGATGCTCCGCACGAAAAGCGCCCATGCGTCGCAACAGCCATCGCAGACTGAAAGTTGCGAGAGCGTTCACATGCAGCACGATGGATGGCGCGTCATGCCGTCTGGTTCGATGCTGCTGCACGGCAGCCGAAATACGATCGAGCGCCGGTCCGAATTCGGTGAGCAGCGCTGCGCCGGCAGGCGTCAGCACGACCCGGCGGACCGAACGCCGAAACAGCGCCGGAGCACCCAGCCAGTCTTCCAGTAGCCGGATCTGCTGACTGACGGCGCCGTGGGTCACGCTGAGTTCAACGGCCGCCTCCTTCAGACTGCCGAGGCGGGCGGCAGCTTCGAAGGCGCGGACCGCATTCAGCGGCGGCAGACTACGGCGCGGGACAAAGGTGGACATGCTTGAGAATTTCTAACCCATGACCTGAGTATTACTGATTTGTGACAGGCTGAAGTCTAGTTCAGAGTGACTTTAGCAGCGCTTTGCACGCCAGACACCAGCTCTAGCGCACCAACCTTCAGATTTTCTGCGACTGCAGCACGTGCGCCGGAAGACCCAAGAAACAGCACATGACCCACCACGAGACCACGGCATCCACCACTACGGCTCCTGCGAACCGGACACGCGCCGCACGAACGCTTGCGCTGACCGGGCTCAACCACGCGTTGCACGACGGCTTCACGGACGCGATCTATGTATTGCTGCCGATCTGGCAGACCGAGTTTGCGCTGAGCTATAGCGTCCTTGCGATCTTTCGCGGTCTTTATTCCGGCACCATGGCATGTCTGCAGATTCCGGCAGGGCATCTGGCGGAGCGGATCGATGCCAAACTCATTCTCTGCTGCGGCACGGCGCTATCGGCGTTGGGCTACGCTCTCGCGGGCATCTCCGGTGGCATCGTCGGACTGAGCTTTGCGCTCGCATTGGCAGGCGCAGGTTCGAGCACCCAACACCCTCTGGCGTCCGCCGCCGTTTCACGGGCTTATGGGCGCGCTGCGCGCAGGCCACTCGGCATCTACAATTTCACAGGCGATCTCGGAAAGGCGGCCATCCCGGCGCTGATGTCTCTGCTGCTTGTCACCATCGCCTGGCGCCATGCCGTATTTGCGCTCGCTATCGCCGGCATCGCCGTGTCTGTCGCCATGGCGGTGTGGATGCCGGCCGTGGGCATCGGGCATGCAGCAGATCCGAAGGAACGATCCAGCAAGAGCGGTCGAAGTCGGGGCGGATTCTATTGGCTCCTGGCGATCGGAATGCTCGATAGCGCCGTCAGAATGGGCTTTCTCACCTTTCTGCCATTTCTCCTGATTGAAAAAGGAGCCTCGCTTCCCACCAGCGGTTTTGCTCTGGCACTTCTCTTCATCGGCGGAGCCGCCGGCAAGTTCGCTTGCGGCTGGCTTGGCGACAGGATCGGCACCCGGCGCACCGTTCTCTTCACCGAAGCTGCCACTGCGCTTCTGATCCTCAGCGTTTTAGTGCTGCCACTCATCCCGGTTATTGTCGTTCTGCCGGCGCTGGGGGTGATGCTCAATGGCACGTCATCGGTGCTGTATGGAACGGTTCCCGAACTGACCCCGCCCCATCGCACTGCGCGTGCCTTCGCCCTGTTTTATACCGGCACCATCGGCGCGGGCGCCGGTGCCCCGGTTCTCTATGGTTTTCTGGGCGACGCGTTCGGACCTGCAATGGCAACAGCCGCGACCGCAATGACGGCGCTGGCGATCTGCCCGTTCATGATCCCACTCTCAAGGCATCTGAGCGATGACGTCGAAATCGGTCTGGCATCGCACTCATCCGGACAGCCCTAGATTATTATTTCACCATCACATGAAGGTTCGTCAGATGGATACAGTCTCGCAGACGCCGCTCATTCTGATAACGGGTGGAAGTCGTGGCGTAGGCGCCGCGACGGCGCGGCTTGCTGCCGCGCAAGGTTACGATGTGGCGATCAGCTTCGTCTCCAACGAGTCTGCCGCCCTTGCGGTGGCGGCTGATGTCGAAGCTGCGGGGCGTCGGGCTTTACCCGTGCGCGCAGATAGCTCGGATCCAGAGCAGGTCGCCCAGCTATTCGCCGAGATCGACCGTGTGTTCGGCCGGATCGACGTGCTGGTGAACAACGCCGCGATGCTCGCGCGACAGTCCCGGCTGGAGGATCTCGGATTCGAGCGGATGCAGCGCATCTTCGCCGTCAACGCGATTGGCCCTATCCTCTGTGCCCAGCAGGCAGTGAAGCGCATGTCGTATCGTCACAACGGACGGGGCGGCTCTGTGATCAACATCTCGTCGGCATCGGCCCGGCTCGGCAGCCCAGGCGAATATATCGACTACGCTGCATCGAAGGGCGCCGTTGAGACATTCACCACCGGCTTCGCCAAGGAAGTCGCGCGGGATGGCATACGCGTCAACTGCATTCGCCCCGGGCACATCTACACTGACATGCATGCCAGCGGCGGAGAACCCGGACGGGTGGATCGCGTCAAAGACTCGATCCCGATGGGCAGAGGCGGTCAGCCTGAAGAGGTTGCGCGGGCGATCCTGTGGCTGGCAAGCGCCGAGGCGTCCTTCGTCACCGGCACGTTCCTCGATGTCACTGGCGGCAAGTGAGCAACAATGTATGGCGCCAGGCCCTGCCCGAAACGCCCTCCTGATCGAAACCGAAACTTCCTCCGCGATGACTGCAGGCGACATGTGCGGTGAGCTCCCGCATATCGGCCACTCGCTCACCCGCTCATCCCACCCCTACCCGGCGTTGGACAAACGGATCGCCGCCATAGCCTCCGACGCAATTATGAAACAACCGGAGCCCTGCTGTACGCCGACTGAGGCCCATCGGGTCGGGTTGCAATCGTCCGCCCATTATCAGGAACTATGTCGCGAACTCAATTCAGGGTAGTCGGTGGACGTCCGCTTTGGTGCGCATTCCGGAATCAAGTCGGACATTACGGCACTTCCGAAAAGTGCCAAGACCGGAAGTCGTCACCTCACCACGCATACCGCACCACGCCCTTGCCGGCGTAGCTCTTGGTGACCTGAGAGAACTCGCCCTCGAAGGTGCTGGCGGCGGACCAGCCGCTCAGCCATTTCTTTTCGACGGAGGCGGTGACGAGTGCAGAGTCGCTGGCCTGCGCGGCGCCGCCAACGACAAAGGATGCACCCGGCAGCGTCTGGAACGTCGCACCGATATTGCGGCCGGGGTTGAAACCATGCGCCCATGCCAGGCGCCCCCGCAGCGTGACGATTCCGTCCGGCATCGCATATGATTTGTCGCTGCGCAGGCCGAGTTCGCTGCGCGTATCGGTGACGCTCTTTGATGCGTAGGCCAGCGCAAAGGTGTTGACGCCGGTGACCGCCTGCTCGGCATAGGCCGGCAGATCGAAGGTGGTGAACTGTCCTGCTGCGTAGGGCGTGATGCCGATGCCGATGCCGCCCATCCACGGGCTGACAAAGCGATAGCCGCCTTCGACGCGACCCGAGAAGGCATTGGCGTTGAACTGCGCGCGCAACTGATCGATACCGGCCACCGTCACGGTGCGGTTGGTGGTGATGTCCTGCCAGCCATAGGCCAGCGCGCCGGAGAGATACGCCGCACCCGCATTGTGCCGGATGAAGGCGCCGGCCTGGAACATATCGGATCGGCCAGAACCGCCATTGACGGTGCTGAAGGTCGTACCACCGCCCGCCAGCGCAAAGCCTGCCAGCGTATTCGGCGAGATACGGTAGTCGGCTCCGACCGCGATGCCTGCAATGCGGCTGGTCGTGTTGTTGGAGCCGAGTGTCGTGTTGCCGTTCGTGGTCTGCGAGCCGCCATAGCCTGCCGCCCACACGCTCCAGCGCTGCGCGAACGGATCGGCCATAACGGGCGCCTTGGTGAACATCGCATAGGCGTCGCGCGCTGTGGCGGAGCGCGGCTTGTCCTGCTCGGCATAGGCCGATGCGCCCACGGACGATCCCGCTGAAACCGGATCGCCGCGACCGTCGATAAAGGGATCGGTCATCACGCCCATGAACTGGTTCATCGCACTGAAGGTCGTCTGCTGCGAGCCGGTGGCGGTCTCGCCCGATACCTGTGACAGCGCGGATGAGAGATTGCTGCCGTTGAGACCAAACAGCGCGACAAAGGCTGGCGGCAGCGCGCCGCCATTGTTGAAGAAATTGTTGAGCGTGGATGCGACGGTCTGCGAATTGCCCAGCAGCGAGGTGCCCGCGCCGAGCGACGCCAAGAGGTTTAACACCACGTCGGTCGACGTGTAGCTCAGGCCGAGGTTGAAAGCGGGCATGCTGCCGCTTACGCCGCTGAAGGTGGTGCCGCCGAGGCCGCCGGCCGCCGACAGGATGGTGTAGCTCTTGCTGACATAGGTTCCGGGCAGGAAGCTCGCCTGCACGGTGCCGCCGGTCAGGCTCGCGATGCCCGCGACATTGGTGCGGTCAGCGGCCGATGGCGAGACCTCGACGCGGTAGATGCCGCCTGCGCCGAACGCGAGATTGCCGCCGACCGTCAGCGTGCCGATCGAATTGCCGGGCGCGAGCACGCCGCCGCCGTTGATGGTAGCACCGCCGACGGTGCCGTTGCCGCCGAGCGTGCCACCGGCATTGACCGTCACCGCCGAATTGGCGATGGAGCCATTGACCGCCAGCGTGCCGCCATTGACCGTGGTGGCCCCGCTATAGGTGTTGGTCGCGGTCAGGATGGTGGTGCCGTTCTCCACCGCCACAGACCCCGCGCCGGAGATAATCGGGGCGAAGTTGTAGTTCGAGGCGGTGTGGTTGAAGACGATGCGGCCGGTGCCTGCCCCGAACGCGACCGAGGGTGTGGTCAGCGTGCCCGGCGCGACCGCGGCCAGACCGGAGGCGGCGCCGATATTGAGCGTGCCGGTCGAGCCGGCCAAAGCGGCGATCCGCGTGCCCGAAGCCGTCGAGACGGTGCCGCCATTGGCGATCGTCAGCGTGCCGGTGCCGGAATTGCCGACATAGAGCGTGCCGGAACTGGTCCAGGACGACCCGGCGCCATCAACCGTCACGGTGCCGGTCGAGAGGTTATTGCTGCCGACATAGCCGGCGGCGCTGCTCACCGTGCCGCCGTTCTGGATCGTCAGCGTGCCGGTGCCGAAAGAGCCGATAATGAGGCCGGAATTGGTGAAGGACGACCCGGCGCCATCAACCGTTACGGTGCCGGTCGAGCCGGCAAGTTCGCCGATAAAGGCGACGCCGGGGCTGCTCACCGCGCCGCCGTTCCGGATCGTCAGCGTACCGGTGCCAGATTCGCCGACGTAGATATTGCCGGAATTGGTCCAGGCCGAGCCGGCGCCATCAACCGTCGCGGTGCCGGTCGAGCCGGCAGTGGCGCCGAGATAGCCGACATCGCTGCTCACCGCGCCGCCGTTCTGGATCGTCAGCGTGCCGGTGCCGGAACGGCCGACATAGAGGTCGCCGGAATTGGTCCAGGCCGAGCCGGCGCCATCCACCGTCGCGGTGCCGGTCGAGCCCGCATTGAAGCCGAGAACGCCGACGACGTTGCTCACCGCGCCGCCGTTCTGGATCGTCAGCGTGCCGGCGCCGGAATAGCCGACATTGAGAGTGCTGGAGCTGGTCCAGGCCGAGCCGGCACCATCAACCGTCGCGGTGCCGGTCGAGCCGGCAGTGAAGCCGAGATAGCCGATGCCGGCGTTGCTCACCGCGCCGCCGTTCTGGATCGTCAGCGTGCCGGTGCCGGAACGGCCGACATAGAGGTCGCCGGAATTGGTCCAGGCCGAGCCGGTGCCATCAACCGTCGCGGTGCCGGTCGAGCCGACATTGTTGCCGAGAACGCCGTCGATGTTGCTCACCGCGCCGCCGTTCTGGATCGTCAGCGTGCCGGTGCCGTAATAGCCGACAAAGAGGTTAGTGGAATTGGCCCAGGACGAGCCGGCGCCATCAACCGTCGCGGTGCCGGTCGAGCCGACACGGTAGCCGACATAGCTGATGCCGTTGCTCACCGCGCCGCCGTTCCGGATCGTCAGCGTGCCGGTTCCGAAATTGCCGAGATAGAGGTCGCCGGAATTGGTCCAGGCCGAGCCGACGCCATCAACCGTCGCGGTGCCGGTCGAGCCCGCAATGTGGCCGAGAACGCCCAAGATGGAGTTACTCATCGTGCCGCCGTTCTGGATCGTCAGCGTGCCGGTGCCGGAAATGCCGACCCAGAGAACACGCGCCTGCGCGCCGGCCGCTCCGACCACTGTGGCATTGGGCGCGACGGTGTCGATATTCGCGTCGACCGCGCTGGTTGGAACGCCGGCCGACCAGTTGGTGCCGATGAACCAGTCGGTTGAGGTGCCGCCGGTCCAATCGGTGGCGCGCGATGGCGTCGATGTTGCCAGGACCAGTCCGAGCGCCACCATGGAGCTGGTGCCCAGCAGGCGGTTGGACAAGACGGCCAAGGTCAGCGCCGCAAAGCGGCTATGCGATCGCTTGCGCGCAACAACGGCCGCACCGGTTTCCAGCGCGCCTTCAGACGCTACAAAATAAGACAAACAAATCTCCCCGCAGCCCAAATAGCGACGTCTGAAATTCCGTTGCGCCTTTGCGGCGCCCGTCGTGCTTGGACCCGTTAAGCGGGGTTCTGTGCAAACAGGTTAGTGGGGGGAAACATCGCGGAGTCCAACCAATATCGGTCATCCGACAAGGCTCGCCGCCATATTCGGCCGACTGCGTCATTAATATCACAGGAGGAACACGCACTGGATATGGACGTCCAATGAGTCCACGCCCTGGTTCAAATGACGGCGCCGCAAGCGCCGTTATTTTGCTGTCAGGGATGGATTAATGCGCGTCCGTAGTTGCGATTTATTCCGCGCATCATCCGGAAAATATTTCGCACGCTGAAACACGGCTTCTGCGCGTTCGGCAACGACATCGCCGCCGGAGCCACATAATTTTCCAATCACGCATCCTCGATGTGCCGGCACATGCACGCCTGCAAAGGTGCATGCTCACCTTCCCGAGAGATAGTTGCAAATAATGTCAATGACTCCGTTCTGGCCGATGGCCGCCCGGCTCGCTTCGACAAGCGTGTCTCTCATCCGGATGGACCACCGATGGCATTACTCGAACGTCTGCTCTACGCCGCCGCAATCGCCTGTTTCGTGATCGTCTACTCCATCGCCCTGCAACGAATCGATCCCACCGCATCACATGGGATCCACACGCCATCCCTCAGGGGACGGATTGATCGCACTTATCCCCCACCCATCCCGGGCGTCGGATAGCTCATGACGAAGTCGTTGCCGGGGATATCAGGGAAGCCGCGGAAATTATCGACATTGCCGAAGCGATCGCGGCAGGTCGCCCGAGTCTTGTCGCAGCCGGCCGTGACGGTGAATGCATCGCCGGCTGCTATCGGCTCCGCCATGGCTTGCCACAGCGACAGTCGCACATGGCCCGGCGTGACGCGATGCTGCTTTACTTCCATGGCGAGTCCGGCATTGCCGCCGCTCGTCCATGTCAGACGCCCCGCGGTGAACAGATCATCTGCGAAGGCACCGAGGCCACTCGCGGAAAACATCGACACGCCTTCGAGCGCCTCGACCGCACCAGTGCCTTGCCAGCCTGCGAGATTGATGCGGCATTTGCCATCGCCGAGGTCGGCGCCGCACCGTGCCGTATAAAGCCGCCCGCTCTCCTGCGACAGCAGCGCAGCAAGCCCGCGCAATTCGGCGATGAATGCAGTGCCTTCGCGCTTCACTTCGCCTAGCGTGCCGCGAGCCGTGAGCACGCGCAGCGTCACATCGCTCCAGTCCACCAGCCAGGTCTCCACCTGCGCGGCATCGTAACGCCCCGCCGCGAGATCCGCGTCGGTGAGGATGTCGTCGTCCAGCGCACCGGCGATATCGCCGCCGTCCACCGACAGGTCAAAACGGCTCGTGGCTTCGGAAGCCGCGAGCCCGGTGCCGGCGCGATAGGTGACGCCGCCGATGACGAGATCGCAGTCATGATCGGTGAAGCCCGCAATGACGCCATCGCGCCGCGTCAGCTTCCAGACCTGCGCCAGTGTGGTGACGCCGGAATCCAGTTTGGCCTGCAGGGCTGCGGGGATCGTTCTCATATCCGGATTTCCACCAGCGGAATTTTCGGGATTGCACCGGCGGCGAAGGCCGACAGATCGACTTCGAGATAGTCGGTATCGAAACGCACGGGCACATCGAACTGGAAGCCGGCGGTGATCGCGGCCCCCGCCGCCGGAATGTGCCCGCTGGCGAATGTCACGAGCCCCGTCGTCACGTCGCAGCTGAAGGCACTGCCCACGATCTCGTCGCCGCCAACGGCGATCCGCACGCTGCCATCGACGGGCTTGGCGATCGGCCGCTGATACGGCGCAAAAGCGCTGCCATAGGTCTTCATCAACTGAAACGAGGCGGTCACACCGTCACCGATGCCGATGCCCTGATCGCGGGGCGAGATCGCGCCGCCCGAGATGTTCGAGGCCTGATCGAGCCGGTCGCGCCAGCGAAAGCCGTGCAGCCGCCCGCGCCGTTCCTCGAAGAACGCCACCACGCTCTGCAATGCCGCCAGCGTCCTGATGCCATAGCCTGCATCGTAGCGGCGCCGCGAATGCGCCCAGCGTGCGTTACGCTCCTCGCGCCCGGAGCCGAACGACACGATCTCCGTGCGCCGCTCCGGTCCGCCTGCGCTTTTCAGCGCGATATCGAGCGGAAACAGGATGTCGTGAAAGACCGTCATGAGACTCTTCCTTCACCCTCCCCTGGAGGGGGAAGGTCGACGATCAGCGCGCGAAGCGCGATGAGAGACGGGGTGGGGTAAAGCCACAAGTACCGTCGATGAACAGTCACCCCACCCCGTCACGCGCTGCGCACGTGACGACCCTCCCCCTCCAGGGGAGGGTAAGCAGATCGCACGCTATCCATCACAGACTGCGCTGCCCGCGGGCCACCGCCCGCGCGATCTGGCCGGTGACATAGCTCTCCGAACGACGGAAGCCGTCGAGATCCGGCGTCGCGATCTGCACATGGATGGTGTTGCCACCGCCCTGCGTGGCGACACCGAGGCTGCCATCCGCGGCACGTTGCAGCGGCATGATCGCTTCCGGTCCGGACTCGCCGGCCAGACCCGTGCCGCCGCCGGGCATCGGGAAATAGCTGGGCATGCCGATTACGCCGCCCGACGCGAACGCCTTCACCGGACTGCTGACACCAGCCTTGCCCGCGCCGCCGAACAGGCTCGAGACCAGCGAGGAAATGCTCGATGACATGGCGCCCGCGCCGGCCTGCAGCGCCGATTTCGTCGCCAGGTCGGACATTTTCAGCGCCAGCGACTTCAGCACGTCGTCGAACTTCTGGCCCGACGCGACCGAACTCGAAAAGGCCTGGGTCATGACTTTCGAGAACGTCGTCGCGGCGGATGTCAGGCCGGCGGTCTTCGTGGTCATGCTGTCGAGCGTGCTCGACGCCGCGGAGAGGTCACTGGTGTCACTCATGGAGAAGCTCCCCGGAATCCGGAAACTGTTTCATCAGTGCGTCGAGCGCGCCGCGATCCATCGGCGTGGATACAGGGCCGCGCACCGCCGCGATGGCATGCGCCAGTTCACGCGGCGTCATGCGCCAGAACGCATCGGGCGACAGCCGCAGCACGCCGAAGCCGAATTGCATCGCCTCGGCCCAAGGAAACGGGGGCGGAAATGGCGCGGGCGCTGTCATCGCGCGGCCTGCGATGTGTCGGCGAAGGTCGCCGATATCAGTTCGGCGGCGATGCCGACAAATCCCGCCGCGCCGCCCGGCACGGTCATGGCCGCGACCTCGTCGTCGCTGATGGCCTCCCCCGCCCCGCGCAATCCGGCGCCGATGATGCGGATGAGATCGCGCGCCGACATCCGCCCAGAGCCGAAACGTTCGGCGAGTGCCGCGAGATCGTCGGCGCCGAATGCGCTCTCCAGCTCCGCCAGCGCCCCGAGCGTCAGCACCAGGTTGCGGCTGCGCCCGCCGAGTTCGGCGGCGATCTCGCCGCGCAATCTGTTGGGCATGATGATCTTTCCTGACAATTTGGCGACGCGGGCGCCGCAGGCTGTGCAGGCCCTCTCCCCCCTTGCGGGGGAGAGTTGGAGAGGGGGGTAACGCCGGGCGACAGCGCTTGTTGTCACCCCCCTCCCTGCCCCTCCCCCGCAAGGGGGGAGGGAAAAGCAGAGAGCGCTCTTGCTCCTCACACTGCGGCAAAGGTCAGCGCGCCCGCGGACTCCAACGCGAGATCGAAGCTCACTTCGCCATTGTGTTCCCCTGCAAATTCCAGACTGGCGATCTGGAACAGGCCCGTGATGGTGCCGAAATCCGGTACCAGCACCTGACAGTTATTGATCGTGCCGTCGAAGAACGATTGCCGCACCAAGGCGTCGGAGGCGCCGTCCTTGAACAGCCCGCGGCCGGAGATCGAGGCGCGCCGCACGCCGGCGCCGGCCAGCAGCTCGCGCCAGCGATCCACGGACTCCGCATGGGTGATGTCGACGATCTCCGCATTGAAGGCGATGCGCCGGCTGCGCAGGCCCGCCACCGTGACGAATGCCGTGCCGTTATGGATCTTGATCAGCAGATCCTTGCCCTTCTGTGCGCCCATCGCGTGCTCCCTTTAATCCTCTGGTTCCGTGATCGCGCGAAACCGCACCACGGCGTGATAGGTCCGGCCATCGGCCTCGCGCCGGATATCGGCGATGGCAAAGCGCAGATTGACCAGCCGATGGCCATCCGGCGTCAGCGGCGCGTCGTCCAGCGCCTGCAGCAGCGCGCCGGTGATGACATGCGCCTCCCTGTGGCCGCCCTGCCGCGACCAGGCATGCAGCGTGAGCTGATGCTCCTGCACATTGCCGTCATCGGCGGAGACATCGACGATGCGCGCATCGCCGAGCGTGACATAGGGAAACGCCACATTGGCAGGCGGCTCGTCATAAACGCGGTGACCACCGAGCGCGAAATCCAGCGCCGTGTCCGCCTTGAGCGCATCAAAGATCGCCGCGCGCAAGGCGACGTGTGCTGCGGGCATGGGATGATCCTCGAGAGCAAAGCGTTTTCGAGCGAAGTGGATGCCGGTTCGCGTGAAGAAAACGCGTAAGGAAAAACGTCAGTCGATGCGCCATTCGGCGTCGATCTCGACGAACCGGCGCTCATCGATCTCGCGCAGCGCAGTGATGCGATAGATTTTCGCGGCGTCGATGAAGCGATGCCGCAGGGTCAGCGCAAAGCCGCTGCGCAAAATGATGCGCAGATGCACCAGCGCGCCGTCGGCATCGGCCTCGACCGCGTGCGTCATGCGCGCCGGCAGTACGGCGGCCCAGACCGTGGCGACGGCGCTGTAATTGCGCGTAACGCCGCCCTGCCCGTCATCGGCCTCGATGGGCGCCTCGATCACCAGGCGTGTCTTCAACCGTCCGGGATCAATCATAGCGACAGCCCCCGATACGGCGCGGTCAGCGCGTGCAGACCAGCCGGCTGCATCGCGGCGCCGCCGCCGCTCGCCGCGAGGCCACGATTGTCATACCAATGCGCCAGCAGGATCTTCAGCGCATGAAGGAGATCCACCGGCACCTCGCTCGCCAGTGCGCCGAAGCCGCAGATCACATCGAGCTCGATGCCGGCGACAGCGCGCCCCGGTGCGGGCAGTGCCCAGCACGGCGCCGCGATGACATGCGCAGCGCTATCGGCGACAAAACTCTCGACATCCAGCGCCTGCGCGACGCCACTCGCATCGAACACCCGCGCGACGAGCAGCGTCTTGAGCGGACCGATGCGCGGCGTGAACCGCCCGTTCGCCGGCCATGCATCCAGCATGAACCGCCAGGTCTGCGTCAGCAGCGCACGGCGTGTCAGCGCTTCCACATGCGCGCGGGCGGCGGCGATCAGCGCGGTGATAACAGCGTCATCGTCGGCGTGCTCGACACGCAGAAATTGTCTGGCCTCGGCAAGCGACAGCGGTTCGCTTGCCGGGGGCACCAGCAGAAGGGCGGACATGGGGATCTCCGGGAGGCTCGTGTGACCATTCAAGGAATTGACATCGCGGGTCCGCGGGGCTGACATCCCCGCCATGATTCAGACAGGTTCCCGCACGCCGCGGCGCTCACGCGCCGTCATTCGTTCTCTCGCCATTGCCAGCATTGCGCTTGCATCGCTCATCTCAATTCCCGCTTCCGCGCTGGTCGGCGGCGCCAGCGTGCGCGATGACGAGATCGGCCGCGCGGTGATCACCATTGTCGGCTCGCGCGGCAATTTCTGTTCCGGCGCGCTGATCGCGCCGACTTTGGTGCTGTCGGCGGCGCATTGCGTGACGCCCGGCGCCAGTTACAAGATCGTGCTCTATGACGCCCAGCGGCAGCCGCAATTGCTGGCGGTGAAGCGCGTCGCCGATCATCCCCAGTTCAATGCGGAAGGCATCAAGGCGCATCGCGCCAGCGCCGATGTGGCGCTGCTGCAGCTCGCAGATCCGCTGCCCGGCAAGACCGCGCTGCCGCTCGGCGTGCCCACCGAGCCCTTCGCCGCCGGGCAGAATTATCTCGTGGCCGGCATCGGCGTCGCCGCGCGCGGCGACGGCAAGAGCGGCGGCACCGTGCGCGCGGCGCAGCTCACCTCCACCAGCCATCCCGGCAAGCTGCAGATAAGACTGGTCGATCCCGCGACCGACAACACGCGCGACGGCCTCGGCGCCTGCACCGGCGACAGCGGCGGGCCCGTGCTGCAGCAGCAAAATGGCCGCAACATCGTGATCGGCGTGGTGTCGTGGTCCACCGGCGCCAAGAGCAGTGCCGGCTGCGGCGGCCTCACCGGCGTGACGCCGCTGACGCTGTATCGCGACTGGATCCTGCAGACGGCACGCGCCTGGGGCACGCCGCTCTGATCGCAGGCGCCATTCAGGCAACGCTGCGCAAGCAAGCGCCGCGCAAGGCAGGTGTCGTTAAGTTCCGTGAAAGGTTCTCCGCTATGATCCGCGAATCATGGAGACATCCCGCATGCTGCGCCTGCTCATCCCCGCCGTTTCCGTGGCCATTTCAACCGCTGCCCTGATCGCGGGCGCGCAGGCCGCCGACATGGCCGGCCAGGGCCGCATCGGCCGCCTGTTCGACGAGCCGGTGGTGAAGAGCCGCCGCGTGGTGGTGGTCAAGGACGAACGGCCGATGGAAGAGCCGATCGTGCAATATGCGCCGGAGGTATACATCCCCTCCATCGTGCACGGCTATTACGGCAAGCCGAATTCCTATTATTACCGCAACTATTACGGCACCCCGTCGGAGACGATCTTCAGCCGCGCGCCCTATGGCTGCGGCTATTACGGCTATTGCTGAGCGCCGCGCGGAACAGGCGCGGCGGCCGCGGAGGTTTCAGACTGCGACAGCGTTTTCCTGCGGCAGCATTGTCATGCAACAGCATTGTCATGCGACAGCATTGCCTGCGACATTGTGATAGTGGCGTCTCTCATTCTTGTGAACTGCATTTCCGAAATGCCTCCCTAGCTAGAGGGGTGCTTCAGAGCATCACGGGAAGCCGGTTATGGGAAAAGAAGAAAAGACCGAAGCCGAACTTGAGGAAATGATCGCCCAGCGCATTGTTGTCGGCGGCGTCTATGTGTCGGTACGCAGGGATGCCCTGCTCGGCTGGCGGCCGATGGTCATCACCGCGCCGAAACACGCCACCTATGCGCAGCAGCTCGCCGACGAAGTGGCCGTGGAACTGCGCAAGAAGTTCGTGCTGAAGGATTGAACCTGTCCGCACCAGCAATTCCGGGCGCATGTCACCCACGCAGCAGCATCCCCTGCGGCAGCAGCCCATGCGCCCGTATCGGCTAGTCCTTCTTCTCCGTCACATTGCTGATCGTCTTGACACCATTGCTCTCGGTATAGGTCACCGTGACGCGCTCGCCGGCATGCAGCGACTCCGGAACCGTGCGCAGCCTGAATTTCTCCACCGCGCCCGGCGTATTCGCGCCGACGGTCTCGCCAGCCGGCGCCTGCTTGATCACCACTTCGCTGGTGGTGCGATCGAGGATGGTGACGACCCCCGTGAAAGTCTGGTCAGCCTGGGCCGCCGATCCTGCAAAGGTCCCCAGCACGGCAATCACGGCCGCACACGCGACGCGTTCGGTCAGTCTCATTGTCGTTCTCCCGGAACTTGCATGAATGGAGGTAACGACGGCAGCGGGAGAATGGTTCCGTGCGGACGTAGGCCAGCAACGGCAATTATACCGGCTTAAAAACACCAAGATCTAAGTTTCGGAGCGACATGCCTGCATCCCCTGACTGCGGAAACCATTGCAATTGTACGATCTCCTCAAGTTGAGCTCGCGCTTGGCCAGGTGCAACCGCAAGCGTGAGTTTGGCGGCCTGCAAGCGCACCTGGACGTTTGGATGCTTGAAAAGATCGAGCAGCAGAATGCGCTGATCGCCCTTTCTGCGCTTCAGTTCATTTGAGACATCCATCATGTTGTCGAAGAGACGGTTGAACTTTTCTATTTGACCGCCAAGACTGGCTTCGTCCTGCGCCACCACAATTTCAGCGAACGATTTCACCAGATCAGCCGTGGACATCTCAGTAAGTGCTATCCGCTTCATCGCTGCAAAACCTTGAACAGCTCCAGTGTGTCTAGACCTACTCGCCGACGTTCCTCTAAGCTTTTGTCGCTTAGATATTCGCGAGGCGTAAGGCCGCCAAAGTCGGCATTCTTGGTCATGTACCATCCCGTGATCTGATAGTGCTTCAATCTCGGAATACTGACAACATTCGATCGATCATCAATCTGGCTTCGTGACAGGCGCCATCGCTCTGCGGCTGTCTGCTCAATGATGTGGTGATCATCGTAACCCCGCCTTCCCTTGCCAACGGCATTCTGCAGCTCGCGCATAGTTTTCGGCGGATCGCGAGCGGCTTGGATCAAGTCCTGATAGCTTTCAAGCCACTCGATTTCATTCATCAGACCGATGAAAACATCTGCAATCAGGCCGCTATTTCGGCCGAGAAAACTCGCGATCGAGCGAAGAACCGCGTTGCGCTGCGAACTTTTTGGGGGCTTGTCGTCGGGAATTTGCGGCGGTTCTTCGGTCGGCCCGCCAAGGTCTCCTGCCAGTTGCACATTTTCCCAGGCATCTCCACTGTCATTGTCTCCACCAGCCCCGAGATCTTCGAGCTGATTGACAATGACATACGGCCTCCCGGATCCGGTTCCAGTGCGGTCAGGATCCCGCCCGAACATGAACTGCCCCCCGCCCTCCCCCTCCGGAATTCGCGGCTGACCTTCATACTTTCGCGCCAGCGCCGGATAGACATCGGCCTTCTCACTTCCCGGTTTGAGAAACCGCGCAGCGTGCGGATTCAAGTAGCGCGCCGCATCAGGCCGCATGAAGCGCTGCAGCTGATGCCGCAGATAAACGTTCTCGCGCAGGTCCATGCGAGTTGTTCCGACCGTTGGTGAGGCCAAACAAAAAGCCGGCCCAAGGGCCGGCTCCGATTAATCAAGATCGAACTGAACGCGCCCCTCAGCTCGCCGCCATCTCAGCAGCTTGATCGCCTCGAAATCCTGCACGCCGCCCCCAACCCGTTTGGTCGTGTAGAACAGCAGATAGGGCTTGGCGCTGGTGGGATCGCGCAGCAACCGCACGCCCTGGCGGTCCACGATCAGGTAGCCACGGCGGAAATCGCCGACGGCGATGGACAGCGAGCCTGCGGCGACACCCAGCATATCTGCGGTCCACGCCGCGCAGGTCAGATCAGCCTCACACAAGCTCTTTCTGGCAAACATGCATCGCACAACCGTCGCCATCGCTCTCGCGCAGTGATGCGCCGATCAAAAGGAATGCCCGTCGTGCTGCGCCCGCTTGTCTTCGCCTGCATCGCTGCTGCCATAACGCTGCCGGCGGCAGCCGCCGATCTCTCGGGCACTCCGCGCTATGGCCAAGGTCAGGTGGTCGAGCCGGCACCGCTTGTTGGCGGCGGGCGTTTCCTTGCCGTCGAATCCCCGCCATTCGACAAGGTCACCACTTATTCGTCCCCGGGCGGAGCTCCAATTCAGGTTCACCGCTATTTCGGCCCGCCGCAGGTTTCCTATTACTACAGCCACTATGGTGTGCCGCCGGAGCTGCTTGTTGGCCGCCAGCAATTTGGCTGCAACTACCGCTATTGCTAAACCAGGCAGTGGCGGGCGACGGCACATCGCCCGCGCCGATCGCCCGCCCTCAGCTCACCGCAAACTTCAGCAGCTTGATCGCATCGAAGTCCTGCACGCCGCCGCCGACGCGCTTGGTCGTGTAGAACAGCACATAAGGTTTGGCGCTATAGGGATCGCGCAGCACCCGCACGCCCTGGCGGTCCACGATCAGGTATCCCCTGCGGAAATCGCCGAAGGCGATGGAGAGCGAGCCTGCGGCGACGTCCGGCATATCCTCGGTATCGGCCAGCGGAAAGCCGATCAGGCTGGCGCGGCCCGAGGCAGTGGCCGGCGGCTGCCACAGATAGACGCCGGTGGAGTCCTTGAACTTGCGGATGGCCGCCTGGGTGCGGCGGTTCATCACGAATGTCGCGTTCTGGCGGTAGCCGGGCTTCAGCGCATAGATCAGATCGACCAGACTGTCGGACGGATTCGACGCGGCGAAAGCGCCGGCCGCGCCGGTGGCGATGGTGCCGATATTGCCCCAGCTCCACGACGCATTGGCCACGGTCGTATAGCTGAGAAATCCCTTCGGCTTGTTGACGCCGTCGCCGGAGACGAAGGCCATGCCTTCCTGCTCGGCGAAGACCTGATCGATCTCCCCGGCCAGCCAGTCGTCGAGATTGACGGCCGCATCGTCGAGCAGCGTCGATGTCGCGGCGGGCATTGCGTAGAGCTCCATCGCCGGAAACGACAGCACATCGAAAGTCGGCGCATTGGTCTGCGGGCGCGCCGCCGTTTCGCCGATCCAGCCGGTGGTCGGCCCCGCCGTCATGAACGGCTTCTTGTAGAGTCCGCTGGAGATCCGGCGGACGCCGGAAATGCTGCGGATCGGCGAAATCATCGCGAGCCGTTCGGCGATCACGGTGTCCAGTTCGACCGGCACCAGATAGCCGCCATCGGTATTGGAGCCGACCGACATCGCCTTGGTCTCGATCTGGCGCAGGCCTTCGCTCTCGCCGGATCGCACATAGGCATCGAAAGCCGACTTGTGTTCGGACGGTTGGGGGCGCGCGGCGCTGTCCGCAGCAAGTGCGGGCCGCGCGCCCTTCAGGGACAACTGATCGAGGCGGCGCTGATGCGCATCCAGTGCCTGGTTGATGCGATCGACCTTCTCCTCCAGCAGCACATCGCCGCGCTTGTGCTCGATAACAGCCAGCCGTTCGTCATTGGCGGCCTTGAATTCCTCGAAGGTCTGACGCAACTCGTCATAGTCGTCGCGCGGAACGGTCGGGAAGCCGGCTTTGTGTTCGGGGGCAGCATCGGTGATGTCGAAATTCATGGGCAGATCTCCATTGGGGGTCATTGGGGTGATGGAACAGGGTCACGCGAAGAGAGCCGCGCCAGCGCGTTGACGCGCGCCGTTGGGGCTGCGAAACTTGCCGCGAGCGACGTCGAATTTGATCTGGAACAGTGAACCCGCGGGCGGGGTCTGGTGTTATCGCCCGGCATGATAACAGGGCACGGAGCCGACGCGATGCAACACGCTCAACCACCGATGACGAAATACGAGCAGTTCCTGCAGCAGGCGCAGGAACAGATGCTCGCCTTCGAGCGGCGCGAAAGTGAATTCCGCAGGAAAGAGCGTGCGGAGCGCGCGGCGCAATTGCACCTGCCGATTTCGCGCGACGAGCTGCACTAGGTCCTCAGACGGTTTTCAGATTTGCGGCGAAACGCGCCACCGGCGCTCACGGCGCCGAGCGCCTGGTTGATGCGATCGACCTTCTCCTCCAGCAGCACGTCGCCGCGCCCGCGCTCGATCCGCGCGATGCGGCAGCGCAAAGGCCGCCTTGTGCTCGGGCGCAGCGTCGGTGATGTCGTAGGTCATGGTGTGGTCTCCGTGGGGGTTCGTGAACGTTGGAGGAAATCGGGCACGCGAACGCGCCGCGCGCGGCGTTGATTGGCGATGATCGAGGTCACTTGTCTCGGACGCGGCGGAACTGTGCGGAATCGCACAGACCCGCCTCCCCGCTCTGCCTAGGCTGCTGCAAGCGGGGATTCGCCCCCGCCGCAAAGGGGGGAACGACATGCGCAACATCACCATGACTGGAATGCTCGCCGGCCTGGTCGCGGCCGGAGCCGCGCAAGCGGCCGATGTGACCGTCAAGGCGCCGCGGCTGCCGCCGGCCGAGACCTCGTGGGTGCCGCACTCCGGCTTCTTCGTCGGCATCGGCGGCAGCGCCAATACGGTCGATTTCGGCACCCAGAATGTCTATGCGGTGGGGACGTCGAACGTCTTCACCAACGGCGTGCTGACCTCCTCGGGATCGGCCGCCGGCCCGGCGACGCTGTATCCGGACGACCGTGCGCAGATCGCCTTCTCGGCGCAGGGCGGCTACTTCTCCCGTTTCTCCGGAAGCGACTGGCTGTGGGGCGCCAAGTTCGGCTACAGCTATCTCGGCACCAGTTCCAACATCCGCGCGGCGCTGCTGCCGCAGGTGGGATCGTTCACGCCGACCGGCACGAGCACGGTGGTGCCGTTCACCGGCAACGCGCTGGTGCAGTCCTACCAGATCCATATCGATCACCAGATGACGTTCGTGCCCTTCATCGGCCATGCGTTCGACCGCGGCTTCGTCTATCTCGGCGCCGGCCCGACGCTGACCCGGGTCCGCACCGACCTCAACGGCCTGATCGGCTTCGCCGACCTCAACGGTAACCGCACCGACGTCTCCGGCGCGCCGATCAACCTGACCAGCAAGAGCTGGGTGCTAGGTGGCGCCGCCATGGTCGGCGCCACCTACTTCCTCGATCCGACCTGGTTCGTGGATGTGAACTACATGTTCGCCATGACCGAAAACAACACCGCGAACTATGCGAGCCCGTTCACCAATCCGAACGGCACCGGCGGCACCACCAACCAGGGCACCATGGTCGGCACCGCCGCCGCGCGGACCCAGACCCAGGCGATCACGGCGACGATCAACAAACTGTTCTGAGCGCGCATCGCGGCGCGGCGCGTTGTCCTCAGCGCCCGGCGAACCGGGCGTGGGCGGCGACGCCGTGCAGCGCGCGTTTGCGATCGGCGCGGGCGCGCAGCGAACAGGCCTGGACAGGTCCGCCCGCTTTGCGCCCACGCCGGATGACCAGCGCCGGTGCATCCGCGGCGCCGCTCAAATCGGTGCGACATGAGTCGATGACGTGTTGGCCGGTGAGCTGGGTCCAGTCGCGCTCGGCCTGATCGCGCAGGCGCGACATCGGCTGCTCCTTCACGGCACTCACCCGCGCGCCGTTCAGCAGCGGGAATGTGACGATGGACACTTCCCAGAGATCGACCTGATAGAGTTTGCGCACCCGCGTCTCCGGCTCGATCTGGCCACGCTGGGTGCGATAACCGATCGACAATCCGTCCACCGCGCCGGCCTGCAGCAGCGCCAGCAATTCGCGGGCGCGTGCCACATCCGGGATCAGCCGGCCCCGCGCCCAGAGGCCGCGCAGGTCTTCCTTCATCTCGAGCCAGACACCCACGGGCTCGGACGGATCGTGCTGGAACAGCATCGGGATCTTTCGCAAGCCCCGCAGCTTCAACGTCTGCGTGAAGGCGCCGGGCATCACCATGTCGCGCGCCTGGTCGATCTCGCCAAACAGCGAGGCATAGCCCTCGATCACGCCGTCCGGCGTGAGTGCGAGGCGCGCCGGGGAAGGCTGGGGGGATGGCGTTGGGGCATGCATTGGCGGCCTCGCAGGATGCGGGGGAAGAAGAGCGACAATCGATGTCAGGAGTGTCCCCTCTCCCCCGGGCGCAGCGCAGCTGCGTCTGGCGGGAGAGGGTCAGGGAGAGGGGGCGCGACATACGACGTCGCTTGTTGCGCCCTCTCCCGTCTCGAATGCACGATGTGCATTCGATCCACCCTCTCCCACTGCGCACGGCTTCGCCGTGCTGGGGGAGAGGGAAAGAAAGAATGCGAACTACACTTTCGTGCGCCGCGTCGGCTTCCGTCGCGCCGCCGGCTTTACCCGCGGCCTCGAAGCTAGCGCCTTGCGTTGCAACTGGTCGAGATGCGCCAGAAATTCTTTGAAAACGCTGAGATGATCCTTGCCCGCTTTGGTCTCCGGGCGGATCGAACGCATCACGTCGTGCAGACTGTCCATGGATGATCCCTTTCAGATGTCGTCGGTGTCGTCGCGCATGCGGTGGCGGCGATGTGCGCGGCGGTTGAAGCGCGCGAGCTGGCGCACGAATTCGTCGAAGCGGCGCGAGGCGCCGGCGAGTTCGCGCAGCGCGAACAGAGCCGCGGCGCTGGCCACGCTCGCCCACAGAAACAAAGCGAGATGCGCGAGGTCGCCGCGCTCGGTGAAGATTCGGATCAGGTCATCCATGGCGATTGTCACTTCCATCTAGCTTGCGCATCCGCTGCCGCGTTCACGCGTGCCGTCGAACCTTTCAGCCGATGCCGCCGACCAAGGGGAAACGCCGTCCCGCCCCTTTTGCCGAGCGCCCATGATGTCTGCGACACCGCCGCGGCGCCTGCCCCGCTTCCGCATGCTGGCTGTGGCCGCGCTGATCGCCGGCCTCGGCGCGACGCAGGTCACGGCCGCCACGCCGACACCGACAGGCCCGACAGGCGACTATGGCATCTGCATCGGCGACACCGACGACCGCGCCATTGCCGCCTGCACCCACGCCATCGCGCGCGATCACTATCGCGGCGCCGAACTGGCCATGCTGTATGTCAGCCGATCGGTCGGCTATCTGCTGGCGGGCGATGCGGATGCCGCCATTGCCGATGCCGATGCCGCGCTCCGGCACGATCCCGCGGAGGCCGTCGCATTCTGGAGCCGCGGCAGCGCCTGGCAGAACAAGAACGAGCCTGCGCGCGCCATTGCCGATTTCAGCGAAGCCCTTCGCCTCGATCCCGAAGATGCGTCGTCGCTGATCCAGCGCGGCATTGCCCGGGAAGCGATCGGCGATACCGCCGGCTGCGCCCGCGACATCGCCGAAGCCAGGCGCATCGATCCGGTGCTGACGGCACGCAAATATGTCAGGAAGTGACAGCGCTCAGGCGCTCCGGCGGGGCGCCCTGCAGCGCCGCGCATCGACATCCCTAGCGATCGCGGTGGACGTCCCAGTAATTGGTCACGCCTTCGTCGTGGTTCCTGCCGCTGGGCGGAGCCCGCGGCGTGTGCAGGAAAGCGCGATACAGAAACGCCAGAATCGCGACGATCAACAGCAGCGGCAAGATCCAGTCCGGCATCGGTGCATCCCCTCAGTCTGTCGTGGCGCCGAGCATCGCCGGTGTCACAGTCATGGCGATCACTCCGTCCGCGTCGCCGCCGCGCGGCGCAGGCGCCAGAACCACACCAGCAGCAACCCACCAGCACCGATGCCGACAAGACCACCGATCACCAGTGCCTGCACGCGCTCAGTGCCGGATGACGACAGTGCCACGACCGCGCCGGCCACGAGGCAGGTCGCTCCTACGGCGTCCCCGACCCATGGCCATCGCGCTGTCACCCAGCCCCAGACGAGTTCGGCAAAAAATTCGACGACGGTTTCGATGATCGAGGACATGCCAGCGTGCCGGTTCAGTTGCGTTGCCGGTTAGGCGTCGCGGCGCGGTCTTTGGTTCAAGAGGTCATATCCGCCTCAAGGCGCCGGCGGCGCGGTGATCTCGATCAGCTCTACCGGCCCGCCCGGCAGCGCGTCATCGAACACGCCGATCACCAGCCGGCCTGTCTTCCAGGCATAGGTGTCGAGATTGCTGCGGCCCTGTTTCAGCAGCGGCCCATCGGCATGGCGGTCATGGCCATGCACCACATGGCGCGCGCCCTCACCTGCGTCATGGCCGGACGCGTCATCATCCGCATAGCGCTTGGTCATCAGCAATACCGGATCCTGCTGCGCCAGCGGCAGCGCGGGATCGACGCCGGCATGGACATAGATGCGATGCGCATCGATGTGCCACAGCGGCCGGCCATCGAGCCAGTCGATGTCATGCACCGGCACATCGGCCACGTCGCCGCCATAGGAGGCCAGCGCGGTATCGCCGCCTTTCGTCATCCAGTTCGCCATCGCCACATCGCCGCGCAGCGCGGCGACCATCAGCGCATCGTGATTGCCCTTGAGCATCGCCAGCCGCAGGCTAGGCGCCACCCCTGCCCGCAGCCGCGCAATGACGCGGCGCGAGTCCGGCCCCTTGTCGACATAGTCGCCGAGCACAATGAGCGTGGCGTTTTCACCAGCCCGATGCGTCTCTATCTCAGCCAGCGCGCGATCCAGCAGATCGCGCCGGCCGTGCAGATCGGGGATGACGTAAGTGAGAGGCATCGCAATGATCCATCGTGTTGATTCGATTTTTCCACAGCGGCGTGCCGGGCATCATACACGCGCTCATGCGTGCAAAACATGGAGGCGATACCGAGACTACACCCTCACGATTGATCCAGCACAACTTGCAATCTTTATCATGTGTCAATCCGCCACGACACGCCCAAGCAGGACTTCAAGCGGATCGTCGCGCGCGAACTGGCTGCCTTCGAACAGAAGGAAAACGAAATGAATGCCAGCGAACGCCGCGACCGTGCCAGGGCGCTCGGCCTGCCGCTGGCGCTTGCACAGGCTTCGGACAGCGGCGCATCCGCGCCGCAGTAATCAACCCAGCCGATCCCCGCCCTCCACCGGCGCATAGCCTACCGCTTCGCGTTTCTCGTTCAGCGTCAGGAAGTCCGCGCTGCTGACGCGCTCCCACAGCGCGGTGCGATCGGCGGCGAGCGCATCCACGCGGTCGGTGTCGATCTCGATGCGAATGCCGTCGCCGAACGCGGGCGCCAGCCATTGCGCCAGCGCGTTGCCGGTGCGTGCCGCCAGCGGCAGCACGGTCTGGCGGAAGAACACCCGGTTGGCCTCCTGGAAATTCGCGAATGTGTTGTCGCCGGGAATCCCCAGCAGCATCGGCGGCACGCCGAAAGCCAGCGCAATCTCGCGCGCGGCATTGTGCTTGGCGTCGAGGAAATCCATGTCCTTCGGCGTCAGCGACATCGCCTTCCAGTCAAGCCCGCCTTCCAGCAGCAGCGGACGCCCGGCATTGGCGGCGCCCTGATAATTGCCCTCGAGTTCGCGCTTGAGGCGATCGAATTGCGGCTCGGACAGCACCGATCCCTCCGGTCCCGCATAGACCAGCGCCCCCGACGGCCGCGCCGCATTGTCGAGCAGCGCCTTGTTCCATTTCGACGAGGCGTTGTGGGTGTCGAGCGCGGTCGCGGCCGCGTCGATCGGCGCCAGACCATAGTGATCGTCGAGCGGATGAAAGAAGGTCAGATGCAGGATCGGCGGCACGCCCGACGCCTGCTGATCGAAGCGTACGCTGCGGCCGCCGACGCTGTAGTCATAGGCCTCGGCCCAGCCATCGCTGCCGGGCACGACTTTCATGCGATCCGGCCGCAGCGCGTAGAGTTCACGGACCTCATGCTGCCGCACCTCGTGCTGTCGCACCTGCGTGTCGAGCGTCACGGCTTCGACATAGGCATTGCCGGCGAGCAGCAGGTGCGCATAGAGCGTTTCGAAGAACACCCCGCCATCCTGCCGCGGGTTCGGCCGCGTCAGCAGCTGCGCCAGCGGATGCCCCTCGCGCTCCTGCGCGCGGTCGAAAACGAGGAAGCTGCACGCCGCCGCATTTTCGGCGATCAGCCGGACTGCACGGTGAACGATAGCATTGGAGAGATAGCCCTCGCGGGCGAGCGCCGCAAAATCCTTCGGCGTCCATCGCGCCCGCCCGCCCGCTTCAAATGCGAGCACGCGCGCGGTGCGCGACGCCTTTGCTTCGGGCGCCGCCAGATAGGCTTTCAAGCGATCTAACATGATATGATCCAATTCAACTGTGCACGGGACACGAAGTCACAACACCCTGATCCTTGGCCCATCCCCGCGCGGCACCAGCGCCAGCGAGGCGACCGCCCAGACCATGGCGTCGAGACGATCCGGCGAATGGCCAGACGACAGGCCCGAACTTGCGAAGTCGCACATCTCGTCTTCCAGCGCGGCAAAACTGCCGACATGTTTGACGCGGCCCTGCTCGTACAGGGTCGCCACCGGCTCGGCGCGCAGCCATTTGCCGCGCAAGGCGCGCACCGGCGTCACCGGCACGGTGTGGTCCACCTCGTTGATCACACTGCGCACCATCTCGCCGCCTTGGTTGACTTCCACCACCAGCGCGTCGGCCTCCAGCTTGCGCCACAGCGCGATGGCCTTGTTGGCCCAGGCTGTCGGCGTCACTGACGATACGGTGTCATCGGCCAGCACATAGACGATGCCGCCCTCGGCGATCCCCGCGGCAACGATGCCGCAGCAGTCTGCGCGCTTGCCGGACGACACCGGCGGATCAACCGCCACGACGATGCGCTGCAACGGCGGTGCCTCGCGCACGCGGCACCGTTCGAGCAGCCCCCGCGACCACAGCGCGTCAGGCCGATCCTCGATGATTTCGCCGTCGAGCTCCTGTCGGCCGAGCCGAGTGCCAGCATAGCGGCCCATCACACTCTGCAAGAATGTCGGCGCGAGATTGAATGCATTGACCACGGTTGCCGCGCGCGTCGTCACCGTCGTCGGATCGCCCATCAGGCGTTTGAGCAACGCCGTCGGCCGTGGCGTCGTGGTGATCATCTGCCGCGGCTGGCTGCCGAGCCGCAGCCCGAATTGCAGCATATCGAAAGCAGCTTCCGCATAGCGCCACTTCGCCATCTCGTCGGACCATGCGCAGGAGAATTGCGGGCCGCGCAGACTCTCGGGATCTTCCGCCGAGAACACCTGTGCGACGGCGCCGTTGCTCCATTCCAGCCGCTTGCGTGACGGCATCCAGACCGGGCGCTCGTGATCCGGATGGACACTGAGCAGCCCGGACACTCCCTCGATCATCACTTCACGCACGTCGTGTTCGGTTTCGCCAACAAGCGCAATGCGACGGGCTTTTTCGTGCGCTAGTGGCGCCTGACCGAGCGCCTGCGCACGCACCCATTCGGCACCGGCGCGTGTCTTGCCTGCGCCTCGTCCGCCAATCATGAGCCATGTCAGCCACGGCGCACCATTCGGCGCGATGTCAGGCGGCACCTGATGCGCATGCGCGAAGACATTCCAGCACTCACTCAGGAAGCCTCTCTCGCCCTGCGTCATTCCCGTCGACAGGAATTGGCGGTCGCCCGCCAGGCCGTCTTGCAAGACGTTCAGCAATGCGTCGACGGAGTTCGTCGAGGTCTCGGGGGCGGTCGTCATCTTCGGCGGGCCTCTGTTCGTTGCCGCCCTGCACTTTCTTCAGTTCGGTCAATGTGCGCGCCAGGGAAGCCAGCGTGCGGGCGCGGCGCTCGGCCTCTGTGCGCAACGCTTCATTCAAGCGCCGGCGACCAACGATCTTCTGGATCGAATCGAGTTCGCGTTCGATGGCATGGGTAACGCGATCGGTCAGCGGCGCATCAGGCGGCAAATCATTGAACCGATCGACGGCCGTTCGCCGTCTTGCACGCGGAGCGCTGGACCGCTTCTTGGTAACAGCTTTCATTGCGGCCGGTCGCTTCTTGATTTGAGTTGGAGGTATATCAACTTCAGCAGCGGATGCTGGTTTCGGCCTCCCCGGTCCGGCGAAGATTGTCGTTGCCGCAATCGTCCTCTTCCGGGCCGCCACGCTGGCCCGGATTTTTTCAGCGGCTGCTTCCATGGTGGCCGGGTCAACGGCGCTCCATGTTTTCTGTGAATTCTTTACTTTCGAGTTCTTGGAGCTCTTCTTCGCCGCCCTTGGTTTCCGCGCGGCCTTCACAACGACAGCAGCCCGCGCCGGCTTTCTCGCCGGGCGGGTTATTGGCTTTCTGACCATGTTGGGAACTCGTTGCTGTTGTCAGTCGATCGTGCCGGACGGACGGAAACTGACCGGCGAATCGCCGAAACCGATCACGTCCTGAAGAACACAAACCAGACCACGCCGAGGATCAACACAGCGAGGCCGAGGCTGATCGCCAAAAGCGCGAGGATCGACGGGCCCGGTTCGGCCTGGCGTGCCTCCGTCGCGGATTCGACGATCTGCTCTTTTTGCTTGGTTGCCGAATTCCTGATTATCATGGCACCCTCGTTTCGCTTGCTGTTGGATGCCGATGAGATTCCTTGCGGCACCGTATGGAAAGCAACGCGGGATTTGGATCGATGTTCCGGGTATTCACTGCCACATCGGGTTGAACAGCGACGGCGCAGCTTCGCCGCCAATCAACAGCGGCGTTTCCTGCGAACCCAATTGTGGAGCATGCCGCAAACCTACTTCGACAGCGCAACGCTGTCAAGGCTAAAAATCCTATAATTTGAATTTAGTCCTTAAATCGGAATTTTGTCCACGCGATCAACGCACTGGCTATCGTAGCGACTGCGACCACGCCGCTCCCGGCGCTCCGGTGATCTTGCCGGGATAGTCGATATTGACCACGCAATTGCCGCGCAGCTCGGCCGCGGCCTGCAGGCATTGTTGATAGTCGAAGAACCGGCAGATCTGCGGCACACTCCCTGGCCCACGAGGGCCGCCGGTCAACACGCAGAACGGCGGAATACCGGAACGGGCCGCGACCGAGGGCCGCGCCTGCGCAGAATCCACAGCCGGCAACGACGCCGACGCGATGGTAATCGCAGCCACAGCCCATACGAGCCCGCGAATCCTTGTTGTCATCGATGCGTCCTTCACGAGCGGGCGATCACTCACCGCGCGCGCCGACGACGTTGTGGCGCCGGTTCCGTGGCAGCTCCAGCGCGATACTCGACATTGCCCACGCAGTTGCCTCGCGTACCGACGGCAGCATTGATGCATTGCTGGTAGTCAGAAAAGATGCAGTTGCTCACATAGGAGGATTCGCCGTTGGCGCCACTCTGGGCGATGCAGAATTGCGCACCAGCCGCCGAGGCCGGCGTCGCTCCCGCGAGGACGAATGCCGCAAATCCCAAACCGGCGAATGCCGAAAGCTTCAAACGCGGATTCAATGTCATGATGGTCATCCATATGAAAATGCGCAGGCTCAAGGCCGCGCACGATCATATAGGTAACAGCACTGCAATCGATAGGACATTCACGGCATTGCGTTCCGACAAGACAGCCACGCCTCTTGTCGATTGCAGCGGCGGCGCGCCCGGCACCGGCCGGTCTTCACTGCCCTATTTCAGCGACGCATTCACGGCGGCGTAGCGCCCGTTCAGCGTGGTGCCGAGGCCCTGCACCGCGACGATGATCGCGAGACTGATGCCAGCAGCGATCAGCGCATATTCGATGGCGGTGGCGCCGGCTTCGTCGCGCAAAAACTTCGAAATCAAACGTCGCATCAGTGTCCCCAATCGCAGCCGTGGAATTCTTCCGGGCTATTCCCATCAATATGAAGGACAACCTAGACGGCAGAGGTTGCGGGAAGGTTCATCAACAGGCTCAATTATGAATTGATGAAATGGTAGTCATCTACGACAAGGAGCCAGCTTGGAGACCGAAAACCTATGCCGTACTCAACCTCCGTGGATGCCCCACACAGATATTTAACCATGGCCACACAATTTCGTCGGCTCCACACCAATTGGTTGCATGCTGCCTGTACGTTCGCGCGAAGCGAATGCCCATGAGGACCATTCATGCAACAGCTTCCACGAATGCAATCCGACCCTGGTCGGAGGAGCGCGCTGTCAGAGCAGCGTGAGGAGGAGCTTCTCACCCGTAGCCGGCTTGAGTTGGCTCTGAACAACATGAGCCAGGGCCTGCTCATGTTCGATGCGTCAGCACGGCTTGTGATCTGCAACGAGCGTTACATTCAAATGTACGGTCTCTCGCCCAAGGTGGTGAAGCCCGGCTGCACGTTGAGCGAGCTTATCCATCATCGCAAGAAGACGGGATCGTTTTCGGGAGATCCGGAGCAATACTGTGCCAGCATTCTGGACAGAATTGCGCAGGGACAGACAACCAGCGTACTCGTCGACACGGCCGATGGCCACACGATGCATGTTGTGGATCGGCCGATGGCCGGCGGCGGATGGGTCGCGACGCACGAGGACGTCAGCAAGCGACAGCAGGCGGAAGCCCGGGTCGCGTACATGGCGCATCACGACGCGCTGACCAACCTGCCGAACCGTGTGCTGTTCCGCGAGCGGCTTGAGCAGGCGACCAACTGGATTGCGCGCGGAGAACACCTGGCGGTACTTTACCTCGACCTCGACAATTTCAAGAACATCAACGATACGCTCGGGCACCCGATCGGCGACGAGCTCCTCAAAGCCGTGGCAGGCCGGCTGCTTGGCAACGTCAGGGCCATAGATGCGGTGGCCCGTCTAGGTGGTGATGAATTTGCGATCGTTCAAACCAAGATTGGAACACCGTCGGATGCTGCAGAGCTCGCGACCCGCATTCGCGAAGTCATCGTGGCGCCCTATGAGCTTTCGGATCACCACATTGTCGTCGATACCAGCATTGGCATTGCGATCTCACCCCATGACGGTGTCGATCCGGACCAGTTATTGAAGAACGCGGACATGGCTCTTTACGGGGCGAAAGCCGGCGGACGCGGCACCTACCGGTTTTTCGAACCGGAAATGAATGCGCGCATGACGGCGCGGCGTAACCTTGAGCTTGATCTGCGCAAGGCACTCGTTCGCGGCGAGTTCGAGTTGTATTATCAGCCGCTCGTCGATATTGCCCGCGATGAAATCTGCGGGTGCGAGGCGCTGCTGCGCTGGCATCATCCCGAACGTGGCATGGTCCCGCCTTCCGAATTCATTCCGGTCGCGGAAGAGACCGGTCTCATCACCCGGCTCGGCGAATGGGTCATCCGAACAGCCTGTGCTGAAGCGGCGACATGGCCGAATGACGTCAGAGTTGCCGTCAACGTCTCGCCGGTTCAGTTCAAGAGCCTGAATCTGCTGCAGGTGATCATTAGTGCACTGGCCGCAACCGGGCTTCCGGCCCACCGACTGGAAATCGAGATCACGGAAACGCTGCTGATGCAGCAAACCGAGGCGATACTCGCCTGCCTGCATCAGCTGCACGAACTTGGAGTGCGGATCGCGATGGACGATTTTGGCACGGGATACTCCTCGCTGAGTTATCTGCGGAGCTTTCCCTTCGACAAGATCAAGATCGATCAATCCTTCATCAAAAGTCTTTCGGATAAAGAGGACTCGGTTGCCATCGTGCGAGCCGTCACCGGGCTTGCCAGCAGTTTCCGCATGACCACCACCGCTGAAGGCGTCGAAACGCAGCAGCAGCGAGACCTCGTCGCGGCATTGGGTTGCACCGAGATGCAGGGGTTCCTGTTCAGCCACCCGAAAACTGCAAAAGACCTAGCCCGACTGTTCAGTTCACGAGCAAAACGAACAGTCCGCGTAGCTTAGCAGGCCGCTTTCGCGGGGAACGGTGAGGTGTCGTGTTTGCCAAATCTTGCAGAGTTGGCCGGAAACGATCGCGGATGCAATGCTCTGCGAGGTCAGCGAGAAGATCGTGGTTGCGCCAGTGGCAGAGAATTTCTGAACCAACGCAGGGAGGCACCCTATTCCGAAGCCAGTGATGGCTTGGCCTTTGCCGGCCCTGCCAGCAGGCGTTCTTCCATCAGCAGCAGGAATAGCGTCGACAGCGCCAGCAGAGCTGCCGCGGCTTCGAACACGTAGCGGAAGGCGCTGACCATATCGCTGGCCGCGATCGGATGCGTGCTGGCGGCATGTTCGCCTGAGATCGAGATGTCCGTGCCCAACGCCATCAACAAAATGGTGGTGAATGCAGCAACGGTGAACGACGCCATCAGCGCGCGGAAGAAGTTCATCGCGCCGGTGGCGGTGCCGATCTGCGGCCGCGGCACGGCGTTCTGGATCGAGACGAGACTGACGGGAAACACCGTGCCAAGCCCGATGGAGAACAGGCCGAGCATCGTCAGCAGCGCCCACAGTGGCAACGGCGTCATCAGCGCCAGCAGCAGACCCATCAGCGCCGACATGGCGGTGCCGGCGATCGCCACGCGCTTGTAGTGTTTCGCCTTTGTCATCATGTGGCCGGCAAAGGCCGCGCCGCCGACCGACACCGCCGCGATGGGAATCAGCGCGACGCCGGCCTCGCCTGCAGTGAGGCCGTAGACGACTTCGTAATAGAGGGGCATGTGCACGGTCAGCCCGAGCATCGCGCCCATCGCGCAGCCGCCTGCGGCCATCGCGAAAGGCACCACCGAGCCCGACATCAGCGGCAACGGCAGGAACGGCTCGTCGTGATGGATCGCATGCCAGATGAAGGCGAAAGCCATCACCGCTGCGGCGCCGATCATCGCGACGATGGTCGGCGACGCCCACGAGAACTTGGTGCCGCCCCATGTCAGCACCAGCATGAAGACAACCGCCGAGGCCATCAGCAGCATGCCGCCCAGCCAGTCGACCTTGCGGCGGCGATGAAACACGGGAAGCTTCTTCATCTTCGGCAGCAACAGCGCCAGCGATCCCACACCGAGCGGAATATTGATCCAGAAAATCATCGACCAGTGCAGGTGCTCGGCGAACAGCCCGCCGATGATCGGGCCGCCGATGCCGGCCGCCACCCACACGCCGCTGAAATAAGCCTGATACTGGCCGCGCTCACGCGGCGACACCACGTCGGAAATCACCACCTGCACGATGGGCAGGATGCCGCCGCCGCCAAGGCCCTGCAAAGCGCGCGCGATAATGAGCACGATCATGTTCGGCGCCAATGCGCAGAGGATCGAGCCGACCATGAACAGCGACATCGCGGTGATGATCATCGCGCGACGGCCATAGATATCGCTGAGCGTGCCGAACACCGGCGCCACCGCGGTCGATGCCAGCAGATAGGCGGTGATCACCCAGGACAGATTGTTCACGTCGGCGAATTGCCGACCGATGGTCGGCAGCGCGGTGGCGACGATGGTCTGGTCGAGCGCTGCCAGGAACATGGTCAGCAGCAGGCTCATCAGGATGGTACGAACTTCCGCGGGCGTGAGCGGCGCCTTCACGATAACAGGCGCGTCGCTGGGTTCGATCACTTCTGTGGGGATCCGCGACAGTTCCTGCGCGATCTCATCCGACAGGACCGCATCCGACGGCATTTCCTCGGGCAATACCTGATCATCGGCCGCTGACCGGCTCTGTCGTTCGATCTTGTTCATGAAACTTCGAATTCAAAGGACTTGGGGTAACGCTAAGAGGTCATTCGGCGCGGTATCGCACACAGACTCTCTTTGGAAGAAATCTATTCCCCTACCCCATGCAGCAACAGGTATTTCCTTGCATGGGAGCGTCCCGCGCCGATCATCAGGCCATTTGCGCGCGTGATCGGACACCGCGCGCCGCGGATTCTACGCCGGCCGCTTCTTCAGCTTCGCCTTGCGCGGCAGCAGCGCCGGCCAGGTCACGATGTGATCCTGCAGCTCGTCGTCGGAGATCGTGTCCTCGCTGCCCTCGACCCGCCCGCGGACCGATACGCCGGCCTCGTGGACCGTCTCCCGACTGCCCGAGATCAGCGGATGCCACCAGTAGAGATCTCGCCCCTCGGCCGCGAGCTTGTAGCCACAGCTCGGCGGCAGCCAGCTCAGGGTGCGGACATTGTCCGGGGTCAGCCGCACGCAATCGGGAACATGGTCGGAGCGGTTCGGATAATCCTTGCAGGTGCAGAGGCCAGCATCGAGCAATCGGCACGACACATGGGTGTAATAGATCTTGCCGGTATCCTCGTCTTCCAGCTTTTCCAGGCAGCAGCGCCCGCAGCCGTCGCACAGGCTTTCCCACTCGGCGCCGGACATCTCTTCCAACGTCTTGGTTTTCCAGAACATTCCCGCTTGTAGCGAGGGACGTGGCGGTCGGGCTGTCATGCGACTTTCTTGCGTCAGGCCTGTATCAGGCTTGCGGCGAAGCGCCCTTCTAGGAGCTGCCATGCCGGCTCTGCAAGCAACATCGTGATGATGGCTTCGCAAACAAGGGCAAAACCCCGGATGTCGTTAGCCCTGCCACGCAAATTCCGAGCGATGCCATTGGTTTATCAGCCATGCTCGGCTAGAACTTGGCGAGTCTTCCGGTGCCTCGCCGTGCCGCTGGATAGCCGTAATATGTCCGCAAGACATCCACACGCGTCGCAAGCGCGACGCAAGAATACCGCAACAAACCAAGGGCCCCCGTGCCTCAGATCGTGCCATCCCGTTGGAAGACCAAATTCCGGCATTTCCTGCTGGATCTGGATGCGCGCATCGATTCCGGCCTGTTCTCGTCCGGCCGCGGCACCCGCGAACTCTGGGAACGCTACTCGACCTTCATGGACCGCTTCTATGTCGGTCGCTGGAAGCGCTGGGTGTTCATCGAGCCGCTGTCGGAAATGGCTACCATCGGCCTCGGCGGTCTCATCCTCATGCTCGCTTTGGCGCAGCCGGCGTTTCGCGAAACCGCCGACGAGGACTGGCTGAAGAAATCCGACCTCGCGGTCACGTTCCTCGATCGTTACGGCAATCCGATCGGCAGCCGTGGCATCAAGCACAACGACTCGATCCCGCTGGAAGACTTCCCGGACAACCTGATCAAGGCCACCCTGGCCACCGAGGACCGCCGCTTCTACGATCATTTCGGCATCGACATCGCCGGCACCGCCCGCGCATTGGTGACCAATGCGCAGGCCGGCGGCGTGCGCCAGGGCGGTTCATCGCTGACGCAGCAGCTCGCGAAAAATCTGTTCCTGTCCAACGAGCGCACCATCGAGCGCAAGGTCAACGAAGCGTTCCTGGCGATCTGGCTGGAAACCCGCCTGACCAAGAACGAAATTCTGAAGCTCTATCTCGACCGCGCTTACATGGGCGGCGGCACTTTCGGCGTCGACGGCGCAGCGCATTTCTATTTCAACAAATCCGCGCGCGACGTGAATCTTGCAGAAGCCGCGATGCTCGCCGGCCTGTTCAAGGCGCCGACCAAATACGCGCCGCATATCAACCTGCCCGCTGCCCGCGCCCGCGCCAACGTGGTGCTCGACAACCTCGTCGATGCCGGCTTCATGACCGAAGGTCAGGTGTTCGGTGCGCGGCGCAATCCCGCGGTCGCCGTCGATCGCCGCCAGGAAATCTCGCCGAACTACTATCTCGACTGGGCCTTCGATGAGATGCGCAAGCTCGTCGATACATTCCCGAAATCCTATGTCGAACGCGTTTTCGTGGTCCGCACCGCCATCGACATGAATGTGCAGCGCGCCGCCGAAGCCGCCGTGGAAAACCAGCTTCGCCAGTTCGGCCGCGACTATCATGCGACGCAGGCCGCCACGGTGGTGTCGGACCTCGAAGGCGGCGTCCGCGCCATGGTGGGCGGACGCGACTATGGTGCAAGCCAGTTCAACCGCGCGGTGGACGCGATGCGCCAGCCCGGTTCATCGTTCAAGCCCTATGTCTACACGACGGCGCTGCTCAACGGTTACAAGCCGACCTCAATCATCCTCGACGGTCCGGTCTGTATCGGCAACTGGTGCCCGCAGAACTACGGCCACTCCTATTCCGGCAATGTGACCCTGACGCAGGCCATCACCCGTTCGATCAACGTCGTGCCGGTGAAGATCTCCATTGCACTCGGCAAGGGCGCGCAGAACCCAGCCAAGGCCGGCCGCGTCAAGATCGTGGAGACCGCGCGCCGCTTCGGCATCACGGCGCCGCTGCTCGATACGCCGTCGCTGCCGATCGGCTCCACCGAAGTCACCGTGCTCGAACACGCCGTCGCCTATGCGACTTTCCCGAACAAGGGGCGCTCGTCGAAGCCACATGCAGTGCTGGAAGTCCGTACCGGCGCGGGCGACCTCGTCTGGCGGTTCGACCGCGATGGTCCGAAACAGTTGCAGGCCATCCCCGCCTCCGTCGCCTCCGATATGGCCGGCATGATGAGCCACGTGGTCAGCGAAGGCACCGCGCGCCGCGCGGCGCTGGACGGCATTCCGACAGCAGGCAAGACGGGCACCACGAATGCGTATCGCGACGCCTGGTTCGTCGGCTACACCGGCAACTTCAGCTGCGCAGTCTGGTACGGCAATGACGACTACTCACCGACCAACCGCATGACCGGCGGCTCGCTGCCGGCGCAGACATGGCACGACATCATGGTCGCAGCCCATCAGGGCATCGAGATCAAGGAAATCTCGGGTGTCGGCGCCGGGACCAAGAATCCTGCCGCAGCCGCCTCATCCGTGATGGCCGCCAACGCGCAGGACGCCAAGCCCGGCCCGCCGCCGGTGCTGACGCGCCGCGGCACCGACGTCCTGCTGCGTGTCGAGAAGCTGCTCGACGACGCCGGCAAGACCGCCGGCCGCACATCGTCCAACGAACCGTTGAAGCCTCGCGCCTCCTCCGCGCTGGCCTTCCCCGAGAGCTACGCGTTGGCGAATGATGCACCGGATGCCAAAACGACCACATCCGCAACCGCCCCCGCGTCGCGCAAGAACTGAAGCTGCTATCATGACGGTGCGCACGTGCGGCTGATCTTCCTCACGCTTCTGGCGCTCGCGATCGCCACTGCTGTCGGTCTCGGCCTGACCTGGACCACCGCGACCCGCGGCACCGACCTTGGCACACTCACCATCGGTGCATGGACTGCGCGCCCGCGCACCGGCACCAGCGAGATCGATCCCTATGCGCGTGCGTCCATTGCACGATCGGGCGAATTGCCGATCGGCACGGGCGACGGCGTCACCTTCACTGCCACCACCGACGACAAGAAAAAGCCGCTGGACGGTCGCTGCGATATCGTCGTGTCAGGCGTGACACCGGCGGCACGCTTCTGGACGCTCTCGCTCTATGACACCAAGGGCCGTCTGGTGCCCAACACATTGCAGCGCTACGGCTTCACCAGCCAGGAAGTGGTGCGCAATGCCGACGGCGCGTTCGAGATCCGCATCGCTGCACGCTCGCGCGCGGGCAACTGGCTGCCGACATCAGCGCTGGAACGCTATGTGTTGATGCTGCGGCTGTACGATACGCCGGTTGGCGTTGCCACCCGGACGCAGAAAGACGCACCGATGCCCGCCATCGCCACGGTGAGCTGCCCATGATCCGGCTGATGTTCGCCCTCATCGGTGGTGTCGTGCTTGGCGGCATCGTGCATCTTGTCAGCGTGCTGGCGCTGCCGCGTATCGCGACGCAGGACGCCTATTCGCGCCTCGCTTCGGTGACGAAAGAAAATGCGGTGACAGCATTGCCGCAGACCGAGCCGGCCAATGCGCTGCTGCCATTCATGGACCCGGCCTTCGCCATGGCGGTCTGCCGCTACGATCTGGCCAAAGGACCGATCAAGCTCACCGTGCCGGTCAGCCAGTCCTACACGTCGGTGTCGTTCTATACCCGCAGCGACGTCGCTTATTACGCGATCAACGACCGCTCCGCCGGCCGCCGCGTCATCGAGCTGGATCTGATGACCGAGGCGCAGCACGAAGCCCTGCCCGAGGAAGAGGATGTCACGTCCGCCGACCGCCTCATCATCGACTCGCCGACCGCGACCGGCCTGATCGTGCTGAAGGCGCTCGCCGCCGAACCCGGCCTGATGACCCAGGCCCAGGCATCCCTCGCCGCATCGAATTGTCGGGTGCAGACCGATCCGCCGGCTGCGCCGGTGAAGGGCAAGCGCTGAGCGCTCGCTATCCCGTTGCCAGCGGCGTGCCGATATCCGCCACGAGCTTCACGAGATCGGCCTGCCGTGACCTGCCGGTCTTGGCGTAGATCCGGTTAAGATGTGTCTTCAGCGTATTCTCTGAGATCCCAAGCAAAGTAGCAGTCTGGGATGGGTTGAGCCCCTTTCCGGCGCTCACCAGCACGCGCGCTTCGGCGGGCGTGAGCTCGAACAGCGTCGTCAACACGGCTTCCGGCATTGGAGAGGCCGAGGTCGTTGTCGAGACGAAGACGGCCGCACATGCGGGGCGGAAAGCGGCGCGCGCCGTACCTGCGGTCAAAGGCAAGACATAGGCGACCGCGGGCGGTTGTCCTGCTGCCGACACTGGCAAGCCAATGCCTTTGGCGCCGAGCGAAAGGTCCGAGGCAGCACTG
Organism: Tardiphaga sp. 42S5; assembly: GCF_034044155.1. Classification (NCBI taxonomy): domain Bacteria; kingdom Pseudomonadati; phylum Pseudomonadota; class Alphaproteobacteria; order Hyphomicrobiales; family Nitrobacteraceae; genus Tardiphaga; species Tardiphaga sp. 42S5. The sequence goes on along the minus strand of NZ_CP139027.1, from coordinate 3,365,007 downwards.
GCGATCGCCTGCAGCAAGGCATCGCCCATCACTGCATTCTGTGCCTGAATGGTTCGCCCCTGACGCAGGATCGGACCGTCCGTTGCGAACATGCGTTCGGCACTTGCATTGGCATGGAGCACCGATCCGGCCGCGTCGGTCAACACGACGGGCACCGCGAGGTTCTCAAGCGATTCACGAAACAGCTGCGCCGTCACGCGCACGTCATCGAGCAGGTCGCTGATCATCGCGGTCCTGCGCAAATGCGGAGACAGCAAGGTCAGAAACCGTTGATCCTCGGCAGATACGGCTGCCCTCTCCGCCCATGTCGTGCAGCCAAGCAGACCGATGCGATCCGGCGTGTGAACGAATTTGACGATACTTCCTTCGCGCAGTCCTTGCGGGCCGGCCCAATTGCGAAAGAACGCGGTCTGCCGTAATTCACTTTCGGGCATCAGCGAGAGCGTCGATACAGGCGTATCGATATCGCCGACCACGGCAGCTTTCAGGCCCGGAATATCGTCGAAACTATAGTCCTGCAGCGCGCGCATGCGCTCGGCATCCCAGGGCGATTGGGCAGCAAACCGGCCGTGATTGTCCGATGTGCCTGCCAGGGCGATCGTCGTGTAAGCCGCATCCATCACCTGCGTGATGCGGGTGAGAACACTCGACCATCCCTCACGGTTCAGAACGCAATCGTAGATATCTCCGATGATTGAGGAGAGTACGTCATTGTCGACAACGTCCATGAACATTCCAAATCCGTGATGGCGCGCGCTCTGGTGTGGCAGGGCGAGATCGAAGTCAATTTCCGGACGCGCACACGCAGCATATTTTACCACATCATACTTCGGGGTGACGACACGGAATCCTGCAACGCTTAGCAGTGGCGATGGCGACCCTCGACTTTTCGGGGGCGCGAATGAGCGGCTTGCTTGTCCGGCGGGCCCGCACGTCTGGAAGTCACGTCTCGAAGTACTGGAGATCTCGATGTCGAAATCCGTTAAGTTGGCCTGCGTGATCGGCTGCGTTCTGCTTGTGTCAACGCCCGCGCTAACCGCGGACAATCTCGCTCAACCGCACTACAAGGCGGCAGTGTCCCCACAAATCGTGACATGGACAGGCGCCTATATCGGCGCCACCTTGGGCTATGGCTGGACCGAAAGTGCGTCCACCATTACGGCCATCGACACGATCATCACGCCATTTTTCCTGTCGCAGGGCACGATGCCCCGGTCGCTTAATTCCCGCTTCGATGGATTCATCGGTGGCGCTGAAATCGGTTACAACTGGCAGATCGACCGTTGGGTAACAGGTCTGGAAACAGACTTGTCCTATTCGAAAATGGGCGCGAGCATCACCTATTACGCCCCGGAGATTGGTGCCAATCCGGAAACCCTGACCAGCCATAACACCGAGCTGAGCTGGTTTGGTACCGCGCGTGCACGATTGGGCTATCTGGTGACACCGGAGACATTGTTCTTCGCTACCGGCGGTCTGGCCTACGGCCACGTGAAAGTCTCGTCCACTCTTGTGCCGGAGCCGACATTCCCATGTGCGCGGAACGCTCTCTGCTCCGCAGGGTCTGCATCGGAGACACGGATCGGCTGGGCGATCGGCGGCGGCATGGAATCGAAGATCGCATCGAACTGGACCGCGAAGGTCGAATATCTGCATTTCGATCTCGGAACGATCAGCGATACGACCTTGAGCAAGGCCACCTTCGCGGCCTGGCCAGGAAAACCGATCATGGGCGTTAATTCGAACATCACCGGCAATATCGTCCGCATCGGCGTGAATTATCAGCTGTAAGACGACCTCGGCCGTGACGTTTTCCGCATGGAAAACGTCCAGGGAGCCCTCTGGCGTAATCTGCGTGCAATCTCCCGCAGCGAAGCTCCGCATCCATCGTCGACCCACGAATCGGCGCGAATGCGGGGCCTCCATGCAACACGACCAAGAGCCGTCCAATACGGCCGTCAGCTATTTCCTGTCCCTGATCTGGTGGCCGCTGCTGTATTTCGGGGCGTTGCTCGGTGCCGGCATGGCCTTTGCCAGCGATGCGCCGCTGTTCTGGTTCAATATCGTCTATGCCGCGCTGTTTCTCGCCATCGTCGCCCTCGAACGCATGACGCCGCATCGTGAGGAGTGGCTGGAGCACGACGGCGAAGCGCTCAACGATATCGGGCATACGCTGCTGACCAAGGGCACGGCGCAACTGGCTGTCGCGGCCACCGCAATCGCTCCAATGGCGATGGCCACCCTGACGCGCGCTGACGATCACGCCTCGCATCTGTGGCCGACACAGTGGCCGCTGATCGCGCAGGTCGTGCTGGCGCTGGTGATTGCCGAATTCGGGCTCTACTGGTCACACCGGATCGCGCATGAAAACCTGTTCTTCTGGCGCTTCCATGCGCTTCATCACAGCGTGGTCCGGCTCTGGGTCGTGAACACCGGACGCTTCCACGTGATCGACTCGCTGATCAAGATGGCGCTCAGCCAGGCGCCGCTCTACCTGCTCGATGCGCCGCTGCCGGTCTTCCTCTGGGTCGGCGCCGTGACCGCCATCACGGGCCTCCTGACCCATTGCAATGTGGAGACGCGCACGGCGCTGTTCGATCCGATCTTTGCGACGCCAAAACTGCATCGCTGGCATCATTCGAAGACGCTGAAGGAAGGCAACAGCAACTATTGCGAGAACATCATGGTGTGGGACCATGTGTTCGGCACCTATCTCAATCCCGCCAAGGCGTCGCCGGATCGGCTCGGCATCAGCGGCAAGGTTGCACCGGATTTTCTGGGCCAGATCGTGCAGCCGTTTTCGCGCAAGGGTGCGCGGCAGATTCTTGGCCGCCAGACCGTGCCGGACGATCAGGTGAAGCCAGAGGAAAAGTCCGACGCCGTAGCGCGGATTAGCGAAGCGTAATCCGCCCTACACTTCCAGCCCTACACGTCCAGCTATCCGCCGACCTGGAGCACCTTGCCGGGGCGAACCGGCGAGATGCTGCCCGCCATGGCCGTGGTCTGCGCTGCCAATTCGCCGATCAGCATGTCGGCCCCCGATGCCATGCCATCGGGGGCGTGGATCACCATGCGTTCCAGCGCCCACTTGTATGACGAGACCCGGCGCTGCAGACATTGCTCGACCCACTGCACAATCAGCGCGTTCTCATCCATGCGTGCGACGGCGTCGGCGCGCTCCTTCGGCTCCAGCGCCGACACCAGTTTCAGGCTGGCATTGCGTTTGCGGTCCAGCTCGACGACCTTTGCCGCCGTCGCATAAAACGCTTCGAAACGCAGGATGTCGTCGCGCGCGTCGTCCATCAGCACGCTATAGCGGGACGTATGCGAGCGATGCGGCTCGTCGATCAGCAGCCGGCCATAGGCCGTGCGATCATAGGTCACGTTCTGCCGCCATGGCGATGCGATCGGCTTGTAGTCGCCGAACACGCTCTTCCAGAGGGGGCGCGAATGTGGCGACTCGATCAGCGGATAAGCGAGATCGCGCATCTGGCGTTCGAGGTCGGTGAGCTGGAATTCTGACGACTTCAGGCCGACGCTACCGGTCGCCTCGACGCCGATCCAGCGATGCATGTCATCGGTCACCGCATTGTTGCGGGTACGGCCGAAATCGCCGCCGGCACAGCCGCCGAGCGTGCTGCCGATCAACGTCGCAAGTATGAAACACGGCGCAAGAAACGACGTCTTGCGCCAAAGCCGTATCCGGTTCGGATGGGATATCGCCGACATCAGAACAGATCCGGGGTCAGGAACGGGCGCGGCGCTTGCGGCGGCGTCCCGGCGCAGTGCCCTCTTCCGGGCCGCTGCGACCATTGCTGTCGTCGATCTGACGCTCGATTCGGATCACCGGCAGGATCAGGATTTCTGCGGAGGTTTCGCGGGGAGACGGCGCCACATTCACGCCCAGCCGTCGCGCTGCCGCATCCGCCGGGAACTTGATGATGGTGCTCATTATCCAGTCTCTCCGCGCCGCTTCGCCCGTTTTGCCGACGCACGGTCATTAAGGACATTCATGGTTAACAGCATGTTAACGCCGCCATGCCGCCATATGCTGGCCGCCTTGAGGAACATGATTGGGCGTCGCAGCATTGACCAAAAGTGGAATGACATAGGGACGCATTTATCATGAGCGACATCGTTGGAACCCTGATGGAACGCTCCCATTCTACGGACTGGAAATTCCGCATGCGCTGCCCGCGCTGCGGCTCGTCGATCTCCGACATTCAGACCAAGCCGTCCTGCGTGAACTATAACTGCGACTACAGCGATGCCGGATTCCCGGTTGTCGATGGGCAGCCGGTGCTCATTGACTTCGAGTCCAGCGTGTTCGACCGCCGCCTGTATCATCGCGACAATGGCTCGGTGATGCCGCGGGACGTCGCCGGCCAATCGATCGGTACGCGCCTGCATCGCTTCACGTTTGGTGAAAATCCTGTCGCGGCTAAGAACTGCGAGAAATTCCTCGACCTTCTCAAGCAGGAGACTGCGAGACCCGTCGTGCTCGTTGTCGGCGGTGGCACCGTCGGCTCCGGGGCGGACTGCCTCTATGATGATCCGGATGTCGAAGTCGTCGGAACCGACGTGTTCTCCACCGACAACACCGTGCTGGTCGCCGACGCGCACAGACTGCCATTCGAGGATGCGACCTTCGATGGGGTCTGGATTCAGGCTGTGCTTGAGCACGTTCTGGAGCCGGCCACCGTCGCGGCCGAAATCCATCGGGTGCTGCGCCAGAACGGCATTGTCTATGCCGAGACGCCCTTCATGCAGCAGGTGCACGAACGCGCCTATGACTTCTCGCGCTTTACCCAGAGCGGTCATCGCTGGCTGTTCAAGAAATTCACCGAGATCGATGCCGGAGCCGTCAGCGGCGCCGGTATCGGCCTGCTCTGGTCGATCCGGTATTTTTCACGCACGCTGGGCGCCGGCGACAAATTCTCGCGCCTCTTCACCCTGCCCTTCTTCTGGCTGCGCTACTTCGATCGCCTCGGCCGCTCGCGTGCCCGCGCCGACGCGGCGTCAGGCGTGTATTTCATGGGCCGCCGGGCCGAACGGGCCATCAGGCCGCGCGAGATGCCGCGCTACTACAACGCCCAGGCCTGAAGCGACTCGTCGGAATCAGATCTGCCTCGGCCAGAGGCCCATGGTTAAACACATATTAATGCGTTCGCGATAATTTGAGGCAAGGTTCCCTTAGTAAGCGTATGCCATGCCTGCCTCACCTCCGATGTTTCCGGGCTTTGACGGATTGCTGACGCTCTCGCGTCGCGAAGGTGTGGACGTGCGACCGACCTTACTGCGTGTGCTGACGGATCTTTATGTCCAGGCGCCGAACCATACGATCGACGAAGAGAAGCAGTTCGTCGAACTCACCGCGCGTCTGATCGATCAGGTCGACGATGCCACCCGCGCCGCGGTGCGCGCGCGGCTGTCGATCTATCCGAACACCCCGCGCGCGATCCTCAACCGGCTCAATCTGCGCCCGACCGAACCCGGCCAATCGGTGCCGCTCGCGCAGCCCATTTCCGCCGCAGAATCTCCCGCGCCGACCGTGAAGCAGCCGAGCGAAGCGCAGATGCGTGTCGCCGCCAATATGGCCATGGCACCCAGGGACGCCTCCGAGATCAGTACGCTGTTCTTTGCCGCGTCGAGCAGCGAGCGTGCGCAGATCCTGCATAACCTCGCCGAAACGCCGCTGCGATCCTCCGCCCGGATCCCGCAAGCGCGCGCCGCACGCGCCATGCACATTCTTGAAATGGCCGCCTTCGCCGAAGACCGCGACAACTTTGCGCGCGAGCTGAGCGAATCCCTGATGCTGCCTGCCGCCATTGCCGAACAGGTCGTCAGCGATCCCGGCGGCGAGCCGCTTGCCTGCTGCGCCAAGGCGCTCGGCATGCGGAGCGACATCTTCCAGCGCGTGTTGCTGTTCCTCAATCCGGAATTCGGCACCTCGGTCACCAATGTCTACCGGATCGCGCGCATGTATGACGTGCTGAGCGAGCGCTCGGCACTGATCATGGTGGCCGCCTGGCGCGGCGCGCATATGGCCGCGACGCGCGCCAAGTTCCGCCCCGCGCTCTATGACGACGAACGCCAGCGCGCGCGGCCAAGCACGCCGCAGGCACGGCCGGGCGTGCAGCCGGGCGAGGATATCACGCGCGTGACGCGGAACTCGTCGGGGCGCTAGAGCCGATCGACATTCAGGATTCCCAAGAGGTTCAATCGCTGATTCATAGGGCTCCATGATTTGCACGGAGCAAGTGATGGGGGCGAAGCGCTACGAATTGAATGAGGCGCAGTGGGTGAAGATTTCTCCGCTGCTGCCGGGCAAGGCTGGCGACGCAGGACGCACAGCGACTGATAACCGCCTATTCGTGAACGGCTGTTTGTGGGTTCTGCGCTCGGGTGCGCATTGGTGCGACCTGCCGGAACGGTACGGCAAGTGGAAGACGGTACATCGGCGGTTCAGCCGCTGGTGCCATGCCGGGGTCTGGGAACGCGTGTTCACAGCCCTGACGGCAGACCGGGATAATCAGTATCTGATGATCGACAGCACCATCGTTCGCGCTCACCAGCAGGCTGCGGGCGGAAAAGGGGGGCTAAAGATCAGGCGCTGGGGCGTTCCCGAGGTGGACTGACCACGAAGATCCATATGCTGGCCGATACACTTGGTCGCCCGCTCCGCTTCATCATCACAGCCGGACAGGCTGGCGACGTCACCCAGGCGCCTGCCTTGCTCCACGACCAGGCCGGCGAAGCCGTGCTTGCCGACAAGGCCTATGACAGCAACGCGCTACGCGCGATCATCGCCGATATGGGGGCAACAGCGGTCATCCCGTCCAACCGAACCCGCAAGGTCATCATTCCGCACGACATCAACGTCTACAAGCAGCGCAATCGGATCGAGCGCTGCTTCTGCCGACTCAAACACTTCCGGCGCTTCGCCACACGCTATGACAGACGAACCTCGCACTTTGCTGGCTTCATCCACCTCGCCGCAGCAATGATCTGGAACCAATGAATGTCGATCGGCCCTAGCCCTTCGCCAATTCGAGAAAATGCCGTCCGGCCTTGTCCTCGGTCTCGACGATCCAGACGTCGGGATCGAACGAGATCTCCTTCTGCAGACGCTCTTCGATCTTGCGTTCCTCGACGGGCTGCGGCGGTGAGGCTGCGAAGACGCGATCGACAGGGCGGCTCTCGTCATAGGCGGTTTGCGGCGCCGGCGTGTAGAGCATCGCCGTGCCATCCAGCAGCGCGACCTTCACGAACACGGCGCCCGCTTCCTCCGCACCACGACGGCGCACGGCGCCGAACACGCCTTCGGTCTGGCAGCGGCGCAGATAGGCGGCCACCCATATTGCTGATTTCAATCGTGACATCGCTTGATTATTCCAGAGAGAGCGAAAACGCGAGGCGACCCATTTACCGGGGGCGAAGCCTGAAATGCTTCATTGACGCGACGCTGCTTTATAGTATTATGACTATAGAGCGCAACGTCGCCTGGCATCAATATCAGAATGTCACCCACCGACATACCCTTGGAATTCGTAGGGTCGTCGAAAGACGATCTTTCAGAATTTCCGGTGCCCGTGAAGGTATGCATTGGTTTTGCTCTGCGTGCGGCCCAGAAAGGCAAGAAGCACCCGGATGCGAAGCCTTTGAAAGGCTTCCACGGCGCAGGCGTTGTGGAGATCGTCTCTGATTTTGATGGCGATACGTTTCGCGCGGTCTACACCATCAAACTGAAGGGCATGGTCTACGTTCTCCACGCGTTTCAGAAGAAGTCGAAATCCGGGATCCAGACCCCTAAGACCGAGATTGACCTGATCAAATCCCGTCTAAAAGACGCAATGGCGCTTTACGAAGAAGCCATGGAGAGCAGCAATGAAAAAGCCAGCAAGCACAAAGAGCAGCGGCAACGTATTCGCCGACCTCGGCCTGCCAAACGCTGATGAGCATCTCATCAAGGCAGAGATCGTTCTCGGCATTGCCGCACGCATCAAAAGCAAAGGGCTAACTCAGGCACAGGCGTCCAAGCTGATTGGCCTTGCCCAGCCCGACGTCTCCAAGCTGCTGCGCGGGCAGTTCAGCGGCTACTCTTATGAGCGCCTGTTTGGATTTCTCGTTGCCCTCGGCGAGCGCGTCAAAATCGAGGTGTCGGACGCGAAGACGAAGAAGCAGGCACGCGTCGAACTCGAAATGTCGTGAACCGCATCGCCGGGCCAGCAGCCCGGCAGCGCTAGTCGATCGCGCGTCCGGTGACGGTGGCGAGTTCGCGCACCATGCGGTCGGACACCTGCCCGGTGACCGGCAGCTTGCGTTCGCGCTCGAAGCGCTGGATCGCAGCCGCTGTGTCGGAGCCGACATTGCCGGTCGGCTTCAGCTGGCCGTAACCGTATTCCGTCAGCGCACGCTGAACAGCGGCGACACGGCGCGTATTGGTGATGAGGTCGCCGAGCGGATCAGTGCGGGTTGCATTCGGGATCGCCACCGGCGGGCGTGCCACGGCGCCCGTGGTCGCCGGTGACGCCGGTGGTGCCGGCGCCTTCAGGAGATTGCCGACCGGATCAGCCGCGCGCTGCTCGACGGGCTTGGCGGCGAGCGACGGCTTCGGTTCATTGGCGCTGTTGACCGGCTTGGAATCCAGCATGCGGGAATCGAGCTTGGTGTCCGGCGAAGCAGCATCCAGCGGACGCGGCTTGGGCAGCGGATTGGCGACCTGTGCCGGTGCCGGAAATGCAACGACGGTGCTGGATCCGAACATCGGCGACGGATGATGCCCCTTCTGCAGGAAGATCGCATTGGCGATGATGGCGCTGACCGCCGCGAATGCGATCAACCCGGCGACCATGTCCTTCGGACTATGCAGCAGCACGCGCAGGACGATACCGCGCTCCGCGGGCTCATCGACGATGGCGACGGCGCGGCCGCGTTTGGACTTGGTCGCTTTGGAACTGGCTTTAGGCACTCTTCTTCACCTGATGGGCTTGGTCGGACGGCGCGGTGCGCGCCGCGGGATTCAAGATCGCGATATTGCTGACGTGTTCAGTCTGCGGCGTAAACTCCAGCGGCAGCGCGATTGTGATGGTGGTGCCTTCGTCGATCCGGCTCTGCAACTGCATCTCGCCACCATGCATGCCGACGAGGCTCTTCACAATGGACAGGCCGAGGCCGGTGCCCTCATGGCGCCGCTGATAGGTCTTGCCGGCCTGGAAGAACGGATCGCCGATGCGTGCGAGATCGTCCGATGCAATGCCGACGCCGGTATCACTGACGCGCAGCATCAAGCGTGATCCTTCGACGCCCGCTGCCACGGTAACGCTGCCGCCGCGCTCGGTGAACTTGATGGCATTGGATACGAGGTTGAGCAGGATTTGCCGGAATGCACGAGGATCGCCGTTGACCTCAGGCAGATCCTTCGGCGCATCGGTGATCAGATCGATGCCGTTCTCGCGCGCCTTCAGCGCCAGCAGATTGCAGCAATTGATCAGCGCGGGACGTGGGGCGAACGGCTCCGGCGAAATCTCGAAGTTGCCGGATTCCAGCTTCGACATATCGAGGATGCCATTGACGACTGACAGCAGGTGCTGGCCGGAATCGTTGATCAGCTGGGCATATTCCTTGCGCTTGGTCGCATCGAGCATCATCAGCTCTTCCTGCACCAGCATGTCGGAGAAGCCGATAATGGCATTCAGCGGCGTACGCAGCTCGTGGCTCATGGTGGCGAGGAAGCGCGTCTTCGACGCATCGGCGCGCTCGGCTTCGATGCGGGCCTGCGCCAATGCCTCTTCCTGCAGCTTGCGGTCGGTGACATCGCGCAGCACCGCGACGACTTCCGCATCGGCATTGGGCGACGAGATATCAGCGCCCTGCTCCAGCGGCCGGCAGCGCATCTCGACCCAGATGAATTCGGCGCCAGACGGACGCATGCGATCATTGCCGCGCACAACATCGCGGCGCAGGCGGAATTCGACGGAGCGGGCTTCGCCGCCGCGTGCGGCGTCGGACAGAGCCGTGAGATAGGCCGGGCGATCCGCAACATGGACGCGATCGAACAGGCCATGGCCGAGCAGTCGCTGTGCCGGGGCGCCGACCAGTGCTTCAGCCGCGGGCGAAATGAACTGCACGGCGCCATTGTGACGATGACGCGAGATCACGTCGCTCATATTGCGCGCCAGCAGGCGATAGCGGTCTTCCTCGACATAGAGCAGCGAGACGCTGGTGCGCGCCAGCGACTCCGCGCCGAAGGCCAGACCGGCTGCATAAATGGTGGCGGACGCAATACCGAAGGCCATGAACACGCTATTGCCGGCGACACTGGCTTCGGATGCGGGCAACCAATCAAGGCTGGTCAGCACAATGAGAATGCCGACGCAGGACAGCGCCAGCGCCGATGCAAAGGCAACGATACGGCGCGAAGCCGAGAGCGCCGCCTCGATCGGTACCACCACAAGCCAGATCGCCGCGAACGAATTAATGCCACCGGTGGAGATCGCCATCATCATCACGAGGCCAGCGAGTGCGATGGACGACAACACCTGTGCGCTTTCATAGCGACCGGTGCGCGACAGAAAATATGAAACGAGGATCGGCGCCATCAACCAGGCAAAGGCCGCAACCTCGATCGCGTTCGGCGCGCCGCGCAGCGCGAGATAGACAGGAAAAGCCGCAAAGGCCGCAAGGCTGCCGAGCAGACGCGGCGCCATGAATGCGCGATGACGCGCACTCGTCAGCGCATCGTAGCGCACTGAAGGGTGCAGCATGGCATCAAGGCAGTCGCGAATGATGGTCGATACTGTCACTGGTCTCGCTTCGGCTTGATCGTCAGTTCAGACGCGCCGAAACGCCTCCTTTTATCGTTGCGCCAACGTGTCAGAGCGACATTAAGCGAACGCTAAAGCGCATCCCGTGTTCGCCATGCCTAACGCGTAAGTGCTGATTTAAGAGGAGTTTTCGCATTTCCATTCGCCAACGATGGTGAACGAGTAGTTTCCATCGCCGCGTCCATATGGTTTCGAAAGTGTGCATCCCCAACATCGTGTCGGAAAACGCACGAACAGCTCATCAATGGAAAATTTACGCCAAACCGAATGAAGCGAATTTTCGTCGATTTAACCGCATCGCAAATACTTGCAATTTATCGACTGCTGCTAACTTCGATCCCAATTGCGACAAATCGCAACGGTTCGAAGAGACTAACGGGGTTCGCGATGTTCTTCCTGCTTCGCATGGCATTCTGGCTCGGGCTCGTGCTCGTGCTGCTGCCGAGGGACAAGACGCCGGAATCGGATAAGCTGCCGCAGATCGGCGCTTCCGATGCGGTATCGGCTGCGAGTGCGGCGATGTCCGACATGGCTCAATTCTGCAAGCGCCAGCCGGCCACCTGCGAAGTCGGCGGCCATGCGGCCACCGTGATCGGCGAACGTGCCAAGGACGGCGCGAAGAAAATCTACCAGATCATCACCGAGAAGAAGCCGGATACCACCGGATCGATCGGTGGCGAAGGTGAAAACCAGGGGACGATCGCCATGGTCAAACCCGACACGCTCACCCAGGACGACCTCGCCGCCGAATGGCAGCCACCCACCGCTGTTCCCTAAACGGCTGATTGCGGCGGATAATTACCGCAAACGGCGGTCGCTTTCGGCGCTGTTCGTCCCTATATAGGGCCTGACATTGCTTGCAGGCCCCGATGACCACGATTGACGATATCCGCGATAATTTCGAGCTACTCGAGGACTGGGACGACCGCTACCGGTACGTCATCGAACTCGGGCGCAGCCTCACGCCGATGCCGGATGAGGAACATTCCTCAGCCAACAAGGTCAACGGCTGCGCGAGCCAGGTCTGGCTGTCGCGCCAGGTCGCCCGCGACCACGGCACGCCGGTGCTCAGCTATCTCGGCGACAGCGACGCACATATCGTCCGCGGGCTGATCGCGATCCTGCTGACGCTGTATTCGGGCCGCAAGGCCGAGGATATTCTCGCCACCGACGCCATCAAGGTGTTCGACGAACTCGGCTTCAAGGAACACCTCACACCGCAGCGCTCCAACGGCCTGCGTGCCATGGTCGAGCGCATCCGCCGGGACGCCACCGAGACCCTGGCAGATGCGAACCAGGGCGTGACCCCATAGGCTCGAGCGGCTGCGGGTGCTGCGCCAACGCTCCGCCAGGGATCCACTGATCGGAGTGCAGCTGAGGCCCGTTTACGGGGCTTCAGCCCCAAGCCCGTCCGACCGCGCCCTCGCCTGCAGCCGGGACACCGCCTCGGCCAAAGGAACGTCAGCCTGTGAGCCGTCGCGCTCGCGCAGGCTCACCCGGCCGTCCCTCATCTCGCGCCTACCGACGATAGCCATCACCGGCACCGCCATGTCATGCGCCGCCACGATGCGCCGTGAAAGGGTATCGGCGCCGTCATAGGCAATGGCCCTAATCCCCGCATCCTCGAACGCCGCCACGACGTCAGCGCCGTATCCGGCCTGGTCTTTCGAGATCGGCGCAACCGCGACCTGATCCGGCGACAACCAGAAAGGAAGCACGCCGCCGTGGTGCTCGAGCAGGATCGCGATCATGCGGCCGAGCGATCCGAAGATGGCATGGTGGATCATCAGGGGCCTTGCGCGGCTGCCGTCGGCGGCGATGTAGGACGCGTCGAGCCGCTGCGGGAGAACGCTGTCGAGCTGCACCGTGCCGCACTGCCAGGATCGTCCCAGCCGGTCGCGCAACGCGAATTCCAGCTTCGGTCCGTAGAACGCGCCTTCGCCTGGATTGATTTGAGGCGCGAGGCCGCATTGCCGCGCGGCATCGCCGAGCTTCGCCTCCGACCAGTCCCACGTCGCGTCGTCGCCGGCGCGCACCAGTGGCCGCGTCGCCAGCGCCACTTCGTAGTCGGGGAAGCCGAGGTCGCAATAGACCTCGCCCAGCAAAGCGATGAAGCGCGCGACTTCGTCCTCCACGTCCTGCTCGCGGCAAAACACATGCGCATCGTCCTGCTCGAAGCCGCGCGTCCGCATGATGCCGTGGAGCGAACCGGATGGCTCATTGCGGTGGCAAGCGCCAAACTCGGCATAGCGGATCGGAAGCTCGCGCCACGAGCGCAGCCCCTTGTTGAAGATCTGCACGTGGCAAGGGCACGACATCGGCTTCAGTGCCATCGTCTGCTCGCCGTCGTCGACGCGGAACATATGCTCGCGGAATTTGTCCCAGTGGCCGCTGCGGCCCCAGAACTCCTTCGGCAGCAACTGTGGCGTCCGGACCTCGGCATAGCCGGCTCTGCGCATCTTGCGCCGGAGATAGTCCTCCAGCACCCGGTAGATCGCGTAGCCGCGCGGATGCCAGAACACCATGCCCGGCGCATCGTCCTGCAGGTGCCAGAGTTTGAGTTGTACGCCGAGATTTCTGTGGTCGAGATCGTCCATGGCTGCGTTCCTTACGAGGGAAAAAAGCGCGGACGGGGATCATCAGAAACAGAAAAGGCCCCATCCGTCGCCGGCGGGGCCTTTTCTGGGTGAAGTACGCTTGTCTCTAGCGCGCGCGACCAGAAGGCGATCCGCCGTGAGCGGTCGCCGTGGTGGTCAATGCAGCTGATCGAAGCTTGTTCATGCGCTGTATATGGCGGCAAAACGCGCAGGCGTCAACGCAAGCCGCGTTACGTCGCGGCATCGATGATGCGCGGACCTATGAGCGCGACCAACGACCTGGCCGTCGTCAAGCTCGCATCATTCGCATCTGGCTGCGTGCGATCGACGCCGCGTCCTAGCTCTCGAACGCCGCATCGTCTGCGAGCCAGGTTCGCACTTTCGATGGCTGCCCCCTGACCTCACTGGCGAAGCCGTAGTGCCGCGCGAGGCGATCCAGCGCGAGTTGCAACACGATCTTGGCGGAACGCGCCGGCCAGTTGCGTTCGCGCTCGATGTCTTCGAGGCCACGCAGAAAACAGCACACATCCATCAGAACCCCTGAAAATTCGGGCCCGCAGGCCTCCAGCGCCCGACTGACGCGCTGGCGCGCTGTCATCATGATATCCGTCATCTCGCCGGGACTGCTACCGGCCCCGCGTGGTCGGCCGCCGGTCGGCGCGGCCCAGTTCGCCGTCATGCGCGGCGCCATGTTGCCGCGCGTGAAATCGGCGCGCAGTTTCTCGCCGGCGATGAACTGATGCGGGCTGATCATGCTGCGGCCATCGCGGCCCTTGCGGCGGGCCAGCCAGCCGAGAGGGCTTTCACTGTCATTGACGAGGACGCTGGCGACGCCGTCCTCGGTGAGGATCTGTCGCGTTTCCAGCGACAGATGCTGCGCGCGATGGTGATCGACGCGGTCGGGATGCCTGGTGGTGCTGCGGGATGTCTTCATCGGGGCGACTCCATTTAGGATAATAAGCTCACATCCCGAATGGCGCCGCAAGCAGAAATTTAGACTTTATTCCTTCATGGGCTTTTATTCAAAAGAACCAGTGCCTTCGCACGACCGCTCAAAGCCGCGGCGTTGAGCAAACGGGTTTCCGGCGGCGACCGCGATTGATCCGCGGCCGGCGCGCGCGAAGAGTTCATCGCAGTCCTCGGCCACGACCTGCGGGCAAAGCCCACCCCCGTCGTGCGACAGATCACTTCCAGAATTCGCGGCACGTCATCGATGCGCGGGATGGCCTCAACGTCCGCTTGAAAGTCTCCCGTCATACGCGCCAAGTTCACGTATCGCCTGCCTGTGGTGTCACACACCAATTGCACGTGGCGGGAGATGTATCCCGCATCCTGACGTAGAACTTTCTTCGTCTCCGATTTGTTCTATATTGGTTCCTGCGGATGGAACCTGACTTTATTGCTTAGCTTTACTTGTGCGGATTACTTGCGGGATCACTCGCCCAGATCGCTTGCTCAGGTCACCTGTTCAGGTCACTTGCGCCGGCGGCGCTGCTGACCCAGCCCCATTTTCTTGGCGAGCTGCGAACGCGCCACCGCATAGTTCGGCGCGACCATCGGATAGTCGGCCGGCAGGCCCCATTTCTCGCGATACTGTTCCGGCGTCATCGCGTACTGCGTGCGCAGATGGCGCTTCAACGACTTGAAGCGTTTGCCATCCTCAAGACAGATCAGATATTCGGCGGTCATCGATTTCTTGACGGACACCGCCGGTTTGGCCGGCTCCGCCGCGACCTCCGGCCGGCCGTTCGACACCCGCACCAGGGCGGCGTGAACCTGACCGATCAGCGCCGGCAGTTCGGACGCCGGTGTTGGATTGTGACCGACATAGGCCGACACGATCGTCGCCGTGAGATCGATGAAGCTCTTGCCGGCGATGTCGTTCATGGTCCGTCGTCTTTCAAGGATTGGAGCCGCACTTTACTTGACAATCATGCGGGCATTACAGCCACAAGGGCAATAACAAAGTATAGCGCGCCGGTTTCATTCTGCGTGCAAGATTAGTCGAGATCAGCTGAAAGTGACCGCCAACGGAAATGGCTGAGCGGCGTCAGCCCCTGTTGTCGAGATGCTCGCGCAACTCGTCGATCGAGGCGAAGCGCATCATGCCTTCGGGCATCTGCGCCTCGATGGAGCCGTCGGAATACAGCGAATAGGCCATGCCATCGACGACCCCCGATTTCAACACGGTGACGTCCGGTGCTTGCGGCGGCTCTTCAGCCGGCGTCGGCGGAACGTAGCGATCCGGGATCAGCGCGGCATCGGGCAGCTTGTCGCTTGGCGAGGACGAGGTACGGGCGGCGCGGCGGATCGCGTCGGAGCGCGACCGATCCGGCTGCGGCCAAGCGTCCTCGAAACTCTTCGGCTGCTCGGCGGGCGCCTCCGGCGTCGGCATTGCCGCCTCGAAAGCGGCTGCGGCTTCGGCCCTCTCCCGCTCCCGGCGCGATGACTGGAATAGCAGATTGCGACGCTTCGGCTCCTCAGGCACCGGTGCCTCGGCGGCAGCGGACGCAAGCCGCTCGCGGTCGCGCAGCACTTCGTCCTGCCATGGGGGAACACCTGGCTCCGGAACGGCAGGTCGCGCGGCCGGCTGGTCACGGCTGAACAGCGGGGCCGACGCGGGCGCGTCATCCGCTTCCTCCGCTTCCTCTGCATCCTCCCCCGGTACCGGCGGCAGTTTCAGTTCCCGGCGCGGCAGCCGGGGCGACGGAACCGGTTCATCGATCTCGCCCTGCGGCCCAAACTTCTTCAGCTCGCCGACGGCGAGCGCCATGCTCACCATGATCAGGCCGGTGCAGGCGCCGACCGTTCCAGTCAGGATCAGGGTATTGCCGAAGCCGAATTCCTTGACCGGAATGCCGAAGCCGATCGCGGCAAGGCCCGCCAGAATGACCCCGATCCCGGCAATCAGCAGCAATTTCATAGTCTTCGAACTCCTCGACGGACCACTCGCGAGTCTCGTCATGGGTGCCACGATAGCGTCATATTGCGTGTACCGCCAAACGGCATTTTGCGTTCATCCCTTGTACATCGGCCTGGTGGTAGGTTTTGGGAGAGTTTTCTTCCACCGGAGACAACAGGTTTGGGACAGCCGACGCCGATCTATCCCTAAACGGTAAAGCTTTTACCTTGTCCTGTTTGTTGCAACGCATTAAGAAACTTCAGCCACAATTCTCAATTACTTCAAAAGAGAAGTGCGCTATATGGATGCCGGGGAAACGAGGCTCAAAGAGCGCTAAAGCCGAGCCATTGGGGACACCGGGTTATCCATCGCCATGTCATCGATTACGACTGCGGCCATCGACACGCCAGTAAGGCGCTCGGTGGAACGGACGTGTGACGACCTCGCCATCCTGGCGCTTGTCGTTGTCAGTATCGTCGCAAGCTTCACGTTCCGGGACTATGGTCTCGGATGGGACGACTATACTCACGCTGAATATGCCGATCTTCTATTGAAGATGTACGGGTCGGGCTTCACCGACACCGGCGCTTTGTCGTTTGCAAACCTCTACATGTATGGCGGCGGCTTCGATATGGCGGCCGCGCTGCTGCACAAGATTATCCCGCTGGAGCTGTTCGAGACGCGACGCCTACTCGGCGCGATCGTCGGCGTCATCGGCCTCGGCGTCACCTGGCGTCTCGGGCGCCGCGTCGCCGGCCCCGTGGGCGGCCTCGCCACGCTGCTGCTGCTGGCGCTGTGTCCGACCTTCTACGGCCATATGTTCATGAACCCGAAGGATGCGCCTTTCGCCGTGGCGATGGTCATCCTGATGCTCGGGCTCGTCCGCCTCGCGCAGGAGTATCCGAATCCGTCGCCGCGCACGGTCCTGATCCTCGGCCTCGGCGCCGGCTGCGCGATCGGCTGCCGCATTCTCGCCGGCCTCACGCTGATCTACGCAGTGATCGGTTTCATGCCTCTGTGGATCGAGGATGTCCGCACCAATGGCGTGCGCGAGAGCGCGCACCGCTTGCTGCATGTGCTCTACGTGCTGCTGCCGGGCCTCGCTTTCGGCTATCTGATCATGGGCCTGATCTGGCCGTGGTCAATTCTCGAGCCCGCCAATCCGCTGCGCGCACTGGGCTACTTCTCTCACTTCTTCGAGAAGCCGTGGAAGGAGATGTTCGACGGCGCGATGATCTCGGTACCGGACATGCCGTGGTCCTATCTGCCGACGCTGTTCGCGCTGCAGCTTCCGGAAGTGCTGCTCAGCCTCACCTTCGGCGGCATCGCGCTGACCATCATGTCGCTGTCGCGCGACACCGTGCCGGCGCGTCGCAAGACCATCCTGTTGATGCTGACCTTTGCCGCCACTCTGCCGCTGGTGATCGCCATGGTGAAACGCCCGGCGCTGTATAACGGGATCCGGCATTTCATCTTCGTGCTCCCGCCGATGGCCGTGCTCGGCGGCGCGGCTTTCGCGGCGCTGATGGATTGGCTGCGCGTCAATCATCGCGGCGCGCAGGCGGCTGCCGTCGCCGTGTTCTCCTTCGGCCTGATGCTGCCGACGGCCGAGATGATCCGGCTGCATCCGTATCAGTACACCCACTTCAACTACATCGCCGGCACCGTTCGCCAGGCCGATGCGCTGTACATGCTGGACTATTGGGGCCTTGCGCTGAAGCAGGCCTCCGATGCGCTTCGCGAGCAGATCGTCGAGCGCCAGGAAAGCCCGCCGGTCGGCCGCAAGTGGAAGGTTGCCGTCTGTGGCCCGCAGCGTCCGGCACAGGTCGCCCTCGGTCCCGACTTCACCATCGGCTGGGACAGCCAGTCGGCCGACTTTGCGATGACGCTCGGCGAGTTCTACTGCAAGGGCCTCAC
The DNA here is from genome assembly GCF_034044155.1 of Tardiphaga sp. 42S5. Taxonomy (NCBI): domain Bacteria; kingdom Pseudomonadati; phylum Pseudomonadota; class Alphaproteobacteria; order Hyphomicrobiales; family Nitrobacteraceae; genus Tardiphaga; species Tardiphaga sp. 42S5. The sequence goes on along the minus strand of NZ_CP139027.1, from coordinate 3,346,765 downwards.
CGCCCCCGTGATTGCCGAGATCAAGCGCGACGACGTCGTCTTCGCCAAGGTCTACGACATCCGCGGCAGCAGCATTTCGAGCCTGCTCGCGATCCCCGCGCCGTAAAATTCTGCGTTAGTACTAAGTTCCAAGTTTTCGTCATGCCCGGCCTTGTGCCAGGCATCCACGTCTTGGCGACCATGAAAGGCGTGGATGGCCGGGACGTCTAGCGAAGGTCGCTTCGCGCCGCCCGGCCATGACGACTCTTGTTGTTCATGGCCTGTGTCGGCCCGCGTCGTTGACTAACGCGCCGCCTGAAACCTGATGTCGCCGCTGTTCAGGAAACACGTCTTGCTGAACAGGCCCAGATCGACAGGATTCGGCAACCGCACATCCTCCAGATCGGGATACGGCTTCACGGCGGGGTCATAGGACCGATGAATCTGCGAGATGAAGACGAAGATCAGCCCGCGTTCCCTCGCGAATGACTGCAGCGCGCGCACCTGCACCATCAAGGCCGGGTTCTCGCGCTTCTGATCGAGCAGTTGCAGATAGTCGATCACCACAAGCGTGCCGCGCGGCGCATCCGCCAGTTTCCGGGTGATGTAATCGGCGCTGATGTCGTCGGAATTGTCGAATTCGAACAGAGTATCGAAACGCCCCCGCTCCACGCCGATGGCACTGAAACGGTCCAGCACGTCCTTTTCGCTGTATTCCAGCGAAAAGAACACGCTGCGATGGCCGGATTGCATCGCCTCCACGGCGAGCTTCAGGCTCATCAGCGTCTTGCCATGGCCCGGGCGCGCGCCGACCAGCACGAGATCGCCAGGAGACAGTTGTTCGAACAGTTTCGCGGCAGGTGTCACCGAAGACGTCCGCGCCACGAGCAAGCTCCAGGCAGCAAAGCCTTCTCGCACGGCGATCCGATCAAGTGCCTCGTGCAGCGGAATGTTATCGGCGCGGGAGAGAAGCCTGGCCTTGCGCTTCAATTGATAAACAGGCGCAGAAAGACGCATTGTGAGAACCTCCTGGTGCGAGCGTTGTCACAACCCCTCCTTATGCTTGATGCTCGAACAGTTGGTTCGGTGATCAGAGAGCCCGGTATGATCGATACTTTCCCGCTGGAGGGGGGAGGCGTGGGCCGCGCCAGAATCAGAGTGTAGCGCAATCCCCTCCCCGGCGAAATTGCCTATCCCCAATCGCCCGCCATCAATTCTCCCTCTTCGCCCGCGAATGACACGCCATGATGATCAATCGACGAACATTGCTGGCGGCTGCGCCGGCGCTCATGGCCTGGCCGGCCTTTGCCAAGGAAGCGGCAAAGGACGCGCCGGCAGCGTTGCAAGCTTATGAACGCGACACCGGCGGCCGGATCGGTGTCTATGCCGAAAACCTGAAGACGGGCGCAAAGATCGCGTGGCGCGCCCATGAGCGCTTCGTGATGTGCAGCACGTTCAAGGCCTCGCTCGCCGCCTGCGTGCTCGCCCGCATCGACCGCGGCGAAGACAAGCCCGATCAGATGATCCCCTATGCCGCTGCCGACCTTCTGCAATATGCACCGGTCGCGCGCGACAATCTCGCCAAGGGCGCGCTCTCGGTCGCCGACATGTGCAAGGCCATCGTCGAGCTCAGCGACAACACCTGCGCCAACATGCTGCTGGCGCGCGTCGGCGGTCCGGCCGCCCTCACCGCCTTCTGGAACAGGACCGGCGACAGCGTCTCGCGCCTCGATCACAACGAGCCGTTATTGAACCGCTCACGACCCGGCAATCCGCAGGACACAACCACACCCGCCGCGATGGCCGGCAACGTCAAACGCTTCGTCACCGGCAATGTGCTGACGCCCGCGTCGCGAGATCAGCTCACCGACTGGATGGTGAACTGCAAGACCGGCGACAAACGCCTGCGCGCCGGACTCCCCAAGACATGGAAGATCGGCGACAAGACCGGCAATAACGGCAAGGACGCCGCCGGCGACATCGCCGCGACCTGGCCGAAGCCGGACCAGCCCGTCGTCATCGCCGCCTATACGCAGGGCGGCACGCCGACGGCTCCGCAATTGGAGACGGTGTTCAAGGCGATTGGCGAGATGGTCGGGCGGCAACTGGGATAGGCTGCGTCGTCGGCACAACATCTGGCTTCCGGCGCGACATCGTTCCGACGACAATCCCGCCAAGAATCATGGCCATCGAGGCGATCAGCGACAGCTCGATCGCCTCGCCCAGCACCAGTGCGGAGATCGCGACGCCCATTACCGGCGTTGCCAGCAGGCCGAGCGACGTGATGGTCGCCGGCAGGCTGCGGTTGATAATCACCATCGCCCAATGCGCCAGCGCCGTGCCGAAGATCCCGCCGAACAGCAATGCGCCAACCAGTTCGCGCGTCCATGCGATATCAGGGACACCTTCGCGGATCAGCGCCAGCACTGTCAGCAGCACGCTTGCGAGCAGCGCCTGCCAGAACACCAGTTGAAACGGCTCGGAGATCCAGCGGTGGCCGCGGACATAGACGATGTTCGCCGCCCAGCACAAAGCCGCGAGCAACAGCAGCCCGCTGCCGATCAGCGCGTTGCCGTTGCTCCAGTCGAATGCCGACGGGTTGAACATGACAGCGATGCCGGCAAGCCCGAGCACGATGCCCGCGAGACGTTCTCGCGGAACGGGTTCGCGCAGCAGCAGCCACGCGGCGGGCGCGACCCAGAGCGGCGTGGTGTAGCCGAGCACGATGGAGCGCCCGACCGGCACAAATTGCAGGCCGAAGGCAACCAGCACCGAGAATAGGCCCATATGCAGCACAGCGACACTGACAATCACAGGCATGTCACCGCGCCGCGGCACGATGAATTGCCGGCGCGCCAGCGTAATGGCTGCCAGAGCAAGCGTGGCAATCACGGCGCGGATGGCCACCGACCACAGCGGCGAAATGTGCTGCACCAGAAATTTCGTCAACGTCCAGTTCAGCCCCCACATGGTCACGACGACGGCAAACAAAAGCAGCGCTGTGCGGCGCGACAGGGGATGTTCGGACATGGCTTCATCTCACGGCTTCGGTGCATGGCGCACTCGACAGATCGAGGACACTAGGTTTTACTGGCCCCAATCAAAGATCCATTCCACTAAAAATGACTGAGCCAGTTTGATGGGCGACATTCTCGCGGGGCTGATCGATATCGCGCGCGGGTCCGAGAGCGGCGAGACGTTGACGCGGCAGCTCTATGATCAGCTCCGCGCGGCGATCCTGAGCGGCGCGCTGCCGCCGGGCCATCGCCTACCGTCGAGTCGCGACTGCGCGCTGCAGCTCGGCCTCGCGCGCAACACCGTCTCCGTGGTCATCGATCAGCTGGCCATGGAAGGCTATCTCGATGTCGCGCAGGGACGACGCCCGACGGTGGCTGCCGCCGAGCGCAAGGCGTTGCTGACCGGGGGCAACATTGCAGCCAAGAAAGCGAAGCCGCTCGGTCTGTCGCGCTGGGCCGAGCGCGTGCGGAAGTCAGACTGGCCATTCATCCACAAGGGCCGGCCGCAGCCACTGGCCACGGTGCTCGCAGATAGCCGGCTGTTTCCCCATGACATCTGGGCACGCTGCCTGCGCCGCGCGGCACGGCGCGCGCCGACCGGCGATCCCGCCATCAATCGCGCATCGCTGCGCACCGCCCTGCTCCGCCATCTCACCGAACATCGCGGCGTCAGGGCCGAAGCGCGGCAGATCATCATCATGCCGTCGGCGCAGGCTGCGCTCGAACTCATTGCCCGCGTGCTGCTCGATACCGGCGATCTCGCCTGGGTCGAAAGCCCCGGCTATGGCGGCGCCCGCGCGGCGCTGGATGCCGCTGGAGCCACTGTGCGCGGCATTGAGCTGGACCGCAGCGGCCTCGCCTTCAGGGGCCGCCGCGATCGCCCGCGTCTGATCTTCGTCACGCCGTCGCATCAGCATCCCACCGGACGGCTGATGCCTGTCAGCCGTCGGCAACAACTGCTCGGTTTTGCAAACGAGATCGGCGCGGCGATCGTCGAGGACGATTACGATAGCGAATTCCACTATGACGGCCGCCCTGTCGCCGCCCTGCAGGGCCTCGATGACAATGGCCGCGTGTTCTATGTCGGCACCTTCTCGAAATCGATGTTCTCGGATGTGCGCAGCGGCTACGCCATCGTGCCGCCGGACCTCGCCGATCTGTTCGAAAAGGCGCAGCGCCACGGCAGCCATATCGTGCCAGCGCCGGTGCAGGACGCGCTGGCCGAATTCATCGACGACGGTCACTTCGCGGCGCATATCCGCAAGATGACACGTGTCTATCGCGGCCGGCGCGATCACCTGCTGCAGGCGCTGCGCGCTCATGCCGGCGATCACCTGACGATCGAGCCACCGGCCGGTGGCATGCAGCTGCTCGCTTTCCTGGATCCGCATCGCGACGACCGCGCCATTTCGGCGCGGCTTGCCGAGCTCGGCGTCACGGCTCGGGCGCTTTCCATGCATTTCATCCCACCGGCCAGCGCCCCGGGATTGTTCCTAGGTTTTGCCGCCTGGAACGAACAGGAGATCGACAAGGCTGCCGCCATCATCGGGCAGGTCCTGCGCGACACCGCCACGCCGCGCGGCCGTTCCGACAAGGCACCGAAGCGGCCGAAGGGCTGACGCTGTCCTATACAGCCGCGAGCTTCTTCTCGACGGCCAGCGCCGCCGGCAGCGGTCGCCATAGCACCGTCATTTCCTGTATGAGGCCGGCGTCGTTCAGACGCCAGTAGTCGACGCCATCCAGCTGTTCCGTTCCGACGGTGATACCGAAGAAGGCGGACACGTGTTCGGGCCCCTGCGGCACTTCGCGGAAATCGAAACTGTCGACGACACCCAGCAGCGCTGTCACCACCGGACGGATTGCCGCCTTGCCCTTGAATGGCTCGGCCGCGAGCGGCGTCTTCAGCACGATGTCGTCGGCCATATGCGAGAGCATGGCATCGAGGTCTTTGCGCTGCATCGCTTGGGTAAATGCATGGATGTGCGTGAGGTTCATGGTTATGATCCTTTCGATCATATTAGAAGCGGCTTGCGCAACTCACTCCGCCGCTGTCGGCACGATGATGCCAAGCTTCGTCGCGACGCGTTGTGCGGTGACCTCGCGTTGCGCGGTGATCTTCGCCACCGACTGACGGGTCTGCGCCAGCACCGTCGCCGGTGCGGTTTCGGGCGTGCCGCTGTTAAACGGCGGCTGTGGCGCATATTCCATGAACAGCTGAATTCCCTGCGCCACCTCGTCGCCGCGCAGTTCTGCAGCCAGACGCAGCGCGCCATCGATGCCCGACGTCACGCCGGCGGCGAAGATCCAGTCGCCGTCGATCACCACGCGCTCGTTGACCGGCGTTGCGCCAAAATAGCGCAGCAGATGAAACGACGCCCAATGCGTGGTCGCGCGGCGACCCATCAGCAATCCCGCAGCGCCGCAGATCAGCGCGCCGGTGCAGACCGAGAAGACGCGCGCATGTCCGGCCTGTGCGCGGATCCAGTCGAGCACGACCGTATCGTCCATCAGCGCCTCCTGACCGAAGCCGCCGGGCACATGCAGCACGTCGAGCTGGGGCGCGTCGCCAATGGCGGCATCCGGCGTAATACGGAGCCCCCTGTAGTCGCGCACGGGATCGGTGGTCTTGCCATAGATTCGATAGGTCGAATTCGGGATCCGCGACAGCACTTCGAACGGGCCGGTGAGATCGATCTGGTCAAGCCCCTCAAACAACAGCGAGCCGATCTGGAGATGTTGGTCTGGCGGGATCATGGAATGCTCCAAGCATTTGTGAATGGACAAGGTGATCCTAGCCCGGCACACTCTGGCGGAAATGCCAAAGACCCCTCGTTCTCCGCCAAACATCGGCTCGACGATCCCGCGCGCCATCGACGTCCTGGCGTTCCCGATGGTGCAATTGCTCGACGTGTCCGGCCCGCTGCAGGTGTTCGCCTCGGTCAACGAGATCATGCAGCGCCAGGGCAAGCCCGCGCCCTATGTGCTGCGCGTGATCGCGCGCGGCGGCCATAGCGTCACCGCCTCTGCCGGCCTCGGACTGGCGGCAAGCGATCTGCCGCGCCACGCCGAGCCGATCGACACGCTGCTGATCGCCGGCGGTCCCGGCGTCCACGCCGCAGCGTCTGATCCCGCTATGGTCGCCTGGGTGCGCAAGCGCGCGGCCAAGGCGCGGCGCACCGCCTCGGTCTGCACCGGCGCCTTCCTGCTCGCCTCGACCGGCCTACTGGACGGCCGCCGCGCCGCCACCCATTGGTCCTGGTGCGCCGAACTCGCGCAGCGCTTTCCTGACGTGCATGTCGAGGCCGATCCGATCTTCGTGCGCGACGGCGCGTTCTGGACGTCAGCCGGCGTAACCGCAGGAATCGATCTCGCACTGGCATTGGTGGAGGAAGACCTCGGACGCAGCGTCGCGCTCATGGTGGCGCGTCACCTCGTGGTGTTTCTCAAGCGCCCCGGCGGCCAGTCACAATTCAGCGCGGCATTGTCGCTGCAGACCGCGGACGACAAGTTCGGCGCGCTGCATGACTGGATCGGCAAGCATCTCGCCGACGAGATCTCGCTGCCCATGCTGGCCGAACAGGCCGGCATGAGCGAACGCAGCTTCAGCCGGCACTATGCGGACGCCACCGGCATCACGCCCGCCCGCGTCGTCGAGCAGTTGCGCGTCGAAGCCGCGCGGCGGCTGCTCTCGGAAACCAAACTGCCGGTGAAACGCATTTCGCAACGCTGCGGCTTCGGTTCCGAAGAAACCATGCGGCGCAGCTTCCTCCGACTGCTTTCTGCTACGCCACAGGATTATCGCGCACGTTTCAGTTCCTGACGGCAATCGATTGCATATTCCTCTGCGATCACGGTTGCGTGACGCCCCCGAAAGAATACGCCGGCGACGGAATATACAAGACACGACTGCGTCTATTTCCCCGAATGCATCATTCACAGCGAATGCCTCATTCGCAGCATGCAGCAGAAAGGGATCGTCGCTTGCCACAGTTCCATAAATTACGACTATCCGCCCTCCTGATATCCATTGCCTGTCTCGGCAGCGCATTTGGGCTGCATGCGCAGTCCGCCGCGCCTCCGGACGAATCCGCGTTCCTGGCCGAAAACAATGCTGCCATGGACAAGATGATGGCAGACATGAACGTCAAGCCGACCGGCGATGTGGATGTCGACTTCGCCGCGATGATGATTCCGCATCACCAAGGCGCCATCGATATGGCGCTCGCCCAGCTGCGCTACGGCAAGAACGAACAACTTCGCCGCATCGCGCAGGAGATCATTGTCGAGCAGCAGCAGGAGATCATCGCCATGCGGATGGCGCTCGGCCAACCGCTGCCGCCTTCGGCACCGGCACCAACGCAGGTGTCATCGCCGACGCCGTCCGCGACCACGGCGAAAGCCCCCACCCACAATCACTCCGCGATGTCGCATGACGCGATGTCATCCATGAAGAAGTAGGACTTCACCATGCAACGTCATTTTGTTTTCGCGACCCTGCTCGCCACCACCATGCTCGCTTCCTCGGCTATTGCAGGCCAGGCGCCGGGCGCGGCCTCTGATGCCGATATTCCGGTCAGCCACCGCGACCGCATCTATGCGGCCGAGCAATTCTCCAACACGGTATCGGTCACCGATCCCGCCGATAACAAACTGCTCGGCGTGATCCGTCTCGGCGATCCCCAGCCCGGCAATTTCAGCCCGCTCTACAAGGGTCAGGTCTTGGTCCACGGCATGGGCTATGCGCCCGACCACAAGACCATCGCCGTGGTCTCGATCGGATCGAACTCCGTCACCTTTATCGACACTGCGACCAATGCCGTGAAGCACACAATTTACGTCGGCCGCTCGCCGCATGAGGCATTCTATACGCCTGATGGCAACGAGATCTGGGTCACCGTGCGCGGCGAGGACTACGTGTCGGTGATCGATGCCAAGACCTATCAAGAGAAGACCCGCATCAAGACGCCGAACGGCCCGGGCATGCAGATCTTCTCGCCCGACGGCAAATACGGCTATGTCTGTTCGTCCTTCAATCCGGAGGTCGACGTCATCACGGTCGCCGATCGCGCCATCGTCGCGCGCGTGAAGCAGGAAAGCCCGTTCTGCCCGAACATCGCGGCAACACCGGACGGCAAGCAGGTCTGGTTCACGCTGAAGGACACCGGCAAGACGCAAGTGTTCAATGCACAGCCGCCATTCGATCTGATCAAGACCATCGATACCGGGCCGATCACCAATCACGTCAACTTTGCGCACAACGCCAAAGGCACTTTCGCCTATGTCTCGATTGGCGGTCTCAACGAGGTCAAGGTGTTCCGCACCGACAATTTCGAACAGGTCGCCACTGTCCCGGTCGGCAATCTGCCCCACGGCGTCTGGCCTTCGGGCGACGGCAGCCGGATCTATGTCGGCCTTGAAAACGCCGATGCGCTGGCGACGATCGATACGATGACCAACAAGGTCATTGCCAATGTGCCGATCGGCCAGGCGCCGCAGGCGATCAACTATGTGCCCAATGCTGTCCCTGAAGGCGTGGCCGGCACCGAGAAGCTGCAGCCGCTCGGCGTCGCCGGACAGACCGCGCATCTCACTCTCGCTCCGAAAGGCGCGAAGGCCGGTGACAGCGCGCCGACCAGCGTGTCGCTGTTCGATCAGGGGCTGATCCAGGTGTTCCAGGCCGCAGCCACGGGCCTGCAGCCGAAGAAGCCTTATGTGCTGGGGCTGGCCGAACATGCCGATGGTCGCGGCCCGATCCAGCCGCTCTCGGCCTTCATGACCAATCCGGCAGGTTCGGCCATCGTTAATGCCGCCGGACCGATCCGGCAGCTTGTCCTCGGCGACAGCAAGGCCCAACGCCGCTATCTGGTCATTGCGGAGGGCACGCCGGCGCAGCCGGGCGGTGTCGTCCAGCTTCAGGCGCACTGATCGGTTCACATGCGATGTCGCCTCCCCGAGGCGGCATCGCTGACACGGAGCACATCGCAAGGTAGCGACCATGAACGACATGCTGCGCCAGATCGAACCATTGATCCCCGCATTGCGGCGCTATGCGCGCACGCTGCTGCGCGATCGCGCCGGCGCCGACGATCTCGTACAGGATTGCCTCGAACGCGCCGTCAGCAACTGGAGCCAGCGCCGGGATGACAATCCGCGCGCCTGGATCTTCACGATCCTGCATAACCTCGCGATGACGCGGCTGCGCAGCAGTGCCAGCCGGCCGCGCCATATCGCCATCGACGACGCACAGGAGGAGACGTTCGCCCGCGCGCCATCGCAGGAGGACGGCTTACGCTATCGTGAATTGCTGGAGGCGGTGGCGCGCTTGCCCGAAGATCAGAGGTCGGCGCTACTGCTCGCCACCGTCGAGGGGCTGAGCTACGCGGAGACGGCCGGCGTGCTCGGCGTGCCCATCGGCACCGTGATGTCGCGGCTGTCGCGCGCCCGTGAGCGGCTATTGAAAGAGAGGGACGGCCACCGGGGAGCGCAGCCCGTTGCGCAGTTGCGGAGAGTGAAATGAGCGCCCGTCCCATCACCGAAGAAGACCTGCATGGTTTCGTCGATGGCGTGCTGGCGCCTGATCGCATTGCGGAGGTGCAAGCCTATCTCGACACGCATCCCGATGCGGCCCAGCGCATCGCCGGCTATGCCGGCCAACGCAGCATGTTGCGCGCGGCATTGGCGCCGATTGCCGAAGAACCATTACCGCCCGATCTCGATCTCGCGCGCATGATCGCACAACGAAGCCGGCCGCGCCCCAACTCGCGCTGGGCCTTCGCTGCTGCGGCCGTCGTGCTGCTGGCGCTCGGTATTGCCGGTGGCTGGACGCTGCGCGGCCCCATCCTTGCGCCGCAGGAAGGCATCGCCGCCGTCGCGCAGGAGGCTGCGGACAATTACGCCGTTTATGCACCTGACAAACTGCGCCCGGTCGAGCTGCGCGCAACGGATCGCGCCGAACTGGTTGCCTGGACCGCGCAACGCCTTGGTCGTCCGGTCGCGGTGCCGGACCTCGCCGCCTCCGGCTATCGCTTCATGGGCGGACGCATCGTCAGCACGGCGCACGGACCGGCCGCCCTGTTCATGTATGATGACGATCGCGGAACGCGTCTGGTGATGTTGACGCGGGTGATGCGGGGCGCCGATCACAATGCACCCATGACGCCGCATGGCAGCGGCTCGATCAATGGCTTCGCCTGGGCCGACAATGGGCTCGGCTACAGCCTCGTCGGCCCGGCCGCACTTGACGCGCTGCACCCCATCGCCAACGACGTGCGCCGACAATTGTCGCGGAACATCTGAACCGTCACCGCAAAGAATAAATGGCTCGATTGCGGCGACGTTGCAGCATGATCACGCGCGTTTCAGTTCGCGAGTGTCGCGTTCGGGCCTTTGCGTGCTCTTTGCGGCACGCGGAAAGCATGTCTGCCGCGCAAACCGTCTGGCTTGCTGCCGCAACAGGGCGGGATTAGGCTGGCATCAGCCAAACGCCAAAACACTGCCAGTCAATCCGGGAGCACTCAACATGTCACCAGCCGAAGCCCGCCTCAAGGAAGTGCCATCGCATATGAGCGAGGGCGAATGGGGCCAGCGCGTCAATCTCGCCGCTGCCTATCGCCTCGTTGCGCTCTACGGCTGGGACGATCTCATCGACACCCACATCTCCGCCCGCGTGCCCGGCCCCGACCATCACTTCCTGATCAATCCCTATGGCCTGATCTTCGAAGAGATCACGGCATCGTCGCTGGTCAAGGTCGATCTCGACGGCAACCAGCTCTCCGAAAGCGAATACAGCATCAACCCGGCCGGCTTCACCATCCATTCGGCAATCCACGAAGTGCGCGAGGACGCCGGCTGCGTGATGCATCTGCACACGCCGGACGGCACCGCAGTGGCCTCCTGCATGGAGGGCCTGCAGCCCCTGAACCAGACTGCTCAGCTCGTGATTCCGGAACTCGCCTATCACGACTATGAAGGCGTCGCACTCGATCACGACGAGCGCCCGCGCCTGCAGAAGGATCTTGGCACCAAGAACGCCATGCTGCTGCGCAATCACGGCACGCTGACCGTCGGCCGCTCAGTCGCCTCGGCATTCGAGCGCATGTATTATCTGGAACGCGCCTGCACCATGCAGGTCCGCACCCGGATGCTCGGCCCGACCGCCTATCCGGTCGACCAGATCGTGATCGACAAGAACGCCGCGCTGGTGGGCAACCCCGACAAGGCCGAATTGCGCTCGACCAAGCTGGTCTGGCCGCCGATGCTGCGCAAGCTCGACCGCCGCGATCCGTCTTACAAGACCTGAGATTTGGTGCTATAGAGAGGTTACATACCTCTACACAGTGATTCAAAACGCCGTCCAATTCCGGACGGCGTTTTTTTACGCGTCAGCCACACTCGTCATTCCGGGACGTGTGCGGCGGCAGCCGCACGCGAACCCGGAATCTCGGCATGAGAGTCTCCGATAGAGAGCTAGGCCACATCGGGATTCCGGGTTCAGCCCCGTCGCCTGCGGCGTCGGTTCTGCCCCGGAATGACGAGCCTGGGATCACGGCCGCATAAACGCAAAGTCCGTGTCGGGATCGCAATTATCGGCAACGAAATGCAGCTCCGACTGCACGTCAGTCGCGCTCCTGGTTTCGAGATATTTCGAGACCACGAGATTCACCAGGGAGCGGCAGACGCTATCCTGATCGACCCCGGCGGCCTGCGCTGCCGCCATCGCGGCAGAGAAATGAGTATTGGCGATTTCGGATGCAGACACGGCGTTCTCTCCCTTTGTTATTGTTGAACCAAGAAACCGTGACGCTGCATTTGATGTGCATCAAAGCGCCACCGCACACTCATCATTCCGGGGCGCGAGCGCCACTTGGCGATCGCGAACCCGGAATCTCGACATCGGAATCTCCGACAGTGCCAGGCTACATCGGGATTCCGGGTTCACCCGCAAGAGCGGGCGCCCCGGAATGACGAACGCGCAGCTTACTTCTTCACATCCGCCAGCGCCGCAATGATCCGCGCCCACGACCTGATGCCCTTGTGGAAGCTCTTCAGGTCATACTTCTCGTTCGGCGAATGGATATTGTCGTCGTCAAGGCCGAAGCCGATCAGCAGCGAGTCCAGACCGAGCGTGCGCTTGAAATCGGCGACGATCGGGATCGACGCGCCGGAACCGATCAGTAGCGCCTGCTTGCCCCATTCGTCGGTCAGCGCATCGCGGGCAGCCGCCAGCGGCTTCATGTTCCAGTCGAGCGCAATCGCCGGCGCGTTAGAGTGATCAAGAAACTCCGCGGTGCAATCGCCCGGCAGTTGCGACGTGACGAACGCGCGAAACGCATCGCGGATCTTGCCGGGGTCCTGGCCTTCGACGATACGGAACGAAACTTTGGCCGACGCATGAGAGGCGATTACGGTCTTGGAGCCCTCCCCCGTATAACCGCCCACAATGCCGTTGATGTCACACGTGGGGCGGGACGTGATCTGTTCGATCAGTTCTCGGCCTTTTTCGCCTGCGGGGATCGACAGGCCGATTGGTTTCAGGAACGTTTCCGCGGTAAGACCAAGGCCTTTCCACTGCGCCAGAATATCGGCCGGCAGATCCTTCACACCATCATAGAAGCCGGGAATGGTGATGCGGCCATTGTCGTCATGCAGCTTGCCGAGAATATTGGTCAGCACGCGGATCGGATTGCGCGCGCCGCCGCCATAGATGCCGGAATGCAGATCGCGGTTGGCCGCAGTGATCTTCACCTCTTCATAGACGAGCCCGCGCAGCGACGTGGTGATCGCCGGGGTGCTCGGGTCCCACATGCCGGTGTCGCACACCACCGCGAAATCGGCGGCGAGATCCTTCTTGTTGGCTTCGAGGAACGGCACGAAATTCTTCGAGCCGACCTCCTCCTCGCCTTCGATGCAGATGGTGAGATCGATCGGCAGCGAGCCTGTGACATTCACCCAGGCCCGGCAGGCTTCCACGAAGGTCGAAAGCTGGCCCTTGTCGTCCTGCGCACCGCGCGCAACGATGATGTCGCGGCCATCGGCATGTTTGGTGACGACCGGTTCAAACGGCGGACGATGCCACAGGTTCAGCGGATCGACCGGCTGAACGTCGTAATGACCATAGAACAGAACATGCGGCCGCTTGCCGGTGTTGCCCTTGGCGGTGGCGACGATGGCGGGATGGCCCGCCGTCGGCCGTACCTCGGCGTTGAAGCCCAGGCTCTCGATCTCACCGGCCAGATGCTTTGCCGCCGCCTTGCAGTCCTCGGCGTAAGCCGGATCGGCGGAAATCGACTGGATCCGCAACAGCGCGAACAACCGCTCCAGAGCCTTGTCGAAATCGGCATCGACGCGATCGAGAACGGATGCAAGCTGCGTATTGGACATGAGCGAATTTCCTTAAGCGTGATGGTCCGGAACTTCGGTGGAATCTAGCAGCACCGGCGGGTGGTGCATATGCCAGATCAATCCGCCTGCGAGGATGGCCGTTGCCAGCAGATTATTGCCCCAGGCCTGCAGCATCGCCGGGAATACCGGGATCGACAGCGCCATCAGCACGCCAATGATGCCAAGCAGCCACCATGTCCCGGTCCGTACATTCGGCCTGGGATCATCGGCGGCGCGATGCATCAGCACCGTGAGCGGCAGGAACAGCCACATGAAGTAATATTGCCGCGCCAGCGGCGATGCCACCGTCATCAGGCAGAACAGGATGCCGAGTTCTTCGGCACGTGAGCGCGGCGTGAGTTTCGATCGCGGCAAAAGCGACCAGATGAAGCCGAGGCCGATCAGACCTGACACCGCGAGCACGATCAGGTTCGCGGTTTTGTAGCTGACATCGATCACGTTCATCGTGGCCGATCCACGCTTGCGATCATCCTGGAAATAATCGATCGGCCGCACCAGACGATGCGTCATCGCGATGATCGACTGATTGACCCAGGACCAGTTCTGTTCGTCGCGCTGGCCGAAGCCTTTCTCGGAGCTGGAGCCAACCATTTCGGTGTACCAGGTCTTCACCTCGGCCGCATTGCGTTCGAAGCCGCGAAACGGCGCCGGCACGACATAGAGCAACAGCAGCGTGCAGATGATCATGCTGGCCGAGGCCGCCCAGTGCCGCCGCCAGATCAGATAGGGTAGCACCGCCACCGGAAACACCTTGATAGCGGTTGCCAGCGCGAACATGCTGCCGCCGAGCCACGGCCGATCCTTCTGCATCCACCAGAAGCCGAGCAGCATCATCGCCAGCAGCACGAGATTGGGCTGGCCGAGATCGTACATGTCGAACACGAAGGTGATGGTCGCAAAGCCCGGCAGCGCCGCAAGCCACGCCGCCGGAATTTTCTTCGAGCCGGTCATGGCATTGGACAGCTGGCTGGTGATCGCCCAGGCCGCCGAATTCAGGATCGAGAGCAAGAGATAAAGCGGGACCTTGCCGAACCAGCTCGGGAGCGCCAGCAAGACCGCGGACAGCGGTGGATAGATGAAGTCCAGCGCCCCATTGGTCTTCGCCTCATAGAGCGGCGCACCATACAGCACCTGCCGCCCAGCCCAGAACCACAGCGCGTAGTCCTTGGTCTTGCCGTTGCCGAAGATTTCCGGAACGAGCACATCCGCCGTCAGCAGGACGCAGGTGATCAGGAACAGCACGTCGAGCGGCTGCCGCAAGGACGGCCACCGCAAAACCGGCATTTCGCCGTCACTTTTCGTCACTTCGCAGTCCCGCTTCAAAGACGCGCCAAGGCAGCGCGTTCAGACCGCGGTGGGTAGCAGATGGCGCCGGACCTGCAAAGGCGCAGGCCGGCGTATACCGACGTGGTGAATGGCACTTACCGCTTCAAAATCCCGCCCAGCGTCCCGCGTACGATCTCGCGGCCGATCGAACTGCCCAGCGAGCCGCCCACCTGCTTGCCGATATTGGCGACGATGCCGCCGACCACCTTGTTGGTCACGCTGCGGGTGACGCTGCGCGCAATCACCTGGCCGGTGGAGAGCCTGTTGCGGCCGGTATTGGTGCCGAAGATGGTGCCGACGATCGCACCGAGCTGGCCCAAAAATCCACCACCGCCGCCACCGCCCGCCGCGTCGCCAGCCTCGGCGGGCGTCGCCGCCGTGCCGGCGATGCGCTTCTGCAACGTCTCGTAAGCGGATTCGGAATCGATTGCCGTATCGTATTTGCCCTTCACCGGGCTCGCCGCGAGGATCGCCTTGCGCTCCTCAGGCGTGATCGGCCCGATCCGTGCGGTCGGCGGACGCACCATGATGCGTTCAACCATCGCAGGCGTGCCGTTGCCTTCCAGGAACGAGACCAGTGCCTCGCCCTTGCCGAGTTCGGTGATGACCGTGGCCGTGTCGAGTTTCGGATTGGCACGGAAGGTCTGTGCTGCCGCCTGCACCGCCTTCTGGTCCCGCGGCGTGAAGGCGCGCAAGGCGTGCTGAACGCGGTTGCCGAGCTGGGCGAGTACGCGATCGGGCACATCGATCGGGTTCTGAGTGACGAAATAGACGCCGACGCCCTTGGAGCGGATCAGGCGCACCACCTGTTCGATCTTGTCGAGCAGCGCCTTCGGCGCATCGTTGAACAAGAGATGCGCTTCGTCGAAGAAGAACACCAGTTTGGGCTTCGGCAGGTCGCCGACTTCGGGCAATTCCTCAAACAGTTCCGAGAGCAGCCACAGCAGGAAGGTTGCGTAGAGCCGCGGGCTCGACATCAGCTTGTCGGCGACGAGGATATTGACCATGCCGCGGCCGTCGCGGTCGGTTTTCAGAAAATCTTTCAGCTCCAGCGCCGGCTCGCCGAAGAATTTATCGGCGCCCTGGTTCTCCAGCACGAGCAATTGGCGCTGGATGGTGCCGATTGTCGCCTTGGTGACGTTTCCGAAGCTCAAGGCCGATTTGCGGACATCGGCGAGTGGATCGACCTCGTCCTTCTTGGCAGTCATCGGCACGATGGCGTCGAGCAACGCGCGCAGATCCTTCATGTCGAGCAGCGTCAGGCCGTTCTCGTCGGCGACGCGAAAGGCGACGTTGAGCACGCCTTCCTGCACATCGTTGAGATCGAGCAGCCGCGCCAGCAATAGTGGCCCCATCTCCGAAATGGTCGCGCGCACCGGATGGCCCTGCTCGCCGAACACGTCCCAGAACACGGTCGAGAACTGATCGGGCTGGAACGTCAGCGCCATCTCCTTGGCGCGCTGCAAAATGAAGTCCTTGCCCTCGCCGACTTCGGCTATCCCTGAGAGGTCGCCCTTGATGTCCGCAGCGAAGACCGGCACACCGGCACGTGCAAAGCCCTCCGCCATCACCTGCAGCGATACGGTTTTACCCGTTCCCGTCGCGCCCGTGACGAGACCGTGGCGATTGCCGAGGGCCAGCGTCAGCCATGCCGGTTGGTCGCCCTTGCCGATGAAGATCTTGCCGTCGGTATCGCCTGACTTCAGTTCGGTGGTCGCCATCGGATCGCCTCTGTCGCGCGCATCAAGAAAAAGATTTCAAAAAAATTTGCGGCTCACCATGATCTTACCGCATCTTGGCGAGCGATTGAAACGCAAAGCGTTCCCGCCACACCTGAAACCCGTCCGTCGTTCCCACGGACGAAACACAAGCCGTATCTTTTTGCTCTTTCCAAAGTACGGCGCTGTCGCATCTGCGAACAATTGACCAAAATTTCACGTTTGCTCTTGCATTGGTGCAACACTCGATACGCGATCACACTGAATCGCACGTCGGGCGAGTTGGCGCGCTTGTAATTCGAATCACAGCGGCTCAAGATCACTTTTCAACATAAGGGCATCGGCACTCAACCGATGTGAGGCGGGGCATCATGGACGAATTGATCAAAGCGCTGACCGCAAAGGTCGGCATCGACGAAGCTGTGGCTGAAAAGGCTGTCGGCATTATCTTGGGGTTCCTGCGCAAGGAAGCACCGGCCGCGCCGGTCAATGCGCTCATCGAAAAAATTCCGGGTGCGGATGCAGCCATCGCATCGTCAGAGGGCGGTGGTGGATTGAGCAGCCTGATGGGCGGCGGCATCATGGCCCTGGGCAGCAAGCTGATGGGTCTCGGCCTCGGCATGGGCGAGATCCAGAGCGTCGCGCGCGAACTGTTCAAGTTCGGCCGCGAGAAGATCGGCGCGGATGCCATGGACGAGATCGTTGCCGGCACACCTGGCCTGAGCCAGTTCTCCTGACCGTCTGTTACGTCAGCAGCCGCGCGTAAGCGTCCAGCATCTTCATACGTCCGATCTTCATACGTCTGAGTACCATGACATATCCCATCTCCAAGATTGACGGTTTGACGGCCTTCGCCGCAACCAAACTGAAAAAGGCAGGCATCCGCACCATGGAAGGGCTGCTGGACGCCGCTCACTCCGCGAAGTGCCGCAAGGAACTCGCTGCCAAGACCGGGTTCAGCGAACAGCAACTGCTCGAATGGGCGAACCTCGCCGACTACCTGCGCATCCCCGGCATGGGCAAGGCCAAGGCTGAACTGCTCCGCGCCTCCGGCGTCAACACGGTACGCGAATTGACCCACCGCAACCCGTCCCGCCTGGCTCAGGCGATGCGCGAGGCCAATGACAAGCGCAAGCTGGTCCGGGTGATGCCCTCGGAGAAATCCGTCGGCGACCTGATCGAAAAGGCGCGCCAGCTGCCGCTGAAGATTTCGTATTGAGCGCGTAGCGCGGGCGCCTCTTCTCCCTCCCCCAAGCGTGGCGTAGCCCACGCGCCGTGGGGGAGGGATAAGAAAGCGCCATCGCGGCGACCGCCCCCCATCTTGACTCCCTCCCCCCGACCGCGCAAAGCGACCTCATGATCGCGCGTCCGACCACGTCTGCTCCGACGGTCCACCCGGTGCTGGCCGCGCTGCTGGCATCGCCGGTGCCTGCCGTGATGGGCATCCTGAATGTCACCCCGGATTCCTTCTCCGATGGCGGCCAGTTCGATGCCCCCGAGCGCGCACTGGCGCAGGCGCGGCGGATGATCGCCGAGGGCGCCGAGATCATCGATATCGGCGCCGAGTCCACGCGGCCCTATGGGTCCCGTCCGGTCACTGCCGATGAAGAATGGGCGCGGCTCGTGCCGATGCTGGCCGATGTGGTCGCACTGGGTACGCCGGTATCGATCGACAGCATGAAGGCGTCCGTCGTCGCGAAAGCGCTCGCCGCCGGCGTCGCCATCGCCAATGACATCTGGGGCCTGCAGCGCGATCCCGACATGGCACGCGTCATCGCCGAGCACAGCGCGCCTGTCGTCGTCATGCATAACCGTGACACCGTCGATGGCAGCATCGATATCGTCGCCGACATGAAAAGCTTCTTCGCGCGCTCGCTGGAGATCGCCGCCCGGGCCGGCATCCCTGCGGGCCACATCGTACTCGACCCCGGCATCGGCTTCGGCAAGACACCTCAGCAGAGCATGATTGCGCTGGCGCGGTTCGACGCGCTGACCAGCTTCGGCCTGCCGGTGCTGATCGCCGCCTCGCGCAAGAAATTCATATCGACCGTCGTACCGTCGGAGCCACAGCAGCGCATTGGCGGATCGCTCGCCGCGCATCTGCTCGCGGTGCGGCACGGCGCCAAAATCGTCCGCGCCCATGACGTCGCGGAAACCGTTCAGGCCCTGCGCGTCACCGCAGCCATCGAGGAACTAAGATGACCGACATGATCTTCATCAAGGGCGTATCCGTGCATGCCCATCACGGCGTGCTCGATTACGAAGGCGTCGTCGGGCAGCGCTTCGTCATCGATCTCGAACTCGATGCCGATATCGACCTTGCCTCGCGCACCGACCGCCTTGCCGATACCGTGTCCTATGCCAATGTCGTCGCCACCGCGATCGCTGCTTTCAAAGACACCAATTACAAGCTGCTGGAACGCGCCGCCGGTGCGGTGGCCGATGCGGTGCTCGCGGATTTTCCGCGCATCAGCTCGGTCAAGGTCACCGTGCACAAGCCGCACGCGCCGATCGCCGCGATCTTCGACGATGTCGGCGTGGTGCTGCGCAGATCGCGGGCGTAACCGATGGCCAGCGTCCTCATCGCGCTCGGCGGCAATGTCGGCGATGTCCGCACGACGTTCCGCAAGGCGATCGGCAATATCTGCGGCATGACGCAGGCCGCGTTGATCGAACGCTCGGCAGACTACAGCACGCCGCCAGTGGGCGATGTGCCGCAGGACCACTTCGTCAATGCGGCAATCGAGATCGAGACCGAACTCGATCCGCACGCGCTGTTGTTCACGCTGCACAGGATCGAACACAAGTTCGGCCGCAACCGCGTTGCCGAGGGCCACTGGGGTCCGCGGCCGCTCGATCTCGACATGATCGCCTATGACGACGTCGTCATCGCCAAGCCGGAACTGCACCTGCCACATCCCCGCGCCACGGAACGCGCCTTCGTCCTGGTGCCGCTAGCCGAGATCGCCCCGGATCGGATGATATCAGGCAAGACCGTTGCCGAGCATCTGAAGGCGCTCTCAACCGACGGCATCGAGCGGCTGCCGGATCTGGATTGAGCGCCGGCCTCTAACCTTGTAACTTGCCTCCCGCCGTTTCTGCTCTCCCCGCCCCCGTGCGAAGCGAAGCTTCGCTAGGCGGGGAGAGGTCGCCGCGCCTTCGCGGCGGGTGAGGGACAGCGCGCCGCCCTATCGTCACGACGTCATTCGCGGATCCCACCCTGCGATCCGCTCCGACCAGATTGGTTTGGCTCTGTGCCCCGCCCCTCACCCGTCGTCGCTGCGCGACGCCACCCTCTCCCCGCATTGCGGGGAGAGGGAAGAAAGCGCCAATTCCGCGCATCCCCATGTCCGAACAGGCATTGGCAACCCCTTCTCGGCATGGCATTTTCCGGCTCAACCACGAAGCAATACCGGGAGTGAAGTTCCTCAATGTCGACTGCGACTGACGACCTGCGGCTGGCCGCCGATTTTGCGCCTGCGACCTATGATGATTGGCGCAAGCTCGTCGACGGCGTGCTGAAAGGCGCGCCGTTCGAGAAGCTGATCAGCAAGACCTATGACGGCGTCAAGATCCAGCCGATCTATCCGCGCGCCCAGGATGCTGCGCCGATTGCCGGCCGTCCGGCCGCGGCGCCCTGGCAGATCATGCAGCGGATCGACCACCCGGATGCCGGCAAGTCGAACAAGCAGGCGCTGCACGATCTCGAAAACGGCGCCACCGGTCTGACGCTGGTGTTCGAAGGTGCCAATGGCGCGCGTGGCTTCGGCCTCGTTGCCTCGCCCGACACCATCGAGACGCTGTTCGACGGCATCTATCTCGACGCCGGCATCGGCATCGAACTCCATGCCGGCCCGCAGTCGCGCATGGCCGTGACGCATCTGGCCGATTACATCAAGACGAAGGGCATCGATCCCGCCACATGCGATATCCGCTTTGGCCTCGATCCCATCGGCGCCACCGCAGTGTGGGGCACCAGCGCCTATAACTGGTGGGAGATGGCGCCGGCCGTCACCGACACCATCAAGAAGCTCGCCGCACAAGGCTTCAAGGGCCCGTTCGCCGTCGCCGACGGCCGCATCATCCACGATGCCGGCGGCTCCGAAGTGCAGGAACTGTCCTACGTCCTGGCGGTGATGGTGTCCTATCTGCGCGCGATGGAAGACCATAACATTCCGCTCGAGACGGCCCGCAGCATGGTCTATGCGCGACTTGCCGCCGATGCCGATCAGTTTCTCACCATGGCGAAATTCCGCGCGCTGCGCCTCTTGTGGGCGCGGATCGAGGAAAGCTGCGGCCTGACACCGAAGCCGCTGTTCATCGCTGCCGATACCGCATGGCGCATGCTCACGCAGCGCGATCCCTATGTGAACATGTTGCGCGCGACCATGGCGACCTTTGCTGCCGGTCTCGGCGGTGCCAACTCCATCTGCGTGCTGCCGCATACGCTGGCGCTCGGCCTGCCCGATGGCTTTGCGCGCCGTGCTGCGCGCAATACCCAACTGGTGCTGCTGGAAGAGTCCAATCTCGCCAAGGTCACCGATCCCGCCGCCGGTGCCGGCGGCATCGAGACGCTGACGCGCGAACTGTGCGACGCCGCATGGGCGCAGTTCCAGGACATCGAAAAAGCCGGCGGCGCTTTCCCGGCGCTTGGCAACAACCTGATCCAGCCGAAGGTCGCCGCCACCCGCGCTGCACGTCAGGCCAGCGTCGCCAAGCGCCGCGAAGTGCTAACCGGCGCCAGCGAATTCCCGAACCTGCATGAGGCCCGCGCCACCGTGCTGAAGGTCAAGCCGATCCCCGGCAAGCCCTATGGCAAGGACAAGATCAAATTCAACCCGCTCGAACCGATCCGGCTGGCCTCGCCCTTCGAGGCGCTGCGCGATAAATCGGATCACCTGCTGGCGCGCAAGGGTGCCCGTCCGAAAGTGTTTCTGGCCAATCTCGGCACGCCCGCCGATTTCACGGCCCGCGCGACCTTCGCCAAGAGCTTTTTTGAAACCGGCGGCATCGAAGCCCTCGACAGCGACGGTTTCTCCGATCCAGCCGTACTCGCCAAGGCCTGGAAGGCCTCCGGTGCCGCGCTGGTATGTATCTGCTCGTCCGACAAGCTCTATGCCGGCCAGGCCGCGCCCGCAGCAAAAGCGCTTCAGGCCGCCGGCGCGAAGCATATCTATCTGGCAGGCCGCCCCGGCGACCTCGAGGCGCCCTTGCGCGACGCAGGCGTTAGGGATTTTATCATTGCCGGCGGCGATGCGCTGGCGATGCTGGTGCAGGCCCATGATCTACTAAATTCGGCCTGATGGAGTAAGCCATGACGGCAACGGCGAGCAAACCCGCGCTGACCGGCGGCTGCCAATGCGGCGCGATCCGCTTTGCGCTGTCGGCTGCGCCGACCCGGGTCAGCATCTGCCATTGCCGGATGTGCCAGAAGGCCACCGGCGCGCCATTCGCCTCGCTCGCCGATATCCCGAACGAGAACTTTGCGTGGACCCGCGGCAAGCCGGCGGCGTTCAAGTCATCGTCGATTGCGGAACGCGACTTCTGCGCCAAATGCGGCACGCCGCTGAGCTATCGCGCGATCGGCGGCCCCAAAATCGAGATCATGACCGGCGCCTTCGACCGGCCGGACCGCGTGGTGCCGACGCAGCAATTCGGCACGGAGTCACGCCTGGGCTGGGTCGGCAACGTGTCGAACCTGCCGAGCAAGACGACGATGCAGAATTTCGGACCGGAGAAATGCGCGGAAGTGTTCAGCTATCAGCATCCGGATCATGATTGAGATAGCGTGTTTCAACAAGGATCGCGCGCATGGGCAGTTTGCTATTCGACTTGCTGATGTGGCCGATCGCCAAGGTGCTTGAAAAAGTGTTTGACGTGGTACTCTGGCGGAAAACTGAAACGCCCCCGTCAGACGACCCGACCTACAAGAAGAACGTTCAGAGACTCATCGAACGCAATCGAGAATTCGAGAAACGACCATGACCAAGATTCCTGACTTCACCAACATCGCTTTCTCGCCCATCGCCGCCGGTGCGCCATCGCAGGGCGAACCATGGTTGACGCCCGAAGGCATCCTGGTGAAGCCGGGTTACGGCGAGGATGACGTCAAGGGCATCGATTTCCTCGATACCTATCCCGGCATCGCGCCATTCCTGCGCGGCCCCTACCCGACCATGTATGTCAACCAGCCCTGGACGATCCGGCAATATGCCGGGTTCTCCACCGCGGAAGATTCCAACGCCTTTTATCGCCGCAACCTCGCCGCCGGCCAGAAGGGCCTCTCGGTCGCGTTCGATCTCGCCACCCATCGCGGCTATGACTCGGATCATCCGCGCGTGTCGGGCGACGTCGGCATGGCCGGCGTGGCGATCGACTCGATCTATGACATGCGCACGTTGTTCGCCGGTATTCCGCTCGACCAGATGAGCGTGTCGATGACCATGAACGGCGCGGTGCTGCCAATCCTCGCGCTCTATGTCGCCGCCGCCGAAGAACAGGGCGTGCCGCCGGAGAAGCTGACCGGAACGATTCAGAATGACATTCTGAAGGAGTTCATGGTGCGCAACACCTATATCTACCCGCCGACGCCCTCGATGCGGATCATCTCCGACATCTTCGCCTACACCTCACAGAAGATGCCCAAGTACAATTCGATTTCGATCTCCGGCTATCACATGCAGGAAGCCGGCGCGACGCAGGATCTCGAACTCGCCTATACGCTGGCCGACGGCGTCGAATATCTCCGTGCCGGTCTCGCCGCAGGTATCGACGTCGACCGCTTTGCGCCGCGGCTGTCGTTCTTCTGGGCGATCGGCATGAACTTCTTCATGGAAGTCGCCAAGATGCGCGCCGCGCGGCTGCTCTGGGCCAAGCTCCTGACGCAGTTCAATCCGAAGGACCCGAAATCGCTTTCGCTGCGCACCCATTGCCAGACCTCGGGCTGGTCGCTGACCGCGCAGGACGTCTACAACAACGTGATGCGCACCACCATCGAGGCGATGGCGGCGACACAGGGCCACACCCAGTCGCTGCACACCAACGCGCTCGACGAAGCATTGGCGCTGCCGACCGACTTCTCCGCGCGCATCGCCCGCAACACGCAGCTGTTCCTGCAGCAGGAAACCGGCACCAACCGCATCATCGATCCATGGGGCGGCTCCTATTACGTCGAACGTCTCACCCACGATCTCGCCACCAAGGCCTGGGCGCACATCCAGGAAGTGGAAGAACTCGGCGGCATGGCCAAGGCCATCGAGGCCGGCGTGCCGAAGCTGCGCATCGAGGAAGCCTCGGCCAAGACGCAGGCACGCATCGATGCCGGCCGTCAGGCGGTGATCGGCGTCAACAAATACAAGCCGGAAAATGAAGAAGCGCTCGACGTGCTCAAGGTGGAAAACTCCACCGTGCGCCGGCTGCAGATCGACAAATTGAAGAGGCTTCGTGGCGAGCGCAGCCAGGCCGACGTCGATGCCGCGCTGGCGGCGCTGACGCGCTCGGCCAAGGACGGCAACGGCAACCTGCTAGCGCTGGCGATCGATGCCGCGCGGGCCAAGGCCACCGTCGGCGAAATTTCCGATGCGATGGAAAAGGTGTTCGGCCGCCACCGCGCCGAGATCAAATCCATCACCGGTGTCTACAAGCGCGAGGCGTCCACCATGAACGACAAGGTCCAGAAGGTTCAGGCGCTGATCGACGCCTTCGAGGACGCCGAGGGCCGCCGCCCGCGTATTCTCGTCGCCAAAATTGGCCAGGACGGCCACGACCGCGGCCAGAAGGTGATCGCCTCGGCCTTCGCCGATGTCGGCTTCGACGTCGATATCGGGCCGCTATTCGCCACCGCCGATGAAGCCGCGCGGCAGGCCGTCGAAAACGACGTGCACATCCTCGGCCTCTCCTCGCTGGCCGCCGCCCATCTCACCGCGGTGCCGGAGCTGAAGGCCGCGCTCAAGAAGCAGGGCCGCGAGGACATCATGATCATCATCGGCGGCGTCGTCCCCCCGCAGGATTACGACGAACTTTACAAGGCCGGCGCCGAAGCGATCTTCCCGCCGGGCACGGTGATCTCGGAGGCGGCCGAGGAGCTGATCCACAAGCTCAATGCGCGGCTGGGCCACAGCGAGGCGGCGGAGTAATCAAGACCACAATCAACCAATCGGGTGCCTGATGAGCTGGTCCATGGAAACTGGCACAATTCCGCCACCGTCCGTTGCAGAGCGTTTCTCGCATATCTACGAGAAAATTGCGCTGGTCAAAGAAGCTATCGCTGGTCGCACGTCGGCAGACCTCGCCAAGGACATGAGGACTTGCGTGGCCATGGAGCGATTTTTCGAGATTATCGGAATTGCTTCGGATCACATCCCGAATGAGATAAAGAAGCGCGAAGCTGAAGTAGACTGGACAGCGGTTGCCGAGATGAGTGATCGTCTCGGCAACGTCGCAATCAGAGTTGAGCCAGACACTCTTCTACATTGGGCTCACGATTTGATGCCTCCTCTCGAACGGTGCGCCGCGCGGCTCAGGTCTCCAGAATGAAACTTGCTTATATCCGTAATACTTCTCGTCTCGCAGGCTTGGCCTGTGCCTTCCTAATCACTTCCATAGCGATCTCCCTCGCCGCCGAGCCGACACCCGACATCCAGCTCAAGGCCAAATACACCGAGGTCGCCGTCTTCTTCGATGCCGCGATCAAGTCCGATGCGCCGCTGCTGAAATATCTCACCTCCGCCAGCAATGGCTGGGCTGCGAAGACGCTCAAGGAACTGGCCGAGCAGCGCAAGGAGATGAACGACCTCCCTGCCGACATCCGCAACCGGCCATGGGAATCCGAACGAACCTATGCGCAAAGCTCATTGGTCGCGGGTCGCTATATCAGCATCATTCGCGCGGACTACAACTACACCGGCGGCGCGCATCCCAATCGTGGCAACGACACGCTGCTGTGGGACAGGCAGGCCGGCAAGATGATCAGCATCCGCCCTTTTTTCACCGAGCTCGCCGATAGGGGCCCGGCGATGACGGCGATCCGCGATGCGGTCGTCGCCGATCTCAAAGTCGAGAAGAAAAAACGCGACAACGACAATCCCGACATGAGCCTCGTCGATGCGCTGGAGCCGAAGCTGCTCAAGATCGGGCCGGTGTCGCTGACGCCATCGACATCGGCCGGCAAGAGCTCCGGCCTCAGCTTCCATTACGGCCCCTATGCGGTCGGCTCTTATGCCGAAGGCGATTACGATGCCTTCGTGCCGTGGGAGAAACTCAAGCCCTATCTGTCTGCCGAGGGCAGCGCGATCTTCGCCGGCGAGCGGCCGAAGGACGACGACAAGGGGCCGCAGTGACGACAGCGCCCATCGACATCAACGCGCTCGCCAAAGACCTCCGCGCCGGCAGCCGCGCAGCGCTGGCGCGCGGGATCACGCTGGTGGAAAGCCGCCGTGCCGATCATCAGGCCGCCGCGCGCGAACTCGTGCAGGCACTGCTGCCGGATACCGGCCGTGCGTTTCGTGTCGGTATCACCGGCTCGCCCGGCGTCGGCAAATCGACCACCATCGATGTGCTCGGCATGTATCTCATCGAGCGCGGCCACAAGGTCGCGGTGCTGGCCGTCGATCCCTCCTCGGCGCGCACCGGTGGATCGATCCTCGGCGACAAGACGCGGATGAACGATCTGTCCGCCCATCCGAACGCCTTCATCCGCCCCTCGCCCTCCTCCGGCACGCTCGGCGGCGTCGCGGCGAAAACGCGCGAGGCCATGTTGCTGTGTGAGGCGGCAGGTTTCGACGTGGTGCTGGTGGAGACCGTCGGCATCGGCCAGTCGGAAACGGCGGTCTGCGACATGACCGATTTCTTCCTCGCGCTGATGCTACCCGGCGGCGGCGATGAGTTGCAGGGCATCAAGAAAGGCCTGATCGAACTGGCCGACATGATTGCCATCAACAAGGCCGACGGCGACAATCTGAAGCGCGCCAATATCACCGCTGGAGATTATCGCGGCGCGCTGCATATCCTGGCGCCGCGCTCGGAGCACTGGCATCCGCCGGTCGTGACCTATTCGGCATTGACCAAGACGGGTATCACCGAGCTCTGGGACAAGGTCGTCGCGCATCGCACCGCCATGAATGCCTCCGGCGATTTCGCCGCCCGCCGCCGCGAGCAGCAGGTGAAATGGATGTGGACCATGCTGGAGGATCGTTTGAAAGCGCGGCTGCGCAGCGATCCCGGCATTCGCAGCAAGGTCAAACAAGTCGAACGCGACGTCGCCGACGGCACGATGACGCCTGCCGTCGCGGCGGAAGCGATCGTGGAGTTGTTGAGGTAGTATCCACAAACGCCGTCATGCCCGGGCTTGTCCCGGGCATCCACGTCTGTTTGCTTCGCGGCCAAAGGCGTAGATGGCCGGGACAAGCCCGGCCATGACGGCGTTCTTGTTGCACTAATGAGAATTGTTCGCGATGTCCGCAACGGCCCGATCACCCCGCATCCTCATCACCGGCTTCGGCCCCTTCCCGGGCGCGCCGGTGAACCCGACACAGGCGCTGGTGCGGAAACTCGCAACGCTGCGCCGCCCCGCTTTCGCGGATATCACCCGCATCGCGCATATTTTCGACGTCACCTATGCCACCGTCGATCGCGAACTGCCCGAGCTGATCGCACGCCATCGTCCGGATGCGCTGCTGATGTTCGGCCTCGCCGCACGCACGCCCTATATCCGGATCGAGACGCGCGCCCGCAACGCGGTGTCGATGCTGTGGCCCGATGCCGGCCACACAACGGTGCGCCGCGCCAGCATTGTTCCGGGCGCTGACGCGCAGATGTTCGGCCCGCACACGGCGCGTCTGTTCCGGGCTGCCGTCGCCAGTGGCGCCGACGTGCGCCCCTCACGCGATGCCGGCCGCTATCTCTGCAATTACCTGTCCTGGCGCAGCATCGAGGCCACCCGCACGCCGAACGGGCCACGCCTCACGGCCTTCGTCCATGTGCCGCTGCTGGCACAAGACACCACCTCGCACCGCATGACCTCCGACGAACTCACCGATACCGGTGAAGCGATCCTGCTGGAAATGATCCGCATGACCCGGGTCAAGCTGCGTGACGCAGCCCGGAATTCCGGGGTTTAAGACCGTCGAAACGACGCTCCCGGCCATTCTCTGAACATTAATTCATAAAATGGGGAAATTCCGCGGTTTCCGCGACACAGCCATGCCGAAAGTCAACTTGTGCATCGCAACATGAAGACCCTAATGGCGGGAATGCTTTCAGGGACAGCTTTGTGACCGACATCAACGCCGACGCCCCCCTCGCGGTGTCATCGACCCATAGCCCAATGAAATTTGGCGAATTCGTCGTCGTGATCGCTTCGATCATGGCGCTGAATCCGCTTGCCATGGACATCATGCTGCCGGCGCTGCCGCATATCGGTGCGGCCTTCAAGGTCCCTGATGCCAACCACCTTCAGACCGTCCTCTCGGTCTTCCTGCTCGGCTTCGGCGTGGCCCAATTCGCCATGGGCCCGCTGTCGGACCGCTACGGTCGACGCCCCATCCTGCTCGGCGGCATGGCCGTCTATTGCGCCGCGAGCGTGCTTGCGCTATTCGCACCGTCATTCGAAATCCTGCTGCTTGCCCGCCTGCTGCAGGGCATCGGCACCGCGGCGACGCGCGTAATCGCGGTGTCGATCGTCCGGGACTGCTATGCCGGCCGCCGCATGGCCAGCGTCATGTCACTGGCCATCATGGTTTTCATTTCCGTGCCGGTCATCGCCCCGTCTTTCGGCCAAGCCCTGATGGTTCTCACGGAATGGCGCGGCATCTTTGTCGTGCTGATGCTATACGGCCTGCTGACGCTGGCCTGGAGTGCCTGGCGAATGCCGGAGACGCTGCCGGTCGCCAAACGCCGCTCGCTCGCCATTCGTGATGTGCTGTATGCCTATCGGCAAACCGTCAGCCATCGGCAGACGCTCGGTTACGGTCTCGCTGCCGGCATCCTGCAGGGCGCACTGTTCGCCTTCGTGTTTACGTCGCAGCAGGTGTTCACCGAGATTTTCCATCTCGGGCCATATTTCCCGCTTGCCTTTGCTTCCATCGCTTTCGGCGTCGCTGCGGCCAGCTTCTTCAACTCGCGCGTAGTCCATCGCCTTGGCATGCGTGCACTCTCCCACGGCGCCCTGCTCGGTTTCGTCACTGCTGGCGCGGCGATGTTATTGGCCGTGGCGATGGGCTTCATGCCGCTATGGTTGTTCATCGCGCTGTCGATGCTGATGATGTTTGCCTTCGGCCTGATGTTCTCGAATTTCACCGCACTGGCGATGGAGCCGCAGGGCCACATCGCCGGCACAGCCTCCTCGCTCTACGGGACGCTGACCACGCTGCTGGGTATCGCCATCGGCACGGTTATCGGCCAGCACTATGACGGCACTCTGCTGCCGTTCGCGACCGGCCTTTTTCTTTGCACCCTCACTGCATTCGCGGTGATCCTCGTGGTGGAAAGGGGCCGCCTGTTCAAGTCTCACAAGATGGTGAGCTGAACGCTCTCGCGACGCAGCCGAATGGCCGTCGCGCAATTTTGAAATGTCTGGGAATACGTCGGGGCGACCCCGGCGCCGCCATGAACGTTATCAATTTTTACCGGAGCAATCCGATGCCCTACGCACTGTTCTGTGACGACGCGAAACTGAGTAAATCCTATCCGACCGAAGCCGACGTGTGGAAACTTGCCGCCGAGAGCGGCCTTGTCACCGATGTCGAAGCCAAGAATGCGAAGCCGACACCGCGCCGCGTGCTCGACAATGATTACGAGATCCGCCCGTGCCAGGCAGAGCCCGGCGAATGCCCGGAAAAGAACGAGCGCGACGCCCAGGCCGAGAAGGATTTTCAGCTCGCGCTGAAGGGGCGATAGCGCGCGGGGCGCTCTGGGGCGGCCCAGCCACGCGACGTCCGAAATTATGCGCCTGCACGCTCCCCCGTTGGCCCAAACTCCGGGGGCGCGGTCTTAGCAAAGCCGACAGAACGCAAACCTCAGCCACTCCAATTGTGCCGGGGAATCTCGATCCACACTCGTCATTCCGGGGCGCACGTAAGCGGCAGAGCCGCTGAAGTGCGAACCCGGAATCTCAGAGTGTTTGGCGCTGACTAGAGACTCCTATGCTGGGATTCCGGGTTCGCCTGCGCGAAGGCGCGCAGTCGCCCCGGAATGACAGTGTGGGGCGGCAAGACAGCCATCGAACATTTTTTCCTATCCCCATTGACAGCATCCCCATCAGGTTTATATTCCCCTCCGTCCTGCCCCACCGAGAGGGGCGATCGCGATCGTCACGTTCGCGGGGTGGGATGCGGTGGACGCCGGAGATGCGGCGTCACGCGGTTCATGGGGTAACGTCTGTCTTCGGGCAGGACGGATCTGCGCCAGCACTGCCACTGGCAAGGAGACGGCCGACCTTGAGATGGAAAGATCCCTGGACAGTGTGACGGACGACCAAGTCAAAACGCGTTCGGCCAAGTGCTTTGCGGCTACCCTGTCCCTCCGCCCTGGGACATTAATTTTGGTGATGGGACCGTTCGCCATGGCAGATGTGCAAGCAACCGAAAAAACACCGCATGCGGAACGCCGGGCAATCGCTCGGCGCCTCCGAAAGTCCTGATGCACACTAACCTGCGGAAGACCGCATCGCATCAGGCCCAAGGGTGCAACGGGCACCTGGCGTTCCGCACGCCCTCTCACAAGGGGGCGGGAATGCAAGCGACGACGGCGCCCCCGCGCCGCAAACAACAGGGGGCGATGACGCATGTCTGAAGAGCAGTGGCTGTTTGACAGTTGAATCCGACGAAGCCGATGGGCAGCGCGCGGGCGCGAAACCGACCTGCATTCCAGTGGCACACGCGCTGCTGTATCGCCATCCAGCGCGCGCAGGTGAGCGCCTCATTAACCCTACCCTGCACATTCATCGCGGCCGCTCTCGCCTGGCAACGTCACACGCATCATCTTGCGTTACGTCATCAGCGGACATCCACCGGGACCTTGAACCATGGACCTGCATCGCCGCCATCTGCTGACTGCGTCCGGCGCGGGTCTCGCCGCCGGCGCATTCGCAGCATCGAGTGACGCGGCACGCGCCGCCCCGCTCACCTCGACGCTCGGGCGCGACGCCACGCAATATGGCGTGCGTGCCAACAGCCAGGACGACCAGACCCGCGCATTGCAGCGCGCCATCGACGAGGCGGCACGTGCGCAGGCACCGCTCGCATTGCCGCCCGGCAACTATCGCACCGGCATGCTCAGGCTGGCACGCGGCTCGCACATCATCGGCATGCGCGGTGCAACGACCCTCACCTTCAGCGGCGGCGCGTCACTGCTGTCAGGCGAAGGCGCGGACTATGCCAGCCTCAGCGGCCTCACGCTGGACGGCAACTTCGCCAAACTGCCGCCGCGGCGCGGGCTGCTGCACATGGTGCAGGCGCGCGAACTCCGCATCAGCGACTGCACCGTTAGCAATAGCGGCGGCGCGGGCATCTGGCTGGACAACACGGCGGGCGCGATCACCGGCAATACACTCACCAACATCGCCACCACGGCCATCGTCTCGTTCGATGCGCAGGGACTGATCGTCGCGCAGAACACCATTTCCGGCACCAGCAGCAACGGCATCGAGATTTTGCGCACAGCGATCGGCGATGACGGCACGCAGGTGATCGACAATCGCATCGAGGACATCAAGGCCGGCCCCGGCGGCTCCGGTCAATACGGCAACGCCATCAACGCCTATCGTGCCGGCAATGTCATTGTGTCCGGCAATCGCATCCGCAATTGCGATTACTCGGCGGTGCGCGGCAACTCGGCATCGAACATCCACATCACCGGCAACAGCGTGTCGAGCGTGCGCGAAGTAGCTCTCTATTCGGAATTCGCGTTCGAGGCCGCGGTGATCGCCAACAACACCGTCGATGGTGCGGCACTCGGTGTCTCCGTTTGCAACTTCAACGAAGGCGGCCGTATCGCCGTCGTACACGGCAACATCATCCGCAACCTGCTCCCGAAGCGGCCGATCGGTACGGCGCCCGACGACGATGCCGGCATCGGCATCTATATCGAGGCGGACGCCAGCGTCAGCGGCAATGTCGTCGAGAACGCGCCGTCCTTTGGCATGATCGCGGGCTGGGGCAAGTATCTGCGCGATGTCGCCATCACCGGCAACGTGGTGCGCAACAGCTTCATCGGCATCGGTGTATCGATCGCACCGGGCGCCGGCACCGCGCTGGTCAGCAACAACATGATTTCGGGCGCGCCACGCGGCGCTGTCGTCGGCCTCGATCATGCAAAGCCGGTGACGCCGGACCTCACGGCCGATGGCGCACAGCGCTATCGGCAGATTGCCCTCTCCGGGAACACGGTGCGCTAAAGCGCTGTCCGCAGCATCGGATAGCGCGCGCTCATCACCAGAGGATCGAGCGCCTTCTGCCAATCCAGATCTGCCGGCGTCACCGCCGCCTGCCGAGGCGGAGCCTGCCGCAACAGGGTTTCGATCGGGATCAGGACGGGCGACGCCGCTTCAGCCACCGGCTCGATGCCGGGCTGCAACGGCGCAACCGCGGGCGCAGCGATGGCAGGAGCCGCGACGGCAGCCGGCCGCGGTTCAGGGGCGCGCGGCGTCCGGTAGATCACGCCTTCCGAAGACAGAACGCGCCTCACGGCGGCTGTCTCGCCCTCGACCATCAGCCGCCAGCGTTCAACCGCGTCCTTGGCTTCCTGAATATTGTCGAGGAACTCGGCTTCACTGTGAAAACGGCGCCACCGCCCGCTCTCGAACAGTTCTGTCAGGTAATCCAGTCGGCTCTCGGCAAGAGCGCACCAACGCTGGGCCAGTGGCCGACCGATGCCGGCATGCGGGTAAGGAAAATTCAGGTGAGATGACATGGAAATGTCCGCAAGAGAAAAAACGGACGCAAAGCAACAAACGAATCACTCACCAATACTTGGAGAGTTTCTGTGGAAAAGTTTTCGGGGTCCAGCGCAATGTGGTCAAACTTGGACAATTGCGTTGGAAACACGTGAGAAAGCCCCGTCAAACCTGAGGTATTGCAGTCAAGCCTTGCTTGAGCCTTGCTCGACGCCCGGCCATGCACCGGCAATCTATGACCTGAAGGTTAAAATTTTTGGTTAACAAAAACGAAAGACCCGTCCGGGGGGACAACCGGACGGGTCAAGCTATACCGGCGCGAATGTTTGGACGCATGCGCCGGATATGGCCTCGTTGGGGAGGGAATGCCGCTCCCACATCCATATGTCCGGTCCACCCGGCCAAACGTTCAACGATCAGGAGATTATTTTTGGACGTCTGACGCCATCGACGGCGACGATGCTTCGACCGCACGCGTCGTCGGCGCCGGCGCGGTGACGACAACAGGCGTGACAGGCGCAGGCCCTGTCGCCACGGGTTGCTGAGCGCCCTGCACTGCCGATACCGCACTATAGGCATCCGCCGCGCCGGCACCGAACAGGTCGTCACGGCCGGGCGCACCAAGATCACGCGCGGTTGTCATCAGGATGCTGCGGATCTCGTTCGGCCGTAGTTGCGGATTGCGCTCGATCATCAATGCGGCGAGCCCGCTGATGTAAGCCGCCGAGAACGAGGTGCCCGACGTCATCTGGTACTTGTTGTCCGGTGCGGGCAGGAAGATATCGACGCCCGGCGCAGCCACCGCGATGTGGCTGCCGCGGTTCGACGCGGTGAACAGCCTGTCATACGCATCGGTGGCGCTGACAGCGATCACGTTGGGGTTTGCAGCGGGATAAAGCGGCGGCGATTTCGGCCCGGCATTGCCTGATGCTGCGACCATCACGATGCCCTTGCTGGCTGACGCCGCAATACCGCGCTCGATCAGTGGATCCTGCGGGCCGGCAAAGCTCATATTGATGACCTGGGCGCCATTCATTGCCGCGTGGTTGATACCCTTGAGGATCACGAAAGACGAACTCTCGGCACCGCCCTGCGACACACCAAAAGCGCGAATGGCCAAGATGCGCGCGCGCGGCGCGCTGCCCATCAGCCGCGCATGCGATACGATCGCGCCCGCAATGCCAGTTCCGTGCACATGCGCACCTTCCTTGCTGCCAAGCGCATCGAACGAACCCACGATGGCATCAGCGAGTTCCGGATGCGCGACGTCGATGCCGGAGTCGATGACAGCGACCGTGACATTGGCACCAGCGGACAGCTTGTGCGCCTCGGGCAGACGAAGCTTCGCCAGCGCATATTGCGCGGGATCGCCCTCGCCCGGTGCCGGCGCTGTCACCTGGTCCTGCAGCACATAGCGGAAGTTGGGTTGCACAGCGCGCACGTCAGCCTCGGCGCGCATCTGGGACTCGACAGTTTCGACCGAACGATTGTCGGTGATCCGGAACAGGTTGATCGTCGCGCCGATCAGCGGAAAATCCTGCGACGACAGACGCTCCAGGCGCAGACGGCGCGCCAGCGCATCCGTCTGGTCGGGCGTCAGCGCGCTGTCGAGTTCGGCGACGATCTGCCGGGGGACATAGCGCGTATTGAGGGCCGCCTGCGGGGCATTGCTGCGCGGTCCACTACCCGCATTCTGACTGCGCGGCGTCGGGCCACCGCCGCCGAGATCAGCAACGAATGGCTTCTCGTTGCATTCGCCGGATGCCGCGCGATTGGCATAGGCGCAGCTCGGATAGGTGTTGGGGGAATAGCGCACATAGGGAATGGTCGGCAGCACGCCCACAATCTTCGGCGGTGGCGTACGCGCTGGCCGCGAGGATATGGGCGGTGTCCGGCTGGCTGTCGTCCCGATCGCCGTACCGCGCGGGCCGACGCTGGTGATACCGACGCGACCAGCAATGGGTCCACGGCTCACGATATTCGGGCCACGGCCGGCGATGCGACCCGCGCCGGCAGCGATGTTCGGATTGATGCGCGGCGTTGTACTGGGAGAGATCGTGGGAACGCGCGAACCGATATGGAGGCTCGGCGAGCGCATCATGCTCTGCGCCCCAGCGACCGAAAGGCCGAACGGCCATGCGACGGCGAGCGAAAGCACAGCGGCCGTGCATTTCATCATTGGTCTGGAGGCACCACGATCATGTCTCATGGAACAGGCCTCGCACGCATAATGCGGATCGGATCAACCGACGGCGCCTATTGCGCCTGAACCGCCATGCTGACGATCTTCTCGTTCTCCAGCCGGCGGATCAGCCCGGCGATCTGGTCCTTGGTCATCACCCGATTGCCGAACTGCAGCCGGAACAGCCCGTCCTTGCCGCTGTCGACAATCGTGCTCTGATAGCCGTCGAGCAACGCTGTGATGTCCGACACCCGCGCAGTCGGCGCAAAACGGACGAACAGGCGCGTCGGAGCTTCTACCGAGGCTGGTGCCGGCGCGAGCGACCGGGTGACAGTGGTCGGTGCACTCGCTGGCGACGGCGCGGCTTCATAGGACGCGGTCTGGAATGTGCGTGTGTCGCGCTGCATCAGCACGGTACCAATCACACCGGCCTGCAGCATGATGGCGAGCGCGCCAACAGCGGCCGAAGCCGCCAGCGTCCGCGGCGAAAGCGATGCGAAAAATCCGGAAATCCGCGCCGACAGACCGACCGATGTCGATCCGCTGCGTACCGGCTCGGCGTCAATCGCAGCAAACAGCTTCTGCATTGCCCGTGAGGACGGCGCACCGAGGCTCTCATTGAGGCCAATAGTCTCCGCGTATTCTTCCTGGATCACGGCATATTGCTTCGCCAGTTCCGGATCCTTGGCCAGTGCATCATCGACGCGGCGAGCATCACGCGCGTTGAGCGTGCCCGCGGCGTGCCAAGGCAGCAATGCCTCGATCTCGCCTGGCTCCTGGGTCGGCACTTTGTTGCTCATCGCCATCATGGCCAGCCTCGTTCAATGCCGGCTGCCTTGAGCAGATCGGCTAATTTCTTGCGCGCATAAAACAGGCGCGTCTTGACGGTGTTCTCGGGAATTCCGACGATCTCGGCCACCTCTTCCACGGACTTTTCGTGGTAGTAGACGAGATCGACGATTTCCCGATGCTCGGGCGAAAGCGACGTCAGGCACTTCCGCAACGCATCACTGGTATCCTTTTTCTGAACCGACACTTCGGGATTATCGGACGTATCCTCGATCGCGTTGGCCGTCTCGTCGTCCAGTTCGGCGTCCTTGCGCTTGCGCAGCGCAGACAGCGCCTTGAACCTCGTAATCGCCAGGAGCCAGGTCGAGACCGCGGAGCGGCCCTCGAATTTCCCGGCCTGCCGCCAAACATCCAGGAACACTTCGCTGATAAGATCCTCAGCAATCTGTTCGTTCCGCACCAGCCGAAGGCCGAAGCGAAACACCCGGACATGGTGCCTGCCATAAAGCACCTGCATGGCAAGACGGTCGCCTTGCGCAATCCGGGCGATCAGAATCTCATCCGATGCCGCCTGTGTTGCACTCACTGCCCGTCTCGCAAGGTTGGTCTGAATGAGGATGTAAGAGGTTCGATTGACAAGATAAAATCTTCTCGAATGGGCAGGAATATACCGGTCGCAGCTGCTTTAGCCGCGCCGAACGGGCTTTTACCGCCCTTTTCTTGGGCGGAACGGGTAACAGGTAGCATAATGCTGGGGCATTTCCGACCCGAACGCCAGCGATTCACACGGCAACCTTACCAAGTCGTGGCTTCCGGAACAGCCTTGAGACGGCGGAACCTGCATTTTGCAGCCATATCCCGAAACCCTCGTCAATGAATACCGTAACTTGTCCTGGCGGCTTGTCCGCCACATCAAGTCAACTCGCCCGGGGCCCGTCATCGGTCCGGGCATTTTTACTTAAACAACAAAGCTATTCTTGAAACCTTCTGGCAGTCCCGCTGGACGCGATCTGTCAACATTTGTCGCCGAGAGCAGCTAATGAGTAGCCGGTTACCAGATTTGACTCACGGCAATAGATACCAAACCTAAAGGCTTTGAGCACTAGAGTTCCATCAGCAAAACCCATCGATGGGCTCAATGACCGCCGCCGCTTCATCAGTCTTGAATCCAGTCAACGGCGACTTCGAAGCCGTCGATGGAGAGTTGCGGTCTGATATGCTGGCACGTCGCCTGAAGCGGCGACGGCAAATGCTCGCACTCGCGGCTGCCAGTCATGCCGTCAATGTCGTGCTGCTTTTCGTCTTCCTTGCAGCAGGCACGATCGACAGCACGATCGTCGCGGCCTATGCCGCCTGCGCGGCCGCCTCCGTTCTGATCTTCCTCGCGATCTCCGAAAGCGGCCTGACGGATGACTGGCGCGATCACTTTTTCGCAGCGCCCTACACGGCTGTCACTTACGCACTTCTGCTCGCCTTCGTTTACACAGCGCCCAATGTCGCCGTCGTGTTTCTCTGCGCGTTGTTTCTTGTGGCCAATGTCATCGCCTTGCGTACCTCGCCCCGTGAAGGTGTCGGCGCCTGGACCGTCATGACCGGCGGCCTCGCGCTGCTGTATTTATTCGTCGATCTGCCCTTGACGTTGCCCTCCGGCAATTCCCTCGAGCGCTTCGGCACCTTGCTGACATTCTCGATGACCATCGCCCGCAGTATGTTCATTGGCATTTTCTCTAGCTCGCTACGCGATGCGCTGTTTCGGCGCCGCGTTGAGCTCGAAGCCGCCTACAAGCGCATCGAAGAGCTCGCAGAACTCGATGAACTGACGGGGTCATTCAATCGCCGCTGCATCATGCGACTGCTTGACGATGAAATCATTCGCGCACAGCGTAGTAATACGCCCTGCACCGCCGCGCTGATCGACCTCGACTGGTTCAAGCGGATTAACGACAATTTCGGACACCCAACCGGCGACGAAGTACTGCGGACCTTCGCCATCACCATTTTCGCCAATATCCGCAGCATCGACAAATTCGGCCGCTATGGCGGCGAGGAATTCCTGCTGGTGCTGCCGGACACGCCGCATGACAAGGCCGTGCAAATGCTCGACCGTTTGCGAGGGATTGTCGAAGCACTGGATTGGAGCGCATTTTCCGACGGCTTGACCGTGACGATTTCGGGCGGCGTTGCGACATTGGGTCCGAACGACACGCCAGACACCTTACTCGCACGCGCCGACAGCGCACTCTATGCCGCCAAGGAGCGCGGACGAAATCGAATTGCAAGCGCCTGAACGAATTTAACGAACCCTGGCCACAACATATTAGCGGCAGGACACGATTAGAATTACGGGATTTGATTTATGTCTTCGAAGTCACCGTTATCGGCAAATTTACTCGACGAACTTGACGCCGCACTGGCCCACGGAACGGTCGCACGGCGCGTGGAAACGCTGCGCCGTGTCACGGATCTGTTCGTTAACAATGCCGTGGACTACTCCGACGCGCAGATCGCAGTGTTCGACGACGTCTTCGATTGCCTGCTGACGCATATGGAAGCGTCTGCAAAGGCCCTTCTGGCCGAGCGGCTGGCGCCCGTCTCCGTCGCACCACCCCGGGTGGTCCGGACCCTCGCATTCGACGATTTGATCGAGGTCGCCGCACCCGTGCTCTCTCAATCGGAGCAGCTCGACGACCATGCCCTGATCGAGAATGCACGCACCAAAAGCCAGGACCATCTGCTCGCGATTTCGACGCGCAAGGTCCTGAGCGGCGCCCTGACGGATGTTCTCGTCGAACGCGGCAACGACGCCGTCGTCACCAGCACCGTCAACAATCGCGGCGCCGACATTTCAGAGCGCGGTTACAATACCCTGCTCTCCCGCGCTGACGGCAACGATACGATTGCGGCGTGTGTTGGCCTGCGTCCCTCCATTCCGCGCCACCACTATCTGAAGCTCGTCGCCAAGGCGTCGGCCTCGGTCCGGGCGAAGCTGGAAGCCGCCCACGTACACCACACCGCTGACATATCGCTTGTGGTTCAGCAGGTCGCGCGGCGGGCACGCTCCGCACCAGGCAGCATCAATCAGCAGACCATCATTGCCCATGGACTCGTGCGCTCGCTGTTTGAAGACGGTCGGCTGGATGAA
Source organism: Tardiphaga sp. 42S5 (assembly GCF_034044155.1). Classification (NCBI taxonomy): domain Bacteria; kingdom Pseudomonadati; phylum Pseudomonadota; class Alphaproteobacteria; order Hyphomicrobiales; family Nitrobacteraceae; genus Tardiphaga; species Tardiphaga sp. 42S5. The sequence continues at coordinate 3,308,322 of NZ_CP139027.1, read as the reverse complement.
AACGAAGTGGCGAAATTCGCCGAAGCCGGCAAGTTCGACGAGGCTAACGCCGCGCTCGCGTGCCTGGCCAATGTGCCAATCTCCGTCGCGGAAACCATGATGGTCGAAGCCCGCAGCGAGGGTATTTTCATTCTGTGCAAGGTCGCGAATTTTTCATGGAAGACCGTCAAGACCATCATCAACATGCGCGAGCAACTCGCTGGAGCGCAGCTGTCTGACAACGCGACCGACCGCGAGACCTATGAGCGCCTCCGCATCTCCGCGGCACAACAAGTCCTGCGCTTCCACCGTATGCAGCAGGCGACGTCCGACCTACCTGCCGCCTGACGTTTGTCAGCCAACATGTTTCCACGTGAATGGCCGCAGTCTGGCCATTGCGACCGAGCGCCGCAACGCCAATTGCGCTGAGCAGCCATTCCGTCAGCAGGCATCGACTTGCCGGTGAAGGCGCTGATAGTGATGCCTCGATCACGGCGAGCAACGCCGGAACGGGTTGGCATCAAGCAGGGCGGGATTCATGCGCGTCTTGATTACAGGCGCCGGTGGCTTCATCGGCAGAACGCTCACTTCTGTGCTACTTCAAGCAGGCGCGCTCACCAATGCTGCAGGCATAAGCGAAACAATCGAGGAGCTCCTCCTTCTCGACACACATTTGCCGCCTGCATCCGACCCACGTGTGAGGCACTTGCAAGCCGACATCGACGCACCCGATACGCTGAAGAAAATCGCTGCCTGGAAGCCCCATAGCGTGTTTCATCTCGCCGCTGTGCTGACCAGCGCCGCAGAACAGGACCCGGCGCGCGCTGGCGGTGAATGTTTCGGCGCTGGCGGAATTGATCGACGCCATCCGCGCGAAAGATGCTCCGCCGCGCCTGATCTTTCCAAGTTCGATCGCGGTCTTCGGCGGGTTATTGCCTGATCATGTCGATGACGATCATTTGCAGCGTCCACAAACCTCCTATGGCACGCACAAGGCCATCGCCGAATTGATGCTGGCGGACGCCACGCGCCACGGAATGGTCGATGCACGTACCCTGCGCCTGCCGATCGTATTGGTGCACCCCGACCCGCCAACACAGTCGGTATCCGACCGGATCGCGGGCATCATTCGTGATGGCGTTGCCGGAAAGCCGTCGATTTGCCCATTGCGCGCAGATACGAAAGTGCCGGTCGTCTCGGTCGAGACCGTTGCGCAGAATTTGATCACGCTTCACAGTGCAGACCCGGTCAAAATGCGCGGGAAACGCGTGCTCAACCAGCCTGCTTTGACGATCAGCATGGACGACATCATTGAATCGATTGCACGTGTCACCAACACTACGCCGAACGTGACCTATGCCCTCGATCCCGATCTCAAGAAGATCGTCGATAGCTGGCCGAAAGGTTTCATCTCCACCCGCGCGCCATCCCTCGGCGTCGTCGCTGACAAGAGTTTCGAGGACATCGTGAGCCAGTATCGCCAGCGTCTTGCCGAAAAATCTGCTGCATGACCGAACCTGCAGTCGACATCTGCATCATTGGCGCCGGCTCATCCGGCATTGCCGTCGCCAAGGCCTTGCACGACAAGGGGCTCAGTTTCGACATCTACGAGAAGGGCTCAAATATCGGCGGGATGTGGCGCTACGGCAATGACAATGGCCTGTCTTGCGCCTATCGCAGCCTGCACATCGACACTAGCCGCAACAATCTCGCCTATTCCGATTTTCCGATTCCAGCCGACAAGCCCGACTTCCTGTCGCACCAGCAGTTGCTGGACTATCTGGAAGCCTATGCGGATCGGTTTGGCGCACGAACCCGCACCCGCTTCAACTGCGAAGTGACCTCGGTCGAAAAGACCGAGGACGGCTGGCGCGTGACGACGAAGGAAGGCACCCGCGAATACAAGACGGTGATTGTCGCCAACGGCCATCTCTGGGATTCGCGTTGGCCGACCTTCTCTGGCACATTCAACGGCACGGCGATTCATTCCAGCCAGTATCGCACCGCGCAGCCTTTCGAGGACAAGAAGGTTCTGGTCGTCGGCATCGGAAATTCGGCCGTCGATATCGCCGTCGATCTCTGCAAGCGCGCCAGCAGCGTCGTACTGTCCACGCGAACCGGCGCCCACATCATGCCGAAATACATGATGGGCATCCCGATCGATCGCTGGTCGGCCTTCTTCGCGCGCAGGCTGAAATTCCCGACACTGCTGACACGCATGATCATGGCGCGCCTGATCTATCTCGCTGTCGGCGACCAGACCCGCTTCGGCGTGCCGAAGCCGAAACATCCCATGTGGCGCGAACATGCGACGTTGAGCCAGGAGTTGCTGCCTTATATCGGCCATGGCTGGATCAGCATCAAGCCGAACGTCACCTCGCTGGAGGGGGATGCCATCGCTTTCGCCGATGGCACGCAGGAGAGCTTCGACGCGGTGATCTACGCAACCGGTTACAAGACCAGCTTCCCGTTCCTCGCGTCCGAGATCTTCTCGGTGCCGGAAGACGGTGGCATGGTCGATCTCTATCGACGCATCACGCCGCCGAACCGGCCCGGCCTGTTCTTTGCCGGATTGGTGCAGCCCATCGGACCGACCATTCCGCTGGTCGAAATCCAGGCCCGGTGGATCGCAGCCGTGCTGACAGGCCAAGTCGCCCTGCCCAGCCCCGGCGATATGGCGCTGGAGGTCCGCGACTTTCACCAGAAGAAGATCAGCACCTGGCTGAACTCCGCGCGCTACACGCTGGAAGTCGACTTCAAGGACTATGCCAGCGAGTTGAACGGCGACATCGCGAAGGCGGCGAGCGGCCGTTCTGCGGCCGTGGCATCGGCCTGACCGGATTCATTTTTCTTTCTCGGAACGCGTGGCTCACGCACTGCTCAATAGCGCAGTACTTTCGAACCGATGGCTGCCCCCAGCGCCGCCACGACGAGGGCTGCGAGCGTGTACCAGGTCGCCACAAACAGCGGCGAGTCGTCTGCGCAATGCGCGGCGTAAAACGTCGCCCCTAGCCCGGCTGACATCAATCCCGCGAGCGCGCCGGCAACGGCGGGACGTGACGGCGCGCCGTGGCGCAGCGCAATCATCGCGCCGCCGAGGATCGGCAGCGACAGCAACGTGATCGCCGCCGAACACAGCGACGAGTTTCTGCCGATAATGCGCACCATCATCGGCGCGCGCTGCGGCATCGTCATTTCGACGATCAACGCCACGATGAGAATGAACGGCGACAACAATAACAGCCAGATCCAGCGCCCCAACGACGCCTCGGGCCGGGACAGATGGACACTGATCACGATGGCTGGAATGGCAAGCGCCAACGTCACCAGAAATTTCGTATCGAAGAACGGATTGCGCATGGCCGACATGAAGTCCGGACGAATGCCAAGCGTCACCAGCAACATCGCCGCCACAACCGGCAGCGTGACCAACAAGGCCATCGCGAGCTGCGTGCTCACAGGACGTGCCCTTTGATCGTTATCGGCGGCCAGCGTCTGAATCAGGCGATCGGTATCCATGGTCAATCCTTTCGCAGCTTGGCTGCGAGGCTCGCGAGCCCACGATGCAACGCCACGCGCACGGCGCCTTCGGTCATCGACAATTTCGACGCCGTGGTCTTGATGGATGCGCTCTCCACCGCGATCGATCGCAACACGTCGCGCTGCCGCGGCGGAAGATCTGCGAGATGATTGGATATCTCGACGGTGGGCAATGTTTCAGCCGGCGGCTCGCTCGGAATCGTCTCGACAAAATCGTCGATATTGACGAAGACGCGACGTCCGCGGCGGCGCAGCGCATCGATCAGCTTGTTGCGGGCGATCGCAAACAGCCACGGCGCGAACGGCGCGTTAGCGTCCCAGGTCTGCCGCTTCAAATGCACCGCCAGCAAAATATCCTGCACAATGTCCTCGGCCTGATCCGGCGGCTGGCCAGCTCGTGACAGGCCCCACCGCGCTCCGGCACGCAGCACGGGCGTAACCGACTTCAGCAGGCGATGATAAGCAGCGCTATCCCCTGCATTGGCCGACCGCATCAGATCGGTCCATTCGTCGTCACGTCCGCGCACGCGCGCTCCTAAAGCCAATTCGGCGGATAGTTCAATTTGTTACGTCAGCCGAGAGAAAAATCACGGAACCGTGAAGCCCTCACCTGCGCCCCAACCCCGAGCCGAAGATTTCAAAGACATCCGGCTCATAACATCGAACCGTCAGAGTGACATCCGTCGCCTTGATTTCAAAGGCAGATTTTTGCCGACGTCTGTGGAGACGATGGCTGCGGCGGTGTTCATGCCCCGTTTTTGCCGGACTCGTCCGAAGATTCCCTTTTTTTGCCCCGGTGTGAACACCTGCGCAGTTTCCCTTGCGGCCATTGGGGGCCGGTATTTTGGGGAGATTTCCATGAACATCAGAGCCAGCGGGCGTGCGGCATTGGTCATCGCAGCCGGATTGTGGATCTGCACATCGGCACCGCTTCACGCGACCGAAAACGACGCCCCGGCATCCGAGCCGGCCGCAGCGGTCGGCAGCGCCGCAGACACGTCCGCCGAACCAGCCGCAAAGGCCACCAAGCACCGCAGTGCCAGGAAGAGCGAAACGAAATCGCGCAAGTCCGACCGGCAGGCCACCAAGGCGTCGAAAAAGCCCGCTGAGGAGGACGCCGCCAAGACGGAAGACGCGAAGCCGGGAAGCAGTGATACTGCCATCCCATCATTGGTCGCCAATGCCAATGCGCAATGGCCCTCCGAGACCGCAGCGACCAACACCTACAACATGTCATCGCAAGCCGGCGGCGCGCTTGGCCAAATCGGCGGCCAGCAGGAACAGCCCGCAACGACGTCGCCGGATTCCGGCGCCAGCAACGCGCAGCTCGTTGCCGCTGACCAGCTCAACGACCTCGATCGTGCCATCAGCAACGACAAGCCGCCGCTGACGCTCGCAAAGGCCACCATCGATACGCCGGCACCGGAAGTCGGCAGCGAGAACAGCACGACCTGGGACAAGACCTCCCTGGTTGGCAAGATCTTCATCGCATTTGGCGGTTTGCTGACCATGGCCTCTGCGGCCCGTATGTTTATGGCTTGAACCCCATCCCCCGAGCGGGCAAATTGCGCGGGGCCGCCGATCCTGGCGGCTTCGGCAAAAAATCCGCGGGATGGAACATGAGCAGCTACGAACACCTCATCGTTGAGCGCAAAGGCGCGGTCGGCATCATCACGCTGAATCGCCCGAAGATGCTCAATGCGCTTTCTTTCGGTGTGTTCAGCGAAATCAAGATCGCCGTCGACGAGCTGGAAGCGGACACTGCCGTGGGCTGCATCATCGTGACCGGCAGCGAGAAGGCATTTGCCGCCGGGGCAGATATCAAGGAGATGCAGCCAAAGAGCTTCATCGACATGTTCTCCAGCGACTTCACCGCGATCGGCGGCGACCGCGTCGCCACCTGCACCAAACCGACCATTGCAGCCGTCTCAGGCTATGCGCTCGGTGGCGGCTGCGAACTCGCCATGATGTGCGACATCATGATCGCCGCAGACACCGCAAAGTTCGGCCAGCCGGAAATCACGCTTGGCACCATTCCCGGCATCGGTGGCACCCAACGCCTCACCCGCGCCATCGGCAAATCAAAGGCGATGGACCTCTGCCTGACGGGCCGCATGATGGATGCGGCGGAAGCCGAGCGCTCTGGCCTCGTCAGCCGCATTGTCCCAGCCGACAAGCTGATGGAAGAAGCCATCGCTATGGCGGAAAAGATCGCCGCCATGTCGCGCCCGGTGGCAACGATGGCAAAGAACGCCGTCAATCGCGCCTTCGAGACGCCGCTCACCGAAGGCCTCAAGGTTGAACGCGATCTGTTTCACGCGACATTCGCGCTGGAAGACCGTTCAGAAGGCATGGCCGCCTTCATCGAGAAGCGGAAGCCGGTCAACAAGAATCGCTAGGCTGAGCCGCTGCGCGCGAGCGCGGCGGAAACCAGCAGACGATAGGCGCGTTCGGCCCATGTGGCCGGACGATCGAGCCCGAGCCGCGCCAGCGCCGATTCATCTGACGCACTCGGTGCGTGTGTCATGCTCTGCCAGAACAGGCCTGCGAGTTGTTGTGGCGACACCGATGCGGCGCTCAGGACCTGCAGCGCAGGGATCAGACGCTGCTCCACGTCCGTGAAGTCGCTACCAAACGGGAACATGGGCAGCAGACCAGCGTCCCGCGCCGGCTTGAGGGCAGCGGAGATCCGCTGGGGCACGTTGTCGCGATATGCTGCAGGAATGTCATAGCTCCTGGGAAGCTTTCCAGCCTCCTTGGCCTGCTTCATCAGCTCCGGCTGAAAGCGCGAGTCAGACACCTGCAGCATTTCCGCAATCACATCCGCATCGGATTTCCCGCGCAGATCGGCGACACCATACTCAGTCACGATGATATCGCGCAGGTGTCGCGGGATCGTGGTGTGACCGTAGCTCCAGCGAATATTGGAAATCGGCCTCTTGCCCATGCGTGTGGATTCGAGAGTCAGGATCGAGCGCGCGCCGTCCAAAGCGAAAGCCTGTGAGACGAAATTAAACTGTCCGCCGACACCGCTTACGACCTGGCCGTTCTCGAGACCGTCGGAGATCGCAGCGCCCATCAGCGTCGCCATCATCGTATTGTTGACGAAGCGCGCATCGACGCGCGCCTGTCGTTTCGCCTCTTCGTTGCCATAGAGCTCATTGGTGAACGATACCGGCATCATCTGGATTTTCGCCAGACGCTCCGGCGTCATGTCGCGCAGCGCCTGATAGAATGCCTTCGGCCCCAGAAAGAACGCGCCATGCACGATGGTGCCATCCACCTCGCGCTTGAGAATGCCGGCGTCGATCAGGCCGAGAAATGCTTCGAACAGCATTTCACTGACACCGTAGAGGCCGTGTTCGAACGTCGCGACTTCCTTCCGAGGCGCGTCGGGGGCAAGACGCTGCATCATATTGCGAAACGCCGCATTGTCGCGGTGGCGAACGATCAGGCCCTGCGCCAGCGCATCGCCCACTTGCCCAATGCCGATCTGCAGCGTGCCGCCGTCACGCACCAGACCGGCAGCGTGCAATCCAATCGCGTATTTGGTGTCGTTGACCGGTTCGGACGGTGGCGCAAACAGCGGAAATTCAGTCTCCGGGCTTTCGAGCACTGCGTGAAACTCATCGCCGGTGAGATCACCCTGCCCCGGCATGAAAGGCAATTCCGAATTGACCTGACCGATCAACTTGAACGAGACGCGCCCTTCGTTGCGCGCCCGCATCAGATCAAGCGTGGTGTCCGTATTGCAGCTCAGACTATAGCGCGCCGCGCCATCGACCAAACGCTTCGACACCAGTTGCGCGATGACGTTGAGCCCACGCGTCAACAGATAAGACGCCGCATGGGTGTAGTTCGCTGAAATATAGTGTTGCTGTGCATCGGCGACCCGCAGCCATTTTCCCGCAAGGAAGAAGAATTCGTTGACCTGAATGTTGGGCGGGAGCTCGCCTTTATGCAACGCGTTTGCATAAGCGAGATCGGGATAGCCCCCGAACAGCCGCTCGATCACCGGATTGATGAAGCGCTTCTCCAGCTCGCTGGATGGTCTCGGCTTCTCCAGTGTCAGGGCAGAGAAGAACGTCAGCCTGATGCTGCGATCGGCCAGTGCGCGCTGATAGAGCGCATTGATGATATGGTTGGCCTTGCCAAGCCCGAGCGGCAGCCCGACCACGAGCGACGTCCCGACGTCGCGAATGATGTCCTCGGCGATGGCGTCGGGATCAGTGAATATCTTCGGCATTAGCATTCCGGCTGGGCAGGATCGACAGCTCCTCAGCGCAATCGCGCAGCAAAGCCGGACAGAGTTACCACCGCGTGCGGTTATTCAGAAATGTGCCCGACATGCAACACACGCGGCCATGTGAAGCGGGTTTATTCGTCGCATTCACGGAGCCCCTCATCCACCCTAGGGTCCTGATCAATCAAGCAAATCGGGGCAGCCAAATGCCCTGTGGGGAAAGCGCAAAAGCCCGGAGGTTCTTCGCCGGATGGTTTGCCTGCAAAGGCAACGCCCTCTAAACATACCTAGACGTCAGCGGGAGCGGACGTCCGAAGATTGCTTTGGGATAATATGGTTCGTCACGGCATATTTGGCCTCGCCGCAAGGCGCGCGCTTCGGACAGGCATGGCCCTGAGCCTGATTGGCTATGGCATTTTTGCTGCGATTGATGCGCGTGCCGAAACGGTGTCGGAAGCCCTTGCCAAAGCCTATCAGTCCAATCCGCAGCTGAACGGCGAACGGGCCCGCCAGCGTGCCACCGATGAGAACGTTCCGCAGGCGATGGCTGGCTACCGGCCTCAGGTGGCAGCCACACTGAGCTATGGCCTTCAGGCCGTACGCAACCTGCTCGTAGACAACACCATCCAGGGCGCAACGCTGAAGCCATGGACCATCGGCGTCACAGTCACCCAGACGCTTTATAACGGAAACAAGACAGCCAACAGTGTCCGCGTCGCGGAATTGCAGGTCCAGTCCGGCCGGGAAGCGCTGCGCAATGTCGGCCAGGGCGTGCTGCTCGATGCTGTCGTTGCCTATACCAATGTTCTCGCCAACCAATCGCTGGTCGAAGCCCAGCGCACCAACGTCACCTCCCTGCGCGAAACCCTCGGCATCGCCCAAAAGCGGCTCAACGCCGGCGACGTCACACCCACCGACACGTCACAGGCCGAAGCGCGACTGGCGCGTGGCCAGGCCGATCTCAACGCCGCTGAGGTCAATCTCGCCATCAGCCAGGCAACTTATACGCAGGTGATTGGTGCTGCACCCTCGCGGCTCAGTCCGGCGGAACCGATGGATCGGCTGCTGCCGCGCAACCGCGACGATGCCGTCAATCAGGCTTTCAAGGCGCACCCCGCCGTGCTGGCAGCCGGCTACGATGTCGATGTGGCGACCACGACGATCAAGGTGGCCGAGAGCAGCCTGTTGCCTACTCTGACGCTGCAGGGCAGCGCCAGCAAATCCAGCCAATCGGATCCGACGCTTGGCACTTTTGGCACCGACCAGGCTTCGATTGTCGGCCAATTGACGGCGCCGATCTATGACGGCGGCCTCGGTGCCGCGCAGACGCGTCAAGCCAAGGAACTGTCGTCGGTAAGCCGCTTGGTGCTCGAGCAGGTCCGCAATCAGGCCCGCACAGCAGTCGTCGGTGCATGGGTGTCAAATGAAGGCGCAAAGACGGCGGTGAGTGCCGCTGAAGCCGAAGTACGCGCTGCTGGCGTTGCACTGCAGGGCGTACAACGCGAGGCCCAAGGCGGTCAGCGCACCACTGTCGACGTCCTGAACTCACAGCAGGATCTCGTACAGGCAAAGGCACGCCTGATTGGCGCGCAGCGTGACCGGGTCATCGCATCCTATTCGCTGCTCAGCGCAATCGGCAGGCTGGATGTGAAGACGCTCGGACTGAACACGCCAGACTATCTACCAGAAGTTCATTACCATCAGGTGCGCGATGCCTGGCACGGGCTGCGCACGCCCTCGGGGCAGTAAACTATCCGGCCGAGCTCTTCTTCGTCATCGCCGTGGTCATCGCGGCGACCAGCGATGCGAGGTCGTAGGGCTTGCGTACGATCGGCACGTCATCCATCGACGCCGGGATCAGGTTGGTTTCGCCATAACCTGTGGCGAAGACGAAGGGGATGCCCCGCTCGCGCAATGCCTGGGCCACCGGCACCGAACTGCCATTGCCGAGATTGACGTCGAGGATGGCCACATCAGGCCTCATGATCGTCAGCGCGATCAATGCCTCCTTGACCGAAGATGCCGTCTCGACCGATGCCGCGCCCTCGTGGGTCAGCATGGTCTCGACGTCCATGGCAATCAGAAGCTGGTCCTCGACCATCAACACCTTCAAGCCGCGCATCGACGCCATCGGCCTGTCGTCCTCGCGTCGGGCGCGCACGTTGCGCGCCGCCGCCGGCGTGGGCCAGACAACGAAGCGCGCCGGGATGAGCAACCGCACGCGCGCGCCGGCCGGCTCATAATCGACATCACTTTCGCCGCCGAGGTCGTAGGGAATGCTGCGGCTGATCAGCATCGATCCAAAGCCCGGCCGCAATGGCGGCGCAACAAGGGGGCCGTCGCGCTCAAGCCAGTGGATTTCGCAATCGCCGATATCGGTGCGTTTCCACTCGAGCGACAAGCGCCCCGTGCTTACGGAAAGCGCACCGTATTTGGCGGCATTGGTGGCCAGTTCGTGCAGCACCAATGCGAGTACCGAATAGGCCCGAGCGTCGAGCGAAACATCGGGCCCGGTCACCTCGATCGCTTTCACCGACTCGCGATACGGCGAAAATTCCGCATCGAGCAATCCCTCTAACGCACCGCCACCGGCGCCGCGGATGACCTGATCATGCGCAAGCGACAAGGCCTGAATACGTCCCTTCAGGGAGGCGACATAATCCTCGATGCTGCGGCCATCCTCGACCGGGTGGGAGACCAGCGATTTGATCAGTGCCAGGATATTCTTGACGCGATGATTGAGCTCTTCATTCAACATTTTCTGGCGCAGGTCAGCCTTGTGCCGCTCATCCGCCAGTAATTCGTTGTGGCGAAGCACCACTTCCACCAAAGCCGAGCGCACGGCCTCGGCGGTGTCGCGCTCGTTTTGCAACCATGGCTGGGACTGGCGCTGTACGGTCTCCTTCCAGATCGCGAAGCTCTTGCGCGGTGTCAGCCGATCGCCCAATGGACCGATTTCGTATGTCTTGTTGGGATCACCCGCCCAGTTCAGGGTTTGCGCAACTTCGCTACGAAAGAACAGAAGATAATCGCGCGGCAGTTGCGACAAGGGCACCGCCAGCACGCCGGAGACGGCGGCGGCATAGTCTTCAGCGGCCGGCAATCGATCTGACAGGGCGCTCGTCGCCCACACCCGTCCTTCGGCCACCGAATTGATGAAGCCCATCAGCGCCGGCACTGCCGCAGCCGGCGGCGCGCTGCCATAAGACGTCCAGGTCTTGTTGAGGTATAGGCCAATACCGTCACACGGCATCAGCACGCTAAAATCGCGAATGCTTTCCTTGAGCAGGTCTTCGATATCGCCGTGATGCGAAACATTGTGCAACAGCTGGTCGAGATAGCGCCGCGCGCTTTCGCTAGCGGCCAGTTTGCGTTTTTGAAGAAGCCCGGCCAGTTGCATGGAAAAGAACTCGCCAAACATCTCTGCAGCAACGCGTTTCTCCATGGAAAGCGCGCGCGGTGCATAATGATGGCAAGCGATCAGCCCCCACAGCACGCCGTCGTGGATAATGGAAATCGACATCGACGCACCGACGCCCATATTGCGCAGATACTCGCAGTGGATAGGCGAAACGCTGCGCAGATGTGCAAAGGACAGGTCGAGCGGTTCACCGGATGTATCGAACTCCGGATCGATGGCCACGCGCTCACCGCTCGCATTCGAGACGATCCGCACGGTGTTCTGCACGTAGAGCACCCTCGCCTGCTGCGGGATGTCGCTGGCCGGAAAGTGCTGTCCCAGAAAGCTCTCGAGATCGCCGCGGCGCGCCTCGCTGATCACCCGGCCGGAGCCATCATGAGCGAATTGATAGACCATCACCCGGTCGTAGCCGAGTCCGCCACGCAGTAGCCGCGCCGCATTGTCAAACAGCACGTCGAGATCGTTGCATTGACCGATGCGGCCGATCAGCAAGCGCGACAACTCCAGAGGCGGTGTCGCCTCGCTGGCGTCCACAGGCTCGAATTCGATGATGTTGACGCCCTTGTGCCGATGCACAGCGACGTTGAACGCGGTCTGCGAATGCGCGACCTTGAAATCAATCAGCAGTCCCGGGCGCTGCTGGTTGCCCCATTTGGCGATGGCATTGCGAATGTCGTGCGCCGGCCCTTCGCCGATCAGATCGTCCAGCCTGCGGCCATTGATGTCGCCTGATCCCACACCAAGCATCGCGCCGGCATTGACCGAATGGCGCCGGACCATCCCGACAGAGCCATCGCAGGCGAGCAGACAACCATAGGGTTGAACACTGCCGGGGATGTGGATTGGCTCGCGGTCGCAATTGGTCAGGTCGACAGAGGCGGTCTTGGTGAGCATCAAAAAGTCTCTGAAAAGATGCGGCGCTCGAAACGACGGCCGCCAGCATGGCACGGCTGCATCTTTGAAAAAAGATCAGTAAATACAGCGTTCAAGAGCACCTACCGAAACGCCACGGGGGCTGGAATAGCCGGGTGGGGAACCGGTCAACGGGCAAGCGCCGGTTTCGATCCATGCCGAGGCCGGTTTTTTGGATATGGCCATTGGGCTGCCTCAGGGACAGCCCGAGCCGCTCCCGTCGCAAGCTGGTTTAACGCGCCCGGCTTGAGAAGAACGAGATCAGCACCGGCAGGGTGATCAGGATCACCAGCGGCGCCAGCATCATGCCAGTGACGACGACAACCGCGAGCGGCTTCTGGACCTGAGACCCGATTCCCTCCGACAGCGCCGCCGGCAGCAGGCCGACGCCCGCAACGATGCAGGTCATGAGCACCGGCCGCAGTTGCAACTCGCCGGTCCGGATCACAGCCTTGATGCGCTCATAGCCCTCGTCGATCAGCTGATTGTATTGTGACAGGATCAGGATGCCGTCCATGACAGCAATGCCGAACAGCGCGATGAAGCCGATCGCCGCCGATACGCTGAACGGAATACCCGTGATCAGCAGACCGAGCACGCCGCCAAAGATCGCCATTGGGATCACGCTCATGGCCAGCAGTGTGTCGGCCATCGAGCCAAAGTTGAACCAGAGCAGCACGCCGATCAGAGCGAGACTGATCGGCACCACGATGGAAAGCCGTGCGATAGCGTCCTGAAGATTGCCGAACTCCCCGACCCATTCGGTCCGCGAGCCCGGCGGCAGCTGAACTAGCGCTGCGACCTTGTCCTGCGCTTCCTGAATGGCGCTGCCGAGATCGCGTTCGCGTACCGAGAACTTGATCGGCAGATAACGCTCCTGGTTCTCGCGATATATATAGGCCGCCCCCGAGACGAGATTGATCGATGCCACTTCACTTAGCGGGATCTGCGCGATCGTGCCGTTTGGACCGGGTGCGCCGATGCGCAAATTCTGGATCGCCTCAGCGCTACGGCGATATTCCGGCGCCAGCCGCACCATGATCGGGAAATGCCGATCGCTGCCGGGCTCGTAGAGATCGCCTGCAGAATCGCCGCCGATGGCGACCTTGATGGTGGCGTTGATATCGCCGGGCGACAATCCGTAGCGCGCAGCCTTGGCGCGGTCGACGTCAATCTGGATGGTTGGCTGCCCCAGTGATGTGAACACGGCGAGATCCGTCACGCCCTGCACCGTCGACAGTACGGCCTTGATCTCGTTAGCGGTCTTGGTAAGTGCATCCAGATCGTTGCCGTAGAGCTTGATCGAGTTCTCGCCCTTCACGCCAGAGACGGCTTCAGAGACGTTGTCCTGCAGATATTGCGAGAAGTTGAACTCGACGCCGGGAAATTTCGTTTGCAGTTCCTTGAGTAGACGCGCCGTCAGTGCATCCTTGTCCTGCGGCGCCGGCCATTCGGAGGCAGGCTTCAGCGGGGCGAAGAATTCCGCGTTGAACAAGCCAGCCGCGTCGGTGCCGTCATCGGGACGGCCGTGCTGCGAGACGACGGATTCTACCTCGGGCTGCTGGCGGATCAGCCTGCGCATCTCGTTGACGTAAGTGTTGCCTTCTTGCAGCGAGATCGTCGGCGGCAGCGTGGCGCGGATCCAGAGATTGCCCTCTTCCAGCTTCGGCAGAAATTCCAGGCCGAGGAAACGCGCCATGAAGAAAGTCACCACGACGAGACCAATCGCAATGCCCAGTACGATCTTTCGGCTGGCGACCGCCCAGTGCAGCACCGGCATATAGAGGCGATGCAGCTGGCGCATGATCCATGTTTCGGTCTCGTGGACATGCGCCGGCAGAATGATCGCGCTCAGCGCAGGCGTGACGGTGAATGTCGCGATAAGGCCGCCGGCGAGCGCATAAGCGTAGGTCCGCGCCATCGGCCCAAAGATATTACCTTCAACGCCGGACAGCGTGAACAGCGGCAGGAACGCGGCGATGATGATCGCGGCGGCAAAGAAGATCGAGCGCGACACGTCAGCGGATGCGCTGAGGATGCCATGCTTCTTCATGCCCATGATGGTCTCGGGCGAGATGTGGCTGCGCTCCGCTTCGGAAAGCTCTGTGGTCTGGGTCAGCCGTCTGAAGATGGCCTCTACCATGATGACCGTACCATCGACGATCAGGCCGAAATCGATGGCGCCCACCGATAGCAGGTTGGCGGATTCACCGCGTAGCACCAGAATGATGACAGCGAAAAACAGGGCGAATGGAATAGTGGCGCCGACGATCAACGCGCTACGCAGGTTGCCGAGGAACATCCACTGCAGCAGCACGATCAGCAGGATGCCGACGACCATGTTGTGCAGCACCGTATGCGTGGTGGTATCGATCAGGTCCTTGCGGTCATAGATGCGTTCGATCCGCACGCCGGGCGGCAAGATGCCTCCGCGATTGATCTGCTGCACCAGCTGTTCGACACGCGCGATGGTCGGCGAACTCTTTTCGCCGCGGCGCATCAGCACGATGCCCTGGACGATATCGTCCTCCTGATTGAGACCGGCAATGCCGAGGCGCGGCTTCTCGCCGACCGACACCGTAGCGACGTCCTTGACCAGAACCGGATTGCCGTTGGTCTGGGAGATCATCGTATTGGAAAGGTCGTCGATCGAGCGAATGAGGCCGACGCCGCGCACCACGGCCGATTGCGCGCCGATATTCACGGTGTTGCCGCCGACATTGATATTGGCGTTGCCGACGGCGGTCAGCAGTTGCGGCAGCGTCAAGCCGTAGGCAACGAGCTTGCTGAAATCGACCTGGATCTCATAGGTTTTGGTCTTGCCACCCCAACCAATGACGTCGATGACCCCTGGTACCGCACGGAAGCGGCGCTGCATGATCCAATCTTGCAGGGTCTTGAGATCGAGTACGCTGTAGTTCGGCGGTCCCACCAGACGGTAACGGAAGATTTCGCCCACCGCAGAGATCGGCGAGATCGTCGGCTGCGCATTGCCCGGCAAAGTCCCGAGTTGCGATAGCCGGTTCAGCACCTGCTGCAATGCTTCGTCATAGGTATAGTCGAACGAAAACTGCAGTTTGACGTCCGAGAGGCCGTAGAGCGAGATGGTGCGGATCGTTTTGAGGTTCTTGATGCCCGCGACCTGCGCTTCGATCGGAATCGTGATGTAGCGTTCGATTTCCTCGGCAGAGAGGCCGTTGCTCTGCGTGACGATATCGACCATCGGCGGGGTCGGATCGGGATAGGCTTCGATGTTCAGCTGATTGAAGGCAAACAGACCACCAATGAAAACGACGGCGAACATCGCCACCATCAGGAAGCGACGGTCGACGGCCAGAGCAACAAGACGATCCATCCAGATCGGACCTTTCAGAAGAGCCGAAGCTGGGGGTTAGCTGGCGGAGGCCGCGCGATCGATAAACAAGCTGCCTTTGGTGACGATGCGTTCGCCGGCTTTCAGGTTGCCATGGACCTCGACGAGATTGCCATTGGTCATACCTGTCTTGATCGTGCGCAGCTCGATGGTCTTGTCGTCATGCGCGACCCAGACGCGGACCTGATCGCCTTCATAGATCAGCGCCGTTTTCGGCACGCCGATCGTCGGCTGGTCGCCAGGCGCGTAGATCGTCACGGTGGTGAACATTTCGGGCTTCAGCAGACCGTTGCTGTTGTCCAGCGTTGCGCGGACCAGCAGACGACGCGTCGCGGGATCGAGCGCAGTCGCGACATAGCTGATGCGGCCAGTGAGCACGCGGCCCGGCAGCGCCAGTGCGGTGAAACTCATTTCCTGACCGATCTGCACAGCAGCAGCTTCGGTCTCACGCACGAAGGCCGTGAGCCACACCGATGAGAGATCGCCGATCACGAAGACCGGATCGGCAGCGCCGGCGCTGATGTACTGGCCGGGGCCGATCTTGCGCTGAACCACGGTGCCTGCAAGCGGCGCGTAGATCGTCGTTTCTGGATTGATGCGGCCCTTCTCCTGAAATGCCGTGATGGCGTCTTCCGAGAGGCCAAGAATACGCAGGCGATTGCGTGCGGCTTCGAGTGCCGTGTCGGCGGTGCGCAGATCGTTCTGTGCCTGCAGCAGCGTGGCCTGACTCTGCTGATAGTCTTTCAGCGGCACAGCCTTGCCTTCGAACAGGTCGCGGGCGCGCTTGTCCTGGATCTGTGCGAGGTCGAATTGCGACTTCGCCTTGTTGAGCGCCGTGGTCGCGGCAACGAAATCGTTCTGCGCGCCGACGGTGTCGGCCGCTTCGATCACAAAGAGCGGTTGGCCCTTTTCGACATGGTCGCCTGGTTTGGCGAGCAGCTTGGTGACGCGGCCGGCATAGGGTGAAAAGATCGGGGTCGAGCGGTCTTCATCGACGGCAATCTTGCCCTCGGTGACGTGCTCGGCGCGGAAGGCACGCACGGTGACCGGCTCGATGGTCAGGCTCGCCCATTCCGACGGCGAGGTCGTGTAGCGCTGCGGATTCTTCCGCGACTGGCTCGAAACGTCGGAATGCCCCTTCGACGGGGTGGACAACCGCACGTAGCCGATGCCTGCGGCGACCAGCATAGCAGCAATGCAACCGCCCGCGATCAGGCGTTTTCCGCTAAACAGCTGAGATCGTTGATCTAAATTCGTCACTGTCCAGTCCTCGGTAGGAAACGCACTTATTCCGCGGCGATTTGTCCCATTCACGCGCTAATAGTGCGCATCTGGGCGTTCAGACAATCTAAAAACGCGTGTGCACTTACGAATCTTCGTTAAAATTTTGAAATCCCGCGAATGGGTTTCAATTGCCGGACGGCCATACCGCCGGATGGCTGCCGAGGGGCATTGTCGGACGCGCCCACGATGCCGGGGTTCGCGATAACACGGCTGCATGACGGACCGCCGACAACTGGCCGAAGCCGGACGGCATATCCTCAGTAAAGGCTTTGACCATCTCCCCCTTGAGGTCATCGACCGCGAGACCCTCCGCGATCCTTCCCATATCCCACAGCCATTGACCGGTGCGGGCAAGAGAGACCAGCACGTGCCAGCTACCGCCTTCACGCGCCTGACGTGCACGTGCGATCATGGCGCCGAACGCCATTAAGTAGCCGGTGGCATGATCGAGCATCTGGGCCGGTAATTCCCTGGGCCCATCGACGCCGGCCGCCTGCCCTTCGGCGTGGTTGAAGCCGGTCGCGCATTGCACGAGAGAATCGAAGCCGCGGCGCCCGGCCCACGGCCCGGAACGGCCGTAGGCGGAGAGCGAAACATAAACAATACCGGGACTGACACGGGCCGCCGCCTCCGGCGAGAAGCCGCGCGCCGCGAGCGATTGCGGGCGGTAGCCCTGCGAGAAGATATCCGCCTGCGCGAGCAATCCTCGCAAGGTGTCGCACCCCTGCTCACTCTGGAGATCCACGAAGCTCGAGAGCTTGCCGCGGCCGGTATCGATGGTGAGCCACGGGATCGCCGGCAGATCGGGGCTGGAGACCAGCATCACATCCGCGCCATGGGCCGCAAGCGTACGACCAGCGACGGGACCGGCGATAACGCGTGAGAGATCGAGTACGCGCAAACCGGCAAGCGGCCGGGCGCCGATCGGCCACAGCTTCGGTTCGGCGTCGCCAATCCGGGTGATCTCGACGAGCGGCAGTTCAGCAACGGCTTTGGCCTGCGGCAACCCCATCCATTCGTCATGGGATCGCATCAGCGCTACGACACCCCCGGCTGCATAGGCCGCGGTCTCGAAGGCTTCGCCGTTCCATTGCATCAAGGCCGCCTGCACGGCTTCGCGCTCCGGCGCGCATGACAGCACCTGGCAGACAGCGTCGCGATGATGCGGAAAATTGGTATGCAGCCGGACGAATTTGTCATCGCCGGTTTTGTAGACACCAGCGATCGCATCCCAGGCGGGCGGCGGCGGATTGCCGTCGCAGCGCAGATAGCGCTCGCTGCGGCATTCGACGATGGCATGGCGCATATCGACGGAGACAGTCTGCGTCTGCCCGCTGCGTAGCCGCCAGATTTCGGCAGCCGCCATTCCGGCCGCAGCGATGCTGACCTGAGCGGCTGCACCGACATGGAATGACGATGGCAATTGCGGCTCATTGCCGGTCAGCGCAACACGCTGGAGCGCCGCAATATCACCGCCAGCCTGCCTCCAGAGGTCGGCGAGCAGTTCACGAATGCCGTGCATCAACATCCTCCCCCTTTCCCACGCCACCGATTCAGCTCACGCTTCCAGCGTGACCACATCCGTGATCGCATCATCTTGTCCAAGCATGGAGGAGAGACCATGGCCACCATCGATCCATTGACGGCCGGCGCCGTGGTGCTGGCCACGGCTGCCACCGACGCGGTCTATGTGATGTTCACCTCTGCGGTGGTGGCCCGCCGGCGCGTACCTGCGGCCACCTGGAGCAGCGTCTGGTATGTACTCTCGTCCTATGCCGTCATCAGCTATACCGAAAACTGGATGTATGTGGGTTTCGCCGCCGTCGGTTCATGGATCGGCGCCTATGCCACTATTACTTTCCTGCACCGGCCACCCGGCGGACCGCCAGTCGGTGCATCCCCTGAATAGGTAAGAACGACTGAATGGTTTCTGAACGACGCTTAATGGAAATCCCGCGAGCGCGGCAGGATCCGCACATTGCGCGGATGGCGAATGCGCTGGGCGGGATTGTCGGGATGCTCGCGGCGATCGTCATTGATCGGTTCCGGACCTGACAGCGCCTGCTGCGGTGTGCCGAGTGCATCATTGCCAAGGTGCTTCAGATCGTCCGAGCGATCGATCAGCCGTTCGGCGACGAGATGCACGACCTTGTCCGGGCTGCTCTGAATCGTACCCTCGACCAGAATGAGCCTGGAGCCCATCACCTCCCTGCGAAACTGCTCCATCACCTTCGGCCAGACCACGATATTGGCGATGCCGGTCTCGTCCTCCAGCGTCATGAAGACCACGCCATTGGCGCTGCCCGGCCGCTGCCGCACCAATACGACACCGGCACAGCGCACCTGCTGTTTATCATTGGCATGTGTGACGTTTGCACAGGTCACCACTTTCTCGCGAGTGAAGCCCGCCCGCAAAAACTCCATCGGATGACCCTTCAGTGACAGGCGTATGGTCTGATAATCCGCGACCACCTGTTCGGGCAACGGCATCTCAGGCAGAGGCCTCGCATTCTCGTCCGGCTGTTCACGTGCGGTCGCGACTTCGAACAACGGCAACGGCACATCATCGGGTAATCGCCTCACGGCCCATAATGCGGCACGGCGATCGAGTCCGATCGAACGAAATGCATCGGCATCGGCCAGCATGATCAGCGCCCGCTTCGGCAATGCCGTATCGCGAGCGAAATCTTCCAGCGACGTGAAGGGTTTCTGTTCACGCGCCGCAACGATGCGCGCGCCCCAGTCTTCTTCCGGCAGCTTGCCAGCTTTCGCTCGCTCGCGTTTCTCATCCGGATCGGCCCATTTGAACCCATCAATCTGGCGGAAGCCCAGGCGAACGGCGCAATATCTTCCGCTTCGTTCCTCCAGCGTATTCTGCGACTGGCTGTAAGACACGTCGATCTCGCGAACCTCAACGCCATTTTCGCGCGCATCACGCACGATCTGGGACGGTGCGTAAAAGCCCATCGGCTGCGAATTCAGCAAGCCACAGCAGAACGCATCTGGATGATAATGTTTCAGCCATGACGAGACATAGACAAGTTGCGCAAATGCAGCAGCGTGGCTCTCCGGAAAACCATAACTGCCGAAGCCCTTAATCTGATCGAAGCAGTTGACCGAAAATTCCTTCGGATAACCTCGCGCAACCATGCTGTTCACCATCTTCTCCTCGAAGGTGTGCATGGTGCCGACATTCCGGAACGTTGCCATCGCCCGGCGCAATCCATTGGCTTCTTCGGGGGTGAATTTCGCCGCCTCAATGGCGATACGCATCGCCTGCTCCTGAAACAGCGGAACGCCAAGGGTCTTGTGCAGGACGTTTCGCAACTCGTCCTCATCGCCATGCTCAGGTGACGGCGACGGATAGTTGACCTTCTCGATTCCGTTTCGCCGTTTCAGATATGGATGCACCATGTTGCCCTGGATAGGCCCCGGCCGAACGATCGCAACTTCGATGACGAGATCGTAGAAATTCTCCGGCTTCAGGCGCGGCAGCATGTTCATCTGGGCGCGGCTTTCGACCTGGAAGACGCCGAGGGATTCGCCGCGTTGAAGCATTCTGAAAACGGGCGGAGCGTCGTCGGCCTCAGCCTTAATGTCCTTGAGTTCGTAGCGCCTGCTCTTATGACGAAAGATCAGGTCGAAACATTTCCGGATGCAGGTCAGCATGCCCAGCGCAAGCACATCGACCTTCATCATCTTCATCGTGTCGACGTCGTCCTTGTCCCACTCGATAAAGGTGCGATCGTCCATCGCCGCATTGCCGATCGGCACATAGGTGTCGAGCCGGTCCTGCGTCAGCACATAGCCGCCCACATGCTGCGACAGGTGGCGCGGAAATTCGATCAGCTCGGTGGCAAGCTCGACCGCGAGCATAATCATCGGATTGGACGGATCGAGACCGGCCTGCTTGACCTGCATCTCGTTGAGACCCTTGCCCCAGCTGCCCCAGACAGTATCGGCCAGCGCCGAGGTGACGTCCTCGGTCAGCCCCAGCGCCTTGCCGACATCGCGGATTGCCGAGCGCGGCCGGTAATGGATAACAGTGGCGATGATCGCGGCGCGATGACGGCCATATCTTTTGTAGACATACTGCATCACCTCCTCGCGCCGGACGTGTTCAAAATCGACGTCGATATCCGGCGGCTCAAGCCGCTCCTTGGAGATGAAGCGCTCGAACAAAAGGTCGACCTCGGCGGGATTGACCGAGGTGATATCGAGCATGTAGCAGACCGCCGAGTTTGCCGCCGATCCTCGCCCCTGACACAGGATGTTCTGGCTGCGCGCATAGCGCACAATGTCGTGGACGGTCAGAAAGTAATGCGCGTAACCGAGCTCGGCGATGAGCGCGAGCTCCTTGCGTAAGGTGGCTTCGAGTGTCTCATCAACACTGTTCGGGAAATGCCGGGCATATCCCTCCCAGGTCAGATCCGCGAGATGCTGCTGCGCGGTTTTTCCCGGCGGGACCGGTTCGTCGGGATATTGGTATTGGAGTTGGTTCAGTGAAAAGGTGATGCGATCGGCAAAACGGATGGTCTCGCGGATCGCATCCGGATAATCGCGAAACAGCCGCGCCATTTCAGCAGCCGGCTTCAGATGCCGCTCGGCATTCATTTCCAGCACGCGGCCGGCCTGCTCGATGGTGGCCTTCTCGCGAATACAACTGACCACGTCCTGCAGGATGCGACGCTCCGGCGTGTGATAGAGCACGTCATTGGTGGCAATCAGGGGCACGCACGCAGTGGATGCGATGCGCTGCAGCTTTGCCAGACGACGCTTGTCATCCCCGCGATGAAACGGACTGGCACCAAGCCAAATTCCTTCCGCTGGCAGGCCCGATAGTGCATCGAGCGTGCGCAGGACAAGATCGCTGTCGATCCGATAGGTCGGCATTAAAACAAGCAATACCCCTTCGCTAAAGTCAGCGAGATCGCCGAGCTGCAACAGGCATTCACCCTTGTTGCCGCGCAGCTTGCCCATGCTCAGTAGCCGGCACAGTCGGCCATAGGCAGCGCGGTCGCACGGATAGGCAAGGACGTCAGGCGTGCCGTCAGTGAAGACCAGCCGTGTGCCGATCAGAAGCTTCGGTTTGTAGACAAGATCCTTGTGGTCTAGCTCGGCAAAGGCACGCACCACTCCGGCCATGGTATTGTGATCGGCAATGCCGATGGCATAAAGCCGCTCGGCACTGGCCTGATGCACATAGTTCTGCGGATGCGACGCACCGCGCAGGAACGAGAAATTGCTGGTAACGCCAATCTCGGCATAGTCAGGCACGCCGGCGCCGCCCGTGCTCATGCGAACAGCCCATGCACGAACCATTGCGGCGAAACGACTTGATCGTCCGCGTCTCTGATCTCACCATAAAGCCCGTCACGGAAGAGCCAGAAACGTTGACCTGCCTCATCCTCGACACGAAAGTAATCGCGCGTGGGCTTCGCCTCCTGCGAACGCCACCACTCCATCGACACACGCTCCGGGCCTTCCACATGAACGACATTGTGGGACACCCGTCGCCAGATGAACTTCTTCGGCGGTTTGTCTGGAAATTCCGCGAGCGGGACGTCGATCACCTCCGGTTGCTCGAACAACCGTAACGGCCGCAAAGGCGGCTCGTCTTCCCGCGGCGGCCATGCTGCCTGCATGGCGGCGGCCAGATGATGCTGTGCCGGCACCGCCAGCATCGCGCGTTCGGGAACGTGGCTCTCGACAGGCAGATAAACCAACACACGTCGCGGCCCGATCCGTGCTGCGATACGGTCGATCAGGTCGGCCAGTTCGTCATTGGCGTGAACATTGGCATCGAGGTCGCGCTGCTGCTGCACGACGATTTCCGTGCGGCTGGCTGACAGGCGGATCATATCGAAACCGAAGCCGGGATCGAGCGGATCGGCAATCGCGTCCAGTCGCTCGCGAAACAACCGGTCGATCACCTCGCCCTTGGTCACCGGCTGACCGGTTTCCGCGGTGATCACCCGCACCGCGCCGTCGGTGCGGAAGAACGCCGCTTCCAGCCGCCGCGCGCCCTTGCCCTGCCTGTCCATCGCATCGATCAGCGTGCGTGCCAGCTTGGCCAGTGTCAGCGTAATCACGCCATCGGTGGCAATCGGTTCGGCGAAACGTTGCTCGACGATATAATCCGGCAGCGGCTTGCGCGGCGAGATCGGTGCATCGCTTTGCCCCAGCGCCTGTTCCAGCAGCGTCGTGAATTCCGCGCCGAAACGTGCGGTGATTTCGGGGCGCGAGCGCGAGGCGACATCGCCGATGGTCTTCAAGCCGGCGCGGCGCAATCCACGGATGATCGCCTCATCGGCGCCGAGCGTGAACAGCGGTAGCGGCGTCACTGCCTTGGCCTCCTCGCCCGCGGCGATGATCCGGCCATGTGCATATCGACTGAGCGTGCGCGCGCATGTCGATGTCCCCGCAATCGCTGTACTGACAATAAAACCCTGCCGCGACAGCGCCGCGCAGAGCTGCTCCATCAGTGCGGCCTCGCCACCGAACAGATGGGCACAGCCGGTGATGTCGAGAAACAGGCCATGCGGCAGATCCAGCGCCACCAACGGTGTGAAGCGGTCGCACCAATCGGCGATGTCGGTCAGTACCTGCTTATCGGCGACAGGATCAGCATCGAACACCTGGATGTCCGGACAGACCGCACGGGCATTGGCGAGCGGCAGACCTGGTTCGAGGCCGAGCTTCGCCGCGGCATCGTCCAGCGCGGAAATCTGCAGCGCATTGCTTTGCTTGGCGACGACAATACTTGCTTGCAGATTAGCTGGCGCGCCGTTGCGCGCGAGCTGACGTTTGATGCGATCGATTGGCAGGCGCGGCAGCCACAGGCCGAGGATGCGCCGATGTGTCACGGAAAACGCACTCATCACACTTCCATTCCATGATCCATTGCCCGTTCGGGCCGTGACGATTTCGAACCAGTTGCACGTCGAGCATGGGCACGCCCCATGATTGCCAGGGCCTGAATGGCGGCGAATGCGCGGAGCGGATGATCCAGCGCGTCTCTGCCGTACTCGAGACCGGAACGCCTGCAGTCCGCAGCAACAGGCACGTGACGCCCGACCCGCGCGCCGCCAGCGTGAGCTTGCGGCTGGCGACGAGATCGAACTGTTTGCTGTCGCCCCAAGTCTCGAGCACGACGCTGCCCAGCGCGTCGCAGGCCAGCGCATCAGCCGTGGTCCGCAATGCCGTCTCGACATCGGGCGCGCGCACGGTGACCAGCAGGCGCGGATCGAGACCGAGTTCCCGCCAGCCGCTCATGGCCAGCGCACCGCATTCGCGTTCGGAGAAATCCTGCCGGATCCACAGCAGCGGCCGCTTTGCCGAGACACGGTGCGCGAGGCCGGCGACAAAGCCCGTGGCCGCCGCGCTGTGCCGGCCTTCGGCGAACACCTCATGCATGGTGCCACGCGCGAGGCCGCCTTGCAGCGCCGCGTCCGCCTCGGCATGACCGAGCGACACGCGATCCGGCGCATAGGTATCGCTGTGGGTCTCGAT
This sequence comes from Tardiphaga sp. 42S5, assembly GCF_034044155.1. Classification (NCBI taxonomy): domain Bacteria; kingdom Pseudomonadati; phylum Pseudomonadota; class Alphaproteobacteria; order Hyphomicrobiales; family Nitrobacteraceae; genus Tardiphaga; species Tardiphaga sp. 42S5. The sequence continues at coordinate 3,284,058 of NZ_CP139027.1, read as the reverse complement.
GCGTTCGATGCTGCCGCGCAATTGCGCGAGCGTGGTCATGCGCGCGCCGGTCATGCGCCGCTCCTCGAAATTGTTTTGCCATCACGGGTTTTTAGTGAACCCATTGCCGGCCCGTTTGTTCATGATATGTTCTAATATAAAGCTAAGATGGCAAGCCGAGTCAATCGGGATCATCAGCCACTTTTTTAGCATTTGAAATCAAAGGGATTTTTGAACATGGACGTGAAGCGCAAGCTGGAGATCCTGGCGGATGCCGCGAAATACGACGCGTCCTGTGCGTCCAGCGGTACCGAGAAACGGGACTCCCGCGACGGCAAAGGCATCGGCTCGACCGACGCAGGCATGGGGATCTGTCATTCCTATGCGCCGGACGGCCGTTGCATCTCGCTGCTGAAGATCCTGCTCACCAATGCCTGCAATTACGATTGTCTTTATTGCGTCAACCGGGCCTCCAGCAATGTGACGCGCGCCCGCTTCACCGTCGACGAAGTGGTGCAACTGACGCTGGATTTCTACCGGCGCAATTACATCGAGGGACTGTTTCTTTCCTCGGGCATCATCCGCAGCGCCGATTACACGATGGAACAGGTTGTCGCCGTCGCGCGGAAACTGCGCGAGGAGCATCATTTCCGCGGCTATATCCATCTCAAGACCATTCCGGAAGCCGACGACGCGCTGATCACCGAGGCCGGCAAATATGCCGACCGCCTCTCCATCAATATCGAGGTGCCCGAGGAAGACAGCCTGGCAAAGCTGGCGCCGGAGAAAGACGTCCGTGCCATTCGTCGCACCATGGGTCGATTGCGGTTGAAACTCGATGAAGCCCGCGAAGGACGCAAGCCGACGCCGCGCGGCAAAGTCGGGCCGCGTTTTGCGCCGGCCGGCCAGAGCACGCAGATGATCGTCGGCGCCGACAGCGCCAATGATTCAACCATCATCCGGACCTCGGCTAATCTGTACGGGTCCTACAATCTGAAGCGCGTCTATTACTCCGCCTTCAGCCCGATCCCCGATGCCAGCCGCGCACTGCCGCTGCGCGCCCCGCCGCTGATCCGCGAGCATCGGCTGTATCAGGCTGACTGGTTGATGCGCTTCTACGGCTTCGACGCCGACGAGATCGTCGATGACAATGACGGCATGCTGTCGCTGGACATGGATCCAAAGCTCGCCTGGGCGCTGCGCCACCGCGACCGTTTCCCGCTCGACGTCAACCGCGCCAGCCGCGAAGACCTTTTGCGCGTACCCGGCTTTGGAGCCAAGGCCGTGCAGCGGATCATCGAAACCCGCCGCATCTCGTCGATCCGCGTCGGCGACCTCGCCCGGCTGCATATTCCGCGGAACAAGGCACTGCCTTTCATCGTTCTTCCGGATCACCGCCCCACCGTGAATTTGCTGGACAGCGCGAGGCTGGTGGAGCGGTTCAAACCGAAGGCAACCCAATTGGGATTTGGATTTTAGACTTTCATTTCAGGAGACCCGATGCACAGTATCGTGCTGGAGAGCGACACCGACTTTGAAGGCTGGCGCAAGGCGGCACGCAAACTGGCGCTCAACGACATTGCTCCCACTGACGTGACATGGACGGTTGCAGGCGCCGAGCCTGAATTGTTCTCCGCCTCGCCAGCAACGTCGCTATCCGACGCCGCAAAAGGCACGTTCAACGTTCCGGCCAAATTCGTCGAACTCGCCGAAACGGCGATCCTGCATCGCGATCCCGAACGCTTCGCCCTGCTCTATCGCCTCCTGTGGCGGCTGCGCGACAATCCCGATCTGATCCACGTCGCGATCGATTCCGACATCGCTAAATTGCAGGCGATGGCCAAGGCCGTCCGGCGCGACGAACACAAGATGCATGCTTTCGTGCGGTTTCGCGAAATCGGCCGCGAGCCGAAGTCGCATTTCGTCGCTTGGTTCGAGCCCGAACATCACATCGTCGAACTCGCCGCGCCGTTCTTCGCGCGGCGCTTCGCCGACATGGCGTGGTCGATCCTGACGCCGGATCTCTGCGCACATTGGGACGGCCACGCGATTTCCATCACGCCCGGTGTCAGCAAAGCCGATGCGCCGACCAAGGATCGGCTCGAAGAGGTATGGCTGACCTATTACGCCAACATCTTCAATCCGGCGCGGTTGAAGACCAAGGCGATGCAGAACGAGATGCCGAAGAAATACTGGCGCAACCTGCCCGAAGCCGCGCTGATCAAGCCGCTGATCGCGCAAGCTGAACGCATCACAGGTGACATGATCGCGGCTGAAGCCAGCGCGCCCAAGAAACCACAACGTCGGGAGGAGACCATGGTCAAGTCGCATGCGACCAAAACGGCCGAACATAGCGAGAAGGAAAGTCTTGCCGCATTGCGCGACGAAGCCGCCGATTGCCGTGCCTGCCATTTGTGGAAAGACGCGACGCAGACTGTATTTGGCGAGGGACCACAACATGCGTCGGTGATGATGGTCGGCGAACAGCCCGGCGACAAGGAAGACCTTGCCGGCAAGCCATTCGTCGGACCAGCCGGACAGATGCTCGTCAAGGCGCTGAAGGAAGCCGGCATTGTCAGAGACAAAGTCTATGTCACCAATGCCGTAAAGCATTTCAAATTCGTGCCGCGCGGAAAATTCCGTCTGCACCAGAAGCCGGCAACGCCGGAAATCAAGGCGTGCCGTCCCTGGTATGAGCGCGAAAAAGCGTCCGTGAAACCCGAGCTCGTCGTCGCGATGGGCGCGACAGCCGCGCAAAGCGTGCTCGGCAAGATCACGCCGATCGGCAAGACCCGTGGCCAGATTATCCAGGCTGACGACGGCACACAGGTTCTCGTGACCGTGCATCCATCCTATCTGCTACGACTGCCCGACGAGGATGCCAAGGCACGCGAATATGCGCATTTCGTCGACGACCTGCGCATCGTCGCCGCGCATCTCAGCAAATCAGCGCGCGCTGCCTGACGGTCAAATCACAAATTCCCGCATCACACGCCGCGTATCCATCTCGAATTCGAGATCGACCACCGGCGGCCGCGCAAAATGCCAGGTCATGCCCTGCCGCGACGCACCGCGCTTGACCAGCTCATCGGCCACCACGGGATGGAAATCCTGTACCGTGTAGATCTGCGTCGCGGTGGTGTCCTGCCAGGAGAAGCCGAAGGCGCCAAGACGTTCTTCCATATTGCTCATGGTCATCCGCGTTTTCTCCCGGAATGCATCCGGCGAGGTCTCGCGATAGCGCGTGATGCGCTCGGGATATGTTCCAGGACCGCCGCGCGCTTCAGCACCACCCGCAATCACGAAAGTCGGCTTGGCACCGAGCGACAGCCGCGTGAACGAGAACGCGTAAAACGACGGTTCACTCGGCGGATCGATCTCGAGGCACACATTGCTGCGCGCGACGGGATTATTCGTGCCGTCGAAGATGCCCCATTCAGCAAGCATCTTGACATAGTGCTCGTTGAATGTCCGGAAGCCAGCTTCGTCGACCACTGCAGGCGAGCGCAACTCGCAGGCGCAGAACGACGTCAGCGGGCGATCGGCCGCGAGAATGTAATCGGCAATACGCGCAAACCCATCGGCCAATGGCAGCCACGTGTCGAAACGCACGCGCTCAATCTCGAAATCCGCATTGGCGGCAACGCCGCTGGAATACTGAAACACTGCTGGAATATAGCGATAATTGCCGGCCGGAAAATCGCGCGTCATGGGGTGGGTCCTGTGGGGCCATGCGGGCCGCCAAAAGATAATGGCGGATCGCATGAAGCGATCCGCCATCCAACCTCAAACCATGTGGCCCCGCAAGCTCAGCTTCGCAAGGCCGCGTCAGTGCCGATCAGGCCGTCCGCGTCTGCTCCAGATCGAATTCCTCGATCTGCTTGGCACGCTCCGTCTCTTTGCCGGCGCGGTGATCGGTGGCGATGGCCACGTAAACCGCGGGCAGCACGAACAGCGTGAACAGCGTGCCGATCATCATGCCGGAGACGACGACGAGGCCGATCGAGAAGCGGCTCGCTGCACCAGCACCCGCCGCGGTGAGCAACGGCAACAGGCCGGTGACCATCGCGGCCGTCGTCATCAGGATCGGACGCAGACGCACGCGGGCGGCCATCTCGATAGCCGAACGACGATCGAGACCTTCCTTGAGCTGCAGTTCGTTGGCGAACTCCACCATCAGGATGCCGTGCTTCGAGATCAGACCGACCAGCGTCAGCAAGCCGACCTGGGTGTAGATGTTGATCGTCGCCATGCCGAAGAACAGCGGGATCAACGCGCCCAGGATCGCCATCGGCACAGTAATCATGATCACGAGCGGATCGCGCAGACTTTCGAACTGCGCTGCCAGCACCAGGAAGATGATGATCAGCGCGAAGCCGAACGCCACTGCCAGCTGATTGCCCTCCTGCACATACTGCCGGGAATCCGCGAGATAATCGTGGTTGAAACCCGACGGCAGTTGCTTGGCGGCGCCCTCAAGGAAGTCGACCGCCTGCCCCACCGTCACGCCGGGCATCGGCACCGCCTGGAAGGTCGCCGAATTCAGCTGGTTGTAATGCGACAGCGCGTTCGGGTTGGTGCCCGTTTCGACCTTCACCAGCGTCGATAACGGCACCTGCTGACCCGTGATCGTCGGCACATAGTAGTTCGCCAGAGAATCCTGCGAGAGCCGCATGCCGCGCGGCACCTGCGGGATCACCTGATAGGAGCGTCCCTCGAGGTTGAAGCGGTTGGTGTAGTTGCCGCCGAGCAGCGTCGCCAGCGTATTGCCGATGCTCGACATCGTAATGCCGAGGTCGTTGGCCTTGGAGCGATCGATGGAGACGCGCACCACTGGCTGATTGAAATCGAGATCGCTGTCGCTGACGATGAACAGGCCGCTCTTGCGCGCGGTGTCCTTCAACTTGACCATCTCCTCATAGACCGACTGGAAACCGTTGGTCGAGCTGATCACCATCTGGATCGGCAGACCGCCGGGACCGCCCGGCAGCGCCGGAAGGTTGAATGCGAAGGCGTTGACACCCTCGATCTTGCTGAGTTCAGCCTGCACCAGCGGCTTCAGCTGCGTGGACGACCGCTTGCGCTCGTCCCACGGCTTCAGCAGCATGCCGGCGATGCCGTTGCTCGGACCGTTGGTGCCGTTGATGATGAAGCGCAGATCGGTTTCCGGGAACTTCTTGAACGCCTCGTCCATGCGATCGCCGTAGAAATCCGCGTAGTCGATATTGGCGTATTTCGGTGCCTTGGTCACCGCAAACAGAATGCCCTGATCTTCCTCGGGCGCCAGCTCCTTCGATGTGTTCATGTACATGAAGCCGACGAGACCGAGGATCACAACGGCGAACATGGCCGTGATGGGGCGATAGTCCAGCGAGCGATCGAGCTGCCGGCCATACCAGCGCGTGGTGGCGCCGAACACCTTGTCCACCTTCTTGGCGAACCAGCCCGGCTCTTCCTGCTTCAACAGCACCGAGCACATCATCGGCGACAACGTCAGCGCGATAACGCCGGACACGATCACCGAGCCCGCCAGCGTGAAGGCGAATTCGCGGAACAGCGCACCGGTCAAACCGCCGATGAAGCCGATCGGCGCATACACCGCCGCCAGCGTGATGGTCATGGAGATGACCGGACCAACGATCTCGCGCGCGCCTTCGAGCGACGCCTGCACCGGCGATTTGCCCTCCTCGAGATGGCGGTGGATGTTCTCCACTACCACGATGGCGTCGTCGACCACGAGGCCGATGGCGAGCACCATCGCCAGCAGGGTCAGCAGATTGATGCTGAAGCCCATGACGAGCATGAGGCTGCAGACGCCGACCAGCGACAGCGGAATCGTCACCACCGGAATGATGACCGAGCGGAACGAAGCCAGGAACAGGAAGATCACCACGATCACGATGCCGACGGCTTCGATCAGCGTGTTCTGAACTTCCTCGATCGACGACGTGATGAACTTGGTGGAGTCGTAGGCGACCTTCATCTTCAGCGATGGCGGCAGGTTACGCTCGAGTTCGGGGAACAGCGCGCGCACGCCCTTGACGATGTTGAGCGGATTGCCGAGCGGTGTCGCCTGCACGCCGATAAAGATCGCGCGCTCGCCACTAAACGCCACGCTCGCGTCCGTACTCTGCGCGGCAAGCTCGATGGTGGCGATATCCTCCATACGGACAAAGCCACCGTCCTTGGCTTTCACCGTCATGCGCTTGAATTGCTCGACGTTCTGCAGGTCGGTATTCGCCGTCACATTGGAGACGATGTAATAGCCCTTGGTCTGACCGGCTGCCGCCTGGAAGTTGTTGGCGCGGATCGCCGCAGCTACATCGTCCGGAGATACACCGCGGCCCTGCATGCGCAGCGGATCGAGCCACAGGCGCATGGCGAAGGTCTGACCGCCGAGGATTTCGGCCGACGCCACGCCGTCCACCGTCGACAGGATCGGCTGCACCGCGCGCGTCAGGTAGTCGGAGATCGCCGAGCCGGACAGTTCCTCACTGGAGAAGCCGAGATACATCACCGCCGTCGTCGACCCCGTGGACTTCAGAATGACGGGGTCATTCGCTTCGCGCGGGATCAGATATTTGACCGAATTGACCTTCGACAGCACTTCGGTGAGCGCGGCATTGGGATCGACGTTGAGCTTGATATAGACCGAGATCAGGCTCTGGCCCTGCGTCGATGCCGACGTCATGTAGTCGATGCCTTCAGCAGCCGCGACGGCCTGCTCGATCGGCGTGGTGATAAAGCCCTGCATCAGGTCCGGCGACGCGCCGGGATACACCGTGGTGACGGTGATCACGGTATTCGACAGTTTCGGATACTGACGGATCGGCAGGCTGGTTGCAGCCTTGAAACCGATCAGCAGGATCAGAAGGCTGACGACCAGCGCCAGCACCGGGCGCTTGATGAAGATATCCGTGAAGACCATTGCGGTCGCTCCGTCATCGGCACCATCTGCCGGCCATTACAGGCCGCGCGACGATGCGAGAAAATTCATTCAGATGAACCGGGACGGACCGCATTTCGCGGCCCGTCCATCGGGTTTCAGTTCAGCGGCGGCTTCGCCGGAATCTGCGGCAATGGATCGGTCGAGATCGACACCAGCGCGCCGGACTGCAACTTGAGCTGTCCGACCGCCACGACGCGATCGCCGGCTTTCAGGCCTTGCGTGATCACCGCACGGCCATCGATGCGGTCGCCAGTACGCACGAAGGTGCGCACCGCCGAGAGCTCGGCCTTGCCATCGTCGGTCTTCTTCTCGGTGATCAGGTAAACCGAGTCACCATAGAGCGTGTAGTCGACCGCTGTTTCCGGCACGGTGATCACAGCCGGTTTGTCCGGCAGCACGACGGTGGTAGTCGCGAACATGCCCGGCTTCAGGATGCCTTCCGGATTCTGCAGCGTCGCCTGAACACGAATATTGCGCGTATCCGCGCTGATCTGCGGCTCGATCGTGGTGATCTTGCCCTCGAACTTGCGGCCCGGATAAGCGTCCACCGAAATGCGCACAGCCTGACCGACCTGCAGCTTGCCGGAGTCTTTTTCCGTGACCGTGAAGTTGTTATAGACGGCGGACAGGTCGGTGAGCGACACGATCTGCGTGCCGGCCGTCAGGTACTGGCCGACTTCGACCCGACGCGTGCCGAGCACGCCGTCGAACGGCGCACGCACCTGCTTCTGCGAAATCACCGCTTCGGTCTTGGCGATATTGGCCTGCGCCTGATCATACGCCGCCTGCGTGGTGTCGACGGTGGCCTGCGGACCAACCTGACGCTCGGCGAGCTGCTTGGCGCGGTCGAGATTGATGCGCGCCACGGTGGCAGCCGCCTTGAAGTTGGCGAGGTCGCCCTGGTCCGGTCCGTCGAACAGTTGCACCAGCGGCTGGCCGGCCTTGACGGTCGCGCCCGCGGTGAACTGGATGTCGGTAATGCGGCCGTTGACGTCGGAGGTGACGTTGACCTGATGCACGGCGGCGAGATCGCCGACGGCGCTGATCAGGTTGGGCACCACTTCGGACTTGGCATCCGCAACGCTCACCACAGTCGGCGGCGGCTTCATGGTGGCGAAAAACTGCTTGATCATGTGGGCGCGGAACGCGTTGAAGCCCACCAAGCCGCCCACCAGGATCGCCAGCAGGATGCCGACGATGATAAACCAACGCACCATCCGCGGACGCGGACGGGGCTTCTCGACAGTCGCACGCGGCGCCGTAGTGCTGTTGGGTTCGGTCGTGAGTGTCATGTCATGCGCTTTCTGTCGTAGTCGCTGGCATCAGGTCCGGCGGAAGCTCGCGATCGATATATGTCGCGATCGCCGTGTCTTTCAGTCCGATTCCGCGGAGAATAAATTCGCAAAGTTGCCGCTCATTATCGGCGGTGCTGGCATAAGGCAAACAGGGAACCGAGGGAAGGCGCGATAACGCCGCCATCATCGCGGTGTGGTGCGCGAACCAGAAAAGACCCATCGGCTCTTTTCCGATCCGGACCGCATCGCTCGTCTGGACAGCATGCTCCAGTGACGCCGTAAAGGTCGGGCCGATCAGTTCGCCGATCTTGTCAAACAGCAGCCGGGCGAATTCGCCGTCCTGCAATTGGCTGATGACCATTAGCCGCAGGCGCTGTGCCTCTTCATGATCGGGATCGGGATCGCGCGGAATGTCGAGGAAGTGCCCGACCATGCCGCGAATCAGAATCACCAGCGTCTCGGTCGACGGCGGCAGACCGAGTAGCTTGTTTAGTCCGGGATCGGCTTCGCATTCCTCCGCCAGGATCTCGGCATAGAGGGCCGACTTGGTCGGGAAATGCTTGAACAGCAGGCCTTCCGAAATCGACGCCGCGGCCGCCACGCTCTTGGTCGTGGTGCCGGCAAATCCATTGCGCGCAAAGCATCGCTTCGCCGCGCTGAGGATCAGCTCGCGCCTGAGGTCATGGGTCATTCGAAGTGTGCTCATAGCGTCGTGAGTAAGCACTCACCCAGGTTTCTGTCAACAAAATGGTGCGCCGCGTCAGGAGAATGACTGCAGGTGGTATCGGCCCGCCACAGTGTTGCATTCTCGCGACGCCAATGCGCTCGAGCTATGCGGTTCCCTCAAGATGAGGGGTGGCAGCGCGTGTGAGGCGCAAAGGGTGGTTTTATCGCGATCCGCTCCACCGGAACGCCGGTAAGCTGCAACCGCGCAACGCCTTACGGCGCGCCACACCGCAGACAAGTTTACGCAGTCTGCGACTGCTATGGGCGATTTCTGTTCCCGGGGCCGTGCTTCCTGGGACGTGGCGCCGGCAGGTTTCCCCGCTTTTGCCCGTCCCAGTCCAGCCGTTTCCGGCAGAGCCCCGTAGTGGGCCCGGACGGCTACCCAGGGCCTCCCGAGTGCGCGAGGGAACGTCTCGCTCATGCCCGCAGGCGCCGCAATCCCAGCTCCACCTCAAGACGCCTCTAGAAGCGCGCCTCGCGAACCGGACAATCGGAGGATAATCCTTGTAGGTATATTATCAAGAGAGGCAGGAAAAAATATTTAAGCTCTACCCTCTCAATTGTCATTCCAGGGCGCGCTCTTGCGCGAGCCCGGAATCATAACCACGATCGCGCGTATGGATTCCGGGCCTGCCCCAGCCGCCTACGCCGACCGGGCGCATCCCGGAATGACAGCCAGTGAGCTCAAAAACGCATTACACTAAGCCCTCAGCGAACTACATTTTCTTCAGCGAGTCCAACACTGGCACACCCCGGCGATCACGATGACGTATTACGTCTATCTGCTGGTCAGCCGAAATACGGCACGTTGTATATCGGCGTGACGAACAATCTTATACGGCGCGGACACGAGCATCGCAGCAAGGTTGTTGACGGCTTCACGCGACGTCATGACGTCGACAAGCCTCGTCTGGTTTGAGGTCTACGATGACGTCCTGTCAGCCATTGCCCGAAAAAGAACTCAAGAAATGGCGCCGCGACTGGAAGATCCGATTGATCGAAGAGCAAAATCCAAACTGGATGGATTTGTATCCGGTGCTTTCCGGCTGACATGGAGTTTATGGATTCCGGGCCCGCGCAAGAGCGCGTCCCGGAATGACAATTAAGAGGTTCGCGCGTTTCGACACTGCACCGTGCTTCACACCACCGTCTTGTGCCGCTCGATACAGGTCGTCAGCACCTCGTCCATCGACTTGCTCCACCAGTTCTCCGAGAAGATTTCGATCTCGGAGTACCCGGCGAAGCCCTGCGCCTCGACAGCCGCGCGGGCGGATTTGATATCGATGACGCCGTCGCCCATCATGCCGCGGTCGTTGAGGATGTCCTTGGTCGGGACCAGCCAGTCGCAGACGTGAAATGCGAGCAGACGATCCTGCCCTGCCCGCGCGATCTGGGCATGCAGTTCGGGGTCCCACCAGATGTGATAGACGTCGAGGGCGACGCCGAGCATGCCGGTGCGGTTGGGATCGAGACGGTCGCAGATATCGAGCGCCTGTTCCGTGGTGTTCACGCAGGCACGGTCGGCCGCATAGGCCGGATGCAGCGGCTCGATGGCCAGCGGCATCTTCGCCTGCCTCGCATATTCCATCATCTCGGCGATGCCATCATCGACCTGCGCACGCGCATTGATGATGTTCTTCGACAGCGCAGAGCCCGGCCGCGAATATTGCGGCAGGCCGCCGACGACCAGCACGATGCACGGTGAGCCCAATGCCACCGCTTCATCGACGCAGCGCTTGTTGTCGTCGCGCTGCTGCTGGCGATGGGCTTCGTCCGAGACGAACATGCCGCCGCGGCAATAGCCGGACAGTTCGAGGTCGTGGTCACGCAGCGCCTTCACGGCCTTGTCGAGGCCGACATGAGCGACCTGGTCACGCCACGGGCTGACGCCGCGGATCTTGTGCCGGGCACAGGCTTCTGCAATGGCGACAAAGTCGCCCTGCTTGCGGACCGTCGCCGTGTTCAGCGACAGCCAGCGATGGTCATTCGAGAAGTCCCGCATCTCAGGCTTCGATCCCGCGCGTTGCCATGATCGCCTTCATACGCTGCGTCGCCAGTTCGGGATTGGCCAGCAGGCCAGCCTTGTCGGCGAGACGGAACAGTTCAGCAAGATGCTGCGTCGAGCGCGTGCTCTCCTGCCCGCCGATCATGGTGAAGTGATCCTGATGGCCATTGAGATAGGCCATGAACACGATGCCCGTCTTGTAGAACCGGGTCGGCGCCTTGAAGATATGACGCGACAGCGGCACTGTCGGGCCGAGCACGTCGTGGAAGCCGGCCTCGTCGCCCGCGGCGAGACGCGACAGCGCATAGGACGCCGCCGGCGCGATGGCATCGAAGATACCGAGCAGCGCATGGGAGAAGCCCTTATCGTCTCCGGCGATCAATTCTGCATAGTTGAAATCATCGCCGGTATACATCTTCACTTCGGGCCTGAGACGGCGACGCATATCGATCTCGCGCTGTGCATCGAGCAGCGACACCTTGACGCCATCGACCTTGGCGGCGTTACGGTTGATGACGTCGACGGCAATGTCCATCGCGGTGTCGAGGCTCGGCGTACCCCAGTAATTGGCCAGCGCCGGATCGAACATGTCGCCGAGCCAGTGGATGATCACCGGCTGCGCCGACTGCGACAGGATACGGTCATAGACGCGACCGTAATCCTCGGCGCTCTTGCCGAGCTTTGCCAGCGCACGCGACGCCATCAGGATGATGCGGCCGCCGACCTTCTCGATCGCTTCGAACTGCTGTTCATAAGCCTTGATCACGTCGTCGATCGACTTGGCATCTTCCACCGCAAGGTGATCAGTACCGGCGCCGGAGAACACCAGCGCACCACGCGGCTTCGCCGCCGCGACGGAGCGCGTGATGAGTTCGAGCGAGGTCGGCCAGTCCATACCCATGCCGCGCTGCGCGGTGTCCATCGCTTCTGCGACGCCGAGACCGAGATCCCAGACGTGTTCACGAAATGCGATGGTGCGGTCCCAATCGATGGTCTGATTGAGCCACGGATCGCATTCCGCCAGCGGGTCGGCAACGATATGTGCCGCCGAGAAAGCGATGCGGTTCAGCGTGCCTTCCAGCTTGGCCGGAAACGTGCGCGACGCTGCGAGACGATAGGTCTCGATCGAACGATCGGCCTTCGGCAGTTTCAGCGACAGCGTTGAGCCGGTGGACGTGGGCATGACTGGCTTGTTCATGGCGGACCTCAGACCTTGAGCGTGGGAACGTCGATCCAGCGACGCTCCTTCCAGCTTTCCAGCGCGCATTCGACGAGCTGCACGCCCTTGGCGCCTTCGAGCAGCGTGTACTTGTAGGGCGCATCCTCGCAGACGTGACGGATGAACATTTCCCACTGTTCCTTGAAGCCGTTGTCATAGACGGCGTTGTCTGGAACCTTCTGCCAGTCGGCATAGAAGTCGTGGGTACGCTTCTCGTCGGGATTCCAGATCGGGCGCGGCGTCGCCTGACGGGCCTGGATCATGCACTCGGTGAGACCGGCCACGGCCGAACCGTGGGTCCCGTCGACCTGGAAGGTCACGAGATCATCGCGATAGACGCGCGTCGCCCAGGACATGTTCATGTGGGCGATGACGCCGCCCTTCAGCTTGAAGGTGGCATAGGCCGAGTCGTCGGCAGTGGCCGTGTACCTCTTGCCCTGCTCATCCCAGCGCGCCGGGATGTCGGTAGTGCCGAGGCAGGTCAGGCTTTCGACTTCGCCGAACAGATTGTCGAGCACGTAGCGCCAGTGGCAGACCATGTCGAGGATCATGCCGCCGCCGTCCTCGGCGCGGTAGTTCCAGGACGGGCGCTGGGCTTCCTGCCAGTCGCCTTCGAACACCCAGTAGCCGAACTCGCCGCGCACCGAGAGCATCTTGCCGAAGAAACCGCTGTCGCGCAGCATCGCCAGCTTCTTCAAACCGGGCAGGAAAAGCTTGTCCTGCACGGTGCCGTGCTTGAGACCCTTTGCGTTGGCCTTCTTGATGACGTCGAGCGCGGCTTCGAGATTGGTCGCGATGGGCTTCTCGCAATAGATATGCTTGCCGGCCTCGATGGCGCGGTTGAGCAGACCCGGGCGTGCCTGCGTGGTCGCCGCGTCGAAGAAGATGCTGTCGTTCTTGTCGGCGAAAGCCTTGTCGAGATCAGTGGTCCAGCGCTCGATGCCATATTTCTTGGCGAGGCCTTCGATCTTCTCGGCATTGCGGCCGACCAGGATCGGATCCGGCATCATGCGGTCGCCGTTGTTCAGGGTCACGCCGCCCTGCGCACGGATCGCGACGATCGAGCGCACGAGATGCTGGTTGAGACCCATACGGCCGGTGATGCCGTTCATGATGATGCCGAGGCGGTGGACAGCCATAGTCAGGACTCCTGGAGAACTTTAGTTTGAGAATGATCGGATGAAGCGAGCTGGAGTGGCGCCAACGCCGACCAGTCCGGATGTGCGCCGGATGCAAATCCGGCAGAGGTCAGCGATCCCGTGAGGAGATCGCCGTCGTGAATCGACAGACGGATGGTATCGCCGTCGCGGCGGTAGAGATCGGGATGCGCCGTCAGGAAGGCCTCGGCCTCCTCCACTGGTGCAGTGCCGAAACCATCGACGTAGTGATGGCCGTTGCGTTCGGCATGGGTGACGCCGATCAGCGCGCCAAGCGCCAGATCCTGCTGCACACCAAGGCCGGCCTGGCAGGTGAGATCCTCGCCGGTGATGAAGTGATCGACGCCCTGCGCGCTCCACGCCGCAGCGCGAGTCGCATTCGCAATCGACTTGTAGAAGCCCTTGCAGGATTTCGAGGAGATGCCGCGATAGCCCAGCGCCTTGGCGGCCGGGAAGGCGTCCCAGCTGTCGTCGGCTTCGTCGATGATGAAATTGCGCGACGACAAATTGCCGAGCGCCGACTCGCGCGTGATGTCGCGCGGCATCGGCTGTTCGATGTAAAGTAGCCTGGAGGCAATCGGCGCCAGTGCGCTGTCATTGTCGAGACGATCGACCAGCGCGCCGAGCGCGTTGAGATCGGCATATTGCTCATTGGCGTCGAGCGTCACCTGATAATCGTAAGGCAGCATCGTCAGCGCGTTTCCGATCCGGGTCAAACGAGCGGCGTCTGCCGCGGGATCGCCGTTCATCTTGAGCTTGAAGTATCGTGCGCCGCTATTCTCACGGGGGTCGGCGACACCGCCCTCGCCTTCGATCACATCATCGAGGCCGACGGTGTGGCGCAGCGCGACGCGCTCAAGCCGGTGACGGCTGGCGAGGAACGTCGCGATGTCGTCGGCGCCGAGATCGGGCGCCAGACGCGCGGTAAGACCGGCGACGTTGGCCTTCATGCCCGTGAAGAAATCCGTGCCCAAGCCACGCAGCAGTGCGTCGAGCACAGCCTTGTCGATTTCCGCCGGACCGAAGCTTGCAGCCAGCGGTGGAATGTCGAGTTCGGCGCAGGCCTTCATCTGGTCGCCGATGCAGGCCGCATGCAGACCAAAGGCCGAAATGAAACCCGATTGCGCGCGGTAGAGTTCTTTGGCGATGACCAGCGACAGCCGCAGCTCGTTCACGGTGTCGTCAATGGCCAGATGCGGCCGCTTGTCGAACCACTTCGGCACCATCAGTTCGGCTGAGGCGCCGACGAACACGCCCTTGCCTTCGACCTCAAGCTCGACCCGCACGAAAGCCTGCGGCGCGGCATTGACCGTCACGGCACCAAAGCGAAACGGCCGCACGAATGCCACGTGACGCTCGAACAGCGTAATGTCTCGCAAGGCGATCCGTGTCGACATGGACATGGGCCTTAGTCCAGCGTGCTGTTGGTCATGAAGTGCTTGCGGATGCGCGCGACCAGGTCGGTGAAGATCGGGTTCGACATCGCATCGAGCGTGCGCTCGCGGCCGAGCGGCACGTCATAGATTGCGGCGATACCGCCGGGGCGCTCGGTCATGACCAGCACCTTGTCGGCAAGGAACACCGCTTCCGGGATCGAATGGGTGATGAGGAGAATCGTCTTGCCGGTGGTGCGCTGGATGCGCGACAGCTCGACATTCATCTTCTCGCGCGTCATGGCGTCGAGCGCGCCGAACGGCTCGTCCATCATCATGATCTTGGGATCATGCACCAGCGCGCGGCAGATCGAGGCGCGTTGCTGCATGCCGCCGGACAGCTGCCACGGCAGCTTCTTCTCGAAACCTTCGAGGCCGACCATTTTCAGCAGCTGCTTGGCGCGGTCCATATACTGCGCGCGCGGCAGGTTCTTCATGTCGATGGGCATCAACACGTTGTTGATGATGTTCCGCCACGGCAGCAGCAGCGCATTCTGGAATACGATGCCGACATCACCATGGGGTTCGGTGACCTTGTTGCCGTCGACGTGGATTTCTCCGGATGTCGGCGCAAGAAGGCCCGAGATCAATTTGAGCAGCGTGGACTTGCCGCAGCCGGATGGGCCAACCACGACGAAGAACTCGCCGTCATTGATGTGGAAGTCCAGGGGACGCAGCGACTGCACCTGACCGTCGCCGGTCCCATAGGTTTTGGAGACGCCGGAGAGATTGATCCCCGACGCCTTCGATGGTGCGGACTGCTCGGATACGACGCGAAGATGCGCACTCGGTTGATCGACGCTCATGGTCCTCATCGCTGCAGTCATTACGGCTAGTCCTGTTGGTTTCGTCAGTTCAGTCGAGATAACCGGGCCGGTTACTTCGGCAGATATTCGTTGGTGTAGAAGGCCTTCGGATTGTCCTTGGCCTTGGCTTCCAGACCGCCGTATTCGACCATCAGCTCTACCGATTCCTTCATGTTCTGATCGGTGACCTGGAATGGGCGCTTACCCTTGGTTTCCGGCGTGGTGTAGAGCGGGATGGTGAGTTCGAAGCCCTGGGTCAGGGTCTCGATCTTGCCGCCCTTCGGGTTGGCATCGAGGATTGACTGTGCGGCAGCCTTCGGCTCCTTCGACGCAGCTTCGACGGCCTTGGTGGTGGCCGACATGAAGCGCTTCACGAGATCCGGATTGGCCTTGGCATAGTCGGTGTTGGTGACGATGCCCGACGACACGAGGTGAATGCCGTAATCGGCAAACTTGATCGGATACACATCCTTGCCGGTGGCATCCTTGATCTTCATGGACTGGTCCATGACGTAGCCGAGCAGCAGATCAGCCTGGCCGTTGATGACGGCATTGAGCTTGGTCTGTCCGTCGCCGGCGACGGTCTTGAAATCCGATTCCTTGAGGCCGGCCTTCTTGAGGAACAGCGGCCAGATCTGTGTCATCGAATCCGCCGGCGTGATCGCCACGGTCTTGCCCTTGATGTCGTCCGGCTTCCTGATGTTCTTGTCGACGAAGCCCATCACTGACATGGCCGAGGTCTGCAGCAGCACACCGGTAGCGATCACCGGGGCGCCCTTCACGGCTGCGCGCATCATGGTGGGAACGTCGACATAGCCGAAGTTCACGCTCTTCGCGGCGACAGCCTGCACGGTGGCAGCCGAACCGCGGCCTTCCTGGATGTCGAGATCGATGCCTTCGGCTTCATAGATGCCCTTGGCCTTGCCGTAATAGAACGGCGAATGCTCACCATAGACATACCAGTTGAGCATCAACGTCACCTTGTCGGCGGCAGCCGCCGGCGTGGCGAGTGCAAGCGTGACGGTGATCGCGGCAGTCGAAACAGCAGTAACCCATTTCAGCATTTTTAGCCTCCCATTGAAGCAGGTGATCGCGGCCCGTTTCGCCGGACCGCTTGTTTGGAATTGCACGTCCCGATCAGGACCCGATGAAAACATCCGCGCGCTGGCTGACGTGCCAGGGAATCGCAAAGCGTTCGATACGATCGACCAGCCAGAACAGAATGACGCCGAGCAGCGCGAGGATCACGAGAGCCGCAAACATCGTCGGCAGATCGAAGGTGCCGATCGAGCGCTGCAGCACATAACCGATACCGGAATTGGAGCCGACGAACTCACCGACCACCGCGCCGACGACGGCGAGCGTGACGGACACCTTGAGACCGGAGAAGATCGCCGGCAGTGCGTGTGGCAGGTTCACCGCGCAAAACACGCGCAAGCGGCTGCCCTTCATGGCGCGGGCAAGATCGACCATGTCGGGATCGACCGACTTGAAGCCCTGCACCGCCGACACGACGACCGGAAAGAAGCCAAGCAGGAAGGCTGCAATGATCTTCGGCACAATACCGAAGCCGAACCACACCACGAACAAGGGCGCGATGGCGACTTTGGGAATCGACTGCGAGAACACCAGCAGCGGATAGACATAGCTCTCGACGGTCCGCGAACCGGCGATCAGCATGGCAATCGGGATGCCGAACACGGCCGAGGCGAGAAAGCCGAGCAGCGTGGCGTAAGTCGTGGGCCCTGACTGCGCGAGCAGCTCGGGCCAATCGGTGTAGAGCACCTTCACGACGTCGCCGGGCGCAGGGATCTGATAGGCAGGAATGTTGAAGATGCGGATCGCCAGATCCCAGCCGACAACGATCATCACCAGCAACAGGAATGGGCGCAGCCATGAGGCGTTCAGCAGCTTCGATACACTGCCGGGTGCTTTCTTCTCACTCACGCGTCTCGTCTCCCAGATGCCGGCTTCGCGGTCGCATTTAACTCGTTGGATAAATACAGCGCATGGCTTCGCCGTTGTCAATTGGGCGCTTAACTAGCGAGAATTACACAATGATTTCAGGCGCTTTGGCGGGCCGAGGTGTGGACAATCGTCGCCGGCGGGAGCTGGAATTCGGCCACGGATCGGCCGGTGAGCGCCGCCAGGACGAGTGCCACCATATGGGCCAGCCGCTCGTCCCTCGCCTCCTTCGCCAGCAGATCCCTGCCGAAAATCACGCTGAGCGTGGCGTTGTTGCCGATATAGAAAAAGCTCAGCGCGGCGATGGAAATGTAGAGCTGCACCGGATCCATCGCGACCTTGAAATCGCCTGACGCGACGCCACGCAACACCACTGTGCGGATCATCTCCACGAAGGGCGAATGCATCGACTTCACCTTCGTGGAGCGCTTGATGTGCTTCGCGCGCTCCAGATTCTCGGTGTTGAGCAGCGCGAGGAATTCCGGATTGCGGATAAAGTAGTTCCAGGTGAAGGCGATCAGGCTCTCGATGGCCTCAGGCGGATCAAGATGTTCGAGATCGAGCGTGCGTTCTTCGGCGCGGATCTGCTCATAGGCACCTTCGAGTACCGCAAGATAGAGCGCATCCTTGTTGCCGACGTGATAGTAGAGCATGCGTTTGTTGGCGCCGGCCTGCGCAGCGATGCGATCGACGCGCGCACCAGCGAGGCCCTTGCTCGCGAATTCCTTCTTGGCAGCCTCGAGAATGCGCAGACGCATCCCTTCCGGGTCACGCTGCCACTTCAATGCTTTCTTCGGCGCTTTTTTAGTTGTTTTTGCCAAACCCGGATCCCGTCGCTCAGCGGAATGACGCAACAGCCGCACGTCTATCGCGTGTAGCATGCGTTTGCCCGCTTGAGAACAAAGCATGTTCCGGGCCATATGCGCAAACGGGCATCGCCTTTTGCGGGTGTCGTCGCTATCACTGCCCTGCCTCAACCGGACCTGCTTGTGCCTGCCATCATCACAGACCCGTTCTTCTATGCCGTCGCCATTCCGGCGGTGATTTTCCTTGGCCTCTCCAAAGGCGGCTTCTCCGGCGTCGGCATTGCCGCCACGCCGCTGCTGGCGCTGTATCTGCCACCACTCGAAGCAGCCGCCTTGCTACTGCCGGTGCTGATCACGCAGGACCTGATCTCGATCTATGTCTATCGCCGCGAATGGGACGCCTCGAATCTGAAGATCATGTTGCCGGGCGCGGTCGCCGGCATGACGCTGGCGTGGCTGCTCGCTTCCTATATTTCCGACAATGCCGTGCGTATCACCGTCGGTCTGATCGGCCTCATCTTCGTGATCGACGTCTGGCGCAAGCGCGCCAGAATCGAACCGACCCGCATGGGCCCGGCCGGTGGCGTATTCTGGGGCGCGGTATCGGGTTTCACATCCTTCATGACTCAGGCCGGCGGCCCACCATTTCAGGTCTATGTGCTGCCGCAGCGGCTGCCGAAGCTGGTGCTGGTCGGGACCACGACGATCTTCTTCGCCGTCGTCAATGCGCTGAAGATCGTGCCCTATTTCGCACTCGGCCAATTCCACGCCGGCAATTTCGCGACATCGCTGGCGCTGCTGCCGATGGCCATCATCGCGAACTTCATGGGCATCTGGCTGGTGAAACACACGCCCACCAATCTGTTCTACAACATCGCCTATGCCCTGCTGCTGGTGATCTCGCTGGTGCTGCTGTGGCAGGGCTGTTCAGTGTTGTGGCGGTAGGTGGCAATACGTAGGATGGGTGGAGCGCAGCGAAACCCATCGCTTTCATGCGTTTAAATGATGGGTTTCGCGAAGACGCTCTACCCATCCTACACCTCTACACATCCTTCCCCGTCCGCTCGATCAGCAGCGTCGGAATTCCGCAGGTGCCATCGCGGAGGCTGACAACACGGGTGCCCGGCTTGCGGCCACTACGCACCTCCGACACGTTGACATGCGCGGCGAGCAAACGCTCGCGGGTGGCATCGACGTCAGCGACGCGCCAGGTCATGCCCCAGAGCTTGTCGCGATTCTTGTCGGCCTTGTCGTCGGGGCGATGCACGACCTCGACGATCAGATCGCCGCAGCGGAAGAACATCAGATGGCCCCACTCTGGATTGGAGCGATCCAGCGCCATGTCGAGGCCCAGTCGCGCGCCATAGAGCGCAGCGGCGCGCTCCGGATCCTGCGTGGCGACAACGATATGGTCGAGGCCAAGGAACGGCGTATCGCCCACCGGAGGCGACACCGGACGCTCGTCTGAGAGTTCGAGAAAGAATTGCCGGACGCCGCGCGTCGCGTCCGTCGCCGCACGGGTACGCTTCCAGGTGAGTGTGGCGCCGGTCTCGGTATCCCTGCTCTCGACCTCGGCGATGGGATCAGGCTTCAGCGCCAGGCGATCGAGCCGGCGATGCATCCCAGCGATATCGCCAGTCCGGAAACAGATGCTGGCCAGCGTCGCACCCTGCTCCGGCAGCACGGCCCTGATGCGATCGGCGGCCGGGCCGTGACCGACAGGCGCCATCAGCTCGACCGACATGTTGGCCACCGTGAAGATCGCCATGGCCGCACCGTCGCTGGTGCTGCGCCAGGCGGGCGCGCGGGCGAACAGGGTCTGATAGGTGGCGATCCCCACGTCCAGGTCCTCCAGCAAAATGACGACGTGATCCAGCCCGGTGATCATCGCATCCCTCCCGTCTTCGTGGCGTTGTTGTGATCGAACTATGCCAGTTTTCGAGCCGCAATGCTGAAAACCGACTCCGCCCGGCTGCGGCATCCTGCGGCATCGCACAATTTCGGTGGTGACCTCGTCGCAACCGCTGTTAAGCTGACTGATGCGCCGTCTCCGGACGGGTGCAGCCATCCCTCAGGCGAGACGGACGGATTCATGAAGGCACTCTTTATCGGACAGACCTATATCGACGTCACGTTCATCACCGACCATATGCCGACCGGCGACGAGAAGCATGTCGCCTCCGACTATGCCGTGTCGTTCGGCGGCAATGCGGTGACGGCGGCCTTCTGCTGCGCCAAGCTGGGCATTGTGCCCGATCTCATCGCCACCGTCGCCAATGACTGGCTCGGCCGCATGTTCATGGACATGTCGGCGAAATACGCCATCGAGGTCCATCCGCGCAAAGTGGCGAGTTCGTCGCTATCCTTCATCATGCCGAAAGACGGCAAGCGTGCCATCGTCCGCTGCCGTGACGACGAACACATCCATCCCTTCCCGCTGCTCAATCTCGGCGCCTGTCGCGCGCTGCATATCGACGGCCATCAGCCCGATGCCGCGATTCACTACGCGAAGCTCTGCCGCGAGGCCGGCATCCTCACCTCACTCGACGGCGGCGGATTGCGCACCAACACCCATGAGTTGCTTGAGTTCATCGACGTCGCCATCGTCGCCGAACGTCTCTGCGAGCAGATGGACCTGACGCCGGAGAAGATGCTCGACTATCTCAAGAGCCGCGGCTGCCGCGTCGGCGGCGTCACGCTCGGCGAGAAGGGCCTGCTCTGGTATGACGAGGCCGGCACAGTGCACACGCTGCCCGCGCTGCCGATCCCGCGCGAGAAGGTGATCGATACCAATGGCGCCGGCGATGTCTTCCACGGCGCTTACGTCTATTCGTATCTGGCCAATCCCGGCCATAGCTGGGCCGAACATTTCAAATTCGCGCGGGCCGCATCGACCTTCAAGATCCAGCGGCTGGGCAATGAAGCGGGACTGCCGACATTGTCGGATATCGCGGCGGTGCGTGAGGAATATCGGGCGCAGGTGTGACAACCATGGGCCAGGTTGTCGTCGCCGGCAGCATCAATATGGACGTGGTCGCGACAGCCGACCGCCATCCGGCAATCGGTGAGACTGTAGCAGGCCGCGAAGTGTTGTATTTTCCCGGTGGCAAGGGCGCCAATCAGGCCGTGGCTGCGGCGAAACTTGGTGCAGCGACCATGCTGATCGGCTGTACCGGCGCGGATGCCTTTAGCCGCGACACCAGGGCATTTCTGGCCATGCAAGGCGTCGATCTCGCTTACGTGCGTGAGGTCGCTGGCGCCGGCACAGGAACAGCGATCATCACCGTTGCGAAAGCTGAGAACACCATCGTTGTCATTCCCGGCGCCAATGCGTTGGTCAATGCGGCCGATGTCGCTGCGTCCGCATTCCGAAAAGGCGATATCGCCGTCAGCCAATTCGAGATTCCGCTGCCGGCCATCACGGCTTTCTTCACGCGGGCGCGCGCATCCGATGCAACGACGATTCTCAATCCGGCACCGGCGATGCCGATTGACCGTGAGCTGATGGCTCTGGTGGATATTCTGATCCTCAATGAAAGCGAACTCGGCCTGCTTGCAAGTCTCGAACTGCACGACACCGATCCCGATGCGCGCTTCATCGCCGCCGCATCGACATTGCAAACCGATCATCGGCCGAACATCTGCATCACGCTGGGCAAGCGCGGCGCGATCGCGCTGATCGATGGCAGGGTCCACCTCGAAGCCGCCCGCATCGTGAAGGCGATTGACACTACCGGCGCTGGCGACGGTTTCGTGGGCGCTGTTGCCGCCCAGCTTGCCGATGGACATTCACTGCAGAGCGCCATTGGCTATGCTAATGTCGCCGCCTCGCTTTGCGTACAGCGGATGGGCGCCGGGCCGTCGATGCCGACAGCGAAAGAGGTGTCGGCGGCTGCCGGCTAGCGTCAGCCCTTCCCCTTCGCCGTCATGAAGTCGAAATCGCAGCCGTCATCGGCCTGCAGGATCGTGGTGTGAAACAGATGCGCATAGCCGCGCTTCGCCCAGTCCGGCGTCTTCGCTGGCGGGAGCGCAGCCTGACGCTTCGCAAGCTCGGCATCGTCGACCAACAAATCGATCGACCGTTTCGCCACATCCAGACGGATCATGTCGCCGTTCTTCACAAGCGCCAGCGGGCCACCCACGGCGCTCTCCGGCGTGATGTGCAGCACAATGGTGCCGAAGGCTGTACCACTCATGCGCGCGTCTGAAATACGCACCATGTCCTTCACGCCGGCACGCGCCAGCTTCATGGGGATTGGCAGATAGCCGGCCTCAGGCATGCCCGGTGCGCCCTTGGGACCGGCATTGCGCAGCACCAGCACGTCATCCGCAGTGACATCGAGATCAGGGTCATCGACGCGGTTGGTCATGTCCTCAACGGACTCGAACACCACGGCACGGCCGGTGTGCTGCATCAGCTTCGGCGACGCGGCGGAATGTTTGATGACGGCACTGCGCGGCGCCAGATTGCCGTGTAGGATTGCCAGCCCGCCTTCCCGCTTGATCGGATTGTCCTTCGAGCGGATCACGTCTTGGCCCGGCACCTCTTCGGCATTCGCCACGATCTCGCGTAGCGTCTCGCCGGTAACAGATTTGGCATCGAGGTCGATGAGATCGCCGAGCTGCTCCATCAGCTTGGGCACGCCGCCCGCATGATGGAAGTGCTCCATATAGTGATCGCCCGACGGCTTCAGATCGACCAGCACCGGCACGTCGCGGCCGAGCTCGTCGAAAGCAGCGAGATTGATCCGGTTCGGCGTACGGTTGGCCATCGCCGTGAGATGGATCAGTCCGTTGGTCGAGCCGCCGATCGCCTGCAGTACGACCTGCGCATTGCGGAACGAGCCCGGCGTCAGGAATTCGCTCGGCTTCGGTCCCTTGTTCTTGGCGAGCGTCGCGGCAACCTTGCCGCTGGCTTCGGCGGAGCGAAAGCGCTCGGCATGCGGTGCCGGGATCGTCGCGCTCATCGGCAGCGACAGGCCCATGGCTTCGGTGATGCAGGCCATGGTCGACGCCGTGCCCATCACCATGCATGTGCCAACCGACGGCGCGAGGCGCGCATTGACGTCGTCGATTTCCTGCTGGTCGATCTCGCCGGCGCGGAACTTGCCCCACATGCGCCGGCAGTCGGTGCAGGCGCCGAGCACTTCTCCCTTGTGATGGCCGACCACCATTGGGCCGACCGGGATCACCACCGTCGGCAGATCGACCGACAGCGCCGCCATGATCTGCGCCGGCAGCGTCTTGTCGCAGCCGCCGATCACCACCACTGCATCCATCGGCTGCGCCTTGATCATCTCCTCGGTATCCATCGCCATCAGATTGCGCAGATACATCGAGGTCGGATGGGCGAAGCTTTCGCCGATCGAGATGGTCGGAAACACCATCGGTAGCGCGCCGGCCAGCATCACGCCGCGCTTCACGGCCTCGATGATCTGGGGCGAATTGCCGTGGCACGGATTGTAGTCGCTATGGGTGTTGGTGATGCCGACGATGGGCCGATCCAGCGCATCGTCGGAATAGCCCATGGCCTTGATGAAGGCCTTGCGCAGGAACAGTGAAAACCCGGCATCGCCGTAACTGGTCAGCCCCTTGCGCAATCCGTCGGCCATGTGCGTTCCCATTCCAAGCTTGTTTTGAATGCTTCTTATGAAGCCGCCAAAATTCTTGTCAATGCGCGGGACGGACTGGCTGGGCCCCTATTTCGGCTCCCACACCTTACTGAAATCACCAGCGAATTCGGCGCTGCAAAATGCCCCGCCCTGATAGAAATCACCGACCGGATCGGATTTCATCTTCGCCTGTTCCGCCATTGCGTGTTCGCGATGATCCTCGGCTTTGCCGACCGGGCGATAGCCGAGTTCATAGGCGCGGGAGTTATCCCACCAGGCACGCTCGTTATAGGAGGCGCCATACAGCACCTCGAAATGGATGGCGGGATGTTCGAGCCCGATCTGGCAGAGCTGCACCAGATCCTCGGGCTTGAGCCAAATCGACAGCCGACGTTGATCAAGCGGCCTGTCGCCGAAATTGCCGATCCGCAGGCATGTCACCGACAGCCCGTATTTGTCGGCATAGAGCGAGCCCACCGCCTCGCCGAACACCTTGCTGACGCCGTAGCGGCTGTCCGGCCGTGCCGTAACGTCCGGCGGGATTTTGCTGTGGCGTGGATAGAAGCCGACCGCGTGATTGGACGACGCGAAGATAATGCGCTTGACGCCCTTCTTGCGCGCTGCCTCGAACAGATTGTAACCGCCGATGATATTGGCCTGCAGGATGGTGTCCCATGGCCCCTCCACCGAGAAACCGCCGAAATGCAGGATGCCATCGACGCCTTCGCAGATCGCCTCGACGGCGGCGAGATCGGCCAGATCAGCCTGCTTGAAGTTTTCATTTGGCTTGAGATTCGGCGGCGTGGTGAGATCGCTCAGCACGAGGTCCGGATAGATCGGCGGCAGCAATTCGCGCAAGCGCGTGCCAATTCCGCCAGATGCGCCCGTCATCAAGATCTTCATTCCGTCCCTCGTAATGTTGTCAGTTGTCAGACAAGTATGGCGCGGCGCGGGCGCGACGGCAAGGCAGTGGAACCGGCATTGCTTGCCGCCTACCCTCGCCAATGTTAGCAAACGCATCCGAGGAAACGACAGAGAACGAGACGCCAATGTCCGACACATCATCGCGCGGCTGGCAGCCGGCGACCTATTATCCCGACCCCGCCATTCACGCCCTCGATCCCCGCTTCGAAAAATACTGGATCAAGCTCGGCGCCATTGAACGCATCGCCACCGGCATGCGCTGGGCCGAAGGGCCGGTCTATTTCGGTGACGGCCGCTATCTGTTGTGTTCGGACATTCCCAACAACCGCATTATCAAATGGGAAGAGGAAACCGGCGCGATCAGCGATTTCCGCAAACCATCGAATTACGGCAATGGCAATACGCGGGATCGCCAGGGGCGCCTGATCACCTGCGAACACGGGCGCCGCATCACCCGCACTGAATATGACGGTTCCATCACGGTGCTGATGGATAATTTCGAAGGCAAGAAACTGAACTCGCCGAATGACGTCGTGGTGAAGTCCGACGGCTCGATCTGGTTCACGGATCCACCCTTCGGTCTGATGAGCGACTATGAGGGCAACAAGGCGCCATCCGAAATCGGACAGAACATCTATCGTATCGATGGCGACACGCTGAAATCCACCATTGTTGCCGATGATGTGCTGGGTCCTAACGGGTTGTGTTTTTCGCCGGATGAAAAGCTGCTCTATGTCGTGGAATCCCGCGGCGTGCCGAACCGCAAGATTCTCGCTTACGACGTCGCCGCCGACAGCAAGACGTTGAAGAACAAGCGCGTGCTGATCGATGCGGGCCCGGGCACGCCCGACGGCATGCGTTGCGATATCGATGGCAATCTGTGGTGCGGCTGGGGCATGGGCAAGCCGGAGCTCGACGGCGTCTTCATCTTCGCCCCCGATGGCGAACAAATCGGCCGTATCGCGTTGCCCGAGCGCTGCGCCAATGTCTGTTTCGGCGGCGTGAAACGCAACCGGCTGTTCATGGCATCGAGCCAGTCGATCTATGCGGTGTATGTAAACACGCAGGGGGCGTTGGGGGGCTGACGGGTACACCGCCCTCTCAACATCATTGCGAGCGTAGCGAAGCAATCCAGTCTTTCCACGCTTGTGGCCTTCTGGATTGCCGCGTCGCTTCGCTCCTCGCAATGACGGCGGAGAGACCATCGTAGAAACAAAAACGCCGGCATGGATGGCTCCATGCCGGCGTTTTCAGTCACGAAGCTTGCGCTTCAACGACGCGGTCTTACGCCGCGGTGTAGCCGGCGATTGCCTTGACCTCGAGGAAGTCCTCAAGACCGTGCTTACCCCATTCGCGGCCGTTGCCCGACTGCTTGTAGCCGCCGAACGGCGCGGTGCGGTCGTTCGGAGCACCCTGCAGGTTGACGTTGCCGGCGCGGATGCGACGGCCGAACTTGCGGGCGTTCTCAACCGTATCAGCCGAGACGTAGCCAGCGAGGCCATAGGGCGTGTCATTGGCGATGCGGAGCGCATCCGCCTCATCCTTGGCCCCCATGATCACGAGCACCGGCCCGAAGATTTCCTCGCGCGCGATGGTCATGTTCTCGGTGACGTCTGCGAAGATCGTCGGCCGCACGTAGAAGCCCTTGTTGACGCCTTCCGGCAGGCCGGGACCACCGGCGACCAGCGTGGCGCCTTCCTCGATGCCCTTCTGGATCAGGCCCTGGATCTTGTCCCACTGGCCGCGATTGACAACCGGACCGATGACAGTCCCATCAGCGCGCGGATCGCCGGCCTTGGTCTTGTCGGCCTGCGCCTTCGCGATGGCGGCGATTTCCTTCATCTTCGCCTGCGGCACGATCATGCGGGACGGTGCGTTGCACGACTGTCCGGAGTTGTTGAACATGTGCGCGACGCCGCCGGTGACGGCCTTCACGAAATCGGCGCCGTCCAGGATCACGTTCGGCGACTTGCCGCCGAGTTCCTGGCTGACGCGCTTCACGGTGTTCGCAGCGCGCTTGGCAACGTCGATGCCGGCGCGGGTCGAGCCGGTGAAGGAGATCATGTCGATGTCGGGATGTTCGCTCATGGCGACGCCGACGTCGGGGCCTAGACCATTCACGAGGTTGAACACGCCCTTCGGCACGCCGGCTTCATGAAGGATTTCCGCGAAGATCAGCGCCGAGGTCGGGGTGTATTCCGACGGCTTCAACAGCATGGTGCAGCCGGCGGCGAGCGCGGGAGCGACCTTGCAAGCGATCTGGTTCAGCGGCCAATTCCACGGGGTGATCATGCCGACGACGCCAATCGGCTCCTTCGTGATCATGGCGGCGTTGTGCGGCTCGTCGAACTTGTAGGTCTTCAGCACGTCCAGCGTAGCGACGAGGTGACCGAGGCCGGCACCGGCCTGCAGCTTCTCCGCCATCGGCAGCGGAGCGCCCATTTCGTCGGAGACCGACGCACCGATATCCGACATGCGGGTCTTGTAGACCGCGATGATCTTTTCGAACAGCGCGATGCGCTCTTCACGGGTGGTCTGGGAGAAGGTCTCGAAAGCGCGCTTGGCAGCGGCGACAGCCTTGTCGACGTCGGCCTTGGAGCCCAGCGCAATGTCATACATCGCTTCTTCGGTCGCCGGATTGACGACGGGGGTGGTCTTCTTGACGACGGGATCGACCCAGGCGCCATCGATGTAGAATTGCAGGCGGTTGACCATTGGTAGCCTCTTTGATTTCGGGAACGTCTGTCGTCAGAAAATTCTGTGCAGCCGGGTCTATCTGGGAAAGAACAATGCGTCCGGCAAGCACCCTTGCGCGGTCATTTCGCCTCATGAGCCCGTCATGCACGGGATGCCGCGTGAAAGCAGCAAATGCATATAAATCCAGCCGCGTGGCAGGAGCAAGGCCCCGTGATTTGCGCGCGTTCTAAAATCGACATGGCACAGCTTGCCAGCAAAGCGCAGTGTGCATTGCAACAAAATTGAGTGAAAAATCAGCGCGACTTTGCGCGGACGGCGATGGGCGCGTCCGGATCGGCTTCGTCATCGGCCATGGTAGAAATCGGCGACATCGGTGTGTCACGCAGCCGCTTCAGGCCAAGATGGCGTTCGCGCAGGATGACGAAGATGCCTGCGCCCGCGACGATTACCGCGCCGCCGACCACGTAAGGCGTCGGCACCTCGCCGAACATCCAGAAGCCGAGCAAGAAGGCCCACAGCATCGCCGTGTAGTCGAACGGCGCCAGGAAGGACGCCGGCGCATAGCGATAGCTCTCGGTGAACAGCATCTGGCCGAGACCACCGGAAATGCCGATGCCGACCAGCAGCGCCAATTCGAAGTCCGTAGGCCAGCGCCAGCCGAATGGCGCGGTGAGCAGCGACGCCGCCATCACGATCAGCGTCATGAAGATGACGATCGCGGATGAGGACTCCGTTGCGGTCAGCCGGCGGATCTGGATGGTCGCACCGCCCGACGAGAAGGCATTGAGCAGCGCCAGCGACAGACCTATGATCATCGACGTGGTCAGCGCCGCGTGGTCGTGAAAATACGGCGACAGCATCAGGATCACGCCGGAAAAGCCGATCGCCACCGCCGACCAGCGATAGGCATGGACCTGCTCCTTCAGGAAAATCGCGGCGAAAACCACCGTGATCAGCGGCGCGATGAAGGCAATGGCAGTGACATCCGCGATCGGCAAACGCGCCAGCGCCCCGAAGGTGCAGAAGGTGCCGATCACGCTGAACGAACCGCGCACCAGATGCGCGGAGACGCGGTTAGTGCGCAGCGCGCCGCGCAATTGACCGCGCCAGCCGAAGAACAGCACGATCGGGATCAGCGCAAACAACCCGCGCGCAAACACGATCTCACCGAGCGGCACCTCGCTGCCGAGATAGCGGCCCTGGGCGCCCATGATGGCAAACGCCATGGTGCTGGCAATCTTCAGCGACACGGCTTTGAAGATGTTCATGAGTTCGGGGAAGCGGAGATCGGGGGAATCGGCGGGGCCTGCATGGTGCAGCACACAATCACGTGAGGCCCCTCACGAAAACCGCCGATGCGACATGGCTTGTCGGGTTTCCATGCAGGGCTGCACCTCGCCACAACCCCAACCTTGCGCGGGCGGTTTTAGCCCTTTTTGGCGGGCCTAATGGGCCCCTCCACCGCAGGGAGCGACTTCAGATAGAGCGCCATCGCCGAGCGGTCGTCTGCGCTCAACTGGGAGGTATTGCGGATCACGCGGGCCATTGAGCCACCGGCGGTGTCACCGTCCGGGGTCTGCCCGGTTTCGAGAAAATACGCGATGTCCTTTTCGCTCCAGTCACCGAGACGCTTTTGGGTGATGTTGGGTACCCAACCCTCTCCGTCAGGATTAGGACCTCCGGCAAAGCGCTGTGCCGTCACGATGCCGCCCAGCGCATCGCGCGGGCTGTGGCACTCGGCACAGTGGCCCAGCGCATTCACCAGATAGCTGCCGCGATTCCATTGCGGTGACTTCGATGCATCCGCCACGAACGGCTTGCCATCAAGGAACAGCAATTTCCAGACGCCGAGGTTGCGGCGGATGTTGAACGGGAATGGCACGGCGTGATCCGGCGCCTTGCTGGTCACTTGTGGCAGTGTCTTCAGATAGGCAAACAGGTCGCTGATATCCTCCAGCTTCATGTGCTGATAGGACGTGTAGGGAAAGGCCGGAAAGTAATGCGAACCGTTCGGCGACGTCCCCTTCAACAGCGCCGTGACGAAATCAGCCTCGCTCCAGCGGCCTATCCCGGCGACCGGATCCGGCGAGATGTTTGGCACATAGAACGTACCGAACGGCGATGTGAGCGGCAGCCCGCCGCCAAGCTTGAGCCGATCCTGCTGCGCCGGCGTCGCATGGCATGACGAGCAGCCACCGGCATTGAAGACCACTGCGCCATTGCCGGGATTGGGCGTGTGCGGCGGGAGCGTGCTCGCAGCCACCGTTACGGGAATCGTCAGCCACCAGAACACGCCGAGGCCGATGACAGCCGCGACAAATGCGAGAATGAAAAGCCGTTTCAGCACATGCATGTCCAATTGGTATCCGGGTCAAACTTCAGCACATAAAGCGCGTCGAACAGCCGCTGCCGGAACGAAACCGTGATCCATCCCTTAGGCTCCCGGGGGAATGAATTGGCGTCTCGGATGTTTCCAGCCATGACGACCTCACCATCATCAGGGAGAAACCCATGTCACCTCGTTCGATCATGCTCGCGTCCCTCGCGCTCGGCACCAGCATCGCCCTCGCCGGCCCCGCTTGCGCCGACAAGATGAAGGCGACCCTCAACAGCGCTTCCGAAGTGCCCGCCAATACCAGCGCCGGCAAGGGCACCGCCGATATCGACTTCGATCCCGCTACCAAGAAGCTGACCTGGAAGCTGACCTATTCCGGCCTCACGGGTCCTGCGACCATGGCGCATTTCCACGGCCCCGCCGAACCTGGCAAGAATGCCGGAGTGGCCGTACCGATCACACCAGCCACATCCGGCTCCGAAGGCAGCGCCACGCTGACCGACGCACAGGCCGCCGACCTGTTGGCCGGCAAGTACTATGTCAACATCCACACTGAGGCCAACAAAGGCGGCGAGATCCGCGGACAGGTCACGAAGTAACATTCGAATCGACGATGGTTGAACAAAAGGGCGAGCGCTGCGGCGTTCGCCCTTTCATTCAGAGTTCACAATCGAGCTCAGATCTTCAGCCTGAACGTCTCGTGGCAGCCGCCGCATACCTTGCCGATGCCGCCGACATTCGCCTTGAGGCTGTCGAGATCCTTGATCTTGGCC
The DNA here is from genome assembly GCF_034044155.1 of Tardiphaga sp. 42S5. NCBI lineage: Bacteria > Pseudomonadati > Pseudomonadota > Alphaproteobacteria > Hyphomicrobiales > Nitrobacteraceae > Tardiphaga > Tardiphaga sp. 42S5. Next base: position 3,253,377 of record NZ_CP139027.1, on the reverse strand, counting down.
TTGGCGTCGGTGACGGCCTTGGCGAAGGTGACGATGTGGGCATCGAAACCGGCCTTGTCTTCCCAGACCTTCGGCGACGTCGAATAGTCACCCTCGGCCTTCAGACCCTTGGTGCTGTCCGGAAACAGTGTCGGCAGCTTCTTGGCGGTTTCGTCCAGCACGGTCAGCGCGGCCTCGACCGCGGCCTGATCATAGGGCTTGTCGCCCTTGGCCATCGCGCTGAGCGTGCCGCCAAGCGCGCGACCATTGGACTTCATCAGCGTCTGGCGTTCCTTGACGATCTCTTGCTGGGCCGAGACCGCCCCCACACTCAACAGCAAAGCTCCGACAACGAGAAGCGCACGTTTCATCAACCAATACCCCTGTTTGGAATTCAATTAGGACTAGTTCGCAACATGTAGATGAACCCCGCCGCCATCCGGCTATTCCCGGCGGCGGCGCTTTACAGCGTGTGGAGCCGTTCGTGCTCGCGGATCGCCATCCACACCCGCTCAGGAGTTGCGGGCATGTCGATGTGCTCGATTTTGTATTCGCGATAGAGACCATCGATGATGGCGTTCATCACGGCCGGACAGGAGCCGATGGCGCCGGCTTCGCCCGCCCCCTTCACCCCCAGCGGATTGGTCACGCAGGGGATGTTGTGGGTCTCGAACGAAATCGGCGCGCCGTCGGCCGCGCGCGGCAGCGCATAGTCCATGAAAGTGCCGGTGACGAGTTGGCCGTCCGCGGGATCATAGACCGCCTGCTCCATCAGCGCCTGGCCGATGCCCTGCATGGTGCCGCCATGAACCTGGCCAGCCAGCAGCAACGGATTCAGCGTGACGCCGAAATCGTCGACGATGACGTAATTGACAATGGCGATCTTGCCGGTCGCAGGATCGATCTCGACTTCGACCAGATGGGTGCCGTTGGGGAAGGTGCCGTCGGCGCTGCTGAAGGTTTCAGACGCATTGAGCTTCGACGGATTGGCCTTCTTTGCGAGATCGGCGAATGACACCGAGCGATCAGTGCCGGCGATCTTCACCACGCCGCCATCGATCTCGAGGTCGGCGGCGCTGGTTTCCAGCACATCCGCCGCGAGCTCCTTGAGGTTAATACCGAGCTGCCTGGTGGCGCGCTGCACGCTGACGCCACCGGTCGGGATCGATGCAGAGCCGCCGGTACCGAGGCCGGTGGCGACCTTCGCCGTATCGCCCTGAATGATGTGCACGCGATCCGGTGTCACGCCGAACTGTTCGGCGACGATCTGGGCATAGGCCGTGTGATGCCCCTGCCCGGTCGACTGTGTGCCGATCAGGATCGTGATGTCACCATCGGCGCCAACAGCAACGTTGGCGGTCTCGTCGCCCATGGTGCCGCAGACTTCCACATAGGTGGCCATGCCGATACCGCGAACCAGGCCCTCCTTCTTCGCGGCCTTGGCCCGCTTTGGGAATTCCTTCCAGCCCGCAACATCCATCGCGCGTTTCATATGCGCGGTGAAATCGCCGGAGTCGTAAACCTTGCCCGTCGCGGTCTTGTACGGCATCGCCTTCGGCGGAATGAAGTTCTTGCGGCGGATCGCATCCGGCGACATGCCGAGCTTGCGCGCGCATTGATCGACGAGACGCTCGACCACATAGGCCGCTTCGGGACGGCCGGCGCCGCGATAGGCATCCACTGGCACCGAATTCGTGAACACCGTGCGGACACGGCAATGGAAGGTCTGGATGTCGTAGAGACCCGGCAACATCCCAGCGCCGCCATGCGGAATGTACGGCCCGAAGGTCGACAGATACGCGCCCATGTCGGCCATCAGGTCGACATCCATGGCGAGAAACTTGCCGTCCTCGCTCAGCGCCATGCGTGCATGGGTAACGTTGTCACGGCCCTGCGCGTCGCCGAGGAAGTGATCGGTACGGTCCGCCGCCCATTTCACATTCTTGCCCAGCTTCTTGGCGGCAAAGGCCACCAGCGCATATTCGCGATAGGGAAACAGCCGCGTGCCGAAACCGCCACCGACATCGGGACAGATGACCCGCATCTTGTCCTTGGGCATCTTCAGCACGTTGTCGCAGAGGATGTCGCGCAGACGATGGCTACCCTGGCTGCCGATGGTCAGCGTCATGTAATCGCGCTTGGCATCGTATTCACAGATCGCCGCCCGGGTCTCCATGTAGTTGATGATGACGCGTGGATTGACGATCTTCACTTCGGCGATCACGGGTGCCTTGGCGAACACCGCATCGACCGCCTTCTTGTCGCCGATCGGCACATCGAACAGCACATTGCCGGCATGCTTGGCCCACACCTGCGGCGCGCCCTTGGCGACGGCATTGACCAGACCGTTCACAGACGGCAGCGACTTCCATTCGACCTCGATCGCCTCAATCGCATCGCGCGCCTGCGCGATAGTCTCCGCAACCACGAAGGCCACGGCGTCGCCGACATGGCGGACTTCCCCGGCGGCGAGGATCGGATAATCCGGCCCGGTGAAAGGATGATCTTCGAGATTGAACAGGCAGGGCAGACCGCCGAGGTCCTTGGTGTCTTCCGCCGTCAGAATCGCAGCGACACCCGGAAGTGTGCGCGCCTTGCTGACATCGATGCTGAAATTGGCATGGGCATGCGGCGAGCGCAGCACGAGGGCATGCAGCGTGACGGGCGCATGATCGTCGGTATAGCGGCCACGGCCACGAATGAGGGCGTCGTCTTCTTTGCGCAGGACACTCTGTCCGACGCCGAATTTGATGGGGGCCATCGTTCCTCCGCATGCAGTTTAGACTCAATCTACACTGCGGGAGGATGGCGGCAAGTGGCACAGAGCGTCGCCCTGCCCGACTTTGGGACACGATGAAGCGAGCTATCTGGCGCGGACCAGGCTGTGCAGCCAGCTTTTGCCGAAAAGCATCAGGACCAATGCCGAATAGACCAGGACGGTCACGATGATGAGAACTCCCAGCGTCGCTTCGTCGCGGAGGCTGGTGAGGCCCGCAAACTGCTCCGCCGCAAGACGCGCGGTCCCCCACAGCACCGCAGCGAGGACCACGCCGGTCAACGCGAATTTGCCCAGCGCCAGCAGGAACGCTCGATCGAATTCGAGATAGCCGGCCCGCATAGCGAAGAAGATGACCAGCAACAGATTGATCCAGGCTCCCGCCGCGCTAGCAAGCGCGAGGCCGATCTGCGCCAGAGGTCCCATCAGCAGAATCTTCAGCGCGACGTTGACTGCGATACCGGTGAGCGCGGCAATCATCGGCGTCGTGGTGTCCTTGCGCGCGTTGAAAGTTGCGACCGCACTGCGAATCATCACGAAAGGGATGAGCGCTATGGCATAGGCGGCGAGCGTCGCCGCAGCGACGGCAGCATCGGCCTTGGTGAAGGCCCCGCGGGCAAACATCGCGCGCATGATGACATCGGGCACCACGAGGAATGCAGCGACGAAGGGCAGCGAGAACAACAGCGTGAACAGGAAGGCGCGGCGCTGCGCGCCCATGGCGCCGACGTGATCGTCTGCCGCCATCCGCCGCGACATTTCCGGCAAGAGCACCGTGCCGATGGCGATGCCGATCACCCCGATCGGCAACTGGTTGAGACGGTCGGCATAATACAGCGCCGACAGCGCGCCGACCGGCAGGAAGGTCGCGATGATGGTGTCGGCAAACAATGCGACTTGCGTGCCCATTGAGCCGAGCGTGGCCGGGCCGAGCGCGCGGAAGAAGCCGCGCACGTCCTCGTCGAGGCGCAGCGGCGCGAAACGCGGTAGCCCGCCATGGCGCTGCAAGTCTCCGGCGAGCAGGAAATATTGCAGAAAGCCCGAAATCAACACGCCCCAGGCCGCGGCGTGACCTGCACTCGGAAAGAACGCAGCCAGCGCCAGCGTCGCCATCATGGAGATATTGAGGAAGATCGAGGCCGCCGCGGCACTGGCAAAGCGCTGCATGACGTTCAGCATGCCACCATAGAGCGTCACCAGCGTGATCAGCAGCAGATAGGGAAAAGTGATGCGTGTCAGCTCGATGGCGAGATGACGCTGCGCGGGATCATCGGTGAAGCCCGGCGCCAGGATGCTCATGGCCTGCGGCATGAACAGAATGGCCAGGATGAGCAGCACGACCTGTGATGCAAACAGCAGCGTGAAGATGCGATCGGCGAACAAATGTGCCGATGCCGGCCCGCCCTTTCCCGTCACATGGGCATAGGCCGGGACGAAAGCGGCATTGAACGCGCCTTCGGCGAAAATGGCGCGGAAGTGATTGGGCAGTCGCAGCGCCACGAAGAAGGCGTCGGCCACCGGCCCGGCGCCAAGGATCGCCGCGAGCATGATGTCGCGCGCGAAGCCAGTGATCCGCGAGAGCAGCGTATATCCGCCGACGGTGAAAATGCGTCCCAGCATCAGCCGCTTCTACAGCATGAAACGGCGGTGCAAAATGCTCAACTTAGGTCGCCAACGCGTCGCGCACAGCCTGGATGACGCGGTCCTGGGTAGCCTCGTCGAGATAGGCATGCACCGGCAAGCTGATGACGTCGGCTGACAGCGCCTCGCAGACCGGCAAGCCGCCATCGACAACCGGATAGTCCCTATAGGCGGTCTGCATATGCATCGACTTCGCGTAATAGATCGCGGTCGGCACGCCCTGCGCCTTCAGCGCATTGGCAAAGGCGTCGCGGTCGGTGCCCTTCGGCAGGCGGATTACGTAGCAGGCCCAGATCGACGTATTGCCTTCGGCGACACGCGGCACGGTGACGAGGTTACCGAGGCTGCGGGCGTAGCGGTCGGCTACTTTGTTGCGGGCGGCGATTTCGTCGTCGAAGATCTTCAGCTTTTCCAGCAGCACCGCGGCCTGGATGGTGTCGAGGCGGCCAGTGATGCCCAGACGGACATTGTCGTATTTGTCGGAGCCCTGGCCATGGATGCGGATGCTGCGCAGGTCCTCGGCGAGCTGGTCGTCATCGGTGAAAATGGCACCGCCGTCGCCAAAGCAGCCGAGCGGCTTGGCCGGAAAGAAGCTGGTGGTGGTGGCCAGCGCCGACGTGCCGATACGCTTGCCCTTATAGGTCGCACCGAAGGCCTGCGCGGCGTCTTCCAGCACGAACATCCCCTCGGCCTCGGCAATCGCGGAGATCGCATCGAGATCGGCCGGCTGGCCGAACAGATCGACCGGGATGATCGCCCTTGGCTTAAGGCCGGCCTTTTTGGCGGTGGCGATGCCGCGCTTCACGGACTCAGGGTTGATGTTGAAAGTGACTTCATCGACTTCGACAAACACAGGCGACGCGCCGACCAGTGCCACGGCCTCGCCGGTGGCGCAGAAGGTGAAGGACGGGCACAGCACGGCATCGCCCGGGCCGACCTTCTTAGCCATCAGCACCATCATCAGCGCATCGGTGCCGCTGGCGCAGCTGATCACATGCTTGGCGCCGCAATATTTGGCGAGTTCTGCTTCGAGCCTGGCGACTTCCGGACCATTGATAAACTGGCAGTGATTGAGCACGCGGGTGACCGCCTCGTCGATCGATGTGCCGAGCCGCTGACGCTGCGCATTGAGGTCGATGAAGGGAACGGGGTCGATGCGGGTGTGCTGGTTCATGATGCCTGGCCTGCAGAATGTCGTGTTGAAGTCTGGATATTGGACGCCGGCGCATGCTTGCGCCGGGCCGCGCTTGCGTCAGCCAACCACCTTGCGGGGCGCCGGACGTGATGCTGTGGCTGCGCGCTTCTTTGGCGCTTCAAGGCACTGGATCGCGATTTCGAGGGAAGCGACGCCCTCCTCGCCGGTCACCGCCGGCACACCGCCGGTGCGCACGGCATCGAGAAACGCCATCAATTCGGCGCGCAACGGCTCGTCCTGCCCGACCGGTAGATGACGCATCGAATAACTGCCATCGGTCTTGAAGCCGAAACATTCGGTGACCTGCCGCGTCAGCAGATCGCCCATCACATATTTGCCGCGCGTTGCGACCGTGACGGTGCGCGCCTTGAACGGCGTCAGCCAGTTGGTGTTGATATGAGCGAGTACGCCGGATGCCGTGCGGAACTGCAGCAGCGCGATGTCTTCGCGCTCGGCGACGGCGGAAGCCAGCTGCGGCTGAACCTCGACGATGTCGCTCTCGGTGAACCAGCGGATCAGGTCGATGTCATGCACGGCGAGATCGATGACAACGCCGACATTGGACATGCGCGGCGGGAACGGGCCGACGCGCGTGATGCCGATCGACAGAATGTCCTCGCCCTCGATCGCCTTCTTGATGGCGGCGACGGCGGGGTTGAAACGCTCCACATGGCCGATCATCAGAGTCACGCCAGCCTTTTGCGCGGCCTCGACGATCTCGCGTCCCTCTTCCACGGTGGACGCAATCGGCTTCTCGACGAGCACGTGAATGCCCTTGGCGATGCAGGCCAGCGCGACTTCGTGATGCAAGTGAGTGGGCGCTGCGATGGTCACGGCATCGACGCCAGCGGCCAGCAGTGCGTCCAGATCGGCAAAGGTCTTGCAGCCGATCAGTTTCTCGGCGCGGGTGCGATGTTCGAGCATGGGATCGACGATGCCGACCATCTCGATGCCGGGCAGCCCGGCCAGCACGCGGCCATGATTGGTGCCCATGACACCTGCGCCCACGACGCCAACCCGCAGCGTGCGCACCGCATCCTTCGCTGCGGAAGTTTCTTTCGACACCATTCAACAAACCTCAGAATTCTTAAGAGCCGGCGCGGCGATTCACCATACTGGCGCCGTGGGTTCTCCTAGCATGCCCGCCACAGATGTGGCGATTGCCCCGCGGAGCTACCCAAACACGTTTTGATTCAAAGAATTACACCAAACCGTGAGACCGGCCAACCGCCCCTCATCGATCCGGCCCACGGGCGCCCGATCCATTGATATGACAGCACTTTTGCTGCATCCTTTGGATGTCGCGACGCGCCGTTATCACCACCCATCGAGAGAAATTCCATGTTTCGCAAGCCGGTCGCCGCGCTGAGTCTCGTCATAAGCACTCTGGCGGGGACCGGTGCCGGAACCGCCGTCTGGGCGCAGACGCCCTCGCCAGCGCCGCCTGCCGCCACACCATCTGTCGTCGAGCGGACCGCCAAGGGCCCGACCGCGCGCAACTTCCAGGTCGGCGTTTATCTCAACGTCCAGCCCGACTGCACCTCGGGCACCCTGCCCGCTTTGCGCATGGTCACCCCACCTGCGAACGGCACCGTCAGCATCAAGCGCGGCAAGGTGAGCGCCACCAACTACAAGCAGTGCCTCGCCCTCGAAGTACCGGGGTTCATCGCCTTCTATCAATCGAAGGCGGACTTCGTCGGCAGTGATGAAGTGACCATCGAGGTGAAGTATCCGGCCGGGCGCACGGAGGTTCAGCGGATCAGGATCGATGTGGGCGGGAGTGGCGGAGGTGTGCCCACGGGGCCGAAGACACCGCAAGGGCAGAAGATTTAGGCGCGCCAAAGAGTTCAACCATACGTAACCAAATGAAAAGCCCCCGATGATCGGGGGCTTTTGCAATTCGTTGAAGCGACACGGCCGGGATCGCCGGCCGCGTCGGCGATCAGACAGTCATCGTGTGATCTGTGCTCTTGAACACCATGTTCACGATATCAGCATTGCTGGTGCCATAGCCGACCAGCGTTGCGACATCATGCGTGTTGCCGGAGAAATTGCCAGCACCGGTCGTGTCGACCTGCACGAGGACATTGCCTCCGTTCTGCGTCAGATGAACGTAATTATTGATGTTCGATCCATCCGCCTGCACGCCAGCAATGCTATCGAGCAAGCCCGATATGTCGATCTTGTCACCTTCGCCATTGCTGAAGTCGAGGATGCTATCGACATTCGACGCGCCGGTTTCAGCGAACTTGAAGGTATCGGCACCGGAGCCGCCGGACAGCGTGTCGTTACCGATGCCGCCAATGATCGTGTCGTTGCCGCCACCGCCATAGATGGTGTCATTCGAGGTCGAACCGGTCAGCGTATCGGCGAAAGCAGAGCCGATGACACCTTCCATGTTCTTGTAGGTGTCGGTCCCCAGCCCCACAGCCGACAGGTTGACGGAGGTGTTGCTGCTGCTCTGTGTCAACGTGAGCGTAATGCCTGCGGTCGCATCGGAGAAGTCGAGCAAATCGACGCCTGCTCCACCGTCGATGCTGTCGTTCCCGCCGCCACCGCGGATCATATCGTCACCGGCGCCGCCGATGATACTATCAGCAGACGTGCCGCCAAGGATGTTCAGATGAGCCGATGCCCCAACTCCCGATGCGTTCAGCGTGAGCTGAAGTGATGTGTGCGCATCGACCGTCAGTGTACCGTTACCGATCGCTGTGGTCGCGTTGCTACCGAGCGTCACGTTGTCGAGGAGTCCGGCGCCGAGCAACAAGGTTTCAACACCACTAACATGCGTGAAGGCTGCATCGACGACAACAGGTGTGTCGGTAATCTGGATCGTATCGTTCCCCGCGCCGAGATTGAACGTCTCGTTCGCGTTGAAGTGTGCGCTAAGCAGCTTGACGGTATCGTCACCGGCGCCGCCGATCACGTTCAGATGCGACGTGAGCGCGAAGAAGCTTGACGTTGCATCAACCGTCAGGCCGTGTCCCGATCCAGCCGCACTGGCATCAATGGTCAAGGTCTTTGCTGTCAGGCCGTTGATTTCGGTATTTGCATTGTTCCCGAGCGTGATGCTGTTGGTGAAATCGCCCAGCACTATCTGTTCTATGTTTGACTTGTTGACGAACATGTTGTCCGTAACCGTCGCAGCGTCAGTAATCTGGATGGTGTCGGCTCCGAGCCCGCCGTTGATTGTATCGTTGTTGTCGAGATTTGCGCTGGTGTAACGGAACGTATCGTTGCCGGAGCCGCCAAGCAGATTGTCAGCACCGGAGCCAGCGATCACGATGATGTTCTGCGTATACAGGGCAGCGCCCGCTCCCTCCGTGAGGGTCAGATTTCCCGTCAAGCCGCCATGATCGATGGTGATACCGGTCATGAATGCATCGTTCTTCGCATTCGCACCGAGGGCGACCGAGTAGTTGCCCGCTGCACTGAGTTTGAGGACGTCAAATCCGATGGTGCTGCTGAAGAGGCCATCGGTAATCGAGCCCGCGCTGGTAATTTCGATCGTATCGATCCCACTGCCGCCAGTGAGAGCGTCATTGCTCTTCAGGGTCGTACCGGCGACGCCCTTCACCGTGTTCGCTCCCGCGGTGAAAAGAACAGTGTCATTGCCGTTCGTCAGCGTCACCGGCGATGAATATTTGGTCATGTCGATTTCGGCGTACGCAACACCCGTATCCGTGCCACCGTTGGCCGTGCCGTCGCCATCAATCAAGGTGAAGCTGATGCCGTCCCGGACCCCGGAGAAATTGGCACCGAGCGTCGACGAGTAGTAGATGTCCTGGATCAGAGCCTGAACCGCCGCGAGGCTGATGTTGCCGTTCGGATCGAAGGTGACGGTCAAAATCAGATTTTGAGCGCCGTTTGGAAAATTAATCGGGTCGGCGACAGCCTGCGCGAAGGAGAAAGTGCCGATCACGACACCACCGTAAGTAACGTTGCTGCCGCTCACGCCGATCTGGCCGGCACCGGTGCCGATGTTTTTGATCAGCAGGCTTTCCTTGCTGTAGTCCCAACCCGACAACGCGACCTTCAGCTGGCCGCCATTGAAGTTGGTGGTATCGACATCCGAGACCGTTGCGTTGGGCGCAATCGCAACCGCCGCGCCGCCAAGCAGAAACTCCGTCGCATTGCCGGCCTTGATGACCGGCGCATCGTTGACGCCGTTGAGCGTGACGTTGACCTGCTGGGTTGTGACTCCGCCGTGCTGGTCGTCGATCTGAACGAGATACGACTGCACCATCTGGCCGGCAGGAAGCGCCTGGAGAGCCGCCTCGGTGGCCGTGAGGGTCCAGTTGATGTTGCCCGTCACGCCGCCGTTCGAGTCTGCCGTCGGGTTGACGGCGAAGGTGCCGATGTAGTTGCCGCCGACAGGGGTGAAGCCGACCGTGTGGGTGTCGGTTGAATTGGAGTCCGTGTACTTGATTGACCCCGACGTCGTGACGTCGCTCGCCACTGCTTTGAGCGACACATCGTCAACGGCCCAGCTGTCCCACTGATTTGTTGCCGCAATACTCAGCGACATCGACGTGCTGGTCGCAACTACGTCGAACGTGTACTGCACCATACCGTACGAACCGACCGTCGAACCCTGCGGGCTAATCGACGTGAACGGCGCATTCGTGAGGCTCGACCCGGCTACGGCACTGCCGCCCCAGTTCACGACGAAGCTGTTTGCGCTCGGCGCAAAGTTGAGTTGGCTGCCGGCGCCGTAGCCGTTTTCTGACGTGATCCAGTAGCTCAGCGTATAATGCTGCCCCACGACCAGATTGTTGATCGTCTGGCTCAATGAGCCATTGAAAATCGATCCGCCGAAGCTACCGCTGTGCGCATAGTCGGTTCCGCCATACGACACCCCTGCCCCGCCCTTAGTCCAGCCGCTCGTGCTGCCGCCGTTGTTCTCGAAGCCAGGATTGATAACCAGATTGCTGCCCGGAGAAGTCGAATCCTCCGTAGCGGTGCCGATGACCGTGCTGGACGCCAGTGTAACGGTCGGCAGCGCGTTGCCGGAGGTAACATGCACGGTGGTCGTTGCGACGGCGGAACTCAGGCTGCCATCGCTCACCGTCGTAGTGATGTGGCGATCCGCGGTGCTCGAGCCGGTGCTCAAGAACGTGATGGACTCGATCGCCGACTCATAGTTGGCAAGCGACGCAGAACCACCCAGCGTGACGATGATCTTGCCGCCCACCGAGGTATCGATGGTATGCGTGGTGATGCCCAGGCTGTCGAGCAGCGCCGTGTTCAGGTTGAGCGCATCACCGGTCTGCTGGTCAGTCAGCGTGATCGTCGCCGCCGACATAGTGGTGTTGTCAACGTCGGTCAGCTTGGAGTCGCCGTCGGCGATCGCCTTGGCCGTTGCGCCCACAGTGTAGCTGGTCTGGTAATCGACGCCGGTCTTCAGAGAGCTGTTGTCGGCATCAAGATCGAAGACCGGTGTATCGTTCACCGGCGAGACCGTCAGGGTGAAGGTGCTGGTCGCACTCGCTTCGCCGTCGGAGGCGGCGACCCTGACGTCAACCGAGCCGTTGAAATCCTGCGGCGGCGTGCCGCTGAACGTGCCGGTCAACGCATTGAATGTCAGCCACGTCGGCAGCGGATTGAAGTCAGAGAGTGTCGCCGACAGCGTCAGCGGGTTGGCGGTCCCATCGAAGCGACCGTCCACGTCGGCGAAGGTGTTCGCCGGGATGGTGAAGTTGATCGCCTGATCCTCCGGCGAAGACTGGTTCGCCAGCGCATTCGCCACCGTCGGCGCATCGTTGTTGCCGAGGATCTGAACCGCGATGGTCTGCGGCGTGCCATCCTGCGCATAGACGGTGAAGCTGTCCGTCAGGGTCGCCTGATTTTCCTTCAGCGCCTGGATGGTCGGATTGTTGTCATACAGCCCGTAGGTCCATTTGCCGGCACTATCGATAGAATACCAGCCGTAACCGCTGGCGGTGTTGGAAGACGCCGTCTGCCAGACATCGTTCCCACCATCGCGGTCGGTATAATTGAGGTCACCGCGCGCGATGCCGTTGACCGGGTCGCTCTGGGCGTTGTCGATCCCGCCGAGCTCGCGAATGGTGCCCGTGGTGTCGCCGGTGACCGTGAACGTATCGTTGCCGCCGGTGATGTGGAACGTCAGGAAACCGCCGTGGGCACTGTTGCCGTCCGACGCGCCGTACTTGAACACGTCGGTGGCGGTGACGCCAGCGGCGAGCGCATCGTAGGCCGCGTTCGGCGTATAGGTGTAGGTGCCGTCCGTATTGATTGTGAGATCGCCATAGACGCCGTGCGCGACCGTCGTGGCGCCGTTGAGATAGGTCGGGCCTGACTGCGCGTCGGGCCGGATCGTGATCACCGTGAGCGGGTCGTTCTCCGCGTCGTGATCGTTGGCCAGAACACTGCCGGCAAACGTTTTTACCGTACCCGCGTCGATAACCGCGGTATCGGTCAGGTTCTGATCGTCGTTGACCGGGACCGGCGTATCGTTGACGCCGGTGAGGTGGATCGTCAGATATTGCGCGGCCTCGCCGCCGTTCCCGTCCATCGCAACATACTTGAAGACGTCGGTCTTCTGGACGCCGTCCGCCAGCGCATCGAAGGCGGCATTCGCCGTATAGGTATAGCTGCCGTCCGAATGCATCACGAGATCGCCGTAGATACCATGCGAAGTCACATTGCCGCCCGGAGCGATGGCGATGGGACTTTCATCGGTCGGGACGCCGTTCGCCGCCCGGATGGTCTTGACGCTGAGCGTGTCGCCATCCACGTCGTGATCGTTGCTCAGGATATTTCCGGTCTTGCTCAGCAATCCAGCGTCCGCACTCGCTGTTTCGATGAGCGTCGCATCGTCCGCCGTCAGCACCGGCAGATCGTTCACCGCATTGACCGTCACGGCGATCGTGCCCGTCGAAGTCGCGGTATCGGTTACAAGACCGGTGGTGAGCGTGGCGTGATCGACGACCGTCACGCTGACACCGAGGTTGAACGCGCCATTGTAGTTGTTGGGCGGGGTCATGGTCAGATGTGCCAGGTCGATCCCGGCGGGATTATCGATCACCCAGACGCTGCCCTGCAGCGAGCCCTGATTGAAGGTCGCGCCGGCGGGATAGCCGCTGAGTTCGATATGGGTGGCCTTCTCCGAACCGTCGGTATCGCCCAAGGCAATGTGGATGGCAAAGGTGTTGTCTTCGTTGCCGCCCGACGCCGACAGCACCGCGGCATCGGCGATGGGACGAACGTTGATCGTCACGGTGGCCGGCGCCGTCCTGGACCCGTCGGAGACCTGATAGGTCAAGACTGAGTAGCCGCTCTCGTTCGCGACGGGGGTGTATGTCAGGTCGCCAGCGGGCGTGACCGACGTGGAACCGGCGGGGCCCCACGGATTACCGGTCACGAGGCCGACGCGCGTCAGGGCGTCGCCGTCCGGATCGCTGTCGTTGGCCAGCAGATGGGCGTTCGTCAGGACCTGGTCTTCGTCGATGAAGTAGACCTCGTTCTGCGTCACCGGTGCGTCGTTGCCACCATGGATGGTGATCGTCACCGTCTGGCTGGCGCTGCCGCCGTGAGCATCAGCCACGGTCGCGACGAAGTTCAACGTCACGACTTCGCCAACATGCAGCGCCTTCGTTGCAGCGAGGCCGTTGTCGAGATCGTAGCTCCACACACCGGTCGCCGGGTCGATCGACATCGTGCCGTATGGCGACGCTGTCGTGTTCAGCGACCAGGTCAGATGACCCGCGTCATTGGTGTCGACATCCGTGGCCGTGAGCTGGCCGCTGATGATCTGGTGCGTACCGCCCGGCAGCAGGCCATGCGCCGCGTCCCATTGCTGCGACGGAGATGCAAATGAATCCTCGTATCCGGCATAGTACGGCCGACCACTTAGACCCGCCGCCGCGATCTCCGCGATCAGCTGATCATGCAGCGCCACATCGGCAACACCGTTCGGCGGTCCGTTCGAGCCGCCGGCGCCACCGGGCAGGAACTTGTCGTCGATCGAGGCCTTATCGAGATTACCGAGCAGATTGTCGTGCATCGACTGCGCACGGTCCGGCAGGTTTGCATAGTCCGGGCCATCAGCTTCGTATTTCACGACCACGCCACTCAGCGGTGCGCCACCGTCCTGGATGTATTTGGCATATTCGATCGCAAGGCGAACACCGGCCGCATTGATGGCCGTATCGTAATAGCTGTAGTGATCGTCGACATAATCCCACACCGCAGCGATCGCATCGGCGAAGCCGGCGGCATGGCCAAGCGCAGCCTGCACGCCCATCAGAACCGCATGCATGTCGGCCGGCGTTGCCGCCAGCAGCGCACCGATTTGCGTGTCGATATTCTGATCAATCTCGAACTTGTGGTCCGCGGCGGTGGTCGCCGTCACCGCGTGGTCGAGGAAACCAGCGGCATAGATGTCGGCATGCGTCTGCAGCGGTGCCGAAGTGATGACCGGCGCGTCGTTCACGCCCTCCACCGTGAAGGTGAAGGTGCCCGGGACCGGCGTCGAGCCGTCCTGGTTGCCATCCTCAACAGTGACCTGGAAGGTCGTCGTCGAATCTTCCGAGCCGTCATGGGTGAACTTGATCAGGCCGGCGGCAAGCTCGGCGGCCGTGAATGACGTCGCCGGAGCGCCGCCATTCGTGATGGTGCCGTGCTGGACGTTCGATACGTGGAAGACGACCTCGGAGGCGGTGTTGTCCGGATCGGTGTAGCCGAGTTCGGCGGCCGTGAGGGTATGGATGCCGCCTTCGGTGACGGTTGCCGCAAGCGGACCCGCCAGCGACGGCGCATCGTTCATCGGCAGCACATGCACCGTTGCCGTGTGCGTGATGCTGTTATCCAGACCGTCATTGACAACCACGGTCACAGTGCGGTCGCCCGTGCTCGGGGCATCGCCGGTGTACTGATAGACAACACCGCGCATGATGGTCTGGTAGACGGCGTTGGACGCATCGCCGGTCACTGTGAGAACGCCGGTGGTCGCGTCATAGCCATAGGTAAGACCGGCCGCCGTCAGAGCGTTCGTCGCACTCGTATTGAACGAAAGGCCCTCGACACCGAGCCCATCCGGCTGCGTTGTCAACGTGACCTTCATCGAATGCATCGTCGTGGAATCGACGTCGGTAATAGTTGCGCTGCTCAAGATCCACTGCGGCAACTGCTCGACGGCGGTGACAGCGATGTCATTGCCTGCCGACGCAGCACCGTTCAGATCGACGACCGGCGCGTCATTGGTGCCATGGATCTTGATCTCGACCACATGGGTGTCCATGCCGCCGTGACCGTCCGAGACCTGGATCGTATAGCTGAGGACGGATTCCCAGCCATTGGGCAGGAAATCGAAGGCCTGGCCCTGCGAATTGAAGGTCCATGCAAGATCGCCGGCGGCACTGCCAGCCGGGGTCACGTCACCGGTTGCAACCGTCATGAAGGCCAGCAATTGCGCATTGGTGAAGTGCGATTCAATTCCAGAGCCCGATGCTGTCACCGACAACACGTTCGCGGTGACCGTGTCGGAGAGATCGACGTCTGTCACGCTCAGTGTGCCGTTGGCAGTCAGCCCGGCATTGGTTTCGGTCAGGAACACATGGTCGCTGTCGCCGCCATCAATCGAGATCACCGGCTTGTCGTTGCTGCCGACCAACGTGACCGTGATGTCGCGATAGGCCGACGAACCGTGCCCGTCGCTGACGAGGATGCGGAAGACCTCTTGCTTGGTCTCTCCAGCGCCAAGGAAATTCAGCTGTGCATCGGTGACGTGATACTGCCAATCGACGAAGCCATTGCCGTCATTCAACGTCTCTTCCGCGACCACTGCAGTCACGTATCCGATATAGCCCGTGCCCTGAGGCGTCACGGTCAGCGTATGGGTGTCGCCCTGATCGTCATAGATCCAGAAGCCGCCGCCGTTGTAGCCGCCGCCCGAGGAGCTGTCGTTAAAGCGCGTGCGATCTGCCGTCGATCCTGTTTGCGGATCGGTTTCCGCATATTCGGTCATCGTTCCGGTGTCGGGAAAACCTATCGAGGTCCCAACAGCATCATTGCTGCCGTGGATCGTGAACTGATAGATTCCGGTCTTGGTATCGCCATCCGAGTCCGTGACCGTGAACGGCACCGACAGGGTTGCGATCTCACCTTCGCTCAGGCCGTTGAAGCCCCAGCCCGGATTGACCGTCACCTTGCCCGTGACCGGATCGTAGGACATCGACGGCACGCCGAGCATGGTACCGGTCGGGGTGGAAATGGTGGCGTGTGCAGTGTCGAATGCCACAGAGCCCGGGCCATCGGCACCGAAGCGGTAGTTGGTCCCGCTGACCAGCGACACGACGGACGAGCCATCCTCGCCGATATCCGCGTGGAAGAGCGGCAGTGACGTCGACGACGCCTGAACCAGGCTGACATTCGCCAGATACGTGCCGGTATTGTCCGCGGCGTTGCCGACTTCCTTGAAGGTGACGGTGTTCGCACCGCCGGTCGCAATGAGGTCGAGCGTCTGGATGGCCATGGTCGAGCCCGGCGCATAGGTGCCAACGAGCTGCCCGTTCCAATAAACCTGGAGTCCCGAGGACGACGGATCGTACGTGCCGATCTCGAAGCTCAGCGTATAGTGCTGGCCGGCCGTCAGACCGTTGAGGGTCTGGGAGACTGCGATGTTGCCCGGCGATGCACCGAGGTCAACCATCGGTTCGCCATTCGACGTCACAACCCCGAAATAGCCGCTTGGGACGCGCTCGAGCTGAACACCGGTCTGGCCGGCTTCCGTACCGGTGATCTTCCAACCGGTAGCGCCCGTCGCCCAATCACCGTACGAGGCGTCATGCCAGGAGCTGCCGCCCGAGAAATCGCCGTTGGTGAGCAGGTTGGCCTGCGTCGCGTTGCCGATGATCACCGGCACGTCATCGCCGACAACGACGCGCAGATAGCTCTCCACATAGTCGCCGTCACCATCGGTGACGCGATAGCTAAGATTGAATCCTTCACCGAGTTCGCCGGCGCCATTCGGATGATGGATGGCCGCGAACTGCTCCACCTGATATTCGCCGGTGGTCGGATTGAGAGTGACCGTGAAGACCTTCACGTTCACGTTGTTCTGCAGTTGATAGACCTCAAAAACGTTGCCGTTGATAACGCTGGTATATCCACCGGTCGGCAGCGTCGCGCTGACCCACGACAGATGACCGTTGCTGTCCGCACCGAAGTTGTGGCTCAACGTACCCGACGCCGTTGCCGTATCGCCGGGCTCAGGATTGCCGTTGATCAGCGCATCGTCCTGTACGCCTGCGCGCTGAACTGTCGTCGCCGGAATGGTCGGGACCGAATCCGTCACGTTGATGTGGATCGCCTGATCCACATAGTCGCCGTCCCCGTCGGTCGCGCGCACCGTGAAGCCGAGATCGAGCGTGTTCGAATTCGCCGCGTGATCGAGGTTCTGGAACAGCGTGAAGATATAGGTCGGGTTCGAGGGCGAGCTGAGCGCCACGATGAAGACCGGATTGTCGACCGTGTCGCCATGCTTGAAGGCGACGAGCTGCTTCTCGCCATACTGGGTGGTCCGCAGCACGTAGTCGAGCGCCACGCCGTCCGATGTCAGACCGGCCGGATGCACAGGCTGGCCATTGCTGTCGGTCGCAAAGTCGAGATGCGCGCCGACCTTGTCACCGCCGATCGTGATCTTCAGGCTGCCATAGGCCACCTGCGCCAGGGGCGTGCTGGTCTCGTCGACTGTCACAGTCGCCGCAGCACCAGCCAGGACGGGAGCATCGTCGGTCACGGTCACGATGAGCTGATCGTGCAATGCAACGGTATCGCCGTCGCCATCGCGAACGGTAACCGCCGAAGAAAGATCGAGCGCAAGCGTATCTGTTCCGCCGGTAACGGCGATGTCCTGATGACCCGAATTTACCGTCGTCTGCCCGCTCGGGGCACCCGGTCCGGTCAACTCGAAGTGCACGTTGGGAGGCGTCGAGATTTGTCCAACGTTGATAAAGATCGTCGTGTTCGCAGCGATCGACAGCGGATAATCGGTGCCGCCGGACGTGTTATCCAGGACCCAGTTAACCGCCGTGTTTCCGCTGTTCGTGATGCTGATGATGACATCGCCGTCTGGCAGGCGGCCTTCAAAAGCACGAGGATTGCCGTTGATCGCCGCAACCGCATAGATTTCGCCCGGCTGATCGATCGCTGCGACCGGAATCGAGGCGTTGTCGATCACGTAATTCGCAACGTGATCAATTTGCCCCTTGAGCGTGAACGTATAAGCGCCGGTCGAGGCATTGACCGCGAAGGTGAATATCTGGTTCGAACCAGCCCAAGCGATGAGCGTGTTTCCGACGACCGTATAGGTCAGCGCAACACCGCCGGAAGTCAGTGAAGTCAGTGACGCCGACAGGCCCGTGGTCTCCACCACAAAGGTACCGGGCGAATCCGCTCCCATTGAAACCAGTGACGACAGATTCCCGACGAGGATCGAATCGTCGGTACCTGCATCACCATTCTTGTTATCGGCGTTTCCGGCCTGCGTGCCGGTCGACAGATCGCCGGTAGCGGTGCTCAGTTCGCTTTCATAGACCGCTCCCGTAAGCACGGCAGCAGTCGCGGTCGGAGCGTCGTCATCGACGGTGACCGTGAAGTGTCCGTTCGCCTTGTCGCCGTCACCATCCTTGGCGGTGAAATTGAACGTGAAGACGAGATCGTCGTCCTGACCCGCGATCGGATGATCGAGGTTTGCATTCTGAGTGAACGTGTAGGAGCCGTTTGCCGCGGCGCTCGAAAGAACAGCCGAGAATACCACCCTGGCATCGCTGAGCGACGTCGGCGCGGTTGCGCCCGTGTAGCCGATCAACGTCACGGCATCGATCATCGCATAGTGAACAGCCGCACCATTCGACGTCAGCGAAGCGGTAACATCGTTGCCATTGGCATCCTTGACAACGAGGTTGGCGAGTCCGTTCGAATGGTCGGTGAAGGTGACGGCGGCATCGACCACGATCGGGCCGCTGCTCGTATTCTGCGTGACGACCAAGTTGTCGGCCATCACGTAACCGTTGAAGCCGTTACCAGTATAGATCTCGAGCCTGTCGATCAGAACATTCGCGAACGGTGTACCCGCGGCATTGAAATGCGTGGGCGTGCCCGACGTGAGCGCTGCAACATTGGCCACGCTCAACGTATAGGTTGCGACGAGATTGTTGTTGGAATCGTAGCCCTTCAGAATGACGGTCGGTGTCGTTGCGGCACCCGACAGTCCCAGGTCGATCGCGTCCAGCTTGAACGGCAAGCTGTCATTGGCATTGATGATAATCGGATTGTTGATGCCGCCGAACACGATCCCCGAGGCAGATGGATGATTGACCGTGCCCTGGGTGACGATCAGATCGGCAGTCAGGTTGCTGTTGCCGCTGAACGTAAATGTCTGCGTCGACGTGCCGCCCGTAACGGTCGCCGCCTTACCGTCGGCGCCGAACGCAATCGCCAGCGAACCGGACGTGGTGCGCGTACCGTTGTCACCATGGGCAATCGTCAGGTCGCCCGGATAACCGTCGTCCTTGTTGCCGCCGGCCAGATTGCCTTCATCGACGAAGCCCGCCACGGCTGTCCCGAGGACGACGGTATCGTCGTTGACATTCACGGTGAGCGAGCCGGTCGCCGTATCGCCATCGCCGTCGGTGACGGTGATGTTGAAGGTCAGCGCCTTGTTGTCTTCCGTCGTGCTGTTGGTGGGATGGACGACCGGTGCGTTGACGGTGACGCTGTAGGAACCGTCGGCATTGATGACAAGCACGGCGGCCGAGCCGTAATGCGCGCTGGTTGCCGTCCAGGTGGTGACACCATTGGCGCCCACCACCGGCGAGCCCCAGGTCGCGGTCTCGGTCTGCGCGAAGCCATTGGCGTCCTTGTATATGACGCCGAAGGTTGCCGACGTCATCGCAACGGATTTCACGCCGTCTGCACCGGCAGTGAACAGGCTGCCGGCAGCGCCGGAGACCGTCTTCACGTCGGGGCTCACATCGCCCGACACATTTGCGGTGCTGGCCGGGAACAGCGACTGCGCTTCATCGTCAAGCGTCGTCGCGGCCGTCACGATGCCCTTCGACACCGGTGTGTCGTCATTGACGTTGACCGTCAGCGAGCCGGTGGCGGTGTCACCATCGCCGTCGGTGACCGTGAAGTTGAAGGTCAGCGCCTTGTTGTCTTCCGCAGTTCCGGGCGTTGCATGTGCGATCGGCGCGTTCACGGTCAGCGTGTACGAACCGTTCGCACCAATGACCAGAACAGCGGCAGAGCCGTAGTGGGTGCTGGTCGCCGTCCAGGTGGTGGCGCCATTGGCGCCCACGACGGGCGAGCCCCAGGTAGCGGTCTCGGTCAGGGCGAAGCCGTTGGCATCCTTGTAGACAACGCTGAAGGTCCCGGATGTCATTGCGACCGATTTGAAGCCATCAGCACCCGCGGTGAACAGGCTGCCGGCAGCTCCCGACGTAGTGTTCGTATCCGGGCTCACATCGCCAGACGCACCTCCGGCATTGGTCGGCGTAAAGACCGTCTGCGCCTCGTCGTCGAGCGTCGTCGCGGCCGTCACGACACCCTGCGATACCGGCGTATCGTCATTGACGTTAACCGTCAGCGATCCGGTGGCTGGATCGTTATCGCCGTCGGTCACGGTGTAGTTGAAAGTCAGCGACAGGTTTTCTTCATTGGCTCCGGCCGTCGGATGCACCAATGGTCTGGAGGTTGTGAAGGTGTAAGAGCCGTTTGCGCCGATCGCCAGCGTTGCCACGGTGGCGCCACTGACGGCACCGATCGCGGTCCAGGTGGTCACGCCACCCGATACACTTGCCGATCCCCACGTGACGGATTCCTGGTGAGCAACGCCGTTGGCATCCTTGTAAATCGCACTGAATGCCGTCGTCGTCCCAAGCGTCACGCTCTTGAACCCGTCCGCGCCGGCCGAGAACACCGCACCGGCTGCGCCCGTTGCCGAGGTGGCATTGGTGACATCGCCGGCGCCGCCCGCGTTGCCGCCAGCAAATGCATCGTCGTCCAGCACCGTCGCCGCGGCTACCGCTCCCGTCGTAACTGGCGAATCGTCATTGACCGTAACGGTGAATGTCGATGCCGCTGTAACATCGCCATCGGCGTCCGTGGCCTGGTAGCCGAAACTGAGGGTGATATCGTTCTCGTTGTTACCTGCCGGGTGATCGAGATGCTTCAGCAGGTTGAAGGTATAGTTGCCCGAGGATAGATCGCTGAGCGAGACCGTGAACACCTGGCTGCCAGCCGATGGCGGCGTCGAGCCATTCACCGGGTTGCTGCCGGTGTAGCCATAAACCGTATTACCGACGACCCACAGTTTGACCTGCGCCCCATCGACGGTCAGAGGGCCGACATTGGACATCGCATTCTGGCCATCGCTGATGCCAGAGAACGCAACCGAGCGATCGGCCGCCCCGGAATTGTTGTTGTCAGCTCCCCAAGAGATAGCAAGCGATCCCATCGCTGACGTTGCGGCACCGGCGAGATCTCCGGTAGCAGGCTGCGTGTTGCCGCCCGTCAGACCGTCCTCATCGACCGAAACCGCCTGCGCCGTTCCGATAGACGGCCGGCCGTTATCATCGCTGATCGTAACCGTGAAGCTGCTGCTGTCGGTGTCACCGTCCGCATCCGTGGCGACGAAGCCAAGCTGCAGCGACAGTGCACTGCCCTGGCCAGATCCGACGTGATCCAGATTATCCAGCAGCTCGAAGGTGTAGGTACCGTTGCCCGTATCGGACAGCGTGATGTGGAACACCTTGCGATCGTTGATCGTCAGCGAGCCGCCGTTGTCGTTGGCCATGCCCCAGATCTCCGTATCGGAGATCCGCAGGAACTGCACGGTCACACCGTCTGACTTGAGCACGGGACTTCCGGAGCCCGTGGTGTGCACGCTGTCGCCGGAGTCGATGGATGACGAGAACGCGACCGAACGGTTTGCAGTGCCGCTGTTGTTGTCGTCCGCGCCCCAATTGATGTTCAGCGACTTGTTCAACGCAGTCTGGGGCACGAATTCCTCGCCCCCGCCCACAATGGTCGTATCTTCGGTCAACGTCGAAGCAACCGGTGCGCCTATTTCCGGCACGTCGTCGCGGATCGTCACGGTAAAGTTGCTGCTGCTGGTATCGCCGTCACCGTCAGTCGCGGTGTAGCTGAAGGTCAGGTTAACCGGATTGGTGCCGCTGCCGGTAGGATGATCGAGGTTACCGAGCAGCTTGAAGGTGTAGGAGCCATCATTGGCATCGCTGAGCGTCACTTCGAAAATGCGCGTGCCGCTTGCCAGGTTGGCGCCGATATAGCCGACCAGCTTCTGACCGTCGAATGCGTATTGAACCGTCTGGCCATCCGAGCGGAGCGTCAGGTTCTGGCCATTGCTGTTCTCTGCATCGACGTTGTCCGCCGCCGAGTTGAAGCGGAAGCCCACAGTGCGATCGCCGAGCCCGCCTCCGGCGGACGGATTCGCGTCATCCGCGCCCCAGGAGATGTTGAGATCACCGGTAGCGGTCAGACCGGGCGCATTCGGCGATGTGCCATTCGAGAGATCATTTTCATTGATGGTCCGGCCATCGCCGGTATGTGCCTCAGGCGCGTCATCCACGATGGAGACCACGAAATCGGCCGTCGCGGAGTCGCCGTCGGAATCGGTGGCCTTGATACCAAAAGATAGAGTCCGGCTGTCATCATTCTGCCCCGACGCAGCGTGATCGATATTGTCAAACAGCGTGAACTTGTAGCTGCCATCACCACTATCGGACAGTTCAACGGTGAACACCGTGCGAACGCCAGCCTTGGCAGTCAGTACCGTTCCGTCCGCCGAGATCGAATAGACGATCGCGGTGCCGTCCGACGTCAGACCCGTGGCCCCGGCTGCGGTCGTGAAGACGACCGAACGGTTGTTTGTTGCGCCCGAATTATTGTTATCTGCGCCCCAGTTGATGTTGAGATCACCGAGCTGAACGGTCGAGTTCGGCGCATCCGGGAATGTCGTGTCATAGAACGTGGTCGGCAGACTGTCTTCACGAACGGATTCGGACTCCGTGTTACCGATCGTCGGCACATCATCCTTGACCGTAACGCTGAACACGCTGCTGCTCTTGTCGCCGTCCGAGTCGGTGGCCGTATAGTCGAACGTGAATGTCAGCGTGTTCTGGCCATCGGCGGTCGGATGGTCGACATGTCCGAGCAGCGTGAACGTGTACGAGCCGGTGTTGTCATCGTCGAGAGAGACGACGAACACACGGTTGAAGAACGGGTTATTGCCGGTATAGGCGACGAGATCCTCGCCAATAATAGTATAGTGGACGGTTGCTCCGTCGGATGTCAGATTCACGAGATTATTATTGACATCGCGCACCGCGACGTTGTCCGCAGCCGCCGTGTGCTCGAACGACACGGAACGGTTGGCAACATTCCCGCCATCGTGATCGTCGGAGTTCCAGTCGATGTTCAGCCGGCCGCCGACCTGCAGGTCGAAGAAGTTCGGTGACGTCCCGCTCAGGAGATCGTCCTCGTCCACGCCGCGCGTGTCGCCCACGCCAGCCACCGGCACGTCGTCGGTCACATGAACGGTGAAGCTGGCCGGCGCCGTCGTGTCGCCGTCACTGTCGGTCGCCGTGAAGCCGAAGGTGAGCGCCAGGTCGTTCTTGGCGTTGCCTGAGGCATGATCGAGATTGTCGAGAAGCTTGAATGTATAGGTACCATTAGCCGTATCGGACAGCTGAACAGTGAAGACCGTCGTTCCACCTGCCTTGGCCGTCAGCAACTGGCCATTATCCGAGAAGCTATAGGTCAGCGTCGTCCCGTTCGATGTCAGATGCAGCGCGTTCAGGCTCGTCAGCGTCGCGGCGGTGAAGGCCACCGAACGATCGCTCGCCCCTGGTCCTGACACCTGGTTGTTGTCATCCGAATTCCAATCCACCGCGAGTGAGCCGGTTGCGGTCGCGGAAATGAATGCGTTCGACGACGACGGACTGGTGCTCTCGACGAGAGTCAGGACATCCGGGGTACCGATGCCCGGCGAGTCGTCGGTGACATTGACCGTAAAGGATGCAGGCGACGTGGTATCGCCGTCGCTATCAGTCGCCGTGAACGAGAATGTCAGCGGCACGCTGGCGCCATTTGCGCCGGCGTGGTCGAGATTGTCGAGCAGATTGAACGTGTAAGTACCGTTGCCGGTATCCGAGAGCTGCACAGTGAACACCGTGCGCGCGCCCGCTGTCGCTGTCAGCAACGTGCCATTGTCAGACAGCGTGTAGATGATCGTCTGGCCGTTGGAGGTCAGACCCGACGGCGCCGCGCTGGTGGTGAAGGCGACGCTACGATCATTCGTGCCACCTGCGTTGGCATCATCGGAATTCCAGTCAACATTCAGCGAGATGCCGTTCAAGGCCTTCGCGATGAATGCGTTGGAGCTCTCGGCTGATGTACTCTCGATGAGGGTTTCGCCAGCAATGGCGCCGGTCGTCGGCACGTCGTCGTTGATGTTGACGGTGAAGGACGAACCGACCGGGTCGCCATCGGCATCCGTCGCCGTGAAGTTGAAGCCGAGTGCGATCGACGCACCATTGGCTCCGACGTGGTCCAGGTTATCCTTCAGGGTGAAGGTGTAGGTGCCGCTATCGACGTCCGACAGCTTCACGGTGAAAACGACGCGTTCACCCGCCGAGGCAGTCAACAGCGTTCCGTTTTCCGACAGCACATAGGTGATGGCCTCACCATTCGAGGTGAGCCCGGAAGGCGCTGCGGCGGTCGTGAAAGCGACCTTGCGGTCGATCGACGCGCCGTTGTTGTTTACATCGTCGGCGCCCCAATTGATATTTAGCGAAACATTATCGAGCGAAGTCGACACAAAACCGTTCGTCGCACCGCTCTGCGTCTGCTCGGACAGTGTCCGGCTCTCGATTCCACCTGCCATCGGCACATCGTCGGTAATGTTGACCGTGAAATTCGCTGGAACCGTCGAGTCGCCATCGCTGTCGGTCGCAATGAAGCCAAATGTCAGCGCCTGGCTGCCTTCGGAGCTGCCCTGATGGTCCAGATTGTCCAGCAACGTGAAGTCGTAGCTGCCATTTCCGCTGTCGGACAACTGCACGGTAAAGATCGTACGCGCGCTATGGCCTTCGGTGGCAGCAGTCGTTGCCGTCAGCAAAGTGCCACCCGCGGAGATCGTGTAGATGATCGTCGCGCCGTCGGAGGTCAGACCGAGGTTTTCGAGAGCGGTTTGCGTCGCAGCGGTGAATGTGACCGAGCGATCATGCGCGCCGCCCGCAGCAGTCGGATTCTGATTATCCGAACGCCAATCGATGTGCAGCGATACGGCGCCCGTGTCCTTCGGCGTAAACGAACCGCCGACCACCAGCAAGGAGGACATGTCCCCGCCACCTTCGCTCGGCGGCGTTTCGCCGTTGCCTTCGCTCAGTGTGCTTGCGTCGGCCGGACCGGTCGCAACCGGCACCGTATCCGCGATCACCGCATGCAGCGTGCCGTTGACCGTATCGCCATCGCTGTCCGTCGCGGTGAAGTTGAAGGCCAGATCGATGTTCTGGAACGTGGCTGAACCATTGTCGTGATCCAGCGAACGATACTGGGTGACGACATAGCTGCCGCTATTACTGGCGTCGGACAGGGTCACAACAAAGACGACGTTGTTGGCAATCCCACCTTCGCCACCCTCGCCTTCACCGCTCGGCGTGCCGCTCTGCTGCAGGTCGGCGAGGCTGGTCGGCGCGGTCGCGCCTGTATAGGCAACCAGCACAGTGCCGTTTTCGAGCAGCACGTAGTGGACGATCTCGCCATGCGACGTCAGCGTACCGATGGCCGTTGCGCCGTCGCCGGTGGCCGTCACCTGCGTGTTGGCAAACACGACCGAGCGGTCGCCCGTTGCGCCAGTGGTCGCGGATACGCCGCCATCGACATGATCGTTGTAGCGATCGGCACCCCAGGAGATTCCCAGCGAGCCCGTCTGCGTCGCCGGATTGCCGGACAGCGGATCCGTCAGCGCGGCATCGGCAGGCGTGCCTATAACCGGCGTATCGTCGTTGATGCCGATCGGAATCGTGACGGCCACAGTGTCGCCACTACCATCCGTCGCGATCACGTTGATCGAGAGATTGATCGTGTCTTCGGTACCGCCGATCGGATGATCGAGCGGACGCAACAGGGTGAAGGTATAGTTGCCCTGCAGCGATGAAGCATCCAGGGACACCGTGAAGACCTGATTGGCGGCGACATTGAAATCGCCACCGACATAGCCGATCAGCACGGGCTGGCCGTTCACGGTGGTGAAAGCGAGCTGAACGGTCTGACCATCCGAGGTCAGGCCGGCGAGCGTCGGCTGATTGAGCGAGAACGCGAAGCTGCGATTCGAACCATCGGTACCGAAATCGACATTGAGCGAACCGGTCACGGACGTCGCGGTGCCGCCCGTGTCACCGGTGCCGCCGAGATTACCTTCCGCAAAACCGTCTTCGTTCAGCGTCACCGCCGTCACGCCGCCGGGAATCGGCGACGGGTTAGGCGTTCCATCGTCCAGATTGTCGAAGCCGCCGCCAGTGTCTTCGCCCGTCAGCAGCGCGAGACGCGCGCCCGAAGCACCGAGCGCGCCAACGGTCGCATCACCGAAATTCGCGCCGCCCGTCGGGCCACCGGCATTACCCGCTGCCGGCAGAACCGATTGATCTGTCGTGATCGGAAATGTCTGAGCGAACTGCTCGCCATTGAGCGTACGATCATTGCCCATGTCGAAAGCAAGATCGGTAAGCGGCCGACCAAGCGAGTCGAACACCGGATCGACAGTCACCGTCGACTGATTGTCGAACAGGATGATCAGCTTTTCACCGACCTTGACGAAGGTCAGCTTCTCGCTCGCGATATCAGCAAAATCGAGCTTGGTGTTCCCGTCGAGATGGACCGAAATCGCCTGCCCATTTTGCGGCTTCTCGAGCTTCAGGTTCTTCGGAGACGGCGGGGTCTGCGTGGTGGAACCGGCGAGCTGCGCGAGCAATACGGGAGCGTTCATGACTACAACCTCAAGCTGATCGGACCGAAAAACGTCCAAGTCCTGCGAGGGTTAAAATATTCTTAAGAACGTAGAGACGTCAATGAATACCTGTAAAATTTGAAGCGTTTTCGTTGCATTGGTTAAGTTCAAAAATGAAACAGCGTATTAATAAAGATGAACAATTCGAAAGTAATACTTCATTTAGACAGTCTATTTTTGGGACTGCCCGGAAAAATCCACAAATCGCGGCGTATCTATTGTAAAAATAAGAAAGTATTCGAAAAAACGACTTATTTTATACTTTGTAAGATGACTTCTCATATCGCACTGAACAACGAAATCAGCTCACAACCACAGGCACGTCCGCCAATATTGGACGGGCGCCTGAATTTGCTTTCGCGGGCCGATATCGACAGCGGCGCGAACAGCCGCGTGGTGATCGCCCTTCGCGAGTAAATTTCGAAATGGGACAGTTGCTTAAAGCGCATTCGTGTCACGGTCAGATGGCAGGGTCGCCATTTGCCGTGCGCATTCCGCGAATCTCTGGGATCGCGGACTTGTTCTCCGGACACAGACGTGAGTCAGCAAGTTGCGCAGATGCGCAACTCGCTATCGCAGTACTGCTATCGCAGGAGATAATTGATAGGATAAAAGTCTAGATGCGGGTAACGACGCACGCGACCGGGCTATACTTGGCCCGATACAACAGCGCGTGCTCGCGAATGCCATCCAGCCATACGCCACGGCCTGCATAGCGATATCCCTCACCCATCGGGATCAGGCGAACAGGCATTGCACGGTGCGGGGTCAGGTACAGATGGCCGGTGACGATATCACCCGGAAAGGTCACACGGCCGGAGGTCAGCTTGTAGACCGCCCCATTCTGACAATCGACGGAGAAGGCAGCGCCTGGAAGCAGGCCTTCGGCATGCGAGACAGTTGCACCGGAAGCCATTCCGGCAGCCACCAACAAACCCAACAGCGTGTGCTTGAAGCGCATCTCAATCCCCTCGTCGACCTCACCCTGGCGCATTAAGAGCCCAAGATGCACGGAAGTACAAGATCGCGAAGCGCATAAAACGTCGATATCAGGCCGATTGTCGACGTTGTGTTGTCGAACTATCTCAGAGCGCCAGCGGCAAGGAAGAGCCCCCGCCGAAGCCGTCCACCTCGGCCGCGGGCAACATGTCGGTCTCGCTCTCATGATGCGGACGCGTAGCATAGGGCGCGGCGAACAGGCTGACGCCTTTGTGGTCGATAGCGAAAAGCGGCATGAAATGCGGCAGATCGCGCGTTTCCGACAGTCGGGAGTAGCGATTGTCGAGCACCAGCCAGCGGCCATCGACACGGACGGTCAGCACCGCATGGTCCTGGCGCACCGCCATGTCGCGCACCAGCATCATCTTGATATCGGCCTCCGGCACACCCGTTGCGACGAGCATGGCGAATTTGGCGATCGCATAATCTTCGCAATCGCCGATGCCCGCAGATAGCGTCTCGAGCGGCGAACTCCACAGATCGGCGACGCCATATTGCTGATAGTCTCCGACATAGCGGATCGCATAGTTGACGTCGCGATTGATCGCCTCGACGCGTGTGCGCAGACCCAACTCGGCGGCGGAACGCGTGACGGCGACAAACTTGCGCGCGCCGGCGGCGCAGTTCTCGCTATCAGCCTTGCAATCCTCGATCGATTTCAAGTCGGCGCGCATACGCGCTTCCACACCGCGCCATTTCGTCCATAGCAGCCCTTCAGGCGCGCGGAACGTGAACAGGCCGAACGGCTCCTCGCTGGTGGCAGGCAGGATCGCGGCCGGAGACGGCGCATCGCTGATCACCTTGGCATCTGATCCCTGCGACGCGTCCAAGGATGCGAGTTCGATATTGCCGGGCTTTGCACGGTTCTCGCTGTCACGCTTGGCCAGCACCTGGTTGATCGTGAAGAACCGAACCGGCGGCGCGGTCATGCCCGCGTTCGGCGTATCCATGACAAGGCGTTCAAGCACCGTCTTCTTCGCGCGTGACTTTGCAAATGCTCCATCGCAAGCGCTGACGCTTACGACACCGGCGAGCACGAACCCCAGCGCACGCGGGAATGCCCGCGTCTGATCGATACGCAACATGACTGACGCCCCGTTGTCCGGAGCATCGGCCGACGTCATTGCGTCGATCCCCGTCCGGATCTTGTGGCATCAGGGATAAATCGAGGGCTGCTTCAGGCCGGTTAAAACACGTCAACCTGGGCTTGTATGTCGTTGAACGCGCTCAATCGCCTACCAACGCATTCGCTCGAATTTTAGCGAAGCCTGCGTTTTAAGAGTTCGTTGACTCTAATGGACTGGGAGCAAGGTAACATACGGAGCAGCGGAGATGCTCCGTAGCGCTATCAGCGTTCGCGAAACGCCTCGTCACGCAGCATGCGCGCAGGCTTCACGAGATAATCCAGCACCGACTTCTTGCCGGTCAGGACTTCTACTGTCGCCACCATACCGGGAATGATCGGCAGCGGCTGCTCGGCAGTGCCGAGATGGTTCTTTTCGGTGCGCACCATGACGCGGTAGAACGTCTCGCCGCGCTCATTCTTGTCACCCTTCTCGTCGGTGATGGTATCGGCGCTGATACGTTCGACCCGGCCGTGAAGCGATCCATAGACCGAAGAGTCGTAGGCGCTGAGCTTCACCACCGCCTCATGGTCCGGACGGATGAAGGCGATGTCCTGCGGACGAATGCGCCCCTCGACCAGCAGCGTATCCTCAAGCGGCACGATCTCCATCACGCTGGCGCCTGGTGCAACGACCGCACCAATGGTGGTGACGTTGAGTCTGTTAACGATGCCGTAGACCGGCGACCGCAGTTCGGTGCGCCGAACGCGATCCTGCGCGGACTTGATGTTTTCGTCGAGCACCGCGAGATCGCCGCGCGATTTCGCGAGATCATCTTCCGCCGTGGAACGAAATGCCGTGGTGATATTGAGAAGTCGCGACTGCGCTTCCTTCACGGCGGCCTCGGTCTTGACCATGGTTGCCTGCACCACCGCGAGCTGGCCGCGCATGTCGGTGGCCTGCCGGTCGGACCGCAGCATCTCGATCTCGGGAACGACCTTCTGCTCATAGAGCCGGCGCGTCAGCAAGGTTTCGCGGGTCAGCAGCGTCAGCGTCTCGGAGAAGCGGGTTTCCGACGCACGGAGCTCGTCGATTTCCTTTTTCTTCTGCCATTCCTGCTGGGCAATCACGTCGATGTCCTGCGCAAGCTTGCGCATATGGGCGTCGAACACGCTGCGTTCGGTTTGAACCGCACGCGGTGCAAGCTTCGTGAGATCTTCCGGAAACTCAACGCTGGACTTGCCGAAGGTCTCTGCTTCCAATCGGATCACGCGGGCAGCCATGGCACCGCGCCGCTCGCGGATTTCGCCAAACTGCGCCGCGAAGTTGGTATCTTCGATGCGCGCCAGCGGCTGATCTTTCCTGACGATGGCGCCTTCCTGGATCAGTAATTCGCTGATGATGCCGCCTTCGAGCGATTGCACCACCTGGGTCTGGCGCGACGGCACCACCTTGCCGTTGCCGCGCTTCACTTCATCCAGCACGGCGAAATGCGCCCAGAGCAGGAACACGACGAGCAGACCGGTGACGGTCATCAACAACATCCGCGCCGTGCGCGGCGTGCGCATTTCCATGGCTGCACGAACGTCGTTCGAAAATGCGAAATCAGACTGCGACATTGACCGGCCTCCCCGCTGCTTGAGGAGCCTGCGGCTGCGGGCGCAAGCGCGTCAGTATCTGATCGGCGGGACCGTCGGCGACGATCTTGCCGTTGTCGAACACGAGAATGCGATCGACCAGCGACAGTAGCGACGGGCGATGCGTCGAGACGATAATGGACATCTCACCCTTGGCGAGCGTCTTGAGGCGATCGAGGAATTCACCTTCACTGCGCACATCGAAATGCGCCGTGGGTTCGTCGAGAAACAACACGCGCGGCTTGCGGATCAGTACACGCGCGAGGCCGATCGCCTGCTTCTGGCCGCCCGACAGGCTACGGCCGCCTTCGGCAACCATCATATCGTAGCCCTGCGGGTGACCGGCGATGAAGGTCTCGACGCCGGACAGCCGTGCAGCCGCGAGCACTTCCTCATCGGTCGCATCGGGACGGCCCAGCGTGATGTTGTCGCGCAGCTTGCCGTAGAACAGATCGGTATCCTGCAGCACGAAACCGATACCAGCGCGTAGGTCCGCCGGATCGTATTGCCGGATATCGATGCCGTCGATCAGGATGCTGCCTTCGCTCGGCGGATAGAACGCCGTCGCCAGACGACCGACCGTGGTCTTGCCTGAGCCGACCCGGCCGATGATGCCGATCTTCTCGCCAGGCTTCACGTGGAAAGAGATGCCGTCGAGGGCTTTGGCCGGGCTGTTCGGATAGGAAAAGCTGACATTGCGGAATTCGATGCTGCCCTTGGTGATCTCGCGGGCCACGAAGATTTTTTCCGGCGGCCGCTCGCGCTCTGTCGCCATCAGGCGATCGATTGACCGCAGGGCCGACATGGTTTGTGTCGCGCGCGTCATCACGGCCGCGATGCCCGCGATGGGACCAAGAATGCGGCCCGACAACATATTGGCCGCAACCAACGCACCGACCGACAGCTTGCCGTCGAGAATGAGGAACACGCCGACCACGACCAGCAACAGGCTGCACAGCTGCGTCGCCACGCTCGCACTGGTCATCGCCAGCGACGACCAGAACTGGACGCCTTCACTGGAGCGCGCCGTCGCTGCGACCGAGCGTTCCCACACTGTCTGCACGCGGCTTTCACCGGCGACAGCGCGAACGGTCTCGATGCCGTTCAGCGACTCGATGAGGATGCCGTGGCGTGCGGCCGATTCCGCCTGCAGGCGCTTCATTGCACGATCAAGCGGCCGTTGGATCAAGAGACCGACGAGGATCATGACGGGCAGCATCGCCAGCGGGATCCAGGCCAGCGGCCCGGCGATCACGAAGAGCACCGCAATGAAGATGATCGCGAATATCATATCGGTCGCTGACACAACCGTGCCTGACGTGAAGAATTCTCGCACCGAGTCGAAGTCGCGCATCTGATTGGCGAGAATGCCGACCGAGGGCGGACGCTTGTCCATCTTCAGCGCCATCACATGTTCGAAGATGTTCGACGCCAGCACCACGTCGATCTTCTTGCCGGTCATGTCGATGATGCGGCTGCGGACCACCTTGAGCAAGAAGTCGAAAGCGATCGCCAGCGACAGGCCGATACCAAGTGCGACCAACGACGGGATTGCGCCATTCGGGATGACGCGGTCATACACGCTCATGGTGAACAGCGGCGCGGCGAGCGCCAGCATGTTCACGATGAAAGCTGCAATGGCGACGTGGCTGTAGTTGGAGCCGAACCGGCTGACGACGGACCAGAACCAGTGCGCCTTCGGCAAATCGCCGGCGGCGACAGCGCGCGGATCGCTGACGGACGCCGGACGGACGAAATAGACGAAGCCGGCATATCTCTCTTCGACGGCTTCGATGCGCTCCATGGCGATCGCACCGTCACCGACGGGGGTTGCCAGTGTCAGACGGCCACTCGCCAGATCGATGCCGCGCAGAATCCGCGTCGAACCATCGTGAAACAGAAGCACAGCAGGCAGGACCAGCGCAGGAATATCCTTGAGCGGCCGCTCATTCAGTTCGGCCTCGAGGCCTGCCCGCTGCGCGGCACGCTCATACAGTGCCGTTGTCAGCACGCCGCGCTCAACCGGGAGACCGGCAAGCAGTGCACTGCGGCTGACAGCTCTGCCGTGGTGAGCGGCGAGATAAAGCAAGCTGTCCGTTAACGGATCAGTATGCTGATGCTCGACCTCCGCTACGGGCGCAGCCGGCAGGTCCATTGCAATATCGAACTGGGGTGAGCGAATGTTCAATGCGGCCTCGGAAATTCCAGGCGCCTTGTATGACCCGTGCGCGGATCTACTGGCCTTACAAAATATGACTTGCCAGCTTTACAGGCGATCCTTGCGGAGCGCCTGTACTATTTCGCGGTTCAGACGAATTGCTGAACTTACGGTAAACCCGACCGCGGATTATGAATCTGCGTACTTAACTGGTTAACGGCGCCCCGCAGAAGCATCGGCCGACACGCCGCCCTGCCCGACCTGGCCCGATGTCACGAACAATGCGTTGGCGTTCGACAGATCTTGCGAGGCCCAGCGATCACCGAACAGCACGACTTTCGGTTCCAGCGCCGGCGCGAAAGGCGAATTCCAGGTTCGGAAGGGCAGAACCGTATTGAGCGGCTCGGATCCCGGCTCCGGCGCCGTCAGCAGGATCGGTGGCAGGCGATACGGGATCAGGCCGGATGCACGGCTCTCGATCGGCTCAGATTCCGGCGGCTTGCCGGTCTTCAGATAGGACAGCAACTGCCCCATCGCCGCGAGCAACTGATAGTCGGCGAACACGGTGACGCCACGTGCCGACACCAGCGAGACGTTGGCGTTAAAGTACTGATTCTGCGAATTCAGCAGATCGATCAGCGTGCGCTGACCGAGCTCATATTCCTTGTTGTAGGCCACGAAAGTACGGCGAGCGGCTTCAACTTCACGCACCAGCGCTGCTGCACGTTCCGTCGTGATCGTCCGCGCAGCCCACGCCTTGTCGAGCGACTCCAGCGCATCGCGCTGCAGGCGTGCATGGCGCTGCTGCTGCTCGATCATGCGTTCGCCTGCTTCGGCGCGCTTCCATGCATCCTGACCGCCGCGGAAGATATCCCAGCTGACAACGACCTTGCCGCTGACTTCGTCACGGTTACCCGGATAGGTGATCGAATCCTTGCCGCGCAGCGCGCGGCCTTCCAGGGCGACATTCGGAACGAATGCGCCTGCGGTCGAGTCGAAAGCACGCTTGGCCGCATCGACATCTGCACCGGCGGCGCGGATCGTCGGATTGTACTTGAAGGCGACGTCGAGCGACTCGTTCTTGGTTGCTGGCATATCGGGCAGGCGACCGGGGAAACGCACATTGAACGGCTCAAGACCGACGGTCTTGCGATACTTGGCGCGCGCAAAATCGAGGCTGAGGCGGAAATCCGACAACACGGCTTCTGCTGCAGCCACCCGCTCTTCCGCCTGCTGGGTATCGCCCTCACCGGCACGACCGCCAGCGAAACGCGCACGAACATTGGCGCGCAGCTCAAGATGAACCTTGAGGTTTTGTTCGGCAAGCGCGACCAGACGCAAATAGCGGGTCACATCGACATAGGCTTCAGCCGCATCGAGCGCGATCAGTTCGGTCCGTTCAAGCACCCGGAACGCCGCAGCATCGACGCGCGCAGCCTGACGCCAGATGTCGTTGATTGACGCAAAGCCGTCGAACACCAGCTGACGCACCGTTACCGACGCCTCGCTGCCGTTGACATAGGAGCCATTGCCGGCCGGCGCAGGAACGATTGCCCGGTTCAACATCTCGGGACCGGTATTCGCCTGCAGCCTGATCTGAGGCAGCAAAGTACCTTGGCTCTGGCGAAGTTCCGCTTCAGTGGCGCGGCGATTGGCAGACGCCTCGCCGACACCTGGGTTCGTCTTTACCGCCTGATTGATGGCGTCAAGAATGAAAAATGGTTCGGCTGCATGAGCGAACTTGCCGCTCGATCCCAGCAATACAACTACAAGGAAAATCTTTGCGATCTGCTTCATGGATTGAGCGCTAACAAGAAACGGAACTTGCCGCAATCCGAAAGCCACATTTTGGATCGAAAACTGACTCATTGTTGCAAGAATGCATTACCTCGTCCGGAGGCGGCACGGCCCGCTTATCCGTCACGGCACTGTCATTTTCGGTCCTGATTTCAGCTATTTATCAATGCCTAACAACAGGTTAACACGATTTCGTGAGTGGCAGAACTGCCCCTAGGACGATGAATGCGCGCTGGGCCGGCCAGAGCGCGCCCAATTGTGGCAATCATCGCTATTTCGTAAAATGGAAAAAGATACGACATGAAGGGATCGTGGTAGCCCCTCACCGGCACCAATTCAGGCGAATGCACGCTGTGGGTGCATTGATTCGGGCGAGTATCGCCCGGCGGCCGCTAGCTCCGCTTGTAGTCATCCTCGATGCGAACGATGTCGTCCTCGCCAAGGTAGCTGCCCGTCTGCACCTCGATCAGCTCGAGCGGAATTTTACCAGGGTTTTCCAGACGGTGCGTGGCACCGAGCGGGATGTAGATCGACTCGTTCTCGTGGACGGTCTTGATCTGATCGTTGATCGTCACCTTTGCGGTACCACGCACAACGATCCAGTGCTCGGAGCGATGGTGGTGCATCTGGAGTGACAGCCGCTCGCCGGCTTTCACCACGAGACGTTTCACCTGATAGCGCTCGCCATCCTCAAGAGCCTGCACAGATCCCCATGGGCGATGCACCTTGAGATGATCCTCGGTGACCTGCGGCGCCGTGACCTTCAGCTTCGCCACAAGCCGCTTCAAGCCGTTGGCATCCTTCTGGCGGGAGACCAACACAGCGTCGTGCGTTGCCACCACCACGAGATCGTCGACGCCCTCCAGCGCCACCACCGGACCATCGCTGGCCACGTTGCAGTTACGCGAGTCCTCGAACACCGCCACGCCTTGCGCGGCATTGCCCTGCGCATCCTTGTCGGAGAGCTCCCACACTGCGAGCCACGAGCCGACATCCGACCAGCCGCAGGACACCGGCACCACGGCCGCCTTCGTCGTCTTCTCCATCACGGCATAGTCGACAGAGATCGATTTTGCCTTCCCGAAAGCGTCCGCATCGAGCGTAAAGAAGCCGAGATCGCGGCCGGCCTTCGCCACAGCGCTGGTGATGGTCTCGACACTATCGCTGTCGACGCGGCGATATTCATCGAGCAGCATCCCCGCCCGAAACATGAAGTTGCCGCTGTTCCAGAGATAACCGGCCTCAATATAACCGGTTGCCGTCTGCAGATCCGGCTTCTCGACGAATTTGGCGACACTCTTCACCTCGCCGGAAAGCACCTGGCCGGGTGAAATATAGCCGTACTCGGTGGCCGGACGCTCCGGCTGAACGCCGAACGTCACAATGTGGCCGGCATCGGCAACCACCAGCCCAGCCCGGCACGCCGCCACGAAAGCCGGCACGTCGCGCACCACGTGATCGGCGGCAAGCGCAAGCACGACGGCTTCCTCGTCCCGAGCCTGTGCAAAAGCAGCACCGGCGGCAATGGCCGGGCCTGAATCGCGCCGCGCCGGCTCGAGCAGAATGTCTGCATCGAGCCCGATCTCGGCGAGTTGTTCGCGCACCATGAACCGATAGGCGGCACTGGTGATGACAATGGGACGATCGAACAAGCCAGCATCGGATACACGAATCACGGTGTCCTGAAAGGTCGAGCGCGGCCCGAACAATGGCAGAAATTGCTTCGGGCGCCCCTCACGCGACGACGGCCACAGGCGCGTACCGGCACCGCCACACATGATCAGGGGAATAATGCGCTTGCTCATCAGTCGCTCTCAACCCTTCGCGTTCAGATTACCGTAGTGGCTGCGATACCACGTGACGAATTGCCGAATCCCTTCCTCGATCGAGGTATCCGGCTTGAAGCCGACGTCACGCATCAGATCGTCCACATCGGCAAAAGTCTCAGGCACGTCGCCCGGCTGCATCGGCAACATCGTCTTGATGGCTTCCAGCCCGAGTTCTTTCTCAAGAACCGAGACCACATGCAAAAGGTCCTCTGGCTTGTGGTTACCGACGTTGTAGATCCGCGCCGGTGCCTCCTCCTCACTACCGGTCGGCACATGATCAATCAGCCGCCCGATAGCACCGACAACGTCGTCGACATAGGTAAAGTCGCGTCGCATGTTACCGTGATTGAAGAGCTTGATCGGCTGCTTGTCGAGGATCGCCTTGGTAAACAGGAAGATCGCCATATCCGGCCGGCCCCAAGGACCATAGACGGTGAAGAAACGCAGCCCGGTGGTCGGCAGGCGATAGAGATGGCTGTAGGAATGCGCCATCAACTCGTTGGCCTTCTTCGTCGCAGCATAGAGACTGACCGGATTGTCGACCCTGTCGCTGACGGAGAACGGTTTCTTCTTGTTGGCGCCATAGACCGAGGATGACGACGCATAAAGCAGATGCGCACAGCCGTTGTGCCGGCATCCTTCGAGGATATTGAGAAAGCCCTCGAGGTTGGCATCGGCATAGGCGTGCGGCTGCTCGATGGAATAGCGCACACCCGCCTGCGCAGCGAGATGAATGACAACAGGGAATTTGTATTCGCCAAACAGCGCCGAGATCGCGGGACGATCTGCCAGATTCGCTCTCACAAAGGTAAAGCGAGGCTGGCCCTCCAGCAGCTTCAGCCGCGCCTCCTTCAGCGCCGGATCGTAATAGCTGTTGACGCTATCGAGACCAACGACCGTTCGGCCGTCGGCCAGCAGCTGCCGCGTCACGTGGAAACCGATGAAGCCGGCAGCACCGGTGACAAGGATGGGTTGTTCAGACATCGTGTCCCCAGACATTCGCCAGAAATCGCCATGTTGCATGACGATCCGTGTCGCATTCCATTAGCCATCCAGGCGATGATGTTGCAACACTTCGGCATCGCAGCATCCGATTGCGTCAGAAGCGCGGCCTTCGCCGCTAGCTATGCCATGAAAACAGGGTAAGAAGAGCCGCCGTGCATAACTCCGAACTATTTGTCTCATTGCGACCCAAATCTTCCCCGCAACGCATGTCTTTCCTGCGATCAATGTCATCCCGATGTCGTCATTCGAATTGATTACAACCTTCGTCGCTCTGGTTGTAGCCGCCGTTCTGTCCGCGGTTTGCA
This sequence comes from Tardiphaga sp. 42S5, assembly GCF_034044155.1. Classification (NCBI taxonomy): domain Bacteria; kingdom Pseudomonadati; phylum Pseudomonadota; class Alphaproteobacteria; order Hyphomicrobiales; family Nitrobacteraceae; genus Tardiphaga; species Tardiphaga sp. 42S5. Next base: position 3,215,937 of record NZ_CP139027.1, on the reverse strand, counting down.
TCAACGCTATTCATCCGCTGCTCATCCGCTATGCAATGGCGCGACCGAACGCCCGATCGTCCCACAAGGTGCCGACACCGCAAGGCGCCGGCATCGCGGTGATATCAGTCGCGCTGCTGGTTGCCGGGTGCTCGATTGCAAGTCTTTCTGTTTCAGCGACACCGGCGCTGTGGGTACTGTTCGGGGCAACGATCCTGATCGCGACCATCGGCGCGATTGATGATCTGCGTCCGATTTCCGTGACGCCGCGACTGCTGCTGCAAGCCGTCAGTATTGCCGCGATCCTGTTTGCTCTGCCCCCGACACTGCAGATTACACCGGACCTGCCTCTCTGGATCGAACGCGGCTTGCTGCTGCTGGCTGCACTCTGGTTCGTCAATCTCGTGAATTTCATGGATGGGCTCGACTGGATCACAGTGGCCGAAGTGATTCCGATCACCGCGGCGCTGGTGCTGATCGGCTTCTCCGGGCAACTGCCGTTATCAACGGCGCTCATTGCCGCTGCGCTCTGCGGCGCCACACTCGGCTTCGCGCCGTTCAATCGGCCCGTTGCGAAGATGTTTCTGGGCGACGTCGGCAGCCTCCCCATCGGGCTGTTGCTGGCTTGGTGCTTCCTGCAACTCGCCTATGCGCACCATCTGGCTGCCGCCATCCTGCTGCCGCTGTATTACCTTGCCGATGCGACCATCACCCTGCTGCGGCGGTTGGCAAAACGCGAACCGGTATGGCTGGCGCATCGCTCGCACTTCTATCAGCGCGCGACGGACAATGGCTTCACCGTGATCGAGGTGGTGCGAACGGTGTTCGTACTCAATATCGGCCTGGCGGCCCTGGCCGGGTTGTCGATCTATTTCCGCTCAGGCGTCGCCGACACAGCTCTGCTTGTCCTTGGCAGCGTCGCCGTCGCCACGTCATTGCGGGCATTCTCGACGCCGCGCCGCTGACGCAGACTCACTGTGCCGCCGCCCGATATTCCGGCACCGCATCCTTCAGCGTCGCCACAGCGACCTCGTGTTGATCCGCCTCAATGGCTTTCCGCAAGATCGCAAGCCAGCTGTTCAGCGTCTCCAACGGCAGTTCGTTCGGGCGGGCAGCGACGATGCCGGCAATACCGATCTCGCTGGTTGGCTCCTGCTCGGCGAACAATATCTCGTTGAGCCGCTCGCCCGGTCGGACACCGGTGAACACGATATCGATATCGTAGCCGGGCTGAAGACCGGACAGCCGGATCATGCGGTCGGCGAGATCGACGATCTTCACCGGTTGCCCCATGCTGAGCACATAAACCGATGCATCGGCATGCTGCGCGTTCATCGCATGGGTTGCCGCGGTGACGACCAGATCGCAGGCCTCGCGGATGGTCATGAAGTAGCGCACCATATCGGGGTGCGTCACCGTCACCGGCCCACCGGCTTCGATCTGCGCCTTGAACTTCGGCACGACGGACCCATTCGACGCCAGAACATTACCGAACCGCACCGAGATCAGCCGCATAGGTGATTTGGCGGCACTGCCGCTGATGGCGTCGCCATCGAGCGCCTGGCAATACATCTCGGCAAAACGCTTGGTGAGACCGAGCATCGAAACCGGTTCGATCGCCTTGTCGGTGGAAATCATCACCATCGCATCAGCGCCCGATGCAAGCGCCGCATCGGCGACATTCACGGAACCGAAGATGTTGGTCTTGACGCCCTCGCCCCAGTCCCGTTCCAGGATCGGCACATGTTTCAGCGCGGCAGCATGAAACACCGCATCCGGCTTGAATGTGATCATCAGTTGATGAATGCGCTCGCGGTCCCTGACATCGGCGATGCGGCCCTCGATCACCGCGCTGGTGACCTTGGCCGCCAGCTTTTCCATAGCCGCATGAAGCGCCGGCTCCGAATTCTCGATGATGAGCAGCCGTGCCGCGCCGAAAGTGATGACACGGTCGCAGATCTCGTAGCCGATCGAGCCGCCACCGCCGGTCACGACGATCGCCTTGCCGCGCACGAAATTCTCCAGCCGGGCATAGTCGATCTTGACGCTCGGTCGCAGCAACAGATCCTCAACTGCCACCGGCGCCAATTGCGGCGTATCGCGGCTTTCCTCGAGCGACGGAATGCGGCTGACCGTCAGCCCGAGCTTGCGCGCGCGCATCAATACCGACTCGGGCAACGCCTCTGCTTCAAACGCCGACGGCGTCATCACGATCCGTTCGATCGGGCGTTGCCGCGTGCTGAAGTCATCAACGACATTGCCGAGATCGTCGATGCCACCGAGTACCGGTACACCTCGGATCGCCTGTCCACGATCGGACATCGCCGGCGACAAGATACCAACCGGCCACATGCGCTTGACGGCACCACTCTCAATGCCGCGCAAGAACACTTCGGCATCGGCCGCACGACCAATCAGCAGTGCCGGTGACGCATCCATCGCGCGCGCCTGATTGCGCGTACGCGTATAACGGAAATAGCGATAGGCCAGTCGCGATCCGCTCAGAAAGAAGATCTGGATGAACCAGTAGATGATGATCGTTGTCTTGCCGAGGAAGAACGTGCCGTACACGTTCGGCGCCAGGAAGATATAGTCAAGCACCAGAAGCGCGCCCGTCAGGACCGTGGATGCCTTGATGATATTTAGCAAATCGGGCAGCGAGATGAAGCGCCACTTCGTCGTCGTCAGATTGAACAGGTAACAGACGAAAAAGCTGAAGACGACGAAATACGGCAGGATCTTCAGGAGCAGCGGCAGCCGATCCCACAGATTTTCGCCATCGAAACGCAGCACGAAGCTGAGAACGACCGCGGCCGCCGTGACGATGGCGTCATGCGTCGCAATCAGCCAGTTGCGGGCAGAAAACTGTGTGATGCGTGTCATGACTGTCCGCTGCGCGCGCGCTCGACCAGCGACGTCGTGCTGTGGCCTTGGAGGATATCGATCAGGATCACCTCTCCGCCGTTGGCGGCGACAACCTCATGGCCAACCACCTGCTCTCGCGTGTAATCGCCGCCTTTGACCAGCGTCGCCGGCGCGATCTGCGTAATCAGGTTCAGTGGGGTATCCTCTTCGAAAATCACGACCAGATCGACCGCTTCCAGCGCCGCAAGCACTTCTGCGCGGGCGCGTTCGTCCTGCACCGGGCGCCCCTCGCCTTTCAGCCGCTTCACCGACGCGTCGCTGTTGAGGCCGACGATCAGGCGATCGCAAGTCGCGCGCGCTGCCGTCAGAACCTTTACATGACCGGGATGCAGGATATCGAAACAGCCATTGGTGAAACCGATCCGCAACTGCTGCTTGCGCCAGTCGGCCAGTTGCGCATTGAGCTCAGTCGATGCCACGATTTTCTCTTCAGCGGCCAAAAATGCATGCGGCAAAATCCGGCGACGCAGTTCGGACGGTGTGACCACCGCCGTTCCCTTCTTGCTGACAGCGACCGCTGCCGCGGCAGTTGCCGCGCGCAATGCCGCTTCCCAGTCAGCCCCGGCCGCCAGCGCTACAGCCAGCATCGCCGCCACCGTGTCGCCGGCACCCGAGACGTCGCGCACCTTGACCGGCAGCGCCGGCACATGGATGGGCTCGCCATCGCGCGGCACCAGCGTCATGCCATGCTCGCTCTGGGTCACCAGCATCGCGGCGCAGTCCGCCAGAATCATCGCTTCCTGCGCAGCGGTCGCGATGTTGATGTCGCTGTCTGCACGGCTGCGCGTTGCCTCGGCGAATTCCTTGCGGTTCGGCGTCAGCAAGGTCGCGCCGCGATAGATCGCAAAGTTTGCGCTCTTGGGATCGACGATGACGCGCTTGCCGAGCTTCTTCGCCGCATCGATGACGTTGCGGATGACCCGCGCGGTCAGCACGCCCTTGGCGTAGTCGGACAGCAATACGATGTCGGCGCGCGCGAGCTGCGGCAAAATTGTATCGATCAATTGCTTTTCGATGACCGCAGACGCCGGCGCGGCCAGTTCCCAGTCGGCGCGCAGCATATGTGTCGAGAAATGCTCGGACACGAAGCGCACCTTGCGCGTCGTCGGACGCGATGAATCCGTGACCAGCAATGCTTCGATCAGAGGCTCCTGCGCGAGCGCATTCTTGAGTGTTGCGCCGGCATCGTCCTCACCGACCAGGCCGACAAAGATGCATTTCGCGCCGAGGGCTGCAATATTGCGTGCGACATTGCCGGCGCCGCCAATATTGATCTCGCTGCGCTGGACCGCGATGACCGGCGCAGGCGCTTCCGGCGAAATCCGCGACACCTCGCCATAGACGAATTCGTCGAGCATCAGATCGCCGACGCAGAGCACTGTCTGGTCGGCAATCGCGTGCGACAGGGCGTCGAAATCAAACATCACACCGGTACCTGTTGTGCCGTCAACGGAAGCGATCGGGCTGGTCGAGGAAGCCCTTCACATAATGCGAGACCGCATCTTCCAATGTTGTAAAACCGCCATTGTAGCCGGCGCCGCGCAACCGATCGACTTCGCTCTGCGTGAAGTACTGATAGCTGCCGCGAATCTGCTCGGGCATGTCGATATAGTCGATGTTCGGCCTGGTGCCGAGTGCAGCATAGGCAGCCAGCATCAGATCCTTGAAGCTGCGCGCGGTTCCGGTGCCGACATTGAAGATGCCGCTGACACTGGGTGACGCCAGCAGCCACATCATCACGCGAACGACGTCTTCGACATAGATGAAGTCGCGTCGCTGATCGCCATCGGCAATACCTTCGCGATGCGACTTGAACAGCTGGATGCCCCGACCGGCCTTGATGTCGTCGAAGCGCCGCGCCAGCACGCTCATCATTGAGCCCTTGTGGTACTCGTTCGGCCCGAACACGTTGAAGAACTTCAGGCCGGCCCATTGCGGCGGCATCTTTTCGCCCTTGGCGACGCGCTCGGCCACCGCGAGGTCGAACAGGTGCTTGCTCCAGCCGTAGAGGTTCATCGGCCGCAGTTTTTTGAGTTCGGGAATGGTCTGCTCATCGCGAAAGCCCTGCGCACCATCGCCATAGGTCGAAGCGGACGATGCATAAATCAGCGGCGTCGCATTGGCCGTGCACCAGTCCAGCAGGCGCATCGAGAGGCGGAAATTCGTCTCGATCACAAGATCACCGTCGGTCGCGGTGGTTTCCGAAATCGCGCCGAGATGAATGACCGCATCGAGCTTGCGGCCCTTCAGCCAGTCCATCAGCTCGGCTGGCGGCACTACATCTGCAAGTTGCCGCTTGGCAAGATTACGCCATTTTCCGTCATGGCCGAGCACATCGCAGACGGCCACGTCCGCGCGGCCGGCGTCATTCAACGCGGCCACGACATTCGATCCGATAAAACCGGCTCCCCCGGTCACAAGCAGCATGAAGTCCCCGATCTCATGATTGACCCACCTTTGCCTCAACCCTGCCCCACAGGCAACTTGGGCAACGGGATGTTCGTCGCCGCCATGGGGACATGGTTGGAAACATCCCAAATGGCTTTACCTGTCCGAATGGAGCGGGTACCGACGTGAGCCGGATATAGCCCGCGGCAGAACAGCGAAGCCCTTGAAAGAATGAACGTAAATTCCCCATACCAGGGCGTGATGGTCGATCCGGACGATACCCGGCCGATCCTGATCGTGCCCTATATGTGGATCGGTGATTTCGTCCGGGGTCATACGGTCGTCCGGGTCCTGAAGGAGCGCTGGCCGAACCGGCCGGTCGATTTGCTGGTGACCAGACTGGTCGCCTCGCTGGTCGACTACATGCCGGGCGTGCGCTCAGGCATCGTCTGGGACCTGCCTCGCAGCCAACTCGCGCTCGCCAAGCAATGGGAACTGGCGGCCACCCTGCGCGCACGGAACTATGGCACCGCGCTGGTGATGCCGCGGACCTGGAAATCGGCTCTGGCACCCGCTCTGGCGGGCATCCCGGAGCGCATCGGCTTTGTCGGCGAGGCGCGCTTCGGCCTGATCAACCAGTGGCGCTGGGGCGAAAAGAAGCTGCCGCGCATGATCGACAAGAAATGCGCGCTGGCGCTGCCGGACGGCACGCCGCTGCCACCGGAATGGCCGGTGCCCCAGTTCCGCGTGCCGGCCGACGAAATCGCGCGCTGGCGGCAAGCCAATGGGCTGGGAACCGGCCCCGTCGTGGCGCTTGGTCCCGGCTCGGTCGGATCCTCCAAGCGCTGGACCTATTATGCCGAGGCGGCAAAACTGCTGGTCGAGCGCGGGCTGGATGTCTGGATCATCGGCGGCCCCGGCGAGAAGGACCTCGCCAACGAAATCATTGCCGCCGCCGGTCCCCGCGCCCGCGACCTTACCACCAACGATCTGCGCAATGGCGTGATCGGCATGGCCGCCGCCAATGTCGCCGTGGCCAATGATTCCGGCCTGATGCACATCGCAGCCGCTGTGGGCACACCGACCATTGGCATTTTCGGACCGACCAGCCCGCAGCTATGGGGACCCCTCAATCCGCTCGCGGCCACCGTGCAAACCAAGACCATCGTTCCGTGCCAGCCGTGTCACAAACCGGTCTGCACCATGAACAACCACGCCTGCATGCGCGACATTCCGGCCGACGATGTTACCGAGATTATTCAGAGCGTGATGGCCGAGGCGTCCAACAAAAGCGCGCAGATATGATGACCACGCAAACCAAACCCGCAGCATTTCTCGATCGCGACGGCGTCGTCAATTACGACGACGGCTATATGGGCACATCCGATCGCATCCGCTGGATGCCGAACGCGGCCAAGGCCATTCGCCGACTCAATGATGCCGGCTATTTCGTCTTCCTGTTTTCGAACCAGTCCGGCGTCGCACGGGGCTACTTCACCGAGGACGAACTCAACACGCTGTTTAAGTGGATGCGTTCCGAACTCGCCGCGCAGGGTGCTCGCATCGATGACGTCCGCTATTGCCCACACCATCCGGCTGGATCGGTTGCGGGCTATCTAGAAGATCATCACTGGCGCAAGCCGAGCCCGGGCATGATCCTCGACCTGATGCAGCACTGGCCTGTGCAACGCAAAGGCAGTTTTGCCATCGGCGATCGCGATACGGATATCGAAGCGGCCAAGGCTGCGCACCTGCCCGGCTTCCTGTTTGCAGGCGGAGACTTGGACGCGTTCGTTGCGGATATCCTGCAGGGTCAGAGCAGCCTGCGATAAACCTCAGCGATTCCTCGCGCTTCCGCATCGAGGCTGAATTTGTCGAGCACACGCTGGCGCGCACGTTCACCCATGGCTGCAGCGGCATCGGGATCGCGCATCAGCGGCTCCAATGCCAGCGTGAGTGCCATTGCATCGCCGGTTGGCACGAGCTTGCCGGTCACGCCTTCCTCGACCACGATCTCCGCGGCGCCCGCACGCGTTGCGACCAGCGCGGCCCCCGCCGACATCGCCTCGATCAGCGTCAGACCGAAGCCTTCATTGCGCGAAGTGAAAGCGTAGATCGTCAGGCGTTGATACCATCGCTCGACCTCTTCGATCGGCAACTCGCCGGTGATAACGATGCGCGACTGCAGACCAGCATCGGCGATCTTCTTCTTGAGCTCATTGGCAAAGCCGATCTGGTCCGGCGTGATTGCGCCGACGATGACGGCGATGAAATCGGGATAGCGCGGCAACAACTCGCACACCGCCTCGACAAACAGATCGGTGCCCTTCTGCGCGCGCACGCGGCCGAAGCAGCCGATTGCATAGCGCCCCGGTAGCTTCGCCTGGGCAAACGACGCTCGGCGATCGATGGGGGGCGCGTAGCGGTCGGTATCCACACCATGCGTCACCACCGTCGCAGACCGTTTCAGATATGACGCGGAAATGTCGCTGGTCGCGATGATGGCATCCATCCGGCTGATCAGCCAGCGTGTGATCCAGGTATGATGGCGCTGCGCTGCCGAGGTGAAGAGCAGTTTCATCGGCCACCCGAGCGCCTTGAGCAGAACGCCGGCAATCATCTCGTTGTTGCGCCGCGCGTGCCAAATCACAGGCTTGCGGCGCAGCCACAATTTCACGAGATCGCCGATATCCATGCGGGCAATGCCGGCGGGCGCGTCGGATCCAAGCCAAGCCGCTTCGAACATGTCTGCGAGTCTCGGCGCCACCATGCGATTGGTCGCCGTCACACCGGAGTAGCGCCAGTGCAGATTCGTGACGATCAGCTGCAGTTTATCGGCCGTTTTGCCCGCAATCGGCACAGGTGACTCCATTTCGCCCGATTTCCTATACGCAACATTAAGCATAGTGGCCAGTTGCCGGCCGTCGAAACCCACTCTTCATCCCGGGCGCGATAGCGTTCCCAAAACGGGAGAGTGAGTAAATCCAATGACCGTCCTTGTCACCGGCGGCGCCGGTTATATCGGAAGTCACATGGTCCATGCGCTGGTGGAAGCCGGCGAGAGCGTGGTCGTGATCGACAATTTGTCGACGGGCTTCTCAACATATCTCCCCGAAGGCGTTCCGCTGTTCATCGGCGATGTCGCTGACGAGAATCTTGTCGAGGGCGTCATCGCTGCCCATGGAATCGACGCCATCATCCATTTTGCAGGCTCTGTCGTCGTGCCGGAATCGATGCGCGACCCGCTTGCCTACTATCGCAACAACACGATGACGACACGTAACCTGCTCAGCGCGGCAGTGAAGTGCGGCGTCAAGAAATTCATCTTCTCATCAACCGCTGCCGTCTACGGCAATCCCGATTTCACGCCGGTGGCAGAAGATGCCCCAACGCGTCCGCTGTCGCCTTACGGATCATCGAAGCTGATGACCGAGATCATGCTGCACGACATCGCGCCGGCCTATGGCATGGAGTTTGTCGCGCTGCGTTACTTCAACGTCGCCGGCGCCGATCCGCAGGGCCGCACCGGCCTCGCCACCATGGGCGCAACGCATCTGCTCAAGATCGCCGTCGAGGCCGCCACCGGCCAGCGCAGCAAGATCGACGTGTTCGGAACCGATTACCCGACGCCCGACGGTAGCTGCATCCGCGACTTCATCCATGTGAGCGACCTCGTTCAGGCCCACCGCGCCGCATTGAGCTACCTGCGCGAAGGCGGCGCATCCACGACCCTCAATTGCGGTTACGGCCGCGGTTACTCGGTGCTGGAAACCATCGAGGCCGTGCGACGTGCATCGGGTCGCAATTTCGCGGTTCAATACGCCCCGCGCCGTGACGGCGACATCATGACCATGATCGCCGATACCTCTAGGATCCGTGCGACATTGGACTGGATGCCACAATACGACGATCTCGAAACCATCGCCCGGCACGCGCTGGCCTGGGAAGAGAAGCTCGCCCGCGAGCGCCATGGCATCGAATTGATGGCGAAATCGGCCTGAACGATCAGACCAGCACCCGCTCGGATCAACGCCGGCATTGCGTCGGCGTCTCGCCGAAACGCCGTCGAAACCGCTGATTGAAGTACGAGATCTCGTTGAAGCCACTGGCCAGCGCGATCTCACTGATCTTCAGCCGATCGCCCTGCTCGCTCGTCAGCAAACGCATTGCATGTTGCAGACGGCACTCCAGAAGGCGTTCGGTGAAACTCGATCCGGTATCCTGCAGAAGGTCCTGGAGATAGCGCGGCGACAAATCCAGCCGGCGCGCGACCTGCCCCACCGAAAAATCCGGATCGGCGAAATGGCGGTCGATCTCAGCGATGATTTCCTGCGTTCGCGACGCGCGCAGACCGCGCATCGACGCAAGTTGCGCAGCGTCGCCGCGAGCACCTAGCGCGAGCGCTGTCAGATCCAGCAATGTCGTACTGATGTGGCTGTCGAGCTCTGCATCATGCGGATCGCGCAGCAGATCGACCGAGATTTCTATGTAGCGCCGCAAATGGGCCACGGCTGCGCGCCGTTCGTCGAGCGGCTGGATCAGGAGATCGTCGACATTGCCAATGAGGGGCAACAGGCGCTCCCTACTGACGGTCAGTGTCGTCGACGAGAAATCCGCATCCGATCGCAAATCGGCCGGCCGTCCGTTTGTGCCAAGAAATGCTCGGTCTGATGACAAGGCCGTCTCGCGCCCGACCTGGTCGACAACCAGCGTCCCTTCGCCTCGATGAAACATCAGACAGAAATCATCGTCTGGCCCGCGCGAGATTGCCGTTCTGGATCGCCGGATTCGACTGAACGTGCCACCGAACCGGGTGACCCGCACATTCGAATAATCTGCCCAATGCACGAAGGCCGAGAATGGCCGATCTTCGGCACGTGTGATGTCCACACAGCAGGTGAGCGCTTCCATGTTCTCGCACCACAGCGCGAATTTCTGATGATCCAGCAATTCCGGATCAAATCCATCTGAGACAAAACTGGCCTGATGCATACGTCCAACTCATTTCCGACGAATAGTGTAGCAACACAGAACAAACTCATCACGAAAAATCTCGGCAGAGCGATGTTCTGCGACCATTTTTGTATAGTGCGCATATGTGCTGTTGCGACAGCGCCACATCGACGCGAAGTTTAGTGGCAGTGCGCGAGAACTAAAATCTGCTACGCGCGTGAACAAGACCTCTCCGCCAGCCCTGTCATTGTGCATGTGGAAGCCGCGAGTCCCGACATCATTCGCAGATGTCTTCGCTCGACGACACTTCACATGCGATCGCTGACGACGGCGATGCATCGGAAATCACTTGCCGAGAACAAGAAACTGAGGGGCCTGATCATGAAGAGAGTATTCGCTGGCGCAGCACTGCTTATCGGTGCAGCCGTTCCTGCCATTGCGGCCGACATGCCCTATCCGGTGAAGGCGCCAGTCGCGCCGGTCCAGGTGTTCTCCTGGACCGGCTTCTATGTCGGCGCCAATGTCGGTTTCGGCGGCGACAAGTTCGACTATCCGTTTCAGGCTGCACAGCGGCAGTTGCAGGCCGAGGCAGCCGCGCTCGTTGCCAGCACCAACGGCAATTTCAGCCTGACCTCGAGCGGTTTCTTCGGCGGTGGACAGGCTGGCTACAACTATCAATACAACGGCGGCTTCGTCGTCGGCATCGAGACTGACTTCCAGTGGTCCGGCATCAAGGGCCGCTTCGAGGGCAATCAGACGCTGAACAATAATGGCGTGACCACGTCCGCGGCATTCGGCATCGGCTCCGAAGTCGAATGGTTCGGCACGATTCGCGGACGGCTCGGCTATGCATGGGACCGCGTGTTCCTGTACGGCACCGGCGGCGGCGCCTATGGCCGGGTAAACACCAACGGGAACTTTACTCTGACCGGCCCGAATGGTGTGCTCGGCCAGGTTGCGGCGGTGTCGGCCGGCCAGACACAGTGGGGCTGGACCGCGGGCGCGGGCCTCGAATACGCATTCACCCCGCAGTGGTCGTTCAAGACCGAATATCTCTATGTGGATCTTGGCCGGAGCACGCTGTTCTCCACTGCCGTCAACGACATCGCCAATGGCTTCTCCTCCAACTCCAGCATCGCGGTCGATACCAGGTTCCACACCATGAAAGCAGGGGTAAATTACCGGTTCTGATCGGGTTACATCCCGCCAACCGAAAGCACGGCGCGTACCCGTCGCGTGCCGTGCTTTTCGAGAGATTCCGGGACAAAATCGACCCGAATCCGGCGGCAGATGCCGCCGGGCCAACGGGTTAACAAAGTCTTGGCAAGCCCGATTTTGGCTTGAAAAACCGCGATTTAACGGGCAATCAGGCGGCTGTTTCGCAAGCTGACCCTGACGCCTCGGCAAATCCCTGCCCGGCGCCGTCGCTGGACCGCGGATGGCCAAGATTACTCGCAAAGTCACTGACGATCCTTACGGCGCCTGGGCGCTGATCCGCCGCTTGGTCGCCGAACAGGCGGTCACCTATTGGCGGCGCTACCTCCTGGCCTTCCTGCTGATGGCCGTTTCCGCCGCGACCACCGCGGGCGCCGCCTATATGCTGGGTGAGGTCATCAACCAGGCCTATGTGGACAAGAGCATCGAGCGGATCGCGCTGTTCTCGGGCTTCGTGGTGGTGATCTTCCTGATCAAGGGCGCCTCAACCTACGGCCATACTGTCATTCTTTCGAAGATCTCCAACGCAATCGTGGCCAACAATCAGCGCCGGCTGTTTGCCAAGCTGATGAACGAGAGCATCGGCTTCTTCTCGGAGCGGCATTCGTCGGAGTTCCTGCAGCGGCTCACCGCCGGCGCCAATTCGGTGACGCAGGTGCTCAGCCTGCTGATCAACGCCGTCGGCCGCGATCTCTTGTCACTGATCGCGCTGGTCGGCGTGATGGTGATGCAGGATCCATATATGGCGCTGTTCGGCTTCCTCGTCGCGCCGCCCGCGATGCTGGTGCTGCGCAAGCTGGTCCGCCGCATCAAGGGCCTCGCCCGCAACCAGTTCACCGGTACCACCGAAATTCTGGAAGTGATGCAGGAATCGCTGCAGGGCATCCGCACGGTGAAGGCCTTCACGCTCGAAAAGACCATGCAGCAACGCATGGAAGCGAGCATCACGGCCGTCGAGCAGAACGCCAACAAGATGGCGCGCGTCTCCAGCCGCTCTAGCCCGCTGATGGAAACGCTGGGCGGCTTCGCCATCGCGGCGTCGCTGATGTATGGCGGCTATCGCGTGGTGGCGATGGGCGCGACACCCGGGCAATTCTTTTCCTTCGTCACCGCCTTCCTGCTGGCCTATGAGCCGGCGAAGCGCCTGGCGCGGCTGAACATCGATCTCAACAGTCAGATCATCGGCGCGCATACGCTGCTCGAGATCGTCGACAGTCCGGCGTCCGAACCCAACGACGATCACAAACCGGCGCTGAAGCTGACCGATGCGCGCGTCGAATTGCATGACGTGACGTTCCGCTATCGCCCCAACGAGGTCGTGCTCAACCGCATGAGCTTCGTCGCCGAGCCCGGCAAGGTGACCGCACTGGTCGGCCCGTCAGGGGGCGGTAAGTCCACCGTGCTCGCGCTGCTGCTGCGACTCTACGAAGTCAGCGAAGGCGATATCACCATCGACGGCCAGTCGATCGGCCAGGTCTCGCGGCGCTCACTGCGCGGCCAAACCGCCTATGTCGGCCAGGATGTCTATCTGTTCCGCGGCACGATCCGCGAAAACATCGCCTTCGGCAAACCGGGCGCGACGGAAGACGAGATCGTGGCGGCAGCCAAGGCCGCCTGCGCCCATGATTTCATCATGGGCTTCCCGCTCGGATACGAGACGCCGGTCGGCGAGCATGGCGCACAACTCTCCGGCGGCCAGCGCCAACGCATCGCCATCGCGCGCGCGCTGGTGAAGAACGCGCCGGTCATCCTGCTGGACGAGGCGACCGCGGCGCTGGATTCTGAATCCGAGAAATCGGTGCAGGAAGCCATCGAGCATCTCTGCCAGAATCGCACCACGATCGTCATCGCCCACCGCCTGCACACGATCATGCATGCCGACGCCATCTTGGTGGTCGAGGGCGGCGAGATCGTCGAGCGCGGCCGCCACGACGATCTGCTGCGCCGTGGTGGACGCTACGCGTCGTTCTTCCGGCTGCAACATCGTGATGCCTCGCCGCTGGCACCGCTCGACGTGTCAGCGTAAGACTTGCTCCTGTTTTCTGCCGCGCAAGCGCGGCATCCGTTTTGATCCCAGCCTTCACAACCAGCCCGAGAGCCGTCCATGACCGCATCGTTCGTTATCGCCCCTCCGCCACAGGCCGCCATCGCCGTTCAGGGCGAGACTTCGAAATTCCCGGTGCGCCGTGTCTGGTGCGTGGGCCGCAACTATCTCGAGCACATCCGCGAACTCGGCAATGACGAGCGTAACCCTCCCTTCTTCTTCGCCAAGCACGCCGACATGATCGTGCCGGATGGCAGCGAGATCCCCTACCCGACCCTGACCAAGGACATGCAGCACGAGGTCGAACTCGTTGTCGCGCTGAAGAGCGGCGGCCTCAACATCTCGCCGGAAAAGGCACTCGATCACGTCTGGGGCTATGGCGTCAGCGTCGATCTCACCCGCCGCGACCTCCAGACCATCTCGCGCAAGAAAGAGCAGCCCTGGGAAATCGGCAAGTCGTTCGACATGTCGGCGCCCACCGGCGCGCTCGTCCCCGCTTCGAAGGTCGGCCATCCCTCCAAGGGCAAGATCTGGCTCTCGGTGAACGGTACCGAACGCCAGAAGGGCGACCTGTCCGAGATGATCTGGAACATCGCCGAGATCATTTCCAAGCTGTCGCTGCAGGTCGAACTCGGTGCCGGCGACGTCATCCTGACCGGTACCCCAGCCGGCGTTGCGGCGCTGCAGCCTGGCGACAAGGTCGAATGCGGCGTCGATGGCATCGGCACCTTGAAGTTCGAAATCACCGCGCCCAAGTAAGGGCCGCACGCCTTCATTACGAAAGGCCGCGCATGATGCGCGGCCTTTTTCGTTTCGGCTCCATCAGGGAAGCGATCCATGCCGCTTGAACTAGGTCTCGACACGTTCGGTGACGTCACACGTGGCGCCGGCGGCGAAATGCTGTCACATGCACAAGTCATCCGCAATGTCATCGACGAGGCCGTCCTCGCCGATCAGCTCGGCGTCGACTTCTTTGGCGTCGGTGAGCATCACCGCGCGGACTTTGCCGTATCGGCGCCCGAAGTCGTGCTCGCGGCGATCGCCACGCGCACCAAGCGGATTCGCCTCGGTTCAGCCGTGACCGTGCTGAGCTCCGACGATCCGATCCGCGTTTTCCAGCGCTTTGCCACCGTGGACGCTGCATCGAACGGCCGCGCCGAGGTCATCCTCGGCCGCGGCTCGTTCACCGAATCCTTCCCGCTGTTCGGCTTCAAGCTCGACCAGTACGAGACGCTGTTCGAGGACAAGCTCGATCTGTTCGCCGCGCTCGCGTCCGAGCCGGAAGTAACCTGGAGCGGCACGACCCGCCCGCCACTTACCAATCAGCGCGTCTATCCGCCCGTCGAGACCGGCACGCTCAAGACCTGGATTGGCGTCGGCGGCAGTCCTGAGTCAGTCGTTCGCGCGGTGCGCTATGACATGCCCCTGATGCTGGCGATCATCGGCGGCGAGCCCGAGCGGTTCAAACCCTATGTCGATCTCTATCACCGCGCCTATGCCGAGATTCAGCGACCGGTGAAGCCGATCGGCGCGCATTCGCCAGGCTATGTCGCCGCCAGCGACGAGCAGGCGCGTGAGGAACTGTGGCCCGACTACAAGCAGATGCGCGACCGCATCGGCAAGGAGCGCGGCTGGCCGCCGATGCAGCGCCGCGAATTTGATCAGGAAGCCGAACACGGATCGCTCTATGTGGGATCGCCAGAGACCGTGGCGAAGAAGATCGCGAAAACCGCGAAGGCGCTCGGCATTTCGCGCTTCGATCTGAAATACAGCGCGGGACCATTGCCACACGAGAAGCTGATGACGTGTATCGAGCTATACGGAACAAAGGTCATTCCGATGGTCCGAGAGATGCTCAAATAACAAAAAGCCCCGGATCGCTCCGGGGCTTTTCTTATTCAGTTCGTCACGCCGAACTCAGTAGCGGTAGTGATCCGATTTGAACGGGCCTTCCTGCTTCACGCCGATATAGTCGGCCTGATCCTTGCGCAGCTTGGTCAGGTTCACGCCGATCTTGGCGAGATGCAGCATCGCCACCTTCTCGTCGAGCGACTTCGGCAGCACATA
Source organism: Tardiphaga sp. 42S5 (assembly GCF_034044155.1). Taxonomy (NCBI): domain Bacteria; kingdom Pseudomonadati; phylum Pseudomonadota; class Alphaproteobacteria; order Hyphomicrobiales; family Nitrobacteraceae; genus Tardiphaga; species Tardiphaga sp. 42S5. The sequence continues at coordinate 3,200,366 of NZ_CP139027.1, read as the reverse complement.
GACTTCCTTCTTGTACTTGCCGTCCTTGTTGTTGGCATAGAGTTCGATCTGCGCCAGCGTCTGGTTGGTGAAGGATGCCGACATCACGAAGGACGGGTGACCCATGGCATTGCCGAGGTTCACGAGGCGGCCTTCCGACAGCATGATGATCCGGTGACCGTCGGGGAACGTGATCTCGTCGACCTGCGGCTTGATATTGTCCCACTTCAGGTTCTTCAACGACGCGATCTGGATCTCGTTGTCGAAGTGACCGATGTTGCAGACGATGGCACGATCCTTCATCGCGCGCATGTGCTCGATGGTGATGATGTCCTTGTTGCCGGTCGCGGTGACGAAGATGTCGGCCTGAGGCGCGGCGTCTTCCATCGTGACGACCTGGTAGCCTTCCATCGCCGCCTGCAGCGCGCAGATCGGATCGACTTCGGAGACCATCACGCGGCAGCCGGCCTGGCGCAGCGAAGCGGCCGAGCCCTTGCCGACATCGCCGAAGCCGGCGACCATCGCGACCTTACCCGACATCATCACGTCGGTGCCGCGGCGGATGCCGTCGACCAGCGATTCACGGCAGCCATAGAGGTTGTCGAACTTCGACTTGGTGACGGAGTCATTGACGTTGATCGCGGGCCACAGCAGCGTGCCAGCCTTCTGCATGTCGTACAGGCGATGCACGCCCGTGGTCGTCTCTTCCGAGACGCCCTTGATGCTCTCGGCAATCGCCTTGAAATAGCCCTTCGGCTTTTCCTTGAGCTGCTTCTTGAGCAGCGCGAAGAACACTTCCTCTTCTTCCGAAGCGGGCTTGTCCAGGAACGCCGTGTCGCCGTTCTCTGCCTTGAGGCCGAGATGGACATACATGGTGGCGTCGCCGCCGTCATCGAGGATCATGTTGGGGTGACCGCCGCCATGCCAGTCGAACAGTTTTGCGGTGTAGTCCCAGTATTCGGTCAGAGTTTCACCCTTGATGGCGAACACCGGAATGCCGGCAGCGGCGATCGCGGCTGCGGCGTGATCCTGGGTCGAATAGATATTACACGAGACCCAGCGGATGTCGGCGCCGAGTGCCTTCAGCGTCTCGATCAGCACGCCGGTCTGAATGGTCATGTGCAGCGAGCCGGCGATGCGGGCGCCCTTCAGCACCTGCTTCGGGCCGTATTCCTCGCGGGTGGCCATCAAGCCGGGCATCTCGGTCTCGGCGATCGAGAGCTCCTTGCGGCCGAAGGCGGCGAGGTTGATGTCTTTGACGATGTAGTCGGTGAAACCGTTGGGGGCGGTCATATTTGAATCCTTGTTCCTATAGTGCGAGAGGTTCTCGCGGACGCTCATAATTGCGCCCTCTCCCCTCGCGGGAGAGGGCTGCACAGACGGTCACGACATACTCGGTTCGGAGGGGGCTGGTCGTAAGGCCCTCTCCCGCCTTCGCTTCGCGAAGGCACCCTCTCCCGCTGCACAAAGCTTCGCCGGGGAGAGGGAAAGTAAGATCAGACGTTGCGCTTCAGCGCATCGACGAGGTCGGTCTTCTCCCAGGAGAAGCCGCCGTCGGCATCCGGCGTGCGACCGAAATGACCGTAGGCGGACGTACGGGCGTAGATCGGCTTGTTGAGGTCGAGATGCTTGCGGATGCCGCGCGGCGTCAGGTCCATCGCGGCAGCGACGGCCTTCTCGATGGCATCGTCAGCGACCTTGCCGGTGCCGTGGGTGTCGACATAGATCGACAGCGGGCGCGCTACGCCGATGGCGTAAGCGAGCTGCAACGTCGCTTTGTCGGCCAGACCAGCGGCAACGATGTTCTTGGCGACGTAACGCGCAGCGTAAGCGGCCGAACGGTCCACCTTGGTGGAGTCCTTGCCCGAGAATGCACCGCCACCATGCGGGGCTGCGCCGCCGTAGGTGTCGACGATGATCTTGCGGCCGGTGAGACCTGCGTCGCCATCGGGACCGCCGATGAAGAACTTGCCGGTTGGGTTGATGTGCCAGATCGTCTTGTCGCTTATCCAGCCATCCGGCAGCGCCTTGCGGACGTAGGGCTCGACGCGTTCGCGCACCTGGTTCGAGGTCATGTCCTCGACAAGATGCTGATGCGAGACGACGATTTCGCGCACGCCAACCGGCTTGCCGTTTTCGTACTGCACGGTGACCTGGCTCTTGGAGTCCGGACCGAGCACCTTTTCGGTACCGGCATGACGGGCTTCCGAGATCAGGCGCAGGATCTTGTGCGCGTAGAAGATCGGCGCCGGCATCAGCTCGGGCGTTTCGTTGGTAGCGTAACCGAACATGATGCCCTGGTCGCCAGCGCCTTCTTCGGCATTGGTCGGCTGCTTCGCATCGACGCCCTGTGCGATATCGGCCGACTGCGGATGCAGCAGAATCTCGACGTCGGCGGTCTTCCAGTGGAAACCGTCCTGCTCGTAGCCGATGTCCTTGATGGCGGCGCGAACGACGGCTTCGATGTGGTCGTTGGTAACGGTGGATGGACCGCGGGTCTCGCCGGCGATCACAACCTTGTTGGTGGTGGCGAGGGTTTCGCAGGCAGCGCGAATATCCCAAGGATCAATGCCCGCCTTCGGGCCTTCGCGGAAGAACAGATCGACGATCTCGTCGGAGATACGGTCGCAGACCTTGTCGGGATGGCCTTCGGAAACCGATTCACTGGTGAAGAGATAAGACGCGCGCATCAACTGGTCCTCTAGGTTGCGCCGGAGCCCGGCAGCCTTTGTCACATTGTTCCAGAAATGTCAGTCGCGACGCCGCGAGATGACGTAGGATTCGTCGTAGAACCAGAGACCGTTGTGCTTGCGCAAAACTTCTCGGGTGGCATCCAGGTAACGGCCGCTCTCCGTCACTTCCGTCAAACGGTCATCCTCGATTTGAGCCACGTAAACCGCCGCGTTCCACGCTGCAAAAGCCGTCGAAGTTCCGATCGATCCGGTCACCTCGTTCGGCAGCGCCTCCATGGCGTAGCGAAAGATCGACCGCTGGTCGGAATAGGCATTGAAGTTCAGATCGCGGCCGGCTGAGCCCAGCTCGTATTTCACTGCGCGCAATAGCTCATGACGGCTCACGGCGAAAGGGTTTTCTTTGGGCCAGACGGCTTGGACGATCTCCATACCGGGGTCCTGCCCATGCGAGTGGATACCGATCAGTCGCCCACCTGCCCGCAGCGCCCGGGCCAGCGGCGCCATGATCCGTTTGGCCCGAAATTGTACCGAAGACTTCGCCCGATAGGGCTGGGAGGCGATAATTAGGTCAAAATTGGCCTCCGTGCGCCCTGCGCGGGGGATAATAGAATCCAGCAGGAACCGGTGATCCTCGCGATAAACCACCAGCGCCACGGGCCGTTCATAGGTCGGCATGCCTGATCGGGGGTTGATGCTGGCCCGCCAGTTGTCCTCAAGAAAAGCTCCAAGTCCGGCGATCTGGTCGGCGAATTCGCCGGACGAAGCCCCCCGCAGCGGAACTTCGTGCCAGATCATGGCGGCTGCGGCGGCCGGCGATGCTGGGGTCAGTGTGGGTGCCTCGGCATAATGCATATTGGTCAGCACGAAGACCGTGGCGGGATGTTCGAACAGCCGATCCGGCACCTTGTCCAGCGTCAGCCGGACGTCCTCGAGGCTGAGCTCCTTGCCCGCGATGTAGAATGGCATATGCGGAAAACGGCCGTGCATGGAGCGCATCACCCGCGCCAGCACCGTGCCGTCGCCAACGCCCGCATCGAACACCCGCAGCGCTGGCGGGCGCGGATGGATGCTCGCCAATTCGAGGCCGACGCGATCGGCAATGACCCGCTTTTCCGAGCAGGTATGGACAAACAGCAGGTATTTCTGCCGGTTCTCGAAGAAGCGGAAATTGCTGCGCGGATCGCGCCGTTCGATTGGCGGCTCCAGCCCGCGTGGCGGCGGCACGCCCTCCGGCATCGATTGGGCAATGAAGGCCTGAATCCGCTCCAGCGTGTCGATGGTGATGCGCTTTCCCTCACGCAGGCGGTTGACCAGCTTGCCGTCGTTGACGGCCCGGCGACCGAAGGTCGACTCCGCCATCTCCGCCTGTCGGCAGAAATCCGAGATGATTCCGAGGATCTGATCGTTCTTCATGTGCGGGGATATGACCGGAAGTGGGCAGAATTATGCTTGGCCCACTCTTTAGCACAGTCTGCCCACAGATGAAATGCCCTTCGATCCGCCTGCCGTCGTGTGAAAGTCGCGCGCTTCTGCTAGGATGTGCCAAGTTCAAATTCTCGCCTCTCGATCACTCAAAACGGGCTTTCTCCATGCGCATTGCGATGATCGGCACCGGTTACGTCGGCCTTGTGTCCGGCGCCTGCTTCGCCGATTTCGGCCATAACGTGATCTGCGTGGACAAGGACAGCAGCAAGATCGACGCCCTGCTCCGTGGCGAGATTCCAATTTTCGAACCCGGCCTCGACGCGCTGGTGGCCAGCAATGTGAAAAGCGGCCGGCTCGGCTTCAGTCTCGACCTCAGTGAAGCCGTGAAGACGGCGGATGCCGTGTTCATCGCGGTCGGAACCCCGTCCCGCCGCGGCGATGGCCACGCCGATCTCAGCTACGTGCATGCCGCCGCGCGCGAGATCGCCGCCAACCTGCGCGATTTTACCGTGGTGATCACCAAGTCGACCGTGCCGGTCGGCACCGGCGACGATGTGGAACGCATCATCAAGGAAGCCAATCCCGACGCCGACGTCGCCGTGGCGTCAAACCCGGAATTCCTGCGCGAGGGCGCCGCGATCCGCGACTTCAAGCATCCGGACCGGATCGTTGTCGGCACCGACGACGAGCGCGCACGCACGGTGATCTCGGAGATCTATCGCCCGCTTTATCTCAATCAGGCGCCCATCATGTATACGGGTCGGCGCACCGCCGAGCTGATCAAATACGCCGCCAACGCATTTCTCGCGACCAAGATCACCTTCATCAATGAAATCGCCGATCTGGCCGAGCGGACCGGCGCAGATGTCCAGGACGTCGCGCGTGGCATCGGCCTCGACAACCGCATCGGCGCGAAGTTCCTGCATGCTGGTCCCGGCTTCGGTGGCTCGTGTTTTCCGAAGGATACCCGCGCACTGGTCAAGACCGGTCAGGACTACGACGCGCCACTGCGGATCGTCGAGGCCGTCCTCACCGTCAACGATAACCGCAAGCGCGCCATGGCCCGCAAGGTGTCTGCTGCGCTTGGCGGCAATCTGCGCGGCAAGACTGTCGGCGTGCTCGGACTGACGTTCAAGCCCAACACCGACGACATGCGCGAGGCGCCGTCGATCCCCTTGATCACCGCGCTTCAGGATCTCGGCGCGACCGTGCAGGCCTACGATCCCGTCGGCATGGAACAGGCCAAGCACGAACTGCCGGATATCACCTATTGCGACGATGCCTATGCATGCGCGACTGGCGCCGACGCGCTCGTGATTGTGACCGAATGGGAACAGTTCCGCGCACTCGACCTCGCGCAAGTGAAGCAGAAGATGAAGCAGCCGGTCATCGTGGATCTGCGCAACATCTACCGCCCCGAGGAGATGGAGAAGGCCGGCTTCACCTATGAAAGCGTGGGTCGCGGTAAGTCCTAAGAGCTCATCGTCAGGAGACTGAAAATGCAAATGCCCGGCAAAAGCCGGGCATTTTTGTTAGTGAACCGCCCATCAGGCGACGTGCTTATTTGCCCCAAAGCTCGTTCGCGACATCGACTGCGAGCTTGAGCTTGGCCCACTGCTCCTCCTCGCTGAGGATGTTGCCTTCCTCGGTCGAGGCGAAACCGCATTGCGGTGACACGGCCAGTTGCTCAAGCGGCGCGAACTTCGAAGCCTCTTGCAGGCGCGCTTTGATGTCTTCCTTCTTCTCGAGCTCACCGAACTTCGAGGTGATGACACCGACCACGACGACCTTGTTGCCCTTTGGCAGGAAGCGCAGGGGTTCGAAACCGCCGGCACGATCCGAATCGTATTCGAGGAAGTAGCCGTCATAGTTGGTACCGGCGAGCAGCGTTTCAGCCACCGGCTCGTAGCCACCCGACGATATCCAGGTGGAGCGGAAGTTGCCGCGGCAGACATGCGTGGTGATCACCATATCCGCAGGACGCTCGGCGATCGCGTAATTGATGATGCGCGAATAGATCTGCTGCAGATTGTCGGCATCCTCGCCGCGCGCACGGACCTTGTTCAACTCATCTTCCGAGCAGAGATAGGCCCAGACCGTGTCGTCGAACTGCAGGTAGCGGCAGCCGGCGTCGTAGAACGCCTTCACCGCCTTGCGATAGGCCTTGGCGAGATCCTCGAAGAACACTTCGATATCCGGATAGACCTCCTTCGAGATCGCCTTGCGACCGCCGCGGAAATGCAGAACTGCCGGCGACGGGATGGTCATTTTCGCGGTGACGCCCGCGGTGTCGCAATGCTTCTTCAGAAACTTGAAGTGCGCCAGCATCGGATGATCGTCGGGGAAATCGACCTTGCCGATCACGCGCACCGAGTCGTGACGGGTCTCGACGCCGGTGAACTGGATGCCGGTGTCGGGATGATAGAGTTCGCAGCCGGTCAGCTTGGCGAGGAAGTCGAAGTGCCACCACGAACGACGGAACTCGCCGTCGGTGGCGAGCTTGAGGCCGGTCGAGGCCTGGCGATGCACAACCTTCTCGATCTCGATGTCTTCGACCTTGCGCAGGTCGTCGGCCGAAATCTCGCCCTTCTCCAGCTTGGCGCGCGCTTCCTTGATCGATGCGGGCCGCAACAGGCTGCCGACTTCGTCGGCTCGGAACGGGGCTTTGGTTCTCTGCATAGTCGTTACTCCAGAATGCTCGGTTTGCAGATCAGCCGGGTGTGCCGGCCGCGTGTTTGTTCTTGCTGCCGGCCGCGCCGGCGACGCCGAGGAAATGCTCCAGCACGGCAGGATCGGACTTCAACGCTGCACTCGTTGCATCATGCACGATGGTGCCGCGTTCCAATATCACGACACGATCGGCAAGCCCGAGTATTTTTTGGGCATTCTGTTCCACGATGATGGAACAGATGCCGCCGGCGCGTGTGATCTTGCCCAGCGCTGCCAGCAATTCATCGACGATGATCGGCGCAAGGCCTTCGGTCGGCTCATCCAGCAGCAGAACCTGCGGATTGAGCGTCAGCGCACGGCCAATCGCCAGCATCTGCTGTTCACCGCCGGAGAGCTGATTGCCGAAATTGTTCTTGCGCTCTTCGAGCCGCGGAAACATCTTGTAGATCTTCTTGACGTCCCATGGTCCGGGCTGCGCCACGGCGGTCATATTTTCTTCCACGGTGAGCGAGCGGAAGATATTGCGCTCCTGCGGCACCCAGCCGATGCCGGCGCGGGCGCGCTGGTCCGGCCGCAGCGACGTGATGTCCTTCCCGCCAAGCTTCAGCGTGCCGCTGAAGCGGCGGGTGACGCCGACGATGGAATTGATCAGCGTGGTCTTGCCAGTGCCATTGCGTCCGAGCAGCGCCAGCACCTGGCTTTCGCCGAGTTGCAGCGTCATCTTCGGAATGACCACGGCTTCGCCATAGCCCGCGCGCAGGTCATTGATGTCGAGAAGGTTAGACATCGGCGCCCTCGCCCAGATACACGGCCTTGACGCGCGGATCGCGCGCGACTTCATCCGGCGGGCCTTCCACCAGCATGGCGCCCGCAACCAGCACCGAGATGCGATCGGCAAAGGAGAATACCAGATCCATGTCGTGCTCGATCAGCAACACAGTGACGTCGCGCGGCAGGCTGGCGACGGCCGAGAGAATATCGTGGCGCTCGCTTTCCGGCACACCCGCAGCCGGCTCGTCGAGCAGCAGCACACGCGGCTTGGTGGCGATGGCGACGGCGATTTCGAGAAGGCGCTGCTTGCCATAGGGCAATGTCGCCGTCGGTTCATTCATGACGTCGAGCAGGTGAAAGCGCGCGAGGTTTTCCGCGATCGCGTCATTGACGTCACTGCGGGTGCCCATGCGACGCCACCAGTCGCTGCCATGGCCGAGATGTTCGGACGCAGCGAGACCGACCGTCTCCAGCGGTGTCATGTCGGGATAGAGCTGATTGATCTGGAATGTCCGGGACAGCCCGCGCAACACGCGCTTGTGCACCGGCAGCCCGGTGATGTCGTTGCCCTCGAGCAAGATGCGGCCGGAATTGGGCTTGAGCACGCCGGTCAGAAGATTGATCACGGTTGTCTTGCCGGCACCGTTCGGGCCGATCAGCGCGTGGCGTGCACCGGCCTCGATCTTGAGCGACAGATCGCGCGTGACCCGGAGCCCACCGAAGGATTTTTCGAGATTGACGGTTTCCAGCGCGATGGTCATGGCGCCTCACCTTCCGGCGCAACGACCGGCGTCTTGGCGCGGCTGAACTTGCTTGCGATCAGGCGCGGCAGGAACATCGCCCAGCGATGCATGCGGTCGCGGCCGATCAGCACGATGACCACCAGCACGGCGCCGATCCAGAACTGCCAGTATTGCGGCGTCAGTGTCGAGAACAGCTCCTGCAGCAGTTTGAAGATCACCGCACCGATCAAGCCGCCATAGAGATAGCCGGTGCCGCCAATGATTAGCACCAGCATCAGGTCGGCGGAGCGATCGAAGGCGAAACCATCGAGCGAGGCCAGCGCCGTCGTCTGCGTCGAGAGTGCGCCGGCAACACCCGCATAGAAGGCGGCGATGGTGTAGATTGCGATCAGCCGACGATTGACGGGAATGCCGATCGCCGAGGCGCGCAGCGGATTGTTGCGGATCGCTCGCAGCGACAGGCCGAACGGCGAATGCACGATGCGTCGCGCCAGCAGGAACAAGACGAAAAGCACACAGAGACAATAGATGAAGCCGACCTTGCCGAAGATATCGAACGAGAACTGGCCGAGGATCGGCGCCATCTCGATGCCCTGAAGGCCATCGGAGCCACCAGTGATATTGGAGAAGCGGTTGGCGAGTTCACGCAGGAGCAGCGCGATGCCGAGCGTCACCATCAGCCGCGTCAGATCTGACCCGCGCATGACGAGGAAGCTGGTGACGAAGCCGAGCGCCATTGCGGCGAGACCAGCAACTACCAATGCAATCACGGGTTCGGTGACGATACCGTGCAATGCGAGGAGTCCCGCCGCATAGCCACCGAAGCCGAAGAATGCGGCGTGGCCGAGCGAGACGATGCCGGCATAGCCGAGGATCAAGTCCAGCGACAACGCAAACAGCGCGAGCCAGGCGATCTCGGTGAGGATCAGGTAGCGGTTCGGAAACAGCAGGATGCAGCCGGCAGCAAGCAGCCAGAATACGACTTCCGGCCAACGCCATTTGGCACGCGCCATGGCGAAGGTGCCGACTTCGGGATGGGTGGTGCTGTTTGCGCTCATGATGCTCTCACCGCGCTGCCGTACGGCCAAACAGGCCGTTCGGGCGCCAGATCAGGATCACGATCATCATGGTGTAGATCACGAAGGCGCCGAGCTTCGGCACGTAATATTTGCCGGCGACGTCGCCGATGCCGAGCAGCAGCGAGGCCAGGAACGGCCCGGTGATGCTGGACGAGCCGCCGACCGTCACCACGATCAGGAAGTAGATCATGAACTTCAGCGGGAAGTACGGATCGAGGCCGAGGATTTCCGCGCCAAGTGCGCCGCCCATGCCAGCCAGTCCGCAGCCGAACGCGAAGGTCAGCGCGAAGACCTGCGGGACGTTGATACCCAAACCCGACGCGGCGCGCGGATCGTCCACCGCGGCGCGCAGCCGGCTGCCGAAGCGCGTCTTCGACAGGATCATCTGCAATGCGATGGTGAGCAATCCGCAGATCACGATGATCATCAGGCGATAGCGACCGACACCAAGGCCGAACAGATTGATCTGTCCCTGCAAATAATCCGGAAGATGGATAAAGGTCTGCGCTGAGCCCATGAAGTAGTCCATCGCCGTCACGGACATGAAGACGAGGCCGATGGTGAACAGTACCTGGTCGAGATGGCTGCGCGTATAGAGGTGGCGATATAGCGATCGCTCCAGCACGGCGCCGATCGCAGCGCTCACTACGAAAGCAATCGGCAAGGCCGCAAAGAATGGCAGGCCGGCGCGATTGACCAGGATCGCGCAGGCATAACCGCCCGCCATGGCGAAGGCGCCGTGGGCGAGGTTGACGAAGTTCATCAGGCCCAGCGTCACCGCCAGCCCGCACGCCAGCACGAACAGCAACATGCCGTAGGCGACGCCGTCGAACAGAATGGTGAGAAGGGTCATGAAAGCGAGTTAGCCGTGATTAGAGAAACGTGAGATCGATATTTTAAAGCGACGTCATGGCCGGACTTGTTCCGGCCATCCATGCCTTGGCCAAAACGAAGACGTAGATGCCCGGGATAAGCCCGGGCATGACGTGGAGAGCGCGGTGCCAAACACGCGCTCCCTCCACGCAGCATTACTTCTTCGTCTTGCCGGGATCCTTCACCGCCTCGAAGGTCGCGAATTCGATGTTGTAGAGTTCGCCGTCCACCTTCTCGACCTTGCGGATATAGATGTTCTGCACGATGTCGCGGGTCTCCGGATCGATCGAGATCGGGCCGCGCGGGCTCTCCCACTTCATGCCCTTCATCGCCGCGATCAGGCTGTCCCCGTCGGCCTTGCCGCCGGTCTTCTTCAGTGCCTCATAGACGAGATGGATGCCGTCCCAGCCGCCGACGGCCATGAAGCCCGGACGGGTGTTGTAGGCCTTCTTGTAGGCCGCAACGAACTCCTTGTTCATCGCCGAGGGATGCGCTGCCGAATAGAGATGCGCGGTCACGGCGCCCAAGGCTGCATCGCCCATGTTGTTGAGCAGGTCGTCGTCCATCACGTCGCCGGGTCCGATCACCTTGATGCCGGACTTGTCGAGGCCACGCTCGGCATACTGCTTCATGAAGTTACCGCCCTGCCCGGCGGGCACGAACACGAACACCGCGTCGGGCTTGCTGTCCTTCATGCGCTGCAGGAACGGCGCGAAGTCGGGATTGGCGAGCGGCACCTTGACCTCTTCGACGATCTCGCCGCCGCCGGCCGTGAAGTGCTCCTTGAAGAACTGCAGTGCGTCGTTGCCCGGTGCGTAGTCGGAGGTCAGCGTCGCGACCTTCTTGATGCCGTTCTTGGCGGCCCAGTCACCGATGATGGTGGAGGACTGCGCCAGCGTGAACGAGGTGCGCACGATATAGGGCGAACGCTCGGTGATGATCGAGGTGCCCGCGGCCATCACGATTTCCGGCACCTTGGCCTGGGTCGCGAGCGGCGCAGCAGCGAGCGCAGCCGGCGTCACGCCGAAGCCGGCGATGATGTTGACCTTCTCGTTGACGATCAGTTCCTGCGCGAGGCGCTTGGTGTTGTCAGGCAGCGCCGCGTCATCCTTGAGGATGATTTCGACTTTCTTGCCAGCAACGGTGTCGCCGTTCTTCTGCTGATAGAGCTTGATGGCGTTATTGATCTGCTGGCCGGTCGAAGCCTGGCCGCCGGTCATCGGCACGATCAGGCCGATCTTGACGGTCTCCTGCGCCTGCGCGAGCCCGCCGATGGACAGCACGCTGACAGCGGTCACGGTCGCGGAAATCAAATTCCTCAGCATTAATTCCTCCTCTGTAGGTGATGCCGGCTCTTCAAGGCCGTGAAGTCATAGTCGCCATCCGCTGTCGCCCGCGATGATGATCGCCCGCGATAACGGAGCCATGTTGACCTGTCAACGGCTGGGTTGACAACACAACGCGGTCTGTTGAACTGCGTAATTCCGACGCATCGTGGCATGCTGCTAAAGTCTAGCCAAGCATTCACGGGCCGCTCGATTTCCGTTCATTTCAGATTGCAGATCGTATCCAGATGACAAAGCCGGTGATCAATCATGGACGATATGTACCGGCGCTCATCAATTTCCTAGGCAACAAGCTCGCCGCGGGCGCCTCAAGCGCCTATCGGCGCGAATTCGGCGTCGGCGTCACGGAATGGCGAATCCTCTCGAAGCTCGCCAGCGAAGACGCGTGCACCGCACAACAGATTTGCCAGTATTTCGACCTCGACAAGGGTCTCGTCAGTCGCACCCTTAAATCTCTGGTCGATAACGGCAGCGTGACAGTAACCGATCTAGCCGGCGACAACAGGCGCGTCGTCATCCTGACCAAATCCGGGCGCGCGCTGCATGACCGGATCATCGAACTGGCACTGGACCGCGAAAAGGTGCTGCTGGAGTGCCTCGATGAGAAGGAAGTCGAAAAGCTGATCGACATGCTGGGCCGCCTGCTGGCACAAGCACCGGCGGTCAACGCGGTGCAGGTTCGCAAACCCGCCGCATCGAAACGCAAGACCACGGCGTGAGACGACAGGGCTGAGTGCGGCCACGCGCCGTCCTTGCCCGCGCCTGTGCGCGGGAGTGGCGGTCCCAAGGTTCTCCCTCGACAATGAGGGAGATGAAGCGCCGAAAGGCGCGACTTGGTAACAGTGCCGCAGCGTAGTGTCCGGATCGCCGGACAGCAGAGGCCGCGGAAACGCCTTTCGACGCTCCATCGTGGCGATTTCTGTCCCTGGGACCGTTCTTCCGGGCAAAGGCGCAGACTTCCGCAGTCCGCTTATCCCGACGGTTTCCCGCCGTTCACCAATGCCACGTCCAGCCAGCATAAGTGGCAGACCCCCGTAGTGGGGCCGGACGGTGACCCAAGGCCTCCCGAGTGCGTGAGGGAACGTCTCCCTCCCGCCCGCAGGCGCCACATCCCACCCCGCGCCAGTCGGCGTCCCGGTAACGCTCCCTCAAGTGGAGCGGAGTAGATGGGAATATATACTGAAATCAAAATATGTCAAGGATTATTTTCAGATTTCTGCCGACCGAATTCGCGCAGCGCACCGCGCCCTCGGCACCTGCTACCACTGATAACGCACCACGCCCTTGCCGGCATAGGAGCGCGTCACATCCGAGAACTCGCCCTCGAACGCCGCGCCGACGCTGATCCCGCTGACGAAGCGCAACTCGGCCTCCGCCATGGTGAGCGCGGCATCAGCAGCCGGCGATGCGCCGCCCACCACGAAGCTGGCGCCGGGCAACGCCTGAAAGGTCGCTGTGGCCGAGCGGTCGGTGTTGGTGTCGTGCGCCCAGGCTGCGCGACCGCGCAAGGTGAGGATCGCATCGCTGATCGCAAACGACTTGTCGCTGCGCAGACCAAGTTCGCTGCGCGGTGCGGTGATGCCCTTGGCAGAATAGGCCAGCGCAAACGTCGTCGGCCCCGACAAGGTGGTCTCGGCATAGGCCGGCAGGTCGAGATAGGTCACCTGCGCCGCGGCATAGGGCGTGAGCCCGATGCCGCCGAGCCACGGCATCACGGTGCGATGGCCAGCCTCGAGCCGTGCCGAAAAGCTGTTGGTGGTGAAGTTGGCGCGCAACTGGTCGATGCCGGCCACGGCCACCAAGCGATCGGTGGTGACGTCCTGCCAGCCATAGGCCGCCGCCGCCGTGACATAGGCCGAGCCGGTCGTGTGGCGCACGAAGCCGCCGAGCTGGAACAGGTCGGAACGGCCCGAGCCGCCGCCTTCGACGCTGAAGCTTGTGGCGCCGCCGGACAGCGCAAAGCCGGCGACGGTCCGTGGCGACAGATGATAGTCGGCACCGACCGCCACGCCGCCGATCCGGCTGGTGGACGTGTTCGAGCCGGCCGATGCATTGCCGTCGGTGGTCTGGGTGCCGCCGAAGCCCGCGGCCCACACGTTCCAGAACGGCCGGAATGCGGGAACGATTGGCACCGCCTTGGTGATCATCGCGAAGGCATCGCGGGCGGAGCCTTTGCCGCTGGCCGCGTAAGAGCCCGTTGCGTCGCCCTCCGCGTAAGGCATCGCCGACGACGCGTTGCCACCGCGGCCGGCAATGGTCGGATCGGACATCGCGCCGATGAACTGCGTCGCCGCGTTGAGCCCCGCCTGATACGTCGCGGTCGGCGTCTCGCCGGAAATCTGGGTCAGCGCGGCGGTGAGATTGCTGCCGCTCAGGGTCAGCACCGCGTCGAAGCGCGCTGGCCGCGCCCCACCCTGGTACAAGTAGCTGTCATGTGCGGCGACCAGCGCCGCGTGATTCCGCGACAGGATCACATCGCTGGCGAAGCCACCGGTGATCGTCAGCGTCACGTCGGTGGCACTGTAGCTGAGACTGCTGGTGAAGGCGGCCGGCGCGCTGACGCCGGTAAACGTGCCATTCAGCGCGGCCGCATGCAGAATGGGCTCGATAATCGTCCAGTGTTGCCATCCCGACGCCGCGGCAATCTTCACCGTGCCGCCGAGAAACGCCGTGCCCGACACATTGACGGAGGTCACGCCATTCGGGTTGACCTGCACGAGATAGGTAGAGCCCGGCTGAAAGCCGATCGTGCCCGCCACCGTCATCGACGGCAGCGTGGCTGGAAAGCCCGGCAGGTAGAGCAGGCCCGGCTTGAAAGTACCGCCATCTTCGACCTGCAACTTGCCCACCGTGCCGGTGCCCTGCAGCACACCGCCGCTGAGCACCGAGACCTGGCTCGAAGCAGCGATCGAACCGTCGACCTGCAGGATGCCGCTCTGGACCTGCGTCAGATTGCTGTAGCTGCTGGTGCCCGACAGGATCAGCATCCCCGGGCCGGTCTTGATGATGCCGCCGGGCGAAATGCCGTCGACGATCGCGCCGGTGATGCGGGCATCCTGCTGGGTGGCGATGGACGCCATGCCGGCGACGCGGATCGCATTGTCGATGCTTAGTCCGGGCGCCGTCATATTCAGCGTACCGCCGGCCTGGAGCGTCAGGGCGCCGGTGCCGATGGACTGCGAATTGTTGATCGCCAGCGTGCTGCCCACCGTAACGGTCGTGCCGCCGCTATAGGAGTTGATACCCTGGAGCGCGACCGTCGTGCCGGCGGCCGTGCTGATCGCGACAGCACCGCCGCCGGTGATCGCATTGTTATAGGTCCAACTCGCGCCGGTCTGCGCCAGTGTCATCAGCCCGGAGGCGATGACGAGATTGCCGGTGAGTGTCGCCGCACCCGACATGGTCAGCGCATTGCTGCCGCCGGTGAAGACGATGGCGTTGCCGAGGCCGCCATTGTTGCCGCCACGGCCCGACGCGATGACGCCGCTGTTGACGATGGTGAGATCGGCGCCGGTGACGCCGGCGCCGCCGAGCCCGGCGCTGCCCAGATATCCCTGCGAATTGACTTGATTCTGCCCGGCCACGCCGCCGGTGCCGCCCTGGATCGTGCCACCGTTGAGCAAGGTTGCGCCGCCCGTGGTGAAGGCGATGCCGGCGCCGCCGTCACCGCCACGCCCGCCCAGGCCGATGGCGGGGAGATTAGCGTCCGCAGGAAGCTGTCCGCCCGCACCGCCGGCGCCGCCCGTACCACCGGTCAGGAATGCCGCGCCGGTGAGGGTGATCACACTGGCGCCGGTGACCGACACGGCGTTCCCGCCCGCGCCGCCACCGCCTCCGCCGCCGCCACTGCCATTGCCGCTGCCATTGCCACCGGCACCGCCGTTGCCGCCACTGCCAGCGGCGATGATCGAATTGAGCGACGACGGCCCGGCGACGGTCTGTCCATTGGCGCCGCCATTGCCGCCACCACCGCCGCCACCGCCGCAGGAAGGACCCACCGCGCTTGCACCGGCCGCGCCGGTGCCGCCGCCACTCGCAGCGGGCGTGCTGCCGCCGGTCCCGCCGGCCCCGCCACCGGCGCCGCCGCCACCGCCGCCGCCACCGCCGGCGCTGCACAGGCCATTAGACCCCCCGGCACCGCCAGCCGCGCCATCGCTGCCGCCGGCGCCGCCGACGGTCAACGGCGAGGGAAGAGTCGACCCGGCCGCCGCGCTGTTGCCGCCGGCTCCGCCGTCGGCCAGCGCCGATGCCGTGCCGAGCAACATCGCGGCGAGCGCGGCGAACGAAAGCTTCGGCTTGAGGTGATGGCGACTGCCGTACAGCGATGCCCGCAAGGCAACGCCCGTGCGCGTCGTGTCGCCGCGCATCGTCACCTGCAAATTTTTCAAGTCGCTGTCCCCGGCCCGGATGTCCACGCCTGCTGGCATCAGCCGAGCGACGAATCACAGATAGCCTATCGCAACCGAAGGTGGTTCGGGCAGTTAGTTACCGATATCCCGGCTATCAGGAAATAGCAGGTCGTAGGGCGGATTAGGCGAAGCCGTAATCCGCCCTACTCGTCACCACTGATAACGCGCAACGCCCTTGCCGGCATAGGAGCGCGTGACATCCGAGAACTCGCCTTCGAAGGTTGCCGCGAGCGACAGGCCGCTGATGAATGACATCTCGGCCGAGGCCGTGGTGAGCGCGGCATCATGCGCCGCCGCTGCGCCGGACACGGTGAACGATGCGCCAGGCAACGACTGGAACGTCGCCGCCACGCTGCGATCGCTGTTGAAGTCGTGCGCCCATGCCGCGCGGCCACGCAGCGTCAGGATCGCATCGTTGACGGCGAAAGACTTGTCAGTGCGCAGGCCGAGCTCGCTGCGGGTCGATGTCACTGTCTTGCCCGCGTAGTTCAGCGCAAAGGTGCTGGCGCCGCCATTGACGGTTTCCGCATAGGACGGCAGGTCGAATGCGATCACCTGCACGGCGATATAGGGCGTCACGCCGACGCCACCGAGCCATGAACTCACTGTGCGATTACCGCCTTCGACCCGCGCCGAATAGGCATTCGCATTGAACTGGGCATGCAGGCGATCGAGGCCCGTAACCGTCACGATGCGGTCGGTGGTGACGTCCTGCCAGCCATAGGCGGCAGCGGCGGTGATATAGGCAGACGACACGCTGTGGCGCACGAAGGCGCCGGCCTGAAACATGTCCGAATGACCGCTGCCGCCATTGGCCACGGAGAAATTGGTGCCGGCGCCCGCAAGCGCGAAACCGGCGATGGTGGTCGGCGACAACAGCACATCGGCGCCGACGGCGGTGCCGCCGATGCTGCTGCGCGCGGTGTTCGATCCCGTCGCCGCATTGCCGTCGGTGGTCTGCGATCCGCCGAAGCCCGACGCCCAGACGCTCCAGCGTGTCTCGAATGATGGCGCCAGCGGCGGCGCCTTGGTCAACATCGCAAAGGCATCGTGCGGCTTGCGCGTCGCCGCATATCCCATCGCGCCCGGCGTATCAAAGCTCCTGCCCGCGCTGAACGGATCGGTCATCATGCCCATGAACTGCGTCATGGCATTGAACGTCGTCTGCTGCGATCCGGTCGCAGTCTCGCCCGAGGCCTGCGTCAGCGCGTTGCGCAGCGCGTCGCCGGTGAGCGCAAACAGCGCGTTGAACTGGCCCGGCATCGTGCCGCCGCTCATCAGCGCATTGTCGATGGCGGTTGCGACGCCCTTCTGATTGCGGCCGGCACTGTCCGGCAGGTTCGGGCTGAGCAGGCCGGGATCGAGGGTCAGCAGCACCGCGTTGCCCACATAGCTCAGCCGCGCATTGCGCGCGAAGCTGTTGAGCACGGTTGTGGTGTCGAAGCTGCCGCTGATCGTGCCGGCAGTCAGGATCGTATAGGTCGTCGTCGCGGTGAGGCGCGCCAGCGGATCGACCGCGACCCTGCCGGCCAGCGTCGCGGTGCCGGTGACGATGGTCTTGTCGGATGATGCTCCGGAAATCTGCACCAGATAGGTCGATGCCGCCGTCATCGTCAGGCTGCCGCTGACATTGAGCGTGCCGATCGAATTGCCCGGCGCCAGCACGCCGCCATTGATCAGCGTGTCGCCGACAAAGCCGCTGCCGCCGAGCGTGCCGCCTGAATTCACCGTGGTCAGCGACGACGACGCGATCGAACCGTTGACGCTGAGCGTGCCGGCATTGACGATGGTCTCGCCGGTATAGGTGCTCTGCCCGGTGAGGATGGTGTTGCCTTGACCGGCCTGGATCAGTTTACCGGTGCCGAGGCTGTCGCTGATGACGCCGGCGAATGTGTATGTGTTGGAGCGGTTGAAGATCAGCGTGCCCCCATTATCGACATCGCCGATGATGGAGCCGGTGGTGCCGCCATTGCCGAGCTGCAGCGTGACGCAGTCGCAGACGATGGTGCCGCCGGTATAGGTGTTGGCGCCCGTGAAGATCGCAGTGCCCGTGCTGCCAAAGCCGCCGACCCAGACCTCGACCTTCCCGGCCGCGCCATCCTTGATCATGCCGGCGAAGGTGGATGTCGTGCTGTCCATCGCGGTGACCAGCCGGGCATCGCCGGCCGTTGTGGTCACCGTGCCGGCGCCGGAGAGCGAGCCGATGGCGGCGAACAGGCTGCCATTGAGATCGAGCACCGCACCGGCAGCGATGTCGTGGCGGCTGTTCATGCTCGGCATGCCCGCGGACGGCGACAGTTGCAGCGTGCCGGCCTCGATCGAGGTGACGCCGCTGTAGTCGTTCGTGCCGGACAACAGCAGCGTGCCGGCGCCGCGCTTGATCAGACCGCCGGTGCCGGTGAGGTCCTGGGTGAGTTCGAATGTGTTGACGGCATTGGCGATGTCGAAGCCGCCGCCACTCGCACCCCAGTTGATGGTGCGTGCGGTCGAATTGAATGTCGTGCCGGTGATCTGGAGGACACCGCCATTGAAGGTCAGCGCCCCCGCTGCACCGCCGAGGTTGGCATCCTGCGCAACGCTGATAGTGCCGCCCGCAAAGGTCGTGCCGCCGGTATAGGTGTTGGTGCCCGACAGCGTCATCGTGCCGGTGCCGGTCTTGACCAGCGAAGCACCGGTGCCACCGACACCGCCGCCGTCGGCGATGACGCCGGTGACGTTGGTCGAGAGGTTGTTGCCACCGACCGTCAATTCGTTCTGGCCAAGATAGAAAATGCCGCCGCCGCTGATCGAGCCGGCGCTGAGCTTGTTGTCGCCAAGGGGGCCGGCCGAACTGCTGAAATCCGTGGTGCCTGCCGCGCCATTGGCGATGGCCGCGTTACCGGCCGTGCTGAAGTTGTCGAATGTAAGGAAGTAGTTGTTGGTGATGGTGGCGTTGCCGGCCGTGCTGGAGTTGAAGAAGTTCAGGGCGTTGTTGGTGGTGATGGCGGCGCTGCCGGCCGTGCTGGTGTTGGAGAATTGCAGGAACCAATTGTTGGCAATGGTAGCGCTGCCGGCCGTGCTGGTGTCGCTGAAGTACATAAAGCCGGCGTTGGTGTTGGTGATGGTGGCGCTGCCGGCCGTGCTGGAGTTGAAGAAGTAGATCGAGCTGCCGTTGACGATGGTGGCACTGCCGCCATTGATGGCGATACCGGCGCCGGTGAACAGGACACCCGGGCCGCCGGTGAAGCTGTAGGCCGACGCCCCGGCATTGAAGGTCCAGCCATCGAGGGTCGTACCGGCCGAAAATGACAGCGCGGTCACGGTGGAGGTGCCGAAGAACGCCGTTCCTGTTGGTACCCCGGCCGGGCCCCAGTTGGCGGCGTCGTTGAAGTTGCCGCTGCCGGGACTGGCGAGCCAGGTGGCGTCCTGCGCCGCCGCCGGCAGCGCCGCCAAAAAGGGCGCCAGGCCCAGCGCCGACGACGCCAGTAAAATGGCCCGCAACCAGCGCGCCGTCCCGAGGCTCTGGTTGAGAATCCGCATCGCCATCCGCCATCCCGTTACAGTTCGACGCACAACGGCGCGGCGAGGCCGTGTATCGGAGCGGACCCTGCCACAATGGAACCGCGCCGTCGTCGCATTTTGCGCAACGCGACGCGCGACACCCAAAAATGATCGGTTCGGCAGGTGATTCACCGGCAATGTTGCCGGAAAGTCACAACCCGTTGGCGTCCTTGCACGACGATCAGGCCGACGCCACCCGTGAGGCAGGTTCGATCACCACCTGTAGCGTGCGGTGCCCTTGCCGGCATAGGAGCGCGTGACATCCGAGAACTCGCCTTCGAAGGTTGCCGCGAGCGAGATGCCGCTGATGAATGACATCTCGGCCGAGGCCGTGGTGAGCGCAGCATCACGCGCCGCCGCTGCGCCATTCACGACGAAGCTGGCGCCGGGCAACGACATGAACGTCGCCGATGCGGCGCGGTCGGTGTTGAAATCATGCGCCCAGGCCGCGCGGCCGCGCAGCGTCAGCAGCGCATCGCCGACCGCATAGGATTTGTCGGTGCGCAGGCCGAGTTCGCTGCGGGTGTCGTTGACGGTCTTGGATGTGTAGCTGAGCGCGAAGGCGCTGCTGCCGGCGACAGCGGTTTCCGCATAGGCCGGCAACATGACGGCGGTGAACTGGACGGCGGCGTAAGGCGTGAGACCGAGCCCGCCCTGCCATGACGTAACGGTGCGATTGCCGACTTCAAAACGTCCGGAAAACGTATTGGGGCTGAAACGCGCCTGCAACTGATCCGTCATCACGCTGCGGTTGGTGGTGACGTCCTGCCAGCCATAGGCCAGTGCGCCGGACAGATAGGTCGAGCCGATGGCGTGGCGCACGAAGCCGCCGATCTGAAACAGGTCGGAGCGGCCGGAGCCGCCGCCCGTCACGCTGAAGTTCGTGCCGCCGCCGGCCATCGCAAAACCGGCGACGGTGTTGGGCGATATCAGATAGTCGGCGCCGATGGCGGCACCATAGATGCGGCTGGTCGATGTGTTCGAACCGGCGACCGCATTGCCATCGGTGGTCTGCGTACCGCCGAAGCCCGACGCCCACACGCTCCAGCGCGGATCATAGGCTTGCGCCAGCGGCGCCTTGGTGAACATCGCATAGGCATCGCGCGCCGCACGGCTCTTCGCTGTCGATGCATAGGCGCTGGCATTGCCTTCGTCGGCGAATCCCATCGCGCCCGGCGCCGTGCCGCCGCGACCTGCTGCAAAGACGTCGGTCATCGATCCCAAGAACTGCGTCGCCGCACCCATGGCGATCTGCTGCGATCCCGTCGCGGTCTCGCCGGAAGCCTGCGTCAGCCCGGTGGCGGTCAGTCCGCCATAGACCAGCGGAATGCCGCCATTGCGGTTGAAGTAACTGACCAGCGCGTTGCCGACGCCGGACTGATTGCCACTGAGGCCGGTGTTGGGTGGCGGGATGAAGTTCAGCGCGAGGTCGAGATAGGCATTGTTGGCGTCGTAGCTCAGGCTGGTCTTGAAGCCCGACGGCAGATTGGTGTTGATCTGGGAGCCGAAGGTGCTGCCGCCGAACCCGCCCGTGGCATTGAGGATGGTGTATTGCCTGGCGACGTAAGTCCCCGCCGCGAAGCTGGCATTCACCGTCGCGCCTGACAGCGTCGCTGTTCCCGTGACGTTGACGCGGTCGGCATTGGCGGGCGAGACCTCGATCATGTAGCTCGACGCCGCCGTGAGAACGAGATTGCCCTGCACGGTAAGAAGACCGATCGAATTGCCCGGCGCCAATGTGCCGCCGTTGATGGTCGCGTTGCCGACAATGCCGTTGCCGCCAAGCGTACCGCCGCTGTTCACCGTGACGCCGCTCGACGCCAGGATCGAGCCGTTCACGCTCAACGTGCCACCGTTGACGGTCGTCGCGCCGGTGTAGGTGTTGGTCGCCGACAGCGTCAGCGTGCCGGTGCCGGTCTTGATCAGCGCGCCGCCGGTGCCGCCGCTGTTGCCGCCATCGGCGATGACACCACTGACGGTGGTGGACAGATTGTTGCCGCCGACGGTGAGCGTCTTCCCGCCGAGGCGATGGCTGCCAGCCCCCTCGATCGAGCCAGCGGCCATTCCCGACGCCGTCAGACCGGAGATATCGAACGTGCTGCCGGCATTGTTGATAAACCGCGCGCTGCCGCCATCGCTGCTGTCCTCAAAAAAGGTATTGCCGCCGGTATTGTTGACGACGGTGGCGCTGCCGGCCGTGCTGGTGCCGTAGAAGCCAAGGAAGTTGTTGTTGGTGATGGTGGCACTGCCGGCCGAGCTGGCGAAGTTGAAGCCCAGGGTGCCGCCGCTGTTGTTGGTGATGGCGGCATTGCCAGCCGTGCTGGTGTCGTTGAAATTCAGGGTGCCGCTGTTAGCGATGACGGCGCCGCCGGCTGAGCTACTGTTCTGAAAGTAGAGTTCGAAATTGTTTGTGATGGCGGCGGTCCCAGCCGTGCTGGTGTCGGTGAACAACACGGTGTCGTTGTTGGTAATCGCAGCGCTGCCGGCGGTGCCGCTGTCACGAAAATGCAGTTCGGCATTATTGGCAATCGTGCTCGAGGCGAGGCTCCCCGAAATTGCAAGTGTGCCGCCGCTGATGGTCGTCGTGCCGGTATAGGTATTCGCCGCCGTCAAGGTCAGTGTGCCGATGCCCGTCTTCGTCAGCCCGCCGCTGCCGGTTAGCGCGGTCGCGAAGGTGACGTTGTGGCCAAAGGTGTCGAACGTCGCGCCGTTGGCGCCGATGGCATTGAGACGGCTGGAGATGTCCGTCGAGTTGCCGCCCCATCGCAGGCCGCCACCGTTAATCGTGATATTGCCGCTGCCGAAATTGCTGACGCCCGCAAAGTTGATAAGGCCGCCGGTAATCGTGGTGCCGCCGGTATAGGTGTTGGTACCGGTCAAATCGAGGATGCCGGCGCCGGTCTTGGTCAGACCACCGGTTCCGGTCAACGCGGTCGCGAAGACGACGTCATTGCCATTGGTATCGAACGTCGCGCCGTTGGCGCCGATGGCGTTGAGGCGGCTGGAGATGTCGGTGGTGCTGCCGATCGCCCATTGCAGGCCGCCGCCATTGAGCGTGACATTGCCGGTGCCGAAATTGCCGCCATTGGCGAAATTGATGAGGCCACCGGTGATCGTGGTGCCGCCGGTATAGGTGTTGGTGCCGGACAAAGTCAGCGTGCCGGTGCCGATCTTGACCAGCGAGGCGCCGGTGCCGCCCGCGTTGCCGCCATCGGCGATCACGCCGGTGACTTCGGTCGACAGGTTGTTGCTGCCGACCGTCAGCTCGTTGGCGCCGAGAGAGAAAGTGCCGTTGCCGGCGATGGAGCCGGCGCTGATCTTGTTGTCGCTGTTCGGTCCGGCGGTGTCGGAGAAATCGAATATGGCGTTGGTCGCATTGTTGATCAATTGCGCGTTGCCGGCCGTCGAGGTGTTGCTGAAAGAGCCTGCGACAAAGGACACTGTGCCGGCGTTGGTGATGGTCGCGCTATCCGCGGTGGTGGAGTCGCGGAATTGGATCGTCGCACCGGCGTTGTTGGTGATCGTCGCATTGCCGGCCGTCGATTGCTGGACGAAAGTCATCAGTCCGTTGTTGATAACCGTGGCGTCGGCCAGCGTGGAGTTATTATAGATCCCTAACGTGCCGGTGCTGGCGTTCGTGATGTGCGCGTTGCCGGCGGACGCGTCAGCTATTAGTTGCATGGAGCCGTTGTTGGTGATCGTCGCGTTTGCCGCCGTGCTGCTGTAGTAGAGATCGAAATTAGAGTTGTTGACGATGGTCGCGCTGCCGGCCGTGCTGCTGTTCTGGAGGTAAAGGTAGGCGTTATTGATGATCGTCGCGCTGCCCAGCGACGCCGTGTCGATGGTCTGGAGGACGCCGCTGCTGTTGGTGATGACGGCATTGCCAGCCGTGCTCGTGTCGCGAAAGATCAGGCCGCTGCCGTTGAGGTTGATCGTGGCATTGCCGGCCGTGCTGCTGCCTTGGAAGGAATTGTTGGTGCCGGCGTTAAAATTGATTGTCGCGCTACCGCCGTTGATCGCGATGCCGGCGCCGGTGAAGGTCTGATTGGCGGTGACGTCGAATGTGTAGGCCGAGGCCCCGGCATTGAACGTCCAGCCGCCGATACTGCCGGCGGTGCCCAGCGTCAGCGCCGTCGTCGCCGAGGTACCGAACGTGGCGGTGCCGGTCGGCACGCTGCCGGAGCTCCAGTTGCTGCCGGTGTAGAAATCGCCTGAGCCCGGATTGGCGAGCCAGGTCGCATCCTGGGCCGCCGCCGGGGTGCCCACGGCCGCCAGCGCTGTCGTGGCCAACAGTGCAGCTCGCAGCCGTTTGCCGTTGGCGCTCCGCAGTCCGACATAATTATAATGTGCACCGAACATCTTTTACCCCGGTCGATAGAGGTTCGCGGCGCCCGTCCGGCATCGCAGTCCGCTTCGGCACGACTCCT
Source organism: Tardiphaga sp. 42S5 (assembly GCF_034044155.1). Taxonomy (NCBI): domain Bacteria; kingdom Pseudomonadati; phylum Pseudomonadota; class Alphaproteobacteria; order Hyphomicrobiales; family Nitrobacteraceae; genus Tardiphaga; species Tardiphaga sp. 42S5. The sequence goes on along the minus strand of NZ_CP139027.1, from coordinate 3,176,411 downwards.
CGTATTGTCCCTGACCATTTCTGTCATTTCCGGTCGGGAAATCCTGATATTGCGGCCGAGAGATTCTGAAATTTTTCTGATATTCGGTGCGCCGGTGGGGTTGGGCGCACTTTCCGGGGTGCCCGGGGCACGAAACGGGATCAGCTGCCGGTTGGAGGGGGCGGTGCCACGCTTTTCCGGTTTTGAACGCGACCCGGAGCGCGCGGAGCTGTGCGCGCCTGATGGCAGCACGATCAATCCGTCCCCTGCAGGGTGAGGGACGGAGCGTGGGCCATATGTGATGCGGCGGCAGCGCGTAGGCCTACCAGGAATAACGCGCCACGCCCTTGCCGGCATAGCTGCGCGTCACCTGCGAGAACTCACCCTCGAAGGTGGCGGCGAGAGAGATGCCGCTGGTGAATGCGATCTCTGCCGACGCCGTTGTCAGCGCGGAATCGTGCGCCGCTGCTGCACCGTTGACGACAAACGACGCGCCGGGCAGCGCGATGAACGTCGCCGATGCGGCGCGGTCGGTATTGAAATCATGCGCCCAGGCGGCGCGGCCGCGCAGCGTGAGGATCGCATCGTTGACGGCGAAGGACTTGTCGGTGCGCAGGCCGAGTTCGCTGCGGGTGTCGGTGACGGTCTTGCCGGCGTAGCTGAGCGCAAATGCGTTGCTGCCGCTGAGAGCGGTTTCGGCATAGGCGGGCAGCGCGATGGCGGTGACCTGAGCGGCGGCATAGGGCGTCAGACCGAGGCCGCCGAACCACGAGGTGACGGTGCGGTTGCCGGCCTCGAAACGTCCGGAGAACGTGCTGGCGTTGAAGCGCGCCTGCAATTGATCCGTCATCACGGTGCGATTCGTCGTGACGTCCTGCCAGCCATAGGCCAATGCGCCGGACAGATAGGTCGAGCCGATGGTGTGGCGCACGAAGCCGCCGATCTGGAACAGGTCGGAGCGGCCGGAGCCGCCCCCCGTCACGCTGAAGCTGGTGCCGCCGCCGGCCATCGCGAAACCGGCGACGGTGTTGGGCGATATCAGATAGTCGGCGCCGACGGCGGCACCATAGATGCGGCTGGTCGATGTGTTCGAACCGGCAGCACTGTTGCCGTCGGTGGTTTGCGAACCGCCAAAGCCCGAGGCCCACACGCTCCAGCGCGGGTCATAGCCCTGCGCCAGCGGGGCTTTCGTGAACATCGCATAGGCGTCGCGCGCGGCGCGGCTCTTCGCCGTCGAGCCATCAGCGTTGGTGTCAGCGAATCCGATCGCGCCCGGCGCAGCGCCGCCGCGACCGGCCGCAAAGGTGTCGGTCATCGATCCCATGAACTGGGTCATGGCGTTGAACGCCGTCTGCTGCCCGCCGGTCGCGGTCTCGCCGGATGCCTGCGTCAGCCCGGTGGCGGTCAGCCCGCCATAGACAAGCGGAATGCCGCCATTGCGGTTGAAATAACTGACCAGCGCGTTGCCGACGCCGGACTGGTTGCCGCCGAGGCCAGTGTCTGGCGGCGGGACGAAGTCGAGCTTGAGATCGAGATAGGCATTGTTGGCGTCGTAGCTCAGGCTGGTCTTGAAGCCCGACGGCAGATTGGTGTTGACGACGGAGCCGAAGGTGCTGCCGCCGAGGCCGCCCGTGGCATTGAGAACGGTATATTGCCTGGCGACGTAAGTCCCTGCCGCGAAGCTGGCATTCACGGTGGCGCCGCCAAGGTTGGCGGTGCCCGTCACGTTGACGCGGTCGGCATTGGCAGGCGAGACCTCGATCATGTAGCTCGACGCCGCCGTGAGAACGAGATTGCCCTGCACGGTCAGAAGACCGATCGAATTGCCCGGCGCCAGCGTGCCGCCATTGATCGTCGTGTTACCGACGATGCCGTTGCCGCCGAGGGTGCCGCCGCTGTTCACGGTCACGCCGCTCGATGTCAGGATCGAGCCGTTCACGCTCAAGGTGCCACCGTTGACGGTCGTCGCGCCGGTATAGGTGTTGATGCCGGACAATATCGTGGTGCCGGCGCCGCTTTGCGTCACCGCGCCGCTGCCGGCCAGCACCGCCGAGATCGTGCCGCTCTGCGTGTTGAAGGCCGAACCGGTCAGCGTACCATTCGCGATCATGCCACCCGCCAGCGTCAGCGCGCCGGTGGTCTGCGTCATGGCGCCGAGGTTGAGCGTGCCGCTGTTCATAGTGAGGCCGCCGGTAAAAGTATTGGCGGCCGCAAGTGTCAGTGTGCCTGCGCCGGACTTGGTCAACTGCCCACCATTGAGCGTCTGGCCCACGGTGAAATTGTTGGCCGCGTTGGCAATATCGAACGTGCCGCCGTCCGCCCCCCAGGTGATGGTCCGCGCGGTCGAACTGAATGTCGTCCCCATCACCTGCAAGACGCCGCCGTTGAAGGTCAGGCCGCCGGCCGCATCGCCCAGATTGGCGTCGAACGAAACGCTGACCGCACCGCCGGCAAAGGTCGTGCCGCCGGTGTAGGCATTGATCCCGGATAGCGTCAGCGTGCCGGTGCCGGTCTTGATGAGTGAACCGCCGGTGCCGCCGAAGAGGCCGCCATCCTGCAGTACGCCGGAGAACGTCGTCGACAGATTATTGCCGCCCACCTGCAGGCCCTTCGATCCCAGCGCAATCGTGCCAGCGCCTTCGATCGAGCCCGCCGCCATGCCGGCGGCCGACAGAGTCGACGCGTCGATCGTACCGCCTGCGCCATTGATGAGGCGCGCTGCGCCGCCCGTGCTGCTGTCGAAGAACTGTAAGGTCCCGTTATTGGTGATGGTGGCGCTGCCGCCCGTGCTGGCGTTGTTGAAGCCAAGGGTGCCGCTGTTGGTGATGGTGGCGCTGCCGGCCGTGCTGGTGCCGCCGAAGACAAGGTTGTTGTTGTTAGTGATGTTGGCGTTGCCCGCCGTGCCGGTTCCGGCGAACCCCAGGGCGCCGCTGTTGCTGATGGTGGCGCTGCCGGCCGAGCTGGCGTCGTAGAAGCCAATGCCTCTGTTGTTGGTGATGATGGCGCTGCCCGCCGTGCTGGTGCTGTAGAAGTCAAGACCGTAGTTGTTAGTGATGTTGGCACTGCCCGCCGTGCTGGTGTCGTAGAATTTCAAGAAGCCGCCGTTGTTGTTTGTGATTGTGGCGTCGCCGGCCGTGGTGGCGTTGTTGAAAGTCACTTCGCCACCGACGTTGTTGGTGATGATGGCGCTGCCGGCGGTGCTGGTGTCGTACAAGCTCAGCGCGCCGCTGTTGGTGATGACAGCGCTGCCCGCCGCGCTGGTGCTGAAGAAACTCAAGGAGAGATTGTTGGTGATGTTGGCACTGCCCGCCGTGCTACCGGAGAAATACAGAAGGCCGCTGTTGTTAATGGTGGCGCTGCCCGCCGTGCTGGTGTCTTGAAAAAGCAGAAGACTGCCGTTGTTGGTGATGGTGGCGCTGCCGGCACTGGTGCTGTTGCGGAAATATGTGTTCCCGCTGTTCGAGATGCTGGTGATGCCGCTGGTGTCGGCGTTAACGACATCGAATATGGTCGCGCCGTCAACGGTAACCGTCCCCAGAATGGTGCCGACACGGCTGGTGCTGCCGAGCTGCAGCGTGCCGCCGTTGATGATGGTGCCACCGGTATAGGTATTCGTGCCCGACAATGTCAGCGTTCCGTCGCCCGTCTTGACCAGCGAGCCGCCGGTACCGGCGATGACGCCCCTCACCTCGGTCGAGAGGTCGTTCACGCCGACCGTCAGTTCATTGGCGCCGAGCGCAAAGGTGCCATTGCCGGCGATCGAGCCGGCACTGAGCTTGTTGTCGCTGTTCGGGCCAGTGCTGCCTGAGAAATCGAAGACGGCGCCGGTGCCGTTGTTGATCAATTGCGCATTGCCGGCCGTCGAGCTGTCGATGAAAGTAACGGTGCCGGCGTTGGTGATGGTCGCGTAGCCTGCGGTGCTGCTGTTGCGGAATTCGATTGTGCTACCCGCATTGTTGGTGATCGTTGCGTTGCCGGCTGTGCTGCTGCCTTGGAAGGAGTTCGTGCCGGAGTTAAAATTAATTGTCGCGCTACCGCCATTGATCACGATGCCGGCGCCGGTGAAGGTCTGATCGGCGGTGACGTCGAATGTGTAGGCCGAGGCCCCGGCATTGAACGTCCAGCCGCCGATGCTGCCGGCCGTGCCAAGCGTCAGCGCCGTCGTCGCCGAGGTGTCAAACGTTGCGGTGCCGGTCGGCACACTGTTCGGGCTCCAGTTGCTGCCGGTATAGAAGTCGGCCGAGCCCGGATTGGCGAGCCAGGTCGCATCCTGGGCCCGGGCGGGGCCGGTAGCCAGTGGCCCCAAAACCATGACCAGAGCCGATGACGTCAGCAACGCGGCCCGCAAGCGGCGGATCGCTCCGAAACAATCTTTACTCATCACGTCCCCATCGCGAGTCAGCGAGTTCGTCTTCGACACGACTCTTCTCATCGGCTGGGGGGCGGCGTCCTGATAAGGGGTCGGCAACTTTCTGAAAATTTCTGATATTTGCATTTCAGACCCGATTTTCGGGCATTTTCGACAGACTTCCGCTATATGAGCCGGGTTGGAAAGACGCTTTGGGGGATGCAGTGCTTCGTTTCGCCGGCTTCGAGCTGGATCAGCAGCGCGCGGAGTTGCGAGGGCCCGATGGCGTTGCGATCAAGCTCCGGCCGAAGACCTTCGAGATGTTGCGGCTGTTCGCCACCAGCGGCGGCCGCATCCTCAGCAAGCAGGCGCTGATGGAGGCGATCTGGCCGAATGTCCATGTCGGCGAGGACAACCTCTTCCAGTGCATCCGCGAGCTCCGCACGGCGCTCGGCGACGACCGGCGGGAGCTGATCAAGCTCGCCTCCGGCGGCGGCTATCTGCTGACGGCGGAGGTTGAGGCCGGGCCGGAGGTCACGGCGCATACCGAGGCGCCCCCGCTCACCCGGGCTGTGGAGGCAGGGCCTGCGGCGCCGGCCGAAGATGTCCCGATACAGGCGAGGTCGCAGCGCGCCATCTTCGGTTTCAGCCGGCGGGCCATGATCGCCGCAGTGGTCGGGCTCGGTGTGATCGCGGGGCTTGCGGTGGCCGCGCCGGTGTTGAAGCCGGACCTCCTGTTCCGGCGAACGCCGCCTGTGATCGCGGTGATGCCGATCGTTGACGCCAGCAACGATTCGCGCGGTGCGATGATGGCGGCAGAGGTCACCGGCCGCCTCACAGACGGTTTTGCGAAGATCCAGAACATCAGCGTGGTTGCGCCGCGATCGGCGGCGCTGGTTGGCGTCGAACACACCGCCGCGCCGGCCGCATCATCCGATTACGAAATTCGCGGCGAACTGCAGCATAGCGATCAGTCCTGGACGCTGCGGGCACGCATCATCAAGGCGGGCACCGGCGAGGTTCAGTCGGTCGTTGTGGCTTCAGTCAATGCTGACGAGGCGGACGTGCAGCTTCAACAGTCCCGGCTCGTCGCGGGCGTCGGACATGTGCTTGCCCGCCGCCTCAACGACATGCTGGAGCGGAGCGCGGCGCCCTCCCCGGCCCGCGGATCGTCGGCGGGCGGCGACAAGGTGGCCGTCGAGCAGGCGCTCGCCTCGATCAACCAAACGACGCGCGAGCGCTTTGGCGCGGCGCAATCGATGCTGGAAAAGGCGCTCACCGAGGATCCCGACAATGTCGATCTCGCCGTCGCGCTTGCCTCGCTGCAGATGCGCGGCATCCAGATGGTCTGGTTCAGCCCGGACGAAGCAGTCGCGGTCGAGGCCAAGGCCAGCGCGACGCTCAAGCAGGCGTTGCGGTCGAAGCCCAATTCGATTCCCGTGCTCGAGGCCTATTGCCGCTTCCTCAGCGTGACCAATCATTTCGTGGAAAGTCTCGTCACCTGCGCAAAGGCGTTGAGCTTCGATCCGTGGAACGGGGCTGCGCTCTACCTGATCGGCCTCGGGCAGATCTATGTCGGCCGCTTCGACGATGCGCTCGCGACATTCCGCCAGGCCGACCGCTACGACACGCCGCCAGCCTCGCGCTGGACGTGGCTGCTTGGTGCGGGATGGGCAAACCTGCTGATGGGGCGCGGGGAGGAGGCGGTACCCTGGCTGCAGCGCTCGATCGCCATCACGCCGGCGAGCGGCCGCTCGCATATGCTGCTCGCTGCCGGTTACCAGAGATCGGGCCGGTTCGAGGAGGCGAGGACGGCCATGCAAGAGGGACTAAGGCTGCGGCCCGGGACGACGGCGCTCAATGTCTCGCCGCCGAGCAGGAACGCCAGCTCGGTATTTCTCGAGGCGAGTCCGCGGGTCGTCCAGTCCATGGTCGATGCCGGATTGCCGGCGCACTGAGGCCGCCCGGCCACGCTCGGTAATATTCGACCATTGATTTGCCTTCAATTGTCGGCAAAACCCGTCGCAGATCTGCTATATTCCGCAGACCCCCTCAAATGATGTTGCCGCCATGCCAGTAGCCCGCCGCGTCCCCGCTTTTGTTTGTCTCGTGCTGCTGTCCTGCAGCCTTGGCGGTTGCGGCTCAATCAGTTCATTCATGGCCGGCGGCATGGCCGACCTGATCCCGGCATGGGCTGGCGGCCTGCCCGCCGATGCGCCGCCGCGTCCGGGCAGCCCGGAATACGAAGCCTATGCGAAGCGGCACGAGCAGCAGCAATCCGGCGCCATGACCGGGCCGGACCCCGCCACATCGCCCTCTGCAGAAGCCGTTCGCTGATCGCGAATTTCGCGCGGCGCCTCGTTCAGTTCATAAAGACGACGGTCTTCATGCCGTTGAGGATCACGCGATCCTCAAGGTGATAGCGCATGGCGCGCGCCAGCACGCGGCGCTCGATGTCGCGGCCCTTGGCCACGAGTTCTTCCGGCGTGTCACGGTGGCTGATGCGCTCGACGTCCTGATCGATGATCGGACCTTCGTCGAGATCGCTGGTCACGTAATGCGCGGTGGCGCCGATCAGCTTGACGCCGCGGGCATGGGCCTGGTGATAGGGCCGTGCGCCCTTGAAGCCCGGCAGGAACGAATGATGGATGTTGATGCACTTGCCGGAGAGTTTCGCCGACATCTCGTCGGACAGGATCTGCATGTAACGCGCCAGCACCACGAGTTCGGTCTCGGTCGTGCCGACCAGATCCCAGATCGCCTGCTCCTGCTCGCGCTTGGTCTCCTTGGTGATCGGCATATGGTGGAACGGGATGTCGCCGAAATCGAGATCCTTGAAGGCTTCGCGCGGATGGTTCGAGACGATCGCGGTCGGGATCATGTCGAGATCGCCGGTACGCCAGCGATACAGGATATCGACGAGGCAGTGATCGGACTTCGACACCAGCAGCATGACGCGGCGACGCGTCGCCCGGTCGCGCATCTGCCAGTCCATCTTGAAGCGCTCGGCAATGGCCCCGAAGCCGGTCTGCAGCGCCGCCAGACCGACATTCACGTCGGCGGCGTTGAACACCACGCGCATGAAGAAGTGCCCGGTTTCGACATCGTTGAACTGCTGGGCATCGAGAATATTCTGGCCATTATGGGCCAGGAAGGTCGATACAGCGGACACGATGCCGGGGCGATCTGGACAGGACAGGGTCAGGACGAATTGATGGGACATGGGACGGGCTGATCTGCTTCAAGTGAACCGGAATTGAGGCCCTGCTCTATCATCCGCGGCGGCCTTGCGCCAATCCAATTGCGCGCTGCAATATGGACGTCATTGCCAGCGAATTAACGTGCGAAAACAGGCAGAAAACAGAGATGGCTGACAAGCTCAACGGTTACCGCATCCTGATCCTGGAGACGCGCGAGGAAGCGCAATTCTCCCGGCTGCTGACCGAACAGGGCGCCAATGTGCTGCAATGTCCGATGTTCACCATCGAGGACGCGCCGGATTCCGTCCCGGTTGAGGCCTGGATTAGCCGGTTCATCGCTAACCCCTTCGACGACCTCGTTTTAATGACCGGCGAAGGGCTTCGCCGGATGATGAAAATCGTGCGTCAACGCGGCATCGAAAAAGAGTTCATCGCCGCAGTCGGCAAATCCCGCAAATTCGCCCGCGGCCCGAAGCCCGGGCGCGCCTTGCGCGAGATCGGCCTCGAGGCTGACATCACCACCGAGAAGCCGACCTCCGAAGGCGTCGCCGAAATGCTGTCGCGGCTCGATCTCAAAGGCCATCGCCTCGGCCTGCAGCTCTATCCCGAGAAGGACCACAGCGTTCTGATATCAGCGATCACCTCCTGCGGCGCCGAGGTCGATACCGTGCTGCCTTACATCTACGACTCCAAGGCCGCTGAAACGAACATCCTCTCGGCCATCGACGAAATGGAAGCGGGCCGCGTCGATGCCATCGCGCTGACGAGTTCGGGTCAGGTGCGTCGTCTCGTCGATGCTGCGAAGACGCATGGCCGCGAGGATCAATTGCGCAGTGCACTTGCAAAGACACCGATCGCATCGGTCGGTCCCGTCGTGTCGGACGAGTTGAAATCGTACGGCCTCGAAGCCGACATCACTCCGGCCAATGATGCGTTCTTCATGAAGCCGCTGATCTCGGCGATGTCGATTGCGCTCGACAAGGCTGCAGCGCGCGCCGAATGACTTGACGCCCGCACACATCTCGACATGATGCCCCGACACATAAAAAAAATGATCGGGCGGAAATGCCAAACTTGCCATTATCGGATTTGCGTGTCGCGGAAATCGGATCCGGCGATACGCTGGATTACTGCGGCAAACTGTTTTCCGATTTCGGCGCCGAGGTCATCAAGATCGAACCGCCGGGCGGCGATTCTGCGCGGCAATACCCGCCGCTCGTCGATGCCGGCGATGGCCGCCGCGAGAGCGGATATTTCGCCTGGCTGAATACCAACAAGCGCAGTGTCATTGCCGATCTCGATAAGGCCGATGATGTCGCGCGTGTCCGCGCATTACTTGCGACATGCGACCTGCTGATCGACGCGCGCGCGCCTTCGGAGATTCCGAACTCACTCCTGACGCATGATGATCTGCGCAAGGAGCAACCGGGCCTCGCGATCACCGCGATCTCGTGGTTCGGCGAACACGGGCTCTACAGCAATTATCAGACGACGGACTCCGTCTGCCGCAGTCTCTCGGGCAGTGTGAAACTGGTCGGTGCGCAGGAAGGCCCGCCTGTGCTGCCGCGCGACGGCCAGATCGCCGTCATGGCCGGCCTCACCGCTTTCATTCCGACGCTGGCCGGCATGTATGGTCGCAACACCGGCGCACGACGTTTCGCGGTCAGCGCGCATGAGGCGATGCTGCAGATCAGCGAGTTCGACACAGGACTCGCGCTGGAAGTCGGCTTCACGCGGCCCCGCATGGCCATCAACCGGTTCGGCCGCGGCTATCCCGTCGGCAATTTTCCAACCAAAGACGGCTGGCTCGGCATCACCGTCGTGACACCGGCGCAATGGGCTGCATTCTGCGTGATGCTCGGCCTTCCCGAACTGGAGACAGAGCCGCAGTTCAACGACGGTCTCGCGCGCACCAATAATTCGAAGGCGCTGTTCGATATCTTCCAGCCCATCCTGATGCACAAGAGCGCAAACGAATGGTTCGAGATGGGCATCAAGCTGCGTCTTCCGCTCGCTGTCGTGCCGGACATGGAGACGCTGCTGAAGCAGCAATACTACCGCGATCGCGGCGCCTTCGCGAAAGTCGAGATTGGAACGGCATCATTCGATGCGCCGGTGCTGCCGCAAACGCTCACCGGCTCGCGGCCGAAACCGAATGGCCGCGCGCCATTTGCCGGCGATGACACAATCGACGCCCTGCTTGCGCATCAGCGCGTGGCCACGCGGCAGGCAACACCTGACGATCCGCAGCCGTTGAAAGGCCTGCGCATCATCGATCTCACCATGGGCTGGGCCGGTCCATCGGCAACACGGCAGATGGGCGATCTCGGCGCCGACGTCATCAAGGTGGAGTCCTGCCAGTATCCGGACTGGTTTCGCGGCACCGATCCACGCGGCCCGTATTTTCCAGAACGCACCTACGAGAAGATCTACTGGTTTCAGCAGATGAACCGCAACAAGCGCGGCATCACGCTGGATCTCACCAATCCGCGCGGCAAGGAGCTGCTGAAACAACTGCTCGCGGGCGCCGACGCGGTGATCGACAATTATGCCGCCGACGTGCTGCCGCGCATGGGCCTTGATGCTGCAGCCATGCACAAGATCAATCCGCGTCTCGTCGTGGTAACCATGCCCGCCTTCGGCATGACCGGTCCATGGAGCGGCGTGCGCGCCTATGGCTCGACGCTTGAACAGGCCTCAGGCCTGCCATCTGTCACCGGCCGCGAAGGCGATCCGCCGACCATGCTGCATGCCGCGCTCGGTGATCCCTTCGGCGGCGTCAGTGCCGCGGCGGCATTGATGCTCGGCTTCATGCATCAGAAGAATACCGGCCTCGGCCAACACATCGATCTCAGTGCGACGGAAGCCCTGCTGCCTCTTGTCGCACCCTCGGTCATCGAGCAATCCGCCACCGGCAAATCCGGCCCGCGCATCGGCAACCGGCATCCGCGCTTCGTGCCGAACGGTTGCTTTCCCTGTCTCGGCGAAGATCAGTGGATCACCATTGCCGTGCGCAGCGACGACGAATGGCGAGCGCTGTGCAAGGTCATGCATCGCAACGACCTGGCTGAAGATGCTGCACTTGCCACAGCCGAGGGCCGCCGCGCCGAGGAAGACCGTATCGAGGTCGCGGTCCGGCATTGGACGACGACCGTGCGACCGGATCTGGCCATGGTGACGCTGCAGGACGCCGGCGTGCCCGCGGGTACCGCGCGACTGCCATTGGACCTCGCCGGCGATCCGCACCTGCTCGCAGTCGGACATTGGCAGCCCGTGACCAAGGTATTTATGGGCCCGCATCTACTGCCCTCCGTTGCCTATCGCGAAGGCAGTGCAAAACTGCCCTACCCGATCACCCGGCTGGCGCCGACGCTCGGCCAGCACAATGAGGAAGTCCTGCGCGATATCCTGGGCCTCAGTGCCACCGAAATCGACGAATTGCGCGCCGCGGAAATCATTGGCGACGCTGCGATATCCAAGAAAGCGAAGGCCGCGCCTACGACCAAGTGAGGCTGCAAGTGAGGCTTGCAGCTTCTACCGCCATGGCTCACACTCCCGGCATAAGGCCAGCGACGGATGGATCAAAAGATTCGGCGTCGCGACAACGGCCAGCACAAATGCTTCCAGGGAGAAACACCATGCGCAAACTAGCCCTCATTGCGTCCATTGCGCTGCCGATGCTCGGCGGCACGGCGATGGCGCAGGAGACCGTGAAGATCGGTTATATCGATCCACTCTCCGGCGGCGGCGCCAGCGTCGGCGAAGTCGGCCTCAAGACCTTCCAGTTTCTCGCCGATGAGCTGAACGCCAAGGGCGGCATTCTCGGCAAGAAGGTCGAGATCGTCCCCCTCGACAACAAGACCAATCCGCAGGAAAGCCTGATCCAGGCGCAGAAGGCGATCGATGGCGGCATTCGCTACATCACCCAGGGCAACGGCTCGTCGGTCGCCGGTGCGCTGTCGGATTTCGTCACCAAGTTCAATGACCGCAATCCCGGCAAGGAAGTCCTGTACTTCAACTATGCCGCTGTCGATCCGGTTCTGACCAACGAGAAATGCAGCTTCTGGCATTTCCGCTGGGATGCCAATTCAGACATCAAGATGGAAGCGCTCACCAACTACATCAAGACCGTGCCTGCGGTGAAGAACGTCTACCTGATCAATCAGGACTACTCGTTCGGTCAGTCGGTGCGCAGTCAGGCGCGCGCCATGCTCGGCGCCAAGCGGCCCGACGTGAAGATCGTCGGCGACGAGCTGCATCCGCTGCTGAAGATCACCGACTTTGCGCCCTACATCGCGAAGATCAAGGCCTCCGGCGCCGACAGCGTCATCACCGGCAACTGGGGTCAGGATTTTGCCCTCTTGCTGAAGGCTGCCGCTGACGCAGGCCTCAAGGTGAGCTGGTTCACCTATTATGCCGGCGGTACCGGTGGCCCGACCGCCATCAAGCAGGCCGGCCTGAACCACCAGGTGTTCCAGATCGCCGAAGGCATTCCGAATCTCGGCCACGCCTCGGCCGACGTGTTCGAAAAGGCACTGCGCGCGAAGTATGACTTCAGCCTGTTCTATCCGCGCGCTGTGAACGAAATGCGCATGTTCGCCGCGGCCGCCGAGAAAGCCAAGTCGCTCGATCCGGTGAAGGTGGCTGCTGCCCTCGAAGGCATGGAGTTCGAGGTGTTCGACGGCGGCAAGGGCAATATGCGCAAGGACGACCATCAGTTCTTCCAGCCGATGTATATCGCCTCGTTCGGCGAGCGCACCGACAAGGAGCCGTTCGACGAGGAAAAGACCGGCTGGGGCTGGAAGCTGGCCGCGAAGATCGACACGCCGCAGACAGTGCTGCCGACCACCTGCAAGATGGAACGGCCGTAAGCCCTGCCTTCTCCCCGCCTGCGGGGAGAAGGTGGACCGAACTTGCAGAGCAAGTTCGGGACGGATGAGGGGGACTCTCAGTTTCACTCACTGCCTCCCCCTCACCCGGATTGCTGCGCAATCCGACCTCTCCCCGCAAGCGGGGAGAGGTTAAGACGCCGCCGCACTCCGGCACACTCCTCACCCGAGAGGCAGATACTTCGTGCTTGAACTGATCGTCATTTCCACGCTCAACGGCGTTCTGTACGGCATGCTGCTGTTCCTGATGGCCTCGGGCCTGACGGTGATCTTCAGCATGCTTGGCGTGCTGAACTTCGCCCATGCCAGTTTCTATATGCTCGGCGCATTCTTCGGCTTCCAGATCAGCCGCTGGTTCGGCTTCTGGCCGGCGCTGATCCTCGCGCCACTGCTGGCCGGCGCGCTCGGCGCCGCCGTCGAACGCTACGGCCTACGTCACGTTCACAAGAACGGCCACGTCGCCGAGCTGCTGTTCACCTTCGGGCTTGCTTTCGCCATCGAGGAGATCGTGCAGATCATCTGGGGCAAGAGCCCGGTCGATTTCCGCGTTCCGCCGCTGCTCGACTTCCCGGCCTTCACGCTGTTCTCCACCAACTACCCGGCCTTCAAGATCTTCATGCTGGTCGTCTCCATCGTGATCTTTATCGGATTGCTGGTGGTGCTGAAGCGCACGCGCATCGGCCTGATCGTGCAGGCGGCGCTGACCCATCCGCATATGGTCGGCCATCTCGGACACAATGTCGGGCGCATCTTCATGCTGGTGTTCGGCGTCGGCACCGCGCTCGCCGCCGTCGCCGGCGTGATCGCAGGCCCGGCACTGGTCACGCAATCCAACATGGCCGGTCTGCTGGGTCCGATCCTGTTCGTCGTCGTGGTGGTCGGCGGCCTCGGCTCGCTGCCCGGTGCCTTCATTGCCTCATTGCTGATCGGCCTCGTGCAGACCTTTGCCGTATCGATGAACGGCTCGCTGGCCGGCGCCTTCGGCCCGCTCAGCCCCGACTATGCCGCCACCTGGCTCTCCGATATCTGGAACGTCACCGTCGCCCAGATCGCACCGATCATGCCCTATCTGCTGCTGGTGCTGATCCTGATCTTCCGCCCGATGGGCCTGCTGGGAACACGCGACACATGAGCGACGCCACCGCCAAAATTCCGGCAACCATCGCGCCGCCCCGCCCTGCCGCCTCCGACCGGCTGAAGTTCTACGGCATCTGGATCGGCGCCGCGCTGGCGCTGCTGGTGCTGCCAAAACTGTTTTCGTCGGGCGGATCGCTGACCACCTTCAGCCTGATCGGCATCTCGATCATCTTCTCGCTGTCCTACAATATACTGCTCGGCCAGACCGGCATGCTGTCGTTCGGCCATGCGGTCTATTACGGCCTCGGCGGCTTTTTGGCGATCCACGCCATCAACATCATCGCCAGGAACAAGTTCGCGATCCCGCTGCCGCTGGTGCCGCTGGTCGGCGGCGCAGCTGGCCTCGTCTTCGCCATGCTGCTCGGCTGGGTGTCGACGCGGCGCTCCGGTACGGCCTTTGCGATGATCTCGCTCGGTGTCGCAGAACTGGTCGCATCCTCGGCACTGATCCTGCGCACCTTCTTCGGCGGCGAAGCCGGCGTCTCCGCCAACCGCACGAAGGTGCTTCGTCTGTTCGACTGGAGCTTCGGCCCGCAGATCCAGATCTATTATCTCGTCGCGGCCTGGACGCTGATTGCCGTCATCGCGATGTATGCCCTCACCCGCACGCCGCTCGGGCGCATGTGCAACGCCGTGCGCGACAATCCCGAGCGTGTGCAATTCGTCGGCTACGATCCGCACATCATCCGCTACATCGCCTTCTGCTTCTCCGGCCTGTTCGCCGGCATAGCGGGCGCGCTGGCCGCAATCAATTTCGAGATCGCCAATTCGGCCTATCTCGGCGCTGTGCAATCCGGCACCGTGCTGTTCGCCACCTATATCGGCGGCGTCGGCTTCTTCATCGGCCCGATCGTCGGCGCGATCTTCGTCACGCTGCTGTCGCTCGGCCTCTCCGATCTCACGCAGGTCTGGCAGCTCTATTTCGGCCTGATCTTCATCGCCGTGGTGATGTTCGCGCCCGGCGGCATCACCGGACTGCTGATGATGCATCGACCGCTGCTGAAAGGCGGCACGCTCAGCCGTGTGCTGCCGAGCTATCTCGTCGCCTTCGTACCGACGCTGGCGATGATCACCGGCCTGATGCTGGCGATCGAGACCACCGTCCACTTCACCGTCAATCCCGGCGAGGATTCACACATCAAGGCGTTCGGGATTCCATTCGATGCAGCGAACCCTGCGATCTGGGCCGTTGCCGCCGTGCTGCTGATCGGCGGCTTCATCATCGCGCGCAAGACCTGGGCGCGCGTCGCCGGCAGTTGGGACGATGCCCTGACCGCCGCGCGCGAGAAGGGAGTGGCCGCATGAGCACCGCCATCGAGCTGCGCGGCGTCGAGAAAACCTTCGGCATCACCTCCGTGATCCGCAACGTCAACCTGACGGTCGCGCAAGGCGAACGCCACGCGCTGATCGGTCCCAACGGCGCCGGCAAGTCGACGCTGTTCAATCTGATATCAGGCTATATGAAGCCATCAGTCGGCAGCATCCTGCTGCGCGACCAGGTGATCTCCGGCCTGCCACCGTTCCAGATCAACCGGCGCGGATTGTCGCGCAGCTTCCAGGTTACCAACGTCTTCGCCAAGATGAGCGTGTGGGAGAACCTGCGCTGCGCTGTACTGTGGGCCACCGGCCATCGTTACGCGTTCTGGAAGAATGTCGACAACCTGCCCGAGGTGCGCGACCGCACCGCGCAGATCCTGCAGGATATCAACCTGGTATCGCGCCGCGACGTGCCCGCGGGTCTCTTGACCTATGCCGAACAGCGCGCGCTCGAAATCGGCATCACCATTGCCGGCGGCGCCGACGTCATCCTGCTGGATGAGCCCACCGCCGGCATGAGCCATGCCGAAACCGAACGCGCCGTGGCGCTGATCCGACGTCTCACTGAAGGACGCACGCTTTTGATCGTCGAACACGATATGAGCGTGGTATTCGGCCTCGCTGACCGCATCTCGGTTCTCGTCTACGGCCAGATCATCGCCTCGGGCACGCCGGAGGAAATCCGCGGCAATCCGAAGGTCAAGGAAGCCTATCTCGGCGAGGAAGTGGCGTGATGCTCCAAGTTCAGGACTTGCACGCCTATTACGGCAAGAGCCACATCCTGCAGGGCGTCGATCTGCATATCGATGCCGGCGAAGTGGTCTCGCTGCTCGGCCGCAACGGCGTCGGGCGTTCCACCACCGTGAAGGCCATCATGGGCGAAGTGCCGCCGCACGGTACGATCACCTTCAAAGGCACGAATATCGCCGGCCTGCCGAGCTTCAGGATCGCGCATCTCGGCCTCGGCTATGTGCCGGAGCATCGCGACATCTTTCCGGGCCTCACGGTGCGGCAGAACCTGATGCTGGGGATCAAGGATCCGCGTCATCCCGGCAAGTGGAAGCTCGATGACATGCTCGGCATGTTTCCGAACCTCGCCGCGCGCGCCGATACCGCAGCGGGCGTGCTGTCCGGCGGCGAGAAGCAGATGCTGACGATCTGCCGGACGCTGATGGGCGATCCTGAACTCGTGATGATCGACGAGCCCACCGAGGGCCTTGCACCGATCATCGTCCAGCAGGTCGGCGACCTCATCGCGGAGATCGCGCGCCGCGGCGTGGCGATCCTGCTGGTCGAGCAGAAGCTCTCGATCGCGCTGCGCATCTCGCACCGGGTCTATGTGATGGGCCACGGCCGTATCGTGTTCGAAGGCACGCCCGCCGAACTCAAGGCCAATGACGCCGTGCGCAGGGAATGGCTGGAAGTGTAAGCGCCGACTTCCTTACCTCGCCCCGCTTGCGGGGAGAGGTCGGGGCCGAGCGTCAGCGAGGCTTCGGGTGAGGGGGAGCCAGTGTTTCACTCGCCGGCTCCCCCTCACCCGTCGCGGACTTCGTCCACGCCACCCTCTCCCCGCAAGCGGGGCGAGGGAATCCCTAATCACCGTAGCTGCCCAGCTTCTCTAGATCGACCACTGTCACGCCGCCATATTCGAGCCGCAGCAGACCCTCCTTCTCCAGCGTCTGCAGGCATTGGTTGGCCTTCTGCCGTGAGATGCCGGTAATGGCTCCGAGTTCTTCCTGGGTGATGTCCAGATGGCGGGCCGCGTCGCGATAGAGGATCGGGTTGAACAGCGAGGCAATGCAGCGCGCGAGCCGCCCGGTAGAATCGAGCCTGCGGCCATATTCAGTCAGTGCGATGAACTGACCGAGCCGTTCGTTCAACAGCGAAACCAGGAAGCGGTTGAAGCCGACACTGTTCTCGAACAGCCACATGAATGCCGGGCGCTCCATGAATGCCAGCTTGGAGTCGCGTAGCGGGACAATGTCGTAACGTCGCGGTTCGTTCTTCAGCACGCTGCCCTCGCCGAACCACGCACCGGCCGTCAGGCCGGTGATGCTGACTTCCTTGCCGCTGCGCGAGATGGTGCCGATCTTCGCCAGACCGCTCACCACGCCGGTCCAGTATTCGAACTGGTCACCGCGCATGCAGACGAATTCATTCGCCTTGAACGACTTCTCGACGATGCCGGCGCGCGCGACCTCGATCTCCTTCTCGTTCAGGTCCCGCGCCCAGGCCGCGATGCGCTTGAGATGATCTGCAGCAATCATAGGGTCCGGCTTCACTTCGAATGTTGCAGCGCAAAAGAACGCTCGCGCGACAAATTGGCAGGCAGATTGTCCGCCGCGAGACATTTCAGGATACCGATTTGACGTAGGGAAGACCACCGCGAAAGGTCATTAGTAGAATGGCTTAGCGTGACCGGGCGATATAGGCTCGGGACCATCCGAGGAACGTGGATAAAGAGCGCGACAAGCGCCGTATCTGGGAGGATTTGAGTGGCGGTTGCTCTGGACGTGCGCGGGGTGTCACTGCGCTTTGGTGGCGTTCGCGCGCTCACCGATGTGAGCTTCGCTGTCAATGACGGCGAGCTGTTCTCGATCATCGGGCCGAACGGCGCCGGCAAGACCTCCATCGTCAACTG
Source organism: Tardiphaga sp. 42S5 (assembly GCF_034044155.1). NCBI lineage: Bacteria > Pseudomonadati > Pseudomonadota > Alphaproteobacteria > Hyphomicrobiales > Nitrobacteraceae > Tardiphaga > Tardiphaga sp. 42S5. Next base: position 3,158,900 of record NZ_CP139027.1, on the reverse strand, counting down.
TATCTCTGGCCGCTATCGCCCCACCGAAGGCCAGCTGTTCTATCACGGCAAGGATATCACCGGCCTCAACCCGAATGCCCGCCCCGGCCTCGGCATCGGCCGCACGTTTCAGAACCTCGCGCTGTTTCATCATATGAGTGTGCTCGACAACATCATGGTCGGGCGCCATCACCTCCTGAAGAACAACTTCCTCACCGGCTCGCTGTACTGGCTGACCGGCGCGCGCAAGGAAGAGCTCGAGCATCGCCGCAAGGTCGAGGAGATCATCGACTTCCTCGATCTGCAGAGCGTGCGCAAGGCGACCGCTGGCACCCTTCCCTATGGTCTCCGCAAACGCGTCGAACTCGCCCGCGCGATGGCGCTGGAGCCCAACCTCATCCTCCTCGACGAGCCTATGGCCGGCATGAACTTCGAGGAGAAGGAGGACATGGCGCGTTATATCGTCGATCTCAATGAAGAATACGGGATGACGGTGATGATGATCGAACACGACATGGGCGTCGTGATGGATATCTCCCATCGCGTGATGGTGCTGGATTTCGGCCGCAAGATCGCCGAGGGCGATCCGGCTGCCGTGCTCGCCGATCCGCACGTCAAGCGCGCCTATCTCGGTGAAGAAGACGAAGCCCTCGTCGATCCCGACCATGCGCCTATCGCTGCGGAGAGTGCCGCATGATGGACTATGCCGGACGCGTCAAACAGGCAGATACCTATCCGAAGCTGCTGCGCCTCAACGCCAAAGAACATCGCCAAGAGATCGCGCTGCGCGAGAAGGATTTCGGCCTGTGGCGGGAGTTCACCTGGAACGATTACCATGCCCGGGTGAAGGATTTCACGCTCGGCATGGTCGAGCTCGGCATCGCGCGTGGTGATGTCATCGGCATTATCGGCGATAACCGGCCGGACTGGGTCGCTGCCGAGATCGCCGCGCATGCCATCGGTGGTATGAGCCTCGGTCTCTATCGCGACGTACTGGATGAGGAGGCCGCCTATCTCCTCAACTACGGCGAAGCCAAGATCGTGTTCGCCGAGGATGAAGAACAGGTCGACAAGTTGCTGACCCTCGCCGACCGCGTCCCGGCTTTGAAGCACATCGTCTACAGTGACCCGCGCGGGATGCGGAAATACGACGACCCACGGCTGTTGGAGGCCGACAGGCTCGCCCAGATGGGCCGCGACCGTGCGGCGCACGAACCCGGGCTCTATGATCAACTGGTCGATGCGACCAAGGGCGAGGATGTCGCGATCCTCTGCACCACGTCAGGCACCACGTCGAATCCCAAGCTGGCGATGCTCGCGGCGGGCCGCGTGCTCGGCCACTGCGCGGTGTATCTGTCGTTCGATCCGAAGGGACCAGATGATGAATATGTTTCGGTGCTGCCGCTGCCCTGGATCATGGAACAGGTCTATGCGCTCGGCAAAGGCCTCTTGAGCCGGATGAAGGTCAACTTCGTCGAGCAAGCCGACACCATGATGAACGATTTTCGCGAGATCGCGCCGACCTTCGTGCTGTTCGCCCCGCGCGTCTGGGAAGGCATCGCGGCTGACGTGCGCGCGCGGGTGATGGATTCATCGCCGCTGAAGCAGAGCCTGTATGAACTCGGCATGAAATCCGGCCTATCCGCACTCGCGCAAGGCAAGCGCTCGGCCGTCGCCGATACGCTGCTGTTCCGTGCCCTGCGTGATCGTCTCGGCTTCACACGCTTGCGCTCGGCCGCTACCGGCGGCGCCGCACTGGGCCCCGATACGTTCAAATTCTTCCGCGCCATGGGCGTGCCGCTGCGCACGCTGTATGGCCAGACTGAAACGCTCGGCGCCTTCACGCTGCATCCGCCAGACGCCGTCGATCCCGACACCACCGGCATCGCCATGGGCAGCGGCATCGAGATCGAAGTCCGCGATCCCGATGTGCAGGGCGTCGGCGAGATCGTGGTCAGGCACCCCAATATGTTCCTCGGCTATTACAAATCGCCCGAGGCCTCCGCTGCCGATCTACGCGATGGCTGGATGCATTCCGGCGATGCCGGCTACTTCAACGGCAACAAGCAACTCGTCGTCATCGACCGCATCAAGGATCTGGCGCAGACCGCGCGCGGTGAACGCTTCTCCCCGCAATATATCGAGAACAAGCTGAAATTCTCGCCTTATATCGCCGAGACCGTGGTGCTTGGCGACAACCGCGATGCGCTCGCGGCGATGATCTGCATCCGCTTCTCGATCATCTCGAAATGGGCCGAGAAGAACCGCATCTCCTTCACGACCTATACGGACCTGTCGTCGCGCCCGGAGGTCTATGAGATGATCCGCAAGGAAGTCGAGACGGTCAATGCCACACTGCCGCCCGCGCAGCGCATCGCCAAATTCCTGCTGCTGTACAAGGAGCTCGACGCCGACGACGGCGAGTTGACCCGCACCCGCAAGGTCCGCCGCAGCGTCATCAACGAGAAATACGCCGATATCATCGACGGCATCTATGGTGGCGCGCGGGATATCCCCGTCGACACAACGATCCGTTTCCAGGACGGCACGTCGCAGCGCATCCGCACGCGATTGGTTGTGGTGGACATGGCGCGGGATAGCGCGCGGCGCATGGAGGCGGCGGAATGATGGGTCTTCGCGCTTCGATAGGTCAGCACTCCGCTGAGCGCCCCCCTCACTCGGCACGCGCGCTAACGCGCGCCTGCCGACCTCTCCCCGCAAGCGGGGGGAGGTTAAGAAACTGCGGCGTCTCGGTTCTAGCTAACCTCTCCCCGCTTGCGGGGAGAGGTCGGATCGCTCTTGCGATCCGGGTGAGGGGGAGCTTCCGCAAGCGCCGTCGCAATGACTTCGACAACACCCTCGATATTGTCCAAGACATCATGGTTCCAGAATCTGAGCACCCGGTAATGATGCTCGACCAGCCACTGGTCACGGGCAACATCGCGCACATTGTCAGCGTGTTGCCCACCATCCACCTCCACGATCAGGCACCGCTCCCGGCAGATCAGATCGACGATGTAGTTGCCGATCGGCTCTTGTCGCACAAACTTGTGCCCGTCCAAGGAACGTGCGCGAAGGCGATACCAAAGCGCATTCTCGGCATCGGTCGAATCTCGCCGCAGCCTTCTGGCACGTGTGGTTCTGACCGCATTGGCCTTGCGCATGTGGAAGCTCCCCCTCACCCGGCGCTCCGCGCCGACCTCTCCCCGCAAGCGGGGAGAGGTTAGCACTCCGGCCATCGCATGAACACGCAGTTCCTCCTCCAGCTTCTGGTCAATGGCCTCGTGGTGGGCACGCTGTATGGCGTGGTCGCGATGTCGTTCGTGCTGATCTACAAGGCGACGCAGGTCGTGAACTTCGCGCAGGGCGAATTGCTGCTGATCGGCGCCTGGGTGTGCTGGACGCTGCTGACCAAATACCAGGTGCCGTTCTGGCTGGGCATGCCGATGACGCTGGTGTTCATGTTCGCCTTCGGCATCCTGATCCAGGTCGTGATCCTGCGGCCGCTGGTCGGCGAGCCGGTCATCTCGGTGATCATGGTGACCATCGCGCTGTCCGCCGTATTTCAGGCGGCACTGAAATGGATCTATGGCGTCAACCCGCAACCGTTCCCGCGTGTCTTCACCAGCCAGTCGGTGACGATCGGTAGCCTACAGATCCAAACCGTGTATGTGATGAGCCTGGTTGTCTCCGTCGCGATGATGATCGGCATGGCGTGGTTCTTCAAGGTCTCGAAATGGGGCCTCGCGATGCGGGCCACTGCGTTCAACCAGCAGGTGGCGCAATCGCTGGGCATTTCCGTCAAAACCGTATTCGCGATGGCCTGGGCAATCTCGGCCATGGTCTCCGCCGTCGCTGGCGTGGTGGTTGCCGTGGTCAACGGCGTATCATCGGGCCTGTCGATCTACGGCATCAAGGTGTTTCCCGCGGTTATTCTCGGCGGCCTCGACTCCATCGGCGGCGCGGTGGTCGGCGGCATCATCATCGGGCTCCTCGAGAATTTCGCGCAGTTCATCGACAGCGAATATCTGCATTGGGGCAATCTGTATGAAGTGGCGCCCTTCTATGTGCTCATCATCATCCTGATGATCAAGCCTTACGGCCTGTTCGGCACCAAAGACATCGAGCGGGTGTAAGCATCATGGCCAGTCCCTCCCTCATCCCGGCCGGCGACTTCCGCACCAGCTATGCGGTCGACACCACCATCTTCCCAACCACCACCAGCCGCAACGCGGCGATCCTCGGCGTGGTGCTGATCTGCTTCGCGCCGCAACTGCTCAGCGAATACTGGCTCAGCCAGCTGATCATGATCGGCATCTACGGCATCGCGGCGCTGGGGCTCAACATCCTGGTCGGCTTTACCGGCCAGATTTCCATCGGCCACGCCGCGTTCTTCCTGTTCGGCGCTTTCACCTCGGCCTATATCTCCAACAACTATCCGATCCCGGTGTTTTTCTCGATTCCCATCGCCGGCGTGGTAACGGCCATCGTGGGACTCATTTTCGGCCTGCCGGCGGCGCGGTTGAAGGGGCTGTACCTCGTTATCGCCACGCTGGCCGCGCAATACATTCTGCTCGACTTCTTCTCCCGCGCCGACTGGTTCAGCGGCGGCTCGGTGCCGGCGACGGCCAAAGCGTTCTCGATCTTCGACTATATGCTGCGCGGCGACCGGCAGTATTTCTATGTGGTGCTGGCCTATGTGGTGGCGAGCTATCTGCTGGTTACCAACCTGATGCGCTCGCGCGACGGCCGCGCGCTGGTGGCTGTGCGTGATCACTATCTCTCGGCCGAGATCATGGGCATCAATCTCACCAAATATCGCACGTTGTCCTTCGGCCTCGCGGCGTTCTTCGCCGGCATCGCCGGCGCGCTGTACGCGCATAACCAGCTCGTGGTCTCCAACGAGGGTTTCGGCATCGAGCGCTCGATCCTGTTCCTTGCAATGGTCATCATCGGCGGTACCGGCTCGATCATGGGCACGCTGATGGGCACGGCCTTCGTCGTGCTGGTGCCGGAAGCGATGGAATGGATCAGCATGGAGCTGAAGGGCGGCGTCATCGACAAGGCGCTGTCGCTCAACAACAACCTGACCTTTCTGCGCGAGATCGCCATCGGCCTCATCATCATCGCGTTCCTGGTGTTCGAACCCGACGGGCTCGCGCATCGCTGGCGGCAGATCAAGACCTACTGGAAACTCTACCCGTTCTCGCATTGAGAACGGGACGGACTAGACGAAACGACAAAATATAAAATCCAACGGGAGAATGCTCATGACGATGAAAACATTTCTAACGTCCGCATCCATTGCCCTTCTCATCGCGGGCGCATCCGCCAGTGCGCAGGCGCAGATCGCCGTCGGCCACCTCGCCGATTATTCCGGCGGCACGTCCGACGTCGGCACGCCCTATGGCCAGGGTGTGGTCGATACCTACGCCTGGATCAACAAGAACGGCGGCATTGGCGGCAAGCAGGTCAATCTCGATAGCAACGACTATGGCTATCAGGTGCCGCGCGCCATCGCGCTGTACAAGAAGTGGTCGGGCGCCGACAAGGTCGCGGCGATCATGGGCTGGGGCACGGCGGATACCGAGGCGCTCACCGGCTTCCTGGCGCAGGACAAGATCCCGGACATCTCAGGCTCCTACTCGGCGGCACTGACCGACCCGACCGGCGCCGGCGGCAAGGCGAAGCCTGCGCCGTATAACTTCTTCTACGGCCCGTCCTATTCGGACGCGCTGCGCGCCGAACTGACCTGGGCCGCAGAGGACTGGAAGTCCAAGGGCAAGTCGGGCAAGCCGAAATATGTCCATATGGGCGCCAATCATCCCTACCCCAACGCGCCCAAAGCGGCTGGTGAAGCGCTCGCCGCCGAACTCGGCTTTGACGTCCTGCCGCCATTGGTCTTCGCACTGGCGCCCGGTGACTACAGCGCACAGTGCCTCAGCCTGAAGAGCGCCGGCGCGAACTACGCCTATCTCGGCAACACCGCAGCTTCGAATATCTCGGTGATGAAGGCCTGCAAGGCGGCGGGTGTCGACGTGCAGTTCATGAGCAATGTATGGGGCATGGACGAGAACGCCGCAAAGGCCGCAGGCGATGCTGCCGACGGCGTGATCTTCCCGCTGCGCACGGCGGTGAGCTGGGGCGGCAACGCGCCCGGCATGAAGACGGTGCAGGAGATTTCCAAGATCTCCGACCCGTCCGGCAAGATCTATCGCCCGGTGCACTACATCGCGGCGGTCTGCACTTCGCTCTACATGAAGGAAGCGCTCGACTGGGCCGCGAAGAACGGCGGTGCTACCGGCGAGAACGTCGCCAAGGGCTTCTACCAGAAGAAGGATTGGGTACCGGCCGGCATGGAAGGCGTCTGCAATCCCTCGACCTGGACCGACAAGGATCACCGCCCGACCACAAAGGTCGACCTGTATCGCTCGAAGGTCTCCGGCGCGACCGATGGCGATCTCAACGACCTGATGGCCAAGGGCACGATCAAGCTCGAGAAGGTGAAGACCGTGGAGCTGCCGCGCAAGCCGGAATGGCATGGGTGGTAGTCCTCCCTTCTCCCCGCTCGGCGAAGCGGAGCTTCGCTAGGCGGGGAGAAGGTGGCGCGGACGTAGTCCGCGTCGGATGAGGGGGAGCCGCCGCGGGCTCGGAGCAAGTGGAGAGTCCCCCTCACCCGCCCCGGCTTCGCTGCGCTACGTCGGGTCGACCTCTCCCCGCAAGCGGGGAGAGGTCGGCACCAGCCGATCTCAGGAGCGTCATTGATGCAGACAGCTATCGACACCAGCGCGCAAGTTTCAACAGCGCCCGCCACCGTCCCCCTCCTCGACATCCGCAATATCGAGGTCGTCTATGACGACGTGATCCTGGTGCTGCGCGGGTTGAGCATGGAGGTGCCGAAGGGCGCGATCGTCGCGCTGCTCGGCGCCAATGGTGCCGGCAAGTCGACCACATTGAAGGCGATCTCCGGCCTTCTGAAAACCGAAGACGGCGAAGTCACGCGCGGCGAAATCCTGTTCGATGGCGCGCGCATCGACGGCATCGATCCCGACAAGATCGTCCGCCGCGGCATCTTCCAGGTGATGGAGGGCCGCCGCATCGTCTCCGACATGACCTCGCTGGAAAACCTGCGGCTCGGCGCCTTCACGCGCAGGGACAACGAGGTCTCCACCGACATCGAGATGGTCTACGATTACTTCCCGCGCCTGAAGGAGCGCACCGGCCTCGCCGGCTATCTCTCCGGCGGCGAGCAGCAGATGCTGGCGATCGGGCGAGCACTGATGGCGCGGCCGAAGATGATCCTGATGGACGAACCCTCCATGGGACTGTCGCCGCTGCTGGTGAAAGAGGTGTTCGCCATCATCAAGAAGATCAACCGCGATCTCGGCGTCACCATTCTGCTGGTCGAGCAGAACGCGCGCGCCGCGCTGTCGGTGGCAAGCCACGGCTACATCATGGAACAGGGCAAGGTGGTGCTCGACGGAACCGCTGACGAACTCCGCGACAACGAGGACGTGAAGGAGTTCTATCTCGGTGGCGCCGGCGACCAGCGCAAGAGCTTCAAGAATCTGAAGAGCTTCAAGCGACGCAAGCGATGGCTTTAGCTGCTGGCAGCCTCTGCCGTCATGACGCCGGTCTTGCACGCAAGGATCGCGCGAATGCGGCGCGACACCAGCAACAGGATGACGAGCACAATGACCAGGGCCATGGCAATCAGCACACGGTTGAGCGGCACTGGTCCATCATCGAACAACAACGCCCGTCCGGACGCACCGAGATACACGTAAAGCACGATCTGCGGCAGCGTGAACACGAAAGTGACCAGGGCGAACGGGAGCAGTCCGATATTTGTCAAACCGAACAGATAATTTTGCACAGAATTGGGCAATGGTCCGCCGAACCGCATCAGTGCGACGATGCGCCAGCCCTCGTCATCGACGGCCTGGGCAATGAGACGCCAGGCCGCGCGTTTTTCGGTCTGCCGCTCCACCCAGCCGCGCAGAACGGAGCGCGCCAACATAAAGGCCAGAGCGGATGCAGCCGCGGCGACTGGAACAATGACGACGAGAGAGCGCAAGCCGAACGCAGCACCGGCACCGAACACGATGAATGTTCGCGGGACCGGCAAAAACGAAGAGGCAACCACCAATGCGGCCAACACGACGGCAGCAGGAAAATCAAGCTGGCCGAAGCTGTCGAGCCATTGGACGATACGTTCTGACAACATGATTTCCCACTAGCACGGCGCCACAGGCTACCGGAATAACCGCGACGACGCCAAACCACCAGGACACACCCAGATGCGCCACTTCGACACACTCGAAAATTGCGATCCGTCGCAGCGCCAAGCCAATCTGTTTTCGCGCCTGCCCGATGTGCTGCGCCACGCGATGCAGGCGCCCGCTTATGCGGAGCATCTCAAGGGCATCGATCCCGCTGCGATCGTCAGCCGCGCCGCGCTGGCGCAATTGCCGGTGCTGCGCAAATCCGACCTGCCGGCCCTGCACAAGGCCAGCCCACCGTTCGGCGGCTTCGTGTCAGGCGCGACCGGCTCGTTCGGCCGGTTGTTCACCTCGCCGGGGCCCATTTTCGAGCCGGAGTCAAAACAGGCCGATCCCTGGCGCGGCGCGCGGGCGCTCTATGCCGCAGGTTTCCGCGCGGGCGACGTGGTGCTGAATACTTTCAGCTATCACCTGACCCCCGGCGGCTTCATCTTCGACGGCGCCGCGCGGGCACTCGGTTGCGCTGTGATCCCCGCCGGCCCGGGTAATACCGAACAACAACTCGAACTGATCGAAGCCTATCGTCCATCAGCCTATAGCGGGACGCCGGATTTTCTGAAGATCCTGCTCGATGCCGGGAGAGCCGCCCAGCGCGACATTTCCTCGATCAAGCGCGCCATGGTGTCCGGCGCGGCCTTCCCACCCTCGCTGCAGGGTGAGATCGCCTCCCGCGGTGTCGAGGCCTATCAGGCCTTCGCCACAGCCGATCTGGGCTTCATCGCCTATGAGAGCACCGCCCGCGATGGCCTGATCGTCAACGAGGACCTGATCTTGGAAATCGTGACCCCCGGGACCGGCGCCCCCGTGGCCGAGGGCGATGTCGGCGAGATCGTGGTGACGTCGCTGGACCCACACCACCCCTGGATCCGGCTGGCTCTGGGCGACCTGACGGCCGCCCTGCCCGGCCCCAGCGCCTGCGGCCGGAGCAATATGCGCATCCGGGGCTGGATGGGCCGCGCCGACCAGGCCACCAAGGTCAAGGGCATGTTCGTCCGCCCGGAACAGGTCGCCGAAATCGGCAAGCGGCACCCGGAACTCGGCCGGCTACGGCTGGTGGTGTCCAGGGACGGCGAGAATGACGCCATGGTGCTGAAAGCCGAAGCGGCGGCGCCTGATAGCCCCGGGCTGCAGGATGCCGTCACAGCCACGCTCAGGGCCGTCAGCAAGCTCGGTGGGGCCGTGGAGCTGGTGGCGCCGGCCTCGCTACCAAATGACGGCAAGATCATCGCGGACGAGCGCGGGAACTGACGCCACGGGCGGTTTCCGACTGTAGCCGGCGGTACTATGGTTCCGCACTGAAATTCAGGTATAGGGAGCAACGATTGCCCCGAATACCGAAAGCCGCCGATGTCAGATTTCAAGCTCCCGCCCGTTCTGCTCGACAACGCCACGCGCGCAGACATGACGGTCAGCTGCCGCGACTGCGACGTCATCCCGAAAGTGCCGGATGCGGGCAAGGTCGTGTCGCTGGACGGCAATCAGGTGCAGATCATGCACAACGGCGTGCGGGTGGTCGCAGGCGGCTATTACGGCGACTGGATGACCGGCATCATCGAACGACTGCAGGGTCATCACGAACCGCAGGAGGAAGTGACCTTCCACGAAATTCTCAAACATGTACCACCGCACGCAACGATGCTCGAGCTCGGCGGTTTCTGGTCATACTACTCGTTGTGGTTCAAGTCGCAGCACGGCGACCTCCGGCAGGCGTATGTGGTCGAACCCGATCCCAACCACATCGCCATTGGCCGAGCCAATGCCACGCTTAATCAACGCGACATTACCTTCGTGCAGGCCTGCGTCGGCGGCGAGCCGATCAAGGCCCTGACGTTCAAGACCGAGTCCGCGGGCGACATCCGCATCCCGCAGATTTCGGTTCCCGGTTTCTTGCGCGATCATCGGATCTCGCAGCTTCAGGTCCTGCATTGCGATACCCAGGGAATGGAAACCGAGATTATCCGTTCGTGCGAACCGCTGTTCCGCAACAGGACCATCCGGTTTGGAATCTTCTCGACCCATCATCATGAGATCAGCGGCGATCCGCTCACCCACCAGCGCTGTCTCGCGATGCTGCAGGATTTCGGGGGTCGCATTCTGGTCGAGCACGATGTTCACGAAAGCTTCAGCGGCGATGGCTTGATCGCGGCCTATTTTGGCGCCGAACCGCTCGACTGGACCGAACCGCTGATCAGCCGCAACCGCTATTCAAGCAGCCTGTTCCGAAATCCGCTCTACGATCTCGCCGTTCGTCCGTGACGTTGACGGCCACGGCCGGCTGCGGAAAAAACGGACACCAGCGGACGTTACTGCTATGGACATGCCGATGTCATATCGTAAGCACCGCCACCTCTGATGAAATCGTTTCTGCAACGGCACCTCGGCGCATGGGCCACGGGCCCCACCGCTGTCAAGATCATGGCTTTTGGCGTGATCGGCCTCGGCAATACCGTCATCGACCTGACGGTCTTCACCTTCGGCTATCAGGTGCTCGGACTGCCGCTCGTCCCGGCCAACGTGCTGGCGTGGCTCATCGCGGTGTCCGGTTCCTACGTGATGAACACCATGATCACGTTCCGCGCCGAATCCGGCCGCGTGCTCAGGCGCAAGGACTACCTCAGCTTCGTCGCGTCGGGCATTCTCGGCGTGATCGCCACCACGACGACGCTGGTGGTGCTGTCGAACTTTATCCCCGTCTATGCCGCCAAGCTGACATCGATCCTCGCCAGCTTCATCGTCAATTTCACGATGTCGCATTTCGTGGTGTTCCGGCCGAAGCCACCCACGGGCATCGTGGATTGACGTCACGCGCCGAGCACACGATCAGCCTCCGCGATAGCGCACAGCACGTGATAAAACGTCGACGCCGGGATCGCATCGACAAGAGAGCGCCCCTCGCCGTCGAAGCGATCGTACCATCCACCGGCCACGGGATGCTGCAGATAGTGGCGATCCAGCCGCACCAGTGCGGCGCGCGCCTCCTCTGCAGCGCCGGCCTGGCCTGCTTCCGCCTGCGCAATCCAGGCCTTGGCGATCTCGGTCTGCGGCCAGCAGCGTCGCGTTAACTTGACAATGTTTCCTTCCGCATCGCCTTCATCCACGAGGCAGCCGGTCGCATCGCGATAGCGCAGCGCGGATTCGAGCAACGCAGCACGCTGCTTGCCGGTCGGGCAACCGGTGATGCGCTCGAAACCCTTGAGTAGCCAGACCCATTCGGCCTGATGGCCGGGCTCGACGCTGACCGGTTCGATCCGTGACCAGTCCTGCTCGAAATACTCCCCGAGCACCTGCTTTTGCCCATCATAGAGATTGCTGATGAACAGACCGAACAGATCGCCGGCACGGGCCTGAAACGCCTGATCATGCGTCGCATCGAACGTCGCGATCAGCGCCTCGAAGACATGCATCTGCGGGTTCTGCCGGCGTGGCAGGGAGGCGGGCACACCTTCCGCGTAGCCGCCATCCGGCGAGCGCAGCTGCGTGTCGAAGAATGTCATCAGTGAATCGATCTCGGCGCGCACCTGCGCATCACGATCAAGTTGGTAGAGCGCCGCGAGCGCTAGCAAAATAAAAGCGTGATCATAGGTGTCGCGCAACGGGTTGAACACGGAACCGTCCGGCGCGAGGACATGGACAAAGCCCGGCTTGCCATCCGGCGCCTTCGCCCTGGTCAGCATGTAATCGAGTCCTCTCCGCGCGATCTCGCCGCCTTGCGGGTACCAGCCGAGCTGGGCGGCCTTGGCGAAGCAATAGATCTGTCGTGCCTGGACACGAACACGACGGGGGGCCGCCATATCGGCTTTCCCCCGCGCATCGAGCCTCTCAACGAAGCCGCCAGCCTGCGAGTCCCAACCTTCACCGGACCACAGCGGCAATGCATCCGCGATCATCCTGGATTTCAATAAGCCGATGATGTCGTCTGTGCCCGTCTTCGGCTCCGCTACATTGTCACGCTCGACCATTGCAAACCTTGAATCTGTCCATCGCCCCTAGCACCACGATCATACCAATATAAACGAAGGCTTGCTCCCCATACGATGCATCGATGACTGAAGCGATGGCCGACCTGCAATTCGCTTGTCGGAAAAACCTGATCAAATGGCGCCCGCGCAAAAAAACCAACAATTTCAGCGCTGTTCCCGATGTCTGCCGGGAAGAAACTTGAAAACCACCATGATGTCCCTTAAAGCTAGCCACGAATGACGGTTGAGGATCACGTGAGAAAATGCGCGTTAGTCACAGGGGGCGCGGGCCAGGACGGGTGGTATCTCATCAACCTGCTGCTCGCACACGGCTATGACGTTTTTGCCCAATCCAGGCACGCCGTCGATTCGGAAATACACGGTAACCGCGTTCACTGGCACATCGGCAACCTAACCGACGAGGCCTTTTTCGGGAACCTGCTCGTCACGGCGGCGCCGGATGAAATCTACAATCTGGCGGCCGTGTCGCGGCCCTCGATCTCCTGGGACATTCCAATCGAAACGGCCTTGCTGAACTCCCTGGTGCCGCACCGTATCTGCGAATTCATTCGCCGCGAGGCGCCAGCCTGCCGCCTGTTTCAGGCATCGTCGTCGGAAATTTATGGCGACACGCGGGCCGAAGTTCAGGACGAGGATACGCGCGCCAATCCGGGATCGCCATACGGCATCTCGAAGGCCTATGCTCATCAGATCGTCGGCGCCTATCGCCGGCAATATGGTTTGCACCTGTCGTGCGGCATCCTCTTCAACCATGAGAGCCCGCGACGACCACTCAATTTCGTATCCCAGAAGATCGCACATGCCGCAGCGGCGGTATCGCTTGGCCTGACCGAAACGCGCGAGCTCGACGAGCGCGGCAAGCCGATCCTGTTCGATGGCAAGCTTTATCTGGGCGACATCACGGTGCGCCGGGATTTCGGCTTCGCGGGCGACTTCGTCGAAGCGATGCGCCTGATCGTGCAGAACGATACCCCGGCGGATTACGCGGTCGGCAGCGGACAAGCGCGTTCCATCGCAGAATTCTGCGAGGTCGCTTTCAAGGTCTGCGGCCTCGACTGGAAGAAATACGTTTCGGTCGATGAAACGCTGCTGCGCAAGGTCGACAGCCATTTCACACAGGCCGATCCGTCCAAATTGAAGGCGAAACTCGGCTGGCAGCCCAAGGTCGATTTCCTCGGGCTGGTGGAAATGATGGTTCATGAGCGGATTCGCATCTTGAAGCTGTCGGTGGCTTCCACAGATCCGACGGCCAGCTGAGCACGATTGCGTTCAGCCGGAATAACCGCGACGTCAACCAGCGAAAAGATCTCATTTCAGATGCATATCGGTTTCGATATTTCCCAGACAGGATCCGGCAAGGCGGGCTGTGGATATTTCACGCATGCCATGATCACGGCCCTGCTCGCGCAGGCGCCCCGGCATCGCTACGCATTGTATCCAAGCTTTGGAGATTTCTTCCTCGACGCGAACATGCCGGCGACAAGCCCGTATCAGGGAACGAACGTGCATTATGGGCAGCGCCACGTCACGATGGAAGGCGCCCGCGGCTACTGGAGCCAGGGCAACCTCGAAGCCGTGCTGGGAAACCCAGACATCATCCACTCCAATAATTTCTGGATCCCGCTCCAGATCTCATCCAGCCGGCTGATATATACCCTCTACGATGCAGGCTTTGTGGTTGATCCCACGTGGACGACCGAAGGCAACCGGATCGGCTGCTTCGATGGTATCTTCCGGTCGGCGGTGGCCGCGGACTGGGTTGTCGCGATCTCCGAATATACGCGGTCCCACTATCTCAAGACGTTCCCGCACTTCCCGGGCGAACGGGTGCGGGTCGTATATCCCTGCTCGCGCTTCACCGATTGTGAACAGCAGGGTACGGCACCAAAGCTCCTGAAAGATCTTGGTGCGAAGGCATTCTGGTTGAGCGTCGGCACCATCGAGCCGCGCAAGAATCAACGCATGCTGTTGCTCGCCTACAAGCGATACCTCGACGCCGGCGGCCGGCCGATGCCGCTCGTGCTTGCCGGCGGCAAGGGCTGGCTGATGGACGACTTCAAGGATTACGTGGCCGAGCTGGGCCTCTCGGATCAGGTCATCCTCACCGGCTACGTCTCCGACGAAGAACTGATCTGGCTGTATCGCAATTGCTACGCCAGCCTCTATCCCTCGGTATTTGAAGGATTCGGTCTGCCTGTGCTGGAAGGCATGCAGTTCGGCGCGGCCACGATATGCTCGAATACGACATCGATGCCGGAAGTGGCCGGCGATGCCGCGATTCTGCTATCACCCGACGCTCCCGACGCATGGACCCGGAACATGCTTGAACTGGCGTTGGACGAGGTCAGACGACAGCAGCTCAGCATTGCCGGCCAGCAACGCGCCAGGCAATTCGACTGGAAGCGCAGCGCCGAAGCCATGCTGGAAATTTATGACCTTGCGCTGCAATCGCCCAAACGCAGCAATATGGCAAACACGACCTCTCCCAAGAGCGGTCACGCTCAACTTGAGAACCACGACTGATGTCCAAAAACGACAGGATTTTTGTTGCCGGCCACCGCGGAATGGTCGGCTCGGCAATCGTCCGTAAACTCCAAGAGCACGGCTACACCAACATCGTGACGCGCGACCGGCATGAACTGGATCTCGTCCAGCAGGCCGATGTCAGGGCGTTCTTTGCGGACGAACAGATTGATCAGGTTTATATGGCGGCGGCGAAGGTCGGCGGCATCATGGCCAACAACACCTATCCGGCCGAGTTCATCTATCAAAACCTCATGGTCGAAGCCAACATAATCCACGAGGCCTGGAATGCAGGCGTGAAGCGCCTGCTGTTTCTCGGCTCGAGCTGCATCTATCCGCGCCTGGCGCCGCAACCGATGGCTGAGGATAGCCTGCTCACCGGCGTGCTGGAGCCGACCAACGAGCCTTATGCGATCGCCAAGATCGCCGGCATCAAGCTCAGCGAATCCTACAACCGCCAATACGGCACCGACTATCGTAGCGTGATGCCCACTAATCTGTATGGGCAAGGCGACAACTACGATGCCGAGAAGAGCCACGTCATTCCCGGCCTGCTCCGCCGCTTTCACGAGGCCAAGGAGAGCAACGCCCCGGAGGTCGTGATCTGGGGCACAGGCACGCCGAAGCGTGAGTTCCTCTATGTCGATGACATGGCCGAAGCCTGCGTCCATGTCATGGAGCTGGATTCCGAAATCTATGACCACAACACCGAGCCGATGCTTTCGCATATCAACGTCGGGACTGGCGAAGACCTCTCGATCCGCGACCTGGCCGTGACCATCGGAGAGGTCGTGGGCTACAGCGGACGTATCGTCTTCGACACGACGAAGCCCGACGGCACGCCGCGCAAGCTGATGGACGTGAAACGGCTGCACGGCCTCGGTTGGCGCGCGCGGATCGGACTGCGTGAGGGTCTGGCGCTGGCCTATGCGGACTTCTTGAGAAGCACGCGACGCTGATGGCCGCATTGCCTGTCGTCACCATCGCGGTCCCCTCCTACAATCAAGGCCGTTTCCTCGACGCCGCGCTGACCTCGATCTTCGAACAGGACGTGCCGGTCGAGGTGTATGTCGCCGACGGCGGCTCGACCGACGACTCCGTCGATGTCATCCGCAGATACGAAGGCAGGCTCGCTGGCTGGCGCAGTCACCCCGATCAAGGACAGGCAGCAGCCATCAATGAAGGCATCGCGAAGGGCAGCGCGCCCTATGTCGCCTGGTTGAACAGCGACGACCAGCTGGAGCCGGGTGGCCTGAAACGGCTACTGCATGCATTGGAGCAAGCTCCAAAAGCCCCGGTCGCCTACGGCAAGGTCTGGAACTACATCGAGAGCAACGGCAGTAAGAAGCCGATCTGGGTCGAGCCGTTCAGCGAGCGCCGCCTCGCCCTGCGCTGTATCGTGTCGCAGCCGGGAACCCTGATGCGGCGCGCGGCCTGGGACGCGGTCAGCGGCCTTGATGGCAGCCTGAGGATGGCGATGGACTATGACCTGTGGTGGCGGCTGTACAGGGAGTTCGCACCGTTCGCCTTCGTCGACGAATTCGTCGCCGTCAATCGCGATCACTTGGAAACCAAGACCAATACCCAGCGCGTACTGCACTACCGGGAGGCTATGGCCATCGTGCGCAAGTATCACGGCCGCGTGCCGCTGAAATGGTGGCTCGCCCAGCCTTATGCCGTGTGGCTGAAGGCGCTGACCAACCGCGTCAAGCAGACCTGAACTCGACGATCACACCGGCAGAAAAAGCCCCGGCTCTGCTGAGCAGAGCCGGGGCTTTTTTTATCGTGCGCGATAATTAGAGCTTGAAGCCTGCCGCAATCGCGTCGTCGGCGAACATCTTGACAGTCTCGAGCGAGTAATCATCGAGGTTCTTGCCGACCAGCGACAGCTTCTTGAGGATGTCATTGGTCACCGTGATGACGTGGCAGCCAATCGAATCTGCGTGGAAGATGTTCAGCAATTCGCGCGGGCTCGCCCAGATCAGCTCCGATGCCGGCGCCACCTTCAACAGCTCGACAGCCGCAGCCATCATGGCCAACGGGTCCTGACCGGTGTCCGCGACACGGCCAGCAAAGACCGACACATAGCTCGGCACGTTCGGATCCAGTGCGGCAACGACATCACGCACTTGGGTCAGGGTCATCAGCGCGGTGACGTTTAGCTTCACCTTCTTCGCCGCAAGCTTCTCGATCAGCTTGTAGCTGGTCTGGCGCTTGGTGTTCATCACCGGAATCTTGACGTAGACGTTGTCGCCCCAGCTCGCGATTTCTAGCGCCTGACGCTCCATATCCTCGAACTCGTCCGAGAACACTTCCAGCGAGATCGGACGATCCGGAATCGCCTTCAGGATGTCGAGCGAGAACGCCTTGTAGTCCGTGATCCCCGCCTTGCGCATCAGGGTCGGGTTGGTGGTCAGACCCTTCACAAACGGCTTGGCGTACATTTCCAGCATGCCGGCCTTGTCGGCACCGTCAGCAAAAATCTTGACGGTCAAATCCTCAACTTTTTTCATGTTCGCTCTCGCTCTCTATGATTTTCAACGCTTCGTGGGTCGAAGAAACCTTGTAGTCGTAGTTGGTCGGCGCCACCTCGCGGTAGCCACGATCGACGAAGATGGTGCGGCTTCCCGCAGCGATACCTGCTTCAACGTCGCCACGCCGGTCACCGATCATGTAGCTTCGCGCCAGATCGACGCCGAATTCTGCAGCGCCTGCCAGCAGCATCCCGGGCCGCGGCTTGCGGCAGTCGCAGCCGTCGTCATTGTCGTGATAGCAAACGAAGAACTTGTCGATGGCAGGAATCTCTCGCGCAATTGCCGCGTTGATCCCCTCCACCGTCGATTTCGGCGTCGTACCGCGGGCCACGTCCGGTTGGTTTGTCACCACGATCAGGGCGAACCCGCGATCCTTCAGACGCTGCAGAGGCTCTCGAAGTCCATGATAGATTTCGAGATCCTCGACCCGGGCGGGAGGATAGGATTTCCCCTCGCGGACCACCGGGTGATTTAGCACGCCGTCACGATCGAGAAAGATCGCCCGTGATTTCATTTCGTCGGGCTCGCGGTCCCGACCGCCGATTCCCACTTGGTCTGGTTGGCCTTGAGTTTGGGATGCGACACCAGAAGATGCCAGACCACAGCCTGGAATGCTTCGGAATGCGGCGTGACGTTATCCGGGTTCACGGTGGGTACGATCACGCAGGCGTCGGCGACCTGGGCGGTATAACCGCCGTCGCGTCCGACCACGCCCATGATCTTGGCACCAACGGACTTGGCATGCTGCAGCGCCATCACCAAGTTCGGGCTGATGTTCTTTTCAAGATTGCCCCCGCCGACCGAGAAAATGAAAATCGCATCCTTCGCGAGCAGCTTGCTAACCTTCAGCCATTCCACGAAGATCGTGGCCCAGCCTTCGTCATTGGTGCGCGCGGTCAGTTCGGACACGTTGTCGGTGGGCGCATAGCTCTCGATGCCGACGATCTTGCGGAAGTCGTTGACTGCATGACCGCAATTGCCGGCGCTTCCGCCGACGCCGAGGAAGAAGATGCGACCGCCATCGGCTTTCACCGTGGCGAGCAGATCCGCCATCTTCTCGATCGGCGCCACATCCATCTTCGCGATGATGTCGGCCGATTCTCGCATGTGCTGTACTGCGTAACTCATGACTCTCCCCTACCCCTGAAATAGTCCGCCGCCTCGGCGAGACCCTTATGCGAGCCGATTTCGTAAAATCGCTCCTGGACTTCGAAACCCGCGAGTTGTCCGGCCAGCGACAGTCGATGATAGACGTCTGCCAGGTCGAATGCCTCGTCGCCTTGCTCGGCGGCCAGAATATCCGCCGATATCGCACCCAAGCCGTAATCGATGTGCTTCATCTCGGGCGTCGGCACGCGCTTGTTGTACTCCACAATCACATCGTCCGAGAACAGGACGTTGCTCTTGTCCCACTGATCCGCGTTGCGCTGCACTGTCATCAACGCAGGCTTGCCGCTGTTCAGGAAGCGGTCCTCTACAGCATTGAAATCGATCGGCAGATACGAGTCTCCATACAGGACCAAAAACTGCGAGTCCAGAAGCGGCAAGGCCTGCTTCAGCGCCCCCCCGGTTCCCAGCAATTTAGGCCAGTCCTGCGAGTAGGATACCGACAATCCGCTGGCAGAGCCGTCACCGACAACATCCCGGATCTGCTCCCCCAGAAACCCGATGCACATCACCACCCGGGTGACGCCCTGTCCGCGCAGGTAAGCCAGTTGACGCAGAATAAATGGCTCACCCGCTACATCGACCAGCGCTTTGGGAATCCTTTCCGTGATTGGCTTCAGCCGCGTCGCCAAGCCCCCGGCGAGGATCGCAACTGGCAGCTTCACGAGAACAGTACTTTCGTGCCTTCAAAGTCGAACGAGAAACGCACTTCTTCCAAGCCGGCTTTCGCCATGGCATGTCGCAGCTTGTTGCGATCGCTGGCGTAGAACAACAGAAAGCCGCCGCCGCCTGCGCCGACCAGCTTGCCGCCCGCGGCGCCGTTCTTCATGCCGATGTCGTACCACTCGTCAATGTGGGAATTGCTCATGCCGCCGGAACGCCGCTTCTTGTGCTCCCAGTGTTCATGCATGAGAGCGCCGAAATCCTCGGTCTTGCCGGCCTCCAGCATCGTCTTGCTCTTCAGGCCCAGTTCCTTGACGAAATGCAGGTTGGCGATCATGTCCTTGTCGCTACTCTTCGTCCTGGTGTTCTGGTCCTTCAGGATCGACCCAGCGCTGCGCGAGAAACCGGTGAAGAACAGCAGCAGATTGTCCTCCAGATCGAACTTCGTATCCATCGAGATGTTCAGCGGGACGACATCAACGCTGTTGTCCGGATTGAACGTGAAGCAGGTCAAGCCGCCACAGGCCGCGATGTATTGATCCTGCTTGCCGATTGGCTCGCCCAGGCGGTCGATCTCGATCTCGCAGGCGAGTTCGGCGAGATCCTTCGGCTCAATCTGACGCATCCGATGGACGTAGAGCGCTTTCAAAAGTGCCGTGGTGAAGCTGCCCGACGATCCCAGCCCGGTGCCCGAGGGAATGTCCGCCAGCGTGGTAATCTCGACCTGCGGGGTTTTGAAGCCGAGCATCTTGATCGCTTCGCGGATGATCGGATGCTGAACTTCGTCCGTCGCCTGCACGTGTTCAAGCTGCGAGTACTTGAGATAGATTCCTTCGGTGAACGGCCGCATCACATTGATGTAGACGTATTTGTTGATCGCTCCTGCGATCAGGAAACCGCCATGCTCGCGATAATACGATGGCAGATCCGTGCCGCCGCCGCCGAGGCTGATTCTCAGTGGGCTACGCGTTGTGATCATAACCGGACATCCTGTAAATCTTTTCAATGATGTGAAGTGCTTCGACGGCGTCGCGGATGCCGGCCGCCGGCTGACGCTTCAGCCGGATATCTTCCAGAAACTCGTCGAATTCAACGTCCCAGGAGTTATCCGCCATCGGATATTCCCAGCTCGTCGTTTCCGGCGGCCCCATTTCCGGCAGCATCTTGTAGAACGTCAGACGTTCGGTGCCATAGCTGCCGCCGAGGCCGTTGATATCGATCTTGCCGTCGCGCCCGTAAATCTCGAACGAAAACGTATTCTTCCATTCAGTGCAGCTGGCATGCAGGAAGGCCACCTTCCGCTCCACCGTCTTGAGGAGCAGGAAGCCGTTGTCGTCGACCGGCATGTCCCAGTAATAGGTCGCTGCAAAACCGTCCACTTCGGCGAAATCGCCGAGAAACCAGCGTGCCAGATCGACCAGATGCGGCCCCTGATCGATCAGCTCGCCGCCGCCGGACTTCTTCGGATCGGAGCGCCATTCGCGATCGTAACCGACACGGCCGCCATGGCCGTAGCGCGCACGCAGGAACATCAGCGGACCAAGCTCGCCCGAGGTGACGAGCTGATACGCCTTCTGCAGCGCGCGGTGATAACGGTGATTGAAGCCGACGCGAACCAGGCAACCCTTGGCGGCCGCTGCCTCGGCGAGCCCTGCGAGCTCTGCGGCATTGCGCGCTGCCGGCTTCTCGATCAGCACATGCTTGCCTGCGGCCACGGCGCCGTGGGCGATCTCCGCCAGCGTGTCGTGCAGGGTCGCGATCATGACGATGGAGACCTCCGGGTCGGCCACCGCCTGCTGCCAGTCGGTCACCGCACGGCAGCCCGGCGCAGTCGCCGCCAGCCGATCGGCGCGGTCCTGTGCGATGTCGGCGCAGACCACCAGACGCGCATTGCCGAGCGCCTTGGCGCGCTTGTGGCCGATCAGCCCGCAGCCGATGATGGCAACGCCCGGTGCACTCGCGATTCCGCTCACTTGTCGCCCCATTCCATCTTGCGGTCACGCCCGGTGATCCGCCGCAGCGTATATGCATCGCTGCTGTTGAGTTCATCGAGATGCTGCGGCCAGTCTTCCCAACGGTCCCACTGCGCGGCGATCAGCTTGCCGGTAATGCCATCGCTGTCAGCCGAGCCGAGGAACACACACAGCGCTGCACCCACATCAAGCGGCGTGCCGCCCTCGCCCGCGATCTTCTTCATCCTATCGTAGAACTGGTGGCCGACCTTTTCCGGGCCAGCCTCGAGTAGTTGCTCCATCATCCGCGTGACCAGCGCACCCGGCGCTATCGCGTTGACGTCAATGTGGTCATCCTTGCATTCCAGCGCCAACGACTCCGTGAACCGCACGACACCGGCTTTCGATGCCGCATAGGCCGTGATCGCCGGCATCGGGTTTGCCGCTCCGCCCCCGGAGATGTTGACGATCTTGCCGTAACGCTGCGCGCGAAACATCGGCATCGCGGCACGCGAGACGTAAACGAGTCCGAGCAGATTGATGCGAATGGCATCGACCCATTCATCCAGGTCGATATCCTCGATATTGCCCATCGGGCCATAGATGCCGGCATTGTTGACGAGAATATCGAGCCGCGGAAATTCGGAACGCACCGTTGCGAACAACGCATCGACGTCAGCGCGTTCGCCGACATCACCAACGACGGCGACGATGCGCGCGCCCGTCGCAAGCAGCGGTTCAAGCGCCTGCCGTTGCGCAGCGAGCTTGTCTGCACTGCGCGCGCACAGCACGACACTGGCGCCGTTGACAACATACTGACGTGCGATTTCGGCGCCGAGCCCCTGGCTGGCGCCGGTGATGACGGCAGTGCGCCCCTGAAGCTTCATTGCACCTTACCTGCAATAATATAATCGAGCCCCGCGAGACCCGACAGCTGCTTCGATGCAAATGCGTTTTGATCAATCAGCAACGAACGTTGCATGGATGGAACGAGCCTTGCGAAATCGAGTTCGCGAAACTCGGGCCACTCGGTGAGCAGCACCACAGCCTCGTTATCGGCGAACACAGCATCCACCGATGGCGCGATGGTAACGGCCGAACCCAACGGCTCGGGCAAGATCGCCACCTTCGGATCGAACACGGTCACCTGGGCGCCGTCGGCTATCAATTCTTGGATCACCTCGATCGCCACGGAGCGCCTGATCGCGTCGGTCCCGGCTTTGTAGGCGAGCCCGAGAACGCCAATTCTCTTGCCCTGGAGCCTTCCGAGTCGGCCGCGCACATGCCTGACAACCCACCCCTTGTGATGATCGTTGCTTTCCAGCACTGCGGTCAACACGGAAACCCGCACGTCGACATCCTTCGCAATGGCCTTCAGAAATTGAACGTCGCGCGCCAGTGTACCGCCGCCGAAAGCAGATCCTGCCCGCACATAGGCTTTCTTGCCGATCCGCGGGTCAAGCCGCAGCGCGCCTTCTACTTCACTCATATCGGCGCCGACGCCCTCGCAGACCGAGGCAATCTCGTTTGTAAAAGTCACGCAGGTCGCGAGATACGCATTGAGCGCGTGCTTGACCATTTCGGCGGACTCGACACGCGTCCATAGCAGTGTATCGCAGAACGGCGTCAGTATCGGTTCGATGACCCGGCGCGCAGCATCGTCGCGAATGCCGATGACGATACGTTCCGACTGCGTAAAAACCCGGATCGCGTCGCCGAGGCGAAGGTTTTCTGGCGAATAGGCGAACGAAACCTGGCGGCCGTTCGCAACCTCCGCGAAATCTTTCTCCAGCAACGCCGTACTGCCGACAGGGACTTGCGACGAGATCAGAACGACGGCGCCGTCCTTCAGATGAACGAATGCGCCGCGAATACGGTCGAGGACATAATCAACATCGGCAACGTCGTCGTCATCAACGGGCGTGTCGAAATTCACCCACAGCAAATCGGCAGACGCGACTGCCGACCCGACATCGCTGGTGAAGCTCAGCTTGCCGTCCTGCAATCCCTGCGACAGCATTGCATCGAGTCCGGGCTCGAACAGAGGTGCCTTGCCGATGCTCAGCTCTGCAGCCGCCTGCGGTGTCTCGGCGAGGCCAATGGTCGCGATCCCGCGCGAGGCGAGGCACGCCGCCGTCACCGAGCCAAGATGCCATAGACCGTAGATGCAAACCGTCATGGTCGCGCCTCGACGACCCACGGATTGGCAATGAGATATTCCAGCGTCATAACGACTCCCTGCCGGATTGAGACCTTGGGAGTCCAGCCCAGCGCGCGCATCCGGCTGCAATCGAGGAAGATAAACGGGTTATCGCCGATCCAGCCTCGTTCACCACCGGTGTATTCAAGTTTCGGCTTCAGTTGCAGACGTTCGGAAATCCAGCCGATCGACTGATTGACCTCGCAATACTCGTCTTGTCCGAGATTGAAGATATTGACGCGATCATTCGCACGTTCGACGGCGATGAGGATCGCGTCGATACAATCCTGGACGTAGAGGTAGGATTTGCGCTGCTTGCCATTGCCAAGCACTTCGAGCTTCGACGGATCGGCCAGCAATTTCTGGTAGAAATCGAACACATGGCCGTGGGTGTAGCGTTCGCCGAGGATGGAAACGAAACGGAAGATGAACCCCTGAAAGCCGAAGCCTTCGCAATACGATGAGATCAACCCCTCTGCCGCAATCTTGGAGTTGCCATAGAGCGATGTTTGCACCGGAAATGGCGCATCTTCCGGCGTCGGGAACACCTTGGCTTCGCCGTAGACCGAGCCTGTCGATGAGAACGCGATCTTCTTGATGCCGTTGGCGCGCATCGCCTCCAGCACGTTGTAGGTCGCGATCAGGTTCTGCTCAATATCCTTGAAAGGGTGATGCGTACCAAAACGAACGTCTGCATTCGCAGCCAGGTGAAACACCATATCACAGCCGGCTATCGCCGATCGCAACGCATCGCTATTCAGCAGATCCGCCTCAACCAATTTGAAGTTGGCAGACTTCAACGCGGCCTCGATAAAGCGCCGCTGACCGGTGACGAAATTGTCGTAGCCCACGACGCTGTGCCCGTCCGCCAGCAGGCGATCCACGAGCGTGCTGCCGATGAAGCCCGCGGCTCCGGTTACGAAACATTTCATGTCATTTTCCCGCAAAAACCCACATTCGCATCGCGATAAAGCTCAGCGCCGAAGATGCCAGGATACCCATAAAGAGTGCGATGGAGACATCCAATGAAAAAAACCGTCGGCAGCAGTAGAAGGCGAGCCAATTGACCGTCGTGGTCGCACAGAGCAGCAACATGAACTTACCGATTTCGACGTACAGATTATCGCGCGACGGAGACGTGAACGCAAAATACTTCGCAATCACGAAGTACAGCACCGCGGCGGTGGTATAGGCAATGACCAGCGCGGAGAGTTCGCCAATGCCGAAAGTCAGCAGATAGAATACGCAGATGTAGACTAGATAGGTCGATCCGCCAGTCGCAACAAATCTCAATCCCTCGGAAATCAGCTTCCGGTCGAGCCTAGGCGTTTGCACGAGGATTCGCTGTGATCCCAATGCACAGGTTCATGGAGATCGATGGAACCCGGAGCGGAAAATAGGTCGCCGAGGTGATCTCGAATTTCCGCAGGATCTCATCCTGAATCTCGGTCGGGAAATTGATGTGCTCGCGCTTGTAGAACCACTCGTAGGATTGCTTGTAGCGCTTCTCGAAAATGCGTTGCGCCGATACTCGGCGCGCAAGAGTGTACGCCATGCCACCCTCGCACGGTATCACGGCGGAGAACGTCCCGGACGTCTTGTTGCAGAGACGATAGATTTCGTCGATCGCCGCCGGAAGATTGGGCAGATGCTCGAGCACGTGGATTGCGAGCACACGATCGAAATAGCCGTCATCGAATGGCATCCGCGCCTGACAATCCGCGCAAATGGTTTGCACATCGGGATGGGCCTGCCGGATACCTTCGGCCATGTTCTCGCGCAGTTCGAGCGCGTAATAGGATGACTTCTGCTCGGGCGTCAGGACTTCGTAGTTGAGATGCTCGCCGAGGCCCGCGCCGATCTCCAGCGTGGTCCGGAATGATTTCGGAGCATTCTTGACAGCGTATTCGTGATTGAAGGCTTCGACGATGCCGTATTTTCGGGGTAGCACTTCATGCCAGTACTTCATGAAGTCGTCGTTGATCCGGACCTGCTCCTCCGTCATCGGTGGAATGACCTTTGGCCACTTGGACGCAGTATTGGAACCGATCGTCATTTTCCCATCCTCAAGCTCGCCAGATGCGGACGGAATGCGTCCGTCGCCCTCGCCGCCAGCAGAAATTCCCCTTCGAAACCAACTCGACAGCCCCATATCCCGTTACTGAGACCAGATCAACTACGGACAAGGTGAGCGAAGCCGAGAGCAATGGCTTGCTCGGGCGTTCGCCGCCAATCCGACCGATCAGAGTGGCTTCCTGGCAGTCATCACGCAACGGATGCCGCGCGGATATTGGACGACTGTGCCCACTGCTCGTTCGAGCGCCATGATGGCATGCCCGACGGGGTTGAGCTTGGACGTCGTGCCGATCGCCTTGGTGACATGCGCCTCGCGTTCCGCGGCCGGCTTCGGATTGCTCTGCGAACGCTTCTTGGCCAAGTAGAAAGCCGGATAGATCAACGCACCAAGATAGTTCCGACGTTCGATCTGAAGACCTGCTGCTTCCACCACTTTGGACAGGCCCGGCAATGTGTAGCGGCGGAAATGCTTCAATTCGCGGTCATAGTCATCAAACAATTCAGGCCCTGCGGGAACCTCGATCACGGCAACGCCATCGGGCTTCAGCATGCGCGCGATATGTTGCACGGCCGCAACATCGTCCTCGATATGCTCGAGAACGTTGAGCAACACCATTGCGTCGTACGTATTCGATGGCAGCGGGCTATCGGCGAGATTGAAACGCACCAGCGGAATGTCCGGCATCTTGGCGCCGAGCTTCACGAGCGTGCCCAGCGTGTAATCGCCACCAGTCAGCCTGGCATTTGGCAATGCCACCCGCATGTCTGCCAGTAGATGGCCCGCCGAACATCCGACTTCCATGACTGACGCCGGCTGCGAACCAAGTGCACGCTTCAGCTCGTTGACGGCATGCCGTCGCGACGCCACGTCAATGAAATGGGTGCCGGATTCGGTAGCACTTTCATGAAGCTCGGTGAGTTCGTCGGACCAGCCGGAATCGCCGACCTCGTAGGCGAGGACGCGCGTCGTCTGACCACCGCACTCGAAGCCGCTTCCACTCCAAACAGGAGATTCTTCACCGGCGGAAACAGGCGGAAACGTGACTTGGTTCATCGTCAATACAGCTGCTCTGTGTGAACATGACGGCCAGGACCCGCCGGATCGGCGAATGGCCCGGAGCCCGAAAAATTGATCTTCTTATCAAGGATATACATCGGCCGGCGCTTGGTTTCATCATAAATGCGGCCGATATACTCGCCGACGAGGCCCAGCGCCAGCAATTGCACACCCGAGAAAAACGACACCACCAGCACGGTCGTCGGCAAACCGGGAGTCAAGTCCACCCCCACGATTTTCTGTAGCAGATACCAGAACCCAATCAGGAAGCTGATCGCGGCAACGACGAAGCCGGCCATCGACATCATCTGCAGCGGCCGACTGCTGAATCCAACCAGGCCATTGATCCCGATTTTGAGCGAACCGACCAAACGATTGTAATTTCCAGTTCCTGTGAGACGAGCATCCCGGCTGTAAAGCACAGCGGCTTGCTTGAACCCGACAAACGCCACCATGCCGCGGAGGAAGCCATGAGTTTCCGATAGCCGGCGAAGCTCCTCGATCACCCGGCGCGACATGATGCGGAAATCGCCAGTATTGCGCGGGATCTGGACGTCGCTCAACCGATTGATGACGGAATAGCCGAAATAAGAGACAGCCTTCTTGACCAGCGTCTCCCCCTCACGCGAGGAACGCATGGCATAGACGACCTCGAAGCCTTCCGCCATTTTGGCGTGAAGCTTTTCGATCATCTCAGGCTGGTCCTGCAGATCGACATCAATCACGACGCACTTCTCGCCAGTACAGTTCAGGATGCCCGCCATGGTCGCCGCCGGCTGGCCGAAACGACGCGAAAACAGAAGCAGCTTGACGGCAGGATTGCGCTCGATCTCGCGCAGGATCACCAACTCAGTGTCGTCTGGCGACGGGTCGAGCGAGAATATGATCTCATAGCTGACACCCATGCGGGCCATCACCGCTTCGGTGCGCTCCAGGAAAGGTTTGATGTTGCCAGCTTCCTTATAGACCGGAACCACGATCGATAGGTCGACGGGAGAAGGTATGTCGGGCTTCAGCGACGGCATCGTCATTAAGCATCCTCTGATTGCGCAACACGCACCGTCAACCGGGCTGTCCCCTGCAATCCTCAAAAAACGGATTTTCGCGCCGCACCCTACGCAGTCACGCCACGTGAGTGAACCCTATAGTGAACAAGGAGACCGCATTAAACGCAAAAATGGACCGGACCAGCGGCCTCGCCCAGACTTAAGTGTCAATTCGGCGACACATCCCGGATTACGCCCGGAAAGCTCTCGGCCAGCGGGTATTTGCCCTCAAGAGACGAAATGCCGGCATTCCAGCCCAAGCGTCCACCTTCCGAATTTCTCAAGCGGGACGAAGGCAACGGGATATCGACCTCCACCACATTGCCGTTGCACGTCAGCCGCAACCGCTTGTCATGCAGCATCAGTTCAAATTTTAGGTTTATCGTCTTGCCCCGGCAGTTACCCTCCGGCTTCAGACGTACCGCCGGGTAGCCCCAGTGGTCATATCGGAATTCATTGAACTCGCCAAACTTCATGGTCAGCAGCGACGCATTGCCGGACTCGCCTGCCACCCAGAGCGGGTACCAGTTGGCGAGATCAATTTCCTTGTCCACCGAGAGTACGAAAGTGCGCGATACGGTGATCCGGGCTTGATCGAGAATATGCTTCATATCCTCTTGCGAGTTCGTCTCGTAAATAAATGCCAGTGAGTTGGCGAAGATCAACCGCTTTTCCATGCCATCGATCTTTTTCCAGCTGACGATGGCAGCCGACGAGATCGGCACGAGATCAGCGTCTGTCAGCTGCTCCTTGTGGCGCGTGCTACCCACTGTGGGGACTAGGGACCGAACGCGATTATCACGCGCAAAGTAATTGAACCAAGACGTCCGGAACTCCCCTCCGCCGACGTCGTCATCGGACCACAGCACCAGCACGTCGCGTCCGTGAAGCGCTTCCAGGTATCGCCTGACGCTCTGAAAATCCGGATCCATCAGGAGATGAGCGCCGCCACGATGCGTAGACGCAACGGTCGATGCTTTGGCGGACGCATTGGTGAGACTGATGACCAGGTACCCGCAGAGCACGACCATCGTCGCACCAAGCGCAGAAGCATTATGCCTCAAACTGGCATGGTACTCGTTGAACAACTTCGTTCCTATCACAAGCCAGAACACGTGTAGAGGCCACACGATGAGCAACAGCTTGTAGAACTGATATGGATATCCCGAACCTTTTCCGAGAATGAAAGGGCCAAGCGGCACGCACATCAACATCGCCAAAGCCAATGTCAGCGCCGAAAACGATCTGAAGCCGTAACTGATGAGCCCGATCGCGTTGCAGGCGATCATCAAAAACATCGCCCACATGATTGTCTGGACAATCCACTTGGATGGCAATGCGACCTGATTGCCGAGCCAAAGCCGGACAAGCCCCTCAGGTTTGTATGCCCATGGATAGATCTCACCGAAGACAGATCCAGATGCAATACGGGTAAAAATGCCCGGCCGAATCAAAAGCTCGAAGTTGACAGTGAAGGCAATCAGAACAGCGGCGGCAATCCAAATGAACAGTATCGCGCGAGACGAGCCGGTTGGGGCCGAGATGAAGTTGGCTGGCAGCCAAGCGCGGATAAATGTGAGGCTGAGAACGCCCTTCACCACGGCGCAGATAATCGCAATCGCAATCGCGATCGACATCAACTCCGTATAAACGGCCGCAATCACCGACAGCAGCGCGCCGGCGATCAGCGCCGATCGCCAGTCCGGCCGCTCGATCAGTCGATCGACCGCGACAGGCCATAGCAATATGAACGGCACGCTCAGCGCCTGCGAAAGGAAGCCTTCAAGATGGATGGTTGCAATGGCGGGGCTGAGCGCACCGGCCAAGGCAGCAAGACAGGAGACGGGAGAGAGCGCGACAAACCGGCTGGCCAACGCGAGAAAGCTGAAGAACATCAGAAATGGCGCCAGCAGGATCGTCGGCCCGAAGCTCTGCTGGGCATCGACACCAGAGGACACCATCAGGAACGCATGCAGAAGCGATTGGCCGATCCTGTCGTTCTTGAAATACTGCGCCACCTGGAGAAATCCCTGGTCGGCGGCGGTCGAATGGAATTGAAAATCGCCGAGAAATTGTGCCAGAGACGTGTAATTGAATTGGTCGACCCAGCCGTAACCGAAATAGCTGCTTGCTCCGAGCTGGACCAACCCGACGCCGTGAGTGAAATAGACAATCAGGCTCAGGCCAAGAGTGACATGTGGCAACGGAAACAGCATAACCCGCATTGTTTTCCGTGACAGCACGTAAATCCAAGCCGCCGCCGCCACCAGCCAGATCAGGACGGCGGAAATGGCAACCGTGACGTCGAGGTACACGAGATTTTGGCTGATTAGAACGATGAGCCCCGCACCAGCCAGTGGCGCGTAAATCCAAACATCCCGAGCACCAGCCTTCAGCCGGAAATACGAAGTCGTCAGGATGACGAATGGTACGCCAACCGCAAAGCAACTGACCAGGGCAACGAAAACGACACGGCCGGTCAGGGCAAATTGCACGATCGACATGCTAGTTCCGCTTAGCTCGATCACCTCAAAATCCGTTTTGGATGGTCCGGCGCAGGCGACTTCGTGTTGAAATTGCCTTGATGCACTGCCTGTCCACTATTCCGGGTCGTTTGTCCAACGCAACTGTCTGAAGCAAAAGGCTATACACAGGCTTCTGATCAGTCGAAAAACAGGCTTGGAAGCATGTAGCGAGACGTCCCGGCCCTTACCAACCGCGGCGATGTGATCTAAGACCGCCTACCCGTAGCCGGACCCCGATACTTCATGCTCAGTGCCGCATTACTAAAACCATTCCCCTCTGCGATCATCGCGTTGACGGCTTTCGTGCTGATGCCCTGGCCCGGCTACGCGCTTCTGCATCTGCTGGGATTCGGTCGGCACCGCTGGTCCGCTGCTGTTTTCGCCGGACCGGCCGTCACGCTTGCGCTGTGGATCATCGCACTATCGGGCGCCGCATGGGCCTCAATTTCGCTGCGGACCATCTTCGGTCCGATCTGGATCGCGACGCTAGTTCTGGCTGCGCTGGGTATGACACTGCGATGGGCCGTCAATAGTAAAATCGCTGCCGCAGGCGAAGCAAAGCGCGACGCGATCCTTCTTTGGATCACCGCAGTTGTCCTGCCCTTCGTTATCATGCCCGCGACCTTGCGTTTCGGCCTCGCCGACTTCGTCAATTCGACCTATGCGGACCCGTGGTCCTACGTCATGGTCTCCGACTATCTATCCACCGTTGCCCGAGGCGCCGAAGGCGGACTGTCGGCGCTGCATCAGTATGCTTCCCATTTGATGAATACCCGCAACGCATCATCCGCCATTCTGGCGCATTTTGCTTATGGCTTCGGAGGCATCAAGGCAGATCAGACAATGACTCTGTTCTGTCTGTTGTTGCTGTTCACCAACGCGACTGCCTTGATCGCCTTTGCCCGCAGCGTTTTCGAACGGACGGAAGCTGCACTGTGCCTCGCCCTGTTGGCAGGCCTGGGCTGGCCTGCCAACATCGTCTTTGCCGGAAACTTCGATCAACTCCTGCTACTGCCGCTGTTGCCAATGATTGCAACCTTCGCGCTCCGCGCAGGTGACAAAATCAACCTGGTCGCGGCGAGCATCATGATCGGGCTGCTCAGTGCCGCGGCCCTGTTTGCTTATGTGGAGCTTGCATTCATCGGCATCGTGGTTGCGATGACGTTTGTCATCTCGCCCCGGCTTCGCCCTGGGCCGGCGATCGGCCGGGCGGTTCTGGTGACATGTATCGCCGTGCCTGTTCTGATCGTTCTGGCGTGGCCCGGACTGAGCGCTTTGATGACAATGCTCAAGGGTCAGTATGCCCTGACCACAGCTGCGACAGCGCGACCGGGGGACGGCTATTTTATCGGTCTGCTGACCGCGTCGCGACTTCCAGACACCCTATGGGCAATGGGCGGCGAATTTCCACAGACCCGCTTGATCGCTCTTCCATGGCTGCTGGGAACCCTGCTCAGCGCCCTGGCGCTGCTCGGCGCCTGGTTGGAACGGCGGCGCTGGGCGGTCATTATCGGGCTCCTGGCCGTGGCCGCGGCGCTGTTTCATTTCAATTTTCGCGAGCATTACAGTTATGCGACCTATAAAATTGTCAGTATCGATGCCTGGATGCTCGGCTTCCTCGCGGTCTCCGGTGGGGTCTGGCTCGCGCGCTGGTTGAAACCCCGCTTACCCCGGCAACTGTCGTTAACCGCTGTTGTCGCGATCCTGACACTAGCCATTGCGATCGATCGCACCGTCGTCCAGGCCAATGTCATCCGGTTCAAGGACAACGCGTTGCAGCAGCAAGCCTATCGTGAGGCCCAGCAGATCAATGCCATCGTTCAGCATGCGCCGACCCTGCTCGCATCCCGCGACGATCTCGCCAATGAATGGGCCGTATTTTATCTGTCGGACCCGCCGGTGCTGATTGCGCCCTATCGCCTCTATATGGCGCAGGCCCACGTTATTCCGTTCATGGAGCGTGCCAAGCCAATCGATATCGCCTCAATCCGCTACATCGTAACGGACCGCAATGACGCGATCCGTGCATCAGTCTGGGGTGCCAAGCGGATCTGGGACGGCAACGCTTACAGCCTGTGGGAGATCAATGACGCCAACTGGGTCGTCCTAGCCGACGTCATCAATCCCAATGGCTTTGAACCCGGTGGAATTTGGCTCGGCGGCGGCAAAACAACAGAGTTGCTGGTCGTGACGGCACAGCCGGGCCCGGCAACTCTCAACGCCAGCTTGCAGCCTGGGTCACGGGCTCCCATAGGCGCGGAACTGTTTCATGCTACCATCAAAGACCACGCAGGTTCCCGCGCCATCGAGGTGACGGCAGGCGAGAATCGGCTTCCGATCAATGTGACCGCCGGCAGGAGCTTCATCAGCATCGGCATCGACGACGCCCCCACTACGCCACCGCCGGGTACCGCGGATTCTCGTCCGATGATCCTGCGGATGGTGGATTACGGAATCCAGCGAAACTCCCAGCCTTTACGCTGACGTCGGCAATCGCTCCAGAACTGCCCGCAAGGACCCCTCCCAGCATCCACAACGACCCATCATCGGTTTCGTGGAGGCTCTATGCTTTTAGAATGGATTTAGGCTAAGACCCACGAATGTGGGCGGTCTCAATCTCACTTTCCACCCGAGGAACGCGCTTGATCTCCTATGCCCAGAATTTTGAAGACGTGATGCTCGCGCGCCTCTTTGCTGGCCGCCAAACCGGCTTCTATGTCGATGTCGGCGCTGCCGATCCGATCAATCTCAGCGTCACCAAGTGGTTCTACGATCTCGGCTGGAGCGGCCTGAATATCGAGCCCAACAAACAGCTGTTCGATCGCTTGGTGGCTAATCGGCCACGTGATATCAATCTGGATTGCGGCGTCGGCGCAATGGCCTCGGAAGCAGAGTTCCTCGAGCTCGATGTTGGCGAGCTGTCCTCGTTCGACCCTCGTGTCCATGAGAACGCGAACAAACAAGGCACGACCGTTGCATCGCGCGTCGTCAAGGTTGTGCCGTTAACCGATCTGCTGGCAGAGCATTGCGATGCGCGGACGATCGATTTTCTCAAGATCGACGTGGAAGGCTGGGAACTTGAAGTCCTCAAGGGCCTCGATCTTCGGCGATTTCGGCCTACTGTTATTCTGGCCGAGGCGACGGTGCCGCAAACCCGCGTGGAATCCCACGCCGAATGGGAGCCACTGCTTCTTTCGGCCGACTATGTGTTTGTGTATTTCGACGGCGTCAACCGCTTCTACCTGGCAAACGAACATGTTGGTTTAAGGCATCATTTTTCGATTCCGCCCAATACGTTTGATGATTTTGAAGTGTTTCCGCTTGTTCGTGCCCAGAATGATGCCGAAGCGCGGCTCAATGCCATGCATGAGTTGGAACGCAATTTAATTGCATGCAAGCGCGACAGCGCCGCCCGGCTGGCAATAATCCAAAAAATGCAACGTCATTGGACTTGGCGTTTGACCCATCCTTCATGGCTTAAGTGACTTGTACGGTGAAGCAGATTTCAAGAACTCAACAGGTAGCTTTGCAGGCTGACAATACCAAACAGCTCCGCACGATCGTGGTCGACCTGACACCGGTTCTTCCCGGCGGCGAGAACGGCGGCGCAAAGGTATTCGTGCTGGAACTCCTACGCCGACTGGCGGAGCGCGCGCCGCAGACGCAGTTTGTCTTGCTGACGCAAGCTGCGGCTCATGAGGAACTCGCCGCGCTTGACCGCGAGAACGTCCGGCGCCTGATGGTTCTCGACCTCAACAATCCACCCGCCCTGCGTTCACTCGCAAACCGCATATCCTCCCGCCTTTTTCGTTACTTGCCGGAACGGCCGAGGCGAATTGCGCAAAGATCTTTCAATCGTCTGAAGCCCATGTTGCGGCGAAACACACAGTCCGCGATCGTTCGCGAGCTGAGCGCTGATCTGCTGTTCTGTCCCTTCACCGCGCCGACTTACTTCGAAATGACCATTCCGACAGTCAGCGTCATCTACGATCTGCAGTACAAGACGTACCCGGAGTTCTTTCCCGCAGCCGACGTTGCGCAGCGCGACCGCACCTTCATCGACGCTGCGCGACGTTCCACCATGCTTGTTTCAATCTCGGAATATTCACGGCAGGTAGCGATCAAATATGGAAAGCTGGATCCCGCCCAAATCCGAACAGTGCATCTCCATATTTCGCAACATAGTCTGCGAAATGCGGCACGAGACGAGGCAGTCCTCGATCGGCTCCAGCTTACGCCCGGACAGTATCTAATCTACCCCGCGAATTTCTGGAAGCACAAGAATCACGAGATGCTGCTGACGGCATTCGGCATCGCGCGCAGCAACGGACTTGATAACAACATCCGCCTGGTGTGTACGGGCGCACCGGGCGCGCGGCAGCAGTGGCTGAAGGAGGCCGCGGAAGGCCTCGGACTGGGCAACCATGTCCTCTTCCCCGGTTATCTCGCCAATGCTGAACTCCTCGCACTGATTACTAACAGCGTCGGTGTGATTTTTCCCTCCCTATATGAAGGCTTTGGCCTGCCCGTTATCGAGGCAATGGCCACCGGCGTGCCTGTCGCCTGCAGCAACGTGACGTCACTGCCGGAAGTCGCCGGTGACGCCGCCATTCTATTCGACCCGCGGATGCCCGACGACATCGCCCGCGCGCTGACTGCACTCGCCCATGACAAGGAGCTCACCTCACGATTGGTGCGTGCCGGCGAGCTGCGCGCGACGCAATTCTCGGATTCTAAACTGATGGCTGAACAGTATTGGGAAGCGTTCCAGCATGCAGCGGGGCTCGAATTCAAACCGAACCTGCTGGTCGGTGTTTATCCGGATGGCTGGGTCGGCCCGAATCCGAAAGTTCAGGTGTCCAGCTCAACTCAGAACAGAACGTTGAATCTCGAAATTCTAGTTCCGGATTGGGCGCCGGTATCAAAAGTAACGATGAGAATTTGTCAGGAGGGTAATATCAAATCGGAAATCACAGTCCCGCGCGGTAAGGATGGAAGGCTATCAGTACCGATGTCGGTGACAGGCGGCTCTTTTGACATCGAACTTGCACCCGCGTTCATTCCGGCGCTTACGGGAGCTGGCGACGATCAGCGCGAACTGGCCGCCATTCTAAAGAAGTGCGAGATCGTTGGCAGCGATGGTTCATTCGTTTCGCTGTTTCCGGAAAGCACTTCCACATGAGAGTTAGCGTTGTTACGCCGTCGTACAATCAGGGGCAATTCATCCAGCGTACGCTGGAGAGTGTCGCATCGCAGGACGGCGCGGATATCGACCATGTGATCTTCGACGGCGGCAGCACCGACGATACTGTCGGAGTGCTTAAACGCTTCGGCGATGACATTAAATGGATATCGGAGAAGGACAAGGGGCAGACCGACGCCGTCAACAAGGGCATTCGCGCGACCGATGGTGAAATCATCGGCTGGCTCAATTCCGATGATATCTACTATCCGAATGCCATCGCCCGCGTCACCGCCTATTTCGAGGCTCATCCCGAAGTCGACGTGATCTACGGCATGGCCGATCATATCGATCTCGTGGACTATGCTTTTGAGCCGTATCCAACCGAACCGTGGAATTTCGAACGGCTGCGAGATACGTGTTTCATATGCCAGCCAGCGGCGTTCTTTCGCCGACGCGTTGTTGAAAAACATGGCCTGCTCGACGAGCAACTCAACTATTGCATGGACTATGAATTCTGGCTGCGCTTGGGCAAGGCCGGCGTGCGCTTCGCCTATCTGGAAGAGAAACTCGCAGGCTCTCGGCTCTATGCCGAGAACAAGACACTGGGCGCACGGCTCAAGGTGCATGGCGAGATCAATGATATGCAGAAGACGCTGTTCGGCACGGTTCCTGATCGCTGGTTATGGAACTATGCACATGCCGTGATCGATGAGCGCATCGATCGTCACAAGTCCCCTCGCTGGTTCGCCCTACGGATGATTATCGTCATGCTCAAGGCCGCCAGGCGCTGGAACGGACATATCTCGCCAGAGATGAGAATTGGTCTGCGGGACCTGTGGCGCCGGTTCCGAAATCGAAGCTAGACGCATTGATTCCACATATGATCTGCCTTAAAAGGCTGGAAATCCGGCCTCATCGCTCCGTCCATTTGAGCGAAAATCGACAGTTTCCGCTTGTTGAGAGATAAAGTCTGGCCGATGCATCACGAGATCATCTCTTCATGACCAAAAAGACCGCATTGATTACGGGCGTTACCGGCCAAGACGGCGCCTATCTCGCCGAGCTACTGTTGACCAAGGGCTATTCCGTCCACGGCATCAAGCGACGGACGTCATTGATCAACACCGATCGTATCGATCATCTCTATCACGATCCCCACGAACAGGGGCTCGACTTCACCCTGCATCACGGCGACCTGACCGATTCCTCAAGCCTGATCCGGATCGTCGAAGAAGTTCAGCCGGACGAGATTTACAATCTGGCGGCGCAGAGCCATGTTGCTGTCTCGTTCGAAGAGCCGGAATACACAGCAAATTCCGACGCGCTCGGCCCGCTGCGCATACTTGAAGCCCTGCGCATCCTGGGACTTGAGAAGAAGTCGCGCTTCTATCAAGCCTCGACGTCAGAGCTCTACGGCCTCGTCCAGGAAATTCCGCAGAAGGAAAGCACGCCGTTCTACCCGCGGTCGCCTTATGCGGTCGCCAAACTCTACGCATACTGGATCACAGTTAATTATCGTGAGTCCTACGGGATCTATGCCTGCAACGGCATCCTGTTCAATCACGAGTCGCCGCTGCGTGGCGAAACCTTCGTGACGCGCAAGATCACTCGCGCGCTGGCGCGTATCAAGCTTGGACTTCAGGACCGTGTGCACTTGGGCAATCTCGATGCCAAGCGCGACTGGGGTCACGCCCGCGATTACGTCGAAATGCAGTGGCTGATGCTGCAGCAAGAGAAACCAGAAGACTATGTCATCGCCACCGGCGAACAACATTCGGTGCGCGACTTCGTCAGGTATGCTGCCGAGGAAGTCGGTATCAACGTTCGCTGGGAAGGCGAAGGCGTCGACGAGAAGGGTTATAATGTCGAGACCGGTAAGTGCATCGTCGCCATCGATCCGCGTTATTTCCGCCCGGCAGAAGTCGAAACTCTGCTCGGTGACGCCTCCAAGGCGAAGCGTCAGCTCGGCTGGTCGCCCCGAACGTCATTCCGCGATCTGGTCAGCGAGATGATGCGCGAAGATCTAAAGCTCGCCGAACGCGACGAGCTGGTGAAGAAGCACGGCTTCCGGTTTTTCAATCATCACGAGTGAAGCGGTCTGGCCGCCTCACCAGCGCCGCAATCGCTCATTGCCAACGGCATCACGGGGGCCAATAGCATCTATTGGCGCCGGGGCTACGAGGAAGATTCGGGGCGACGACTTGCGTATCCTCCATGCGTATAAAATTTACCGACCTGATATCGAGGGCGGCATTCCCGCCGTCATGTCGAGCCTTGCCGAAGCACCAGATCCCGCGATTAGCCAGTCGATCCTCTGCGCGCGACGCAAAGGCGCGGCGCGTCAGAGCACCATCGACGGCGTCCCCGTCGAAGCGGTCGGATCGCTCGGCACGCTGTTCTCCACGCCCTTGGCACCCGGTTACATCCCGGCTTTCTTGCGACGCGCACGCAGCGCCGATGTGGTCATTCATCACGCGCCGCTACCGCTGACCGACGCCGCAATCCTGTTGGGCCTGCCCGACCACGTCGGCCTGATTGTGTACTGGCATGCTGACATCGTCGGCTACGCCCTGCTGAAGCGACTGATCTCGCCGCTGATCCGCCGTGTACTGGCTCGCGCCGACCGTATCGTCGTGTCGGGGCAGGCGATGATCGCGCAGTCAGATTTTCTGCGTCCCTATGCCGCCAAATGCATCGTGATGCCTTACGGCATGAATCTGGAATATTGGTCGACACTTGGCGACAGCGATCGCAATCAGGTCGCGGACATCAAACGCACAACGCCGCGCCACATTGTGTCGCTGGGCCGTCTCGTCGGCTACAAGGGCTACGACGTACTGGTCCGCGCGATGCGTGATATCGATGCACAGGCCACGATCATTGGCGAAGGGCCACTGCTGACGGAACTGCGGCAGCTCGCCGGCGAATTCGGCGTCGCCGATCGCGTCCGTTTCGCGGGTCGCCTCGAGCGCAGCGAGATCCGGCGGCTTTTCCACGCCGCCAACGTCTTCGCATTTCCTTCGGTCACCGAAGCTGAAGCATTCGGAATCGCGCAGGTGGAGGCGATGACCGCGGGCCTGCCTATCGTCAATACGAGCCTGGCCACCACGGTGCCGCTGGTGGCCAGGCATAACCTGGAAGGACTGACAGTCCCTCCCGGCGACGCGGCTGCACTGGCAACCGCGGTGAATCGAATCCTCGATGATCCGGCATTGGCCACACGGCTGGGCGCCGCTAGCCGGGCCCGCGCGCTCGGCGAATTCGATCAATCTGTGTTCAGGAGGCGGATGGCTGCAGTCTATGCCGAGGCACTGCAGGCACGGCCGCAACGATAGCCGTCGCAGCGCGACGGAGATCCAATCGGGGCAAAGGCGTCATGAGCGACAAACTGGGATCAAGTGCAGCTAGCCTCGCACATTATCGCCTGTTGCAAAAGCAGCGCCCCGACTGTTTTCGCGATCCAGACGACAGCCCGGTTGCGATCCTCACCAATGATGATGATATCGCCGCAGCGCAGCACGAGGAAGACGCTCGCCGCAAGCAACATAACCTGTCATTCCCGGATCTTCGTGTCGGCGTGCTCGCAGCCGATCCTTATCTGGGGATACTGACGCGCGATGCCGTGCGCTTCGCCGACGGATCTCTTGGCGTCTACAATCGCCACATCGGTGAGGCCGGCTGTGTGATCATGCCGATGATCGCGGGCACCATCGTGTTGATCCGGATATTCCGTCATGCCACCCGCGAATGGGCGTGGGAGTTTCCGGGCGGGCGTATCTCGCCGGGTGAAGATCCAACGACCACCGCCCTCCACGAGATGGAGGAGGAAATCGGAGCAATTGATCCGGTTATTCAAACGCTCGGAAACGTATATCCCTACCCGGCTTTCTCCAGCGCCAGCATCCATTTGTTCGCAGCGACAATTGCACAGGTCGGCACACCGCAAATTGCCGAAGGCATTGCCGCGATCGAAACGGTATCGCCAGTCAGGCTGATCGAGATGGTGGACAACGGCGATATCAAAGATGCGGCCGCCCTCGCCTGCATCCTCAAAGCCCGCCTACGGGGCATCATCTAGTTCGTCGCGATCGGCTCAAGCACCAGGCTGCGTACGGAAAAACCGACCGGTCGCCAATCCCTGTTCAGTCCGAGGGCATATTGCGAGACGCTGTCGCTGATATCGAAGGTTAGGACAACGCCACGCGGATCGAGCCCAATGCCCGGCGGAAGATCGATCGACCGCTCATGATAGTCCTCGCCGAGCTTGAAGTTCCATGTCGCCACGTCAACCCCGTTGGCCTTCACACGGACCGTACGTGTAGGCAGGTGCGGTATCTGGAACGGCATCAGATCCATGGTCAGGCGCATCGGCCCCGCTTCCGGCTTGGCCAGAGGTAACGTCAGCACAGCGAAGGGCCCGACCGACCATGTCCCGATCGGATCGGCCGCATACCAACCGTGATCGGCATAGAGTGCGGACCATCCCTTGGAGCTGAAATCGAGCCGCGTGCCGAATTGATACTTCGGTCGGTCGGCACCGAGATTAGCCAAAATGCGCCATTGGCCAATAAACTCGTTTTGCCACATGAAGCCGGACTGCTGGATATTGAAGCGTCGCAAATCAGAGATTGCCGTCACCGCCTCAGCAGGAATGGGCTTACCACCTCCCCGCCAGGTCAAGACATAGAATGACGGGGTGTCAGCCAGCAGATCGAAGCGCCGCTCAAGCTCGCCGGGGCGGAACGGAGCAGCAAGGCCCGATGCCCAGAATTCAAAGTCCTGTTTGAGAAACAGGAAGTAATTGATGTTCAAGCGCCGCAGGCTGCGCTCGACGGTATCCGCATCAGCAAATGATGTTGTGGCGAGTTCGCGTGCAAAATCGGACTCGTGCGGCGTAACGATCATAGCACGCGGCAGCAGCACCGCGTTGTTGCAATAGGCCATCGCCGTATAGGCATTGAGATACAGAACACGCGCATCGGAGGGCACGCTGCGGGCGATTTCATGGCATCTTCCGAATTTGGCCATCGGGTGAGTGAGTCCATGCGCGCGTCCCTGCAGGCCTAGTGTACTTGCCAGCAGATGACGCGGCGGGTCCACAGCGGCAGTCGGGACGGCAGCACGCAACGAAAAGGCGATGCCGATAGCCAGCAGGACGGGCACGCCAGCGCTTGCATTCACTGAGGCCGACGGCAGGAAAAGGCCGGGCCTCGCCAGTCGGCCCATCACACAAACCATCGCCAGCAGCACCAACGAGACGCCGATCGCGTCCACATGACGCATCAGCCGCTCCATGCTGCCGGAATGGAATGCTAGAATGAACACTGTGCAAACCAGCCAATAGCCGAGCAAGCCCAGCAAATAGCTGCGGGATGCCGGACGCCCCAGAGCACGGATGGCCAACAGATAGATCACGGCCGCGACACCATAAAGCGCTGCACGATTGGCCGTGGGCGAGAGAGCAAGATCGCTCAGCGTGATATATGACGCCCCCCGATAGAGCCCATAGCCAAGGATCGCGCCCAACAGCAGAAAGAGACCATGCCGAAGCGACCGCCACCCGATCGGTACGCTAGCGATCATGACTGCAGCAACCACTCCTGCAAAGCCAAGCGAGATCGGAAGCCAATTGTTTCGAAGCTCGTTTATCAGTGTCCGCAGCTCGCGCAGCGTACTCACACCATCGTCGCTATTCAGCGTCAGTACGCCACCATTGACGTAGTTGATGTAGTGCTGCTGCAATCGACTGGTCCAGAGATCGAAGCGCGAGCCGTTGATAAATCGTTCGAATAGCGGAAACGGATTGAGATCGGGAATCCCTAGGAAGAGCCAGTTGCCAAACAGGGAGATGCCCGCTCCGACGCAACCCGCCAGCAAAATCGGCAACAACCGGCGCGCGGACAGCCAGGGATGCGGCGCAACCGCCACCGCGACGACGACGAGCAGCGCGATGAAAGCCTCGAATTGTGCAAGTCCGATTGGAATCGCAAAAGCCAGGGGCAACACCAGGAGACGCTCTCTGCGCGCAGAGTTGTCATCCCTGCTGGAGATGTGAAGGCAGACCAGCAGGAAGCCCAGCGCCCACGCCGCAAACTGCAAGTGATACTTGCCGAAAGCCACTGCCCCCGGCAGCATCCAGAGGGTCGTAAGACTGGCCACCTCGGCTACAAGGATAGACAATCGCCGGAATGGCTCGGGCACATCCGCTGCGATTTGCAGGATGAAGGCACGAAGCAGCATCGCAAACATGATGCAATATGCAGCCGACACCACATGACTCACCAATCCAGGCGCAACGCCTGCGGCCAACAGGTAAGTGCCGTTGCCACGCCCGGCGGTAAAATCCTGGATCAGCGGAAAGTCAGGCGAAAGCTTCACACCGCCCAAATGTCGCACTTCATTGAGCCAGCCCCAGTAGAACTGGACGACGTCGGTATCGTTGAGCTCACCTGCCGCTGCCCGCATGCCGATGAAGACAAGCGCGAGGACGATACCGAGACGAATCGCAGCAAATACAGATTTGTCGGCGCTGACATCCGCCAGCCTGGCCCAGCGTAACATGCGCTGGGCCGCATCGGTGACAGCGCCGGAGACAGCGGCATAGCCGGCGCCGAGAACCAGAATGGCACCACCGACCCAGGGATTAATGAGTCCGGCGACAGCAAGAACAACCCCGATCAGACTGAGCCAAGCGCTTCCGCACAGCCACAGGAACCAGAGCTCGGACGACTTCGCATCGTATCCCAAACGACGCGCCCAAGCGGTGCCGATTCCAATCTGGACGGTCAAGATGAGCGGCACCAGCGCGACCATGGCTAGTCCGAACAGACCGTTGCGCCAACCGGCATCGAACAGCAGAGCACGGGCGTCTGGCGGGTTCGCCAAAACGAGAATCACGATCAGCGCGAATACAGCTGCCGCGCCAGCCATGATCGCGGATTGCCTCACCAACCGTTGCTCCAACCTGAATTTAATCTCAATCCGATTCCGCAGCAGCGAACCTCTGCTCAGTAAGGTCCCTTGAAATCGTCCACCAAGTCGATCTCGCCCAGGCTGGATGAGGTCCGCCCCAACATTACCAACGCGGCTTTCGCGATGGTCGAGGCCTTGGGGTAGAACACGTCTTCCAAAGCCTGCGAAACCGGGGCCGGACAATTCGGCAGCGCTATACGGCGGACCGGGGCCTTCAGATCGTGAAAGCCCTTTTCTGCTGCCAACGCTGCAATCTCGCTGACGACACCACACATCTCCCAGCTGGTGTCGGTCACAATGAGGCGTCCGGTCTTCTTGAGCGACGCAAGGATAGTCTCTTCGTCGAGCGGACGAATTGAGCGCAGATCTATCACCTCGAGAGAGATACCATCTTTTGCCAGTTCGTCAGCCGCGCGAAGTGCTTCGACCGTCATGAACGAGGTCGCCACCACCGTGAGGTCGGTGCCGGGGCGTACCACTTCGGCGCTGCCGATAGGCACCACATAGGGCTCTTCCGGCACTTCACCCTTCAGGCCGAACAGTGAGCGATGTTCGAGAATGACCACCGGGCCGTCGTGCTGCAGCGCCGCCATCATCAACCCTTTGGCGTCGTGCGGCGTGGTCGGCATCAATACCGTCAATCCGGGAAAATGTGCCAGCGGCGCCTGCAAGCTCTGCGAATGGGTAGCGCCCTGCCCCCAACCACGACCGACCACGGCACGGACCACGATCGGAACGGTCCCGGCACGGCCGCCATACATGTACTTCCACTTCGCGGCGAGATTGATCAGTTGGTCGAACGCGAGAAACATGAAGTCGTTGCGCGGATGCACGATGACGGGGCGCTTGCCGACCGCCGCTGCTCCGATCGCGATGCCGGTTAGGGCATTTTCCATCGCCGGCGTATCAAACACACGGGCCTTGCCGAAGCGGCTATAGGCTTCCGTGGTCGTGCCGAAGATGCCCGACGGATAATCCACGGCGATGCCAGCGACGAAAACGGACGGATCGCACTCCATCGCTTGGACGGTGCCTTCGGAAATCGCCTCGGCGTAGCTAAGTGTGCGCATGAATTCGCTCAGGGTTGAATCAAAATTATCAGGCGTTTTCGAACAAGGTGTCGACTGCCGGCCACGGCGCCTGGCGGGCACGCTCTACGGTAGCCTCGATTTCAGCTTTGGTCTCCGCAGCCCAGACTTCGACCTCGGCAGCCGTTGCAACGCCCTGCTCGATCAGCCGGGTGGCCGAGCGCCGAACGGGGTCCCTGGCAACCCAGGCGTCGAATTCGGCCTTGTCGCGATAGCTGCGCTTTGCGTCGTGGTCGAACATCGGCCCGACGTGTTCGCGCCAACGATAGGTCATGCACTCCAGGAACACTGGACCGCCACCGGACCGTGCCTGCTGAACGGCGCGGACGGCTGCATCGTAGACCGCGGTTACGTCATTGCCGTCAACTCGCTCGCTGGTCACCTTGAACGCACGCAGACGGTCGCACAGGTCCGACCCCGGCGCCTGGCGAACTGACAGCGGACTCTCAGTCGCATAGAGGTTATTCTCACACGCGAAGACGACAGGCAGCTTGCGGATCGACGCAAAGTTGATCGCCTCGTAGAATGCGCCTTCATCGAGCGTGCCCTCACCGAAAAAGCACACCGCGACCTTTGCCTCACCATCCATAGCATAGGCCAGCGCAGTGCCCACGGCAGTCGCCACTGTTTCAGCGAGAATCGCCGATGAGACCATGAAACCTTTGTCGCGAGCCGTCAGATGAACCGAACCGCCGCGGCCGAGCGAACAGCCATCGATGCGGCCATAGAGTTCAGCAGCCAGCTCATAGACGCTACCGCCGCGGGCGATGAAATGATTGTGCGAGCGATGATGGGTATAGACCATGTCTCCGGCATCGAGTGCCGAACAGACGCCCACGGCTACGGCTTCCTGTCCGGTGCCGAAATGCGTCGGAGTGCGCATTTCCTGCTCGGTGTAACGGGTCGCCAGAGTCTCCTCGGTCATTCGTACGCGGAGCAGCGAACGATGCATCTCGATGGACTTTTCGGCGCTGGGAAGCACCAGAGAATTGCTGCGGGACACGATCTCGGTGCCAGAATGACTTTGGCTCAAAATTCCCCCCTTGGCGGACGATACGACCGGGCCCCATCGGGATTATCTGCGTCGACGACCCACTACCGACCAGCTAAAGTAGGTGGTTATGGTGCCCCCGATGGGGTGTCAATAGCGCGGACGAAATGCAACGGCACTCCTCAATGCTCTTTTTGGAACTATCAGCGGCGCCGAAGCATGCGGTCACATAACGGCAAATATTCCTATCTCTGAATGGAGTATTTCGATACTCGAATCCTCGAAATCGATTGCGCCGTGAAGCAATTGCTGATTGTTCCCTAGTCGTAGTGATAGCGGCCGACACACTCCCAAACCATGAGGAAAAATGAAGACGGTAGTTCTCGCGATCATCAAGCTTGGTTTGACTCTCGGCCTGTTTGCCCTCGTTCTGCGCTCGATCGACATTGCTGACGTCATCCTTCACATCAAGCGCCTGCCTGCCCTGACCGTGCTGGTGGTCGCGCTACTATTTATGGGTCAGTTGATCGTCTCAGCTATCCGGCTGTCAGCAATCACGGGCATCATCGCGCATCCCGTTCCGCTCGCGATGACGGTGAGAATCAACTGGATCGGCGCGTTCTTCTCCCAGGCACTGGTTACATTTGTCAGCGGCGACGTGGTTCGTGCCATGATTATGACCCGGCGATGCGCAATTCCGATGCGGAACAGCGCCCGCGGCGTGGCGCTCG
Source organism: Tardiphaga sp. 42S5 (assembly GCF_034044155.1). NCBI lineage: Bacteria > Pseudomonadati > Pseudomonadota > Alphaproteobacteria > Hyphomicrobiales > Nitrobacteraceae > Tardiphaga > Tardiphaga sp. 42S5. Next base: position 3,113,949 of record NZ_CP139027.1, on the reverse strand, counting down.
ACCGACTGATCGGCCTGCTATCGTCACTTCTGATCGTATCTCTCACCGCCCCCTGGGCGATCCAGCTGACGGGCGACGAAACGATGCGTCACAGCATTGTCGTAATGGCGATCGTCGGGATCGCGCTGATCGCGGCCTTCGCCTTCGTCGGCTATCTTGCGCGCCATCCCGCTCTCGTGCAGGTCGCGCGGGCAAAGATCAAGGAATATCGGGTGATTTACGCCATCCTCGACACCCTGTCGGTCATCCGCCATTTGTTCACCGGTTGGCGGCACATGCCGAAAATCCTGCTGACCAGCCTGATCATGCAGCTCATCAACGTCGCCATCATCTTCCATCTCATCAATGGAATGGGTGCCGAAGTCTCAATGTGGCAGTGCCTGCTCATCGTGCCGACGGTCATGCTGATATCGCTGCTGCCGTTCTCGATTGCTGGCTGGGGTCTTCGCGAAAGTGCGATGGCCACCGGTTTTTCGTTGATCCATGCACCGGCAGCCGCTGCCCTTGCCGCATCGGTCATGTTCGGCATTTTCACACTGTTGCTAGCTTTGCCCGGGGGCGTGATGTGGTGGTGGTCGGGCAGCAAGATCCCCCTGCCCGAACAATGACCGATGCACCGAAACGGGGCGCCATTCTGGACTTCTGCTGCAAAATCCGGTGGTTCCCACCCCAAATCAGCCGCCCCCATGTGTTGGCCAATTCCCGGATTGTGGCACGGTGTTGCCGAAAAGTGACTCATCGGGTGGCTAACCTGTCTATAGTTGTCCCTCTGTTTCACGAAATCTCCACGGGATGCACATGCTGGATCGCACCACGGCCTCGTCTCCGACCTCGCGACAGTCGCGACCCATCAGTGACAATGCCTCGGCCGTTGCGGGAAGCATCTCGATCGTCATTCCCGCGCTGAACGAGGAAGTTGTCCTTGAGGGCGTGGTGCGGGACATCGAGAAGCAGGTCACCGCGTTTTTCCGTGACTATGAGATTATTCTGATCAACGATGGCTCCGCCGACAAGACCGGCGAGATCATGGACCGGCTCGCGACCGAACTGCCGAATATCCGCGTGCTGCATAACCCCCGCAATATCGGACTTGGCGCAAGCTATAAGCGCGGCGTCGAAGAAGCGCGCTGCACCTATCTGATGATGCTGTGCGGCGATGGCGGCATGCCGGCTGCCAGCCTGCCTCCGATCTTCTCGGCCGTCGGCTCTGCCGATATCGTGGCGCCTTACGTCACCAATCTGCGCACGATCAAATCGCCTATGCGCTACTTCACCTCCCGGGTCTATACCAATCTGCTGAACATCCTGTTCGGCCAGAAGATCAAGTACTACAATGGTCTTCCCGTACATCGCGTCGACTTGCTGCGTCAGCTGCGCATCAACAGCACCGGCTTCGCGTTCCAGGGCGAGATCCTGACCAAGCTGCTGCGCAGCGGCTGCTCGATGACCGAAGTCGGCGTCGCCGGCGCCGAAATGACGCGCAACTCAAGTGCTCTGCGCCTCAAGGGCCTGATCAACATTGCCAAGGTACTGGCCCTGCTGGTTTGGGAAGTGCGGCGTTTCGATGGGCGCCAGATCAAGCGCGAGGCGCTTCCCCGCTCGGCAAGCGAAGAGAACGACATGCTGGAAGGCCACACGGCGACGGCGCAAGCCTGAGGCTCGCGACAACTCACTCAATCGATCGGAAAGACGATCTCGCGCATACGGCGTCATTGATCCTTGCGCTGCAGGATGACGTATCCGTTTGTCGAATTGTCGTACTCAACCACATCATACTTGCCAGCTGACGCCCGAATAATATCCGCTACGCTAGACTGCCTTGTGGCATTCGCCGGCAACGGCTGGTCGTAGATGCAGCTGACCCCCGCCTGCTGCGGCTTACGCCAGTTGGCAAGCTGACTTATCCAGTCGACCCAACGACACAACGGCACAGGGCTATCGAAATCGACGAAGCGGTCGCCAGGCTGATAGACCCAATAACGGGCGTCGGTCGGACCTTCGAGCATTTGCTCGGGTGTCCGGTAGACAGCCCTGCTTGCATCAATCCCGATATAGGAATCCGCCACCGGAATCAGCTTGTAGGTCGTTAGCGCAATCCGATCCTTGGAATGCTGGGCAAAGACTTTGCCCCAGTTATAATTCAGCACCGGTCCGTAGGTGCTGTTGTTCCAGTGCACCATCGCCATGTCGACGGCGAAGATGAGCACAACAGCCGAAGCCATCGCGATCTTCCAGACCGCCTGCGAGGCCAGAATGATCGATATGAAGAAATAGACCGCGACACCCTTTGCCAGGAGCAGCACGAAGGCAATCAGCGGAAACTCATGCTTGAAATACACATGCAACGAAAACGGGACGAATATGACGAGCCCGATCACCACCCCCAACGTCGCCGGCACGATCAAAATGCGGATGTAACGGGCCAGCGGTGATCGCCAGACGCTCGGTAGCACAACGACGGCCAGCACGCCCGCCAGCGTCAGGAGCGAAACAAGCCCCCATCTTGGAACGGTCACGGACTTGATCATGTGCTGGAACGTGAAAAATATCTGGGCTGCATTGTTCGATGGTTGGGCTGGCGGCCTCAGCACATGGCGATCGCGGTAATAGGCATCAATGACGTCCAGCGAGGGAATATCGATAAAATCGGTGGCATAGGGCACCTTGATGGCGACGCTGTAGACGAAGTCCTGCGCCCAATACGACAGGCTCATGGCCCAGATCACGTGAAGCTGCCGCAAAACGAACGGCAGCGCGAAGACAGCACCGAGCCCGAACGCCAGCACCACGGTCCTGCGCAGCGAATACGCGTTCAGATTGGCGAACCCAACCAGCAGCGCAACCGCAGCGCAAATGATCCAGAAGTCGTATCCGCAGCCGAATGCCGCAATGGTTCCAACACACAGGCCGGCGATCTCCTTCGAGGACCAGCCCAGACGCGCTACGCCGCAGCTATGATGGATGACCGCGAAGAACGCCAATAAGTGCCAGGATCGCAGCGCGTTCAACGCATAAGCCCCCAATCCCCAATAGGTCGCCGCGAATAGCACCAGCGTCACGAGTGCCAGCAGATCGTTGCCCGACATGCGGCGGACAGCGAGATACACATAAGCCAGACCGAGGCCGAAGGCCGCTAACGGCAGTAGAAACTTGTAGCTGTCAGCAACTCCCAGCGCTTCAAGCCCAACAAAGGTCAAAGTCCCAATATTGACGTTATGCGTGTAGATCGACGGCTCCTCATGGGTACCGAGGTTTTCCAGCAATCCGTAATCAATTCCGTAGTCGCGAAACTGATGTGCAGCGCGTAACGAGAGCAAGGCCTCACCGCACTCCATGTCGCAATTGAGGGGCAAGGTGGCCGGAGCCAAGGCTAAGAGCCCCAGCAGGCACAACACCACCACGACCGCTGCCGCGATCTCCGGCCGCACAAGCACCGACTTCATATGGCAGCCCCCCGGCGAATGGTTAGAACGGCCCTTCGGCGTTAAACGCCGGACGGCCACAACGTCGGAATGAAACCTTCTTACGGGGCTTCGTCTATGACCAAGCCCACTTATATGTATCGCGACCTCTGGCGGTCTTGGCCATAAGAGTCTGGCGAGAGGGCAGCAGCCTCGCCCGTATACACAATACATCGTGCGTCTGGTCTATCCTTGAACGAAGTACAGGTTCTTGTTACTCGCACCGAAAAACTCCCTAACATTTCGGAATCTTTGCAACTCGTCGCTCGTCACATCATAGACCATCGGCTTGTAACTAAGGGCGGCGAGAAATCCGAGCATCTCCTCGATTTCATCGGGCTCTACTTCAATCATCAGCGCCGGACGAGAGCGTTCAAGCGTTTGACGCAGCCCCCGGAGCACCGCGTTGCCCATACCTTCGACGTCGATCTTGACGAAGGCAGGGCTGATGTTGAGCTCGTCCAGCGGCTGAAGCACAGCGTTGTCCTCAAACATGACGCAGCGATCAGCAATCGTCTGACCGAATGCGACAATGAGTGCATGACGGACGTTGTCGCGATCACCCCCGGCGAAAGTATGCAACAGGATTCCACGATAGACCGGTGTGAACAGCCGAAGCGTATCGCGTTTCTCGCCCGCTCCCACCAAAACATAGTCGAACTTCGGCATACGCTGTTTCATGGCAAGCAGCCTCGGCTCATGCCGCGGGCTGATCTCGACAGACAAAACGGGATTGTCCGGCAGCAGCCGCCGAAACGACAGCGCCGAAATGCCGTCATTGGCACCGACGTCCAGTAGCAACCCATCTGCCGGCAAACCGAGGTGCCTGATCCCACGATAGGAAGCATCGTGAGGCAGCAGGAACGGCAGCTGGTGCACGAGGCTCCATGCCCCGCGCCAGGTCACAGGATGACGCTGCACCAGCGCGGCAATTTTCCGAAGCATTGTGATGATCCGACTGCTACAGACCTAGCGGGATTTCTTGTTGCAACACAGCGCGAACACGTAGTGTGCCATCTTGTGATAACCCACATGCAGCACTTCATCGTTCATACAGAACATATAAACGTTGTGGAAATGCCGCTGCATCGTCTCCTTGAGCGCCGGCTGGCTCTTGCAGTTGACGTGCCCTTCCTTGCTCAACTTTGATGCATAAGGTTGGCTCTCCAGCGACGGCATACCGATGATCATGGTGCCGTCGGGATCGAGCGATGCGGCCATGTTCGACAGGAACAGATCCTCGTTCTCCGGAACAATGTGCTCGAGGACGTCGAGCGCGTACATGCCATCATACTGGCCCTGCGGCGGGCCTGACAGCATGTCATGGACGAAAGCGCCTGCCAGCTCCCAGCCTGCAACGCTACGGCGCTGCGTTTCCTGGATGAAGATCGGGTCGAAGTCCGTCACGGTCAGCTTGCCGACCTCCTGCTGAACGATACGGCTCGGAAATGCGTCACCGCAGCCAACCTCCAGCACATTCTGGCAGCCGGTCAGCATCCGCGCCGCGAACTTGTAACGTGCAAAGGTGAAGGTCAGCCGCTTCGGGTCATCGTGCCAGGCTTGATTCATCATCAGGCCGAGTTCTGTGCGCCCATGATGCTCGGCAACCTCCAGCAACCGATTGTATTGCACTTCACGGGTCGAGGCATCGTCAGCACGCTCGGGAGATGACATGATTTCTTCCTTCAGATCGAACTCGGGCAACCTAACCCAACCATATATGACGATGCAGACAACCTGCTCGGATTTGTCAACAGCAGTGCACCTTGCAGACCACGACAGCGCGGATGATGTCAGCTCCGGGTATCGCCATCAGACTTCTTTTGACCAACGGCCTCAAGGTTGTATTTCCTTGATCGTCAATTGTTCCAGACCGATCCCGAGAGCACGGCTGTCTGCCGATGCACCCAGGCTTACCGGAGACGTAGGACTGGCGATCTCAAAAGACAGCTGAAGGCTCGGATGACCGGTCAGGACGGACCTGGGGATCCGAGCCGTAACGACGCGCGGGGAATTTGCTGCTGAAAAGACCCAATTTGCGATGGGCTCGCCATTGGCCAGTACACGGACACTTTGTTCTTTCCCGGCTCCCGGCAGAAAGCTGCGCACCACCGCTTCGAGCATAAAATCCGACCCCACAGCTTCACCTGACAGCGGCAGCGGTGGCAAGGTAGCACGTCGGCCGACGGTCCAGACCCCCCATGCTTCCCGCCCGCCCCACCCGGCTGTAATGCTCGACAGATTACTGTCCGTGAACGAACCGGCGGCCAGCACATTCGGACATCGCGTCAGCGCCTCTGTCGCGCTAGCACGACTGACCCAGACGTTGCCAAATTTGGGCTCGCTGACACCATCGGCGGATTCAACCCTGGCCCGAACCCGAACACCGCCGTGAAAACCTGACGGCAGTTTGAAAGGGACATCGCCGTTGGAGGTCTGAACGACTTTCATCTCCGGCACTGCCACGCTGCAACTCGCTTGCGTCCCGACAAGAAGCTCGAATGTTCTCGAGGTGATCGGCGCCTCCGGACGATGGCGCACGATAGACTGCCCCTGAATGAGCCAGCCATCGTCGCGCAACTGAACCTGGGTCTCAATCCCCTCGATCCGTGGGCGCGGTTTGCCAAGCTCCACGATCGACCAGTACCGCGCGGGCGTCGTATCTGCCGCCACCACCTTGTCGTTGAATGGCGACTCTCTCCATTTTTCTGTCTCGCTGTCGCAAAACAGAAAGCGGCCGGCAGATCGCGAAGGATCGCGCAAGGCCAGCGCCGTATCAAAAGACTGCATCTTCATGCAGGCGTAGTATTGCGGATACCGATAGTCGCTGTTGGAGCTCCAATCAGCGAACCAATGATACGATCGGTCTGTCAGACGTTGCTCCGTATCACTTTTTGGGTCGATCGACGGCTTCTGCATGGCATCGATGTAAGCCCAGTTGCGGGTGTAATAGGCCACGACCGCGGCATAGTTATTGACGGCAAAGGAAGCTCCCTTGAAGGGAGGCTGCGTCAATGTCCGGGCGAATATGAGATAGTTCGATGGAAGCAGCTTGGCATAATAAACTTGGACCTTGATCCAGAGCAGCGAAGTCGTCGCGATGGCAAATACAACACATACTGGCACCCAGATGCGGCTGGCTTTGAGGCTCCACTGAAAATCAAGTGCTGTGAAGGCTCTGGAATATCTGCAGCCGGCAACGGCGATCGCGCAGATGGCAATGGCAGGAATAAACATCAGAAAGAATATTGCGAAGGGCGCCAGTCGCTCCACATACCCGCTGAAAACGTATCCCGGCGAAAGAACGTAGATGGTCGCATAGCCTGCAAAGCTGAGTGTAAACAGTACCAACGAACGACCAATGAAGGTCTTCCACGCCCCACCAAACGACTGGCGTGCTCCCATGACCGCAAAGGCTATCCCGGCGGCGGCGGCCAATAGAATGGCTACCCTGACCAGCATTCGCATCTCCGCGTTCTGATAAACCATCAGCCAGACGTCGCTATAGTTCTGATCGAACATCCGATAGCTTCTGGCGATCAGGATAGCGATCAAGACCGACGTCATTGCTCCGCGCACGACCGGCAGCAGAGACGGAGAAGCTAAATGGCCAAGCGCGAGCCCCGCCCCCATCAGAACGAGCACAAGGATGAGATCGAAAGAACGTGAGGCCGTCAGGTCAGCGAGCCCTTGCGCCATCGGCACTTCAAAGATGATGACTGCCAGCGCTGCTACCATCATCGCAAGCAGCGAAAAGGTCGCAGACTGACCGACAACCTTGACCGCCGGAGGATACAAATGGCCGACAAACATAACTAACAGCAATGCGACCATCGCGACCAACAACACAAATCTCATGCCGGGATACGGCGAGCTTGGCACCATTCCGAACACAAGACCGACCGTCAACAATTCGTGCAGGACAAGGGCCGCACCAGCCACGAGCGTAGCGAGACCGGCGTAACGCACCAGCTGAACGTGGCGATCAGGACTGAGGCCCACGGCGCTCCCGAAGCCAAACATTGCGTCACCTTGCCCGACGCCTCCAGCAGACAAACCGGCGACACAAGGGCGTGGCCTTCTCTCGAGGAATGAGACGATGACGCCGATCAGCGGTGTACAGACGAGTATGAAGAATGCCGGCGTCCAGACCTGAAACACGCCGACGCCAATGGACCTGGCAAATGCCACCATAGAGCGAAGCACCGCGCCGTCCCTGAAATTCATCCAGAACACGATGTTGTGGTTGCGAAAGAATTCGCCGATCGACTCGATCGAGGCGCCATTTGCGGCCGCATTGCGGGCCAGGAACGTCGTGGTGAAGTCCGCCTTGACCACATCGAGACCCATTGCCAGGACGAGTTGCCCGAACAGCAATCCGATGCCAGCGACGAGGCCAGCGGCCTGCACGGCATAGAGAGCCACAATCCGTTTTGGCTTTCCCCAATGCAGCCAGAGACCCAGAAAACCTGCAATGACCGATACGTAAGCGGCGAATATCAATTCGAAGTAGAACAGCAGAAAGAACAACGTGCCAAGAAGCAGGTAAGGCCACACCTTGCGTTCCTCGGACGCGCCGACGATGGCGAACCAGGTTCCGAAGAACAGGAATCCGTACCAGACGCGATAGGTGACGACGTGCCACTGCGCATAAAGCAGATAATCGGAGAACAGCAGCACGCAGAAAACAAACGCGATCGCAGGACGCGTTATTTTCGCAATCGATGCGTAACAGAAGTACAGCGTCAGATTGCCGATGATCAGCGTCGTCACCACGACCTGCGCTTCAACCGTTCGTGCGCCAAGCGCGTAGATCAGAAAGCCGAACAGACGCGGCATGTTGCCTTGATGAGTATGGAAGAACGGATGGGATCCCTCGGTCACACCATAGGATTCGTCAGTCAATCCGAACGATTTCCAGAATGAGAAGCTGTAGAGGTTATGCGCATGCCACCAGACCGAGAACGTCTCGTTGCCATCCATAACATAGGGCACGAAAGACGATCGTATCAAAAACCAGCCGTAATATAGCTGATGCAGGCAAACCAGAATCCAGAACAACGTCCAAAAAGGAGAGAGAGTGTCGCGTCCTCGCATGGAAAAGGCGCGGAGCATGTCAGCATCCGCCTTGCTGGAGTGGGCGGTACAGAACAGTTCCGGCCGATGCTCCCATTGCACACGTCATTGAAGCACCGTCCAATAGTAATCTCCGGTGTAACCGCAGGATGCGAATAGCGCTTCCCAAGCCTCCGGCATGTAATAGCTCTTGGCCGTCAGCATCCAGTCTTCGAACAACTGCCGTTCCGCGGCGCTGCGGTAAGCATCGACCTGGATGAATCCCTGCCCCTTCGACACCCGCTGCAGCTCGCGGATGGCTATGGCACAGTGCTTGGGATCAAGGTTATGGATGGTGTTAATGCAGATCACCGCATCAAAGCTCCGATCGGAAAAAGGCAGCGCATCGCAGGAACCCCGCACGGTTCGCCCCGCGACATCCGCATGTGCGTGCGTCAGTGCATATTCCGATATATCCAGGCCATAGACCTCGAGGCCGGGACAAACATCGGTGAGATCCTTGACCAAAAATCCCTTGGCGCAGCCGACATCGAGCACGCGGTCGCCAGGCTTTAGACCGAAATGTGCGACGAAAGTCTGCGCGATCGACACCCAGCGCCCATCGTAGCGATAGCCGCCATAACCCTGCTCGCGTGGCCCGTCGAAATACTCGAAGCCGAATTTTAGCGCCAGGTCACGATTGGCTTCCTTGCCCTGAACACGCTGCGCGATGTCACGCACCGCCTTGGGATAGGTCTTGAGCAGATTGACCTCAGCCATCGCTCCTGCCCTCGCCGCGCCGATGCACCTCTGCCACGACAGCGTCCAGCGACTGGAAGTGGAAGTTCGGAAACGCCTGATGCAGCGCTGTGACGTCGAAGTGCCGATGCGTCACCGCACCACCGCCGCCCGAAAAACTGACTTCGGCGGGTGGAGCGAATGTCGCGGCGACAAGACGAGCAACCTCGGCAAATGCATAGGACCGACCGGAGACCGCATTTAGCAGGCCCGCGGACCGGTGCACCAGCACGAGCCGGATCAGTTCAGCCACATCATCGGCGAAGACGTGGTCGCGGGTTTCTTTGCCTTCGCCGCCGAGTGTGATCTTGCCGTCCTTGGCTGCCTGCCGCCGAAACCGGTTCGGCCCATAGGAATTGTGCGTATCGTCGGCAGCGCAAACCAGCGTGCATCGCAGGATCGTCAACGCATCGGCTGGCACCGCGCTCATCATGATGACCTCGCGGGCCTTGTGCATGACACCGTAGAGATCGAGTGGATCGGCCGGCGTCGTCTCATCAACCGTCCCGTTGCCAAAAGGATAGACGGCATCCGAACTCATATAGATGACCTGCCGACATTTGACGCTGGATACGGCACTGGCGACCGCCTCGGCCATCCGCAGGTTTTTCATCAAGGTAGCAACGTCACGCCCCTTGTCTGGTGTCAGCGCCGACAGGAACACCACGGCATCGTCAGCCTTGAACAGGCGCTGCAATTTATCGGAAGCGTCCGCAGCCTGCAGGTCGATATCCGCTGATCCGACACCGAGCGTCATGATCCCGTCCGCCTTGAGACACTCCAAGAGCGACTTGCCTAACACGCCGCCAGCGCCCAACACGACAACCCGTGCGGGTTTTTCGGGGTGAGCATTTTGATGGGCCAGCATCTCGTTGTCTCCAGATCGGCTTCGAACAAGCGGCGCGGTCAGGAGACCCCGAGCTTGTGAATTTCAAGTCCGGCAGCCATCGCGGCGCGGCGATCGAGCATGCCATATGGATCAATCACGACCTTGCCACGGAGGCTTTTGGCAAGACTGCCGATGTCGATCGTGCGAAATTCGGGCCAGGGCGTCATGATGAGCACCACGTCGGCGCCAGCGCAGGCCGCAATCGGATCGGCGCTGGCGGTCAGCGCCGGGTGCCATTGTGCGCGGGGCGCCACGACGGGATCGTAGGCCTGGATGCTGAACGGCTGCAGCGCCTCGATCAGGGCGACGGCCGGCGAGTTCTTCACCGAATCTGTATTCTCTTTATAGGCAAGCCCCAGCACGGCAATCACCGGATCCGTGGCATGGCCCAGCACGGCGGTATGGAGCGTGCGAAGCGCCCAGTTGCGACGATAGCCGCTGTTGTGCTGCCAGGCGCGCACGACGCCGGTCGATGTGCCCAGCGCATCGCCGAAATTATTGAACGTCGCCAGATCGCGTTCGAGATTGCCCCCTGAAATACCCATTCCAGGGCTGATATAGGCATAGGCACCGATGCGCCGGTCGAGTCTGAGCGCGGGAACGATCTCGCCGTAGTCGGCCCCGATATTCTCGCACAGCTCGGCGATGGTGTTGGCGCAGCTGACCTGCGCCACCAGCACCATATTGATCGAGATCTTGCATAGTTCCGCGCTCTCGTAGCGCATCGGAAGAATCGGACACTCGAACGCAGCAAGGTAGGTCGCCAGCGACGGCGGCAACGGCACCGCCGGATCCGCGCAGCCAACGATGAAGCGTTCGGGATACATGGCACGCTCGATAGCGCGCCCGAAGATCAACGTCTCGACCTGATAGTACCGTGTCGCCAATGACCGGCGCAGACCGCGGGTGAAGCCCGGCGGCACCTGACTGAGGATGACCAGGATCGCGGCCGGCGCCATCGCCTCATCGACGAGATCGATCAGTCCGCGGATCGGACCGAGGTCGCTGGTGCCCTTGTCGTCAGTCGGCACGTCAGGCGCGACATAGATCACATCGCAAGCGTTGAGCATGCCCGGATCGCTCGTGAACGTCAGTTGCGCGCGTCGGCGTGCAAACATGTCCGGGAGATCCGGTTCGACCACGGGAAGCTCGCCGGCATTCAGCGCACCGATACGCATAGCATCGGGATCGAAGCAGATGACGTCAAAGCCGCGCTCTGCCGATGCTACGGCGGAATTCAAGCCGAGATGCGTCATCCCGACAAAGCCAATCACGGGTTTGGTCATTGTCCCTCGCCCGACAGAGCTGCTGCCCCGAGTGAGTTCAACGTTCGGCTGATCCACATGTCCGTCTCGAGCGTGGAACCGCCGTTCGAACACAACGACTTAAAATGATCATACTCCAGCGCCCAGGTCGGATCGGCCTGCACCAGCGTCACCGCTTCCTCATCGGGGCGCCCTGACGGCAGCACGCGACCACGCTGGATGAACGTGCTCGGTCCCCACTTGCAAAGCGAAGTGATGTGAGCGCTCCCCTTCTCGGCGTGGATATCGGCATAGAAGTGATTGCGCCAGCTAAGCAACGACGTTTCGAGCTGCAGCAGAGGCTTGCCCGCGGCGCCAAACGTAACGTGATCGAATGATAGATTTTCGAAACGCGACGCAGAGATCACCTTGAAAGATTGCGCAATCGGCCCGAGCCAGAAAGCCAACGTGTCGAGCAGATGCGATCCCAGATCGAACAGCACCCCGGTGCCGGTATCGCGCCATGGCGATGCTCTGACCTGTGCCGCAGTTCCATTGCCGTAATACATCCGGACCGTATAGATTTCGCCCAGCTTACCGGATTGAATGAGATCGCGCATACGCATGAAATGCGGCTCGAACCGATGATTGTAGGCGGTGTAGCAGACCGTGCCCGTTTTCGCCGCCAGAGCTGCCAGCGCCGTCAGATCTTCGTCATGCTCGGACAGCAGCGGCTTTTCGACCAGCGCATGCTTGCCATTCCCGAGCAAATAGGTGAGCAGCTCGACCTTCGGGGCATCCGGCACGCACAAGAGAGCTGCGTCATACGAACTGAGCGGAACGTCCTCAATCCGGCGATAGCCAGCCTCGGATAACACGGGATCAACGGTTGCGACGACCTCCGGTCCTGCGATCGCGGTCCGCTTCCGACCCTGAACGCCCAAACCGACAACGACGACGCGCATACCCGTTCACCCCATGAGACCCGCAGGGGCGAATTTCGCTCTGCGGAATTTACCCTCGATTGATCGCGAGCGACCTAGCTCAGAACCGCGACACGTTCGATCGCATCGATCTTCTTGCGCATCGCATCCAGCGTCACCGGGATATTGCCGTCATGCTCGCATTCGATACCCGCGGCGATCGAGCCGAGGATCGAGGCAATGATGTCGTTGCCCGTCAGCTTAAGTGCCAATGACGAATAGGCGAGCAGCGCGTCGCCGGCGCCCACCGCATCCACCACGCGATCGACAAAACTGTCGATCACGGCGAAGGTCCGCGGATCTTCCGGCGGCCGCGTGCGGTAAGTCAGGATGCCGCGATCACCCAGCTTGAGGATCAGCGTCTTGCAGTTGGCCTGGCCGAACAGACTGGTCGCCAGCGGACGGACATGAGAATCCTGATCGCCAAGCGCAAAGCGCGCTTCGCGCTCGTTCGGCGTGAGAAGGTCGAAGCCCTGGAACTCCAGAATATTGCCCCAGCGGCTGGCAACCTGACTATCCGCCACCTTGAATACGCCCTGCGGAATCGCGCCCGTCAGGATCGGAACCGTGGAGCGATTGAAGACGCCATGCCGGAAGTCGCTGAACACCAGAACGTCAGTCTCGATTTCGGCAATCTGGCTGCAGAACTTCGCGCAGATCTTGTCCGAAATGGTGCGGTTGTCGAGGGTATCGACCTTCAGCATGCGATAACCTTCGGTGATGATCGCATTCTTGTTGGTCGTGGGGCGGGTCGAGTCAGGGATATCCTTCATGACGACACCGGCCGCACGCAAATCCTCGCGCACGAAGGCTGCGTCAGCGTCATCCCCGAGAACGGTCGAGAATGTCACTTCAGCGCCTGCCGCCTTGAGATGCTTGGCAACGATGCCCGCACCGCCCACATAGCTATCCTTGCGCTCGAAGCGAACGCTGATCGTCGGGGTCTTCGACTGACCGCCAATCATGGCGCAATAGGTATAGCTGTCGACGATGGTGTCGCCGACGACGTGGGCGCGCATGCCCTTGAACTTGTCGAGAATGGAGCGAAGGTCATTGAACGTGACCCCTCCCTCCTCCATCATCAGCATGTTGAGCTTCTCGAGCGAAATGTCTGGCGGCTGCATCTCGATCAAGGCCGACGATGAATAGACGACGTCACCGGGCGTGAAGATCACTTCACCGCCGTAGCCGTCGAGGATGTTGATTTCATCCTGCGTCTTCGGGTGGATCTCGTTGTCTTTGCCGTACTCGTAACCCTTGGCGAAATAATCGGGTTGAATTGCGGAGATATTGTCGAGTGGCGTCGAATTGCGATCGATGATGACGTAATCGACCATTTCCAGCGCGGCCAGATTGAGCGCACGAATGTCTTCCGGAATGTAAGGCCGCATATTGGCCTTCATGATGTGGCGATCCGCGGTCAGGCTTGCGACCAGCACGTCACCCTTGCTCTTGGCATAGATCAGATGTCGGATGTGACCAGGGTGCACGACGTCGAACACGCCGTGGCACATGATGACCTTCTTGGCCCGCGGACGCGGCCCGACCAGCCCGACTATTTCGTCAAGGGTCTTGACCTTGTGGCTGAGTAACTTGCGGCTTGCCTCATCCATTGCCGTCAGCCTTTGTCATATACTGGAACCAGACCTTGCTTGCCTGCGCGATTGACTGCGGGTCCCACAACGGGGCTTCACGCCAGTAATCGATCTGTTCGAGAATCGTGCCCACACCCTCTTCGAAGCTGACGCGGGGGCGCCAGTCCAGATCACGCGTAATAGCGGTGATATCCGCATAGGTCACGTCGGGTTCGCCTGGTCGCTTTGGAATGTAGACGACCTCGCCACCCAGCAGAGAGACAAGTTTGTTGACCGGCTGCGGATTGCCGGCGCCGAGATTCCAGATACGGCCCGTCAGATTGGTTTCACAGGCTGCGACGAAAGCTGCGGCCACATCAGTCACGTAAAGGAAGTCGCGCGACTGGGTGCCGTCGCCGACAACGGTGAACGGCTTGCCTGCGATCTTCTGTCGCAAGAACACACCGAACACGGCACCATAGGCGCCCGAGGTCCGCGACCGCGTGCCATAGGCATTAAAGATACGGACGGAATTGACCGGAAGGCCGTACACGTCGTGCCAGTGAAGCGCGGCCTGTTCGCCGTGATACTTGCTTAGCGCATAGGGGTATTTCGGACGGATCGGATGATCCTCCCGCGTCGGCGTATCGGCAAGACCGTAGCAGGATGACGAAGCGGCATACACGAACTTGGAAACGCCTGCCTCGCGGGCACATTCAAGAACCTGCACGGTGCCCTGCGCATTGACGGACATGTATTCGAGCGGCTGCTCGATCGACGGCACGATGTCACCGATGCCGGCGAAGTGAAACACCCGATGAGCCCCCTTGAAGATCGAGGCTCCCGTCTCAAGTGCACGAATGTCGGACTTCAGAAAATGCAGTTTCGAATTACCGGCGTGGTGCGCGAGATTGATTTCGCGACCGCCGACCAGATTATCGATCACCCGAACTTCATAGCCACGATCGAGCAACAGATCGACAACATGGCTTCCGATGAAGCCGGCGCCGCCGGTGACGACGGCAACCTGTTCGTCGCTCATGCCACTTCGACCGTCTTCATGTTCTGCACATTGAAATACAGCGGATCGTCGAAACTGTTGGGCAGGTCGCCGCGCGCAAAGGCCTTGCATAGATCGCGCACAGCATCTTCCACCGTATGCCTCGGGCGATAACCCAGAACCCGGAAGATTTTGTCCGAGTTGATGTGATAGGACCGATTGTCGTTGGTCTCGGTGCGAACGATTTCGATCGGCGGCTTGTTAGGGAACTGCTCCTGGACGACATTCCGCACGATCTCTGCAATCTCCATGACCTTCAGGTTCTGGTAACCGATATTGAAGGTCTCTCCGTCAATCTTCTCCGCGGGCGCTTCGATCATCAGTTTGTAGGCCTCGACCATGTCCTGGATATGCAGATTCGGACGACGCTGGTCGCCACCGAACACAGTGATCTTGCCACGATTGACGGCATGGTTGGTCAGGATGTTCACAGTGAGATCGAGGCGCGTACGCGTGCTGTAACCGCAAACCGTCGCCGGCCGAATTGTGACGCAGGTGAAGCCCGGGCCGCGATGTTTCCAGAGCAGCGGCTCGCAGAGCCCCTTGAACTTGTTGTACAGCGTCAACGGAACCAGCGGATGATCTTCCGTCACGTCTGGCGCATCACTGACACCATAAACGGAGCTCGACGAGCAATAGACAAAGCGGGACACGCCGGCCTTCTTGGCGGCGATCACCATCGGCTCGAAACAATCGTAGTTGATCGATTCGGACAGGCCCGAATCGAGCTCGAAGCTAGGATCGTTAGAAATGCAGGCGAGATGAAGGACCGTATCGACGCCCTCGAAGTGCTTGGCGAGCTTCGCGGTATCCCGGATGTCGCCTTCGACCAGCGTGAGGCTCGGGTTGTCCTTCGGCATCTTGCTGTTGCCGTACCACATCATGTCGTAAACGACGACAGAGTAACCAGCATCAAGCAATTGAGGCGTCAGCATATGGCCGACATAACCCGCACCGCCTGTGATCAGAATCTTTTTCATCGCCATCCCCCTAAGCACTTAAGCTCTGAACTCTCAACGACTGATTGAGCTGACCGCCAGTTTCGGTAGATCACCATCCACGAACCGCGAGCACGTTCCTTGGGGGTTCTCAGGACTCTTGTCAAGATTGCGGCAGTTTTCGCAACTAAATAATGCCGACGCATCAGTCCGCTCAAAACGGTTTCGGAACGCTGCTGCCTCAAGTCGCACATTGACCGAAAACGTGGCATGGATTGCCCCTGCTTTCAACCGGAACGCGGATTGGAACATCGTCCTCATCCGCCCTCATCCGGGACAAAAAAGTGCCATGGAGCCAGTATGATCAGCCATCTCAATTCGACGCCACAGCCACCAAAGCGAGCCGTCATCATTGGCTCCGCGGGATTCATTGGCAGCGCCATCGTGAAGCGCCTTCAAGGAGATAACATTCCCACATTGTCCCTAAGCCGCGCGGAGCTCGACCTTCTCTCATCTGAAGCATCAAATATCCTCGCCGGCCTGCTGAAGCCAACTGACGCCGTTGTTGCCGTCGCCGCCATCGCACCGGTCAAGAGCGCCCGTATGCTATCCGATAACATGCGGCTGGTCGCCAACGTCGTTGAGGCGCTCGGCAAGGCGAAAGTTGCACATGTGATCAACATCAGTTCCGACGCTGTTTACGCAGACGGGCCACTGCCGCTCACCGAACAGTCGCCGATGACGCCCGGCAGCCTGCACGGCGCGATGCATCTTGCCCGCGAACTGGCGTTCGGCGCCGAAGCGAACGTGCCGCTTATCCATCTACGTCCGACGTTGATCTATGGATCTTCGGATCCGCATAACGGCTACGGCCCCAATCGCTTTCGTCGACTGGCCGACGCCGGGGAGGATATCGTCCTGTTCGGTGAGGGTGAGGAACGTCGCGATCATGTCCATGTC
Source organism: Tardiphaga sp. 42S5 (assembly GCF_034044155.1). Lineage (NCBI taxonomy): Bacteria > Pseudomonadati > Pseudomonadota > Alphaproteobacteria > Hyphomicrobiales > Nitrobacteraceae > Tardiphaga > Tardiphaga sp. 42S5. The sequence goes on along the minus strand of NZ_CP139027.1, from coordinate 3,096,987 downwards.
GATGACGTCGCCGAACTGATCTTCCAGACCCTCCTTCACAAGAGCGTCGGCGCACTCAACCTAGTCACGGGACAAGTCCACTCGTTTGCGGACATCGCCAAGGCGGTGGTCGCAATATCTGGCAAACAAATCCCGATCAGGATATCTCCGCGCATTGGCGCCATGCCGCATAATGGCTATCGACCCTTCGACAACACAGCGTGCAAATCGGCATATCCGCAGTTCAGCTTTACGCCGTTGCAGGATGGCCTGAGACGCGCGGCGCTCCGGCTGTGATCCCGCGCTGCGCGACAACGTCCGATTGAGGCGGTGCCGCATTGGACATTCTGACCATCGGCCTAATGCTTGCCGCCGGCCTGCTCCACGCCAGCTGGCACAGCCTCGTGAAATCCGGGCAGAACCAGATTACGGTGCTGGCCGGCATGGGCGCTGTTGCGGGACTATGCGCCTGCGCCGCGCTGCCACTGGTGCCGACGCCTCCTCCCGCAGTGTGGCCGGTATTGTTGCTCTCTGTGACACTACATATCGGCTACAAGCTCTGCCTCGCGGGCGCCTATATGCGGGGCGATTTCGGACAGGCATTTCCCCTTGCGCGCGGAATGGTGCCGTTGTTTGCGACGCTGATCGCATTCGTCAGTCTCGGCCAGATGCCATCCATCACCCAATGTGTTGGCATCGCTCTTGTCTCATCGGGCCTGCTGCTACTCGCCTTCGACAAGCTGAACGGACTGGCGCCCTGGCCACTGTTGACGACGGCCACGGCAGCCGGCGCAGCGGTTGCCGCCTACTCGACGGTGGATGCCTATGGCACACGGCTATTCGGCGATTGGCTTGGTTTCACCGCATGGCTGATCGCTCTCGACAGTCTCACATTTTTCCTGGTGAGTTGGACGCTGCGTGGCGGCAATCTTTGGGTGGAACTACACGCTACGCGCTGGCGCATACTCGTTTCCGGGCTGTTGGGCCTGCTTTCCTTCTGCGTGTTTCTCTGGGCCCTCAGTCGCAATGCTGTCGGTGCAGTTACGACCGTTCGCGAAACCAGCGTCTTGTTTGCCATGGCAATAGGTGTCGTGCTGCATCACGAAGCACTGTCCTGGCGCCGGATCTGCGGAGCGGTTCTGATTTTCGCCGCGATCGTCGTGATTGCGATATGAACGCGGAAAAAGCCACTTTGAGGGCCCGCGGTCACCCCTGTGTCAAGCCGTCAAAGTGCCATCAAGTCTACGTCCAACAGCCGTTTCTTTCGCCTGACAGATGGGCTAGTTAGAGGCCGCCGTAGACACATCACAGACGGCCGGATTGATCTTTAAATGACAACGATTCTAAACCACCAACCTGGGAAGGGCACGCATTCCCAATTCGTGACACGTGGCGGTAGTGGCTTCGCCGTCCGCGCCGCACTGGCCGACTTTGGTACCGGCGTTTCGCTGTGGCCGCTGTGGATACGCCTCGGCTGGAATGATATCCTGCAGCGTTACCGCCGCTCGATGCTGGGGCCCTTCTGGCTGACGGCAAGCATGGCGATCATGGTGATAGCGCTCGGCGTCCTCTACGCTGAACTTTTCAACACTCCGATCCACGATTTCCTGCCCTATTTGTGCGTGGGACTTCTGGTCTGGAATCTGATCTCCAGCTTCCTGATCGAGGGCGGCACCCTTTTTACCGGCGCAGAGTCCTACATCAAGCAGATCAGGCTGCCTTACTCAGTCTACGTCTTCCGCTCGAGCTGGAGCAAGCTGGCGATCTTCGCGCATAACTTTGTCATCTATTTCGGCGTGCTGATCTATTTCCAGATATGGCCCGGCGCGGTCGCCTTGCTGGCCATTCCCGGACTGCTTCTGGTACTGATCAATGGCGCTGCCACGACGCTCCTGATCGGCATGATCTCCGCGCGTTTTCGCGACGTTCCGCAGCTCATCAGCTCGCTGGTGCAAATCGTTTTCTTTATCACGCCGATCATGTGGAAGCCCGAACTGCTGCGTACACGAACCTATATCGCGGAATTCAACCCCTTCTATCATCTGGTCGAAGTGGTCCGCGGACCGCTGCTTGGTAGCGTGCCGTCCAGCCAGACCTATCTCGCGGTCTTGCTGTTGACCCTGATCAACCTGATCGTCGTCGGGACGTTTTTTGCACGCTTCCGTTCGCGCATTTCCTACTGGGTCTGAGATCGATGACAATCGGCACCGTCAACGCGGTCGAACACAGCGAGCTCTCGCTCAAGAACGTGAGCGTTTCCTTTCCGATCTATCACGGCGGCTCGCGCTCGCTGAAGAAGAGCCTTCTGTTCCGCAGCTCCGGCGGACAGCTGGCGAGCGACGCCAGCCAGCGGATCACGGTCGAAGCACTGCGCAACGTCTCGCTGGGATTTCGCACCGGCGATCGCGTGGCCCTGATCGGCAACAACGGCGCCGGAAAGACCACTCTGCTGCGGGTAATGGCCGGTATCTACGAGCCGGTCTCCGGCGAAGTGAGAAGCCGCGGCCGGATCTCGCCGATGTTCGACATCAGCCTGGGCATCGACGGCGATATCTCCGGCTATGACAATATTCGCCTGCGCGGATTGATCCTGGGCCTGTCGGCGAATGAAATCGAAGAGCGCATGGAGGATATCACTGCGTTCACCGAACTCGGTGACTACCTCGACATCCCCGTTCGCACCTATTCCTCTGGCATGATGACGCGCCTGACCTTCGCGGTCGCCACCTGCTTCGAGCCGGAAATCCTGCTGATGGATGAGTGGATTGTCGCGGGTGACGCAGGCTTTCTCGTTAAGGCGCAACACCGTATCGAAAATTTCGTGGAGAAGGCGGGTATCCTCGTACTCGCATCCCATAGCACCGAAATCTGCAAGCGCTGGTGCAATAAGGCGGTGTGGATGGAGCGTGGCGAAGTGAAGCTGACGGGCGACATCGACATGGTGCTCGACAGCTATAACGCCGTCGCAGCAGCCTGAGGCGCGGCACGATTGCTTCGTCAGATCAGGTCCAGTGCCTGGCAGACGGCGCCGACGTGAAGCAGGTGGCTGAATTCGCCGCGATTGATCGCCACTTTCAAGTCCTGCAACGTCAGGAAAGCGCAGCGGATGTCTTCCTGGTCATCGAGCTGCGTCGCTGCAATCGACACAGCCCGACAGGCGAAGATGTGGACGCTGTTGGCGTGGGTCGCCGGATTTGTGGCATAGCTGCCGCAGGCACGCCACTGATCGGCGGTAATACCGGTCTCTTCGCGAAGTTCACGCTTGGCCGCAGCAAGCGGATCCTCGCCCGCTTCGATGACGCCGCCGGGGAGCTCCATCACCGTCCTCGCTACGGCGTGACGATACTGCGAAACCACGCAGATGCGATCGTCCCGATCGAGGCAGACGATATGCGCCCAGTCCGGATAGTGCAGAACATAATAAGGCGCAATATTGATGCCCGCCGCCGTCGTGCAATCTTCGGCACGAAGGTCGATCCAGCGATCCTTGATCACCGTCGCCGAACTGTTCACGATCCATGTTGCCATCGGGACTGACTTCGTCATGAGCTGCTCAGGTCTGTTCGGGACGCTATTTAAAGACAGGGTGAAACGGCCTCGGATTCCAGTTGAAGTCCTCGATCGCCGCGGTCGGATCGAAAGTCATGTCCTTTGACATGCGACTGCCCATGGCCACGTTGGCATTTGCCACAAACGGCTTCGCCATCGCAAACGCAGCACGCCACAGCACCGGCGGAACCGGGAGTATACGGCGTGGCTTGTGCAAGCCATCGAAGATGCGGCCGATCATCTCGCGATAGCTGACGGTGTCGGTGCCGGGCAGCGCGTAGATCTTGTTGGCAGCTGCGGGACTATGCGCGGCGGCGATGGCACCAATGGCAAGATCCTCCGCATGCACCGGCTGGCGCAGGCCGGAACCGGCGCCGGCCAGCGGCATGAAGCCGGCTTTCTGGATCAGCCGCGCCAGCCGCGTGATATTGGCATCGCGTCCCTCGGCATAGATGATCGTCGGCCGTAGCACCGTCCATTCGACGCCGAGCTTTTCGCAAGTGGCTATCAGCCGCGCTTCAGCCTCGGCCCAGTGACGGACATGCTCGCGCTCCTCGGCAATCTCCGAGTCCTGCTTCGTCACGAGGCTCGTGGATGTGAAGGCCACGACCCGCTTCAGATCCGGCAGTGCGAAATGCGGCAATGCGTCGGCAAGCAGGCCCGCATGGGCCGTGCAATACAGCGTCGCGACGCCAAGCAAATTCAGCGACGTGGGTGCAGCGAGATCCGCCACGAGCCAATCGACACCATCCGACTGGCGCTGCGTACGCGACAGCGCAAGTGGTCGCTCACCGGCGGCCGCGAGGCAATCGACGATATAGTGGCCGACGATACCGCTCGCCCCCAAGACGATGCTTCTCATCCCATAGTCCCACAGTCTGGCATTCCGATCGCGAAGTCGGTAACAGTAGCCGCGCGAAACGAAAAGGGGCCAGCCCCGTTTCGATGGCAATGACCGGGAAATTTGTAAATCGGCCCGAAAGGGGTCCATGGGGTCCAGTGACGTGACGACCGATGCACGCCCTTTGTGGCGTCGATTGCTGCCGCGGCCGCCGCTCTGGGCATTCGACCAGTATCCGCCGCGCCCCGTGACACCGAACCGTGCGCAGCCGTCCATGCCGCCGCATGATCCGCTGCCACGCATTGCCATCGTGACACCGAGCTTCAATCATCGCCAATATCTGCAGGCCACGATCGACAGCGTGCTCGGCCAGAACTATCCGGCGCTCGCCTATCACGTGCAGGATGGTGGCTCGCAGGATGGCACCACCGACCTGCTCGCGAGCTATGACGACCGGCTGAGCTGGCGCAGCCTGCGCGACAGCGGACAGGGCCATGCCATCAATGCCGGCTTTGCGTTTCTCGGCGCCGGGTGCGATGTCATGGCCTATCTCAACAGCGACGACACGCTGATGCCGGGCACGCTGGCCTATGTCGCGTACATCTTCCAGACCCGCCCCGAGATCGACATCGTCTATGGCCACCGCATCATCATCGATGGCGAGGGCCTGGAGACCGCACGCGCAGTGCTGCCGCCCCATGACGCCAAGGCCCTCACCTATCTCGGCTACATCCCCCAGGAGACAATGTTCTGGCGGCGGCGCGTCTGGGACAAGATCGGCCCTATCGACGAGAGCTTTCGTTTCGCGATGGACTGGGACTTCATGCTGCGCGCGCAGAATGCCGGCTTTCGATATCTCAGGCTGCCGCGTTTTCTCGGCTGCTTCCGCGTCCATGCCGAACAGAAGACTTCCGCGATGATGAATGTCGGATTCGCGGAGATGCAGCGTATCCGGAAGCGCCAGCACGGCCGCGAATTGACACGAGCAGAAATCAATCTGCCCGTCCTGCCATTCGTGACGCGCCAGTTTATGTATCACTGGCTCTACCGCTTAAACATCCTGAAATATTGAGCCGACATGCACGGCGACAGGGTGACGCGCCGTTATAGCCAGACATTGTTGGCCCCGGCGCATGAGGTCGCTATAGTGCGCTCCTTATCACACCAGCCACGGCGGATTGTATTTGAACGATTGTCCTGAATCCGCTCGAATCCCCGCGCGACATTTCCATGCCATTCTCCTGATCGCACTGTTTGTCCTCGAGGCAGCGATCTTCTATGTCCATATTGCGCGCAGCGTCGCGCCGTTTTATCCGCCGACCTATGATCAGCTGTCCTACTATCTGTCGACCTACGATCTGATCCACGCTGCGCATGTCCGGGGCATGCAGGCATTCATTGAGGAACTATTCCAGCCTCTTAGCGCAACGGGATCGACCTTTGTCTTGCAAGGGGGCCTGCTGTCGTTGCTCGGCGGAGCCAATCGGACGACGATACTCAGCATCAATCTCATATATCTGATTGCGCTTCAGGCGGTGCTGTTCGGCGTCATCCGGTCCGTGAGCAGTGCGGCCTTTGCCTGGACAGGAATGGCACTCCTGCTTTGCACGACGACTATCTTCAACGCTGCGGGCGGTATCTACGATTACCGCATCGATTTCTCGGCGCTCTGCCTCTACGGCATCTGGTGTTGCCTGGTTGTTTGGTCCCGCGCGTTTCAGAATACTGGCAAGGTCGTTCTGGTGGCGCTGGCCGGCATCCTGCTGGTTTACAGCCGCTTCTTCACCATCATCTATATCGCCGGCGTTCTCGGCGCGCTGCTGCTCATCAACATCGTTGCCATCTGGCGGTCCCTGGCGCTCGATCGGAAAGAGCTCGCCAAACAACGCGCACGCAACATCGTACTGTGCGGCGTGATCGTCGCCGCCGCTTGCCTGCCCCGGCTGTATCTCTCGCGAGACGCGATCTACGGCTACTACATGATCGGCCACGTGCTCGGAGAGGAGAAGTTCATTCGTGCAAACGAGCTCGGCATCGGCAGTCTCGCGGAGCACCTCCTCTACTACCCAAAGTCCATCTTGAAGGCTCATATTGGTCCTCTGACATGGATACTGGCACTTGCACTTGCGTGGTGGTCATTCGCGCGTGATCGTGTGACCATTCGTGAAGTGCTCGGACGACTACCGACCTTCGGACAGGAATTTGTGGCGCTCGGCCTCGCAGTGCTGATCCCCCTCGCCATTTTGACCGTCAATATCTCCAAGTCGCCGGTCGTCGGCGGCATCGCAACTGTTCCTGTCATCCTCATGATGGTTCTATTCGGCGCAACGATCTGGCCGCGCGGCGTAACGATCCGGCTGCCGTCGCTGGGGATGTTCAACGTTGCCATACTCGCGATGACGGTAGGGCTTTTTGCCTTCGGCATCCGGGGATTATCGACGAAAAATCTAGCCTCACGTGCGGATCTCGATCGCATTGCGCTCATGGCCACTACAATCGCGCGCTATGCTGCCGACAATCATCTTGATCACATCTCGATGTCGGTTGATCGTGTCGTCGACTATCAGAACGCCTCGGTTCCCAAGCTCTACAGCATCGAGCAGCTTCACAGAAATCTGGAGGTCAGCGGTCTGTTGGGCCACGGCGCCTACGGTATTTTCGCCACTTCGCGTGACGATGCACGCCGACTGCTGGCAGAAAGTGATGTCATAGTGCTAACCGATCCATACATCGACCGTTCACACCCCTACCCCATAAACACCAAAATCAAGGAGTATTGGGGTGAGCTCGCGCAATGGACCAACGAGCATTGCAGCTTGATTTACTCCACGGAAATTCTCGGAATCCCCTACCGTGTCTATGTTCGACCGCGGGCTCAGACGCCGGCGAAACAGGGATCCATCGCAAACTGAGACCACAACGCTTGTAGCGCAGGACGGCACTTTGGCTGGATTCGATCTTGCTTCCCTGCTAACGTGACGCAGGTAGGAACCGTTAGCGACACGCGCATGAAATTTGTCAATCGACCCAAGAAGACCACCGCGGAGCTGATCGCACTCATCAATCAGCGTCAGGCTGATTGGTGGCCAGCCGATTTCGATATCAACATTGATCGATCCGCTGAACACGACTGGATTGCGATCGTCGATTCCGACGTCGAACGTATGGATCGCGGAGCTGATTTTACTCGCAGTCTCGGACAGGTCGTCGCCGACCTGCGGCTCCGCAACGCCTGGACAGGCTATTGACTGAATTGATTGATCCAACCGTCCCGCATTCAGCAAACCCGCATGAATCGATGATGCGCTAGCGCTGCGTCGGTGTCAGTGCGTTGTGGACGTAACGTTGGATGTTTACCAGCCGGCACAGCGTTGCCTCCTGCTAGCGCGCTCCGTCGCACTGAATAATTCTCCATGCAGCACATCGCCCGGCAGGCCATCACCCGCAGCGCCAGCGTATAGCGGACCGCGAAAACGATAAGTGCCAAAAGAATACTTTCAAAGGCACGAAATTCAAATAATTCCTTATAATTCAAATGGTTAGATCAAAGTCCCAGCTGTTGCGCGAGTTCGGCACCCAATTGCAACCAGATGCGGCACCCCGGTTATTTGGATTTTTGCGCGGGATGCACGCCCCGCCGGCGACGGCAGGGGCATGACAAGCCCGCCGGTTTGCGCGAAAGGGTAGTGTCTCGGCCCATCTTGCGTCATCCCGGAGCCCTCTGAATGCCCTTCCCGCGCGCCTCGCAGGCCCTCTCCCGCTTTACCGTGCTCGACCTGACCCGGATCCGCTCGGGTCCGACGGCGGTGCGGCAATTCGCGGATTGGGGGGCCAATGTCATCAAGATCGATGCGCTGAGCGACGACGCCGCGGGAGAACAGCCCGGCGGCCCGCGGCAGGGCTCGGACTTCCAGAATTTGCATCGCAACAAGCGGGCCATGACCCTGAACCTGAAGGACCCGCGCGGTCTCGCGGTGTTCAAGCGACTGGTCGAGAAGGCCGACGTGGTGGTCGAGAATTTTCGCCCGGATGTAAAAGCCCGACTCGGCATCGATTATGAGAGCCTGAAGGCGATCAATCCCGGTATCGTCTATGGCAGCATTTCCGGCTTCGGCCAGGACGGCCCCTATCACAAGCGGCCGGGCTTCGATCAGATCGCCCAGGGCATGGGCGGGTTGATGTCGATCACAGGCGCCCCCGGCGAAGGCCCGATGCGGGTCGGCATTCCCGTGGCTGATCTCACCGCCGGGCTGTTCTGCGCGCTCGGCGTCCTTACGGCCCTGCTGGAACGCGATGTGTCCGGCCAGGGCCAGTGGGTCCAGACCTCGCTGTTGCAGGCCCAGATCTTCATGCTGGATTTCCAGGCCGCGCGCTGGCTGATGGAACAGGACGTGCCCAAGCAGGCCGGCAACAACCACCCGACCAGCATCCCGACCGGCGTGTTCAAGACGTCCGACGGCTACATCAATATTGCCACCACCGGCGGCAAGATCTGGGAGCGCTGCGCCCAGGCGATCGGCGCCCCCGAACTGGTCACCCATCCCGATTACGCCACCGGCCCTGCCCGCTCGAAGAACCGCGACGCGCTCAACGCCGCAATCAGCGCCTGCACCGAGAAGCGGTCGACCGAGGAATGGGTCAACGACCTCAATGCCGCCGGCGTGCCCTGCGGGCCCATCTACTCCGTCGACCAGATGTTCGCAGATGCACAGGTCAAGCATCTGGGCCTAGCGCAAGACGTTCCCAACGACCAGAACCGCAAGATCACGCTGGTCGGTCAGCCCTTCACGCTGTCACGCACGCCGAGCCACATGGCCGCTCGGCCGCCAGAAGTCGGCGAGCAGACGGAGGAGCTACTTGCCGAATTTGGCTTTGATACCGAAGAGATCGCCGAATTGCGACGTGGCAAGGTGGTCTGAGGTGGCGAGCTGCCAAATACTGTGAAAATTAACGCCATGGGCTGCATTAATCGGGAGCACATCTTCGTCCAGGCGCAGTCGATCGGAGATCGTGCTGCCCGTCGAACCTGCAGGAAGGCTCCATGACCGCACCGCCCCGCGTGGCTATCCTGATCCCCTGCTTCAATGAAGAGGTCGCAGTCGCAACAGTCGTGAACGATTTCCGCAGGGCGCTGCCGGCCGCCACGATTTATGTCTACGACAACAACTCGACAGATCACACGCGCGAAGTAGCCTCGCAGGCGGGTGCGATTGTTCGCAGCGAGCCGCGTCAAGGCAAGGGTCATGTCGTCCGCCGCATGTTCGGTGACGTCGATACCGATGTCTATGTTCTTGTAGATGGCGATGCGACCTACGACGCGACATCCGCACCAACAATGATCGAAGCGCTGTTAAACGATCGCCTCGACATGGTGGTGGGCCGCCGCATCGAACAGCAGGTTGCCGCCTATCGCCTTGGCCACCGTACCGGCAACTCACTGCTCACCGGCTTTCTGTCAATGACGTTCGGTCAGAACTTCAAGGATGTGCTGTCAGGCTATCGCGTATTCTCGAGACGATTCGTCAAATCCTTCCCGGTGCTGTCCGATGGTTTCGAGATCGAGACCGAACTGAGCGTTCATGCGCTGCAGCTCGCACTCCCGGTCGCTGAAATCGAGACGCCGTATTTCGCGCGACCGCAGGGCTCCATCAGCAAGCTCAGCACGTGGAAGGACGGCTTCCGGATCCTCGGCACCATCATGAAGCTCTATCGTTCGGAAAAGCCGCTGCGCTTCTTCGGCACAATTGGCCTGTTTTTCGGCATCGTCTCCATCGGCCTCGCGATTCCCGTCACCGTCACCTATCTGGAAACAGGTTTGGTGCCTCGGCTGCCCACCGCCGTGCTCTCGACCGGCCTGATGATCGTCGGCGTGCTCTCATTTTCGTCGGGCCTCGTGCTCGACACTGTCACCCGCGGACGCCGCGAGATAAAGCTGCTGGCATATCTCGCGCAGCCGTCATTGCCGGACTAGGCCTCCATCCAGCCAGGCGCGAGCCCGACTTACGTCGTCACCGGCGTCGGCCGCCAGATGCGTGCAACGGCCGTAAAGGCACGATCGATCAGTGGCCAGAACAACAGCGTGATCGCGAGCGTGGTAATGGTGCCGACCAGGCCGTTGGACCAGAACACACCGACACTACCGCCGGAGCCGATCATTGCGAGGCGGAACGCATCCTCAGCGCGGCTGCCGAGCACCAGCGCCAGCGTGAACGGCGCGAGCGGAATGCCGATCTTCTTGAAGACATAGCCGACCACGCCGAAGCCGAGCATCAGCCAGATGTCGAACATCGCATTCTGGATCGCATAGGCGCCGATGGCACAGGACACCACGATCATCGGGGCCACGGCCGCAAACGGCACGCGCAGGATCGAGGCGAAGACTGGAACGGTCGTCAGCACGATGACGAGACCGACCACATTGCCGAGATACATCGAGGCGATCAGGCCCCAGACAAAGTCCTTGTGCTCGACGAACAGCAGCGGGCCTGGGTTGAGGCCCCACACCATCAGGCCGCCGAGCAGGATCGCCGCGGTGCCGGAACCTGGAATGCCGAGCGCGAGCATCGGCAGCAGCGCTGCGGTGCCGGAGGCGTGGGCGGCCGTTTCCGGCGCGAACACGCCCTCGATGCGTCCCTTGCCGAAGCTTTCGGGATCCTTGGAGAAGCGCTTGGCGAGGTTGTAGCCCATGAAGGATGCCGCAATGGCGCCGCCCGGCGTGATGCCAAGCCAGCAGCCGATCACCGACGAGCGCAGCAGCGTCACCCAGTATTTCGGCAGGTCCATCCAGACCTTGAGCACCGTGCGCAGGCTGATCTTGGCGGCGTGGCCGCGCAGCGCGAGGCGCTCTTCCATGGTGAGCAGGATTTCGCTGATGCCGAACAGGCCGATCACCGCGACGAGGAAGTTGATGCCGCGCAGGAGATTGTCCGAGCCGAAGGTCATGCGCAGATTGCCCGACACCGTGTCCATGCCGATGCCGGCGATCAGCAGCCCCAGCGCCATCGAGATGACGGTCTTGTGCTTGGCCTCGCGGCCGAGACCGACGAAGGAGCAGAAGGTCAGCAGATAGACCGCAAAGAATTCCGGCGGGCCGAATTTCAGCGCGAAGGATGAAATCATCGGCGCCAGGAATGTGATCAGCATCACCGCCACCAGCGACCCGATGAAGGACGAGGTAAACGCCGCCGTCAGCGCCTCCGCAGCCTTGCCCTGCTGCGCCATCGGATAGCCGTCGAAGGTCGTGGCCACCGACCACGCCTCGCCGGGGATATTGAACAGGATCGAGGTGATGGCGCCGCCGAACAGCGCGCCCCAATAAATGCAGGACAGCATCACGATGGCCGAGGTCGGATCCATGGTGAAGGTCAGCGGCAACAGAATGGCGACGCCGTTGGGGCCGCCGAGGCCCGGCAGCACGCCGACAAAGATGCCGAGCACGAGACCCACGACCATCAGCGAGATGATCTTCCAGGTCATCAGCACGGCGAAGCCGTGCATCAACAGTCCGAACGCTTCCATTTCAGTAGTCCTAGCGACCGAGAGCCGATTCGATCGGCCCCTTCGGCATGATGACGTCGAACGCGACATCGAAGGTGACGAACATGATCGCGGTGAACACGAAGGCGGTGAGCAGCGACTTCCACAGCGCGATCTTGCCGACCATGCGCATGAAGCCGGCGATCAGCACGAAACTCGCGACATAGATGCCGAGAAACTGCGTGGCGAGACAAAACAATGCGGTGGGAATGAACACCAGCGCCACGCGCCGCAATTGTGCGCGGGTGACGAAAGTGTCGGAACCGCCACTGCGGGCGAAGAATGTCGCGATCAGTCCATAGAGGCTGGCACCACCGAGAATGACCGAGAGATAGAACGGGAAATAGCCGGGCTGAGGCCCCGTGGAATCCCAGGCGATGCCGGTGCGCCAGTTGTCGAAGCCAAGCACGATGGCCAGTGCCAGCAGGACCAGCGAGACGATGATCTCGATGGTGCGTGTGCTGACGACGGAGGGTGAGTCGTCCTCCGGGGCGGTGGGGTCTTCGACGATGATTTCGAGGTCGGTGTTGGACATGGGCAAGGTTTCTGAGGATGGAGAAAGGATGCACACTCGTACATCAAAGAAACTTGTCATCACCCGCGAAAGCGGGTGATCCAGTATGCGGAGCCGTCAGTGGCTTTCTCGCTGTCGATGTTTACTGGATGCCCCGCTTTCGCGGGGCATGACAGTCATTGGCTTACTTCGCCACGAATCCCGCTTCGGTCATCAGCGACTTGTTGAGCGCATCGTCCTCTTCGAGGAACTTGAGCATCTCCGCCCCCTTCAGGAAGATCGGCTTCAGCGCCTGCTTCTCTATGTAGTCCTTGTATTCGGCCGTCTTGGTCACCTTCTCGAACAGGTCGACATAGAAAGCCTGCTGCTCGGGCGTCACCTTGCCGGGCAGGAACATGGCGCGCAGCATCAGATACTGCACGTCGAGGCCCTCTTCCTTGCAGGTCGGGATGTCGTTCCACGATTGCGTCTCGGTGACCTTGGTCTTGTAGGAGATGCGTTCCTTGTCGAACACGCAGAGCGCGCGCACCTGACCGGCGCGCCAGACTTCGAGATTCTCGCTGGGGTTATTGACGTTGGCTTCGGTGTGATTGCCGACCAGCTGCGTCGCCGCCTCGCCGCCCGACTTGTAGGGCAGATAGGAAAACTTGGCGCCGGTCTGCTTTTCCATGAACACCGTCAGCACATGGTCTTCACGCTTGGATCCGGTGCCGCCCATCTTGAACGGCGACGACGCAGCCTTGGCCGCCGCAATGAATTCCTTCACCGTCTTGGCGCCACCCGCATTGTCCCACAGCACGAACTGGTCCATCGCGACGACGGACACCGGTGTGAGGTCGCGCCAGTTGAACGGAATCTTGGCGGACAGCGGCAGCATGTAGATCAGCGAATAGGCGATCAGCACCTTATTGGCGTCGCCGTCGCTGGACTTCATGTAGATCAGCGCTTCCGCACCGGATGCGCCACCCTTGAGCGACACCACCACCGGCGCCTTCATCAGATTGTTCTTCTGGATCGCGGCCTGCATCATGCGCGCCATCTGGTCGGAGGCACCGCCGGCGCCCGCTGCAACGACGATTTCGACGGGCTTCGTGGGCTCCCAGGCCATGGCCGGCGATGTGGCCGATGAGAGGATGGGCGCGCTGGCGAGCACGGCTGCAAGCGCAGCTTTGGCCCTGATCGACTTCGACATTGGTTTCTTCCCTGTAGACCTGAAGCGAGCATTAGGCGCCCGCTATTCTTCATTGATTCTATTGTGCGGGGTATCGGGCGCGACTTCAAGCATGCCGCGCTGCGGCCCCGCTGAACTTTGGTCAGGGGTGATAAATTTTGGGCGCCGCAGGGCAGCCTCCCGCAGATATTTTCGCAATTCGAGGCGCCGAAGAAAAGATAATGAAAACAGCATATTGAATGGAATATACGCGTACAGGCGGGACAATGGCGGCCAAGGCCGTCTAAGTGCCCGCAATTGATAGACTTTTCGATCCATTGCTTGTAATGGGCAGAAACATTGCGGTGCGGCCTTCGGTCGTCATGCAGCGCAATGGCAACCTCGGACCCCGGCCGATCGACCGATGCCCTTCAATTCAGTCATCTTCATTTTCATCTTTGCGCCGGTCGTCATTGGCCTGTCGTTACTATTCCGTTCGTTCGCGAACAGGATCATTCTGACGGCTAGCGCAATGTTCTATGCGTGGGGCGAGCCAAAATTTGTCGGAGTCGTTATTGTTTCGGCAATGCTGGACTACCTGCTCGCAGCGGGCATCGCGCGTACTCCAAACGTCTCCATACAGAAGCTGCTGCTTACAGCCGGCATTGCAGCCAATCTGACCCTGTTGGTTTACTGCAAGTATGCCGCCTTTTTCGTAGAAACACTGGGTGCGCTCTTCGGCGCCAGCAGCCTTCCTATCATGCAGATACTGCTGCCGCTTGGCATCTCATTTATCGTCTTCGAAAAGATTACTTATCTGGTCGATGTCTATCGGCGCACCACGTCGCCGGCGCAATCCATCTTCGATTATCTATTCTTTGTCTTCTTCTTTCCGAAGATGCTTGCAGGACCGATCATTCAGTACCACGATATTCGCGCCCAGATCGAACAGCGCAGGGTGTCGCTTGACGATGTCGAGGCCGGCGCGACGCGGTTTCTGCTCGGCCTCGCCAAGAAGGTGTTGATCGCGGATACGATGGCCCCGCTTGTCGACAAGCTGTTCTCGGCACCGGTTGCGCAGCTCGGCTTCGCCGATGCTTGGCTTGGCGCAGTGTGCTTCACAGTTCAGATCTATTTTGATTTTTCGGGCTATTCAGACATGGCCGTCGGCTTGTCGCGCGTCCTCGGCTTTCGCCTGAAGGAGAATTTCAATCAGCCTTATCTGGCGATAGGATTTAGCGATTTTTGGCAGCGCTGGCATATTTCGTTGTCGTCCTGGATCCGCGACTATCTGTATATCCCGCTCGGTGGAAATCATGGATCGCGCCTGCGGGTAACCTTGAACCTGTGGATCTGCTTCCTCGCATCCGGGCTCTGGCACGGTGCGAGTTGGACCTTCGTGTTCTGGGGCGCCTATCATGGCCTATTCGTCTCGCTTGATCGCATCGCGCGCGAGCGCGCATGGCCGCGTTTGCCGTCATTGGTCGGTATCGCCGCGACTTTTTTTCTGGTGCTTATAGGCTGGGTCTTGTTTCGTGCCACGACGATCTCCCAGGCCTTCGCATTTCTCGGCGCGATGGCCGATCCGACCCGTGTCTCCGGACTGCCCGATCTGTGGGTGACTACCGACGTCTACATCTTGCTCGCTGTCGGTTTCGTGTTGTCGTTCCTTCCGCTGCAACAGGTCCGACGCTGGACAGCGTCGCTGTCGGAGCCATTGGTTCGCGCGACGCAGCATGTGTTTCTGTGGGCCGCGACGGCGTGGAGCCTCGGCCACGTCTATACGTCGTCGTTTCAACCCTTCATCTATTTCCGGTTCTGAACGATGCGGTCAGTTCAATCCATTCTGTTCCTGCTCGGTGTCGCCGTCCTCGTTCTGGCGCCTGGCTTGGCGCTGCTGGCCCAGACGAGCGATTCACCGCAGTGGGACGCACTGCGCCGGAACAGACTGGTGGGTGCGGTTATCAACGCGAAAACACCGGCACTTGACGCCCAGAGCTTCTGGGACGGTCAAGGGCAATCCGGCATCGAACCATGGCTCGCCGAGCGGATGGGCGCGCCGCGCGAGTTCCTCATCCGCGTCAATAACATGTTCGACTACTGGGCCGGCCGCACCAAGGTGCCGGGCCTTCTGATCGGTCGGGACGGCTATCTGTTCGGCCCACCGATGCTGACGGACTGGTGCCTGCGTCGCGATCCCGGACTTTCGGCGGAGATGGCCATCGGCCTGAAACGCGCGCAGCAGAAGCTCGAAAGCCTCGGTAAAACGTTTGTCTACGTTATGAGTCCGAACAAGGCGGCGATCTATCCGGAATATGCGCCCGGCTATTGCAAGCCATCCACCACTCCGCGCTTCCACGATCGCTTCGCGGAGGAACTGACGCGCAACGGCGTCAATTTCGTCAATGCCCATGCCCTGCTCGACGCCGAGCCCAAGACGCCCATAATGTTCGGCAAATATGGCGGTCACTGGAACGACATCGGCCAATTTTACACCGTGCGTGCGCTGCTCGCTTTGCTGGAAGCCAAAGGCGGTCGCGCGATCGGCCAGCTCGAACTACGTGACGTGCGAACCGATCGAAAGCCGCGATGGGATGAAGCCGATGCGGGCGCCCTATTGAACCTGCCCTATGAGCTGGCCGCGGAATCGCCGCACGCCCGGTTCGGCATCGCCGCCCGCGGCAAGCCGATCAATGCCATCTTCATCGGCTCCAGCTTCATGTGGGGGCCGATGCGGCTCCTGAGCGAGCAAGGACTGATCGGGAACGCCAGGCTCTACTACTATTTCAACTCTACCTACCGTTACACCGGAACATCGGAACAGCAGGTGCATGTTCCGAACGTGGTGCGCGAAGACTTCGGCAAGGCTCTGCTCGACGTGGACTACGTCATCCTCGAAAGCAACGACGAGTGGCTGGAATCGCCGCATGTCACCAACTTCATCAAGGCCGTCGACAGCCTGTAAGGCGCTGGCGCCGTGTCGCGGCAGCCGACGCGGCTGCCCATCCGCGCCGGAGCGGTCGGGAACGTCCGCACGGACCATCCCGCCGCCATTCCCTCTCGCCCTACTTGCCCTGCCAGTTTGGCTTGCGCTTGTTCAGGAAGGCATCCATGCCCTCGCGGAAATCCTCGCTCATATAGGCCTTGAGCACGAGATCCTTGCCCTCCTCGCGTGTCAGGGTCGGGCGCAGCCGGCGCACGGCTTCCTTGGTCACTTCGAGAGTGATCGGCGCGTGGCTGGCCACCAGTTGCGCGAGTTCCAGCGCGCGGCGCTGCAGCGTCTCGACATCGGGCACGATCTCGTTGATCAGACCGAGTGCCAGTGCCTCGTCGGCCTCAATCAGGCGCGCCGTGAAGATCATGTCCTTGGTGCGCGCCGGTCCGACCAGCGCCATCACGCGGCTGATATTGGACATCGACAGGCAGTTGCCGAGGGTGCGGGCAATCGGGAAGCCCATGCGCGTGGCAGCCGTACCGATGCGCAGGTCGCAGCAGGCGGCAATGCCGGCGCCGCCGCCGGTGCAGGCGCCGGCGATCGCGGCGATGGTCGGCACCCGGCAGGTCTCCAGCGCGGTGAGCACACGGTCGATCCGCGCTTCGTAATCGAGCGCGTCCTGCGCTGTCTTGAACTCGCGGAATTGCGAGATGTCGGTGCCCGAGGCGAAGGCCTTGTCGCCGGCGCCGGTCAGGATGATCGCCTTGATCGAGCGGTCCTCATTAGCGGCCTGGCAGATCTCCGCCATCCGCTCATACATCGAGAACAGCATCGCGTTGCGCGCCTGCGGGCGGTTGAAGGTGATCTTGGCGATCCCGTTCTCGACGGAATACAGCAGGTCTTCAGTGGCGGGCGTTGGTGCGTTCATGTGATTCGTCCTCTGGTGCAGCATTCCGCCGCAACATGTTGAAAAGGCTGGAGCGATTATGCTCCAGCCTCCAGTAGATTGTTAGGCCTCAAAGACGGGATTTCGTGGCCTTTAAGCCACCGCAGCCTTGGTCATCGGCACCACGCTTTTGCCGGTCAGCACATCCATCGCTGCCATCACGCCGCCGGCGCGATGGGGGACCTTGGCGAGTTCGAGACCCATCTCGACGCCGGCCAGTGTGCCCATCAGCATCAGATCGTTGAAGTGGCCGATATGGCCGATGCGGAAGATCTTGCCCTTCCACTTGTTGAGGCCGGTGCCGAGCGACATGTCGAAATTGTCCAGCACCACTTTACGGAACTTGTCGGCGTCGTGCCCGTCCGGCATCAGCACAGCGGTCAGTGCCGGCGAGTGATCATGCGACTCGATGGAAACCGTCTCGAGGCCCCAGGCCTTGACGGCGGCGCGAGCGGCGGCGCCGTGGCGCTTGTGGCGCGCGAACACGTTTTCAAGCCCCTCTTCCTCCAGCATCGCCACGCCTTCCTTCAGCGCATAGAGCAGATTGGTCGCGGGCGTATAGGGCCAGGAGCCGAGCTTGTTGGCGGCGATGATTTCGGCCCAGTCCCAATAGGAGCGGAACGAGCTGTTGGCCTTGGAGGCGGCCAGCGCCTTGTCGGACACGGCGTTGAAGCCGAGACCCGGCGGCAGCATCAGGCCCTTCTGCGAACCGGCGACGGAGACGTCGATGCCCCAGGCGTCATGTTCGTATTCGAGCGAGCCGAGGCCGGAGACGGTGTCGACCATCAGCAGCGCGGGGTGCTTCACGCGGTCCATGATCTTGCGGACATCCTGCGGATGGGTGACGCAACCGGTCGAGGTCTCGTTATGGACGATCATCACGGCCTTGATGGCGTGCGACTTGTCGGCGGCGAGACGCTTCTCGATCTCGGCGAGATCGGCGCCGTGGCGCCAGTCGCCCGGCACGAAGTCGATATCGAGCTTGAACTTCTCGGCGAGGCCCCGCCACAGCGTGGCAAACTGGCCGGTCTCGGCCATCAGCACCTTGTCGCCCGGCGACAGCGTATTGACAATGGCGGCTTCCCAGGCGCCGGTGCCCGAGGACGGATAGATGATGACCGGCTGCTTGGTCCGGAATACACGCTGCATCGCAGCAATGACATGGAGACCGAGTTCGGCGAATTCGGGACCGCGATGGTCCAGCGTGGGCATATCCATCGCCCGCAGCACCCGGTCGGGTACGTTGGTCGGGCCAGGAATCTGCAGGAAATGCCTTCCGGTGTGCACGGTCATGTCTCGTCCTTCCCAGGGAGTCCATTTTTATTGAAACGCCCGGATAGCACCTTTCAAACGGCTTGTCCCGCGTCTGGTATACCAGAGCGCCGAAGAAAAACGTGGGGCAGCCATGAGGATTTCTTATCCCTCCCGTATCTCCTTGTTGCCACTGCCGGAGCGCGGCACCTCCGGGTTGCCAAGCCGGAATCCGGATGCAAGACAGGGCGATAGAGGGACAAGGCTGGAATCCATGGCGAAGGCGGCAATCATTCGGAGCACGGCTGCAGACAGCGCGCTGGCTGCCAGGCTGTCACGGGAAGTCTCCGGCGACGTGTTCTTCGACCCGTTCAATCGCGGCCGTTATGCCACCGATGCCTCGTTCTACCAGATCGTACCGTTCGGTGTGGTCGTGCCGCGCACCATCGACGAGGCGCTGCGCGCGCTGGCAATCTGCCGCGACGATGGCCGCATCGTTACGCCGCGCGGCGGCGGCACCTCGCAATGCGGACAGACCGTCAATGACGGCATCGTCATCGACCTCTCCAAACATCTCAACAAGCTCCTCTCGCTCGACGTCGAGAACCGCACCTGCATCGTCGAGCCCGGCATCGTGCTGGACGATCTCAACCGGCAGCTCAAGAAACACGGGCTGTGGTTTCCAGTGGATGTCTCCACCGCGTCGCGCGCCACCATCGGCGGCATGGCCGGCAACAATTCATGCGGCGGTCGCTCGCTGCGCTACGGCACCATGCGCGACAACACGATCGCGATGGATGCCGCACTGGCCGACGGCAACCTGCTGCATTTCGGCGAATTAAATTCCGGGGACGATGCGCCTGCCCTGTTTCGCGACATGCTGGCGCTTGGCGAGCGTGAGGCCGCGGAGATCGCGGAACGCTTCCCGCAGGTGCAGCGCCGTGTCGGCGGCTACAATCTCGATGCGCTGACACCGCGCAACACCGCCAACAACCTGGCGCATCTCCTCGTGGGTTCCGAAGGCACCCTCGCCTTCACCACGCAGGTCGAACTCAAGCTGTGGCCGCTCATCGGCAGCAAGGCGCTCGGTGTCTGTCACTTCGGCAGCTTCTATGAAGCGATGGATGCGACCCAGCATCTGGTCAAGCTCAAGCCCATCGCCGTCGAACTGGTCGACCGCACCATGATCGCACTCGGCCGCGACATCGCGATGTTCCAGCCGATCATCAAGAATGCCGTGCGCGGCGATCCGGATGCACTCCTGATCGTCGAATTCGCGGAAGAGGATCAGGCCGCCAATGCCGCCAAGCTGAAAGAGCTAGGCACATTGATGGGCGATCTCGGCTTTGGCTGGAATAACGAGCCGCGCAAATGGGGCGGCGTCGTCGACGTCACCGAGCCCGCGCTTCAGGCGGGTATTGCCGAGTTTCGCGCGGCCGGCCTAAACGTCATGATGTCTATGAAACAGGATGGCAAGCCGGTCTCCTTCATCGAGGACTGTGCAGTGCCGCTGCCGCATCTGGCCGACTATACCGAACGCCTTTCCGCGATATTCAGGAAGCACGACACCACCGGCACCATGTATGCGCATGCCTCCGAAGGCTGCCTTCATGTCCGCCCGGTGCTGAACCTGAAGCTCGACAAGGACGTCAAGGCAATGCGCGCCATCGCCGAAGAAGCCTTCGCGATGGTCAGGGAATACAAGGGCTCGCATTCCGGCGAGCACGGCGACGGACTCGTGCGCTCGGAATTCCACGCCGAAATGTTCGGCGAGCGCATCATCAGCGACTTTGCCGAAGTGAAGCATCGCTTCGATCCGCAGAATGTTCTCAATCCCGGCAAGATCGTCGATCCGCCCAAGATGGACGATCGTTCGCTGTTTCGTTACACGCCGGACTATCGCGTCGGCGAATTGAAGACCGCGCTCGACTGGTCCGCATGGCCCGGCGCTGGCGGCGGTTTTCAGGGCGCCATCGAGATGTGCAACAACAACGGCACATGCCGGAAGTTAGAAGGCGGCGTGATGTGCCCGTCCTATCGCGCGACGCGCGATGAGAAGGATGTCACCCGCGGCCGTGCCAACACGCTGCGGCTGGCAATCTCCGGCCAACTTGGCCCGGATGCGCTGACGTCGGATGCCATGGCCGACACGATGAAACTTTGCGTGTCGTGCAAGGCCTGCCGCCATGAATGCCCGACCGGCGTCGATATGGCCAAAATGAAGATCGAGGTTCTGTCCGCACGCGTCGCGAAACATGGTCTCACCCTGCGCGATCGCCTCGTCGGCTATCTGCCGCGCTATGCCGCTTTGGCCGCGCATGCCGCGCCGCTGGCGAATTTGCGCAACAAGAGCCCGCTGCTGCGTAACCTGCTGGAACGCTATGCGGGTATCAGCGCCAAGCGCAGCCTGCCGGAATGGCGCAGCGACGTGTTTCACAGCGACGCCGAAGCCGTCGGTCCCATCGATGGCCGCGAGGTCGTGCTGTTCGCCGACACCTTCAACCGCGCCTATGAGCGCGAGAACCTCGACGATGCATTGCGCGTGCTCACCGCCGGCGGCTACCGCGTGCATCTGCCGAAGCCAGTGGATCGCAGCAGTCGTGCCCTGTGCTGCGGCCGTACCTTCCTTTCGGCAGGCCTCATCGATCAGGCCCGCGCCGAACTCGACCGTCTCGTCACCACCTTTGCGCCCTTCGCGGCACGCGGCGTCCCCATCGTCGGCCTTGAGCCGAGCTGCCTGCTGACGCTACGCGATGAATTGCTGTCGCTACGTTCCGACGATAAGGCCAGGAGCGTCAGCGCGCACGCCATGCTGTTCGAGGAATTCCTGGTCCGCGAGGCCGAGGCCGGCCGGCTGCAACTGCCGCTGAAGCCGATCGCGCCGAAGGCGATGGTTCACGGCCACTGCCATCAAAAGTCATTCGGTGCGTTCAAACCGGTCGAACAGGCCTTGCGCCTGATCCCTGATCTGAAGGTCGAGACCATCGAATCCAGTTGCTGCGGCATGGCGGGCGCGTTCGGCTATGGTGCCGACACCTATGACGTCTCGATCCAGATGGCCGAAGCGTCCTTGCTACCCGCCGTGCGCAAGGCCGACGCCGATACGCTGATCGTCGCCGACGGCACATCCTGCCGGCATCAGATCGCTGACGGCGCCTCGCGCCATGCGCTGCATGTCGCGCGCGTGCTCGCGATGAGCCTCGACGGCACTGCAACAAACGTCCATTCTTCCACGCTCAACTAGGAAACAACCGACATGGCCGACCTCACCCTTGACGTAGCCCGCAAGATTCTCGACGCCTCGCTCGCCAAGGTGATCGAGATGAAGTTCAAGCCGATGGTCATCACCGTGCTCGACGCCCGCGGCTGCGTAAAGGCCACCATCGCGCAGGATGGCACCAGCCTGATGCGCGGCGAAGTCGCCCACGGAAAAGCCTATGGCGCATTGGCCATGGGGCTCGGCTCGAGGGCTTTGCTCAAGCGTGCCGAGGAACAGCCGTTCTTCATCGATGCCGTGAATACCATGGCGCGCGGCGCGCTGATCCCGGTGCCGGGCGGCGTTCTCATTCATGACGCATCGGACAGCCTGCTCGGTGCCATCGGCATCTCCGGCGACACATCGGACAATGACGAGATCGCAGCCGTCGCGGGCATCGAGGCGGCCGGCCTCAAGGCCTCGACCGGCTAGATCGACGTTGACTCAGCCACCGCATCCCCCGATCGACGACAGCGCGCTGCGCCCGCTGATCGACCGTATCGGGGATGCGCATGTGAAGGCACGGCTGGAGATCGAGACCCATCGCGATCACCAGCTGTTCGGCCAGGGCCGCTTGTTCTTCAATCTGGAGAACTGGCTCACCGCACCACCGATCGTCCGCACCGTGCTGCAACTCGCCGGCCTCTATGGCCGCGCCCGCCGCGAGGCCAACCGCGTGTTGGTGCGCGAAAATATCGTCGCCTCACCGCGCCTGCCCGCCGCGTTCGACGGCTTCACGATCCTGCATATCAGCGATCTCCACGTCGATCTCAGCGAGGCTGCGCTGCGCCACCTGATCTCCTTCGTCGGCGATCTTGATTACGACATCTGTGTGCTGACGGGCGACTATCGCGGCAAGACCTATGGGCCATATCAGCGCGCCACCGAAGGTGTCGGTGAACTTCGCACGAGGCTGCGCGATCCCGTCTATGGCGTTCTCGGCAATCACGACAGCATCCGCATGACGCCGGCGCTGGAAGCCATGGGCATCCGCATGATGTTCAACGAATGCGAGACGATCGCTCGCGGCGACGAGAGGATCTATCTCGCCGGTGTCGACGATCCGCATTTCTACCTTGCCGACGACATCCCGAAGGTCGCGTCGCAAATTCCGAAGGACGCCTTCTCGATCCTGCTATCGCACACGCCGGAGACCTATGCCGAGGCGGCCGAGCACGATTTCGATCTGATGTTGAGCGGCCACACCCATGGCGGCCAGCTCTGCCTGCCCGGCGGCTACGCCATCAAGCTGGAAGCTGTGCTGCCGCGCCATATGGGCAACGGCGCGTGGCGCCATGAAGGCATGGCCGGCTATACGTCCGTCGGCGTCGGCACCAGTCTGCTCCCGGTGCGGCTGAATTGCCCTCCGGAAGTGACGCTGCACCGGCTGAAACGCACCGGCTAGTTGATAGATACGATTTACTAACCAAAGCCGCTGTCGGCCGCCACCTGTCACCACGAGCTGCCGTTTATTAAGCTGACAGGGCTAGTGTCAATGGTCGCCCGACGGCTTCCAGGCAGGACCATTCCGACATGACGGTGATGATTACAGGCGGTGCTGGGTTTATAGGTTCGCATATCTGCGTGGAGCTGATCCAGGCCGGCCGCAACGTCGTCGTCTATGACAATTTCTGCAACAGCCATCCCGAAGTCATCAACCGCATCCGGCGGATCACCGGCACCGCTCCCGAAGTGGTCAAGGGCGACGTGCGCGACGTCGAAGCGCTGATATCGGCGCTGTCGGCGCATCGCTTCAGCGCCGTCATTCATCTCGCCGGGCTGAAGTCGGTTGCGGATTCCGTCACCAGCTCGGCCGAGTATTACGACTGCAACGTGGTCGGCACGCTGAGGCTAGCGCAGGCGATGCAGCAGACCGGCGTGCGCAATATCGTGTTCTCGTCGTCGGCGACCGTCTATGGCGAGCCGGACGTACTGCCCTTGCGGGAGGACCACAAGCTCGCACCATTCAGCCCCTATGGCCGCACCAAATTGCAGGCCGAGGAATTACTGAGCGACATTGCACATTCCCTGCCCCCGTTGAATGTCGTAATTCTCCGCTATTTCAATCCGGTCGGCAGCCACGAAAGTGGGTTGATCGGGGAAGATCCCAACGACGTTCCGAACAATCTCATGCCCTATATTTCGCGCGTCGCGATCGGGCGACTGCCTGTGCTTAATGTTTTTGGCAACGATTACCCGACATCGGACGGCACCGGCATACGCGACTATGTCCATGTGGTCGATCTAGCCGCCGGCCATGTCGCCGCCCTTGACCATGTCCACAAGCAGAAGGTCCTCAAAGTCAATCTGGGAACCGGACGAGGCACAAGCGTGCTGGAGCTGGTCGATGCCTATACAGCTGTGAGCGGCAGGACGATTCCTTTTGCCTTCGCACCACGACGGGCCGGTGACATCGCCAGCTACTATGCGAGCGGCGACGTTGCCGAAGAAACGCTGGGATGGCGTGCCCGGCGCGATATTTCGGATATGTGCCGCGATGCCTGGAACTGGCAGCAGAAAAATCCCAATGGCTATCTCGACCAGTAATCCCGCCCCGGCCAACATGCGGTCCGCGGGAATAATCGTTTTTGTATTGCTTGCGGGCGCTTCGCTTCTCCCGACTGTGCTGACTCCGATTCCGGCGATGGTCGATTATGTCAACCACCTCGCCCGCATGTATCTTCTGGCCCAAAATGGGCAGCCCGGCGCCAACCCGTATTACGAGGTGCACTGGGCGCTGTATCCGAATCTCGGCATGGATCTGCTCGTCCCGCAGATCGCACGATGGGTCGGCGTGGAGAACGCAACCCGGCTGTTTTTGCTCTGCAGTCAGTTACTGATCATTAGCGGGGCGCTCGCGCTGGAGCGGGTTGCAAAGGGCCGTGTTCAGATCGGCGGCTTTGCTGCGCTGCTGTTCGTCTATTGCCTGCCCTTCAGCTGGGGGTTTCTGAATTTCGAATTCGGCCTGGGTATCTCGCTCTGGGGCATCGCCGCCTATCTGGCGGTGATCGAGCGTGCTCCGCTGATACGGCTCGTCGTCAATGCCTGTTTCGTCCCGGCACTTTTCGCGGTCCACTTCTTTTCGCTCGGCATCTATGGCGCAGCCATCGGTCTGTATGAACTTTGGCGCGCCCATCAGCGGAAGGTGCCCTATCGCGCGACTCTGTTGCGCCTCGTCCTTCTCGCACTGCCTGTGGTGCTCTTGCTGATCATGATGCGCGCGACCTCCGGATCGGTCGGCAGTGACGGCACGGAGTGGCTGCTTCAGTACAAGCCAGTTTGGGTATTCCGTATCCTCAATGGCTATAACATGACGGTCTCCGCCATCAGCGTTCTGGTCCTGCTGGTATCGCTGTATCTGGCGTTCAAATACGAGGTTCTGAAGATCGAACCGGTCGGCATCTGGCTTGTTGCCGGCTTTTCGTTTCTCTATCTCATCATCCCTTCGAAGCTTCTCGGCACATCATTTGCTGACCTCCGGATTATCCCCGGCGCGGTGATCATCGTTGCGGCCTTCTGCTCACTATCCCTGCCGGAACGGCGATCGCTCGCTGCCGCCTTGCTGGTGGTCAGCGGCGTCATCCTCGCCAATCTCGCAACCGTCTTTGCCGTCTGGCTCTCCTATCGCGCCGACTATGCGGCGCTGATCGCTTCGTTCCAGAAGCTTGATCGCGGTGCACTGGTTCTTGTCGGGACAAGCGGCAATGGCGATGACCCGCCGTTCAACGACCTGACAGATTATCCGATGGCCTATGCCCCGACCCTGGCCGTGCATTACGCCAATGCGTTCGTCCCCAACGTGTTCACCGAGACCGGCAAGCAGCCGCTTCGCCCCAGTGCCACCGTGCAACGTCTTGCCATTCCTTATGGCGGGCCCGTGCCGATGCGGTTGCTCAGTGCAATCGCCACCGGCAACGCGCCAGACGGCGCGCCGTCCTTCATCCAGACCTGGCACAGGGACTTCGACTATCTCTATGTGCTCGGTCCCGCTGCGGCGCCCCCGCTGCCCGACAGATTGCAAGAGGTGGACAGGTCAGCACGATTTGTCCTGTACAAGATTGACAGACGGCCATAGCCGAGCGGACCGCCACGCGGTCTGGTTCGCACCTGGGCCTGCCTCATGGAACCGCGCAAAGGCGGCCCAAGGCGCCTGATTTCAAGGCTCTTTGCAAGGCCGCCTTAACCATCAGGGCCTAGGATCCCGCCATTCAGCAGGGCGGAACTCCAAAATGGCGATTGATGGCGGGCGGATCATCTACAGCATCGTCGTGCCGGTCTATAACGAGGAGGCCGTGCTGCCTGTGTTGGTCCGCCGGCTGGGACTGCTGCTCGACCGCCTCGACGCGCCCGCGGAAGCCATCTTCGTGGACGACGGCAGCTGCGACACCAGCCCCATCGTGCTGCAGGCACTCGCCAAGAGTGATCCACGCTTCCGTTACATCGGCCTGTCGCGCAATTTCGGCCACCAGGTGGCCATCACCGCCGGCATGGACGCCGCGCAAGGCGACGCGATCGTCGTCATGGACGCGGATTTGCAGGACCCGCCTGAAGTCGTCGAACAACTGATCGCCAAGTGGCGCGAAGGCAATGACGTGGTCTATGCGCGCCGCCTGTCCCGCGCGGGTGAAAGCGCGTTCAAGCGCGCCACCGCCCATGTGTTCTATCGGGTGCTTGGCCGTATGACCTCGGTTCGTATCCCGGCAGACGTCGGCGATTTCCGACTGATCGACCGCAAGGTGCTGGACGCGTTGCGCCAGATGCCGGAGCGCGATCGCTTCGTGCGCGGCATGATCGCCTGGCTCGGCTTCCGGCAGGCCGAAGTGAGCTTCCATCGCCTCGAACGCGCCGCCGGCGAAACCAAGTATCCGCTGTTCAAGATGGCACGGCTTGCCATGTCCGCTGCGCTGGGCTTTTCCGACGCGCCGCTGCGGCTGGCGATCTGGTGCGGTCTCACAGTGTCGAGCCTGGCTCTGCTGTATGGCGGCTGGGTGTTGCTGCTGTGGATGACGAACGACCCGCATCTGGTCGCCGGCTGGTCGTCGATCATCGTTATCGTGTCGCTACTCTGCGGGTTGAACATGCTGATGACCGGCATCGTCGGCCTTTATGTCGGGCGCATTCACGCAGAAGCGAAACATCGTCCACTTTATGTCGTGCAAAACCGCGTCGGTTTCGACCGCGATCAAAGCGAAGCATCTTACCGCACCTCGCGCAGCGCCTGACGGAGCGGATTGTCATGAGCCAGCTGTTCGACAGCTACCGCAGCAACTACCGCGACGTCGTTCAATCCTCGATCGACTTTTCCGGCCTGCCGCATAGCTTCTTCATGCGCGCCAAGGCTGATCTATTGCGCGAATTGATCGCAGCGCGGCTTCAATCAAAAAAGCCTGACATGCTCGATGTCGGCTGCGGCGTTGGCAGCTTCCATCCACTGCTGCGCGGCATGGTCGGTCAACTCAGCGGCATAGACGTATCCTCCGCCAGTATTGCGCAGGCACAGGTCGACAACCCCGACGTCGACTACCGGGCCTTCGACGGCAACGTCTTTCCGTTCGCCGATGCCAGCTTCGATCTGGTCACCACGATCTGCGTCATGCATCACGTCCCGCCCGCGGAATGGGCGGGTTTCATGCGTGAGATGCGGCGCGTTGTGCGGCCAGGAGGGCTGGTCTGTGTCATCGAACACAACCCGTTCAATCCGCTGACCCGTTTTGCTGTCGCGCGCTGTGAGTTCGATCGCGACGCGGTATTGCTCGGCGCGGGCAAGACGCAAAAGATCATGGCGGGCGCCGGCCTCCGCGACATCGCTTCGCATCATTTCCTGCTACTGCCCTGGGAAGCGAAAGCCGCGCGGCGTGTCGAAAACGCCTTCAGCGGCCTGCCGCTTGGCGCACAATACGCCACTTTCGCCACTGCTTAATTACTTCGCCGTTGCATTCTGCCGCTTGTGGACCACCGCGACGTCGTCGCCATAGACGCGCTTCCAGTCTGGCAGCCGATCGAGCAACGCCACCGCCGGAGTTTCCGGCTCCAGCAGCGTGGCATCTATTTTGTAATCGTCGAGCAGCTTCAGAAAATCATTCAGGTCCGCCAGCGAGAGGCCGCTGTTGTAGCGATGAAGAAAGCGACCGCCATAGAGTTCACCGCGACCATCGATGAAAGTGGGAATTCCCGCGAAGATCAGATAGCCGCCAAACGAATAATCGTTGAGCACGCGGTTCGCCGCGGTCAGACCGGCGCTGGCCACCGCTGCCTGCGGCGTATTTCGCGCGGCGGGGCGAACGTCGCGCGCCGAAGAGATTACGGTCGCCAGGATCATGACACCGACGGCACCGACCTGCAGCGTCCGACCTGAGCCGACCTCATTGGATGCGGCCCAGCTGCGAAACTGCCGCGCGATCGGCGCGGCAAGATAGAGCGGCGCCAGCATGGCAAGCAGATCGACGTTGCGCACCTGCGCCAAAGCAAAATGCAACAGGCCGATTAAGACCAGCGCCCGCACCATGGGAAGCGTCACGCCGCGCGACAGCGCAAAGATTCCCCCCAGCAGCAGGATCTCAAAGATCCCGATGCGGCCGAAATTCTGTGGCCGCCATTCGCCGATCCAGTTGAGCGCATCGCCAAGACCGAGCGTCGTCAGCGGCATCAACAGCGTGCCGGGCCCGTAAGGGGTCAGGCACGATGCGGCAACAGCGAGAGCCGTGAAAGCGAGCCAATGGAGCACTTCGCGAGGCCGCTCGCGGAGCTTGTTCCGTATCAGGACTTCGAGGATCGCGGGGCCGATCAATCCCAGCGCCAGAATGACGCTGCCATGAAGATTGGCCCACAGAACCAGTAGGGGTAACGCCCAGTAAGGCGGCCGTGCACGCGTATCCATGGCACGAACGAGCGCGGTCGCCCACGTCATCATGACCGGCAGTGCCAATACATGCGGCCGCGCCAGCAGATGCGGCGCGAGAAGAACGACCACGGCTGTAACGATGATCAATACCGGCTTCGGCGCAAGTTCGCGCAGCAGGAACCGGGTCAGAATCCCGACGGAAAGCGCGATGGCTGCGGCAGCAAGCGCCACAACGCCTTGCCAGCCGGCAAACGTATAGACCGCCCCGTAAATGACCTCGGAGAGCCATTCGAAGGCAAGCCAATGACCGCCACGCATGGAGAACGAGAACGAGTCGGTCGACGGAATGACGCCATTCGCCAGTATCCAGCGGCCGATCGCGATATGAGAATAGCTGTCCGGATCGTTCAGCAGCTGCGGCCCGAGCGCCAGCAGCAGGCCATAGACGCACGCGCCCACGAGCAAGGGCATCGCTGCCCGCACCGGGAACTGTTTGGCTGGGCTGCTGATGGCCTGGTCGCTCACGGGCTACGAGGGTACGGCGACACTGTTAATTCCACTTTAAGGCTGACAATGCGCCGGCACGCCGGCTCGATGGTCTGCCGTGGCGCGCCACCGAGAGCCGCCTATTTACCTGGCCATACCGGCTTGCGCTTCTCGCCAAACGCCTTGAGGCCTTCCTTCGCATCCTCGGTCATCGACAGGATCGCGATCTGGCTTTCGGTATACGCAATACTCTCGTCGAACGACATCGCGGCGATGGCGCGCATCGCATATTTGCCGCGGCGGATCGCCGTCGGCGACTTGTCGGTGATGCGCGAGATCAGCCAGTCGACCTTGCTGTCGAGCTCGGCCGCCGGCACCACGTGATTCAACAGGCCAGCGCCAAGCGCGGTCTGCGCGTCGAACGGCTCGCCGGTGATGCACCATTCGTTGACCAGGCGACGTGGCGCAATGGACTGCAGCAGCGCCAGCACCTGCATCGGAAACACGCCGACCTTCACCTCGGGCAGACCGAAGATCACGTGGTCCGCGGCCACCGCCATGTCGGTCATGCACAGCAGCCCCATGCCACCGGCCATGCAGACGCCGTTAACGCGCGCAATGGCGGGTTTCGTGGCGTTTTGCGACAGCCGCATGAGATCGGCGAGATCGCCGTTGGGCTTGGAGAAATCCATCGAGAAGGCCGCACCCGCATTCGCCAGATCAGCGCCGGCGCAGAACGCCTTCTCGCCCGCACCGGTCAGCACGATGACGCGCACGCCGGCGTCCTCATGCGCCATGCGATAGCCGTTGGCGATGCCGGCGATGATATCGCCATTCATGGCATTGCGCTTCTCCGGCCGATTGATGGTGATCCAGAGTGCGGCGCCCTTCTTCTCCAGGATTACGCTATCATTGGCCATCGGTCTGCTCGCTCGTTTTGAATATGGTTCGGTCGGTATAGCCGCTCAGAAGCGGCGCGCCAAACCCAGCGCGTCGCCGGCGCGGTTCTCGGACTCAACCGCACGCAGGTAGCCCTCGCGCTGCTGCAATCGCGCCCAATAGGCTGTGACACTCGGCCCGAATTGCGATGCAAGCCCGAGACGATTGGCCAGCAGCAGTGCATAGCCGACGGAAATGTCCGCGGCGGTGAAACGGCCGGCGCAGACATAGTCTTTGCCGGTGGTGATGGTCTCGATCATACGCAACCGTCCAAGAAAGAATTTCGAATAATCCTCGACCACCTGCGGATGACGGCGCTCTTCCGGCTCGAGCTTCGAATAACGCAGCACCAGCGCCTGCGGGAAGGTCAGCGTCGCCTCGCCGAAATGCAGCCAGTTCAGGAACGCGCCGTAGTCCGGCTCGTCGATGCCGACGGCCAGCGGCGTCGGACCGTATTTGGTCACCAGATATTGCGCGATCGCCGCCGATTCCGTCATCCGGATCTCGCCATCGAGCATCAGCGGGATGGTGCCGAGCGGATTGATGCCGAGATATTCCTTCGCAAAGACACGCGGCGGGAACGGCAGCATCTTCAGCTCATAGGGCAGCCCGAGCTCTTCAAGCGTCCATAGCGGGCGGAACGAGCGCGCGCGGGCGCAGTGATAGAGCGTGATCATCGGGCGAGACCTCCAGGCAGGCACGGACTATCGCCATGCTGCCAGCCAATGAGAAGCAGCCGCGAGGCTTCGTCAAGTCTTGCCCTTCTTCGTCAAGACTCGCCCTTCGCTACATGGTCCCGGCAAACCGGCTTCGCCCTTCCCGATCCGACGACACCCATCACCACGCGCGCGTCACCGAGGCCGATCACGACGGCTTCGCCCCTCGGTTGCAACTGATGCGGCCAGCGGAAACGCTCCTCCACCGACAATGACCAGGTGTGTTCCAGCGGGTTCGGCACCGCATGCAGTGGATGATAGAAATTGAACGTGTAGGTCAGAAGGCTCAGCGTATGCGCCGGACCCAATCTGAAGATGAAGTAGCAGACGAGCACCGTGAGGTAATAGACCGGGAAGATGCGCAGCGCCCGGCGCATATAGAAGTCCTTGAAGGAGATGCGGCCGGTCTTGGCCCGTTCGCGTAGCAGCAAACGCGTGATTGGGTAAACACCACCACGCCAATCCCCCGGAAGCCGTCGAACGCCGGAAATTTCTCCAGCCGCTTGGCGACGCCTGCATTCTCCGACATTGCGATCTCCCCGTTTGAACCGGGGATAGCAACGGCGCGAATAACGAGGGTGAAGGCGATTTACAGGCCTACCACCTCAGGCGAAATGTTCGGGCTTAACGTGAATGTCCGTTTGCGCGGGAGTATTAGGGTCGACGCCGCCGCGTTTACCACAATCAGGACAATCTTCACTGCGAATCCAGCGCCGCTTACGGTCCGTTAAGCATCAGGGGACAGGCTGGGAACGATCAAAATTGACTCAACTTGTATCAGCAAGTGTGAGGGCAACAGATGACCAGGGTTCAGTATCTCAGAGAACAAGCGATCCGTGCCGAACGGTTGGCAAAGACCATTATGGATGCCGTCACCGTCACGCGACTTGTCGAAGCATCGCACGCATACCGCCAGGAAGCCGATCGCCTTGAGCAACACGAGGCGAGCGATCAGGCGACAACGATGCGGATGCCTCACTAGGGCGTGAACCCATAAACTTGGAGCGGACGGCGGACGTCCGCTTAGGTGCCGATAACGGACTCAGGTCGGACATCGCCTCAGGTCCGAAAAGTCCCACAAGCGGAAGTCAACTCATCGAGATGTGCTCGGAAAGGTATCGATGCCGGCCGGCTCTCTCCGGTCGTCCTAGTCAGGCAACCCGAGCTTTCGGAGGTTTTCTGCCATACGGTTCAGAACAGCAGGCGAAAACACCATTGCCTGTTTGAATTTTGAAATCGTCAGATCGGGGTAAGTAAGCATCAACTCCTCGAATGCTTGTTTAGCTTCGCCGACCCGGCCGGCTCCCGACAGGACCGACGCCAAATTGCGATAAATCCAACTAGCGTTTGGCCGTTCTTCGAGGGCGCGCCGATAGAACGCGGCAGCCTTGTCGTATTCTTGCGCTACTTCATGCGCAGAGGCTATTCCTACATAGTTGTTGAAATTCATTGGATCAATCGGGCTCAGGCGCAGAGCGCGCTCGAAATTGTCAATTGCCTTCTGAGGCTGATCGGCATAGTTCTCTAACCATCCGAGCCTACTCCAGGCCCATGCAGCGTTCGGGTCGAGGCTGACGGCTCGCTCAAGCAGTATACGCGCGGTTCCATGGTTGCGTACGAATGTGTGCACTGCGCCGAGTACCGCCAGAATGATAGGGTCATCGCCACTCATCTCTGCTGCCCGCTCGGCGAGCGATCGCGCCATTGCCTGGCTTCCAACGATGTCGTCTGCCCAGTTATAGACCGAGCGCTGGGCGTGGCACCAACCAGCAAGCGACAAAGCTAGGGGATATTCGGGATCAATCGCGAGCGCCTTTTCGAGGAGTTCAATCGCTTTAGCGCTTTCTTCCTTCTCCAACGCCCAGACATGAGGCATCGCTCTCATAGTATAATCATAGCTGCTCAGGTCTTGCGGCCGTTTGCGTCGCGACCGCTCAATCTCGGCAATGCGGATGGAAGGCTGTAGAGCGCCTGCCACCTGCTCGGTTATTCGGTCTTCGAGGTCAAAGAACTCGTCGACTGCGCCGTCAAAGCGTGAGCTCCAAACGTGTGCCCCTCCCTCGGTTTCGATTAGCTGAACGATAATGCGGAGGCGATTGCCGACTTTCTGCACGCTACCCTCAAGCAAATAAGCAACGCCCAACTCCTTACCAACGTTGCGCGCATTTATCGCGCGGCCCTTATAGGTGAACGCTGAGCTACGGGCGATGACGAAAAAAGAGCGAATGCACGAAAGAGCTGCGGTAATTGCCTCGACGATACCATCAGCAAGGTAATCCTGACCCGCCTCAGCGGACATGTTGTCGAACGGCAGGACGACGATGGACGGTTTGTCAGGTAGCGCTAGATCTCGAACTTGTTTCGCAGACGAATTTGACGGGATCGCAGGGGCGCTCTCGCGGGCAAGCCGTATGAGCCATACGCGCATTGGTTCGGCAATATTCTTTAAAGTCTGCTCGCCGATGTCGTCGAAGGCGACGTCGAGCTTGCCGCGAATTTGCCTGTGTGCATCATCGGAGATGCAGATGCCGCCTGGCTCGGCAATTCCCTCAAGACGGGCTGCGATGTTGACACCATCGCCGAAAATATCGTTGTCGTCGATGATGATGTCCCCAACGTGTATGCCGATGCGAAATTCAATCCTGAGTTCCGGCGGAACGGCGGCGTTTTGTTGAGCCATCTCTTGCTGGATTTCCACCGAACAGCGCGCTGCATCGACAGCACTGGCGAATTCGACCAGCATGCCATCGCCAGTGGTCTTGACGATGCGACCGCAGTGCGTGGCGATCCTGGGATCGACAAGCGTCTTTCGAAACGTCTTTAGCTCCGCAAGCGTGCGCTCCTCGGCATGACCCATCAACCGGCTATAGCCGGCGACATCCGCCGCCAGCACAGCCGCCAGTCGCCGTTCCACGCGCTCGCCGGGCAAAAAACGCTCCCTGGCTCGGTGAAAAACTATCTGCCTCTACCAAAGCATAGGCGGTGGCTGTTCCGCTAGGTACAATGTTCAAAACAGGTCCATTTGCCGCGCTACGATCAATCAGGACGGGCGGTGAAGTCGGGTACGCCCTGAAAGCTAACTCTTGCGCGCCCAATGATTGTCCCCAATAACCGAGGGCAGCTTCGACGCAATGCATGGCAATTGGAGCCGTCGCAAACAACGCAATGTCGGGAAATGCATCATGGGACGGAAATATCAAAGTATCGTCGAAACGATCGGTAATACACCGGTAGTGCGGATCAATCGTCTGGCGCCGGAAGGCGTGAATCTTTTCGTAAAGATTGAAGCCTTCAACCCGCTTGGTTCAGTGAAGGACCGATTGGCTCTCGGAGTAATCGAGGCGGCCGAAAAATCCGGAGAGCTCAAGCCTGGTCAGACGGTCATAGAGGCGACAAGTGGAAATACGGGCATTGGTCTTGCCATGGTCTGCGCCGCCAAGGGATACCCGCTTGTGATCACCATGGCAGAGCCATTTAGCGTCGAGCGGCGTAAGCTCATGCGGTTCCTTGGAGCGAAGGTCATCGTAACTCCCGCGGCTGAGCGCGCCGTAGGCATGATCAACAAGACCATCGAGCTCGCCAGGGCGCATGGCTGGTACATGACTAGGCAGTTTGAAAATGAAGCCAATCCCGATATTCATTCGCGTACGACAGCGCGTGAGATACTCGACGATTTCTCCGGAGAACGGTTGGATTATTGGGTCACGGGCTATGGAACGGGCGGAACGTTAAAGGGCGTCGCGCGGGTGCTCGCAGAGGAGCGTCCCGAAACGAAGATAGTGGTTTGCGAGCCAGAGGATGCGCAGTTGTTGGCCAGTGGCACCCCGCAGTCGCGAAACTCAGATGGAACTCCGGCCGCCCCGCATCCGACATTCAAGCCCCATCCGATGCAAGGCTGGACGCCGGATTTCATCCCAAAACTCACCGACGATGCCGTCGCAATGAAGGTCATCGATCGCATCTTAGCGATCTCCGGTCCGGATGCCATTCGCTGCAGCAAGGACCTTGCTACCAAAGAGGGCATCTTTGTGGGTATTACCTCAGGCGCAACCTTTGCGGGCGCGCTCAAGGTTGCAGCCGAGGCAGAGAAAGGGGCAAATATTCTCTGCATGCTTCCCGATACCGGCGAGCGCTATTTGAGCACACCCCTTTTCGCTGATGTGTCGGCAGACATGAACGAGGAAGAGCTTGAGATCTCACGCTCTACGCCGAACGGACAGCTCAAGCCTGGCTCTTGATTTGCAAAGATCGAATAAAAAAACATCCGACGTTATGAGGCCCGGACCGGAACGCTATGCTCTGCGCGCAATCAGTTCGCCCGACAGACGTCTCGTTGCGCTTTGAAAGCAGCAATGAATAACTCGAGGCCGGCCGAGGTTAATCCGCTTTCGGTGATCAGACCGAGCCGCATGAGGTTGACTGTTTCTATCGGACCATCACCATAGGCTGATCCGCCACCGAACAGCTTGTTCATAATTCGCTGTTCGCGGCGCGTTAGCTCGTTCCAGAGGATCAAATCATTCATCCCAAATGCCTCGCGAGAATCATTGCGTGACGTTGAGAGATTAGCCGATCGCTCGGAGGCGAAATCGTGGCGATTCAGTTGTCGCCATTGAAAGTAGATTCGACGCCAGCGACTTCGAAGCAGGACATGCAAAACGCGTGCAGCGGACACCTTGTTGATCACTGGTGATGGCCGTGGCTGACGATGCTCAGCCAAGGCCACCACGCAATAGCGGCAGTCGATCAACTTTCGCTTTCACAGCGAACGCGACGGTTTGCGAGAGTACTACCAGTTATTTCGCGGCGTCGCGGGTGACGTCCCTGTGCTCGCCGCGCTCCTGCGACCGCGCGCGCCGGTGCCCAGGAGATCGAAACAGCCCATGTCTGGTGTGGGTCATTCGGGTCGATTTTGGCATGTCCGGATATGTCCGCTTACGGGGCAATCTCGCAAGTACGGTCTTCCGTTTTTTGCCAGTTGAAGGCATCGGCTTAGACGTGATTCAAGCGTCCAAAGCGGAGCATCGAATCATGCGGTATGAACTCACGGACTTCGAATGGGCAGCCATTGTTCACATCGCACGAACATGGCCGAGCGCCAGGCCGATGGTGCGCGCCGCTTCCATCACGTGAACGGCGTATTCCTTGATCTGCTTTCGCTTGACCCGGATGTCTGGGCCAGACATCCCGATGGCTCCGACGAGTTCACCGGAGCGACCAACGATGGCGCAAGCGCAGGCGGCTATACCTTCCCGCCATTCGCCATGCAGCACTGACGAGTAACCTTGTGCCCGTGCCGCATGGATGTCTTCGCGCAACTCCTCGATGGTCGTTCGCGTCGTATCCGTATAACGCCTGAGATGCGGGCGAAAGTTCTCCAGATATTCGTCTGGCATTTGCGCGAGCATCGCCTTCCCGGTTGCCATGGTGAATGCAGGCGCACGCATGCCGACGCTGGTATGCGCGCGGATATGATGCGCGCTTTCAATCTTGTCCACATAGACAACGTCGGTGCCCTCGAGCACCGACAGATGAACGGTCTCTCCAGTAACTTCGGCCAGCGCCGTCATCGCCGGGCGTGCGATACGGATCAGATCCATGCGCTGAATGACGTGGTTGCCGAGCACCCATAGCTTGGTTGTGAGTTCGTAGGTGCTGTGCGGCGGAATCTGGCGAACGAAGCCCTGCGATTGCAGCGTCGCCAGCAGTCGATGCACGTTGCTCTTGGTGAACTTCAGCTCATTGGCGAGATCGGTGACCCCGCGTGGCTGCTCGCTCATCGCGAGCGCCTCGAGGAGCCTCAGTCCCTTGATAAATGCCTTATCCATCCAAGCAGCCGATGTGAGGTAGTTCTCTGTTGCGAACAGACCGGCGGCGCTGGGCCGCCGCCGGTCTCATTGTTGTATGGCGCGATTTACTGGGCAAGCAGTGCGTTCAGCTTTTCCTGCGCATATTCTTCATTGGTCGAATTGCCAGCGGGCGATGGCGCTCCCCAGAAGTCCGGGCTCCATTCGATCGCCTTGGAGACGTTCTCAGGATTGTTCGCCCAATAGCGCGCGACGTTCTTATCCGTCGCAGCATCGAACACGACCTTCGAAGGAAGCGCGACCGGGAAAGTGGAGGTCAGCTGGGCGGCGCGCTTGGGGTCGAGACGCCAGGACAGCAGCTTGAGCGCGTTATCATAGTTCGGCGCGCCCTTCGGAATCGAGAAGAAGTCGTAATAGACGAAGCCTTGATTGAAGGTGAGATCAATCGGAGCGCCTTCCAGCGCCAGTTTGCTCATCGACCCCGTATAGGCCTGGCACATATCGGCCTCACCATCGAGGATCAGCTGTGGCGGCTGCGCGGCGGTGGTCCACCATTTGACGATGTGCGGCTTGATCTCCTTGATCTTCTTGAGCGCACGCTCCATGTCGATCGGATACAGCTTGCTCTTGTCGACACCGTCGGCCATCAGCGCGGCCTCGAAGGTGAAGCGCGGCCAGGCCGGCATGCAGCGGCGCCCCGGAAACTTCTTCACGTCCCAGAAGTCGGCCCAGTTCTGCGGTGCCTTATCGCCCTTGAACTTGTCCTTGTTGTAGACGAGGCCGACGCCGATCACTTGCAGTGCGACGCCCTTCTTGCGCTTCAGATTGTCCGGCATCGCCGCCAGGGTCTTCTGCGCGGATTCCGACAGTTTGGAATAGTCGATGTCAGCCAGGCAGCAGTCGCCGAGCAGCTTGGTTTCCTGATCGAAGATGAAGGTCAGATCCCACTGCGCCTTGCCGGCTTCGGCCTGCGCCTTGATGCGCGGACCGCTGCGTGCTTCCTGCACGGTGACGACCTTGATGCTGGTTTCCTTCTCGAACGGATCGTACATCACCTTGCGCAGCGCATCGCCATAGCCGCCGCCCGGATCCTGCATGATGACGACGTTGCTCTGGGCAACGGCCAGACCCGTCCCCATGGCGATGAACGCCGCCGAAGCCAAGGCCGGCAGCCTGAAGCGTTTCATTCCCAGCATAGTGTGTTTCCTCCTGTTTGATCGTTTGTCATCAGGTCGCTTTTTGCGACGTTGCGAGCACTGGCCGGGCGATGAACAGTCCTCCCACGACCAGCAGCACTTCGAGCGTGGACACGACGGCCAGTACCGGGTTGAGCCGGTAATTGATGTCGCCCCACAGCATCAACGGAAGCGTCTTCAACTGAGCGCTCGACAGGAACAGGGTCAGCACCAATTCGTCGAACGAATGCAGGAACGCAAAGAAGGTCGCCGCCGCAAGGCCCGGCGCAATCGCCGGCAGCGTCACCAGCCGCAGCACCGTGAGCGACGACGCGCCATGGACCGAGGCGGCCTGTTCGAGCCGCGAGTCCACGCTCTGCAGCGCAGCAGACAGGATCACCACCACGATCGGCAAACCGCCGATGGCATGGGCCGCCGCAAGGCCGAACACCGAGCCGACCAGATCGAACTTCAGGAACAGCGTGTAGAGCGACAAGCCGAGCACCACCGGCGGCACGATGATCGGGCTGACCAGCAGCAGCATGATCGCGGATTTGCCGCGCACATTCCCCCTGACGATGCCCAACGCCGCGCATGTACCGAGACCGACCGCAATGAAGGCCGAGACTGCCGCGATCAGCGCGGATGTCCAGAACGCGCGCATCCAGTTGGTGTCGGAGAAGAACTGCTCGTACCAGCGCAGCGAGAAGCCCGGCGGCGGAAAGGTCAGATAGCTGGCGTTGCTGAACGAGATGATCATGACCACGATAATGGGCAGGATCAGCAGCGCGATCACCAGGCCACCCATCAGGCGGACCGTCCATGTGCCGCAACTGGCCGGCAGCATGCCGAACAGCCGTAACAGCGGCCAGCCAATGGCGTCAGCAAATGCGCTGCCGAAGGTGCGACGTGCGGTGCCGGACGTTGCCGCTGGCGCGACCTTCCCTGCTGTCGTCTCGGTGAGCTTGCGCCCGCCCCAGATGAATTCCAGGCCAAGGAAACGTCCGGCGATAGCGACCACCAGCAGCGTGATCAACAACAGCACGACGCCCAGCGCCTGCAGGAAGCCCTCCGACGTCACCGAGTCCGCCTGCTGCGTGATATGCATGGCGAACATCTGGTCGCCCGGGCCACCGAGCAGCGTCGGCGTGATGAAGAAGCCGATCGCGGCCACGAAAACCAGCAGGAAGCCGGCGCCGATGCCGGGCAGCGTCAGCGGCAGCAGAACCCGCCAGAACACGGCGATAGGCCCTGCACCGCTGGCCAGCGCCGCACGCGTCAGGCCAGGATCGAGCCGCGACACGCTCGAATAGATGGTCAGAACCATCAGCGGCAACAGCACCGCCGTCATGCCGAGCAGCACGGTGCCGCGGTGAAACAAGAGCTGAACCGGCTCGCTCAGGATACCGATCGACACCAGGAACTTGTTGACCGGGCCGTTGCGGCCGAGCAGCACCATCCAGGCATAGGTGCGGATCAGGATCGCAATGAAGTATGGCAGTACGATCGCGGTGGCGATCAGCGCGCGGGTGATGCCGCGGGTGCGATGGATCAGCAGTGCGGTGGGATAGCCGAACAAAAGGCATAGGAATGCGACCGTGACCGAGATCTGCATGGTGCGGACCAGCGATTCCCAATAGAGCGGCACCGCAAAGACGCGCTGGAAATAGGTCAGCCAGCTTGGCCCGCTGATGCTGATGCGAATGAGATCGACCAGCGGCAGCAGATAGATGAACGACAGGAAAGCGACCGCGGGCAGTAGCAGCAGCGCGGGGTTCTTGAGCTTCATGGCCAGGTTGGAACTCGCCTGATGCCGCGGCTCCTGGGACAGCGAGATCGTCGTCATGACAGCACCCAGCAGTCTTCCGGACCCCAGCTCACATGCAGGCGATCGCCGACATCGGGCAGCGGCCGCCTGGCGGTGTCGGTGCAGCGGATCAGCAGCGTGTCGCCGCCGTCCATTTGCGCCTCGATGCGCAAGATCTCGCCAAGGAAGATCGCCGACGTCACAGTCACCGGCGTCGAGCTTGCGGTCGGCTCGTTGGCGATCGCGATGCGCTCGGGCCGCACCAGCACGGTGACGCGGCCGACATCGATGGCGTCGCGGCTCTCGGCATCGAACACATAGCCGGCGCGGTTCTTCAGCGTCACGGTGGTGCCGCGCTTCTGCATGATCTCGGCTTCGATCAGATTGCTCTCGCCGACAAACGACGCCACGAAACGATTGGACGGGTGACGATAGATGTCGAGCGGGCGGCCGATCTGCAGGATCCTGCCGGCATCCAGCACGGCGATGCGATCGCTCATGGTGAGCGCCTCGCCCTGATCATGCGTCACGAACAGGATCGTGCTGCCGATCGTCTGATGCAGATCGCGTATCTCGATCTGGATCGATTCGCGCAGCCGGCGGTCGAGCGCGCTGAGCGGCTCATCCATCAGCACGACCTTCGGCCGCATCACGATGGCGCGCGCAATCGCGACGCGTTGCTGCTGTCCACCGGACATTTCCGATGGCGATTTGTTCGCATGATCCGACAGGCGCATGATTTCCAGCGTCTCGGCGACGCGCCGCTCGGTGGTGGCGCGATCGACGCCGGCCATGCGCAGCGGGAACGCGACATTCTGTGTCACCGTCATGTTGGGAAACAGCGCATAGCTCTGGAACACCATGCCGAATCCGCGTTTATGCGTGGGCACGTTGTGCACCGGCCTGCCGTCCACGAGAATCTCGCCGCCGTCGAGGCTCTGGAAACCGGCCAGCAGGTTCAGCAATGTGGTCTTGCCGCTGCCGGACGGGCCGAGCAGCGTGATGAATTCGCCGGGTTCGATATCGAGATTGATACGATTGACGGCATGGAACTGGCCGTACCGTTTCTCGGCATCGCGAACTGCGATGCGCGAACCGATGACCTGACGCTCGCTTGCGCCGCCCGACTGCGACGCCGGAACACCCGCGCCGGAATGTCCCACGCGCAGCGCCAATGGCTCAGCCATCATCAACCTCCCTGGTCGTTCTATATTATGAGACGTTATTCCAATTATTGTTGGCGTGACGCATCGTCTTGTCAAGTGAATGCGCGATGCGACGACGCGTCGGTCATCATCGACTTACCGACGGGTTTGCATTTTCCCCTATTGGCAAAGCGCTTCGCGACACAAACGGATTGACAGCCGCGGCGCGGCGCGACTAACTTTATTTAGAACTATGTTCTACAATATAGAACAATAAAATCGGGAGGCGAACTGTGGTAAGCGATCTTCGCGCGTTGGCGAAGTATGTGGAGCCGGGAGTCCGGCTGGCGCTGCCGGTGGATTATGCCGGCGTCTCGATGGCGATGACGCGCCCGATCATTGAACGCAACACACGCAATCTCGATCTCGTCTGCGTGCCGACCGGTGGCCTTCAGGTGGACCAACTCGTCGGCGCCGGTCTGGTTCGGTCGGTCGAGACCAGCGCCGTATCGCTCGGCGAAGCCGGCGGCGCGCCGCGCTTCAACGCAGCCGTCAAGGACGGCGCGATCGCATTGAAGGACGCCACCTGCCCCGCTATCCATGCCGGCCTGATGGCCGCGCAGAAAGGCAGCCCGTTCATGCCGATGCGCGGGCTGATCGGCAGCGACCTGCTGCACCACCGCAGCGACTGGCGCGTCATCGACAATCCGCTGGCGGATGGCGGCGATCCCATCGTGCTCATCCCCGCGATCAAGCCCGACATCACGATCTTCCACGCACCGATGGCCGACCGATTCGGCAATGTGTGGATCGGGCGACGCCGCGAACTCGCCGCGATGGCCTATGCATCGGCCACCACGCTTGTCACTGTCGAGCGCATCGTGGATGAAAGCCTGCTCGCCAGCGAAATGAGCGCGGCGGGCGTGCTGCCGGCGCTCTATGTCACCGAAATCGCCGTCGCGCCGAAGGGCGCGTGGCCCTACGGCCTGTGGGGCGAATATCCGACCGACACGACCGAGATTCTGCGCTATGCGCGCGCCGCGCGCAGCGCCGAGGGTTTTGCCGACTACATGACGAACGCGCAGATGGAGCCCGCATGATGAGCGAGGTTCACCCGCGCGAGATCCTGATCTGCACCGTCGCCAAACTGCTCGACGGCGTCCGGCATGTCGCTGTCGGTGCGTCCTCGCCGATCCCCGCGGCCGGTGCCATGCTGCTGCGGGCGCTAAAGCAGCAGGCCGGCGAGAAAGGCCCGCGCATCTCGATCCTCGGATCGGTGGAGCACAATTTCTTCACCAACGGATCGGCCGAACTGTTCGATTGCGCCGGCCAGGGCCGCATCGATGCCTTCTTCCTCGGAGGCGGCCAGATCGACGGACGCGGCAATGTCAATCTGGTGGGCACCGGCGACTATCCGCAAACGCAAGTGCGATGGCCCGGCTCGTTCGGATCGGCCTATCTATATTACGTCGTGCCGCGCGTGATCCTGTTTCGCGAGGAACATACGCCGCGCGCTCTGGTCGAGAAGGTGGATTTCATCAGCACGCCGGGCGTCAGCGACAATGGCGTTTACCGCAGTGGCGGCCCGATCGCGCTGTTGACCAGCAAGGCCCTGTTCCGTTTCGACAAGGCGCGTCCGGGCTTCGATCTACAGAGCATCCATCCCGGACACGACCTCGCAGGTATCAAGGACGCCACCGGCTTTCAGTTCGCCCATGAAAGCCAGCCGGAACAGACCGCGCTGCCGGATTCGCAGACGCTGGCTTTGCTGCGCGGGCGTGTTTACGACGAGGTT
Source organism: Tardiphaga sp. 42S5 (assembly GCF_034044155.1). NCBI lineage: Bacteria > Pseudomonadati > Pseudomonadota > Alphaproteobacteria > Hyphomicrobiales > Nitrobacteraceae > Tardiphaga > Tardiphaga sp. 42S5. The sequence goes on along the minus strand of NZ_CP139027.1, from coordinate 3,054,319 downwards.
GCCGAAACCTATCCGGACTTCGCCGCGCAGATGCGGCGCGAGATCGAACGGCCGCTGTCCCATGCATCCTGACAGGACCGGCGAGCAACGACACGGAGACGATGCGTGAGTGAGATCAAGCGGATCCCGCATTGCAGTCACTGGGGCGCCTATACGATCCTCGTGCAGGACGAACAGATCGTGGGCATCGAGCCGTTCGCCCATGATCCCGCCCCCTCGCCGATCATCCATTCGGTGCCGGAATGGGCCAATCCTGAACGCCGCGTTCTGCGTCCGATGGTGCGCTCCGGCTGGCTCGACAAGCGCGAGCACAGCGATCGGCGCAAGCGCGGCGCGGAGAAGTTCGTGCCCGTCAGCTGGGATGAGGCGACCACGCTGGTGGCCGACGAAATCTGTCGCGTCTCCAACACCCACGGCAATGCGTCGATCTTCGCGGGCTCCTATGGCTGGACCAATTCGGGCCGCCTGCATCATGCGTCGTCTTTGCTCAAGCGCATGCTCAATCTGGTCGGCGGCTTCACCCGGCATGTGGATACGTATTCCATTGCTGCAGGCCCGGTGATCCTGCGCCATACGCTGGGAAGCTCGGATGCTTGCGACGGCCAGGCCAATACGCTCGACACCATAGCCGCACACACCGACACGCTTGTGGTGTTCGGCGCGCTATCGCCGCGCACTGCGCAGACCGAGGCCGGTGGCATCGGCACCCACCGCCTCGAATCCTATCTCAGGAAAATCGCCGAGCGCGGCATCCGCATCGTTCACGTCTCGCCGCTGAAGGACGATATGCCGGATTGGGTCGATGCCGAATGGTGGCCGATCCGCCCGAACACTGACACCGCGCTGATGCTGGGCCTCGCCGGCGAGATCGTGAAGGCAGGCCGGCACGCCCGGGATTTCCTTGATCGCTGCACCAGCGGCGCCGAGCAACTGCTCGGCTATCTCGACGGCTCGTCGGATGGCATTCGCAAGGATGCAGCCTGGGCCGCGGAGATCTGCGGGCTCGATGCCGATGGCATCCGCCAGCTGGCGCGACGCCTCGTCGATACCCGCAGCATGCTCACCGTGAGCTGGAGCCTGCAGCGCGCGCATCATGGCGAGCAACCGTTCTGGGCAGCGCTCGGCCTTGCCTCCATCGTCGGCCAGATCGGACTGCCGGGCGGCGGTGTCGGCTACGGCTATGCCTCGCTCGGCGGCGTCGGCTCGCCCTTCAATCTCGGCAAGTCACCGGCCATCTCGCAACTGACGCGCCCGATCGACAGTTTCATCCCGGTGGCGCGCATCAGCGACATGCTGCTCAATCCCGGCACGACCTTCACCTATGAGGGCGAGACGCGAACCTATCCGGACACAAGGCTGGTCTACTGGGCCGGCGGTAATCCCTATCATCACCATCAGGATCTCAACCGGCTGTCCGAAGCCTGGACGCGACCCGAGACCATCATCGTCCAGGACCCGATGTTCACCGCGACGGCGCAGCGCGCCGATATCGTGCTGCCGGCAACCACATCGATCGAACGCAACGACCTTGCCGGCAACAGGCGCTCCGACTTCATCATTGCGATGAAGCAGGCCATCAAGCCGGTCGGAGACTCGCTGCCCGACTTCGAGATTTTCGACCGCATCGCCGGCAGGCTCGGCGTTGCCGACCGCTTCAACGAAGGCCGCGACGAAATCGGCTGGGTCCGTCATCTTTATGAGGCGAGCCGGCAGGACGCCTCCGAGCGGCTCGGCTTCGACATGCCCGATTTCGAAACATTCTGGCACGACGGCTACGCGCGCTGCCCGGTGCGCGCCGACCACACTTTCCTCGCCGATTTCCGTATCGATCCCGGGGCGCATGCGCTCAACACCGAAAGCGGTAAGATTGTGCTCGGCAGCGAGACCCTCGCCCGGCTCGGTTATGCCGATTGTCCGTCGCATCCGGCCTGGGTTGAGCCGGCGGAATGGCTCGGCAACGGCAGCGCTGCGTCCGACTTGCACATGATCTCGCATCAACCGGCCGGCCGGCTGCACAGCCAGATCGAAACCGGCGTCGCCAGCGTGGCGACCAAGCGCAATGGCCGCGAACAGGCACGGCTGCATCCGGACGACGCCGCGGCGCGCGGCATCAGTGACGGACAGACCATCCGCATCTGGAATGCACGCGGCGCCTGTCTCGCCACTGCTGACATCACCGAAAGCGTGCGCCCCGGCGTGCTGGTACTGCCGACCGGCGCCTGGTTCACCCCGCGCGCTGAGACTGGTCTCGAAGTCGCCGGCAATCCGAACGTGCTGACGCTCGACATCGGCACCTCGCAATTCGGCCAGGGCTGCTCGGCGCATACATGCCTGGTCCGCGCCGAACCCCATATTGCAGATCAACGCGACGCTTTTGAAGAATACCAGGACAGACTGGTCGCACTCGCGACCGCCTGAGAGGAAACAGAAACCATGAACACCCCAGCCATCAGCCGCTTCCCCGTCCCCGAAATCTCCAGCCTGCCGGAGGACATCCGCACGCGCATCCTCGCGGTGCAGGAAAAGTCCGGCTTCGTGCCCAACGTGTTCCTGACGCTGGCGCATCGGCCCGATGAATTCCGTGCCTTCTTCGCCTATCATGATGCGCTGATGGACAAGCCAGGCCCGATCACCAAGGCCGAGCGCGAGATGATCGTGGTGGCCACCAGCAATGCCAACCAGTGCCAGTATTGCGTGGTGGCGCATGGCGCCATCCTGCGCATCCGCGCCAAGAACCCGCTGATTGCCGACCAGATCGCGGTGAACTATCGCAAGGCCGACATCACGCCGCGGCAGCGCGCGATGCTCGATTTCGCCATGAAGGTCTCGATGCAGGCTTACGAGGTCGGCGATGCCGATATCGAGGCGCTGAAGCGCCACGACTTCACGGAGGACGACGTCTGGGATATCGCTGCCATCGCCGCCTTCTTCGGCATGTCGAACCGGTTGGCGAATGTCACCAGCATGCGGCCGAACGACGAATTCTTCGCCATGGGGCGCTGACCCGCCTCGCACCGATATAACGATCGCCCGCAGCGGCCGGTAAGAGCCGCAGCGACGACTTTCGAGGAAACAAGCCATGACGCATCCAAGCGCCGCAGACGTCGCAACCCGACAGGCCATCATCGATGCCTGCCACGAAATGTCGGCTGCCGGTATCAATCAGGGCACGTCCGGCAATATCAGCGTCCGCACCGGGGACGGCATCCTGCTGACGCCGTCCGGTGTTCCCTACGACAGCATGCGGCCGGAAGACATCGTCGCGATGAAATGGGATGGCTCGTGGACGGCGCCGGCAGGCCGCGTGCCCTCGACGGAATGGCGTTTCCACCTCGACATACTCAAGGCCAAGCCCGAAACGAATGCCGTCGTGCACGCGCATCCAATCTTCTGCACGATCATCGCGATCATGAACCGCAGCATTCCCGCGATCCACTACATGATCGCGGCGGCCGGCGGCAACGACATCCCCTGCGCGCCCTATGCGCAATATGGCACCGCGGAACTGTCGCAAGCGGCACTGGAGGCGCTGCGCCATCGCCGCGCCTGCCTGCTCGCCCATCACGGGCTGATCGCCATCGGCCCCAATCTGCGCAAGGCGATGTGGCTTGCAGTGGAGGTCGAGGTGCTCGCCAAGCAGTATCACGGCTGCTTGCAACTCGGCACGCCGCCGCTGCTGCCGGATGCCGAGATCGACAGCATCCTGAAGCGATGGGGACAATACGGCCTGCGCGACAGCGACGGCACGCCGAAAACCTCGACCTAACAAACCAGCACCAACAATTGCGAGACTTGCCACATGGCCCATCCCCACGACGTCAGCGTCTGCGGCACCTACATCCTGGACATCCTCGGCGTCCCCATCACTGAAATCCCGGCCGGCGGCGGTCGCGCGCTGATCGATGAGATCCGGCTCACGGTCGCTGGCACCGCGGGCGGCACCGTGGTGCCCTGCGCGCGTCTCGGACTGAAGGCGATCGCCGTCGGCGCGGTTGGCGCCGACGAGAAGGCCGACTGGGTGCTGAATGCGATGGAACGCGAGGGCATCGATATTTCGGTGATGGAGCGGATGGCCGGCGTGCCGACCTCCGCCACCATCCTGCCGATCCGTCCGGATGGCTCGCGCCCGGTGCTACATGCGCGCGGCGCCTCCGCGCGCTGGAAGATTTCGCCCGAAGCGCAGAAAGCCGCCTGCCGCAGCAAGGTGCTGCATCTTGGCGGCGTCGGCTCGCTGCTGGCGATGGACGGCGAGCCGACGGTGGCGCTGCTGCGCGATGCCAAGGCGGCCGGCTGCATCACCACCGTCGATCTCATCCAGGCACGCGGCGAGACGCTGGCACTGGTCGAACCGCTGATGCCCTATACGGACTTCTTCATGCCGAGCATCGACGAGACCCACGCGCTGGTCGGCACCGACGATCCCGCGGCCTGCGCGCAGTATTTCATCGGCAAGGGCGCCGGTGCCTGCGCGATCTCGCTCGGCGAACACGGCTCTTTCATCGTGACGCGCGACGGGCGGCAGTTCACGGTACCGGCCTTCGAGGTGACGGTGCGCGACACCTCCGGCTGCGGCGATTCCTATACCGGCGGCTTCATCGCCGGCCTGGTCCGCGACTGGGACCTGCTGGACTGCGCAAAACTGGCGACAGCCACGGCCGCCATCGTCGCGACGGGGCTCGGTTCCGGCGCCAATCTCGTGTCCTTCGAGGAGACGGTCAAGGCGATGAACACGCTGCCCGTCCGCGGCGCACGCGCCTAATCCATCCATCGACAGCTTTCACAGAAGCAGGAACATCACATGACCAGACATGCCATCGTCACCGGCGCCAGCCGCGGAATCGGACGTGCCATCGCCCTTGGCCTCGCCAAGCGCGGCTACAATCTCGCTCTGACGGACATCGCGTCGCAGGAGAGCACGCTGCTGGAGACCGTCACGGATGTGAAGAAGCTCGGCGGCAAGTGCATTCCGGTGCTGGCAGATGTCAGCAAGCTCGAGGATTGCCAGCGCTCGGTTGCGGAAGCGGTCGCGGGTCTCGGCCATGTCGATGTTCTCGTCAACAATGCCGGCATCCTGCGTCTCGCGACCATCGAAGAAACCACGCCCGAACACTGGGACCAGACCTTCGCCGTGAACGTCCGCGGCGTGTTCCAGATGACCCAGGCGATGGTCGTCCACATGAAGGAGCGCAAATACGGGCGCATCGTCAACATCGCCTCGCTGGCCGCGCGCACCGGCGGCCCCGGCCAGTCGCATTATGCCGCGTCGAAATCCGCTGTGGTGGGCTTCACGCGGGTCTCGTCGATGGAATTCGGTGGCCATGGCATCACGGTGAATGCCGTATGCCCCGGCATCATCCTCACCGAGATGGGCCGCAACAACCTGGGCGATCCGGAGCGGGTCACCTATTTCGAGAAGATCACCGACCTGCATCGGCTCGGCGAGCCGGAAGACGTCGTCGGCCCCGTCGCATTCTTCGCCTCCGACGATTCCGCCTTCGTGACGGGCCAGGCACTCAACGTGGATGGCGGTATCTTCTACAGCTAATCGACCTCAATCCGAGATCGACGCCCGGCAACGAACGCACGACCCTGCCGGACTTCGCGGACGTGCGTATCCGGGACCGCGCAATGATACGGCGGCCCCTGCTCCATACTCACAAACGATAACGCAGCGCTTCGACCAGACGCGTGAAGGCGGCGGTCGAACGTCGAAGCGATCCTGGACGCGCCCATCTGGACATTAGGCTTGGGATTTTGGCGCGGTCAGAATGAGGTGACGCCTCGGCCGGCAGCTTTTTTTGCCCCGCGCTGCAACCAACGGGGTTCACGGATGTTGCAGCATTTGCTGGGTGGCCGTCCATAGGAGCGCATCCATGTGTGATTACAGCCTGCACGCGGTCGCCAACCGTCCCGCAGAGGTGGCGGATAGGTTGGTATCGACAAGATTTCCTTCGACGACGACCAAAGGGTTCGCAAGCTTCGACGATCCAAACGTTGCGGTATGCCTTCGCCCTGGCACCGAGATCGCTTTTGAAGAAAACGTCCGAGTCGATGGATGGGTGTTTCGCCGCAACGTCAACGATCGACTAGCCCGGTTTCGTCAAATTGACATGGGCCAGTATCACAATCACCACGACGCGCTGGAATTCTCAAATGGCAGGATTGTTCTCGTCACAGACCTGAGGCCCGGGCAGAAGGCAGTCGTGCTGCAATTACCGGTCAGCCAGGCAATCCAGAAAACCAGGACCGCTGCGCCCGCAGCGACGCCGCGGGTCGCTCGGACCACTCCCTGACGCGCCATATCGCCAATAGGTAGAAGAGACCCGCCGACGCTACTCGGCGGGTCTCATTTCATTGATAGGGTCTAGGCTATTGTTCGACGCCTGGCGGCATATTAGCCGAACCGCAGACCGCCATAACCCGCTCGATACCCTCGGGCGTTTTTTCTTTGGCTCCCTTGAACCTTTCAGCCACGTCCATCGTACCAATTTGTACTGGGGATTTCAGGGCCCAGTGTTTAGCCAACGTCGCCGGGGCGATCATACTCCGCCCAGGGCGGCGTTGCGCGTACGATCCCACCCGCCTCACCCGCGGGCTTTTGCAGAGCCGCACGCCATCGGCTAGAATGCCGGGATGACGAACACAAAAGCATGGCAGTCCAAGCTGCTCGACGAACCCAGGATCGGCTTTGTTGAAGAGCACGGTTCGCGCGCGGCCAATGCCGAGCGCGCCATGGTCGTCGAGCGCCGGCACAAACCGACGGCATCCCCTCGGACGACTCCGAAACACGATCCTCTGGCGAAGATCCTGAACGAACCGCGCGTGGGCTTCGAGACTATCCATCGATCCGCCTCCAGGTCGCCAAAATGAAAGAGCCGCCCACTGAGGCGGCCTTACTGCTTGGGAAGCCTAAAACCAGATCGGTGCCGAAAATGAAAATACAGGCCGGCGCCTATTCCCAACACCCAGCATATCGTTGCGATGCCATGGATCATGTACTTCACCACAGGATGATCGTTGGGTATTCCGAACTGACTGACGCCCAGCACGAGCGCTAGACACAAGATTACCGTCGCCAGAATCCCGGCCGCCGACCCCGCGCAAAACCACAAAAAGAGCTTCATCTGCAGATAGTGGCCCGTCTGCCCCTAACGTTTCTTAAATTCGGCCACCACGGTTTTCAAACCAGGCCACTGAGGTCGGACGAATAGTCTAGAGCTTCGCCTGGACCGTCCAGAATGATGCATCTTTATCGGACAGGTCATTGTGGATGGTGCTGTCGCTCGGGGCGTGTGGACGCAGCCGCCAAGCCTCCGAATTGATCTCCAATTCGAGCTCGCTGTGCGAAGCTGAGATCACCTTACCTGACACCCGACTTTTGTTAGGGTATTCGAGCGCAAGCGTTTCTCCCGGCGCCACCGATTTGGCGACGACAGAAATCACGGTGCCGGTTTTGATATCTTTTCCGTTGATGAAGGCGCTGAGCATCGACAAACTCCCATTTGCTGCTTGGTGATTGGACTTGAATGCAAAGCGCGCCGCACGACGGCACCAGAATGCTGTTTCTCCACATGTAGGAACGTGCACGCATCCCGGCGGTTCCACCTGGCCACCTCCCACAGAGGGCTCGGGACCAATAGAAAAATTCGGTCCGCGTTTTCGCTCGGGTTCGCAAAGACCTCCGGAAAGGTCGCTACAGCGCGCGGAGGAGGCTCAACGGGTTTTCGACGTTTTGGGCCTTCGTGGCTTGGCCGTCTGGCTGATGGATGGCTCAGCGAAAGACCAAAAGCAGGTGCCACGTCAGAATGACGGATGATGTCCGGTCGGAACGACTGACCACCGAAATTCTAACAATCTGATTTGTTGAGATTTTATGGTGGGCGCACTAGGGCTCGAACCTAGGACCCGGTGATTAAGAGTCACCTGCTCTACCAACTGAGCTATGCGCCCGGATCCAGATCCGGATATCCCCGTGGGGACGGCGTCGTTTAGCAAAGCGATCCGGGGATGTCCAGCGACGCTGTCACAAAAATTGCACCGTTTTTCGCAATCGCAAAAATGCGAAAAAGCCGCTGGATTTCAGCGGCTTCTTCGTCATTGCGACAGTGGAAAACTGCTCCGGATCAGAGCCGTTCGGCGCCCGGTGCGGCGTCGTGGTCGAATCTGTCGCCGGGGCCACCGGGACTGCGATCGTCGTCATCGCCGAAACGCGGGCGATCAAAGCCGGGAGGGCCGAATCCCTCGCCTTCGAAGCTGCCGCGCTCATAGCCCGGCCGCGGGCCGCGATGACGCCAGCCGCCCTCCCCGCCGCCAAAGCGACGGTCCATATGGGTCAGCACCGCCAGTCGGCGCTTCTGGCCATCATCGAGGGTCTTGTAGAGCGGGTCGGCGGCATCGGCGATCTTCTTCAGCGCGGCGGCCGTGGTGGCCATGTCGCCGGCGCGCTGCTGCAGGCGGGCGACCGGATTGTCCGGCGTGTCGGTCCGCTTCGCGTTGTCGTCGCGGTTCTTGCGCTCTTCCATGCGCGCATTGGCGCGGTCGATGCGCAGCTTGGCGAAATCGCGCACAGCGCTCTCTACCGCCGGCCACATCTTCTCCTGGTCCGGCGTCAGCTTGAGCCCGGCCTTCACGGCAGCGATGCGCGCATCGGCGAACGCAGCGCGGTCTTCCGGATTCATCCGGACGTGATGATGCATCCATGGACGGTGCTGGGCATAGACCGCGGTGGAACCGGCGATCACGGCGACAGCGGCACCGGCGAGCAAGATCTTCTTCATGGCAACCTCCTTTGGAAAGTCACCTGAAGATGATCCTGCGCTGCCACGGGTTCAACTTACGCTTTGGCCATATATTTTCCGGATGTGTTCGATTTCTGAATATGCATTCACGATGGAAACACTTCAGAATTCTTTTGTCACAGCATCCCGAGCAATCGCGGCAGCCACAGCGAGAGTTCCGGAATGTAGGTGATGAGGCCGAGGAAGATCAGCAGCGTGATCAGCCACGGCAGCACGGCAATGGAGAGTTCGGTGATCCCCATCTTCGCGATACCGGAGGCGACGTAGAGATTGAGTCCCACCGGCGGATGACACATGCCGATTTCCATATTGACCACGATGATGATGCCGAAGTGCACCGGATGAATGCCGAGCTTGACTGCGATCGGATAAAGGATCGGCGCCATGATCAGAACGATCGAGGACGGCTCCATCACGTTGCCGGCGAGCAGCAGCAGCAGGTTCACCACCAGCAGGAACGTGATCCAGTTGATGCCGCTGTTCGTGATCCAGTTCGACATCGCCTGCGGGATCTGCTCGCTGGTCATCAGGAACGAGAACAGCACCGCGTTGGTAACGATGTAGAGGATCATCGCGCTCATGCTGGCCGAGATCAGAAGAACCTTGGGCACGTCCTTCCACTTCATGTCCTTGTAGATGAACATCTCGATCAGGAAGGCGTAGACGGCGCTCATGGCGGCGGCTTCCGTCGGCGTGAACCAGCCGAGATAGATGCCTCCCAGCACGATAACGATCAGCGAAATGCCCCAAGCTGATTCCCGAAAGGCGTGCCAGCTCTCGGCCCAGGTTGCCTTCGGTATGCGCGGATAGTTGTTCTTCCACGCGCGATACCAGGTGGTGGCGGAGAGCATAATGGCAAGGATCACACCCGGTACCATTCCGGCCATGAACAATTGTCCGACCGAGGCGGAAGAGACCTTCTCGCCGGCAGGGCCGAAGTAAACCGCGCCGCTGGTCGATACTGCGTAGATCACCATGATGATCGAAGGCGGAATCAGATTGCCGAGCGCGCCGCCGGTGACGATGACGCCCGCGGCAAAGCGCTTCGGGTAACCGACCGACAACATGGCCGGCAGCATGATCGAGCCGATCGCCACCACAGTCGCCGGCGACGACCCCGACACCGCTGAAAACAGCGCAGCGGCCATCGTGGCTGCAATGCCCAGTCCGCCGGCCCAATGGCCGATCATGGTGCGCGCGAATTCGATCATTCGCCGCGCGACGCCGCCATGCGTGAGGAAGTTTCCGGCGAGGATGAAGAACGGGATCGCCATGATCTCGAACTTCTCGATGCCGGTAAACAGCTTCAGCGCGACGGATTCGATCGGCACGTTGGTCATGAAAAACAGGAACGTCAGCACCGTGAGGCCGAGCGCGATCGAGATCGGCATGCCCGTCAGCATCAGCACAACAAGCAGTCCGAAAATAATGGCAGCGATCATCGGATGATCCTCGCGGCGCTGGCGGCGGCGGCTTCGGGATCGATCCCCTCCACGTCGGTCTCGTCATGATGTGGGAGTTCGCCGGTGCGCCAGAACTTGCGAGCAACCTGCAGGAAGCGGAAGCACATCAGATAGGAGCCGAGCGGAACACAGAGATAGATGATCCAGCTCGGCAGTTCGAGATCGGGCGTCACCTGATCGGTGTACATCAGCCCGTAGACGAATTTCGCGCCCATGCTGCCGACCACAAAGGTGAAGAGCGCGCCGCAGAGCAGACCGAACATCACCACCGTCTTGCGCCAGGGCGGGTCGAGTTGGTTCACCAACACATCGACGCCGACATGGATGCCGGTCCGCACGCCGTAGGCGGCGCCGAACTTCGCCATCCACACAAACATCAAGATGCACAGCTCCTGCGCCCACGACAGGTGGATCGGAAACAAAAACGGATAGAAGAACGGGATGCCGACGAGGTAGCGATGTGCCACTGCAATGAAAATGATCACGGTCGCGGCCGCGATCAATGTCATGATCAGCAGTTCCTCAAGCCGATCGAGGATGCGAAGAAACATTTAGTCCCCCAGTGTGGGTCAACCGGCAATTGATCTGATCGCGGCGTGACCTTGCGCTAACCCCATTCCGCAGTCAGGCAACTGCGGCCCCCGGGGCGTCAGTGGCTTCCGCACCCGAGGGCGCGGAAGCTCACATCGTCAATCCTAGTTGGTGGCGCCGCGCGTTTCCTTGAGAAATTCGTCGATCAGTGGCTTGCCTACCCGGCCTGCCACATCGGTATAAACTGACTCCACCGCCTTGCGCATGCCGGCATCCTGCTCCGGCGTCAGTGTGACAAATTCGGTCTTGCCGCTCTTCTTCATCTCGGCGAGTGCGTCGTCGTTTTCCTTCGCCGACTGGCCGTTGCCATAGGCGGTGGCTTCCTTCATGGCCTTTTCCAGAAGGCCGCGAGTATCCGCCGGAATGCCATCCCAGAATTTCTTGTTCACCACCACAACGTAACCGATGTAACCGTGGTTGGTCAGCGTGGTGTACTTCTGCACCTCATGCATTTTCTGCGTGTAGATGTTGGACGGGGTGTTTTCCTGGCCATCGACCACGCCGGTCTGCAGCGCCTGATAGACTTCGGAGAACGCCATCACCTGCGGAATCGCGCCAAGCGTCCGGAATTGGGCTTCCAGTACCTTCGACGACTGAATGCGGAACTTCATGCCTTTGTAGTCCGCGGGAGTGAGCAACTTCTTGTTCGCGGTCATCTGCTTGAAGCCGTTGTCCCAATAGGCAAGGCCGGTCATGCCTTTGGAATCCAGCAGCTTGAGCAGCCGCGCGCCAAGCGGGCCGTCAGTCACCTTGCGCAGGGTGGCGAGGTCCGGAAGGATGTAGGGGAGATCGAAAACCTCGAACTCCTTGACGCCGATAGGCCCGAACTTCGAGTTCGACGGCGCCAGCATTTGCACCGCGCCGAGCTGCAAGGCTTCCAGCTCTTCCTTGTCCTTGTAGAGCTGCGAGTTCGGATAGACTTCGACCTTGACCTTGCCGTCGGTGTATTTCTCGGCGAGTTCCTTGAACTTCTCCGCAGCGAGGCCCTTCGGCGTGTTCGGCGCGACGACATGACTGAATTTGATGATGATAGGCGCCTGCGCGGCGGCCGGTCCTATCAATGCAAGCGCGGCAACCGATGCTGCTGCGAAAATCAATTTGCGCATGTGTTTCTCCCGTATGACCTGGGAGCTCATTGAGCGGCTCCCGCTTGTATGCCAGTTGCAGCAATACAGAGATCAATGCGCAAACACCATTGCCCCTTCGCAGGGGTGCAACATGAAATCGATGCTGCAACGCAAAATGCGGAGCCGAAGCTCCGCGTTGATTACGCGTCAAAGTTTTAGAGCGAGATTAGCTCGCGGCTGCAACCGGCGCCGGCATGTCGCGTGCGCGCTTCATGACGATCTTGTTCAACCCACCGAGATAGGCCTTGGCCGAAGCGACCAGCGTATCCGGATCGGCCGCACGCGAGGTCATCGAGCGGCCTTCATGGGCCAGACGCACCGACACTTCCGCCTGCGCGTCGGTGCCTTCGGTGACGGCGTGGACCTGATACAGTTCCAGCTTGGCCTCGTGCGGCACCAGCGCCTTGATGCAGTTGAACACCGCATCGACCGGACCATTGCCCTCGGCCTCCTCGATCTTCATCACGCCGTCGACGTTCAGCTTCATGGTCGCGCGCTGCGGACCATGGGTGCCGGCGATGACCGTCAGCGACACCAGCTTGATGCGGTCATGGGCGGCAGTCATTTCCTGATCGACCAGCGCTTCCAGATCCTCGTCGTAGATGTCCTTCTTGCGATCGGCCAAGGCCTTGAAGCGCACGAAGGCGTCTTCCAACTGGTTCTGGCCCAGCTTGTAGCCCATCTCCTCCAGCTTGTGGATGAAGGCATGACGGCCGGAATGCTTGCCCATCACCAGCGAGGTCTGCTTCACGCCGACCGTCTCCGGCAGCATGATCTCGTAGGTCTGCGCATTCTTCAGCATGCCGTCCTGATGGATGCCGCTCTCATGGGCGAAGGCGTTACGACCGACGATGGCCTTGTTGTACTGCACCGGGAACGAGGTCGCGGCCGAGACTTCCTTCGAGGCCCGCATCAGCATCGTGGTGTCGATGTTGTTCCAGTACGGCAATTTGTCATTGCGTACCTTCATCGCCATCACGATCTCTTCCAGCGCGGCATTGCCGGCGCGCTCGCCGATGCCGTTGATGGTGCATTCGATCTGCCGCGCACCGCCGCGGATGCCGGCCATCGAATTGGCGACGGCCATGCCGAGGTCGTTGTGGCAGTGAACCGAGAAGATCGCCTTGTCGGAATTCGGCACGTTCTCGCGCACGCGCTTGAACAGGTCGTAATATTCCTCGGGCACCGAATAGCCGACGGTGTCGGGGATGTTGATCGTGGTTGCACCGGCCTTGATCGCCGACTCGACGCAGCGGCACAGGAAGTCGAATTCGGTGCGGGTGCCGTCTTCCGACGACCATTCGACGTCATCGGTATGGTTGCGGGCACGAGTCACTGACGAGATCACCAGATCATGGACCGCGTCGGGCTCCATCTGCAGCTTGTACTTCATGTGCACCGGCGAGGTGGACAGGAAGGAATGGATGCGGCCGCGCTTGGCCGGGCGGATCGCCTCGGCGCAGCGGTCGATATCCTTCTGGCCGGCCCGCGACAGGCCGCAGACCACGGCATTCTTGGTGCGCTTGGCAATCTCGTTGACGGCTTCGAAGTCGCCGTCGGAGGCGATCGGGAAGCCGGCCTCAATGACGTCGACACCCATGGTGTCGAGCATCGCGGCGATCTCCAGCTTTTCCTCGAAGGTCATGGTGGCGCCGGGGCACTGCTCGCCGTCACGCAAGGTGGTGTCGAAAATGATGACGCGGTCCTTGTCGGACTTGTCCTGAACGGACGGGGTGGTCGAAGTCATGAGATATTCCTTAAGTCGGGGCGCTAATGTCTGGGCGCCAGAGGGAGCTGATGGTTCTGAATGTCATGATCCCCTGAGTACCCAGGCCAAACGGCCCAGACGGCGCTCAGGGGCAGATAAGCAGAAGCAGCCCGCCAAGAAGGAGGTTCGAGCGCAGCGCAGCCGGAATCGCGTCGGGACCAGCGGCAACAGCCACTCCCCCGGAAACTCCAACCATGTCGCTGCGAATCAGCATTGCCACACCTTCAGGCCCACATCCTCGGCCAAAACCAGTCTCAAGGAAAACCCTTGATGGTTCGTTGCCGACGAGGGCCTGAGGTCGTTCTAGACGACAAATGCGGGACCCTGCAACGGCTAAGAGGGTCAGGAGTACTGACCTAAATCCTCCTGCGAGAAGCTCGGGCGCGCGGCCGACTGGCCTAGCCAGAACATCGTCAACTGGACGTTTTCGCAGCCACCCTTTTGCCCTAAGACCGAACGGCAATTGCGAGGACAGGACGATGACTTTCGCCAGGGGATTATCCGCTTTCCCGATCACACCGATGAATACGAATGGCAGGGTCGATACGCCCGCGCTACGGCGGCTGGTGGCACCGCTGGCGGCCGCGAAGGTCGATTCCATCGGGCTGCTCGGCAGCACCGGATCGTATCCGTTCCTCAGCCGTGACGAGCGCCGGCGCGCCACTGAAGCCGCCATTGCGGAGGTCAACGGCCGCGTCCCCGTGCTGGTCGGCATCGGCGCGCTGCGCACCGACGAGACGATCGAACTCGCCCGCGATGCCAAGGCGGCCGGCGCGGCCGCCGGCCTGCTGGCGCCGGTGTCCTACACGCCGCTCACCGAGGACGAGGTGTTCGAGCACTTCCGGACGGTTGCCGGCGAGAGCAAACTGCCGATCGTCATCTACGACAATTTCGCCACCACGCATTTCAAGTTCACGCCCGACCTGGTCGGCCGCATCGCACGTATTCCCGGAGTCGTCGCGGTGAAGGGCACCTCCCCCGAAGCCAGCCTCGCCGCAGATCACCTGAAGCAGATGCGTGCCGCCGTGCCATCAGGCTTTTCAGTCGGCTATGCCGGTGACTGGAATTCGATGGAGACACTGCTGGCCGGCGGCGATGCCTGGTATTGCGTGGCGGCGGGCCTGTTTCCAAAGAGTTGTCTGGCCATCACCCGCGCAGCCCAGACCGGCAATGCCGACGAAGCGCGCCGCCTCAACAACGCGATGCAGCCGCTGTGGGATCTGTTCAAGCAGTTCTCCAGCCTGCGCGTGATGTATGCGGCTGCCGAGCAGATGGGGATCACCGATGCGCAGCCGCCACGCCCGGTGCTGCCATTACCGCACGCTGCGCAGGACAAGGTGGCAGAGGTGCTGAAGGAATTGAAGCTGAGTTAAACTAGCCCGCCGTAGCTGTCGTCCCCGCGAAGGCGGGGACCCATAGCCACGGTCGAACTAATCAAAACGGCAAAGTCGCGACGACAACGTACGAACGGCCTCTTCGGCGTGTATGGATCCCCGCCTTCGCGGGGATGACAGCCAGAAAATATCACGTTTTCTTCGCCACTTTCTTCTTGGCCTTCTTGGCCACCTTCTTCTTCGCGACCTTCTTCACCACAGGCTTGCCTTCCCGCCGCGGCCCTTCCTTCTCCAGCGCCTCGCGGATCAGCGTAAAGTCCTTCTTCGCCTCGCCGTCCACGGTCGGGAAGTGCAGGTCCAGCTTCTCCAGCGCGTTGACGATGGCCGAGCCGATCACCACGCGTGAGAACCATTTGCGATCCGCCGGCACCACATGCCACGGCGCCTCCTCGCAGGACGTATGCTTGATCAGGTCCTCATAGGCCTCCTGATACTTGTCCCACAGCGCGCGCTCGGCGATATCGGCCGATGAGAACTTCCAGTTCTTCGCCGGCTGCTCGAGACGATCGAGGAAGCGCTCGCGCTGCTCTTCCTTGGAGACGTTGAGAAAGAACTTCAGCACCACGGTGCCGTTGCGCGCGAGGTATTTCTCGAAGGCGGTGATGTCCTCGAAGCGCTCGCGCCAGATATCTTTTGTCACCAGCTCCGCCGGAATTTTCTGTTTGGCAAGAATCTCCGGATGCACCCGCACCACGAGACATTCCTCGTAGTAAGAGCGATTGAAGATGCCGATGCGGCCGCGCTGTGGCAGCGCGATGGTGTGGCGCCACATGAAATCGTGATCGAGTTCGTTCGACGACGGCGTCTTGAACGAATGCACCTCGCAGCCCTGCGGATTGATGCCGTCGAACACGCTCTCGATGGCGCTGTCCTTGCCGGCGGCGTCCATGCCCTGGAAGATCAGCAGCAGCGACCAGCGATCCTGTGCATAGAGCTTTTCCTGCAGCTCCTGCAGCCGGCGGCGGTTGGCTTCGATGATCTTCTTGCCGGTTTCCTTGTGCAGCCCGCCGCTGCCATTGGTGTCATGCGCCTTGAGGTGGAAAGCTTTCGAACCGTCGACCCGATACGGCTCGATATAGGACTTCAACGCGGATACAACGGGCTTGGCAGACATGAGATCGGCAACTCCGGGACACGGGGATTGCAAGCGTAGCGTGCCGATCCCGGCAATACCAGCAGATCACGTCGCTGACGTCAGTTGCGCTGTCATAAACGCTGTCACAAACAGCGGCATCGTCGGGGTGAAGTCGGCTTCGCTGCGCACCAGATGAATTCCGCTGAGCTCCGGCGACGCCTGACCGGCAAGATTCGCCTCGATGGTGCTGCGCAGCGCCTCACCCGGCCGATCCGCATTTAGAATACGCATCATCGCTACCGAGAAATCCGTCACGACGCAGAACCAGCCAGCGTCGGCCCGGTAATCGGCTTCCGTCAGACCGAGCTCTTCCTCGACTTCACGCGTCACACTGCCCGCGATATCGACCACATCGCCACGGAGGTCGTCCAGATCGGGCGTGCCCGCCGCAAAATAGATACGTCCGGCATTGGATGTATGTTGTCCCATCTCGCCGAGCACGAAGGCGCCGTCGCTGGCACGCAGCGCGCCCATGCCAAAGCCGTTGAACACGGCCGGATCGGGACAGCGCCAATCCCGCCACGCCAGAAAGCTCGCAAAATCGGTCTCGAAATAGTCCGCGCGAAACCGCTCGCCGGTGAACTGCGCATTGCGCGCCAGCAACACGCGCCCATTGAACAGTTGCGGCTTCTCGGCGCGCTTGCTTGCGAAGTGAGCGTCGATCTCCTCCCGCTGCTCACGCGCGAATGGCCACTGCCAATCGCTGCGTGTGAGGTTGAGTTGCGTGACGCGGTGAATGACCGGCGTCATCATGCGCAGAACCTACTTCGCATTCGTCCCCATCGTCTTGGCAAACTGTTCGACATATTTATTGGTGTAGGTCTTGCTGACATCGATATTGGCTTTCGCCACCTCCGGCGAGCCCTCGCTGAACACGGCGAGCACGGCAGCCGCGCCCTTCGGATCCATCAGCCCCGTCTCCGAATACATCGGGAGCGTGTTTTTGAGCGCCGCGAGATAGAGCTCCTTGTCCTTGCCGACGATACCTTCCGGCATCTTCGCCATGATCTCTTCCGGCGTATGACTGTGGATCCACTTCAGCGTGTTCATGATCGCGTTGGTCAGACCCTGCACTTCCTTCTCATGTCCCTTGACCCATGCGGTCGTCGAATACAGCGCGCCGCCGGGATATTCGCCGGAGAACACCGCAAGCGTGTCCCTCTGCGTGCGGGTATCGCTGAGAATCGTGAGGTCTTTGTGGCTGCCCTGCAGCACGGTGACGGCAGGATCGAGCATCACCGCGGCTTCGATCTGCCCCTGCTCCATCGCCGCTACTGCCGTCGCGCCGAGGCCGACGCCGATCACCGCAGTACCGGCCGGATCGAGGCCGTTCTTCTTGAGCTGATACTTCAGAAAGAAGTCTGTCGACGAGCCCGGCGCGCTGACGCCGACTTTCTTGCCGGCGAGATCCTTGATCGACGTGATCTTGCCGGTGTGCTTCGGCGACACCACCAGCACGAGACCGGGATAGCGGTCATAGACCACGAAGCTCTGCAGCTCCTGCTTCTTGGCCGCGAGGTTCACGCAATGATCGAAATAGCCGGAGACCACGTCGGCGCTGCCGCCGAGCACCGCTTTCAACGCATCGGAGCCGCCCTTGAGATCGACCAGTTCGACCGCGAGACCCGCTTTCTCATATTCGCCGAGCTGCTTGGCCAGCACGGTCGGCAGATAGCACAGGCACGCCCCGCCGCCGATGGCGATGGTCACCTTGGTTTGCGCTGCAGCGGGATGAACGAGAAACAGCGACAGCAGACCAGCGAAGAACAAACGGCCTGAAAACAAACGGTTCGGGAATAAACGGCTCAAGTTGGTTTTTATGTTTTTTGTCATTGTTTCCTCCGCTGCTATCGGGCGCAAAGGATAGATGAGCCTCTGCCGGATGGAAAGCCGGCACTGGTCAACGCACCCGGCGCGACATAGCATCCGCGCGACAAATCACTGTCATTCAGGGGGAACGTTCATGCAGCGCATCACCGCAACACTCTCCATCACGGCCGCTTTCGCCGCCGGCTGCCTGATCACGCATCTCGTGCCCGAGGGCATCACGCCGGCACAGGCTGCGGAAAACATCACCGCCCAGGTCATCCACGTGCCCGAACTCGTCGGCGACGCACTCGGCCCGGCCTCGCCCACCGGCTTCCGCTCCAAGATGTTCATGCAGGCCGACGGCGCGACCATCTCGGTGCAGGACGGCAATGTGGTGAAGCACATGCATCCCAACACCAATGAGATCCAGTACATCCTCGAAGGCACCGGCACCGTGTGGCTGGGCGACAAGGAAGTTCAGGTCAAGGCCGGCGACCTCATCATCATCCCGAAGGGCACGCCCCATGGCGGCACCAAGCCGGACGGCAAGCCGTTCCGCGCCATCGCCATCAAGACCCCACCGCAGGCGCCGGACGACACCAAGCCGCTGCCGTAAGTAGCGACGCTCTATCCACCGTCATGGCCGGGCTTGTCCCGGCCATCCACGTCTTCTCTTGCTTGCGGCCAAGGCGTGGATGCCCGGGACAAGCCCGGGCATGACGATCTCTAACATGCGCAGGGTCCGCGGCAGCTAGTTTCGGCCCGAAGCGCCATCCGGCTTCCACACCAGCAACCGCTTCTCGACCACTGACACCAGCACATCGATCACGATCACGAAGGCCGATAGCACGAACATGCCCGCGAACACGCCGGCGACATCGAATGTGCCTTCCGCCTGCTGGATGACATAACCCAGCCCCGCCGCCGATCCCAGATATTCGCCGACCACGGCGCCGACGACGGCAAAACCCACCGCGGTATGCAGCGACGAAAACATCCACGACAGTGCCGACGGCCAGAACACATGGCGCATCAACTGCCGCTCGCTCATGCCCAGCATGCGGCCATTGGCGAGCACCGTCGGCGAGACTTCCTTGACGCCCTGATAGACGTTGAAGAACACGATGAAGAACACCAGCGTGACGCCGAGCGCGACTTTCGACCAGATGCCGAGCCCGAGCCACAGCGCGAAGATCGGCGCCAGTACCACGCGCGGCAGCGCATTGGCCATCTTCACATAGGGATCAAAGATCGCGGCGAGCCGCGGCTGGCGCGCAAACCAGAAGCCGATCAGCACGCCCAGCGTCGAGCCAATGACGAAGGCCAGCACGGATTCCAGCAGTGTGATGCCGAGATGCTTCCAGATGATCCCGCTAGCGAACCAGCTAACAATCTGGCTGCCGACATCCCAGGGGTTGGAGAAGAAGAACGGCGGCAGCAGGATGCGGCCGAACACCGGCACGGTGGTGAACACATGCCACAGCCCGATGACGACCACGGCGACGAGCACCTGACACAGCAGCAGCACGGGACGCGTCATGACGCGGCTCCCATACCAGCGGACTGCGCATAGCCCTTCATCACCTCGTCCTTCAGCACGCTCCAGATCTCGCGATGAAGCGCGTGAAAATCCTTGTCGAGCCGCACCTCGAAAATATCGCGCGGCCGCGGCAACGGCACTTTCCAGTCGCCGATGATGCGCGAACCAGGCCCCGCCGACATGATGACGACGCGGTCCGCCAGCGCGATTGCCTCTTCGAGATCGTGGGTGACGAACAGCACCGCCTTGCGATCCCTGCTCCACAGATCCAGCAACAGGTTGCCCATCACCTGCCGGGTCTGTGCGTCAAGCGGCCCGAACGGCTCATCCATCAGCAGAATTTTCGGATTGCGGATCAGCACCTGCGCAAGACCGACGCGCTTGCGCTGGCCGCCCGACAGCATATGCGGATAGCGCCCGGCGAAGGCGCCGAGACCCACCGAGGTCAACCAGTCCTGCGCCCGCGTTAGCGCCTCGTCGCGTGCTATGCCGGCGATCTCCAGTCCGATGGCGACATTGTCGAGCGCGGTCTTCCAGGGAAACAGCGCGTCGGCCTGAAACAGGTAACCCGCCTGTGCGTTCAGTCCGCCCAGCGGCTGACCAAATATCCGGACAGCGCCGGAGGCTGGCGCCAGCAGACCGGCAGCGACATTGAGCAGTGTAGATTTGCCACAGCCGGTCGGCCCGACAATGGCAACGAACTCGCCATCCGCGACCCGGAGTGTCGCCTTCTCTACCGCCGTATAGACGCGGTTGTCAGCAATACCGAACGCCACCGTCGCGTCATCAAGCGCCACCGCCATCGATGCCGCGGCCTCACCTGCCTGCACGCGCGTCCCCCAGAGTGTTTTTGTTCCGGGACTGGCTTAGCGCTGCAGGGCAGACAATTCAACGGTGGGGCCGGGTTGGTGGGCCAGATGCTGCATGATAGCTTTGCAGCGATGATTTCAGAACTCGGTACATCGATGGCGCCCCATCTTCACCCTACCCTGGAGGGGGAGGGTCGGGCGACGCGAACGATGCGCAGCAGCGGTCGCGTTGTCCGGGGTGGGGTGACATGTTCATCCATGGAGCTTCCCATTCACCCCACCCCGCCACGTGCTTCGCACGTGGCGACCCTCCCCCTCCAGGGGAGGGTAAGCGACGACGCACCGCGTAAGATATCCGGCGCATGAGTCCCCTCATCCGCTTCTCTCGCATCAGCAAGAGCTTCGACGGCGGGGCCATCAAAGCCGTCGATGACGTTTCGCTCGATGTCGCCGAGGGTGAGTTCCTCGCGGTGGTCGGCGGCTCCGGCTCTGGCAAGACCACGCTGATGCGGCTGGCCAACCGGCTGATCGCGCCGGACGCGGGACACATCGCCATCGCTGGCGAGGACGTCGCGCAGGTCGATCCCATCGAGCTGCGCCGGCGCATCGGCTATGTGTTCCAAAGCGGCGGGTTGTTTCCGCATATGAGCATAGCCGACAATATCGGCATCACGCCGAAACTGCTTGGCACGCCGCCCAAGGAGATCGCCGTGCGTGTCGATGAATTGCTCGATCTCGTGCGCCTCGACCGCACGCAGCATCGCAACCGCTTCCCGCACGAACTCTCCGGCGGCCAGCGCCAGCGCGTCGGCGTCGCGCGAGCATTGGCTGCGAAGCCGCGCATCGTGCTGATGGACGAGCCTTTCGGTGCGCTCGATCCGCTGACCCGCGATGCGCTTGGCGACGACTACCGCGCGCTACATCGCAGCCTCGGCCTCACCACCATCATGATCACCCATGACATGACGGAGGCGATCCTGCTCGCGGACCGGATCGCGATGATGCACTCCGGCAAACTGCTCGCGGAGGGCACGCCCACCGAACTGGCTGAAAACACCGATGCCTATGTCGGCGAGTTGCTGGGCACACCGCGCCGGCAAGCAGAACGACTTCAGATACTGCTGCCGAAGGATAGTGCGGCGCCCCAAGGCGGCGCGACATGAGCCTGTTCACCGATCCGCGCTGGAGCGACGCGCTCGGGCATCTGCCGGATTATCTCGGCAGCCACGTGCGCGTCAGCCTTGCAGCGCTGGCGCTCGGTCTCATCATCAGCCTGCCGCTGGCCATCATCGCGCGGCACCGGCCGGTGATGCGCAGCGCGCTGCTCGGTGTGGCCAGCATCGTGCAGACAGTGCCGGGCCTGGCACTGCTGGCTTTGTTCTATCCCCTATTGCTCGCGCTTGCGGCGCTGTCGCTGCAATATCTCGACGTCAGCTTCTCGGCCTTCGGATTCCTGCCGGCCGTACTGGCGCTGGCGCTGTATTCGATGCTGCCGGTGCTGCGTAACACCATCACCGGATTGAACGGCGTCGATCCCGCACTCACCGAGGCGGCGCAAGGCGTCGGTATGACGCCGCGGCAATCGCTGACCATGGTCGAACTGCCGCTGGCATTGCCGGTCATGATGGCCGGCATCCGCACCTCCGCGGTGTGGGTGATCGGCACCGCGACACTGTCGACGCCGATCGGCCAGACCTCGCTCGGCAACTACATCTTCGCGGGGCTGCAGACGCAGAACTGGGTGCTGGTGATCTTCGGCTGCGTCGCCGCAGCAGTGCTGGCATTGGTCGTCGATCAATTGCTGGCGCTGATCGAAACCGGCATCCGCCTGCGCAGCCGCATCCGCACGACCATCGGCGTGCTCGGTATCGCGGCGCTGGTGATCGTCACACTCGCGCCGTCATTCGCCCGCTCCGGCACACGCATCGTGGTCGGCGCCAAGACCTTCACCGAACAATATGTGCTGGCCGCGCTGATGTCGCAGCGGCTGCAGGCAGCCGGCCTGCCCGCCACCACGCGGCAGGGTCTCGGCTCCAGCGTGATCTATGATGCGCTGGCCTCCGGCGATATCGATGTCTATATCGATTACTCCGGCACGCTGTGGGCCAACCAGTTTCACCGCACCGAGATCCTGCCACGCGAGCAGTTGCTGACCGAGCTGAAGACGACGTTGGCGAAACAAGGCATCACGCTGTTCGGCGAACTCGGTTTCGCCAATGCCTATGCGCTGGTAATGCCGCGCGCAAAGGCGCAGGCTCTGGGGATCAGGACCGCCACCGATCTCGCGGCGCTGAGCGCCACCATGACCATCGCCGGCGATTACGAGTTCTTTTCGCGGCCGGAATGGGCGGGACTGAAAACGGCCTATGGCCTGTCGTTCAAGACCCAGCGCACCATGCAGCCGGATTTCATGTATGCCGCCGTGGCCTCCGGCGAGGTCGATGTCATCGCCGGCTACACCAGCGACGGGCTGATCGCGAAATACGATCTCGTGGTGCTGGACGATCCCAAACATGCGATCCCGCCCTATGACGCGATCATGCTGCTGGCGCCGAAACGCGCGGATGATGAGAAGCTGCGCAGCGCCTTGCAGCCGCTGCTCGGCAGGATCGACCTGCCGCTGATGCGCGAGGCAAACCTGCGCGCCGCCGGGAATGATGCGACGAGCTCGCCGGAGAGCGTTGCAAAGTGGATGTGGGAGAAGATGGGGACGAAGTAGAGTGTTCTTTTTCCCCTCTCCCCTTGCGGGAGAGGGTGCCTGAGCGAAGCGAAGGCGGGAGAGGGTAGTCGCAAGGTGCGCCGCGCGTGGCGCCCCCTCTCCCGTCTCGACCGCCCGCGCGAAGCAAAGCTTCGCTAGAGCGGTCGATCCACCCTCTCCCACCTTGCGAAGCTTCGCTTCGCGGGGGAGAGGGGAAGAAAGAGAGACTACAAATTCTTGATCATCCCCGCATCGATCAACAGGCGATTGAATCGTCGCGCTTCCGCGCCGTCCTTGCAGGCGTAAAACAGTCCCTTGCAGCGAAGCATGATCTTCTTTTGCTCCTCGAAGGACGGGTCCAGCGGAATGCCTGCAGCTTCCTGGATGACCAGCGGCAGATAGGGCCCGTCGATCGTATCCATCACCGTCGCGCTCTTCACCGGTTCGAAATTGATCGCGTCGATGGCGTAATAGGTCGCGTAGTAGCGCGGATCGTAACTCTGCAGCTTCTTGCCGAGGCCCGCTTCATCCATGTTGGGATCGAGAATGCCCGGCGCGAATTCCGGCTGATGATCGCCATAGCGTACGATCAGGAACGGCTGCGCTGGAAACTGCTTCTTCAGCTTCGCGACGAACGCACTATAGTGATCGACGCTCATCGCTTGCCGGCGCAGATATTCATCAACCACCGGCACGTTGCCGGGCGCACGCCAGCCCGGCGTCATGTCGGGGCGAAATCTGGTTTCCCACGGAAAGTGATTGGCGGCGAGGTAGACGAACATGAACAGCGGATTGGCCGGCGGCTGCTCGGCCATCAGGCGCGCCGCTGAATCGTAGAAGAAGCTGTCGGGCTCGACGCCCTTGGCGCCGAGATCCTTGGCGTCATAGAAGCGCTCGACGCCGGTGGTGGTCTGGAAGCTGCGCGCGCTCATGAAGGCGCCGAAGGCCGGATAGAGCGAGATAGTGCTGTAGCCACAGCGGCGCAGCGCCAACGGCAATCCGCGCTCGACGCGGCCCGAAGCGATGCGCGTGACGAAATAGGAGAACGGCCCGAACGAGCGCGACGACAGTCCGGCCAGTACGTTGTATTCGGTGAACCAGCTCGGCCCGCCATTGCTCTCGGCGAGAAATTTGCGCGCCTTGCCGTCCCATGAATCGAAGTGGCTGCCATAGCCTTTCGGCGTCTTCACGCCGGCGGCCTGACGGATGTCGAAGGACGACTCGTCATGCACCATGATGATGTGCGGACGACGTCCCGCCGGATGGCAGGAATCCTCCAGCGGCAACTTCAGCCGCTCGGTGATGACCGCGTCGGACTCCATGAAACCGTGGCTGCTGAAGTCCGACACGGCGGTGACGCCGGAGCGCGCGAATTTCGACAGATAGCCGTCATCGTAATAGCCGCGCCAGGCTTCATCGGGCCAGGCCAACGCATAGCCCGTCAATGCGGCGAGGCAAGCCGTCAGCGCGGCCAGCGCCGGCAGCCGCCGGATGCGGAACGGATCGAGCCACCACAGCGCATACATGAGTGGCACCACCACGACGGCGGCGCCAATGGCGGACCAGCGCAGGTTCGGAAAGATCATGAACAGGAAGGCCGCGGTATCGCGGTCGATCACCATCAGGTCGACGAAGTTCGCGGTCATCTGGACCACGTCGTGCTTCAGCCGCGACAGCAGCACGAGGATGACGACCAGGGTCAGCGACAGCGCTCCCGACAGCGCGGGACGGCGCAGCAGCGCAATCCAGAACAAGTTGAGAATGGCCCAGGCCAGGACGAAGCCCACCCGTCCCACCAGATCGGTCTCGGTCTGGACCATCACCAGCAGCGCGCCGAAATGCGGCGCAGCCACGGCCAACAGCCGCCACACGCTGGTCGGCGCGGCGACAGCAGTTGACGAGACGCTGGGTACTGGATTGAGCGGAGGCGCCATGGCGGCACGCAACACCACCGGCGAGGCCTCGGGCCTGGGCTGGCGACGGCCAGAGGGCGCATGTCGCAGCCGGAAACTGCGATATGTCATTAATTTGTAATGTAATTGTCACGAACGAGCAATGAACTTGGCTCGAACGGGATGGACGGAACCAGCGGACACCCTGCCCTCACTGCTGCAGCCGGCCGGGTCAGAGATCCTTGATCAGCCCCGCATCGATCAGCCAGCGATTGAACCGGCTCGCTTCGTCGCCGCCCTTGCAGCCATAGAACACGCCCTTGCAGCGAAGCATGATCTTCTTCTGCTCGACGAAGGATGGATCGAGCGGCACGCGTGCGGCCTCCTGCACCATGAGCGGCAGATAGGCTGCATCCAGCACCGGCAACGCCGATGCCAGGTCGGGCCGGTAGTTCAGCGCGTCGATGGCGTAATAGGTCGTATAGTATCTGACATCATGCGTCATGATCCGGTCGGCGCGCTTCGGCTGCGGCAGTTCGGGCTCTAGCAGTTTCTGCGCGATCGCCGGCTGATGATCGCCGAACCGCACCAGCAGGAACGGCTCGGTCGGATGGTCCTTCTGGAGCTGCGCGACAAAGTCCTTGTAGTCCGCAGCCGTCATGGCCTGGCGGCGGATATACTCATCCACCTCCGCCGTATTGCCCGGCGCCTGCCAGCCGGCCGGCGTCAGGTCGTCCCGATAGGTCGTGGTCCACGGAAAGTGATTGGCGGTGAGATAGACCAGCACGAAGACCGGCTGGTCGGTCTTGCTCTCGCGCGCGATGAGGTCCCTGGCCTGATCGAAATAGAACCTGTCGGGCTGCATGTCCTCGCTCACGCCCATCGCGGCCATGTCGATAAAGCCATCGATGCCGGCGCCCTCCTGGAAGCTGCGGGCGCTGAGGAAATTGCCGTAGGTCGGATACAGCGAGAAGGTCTTGTAGCCGCAGCGCTGCAGCGCCTGCGGCAGGCCGCGCGAGATCTTTCCGGCGGCGATACGCGTCACATAGAACTTCAGCGCGCCGAAGGACCGCGCTGACAGTCCGGTGAAGATATTGAACTCGGTGTACCAGGTCGGCCCGCCGCTGGACTCGGTGATCAACGCACGCTGCTGGCCATCCGACGACTTGAAGTTATCATGATAGCCCGCCGGCACCTTGATGCCGGGGGCCGCGGACACGTCGAAGGACGACTCGTCGAGCACCATCACGATATTCGGCCGCTTCACGCCCAGCTCGCAGGTGGTCATCGGCGACGCCTGCGCCGAGCTGACGAGGCTCTTGGAATCCGCCTCGATCCAGCCGGTCGCGGTCAGATGCGAGACCGAGACCACGCCCGAACGCGCCAGATTGGAAATGTGATTGACGCCCTGGAACGGCTCCCATGGCTTTTCGGGATTGGCCGCCGAAAGTCCGACGATTCCGACCATGCAGACGCCCGCACAGGCCAGCGCTGTGCGGCGGCGCAGGCGGAACGGATCGGCGCGCCAGATCAGCCACAGGATCGGCAGCGCGACGGCAGCGGCGATAAGGAGCCAGGTCCGCAGCTGCGGGAAGATCGAATGCAGGAACGAGATCGTGTCACGATCGATGATCAGGAAATCCAGGAAGGTCAGCGTGAGCTGCGTGATCCCGAATTTGAACTGCGACAGCACGATCAGCGTCGTGACCAGCAGCAGCGACAGCACCGCGCTGACCCCCGGCCGCTTGAACAACGCGAGGAACAGGAAGTTCAGCAAACCCCAGGTGAACAGCGCCAGCGTGTTGGCGAACGGGCCATATTCGACCGAGGCGAGAACATAGATCGCGAGCGTATGGATCGCAGCGATCAGCGCCGTGCGCAGCGGCCACTGCCGAACATATTGCCAAACGGCTGCCAATCGCTCCCTGAAGCGGCGGCCGGCTTGCTCCGGGGAGACTGAGATCGGCGACGGCAGCATGACTTGCCTGCGAACACCCGGCAAGAAAACTACCCTGTCTGGCAACGGCCAGCCGGCTCACACCGCGACCGGACCCTGCGGAATGTCACAAAATCGTAATACAGGCGTCATGAACGGACAATGAACCTTTCGACGCAGGCGGTGCCGGTCCGGGCGCCGCCTGCCGTCGTCATCCCTCGCCTCTACCGCACCGCGGTCGGCGTCTCGCCCTTGATGATCTCGCCGAAGCGCTGCCAGCGCTCGCCCTTGAAGCTCATCATCTGGAACTGGTCGATGGGCGAGAAGTCGGTCGGGCTGGTATTGACGGTCACGCCCGGCAGCAACCCGTCGAGCTGCACGTTCTTGAGGTTGGCGGCCTGCTTCATCAGGTTCTCATGGGTGAGATCGTCGCCGCACTGCTTCAGCGCCTCGACCATGGTCTGGGCGATGCTGTAGCCGGATAGCACGGTGCTCTCCATCGCCTTCCCTTCCGGAATGTACTTCTCGACATAGGCGTAGAACTTCAGCATGCCCGGATCGTCCTTCCACTGCGGATCGGTCGGATCCTTGGCGAAGGTCGCGGAGACGACGTCCTGCGCATTCTCGAGGCCGGCCGGACGCAGCACGCTGCCGAGCGACGAACTCGCATTCGGCACGATATGCAGCGGCTTCCAGCCGAGCTCGGCAACCTTCTTGATCGACTGCGCGGCGAACTTGCCGGTGGCGAAGGAGAAGATCGTGTCGACGCCGGCAGCCTTCAGCTTGACGATGTGCGAGTCGACGGTCGGCTCGGAGACCTCGTAGCTCGTCTCCATCACGATCATCGTTGAGGCCTTGTCGCCAAGGCCTTCCTTCAATCCCTTGACATAGTCCTTGCCGAAATCGTCGTTCTGATAGAACACGCCGATCTTCGCATCCGGCTTCTCCTTCAGAAGATACTTCGCATAGGCCGCAGCCTCGGCGTGATAGCTCGGCAGCCAGCCCATGGTCCATGGAAACTGCTTCGGATCGTTCCAGCGGGTGGCACCGGTCGCCAGGAAGAGTTGCGGCGTCTTCTTGGCATTGACGTATTTCTGGATCGCGGCATTCGCGGCCGTGCCGACATTGCCGACGATGGCCATCACCTCGTCGCTCTCGACCAGCTTGCGGGTCTGCTCCACGGTCTTCGGCGGCGAATAGGCGTCGTCATAGCTGATGAAGACGATCTTGCGGCCGTTGATGCCGCCCTCATCATTGATCTTCTTGAAATAGGCGGCATAGGACTTGCCGAGAATGCCGTAAGCAGACGCCGGGCCGCTATAGGGCACGGTGTTCCCGATCTTGATTTCGGTATCGCTGGCGCCGGGGCCATATGTCTTCTGCGCCAGTGCCGGGCTCGCGGCCAGTGCAATCGCAGCTGCGAACGCAGCCATGATGCTGGCGGCCGCTGGCGCGGCCCTGGAAGTCGTCGTGATACGCATTTTCTGTCCTTCTTTTTGCGTTTCCATAAGTGACGGCCGTTGCCGTATGCGATCCGAGCCTTCCCGTTTGTCGGGATTGTTGAACGGCCCGTCAGATGCGTGTGTTCGTCGTGATCAGTCCTTGACGTCGGAGTCTGTGGCGCCCTGCTCGGCCAATGCTCGAACGTCTTCGGCGGCGGTCTGCACGTGGCGATGCACCAGCATTGTGGCTGTCGCTTCGTCGCGCGCTGCGATCGCGGCGACAAAAGCGCGGTGATCAATGAGCGAGCGCTGGCGGATCTCGGCAGAGGCGAAATAGCGGCGCCGCCAGCCCGTGCTCATCAGCATCAGCGGCGTCAGCGTGCGCACCAGCACACGGTTCTGGCTCGCCGCGACAACCGCAAGATGGAATGCGACGTCTTCATCGGCGAGATTGCTGCCATTGGCGACGAGCGCCGCATAGGTGTCGAGCAGCTGATGCAGCTTCTTGAGATCGGCGTCGGTGCGGCGCTGACAGGCCAGCCGGAACGCCTGTTCCTCGCACAGAATTCTGGCCTCGGTGACATCGCGCGTCACCTGCGCATCGAAGGGCAGGCCAAGGTCGGCCTGCAGCACCAGCGCATCGAGCCCGCTGTCTTCCAGCGCGTTGCGCAGATAGATGCCTGATTTGGGCTTCCGCTCGGTGATGCGCATGGCATCGAGCACCGCCAGCGCCTCGCGGACCGAGCCGCGCGTCACCCCGAACCGCTCCGACAGATCCCGCTCCGACGGCAGCCGGTCGCCTTTCGCAAGCCGGTGGTGCCGGACGAATTCGAGCATTTTCCGAACGGCGTCGGAGGTGTCGGTACTGACCGCAGCGAGCATGGATTGACCCTACCAATCTGGTAGGACCAATTAGGCCATTTTGGCCCCCCTGTCGAGGCGACAAATGGCCCCGCTATTTGGGCCGCAGCCCGAGTTGCTTGGCCATAATCGCGTCCAGCCACCGCTTTGGCAGCAAACCGGCGACGAAGGTCTGGACCGGCTCCGGCGACGCCACCACGCGCAGCTTCGGCCGGGATGCGGTCAGCGCTCGGTGCACCAGCTCAGCGATCTTCTCCGGCGGCAGCCCGTTCTTCGCCAGCTTCATCAGCATCTCGCGCAGCTTCGTTAGCGCCGGCAGAAACGGCGACGCATCGAAGCGCGCCATATCGATCGCCTCGGCCTTGTCCCAGATCGGCGTGCGCACGGCCCCCGGCGCGATCACCAGCACGTCGATACCGAACAGCATGAATTCGCGTCGCAGGCTCTCGGCCAGCCCCTCCAGTGCGAATTTCGACGCGCTATAGGGCGACAGCAGTGGATTGCCGAACTGGCCGGACACCGAACTCATCATCACGATGCGCCCGGGCGCGCCCGTCATCGCCGAATCGGCGCCGAGCAGCGGCGCGAAGGCCTTGGTGACGATCACCGGCCCCATCACATTGATCTCGATCTGCTGGCGAAACTCGTCCACCGCCAGATCGAGCAGCGCGCCGGGAACCGCAACGCCTGCATTGTTGACGAGACCCGCGAGCGTCTCGCCATTCAGCGCGGCGCGGACCTGGGCAGCGGCGGCCAACACAGCGGCCACATCGGTCACATCGAATAGCAGCGGGATGAAGTTCGCGCCGAACTCGGCTTGCAACCGCTCTGTATCAACCTGCCTACGGACACTGCCGAATACGCGAAAACCGCGCGCGAGTAGAAGCTTCGCCGTGGCGTGGCCGATGCCCGTGGAGACGCCGGTGATGACGATGGATCGCATGAAAGGTCTCCAATAAAAGCTTTTGCTTTTTACTACCTCGTTGGCCATCACGGCGATGAACTCCTTGCGCGGGCGTCAACAGATCCACGCTTACCCAACACAAAAAAGGACCGCGTTTGCCGCATTCACTTTCTTCAAACCTCGACCACTAAAAAGAGAAAGGAGCCCATAAACACCTGTGGATATATATGACAGATTAATACAATCTAATTGCGAACAGCGCTCCGCTTGCCTTCATTGATGGGAATTACAAAGGGGGCGGCATGTTTCGAGCAGGAGCAGCGTTAGTAAGCCTGGTCGTCCTGGGTGGATGTAAGAGCGCAACAGAGAGTAATTGGGTCTCAGCACCCACTCCTCAGGAAATCACCAGATACGCTGGCGAAACCGGGACAACTACGATTGCCGATGCCCGAGGTGTTCGGCAGATGTATTCTTCGGAGTACCTATTGGCCAGCATCAACTACACAAACGAAAAGTGCGATGACTTCTTCGACAAACTCGCCCGCTTTCAGCAAGATCTGTCATTTATTGACAAGGTCCTTGCAGCCTCCATTACAGCTGCAACCCCGCTCATGGCCGCATATGGAGCGGGCACGACAGCAATCGCGACGACAGCAGCGACCGTCGCATATGGACAGAACCTCAATAAGTTCGCATCTGAGATTTATGCGTTTGCTCCATATTCGACGCAGCTGAAGCGCCATGTGAAAGAGCAAATGGAAGCCTACCTGAACGGAATAAGCTCAGACTGGAGAAAGGGAAGGCTTCAAGAGGCAGCATGCACCGCGACTGGCGGCTGCTATAATGAACTGGAGCGATTAGTCGTTGTCCGCGGCAGGGCACAGCAATACGCAAACATATGCTCATTGGCGAACCTAAGGGCCATTATCGACTCTTCCCTCGCAAACACCATATCCAAGTGCTCCACTCCGAACGGAAAGCAGCTCAACGTCACCGGAGCCGAAGTAACAAATTGCAAGTCCGAAGGGACATAGACCTCCGCATTTTCACATTCATTAATTTAGCAAGCCACTGGGAGCGGAATTCGATGAGAGCCATTACTCTTTCCATCTTCGCTTTGTTTGCACTGATTGATTTTCAACACACCGCTCATGCCGCTGGATGCAAGAAGGTCGCTTCGTCCAGCGAAATCTTGGTCAGCATTAGCTCTCTGGACAACCTGAAAACGATCGGCATTACGCGCGAGCTGATTTTCGAAGCTCTGAAAGACGTATCCATTCCGGAAACTAGCGGCTGCTGGTCAGGCTACACGGGGAATTTCGACGGCCAGATCATATCGCTCGGGGTTCTTCAGTGGAACTACGGCCAATCCTCTTTACAGAGCCTTATGACTGCGTATCAAAACCAATTCGCTACAGACAAAGCCTACGACGAGGAGATCGAACGGATCATGCCGAAGCATGGCGATCTACTATTTTCAAAGGGCTGCCTCAAAGTTCCAATTACTAACGATTGCCGGAATGAGCTTCTTGCGCTTCAGCAAAACCAGACCTCGGCTGCATCGCTCAAGCAGGAACTGAACGCGCTGTTTGAATCCTCACCCATGATTCAGGTCCAGACAGACCGCTTCGTCAGGTTACTGGAGAGTGTCCGCGACGACCTGCGTCGCATGTTCGCAAACAGCGCCTCCTCCGTAAGAAGAATCAAATGGGCAATCGACACTAAAGTCCAGCAAGGAAAATTTCCTGAGAATGCGGATATCGAACGTATCCGAAATGGCTGGAAAACGCTTGATCAGGCGACACAACAGAAGAAGCTACACTCTCTGATTGCTTGGTATCAGGCTCTCGCTGGCTCGCCCGATCAAGATGGGACCTCGCGAATCTCAGACAATGCGGACGCATGGAACAAGCGGATTTCTGCGAACGCACTAACAGATGAACAGATCGATTTACTTCACTTGACCTTCCTGAAGAGCCGCACAGCTCAGGGGCAAGCGGGAAGATGGCAAGCCCTCACGTTCCAGAGACGAGCCAAGATTATATTCGGCATTGGATGTGTTGCGGGAGAATGCGCTGGCATCTAGCCAGCTAGCGGCAAGGCGAGATCATTGCCGGAGCAAATTTTGATCTTTTGCTCCGGCGATGATGTTGATTTTAGTTCTTGGTCTTGTCGACCAGCGCCTTTTCCTTGATCCACGGCATCATGTCGCGGAGCTTGGCGCCCACTTCCTCGATCGGATGCGCATTGTTGCGCTGACGGGTCGCCTTGAACGAGGCCTGGTTGACCTTGTTTTCCAGCATCCAGTCGCGCGCGAACTTGCCGGACTGAATGTCGGTCAGCACGCGCTTCATCTCGGCCTTGGTTTCCGAGGTGACGATGCGCGGGCCGGTGACGTATTCGCCGTATTCCGCGGTGTTGGAGATCGAGTAGTTCATGTTGGCGATGCCGCCTTCATAGATCAGGTCGACGATCAGCTTCAGCTCGTGCAGGCACTCGAAGTAAGCCATTTCCGGTGCGTAGCCGGCTTCCACCAGCGTCTCGAAGCCGGCGCGGATCAATTCGACCGTGCCGCCGCAAAGAACGGCCTGCTCGCCGAACAGATCGGTTTCGCACTCTTCCTTGAACGAGGTCTCGATGATTCCGGCGCGGCCGCCGCCCACTGCCGAAGCGTAGCTCAGGCCGAGGTCATGGGCGTTGCCCGAAACGTCCTTGTGAACCGCGATCAGGCAGGGCACGCCGCCGCCGCGCTGATATTCCGAACGCACGGTGTGGCCTGGACCCTTCGGTGCGATCATCAGCACGTCGAGATCTTCACGCGGATCAAGCAGGTTGAAGTGCACGTTGAGGCCGTGTGCGAAGACGAGCGCTGCGCCCTTCTTCATGTTGTCGTGCATGTGGTCGCGATAGATGTCGCCCTGCAATTCGTCGGGGGTGAGCATCATCATCAGGTCGGCCCACTTGGCGGCCTCGGCGACTTCCATCACCTTGAAGCCGGCGGCTTCCGCCTTCTTCGCGGTGGCCGAGCCCTTGCGGAGCGCGATCACGACGTCCTTGACGCCGCTGTCCTTGAGGTTCAGCGCATGGGCATGGCCCTGGCTGCCGTAGCCGACGATGCAGACCTTCTTGCCCTTGATCAGGTTCAGGTCGGCGTCGCGATCGTAATAAACTCGCATGGGTATTTCCTCTCTTCAGCAACTATATTTCAAAGCTGCCCGTTCGAACCGGTCTCAAGCCGAATGGCCGAAGACCATGAATTGCCGCCGGTTTCTAGGGCGACGGGTGCCGCGAGACAAGCCCGCGACGGTGATTTTACGCTGCGCGTCGGGCTCATAGCTCGACCAGCACCGGATACAGGGAGGCCAGCAGCAGCAGCCCCATGACGATATTGAACGCCCGGACCGCGCCAGGCGATTTTACCAGCGATTGCAGCGAGGTGCCGCACAGCACCCAGGTGACGCAGGACACGAACCCGAGCAGCAGCGACAGGGCGACCTGCAGCAGGATGTTCCAGGGATAGTTCGCAATCGCCGCATAGGCGGTGATGGTGCCGATCACCATCACCCAGCCCTTGACGTTGACCCATTGAAACAGCGCTGCGCCGAAAAACGTCATCGGCCGGCGCCGTTCGGCGTCACCCGGGTTGGGCGGACCGGACATCCCGATCGCAAAGGCGAGATAGACGAGATAAGCGGCGCCGGCATATTTCAGGATGGTGTGCAGCACCGGATAGGAGGTGAAGACCGCCCCCAATCCGAGGCCCGTAACGGCGACCATGAAAGCAAAGCCGACGGTGACGCCGAAGACATGCGGCAGCGTACGACGAAAGCCAAAATTAAGCCCCGACGCGAGCAGCATGATGTTGTTCGGGCCGGGCGTGAAGAACATCACGATGGCGAACACGATAAAGGCGAACAAGAGTTGTTGCGACATGACCTCAGACCACCTCGACAAGCGTGGGTGGGCGCTTCGACAGCAGCATCACGGCAATGCCGCAGACAACGACGATCATGCCCGCGAGCCGCAGTGATCCAAACTGTTCGCCGAACGTGACGCTCGACGCAGCCGCCCCGATAAAGGGCACCAGCAGCGCGAACGGCACGACCTGCGCCGCGGAATAGTCACGCAGCAGCCGGCCCCAGATCCAGTAACCCAGCGTGGTGCCGACCAGCGCGAGGAACAACACACAGGCGAAGGCCTTCAGCGAGGCATGCGTCAGCGATTGCCAGGTCGTGCTTGCGCCATCGACACTGAACAGCACCACCAGCAACGGCAGCAGGGCCACGAGGCTGATCCAGGCGAACAGATCGAGCATCGGCACACCTTGCGCGCGCCGCAGCAGCAGATTGGAGAATGCAAAGCTTATCGGCGCGGTCATCAGCACCATGAAGGGGAACACGCTGAAGTCATAGCCGACCGTGAAGCAGATCATCAGCAGCCCGCCCATGGCGATGGCGATACCCGCGACCTGCTGCCGGGTCGGCAATTCGCGCAGGAACAGCGCTGCGGCGCCCACCGTGAACAGCGCCTGGCTCTGCACGATCACCGAGGTCAACCCCGCCGGCACGCCATGCGCCATGCCATAGGTCTGCGCCAGGAATTGCGCTACCAGGAGCCAGCTTGTGGCGACGATCAGCAGCCATGACAGCTTCGGCTTCGGCAGGAACAGGCACGGCAGCGCCGTGATGCCGAAGCGCAGCGTGGTGAGCAGCGTCGACGACATCTCGTCGACCGCCATCCGGGTCAGCACGAAGCCGACGCCCCAGATCACGGCCACTGCGACGGCCAACGCGATGTCGAGAGGTTTCATGACTGCGATGCGCGGAGGCTACATCCCCTCCGGTCCGCGGCTGATGGCGGCGACGCCGGTGCGCGAGATCTCGACAAGGCCAAGCGGCCGCATCAGATCGATGAACTGGTTGATCTTGCCGGTATTGCCGGTGATCTCGAATACGAAGCTCTCGATGGTGGCGTCGATCACGCGGGCGCGGAATGCTTCGGCGAGGCGCAGCGCCTCGACGCGATGCTCGCCGGTGCCGCGCAGCTTGACCATGGCAAGCTCACGCTCGATGGAGCGGCCGGTCAGCGTCATGTCGACGACGCGATGCACCGGAATCATGCGATCGAGCTGATGCTTGATCTGCGTGATCACCATCGGCGTGCCGGTGGTGACAATGGTGATGCGCGAGACATGCTTGTGGCTCTCGGTCTCCGACACCGTGAGACTTTCGATGTTGTAACCGCGGCCCGAAAAAAGCCCGATGACGCGCGCGAGCACGCCGGGCTCATTGGCGACGAGCACCGTCAGCGTATGCGTCTCGTTGGGATCGTGACGCTCTTCCATGAAATAGGCGGAGGCAGGCTGTTCCATTGTCGTTCCCTGTCGAAGTCTCGTTTGGCTTTCGCCACGATGTTACATCCCTCATGGTGAGGAGCGCGGCTTCGCGCGTCTCGAACCATGAGCTTGGACACTCATCCTTCGAGACGCCGCACAAGAGTGCGGCTCCTCAGGATGAGGGCCTGTGTTATCTGCATCACACCAGCGCCTTGCCGCCGGCGAAGGCTGCCGCGGTGGCTTCATCATTCGCTTCCAGCGGCAGCAGCATTTCGTTATGCGCCTTGCCGGACGGGATCATCGGGAAGCAATTTTCCAGCGCCGCAACGCGGCAGTCGAACAGCACCGGCTTCTTCACCTTGATCATTTCCTGCAACGCGCCGTCGAGATCGCCGGGCTTGCTGCACTGGAATCCGACGCCGCCATAGGCCTCAGCAAGCTTGACGAAATCAGGCAGTGCTTCCGAGTACGAATGCGACAGCCGGTTGCCATGCAGCAGCTGCTGCCACTGGCGCACCATGCCCATATACTGGTTGTTCAGGATGAAGATCTTGATCGGCAATTCGTGCTGAACCGCCGCCGACATTTCCTGCATCGTCATCTGCACCGAGGCATCGCCGCCGATATCGATGACCAGCGAGTCCGGATGCGCAACCTGCACGCCCAGCGCCGCCGGCAGGCCGTAGCCCATGGTGCCCAGGCCGCCGGATGTCATCCAGCGATGCGGTTCCTCGAAGCCGAAGAACTGCGCCGCCCACATCTGATGCTGGCCGACTTCGGTCGTGATGTAGGTGTCGTGACCGCGCGTCGCCTCGAACAACCGCTGGATCGCGAATTGCGGCAGGATCACATCGTCGTTCTTCTTGTAGGCCAGCGAATTGCGCGCGCGCCAGGTGGCGATGGTCTTCCACCAGTCCTTGGTGTCGGGCTTCTTCGCCTCGGATTTGAACACCTGCAGGATGTCGCCGAGCACGTTTCCGCAATCGCCGATGATCGGGATATCGACGCGGATGTTCTTGTTGATCGACGACGGGTCGATG
This sequence comes from Tardiphaga sp. 42S5, assembly GCF_034044155.1. Lineage (NCBI taxonomy): Bacteria > Pseudomonadati > Pseudomonadota > Alphaproteobacteria > Hyphomicrobiales > Nitrobacteraceae > Tardiphaga > Tardiphaga sp. 42S5. The sequence goes on along the minus strand of NZ_CP139027.1, from coordinate 3,017,777 downwards.
TCGATATGGATCTTCTTCGAGTTCGGCGAGAACGCATCGGTGCGGCCGGTGATGCGGTCGTCGAAGCGCGCGCCGACGCACAGCATGACGTCGCAGTCATGCATTGCCATGTTGGCTTCGTAGGTGCCGTGCATGCCCAGCATGCCCAGCCAATTCGGGCCGGACGCCGGATAGGCGCCGAGGCCCATCAGCGTCGAGGTGATCGGGAAACCGGTGACTTCGACCAGCTCGCGCAGCAGCTTCGACGCCGCGAGGCCCGAATTGATGACGCCGCCGCCGGAATAGATGATCGGCTTCTTGGCTCCCGCCAGCAACGACACCGCCTTGCGGATCGCATTGGCATCGCCCTTCACGCGCGGCGCGTAGGAGATGTGGACGTCCGACTTGCGCGGCGGATGATAGGTGCCGGTGGCGAACTGCACGTCCTTCGGCACGTCGACGACGACCGGGCCCGGACGGCCCGTTGTCGCAACATAGAAGGCTTCATGCAGCACCTTGGCGAGATCGTTGACGTCGCGGACCAGCCAGTTGTGCTTGGTGCAGGGCCGCGTGATGCCGACGGTGTCGCATTCCTGGAACGCGTCGTTACCAATGAGATGCGTCGGGACCTGGCCGGTGATGCAGACCAGCGGGATCGAATCCATCAGCGCATCGGCCAGCGGCGTCACCATATTGGTGGCGCCCGGACCCGAGGTCACCAGCACGACGCCCGGCAGGCCGGTCGAGCGCGCATAGCCCTCCGCAGCATGGCCGGCGCCCTGCTCGTGGCGGACCAGAATGTGCTCGACCTCGGACTGCTGGTAGATCTCGTCATAGATCGGCAGCACCGCACCGCCGGGATAGCCGAAGATGTGCTTGACGCCATGATCCGCAAGCGCGCGCACGATCATCGCTGCGCCGGTCATCTGATTGGGATCGTGAGGCTTGCTGTCGCTCATGGTTCGCTCCGGATGCGCTCTGCGGCGCGGCTTGGTCTGGATGGTCGCTGGGTTCGGAAAGCTTGAAGTTCAGACAATAAAAAAGGGCCCGTTCAGGACCCTGTGCACACCGCTCGGTTCGTGGGTAGCCGTCAGCTACCCCCGGCGGTGCGCCAGGGTACCACGATAATAAGGAGATTTGTAACTTTGTTGCGCACAAGATCGGTCCGACTTTTCATAACTTGCGCGGAACATAGCCAGCAAACCGGGGATGTCAAGGGAAGTTGCTGTGATCGCGCTGATTTTGGAGCCTAGCCGGGTCTTTGGCGTTCGGCGAGCGGAAAAATCGGGCGGGCTGATATGCGGTAGGAGGAAATGCACGCCTAAGTTCACCAATCCGAAAGCCCACTCTGAAATTGTAGAAAAATGCTGGTTTGGCTCATCCCTCCCCTGTTCTTTTTTCTTGTCGGAGCGACGGTTGCATTGCTTGCGACGAAACAGGCTGAGCCCCTGGTCAGATGGACTATTATCGGCATCTCGTCAGCGATACTTTTGACGTTCTTTGTCTTGGTCAAGACGAACTATGGACCGTATCGCGCGGTCAGCGATGGTTTGTACGTCTGGGCCGGCCCTCACCACGTGGGTTTGGCTTTTGCATTCGCCATTTTCTATCGGCTGATGACTGACGGGTGCGCAGCGTTACTCGTTGGATGTATCGTTGGGACGTTGAATAGCACTGTCCGCCAACGCCAATCGCTGGATCATCGCGACACCCGCAGTGGGGTGGACTAGCGAAGCGCGGTATCCTCCAAGGTGCGCATTGCCTCCTCCACCGTCATCCATTCAAACTCCGGCAGTTGATGCCGAAACCAGGTGAACTGCCGCTTTGCATAGTGCCGTGTATCCGCGCGGCCGATCTCGGCGGCTTCCTCGCGCGAGATCTCGCCGCGGACATGCCGGATCAGCGCCGGCACGCCATGGGCCTTCATCGCCGGCAGCAGCGGATCGAGGTTACGTTCTGCCAGCGCCGCGACCTCGTCCAGCGCGCCCTCCTCCAGCATCTTGCCGAAACGCGCATCGATGCGCGCATAGAGCTCGTCGCGCTCCGGCGCGAGAAACAGCGCGGTCACGCCCTCCGGCGGCAGCAGCGGTGGCAGGCCCTCGCTGTGCCAGTCCGTGAGCGATCGCCCGGTCGCCTCCACCACTTCCAGCGCGCGGGCGATGCGCGCGCGATCACGCAGATTGAGCCGTGCGGCAGAGACCGGATCGACGCGCGCGAGCTGTGCATGCAATGCCTCTGGCCCATCCGCTTCCAGCCGCGCGCGAACATCGTCGCGTATTTCGGCGGCAACCGGCGGCACCGCGGACAAACCGCGCGTCAATGCCTTGAAGTACAGCCCGGAGCCGCCGATGAAGATCGGCAGCCTGCCCTGCGCGCGGACCTCGGCAAGCACGCGTGCAGCCTCTTCCACCCACGCCCCGGCCGAAAAATTCACCGCCGCGTCAACCGTGCCGTAGAGCCGATGCGGCGCCAGCGCCTCCTCGTCGCGCGTCGGCCGCGCTGTGAGCACGCGCAGGTCACGGTAGACCTGCATGCTGTCGGTATTGATGACCACGCCGTTTTGCGCGCGCGCCACGGCCAGCGCCAGCGCCGACTTGCCGCTGGCGGTCGGCCCTGCGATAAGCAGCGCTCTGTTGTCTGGCCCGGAACTCACGTCATGTCTCTCGTTGCGACCCTGATCTGCAACCCCGCCGATCCCGCTCTCGATAGCACGGTGATCGACGGCATGCGCGCAATCTTGCCGGGCGATACCGAGGCGCACTGGCTGAGCGACGGCGTCGCTGCCGACATCCTGTTCACCAGCGACCACAACATCCTCGCGCTCGGCGATCGCCTCCGCGCAGCCCGCGGCGACATGCCGATCGATGTTGTCGTGCAGCCTGTCAGCGACAGGCGCAAGAAGCTTTTTCTCGCCGACATGGATTCCACCATGATCGGCCAGGAGTGCATCGACGAGCTCGCAGATTTCGCCGGCCTCAAGGCCCATGTCGCCGCCATCACCGAACGCGCCATGCGTGGCGAGATCGAATTCGAGCCGGCGCTGCGCGAACGCGTGGCACTGCTGAAAGACCTGAAAGTCGGCGTCGTCGACGAGGTCCTGGCCTCGCGCATCACACTGACGCCGGGCGGCCGCGAGCTGGTACAGACCATGTGCGCCAATGGCGCCTATACCTGTCTCGTTTCCGGCGGCTTCACCCTGTTCACAGCCAAGGTTGCCGAACTCGTCGGCTTTCAGGAAAACCGCGCCAACGTGTTGCATGTCGCCGATGGCAAACTCACGGGCACCGTCGCCGAGCCGATTTTGGGCAAAGCCGCCAAACTCGCGACGCTGGTCGAGCTGCGCGAGTCCTTCGATCTCGACAATCTCGACACCATGGCCGTCGGCGATGGCGCCAACGATCTCGCGATGCTTCAGGATGCCGGTCTCGGCGTCGCCTATCACGCCAAGCCGGCAGTGGCAGCTGCCGCAGCAGCCCGGATCGATCACGGCGATCTCACGGCGTTGTTGTATGCGCAGGGCTACAAGCGCAGCGAGTTTGTGAGCTGAACCGTACTCGTCATTCCGGGGCGCATGAAAGCGGCGCAGCCGCGTAGTGCGAACCCGGAATCTCGAAGTGTTCAGCGCAAAACATGTCGGGATTCAGGGTTCGCGTCCGGCAAGTGCCGGCCGCGCCCCGGAATGACAGTTTGGAGCGGCAGGCATCACCTAAACATTCTTTCCTATTTGCCGTTGACAGAATCCCTATCTTGATTATATCCCCCTCTGTCCTGCCCCACCGAGAGGGGCGATCGCGATCGTCACGTTCGCGGGGCAGGATGCGGTGGACGCCGGAGATGCGGCGTCACGCGGTTTGGGGTGACGTCTGTCTTCGGGCAGGACGGATCTGCGCCAGCACTGCCACTGGCAAGGAGACGGCCGACCTTCGGATGGAAAGACCTCTGGACAGTGTGACGGACGACCAAATCGAAACGCGTTCGGCTTACTCGCTTGAGGCTCCCTTCCCATCGCCTTGGGACTTTAATTCGCGATCGGAGCGTTCGTCGAGGCAAAGTGCAAGCAACCGAAAAAACACCGCAGGCGGAACGTCGGGCACGCGCTCGGCGCCTCCGAAAGTCCTGATGCACACTACTCTGCGGAAGACCGCATTCGCATCAGGCCCAAGGGTGCAACGGGCACCCGGCGTTCCGCACGCCCTCTCACAGGGGGCAGGGAATGCAACAGACGACGGCGCCCCCGCGCCGCAAACAATGGGGGCGATGACGCATGTCTGAAGCACCGTGGCTGTTTGACAATTGAATCTGAATAACGTGACGCGCGAACGCCCAAACCAAACGCCGTCATGCGCGGGCTTGTCCCGCGTATCCACGCTTTGGCGACATCCACAGCAAGGCGTGGATGGCCGGAACAAGTCCGGCCATGACGTGTGGAGAGAACAGGGGCCACCCTCTCCGCTCGCTACGGTCGGAGGAGGGAGAAGAAAGAGCCACCGTTACTCTTCAGCGTGCAACCTTACTGCACGCTCAGCGCCACGAACCGCAATTCGCCTTCGGCATTGGACACCAGCAGCAGCACCGACTTCTTGCCGTCCTTCTTCAAGGCATCGACGCGCTTCTTGACGTCGGCGGCGTTGGTGACCGCTTCCTGCGCGACCTCGACGATGACGTCGCCGGCGGCCAGGCGCTTCTCGGCGGCGTCGGAGCCGGCATCGACGCCGGTCACGATGACGCCCTTCACGCTGTCCTTGATCTTGTACTTGGTGCGCAGATCCTTGCTGAGACCGGTGAGGTCGAGGCCCAGCGCCTTCTGCGTCGCCGGCTTCTCGGCTTCCGGCGTGGCCTTGATCGAGGCCTGCACCGGCTTGTCATCCTCGAGACGGCCGAGGGTGACCTGCTTGGTCTCTTCCTTGCCCTTGCGAATGATCAGCACATTGACGGCCTTGCCGACGGCGGTGCCGGCAACGATGCGCGACAGGTCCTTCGGCTCCTTGACATCACGGCCGTCGAACTTGATCACCACATCGCCGGGCTCGAGGCCGGCAGGCTTGGCCGGGCCCTTGTCGTCGACGCCGGCAATCAGCGCGCCGCGCGCCGGCTTGATGTTCAGGCTCTCGGCGATCTCGTCGGTGACCGGCTGGATGCGCACGCCGAGCCAGCCGCGGCGGACTTCCTTGTATTCGCGCAGCTGCTCGATGACGCCGACCACGGTCTTCGACGGCACGGCGAAGCCGAGGCCGATGGAGCCGCCGGTGGGCGAGATGATCAGCGTGTTCACGCCAACCACTTCGCCCTCGAGGTTGAACAGCGGGCCGCCCGAATTACCGCGATTGATCGAGGCGTCGGTCTGGATGTAGCTGTCATAGGGGCTGTTATTGCTGATCTCGCGGTTACGCGCCGATACGATGCCCGCAGTGACGCTGCCGCCGAGCGAGAATGGATTGCCGATCGCGATCACCCATTCGCCAAGCCGGAGCTTTTCGCTGTCGCCAAACTTGACGGCGACCACGGGCTTTACCGGCGTGAACTTCAGCACCGCCAGATCAGTCTTCTTGTCGACGCCGACCAGCTCGGCCTTGATCTTGGTGCCGTCATTCATGATGACGGTGATCTCGTCGGCACCATCGATGACATGGTTGTTCGTGACCACGACACCCGAGGTATCGATGATGAAACCGGAGCCCAGCGAATTGGTCTTGCGCGGCTGAAGGCCGCCATTCTTGTCGCCGCCGGGGCGGCCGCCGCGGTTCTTGAAGAAGTCGTCGAAGAACTCCTCGAACGGCGAGCCTGGCGGCAGTTGCGGCATCGCCCCGCGGCCACCGCCCTCGCCCTTGTCGCTGTTCTTCGCCTCGACAGTCGAGGTGGTCGAGATATTGACCACGGAATCGATCACCTTCTCGGCGACGTCGGCGATGCCATCCGGTCCGCGGGCCGAGGCCGGCGCGGAAAACGTGACCGCGGCGCCAAAACAAAGCGCCGTCAGCAGCGGACGCAGGCCGCTATACGGTGCACGGCGCGAAACGGAGCTCAGAGAGGGATGAGCGATGGACATGTCGGAAACGTCTCCAAAAGAGAGTCGGCAAATTTGACTGAGAGTGCGCCCGAACGGCGACATCGCGCAAGCCTTCGCGCGGGCCATCCGGCTGGCCCATCTGGGACGTGGATTGCGGCGGAATGCGGACGTAAACGTGCACGATCGCGTTGATCTGGAAGAGCTTTTTCGGACGCCCCGGAGAGATCACGATCCGCCGCTAGCGCCGGATCGCCCAGATCAGGATCAGGCCGCCAACGGCCGAGACCAGACCGGCAATGCGCAGGATGTTGTCAGGGCTTTGCAGCGCGCTCTTCATCGCGCGGCGCATCCATCCGGGAAATGCCAGGAACAGGATGCCTTCGAATACGAACAGGATTCCGATGCCGATGAGGAAGTCGGCAAACGCTATGGACCTCATCCGACTTCAACTCCCGAACGTTCGCACCCTGGCCGCAGTTTCTTGGCAGTTTTCTTGGCGCTTTTCTGAAAACAAATGAGGCGCGCCACGATGGCGCGCCTCATCCTTTAGATCAGAGTGGCAGCGAACGCAAAACAGGTATCCGCGTAAGCTTAACCAGTGACGCCGCTACTGCGGCTTTGCCGCGGGGGGCTTTCCCGACGGATTGGCGAAGAAGCGGAAGAACTCCGAATCCGGCCGCAGCAGGAAGCGGGTGTCGTTGCTCTTCAATCCGTTCTCGTAGGCTGTCATCGAGCGGTAGAACGCGAAGAACTCCGGATCCTGGCCGTAGGATTCGGCGAACAGACGGTTGCGCTCGCCGTCGCCGGCACCACGCGTCTGTTCAGCCGTCGAATTCGCATCGGCGATGATCACCGTTGCTTCACGATCGGCCTTGGAGCGAATCTCCTGCGCCTTCTGGCCACCGCCCGCGCGGAATTCAGCAGCTTCCCGCTGACGCTCGGTCTGCATCCGCTGATACACAGCCTGGCTGTTCGCCTCCGGCAGATCGGCGCGGCGGATACGAACGTCCACGACGGAGATGCCGTAACCGTCGGCTTCCTTGTCGAGCTGCTCGCGGATCTTGTTCATCAGGTTCTCGCGCTCGTCGCGCACGATCTGGATGAAGGTGACCTCGCCGAGCACACGGCGCATGGCCGCGTTGAGCAGCGTGGTGAGCTGGATGTTCGCCGCCTGGATCGACCCGATGCTCTGGTAGAAGCGCAGGGCATTCTTGATCTTGTAGCGAGCGAAGGCATCGACCACCAGACGACGCTGGTCATTGGCGATGATTTCCTGAGCCGGGTTTTCCAGATCGAGGATACGCTTGTCGATCGAGATCACGCTGTCGATGAACGGGATCTTGAAGTTCAGACCGGGTTCGGTGACCACGCGAACGGGCTCGCCGAGTCGCACCACGAGGGCCTGTTCAGTCTGGCGCACCGTATAGATCGAGCCGAAGCCCACGATGACCAGCACCAGCACTACAATCAGTGCAACGATACCTGAGATGCCGGTTTTCATCGGGTGCTCCCGCTCTGCTGAGGCTGACCAGATGGCGCCGGAGGCTGACGCCGCGGCGTCAGTTCATTCAAGGGAAGATAAGGCACGACGCCTTGCGACGCGCCGGCGCCCTGGCCGCCGTCATAGACCAGCTTCTCGGCACCGCCGAAGATCCGCTCCATGGTTTCGAGATAGATACGCTGACGGGTTACGTCCGGCGCCTTCTTGTACTCGTCATACACTTTGAGGAAGCGCGCGCTCTGGCCCTTGGCTTCGGCGATCGCCTGTTCGCGATAGCCTTCGGCGACCTGCAGGATCTGCGCGGCGCGACCGCGCGCATCTGGCACAACGCGGTTGGTATAGGTCTGGGCTTCGTTCTGCAGACGCTGCGCGTCGGCCTGTGCCGCCTGCACGTCACGGAATGCATCGATCACCTGGGCAGGCGGATCGACCTTCTGCAGCTGGACCTGCTGGATCAGGACGCCGGCGCTATAGCCGTCGAGCGTCTTCTGCATCAGTTCCTGCACCTGGGTTTCGGTGGTGGTGCGTGCGCCGGTGAGGATCGGCTGAATGTTGGCGCGGCCAACGACTTCACGCATCACGCTTTCGGCGACCGCCTTCACGGTGCCTTCGGGGTTCTGGATGTTGAACAGGAAGTTGCCGACACCGTCGGGCTTGATGCGCCACAACACGGTGAAGTCGACATCGACGATGTTCTCGTCGCCGGTCAGCATCAGGCTCTCTTCCGGCACATCGCGGATGGTGCGGCCACGGCGACCGGTGTCTTCCAGGATCGACATGCCGACCGACAGCGTCGATACGCGCAGCGCCTTCGGCAACAGCACGGTCTCGATCGGATAAGGCAGATGATAGTTCAGGCCGGGCTGCACGGTGCGGACATGCTTGCCGAAGCGCAGCACGACACCGAGCTCTTCGGACTGCACGCGGAAGAAACCGGACAGACCCCAGATCACGAGCGCCACGGCAAGCACGAGCGCGATACCCATGCCGCTGACGAAGCCGCCGGGCAGCATCGACTGCAGGCGGTCCTGCCCCTTGCGCAGCAGATCCTCAAGATCAGGCGGCCTCGGTCCGGATGATTGCGGACCAGAACCCCAAGGTCCCTTCGGACCAGAGCCCCATGGGCCTCCGCCTTGATTCTTCCACGGCATTCAACACTCTCCTCTGCGCGGCCGGACATACCGGTCTCGCCACGTCTGCATGGCTTTATAGGGGACGACCCCAGCTCTTACAACGCGGGGTTCTTGATCGCTGGAGCTATGCCCGAGGCCGCGAAAGTCAATGTTAACGGGCGGAAAACGCGGTTAACGAGGCGCTCTCCGGCAATATGTCACATAGGAGAAATCGACGCTGTCCTCGCCCGCCGCCGCATTCCTGACGCGTGCCACTTCTTCCCACACAGTGAGATCGACCGGCGGCATAAAGGTATCGCCGGTCGGCTGCGCGTGAACTTCGGTCACTTCGAGACGGTCGGCGATCCCCATCCATTGGGCATAGATCTCGGCGCCGCCGATCACGGCAATCTCAGTGACCAAACGCCGCAGCGCATCGCCAGTCGCCACCGCGCGCGCATCGGCAAGCGACGTGGTGACTACAGCCCCAGCGGCCTGATAGTCGGCATTGCGCGTGATGACGATATTGGTGCGGCCCGGCAGCGGTCGCTTCGGAAACGACTCGAACGTCTTGCGCCCCATCACGATCGGCTTGCCGATGGTCAGCGCCTTGAGCCGCTGCATGTCCGACTTCAGCCGCCATGGCATGGCGTTGCCCTGCCCGATCACGCCGTTCTCGGCTACGGCGTAGATGAGGACGATCTGAGGAACGGGTGTCGCTGCGGTCAAACCGCGACCTCGGCCTTGATATGCGGATGCGGATCGTAGCCTTCGAGGGTGAAGTCCTCGTAGCGGAACGCGAAGATGTCCCTCACGTCCGGATTGATCTTCATCACCGGCAGCGTACGCGTCGGCCGCGTCAACTGCAGCCGCGCCTGCTCCAGATGGTTGGAATAGAGATGCGCATCGCCGAGCGTATGGATGAAGTCACCAGCCTTGAGACCCGTGACCTGCGCGATCATCATCGTCAGCAGTGCGTAGGACGCGATGTTGAACGGCACGCCCAAGAAAACATCTGCCGAGCGCTGATAGAGCTGGCAGGACAGCTTGCCGTTGGCGACGTAGAACTGGAACAGGCAATGGCACGGCGGCAGCGCCATCTTGTCGATCTCGGCGGGATTCCACGCCGTCACGATCAGCCGGCGCGAGTCCGGATTGCGCTTGATCATGTCGACCACATTGGCGATCTGGTCGATGCTGCGTCCGTCCGCCGTAGGCCACGAGCGCCACTGCGATCCATAGACCGGACCGAGATCACCATTGGCGTCTGCCCATTCATCCCAGATCGAGACGCCGTGGTCCTTGAGATATTTGATATTGGTATCGCCTGCCAAAAACCACAGCAGCTCGTGGATGATCGCCTTGAGCGACAGCTTCTTGGTGGTCAGGACGGGGAAGCCATCACTGAGCTTGAAGCGCATCTGATGGCCGAACACCGACAGCGTGCCTGTGCCGGTGCGGTCGTGCTTCTCGGCACCGTCGCTCAGGATTCGCTCTAGCAGGTCGTGATACTGGTTCATGGTCGATCTTGCGGGCTTGTGAGCGGGCGAACTTATCGCCTCGGCCGGTGGTCGGACACGCCGATTCCCGGATTATACCCGAAAAAGTGTGTCCCCGCCCCGCAAACGACAAGGGCCGGATCCCTTGGGGATCCGGCCCTTGAAATCAACCGGCTAGCCGGTTCCCGATCACATTGCGGGCTTGAGCACCGCCGACCACTTCTCGACTTCGCTCTTCACCAGCGAACCGAGCGCAGCCTGGGTGCGGGCTTCCGGCTTCGGAATGTCCGAACCGAGATCGAGCAAACGCTTCTTGACGTTTTCGTCGTCCAGCGCCTTGGCGGCCGCGGCGTTCAGCTTGGCAGTGATCGCGGCAGGCGTGCCCTTGGGTGCGAAGATCGCGTTCCAGGCCGAGGCCTGATACTTCGGCAGCCCGGCTTCGATGGTGGTCGGGACGTCCGGCAGCGACGGGTTACGATCGGGCGTCGCAATGGCATAGGCCTTGATGGTGCCGCCCTTGATCTGCGGCACCGCGTTGACGATCTGGTCGCACATATAATCGACCTGACCACCGACCAGCGCGTTCATCGCCGGACCGGTGCCATTGAACGGCACGCCGGTCGGCTTGATATCCAGAACCGAGCTCAGCAATTCGCAGGACGAGTACGACACCGAACCGACGCCGGCATGAGCCATGTTCAACTTGTCGCTGTTGGCCTTCACATAGGTGACGAACTCCTTGAGATCCTTTGGCGCGAAATCCTTCTTCGCCAGGATCAGAATCGGCGTGCCGGCCAGCAGCGCGACGGGCTCGAAATCCTTCTCGGGGTGATAAGCGAGCTTCGGATACAGCGGCACCGCCGCAGCATGGGTGCCCATGTGGCCGGTGATGATCGTGTAGCCGTCATTGGCCGCGCGCGCTGCACGCGTCGCGCCGGTCGTGCCACCAGCGCCGACGACGTTCTCGATGATGATCTGCTGGCCCAGCGTCTTCGACATATCGGCAGCGACGATGCGCGCGATGACGTCGGTGGGGCCACCGGCCGCGAACGGCACGATCATGGTGATGTTGCGCGTCGGGTATTCCTGCGCCTGAACAGTGGTTGCCAGTGCGCCGAAGCCGGCGACGGCCGCCAGGCCACTGATCGCAACTCTGCGATTGAACAGCTTCATTTGGTTTCCTCCGAAAATGTTTTTGCCGCGAAAATAACGACAGTCGCGGGACTGAATACAAGCAAAGGCCCGAAGTCTATTCGACTTCGGGCCGTGGCGTAACGACGCAGATGCGTTGAGAGATTCGTCAGCTCTCGGATTCGACGAAGACTTCGTCGCGCTTCTTTCGCAGTGCGGGAAGCACAGCGAGGATCAGCAGGAACGCCGAGATTGCCATCAGGGTGGCCGACAACGGACGGGTGAAAAACACAGTCGCATCGCCGCGCGAGATCAACAGCGCACGACGCAGGTTCTCTTCCATCAGCGGACCAAGCACCATGCCGAGCAGCAGCGGCGCCGGTTCGAAGTCATGCTTGATCAGCCAGTAGCCGAGCAAACCGAACACGCCTGCGAGCACCACGTCCATCGGTGCGTTGTTCACCGAATAGATACCGATGCTGCAGAACACCACGATCGAAGGGAACATCAGGCGATACGGCACACGAAGCAGCCGAACCCAGATGCCGACCATCGGCAGGTTGATGACGAGCAGCATCAGGTTGCCGACCCACATCGAGGCGATCATGCCCCAGACGAGTTCCGGCTGCTTCTGCATCACCTGCGGACCCGGCACGATGCCATGAATGGTCATCGCGCCGACCATCAGAGCCATCACCGCATTCGGCGGAATACCGAGGGTGAGCAGCGGGATGAACGAGGTTTGCGCTGCAGCGTTGTTGGCGCTTTCCGGCGCCGCAACGCCTTCGATCGCTCCACGGCCGAAACGCTTCGGATCCTTCGACAGCTTCTTCTCAAGCGTATAGGCCGCGAAGGATGCGATGACCGCGCCGCCGCCCGGCAGAATGCCGAGAATGGAGCCGAGCACCGTGCCGCGCAGAATGGCAGGCGCAGAGTCCTTCAAATCCTTCTTGGTCGGCATCAGGCCCGTGACCTTCTGCTGCACGAGTTGGCGATCTTCCTCGCCGCCCGCATCCAGGTTGCGGATGATTTCCGCAAAGCCGAACAGGCCCATGGCGACCGTGGCAAAGCCCAGGCCGTCAGCAAGTTCAGGGATGTTGAATGACATGCGCGACGCGCCAGTTTCGATGTCGGAACCAACCATGGACAGCAGCAGACCGAACACGATCATCGCGATCGCTTTCAGCACCGAGCCCTTGGCAAGCACCACGGCGAAGATCAGGCCGAGCACCATCAGCGAGAAGTATTCTGCCGGACCGAACGCAAGCGCGAGCTTGGTGAGCGGCGCGCCGAGCACAGCGATAAGGACCGTCGCAACGCAACCCGCAAAGAACGAGCCGATTGCTGCAATCGCGAGCGCCGGACCGGCACGGCCCTGCTTCGCCATCTGGAAGCCGTCGAGCGCAGTCACGACCGAACCTGCTTCACCCGGAATGTTGACCAGGATCGACGTGGTCGAACCGCCATATTGCGCGCCGTAATAGATGCCGGCGAGCATGATCAGCGCGCCGACCGGCGGCAGACCGAACGTGATCGGCAGCAACATCGCCACGGTGGCAATGGTACCGATGCCCGGCAGCACACCGACCAGCGTACCGACCAGCGCACCGATCAGACAGAGCAGAATATTGATCGGAAGCGGGATCGACATTCCGCCGAGGAACGCCGGCGTCCACTGCACGAACTGGAAGACGGTGCTGAAGCCAAGACCGAGATTCGAAAAAAGATCACCCATGACGCCCTCGTTCTTAGCGGATCAGAAATGTCGGCCACATCTGCAACGGCAGACCAAGCGCGTACGGGAACAGCAAGGCGCAGAAGCCCGTGAGGCAAGCGCCAACGATGATCGTTTCTTTCCAGCGCGTCTCGTGCGTACCGAGCGCGGCGATCAGAAAACTCGACATCGCCGCGAAAATCATGCCCATCGGACGAATGCCAACCGCGAAAACCAGAATAGCCAGCGCCACAAAAAACGGACCGCGCCAGTGGAACTTGGAGAGCCCGGGGCCTTCTGTGAAAATGCCGACGACGGTTACGGCTGCACCAAGACCCAGCAGCAGAATGCCGAACATCCGCGGCGCGGTACCTGCTCCGAACGAAAAGCCATGCATGCCCTGCAGATCGCTGGATGCCCACAGAGCAAATGCAGCAATCGCCACCAAAGCAAGGCCGCCGATAAAGTCTTGAGGGCCTTTGACCCAGCTCGGTAAGATAGATTTCTCCGGCGCATGGCTCGGCGCATCACTCATTGGTACGTTCCCCTGTCACGAGCATTTAGCCCAAACAACATCGTTCGGAGACCGCCCAACGGCTCCGTGGTCAAGCTTGCTAGCGATTTTCGTTAGAGAACGCCAGCGAAACCAAGAAGGCCCCCGGCAACTAACAACCATAGCGGGTTAAGCCGCGTGGCAAACGCCAAAACGGCGGCACTCCCCGTTACCAGAAACGCCGTCCAGGTGGTGTCGGACGCGAACAGCAGAACCAGCCCGCTCGCGCTCATGAGACCTATCGATAAGGGGACCAGCGCGGCCTGTACGATTCCCGGCCATTGCGCGTGGCCCGACCGCGCAAGCAATTGGCTGACAAAATAAGCAAACACGGCCGTCGGCCCGCACATGGCCAGTGTTGCAACCATTGCGCCGAGCATGCCGGCGACCTGATAGCCGATCAGCGTCACAATGAGAACGTTCGGCCCCGGCGACAGCTGCGAGATCGCAAACACATCCGCGAACTGCTTGTCGGACATCCAGTGATTGACATCGACCGCGAGCCGATGAATTTCGGGAATGGCCGAATTGGCGCCGCCTACGGCAAAAAGCGACATCAGCCCGAACGACCAGGCCAGCGTGACAAGCGATCCGGGAGTGGCATCGTTCATGCTGCCGCCCGCCGTCGCATCAACATGGTCAGGCCGATACTGACAGGAATCGACACCAGAAGAACGGTCGGCAATGGCCATCGCATCACGCCAACGGCGACGAAAACGGCGATCAGGAGCGCCAGGCTAACCGGCTCACGCTTCTTCAGAAGAGGCAGCATCATTCGGAAAATCACCGCGAACAGCAGTCCAACGGCAGCGCATGAGACGCCGGCCAGCGTGCGCCGCAGCGCTTCGATATCCCCAAAGCGTGCATACAGGATCGCCAGAATGGTCACGATGACCACGGGCGGACCCAGCAATCCCGCAAAGGCTGCAATAGCGCCAGGCACACCGCGAAACCGCGCCCCGAACACCACCGACAGATTGACGATATTCGGCCCCGGCAAGAAATGGCAAAGTGCGAAAGTCTCATTGAATTCCTCGGGCGTCATCCAGCCGTGCTGCTCGACGATCGCCCGGCGCGCCCAAACCAGAACGCCACCGAAACCGGCCAGGGACATCTTTGCAAAGGCGAGGAATAGCGTCAGCAGTCCCGGCGGCGATGCCGACGCGAGTTCTGCAATGGGGGCGTCAGCCTGTGGTGAACTTGGACGCATGGTCCAGAACTAGGGCCATCCGTCCATCGGGCCAATCGATTTTTGCCTGTTTCCACGCCAATCGGCGGTTGAAATGACCGCCCGGCTGTATCGCGTCCAATTTGCGTCATATATAGAAGGCGCCAGCTTTTCCGGCTGCTGACCTCGGGTCAAGACCGGGATAGAATAGATAGAACAGTATGTGACGCGAGTCGGCCTCCCGGCCTCGCCCTCACTCCATATATGGCCACGACCAAGACAAGCGACGGGACCGACCGATGGCAACCGATCATATTCGATACGATGTGCTGGCGCGCGACGCCCTTCGTGGCGTTCTGCGGCGCGTGCTGATCGACGCTGCTGAGCACGGCCTGCCGGGCGAGCACCACTTCTTTATCACCTTCGTTTCAACGGCCGACGGCGTCAAACTGTCGCCGCGCCTGCTGGCCCAGTATCCAGAGGAAATGACGGTGATCCTGCAGCATCAGTTCTGGGATCTCGTGGTCACCGAAGATCGCTTCGAGGTCGGCCTGTCCTTTAACGGCATCCCCGAGCGCCTGGTCGTGCCGTTCAACGCCATCAAGAGTTTCTACGATCCCTCGGTGCAGTTCGGCCTGCAGTTCGAAACCGAAACCGCTGTAGAGACCCCGGCTGCCGGTGCGTCGTCCGCAGCCACTGCGGCATCTGCTCTCGCCGCCCCTCCGGCTCCGCCCGCGCCTGCTTCAGAGGAAGAACCGCCAAAATCGGGCGAAGGTGCAGAAGTCGTCCGTTTAGACCGCTTCCGGAAAAAATAATCGCAAGACGTTGTAAGGTGCCGGGGCCGCGTTCGCGCGGCCCCATTCTTATGCGCCGCACCCGCCAGAAGTCTCTGCAGGGAGCGCGGCATCGCAAGGACCGTACCCATGGCCAAATCCTCGAAGACCTCCGCCACCACCCGCACCGAAACCGACAGCTTCGGTCCGATCGAGGTCGCAGCGGATCGCTATTGGGGAGCGCAAACGGAACGGTCGCGACAGAATTTCAAGATCGGTCACGATCGCATGCCGATGCCGATCATTCGCGCGCTCGGCATCGTCAAGCTGGCAGCGGCCGAAACCAATCGCGAACTCAAACTTCTCGAGCCCAAGCTTGCAAAAGCCATTGTGAGCGCAGCGCGCGAAGTCATCGATGGGAAGCTGGATGATCACTTCCCACTGGTCGTCTGGCAAACCGGCTCCGGCACGCAGACCAACATGAATCTCAACGAGGTCATTGCCAATCGTGCGAACGAGCTTCTTGGCGGTGAACGCGGCGCGAAGAAGCCAGTGCATCCCAATGACCATGTCAACATGAGTCAATCGTCCAACGATTCGTTTCCGACTGCGATGCACATTGCGGCAACGCAGGGTATTGTTGAGTACCTCATCCCCGCACTAAGCGAACTACATGCTGCGTTGCGCAAGAAGGAAAAAGCCTTCGCAAAGATCGTGAAGATCGGACGTACGCATACACAAGACGCGACGCCGCTCACGCTCGGGCAGGAGTTTTCAGGCTATGCCGCACAGATCGAAAGCGGCATCAAACGCCTACGAAGCGTCGTGAAGGATCTCTACCCGCTCGCCCAAGGTGGAACTGCAGTCGGGACCGGCCTCAACTCCAAGCCTCGTTTTGCGAAGTTGTTCGCGAAGCACGCAGCAACAATTACCAAGCTGCCTTTCATCACTGCACCGAACAAATTCGAAGCACTCGCATCAAACGACGCCTATGTGTTTGCACACGGTGCGATCAACTCAGCTGCAACTAGTCTATTTAAGATTGCAAACGACATCCGATTGCTCGGATCTGGCCCGCGTTCCGGACTTGGCGAATTGATACTTCCGGAGAACGAGCCTGGCTCATCGATCATGCCTGGAAAGGTAAATCCGACACAATGTGAAGCAATGACAATGGTATGCTGTCAGGTATTCGGTAACCACACGGCAATTTCGGTGGCCGGCAGTCAGGGTCACTTCGAGCTCAATGTCTACAAGCCGGTGATGGCCCATTGCATGATGCAGTCCATTCAATTGATGGCAGACGTTGCGCGATCCTTCACAGAGCACTGCATCAACGGCATTCGCGCCGATGAAAAACGAATTCATGAGTTGATGGAACGATCACTGATGCTCGTGACTGCACTCGCACCGAAAATCGGTTACGATAACGCGGCGAAAGTAGCTAAGGTTGCTCATGCAAACGGAACGACATTGAAGGAGGAAGCGCTGCGGCTCGGTTTTGTTAGTGCAGCAGAGTTCGATCTTCTTGTTCAGCCGGCCAAAATGATACATCCTGGGTAAGCAAGAATATTTGCTCACAGCTTGTTGAGAATAACTCCAGAAGGAAATAGTTATAATTCATATCTGCTAAATGGTTAGAATGGTCGCATATCAGACGCGTTTTTCCTTGTGATACAGCAGAAGGTGATCTGGTTACGCTTCGTAGATGACTTCATTTTTCTGCGGAGCTTGTTTGGAACTACGGAGAATATTTTAGGATGGATACCGAAACCGAATTCACCCTCGTCTCGTACAACTACTGGATGGTGAAGACGACGTTTCCCACCCCATCATTTTGAAAGACAGGAGCGATCATGGGTGACCTGATCAATCTCAATCGCTTCAAGAAGCGCACTGCACGAGAGGAATCGGCAAAGCAAGCCGATATAAACCGTGTGCGCTTCGGACGAACTAAGTCAGAACGAACATTGCAGGAGCAGCGCACAGTCCGTGCGAACAACGTGCTGGATCAGCATCACATCGATGGCGAGGACGCATCATGAAATCGCCCGTAGTTAAGAGATCGATCGTTGTTGCGGGTCACAAGACCAGCGTGAGTCTCGAAGAGGCGTTCTGGAACGGCATGAAGGAGATTTCGAATCTTCGCGACATGACGCTTTCCGAGCTGGTTGGTGAGATCGACACAAACCGTCAGCAGGGCAATTTGTCGTCCGCGATTCGGCTGTTCGTGCTCGATTACTTCCGTACACGTGCCGTTCCGCAACAGCGGATGCCGGAGCACAATCTCTCGGCGTAAACACAGCCGACCTAAAGCGAATCGCTTCGCCGTCGGTCGTGTTTGCTGAGTCATCGTCAGAACGTCGGCCGCGCTGAACTCGCGGTCGGCGGTGTTAGTACTAGCGGAGGCGCAGGCCTCGGCCTTGGTGTGCGCGCAGCACCAGGTGCCGGATGAACTTCAATGGGTGCTGGCAGCGGCGCAACCTGCTGACTTGCAACAGGCGGTGTCGCAGGACGAGGCGTAGCAGCCTTCGGTGCAAGACGGCGCGGATCGCGACCGGGAAGAAGCACATCGGAGGGCGCAGAGGCTGTCGGTGGATCGCTCGCAGGCGTCTGCGTGTCGACGGGCAGCGAGGCGGACGGCGGAGGAACGGCAACGGGCACAGCCGCCGGTGGCAACTCACCGCGTTCAAGCGAATCAAGCCGGCGCGTCTCGCGATCGATTGCGCGCACTGCGAGCCAGGATGATAACGCCGCCACATCTAGCGTGCGATCAAGCTTGTCAGGCGTTCCCACCGCGAAGATCTGAACTTCCGGTCGAACGCTCGACGTCCCCGCGCTCGTGCCGGTCAATGTCGCGCGCATATCCACCTGGTCGGCAACGATGTCGTAACCTCCTGACACGATCGCACGCCCTCCTTCGCCATCGAGCGTCGTCGCACCAACGCGCAGGCGGCTGTCCTTGATACTGAACGGGACCTGCACCGAAGTTACGGACAATGCTCCGCCGGTGATCGCGGTATCGACGATCTGACGCAGCTTGGCGTCATTCGTGGCCTGCCCGGAATCGCTGGCGCGAATGGCAATGTCGAACGCGCGTGGATCGAGGCCATTGATGCGCGCCCCGTCGATCGTCAGCAATCCACTGCCGGACAATGCGCCTTCCAGAGCCGAGGCACTGCGCCCCTGACTGGCCAGCGTCATCCGCAGCGACGTCTTGCCCGCGGGCATTGTCAGAGAGCGATAGCGCAACGCCGCTCCATCTACGCCGGAGAATTGCACACGGGCGCCAAGCGCATATCCGGTGATCGATGGCTTGAGATCGACATCAGCCGTGATTTCGCCGCCACCGACAGACCCTTTGATCGTATCGATCGTCAGGGCCTGGCCATCACTCTTCACAGTGCCACTGATGGGACGCAATTCAACACCGCCAGGCAATGTCCCGCGCAGCGCCTGAAAGGCCAACTGCCCGCGCCATCCCTGCAGCACACCATGCCCGAGCGGATCCGTGGCGTCGCGACCTCTCGTGCCCACAGCGAGACCAAAGGCCGGTCCAAGTTCGATCGCATCCATGCCGATCTGACCATCAATGGCTTTCTCGGCACCGAGCGTCAGCGCAATACGGCCGCGCACGCGTGAGCCAGCCAGTGTGCTGTCGATATCCTCCAACGTAACTTTGTCGCCGTTCAATGTGAGCCGCGATGACAGGCTGACATTCTGCGCGGCCGTATCCGACGGCTTGAGAGCGACCAGCGGCGCCAGATTGGCGCGACGTATCGCAAGCGCGAGCGATGCTTTCGGTGATCCCGCCCAAGGTTCTGCACTACCCTGAACATCGGCATCGACATCCGCGCCGGACAGTTTTGCCGTGACGCGCAGCGGCGCGCGCCACTGTCCTTTTGCCGATCCTTCGAAATTCACAACGGCGTCGCTTGCGGCGATCATGTTATTCAGACCCAGCAATGCGAGAAGCGGTCCCCCCTGCCCGGCCAATTTGGACTCGAGTGCCATATCGCTGCGCGACAGCTCATTGAGGTCGACGTCACGCATCGCCGCTACGGGAGCAAATGCGGTCAGCGTCGTCGTCCCCTTCACTTGCGGTGTATCGATATCGAATACGGCGCGCGCATTTGTGCGATCGGCGCGTTGTTGATCCTTTGCCAGATCGAGCGACAGTTTGACGCGAACCGCGCCGGGCATCGCGGTCATGGCGCTGAGCCGCGACGCGACAGACGGCGCCAGCGGCGCGAGCATATTGCTGATCAGACTCATCGATGCGGATGTGGCGTTGAGTGTCAGTCCGCCCGTGGCTTCGATGCGATCGAACGAAGCGCGGCCGTCGAGCATCAGGCCGGTGGCTTCACCGACTTTGAAGCGATCGACCGAGATCATCTTTGGGCTGTAGGCCAGTTGCGCCACGAACGGGCGCATCTCCTGCCCGGCTGATACAGCACGCGTGATATCGAGTGACACCTGCCCTGCATCCGGCCACTCGGCCTGCGGCTCACCAAGCGATCGGATCAAGGCCACTGCCGCGTCGAGATCCAGCCTGTCAGCTTTCAGGTCCGCATCAAAGCGCGAACCGCCAGCGGCTGAGGGATACGAATATGCAGCACGGCCTTCGACCGTACCGCCGTCGATCTCCGCCTTGAGTGCCTCGATGGCCAAGCGATTGGACACCGAAGTGACATTGCCGCGAATGCGTAGCGGCTTCTGATTGCGCAAGCCAATGTCTGTTCGGCCCTTGAGCCACGCAGCAAGCATATCCGGATCGGACGATTCGACCGCGATGGCCCCCTTGAAGCCACCTGATGCACCTGGCTGTGCTGCTCCGCCGCTCAACGTGACGCGGGTCGCGCCTGGCGCACGAAACTCAAGACGATCGATCGTCCATGTCGCTGGATCACCGCGCAGATCCGCACCGATATTCTGCACAGGCTTTCCGCCGAGCATGATCTGCTCCACGCCGATCTCGATCTGTGTCGCCAAAGGCGCAGAAGGAATGCTCGCCAGCAGCCTGCGTAACACCGGCAACGGTGTGACGGCATCGTTGGTCGCTTGATCCCTGGAGAGCAGGCGATCGGCATCGAGCTGCTTGGCCGACAGCACTGCATGCAGCAGTGGCGATGTGCCAAAGCGCATGTCAGCAAGACCAGCGAACCTGAAAGCGGTCTCTTCCGCGCCATAGCTGGCTTCAAGCGCTTCCATATGCGCAGCCGCCGGGTCGGCCTTGACCTTGGCGAAGACGCGCCACGGCGTCGGCAGTTGATCGCTCACGCCATTCGCCTTCAGACCGGCCGGGCTTGCGAGAGTCAGTGCGCCATCGAAGCGTGGCGTGCGATTGTCGAAGTTGAGCACGCCATCGAGATCGACGGACAAGGGCTTCTCGCCGGGGTCCACAGTAAAACGAACGCGCGTGCCGTTGCCGTCGCCGGTCGGCCCGGAGGACAAACGGAACGGATAGCGCGCGCCCGACAACAGGAAATTGCCATCACCGCGCATGGCGCCGGCCGCCAATGAGCGAACATCGCCGCTGAAGGCGACGTCGTAGAGTTCGAGCGTGCTCTTGCTCGCCGCATCATGGAGCGCGACGCGACCGGTGATATTCAGCCGATCAATCGCGAGCGCGCCAAGATTGAATGGCCCGGTGGAAGCCGGAAGTTCGATACGCCCCTGCGCGTTGAGGCCGAGATCGACCGCAGCGCCGCCGATGGTGAGTTCTGTCGCGCGCCATTCGCCGCGCATCAACGAACTGAGGCTGAATTCCACATCGAGATTGTCTGCACGGATTCTGCCGAGATCATTGGGGCTTCCCACCGTGATCGATTGCAGCCGCAGCGAGGGCGCCGGTAGCAACCGCGCCTCCAGCCCGCCGCTGACGCGAACGGGCGCACCGACCACGCGCGTGGCTTCAGCCTCGAATTGCGGGCGGAACTGATTCCAGTCGACGAAATAGGGCCCGACCAGAGCAGCAACCAGCGCCAGGATAAATGCAATTGCCAGGCCGAGCAGTGTCGTCTGCACCGAATCTCCCCTCAAGCGCTCCGGCAGAATGTCCGCCTGCCTGCCAGGCAAAGTGCATTGCAGCACGTCACTGGGCAATACGCCTTACAGACGTTGCAGGGCCACGCAGAAATACGCGGGAACGCATCTATTTATAGAGCCAACTGTGGCGAAGTCACAGCACGCAATACATGGCCAGATCAGCCATCCCTCGCCATCCGCTTGCGGCAAATCGCCCGGCTTCGATCAAGTCGAAGCACCCTGCTCCAGCGGTTTTGCGACGCCATGGGCGCGGTGCAAACGTCCGGCCACCGCCCTCACCTTGCCCGGCGATGCCATCCAGACCGCGAAGGTCGCGAGGAAGCTGACTGCGATTCCAAGGGCAAATGCGGGCGTATAGGTACCAAAATGGTCGTGCAGGATACCCGTCACCAAGGGACCGGCGGCGCCGCCGGCCAGCGCAGCCAGCATGAGTGTGCCGAAAATGCTGCCGAAATGCTCGCCCTGGAAAATCTCGGAAACCACGGCGCCCATGATGGATGTCACGCCGTAGCCCAGCAGGCCCTGCGAGATCACCATGACATAGACGAGCGCCAGACTCGGCACGGATTCCAGTGCAATCAGGGACGCAAAGCAGATTGCGAAACCGACACCGCTGACGGTCCAGATCCATTCGCGGCCGATGCGATCGGACAGATGACCGAGAAATATCTGGCCGGGCACACCGAACAGACTGACCATACCGAGCGCCCAGGCGGCGACACCCGGCGTGAAGCCGATGTCGAGCAGATACTTGGTTTGATGAACCTGGACGGCATACCAGGCATACAGCCCACCGAACAGGCCGAGCGCCAGCCACCAGAACCGCGCCGTTCGTATGGCGCGTGCCAGCGTCCAGTCGATACTGGCCCAAACCGGGTCAACCACGTTGGATACATGCTTCGCCGACGAGGTCGGCGCCTGATCGCCATCCGGCAAGAGCCCCATGTCCTGCGGGCGTTTGCGCAGCAGCAGATTGATCGGCACGAGGACCACCAGCACCACCAGCCCGACGGCTGTGCAGGCGGTGCGCCAACCGGTCTGCTCGATCATCACCTGCACCCAGGGAAGCACGCTCACAGACCCGATGCCGACGCCGGCGAATGCGAGGCCGACCGCGAGGCCACGCTTGCGGCTGAACCAGTTCGGCAGAAACAGCGATTGTCCGGAATAGCCGAGGCAGACGCTACCTGCGCCGACCAGAACGCCGATGGTCATGTACAAATGCCACGGCTGCGTCGTCAGCGGCGCCAGCAACAAGCCGGCTGCCATCAGCACGGTGCCAAGTTCCATGACGGCTCGCGGGCCGCCGCGGTCCATCAGTCTGCCCATCAGCGGGCTCATGATCGCGGAAATCAGGAAGCCGAATGAAAAGGCACCGGCGGTGACGCCACGGTCCCAGCCGAACTCCTGGAGAATTGGCGGGAAGAACAGCGAGAACGATGTCCGCGCATTGACCCCGATGGCCATGGAAACGAACGTGACGGCGACGATGACCCAACCATAGAAAAACGGTAGCCGCATCGGATGATGCCTTTTTTATTGGACGCATTCTGCGTCAAAGCTTTTTGATTGCACCTTCCGTAACCGAAAAGCGCAATCCATGCTGGTATATAATTATATCTACAACTTTAAACTTTTTAAGAATAGTTAAGCATCGCCGCTGCTGCCGAATTTTCCCGTCCGCATTCGGCCTGACCGGACGCGGCAATCTGGCGTCACGCCGGCGGCAGGATTTTCCCGGGATTGAAGATATTGTCAGGATCAAGCGCCTTCTTGAGCGCCCGCATGGCGTCGAGCGCCTCACTGCCCAGTTCGGCCTGCATATACTTTTGCTTGCCTTGCCCGATGCCATGTTCACCTGTGCAGGTGCCCCCCATCGCCTGCGCCCGTTGAACGAGGCGGTGCATGAAGTCCTCCGCGCGGGCGACCTCATTGGCGTCATTGCGATCGCAGACCATCGAGCAATGAAAGTTGCCATCGCCGACGTGGCCGACGATGGGCGCCAACAGGCCGAGGCGTGCGAGATCCTCTTCGGTCGCAGCGACACATTCCGCGAGTTTGGAAATCGGTACGCAAACGTCGGTGGCCGCGACATCGGAGCCCGGTCGCATGCTCTTCACCGACCAATAGGCATCGTGACGGGCCTGCCAGAGCTTGGTGCGATCCTCCGGATTCGTCGTCCATGAGAAATCGCCACCGCCACATTCCAGTGCGATCTCGTGAAAATTTCGCGACTGCTCGGCCACTTCGGCCTCGCTGCCATGGAATTCCAGCAGCAGCAGCGGCGTTTCCGGCAGCGTCAGCTTGGAATAGGAATTACAGGCACGAACCTGCGCCTCATTCAGCAGCTCAATCCTTGCAACGGGAATGCCGGTCTGAATCGCGAGAATCGTCGCCTGACAGGCACCTGCCACCGTGGCGAACGAACATGACGCGGCAGCCATGGTTTCAGGAATGCCACGCAGCTTGACGGTCAGCTCGCTGATGATGCCCAGCGTGCCTTCGGCGCCAACGAACAGATGCGTCAGGTCATAGCCGGCAGAAGATTTCTTCGCGCGGGTGCCGGTCTTGATGATCTCACCATCGGCGCGCACGACTTTGAGCGCGAGCACGTTGTCGCGCATCGTCCCGTAACGCACCGCGTTAGTGCCGGAGGCGCGCGTCGACGCCATGCCGCCAAGCGACGCATCGGCACCGGGATCGATCGGGAAGAACAGGCCTTGATCGCGCAGATTTTCGTTGAGCGCCTTGCGCGTGACGCCCGGCTGGATCACGCAGTCGAGGTCTTCGCTGTGCACTTCCAAAATCTGGTTCATGTCGCGCATGTCGATGCAAATGCCGCCTGCCGGCGCATTGACCTGACCTTCCAGCGACGTGCCGGTGCCGAATGCGATCACCGGAACTTTGTTCGCTGCACAAATCCGGACTACGTCCTGGATATCCGCGGTTTCCTGCGCAAACACGACGCCATCCGGCGGCTGGTTGGCAAGCCATGTCGTGGTATGGCCATGCTGCTCGCGAACCGCCTGCGACGTCACCAGCCGATTGCCAAAACGCGCCGTCAGCGCTTCAAGCGCCGTGGCCAAGGCCTTCGGCTCCGGTCGTTTCAAATTGTTCGCAATGCTAGCCACAGCAGTCCCTCCGACGCGGCGGGACCGTGGCAAAGGTTGTATAACGGGTCAAGAGACGTGAGAGCGGGACAGGAATTACCGATGACTGAGCCAACCGACGATCTGCTGCAACCCGTCCCTTTCCGGGCGCATGTCATGCAGATCGAACCGCAATGGATCGACTATAATGGCCATCTCAACATGGCCTATTACAACGTGCTGTTCGACCGGGCGATCGACGACCTTTGGCTCAAGATCGGGATCGGTCCCGAATATATGAGGGGGCGCAACAACTCGACTTTCACGGCCGAATGCCATGTTCGCTATGTCAGGGAAATCCACCTCGGTGATCCCGCTCAGGTGTCGATCCTGGTTGTCGCTGCGGACGACAAGCGCATTCACACCTTCAAGGAGTTGCGCCACGCCACCGAGGGATGGCTGTCGGCGACGTCGGAAAACATGACGCTCCACATGGACATGACGGCCCGGAAGGTTGCGCCGTTTCCGCCTGATATCAGCGCCCGCGTGCAGGCGCTGGCCAATGCGCACCGATCCGTAGATCGCCCCGAGGGCATCGGCCGATCGATCGGGATGCCCTCGAAGAAATAACCGTCAGACGCGCGTGCGGCCGCGGACGAGGCCCACAACGGCCGAAATCAGGAACAGGACGATGGCGATGAAGAAGATCGCCTTGGCGATTTCGATGGAGGCGCCGGCGACACCGCCAAAGCCGAGAATGCCGGCAATGAGAGCAATGACGAGGAAGGTAACGACCCAGCTGAACATGGCACAAACCTCAGTTTTTGGTTTTTGACGCGGCATTCGCCGTCGCGCTTGATGCTGAAACAAGCCGGAGCGAAAACGAAAGTTCCCGACCCACGTACCGGCCAACATCACTGAAACGAGAGCGCTCCTGCGTGCCAACGGGCGTCAGATGAGCCCCATGCGGGGATAAGTCTGTCGCCAGAAGCCTCTCGCTCCTATATGCCCTCCTATCCTGCTAAGAAGGCTCCCCTTTAAGGCCCCACGGTGCCAACGTGGGCGGAATACGATTCGCATGAGTGACGCACGCAAAATGCCCGCCAACGATCTCCCTGCCTACCAACCGGCGGCGGGCGGCATTGGCGCGCGTGCGCGCGCTGCTGCGGCGCCAGCGGCACAGTATCTGAGCGGGCTCAATCCGGAGCAGCGCGACGCCGTCGAGACGCTCGACGGCCCTGTCCTCGTGCTCGCGGGTGCCGGCACCGGCAAGACCAAGGTTTTGACCTCGCGGATCGCCCATATCCTCAGCATGGGCCGTGCGCGGCCCGGTGAAATCCTGTCGGTGACCTTCACCAACAAGGCCGCGCGGGAGATGAAGCACCGGCTCGGCATCATGCTCGGCCAGGCGGTCGAGGGCATGCCGTGGCTTGGCACCTTCCACTCGATCGGTGGCCGCATCCTGCGCACCCATGCCGAACTGGTGCAGTTGAAATCCAATTTCACGGTGCTCGACACCGACGACCAGATCCGACTGCTCAAGCAGCTCCTGCAGGCTGACAATATCGACGACAAGCGCTGGCCGGCGCGAATGCTGGCCAACCTGATCGACGGTTGGAAGAACCGCGGACTAACGCCATCGCAGGTGCCGTCAGGCGAAGCCGCCGTGTTCGGCAATGGCAAGGGCGGCAAGCTCTATGCCGCCTATCAGGACCGGTTAAAGACACTCAACGCTGCGGATTTCGGCGACCTCCTGCTGGAATGTATCCGGCTGTTCCGCGAGCATCCGGATGTGCTGAAGCAGTATCAGCAACGCTTCAAATATATCCTCGTCGACGAATATCAGGACACCAACGTCGCGCAGTATCTGTGGCTGCGGCTGCTGTCGCAGGCGCCCGGTCAGCGCTTGCTGCCGGAAGCGGACGCCCCATCGGCAGACAGCAAACCGGCCGTGCCGCTCAAGAACATCTGCTGCGTCGGCGACGACGACCAGTCGATCTACGGCTGGCGCGGCGCCGAGGTCGACAACATCCTGCGCTTCGAACATGATTTTCCCGGCGCCAAGGTCGTCCGGTTGGAGCGCAACTACCGCTCAACCGGCCATATCCTTGCTGCGGCCTCGCATCTGATCGCACACAACGAGGGACGTCTCGGCAAGACGCTGCGCACCGAGGACGTCGATGGCGAGAAGGTCACCGTCACCGGTTCGTGGGATTCAGAAGAAGAAGCCCGTGCCATCGGCGAAGAGATCGAGCAGTTGCAGCGCGAAGGCAATAAGCTCAACGACATCGCCATTTTGGTGCGCGCCTCGTTCCAGATGCGCGAATTTGAAGACCGCTTCGTCACGCTCGGCCTGCCCTATCGGGTCATCGGCGGCCCGCGCTTCTATGAGCGCGCGGAAATCCGCGATGCACTGGCCTATCTGCGCGTGATCAATTCGCCGGCCGACGATCTCGCCTTCGAGCGCATCGTCAATGTGCCCAAGCGCGGCCTCGGCGATGCCACGGTGCAGATGCTGCACGATCATGCCCGCCGGCGTCGCATTCCGCTGTCGGAGGCTGCACGTCAGGTTGTCGAGACTGACGAGATGAAGCCGAAGGCGCGCGGCAGCCTGCGCGACCTGATGATGAGCTTCGAACGCTGGCGCAAGCAAAGCGAAGTGATGCCGCATACCGAACTCGCCGAAGTCGTGCTCGACGAGAGTGGCTACACCGACATGTGGCAGAAGGATCGCTCCGCCGATGCTGCCGGCCGCCTTGAGAACCTCAAGGAACTGGTGCGCTCGATGGAGGAATTCGAGAACCTGCAGGGATTCCTCGAACACATCTCGCTGGTGATGGACCGCGAGGGCGGTGCAGACGAGGATGCCGTGTCGGTGATGACGCTGCATTCCGCCAAAGGCCTCGAATTCGACAATGTATTTTTACCCGGCTGGGAAGAAGGCCTGTTTCCGCATCAGCGCGCGCTCGACGATCAGGGCCGCGCAGGATTAGAAGAAGAGCGCCGCCTCGCCCATGTCGGCATCACCCGCGCACGCCGCCGCGCCAAACTCTATTTCGCCACCAACCGGCGCATTCACGGCACCTGGAACACGACGATGCCGTCGCGTTTCCTCGATGAATTGCCGGCGGCCAATGTCGAGATCACGGAATCAAAGGGCGGTTCGGGCTGGGGCGGCGCAGGCGGCTACGGCGCATCACGCTTCGACAACGTGGAATCGTTCGGATCGAGCTATTCGACACCGGGCTGGCAGCGCGCGCAGGCCAACCGCTCGCGCGGCGGACAGGGCGGCAGCGGCTTCAGCGAAGGCCAGTCGCCTTTCGGCGGCTCTTCTTCATCGCGAAACAAGCGGCCGATGACTATCGAGGGCGAGTTGATCGCGAAGTCCACCGGCACGGAGTCCGACTTCACGCTGCAGGATCGCGTCTTCCACCAGAAGTTCGGCTACGGCAATGTGACCAAGATCGACGGCAACAAGCTCACCATCGTCTTCGAGAAGGCGGGGGAGAAGAAGGTCGTCGACAGTTTCGTGGAACGTGTCTGACAATGCCGGTCTATATTGCGCTCATTCAGAAGGACGCCAGCGGCACCTTCAACGTTTCCTTTCCCGACCTGCCCGGCATCGTGACCGCCGGAGACACCCTCGATGAAGCCATCGAGGAAGCCGAGGAAACGCTCGAATACGCGGCCGGAGACTGGCGCAATCCGGACGGCTCGAGCGGCCTTCCGACGCCGCGCACCATCGAGCAATTAACCAGCGACCCTGCATTTGCCGATGCGGCCGACGGTGGCACGATTGTCGAGATCGACTACGAAGCCGCAGAATAGCCCTAAAATCGCCTGTTCCGCGATTGCGCCGGCGCATCTGCATTCCTATGTACGCACCCCGCGCCCGACAAAGCCGTTTCGGCTGCGCCGTTCGTGCGTCCCGGTATGACCGCCCGGTCCTCTGCCTTCCCCTTTTCGAACGATCATATCGCCGATGTCACCCATCATTTCCGTCTCCAATCTGACCAAGAGCTATGCCTCGGGCTTTACGGCCCTGAAGGGTATCGACCTCGATATTAACCGCGGCGAGATCTTCGCGCTGCTGGGGCCGAACGGCGCTGGCAAGACGACGATGATCAGCATCATCTGTGGCATCGCCAATGCCACCTCCGGCAAGGTCATGGTCGATGGTCACGACATCGCCCGGGACTATCGCGCCGCGCGGTCGCTGATCGGGCTGGTGCCGCAGGAACTGCACACCGACGCCTTCGAATCGGTTTGGGCCACGGTCAGTTTCAGCCGCGGCCTGTTCGGCAAACCGAAGAACCCGGCGCTGATCGAGAAAATCCTGAAAGACCTCTCGCTGTGGGACAAGAAGGATAACAAGATTATCACGCTGTCCGGCGGCATGAAGCGCCGCGTGATGATCGCCAAGGCGCTGTCGCACGAGCCGCAAATCCTGTTCCTCGACGAGCCCACCGCCGGCGTCGACGTCGAATTGCGCAAGGGCATGTGGGAAGTCGTGCGCACGCTGCGCGCTGCCGGCGTCACGGTCATCCTCACCACGCATTACATTGAAGAAGCCGAGGAGATGGCCGACCGCATCGGCGTCATCAACAAAGGCGAGATCATCCTGATCGAGGAAAAGACCAAGCTGATGGAGCAGCTCGGCAAGAAGCAGCTCAAGCTGTATCTGCAAGGCAAGGTTACGGAAATTCCAGCCAGCCTGGCTCACTACAACCTCGAACTGGCAGCGGACGGCCATCAGTTGATCTACAGCTACGACACCAAGAGCGAGCGCACCGGGATCACCAGCCTGCTCGGCGATCTCCGCGAATCCGGCATCCGCTTCTCCGATCTCGACACCACACAGAGCTCGCTCGAAGACATCTTCGTCAGCCTGGTGAGGAAGTAACATGAACTTCAGAGCTGTCCGCGCCATCTATCTGTTCGAAATGGCGCGCACCTGGCGCACCGTGCTGCAGAGCATCGTTTCGCCGGTGATTTCCACCTCGCTGTATTTCGTGGTGTTTGGCGCCGCGATCGGCTCGCGCATCACCTCCATCGAGGGCGTCAGCTACGGCACCTTCATCGTGCCTGGTCTCGTGATGCTGTCGGTACTCACGCAGAGCATTTCCAACGCCTCGTTCGGCATCTACTTCCCCAAATTCACCGGTACGATCTATGAATTGCTGTCGGCGCCGGTGTCTTACGTCGAAGTCGTGCTCGGCTATGTCGGTGCTGCTGCGACCAAGTCGATCCTGCTGGGCCTGATCATTCTGGCCACCGCCGGACTGTTCGTGCCGCTGCACATCCTGCATCCGTGGTGGATGCTGACCTTCCTGGTGCTGACGGCAGTGACGTTCAGCCTGTTCGGCTTCATCATCGGCATCTGGGCTGACGGTTTCGAGAAACTGCAGGCGATCCCGCTGCTGGTGGTGACGCCGCTAACCTTCCTGGGCGGTAGCTTCTACTCCGTCAGCATGCTGCCGTCGGGTTGGCGGACCGTCACGCTGCTCAATCCGGTCGTGTATCTGATCAGCGGCTTCCGCTGGAGCTTCTATGAGATCTCCGACGTCAGCGTCGGCTGGAGCATCGGCGTAACCTGCATGTTCCTGGTGATCTGCATGTTGGTCGTCTGGTGGATTTTCAAGACCGGCTACAAACTGAAAAACTGAAATCGCTGATAACAAAAATGGCCCGGTTTGAACCGGGCCATTTTCATTTCAAATCAATATCCGCTTAGCGATAGCAGCGGAATTTGCCATGGCGGTTGTAATAGCCGCGGCACTGTGTCCGTCGACCTTCTGGAATTCCAAGTACACCCTTCACGCCGCCCACGGCCGCGCCGACGCCAAGGCCAACTGCGCCACCGACCACACCGCCGACCGGTCCGGCGGCGCGATTGCCGTCACGGTAACCTTGATTGGCCCCCTGCTCACCACCCCGAAATACGCCCTGCGCCTGCGCAAAATGCGGCATGGCGACCAGAGCCAGCACGCCCGCGGCGAATGCCAGGCGGGTCTTCATCGACGAACTGATCGGCAACACAGCGGTCTTAACGGTCATCTGGAGCTTCCCTCTGAGCGACGAGAATTCGCCGCTTGCGATTGTGGGACGGCAACGCGCGACCTAGGAACCGGTTCCATCTGCCTTCATGAGAAGCTTCCTATCGCGCATCCTCGGGTCGGGCCGAGCCCTCTTTCGGCCCGGTCGCCGCCTTGGTGCCGCCTAGCCCAACATTAAGGATGCACGAAACTGTCACTGGCACCCGGGCCGCCCCATATGCATATTGGAGGCGGGACGGTAGGCGGTACAACAGGTTACGGCCCGGAGGCCAAGGTAAGATGCGTTCGTTTTATATGACCCTTGCAGGTCTCGCTGTTTTCGCCGCTACCAGCACTGCGCAGGCCAAGATCGCCATTACCGTCGACAAGGATGCCCAGCAGCTGACCGTCGTTCAGGACGGCGTCGAGAAATATCGCTGGCCGGCCTCGTCAGGCATTCCGTCCTACGAGACCCCGAATGGCAGCTTCCAGACATTCCGCATGGAGGAGGATCACTTCTCCAAGGAATTCGACGATGCGCCAATGCCCCATGCCATCTTCTTCACCAAAAAGGGCCACGCCATCCACGGCACTGATTCCGTGAACCGCCTGGGCTCGCCGGCCTCCCACGGCTGCGTGCGACTGTCGCGCGAGAACGCCGCAACATTGTTTGCCATGGTCAAGGCTGACGGGGTGCTCAACACCACCGTCACGCTGACGGGCTCCTCACAGGTCGCCCTCGCCCGCAACCCGCGCCCGGCGAAGCCGTCTGCCGTCGCCCGCCGCGATATCGCTCCTGCTTCACCGTCGTATGACGCCGCCGGCAATCCCATGGATCTCACGCCGCAGGCCGTGGCACCGAACCGCCGCGTCGCACGTCAGGTACAGCCGACGGATGACGATCGTTACATCTATCCGGCCGATGGCAATGACGGTCAGCGTTATCCGGCCCCTCCCGGCTATCGCCGCATGACGGAAGCCGAGACCCAGCAGTATTACGCCAATCGCGGCTATTATAGCCGGCAATACCCGCCGCAGGCCTCCGCGCCGCGGCCGTATCAGCCGCGTGGCTTCTTCGGCGACTACTGAGGGGTTAGTTGTCCCCGTCCCGTAGCCGGCGCCACACGGCGCCGAGCACGTTGGAATAATCGTCGGTCCAGACCCGCTGATCGTCGTTCGCCTCGGTCAGGGCCCATTGCGATGACGTCGCGATCGAGCCGACATCGGCGGCGTCATGGGCCGAGATGACCACGTTGGTCGAGAAGATATATTCGTTGTCGCGGCCGGAATCCTCCGAATACACCCAGCTCTTCATGTCATTGGCGTCGGCGATGCCGACCACGACGCTGGCGAGTTCGAGATGCCGGTTCGACACATGCATGACGACGGCGCCCTGCGGGGCGAGCTTTTCCTTGTAGATCTCCATCGCCTCCTCGGTCGCCAGATGGATCGGGATCGCGTCCGACGAATAGGCATCGACGATGATGAGATCGTAGACGCCGTCAGGCTCCTTCGCGAAGGTCAGCCGCGCATCGCCGATCACCGGCTTGACGTCCGGCTCGCACTTCTGGATGTAGCTGAAATATTTCGGATCCCTGGCGGTATCGACCATCGACTGATCGATCTCGAAGAATTTCCAGTCCTCGCCCGGCGCTGATGCACAGGTCAGTGACCCCGAACCAAGTCCGATCACTGCCACGCGAAGCGGTGCCCCCTTGCGGGCCCGTACCGCCGTGATCGCCTGCCCGATGCCGCCGTCCTTGTAATAATAGGAGATCGGCTCCGGCCGGCCGGTCACCGGCGTGCCATCGTCATTAAGATATTTCTCGGCGCCATGGATCGTCGTGCCATGCATCAGCACGTGATACTGGTTGTTCGGCGTCACCACGATCTTGTGCACGCCGAAGAAACTACGCACGGTTTCGACCCGACCATCGTCCGCCGGGTAGAAACGGATCAGCGCCAGTGCGAGGACCGTGATGGCCACGAGCTTGAGCCGGTCGGCGCGTAGCAGGATCGCAACGATCATGCCGACGACAGCAACGGTGCTAACGACATAGACGCGCTGGGTATCGATCCACGTGAACAGCTTGCCGGTCGTGTAGCTCGGCACGATCAATGCGACGGCGGCAACCACGAGCGCGATCCAGTACCAGCGCGCCCAGCCGGAATAGCGCTCCGGCAAAGACGGCCGACACAGCACGGCAAATGCAATCAGGATCGGATATTCTGCGATCCATGAGAATGTGAACGGCGCGATGAGGCCGGCAAACAGACCGCCAACCATACCGCCAAACGACAATGCGACATAGTAGCCCGTGAGATAGCGGGCTGCAGGACGCTGCCGAGCCAATTCACCATGGCACGCCATGGCGATGATGAAGAAGGCCAGCAGATGGCCGCCGAGCGTCAGCAGCAGATTCTGTTCGCCGCCAACCGCGAGCAACACGATGACGCCGGCAATCGCCAGCGGCTGCAGCATGAGAATCCACGTATGCGGCAGCAGCGGCCGCGACTGGAACACCAGCACCCAGGTCAGCAGATAAAGCGACAGCGGCAGCACCCAGAGCAACGGCGCGGCGGCAACGTCGGTCGAGATATGCGCAGTGACGGCGATCAGCAGGCCGGACGGGACAGCCGCGAGGAATATCCAGCGGGCACGCAGCGCCCAGCTCGGCGCCGGCGCGTCGATGGCATCAGCCCCCGGTTCAATGACCGCAATCGGCGGCGACTTCAGTAGCAAGACGCCGCAGCCGGCGATCAGCAGGATCAGTAGGCCATAGCCGGACGTCCAGATCAGGTTCTGCGTGCGCAGCGAAAACATCGGCTCCAGCAGCACCGGATAGGTCAGCAGCGCGAGAAAGCTCCCGATATTCGACGACGCATAGAGGAAATACGGATCGTGACCGTTGGGATGACCGGTGCGTACGAACCAAGCCTGCAGCAGTGGATTATTCGCAGCAAGCGCAAAGAACGGCAGACCGATCGACACCGCGAACAGGCCGAGCAGCCAGAACGCATAGCCACTCTCCGGCGGCGTGCCCCAGCCCGATGCGATGGACAGCGGCAGCGTCAGCAGCGCAACAACCAGCAACAGGAGATGAACGACGATCGGCACCAGCCGGCTTCGCAATTGCATCAGGTAGTGGGCGTAGGCGTAGCCGCCGAGCAGCAGCGACTGGAAGAACACCATCGCCACCGACCACACCGCCGGCGACCCGCCGAGCCGCGGCAACACCATCTTGGTGAACAGGGGCTGCACCGAGAATAACAGCAGCGCACTGGTGAAGATCGCCGCGGTGTAAACCACCAGAAGAAGCCGATTGCGGGAGGCCGAGTTTGGGGCGGCGACGGGCTGCGACGAACTCATGAAGGCTCCAGCGTATTGCGCGGCAGAAAGGCGAGAATCCGGCCGGCGACCGGCGGGCGGGAATGGAGCATATGGCACCGTTTCGGGCAATGCGCGCTAACTATGGAACCACAATCGTGACGGGCGGCCTTGTGCCGCGCGCGCGCCTCTTCGATAAAGAGGGCCCTATTTTCGTTTGACGCGTTTTCTTCATGCGAACCGGTCGCCGCTTCGCGCGAAAACGCTCTAGCAGGCTTTGTTGAAGCGGACATGTCAGACACCGACGTTTTGATCATCGGCGCCGGCCATAACGGCCTCACTTGTGCGGCCTATCTCGCCATGAGCGGGTTGCGCGTGAAGGTGGTCGAACGACGTTCCGTGGTTGGCGGCGCCGCGGTGACGCAGGAGTTTCACCCCGGCTTCCGCAATTCGGTCGCGGCCTACACTGTCAGCCTGCTCAACCCGCAGATCGCCTCTGATCTGAAGCTCGCTGAACACGGCCTGCGGATCGTCGAGCGCAAGGCGCAGAATTTCATTCCCGCGCCGGACGGCAGCTATCTCCTCACAGGCGAAGGCCGCACGCAACAGTCGGTTGCCAAGCTCAACGCGCGCGATGCCGAGCGGATCGGCGCGTTCTCGCATGAGCTCGAAATCATCGCCGATGTGTTGCGCGCCTTCGTGCTGCGCGCGCCGCCGAATGTGGTGCAGGGTATTGGCTTGGGCACCATCAGCGAGGCCATCAATGCTCTGGGCACTGCCAAGATTCTGAACGCCCTGAGCATCGAGCAACAACGCGTCTTGCTCGATCTGTTCACATGCTCCGCCGGCGAGATGCTCGACGACGTTTTCGAGCATGATCTGGTCAAGGCATTGTTCGGCTTCGATGCCGTCGTCGGCAACTATGCCAGCCCCTATGCCGCCGGTTCGGCCTATGTGATGCTGCATCACGCTTTTGGCGAAGTGAACGGCAAGAAGGGTGTCTGGGGTCACGCCATCGGCGGCATGGGCGCGATCACGCAGGCCATGGCCGCTGCCGCACGCTCGCACGGCGTGCAGATCGAACTCGACAACGGCGTGCGCGAAGTCCTCGTGGAGAACGACAAGGTCGTCGGCGTCATCCTCGACAATGGCGAGAGTATCCGCGCGAAATATGTCGCCTCCAACGTCAATCCGAAGCTGCTGTATACACGGCTGATGCCGGCGGATGCGCTGCCCAAGCCGTTCCTCGATCGCATCCGCAACTGGCGCAATGGCTCCGGCACGTTCCGGATGAATGTCGCGCTGAACGCGCTGCCCTCATTCACCGCACTGCCCGGCAACGGCGATCATCTCTCGGCCGGCATTATCATCGCGCCGAGTCTCGACTACATGGATCGCGCCTGGTTGGATGCGAAGCAACGTGGTTGGAGCCGCCAGCCGATTGTCGAAGTACTGATCCCCTCCACTCTGGATGACAGCCTCAGCCCGCCGGGCCAGCACGTCGCCAGTCTCTTTTGCCAGCATGTTGCGCCGACACTCCCGAACGGCGCATCGTGGGATGACCATCGGAACGAAGTCGCGGACCTGATGATCAAGACCGTCGATGACTATGCACCGGGCTTTGCCGCCAGCGTGATCGGCCGGCAGGCGCTGTCACCGCTCGATCTGGAGCGCGACTTCGGCCTGCTCGGGGGTGACATCTTCCATGGCGCGCTCTCGCTGAACCAGCTGTTCTCGGCCCGCCCGATGCTCGGCCATGCGGATTATCGCGGGCCGCTGAAGGGGCTCTATCACTGCGGCTCCGGCGCGCATCCCGGCGGCGGCGTGACGGGCGCGCCTGGCCACAATGCGGCCAAGGCGATCCTCAGGGACCACCGGGCGCTGTTCGGCTGAGGACATCCTGTGGATAAGCCTGTGGATAAGCCTGTGCATAGGCAGTGGATGGGTCCTGAACAAGCCTGTGCGGAAGCTCGGGAGTACAGCGGTATAATCGGCTCATAACCCTGTGTGCGGCCGGTGTATCGACCCTGTATCCCCGCGGGGATAAACCCTGTACGAAGCGCGCCTAAGCTGTGCAGACCCTGTTCACGACGCCGATCCGGACCCGCGATGACCGCACCTCAAGGAACCAGCCGCGCCACCTTTGCCGTCGGCGACGAATTCAGTGCCAAGCGAATCGTCGATCTCCTCACCGAGAGTTTCGAGGAAGGCCAGGCCGCGATTGCTGCATTCGAGAGCCCCGAGGGCCGCTGGGATGTCACCGTGCATTTCGCCGATCCGCCGGACGAGGCCTCGATCCGCGACCTCGTCAGCCTCGCCTCGGACGACACCGTGGCGGCGAGCATCGTGTTCGACAGCATCGAGGCCAAGGACTGGGTCAAGGAGAGCCTCAAGGGTCTGGTGCCAGTGCGCGCCGGCCGCTTCATCGTCCATGGCCAGCATGACCGGGACCAAGTACGGCCCAATCAACTCGGGATCGAGATCGAAGCCGCACTCGCTTTCGGCACCGGCCATCACGGCACCACGCGCGGCTGCCTCATCTATCTCGATTATGTGCTGCGTGCGAAAGCGCCGAAACGGATGCTCGATCTGGGTACCGGCACAGGTGTGCTGGCCATCGCTGCTGCCAAGGCCACGAAACGCCGCGTGCTGGCGACCGATATCGACCCGATGTCTGTGAGGGTGGCACGCGAGAATATGCGGCTCAACGGCGTCGGTAATCTCGTCGATACTGTTTGCGCAACGGGCTTTTCCTCGCCGGCTTTCGGCGATCGCGCGCCGTTTGACCTGATCCTCGCAAACATCCTCGCCAATCCGCTGCGGGCGATGTCCACAGATATGACACGACACCTCACCCGCAATGGCATGGTGATCCTGTCCGGGCTGTTGCCACATCAGGCGATGAGCGTGATCGCCGCGTATCGCGCCCGCGGTCTTGTGCTCCGCAAGCATCAGATCATCGAAGGCTGGAGCAGCCTGTTGATGCAACGCGCAGGCTGACACGCCTTTCGCCATTTTCCGAACTCCGGAATAACGACGGGCTATCTGGCTAAAGCTGACGGCTGATTTTGCTACTTCGGGGGAGGCACGTCGCGGCGACGAAGCGTTGCATTTTCCAGCCGCTCGGCGCGCGTCACGCGGGCTTCGACGAAACGGCCCAGAATCTGGACGATGCCGCTACGTTGATTTGGCTGATTGGGCTGGGTTTGGGTGGACTGAATCTGCTGGGTGGGCTGGGAATGGCCAGGCGAGGCGGGCGGCGAAATCTTCTCGAACGTAAAAGCAGGCATTGTGTATCCCCTCTTCGTTGAGTTGAGACACTCTGGATGGCCAAGCATCGCCCCGACAACACAAGTCGGGGGACATTGTTCCATCCGGTTGAACGCAACTGCCAAATTTCAAGCATAACTTGTGCCAAATCTGCGCAACCCTGCCCCTCGATTGCAGGCCTGACAGCGCACCCATAGGATGATCGCGCGATGTTCGAAGCCCATTTCCAGACGTTTGAAGAGCCCGAAAGCGGCGTGGCGCTGACTGCGCGGCTGGCTGCATTTCGCGAGGAATTGCTGCGCCGGAAACTGACAGGCTTCGTGATTCCCCGCGCCGATCAGCAGCAGAACGAATATGTGCCGCCCTCCGACGAGCGGCTCGCCTGGCTTACCGGCTTCACCGGATCGGCCGGCATGGCGATCGTGCTGCTGCAGGAGGCCGCCGTGTTCGTCGACGGCCGCTATACGCTGCAGGCGGCCAAACAAGTTGATGTGAATGCGTGGAGCATCCAGTCGCTGGTCGAGCCGCCGCCGGAGAGCTGGCTCACGGATCACCTCAAGCCCGAAGATCGCCTCGGATTTGATCCGTGGCTGCACACTTCTGCGGCAGCAGAGCGGCTAGCTACCGCCTGCGCCAAGGCCGGCGCCGAACTCGTCGCGGTCGACAGCAATCCGCTCGATTCGGTGTGGGCCGAGCGCCCGGCGCCGCCGCTCGGCGCGGTATCGATTCACCCGCTCAACCATGCCGGCGTTTCCGAAGCCGACAAGCTCGCCCAGATCCGCGGCGAGATGGAGCGCCTGCGCGTCGATGCGCTGGTGCTTTCGGATTCCCACGCGGTGGCCTGGACCTTCAACATCCGCGGCGCGGACGTCTCCCATACGCCGCTGCCGCTGTCCTATGCGCTGGTACCGAAACACGGCCGGCCGCAGATTTTCATCGACCACCGCAAGCTCTCCAACAGCACGCGCAACCATCTGGAAGTCTCGGCCGATGTGCAGGAGCCGGATGCGCTGACATCGGCGCTCACAGAGCTCGCTGCCTCCGGCGCGTCCATTGCGCTCGACAATGCGACCGCCGCCGATGCACTGAGCCGCTTGATCACAGGCGCGGGCGGCAAGCCCGTGCGCGGCAATGATCCCATCGCTCTGCTCAAGGCAGTGAAGAATCCCGTCGAGATCAAGGGCACACAGACCGCGCATCGCCGCGATGCTGTGGCGCTGGCGCGCTTTCTCGCCTGGATCGACCGCGAGGCGCCGAAGGGCAAGCTCACCGAGATTGACACCGTCGAGGCGCTGGAGACATTCCGCCGCCAGACCGGCGCGCTGAAGGATGTCTCGTTTCCGACCATTGCCGGCACCGGGCCGAACGGCGCCATCGTGCATTACCGCGTCACCCGCAAGACCAATCGCCGTATTGCGCTCGGCGATCTGTTGCTAATCGATTCCGGCGCGCAATATGAGGACGGCACCACCGACGTCACCCGCACCATTGCGATTGGCGAGCCGACTGACGAGATGCGCGACCGCTTCACCCGCGTGCTACGCGGCCATATCGCCATTGCGCGCGCGGCGTTTCCCGATGGCACCACCGGCGCACAACTCGATACGCTGGCGCGCCAGTTCCTCTGGCATGCCGGCCTCGACTTCGCCCATGGCACCGGCCACGGCGTCGGCAGCTATCTCTCGGTCCACGAAGGCCCTGCGCGGATCTCCAAGCTTGGCACCACGCCGCTCAAGCGCGGCATGATCCTCTCCAATGAGCCCGGCTACTACAAGACCGACGCTTTCGGCATTCGCATCGAGAATCTCGAACTGGTGGTCGAGGCCCATATCGAGGGCGCCGAGCACCCGATGAATGAATTCGAAACGCTGACGCTGGCGCCGATCGACCGCCGGCTGATCAATGCGCATCGCATCAGCAAGCGCGAACTGAAATGGATCAACGACTATCACGCCCGCGTTCGCCGCGAGGTGATGCCGCTGCTCGACGATGAAGCGACGCGCGTCTGGCTCGAAGCGGCGACCGAGCCGCTGACACAGCCGCAATAGCGAGAGAACAGCCACCACGTGAATTACAACCGGCCTTTTCCAAAAGTCGACGCCGTCGACCTCTCCAAATCGCGGGTGATGCTGCTGTTGCTGGTGGTGATGACCGGCATCGCGCCGATCTCACTCTATATGCTGGTGCCGGCGCTGCCCGAACTCGCGCGCACCTTCGAAGCCGATATCTCCATCGCGCAGATGACGGTGTCGCTCTACATGGTCGGGCTCGCCTTCTCGCAGCTCATCATGGGGCCATTGTCCGATAAATTCGGCCGGCGCCCGGTGCTGCTTGCCGGTCTCGGCCTGATGGTGATCGCCGGCATCGGCAGTAGCTTTGCGCTCACATTGCCGCAGCTGATCGCCGCACGGTTCTTTCAGGCGCTCGGCGGCGCAACGGGCATGGTGATGAGCCGCGCCATCATCAGGGATCTCTATCCGCGCGAGCGCGTCGGCGCGATGATCAGCCTCGTCATCGCCGTGATGATGATCGCGCAGATGCTGAGCCCACTGGCCGGCGGCCTGCTCGAAACCGGCTTCGGCTGGCGCGCGATCTTCTATGTCGTCACCGCTTCGTCTGTTGTCGTGACACTGGCCATCGCTTTTTTTCTGCCGGAGACAAGACGGCGCGCTACCAGCGACGCGGCCGGCGGCGGCCTCATCGCCGACTCCCGCGTCCTGCTGCGCAGCCGGACCTTCATCGGCTATCTCCTCTGTTATGTCGTCGCCTCCTGGATCATCTTCACCTTTGCCGGCGGCGGCCCTTATGTGGTGGTCACGCAGATGGGCCGGACATCGGCCGAATATGGCGCCTGGTTCGCGACCTCCGGCCTCGCTTACCTCGTCGGCAATCTGTGTTGCGTTCGCTTCGCGCCGCGTCGGACCATCGAACAACTGATCTGGTTTGGCCTCGCGCTGCAGTTCGGCGGCGCCATGCTCAATGTGGTCTGGGGCCTCACCGGGCTGAACCAGAATCCGGCCTGGCTGTTCCTCACCCATATGATCGTGATGTTCGGCAATGCCTTCGTGATGTCGAACGGCGCTGCTGGCGCGCTCAGCATTCGCCCGCAGGCCGCGGGCACGGCATCCGGCATGATGGGCTTCCTGCAGATGGGATTGGGCTCGCTGTGTTCGCAATTCGGCGCGTGGCTCGGCGGCCATTTCGCAACACCGGTGCCGCTCAACATCGCGCTCGTGGTGCTGTCCTGCGGCTGCGCAGCCGCGATGATCTTTCTGGTCCCCCGCCGTAAGACCGTGGTGACAGAAGAACTGATCGAACAGGCCGAAGGCGAAGAAACGGGATTGTTGTGATCGCGTAGGATGGGTAGAGCGTCTTCGCGAAACCCATCGCTTTCCTGGCTTGCAATTGATGGGTTTCGCTTCGGCGCAAACGCGCCTGCGCTCTACCCATCCTACGTATCACTCTCTCGTTCGTCATGGCCGGACTTGTTCCGGCCATCCACGTCTTCTTTTGTGGCCAAGGCGTGGATACCCGGCATGCGCCGGGCATGACGGCGTTTGGTTTTGGCGTTCGCGCGTCACGCTAGTTCAGATTCAACTGTCAAACAGCCACTGCTCTGCAGGCATGCGTCATCGCCCCCATTGTTTGCGGCGCGGGGGCGCCGTCGTCTCCTGCATTCCCACCCTCTTGTGAGAGGGCGTGCGGAACGCCGGGTGCCCGTTGCACCCTTGGGCCTGATGCGATGCGGTCTTCCGCAAGGATAATGCATCAGGACTTT
The DNA here is from genome assembly GCF_034044155.1 of Tardiphaga sp. 42S5. Lineage (NCBI taxonomy): Bacteria > Pseudomonadati > Pseudomonadota > Alphaproteobacteria > Hyphomicrobiales > Nitrobacteraceae > Tardiphaga > Tardiphaga sp. 42S5. The sequence goes on along the minus strand of NZ_CP139027.1, from coordinate 2,976,792 downwards.
CGGAGGCGCCGAGCAAGTGCCCGGCGTTCCGCCTGCGGTGTTTTTTCGGTTGCTTGCACTTTGCCTCGACGAACGCTCCGATCGCGAATTAAAGTCCCAAGGCGATGGGAAGGGAGCCTCAAGCGACTGGGCCGAACGCGTTTTGACTTGGTCGTCCGTCACACTGTCCAGGGGTCTGTCCATCCGAAGATCGGCCGTCTCCTTGCCAGTGGCAGTGCTGGCGCAGATCCGTCCTGCCCGAAGACAGACGTCACCCCCAAACCGCGTAACGCCGCATGACGCCGCATCTCCGGCGTCCACCGCATCCTGCCCCGCGAACGTGACGATCGCGCTCGCCCCTCTCGGTGGGGCAGGACGGAAGGGAATATAAACCTGATGGGGATGGAGTCAATGATTGATAGGAAAAAATGTTTATGGGCTTTGCGCCCGCCCACCACTCGTCATTCCGGGGCGGCTGCGCGCCTTCGCGCAGGCGAACCCGGAATCTCGACATGTTCAGCAAAACACTTCGGGATTCCGGGTTCGCATTGCAGCGGCTCCGCCGCTTTCATGCGCCCCGGAATGACGAGTGTGGATCGAGGTTCGTGCTCTGCCGGCTTTGCCGGCGGCGCACGCCCCGGAATGACCGTGCGGGTCTTTACCCCCCGATTAGCGCCAGCCACTCGTCTTCCGTGAGCACCGCCACGCCGAGATCGCGTGCCTTGGTGAGCTTCGAACCGGCGTCCTCACCCGCGACGACATAGTCCGTCTTCTTCGACACCGAGCCTGCGACCTTGGCGCCGAGGCGCTCGGCACCGGCTTTGGCTTCATCACGCGTGAACCTGGTCAGCGAGCCCGTGAACACCACGGTCTTGCCCGCGACCGGCGTATCGGTCTTCGCCCGTGCGACATCGAGCACCTCGATCTCGCCGAGCAATTCGTCGAGCGCCTTGACGTTACGTTTCTCGGCGAAGAACTCGACCACCGCGTCCGCGACGATTTCACCGACGCCGTCGATGGCGTTGAGATCGGCATAGGCTTCCGACGTATTGCCTTCCGCACCCTGCCCCGCAGCAGCCGCGAGCATCGCATCGCGGAACGCGGTGAATGATCCATAGTGGCGCGCGAGCAGCTTGGCATTGCCTTCGCCGATATGGCGGATGCCGAGCGCAAAGATCAGGCGATTGAGCTCGATCTTGCGGCGGTCATCGATGGCGGCGAACAGGTTGCGCACCGAGGTCTCGCCATAACCTTCGCGGTCGCGCAATTTCTTGGTGTTGCGTTCGTCGCGTTTGGCCAGCGTGAAGATATCGACGGGATGCATGATGATGCCCTCGTCGTAGAATTCCTGGATCTGCTTGTCGCCGAGCCCGTCGATGTCGAAGGCGAGGCGCGAGACGAAATGCTTGAGCTTCTCGACCGCCTGCGCCGGACATACCAGCGCGCCGGTGCAGCGTGTGACGACTTCGTCATTCTCGCGGATCGCATGGCTGCCGCAGACCGGACACTTGGTGGGAAATTCATACGGCTTTGCGCTCTTCGGGCGCTTGTCGAGGACGACATTGACGACCTGCGGGATGACGTCGCCGGCGCGTTGCACGATGACGGTGTCGCCTTCGCGGATATCGACGCCGTCGCGCAGCGGCTGGCCGTCATTGCCGATGCCTTTGATGTAATCGGCATTGTGCAGCGTCGCATTCGACACCACGACGCCGCCGACGGTGATCGGCGTCAGCCGCGCCACCGGCGTCAGCGCGCCGGTGCGGCCGACCTGGATGTCGATCTTTTCCAGCACCGTGGTCGCCTGCTCAGCCGCGAATTTATGCGCGATCGCCCAGCGCGGCGCGCGGCCGGCAAAACCCAATCGCGCCTGCCAGTCGATGCGGTCGACCTTGTAGACGACACCGTCGATGTCGTAGCCGAGCTTGGCCCTGATCTCGCCGATGCGGCGATAGAAGGCGAGCGCCTCGTCGACGCTCTTGCACGAGGTGATCTCGGGATTGACGGTGAAGCCGACCTTGTGAAGCCAGTCGATCATCGCATGCTGGGTCGGCTGATCCATCGGATAGTCCGACATCTCTCCCCAGGCATAGGCGAAGAATTTCAGCGGACGTGACGCCGTGATCGCCACGTCCTTCTGGCGCAGCGAGCCGGCCGCAGAATTTCTGGGATTGGCAAAGACCGTGTCGCCAGCCTCTTCCTGCTTCTTGTTGAGTGCGAGGAAGTCGCTCTTCAGCATATAGACCTCGCCGCGCAGCTCGCAGGCGGCAGGGATGTGCTTGCCTTTCAGCGTCGTTGGAATGTCCTTGATGGTGCGGACATTGGCGGTGACGTCCTCGCCGGTGAAACCGTCGCCCCGCGTGGCGGCGCGGATCAACTCACCATTCTCGTAGCGCAGCGACAGCGACAGACCGTCGATCTTCGGCTCGGCGACAATGGCGGGGATTTCATCGAGCTTGAGGAAGCGCTGGATGCGCTCCACGAACTCGGTCACTTCCTCATCGCTGAACGCATTGCCCAGCGACAGCATCGGCACCACATGCTGCACCTTGGCAAAGCCGCGCGCGGGCGCTGCGCCGACCGTCTGTGTCGGTGACGCGCCGGTGACGAGATCGGGGAATTTGGCTTCGATCGCCTCGACCCGGCGACGCAGCGCGTCGTAGTCCGCATCCGACACCGTCGGCGCGTCGTCCTGATAGTAGCGCTTGTTGTGCGCCTCCATCTCCAGCGACAGCCGCATCAGCTCGATCTTCGCTTTGGGCTTCGTGAACGTGGAGATGTCAGGGGTAGTTTTTGCGGGTTTTGCCATACGCGGTCACCGATGTTCGTCATGGCCGGGCTTGTCCCGGCCATCCACGCCTTGAAGCGCTGTTGTAAAGACGTGGATGCCCGGCACAAGGCCGGGCATGACGGAGTACAATGGTGAAACAAGGTGCACGTCGCGGTTCCGGGTTCGCTCGCCAAGAGGCGAGCGCCCCGGAATGACAGTGTGAGGCCCAACTGCGCGCGTTTTTACGCCGCGCCCTTGAGCAGCCGCTCCGCCGCGGCCCGCGCTTCGGCGGTGATCTCCGCGCCCGCCAGCATACGCGCGATTTCCTCGCGGCGGTGATCCTCCGCCAGCGTGTTGACGCGCGTCGCCACGCGTTTGCCCTTATCGAGGGCGTCCTTGGAGATCAGCAGATGCTGGTCGGCCCTCGCCGCCACCTGCGGGGCGTGGGTGACGGCCATCACCTGGACCTTGCCGGCGAGTCGCGCCAGGCGGGCGCCGATGGCGTCGGCCACCGCGCCGCCGACACCGGTGTCGATTTCGTCGAACACCAAAGTCGGCGCGGAGCCCTTGTCGGAGAGCACAACTTTGAGCGCCAGCAGGAAGCGCGAGAGTTCGCCGCCGGAGGCGACCTTCATCATCGGGCCGGGGCGGGTGCCGGGATTGGTCTGAACCCAGAATTCGACACGGTCGATGCCGTGCGGGCCCGGCGTCGCCGCATCGCTGTCGACCTGGGTGATGAATTTCGCACGTTCGAGCTTGAGCGGGCCGAGCTCGGCGATCACGGCCTTGTTGAGCTTCTCGGCGGACTTGATGCGCGCGGCCGAAAGCTTGGTCGCCGCAGCGCTATACTTCTTGTCGGCGTCAGAGGCCGCGGTCTCCAGACCCTTGAGCTGGCCGGCGCCGGCATCGATGGTGGCGACATCAGCAAAATATTTTGCGGCCAGCGCGGCGAGCCCGTCGACCGGTGTCGAATATTTCCGCGCGGCGCCGCGCAGCGCGAACAGCCGTTCCTCGATGCGCTCGAGTTCCGCAGGATCGAAATCGGCGGCGATGAGCGCGGCGGCAAGATGCTGGTCGGCTTCTTCCAGCGCGTTGATGGCGACGTCGATCGCCTTCACCGCGGGCTCGACCAGCGACGGCGATGAACCGGCGCGGCGCTCCAGCCGGCGCACGGCGGCGGCCAGCGACGAGATCGGCGAATGATGGCCGGACACGGCCTCCTGCGCCTCGCGCAGGTCGGCCGCGATCTTCTCGCCCTGCATCATGCCGGTGCGGCGCTCCGCAAGCTTGCTCTCCTCGCCGTCCTTCGGGTTGAGCTTCTTCAGCTCATCGGCGGCGTGGCGCAGATAATCGGCATCGCGCGCGGCACGCTCCATATTGGCGCGATGGCTTTCAAGGGCCGCATAAGCGGACTTGCGGGCGTCCCAGAGCGTCTCCAGCGCAGTGACGTCCTTCTCCAGCCCGGCGAAGGCGTCGAGCAGCCGGCGATGGGTGGCGGCGTCCACAAGGGCGCGCTCGTCGTGCTGGCCGTGGATCTCGACCAGCGCCGCGCCGACCGCCTTCATGGTCTGCACCGAGATCGCCTGATCGTTGATGAAGGCACGGGTGCGGCCGTCAGCCAGCTGCACGCGGCGCAGAATCATCTCGCCGGAATCGTCGTCGAAACCGTTGTCTTTGAGAATCGCCAGTGCCGGGTGGCCTTTGGCAAGATCGAACACGGCCGTGACCTGGCCCTGTTCGACGCCGTGGCGCACGAGGCCGGCATCGCCGCGGCCGCCGAGGGCCAGCGCAAACGCATCGAGAAGAATGGATTTGCCGGCGCCGGTTTCACCGGTCAGCACTGCAAGACCGCGGGAAAACTCGATATCGAGCCGCTCGATCAGGACAATGTCACGGATCGACAGACGGGCCAGCATGGGAGGTCAGTTCCTAACCGAGGCCAAATCTCTTGAAGGCCTTGCTCAGGTAAGACCCCTTGTTCTCGCTCGGCTCGAGACCGCCGGACTTTACAAGATTGTAGGCGTCTTTGTACCACTTGCTGTCAGGAAAGTTGTGGCCAAGCACGGCCGCGGCGGTCTGCGCCTCGCCGACCACGCCGATCGCCATATAGGCCTCGGTCAGGCGCATCAGCGCCTCCTCGACGTGACGCGTGGTCTGATACTGCGTCACCACCGTCTTGAAGCGATTGATGGCGCCGGTGTAATTGCGCTTGTCGAGATTGTAGCGGCCGATTTCCATTTCCTTGCCGGCAATCTGGTCGCGTGCGCCTTCCAGCTTCTTCTTGGCCGAGGTCGCATATTCCGAGGTCGGATATTTGCGGACCACTTCCTCGAGCGCAGCCATCGCCTTTTCGGTGCGGCCCTGGTCGCGCGAGATGTCCGGGATCTGGTCGTAGTGCGATGCGGCGATCAGATACTGCGCATAGGCCGCATCCGGGCTGCCGGGATGCAGCGTGACGTAGCGCGTGGCCGAGCCGATGCAGGTGTCGTAGTCGGCGGATTCGTAGGCCGCATAGGCCGACATCAGCAGCGACTTGCGCGCCCACTCCGAATACGGATGCTGACGATCGACTTCCTCGAATTTCTTCGCGGCGGCCTTCGGATCCTTGTTCTGGTTCATGAGGTACAAGCCCTCATTGTAGAGCTTGTCGGCGGGCTCCTCGACGAAGGTGTCGTCCTTGGTGCCGAACTTGTCCCAGATCGCGCCGGTGCCGCAGCCGCTCAGCGGCACGGCGAGCACGACGAGGCCCGCGGCCAATCGCGCCTGGCGGCCGAAACGGGTGAACAGGGAATCGCTGGATTCGAGCGTAATGCGCTGTGCCGACATATATCTGAGACCTGACGCCTTCATGCGGTGTCTGCGCGGTACGCGCACAATCACGGACCAACCGGATACGCGCCCGCAGCTTCGCTTGACCGCGTGCTCTATCTACCCGAATGACATCCGTTAACCAACCGGATACGGAGCCATTTCGCCCGGATTAAGGCGAAGGATGTGGAGATACAGGGAGTTATGGTTACCGGGGATGTCCCGGTGCCCGCAAAGGTCCGCGCCCGCGCAAAAGCGCAACGCACAATACCGGCAGCGGGTGAAACAGGCCAGAAAAGCCCGATCTTAGGAAACGTCCGGGCCGAAAGCCGGGGCGATCATGCCGCCAAGCATGCCCGAGGTGACATCGGCGCTGGCGCGGCCGCGGCGGGCCGGAGCATTTTGAACGTGTGCTGTGTCGGCTTCGACGATCTTCCAGGCCGAACGATCGGCCATCAGGGCGCAGAGCACGGCATTGTTGAGCTTGTGGCCACCGCGCACCGAGCGGTAGGCGCCGAGGATCGGTAGACCGGCCAGCGCGAGGTCGCCGACGGCGTCGAGTACCTTGTGGCGGGCGCATTCATCGCTGTAGCGCAGGCCTTCGGTGTTGAGCAGCTTGTCATCGTCGAACACGACGGAATTCTCGAAGGACGCGCCGAGCGCAAAACCGGCGCTCCAAAGGCGGGCCACGTCGTTCATGCAACCGAAGGTGCGGGCACGGGCAATATCGCGGCGGAAGGATTGGGGATTGAGATCGAGCACGTAGCTCTGGCGGCCAATCACCGGATTGGCGAAATTGATTTCGACTTCGGCGCGGAAGCCCGCAGCATGGGGGCGGATTTCGCCGAACGAGTCACCGATGGCAACCTGCACCGGTTTGAGAACCTGAATGAAGCGGCGACGCGCGCCCTGCTCCACGATGCCGGCCTGATCGATGGCGGCGACGAAGGCGGCTGCGGAGCCGTCCATGATCGGCACTTCCGGCCCATCGACTTCGATGGTGGCGTTGTCGATGCCCATGCCGCGCAGCGCAGCGAGAACATGTTCGGCGGTGGAAACGATTGGGCCTTCACGATCGCCGAGCACGGTAGCAAACTCGGTGGCGATAACGGATTTGGCGTCGGCCTGGATTTCGCGATCGGCACCTTCAAGACCGGTGCGTACAAAAACATAACCTGCATCGACGGGCGCAGGTCCAAGCGTGAGACTGACAGGCTTTCCGGAATGGACGCCGACACCGGTAACGGTGGCTTGCGATCCAAGCGTGGTCTGTCGGCTGAAAGTCATAAGGTACCCACCCAAGTAGCCTCTCATCATGAGAGGGACTCTCTCAGTCGAACCTTGCGGCCTCCTGAGTCCCCGAGTCGCAGTCACATTAACCCCTGCCACAAAGTGCGCCAACTCACGCTTTTTTACCGATTGTTACCCCACCTTTGCCGCAATCAGGCCAGGGGTTAACCAAAATTTCTGCCGGTTCCACGGCCGTTTCGAGCCTTGGCAGAGCGCGACGGTAAAGATTAATGACTTACTATCAATAGGTTAAGAAATCCTACCGCTTTTGGGCGCCCGTCGCAAACGAAAGCCCCGGCTGATCCAGCCGGGGCTTCTGTCGTCGTCACGATTGTAACAAAGGTCAGCTGGTCTGGCGGCGCAGGAAGGCCGGGATATCCAGATGATCGTCGCCCTGTGGCGCCGGCGCAACAGGTGCCGGGCGGCCATGAGAATCAAGACCCTGCGGCGCCGGACGGCGGGCGTATTCGGACACCGGCGGCTCGTTGCCCATCTGCTGAGCGACGCTGCGCTGTGGCTTACGCTCGGGCAGCGGCGGCATCGGAGCCATCGGCGGGGCCGACGGACGACCGGAGACCGGCGCTTCCGTTTCCTCATCGCGGCGGCCGAGACCGACATTGGCCAGACGCTGCAGCAGCGACAGGCGAGCCTTCTGCGGTTCCTCTTCCGATTCGCCACGTGCCTGACGGATCTCATTCTGGGCCGGCATCGGCAGTTCTTCGAATTTCGGCATCCGCGGAGCGCGCAGCGGAGCACGTTCGGCCGATGGCGGAATGAACTGTTCGGGGATCGGCGCTTCGACAGGAGCTTCCTGGCGCGGCGCTTCCGGGAACAGCGAGGGCTTCTGCGCAATCGGACGTACCATCACGTCGCCATACTGCTGCGGCGCAGCGGCTTCCGGAGCCACGGCAGCGGCGATGGCGGCGAGCGCGGCACGCTCATGGCTGGTCGCCGGGGCGCGGGGCGCGGCAGCGGGCGCCGGAGCGCCAGCAGACTTGGCAGCCGCTGCGGCAGCGAGACGCTGGTTGTCAGCGCGGAGACGCGCGGTCAGATCGGCCAGGCGGGCATCCGGAGCGCCGTTGCCGGCAGGAGCAGCAACGGCCGAGGTCACGGTGGTGACCGGGGCCGAGGAATTGCGGGCCAGCATGGCCTGCTCGATGCCGGTGGCGACGACCGACACGCGGATCACGCCGTCGAGGCTCTCGTCGAAGGTGGCGCCGACGATGATGTTGGCGTCGGCATCGACTTCTTCGCGAATGCGGGTCGCAGCTTCGTCGACTTCGAACAGGGTCAGATCCTTGCCGCCGGTGATCGAGATCAGCAGGCCGCGGGCGCCCTTCATCGAGCTATCGTCGATCAGCGGGTTGGCGATCGCAGCTTCCGCTGCGGTCAGCGCGCGCTTCTCACCGGTGGCTTCGCCGGTGCCCATCATCGCCTTGCCCATCTCCTTCATGACTGCGCGCACGTCGGCGAAGTCGAGGTTGATGAGGCCTTCCTTGACCATCAGGTCGGTGATGCAGGCAACGCCCGAGTAGAGAACCTGGTCGGCCATCGCGAAAGCGTCGGCGAAGGTGGTCTTCTCGTTGGCGACCCGGAACAGGTTCTGGTTCGGGATGATCAACAGCGTGTCGACCACCTTGTGGAGCTCGGCAATGCCGGCTTCGGCCGTGCGCATGCGGCGCTGGCCTTCGAAGTGGAACGGCTTGGTGATCACGCCGACGGTGAGGATGCCCATGTCGCGCGCGGTCTTGGCGATGACGGGCGCTGCACCGGTGCCGGTGCCGCCGCCCATGCCGGCGGTGACGAACACCATATTGGCGCCGGTCAGGTGATCACGGATTTCATCGATGACTTCCTGCGCGGCGGCAGCGCCAACGTCGGGCTGCGAACCAGCGCCGAGGCCCTGGGTGACCTGCGTGCCCATCTGCACGATGCGCTGGGCCTTCGACATGGTCAGCGCCTGCGCATCGGTGTTGGCGACGACGAAATCGACGCCCTGCAGACCGGCGGTGATCATGTTGTTGACGGCGTTGCCGCCAGCGCCACCGACACCGAACACGGTAATGCGGGGCTTCAGCTCGCTGATATCAGGAACGTTGAGATTGATGGTCATGAGGTTGCCTCTCGATTACGCGCGCGTTGTGTGGTCATGCCATTGGCCGGTGGCCGATGGCGTCGGAGATGGAAAAAACACTGGTCGGAAAAATTTCATCAGAAGCCCTCTCGAAGCCATCGTCCGACCTTTCCGAAATAACCGTCACTGGTCCCTGTCTTGAGCTGCCGCGTATGCCGCGGTTCGACATGTTCAAGATGAGCGAATTGCGGATAGACCAAGAGTCCCGACGGCACCGCGAACGAAGCGCTCTTGGCTTCATTGGGCAGCCGGCCGAAGCCGAGTGGTCGTGCAATGCGAACGGACCGTCCGAGAATCTGGCTGCCGAGTTCGGCAAGGCCCGTGAGCTGCGACGCGCCGCCTGACAGCACCACGCGTGCGCGCGGTTCTGCAGCGAAGGGCGAATCCGCCAACCGGTCCCTGACCATTTCAAAAATCTCCTCGGCACGCTGACGCACGATGTTCGCGATCGTGGCGCGGGATACGACCTGCGGAAAATCGCGATCGTTATCACCAGCCGTCGGCACGTTCATGAGTTCGCGCGCATCGGAGCCACCCGTCAGCACCGTGCCATATAACGTCTTGATTCGCTCGGCATCCGCGATGCAAGCACCGAGTCCGCGCGCGAGATCCATGGTGATGTGTTGCCCGCCGACCGCAAATCCCGACGCGTGCACGAAGCGTCCGCCGGAATAGGTCGCGATCGTTGTCGTACCTGCGCCCATCTCGACGACCGCAGCGCCGAGATCGGTCTCGTCATCGGTGAGAACAGAGAGACCTGCGACATAGGGCGCCGCAGCCATGGCTTCGACATTGAGATGGCAGCGCTCGACGACCAGCATCAGGTTACGTGCGACTGTCGCGTCCGCGGTGACGACATTCATATCGACGCCGAACTGCGAGGCGACCATGCCCTTGGGATCGCGAATGCCCTTCACGCCATCGAGTGAATAGCCGACCGGCAATGCATGGAGCACTGTGCGGCCCGGCGGCGTCGCGTGGCGCATGCCGGTCGAGGTGACACGTGCGATATCGGACGCTGTGACGGCGCCGCCCTTGATATCGGCTGACGCTTCAATCAGTTGGCCCTGCAGGCGACCGGCCGAGACCGACAGCAAAACGGATTCGACGCGAACCTTGGCCATACGTTCGGCCAGCGCCACCGCCTGACGGACGGCCTGCTCGGCCTCGCCCATATCGACGATCGCGCCGGACTTGACGCCGCGCGACTGGATCTGGCTGTAGCCGATCAGCTCGACCGCATGGCTGCGGCCGCGCAGGGCTTCGTTCGGCGCGGATGGCCGAAGACGGGCGATCATGCACGCGATCTTGCTGGTGCCGACATCCAGCGACGCCACCAACGCAGTGCGGTTGGCCGCCATCTGACGCGTTTTCGGCGCCTGGTTGCGATCGAGACCGGTCATGCCGCGCCAGCCTTCTTCTTGGACTTGTCTTGTGCCTTGAACAGGTCTTCGCGCGCCTTCGCGGCGTCTTCCGAGAGCCGCACGGTCAGCCGATCCGACAGCCGCATGTCGATGGCGACTATGTCGCGCGAGAACAGGCGATCTTCCTTGTCGAGCTTGCTGAGCATGGCCAGCGCGTTGCCGACGTCGATTTCCGGGAGGCGGATGTCGAGGCCATCCTTCAGGCGGAGATTCCAGCGGCGCTCGCCGACGAAGATCGCGGCCTTGGTGACCGAGCGCACTTGCGGATAGCGATCGAGTAGTGCCAGGAAATCCCTGGCGCCACTGTCGGCGCCCTTGCCCACCACCAGCGGCAGCGACATGAAGCGGCGCGACACGTAGTTTTCGAGAACGGCACCGTCATCGGCGATCACCGAGAGACGACCGTCCTCCTGCCACAGCGCAAAGGCCGTGCGCTCGGTGACATCGATCTGCAAACGGTTCGGATACAGCTTCAGCACATTGGCGTCGGCGATCCACGGATTGGCCTTGAGCTTGTCGCGAACAGCCGCGGCATCGAGGAAGAACAGCGAGGAGCGACCATTGACGCCGCCGATCGCCAGGATCTCGTCCTGGGTCAGCTGCTTGCGGCCGTTGAGAATGACGGAGGCAATGCGGAAGCCGGCGGCATTGGCGGCAGCATTGCGCGCATCGCTGAAAGCTTCGACCATTTCGTCGACGTGATTGCCCTTGACCACGCCAAGCGCAACGCTGCCCGTCAGCATCAGCACGGTGGCCGCAATGCCGACGCGGCGCGGCGCGTAACGCTCGAGCGTCGCGATGAAGCGATTGGAGCTCTGCTCGCGGACGGCAGGCTTGGCGGCACGAAAGCGGGCCCAGAAGCGGGCGAGCGGGCTCAGCTGCTCCCGCAGCAGAATGCCTGCCCCAAGGGCAGCCATTTTAAGATCAGCTTGGGGCCTCAAGGGTCGCACCGACCGAGAGAGGCGTCCTCCACCATCCATACCACGAGCTCGTCACAGGTTACGTCCGCATTGGCGCGGGACTTGAGGCGCGAGTGACGTCTCGGTCCTGCCGGGATGGATTCAAGCCTTTGAAAAAGGCCGGGTTTCCATCGATACGCGTCGTCACGGAATCCCCGCAAAGCTCACGCCTCGGCAGCCAAGCGCACACGCGCCGCCAGCGTTAACCTTCGGCCTTCCTGGTAAACAAAGTGTAAAGGGGATGGGCGCAGAGCGCGATTTGATGCGGCTGTGGAAGACTTTAGCCGAGGTGTGGCCGACGCGCCCGAGGGAACTGCGGCAGCTTCATGGCTGGCATCGCCGGGTTGCCAGAATTAACGCGGGGATCGGGTGGTGCGGCGGCCAGCGATTAAACTCCGTCATGCCCGGCCTCGTGCCGGGCATCTACGTCTTCGCAGCGAAGTAAGGCGTGGATGGCCGGGACAAGCCCGGCCATCACGGAGTGAGATGGCAGGCCGCCTACCCGCCTGCCCGCTTCACCGCGAGCTCGATCTGCCCATTCAGGAAATCCACGAAACTGATCCCCTGGGCATTCAGCGCCTTGGGATAGAGCGAGGCTTTGGTCAGGCCCGGAAGCGTGTTGGTCTCCAGATAGACTGGGCCTTTGGCCGACACGATGAAGTCCGACCGCGAATAGCCGCGGCACGACATCGCGCGGTGCGCCTTCACCGCGAAATCCATGATCCCCGCGGAAACCTCCGGCGTGAAACGCCCGGGGCAGATCTCCTGCGTCGATTTGGCGAGATACTTCGCCTCATAGTCGAAACCGCCATCAGCCGGGATGATCTCGATCGGCGGCAATGCGATCAGCGAGCCATCGGTCTGCTCGAGCACGGCGCAGGTCGCCTCGACGCCGGCGACGAACGGCTCGATGACATAGTCTTCGGTCTTGGCCGCATTGCGCACGGCGACGAGATCCTGCTTCGCATTGACGAACATCAGGCCGTAGCTCGATCCATCCCGCGCGGGCTTGGCGATCAACTTGCCGTATTCGGCGAGCGCGGCTTCCATGTCGTTCAATGCGACACCTGCCGCGATCGGCACACCTGCGATGGCCGCGAAACGCTTGGCGCCGACCTTGTCGAAAGACAGATTGGATGATGCTGAGCCGGACCCCGTGAACGGGATGCCGCGCATTTCGCACATCACCTGCAGCTCGCCATTCTCCGCAGCGCCGCCATGCATGCCGAGCACCAGCACACGGTTCTCGGCTTGGGCCTTGTCGAGCGCCTGCGTCAGCACGCCGATGCTGCTGCCACCAGGCTTGAACGGGTCCTCGAACGGCCGCGCATGCGCGAGCAGCGCCGTGCCCGACGTCTCGTAGACGCGGTCATCGGCATCCCAGAACCAGAGATCCGCATCGGGCAGCGCGCCATGCAGCGCCTGTGCGGAGGCCACCGACACCAGACGCTCCTTGTTCAGGCCACCAAACATGATGGTGATCCGCTGAGGTCTCGCCTGCTCCGTCATTGTGTCATCTCCGAACCCATCCGCGAATCGCACCGCTGCCGACAAGGCAATAGCATCACGCTAGCCGAGTCATATAATGCCTTGTCGGGGGCGGTTTTGCGAGCCCGCCCCGCGGTGACATGGAAGCGACCTGATGATCAGAGCCTGGCTCGAACTCTCTACTTTCGGCATCTTCGCGACGCTGGGCACCATCTATTACGGAGTTGCACTGATCCTCGTGGGGCTGACATCCAGCCGGCTACTGTCGATGCGGCTGAAGTCCATCCACGGCATCGTCGCGCCTTTCTTTTCCTCGGTGGCTATCCTGTTCGGCCTGCTCACGGGCTTCCTTGCCAGCGACGTCGGCGATCGCAACCGCCAGGCCGTCCGCGCCGTTCAGATCGAGGCCGGGGAGTTGCGCAATATCCATACGCTGAGCGTGGCATCGGTCTCCGACATGTCCACCATACGCACCGCGCTGAAGGCCTATGTGACGTCGGAAGTGACGGAGGAATGGCCGGCAATGCTGCTCGGCCTGAAATCGCCGCGCACCGATGTGGCCTATGACAGCCTGCTGCGCGAAATCAGCGATCCCGCCATCACGCGCGACGCCAGCAACACCGTGCATGGGGCGCTGATGGGCGCCTCGATCCGCGCCGGGACCGCGCGCAACGACCGGCTCAGCCTGTCGACCGACCACACTAACGATCTGAAATGGACGTCGGTCCTGCTGCTCGGGCTGATCACACAACTGGCGCTGGCGCTGGTGCATCTGGAACGTCCGCGGGCCATGCTCGCGGCGCTCACGGTGTTCGCCAGCGGCGCCATCGTCGCTCTCGGCATTATCGCGTTGCAGGAGCATCCGTTCGACGGCGCCTTCCGCGTCGCCCCTGCGCCGCTGGAAAATCTGCTGAGCATCAGCGAGGCCGGACCGGCGTCGGCACTCCCGCCACCGCCGAAATAGCAGCTAGAGCGTTTCCGAGCGAAGTGGCTGCCGGTTCGCATTAAGGAAACGCGTCAAACATATAGCGTTACGGCGCGACGCCGATCCGCTTGATTTCCCAATGCAGGTCGATGCCCGATTGCGCCAGCACACGCGCACGCACGGTCTCGCCGAGCGTTTCGATATCGCTCGCCGTGGCATCGCCGGTGTTGATCAGGAAATTGCAGTGCATCTCCGACACCTGCGCGCCGCCGACGCGCAGCCCGCGGCAGCCAGCGGCATCGACCAGCTTCCACGCGCTGTGACCGGGCGGGTTCTTGAAGGTCGAACCGCCCGTCTTTTCGCGGATCGGCTGCGCGGTCTCGCGATGCGCCTGTACCTCGTCCATCCGCGCGCGAATGGCTGCGGGCTCTGCGATCGTTCCGCGGAATCTCGCTGACGTGAAAATGATCGACGGATCTACACCGGAATTGCGATAGACGAACTGCATGCCGGCATTATCGAAGACGTGCTTTTTGCCATCGCGGCCGATGCCGGTGGCCTCACACAGCACGTCCTTGGTCTCGCTGCCATTGGCACCGGCATTCATCCGCAGCGCGCCGCCGATGGAGCCGGGAATGCCGAAGTAGAATTCCAGCCCACCGACATTCGCCGCTGCCGCCGTTTCCGCCACGCGCTTGTCGAGCGCGGCGGTGCCGGCGCTGACGATGTCGCCTTCGGCTGACGTCGCACCGAAGCCGCGCGGGCTCAGGCGAATGACGACGCCGTTGAGCCCGCCATCGCGCACGATGAGATTGGAGCCGACGCCGACGACGGTGACCGGAATATCGCTCGGCAGCTTCGACAGGAAGTAAGCGAGGTCGTCTTCATCGGCTGGCGTGAACAACACCTGCGCGGGACCGCCGACACGAAACCATGTCAGCGGCGCCAGGGATTCATTGGCAAGCAACCGCCCGCGCAGATCGGGCATCGCGGATCTGAGATCGGGGGTGATGTCGGGGAAGCTGGCCACGCTTACCCCAGCGCCTTCAATTCGCCCGGCAGCGCATAGGCCCACTGCGTGATGTTGCCGGCGCCGAGGCACACGACTGTATCGCCCGGTTTCGCAACGCCGGCCACGAGTCCTGCCAGCGCAGCCGACTCCTGCAGCGGAATCACCTCGCGATGGCCGTGGGCGCGCAGACCGAGCACGAAATTATCGCGATCGATGCCCTCGATCGGCGCTTCGCCGGCGGGATAGACGTCGGCGACGATGACCGTGTCGGCATCGTTGAAGCAGGTGCAGAATTCCTCGAACAGCGACTGCAGGCGGGTGAAGCGATGCGGCTGCACCACGGCGATGACCTTGCCTGCGGTGCTTTCACGCGCGGCGCGCAGCACGGCGGAAATCTCCACGGGGTGATGGCCGTAATCGTCGATGATGGTGACGCCGTTCCACTCGCCGGTCTTGGTGAAGCGGCGCTTGACGCCGCCGAAGCCGGCAATGGCCTTGCGGATCGCCTCATCGGACATGCCGAGTTCGTGAGCGACGGCAATCGCCGCCGTGGCATTGAGCGCATTGTGACGACCGGGCATCGGCAGCAGCAGATTGTCGATCTCATGGGCAGTGCCGGCCTTGCGATCGCGGAACGCGACCTTGAAGCTTGAGCCGCCATTGGCGGGCTTCAGATCGACCAGCCGCGCATCGGCCTGCGGGTTCTGTCCGTAAGTGATGATGCGGCGATCTTCGATCTTGCCGACGATGCTCTGCACCACGGGGTGATCGATGCACATCACGGCGAAGCCGTAGAACGGCACGTTCTCGACAAAGTGGCGGAACGCATCCTGCACGGCATCGAAGGTCTTGAAGTGATCGAGATGTTCGGGATCGACATTGGTGACGATGGCGACATCGGCCGGGAGCTTCAAAAAGGTGCCGTCGCTCTCGTCGGCCTCCACAACCATCCACTCACCGGCCCCGAGACGCGCATTGGTGCCATAGGCATTGATGATGCCGCCATTGATCACGGTGGGATCGAGTTCGCCGGCATCGAGCAGCGCCGCGACCATCGACGTGGTCGTGGTCTTGCCATGGGTGCCGGCGATCGCGACGCAGGACTTGAGGCGCATCAATTCGGCGAGCATCTCGGCGCGGCGGACGACGGGAATGCGCTGGGCTCGCGCAGCCATCAGTTCCGGATTGTCGCGCTTGATTGCGGTGGAGACCACGAGCACGTCGGCGCCCGACACATTGTCGGCCTTGTGGCCGACATGGATGGTGATGCCTTTTTCACGCAGACGGTTAACGTTGGCGCTTTCAGAGGCATCCGAGCCCTGCACGGTGTAGCCGAGATTGCACAGCACCTCGGCGATGCCGCTCATGCCAATGCCGCCGATACCGACAAAGTGAATGGGTCCGATCTCGCGCGGCAGTCTCATGGAGCGTCTCTATCTTTCGTCATACCAAGCCACCGCGAAGCAAACTTCACTTGGACGTGCCGGGCATCGACGTCTTGTTTGAACAGATGACTCCTTCAAACAGACGTGGATGGCCGGGACAAGCCCGACCATGACGAAAAAGATGGAAATTTGGCTTGCGGATCAGGCGAATCCGCCTCCAGCGCCTACTCCGCCGGTGCTGGAACCGGCGCCGGTGCGCGATCCGCACGATTGGCATAGACCGCCACGGCAACCCCGGCCAACGGCGCCAGCGCCGCGACCCATGGCACCGCGTTCAGACCGCCATGCGCGATCACCGCGCCGCCAAGCCAGGCGCCGATGGCGTTGCCGAGGTTGAACGCGGCAATGTTGAAGCTCGATGCGAGACTCTGGCCGGCGCCTTCGGCCTTGCGCAGCACGGCCATCTGCAGCGGCGCCGCGGTCGCAAAGGCCGTGGCACCGAGCAGCGCAATGGCGATGACGACAGCAACCTGGCTGTGCGCGGCGAAGGTGGTCAGCGTAAGTACCACGGCCAAGGCCAGCAGGCTGCCGAACACGCTGCCCGCCGGCCAGCGATCGGCAAGACGTCCACCGGCGAGATTGCCGACGATGGCGCCGGCGCCGAACACCAGCAGGATCGGCGATACGGCAGCATCCGAAAAGCCGGAAATCTTGGTCAGGATTGGCGCGACATAGGTGAACAGCGCGAAGATGCCGATCCAGCCCAGAATTGTTGTGAGCAGGCCGAGCAGCACCTTGGGCCGCGCCAGCACTGCGAGATCGTCGGACAGCTTGCTGTGTTCTTCTGGCGCCTTCACGTCAGGCACCAGCAGCGCCACTGCGACCATCGCAACCATTCCCACCAGCGTCACCGCGTAAAAGGTCGCGCGCCAGCCATAGCCCTGCCCGAGCCAGGTCCCGAACGGCACCCCGAGAATGGTCGCCACCGTCAGGCCGGCGAACATGATGGAGATCGCCGACGCCTTCTTGTTCTCGGGCACGAGGCTCGTCGCCACCACGGAGCCGACGCCGAAGAACGTGCCATGGGCGAAGGCCGTCAACACGCGCGCGGCCATCAGGCTCCAGTAATCCGGCGCCAGGGCGCAAGCGAGATTGCCCAGCGTGAAGATGCCCATCAGCACCAGCAGCACGGTTTTGCGCGGCCAGCGGCTGGTGGCGATGGTCATGATCGGGGCGCCGAGCACGACACCCAGCGCATAGCCTGAAATCAGCAGGCCCGCTGCCGGGATCGACACGCCGAGGTCGCCGCCAACCTCGATCAGGAGACCCATGATGACGAATTCAGTGACGCCAATTCCGAAGGCGCCGGCGGTAAGCGCGTAAAGTGCGAGAGGCATGATCGTGTCCCGTGACTGGCCGGGCCGAATGCCCGATAACGGGAGATGTGGACCTCCTGATATTGATGAGATAGACGTGGCATAGGCACAATATTTGTGAATTGAATTCACTCAATAGATTGAAGCCAGATGTCACGACTCGACGTCAACCGCTCCGGCGAGATGGAAGTGTTCACCCGGGTGGTCGAGCTCGGCGGTTTTTCGACGGCGGCGCGGGCCTTCCGGATGACCCCCTCTGCCGTCAGCAAACTGGTGGCGCGGCTGGAAGCGCGGCTTGGCGTGCGGCTGATCAACCGCTCGACGCGCAAGCTTCAGCTCACCCCGGAAGGCAGCGCCTTCTATGAGCGCGCGCTGCGCATTCTCGACGAGATCAGCGCCGCCGAACGCGAGGCTGCCATCGGCGCGACGCCGAGCGGCCTGCTGCGCGTCAATACCAGCGTGCCCTTCGGCCTGCGTCTCCTGCTGCCGCTGCTGCCCGGTTTTGCGAAGCGCTATCCGGACATCAAGGTCGAGGTCGTTCTGACGGATCTCGTGGTGGATCTTCTGGAAGAGCGCGCCGATGTCGCCATTCGCGTCGGCATGATGCGCGAGTCACGACTGCTGGCACGCAAACTCGGCGAGAGCCGGATGGTCGTGGTCGCCGCGCCCGGCTATCTCGCTGAACGCGGCACGCCGAAGACGCCGGACGATCTCGCTGACCATAATCTGCTGCGCTTCGGCTTCGCCAAGTGGGAAAACGGCTGGCCGTTCAAGATCGGCGGCGAGACAATCGCCGTGATGCCGTCAGGCAATGCCCTCGTCAGCGACGGCGAAGCGATGCAGCACCTCGCCGTGGCCGGCATGGGCGTCGCGCGGCTGGCCCGTTTTCATGTCGAGGCTGATATCAAAGCCGGCCGGCTGGTGCCGGTGCTCGAAGCGTTCAATCCCGGCGACATCGAACCGATCCACGCCGTGTTCGTCGGCCATGGCGGACAGTTGCCGGCGCGGGTGCGGGCGTTTCTGGATTATCTGGTGGAGAGTGTGAGGGTGTGACTCGTCATTCCGGGGCACGTCGGACCGCACAGCGGGCCGGCGTGAACCCGGAATCCGGAAATGTTTATCACCTCTGAATCCCGGACCGCGGAGAGGTGGACTCATCTCGGGATTCCGGGTTCGCACTGCAGCGGCTTCGCCGCTTTCGTGCGCCCCGGAATGACGGAGTAAACGGCTAAATCTTCGCCACCTTCATCACCAGATCCGCCAGCCGCTCTGCCGCGTCGAGCTTGCCGACCTTGCGCGCGCCTGAGGCCATCGTGGTCAACCGCGCCGGCTCGCCGGCCAGCGCCGAGATTTCAGCCGCCAGACGATCCGGCGTGAAATCACTCTGTGCAATGCGGAGTGCGCCGCCGGCATCCGCAAGCACGCCGGCATTGGCGAACTGATCCTGATCGAGCGCACCGGGCAGCGGCACCAGAATGGACGGACGGCCGATGGCGCCAAGTTCGGCGACGGTGCCCGCACCGGAGCGCGAGATCACAAGTTGGCTCGATGCGAGACGCGCGGGGAGATCGCTGAAGAACGGCGCGAGTTCGGCCTTGATCTTGAGCTTGTCGTAAACGGCACGCACGCGGCTCATGTCTTCGTCGCGCACCTGTTGTGTGAGGATGAGTCGATTCCACAGCGCGGGCTCGAGACGTTCGATCGCCGGCGGCACGATATCAGCCATGATGCGCGCGCCCTGGCTGCCGCCGACAACGAGCAAGCGGAATGGCCCGGTGAGATCTGGCGCGGCATAGGGGACGGCAGCAGCGGCGAGGATCGCCGGGCGCATCGGCGTGCCCGTGGTGGTGGTCTTCTTCGACAATTCGGAATCGCGGTCGAGCACACCGGGCAACGACGTCGCGATCGCGCTGACCTTGCCGGACAGCATGCGGTTGGCGCGGCCCATCACGGCGTTGGAATCGTGAATGAGGGTGGGAATGCCGAACAGACGCGCGGCAAACAGTGGCGGCACAGTCGGATAGCCACCGAAGCCGATCACCGCCGCTGGCTTCAGGCTGCGCATCAGGTTCAGCGCCATCGCGGTGCCAGCAGCGAGCATGATCGCGGTGCGGGCTAGCGAGATGGGATTGCGAGAGCGCACCGTCTCGCTCGGCACCACATCGATCATCTCGCGCGAAAACAGCCCGCTATATTTCAGCGCACGCGCATCTGTCACGAGCCGGACGCGCAGCCCGCGCTTCATCAGCGCAACGCCGAGGGCTTCCGCCGGAAACAGATGTCCGCCGGTGCCGCCCGCCGCCAGCAGGATGAGGGGCGCGGTACTCATCACGCGTAAGTGCGCGCGACGTGGGCGTCGATCGCCTCGACTTCGGTGCGCGGGCGCATCCGCGTCAAAGCGAGCAGCATGCCGACACTATAGGCCAGCGAGATCATCGACGAGCCACCATAGGAGATGAAGGGCAACGTCATGCCCTTGGCGGGGATCAGATGCAGATTGACCGCCATGTTGATCGCCGCCTGCACGCCGAACAGGATCGCGAGACCCGAGGCAGCGAAGCGCGAGAACAGATCTTCGGTGGCGTAGGCGCGCGACATCGCGCGGATCACGATGAAGGCGAACAGGCTGAGCACCGCGAGACACAACAGGATGCCGAACTCCTCGGCGCCGACGGCGAAGACGAAATCGGTGTGGCTGTCCGGCAGGCTGCGCTTGGCAATGCCCTCGCCCGGCCCGAGGCCAAACCAGCCGCCATTCGAAAACGCTTCCATCGCGGTATCGACCTGGAACGTGTCGCCCGAGGCGGGATCCATGAAGCGTTTGATACGGCCGGCGACGTGCGGCACCAGGAAATAAGCCATCAATAGCCCGCCTGCCGCGGTGGCGCCGAGGCCGAATACCCAGACCATGCGCATGCCGGCGATGAAGAACAGCGAACCCCAGGCCATCAGGATCAGCATGGTCTGGCCGAAGTCAGGCTGCATCACCAGCAGCGACACCAGCATCATCAGCAGGACGATGGCCATGGAGGTCGCCGGCATTTCCGGCTTGCGCGCGGATTCCGAGAACAGCCATGCGGCGATGACCACGAATGCCGGCTTGGCGGATTCCGATGCCTGGATATTGATGCCAAGGATGGTGATCCAGCGCTTGGCGCCTTTCACTTCCGGCCCGATCAGCAAGGTCGCCAGGATCAGGACGATGGAGATCGCAAACACCACCAGCGCCGAACGCCGGATCTGCCGCGGCGTCATGAAGGACACGCCGATCAGCACGATAATCGACGGCACCAGGAACAGGATATGCCGGTTGAAGAAGTGGAACGGATCGAGCCCGATGCGGGTCGCCACCGGCGGCGAGGCCGCCAGCGACAGGATCACCCCGGCCAGCATCAGCGCGATGATCGCCGCCAGCAGCAGGCGGTCCACGGTCCACCACCATTCGCTGAGCGGTGTGCGTTGTTCGCGAGAGATCATAAGCGCGTCCTGCGGGTCGATGAACTCCTATCGATGGGCCATCGTGGTTGCCAGACGGTTAATGGATTGTGAAAATTTGGCCCCATTCAGGGCGGCCAGCGGCGGGTTATAACTGCAGGGTGCGTGAAATCGGAATAGTCGATGACGAGATTCGCGCGGTTTTGCGGGTCGTTCTCTTGCAGATACAGGCGCTGGCCTTCGATATAACGCCGGTTGGACGCGGCATCCACATCAGCCGATCCGTATCCGGGGCCGCGACCGGCGCCGCGCGGGATGGTGATGGCGAATGGCGCATCCAGAAAAATCGACAGGTTCCAGACATCCCTGAGTTCCGGTCGATGCAGGAAGATGCCGTCGAGGACGAGGACAGCATCGGGATCGGCAATCGACCAGCAAGCGGCGACCGGGGCGTTCACGGTGTGATCGAAGATGGCAGGGCAATAGACGCGTGAGCCGCCGGGTCCGAGAGGATCGAGCAGTACTTTCCGCAACTCAACATAATTGTAGGAGTCCGCGTAAAAGCCATGTGGAGAGGTTTTCCCCTGCCGGTATCGGATCTCGCGCGTGTTGTGAAAGCTGTCCACGGAGGCGCGGATAACGGGCCGTCCGAGCGTGCCGATTACACGCGCGAGCGTGTCCGCGAACACCGTCTTTCCTACACCGTCCACGCCATCGATGCCGACGCGGAGGATCGAGCCCGTCGCATGATGCCGAATAAATTCGGCGATCTCTGCGATCAGCGGCGACGTGTCGTTGCGATCATCCGATGGCTCAATCATCAACGCCCCCTGCACGGTGCGATCAAATGACCTCGATTGTTGGCTCCTAACAGCCGCGGGATATTCCCTCGGCTGAGCCAGAACACGTCGGCTGATACTGGATCGTGAAGATCGCGCCTTAAACCGCCCTCACCCCATCCAGCGCCAGCACCAGTTCCCTGAACCGGTCGCCGCGGATCTCGAAATTGCGGAACTGGTCGAACGAGGCGCAGGCGGGCGACAGCAGCACGACCGGCTCTGTCAGCCCGGCTTCGGCGGCATCGCGTGCGGCATTGGCCACGGCGACGTCGAGACTGACGCTGATCTCGTACGGCACCTTGCCGTCCAGCGTCTGCGCGAAATCGTTGGCGGCTTCGCCGATCAGATAAGCGCCCCGGATGCGCGGGAAGAATTCGGTCAGCGAGGTGATGCCGCCCTCTTTCTGCTTGCCGCCGGCGATCCAGAAGATGTCGTTGAAGGACGACAGCGCCTTCGCCGCAGCGTCCGCATTGGTGCCCTTGGAGTCATTGACGAACAGCGTGCTACCCTGACGGCCGACCTGCTCCATGCGATGCGCAAGACCGGGAAAGCTGCGCAGACCCTTCTGCAGCACGGCTGAACTGACGCCCAGTGCCAGCGCTGCCGCCGAGGCACATGCTGCATTCTGCGCGTTGTGCAGGCCGCGCAGCGAGCCGATACCCGCGATATCGACGACATCGCTCTGCGCGCCGCCGGCATTGCGCACGATGGTGCTGCCACGGATGGTGAGGCCATCGGCCAGTGGATGTTCGACGGAGACGCGAACCACGCGCTTGCCGGATTGTTCGATGCGATCGGCGGCCTTGCTGCACCAATCGTCGTCGACGCCGATGATGGCGGTGCCGGCCGCCTGCACACCGGCAACGAGACGCTCCTTCACCGCAGCGTAATGCGCCAGCGTGCCGTGACGATCGATATGATCGGGCGTGACATTGAGCAGGATGCCGACCGACGGATCGAGCGAGGGCGTGAGATCGATCTGGTAGGACGACATCTCGATCACATGGACGCGGCCAGCGCGCGGTGGCTCGAGCGACAGGATCGCGGTACCGATATTGCCGCCCATCTGCGTATCGAAACCCGCCTCGCGCATCAGATGCGCGACGAGCGCCGTCGTCGTCGATTTGCCATTGGTGCCGGTAATGGCAACGAAGGGCGCATCGGGTGCATACAGCTTGCGCTCGCGGCAGAACAGTTCGATGTCGCCGATGACCTCGACGCCTGCTGCTTTCGCAGCGACGACTGTCCAATGCGGCGCCGGATGCGTCAGCGGCACACCGGGCGTCAGGATCAGAGCCGCAAAACTGCCCCATGCCACCGTGCGCAGATCGGCGGTGATGAAACCGGCCTGCGTCGCCTGAACCATCCTGTCGATGCTGTCGTCGCAGGCGATGACTTCGGCGCCGCCTGCCTGCAGCGCGTGGCAGGACGCGAGGCCGGAGCCGCCGAGCCCGAACACGGCGACGGTCTTGCCGGCGAAGGATGTGACCGGGATCAAAGCAACGCTCCGTTTGCTTTCTTGTCCCCTCTCCCCTTGCGGGAGAGGGTGGCGCGTAGCGCCGGGAGAGGGGTGGCAACAAGCGACGTCCGGCGTGCGTGGCACCCCTCTCCCCGGCCCTCCCCCGCAAGGGGGGAGGGAGCACTACGCGCGGCGCTCCATCTCATTTCAATCACCGCAGCTTCAGCGTGGAGAGGCCGACCAGCGCCAGCATCACCGAGATGATCCAGAAGCGGATGACGATCTGCGGCTCGGTCCAGCCCTTCTGCTCGAAATGGTGATGGATCGGCGCCATACGAAAGACGCGCTTGCCGGTAAGCTTGAACGACGTGACCTGCACGATCACCGACACGGCCTCCAGCACGAACAGGCCGCCGATCACCGCGAGCACGATCTCGTGCTTCACGGCCACCGCGATCGAGCCGAGCATGCCGCCCAATGCCAGCGAGCCGGTATCGCCCATGAAGATCGAGGCCGGCGGCGCATTGAACCAGAGGAAGCCAAGCCCTGCGCCGAGCACCGCGCCGCAGAGCACAGCGAGCTCGCCGGTCCCCGCAACATAGTTGATCTGCAGGTAATCAGAGAACACCGCATTGCCGGCGAGATAGGCGATCATGCCGAACGAGGCAGACGCGATCATGACAGGTACGATAGCGAGGCCATCGAGGCCGTCAGTGAGGTTCACGGCATTGCCGGCACCCACGACGATGAAGGCGCCGAACAGCACGAAGAACCAGCCGAAATTCACGATCACGTCCTTGAGGAACGGGATCACCAGCGAGGAGGACAGCGGATCGCGGCCGAGCTTGACGAAGGCGAAACAGGCGGCACCCGCGATGATGAATTCGATCAGCAACCGCGTGCGACCGGCAAAGCCCTTGTGGCTCTGCTTGGTCACTTTAAGATAGTCGTCGTAGAAACCGACGAAGCCGAAGCCGAGGGTAACCGCCAGCACGATCCAAACATAGGGATTGCGCGGATTGGCCCAGAGCAACGTGGAGACTACGAGGCCGGACAGGATCATCAGCCCGCCCATGGTCGGCGTTCCCACCTTGACCAGATGCGACTGCGGGCCGTCAGTGCGGATCGGCTGACCCTTGCCCTGGCGCAGACGCAGATTGTCGATGATCCAGGGTCCGAACAGGAACACGAACAGTGCGCCGGTGACCACCGCGCCGCCGGTGCGGAAGGTGATGTAGCGGAACACGTTGAACACCGGCACGGTGCCCGCAAAATCGATCAGCCAGTAGAACATTCAGTCCGCCCTATACCGCGGCGTCGTCGAGCGCGGCGTTGCCGGGAAAGCGCTTTTCGAGCGCAGAGACAATCGGTTTCATCTTCGAGCCGAGCGAGCCCTTGACCATGATGGCGTCACCGGCGCGGATCGCGGCCAGCACCTGCGATTCGAGCGCCGCCGCATCTCCGGCATAGCCGCCCCGCTTGCCCGTGGAAAGGGCGTCCCAAAGATTGCGCATCAGGGGACCACAGCAAAATACCAGATCGATGCCATTGGACTGCACCGCATCCAGCAACCCGGCATGAAGTTTCGCGCCATCGGCGCCGAGTTCGAGCATGTCGCCCAGCACCACAATGCGGCGGCCCTTTGGCCCGATGGCTGCTGCGCCAAGCACATTGATCGCCGCCGCCATCGAAGCCGGATTGGCGTTGTAGCTCTCATCGATCAGCGTCGCCTCGCCGCCTGACACTTCGAGCACATGGCGAGCGCCGCGGCCCACAGCGGGCACGACCTGCGACAGCGTCAGCGCAGCATGAACGAGATCGGCGCCCATCAATTCGGCTGCCGCCAGCACCGCCAGCGAATTCATCGCCATATGGCGGCCGGGCATGCCGAGCTTATAGGTGACGTCATGGCCGAGGATATTGGCGTGCACCGCCGAGCAGGTTGGGTGCAATGAGACGTCGAGCAACCGCGCCTCAGCCTTCTGGTCGGCGCCGAACGAGACAATGCGCGAGACGCCGGCCTTCTTGGCGCTCTTCTGCAACCGCGCGAATTGGGAATTGTCACGATTGAGAATCGCAACGCCATCGGGCTCGAGTCCCGAAAAAATCTCAGCCTTGGCGTCGGCAATGGCTTCGACACCGGCGAAGAATTCCAGATGCACTGGCTCGACGGTGGTGATGACGGCGTAATGCGGACGCACCATCTTCACCAGCGTCTCGATTTCACCGGCATGATTCATGCCGATCTCGAAGATCGCAAAGCGCACGTCCGCCGGGCAGCGCGCCAGCGTCAGCGGCACGCCCCAGTGATTGTTGAACGACGCGACCGAAGCATGCGTCTTGCCCTGCGCTTCCAGCACGCGGCGCAGCGCTTCCTTGGTCGACGTCTTGCCGACCGAGCCGGTGATCGCAATGATCGGCGCTTTCAGACGTGCACGCGAGGCGATGCCGAGCTCAACGAGCGCTGCGAGCACATCGTCGACCACCAGCAGGCGCGCATTCGCGGGAAACTTGTCGCGCTGCGCGGCTTCGACGACGGCCAATCCCGCGCCGGCTTTCAGCGCGGCCTCGACAAAGGCGTGGCCGTCATGCACGTCACCCTTGATCGCGAAATAGGCCTCGCCGGGCTTGATGGTGCGGGTATCGATGGAGATCCCGGTGATGCCTTCCGGCAGCGTGCCTTGTGTTGTGGCGTGCATCGCGTCGGCCATCGCGGCTGATGTCCAAAGAAACTCGCTCATGCAGTCCTCTTGGCAAGCGCCGCTGCGGCGGCCTCGTGATCGCTGAACGGCAATGTGCGGTCACCGACGATCTGTCCGGTTTCATGGCCCTTGCCGGCGATCAGCAGGGCATCGCCGGGCTGCAGACCTTCGACAGCCACGCGGATGGCCTCGGCGCGGTCGCCGATCTCGGTGGCGCCCTTCGCAGCAGCCAAGATCGCCGCGCGGATGCTTGCGGGATTCTCGCTGCGCGGATTGTCGTCGGTGACGATCACGCTGTCGGCATTCTCGGCAGCAATCTCGCCCATCAGCGGCCGCTTGCCGGCATCGCGATCACCGCCGGCGCCGAACACCACGACGAGCTTGCGCTTTGCGTAAGGGCGCAGGGCCTGCAGTGCCTTCGCCAGTGCATCCGGCTTGTGTGCGTAATCGACGAACACCGGCGCGCCATTATGAGTGCCAACCTGCTCGAGCCGCCCCTTGGCGCCTTCGAGATGTTCCAGCGCGGCGAAGGTCGCATCGACATCGCCGCCGGTGCCGATCACAAGACCGGCCGCAACAAGCGCGTTCTCGATCTGGAATTCGCCAACCAGTGGCAGCCTGATCGCGTAGGTCTTGCCGCGATGCTCAAGTGTGAGTTTCTGCGCGAAGCCTTCGACCGCGGCATCGACAAGGCGAATACCCTCGCCTGCGCCATCGCCCTTGCGACCGACTTTCATCAGGCGCAAGTGGCGCGACTGCGCCGCATGGATGACTTGCGGCGAATGCTCGTGATCGGCGGCGATCACGGCGACGCCACAGTCCACGACCAGATTGAGGAACAGCCGCAGCTTGGCACTGAGATAATGCGCGACGTCCGGATGGTAGTCCATGTGATCGCGCGACAGATTGGTGAAGCCGGCGGCAGAGACCCGCACGCCGTCAAGTCTGAACTGATCGAGGCCATGCGACGACGCTTCGAGCGCAAGATGAGTGACGCCCTCGCCGGTGATCTCGTCGATCTGTCGGTGCAGCGAGATCGGATCCGGCGTGGTCAGCGAGCCATAGACGGTGCGCTTCGGCGACACGAGACCGATGGTGCCGATGCTTGCGGAGGCATATCCGAGACGGCCCCAGATTTCGCGCGCAAAGGATGCAACCGACGTCTTGCCCGATGTCCCCGTGACGGCGGCAATGACTGCAGGTTGGCGCGGATAGAATTTCGACGCCGCGAGAGCCAGCGCAAGGCGCGGATTGGGCGTGCGTACGAAGGGTACGGACAGATCGTCGGGCTTGTGGTCACCGGCGACAGCGACGGCACCCGACGCCAGTGCCTGTGCGATGAAACGCGAACCGTCAGTCTTCGCACCGGCGAGTGCAAAGAACAGATCGCCCGGTTTCACTGCGCGGCTGTCCACAGCCAGTCCAGTGACGGTGCCGTCCCTTGCGGACTGCTCCATCACGGCATCAGGGTTGAACAAATCGCGTAGTTTCATGCTGCTCCGGGCAGGCCAGATCGAGGGACACATCGGGTTCCGCAACGCCACGCAAACCGCATTTTGCACCGGCTGTAAAGCGCAGATGCGGCGTTACTGAGTCACCTTGGATGTCGCAAGAATAAGGCGGTCGGACGGCGCCAGATCGAAGCGCGGCTCAAGCCCCAAAAGCGGCGCGATACGGGCGATCACGTTGCCGCCCGTCGGCACCGCATTCCAGCCCGAGGTGATGAAACCATGGGTTTCCGGCAGCGCCTTCGGCTCGTCCAGCATCACCAGAACCTGGAATTGCGGATTGTCCATCGGCAGCACGGCGGTAAAGGAATTCAGCACCTGCTTCTTCGAATAGCGGCCGTTGACGACCTTCTCGGCCGTGCCGGTCTTGCCGCCGAGATAGTAACCCTTGGCCCTGGCTTCCGCTTGCCGCGCCGAACCGACCTCGGCATTCAGGCGCATCATGTAACGCACCTTGTCGCTGGTCTCTTTCTTGATGACGCGCTTGCCGATCTCCCGCGCTTCCTCTTCGGTGCGCTTCAGGAAGGTCGGCGGGATCAGCAGCCCGCCATTGATCATCGCATTGACGCCCATCACCGCCTGCAGCGGCGCCACGGCCATGCCATGACCGAATGCGATGGTGATGGTGTTCAGTTCACCCCAGCGTTTCGGCACGATCGGCATCGCGCTTTCCGGCAGTTCAGTGCGCAGGCGATCAAGCTGGCCGACTTTCTTCAAGAAGGCTTTGTGCGCTTCGACGCCCTGCCCGAGCGCGATCTTCGCAGCACCGACGTTTGACGAAAAAGTGAAGACTTCGGTGAGCGAGATCGGACGCGGCACCGGATGGGTGTCGTGGATCTTGAACTTGCCGTAGCTGAGCGGATAACGCGCGTCATACATCGTATTGAGATTGGCCTTGCCGCTGTCCAGCGCCATCGCCAGCGTCAGCGTCTTGAAGGTCGAGCCCATTTCATAGACGCCGGTGGTCAGGCGGTTGATGCGGTCGGGATCGTGCGCTTCCTTCGGATTGTTCGGATCGAAGTCGGGCAGCGAGACCATGGCGACGATCTCGCCGGTCTTCACGTTCGACACCAGACCCGACGCCGCCTTGGCGCTGTACTTCGCCTTGGCCTTGAGCAGCTCATCACGCAGCGCGTGTTCGACGCGCAGATCGACGGCGAGTTCGACCGGCTTTTGCAGACGATCCGAAGCAAAGCCCGCGCGATGCAGGTCCGCGAGGCCATTGCTGTCGAGCCATTTTTCGATGCCGGCAATGCCCTGATTGTCGATATTGGTCAGGCCGATCAGATGCGAGACCGCGGCTCCGCTCGGATAGACGCGCTTGTTCTCGCGCAGGAAGCCGATGCCGGGAATGCCCAGGCGATGAATGTCGCGCTGCTGCTGCGGCGTGATCTCGCGCTTCAGCCAGGCAAAACCCTTCTTGCTCATGATCCGCTCGCGCACTTCGGCGCCGTCGAGATCGGGCAATGCGCCAGTGAGCAATTCGACCGCTTCGTCCTTGTCGATGATGCGGCGAGGCTCCGAGAACAGCGATGGTGACTTCACGTCGGTCGCCAGGATCGCGCCGTTGCGGTCGACGATATCGGGACGTGCGGTCGCGATGGCGTCACGTGTGGAGCGGCGCTCCGCATGGGTGTCGCCGTTGACGGCAAACATGATCAGACGCACGGCAATGATGCCGTACACACCGCCGAACGCGATCATCGCAAGACCGACGCGCGCGCGTGCCTTCGCCGCACGATCGACGTTGCGCCCGTAGAGCAGACTGCGGATCAGACGCTGGCGCCAGGGCTCCGGCGGCCGGGCGATCAGTTTGTTCGGGTCGAGTTGCGGACCTGTCACTGCGGATCCTCCGGCGCCGGCAGCGAACCGGTCACGATATCCGGATCGATGGTATGGATCATCGCGCCGATCGGATCGGGCTCACCGGGCTTGGCAAAGTTCGGCGGCCGATCCGGCAGATTCTTCATCGTGTCGAATTGCTGCGCCGTCACCGGCTGCAGCTTGAGATGACGTTCGGCCAGACCCTGCAGCCGCATCGGCGCATCCAGCTTGGCCCATTCGGCACGCAACGACGCGATCGCATCGCGCTGTTCGCGAATATCGGCATGCAGGCGCAGCACCTTCTCGGTGCGCACCGTGGATTCCATCTTGATGCGATAGACATAAGCGGCGGCGAAGACGAGAACGGCAATGACGAGAAGGTGGATGATCCGCATGGTCAGCCTCCCCTCATCACAGAGGCAAGCGTCGGCCAGCCCGGCAACGGGCCGGCATCCTGTGCCGGCGCATCGGTGCGCTCGGCGCCGCGCAGCTTCGCAGAGCGCGCGCGCGGATTGGCCTTGAGTTCGTCTTCGCCAGCGGTAATCGGGCGCTTGTTGACGAGCGAGAAGCGCGGACGGGATTGCGCGACCTCGGGCAGATGCCGCGAACCGCCGCCGGTCTTGCTGCGCTCGGTCATGAAATTCTTGACGATGCGGTCTTCCAGCGAATGGAACGAGACCACCGACAGCCGGCCGCCCGGCTTCAGCACGCGCTCGGCGGCGGCGAGCGCGGTGTGGAGTTCGTCGAGCTCTGCATTAACGAAGATGCGCAGCGCCTGGAACGTGCGCGTCGCCGGATGGATTTCGCCGGGCTTGGCCCACACGACCTTCTGCACGATATCGACGAGCTGTTTCGTCGTTTCGACCGGCGCTTCCTTGCGCGCCGCGACGATCGCGCGCGCAACAGAGCGGGAGTGCCGTTCCTCGCCGAAGATATAGATGATATTGGCGAGATCGGCCTCGGAGGCCTTCGCCACCACATCGGCCGCGGTCGGCCCGTGCTGGCTCATGCGCATATCGAGCGGGCCGTCGAAACGGAACGAGAAGCCGCGTTCGGCCTGATCGATCTGCATCGACGACACGCCGACATCCATCACGACGCCATCGACGAGCGGCTCGCCCTGGGCGGCACACACATCGGCGAGATTGGAGAAGCGATCCTCGACCAAGGTGAGACGACCGTCAGACGCGTCGACCAGATCGAAACCACCGGCGATGGCCGTCCGGTCGCGATCAATGGCGATGACGCGGGTTCCCTCGGTCGCGAGAATGGCGCGGGAA
Source organism: Tardiphaga sp. 42S5 (assembly GCF_034044155.1). Classification (NCBI taxonomy): domain Bacteria; kingdom Pseudomonadati; phylum Pseudomonadota; class Alphaproteobacteria; order Hyphomicrobiales; family Nitrobacteraceae; genus Tardiphaga; species Tardiphaga sp. 42S5. Next base: position 2,946,195 of record NZ_CP139027.1, on the reverse strand, counting down.
TAACCGCCTGCGCCGAATGTGGCATCGACATAAATACCACCGGCGCGCGGGCTCAGCATGTCGACGGCTTCCACACCGAGAACGGAGATATGTCTTGTATCGGGCGCGCTCATGCGCGCGCCGGCCGGAGGCGTGCAGACAACGCGTTCCGGTCCTTCGCATCGAGGCGCAAAATCAAACTGGACACGAACAGGCCCATGTCGCCTCAATTGTCGGCGCGCCGCCTGGCTTTTCCTCCTGAAAAGCCAGGTCGCCGCGCGATTGCGGGTTCCATTCGACGCGCCACCCGCGTTTGGCGCGGGAAAGGCCGGACGTCCGCATGGATTTGTCGGGATTGCCATGGGATTTGAACGTCAAAATGGAACTTTGGCCGCCCTTTTCAGGTTGGCTCTTCACCACTCAGTAACGGCACTTAGCGTTAAGAAAGCGTTGATGGGTTGGAGAGCAGTTGATCAATTGCAAGTGCCGGTTTCATCGTAGTGCTGATGCTTTAAGCCCACAGTGGATAAAAATGGGGCAAAACTGTCATGCAGTCGTTGCATAGCAAGGTGCCGGTCGAGGATAGTACGCGCCTGCGGCGCAACCGTTATGTGTCGCTGTTCTCGTGACTGATTTGAGTTTTCTGATGGCTTCACCTACGTCCGCACCCGCTGGATCCGACTCCAAGCGTCAACGCGCCATCCCGATCCCCAAGGGCGCCGCGGACATGCCGACCTTTACCCCGGATTCATCCGTCGTTTCCGACGTGATCCCGTCGCCGAATTTCGGTGAGCGTAACAAGAGCCTCGTGCCCGACATGATCGTGCTGCACTATACCGGCATGCCCGATCCGGAAGGCGCGATCGCGCGCCTGTGCAGCGCGGGCACCGATGTCTCTGCGCATTACATCGTGCTCGAGGACGGCCGCATCGTGCAGACGGTGCCGGAAGCCAAGCGGGCCTGGCACGCCGGCGTCGGTTTCTGGGCCGGCGAAGAGGACATCAATTCCTGCTCGATCGGCATCGAGATCATCAATCGCGGTCATGACTGGGGCTATCCGGATTTTCCGAGCCGGCAGATCGCCGCCGTCACCGCGCTATGCCGCGGCATCATGCTGCGTCATGACCTGCAGCCGCATCGCGTGCTCGGTCATTCCGACGTCTCGCCCTCGCGCAAGAAGGATCCCGGCGAAAAATTCCCGTGGCACTCGCTGGCCAATTCGGGCGTCGGACACTGGGTGATGCCGGCGCCGATCGTGCGCGGCGAAGCCATGAAACTCGGCACTGCAGGCGACGACGTACTGGCGCTGCAGCATGCCCTGGCGCGCTATGGCTACGGCATCGAGACCGATGGCCAGTACAATGCCCCGACCATGGAAGTGGTCACCGCCTTCCAGCGCCATTTCCGTCCCGAGCGCGTCGACGGTCTCGTGGATCACTCGACGCTGACCACGCTGCAGGCCCTGCTCGCCAGCCTGCCCAGCGAAGCGACAGCCTAGATCTCCGGATCGGTCATCTCGTCCAGCTCAGCCAATCGCCGCGCGTAAAGCCGGCGCAATGGCTCAAGTTGTGTGGCCGCACTGGCCCGATGATACGCATCGCGAGCGGCATCGCGCCGGCCAAGACGGCGCAACAGGTCGGCGCGCACGGCCGGCAGCAGATCGTAGCCGTCGAGTCCGCCCCTCGCCTGCAATGCGTCGACCAGATTCAAGGCACGCAGCGGACCATCGACCATCGCCACCGCGGCGGCATGGTTGAGCTCGATCACCGGCGATGGCCTGATCCGCAGCAGGACTTCGTAGAGTCCGGCGATCTGCGGCCAGTCGGTGGCTTGATAGCTTGGTGCCTGCACATGCAGCGCCGCGATCGCGGCCTGCACCACATAGTCATCGGGTCGGCCCGCAGCGTGCAACGCGTCCTCGACCAGCCGCAATCCCTCGGCAATCTGTTGGTGATCCCACAGCGACCGATCCTGCGCTTCCAGCAGCACGATATCGCCATCCGCCGTAGCACGACCGGAGCGGCGCGCGTCGTGCAGCAGCATCAGCGCCAGCAGGCCTTTGATCTCGCGTCGCTGCGGCATTAGCGCATCAAGCAAACGAGCCAGCCGGATTGCTTCCCGCGCCAGGTCCGGCCGCATCAGATCGTCACCTGACGTGGCAACGTAGCCTTCGGTGAAAACCAGATAGATCACGGCCAACACGCCGCGCAGGCGCTGTTCGAGCGCATCCAGCACAGGCACTTCATAGGGAATTCCGGCGATGCGGATCTTCTGTTTGGCACGCACCAAACGCTGCGCCATGGCGTCTTCGCCGATCAGAAACGCCCGTGCCACCTGAGCGGTGCTCAATCCACAGACGGTCCGCAGCGTCAGCATCACCTGCACCTCCACGGCGAAAGCCGGATGGCAGCAGATGAAAATCAGCCGCAACATGTCGTCGTCGAGAACGGCGTCATCACAGCAATCGTTATTTGCGCACGCATTCAGCAACAGCTCGTGCGTCACCTGTTCCTGCTTGCCGCGAAACGAGACCTGACGCCTGACACGGTCGATCGCCTTGTTGCGGCCGACATTAACAAGCCACGCACGCGGGTTTGCCGGCGGCTCAGCGGTTGGCCATTTTTCAAGCGCAACCGCGAAGGCATCCTGCAACGCATCTTCAGCCAAATCGAAATCGCCGACGAGGCGGATCAGCGTCGCCAGCGCGCGACCCGCCTCGTTGCGAAAGATCCTGTCGATTTCGGCCAGCGTCATGGTGTCAGTTATAGACCCAGATCGGCCGCACCTCGATCGAACCGACCCGCGCACTGGGAATCCGCGCCGCAATCGCCAGTGCGGCATCGAGATCCTTGGCGTCGACCAGATAGTAACCAGCGAGCTGTTCGCGCGTCTCGGCGAACGGACCATCGGTGGTGAGCATCTTGCCGTCGCGCACCTGCACCGTCGTCGCTGTGGTCGTCGGTTGCAGCCGGTCACCGGCCTTGAAATTGCCGCTCTGGACGATGGACTGGGTGAACGCGCCATATTCCTCAAGCATCTTCTTGCCTGTGGCGGCGTCCATTTTCGCGTATTCGGCTTCGTTCTGGTAGATCATCAGCAGATACTGCATTGCGTTCTCTCCTCTTGAGCGGCGCATTCGCCGTGACATGGGCATGATCGGGTCCGAAAACTGGTTGCCACTTTCCGGGATCATGCGGTCAGTCGAACGAACCGGCAGCAGAACGACATCTTCAGGATAATTTATTTTGGCAAAGACTGCGCGCGTTCCTGGCTTGACGCCACGGCCCTGAGCCTCCATGCCTGTGCCGTCAGTCGGCTGGACGGCCGCTCCCGCTATGGTCGAAAGGCTGTGGGAGAGGAAAGTCCGGGCTCCATCGACATACGGTGCCGGATAACGTCCGGCGGGGGTGACCCCAGGGAAAGTGCCACAGAGAACGAACCGCCTCGCCTCCCTCCGCAAGGAGATGGCGCGGTAAGGGTGAAAAGGTGCGGTAAGAGCGCACCGCGTATCCGGCAACGGAAACGGCATGGCAAACCACACCGGGAGCAAAACCGAATAGGGACGGCAAAGCAGTCAGTTCGCTCACCTTGAGCGATAACACTGCGGGGCAATGTCTTGCTCGCTGTCCGGGTAGGTTGCTTGAGGCCATAGGCAACTATGGTCCCAGAGGAATGGCCGTCACGTATCGCCGGTGCAAATCGGCGATGCCCTACAGAACCCGGCTTACAGGCCGGCTGATAACTTTCTGAACAACGAAGGGCCCGGCGCAACACGCCGGGCCCTTCGCCAGTTTTGGTGCCGATGACCGCACCGAAATCTGCTTCAGTCCCGTCCTGCCTGAATGATCGCCTCTGCGAGGCGTGCAGGATTGCTGAAGAACATTTCATGGCTGCCCGGACATTCGACCAGCCGAAACAGACCAAGACGTTCGGATAGTCGGGGATGCCATGGCAGGCTGTGTGGCAACGCAATGTCCTGCTGACAATTCACGTAGGATTTCCCGACCGCAAGTTCGGCGAGAGGCTTGCTCAGCGAAATCTTGTCGGTGAATGTCTTGTAGGGATGCGGATTGAGTTGCTCATAGGCTGACTTCGCCAGTCCGAAATCGGCATCGTTGATGAAGGCGTCGCGCCAGATTTCGAACGGCAGCATCACCGCGTTGTTGTTGGCGGCAGCGATGGAATCGAACAGGCCAAGGTAATGCGGCGGCACCATGTCGTTGAGCGACTGTCCGTCCAGCGGAACGAAGGCGTTGACATAGACCAGCCGCTTGATGCGTTCTGCCATACGGTCCGCGACGCCCGAAATCACCATGCCGCCATAGCTGTGTCCGACAAGGCGTATGTCCCGCAGATTTTCTTTCTCGATATAATCAGCGATCGAAGCGATAGCCTGCACAAGCCCAACTGTGCTGCGGTCGTCATTCGCGTTGTTGCCAGCGACCGTCGGGCAATGAACGACGACATGCCCGCTCGCCCGCAGATGACCGGCGACCGCGTCCATCTCCTTCCCCGTGTGCCAGGCGCCGTGAACCAGGACGTATAGATCTGCCATGCAATCCTCCCGATGTTCCCCGGACATTCATAAACACCGACATGCCGGCCAGATGGCCGGATTGCGCCAGCCCAATCGATGATTTGCGTCACAGGCTATCGTCGGCGCCTGAACTCGCCAGGTGTCACACCCAAATATTTGCGGCACTGGCGGATAAAGTGTGATGGATCCGTCAGGCCGACCTTCTGGCCGATGCCACCGATGCTCACACGGTCGAAGCGCGGCTCGGCCAGCATCTTGCGGGCCATTGACATGCGGCAGTCGGCAAGCAGCCCGCTAAAGGTCACGGACGCGCTGGCGAGACCGCGATGCAGCGTGCGCTCCGAGATTTGCAGTTGCGTGGCAATCGACGCTGCAGTGAGGCCGGGCTCGGCATAGCGTTCGCGCAGAGCGCGACGAATCCGATCAATCAGCGCGGCCGTGCCGGACGTCTCCGCCGGTGACTGCGTCACATCGCCTTCCAGTGTCAGGGCCAGCAGGGCTCCCAATTGATCGACGAGGAGCGACGCCGGCAACGGACTGCGAACGGCCAGTTCCGGTGACCATTGCCGGACGAAGCCGCTCAGTGCCAGTCCCCAGCCAGACTGTCCATCAATCACCCGGCCAAGATGCTGCTCGGGCGCGGTAAGCCAGCGCTCGACCCATCCCATCGGCAGCTCCAGCGAAATCGTGTCCGACGTCACCGGAAAATGAAATTCATAGGGGCGCCGCGAATCCACCAGGAGAAGATCATGGGGGCGCAACATCGCCGTTCTCTCGGATTGCGTGGCCGACCAGTTCCGGTCGGTCTTGCAAAGCAGATAGTAAAAATTGGACTGGCCGCGCGCGATGGCGCGTCTGGTGCGATAGACATGCTGGGGATCGCCTCGAACTTGATTGACCCCAATCACATCGAGCTGCCCGCGTTGTAGTTCGGACGCAAAGCTCGCGGGCGCGAGGCTGGCGATATCCATCTCCAGAAAGCCTTCGCAGACAGCGGAAATCCAGTAATCCAGCCGTCGTTCCGGCTCGACGAGAGCAGTCGACCATGTCTGAATGTCCGGCGAGCAATCCATCGTCGAGCCCCAATACGGTCTATACTGGTCGCAGGATCGACAGAGTGTTGCGCAAAGCAGGAACTGTCAACGACATCCGATTTTGCGACGACGGGCGTCACCGTGCGGGTGTCGCCACGATCGGCTCGCCCACGGGGGACGAACGCATTCACGACATGCGCCAAAATGCGAACGAGGGCCAACGGCGGCCCCCGTTCCTTCCTGATATCATTCCGCGGCGGCGGTGCGATCGAGATCCAGCACCTGCCGTTCGAACAGGCCGCGATAGATGCCGTTCGGCCGGGCCGTGAGCGTCGCATGGGTGCCCTCTTCCGCGATGTGCCCGTGATCGAACACCAGAATGCGATCGAGGCTGCGCACCGTCGACAGGCGATGCGCGATGACGATCGAGGTGCGGCCTTTCATCAGCCGCTCCATTGCCTCCTGGATCAACGCCTCCGACTCTGAATCGAGGCTCGATGTCGCTTCATCCAGAATCAACACCGGTGCGTCCGCCAGGAATGCACGCGCCAGCGCGACACGCTGCCGCTCGCCGCCCGACAGTTTGACACCGCGCTCACCGACCAGCGTGCCGTAGCCTTTCGGCAGCCGGGTGATGAAGTCATGCGCATTCGCCAGCCGCGCCGCCTGCTCGATCGCCGCCATGCTGGCGCCGGGCCGGCCATAGGCGATGTTGTCGGCCAGCGAACGGTGAAACAGGATCGGATCCTGCTGCACAATCGCAATCCGGCTGCGCAGCGACTCCTGCGTGACCTCGGCGATGTTCTGGCCGTCGATCATGATGCGACCGCTCGAGACATCGTAGAGCCGCTGGATCAGCTTCACGAAGGTCGTCTTGCCGGAGCCCGAACGCCCGACCAGACCGACGCGCTCGCCGGCGCGGATGTCCACCGACAGGCCGTCATAGAGCGGCGTGGCATGACCGCCATAGTGGAACGTCACATCATCGAACAGGATGCGCCCGCCCGTGATGGCAATCGGCTGGGCATCGGGAGCATCGGCGATGCCAAGCGCGACATCATGGATCGCGACAAGCTCCTCCATGTCGTTCACCGAACGCTGCAGGTTGTTGATGTGCATGCCGACATCGCGCAGATAGCCGTGGATCACGACATAGCTCGTCAGCACATAGGTGACATCGCCTGCCGTCGCCTGACCTTGCAGCCACAGCCACAAGGCGCCGCCGATCACCGCCGTGCGCACGCAGAGCAGCACCGCGAGCTGCACTGTGCTCGTCGTGTTGTAGCGATACCATGTGCGCGCCACGCGCACGCGCCAGCGGCCGACGACCTGCCCCAGCCGATCGTCCTCACGGCTTTCCGCGCCGAAGGATTTCACCACGGCGTTACAGGTCAGGGCATCCGCCAGCGTACCGCCAACCTTGGTATCCCATGCATTCGACACGCGCGCGGCCGGCGCGATGTAACGCGTGGAGAACCACACGGTCATGGCGATATAGGCCACCGTGCCGACAGCGATCACGCCGCCCAGCGCCGGCCAGTGCCAGCCGAGCAGCAGCATCGAGCCAAGCAACACCACCAGCGACGGCAGCAGCGCCATCAACAGCGTGTCGTTGAGCAGATCGACCGCCCACATGCCGCGCGTGACCTTGCGCACCGTGGAGCCCGCAAAGCTGTTGGCGTGCCAGTCGGTCGAGAAACGCTGCACGCGCGCGAAAGCCTCGCGCGACAGATCCGACATGATGCGCAGCGTAAACGGAACGATGGCGTGGATGCCGAGCAGCCGCAGCAACATCGACATCGCGCCAAGCGCCACGATGGCGCCGAAGGCGACATACGCCGCGTGCCGCGCCGCCGGATCGGCGCCACCTTTGGTGACGGCATCGACCAGCTGGCCGGAGAATAGCGGCATGAACAGATCGGCCACCGTTGCGCCGAGCAGACCGACAGCAACCGTCGCCGCCCGTCCGGGCTGCCGGAACCAATGCCGGATCACGAAAGGGATCACCACGCGGATAGCGGCGGCGCGGTCCTTCGATTTCAGAGTCATGACTTCATCCGGCAGCGCCCCTGCGCAGACCGGCTCCATGGTTTGACGCGCAACGGCCAGACCGAACACGAGCGTCCTAAAAGTACAGAAACGGGAAAGATCAGGATGATCGGGACATCAGGCCCGACCGGCAGAGGCGGAACCGGGGCTCAACGAGCCCGCATAAACCCGCATGCGTGCACCGAACCGAGAATTCCGGAGAGCAGATCAATCGACTTCATGCAGACTCTCCCTCGGGTTCGAGCAATGGAAGGTAGTTTTATAGATGTGCTGCCGACTTTTGGCAACATGATGGCCAGGACCAATCGCTGATTGGCGATAGAACCGCTCCAGCCGCTCTAGCTTTTTGTTTTGACGCGTTTTCTTGACGCGAACCGGCATCCACTTCGCTCGAAAACGCTCTAGGGCCGATCGACATTCATTGGTTCCAGATCATTGCTGCGGCGAGGTGGATGAAGCCAGCAAAGTGCGAGGTTCGTCTGTCATAGCGTGTGGCGAAGCGCCGGAAGTGTTTGAGTCGGCAGAAGCAGCGCTCGATCCGATTGCGCTGCTTGTAGACGTTGATGTCGTGCGGAATGATGACCTTGCGGGTTCGGTTGGACGGGATGACCGCTGTTGCCCCCATATCGGCGATGATCGCGCGTAGCGCGTTGCTGTCATAGGCCTTGTCGGCAAGCACGGCTTCGCCGGCCTGGCCCTGGAGCAAGGCAGGCGCCTGGGTGACGTCGCCAGCCTGTCCGGCTGTGATGATGAAGCGGAGCGGGCGACCAAGTGTATCGGCCAGCATATGGATCTTCGTGGTCAGTCCACCTCGGGAACGCCCCAGCGCCTGATCTTTAGCCCACCTTTTCCGCCCGCAGCCTGCTGGTGAGCGCGAACGATGGTGCTGTCGATCATCAGATACTGATTATCCCGGTCTGCCGTCAGGGCTGTGAACACGCGTTCCCAGACCCCGGCATGGCACCAGCGGCTGAACCGCCGATGTACCGTCTTCCACTTGCCGTACCGTTCCGGCAGGTCGCACCAATGCGCACCCGAGCGCAGAACCCACAAACAGCCGTTCACGAATAGGCGGTTATCAGCCGCTGTGCGTCCTGCGTCGCCAGCCTTGCCCGGCAGCAGCGGAGAAATCTTCACCCACTGCGCCTCATTCAATTCGTAGCGCTTCGCCCCCATCACTTGCTCCGTGCAAATCATGGAGCCCTATGAATCAGCGATTGAACCTCTTGGGAATCCTGAATGTCGATCGGCTCTAGTGCCCGCCGCCTGCATTGGCAGGATTGCTGGGCTTGTTCAGCAGCATCACCATGAGGCTGAGACCGACATAGAACACCGACAGCGCGAAGAACGCGTCGCCAAAGCTCATCACCACGGCCTGACGATGTACGATCTGCGACAGCTGCTTCATGGCCATGCGCGACGCGTCGCCCATGCCCTGGAACTTCTGGGTGAACATGTTGAGCATCTCGACTGCCTGCGCGTTACCCCAAGTGACCTTGTCGTGCAGCCGGGTGATGTGGAAGTCGGTGCGGTGATCAAGCACGGTGTTGATCAGCGCGAGGCCGAGTGCGCCGCCAAGATTGCGCGTCAGATTGAACAGGCCGGAAGCGTTCTTCAGCATCTGCGGCGCCAGCGTGCCGAGCGCAATGTTGTTGATCGGCACCATGGCCATCATCATGCCGATGCCGCGCAGGATTTGCGGCAGCAGCAATTCGTAGAAATCGAAATCGCGCGTCACCCAGGTCATCTGCCAGGTGCCGGCAGCGAACAGCACCAATCCCGCCATGATGAGATAGCGCATGTCGATTTTCTGCATCAGACGCGCCACCAGCGGCGCCGTCAGGAACATCGCAACGCCCGAGACGAACATGGTCTCGCCGATCATCAGCGCGCTGTAGCCGCGGATCTCGGCGAGATACCGCGGATAGAGATAGGTCAGGCCGTAGAGCCCAATGCCGACGCAGAACGAGAACAGACAGCCCAGCGCGAAATTGCGATCCGTGAAGGCACGGATGTCGACGATCGGTTCTTTCGCCGTCAACACGCGCCAGAAAAACGCCACGCAGCTCACAACGCAGACAACGGCAAAGATCGCGATCGAGGTGTCGCCGAACCAATCGTTACGCGGCCCCTCTTCCAGCACATATTCTAGCGAACCGAGGAAACCCGCCATGAAGCCGAGGCCCCACCAGTCGAAATGATCGAGCAGTTCGAAATGCGGCTCGTCGAAATCCACCAACGCGAGCACGCCGATGGTGATGCCGATGCCGGGGACCACGTTGATGAAGAACAGCCAGTGCCATGACAGCGCATCGGTGATGTAACCGCCCACCGTCGGGCCGATGGTCGGCGCCAGCGTCGCGACGAGGCCGATGATCGGGCCGACGATGTGGAATTTGGAGCGCGGAAACACCGTATAGGCCGAGGCGAACACCGTCGGGATCATGCCGGCGCCAAGGAAGCCCTGGATCGCGCGCCACAGGATCATCTGCTCGATCGACGAGGTGAAACCGCACATCAGGCTGGCGAAAGTGAATCCGGCGGCCGAGATCGCAAACAACAGCCGCGTGCCGAGTGCGCGCGACAAAAAGCCGGACAGCGGAATCGCGATCACTTCCGCGATCAGATAGGCGGTTTGCACCCAAGAGACTTCGCTGGATGACGCGGAAAGACCTGCCTGGATTTCAGACAGCGAGGCCGAGACGATCTGGATGTCCAGGATCGACATGAACATGCCGAACACCATGATCAGAAACGCGATCAGGCGTTTCGGCGCGACATAGTCCGCAGCCGGAGCGGCCGGCGGTGCGCCTGACACGGTGGTTGTCGTGGACATCTGCTTGTCCTGACTTAGCGCGCGGGTTCTGCACCCGGCTTGGTGTTGACGCGGACATAGACCGACATGCCGGCGCGCAGCAGGTTTTCCTTGGCGACGTCAGCCGGCACCCTGAGACGCACAGGCACGCGCTGCACGATCTTGGTGAAGTTGCCGGTGGCGTTATCGGGCGGCAGCAGCGTGAACACCGAGCCGGCGGCCGGCGCGAGGCTCTCCACCGTGCCTTCGATGGCGCGGCTGCTATCGGCGTCGAGCTCGATCGAGACCGGCTGGCCCGGCTTCAGGCGGCGCAGCTGTGTCTCCTTGAAGTTGGCGTCGATATAGACGTCGTTGAGCGGTACGACATTGCCGAGACGCTGGCCCATCGCAACGAAATCGCCCGTCGAGATCAGACGGTTGGAGAAGATGCCATCCACCGGCGACTTTACGGTCGTGAAGTCGAGATCGCGAACGGCCTTGTCGAGGGCGCTCTGCAATTCGGCGAGCTGCGCGCGCGCTTCGTTCTGCTGCGCCTTCGTCACTTCGACGCTGCTCTTGGCGGAGTCGACGGATGCCTTCGCGGCCTTGACGGCAGCCGAGGTCTGGTCGCGGTTCGACTGCGAGGTCTCGTAGACCGAGCGCGAAGCAAAACCCTGCTTGCTCAGCGTTTCCTGACGGTCGAATTCAAGCGAGGCGCGATTGGCGGCGGCATCAGCCGATGCGAGCTGGGCCTGTGCCTGCTCGACCGCGCTTTCCTGCGCGCCGACCTGACGGCCGATCCGTTCGATGGTGGCCTTCTGAGTGTCGATCTTGCGCTTGGCGGCATCGACAGCAATGCGATAGTCGCCGTCGTCGATCCTGAAGATCACCTCGCCGGCCTTCACCGCCACGTTGTCGCCCGGCAGTATCTGCGCGATATGACCCGAGACGCGCGCACCCAGCGTGGTGTTGCTGGCGCGGACATAGGCGTCGTCGGTCGAGACGATGAAGCGGCCGACCAGATAATAGTTCACGCCATAATAGACGCCTGCGACGGCGAGCAGCGCGCCGACGCCGAGCAGTACTTTTTTCTTCTTGCCGGACTTCGGAGCAGCGGTCTGCGCGGTCGCAGCCGGTGCTTCCGTGGCGGGTTGTTCAGGTGCGGGCGCATCCGCAGGACCGCGGGCTGCGGGTTCATCCGCTGCGGGCGACACGACGCGTACCGGCGCGCTGTCAGTCTCGCCTTCGGGGCGAATGATACGGGCAGCCTGGTCGCGTGGTCCGGCCATTCCGGCCTCCTCAAACGTGAGAATGCGGACACCATCGGACATGCCGGGTCCCCCGCTTGCTGCGGCAATATGTAAATTGACCGAACGGTTCGGTCAAGATAGAGTTTGGTCAGTTCATCACGATTTCGCGTTATTCCAGTTCACTTCGGAACGGTATTTTGCTGAGTCATCGAACAGGCTGAATGAATGGTTGCTTCCCACCATGCCTCCCTCTCGCCCGTCGGCGAGGAAGACAGCGCCAAGCGCCGCCAAATTCTCGACGGCGCGCGCAAGGTCTTCCTGGATCTGGGCTTCGACGGCGCCAGCATGGGCGAGATCGCGCGTGCCGCCGGCGTCTCCAAGGGCACGCTCTACGTCTATTTCACCGACAAGAGCGCGCTGTTTGAATCGATCGTCGAGCAGGAGAAGCTCGAGCAGGGCAAAGCTGTCTTCAATCTCGATCCGGAACGCGATGCAGTGACCACGCTCGGCGAGTTCGGCCGCGCCTATATCCAGTTGCTGTGCCGGCCCGGCGGCGGCTCGGCGATCCGTACCGTGATGGCGATCGCGGAGCGCATGCCCGATGTCGGCAAACGCTTTTATGAAGCGGTGTTGGCACACGCGATCCGGCAGGTCGCGACCTATCTCGATGCCCGCGTCGCTGCGAAGGAACTGGAAATCAAGGATACCGAACTGGCCGCCGCGCAATTCATGATGTCCTGCCAGGCGACGCTGTTTCAGCCCTTCATCTTCCAGGCCAAGCCGACACCCACGCGCGCGGAGATCGACAAGGTCGTCGACAGCGCCGTGCGGATGTTCCTCGCGGCCTACCGCATCTGACAAGCCGGTCTATTCGTTCTCGTAGAAGTCCTCGTCGTCAGGCGATTTGCGCGTCGACTTCTTGGCCGTGCGCCCGATCGAGCCGGTCACGCCGCCGTAGTCATTGCTGTTGCGCCCGGCATAGGGATTGCGACTTTGCGCGCGAGCGGCAATCTCCTCGCCCGACACGGCCGCCGGCTGGCAGATCACCGGGCGCTTGGGCCGGCGCATCAGATCCACGTGAATGTGATCGTAGTGATAGACGTTGGATCCCGGCGCCAGCACGGTGTTGAAGACTTGGCACGCGCCGCCCTGGATGTCGCGCAGGAAGCCCTGCTCTTCCGGCATCCCCTTCCAGCCTGCCTTCACCGAGACACTGCGACCATCGGCGAGGACGAAGGCGGAGATATCGAGCGCGTTGCCGAATGCATGCTCGGAGATGTGCGCGCGCGAGTTGCCGTTCATGCCGCGGCACGAATAAGCGGAGATCTGCTTGATCTCGGCGACGCGGGTGCCAAACCAGCGCATCGCTGCCGGCTGCACGGACTCCGCGAGCCACTTGTCGAGTGCCGAGACGATCGGACAGGCCAGCGTCGCCGTCGGTTTCACGACGACGGGGCCGACCGAGCCCGTGACATTGCCCTGTCCCGGTCCAAGACGCTGTGGGGCATAGTCCTGCGGCGGCTGGCTCTGCTGCACACCTGAACTATAGCGGCCGTAAGGCGCGCGCGGCTGCTCTTGCTGCGGCGCGCGCATCGTCTGCGGCGAACCTTCCGGCGGCAATTCGATTTCGTCTTCATTGTCCGGCGGCACGCCCGGCGCGTTCAGCGAGATCGGTCCGTTATTGGCAGCGCCGCCATAGGATGAACCGCCATAGGACGGCTGCTGCGGCGCGGCTTGCGGATAGGAACTCGGATAGCTGTTCGCGGGACGCGCCATGGTCTGTGGCTGCTGCTGCACCGGCCAACGTGGCTGGCTTGCACCGTTGATGCCGCCAGGCGGCCGCAAGGTTTCATCGGCAAAACCATAGCTGCTGCTGGCGTCGCCAAGAGCTGCGACCTTCAAGGGAAATTCTGCGCCGCAGACACCGGGCCCGGAAATCGGGTTGATCCGAACGAGATCAGCGCCCTCTTTCACCGTGCCGGATTTGAGACATGCGACTTCTGCCTCGGCACGCCATGGTTCACGTTCCTGGGTCTGAAACAGACCGCGTCCGCAACCCGCAAGCGAAACAAGGACGACGGAGCCGACGAGATACAAACGAACTCTGCGCGTCATTCGCGCAAGGTGGTCGAAATGTTTTAAAGACTCTTCAACGCATTGAATTCACGTTTGATTTACCATGTTGCCGACATTCGTACCGCTACGGCCGCAGTTGGTCGACTTCCTTCTCTTTTCTGCGGGAACGGACCGCCAGCTTTCGCGTTACTCCGCGCGACAACGTCAAAGGGAGGGTTCCCATGACTATGTTCGGCCAACTGAGCGTTGTGGCCGCCTATGCGGCAATCGCCTTCGTCGGCGCTATCGTATTTGGCGTGCTGTAGAGCCCTAATCCCATGAAGCTTTCTCACCTATGGCGTCCGCTCTCCCGAGCGGGCGCTTTTTGCTGTTGTGACCTGCCAGTAACCGATTGACAGTTTGACGCAGGCAGGGGCCTGATGCCCCGTTACGAGCGCTTGCGCATGGACCGGGACAACCGCCCGCGCAGTAGACCAGCGCCGAATTCAGAAGTCAGGAAACGCCTATGCGCAAATTCTTTGCCGCAGCCATTGCGGCTGTATCACTCGCCGCTGCACTTGCAGCCCCTGCTGCGGCGCAAACCCCGATCAAAATCATGGTTGGCGGTATCGACAAGCAGATCTATCTGCCGGCGAAACTCGCGGCGCAGCTCGGATTCTTCAAGGAACAGGGGCTCGACGTCGAACTGTTCAACTCCACCTCCGGCTCACAGGCGGCCACCGCTTTGCTCGCCCGCGAAGTCCAGGGCGTGGTCGGCTTCTACGATCACACCATCGACCTGCAATCCAAGGGCAAATTCATCACCTCGGTGGTGCAATTCGCGATCGCGCCTGGCGAAGTCGTGCTGGTGAAAGCCGCCGACGCCGACAAGCTGAAGGATCCCGCCAACTGGAAGGGTCAGGCGCTCGGCGTCACCGGCCTCGGCTCTGCCACCGACTTCCTGACCCGCGCGCTCGCCGCCAAAGCAGGGCTGAAGATGCAGGACTACACGCTGGTGCCGGTCGGCGCCGGCGATACGTTCCTCGCTTCCATGCAGCAGGGCAAGATCGTTTCCGGCATGACCACGGAGCCGACGGTGGCGCGCGCGGTGAAGAACGGCACGGCCAAAGTCGGCATCGATCTGCGGACGCCGGAAAGCACCCGCGCTGCGCTCGGCAGCGATTATCCGGCCGCGTGCCTCTATATGGACCGCGCCTGGATGGAAGCGAACAAGGAGACGGCACAGAAGGTCGTCAATGCCTTCGTGAAGACGCTGAAGTGGATGAATACCCACTCGCCCGAAGAGATCGCAGCTCAAATGCCGAAGGACTACTATGCCGGCGAACTCGATCTCTATGTGCAGGGTCTGCGCGAAGGCAAGCCGCAATATTCGGTCGACGGCATGATGCCTGCTGGTGCACCGGAGTCGGTGCTGAGTGTGCTGAACAGCTTCTCGCCCAACCTCAAGGGCAAGACCATTGACCTCGCCAAGACCTACACCACGGATTTCGTGGTCAAAGCCAACGCGACGAACTGAGCATGTCAGCAATTGCATCGCCCTCCGCCGTCGCGCTGAAGAACGTCGCGCGTCGCTTCGTCACGCCTTCGGGTGACGTTCTCTCCGCGCTGGAGGATTTCGACCTCACCATCGCGCCCGGTGAATTCATGGCCGTAGTGGGCCCGACCGGCTGCGGCAAGTCGACGACGCTCGGGCTGATCGCCGGCCTCGCCCGCCCGCAAGGCGGCGAGGTGACATTATTCGATGCGCCGGTGACCGGTGTTGACCGGCGCGTTGGCTTCGTGTTCCAGCAGGATGCCGTGTTTCCATGGCGCGACGTGCTCGGCAATGTCATGGCCGGACCGCTGTTTCGCGGTGTCCCGAAAGACAAGGCGGAGGCTACCGCGCGCGACTGGATCATTCGCGTCGGCCTGAAGGGCTTCGAACATCATCATCCGCATCAGCTCTCCGGCGGCATGCGCAAGCGCGTGGCGCTGGCACAGACCTTCATCAACAATCCGCAGGTCCTTTTGATGGACGAGCCGTTCTCCGCGCTCGACGTGCAGACCCGCGAATTGATGCAGGAGGAATTGCTGCAGCTCTGGGCGCAGGCGAAATCGGCGGTGCTGTTCGTCACCCACGATCTCGACGAAGCCATCCTGCTCGCCGATCGCGTCGCGGTGCTGACCACGCGACCGGCGCGGGTAAAGTCCGTCCACACCATCGACCTGCCGCGTCCACGCGATGTCGCGACGCTGCGCTATGACGAACGTTTCATCACCATTGCCCGCAAGATCTCTGACGACCTGCGCGAGGAAGTATTGCGCGCACGGGCGGGACATTGACATGACCGAGACAACAGTGACCGCCCCCCTCGCCGCCGACGGCCGTATCGAAACCGCCGTCCAGCGCTTGCGCCGCCATCAACGCCTGGTGCTGGCGCTGCGGCTTGCCGTTCTTGTATTCCTGATCGGCGGCTGGGAATTCGGCGTGCGCTTCGAGCTGATCGATCCGTTCTTCTTCGGCCAGCCCTCCGGCATCGTCCTGAAACTGACAGACTGGACCGAGAACGGCACCTCGATCGGGCCGCTGTGGAAGCAGATCTGGGTGACAATCTATGAGGCCGGCGCCGGCTTCCTGATCGGCTCAGCCATGGGCATCCTGTGCGGCATCGCGCTGGGGCGTAACCAACTCCTGTCAGACGTGTTCTCGATCTACATCAAGGTCGCGAATTCGATCCCGCGCGTGGTGCTCGGCTCGATCTTCATCGTCGCCCTCGGCCTTGGCGCGGCCTCGAAGATTGCACTTGCCGTCGTGATGGTGTTCTTCGTGGTGTTCGCCAACGCCTTCCAGGGCGTACGCGAGGCCGACAAGAACCTGATCGCCAATGCACGCATCCTCGGCGCCAGCAACTGGCAGATGACCCGCGCTGTGGTGCTGCCCTCGGCGCTGTCCTGGATTCTCGCCAGCCTGCATGTCTCGTTCGGCTTTGCGCTGGTCGGCGCCATCGTCGGTGAATTCCTCGGCGCCCGCGAAGGCATGGGCCTGCTGATCGCGACCGCACAGGGCTCGTTCGATTCCAACGGCGTGTTCGCGGCGATGATCGTTATTGCGATCGTGGCGCTGTTGGCCGAATGGATCCTGACCATGATCGAGAACCGGCTGCTGACCTGGCGCCCGGATACCACCGTTAACGAGTGACGCTCGAAACCCGGCGCGCTTGATTCAAATCGGCGCGCCGGCAGTCACTTCTGTCGCAACAATGTTGCCCCTATCCCCCGCGACGACACATTTCTCCGCCGCGACGAAACCGTTTTGCAGAATTGACGCAAATCTCCTGAAACGGTCGCTGGGTACATCTCCTGCCAACGAGGCGCCGAACGGGCGCTCATTCACAGGCGCTCAAACGGAGATTCCCATGATAACCCTCGCTTCCTTCGAACGAAAAATTCGCCGTGCTGCCGTCGCTATCGGCGCGCTCCTTGCCGGCGCATTCTCCTTCGCCCACCCGGCAGCCGCAGCGCCGCTGCCGCTGTTTCCGTTCTTCATGGCGCCGCCGGTCCAGAGCGAGCCTGCGCCCTACATGCAGTCGCCGCAGATGGATGACGAGCGCTCTGCCATCGAACAGCCCGCGCGCTTCAGGCGGCAGATCGTCAACTATCCGACCCGCGAGGCCGCCGGCACGATCATCGTCGATACGCCGAACACCTATCTGTATTACGTGCTCGGCAACGGTCAGGCGCTCCGCTACGGCATCGGCGTCGGCCGCGATGGTTTCACATGGTCCGGTGTACAAACCGTGACTCGCAAGGCCGAATGGCCGGCATGGACCCCGCCGGCTGAAATGATCGCACGCCAGCCCTATCTGCCGCGCCACATGGCCGGCGGCCCCGGTAACCCGCTCGGCGCCCGCGCCATGTATCTCGGCGGCACCATCTATCGCATCCACGGCACCAATATGCCGGAGACCATTGGCACGCAGGTGTCGTCCGGCTGCATCCGCCTCACCAATCAGGACGTGTCGGATCTGTATTCCCGCGTCACAGTCGGCACCAAAGTCATCGTCCTGCCGATGGATCGCCGTGCAGACAGCGCAAGCGGCAAGCGTGGCTAAAGTCGGGCACGGTTCATAACTGGCGCGCGTCACCACAGCATTGTAATGTCCCCGCGTTTTCGAGCGGGGACATCATGCGTCTGAAACCAATTCTGATCGGCGCGGTGCTGGTCGCCGTCTTTTTCGTGGTCGCACTCAAGGTGATGGACTATGTGGCTCCGCGCGGCGCTGGCTCGGCGCCAGTGCTGGTCGCATTGCCGCCGCTGCCACCCTCACCCGCACGCAGTTCAAGCATCATCGCGCCGGTCGCCATTGCACTCACCGCGATCCGCGATGCCGCCGATCGCGGCGCACCGCGCAGCTTCAACGGCACGGCTGACAATCCTGTACAGCAATTGCTGCAGGATGCCGATATCAAGTGGACCGCCGCACGCGGTCCGATCGCGGCGACTGGCGCGCAGGACACGCTGACCATGTCCACGCCACTGAGCGGCACGCTCAATGTCACCGGCGCCATCTCGACGAATGTGCGCGATGCGTTGGGCGGTGCGCTCGGCAACCTGCTCGGCGGCAATGTTGCCAAGCAGCTTGGCAACATCAACATCAAGAACGTCAATGCCAATGCGGAAATCCGCGGCAATGTCGTAGTCTCGGCGCAGCCGCGGCTGACGCCGAACTGGCGGATCGACCCGAACCTGACCGCTCAGGTGACACTCGGCGACACCAATGTCGCGGTCGCCGGTGCCCGCATCAATGTGCCCGCGCAGGTCAAGCCGATGATCGACAATGCGGTCAACGAGCAGATCATCGCCCTGCAGCAGCGCCTGCGCAACGATCCTGCCTTCGAGCAGAATGCCCGGCGTGAATGGGCCAAACTCTGCCGGTCGATCCCGCTGCAAGGTGCGAGCGCATTGCAGAACCTGTTCATCGAACTGAAGCCGACGCGCGCCGTCGCCGCCCAGCCGCGCATCGATGCCAGCAATTTGACGCTGACACTCGGCGTCGAGGCCGAAACACGCGTGACCTCAACACAGACGCAGCCGAATTGTCCGTTCCCTGCCACACTCGCCATCGTGCCGCCCGGCCCCGGCAAACTCAGCATCGGTGTGCCCGTGGACATGCCTTTCACTGAACTGAACAAGATCATCGAGGCGCAACTCGTCGGCAAGACATTCCCGGAAGACAATTCCGGCGCGGTCGCAGTGACGGTGAAGAAGGCAACTGTCTCGGCATCCGGCGACCGCCTGCTCATCTCGTTGCTGGTGAATGCCAAGGAGAAGCAGAGCTGGTTCGGTCTTGGCGGCGAAGCAACCGTCCATGTCTGGGGCAAGCCTGCGCTCGATCAGGCGGCACAGACGCTGCGCTTTACCGATCTGGAACTTGCCGTTGAATCCGAAGCGGCCTTCGGCCTGCTCGGCGCGGCAGCTCGTGCAGCCATGCCATTGCTACAGAAGACGCTGGCCGAACGTGCGACCATTGATCTGAAGCCCTTTGCCTCGAACGCGCAAAAGAAGATCGCCGCCGTCATCGCCGACTTCCAGAAGAACGAAAACGGCATCCGCGTCGGCGCCGAGATCAGCAGCCTCCGCCTTGGCGGGATCGCCTTCGATTCCAAAACACTCCGGGTGATCGCGGAAGCCGATGGCGCCATCAATGTGAATGTGACGGTCTTACCGGGGCTGTAGATTCAACGCGATGACGCGGTGAAGAGCGCACCCGCAAAACGGGCGCGCCCTTATCGTCAGCTTACTGGTTCTTGGCTCGCGTTATCACAACGTGACGCAAAAGGCCTTACATCGCATACTTGAACTCAGGCATCGCCTTCAATTGATCCTTGCTGGCGCCGCTGAGCACGGCATGGTCGGGGTACCAAGGATTAGCCTTGGCGGCTGCGGGAGCTGCACCCGAGGTGGCTGCACCCGTGGTCATGCCGCTTGGGGGCGAGGTCGACTTCATGCCCGACGAACCGCCAGTTGAAGACGCCATTGTTGCGACCGGCTCGTTCACGAATTTGATCTTGTCATAAGGCACGGCGATCAGGCGTTCGCCGACACCGAGGAAACCACCGACGCCAATCACCACCGCCTTGATGTTCCCCTGCTTGTCGGTCAGGAGATCGTTGATCGAGCCGAGGCTCTCATTGGCTTCGTTATATACGCTCAGACCGACCACCTTCGATGTACGCCAGTTGCCATTGAACGTCGTATCAGATGCGGTGACCGGCGCAGCTGCCGGGGCTGTGGTTGTCGTAGTTGCGCTCGGGCTCTGCGCGAAAGCTGCGGTTGCCAGCAACGCCGAACCAACGATACCAGCCGTCATGTATTTCTTGAACATATGTTCCTCCTGTCGTTGTGGGTCGTCCAAAACCAACGCGGAGGTACAATGACTGTTCCGGTTCCACCGAAATTGTCGTTAGAATTCGCCCCAATAGGGTGCGACGCCGTAGTGGCGATGCAGCGCTTCTTCCTGCGACCTGTCGCCCCAGTCGAACTCGCGTTTCTCGGTGAATGACGGCGCGCTGCGCAATTCCTCTTCGCTGATATCAAGTTGATACGCGTCGAGCGTGCGATTGAAGGTCAGCCGCGCCCAAGGCAGCGGCAGCAGATTCGAGCCGAGACCGAGAAAGCCGCCGAAGCTCAGAATCGCGTAGGACACTTTGCCGCTGATCTTGTCGATCATCAGACGTTCGATATGACCGATGCGTTCGCCATTTGGACGTCGTACCGCCGTTCCCTCGATCCGGTCGCTCGCAATCAGGCTATGCGGCTTCGTCATGACGTCGGGAGTCATTGTCGCCTCCATAAATCAATTTAAGGAGTAACAATGCCCGGACGTGTTCCTTGTTCCGCCAATAGCGCGAAAGTGACCTGCACAAAAGAAACCACCACCTTTCCCTTGCGGGAAAGATGGTGGCGTCAGCCTGGTCGTAAGCGTCGCGGTCTTCTTATCAGGTCTGGTAGTCGATCAGCAGGGCCGTGAATGACGCCTTGCTGCTGGATGCTGTAGCGCTGGTGCCGCTCGCGCTGTAGGAGCTTGAAGACGAGGCCTCCAGCGATTGCTTCAGTGAGTCCAGGAACTGCTTCATGATATCGGAGATACTGGTCGCACTGTCCGTATCATCGGTACTGTCGGTACTATCGGCGCTATCCGACGGCGGTGGGCCGCCGGGTCCACCGCCAGGAGGTGGACCACCGGCACCGCGAGCGCCGCCTGCTCCACCCGGACCGCCATCGGCGAAGGCCGACTGGAACACGCCCTGCAGTTCGGTGGCCTGGTCCGAGGTCAGCTTGCCGCTGGACACCTGGGCACTGATGAGATCGTCGATCTTCGATTTCATCTCGTCCGGCGACGGCCGGCTGCCGCTGCTCTGGCTCGAACGGTCGGCCTGCAGCGACGAGTCGATATCGGTTAAAGCAGAGGACAGCGCATCCTGATCGCCGCTGCTGATCTTTCCGGAGGAAAGCTCGGCCTGCAGCTCCTGCTGCAGTTTCTGAAGGGGGGATTGGTAGGAACTGCTGGACGCAGCCGAGATAGAGGTCATGATCTGCTCCAAGGTGCTTGCTTAGTGCTCGCAACTTGCGGTTAACCTTCTTAACGAGGTCTTGTTATTGCCTTGCTGACATGTTGCGGTTTGTTGCGCCCCAGCCACCAGCAATAGTCCGAAACAAAAAACTTCTGCAGCCCGCGCCGATCCCGGCCAAAAGAGTTCGCATGGCAAACGTACCGAACATCCTGGTCGTAGAAGACGACCGCGAAACCCGTACGCTGATCGCGAAGTATCTGCGTACCAATTCCTGCAACGTCACCACCGCTGCCGACGGGCGCGAGATGGAAAAGGTGATGGCCGACACCCGTGTCGACCTGCTGATCCTCGACGTGATGCTACCCGGCGAAGACGGCCTCAGCCTGTGCCGCAAGGTCCGTGCCGAGTCGCAACTGCCGATCATCATGCTGACGGCGCGCGGCGAAGACGTGGACCGCATCCTCGGCCTCGAAATGGGCGCCGACGACTACCTGCCAAAGCCGTTCAATCCGCGCGAATTGCTGGCACGCATCAATGCAGTGCTGCGCCGACAGGCCACAGCGCTCAATGCCAGCGCCACGCCGAACGCCACGGCGCT
The DNA here is from genome assembly GCF_034044155.1 of Tardiphaga sp. 42S5. Lineage (NCBI taxonomy): Bacteria > Pseudomonadati > Pseudomonadota > Alphaproteobacteria > Hyphomicrobiales > Nitrobacteraceae > Tardiphaga > Tardiphaga sp. 42S5. The sequence continues at coordinate 2,924,324 of NZ_CP139027.1, read as the reverse complement.
GTCATTCGCCGGCTGGCAGATCGACCTGCGCCTGCGCGAATTGCGCAATCCCCAAGGCGCCCGTGTCGCCATGACCTCGGCCGAATTCGATCTGCTACGCGCCTTTGTCGAGCGCTCCGGCCGCGTGCTGTCGCGCGACAGCCTGCTCGATCTCACGCAAGGCCGCAGCGCCGGCTCGTTCGAACGCAGCATCGACGTGCTGGTCAGCCGTATCCGCCGCAAGATCGAGATCGACCCGCAGGACGCGCAAATGATCAAGACGGTGCGTTCGGGCGGCTACATGTTCACGCCGACGGTGGAAGCGGTCGCGACGGCGACGACCAACTAGTTTCATCGAGATGTTCAGCGTCCTCAATCTGCGTCGGATCAGCGGCCAGATCACCGCCCTGGTGGTGATGTCGATCGTGGCTATCCACATCGTTCTCTCGCTGCTGTTCACGCTGATGCGGCCGGACCCGAATGATCAGGAGCGGGATCGTGGCCACGGCGAGTTGATCGCGATCGTTCGCTTGCTGAAGGCGACACCGATAGCCGATCGCCCGGAACTTCTGGTCAATCTGAAAAACGCCTTTCCCAAATTCGACATCCGGCCAGTCCCTCGGGATGCAACGGTCACAACCGACAATGGCCCCGACTATCCGCGTCACAGCTTACGCCGGCTGCTTGGTTCCGACGCGCGACTGCTGACGATCGGTGGCGCGCCGGACCGGATCGGGGTCACCCTCCCGGACGGCGACATGTTCTCCTTCAGTAGTCTGCCGGAGCGACGACCAGGCTTCTTTCTGGGCGGTCCCTGGGTTCTGACGTTTCTATTCGTGGTGATCAGCCTGACGCTGCTGGGCCTGTGGGCCGCCCGCATGCTGTCCGCGCCGCTTTCGGCCTTTGCCAAAGCAGCCGAAGAGTTCAGCCTGAACGGCTCGGCCGAGCCTCTTCCGGAACGCGGTCCCGAAGAAATTCGCTCGGTGGCACGCGCGCTGAACCGGATGCGCGAGCGCATCGGCACGTTGATCGACGACCGCACCAAGATGCTGGCCGCGATCAGCCACGACCTGCGCACGCCGATTACGCGACTGCGTCTACGTTCGGAATTCATCGAGGACGACGGCCATCGACGCCACATGCTGCGCGACCTCGATCAAATGCGCTCGATGCTCGAAGCGGTGCTCTCGTTCCTGCGCAACGACCGCCGGCTGGAAGAGATGACGCTGACGGATATCGCCACAACCCTGCAGCTGATCGCCGACCAATTTGCCGACATCGGGCATATGGTGACCTATCAGGGCCCGTCCCACGCCATGGCGATGGCAAGACCCGACGATCTGCATCGTGCAGTGACCAACCTGGTCGAGAACGCCGTGAAGTTCGGCTCTGAAGCGAATATCTCTCTGACGATGTCCGAGGGCGGCGCCATCATCGACGTCGCCGATGACGGTCCTGGCATTTCGGACGCACAAAAGAGCGCGATGCTGCAGCCCTTCGTACGCGGCGACGACGCCCGCAACATGGATCATGAAGCTGCCGGCTTCGGCCTCGGCCTGTCGATCGCCCGCGCCGTAACGCTGGCCCATGGCGGCGAACTGATGCTGCTGGATCGCCAGCCGCGTGGCCTGATCGTCCGTATCACACTGCCGGCTCGTGATACGGACAGAGCCGCAGCGTAGCGCTCAGTTCGCCTTCACCGCCGGCGCGACGCTGTGGAAGGCACCCGGCTTGCGCAGATGGATCGTGGCGATGTCATCACTATAGACCTTTTCCCAGCCGTCGACGCGATCGAGCAACTTGGTCGCCGCGCTCTGGGTTCGCAGCAAGGTCGCCTCGATGTCGTAGTCCTTCAGCAGCCGGAACAGATTGTCAGGCTCCATCAGACCGCTGGCATTGTTGTGGTCGACCATCAGCTTCGTCCCGAACAATTCGGTACGGCCATCGATGAAGGTCGGCACACCACGCGCGATCAGATAGCCGCCGAAGTCGTAGTCGTTGAACACGCGACCGAGCTTGAGCTTCTGGAGCTCAGTCACCGCCTTTGCGGGCGCAGCCGCCTCGAGCGGCATGTAGCGCTGCACGGACGCCAACACGAACGTTCCGGCAACCAGGCAGATCGCGATCCCCGCGAACAGCAGATGCCGCGACGGCGATACATGATTGGCCGCCGGCATCTGAGGTCCACCGATTTGTTGGCCAAGCGGCATCGCCAGGACCATCGGCGCCAGCAGCGCCAGCACTTCGGCGTTGCGCACATGACTGAGCGCCATGAACACGAAGCCAATCACGAGCACGATGCGCATCGGCGGCAGCGTGATGCCGCGCCATAGCGCCAGTGCGAACGCCACCAGCACAGTCAGTTCCAGCGGCCCGGCATGATTGAAATTTGCAGGCCGCCACTCGCCGATCAGCGCCAGCGCTTCACCGAGATTGAGAATGCGACGCGACGCCAGCAGCGAGTCCCAGCCATAGGGGGTGACGCAACTTGCTGCCAGCGCGGCGATGCCGAACAGCGCCCAGCGCAGCAGCAATGCGCGCTGCACAGGCTTCGGCGCATGCCAGATCGCATCGATGCCGATCGGACCGATCAGCGCCAGCCCGAGTATGAAGCCGCCATGCAGGTTGGCCCATAGCGCCATCAGCGGCAGCAGCCAGAAGGAAGGAGCGCTCCTGCGATCCATCGCATTCACGAGACCCGCAACCCAGGCCACCATCACCGGCATGGCAAGCAGATGCGGCCGCGCCACTACATGCCCTGCCATCAGCGCCAGCGCCGTCGCGACGAAAATGATCGTCACCGTGGCCGGCAGGCGCTTATCGAGAAAGCGCGCCAACAGCGCCATTGTCACAGCCAGCGCAGCGACCGCAAGCACCACCACGCCGGTCCAGCCAGCGCCGGCATAGGCGACCGCGTAGAGGACCTGAGACAGCCACTGGGTCGAGATCCATGGCTGGCCGTACATCGTGAACGAGTAGATATCGGTCGTCGGCACCGCATGGTGATCGAGAATCCACTGCCCGACTGCGATCTGCCAATACGCATCCGGATCTCTCAGGAGGGCGTTGCCCGCCGCGAGCCACAGCGTATAGACCGCAATCCCCGCCCAGAGCGGGAGCAGCCCGTGCATCGTCTTGTGGGCTTCGGCGGGATGGGTGGCGGACATCGTCATGCGCGGCATGCCCCTGGAAAGTCGCAAGAAAAGCGCTGGAATACCGCAGCAAATCACGACAGGGCATAATTTGGGGTAAATACCGGGCGGAACTCGCGAATCTGGCCTACAGAAAGACTCAATTCGAGCCCTCATCTCGGATAATTGAATCGGATGGTTTAGGCCGTCTGAAAGGCTGCCTCCGCTACTGGCGGGGGAACGAAGTTTTCGAGACCATTCATGAAACGTATTTCTCTGTCCCTGGCGACGATTCTGGCTGTTGCCGCTCTTCCGCAACAGGCATCCGCGCAGCAGCGTGCCGACTACGACGCCATGGTTGCCACCCATGCCCAGGCCAATGGCGTGCCCGAGGCGCTGGTGCATCGTGTGATCGTGCGCGAAAGCAAGTATCACCCCAATCTGATCGGCCGCGGCGGCACCATCGGCCTGATGCAGATCAAGCTCGCGACCGCACGCGGCGTTGGCTATACTGGCACTGCCGAAGGCCTCCGCGATCCCAACACCAATCTCACTTACGCGGTGAAGTATCTCGCAGGCGCCTACCGCGCCGCGAACGGAAATCACAACCGCGCAGTGTCCTACTATGCCGGCGGCTACTACTATGCCGCCAAGCGCCAGCGCCGCGAGGTTTCCGCGCCGCCGCATCAGCCACTCTTCGCCAAGGATGCCGAGCGCCTGCACCTGCAGAACACGGCCAATGCCAACGCGCAGGCTCCGAAGCCGTAATTGTGTGTGATCGGGTGGGATCCCAAGGGCTTCCTGGGGCGCGTTGACACGCCCATCCATAGGTTTACATTAGAGTCGTTCCGAGGGGGGCTCCGACGAGGAGCTGAGATACCGCAAGCTTGCACTTTTCCTGTTCCGGAAGAGACGCGCGAGACCGCGGTGACCCTTTGAACCTGATCCGGGTCATGCCGGCGAAGGGACAGGGATGTTTCAGACTACGCAATCTCCGCGCGGGGACTCTCCCGTGGCGGGTCAATCGATATCAGTCATTGGCGCTGGCATTGCTGGCGCTTGGCAGGCGTTGATGCTGGCCAAGGCCGGTCACGCTGTGACGCTGCATGAGCGCAGCGACCAGGGTATGCGCGATGCCACCAGCCATTGGGCCGGCGGCATGCTGGCGCCTTGGTGCGAAGCCGAGGTCTCCGAGCCCGTCGTCTCCCGCCTGGGCTTGCGCGCACTTGATCTGTGGCACGAGGAATTGCCTGACACACCGTTCCATGGCTCGCTGGTCGTTGCGCACCCGCGCGACCGCGCCGATTTCGAGCGTTTCGCGAAAATGACCTCCGGCCATACGCGGCTCGATGCGGCTGGCGTCGCCGAGATCGAGCCCTCGCTCGAAGGCCGGTTTCGCGACGGGCTGTTTTATCCCGGCGAAGGCCATGTGGAGCCGCGCCGCGTGCTCCCGCAACTGCACGCCCGGATTACCGCCGCCGGCGGCATCATCAAATACAACAGCGAGCAGCAGCCGAAAGATCTCGACGGTCTCGTGATCGATTGCCGCGGGCTTGCGGCACGTGATGATGCGAGCACGCCGAAGCTGCGCGGCGTCAAAGGCGAAATCATCATCGTCGAGACCGACGAGGTGCAGCTCTCGCGCCCCGTCCGCCTGATGCATCCGCGATGGCCGCTTTACGTGATCCCGCGCGCCGATAATCGCTTCATGCTCGGCGCGACGTCCATCGAGGGCGAGGATACCGGCGTCAGCGTGCGCTCCGCACTCGAACTGCTCGGCGCTGCCTATGCGGTGCATCCCGCCTTTGCCGAAGCGCGCATTCTCGAATTCGGCTCGGGTTTGCGTCCGGCTTTTCCCGACAACCTGCCGCGCATTGCGATCGACAAGAACACGATTGCAGTGAACGGCCTCTATCGCCACGGCTTCCTGCTGGCGCCTGCGCTGGCGGAGCTGACGCTCAACTATATCAAGCGGGGCGAGATCGATAATGAGGTGATGCAATGCAAGTGATCGTCAATGGCGAGCACCGCGAGATCGAGGCGTCGCATGTCGGTGCGCTGCTGCAGGAACTGGACTACGAAGGCACCCATTGCGCCATTGCGCTGAATTTCGACGTCGTGCCACGCAGCGCCTGGGCACAGACGCCACTCAAGGCAGGCGACGAGATCGAGATCATCACGCCACGGCAGGGAGGCTGATTCCTGATGGTGAGTTTCTACGGCAAGGAATTCAAATCACGGTTGCTGATCGGCAGCGCGCTCTATCCGTCGCCCGCGATCATGCAGGACGCGATCCGTGCCTCCGGCGCTGGCATCGTGACTGTCTCGCTGCGGCGTGAATCCGCCGGCGGCAAGACCGGCGATGCGTTCTGGTCGCTGATTAGAGAGCTCGACGTCACCGTGCTGCCGAACACCGCGGGCTGCCGCAGCGTCCGCGAAGCGGTGACCACCGCAAAGCTCGCGCGCGAATTGTTCGGCACGTCCTGGATCAAGCTGGAAGTGATCGCCGACAACGACACGCTGCAGCCAGATGTGGTCGGCCTTGTCGAAGCCGCCGATATCCTGATCAAGGACAGCTTCGAGGTGTTCCCCTATTGCACCGAGGACTTGAGTGTCGCGATGCGTCTGGTGGATGCCGGCTGCAAGGTGGTGATGCCATGGGCCGCGCCGATCGGCTCGGCACGCGGCATCATTAATGCCGACGCGCTGAAACTGATGCGCGACCGCCTGCCGGATATCACGCTCGTCGTCGATGCCGGCCTGGGCGCGCCATCACATGCCGCCGAAGCGCTCGAACTCGGCTATGACGCCGTGCTGCTCAACACCGCCGTCGCCAAGGCCGCCGATCCCGTCGCCATGGCCAATGCCTTCCGCCTCGCCGTCGAGGCCGGCCGCACCGGCTTTGAGGCCGGCCTGATGGGCGCGCGCGATTTCGCTTCTCCTTCCACTCCAGTCATCGGGACACCGTTCTGGCATGCCGTATCCTGACCGTTTCTATCCCGTCGTCGACACCGTAGCGTGGGTGGAGCGCCTCACGCAGCTGGGCGTCGGCACCGTGCAGCTTCGCGCCAAGGATCTCGACGAGGCCGCAGCCACCACGCTGTTTCGCGAGGCGCTTGCCGTCACGAGCGGCACGAAAACGAAGCTGGTGGTCAACGACTACTGGCGCGTCGCCATCGACCTCAAGGCGCAGCATCTGCATCTCGGCCAGGAAGACCTTGCCGAGGCGGACGTTGCCGCGATCCGCAAGGCCGGCATCACGCTCGGCCTCTCGACCCATGACGAGAACGAACTGGAAACCGCGTTGCGCGCCAATCCGGATTACGTCGCGCTCGGGCCGATCTTCTTCACGACGTTGAAATCCATGCGTTTCGCACCGCAGGGCATTCCGAAAATCTCGGTCTGGAAGAAGCGCATCGGCACCCTGCCGCTGGTCGCGATTGGCGGCATCAAGTTCGAACAGGCCGAAGAGATCTTTGCCGCTGGCGCGGATTCCATCGCCGTCGTCAGCGACGTCACCCAACACGCAGACCCGGACGCCCGCGTCCATCAATGGCTTGGCGCATCCGCCAAAGCTGCCTGAGATTTCAAGAACGACAACGGAGGATTAGTCCATGAACATCCGCTCCAATCCCGACACCACCCTGCCCGCCGTCACCACCGGCAACCTGCCCTCGTCGCGCAAGATCTACGCGATCCCGGAGAGCGCGCCGGACCTGCGCGTGCCGCTGCGCGAAATCATCCTCTCCGAAGGCGCCGGCGAGCCGAACCTGCCGGTCTATGACACCTCGGGCCCCTATACCGATCCGGACGTGCTGATCGATGTCAATAACGGCCTGTCTCGCGCGCGTCTCGATTGGGTCAAGGAGCGCGGCGGCGTCGAGGAATATCAGGGCCGCGAGATCAAGCCGGAAGATAACGGCAATGTCGGCGCAGCCCATGCTGCGAAGTCGTTCAAGGCCTATCACAAGCCGCTGCGCGGCGTCGGCGATCACATGATCACGCAATATGAGTTCGCCCGCGCCGGCATCATCACCAAGGAAATGATCTACGTCGCCGAGCGCGAGAACCTCGGCCGCAAGGTCCAGCTCGAGCGCGCCGAGGCCGCGCGCGCCGATGGCGAGAGCTTCGGTGCCGAAGTGCCGCTGTTTGTCACGCCGGAATTCGTGCGCTCGGAAATCGCGCGCGGCCGCGCCATCATCCCCTGCAACATCAACCACGCCGAGTTGGAGCCGATGATCATCGGCCGCAACTTCCTCACCAAGATCAACGCCAATATCGGCAACTCCGCCGTGACGTCGTCAGTGGAAGAAGAAGTCGACAAGATGGTGTGGGCGATCCGCTGGGGCGCCGACACCGTGATGGACCTCTCGACGGGCCGCAACATCCACACCACCCGTGAATGGATCCTGCGCAATGCGCCGATCCCGATCGGCACCGTGCCAATCTATCAAGCGCTGGAGAAGTGTGACGGCGATCCGGTCAAGCTGACCTGGGAGCTCTACAAGGACACGCTGATCGAACAGTGCGAACAGGGCGTCGACTATTTCACCATCCATGCCGGCGTGCGCCTGGCCTACATCCATCTCACCGCCAACCGCGTCACCGGCATCGTCTCGCGCGGCGGCTCGATCATGGCCAAGTGGTGCCTCGCGCATCACAAGGAGAGCTTCCTCTACACCCACTTCGACGAGATCTGCGATCTCATGCGCAAGTATGACGTCTCGTTCTCGCTCGGCGACGGATTGCGTCCCGGCTCGATCGCGGATGCCAATGACCGCGCGCAATTCGCCGAACTGGAGACGCTCGGTGAACTCACCAAGGTGGCATGGGCAAAGGGCTGCCAGGTGATGATCGAAGGCCCCGGCCATGTGCCGCTGCACAAGATCAAGATCAACATGGACAAGCAGCTCAAGGAATGCGGCGAAGCGCCGTTCTACACCCTGGGGCCACTGACCACCGATATCGCGCCGGGCTACGACCACATCACCTCGGGTATCGGTGCGGCCATGATCGGCTGGTTCGGCTGTTCGATGCTTTGTTATGTGACGCCGAAGGAGCATCTCGGCCTTCCCAACCGCGACGACGTCAAGGTCGGCGTGATCACCTACAAGATCGCGGCGCATGCGTCTGACTTGGCCAAGGGTCACCCCGCCGCGCAGCTGCGCGACGACGCGCTGTCCCGCGCGCGCTTCGATTTCCGCTGGCAAGACCAGTTCAATCTCGGCCTCGATCCGGAAACCGCCGTCGCCTATCACGACGAGACACTGCCAAAGGACGCCCACAAGGTCGCGCATTTCTGCTCCATGTGCGGACCCAAGTTCTGCTCGATGAAGATCACGCAGGACGTCCGCGACTATGCAGCAACCCTCGGCGACAACGAGAAGGCCGCGCTGAACCTCGGCGGCACAGCGACGATGGGCATGTCGATGTCTGGCGTGATCGAGGACGGCATGGCCAGCATGAGCCAGAAGTTCAAGGACATGGGCGAGCAGGTCTATGTGCAGGCCGAGGCGGTCAAGGAAAGTAATAAGGCGCTGTAAGGCCGTTATTACGAGGGCGGTTTGCGCAAGGCGACCCGCCCTCAGTTTGCGAGCAACGAATGCATTCCAAACGAACAAAGAAAGATCATTGAATTCGGCAGTAAATTACCCGCGCAGTTATTGAGAATGTCAGCGGAATGTTAGGCGGATCCTCTCCTCGACAACGCCACCCGCTGCCTGCCGGTCCAGAATAGGAAATCGGCGGCCAATGCCCGTTAAAATGCGTTTGGCATCCTCCACCAGTCACCTGCCAGCCCGGTCCTGCTTCGACGGGGATCGTGGCCGTGATATCCGGAGTTCGCTGAATCGTCGACGTTTTTTCTTCTGACCGACATACTAAACGAAGCCGATTGGCATCAGCAACTGTCGCTACTTGTCCCACTTCCTGTGCTGACGAAGAGTTTATGATCAGAGTGCTTAGGCTGAAAACAAATATGGCAAAACTCGCCTTCATGACGTGCTCTCCCTGAAATTGGCTCTGCAGTTCGCGATAACGATCAATCAAACCATGTCTGATAATATTATGCAATCAAAGGTTGATTTTGTCTCGCTTTGATTTCGACGGAGAGACTCAGCTCGACCTAAACCTCAATCCGAAGATCGCTTGTGGGTGCATGCCAAAGCACGCTCACAAGCGTCGCGCATTTCTGCTCGATGTGCGGACTGAAGTTGTGTTCGATGAAGATCACGCAGGATGTCCGCGACTATGCAGCAACCCTCGGCGATAACGAGAAGGCCGCGCTGAACCTCGGCGGCACAGCGACGATGGGCATGCATGTCGGGCGTGATCGAGGACGGCATGCCCAGCATGAGCCAGAAGTTCAAGGACATGGGCGAGAAGGTCTATGTCCAGGCGCAGGCGGTGAAGGACAGCAACAAGGCGCTGTAAACAAATTCGGTCTCTACATCATAGCGACTTGACCAAATCGATCACGAAATAGGTAATGGCCGGGCATATTGCTCGGCCATTTTCGCTAGGTATGAGAGCTCGCCATGGAGATTTTGGACAAACCCCACTTTGAAGAACTGATGGAAGAAATCGATCGCGGCCTGAAAAGCGATAATGTTCCGATTCATGCGCGCCAAATCATAGGATGGACGCGGGTCTGCCAAAAGCTGGAACTGAACCTACCGATGGTCGGTCAACCTATAGCGGGCGTCTACAGTGGGCCAAGCCTGTCTGGCCACATCAAAGATTGGTATGATGCTCGTTACGGCGATCGCTTGAAGATCGACTTCTCGATTGGGTATATCCCCATTGCGATCTTAGAAGATTTATACCTAGTTCGCTTGCCTCTGGTTTTCGGAGCCGCCCAAATCTTTATCGATCGCAGCCCGCGCCCAACGAACGATCAACTAAACAAGACATCTAGAAATGCAGCTCGCTCCAATATCGCAGATTGGATCGTTGACCTAACAGACCACACCAGAACGTGCCTATCTGAGCCTAGTCTGGAGGAGATATTTCGTACCTGCATTACGGCCTTCGAGCAAGCAAACTACTGGCATAGCAGAGAGAAGAAACTCGTGGAGGTGTTCACTGGCGATCTAAAGCTGAGCGCAACTCAAGCTATCGAAGGGAATTTTGGCCTCTCACGTTGGCATTCTCTTCAAGCCGCGGAAAAGGCAACAAAAGCTTTCATCAGGAAATTCGGAGAAAATCCGCCGTTCACTCACGACCTAAACAAGCTTACTAAACAAGCAGCAAGGCTTGGCTCGATCACCTTCACCCAAAAAGATGTGTCCGACGCGAATTGCCCAGCAGGCGTCAGATATGAAGGAGATGCGTCCACTCAGGCCCAGGCTCTGTCCGCAAATGAAGCAGCTCGCCGTATATGCTTTGTCGTCACAAGCCATTGGGACGATGGCTTAGCCCAGGAAGGCTAACATCAATGAACCCATACGCACCTCCACCGCGTCCAACGCAATAACAGCGGCATAGCGCCATGCGCGGTCCACTCTGGCTGCGCAGCCCCCCTATCTTCGCCGCCATTATGAAGCCTGCCACTGCTCGGCGTTGGAGGCCTAATCGATGATTTCTTTTCGCACATTCGTTGTTGCTGCCGGTGCGGAAATGGTTTTGACCTCGGCAAACACCGCGCCCGCCTCCGCGCAATCCTCCACCGCCACCGAAAAACTCAACTCCTATGTGGGCTGCATCAACAGTCTTTCGAAACGCGCGCTGGACTCGCGGACGCGCTACTTCAGCTGGACGCCAAAATCCAGCCCGACCGGCAAAGAGCGGATCGTCTACAGGCTCTACAATATCTCCGCAGCAGTGTGATAACATCCATCCCTGAACGACGACATGGTCGGTGGAGGCCACAACCATGCATCACCTTACGCCTCTCTCTGGAATCGTTGGCGGCGCGCTGATCGGGATCGCTGCATCGGCGCTGATGCTGCTGACCGGACGCATCGCCGGGATCAGCGGCATTTTCGGGGAGCTACTCCAGCCCGGTGCCGGCCATCGCGGCTGGCGCATCGCCTTCGTCGCCGGACTTCTGGCAGCGCCCCTGCTCGCTTCGCTTTCGGGCACACCATTGCCAGCACCAGCGATGCCGGCGAGCCTGATCCTCATCGTTATCGCCGGGCTTCTGGTCGGTTTCGGCAGCCGCATGGGTGGCGGCTGCACATCCGGCCATGGCGTATGCGGTATCGCACGCCTGTCAGCCCGTTCAATCGTCGCCACAGCGATCTTCATGGCCGCAGCGATCGCCACGGTCGCCGTCGTGCGTCACGGTATCGGAGGCTGATGCAATGCTACTTGTTTTCGTCAGCTTTGCTTGCGGCCTCGTGTTCGGCATCGGCCTCCTGATCTCGGGCATGACGGACACCGGGAAAGTACTCGGCTTCCTCGATATCTTCGGGGCTTGGGACGCGACGCTGGCTTTCGTGATGGCCGGCGCAGTCGCGGTCACCGGTCTTGGCTTCGCACTGGCGCGGCGGCGCGGCACACCTGTCCTTGCCGCAAAGAACCTGTGGCCGACACGCAGGGACGTCGACACGCCGCTCGTTATCGGGGCCACGCTGTTCGGGATCGGCTGGGGCCTCGTGGGGCTCTGTCCTGGCCCCGCGCTGGTCAACCTCGCGGGGCTAAGCCTTCCGGTGATTGTGTTCGTCGTCGCAATGGCGGTGGGCATGCTCGGTCACGATGCATGGAGCACACGTCGCACGCTCATGCGACAGATCGAGAAAGCGTAGATTGGGTAACGGCCTGAACCAATCGTAACCTTGAAAGCGACCAATGCAGTACTCGCGGCACGGCGCCATAAGCGGCGATCACTGGCTGCGCTCGCACCACTCCCCTATCCTCACTGACATCACAAGGCACGCGCGCCCTGTGCGCTTATCGACATGCCGGATTCCAAGGCGCCAAGGGCAGACAAAGCGACTTTCTTTGTTGCATAATCCCGGTTACACACCCAATGGTACCCATGGATTAACCTTTCGTTAACCAATCGCGCCCAACCTGCCGCAACGCAACGGCTGGGGGCTGTTCGTTCTCGATGTTGTTGCTTCGCGCAACGAAGCAGGCGTTGATCGGGAGATACCCATGATCCAGGAATCCCTTTACGAGTCCCTTCGCCGCCCGCGTGACGATTCGCCGGCTGAAATGGACATGTTTGCGCCCTCGTCAGATCCCAGCGAGGTCGTGACGATGCTGATCGGCGCGACTGTCCATGAGGTCGAACGCGAACTGATGCTGCAGACGCTGGCGCGCTGCGACGGCAATCGCACCCATGCCGCCCGCGTACTCGGCGTCTCCGTTCGCACCATGCGTAACAAGATCAAACAGTATTCAGCGGATGGGGCCGACGTGCCGGCGCACGGCTAGCGCACGGCGCTATTGCTGGGGCGCGTCGGTATCCAGCACCCATGTGGAGCCCTGCAGCCGGCCTTCGGTCTGCATCTCGACATCGACCAGATGCGCCCTCGGCTCAAAGCTGCGAATTCTGACAGTGAGCGGCCTGGTGAATTGCCATGCCTCGCGCGCCTGCAGCAGGCCGTCCTGATACGACGCCAGAGCTTTTGAATCGCCGGCTTTCTTCAGTGCCTGCCATCGCGCCAGATTCGCGCGATCCTCGAACCAGATCGAAACCGGTTTTACCTGCATGGACGCCCCTAGGCGTATCTCGCCGGCATGCGCTGCGCTCGTGAGGGCCAACAAGGTCAGCAGCGCCAGATATGATTTCATATGTCGTCGCCCGTTGCCCTGATGAGAGCGTAAGTCGCCGCGGATCCCGTTCCGGTTCGACAGGGCTCGGCAATTCACGGGCGCACCTTGCCTAGACCTGCTACGCTGGCCCGTCACACATGAGCGCGAGGCCTGATCATGCCCATCCAGCACTTCCCGCCCCCTCCCGGAATCAAAGCGCCGCCGCTGTCCTATGCGGCGCGGGTCGGCGATCTCCTGTTCGTCTCCGGCATTCCCGGCTTCGACGCCAACGGCCAATTGCCAGAACAATTCGAGGCGCAGTTCGGATTTGTGGTGCGCACGATCAAACGAGTGCTGAAGGATGCCGGCACCGACATCTCGCACCTCGTCAAGGTCAACGTGCTGCTGACGCGCGCGTCCGACGTGGCTGCGATGAATGCGCTGTATGCCGAAGCCTTCGGACCACCGCCGTATCCGGCGCGCACCACCTGCGTGGTTCAGGCGCTGCCCAATCCGGCGATGCTAATCGAGATCGAATGTGTGGCTTCGCTACTGGATGCGTGATCGATAACCCGAAGCTGCGCGGCGCGTCCAGCGGCGCATTGAACGTGATACTGCACGTTCTGACGACGCTCATCGGCCGGCCATCGCATCCTTCACCGTCTCGCTGACGAAATCGGCGGCGCGGCGGAACGCTGTGTCCGTATCGCCGCGGAAGGTGACGGCGCGACGCATCACCAGCTGCTCGCGCTCGACATCGAACAACTGCACCTCGCCCCATTGCACCAGCGTACTCATCTTGCGGATGCCGCCATAGACCAGGTAATGCGCCCCGTCGCGCCGCGCTGCGGCGACGAGATCGTCGGGCGCCATGCTGATGGCAGTGCAGGCGGGCTGCGGACAGGCCGGGCGCACCACGCGGTAGTCGCGCTGCGCCAGCCCGTCGCGCAGCAGTGCAGCGAAGATGGTCATGCGGTCGCGATGCTGCGCGGATTGGTCGGCCTCCTCGCCCGAGGTGTCGCTATAGTCGAAATCGGCCACCGCGACGGCGAGCTGTCCGGCAGCCGCGGCCGGCGCAGGTGCCCCCAGCAGCGCCACAGCGCCGCATAGCAACCACAGAACCTGCCCTCTCCGCATGTTCTCCTCCCTGATCGTCTGTTCGCCGCCACGCCAAACTGGCGCGGGTGCCAGCAGGTCGAGCGACAGCCGATGCTAGTCCGCATGTGGTGAAGCGCAACCGGCAATGTCTGTGGTGGCATGGCAGCAGCGGCGAATTGAAGCCGTCATCCATCCCCTGTTAAAAGCGGCCGGACAGAATCAATACGGAGTGTGAGGCGTGGCAAAAGATACGATCAGCCAAACCGGATTACGCGGCCCCCGCGGCGAACCGGGACTTCCCGGACCGCAGGGCCATCCCGGACGGCCGGGGCCGGACGGCGCGCAGGGCAAGCCGGGCCTGGCCGGCAAAGCCGGCGCCAATGGCAAGCCGGGGCCGCAGGGCAAGCGCGGCGAAGCAGGCCCTCAGGGTAAGGCTGGCGTCAATGGTAAGGCTGGCGCCGACGGCAAGCCTGGTCCGATCGGACCGCAGGGCAAGGCCGGGCCGCAGGGACCACGGGGTGAACAGGGCCTTCAGGGCAAACCCGGTGTGCAGGGTGAAGCCGGGCCGCGCGGCGAGCAGGGTCCTCCCGGCACGCTGCCGAGCCTCGAGCAGATCATGCCGTGGCTGCACATGGTGTTCGACGCCTGGGAAGACCACCGCCAGATGCGCCTGCGCGAAGCCCAGGAGCGCGAAGAGGCGCTGCTGCGCGAGCAGCAGGAAGCCGTTGAACGTGTCGCCGCGATGATCGAGGCCGAAGCCGCCATCGCGGATGAGTCCGATGAAACCGACGACGGCAAGAAAAAGAAGAAGCGCAAGAAGAACAAGGACGACTAGCACCGCTGCGTCGTTCGATACGGACGCGCGACAACAGATCAGGCGACGCGCCGCAATGCCGGCCCGTCGCCTTTACTTTTTACATGGTCCGCTGCGGTGCGGTCTGCAGCAGCTCCTGAAGCTGTTGCTTATAGAATCTCGCACCGCCCGTCGTGAGATGACCACGGGTCTCGGTGCTTGCCCGGATCAGCAGCATCTTCGCGTTTTTGATCCGCTTCAGCGCGGCATCCATCAACCCGGTCTCCGGCGGATTGCGCTCGTCATCGGCAGCGTTGATCGCGAGCACGACGGATGTGATCTTGTCCAGACCTGCTGATGGATTGTAGTCGCGCGACGATTCCCACTGATAGATGAAATCATTTGCATCGGCGACAAATGGCGCCTTGAGCCGGTCATCGACATTCTTGTCGGCGGCCTCGCCGGTCGGCGCCAGCATCTGATAGGCCAGCGTGCCGCCGGCTGTCGCGATGCCATACATCACGCTGGCAAATTTGATCATGCCGGGCTGCGATGTGTAGTTGCCGGCCTTGTAGTCTGGATCGGCGCGCACGGTCTCGATCATCATGCGCCGCATCATCCAGTTGCGTGCGCTCATTTCCGTAGGCTGTGATGCCATCGGCACCAGAGCGTCCATCACATCGGGATATTTCGTGCCCCAGATCCACGCATGCATGCCGCCCATGGAATTGCCGATCACCATGCGCACATGCTTGATGCCGAGCCCTTCGATCAGCAGCCGGTGCTGGGCATCGACCATATCGTCGTAATTGTACTTCGGAAATGCGGTCTTCATGCCATCAGAGGGTTTCGACGATTTGCCGTGGCCGACCGCATCGGGAATGATGATGTAATATTTTGTGGCATCGAGCGGCTGGCCCGCGCCGAATAACTCGCCCGCAAAAGCAGGCGTCAATATGCTCTGCGCCGAACCGCCGGTGCCATGCAGCACCAGCACCGGCTGGCCGCTCGGCTCACCCACCGTCGTGTAATGCAGCTTCAACTCCGGCATCACATGGCCAGTATGAAACTTGAAATCCTTCGCGATCCAGTCGCCCTGCTTTGGCGCCGGATAATCAGCGGCGAACGCGGTCACGGCAGCAAGCGAAGCACATGTCACGACAGCAGCAGCGCACAACGCGCGCATAGAACGGCTGGGCATCGTCATCCTCCCCGGCGCAGCCATTTGATCGGGCCGCTTGACACAGATGCTAGCACGGCAGCGTGAGCCAGGAGACCAACAGATCGATACTGCAGCGCAGCGATCCCCAGCTCGTCGCTCCGGGTATAATTTTTGGGCAGGCGTCGCCGCCATAGCTCGGGCTTAATCATCGCAAGAATCCGAGTCGTCCCGTGCGGCACCCGGCGTCCGCGCGTGATGCAACACCGTGAGGTTCGCATGCGGGGATTGATTCAAGTGGTGCTGCTGGCAGTGCTTACCGTGATGGCGACGACCGCTCACGCCATCGATCGCGGCCAGTTCAGCGATGTGCCCGACGATATCCGGAACTGGTTCAAAAGCGTCATCAGCCCTAATGGCGTGCCGTGTTGCGATATCTCCGACGGCCATCGCACCGAATATGACGTCCGCAACGGCGCCTATTGGGTACCGATCGAAGGCATATGGACGGAGGTGCCGACGCGCGCCGTGATCCGCGATCGCGGCAACCCCGTTGGCGAAGCCGTCGTCTGGTATGTGCGCCATCGCGGCGAGATCATCATCAGCTGTTTCGTTCCGGCTGACGCCGCGTGATGACGATCACGAAACGGTGCCAGGGTGCGGCCTTGCAATCCACAGGCAATCGGGCCCAATTTGAGGCTAATTCTGCGCGCGGCGCGTTAGGTCACTCTGGCCCCGCCGTCACCTCGCCGCGGGCGCTACAGGATAAAGAGAGACCGATATGACGGAAGTGACCTATGTGATCGTCGAGCATGATGGCGGTTGGGCCTATAAGGTTGGCGCCGTCTTCTCCGAGCCGTATGCGACGCACGCACTCGCCACCGCAGCCGCCAAGCGCGCCGCGGCCGAGCAGAGAGTGCCGGGACGCACCGAGGTGATCGCCTATGAGGACGAAAAAGGACAGTGGCACGAGGAAACTGCCTCGGGCAGTGATCGTCCCAACACCCACATCATCGACAAGGCCTGATCGCGAAGACAGGTGAATGATCCAACTGACGTCAACGCGTCCAATGGCGCCGGCATTGCCGTATCTCGCCATGCCGGAGAAGTTGTTGCTCGTCACGCCCGCCTGGGTGCCTTTCGCGCGCGAACTCATCATCGCCAGCGGCGTCATTGAAATCGCCGCATGGCTTGCACTTGTGACACGCACACGGTTGCGTTGGTGGGCCGGCGTCATCAATTGGCCCGAGCCACACAAAGACGCCCCAGACTCATAGCGAACGGGCCAAATCAGCAAGCAGGATTCGTTAGGGAGTCACATGGTGACTCCGACGTCGGTTGCGGTGCTGTCTGCGCGACTTTTCCGCAAGGCGCCACCATGCTAGTTTTGCACCATCAAATTGCATCGGGAGAGCAGACGTGACCGACGTCGCAGCAGACGAACTCCGCACCATTTATCCAACGCCGCACCCGCGCGTGATCGCCAAGGCGCGACCGACGCTCGACATGCATTCCAGCAAATTCATCTCGCTATCCCCGTTCTGCGTGCTTGCTTCGTCGGGTCCCGACGGCACCGTCGATGCATCGCCGCGCGGTGGCGGCGTCGGCTTCGTGCGGATCGCCTCGCCGACCGAATTGCAGATGCCGGACCGTCCCGGCAACAACCGCATCGATACGTTCCAGAATCTGATGGCGGGCAGCGGCCATGTGCAGCTGATCTTCTTCGTTCCGGGCATCGACGACACCTTGCGTGTCAGCGGCGTCGCCAGGCTGATTAAAGACCCGGAACTGATGGCGTCGATGGAAGAGTTCGGCAAGCTCCCGCGCGCAGTGTTGAGCATCACCGTGACCGAAGCCTATTTTCATTGCGGCAAGGCGCTGATGCGTTCGAAGCTGTGGTCGCCGGAGGTGCAGGTGAAGCGCTCGGTGATGCCGAGCATCTCCGAAATGGTTCACGATCAGACGAAACTCGGTGAACCGATGACTCAGGAACAGATCGACGTCGCCTATCGCCAGCAGTTGTAGCTCGTCGACCTCGTCCGGATCCAAAAGGAGTTCCGGCAGCCGCGGTCATCCACGCACAACCTCTATTTGAAATTATCACTTAAGGTTGTATAGTCACGACGCTTGGGGAGAGCGTTGTGCGTGGCGTTGCGTTGATCCAGCTGATGACGGTCGCGGGCCTCATGCTTGGCGGCTGCGTGCGTGATCCATTCGTGACAGAACGGGACGAAACCTATGCAGGCGAATGGCTGATCCCGCACCAGATCGACCGCATTACCGGAGCCGAACTACCGAGCGCCTATGTCTTTGCCGAAGCGTCAAACAGCAATGTGGATTTTCCACGCGTCTCGTCATTGCTGCTGACATGCATCGATGGCGCGCCGCTGATCCGCTTCGCCTTTGATTTCAAGATCGGCAGCAACCGCAACACGGTGCTCGGCTATCGCTTCGATGGAAAACCTGGTCACGACGACGTCGGCTCGCGGGTGGTGCGGGGAAACCAGATCATCGTCATCGAAGACAGGGCAGAGATCGCGACCTTTGTCAGCGAGCTTGCCGGCGCGAAGACGTTGTACGTCCGGATCAGGTCGATCAACGGGGGCCGAACGGCCGTCGAATATCCGCTGGAGGGATCGACTGCGGCGATCCGCGCGGCATTCGCGAAATGCGATATGCCGAAACCGCCCCTGCCGGAACAGGGGCGGACGACATTGTCCGGCGTCTATTGAGACACCGCAAAGATCCAGGCTTAGAACTCGCTCTCAAGGCCACCCATGTGCTTCTGGGTGTAGAGATCGATGCCGATCCGCTCGATCAGATCGAGCTGGGTTTCGAGGAAGTCGATGTGACCTTCCTCGTCCTTCATCAGCTTCTCGAACAGGTCGCGCGAGACGTAATCCTTGACGCCGTGGCAATAGGTGGCGGCTTCTTCATAAAGCGTGCGGGCGCCGATTTCGGCAGCGAGATCGCATTCGATGATTTCCTTGACCGTCTGGCCGATGCGCAACGGATCGAGAACCTGCATGTTCGGGAAGCCGTCCAGGAAGAGAATGCGATCGGTAAAACGATCCGCGTGATTCATCTCTTCAATGGATTCCTTGCGCCACATCTTGGCCATGTCGACCAAGCCCCAGTGATTCAGGAGCCGGAAGTGCAGCCAGTACTGGCTGATCGCTGTGAGCTCGCTGCGCAGGCCCTTGTTGAGGAATTCGATGACCTTCGGGTCGCCCTTCATGATGTTCTCCTGTCTGCTGAACCCGTCCGAAACAGGCCCTCGTCTGAATTTAGAATGTTTCTAAATCAGATTCACCGGCAGGACAACCCTTCTTTGCTCAATTCGGCAAGGAGCGTGGAAAAGCTGGAAAGCTGTTGAATTTATAAGTGCTTAGGCTGCCGCTTCGATCGAGGCAATATCTGCCAGTTCGATATGCGCATGAGTCTCGGTGTGAGACTGTCCGTGGGCCGCTGTATGCGGGCATCCGGCACAGCAGGACTTGGCGCAGGCGCCCAGCGCTTCGTCCATGATCTTCTTGATCGTCCGTACGCACCGTCCGCACTGGGCGCTGCAACCGAGGCATCCATAGACCTGCCCCGGCGTACGCGGCGGACGCGCTCCGGCAACGGCACTACGGACATCATGGTCGGAAAAGACGTTGCAGGAACAAACGATCATGAGATGAAGGCGAACTCGCAGGTCAGGACCCTTCTTGGATATGTAAGAGGCCGCCCCGATGCAAAAGGAAAACGCCGACTTTGAAGCTATTCCAAACTACTGATCGCATGGAAGAAATTGGAACGAATCTAAAATTCGTCTGAGCGCTCGCAAGCGCCATGATCGGAAGACGGCTAGCCGACAGATGCCCCTATCCAGTAACCGCCTGCAGCTCGGCATGCCCTTGGGAGGGTCGCGGACCTCCGTCCGGAATGGCTTTAATATCAAGATGTAACCTGGATCGCGCGGTCCCGTTCATTGATCATTCAAGTGAAGTATGAAACTTTTCGCGTCAGGCAGCGCTATGTGTGAGCGAAGCCCGATTGAGAAAGGGAATGCCATGAAGAAAACTCTGATGGCCATTGCCGCCGTTGCCACCCTGGCCGTTTCCGCCATGGCTCCTACATCGGCAAGCGCGCAGCACTGGCGTGGACATGGCGGCGGTGGCGCGGTGGCTGCAGGTCTGATTGGCGGCGCCCTGCTTGGCGGCGCGATCGCTGCCGGTTCGGGATACTATGGTCCCGGCTATTACGGTCCCGGCTACGGCTATTACGGCCGTCCTGCCTATGTGGCCGGCCCCGGCTATTACGGCGATTGTTTCTGGCAACGTCAGCGTTTCTGGGACGGCTATGGCTGGCGCATTCGCCGCGTCCGCGTGTGCGGCTGAGATCGCAGGATCATGTGATCTCTGAGATCACTGTGATCTCCTGTTACGCATCGGAAACCTACGACATTTCCAGTGCGTGATGCTTGCAATGGCCCGAAAAAACCGCTTTTTCGGAGCATTGACTGGCTAACGTTTACATCGAATTGACGGTTGGGCGCTTCTAAGTGAGACCGTCAGTTCGAATCGCAGCGTGAGTAGACCTTTAACCGTGCGTCGCTTGCGGCGCCCTTCTGGAGAGACTTGAGATGAAGAAGACGATTTCCGCCTTGCTCGCCGCCGCGACGGTTGCCGGTTCGCTGGTTGCTGTTGCGCCTGCCGCAAAGGCCGACGGTGGCCGCATCGCCGCTGGCGTTGCCGGTGGCCTGATCGGTGGCGCTCTCCTCGGTGGCGCCATTGCAGCCAGCCGTCCGGCTCCGGCCTATGGCTACGGCTACGCCCCCGCTCCGGTTTATGTCGAACCGGAATGCCGTGTCGTCCGCCAGCGCGTCTGGGACGAATATCGCGGTGTCTGGCGTTCGCGCCCGGTCGAAGTTTGCGATTGATCTGATCTGACGACCGCGCATTCGCGCGCACGATCCAAATTCAAAACCCGGCCGTTTACGCGGCCGGGTTTTTCGTTGGGCGATTGAAGGTGCGACTATCTTGCGTTCATCGCACGCAACACCGTCTCGCTGGGCCAGCAATCGACCTTGAGGCCCGCTGACTTCTGATAGGCACCGAGCGCGGCGCGCGTCTTCATGCCGGCCTTGCCATCCATCTTGTCGGCATAGAGACCAAGCCTCGTCAGGTGCCGCTGCATGGCCTCGACATCGGTGCTGCGCAACTGGTTCGATGCCGACCACGGCGTAGCAAAGGGCTGCGCATTGGCCATTCGATCACTGAGATGGCCGACGAACAGCACATAGAGATCGGAAAAATTGTATTCCTTGATGACGAAATAGTTCTTCGTCGTCAGGAAGGCCGGGCCGTAGATCCCCTCCGGCTGCAGCAGCGACGCGGGCTGCGCCTGCTCCGCCGCGCTGAGCTTCTCACCACGGACCGGAATGAAGCCGGCACGAATCCACTCCCCAATCGGCCGGGTGACTTCTGGCACACCCATCGTACAGTCGGCATTGACCGGCGCACGCACTTCATAGGCCCAGCGCAAACCGCGCTGCCAGCCCTTGTTGGTGAGTTGCTGCGCCGCTGATGCCAGCGCATCCGGCACCGACTTCCAGATATCGACACGGCCGTCGCCGTCGAAATCGACGCCGTGCTTATCCAGTTCCGACGGCAGGAATTGCGTGAGCCCCGTCGCGCCGCCCCACGACACGCGCAGATCCTTGCGCGATACGTCGCCGCGCTCGATCAGCTTCAACGCTGCGATGAACTCGCCGCGATACTGGTCCTTGCGGCGGCCGACATATGCCTGCGTCGCCAGCACGCGAATGCCGTCATAGGGCAACGCATACCGACCGTAATCGGTCTCGCGCCCCCAGATCGCCAGGATGATTGTCGCCGGCACGCCGAAGCGCTGCTCGATGGCAGCCAGTGTCGCGCGGTGCTTCTGCAGCAGCCGCTGCCCTTCGCCGGACAGCCGGATGATGCTGGCCTCTTTCACATAGTCGGCAGGCACCTGCACGAATTCCGCCTGCGACGGCGCGCCAGTCGCAGGACGGCCGGGCAGAATGAGATCCGGAAGCTTGTAGTCCGGCTCGAGCCCGCGTGTGGCCTCATCGAAGGTCTTGCGCGAGACGCCAGCCTGCTGGGCTTCCGGCCAGAGCGAAGCAACGAAGGTGGTGAAGCCGGCGTCGGCGGCGCGGGCAACCGAGGCACTGCCCGACAGAACTAGCGCCAGCAGTGCATATTTCAGAATACGGATCATCGCCCTCAATGATGCTTGCCATGGCCATCGGCCAGTTCGTGGGCGCCCTGCCGCCGCGCTTCTTCCGTGGCGAGGTTCGACAACCGATCGACATAGGCGATGCCGACTGCCGAAAGTATGAACACCGTATGGATGATGGTCTGCCACATCACGCCGGTCTCTGTGTAGTTGCCGGCGCGGGACGAGCCCAGCGCGCCAGCCTCGATGAAGGTACGCAGCAGATGGATCGAGGAGATGCCGATGATCGCCATAGCAAGCTTGATTTTGAGCACGCTTGCGTTGACGTGGCTCAGCCATTCCGGCTCGTCCGGATGGCCCTGCAGGTTGAGCCGCGACACAAAGGTCTCGTAGCCGCCAACGATCACCATCACCAGCAGGTTGGAAATCATCACCACGTCGATCAAGCCGAGCACCGCCAGCATGATCTGCTGTTCGGTGGAATCGAAAGCGCCGTGGAACAGATGCCACAGCTCCTTAAGGAACAGCACCACGTAAACGCCCTGCGCCACGATCAGGCCGACATATAGCGGCAGTTGCAGCCAGCGCGATCCGAAAATCAGCATCGGGATCGGGCGCAACGGGAAGCCCTTCGGCGGCAGGGGCGTTTCAGGCGTCATGGACATGTCGGGGCTCGCTTGAGGGACGAATCGCGGCGCGATTGAAGTGCCGATTATATAACGCGGGTTGTGGACGCCATGATGTCGGCGTGCGCGGCGACTCGCCGCATCAGCTATTTGACAGCGACAATGAAGATCCGCGGAAATTTCAGCAAAACCTTGCCATCCGCCTGCGGCAAATAGCTGGCGGCGATGCGCGCGGTATACTCGGCAATGTAAGCCTTGCGCTCCGGCGGCTCCAGCGGATCGACGAACGGACGCAGCCCGGTGCCCTTCACCCATTCCACGATCGCGGCGGCATCGGCCAACGCATGATTGTAGACGGTGTGCCAGATCTCGACGCGGGAACACAGCGGCTGCAATGCATCGTAATACGCGCCGGGCTTCGGCAGCGAGTCACGCAGCTCCGCAGCCTTCGAGAGCTGCGCGCGCCACGGCTCGAGATAGGCGACCTCGCGCATCAGGATGTGCGAGGGCTCGTCGAGATTATCCGGCATTTGCACGGCCAGCACGCCACCGTCAGGCAAGGCACCGACCAGACGCTTCAGCTGCTTGATGTGATCCGGCACCCACTGAAACACGGCATTGGCAAACAAGACATCGGAGCCGGCCGGCGCCACCCAATGGGCGATATTGGCCTCGATGAACGTCTGCGCGGGCAGCCGTTCCCGCGCCTGCCGCAACATATCGGCCGACGTATCGACACCGATGACCGATGCTTGCGGCCAGCGATTGACCAGAAGCTCCGTCGAGTTGCCGGGTCCGCAGCCGATGTCGACGACCTTGCGGGCATCGAGAAGCGGAATCTGCGCGAGCAGATCCCGTGCCGGCCTGGTTCGCTCGTCCTCGAACTTCAGATACTGCTGCGCGCTCCAGTCGGCCATTTGAGAGTTCTCCTCAGCGCGTCAGTTTCTTGTATTTCACGCGATGCGGGATGATCGAATCCTGCCCGAGACGACGCATCTTGTCCTTCTCGTAGTCCTGGAAGTTGCCTTCAAACCATTCGACATGGCTGTCGCCTTCGAAAGCGAGCATATGGGTCGCGATACGGTCGAGGAACCAGCGGTCATGGCTGATGATCACGGCGCAACCGGCGAAGTCTTCCAGCGCCTCTTCCAGCGCACGTAGCGTGTCGACGTCGAGGTCGTTGGTCGGTTCGTCGAGCAGCAAGACGTTGGCGCCGGACTTCAGCATCTTGGCGAGATGCACGCGGTTGCGTTCACCGCCGGACAATGCGCCGACTTTCTTCTGCTGATCGCCGCCCTTGAAGTTGAACGACGAGCAGTAGCCGCGCGAATTGACTTCCTTCTTGCCGAGCAGGATCAGTTCGTTATTGCCCGAGATTTCTTCCCAGACAGTCTTCTTGCCGTCGAGCGCATCGCGCGACTGATCGACATAACCGAGATGAACGGTCTCACCGACGGTGATCGTGCCGCTATCGGGCTTCTCCTGACCAGTGATCATCTTGAAGAGCGTGGTCTTGCCGGCGCCGTTGGCGCCGATGACGCCGACGATACCGCCGGGCGGCAGCTTGAAGGTCAGATCGTCGATCAACACGCGGTCGCCGTAGGCCTTGGTGAGACCTTCGAAGTCGACCACGTTGTCGCCGAGGCGTTCGGCCACCGGAATGGTGATCTGCGCACCCTGAGTCTGCTTCTCGCTGGCCTTCTTGAGCAACTCGTCATAGCGCTGGTAGCGCGCCTTCGATTTGGCCTGACGTGCCTTGGGCGACGAGGCGATCCATTCCTGCTCGCGTTCCAGCGTCTTCTGATGGGCTGCGTCCTCGCGGCCTTCCTGTGCCAGGCGCTTCTGCTTCTGCACCAGCCAGGACGAGTAGTTGCCCTCGTAGGGAATGCCGCGGCCGCGATCGAGTTCGAGAATCCACGACGTCACATTGTCGAGGAAGTAGCGGTCATGGGTCACGATCAGGATCGCACCGGGATAGTTGCGTAGATGGCCTTCGAGCCACGACACGGATTCGGCGTCGAGATGGTTGGTCGGTTCGTCGAGCAGCAGCAGTTCGGGTGCATCAAGCAGCAGCTTGCAGAGCGCGACGCGGCGGCGTTCACCGCCGGAGAGCTTGGTGACGTCGGCATCATCAGGCGGACAACGCAGCGCGTCCATCGCCTGGTCAACCTTGCTGTCGAGATCCCAGAGGCCTTGCGCCTCGATCTCGTCCTGCAGCTTGGTCATCTCGTCGGCGGTCTCTTCCGAGTAGTTCATCGCCAGCTCGTTGTAGCGATCGAGAACAGCCTTCTGCTTGGCGACGCCAAGCATGACGTTCTCGCGGACGTTCAAAGACGCATCGAGCTGCGGTTCCTGTTCGAGATAGCCGACACGCGCGCCCTGCGCGACCCAGGCCTCGCCGGTGTATTCCTTGTCGAGGCCCGCCATGATCTTGAGCAGCGTCGACTTACCAGCGCCGTTGACACCGAGCACGCCGATCTTGGCGTCCGGGTAGAACGACAAATGGACGTTATCCAGCACCTTGCGGCTCGGATAGGCCTTGGTCAGACCCTGCATGAAGTAGACGAATTGGCGAGCCATCGTGATCCTTGAAAACCGTCGCGGGCGTGAAAAATGGGTTGTCGCTGATGTAGCGGCGTGGCCCCGAAAGGGCAACCGGGGGTCTTAAGGATTTGGTAACTCTGCACTTCTTCGAGGCAGCCGTTGTGACAATTAAAACCGCTTTTTAACGACTTCCGCCAAGAGTGCTCCCAGGGCGATCAATCATGCCCCTCGCGACTGAAGTCGCGGGCAGACAGGCGGAGCCTCGTCATGGCGATCATTACATCAGTCCCCTCTCCAGCCGCCGCCGAAACCCGCGCGGCGCGCCCAGGCCTACTCCACGAAATCCGGACGTTCTGGCAGCTGTTCTTCGTCGCCGCCTTCGATCCTTACCGGCCCGAGCAGCATTACATGCGCGGCCCGGGCCCCGCCTGTCGCGCCAAGGACCCGTCCGCGCCGGTCCCGCCCTCACATTAAGCTGATCGCACTGCCGCCGACGATGCAGACGCTTGCGCACGCCCGCGAGGCGCGCAATGTGTCCATCCCCTGACGGCTTCAACACCGTCATCACCACACCGGATGGACGATCCCATGACGCGGCTGCGCTGTGCAATTCTCGACGACTATCAGAACGTGGCCTTGACGCTTGGTGACTGGAGCGCACTCGCCGACCGCATTGAGATCACCGTCTTCGACAAGCCGTTCGCCTCAGCGGACGAAGCGGCTGCAGCGCTGAAGGATTTCGAAATCATCTGCGCCATGCGCGAGCGGACGCCGTTTCCCCGCGCGATGTTCGAGGCGCTGCCGAAACTCAAGCTGCTGATCACTTCCGGCATGCGCAATGCCGCGATCGATTTCGAGGCCGCGAAGGCTCATGACGTCACCGTCTGCGGTACCGCGATGGTGGGCAATCCGACGGCCGGCCTGACCATCGGCCTGATGCTGGAACTGACCCGCAAGATCGGCTTTGAAAACGCACGCATGAAGGCCGGCAAGCCCTGGCAGGTTACCGTCGGCGAGGACATCGAAGGCAAGACGCTGGGAATCATTGGCCTCGGCAAGCTCGGCAGCCAGGTCGCCGGCATCGGCCGCGCGCTTGGGATGAAGACCATTGCCTGGAGCACCAATCTGACGCCCGAGGCCTGCGAAAAAGCCGGCGTGACCTATGCCACCAAAGAAGAACTGTTCGCTCAGGCCGACATCATTACGATCCACCTCGTGCTGAGTGATCGCTCACGCGGATTGGTGTCACGGGTGGATCTCGCGCGGATGAAACCGACAGCCTATCTCATCAACACAGCACGCGGCCCGATCGTGGATGAAGTCGCGCTGCTCGAGACCTTGCAGGCCGGGAAAATTGCCGGTGCAGGTATCGACACCTATTCCCATGAACCGCTGCCGCTCGACAGCCCGCTGCGCAAGCTCGACAATGTCGTGATCACGCCGCATCTCGGTTATGTCACCGCGGAAAACTACAAGCGGATCTATGCGGAGATGATCGAGGGCATCGGCGGCTGGTTGAACAGCGCCCCCGTCCGCAAGCTCAACTGACGCAAGCGCTCACAGCGCAAAAGAAAACGGGCGCCGTGTGATCACACGGCGCCCGTTTTCTCGAAATCAGCTGAAAGAAATCAGCGAATGCTGACCGGGGCCGGTAGCGGCTGAACCGATGTCGGCTGGGTACCGGGCAGCGGCGCCGGCGCGGCGCTGGCGCTCGGACCGGGCACGGGCTGCGCGGAGGCGGTCGTTGCCGGAGCCTTGCCCGGCATCACCACCACGCGGGTACCGACCTTGACGCGCTCGAACAGATCCGAGACGTCGTCGTTGAGCATGCCGAAGCAGCCCGACGACACCGACTTGCCGATGGTCGACGGCTGGTTGGTGCCGTGGATACGATACACGGTGGAGCCGAGATACATCGCGCGGGCGCCGAGCGGATTGCCCTCGCCGCCGGCCATGAAGCGCGGCAGATAAGGCTGGCGCTCGATCATCTCGGTCGGCGGATGCCAATCCGGCCACTCCGCCTTGCGGGTGATCTTCTGCACACCATTCCAGGTGAAGCCGTCGCGGCCGACACGGACGCCATAGCGCATCGCGCGGTTGTTGCCGAGCACATAGTACAAATAGAAGTTCGGCGTATCGACGACGATGGTGCCCGCAGGCTCCTTCGTCACGAAATTGACTTCCTGCCGGCGGAACTGCGGCGGCAACTGCGCCGGACCGGTTTCCGGCTGATCTTCCGGAGGCAATGAAGCCACCATCACGGAGCTGCCATTGGCGCCGAGACCCTGCCCCTGAACGGAGCCGGTCACAGGAGCACCCTGCCCGCCCATGCCTTCAGGCGGACGCACCGCGCCATCGCCATTGCCTCGGTTCGAATAGACCACCGCCGGCGGCGCCATTGGGCGGCCATAGCGTGGATCGTCCGGCGACATGACCGGACCCTGCGGCATGGCGCGATCGGAATAAACCGGGGCAGCACCAGCAGGGCGACCGTAGCGCGGATCATCCGGAGACATCACCGGGCTCTGGGGCGCAATTCCGGGCGCGGATAGCCCCGTCATCGGCCGGCCACCGCGAGAGGGCGGCGCGTCATCTTCGTCGAGCGCATCAAAGTCCGGCATGGCGTCCAGCGCGCGATCGGCGCGCGAATTAGCCGGATAACCGCCCGGGGGGTAGTTGGGGTCGGCCGGGATCGAATAGCCGCTTGGCGTGCCCACAGGATAGCCCTGCGCCACCGCGAGCGAATGACCCGCGACGCTACCGAGAGCCACGGTCGCCAATGTCGTCAAAACACGCTTGATCATCATTGCCCTTGTATAAGCTCAAGCAAAAACCGGAACATGCCGTCAGATCGCGCAGGATAGCGGCGCATTCAAGACAATTCCGGAAAAAAGCTTCCCATTTCGGTCATATTCGCGAGATCACACGCCGGCGTGGCTATCTTGCCTCACCTCCGCTGAAATCACTGCTCAGGAATGCGTCCTCAGTTGTGCATCCCACTTTTTAACAAACGGTTCCTGAGGCCGTGCGTTATCCTCAAATGGTCCTGATTCGCGACGCTTTGGCGGCAGCCGATTCTGCGGAACGGGCCGCTTCCAGTGTTGTCACCGCGTCCCCGTCGTTCGAAAGCCTTCCACGGTCTGTCCGAAGGCGGAACTGCCATTCATGCTTCCGGGTTTCCGATTTCTGTTCGCAGCCGTCCTGCTCACAGTCTCGTTGGTGGTCTTCGGTCTTGGCGCCGCAGCCCTGCTGCGCTCTGCCCATCAGGAATTCGCGACCATTCCAACCAGGCGCGCGCCGCAGGCCGTCTTTGCCCAGCAGCCCGTCGAAGCTCCGCCGACATTGGCCATGCTGCGCGTCGAGGCATCCGCCCCCACCCCTGAGACTATCTCGCCGCCAGCGGTCTCCGTGACATCGATCGCAGAACAAGTGCCCCCCATCGCGGCTCCTGCGGAGCCGGAAAAGATCGCGTTGCCCGAGACTGCCGCGCCCCCGGCGACGCCGGCCGCACCGGTTGTCGAGATTACTGCCCCGGTGGCGGCGACGCCGAACCCTGACGTTGTAGCGAAGTCGGAAGCAACGAAGATCGAAGAGCGGGAACTTCTAACGACGGTTGCCGTCGCACCAGCGACCTCCGTCGAACCAGTTGCTGCCCCTCTTCCCGAGCCTGCCGCCGTTCCAGCACCAGCCGCCGCAGTAGAGGTCGTAGCGGGGCCACGACAGACGGCCACGCTGACCGACGATGACGCAAAATTGTCTTCGACGAAAATTGCGATGCTGGGCGGACCGCCCATCGATACCGAGTCAGTTCCACTGCCGAAAGCGAAGCCTGCTGCAGAGCCCGCCAGGAAGATCGTGAAGAAGCGCATCGTCGTCAAAAAGCGGCGTGTGGCCGCCAGGCCTATGGCGGCCGCTGCACCACAGCCGACCGACCCGTTCGGATTGCCGGTCGCGCGCTGACCTCGATCCCGGTTACGCCGGCCCGGTCGCGACGGGCGGACCGTCGGGCTGCCCCCATTCCGACCACGAGCCGTCATAGAGCGCTGAACCGCGCACGCCGAGACGATAAAGTGCCAGCGTCAACACCGCCGCAGATACGCCCGAGCCACATGTGGTGACGATGGGCTTGTCGAGATCGAGCCCCGTGCCGGTGAAGGCTTCGCGCAATTCTTCGAGCGGCTTCATCGTGCCGGTCGCAGCGTCGAACAACAGGTTGTAAGGCAGGTTGCGGCTGGCGGGGATGTGACCGGAGCGAATGCCCGCGCGCGGTTCAGGGACGCTTCCCTCAAAGCGATTGGCGGCACGCGCATCGATCAATTGCTCTTTGCGCGAATCCAGATTGGCAACGACCTGCGCCTTACTGCGGATGTACGACTTGTCGAGCGTGGCACTGAAAGTGCCAGGCTTCGGTGACGACTTTCCGGTTTCTATCGCACGCCCTTCGGCCTTCCACTTCTTCAGCCCGCCATCGAGCACCTTCACATTGGCGTGGCCGTAAGAGAGGAACATCCACCACGCCCGTGGCGCCGCGACCCAGCCACCCGCATCATAGGCGACGACCGTATCATCAGAGGAAATGCCGAGCGCGGCGATGTCGCGCGCGAACTGGTCAGCATCCGGATACATATGCGGCAACGGCACGGAGTGATCGGAGACCGCATCGACATCGAAGAACACCGCGCCTGGAATGTGTGCCGCCAGATAATCATCAACCGGCAACGGCAGCACGCCTGGCATCTTGAACGACGCATCGATGACCTTCACCTTGGGATCGCCAAGATGCGCGGCGAGCCATTCGGTCGAGACGAGAGGATCAGTGCTGGATGTCATGCTGCTCTTTCTTCTGTCATTCCGGGACGCGCTCTTGCGCAGACCCGGAATCTCGCGGTGTTAAGCTATCTCCAGATTCCGGGTTCACCCGCAGTTATCGCTACGCGCCCCCCGGAATGACGACAAATATCGACTACTTCGGCTCGACCTTCTCGACCGCACCGCCGGCATCGCGCCAGGCGGTGAAGCCGCCGCCCAGATGCGCCACCGGCTTCAGGCCCATATCGGCCGCGGTCTTGGCGGCCAGTGCCGAGCGCCAGCCGCTGGCGCAATGGAAAATGAACTTCTTGTCTTCCTGAAAGATCGGCTTGCCATAGGGGCTTTCCGGATCGATCCAGAATTCCAGCATGCCGCGGGTGCAGGAGAACGAGCCGGGGATCTTGCCTTCGCGTTCGATCTCGCGGGGATCGCGGATATCGACGATAACGACATCCGGGCTTTCCGCCGCTTTCATTACGTCCTCGACGCTCATGGTCTCGATCTGCTTGTTGGCTTCGTCGAGCAGCGCCTTGTAGCCGCGGGTAATCGTCTGCGTCATGCTTTTCGCACCAGTTCCTTCATTGCACCTTCGAGACCTTCAATCGTCAGCGGATACATCCGTTCCGAGAACAGCCGGCGAATGATGGTCGTGGACTCCGAGTAGTCCCAGTGCCGCTTGGCGACAGGATTGAGCCACACCGCATTCGGATAGGTCTGCGTGATGCGCTCCAGCCAGACCGAGCCGGACTCTTCATTCACATGTTCGACCGAACCGCCGGGCACCATGATCTCATAAGGCGACATCGAGGCGTCGCCGACGAACACTATCTTGTAGTCATGGGCATATTTGTGCAGCACGTCCCAGGTCGGCGTGCGGTCCGTGAAGCGGCGTTTGTTCTGCTTCCACACGCCTTCATAGAGGCAGTTGTGGAAGTAGAAATACTCCATGTGCTTGAATTCGCTCTTCGCCGCCGAAAACAGTTCCTCGACCTGCTCGATATGCGAATCCATGGATCCGCCGATATCGAAGAACACCAGCACCTTGACCGCGTTGCGCCGTTCCGGGCGCATGTGGACGTCGAGATAGCCATGATTGGCGGTCTCCCGAATCGTGGTGTCGAGATCGAGCTCATCCGGCGCACCAGTGCGGGCAAACTTGCGCAGACGGCGCAGCGCCACCTTGATGTTGCGGATTCCAAGTTCGACATTGCCGTCGAGATCCTGGAACTCGCGCTTGTCCCAGACTTTCACCGCGCGCCGGTGACGGCTCTTTTCCTGGCCGATACGGATGCCTTCGGGATTGTAACCTTCGGCGCCAAACGGTGAGGTCCCGGCGGTGCCGATCCATTTGTTGCCGCCCTGATGGCGTTCCTTCTGCTCCTCAAGGCGCTTCCGCAGGGTTTCCATGAGCTTGTCCCAGCCCATGGCCTCGATCTGCTTCTTCTCTTCCTCGGTGAGATATTTCTCGGCGAGCTTCTTCAGCCACTCGGCGGGAATCTCCGCCTTTTCCATGGCGTCGAGCAGGCTCTCAAGCCCCTTGAAGACCGTGCCGAACACCCGATCGAACTTGTCGAGATTGCGCTCGTCCTTCACCAGCGCTGCGCGGGATAAATAATAGAAATTCTCTACCGACTGATCAGCGAGGTCGGCGTCGAGCGCCTCCATCAGCGTGAGATATTCGCGCAGGGTCACCGGGACCTGTGCATCGCGCAGCGATGTGAAGAATTGCAAGAACATGATTGACAGATTGCCCGACCACCCGCGTCCGTCAAGGGCCGGATGTGGTAGAAGCCTACACAGCTCCGTGGCTCGTCATCGCAGCGCACATCCGAAATAAGCGAGATTTGTCAGTCAAACCGGGGTGAATTCCGCTCCGCGGCATGGTGAAGCGATGGTTGTCAGATTGCAGGTATTTGTTTCAACAATTCCGGCGTCAGTAACCACGCAACGCGGTGTCCCTCCGTCGGCGGGCATTCTTAGCTATCGTGAAAGCAACGACGGCCATGGTGATGGCCTGTTTTGCTGTCAACATAGAACCGAATGACCGTACCCACGACACTGACCAGCAGTTCGCCGAGCCGCCTCTCCGCGCCCGGTGTGATCGTCACGCTGTTCGTGCTGGCGATGAGTGCGTGCGTGCTCGGGCTTGTCGTCTGGAAGGCGCTCGATGCCCGCCAAGCCGTGCTGGCGCAAAGCGAGACCGATAGTCGAAACCTCGCACATTCGCTGGTCGAACATGCTTCGCGCTCGATACAGGCCATCGATATCGCCATGAGCGGGATGGCAGATCTGCTGAAGTACCAAAACCCGCAGCCGGATCGCTTCAACACGTTTCTGGCCAATACGGCGAATGCACTGCCACAGCTCCGCGAAATCGGTGTATTCGATACGCTGGGGAACTGGCGTTATTCCTCGTTGCCGGAAACGCCAACGCACAATAATTCCGACCGCGACTATTTCACCTATCATCGCGATCACACCGACTCCAATATCAGGATCAACGCTCCCATCACGTCGCGGCTAACCGGCCGCACGTCAATCATCCTGTCGAAGCGGATCGACGGGCCCGACGGCAGCTTCAAAGGTGTGCTGACGGGCGCAATCGACAACCAGTACTTCAGCGATTTCTACAAAACATTCCAGATCGGCGAGAGCGGCGGCATCAGCCTGATCCGAAGCGACGGCACGCTGCTGATTCACTGGCCATCGATGGAGGTGGGGAAAGATCTCTCCGGAACTCAGCTCATTCAGACCCGTCTGAAACAGAGTCTGGCAGGCTTCTACAAGATCGATTCGCCGTTCGACGGCATCACCAAATATTTCAGCTACGAGCAAACCACGCAGTATCCGCTGATCGTCACGGTTGCGATTCCGGAAGATCAGGTGCTGGCGATATGGAAGAGCAATCTGCTGTCCGACGTTATCGTTGCTTCAGTCCTGCTCTGCACCGTGATCCTACTCGCCGCCCTGCTATCGACCCAGTTTCGCTTCCGGCTCAACATGGAACACGCGCTCCGCGAGCGCGAGTCCCACTATCGCCTGCTTGCCGACAACATCGCTGATGTCATCATTCTGCTCGATAGCTTCGGGAATATCGTCTTCGTCTCGCACTCGGTCGAACTCGTCCTGGGACACAGTCCGAACGAGCTGCTCGGGCGGTCCTGCTTTGAACTGGTGCATCCGGACGATGTCGAAACCGTGAAGGCTGCCAGCGCGCAGCTTACAGATCTCACCGCAAACCGCACGGTGATCTTCAGGACCTATCGCCACGACAAATCACTGGCGTGGGTAGAAGTAAACTTCAAGCTGGCCATGCGCGCGACGGATCGCGAAAAGGTCGAGATTGTCGGCGTGCTGCGCGACGTCACCTTGCGCAAGAGGATGCAAGACGAGTTGACCGCGCTGAATTCCAAACTCGCCGAACTCGCGACCACCGACGGGCTGACGGGACTGGCCAACCGCCGCACGCTCGACGGCTTTATGCGCCGCGCCTATGAGCAGCATGAGCAGATGTCTGTGCTGCTGATCGATGTCGACAACTTCAAGGGCTATAATGACAACAACGGCCACCAGGCCGGCGACGAATGCCTGAAACGCGTCGCATCCGTCATCGCCGATGCCACGATCAATACGCCGGCATTGTCCGCACGCTATGGTGGCGAGGAATTTGCCATCGTTTTGCCGGACGTATCCGAGGCCGATGCGATCACTATCGCGGAAGCCCTGCGCCTTCGGGTCAGGGCATTGGAGATTCCAAATATGGCATCAACCCGTGGCCACCTGTCGATCAGCGTCGGCGTTGCCAGCCGGAACAGCCTAACCTCGAACGAAGCCGTCCTGGTCGGCGAGGCCGATCTGGCGCTTTACGAGGCCAAACGACGTGGTCGAGATTGCGTTGTCGCCAATTCGGCGCTGCAACGCGAATATTTCAGCGCGGGCTTTTCGCACAACGGCTGATCCGCCAATTGCCGCCAGACCGCCCGGCTTTTCCCCGCCATGATATGTTCTTCGTCATCGCAAAAGGTCCCGCGAAGTGCCCGGAATGGTGGCTGGACCTGACCAATAATTCAATTAAACTTCGCCCGGAAACGTGCCGACTGGTCAAATTGGCCAACGGCTGATGATCACAACAGGAATGGCGCGTCACTTGATGTCGCCGGCGAAGGATTGATCCATGGGAATTCTCGCAGCATTGCTGATCGGCGCCATTGCCGGCTGGTTGGCCGGGTTGATCGTTCGTGGCGCCGGCTTCGGCCTGCTCGGCAATATCGTGATCGGCATCATCGGCGCACTGGTCGCTGGCTGGCTGCTGCCGCGCCTGGGTGTGAGCCTTGGCGTCGGGGCGATCCGCGACATCATCAACGCCACCATCGGCGCGGTGATCGTGCTCGTCATCCTGTCGCTGATCCGGCGCTAACGTCGTATCCCCCACTCTGCGATCGCTACCGCGATTCCCATCATTTT
Organism: Tardiphaga sp. 42S5; assembly: GCF_034044155.1. Taxonomy (NCBI): domain Bacteria; kingdom Pseudomonadati; phylum Pseudomonadota; class Alphaproteobacteria; order Hyphomicrobiales; family Nitrobacteraceae; genus Tardiphaga; species Tardiphaga sp. 42S5. The sequence continues at coordinate 2,889,815 of NZ_CP139027.1, read as the reverse complement.
CGGCGGCGCGCGTCCGCGCGACAAGAAGAACAAGGCAAAGTCTCCATGAAATTTACCGGCACCGAAAACTATGTCGCGACCGATGATCTCAAGGTCGCGGTCAATGCCGCCATCGTGCTCGAACGCCCGCTGCTGGTGAAGGGTGAACCTGGCACCGGCAAGACCGTACTCGCCGAAGAAGTCGCCAAGGCGCTGGGCGCACCGCTGCTGACCTGGCACATCAAGTCGACCACAAAGGCGCAGCAGGGCCTCTACGAATACGATGCCGTCTCGCGCCTGCGCGACAGCCAGCTCGGCGATCCCCGCGTTTCAGATATCGGCAACTACATCAAGCGCGGCAAGCTGTGGGAAGCTTTCACCCATGCAGAGCGACCGGTGCTGCTGATCGACGAAATCGACAAGGCTGACATCGAATTCCCGAACGACCTTCTGCTTGAGCTCGACCGCATGGAATTCCATGTTTACGAGACCGGCGAGACCATCAAGGCGGCAAAGCGCCCGATCGTGATGATCACATCGAACAACGAGAAGGAATTGCCCGACGCGTTTCTGCGCCGTTGCTTCTTCCACTACATCAAGTTCCCCGACATCGACACCATGAACCAGATCGTCGAGGTCCACTTCCCCGGCATCAAGCATCGCCTCGTCGCCGAAGCGATGCGTATTTTCTTCGAGGTGCGCGACGTGCCCGGCCTCAAGAAGAAGCCATCGACGTCGGAACTGCTCGACTGGCTGAAGCTGCTGGTCAATGAGGACATGTCGCCGGAGATGCTGCGCGAGCGCGACCCGCGCAAGCTGATCCCGCCGCTGCATGGCGCGCTGTTGAAGAACGAGCAGGACGTGCACCTGTTCGAGCGGCTGGCGTTTTTGAACAGACGGGAAGTCTGATCCCACCATCGAGGTATACAGCCTTCACGAAAAACCGCCCTCAGGGGCGGTTTTTTAATACCTATTCCGCAGATATTTTCCAATTTCAGTATACACAAACTGGTTCTAATCCCCGTTCTATTGAGATATCGTTCCTTCAAACGCCCGCCCTGTATACAGACAGGACTCAAGAACTGCGCCACGGAGGAATACGATGCCCGCTTCATTCCCGTTGAACGCCTGGTACGCCGCCGCCTGGGATGCCGACATCAAGCACCAGCTTTTCCCGCGCACGATCTGCGGCAAGCATGTGGTGATCTACCGACGCTCCGATGGCGGCGTCAGCGCGCTGGAGGATGCCTGCTGGCACCGACTGGTGCCGCTCTCCAAGGGACGTCTCGAGGGCGACACGGTGGTCTGCGGCTATCACGGCCTGAAATACAACGCGCAAGGCCGCTGCACCTTTATGCCCTCGCAGGAGACCATCAATCCCTCCGCCTGCGTGCGCTCCTATCCCGTGGTCGAACGGCATCGCTTCATCTGGCTGTGGATGGGCGACCCGGCGCTGGCAGATCCCGCTTTGGTGCCGGACATGCATTGGAATGACGATCCGGAATGGGCCGGCGACGGCAAGACCATTCATGCGAAGTGCGACTACCGCCTCGTGGTCGACAATCTGATGGATCTCACCCACGAGACCTTCGTGCACGGCTCCAGCATCGGTCAGGACGACGTCGCTGAATCTCCTTTCGATGTTACCCATGGCGACAAGACCGTCACCGTGACGCGCTGGATGAAGGGCATCGAAGCGCCGCCATTCTGGGCCGCGCAGTTGCGCAAGCCTGGCCCCGTCGATCGCTGGCAGATCATCCACTTCCAGGCGCCGAGCACGGTGAATATCGACGTCGGCGTCGCACCCGCCGGAACCGGCGCTCCGGAAGGCGATCGTTCGCAGGGCGTCAATGGCTTCGTGCTCAACACCATAACGCCGGAAACCGAGACCACCTGCCACTATTTCTGGGCCTTTGTGCGCAACCACCGCATCACCGAACAGAAGATCACCACGGAAATCCGCGAAGGCGTCGCGGGTATTTTCCGCGAGGACGAGATCATTCTCGAAGCGCAGCAGAAAGCGATGAACGAGAACCCTGACCGCGTATTTTACAATCTCAATATCGATGCCGGGGCGATGTGGTGCCGGCGGGTTATCGATCGCATGGTGGCGAAGGAAAGCACGCCACCCACACTGCAGGCGGCAGAGTAAAATCATGAGCGAACGCGATACCGAACGCTCCGTCTCACAGACCGTGCGCGCGCAACTAGCGCTGCGCGACATGATCCTATCCGGCACGCTGCGCCCGGGCGAGCGCATCAGCGAATTGCAGGCTGTCGAAATCACCAGCGTGTCGCGCACGCCGGTGCGCCTCGCGCTGGTGCGGCTGGAGGATGAAGGCCTGCTGCAGGCGATCCCATCCGGCGGCTTCATGGTGAAGGCGTTTTCCGAGCGCGACATTCTCGACTCCATTGAGCTGCGCGGCACGCTGGAAGGCCTCGCCGCCCGCTTCGCTGCGGAGCGTGGCGCCACTGCGCGCAATCTCGAACCGTTGAAGGAATGCCTGTCCGATCTGGATCAGTTGGTGCGGCAGGATCCGATCTCGGTGGAAGCCTTCTCCGCCTATGTCACCATGAACGCCCGTTTCCATGCGCTGCTGACCGACCTCTCCGGCAGCGCGCCGGTGATCCGGCAGATAGATCGTGTTTCGGCGATGCCCTTTGCCTCGCCCAGCGCCTTCGTGATGGCACAGTCAGCGCTGCCGGAAGCGCACAACATCCTGCTGATCGGCCAGGAACATCACCGCATCGTCGTCGACGCCATCGAGAATCGCGAAGGAGCACGCGCAGAGGCGATCATGCGTGAGCACGCGCGGCTTGCCGTGCGCAATCTGCGGCTGGCACTGCGCAATCGCAATCATCTCGATCTGCTGCCTGCACTGGCATTACTGACCTCGACACCGGCGGATTGACGGAGACCTTTCATGCGTTTTGCAGAACACTGGATGGGATGTCGCGTCGAGGCCACGCGCAATGTGGCGCCGAACATTCGCGAGATCACGCTGAAGCCGGATACACCGCTGCCGTCCTACCCTCTCGGCAGCCATATCAATGTCAGCCTCCTTATCGACGGCCAGCCACAGACGCGATCCTATTCGCTGGTGGGAGAACGCGCGACCGATATGCTGCGCATTGCGGTGCGGTTGGCGCCGGATAGCCGCGGCGGCTCCAAAGCCATGTGGGCGCTGCAGGTCGGCGCGCGGCTTGAAATCTCCAACCCATCATCGCTCTACGACATCGACTGGAATCGTGGGACATACTGCCTGATCGCCGGCGGCATCGGCATCACGCCGATCACTGGCATTGCCGCAGCGCTCCACAGCAAAGCCATCGACCTGCAGCTGCATTATGCGGTGAAGGCTCGCAGCGAAGCCGCCTATCTCGATGAACTATCGACGCTGCTCAGCGACCGCCTGACGGTTCACGCCAGCCATGAAGGCGCACGACTGGATTTCGCCGCGACCTTTGCTGCCTTACCTCACGATGCCATCGTTATCCTCTGTGGCCCGATGCGGATGCTGGAAGCGGCCCGGCGCGAATGGAACGCCGCCGGGCGCGCGCCCGCTGATCTGCGCTATGAAACATTCGGCTCCAGCGGTCTCCTGCCAACTACGGAATTTCGCGTCCGGCTGAAGGACAGCGGTGCCGAGATCGTGGTGCCGCAAAGCCGCTCGATGCTGGCAGCGCTCAACGAGGCCGGCTTCGAGGTGATGTCGGACTGCGAACGCGGCGAATGCGGGGTCTGCGCCATCGATGTCCTCGCCATCGACGGCGAAATCGATCATCGCGACGTGTTCTTCAGCGATCACCAGAAGAGCGGCAACACGAAGATCTGTCCCTGCGTCTCGCGCGTCGTCGGCACGGTGACGGTGGATACGTTGTATCAGCCGGACGCTGTCTGACCGTCAGCGTTCACCGCGCAGCGACGCAATCATCGACATGATCGCGAGTAGGATGACCACGGCGCCATAGACATAGGCCACGACGGCCAGTCCGGCATATGGCACGGCCACGCCTGCAGCGAGTGCCGGCAGGCTGAAGGCCAGATAGGACAACACATAAAACGCCGCCAGCAAACCGGCGCGCTGATGCGCCTCGGCGGTCGGCAGCAGCGTGCTCAGCGAGCCGGCGAAGGACGCGCCGAAGCCGAAACCTGCGATCACCGAACCGGCAAACAGCATCGCAACGCTGTGCTGCCAGATGCCGAGCAGCGAGACGAAGACGCCCAGCGACAGTGCGGCCGTGCCAATCACCAGCAACCGCTGCGCCGGAAGCTGCCTAAGGGCGGCCACGGTCAGCGCTGCAGCGAGCATCAGGGTCGCGACCACGACGCCGCCTACCCAAGGCGCGGAGACGCCCATCGTTGTTGCGACCACCGTGGGCATCAAGGACAGAGAGAAGCCGCCCAACGCCCACGTGGCGACGGTGGCCGGTGCAACGCGCAGCAGCGCGGCGCGCGATTGGCTGGGCACGCGCACATGCGGCCGAAGCGAAGCCAGCGCGCCCGATTTACGCGACACGGTCTCGGGCATCACGAATAGCAGCACAATCATCACGGCCGTCAGCGCGAATAGAACCTCATAGACCAGATGCAGCGGATCGGGCGCGAAGGTGACGAGCGCCGCCGCGCCGAGCGCGCCGACCATCAGGCCAAGAAAGGCGGTCACGCTGTTGAGCAGCGGTCCGCGCTTGCGGTCGGTGTCGAGGATCGCAGCACCCAATGCCGTTGTCGCCGTGCCGACGCACAGGCCCTGTACGGCACGCGCGAGGATCAGTTGCCCGACATCACTGGCATAGGAGAACAGGATCATCGCGATGGCGTTGAGCAGCAGACCGCCGAGAATGACCGGACGGCGTCCGACATAATCGGACAGGCCGCCGACCGTCAGCAGCGCCGCCAGCAGGCTGATCGCATAGACCGCGAATACCAGCGTGATCATCAGCGGCGAGAGATGCATGGACTGCTGGTAGAGCCGGTACAGCGGCGTCACCGCGCTGCTGCTGGCTGCGACCAGCGCGGCCCCGGCAAAACTGAATGCCGTCATGGCCGATGGCTTCAACACCCAACCGGCTCTGGCTGGTGATGCTTGAGCATTGGAAACACACGTCTTTTCGGCACTGCCTTGCATAGCTCATTCCTAAAAGCTAAGTAATTGCATTAGGCATCTAGGTCGCCCGAGAGCTTAATGCAAATATTTTGCGTTAAGAATCTCAGTTTTTTGCACATGTGCGACCGTGGGAGACCGATGTGACGGTGAAGGAACGAGTCCGGATTGGTGGACGCAGCGCGCGGATACAGAGCGCCGTGCATGATGCTGTCCGCAAATTGGGGGCTCTTTCCACCCGAAACCAGATCACCGTGCCGCAAATCGCTGCCGAGGCTGGCGTGACGCCGTCGACCATCTATCGGCGCTGGGGCGATCTCTCCGCGCTGCTCGCCGACGTCGCCGTGGCGCGGCTGCGGCCGATCGCAGATCCCGACGACACTGGTGCGGTCGAAACCGATCTGCGCGCCTTCATCGAGCAATATGCCGAAGAGATGTCGTCCCCGGTCGGCCAGGCCTTGATGCGGGACGTGTTGTCGGCACTGAAGGAGGGACTGCCCAGCGCCTGCGCGGGCTTCACCTGCGATCACCTCACCACCCTTAACGCACGCGCCAAAGCGCGCGGCGAGACGCCATTCGACATCGACGAGGTGATCGACCATGTGGTGGCGCCGATCATCTATCGCGCGCTGTTCAGCGACCAGATGCCGACACCCGATTATTGCAATCGCCTGATTGACCGGATTTATCCGCCTGCCCGCAAGCGACGCACCGCCAGCTGATCGTCAGCGCGGCTTCTCTTCCAGCTGATAGGTCAGATGCGCCTTCACCGTCGGCCATTCGCCGGGCAAGATACTATAGACAACCGTGTCGCGCAGCGTGCCGTTCGGCGCGATCTGGTGATTGCGCAGGATGCCGTCCTGCTTGGCGCCGAGCCGCTCGATGGCACGACGGGACTGGTGGTTGAAGAAATGCGTGCGGAATTCCACCGCGATGCAATCCAGCTTCTCGAACGCATGCCCGAGCAACAGGAGCTTGCACTGGGTGTTCAGCGCGGTGCGCTGGACCCATTTGCCATACCAGGTCGAACCGATCTCGACCCGGCGGTTGGCGGCATCGACATTCATATAGGTCGTCATGCCGGCGATCTTGCCGTCGGCATCTTTCACCGTGAATGGCAGCATCGCGCCTGATGCCTGCAGAGCGAGCCGACGGTCAATCTCGGCACTCATCTTTTCGGGCGTTGGGATCGCCGTGTACCAGATCTTCGAAAGGTCGCCTGACTTGGCGGCCTCGATCAGGCCATCGCAGTGATCTTTGGCAAGAGGTTCGAGCCGGGCGTGAGGTCCACTGAGCGTAACGGGTTCAAGCCACGGCATCGGTCTTCCTTCGTTCTAGACGCGCGATCGGACGCAAAACCGGCTTCCACTTTTGCTGATCGCGCTCGGGCTACTTGTTCAAGAAATTGAGCGGCAAGCCACCGCGCGGCCAGTCCATCGCGATCAGCTCGCCCTTGCCTGACAGCGTGATATAGGCCGTCTTCAGCTCGGGGCCGCCAAATGCAATATTCGTGGTGACGCGGTCGCCAGTTTGTATCTGTTCCACCAATTTTCCATCCGGCGCAATCACCGAGATGCAGCCGCTGACCAGCGTTGCGACGCAGACATTGCCGGAGGCTTCCACCGCGAGAGAATCGAACATCTGGTAACCACCAAGACCCGCGATGGGACGGCCGCGCTCGCCACGGTAGATCACGTCGCTCGGCTTCACCTCGCCGGGGGCGCCGACGTCAAAGGCCCACAGCCGCGCCGTCGGCGTCTCGGCCACATAGACGGTCTTCTCGTCCGGCGACAGGCCGATGCCGTTGGCCGGCAACATGCCGAAATGCCCTTCGACGACTTCGGTGGCACCCGGCTTCATGTAATAGAACGCGCCGACATCCATATCGCGGTGCCGGCGTTTGCCGAGATCGGTGAACCAGAGCCCACCCTGCTTGTCGAACACCAGATCGTTCGGCCCCTTCAGCGGATGCGCACCGCATTTATCGAACAGGGTTTCGACCTTGCCGTTAGAGAGGTCCACGCGCTGGATCGAGCCGCCGATATATTCATGCGGCTCCGGCGCACCGGGCATGATGGCGCCGCGCGATGCCGCCCAGCTGAAACCTCCATTGTTGCAGAGATACATCTTGCCGTCCGGACCGAGCGCAGCGCCATTCGGGCCGCCGGGAATTTTCGCGACCACTTCCTTGCGGCCATCGGGCCACACCCGCGTCAGTTGCTGCGCACGTATCTCGACCAGAATGACGGAGCCGTCCGGCATCACCACCGGGCCTTCGGGGAATGCGAGATCGGTGGCGAGGACACGGATGCTGGGGCTGGACATGGAAACTCCCTGACATTTTCTTGGTTTGTTATCGCACCCTGGGTGGGCGACGCAGCGTGACGAAAGTAGAGCAAACATGTCCGGCGCTGCCAAGCCGCGCAAATGCATGGCCACTTGCGTGGAATTTCCATTCGGCTTTAGCTGCAATCAACGACAACGCGAAAAGTCCGAGGAAACCGATGCCGACCACCCCCGCAGTTGCGCCTGGAGCCGATGACGAAGTGCTCTACTCTGTCGCGCACGGGATCGCGACCGTCACGCTCAATCGCCCGCAACGGTTGAACACGATCTCACGCGAGATGCTGACGCAGCTCAGCGATCTGTTTCTGAAAGCGGACGCTGATCCCGAAGTCCGCGTGGTGATCCTGACGGCCACCGGCCGCGCCTTCTGCGCCGGGCTCGACATGGCCAGCGCCACCAAGGGCACCGGCATCGGCTCCGCTAACGACGCCAACAACAGCCGCACCACGCTCGATCTGAAGACAGCGCCTCCGATCGTGATGTTCAACATGGAGAAGCCGACGATCTGCGCCATGAATGGTGCCGCCGCCGGCTATGGCATGGACGTCGCACTCGGCTGCGACATGCGCATCATGGCGGAGAGTGCCAAATTCGCCGCGGCCTTCGTGAAACGTGGCGTGGTGCCTGAATCCGGCGGCACCTGGTTTCTGCCGAGGATGATTGGCTGGGCCAAGGCAGCCGAGCTGATCTTCACAGGCCGCACACTGTCGGCGCGCGAAAGCCTCGAAATGGGCCTTACCAACGAGGTGGTTGATGATGCGGAATTGATGACGCGCGCCAATGCAGTGGCGGCCGAGATTGCCGCCAATGCGCCGCTCGCAGTGCAGGCCGCCAAACGCATGATGCGCTCAGGTCTGTCCGAGAGCTTTGGCGACCACGTCCATCACGTGTTCCTGCAATTGCTACCGCTGTTTCGCACAGCGGATTTCCGCGAAGGCATGGCGTCGTTTCTTGAAAAGCGCCCAGCCAAATTCACTGGCAAGTGAGCGCGACGCACAAACATATCGACGCGGTGTTGTGCGCCGCGTCATGCTTTGCTGATTAAGTCAGCTTTCCAACTTCAAGGCTTGGTGCATACTCCCGGCATTCGAGCCGCATCACAAAAGCCTGCATAGACGGGCCGATGCGGTTGATCGAACCACAGGGAGGACACTTGACCATGCAGCATGACTGGAAAGTTCTGCGAGTGACTTTGCTCGCCGGCGTTGTCGTAGCGCTTACGTCCACCGCAAGCCACGCGCAGAAGAAATACGATACTGGCGCCACCGATACCGAGATCAAGATCGGCAACATCATGCCGTATAGCGGCCCGGCGTCCTCCTACGCGACGATCGGAAAAACCGAGGCCGCCTATTTCAAGATGATCAACGAGAAGGGCGGCATCAATGGCCGCAAGATCACCTTCATCAGCTATGACGACGGCTACAGCCCGCCGAAGACGGTGGAGCAAGCGCGCAAGCTGGTCGAGAATGACGAGGTGCTGTTCATCATGAACCCGCTCGGCACGCCAGGAAATACGGCGATCCAGAAATACATGAACACCAAGAAGGTGCCGCAGCTGTTCGTCTCGACGGGCGCCGCGAAATGGGCCGATCCGAAGAACTTCCCTTGGACCATGGGCTGGCAACCGAGCTACCAGGCCGAGGCGCGCATCTACGCGCAATACATCATAAAGAATCATCCCGGCAAGAAAGTCGGCGTGCTCTATGCCAATGACGACTTCGGCAAGGACTACATCATCGGCCTGCACGAAGGCTTTGGCGACAAGGCCAAGGACTACATCGTCTCCGAGGTGCCTTATGAAACTGCTTCACCGACAGTGGATTCGCAGATCGTGCAGATCAAGGCGGCCAATCCAGATGTCTTCATCAACATCGCCACGCCAAAATTCGCTGCACAGGCAATCAAGAAGGTCGCCGAGATGGGCTGGAAGCCCGTTCACATCGTCACCAATGTCTCGGCATCTGTCGGCAGCGTGATGAAACCCGCGGGCTATGCCAACTCGCAGGACGTGCTCAGCGCGGCCTACATGAAGGATCCCAAGGATCCGACATGGAAGAACGATCCCGGCATGCTGGAATGGTCGGCCTTCATGGACAAGTACTATCCCGAAGGCGACAAGGAAGACGGCGCCACCGTGTTCGGCTACGGCGTCTCGCAGGGCATCGTCCAGGTGCTCAAGCAATGCGGCGATGACCTCACCCGCGAGAACATCATGAAGCAGGCGGCGAGCCTGAACATGGAGATCGGCATCTATCTGCCGGGCACCAAGATCAAGACCAGCCCGACCGACTTCAGCCCGCTGGAGCAGCTTCAGATGCAGCGGTTCAAGGGCGAAAGCTGGGAGCTGTTCGGCCCGCTGATGTCCGGCGAGAAGAACTCGTAAGCAATACGCTCCGGCGTCCCCTCTCCTGAGCCAGAGGGGACGCACGCGTGCTGAGCCACGCGCTCTCGTTGCTGGCCCCCTCTCCTCAATCGTGCATACTCGACGCAAGCCGCGGCGATCGACGGTCCACTCAGATGAACCGCACCGCGGGCATACAAAACGTCAGAGGAAGCGATGCACAGGACACTGCCCCGCGGGATGACTCTCGCGCTTTCCGCGCTCATGTTCGGCGCGCTGGCCACGCCATCTCACGCGCAGAAGAAATACGATCCCGGCGCCAGCGATACCGAGATCAAGGTCGGCAACATCATGCCCTATAGCGGGCCGGCATCCTCCTATGCCTCGATCGGAAAATCCGAAGCGGCCTATTTCAGGATGCTGAACGATCAGGGCGGCATCAACGGCCGCAAGATCAATTTCATCAGCTATGACGATGCCTACTCTCCGCCGAAGACAGTGGAACAGGCGCGCAAGCTGGTCGAGAGCGACGAAGTGCTGCTATTGTTCAACCCACTGGGGACGGCGACCAATTCCGCGATCCAGAAATACATGAACATCAAGAAGGTGCCGCATCTGTTCGTGTCATCGGGCGCCTCGAAATGGGCCGACCCAAAGCACTTTCCGTGGACCATGGGCTGGTCGCCCAGCTACCACAACGAGGGACGTATCTGGGCCGCGTGGATCCTGAAGAACCATCCCGATGCCAGGATCGGCGTGCTGTTCCAGAACGACGACATGGGGAAGGACTATTTCAGCGGCGTACGCGAGGGACTCGCCGACAAGGCCGACAAGATGATCACGGTGCAAGCGAGCTTCGAGACCAGCTCACCGACTGTGGATTCACAGATCGTCCAGATCAGGACTGCCAATCCCGATGTGTTCCTGAACATCGCCTCGCCGAAATTCGCTGCGCAGGCGATCAAGAAGGTGGCCGAGCTGAACTGGAAGCCGGTGCAGATGCTGGTCAATGTGTCACAATCGGTCGGCTCGGTGATCAAGCCCGCCGGCTTCGACAATGCGCAGGGCGTGATCAGCGCGGCCTATATGAAGGATCCCACCGATCCGCAGTGGAAGGACGATCCGACCATCAAGGAATGGCTTGCCTTCATGGACAAGTATTATCCCGACGGCGACAAGAACGACATCTACACGCTGTACGGCTTCGGCATCGCGCGCACGCTGGCGCATATTCTCGAACGTTGCGGCGACACGCTCACACGGGAGAACGTGATGAAGCAGGCCACGAGCCTCGATTATGAGGTCGGCATCTTCCTGCCGGGTACCCGCGTCAAGACCAGCCCAACCGACTACAGCCCGCTGCAGCAGTTGCAGATGATGCGTTTCAAGGGCGAACGCTGGGAACTGTTCGGACCCGTGCTGAGCAGCGAGTAGGACGAGAGCGCCCTACTTCGCTGCATCCTTGGCAGGCGCTGGCGCATCCTTGGCCGCCGGCGCGTCTTTCGCGGCAGCTGGAGCTTCCTTCGCAGCCGGCGCCGGCTTCTTCTGCGCCGCCTGCAGCTCCTCCACCGTTTTCTGCAGGGCAACGACGGTAGCCTTCAGCGCCTCGACCTGACGGTTGGCCGCATCAAGCCGCTGTTGCTGATCAAGCCGCAGCTTGCCCAGCGTTTGCTGGAGGAAATTGACGTTGCTTTGCAGGCAGCTGGTGCGGCGCTCCATGGTCTTTTCGACCGTGCAGATCTCGATTCCCGGCACATCCTGCGCCTGCGCCTTGGCGGCGCCCAAAATGGTCAGCAATGTCATCGCAAGGATTGTTCGGCCGCGCATCGTTTTCCCCATCATGTCCGTCATGCCGCCAAGACCAAGCGGTGCTGGCGCCCGGCTGTCAACCAGGTGTGATGGGAACGAAGAAGATGTCCGCCCGTTCCTTGGACCGGAGCACCTCATGGCGACGCGTGAACGACGGCTGGCCGAATTCGATGGCCAGGGTGATCCTGAGCCTGATCAGGCGGTGCAAGTGTTGTGCGAGGACCACAGTGGCACCTATCAACTGCCCTTCCCTTGCGTGTTCACGGATGGCGAATGGCGCAATGCCGAGACAGGCAGCATGGTCCAGGCACGCGTGGTCGGATGGCGGCTGCCACGTACAGCGTGAGCGCCGTGTGCCTGCTTTAGGGGGCGGTGGTGTACTGCGTCGGCAGGCGCTTACGCGTACAGATAGCCGACCGGCTTGCCCTCGGTCCGCAGCGGACGGATATCCTTCTGTGTAATGATCTTGGCGGCCAGGCCGTCGATCTCGTCGCGCTGCGTCGGCGTCCAGCTTCGAAGCTGCTCCATGCCTTTCAGCAGGCCAAGCCGGAGGACTTGCGTATTTTCGCCCATCCCGATGAGACTGGTCGAATTCTTGCCCGCCGTCACCACATCACCGGCCGCAAGTTCGAACGTCTTCCCCGCACTATCCACGAATTCGGCCGTGCCGCGAATGACGCGATAGATGACAACTTCACCTCTCGCGAAAGAGGCGGCATCCACGGCCGCCGCGGAGCTCTTCGGCAAGAGGGACTTGCCATGCGGATCGGTTGCGATGATGTGACCGGTGACAAGATGACCGCTCGGAGCCTCGATGCCAATATCGCGCACATAGACGGGCGCCGCCGACTTGATGGTGTCATCAGCCAGCAGCTTGAAGAGCGCATCCAGTGCCAGCGGATCCTGAAGCCAGAAGCCTGCATCGTCCGGGCGATCATGCAGCGCATGGGTCCAGGCCATACGTGGCGTCTCGGCTTCGTTGATCTGATCCGGACCCACGATTGTCGGGTTCGGGAAGGTCGTCGGATCGGTTACGAAGGCTTCGAGAAACTTGCCGGAGTAGCCCATGGAGAGGGGATCGGGCACCACCGTCTGCGGGGTCTTCAGGTTCTCCTCGGTCGACAATCCCGACCAGGTGTAGAACAGCTGACGATGCACGATCGCGCTTTGCAGCATCACTGCGCCAGGGCCGACATTGTAGAAGCGCCCATCGTAATCGAAGGTGAACATGCCCGACGTGACCAGCACGAGCTGGAAGCCGCCTGGTGGAAGATGCAGATGGAAGTCGGTAGGGCCGGTGTCTTCGCGATAGATCGGCAGATTGGTCGCGACCTCATGAAGGAGGAAGGTTTCGTTGTTGGCGTGAAAGCCTTCATTGGCGCGGCTATAGAGCGCCTGCGGGCGATAGGTCGCCTCGTATGTCGTGTCCTTGTGCCGATCGATCGCTACGAAATCCCCATGATTCAGGCGCAGAGGATCGCCGTTCGGGTGCTTGAGCCCAGGCCATTTGAGGTCGATCGCAGCATGTACATTCATGGGATCCTCCAACGTGTTCAAAAACACTCGGGGACCGAACTGTGATTGGCGTCCAATCGATCGGCAGCCAACGCAATGCGGCTCGCGAGAAGTTGCTGCTATGCGAAAATCGCGCCAGCTGGCGTCAAAGGCGTTTTGATAACAATCGCGCGCGTTAGCAGGTGATCTGGCGGCCAAACCGCGCAAATCCTCGGGCGAGCGCTACAAATTCTGGATACAAGTTGAGCACGCCGTGCCCGATCTGTGAGCCGGCGAGGCGTTGCCGAACTATCAATCAGTACTCAACCTCGAGCTCTTCGATATCGGTAGGCTCCTGCCTGGCTGCGGCAATCCATTCCTGCATTTCGGGCAGGTTCATCACCATGCTGGCATAGGCTGATAGCTGCGGATCCAGCTTGACGTCATAGGTCGCGAAGCGCGTCACCACCGGCGCATACATGGCGTCCGCCATGCTGCGGGTGCCGAACAGGAAAGGGCCGCCGGACTTCGACAGACACTCGCGCCAGATCGTGCAGATCCGGTCGATATCGGCTTGTGCCCGCGACCAGACCTTGAAGTTCGGAAAATGCCCTTTGATGTTGACCGGCAGCGATGCCCGCAATGTCGTGAAGCCGGAATGGATTTCGCCCGAAATCGAGCGGCAATGCGCCCGCAGGATGCGGTCGGCCGGCAATAACTTAGCTTCCGGCATGATCTCGTTGAGATATTCGGCGATTGCCAGCGTATCCCAGACCACCGCCCCTTCATGGCGCAGGCAGGGCACCAGGATCGATGAGGACAGCAACAGGATCTCGGCCTTGGCGGAGGCATCGTCCGGCGCCGTAACGACTTCGTCGAACTCAAGGCCTGAGAATTTTGTCAGCAGCCACCCTCGCAATGACCACGACGAGTAGTTCTTGCTGCTGATGGTGAGTGTTGCGTTGGCCATGACTTATCCCCTTACGCCCGAACCCAGGCAGCCCGTCAGCCCTCGGGGTAACCGGTTCCCGGCTGCCCATTGCTTGTGCTGCTTTAATTTTATTCAGCAAACCACGTGCCAGTTTTCCAGACGAATTGACTCTTCTCTGGCTTCAATATTGCATAGCAACAAAGCAGGGATAGCTCCGGATGATGTCAATGATGTATCAGGCCTACCAGAATCACATGGATCTGACAGCACCTTGGCGCACCGGTGCGTCTGCCGCATTGAAGTACCTCAATCTCGTCCCGGCCGGCACGTCCGAGAAACTGTTCGGTCGCCTTGCGGCAGCACTTGAGCTGATCTCGCGCTCCGCCCTCACCTATCATCGGCCCGAATTCGATATCGGCAAGGTGATGGTCGGCAACGCTGAGCATGAGGTGACGGAAGAAGTCACCTTCAAGACGCCATTCGGATCGCTGCTGCACTTCAAGAAAGAGAATGCACCGGAGCAGCCACGCATGCTGCTGGTGGCGCCGATGTCCGGCCACTTCGCGACGCTGCTGCGCGGCACCGTGAAGACCCTGCTGCAGGATCATGACGTCTATATCACAGACTGGCACAACCCGCGCGACATACCGCTCGATCAGGGCAAGTTCGGCCTCGACGAGTATACCGAGCACCTGATCACATTCATGAATGAGCTCGGCCCACGTTCCCACATGGTCGCGATTTGCCAACCGTCCGTATCGGCACTCGCCGCTGCAGCTATCATGTCGGAAGACAATCACCCCGCGCGACCGGCAAGCCTGACGCTGATGGCGGGCCCGATCGATACGCGCATTCAGCCGACCAAGGTCAACGAGTTCGCCAAGAGCAAGCCGTTGAAGTGGTTCGAAGACAACATGATCAACTACGTGCCGTTCCAGTGCAAAGGCGCGTTCCGGCAAGTCTATCCCGGCTTCATTCAGTTGACGGCATTCGTCTCGATGAATCTCGAGCGGCACATCAAGTCACATGTCGATCTCGCCAATCATCTCGCCAAGGGCGAGACCGAGAAGGCTGAAGTTATCAAGACATTCTATGACGAATATTTCGCGGTGATGGATCTGCCAGGAGAGTTCTATATCGACACCATCCGCGACGTGTTCCAGGAGCATCTGTTGCCGCAAGGCAAGCTGACCTACAAGGGCCGGACCGTGAACTGCGCATCGATCAAGCGCATGGGGCTGATGACTGTCGAGGGCGAGAAGGATGATATCTGCTCGATCGGCCAGACTCTAGCAGCCCAAGATCTCTGCACCGGCGTTCGCGCCTATCGCAAAGTCCATCACATGCAGGCCGGTGTTGGTCATTACGGTGTATTCAGCGGACGCCGTTGGAACAACGAGATCTACCCGCTGCTGCGGGATTTTGTTCACGTGAATTCGTGAAACCCTGCGTTGTATACAAATAGTCGGGCGCTTCACCCAAATTGGTGACGCGGATGTCGCAGGAATAACCTACGTCGATACCGGGAATTGTTTCGCTGCTGCTTCAGCAGCATAGCAGCGGTTTCTTATTACCGCTTCGGCGGACCGTGTATTGACGACTGCACGATTTTTCACCGGACATACTTACGCATCAAGGCCGGCCATCGTGCCGGCCTTTTTCGTGGATTTTTCAGGCGTCCCGGTCCGGGATCAATTGAACTCGCGGCTGGCCCAGAAGCCGAACCAGGTCCACCTGCCGCTCGACGCCGGTTTTCAAGAAGACGGATTTCAGCTGAGTCCGCACGGTGTTCAGGCTGACGCCCTGCATTTTCGAGATGGCGGTGACTGAGTTGCCATCGATCAAAAGGCTGGTGATCCGCGCTTCAGCCGGCGTCAAATCGAACAAAGCCTGCAGAAGCTCCGGACCCGGGCTGCGCTGCTGGTGGGTGATCGGCGTCAGGAGCAGGATCGACATAGCGCCCGCAAAAACATCGAGGCCAGCCAGACGGAGGGGCAGCACATGCGCGATCAAGGGTGGGCTGTGCTCAGTCCCAGAAATTGGAATTGAACGGCCCGTTTTCGACAGAGACAAGGGCTTGCTCAGCGCCTCGGTAAACATGGTCTGAGCGACCTGCGAGGCGAACTGCACCTGATCCTGCGCGCCAATGCCGACAATCGTCGTGCTGGAAATGAACCCAGGATTGGCCGCGATAACGCGCCCCTCCTGACTGACAGCACTCGCGGGAAGACCAATCATCTGAAGTGTTGCAACCGCCGTACGGGCGCGTTCGAAGCCCAGACGACCGGACAACACCGCCGCACGGGCCAGATGAGGCCGGAGGCCATCCAGTTGATCCGCCACAGCGCGTTCAACCGGCCCCTTGGCGTAAGCCTTCTCTACCGAAATCACGAGCGTATCACCGGAGGGAGACCGTACCGAGGTACCGGCGCACCAGCCGAGACCCGCCGGCCGGAGAATGTCCCGATAGAAGCTCTCATTGTCGAGTTCTTCCATCGTGAACCGGTCCAGGTCCGTCAGAAACCACGGCTCGTTTTCCGCGATTAGTCTGGCGCTTCGTGGATTCTTGGTCGCATAAGGACTCTTGGTCCAACGATCGATCCGCTCGCGAATTCTCTCAGATGACGTCCACCGCGGAATGCCAGGCGCGGATGCGAAAATCATCGCACCTTCGGCATCTGCCATCTCCGCCAGGCGATCAAACACCTGCGGCCAACGCTCCGGCAAAACTCCCGCTTCATAAATCTCGTCAACGAGCGTTTCAAAATTCACGGATGTATCCAGCAACACGGTTTCCGGCGGCTCGCCGTCTCGGTCATCACGGTCAGAAAGCAGCACCCATCATGCAACACCGCAGACATCGGACAATTCCCGAGACCATTCGGAAATCTGCGACCACGATGCTGATGTGCGTGAAATGCCACTTTCGCCAGCCGCCGTTCAGGAGGCGAATGGTATTCACCGCCTAACTAGACCGGTCTCGCGCTGCTCGCCAGTGTCAAGCGAGAGGTTTTATGCCAGAGGCGCTTTTGCCGGCGGCAACTCCCGCGGCAAAATCAATGCAGCGACGATCACCAGCGCCGACAAGGCGGCAAAGGCGTGCAACATCATGATGAAGCCACCCTGCTCGTACAACCACGCGACAAGCCCGACCGAGGCTCCCGCTGCGGTAAAGCCAACGAAATAACGCACGGCATAAGCGCGCGACCGCCACTCCTCGCTTGTATACTTGCCGACGATCGCCTCGTTGACGGTGATCTGCCCGAACAGACCAATGATAATGCCGATCGCGACGACGATCAGTGAGATGTTCGATTGCGACGCTGCGAAATACAGGAACGGCGCGAGCACCAGCGACAACGGAACGCTCACCGCCTTCAGCGAGTGCTTATCGATCAGTTTGCCGATGTTGTACTGGGTTGCCGCGCCGAAGACATAAACGCAGGCGGCAATGATGCCGAGCAATGCCGGGCTGTCCGTCATATCGGACAGACGCTCGGCAAACAGTTTTGGCAGCGCGACGGTGATGGCGTTGAAGACGGTGGAGATCGCGACCACCGTGACCAACAGTGCAAGGATCACGCGCCACATGTCGGACTTCGCGACGCGCGCTTGCGCCGCGGCCTGCTTGAATCCCGAGCGATCTTCATGCGCGACCTCGCGCATGAAGACAACACCAGCTGCAACAGTGACGAGGCCGGGAATGATAAAGGCCCAGCGCCACCCGAGAAACTGACCGAGTACGCCGGTGATCAGTGCGGAAGATGCCACGCCGAAATTGCCGAACACGCCGTTAATGCCCATCGCACTGCCGAGCTTGTCGGCATAGGAGACGATCATCGCCGTGCCGACCGGATGATAGATCGACGCGAACAGACCAACCGAGAACAGCGCCGCACCAAGCTGCAAAGGCGTCTGCACCAGGCCGACAGCCATCATCGACAGACCGATGCCATAGAAGAAGATCACCATCATGTGGCGACGGCTCCAGCGGTCCCCGAGCCAGCCGGTTACCAACGAGCCGGCCCCAAACGCCATGAAGCCCGGCGTCGCATAGGGCAGCAGCTCGGTATAGGTCATATTCATGGCCGGACCCATCACGAGCACCGCTGCCGCAAAGATCAGCATCGCGTAGTGGTCGATGAAATGGGCGACATTAACGAGGGTGATGACCCGGCTGGGGACGTTCATGAATCGATTCCTTGGCAACCTTGGAATGCCGTTATATGAGCTTGCTCTAACGGGATGTTGCCAATGAATGTCGCAGAACCGCCAATCCTGGACTTATCGGAGCGCCGGCGCTCGGCGACCGACGGTGTCCACATCCTGGCGACGCGCTACCCCAAGGGTATCCGGCTGGACACTCATGCCCATCGCGAGGCGCAACTCGTATTCGCCGCTGCGGGCACTATGCAGGTCACGACTCCAAAGGGCCGCTGGCTGGTGCCACCGGATCGCGCGGTCTGGGTGCCGGCCCACCTGCCCCACGCCATCGACGTTCTGGCCGACATCGAGATGCGCTCGTTGTATTTCAACGTCGACTGGCTGGCGCAGGATCGACGCAATGGCGATCTCGCCGCGGAGTTCGTGGTTCGCGTGTCGCGCCTGTTGCACGAGTCGATCCTGGCGCTGTTCGATGGGCGCGATGACGTCGCACGGAATCGGTTGTTGATCGAGATTGCCATGCTCGAACTGCATCAGGCAAGCGATCCCACGACCTTCATGCCGCTGCCGCAAGAGCCGCGCTGCCGACGCGCGGCGGAGATGGTGCTAGCCGATCCGACGCAGACTTACGAGATCGAAACACTGGCGCGCGCCGTCGGTACGTCTGCACGTACATTATCGCGACTGTTTTCGGCAGAGACGCAATTGAGCTTCAAGAGCTGGTGTCAACGCGCCCGGATCGCAGAGGCGATCGAACGACTGTCGATGAACCACAACGCGTCGGTGAAGCAGCTCGCTGCCGATCTCGGCTATGCCAGCTTCTCGGCGTTTTCGCACGCGTTCCGGCAAGTGACGGGCAAGAGCCCGACAGAGTTTATCGAGGCGAAGTAACGCCGCTTAGCGCGGCACCACCGCAGTCGCCTCGATCTCGACGCGCGCGGCGAGTTCAACCAGACGCACGACCTGCACCAGCGCCATGGCCGGATAGTGCGTGCCGAAAATCTCGCGATAGGCTTGGCCGAGCGCTTTGAGATTGCCGAGATATTCTTCCATATCGACGACATACCAGGTCAGCCGCACAAGATGCTCCGGCCTGGCGCCACCTTCCGCGAGAATGTCGGAAATGTTCTGCAGTGCCTGACGCACCTGCGATACAAAATCTGGCTTCAGCTTCTCCTCGGCGTCCCAGCCAATTACACCACCGGTCACGACGATGCGGCCATCTGCCGTCATGCCGTTGGCATAGCCTTTGGGCTTCGGCCAGCCACTCGGCTGCAATGCGCGCGAAACGGATGCTGCAACATCGCCCTTTGCGTTTGGCACCACGGTCAATGTCGGGCCCTTTGGTGCATTCACCGGGCAATCCTCCCTGAAAGAAACGTCTTCAAACTTATGCAGCCACGGTCGGTGACGCGCCCGCCGCGGCCTGCTGGCGAAGCGCAAAGCGCTTCAGCTTGCCGGTCTCGGTCTTGGGCAGTTGCGTCACGAACTCGATGGCGCGCGGATATTTGTAAGGCGCGATCTCGCGCTTCACGTGGTTCTGCAACTCGGTTGCCAGCGCGTCGCTCCCTGCCTGACCGGGAGCGAGAACGACATAAGCCTTTACGATCATGCCGCGGTCGGCATCGGGGCAACCGACAACGCCACAATCGACCACGGCTTCATGGGTGAGCAACGCAGCTTCAACGTCGGGGCCGGCAATATTGTAACCCGCCGACACGATCATGTCGTCCGAGCGCGACTGATACCAGAAGTAACCATCCTCATCCATCAGGAAGGTATCGCCGGTGATATTCCAGCCGTTTTGCACGAATTTGAGCTGACGCGGATCAGCGAGATACTTGCAGCCCGTCGGGCCCTTGACGGCGAGACGGCCTAGCGTGCCGGGCGCCACTTCGTTGCCTTCGTCGTCAACGATCCTGGCGACATAGCCGGGCACCGGCTTGCCGGTCGAGCCCGGACGAATTTCCTCTTCGATGGCGCAGATGAAGATGTGCAGCATTTCGGTGCCGCCGATGCCATCCATCAGCTTGATGCCAGTTGCCTTCAGCCATGCATCGTAAGTGCCCTTCGGCAGCGTCTCACCGGCGGAGACGCATTTGCGCAGCGTCGAGAGATCATACTGGTCGATCTTGCCAAGAATGGCCCGATAGGCGGTCGGCGCGGTGAAGCAGACCGTGACCTTGTGCTTGGCAACAGCCACCGGCAGCTCTTCCGGGCCGGCCTTCTCGAGCACCACGAAGGACGCACCGATATGCAGCGGGAACAGTACGCCGCCAAAGCCAAACGTGAAGGCCAGCGGCGCCGAACCGATAAAGCGATCTTCCGGGCTGGCGCGCAGCACATTGCGTGCGAATCCGTCGCACACCGCGAGCATGTCGCGGTGGAAATGCATGGTGCCCTTCGGGTCGCCCGTTGTGCCCGACGTGAAGGCGATCAGGCAGATATCATCCGAGGCCGTATCGACGGCGGTGAATTCCGGGCTGGCCTCGGCGATCATCGCATCGAGTTCGGCTTCGCCGGTGCCCCAGTAGACAACGCGCTTGAGTTCGGGCGAAACCGCCTTGGCCTTCTCCATTTCGTCGGACAGCTTGCTGTCGCACAGCGCCAGCGAGATCTTCGCCTTCTGCAGCGGATAGGACAGTTCCTTGGCGCGCAGCAGCGGCATGGTCGACACGCAAACGCCGCCGGCCTTGATGATGGCGAGATAGGTTGCAACCATCATCGGATTGTTGGCCGAACGCAGCAGCACGCGACCGCCGGTAACCAGGCCAAGCTCGTTGACCAGAACGTTGCTGATCTTGTTCACGAGCTCATAGAGCTCGCGATAGGTGTAGCTCTCGTTCAGCCCGATCATGCACGGCGCATCGCCGCGCCCCTCGGCGACCCAGCGATCGAGAAATGGCACCACGCAATTGATGCGCGGCGGATAGTGAAATTCCGGCCGGGTGAACAGAAACTCCGGTAGCTGTTCCGGCGGGGGCATATTGTCCCGCGCGAACGTATCAACATGCGCCGTATAAGGCTTTGTCAGCTGAGTATCAGCGGCCATTGCAATGCTCCCGTCACGTCAGATGCCCGGCAACGTCATCCAAATATCATTTTAGACTTAAAACAGTTTTCCGCAACTGCGGAGTCTTGGGGCACGCCGAAATTTTCGGCGGAGGATGCGAATTTGCGCAGTTTGTTTAGGCAACCGCGCCTAAAGCGTGGCCAGCGCCTTTAGCCGCAGCACCATGGCGGACTGCGGATCGGCCAGCGGTGCGACGGCGGTAAAATGATTTGCGCCGGGAAGCGCCTCGAAGCGCGCGGGAATACGGACACCCCAGGCGTCGACGATGCTTTGGCTCTGCCGCAAATATTCGACACCCTCGTCGCCACCAACCACCGCATCGAGAGACCCGTGCAAAGGCGCCGGCCAGAACAACGGACTGACCTCACGGGCGCCGGCATCGTTCAAATGCAATGCATTGTTGATGGACGTCGGCACCAGCGGTGCCAGATCGAACAGGCCGGAGATCGCATAAGCACCGACAATCAGGTCCTGCGGCAGCGCGGAATCGAGCGCGCGCCAGTCCGTCGCCAGCATGCAGGCCGCGAGATGACCGCCCGCCGAATGGCCCGACACGACGAGCCGCCTGCCGAGCTTCGCCAGCTCGCGGGTCGCCGCACGCATCTGCGCGATGATATCACCGACCGAGACGTTCGGACACAAATCGTAGCTGGGGATCGCCACGCTGATGCCATGGCTGTTCAGCCCGCGCGCCAGATGGCTGAAGAACGAGGCATCCAGCGCCTGCCAGTAGCCACCGTGAATGAAGACGACAATCGGACCTTTGTCGCCGGCGGGAAAGTAGTCGATCGTGTGCCGTGCGCCTGAGCCATATGGAATGGCCCGCATCTGCACGCCGCTGTCGCGATAGGCTTTGGCGTCCTGTGCCCAGCCGGCGATCAGCGCAGAGCTTTCCGGGACTTTTGCGCGATTGTTGTATTCGGCTTCGAGATCGATCACTGCACTCACCGCGTCGCGTTTACGGCACCTTGCCGTTCGCTGCCTTTTGCGCCGCTTTCTGCGCAGAAGCCTTGGTCTTGGCCAGTAAACGCATCAGTTCGCGGACATCCTTCGGCGCCAGATCCGTGAAGATTTCGGCGATCCAGGTCTCATGCTCTTCGGCCATCTTGCGGAACTCGGCGCGGCCGAGTTTGGTGAGCCGGATCACCTGAACCCGACGATCGGTGTCGGAGGTGCGGCGATCGACGTGGCCGGATTCGACAAGACGCTCGACCAGACCGGTCACGTTGCCGTTCGACACCATCATGCGCTTCGAGACATCCGACAGGGTCATACCGTCGGGCACCTTGTCGAGCTGGGCCATCAGGTCGAAGCGCGGCAGCGTGACATCGAAGCGCTCGCGCAAGCGGCTACGGACTTCGCCCTCGATCAAGGTCGTACAGGTCAAGAGCCGGAGCCACAGGCGCAGCTCATCGCCGTGATCATCGGGAAGTTCGACGGCCTTGGTCTCGGAATCGAGAATCATGATGCAATCTTACCTGCTTGAAGCTCCTGCGGCGGCCGAGAGACCGGCAATCCACAATCTCGTACCGCCCCATACCGATCCTTTGACCTTCAAGGAATTTCCGTCCGACCGCAAGCCAAAACGCCGCAGCCTTGACCGCCGCCGATTTTGAATATTTCTTTAAGGTTCAAATAAATTGGCCTACGGTTTGCATAGCGTATTCGGCTGATTTCTGACGCCTGGAAGTCATTTACATTGCTTGCGGCTGCGCCCGTCGTGAGCATAATCTAGGCAAAAGAACAGAATTCTGGGTTGGCACGTTTTTCGGCTGCCTGTCGCGGTCGAGTGGAGGAGAAGTTAATGAAGCAGTCTTTCAAACTGGCCGGTTTGGCCGCCCTGATGATGAGCGTTTCGGCCATCCCGGCCATGGCGCAGGAAAAGATCAAGGTCGGCGTGATCGTGTCGCTGTCGGGCGCCGGTGCCGTGCTCGGCCAGCAGGCCCGCGACGGCTTCAATCTCGCGGTCAAGGATCTCGGCGGCAAGATGGGCGGCAAGGACGTCGAAGTCATCGTCGTCGATGACGAACTCAAGCCGGACGTCGCCGTGACCAAGGTCAAGGGCCTTCTGGAGCGTGACAAGGTCGACTTCGTGGTCGGTCCGATCTTCTCCAACATCCTCGGCGCGATCCACAAGCCGGTCACCGAGAACAAGACCTTCCTGATCTCTCCGAATGCCGGCCCGTCGAGCTACGCGGGCAAGGAGTGCAATCCGTACTTCTATGTGACGTCGTATCAGAACGATCAGATCCACCAGATCCTCGGTAACGTCGCCCAGAAGCGCGGCTACAAGAAGATCTATCTGATGACCCCGAACTATCAGGCCGGCAAGGACTTCGTCGCCGGCGTGAAGATGGACTTCAAGGGCGAGATTCTTGAGGAATCCTTCATCCCGCTCGGCACGCTCGACTTCCAGGCCGAGCTCTCCAAGATCGCATCGATGAAGCCTGACGCCGTGCTCACCTTCATGCCGGGCGGCATGGGCGTGAACCTCGTCAAGCAGTACAAGCAGGCCGGCCTGCTCGACCGCATTCCGTTCCTGTCGACCTTCACCGTCGATGAATCGACGCTGCCGGCTCAGCAGGACGCGGCGATCGGCATGTTCGGCGGCTCGAACTGGGCACCGACCCTCGACACTCCGCAGAACAAGAAGTTCGTCGCGGAATACGAGAAGGCCTATAACAGCGTGCCGGCGACCTACGCCTTCCAGTCCTATGACGCGGCCATGCTGATCAACAGCGCCGTCGTTGCCGTGAAGGGCGACCTCTCGGACAAGGCCAAGGTGGCTGCAGCCATGAAGAAGGCAGACTTCCCGTCGATCCGCGGCGGCTTCAAGTTCAGCAACAACGGCTATCCCGTTCAGGACTTCTTCCTGACCAAGGTTGCCAAGCGCGCTGACGGCAAGTTCCAGACCGAGATCGTCGAGAAGGTGTTCTCGAACTACGGCGATCGCTACGCCAAGGACTGCGCTGCGCAGTAATCGCCCTGGCGATCACTCATCACCGGGCCGTTGCCGCGAAGGCGGGACGGCCCGGTGTTTTATCGGCCCGTGTTTATCTCAGTATAGAAACCAAGTTATCTGATGACCCTCACGCTTGCCCTCGTCCAGATCCTGAACGGCTTGCAGTTCGGATTGATCCTGTTCCTGATCGCCGCCGGCCTCACGCTGGTGTTTGGCGTCATGGACTTCATCAATCTTGCACATGGCGTGCAATACATGGTCGGCGCCTATCTTGTCGCCGCCTTCACCGCCATGACCGGAAGTTTCGTCGCCGGCCTCGCACTGGCGCTACCAGCAGCCCTGATTTTCGGGCTCCTGCTGGAGGTCCTGATCTTTCGACATTTATATGATCGCGACCATCTCGATCAGGTGCTCGCGACCTTTGGCGTCATCATCTTCCTCAATCAGGCCGTCAAATACATCTGGGGCGCTGCGCCGCTAAATGTTGCAATTCCTGACGCGCTGTCGGGCGCGGTCGAGATCACCGACGGCATGCTCTATCCGGTGTGGCGTCTCGTCATCATCGCCGTCGGTCTTGCTGTCGGCCTCGCGCTCTATCTCGTCGTCAACAAGACCAAGCTTGGCATGCTCGTGCGTGCCGGCGCCAGCAACGCCGCCATGGTCTCCGCGCTGGGCGTCAACATCCGCCTGCTGTTCACCATCGTGTTCGGCGTCGGCGCCATGCTTGCGGGCTTCGCCGGCGCCATGGTTGCACCGATCCTCTCGGTAGAGCCCGGCATGGGCGACAACGTGCTCATTCTTGCTTTCGTGGTGATCGTCATCGGCGGCATCGGCTCGATCCGCGGTGCCTTCATCGCGGCGCTGCTGATCGGTCTCGTCGATACGCTCGGACGTTTCTTCGCGCCCACGCTGCTCAAGCTGCTGCTCGATTCCTCGGCGGCCAGCCAGACCGGCCGCGCCATTGCGCCGATGCTGATCTATATCCTGATGGCTGCGGTGCTGTTCTTCCGGCCATCCGGCCTGTTCCCGTCCAAGCAGTAACGGGAGCAGACCATGAACAATCTCGTCGACCTCGACACCCCCGCTTCGCCTGCCCTCGCAACGCCGCTGCGTACCAGCCGCGCCTATGTGCTGCCGCTGATCGTTTTCGCGATCTTCGCCCTTGTGCCACTCTCGGTGCTGTGGGGATCGCAGAGCTTCATCCTGGCGCTGGTCACGCGCATCATGATCCTGGCGCTGGCCGCCATGTCGCTCGATCTGCTGATCGGCTACGGCGCGATGATCTCGTTCGGCCATGCCGCCTATGTCGGCCTTGGCGCCTACAGTGTTGCGATCCTCGCCAGCCACGGCATCACCGACGGCTTCATCCAGCTTGCGGTGGCGCTTGGTGTCTCGCTCATCTTCGCTCTCTTCACAGGCGCGATCTCGCTGCGGACCAAGGGCGTCTATTTCATCATGATCACGCTGGCTTTCGGCCAGATGCTGTTCTTCCTCGGCACTTCGCTGGCTGCCTATGGCGGTGACGACGGGCTAACACTGGCCTCGCGCAGCATGTTCTTCGGCTCGAAGTTCCTGAAGAACGATGTGACGATGTATTACGTCGCCTTCGGCGTGCTGCTCGGCGCTTATCTGCTGCTCCGCGCCATCGTCGCGTCACGCTTCGGTCGGGTGCTACGCGGCATTCGCGAGAATCCCGTGCGCATGGAGGCGATCGGCTTTGCGCCCTATCGTTATCAGCTGACGGCCTATGTCATTGCCGGCATGATTGCCGGCGTGTCGGGCTTTCTGCTCGCCAACCAGACCGAATTCGTCAGCCCGGCCTATACGGCCTGGCAGCGCTCCGGCGACCTGATCTTCGTACTCGTGCTCGGCGGTCTCGGCTCACTGCATGGCGCGATCATCGGCGCAGCCGTGTTCAGCCTGCTCGCAGATATCCTGTCGCATTACACGGAGAACTGGGCACTGATCTTCGGACCCATCCTCATTCTCGTCGTGCTCTATGCCCGCGGCGGCATTACCGGATTGTTCGGGAGCAAATCATGAGTAACGCTCCGCTTCAGCTGCAGAACATCTGCAAGAATTACGGCGCGCTACGCGTCACCGACGATGTGTCGCTGAATATCGAGGCCGGCGAATTGCACGCCATCATCGGCCCCAACGGCGCCGGCAAGACCACGCTGATCCACCAGATCTCCGGCCACGCGCAATCGGACTCCGGCCGCATTATCTTTGACGGCCAGGACGTCTCCCGTTTGCCAATGGCAGAACGTGCGCGGATGGGCCTGGTGCGCTCGTTCCAGATTACCTCGATCCTGCCGCGCTTCTCCGCGCTGGAGAATGTCGCCATCGCCGTGCAGGCGCGCAGCGGATCGAGCTTCAGTTTCTTCGGAAATGCGTCGAAGGAGCCGGCACTGAATGACGCCGCGATGGCGCTGTTGTCGCGCTTCGGCCTCGCCGCTCGCGCAGGCGTGCCGGCCGGGCAGATGTCGCATGGCGAGAAACGCCAGCTCGAAATCGCCATAGCGCTAGCGGCGAAGCCGAAACTGCTGCTGCTCGACGAACCGCTCGCCGGCACCAGCCACGATGAATCGCAACGGCTGATCAACACGCTGCAGGAACTGCGCAAGGAGCTTCCCATCGTGCTGATCGAACACGATATGGACGCCGTGTTCGCACTGGCTGACCGCGTCTCGGTCCTTGTTTACGGCCGCATCATCGCATCAGGTTCGCCGCAAAGCATTCGCGACAATGCGGAGGTGCGTGCCGCCTATCTCGGCGAGGAGGCCGCCTGATGCTCACCGTATCCAATCTGCAGGCCGCCTATGGTGCGGCGAAAGTGCTGTTCGATATTTCGCTCACCATCAATGCCGGTGAAGTCGTTACCCTGCTCGGTCGCAACGGCATGGGCAAGACGACCACCATCAACGCCATCATGGGCCTGATTCATCCAACCGGTGGCACGGTCACCTTCGACGACAAGCCGATGGCCGGCTTGCCGTCCTATCGTATCGCCCAGGCGGGCATTGGCCTCGTGCCGGAAGGTCGCCAGATCTTCCCGACGCTCACCGTGGAAGAGAACCTGATCGCCACCGCCGCCGTGCGCCATCCGCCGGCGCGCTGGACGCTGGACAAGATCTACGAGTTGTTTCCGCGCCTCAAGGAGCGCCGCAGCAATCTCGGCACGCAATTGTCGGGCGGCGAGCAGCAGATGCTGGCGGTCGGGCGCGCGCTGATGACCAATCCGAAGCTGCTCATTCTCGATGAAGCCACCGAAGGCCTCGCCCCGCTCATTCGCCTTGAGATCTGGAATTGCCTGAAGAAGCTCAAGGCCGAGCGTCAGTCCATTCTGGTCATCGACAAGAATGTCGATGCGCTGGCCGGCTTCGCCGATCGTCATGTCGTGATCGAAAAAGGCCGTGTCGTATGGACCGGCACATCCGAGCAACTGAAGAGCGACTCCACTGTGAAGGACCGTTTCCTCCACGTTTGATCAACTGTTTTCGAGTACCACCCGACGCGTCGTAATGCGTGACCCAAGGAAGGACCAACCATGAAGACCGAGATCGCCGGCATCACCCGCGCCAATGAAGGCATGCAGGGCATCACATGGAACATCCTCGGCCAGACCTATGTGCCGAAGAACTGCACCGAGGATTCGTTCTCGTGGCACGCCACCTTCCCGCCCGGCACTTTCGTGCCGCCGCACATCCATCCTGATCAGGATGAGTATCTCTACATCCTCGAAGGCAAGCTGGACTTCTTCCTCGGCGGATCTGAAACGTCGGCTACGCCGGGCGATCTGGTGCGGCTACAGCGCGGCATTCCGCACGGCATCTTCAACAAGTCCGATCAGAACGCCAAAGTGCTGTTCTGGGTTTCGCCGAGCCGCCGGCTCTATGACCTGTTCTGGGCGATCCACAACATGAAAGAACAGAAGCCCGAGGACGTTGTGGCGCTCGCCGCCGAATACAACATCCACTTCCTGCCGCCGCCTCCCGGCGCGTAAGCGCGGCTCTTCGTTCAGGCCACATACCATCATCGACGTCATGGCCGGGCTTGTCCCGGCCATCTACGTCTTAAGCGGCGCCCAAAACGTGGATGCCCGGACAAGCCCGGGCATGACGAAAGCTAAGTTCTCGATTTGCAGCGAGCTATATCAGCCGTTCACCACGGCAAGTCCCGGCGAGGCCGCAAAGCCAGCCTTATGCGCATAGCCCTTCACGATCGCTTCACGCTGCGCGTAGCTCAACACGTTCTCGACATTGTCGAAGCCGTCCGGCGCGATCTGCTCGACAGCATCGATCACGCCTTCCGGACCGCCGCGGCGGTTGGAGCGCACGATCTCCGCGGTCATCGGCAGGCGCTTGCGCTCATAGGCCATCAGCGCCTGGCGCGGATGTTCGGCATGGGCCAGCGAGTCGGCCAGCGCGCGCGCATCGAGGATCGCCTGCGAGGCGCCGTTGGAGCCGACCGGATACATCGGATGCGCAGCGTCGCCGAGCAGCGTGACGCGGCCGCCTGACCAATATGGCAGTGGATCGCGGTCGCAGCAGGGATACTCCCAGAATTCCGGCGTCGCCGTGATCAGCGCGGGCACGTCGATATGCGGCACATTGAAACGCGCCACATGCGGCATCAATTCGTCGCGCTTGCCGGGGCGTGACCAGTCCTCGCGGCGCGGCGGCAATGTGCCACCCTCGCCGGTCTTCACCAGCACCGCCCAGTTGGTCAGCCGGTTGCCCGGCGTCTCACCCTCGGCGATCGGATAGACCACAACCTTGGCATGGAGACCACCGGCGACGATCATCGAATTTCCGGTCAGGAAGGCCGGCCAGTCGCGCGCGCCACGCCACAGCATCAGACCGTTCCAGACCGGATGTCCTTCGTTCGGGAACAGCGTACTGCGGACCTTGGAATGGATGCCGTCGGCGCCGATCAGGATATCGCCGCGCGCTGTCTCGACGTGATTGTTGTTGCGATCAAAGAAATAGGCGGTGACGCCGCCTTCGTCTTGCGTAAAGTGACCGAGCCGACGACCTGTGTGAATCGCCTCAACGCCAAGGCGCTCTTCTACCGCGCGATGAATCGTGGTCTGCAGGCGGCCGCGATGGATCGAGAATTGCGGCACGTCGTGGCCGGCGCCGAAGCCCCGTTTCTCGCGCCAGACTTCCTGCCCGTGACGGTTGAGGTAATGTAGCTCATCGGTGCGGATTGCCACCGCGTCGAGGCGATCGAGCAGACCGAGACCAGCGAGTTCGCGGATCGCGTGGGGTAGCGTGTTAATGCCAACGCCGAGTTCGCGGATGGTGTCAGCCTGTTCAAAGAGTTCGCAATTGATGCCCCGCGCCCGCAGCATCAAGGCGGTGGTCAAACCGCCAACGCCGCCACCCACGATGATTGCTTTCATCAGCCCAACTCCACTTTACGCACCGCCCAGAATTTAACCGGTAAACTCGCATGCCCAGTCATTCAGCTGCAAGTGGCTTTGCCGCCTCGGCACGCATCTCGGCGCGGGTCTTCGGCTTAGCCTTAATTTTCAGGTCTTCGAAATCCTGCTTGTCCCTGACGCTGTTGCGGAAAATCTGGTCCTTGCCGGGCATATATTGCGGCGGGCAATAGGCGTCCTTTGCACCATACCAGGCCGCCGCCTTGATGGTGAAGGACGGGTCAGTCAGGTGCGGACGGCCGAGCGCGACGAGATCCGCGCGGCCGGCGGCCAGGATCGTGTTGACCTGATCCGCTGACGTGATGTTGCCGACGCACATGGTGGCGACGCGCGCCTCGTTGCGGACCTGATCTGAAAACGGCGTCTGGAACATGCGACCGTAGATCGGACGCGACTCCTTGACGGTTTGCCCCGTCGAGATGTCGACGAGGTCGACACCGGCTTCGGCGAAGGCACGGGCGATCTGCACCGCATCGTCACCGGTGTTGCCACCTTCGGCCCAGTCGGTCGCCGAGAAGCGAACCGACATCGGCTTGTGTGCCGGCCATGCCGCACGCATGGCCTCGAACACTTCGAGCGGGAAGCGCAGCCGGTTCTCAAGGGAGCCGCCATATTCATCGGTGCGCTTGTTGGTCAGCGGCGACAGGAAGCTCGCCAGTAGATAGCCGTGCGCCGTATGCATCTCGAGCATATCGAAGCCACAGCGGTCACCACGGATCGTGGCGGCCACGAACTCCGCCTTGACGCGGTCCATACCGGTGCGATCGATTTCCGCGGGCACCTGACTATCCGGATAGTAGGCCAGCGGCGACGCCGAGACGATGTCCCACGCGCCATCGGCGAGCGGGCGATCCATGCCGTCCCACATCAGTTTGGTTGCGCCCTTGCGGCCGGCATGGCCGAGCTGCAGACAGATCTTCGCAGCCGAGGTCGAGTGGACGAAATTGACGATGCGCTTCCACTGCGTTTCCTGCTCGTCGGTCCACAGACCTGCGCAGCCGGGCGTGATGCGCGCGTCGCGGCCAACGCAGACCATTTCGGTGAAGACGAGACCGGCGCCGCCAATGGCGCGCGAGCCGTAATGCACCAGATGGAAATCGTTCGGTACGCCCTCTTCCGCCGAATACATACACATCGGCGACACCACGGCGCGATTGACGAGCACCATGTCCCGCATCTTGAACGGCTGGAACATCGGCACTTCCGGCTTTTCGACATCGACGTCGAAGCCCTGTGCGCGCACCTTCTGCGCAAACGACTTGTCGACTTCCTTGACGAAGTCCGGCGCTCGCAGCGTCAGGTTATCATAGGTGATCGCCTTTGCGCGGGTCATGACGCCGAAAGCGAACTGCACGGGGTCGAAATCCCAGAAGCGATCCACGTGCTCGAACCAGACCAGCGAGACATCGGCGGAGTGCTGGATCTTTTCGGTCTCCTCGCGGCGACCGTGTTCGTAGTCATGCAACCCGGCCTCGACAGTGGGCGCCTTCGCCATCGCATCATGCAGCGCGATGGCATCCTCCATGGCGAGCTTGGTGCCCGAACCAATGGAAAAATGTGCCGTCGCCTTGGCGTCGCCGAGCAGCACCATGTTGTCCTTGACCCAGCGCTTGTTGCGGATCATCGGAAAATTGCGCCACATCGAGCGGTTGATCAGCAGCTTGTGATCGCCGAGAAACCACTTGAAAATCTCGTGCATGCGCTCGGCGGATTCCTGCTCGCCAAGGCCTTCGAGGCCGGCGCGCTTGAAGGTCTCCGGATCGGTCTCGAAGATCCAGGTCGAGCGGCCAGCCTCATACTGATAGGCGTGCGCAATGAACGGCCCCCACTCGGTTTCCTGGAACAGGAAGGTGAAAGCATCGAGCGGCTTGGTCGAGCCCATCCAGGTGAACTTGTTCGACCGAATATCCACTTCCGGCGCGAAGTGCTCGATATACTTGTTGCGGAAGTGGCTATTGATGCCATCGGCCAGCACGATGAGATCGGCATCCGCGAAACGCGCTTCGTCGGTGATATCGACTTCGAACAACAGATGGACGCCAAGTTCACGTGCGCGATCCTGCAGGATCATCAGCAGCGTGCGGCGCGAACAGCCGCAGAAGCCGTTGCCGCCGACGCGGTGGACAGTGCCGCGGAAGTGCACGGCGATATCGTCCCAGTAAGCGAATTCCTGGGTGATGCGCTGATAGCTGGGAAGATCGTATTTCTCGAAATTATCGAGGGTGGCGTCGGAGAACACCACACCGAAACCGAAGGTGTCGTCAGGGCGGTTGCGCTCATAGACCGTGATCTCTGCCTGCGGGCGCTGCTTCTTCAGCAGGATCGCAGAATAGAGGCCCGCCGGCCCGCCACCGATAATCGCGATCTTCATGACAGCCTCCGCAGTCGTGCCTGGATGGAGATATTTTAAACCTAAAACAATTCCTGGCAAGCCTGACAAACCGGCAATTCGCCAGCTTTGATGCACATCAAATTATCAGTCGGCGCGATGCATCTTGAATTTGCTCGCGCCCGCGCGAGGCGACTTGTTGAAACTCTGTCATGGCCGGGCCTGACCCGGCCATCCATCTTACCACCCGCATTGCCGCCAAAGATGGATGCCCGGGTCAAGCCCGGGCATGACGGTGCGTGTGTCTCAATTACCCTCAAACTTCGGCTTCTGCTTGTTGGCAAAGGCATGGAACGCCCGGGCAAAATCCTCGGTGGTCATGCACAGCGCCTGCGCCACGGCCTCGGCTTCGATCGCCTCTTCCACCGACATCGCCCATTCCATCGACAGCATTCGCTTGGTCATGGTGTTGGCATAGGTCGGGCCCTCGGAAATCTGCTTGGCCAGTGTCTGTGACTGGCTCAGCACCTCCGCAGGCGCGACGATGCGGCTGAAGAAGCCCCAGCGCTCGCCCTCCTCGGCCGTCATGAAACGGCCGGTATAGAGCAGCTCCGACGCACGGGACTGGCCGATGATGCGCGGCAGGATCGCGCAAGCACCCATGTCGCAGCCGGCGAGACCTACCTTGTTGAACAGGAAGCCGACCTTGGCGCCGGTCGCAGCCAGACGCATGTCGGAGGCCATCGCCATGATGGCGCCGGCGCCGGCGCAGATGCCTTCCACTGCGGCGATGATCGGCTGCGGGCAGGCGCGCATCGCCTTGACCAGATCGCCGGTCATGCGCGTGAAGGCGGTGAGATCCTTGGTATTCATCTCGATCAGGGGACCGATGATTTCGAACACGTCGCCGCCCGACGAGAAATTGCCGCCGGCGCCGGTAACGACCACGACCTTGACGTCGTCATCCATCGCGCAGGCACGGAAGAAATCGGTCAGTTCGCGGTAGCTCTGGAAGGTCAGCGGGTTTTTACGCTCGGGCCGGTTCAGCGTCACCGTTGCGATGCCATCGGCCACCGCCAGCAGGAAATGCTCAGGCTTGAACTCGGCCAGCGGCAGCGTGACGGGATTGGCGACCTTGTTCTTGACCATGACTGACATATTGGCTCCCAGTAATTCGTTCGGTTCTTGTTGTTGCGTATCGATCAGACTTCGCCGCCGGCGACGGCGATGCTCTGGCCGGTGATGGAACTGGCGCCAGTGCCGCACAGCCACAGCACCGCGTCAGCGACTTCGCCCGACGTCACCAGACGGCCCTGCGGATTATGCTTGGCCAATTCGGCAACAGCTTGTTCGCGCGTACGGCCAGTCTTGCTCATGATGTTGTCGATGCTGCCTTCGAGCAGATCAGTCTCGGTAAAGCCTGGGCACACAGCATTCACAGTGACACCGCTTTTCGCGACTTCCAGCGCCACCGAACGTACCAGACCGATAACGGCGTGCTTCGCAGCGCTATAGGCGCTCACATAACCATAGCCCTTCAGGCCAGCCGTCGAAGCAATCGCAACGATGCGGCCACTCTTTCGCTTGACCATCTCGGGCAGCACAGCCTGCGTTGCATAGACGACGCCCATGAAATTCACATCCATCATGCGCTGGAACAGCGCTGCATCCGATTTCACGAATGGGGCAGACTCCGCAGCGCCCGCATTTGCCACCAGAATATCGATCGGCTGGCGTTTCGCCGCGTCCGCTATCGCGGCATTCAGCGCAGCCTGATCGGACACATCAGCCATGATCGCATAATGCGCGTCACCGGCCGCGACCACCTCGTCCAGCACTGCAAGATTGCGGCCCATGATGGTGACGGTCGCGCCAGCTCGCACCAGTGATGCCGCAATGGCGCGGCCGATGCCGCGGCCGCCACCGGTCACCAGAGCGTGGGAGGAGCGAGACAATCCGGACATGCGTGACCTTCCGCGAGCTCTCCATGAGCTCATCCGATATATTTTAAACTTCAAGCTTTTGCAAGAAAGCGGGGCGCACGAGCTGGCTCTAGCGGCTCCGGCGGAGCGTATCCGATGGGCTCTCGCCGTAACGGGCACGGTAGAAGCTGGCCATCCGGCTCGGATGGGTAAAGCCGAGATCGAAGGCCATATCGATGACCCGCTCGCCCGGCGCAGCCCGCAGCAATCGTGCATTCAAATGCGTCAGCCGGATATCGAGCAGCGCATCGGAAATCGACATGCCGAAATGCTTCTGGAAGCCGAGCTGCAGCGAACGTATCCCGATGCCAGCTGCGCGCGAGAGCCGATCGAGATCGAGCGGCTCAGTGGCATGAGCCTCAAGATAGTCCCGTGCCTTTCTCAGCACCGATGGCAGCGGACCAAGGCGCGCAAGGGTGCGGTCGATGGTGTCGGTGAGCGTATGACGCTGACCGGTCAGCAACAATCCAATCACGGAGTCACGCAGGATCGCCGCCATCATGGGCGAAATCTGCTGCCCTGGTCCGCGATGCTCCGCGAGATCAACGAGGTATTCGATCTGGGACCGGATCGCGAGACCGAACGGCGTATTGAGGTCGACCTCCGGATCAAACTCGATGACCGCTCCGGATCTTTCCGCCAGCGCCGCCGCGCGCTCTTCTACGAGCCGCCGTTCGACCAGCAGGATCAGCTTGGCGCAATCGTCCTGCCAGACCATCTTTGTCGGCATGGTCGGCGACAGCAAGGAAGCGAAACGCCCTGCCGACACCTCGATCGTCCGGCCACCGGTATTGATCCGGGCACCGCCATGCATTGGTATCTGCAGCAGGAAGAAGCGATCGAGACAGCCGGGATCGATCGATACCGAACCGCCATAGGACACATAGTTCACCGAGAAGCCATCGAACGCGGCACAGTTATGGAGCGCGTGAAAATCCGGCCAGGAGCGCTGCAAGGGATCGAGCGCATGCGGGCAGAAGATGCGCCCGATCGAATCGGCAGCCTCGTCGATATCCCTGGTGAAAACGCGAGAGAACGCCGCAAGCCTTGCAGCGCGGGCCGGCTGGGCATTCCCTGATACGGCTGCGTCCAACACCATGGTCCGATCGCCTGCGTTATTTGAAGCCTAGACTATCCATGTCCCGTCACGCCGCATAGTCGGCACCCCGCCGCAAATATTGCCGTGCTGCACAACGAATGCGCAGGCCGGCGTCTTCCAAGATGAGTGTGCGGCGCAGCGTACGCGCGCCCCGCCTGCACCGGTAATTATTTCGTCGTTCGGATAGCGGATTCGTTCAACGGCTAGAGACAAGCCCCGAGGTCACGCAGCATCCTTGCAGACGTGAAACCCAAGGGAGCAGAACCATGGCGGCACTTGAAAAAGGCATTACCCAGAACGGCACCGGATATGGCGGCACCACGTGGAATATCCTTGGACAGGTCTATTTCCCGAAGGCCGTGACCGACTCCACCTTTGCTTTCGAGACCAACAGCGATCCCGGCCAGTTCGTGCCGGTGCATATCCATCCGACCCAGGAAGAGTTCATCCTGGTTCAGGAGGGTATTCTCGACCTCAAGCTCGACGGCCAGTGGGTCCGCGCCCATGCCGGCGATCTGGTCCGCCTGCCCCGCGGCATTCCGCATGGCTATTTCAACAAATCGGACAAGCCCGCCCGCGCGCTGTTCTGGGTCTCGCCGACACAGAAGCTCGAAGCCCTGTTCAAGCAATTGCACAATATGAGCGATATCGAAGCCATCGTGCGGGTCTCCGCCGAGCATGAAGTGAACTTCCTGCCACCGGAAGCCAACGACTAGGCTCAACAGCCGAACGGCACTCAACACTCCACGCGAACGTTTCGCGCAGATGTCCGTCTGCGCGCGCGAACCCGCACGTCCGCGATCCAACGCCGCATTCAGACAGGAGACGAGCCATGGTCAAACAGAAGAGCGTTTGCGTCATCGGCGCCGGTATCGCCGGCCTTGCCGCCGCCAAATCCTTCACAGCATGCGGACACAAGGTCACGATGCTTGAACGCAGCGGCGACCTCGGCGGCGTCTGGGAGCCAGCCCGCTCTTATCCAGAGGTGCAGACCCAGAGTCCCAAGGAACTCTATCGCTTCACCGACAAGCCGATGCCGGCGAGCTATCCGGAATGGCCCAAGGGGCCGCAGGTCCATGCCTATCTCACAGATTATGCACGCGACCACAATCTGATCCCGCTGATGCGCTTCAACACGACCGTCGTGAGCATGAAACGCCGCGAAGATGGACTCCCCGGCTGG
Source organism: Tardiphaga sp. 42S5 (assembly GCF_034044155.1). Lineage (NCBI taxonomy): Bacteria > Pseudomonadati > Pseudomonadota > Alphaproteobacteria > Hyphomicrobiales > Nitrobacteraceae > Tardiphaga > Tardiphaga sp. 42S5. The sequence continues at coordinate 2,853,569 of NZ_CP139027.1, read as the reverse complement.
ACGCTTGAGACACGCGATGCGGCTGGCAACACCGCGCAGGAAACATTCGATTTCGTGGCGGTCTGCACCGGGCAATTCAACGAGCGCAAGGAGCTACATCACCCCGGCGAGGACGCGTTCAAGGCCGACGGCGGCGTGATCCTGCATTCGGCGGAGCACACGGATTCATCTATCGTCAAAGGCAAGAAGATCGTCGTGCTCGGCGGCTCAAAATCGGCCACCGATATCGCCGTGCATTCAGTCAATGCCGGCGCCAGCGCCGTCACCTTCGTCTATCGCGAGCCGGTGTGGCGCATTCCCTATTTCATCGGCGGCCTGATCAACTTCAAGCGCATCCTCTATATTCGTGCGCAGGAGGAGATGTTTCGGGGCTGGGGCCTGACTGCGCTCTCGCGGCTCAATCACGCCATCGCCAAACCCTTCATCTGGGCCAACTGGCGCGGGCTCGAAGCCATGCTGAAGACCCAGCTGAAGCTGAAGAAATGCAACATGGTACCTGAAGGCCGCATCGAGGACGGCATCAACTGCTCGGTGCCGATCGCCACGCCGAACTTCTTCCCGATGGTCGCCGATGGACGCATCAAGGCGGTCCGTGGCACCTTCGATCACTATGACGGCAAGACCATCGTGATGTCAGAAGGCCAGCGCGTCGAGGCTGACGTTGCTGTGCTGGCTATCGGCTTCACACTCGGCGTGCCGTTCCTGCCGCAGCACTATCGCGACAAGCTCATTCAGGACGACGGGCAGTACCGGCTGTATCGCGTGATCGCCAATCCGGATCTGCCGGACATGGGCTTTGTCGGCTTCAATTCCAGCTTCTGCTCGGTGCTGACAGCGGAAATGGCCGCCAACTGGCTGGTGCGCTATGCCGACGGCAAGCTGGCGAAACAGCCGACCGCCGCCCAGATGCATGCGGATATGGACAAGATGCTGCATTTCAAGCGCGTCGAACGACCCGCAGCCGGCGTTTATGGCGGACTATGCGTGGCGCCCTATCACTTCAGGCATTTCGACGAACTGCTCGACGACATGGGCGCCACCAGCAAACGGCGCGGCGCGCTGGTAGAGAAATTCACCCCGCCGGATGCGGAGGCCTATGCGCGGTTTCTTGCGTCGGCGCCGAACTACAAGGCGGACACGACAGCCGCGTGAGGTGTCAGGCGAGTCGTGATCGGCTCGCCTTTTCCGCTCAATTGGCCTGCGCCGCCTTGATGAGCTCGCGACCGATGATGACCTTCTGGACTTCGGTTGCGCCTTCATAGATGCGCAGCGCGCGAATCTCGCGATAGAGCTCCTCGACCTTGACGCCCGACTGCACGCCCATGCCGCCGAAGATTTGAACCGCACGGTCGATCACTGTCTGTGCCGCTTCGGTCGCGAACATCTTGGCCATGGCGGCTTCGCGCGTGATGCGCGCGGCGCCCTGATCCTTGGTCCAGGCCGAACGATAGACCAGCAGAGCCGACGCATCGATGGACGTGGCCATCTCCGCGAGTCCCGCTTGCGTCAGCTGAAGATCGCCCAGCGTATGGCCAAACATTTTTCGCGTGACCGAGCGATGCAGCGCTTCATCGAGCGCGCGACGCGCAAGACCGAGCGCGGCTGCGCCTACCGTCGAGCGGAACACATCGAGCGTCGCCATCGCCACCTTGAAGCCCTCGCCGTCCTTGCCGATACGGTTCGCCAGAGGCACGCGGCAATCCTCGAATTTCAACGTGGCCAGCGGATGCGGCGCGATCACATCGATCCGCTCCGCAATCGTGAAGCCGGGCGTGTCCGCACCGACGACGAAAGCGCTGATGCCGCGCGCGCCGGATTCGCCCGTGCGCAGAAACACCACATACTGGTCGGCAATGCCGCCATTGGAAATCCAGGTCTTGAGGCCGTTGATGCGGACATGATCCGGACCATCAGGCACCGCCGTCGTCGTCATCGCAGCGACATCCGAACCTGCATCGGGCTCCGACAGTGCAAACGCTGCAATGGCCTCGCCGCTGGCGACGCGCGGCAGATAACGCGACTTCAATGCTTCCGAGCCGAACAGACTGATCGGGCCGGTGCCGAGTCCCTGCATCGCAAACGCGAAGTCGGCGAGACCGCTCTCATAGGCGAGCGTTTCGCGGATCAGACACAGCGAGCGCACATCGAAGGTTGGAAACATGCCGCCATGGCTTGCCGGTACCGCTGCGCGCAACCATCCGCCGTCGCCAAGCGCCTTCACCAGACGCTTGCAGGAGCCATCGACGTCATGGTGATCGACTAGACCAGGCAATGTCGCCTTGGCCCAGCGCGACAGGCCCGTGGCCAGCTCGCGGTGATGGTCCTCGAAAAACGGCCAGGACAAAAATGACTGATCGGACATGGCTTCCTCCCTCGATGCATCGGCAATCAACATTGTTTTAAACCTAAAGAAATTTCGGACAAGGGCGATGGCCGAACTTCACAACATCGCCAAGCGGAAGGCGCAGGGTCCATCACTCGGAGACCCAACCTCTAACAACGACGTGCCTCCGGATGAGGCAATCCACAACCCTTTAAGTCTAAAACTATCGCTTTTCATATATCTCGGACATGCTAGGATCACCCTTGTCCGACAGCACAGGAGGCGTATGCGTGCCAAATTCTGCAGCCCTGACGACGAAGGACGGCCGCTTCGGCTTTGAAGCCAAAGGCTCCCCCGCGGCGACGCCGCTGGTGTTTCTGCATGGGATCGGCGGTGCCGGTCGCGGCTGGCGTAACCAACTCGAGGCGTTCGGCGACCGCTACTACGCCATCGGCTGGGACTCGCCGGGCTATGGCGGTTCGAAGCAACTTGAGACGCCCAGCATCCCGGCCTTCGCCGAAGCCCTGAAGGATTTCCTCGCGCAGATTGGCGCCAGGAAACCGGTGCTGGTCGGCCATTCCATTGGCGGCATGATCGTGCAGCGCTTCATGGTGGACTATCCCGATCTCGCCGGCGCCATCGTGCTGGCGCAGACCACCTCCGCCTTCGGCAGCTCCGACGGCGAATGGCAGAAGAATTTCATCGACGCCCGGCTTGGCCCGCTCGACCGTGGCGAGACCATGGTGTCGATGGCGCCGAAGCTGGTGGCAGGCCTGATCGGCGACAATCCGGATCCTGCCGGCCTTGAACTCGCACGCGACTGCATGGCGTCTGTGAAGCCCGACACCTACCGCGCCTCGATGAAGGCGATGATCGGCTTCGATCTGCGCAAGAACATCGCGAACATCAAAATACCGACTTTAGTCCTATCCGGTTCGAAAGACAACAACGCGCCGGCAAAGACGATGGCAAAGATGGCGGGCCTCGTGCCCGGGTCGACCTATGTCGAACTCGAGGGCGTCGGCCATCTCGCCAGTTTCGAACGTCCGCACGAATTCAACGAAGTACTCGCCGACTTCCTCAAAACCAGCCACAACCTTTCGGGGTCATCCTCATGAACAAGCCCGCCAGCAAGCCAGACCTCGACAGCATCGTCCTCGACAAGCCGATGTTCGATCCGAAGGCCTATCGTCTCGACGACGAGCAGGCCGGGCTGATCGCCAAGGCGCGCGAGCTGGCGCAGGCTAACTTCGCCGGTCGCGCGGCGAAGTGGGATACCGAGGCCACCTTCCCGCTGGAGAACTACAAGGACCTGCACAAGGCGGGTCTGCTGGGCATCTCGATCCCGAAAGCCAATGGCGGTTCGGGCGCCGGCTATCAGACCTATTCGCTCGCTGCTGCCGAAATCGGCCGCTATTGCGGCGCCACCGCGCTGACCTGGAACATGCATGTCTGCTCGACGCTGTGGTCCGGCCCACTCGCCGATGACCTCGACATGGATGACCAGATGCGCGCCGAACAGCACCGCCGCCGCGCCATCCACTACAAGCGCATCGTCGAAGACGGCGCGATCTATTCGCAGCCGTTCTCCGAAGGCGGCGCAGCAGCCGCAGGCGGCGTTGCGTTCGGAACCGAAGCCAAGCCCGTCAAAGGCGGCTGGATCGTCAACGGCAAGAAGATCTTCGCGTCGCTGTCGGGCTTCGCCGATTACTACGGCGTGCTCTGCACCGAAGTCGCTGAGGGTGAGAAGGCTTCGCGCCGCAACACGCTGTATCTGGCGATTTCCGCCAAGTCCGAAGGCGTCTCGGTCGTCGGCGACTGGGATCCGCTCGGCATGCGCGGCACGGTCTCCCGCACGCTGATCTTCAAGGACGTGTTTGTGCCGGAAGATGCAGCGCTGATGCCGCGCGGCGTCTACTTCCAGGCCGCGATGCGCTGGCCGCACATGTTCCTGACGCTGTCACCGACTTACGTTGGTCTCGCGCAGGCATCGTATGATTTCACCGTGAAGTATCTCCGCGGCGAAATCCCGGGCATGCCGCCAGTCAAGCGCCGGATGTATCCGACCAAGCAGATCGCCGTGGCGCAGATGCAGATCAAGCTCGAACAGCTCAAGTCGATCTGGTTCCAGGCCGTGACCGAAGCCTGTGCCAATCCGAGCAAGGAGCAGGTGCTGCGCGCCTACGCCGCCCAGTACACCGTGATGGAAGGCGCCAACGAACTCGCCGCACTGGCGATCCGCACCTGCGGCGGTCAGGCCATGCTGAAGACGCTGCCGCTGGAGCGCATCTATCGTGACAGCCGCTGCGGTGCGCTGATGCTGCCCTGGACCGCCGAGCTTTGCCTCGACCGTATCGGCCGCGAGGCACTCTATGAGGCCGGTGAGAAAGACGAGTAATCGTGGATCTCTCCAGCCTCATCGCCCACAACGCGGCGTTCACGCCAGACAAGCCCGCGATTCATTTCGAGGGCAAGACGCTCAGCTACGCCGTGTTCAACGCGCGGATCGAGGCGACGGCGAAGGCACTGAAGACGGAATGCGGCGTTGGTCGCGGCGATCGCGTCGCGATCCTGAGCATGAACCGGCCAGACTATCTGGTCCTGCTCTATGCCTGCGCCCGCCTCGGCGCGATCATGGTGCCGCTGAACTGGCGCCTCGCGGTCGCCGAGCAGCTCTTCATCCTGTCTGACGCCTCGGTGAAGGTGCTGGTGCTCGAGGAAAGCTTTGCGGCCATCCTCCCGTCGCTTGCGAAGGACTTGCCGGATACGCGCGTGATCGCGTTCGATTTCGCGCCTGATGCCCCCGGCCAGACATTCGACACACTGCTGTCCCGCGCTTCCGGAGATGGCCGCAATCCGCATACCGACCTCTCCTGCCCGCTGCTGATCGTCTACACGTCAGGCACCACCGGCCGCCCAAAAGGTGCCGTGCTGCGCCAGGAAGCGCTGCTATGGAACGGCGTGATGAGCCAGCACATGCACGGCATCACGTCAGACGATCACGTGCTGACCGTGTTGCCGTTCTTCCATGTCGGTGGCCTCAACATCCAGACGACGCCTGCGCTGCATCATGGCGCGACCGTCACGATCCATGCGCGCTTCACGCCCGACTCCACGCTGGAAGCGATCACGCGGGAGCGACCCACCCTGACCGTTTGGGTACCCGCGATCATCCAGGCGATGAGCGAGCATTCCGGCTGGGCTGCGACCGACGTGTCCTGCCTCAAGGCCGTATCCACCGGCTCCAGCATCGTACCGCCGCATCTGATCGAGCGTCTGACGGCACGCGGCATTCCCGTGCTGCAGGTCTATGGTTCGACCGAGACCTGCCCGATCTCAGTCTATACGCGGCTCGGCGGCGACCTGTCGCGCGCGGGATCGACGGGTTTGCCCGGCCTGTGCTGCGAAGCGATGATCATCGACGATAACGGCAATGAACTTCCCGCCAAGGCCACCGGCGAGATCGCCGTGCGCGGCCCCAATGTGTTCTACGAATACTGGGGCAATGAAGCTGCGACGCGCGAGGCGCTGCATGACGGCTGGTATCGCACCGGCGATATCGGCACGCGCGATGATGACGGTTATTTCTGGGTCCACGACCGCAAGAAGAACATGATCATTTCCGGCGGCGAGAACGTCTATCCCGCCGAGGTCGAACGTGTATTGCTCGAACATCCCGATGTCGCCGATTGCGGCGTCGTCGGCGTGCCCGATCCCAAATGGCAGGAAGTGCCCGTTGCCTATGTCCTGCTGCGGCCGAATTGCAGCGTAACGGCCGAGGCGCTGAAAGCCCATGTTCTGACGCAGCTCGCGCGCTACAAGCAGCCGCGCGACATCGTATTCGTCACAGACTTGCCGCGCACAGCGCTCGGCAAGGTGCAGCATTTCAAACTGAAGCAGGTTCAGGCGGCAACGCCGAGCGACGGAGAGACCAATTGAAGATCGCAGTATTGGGTGGCGGCAACGGCTCGTTCGCAGCCGCGGGTGATTTCGCACTGCAGGGCCACGACGTCCGGCTGTGGCGTCGCGATGCCGAAGCTGTGGCCGAACACAAGAAGGCCGGCTCGCGCATCAAGGTCAAGAATGCAAAGGGCACGCACGATACGCAGCTAACGCTGGTGACGACGGATATTGCTGAAGCGATCAAGGATGTCGAACTGATCCTCTGCCCTGCCCCCGCTTTCGCACAGCCCGATATCGCCAAACGGATCGCCCCGCACCTCAAGGACGGCCAGGTGGTCTATCTGCCGCCCGCGACCTTCGGCTCGATGATCTTCGCCAAGGCTGCGCATGACGCCGGTAACACGGCGAAGGTCGCCTTTGCGGAAACCGGTACACTGCCCTGGCTCGCGCGCAAACACGGACCGTTCGAGGTCGCCATCACCATCCGCGCCAAGCGGCTGCCGACCGGCGTGTTCCCGCTTCACATGATGGACTATGCCTGCAAGGTCATCGACAAGGCCTTCCCCGGTGTGATCGAGCCATGCGGCGATGCGTTGTCCGGCGCGCTGATGAATGCCGGTCCGATTATCCATCCGCCACTCATCGTCATGAATGCCGGGCCGCTTGAGCATTTTCCGACCTGGGACATTCACAAGGAAGGTACGCAGCCCGCGATCCGCCGCGTCACCGACGCGCTCGATGCTGAGCGCATCGCGATCCGCGAGGCCTTTGATTACAACGGCGCACATTTCCCACTGGCGGATCACTACGCCAAGGAAGGCGAAGAGTGGATGTATGGCCGCGGCTCGCATGATCGTCTCACCGACAGCGGTGACTGGCGCGAGCACATCGTGCTCACCGAGCATCGCTACATGCGCGAGGACCTGCGCACCGGCCTGTCGTTTTTCCTGTCCTGCGCCCAGCTCGCTGGCGTCAAAACGCCACTGGTCAAGGCGTTCCTCGCGATTGGCGGCGCGATCTGCGGCGAGAACTTCCTGCAGGGTGGCCGCACACTCGCAAGCCTCGGCTTCGGCGATCTCGATCAGGCCGCGCTGCTGAAGCTACTGCGCGAAGGCTTTGCCGCATGAGCGCCCGTGCCGCCATCGCATGTCTTGGCGCAGGCCGCATGGGCCGCGGCATTGCCGTCGCCTTCGCCTATGCTGGCCACAATGTCGCAATCGTCGACTTCAAAGCGCGCGAGGACGACAAGTTCAAGGCACTGGAAGCCGAGGCGCTTGGCGAGATCCGCAAAACCTTTGCCAGCATGGCGCGCTTCGGCCTGCTCACAGAAGCTGACATCGAAACACTGGTGTCACGCATCAGCGTTGTGCCGGAAGCCGGTGCGGGCGCTGCGCTCAGCAGTTCGGCGATCATATTCGAAGGCGTGCCTGAGGTGCTCGATCAGAAGCGCGATGCGCTGGCCCGCGCATCACAACTCGCAGGCCCCTCGCCGATCATCGCTTCCACGACTTCGACCATCCTTGTCGATGACATCTCCAGTGCCGTCGACCATCCCGAGCGCTTCCTCAACGCGCACTGGCTCAACCCGGCCTATCTCGTGCCGCTGGTCGAAGTCTCGCCGGGCGCGAAGACCGATCCGGCGATTACCGCGCGCGTGAAGGAACTGCTCGAAGGCATTGGCAAGGTGCCGGTCGTGTGCTCGGCCTCGCCCGGCTATATTGTGCCGCGCATCCAGGCGATGGCCATGAACGAAGCCGCGCGCATGGTCGAGGAAGGCGTTGCGAGCCCCGAGGATATCGACAAGGCGATCAAATACGGTTTCGGCTTCCGCTTCGCAGTACTGGGCCTGCTTGAATTTGTCGATTGGGGCGGCGGCGATATCCTGTATTACGCCAGCAAGTATCTCACCGACGCGCTGAACAACGACCGCTACGCGTCGCCGGAGATCGTCGGCCGCAACATGGCCGAAGGTCGCATCGGCCTCAAGACGGGCGAAGGTTTCCTCAATTATGAGGGGCTCGATGTCGATGCCTATCGCGAGGGGCGGCTATCGGCATTCGTGGATCTGCTGAAGCACTTCCAGTTGCAGAAGCCGCCGGTGCTTTGAGACACCGCGCTCTACTCTCTCGTCATGCCCGGCCTTGACCCGGGCATTCATCTTTGCCGCAAACGCCGAAGATAGTTGGATGGCCGGGTCAAGCCCGGCCATGACGAACATTGGCAGATGAGTTCGGCGGCTGAGCCGACCTCACACTTCCGGAAAGCCCCGCAGCAGATAGCTGCGCAGCCAGTGCAGCAGGCTGTTCAGGATCAGACCCAGCATCGAGATCATGATCAGCGGGACGAACATGTCCACGGTCTGGAACGTGCGCGCAGCCTGCACCAGCATGTGACCGAGGCCGTCGGTCGAGGTGATCATCTCCGCCAAGAATACCACGATGCAGGAGATCACGAGACCGATGCGGCAGCCCGTCAGGATCGACGGCATTGCGGCCGGCAGAACGACCTTGAACAGGATCTGCCAGCGCGGCGTGCCCGCGGCCATCGCCGACCAGATCAGCTTCTGCTCGACCATCGACGCGCCGTAATAGGTCGACAGCAGGATCGGGAACAGCGCGTCGGCGGTCACCAGCGTGATCTTCGACGCATGGTCGAAGCCGAGGATCAGCAGCAGTGCGGGATACAGCGCGATCTTCGGGATCGGCGCCAGCACGCGCACCAGCGGCTTGACCACGGCATTGACCGCCGGGCTCACCGCCGCCGCAAGGCCGATGAACACGCCGACGACCACGGCAATGCCGAAGCCGGCGAACAGACGGATCAGCGTCGCGGCGATATCGTGCAGAAAGTCGCCGTTGAAGAAGTCCTTCGCCAGCTTGCCGAACACGGCGCCTGGGGGTGGCAACAAGCTCGTCGGTGCGAAGCCGAATGAGATCAGCGACTGCCACAGCGCGATGAACAGCACGATCGGCGTGATGCCCAGCAGAACCGAATTGATGCGTTCCTGGTTCATGTCGTGCTCACGTGAAGCTGAGAGGCATGTCGTCGCGCGGCTGCGACCAGCGCACCAGCGACAGGCGAAGCTTCTCGAAGGCCGCGTCGAAGATGATGCCCATGGCGCCGATGATCAGGATCATCGCAAACACCGTGTCGTATTGCGCCATGTCGAGCGAGTTGAACAGGATGTTGCCGGCGCCGGACTGGCGCGCGATCATCTCCGAGGTGATCATGGTGATCAGCGCCAGCACCAGACCCGTGCGGCAACCCGTGAGAATTTCAGGCAGTGCTGCCGGCAATACGATGCGGAGCATACGCATCGGCGCCGACATGCCCATCGCCGCCCCCGACCACAGCATCTTTTCTTCGACGGCCTTGGAGCCCTGGAACGCGTGATAGATGATCGGCAAGCTGACACCAAGGAAGATGACGAGGATCTTGGAGACGTCGCCGACGCCCATCCACAGCATGATGATGGGCATCAGCGCCGCTTTCGGCACCGGATAGATGATCATCATCAGCGGATTGAAGAAGGCCGCGACAGCCTTGATGCGCCCCATCAGCAGGCCCAGCGGGATCGCAAACATCACCGCGAGTACGAGACCGATGGCCATACGACGGATAGAATCGAGAATGTTCAGCAGCGATCCCTTGTCCCCGAGGATCGACGGAATGGCCTTGATCGACTCCAGCGCCGTTGGGAAGCTTTCGGTATCCAGCCGCAGCGAGGCAATCTGCCAGACACACAGCAACCCGATGCAGGCGAACAATGGCGAAAGTGTCTTGAGCACCCCGCGCACGGTCATCACAGATGGTCCTTGCCGTCGTCGATCATCTTCTCGATATCGACAATGTATTTCTGGAACCGTGCGTCGAGCAGCAGATCGGCACGCTTGCGCGGCCGCGGCAGATCGATATCGACGATTTCCTTGATCGAGCCCGGCGAGCGCGACATCACGATCACCTTGTCTGAGAGATAGACGGCTTCTTCGACCGAATGCGTCACGAACAGCACCGTCTTGCGCTGTGTATCCCAGATGTCGAGCAGATCGTTCTGCAGCCGCGTGCGGGTATGCGCATCGAGCGCGCCGAACGGCTCGTCCATCAGCAGCACGGCGGGATCGTAGGCCAGCGTGCGCGCGATCGCGACGCGCTGCTTCATGCCACCGGAGAGTTCTTTCGGATAGAAATTCTCGTACCCCTTCAGGCCGACCATTTCCAAGAGCTTGCGGCCGCGCGTTTCGGCTTCAGCCTTCTTCATGCCCTGCTGGCGCATGCCATACATGACATTGCCGAGCACGTTCTTCCACGGAAACAGCGCGAATTCCTGAAACACCGGACCGCGATCAGGACCCGGTCCCGTGATCGCCTTGCCCTTCACCTTGGCGACGCCATCGGTGGGCTGCACGAAGCCCCCGACGATATAGAGCAAGGTCGACTTGCCGCAGCCTGATGGTCCGAGGATCGAGACGAAGGCGCCGTCTTCGATGGTGAGGTTGATATCCGACAGCGCCAGATGGCTTTGCTTGCCGGAGGTCTGGAAGCGTTGCGAGACGTGCTCGATTTCGATCATGGCGGAAGCGGGTTTGCGGCCGGACAAAGGTTCCGACTCGGCGTGAGCGTCCGAACGTAGCGACACCACCTGCATTCCCGGTCCTTCATTTGCCATGCACGCATTGCAATCACGACGGCCCGACTGTGTCCATCATGCTGACGGACGCAGCCTAGCCGGAAACTGCAATTACTTTAAGCTTCAAATTTATGCGGGCAACGCCTTTTTGCTAGTCAACGGCTGCTGCAAACAGGTCAGCGTCCCGCACCGGGCCTTTCAACGCGTTTTCCGCGTTTAGTCTCGGAAATACGGCTCCACCGGGCCCGTCAACTTGATCAGCAGCGGATTGCCGTACCGGTCCTTTGCCGCGCCGGCGGGCACCTTCACCCAGCCTTCGCTCACGCAATATTCCTCGACATTGGTCTTCTCGGTACCCTTGAAGCGAATGCCGACATCGCGCTGCAGCACTTCGGCATTGTAGAACGGGCTTCGCGGATCGGTGGACAGGCGATCGGGCAGATCGGCTGATGCGTTGGTGTTGTCGGTCATAGCAGCGCCTCGATTTTCTCTCGCAGTGATTCAGGTTTGGCGGTCGGCGCAAAACGCTCGACGACCCGTCCGGAACGGTCGATCAGGAATTTGGTAAAATTCCATTTGATCCCCGAACCCAGCAATCCGGACTTTTCAGATTTCAGATAATTATACAATGGATGCGCCCCGGCGCCATTCACGTCGATCTTCTCAAACAGTGGGAAGGTGATGTGGTAATTGGCCTCGCAGAAGCTCTCGATCGCCTTGGCGTCGCCCGGCTCCTGCGCGCCGAACTGGTTGCAGGGAAAGCCCAGCACGGAAAATCCGCGCGGCGCAAAATCCTGCTGCAGCTTCTCCAGCCCGGCATATTGCGGCGTGAATCCGCAGGCGCTGGCGGTGTTGACGATCAGCAGCACCTTTCCTTCGAACTGCTTCAGCGCGACCGGTTCACCGGACAGCGCATTCGCAGAAAAATCGGAGATGCCGGTCATCGCACTGATCCCTCTCAGGCCGTCGCGGGGTCGCAAGGCATCGGCGGGGTACCGCCGGCCTCGATGGCTTCGCCGGCCAGCAGACACAGATCCTCGCGGTAACGGCCGGCCACGACCTGCACGCCGGTCGGCGCACGGCCGACGAGGCCTGTGGCAACGCTCAGCGCCGGCAGGCCCATGAAGGGAATGCCAATCTGCGGCATCTGGGCGGCCCAGACGCGATCGAAGCCTTCCTGGCCCTGCATATCCAGATGATCCGGGAACGGCAGCTCTCCGGACATCGGCATCAGCACCACGGCATAGCGCTGCAAGAACATTTCCCAGTCGCGCACGAAGGTGGAACGGCGCACCAGCGCGCGAGACAGGCCGCCATTCTCGAAGTCCTTGAGCTTGTCCTTCTGTCCGCGCAGACAGACCAGTGCTGCGGGATCGCCCTCGCGTTCGGCCGCATCCAGCATGCCCTGATAGCCATCGCCGAACCAGAGCTGCGTCTGCAAGGCGGCGGCCTCGCGCAGGGCCGGCGTGTTCTCGACTTCCTCGACGACCCACCCTGCCCGCTCCAGCCGCTTGCCGGCATCGCGCACAGCGGCTTCGACATCGGCGGTGATGGCGAGCCCGTCGGGCCGCAGGCACATGGCGGCGCGCTTCTCGCGCGTCGGTCCTTCGAGCGGCGCCGGCACCCACCAGGGATCGCGCGCGTCGGGCTGCGACATCGCGGCGAGGCCAAGACGGACATCGTTGATGGTGCGCGCCAGCGGGCCGGACACCGCGGTGATCTGGCCGGAAATGATGCGCTCGGGCAGTGCCTGATTATAGGCGGCGATGCGACCGACGGTCGGACGCAGACCGTGTACACCGCAGGCATAGGCGGGATAGCGGATCGAGCCGGCAATATCGGTACCGTGCGCGATGTGTCCGATGCCGGCCGCGACCGCGCTGCCTGCGCCGCCTGATGATCCGCCCGGCGTCAGCGAGGGATCGCGCGGGTTTTTGGTATCACCATAGAGCTGGTTCGTGGTGAACCAGCGATAGGAAAATGCCGGGCAATTGGTGCGACCGATGATGACCGCGCCGGCCTTCAGCAGATTGTCGATCACCGGGCTGTTGGTCGTGGCGATGATCTCGTTCTGGATCTTCACACCGTTCGAGGTCGGATAGGTCGCGTAGTCGATATTCACCTTGACCGTAATCGGCACGCCGCCGAGCGGGCCGACATCGTCGCCGCGCGCAATCGCCGCATCGACCGCATCCGCCCGTGCCAGCGCCTCATTGGGTCGATGGTCGACCACGGCATTGATGGCAGGGTTCACAGCATCGAGCCGTGCGAGGCCAGCCACCGTCGCCTCCTTGGCGGACACCTTGCGGTTGCGAATGAGTGCGGAGAGGTCAGTTGCCGACAAACGCCAGAGATCGTTCATGCAGTGCTCCATTGCTTGTCGCTTGTTAACGCAGGCGGCCGGAGATTGCCAATCAGGCACGATTTCGCAGTCTCGCGGCGCCGAAGCGTCCGAGCTATGAGCATTCCTTCCCACCCTCAATCGAGAGGGCGTGCGGAACGCCGGGTGCCCGTTGCACCCTTGGGCCTGATGCGAATGCGGTCTTCCGCAATCTAGAGTGCATCAGGACTTTCGGAGGCGCCGAGCAAGTGCCCGACGTTCCGCATACGGTGTTTTTTCGGTTGCCTGCACATCTGCCATGGCGAACGGTCCCATCACCAAAATTAATGTCCCAGGGCGGAGGGACAGGGTAGCCTCAAGCGAGTAAGCCGAACGCGTTTTGACTTGGTCGTCCGTCACACTGTCCAGGGAGTCTTTCCATCCCAAGATCGGCCGTCTCCTTGCCAGTGGCAGTGCTGGCGCAGATCCGTCCTGCCCGAAGACAGCGTCACCCCCAAACCGCGTGACGCCGCATCTCCGGCGTCCACCGCATCCCACCCCGCGAACGTGACGATCGCGCTCGCCCCTCTCATCGGGGCCAGACGAAGGGGAAAATAATCCATGGCGAGATATTGTCAATAAGAAATAGGAAAAAATGTTTGGGCGCTGCGTTGCCGCCCTGCCCCAAACTGTCATTCCGGGGCGGCTGCGCGCCTTCGCGCAGACGAACCCGGAATCTCGACCTGTTCAGCGCAAAACACTTCGAGATTCCCCACCATTCCAAGTGGAATGGCTGAGGTTCGCGTCCGGCAAGTGCCGGCCGCGCCCCGGAATGACAGTGGGAGCTGAACATGTTGGGATTCCGGGCTCATTCCGGTCCGCTGTGCGGCCCGGCCTGCCCCGAAGTGACGTCGCGCGGGCGAGCCCGCGCGACGTCACTTCACCCTTGCGAGAAAATACGCCAGCTCCACGATCTGCGCTTCGGAGATCGACTGCATCACATCGGCCATGGTGGCATCGTAACCGTGGCGGGAGTTGTCCTTGTATTCGCGCATGGTCTTGGCGAGGTAGTCCTCGCGCTGATTGGCAATGCGCGGGATATTGTCGCGGCCGGAGAAATCCGCGTTGTGGCAGCTATCACAGCGGAATTGCGAGGTCAGCGCCTTGGCGGCCTGCATCCGCGCGGCATCGCCCGCCTCCAGCGCTGTCGGTTTCGGCAGCGTCGCGAGATAGTCAGAGAAACTGCGCAGATCGTCGTCGGTGAAATCCTTCACCATGTCGTTCATCGGCTCCGCGACGCGGAGCTTCTCGCGAAACATGTAGATCTGGATCAGCGAATAAGCCGGCTGCTGCGCACCGAGCGACGGCGTGTTCTCGGTTTCGGAGACACCCTTCTCGCCGTGACAACCGAGGCACGGCGCGGCGCGCTCAGTGATGGGTTCGGCGGCGAAGAGTCGGGACGTCGAGAGAAAAAGAGCTACGATGACGGCAAACGGACGCATCGGCTTTGAACTTTCTGAATACTGAAACTCCGGCGTGGCGAATTCCTTCTCCCCGCTTGCGGGGAGAAGGTGAGGATGAGGGGGACTCTCACCGCGCTCGGAGCAAGTGGAGAGTCCCCCTCACCCGACTTTCACGCACTTCGCGTGTTGCAGTCACCTCTCCCCGCAAGCGGGGAGAGGTGAGAAAACGTCGTCACTTCGCGCCCGCCACCTTCTGCTTGCCATAGGTGATGCGATAGATCGCGCCGTTCCAGTCGTCGGAGACCAGCAGCGATCCATCCTTCATCTGCAGCACGTCGACGGGGCGGCCGACATATTTGTTGTCCTCGATGAAGCCGGTGAGGAACGGCTCGACGGATTTCACCGTACCGTCCTTGTTGAGCTTCGCGACAACGACGTCACCGCCGAGCTTCTGCGTCTTGTTCCAGGAGCCATGGCGCGCGATGAAGATCGCGTCCTTGTAGGCCGCCGGGAACATCTTGCCGGTGTAGAACCGCATGCCCAAGGCTGCCGTATGCGACCCGAGCAGGCCGACCGGCGCGGTGTAGTCGGCGCAGGACTTGCCCCAGCCGAATTCCGGATCGAGGATATTGCCCTGCAGGCAGTATGGCGCGCCGAAATCCTCACCTGCCTTGGTGACGCGGTTGAGTTCATCCTCCGGCACCGCTTCCGACATCCAGTCGCGGCCGTTGTCTGTGAAGTACATCTGCTTCGTGGTCGGATTCCAATCGAAGCCGACGGTGTTGCGGACGCCCTTCACATAGATCTCGGCGCCGGTGCCATCGAGATTCATGCGGCGGATCTGGCCATGGGCCTCGTCATGCAGCACGTTGTTGCCGGGCTGGCCGACCGGCACATAGAGTTTGTTGTCCGGCCCGATGCCGATGAACTTCCAGCCATGGGCTTCGTCCTTCGGCAGGTTGTCGTAGATCATGGTCGGCTTCGGCGGGTTCTCGAGATTGTCTTCCACCTTGTCGATCTTCGAGATCTTCGACAGTTCGGCGATGTAGAGCGTGCCGTCCTTGAAGGCGAGACCGTTCGGGCGATAGAGGCCGGAGGCCAGCACCTTCACCTGGCGCTTGCCGTCCTTGTTCATGACCGCGTAGACCTTGTCGACGAGGCGCGACCCCACAAAGACCGTGCCCTTGTCGCCCTCGCGCATCGACCGCGCATTGGCCATGCCGGCGGCGTAAACCTCGATATTGAAGCCCGCGGGCACTTTCAGTTTGGCAGTCGGCAGCTTGTCGGCGGCAGACGGAATCGGCGGCGGCGCGACGGGCGCGAGTTTCGCTGCGGCAGCGCCATCGGGACGGCCGATCAGCGGCGAGCCGGGCGGCAGTGCAGGCGCGGCGGCAACGGCCGGTGCTGCGGGCGCCGGAGCGGCGGCTTGTGGTGCGGCCGGCGCAGGCGCCGCTGCGGGAGCAGCAGGCGCTGCACTCGGAGCTGCTGCAGGAGCCGGTGTTGCAGGTGATGTATCGGACTGCTGGGCAAAAGCGCCGCTTGCAAAGACGCCGATGAACGCACCGGCGAGCAATGCCCGGCGCGCAGACGTGTAGACACTCATGGATCTCTCCCCTTTTTACGGAAGCCTTCTCTGCTCGCAGCGCATGAGATGCGCCGCCCCCGAGGCTTTCCGGATCGCACTGTTGGATATTTTTATGTCGCTGCGCAATCAAAACATCACGCGCGAGCAAGCCTGTGCGGATTCCCGCAAACGGCTAGAGCCTTTTCGGTTCTGATAGAGTTAGAACCGAGGCTCTAGCATTGTGTATTGACGCGTTTTCTTGAGGCGAACCGGTGCCCACTTCGCTCGACAACGCTCTAATGCCGCGTTGCGGACTCATCGGTGGCATCGAGCAGTGCTTCGGTGAACGGAAATTCAAGCACGATCTCGCCGTCCTTGTCCGTGACTTCCAGCACCGCTTTGAGCAGATCGCTCGGCGTGCCCTCGGAGCGCAGCAATTGCAGGATCATCGACCGCGCCACATCCCAGGCATGATCGGGATCCCGCAGCTCCTCGCCTTCGGGATCGACCACCAGCTCGTCGTTGATGCGTGTGTTGAAGAAATAAAGCGGCATGGCAATTCTCTTGGCACTGGGCTTGGGCGCGGAAGACCTCAGACCACGCGAATATCCCGGAAGATGCGGCGGGCTGAGGACGAAACGATGCCTTTCAACCAAAGGCCTTCGCTATCTATGGAACGTTCTCGCCATTGCAATGTTGCAGCGCAATCGATTGTGCACTGCACGCATATTGTACCCCCGTCGCTTCACATTGTGATGACGAAGTTGTTGGCGAACCTTTGAGCAGGGAATAGAGTTATGGTTATGCAGTACCTGACTGCAGAGAAGCGGGAGAGAAATATGGCCTGGAAAGCACCTAAGATCGTCGAAGTTGCAGTCGGCATGGAAATCAACATGTACGCCTGCGCGGCGCGCAAGTAAGACTTGAGCTCAAGCTAAGTTTTGGGGGCGCCTTCGTCGACGACAGGCGCCCCGCGTCTTTTTACGAGACGCGAATTGGCCGGGATTCAGGGCGATCTCATGTTGCGTGTTGTCGTTCTTGGAGCCGCGGCCGGCGGCGGTGTTCCGCAATGGAATTGCGGTTGCCGGATTTGTCGTGCGGCGCGCAATGAGCGGCCGGACTTGCAGAGCGGTCAGGCCTCGATCGCGGTGTCGGCCGACAATGCCAACTGGTTCCTGATCAATGCTTCGCCCGACCTGCGACAACAGGTCACCGATACGCCCCAGCTTCACCCCCATCCCGATCATGTCAGGCATTCGCCTATTGCGGGCGTGATCCTCACCAATGGCGAAGTCGATGCCGTGGCCGGGCTCTTGTCGATGCGCGAGGGTTCGCCATTTACAATCTATGCGCATATGCGTGTGCTGGCGATCCTGAAAGCCAACAGCATCTTCAACGTGCTCTCGGACAAGAACGTGCGCCGCGAAGCCATCGACATCGATACATCTTTCGAACCGAAGCTGCAGGACGGCGCGCCCTCCGGCCTGGAGGTGCTGCCTTTCACCGTGCCCGGCAAGAGCGCGTGGTATCTCGAAGGCCAGGCGCATCCGGCCGGTGAAGATGGCGACGGCGATACACTGGGTCTGCGGATCGCCGAGAAGACCACCGGCAAGTATTTCTATTTCATCGCCGCCTGCGCGCGGGTGACGTCCGAACTGAAACAACGCATAGCAGGCGCGCCGCTGGTGTTCTTCGACGGCACCGTATGGCGCGACGACGAGTTGATCGCGGCGGGATTGGGCCAGAAGACCGGCCAGAGCATGGGGCATCTGTCGATGTCCGGCACGGATGGCGCGATCAGCGAACTGGCCGATACCGGCATCGCCAGAAAGTTCTTTCTGCACATCAACAATTCGAACCCGGCGCTGCTGCATGATTCCACCGAGCGCGCCGCATTGACCACCGCCGGCTGGCAGATTCCCAGCAATGGTATGGAGATCAGCCTGTGAATATATCTGCGCTGTCGCTCGATGCGTCGGTTCCGCTCGACAATGCCGCGCAACTCGAAGAGACGCTGCGGCATATCGGCGCGACGCGCTATCACAGCCTGCATCCGTTTCATAAATTGTTGCATGGCGGCAAGCTCAACAAGGGCCAGGTGCAGGCCTGGGCGCTGAACCGCTATTATTATCAGAGCACGATCCCGATCAAGGACGCGGTGGTGATCTCGCGCTTCCGCGACCGGGCGACACGCGTGGAGTGGCGGCACCGGATCGAGGATCACGACGGTGATACCGGCGCCGAAGGCGGCATCGAGCGCTGGCTGAAGCTGACCGAAGGGCTCGGTCTCGACTCAGCCTATGTGGAATCCACCGAAGGCATCCTGCCGGCGACGCGTTTCGCCGTGGAGGCCTATGTGCATTTCGTGCGCGACAGGACGCCGCTCGAAGCCATCGCCTCGTCGCTGACGGAACTGTTCGCGCCCAACCTGCATGAGGAGCGCATCTCTGGCATGCTGAAGCATTATGACTTCGTCAATCCGGACATCATGAGCTATTTCAGCCGCCGCCTGACCCAGGCGCCCCGTGATGCCGGCTTCGCGCTGGATTACGTGAAACAGCACGCCAACACCCCGGCCGAGCGCCGCGCGGTCGCCAATGCACTGATCTTCAAGACCAATGTGTTGTGGGTGCAGCTCGATGCGCTGTATCATGCCTATGTCGATGGCCATGTGCCGCCGGGCGCGTTCGTCCCGGCCAAGTAAGAAGGCAACGATGACGGAGTTGCGCAGCAATCGTCGGATCAGCGTCAGCGAGGCCAGCAAGCCAATCTTGCCGCGCCACGCCAGGCTGAAGTTCGACGAGACGCGCCAGCGCTGGGTGATTCTGGCGCCGGAGCGCGTGCTGGCGCCGGACGATATCGCCGTCGAAATCCTGCAGCTTTGCGATGGCAATCGCAGCGTCGCCGATATCATCGACCTCCTGGTGGCCAAATATGCCGCGCCGCGCGACGATATCGGCACCGATGTTCTCGCCATGCTGCAGGACCTCGCCGACAAGGGCTTTCTCACGCAAGCGCGGGAGAAGACAGCATGAGTCCTACGCTTACCGACGCCAGTCCCGTCTTCACCGATCCCGCCGACAGTCTCGCGATCATGGAGCGCACGCGCTCGACCGCAGAGACCTTCGGCATTCCCCTCGCCGTGCTGGCCGAACTCACCCATCGCTGCCCGCTGCAATGTCCATACTGCTCCAATCCCGTGGAGCTCGACCGCGGCAGCACCGAGCTGACCACCGATGAATGGAAGAAGGTGCTGTCAGAGCTTGCCGAAATCGGCGTGCTGCAGATCCACTTCTCCGGCGGCGAGCCGACCGCGCGCAAGGATATCGTCGAGCTGGTGCAGCATGCGACGGATGTGGGGCTGTATTCCAACCTCATCACTTCGGCCGTGCTGCTGACGCGAGACAAACTTTCCGCACTCGCCGATGCCGGGCTATGCCATGTGCAGATCAGCTTCCAGGGCAATGAGCCCGTGGTGGCCGACCGTGTCGGCGGCTATCGCAATGGCCACGCGAAGAAGCTCGAAGTCGCCAGATGGACGCGCGAACTCGATCTTCCGCTGACGGTGAATGCGGTGATGCACCGGCAGAACCTGCATCAGCTCAGCGACATCATTCAGATGGCTGTCGATCTCGATGCCGACCGGCTGGAAGTCGCCAATGTGCAGTATTACGGCTGGGCGTTGAAGAACCGCGCCGCTTTGATGCCGACCATCGACCAGATCGACGAGACCAGCCGCATCGTCGAGGATGCGCAGCTGCGCCTGAAAGGCATTCTCGATATCGACTATGTCGTCCCGGACTATTACGCGCTGCGGCCGAAGAAGTGCATGGGCGGCTGGGGCCGGCAGTTCTTCAACATCTCTCCATCAGGCAAGATCCTGCCCTGCCATGCCGCCGAGACCATCACCGGGATGGAATTCGAATCCGTGCGCTCCAATCATTCGATCGCCTGGATCTGGCAGAACTCCGAAGCCTTCAACCGCTATCGCGGCACCGGCTGGATGCCCGAACCGTGCCAGAGCTGCGCGTTCAAGGAAGTGGATTTTGGCGGCTGCCGCTGCCAGGCCTTCGCGCTGACCGGCGACGCCGGCAATACCGACCCGGCTTGCACACTGTCGCCCCGGCACGAAGAGATCTTCAAACTGGCCGCGACGGAATCCACTGAGGGCCGCGACCGCTTCATCTATCGCAACTTCAAAGGCGGCACGCTGGAGCCGGACGCGGACGACGTCCATGGCCGCTGATGTCCCTGCCCCGGTGAATGCGGACCTGTTTGCGCCGCTGACCTCGGAACATCTCGATGTCGGCGACGGCCACGCAATCCATGTGGAGAGCGTCGGCCGCAGCGACGGCATTCCGGCAGTCTATCTGCATGGCGGCCCCGGCTCCGGCTGCCAGCCCGATCACCGCCGGCTGTTCGATCCGCAGCGCTTTCACACCGTTCTGTTCGATCAGCGCGGCGCCGGCCGCAGCAAGCCCAAAGGCAAGCGCGAGGCGAACACGCTGCCGCATCTGATCGCCGATATGGAAACGATCCGCACCCAATTCGGCTTCGACAAATGGCTCGTGGTCGGCGGCTCCTGGGGAGCGACGCTGGCGCTGGCCTATGCGCAGGCCCATCCGGATCGCGTGACCGGCATCGTGCTGCGCGCAACCTTTCTCGGCACGCGGGAAGAATTGCACGATGTCTTCAACGTCATGCTGCCGCGGCATTATCCCGGCCTGCATGGAGACTTTCTGAGCGCCCTTGCCGAAGCCGAGCGCGCCGATCCGCTGCCGAACTTCTATCGCCGCATTCTCGATGCCGATCCGGCCGTACATGTCCCGGCGATCCGCGCCTGGGGCGGCACCGAAGCCATCCTGTCCGAAATCGCGCCGAAGCGCACACGGCTCGACCTTGCCGAGCTTGGCAACCAGACGCGGCCGATGCCGGCGACGCCGGCGATGGAAGCGCATTACTTCAAGCACGACTGCTTTATGCGGCCGCAGCAGCTCATGGAAGACGCCGGCAAACTCACCGGCATTCCCGGCGTCATCATTCAGGGCCGTTACGACTTCCTCTGCCCGCCCGCCACATCGCACGCCCTGGCCAGGCGCTGGACGAATGCCGAGGTGCGCATCGTTGAAAGCGCCGGTCACAGCCTGTATGACCCCGGCATGCGCGATGCGGTGATGAAGGCCATCGCCGATGTGGCGTCGAAACTGAAATAGGACTTCTGGAATGCCGATCAAAGGCACGGGAATGCTGATGACGTCGATGGATATCGACGCCAGCCATGAGCAGGAATTCAACGCGTGGTACGACCGCGAGCATCTCGCCGAGCGGGTCGCCATCGAGGGCTTCAATGAGGCGAGGCGCTATGTGGCCGTGAATGCCAGGCCGAAATATCTCGGGCTCTATTCAACCGCGACATTCGATGTGCTGGACAGTGATGCCTATCGCACGGCGCTGGCGAACCAGACCAAGTGGTCGCTGACCAATATCGGCCGCTTCCAGAACATGCTGCGTTCGGTGGCGCGGATCACCCTCAGCCGCGGTCAGGGCCGCGGCGCGGCGCTCGGGCTGGTGCGCATCCGGCCACCCGCCGAAGGCGCTGACAAACTGCGCAGCGCCATCGAAGCACAGCTCGATCCTGGCGATATCAACGGCATCATTTCGATGCATCTGATGGAAAGCGATCCCCGCCTCTCGAAGCCGCTCACCGACGATCCCGCCGCGCCCAATCCTGCGGCGCGCGACTGGTATGTGATGATCGACGGCACCGATGTGGATGCGGTGGCTGCGACCATGAAGGGACGCTTCAATGCGGCCATCACAGCGTTCTCGGCGGAGCTAATTTCCGAGGGGACCTACCGGCTGATGTGGGATCTGGCGAAGGCTGATCTTTGACTGGCGATCTCTGATTGAACGCATGGTACCGCTGACGCGACCAAGGTGAAATGGCCCGCAACGGGCCGCTTCATCTTGAGAGATACCAATGACCGTCCGTGTGCTGTCCCTTGTGGTTCTCACTGCCGCTTTGATCATCGGCAGCTCAGCGGCACGCGCCGAGGACGAGCCGGCCAAGGTCGATGCGGTGAAGGCAGCCGAATTCAACAAGCGCATGTTTGCCGGCCCGCTGGGTCCGAAGCTGACCTATGCCTGCTTCGTCCGGCGCTATGACGCCGAGCATCTGGCACGGCATCCCAAACAGAAGGTCAGCACCATGAAGCTGCTGGTCGTCGCCGGGCATCCGCCCGAAGAAAGCTACACGCCCTACTCGTTTCGGCTCGGCTTCAAATATCGCCATCGCAAAGGCGACTGGGATTCCAGCGGTTCTTGCGGCCAGATCCAGGATACCGACAAGGGCCAGGAAGTGAAGTTCGCATGCAGCGTCGATTGCGACGGCGGCGGCATTGCGATCGGCCTGGCCAAAGACATCGACGCGACGCTGGTCCGTGTCGAGCGCGTCCGCATCTGGCAGAACAGCAAACCCGATGAAGAACCCGGCACCGACGCGCTCACCGGCGGTGAGGACGACAAGATTTTCCGGCTCGATCGCACGGACCTGAAGGAATGTGAATCGTTGATCACGGACCGCAAGGAACTCGCGGCGATGCGCAGCAAGTGAGCGTGATTGACACCCAATCGGAGCAGGCCATGAATCGACGCAGCCTATTGTGGACCGCCCTGTCGTCGGTTGGCGCGGGACTATTGGTATCGCGAGCGAATGCCGTGACGGCCGACGAGAAGCCGCCCGCCAGGCTCAAGGTCGTCTATCATCTCGCCGATGCCGACCGGGTGAATTTCGCCCTCGGCAATATCCAGAATCATTTCGACGGTGTCGGCGGCCCCGACAACGTTACCATCGCACTGGTCGTGCTTGGCCCGGCGCTGAAGTCATTTGCCCCGGCTTCCACCAATCCCGACATCGCCGCGCGGGTTAGCAAGTTCACCAAGGCCGGCCTGCAACTGGCCGCCTGCAGCAACACCATGAAGGCGCAGGATGTGACGCTGGACGGCCTGCTGCCGGGCTTCACCATCGCCGACCGCGGCGGCGTGGTCCGGATCGCGGAGCTGCAGTCGCAGGGCTATCTGTACATCCGGCCTTAGGCATCACTTCTGACGAGTATGTTGGAAATTAACTCGTCATGCCCGGGCTTGACCCGGGCATCCATCTTTTATGTCCGCTGGCGGAAGTTGGATGGCCGGGTCAAGCCCGGCCATGACGCGGAGAGGTTCGCGATCCGCATCTCACTGCACCGCAGTCGCCCGGGCGATTACCCCACAAAACCGACGCACAAAATTTGCACAATTGTCATGCCGCCGGGCCAATCTGGCGAACACGGAATTGCGATCCGGCTCCCGCGCCCTGAATGGAACCGTTCGGCTTGCCATGCGTATGGGTTCGGGGCGATCATTGGAACCGGGCCGCGGAACGTTTCGCGCGGCGATCGGCCTTTTGATAATTGTAAGCAGAACAAGGCATCATGAATCCCGTCAAAGCACTCGAATCCCATGGTCAGGCCGTTTGGCTGGACTTCCTCGCCCGCGGCTTCGTCGCCAAAGGCGACCTCAAGAAGCTGATCGACACCGACGCCGTGAAGGGCGTGACGTCGAATCCGGCGATCTTCGAGAAGGCGATCGGAAGTTCGGACGAATATGATGCCCCGATTGCCGAGGCGTTGAAGTCCGGCGACAAGTCGCCTGCCGACCTGTTCGAGCACATCGCCGTCGAGGATATCCAGCACGCCGCCGATGTGCTGAAGCCGGTCTATGACAAGATGAAAGGCGACGATGGTTTCGTCAGCCTCGAAGTCTCGCCCTATCTCGCCAATGACACCAAGGGCACGGTCACTGAGGCGGAGCGCCTGTGGGCCAGCGTCAAGCGCCCGAACCTGATGGTGAAGGTGCCGGCGACGCCGGAAGGCCTGCCCGCTATTCAGCAATTGATCGGCGAAGGCATCAGCATCAATGTGACGCTGCTGTTCGCGCAGAAGACCTATGTCGAGGTTGCCGAGGCCTATCTGAATGGTCTGGAAAAATATGTTGCCGGCGGCGGCGATCCCTCGCATGTGGCCAGCGTCGCCTCTTTCTTCGTCAGCCGCATCGATGCGCAGGTCGACAAGCAGCTCGACGACAAGATCGCCAAGGCCAATGATCCCTCAGAGAAGGCGCGGCTCAAGGCCCTCAAGGGCAAGGTCGCCATCGCCAATGCGAAACTCGCCTATCAGGAATATCTGAAACTGTTCGCCGGCCCGCGCTGGGAGAAGCTGAAGGCCAAAGGCGCAAAACCGCAGCGCCTGCTCTGGGCCTCCACCGGCGTGAAGAGCAAGGACTATCGTGACACGCTCTATGTGGAAGAGCTGATCGGCAAGAACACCGTCAACACCGTGCCGCCCGCCACGCTGGACGCGTTCCGCGACCACGGCGAAGTGCGCGACAGCCTCGAAGAGAATGTCGAGGACGCGAAGAAGGTGCTGGCCGACCTCGCCAAGACCGGCATTTCGCTCGATGCGATTACGACGCATCTCGTCGAGGACGGCGTCAAGCTGTTCGCCGATGCCGCCGACAAGCTGTATGGCGCGGTGGCGCACAAGCGCGCGACGTCGCTTGGCGGCAGCATCGGCGCGCAGAAGCTGGCGCTGGGCGACGGCATCACGAAGAAGGTCGCGACCTCGACCGAAGACTGGCGCGCGTCCGCAAAGATCCGCCGGCTCTGGCACAAGGACAAGTCGGTCTGGACCGGATCGGATGAAGACAAGTGGCTGGGCTGGCTGAACAGCGCCTTTGACGAGAAGGCCAAGCTCGCCGACTACAACGACTTCGCCAAATGGGTGAAGGCGCAGGGATTTACCGATGCGGTGGTGCTTGGCATGGGCGGCTCGAGCCTCGGGCCGGAAGTGCTGGCGCAGACTTTTGCCAAGGTGGCGGGTTTCCCGAAACTGCATGTGCTGGATTCCACCGATCCCGCGCAGGTCGCGGCCATGGGCAAAGCCGTGAAGATCGCCTCGACGCTGTTCATCGTCTCCAGCAAATCCGGCGGCACGACCGAGCCGAACGTGATGAAGAACTACTTCTTCGACGAGGTGACCAAGGCGGTCGGCGCCGACAAGGCCGGTTCGCATTTCGTCGCCGTGACCGATCCCGGCTCGTCGCTGGAGAAAGTAGCCAAGACGCAGAAGTTCGCGCGCATCTTCCATGGCGATCCCACCATCGGCGGCCGCTATTCGGTGCTGTCGCCGTTCGGCCTGGTGCCGGCCGCTGCGGCGGGTGTCGATCTCACCAAGCTGCTGGATCTCACACTGTCGATGGTCCGCTCCTGTGGACCGGACGTGCCGCCCGCTGAAAATCCAGGCGTACAGCTTGGCCTCGCGATGGGCACTGCAGGCCTGGACGGCCGCGACAAGGTGACGATCCTCTCATCGAAGAAGATCGCCGATTTCGGCGCATGGGCCGAACAGCTCATCGCCGAATCCACCGGCAAGGACGGCAAGGGCCTGATCCCCATCGACGGCGAAACGCTGGGCGACCCCTCCGTCTATGGCACCGATCGTTTCTTCATCGATCTGCGCACCTCGGGCGAAGACGACAAGGGACATGACGACAAGCTAGCTGCGCTGGAGAAGGCGGGCCATCCCGTCGCGCGCATCGTGATGCCGTCGATCGATCATCTCGGCCAGGAATTCTTCCGCTTCGAGATCGCGACAGCCGTTGCGGGATCGATTCTGGGCATCAACCCGTTCAACCAGCCAGATGTGGAAGCCGCCAAGATCAAGACGCGCGAACTGACGGAAGCCTTCGAGAAGACCGGGTCGCTGCCGCCGGAGACGCCGGTGGCGTCGTCAAAGGACGCCGATCTCTATACCGACGACAGCAATGCCGAACTGTTGAAGAAGGCCGGCGCCGATGGCGATCTGACGTCGTGGCTGAAGGCGCATTTCCGCCGCGTCACGCCCGGCGATTACGTGGCCCTGCTGGCCTATGTCGAACGCGATAGCGCGCATATCGACACGCTGCAGCACATGCGGATGGCGGTACGCGACAAGAAGAAGGTCGCGACCTGCGCCGAATTCGGACCACGCTTCCTGCATTCGACCGGCCAGGCGTACAAAGGCGGACCCGATACCGGCGTGTTCCTGCAGATCACGGCTGACGATGCCAAGGATCTTGCCATTCCCGATTACCGCGCCTCGTTCGGTGTCATCAAGGCGGCACAGGCGCGTGGTGACTTCGGCGTACTGACGGATCGCAACCGCCGCGCGCTGCGCATCCATCTCAAGGGCGATCTCAAGGCCGGACTTGCTGTTCTCGACAAGGCGATGACTGTCGCATTGAACTAAACGACGATCCGCATGGCCCGGACATTGCTTCGGGTCATGCGCAATCAATAAAGGACATCACACAATGCAGCTCGGCATGATCGGTCTCGGCCGAATGGGCGGAAATATTGTCCGCCGCCTGATGAAGAACGGTCACACCGCCGTCGTCTATGACAAGGATGCCAAGGCCGTCAGCGGCCTTGCCTCCGAAGGTGCCATCGGCGGATCGTCGCTCGAAGACTTTGTCAAGAAGCTCGATAAGCCCCGCGCGGTCTGGGTGATGCTGCCCGCCGGCAAGATTACCGAAACCACCATCGACGCGCTGACCAGGCTGCTTGAACCCGGCGATACCGTTATCGATGGCGGCAATACCTTCTGGCAGGACGATGTTCG
Organism: Tardiphaga sp. 42S5; assembly: GCF_034044155.1. Classification (NCBI taxonomy): domain Bacteria; kingdom Pseudomonadati; phylum Pseudomonadota; class Alphaproteobacteria; order Hyphomicrobiales; family Nitrobacteraceae; genus Tardiphaga; species Tardiphaga sp. 42S5. The sequence continues at coordinate 2,826,672 of NZ_CP139027.1, read as the reverse complement.
CCGCGGCAAGGCGCTGAAGGAGAAGGGCCTGTATTACATCGACGTCGGCACGTCCGGCGGCGTCTGGGGCATCGATCGCGGCTATTGCATGATGATCGGCGGTGAAAAGAGCGTCGTTGATCGGCTCGATCCGATCTTCAAGACACTGGCGCCGGGCATCGGCGATATCCCGCGCACGCCGGGCCGCGACAACAGCGATCCGCGCATCGAGAACGGCTATATCCATGCCGGCCCTGTCGGCGCCGGACACTTCGTCAAGATGGTTCATAACGGCATCGAATACGGACTGATGCAGGCCTATGCCGAAGGCTTCGACATCATGAAGAACGCCAATATCGATGCGCTGCCGGAAGCGCATCGCTTCGATTTGAATTTGCCTGACATCGCCGAAGTCTGGCGCCGCGGCAGCGTGATCCCGTCATGGCTGCTCGACCTCACCTCCTCCGCGCTCGCCAAGAATGAGACGCTGGATACCTATTCGGGCTTTGTCGAGGATTCCGGCGAAGGCCGCTGGACGGTGAATGCCGCCATCGACGAGGCAGTGCCAGCTGAGGTTCTGACTGCTGCGCTGTTTGCGCGGTTTCGCTCCCGCAAGGAGCACACATTTGCAGAGAAGATTCTATCCGCGATGCGCGCCGGTTTCGGCGGCCACAAAGAGCCCGATCAGCATCCGGATCCAAAACGGCAGGACGCGCCTGATATCATCAAACCAAAGGCGTAGCCCACATGACCGAGATACAAGCTCCAGGCCCTGCCAAATCCAAGAAGAAGCCAGACCCTTGCGCATTCGTGATCTTCGGCGTCACCGGCGATCTCGCCCACCGGCTGGTCATCGCGGCGCTGTATAACCTGCAGGCGGCCGATCTTCTGCCGGAGAAATTCTGCGTCGTCGGCATCGCCCGCAAGGACATGACCGGCGCGGAACTCCGCGATGACCTGATGAAGGGCCTGAAGCAATATGCGACGCGCCCGGTCGACGACGCCATCGCGCAGAAGCTGCTCAATTGTGTCACCTGCATCGAGGCCGATCCGGGCGAGCCGGAATCCTTCGATCGCATGCGCGAACAGCTCGACAAACTCGAGGAAGCGCGCGGCACCGGCGGCAATCGCCTGTTCTATCTGGCAACGCCGCCTTCGGCCTTCGCGCCGATCGCGCGCCAGCTCGGCCGTACCGGGATGCTGAAGGAAAATGGCTCGTGGCGGCGCCTTGTGGTGGAGAAGCCGTTCGGCACCGACCTCGAATCCGCGAAGAAGCTGAACAGTGAACTGCTCGGCCTGATGAACGAGCAGCAAATCTACCGGATCGATCACTATCTCGGCAAGGAGACGGTGCAGAACATCCTGGTGCTGCGCTTTGCCAATGGCATGTTCGAGCCGATCTGGAATCGCAACCATATCGATCACGTGCAGATCACCGTGGACGAGAAACTCGGCGTCGGCCATCGCGGCTCGTTCTACGACGCCACCGGCGCGCTGCGCGACATGGTGCCGAACCATCTGTTTCAATTGCTATCGCTAGTCGCGATGGAGCCGCCCGCGCGTTTCGAGGCCAATGCGGTGCGCTCCGAGAAAGCTGAAGTGCTCGCCGCCGTCACCACGCAGACCGAAGCCGAAGCACTGCAGAATTCGGTTCGCGCGCAATATGTCGCCGGCCATGTGGGCGATACCGACATTGGTGATTATCTGAAGACCAAGGACGTCAAGGAAAGCAGTACCACCGAGACCTATGCAGCGATGAAGCTGTCGATCGACAACTGGCGCTGGGCCGGCGTTCCCTTTTATCTGCGCACCGGCAAGGCACTTGGTATCAAACGCACCGAAGTGGCGATCAAGTTCAAGCAAGCGCCCTTCGCCATGTTCCGTGACATGTCGGTGGAAAGCCTCGCCGAGAACTTTCTCGTTATCGCGGTGGAGCCAAATGAAGGCATCTCGCTGAAGTTCAACACCAAGGTGCCCGGCCCTGCGGTGGAGATCGACGGCGTCGAGATGAAGTTCCGCTACAAGGATTACTTCCAGGCCGCGCCGGCGACAGGCTACGAGACGCTGATCTATGACTGCATGATCGGCGACAACATCCTGTTCCAGCGCGCCGACAGCGTGGAAGCCGGCTGGCGTGCCGTACAGCCGTTCCTCGATGCCTGGAAGAAGGCCGGCAAGGATGGGCTAAAGACCTACAACGCCGGCAGCGAAGGTCCCGAGGAAGCCAACGACCTGCTCAAGCGCGATGGTCGTAGCTGGCGCGTGCTGAGCTGACGCCATGACAGCGCCCAATCGCCATATCGTCGTGGTCGAGGATGCGGTGGCTCTCGCCGAAACCGCAGCCGACCGGCTGATCGAGCGCATCGAAGCCAATCCCGGCCGCATCGCCATCTGCATGACCGGCGGATCGAGCCCGAAGCGTCTCTATGAGTTGCTCGCTACCGAGCCTTACCGCAGCGAGATCCCCTGGGATCGCGTACACTGGTTCATCGGCGACGACCGCTTCGTTCCTTCAAGCGATCCGCTCAACAACATGACCATGGCGCGAACTGCGTTTCTGGATACATGCGCGCCGCTTGCGAATGTGCACCCGATCAAGACCGATGCGGCGAATCCGGATGAAGCCGCTGCGCTCTATACGCGCGAGCTGCAGTTGTTCTACGGAGCCGACAAGCTCGATAAAGCCAAACCGCTGTTCGATCTGGTGTTGCTCGGCGTCGGCCCCGACGGCCACGTGGCGTCGCTATTTCCAAGCTATCCAGCCATCGAGATCAAGGACCGCTGGGTTGTCGGCGTGCCCGAAGCCCATGTGAAGCCTTTCGTGCCGCGCGTCAGCCTGACGCTGCCGGCACTCGCCTCATGCCGCGAGATGCTGTTCCTGATGAGCGGCGAGGACAAGCGCGCGATCCTGACGCGGGTGCTGAAGGGCGAGGATCTGCCAGCCAATCGCGCGCGGTCGGACGGCGAAACCGTGTGGCTGTGCGACAAGGCCGCCCTCCCGGACGACGCGCGTGGCTGACACCGCGCTCAAGGCCCTGGCACCCAAGGCTCTGGTGGTGATGGGCGTCTCCAGCTCAGGCAAGAGCTCGATCGGAAAGGCCCTGGCGGATCGTCTCGGTTGGCGTTTCGCTGATGGCGATGATTTTCACCCGAAGGCAAATATCGAGAAGCAGCGCGCGGGCCAGCCACTCACCGACGACGATCGCTGGCCCTGGCTGCAGGCCATTGCCGACGAGATCGACCGCGTCACCGCCGATGGCCAAAAGCTTGTCGTCGCCTGTTCTGCGCTCAAGCGCGCCTATCGCGGTCTGCTATTGCACGGCCGCGACGACATTCGCATCGTCTATCTCGACGGCTCCAAGGAGCTAATCGCCAAGCGCATGGCGGCGCGGAAGAATCATTTCATGCCGCCCACGCTGCTCGACAGCCAGTTCAAGACGCTCGAAATCCCCGGCCCAGACGAACGCCCGATGACAGTATCCATCGACGACGATGTCGACGGCATCGTCTCCGCCATCATCAAACAACTGCCGACCTGAAGGATCAAACCATGACCAAAATCGCTCTCGTGGTGTCCGATGTCGACGGTACGCTCGTCACCCACGACAAACGCCTCACCGACACAGCCAAGGCGGCCGTGAAGAAACTGGAAGACGCCGGCATCGGCTTCACGATCACGTCGAGCCGCCCGCCCGTCGGCATGCGTTTCCTGGTCAAGCCACTGGGGATCACGCTGCCGATCGGCCCGTTCAATGGCAGCTCCATGGTGGACGGCGACCTCAAGCCGATCGTGCAGCACCTGATCCCGGAAGCTGCGACCAAGCGCGCCATTGAAGTGCTGGAAGACCACGGCGTCGATATCTGGATTTTCACCAATGACGAATGGGTGATCAAGCGCGACGACGGCAAATATGTGCCGCACGAGCGCGACACCATTCAACATGACGCCGTGATGGTGGATGACTTCTCGCCCTATCTCGCCAAGGCCTGCAAGATCGTCGGTGCGAGCCAGGATTTTCCATTGCTGGAACGCTGCGAGGGCGCGATGCAGAAGGCGCTGGGCGATACGGCTGTCGCGGTGCGCTCGCAAAACTATTATCTCGACGTCACGCCGCCCAATCAGAGCAAGGGCACCTTCGTGCAGGCGATGGCGCAGCGCCTCGGCATCTCCCTTGAGGCCATCGCCACCATCGGCGACATGCGCAACGACCTGCCGATGTTCAAGGTGTCAGGTATGTCGGTGGCGATGGGCAATGCGAGTGACGATGTGAAGAAGCAGGCGACGGATGTGACGACGTCGAATGAGGAGGAAGGTTTTGCGGGCGCCGTGGAGATGATTTTGAAGAGGAATGCGGGCGGCTGAGGCGCTCCAGCGCCCGTGGCTTCCCTCCCCTAAGCGTAGCGAAGCTGCGCGCAGTTGGGGTCTGGCGGACGAATTCGTCCGCCATGGGTCGGCCGCTAGGCCGGGGTGGGGTGTCTCCGCAGCTCGGAGCTTGTGGCACCACCCCCACCCGACCGTCCTTACGGCCGGCCACCCTCCCGCCTAGCGAAGCTTCGCTTCGCGCGGGGGAGGGATAAGAAAGAGCGCCCCCGTCTCAGAGCTACTTCGCCCGCTCCACCTTCTTCTCCTGCGGACGCTTGGCGCTCGCCAGATTATGCGCCACGGCGATCAACGCGATATGGGTCAGCGCCTGCGGGAAGTTGCCGGTCTGGCGTTTAACGCCGCTGTCATATTCTTCCGCCAGCAGCCCGACATCATTGGCGATCGCGACGACGCGATTGAAGAGTTCTTCCGCCTTGGCGATCTCACCCATCTTGATATAGGCCTCGGCCAGCCACAGGCTGCAGGCGAGGAACGCACCCTCGGCGGGCTGCACCTCGCCGGTGACCTCGCGTGGATCATGGCGCAGCACGAAGCCGTCGCGTATCAGATATTTCTCGACCGCTGCGATCGTGCCCTTCACGCGAGGATCGTCGGCCGGAAGAAAACCCAGAGCTGGCAGCAGCAGAATGGCGCCGTCGAGCACGTCCGAACCATAGGATTCCACGAAGGTGTTTTCGCGGGGATCGAACCCTTTCTCGCAGACATCGCGATGAATCTCCTTGCGCAGCGCCTTCCACGTGTCGACGGGGCCTTTGAGATTGAAGCTCTCGGCACTCTTGATGGCGCGGTCGAACGCAACCCAACAACCGACTTTCGACAGCACATAGTGCTTGCCGGGGCCGCGGCGCTCCCAGATGCCGTGATCGGGCTTGTTCCAGACAGAAGCGAGATGTTCGAGGATCTCGCATTCTACCGCCCAGGTGCCATCCTCGAGATCGAGTTTGGCAACGCGGGTCTGGTGGAAGGCATCAATCAACTCGCCATAGACGTCGAGCTGCAGCTGCGCATGCGCAGCATTGCCCACGCGCACAGGCAGCGCGCCGCCATAGCCGGGCAGCCAGTCGGCCTCCCATTCGAGCAGGCGGCGCTGGCCCATGATGCCATACATGATCTGCATCTCGGCCGGTGCGCCGGCGACGGCGCGCAGCAGCCAGCGATACCAGGCGCGCGCTTCATCCGTGTAGCCGCTGTTCATCAGCACCAACAGCGTGAATGTCGCATCGCGCAGCCAGCAGAAGCGATAGTCCCAATTTCTGGAGCCGCCGAGCTTTTCGGGCAGCGACGTGGTCGGCGCCGCGACAATGCCGCCGGACGGCGCATAGATCAGCGCCTTCAGCGTGATCAGCGAGCGCATCACGAGATCGCGGTGCTCGCCTTTGTAGGTGCAGCGGCTGCTCCATTCCTTCCAGAATTCCTCGGTGTCCTTCAGCGCCTCGTCGACATTGATCGGCGCTGGCACTTTGAGATGCGAAGGCCCATAGGTCAGCACGAACGGGACGCTGTCGCCCTGTTTGACTTCGAATTTCGCGACGGTCGTGAGGTTCTCGCCATGGGTCTCGACGGGCGTGTGCAGCACGGTCATGTCGGGCCCGCAAATCGCCAGCACTCCGCCGTCCTTGTCGCGCTTCACCCAGGGGATGGCCGCGCCGAATCCGAAGCGGATGATCAGCTCCATCCGGACCGTCACCGTGCCGCGATCGCCGCGGACAATGCGCACCACATCAGAGGCAGCGCCGCGCGGCGGCATGAAGTCGATCAGCGTGATGGCGCCGTCGTCCGTCTCCAGCGTGGTTTCCAGAATGAGGGAGTCGCCGCGATAGCGCCGTTTGCATGCCGTGATCGGAGCGTCGGGCGTGATTTGCCAGCGGCCGTGATCCTTGGTGCCGAGCAGCGCGGTAAAGCAGGCGTCGGAATCGAAGGCCGGCCAGCACAGCCAGTCGATCGATCCGTTGCGGTTGACGAGAGCGGCGGTCTCACAATCGCCGATCAGCGCGTAATCTTCGATATTGCTGTACAATGTCTTTCCGCCACCTGACAAAATTTACGTCAATGCGGACAAACTCCTGTCCGCGGTTGCAATGTGCAGCGCGTCACGATCGATCGACGTGGCCATCGTCTCCACCGTGGTCGGCAGCCGCTGCCGCCAGTTCGGATGCTCATTGATGGTGCCGGGAATATTCGGCTGATCGATCACACCCAACAGGTCTTCCAACGCCACGGCCAGCAAACGGGTCCGCGTGCGCGCGAGAAAGTGAGCGACAGCGTAGAAGTCTTCGGTATTGATGCCCTGGGTTCGCAGCGCCTCGCCGAGCATCTGCAACGCGTAACGGCGGGCATCATCGCTCTCGCCGGGATCGATGCCCAGCGAGCGCTTCAGCTGCAGATCGTGCAGGCTGCGCCAGCCGGCATAGGTCGGCAGATCGTGGGTGTTGAACGTGACCAGCGCATTCGGCTGGTAATAATCGACGCCGCGGAAGGCATAGCGTTCATCACGCTCGAACATCATCACCAGATACGACCAGATGCCCCAGGATGCGAGATGATCGCGGAAGCCGTCCGGCACGGTACCTAGGTCCTCACCGATCACCACGCAGCGATTGGCGACGCTCTCCTGCGCCGCCACCGCCAGCAGCGCTTCCAGCGGCATCTTCACATAGGCGCCGTTGTCGGCGTCGTAGCCATGCGGCACAACGTAAAGCCGATTGAGGCCGAGCACGTGATCGAGCCTGACGGCGCCGGCATAGCGCATCGAGGCGCGCAGCATGTCCTTGAACGGCGCGAAGCCCTGCACTTCCAGCCCCGCCGCATTGAAGCCCGCGAGACCCCAGTTCTGCCCGGCGGGCTGCAGCGCGTCGGGCGGCGCACCGACTGACAGATGACGCGAGATCGCGATCTGCTCGTTCCAGGCATCGAAGCCGCCGGACTGCACGCCGACCGCGACGTCGAGATAGAGGCCGACGGGCATACCGAGCTTGATGGTGAGATCGAAACAGGCCTTGAGCTGCAGGTCGGCATTCCACTGCACGTATTCGATGTAAGCCACGTCCTTGCCGTCCGGTCCGGCGCGGAAGGCGCCGCAGGTCGCGTCATCGGGCAGCAGCCATTCCGACGGCCAGTCCCACCACGCGGTCTGCTGCTGATGCCGCAGCACCTCGAAACAGGCGAAGCGCGTCAGCAGCGGCGCGCGCTCGGCGCGGAATGCGGCAAAGGCCTTCTGACGCTCGGATGTCGGATCGGCATAAAATGTCTCAAAGGCGGCACGCATCGCTGTCGACTTGACCGCGGCGATATCGACATAGTCGACGAACTTGCTGGCGCGCATCTCAGCCAGCGTGTCGCCGCTATCGTTCGCCGCATATTCGGGCAGCGCCTCGACGTCGATATAGAGCGGATTGAGAAACAGCCGGCTGTTCGGCGAATACGGGCTGCATTCGGCCGGCCTGTCGTCGAACAGCGCATGCAGCGGGTTGAGACCGACGCCGCCGGCGCCGATACTGGCGGCCAGTCTGATCAGGTCCTGCAGATCGGTGAAGTCGCCGATGCCCCAGTTGCGCTCGGAGCGCACGCCGTAGAGCTGTACGGCGAGAATCCAGGAGCGATCGAAGGTCCCGGGAAATGCCTTGGACGGCGCGACGATGAACGGCGCCTCCTCGGGGAATTTCTTGGCGTCGACCAGCCTGAGCCGGTGCACGCCGACCGGCAGATCGCGCGGCCAGGTGATCTCGCGTCCCTCCGTCGTTCCCTCGGCGATAACCTTAACCCCGTCGAGAATTTTCCAGGTCAGGGGAAACGTGGCAGCCTCATTGAGGACCGTGCGGGCACCCTCGCCGGCCCGGACCACGACCGGACTCGCCACGAAGCGATGCGGCGTGCGCACCGGCATGGCGTCCAGAATGAGCTTCAGGGCAGCTTCGCCCGTGGTGTGCCACTGGCCCTGACCGTCGTGAAAACCGGTCTGGATTCCGAGTTCGGCAGCTTTGGTGAAAAGGTCCATTCGGCACGCTGTTTGCAGAGCAACAATCGAAAGTTGCTGGGAAATTTCTGAATTTGCGGAAGAGGATAGCCGATTTCAACGCGTCGATCTAAGCTGAGTTCCATGGGGAACCAAACCCCTGTCACGGGGCTTTGTATATGATCGCACCGTCTCTTTTTGAAAAATCGAACAGGGACGACACCTCATGATGGCATCACCGTGAACAGAACATCGCAAATCGTGGACACCGCCGGTATCGGCGGGGCTTTCCATATCGAAAACATCTATCCGATCATCGACGCTGGCCGCTTTCCGGTCAAACGCATCGTGGGCGAACCTGTCGCTGTCTATGCCGACCTGTACCGCGATGGTCACGAGATCATTGCCGCAGCCATCGTCTGGCGCCGCGAGCAGGACCGCGAGTGGAATCGGGTCCCGATGACGCTGGAAGTGAACGACCGCTGGGGCGGCTCATTCATCCCCGATGGCATCGGACGCTATGTGTATGCGATCGAGGCCTGGACCGACGAATTCGCGACCTGGCGCCACGGCTTCGAACTGAAGCTGAAGGCGGGACAGGATGTCACGCTGGATGCGCTGGAAGGCGCCGGTCTGATGACCAAGGCCCAGAATGGCGGGCCCGAGGCTTCGGCGCTCATCGTCAAGCAATGCGAGAATTTCCTGCAGACCGGCGACAATGAGCCGCTGCTGTCACCTGAGCTGCGCACCGCCATGGGCGAGGCACAGTTGCGCCCGGACCTGACGCGCTCGCCGCTGCTGCCGCTGATGATCGACCGTGAGCGTGCCCGCAGCGGCGCATGGTACGAGATGGTGCCGCGCAGCCAGAGCACGGTGCCCGGCCAGCATGGCACGTTCCGCGACTGTATTGCCCGCCTGCCCGACGTGCAGGCGATGGGCTTCGACGTGCTGTATTTCACGCCGATCCACCCCATCGGCAAGACAAACCGCAAGGGCAAGAACAATTCACTGACCTCCGAGCCCGGCGATGTCGGCAGCCCCTATGCCATTGGCGGCGCCGAGGGCGGCCATGACGCATTGCATCCGCAGCTCGGCACCATGGAGGATTTCCATGCGCTGATCGCTGCGTGCAAAGAGCATGGTCTGGAAGTGGCGATCGACGTGGCCGTGCAATGCTCGCCGGATCATCCGTGGGTCAAGGACCATCCGGACTGGTTCAAGCGCCGGCCGGACGGTTCGATGAAATATGCCGAGAACCCGCCGAAAAAATACGAAGACATCCACAATCCGGACTTCGACTGCGAGGACGCGGGATCGCTGTGGAATGCGCTCCGCGACATGCTGCTGTTCTGGTGCGACCAGGGCGTCAAGATCTTCCGCATCGACAATCCGCACACCAAGCCGTTGCGGTTCTGGGAATGGGCGATCCACGAGGTGCAGCTAAAGCACCCCGATGCGCTGTTTCTGGCGGAGGCCTTCACGCGCCCGAAGCTGATGAAGGGCCTCGCCAAGCTCGGCTTCTCGCAGAGCTATACCTATTTCACCTGGCGCACCGCGAAGTGGGAGATCGAGCAGTATCTCAACGAACTGTGCGGCTATCCGGAGCGCGAGTTCTATCGACCGAACTTCTTCGTCAACACGCCGGACATCCTGCCCTATCACCTGCAATCCGGCGAAGCCTGGATGTTCAAGGCGCGCGTGGCACTGGCGGCCGCGCTGTCGTCGACCTATGGCATCTATAACGGCTTCGAACTGCTCGAACACGAGGCCATCCCGGGCAAGGAGGAATATCTGAACTCGGAGAAATACGAGATCAGGACCCGCGACTGGAATGCGCCGGGCAATATCAAGCCCTACATCACCGCGCTCAATCACGCGCGCCGCGCCAACTCGGCGCTGCAGCAGACATCGAACCTGCGCTTCATGCCGGTCGACAACGACAACATCATCGGCTTCGTGAAGCAGTCGGTCGACGGCGCCAATACAGTCGCCGGCGCCATCGCGCTGTCGCGAGATCCTTATGAATTCTGGCTGCCGATCGACACGCAAGTCACGGTCGATGGCGAAAAGCGCAATGTCGCCGCCGTCGAGAACATCATTACCGGCGAGCGCCATGGCGTCGAATGGGGCGGCATCCGCTTGCGTCTCGATCCCCAGCGCGATCCCGCCATCTTCTTCCGTTGCCTCGCCTGAAAGCGTTGACATGAACGTAATGACCGATATCGACGTTAAAGCGAAACAGCGCGCCGAGGAGATCGACAAGCTCTGGTACAAGGACGCCATCATCTATCAGCTGCATGTGAAGACCTTCGCTGACAGCAACCATGACGGAATCGGCGACTTTATCGGCCTGACCGAGAAGCTGGATTACCTGCAGGATCTCGGCGTCACCACCATCTGGCTGATGCCGTTCTATCCGTCGCCGGGCCGCGACGACGGCTACGACATCGCCGACTATGGTTCGATCCATCCCGACTTCGGCACGATGAAGGACTTCAAGCGCTTCATCCACGAAGCCAAGCGCCGTAGCCTGCGCGTGATTACCGAACTCGTCATCAATCACACGTCGGACCAGCATGACTGGTTCAAGCGCGCCCGCCGCAGCCCGGCCGGCTCCAGTGCGCGCAACTGGTATGTCTGGAGCGACACCGACCAGAAATATCAGAGCACCCGGATCATCTTTACCGATACCGAAAAATCGAACTGGACCTGGGATCCGGAAGCCAAGGCCTATTACTGGCACCGCTTCTTCTCGCATCAGCCGGATTTGAATTTCGACAATCCGCGCGTCGTCTCTGCCGTGGTGCAGGTGATGAAACGCTGGCTGGATGCCGGCGTCGATGGCTTCCGTCTGGACGCGATCCCCTATCTTGTCGAGCGCGACGGTACCAATAACGAGAACCTGCCGGAAACGCACAAGGTCATCAAACATCTGCGCGCCGAGCTCGATGCCTATGCGCCGGGCAAGCTTCTGCTCGCCGAGGCCAATCAATGGCCGGAGGACGTGCAGGAATATTTCGGCAACAGCGACGAATGCCACATGGCGTATCACTTCCCGCTGATGCCGCGCATCTATATGGCGCTGGCGCAGGAGGACCGCTTCCCGATCACCGACATCATGCGCCAGACGCCGGACATTCCCGGCGACTGCCAGTGGGCGATGTTCCTGCGCAATCACGACGAGCTGACGCTGGAAATGGTCACCGACGTCGAGCGCGACTATCTGTGGTCGACCTATGCGAACGATCCGCGTGCCCGCATCAATGTCGGCATTCGCCGTCGCCTGGCGCCTTTGATGGACAACGACCGCCGCAAGATCGAGCTGCTGGATTCATTGTTGCTGTCGTTTCCCGGCACGCCGATCATCTATTACGGCGATGAGATCGGCATGGGCGACAATATCTATCTCGGCGACCGCAACGGCGTGCGCACACCGATGCAATGGGCGCCGGACCGTAATGGCGGCTTCTCGCGCGCCGATCCCGCGCGGCTCTACGCACCGCCGATCATGGATCCGATCTACGGCTACGAGTCCGTGAACGTGGAGGCGCAGTCGCGCAGCCTGTCATCGCTGCTGTCGGCGACCAAGCGCCTCATTGCTGTCAGGAAATCGACGCTGGCTTTCGGCCGCGGCACCATGACCTTCATCCGCCCCGACAACCGCTCCGTTCTCGCTTATGTGCGCCAACTCGGCGACGAAGCGATCCTCTGCGTCGCCAACCTGTCGCGCGCCGCGCAGGCCACCGAACTCGATCTGTCGCCGTGGAAGGAACGCGTGCCGCTGGAAATGCTCGGCCGCACCAAATTCCCGCCGATCGGCGATCTGCCTTACATGATTACGCTGGCGCCTTACGGTTTCTACTGGTTCCAGCTGCAGCTCCGCGATGTCTCCGAACATTCGCAGCCGCCGGTGGTACCGGAATTCGAAACGCTGGTGGTGCCGCTCGGCTCGACCTGGATGACTCTCGCCCGTACGCGCGGTGTGTTCGAGCGCGACGTGCTGCCTTCCTTCCTGGCGCGCAGCCGCTGGTATCCGGAGCGACAGCCAAAGGCGATCCAGCCCATGCTCACCGGCGCGATCCCGTTCTGCGAGATCGGCGACAACCGCCCATGGCTGGTGTTCTTCGAAACCACGCAGCGCAATGTGGCGACGCGCTATCTGCTGCCCATGCAGATCGAGTGGACCCGCTTCGACCGTGAACGCTACAATCCGAAAGCCTTTGCCGCTGTCCGCCAGGGCGCACGCGAAGGCACCCTGCTCGATGTCGCCACCGACCACATCTTCATTGCGCTGCTGCTGCACAATTTGCGCATTTCACTGACCGTCGAAGAAGAGGGCAACCGTCTGGAATTCCGGCCAACGACCAAGCTTGCCGAAAAGCCGGCTGCGCCGCTGGAGAACATCCGTGCGGTCGAAACCGAACAGTCCAACAGCACTGCATTGGTCGACAACGACTATGTCGTGAAGATCTATCGCAAGCTGCAGGCCGGCATCAATCCGGAGATCGAGGTCAGCCGTTTCCTGACGGATATCGCCGGCTTCACCAATACGCCGGCTTTGCTTGGCAGTGTCGAACTGGTCGAGGGCGATCAACGCACCGCCGTCGCCATCGTGCATGCCTTCGTGCAGAATCAGGGCGATGCCTGGACGGTGACATCGGCCTATCTCGACCGTTTCGCCGATGAGCAGCGCCTGCTGGCGGCGGATGACCACGCCCCGCACAGTGAAGAGCAGGTGCCGTATCTGCTCTATATGTCGCAGACCGGCCGCCGCGTCGCCGAGATGCAGATGGCGCTGGCCAGCCGCGACGACATCCCGGATTTCAAGCCGGAGCCGACGTCGCCTGACGATATCAGGCTCTGGATCAATGAAATCGTCACGCGTGCGGAGCCGGTATTTAGTGCGCTCGCCCAACGTCGCAATGCTGCAAGGGATTCGGATCGCGCACTGATCGATCAGGTACTGGAACTGCGCCACGGCTTGCGGGGGTGGCTGACTGAGCTGCTGCCGGAGAATATCGACGGACTGAAGATCCGCCATCACGGTGATTTCCATCTCGGCCAGATGCTGATCGTCAAGGATGATATCTTCATCATCGACTTCGAGGGTGAACCGCGCAGGTCGATCGATGAGCGCCGCCGCAAGGCGCCCGCTGCACGTGATATCGCCGGGCTCATTCGCTCGATCGATTATTCGGCAACGGCAGCGCTGGAACGCGCACTCAAGGTAACTTCGGACGACACCGGCAAGCTGGCTGCGGCACTGGACGCCTGGCGGGAACGTGCCACCACGGCGTTCGTTGACGCCTATCGCGAGACCATGACTGATGCGCGGCTGTGGCCGGCAGACGCGGGAGCCACCAAGGAAATGCTGAACTTCTTCCTTCTGGAAAAGGCGCTCTACGAAATCGAATACGAACTTGCGCATCGGCCAGATTGGCTGCGGGTGCCACTGACTGGCATTCTGCGCATTCTGAACCAGTATTCTGAGGAAGCCGTATGACAAATTTGCCCGCCGAGGCTTACGCAATCGTCGAAGGCCGCCACTCCGATCCATTTCACTATCTCGGCCCCCACAAGGAAGCCGATAAGACGGTCGTGCGCGCTTTCCTGCCGGAAGCCGTGAAGGTCGATGCCATCGACGATCACGGTGCGACGACGGCATTAGAACGCGTGCATGACGCCGGGCTGTTTGTAGGCGCGCTGGCTAATGGCTCGACCAAGTATCAACTGCGGGCGCGCTATGGCGACAGATCCGTCGATCTTGACGATCCTTATCGCTTTCCGCCGATCCTGACCGAGTTCGATCTCTATCTGCTCGGCGAAGGCACCCATCAGCGGCTCTATGACAAGCTCGGCGCCCATCCGATGGTGCTTGAAGGCGTCAGCGGCGTCGGATTTGTGGTGCTCGCGCCCAATGCGAAGCGTGTCAGCGTGGTCGGCGATTTTAATTTCTGGGATGCGCGGCGTCATCCCATGCGCGTGCGCGGTGCCGGCTACTGGGAGCTGTTCGTTCCCGGAGCCACGCCCGGCGATCACTACAAGTTCGACATCATCGGCCCGCATGGTCAGTTGACGCAAAAATCCGACCCGATGGCCTTCGCCGCCGAACTGCGGCCCTCCACGGCGTCCATCGTGCTCGACGAAACCAGGATCCCGCATCCGCGCCCTGCCCCGGATCACATCAATGCGCTGAACAAGCCAATGTCGATCTATGAGGTGCATCTGGGCTCGTGGCGCCGCAAGGGCGACAATGAATGGCTGACTTATCGCGACCTCGCAGAGACGCTGCCGCGCTATGCCCGCGATCTTGGCTTCACCCATGTGGAATTCCTGCCGGTCAACGAGCATCCGTTTGACGGCTCCTGGGGCTATCAGCCGACCGGCATGTATGCGCCGACGAGCCGCTTCGGCACGCCGGCAGAATTCGCATTGCTGATCGACGCCTGTCATGCCGAGGGGCTCGGCGTGCTGCTCGACTGGGTGCCCGGGCACTTCCCGGATGATCCGCATGGCCTCGGCAATTTCGACGGCACGGCCCTTTATGAACATGCCAACCCGCTGCAGGGCCGGCACATGGACTGGGGCACGCTGATCTACAATTACGGCCGCACCGAAGTCGTCAACTTCCTCGTCTCCAACGCGCTGTTCTGGCTTGAGCGTTACAATGTGGATGGGCTGCGCGTCGATGCCGTCGCCTCGATGCTGTATCTCGATTACAGCCGCGAAGCCGGCGCCTGGATTCCGAACAAATATGGCGGTCGCGAGAATATCGAGGCCGTCAGCTTCCTGCGCCGCTTCAACACCGAAGTCTTCGCGAAATTCCCGAATGCGACCACTGCAGCGGAGGAATCCACTGCATGGCCGCAAGTATCGCGTCCCGTCGAATTCGGCGGACTGGGCTTCGGCTACAAGTGGAATATGGGCTGGATGCATGACACGCTGAATTACATCAGCAAGGATCCGATCTATCGCAAGTATCAACACAACGACATCTTGTTCGGGCTGCAATATGCCTTCTCGGAAAATTTCGTGCTGCCGCTCTCTCATGACGAAGTGGTGCACGGCAAGCGGTCCATCCTGGGCCGCATGCCGGGCGACGACTGGCAGCGGTTCGCCAATCTGCGCGCGTATTATTCCCTCATGTTCGGCCATCCCGGCAAGAAGCTGATGTTCATGGGCTGTGAATTTGCCCAGGAGCGCGAATGGAATCACGATACCTCGCTGGACTGGCACCTACTGGAGCAGGACAAGCATGCCGGCATCCATTCGCTGATCCGCGATCTCAACGAGCTGTATCGCAACCAGCCGGCGCTGCACGAACTCGATTGCGATCCCGCCGGTTTCGAATGGATGATCACCGACGATGCCGGCAACAACGTCTTCGCCTGGCTGCGCAAGGGCGCCAATCCGCGCACGCAGTGCCTCGTGGTGGTGAACTTCTCGCCCAACGTCTATCACGATTACCGCGTCCGCGTGCCGTTCACCGGCGCCTGGCGCGAGGTGTTGAATTCCGATGCCGCGCATTATGGCGGCAGCAATGTCGGAAATTCGGGCGAAGTCATTGCCAAGGGGCTTGTCCCCGAACTCAGTCTGACCCTTCCACCGCTGGCCGCACTCTTTCTCGTACCGGAATTCTAGAGCATGAGACTATCCGCCGGCATGCCCTCCCGCCTCGGCGCAAGCTGGGACGGACGGGGGACCAACTTTGCCTTGTTCTCTGCGAACGCCACCAAGGTCGAACTGTGTCTGTTCGACAGTCAGGGGCGGCGCGAGCTCGAGCGCATCGAACTGCCGGAATATAACGAGCACGTCTTTCACGGCTATCTCAACGATGTCTCGCCGGGCCAGCTCTATGGCTATCGCGTGCACGGGCCCTATGAACCGGAGCATGGGCATCGCTTCAATGCGCACAAACTGCTGCTCGACCCCTATGCCAAGAAACTGGCCGGGCGTCTCGTCTGGAGCGATGCACATTTCGGCTATCGCACCGGCTCGTCGCGCGAGGACCTCTCCTTCGACCGCCGCGACAATGCACGCGGCATGCCGAAGGCCGTGGTGGTCGACGAGACCTTCAATTGGGGTCGCAAGGAAGCACGCCCGAGCGTGCCGTGGGAAGACACGATCATCTATGAGGCCCATGTGAAGGGCCTGACGCAGACCCGCAAGGACGTGCCGCCAGGACTGCGCGGCACCTATCGCGGACTGTCGTCGCCGTCAATGATCGAGCATCTCAAACGGCTTGGCGTCACCACCATCGAGCTGCTGCCGGTGCACAGCTTTGTCGATGACCGCCGGCTGGTGGAAATGAAGCTGGTGAATTACTGGGGTTACAACACCCTCTCCTTCTTCGCACCGGAAGCGCGCTACGGCACCGACAATCCGCTCGATGCGTTCCGCACGACGGTCGCGCGGCTGCATGATGCGGGCATCGAGGTGATGCTCGACGTGGTCTATAACCACACCGCCGAAGGCAATCATCTCGGCCCGACGCTGAGTTATCGCGGCATCGACAACGCCTCCTATTACTGGCTGATGCCGGACAATCCACGATTCTATGACGACTTCACGGGCTGTGGCAGCTCGATGAACCTTACGCATCCGCGCGTGTTGCAGATGGTGATGGATTCATTACGCTACTGGGTTGAGGTGTGTCACGTGGATGGCTTTCGTTTCGACCTTGCAACCACGCTGGCCCGCGGGCCGAATGGTTTCGATCGCAATAGCGGTTTCCTCACCGCCATCCGGCAGGACCCTGTCCTCGCGAACGTCAAAATGGTCGCCGAACCCTGGGATCTCGGCATGGGCGGCTACCAGGTTGGTGCGTTCCCATCGCAGTGGTCGGAATGGAACGACAAATATCGCAGCGCCATGCGCCGCTACTGGAGCGGCGAAGGCTCGCTGATCGGCGAAGTGTCCAGTCGCATGACAGGTTCGTCAGACGTGTTCAACCATGACGGCCGCAAGCAGCGCGCTGGCATCAACCATGTCACCGTACATGACGGTTTCCCGCTAGCCGACCTGTTTGCCTATAACGAGAAGCACAACGAGGCCAATGGCGAGGACAATCGCGATGGCTCCAGCGACAATCTGAGCAACAATTTCGGCGTCGAGGGCCAGACCGATGATCCCGAGCTGCTGGCGCTGCGCCGGCAGCTGCGCAAGAACCAGCTCGCCTGTCTGTTCCTCGCGCAGGGCGTGCCGCTGCTGCTGGCCGGCGACGAGGTCGGTAATACCCAGGGCGGCAACAACAATGCCTATTGTCAGGACAACGAGATCGGCTGGGTCGGCTGGGACAATCTCGGTGATAAGGACGACGATCTCACCGACTTCATCGGCCATATGGCGCAGCTGCGACAGCGCTTTCCGCAGATCACCACGCAACGCTGGCTCGACGGTCGCCGCGCCGATGGCACCTATGGCGTGCTGTGGCTGACGCCCTCGGCCGACGAGATGACCGAGACGGACTGGGCGTTTCCAGACGGGCGCTTCCTGTCCTATGTGCTTAGCGCTTCCGGCGACAACACCAATCCGATCTTCATCGTGCTGAACGCAGCGCCCGAAGGCATTCCGTTCAAGCTGCCGAAGATGCTGGAATACAAGAACTGGCGGCAGGTGCTAAACACCGCCGACGAAAAGCTCTCGATCGCTATCCTGCCCCCCGGCAGCGACATCGATGCGCCAGCGCGCTCGGTGCTTGCCTTTGCGGGGACGCCAGCATGAGCGCTCATTCGTTCGGACCACGGCTGACCGAGAAAGGCGCGATCTTCCGCCTCTGGGCGCCGGCGGCGCAACGCGTCGACGTGGTACTTGGCGATCAATCCCATCCCTTGACGCCCGGCGATGACGGCTGGTTCGCCGCCGAGATTTCCGATGTGAAAGCCGGCGCCACCTATCGCTTCAGGATCGACGGCAAGACCGACGTGCCCGACCCCGGCTCCCGCTTTCAGCCGAACGATATCGCCGGCCCTTCCGAAGTGATCAACCACAAGGCCTATCCGTGGCGCGCGACCGACTGGCGCGGGCGGCCGTGGGAAGAGACCGTGCTGATTGAAACCCATGTCGGTACCTTTACGCCGCAGGGCACCTATCGCGCGATGATCGAGAAGCTCGATCACCTTGTGGCGACGGGGATCACCGCGCTCGAATTGATGCCGCTGGCCGATTTCGCCGGCAAGCGCAACTGGGGTTATGACGGTGTGCTGTGGTATGCGCCGGACGCGATGTTCGGCCGCCCGGACGATCTGAAGGCGCTGATCGACGAGGCGCATCTGCGTGGGCTGACGGTGTTTCTGGACGTCGTCTATAACCACTTCGGCCCGGAAGGGAATTACATCGGGCAGTATGCGCCGTCCTTCTTCGGCGATGCGCATACGCCGTGGGGCTCGGCGATCAACTATCACCTGCCGGAGGTGCGGGCCTACGCGATCGAGAATGCCGTGGCGTGGCTGCGCGACTATCGCTTCGACGGGCTACGGCTCGATGCCGTGCATGCGATCCCCGAACAGGGCGAGATCCCGATGCTGCACGAGCTGAGCCGCGAGGTCGGCAAGCTAGCCGCCGACACCGGCCGGCTGATCCATCTGGTGCTCGAGAACGACGACAACCGCGCCACTCTGCTCGATCCCGCCACCAACCCGCCGCGCGGCAAATATCGCGCGCAGTGGAACGACGACTATCACCATGCCTGGCACGTGCTGCTCACCGGCGAGGACAAGGGCTATTACAGCGACTACGCACCGAAGCCGCTCGATCATATCGTACGGGCGCTGGGCTCGGGCTTCGCCTATCAGGGCCAGTCGTCGGCGCATCGCGACGGCGCACCGCGCGGTGAACCATCAGGCGAACTCGCACCGGCGGCCTTCGTGAATTTCCTGCAGAACCACGACCAGATCGGCAATCGCGCGCTTGGCGATCGGCTGGAGACCTTGGCCAAGCCCAAGGCCATCGAAGCTGCACTGGCCATTACATTGCTGGTGCCGATGGTGCCGATGCTGTTTCAGGGCGAGGAATGGGGCTCGAAGGTGCCATTCCCGTTTTTCTGCGATTTCGAAGGCGATCTCGCCAATGCCGTACGCAATGGCCGCAAGAAGGAATTCGCCAGCGCCTACGAAAAATATGGCGACGAGATTCCCGATCCGCTGGACGAGAGCTCGTTCCGCTCGGCCTTTGTCGATTGGAGCAATCGCGAAACGACCACGGGTAAGACGCGGCTGACGCTGGTTCGCGAGCTGCTCGCATTGCGCAAGCAGCACATCGTGCCGCGCCTCGCTGGCGCACGGTTCGGCCAGGCTGAGGCGAGCGACGACGGTTTGCTCACGGCCTTCTGGAAGATGGGTGACGGCAGCAGGCTGCATCTCACGGCCAATCTTTCCGACAAGGCCGTCAACGCAGCACCGCCGAGCACAGGCACAACAATTTGGGGCAACACTACCACCGGCGTGGGGACGCCGTGGTCCGTCATATGGCGGATCGGAGATAGATAATGGCTCCTGCGATTCCCGTCGCGACCTACCGTATTCAACTCACCAAGGATTTCGATTTCGATGCCACCGCGGGCATCGTCTCCTATCTGAAGGCGCTTGGCATCACCCATCTCTATGCCTCACCCTTCATGAAATCGCGCGCCGGCTCGACCCATGGCTATGACATTGTCGATCACACCAAGCTCAATCCGGAGCTGGGCGGCGACGACGGTTTCGAGCGCCTGAGTGCCGCGCTGAAGGCCAACGATATCGGCCTGATCCTCGACTTTGTGCCCAATCATGTGGGCGTGCATTTCGCTGACAATCCGTGGTGGCTCGACGTGCTGGAATGGGGACAGGCCTCGCCGCACGCCGTCTCCTTCGACATCGACTGGGACACCCTGCCCTATCGCGCACGCGGCGGCCTGCTGCTACCGATCATCGGTAGCTCTTATGGCCAGGCACTGGACAATGGCGAGATCGAGCTGAAATACGACGCCGAGGAAGGCAGCTTCTCGGCCTGGTATTTCGAACATCGGCTGCCGATCGCGCCGGAGCGCTACAGCGAGATGCTGCGCACCATCGTCAAGGAAGCCGACGCCGGCAACACGCCAGCCGGCCGCGCAATCCTGACACTGGCGGCCAGGCACAAAGGCCTCCGCCATCCCAACCGGCGGGAAGCGCCGGCTTTCAAGCAGCAGCTGGCGTCGATCGACGGCGCTGCCGAGGTTATCACGCGCGGCCTCGACGCCTATCGCGCCGGGCTGGATCGGCCCGCCCAGATTCAGGCCATGCACATGCTGCTGGAGCGCCAGCACTACAAGCTCGGTCAGTGGCGCCTGGCATCGAGCGAGATCAATTACCGCCGCTTCTTCGACGTCAATACGCTGGCTGGCCTGCGTATCGAGGACGCCGATACGTTCGAGGCGATCCATTCGCTCATCAAACGGCTGATTACCGAAGACAAGCTGCAGGGGTTGCGGCTGGACCACATCGACGGCCTTCACGATCCCTCGCAATATTTCCAACGGCTGCGCCGGCTGATCCGCGAGGCGCATGGCAACAGCACCAAGCCGTTCTATGTCGTGGTCGAGAAGATTCTCGGCGAGCACGAGAAGCTGGTGCCCTTCGCCGGCGTGCATGGCACCACCGGCTATGAATGGCTCAATGTGATCACGCAGGTGCTGGTCGAAGAAAAAGGCCTGGAACCACTGGGCGAAACCTGGCGACAGGTGAGCAACGTCTCGCCGAAATTCGAACCGCAACTGGTGGAAGCCAAGCGCCGCGTGCTCGATACGCTGCTGCTCAGCGAATTCACCGTGCTGACGCGTCTGCTGGCACGGATCGCCAACGGGCATTATTCAACGCGCGACTTCTCCGCCGACACGCTGCGTCAGGCTTTCGAACTTTACGTGCTGCATTTCCCGGTCTATCGCACCTATCTCTCCACCGCCGGTCCATCTGCCCTCGACCGGCAACTGATCGCCACGACCATCGAGAAAGCTCGCGCCGACTGGTTCGGCGCCGATGAAGGCTTGTTCGACTTCTTGCGCGACGCTCTGACGCTGGACCTGCTGAAGCCTGGCCGCCCCGCACATAGCAAGCCGCGGGTGCGACGCTTTGCATTGAAGGTGCAGCAGTTCACCGGGCCGACGATGGCGAAGTCGCTCGAAGACACCGCCTTCTATCGCTATCATCGCCTGCTGGCGTTCAACGAAGTTGGCGGCGAGCCGGCAGCGGAAGCGATACCTGTCGCCACGTTCCACGAGATAATGATCACACGCGCGCTCGAGCGGCCGCATGGCATGACTTCGACCGCCACCCACGATACCAAGCGCGGCGAGGATGCCCGCGCGCGTTTGCTGGCGCTGGCCGAAATGCCCGGTGAATGGGCCAGTGCTGTCAGCCGCTGGAAGTTGCTGAACGCGCCGCATCTGGTTGTTGACGGCGAGATGCGCGCGCCCTCCGCAGCGTTCGAGTATATGTTGTATCAGGCGCTTATCGGCGCCTGGCCGCTCGGCGGGCAGGACAATTCCTTCCTCGAGCGGATGCAGGCCTATGCGCTGAAGGCGGCGCGCGAGGGCAAGCAGGAAACGAGCTGGCTCAACCCCAACGACACCTATGAGAAGGGTCTGCGCATGTTTCTGGAGCGCATTCTCGACCCGGCCCAGTCGCTGGAATTTCTTGCAGCGCTTGAGATCTTTGCCAAACGCACGTCGCTGATCGGCGCGTTGAATTCACTCAGCCAGATCACGCTGAAAGCGACCATTCCCGGCATGCCGGACTTCTATCAGGGCACCGAATTCTGGGATTTCTCGCTGGTCGATCCCGATAACCGCCGCCCGGTGGATTTCGCCGAACGCGCGAAAGTGCTGAAGGCACTGCAGCAACCGGATTGGGCGGCACTGGCGCAGCACTGGGATGATGGCCACATCAAGCTCGCCTGGACGCGCGAGCTTTTGAAACGCCGCACCGAGATGGCAGCCGTCTTCACCGATGGCGATTACGAACCACTTGAAGTGACCGGACCTCATGCCGCGCACATCATCGCCTTTGCTCGGCGGCATCAGCGCGACGCGGCAATCGTCGTGATCCCACGCGCTTTTTCCGAAGCGACGCAAGGCGGGCGGCATTGGCCGGAGGCGACGACCTTCGACGCGACAGTGATCGCTCCCGGCTACCTCGTTGAAGGTTCTGCGCAGAAGAACGGCGCGATCCAGCTCTCTGTTGCCAAGCTCTTCAGGCAGATTCCGATGGCGATCGTGAAGGCACATGCCGCGCCGAAACGCATTCGTTCGACGCGTTTGCGATAGCACACACGACAAGGCCGCCCGGGATCAACGGCCGGACGGCCTGGCGGATGTCGTGCCGACTCGAGAAAGGTCGGTTCCCTTCCTCCGCGTGCTCAAAGCTTTTCATCAAATTGTTTGCGAGTGGTTTACGATCAAACTCGCGTGCGCCGCACTATCGCACGGCACTTTTATGTTGCGCAGCAACAGACATTGAAGATGCGTGAGATTTTCTGCACGCCGCAATCGCCGCTTCAACTCTTTTTCGCGAGCAGCAGATTTCCGCGCGATTTGATCGCTGCCTGCGCCACTTCCGCGAAACGCTGCAGCAACCAGGGCAGCACCACTTCGACGGTGACATGATCCTCGGCCACATCGACATGACCGGACGCCGCCTGCCCCATGGCACGGACGCGGAAGATCATCCGGTCGCCGTCCCAGCGCTCCTCGTCAACTTTCAACATTGGTACATTAGTTGTTGCCCGTGTCAGTCCTGTCTTGAGCCGGCGCGCAGCTTCCTCGCGGCCGAGGCTGTGCGGAATGGAAACGACGAGCGGTGCAGACATCTCATGATCCTTTGTTAGCTCACACGGATGTAAGCGCGATTTCGCCCGACGGTAGTCGTAATCAAAGTTTCACTCATGGAACCTTGGGGATGTCTGCGCGTTTTTATCGCATGAAGGCAGCAGGCTTGTCCGTCTGCCAGGCTGAGGAGAAATCCATGTCCATTGGTACTATCATTCTGATCATTCTGATTATCGCCTTGCTTGGTGGTTTCAGCGGTATCGGCGGCGGTCCGTTCTACGGCACCGGCTATTACGGCGGCGGCGGTCTTGGCCTCATCGTGGTAATTCTGCTGATCCTCCTGCTGCTTGGTAAGCTGTAAGAGCGGATATTGATTTCAAGGCGCGCGATCCGGAAGGATCGCGCGCTTTTCCATGTGCGTACGCTCTCACCGTCATCACCCGCGAAAGCGAGTAATGACGGTGAGCGTCATTTCATTTTCCCGATCGCCGACTTGATCGACGACGCAGCATCCTCGTAACCCGCCCACGCCTTGCTCTTCGCCATTAGCGACAGGACGCTGCGCACAGTGAAATTCTTCGGATCCAGATCTTTGCGCAGCTGTGGCCATGTCAGCGGCATCGACACCGTGGCCCCCTTTCGCGCCCGCGGCGACAGCACCGAGACCGCGGTCGACATCCGGTCGTTGCGCAGATAATCGAGGAAAATCTTTCCACCACGCAGCTTCTTCGACATGTTGAGGAGGTAGCGCTCGGGGTCGTCACTGGCCATCTGCTGGCACACGGCCTGCGCAAAACTCTTCGCCGTTTTCCAGTCGACCTTGTCCTTCGCGCCGTGCAGCAGTGGCGCCACCACATGCAGGCCCTTGCCGCCGGTCGTCTTGCAGAAACTCTCCATGCCGAGGCTCGAGAGCCGTTCGCGCATCTCGCGTGCCGCATCCACGACGGCAATGAACTCCACATCAGGCGCCGGATCGAGATCGAACACCAGACGCCCCGGTGTATCCGGCGCATCAGGCGCGCAATTCCACGGATGCAGTTCGAGCCCGCCGATCTGCGCGACGGCCGCAAGACCCTCGACCCGATCGATCTGCAAGTAAGGCTTGCGGTCACCGGAGACTTTCACGAGTTCGAGCAGGTTGGATGTCCCCGGCATTGCGTGGCGCTGGAAGAACTGCTGCCCGTCGATGCCGTCGGGCGCGCGCACGATCGAACACGGGCGCCCCTTGAGATAGTCCATCATCCAGTCGCCCACGGCTTCG
Source organism: Tardiphaga sp. 42S5 (assembly GCF_034044155.1). Classification (NCBI taxonomy): domain Bacteria; kingdom Pseudomonadati; phylum Pseudomonadota; class Alphaproteobacteria; order Hyphomicrobiales; family Nitrobacteraceae; genus Tardiphaga; species Tardiphaga sp. 42S5. The sequence continues at coordinate 2,802,317 of NZ_CP139027.1, read as the reverse complement.
AAATACACCGCGAGATCGCGTTTGGTAACCGGCTCGCCATCGCCGGCATCCGGCCATAGCTCCTTGTCAGGCTTGGAGATCGAGACACCCATGACAACGGCATTGCCGGCCGCAGCTTTTGCGGGCGCGGCTTTTCTTGCGGAGCTTTTGGCAGTCTTCTTCGCGCTGCGCTTCGGCGTCGGCTCGGCAAGTTCGGTCTTCTTGGGAGTCTCGGCCTCGACCTCATCGGCTGGCTTGTCCTGCCGCAGCCCCTTGAATGACGCCTGACGCACCATGCCCGCGCCGGTGAAGCCTGCGAATTCGATCTCGGCCACCAGTTCGGGCTTGAGCCAGTGCACGTCCCGGCCACCCGGCGGCGTCTCCTTGCCGCCGAACGGGCTGGTCTTCGCCGCCGCTTTCTTCAATGCCGGCATGATGCGCGTGACCTTGTCCTGGCCGAAGCCGGTGCCGACGATGCCGACATAGGCCAGATGATCGCCTCTGTTGACGCCGACCATCAGCGACCGGAACTTGCCGGCATTACTCTTCCATCCGCCGATCACGACCTCATGGCCGGCCCGGCACTTGGCCTTGGTCCAGTGTTGCGAACGGCCTGACACATAGGGCTCCGACAGCTTCTTGGAGACGATGCCTTCCAGCGACAATTTGCAGGCCGACTGCAGAATGGCGTCACCACCGGTCTCGAAATGATCGACATAGCGAATGAGGCTTTCCTTGCGACGGCCGCGGGCTTTGTCGAGTAGCGCCTTCAATCGCTCCTTGCGCTCGCCAAGCGGCAGCTTGCGCAGATCTTCGCCTTCAGCGAACAGAAGGTCGAATACGAAAAAAATGAGCGTATCGGTCTCGCCATCCGACAGCGCCGCCTGCAGCGCCGCGAAGTCCGGCGCGCCATGGGCATCGAGGCCGACAATCTCGCCATCGACGATCGCATCCGACAGGCCGGTGGCTTCTTTGGCGATGGCCTGAAACTTCTCCGTCCAGTCGAGCCCCTTGCGTGTCTTCAGGGTGGCCTCGCCGTCTTCGACGCGGAGTTGCACGCGATAGCCGTCGAACTTGATTTCATGCGCCCAGCCATCCGCGGAGGGCGGCCGATCCACGACGTTACAAAGTTGAGGCGCGACGAAGCCAGGCATCCTTGCGACCTTGACCGGCTTCGCCGATGGCTTGGCCGCCTTCCTTGTCACGGTTTTTTTGCCTGCAGCTTTCTCGGTCCTCGCCTCCCCTACATCAGCCTTGGTCTTGCCGCCCTTCTTCGCACGCGCATCAGCAGCACTCCCCTCGCTGGAATCCCACACCGCGTCCGGCTTGATCTTCGCCGTCTTCGCGATCATGAACGGTTTCGGCGCCTTCCCTTTTCCTGAGGCGATGGCGCTCATGGTCCGGCCGGACGCCACTGACTTGTCGTCATTTAGGATGGTGTTGGCCTTGCCCTCCTTCACGAAGTCGTCGCGGTGCTTGATCAGCAGCCAGTTGGTCCGCTTGCCGCCATTGCGGTCATGCTTCATGCGCACCAACACGAAGCCGCCTTGCAGCTTTTCGCCGTCCAGCGTGAATTTCAGGTCGCCCTTCTTGAAGCCCTTGTCCGGATCGTCGCTCTCCCAATAGCCGCGGTCCCAGAGCTGCACGGTGCCGCCGCCATATTGCCCCTTGGGAATCGTGCCTTCGAAATCGCCGTAATCGAGCGGATGGTCCTCGACCTCGACAGCGAGACGCTTGTCGGCAGGGTCCATCGACGGCCCGCGCGTGACGGCCCACGACTTGAACACCCCGTCCATCTCCAACCGCAGATCGTAATGCAGCCGCGTGGCATCGTGTTTCTGGATCACGAAGCGGCGGCGCTTCGCGGGCGCGACCACGATCTGCCCGGCGGGCTCCTTCGTGAGCGCGAAATCGCGTTTCCGGCGGTAGATCTGAAGCTGCTTGTTAGCCACACCGTCCCCCACTCAACGCATTGGCGCATGATCCGGCGCGGAACCAAAACCGACAATTGCCGTTGAAGTTCCTGGAAATCCACGCCAGCGCAATACTTTGCGGCCTGCGCGCTTCATTTGTAGATCGAGTTGGAGGACGAGTATGGCCCCGCCCCGCGCCTATTGGAAAGGCTCTCTCAAGCTGTCGCTCGTCACCTGCCCGGTGGTGCTGTATCCGGCCGCGACCACGATCGAGAAGACCAAATTCCACATGATCAATCGTGAGACCGGCAACCGGCTGAAACAGCAGATGGTGGATGCCGAGACTGGCGACGTCGTGGAGAAGGAGCAGAAGGGCCGCGGCTACGAGATCAGCAAGGGCGAATATGTCGAGATCGAGAAGGAAGAGCTCGAGGCCGTGCAGATCGAGAGCAACCACACCATAGATATCGACAACTTCGTGCCGCGCGACGAGATCGATCGGCGCTATCTGAACAATCCCTATTACATCGCGCCCGACGGCAAGGCCGGTGCCGATGCGTTCGCCGTGATCCGCGATGCCATGAAGGACAAGGACCGCGTGGCGCTGGCGCGCATCGTGCTGACCAATCGCGAGCACATCATCGCCATCGAGCCGCTCGGCAAGGGCCTGCTCGGTACTACGCTGCGCTTCCCTTATGAGGTACGCGATGAGGAGGACTATTTCGACGATATCAAGTCGCCGAAGATCTCCAAGGACATGATCGACCTTGCGGTGCATATCCTCGACAGCAAGGCGTCGCATTTCGATCCCAGCAAGTTCAAGGATGAATATGAGACCGCGCTGAAGACGCTGGTGAAGCGTAAGGCTGCGGGCAAGCCGGTGAAGGTCGTCGAGAAGGAGGAGAAGCCGGACAACGTCATCAACCTGATGGATGCGCTGAAGGCGAGCCTCAAGGGTGGCAAGGGCAAGTCGACCAAACGCGCTTCGTCGTCACGACCACATGTGGCACGCAAGCGTCCGGCCAAGAAGGCTGCGCGGTCATCAGCGCGACATCGCAAGGCAAGCTGAGCGCATGAAGATTTTGGGAATGATCATAGGCATCGCGGTGATGCCGACCGTGGCAGCGCAGACGCAGCAGCTACAGACAAGGGAATGCAACGCCTCGAATATCGCCTTCGTCGCCGAAGCCATCGCCAAGATGGCCGATGGCAAGCAAAAGAAGACCGCTTCCGACGAGATCGGCCTGGCCAGCGAAGCAATGGCGGAGGGCAAGGACGATGAATGCAAGGACCACCTGCTGAAGGCGACGCTGCAGACCAAGTGAGGCGATGACGCTTCGGTCGAAACTGTCATGGCGGGCTTGTCCCGGCCATCTACGTCTTTTCTCTCCCCAAGACGTGGATGCCCGGGACAAGCCCGGGCATGACGAAGATTGGTTCATATGGGTCGATCAACGTACATCGGCGGAGCCTCAGGCCTTCGTCGACTTCCGGGATTTTTTTGCCGCTTTCTTTTTTCCCGCCGTCTTCTTGCTGGCTTTCTTCACCGTCTTTTTATTCGGCACCTTCTTGCCCTCGGCGCGAGCTTCCGACAGGCCGATGGCGATCGCTTGTTTGCGGCTGGTCACCTTCTTTTTCGAACGACCACTTCTCAGCGTGCCGGCCTTGCGCTTCTTCATGGCCCGCGCGACCTTCGCGGCGGCCTTCTTGGAATATTTCGCCATTCCATGCTCCCGTTGTGATCGAAACGATCAATCGTCATCATCGGTGATGGTTCCGCGTGGGTGATGTGCGAACGGACGCACTTATGAAATCCCTATAACGCGGCACTGCCGCTCATCTCGTTTTCAAACGGGCGGCCGATCATCTTGCAGCCATTCGCTCAAGCGAATGAACTGGAGACTGCAAGTGATCACCATCGAACCTCCCTCGTGTAGCTCGTCCCTCGTTTTCATTGGTAAGAACAGCCGCGGCCAGTGGGTCGCGCAGGAGCAAAACGGCCTATTCGGCGGATTGTTTGTCAGCCGCGCGAATGCCGTGCGTTATGCACTATTCGAGAACGGCCATCGCCCCGAAGCTATCATCGAGACGGCGGGCCTCATCGAGCTCGATATGAATGCCCTGCCTTTCACGGCAGCAACCTCTGTCGAACGGTTACAACAACGGCGCGTCGCCTGAGCTTCCCGCCATGTCCACAGTTGCTCTTCGGGCTCACGCCCTCCCGCAAGCTCATGCCTCCCATCACGCCAACGACTGGCTGCACGGCATCATCGCCGACGTGCCGACGCCGTTCGACGCGCATGGCGCGCTCGATCTCGTCAATTTCGCACGCTTGTGCGAACGTCAGGTCTGCGCCGGCGCCAGTGCCATCGTTGTCGGCGCGACCGCCGGTGAAGCCGACACGCTCACCTCGAACGAGCGCGCCACGCTGATCCGGACTGCCGCCGGCGTCGCCCGCGGGCGCATCCACGTCATTGCCGGCGCGGGATCCAACTGCACCAGCCGCGCCATTGAATCGACGCGGCTGGCATGGGCTGCCGGCGCCGATGCCGTCATGTCGGTCGTGCCGTATTACAACCGCCCGACGGCAAGTGGCATCGCAGCGCATTTCCGTGCGATCCTGGAGGCGACATTGCTGCCGGTCATTGTGCATGACGCACCGTCGCGTTGTGCCCGTCCGCTGGCCGACGACACGCTCATCGGTCTCGCCGCCTCGCCACGATTGATAGGCCTGCGCGACGACACCGGCGACGCCGGGCGACTGGCGCGATTGCGGCCGCTGCTGCCGGCGGGTTTCCGGATGCTGACGGGACGGGACACGGCAGCCCTGCCCTATCTCCTGCTCGGCGGTGACGGCGTTGTCTCCGCGATGGCCAATGTAGCGCCGCAGCTCTGCCGCGGCATGTATTACGCCACCCGACAGGGCTGCCCGCGCTATGCGACGACCATTTCCGACATGCTGGCGCCACTCGCCGAAGCCCTGCCGCCGGACCAGGTCGCATCGGCGGTGAAATTTGCATTGAGCCTGCGGGGCCTGGGGAGTGCCGCCGTGCGCCTGCCGCTGACGGCGCTCACTGAGACCGAGCAGCGGCAGGTCTACACCGCGATGGAGGCGATCTGGGCACAGCCTGACGACGCGCCGCCCCTGCGCCGCGCCCGCTAGGCTTGCGGGCGCTCGTTCTTCTCACGACATTTCGGGCCGGGTCCGCGCATATAATGCGCGGCCGGCCGAAAGACAGCAGGTCCAATGACGAAACGCCATAGCCGGGCGAGAATGCCCGGCATGATGGACGCATAGGAGCCAATGCGCGCGAACAGCGCTGCAGAACGGTCTTCCCTCATGGCACGCTCCGGCGATCCGGAAGCACCGGCGTATCGGCGGCGCGCACACGGACGCGCGCCAGCTCACGCCGCGCGCGGCGCATCTTGTCGGCCACCAGGGCCATGTGGATGGCGGCGAAGAAGCCCTTGATGTGGTTACGCGTCAGCCTGATGGCTACGCAAAGCCGTTTCCATTGGATATCGCCCGAGTGATGGACGATCGGCGGCTGATTGCGGCTGATGAGGTAGCTGCGATAGGCGCTGTCGGCCGAGAAATCGTGCAGCTGCGTATCGCGATTGTAGAACATCGTCATGGTCGTTGTCCGTCTTCTCAAATCCCTGGCGCATGAGCGCGTCGGGATGGTGAGAAGATGCGGACATCGCCATATGAAATCGAGACGGGCAGCCGCGCCTGTTCATAGGCGCGGCATAAAGATCAGGAGGTTGGAACTGCCGGAAAGACCAGCACTCGCTCAGCTCTTGGCCATGCAGTCTTCGATGTAGAACCAGCGGTCGTCGCCGGCGAGGCCCTTGACCTTGACGTCCTTGCGGCAGGCCTTGAGCTTGCCCTTGTTGGCGCTCCACTTCGCCTTCATGTCCTTCAGACTCTGCTTGTTCAGCTTCATCTTGGCGGGCGCAGCAGGGGTTGCCGGCGTCGCAGGCGCCTGTGCCGAAGCAACGCCCATTGAAGTCACAACGAACAGTGCGGCCAAGAGGCCCGTAGTGATGCGTGTCATCGTTATCCCCGAATGTGCTTGTTTTGAAGATTGTTCGTCAGATGTAAAATGGGACCGGAAGCTTTCGCTGCCGGTCCCGCGCAGGTTTTACTGGAAGATGCGCGCGGCGCTCTGCAGCGTCAGCCAGACACCCCAGCACAGCGGGACACCGACAAAAGCCCAGAAGGCAATGGCTGCTCCGTCGAAACCGCCCTTGCCAATGCCATAGGAGCCTCCGCCGGCCGACGCCGCCTCGGCGCCCTTGGCCTGCAACTTCGCGACTTCCTCCGGCTTCATGAACCAATGCGGCGCCAGTGGCTTCACCAGCATGTTGCAGATCAGTCCCAGCACCAGCATGCCGGCGAGGATGTACATCGTGAAGTCATAGACCTGCGCCCGCGGCACGCCGGCGGCGATCTGGAATTCACGGATGTAGTTCACCACCACCGGACCGACGATGCCCGCAGTCGCCCAGGCCGTCAGCAACCGACCGTGGATCGCACCCACGAACTGGGTGCCGAAGATATCGGCGAGATAGGCCGGGATGGTCGCGAAGCCGCCGCCATACATCGAGAGGATGATGCCGAAGGCCAGCACGAACAGAACCTTGCTGCCCATCGCCGCGAAGGTCGGCACCAGTGCATAGAGCACGATGCCGAGAATAAAGAACGTGTAGTAGGTGTTCTTGCGGCCGAGCTTGTCCGACAAAGACGCCCAGAAGAAGCGGCCGCCGATGTTGAACAGCGAGATCAGACCCGCGAAGCCGGCGGCGATGCCGGCGATCGCCGTCTTCTGTGCAGCCGAGAGCTGGCTGAAGGAGAGGTCCGGCGCACCGATCAGCTTGCCCGCAAAGATTTCCTGCAGCATCGGCGAGGCCATGCCGATGACGCCGATGCCCGCCGACACGTTCAGGCAGAGCACGCCCCAGATCAGCCAGAACTGCTTGGTCTTGTGCGCATTGTCGAGATGCACGTGGCCGGTGGTGATCATCGCATTCGCAGTAGCCGGCGGGGTCCAGCCTTCCGGCTTCCAGTTCGGTGGCGTGATGCGATAGGAGAACGCGCCAATGGTCATGAACACGAAGTAGATGACGCCCATGGCCAGGAAGGTCTGCCAGACGCCGACATCGGTCGGGGTCTTGAAATAATTCATCAAGAGGTTAGCCAGCGGCGAGCCGATCATCGCACCGCCGCCGAAGCCCATGATGGCCATGCCTGTGGCCATGCCGCGACGATCCGGAAACCACTTCACCAGCGTCGATACCGGCGAGATGTAGCCGAGACCGAGACCGACGCCGCCGATCACGCCGGAGCCGATCCACAACAGCCAGAGCTGATGCGTGTAGACGCCGATCGAACCGAGCACGAGGCCGCCGCACCAGCACATCGCCGAGACGAAGCCCGCCTTGCGCGGCCCGACGCGCTCGAGCCAGCCGCCCCAGATGGCGGCGGAGACGCCGAGCAGCACGAAGAACAGCGTGTACATCCAGCCGAGGCTGGCGACCTTCCAGTTACAGGTGGTGGTGAACAGCTCGGTGGCGAGGCTCATGCCCTCGCACACTTCCTTCGAGGCAGGTGTCGTGATTGCTTGCGACAGCGGCAGCCAGAACACGCTGAAGCCGTAGGCCATGCCGATACAGAGATGAATACAGAGTGCAGCAGGTGGAACCAGCCACCGGTTGAAGCCGGCGGTCGCAATGATGCGTTCGCGTTCCAGCAATCCTGGCTTGGTGCCAGACAGTGTTCCGGCGTTGCCCACACTTGTCATGAAAGTTCTCCCCTGCAGCCGCCCCTTCTGAGCCGGTCTGCGATTTGAAAAAGTCGCTTCGTCAATTCCCCTGCGCGCGGACAAAGATTCACGCACGCTCGCACTTTAGAACAGGGCCAGAAGCGACTGCGGGAGTCGATAGTCCAAAGGTATCAGGAGCGAAAATTTATCAATGATTTCCACTGCATCGCAGCAATTCAATCGCGATTTGCAATCGCAGCATTTCGTTTTTCGATGAAGAAAACGATCACATCGCCCCTGCGTTCGGAGGCTTCGATCTGATCGCCGATTTGCTGAATCAACGCAGGGATGTCGATCACCGCGAGGGGGTCCGTGCAGTGGACTTCAAGTCGATCGCCCACCGACAGTGCCTTCATCGCCTTGCGCGTCATCAGTGCCGGCAACGGGCATTTCAATCCGGTCAGGTCGAGCTTGGTCACAGGCATCGCGCGGTTCCACTTGGTGCAACTGCGTTATATCGGGCTGGCATCAAATGTCATATGCAGCGGTATGGCGATGACGAACACATATCCGGCCACGCTGGGCGTGCTTCTCGCGGGCGGTCTCGCGCGCCGGATGGGCGGCGGCGACAAGCCGATGCGCGAGATCGGCGGCACAACGATCCTGGCCCGCGTGATCGCGCGCATCGCGCCGCAATGCGACGGGCTGGTGCTCAACGCCAATGGTGATCCCGCGCGATTTGCGTCCTTCGGTCTGCCGGTAATCGCCGACGACGTCGCGGATTTTCCCGGCCCCCTCGCCGGCATTCTCGCAGGTCTGGAATGGACAGCCGCCAACCGACCAGATGTCACGTGGATGCTGAGTGCCGCCGGCGACTGCCCGTTCCTGCCGCGCGATCTCGTCGCGCGTTTACATCACGCCCGCACCGCGGAGAATGCGCAGCTTGCTGTCGCGTCATCGGCCGGACAGTCGCACCCCGTCATTGGCTTGTGGGATGTCTCCCTGCGCCATGAGTTACGGCACGCCCTCGTCAACGAGGACATCCGCAAGGTCGGCCGCTGGACGTCCCGCTACAGGCTCGCAACCGTGGAATGGCCGACTGATCCTGTCGATCCGTTCTTCAATGCCAATACGATGGACGACATCGCCGAAGCCGAACGGCTTGCATTGCTCGACGACAAAGCCTGACCTAAGCTTCTCCCAACACGCGGCCGAAGTGTCGCGACACATGGGAGGACCTTCATGCGCGGCACATCTTTGTCCGTGATCTCAAGCATTGCACTTACTCTCCTCGCCACATCCGCAAACGCGCAGGTCTCCGACGACGTCGTCAAGATCGGCGTGCTCACCGACATGAACGGTCCGGCCTCGACGCCCTCCGGCCAGGGTTCGGTGACGGCCGCGCAAATGGCCGTGGACGATTTCGGCGGCAGCGTGCTCGGCAAGCCGATCAGCATCATCATCGGCGATCATCAGTTAAAGCCCGATGTCGGCGCCTCACTGGCGCGGCGCTGGTACGATGTCGATCAGGTCGATCTCATCGTCGACGTGCCGGTCTCAGCCGTCGGCCTCGCCGTGCAGAACGTCGCCAACGATCGCAAGCGCCTGTTCATCACCCATTCGACCGGCGCCGCGGATTTCCATGGCAAGTTCTGCTCGCCCTATACCATGCAATGGGTGTTCGACACCCGCGCACTTGCGGTCGGCACCGCGCAGGAAGTGGTGAAGCGCGGCGGCGACAGCTGGTTCTTCATCACCGATGACTTTGCCTTCGGCCATGCGCTGGAGCGCGATGCATCGGCCGTCGTCACCAAGACCGGCGGAAAGGTGATCGGCTCAGTGCGCCCGCCATTCGGCGCGTCGGACCTGTCGTCCTTCGTATTGCAGGCGCAGGCCTCGAAAGCCAAGATCATCGGCATCGCCGGTGGGCCGCCGAACAACATCAACGAGATCAAGACCGCCGGCGAATTCGGCGTGTTCAAGGGCGGCCAGCAGATGGCCGCGCTGCTGGCACTGATCACCGACATCGACTCGCTGGGGCTGCAGACCGCACAGGGTCTGCTGCTGACCACCGCCTTCTACTGGGACATGGACGACAAGACCCGCGCCTGGTCGAAGCGCTTCTTCGAGAAGACCAAGCGGATGCCCACCATGTGGCAGGCCGGCGTCTATTCCTCCACCATGGTCTATCTCAACGCCATCAAGGAGGCCGGCACAGACGATCCACTGAAGGTCGCCGCGAAGATGCGCGAGAAGCCGATCGAGGATTTCTTCGCCCGCAACGGCAGACTGCGCGAGGATGGGTTGATGGTGCACGACCTGATGCTGGTGCAGGTCAAGTCACCCGAAGAGTCCAAGTATCCGTGGGACTACTACAAGATCCTCGCAAAGATTTCCGGAGAGGACGCATTTGGACCGCCGGACCCGGCTTGTGTGTTGGGGAAGAAGTAGGAAAGCGACGCTCCCCTTCCCCTCTCCCCCAGCGCGGCAACGCCGCGCGCCGCGGGAGAGGGTGCCTGAGCGTAGCGAAGGCGGAAGAGGGATAGCGACAAAGCGCGGAGTTGCGGCGCCCTCTCCCGTCTGCGCGCCTTCGGCGCGCATCCACCCTCTCCCGCGGCGCGGAGCTTTGCTCCGCTGGGGGAGAGGGGAAGAAAGCCCCCTACTTCACCACCCCAATCTCTCTGAAATACTTCAGCACCCCGGGATGGATCAGCGCCACATCGGGCGCTGACGCCACCGTATTGCTCGCCGTGGTCTCCTTCGCCTGTGCGAGCCGCGCACCGAGCGTGGCTTCGGCGCCGTGCAGCGTCTTCGCAAGCCGATAGGCGACATCATCCGGCAGCGTTTCGCGCGCGAGGATGTAACTCCACGAGCCCACCGATGCGATCGGCATCGGCTGGTTCGGATAGCTGTTGGCGCCCACCAGCATCGGCTTGAGGAAAGCGTGCTTGGCGCGGATCTGCGCGATCTCCGCCGCATCGGGCGCAATGAAGCGCGCGCCGCCGGGGCTCTCGCTCATGGCCTTGAAGCCGGGCCAGCCCAGTCCCGCGCCCCACAGCGCTGCCACGCGACCGTCCTGCACCATGGCAGGACCGTCGCCGGCGCGGTCGAGATAGACCGCCTGAAAATCCTTGTCCTGATCGAGGCCGATCCCGTCCAGCACATAGCGCGACAGGAATACGAGGCCGGAGCCCTTCGCGCCGAAGGCGATCGGCTTGCCGACAAGATCGCGGATCGTCTTGTAGGGACTGTCGGCGCGGACCACGAACATGCCGGGATTGGAATACAGCGCGGTGATGATCTTGAGCTTCGTCGGCGCACGGCCAATGCCCTTGAACGCCTCATAAGCGGGTTCGCCGGCCACCAGTGCAAGATCGAGTTGGCCGGCTTCGAGCAACGGGATGTTCTCGGTCGAACCCTTGGTGTTGCGCGTCGCCAGCGTCAGTGACGGATCGGCCTTGTTCATCACCTCGGCAAAGGCGTCGCCATAGAGCGGGAAGCCGCCGCCGGGCGTCGCCGTGCCGAGACTCAAGCTGAGAGGCGTGGTGGTCGACATCGGTTTGGCTCCCTCCTGCGCAACGGCCGTCGTGACAGTCAGGAATGCTGCGCAAAGAAGCGGCATCATTTTCATGGGGCACCTCGACGTCGATCAGCCTGCATCGTTCGACCAAGCTTGTAGGCAAAATCCGAATTCTATGAAAGCATGGAGGTAACGGGCGGCAAGCCCGATCGAACGACGTCGCGCATCAGCGCTGCGATTTTCATGTCTGGGAGGAACTATGATCGCTTTTCTGCGTGCCGCTGTGCTGTGTCTCGTCGGCTTCGCCAGCCTCGCCACGACAACCCTCCCCGCCTCCGCCGCAGGCTATCCCGATCGTCCCGTGCGCTGGCTGATCGGCTTCGCTGCCGGCGGCCCCGTCGATATCGTGGCGCGCATCATGGCACAGTGGCTGTCGGATCATTTCGGCCAGCAATTCGTCGTGGAAAACCGCGCTGGATCGGGCGGCAATCTGGCCGCCGCCGCGGCCGTGACCTCGGCGCCGGATGGCTACACGCTGTTGTTCGTCGCGCCGAACAACGCAATCTCGGCCTCGCTCTACAAGAAGCTGCCTTATGATTTCATCCGCGACACCGTGCCGGTGGCCAGCATCATGCAGCTCACTAATATGCTGGTGGTGTCGAATGGCATGCCCGTGAAAACGGTCCAGGAGTTCATCGACTACTGCAAGGCCAATCCGGGCAAGATCTCCTATGCGTCGTCGGGCAATGGCACCTCGGTGCATATGTCAGCCGAATTGTTCAAGGCGATGACCAAATGCGACATGATCCATGTGCCCTATCGCGGCTCGGCGATCGCCTTTCCCGACATCATCTCCAACAAGGTGCAGTTGATCTTCGACAACCTGCCCACGGCGCTCGAACAGTCGCGGGGCGGCACCGTCCGCGCGCTCGGCGTCACCTCGCCGCAACGCTGGCCCATCGTGCCGGATGTCCCGGCCATTGCCGAGACCGTGCCGGGCTTTGAATCCATCGGCTTCTACGGCATCTCCGCGCCGAAGGGCACGCCGCCGGAGGTCATCGCCACCCTCAACAAGGCTGTGGGCGAAGCGCTGAAGGATCCGAAGCTGATCGCGCGGCTCGCCGAGACCGGCGGTGTGCCGAAGCCGATGACGCCTGAGGAATTCGGCAAACTGGTTGCCGCCGAAACCGAGAAATGGCGCAAGGTGGTGGAATTCGCCGGCGTCTCGGTCGATTGAGCTGGACGCTCTTTCGTCTAGACGCTCACCGCGACCATGGCGGGCAGCAGTTCAGAACTGCTGACCGCCCCGGCGACCAGATAGGCGAAGCCCAGCAGGGCCAGGAAGCCGAGGAAGAACAGCGCAAAGAGGATGATCGAGAGCTTCTTGGCGAAAGCCGAGATGTTGGTGAGGCCGAGGCCGCCGGCAATCAGAGAAATGATCAGACAGATGACAGCCCAGCGAAACACCCGCGCCTCCCTATATTGAAATTGCGCGGGCCAACGCCACCGCCCGGCCAAAGTTCCGACCCCGGGAACGCGGCATTGCCGACAGGCGATGGCCGATATAAGGAATGCCTGCACCGCCGTCCCCGGTTCTCAAGCCCGCTGGACGCCGGCGGGGCCTGTAGCTCAATGGTTAGAGCCGACCGCTCATAACGGTCTGGTTGCAGGTTCGAGTCCTGCCGGGCCCACCAATTATTTCAGGCTGTATATCCCCTGCCCATTGTTGCTTTTGATGTATTTTTTCCGAGTCGGCCGGATCGGCGGACGCCGATCCGGCTTCGCCTGACTAGACCGCGCCGTGAGTGTCCACGTAGAGCGCATAGATCGAGTGGCTGCTCGCCATGTAGAGCCGATTGTTCTTCGGGCCGCCGAACGCGAGGTTGGCACAACGCTCAGGGAGCCTGATGAACCCAATCTGCTTCCCTTCCGGATTGATGATCATGACCCCGTCCAGGTCTTCGGACTTGCCCTTCAAAGGGAACACCTTGCGGCCACCCACATCCGTCGCCTCCGACTGCAACGCGCCATTGCTGCCCCAACCGCACCAAAGATTGCCGTCGCGATCCAGTTTGAAGCCGTCGAGAGACGCCTGGTCCACCGCATCAACGATCTTGGTGCGGGCGCCCAATGAACCGCCCGAGTTCACGTCATAGCGCCAGATGCTGCGGTTCGGAGTCCCCTTCCACTCAACGACGTAGAGCTTCGTTTCGTCGGGAGAAAAAGCGATGCCGTTCGGATTGACGAGATCGGTGATGATCGCCGTGATCTTCCCGCTCTTGTCGATGCGGTAGACGTTGGTCGTCGCCTGCTCGGCCTTGGCCTTGAAGCCTTCCCACTCGCCATTGATGCCGAACAGGGGGTCGGTGAACCAGATGCTATCGTCGGATTTAACGACGACGTCATTGGGTGCATTGAGCCGCTTGCCTTCGAACTTGTCGGCCAGAACGGTAACCTTGCCGTCCTTTTCCGTTCGGGTGACGCGGCGCGTAACCGAATGTTCGCACGTGATAAGCCGCCCCTGTCGATCGCGGGCGTTGCCGTTGGCATAGTTGGCATTCGCGCGAAACACGGTGGTTTGGCCGGATCTTTCATCGAACTTCATGATCCGGTTGTTCGGAATGTCGCTGAAGAGCAGGCAGCCTTCAGTTGGGAAGTATGCCGGCCCCTCGGTCCATCGGAAGCCCGTAGCGACCTGCTCGAGCGTGCTCGAGTAAATGCGATACTTTGCGAAACTTGGATCGAGTATCTGCACCGCAGGATCGGGGTAGCGCTGGTTGGGCGCGAACGCAAAGGATTGCGCACCCGCAGCGCGGGAAAGAAGCGCCGAGCCTGCGGCGGCACCGGCTGTGGCAAGCAGATTACGTCTCGTGAAAGTCAATTTATCCTCCAGATTTATCGTTCTTTGGCACGCCATGTCATGATGTGGATTCTGCGGGCGGGCGGCGCAGACATCCGGGCGGCCTGGCGGTCGCCCGGAAAGCTCCACGTTGTCGTCACGGATACGGACGGGCGGCTGGGGCCGCCCGATCGCTCATGGAAGGGTGTAGGCGGTCTTGACGGTCGTGTAGAACTCTGCCGCGTAGCGTCCCTGCTCGCGGGAGCCGAAGCTCGATCCTTTTCGGCCGCCGAACGGCACGTGATAATCGACACCGGCGATCGGCAGGTTGACCATCACCATGCCGGCTTCCGAATTGCGCTTGAAGTCGCTGGCGTATTTCAGGCTCGTCGTACAGATGCCTGCCGACAGACCGAACTCCGTGTCGTTTGCAATCGCCAGCGCTTCGGCATAGTCCTTCACGCGGATCACCGCCGCCACCGGACCGAATATCTCCTCCCGCGCGATACGCATCGAGTTGTTAACGTCAGTGAACAGCGCCGGCCGCAGGAAGAAGCCCGGCGTCTCGCGAGTGAGGATTTCGCCGCCGAATGCGAGTTTCGCGCCTTCGTCCTTACCGATTCCGATGTATTTGAGGTCCTGGTCGAGCTGGTTCTGATCGACGACCGGACCTACGTCCGTTCCGGCCTTGATGGCGTCGTCGATTTTCAATCCCTTTATGCGCTCGATCAGGGCCGCCACGAATTTGTCGTGGATGCCGTCTGTAACGATCAGGCGCGACGCCGCCGTGCAGCGCTGACCGGTCGAGAAGAACGCGCTGTTTGCGGCGCATTCCACCGCGACCTTGACGTCCGCATCGTCGAGCACGACGAAGGGATTTTTGCCGCCCATCTCAAGCTGGAACTTCTTCATCGGGCGCGACGCCACACAGGCCGCCGCGACCTTCTGGCCGGTCGAAACCGAGCCGGTGAAGCTGATCGCGGCGACATCGGGGCTCTCGAGCAGCGCGGCGCCGACTTCGGTGCCACGGCCCATGACGAGGTTGAGCACGCCCTTCGGCAGACCAGCACGATGCAGGATATCCACCAGCGCCCAGGTCGAGCCGGGGACGAGGTCGGCAGGCTTGATCACCACAGTGTTTCCGTAGGCCAGCGCCGGTGCCGTCTTCCACGCCGGAATGGCGATCGGGAAATTCCATGGCGTAATGAGGCCAATGACGCCGAGCGGCTCGCGCGTGATTTCGATATCGACGCTGGGCCGCACCGAAGCAAGCTTCTCACCCGCCATACGCAGACATTCACCGGCAAAGAACGCGAAGATCTGCCCGGCGCGGGCCACCTCGCCGACGCCTTCCGGAAGGGTCTTGCCCTCCTCGCGGGACAGCAGGAGGCCAAGCTCGTCCTTGCGCGCCAGAATCTCGTCCGACGCTTTCTTCAGGATGTCATAGCGAAGCTGTGGGGTCGTGCGCGACCACGCCGGGAACGCCGCCTTAGCGGCTGCGATCGCGGCATCCGCCTGCGTGCGTGTGCCACGCACCGCTTCGCCGACGACTTCCTTAGTGTTGGAAGGGTTCACATTGGGCGCCCGCGCGCCATCGGATAGCCATTCGCCATCGATCAGATTGTTGAACATCAGCATCGTACAAGTCCTTTATGAGAGAAGCGCCTGCAGCACGAACGGGGTTATCTGCCGTTGGCCTTACGCCACGCTGCGAAATCGATCGTCGTCTGCTCGTCGGTGGCGGGATAGAGGCCGAGGATGCTCTTGCCGTTCTGGACCTGCTCGGTCACGAAATCCTCAAACGCGGTCATTTCGATCGCCTCGTCGGCAATCTCGTCGGCGATGTGCGCGGGAATGACGATGGCACCGTCGCTATCGCCGAGGATGACGTCTCCCGGAAACACCGGTGCGTCGCCGCAACCGATCGGCCCGTTAATCTCGATGGCATGATGCAGCGTCAGATTGGTCGGGGCGCTCGGACGCGTGTGATAGGCCGGGAACCCGAGCTTGGCGATCTCGGTGGCATCCCGGAAGCCGCCATCAGTGATGACGCCGGCAACGCCGCGCTTCATCAGCCGCGTGATCAGGATGGCGCCGGCCGACGCCGCGCGCGCATCCTTTCGGCTGTCCATCACAAGCACGGCACCGGGCGGGCAATCTTCCACCGCCTTGCGCTGCGGATGAGCACGGTCGCGGAACACTTCCACTTTGTTGAGGTCTTCACGCGCGGGAATGTAGCGCAGCGTAAAGGCCTCGCCGACGAGCGTCGGCTGATCCGCGCCGATCGGCTGGACACCCTGGATCATCTGGATGCGGAAGCCGCGCTTGTAGAGCGCGGTCGCGACGGTTGCGGTGGAGACGGTTTTGAGTTTGGCGCGGGTCGCGTCGCTAAGTTTTGTCATGGTGATACTCTGTGAGTGATTAGTAGATGACGGGTTCCTTGACCGGCGCGCCGAAGTCGGTGCGCAGGAAGTCGAAGTCGCAGCCTTCATTGGCCTGCTGGATATGCTTGGTGAACATCCAGCCATAGCCGCGTTCGTAATTGCGCTCCGGGGCTTTCCACGCCGCGCGACGCTTCTCCATCTCCGCATTGGAGATGTCGAGATTGATCGTCCGCGCATCGACGTCGAGGGTGATCATGTCGCCATTCTGCACCAGCGCCAGCGGGCCGCCGATGAAAGATTCCGGCGCCACATGCAGGATGCAGGCGCCGTAGCTGGTGCCGCTCATGCGCGCATCGCTCAGGCGGACCATGTCGCGCACGCCCTGCTTCACCAGCTTCTTCGGGATCGGCAGCATGCCCCATTCCGGCATGCCCGGCCCGCCCTGCGGACCCGCATTGCGCAGGATCAGCACGTGATCAGCCGTCACATCGAGGTTCTCGTCGTCGATCGCCTTCTTCAACGACGGGTAGTCGTCAAACACCATCGCCGGGCCAGTATGTTTGAGGAAGCGCGGCTCGCAGGCCGACGGCTTGATCACGCAGCCATCGGGCGCAAGGTTGCCCTTCAGCACCGCGAGCGCGCCCTCGGCGTAGATGGGATCTTTGACGGTGCGGATGACGTCGTCGTTATAGACTTCGGCGCCGGCGATGTTCTCGCCGAGCGTCTTGCCCGTGACGGTCATCACGTCGAGATGCAGATGTTCCTTGATACGGCCCATCAGCGCCCGCAGGCCGCCAGCATAATAGAAATCCTCCATCAGATATTTGTCGCCGGACGGGCGCACATTGGCGATCACGGGCACCTTGCGGCTGGCGATCTCGAAATCGTCGAGGCCGATATCCTGACCGGCGCGGCGCGCCTGCGCGATCAGATGGATGATCGCATTGGTCGAGCAGCCCATCGCCATCGCCACGGTGATGGCGTTCTCGAAGGCCTTGCGCGTCTGGATCTTCTGCGGTGTCAGATCTTCCCACACCATTTCGACGATGCGGCGGCCGCATTCGCTGGCCATGCGGATGTGACCGGCGTCTGCAGCAGGGATCGACGATGCGCCCGGCAGCGTCATGCCGATGGACTCCGCGATCGCCGTCATGGTCGAGGCCGTGCCCATGGTCATGCAGGTGCCGTA
This sequence comes from Tardiphaga sp. 42S5, assembly GCF_034044155.1. Taxonomy (NCBI): domain Bacteria; kingdom Pseudomonadati; phylum Pseudomonadota; class Alphaproteobacteria; order Hyphomicrobiales; family Nitrobacteraceae; genus Tardiphaga; species Tardiphaga sp. 42S5. The sequence continues at coordinate 2,784,728 of NZ_CP139027.1, read as the reverse complement.
GCTGCGGGCGATGCCGCCCTCGACCTCGACCCATTCCTTGTCGGAAATTTTCCCCGCACGGCGCTCATCCCAGTATTTCCAGGCATCGGAGCCGGAGCCGAGCGTCTTGCCCTTCCAGTTGCCGCGCAACATCGGGCCCGCCGGCAGATAGATCGCGGGATAGCCCGCGCTGGTGGCGCCGAGCAGAAGCCCCGGCGTGGTCTTGTCGCAGCCGCCCATCAGCACCACGCCATCGACGGGATGGCCGCGCAGCAATTCCTCGGCATCCATCGCCAGCATGTTGCGATAGAGCATGGTGGTCGGCTTCAGGAAGCTCTCCGACAGCGACAGCGCCGGCAGCTCCATCGGGAAGCCGCCGGCCATCAGGATGCCGCGTTTGACGTCATCGACGCGGGTCTTGAAGTGCATATGGCAGGGCTGGGCGTCTGACCACGTGTTCAGGATGGCGATGACCGGCCGCCCCTGCCATTCTTCCGGAGCGTAGCCCTGCTGCATTGCTCGGGAGCGATGGCCGAACGCGCGGAGATCGTCCGGGGCGAACCAGCGTGCACTGCGAAGTTCGTCAGGCGTTTTCTTCTTATCGCTCATGTCGATACTTTCACGTCGTTCAAGATTGCGTGCCCCACTTCTGGATCGTGTTGCGCTCGATGGTGCGGAAGATAAGGTTTTCCACGATCAGACCGATGACGATCACGGTGAGGAGACCGGCAAAGACCGCAGGAATATCAAGCAGGTTACGGTTCTCGAAGATGAACCAGCCGAGACCGCCCTGCCCCGACGAAACGCCGAAGACCAGCTCAGCCGCGATCAGGGTGCGCCATGCAAAGGCCCAGCCGATCTTCAAGCCAGTCAGGATGGAACCAAACGCGGCCGGAATGAGGATCCGCCCCACATAGGGCAGTCCGCGCAGGCCGTAGTTGCGCCCGACCATGCGTAGCGTGTTGGACACGCTCTTGAAGCCCGAATGGGTATTGAGTGCCACGGGCCACAGCACGGAATGTACGAGCACGAAGACCAGACTGCCGTTGCCGAGACCAAACCAGATCAGTGCCAGCGGCAAAAGTGCGATGGCAGGCAGCGGATTGAACATCGCCGTCATGGTTTCGAGAAAGTCCGTGCCGATCCGCGTGCTGATCGCGAGGATGGTGAAGACGGCCGCCAGCACGATGCCGACGCCGTAACCCATGAACAGCACCTTCAGCGAGGCCCACGCCCGCAGCGGGATGGTACCGTCGCTGACCTTGTCGAACATCGTTATGATGGTGTCGTGGAAGGTCGGGAACAACAGCGGATTGTCCAGATAGACGCCGTAAGCTTCCCATATGGCGCAGAGGAAGATGATGATCGCCGTCTTCCGGACGAAGCCATCGTTCCACACCAATTCCAGCACGCTAAGCTTGCGCTCGACTTCCCCTGGATTGGCGGCTGCTGCGGCCGCCTGATCGCGCATCAGGATCTTGGCTTCACCCATTGTCCTGCTCCTCAATGTGCGGTTTCGGAAGGCGCGAACAGCAGATCATGAATCTGTTGCTCGAGGCGCCCCGCGCTTCCGTCATCCGTCGATACCTGATCGACATCGATGATCTCGGCCTTGACGCGCCCGGGATGCGGCGAGAGCAATAGAATACGATTGCCGATCTTGATCGCCTCGGCGATCGAATGGGTCACGAACATGACGGTGAACTTGGTTTCTTCCCAAAGCTGCAACAGTTCGTCCTGGCAGGTCCGCCGCGTCAGCGCGTCAAGCGCCGCGAACGGCTCGTCCATCAGCAGGATGTCCGGCTCCATGGCCATGCCGCGCGCAATCGCAACACGCTGTTTCATGCCGCCGGAAAGCGTATGGGGATAGCTGTCCACGACCCGCGTGAGACTGACCTTCTCGATGTAGGACCGTGCGCGATCCTCCGCCTCCTTCCGTGGCAGCTTGCGCGTCATCAGCAAGGGAAACATGACGTTCTCGAGCACGGTCTTCCAGGGCAGCAACTGGTCGAATTCCTGGAAGATCATCATCCGGTCGGCGCCCGGCTCCGTGATCTCACGGCCGTTGATGGTCATCTTTCCTTCACTGGGGCGCAGATAGCCGCCAACGGCCTTCAGGAGCGTGGACTTGCCGCATCCAGAAGGGCCGAGCAGGACGAAGCGGTCGGAGCGGTTGACGTCGAAGCTAACCCGTTCCGTCGCGGTGACGACGACGCTCGAGGTCTTGTACCTGAGCGTAACGCCGCTCACGTCGAGAAGTGCTGACATTCAGTTTCCCTTGAGGTCGCTCGAAGAAGGAAGATAGTAGTCGGTCCAGTTCTTAGGCTGGGTTTTGAGCGTTCCGACCTTGAAGAGATGGTTGGCGAACTTCATGGTGCCCTGGGGCTCCAGATTGTAGTCCATCATGCCAGGCTCCTTGAGCCATCCGAGGATATCTTCCGCACTGGTCTTGTCGCCCGTCACCTCTCTATAGATATCGACTGCAGCTTTCGGATCTTTCCGGATCAAGTCCTGCGCCTCCTTCGACGCATCGCGGATCGCCTGGATAACCTTGGGATTCGCGTCGGCGAACTTGGTCATGGTGAAGAACTGCGCCTGCGTCAGCGGCCCGCCCATGACGTCTGCCGATTGCAGCACGACGTGCGCGCCGGGCACGTTCTTCAATTCCATGAAGGTGAATGGGGGAATGCTGAAGTGGCTGCGCACCTCATGCTGGGAATTGGAAAGCGCTGCAAAAGCGTCAGGATGACCCAACTGCACCGTGTTGGAATCAAGCTTCGCCCACTGGTCCGCTCCGAAGGCTTCCGCCGCCGCGATCTGCAGAACGATTGCCTGCGTCGAGATCTTCACTGTAGGGACGGCGATCTTGTCGTTCGGCGTGAAGTCCTTAATCGACTTGATATGCGGATCCCGGCTGATCAGCGTCATCGGCTGCGCCGACGTGGCGACGATGCCCTTTACGCCGCCCCTGGTGCGATCCCACAAAAGCAGGAGGTTGCCGGTGCCGGTGTTAAGGACATCGACACCGCCTGCGAGGAGCGCGTCCGTCTGGGCGCCGCCGCCGCTGAACGTGATCCACTTGGTGGTGATGTTCGGAAGCCCCAGCGCTGCAGCATGCTTCTCGATTAGCTTTTGCTTCTCGATGATATGCGTCGGCATGTAGAAAATGCCTGGCTGACGGGAAAGCGAGATTTCGGTCTTCTGCTGCGCCTGGGCTGCACCTGCGAACGTAGCGATGAAGGACGCTACCGCCGCGAGCTTCAATGTGTTCCGAAGCTTCTTCATTTGTTTCCTCCTGCTGGTCGCTGAGATCGACCGCCTTGACTAAGGCACTAATGCATTAGCGCATCTCTGGTCAAGGATGGATTTTTTTGCTAAGCATGCATCTGATGACGATATTGCAAACAAGCACGCCCCGCCCCGCCTCGCGGCCTACCGAACGGCTGGACCGAGATCGGCAGGCGGCACCTCAGGTTTTCGAGCGGCTGCGCGATACGATCATCTCGCTGCGGCTTCCGCCGGGAACCCCGTTATCTCGCGCAGCACTGGCTGAGCAGTTCGGCGTCAGTTCCACGCCCATCCGCGATGCCCTCATGCGGCTCGACGAGGAAAGCCTGGTCGAGGTATTTCCGCAACACGCGACGGTAGTTAGTCGAATTGACGTCAATCTCGCGAAACAAGCGCACTTTCTGAGACTGGCGGTTGAGCTGGAGATCGTACGGAATCTCTCACTCGACCGGACCGACGTGTTCATCGAAGAACTGCACCGTTCCATTGGGCTGCAACAGCAACTGGTAAAAGCTGGCGACTTCGAAACGTTCATGAACGCCGACAACGACTTCCATATGCAGTTCTATGCTGCAGCCGAACGTCAGGGAATCTGGGCGCTTGTGCGCAGCCGAAGCGGTCACATCGATCGACTACGCCGCATAAATTTGCCCTCGCCGGGCAAGGCGCAGGACATCCTCAAGCATCACCGCCTGATCGTCAAAGCGATCGAGAACCGCGATCCCGATGAAGCACAGCATCACCTGCGAGTCCATTTGTCCGGAACCTTGAAAGATGTAGACAAAATACGCGCGCGGTATCCTGAGTATCTGAGCGACTGACTACCGAAGTATTGCGATAGGGCGAATACCCCTTGCCATCAACAACGGCAGCGGCCGCTGGCTTGGCGGTCGCCTCACTTCTATCGATGGTCGGTGGTAGAGAAATCCCATCCGGGAACGAAGTGAGGCTGAATATCGAGGCAGGCAGAATGGCGCTCAGTGGCGGCGCTCACCGGCGCCTCGCAGCACGACCTTCGTTCTCTGCAGGCCGAAGCGGATGCGGATCTAAGAAGAACGGCGCCTGCAAGGAAGGCGCGAGTTTCGCTTACCGCAGTTTAGCGCCCTACGGCCTCAGTTACTCCATCGATTGCAACGGTGAGGAATTGACCGTGGACTGATGGTAGTGATGGAAAGCACGAAAGCCGTCCTCGGAAGAGATGCAGAGAGGCATCGACAAGCCCTAAGCTAGAAGGGCACCGGAGAGTTTCTTGACCATTGGCAGTCAGACACTGTTCGGGCCGCTATATTCACTGTGGAGTCGAGCCAAGTTCAGTCGTGACGCGGCAACGAGAAGTGCGCGGATCCACGAACGTCCACCGAGATTCGCGCCCGAATTTCCGAACCTGCCACTGTGCAGATGGCCGTCGATTACAAGACGGCATCGGCGATGGCGCAGCGTTAGGAGCAAAGCGCCCTAGAGCCGATCGACATTCAGGATTCCCAAGAGGTTCAATCGCTGATTCATAGGGCTCCATGATTTGCACGGAGCAAGTGATGGGGGCGAAGCGCTACGAATTGAATGAGGCGCAGTGGGTGAAGATTTCTCCGCTGCTGCCGGGCAAGGCTGGCGACGCAGGACGCACAGCGGCTGATAACCGCCTATTCGTGAACGGCTGTTTGTGGGTTCTGCGCTCGGGTGCGCATTGGTGCGACCTGCCGGAACGGTACGGCAAGTGGAAGACGGTACATCGGCGGTTCAGCCGCTGGTGCCATGCCGGGGTCTGGGAACGCGTGTTCACAGCCCTGACGGCAGACCGGGATAATCAGTATCTGATGATCGACAGCACCATCGTTCGCGCTCACCAGCAGGCTGCGGGCGGAAAAGGGGGGCTAAAGATCAGGCGCTGGGGCGTTCCCGAGGTGGACTGACCACGAAGATCCATATGCTGGCCGATACACTTGGTCGCCCGCTCCGCTTCATCATCACAGCCGGACAGGCTGGCGACGTCACCCAGGCGCCTGCCTTGCTCCAGGGCCAGACCGGCGAAGCCGTGCTTGCCGACAAGGCCTATGACAGCAACGCGCTGCGCGCGATCATCGCCGATATGGGGGCAACAGCGGTCATCCCGTCCAACCGAACCCGCAAGGTCATCATTCCGCACGACATCAACGTCTACAAGCAGCGCAATCGGATCGAGCGCTGCTTCTGCCGACTCAAACACTTCCGGCGTTTCGCCACACGCTATGACAGACGAACCTCGCACTTTGCTGGCTTCATCCACCTCGCCGCAGCAACGATCTGGAACCAATGAATGTCGATCGGCCCTAGTGCTGCATGTCGGCTAGTTCGTCCGCCAAAACACGAACATTCTCGCTGTAGTCCACTGGCACCACCACGAGGTGGAGGCCGCCAGGCGCGAAGGCCATTTCGAGTGTCGGTGCACATTACCTTTCATGGCCGCAGCAATTTTGATCGGCGATGCCCCGCCTCAGCCATGGCTTTAAGTTTTTCACTTTCTTCGGCCGACCAAGGCCGAATTAGCGGCATCATCACTCATAGTCCACCATCGATGCGTGCCGATCAACCGACGTCTGAATCTCACAGCAATCAACTACTACGGTCTGTCGGAAGTGATCGGAGCAGGCGTCGCGCCCGAATGCATAGAGACGCTCGACGGTCCGACATTGTGGGAAGATCACTTCTATCCCGAGCGTGGATCCAAAGACGGGAGAAGTGCTGCCGGACGGGTCGCACGGCGCGAGTCAAAATTCCATCGCTCAGCTTCCGTGCCCGTCCGGATATCCAGCGACCTCGACTTCCGCGATCGCTCTCGATGACCTCCTTTGCTACCAAAAACGGTCCCGCCAGACGGACGATATCGCATTTCTGTTCTTCCCTAGATCTCTGCGAAATTTGATCGTTCCCCAGCCCGATAACCCGCACGCGACGTGATGCGCTCAAGATACGGAACGGCATTGTCACAGACGCCAACGCCATAGTCGATCGCCCATGTCAGGCAGGTTGTTAGCAATATGTCGGCCGTGGTGAACTGACTCCCCATGAGATATTCGCGGCCGTCGGATAGGGCGACATCGACATGACGGAGCTGCTCGCGAAAATACTCACCCGCCTTCGTCACCACCTGCGGCGCTTCGCCATAGATGTGCGCCAGTCCTTTGTTGGTGCCATGCCGCCTCATGACGTAGAGACTGGTCGAATCCAGTTCGGTCACAATAAAGAAGCACCATTCCAGCCACTTCGCGTAGAGCTTTGAGCAATCTGGAACCAGCCCGCCATCGGCTGTCCGGTGCTTGTTGGCCAGATACGCGACAATGGCTGCGCTTTCCCCGATAGTCAGGTCGCCGTCCTGCAAAAGCGGGATCTTCTGGCGTGGATTCAGTGCGGTATACTCCAGCGTTTTGGTCTCACCTGACCGCGGAAGAATAGGCCGCGATGTGTATGGGAGATCGAGTTCGTGAAGCGCCCAATGCGCCCGGATCGTGCGCGTTGTACCCACACCCCAGAGGACGAGTTCATCTGCCATTTTACCAAGTCTCCGATGATGGACGCAGATCGAGTTCGTGGGTCCAGCCGTCTTTGGATTGTTGGTGAGCAAACCAGTACGCTTCGGCGATGGACGCGGTTTTGGTCAGGCTATCGGGTGGAATCTCGCTGGCGCTGATTCCAGTGGCTGCCTTCATGCGTTGATGAATGGCTTCGCTGTCGACCCCCGCATCGATCAGAAGATGGACGACATGAATGTTCTTCGGCCCAAGCTCACGGGCCATCGCCTGAGCGACGGCGCGTAAGCCGAACTTCGCCGCCGAAAATGCCACAAAGCCCTTTCCACCGCGGACGCTGGCGGTGGCCCCCGTGAAAAGCATAGTCCCTCGTCCACGCGTCGACATGTGTTTCGCCGCCTCTCGGCCCACGAGAAAGCCCGCATAACAAGCGAGTTCCCAGGCCTTGAAGAACAGCTTCTCTGTTGTCTCCAGCAATGGCTTGTTGACGTTTGATCCCGCGTTGAAAAGACAAACCTCGATCGGGCCGACGTCCCTCTCGACATCCGCAAACAGTTTCTGAACTTCTTCCTCCTTACGCGCATCGACGCTGTAAGCCCGTAAGTTGTATCCCTCCGCCTTCATCGAATCGACGAGCCCCTGCGACTTGGCGGCATCGCGCCGCGCGACGCAGACCGCGTAACCACCTTTTGCGAATCTCTGCGCGACGGCAGCGCCGATGGCGTCACCTGCACCGACTAAGAGTGCAACCCTGTTTGATTTTGACATTCTTTTCTCCGGATCAGTTCGACGCCGCGCGCACAGCTTTGTCGGCAATCATCGTGTCAATGGCGTTGTCGCTGTAACCGAGGTCTCGCAGCACGGCGCGGGAATGTTCGCCGACGCGCGGCGCTGGACCACCAATCGCGGCCTTGTTGACCTCGAAAATCGCCGCAGGTTTTGGCTGCCGCACCCGACCTACCGTCGGCTGCTCGAACTCCTCGATCAGGCCGCGCGCCACCACCTGTTCGTTCTGGATGATCTCGCCGCGGCGCAGGATCGGTGAGCACGGCACGTCGGCCGCATCAAGCCGCTCTAGCCACTCGGCGGTGGTGCGCTGCGCGATATATTCCTGCATCTTGTTGATGCGCGCAGTAGCGTTGACGAAGCGCGCGCCCGGCGTCGCAAACCGCTCGTCTTTGTCAAGCTCCGGATCGCCTGATGCCTTGCAGAAACCCTGCCACTCGGAGTCCGAGATCGTGCCACAGGTGATGTAGCCATCCTGCGTCTGGAACACGAGGTCGGGCCGATCGTTGGGGTCCATGGTAGTGGCTTCGGCGCCGACCACCGTGTATTGCATCATGCCTTCGGGCCACAGATACGAGATCATGGTGTCGAGCATCGCCACCTGGATGTGGTCGCCCTGCCCGGTCTTCTCGCGGGCATACAGCGCCGACGATACCGCCTGCGCGGTAAATACGGCCGTGGTCTTGTCGCACACGATGGTGCGGATCATTTGGGGGCGGTTGGTCACTGCTTGCGACTGGATGTCGGCAAATCCCGAGAGCGCTTGGATGATTGGGTCGTAGACGCGCTTCTTCACATATGGCCCGGCGTCTCCAACGCCGCTGATCGACACATAGATCAGGCGCGGATGCCGCTTACGCAGTACTTCAGGTCCGAGTCCGAGCCGCTCCGTGGTGCCAGGTCGGAAATTCTGCACCAGTACGTCGCTCTGCGCAACAAGCTTGGCCATCACCTCGCGGCCGGCCTCACTCTTGACGTCGATCGAGAGCGAGCGCTTACCGCGGTTCGACGAGATGAACAGCGCCGAAAACTCGCCGGCCTTGTCGATAACGGCACGGCTGCGGCGGGTGATGTCGCCGCCGATCGGTTCGATCTTGAGTACATCGGCACCCTGATCCGCCAGAAACATCGTCGCATACGGACCCGATACAACTCCGGTCAGATCCAGCACGCGTACACCATTTAGAGGTCCGGGCATTTCTTCACTTCCTGTGTTTACACTTCGTTTTCGTCTTCCGCATTTTCGCCTGTCACACGCTCAAATACGTTCGTCGGATATCGTCATTTGCGACCAGCGATTGCGTGTCACCAGCGAATTGAACCCGCCCCTGACTGAGCACGTAGACTTGGTCTGCCAGTTGGATCGCTAGGTGATAGTTCTGCTCGACCAGCAGAATGGCCGTTCCGGACGCCTTGATATCCTTGAGCACGGCTTCGAGCTTCTCGATAATCACCGGCGCCAGACCTTCACTGGGTTCATCGAGAATCATCAGGTCCGGACCAGCCACCAGCGCGCGCCCGATCGCCAGCATCTGCTGCTCACCGCCGGACAGTTGTCCGCCGAGACTCTTGCGACGTTCGGAGAGGCGAGGAAATATCTCGAACACATATTCCACGGGCTTACGCCGGGGCCGGTGTTTCGACGCGCCATGGGCAATGGCAAGATGCTCCTCGACGGTCACCGTCGGGAAGATGCCGCGATCCTCCGGTACGAAAGCAATGCCGGATTTCACGATCTGGTGTGTCGGCAGCCGTGTGATATCGACGCCATTGAAGACGACGCGGCCGTGCCGCGCGGGCGTTAGCCCCAATATCGAGCGCAGCGTCGTCGTCTTGCCCGCCCCGTTCCGGCCGAGCACCGCCACGCACTGCGCTGTTGTCACACAAAGATCGACGCCTTGCAGGATGTGGCTTTCACCATAATAGGTGTGAAGATGCTCGATCTTAAGCATGGTGCTTCCCCAGATACGCCTCGATTACCTGAGGATTGGATTGGATCTCGTCCTTCTTCCCTGTTGCGAGCACCTTGCCGTAACTCAACACCGTGATGATGTCGCAGATCGCAAACACGACATCCATGTCGTGTTCTACAAGCAGAATGGTCAACTCGGGCGACAAGCCGTTGATCAACTTTATCAGTCTGGCGCGCTCGTCGGGGGACGTTCCAGCTGCCGGCTCATCCATCAGCAGAATCGTCGGCTCCGCACATAGTGCGATCGCCACTTCCAGTTGACGCTTTTGTCCGTAGGACAGTTCGTTCACATTCCGGTGCAGCACGGTGTCAAGATGCATCTGCTCGGCCGCGAGGTGCGCTTTGTGAATAACGTCAGAAAACGACCGGCACGACCGCAACACGGAATGCCGTGACGCACTAAATGCCTGACATGCGACGCGTAGGTTCTCAAGAACAGTGACACTCTCAAGCAGCATGTTCTTCTGGAACGAGCGTGACAGACCGCCTCGGGTGACGAGGTCGGGCCGCCCCTGCTGCACCGGAACGCCATGAATGAGAATTTCACCGCTGGTCGGTGGCTGCCATCCCGTGATGATGTTGAACAGCGTGGTTTTGCCGGCGCCATTGGGGCCGATCACCGCATGGCGTTGGCCCGACGGCACTTTCAGATCGAGATCACTGATGACCTGCAGCCCACCGAAGGCCTTGCGCAAGTTCCTAACTTCGAGCGCGCTCATCGCCGTTTTCCGATCAGCGTGCTGATGGAGCCGAGAACGCCACCACGGAAAAACGCAACCACAAGCATGAAGAAGATGCCGAAGAACAGATTGTACTCTTCCGTAATCATGCTCAGCGCCTGCTTGACCACGACGAAGACCGCGGCTCCCACAAATGGCCCGAGAACGACATTGGTGCCGCCGATGATGACCATCAGCACGCCCTCACCGCTCATCTGCCAGCTCATCGCATCGGGATTGACGAAATAGGTGTACTGCGACTGAAGAATACCCGCGACCGCACAGATCACGGCAGCCAGTGCGAACGACCCGATCTTGTAGTTGGCAACCGCATATCCCATCGACATCATGCGACGCTCGTTTTCACGAATGCCTACGAGGACGCTGCCGAAAGGCGACGTTACGATCCGCCACAACATCAACAGCGCGATAACCGCGACGGCAAGAACGTAGTAATAGAAGATGATCGGGTGATCCGCGCTCACGCCTAGCAGTGACAGATCAGGGCGCGGAATTCCTGTCATTCCATCCGAACCGTTGGTCCAGCGCAACTTGATTGCTGCCCCATAGAACATCTGTGAGAATGCTAGCGTAATCAGGAGAAATTCGACGCCACGCGTCCGGGTGCAGATCGCGCCAACTGCCGCCGCAATCGCGGCCACGACCACAAGGGTGACCGGGGCAGAGACCCACAGCGGCCATCCCAACAGGGCTGTTCCGATGGCGATGCCGTATCCACCAAACCCGAGAAACATCGCCTGTCCTAGGGATACGAGACCCGTATATCCTGTCAGAAGATTGATGCCCGATGCGAATACTCCCGCAATCATGACTTCGACTGCCAGGGTCATTACGTAGCCAGACACGAACGATGGCAGCGCGCATAAGCCGAAGCCAAGAATAACGAACAAGGCGACGTATGCACGACGTGAAACTGCAAACGGCAGACGCTTTAGCACGCCGGCTTCCCGCTCGCTCGTGAGCATGACATCTGCGCTCATGCGACCCTCCCGACCGCGCCGAAAAGGCCCTGCGGGCGAAAGATCATCACGGCTATCAGAAGGATGTAAATTGCAAACAGCTCGGCTTCCGGAAGATAGGCCTGGGCAAATGTATCCGTCATGCCGACGATGAGCGAGGCGTAGAACGAACCCTTGAGATTGCCGAGGCCGCCCACCACCACGACCACAAAGGTAGTGACAACAATTCCGATGCCCATGCTGGAGTAGATACTCATGACCGGCGCCGAGACGACGCCGGCAAATCCGGCAAGCGCGGAGCCGACCCCGAACACCAGCGCGAACAAAACATTGATGTTTATGCCGAGCGCCGTGACCATCTCACGGTTGTCAACCCCGGCCCGCAGCGTGGCGCCGACCAGGGTGCGGTCGATCACCAGGACAAGCGCGATGGCAACGGCAATGCCGACGGCAATGATGAACAGACGATAAAGCGGGTACTCGATGCCCAGCAAGGTAACGCGGTCCTTCAGGAAATCGGGCGTGACAATGCTGTGAAATGCCGAGCCATAGATATACTCGACTGCCCCCGCTGTCGCGAACAGCAGGCCGAACGTCAGCAGGGCGAGATCGAGATGCGTTGAGCGGCCGCGCTGAGCCAGCGGTTGCAGTACGAAGAATTGCAGCAAAAAGCCCGCCACGAATGGCAATAGCGGACCTATGAGCAGCGCCAGCCAGAATGAGCCTGTTTTATTAGCGACGACCAATCCGAAATAGGCGCCCATCGTGAAGAAAGCTCCATGGGCCAAATTGAGAATGTTCATCAACCCGAAGATCAGCGTGAGGCCGACGGCGAGCAGGTACACCAGCATGCTCAGTTGCACGCCATTAAGAAGTTGAATCAGGAAAAGCTGCATGTTTCATGAACTCGAGAAAAAGGGCGAGCTTTCGCTGGAGACAAAGCTCGCCTCGGATCAGAACGATTTCGTGCAGCCCGGCAGATCGCCAGCACCCGGAAATTGATCCGGGGATTTACGCTGCATCTTGCCGTCGGGACCCATTACAATTTCGATCACATAGACCTTCTCAAGCAATGCGCTGTTCTGCGCATTGAACTTGATCTTTCCACGTGGCGCATCGAATGTCAGATCGCGCATCGTGGAGATGAACTTGGCGCGATCTTCCGGCATTTGACCGCCGAGTTTCTCAAGCGTCAGCATGATCGCCTTGCCATTGTCATAACCAAGCTCGGCGCTGACGTCGGGGTCCTGCTTGTACCTTGCGTTATAAGCCTTCACGAACTTCTCGTTCGCTTCGGTCTTGATACCTGGGTAATGCGTGGCAACGTGCTGCGCGTTGAGGGCCAGATCGCCGAGGGCGGGCCATAGCGATTCGTCATAGACCCAGTGATCCCCGATCAGGGGGATTTTGGTCCGCAGCCCGAAGTCGGCATGTTGCTTCACGACCTGGATGGCCTCCGCGCCCGCATAGAATGCGTAGATGATCTGCGCGCCGGAGTTTGCTGCCTGCGTCAGCGCGGCGCTATAGTCCTTGGTCTTCTGGAAGGGTGTCCAGACTTCCTCGATCACCTTGCCGCCATTGTCTTCGAAGCCGCGCCGGAATCCGCCGATGAATGCACGTCCTGCGGAATAGTCCGGACCCATCGTGACGGCAGTCTTGATCCCCTTGCTGGCCCAGTACTTTCCGGAGGCGTATTCGAAGCCGTTGGCGCTGAAGGATGTGCGAGCAATGTAGGGACTACAGAACTTCCCCGTGATCTCGTCGGCGAATGCATTCGCGAATACCATCGGCATCTTGTTCTTGTCTGCCAGCTCGGAAATGGCGATGCCGACGTTAGAACCGATAACCCCCGCAACGAGATCTACCTTGTCCGATTGAACAAACTTGTTGAATCTCTGCACGCCGACACCCGGTGTCAGCTCGTCGTCAGCACGGATAACCTCGATGGGGCGACCGTTCGTCTTGTTACCAAACTCCGCCAACGCAATTTGAAAGCCGCGATCAAGGTTTTCGGCCTGGACCGCATACACCCCCTTATAGGGCAACATCAGTCCGATCTTGATCGGCGTCTTATCTTGCGCGTATGCCGTCACGCCAGCCGACGCCGCGAGACCTATCGCCGTGGCCAAACCAATGCGCGCGTATCCCCTGAAAGAAATTGCCATCCCGCTCTCCCTAATGCCGGGCGGTCTTTTCCGCTCCGAAACTCCCGCTTGAGCCGCGGCCATGCGGCTGCGGTCTGCGTGGATTTTTATGGGATAGTATTAGATCGGGAGACGGCACCTGACTTGCAGGATAACGCCAAGGCTTCCGAAAAAGCGCCATTTAGTCCGCGACAGGCAGGCGCGTATTTTCAGAGAGGGCTGTTGCTTATGACAGGCAACGCTGACGGAACGCGGATGGAGTGACGCCAGTCGCTTTCTTGAAACTCGTCGAGAAATGCTGGGCGTGACTGAATCCGGTCGCAAGGGCCACATCAACGATGCTGTCTTCCGTTTCCAACAGCCGCCGCTTCGCCTCATTGATCCGAAGGGAAAGAACGTAGTTGTATGGCGTCGCGCCGACACTTTCCTGAAACGCGCGCAGGAAATGCCGCTTGCTCAAGCCGGCAATCTCCGAAAGCTCTGCGAGACAGATCGGCTGGATAAGGTTGTTACGCACATATTCCTCAAGACGCCGGAGACTCCGGCCCGGTAACCCCCCGCGCAGTTCGTTAGATGGCTGCTGACTTCTTTCACTTACCCGAGAAATGTGCGCCAGCGCCTGAATCGACCATCCCTCTGCCATGAGGTTGAAAACGTTGTCGGGCGAGGCTGCCTCACGGCAAAGTTCCGCGAGGCCGCGGGTCAATCCGTCGTGCTCAAAAGCGACTGTCGGATTAGTGATTGCGTGTTGAAGGCGTTCACCTACGAAGGATGGGTTCAGGAACACCACCGTGTAGTCGAGGGTTGGTCCTACGTTCCACTCGCCTTCGATCTCGATTGCAGCAGGAAAGATTGCGAGCTTCGATTTGCCCGGAAACCGGCGCTCAACCGGACGCCCATCGATCGTAGCTCTGAGCCGTTCGGCTCCCTTGCCAAACCAGAACAACGACAGCTCCGGCTGGCGAAAGTGCCAGTGCATTCGCCCAACCGTTTCCCTGCGAAGAACTTCGATCCGCATGCTCGGCGTATCGGTAATGATGGACGACACAAGATCGCCCCCGACCAACCGAACGTAGTTCTCGCCGACGCTTGCCATCCCAAAACCTCGTTCAAACGCGAGTTCCAAGATAGAATGCACTGAACACAGAAAAGAAGCGAGGCGCTTTGTTGGTGCGCCGCAGCATAACCCCCACGACCGTTCGTCGCGGACAATCAAAGCCGCAGTGAGCCAATCTTCTTCCTCGACCAACGCGAGCGATGTTTCTCCCATCCGCTTGAAAGGATTCCTGCCTAGCATGTGCATTTGCCGTCGAGGATAGACCGTGGCTGACAACTTCCCGGTCTCGATCACCGAGGCTTGCAGTGGAGCGTTGGTACTGACCGAAATAGGCCACGCGCAGATTCAAAACTGATCACTTTACTTGTGATATGCTTTCGCTCACGAATGGGAGCATGCCCGATGCGGCAGCAAAGGCATCCGATGCCCAAGCCGCAAGGACGCAGCGCTTTTGCAGAGCGTCCAAAAAGGGATTCGCGAGAACCTCCCGCAGGTGCGTGAAGGTGCTGTCGAAGGGAAGCCATGGCTCCGACAGATCCCGGGCCGCGACGAGACCGTCAGGATCGGCGATATACTCGCAGCTCTCAGATCGCTTGACGACGACAGTCCCCCACCGCCGAAAACGTCGCGAATGCTGCTGCCGGGGTCGATTATACGTGTGCGTGCCGTGGGTCAAACCGCTCAAGAAAACAGACAGCGGATAGCGGACATCCACCCGTAAGATAGTACACCTTAGAATGGCACAAGCCGTCCCGCCGCGTAGCGTCCCTGCTCGCGGGAGCCGAAGCTCGATCCTTTTTCGGCCGCGAACGCTTCGCGGCGACGTCTAGGCTATCCGCCCGTGTGATTGTTGCCACCGTGCGCGGCGATGAACATGGCGACGGCAGACCGGCAATAGGATTCGATTTCGTCCTCTGCTCTCGCCTCATCGAAGCGTGCGACAATCAGGAGATCGGATCCTTTGAAAAGCGCGGCAAACAAGCGGGCGGACCGAAGAGGATCGGGCACGTTTAGAACCGCTTTCGCGTGCAACTGACGCAACAGGGCCTCGATTTGGGCGATGACATGGGCGGGGCCGGCTTCGAAATGGAGCCTGCTTAGCGAGTTTTGACTCGTCTTGTCGGCCATGACCATGGCTTCGACACTGCGGACGTCTGATCTCAACAGCGTGCGAAGCAGTAATGATCCCACCGCCACGAGCTGATCTTCGACCGAACCGTCGACGCCTTTAAGAAGGGCCTGTGGTGCAAACAACTGACGGCAGCTGGCCGCCATGGCCGCGCTGAACAGCGCCTCCTTGTTCTCGAAGTGCCGATAGATGCTGAGCTTGGATATCTTCGCTCGCTGGGCGACCTTGTCCAAGGTCGTCGCCTGAAAACCCAATTCCACAAAAAGTTCGCGCGCGGCGTCGACTATCGTTTGGCCAAGCGCCTCGTTGGCGGGCCGGCCGCGCCGGGCCTGGCTGTTTTCGGTCACGACAATTCCAGTACTTGACAGTATTCCAATTCTTGAATTACGATACCACGCAGTTTCCAAAATATGCAAGCCAAAGATCGCTGCCTGTCTCAAGCGCGTATCATCTGACCAAAAAAACACAAGGCGACTTCGATGCAACGACGAGCCCTGCTGAAGTTGGCCGCGCTTTCTACCATCGGCCTCGCCCGCGCCCAGGCAAACCCGTCTCCCTCCATCCACACCACGGAGCCCATCACCATGAATGACGTTATCATCATTGGCGGCAGCTTTGCCGGTCTCGCCGGCGCCCTGCAGCTCGGCCGCGCCCGCCGCAAGGTCACCGTTCTCGATACCGGCCTGCCGCGCAACCGCTTCGCTGAACACTCGCATGGTCTTCTCGGCCACGATCACAAGCCACCGTTGGACATTCTGGCCGAGGCGCGACAGCAACTAGCGCGTTATCCCACGGTCAGGCTGGTCAATGCCCGGGCCGACAGCGTCTCTGGCGCCATCGACAAATTCTCCGTCCTCACTGACGATGGTGAAAGCCTTGGCGCGCGCCGCCTGATCCTGAGCTATGGCATCGTGGACCAGATGCCCGATGTTCCGGGGTTCGCCGAAAGCTGGGGCGGGTCCATCGTGCCCTGCCCCTATTGCGACGGCTTTGAAGTCGCCGGCCAGCATTGGGGTCTCGTCTGGTCCGGCCCGCAGTCGATGAATCAGGTCAGGCTGTTCCACGATTGGACCGACAGGTTGACGGTCTTCGCCGATGGTCACGACATTGCACCCGATATCCGGGCCGATCTGGCTCGCCGCAACGTCCCTGTCGTCGATGGCCGTATTACTGGGATCGCCCAACGCGGGGCCCATAACGCCACCGTCAAGCTCGATACCGGCCCCGATGTCGCGGTCGACATCCTGTTCGCGCATCCGCGCAACAAGCCGTCCGCAAGCCTGCATGAATCACTGGGGCTCGCCACGGTCAAAACACCTCTCGGCATCATCCTCAAGGTCGACGAGCGCCGCGAAACCAGCATGCCCGGCATCTACGCCGCCGGCGACCTCGCTAACCCCATCACGCCGCCATCGGTCACCCTGGCATCGTCGCACGGCGCGATGGCGGGTATCTTCGCGCAGCAGTCGATGGTGGTTTGAGAAGACACATATGGAGTTCGAACAGGTCACTTTCGACCTACCGCACGGCACCTTTCACGCGCTACAGGGTGGTGCTCCCGATGGTCAACCGACGATCGTCTTGCACGGCTTCCCGGACCATCCGCCGATCGCGAAGCCCTTCCTTGCTGAGCTCGGCCGCCGTGGACGTCACGTCGTCGCACCCTGGCTTCGCGGTTACGCGCCGTCCCCGACGGCGGGGCCGTTCGACTTCGCAGCCCTCACCGGCGATGTGGTCGCGCTGATCGACCGTTGGTCTCCGGGGCGACCCGTGGAGCTGATCGGCCACGATTGGGGTGCGCTAATCACATATGATACCTGCGTCACCGCGCCGGAGCGGATCGAACGCGCGGTCACGCTCGCAATCCCTCATCCACTCACGTTCATGAGCCAGCTGACGCGCCCCGCTCAGCTACGCCGGAGCTGGTACATGGAGCTCTTTCAACTGCCGGGAAGTGGCTGGATAGCCACCGCCCGCGATCTCGCCCTCATCGACTACCTCTGGCGTCAGTGGTCGCCCGGCTTGTCACTCGATCCGGCTCTCCAGGCGGAGCTACACGAGCACCTGCGGGCGAGCATGTCCGCGCCGCTAAAGTACTACCGGGCGATGATGCGCCCCGGCATGCTGGGGGCCACGCGCCGCATGTCTCAGCCGATCACGGTACCCCTGCTGCACCTTCATGGTGCCGACGACGACTGCATCCTCCCGCCGCAGGTTGACGACCGATATCGGTTCGCCGCCCCGCACGCGATGGAGATCATTCCCGACGTCGGCCATTTCCTGCACATCGAGGCCCCCGAGGCCATTGCGGAACGGATCGCGGTATGGGCCGATGCGCGCTTTGGCATCGGATAGCTTAGTTATCAACTAATCCGAACAAGGATATGTATGGCAGAGCAGAATGTGGAGCGGGTGGACTGGAACGACCAAAGCGGGGAGCGCTGGGTCGCCCACCAGGCCATGCTCGACGCTAGGCTGGCGGTGTTCGGCCAAGCCGCGATCGACGCCGCCGCGCCCGCGATGGGCGAGCGCGTGCTGGACATCGGCTGCGGCACTGGCGCGTCGAGTTTTGCTCTCGCCGCCCGCGTCGGAGCAGAGGGCCAAGTGCTGGGCGTGGACATATCCGAACCGATGATCGCCCGAGCGCGCGCTTGCGCCACAGGATACGCCAGTCCTGTTCCGGGTTGCCGACGCCAGCAGCGCCGAACTGCCCGAGGGCGTGTTCGACATACTGTTCTCGCGTTTCGGGGTGATGTTCTTCGACGATCCGACAAGAGCATTCGCCCATATGCGCCGCGCGCTCCAGCCGGGAGGGCGGGTCGCTTTCGTTTGCTGGCGTAGCGCGGCCGAGAACGATTGGGTGCGCCTGCCGATGGGTGCGATCAAAGGCATCGTCCCGCCGGCGGCGCCGCCCGATCCCGAAGCACCGGGCCCATTCTCATTCGGCGACCGGGGCCGGGTGGCTCGCATCCTGACGGCGGCCGGCTTCACCGATATCGCTATCGCGCCCTTCGATGCTTCCTTCCCGTTTGGCGAGGGCGCGACGCGGGACGCGGCGATCGACGACGCGGTGAAGTTGACGTTCGAGGTCGGTCCGGTGTCGCGCGTGCTCGCTGATCAGCCCGATGACATCCGTGCCCGCGCCTCGATCGCGCTTCGTGCTGCCTTCGCGGGCAGCTCCGGCGAACGGTCGGTGATGATCGACAGCGCGGCGTGGATCGTCACGGCGCGCGCAATCCGGCAAGCTGACAGGGATTAGCAGGGGAGACGCCCCCGCTCGTTGGATGGGGCTTCTTTGGCCGGCCTGCGGCGGAGCAGAGTCGTGCATTAACACGGTTCAGCCAGGCTTGTTGACAGCCGTCGCGGCGAGATAGGCCGGCCGCCGAAGTACGCGGTCGAGATATCGCCTCGCTCCGGCTGACGGAAGTGCCACTGCACCTTGTTTCGCACTTCTCGTCGGAAGCTCTCGATCCGGATCGAGGGCGTCCTCACGACCACGTTGGAGCGGAGGCGTCTTCCGACCGTGCGCACGAATCCATAGCCGTCGTCCGACGATTGAACCATGCCGCCTTTCCTCCCTCGGACCCGAGCCGCCTTTTGGAACGTCATGGGGTCGCTTGGTTTGCGCGGGAGCTTGGGCTGCGCCTGGGCCGTCCGTCCTCCACGTTCTTGCTTGTAACGACTAGGGTAAGGTTCTACTTTAGAACTGTTAACAATAACGGGAGGTCGATCGATGGATGTCGTATCAAGAAATGTCGCGTGGTAGCGGCCGAGGCCCTGGTTGAAAACGCTTTCGCAATGGCGCTCACGCTCGCGGACGGACCGGCCAATGCGTCCGGAGTCATCAAGGACAATCTCGGCGATGCTCAGGTCTTGGGCTTTTCGCGCATCCTTGGACAAGGAAGCGGAGCGTCTCGTGGGATGCGCGCAGACCGCCGAGCACCGCGAGACTGTGCGCGCGTTCGTAGAGAAGCGGCGGCCGGTTTTTCCTTGACCGCGCCGGATCGACCGCCCGTTCGAGCGTCCTCTACTGAATCGCCGACCGTCGTGGATCGCTGACGTAGCGCGGCTGACGAAGGAACATCCGATGAAGCAGGAAACGGTCGAGCGGGAAATCGTATTAAACGACGTGGTCGTCTTCATGAACGGCCACCCGGATGCGCCTGGATGCGCGTTTAGTGCCCAAATGGTGCGCATTCTCGATCTGCTCCGGGTTCAATACCGCGCGATCGACGTGCCCCCGTCGCCCGAACTGGGCTGCGGCACCGAGAGCCAACAGGGTGGACCGGCTATTCCGCGACTATACGTGAAGGGAAAGCTCGTCGGCGGCTACGATGCCGTCAGAGAGATGTTCCGGGCGGGAGAGCTGCAGGCGATGTTCGCCGAGAACGGCGTTTCGGCTTTCGCGGACCGGGAGTTTTGGTGATCGTCGGGCACCTAGCGCAGTCCGAACTGCTGCATCACCGACTTCTTCGTCTCCGCGAGAATGCCATTAGACATTTGGCGGTCGGACCATACGATCGATCTCGCCGCGCTTATGCCGCCAACCAGGGCCGAAATGAGCAGAAGAGCGTCTTTCCGGGCCCGGACCTTCGTCTGCCCGGCCATCTCGAACTGCGCGCTGATCTGACGGACGTAGTTCTCGAAGCCCTTGGCATATTCCCGTCGCACGATCGCTTCCTGTCGCCCGATGGACTCGGCGAAGCATGGCACCGGACAACCTTCTGCAGGTCTATCTCGATGTTCGCCGGATAGGTACATACTGACGAATTTGCTCAGAGTCATTCCGGCAGGCCAGACACCATGTTGCTCCTCGAACGCCCGACGACATGATTCCGCGGCCAAGTCCGCCTTCGATCGAAAATGACCGTAGAACGCGCCATGGGTCAACCCGGCCTCCTTCGCGACTTCGATGACGCCGACCCCGTCAAAGCCATGTTCGCGGAACAACTTGGCACCGGCGGATATGATGGCATTGTGATGCTCCGCCATCCTTTCCTTACTGACTCTCAAAGCGCTCCTCGCGTGTCTGCCCGGCCCGATTTCCGAAGTCGCCGGCTTTGGCGACCATGTCCTCGTATTATGACTGCGGCTCGCACGCAAGCAAGCTGCAAGGTGCATTTTACTTCGGCCCGCACCGTTCTGAGGCGCAGTCATCGACGCGATCGGTGCCATGGATGCTAACTTGCTCTCGGCGTTCGCGACGCTTCTCAATCGCAAAGTCTGCGGAGCTCTCGCAGCAGCTTTCAGGCCTTCTCATAATTGGTCACATATTTCGGAGACGAGCCGGGTCGCCCTCGAAGGGCCCTAACCGCCGGACCTAAAGAGGCATGAAAGCTGCGCCGGGCCTTGCACAAACTGATCTCGATCCGAGGACGCCCACGTCAGGACGCCGAGCATCGTGGACGAAAAATGCCGCCCGCGTATGAAGCGGGGCGGGTATTCACAAGACCGGGGGGAAAACGCATATCGCATCGACAGCAAGTAGGTGGCGAACGACCGCTGTTATTATATATTCGACCATCTTCAACAACCGACGCCACCGGCGCTGATGAGCTGACCAAAGGACGCATCTCGCTTCGAGCGCGAATAAATCCGTAAGTTTGTCAAAGGACTAGAGCCGATCGACTTTCAGGATTCCCAAGAGGTTCAATCGCTGATTCATAGGGCTCCATGATTTGCACGGAGCAAGTGATGGGGGCGAAGCGCTACGAATTGAATGAGGCGCAGTGGGTGAAGATTTCTCCGCTGCTGCCGGGCAAGGCTGGCGACGCAGGACGCACAGCGGCTGATAACCGCCTATTCGTGAACGGCTGTTTGTGGGTTCTGCGCTCGGGTGCGCATTGGTGCGACCTGCCGGAACGGTACGGCAAGTGGAAGACGGTACATCGGCGGTTCAGCCGCTGGTGCCATGCCGGGGTCTGGGAACGCGTGTTCACAGCCCTGACGGCAGACCGGGATAATCAGTATCTGATGATCGACAGCACCATCGTTCGCGCTCACCAGCAGGCTGCGGGCGGAAAAGGGGGGCTAAAGATCAGGCGCTGGGGCGTTCCCGAGGTGGACTGACCACGAAGATCCATATGCTGGCCGATACACTTGGTCGCCCGCTCCGCTTCATCATCACAGCCGGACAGGCTGGCGACGTCACCCAGGCGCCTGCCTTGCTCCAGGGCCAGACCGGCGAAGCCGTGCTTGCCGACAAGGCCTATGACAGCAACGCGCTGCGCGCGATCATCGCCGATATGGGGGCAACAGCGGTCATCCCGTCCAACCGAACCCGCAAGGTCATCATTCCGCACGACATCAACGTCTACAAGCAGCGCAATCGGATCGAGCGCTGCTTCTGCCGACTCAAACACTTCCGGCGTTTCGCCACACGCTATGACAGACGAACCTCGCACTTTGCTGGCTTCATCCACCTCGCCGCAGCAACGATCTGGAACCAATGAATGTCGATCGGCCCTAGTCTGCCGCGAGGATCCTGGTAGCCCGCTCGCATTTAGCTTTCACCGCACTTACCTGCTCCAAGAAACCTTCGAGAGCGCTGCTGTCGAAATCAGAAAAGATAAACTTCTGAATCGAATGTCGCCTTTCGTTGACCCGAGATATCCGCTTCTTGGCGTCGTCGGTGATAGTCATCAGAATTACGCGCGCGTCGTGCGGAGAACTTGCCCTGCGAATGAACCCTTTGGCTGCGAGCACCTTCGATTGCGTTGTCACGAACGAAGGATCTACGAACATCTTCGCGGAGACATCTTTTACTGCGACCCCTTCCCCGGCATCCATGTCTTCCAGGGCCGCCAGGATCATCCACTGCCGAACGCTGATGCCAAGTCTGCTCGCCCAAAACGAACGTATTTCGTCTAAATGCCTCTCGATAGAAGCTATGTCCCAATAGAACTGCTGCAACCCCTGCGCGTCGGCCTCGCCGCTGCTAAGTTGGAATGGCTCGGTCATCCGGCGCGGTCCTCTATGCAGGACCGGCTCGCTGCGCGTGGTCGGCATCAGTATCCCCAGTCGGCTTGTTTCGTAACAACAGAGAATGCATTTGACAGCACATGCGTTCGCCGCATGCCATTGATGACCACTGTACTATTCATTATAAATAAAATGAATAACATGGTCGTGATAATGGCGGTTGTATAGTGATGTTTAACGACCTCGGCCTTGATCTCTGCTGCAATTTTCCGCGGACGGCTCAAATCTAGGACAGCGATCGTTGCGACAGCCGGCGCTTTGCCCGACCCGGATTTCTACCTCATCTTCGCTCCTTACGGCTACGATGAACCAGACATCCTCTCTTCGTGAAGTCCCTCAACTGGTCTCAAGGGCGCTGACGGCGAACAGAGCAATGACACCTTGCCGGTCGGCGAAAACGTCAGAAACCAGCAGGGCTTGGCCGCGAGATCGACGTCGGTCCTGTTGAACGACACACGCTTTTTCAGAAGGACGATCGTCACCCTTGAACTAACGGGCAAAGCGGATGGCTGATGAGCGTGAGGCTGGTATTGGGCATGATGGCCTCTCGAAGTGCCGCAAGGAACGGGCGATGTTGTTCCTGCGAACACATTAGTTCTGAACGCCGCTTTCGATGGGATGCGATGGCGCAAGAGCATGATGCGTTTCGGATAGGGCCTGTCGCCGCATCTGACGAAGGCTCGTCGCGAAGCGTCCGGCCGGAGCGTCTCGGCAGGGATGAGACCCGATCGGACGTTCCGGACGATGGCGCTCTCGGCATCACTCGCTGGACGGCGTTCGCGACCGCAATGGCTCTGATTATCTCAGCGCCTGTCGCCCGTTGGGTCCACCAAGCACATGCTCCTCTCGCAACATCCTGCGCAGAATCTTGCCGACGTTGCTCTTGGGCAGATCGTCCCTGAATTCGATCTGTTTGGGAATCTTGTATGGCGTCAATTGCGTCGAGGCGTGGGCGATGATGTCGGACGCGGTGAGGCTCGGATCGAGGCGGACGATGAACACCTTGACTGCTTCGGTCGTCCTTCCATCCGGAACTCCGATCGCTGCGCACTCCAGCACCCCGGGATGATTGGAAATGACCTCCTCTATCTCGCTGGGATAGACGTTGAAGCCAGATACGATGATCAGGTCCTTCTTGCGGTCCACGATTCTGATCGAACCGTCCGGTGACATGATGCCGATGTCACCGGTGCGGAAGTAGCCGTCTTCCGTCATCACCTGCGTCGTCTCTGCCGGGCGATTCCAATAGCCGACCATGACCTGAGGACCCCTGCCGCATATCTCTCCTGCCTCGCCGACGGGCAGTTCAGCGCCTTCATCGTTCCTGATCGAGATGTAGGTGGAGGGTACGGGCAGGCCTATCGTACCCGAGAACTCCTTGAGATCGGGCGACGTCGTCGTCAGCGTTGGGGCTGTTTCCGACAAACCGTATCCTTCGGATAGAACGCAACCCGTGACCGCCCTCCATCTGTCGGCGACCGCCTTCTGGGTGGCCATACCGCCGCTGATGGCGATCCTGAGCTCCGAAAAATCGAGCTTCCCGAAGTCGGGGTTTTGCAGCAGGCCGTTGAACAGAGTGTTGACCGCAGGGAAGATGTGAACCTTGTGCCCGCGCAACGTTTCGACGAAGCTAGGAATGTCCCGCGGGTTGACGATCAGAAGGTTGGTGCCCCCGGCTCTCGTCGAGAACAGGAAACACACAGTGAGGGCGAAGATGTGATAGAGGGGGAGAGCGCAGACGGTCAGCAATTGCTCGATCCCAGGAGACCTCTCGAGGGTCGGCTCGGTCCACGCTTGAATTTGAAGAAGATTGGCGACCATGTTTCGGTGAAGAAGCGTCGCGCCCTTCGATACCCCCGTGGTGCCGCCGGTGTACTGCAGGAAAGCGGGATCGTCAGGTCCGATGTCGGGCCTCTTCAACGCTAGACGACGCCCCTGAGAGAGAGCTCGGTTGAACGTTACCGCCGTCGGCAGGTAGAACGCCGGAACCATCTTGCGGAGGCGGCGCACCGTGAAGTTCACGATCGCCCCCTTCATTCCGAGAAGGTCGCCCATCGCCGCCACGACGATGTGCTTCACCTTCGTACGCGGCAGCACTGCCTGCAGCGTCGTTGCGAAGTTCTCGAGTATGATGATCGCTTCAGCGCCGGAGTCGTTCAGCTGATGCTCCAACTCGCGCGGCGTGTAGAGCGGATTGACGTTCACGACGATGAATCCGGCGCGCAGCACAGCAGCGATGGCGACCGGGTTCTGCAATACGTTGGGCATCATTATGGCCACGCGCGCCCCGCGCTCGAGCCCCTGCTTCTGTAGATGGGCGCCGAGTGCGGCCGACATGTCGTCGAGTTCGCCATATGTCAGAGCGACGCCCATGCAGAGCGCGGCGCGTCTGTCCGAGAAGGCGGCGAAACTCTCCTCGAAGATGTCGATCAACGAGGAATATCCATGCGTATCGATGTCGGCCGGTACGCCCGACGGATAGTGTTCTAGCCAGATCCTGTTCATAGTCCCCCCTGCACGGCCGCTTTGCGGTCTCGTAGATCGTTCCCGGCACGATGTGCCGGGCCTTCAGTGTTCCGCTCTGCCGGTCCCGTCGGGCACCCGCGCGCAGGCCTGCCGCCAGCTAGGTCCTTCCGCGATCTCGTTTCGCAGCGGAGATGACCTCGCGACCGAGAGCGCTTGTCCTCGGCATGGCTTGAGCGAGGGCCAACGCGCCCACCATGCGGCAGACCACGTCGATGGCCTCGAGCCGGGAGTCCGGTCCGTCCGGCAAAAGTCTGACGACGGAGGAGATCATGCGTTCGACCCCGTCGGCGAACACCTCCCGAATGTCGTCCGACTGGCGCGCGACCTCTCCGGCCAAAGCGGCCGCCGGGCACGACGAGCCGGGCGACGAGCGCGCTTTTTTCGAAACGTATACGTCGATGAAGTCCTTTATGGTCTCGGCTCGCCCGCGGAATTCGTCCATCTGACGAAATGCGTGCTCGACGGCCTCAAGAGCCAACGCTTCCTTCGATTCGAAGTGATTGTAGAAGCCGCCGTGCGTAAACCCTGCGGCCTTCATTAGCTTCTCGACCGAAACGCCGTCGAAACCCTTCTCCCGAAAAAGCCTGGACGCCTCGGCGACCACCCTCTCTCTGTTTTCCCGCGCCTGGTTCTCGGAGATACGCATGAGGATGCTCCCACTGTTGTTATGATTTTACACGTCATCAATAATGATTGACAAGCCCATCGATGGTGATGATCATCATTATCGACAAAGTGCCAATTGTGCCTGAGGGAGCGGAGACATGCCTTTCTGGAAGATCTATCATCCTGTGGGAGCGTTCACGGCGGATGACAAGCGCGCTCTATCGCAGCGCATCACCGAACTTTATCGCGGACTGCCGAAGTTCTACGTGATCGTGGTTTTCCAGCAGGTAGAGCCGGAGTCGTTCTACATGGGCGGCGAAGAGGCGAAGAACTTCGTCCGGATATGGGTGGATCACATCGCGAGGTCGTTTCCGCCCGACGCCAAGAAAGCCAAGTACAAATGGATGGGATGGGCGGAGAAGGCACTGGCACCCTACATCAAGGACCGTGGCAGGGACTGGGAAATACACATCGACGAGACGCCGTTCGATCTCTGGCAAATCCAAGGCATGCCGGCGCCCCCCGCCAATTCGGAATGGGAGAAGGTCTGGCTCGAGGAAAATAGGCCCGTGCCGTATCCCATCGAAGAACCCGTTTGAAGTCCGGAGGACGATATGAGCTACTCTAAGGGTGTTGCCGTTGTGACGGGTGCTTCCTCCGGTATCGGAGTCGCGTACGCCGAGCGCTTGGCGGCGCGCGGCTACGATCTGGTTCTCGTCGCTCGGCGCGAAGACCGCCTGAGGGAGGTCGCCGATCGGATCGGGAAGACCGCCGACCGCAAGGTCGAGATATTGATAGCGGACCTGGCTCAGACATCGGACCTGGAGCGCGTCGAGGCGCGTCTGTCGAACGACGATATCCAGATTCTGGTCAACAATGCGGGACTGGGCGCGCTAGGCCCAGCGGCGAAGGTTTCCGCCGATGCTCTGGATCGGTTGATCAAGATCAATGTTCAATCGTTGACCCGTCTGACCCGCGCCGTCCTGCCGGGTTTCCTCGCGCGCAATTCCGGGATCGTCGTCAACATCGCCTCGATGATAGCTGTGATGCCAACACCGTCTGGGGCCGGCTACTCCGGATCCAAGGCGTACGTGTTGAATTTCAGCCGCTCGCTTCAGATGGAACTGGCCAAGACCGGTGTCATCGTCCAGGCTGTCCTGCCCGGGCCCGTGCGGACGGAATTTTTTGAAGCTTCAGGCATGACCGCTGCGCCATTTCCCGACGAACTGTTCATGTCCGCCGACCAGTTGGCGGATGCGGCCCTTGCCGCTTTGGACCAAGGCGAGCTCGTTTGCCTGCCCTCGCTGCAGGATCTTTCTCTCTGGGACACCTACGAGGCGGCGCGTGTCGCGCTGAGCCGCGCGCTCATGCAATCCGGGCAACCCGCCCGTCGCTACTCCGCAATGGTCGATGCGGGTGGGCCGAGATAATTCAGCGGTGGGCCCATCGTCGCTCGAAGACGGGGCCGAGCGGAGGAACGATGTCGGCGAAATCTCTTACCGCAAGGTCGGAGCATTTCAGAAGGGTAGCCGCTAGAATCGGAGCCGAGGCGCTCCGTGAAGCGGATAACGAGCGTATGTTGCGGCTTCTCCACCAAGCACTTTCGTGGATAGCTCTGGCGGAGAACGAAGAGCTGCTGAATTCGTCGGGCGCCGATTGCATCGAGGATCACTTCAATTGACCGGCTCACCGACCTGACAGCGAAACCGTCGGTCTGCCCGGCCGACGGCCCCGGCTATACATGGAAGCCGGCCACCCGAGGTAGCGAGCGCTGTCTATGCGGACCACCTGCGGAAAATGACGCTCGCATTTACGCCGCCGAATCCGAATCCGTTCGAGATCGCGTATTCCATCGCATGAGGCCGAGCCGCGTGCGCGACGAAGTCGATGCCGTCCGCGGCAGGATCGGGATCTTGTAGGTTGAGCGTCGGCGGCGCGACCTGGTCTCGAAGTGCGAGAATCGTGAAGATCGCCTCCAGGCCGCCAGCTGCGCCTAGAAGGTGACCTGTCGCCGATTTCGTGGCGCTGACTGCTATTTCGCCGTTGCTTCCGAAGATCGCCTTGATGGCGGCGACTTCGCCGAGATCACCGACCGGAGTGGACGTTGCGTGGGCGTTCAAATGTCGAATGTCCTCCGGTCGGATTCCGGCCTGCCGGATCGCGATTTCCATCGACCGTCTGGCACCATCGCCGTCTTCGGCGCCGGACGTGATGTGATGCGCGTCGGCCGACGTTCCATATCCGACAAGCTCGGCCAGCGGCTCGGCGCCCCTTTCAAGCGCATGGTCGAGCGCTTCTATGACCAGAATGCCGGCACCTTCTCCCATCACGAAGCCGTCGCGTGCCTGGTCGAACGGACGGGATGCCGTGGACGGAGCATCGTTGAAATGCGTCGAGAGGGCGCGGGCGGCTGCAAAGCCTCCGAGACTCACCTCGTTGATGCATGCCTCCGTGCCGCCGCAGACGGCGACGTCCGCTTCTCCCGCTCTGATGAGGCGGGCTGCATCGCCGATCGCCTGCACACCGGCGGCGCACGCCGTGACGGGTGCGCCGAGCGGACCTTTGAGGCCGAAACGGATGGAGATTTGTCCCGCCGCGAGATTCGCCAGAAAGGACGGAATCGTGAAGGGCGATAGGCGACGGACCCCTCGCTGATCGACGGTCCGGACGGCCTCCGTGATCGCCGGAAATCCCCCGATGCCGGATGCGATGATCGTAGCGGTACACTGCTGCTCGATAGCGGAAAGCGGTGCCCAATTGGCCTGCGAGAGCGCCTCTTCGGCCGCCGAGAGACCGAACAGGATGAAACGATCCATCTTGCGCTGGTCCTTCGGCGGCACCACGACATCCGGATCGAAGCCATGCCCGGCTTCTTCGGACTTCGCTGGAACGGCTCCGCCGATCTTCGCCGGCAGATCCTTTACTATCTGTTCCGGCAATCGCCCGATTCCGGATTCGGACGCGAGCAATCGTGACCAGCTCTGGTTCACGCCGGCCGCAAGCGGGCTTACCGCGCCCATTCCAGTAACAACGATACGTTTCATCGTGCTCCTCGTTCGGTCATGCGGCCGCGGCGTGGGACGGCGTAACGTGGGTTTCGCCACTCG
This sequence comes from Tardiphaga sp. 42S5, assembly GCF_034044155.1. NCBI lineage: Bacteria > Pseudomonadati > Pseudomonadota > Alphaproteobacteria > Hyphomicrobiales > Nitrobacteraceae > Tardiphaga > Tardiphaga sp. 42S5. The sequence continues at coordinate 2,755,951 of NZ_CP139027.1, read as the reverse complement.
GAGAGGATGAGCTCTCGACGGCGTTCGGCTTGATGCGGAACCATGTGGCGTAGAGAGCCGGTAGAAACAGCAGGATGAGGATTGTACCGACCGCCGTGCCACCGATAAGGGTGTATGCCATCGATCCCCAGAAAACGGAGTGGGTGAGCGGTACGAACGCCAGCACCGCCGCGAGCGCGGTGAGGATCACCGGCCTCGTACGCTGAACCGTGGCCTCAATGACCGCGTGGTAGTCGTCGAGTCCGGCGGCCTGATTCTCCTTGATTTGCTCGGTGAGGATCAGCGTGTTCCGCATAAGGATGCCTGCAAGACCGATCAGACCGAGGATCGCGTTGAAGCCGAAGGGCTGATTGAAGATCAGCAGCATCGGAACGACGCCGGCGAGTCCGAGTGGGCCCGTCAGAAGCACCATGAACATGGTGGAGAAGGATCGTACCTGCAGCATGATCACGATGAGCATCGCGGCGAACATGGCCGGGAAGATCTTACCGAGCGCATCGTTTGCTTTGGTCGCCTCCTCGATCGAGCCGCCGGTCTCGATCCGGTATCCGGCGGGCAGCGACGCGATCAAGGGCTGCAGGGCTTTCATCACATCCTTCGACACCTCCGGCGGCTGTGTCGATTCGTTGATGTCCGAACGGATGGTGATCGTTGGTGTGCGGTCGCGACGTTTCATGATCGGTTCTTCGAACTTGAATTCCGAATGGCCGACCTGGTCGAGCGGGATCGGGCGACCGTCCCGGCTCGTGAGCGAGAAATCCGCGAGCCGCATCGGATCCAACCGCTCGCTTCCCGCGCTGCGGGCGACCACCGCGACGTTCCTGATGTTCTCGCGAACCTGTGTGACGGTGACGCCGGTCAGGAGGAACTGCATCTGCTGTGCCGCTTCGTTCGGGGAGAGCCCGATGAGATTCAGTCGATCCTGATCCGGCACGAACCTCAGGACTGGCGTGCGATTGCCCCAGTCGCGATTGGCCTGCCGGGCATCCGGCACGGACCTCATGATATCGAGCGCCTTCTCGGAGATCTCGTAGAGCTTGACGGGGTCGGGCCCCATGAGACGGAATTCGACCGGGAACGGAGTGTACGGGCCGAACACGAGCTGCGTGACGCGGACGGACGCTTCGGAAGCCAGTCCCTGAGCGACCGCCGAACGCAAGCGGGCCTTGAGCGCTTCGCGGGCAGCTTCGTCTGGAGTGAGAACGACGATCTTCGCGAACGCCGGATCCGGGAGTTCCGGAGACATGGCGAAGAAGAAGCGCGGAGCCCCCTGACCGATATAGCTCGTCACGATGCGCGCTTCCGACTCGTTCTTGAGCCAGTCCTCCAGCTTCGTGACCGTTGCCGTCGTCGTCTCGATGCTCGTGCCTTCGGGAAGGCGGACCTCCACCAGGACCTCGGGACGGTCCGAAGTAGGGAAGAACTGCTGCTTGACGCCGCCCATTCCCACCACGGCCAACGCGAACGTTATGCCGACGATCGAGCAGGTTACGAATTTGTGGCGCACCGAGAGTTCGATCAATCGCCTGAGGCGTTGGTAGTTCGGCGTTCCGTAGATCGCGGCGTGTCCGCCCGCCACCGGCTTGATTTCGGGCAACATTTTGACGCCGAGATATGGCGTGAAGACGACCGCCACCAGCCAGGAGACGATGAGCGCGAAGCCGACCACCCAGAATATGTTGCCGGCATATTCGCCGGCGCTCGAACGGGCGAAGCCGACGGGCAGAAAGCCCGCGATTGTGACGAACGTCCCGGACAGCATCGGCGCCGCCGTGTGGCTCCACGCGTATGCCGCCGCCTTGATGCGGTCCATTCCCTCTTCCATCTTCACGACCATTACTTCGATCGCGATGATCGCGTCGTCGACGAGCAGACCAAGCGCGAGGATCAGCGCCCCGAGCGTGATGCGGTCAAAGAAGCGGCCGGTTTCGAGCATGATGAGGAAGACGACCGCGAGCGTTAGTGGAACGGCCAATGCGACCACGATACCGACGCGCCATCCGAGACTTACGAGGCTAACGAAAAGCACCACGCCCAACGCCATGGCGAACTTCAGCATGAACTCACCGACCGCGGACTGGATGTTCACGGCCTGGTCGCTGACCTTGTCGAGGGTCATGCCGAGCGGAAGCGACTTCGTAACCTCCGCACGCTTGTCTTCGAGCGCGGTGCCGAGATCGAGGCCGTTCCATCCCTCCTGCATCACGACCCCGAGGAGGATGGCGGGTTCGCCCTGGTGACGTATCAGAAAGGTCGGCGGGTCCTCGTAGCCGCGTCGGACTTCGGCGACGTCCGACAGCTTCAATGTGCGCCTTCCCGCCACGATGGGAGTGTCCGCGATGGTCTGGAGGCTGTCGTAGGCACCATCGAAGCGGATGAAGACCTGCGGCCCGCGCGTATCGATCGAGCCCGCGGGAGTCACCGTATTCTGGCGGCGTAGGGCCGCCGCGATGTCCGGGGCCGAAACCCCAAGTGTCGCCAACTTGGCGAACGAGAATTCGACGAAGATCTGCTCGGGCCGTTCGCCGACGATATTGACCTTCTTCACGCCGGGAACGTGGAGCATGTCCTGGCGGATGGTTTCCGCCTGACGCACGAGATCGCGCATCGGCAATCCCTTGGCTTTGAGGGCGTACAGTCCGAAGCTGACGTCGGAATACTCGTCGTTGACGAATGGTCCCATGACGCCTGGCGGCAGGTTGCGTGCCTCGTCTCCAAGCTTCTTGCGCGCCTGGTAAAACTCCTCCTGCACCTTGGAAGGAGGCGTGGCATCCTTGAGCGTCACCGTGAGAAACGCGTATCCGGGCCTGGTCGTGGTCTCCACTCGGTCGTACCAGGTCAGTTCCTGGATGCGCTTCTCGAGCGGTTCGGCCACCAGCTCCTGCATCTCGCGCGCGGTCGCACCGGGCCACACAGCGGTCGCCGTGAGGGTCTTGATGGTGAACGATGGATCTTCGGCACGACCGAGCAGGGCGAAAGCGAAAACGCCGGCTGCCGCCAGGAGCATCATGAAGAAGAGGGTGACGGATCGCTCGCGGACCGCGAGCGCGGACAGATTCAGACTCATCGTGCGTCCGCCTTTTCCGTCTTCGTGCGAACGCTCGCGCCGTCGCGGAGAAGATGCGCGCCGAGCGCGACCACAGGTTCCCCGGGACGGATTCCGGTGACGAGCGCGGTCTCCTCTCCGACACGGAGCAACTTGATCGGCTTGAAGTGGACGGTCGCGGAGTCCGCGTCGAACGACCAGACGCCGACCTTGCTGCCGTCGTCGAATATGGCACCCACGGGGATTTCGAGACGCTCCGAAGCCTCTGCGCTGGCTAGTCGTATCGTAACTGTGGCTCCGAGAGGCGCCTCCGCGGCATCGCCTTCCAGCACGTAACGTGCCTCGTAGGTGCGCGTGAGCGCGTCGGCGGAGTCCGAAAGAGTCCGTAGCCGGGCCGACCAGCTGCGCTTTTCTGTCCCGTAGACGACCGCTCGTGCATGAGAGCCGACCGACGGCCGGACGTTTTCCGGCAGCGACACGATGGCCTCACGAGGACCTGCCTGCGCGAGGCGAACGACCGTCTGGCCGGCTGCGACGACTTGGCCTGGCTCGCCCAAAGTCTCGACCACGGTGCCGTCGACATCAGCGGTGAGAGTCGAGTAGGCCGCCTCATTCTCGGCCACCCGTGCCTCGGCTTCGGTAGCCGCGGCCTGAGCTGTGGCGCTATCGAATGCCGCCTTCGCCTGTTCGTAGCGCTGGCGGGTCGCGAACCCGCTCTGGACGAGCGTCGAATATCGCTGCTCGTCGGCGGTCGCCTGAACCAGCATTGCGCGCGCCGCCGCTGCGGCGTTGCGTTTGGCCGTCAGAGCCAGCCGAAGATCGTTTTCGTCGATGCGCAGCAGCGGTTGTCCTTGTTTCACCTGCTGGCCTACATCGACATACCGTTGCACGATCTTTCCCGGCACCCGGAAACCGAGGTTGCTCTGAACGCGAGCCCCGATCGACCCGGTGTAACCGCGCTCTGCGGTACCCGCGCTTTTCGCCTCGACGACCTTCACGAGCGGTTTGGCGGATCGGGGATCGATCTCTTGGGGCTTCGAGGACGCCCCTTCCGTCAACAGCAGGGCGGCGACGCCTCCAGACGCCAGAGCGACTACGGTGCAGGCGACGAGAAGGCGCTTTCGTTCCATGACAGGTTCCTTGGGCGAACCGCCCTATTTTAGATTACGTTCGATATGATTATCATATTAAGATTACGAGCACAATCTAAAAGAGATGTCATGGCTACTCCTCTTTTGGTACCTGGCCGGCTGGACATTTATCATTATTATCGTAATGTTTTTAAGGCGCCGACTGCAATAGCTCAGCCGGCAGCGATTTACTCCCAGACTTTGGCTCATGCCCCGGTTACGGCGTGGGCTTTCTTTTATTGCGCCATCCCCACCGTTTTTGAGCAACACAGCGAACGTCGTGCCAGAACAGCACGCGGCGCCCCCATCGATTACCGGCAGGAGATATGGCATATGATCCTTTGAGGATGCTCTTGGCCCGATCACGCCAACAGCGATGGCCGGAGTCGTAGATCCGGAGTTAGGCCAGGCTCGATATCATCGTATTCATGATGGATCGTCGGAAGCGATTCGCTCTCGAACGCTCCGCGTGAGTGGACCGAACGGCACTTTCGCGGTGGGAGTTGGCTGCCGTCAACCGGCCGTCCGATATCGTCCCTCCTAACGATCTCCGACGTTTTCGAACGCTGGTCGAGATTGGTCTCGTCGGTGCCTGCTCGTCAGGTTTACGAGCATCTTTAATCCGTGGTCGGTAAGCTGGAAAGCTCGTTGGTGCGACCTGCCAAGGATGGCGGAAGTTCCTTTCGCGTGGACGTGAAGATGAGCATGGCTACGAGTGCCCATGCACGCTGCCGGCCGCCGAAGGCGGCCGGTTCAGCCAGCGAGTCAGGGGAAGAATACCCGCAAGCCGGCCTCCGAAGCATACAGATCGTTCACGTCCGTATGTCGGTTCGTCAGCACGGCTCGCTGATTTACATAGGCCTTGTCGGTGATCTCTCCGGCTCCCAGGGACGGCGGGTCGACCAGGAGCTTCACCGCCCCGATGCGAACGCTGCTGCCCACCAGTCCGTTGTACGCCCCGATCTTGGTCCGGAGGAAGTCGATCACGCCGGGATCTCGCGTCAGGTCCTCTACGTTCGGTGAGGCGGCATACTGCTTAGCCTGCACGGGATTGAGCCAGGCCAGGACCGCGCAGTGTTCGCGGTTCTCGCCCGCGATGACGACGTCTTGGAAGAGACCCTTCGAAACGCCGACTATCGCGGCGCGAAGTTCGCCCGCAATCACCCACGTGCCGTTCGCGAGCTTGAAGTTCTCGGACAGGCGCCCGGTGAACCGCAGGCCCGACGATGGTTTCTGCGGGTCGAGAAACGCGACCGTATCGCCGACACGATAATAACCTTCCTCGTCGAAAGCGTTGCGCGTCAGATCGGGCTGGCCGAAGTATCCCGGCGTCACATTCGGTCCACGGACGCGGACCTCGAAGCTCTCGCCTGCCGGCACCAGCTTCACCTTCAATCCGGGACCGGGGAGCCCCAGTTCACCCGGCAGCTCCGTAGCCCAGTGCGTCGTGCAGATCGTGGGCGCGGTTTCCGTCGTCCCGTATCCTGACATAACCGGTATTCGCCTTCCCGTGCTGCGCACGGACAGCTCATAGAGCTTGTCCAGAGTGGACTGAGCTATCGCTGCTCCGGCGTAGGTGATGCGTTCCAGCCTTTTGAAGAAGGTCTGGCGCAATTGCTCGTTTTCCTCCAACGCCTCGCACAGGAGCGTATAGCCGCCGGGAACGTTGAACATGGCGGTGGGCGACACGGAAGCCAGGTTCGCTACGGTTTTGTTGAAGAGCTGTGGTACGGGCCGCCCGTCGTCGATGTAGAGAGTGCCGCCATTCTTCAGGATGCCCTGAAGAATGACGTTGCCTCCCATCGTGTGGTGCCATGGGAGCCATTCGACCTGGACCGGCGGTTCGACGGTCGGCGCCAAGAGACTTCCCATCTCCAACGCGCACGACATCATCCGGTGCGTGTTGATGACGCCTTTCGGCAGTCCCGTGCTTCCGGATGTGAACAGTATCTTGGCCGGGGCGTCACGATCCATGGAGCGACGGCGATCCTCGAACTCGCTTCCCACCGCGGTCCGATAGAGATCCGCGATCGACACGACCCGGTCGTCGTATCCTTCTCCGGCGGTTATCCATAGTGCGCTGCCGAGCTCGGGAACGTCGCGTGCCGCGCCGAAGGTCTTGAAGTTCTGCACGAACACGAAGGACGGTAGGATCAACCGGGCGATGTCGGACAGACGTGCGATGCCGCCGGGCATGAGCGTGTAGTTGGGGGAGACGGGAACGGCGACCATGCCGACCGTCATGGCGGCGAATTTGACGATGGCATGCTCGATCGAGTTGCCGGACAGGATCGCCACCTTGTCTCCGAGGCCCCCGCCACGTTCGAGCAGCGCCTGCCCGACGGCGCGTGTCCGCCGCCACATCTCGTCGTAGGATATCGTCTCCCAATCCGAGCCGACCCGCTGCGCGAGGAAGACCCGATCTGGCGCCTTCTCGGCCCAGTGCGGCAGCCAGTCCGTTACGTTCCACTCCGGCTCGACGAAGGAGATCGGGGATGTCAGCACCAGGCACCCGTCCTCCCGCCGCTCGACATCGACTTCTCTCGGGGCGAACTCCACCGGCCGCACGTGTCGTTCGGCAACTGCCGCGGTAGCGATCATTCGTGTTTCCTCCTGCCCGTGGGCGAGCGTTCCTCGAAACGAGAGCGCGTTGACCCGCGCTTTCTCACATGCGGCGCCGCGTGCGGCGCCGTTAGCCGGTGTCAGAAGCGACTGAAATCAGGCTGGCGGCGTTCTGCGAAAGCCGCGAAGGCCTCGCGTGCCTCCGCGGTTTGTAGCCGCTCCTTGAAGATCGCGCCTTCCTCTTCCATGCGCACCAGTATGCTGCGGTCGCCTCGCATAAGGCGTTTGGTCGCGCGAAGCGAACCGGCGGCCTTCCCCGCGAGAGTGCGCGCGGCGCCGAGCGCTCGGCTGCGGAGTTCGTCGCGCTGCACCACCGCATTGGCGAGACCGCTGGCTAACGCGTCGGCAGCGGTCATCGGCTCAGCCAGAGCGAACATGGCGAACGCACGCGCGTGACCTATGCGTGCGGGCAGCAGGAGGCTGGATGCGGCCTCCGGGACCAGCGCGAGATTCACGAAAGGCGTGATGAGGCGAGCGTCTTCCGAGAGATAGACCATGTCGCAATGTAGCAGCATCGTCGTGCCAACGCCGACGGCATTGCCTTGGACCGCAGCGACCACCGGCTTGTCCGTCGTCGCGAGATTGCGCAAGAAGCGGGCCGGAGCTCCTTCTCCATCGCTGTTTCCGCTCGATTGACTCTGGAAGTCGGCCAGGTCGTTCCCTGCGGTGAAGCTGTCCCCTTCGGACTGGAAGAGGACCGCCCTTACGAGATTGTCTTCTCGCGCGCGTTCGAGACCGGCGGACAGGCCGTCATACATCGCTCGGGTCAGCGCATTCTTCTTCTCGGGTCGGCACAGCGTCAAGATGAGGACGCCTTCGTGAAGTTCGGTCGTCAGATTTCCGCTCATGGTTCCTCCCGCTGAAGTTCGGCCGATGCGACCTCGGCCGATCCGCCCGTTCGCACGCTATCCGGCGGCTGCCGTCTGAAGCGGTCTATCGTGGGTCGCATCCAGAAAGCCTGTCAGGCGGCGCCGGACGATCTGTTCCGCCTCCGACATGATGCGGTCGATCAGTTCCTTGACGGTAGGGATGTCCTTGATGAGCCCGACGACCATGCCGCAGCTCCACGCGCCCGCGTCCATGTCCCCATCGACCATGACCTTCGGATAGACGCCCGCCACCTCGTCGAGGATGTCCTCGATCTTCAAGGCGGCGCCCTTCTGCCGCTCGATCTCGATGAGACGATCGACGCCGGCGTTCTTGAGCACGCGTTCGGTATTGCGGAGCGGGCGCATCACGATGCGCGTATCCAGCTCGGTGGCGGCGACCAGTGCCTTCTTGACGTTCTCGTGGACAGGCGCTTCCTTGGTCGCGATGAACCGCGTTCCCATGTTGACGCCTGCGGCTCCGAGAGCGAGGGCAGCGACGAGACTGCGCGCGTCGGCCATACCGCCCGAGGCGATGAAGGGAATTTTCAGCTCCTCGGCGGCGCGGGGCAGCAGGATCATATTGGGCATGTCATCTTCGCCTGGATGGCCGCCGCATTCAAATCCGTCCACGCTCACCGCATCGCAACCGATCTGCTCCGCTTTGAGCGAGTGCCGCACCGATGTGCACTTGTGGATCACCTTGATGCCCGCCGCTTTGAGTGCGGGCATGTACTGTTCCGGGCTGCGTCCAGCGGTTTCGACTATCTTGACCCCTCCTTCCCGGATCGCGGCGATGTATTCCGGATAGGGCGGCGCGTTGAACGTCGGAAGGAAGGTTAGATTCACGCCGAAAGGTTTGTCGGTGAGGTCCCGACAACGCGCGATCTCCTTGGCGAGCAGCTCCGGCGTCTTCTGTGTCAGGCCCGTGATGATTCCCAATCCGCCCGCGTTCGAGACGGCGGCGGCGAGTTCCGCGAAGCCGACATAGTGCATGCCGCCTTGCACGATGGGATGTTCGATACCGAATAGCTCTGTGATGGCTGTCTTCATCTGTTACCTCGTGTGGACGATCGGAGCGGCACGCCGCGGATTAATGGACAATCTCAAGAAGTCCGGCAGATCCCATGCCGCCGCCGACGCACATGGTGACCACCGCATATTTCGCCTTGCGGCGACGGCCTTCGATAAGGGCATGGCCGGTCAGCCTCGCGCCGGTCATTCCGTAGGGGTGGCCGACGGCGATGGAGCCTCCGTTCACGTTGAGCTTCTCCGGGTCGATACCAAGCTTGTCGCGGCAATAGATGACCTGGACCGCGAAGGCCTCGTTCAATTCCCAGAGATCGATGTCGTCTACGCTCAGGCCGTGACGTTTGAGAAGGCGGGGGACGGCCAGGACCGGCCCGATGCCCATCTCGTCCGGTTCGCAGCCGGCCGAGACGAAGCCGCGGAAGATCCCCAGAGGCTTCAAACCCTTTTGTGCCGCCAGCTTGTCGCTCATGATCACCGACGCGCTTGCGCCGTCCGACAGTTGGCTCGCGTTGCCACCCGTCACGGTGAAGCCCGGGCCCTTCGCCGGCTTGAGACCGGTGAGACCCTCCAGAGTCGTATCCGGGCGAGGGCCTTCGTCGGTAGCCAGCGTGACGTCCTGCATGGAGACTGCGCCGGTCGACTTATCGACGACGCCCATCTTCGTCTCGATGGGAGCGAGTTCGTCCTTGAAGCGCCCCGCCTGCTGCGCTGCGGCGGTGCGCCTCTGACTTTCGACGCTGTACTCGTCCTGCCGGTCCCGCGAAATCCCGTATCGCTTTGCGACGACCTCGGCGGTGTCGAGCATGGCGATGTATGCGTCGCCCTTGATAGCCTGAAGCTCCGGATCGACGGCATGCCACATATTGAAGTGTTCGTTCTGGACGAGACTGATCGACTCGCCGCCACCGCCCACCGCCACCTCGACTCCGTCGAACACCACGGACCGCGCGGCGAGTGCGATGGCCTGGAGACCCGACGCGCATTGCCGATCGATCGTGGTACCGCCTACGGAGACCGGCAGTCCGGCCCGGAGAAGTGCTTTCCGCGCGATGTTGGTGCCCGTCGTGCCCTGCTGCATGGCGCAACCCATCACGACGTCCTCCACTTCCGAACCTTCGATGCCGGCCCGCGAGACCGCGGCCGAGATCGCGTGGCCAAGGAGCGTCGCTCCCTCGGTCAGATTCAATGCGCCCTTATAGGCTTTGCCTATCGGCGTACGAGCCGTCGACACGATCACCGCTTCCGTCATATTCGCTCTCCCATTTGCGCGAAGTGCCGCGTCTTTCCTTATGATCGCCCCGCTTATGCGGCGCGTGCGTACCGTTTGAGGTGAAAAGCGGAGTCGCCAAAGGCGATGTCGATCGCTCCGATCCGCTTGAAATAATGGCCCACGTCGAGTTCGTCGCTCATGCCCATGCCGCCGTGCAGCTGGATCGCCTGCTCCCCTACGAACCGGGCCGCGTAGAGCACCTTCGATTTCGTGCCGGCTGCCAGCTTGGAAGCTCCGTCGGGCGACGTCAGGGAAAGCGTCAGATGCTGGCTCAGCGAGATGGACTCCTCCAAAGCCACGAACATATCGACCATGCGGTGTTGCAGGACTTGGAACGTGCCGAGCGCCACGCCGAACTGTTTTCGAGTCTTGCTATATTCAAGAGTCGAGGCGTTGAGCTCGGCCATCGCGCCCACCGCTTCTGAGCAAAGGGCGCCTATCGCGCGGTCCCGGCACGCTTCCAGCATGCGGCTCCCCTGACCCGCTTTCCCGAGCATGTCGGCTGCAGGCACCCGAACGCCCGCGAGACTGATCTCCGCTGCGCGCCGCCCATCGATGGTCTTGAACGACTGGAGGTGCAGGTTCGCAGCCTGCCTGTCCACGATGAAGAGGCTGGTGCCGCCGCGGTCGCGACGGGCGCCGGAAGTTCGGGCGGAGACGATCAGCTTGTCGGCCCAAGGCGCCCCGACCACGGCTATCTTCGTACCGTCGAGGACGTATTCGTCGCCTTCCCTGCGCGCCGTCGTCTCGACGTCGTAGAGCTCGTATCGCGACTTTCTCTCAGCCCAAGCGAGCGCCCACACGGCGTCGCCGGAAGCGATCTGCGCGAGATGCTCCTGCTTCTGGCCCTCGTCGCCTTCGGCCTCGATCAGCCCTCCCGCGAGGACTACGGTTTCGAAGAAAGGCTCGACGACCAGATGGCGGCCGAACTCCCGCATGACGATCATCGTCGCGACCGGTCTCGCTCCCAATCCTCCAAATTCCTCCCCCAGCGGCGCCGCGAGAAGCCCCATGTCCGCAAAGGCCTTCCAGTGGTCCCGGCTCCACCCCTTCTCGCTGGCGACAATCTTGCGCCGCGTCTCGAAGCTGTATTTGTCCTTGAGGAGCCGCTGCACGCTGCTCTTGAGCAGCTCCTGCTCGTCGGTCAGTCGGATGTCCATGGAATGCCCTTTCCGGTCAGAGACCAAGCACCGCTTTCGCGATGATGTTTCGTTGGATCTCGTTCGATCCGCCGTAGATGCTGAGCTTTCGCGAGTTCAGAAACTTCTCGGTGGCGGTGTGGCCATATTCGGGACCGGGCATGAACCTGTTCGGACTCGCGGGCTGCTCGCGCAGTGCTAGCCCGTCGTTCCCGATGGCGGCATGGGTTAGATTGGCGATCCGCTGAAAGATCTCCGTTCCTCTTATCTTGAACAGCGAAGCCGCCGCGCCCGGCTCGATCCCCCGCGACATCTGCGAGACGATCCGGAGCTCGGTCGCCTCGAGTGCGAGCAGGTCCAATTCCACCTTCGCGATATCCAGTTCGAACTGCGCAGCGGCCGGGTCTTCGTCGTCGATCTCGGACTTCACGATCGACTTGAGCCGTTCCAGGTACCTCGTCGAGCGGCCGATGCCCGCCATGCTCGTCCGCTCGTTGCCGAGGAGAAACTTCGCGTAGGTCCAGCCCTTGTTTTCCTCGCCGACGAGATTTTCGACAGGCACTCTGACGTTCTCGAGGAAGACGTCGTTCACCTCGTGCGATCCGTCGATCGTTATGATCGGACGGACGGTCACGCCCGGCGTCTTCATGTCGATCAGGAGAAACGAGATGCCCGCCTGCGCCTTGGCCGACGGATCGGTGCGTACGAGACAGAAGATCCAGTCCGCGTGCTGCGCGAGGGTCGTCCATGTCTTATGGCCATTGACGACGTAGTGATCGCCGTCCCTGACCGCCTTCGTGCGGACCGAGGCGAGATCCGACCCCGCGCCCGGCTCGGAATATCCCTGACACCACCAATCATCGCCCGAGAGGATCCGCGGAAGAAACTTCTCCTTCTGCGCGGCGGTACCGAAGGTGTAGATGACCGGCCCCACCATGGTCACGCTGAAGGCGAGCGGAGGAAGCGTGCCGGCGCGCGTCGTCTCGCGCTCCCAGATGAAGCGCTGTGTCAGCGACCACCCCGGACCGCCATACTCCTTCGGCCACAGGGGAGCCACCCATCCCTTCTTGTGGAGCACCTTGTGCCAAAGCAGGGATTGCTCCTTGCTGAGATCGGTCTCGGAGTTGGGGACACGCATCTCGCTCGGATAGTTGCCGGCGATGAAGGCCCTCACTTCGTCGCGGAAGGCCGCGTCTTCATTGGAAAGCTCGAGCTCCATGTGCCGCCCCTACCACTTCTCGCCGAACGGACGGATTTCCTGTTCGAAGGTCCAGGCGTCGCGTGGCTGCTGGTAGATCTGCCAATACGTCTCCGCGACGGCGGCGGGGCGCATGAAGCGATCCGTGTTTTCGAGTCCCTCCGGCCCTTCGCGCTGCACGATGAGGTTTCTGACCCACTCTGTGTCCACGCTGGAGTCAATCACGAGATGGGCGACGTGGATGTTCTGAGGTCCGAGTTCGCGCGCCATCGATTGGGCGACGGCCCGGAGGCCGAACTTCGCGCTGGCGAAGGCCGCGAAACCCTTGCCGCCGCGCATGCTCGCGGTGGCGCCGGTGAAGAAGATGTTGCCCTGGCCCCGCGCCAACATGTGACGCGCCGCCTCCCGTCCCGCCAGGAAGCCCGAGTAGCAGGCCATTTCCCATACCTTCCGGAAGACCCTCTCCGTCGTGTCGAGGATCGGAAAGTTGACGTTGGCGCCGATGTTGAAGATGCAGACTTCGAGCGGGGCTTCCGCGTCGGCGTCGGCGATGAACTTGACGACCTCCTCCTCCTTCCGCGCGTCGAGCGAACGCCCGAAGACCTTGCCGCCCGCGGATTCGATCTCCTTGATGAGCGGCTCAAGCTTCTCGCCCTGTCGTCGGCCGACGAACACGGTGAAACCTTCGGCCGCGAACTTCTTGGCTATTTCCCCGCCGATGAAGTCTCCTGCCCCGATGACGACGGCGCTCGCGTTGCGTTTGCTCAAGTTCGTTCTCCCTATGCTGCCGTTACATCGTCGTCCGACCGACTAGGCACGTAGCGTCTCGGCCAGTTTGTGTTTCAGGATTTTGCCCGTCGAGGTCGCCGGCAAGGAGGCCATCGCGATGATCTCGGTCGGACGCTTGTATGCGGTCAGTCGCGACCGGGCATGCTCGGCCAGTTGCTCGACGCTCGACTTCGTGCCGGCGAGGAACTGTACGAAGGCGACCACTTCCTCGTTGCCTTCGACGCGCCGCCCGACGACAGCACACTGGACCACGTCGGGATGCGAACTCAGGATCGCTTCGACCTCGGCGGGATAGACGTTGAAGCCGGACCGGATGATCATCTCCTTGGTGCGGCCGACGACGAACAGGGCGTCGTCGGCGAACCTTGCGAGATCGCCGGTGTTGAACCATCCCTCCGGATCGACGACGGCCGACGTCTGATCGGGAGATTTGTAGTAGCCGAGCATGACGTTCGGGCCGCGCACGTGCAGTTCTCCCGTGTCGCCTCGACCATCCTTCGTCGCAGGGACGATCCTGGCCTCGATCCCCGGAAGCAGTTTCCCGACGGAGTCGTCATCGCGGGGTGCGCCAATCCGGACGCCCGAGATGCCCGGCGAGCATTCCGTGATCCCGAAGCCGTTCAGAAGCGGGAGTCCGAACGCGGCCTCGACGCGCCGCTTGAGATGGATGTCGAGGGGAGCGCCGGACACTCCGGTGAAGCGCAGCTTGCCCGCATCGAGACGTTCCAGCCCGTTCGAGGCCATGTACTCCAGCACCCGCTGGTAGGTCGCGGGAACGCCGCTCAACATGGTCAGCCCCTCCTTCGAGACCGCCGCAATGAGGGCGGCGGGATCGAACCTCGAGGAGAGTCTGATCGACGCACCGTTCTGGAAGGTCATGACCAGCAAAGAGATGCCGACGATGTGCGAGACCGGCAGTACGCCATAGATCCTGTCGACGGCGGTTATGCCGCGAACGGCGGAAGTGACGCCGGCGCTGTACAGCAGGTTGCGGTGGCTCAGCATGACGCCCTTCGGCGTGCCGGTGGTGCCCGAGGTGTAGATGAGGACGGCGACCTGCTTCGCGCCGTCCTCATGCGTCGGCTCCGCCGTCGCCGTCTGGTCGACCGCCGAGAGCGAGAGACCTTCGAGCGGCCCCGTGGAGCAGTGGCGCGCCTCCGCCAGCTCGGCGTGCGCCGCCGCGTCCTTCGACGATCGTCCCGCGAACACGGTCATCCTCGCGCCGCTGTGGCCCCGTATTTGCGCGATCTCGCGGGAGGACATTCGCGGGTTCACAACGATGGCCCACGCGGAGCATCGGCTTGCGGCGAAGATGAGCGCGGCGACTTCGTTACAGTTTTCGCCGACGATCATGAGACGATCTCCCGGCCGCAGCCCTTCGTCGCGCAGGATGCGCGCCATGCCGGCGACAGCGGCATCGAGCTGCCGGTAGGTCCAGGACGTTCGGTCGTCGGACAACGCCGGCCGATCGGGCGTTTCGAGGCATGCCCTGTCGATGGCCGTATGCAGACGTTCCGGAACGGTCGCCAGAACGTGCTTTGCGATGTCTTCTTCGCTCGTGGCCGACAAGGCTGCCTCCTCCGCTCGGAGAGCGGACATGCGTTTACATCGACAACGACTTGACCCGTCGTTCAGCGAGTTGCTCAACGATTGAGTCCTCGACGTCGCGCAGCTGATCCTTTCCGAAGAACATCTCCTCTCCGACGAAGAAGGTGGGCGAGCCGAAGGCTCCGCGTTCGACGGCGTCGTTCGTGTCTTCGATCAGCTTCTTCTTGACGTCGTCCTGCTGCGCGCGCGCCATGATGGCTTTGGCGTCGATGCCCGAAGACTCGAATGCGGCGCGAAAGACCTCCGGATCGTCCATCTTCTTGGGCTCTTCCCACATGTGGTGGTAGGCAGCCCGGAAATACTGCTCGAACACTCCCTCGAACTGCGCAGCCACTGCGCCGCGCATCAGCGCGAGCGTATTCACCGGGAAGAACGGATTGGACTGGAAGTTGGTGATCCCGTGCTTGCGCATGAACCGCTTCATCTCGAGCGCGGCGTATTCCGGCTTGTTCTTGATCCCGAGAAGGCTCTCCGCCGGCGAGCGGTTTCCGGTCGCCTTGTAGATACCGCCGAGAAGAATGGGTCTGTATTCGAACGATACGCCGGTCCGCTGCTCGATGCCCCCGAGCGCGCGCTCCGCCAGATAGGCGTTAGGACTGCCGAAATCGAACTGGAATTCAACCTTGAGCGGCGCCTTCATCGCTTCCTCCTGGGACGTCTTGCCATTTTTTCGACGTCTATAGTTCTATTTTAGAACTGTCAATCCGCCTTCCGACGATTTCGCGCCCAGATCGCGTGATTTCGGCTAGACCGTTGTTTTCGGCGGGGTACCGATTTAGAATTACCGGCGGCGTCGACGTTATGGGAGATTGCGAACGTGAAGTGGGATACGCTGGAGGAAGAGCCGTGCTCCGTGGCGAGGACGGTCGCCGTGATCGGAGACCGCTGGAGCCTGATGATCTTGAGGGAATGTTTTTTGCGCCGGCGTCGCTTCGACGAGTTCCAGTCCTCGCTCGGCATCACGAGGCATCTGCTCGCCGAACGTTTGAAGAAGCTGGTCCGCTTCGGCGTGCTTCGGCGTGATCCCTACATGACCTCGCCGAAACGATACGAGTACCTCCTCACGCAGAAGGGTCTCGACCTGTATCCGATCATCATGGCGATCGTCCATTGGGGCAACGTTCACATGGTCGATTCACGCGGCAAGCCCATGCTTCACGAGCACAAGAACTGCGGGAAGATGTTCGACGCGATCATGGTCTGCTCCGAATGCGGCGAGCCTCTCAACGCGAAGCACGTCCACGTCCATCCGGGGCCGGGCGTCAAACATCTGCGCACGGCCGCTACCGAAGGCGAATCCGGGCGCCAGGTCGCCGCGAAACGCTCGAAATCCGCTTGATGCGTCCGGCCGGATAATCACGGGCTTTTTGCTCTGCAAAGCGGTATCCCCCGATCCAAGCGAGCTCCGGTCTTCCGTACATACTGCGCCCCGCCGCGCCGTTGGGCCGTCCGCTATGGCCAGCGACGAACTGAGCCGCCGCGCCACGCGCGAAGACGTCTTGAGGACATCAACAACGCGCGCCCCCCCACGCGTGATCAGATAGATTTGCGTTGACCGACATTCGCGGCACTGGAATGTCCGCAGGTCTCCCGTCGGAAGGGGTTCCGGGCCTTCTCCCATTTTCGCCAGGAATCGACGGCCCTCACGGAGGGCACACTTCAGCAAGCCGATAACCGGATGTCTGAGCGCTCGCACGGCAATTCTTTCCGGAAGGATTGGGCGGGAGCAATCTTCTCTCAGTCACCGATATCGCCGCGGATCGGACGGTGAGCCAGCCTATACATTCGCCCGAAAGAGGCGGCCACGCGCCGCCAACCGTCTTGCGAGTTCTAAAAAAGAACTATAGCGTGAAATCCTCAATGACAATGCGGCGCCTCGATGCGCGCGTAAAAAGGGGGAAGCATGTTACTGTCAAGGATAGGTATTGCGACGGCTTGCGCCGGGCTTGTCTTGGCCTGTGCCTCGGCGAGGGCGGCGGACGCGCCGGGCGTGACCGCCACCGAAATCAAGATCGGCGGGATCTTTCCGTTCAGTGGGCCGGCCTCCGGTCTTGGAGCGGTCGGCAAAGCGATCGTCGCCTACGTCCAGTCGGTAAACGACAGGGGTGGGATCAACGGTCGGAAAATCAACTATATCGCCCTCGACGACGCCTACAGTCCGCCCAAGGCTGTCGAACATGCGCGTCGCTTGGTGGAGAGCGACGAGGTCGCGTTCATTTTCGGTCAGTTGGGTACCCCGGGCCTGTCGGCTACGGCTAAATATTCGAGAGCGAAGGGTGTCCCGACGGTCGGAATTTTCAGCGGAGCGAGCAAGTTCACGAACGTAAGCGAATATCCGCTCACGACGACGGGACTGGTGAGCTACGACACGGAGGGTCGCATCTACGCGAAGTATCTCAACAAGACGCTCCCGGGCGCGAAATACGCGATCCTCTTCCAGAACGACGATCTCGGGAAGGATTACGTGGCGGCCTTCAAGGGTTTCATGAAGGATGACTTTGACAAGCGCGTGGTCACGGCCAGCTACGAGGTAACCGAACCGACCGTGGATTCGCAGATCGTGAACCTGCGGAGCAGCGGAGCCGAAGCGCTCTTCATAGCAGGAACTCCCAAATTCGCCGCGCAAGCGATACGCAAGACCATCGAAATCGGTTGGAAGCCCACTTTGATCCTGAACTTCCCGTCCGGGTCGATCTCCACGTTGAAGCCGGCCGGTCTCGACAAGTCGGTCGGCGTCATGGTCGGCACCATCAATAAGGATCCGACCGATCCGAAATGGGAGACCGATCAGGGCGTCAAGGATTACCGAGCCTTCTTCTCGAAGTATCTTCCGGGCGCAGATTTCGAGAACACGAGCTATGTTTCCGGATACATGCAGGGCATGATCCTCGAGCACCTGCTTAGGCAGAGCGGCAACGATCTTTCGCGGGCGAACATCCAGAAGCAGGCAAGGTCGCTGAAGGATCTGGAGCTACCGACCGCCGCGCCCGGCGTGAAGGTCTCCACGAGCGACACCCGGAACATGTTCTGGGCCAAGATGCAGATGCAGCGATGGACCGGCACAAATTGGGAGCCGTTCGGTCCGGTCTTGGACGGCAGCCCGGACTGATAGGGCATCGGGGCCGTGGCCGCGTGGCCCGGCCCCGTGTTCGGATCACGTCCGACGAAACGATTGTGTCCCGACGCCATACCTGCCGGAGCGGAGATCTTCGGCCTGCGCCGATAGCCCCTCGCGCGTCGCGACGAGGATTTCCTGCGAGAGTGCACCCTTACCCGTGGCCCGGGCCAACACGAGGGCTCCTACCATCGCCGAAAGAGCCACGAGGGCATGTTTCCGCACACCCGCATTCTCTCCTTCGGGACGCCTTTCCGAAAGGACTCCGATCATCTCCTCCAATTTCGCGGCGTAGGCTTCATGAATCGCTCCGCTCTCGCGGGCGATCTCGGCCCCCATCGTCGCGACCGCGCATCCGTCGGCGAGATTGTCTCGATGTCGTGGCGTCAGATACGCGTCCACCACGCCTTTCAATCTGTGGGTCGGAGTCGGTCCCCGCGCCGCTTTGCGCCATCGCGCCACGGACTGGTCCATGGCGTGGGTGAGCGCTTCGATGAAGAGAACGTCTTTCGACTTGAAGTGCTGATAGAAACCTCCGTGCGTCAACCCGATCGCCTTCATGACATCGACGACGCCGGCTCCGCGGCTCCCTTTCTCACGAAAGAGAGCAGAAGCAGCCTTCACGATGCGGGTATGCACCGCCGACTTATGTTCCTTCGAGTAGCGCATAAGCGACCTCAAGCGTCTCATTCGGATAAATTATGTACGTAATGTTATGCAAGCGGAGCCTCGCTCGCAACCAGCTTCTTGAGCGAGTCACCTGCTGCTACAGAAGCACTTCGTTGACGTCTTCGCATTTTTTAATGATATCGATCATCAAAACCGGCGCAATCCTCGCTCGCCTCTGGGCGGACGATGTCGCAAAAGTCCGGGATATGGGAGACGAAACGCTTGATTCATCCACCAAATCGAGAGGGAGACTTCGCATGTCACGTCTTAGGCGCTGGTTCGTATGCCTCGAAAAGGCGGCCGCGTATCAGAAATCGGACGATCATCATATCTTGGCATCTTTCACGGGAAGCGTGGATACGACGGCGTATCCTGAGGAGCCCGAAACGCCGGCCCGTTTCATTCGCGAGATCACCGAGCGCTGTAACCGCCACGGAAAAGTTGGCTCACTTTGACCCGTTGCTCGCTTTTTCGACGAAACACCGGAACCTTTCGCGAGAAATTTAGATTGCGATCATAATCAATAATTGTTATAGGAGCCGTAGCTAACCGAAGTGTGAGGCAGCGGATGAGAGTATCGAAAGCGCAAGCGGCTGAGAACAGAGCCCGTGTCGTCGAAGTAGCGAGCGAACTGTTCAGAAGGCGCGGTTTCGACGGCGTAGGCCTCAAGGAGGTCATGGAGAATGCAGGCCTCACGCAGGGGGGCTTCTACAAGCAGTTCGAGTCGAAGGGCGAGCTGATCGCGGAAGCGTGCGACCGGGCTATGGAAACGACCGCCAGGCAGTTGACCGACGTGGCATCCGCGGCGCCTGAAGACTCGTTCGGTGCCCTGATCGATTTCTATCTCAGCACCGAGCATCGTGACGCCGTCGGCCAAGGTTGCCCCGTCGCGGCGCTTGGCTCCGACGTCGGGCGCGCGGACGACGCCGTCAAGGCGGCGTTCGAGGCCGGAGTGAAGGCCCGTATCGCCGTAATCGAAGACCTCATTGCGGAGTCCAAAGGCGCTCGTTCGCGCGAAACATCGATGGCGGTCATGTCGACGATGGTTGGAGCGTTGCTCCTCTCTCGGACGATGGACGACGCTGACCTATCGAGGAAATTCCTGGATTCGGCCGCCGACGAGATCCGGCGCGTGGTCGGACGCGGTTAGAAAGTGGCTCCTCTTCGAGGGGCGTTAGATGGAATTGAAGCGAGGTCTCAATGACGCGTAACGGAAAAGTAGCCCTGGTGACTGGGGCGTCGAGCGGGATAGGCAAAGCCTCCACGGCGGCGCTTCGGGACGCGGGCTTCCACGTGTTCGGCACGAGCCGTCGGCCTTCCGCTCAATCGGGAGACGCGCCCGCGATGTTGAGCTGCGATGTGACGGACGACGCCTCGGTTGCGGAATGCGTGCGCTCCGTGATCGGCCAAGCAGGTAGGCTCGACGTCCTCGTGAACAATGCCGGCCATGGGCTCACCGCGGGTGCCGAGGAATCCACCCTGAATCAGACGAAGGCCTTGTTCGACGTGAATTTCTTCGGCGTCGTCCGTATGACGAATGCCGCCCTGCCCTTCATGCGCGAGCAGAACGGCGGCCGCATCATCAATGTGAGCTCGGTGCTCGGATTCATACCGTCGCCGTACTCGGCGCTATACTCCGCCACCAAGCATGCGTTGGAAGGCTATTCCGAGTCGCTCGACCACGAACTCCGCCCATTCGGAATTCGTGTCTCCTTGCTTGAACCGGCATATACCCGCACTTCGTTCGAAGAAAACACCTCCCGGCCCGACCGGCCGCTGCAGGTCTACGAGGCCGCTCGGCAGAATAGTCTCGCGAAGACGCGCGAGATCATGAAGACTGCGGAAGGCCCGGGCGAGGTCGGGCGCATGGTGGTGGAGGCGGCCACGGCGGCGGTCCCGCGCCGGCGATATGCATGCGGAAAGGAGGCAAGGAAGATCAGCCTGCTGCGCAGGTTCGTGCCGCCCTCTCTTTTCGACCGCAGCCTGCGCAAGCAATTCGGCTTGCCCGACATTCCTTGAGCCAACGGTCGCTTCGCGCGACGGACGAAGGACGACCTCGCAAAGCCCGGACTGCCATGTGCTTTCCGGACTCTTCATCGCTCCTCCTATCGGTCGGAGACATGTGCGGGACGCAATGCCGGTTATCGTCCCTCGCGCCGGACCAGGCGCCGACGATTTCGTGCACTGGCGGATCGATCACTGCATCGACTGCCTGGGGATGTAGGCGGTCCGCCGGCGGCGCGCGCATGATGCGCGCCGCTTCGTCGGCACCCTACGGAGAGCGACTCAAGCCGCCATTTCGAGAATCGAGACGACGTCCTTGGCCGACTTGATCGGCTGAGGATTTGCTCTCGTGAAGATGCTCAACATCGCGTTCTCGGCGATAAGATTGAATTGCTCACGGTTCACGCCGACGTCCGACAGCCGGCGCGGCAGGTCGAGTCGATCGATGAGGCGCGCGAACGCGTCGCTGGCTGCGAGTTCGGGAGAACGGAGCGCGTCGGCGATCTGAGCCTGCGCGTCGCCCGTCGCCGGAGCGTTGTACTTCAGAACGCTCGGCATCATCACCGCCGTGCAGAAATAGTGAGGAACGTTGCAGGTTCCGCCGAGAACGTGGCCGATACCGTGACTTGCCCCCATGCGCACCCTCGACGAAAGACCGTATGCGGACAACCACGATCCGAATTGGCCCGTACGGCGCGCTTCTATGCTGTCCGGGTCGGCCTTGATGGCGAGCAATCCGTCGTGAAGGAACCGCAGTCCCCGCAGACAGACGCCATCGACGAGTGGATTGCCGAACGGCGAACAAATCGCTTCGATCCCGTGATCCATCGCACGGGTACCCGAACCGAGCCAGAGCGTGAGAGGAGTGTGTCTGGCGAGGTGCGGGTCGAGGATGACCGAGATCGGAGCCATCATCGGATGCGCGAATATCTGCTTCAGCTTGCGCCGCGTGTCGGTCACCAGCGTCCCGGCGTTGTACTCTCCGCCCGAAAGGGTGCTGGGGACGGAGATCATGCGCACCTTCGGCGTGCGGAACGGTCCCATCCGCGGTCCTTGCGGAGTAGCGACGACCTCGTACCCATCCAGACCAGATTCTTCGCGGATCTCGTGCTCCATGCACATGATGACGATCTTGCCGGCATCGATGACAGACCCTCCGCCGACGGCGACCAGAAGATCGGCGCGTGCCTCCAAGGCTCGCGACGCAGCCTGCACTGCCTGTTCCCGCGTGGTGTGCTCGGCTACCCCGTCGAACTCGCCGGCATAACGCGCACCCAGCGCGCTCCTTATCTTTTCGATCTCGTCGGTAGTGGTTTTCAAAGTGCGGCTGACGATGAGATATACGCGGCGTGCGTCCAGGCGCTCGGCCTCCTCGAGGATCGCCGTCGCTGCCGGTTTCCCGTAGATCACACGATCCATCGGTATGAATTGATGGAAACCTTCCTCGCGCATGTCGCCCTCCATGAATGATAGCTACTGGGCTTTGTGCCCTTCGGAGGGACGTTGCTATGGATGCAGAAGGTTCTCCATCGACGTTTTCTAAACGCCCGCTTCAGCGGAGCTGATCGGCGACGCGGACGACCATCTGACTCCGGCTGGAGACGAAGGCTTGCGCCTGCGCGAGCAACCATTCACGGAAGAAGCTTATCTTTTCGGACATGACTGTCGGCCGATATACTAGGTAGTAGCCGAAGGCGCATTCCGCTTGTGTATCTGAGAGTCTCGTCAAGCTTCCCTGAGCCAGCTCGTCGGCCACCAACGCGCCTCGACCGAGAGCGACGCCTCGCCCGGCGGCTGCCGCCTGGAGCAGAAGATTGGCGTCGCTAAACGACATGCCTCTTACGGGGTGATCGGTCGGCACCCCGATGTGCCTGAACCAAATGGACCACGGAAGCTTCTCGTCCCGAAGCAGCAATGCGTTTCGTATCTCCGGAGGTCGTTCTAAGATCGCTCCGATATCCAATCCAGGGCTCGCTACCGGGAACAGTACCTCGTCGAAGAGCTTTTCGGACCGGAGGCCGGGCCAAGTTCCGGCGCCGAACCGAAGCGCGATGTCGACGTCGTCGCCTTCGAAGCTTGCCAACGCCGATTCCGCCTTCAAGCGGATTTCTGCGGCGCGGCCGGAAGGATCGAAAGTTGGGAGCCGCGGCAACAGCCAGCGGGACGCGAAGGCTGGGAGCAAGCCGATGGTCAGTACGTCCGGCTGCCGCCCTGGCAAGATCGAATCCAGCCCGCCGGCGATCTCCTTCAAAGCGGGCGAGACCCTACCGAACAGACTTCTTCCCTTTGCGGTCAGCACCATCTCGTGCCCCACTCTTTCGAATAGCCGGACCCCGAGGGTGTCTTCCAGCGTCTTGATGCGCTGGCTGACCGCCCCCGGCGTGACGTGGAGCTTGGAGGCGGCGAGCGTGAAGCTGCCGTGCCTGCCGGCCATCTCGAAGAAGCGCAGCGTTTCGAGCGATGGAAGGATCCTGTTCATGATATCTATAATACCGCTCGTATCATGGACCGTCGGCCGACGGCGCTTGAAACAGATAGCGTTCCGGATTGGAACTGGCAATCTTTGATCGGATGGGCTCCCTAACGCCCCTAGCGGCGAGACGGCACGGGGCATTCGAGCTGGCTCTTGCGATATGGTCGGACGTACCGGGACGAGGCTGTGGATGACCAGATCGAAGAAAAGCAGGATCGAGAATGCCGAGTATTCGGTGGCCCGCACGCTGTCGATGATCGGAGACCGGTGGTCGCTGTTGATTTTACGCGAAGCCTAATATGGCAGAGCGGCCTATGTCGAATAACCGCCCACCGACGCCAACTGAGACACTAAAAGGCCCCAGCGTCTTGATAGCTCACGATTTGCTCCCGCCAATCGAAGGCGGCTCAGCGCTCCAGCTTTACGGACCTTCCTCGCTATTGCGGATCTGTGGAGATTGATGGAAGGGCAGCACCTTCTGGTCCTCGGATATCCATCCCGGTCCACTTACCGTAACTGGTGCAAGCAGGCGGCTAAGCACGGCGCTTTCAAGCTTGACATGAACGTTCTCACGCGCATCAGCAGTATTCAGTATCCACCAAGCGCTGGCGATGCTCTTTCCCCAAGGACAGCTCGGCGTTGCGACCACCGCCGGATTAGTGGCATCATCACTCGTACTCCACCAAGCGAAGCGGCGCCTTTTCCTTATGGCGCTCGTAAGCCGCAATCGCCTGGTTCGACAGCAGCAGAGGACTCACGACTCCCTGCCCGATTTGGTACGCGACATACTTCCCGATAAATTCAAACGCTTCTTGCGGGTCGCGCAAGCGGCCAACCCCCGCCAGATAATCCAGCGCGATCTTTACAGATTGCTCGTGCAGGGATTCCGTTGACTGGCTCAGGCTGCCAACTCCTCGCGAACTGCGGCGGCTGAGTTGCCGACCTTGTCGACCGTCTTCTGCAGCTTGTCTTTATCCACGCCGAGCTCCTTGGTCCAATACTTGACTTCATGCGCCTCGTGCATGTTGATCCTGCTGCGATCGGGCTGCCCCTGTTCTTCAGATCGTCCATGGCATCCTCCAGTGTTTGATGCCTAAAGGAACGCATTTCTGACTTTCTTGTTCCGGCGCGGCCAGTATGGCGGCCGCCGCAGTAGGTCGGGAAGTCGAGCTACCTTTTGCTATTCGCCGCGCCTCGTCGCGTACTGATGCCGGCCTTCTAAAGGGACGAGGTGTCTTTTTGCCGCCGCTTGATCTGCACGCGCATGCGCGCGACTCAGCCCTTACGTGAGTCCCATTGCAACACGCTGGCCACGGCGAATGAACTTTGGGTTGAATGGCGGGTTGAGAAGTATGCCCAAGCGGACACGGACATCGGCCCCTACTCGAAGACCTGTCCGCTAATGAGGCCAAAGGTGCGTGCGTATCCCCATCAAGGCCACGGCCCGCGAGCCGATCAACAGGCCGGATACATATCAGAGACTTCCGCTATCCACGCAAACTTTCACTTGCGATCAGCAGCCGGTCCATACATTTGCGCCAAAAGCAGACGTAGCGTCTCAGTCTTGAGCCATCAAAATCCGGCGAACTGGCTCACATATTTGACGGTCTGGAATTCCTGTAGCCCTTCAATGCCGCCTTCCGAGCCGATACCGCTATCCTTGTAACCACCGAATGGCGTCTCCGGCAGCGAGGCCTGCCAGTGATTGACGATGACATTGCCACTCTGGATAGCCTCGGAGATCGCTAACGCATTGCGCATGTCGTTGGTCATCACATACGAGGCGAGACCGAACGGCAAACGGTTAGCGAGGCGGATGGCATCGTCCATGGTCCGGAACGGCGCGGTTGCTGCGAGCGGGCCGAACGGCTCGACATTCGAGGCCATGCAGTCGTCATCGACATGGGACAGCACGGTCGGGCGATAGAAGAAGCCCTGACTGCCACAGCGTTCACCGCCGGCGGACACAGCGATGTTGCGTGAGCGCGCGTCATCGACGAAACGCTCCATGCTCTCGATGCGGCGCGCATGCGCGAGCGGACCCATCTTGGTCGTCGCCATGAAACCGTCGCCAACGGTGATGGCATTGGCGAGCTCGGCAAGTTTGACGGTGAAGCGATCGTGGATCGATTCATGTACGAAGAAGCGCGTTGGCGAGGTACAGACCTGGCCGGAATTACGGAACTTGGCCTGCACGGCGGAGATCGCAGCGGCTTCCGGATCGACATCGCCAAAGATCACGACCGGCGCGTGGCCGCCGAGCTCCAACGTCATTTTCTTCATGGTCTGCACAGCCAGCGCACCGAGCTGCTTGCCGACCTCGGTTGACCCCGTGAAGGTCAGGCCGCGGGTGACCGGCGACGAGAGCAGCTTCCGCGAAATCAGAGCGGGATCGCCAAACACCACATTGAGCACGCCCGCAGGCAGACCGGCGTCTTCCAGCGCGGCGGCGATGGCGAGCGCCGTGGCTGGCGTTTCCTCGGCCGGCTTGATGATGACCGAACAGCCGGCCGCCAGCGCGCCCGAGATCTTGCGTGCCGGCGTGATGGCCGGTGCATTCCACGGCGCGAAAGCGGCGATGGGGCCCAGCGGCTCGCGGATCGCGATCTGCTGGATCGCGCGGCTGCGCGACGGGATCACGCGCCCATAGGCCCGACGGCCCTCCTCCGCATTCCACGAAAAAATGCCGGCGGCGGTGTCCAACTCGACGCGCGACTCCGCAATCGGCTTGCCGAGTTCGAGCGTGATCAGGTTGGCGATCGCCTCCTTGCGCTCCACGATCAGCGCCGCAGCGCGCTGTAAGATAGTTCCGCGATCGACCGCCGACACCTTGCGCCACAGCTCGAAGCCACGCGCCGACGACATCAGCGCCTCATCGAGATCGGCCGCGCTCGCATGCGGCAACTCGCCGAGCACGCTGCCGGTAGCCGGATTGAGCACCGGCTCGCTCGCGCGGCCCTCGCCGCGTCGCCACTTGCCATCGATGAAGAGTGTGAGCGCGGGATAGTCGATCATTGCAAAATTCTCCGGAAGCAAAACGGGCACGGCGACGCCGTGCCCGTGAGTTGGGGCAGGTTTGTTGACGCCCAGCTCTTACCTGGCTGCGCTGACCAGCGGGCAGTAGCCGTCCTTGAGCGGCCGGAACGCCTTGTCACCGGGAACGGTGTCGAGAATCTTGTAGTAGTCCCACGGATACTTGGATTCCTTGGGATCCTTGACCTGCAGCAGATACATGTCGCGGATCACGCGGCCATCCTCGCGGATCGAGGCATTGGTCGTGTAGAAATCGTTGATCGGCAGTTTCTTCATCGCTGGCACAACTACAGAGCCGACATCGCTCTTGGTTGCTTCGACAGCCTTGAGATAATGCGTGACGGCGCCATAGACCGCGGCCTGCAGGCTGCCCGGCGCCTTGCCATTGAAGCGCGCCATGAAACGCTTGCTCCACTCGCGGGTCTTGTCGTTAGCATCCCAATAGAAGCTGTCGGCGAAGATCAGATCCTTGGCGCTGGCAAGGCCGAGCGCATGGATATCGGGCAGATTGACCAGCAATGCGGCCATGCTCTGGCCACCCGATGTGAGACCGAATTCGTTGGCCTGCTTCAATGCCGTCATCATATCCGAACCGGCATTGGCGAGGCCGACAACTTGCGCCTTCGAGGCTTGCGCCTGCAGCAGGAAGGATGAGAAGTCCGACGAATTCAGCGGATGCTTGCTCGAGCCCAGCACCTTGCCACCATTGGCGAGGACGACCTTGGAGGCCTCCGCCTCCAGCGCCTGACCGAAACTGTAATCCGCGGTCAGGAAGTACCAGGTCTTTAGGCCCTTCTGCACCAGCGGCGCGGTGGCGACATTCGCAAGGGCGTAGTTGTCATAAGCCCAGTGCACGCCGTTCGGCGAACAGGCCTTGCCGGTGAGATCAGGCGTGCCGGGACCAGTGGCCAGGAACACCTTGTCCTTCTCGCGCGACAGCTGCTGCACGGCAAGCGCCACGCCCGACGACACCACTTCAGTGATCGTGTCGACGCCTTCGGTGTCGTACCACTTGCGCGCCAGCGCGAGACCGATATCGGCCTTGTTCTGGTGGTCCGCCGAGATCACCTCGACTAGCATGCCGGCGACCTTCCCACCGAAATCCTCCACCGCCATCTTCGCGGCCAAAACCGAGCCGGCGCCGACATTGTCAGCATAAGGACCGGACATGTCGGTGAGCACGCCGATCTTGACGGTGCCGTTGGAGATTTCAGCAGACGCAGACGTGACGAATGACAGCATCGCAGCCGTCACGAGCAGCTTGTTGATCTTCACGCGTTTCCCCTCTCGAGTTTATTGTCAGGCTTGGTTCACTTGATCTGGTCGAGCACCGGCAGCAGATAGCTGAGGAATTTTTCGGGATCCTCGCTCATTGGGAAATGGCCGAGGCCCTTCATGATGGTGACGTGGCTGCTCTTGACGCTATTGGCGACGGCCATCGTCTCTTCTGGCGTGCAGGAATAGTCGTATTCGCCGGACAGCAGGAACAGCGGGCATTTCGACGTGTCGATCTGCGCCACGCGTGCGCGGATATCGCCGTCGAGCTTGTAGAAATACAGGTCGCCCTTGAACACGCCGGGGCCGCCCTGCATGTAGTGCCACAGCGTCTCCCAGCGATCCGCATCCGGCGCATCCGGTCCGACCAGGCCAGACACGATGGCGGCGCAGACTTCGCCGCCATGCACATCCGGGCGGTGCAGGAAGTTGAGATCGTAATAGGGATCGACATGCGCGCCGGCCTGCAGGCCGATGATGGCGCGGAAGCGCTCCGGATGTTCGAGCGCGAGATGCAGCACGATGCGGCCACCGATCGAGCAACCCATCACGATGGGCTTGTCGAGATCGAGCGCGGCCGACACCGCGAGGATCATCTCGGTATATTGCGCCGAGGTGAGCTGATATTCCTCATTGTGCCAGCCCACCGGCGGCGACGACTTGCCGTGCCAGGGCATGTCGAAAGCGATGACGCGATGCCTTGCTGTGACGCGCTCGTCATTCATCAGAGCGCGATATTGGCGGCCATCGGCACCTGCGGTGTGCAGGCACAAGAGCGGCGTGCCCTTGCCGGCTTCCTCGACATAGATGCGATGCTTGCGACCGAACAGTTCGAGATGCATGTAGCGGCCGACGGTGTTTTCAAAACGGGCGGTCATGCGGCGGCTCCTGCGCGCAGTTTCACCAGCGCTTCCTTGAAGTAACGCAGATTGGCCATGAAGACCTGCAGATTGCCTTCGGCCGTCAGGGTGCGACGCTTGATCAGCGCCATCAGATCGTGCGAGCCAGGCTGCGGCCTCGCGCTCCAGAACCTGTTCCATTCGTCGTCGGATGCGCGCAGCGCGAACGACCATGAGGGCATCACGAACGGGCCTTTGGTGACCGAGACGACCTTGCCTTCTGCGATGGCGATCAGCCATGCAGTCGCGCCGACTTCGAGCAGGAAGGTGGTGGTGAGGAAGCGCCCGCGCTTCACCAGCATCTCGTCCGCATTGACCTTGTTTTTCAGGTCTTCAATCATGTTGTCTCCCTTCAGGCGAGCGCGACCAGCGCGTCCACGGCGACGACGCCCTCGCCCACCCGATTGATAATCAGCGGATTGATTTCGGCATCCACCACGACCGCACTTTCATTCACCGCAAGCTGCGACATCGCCACGATTGCCTGAGTGAGCGCTTCCATATCGCCGTGTGGCTTGTTGCGGAACCCCTGAAAGACACGGCTGATTGACAGCTCCGCGATCATGCCCCGCGCCGTGTCGAGCGTGACCGGTGCGAGGCGGATGCTGCGATCGCGATAAATCTCGGTGTATATGCCGCCGGCCGCGAGCAAGACCAACGGGCCTGCTTCGGGATCAACGCGATAGCCGAGCAGCATCTCGCCAAGACCGGAGATCATCGGCTGCACCAGCACTTGCGATACGTTCACGCCCGGCCGGCGCGTGCGGACATTGTCGGCAATCTTGCGCATCGCCGCCTTGAGTTGAGACTCATCGGCGACATTGAGCACGACACCGCCGACTTCGGTCTTGTGGGCGACCTCCGCCGACAGCAGCTTCACCGCAACCGGATAGGCGAACGGTAATGCGATCGACGCGGCGTCGATATCGAGGGCCACGGCGGGTGCATGCGGTACGCCGATCGTCTCGAACAAGCTGTACGCCGCCATTTCGTCGAGCTGTCTCGTGGCGACAGCCTTGGTGCCATGCAGCGGCTTCGCCAGCGCCGTCGGCTGCCGGCGCAACAAGGCGGCCGCGACCGCATCGGCGCAGGACTCCGGCGTGCGAAAATTCGGCACGCCCGCCGCAGTTAGCATACGCAGGGCGTCGGGCGCCTCCGGCACCACGAAGATCACCAGCGGTTTCACCGACGCTGCGCTGTCGATCACCGGCTTCACGGCAAGCTCCGGTTGGAATCGCGCGGACGACCCCGTCACGGCGACCACCACATCGAATTCCGGCGCCGACAGCATGGTATCGAGCGCAGCCTTCATCACGTCATAGCGCGTACCGGCCAAAGTCAGATCGGTGATGCGCTCGTGATTGGCCTTGACACCGGCTTGCCCGAGACGCGCGAAAGTCTCGTCGCTCGGTTTCACCACGTCGATGCCGCGCATCGAGAGTTCATCAACCACCATTGCCGCGCCGCCGCCAGTCGTCGTCACCACGCCGACGCGCTTGCTGAGCACTGCGGCCGGACGCGCTGGCATCCGTTGCAGCAGCGGCAGGCTTTCCAGCAGGGTCTCGAAATTGAATACGCGCGCGATGCCGCAGTCGGCGAGGAACACCGCGGCGATATCGTCCTCGCCGGCCAGCGCGCCGGTATGCGAGAGCGCGAGTTCGGCAGCAGCGGCGGAACGTCCGAGCTTGTAGGCGACTACCGGCTTGCCACGTTTGGCAGCGGCGAGCGCAAAGCTGCGCAGATCCTGCGCGTGGCGAATGCTTTCGAGGAACAGCATGTAGCCGGTCACGTCGGGATCATCGAGCGTCGCCGAGCAGACCTCACCGAGGCTAAGATCGATCTCGTTGCCCACCGAGACAAGGCCGGCAAAGCCGACATTGCGGCTCTTGCCGCGCGAGATGAGACCACCAAGCAGGCTGCCGCTATGCGACGCCACGAAGATGCCGCCAGCCGGCAGGTCAGGCTCGGCAAAGGCCGCATTGGCAGTGATGATGGTCTTGTGACGCAGATTGATAGCACCGAGGCTCGACGGGCCGAGAATGCGCAGACCAGTGTCGGCGCAGATCTTCTGCAGGCGCGCAACGAGCTTCTGGCCTTCCTCGCCACCTTCCGAAAAGCCCGAGGCAAGAATGGTGGCCACGGGCACACCCAGCCGCGCGCATTCGGCGGCGGCATCCACAGCGTCTTCGGTCGGCGTCAGGATAAAGGCGTGATCCGGCACCGCCGGAAGTTCGGCGAGCGACGGCCACGCGGTCTCACCGAGGACTGTGCTGCGGCGCGGATTGATCGGATAAATCGTACCTTGATAGCCGGCGCGCCGCAGATATTGCAGCGGCCGCGCCGATGTCTTCGACACGTCGTCGGACGCACCGACAAGCGCGATGCTGCGCGGCGCCAGCAGCGCCTGTCCGAGCGATGGCTTGGTCGTGTTAGCTTGCACGTGCAGCCTGTCCACGCTGGTCGAAACGGCGGTCGAACACGTCTTCCGCGATCCGGTTCTTGAGAATTTCCGTCGAGCCGCCGGCAATCATCCAGCCGCGGGTGCGACGCATGCAATATTCGGCGAGAGATTCCTGACTGTAGCCGAGACCGCCCATCACCTGCATCGCTTCATTGGCGACCTCGAAACCGGCCTGATTGCAGGCAAGCTTGGCGATCGCGGTTTGATAAGGCGACGGCAGGCCTTCGGTGACACTGGCAGCGCGATAGAGCAGCATCTGCGCGGATTCCAGCTTCAGCGCCATGTCGGCGAACTTCCACTGCAAGCCCTGAAACTCGCAGAGCGGGCGACCGAACTGCTTGCGGATCAGTGCATGCTCGCGTGCGAGATTGAAGGCGTAGCGGCCGAGGGCGAGCGAGCGCGACGAATTGCCGAGACGCTCCACGTTGAAGCCGGCGATCTGCCTCTTGAAGCCGCCGACGCCGAGCAGCACGTTGCGCGCGGGAATGCGGCAGTTCTCGAAATAGAGCTGGCTCCACTGCTCGCCGCTCATGAACGGCGTTGGCTTGCCGATGGTGAAGCCGGGCGTGTCGCGCTCGACGATCACCGAGCCGATGCCGTTCACGCCTTTTCCGAAGCGCACATAGACGAGATAGATCGCCGCATCCGGACTGTGGGTGCCGAATACCTTGCTGCCATTGATGACGAAGTCGTCACCGTCCTGCGTCGCCGTTGTCTTGAGTTCGGTCACCGCCGAGCCGGCATCGGGCTCGCTCATGCCGAGGCTGATGCAGATATTGCCAGCCAGAAGATCAGGCAGCCAGCGCGCCTTCTGCTCGGGCGTCGCATATTCGACAAAGGTGCGGATCGGGCCGAAATTACCAGCCTGCACCACGTCGGCGCTGCGCGGGCACACCGAAGCGATTTGCTCAATGGCGATCACGCTGTCGAACAGCGTGCCGCCCTGGCCGCCGTCAGCCGGATCGAACGAGATGCCCATCAACCCCTGCTTGGCGAGCATCTGCGCGACCTCGCGGGGGAAATGCGGATCATGCGCACGCTCCAGCGCACCGTCCTTCAGGTTCGCCTCGGCGAAGCGACGCACGGAATCTGCGAATGCCTGCTGCTCTTCGTTCAGTTCGAAATTCATCTGTCTGGCGCACCTGCTGGAATGTGTCCCTTGTTTCCCAGCCGGGGCTTTGACCAGCAACTGCAGATCGGTTATATGGTCATTACCTATTGTAATGTACAGAACGCGAGCCTGCGCGTGATCCCTCCGCTCAATCCGCTGCATGTGTTCGATGTGGCGGCCCGCCATCTCAGTTTTACGCGCGCCGCGGCGGAGCTGCGCGTGACGCAACCGGCCATCTCGCGGCAGATCAACACGCTGGAGGGCTTTCTCGCCGTCCGGCTATTCGAGCGCGATAAACATGGTCTGCGGCTGACATCGGAGGGCGAGGAATTCCAGCGCCAGATCGCGCCGGCGTTCCGCATCATCGCCAATGCCACCGCGAGCCTTACGGCCACCGGCAAGGCGGAGCCGCTGAAAATCCGAGTCTACACGACCTTCGCCGCAAAATGGCTGATTCCGCGGCTGCCGTCCTTCTATGTGGCCTATCCGCACATCAAGCTGAACATCAGCAATGTTGTCGCCCCTATCGACTTCGAGAAGGACAAGGTCGATCTCGCAGTGCAATTCGGCGACGGCAACTGGCCGGGGGTCGAGACCGAATTGTTGTTCAGGGACGTGATCCAGCCGGTCTGCAGCCCGAAGCTCTTAAAGCGCACGCGGATCGTCGAGCTCGACGATCTCAGCAAGGCGCAATTACTGCATTCGCACTATCGCCGTGCCGACTGGCCGGACTGGCTGATGGCGGTGAAACGGCCGGATCTGCTGACCGATGCCGGCATCAGTTTTCCGAGCTCGGTGCTGACCTATCAGGCCGCCGTCGAGGGCGTCGGCGTTGCAGCCGGTCAACTCTTTTTGCTACGCAATGAGATCCGGGACGGAACGCTGGTGCCGCTGTTCAACGCGCCGTTCGAACGCCCGCTGGCGCATTATGTGGCGTGGCCGAAGAACCGCCAACTCGGCCGCAAGGCCCGCAGCTTCAAACATTGGCTAAAGGCGCAGATTGCGGAGTTCCTGGCTCAACCAAACTGAGGAATGTCGGCTCCACGCCGAGATGTCTGCTTCGCATCAGAAGCGGTCGATCACAAATATCAACCGCCCGGGCATTGCGCGAGAACTAGCGAAGCCGCAGCCACGATCGGTTGCCGCGATCAGGCAGAACGCGTGCCAGACCCCACGCAAAAAATCTTGGAAAAGACCTCCGAGCAGGTCGTTCAAAACGGCTTTCTCGGCGTATAAAAATGGCGCCAGACTTCCCAACGATTCCAACGCCATGACTAAACCGGGCCATTCTTAAAGCGAAAACGCCTGAATCGAGTCGTTCTTAAAGAGGAAATCGAGTCGTTCTTAAAATGCGGTCTGATGTGATATCAAGCACTTAGCCGAGTCGTTCTTTCGTTGTCCATACAGTGTTTTAGAACCAGTCTGTGAGGGTCTGCTTTTTGCAGCCAATCCATTCGGTACGCGTTCTGTCCTCTGAAGCGTTTGTTGATCGTCCGCATGAGCCGAGCCTTAAGCCCGGTGAGACAGTCGTCGTCGATGGCGGAACACTTTGGCGATCTTAATTCCGGGGGGATTTTCGTCAGTAGAGGGTTGGGTCGACATGCCAAGACTTCGCGCCCGCAATCTCGCGGGCGGTCAAGATGAACCGGACCGTCACTTCCAAGTAGCCATACGCTAGCGCAGCATCATTGATTGCCCGGCTCCAGACTTGTTTCTGGTTCTGAAATCGTATCCCGGAGTCTCCCGGCGCATCCAGGACGATGATCGCGCGCTTGATCACGGCGTTCAAGGCAGCGTGCAGTTACTGCGGGGCATGCCGCACCCATTGCGTATTGCCGGCTCTGTGGCACGATAAAGCGAATTTCAGCAGTCGGTTTGTGTGCAAATGATCTTTGAACCAATTCGATTGATGCCTGAGGCGCCCGGGCAAACCCCGGCGAAGAACCGCACGATCTTTTCTCTCCTGGCGGCGATTAGATGGGTCCAGCGTTACGTTGACAGCGAAGCCAAGACAACGCCGCGGTGGACGAAGCTGATCGCTGTTCTTGATGAGGCGACTGTCGGGAAAATTGAGCCGCCCGACGTTCGAACCGCGCTCCATGTCGCTTTGATGGCTGAAGGATGGGCGATGCCGGACGAGCTTGAGCAACCAGATATATTCACGTCTGGCCGAGCGGATTCCCCGTAACATCAGCCGGGGTCCACAGGTAGCGGCGCCACCTTCAAGTGGACGCCGGTATCTGTCATAGTGCAGGCTTTACTGCTCGGAGAACGCTCATGTTGTTCCCTGTCGGTAGTCGATGGCTCGCAGCGATTCTTGCGCTGACATTTTGCACCAACGCGAGCGCCGGCGATGTGCTCTTCGAAAATGTTCGAATCTTCGACGGGAGAAGCGCCACTCTTTCCGCTCCGTCGAATGTGCTGATCAAGGGCAACCTCATCGAGCGTATTTCCACGGCACCGATAGCAGCCGCAGACGCTCAGCGTGTTGCAGGAAACGGGCATACGCTGATGCCTGGCCTGATCGACAATCATTGGCACGCGATGTTGATACGGGTGACGCCGGCACAAGCTTTCGGTGACGTCGGCTACAACAATCTGCTGGCCGGCAACGAAGCGACTGACACTCTCATGCGCGGCTTCACAACCGTTCGCGATGTTGGCGGGCCGGTGTTCGGCCTCAAGCGTGCCATCGACGAGGGCATCGTCAAGGGCCCGCGCATCTATCCGTCCGGCGCCATGATCACTATCACGAGCGGGCATGGGGATTTCCGGCAGCTGACTGACCTGCCACGCACGATCGGCGGCATGCTCACCCGCATGGAGCAAGTCGGTGGCGCGATCGTCGCCGACAGCCCTGACGAGGTGCGCGTGCGCTCGCGGGAGCAACTCATGCAGGGCGCCTCCCAGGTCAAGTTGACGGCGGGCGGCGGCGTGTCATCACCTTTCAGTCCGGTCGACGTAACCACTTTCACCGAGACCGAACTACGCGCCGCCGTTGAAGCAGCCGAGAACTGGGGCACATATGTCGCAGCGCACGCCTTTACTCCGGCGGCGATCCAGAGAGCCGTTGCCGCTGGCGTGAAGTGTATCGAACACGGCATGCTGATGGACGAGGCAACCGCCAGGCTGCTTGCCGAGAAGGACATCTGGTTGAGCTTACAGCCCCTCCCCGAGGACCTGAGGCTGGGCTTTCCGGTGGGGTCAGTCCAGCGGGCCAAGGCGGATGAGGTCTGGCCCGGCATAGCCAGGTCCTACGAGTTTGCAAGGAA
The DNA here is from genome assembly GCF_034044155.1 of Tardiphaga sp. 42S5. NCBI lineage: Bacteria > Pseudomonadati > Pseudomonadota > Alphaproteobacteria > Hyphomicrobiales > Nitrobacteraceae > Tardiphaga > Tardiphaga sp. 42S5. The sequence goes on along the minus strand of NZ_CP139027.1, from coordinate 2,720,939 downwards.
GTACAAGATCAAGACGGCGTGGGGCACCGACGTGCTGTTCTCGCGCGCGCTGGCGCAGCAACAGGGCGCAATTCTGGCCTCACTCACGCGCTGGTACACGCCCGCCGAAGCGCTGGTCATGGCGACATCGACAAACGCCGAACTGCTGGCGCTGTCCGGCAAGCGCAATCCCTATCCCGGCAAGCTCGGCGTCGTGGAACAGGGCGCGCTCGCGGATTTACTGCTTGTCGACGGCAATCCGCTGGACAACATCAACCTGATTGCCGATCCCGCGAATAATTTCAAAATCATCATGAAAGACGGCGTCATCTACAAGAACACTTTGAGCAAGTGAGTCTATGCGCAACCTCCTCTTTTTGATCGCGATAATGATCGGCATCGCATCGCCTGTCCGTGCTGCGGATGATGTCGCGGCGGCGCAGAAGATCATCAGCTCCCAAGCCGATGCGCTGGCGCGCGACGATGCTGTGACTGCCTATGGGTTCGCGGCCCCCGGCATCCAGAGCATTTTCACCGATCCCGACAGCTTCATGGACATGGTGCGCAACGCCTATGCACCCATCTATCGCCATCGCAGCTTCGAATTCACCGAGAGCAATACGTCCGGTGGCACCATCGAGCAGAAAGTCCATATCGTCGATGCCGATGGCGTGCCGTGGGATGCGCTCTACACGCTGGAGCCGCAGCCGGATGGCACCCTGAAGATCAGCGGCTGCATGCTGCTGAAAGTCGGCCAGGCTGTGTGACACCTCACAGCGGCATTCACATTCGCACCTCACATCATCTATAATAGGTCCTGCACGTCTCTCGTCCTACGGTTGCTTCCCGGGTGAATTTGTTGCGGTACCTGTCCCTCAGCACACTGTCTCCCATTGTCCTGGGCAGCCTGTTGGCGTGCGGGGTGTCGACCATCGCGATGACTGACACGCGTCGCCTATCCCTGATGCCCGATCCGCGCGGCGAGTTCATTCGGCTCTGCGCGCCCTTCATGGTGTCGCGCTATGCGCATCCCGAGGCGATCTGTGACTGCGTCCGCACCGCGCTGATCAGCGAGATCGGCGATCGCGATATTCTCGACGCGATCCTGTACGGGGTCACCGAGCGCGGCGTCCCCACGCTGAACGAGAACTGGCTGCCGCCGGACAAACGAAGCTTGATCCCGCGGACCATGACGGCGATTGCCGAGCCGACGCTGGACTGCATGTTCGGTAGCGGCCCGGCCAAACGCGCGCTCGAAAACGTACCGATCGATGGATTTCCGGCGATGCCGCCGGTGCAGGATCTGACGCCTTAGGCGACCGATGCGCCCGAGGAGAAAATCAACCTGCGGCGCGCCCGCAGCATCAGCGCCGTGATAATGGTGACATTGAGTGCATTCCAGGCGAGCCCATTCATGAACGCTGCCGCGTAGGAGCCCGTGGCGTCGAAAATGACGCCGGACATCCAGCCGCCAAGTGACATGCCACCCACCGTGCCCAATATGACAATGCCGACACGCGTAGCCGCCTGCGATGCGGGCATCGCCTCGCGGATGATGATGGCATAGGCCGGCACTAGACCGCCCTGGAACAGGCCGAACATCGCCGAGATGATGTAAAGCGAGGCCAGGCTGTCGAAGAACAGATAGAACAGCAGTGCGAATCCCTGCAGCAATGAGCCAATCAGCAGTGTGCGAATGCCACCAATACGATCGGCCAGAAAACCCGAGCCAACACGGCTGACAATCCCGCAGGCCAGCATCAGCGACAACATCTCGGCGCCGCGCGTCACGCCGTAGCCGAGATCTCCGCAATAAGCGACGATATGGACCTGCGGCATCGCCATGGCGACACAGCAACCAATGCCGGCCACAAAGAGAAGCGTCGTCAGCGTGTTGTTGCTGAGCTGGAGATCGACCTTGGGCGGCGGCGCATTGACGTGACTACGTCGTGTAACCGTGCCCATCTGCGCACGCAGAACCGCGAGCATCAGGAGCATCAGGACGGTTGTAACGACCCCGACACTGATATGCGTCGAGCGCCAGCCAAAAGTCAGAATGCCCCAGCTGACAATGGGCGGCCAGAGCGTGCCGCCGATATAGCTACCGGTTGCAGCGACAGTCACCGCGATGCCGCGCCGGCGTTCGAACCAGTGCGACGCCTCCGCCATCAGCGGCCCGAAGGTTGCCGACGATCCTGCCCCGATCACCACGTGAATAAGATTGAACTGCCACAGCGCCGTGGACTGCGACGCGAGAAGATAACCGGCCCCCATCAGCATCGTCGCAAGCGCAATCGTGGCCACGATGCCGAACCGGTCCGTCAGCCTGCCGGCGACCACGCCGCCGAGACCGAAACCGACCATGGTCAGGGTAAAGGCCAGCGACGCCGCGCCGCGGCTGGCCGCGAAATCGGCCTGCACGGCCGGGAGCGCCACTACCACCGACCACATGCCGACTGACCCGAGCGAGCCGATGATCAATGCAAGCGACAGCCTGATCCAGGCCTGACGGGAGTCAGGCAGGAACGGCGTCGAATCTGAAATGGGGGTCGCGATGGTCACGGCGGCAACATCCTCGGCGTGTGCCCACGGGTCAAGCGATATGCTGAAGGATTAGGCATGCAGAAACAGTGCAACAGACCGTTTCGGCCAAAACTGGCTCCGGGCTTGTGGCAAAGCCGCTCAGTAACGCCTCGTTAACCCTTTGCTAACCATACACACGGCAAAAATTGCCGAGTGGAGTCGCGTCTCGTCAGCTGACCGGGGGAATGCCCGTGGATGCCAGTGCGGTGCCTCACTTGCGGATCGGCGGCCCTTCGGCCGCCGCGCAGACGTTCGGCAGTCGCGAGCGACATTCGCGCGGGGAAGCGGCATCGATGACGGATTTGATCGCGGGTCAGGGTCTGGGCGCACCCAAGAGCGGCGGTTTCGACTTCGCCAGCATCAGGACGAACGTCTTGCGCGGCGATATCGGCCTCGCATTCGGCGTTCTGATCATCCTTGTCGTCCTGATCATGCCGCTGCCAGCCATTGTGATGGATCTGTTCCTCGCGATCTCGATCACCATGTCGGTGTTGATCCTGATGACGGCGCTGTTTACCCAGACGCCGCTGGAATTCTCGTCATTCCCGACCGTGCTGCTGATCTCGACCATGTTGCGGTTGTCGCTGAACCTGGCATCGACCCGCCTGATCCTGTCGCATGGCCACGAAGGCACCGCCGCCGCCGGCCACGTCATCGAGGCGTTCGGCAATTTCGTGATGGGCGGCAATTTCGTCATCGGCATCGTCGTGTTCGCGATCCTGGTGATCGTGAACTTCATCGTCATCACCAAGGGTTCGGGCCGTATCGCCGAAGTCGCGGCACGCTTCCAACTGGACTCGATGCCCGGCAAGCAGATGGCGATCGACGCCGATCTGTCGGCTGGCCTGATCGACGAGGCCACCGCCAAGGCGCGCCGCAAGGACCTCGAAGACGAAAGTGGCTTCTTCGGCGCCATGGACGGTGCTTCCAAGTTCGTCCGCGGCGATGCCATTGCCGGCCTGCTCATCACCGCCATCAACGTCATCGGCGGGATCATCATCGGCGTCGCGCAGCAGGGCCTGTCGTTCTCGGAAGCCGGCCGCACTTATACGCTGCTGACCGTCGGCGACGGCCTGGTCACCCAGGTTCCGGCGCTGATTGTCTCGACCGCCGCAGGCCTGCTCGTCTCGAAGGCGGGCATTACCGGCGCCGCCGACAAGACGCTGATCAAGCAATTCTCCGGCTATCCGCAGGCGCTGGGCATGTCGGCCGGCGTCATGCTGACGCTGGCGCTGCTGCCGGGCATTCCGATGCTGCCGTTCCTCGCACTCGGCGGCGGCGCAGCCTATCTCGCCGTCACCGCCAACAAGCGCAACAAGGTTGCGCGTGCCGAAGTCGCGCATCAGGCCGCAGCACCGGCCGCCGCCGCCGCCGCACAAGCCGCCGCCGCGGACGAGCCGATCTCCGCATCGCTGAAGATCGACGATCTCAAGATCGAGCTGGGCTACGCGCTGCTGCCGCTGGTCAATGGCCCGGACGGCACCGATCGCCTCACCGAGCAGATCAAGGCGCTGCGCAAGTCGCTCGCCGTCGAAATGGGTTTCGTGATGCCGTCGGTCAGAATCCTGGACAACGTGCAGCTCGAAGCCAATACCTACATCATCAAGATCAAGGAAGTGGACGCCGGCACCGGCCGCATCTGGCCGAACCAGTTCATGGTCATGGATCCCGGCGGCAACCAGGTCAACGTACCGGGCATTCACACCACAGAGCCGACCTTCGGCCTGCCCGCGACCTGGGTCGATGCCGGCCTGAAGGAAGAAGCTTCGCTCAAGGGCTACACCGTGGTCGATGCCGCCACGGTCTTGTCGACGCATCTGACAGAGCTGCTGAAGGGCAATATGTCGGACCTGTTGTCCTACGGCGAAGTGCAGAAGCTGCTGAAGGACCTGCCGAAGGAACAAGGCGAACTGGTCAAGGATATCGTCCCGTCGCTCATCACCGTGTCGGGCATCCAGCGCGTGCTGCAATTGCTGCTCACCGAACGTATTTCGGTGCGCGATCTCTCGACCATCCTCGAAGGCATTGCCGACGCCCTCGCCTTCTCGCGCAACCCGTCGACCATCGTCGAGCATGTGCGTGCGCGCCTCGCGCGACAGATCTGCGCGCAGAACACGTCCTACAACGGCTACCTGCCGCTCATTGCACTGTCGGCGCAGTGGGAGCAGGCCTTCGCGGAATCGATCATCGGCACCGGCGAAGAACGCAGTCTCGCGATGCAGCCGTCGAAGCTGTCGGAGTTCATGACCACCGTGCGCGATCGTTTCGAACAGGCCGCGCGCGAAGGCGAAGCGCCGGTGCTGGTCACCTCGGCCTCGATCCGGCCGTTCGTGCGCTCGCTGGTGGAACGGTTCCGTGCGCAAACCACGGTGCTGTCCCAGGCGGAAATCCACCCCCGTGCGCGCCTGAAGACCGTCGGAAGCGTCTGATTCGGCGGCAAGAGGCTAGCAACCTTGCCCCAAACCGATGTAAATTCGTCACAGACAAGAGATTTGCCAGAATGTCGCATCCCGACGACATTTCGAGGCGACAATGCGAATCACGCCCAACGCTCTGATAATAAATAATAATTTGTGAATTCCAGGGCCAAGCCGGGTGCTTCAATCGCGCCGGATCACGTCTTATCACTGCCTTGTGATCGACTATTTGGAACGGAACGACCCAACACCACGTTTCCTATGCGTGATGAGTTGAACCTGCCGACGCGGACACGACACAAACGGTCGTAGGCAGAGTAGACGGCAGGGAGCGTTTCCAATGAACCACTCGATTTACAGCGCGGATCGCATGACCCACCTCAAGGTGGTGATCGTTGCTCTGGTCGCCGGTATCTTCGTGGCAGGCTTCGGAATCTCGGCCCGCATGAATGCTGACGAAGGCTACAACCAGACCGCCAGCGCTCGCGTGATCAAAGCGGGTCAGCCAGTCGCTGTCACCAATTCGAACGCCAGTATGGTCCGCTAAGGAATTTCGGAATTCGCGTGGCGATGTCCCCCAAGGTCGTCAGGTGAATACAGGAAGCTCCACTTCCCCCCGAGTGGACTTCTGAATGGAAAACGCCCGCTCCCCACGGGCGTTTTTCTTTTGTGGGGCGCTTTCTTTGCGACGTCATTTGCGCCGCGATCACGGCGTAGGATGGATAGAGCGCCTTTCCAAAACCCATCATCTTCGTGAAGCGCGTGATCGATGGGCTTCGCGCCGGCGCGATGCGCCTGCGCTCTTCCATCCTACGACCTCGACGGATGTGATTGTCAAACAGCCAAGCTCTCGTAGTCTCGCGGCGCTTGCGCGCCCGAGGTGTGAGCAGTCCCCCTCGAAACATGAGGGGGGCGGCGCGCCGTGAGGCGCAAAGGGTGGTTTTATCGCGATCCGCTCCACCGGAACGCCGGCAAGCTGCAACCGCGCAACGCCTCACGGCGCGCCACCGCGGCGATTTCTGTCCCCGGGACCGTTCTTCCGGGCAAAGGCGCAGAGCTCCGCACTCCGCTGATCCCGACGGTTTCCCGCCGTTCACCAATGCCACGTCCAGCCAGCATGAGTGGCAGACCCCCGTAGTGGGGTCGGACGGTGACCCAGGGCCTCCCGAGTGCGCAGGGTACGTCACCCCACACCCGCAGGCGCCGCAATCCAGATCCCACCTCAAGACGCCTCATGAAGCGCCCCTCGCGAACCGGACGAGCGGAGGATAATCCTTCTGGGGATATTGTCAAGATAAAATAGGAAAAAATGTTTGAGCCCTATTCTCTCGATTGTCATTCCGGGGCGCGCTCTTGCGCGAGCCCGGAATCCATAACCAACGTGGTTGACGGCTTCACGCGACGTTATGACGTCGACAAGCTCGTTTGGTTTGAGGTCTACGATGACGTCCTGTCGGCCATTGCGCGTGAGAAAGAACTCAAGAAATGGCGCCGCGCGCTGGAAGATCCGATTGATCGAAGAGCAAAATCCAAACTGGATGGATTTGTACCCGGTGCTTTCCGGCTGACGTGGAGTTTATGGATTCCGGGCCCGCGCAAGAGCGCGTCCCGGAATGACAATTGAGAGGTTTGCATTACAGCGACTGCGCCGCTTTCATGCGCCCCGGAATGACGACTGTGGGACCAATGCCGGATGACAAGAGAGCCAAACGATCATCGTGCCGGCGGCACCGTTTCGATCAGCTTGCCGGTGAAGACAATCGGGCCCGTGGCTGCACCGGTTGGCGAACCGCCTTCCGGCTCGACGGTCACGGCATAGGTGGCCTGATTGACGACGTCGGGATCATAGGCAGCGAGTGCAGCGCGCGATGTGAAGTCGTTGCTGCCGATCACGCCGAGCGAACGCGGACGCTGCAGCTTGTCGGACACAATCCAGAGCTCGTAGCTTTTGCCGGCCTGCGGCTCGGCGCCAACCTTGCGCACTGTAAAGTTTTTGGTCGCCGCATCGACAGTGAGGATGAATGCGGGTGACGCAGCGTCGGTCTGCAGCAAGGCGACGTATTGCGACTGAGCTGCTGCGGGCGGCGCGACCGGCGCTGGCGTCTGCACCACCTGTTGCGCTGCCTTCGGGCGTAAACCTGCCGGCAGCAATTCGGGGCGATAGGCCTGTACGGCAATCAGCGCAACAAGCATGGCGGCAATCGCGGTCATGCCGGTGGCGACACCGCGCCAGCGTTTTGCCTGGACCGAGAAATCAATCACGTTCGAACGATCGAGCGTCGAGCGATCGATCGCAGGCTGCTCAGCAACGACCGCCGCTGCAGCGACCGGCTGCGGCGCTTCCGGATGCACGATCGCTTCTTGCGTACCGGCCAGACCGATCGCAACGCGGATTTTCTCCCAGACTTCAGGACGCGGCTCGACAAGGCCGACCATCTGATTCAAAACGCCGAGCTTGCGCTCCCACGCCTCGACCACAGCGGCAAAATCCTTGTCAACGGACATCATGGTCTCGACCTGCACGCGCTCTTCGGCACTGAGCGTGCCAAGCGCATATTCCGCGGCAAGCGCGATATGGTCTTCGCTATAGGCCATCATGTCAGTCCCAGACACTCCCGGATGTCCATCATACTGCGGCGCAGCCACGTCTTCACTGTATTGACCGGCGCTTCGAACTTCGTCGCGAGTTGTTCGCGGCTCCAACCATTGTAGTAAGCAAGCAGCACCAGTTTCTGCCGGTCCGGCTCAAGCCGGCCCACGCACTCCAACAAGCGCTTTAATTCTTCGGTCATTTCCTGTCGCGCGAGCGGGTCAGGTGTATCGGCTGCCACTTCCATTGCAGCCGGCTCTTCCTCGATAGACGTTTCGCTTCTCTTGCGAACGACATCGATAGCCCGGTTACGAGCGATCGACGCCATCCACGTGATCGGCGAGGCAACACCGGGATTGAATTGCCCGGCGCTGTTCCAGATCTTGACATAGGCCTCCTGGATGACTTCCTCGGCGAGATCCTGTCTGCGCAAGATACGGATCACGACGCCAAAGAGTTTCGCGCGCGTCGCTGCATAGAGTCGCTCGAAGGCGGCTTCATCCCCTTTGGCAACTGCGGCAAGAAGCCAGACCAGTTCAGCCGGCGTCAGCATTACGTCTCCCCAACCTCAATATACCTTTCGCCTTACGGAGGTGCCGCCCGGCGGTATTCCCTGTCGTAACATAGATTATAGCAAGCGGGCCATGTCGCTGTTTATGCTGTGGATAGACCACAAACAGCAAACCCGGACCTCACGGCCCGGGCTTGATGACTTCAATCTTTGAGGCTCGTTGGCCCGCCGCTTCTGCGGATCAGGCCACTGCGCCGATGCGGGCACGCATCAGGCCAATGCTGTCGAGGTCGGCCTGTTCGCGTGCGTTCTCTTCGTCGCGTGCACGGGCCTGGTCGCGCTCGTCGAGCAGTTCGACCTTCTTGAGTTCTTCGAAAGCTTCACTCAGCAATGCCTTCGCGTCTTCGAGCTGCACGCGCAGCTCATCGGCCGAACGTGTCAGGTTCTCGCGACGTTGAATCGCAGCCTTCGCATAGGTGGGATAGGCAAAGTGAGTGGGATCCTGAATACCGGCGCGATCCTGTTCGGTCTGGATCTCGCGCTCGAGATCGACCGACATGCGCTGGAAATCCGCGATCATGCCTTCGATCTGATTGACCCGGCGGCGCTTCTCATCGACCTGGAACTTCTTCAGGCGGATCAGGGTGTCACGTGACTTCATCGACTCATACTCCCCAGAAGTCCCAGTCTCAACGCGGGACACAACCGGACAACCGCAAGGGGCTGGCCGGCCGAAATTCGTCTCTGAGGGTCATGATGGCCTGACAAAGTTAGCGTTCCGTTTCCAAACCACCAACGATTTGTTGCAGTTGCTGATAGCCTTGGGCCAGTCCGCAGACTTCGTCCTTCCCTTGCCGCAGGAATGCCTCAAGCGGCTCATGCAGCCGGATCGCCTCGTCCACTTCCGGACTGGAACCGGCGCGATAGGCACCGAGCCGGATCAGCTCTTCCATATCCGAATAGGTCGCCATGATCTGCCGGGCCCGCGTGATCGTCGGCAAATAGGCCGGGTCGCAGGACCGCGGCATGGTTCGCGACACCGACTTCAGAATATTGATAGCAGGATAGCGGCCGCGCTCGGCGATACCGCGTTGCATCACGATATGGCCATCGAGAATGCCGCGCACGGCGTCAGCAACGGGTTCGTTGTGATCGTCGCCGTCGACCAGCACCGTGAAGATACCGGTGATCGAGCCTTCATCGGTGCCCGGCCCTGCCCGCTCCAGCAGCTTCGGCAGTTCGGTGAACACCGTCGGCGTATAGCCTTTTGCAGTCGGCGGCTCGCCGACGGACAGGCCGATCTCGCGCTGCGCCATGGCGAAACGCGTGACCGAGTCCATCATGCACATGACGTCCTTGCCCTCATCGCGGAAGAACTCCGAGATCGACAGCGTCAGATAGGCCGCCTGGCGCCGCATCAGTGCCGGTTCGTCCGAAGTCGCCACGACTACGACGGCGCGTGCGAGACCTTCTTCGCCCAAGTCCTCCTGCAAGAACTCCTGCACTTCACGGCCACGTTCGCCGATCAGGCCTATAACCGACACGTCGGCATCGACATTACGTGCCAGCATCGACAGCAGCACCGACTTGCCGACGCCGGAGCCCGCAAAGATGCCCATGCGCTGGCCGCGGCAGCAGGTCAGGAAGGTATTGAGCGAGCGCACCCCGAGATCGAGCGGCGCGCCGACGCGTTTGCGAGAATGGGCGGGCGGCGGAGACGCGCGATACGGCATCGGTGCCGGACCCTGCAGCAACGGCCCCTTGCCGTCGATCGGCTCGCCCATGGCGTTCACGACGCGGCCGAGCCAGGCGATCGAGGGCCGCACCTGGCTGGCGGCATTGGCGATCACCGCCCGGCAGCCGCGACGTACGCCTTCCAGTCCAGCAAAGGGCATCACCACGGCGTTGTCGCCACTGAAACCAATCACCTCGGCAGGGATGGAACGGCTGGTGCCGGTCTCGATGGTAATGCGGGCACCGACCGACATCGCGTGGATCGGCCCAGCCACCTCAACCATTAACCCGCGAACACCGACCACCCGGCCGTAAATATTGACGCCATCGAGGTCAGTAATCTGTTCCGCAAGGGCTTTCATTGCAAAACCCTTAAGTTTCGCTTCATTGCCGGCTCGGCCTTAACCCCGTGTTTACCCGCATCGTTAATCATTACGTCACTGTCTTGGATGACTGAGAGCATTCGCGCCATCAGAATGAAGGGGCGAGTCGATGGAGTCGGTTAGGTCCGGCTCTTAATGTGGAGCTTGAGCGGGTACGGGTACAAAAAGAGTCTTTGCTGCAACATCTTATGGCGATTCGACAAAAATTGCACGATTAGAGCTTGCGCTGAAGAATCAGGTTTTGTTAACCATATCCAGTCAGGATCCGAATCAGTTGTTCGTAGGCGTTTTTTGGTGCCGCAAGTATGGCGGCCGACCTGACGCCCGGAGCGGCGACTAAAGGGGACTGGCATGCGCGTTTTGCTAATTGAAGATGATAGCGCCGTTGCGCAGTCGATTGAGCTGATGCTCAAATCCGAGAGTTTCAACGTCTATACGACGGATCTCGGAGAAGAGGGCGTCGATCTCGGCAAGCTCTACGACTACGATATTATCCTGCTCGATCTCAATCTGCCGGACATGTCCGGTTACGATGTGCTCAAGCAGCTGCGGGTGTCCAAGATCAAGACCCCGATCCTCATTCTCTCGGGCCTCGCCGGCATCGAGGACAAGGTCAAGGGTCTCGGCGTCGGCGCCGACGACTACATGACCAAGCCCTTCCACAAGGACGAGCTGGTTGCCCGCATTCATGCGATCGTGCGCCGCTCCAAGGGCCACGCCCAGTCGGTCATCCAGACCGGCGACCTGGTGGTCAATCTCGATACCAAGACGGTGGAAGTCGGCGGTCAGCGCGTCCATCTGACGGGCAAGGAATACCAGATGCTGGAGCTGCTCTCGCTCCGCAAGGGCACCACCCTCACCAAGGAAATGTTCCTCAACCACCTCTACGGTGGCATGGACGAGCCCGAACTGAAGATCATCGACGTTTTCATCTGCAAGCTGCGCAAGAAGCTGGCGAATGCTTCCGAAGGCCGCAACTTCATCGAAACCGTCTGGGGCCGTGGCTACGTGCTCCGCGAGCCGCATGAAGAAGAGATCCGCATCCCGGCTTGAGTTTCAAGCCGGCATAAGCGTCACTCCCCGAAAGTTCTCACGAAACCCCGCCGAAAGGCGGGGTTTTTGTTTGCGTGGATGAACCCACCCTTTGCTTACAGCGACGAATGCCATAGGCGAATACCAAGCGATCATGCTTGGCGCACATTTCGGGGGCGGAATGGTTCTGCAATCTCTGGTCGGGCTGCCGGCCTTTCTGGTCTATTTCTGCACCGGCATTGTCGCCGTGATGCTCTACCTGTTCGTCTATCTGCGCGTGACCGCACATGACGAGTTCGCACTGATCCGCAAGGATTGCGCGCCAGCCGCGATCGCACTCGGGCTCAGCCTGCTCGGCTTCGTGCTGCCGGTGGCTAGCGCGATCGTCCACTCCGCCAATGTCATCGATTGTCTGATCTGGGCGATCATCGCGCTGATCGTGCAGATCGCCGTCTATTTCATTCTCCGCATTCCGGTGCCGCAATTGTCGGATCGCATAGCCAATGGCGAGATGGCCCCGGCCCTCTGGCTCGGCCTCGCCTCCCTTGCCGCCGGCGTGCTCAACGCGGCCTCCATGGTGTATTCGCCATGACCAGCGAGCCCGCGAAGAACTTCGGCAAGCGCCAACCCGTACAGCCGATGCATGAGGAAGCTCCGTCGCGCAAACGTTCCAACCATGTGGCGCTCTTGCTCATGGGCACCATGGCCCTGGGCGGCGGCGCCTATGCACTGATGCCGAGCGAACATTGCGACCCGAACCGCGCGGCCATCGCCGGCCAGCAGCAGGAGTGTCAGCAGCGCAGTTCATCGTCATCCTCCGGCGGCCATGGCTATTCAGGGGGCAGCAGCAGTTCTTCGGGACGCAGCAACTTCGCCAGCACCGGATCATCATCCAGCGGCGGATATGACAGCTCGTCATCCAGCAGCAGCCACGTAACCCATGGTGGCTTCGGCTCCTTCGCCTCGCATTTCTCCGGCGGCGGCTAGTCTCTCATGCAGCGCATCGCATGTTCCGAGCGTGACGATTGGCAGGCCACCGCGGCCGCGACGGGCTTCGTATTTCATACCGAGGCAGGCGACCGCTATTGGGACGAGCGCGCCTACTACGCCTTCACGCTGGATGAGATCGAGCGTCAGATCGAGGCTCCGACTGCCGAACTCAACGCGATGTGCCGCGAGCTGGTGAGCCGTGCGGTCAAGGATGAGCGCTATCTGCGGCTGCTGAAGATCCCGCAGGCCTACTGGACCTTCATCGCCGCAAGCTGGCAACGGAGCGATCCCAGCCTCTACGGCCGCTTCGATTTCCAGTTCGACGGCAAAGGTCCGGCAAAGCTGCTCGAATACAATGCGGACACGCCAACCTCACTGTTCGAGGCCGCGGTGTTTCAATGGACCTGGCTCGAACAGGCGATCGAGCGCCAGATCATCCCGAAGCGGGCCGATCAATACAACTCACTGCATGAGCGGCTCATCGAGGCCTGGCGCAAGATCGGCACCGACAAAGCCATTCATCTCGCAGCCGCCATGGACAATGCCGAGGACCGCGGCACAGTTCAATATCTCGCCGATGTCGCGCAGCAAGGCGGGCTCACACCGGCGCTGATCGACATCAAGGACATCGGTTATGCCGACAGCGGGCACTTCGTCGATCTCAAGGACCAGCCGATCGACCTGATGTTCAAGCTTTATCCATGGGAGTGGATGTTCCGCGAGGCATTCGGTGGCCGTCTGAAAGGCGCATCGACGCGCTGGATCGAGCCACCGTGGAAAGCCATTCTGTCCAACAAGGGCATCCTGCCGCTGCTATGGGCGATGTTTCCGAACCACCCGAACCTGCTGCCGGCCTATTTCGACGATGATGCTGCAGCCGCTGAGCTCGGCACATCCTATGTGCGCAAGCCGCTCTATTCGCGCGAAGGCGCCAATGTCACGCTGGTGAGCGGCGGCAGCGCCATCGATGCGCAGCCCGGTCCCTATGGCGAAGAAGGTTTCATTCGGCAGATGCTGATGCCGCTGCCGAACTTTGCGGATCAGTATCCGGTGCTGGGCAGCTGGCTGGTCGATGAGGCGCCATGCGGGCTCTCGATCCGCGAGGATGAGAATCCGATCACCGGCAACATGTCACGCTTCATTCCGCACGCGATCCTGTGACGGCGCTCAGCGTGCCGGCGAAGCAGCGGCCTTGAGACCCACAGGCGTCATGCTCGGCACGATCGACGGTGCGGCACGGACGACGTTCGGACGGTACAGGCCACGCTTGTCGGCATGCGGCTTGAACGCGTCGGTCAGGCCGACAACGGTCTCTGCGGCGCCCAGCGCCAGGAAGCCATCAGGCTCCGTGCACTTGGCAAGGCGGCCAAAGATCTGCGTCTTCATCTCCTGATCGAAATAGATCAGCACGTTGCGGCAGAAGACGATGTCGAACTTGCCCATGCTGGAGAAGTCCTGCAGCAGATTGAGCGGCTTGTACTGGATCATCGACCGGATCTCCGGATTGATCTGCCACATCTCGCCGGTCTGCTTGAAGTATTTCACCAGCAGCTGGATCGGCAATCCGCGCTGGACTTCGAACTGGGTGTAGATGCCCGACTTCGACTTCTCGAGCACCTGCTGCGAGATATCGGTGCCGATGATCTCGATCCGCCATCCGGCGAGCTGGGCGCTCATTTCCTTGATGGTCATCGCGATCGAATACGGCTCCTGACCGGTAGACGCAGCCGCACACCAGATCCGCAGGCTCTTGCGGGCGGCACGTGCCTGGATCATCTCCGGCAGCACGACGTCACGAAGATGGTCGAACGGGACCTTGTCGCGGAAGAAGAAGGTTTCGTTAGTGGTCATCGCCTCGACCACGTCGGACGCAACCGTGGACGAGCCGTTCTTGATCTTCTGGACCAGCTCTTCAATGCCCGACAGGTTGGCCTTGCGCGCGAGCGGCATCAGCCGGCTTTCGACCAGATACTGCTTGTCAGCAGACAGATCGAGACCCGAGCGCTCCTTCAGGAACTTGCGCAGGAAATCATAGTCTGCCGGTGTCATGACCGATCTCCCGAGAAAAGACGAACCACTTTCGAACCGATTTGATTGAGCGGCAGGATAGCCGAGCAGATGCCCGCATTGGCGGCAGCGCCGGGCATACCCCACACCACGCTCGATGCTTCGTCCTGCGCGATGACATTGCCGCCAGCCGCGACGATATCCTTGCCGCCGCGCATGCCGTCCGAACCCATGCCTGTCAACACGACGGCGAGAATGGCGCCGTGCCAGACGTCGATGGCAGACGTGAACAGCGGATCGACAGCAGGCTTGCAGAAATTCACCGGCGGACCGTCATCGAGCGCGATGGCGATGTTGGCACCCTGCTTGACGGCGCGCATATGCTTGCCGCCCGGCGCGAGGTAGATCTGACCGGCCTTGACGATCTCACCATCGACACCTTCGCGAGCCGGACGCTTGCTGGCGCGCGCAAGATGTTCGGCGAGAATGGTCGTAAAGGTCGGCGGCATATGCTGCGTGATCAGCACCGGCACCTTGTCGATCACGGCGCCGATTTCGGCAACCAGCGTCATCAAGGCCTGCGGACCGCCAGTGGACGAACCGATCAGCAGCGCGCGTGGCATCGTGGCGCTGAAAGGACGCTTCACAAGCTGCGCCTGCGCGGCGACTGATGACACGGACTTGAAAGACGGCGCAGCCTCACGCGCCGCGGGAGATGGCACGATCGACGGCGTCGTCGCCGACTTCAGGCGGCGAACCTTCGCGCCAAGATGACGTATCTTCTGCAACAGGTCGTGCTTGAAGATGTCGGCTGCGGAAATCTCCCGGGTGCTCTCCGGTTTCGGAATGTAGTCGGCGGCGCCGAGCGACATCGCCTTAAAGCTGATCTCCGCGTTGCGGCGGGTCAGCGTCGACGCCATGATAATAATGAGATTCCGCTTCTTCGCCAGCAGCTGCGGCAGCGCCGAAATGCCATCGAGCTCCGGCATTTCAATATCAAGAATCGCAACGTCGGGATTGATGCGCTCGATCTGGTTGACGGCATCGAGACCGGTGCGGAGTGAGGCTGCGACGGCCATGTCGGGCTCAGCCTCGATCCAGCGTGAGATCAGGCCGCGAATGACGACGGAGTCGTCCACCACCATGACTCGCAGTGGCTCATACCGCGAATCGACAACAGGAGGACTTATCACATCAACACTCATGAACTCACCGGACGCAACACAACGCGACAAATGCACTGAAAAAATGCACAAACAAAAAGGCGAACGCCGGAAGTGGAATACGCAATTCCGGCGTGAAAGTTAGATCAGGCCGACTTCCTGAAACTTCGCCGACACGATTTCCTTGTCGAACGGTTTCATGATGTATTCGTTCGCGCCGGCGTGCAGAGCGCGCGCGATATGGGCCACGTCGTTCTCCGTCGTGCAGAACACGACCTTCGGAACGTCGCCGCCAGGCATGCGGCGCAGATTACGCAGGAACTCGTAGCCATCCATCACCGGCATGTTCCAATCGAGCAGAACAGCGTCCGGCAGGTTCTGCTTGCAGATTTCGAGCGCTTTCTCCCCGTCTTCAGCTTCGGTGATCTCGAAATCGAGACCTTCGAGAATCCGACGGGCGACCTTACGGATGACACTGGAGTCATCGACAACCAGACACGTCTTCATGTGAGCCTCATTTCCACCGCGGACAAAATTGTCCAAGTGCTGGTCTTAGGCGGCCAGCTTGTCAGGCGAGATTTCCAGGATGCGATCAACGTCGAGTACGACCATCAGTTGCCCATCGAGACGATGGACGCCGTCGGCCATCTTGGCCATCCGGGGATCCAGATTGACCGGATTCACTTCACGGCTCTCATCGGCGAGCTTCAGGACTTCGCCGATCGAGTCGATCAGCAAGCCGTAAGATTCACCGCGGAGATCGACGCCCACAGCCATCGGCGGCTTGCCGTCATCGTTCTTCGGCAGGCCAAGGCGCGAACGCATGTCGATCGCGGTCACAATTCGACCGCGCAGATTGAGCACGCCGGCGACGTCGCTGGAGGACAGCGGCACGCGGGTCAGACGCTCGGGCATGAACACGTCCTGCACGCGCGAGATCGGCATGCCGAACAGCTGTCCACCGATCATGGTGGTCACGTATTCGGTGATCGCGCCGTCAGCGCTCGGAGCCTTGGTCGTGGTGGTACTGGTCATTGCGATTTCCCTCACGCAGCCTGGCGAACTTCAGTGGTTTGTTCTTTGAGCGCCGCAATCAGGCCGGGGCGATCAAACTTGGCGACGTAATCATGGAAACCTGCGAGGCGACCGCGCTCGATGGCCGCCGGGGAGATCATCGCCGACAGGGCGATAATTGGCGTGTGGCTCAGCCTCTGATCCGCCCGGATGGTTTCGGCGAATTCGAAACCGTTCATGTCGGGCATTTCGATGTCGGTGAGGATCACGTCGACCTCCTGACCTGAACGCAGGAAAGTCAAACCTTCCTGCGCGTTGGTGGCGACGCGCACCTTGTAGCCCGCAGCCTTGAGCACGGGCGAGAGCATGTTGCGGAAGAACGCGGAGTCATCGACCAACAGCACCGACTGTGCCGTCGCGGAGACACGCATTTCCTTGCGGCTGAACCAATCGGCGAAAGCCATCGGCAGGAAGTGACCGACGTCGATCACTTCGGTCGCGAGACCCTTGATGACAGCCGAGCCGAGGATCCCCTCGCGACCGCTGGCCACTTCGATATGCAGCCGCTCTTCGACGATATCGACGATTTCGTCGACGACGAGACCCATCGAGCGACCGTCGTCTGCGAAAACGAGGATCGGCTGGGTGCCCGACGTACGGACGGTCACGCCTTCCATCTGCACCAGCGGCATCAGCTGATCACGGTATTGGACCATGTAGCGGCCGTTCGACAGCTCGACCTTGTCAACGCCCACTTCTTCGAGACGCGTGACGAGACCGAGCGGCACGGCCTTGGGCTGTGCGGAGCCGGCGCGGAACACCAGCAGCGACGTCAGCTGTTCTGCATTCATCGCGCGCATTGCGGCGTTCTCGTCGGCGATCTCGTGAGCGTTGGATGCCAGAGCACCAAGCTCCTGCGCGATGCCGTTCGGATCGACGATCATGATCACCGCGCCATCGCCCAGGATGGTGTTGCCGGAGAACATACCGATGTGACGGAGCTTGGTGGACATCGGCTTGACGACGATTTCTTCGGTGTGGAAGACGCCATCGACGACGATGCCGAAGGTCTGGTTGCCCACCTGGGTCACGACGATGAAGCCATTCTCCGGATCGGCCGACGAGCCGTCATCGATCTGCAGCAGCTTCTTCAGATGCATCAGCGGCAGCAGCTTGTTGCGCAGACGGAGCACCGGGGTGTCCTTGATGCGCTCGATGCGATGTTCGGAATTGGCACGTGCACGCACCAGTTCGACGACCGCGAGCTGCGGGATCGCGAAGCGATCACCACCGGCTTCAACGATCAGCGCCGACACGATGGCCAGCGTGAGCGGGATCTTGATGGTGACACTGGAGCCCTCGCCGGCCACCGACTTGATGTCGATGGTGCCGCCGATCTGATCGATATTGGTGCGCACCACGTCCATGCCGACGCCGCGGCCGGAGACGCTGGTAACTGCAGCTGCAGTCGAGAAGCCCGGTGCGAAGATGAACTTGTGGATCTGGGCTTCCGACATCTTCTCGATGTCGGCTTCGGTGGCCAGACCGTTCGAGATCGCCTTCGCCTTGATCCGCTCGGTGTTGAGGCCGCGGCCGTTGTCGGCGATGCAGATCAGGATGTGGCCGCCTTCGTGATAGGCGGACAGACGGATGGTGCCCTGCTCCGGCTTGCCTTCCTGAGCGCGCTCAGCCGGCGTTTCGAGGCCGTGATCCGCCGAGTTGCGCACCATGTGGGTGAGCGGATCCTTGATAAGGTCGAGCACCTGGCGATCGAGTTCAGTATCGGCGCCGTGCATCTCGAGTTCGATCTGCTTGCCGAGTTCGCCGGCCAGATCGCGCACGATACGCGGCAACTTCTGCCAGGCATTGCCGATCGGCTGCATGCGGGTCTTCATGACGCCGTCCTGCAGTTCGGCGGTCACGGTGGACAGGCGCTGCAGCGGCACCTTGAATTCGGTGTCTTCATGACGACGGCTGATTTCCAGCAGCTGGTTGCGGGTCAGCACCAGCTCGGAGACCATGGTCATTAGATGTTCGAGCGTGTCGACATTCACGCGGATCGACTGGTTCGCGACCTTGTCAGCTTCTGGCTGGTCGACCTCGACTGCGGTCTTCTTGGCGGCAGGCTTCGGAGCAGCAGCCTTCGGCGCGGCGGGCTTTTCAGCAACCGGAGCCGGCGGCGCGACGGGCGCTGCAGGCGCAGGCGCAGCAGCTGCTACGGGCGGTGCCACTTCGATGGCGGTTTCCTGGAAGGCGCGCTCAAGCTCTTCGAGCGAGACTTCGCCTGGGCGCAATTCACGCTCCAAGGTCGGAACGACCAACGGGGCCGACTCGGCCACGACAGGCGCTTCCGGTGCGATCGGAGGTGCAGATTCCGTCATCGATTCCATGCCTTTTTCGACCATGTGATGCAGTTCGCCAATCAGATCTTCGTCGACGCCTTCCGGCTCCACTTCCGTGGCTTCGAGCTGACTGAGAATTTCCTTGATGCGATCGATCGTGGTCAGGATGAGCGTAACCGCCTCTCCGGTAACCGGCATTCCATCGCGGAATTTGCCCATCAATGTCTCGGCGGCATGGGCCAGGGCTTCGAGACGGGGCAGTCCGAGAAATCCGCACGTGCCTTTGATGGTGTGAACCAGGCGAAAAATATTATCGAGAATTTTCGCGTTATTCGGGTCCTGTTCGAAGCGGACCAGCTGATTGTCAACCGTATCCAGGCTCTCGTTGGTTTCCGTCAAAAACTCGCGGAGAAGATCATCCATGAAAATAGGCCTTCACACTCCAGGCTCGCGACTTTCGCTACGCCTTTCGAAGTCTGGCTACTTTCCCCGCAAAGCGTTTAATATTAGTTGAGCATTCCCAAAAACAATGAATGCGACATTTAGCTATATGCTCGCACACGTACGAGCCCGCCAAACGGCGGACTCGTAAAGAGTTCATTAAGAGTTGAATGAGTTTGCGATCAGATCGCGGTGACGACGATGGCGTCGCCTTCGGGCACCAAGGTCACCTTGAGGCCGCAAGCCTGCGCCAGGAGCCGCGTGTAGTAAGGCTGCACGGCATGGGCATCGATGCTGCCAACTTGTTCCGAGGCCAGCATATCGACGATGGCCTGCGGCAGGCGCGCGTTGAGGCCTGCGGCCGTGATCTTGAAACCCTGCGGCTCACCTTCGCCGATGCCATCGATCTTGAGCACGCCGCCGCGCGGAATCGTCTGCTGCGCGATTACCAGCATGTTGAGCAGCAGCTTGACCTTGTTCTTCGGCAGCAGAAGCCGCGGCAGATTCCATTCGATCTTGGTCTTGGCGTCTTCAAGATGACCGCGCGACATGGTCTGCGCGTCGCCGAGATCGATCTGCGCGCCGGCCGAGCCGGCGGCACCGAAGGCGAGCCGGCAGAACTGCAGGCGGGCCGACGCGGTCTTGGCGCTCTTCCGGATCAGATCGAGCGCGAATTCCTTGTCTTCCGGCTTGGGATTGTCATCGAGCACTTCGAGCCCGTTAACGATCGCGCCCACGGGGCTGATCAGGTCGTGGCAGACCCGCGAGCAGAGCAATGCCGCGAGTTCAAGGGCATCGGGGGCCGGACCTGGCGTGGGAGTGTCGGACATGAAATGCGCTCCTGGGGCCACACAGAATGAACGGCGAATCAAGCATTTGCTTTACGGTTAGATACACCGCAGATGGTGGCGCGACCACAGCAAGGCTGGCACAGTCCACCGACGGGCGCGTGTAGAAATGAACTGGGATGGCATGCAAGGGATGAAGGCTGGTCGATGACGGATGATTCGCTACCTCGCATGGATGCCGCGCGGGCTGCCGTCCTGCTGGAGCCGCTGACCGAGCTCGCCGCACAGGCCGGCGCAGCTATCCTCAAGGTCAACCGCACTGTCATGACCGTGGATGGCAAGGCGGACGGCTCGCCCGTGACCGAAGCCGATCTCGCGGCCGACCATGTCATCGGCGAAGGACTGGCCCGGCTGTTTCCGGGAATCCCGTCGCTGTCCGAAGAGCGTCTCCATCTCGCCACGCCCCCCTATGCCGGCACACTGTTCCTGATCGACCCGCTTGACGGCACCAAAGAATTTGTCGCCGGCCGCCAGGAGTTCACCGTCAATATTGCATTGATCGTCGATGGCGCACCATTGCTCGGCATCGTCGGCGCCCCCGCCCTCGGGCTGATCTGGCGCGGGCTGGTCGGGCGCGGCGCCGAACGTGTCGAACTCGCACCAGACCTGTCCATCCGCAAGGTCACACCGATCCAGACCCGCACGGCGCCTGCTCCGGGCGCGACATGGACCGCAGCGGTCAGCCGCTCCCATGGCGACCAGCGAACCGAGGCTTTCATCGCCAGCCGCCCCGGTGCTGTCAGACAGGAGTTCGGCTCGGCGCTGAAATTCTGTCGCGTGGCCGAGGGCCAGGCCGACATCTATCCGCGGCTGGCGCCGACCTGCGAATGGGATGTGGCCGCCGGCCATGCCGTGGTGGTGGCCGCAGGCGGCAAGGTGACCGACACCTTTGGCAAGGCGGTTCGCTTCGGCGGCAACCGGGAAGACTTCATCGTGCCGGAATTCATCGCCTGGGGTGACCCCACCGCGAGCACGCGCGGCTGAACCCGCATTATTTCGCCAGGATATCCTGCACGCCCGGCCAGCGCTTGCGCGCGCCGGGCAGATATTTGGCCGGTGCCGCAGCAAAGGCGTCGCGGGTTTCCTCCCGGCCGAACAGGTAAAGGCGTTCGCCCGTAATGAGCCACAAACGCGGATTCCCGGCGAAGGCGACCCCGCGGGCGACGTCGACGGGATCATAGCCACCGAATTGCGGACCGTAGATGTCCGGATGCGCGGCGAAAGAGGCGCGGTTGCCCTCGTTGCGGAAGCGCCAGACGGTGCCCTCTTCCGACATTTCGAAGTCCGGCTGCCCCAGCGTCGGGCGGCCTTCGGTGAAATAGGCCACCGGATCGAAACCGCTGATTGCGAGACCCGTGTATCGGTCAGTGACCACGCGCTCACTGGTCGCAGCCTGCGCGCCCGCCGGGACGAGAGCGGCCGCCAGCAGCAGAATCAAGGCAATTCCACGGCTCCAGCCTGACAATTCCCGCCGTTGTGCCGTCATAGTTGATACCGATAGTATAGGGAGTCGGGGACAATGACTGCAGAGTTAAACCGTGCTTCTCAGCATCCGGTTAAGGCCGCGGTCGCAAATTTGAAATACCAGGGGTTCTTTTCATGACCTTCGCATCACGCCTGGCAGCGGTCGCGCTAGCCACGTTCACGCTCGCCTTCTCGCCGGCTTCTGCGCAGCAACCACCGCGCGGCCAGGCCGCACCGGACACCTACCGGTCCGAAGAACTCATGACGGCCGGACACCGGTTTTTCGGCAATGTCTCGCGCGGCCTCGCTTCGGTGATCGAAAAGGCCGTCAGCCAGTGGGGGCTGCCGAACGGTTATATTCTGGGCGAGGAAGGCAGCGGCGCGATCGTGGCAGGCCTCCGTTACGGCGAAGGCACGCTCTATACGAAGAATGCCGGTGATCTGCGCGTCTACTGGCAGGGCCCTTCGGTCGGCTTCGACTGGGGCGGCGACGGCGCCCGTACCATGACGCTGGTCTATAACCTGCCGGCCACCCAGGCGATCTATCAGCGCTTCGCCGGTATCGACGGCTCCGCCTACATCATCGGCGGCTTCGGTATGACGGCACTGACTGCCAACAACGTCGTGCTGGTGCCGATCCGATCGGGTCTCGGCCTGCGGCTCGGCGCCAATATCGGCTATCTCAAATATACCCCCAGCGCGACCTGGAACCCGTTCTAAGCCCTCGATCGCGCGGTCCTGCGATCAAGCGCTTCTGAACGGCTGAATAAAGGTTAACGAGGCGTTACGCTGTCTTTGCCGGCGGTGCCATGGCATGCTAACCGCTGCATTTTGAGAGCGTGGGAGCATTCGTCATGGTTGAACCGATCATGTATCTGGCGATCGGTTTTCTGGTCTCGATGCTCTGCGGCCTGATGATCATGCCGCTGGTGCATAACCGCGCCGTCCGCCTCACCACCCGCCGGCTCGAAGCCGCCACGCCGCTGTCGATGGCGGAAATCCAGGCCGACAAGGACCAGCTGCGCGCGGAATTCGCCATGGCGGCACGCCGGCTGGAAATGAGCGTCGACCAGCTCAAGAACAAGACCACCA
Source organism: Tardiphaga sp. 42S5 (assembly GCF_034044155.1). NCBI lineage: Bacteria > Pseudomonadati > Pseudomonadota > Alphaproteobacteria > Hyphomicrobiales > Nitrobacteraceae > Tardiphaga > Tardiphaga sp. 42S5. The sequence goes on along the minus strand of NZ_CP139027.1, from coordinate 2,698,349 downwards.
GCCAGCTCGCCGAACTCGGCAAGAAGTCTGACGCCATCAACCGCATGAAGCTTGAGCTCGGCGAAAAGAACGCCACGATCTTCGCGCTGGAAGCCCGTGAAGCCGCCGTGAAGGAAAAGCTCGGCCTCACCGAGGCCGACTTCACCAGCAAGACGGAAGCGTTGCGCGCCGCCGAACAGGCCTTGAGCAACAAGCAGGCCGAACTCGCCAAGCTGAACCACGACCTCTCGGACCGCTCCATGGTGGCCGACACCCGCCAGGTCGAACTCATTGCTGTGCGCGCGCAGGTCGAGGAATTGAAGGGCCGCGTCGGCGATGCCGAAAAGGAATTCGCCAATACGCAGCACCGACTGGAGCTGCAGCGCGGCGAATCCGACACCGCAACGCGCGAACTGACCGAGGCGCGCGCGCGCGTCGAGAATCTCAGCCAGCGCGTGACTGATCTGGATCAGCAGCTCACCATCCAGGTACGCGAAGCCGAACAGCTCGGCACCCGCGTCACCGATCTCGAGAGCCAGCTCTCGACCCAGAGCAAGATCCTGGCCGAGCGCGATTTTGAAAACAGCCAGTTGCGCCAGGCCAATGAGGCCGCCGAACAGATCGCGCGCGACCTGCGCGTCGAGCTCGCCGCCATGAACGGCGCCAAGGGATCGCCCGTCATCGAGAAGCTGCGCGCCGAGAAAGCCGCCGTGGAAGCCGAGCTCGCCACCGTCCGCGACGAGCGCGCCAAGCTGCAGCGCGACCTCAACGGCGTCCATCAGCAGGCCGAGAGCGCATGGGCCACCGAGCGCATGGAAAACGCCCTGCTGCGCGAGCGCATCAACGACATCGCCGCCGAAGTGGCCAAAATGGCGATGACACTGGAAGGGCCGAATTCGCCCATCGAGGCAATTTTGGCCGCCGCTCCGGCGCCCGCGGCCCAGCCGCGCCCGGCCAATGACGCAGGTTTCGCCCCCAACAGCACCCTCGCCGACCGGATCCGGGCGCTGCAGTCCCATGCCTCCCGCGCCACGCAGCCGGGCTAAATCGCGGGCCAGGAACCCGGATCGGCCGCCCGGCCGGATGGGGAGACTTATTGTGCGGAGTTGCGGCAGGGTTCGCTTGACACCCCCGCCCCCTATTCCCTAAATCGCGCCACTGACGTCAGTCCCCGCCGGGCCATTACCGCCCGGCCTTTTGGTCTGTACGGCATCCCGGGCGCATAGCTCAGCGGGAGAGCGTTCCCTTCACACGGGAGAGGTCCAAGGTTCGATCCCTTGTGCGCCCACCATACATCCCTTTGCTTTCTTTACGATTTCGGATGGCGGTGTACTTCCTCCTCCAGCGTGGTAGCGAGCAACTGGCAAGCACCAGCTTGTTCAACGCCTTCGCCGCATCCTTCAGGTAGTCCGGTCGAACGCCATGTGGGTTCCTTTGGTGCCCGGCCGCTGGTGGCCGAGCTGCGTTGCCACGTCCCACCCACTCACCCGGCTCTTGCACATCCACCGTGTCACTGTGTGGCGCAGTGAGTAGGATTTCACCCCGTCATCCAACCCTGCGGCAGTCGGTCCCGCGCCCTCAAGGTGGCGCTCCTGCGCAACCCAGATTTCCGGTGCTCGGGCGGTAGAATGGCCAAGCGCATACTGCCGGAAGGTAGACCCCGCTGGATTGCCCGAAACTCCAGGTTGAGACGGCGTACCGACCGGGCTACCGTCCGGTCGTTCCTTCACAGCTGCTTTTCCGCTGATTACGCGCTCAACTTATATTCCTTTGGCAAGATAGCTGGAGACCTCGTGACAACCATTCCTAATTACACAACAGAAGAAGACTTCTTTTTCAAAACTCCGCCGTACACAGAGTCGCTGCTTTCGCTGGAGCAAATGTCCGGTCTATTTTCTGACGCTAGCATGAAGGTCGATGGATTTTGCCCCACGTGTCGACAGGTGCGCACTTTCAAACGATACAGCGGTACAAGCAGCCCGGAGTGGGTGCTAAAATATGGTCAGGGCAAAAATTTTGCCACGCTCGGCACCTTGATTATCCAATGCACGAGAGTCGAGGCTCATCAGATCACATTTGACTTTCACTTGCGAGCGGGCCGCCTGCAGAAAACGGGCCAGTGGCCATCCTTTGCTGATATCGCATTGGATGAAAGCAAGGATTACTCGAAGCTTCTAAGCAAGCAGGATTCGGCTGAATTTCATAAAGCGATTGGGCTTGCTGCACATAATGTCGGAATAGGCTCGTACGTCTATTTGCGTCGCATCTTTGAGCGGATCATCATCAATCGCTTTGAGGAGTTTAAAGCTGCAGAAGGTTGGAAGGATGAACAATTCTACGCTGTAAGGATGGAGGACAAGCTCAAGCTCTTGCACGACCACCTCCCGCCCTTTTTGGTAAAGAACGCGAAGATCTACTCGATCCTCAGTTTAGGTATCCATGAGCTGGAGGAAGAACAATGTTTGGGCTTCTTCAAGGTGCTGCGTCAGTCCTTGATCCTCATTCTGGAGCAAGACAAGAAACTCAAAGAAGAGCTACAGCTGCAAAGGCAGCTTGAGAAGGACATTGCAGGGTTCTCCCCCAAGCCAGTCGTTGACCCCGAACTGTCCTTAGCGACTCTCGGCAACCTACCAACTGCTCCTGAGAAGTGAGGAGCGATGGCGAACAGCATCTCAAAGCTTCGCGATCTAACCAGCGCACCGGCCACTGCCGAGCACCAGGAGGACTTCAACAAGGCCGTTTCAGATGACGCCGATGATCGAGGTGTATGCCTTATACTCACCGCCCAGCTTGAGAACGAACTGGACCGCGCAATAGATCACTGGATCGACAATGGCGACAAGAAGCTCAGAGATGAGCTTTACGGTGGAGATGGCCCTCTGGGCACGCTCTCCCGTAAATGTGCGTTCGCAGCAGCCATCGGGTTAATCGGCCCAATAACCCGGGAGAACCTTAGGGCGATACGGAATATTCGAAATGCGTTCGCGCATGCCAAACGGCCTATCACTTTCGACACAGACGAGGTCGCTGCGGTATGTGGCGAGCTGAAGACGATCAATATCTACGACCCTCCCCGTGAGATGGCCCCTATTGATGACCTGACGCCGAGGAAGCAGTTTGAAACGGTTGCGGCTCAAACAATGATACGGCTAACGTCATACACAGGCTTTGACGTTCAGTTGAAAGATGACGACGGAAAACCAGAGCTCACCCTCAAGAGTGAGCCACTACCCTGAGGTTCGGCCTCTCCGTCACACGTCACGAGTGCGCTGAAGCGACCACTCAAGTGCGGAGGACTGCTCTTCCCGTACGCGTCGCGTTGCAGCTTCATGCTAAAAATATCGGCATGGATTCGCGATGCAGCCTTTCACGCTGCCCCTATGAACACTTAAGCAGACGAGCTCATGGACCCGCTTGACAGTCCCAATTCCAGGCCAGTGCGTCTGGCAGCGCATTCATCACCGCAAGGAATTGCGGCTGATCTCGTTGCCGTGCTGGTGGCCGTGACCTCGGGTGAGCCTCGTGTTCTAACGATCCAGGATCAGCGCGCCCTGCCCTCCGGGCCTTTCGAACTCGCCCATCGTTCGCTGCAATCGGGGCTACGTGCCTGGGTCGAACGGCAGACACGGTTGCCACTCGGTTATGTCGAGCAGCTCTACACCTTTGCAGATCGTGATCGCGCTGGCGCCACAGGGCAGCATGTCATCTCGATCAGCTATCTTGGCCTGACACGAGAACAACCGACATTCGGCGAACACGAGGCCAGATGGCGCGGCTGGTATGATTACTTCCCCTGGGAGGATCATCGCGATGGCCCGCCGCCGCTGGTGGAGAAGGCTCTGCAGCCAGGGCTCAAAGCCTGGGCTTCCGCAGCATCCGATCGGGCGGCGCAGCGCGCTCGCCGGCAGCGCGCCGCCATGCTCTTCGGTTTCGAGGAGCACAGCTGGAACGAGGAACTGGTTCTGCAGCGGTACGAACTACTATATGAGGCGAAACTGATCCCGGAGGCGACGCGCGGAAATTCCGCAGCATCCACGTCTACCCATGCGGCTTTATCGAACACGCCGGGTCACCCCATGATCCTGGACCATCGCCGGATTCTGGCCACTGGAATTGCAAGACTCAGGGCCAAGATCAAATACCATCCTGTCGTGTTTGAATTGATGCCGGACACATTCACGCTGCTGCAATTGCAACGCTGTGTTGAGGCGCTGGCCGGACGGCAAGTGCACAAGCCGAATTTCCGCCGCCTGATCGAGCAGCAGGAACTCGTTGAGGAAACTGGCGAAACCAGTCAGGACACCGGCGGACGTCCTGCAAAGCTCTTCCGCTTTCGCCGTGCCGTCCTTGCGGAACGCGCCATCGCCGGAACCAAACTTCCCGTCTCGGGGGCTTGACAAGGCTTATACTCGATTACAGTATAATATATGCTCAACGAGAGTATATGATATGCTGTCGATACCCGAACTGCGTCCTTCGGAACATCTCTATGCGAAAGTGCGCCATGCGATCCCCGCGATCGAATGGTCGATGCTGTCAGAAGGTATCGACGCGATCATCGCGTTGAAGAAAAGCCGCAACGCGGTCATCCTTGCCCACAACTATCAGACACCGGACATCTTCCACTGCGTCGCGGACATTGTCGGCGATAGCCTCGCTTTGGCGCGCGAAGCAATGCACGTGGAAGCAGACGTCATCGTTCTCGCCGGCGTTCACTTCATGGCCGAGACGGCCAAATTGCTCAATCCGTCGAAGACCGTGCTGATTCCCGATCGCGGTGCCGGCTGCTCGCTTGCCGACTCCATCACGCCCGAGGACGTGAGGCTGCTGCGGCAAACTTATCCCGGCGTCCCGATCGTGACTTATGTGAACACCTCGGCAGCGGTGAAGGCCGAGTCGGATATCTGCTGCACCTCGGGCAATGCCAAGGCGGTGATCGAGTCGCTTGGCGTTGAACGCGTGATCATGCTGCCGGACGAATATCTGGCCAGGAACATTGCCGCCGAGACCGCAGTAAAAGTAATTACCTGGACCGGGCACTGCGAGGTGCACGAGCGCTTCAGCGCCGAAGAGGTGCGGCAATTGCGCGACAACCACCCCGGTGTCGTCGTCCTGGCGCACCCGGAATGCCCGCCGGACGTGCTGGCGGAGGCTGATTTCTCCGGCTCCACGGCCGCCATGTCGTCCTATGTCGCAAGCAAACGACCACCGCGCGTCGTGCTTCTGACGGAATGCTCGATGAGCGACAATGTCGCCATCCAGTACCCGGATCTCGAATTCATTCGTCCGTGCAATCTTTGTCCACACATGAAGACGATCACGCTCGGCAACATCCGTCACGCGTTGGAGACGATGCAGCACGAGGTTACGATCGACGACGGTGTCGCAGCGCGCGCACGCCTCGCGGTCGAACGAATGCTGGCCGTCACATGACAGCGTTGCACGATACGAACGGCGCTCCCGTCATCATCGGCGGCGGCATCGCCGGCCTCATGACCGCCCTGGCGCTGGCGCCGCGGCCAGTATTGCTCCTGACCGGCGCACCCCTGGGCTCGGAATCGTCGAGCGCACTCGCACAAGGCGGCATCGCTGCCAGTATCGGGGCGGATGATAGTACTTCGCTGCATCTGGCAGACACACTCGCCGCCGGTGACGGTTTGTGCGACGAAACCATCGCAGCCTCAATCCTCGCCGCCGCGCCCGCCGCGATCGAACAGCTGGTGCGGCTCGGCGTCATTTTCGATCGGGATGCCAGCGGCGAGATAGTCCTCGGCCTCGAGGCCGCGCATTCGCGCCGCCGGATCATCCATGCCGGGGGTGACGCAACAGGCCGGGACGTTATTCGAGCCCTGGTCCGCAAGGTCCACGAGACGCCTTCGATCACGGTGATCGAGGGGGCTACGGCACAGCGCCTGGTCGTCGAGGACAATGCAGTGGTGGGTCTTCTTGGCCATACCGGTCGAGGACCCGTGCTCTTTGCCACCGACCGTGTCGTCATCGCGACCGGTGGCATCGGAGGTCTGTTTCTGCATGGGACGAATCCGGCTGGATCCTTTGGCCAGGGCCTCGCGCTCGCAGCACGCGCCGGCGCCGTCATGGCCGATCTTGAATTTATCCAATTCCATCCGACGGCGCTCGACAGCAAGTCCTCTCCACTGAAACTCATCAGTGAAGCCGTACGCGGAGAAGGCGCGATCCTGATCGATGGGAATGGCGATCGCTTCATGGGCGGTGCCCCCGGCGCCGAGCTTGCGTCCCGCGATATCGTTGCACGTGCCGTCTGGCGGCACATCGCGGCGGGGCATCGGGTTTTTCTCGACGCAAGGGGCGTGAAGGGACTCGACTTTACGCGGCGTTTCCCGGCCATCACGGCACTTTGTCGCGACGCAGGAATCGATCCGGTTACGCAGCCAATCCCTGTCCGTCCCGCTGCGCACTACCACATGGGCGGCATACTGGTTGACCGGACCGGGCGGAGCTCCGTCGACGGTCTGTGGGCCTGCGGCGAAGCTGCCTGCACTGGCCTGCATGGCGCAAACCGGCTCGCCAGTAATTCACTCCTCGAGGCGGCCGTGTGTGGCGGCTGGGTTGCCGAGAATATTGCCGCAACGACCTCCACCCGGCGGCGCCAGCCAATGTTGCCCGATGGAGTAACAGACAGCGACCCAACTTTAGTGCGCCCTATTCTGTCGCGTGCCGCAGGCGTGTTGCGCGATGGCGAAGGCCTGCGTGCCGCCGCTCGCGCGCTCTATCCGCTCGCGATCTCGCAGCAAGCTGCAAGCGACCCCGCAATCGTCGGCCTGATGATCGTGATCGCTGCCTTGCGCCGCCAGGAAAGCCGCGGCGCGCATGCACGTACCGACTTCCCGAAGCACACGAGTCTGGCGCAGCGTTCGACGCTGCGCCTTGATAACGCGCTTCAAACCGCGCGAGACGACATCCCGGAACTCGTCGCCTAACCCAAAGGATCGCCATGACGCCCTCACCGCTCCCCCATGTCATGATCGAGCCATTGGTTCGCATGGCATTGCTCGAAGATCTCGGACGAGCCGGCGATCTCACGACCGATGCGATCGTGCCAGCCGACCGACGCGCCACAACACTTCTTGTTGCGCGCCAGCCCGGCGTGGTGGCCGGGCTCGACCTCGCTCGACTCGCCTTTCAACTGATCAATCCCGCGATCGAGGTGCATATCGAGCGCAACGACGGCGTAGTCCTGGCGCCCGGCGACGTGATCGCCACGATCACCGGCCCGGCGCGCGGTATTTTGACCGCTGAACGGGTCGCATTGAATTTCCTGTGCCGCCTGAGCGGAATCGCGACGGCAACGGCATCTGTGGTTGCCGCGGTCCGAGACTACCAGACGAAAATTGTCTGCACGCGCAAGACAACGCCAGGGCTGCGCGCCATCGAAAAATATGCGATCCGCGTTGGCGGTGGCAGCAATCACCGGTTCGGCCTCGACGATGCCGTGCTCATCAAAGACAATCACGTCGCCATCGCCGGCAGCGTAACCGAGGCGCTGAAGCGGGCGAAAGCTGGCGTCGGCCATCTGGTCAAGATCGAACTCGAAGTCGATACGCTCCATCAGCTGCGCGAGGCGCTCGATCACGGTGTAGACGCCGTGCTTCTCGACAATATGGATCCAGCGACGCTCACGGAAGCTATCGCGATGGTCGCAGGTCGGGCGGTTACCGAAGCCTCTGGCCGCATCACGCCCGTTACAGCGCCACACATCGCTGCGACCGGCGTCGATCTGATCTCAATCGGATGGCTCACCCATAGCGTTAGCGTTCTCGACATCGGGCTCGATTTCAAACCGGACGATTTGAAGATGTGAGTCAGGCTATTGATGTTGTTGCGGTCGAACTCAATATCAACAGAAAGCCTCAGCAATTATCCCGATTGCAACTTTTACCACTAGCTTCGTCGATCCCGCGCCGCCTGGCCTTCGTCCTCTAGCCAGAGTCTCTCGGGAGACCAAAAGCATCAGATCTTTTCACTGCTCGGCGCAAAAATGCACATCCGATCGGTAAAGCACCGTCACGTTCTAACTTCGCGTGGCGACGTTCTTCAACGCCTGAGTATCGAGAAGGACAAGTGTACGATTCTTGACTAGAACCCAGCCGCGATCGGCCCAAGCGGATATGATTTTATTTGCGCGCTCCCGCGAAATTCCCACCATCTCGCTGACGCTCTGTTGCGTCATATTCACCACAGGGGGTCCATCCATTTGCACATTCGGCTCCGCAAATTTTATGACGATATGGGCAAGACGAGCCTCCAGGCCGTGAAGAATTACCTCTTCCAGATGCTCGCTTGTCCATCTCAGGCGGGCGCATAACAAATCAATGAACTTAGCAGCCAAAGCCGGCTCGGTTCTAACCAGGGGGATCAGATCGCGCCGCGCAATTCCCCAGATCTCACAATCGCTATTCGCGATTGCATCCGTTGTTCGGTCGAGGCCATCCAAAACAGCAATCTCGCCAAATGTCTGACCGGCACTGATCAGATTTAACACCGCGCTCTTACCGTCAGGGGAGGATGCACACATCCTCACCGAGCCTTCCACAACTCCGAACAGGCACGTCCCAGGGTCTCCGCGTCGAAAAATGTAGTCTCCCCGTTCGAAGGTCTGGAAAGACGCGCGATGAAACAGCTGGGCAACCGTCTCGGGCGCGAGGTCGCTGAAGATCGCGTTCATACGTATGGCCGCCTGACGGCTCGCTGAGCTCGCTGCCTTCGCTTTCGACACCGCGATGTTCCCTGTGCTCCGCACCGGTCCATAATTAGGGTCTGTTTGGACGTCCGCACCGATCCAGCCGGCCAGCCCCTAGCCGCACAGCCAGTGGTGAGCCCGGACCTGGCGCCTTTGTGTCTCCTCTTCTCACGATGCGCTGTACGTCCGGACGATCGCAGGCAAGCTGCGAGATCATCAATTCCGAGATCAATCGCGTCACCTGGGGAGCCGCCACACTTGTCCCATTCATCGTCACAACGGACCCACTGCGCGTGCCCGCGGCGAGCAGATTTCTGTACACTGGCGACTCGTCTCCGACTGCCGACACGTCGGGGCTGCGGATTGGGGACGCGCCACCCGCAGTCGCGCGTCCTCCGCCCCCCGAATATTCGCTGACATCCTTGTCACTGCGACGATATGCACCCGCAACGATCGCGCGCGTTCCTGTTGCCAATGCGTTGATTGTACTTTCCCTCCGGACCGGGCTGGAGCCCTTGTCGTCTTGCTCCAGTCGTCCGGCAAGGTCGAAACGCACGTAATCCTTGTCCTCAAAGCGAGATTGTCGCCCTGACAACGGATAGCCAAACGGCGTGTCGCCGCGCTGAATCCAGACATCGACTGTCGTGGCTGCCCTCTTGTTTTTGAACTCGATCAGCCACGTCCCGGACGGCGCCGTACGTGGAGGAGTTGTAAGAGCAGCGGTGGGCGCCATGGCAAGGAATATCTGTGATCGCTCCCCGACTGTAGCATCGTATTTCGCGAAGAACCGGAGCCGGCCTCCTACGCGCCACTGCCAGTCCTGGTTAGCCCCAATCCAGGGACTACGCTGGTTCGTCGGAGTGGTAATCCTTATGGCGATTTCGGGCCGGGACTTCTCTGTTGGCTGTTTGGGCAGCCAGAGCTCCATAAAGCTGTTGGCCTTATCGTCAGGCTGCACGCGCCACTTCAAGCGTTCGGGCTGCTGGCTACGGACTGATACCTGAGGCAGTTCGACGAAGGCATGACATCGCGCCAGATAGTGATTTCCGGCTGGCAGAACGACCCTGAGCGGTACGGTGCGTGACGCTATCAACTCATCGATCGCAGCTTCGAGCTGCGACGTGCCGTCGTGCGGGCCTGCAATGGTCCCATAACTCAAATTGATGACCACAGGGATTGGCCCCGTCCCTTCGGCGGCCGAAATCTGATCCGCACGGCTGAGTACATAGGAAATAGCGGCGTAGACATTCGGAGTCAGGAATGCGCCCGACGTCTCCTCTGTCACCCACTTCGGCAATTGAACGCCGATAATATAGGGAAGGCTAGGATCTTCAGGAACCGCATGCTTCGGATCGCGCCCGCAGGCGATATCCATGACATGCGTTCCGTGCTTAGCGCGGCGAGCAACCAGCTTCTGGCCGGCCAACCGATAGAACTCATCCTCATCCAGCAGTCCAGTATGCGTGCAGGACGTCAGCAGCCGATTGATCTCGTTCTCCTGCAGCTCGCGCCCCCAGCCGAAGCCCGTCGGCATGCCTGTATTTGTGTGATCATCCTGGTTCCAGAAGTACTTCACCCGTGATCGGCCATTCCGAAAGCGGAATCTCTCATGCGCGAATGCCAATCCGTCATCGATGATCGCAACAATTGCCCGCCGCGACGGCCTTGTGGCAGGCAACGGCTGCTCGATCGGGTCCGTCTTCTCGAACAGATGTGTCGTCGGCGTTCCAAGCTCGATTCGATTGATCGAGGGCAGCAGGGGCGCAAACCGTTTGGTCTCTCCGCGCGATACGTTGCCGCCAACAATTGCGGAAAGAGCCTCGCGCCTTGCGATCGCCATACAGCATGTTAGATCGGCACCTCTCAGCGAGGGTGGCGCCCCTCGATAGACCGCAGGAATTCGAATGGACTGATCCAGCCCCGAGCTCACGACGGAACGGGCAAAGGCTTCCGCTGGTCCATCAAGCTCCAACAAGACCCAGAACCACTCACCCGGGAGATAAGCGAACTCGGTCAGCACTGCCCATTCGAGATAAGGTGAAACCCGCTTCTGCCCTTCTGCCATAACGCACACCTCGCGAATGCGATCGCCCTACCGCCATTACCTAGCAACTACTTCACCTCTGCCAACGCCGCGTCCCACAACCACTTCAGAATCGGTGATACGGCCGGCGGCGTGGAGGCAATAAAATCGACATAGGGCGGATCGATCAGGGGACTCGGCTTTTCCTGCCCGTTTGCTGGATTATAGAAATCATGGAAATCGAAATCCTGAGTAGCTGCGTATCGCCCGCCGTCAAAACGCCAGGCGTTGAACCTCGCCCCCCCTTTCGCCCGCAGAATGAAATAGCGGGCAAGTGACAGTCCAAGCACCTGACCGGCCGCAGTGTCGACCGGGAAATGGACACCCGCCACTGTGCGGTTGACCGCGATGCGTGCTGCCTGTCGCATCAACTGCTCACCTAGTCTCGGTTCGCGCCCGTACAGCTCCCACAGGATGCGCGCAATCATGTGATTTTCGGTTGAGTGACCGCTCGGAAATGTCCCGTGGCCCGGCGTCAGAATGATCGGTTGAACCTGAGACGACAGCTCATATGGTCGCCAGCACGCCAGAGCATGCTTGATGCGCATTTCCACCGCGGTCGCAAACCGAAGCGCAGCATCGAGCAGCTCGATCGTCTTCTTGGTGCGATCCGGATGCAAGTTCACGACCGAACTCCAGAACGCATATTGAGGACCGAGCTGGGTCACGATTTCTGAAACACGATCCTCGCGAAGATCGGAATATTGATCCAGAAACTCCAGCTGTCCTTTAAAAGTGTCGACCGGCGGGCGAATCAAAGTCGCTATCCGGCTCGATTTCGCTTTGGGGGACGGATCTGTCGCTGTGGTTTGAACGTGGAACTGCCAGACCGTGACCGACTTCTCGCTCGGTGTCCGGGAGACGTTCTTGCCCTGATGCTTGTAGCTGAATCTCTCCGAGTGGCTCGTAAAATGGAGGTGCGACAGCAGTTCGAAGTCGATGACCGCCGCCCGCACCCACGACTCCCAGAGCGCGAGGTTCTTCTTGTCGTCCAGCGCACGTGGCGACCGATTGACGGTCTGACCGAGCCAGCTTCCAACGATACCATCGCGGTGCTTGACGAGTGCATCGGCAACCAGCGGCGATCCATAACTGCCGTAGGGCCCAGCGCCAGCACCGCCCGCGCCGCCTGCCCCTCCGGCACCGCCCGCTCCCCCAGCACCACCGGCGCCGCCTGCGCCCCCCGCACCTCCTGCGCCGCCTTCAGGACCCATCGTGCACATGTTTTTGCTCCCGTTCTGCTAATTCGGTACACCAGCTCCCTGCAATGCGCTCGACCAGATGCGACCGGTTTCATATCCCCCACTGGGGTGACGCTCGCGATATTTCGCGACGGTCAAGCCCGGCTCGAGTTTCATCAATTCGGTCACCGTCTTGCGTGCCTCTTGATGAAGGCCGAGTTGCCATTGCGCGATGGCCAGCGCGCGAAACGTGGATGTATGCGTGCGATTTGCGCGCAACGAACGGTTGGCAAGATCGATGGCACGCTTGTATTGCCCGGCGGAGAGAGCAGCCGTTGCGGCCAGAGAATCGTAGAAGTATCTGTGAGGATCCAGCGGCGACAGTTTCAGCGCGTGCTCGGTGTGCTCGACTGCCGACTTTCCTGCATCCTTGAAGGCGAGAAGCGTTCCCTTTAGCAGCCACGCCATCGCATCGTTGGGATTGACGCGCAGCGCGAGGTCATACTGCTCCTGCGCGACGTCAAATTGTTTCAGCAGATTGGTATGAGCAAAGCCCATAACCACCAGCGCGAGGGAGCAGCGCGGATCGGCACTCAGCGCTCGCCGCCCGCAATCGAGCGCCAGTTGCGTATCCGCACTCCAGTCATCGGTCCATCCCTGCTGGACCCGCAATATGTGCCACTTGGCCATCCATGCCCATGGCACGGCCTGTCGGGGCATGCGCTCGGTCAAGACCTGGAGCATCTGGCGCGATCTGTCAAAATCCTGCACCGAAAGGCGATGCATGAGCGCGATCGCCCCCATCAACAACGTGTAGCTCTCGACGGTCGGGAGTGATTGCGACTGTGCACGTTCAAGCTCGCGCGCCATGATCGCCAAGCTGACCGCCGTCACAATACCCGCGACAGCACCGTCCTTTCCGCTGATCAAAGCTGTCGCGCTACAAACGAACGAATCAGACCAAACGATCGTCAGATTCGACGAAGATGCCAGTTCGAGGTTCACCCGCAACTTGCTTCCGGCCTTGCGGTAAGAGCCCGACAGAACGTAGTTCGCCGTTAAATAGCTGCTGATCTCCTCGACCGAACTATCCCGCCCGCGAAAGACAGAGGTCGACAGGCGCGAGATCACGTTCAGCTCCGATGAACGCGAAAGCGCGGATATGATTTCGTCGGCGAGCACTTCCCCAATGACCCGATGTTCCGGACCATCATCCAGCCCGGTAAAAGGCACGACCGCGACAGTGGCGCGCAACTTCGGCATTGATACAGCACCTGGCTCGATCACGGGTCGCGGCCCTGGTGGGCCGACACGATACGCTCGAACGGGTTCATGCACATGTTTAAGGTAACAAGCTCCCAAATCCTCGACGTCGGCATCCAATACAGGCACGAGTTGGTCGCGAACATCGGCCGATACAACAATTTCCCCTGGCCCCGCTAAACCTGTGAGCCGGGCTGCAAGGTTAACGTCAGCCCCGTAAACATCGTGCTCGTCAGCAAGAAGATGACCGACGTGAGCTCCTTCACGCACGAGGATATACTGATCTTGCGGAACGCCTTCATTGATAACCGCACACGCATTCTGGACTGCAAAGGCAGCTTTCACCGCGAGGGGAGATTGAGGGAATTCCATCAGGAGCCCATCCCCAAGGCTCTTTACAAGCCGCCCCTCGAACCGCGGCAGGATATCTTCATCTATCGTTTTAACGAGTTTACGCCATCGCTGTACGGTGCTGGCCTCGTTCTCTTCCATCAGTCGCACAGACTCGACCACGTCCACGAAGAGCAGTGTGCGCACCACCCATTCCGGATTCTCGAATGCGAGTGAAGCGCTTGATCTAGCCATCAGCCACGCTGGTCACTGTTCTGATCCGCACTCTTGTGCACTAATGCGCACAAACTCAGTATCACGCTCGGTCGACTGCAAGGCGCCGCGAGAAAGCCGAAAATCAGGACTCAAATGGTACGCAGGCCATCCGCGGGCGGATCGCACTCAATTTTACCCGCCAAGAACTTGTCAGCTAGACTTGAACAACGGCGATTTCAGGACGCCGCTCCTGACGACTAGATTGCACTCACGTCGCCACGTGACTCGACTTCGATACGCCAGCCGTCGTCTTCAATACCTGCCGCCGGACCGAATGGTGCTATCCCGATCATAGACCAGGAGTTCTTCAGCCGGCAACTACGACCTGCGCGTAGCGATGGCGCCTCCGCCCCTGGGGATGGATGCATATCGTTAAAGCCTGAAACGATTTGCTTCACGATGGCAGGGACGGCGGCGGTCTGCCCAACCACGATCGCACACATGAGAACGGCGCAAATCACTCCGGCCCTGATCATCAAGCGGTGGTATAATCGACGATAGGATTGCTCCAGTTCATCTTCCGATGCACTCATGATTGCCTCCAGATAAGGCACATAGCCTTACTGCATCCCGCCGGAGGTGGATGTGACGAGCGTCACATCCCGGGATGATTTTGTCTGATTGCCGATGCTCTTTGTCTCAGCCTCGCCGCCCCTTGAACCAAAAGATAGCGTATCAGGCTACGCGTGGCTTCGAGGAAGCGCAGCATACTCCTGGTCGTAGCTGGCGTAGGATTCCTTGAGCGTCGCCAGATTGAGCAGCATCGTCGCGACCAGCGCGTTCGAGCTATCGAAGACTTCGGTGCGGACCCACAGGCTCTCGGTGCGCTTGCTGCCGGACATAGCGACGACCTTGCGGTCTAGGCGGTAACGAACAGCGGACCTCGCAGCAACCGGATTTCCTGATCAGCGAACAGGCCAACTGCCGGCCCCTTGACCGGCAGACGATCCTTCTTGCTGCCGTGCTGAAACAACACACTGAGCATTTCCATCGGAATGATCGCGCGTCCCCATGGCGAATTGCCTGCGCTCTCGGGCGCGTAATATGGCGACGGCTCGGTGATGACCTTGAGCTTCTGTTCAAGCGAGAATGGATAGAGCTCGCCCATATTCTGATCGAAATCAATCCGAACCGTCTGCGATGCGGTGGTCATGCCGAGCTTGATGTCGCGCAGGATTACGGCATCACTCAGCGACTTTAGCTCAGTGAGTCGGATATCCAGGGCGGAGGCTGGCGCATCGCGGCCGATTGAGGCACTGCCGCGCAACACTTCGGTGCCATCACGCTTCGCCATCCTGATCGTGCAATAATGCCCGCCATCGATCGGCTTTTCGACAACGGCCTGTACCTCCTCGCCCTCAAAGGCGGCAGCGCGGTAATGCGCCGAGATACAGCCCGTCTCGAACCAGTCCTTGCCCCACAGTCGTTCGCAGAGCGGTGCAAACTGGCTGAAATGGGTCGGGCCCTCGATGGTCCCGCCCTTGAAGCCGAGCTTCTGCGCGGTGGCATCGTCATGGATGGATGCGTGAGAGTCGTAAGTCTGCGCATGGAGCATCTGTCGGGGCTGTCGCCACGGACCGATCAGTGCATTTCCGGCGTCCTCAATCACCGTATCGAATGCTTTTGATATCATTGGAAACTCCTCCGGGAATGTGAGCCGTCGGTTCGTTGTGGCTACCAGGTATCGACACAGGGGCGCTTGCGACCCTCGCGTTGCGGCGGCTTCGGCACCGATCGCAGGCCGGCCATCACCCAGCGGCGCGTTTCCGCGGGGTCGATGACATTGTCGATCTCGAACACCGAGGCGATCGAGGTCGCCTTGCCGTTGGCATAGAGCTCGGCGACCTTGTTCTTGTAATAGGTCTCGCGCTCCACCGGATCGGCGATCGCCTCCATCTCCTTGCGGAAGCCGAGCCGCACGTAGCCTTCCAGCCCCATGCCGCCGAATTCGCCGGTCGGCCACGCCGCCGTGAAGAATGAGGCATGGAAACCGCCGCCGATCATCGACTGCGCGCCGAGCCCATAGCCCTTGCGCAGCACGATGCCGAACAACGGCACCGTGATGCTCGCGCCAGTGACGAACATGCGCGCGACATGGCGCACGATCGCGGTCTTCTCCGCCTCCGGCCCAACCATGAAGCCCGGCGTATCACAGAGCGACACGATCGGAATGTCGAATGCATCGCAAAGCTGCAGAAAGCGCGCGGCCTTGTCGCCGGCTGCGGCATCGATGGCACCGCCGAGATGTTTCGGATTGTTGGCAATCAGGCCGAATGGCTTGCCTTCAATACGAATGAACGCGGTGATCATGCCGACGCCGAAATCGCGCCGGATTTCGAGCACGGAGTCCTCATCAGCGATCAGATCGATCACCGCGCGGATGTCATAGACGCGCAACCGGTTCTCCGGGATCGCACGGCGCAGCAGCCGCTGATCGGGCGCACGCCATTCGGTGACGGCGCCCTGGAAGTAGGACAGATATTTCTGCGCGGCCCGTGTCGCTTCCTCCTCGTCCTCGACGAGAATATCGACGACGCCGTTCGGCGACTGGAACGACACCGGCCCGACTTCGGCCGGATGATAGACGCCGAGGCCGCCGCCTTCGATCATCGCAGGACCACCCATGCCGATCGAGGCGTTCTTCGTGGCGATGATGACGTCACAACAACCGAGCATCGCGGCATTGCCCGCGAAGCAATAGCCAGACACCACGCCGACCACCGGCACCAGTCCCGACAGTTTGGCGAATTGCACGAAAGATGGCCCGTCGAGACCCGTCATGCCGAGCCGGTCGGTATCGCCGGGACGACCACCGCCGCCTTCGGCATAGAACACCAGCGGCATCCGCCATTGCTCGACCAGCGACAGCATACGGTCGATCTTCTTGTGGTTCATATGGCCCTGGGTGCCCGCCAGCACGGTGTAATCATAGGAAATCACCATGCAGCGCGCATCGTGCTCGCCGAACTTGGCGGCATTGACGGTCGCGACGCCGGCGACCAGACCATCGGCCGGCGTATTCTTGATGAGATCATCGACCGCGCGACGGCGCCGCTGGCCGGCGATGGCGAGGCTGCCATATTCCATGAAGGAGCCGTCATCGACGAGTTGCGCGATGTTCTCGCGCGCGGTGCGCTGATTGGTCTTGCGCCGGCGCTCGACCGAAGAGGGCCGGTTTTCATCGAGCGTGATCCCCTGGCGAGCGATCAGTTCGGCAAGGTCGGGACGAATGTGGTCGAGATCGATATCGGCTTCTTCCGTGGCGAGGTCGCCGGCCACGTCCTGAGGTTCGATATACAGAATGGGCTCGCCCTGCATCAACGTGACGCCATCGGATGCCGCGATCCGGGTGACGCGACCGCCCTGCTCCGCAGTCACCAGATGCTCCATCTTCATGGATTCGATGATGGCGAGTTGCTGGCCGGGCCTGACAACATCGCCTTCGGCCACCGGAATGGACACGACCGTGCCCTGCAGCGGCGCCGCGACCGGGATCGATCCTTCCGGCGCGGGCTGTACGACGCCGGCGGAGGTCCGTGCATCACCGGTTGATCCGCTGGCGGCGAATAGCGGCTTGCCCGCTGTCAGTGTGGCAGCGACCAGATCGGCGACGTTGCGATCGATGAAGCTGGTGTTGATCCGATTGGCCTGGAAATCGGCGTTGGCCAGGATCGCCTGCATCAGCGGAATATTGGTGGCGACGCCCTCGATGCGAAATTCGCGCAGGGCTCGCGTACCCTTGGCGATGGCGTCGGGCCATTTCGACGACGGCGTGTGGACGATCACCTTGGCCAGCAACGAGTCGAAGGCAGCGCTGGTCTTGTAACCGGCATAGCCGAACGTATCGACACGCACGCCCGGGCCTGACGGCGGTTCGAAAATCGCGAGCGTACCGCCGGTCGGCTTGGTGGCGCCGGTGACATCCATGGTCTCCATATTGATGCGGAGCTGCATGGCGAAACCGCGCGGGCTCGGCACCGACGCCTGATCGAGGCCGAGCGACGCCAGCGTGGCGCCACCGGCAACGGCAAGCTGCGACCGCACCAGATCGACCGATAGCACTTCCTCGGTCACGGTATGCTCGACCTGCAGCCGCGGATTGGCCTCGATGAAGGCGAAGGCACCGTCGCCCTCACCAGCTTCGCCATCGACCAGAAATTCGAACGTGCCGAGGCTGTCATACTTCGCCTCCGCCGCGAGATTTTTGGCGGCCTCAACGATGCGGCTGCGCAATTTGTGTGACAGCGACGGGCTCGGCGCAACTTCGACCAGCTTCTGATTGCGGCGCTGAATGGTGCATTCACGCTCCCAGAGCTGACTGATATCGCCGTGACGATCACCGATGATTTGCACTTCGATATGACGGGCATTGCGAATGAGACGCTCGACATAGACGCCGTCGCTGCCGAAGGCCGCCTTGGCTTCTGACTGGCAACGCGCATAGGCGTCATCGAGATCCTCCGCATGCTCGACAACGCGCATGCCGCGGCCGCCGCCGCCAGCCATAGCCTTGATCATCACGGCGGCATTGCTACCCAGCGATGTGAAAAACGCTTTCACCTCATCAAGCGTCGAGGGGCCCGTGGTGCCCGCGATGATCGGCACACCACAGCGCTTTGCGAGTTGCTTGGCCGCGACCTTGTCGCCGAACAGCTGCAATGCCGCGGGTGACGGGCCGACAAAGGTAATGCCCTCTTCGGCGCAGCGGCGGGCCAGATCGGCGTTCTCGCTGAGAAAGCCGTAGCCCGGATGCAGCGCGTCACAGCCGGTGGCTTTCGCGGCACCAATCACACCTTCGATATCGAGATAAGCACGCGCACCACGGCCGGGGATTTCCATGGACTCGTCAGCGATCCGTACATGCAGCGAAAGCGCGTCATCGGCCGGATACATCGCGACGGTGGCAAGGCCGGCGTCCGCCGCGGCGCGCGCGATACGAATGGCGATCTCGCCGCGATTGGCAATCAGCAACTTGCGAAAGGGCATCAAAACTCTCCGTGAACAATAGACGCGATCCGGGGTGGCATCATCCACACCCGGGGCCATGTAACGTTTCGATTTACTGCGGCGCGTTGGCGTCGAGTTCCTGCTTCTTCACCTTGCCGGTGCCGGTCATCGGCAGCGCGTCGATAATGCGGATCTCAGGCACCTTGTAGACGGCCATCCGTTCGGCACACCACGCCTGCAGTTCCGCTGGCGTGACGGTGCCCCTCTCTTCCGGCTTGAGCTGGATGAAGGCGACCGGCACTTGCCCCTTGCTGGCATCTTCACGGCCGACCACGCCTGATCCGAGAACCTTCGGATGCTGCCCGAGCAGCGCCTCGATCTCCGGCGGGAATACACTCATGCCCTTGACCTTCAGCATCTCTTTGCGACGACCGAGGAAATGCAGGAAGCCGTCGGTATCGATGGTGCCGATATCACCCGTCCGCAGCCAGCCATCGATCAACGACTCCGCTGTTGCTTCCGGCTTATTCCAGTAGCTCTTCAGCAGCGATGGTGTCCGCACGAGGATCTCGCCCTCGCCGCCGAGCGGTACGAGTTCACCTGTCTCGAAATCGGTGATCTTGAACTCGGCGCCGGGCACCGGGAGCCCAACGAAGATCGGCTGCGACAGCAGATCGAAATCATCATCCTGGAAGCCAGCCGTGAGGGTGTTGGATGTATGGGTCTCGGTCATTCCCCACGACGCTTCTGTCAAGATCGTGCCGGTGAGATCCTTCCAGCGCTTGCGATAGGCCGGATTGAGCTTCTTCACGAAGGACACGACGCGCACCTGATTGAGCGACGACAGGTCGAATTCCTTGAAGCGCGGATGGTCCATCAGTTCGACAGCGCCATCGACCGGCATCGCAGTGACATTGACCTTGTAGCGATCGATGGCCGACAGTGCCCCGATCGCATCCCAGCGGGCCAGCAGGACAAGCGTTGCGCCGGTAAACATCGGAAAGATCAGGCCGAAATTCTCGCCGGCAATCCAGAACTCCGGGAAGAACGACAGAAAGACGCTGTCTTCATTGGCGACGACGGAGATGCCGTGATTGGCGGCGGCCGTATAGACCATATCGCGCTGGGTGTGCACGCAGCCTTTGGGCATGCCGGTGGTGCCACCGGTGTAATTCAGCGCAGCGATATCATCGAGCCCGGCGGGCGGCAGCGGCCTTGGCGCGGGCAGCGCAGCCAGCGCCGGTAACAGATCGGTCGCACCTGAGATGGCAATGCGCGGCACACTGATCGAGTCAGGAACGGGAATGGTCGGCTTGGCCGGAAGTACATCCGCAAAACTGGTAACGATCACTTCGCGCAGCTTGGAATCGCTCCGCACCTGGTCGACCACAGGCGCCAATTGATCCAGCGCCACGATGACCTCGGCGTCGGTATCATTCAACTCGTAGGACAATTCGAACGCGCGTGACAGCGGGCTCACTGGCACATGAATGGCGCCGAGCTTGAGGATGCCGAAGAACACGATATGGAATTGCGGGCAGTTCGGCAGGAACACCGCGACACGGTCGCCCTTGCGGACGCCCTTCTCCATCAGCAACGCTGCGAAGCGATCACTCTGCGCGTCGAGTTCGGCATAGGTGGTGACGTGACCGTAAAAGATCACTGCAGGCTTTTCAGGATTACGCTTGGCCCACGCGCGCAAATATTCGGTGAGCGCCACCTCGCCATGCAGATATTGCGGCTTGTCCGGCGTGCCCTTCGGCCAGGCCTTAGCCCACAGCTCGTGCAGCATGGCGAGATATTCAGTTTCTTTGGCGCTTGCGGTCATCACCGTCGTCCTTGTTCTTGATCTTGGTCAGTTGCGTTTCATGGTCGGGTCGAGCGCGACGCGCAGCGATTCACCCAATGTGTTGAAGGCCAGTGCGGTGAACAGGATGGCGAGGCCGGGCGGATACATCTGCTCGGGCGCGATTTCCATGTTCTGATAGGCGCGCGCCAGCATCGAGCCCCAGCTCGGATCCGGCGGCTGGATGCCGAGGCCGAGGAAACTGAGGCTCGCTTCCGCCAGCAGCGCCGCGGCCAGCAACAGCGTGACCTGCACGATGACGGGCTGGATCGCGTTCGGCAGCACATGACGCCAAAGAATGCGTGGCGTTGATCCGCCGAAGCAACGCGCGGCATCGACATAAAGCTCATTGCGCACCACCAGCGTGCGCGCCCGGACGAGGCGCGCCAGTTGCGGCGAAAACACGATGCCAACCGAGATCATGCCGTTCGTGAGGCCGATGCCGAGCGCACCTGTCACGGCGATCGCCAGCACGATGGCCGGGAACGACAGGAAGCTGTCGATAACACGGCTGATCACCGTATCGACCCAGCCGCCAAGATAGCCGGCGAGAATGCCGACAGGCACGCCGATCAGAACGGCGATCGTGACCGCAAGGAAGCTCGCATAGAGCGACGCCATACCGCCATAGATCAGGCGGCTGAGCGTATCGCGACCGAGATCGTCGGCGCCCAGCCAATGTTGAGTCGACATGGTCGCCAACGCCGCGTCGAGATCCTGTGCGGCCGGCGCGTATGGCGAGATCCACGGGCCGAGGACCGAGATCACGAACAGCGCGACGAGGAAAGTCAGGCTGAAAGCACCGCGTAGATCACTGACGAACCAGCGTACAAAACCCGAGAAACGTCCCGGCCGACGCTCGGGAGCCATCACAGCATCCGTCATGATGAAATCCTCGGATCGAGGACGCTGTACAGAATATCCGTGAGCAGATTGAGCGTCACGACGATCAGGACCATGGTAAACACGACGCCCTGCACCACCGGGAAATCGCGGTTCATCGCGCCGTTGACGATCAATCCGCCCATACCGGGAATCGCGAACACCGCCTCGACCACGACGGTCGCCGCAAGCAGGCGGTTCGCGAGCAGGCTGACGACGGTGAGCAGGTTGACGCTGACATTCTTCAAGCCGTGACGCCACAGGATGGACGATGGCGGCAACCCTTTGGCATGCAGCGTGCGAACCTGTTGCGACGACAGTATCTCGACGAGTGACGACCGCAATTGCCGCGCCACCTCGGCAATGCCGCCGGACGCAAGCGCTACCGCCGGCAGGATGGCATGACTGAGCGACGCCCACGGATCTTTCATGAGCGATACTGCACCCGTGGCCGGCAGCCAGTTGAGCTGCAGCGAGAAGAACGCCACCAGCAGCATGCCAAGCCAGAAATTCGGTACGGCAACACCGAGTGAGGCAATCGCCATGACGAAGCCGTCGATCCACGAGCCGGGCTTGGTTGCCGCGGCAATGCCCAGGGGGATGCCGACCAACATCGCCATGAACAGCGCGAGTGCGACGATCAGCAGCGTATGCGGCAGGCAGCGCTGGATCGAGGTCAGCACCGCTTCGTTGGAAATCAGCGAGCTGGAGAGATCGCCATGCGCTGCCTTCCAGAGCCATGAGCCATATTGCAGCAGGAATGGCTGGTTCAGGCCATAGAGCTCGCGGATTTCGGCGATCCGCTGCTCCGACGCATTGTCGCCAGCAAGCGTCACCGCAACGTCGCCCGGCACCAGCTTGAGCAGGCCGAACACGATGAAGGTCGACAGCACCACCACCGGGATTGCCTGCAGCAGGCGACGACCGATGATGCGGAGACGTCCGGAATTCAACATGCGCAATTCACACCAGTTAAGGCGCCGCGATGACCGCGGCGCCGGTTGCTGTGTCCGATGGATTAGCCGAGCGAGATGTTTTCGAATTTCGGCTTGCCGAGCAGATTGGGCTTGAAGCCCTTCACCTTGGCGGACAGCGCATCGAGTTCAAACTGGAATGCGAGCGGTGCCGACAGGGCGTTCTCCACCGTGAATTTCTGGATCTTGGCGAACACATCGGCGCGCTTGGCGAGATCTTCGCTGACACGGCTCTCCTGGATCAACTTCGACAACTCCGGCTCGCCGCTACGGCCCGCATTGTAATAGGCGCCTTTGTCAAAGCTCAGCCCGTAGGTCATGCTCGGATCAGGACGCCCGGTCCATGCCGAGACAAGAAGGTCGAACTTCTTCTCGGTGGCAAAGAACTGCGCGCTGATTTCGGCGATGGTGCCGCGGGTGAATTTCAGACGGATGCCAGCCTTGCCGAGCTGATCCTGGATCACCTCGCCACGCCGCACGGAATCCTGATCCATATAGCCGCCTATGGTCAGTTCGAGACCATCCTTGTAGCCGGCCTCAGCGAGCAGCTGCTTCGCTTTCTCCGTATTGTTGGGATACATCCCCGCGACGTCCTTGTTGAACGCCCAGTGCGAGCTCGGCAGCGTCATGCGCGCCGGTTCGCCAAGGCCGTTGAGCGCCGCCTTGACGAAAGCATCGCGGTCGAGCGCGAAGTTGATCGCCTGACGGACCTTGACGTTGTCGAGCGGTGCGCGGCCGTAATTGAAGTAGACCTGAATACAATACAACGTCGGCGAGCTGACAGTTTCCAGATTCTTGGCGCGCTCGATCACCGGCTTCAATCGCGCTGGCAGCTGGAACGCCATATCGTTCTGGCCGGCGACGACCGAACGCAAAGCGGTAGCATTTTCCGGGATGATGTTGAATTCGATGCCGTCCAGATAAGGTCGGCCCTGGCGCCAGTACTGATCATGGCGGGTGACGACGATGATCTCGTTGTCATTCCAGCGTACGAATTTCCACGGCCCGGCGCCGACCGGCTTGCGGTCGGTCTCATTGCCGAGCGCTTTGATATTGGTCGGCGACACCATCATGCCGGCGCGATCCGACAGGATCGCCGGCAGCGCGGTGTCGGGATTCTTTAGCTTCAGCGTCACCTGCAGCGGACCGGTGACCTCGACCGCATCCACACTGGACAGATCGGGCTTGACGTTGGAGCGCTGGTCGGTGCGGTTGCGCTCGAGGTTGAATTTGACGGCCTCCGCATCCATCGGTGTGCCATCGTGGAATTTGATGCCGGTGGTGATGTCGAGCACCATGGTCTTCGGATCGGGAAACGCCCATTTCGCCATGCCCGGCTTCGGCTTCAGCGTCTCGTAGTCCCACTCCACCAGCGTGTCATACATGGTCCACAGAATGCTGTGGTCGGAGCCGGCGCCGCCGGTGGCCGGATCGAGCGACGACGGATTGGCCGGCGCAGCGACCTTCAGCACGCCGCCCTTCTTGGCCTCTTGCGCCCAGGCCGGCAGGCCGAGTGCGCCGGTCACGGCAGCGCCGCCCATCAGCGCCAGAATGTCACGACGGCGTAGCGTCCGCTTGCTGAGGTCGATGGTGGTCATTCGAAAATCCTCCCGTTGATTATGATGCGCGTTGCGCTTTTTGATTGTCTGGCGGTGGACCGTCCGCCGTGGCGAAATGGCAGGCCACGCGGTGTCCCGGCTTGACGTCGCGCCAGGCTGGCACTTCTTTGGCGCAACGCGGTTGCACCGACGGGCAGCGCGTGCGGAAACGGCAACCCGACGGCGGTGCCACCGGGCTCGGAATTTCACCTTCGAGAATGATGCGGCGGTCGACCCGCAAATGCGACGGCAATGGGATCGGCTCGGCCGACAACAGCGCACGCGTATAGGGATGCAGTGGCCGCTCGACCACATCCTCGGCCGGACCGAGCTCCATCAGCTTGCCGAGATAGGTGACGGCGATGCGGTCGGAGATGTGCGAGACCACCGAGATGTCATGGGTGATGAACACATAAGTCAGACCGAATTCGCGCTGCAGATCGGCAAACAGATTGAGCACGTCGCCGCGGATGGAGACGTCGAGCGCTGCCACCACCTCGTCGCAAACAATGACCTTGGGCCGCAACGTCAACACGCGCGCGATGTTAACGCGCTGCTTCTGGCCACCGGACAATTGGTGCGGATAGCGATCGGCCGCTTCGGCGGCGAGGCCGACGCGCTCCAGCACCTCGATGCCACGGCGATGGCGCGAGGCATGATCGCCCTCGCCCATGATCTCCAGCGGCTCGACCACGCTGTCGATGATCGTCATGCGCGGATTGAGCGCGGCATTCGGATCCTGGAAGATGATCTGGTAGTCGCGGCGATGCTTGCGAAATGCGCTGGTGCCGAGGGCCGCCGGATCGGTGCCGTCATGCAGAATCTGGCCGTGACTCGGCGGCAGCAGCGACACCAGCGCACGGCCAAGCGTGGTCTTGCCCGAGCCAGACTCACCGATGATGCCAAAGGTCTCGCCAGCACGAACCTCGAAATCCATGCCGTCGATCGCCTTGACGGTGTCGCGGCCATCGCGGGTCGGAAAGAGGATCCGCAAGTCACGCACTGCGAGAATCCCGCTGAGAACGCCGCTGTCCCGATTGTGGTCCCGCATGCCTGACATCAATTCACCGCCCCCGGCAGCACGAGTTCGGGAGCACGCCAGCAGCGCGCGGCACGGCCATTCCCGCTCTCGACCATCGGCTGTTTCTGCTCGCAGCCCGCAACGGCGTGGCTGCAGCGCGCGCGGAAGCGGCAGCCGGCGGGCATTGCATTGGGCGACGGTACGCGGCCGGGAATCGAGGCCAGCACGCCGCGGCGCGGGCTGAGGCTAGGCAGCGAGCGCAGCAGTCCGGATGTATAGGGATGACGCGGCCGCGTCAGCACATCGTCCACCGGGGCATCCTCGACGACCTCACCGGCATACATGGTGATCATGCGGGTGCAGGTTTCGGCGACGACGCCGAGATCATGGGTAATGAAGATCAATGCCGTGCCGGTGCGCTCGCTCAACGAACGCAAGAGATCGGTGATCTGCGCCTGCACCGTGACATCGAGCGCCGTGGTCGGCTCGTCGGCGACCAGCAGCTTCGGCTTGCAGATCAACGCCATCGCGATCATCACGCGCTGGCGCATACCGCCCGAGAGTTGATGCGGATATTCGTCGCAGCGGCGTTCCGGCGCGGGGATACCGACCTCGCGCAACGCAGCGATGGCGCGCTCGCGCCCCTCCGCGCGGCTGACCGGAAAATGGATGCGATAGGCTTCGCTGATCTGGTCGCCAACCGTGAAGACAGGATCAAGCGCGCTCATAGGCTCTTGGAAGATCATCGCGATCTCACGGCCGCGCACGGCGCGCATGCGTCGCGGCGACAGAGTGGCTAGATTAATCCCGTTGAACAGGATATCGCCCTGAATGCGCGCCGACTGCGGCGGCAGCAGGCGCAGCAGCGAGAGGCCGGTAACAGTCTTGCCGCATCCGCTCTCACCAACCAAGCCAACGCGCTCGCCCGGCGCGATGGTGAAATTTACGTTCCGGGCGATCGGCAATGCGCCGCGCGCCGTCGTGAATGACAGTGAGAGATCGCGCACTTCGAGCAAAGGCGGCTGCGGCAAAACGCCCGCGTCGGGCATTCCAGCAACGCGCGTTGCCGTGGGAGCGGAGATGTCGATCGCACCTGTCATCGCGCTTCGCCAGCAGGAACACGGCCAGTGACGCCGCGCATCATCCACTGCTGCAGGGTTTGCCGGTGCTGCACTTGCGCATACGGATGAAAGCCGCAGACCCGTGTCTGTTGGGGTGTTGTCAGTCGGACATGCGCCGACGCGAACAGAGCCGCCATGTTCACCTCCCTTGCCATCCCTGTTCTGCAGATCTTGCATCGGGACGTTCCATCGCGGTCCGGCTTGTGCCGGTATGTATTGAAGCGACAGTAACCCAATGAAGGGGCATCGACTGTCAATTGTCAACAATTGACTTCTGCGGTAGACAGGACCGTATGACGCTGCAAGCGTGCATCGACAGGAGGCGGCCATGGCAGCGACACTTCGCAAGCCGTTCAATGATAACGAGCACGACGTCGAACGAAGATTTGCGCCGCGCACGATCCCCGACCAGGTTGCGGAGGAACTCGGTGCCGAGATCGTCTCCGGCCGTCGCAAAGCGGGCGAGCGTCTTGTTGAACTCGACCTGGCGCGCGATTTCGGCGTCAGCCGTGGACCAATCCGTGAAGCGATCCGCATTCTCGAGCGCCGGCGCCTGGTCGACATCTTTCCGCGGCGCGGCGCCTATATCAGGCCGCTGTCACTCAAATCGGTGGCTGACCTGTTTAATGTCCGCACCGCACTGTCGATGCTGGCAGTTCGCACCATGGCGACCACGCCGGTCGAAAGCTTCATCGACACATTGGCGCGCCGCTGCGACGAGTTGAGAGTCGCAGTCGAGATCGATGATCCAATGGCTTTCGCACACACAACGACGCGCGCGGTAAAGACCATTGCGCGCGGCTCGGGCAACGAACTGCTCGTCGAACTGCTCACCGACCTTGCCAATCAAACCGTATGGGAAACCATATGGAAGACGCCGCTGGACTATCAGACCCGCGACATCCGCCGACTCAGCGCCGACCTGATGGCGTCGACATTGAAGGCGATCCGGCAGCGCAAGCCGAACGCTGCTGTCACACATCTCGGTCAGCTTCTGGAAAGTGATCGCGACCGCGCCTTGTCCACCCTATCGCGCATTCGCGGAGAGACATTCGACCTGAGTGCGCTAACACATAGCGATGGGCACGATAATGTGCTGGCGGACATTGTGCCCGCTCCGCGCGGGTGAAATGCGACGGAGCGGCAGGCTCGGACGGTAGCGACTCGCAATTCATCAAGGCAAAAACGTAAGGGCACACGGGGCGTCAGTAACGCCCCGTGTGCCATGTTCCGGCGCTAGACGAAGCGGAAGTCGTCAGCGGTAAGCGACGCCAAGCTGGTGTTGGCGAGCGTGACTGCGTGGTTTTCATCCAGCGTCACCACGATGCTGCTGCCGACCTGGGCGGTGTGAGACATCACATCGGCATAGTCGGAGAACAGATCACTGGAGAACTGGATGAAGTCCTTGGACGCTCCGCTCGCGGCGAAGTCGGTGATCATATCCTTTCCGAACCCGGCGGCGAACACGAACACGTCGGAGCCAGAACCGCCGGTCAGGATATCGTCGCCGGTTCCACCGCCGATGATGTCGTTGCCGGAGCCGGCATTCACCTTGTCCGCACCCGCACCGGCCACGATGATGTCGTCGCCCGAGCCAGCATCGATGATGTCGTTGCCGTCACCGCCATCGACGCTGTCATCGCCGGAGCCGGCCTTCAGCGTATCGTTGCCGATGCCGCCGGACACCACGTCGTCGCCGGAACCGCCGTCGATCGCGTCGTCACCAACGCCGCCGCTGAGCGCATCGTCACCCGCACCGCCATTGATGGCGTCGTTGCCGGCACCGCCATCGAAGGTGTCGTCACCGTTGCCGCCGGTGATTTGATCATTGCCCGCACCGAACAGGATCTGCTCGATGCCGGTGAAATGATCGGTCCCGATCCCGGCACCCGTCACCGTTCCAGCCGCGTAGTTGACCGTCAACGCTCCGGTCGCATCCGACAGGTCGAGCACATCGTAGCCCTCTCCGCCGTCGATCGTGTCGTTGCCGGCACCGCCGCGCAGGATGTCGTCGCCGTCACCGCCGTTCAGAACGTCGTTGCCCGCGCCCCCGATCAACGTGTTGGCACCGCTGGTTCCGATCAGAAGATCGTCATAGCCGGTCCCGATCGCATTCTCGATATTGCTGAAGTGATCGGCGCCGGCGAGATAGCCGGGGTAGTAAGCGAGCCCGGAGGCAAGATCGACCGTCACCTTGAATGTGATCTGGCTGTAGTCGATTGTGTCGGTTCCGTCGCCGCCCTCATAGGTATCCAGCCCGCCGGTGCCGAGGAAAGTATCATTTCCGCTGCCGCCGAACACCAGATCATTGCCGGCAGAACCGGTGATCGCGTCGTTGCCGTTGGTGCCGACCACTAGCTTCCAGGCCCCATCGACAAAATTGAGCTGCTCGACATTACGCAGCGTGTCGATCCCGTCCGGCGCACCATTGCGCAGGTCGGTGACCTTGACGGAGCCATCCGCGTTCAACGCGTAGCCATGGTTATTGAACGTTCCCGTGTAGAAGACGGTATCGTTCCCTTCGCCACCATCGATGCTGTCATTGCCGCCATCACCATGAATGGTGTCAGCTCCAATGCCGCCGGCGATATCGTCATTGCCGGCTCCGCCCTTGATCAGGTCATCGCCGTCATTGCCATAGAGCGTATCGTCGTCAGCCCCGCCATCGACCTGATCGTTGCCTGCACCGGCATAGATGTAGTCGTTGCCGTTTCCGCCGCTGAGGATGTCAGCACCGCCATATGCGTAGTCCATGGCCATCGTATCGCTGCCGTCGCCGCCATCGATATCGAAGCCACCAGCCGAGGTGGAGAGAGCGACGTCGTCGCCGGTCCCGAGCAGGATCTTGCCCGTCACCGTCGCACCGACATAGAGGTTCACCTGGTCGTTGCCGGCGCCCATGTCGATGGCTGATCCACCGGTCGCGATGATCGAGCCGGAGTTATTCAGGGTGTCCCTGGCTCCGCCCATCGATATGCCGCCGATGATCCGGCCCGTGCTGTTGTTGCCGACGAAATCCTCATAGTCGCCAACCAGATTGATCGCCTCATTGCCGCGCAGGTCGAAGCGGGCAGCGTCTTCCGCAGAGACGCCTTCCGGACCGTGACCATCGCCGCGGATCAGGCCATCATTCACGATCGTGGACACACCCAGCGCGTTGCTGTTGCTGGAATTATCCACCTGGATAGCACGACCGTAACCGTAGATCTCGCCAGTAGCACTGTTGACGACGGAGCCTCCTCCGATGGCGATACCCTCGGAGACGTTCGGTTCGCCATCATGGTAGCCCTCGGCGCCGAGGCCGGCGATACGGCCGTAGTTCAGGACCTGCACCAGACCATCGACGTCGATGGCATCGCCATCGGAGTCGGACAGTTCCGCCGAGCGACCTTCCATCGTGCCGTGGTTGGTGATGAAGACCTTCTCGGCTTCCGAACCGCCATTGTCGATGTTCACCGCCGAGCCGTTGCGGCCGATCATCGTGCCTGAATTGACAACGGTCACAGCATTGTCGCCGGTCACGGCATGGCGCGAACCTTCCATCCAGCCGCCGGCATAGTTGTTGACCTTGCCGCCGGTATCGCTCTGGAAGTCGATCAGGTCACCTCCGCCGACGAAGCCAGGATCGGTAGTGATCGTACCCCAGTTATTAACAATCCCGTCATTGCCGGGGCGGATCACGTCGGTGTCGCTCCCGTACTGGCGGATAATGCCGCCGGCGAGATTGTTGATCACCGCCGAAGCGCCGGCTCCATCGAAGCTGCGGAAGTCGATGACGCGACCGCCCGCTTCCATCACGCCAGCATTGTTGATCGTGATGGTCGCATCAGCGTGTCCCGCCTGTTGTGGGCTCAGCGCACCGCGAAGAATGCCGCCTGCTTCGTTGTTGAAGGTCAACGAGCCCGTCACACCGGTCGTGGTGTTGAGCACGCGGCTCGATCCTTCGATCAGGCCGGCATTGTCGACCACGGCGGCTCCGCCGCCCGACCAGGTGATGGCGGTGCCGGCGATCAGCTTGCCGCCAGCATGGACCGAAAGCAGATCGCCGTTGTTGACAGCCACGTTGCTGATGAGTGTGGCGCCGCCCTCGACTGTAACCGTGGAGTAGTCGCTGCCGGTGACCGACCAGGTACCTTCACTGACCACGAGATTTTCGACGTTGATGACAATGTTGCTGGTGTCGATGACGCCGGTACCGGAACCCACCAGTTTCAGGATGTCATTGCCGTCACCGCCATCGATCAACGCCGGCGCGTAATCGTCGGTCGAGACTTCGATAATGTCGTCGCCATCGCCGCCGGATGCGACATCGCCGGCTCCGGCAACGAGCCGGTCGTTGCCAGCACCGCCGTCGAGGGTGTCGTAGCCTTCGCCGCCATCGAGCTCATCGTCACCGGCGCCGCCGGAGAGCGTGTCGTCACCTTCGCCGCCGGCCAGGACGTCGTTGCCGGCATCGCCGCTGAGAGCGTCGTCACCTTCGCCACCGGTGAGATTGTCGTTTCCGGCACCGCCGAGCAACGTATCGTCGCCCTCGCCGCCGTCGAGTTCGTCATTGC
This sequence comes from Tardiphaga sp. 42S5, assembly GCF_034044155.1. NCBI lineage: Bacteria > Pseudomonadati > Pseudomonadota > Alphaproteobacteria > Hyphomicrobiales > Nitrobacteraceae > Tardiphaga > Tardiphaga sp. 42S5. Next base: position 2,667,573 of record NZ_CP139027.1, on the reverse strand, counting down.
CGCCAAGACCCGTCAGCGTGTCATCGCCCTCGCCGCCGGAGATCGTATCGTTGCCGAGTGCGCCAGTGAGGATGTTGTCATCATCGTCGCCGACCAGCACGATCGGCTGCACGGAGAGCACCGTATCCGACCGATAGTCGAGGTTCTGGATTCGAGTGTCATGCGCGCGGTCGGTGTCGAGGACATCGTAAGCCGTTTCGGAATAGTGCGCCGCGAGATATTCGGCGAACGCGTCCTGTTCGGTGCCTTCGGCCACAAAGTTAGCCACCTGACCAGCATCGGGAATGAGATTCGGAGACAGGTCCACAACATTTGCAAAGGCCGGATTGGCCGCAATGAAGCTCGCGAACGGATAGCCGTCGCCGCCCGTGAGCAGGAAGCTCAGCGTCACGACCCGGATCGCCATATTGGCATCGACAACGAGCTCACCGTTCTCGACCAGGGCAAGGACGGGATTGCCGTTCTCGTCGATCAGCGCTGCCGACTGGATGCGGTTGCCGGCCGGGCTATCCTTGTCGAAGGAGTAAGCGATACCGCCAACCTGTGCAAACTGACCGGGGGTGGCACTTGCCGTGGTCGCAGCCACCGCATGCTCCAGCACCGTCAGCAACTGCGTTGCCGTCACGGTGACCATGGACAGGGCATTGTTGAAGCGCAGCGAGTTGGCGATGTCGAGCTGGGAGATATCACCTGCCTCTTTGTCGACTTCAGGATTAGCCGAAGGTGGATTCTCCTGGGCGTTGCCGCCTACAGCAGACACGTTGCCGATCGAGTCGCGGATACCACCGCCATTCTTGATCGAGACCATCACCGTCGCATCGGCCTTCTGGGCATACCAGAGATTGGCGTCGGCCGTGAGGTCACCCAGATTGGTCTCCTCGGTGCGGACCTCGCCGCGACGGCCTTCCAGATAGACATTGGTGCTGCCGAACAGATTGCCGTCCTGGGCGTCGATCACATTGCCGACCCCCTGAGCGATGTCGTTGACGAGATCGCCCTTGCTGCCTTCCGCAAACGGATTGGCATCGGCCGTGTCTATATCGCCATCTCCATCGACGTCGATGACGTCGTCATAAAGATCGGCAACCTCTTCGTCGGTGGTCGCGTAAGCGCCGCTGACATTCGGATCGACGCTGCCCGCGATGACATTGCCATTGGCGTCGAAATCGACCACCAGCCGGCCGACATAGGAGTATTCACCGTCAGTATTGACGATCAGCGTGGTGTTGCCGTCGGCATTATGGGTCACGATCGGGTAAGTGCCATCGGCGGTGTCGCCGGGACGCAGCGTATCCTGCGCATCGGCAAGCAGCGTGTTCGATCCGCCCGAGATGATGATGTCGACGCCATGCAGCAACGGTGCAAGCGCCTGCTCGAACGCGATCTGCTGGAGATGGCTGACCAGGATGATCTTGTTGATACCCTGGGCGATCAGGCTGTCGATAGTTGGCTGCAGGATCGCAGCAAGTGCGGCCATGTCGTCAACATCGTCGCCGATCACTTCGACGCCACCGGTCGAGGAAATGCTTTCGACGATCTGAGTGGTGGCGCCCACCACGCCGATCTTTTCGCCGCCTTCCTCGATGATGGTCGCAGGCGCGATCTTCTTGCCGATGCCGGCGGCCGGCGGGAAGCCGGAATAGTTGTCAGCGTTCTGGATGAGGTTGGTGTAGAGGCCGGCAAGATTGGAATCGCCTGAGAAATCCAGATTGGCAGATAGGAAGGGGAACTGTGCACCCGGGAAGCCAGCAGTTTGCCGAATAATCGCTGCGAGCGGATTTGTGCCTGCGTCGAATTCGTGATTTCCGATCGCCGAGGCCTGCACGCCGATGATGTTCAGCATCGAGATGTCAGCACTACCGAAGCCCGGCGTGATGTTCAGCGTGCCGCTGGCAAGACCGTAATAGGTCTCGAGCGCGGTCTCATAGACCTCCTTCAGCGAGGCGTCGCTGCCGGCGCTGAAGAACGGGCTGGGGATGAAGTTATCGCCCGACGACAGCGTGATCGAATTCGCCTGTGTCTCTTCGAGGTAATCGACGATGGCGGCGAAATTGCCAGCGCGATCAACCGCATCGAGACCGGCCTCGAAATCCGACGCATGCAGGATCTGCAGCCTGTAGGTCGACGGCGTCTGGTTCAGATCGAGGCCAACGATGACCGGATCGTGGTCGGAAACGCGGACATTCGTATCGGCATCGAAGATCGCCGGATCGCGCGAAAAGTCCGTGTTGTAGTCGAGGGCATCGGCTTCATCGGCATTGATGTGCCAGGTGGTGACGCCAGTAACCTGCGACGACAGGCTGTCATTCGCGAACGCGTAATCGAGGGTGCCGGTTTGACCGTCGAAGACGTAGGAATAAGCACCGTCCTCCCGGCCATGCAAGTTTTCATAGCCTGCATTCTCGATGATGCCCGTTGCCTGCTCCTTGGCGTAGCTGTTGAAATCGCCGAGCATCAGCACGTCGCTGTCGCCGGAGCCGGTCGGGTCGCTGTTGGCCCAGGCGGTGAGCGCAGTCGCTGCGAGCTCGCGCTGGTTCTGCCAGTTGCCCTGACCGTCACCCTGGTCAGCATCGAGGCCGGTGCCGGTGCCGCTCTTGGATTTGAGGTGGTTGGCGATTGCGGTGAAAGTTTCACCAGTGGCGATCTGCTCGAACGTCACCGCGAGCGCATTGCGGCTGGTATTCGCGCCGTCGAAGATGTGCCCGACGGTGCTCTGGCTCAGCAGGCCGGAAAGCCCGAGTCCGGGCAGATCTGCATCGTTGAGGATCGCGACCGTCGTCCCGTCCGCGATTTTCACATCCGCGGTCTTGTAGATGAAGCCGACCGCGATCGCATCACCACCAACAAACTGCTGACCGGGATTGACCCAGGCATAGGCGCCGGGACCCGCAGCGGCATTGAGCTGACCGACCAGATATTCGATGGCATTGCCAGACGAACCCGGCAGAAAATCATTTTCCAGTTCGGTCAGTGCAAGCACGTCGGCATCCATTGCAAGAATGGTATCGACGAGCTTGCCGGTCTGGCGCGAGAGCTCGACGGAGTCGTTGGCGCCGCGCGGCTCCTGGCCGATGGCGGTGCTGGCGCCATTGTCCAGCGTCTTGAAGAAATTCAGGACGTTGAAGCTTGCGACCTGGAGCGTACCTCCGACATCGTCGGGTGCAGTAGTCCGCGGCGCGGCGCCGTCTTCAAACGTATTGGTGCCGTTCTCGACGGAGCGGACCCGCCAGGTCGCGCCCGATGCGGCATTGCCGGCCCACTGATAGTCCAGTACGCCGGTCAGCCCGGTGATCGTGTCCCCCATCCGCGGCGCCGTCGCCGTGTTGTAGGTCGGGCCGAAGCCGTCGAGATTGCTGATGGCCGCGTTCTGAGCGTTCAGGCCATCATCATAGGTGATGGTGCGCGAGCCGAGTTCGGCCAGATAGGCCTGGTAGGCTGCAGCGTCCGGCGCATTTTCCTGCGTGAACTGGGCCGGGCGATCGCCTGCCGCCAGCTTGATTTCATTGAAGCGATCAAGGTTGAACTGCTCGGTAATCACGAGTGTCTCTGGCAGCGTGACCAGCATCCCCTCATAGGCTTCGAGGTTCGGCTGATAGTCGCCGTCCTGGCTCAGCGTGGTGCCGGCACCCGGCAGATCGATCACGGTCGCCATCGTGTTGATATCGGCAACTGCTCCCGCTTCAACCACGGAAATGTTGGTCGCGGTGAGTTCGGTGAGACCGAAATACTCGCTGATCGAACCGGTGACACGGACACGGTCGCCGACGGCCACGTCACCGTTGCCGCCGAATACGAAGATGGCTTCAGAGGTCAGGACATTACCGTCGGAGTCGGTCACCTCTTCCTGAACATAGAAGCCGTTCAGGTTGCGACTGTTGTCGCCGTCCCCATTCTGGAAATCACCGACGACGATGGCTTCGACAGTGACCGTCTGGCCGGCCATTCCGCTGGTGGCGCCCGTCCCCTGGATGGCGCTGATCTTGGTGATCGCGACGTCATCATTGACGATGGTGCCGGTGGCTTGCGCGGTGCCAATCGTGGTCGCCACGGCGGTGGAATTGGAAGCGCTCTGAAGCGTCAGCGTGAAATTTTCATTCGGCTCGCTCGTGGTGTCACCGGCGACCATAACGGTCACCGTTGCCGAGCCCTGCCCAGCCGGAATCACGCCGCTAAAGCTGCTCGGCACGCTTCCAACGAAGTCCGATGCGTCGGTCTGCGCAGAGGCAATGGTTCCGGAGAATGAGACATCGCCATCGGTGCCACCACTGCGCTCCACGGTGAATTGATAGACCGTCGAGCCGCTATTGCCCTCGTCATGCGAGACCGACACCGTGCCTGCAGAAAAGCCGACGGTCTGGCCTACGACCGGGGTGCTGGCATTGCTCGTAACGCGGATATCGTCGATCCCGACCCACTCGTCATTGCCACCGGCATTGGTGGTGAGGATCCGAACCTGCAAGTCCGCGTGGCCATTGACTTCGGACGGCAGCAGTAAATTGAAAGGCGTCACTTGAGTGGCGGCATTCGCGGTGGTCACGTCGGCAGCGTAGCCACCCGGCACATTCGTCCAGGACCCGGCGGAACCGACCCGGTACTGCACGGCAATTGGCTGGGACGCATCGTCTGCGCTGCCGTCGAGATCGCGCGCATTGAAGGTCAGTCGCACATTATCGCGGCCGCTCGCATCGAGATAAAGCACGAGGCTCGGTGCGTCTGCAGTACCCGAGCCGTTCAGCGCAATGGTCGGATTGGCAACAGCGAATTCCGCAACGCCGCCATTGGTAAGAGAATTCGGGGCAGTCTGATTGGCGATCACATCGACGGCGCCGAGCCCAGCGCCGGTCAATGTCCGCGGATCGGTGCCAGTTGGCGAACCAGCGTTGATGTCACCGAGATAGCCGACGATCGATGGAACGGAAGACCAATTATCATCGGCGTTGATTGCGCCGGCATTGGACCAATCCTGGACGAGATCGCTAACGGCAAGGGCGTGATATGTCGTTGACATGAAATCGGCTTCCATCGTTGAGGCGTGCGTCGAACATCGCTCGCTTCGCAGAATGCGAATACGCGCGACCGACTGCCTTTGGTTAACGAAAAGTTAATGCGCCGGATGTAGCCACGTCGATTTAACAGCCGCGTGACTGGTTTCTAACGTCGCAGTGAAGCCACGCGCCGACCGCTCTTTTTGCTCGACTATACAAAGGCGACACAGCAAATCGCGACATCGTGCCACACCCGCAAAAGTGCAAAGCGTTGCGGGTTGCTCCACCGCGGATTGGTCGCAGTTCGCACCGAAGAATGATGAAACTGATCGAACTACACTGAATTACTTTGAGCTCCCGATCGATCGCGCGGCAAAACAGCGGCCGAGGTTCGCGCACGTAATGCGCAAGAAAGAATGTATTTGCTGTTGCAATGTCTTGTCGCGCACATCGGTCACCATTCACATGGCCGATCGCGCGACAGAAAAATTGCACGCGCACGCAATTCACACGCTGTCACGCAGTTGACGCTGAAGCCAGATAACGAACTCGATCGGCGCGCATCGCTGTCGCTTACTGGCCCAGGTGAAATATGACCGCAGCAATTTCGGCAGACAGAACAGCCGGATCGAAGTACCAAGATCTTCCGAGTGCCGCTCTCGCATCATGTCGTAGCGCGTTCCTGTCTGTCGGGTTGTTCTCCGCCGTGGTCAACATCCTGATGCTGACCGGATCCATTTACATGCTGCAGGTCTATGACCGCGTCATTCCCTCGCGCAGCATTCCTACTCTCGTATCGCTCTCGATTATCGTAATTGCGATCTACGCTGTGCAGGGTGTTTTCGACTGGTTGCGCCAGCGGATCCTGACGCGCATCGGAGCTGCACTTGATGGCGCGTTGTGGGAGCCAGTGAATTCCGCCATTCTGCGATCGCCTTTGAAGTCCAGCCGCGGCGGCGGTGTTCAACTCGCTCATGATCTGGATTCAGTGCGCGGGTTCCTGTCCGGCCTCGGGCCGACAACGCTGTTCGATCTGCCGTGGATGCCGCTGTATCTCGCCGGGTGCTTCCTGCTGCATCCGTATCTTGGATGGACCCTGGTCGGTGGCGCAACCATTCTGTTCGGCATTGCTCTTGTTACGGAAATTCTGACACGGAAGCCCACGCGAGAAGCATCCCGCCATGCCGCCATACGCAACATCCATCTGGAGGCAGGACGCCGCAATGCCGAGGTCGTCGCCGCCCTCGGCATGGAGCGACGAGTCATCTCACGCATCGGCGCAGCCAATGCCAATCAGATTGCTGCTCAGCAGCACGGTTCCGATATTGCCGGTGCACTTGGCACGCTGTCGAAGACCCTGCGGTTCATCTTGCAATCGGCATTGCTCGGATTAGGCGCTTGGCTGGTAATCGAAGGACAGGCCAGCAGTGGTGTCATGATTGCCTCCTCGATCATGGGCAGCCGTGCGCTGGCTCCCGTCGAACTGGCGATCTCGGTTTGGCGTCCTTTCGTCGGCGCCCGCCAGGCCTGGCAGCGGTTACGCGATGCGCTATCGTCTCAAGACGAAAGCCCTTCTGCCGTTGCGCCAGAACGTGCTCAGCACATTCTCACGGTCGATCAGGTTTTCATTGTCGCGCCGGGTGGCACCAAGGCCATCGTTCAGAATGCCACGTTCCAACTCAAAGCCGGCCAGGCTGTTGGAATCATCGGACCGTCGGCGTCGGGCAAATCCACATTGGCGCGTGCGCTGGTCGGGATCTGGCCTGCAGCGCGCGGCGAGATCCGCCTCGATGGCGCAACCCTCGACCAGTGGCCCGCCGAAATTCGGGGCGGCTTGATGGGCTATTTGCCGCAAGACGTCGAACTGTTCGACGGCACGGTGGCTGAGAACATTGCCCGCTTCGATCCGGAGATGGATGGACCGACCGTCATTGCCGCCGCAAAAGCCGCCGGTGCCTATGACATGATCCTCAACCTGCCAAAGGGCTTCGAGATGCGGATCGGCGAAGCCGGTGCTGCCCTCTCGGGTGGGCAGCGGCAACGGGTAGCGCTTGCACGCGCGCTTTATAGGGACCCGTTCATGGTGGTGCTCGACGAACCGAATGCCAATCTCGACGTCGAAGGCGACGCAGCACTGACTCAGGCAATCAAGGGCGTACGTGAGCGCGGCGGAATCGCCATTATCGTCGCGCACCGCCCGGCCGCTCTCGCAGGCGTCGATCTCGTGATGACGCTCGCCAATGGCCAGGTCCAGGCATTTGGTCCGAAAGATGAGGTCCTGCGCAAGGCGCTTGCCTCGCAACACCCTGCAAACCAGGTGGCGCCACAGCCGGTGCACGAAGTCCGCATGACCGCTGACGGCCGAAGCTGAGGAAACCCTGATGCCAAATTCTGCAACGCCCAACTCAAGCCGCCCCGATCCCTTCCGCGATATCCGGCGAACTGCGTATGCGGGACTAGCTATACTCGCCGTGGCGATCTCCACCGCTGGCGTCTGGGCGGCAACCGCGCCACTCGCTAGCGCGGTGATAGCGCCGGCACAGATCGTCGTCGATAGCAACGTGCGCAGGATTCAGCATCCGACCGGCGGGGTGGTCGCCGAAATTCTCGTCAACGACGGGGACCGCGTGCGCGCAGGCGACGTTCTTGTCCGGCTTGACGAGACCATGACGCGAGCCAACCTGGCACTGATCGAAAACCAGCTCAACCAGTTCTGGACGCGTCGAGCGCGGCTGCGCGCGGAACAAGATGGTCGCGACGCTTTCGTGATACCGGGCGAACTTGCGGACCGTATCGAGTTACCCGCGATCGCCGACATCATCGCCGGTGAGACGAGCCTGTTGCTCAGACGACGCGAAGCCGTCAGCGGCCAACAGTCGCAACTGCGCGAGCGCACGTCGCAGATCGGTGAGGAGATCCACGGCCTCGCCGCTCAGATCGCGTCAAAGCGTGAACAGATCCGACTGATCCAGCGCGAACTCGAAGGGGTTCGCCAGCTCTTCGAGAAAAATCTAATTCCCTACGCACGGCTAACCACACTCGAACGCGAAGCCGCGCGGCTGATCGGCGAGGAAGGACAATTGATCGCTGAGACGGCGCGGGCCAAAGGCCGCATCACCGAGACAGAACTACAGACGCTTCAGGTCGTGCAGGATCAGCGACGCGAGATCGCGACCGAGCTGCGCGAGGTGGAGATCAAGATGGCCGATCTCTCCGAGCGCCGGATCGCAGCAGTCGATCAACTCGCACGCGTGATGCTGCGGGCGCCGCAGGACGGGATGGTTCACCAGAAGACGATCCATACGGTGGGCGGCGTTATTACTGCGGGCGAACAGTTGATGCTTATCGTTCCGGAAAAAGATTCTCTCGTGGTCGAGGCGCGGGTCGATCCGCAAATGATTGACCGCCTCCGACTAGGTCAATCCGCGAAGCTGCGCTTCACCGCTTTCGATTCCGCGATCACACCGGATCTCAACGGAAGGCTTACCCGCATAGCGGCCGATCTCACAAAAGACCAGCAGTCCGGCGCGTCCTATTACGTAGCGCGCATTAGCCTCATCGACGGAGAACTCGCCAAGCTCGGCGGGAAGGCACTTGTGCCGGGCATGCCGGTCGAAGCCTATATTCAGAATGGCTCCCGTACCGCGTTCGCCTATCTCCGCAAGCCGATCGAGGACCAACTGGCTCGCTCGTTCCGTCACGACTGAGTCGAGTCGCGCCGGCCAACCTCCGCATTGATGACCCCATCAATCTGCGCAAGGTTTTCCGTGACTATTCATTACCCATACCGCGGCACCCTTCCCTCAGCGTCAACCTAAGCGAATCGGCGGCGACATCATGGACAGGCATGAGGGACGCGAACTGTTGCTCGCAGATACGATAGCATTCCTGCAGCAGGCGATCGGAGAAGGACTGGTGCTCGCCGTCAAGCTGAAGGCCCCGCTTTCGCCGGAGATCGTCGCCGCGGCCAAGTATTTGCGGGGATATCACGAGGGACCGAGACCGACGCAGATCGAAGAGCTGCGCAGGGAGCTCCGTACTGTCGTCGAGGTGTTCGGCAAGATGCAGTCCGCCCTGCGTCGCAGGCAACTGGGTGACGATCAGATCGCTGCCGACTGCACAACTGGAAACGATAAGCCGACAATGATGAAGGCCGCCTGACAGCCCAATCCACTGCTCTTCTGCTCCACTGAACCCGAGCCGCGCTATCTGCGACTAATCGGTATGCCACATGCCCTGACACGCGCCTGGACGAGATTGATGGACTGGATCGAGAATGCCGTCCACTTCGTGGACTGGCTGACGGATGACCCATCCCCGACCAACAAATTTCTGGAAGAACCGCCAATTAAGGAACGAGCCACACCGGACAAACGCTCGATACGCTAGCGCGCGACGTCACACGGATTTCAGTTGACCGAGACCGATCGCCGGCCACGGGAACCGCGCCAGCTTGCTGGCGCATAGGGCAGCGCCGTGTATGCCGATGAGCGCCTCACCGCTGCGGCGCCACGCGACACGCGGTTCTTCGGCGCAAACATCCATCCGATCAGGCCAAGCGTCGTTTTGCACGCCGTCGCGGGCGTCGACGCTGCAATCGATGTCGCCTTCAATCCAAATTGTCTGGGCATTCAAACCTCCATCCCGAAATTCCGATTACGCCAAAAGGGCGCTCCGAATCCCAGCCGAGATTGAATTTATACACCACGAATCTTGTGGCGCACTTGCGCTGCATCAAGTCACCAATCAGTGCAGAACGGCGTGCACCATCTGCTCATCGAACGGCCGTGCGGCCATCTGCGCACGCAGCTCGGCCAGTTCGGTCTCAAGTTGCTGATTGACGAGAATGAGTGCTGCCACGGTACCGCGGGTGTCGCCGTGGCAGGCGGCGATGAGATCGTCGACTTCTGCGTCTAACTTGGTCATTGAAAAAATCCCCTGCCGCGCTTTCGGTTGCCTTCAATAATCGGCTGAGCGTTGCATCAATATTAAACGATACCGGAGTCGTCGGCGTCATCGCCAACGTGCATGAATACCGGTTAAGAGCGCCTTTCCGGGCTCAAAGAATCCATAAGCGACTTTCTGCAATCGGTTTAAGCGACCCGTTTCAATCACCGCGCTGCAACCGCGCGTTGATCGCAAAATCACCTGTTTCTGATTAGTCATAGTCCGCCGAACCGGCTACCGCCGTCAGGCCGATCACGATGCAAATTCAAGGACATGCCAATGATGAACGATGGTCGCCCGTTCGGGCTTTATATCAATGGCCGGTTTCAGCCAGCCTCGACCGGCCGCACCATCAGGATCGAGAACCCGAAGGACTGCAGCCATCTGGCCGATGTCGCCGAGGGGGACGAAAAGGATATCGATCTGGCCATCGACGCCGCCGAACGCGCCGGCAAAATCTGGGCGGCGACACCGGGCGCGGTACGCGGCGACATCATGCACCGGGCCGGCGAATTGCTGGCCAAAAAGCTCCCCGAACTGGTGACCATCGAGGTCGATCAGATCGGCCGCGCCCGCCGCGAAATGACCGCCCAGCTAGGTCGGCTGCCGGAATGGTTTCGCTATTTCGGCGCTCTGGCGCGCACTCATGAGGACACCGTGCCGCCGTTCGGCGGCAACTTCCTGAATTATACCCGCCGGGTGCCACTCGGCGTCGTCGGCCATGTGACGCCATGGAATCATCCGCTCCTGATCCTCACCAAGAAGATCGCGCCATCGATGGCGGCCGGCAATACGATGGTGGTAAAGCCCAGCGAACTGGCGCCGATCACACCTCTTCTGCTCGGCGACATCTTCAAGGAGGCCGGTGTGCCCGACGGCGTCTATAATGTCGTGCCCGGCTATGGTGCGACCGCCGGCAAGGCTCTGACCACCAGCAAGCGCATCAGGAAGATCGACCTCACCGGCGGCACCGAAACCGGCAAGATGGTGGCATCCATGGCCGGCGCCAACCTCACCAAGGTCGCAGCCGAGCTTGGCGGCAAGGCTGCGGTCATCCTGTTCGACGATACGCCGATCGAGCGCGGCGTCGCGGCGGCCCTGTTCGCCTCGTTCATCGCAACCGGCCAGACCTGCGTGCAAGGTGCTCGGCTGTTGGTGCAACGCTCCGTGCATGACGCCGTCGTCACCGAGCTGGTGAAGCGCACCAATGCGATCCGGATCGGCGATCCGCAGGACATGGCGACGCAGATGGGTCCGCTCGTCTCGGCCAAACAACGCGAACTCACCGAGCGCTACGTCAAGATCGGTCTGGAAGAAGGCGCGACGCTTGCCGCCGGCGGCAAACGCCCGGACGGCAAGGCCTTCGAGAGCGGCTACTATCATCAGCCGACCATCTTCACTGGCGTGACCGGCAGCATGCGCATTGCGCAGGAAGAGATCTTCGGACCAGTCGTCGTCGTGATCCCGTTCGACACCGAAGAGGAAGCCATCGCGCTGTCCAACGGCACTGAATTCGGCCTGGCCACCTCGATCTGGACCCGCGACGTCACCCGCGCCCATCGCGTTGCGCATCGGCTGGAGAGTGGCATCGTCTGGATCAACGACCACCACCGCATCGATCCCTGCTCGCCCTGGGGCGGCTTCAAGATGAGCGGTATCGGCCGCGAGAACGGCATTGTCGCCTATGAGGAATACACCCAGATCCAGAACGTGATCGTCAATCTCTCGGACGAGCCGTTCGACTGGTATGCGGACGATGGGCAGGAGAAGCGGTATAGCTGAGACGAACGTCGTTTTAGTCGAATACTCCGTCCTCATCCTGACGAGCGCGTACTTCGCGCGCGCCTTGAAGGATGCACGACACACTCATGGTTCGAGACGCGCGCCAAGCGGCGCGCTCCTCACCATGAGGACAGTGAATGGGCGCTAACCAAACCCAGCCACGGCATGCGGCACATACGGCGCTTCAAGCGATGCGACTTCCTCACTCGTCAGCTTCAACAACAGCGCCGCCACCGCATCGGTGAGATGCGCCGGCTTCGACGCGCCGATGATCGGCGATGTGATCCCTTTCTTCTGCAACAGCCAAGCCATCGCGACCTGCGCCTGCGGTACTCCGCGCGCCTTGGCGACCGCGGCAACCTGCTCGACGATCTTGCGATCGGACTCCTCGGACTGCACATAGAGCGTCTTGCCGAACTCATCGGTCTGCTGGCGTTCGCTGGTCTGGTCCCAGGCGCGTGTCAGACGCCCGCGCGCCAACGGGCTCCACGGCATGACAGCGATCTTCTGGTCGGCGCAGAGCGGCAGCATCTCGCGCTCTTCCTCGCGGTTCAGCAGATTCACATGGTTCTGCATGCTGACAAATTCAGTCCAACCGTTCAGTCGCGACGTATAGAGCGCCTTGGAGAACTGCCACGCATACATGCTGGACGCGCCGATATAGCGGACCTTGCCGGCTTTCACGACGTCGTGCAGCGCTTCAAGCGTCTCCTCGAGGGGCGTGTTCTTGTCGAGGCGATGGATCTGGTAGAGATCGATATAATCGGTGCCGAGCCGGCGCAGGCTGTGATCAACCTCGGTCATGATCGCCTTGCGCGACAGGCCTGCCCCGTTTGGTCCCGGCCGCATCCGGTTGAAGACCTTGGTCGCCAGCACCACATCGTCACGGCGCGTGAAGTCCTTCAGCGCGCGACCGACGATCTCTTCCGAGGTGCCATCCGAATAGACATTCGCCGTGTCGAAGAAATTGATGCCGAGCTCAATCGCTTGCTTGATCAGCGGCCGGCTCTTGTCCTCGTCCAGCGTCCATGCATGCGCGCCGCGATCGGAGACGCCATAGGTCATGCAGCCCAGACACAGACGCGAGACGTCCAGGCCGGTATTTCCAAATTTGACATAGTCCACGGCGTTTCTCCCTTGTTGTTTTATTTGCGTTTGACGAAGTCCGCAAAGGCGTCGGCATAGTCGGGATGCCAGCGCGACAGCGCCGGTCGATTTTCCACGACGTCGCCGATGGCCCACAACATGCGGCGTTCGTCGAGTGCGCGCGGCACGTCGTTGTCCGGACACAGGATATAGAAGTCGCTGGCTTCGAGCCGTTGCATCATGAAGTCCACGGTCTGCTCGGCTGTCCACGCTGCATCCGGCTTCTCGCTGCGCCCGCCAGCCGCGAGCGGCGTGAAGACAAAGCCGGGGATCAGCAGATGTGCGGAGACCTGACATCCCTCGGTGTTGCGCAGCTCGTGCGCCAGCGCTTCGGTATAGGCTTTCACGCCGGCCTTGGAGACATTGTAGGCGGGATTGCCGGGCGGCGTTGTGATGCCCTGCTTAGAGCCCGTATTGATGATCAGGCCCGGCCGCTTGCGCGCGATCATGTCCACAGCGAAGGCCTGACAGCCATTGACGATGCCCCAGAGATTGACGCCAAGCAGCCGCTCCCAATTGTCGCGCGGCCCGAGCGCCGAGGTCGGCACCTGAATGCCGGCATTGTTCATCAAAACATCGCAGCCGCCGAAGCGGGCCTGCACGTCGGCCGCGAGTCTGGTCATCGCGGCGACGTCACTGACATCGACAGCGGCCGTCATCACATCGTCACGCCCGCCGCGCGCCACACCGGCGATCTTGCCAGCCGCCTCAGTCAAACGATTCTCGCCGAGATCCACGATGCAGATGCGCATTCCCAGTCGCGCAAAGGCTGTCGCTGCGGCCAAGCCGATGCCGGAGGCGCCTCCCGTAATGACGGCTACAGAACCGGCGGACAGAGCGGTGTGGGTCATGGTGCACTCCAGCAATTCGGGATTTTAGAAGGCGTCCAATCGATCAGGACGTGATCCGGACAAATGAGCGTGGCGGTCTCAATATCACGCACGACACTAATCCGCATTCACGTCACCGCGAACGAATTCACGATCATGAATTGGTCGCGAAGACCTCCCATGCAAGTCGTTTCGGGTTCCCCGCCTTTACCCGTTTCGTGAAAACGATATATTCCGCGCGCTACAACGACACTTCAATCAAACGTCCGGGAGGATCACATTATGGGCTTGATGCAGCCAATCTCTGCCACCGCGCACCCTTACGCGAACGGCTCCTACAAGCAGATGCTGATCGACGGCAAATGGCAGGACGCCCAATCCGGCAAGAAGTTCGAAACGCATAATCCAGCCACCGGCGAACTGCTTGCCACCGTCGCCGAAGGCGATGCTGGGGATATCGACCTTGCGGTCGCCGCCGCCCGCCGCGCCTTCGAAGGCCCATGGAGCAAGGCCAAGCCCTACGAGCGCCAGGCGCTGCTGCTGAAATTCGCCGAGCTTGTCGAGAAGCATTTCGATGAACTCGCGATGCTCGATACACTCGATATGGGCGCGCCTGTCATGCGCACTTTCGCTGGCAAGCAGCGCATCCTCGGCATGCTGCGCTTCTATGCCGGCCAGGCCACGCTGATCTACGGCGAGACCATCGAGAACTCGCTGCCGGGCGAGATCTTCTCCTACACGCTGAAGGAGCCCGTCGGCGTCGTCGGCGCGATCATTCCGTGGAACTCGCCGCTGTCAGCCAGCATCTGGAAGATCGGCCCTGCCATCGCCACCGGCTGCACCATTGTGCTGAAGCCGGCTGAGGAAGCACCGCTGACCTCGCTACGCCTCGGTGAGCTGGCATTGGAAGCCGGCTTCCCGGCTGGCGCCATCAACGTCGTGCCGGGCTATGGCGAAACCGCCGGCGCCGCGCTGGCCTCGCATATGGACGTCAACAAGGTCGCCTTCACCGGTTCCCACTTCACCGGCCAGTCGATCATCCGCGCCTCGGCCGGCAACCTCAAGCGCGTGTCGCTCGAGCTCGGCGGCAAGTCGCCGAACATCGTGTTCTCGGATGCCGACCTCGATGCCGCCGTCCCCGGTGCTGCCATGGCGGTGTTCGCGAATTCCGGGCAGATCTGCAGCGCCGGCACCCGCCTGTTCGTCGAAAAGAAGATCTATGACGAGTTCGTCGGCCGCGTCGCCGAATTCGCCAAGAAACTGAAGGTCGGCAACGGTGCCAATCCCGACACCCAGCTCGGGCCATTGGTCTCCAAGGAACAGCTCGATCGCGTCACCGGCTATCTCACCACCGGAAGCGGCGAAGGCGCCAAGGCGCTGTCCGGTGGTGGCCGCCTGATGGACGGTGAACTGTCGAAGGGCTTCTTCGTCCAGCCGACCGTGTTCGCCAACGTCCAGGACACCATGAAGATCGCGCAGGAAGAGATCTTCGGGCCGGTGATTTCGGCGATCTCCTTCACCGACATGGACGAACTGGTGCAGCGCGCCAACAACACCACCTTCGGCCTCGGCAGCGGCGTCTGGACCAAAGATGTCAGCAAGGCGCATCGCCTCGCGAAGTCCCTGCAGGCCGGCTCGGTCTGGATCAATTGCTATCAGGCGATGGATCCCGCGGTGCCATTCGGCGGCTATAAGATGAGCGGCTATGGCCGCGAATCCGGCGTGCATCACATCGACGAATATCTGAACATCAAGGCGGTCTGGATCAACACCTGATCGCCGCTGTCATCGAAAAGAAAAGGCGCCGAGCAACGAGCCCGGCGCCTTTTTTTTGCGCCGTCATCGCAAGGAGTCCTTGCGATGACCATTGGCGATTAAGCGACCGGCGCGGCACCGTATCGATCGCGCAGCTTGCGCTTGAAGATCTTGCCGGTCGACTCGCGCGGCAGCGCATCATGAAAATGGATTGTCTTCGGCACTTTGAAGTTCGCCAACCGCTGCTTGAGATAGGCTTGGATCTCGGACGAGGAGAGCTGCGCATCATCTTCGAGTTCGACGCAGCCCACCAGCCGTTCGCCGAACTCGTCATCAGGCACACCGAACACCGCGCAGTCGCGCACGCCGTCCATGCCGATCAGCGTGTTCTCGATCTCGGCTGGATATATATTCACACCGCCGGAGATGACCATGTCGCGCTTGCGATCACACATGAAGAGATAGCCGTCCTCGTCGAGATAGCCGACGTCTCCGACGCTGATCAGGCCCTCACGACCGGCTTCCGCCCGCGCGTCCGGGCGGCCCTGATAGTTGAAATCCGGCACCGAGGTCTGCCGCATAAAGATTTCACCGGGCACATTGACCGGACATTCCTTGCCGTCCGCATCGAAGATCTTGACCACGCCCCCCTCGATGGTGCGACCGACGGTGCCCGGCTTCCTCAGCGCCTCCTCCGATGAATGCCAGATCGGCACCCCGGTTTCGGTGGAGCCGAGATACTCGTTGATCACCGGTCCCCACCACGCAATCATCGCCTGCTTCACATGGATCGGGCACGGCGCTGCGCCATGAATGATGAAGCGCAGCGACGACAGGTCGTAGCGCGACTTCACCTCGTCCGACAGACGCAGCAGCCGCACGAACATAGTCGGCACCATATGCATGTTGGTGATGCGGTGCTTCTCGGTGAGCTGCAGCAGATCTTCGGGATCGAAACGCGGTTCGAGCACGATCGTGCTGCCATGACGGAATGCCATCAGCCCGTAGGAGCTTGGCGCCGAGTGATACATCGGCCCGTTCATCAGGATGATCTGATCCTCGTTCGGCTTCAGCCCATAGGCGATGCCGCCGACGCGCTCGGATGCCGCAGCCTGTTCCGGCGTCATGGCCGCGCGGGTCACGCCCTTGGGACGGCCCGTGGTGCCCGACGTGTAGAACATGGTCAGCGCGCGCTTCGGCGCGTTCTCCACCGGCGCATGCAACTCGCGCCAAACATCGAAGTCCGTGGCGCCTACAGGCACCTCGGTCGCAGCTTCGGCAACACCATAGGCGACTGCGATCTCCGGCGGCGTGCGGACGATCAGGATCGGAAATCCCGCGGGCAAATTATCTTTGATCTGCGGCAAAAGATCAGCGTGGCAGACCAGCAGTTTCGCACCGCTGTCGGCGAGGATGTAGCTGACCTCCTCACCTTTAAGATGCCAGTTGATCGGGACCACACGCGCGCCGAGCGCACCGGCGCCGAACGCAGTCTCGAACAGCGCGAAATCGTTGCGCAGCATCATGCCGACCGGCGCATCGGCGCCTGCGCCGAGGCTCTTGAACCCGGTCGCCACCTTGGCGATGCGCTGCATGATGTCCGGATAGCTGATCGCCCGGTCGCCGCTGATAATCATTGTCCGCCCTTATATTGTTCTTGAATCGATCGAAGCCATCGCTGGCTTCGATCCTTGTTCTGTCGATGTGATGGTACAGATGCTCACTGGTCGTCGAGCAATTCGCCAAAGCCTTCCCAGTTCTTGCCGTTGAAACGGCGCAGCCGCAGTTGCTGGAACGAAAGATAGTCATCCTTGTCGGTATTGACCGTGACGCCCGACAGCAACAGCGGCAGCTTGACGTTCTTCATCGACGTCGCCTGACGCAGGATATTCTCCCGGCTGACGTCATCGCCGCACGCTTTCAGGATATGCGTGATGAGATGCGCATTCAGGAAGCCGGTCGCATAATTGGTGTTGCGCGGATCGGCTGACGGCAGGCTCTCTTTCATGAAAGCGAAATAGGCCTTCACGTCCTCGTCGTTGGCCCATGACGCGTCATTGATGTCTTTCTGATAACTCGACGTGATCAGGCCAGTGGCGTTGTCCAGACCTGCCGGCTCCAGAAAGGTGATCGACGAAGCGGACGTAGGGACGAACATCAGGTCCGGCTTCCAGCCGATTTCCGCAACGCCCTTGATCATCTGCGACGAGAATTTGCCGACCACCGCACCAAACAGCACATTCGCGCCGGACGACTTGAGCGCCGCAAGCTGCGACGAGATCGTCGGCGCACTGGTCTCATAGGTCGCTTCGGATACGATCATACTGGCGACCTTGTCGCCCAGCGCGCGTTTAAAGCCAGCCACATAGTCTTTGCCGAGATCATCGTTCTGCGCGAGAATGGCGATCTTGGCATCCGGCTTGGTCTTCAACACGTGCTTGGCGTAGACAACCCCTTCCGATTCATAGGCGGCCATGCCCGGCATGGTCCACGGAAAACCTTTCGGATCCGCCCATTTGGTCGCGCCTGATAGCACGAACAGCTGCGGGATTTTCTTGCTGTTCAAATAGCGATGCACCGCGTTGTTGGTCGCGGTGCCGAGCGTCCCGAACATCATCAGAACCTCATCCTGCTCCACCAGTTTGCGGGTCTGCTCCACGGTCTTCGGCGGCGAATAGGCGTCATCGAGACTGATGAACTTGATCTTGCGCCCGTTGATGCCGCCTTCGGCGTTGAGCTTGGCAAAATAGGCTTCCTGCGCACGGCCGATCACGCCGAAGCCCGAGAGCGGACCGCTATAGGGAAGCGTCTGCCCGATCTTGATCTCTTCCTTGCTGTTGGCCGCAGCTTGCGTCGGCGCATTCACGCAGACGGCAAAAGCGAACAGCCCAAGCGTCCTCAGCATGACTGATGTCATGATTGTCTTCTCCCCGTTATATTTTTATCGGGCCGCGCTTATGCGCGTGCCCGTCTCGCAAAGTCTCCGGTCGCTTCCGCATATTCGCGCTTCAGGCGATCCACGAGTTCTGCCACCGACGGCGCATCGGTAATCTGGCCGATGCCCTGGCCGCAACCCCAGATGTCCTTCCAGGCCTTGACCTTCATGTTACCGCCGGAGCCGAAGTTCATCTTGGTCTTGTCAGCCACCGGAAGATTATCGGGATCGAGGCCGGCGGCTGCGATGGACGGGCCAAGATAGTTGCCGTGAATACCGGTGAACAGGTTGGTGTAGACCGTGTCATGCGCGGCGAATTCGGTCAGCGCCTTCTTGTAGGCCGGGTCGGCATTAGCTTCTTCGGTCGCAATGAAGCGCGTGCCCATATAAGCGAGGTCTGCGCCGAGCGCGAGCGCCGACGCAATCCCGTAACCGTCAGAGATTGCACCAGATACCAGCACAGTCCCCTTGAACCACTGCTTCACTTCGCGCACCAGCGCAAAGGGCGACAGCGTGCCGGCATGGCCACCCGCACCGGCGCAGACCAGGATCAGTCCATCGACGCCCTGCACGGCTGCCTTGCGCGCATGCTTGACGTTGATAACGTCATGAAACACGACGCCGCCATAGGAATGCGCGGCCTCGACGATCTCCGAGGGCGGGCGCAACGAGGTGATGATGATCGGAACCTTGTGCTTCACACAGGTTTCCATGTCCTTCATCAACCGGTCGTTGGACGCGTGGCAGATCTGGTTCACCGCATAGGGCGCGACCTTCTTGCCGGGATTCTTCGCTTTGTATTCGCCGAGCTCATCCTCGATGCGCGTCAGCCACTGATCGAGCACTTCCACCGGCCGCGCATTCAGCGCTGGAAACGAACCGACGATACCGGCCTTGCATTGCGCAATGACGAGTTCAGGACCGGAGACGATGAACAGCGGGGAACCGAGCACAGGCAGCTCGAGGGTGCCATCGAGAGCTTTGGGGAGCGACATAAGCGTTTCCTTATATTTTTATAATCGAACTATAGGGGTTGACCGCCCGCTCGTGTTGTTCGAATTTGAACAATAAGCCTTTCGGATTTGATCACATGGACTGGGATCTTTGTCGCACCTTCAATGCCGTGGTCGACGCCGGAAGCTATCTCGGCGCGTCCAGGCAGTTGCGCACCAGCCACCCGACCGTCAGCCGCGAGGTCGCGGCGCTGGAGAAGCAACTTGGCACCAAGCTGTTCGTGCGCTCCGACGAAGGGCTGGTGCTGACGGCGCGTGGCCGGCGCTTTCATGAGAGCACCAAAGCGATGGCCGAGGCCGCGCTGAAAGCGGAAGCCGCCGCCGGCGCGTCGGGCCAGAGCGCACGCGGCGTGGTCAAGGTGTCCATCGGGCCGACGCTCGCGAATTTCTGGCTGATGCCGCATATCGGCGCCTTCATCCGCCAGCATCCGCATGTCGAGATCCAGCTGGTGACACATCCCTTCCCGGTCAGCGTGCGCAAGCGCGAGGCCGACATCGTGCTCCGGCTGTATCAGACCGGCGACGAAAATCTCACCGGGCGGAAAATTGCCAAGCTCGGCATTGGCTTCTACGCCTCGCGCGATTACGCAGCGCGATGCCCGCTGCCCGAACAGCGGGCCGCTTGGAAGGACCACACTGTCATCGGCTTCGCCGACAAATCGTCGAATTCCGAACTCGGACGCTGGAGCGACCACATCACCAAGGACGCCACCGTCGCCATCCGCTGCTCGTCGCAAGCGGATATGCTTGCAGCCGTCCGCGCAGGAATTGGCATCTGCGTGCTGTCATGCATCGTCGGCGACGCCCATGCGGATCTGATCCGCGTGGCACCGCAGAAGCTGGCCAGCCTCTCTGATATCTGGCTGCTGGCGCATCCGGACCTCATCGATCAGCCGTCGGTGCGCGCCGTGCTGGAATTCATCACTGCCTGCGCGCGCGACGACCGCGCGCTGTTACGCGGCCGATGATGTCGCGCCCTTGCCGGGAAATGGCGCCGCACGGCTGACATAGCGTCCCTCGCCTTTTCCACCGACGAGCTTGCCGTCGCGCGTAACGAATTTCCCGCGCAACATCGTTGCCACCGGCCAGCCCGTAATCTCCAAACCTTCATAAGGCGTGTAATCGGCGCCGTGATGCAAGTTCGCCTGGGTGAGCGTTGCTTGGCGCTTCGAATCCCACAGCGCGATATCGGCATCGTAGCCGATGGCGATGGAGCCCTTGCCGGTGAGGCCATAGGTCTTCGCATGATTGGTCGAGGTCAGTGCCACAAACTGGTTGAGCGTGATGCGGCCCTTGCTGACACCTTCCGAGAACAGGATCGGAAGGCGCGTCTCGACACCGGGAATGCCGTTCGGAATCCAGCGGAAGCTGGTACGCGCGTTGGGTGGTTGCTTGCCCTGCACGTCGTCATAGCGAAACGGGCAATGATCCGACGAGAACAGTGTGAATACGCCCTGCTGCAAACCTTCCCAGCACGCCTGCTGGCTGGCGAGATCGCGCGGTGGCGGCGAGCAGACATATTTCGCGCCCTCCATACCCAGATCCTTCAGATCCTCTTCGGTCAGCACAAGATATTGCGGGCAGGTCTCGCCATGGATCGTCAACCCGCGCATCTGAGCGCGGCGGATCTCTTCCATGGACTCCCGATTGGAGACATGAACCACCACCATCGACACGTCGACCAGTTCCGCCAGCGAGATCGCCCGGTGCGTGGCTTCGCGCTCAACGACGATAGGCCGCGACTTGGCGTGAAAATACGGGCCGACATTGCCGTCGCGTTCGAGCTTGTCGACCAGAAAGCGGATGGCGTCGTAATTCTCCGCATGAACCTGAACCAGTGCACCGGATTCACGCGCCACGGCCAGTACCTGCAGGATCTGCAGATCGCTCAGTGCAAGGTCTTCATAGGTCATGAAGACCTTGAGCGAGGTGTATCCATCGGCGATCAAGGCTGGCAGCTCCTGCCCGAGTACCGCTTCACTGGGATCGGCGATGATCAGGTGGAAGGAATGATCGATATGGCAATTCTGATCGGCAAGCGTGTGATAATTCTTCAACGCCTCGCGGATCGGTTGGCCCTTCGCCTGCAGACAGTAAGGCATCACGAAAGTATTGCCGCCGAAGGCTGCGGCGCGCGTGGCGCTTTCGAAATCGTCGGCCATCACGATGCCGGGGCCGGATGGTTGCGCAATATGAACGTGGCTGTCGATACCGCCGGGCAGCACCAGCAGACCGGTTGCATCGACCGTCTCGTTCGCGTCGGTCAGCGCTTCGCCGATGGCAACGATGCGGCCGTTCCTGATACCGACATCGGCTTTGTAGGTTTCGCTCGCGGTTGCAATGGTGCCATGACGAATGACGGTATCGAAAGCGGTCATGAGCAAAACCTCATCAATTCAGCAACGCAGGTTGCATACAGACAAATACTAGACTTGCTGAAACAGCGATCCCCATTGGGTGACGCGTTTGGTATCGACACCAGCCATCTTCAGGCATTTCCAGACCACCGTGGCAATGGTGTCATAGACCGGAATGCCCGTCTCCCTTTCCAGTTTCGCCGCGGATGGTGCAACTCTCAAATTGGTGCAGATGATCGTGATAGCGTCTGGCTTTTCCTTGGCCACGTCCCGCGTCATATCCTCAAGTTGCACAACGGGCACTTCGGAGAACGAGAAGTTATCCTGCAGGCCGAGATGGCGTTCACCCTGGCACGCAAAGCCCAGCTTTTCATAATTCTCCAGAATCTTGGCCTGAACGTCGTCCAGATATGGCGTCACGTACCCCAGACGCTTCACCCTTTGATGTTCAAGAATCTCATTGAGAGCTAACATCGACGTCGTCGCAGGAATCCCGGTTGCTGCGGTGATCTGCTCACACAGGCGGACATCCGCCTCAAAGCCGAGCCAGCCAGAGGATGTTCCATTCCAGCCGATGACATCGACCTTCGCATGAGCCAGCAATTCTGCGGCCCGCAGGATTTCCGAATTGTCGAATTGGGCGAGCGCCTTGTTCGACAGCGCGATCTCCGTGACCTTGAAACGCGAGAAATGCGCCGAGACTTCGGGCAATTCGCCAAGCATAGCAGTCGTGATCGGCTCCAGCGCCGTGTTCGACGAAGGCGTCAGCATTCCGAGAAGCACACGTTTGGTCATGGATGATCCAGAGTTTCGAGGGATGGTTTCGTCCGTTCAGATCGAAGCAGATCGAGAACGTGACGTTTGATTTCGTTGAACTGCGGGCTGGTGATGTCGCGTGGCCGCGGCAGGTCCAACGGGATGATTTCGCGGATACGCCCCGGGCGGGCGCTCATCACGGCAACATGCGTGCCCAGCGTCAGTGCTTCGTCGATGCCGTGCGTCACGAAAACGATCGTGCCCTGGTGTTCCTGCCAGATCCGGACGAGTTCATTCTGCATATCCATCCGGGTCTGCTCATCGAGCGCGCCGAACGGCTCATCCATCAGGATGACCTGCGGATTCATCAGCAATGCACGGGCGATGCCGACACGCTGATTCATGCCGCCTGACAGTTCGGACGGATAATGATTTTCAAATCCCGTGAGCCCGACCATGTCGATATAGCGCTGTGCTGTTTCGCGACGCACGGCCTTCTGGCCGCCGCGCAGCAGCAGGTGGAAGCCGACATTCTCCCAGACCGGGAGCCACGGCATCAGGTTGGCCTGCTGAAACACCACGCCGCGCTCCGAGCCGGGCGCCGTGATCAATTGACCATCGACAGTGACGGTGCCGGATGACGGCTTCTCGAAGCCTGCGATCATATTGAGAAGCGTGGACTTGCCGCATCCACTGGGGCCGAGCAGACAGAGAAACTGGTTCTTCTCCACCTTGATATTGATGTCGTCGAGAGCCGTGACATCGGCCTTGCGTTTCGCGTCCTTGAAGACCTTGGAGACACCGGAGATTTCGATCGTCGCCATGACCTAGCTCTCCCCGCTCTGGATCGTCGTGTTGCGCTGCCAGTGCAGCACACGCGCCATCACGAGACGGATGCCGAAATCGCTGAGAAAACCGAGCAGCCCGATGCTGGCCATCGCAGCGAGGACGAGGTCGTAGCGCAGGAAATAATAGGAATCCCACAGCACATAGCCAAGGCCGCTTTTCACAGCGACCATCTCCGCCGTCACCGTCAGCATCCAGGCCGAGCCGATGCCGATCCGCAGACCGGCAAAGATGCTGGGCAGCGCGGCCGGCAGCACGATGAAGCGCAGCAGTTGGCGATTGCCGCCGCCGACCATCGCGCCGGCGCGGATCAGATTGCGATCGCAGGTCTTCACGCCGTGAATCGTATTGAGCAGGATCGGAAAAAACGCACCGAGAAACACCAGGAAAATCGCCGGCTTGTTGGCGATGCCGAACCAGATGATGGCAAGCGGAATCCACGATACCGGCGGGATCGGCCGCAGCGTCTGCAGCGTCGGCTCGATGATCACCTCGACAGTGCGGGACCACCCGATGGCGACCCCGACCGACACGGCCAGCGCCGTGGCGATGGCGAAGCCCGCGAGAACGCGCGACAGACTGGCGAGCATGTCGAACAGCCAGTGGCCGCTATAGGTCTGGGTATTGCCGTCGGTGCCCAACACCCAATCCGCCCAGGCCCAGGCCACGGTGGAAGGCGCCGGCAACAGCGCCGCCGGCAGTGCGCCGGATCGGGAAAACGCTTCCCAGCCCGCCAGGATCAGGACCGGTACGACATACCGATCCAGCCGTCTCAACATCGCGACGATTTGGCACATCACCGGACTCAGTAACCGAGTTCGGATTTCGGCTTGCCGGTGGCAGCCTCCAGGAAGCGATAGTCCATGTTCTTCTCGACGGCCGCCGAAACGTCGGAATTGATATATTTCAGGTCGCGCATCATCGCTGCGATGGCGAGCGCCGATGCGCGGTACATCCTCGGATCCGGATCGAGGTTTTCGACAGCGCCTGTGGCGATGGCCTTGTCGAGGCCGGTGATCTTGGAAATCACGTCGATCAGGGCACCCTTGTCCGCCGCGACGAATTCATCGACTTTCACAACCGCACGCACGGTCTCTTCGAGCTGCTTCGGCTTATCCTTGACGACATCGGATCGCGTCAGGATCAGGTTAGTGAGCTTTCCCGCCGCCTGATCGTAGGGAAGGCCAAACATCTTGGCGGCCTTGGCCTGAAGGATCTGCGTGGCGAAGGGCTCCACGGTGCAGATCAGCTCGATTTCACCGCGACGCAGCGCCTGAAGGTGATCGGAGGGATTGGGAATGTTGACGAACTGCACGTCCTTGTTGATGTCGATGCCCTGCTTGGCAAAGGCGCCGCGCATATGAATGTCCTGCGCGTTGCCGCGGGACGCCGCGACGCGGAATGGCTTTCCCGCTGTCTTGTAGTCAGCGATGACTTTCTTGAGTGAAGCCCAGTCATTCGGAACGATCGACAGATCATTACCGACCAACATTGCCGAACCGCCATTGACCTGCCCGGAAATGGCGACCACGTCGAAACCCTTGTCGAGCGCGATCGCATAATGAAGATAGGTCACCTGGGCGACGTCGATGTTCTTCGAAACAAGCGCAGTCAGCGCATCCGTGCCTGTGTTAAATCCAACCGCATCGATCTGGACGCCCTTGGCGTATTGCGGGGTGAGCGACATCGGTGTGCAATGCGCACATTTCGCATAGCCGAGCTTGATCACCGACTCGGACTGGGCCATCGCGGCCGGGGCAATCGATGCCAAACAAAGCGCAATCAGAATGCCGAGCAGATTTTTCTTCATCGTCGCAATCTCCGGAGCGGGTGGCGGTGAATTCATGATACGTCCACCACTCAGCAAGCCTCATGCCAATCCGGATACGATATACAATCGTAAAATTATATAGTAATATCAGTTACTATGAATTATTATAACCTCGACTTCGATGCTGCATTTTTGGGCGAAGGATGTCGTTTGGAGGCAACCTCGCCACCCGAGAGACTGAACCATGAGTGAGATTTCCCCACGCGCGAAGCTTCGGACGCGCTTCAAGCCGACGCGGCTGAAACTCTCCTCGGATCATTCAAAACGGCCGCTGGACCGTATGTCGCTGCACGATCAACTTGTCGCGAAGGTGCGCGAAATGATCGTCGATGGCGAACTCCAGGCCGGAGCCCCTTTGCCAGAAAAGATGTTGTGCGAAACGTTCGGCGTATCGCGCACACCGTTGCGCGAAGCATTCAAGATACTGGCCTCCGAAGGGCTGATCGAACTGCGCCCTCACCGCACCCCTGTCGTCACCCCGGTCGACAGGGAAGAAATCGCAAACAGCTTTGCGATCATGGTCGCACTGGACGGCGTTGCCGGCGCCGAGGCCGCAATGCGCGCGACGGATGAAGATATTGCCCGGCTCAGCGCGATGCACGACCGGCTTGTTGCCCTTCATCGCGAAGCATCGCGCCCGGCTTATTTCAGGCTGAACCAGGACATCCATATCGAGATTACCAGGCTCGCCAAGAATCCCGTGCTCCTCAATATCTGGACGACGTTGAACGCGAATATCTATCGGGCACGGGCCACCGCCAATTATGACGCGGCACGGTGGACGGAATCCGTCAGGGAACACGAGGCTTTCATGGCCCTGCTTCGCGCGCGCGACGCACAAGGATTTGCGGCCTCCCTCAGCGCGCATACGCGCAAGACGGGCGATGCCGTTCTTGCGACATTGAAGATTGCGACCGATGCGAAGACCTAGCAGACCTCTATCACGACGAATAAAGCCTGGGCCCGTATCGCTGCACACCGCATAATCGCCAAGCGCCTGCAAAACGTGCTTTGGGCATGGAGCGCGATGGTCCAAACAGGGGCGAAGGACCGCCCCGCGGTTCATAGGCTGATCGATGAAGATTCTCGTTTTTGGCGGCACCGGCTTTGTCGGGCTGAATATCGCGGAAGCCCTGCTGAAGCGCGGCCATGCGGTCACCCTGTTCGACCGTGCAGGCCTGCCGCCGGCGGCACAGCGCGCCTTCGCTGACTATGGCGACAGGCTCTCGGTCATCACCGGCGATGTGCTAGATCGAACACTAATCGACAGCGTCATCGCGCCCGGCTTCGATGCTATTGTTCTCGGCGCTGCGATCACGGCAGGTGCGGAGCGCGACGCCGCCGATCCCGAAAGCATTTTGCAAGTCAACCTGATGGCGCAGACGCCGATCCTGATGGCGGCGCAACGCCATGGCATCAAGCGGGTGATCAACCTGTCGTCCGCCGGCGCTTACGGCGCCTCTGCCTTCAAATATCCGCTGCTTGACGAAGAGCTGCCTTGCGATCCCGTTTCGCTTTACGCCATCACCAAATTCGCGTCAGAAAAGGTCGCTGCGCGCCTCGCCGCGCTCTGGCAGACCGATTTCATCAGCGTGCGGCTCAGCGCCGTGTTTGGACCATGGGAGCGTGCAACAGGCGTACGGGATACGCTCAGCCCGCTGATGCAGATTTTCACGGCGCACGCGAAGCAGAGCGCCGCCATTCTGGTCCGTTCCGGCGTGCGGGACTGGATCTATGCGCCCGATGTCGCCGATGCCATGACTTTGCTGATCGAGGCGCCGAAGACGCAGCATCGCCTCTACAACATCTCAACCGCCACCCCGTGGTCAGCGCTGGAGTGGGGTCAGCAATTGGCAGAATCCCATCCGGGCTTTGTTTGCCGCCTGGCCAGCACCGGCGAAACCCCAACCATCGATCTGCACAGTGACAGCGACAGGGCACCGTTATCGGTCGCGCGATTGGCGCAGGAATTCGGATGGCGCGCCAAATTCGGCTGCACCGACTCAGCCGCGGATCTGACCGACTGGTCAGCGCGGCACAGCATAGGGTGATGACATGAAGCTTCAGGGACGTACAGCAATCATCACCGGCGGAGGCTCTGGCATCGGCCAGGCGAGTGCCATGCTGTTCGCGCAGGAAGGCGCGTTTGTCGCACTGGTCGATCGCGACGAGGCCGCATTGAAAGAAACACTGGCAATGCTGCCTAATGCAAACGAGGCATCGATGCATGTCGGCGATGTCGGCGACGGCGATTTCGCGCAGAAAGTTGTTTGCGACGTCATCGCGCAGCGTGGTCAACTCGACGTGCTGATAACCTCGGCCGGGTTCTCCTGCGGCGGCACCGTGGTGACCACGGCGCCCGACGATTGGGACGCGGTGTTTCGCACCAATGTCGGCGGCACCTGGCTATGGGCGCGCGCGGCGATTCCGCAGATGCAGAAGCAAGGCAAGGGCTCGATCATTACGCTGGCTTCGCAGCTCGCGATCGCCGGCGGCAAGGGCAACAGCGCCTATATCGCGGCGAAAGGCGCGATCATCAGCCTGACGCGCACCATGGCGGTGGATTTCGCCACCGACGGTATTCGCGTCAATGCGATCGCGCCGGGCGCCATCGACACGCCGCTGCTGCGCCGCAGTTTCGCGCGCCATGCGGACCCTGAACCCGTGCGCGACGCCTCGCGCAACCGTCACGCCATGAAGCGGTTCGGTCTGGCCGAGGAAGTCGCGCAGACCGCGCTGCATCTGGCCAGCGACGCATCCTCCTTCACGACCGGCACGGTCATGCCGGTCGATGGCGGATGGCTTGCAGCATGAATGACGCGCTCAAGGCGCTGGAAGCACAGGTCCGCGACGATCTCCACAAGATCGCCCATCCGAACATGCCCTGGCTGCAGCCGAAGTCTGCGCCAGACGGTACGCCCGCGCTGGACGTCCTCATCGTCGGCGCAGGCCAGGGCGGCGTCACAGCGGCCTTTGGCCTGCTACGATCACAGGTCACCAATATACTCGTTGTCGACAAAAGCGCAGAAGGCCGCGAAGGCCCCTGGCTCACCTACGCCCGCATGCCGACGCTGCGCAGCCCCAAACACTTCACCGGCCCTGATCTCGACATCCCCGCTCTCACCTATCAGTCATGGCACGAAGCCATGTTCGGGAAGGATCACTGGCAGGCGCTCGATCGCATCCCGCGCGGACACTGGGCGGACTATCTGCTGTGGTTCAGGCGCATTACCGGCGCGCCTGTACGCAATGGCTGCGAGGTCCGGGACATTGGGCCTGCCGCCAACGGCTTGCTTGCAGCAACCGTACAAAGCGCCGGCGGCATCGAAATCATCCATGCGCGCAAGGTGCTGCTGGCGACCGGACAGGAAGGCATGGGCGACTGGATGATCCCGGAGCAACTCCAGCACCTGCCATCATCGCTTTGCGTGAATGCATCCGCGGATATCGATTTCGAAGCTCTGCGCGGCAAGACCGTCGCCGTGATCGGCGCCGGCGCATCCGCCTTCGACAATGCGGCAACCGCGCTCGAAGCCGGCGCTGAGGTGCACCTGTTGTGCCGCCGCGCCGAAATCCAGATCGTGCAGCCCTACCACTGGCTAACCTTCCGTGGGTTGCTGCGTCACTTCAGCGAACTCGACGATGCCTGGCGCTGGCGCTTCATGCGCCGGCTCATGGATTTGCGCGAAGGCTTCCCACAGCCGACCTGGGATCGCTGTGCACGGCATGCCGGCTTCCATCTCCACGAAAACGCGCCCGTTCAGTCGGCACAAAAAATAGGCAACCAAGTTACATTGCAGACGCCACAGGGTACCTTCACCGCAGACTTCGTGATCTGCGGAACCGGAATCGACATGGATTTCGCAGGCCGTCGTGAGCTACAGAGCTGCGCCGGCAATATCGCGATCTGGTCTGATCGCTACCAGCCGCCGGATACCGAGTTCAGCCCGCGCCTCGGCCGTTTTCCATATCTCGGCGATGATTACGCGCTGATGGAACGCGTTCCCGGCACCACGCCGTGGATCGCCGACATCCATCTTTTCGCAATTGCGTCCACCATGAGCTTCGGCCCGTCGGGGTCATCGATCAATGCGATGACCACCGCGATCCCGAAACTGGTGCATGGCCTGACGCGCGGCTTGTTCCGCGCGGATATCGAGCGATACTGGACCGCGTTCGAGGCCTACGACGTTCCACAAGTGACCATTGCAAGGGCGACGGAAGCTGCGGCAAAAAGCTAAAGGACCAAATTATCCCGACGGGGAAAGTTCTCCGCTTGGCACCTATCGACCATCGTTTGGCGCGTTCCTTGCTTCAGTGGATGAGTCGCTCGACAGCCTCGGCACTGACGAGTCCGTTCAGAGTTTCCGTCGAATTCAGAGGATAGGGTTATGGGACTGATCTATTCCAAGCAGATGCTCGGCGCCGCCGCAGCGCTGGCATTTTTCACCGCTGCCGTTCCTGCCAAGGCGCAGACCCGCGCCGAGACGCTGCGTTACGTGACCGGCGCCGCCGTCAACACGCTCGATCCCAATATTCCCGGCTCGACCCGCGAAGCCTTCGCCGTCAGCCTCTCGACCTATGACCGTCTCGTCTCGTTCGGCCGCAAGCAACTGAATGGCAAATGGGTGTTCGATCTCGACACCATCCGCGGCGAACTCGCAGAGTCCTACTCTGTCAGCCCGGATGGCCTGAAGATCACCTTCAAGCTGCGCAACGACGCGAAATTCCAGGACGGCTCGCCGGTCACAGCCGAGGACGTGAAGTGGTCGCTCGACCGCGCCGTCACCGCCAAGATCCTTGGCAAGGCGCAGCTGCTGACCGGTTCGCTCACCGATGCCAGCCAGTTCAAGGTGATCGATCCCACGACATTCGAAGTAACACTGCCGCAGCCGGACAAACTGGCGCTGCCTAACCTCGCCACGGTCTATCCGATCATCATCAATTCGAAACTCGCCAAGGCCCACGCCACCGAGGAAGATCCGTGGGCACAGGCCTGGCTCAAGGAAAACACTGCCGGATCGGGCGCCTATATCGTCGAGACCTTCAAGCCCGGCGAGCAGGTCATCCTCAAGCGCAACGACGCCTGGAATCGTGCCGCCGGCGACAAGCAGGCCTTCTTCAAGCGCCTGATCATCCAGTCGGTGCCGGAACCGGCAACGCGCGCCAACCTGGTTGAAAAAGGTGACGCCGATATCGTCATCGATCTGCAGGCCAGCGACGCGCAGGCATTAGAGGCCAAGGGCAAGCTGCAGGTGATCTCGACGCCGCAGTATAACGCCATCACCTTCATCTCGATGAACAACCAGATGGCTCCCTTCGACAAGCCGGACGTGCGTCGCGCCGTGGCCTATGCGCTGCCTTATGACGACATGTTCAAGGCGGCACTGTTCAGCCGCGGGGATTTGCTGGCCGGCGCGACCTGGGCCGATGGCAAGCCGCCGAGCGGTGCATTTCCGATCAAGCAGCCGATCAAGCTCGACCTCGAAAAGGCCAAGGCCTATCTGAAGGCCGCAGGCTATCCGGACGGTTTCTCGACCACGTTCAGCTTCAATGTGGGCCAGTCGGCAACTGCTGAGCCGATGGCTGCGCTGCTGAAGGAATCGCTCGCCAAGATCGGCATCAAGGTCGATATCCAGAAGCTGCCGGATGCGCAGATGTCGACTCAGATCACCGAGAAGAAGCTGCCCTTCTTCACCGAGGGCATCGTCGCCTGGCTGCCGTCGACCGACTACTTCTACCGCAACTTCTACACCGGCAATCAGCGCTGGAACTACAGCTCTATCGATAATGCCGAGCTGACCGCGGTCGCGCAGAAGGCTCGTTTCGAGGCTGACAAGGCCAAGTACGAAGCCGACGGCAAGGTGCTGAACGCGATGAACTTCGATCTGATGCCCCAGATTCCGCTGTGGCAACCGAGCCAGGACGCGGTGATGGCCTCGAACCTGACGGGCTACACCTATCAGTTCCATCGCCAGGTCGATTACCGCGACCTCAGCCGGAAGTGATTTTCCGAGCACCATGCGAGCGAATCCCGAAGCGCCCCTCAGCGGCGCTTCGGATCTACACAGTTTGCGAACTTAACTTCAGCGAGCTGCCCATGACTACGAGTAACCGATCATGACGACTCTCGGCGCAACGGCCATCCGTGCAGCGCGACGCTTCGCATCCTCCTTGCCTGCGTTGTTCGGCGTGCTGATCTTCACCTTCCTGTTGATGCGCGTATTGCCGGGTGATCCCGCCGTGTTCTTTGCCTCGGGACCCAACTCCGGCAAGGAAGAGATCGAGACCATCCGCAAACAGATGGGTCTCGACAAGCCCGTGCCACAGCAACTGTTCCTGTATCTCTACGACGTCGGCCGCGGCAATCTTGGCCGTTCGCTGATGACAGGCCAGAACGTCACCAAGGACCTGCGTGAGCGCCTGCCCGCTTCCCTCGAACTGACCTTCTCGGCACTTCTGATCGCACTTGTTCTCGCAATCCCGCTGGGTGTCCTTGCAGCGCTTAAACCAGGATCGCTGGTCGATCACGGCGTAAGGCTATTCTGTGCGCTCGGGGTCTGTGTCCCGACCTTCGTGTCGGGGCTGCTGCTGATCTATATCTTCTATTATCTGTTCGGCGTGTCGCCAGATCCGACCGGGCGCGTCGATATCTTCACGACGCTACCGCCAGCACATACCGGTTTCCTGTTGATCGACTTTGCGCTCGCCGGCGACTTCGATGGCTGGTGGGCCGCATTCAAACAATTGATCCTGCCGGCCTGCACCATGGCGCTGTTCGTTATCGCGCCATTGGCGCGCATCACCCGCGCCTCGATGCTGGCCTCGCTCGGCAGCGACTTCGTTCGCACCGCGCGTTCTGTCGGCCTGTCGTGGTGGCGGATCATCGTCACCTATGCGCTGCGCAACGCGATCCTGCCCGTCATCACAATCGCCGGCATCGTGTTCTCCACCATGCTCGGCGCCAATGTGCTGGTGGAGAAAGTGTTCTCCTGGCCCGGCGTCGCGTCATATGCACTCGACGCCCTGCTCTCGTCGGACTACGCACCCGTGCAAGGCTTCGTGCTGCTGATGGCTTCGGTCTTCGTTATCGTCAATCTCGTCGTCGATGTGCTCTATGGCATCGCCGATCCCAGGATTTCCATCGGATGAGCAGCGCAACCCTTCAACACGCCGCCTTCATCCTGCGCGGCAATCCCATCACCGGCATCGCTGCTGTCGGCGCGTCGCTGTTGATCTTTGTCGGTATCTTCGGCCCGTGGATCGTGCCCTATGATCCCATCGCGTCGAACGTTCAGAACGCGCTGATGCCGCCGAGTGCGGCGCATTGGGCCGGCACCGACCAACTTGGCCGCGATGTGTTCAGCCGCATCATCGTCGCCGCACAGCTCGACCTCGCCATCGCCGTCTCTGCGGTTGGCATCTCCTTCGCGCTCGGCGCCGTCATCGGCGCCCTCTGCGGCTATTCGGGCGGCAAGCTCGATCGCGCCGTAGGTCGCTTCGTCGATGTACTGATGGCGTTCCCGCTGTTCGTCCTGGCCATGGCCATGGTCGCTGCACTCGGCAACCGCGTCGAGAACATCGTGATTGCCACTGCCATCATCAACCTGCCGTTCTACATCCGCTTTGCACGCGCCGAAGTGAACGTGCGCCGCAACCTCGGCTGGGTCGAGGCCGCGCGCGCCTGCGGCGACAGCCATATCTCCGTCGTGCTGCGCTTTTTACTGCCGAACGTGCTGCCGGCGATGGTGGTGCAGATGTCGCTCAATCTCGGCTGGGCGATCATCAATGCCGCTGGTCTCTCCTTCATTGGCCTTGGTGTGAAACCACCGACGCCCGAATGGGGCATCATGGTCGCCGAAGGCGCGCGCTTCATCTCCACCGGCAAATGGTGGCTGGTAGCGTTTCCCGGCCTGGCGCTGATGCTCGCCGTGCTGTGCTTCAATCTGCTCGGCGACGGGCTGCGTGACATTCTCGATCCAAGACAACGTACATGATCGCAGCGAACGTAATGACGACACCAAAGCCGCTGCTCGATATCGAAAACCTTCAGGTCACGTTCTCGACACGCCGCGGCCCGGTCGAGGCCGTGCGCGGAATCTCGCTATCGCTGACCGAAGGCGAGACGCTCGGCATCGTCGGCGAAAGCGGCTCCGGAAAATCCGTAACAGGGTTTGCGATGACGCGCCTGCTGGACGCATCGGGTAAGATCTCCGGCGGCCGCATCAGTTTCCGTGACCGCGACATCACCAAGATGACCAGCGCCAGCCTGCGTGAGATGCACGGCTCGGCGATGGCGATGATCTTCCAGAATCCGCGCGGGGCGCTCAATCCGATCCGCGCCATCGGCCAGCAGATCGCCGATGCCATTCTCGCGCATCGCAAGATCTCGGCCTCCGAGGCACGCGCGCAATCCCTCGAATTGTTGCACGCTGTGAAAATCCGCGATCCCGAAAAGCGGATAAACGCCTATCCGCACGAACTCTCTGGCGGCATGTGCCAACGCGTCATGATCGCCATGGCGATATCCAGCAATCCGGCACTACTAATTGCCGACGAACCGACCACCGGCCTCGATGTCACCACGCAAAAGGTGGTGATGGATCTCCTCGCCAGCATTGCCGCCGAGCGGGGCATGGCGACGATCCTCATCACCCACGATCTCGGCCTCGCCGCCCGCTATTGCCGCCGCGTCGTGGTGATGGAACAGGGCAAGCTTGTCGAGGAAGCCGACGCCCTGACGCTGTTCCGGTCGCCGCAGCATCCCTACACCAAGCGGCTCGTCGCAGCGTCGCCTACCGCGACCTCGCGGGTCGAGGATCTCGTGACCGACGACGAAAAGCTACTGGTGCCAGCCGTCCCCCTCGCTCCGCCGCCAAAGCCGGTGCATGGCACGCCGCCACTGCTGGAAGTTCTCGATCTCGTCAAACGTTTCGACGACGGCACTGTTGGCGTCGCGAATTTCTCGATGGCCATCGCGTCCGGCGAAAGCGTCGGCCTGGTCGGCGAGTCCGGCTCCGGCAAGAGCACGACATCGCGTATGATCTGCCGCCTGCTCGATCAGAGCGAAGGCACCATCAATTTCAACGGTCAGTCGATCAGCCATATTCCCGCGCGCGAATTCCACCGTGCGCCGCAGCGCCGCGAGATCCAGATCGTCTTCCAGGATCCGAACGACAGCCTTAATCCGCGCTTCAATGCTTTCGACTGTATCGCACACCCTTTGATCCGCCTGCTCGGCATGCGCAACGGGGCGGCGCTGCGCCAACGCGTCGGCGAATGCGCTCACCGCGTCGGCCTGCCCGCCAATCTTCTGGAACGGTTTCCACATCAGCTGTCGGGCGGCCAGAAGGCCCGCATCGGCATCGCCCGCGCGATTGCCTGCCGGCCGAAGCTTCTGGTGCTGGACGAACCGACGGCCGCCCTCGACGTCTCCGTTCAAGCCGTGGTGCTGCAGCTCCTCGACCGGTTGCGCCGCGAAGACAATCTCGCCTTCCTGTTCGTCAGCCACGATCTCAACGTCGTGCGCATGATGTGTCAGCGGACCATTGTGCTGCGCAACGGCGCCATCGTCGAGGAAGGCGAGAGCCATCAGTTGTTCGACAGCCCGAAGACCGACTACACCCGCGAGCTCGTCGATGCAGTTCCGCATATCGAGATGATCGCCGCGGAAAAAATGGCCGCCGGCGCCTAGCCGCGGGTGGCCAGCGGCGAAAGGCCTCAGCTGTCAGCCTTGTCCGGTTCCATTGGCGTAACCATACCGACTATAGTGTGAGTTGCACCGGCGCCGGATACCTTGCATCCGCGCCCTATCTCGCAGAACATAAGACCAAGCGTCCCCAATGACGCAATAAAATCGGGAGGATTCCGTGCGGATCAAAGCCGTTCACGTCGCCTTGCTCGCCGCCATGGCCAGCTGTTCTGCCATGACGTCAGGCGCTCACGCCCAGGCATGGCCACAAAAACAAGTCACCTTCATTGTGCCCTTCGCCGCCGGCGGCGGCACAGATGCCTTTGCGCGGCCACTGGCCGCACAGCTCGATACCCAACTCGGCAAGCGCGTCATCATCGAGAACCGCGCCGGTGCCGGCGGCACGGTCGGCGCCTCGGCAGCGGCCAAGGCGGCGCCTGACGGCTACACCTTCTTCATGGGCGCCGCGCATCACGCGATCGCGCCGTCGCTCTATCCCACCCTCGATTACGACATCGAGAAAGACTTCATCCCGGTGGCGCTGATCGCACGGCCGCCACAGGTCATCGTGGTCAATCCCGACAAGGTCGCCGCCAAGACGCTGGGTGAATTCATCGCCTATGCGAAGGCCAATCCGGACAAGCTCTCCTATGGTTCGGCCGGCGCCGGCACCACGCATCACCTGGCCGGCGAGCTGTTCAAGATCCTGACCCAGACCAAGATCCAGCACGTGCCCTATCGCGGCGCCGGACCGGCCATGCAGGACCTGATCGCCGGTCACGTGCCCGTCGTGTTCGACGGTCTCGGCTCATCGGCTGCGCCAATCCGCGCCGGACAACTCCGCGCGCTGGCGATCGCAGCTCCGAAGCGCGTGGCAGCCTTCCCCGATCTGCCGACCGCGGCGGAAGCCGGTTTGCCAAACTATGAAGTCGCCACCTGGTACGGGCTATTCGCCCCCAAGGGCACGCCGCCCGACGTGGTCGAGCGCATGGCGAAGGAATTGAAAGCTGCATTGCAAGTGCCGGCGATCAAGGAAGCGTGGGAACGCAACGGCTCCGACGTGCCTGATGTGGCCGGTGCCGACTTCGGCAAGATGGTGTCGGCCGAGGTGGCGCGCTGGCGCAAGGTCGTGACCGAGGCCAACGTCAAGCTCGACTGATCCGAGCGAACACACGAAAGCCCACCGGACGCGGCAACCTGCGTCTGGCGGGCTTAATTTTATACGGAAGCGACTTCCGCCCGCCTGGCGCCCGGACCGGCGAACATCGCGCGGCCGGGGATCGCATCCAGCAGCGCACGCGTATAGGCGTCGCTCGGATTCTGGAAGATCTTCTGCGTTTCGCCCTGCTCGACGATCTCACCACGCCGCATCACCACGATGCGGTCGGCGATTTCAGCAGCGACGCGCAAGTCATGGGTAATGAAGATCATGGCCAGGTTCATCTCCTCGCGCAGTTCGGCGAGCAGCTGCAGCACCTGCGCCTGCACCGACACGTCGAGCGCCGAGACGGCTTCGTCCGCGACCAGCACCGAAGGCTTCAGGGCCAGCGCACGCGCGATACAGATGCGCTGCCGCTGACCGCCGGAGAATTCGTGCGGATAGCGATTGGCGGCACTCTCCTGCAGGCCAACGCGGGCCAGCAGGCGCTTGGCATCGGCCATCGCTTCCTTCGAAGGCGTGCCATAGGCAATCGGACCGCCAGCAATGGCGTCGCCGACCTTTTGCCTCGGGTCTAGCGCCGCGAAGGGATCCTGGAACACGATCTGAATCTTGCGGCGCATCTGGCGCAGCCGCTCACCGCGCTGTGATAGCAGATCCTTGCCATCGAAATGCACCGAGCCCGTATCAGGCTCGATCAATCGCATGATCAGCCGCCCGAGCGTGGACTTGCCGGAGCCGGACTCGCCGACGATGGCCACGGTCTCGCGCGCCTTCAGGCCGAGCGAGATGTTCTGCACCGCGTCGGTTCGGCGCGGCGGTAGGAACATGCCCTGTTTGGTGATGAAGGTCTTGTTCAAGCCAACCGCATCGAGCAGCGGCTCACCGGTGATCTTGCGATCGGCTTTGGTCAGCGAGCGCGCGCCGGGGACGGCGGCGATCAGGCTCTTGGTGTAATCGTCCTTCGGATTACGCAGGACCTCGTCGACGGTGCCCTGCTCAACGACACGGCCGTTGCGCATGACCACGACGCGATCGGCGACGTCGGCAACGACGCCGAAATCGTGGGTGATCAGCAGCACGCCCATGCCGCGCTCCGACTGGAGCTTCTTCACCAGCGCCAGAATC
Organism: Tardiphaga sp. 42S5; assembly: GCF_034044155.1. NCBI lineage: Bacteria > Pseudomonadati > Pseudomonadota > Alphaproteobacteria > Hyphomicrobiales > Nitrobacteraceae > Tardiphaga > Tardiphaga sp. 42S5. The sequence goes on along the minus strand of NZ_CP139027.1, from coordinate 2,630,412 downwards.
TGCTTCTGCGTGGTGACGTCGAGCGCCGTGGTCGGCTCGTCGGCCAGCAGCAACGCCGGATTGTTGGCCATCGCCATGGCGATCATGATGCGCTGGCGCTGCCCACCGGAGAGCTGGAAAGGGAAGCTGCGCGCGAGCGCCACCGGATCCGGTAGACCGACGTCCCGGATCAGTTCCTGCACGCGCGCATCTACCGCCTCCTTGGACGGCGTCGGCTTGGTGTGTGTGATGATCGATTCCGCAATCTGCTGGCCGACACGGGCCAGCGGATTGAGTGCGCTGAGCGGCTCCTGAAAGATCATCGAGATCGCGCCGCCGCGCAGCTTGCGCATCGTCGGCTCATCGGCCTTGGCGATGTCGTTGCCGTTGAAGCTGATGCTGCCTTGGGCAACGCCGGTCCGGTCGGGCAGCAGCCGCAGGATCGCATGCGCAGTCATCGACTTGCCGGAGCCGGACTCACCGACCAGACACACGATCTCGTTGCGGTTGACGGTGAGCGACACGTCTTCGATTGCGAAAGGACGATCAGCGCCCGGCGGCAGGCTGATGGAGACGTTCTCAATGGCAAGCAGTGTTTTGTCGGTCATGAATACTATCGCTTGCGTGAGATGCGGGGGTTCAGCGTGTCGTTTAGGCCTTCACCCACGAGATTGATGGCGAGCACCGTGAGCAGGATGGCGAGACCGGGAAACACGCTCATCCACCACGCCTGCCGGATCACGGTGCGTGCGGCGCCGATCATGAAGCCCCAGGACATCAGATTGGGATCGCCGAGACCCATGAAGCTCAAGGCGCTCTCGATCAGGATGGCGCTAGCGACCGCAAGCGATCCGGTGACGATAATCGGCGAGATCGCGTTCGGCAGGATGCGGCGCAGCACCACGGTCAGCGGACGCTGGCCCTGGCAGACCGCAGCCTGAACGAACTCACGCCCGCGCAGCCGCATGAACTCCGCACGCGTCAAGCGTGCCAGCGGCGGCCAGCTGACAATACCGATGGCGAAGATGATGTTGGAGATCTTCGGTCCGATGGTCGCGACCAGCAAAATCGCAAGAATGAAGCCCGGGATGGTCTGGAACAGTTCGGTGATACGCATCATCACCTCATCGACCTTGCCGCCGAAATAGCCGGCGATGGCGCCGATGGTGACGCCGATAACCAGGGAGGTCAGTGTCGAAATGACGCCGATGATCAGCGAGATGCGCGCACCATGCGCGATGCCGGCAGCGACATCACGGCCGAGCATATCGGAGCCGAGCCAGAGCCCTTCGCTGAACGGCGGCTGGAACGGCGCGCCGACCATATCCCAGGGGTCGTCGGGGAACAGCCACGGAGCCGTCACGGCGAGGAGGACCACCGCGAGGAGGACGATTAGACCAATCATCCCGGTGGGATGGTGGAGAAACGATTTGAGCGTAGACATCATATAATCCCGTTCACGATGCCGCGCGCACGGAGACGCGCGGATCGATCACCCGGTAGATCGCATCGGTAAGAAGGTTGAGCGCGATCACGATCACCGACATCACCAGGAACACGCCCAGCAACACCGGATAGTCGCGCTGCAACAGCGCGTCATAGATGAGACGGCCGAGACCCGGCCAGGCGAACACGGTCTCGATCACCACCGCGCCACCCACCAGTGCACCGGCCTGCATGCCGGCGACAGTCACGATGGGCAGCATCGCATTGCGCAGGATATGTCGAATGATGATACGGCCCTGCTTCAGACCCTTGGCCTTGGCGGTCTTGATAAAGTCCTGATGGGTAACGTCCAGCACCGAAGAGCGCATCAGACGCGTGTAGATCGCGAGATACACCGCTGCGAGCGACACGGCGGGCAGGATCAAATGCCAGCCGATATCGACCATGCGCTGCAGTGCGGTCATCGGCACACCGATGGTGACATAACCAAACGCCGGCAGCCAATCTAGTTGCACCGAAAACAGCAACACCAGCATCAGGCCAAGCCAGAACACCGGCGTTGCATAAAGCAGCAACGACACGACGGTCAGCACCGTGTCGGACCACTTGCCGGCGCGGACACCGGCCAGCGTGCCAAGAATGATGCCTGACAGAAGCGCGAGGCTGAAAGCCGTCGCCGTCAGCAGCAGCGTCGCTGGCAGACGCTCGAGAATGAGCGACGCCACGGTCCGCTGCTGGCGATAGGAATAACCAAGGTCGAGCGTCACGACGCGCTTCAGATAGGTGGCGAGCTGAATTGGATAGGGTTTATCGAGCCCATATTCAGCGCGCAGCTGCGCCAGAAGCTTTTCGTCGGATGCGCCGCTCTGGCCGGCAATCACCTGCGCGGGGTCGCCAGGTGCGGCATGAACGAGAATAAAGTTGAAGGTCGCAATGACCAAAACGACGGCTACGAATTTGACAAACCACCCCGCAAGCGCGAGGGCGATCGCGAACACGCGACCGCCTTTTGCATTGACCGATACCGCCGTCATCCGAAGCTCACGTCGCTGAACGATTCATGCACGCCGATCGCTGTTGTAGTCACGTTCTTGAGGCGCTTGTCGATGAATGTGGGATAGGCCTGCTCGAACATCCAGACCACCGGCACATCCTCGACTAGGATCTTCTGCACCTGGCTGTAGAGTTCCTGACGCTTGGCCTCGGAGGTCGAGGTTGCAGCCTCTTCGAACAGACGGTCGACTTCCGGATTGGAATAGCCTGCCGTGTTCGAGAACAGGATGCCCTTCTTGATATTCGACGAGATGTAGGTGCGCGACACGCCGAGTGCGGGATCGCCGAACTGATAGACCAGGTTGCCCGTCATCTCGTAGTCCCAGTTGCTGAACTTCTCGGCCCAGCCACCGACATCGGTGTTCTCGATCTGCACGTCGATGCCGACGCGGCCGAGCGACTGGCGAATGAACTCGGCCGCGCGCTGATAGATTTCACCATAGGGCGGGGTGAGATACTTGATGGTAACGCGTTTGCCGCCAGCACCCGGCTTGAGCCCCATCTCGTCGAGCAGCGCCTTCGCCTTGTCGAGCGAGTAGTCGTAACGCTTGACGTCCTTCTCGTAGAACCTGGTCGCCGACGACACCGGACCGGTCGCAACCTTGGGCAGACCGAAGTAAACGCGCTGTGCCATCGATTTCAGATCGAGCGCATAGGCAATGGCCTGACGGAAACGCTTGTCATCCATTGGCTTGATGCGGTTGTTGAGCTCGAGCCACTGATGCGGTGCGAAATATTCGTAGCCCTTGGTGGTCATCTCGAAATTCGGCAGCTTCGACAGCCGCGCCACATCGAACATTTCGATGTCGTTCCACTGCGTCAGCTGAATCTTGCCCTGCTCCAGCGCAACGGCGCGTGACGCCGAGTCGGGAATGATGCGGTAGATGATTTCGTCGAGACACGGCTGATCCTTGCGGTAGTAGCCTTCGTGCTTGACGAGATGAACATGCGAGCCCTTCACCCATTCCTTCAGCTTGAACGGGCCCGAACCGATCGCCTGCGCATTGGCCGGATTCTTGCGATATTCCGTGCCGTCATAGATATGCTTCGGCACGATCGGACCCGTCGTGCAGTCGAGCGCGGTCAGGAACGGGGCAAAGGTCGACTTCAGCTTGAACACCACGGTGAGCGGATCCGGCGCGTCTGCCTTTTCGATACGCGAGTAAATCCCGCGCGCACGTGCATGGGTCTCCGGCAGCAGCTTGGTCATCGAGAAGATGACATCGTCCGCCGTCAGCGGCTTGCCGTCGTGGAAGGTGATGCCCGGAAACAGCTTGAACGTATAGGTCAGGCCGTCCGGCGACACTTCCCACGACTGTGCGAGACCGGGAAGCGGCTTGAGGTCAGGGCTGTAACGCAGCAGGCTCTCATAGATCTTGCCGCCCAGGGTCAGCGTTGGCTGCTGCTGGTTAAGTGCAGTGACGAGAATCGGAGGCTCTGGCTGAATGATCGTGTTCAACGTGCCGCCCTTGGTCTGACCAGCGGCACGAGTGATGCCGAGAGGGATACCCGAGAGCGCAACCGCACTCACGCCCATCAGCTTTGCGAATTCACGTCTATTCATAACCTAGTCCTTTAACAGTGCATCTAACAGTGGCTGCAGCCAGACGCTTGCACATCTGGCTGCAGCCGAGTCATCAAGTGACTTTGAGTGACCCTATCTTCAACCGAGCGTCACGGCTCCAAAAGTCTCGTGCACACCGATGCCGGTGGTGATGACGTTCTTCAACCGCTTGTCGATGAAGTTGGGGAAGTCTTGCTCGACCATCCATGCGATCGGGACTTCTTCTATGACAATTTTCTGCACGGCCGTGTAGAGTTCCTGACGTTTTGCGTCAGAGGTCGCCACGGCGGCTTCCTCGAATAGCCGGTCTACTTCCGGATTGGAATAGCCCGCGATATTTGAGAACAGAATACCCTTACGGATATTCGCCGTGATGTAACTGCGCGACACGCCCAGTGCCGGATCGCCGAACTGGTAAAGCAGATTACAGGTCATCTCGTAATTCCAGTTGCTGGTGCGCTCGGCCCAGCCGGCAAGATCGAGATTTTCCAGTTGCAGATCGATGCCGACGCGGCCGAGCGACTGCTTGAAATATTCAGCCGAGCGCTGCCAGATTTCGCCGTAGGGCGGAACCAGGAATTTGATGCTGACGCGCTTGCCGTCGGCGCCGGGCTTCAAGCCCATCTCGTCGAGCAGAGCCTTCGCCTTGTCCAGCGAGTAATCGTACTGCTTGACATCCTTTTCGTAGAACCGCGTCTTCGACGAAACCGGTCCGGTCGCGACCTTGCCGAGATTGAAGAACACGCGCTGCAGCAGCGCCTTGCGATCGACGGCGAACATGACGGCCTGACGGAAACGCTTGTCGTCCATCGGCTTGACGCGAAGATTGAACTCCAGCCAGAAATGCGGCGCAAAGAACTCGTAGCCCTTGGTGGTCATTTCCACATTGGGCAGCTTCGAGAGACGCGCGACGTCGAACAGTTCGACGTCGGTCCACTGCGTCAATTGGACCTTGCCCTGTTCGAGCGCGACGGCGCGCGATGCGCCGTCCGGAATGACGCGGTAGATAATTTCGTCGAGATGCGGCTCGCCCTTGCGGTAATAACCCTCGTGCTTGACGAGATGAACGTGTGAGCCCTTGACCCATTCCTTGAGCTTGAACGGGCCCGAGCCGATCGCCTGCGCGTTGGCAGGGTTCTTGCGGAAATCGGTGCCGTCATAGATGTGCTTCGGCACGATCGGCGCGGTGGTGCAATCGAATGAATTGAGGAACGGCGCGAACGGCGCCTTCAGCGTGAACACCACCGTGAGCGGATCGGGCGCTTCGGCCTTGTCGATGCGCAGGAAGGTGCCGCGCGCACGCGCGTGGGTTTCGACGAGGACCTTGGTGACCGAGAACACCACGTCTTCCGAGGTCAGCGGCTTGCCGTCATGGAAGGTGATGCCCGGAAACAGCTTGAACGTATAGACGAGGCCGTCGGGCGAAACGGACCAGGACTCAGCGAGACCAGGCAGCGGCTTGAGATCGGAGCCGTAGCGCAGCAAGCTCTCATAGATCTTGCCGCCAAGCGTCAGTGTCGGCTGTTGCTGGTTGAGCGCCGTCACCAGGATCGGCGGCTCGGGCTGAATGATCGTGTTGAGAGTACCACCCTTGGTCTGACCGACGGCGCGCGTGACGCCGAGGGGAATTCCCGAAAGCGCCGTCGCACTCAAACCCAATAGCTTCGCGAATTCACGTCTATTCATCTTAATTCCTTTGTAGCAAAGATATTTGAAGCGTTCAACGTCATCCGAAACTCACCGCCCCGAATGTCTCGTGCACCCCGATCGCCGTCGACAGCACGTTCTTCAGCCGCTTGTCGATGAAGTTCGGATAGTCCTGCTCGAACGTCCAGACCACTGGAACATCCTCAACGAGAATTCTCTGGACCTGGCTATAGAGCTCCTGCCGCTTGTCATCAGATGTTGCCACGGCTGCTTCTTCGAACAGGCGATCAACTTCCGGATTGGAATAGCCGGCAGTGTTCGAGAACAGGATGCCCTTCTTGATATTCGATGTGATGTAGGTGCGCGCGACGCCGAGCGCGGGATCGCCGAACTGGTAGACCAGGTTGCCGGTCATATCGTAATCCCAATCGGCGAACTTTTGCGCCCAGCCGGCGATATCGGTGGTCTGCAATTGCAGATCGATGCCGACGCGCCCGAGTGACTGGCGCAGGAATTCGGCGGCCCGCGTATTGGCCTCGCTGACCGGCGAGATCAGATAGCGCAGCGTGACGCGCTTGCCATCCGGACCCGGCTTCAGCCCCATCTCGTCGAGCAGCGCTTTCGCCTTGTCGAGGGAGTAGTCATACGTCTTGACGTTCTTGTCGTAGAACCGTGTCTTCGACGAGATCGGGCCGGTCGCCAGCTTGCCGAGCCCGAAATAGATTCGCTGCAGCATCGCCTTGCGGTCGATCGCATGCATTACGGCCTGACGAAAACGCTTGTCGTCCATCGGCTTGATGCGATTATTGAGTTCAATCCATTGATGCGGCGCAAAGAACTCGTAGCCCTTGGTGGACACCTCGTAATTCGGCAGTTTCGACAGCCGCGGCACCTCGAAGAATTCGATATCGCCCCACTGCGTCAGCTGCACCTTGCCCTGCTCGACCGCCACGGTACGCGACGCACCATCGGGGATCGCGCGGTAGATGATTTCGTCGAGATAGGGCTCGCCCGGCCGATGGTAACCTTCGTGCCGGACAAAATGAATGTGCGATCCCTTGACCCACTCCTTGAGCTTGAACGGACCGCAGCCGATCGCCTGGGCATTGGCGGGATTCTTGCGATAATCGGTACCTTCATAGATGTGCTTCGGCAGGATCGGCGCCGTGGTGCAATCCAGCGACGTCAGGAACGGCGCGAACGGCGACTTCAGCGTGAAGATCACCGTCAGTGGATCGGGCGCTTCCGCCTTTGCGATGCGCGCAAATGTCACGCGACCGCGCGCATGGGTTTCCATCAGCACCTTGGTCATGGTGAAGATCACGTCTTCCGAGGTCAGCGGCTTGCCGTCGTGAAACGTGATGTTCGGGAACAGCTTGAACGTGTAGGTCAGCCCGTCCGGCGAAACCTCCCAGGATTTGGCGAGGCCGGGAATCGGCTTGAGATCGAAATCGTAACGCAGCAGGCTCTCATAGAGTTTGCCGCCAACGGTGAGGGTCGGCTGTTGCTGATTGATCGCCGTGACCAGGATCGGCGGTTCGGGCTGGATAATCGTATTGAGCGTACCGCCTCTGGTCTGCCCCGTGGCGCGGGTGATGCCGAGCGGGATGCCCGACAGCGCCGTAGCGCTCAGGCCCAGCAATTTCGCAAACTCACGTCGATTCATTCAGCTCTCCCGATGGACACAGAGGGTTGAACGTCAGGGTTGCACTGACGCGCAAGGATGAGCTTGCAAAATTCAAGCCGCCGCCGTCGCCGGGCCGATCATCATCGCGATCGGGCCGGCGTTGTCTGAGAACCGAACATGTTCCGTGAATGAGCAGGCATTCAGTATCCCAGTGCCGGATCGACGCGGTTGAGTAGAATCTCTCCAGTCTTGAGACGGCGGATATTCTCGGCGATCTGGTCGGCAATGACGCGTGGCTTGGCCAATCCGGCCATGTGCGGCGTCACCAGAATACCCGGCTCCGTCCAGAGAGGATTGTCAGGCCGCAACGGCTCCTTGTCGAACACGTCGAGAACCGCGCCGCGCAGATGGCCCGAACGCAACGATGCGACGAGATCGGGGACATTCAGATGCTCGCCGCGGCTGCAGAGAATAAGTGCCGCCCCTTTCGGGAGGCGGGCGAAGCGGTCGGCATTCAGGATTCCCATCGTGCTCTGCGTTAGCGGCAGCAGGCAGACCAGAATATCGGTCTGCGCCAGGAAATCGTCGAGCGCGGCGTCGCCGGCGAAGACGTCCACACCCTCGACCTGTTTTGCGGAGCGCAACCAGCCGGAGACCTTGTAGCCAACCGATTTCAGCAGCGTGGCAGCCTGGATTCCGAGGGTGCCGAGACCGAGGATACCGACACGCTTGTCGGCGGCAGCGACCTGATCGTAGCGATGCCAGTGCCCATTGCGGGCATTGGTGGAGACGCGATCAAATTCGCGATGAAAATACAGCGTGCCCCAGAGCACATATTCGGCCATCGCCTTGCCCAGCAGCGGATCCACAATCCGGCACAGCGGCAGGTCCGGCAGTGTCGTGTCGGACAACACATTGTCCACACCGGCGGCGATGGAGTGGATCAGCCGCAAATTCGGCATGGTCGCCATCACGCCCGCGGGTGGTTTCCAGCAGATCACAACCTCCCCGTCCAGCGCCCCCACTTCCGGCCAAGTGGTCACGACTGCGCCGGGAACCGCCCGCTTCAGATGGTCTTCCAGAAAGCCCATCGTGTTGGACAGGGTTGTCATGAGAGTAATGCGGGTCATCGAATTTCTGCGTTTGTTTCTGCCATTGGCATGAAGCCTGCTTTGAGAATGGCAACGTCCGGAACGATGCGCTCAAAACCTCTATCCCAGGGTACGATGTTGGCGCATCATCTCCGTCTTCACAGGGTCAGGATTTGTCGCGTATGGGCCATATCTCTTCAATTTCATGCGCCACGCCGCGCCAGCGCGTCGCGCCGCCGGCCATGGTGAGTTTTTCCGGCTTCGAGGCCAGCGGCCGCCGCGCCGATGCACTACAGGCCGCACAACGCCCGGTGGTTGCGATGGCCGCCGAATTCTCCTCGGGCGGCGTCGGCGTCCGGCATAGCCACCGCCGCGCGCAATTTCTCCATGGCCTGACCGGCGTCATGACCGTGATCACCGAGACCGGCAGCTGGACCGTATCGCCGCAGCACGCGCTGTGGATCCCGCCCGGCGTCGTCCATCAAAGCCGCTGCTGGGGCACCGTGCAGCTGCGTACGCTCTATGTCGAACCCGAAGCAGCCGACGGCCTACCGACGTCGTGCCAGCTGATGGAAGTCTCCTCGCTGGTGCGCGCACTGCTCAACGAAGCCGTCACCTTCCCGACTGAATACGATATGGATGGCCGCGAAGGGCAGATCATGAATTTGATGCTCGCGGAAATCGGCCGCATGCCCGCGGTGCCGCTGCGTGCGCCGATGCCGCAGGACCGCCGCCTCGCGCGTATCTGCGAGGCGATCCTGCGCGAGCCCGGCAACAATCAGGATCTGGAATCCTGGTCGCAGATCGGCGGCCTCGGACGACGCACGCTGACACGGCTTTTTCGCCGCGAGACCGGCATGAGCTTCGCCGAATGGCGCCAGCAGGTGCGATTGATGGAAGCGCTGTCGCGCCTGACCATGCGCGAACCGGTGACCAATGTAGCGCTCGATCTCGGCTATGATAGTCCGAGTGCCTTCAGCGCCATGTTCCGTCGCTCGATGGGAATTTCACCACGCGACTATCTGCGCTGGAGCGAACAGACGGAGGACTTGGCAACGTGACCGACGCGCACCTCCTTAGGACTCGACCGCTGGCCGCGCTTCCATCGTAGCGCGCAAACGCCGGATGCCGGCTTCGATCTCGCGGATGTCGTCGTCGAGCTGCCCGAGCAGCACCCCGAAATTGAAGTCCATTCTGTTGCGGACGGACGCCGCCAGCGTTTCGCGATGCACCTTGAGATCTTGCAACGCGCTTAGCTGGTTCGTATCGACATAGGCGGCAACCACAAGCTCAATCGCGCTTTTCACCGCAACGCTTTCTTCTCGGCTTCATCGATTTGCGCTTTCAGCCGCGCCTTGGTCGCTCGAACACCGGGGAATGGTGCTCCGAGCCGGCGTGCCTGGATCTGAACGGAACTCTGCGGTCGTTTCATGATCACCGCGGCTCTGGCCAGCGATACTTTACGCGCGATAAGCCCTTTCAAAATTTCAATCTGTTCGTCGTCCCAACGATTTTTTGCCATCTGATCTTATGAGTGCGCTGAAATAACTTGTCTGTGCGGTAGCTGTCCCTTTGCAACGCGATGTTCACAACTATTGTTCCCGATGCACCCAGGTTGCAGGGCACAATCCCTGCCGGAGAAAGCGCTGCGTGGATTTGTGGCGGAAAATCGGAACGTGTTTCCATTGGTATCATTTCGTCAGTAGGGAACAGTACTGAAAAGGCTCCGGAGTGATCCGGAGCCTTTCTCTATTTGGCAGCCACCCATCTGGTAGCGGGGTATTTGTCAGCTGCGGTGATACCCGCTGCTTACATCACCACTTCGATCAGCTTCGGGCCCTTCGCTGCGATCGCGTTGGCGAGCGCCTTGTTGAAGTCGTCGACGTTGGACACCGAGACGCCGGGGACGCCCATGCCCTTGGCGAGCGACACCCAGTCGAGCGTCGGACGGTCGAGGTTGAGCATATCGAGGGCGCGCTGGCCGGGCTCGCCGGCATCGACGCCGGCGAATTCACCGAGCAGGATTTGATACTTGCGGTTGGCGAACACGATGGTGGTGATGTCGAGCTCTTCGCGGGCCTGGGTCCACAGCGACTGCAGCGTGTACATCGCGCTGCCGTCACCGACCATGCAGATCACCTTGCGATCCGGGCAGGCCACGGCGGCGCCGGTGGCGACCGGGGTCGAGAAGCCGATCGAGCCACCCATGTTCTGCAGCCAGTCATGCGGCGCAGCCGCTGCGGTCGGCGGGAAGAAGCCGCGGCCGGTGGTCAGCGACTCATCGACCATGATGGCGTTTTCAGGAATCGCATAGGCAATCGCCTGCGCAATCGTGGTGTGGTTCAGCGCGCCGGTCGGCTTCACCAATTCGGCGAGCTTCTGCGGCTTCACATCCGACGGCTTGGCACCGAGCGCGCCGGCCAGCGCTTCCAGCGCAGCGATCGAGTTCTCGCCGCCGGCGGTGATGCGATGCACTTCGCAGCCTTCCGGCTTCAGCATGCTCGGCTTGTTCGGATAAGCGAAGAAGGCCACGGGATCGTTGGCTTCCACCAGCACGATGTTCTTGAAGTCCTTCAGCAGCGGAAGTGCGGCTTCGATCACATAGGGAATGCGATCGATGGAGAAGCGGCCACGACCGCGCGCCATGCGCGGATTGTAGGTCTGGCCCATCACCTTGCAGCCGGTCTTGCCGGCGATCTGCTCGGCCAGCGCCAGGCCCTTTTCGGTCAGCCCCTGGCCGGTCATCAGCAGCAGTGTCGAGGCGCCACCGTCCTTCATGATCTTGGCGGCAGTCTCGACGGCCTGCGCCGAATAGCCGGCGCTCTGCTTCTCGGCCGGCACCGGCGCCACACCATCAGCCGCGCCCCATGCGGTGTCAGCGGGCAGGATCAGCGTCGCGATCTGGCGATCCTTGGCGGCGGCAATTGCTGCGGCGCCGTCCTTGGCCACCGACTTGGAATCCGGCGAGGTGTGCACCCACTGCGACATCGGACGGGCGAGGCCCTCGATGTCCGAGGTCAGCGGCGCGTTGTATTCGATGTGATAGACGGCATGCTGGCCGACGATGTTGACGATGCCCGAATTGGCCTTCTTGGCGTTGTGCAGGTTGGCGAGGCCATTGGCGAGGCCGGGACCGAGATGCAGCAGCGTCGAGGCCGGGGTGCCTTTCATGCGGAAGTAGCCATCCGCCGCGCCGGTGACGATGCCTTCGAACAGGCCGAGCACGCAGCGCATGCCTTCGACGCGGTCGAGCGCCGCAACGAAATGCATTTCCGACGTTCCCGGATTGGCAAAGCAGACATCCACATTGCCCGCCACCAATGTCCGCACCAGGCTTTCCGCACCGTTCATCGTCTCACTCCGTTTGATTCAGGGTCGTATCTCGGTTTCTTGATCTCGGGGGCTGATGAACCATTGTTCGGAGGGCCCGTCAAAGGGTCGGAACGCAAGGCTTCGTTGTGAGGGCCGCGGGGCGGGCTGAACGCCGGTTATTATCGCTCCATCCGGGCTGTCCTCACACGGCCGTGGGTTGCGGATCGGGGCGATTTATGGCCTGTCTTGGGCCTCAATTTTTTCTGGCGAGGACCATGATGAAGCGCCTTTTTGCTCTCTTTTTTGCCGCAGCCGCGTTCACCACAATTGCGTTTCCTGCCGATGCACGCGTTCGCAACCAGCCGCCGGCGCAGGACTTCGAGGTCGACGACGGCCCGTCGCTCTCCAACTTCTTCTCCAATTTCGGCAATGGCGGCGGCAACAGCTCTGGCCCGATCCAGCGCCAGACCGTCGGCTTCCACAGCAATTACGCCCCGGGGACCATCGTTGTGAACACCGCTGAGCGCCGGCTCTATCTGGTGCAGCCGGGTGGCCAGGCGCTGCGCTATGGCATCGGCGTCGGCCGCGATGGCTTCCGCTGGGGCGGCGTCCACCGCGTCACCGCCAAGAAGGAATGGCCGAGCTGGACCCCGCCGGCCCAGATGCTCGCCCGCCGGCCCGATTTGCCCCGCCACATGCCCGGCGGCATCGACAACCCGCTCGGCGCCCGCGCCATGTATCTCGGCTCGACGCTGTACCGCATTCACGGCTCGAACGAGCCGGAGACCATCGGGCAGGCCGTGTCCTCGGGATGCTTCCGCATGACCAATGACGATGTCACCGATCTCTATAACCGCGTCTCGGTCGGCGCGACGGTCATCGTCAAGAACTGAGCTTGACCTGAGAACGAAGGCTTCCTGCGGGAAGCCTTCGAATTGTCCGCGGGGGCGGCACTGAACGCTTGCGCAAATACGCGCATTGCGAGAACTTGAGTAATAATGCCCGCCCCGACACCAGATCGATTCATCGTCCGGACGATTGCCGCGCTGCTGGCGCTAGCGTCTTTGACCGCCTTCGTGCCGCAGCCGTCTTATGCCGGTGCGAGCGAGCCGCCCGCCGTTACCGCACGCCAGCGCACCGAGAAGAAGACCTTTACCGACAGCGAGATCATCGACGGTTTTTTCAAGACCGCCTTTGGCGCCGAGTATCACCTCGCCGGCCGCGTCGACCGCATCCGCAAATATGAGCTTCCGGTGCGGGTCTTCGCCGAGGGCCGTGCCGACCGCAAGGCTCAAATCGCCAAGGTTGTGACCGACATCGCGCGCCGGGTGCAGCATCTCAACATCGCCATGGCGGACAACCGCGACGACGCCAATGTGCTGGTGAAGCTGGTGCGCGACCGCGATCTCTATCGCACCATCTCGACCTTCTATGGCACCGACCGGGCCAACGAGATCCGCGACTCCCTCGACCCGCAATGCCTGTCCGGCTTCCGCAAGAACGAGGCCTTCGAGATCGAACGCTCCGACGTGATCCTCACCGTCGACAATGGCGACTTCGTCTTTCTCGATTGCGCCTATGAGGAATTGCTGCAGTCGCTGGGCCCGATCAACGATACCAGTACGGTGCCGTGGACGATGTTCAACGACAACGTCCAGATGGGCTTCTTCGACGTCTACGACCAGTACATCCTCAACATCCTCTACGATCCCCGCATCAAGGCCGGCATGACCGTGCAGGAGGTCAAGGACGTGCTGCCGCAGGTGCTCACTGACGTGCGTATCTGGGTGAGCAAGGTGAACGAGCTGCAGGATTAGCGACGCTTCTCTTATCCCTCCCCCCGCGCGAAGCGAAGCTTCGCCAGGCGGGGGGATTCCACGAACGCCTGCGCGTCATTGCTGATCCAAATTTCAAACAGCCACTGTTCTGCAGACATGCGTCATCGCCCCCATTGTTTGCGGCGCGGGGGCGCCGTCGTCGCTTGCATTCCCGCCCCCTTGTGAGAGGGCGTGCGGAACGCCGGGTGCCCGTTGCACCCTTGGGCCTGATGCGATGCGGTCTTCCGCAAGGATAATGCATCAGGACTTTCGGAGGCGCCGAGCAAGTGCCCGACGTTCCGCCTGCGGTGTTTTTTCGGTTGCTTGCACTTTGCCTCAGCGAACGATCCGATCGCCGAATTAAAGTCCCAAGGCGATGGGAAGGGAGCCTCAAGCGAATAGGCCGGACACGTTTTGACTTGGTCGTCCGTCACACTGTCCAGGGGTCTGTCCATTCCGAAGGTCGGCCGTCTCCTTGCCAGTGGCAGTGCTGGCGCAGATCCGTCCTGCCCGAAGACAGACGTCACCCGTGAACCGCGTAACGCCGCATCTCCGGCGTCCACCGCACCCTGCCCCGCGAACGTGACGATCGCGATCGCCCCTCTCGGTGGGACAGGACAGAGGGGAATATAGTCCATGCAGGGATGTTGTCAACGGGAGATAGGAAAAAATATCTGGCGCTGTCTTGCCACCCCACACTGTCATTCCGGGGCGGGACCAGCGCCGCAGGCGACGGGACCGAGCCCGGAATCCCAACCTGTTTTGCGCTGAACACTCCGGGATTCCGGGGTCGCATTGCAGCGGCTTCGCCGCTTTCATGCGCCCCGGAATGACGAGAGAGATCCTCCCCCTCACCCTCGCGGCTTCGGCGTGAACGGGCCCTTCGGCGCATTACCGATCAGCGACACGGTGATCAGCGCCGCCATCGCGAACCAAAAGGTGAGCCAGAAGCCGTCGATATAGGCCAGCGTATTGGCTTCGCGCTGCACGAGACTTGCCAGCGTGCCGATGCCGCGCGCTTGTGCGAGACCCTCGCCATGGCTGGCGAAGCGGCCGGTAAGTTTGGCGAGAATGCCAACGACATCGGCATCGCCGCTGGCGACATGCTGGCCGAGGAGGTTCGAATGGATCTGCTCGCGCACGCGCAGCCAGGTGCCCATCAGCGCGATGCCGATCTCGGCGCCGCCGAGTCGGAAGACCTGGATATAGGCTGCAAAGGCGGTGGCGCGCGACGGATCGGAATTCGACAGTGCGATGATCACGATGGGCAGCAGCGTGAAGCTCTGCCCAAGCGACTGCAACATCACCATCGGGATGAAATCGCCAAGCGCCCATTCATGGGTGAGCTGCGTGCCCAGGAGGGCGGCGGCGGCGAATGCCGCAAGGCCAATGATCAGCGTCAGCTTCACGTCGTAATAGCGAATGAGCCAGATCGACAGCGGCACCAGCACGATCATCGGCACGACGGCATAGAGCAGAAACAACATGCCGGACTGTTCCGGCCGCAACAGCGCGATGTTGGTGAGAAAATTCGGCGCCAGCGACGAATTGGACAGGCTGGTCATGGTGTAAAGAATGATCGTCAGCAGCGCGAGACCGATATTGCGCGACAGCAGCACTTCGGCATGCGCCCATGGCCGTTTGACCACCGACTCATTGATGAAGAAGCCGACGGTCAGGACCGCGCCTCCGCCAAGCAGCGCCACCACCGTACCCGAACCCAGCCAGTCCAGCCGGTTGCCCTGATCGAGCCCGGCATAGATCATGGCCATGCCGGTGCCGAGCAAGAGCATGCCGCCCCAATCGGCCTCGCACAGCACGAAGCGATTGATCGGCTCGCGTGGTGTACCGAGCCAGACGAACAGCGCCAGCAGCGGCGCGATGATGACATCCTGCCAGAACATCCATTGCCAGCCGATGTGGCTGACATAGAAGCCGACCAGCGCGGTGCCGGAATTGAGCGTGAAGCCGACGCGGATCGCGTAGATCGCAATGGCCGGCAGCCACCATTGCATCGGCAGATTGCGAAAGATGATCAGCAGCGTTGCCGGCACGAAGGTGCCGAGCAGCATGCCGTGCACGATGTTCAGCACCAGCAGCAGATTGTAGTCGCGCACCAGCGGGATCATCAGCGAGATCGCCGCATAGACCAGAGCGGGGATGCCAAGCACGCGGCGCAGCCCGAATACGGTGGCCATCCAGGCCACCGCCGGCGCGATGAAGATCTGCGACGCGGTGCCGGCGGTGGAGAGCCACGCGCCTTCGTCGAAGCTCAGCCCCAGTGCCCCGCGCAGATCGGCGAGACCGATGGAGAAGATACGCGTATCGAAGTTGGCGAGGAACGCGCCAAGCAGCACCGCGCCGACCGCAAAGATCGGATGATGCGAAACGCCCCCGGTCGAGACCGGGCCGCTTTCGATGACCTTACTTTCCGCCATTGCCGGCCGCCGGCGCGTCGGTGTTGATGCTGGCGGTTACCGACATGCCCGGCAGCAACCGGTCGAGCAGCGGCTGTCCCTTGTCGAGCGTGATGCGGACCGGCACGCGCTGCACGACCTTGGTGAAATTGCCGGTGGCGTTATCCGGCGGCAGCAAGGCGAATTGCGATCCCGACGCCGGCGAGACCCGCTCGACGCGGCCACGCAGCGTCTCCGCCGAGAACGTATCGACGACGATGTCCACAGGCTGGCCGGGCTTCACGCGCGTGAGCTGCGTTTCCTTGAAATTGGCGATCACATAGACGTCGGGCAGCGGCACGATGCTGATCAGGCTCGAACCGATATTGACATAATCGCCCGGCTGCACCTGACGCTCGCTGACCACGCCATCGAAGGGCGCCACGATCTTCGTGTAACCGAGGCGCAGCTTCGCCGCTTCCAGCGTCGCCTTGGCGCCGAGCAGATCGGCAGCCCGCTGTTTGCGCGTGCCGGCGAGAACTTCGAGCTGATGTTTTTGCGCAGCGATCACCGCGCCACTCGCCTTTACATCGGCCTGTGCCTTGGCATAGGCGGCAGTTGCCTGTTCGAAGCGCTGCCGCGTGCCGGCTTCGGTCTGCGTCAGCGAGGCCTGGCGTTCCCGCTCCTGCTGTGCCTGCACTTCGAGCGCTTGCGCAGACACGCGCTGCGCCTCGGCCTGCGCGATGGTGGCATATTGCAGCTCGACCTGATTGGCGAGATTGTCCAGGGCTGCCTGCGCACCGGCGACGCCAGCCTCGGCCTGCGCCACCTGCGCCTCGTAATCCGCGGGATCGATCTGGATCAGCAGGTCGCCGGCCTTGACGTGCTGGAAGTCGTTCACCGGTACGGCTTTCACGGCACCGGCCACGCGGCTCGACAGCCGCGTCGTCTGCGCGCGTATATAGGCATCGTTGGTGGTCTGCACCGCCCGGTTGCCCATCCAGATGTCCCAGCGTGTGGTGGCCAGAACGATAAAGACAAGCGCGGCAGCAACCGCCAGCAACGGAATCGCAAGACGACGCCACGTCTGCTGCGCTGGCGTCAGCGCCGCAGGCTGCGCGGGTGGCGGCGCAACAGATTGTGGCGGCGCCGGCTGTGGCGTTGGGGATGCATCAAGCTGGGACATGTCTTCCTCGCAGCGACCTGAGTGACATTATGTCTCATGTCGTCGCAAGCGATTCAATCGCCCGATATCGGCATTCCATACCGGTGCCGCACCATTCGGGTGCGATTCGTAACAAGGACCGCAGGTTTATATCTTTTTGCGACGTGCGGGCCTTTCGCCGCCACGCGATGGCGCTGGAGTATCCAGGCCACGCGGCTGCAGATAGCGTTGCAGCGCAATGGCACGCTCGCTGGATTCGACCAGACGCTCGACGCTTCCCAGCAATTGATGAAATTCGTCCGCGTTGAGACAATCGAACTGTACGTCGTTGACCTGACGCTGCGTCGGATTGAGGCTCGCCAGCAGCGCGTCGCCGGCCTGCGTCACCATGAGGCGCAGGCGCCTGCGATCGGCGGGATCCACGAGCTTGTCGAGCAGGCCCATCTGCTGCAGCTTGTTGGACACCGTGGTGACGAAAGCGCCGCTGAGATGCAGATGCGCTGCGAGTTCGCGCACGCTGACATCGCCTTCAGCGGCCAGATATTTCACCGAGATCAACACGGTGTATTCGATGCCGGCGAGGCCGATCGCGGCGGCATGCCCCTCACGCACGGTCTCGTGACGCGCGAGGAACGCCAGCAATGTGTGCACGAGTTGCCGGAATGCATGATCGGAGCCATCGACCAGCAGCGCCTTGCGCGACGTGGTCAACGCCGGCGCCGGAAGTTTTGCCTTGAGCGCGGTTTTGGCCCCCGCCTTCACCGCGGGCTTGGCCAGGGCCTTGCCGGATTTACGCAGTGCCGACGTTTTGGAAAGCGGCGCAACCTTGGAACGAGACATACCGCTTCCTGATGATCGACCGGTACAGAATTGGCCGGGGCCCGCTGCCGCGTCAAGCGATTCCGCATACCTTCTAAACGAAGCTATTGATCAAATGCATTTACTGGGTCAGGATCGGCGCCAAATCCGACGGGAGAACACCATGAAACTCGATATCAGGCGCCTGCTCTGCTTCACCGACCACAAGGAGGTTGAAGCAGGCCACCGGCACGACCAGCCGCTGCGCCGCGTTGCCGCCGTGGCCATCGTCGCCAACCCCTATGCCGGACGCTATGTCGGAGACCTCTCCGAGGCAATTGCCGCCAGCGTCGAGGTCGGCGCCGTGCTGGCCAAGCTCGCGGTTGAAGCGATGGGGTCGTACAAGGTGGAAAGCTACGGCAAGGGCGGCGTCGTCGGGCTCGGCGGCGAACTCGAACACGCCAATGCGATGCTGACCACGACCTTCGCCACGCCGCTGCGCGAGGCCGTCGGCGGCGCCGAAGCGTGGATCCCCTCTTTCACCAAGCTCGCCGCTCCCGGCTGCCTGATCGACGTTCCCCTGGCGCACAAGGACGCGCTCTATGTCCGCTCGCATTACGACGGCGTCTCGGTGACGCTGCCCCCCGATGCGCCGGCCGCCGATGAAGTTGCGCTGATCGTCTGTCTCGCCAATCGCGGGCGCCTCAATGCGCGGGTCGGCGGGTTGAATGCCAGGGATATCGGCGGCAAGGACGGCTTGCGCTAGGCTGCAGCTTTGTGCGGCCTTGGACGGCCTTGAGATTGCGGAGACGGGTATGAAAACGGCCATCGTCAATATCGGCACCATCGTCACCGGTGATCTCAAGGCGCCGTTCGCCGACGGCGACTGCATCCTGATGCAGGATGGCCGCATCAGCGCGATCGGCACGCTGTCATCGGACCAGGTGTCATCGGCCGATGTGGTGATCGACGCCGCCGGCACGACGGCGATTCCCGGCCTGATCGACAGCCATGTGCACATTACCTTCGGGGATTACACGCCAAGGCAGCGCGTGGTCGGCTATCTCGAAAGCTACGTGCATGGCGGCACGACCACGTCCATCACAGCGTCCGAAGTACACGTCCCCGGACGCCCCAAGGATCCCGCCGGCGTGAAGGCACTGGCGCTGGCCGCGCGTGCCTGTTTCCTCGACTATCGCCCCGGCGGCATGCGCGTGCATGCCGGCTCGATCATCCTTGAGCCGGTACTGACAGAGGCCGATCTGGAAGAACTGGTGAAGGCCGGGCTGTGGCTTGCGAAAGCCGGCTTCGGCGCATTCGAGACGCCATTCGACTACGCACCCTTGATGCTCGCCGCACGCCAGCTCGGCATGGTCACCACCATGCATACCGGCGGCTCGTCGATCCCCGGCTCATCGGGAATCTGGGCCGAACATGTGCTGAAGTCCAATCCGAGCGTGTCGTTTCACGTCAATGGCGGCCCGGTGGCGATGCCGGAAGCCGGCTTCGCGCGGCTGGTGAATGAAAGCGACATCGCGCTGCAGCTCTGCACGGCCGGCAATCTGCGCACCGCGCTGTTGACGGCGAAACTGCTCGACGAAGCCAAACAACCGGAGCGCCTGCTGATCGCGACGGACACACCGACCGGCAGCGGGATCATGCCGCTTGGCATGTTCTACACCATCAGCCATCTCGCCAGCCTGGGCGGCATGCCGCCCGAACAGGCGATCGCGGCTGCGACAGGCAACAATGCCACGGTCTATCGGCTCAACAGCGGATTTCTGAAGCCCGGCAAGGATGCCGACGTGGTGCTGATCGACGCTTGCGCCGGCGGCTCGCGGAACGATGCGCTATCGGCGCTTGTGAATGGCGACGTGCCGGCGGTGAGCGCCGTGATCACCGACGGCGTGCCGCGCTTCGTCGGCCGCAGCCGGAACACGCCAGCGGGTATGCGGAATGTGCGCGTGGCGGAGACGAGATTGCCGCGGGATTTCTCGGGCGCGGCGGTGCATTGATTTAGCGACCACTCTCAGTTGTCGTCCCCGCCTAGCGCGCCAAAGGCGCGCGCGGGGCGGGGACCCATAACCACGGTCAGCTTAAGAGAGAGACGGCAGAGCCACGACTACGTCGTCTCAACCAGCGTGCCAGCGTGTATGGATCCCCGCCTTCGCGGGGATGACACCTGAGGGGCTTTCGCCTTACTTCGCCCCACCGAACTCCGGCAAATCATATTTCGCCGTCATCTTCTCGGCCATGCCCGCAGCGCGCTCCCAGTCATAGGTGCGGTAGCTATGGCCGCGGGTGACGAACTGCGCGCCGGCATAGAACATCTCATATTGCAGATGGCGCGAGGCGAATTCGGAGCCGACGGCGTCCCAGGTCAGCTTCAACAGCTTGACGCGGTCCTGGCCCGACATCGCCGGCGAGATTTGCGTCAGCCCGATAATGTCCGCGATTTCCGGATTGCTGAAATCATCCACCGACGACGGCAGCATCAGCAGCGCTCCGCCGGCGAGTTCACGGATCGTGCTGATGATCTGCGGATACATCTCCTGCGATTGCACCTGCGCCGCATAGAGCAGATGCTTGTTGGGCAGATAGTAGTCGCCGCGCATGGCGCCGCCGGCTTCCATGCCGAGCACCATGCCCTCGATCAGCGCTGCCTGCGAGGCCAGCTTGCCGAGCGTATCGACCACGGGCGGGAAATTGATCGTGCCGATGGTCTTGGCGATGCCGCGCGCAAGGCCGACCAGGAAACGCAGCTTCACCGACAGGCGGATCTGCGCCTGATAGTTCTGGTAGACATGGGCCGGTGTGTCATGGAGCTGGGCGCGGCACATGTCGGTGTTGCGGAGCAGGAACACGCGCTCCCACGGCACTTTCACGTCGTCGAAGAACACCAGCGCGTCGTTCTCGTCATAGCGATAGGCCAGCGGATTGTCGTATTCGTTCGGCGCATGGGCCTCGAACGATTTCCGCGACAGCATCTTGAGGCCCTTGGTCCCCATCGGCAGCGCGCAGGAGAACGCCAGATGCTCCTCGCCCGGCCGCAGCGGCTGGCCGGAGCCGACAAAGATCTCGTTGGCCATGATGGCTGACGTGGCGAACAGTTTTGCACCGCGGATGGTGATGCCCGACGCATCCTCGTCGACAATGCGCGCGACCATGTCCTGCGCATTCTTGCCCTGATCGCCGAACGCCTTGGAGCGATCGCCCTGCACGTTGTTGATCACATAGGTCAGGAACAGGTCGCTCTTGCGGGCGTAGTCGTACCAATCGCGGAACGCCTGTGCGCGTTTCGGGTCGTAATTGTCGAACACCCCGATGCCCATCATCATGCCGGACATGGACGAGGCCACGTGATCGGGCGAGCGGCCAAGGAAGCCGCCGGACAGTTCGGCCCATTCCACCAGCGCCTTGCGGCGCTCGACCAGTTCCGCGTAGCTGGTCGGCAGTTGCCAGGCGCGATTGACCCGGCGGCCGCCTCCGATATCGAAGGTCATGCGTTCGATATTGGCGGGGTCGGCCTGATAGTCATACAGCGCGCCGGCCGAGGCGACCGCATGGCGATAGGCCGGATGGGTCGAGACGTCATCGACCTTCTTGCCGTCGAGATAGACCGCACGACCGTCGCGCACAGCGGCGACATGCTGGGCGCCAGTCTTGACGCCGGCAACTGCCGCACCGGATCCAAATGCCTTGTTCATCACTTTTCTCCGTCACATGCTGCCGGCCGCGTGCCGGTCATCACCATTAATAGCTATCATCCGAAGCTATTTTGAATCCGTTGTCAAGCGGACCTGTGGCATTCGCACACCTGCATCATTCGTCGTGATTGCAATTACCGCGCGAAGCCGCCAAGCTCGGGCAAGTTTTGATACATGGGATCATCACGTGGCCAAATCCGCAGCGCGTTCCACTTCGATCGGCAAATCAGTTGGCAAGGAGATCAGCAAGAAGCCTGCCACAGGCCGGCCGGCGTCCCGCGCCGCATTGACGGTCTCCCGTCCGGAGCTACTGGTGGACGGCTCGGACGCCCAGTTCCGCCGCCTCGTCCATAGCCTGTTCGGCTTTCTGGTCCGCCACCAGACCTTGCGCGAAGGCCACGCCGCCGTCATCGGCCTCGCCGGCATCGAATACACGACCCTGATTTCGATCCGGCATCTGTCGGCGCAAGGCGACGTCCATGTACGCGCCGTCGCCGATCACCTGCATCTGAGCGGCGCCTTCGTCACCACCGTGACCAACAAGCTCGAAACCAAAGGGCTGATCACCAAGACCTCGCACACCGGCGACCGCCGCCGCATCAGCCTCGTGGTGACGCCGCATGGCGCCGAACTGCTGGAGCGGCTCGCGCCGACTCAGGCACAGGTCAACGACGTGCAGTTCGGTTGCCTCGGCACCCGGGAATTCCACCAGTTGCTGGACATGGTGCAGCGGCTCGTCGATTCCAGCGACCGCGCCATTGCGTTGCAGCGTTATCTGGCCGACACCAATGTGAAGCAGCTCTCGCCCGAGGCGCATTCAATCGCCGTCGCCAAGCGCGGCAAGCCGCGCAAGGGCTGAATCCGGCCTGCAATCTGACCCGCGTCAGGACCGGCGGTTGCACCCGGCCAAGGCCCCGGGGATAGCCACTGCCCGCGTCGCCATTGCTGCGACAAAACGGCACCGGGGGAGCGCAGCCCCCGCCTGCCCAAGGACGACGCGGGAATCAGCCGCGACGCGCCCGCAACACCAAACACCCGTGAAACAGGCAATTGCGCGCATTCCCGCCAGCTTCGAATTGCTGCATTTCCGGGCCGCACTGCCGCATAAATTAGCTTCTTAAGAGAACTATTTTATAAAGATACTCAGAATGACGATTGTCAAAGCCTGAAATTTATTGGACGATCCGACCAACGCTGTCATTCCGCTGTCACAGCCGGCGATGGCACATGGCATGCATAGAAATCTTTATCTGGATTATGCTGCGGATCACTGCAGCAAAAGCATCAGCAGAAGAGGACGATCGTCGATGTCACGGATCAAATCGAATTTGCCGCGCGTATTGGGCACAGTTGCCGCCGTCACGCTCTCCGCCATGGTTGGCGGTCAGGCATGGGCGCAGGAAATCGCCATCGGCGCGGTGGTGCCGAGCTCCGGTCCGTTCGCCGAGTGGGGCCGCAGCAACACCGTGACGCTGAAGATGCTGGAACAGCAGACCAACGATGCCGGCGGCATCAATGGCGCGAAGCTGAAGATCACCATTCTCGACGACGCCGCCAAGCCGGCGCAGGCCGCAAGCTCGCTGCGCAAGCTGGCCGGCGACGAAAAGGTTCTTGCCGTGGCCGGCCCGCTGACCTCGAGCGCCGCCGAAGTGACCTTCCCGGTCGCCAATGAAATGAAGGTGGTCTCCACCTCGCAGGCCTCCTCGAAGCCGGGCGTGGCGAAACTCAACCGTCCGTGGGCATTCCGTAACACCATCGACGAAGGCGTGCTCGCCAAGACCACCGTGCCTTTCTACAAGAAGGCCTTCAACATCAAGACCGTCGCCGTGATCTTCGACGCCAAGGACGCCACGGCGTCCACCGTCGGCAAGGTGATCATGCCGGCTGTACTGAAGGCCAATGACATCATCGTCGCCAACGAGAACGATCTGCTGTCGTTCAACACCGGCGACCTCGATGTGTCAGCACAGGTCACCAAACTGAAGGCCCTGAATCCCGACGGCGTCGTTGTCAGCGCCGATTACAGCCAGGCCATCACCGTGCTGCGCGAGATGAAGCGCCAGGGTCTGATCAAGCCGGTCGTCGGCGCCACTCAGTTGATCTCGTCGGCGATTCTCAAGGCTGCGCCGGAAATCCCGGTGATCGCGCCCGCGACCTTCTACGCCACCATGACAGGCCCGGCACCCGAGAAGTTCACGGCAACCCTGACGCCGCTGCTGCGCAAGGAATCGGGCCTGCCGAAGGACATCGAGCCCTCGATGTATGACGCCAACATCTACGAGATCGTCTCGATGTATATCGAAGCGATCAAGAAGACTGGCGTCACCGGCAAGCCGGCCGATCTCGAAGCCGACCGCACCAAGATCCGCGATCACCTTGTCAAGCTCGAAGGCTTCGCCGGTCTCGGCGGCCCGATCGGCTTCAATGACGACGGCGACGCGATCAAGGCCTTCTACGTGCTGCAGGGCCAGAACGGCGCCTGGGACACCAAGGTCAAGGGCTGCAGCTCGGCGCCCGGTCACCCGGCCTGCTGATCTCTCACATGATCCACGCCGCTGCGGCCGGGAAGTCCTCCCGGCCGCAGTCATGATGACGACCACCTGATTTAACGATTGCAATCCCCATGCTGATACAGCAACTCGTCAACGGACTGACGCTCGGAGCGGTCTATACGCTGCTGGCGCTGTCGTTCTCGCTCGTGATGGGCATTCTCGGCATTCTCAATCTCGCGATTGCCGAACTGTTCATGATCGGCGGCTATCTCGGCTTCACGCTGATCACCGCGGGCTTCCCGCTTCCGGTCGCCGTGCTCGGCGGCATGCTCGGTGCAGCCGTGATCGCCATTGCCATCGAGAAGATCGGCTACCAGCCACTGCGCGACGCGCCGCTGGTGACGCCGATGCTGTCGACGCTGGGTTTCTCGATCATCCTGCAGAATGTCGCCACCAATATCTGGGGCTCCGATCCTGCCCAGCTCCCCGACGAGTATTTCGGCAAGCAATATGCGTTCGGCCCTGTCAATATCGGCGAGATGCAGCTGATCGTTCTCGTCGCCACCGTCGTGCTGGTCGCGCTGGTCGCCTATATCGTGCAGAAGACCCCGATGGGCCGCGCGCTGCGCGCCGTCGCCGAGAACCGCGAAGTCGCACGAATCCTGGGCGTCTCCGCTGACCGCCTGACCATGCTGGCCTTCATCCTGTCGGGCTCGCTCGCCGGCGTAGCCGGCGTGTTGATCGCGCTGCATTACGGCACCATCACGCCCTATCTCGGCGTCGAGATCGGCCTCAAGGCCATCGCCGTGATGGTGATCGGCGGCACGCGCCAGATCTGGGGCGCGCTGGTCGCGGGTCCCTTGATCGGCATCGCCGAAGTGCTGACCGTCGCTTACGGCGGCTCGCAGGTGCGCGACTTCGTCGTCTACGGCTTCATGATCCTCATTCTGTTGCTGCGTCCGCAGGGCCTGCTCGGCGGCGCGCGATCCGATCAGGGGCAGCGCGTCTGATGTCGACCTATTATGCAAGCCTGCTCGCCGAGTCCGGCATTCTCCTGCTCGGCGCACTCAGCGTCTATATCATCCTCGCCACCGGCCAGCTCTCGCTCGGCAACGGCGCCTTCATGGGAATCGGCGCGTATCTGTCGTCGTATCTCACCGTCGCGCTGAACGTACCGCTGACGCTCGCACTTGTGATCTCGGCGATCGCCGCCGGCATCATCGGTGCCATCGTTGCTTTCCCTGCTTTGAGATTGAAAGGCATCTATCTCGCGATGGCCACCGTCGGCTTTGGCGAAATGGTGCGCAGCTTTTTCCTCAACTTCGACGCCATGGGCGGCTCCGGCGGCTATCGCGGCATGCAGCACATCTCGGTCGGCTATGTCTGGCTGTGGGCCGGCGGCATCCTGATCGCGGTGATGCTGCTGGAGCGCTCGCGCGTCTGGCTGGAAATGCAGGCTGTCCATGACGACGAAACCGCCGCCGGCCTGATCGGTCTCAACACCACCGTGACCAAGATCGGTGCCTTCGGTGTCGGCGCCGCCGTGGCCGCCGTCTCCGGCGGATTGTTCGCGCATCACAACGTCTATATCGAGCCGGCCAATTTCGGCTTCGATCGCTCGATCGAATTCGTGCTGGCTGTGATCCTCGGCGGCTCCACCGTCGGACCGGGCTCGCTGGTCGGCTCATTGCTGCTGGTGTTCCTGCCTGAATTCCTGCGTCCGATCGCCGACTGGCGGCTCGCCGCCTTCGGCACGCTGCTGATCGTCGTGCTGCTGGTCCGGCGTCAGGGCATTCTCGATCGCTCGCTGATCCGCACACTGACCTTCCGGAGGGCCGCGGCATGAGCACGCCCCTGCTTCAACTCACCGGTGTCACCAAGACGTTCGGCGGCATCCATGCGCTGTCGGGCATGGTCTGCGAAGTGCCGGAAGGCAAGATCGTCGGCGTGATCGGTCCGAACGGCGCCGGCAAGACGACTTTGTTCAACACCATTACCGGCGCCTACCGCGCCGATGCCGGCGAAGTCAAACTCAAGGGCGTCGACGTCACGCAGTGGCCGTCCTATCGCATCGTGCGCGAGGGCATCGCCCGTACCTTCCAGAACATCCGGCTGTTCGGCAGCATGACGGTCTGGGAGCATCTGCTGGTGGCGCAGCCGCATAGCGAAAGCGCGTGGCGGCGTCTGCTGCCGATCTCCTGGGCCAATCCGGCAGCGCAGGAACGCGCCGAGGAAGTGATGGCGTTCTTCGGCCTCACCGAACTGCGCGACCGCCCGGCGAAATCCCTGCCCTACGGCATCCAGCGCAAGGTGGAGATGGCGCGCGCCGTCACCGCCAGGCCGAAGCTGCTGCTGCTGGATGAACCCGTCGCCGGCATGAACCACGACGAGGCCGAGGAGATCCGCGCGCTGATGATCCGGCTCCGCGACACCGGCCTCACCATCCTGCTGATCGAACACGACATGAATTTCGTGATGCGGCTCTGCGACTATCTCTATGTCCTCGATTTTGGCGTGCTGATCGCCGAAGGCAAGCCCGAGGAAGTACGCGCCAACCCTGTCGTCCTCGACGCCTATCTCGGAAAGGACGACTGATGCTCACCATCCGAGGCTTGCAGGTCCGCTACGGCGCCATCACCGCGGTGCGCGGCGTCGATCTCGACATCAAGCAGGGCGAGATCGTGGCTCTGCTCGGCGCCAATGGCGCCGGCAAGAGCACTATCGCGCGGTCCATTGCGGGACTGCTGCCGTTCCAGGGCGACATCACCTATCAGGGCGAGAAGCTCGTGCCGAATGCCGCCGAGAAGAATCTCCGCCGCGGCATCGCGCTGGTGCCGGAAGGCCGCGGCATTCTCGCCCGCATGACAGTGCATGAAAACCTGCTGATGGGCATCTACACGCGCAGTGACAAGTCTGCGGCGACGACCGATGTCGAGAAGATGCTGGAGCGCTTCCCGATCCTCGGCAAGCGCCGCGACGGTCTCGCCAGTCTTCTCTCTGGCGGCGAGCAGCAGATGCTGGCGATTGGCCGCGCGCTGCTGTCGAAGCCGAAGCTGCTATTGCTGGACGAACCCTCGCTCGGCCTGGCGCCTCTGATGACCGACACGCTGTTCAATATGATCGCGCAGTTTCGCGACGAAGGCCTGACGGTGCTGCTAGTCGAGCAGAAGGCGCGGCAGACGCTGAAGATCGTCGATCGGGCCTATCTGCTGGAGACCGGCCGCGTTGTGACCTCAGGCACGGCGCAGGCGTTGATCAATGATCCGACGGTGTCGGATGCGTTTTTGGGTGGGACGCATTGACACTCAGTTGTCGTCCCCGCCTAGCGCGCCGAAGGCGCGCGGGGCGGGGACCCATAACCACGGTCAACGCGGTGAGGCGGCAGAGTTACAACGGTCAGCGTTCTAACTAAATCTCTAGAGTGTATGGGTCCCCGCCTGCGCGGGGACGACAGCGGAGAGGTTCTCACGCCCCATACCGCGCCAGCACCGGCCAGGTCTCCACGCCATTATTATGCCCAACCACCTGATACGCCGCGTGCAAATTCACCGTGGGATCGCAATGCGTCGTCAGCAACAACACGCGACTGCCGAGCTTCGGCGCCGCGGCCCCCGCCGGCATCGTGATCATGCCGTGCTCGTCGCCGCCGAAGCGATAGGTTGAACCTTCCGGCACACCCAACATCAGCGACGGCACCGGGCCATTGAAGGCCATCGCCTTGACGCCGGCATCGACGGTGAATTCGCCGGCACGATTGACCGACGTGACCGTCGCGAGAATGAACAGGCTTGGATCGTAAGGCAGCGCACCACCCTCGTGCTCCAACTTGCCGTAGTCGGAATCCATGAAGACATAGGAACCGACCTGCAGCTCCGTATAGGTGCCCGTGACATCATAGGCGCAGGCGCCCGTGCCACTGCCGGTCACGATCTCCGCCTTGATACCCGCTTCCGCCAGCACGTGCAGATGCTCATCGAGCATAGCCCGCACGCGCGCAGCACCTGCCCTGCGCTCCTGCGAGTCGATCATGTGCTGCACGTGACCTGCAAAGCCCTGGATGCCGCCGAATGTCATGCCCGGCGTGGCTTCGATCAATTGCGCCAGCGCGAGTGTCGAAGCTGTGTCAACGACGCCGGTGCGGCGCTGGCCGACATCGATATCGATCAGCACCTGCAGCGGACGGCTGCCCGCATCGAGCAATTCGTGCAGCACGTGAACCTGGTCGGCGTGATCGACGACGATGCTGATGTCGCTGTGATCCGCGACAGCGGCCAGACGCGCGAGCTTCGGTCGGTCGGCCACCGGCGTGGTCAGCAACAGCCCTGTGATGCCTGCCTGCGCGAAAGCCTCGATCTCGGCGACCGTCGCGCAGGAAATGCCCACCGCGCCGGCCTCGATCTGCAACTGTGCGATGCGTGTGGACTTGTGGGTCTTGGCATGCGGGCGAAGCGCAACGCCATGCGCTTTGGCGAACTCGGCCATGGCCGTGATGTTGCGCTGAATCGCAGACGCATCCAGCACCAGCGCAGGCGTCTGGATATCGGCAAAAGCCGGCAGATTGGGATCGAGCATGTTCTGCATCACAGCAACTTTGCGCCAAAGTTCTTCGCCGGATCCATCTCGGCGGCGAGTCTGCCTGACGGCGTCGCGGCCTTGCCGCCCTCGCGCAGCATCAGGCGTCCCTCGCCCGGCTTGCTGGTGAACGTATTGCCATCGACCAGCACGCGGCCGCGCAACAACACCTTCTCGGGCCAGCCGGTGACGGTGCGCCCGGAGAACGGCGAGAAGCCAGTGAGATCGTGCATCATCTCATCCGTAAGCGTCACCTTGCGGACGGGGTCCCAGATCGCAATGTCGGCATCGTTGCCGATGGCGATCGAGCCCTTCTTCGGCAGATTGTAGATCTGCGCCGGTGCGGTCGATGTCAGTTCGACGAATTTCGAGAGACCAAGACGCCCTTTCGACACCATCGCGTCGAACAGCAGCGGCAGGCGAACTTCGAGGCCCGGCAGACCGTTGGCGACCTGCTTGAATGTCGGGTTCGGCCCTGCGCGCAGCTTGCCGGTCTCGTCATAGCGATACGGCGCGTGATCCGACGACACCAGTTGCAGATCGCCGAGGGCCAGCGCGTGCCACAGCGCTTCCTGATCGTCCGTGGTGCGCGCCGGCGGGCTGCACATCCACTTCGCTCCTTCGGCGCCGGGCTTGTCCATGTCATCGGCAGTGAGGAACAGATATTGCGGGCAGGTCTCGGCGAAAATCTTGACGCCGCGGCCGCGCGCCTCGCGGATCACCGCCGCGCCTTCGCGGGTCGAGACGTGGAAGATCATCACCGGCTGATCAAGCAATTCGCTGAAAGCGATCAGCCGCGTGAAGGCTTCGGATTCCGACACCCGCGCATGGCTGACGGCGTGATATTTCGGCGCGGTGTAGCCCTTGTCGATCAGGCGCTTCACCATCCAGGCAATGACGCCGTGATTTTCTGCATGGACGCAGACCAGCGCCTTCGCCTCACGCGCCGCGGCGAGGATATCCAGCAACTTCTCGTCGTCGACCTTGAGCCGGTCATAGGTCATGAAAATCTTGATCGAGGAATGGCCCTGCTTCACCAGCGCCGGAATATCCTCGGCAATGACCTTGTCGGTGACATCGGAGACGATGATGTGGAAGGCGTAATCGATCATCGCGCCCTTCTTTGCGAGCGCCGTATAGTCGGTGACGACCTCTTGCACATCCATCCCGACATGCTGGGCGGCAAAGGAGATCATGCTGGTGGTGCCACCAAAGGCCGCGGAGCGCGTCGCGCTCTCGAAAGTGTCGGCATTCATGATGCCCGCAGCGGAGAGCTGTTCGATATGGGCATGGGCGTCGACGCCGCCCGGCAGAACCAGCTTGCCTGTTGCATCGATTTCCGTCTTGCCGGCTGCAAGCCCGCTGCCCAGCGCCACGATGGTCTCGCCGGTAATACCGACATCGGCGGCAAATACATCGCTCGATGTGGCGACGGTGCCACCACGGATTACGAGGTCGTAGACGGGATCGGACAAGGGCAGAACTCCAGGGATTGGATCGGATATGCGAACATTTTACAGGCTTTGACGGTCGGCACTTTCCGGTAATACTGCTGTCCTGACAAGGAGCCGAATATGCAGCCCCGCAAGAAGATTCTGGTGGTCAATCCGAACAGCAACCCGCAGGTGACGCGCAACCTCGCGGAGGCGTTGCAACCGGTGATGTTCGAAGCCGGGCCCGAGATCGAATGCGTCACGCTGGCGGAAGGACCATTGGGCGTGCAAACGCAGGCCGATCTCGAAAGCGTCACGATACCGCTGAGCCGGCTGGTGGCCGCGGATAATTCCGCCGATGCCTTTGTCATCGCCTGCTATTCCGATCCCGGCCTGCATGTGTGCCGCGAGGCGACGCAGCGTCCTGTCTTCGGGATCGCCGAATCCGGCGTGCTGACGGCACTGTCGCGCGGCGACCGCTTCGGCGTCATCGCGGTGGCGCAAGGCTCGATCGGCCGGCACATGCGCTATCTGCGCCAGATGTGCCTGATGGATCGCTTCGCCGGCGAACGTCCGCTCAACATGACCGTGGCGGAAGCGGCTTCCGGCGACGACACGCTGGCGCGCATGATCAAGGTCGGCCGCCAGTTGAAGGACGAGGACGGCGCCAACGCCGTGGTGATGGGCTGCGCGGGCATGTCGCGTCATCGCAGCGCGCTCGAGGATGCGCTGGGCATTCCGGTGATCGATCCGACACAGGCTGCGGTGAGCATGGCCATTGGCACGGTGATGTTTCAGTAGCACTTCTCTTACCTTGTAACTTGCCTCCCGCCGTTTCTGCTAAGCTATGCGGAGCGGTGGCAGGCGGGAGACCGAGTAACCTGAGGGACACCAAGCCCGTGGGAGAGCGCGGGTCCTTGCTTGCCGTTCCATCGAACCCGAACAGTCGCTTGGGCCGCTCAGCAAGCCCGGTTGCGCAAGGATGGGATCAGATGGACGCGATTTATGTTGGCATCGATGTGTCGAAAGATCGGTTGGACGTGGCGATGCGTCCGGGCGGTGAGAGTTTTGCGGTTGCCCGCAATGGTGCGGGGATCGATGATCTGATCGCGCGGCTGAAAGCGCGACCGCCACTGGTGGTGGCGATCGAGGCGACCGGCGGCTTCGAGACGGTGGTCGCCGCAGGATTGGCCGGCGCCGATCTGCCTGTGGTGGTGGTCAATCCGGCACAGGTGCGCGCCTTTGCCAACGCCCTCGGCAAGCGCGCCAAGACCGATCCGATCGATGCCATGGTGATCGCGCATTTTACCGAGGCGACCAAACCGCAACTGCGGCCGCTTCCCGATGCCACGACGCGGCTGCTAGCCGATCTGGTGGCGCGTCGGCGCCAGATCGTTGAGATGATGGCCGCGGAAGGCCAGCGTGCGCGGCGCGTCAGCAATCCGCGCCTGAAGAAGAGCATCGCCCGGCTCCACAAGGCACTGGAGAAGGAGTTGTCCGAACTGGACGACGACATCGGCGATCACGTGCGGGGATCGCCGGCCTGGGCCGAGAAGGAAGACTTGCTGGCGTCGGTGCCCGGCATCGGTCCGACCATCGCGCGCAGCCTGATTGCCGAACTGCCGGAGCTCGGCACACTCGATCGTCGTCAGATTGCGGCTCTCGCCGGTTTGGCGCCATGGACCCGGCAATCCGGCCAGTGGCGCGGCAAGAGCTTCATCGGCGGCGGCCGGGCCAATGTACGCCGCGTGTTGTTCATGGGAGCGATGGTGGCCGCCCGCTTCAATCCGCAGCTCAAACTGTTCCGCGACAAGCTCGTCGCCGCCGGCAAGCCCAAGCTCGTCGCTATCATCGCCGTCGCCCGCAAGCTGCTCACCATCCTCAACGCCATCCTGCGAGACAAGACCCCATGGCAGCATCAAAACGCTTGACCAAAAAGGCAGTCGCTCTCCCCGTGCTTACGGGGAGAGGTCGAAATCCGCATGCGAAGCATGTGGAATTCGGGTGAGGGGGACTCTCCATTGGCTACGCCGTTCATGGAGAGTCCCCCTCATCCGACTCGAACGCGCTTCGCACATTCGAGCCACCTTCTCCCCGCAAGCGGGGAGAAGGAAGAAGCAACGGCGCCCTTCACTCACTCCGGCGGCAGCACCACGCCCGTCTGGCTGGTAATCCGGCCATAATGCTCGATACGCCGGTGGCGCTTGAAGTCGAAGATGGTGTCCTTGCCAAACTTCGTGTCGTCGAGATCAACGGTGCAGACCAGCAGCTCATCGCCTTCGGTCTTGGCTTCGGCGAGAATGACGCCGTTGGGATCGACGATCAGCGAACCGCCGATCAGGGGATGACCGTCTTCGTCGCCGGCCTTGGCGACGGCAACCACGAAGGTCGAGTTCTGATAGGCGCCGGCCTGCACCGACAAGCGATTGTGGAACAGGCGCTGTTCCGGACCCTCGACCGACTTCTGCGAATTTACCGACGGCGTATTGTAGCCGAGCACGATCATCTCGACGCCCTGCAGACCCATCACGCGGTAGGATTCCGGCCAGCGGCGATCGTTGCACACCATCATGCCGAAGATGCCGCCCAGCGCGCGGAACACGGGAAAGCCTAGATCGCCCGGTTCGAAATAGCGCTTTTCCAGATGCTGGAAGGCACGCTCGGTATCGAATTCGACATGGCCCGGCAGATGCACCTTGCGATATTTGCCGACGATCTTGCCGGTCTTGTCGGTGAGGATCTGGGTGTTGAAGTGATGGCCGTCGGGCGTCAATTCGGCGTAGCCGATGGACAGCGCGATACCAGCCTTGGCGGCGGCATCGAACAGCGGCTGGTTGGCGGCGTTCGGCATCTCCGACTCGAACCAGGTGTCGACCTCCTTCTGGTCGATCATGTACCAGCGCGGGAAAAATGTCGTCAGCGCCAACTCCGGATAGACGACGAGATTGGCGCCCTGCCCCTTGGCCTCGTCCAGCAGCGCCAGCATGCGCTTGACCACAGCCTCGCGGCTGTCGGCTTTCTGGATCGGGCCCAATTGGGCGGCGGCGACGGTGAGCTTGCGCATGGGATCATCCGGATTGGAGTGGTCAAGACGTCTGCGAGAAATGCATCAAGGCTTGTATCAGGTCAGCGCCCCCTGTTCGAGCCGAATGGGAGGGCGTTTCACTGCGGGAGAGACCCAAAACTGCTTAGTTAGATAGCTTGCGTGCCTAACAATCGGGCGCAGCATTCATGCCAGGGAACACCTTGGTTCTGCAAGAATTCTCCCTCCGTCACCGGATTAGAGAATGACTCCCTCCGGCCTTGTGCCGTAGGTTGCGCGGGCTATGCGCTGGTTCCATCTGCGCAGGCCCGACGCAGGAGACTTCGACACCATGACCCGCCTGGAAATGACCCGCCGCACGGCACTGCTGACCTCCGCCGCCATCGCCGCCAATGTCGTAAACCCGCTGCGCGCCTTCGCGCAGGAAACGCCCCGCAAGGGCGGCGTGTTCAATGTCCATTACGGTGCAGAACAGCGTCAGCTCAACCCCAGCATTCAGGCCTCCACTGGCGTCTACATCATCGGCGGCAAGATCCAGGAAGCGCTGGTCGACCTCGACGCCAATGGCCAGCCGGTCGGCGTGCTCGCGGAGAGCTGGGAATCCACGCCGGACGGCAAGACCATCACCTTCAAGTTGCGCAAGGGCGTGACCTGGCACGACGGCAAACCGTTCACCTCGGCCGACGTCCAATTCACCGCCATGAACATGTGGAAGAAGATCCTCAATTACGGATCGACCCTGCAGCTGTTCCTCACCGCCGTCGAAACGCCGGACGCGCAGACCGCGATCTTCAAATATGAGCGCCCGATGCCGCTCGGCCTGCTGCTGCGCGCGCTGCCGGACCTCGGCTACATCTCCGCCAAGCATCTCTACGAGGGCAGCAGCGACATCCGCCAGAACCCGACCAACCTCGCCCCCGTCGGCACCGGCCCGTTCAAATTCGTCAAATACGAGCGCGGCCAATACATCATCGCCGAGCGCAACGAGAACTACTGGCGCCCGAATGCACCCTATTTGGACCGCATCGTCTGGAAGGTCGTCACCGACCGCGCCGCGGCCGCCGCCCAGATGGAAGCCGGCGACATCCAGTACAGCCCGTTCACGGGCCTGACGATTTCCGACACAGCACGGCTGAGCAAGGACAAGCGCTTCATCGTCTCCACCAAGGGCAATGAAGGCAACGCGCGCACCAACACCATCGAGTTCAACTTCCGCCGCAAGGAACTCGCGGATATCCGCGTCCGCCGCGCCATTGCGCACGCGATCAATGTGCCGTTCTTCATCGAGAATTTCCTTGGCGATTTCGCCAAGCTCGGCACCGGCCCGATCCCCTCGGTCTCCACCGACTTCTATCCGGGTCCGGACACGCCGCAATATGCCTATGACAAGAAGAAAGCGATCGCGCTGCTCGACGAGGCCGGCTTCAAGCCTGGGGCCGGCGGTACGCGCTTCTCGCTGCGTCTCCTGCCCGCGCCATGGGGCGAGGACATCTCGCTGTGGGCGACCTTCATCCAGCAGTCGCTCGGCGAAGTCGGCATTCCCGTCGAGATCGTCCGCAACGACGGCGGCGGCTTCCTGAAGCAGGTCTATGACGATCACGCCTTCGACCTCTCGACCGGCTGGCACCAGTATCGCAACGATCCCGCCGTCTCGACCACGGTCTGGTATCGCTCCGGCCAACCGAAGGGCGCGCCCTGGACCAACCAGTGGGACTGGAAGAACGACGCCATCGACAAGGTCATCGACGACGCGGCCACCGAAATCGATCCGGTCAAGCGCAAAGCGCTCTATGCGACCTTCGTCAAGGAAGCCAACACCGAATTGCCGGTGTGGATGCCGATCGAACAGATCTTCGTCACGGTGATCACGGCCAAGGCGCGTAACCATTCCAACACGCCGCGCTGGGGATCGTCGAGCTGGCACGATCTTTGGCTTTCCGCCTGAGCCAAACTTCGCCACAATAGCCAGATGCGCATCCTGAGCCTTGCGGGGCGGCGTCTCGCCGCCTCGATCCCAACGTTATTCCTGATCCTGATCGGCGTGTTCCTGCTGCTGCAATTCGCACCGGGAGACACCGTCGATGCCATGATGGCGCAGATGGGCGGCGGCGATGCCGCAACCGCGCGCGAGCTGCGCAAATTCTACGGGCTCGATCTCTCAATCCCGATGCAGCTCGGCAACTATCTGTGGCGACTGATCCGCCTCGATCTCGGCTTCTCCTCGATCTACGGCAAGCCGGTCGCGACCGTGATCCTCGAACGCCTGCCGCCGACGATCCTGCTGATGACCGCGTCGCTGTCCTTTGCGTTTTTCTTCGGTCTGCTGCTCGGCGTCATCGCCGCGCGCGGCGTCAACAAATGGCCGGATACGCTGATCTCCACCCTCGGCCTCGTCTTTTATGCCACCCCGTCGTTCTGGTTCGGCCTGATGGCCATCGTTGTGTTCTCGATCTATCTGCAATGGCTGCCGGCCGGCGGTTTCGAGGATATCGGTGCCGCACAAACCGGATTTGGCCGCACCATCGATATCGCGCTGCATCTGATCCTGCCGACACTGACGCTGGGGCTGATCTTCCTCGCCATCTATCTGCGCATCATGCGCGCCTCGATGCTGGAAGTGCTCAATCTCGATTTCGTCCGCACGGCACGCGCCAAGGGACTCGACGAGACCCGCGTGGTCGCCAAGCACGTGCTGCGCAATGCGCTGCTGCCGATGGTGACGCTGATCGGCCTGCAGGCCGGCACGATGCTCGGCGGTTCGGTCGTGGTGGAGAGCGTGTTCTCGCTGCCAGGCCTCGGACGGCTGGCTTACGAGTCTGTCGTGCAACGCGATCTCAACACGCTGCTCGGCATCGTCTTCGTCTCAGCGCTGCTGGTGATATTAGTCAATTTCCTCGTCGACCTTCTCTATGCGCGGCTCGATCCGCGCATCCAGGCGGAGGCATGAGATGATGGACGCGATCAAGCGCTACTTCCGCAGCCCGGCCGCCGTGGTCGGCCTGCTGCTGTTGCTGGTGGTCATCGTGATGGCCATCACCGCGAGCTGGATCTATCCGCGCGATCCGCTGGCGCTGGCCGGCCGGCCGCTGATCTGGCCGTTCTCCAATCCGCGCTTCCTATTGGGCACCGATAATTCCGGCCGCGATATCGCCGCGCAGATTTTCTACGGCGCACGCATCTCGCTGCTGATCGGCGGCGTGGCCACTGTGATTGCCGTGGTCATTGGCGTACTGATCGGCGCCTTTGCCGGCTATTATGGCGGCTGGGTCGATACGGTCTTGATGCGCATCACCGAAGCATTCCAGACGCTGCCGAATTTCGTGCTGCTCTTGGTGCTGGTCGCCGTGTTCGGCTCGACCATCACCACCGTCACCATCGCGGTCGGCATCGTGTCATGGCCCGCGCCTGCGCGGCTGACGCGCGCCGAATTCATGTCGCTGCGCAGCCGTGAATTCGTCCAAGCTGGGCGCACGCTGGGTATGAAGGATATTCAACTGATCCTCGGCGAGATCCTGCCCAATGCGCTGCCGCCGGTCATCGTCTATGCCAGCGTGGTGATGGCGCTGTCGATCCTGCTGGAAAGCGCCCTCGCCTTCCTGCGTCTGTCCGATCCCAATGTCGCATCGTGGGGCAATCTCATTGGTCTCGGCCGCGACGTGCTGCGCGTGCAGTGGTATGTCTCCGCGATCCCCGGCATCGCCATCCTGCTCACGGTGCTTGCGGTATCGCTCGTCGGCCAGGGCCTCAATGACGCGCTCAATCCGAGGCTGAAGAGCCGATGAGCGCCGTGGACAATCCGATCCTCACCATCGAGGGCCTCAGCGTGAAGCTGCCCAAGGGCGCCGACCGCTCACATGCGCTTGGCGGCGTCTCGATGGCGATTGCCGCCAACGAGATCGTCTGCGTGGTTGGCGAGTCCGGCTCCGGCAAGTCTGTCATGGCCAACGCCATCATGCGGCTGCTGCCCGGTGAAGTCGCCATCGATGGCGGCCGCGTGCTGTTCGAGGGCAAGGATCTCGCCAGCGCGTCGAATACCGAGATGCGCAAGGTGCGCGGCGCCGGCATCGCGATGATCTTCCAGGAGCCGATGACCGCGCTCAATCCGCTGCGCACCATCGGCGACCAGATCGGCGAGATGTTCGAGATCCATACCGATCTCTCGAAGGCCGACATCAAGGCGCGCGTGCTGGCTTTGCTGCAAGACGTGCACATTCCCGATCCTGCCCAGGCCGCACGCGCCTATCCGCACGAACTCTCCGGCGGCCAGCGCCAGCGCGCGATGATCGCCATGGCGCTGGCGCTCGATCCGCGTCTCCTGATCGCCGACGAGCCGACCACCGCGCTTGACGTCACCACGCAGGCGCAAATCCTGAAACTGATCAAGGAATTGCAGAGCCGCAGGAATACCGCGGTGCTGTTCATCACCCACGATTTCGGCGTGGTCGCCGAGATCGCCGACAGGGTCGTGGTGATGCAGCACGGCAATGTGGTCGAACAAGGCGACGTCAAGGACGTGCTGACGAATCCGCAGCATCCCTATACGCAGCAACTGATCGCCGCGGTGCCGCCACTGACGGCGCCGCCGCCGCGCGCAATGTCCGACGACATCATCCTGACGCTCGACAACGTGTCGAAGACCTATCGCAATGGCGGCTTTCTCGGCCGCGGCGTGCGCGTGACCCATGCGGTGAAGTCCGTCTCCCTGAAACTGCCACGTGGTGCGACGCTCGGCATTGTCGGCGAGTCAGGTTCGGGCAAATCGACGCTGGCCCGCTGCATCATCAGGCTGATCGATCCCGATGGGGGATCGATCGTGCTGGAAGGCAAGGACTGGGCGAAGCTCACGCGCGACGAGGTGCGCCGCGAGACCAGACACATCCAAATGGTGTTTCAGGACCCGTTCGCCTCGCTGAACCCGCGCCGCAAGGCCGGCGACCTCGTCGCGCAGGGTCCGATCGTACACGGTACGCCGCGTGCGCAGGCAGTGGCACAGGCGAAGGAGCTGTTTCGGCTGGTCGGCCTCGATCCCTCGGCCATCGATCGCTTCCCGCACGAATTCTCCGGCGGGCAACGCCAGCGCATCGGTCTTGCGCGCGCACTCGCGCTGAAGCCCGACGTGCTGGTGGCCGACGAGGCTGTCTCGGCGCTCGACGTCTCGGTGCAGGCGCAGGTGCTGAAGATGTTGCATGAATTGCGCGAGCGGCTTGGGCTCTCCATCGTCTTCATCACGCACGATCTGCGCGTTGCCGCGCAGATCTGTGATCTCGTCGCTGTGATGAAGGACGGCGAAGTCGTCGAGCACGGACTGGCCGGCGAAGTGTTCGGCAATCCGCAGCACGCTTATACCAAGGCGCTGCTGGCTTCGATCCCCGGCGGCGATTTCGCGCGCAGCCGGAAGCCGGTGACGGTGTAGCTTCCCTCGCCCCGCTTGCGGGGAGAGGGTGGCCGCGCGAAGCGCGGTCGGGTGAGGGGGAATCTCAGCTGGCTCGGAGCGAGTGGAGAGCCCCCTCACCCGACTTCCACATGCTTCGCATGTGAAAGTCGACCTCTCCCCGCCCGGCGAAGCGAAGCTTCGCTAGGCGGGGCGAGGTTAGAAAGCCCCTACACAATCTCCTTCGCGTCGCGCCGGCGATAGACCAGCAGCATGAAGGGTGCGAGCAATCGCATGAGCCCATGCGCCGCAATCGGCACTGGCTCGGAAAACGGCAGCGCCAGTTCGCTCTCCGGCACGCCGCGCACGACCTTCGAGAATTCATCGCCAAGCGCTACCGACAGCGCGACGCCGCGGCCGTTGCAGCCGGTCCAGCCGTAAGCATTGGGCCCGAGTCTGTGCATGCGCGGCAGGAAGTCCGTGGTCATGCCGACATAACCGTTCCAGACATAGTCAAATTTCACATCGCCGATCTGCGGCCACAGCCGCTTCAGGCGCTCGGCGACCATGACCTTCAACCGCTCCGTCTTGTCGCCGAGACCGACCACATTGCCGCCGGTGACCAGACGATTGCGCGCGTCGTAACGCGCGAAATACAGTTCGCCATGCGTATCCGACATCGACTGCCGGCCGGGGATGATGGTCTTGCGTGCCTCGTCCGACAGCGGCTGCGTCGCCATTTGCCAGGACAGCACCGGCATCACTTCGCTGGCGATGCCCGGAGAGAGTTGCCTGGAGAATTCGCCGGTATAGGCATTGGTGGCGACGATCAGGCTGCGCGCGCTGACCTCGCCGCCTTTTGTCTTGACGATCCAGCGATCACCCTTGCGCTCATAACTCTCCACCGGCGAGCGCGCATAGATGCGGCCGCCCTGCTCCAGCACCACGCGCGCAAGGCCGCGCGCCAACGCCAGCGGATTGATATGGCCGCCGGTCTTGTTCCAGAAGCCGCCGAACCAGGCATCGGAGCCGAGCAGCCCGCGCATCTGTTCGCGTGACAGCAGCTCGACCGGCGCGCCATGTTTCGACCATTGCCGCACGCGGCGCTCGGCGATCTTGATGCGGCCCGGCGAATGCACCGGCTGGATCCAGCCATTTTGTTCGGCCTCGGCCTGGATCTGATAGCGGCGCGTGAGATCGAACAGGATCGCGGCGCTGTCGCGGATCAGACCGACGAGACGCTCGCCGGCGGCGCCATAGCGCTTGATGATGTCTTCGGGATCGGGCCGCGACAGCGTCGGGATCACCTGGCCGTTGTTGCGCCCCGACGCGCCCCAGCCCGGCTCCATCGCCTCGACAACCGCGACATCGACACCGGCCTCGCGCAGATGCAGCGCTGTCGACAGACCCGTGAAGCCGCCACCGATGACGACCACATCGGCCTCGACCGGGCCTCTCAATTCCGGCAAATCAGGACCGGGAAGCGTGACGCCGGCCCAGAGCGACTTCGGCCAGGGCACAGTTGCGGTATCCATCGTCACGCCTTTCTGCAGCATCAATCGTGCATTGCGCCGCGCAACCGAACATAACCGTTCTCTTGCGGCACCCCTGCATTCTGCATAGTTTACGGCCCTGATCCATTGCAAGGTAATGAGCACGTGACGCTGAAAAACATCGTTGGAATCGACCACGCCGTGGTCGTCGTCAAGGACCTCGACGCTGCTGCTGCGAACTGGAAGAGCCTCGGCTTTACAGTGTCGCCGCGCGGCACCCACAGCGCCAAGATGGGCTCCGGCAATTACACCATGATGCTCGGCCCGGACTATGTGGAGCTGCTGGGCGTGCTTAACGAGACCGAGCACAACGCGCCGACGCGGGTGTTTCTCGCCAAGCGCGGCGACGGCATCGAGCGCATCGCCTTCACCACCACCGACGCCGCTGTCGGCGCCGAGGAAATCCGCGCGCGCGGTTACACGCCGATCGGCCCGACCGATTTCGAACGCCCGGTGACGATGCCGGACGGCAGCCTGAGCGCGGCGAAATTTGCCACCTATCAGTGGCCCTATGAAGAAGCGCCCGGTGGCCTCCGCATCTTCGCCTGCCAGCACAAGACCCGCGAGACGGTCTGGATTCCCGAGCTGCAGGTGCATGCCAACACGGCCAAGCGCCTGAAGAAGGTGTTCATCGTCACGCCGGAGCCGGAGAAGGACGCGCAGCATATGGCGAAGCTGATCGACGGCGCTGCGCGCAGCGAAGCCGATGGCACTGTCGTCGTGCCGTCAGGCGGCGACCGCGCGGACTTTGTATTCGTCACCAAGGACGTGCTCGCGAAGCACTTCCCCGGCACATCGCTGGCCGGCATTCCCGAGCGTGGCGGCATTTCGCTGGTGTTCGGCGTGACTGATATTGCAGCGGCCGAGAAGGCCGTTGGATCAGCTGGCAGCCGCAGCGATGTCGGCGTCGTCGTGCCGCCGAGCAAGGGCAACGGTGTGTTGCTGGCGTTTGTGAAGGATTGAGAGGGCGCTGCCCCCTCCTCGTCATCCCCGGGCTTGACCCGGGGATCCATCTTTTTGAAGATGACGGGTGCGAAAGATGGATGGCCGGGTCAAGCCCGGCCATGACAGCGCAAAGCACGAGCGCCATCGCTCATCGTTACTATCGCAACGATTAGGCCCGCACAGGCGCCTCACCCAAATCCCAGAACAACCCCGCCATGATGTTCAGCGCCTCCTCCGTCACCGGCAGGAGAATGTGTTCATCCGGCGCGTGCTGCGAGCAGCCGGGGTAGGAATGCGGCACCCACACGGTGGGCAGGCCGAGAATATCCGTGAACACGTCATTCGGCAGCGAGCCGCCGAAATTCGGCAGCAGTGCCGGCGCGCTACCCGTGGTCTTGCGCACGGACTCGACGGCCCAGCCGACCCAGGGATTGTCGATATCGGTGCGCGATGCCGAAAAATATTGCGACTGGCTCACCTTGATGTCGGCAAAACCGTTTGCGGCAAGGTGTTTCTCGATTGCCGGTACGACATTCTCGATATCGGTGCCGACCACGAAGCGCAGCTGCAGCACCGCGCTTGCCTTGCCGGGAATGGCATTGGCGGGATTGTTGATATTGCCCGCATTGATCGCCAGCACTTCCAGCGTATTCCAGGCATAGAGCCGTTCCGCCGGCGACAATCCGTCTTCGCCCCAATTCTCCGACAGAGCCGGTTCATCGGCCGACGGCGCGACGATCACGTCAGCCAGAGCCGCACGGACCTGATTGGAAATGCGCGGCGGCTTCAGTGCGTCCAGCAGGATGCGGCCGTTTTTGTCGACCAGCGTCGCTATCGCCGACGCCAGGATCGTTGCTGGATTCGCGAGTAGCCCGCCCCAGTTGCCGGAATGATGCGCACCGTCACGCAACTCGATATCGAGATGAATGCGGCGGCCACCGCGGCAGCCGAGAAAGATCGTCGGGCGCTCGGCCGACAGACGCGGGCCGTCGGAGGCGAGAAACAGATCGGCCTTGAGCGCATCGCGATGGGCCTCGCAGATCTTCGGCAGATCGGGCGAGCCGATCTCCTCGCCCATCTCGATAATGAACTTCGCGTTGAAGCCGAGCTTGCCGCCGCGCGCGTCATACACCGCGCGAAGAGCGGCGATGTTGATGGCATGCTGGCCCTTGTTGTCGGCGGTGCCGCGGCCGTAGACGCGCTCGCCTGATGTCGTGCAGCGCCACGGATCGAGCCCGTCGCGCCATTCGCCTTCCATGCCGGGGACCACATCACCATGGCCATACATCAGCACGGTCGGCAGGTGGTCGCTCTCGTGATAGGTCGCGAGCAGATGGGGCCCGCGCCCCGATGGCGACGGGATGATGTCAGTCGTAAAGCCGAGCGCCGTGAAGGTCGGCGTCAGTTCCTGTTCGAGATAGGCGCGCAGATCGTCGGCGCGCTTGTCGCTCTGGCTCTCGGTCTTGTAACCCACCATGCGATCGAGCGTGGCGAGGAAATCACCTGACGTGAACTGCGCGTTGACCCGCGCGATGGCATCAATCCGTGTCATCTCAGAGCGACGCCATCACGGCTTCGGTCTCGGTCAGCAGCCGGTCGGCATTTGCCTCGGTGAAGACCAGCGGCGGGCGCACCTTCAGCACATTGGCATGAGGACCCGTCGCCGAAATCAGTACGCGACGCGCGCGAAGACCATTGACCACAGCCGATGCAGCGGCGGCATCCGGCTCCTTGGTACTGCGATCCTTCACGAGCTCCACGCCCACATAGAGGCCCGAACCACGGACATCGCCGATCTGCTCATATTTCTTCGCCAGCGCATGGAAGCCGTCGCGCAGGATCTTGCCAACGCGGAGCGAATTCTCGACCAGCTTCTCGTCGCGAATGACGTTCAGCACGGCCTGTGCGGCCGCCATCGCGACGGTGTTGCCGCCGAACGTGTTGAAGTAGCGGTTGTCGCGGCCGAATTTCTCCACGATCTCCGGCAGCATCACGGCGGCAGCAACGGGGTAGCCATTGCCCATCGGCTTGCCCATGGTGATGATATCAGGCGTGATGCCGTGGCGCTGATAGCCCCAGAGCTTTTCACCGCTGCGGCCGAAGCCGGACTGCACTTCGTCGGCGATGAACACGCCGCCGGCCTGGTGCACGACATCGAGCACCGGCTTCAGCACGTCGGTCGGATGCGAGAAGATGCCGTCGGACGAGAACATCGAGTCCGCGATGAAGGCGGCGACACCGACGCCGCGGCGTTGCAGGTCAACGATCTGCTCCGACACTTTCTCCGCCATCCACGCACCGATCTTTTCCGGCGCGATGCGATAGGAATCCGGCGCGGGCACGCGACGCACATAGGTGCCGAGCGGCGAATACGGCCCGAGCGACGGCGAGAAGCCCGCGGTCAGTTCCGAATTGCCGTGATAGGCCTCTTCGGTGATGATGATGCCCTGATTGCCGGTGTGATGCTTGGCCATGCGGATGGCGAGATCGTTGGCTTCCGAGCCGGTGCAGGTGAACATCACATGGCGCTTCGGCCCGTCGAACGTGCTGAGCAGATCCTCGGCGTAATCGAGAATGCCCTTCTGGATGTAGCGCGTGTGGGTGCAGATGGTCTGCGCCTGCTGGGTGATCGCATCGACCACGCGCGGATGGCAGTGGCCAACCGAGACCACGTTATTATAGGCGTCGAGATATTCGTTGCCTTCCGAGTCATAGAGCAGCACGCCTTTGGCGCGCGCGACCTCGACGGGGTTGCTGTAGAACAGCCGGTAGGCCGGGCCGAGCAGATCGCTGCGGCGCGCGACGAGCTTGCGGCTCTCTTCGGTGAGGCCGGTTGCCGTGGCGGGGTCGAAGCCGTTGACCATCTTGCCGCGCGGGGCGCTGGTGACTGCGGTCATGTTGTTGTTTCCTCTGGAAGCAGGGTCGGATGTGGCGAAGACTATCTGGCGAAATCCATCAACTGATCGGAGATCTCGTCCATCGAGCGGGCGATGAACCAGTCCATCTGCACCCAGGTCTGCTCATTGTTGCGCAGGACATAGGCGGCGACGGACGGCACCCGGTTGGCCATCGCCGTCGACAG
This sequence comes from Tardiphaga sp. 42S5, assembly GCF_034044155.1. Classification (NCBI taxonomy): domain Bacteria; kingdom Pseudomonadati; phylum Pseudomonadota; class Alphaproteobacteria; order Hyphomicrobiales; family Nitrobacteraceae; genus Tardiphaga; species Tardiphaga sp. 42S5. The sequence goes on along the minus strand of NZ_CP139027.1, from coordinate 2,586,319 downwards.
CAGCAGGCGCGTCGCCAGACGGGAGAAGATCAGATGCGGAATGAGGCTCAGTTCTTCCGCCGTCAGATCGGCGATGGACAGATAGCCTTTCAGGAGATCGCGACCATCGGCAAAGACATCGCCCTTCATCGCGACGGGCAACTGATTGAGCATCGCCGTCGACGCATCGATGGCAATGGCGGTGCGGACCGTGTCGCCGAAATCGATGATGCCGCTGACAAAACCCGGCAGCGACGCATCGACGACGACATTGGAGCGCGTGAAATCGTTATGCAGCACCTGCATGCGGCACTGCTTGAGCCGGCCCTCGATCGCCGCGAAGCGCTCAAGCGCCGCCTCGACCTTGCGGCGCTGGCCGGTATCGGTGATTTCCGCCAGCAGATCGCGCAGCGTCAGCAGGTTCTTGACGTCCCATGCGACAACCCGGGAATCCGACGGATGGCTGAAATCGGCCAGCGCGAGGCGGAGCCGCGCCAGCAATTTGCCGATCTCGGCCCGACCCGACGCCGTGGACGGCACCTCGCTGAGAGGCTGGCCTTCGAGATAGGACATCATCCGCACCTGCCGGCGCTGGCCGGCACGATCCAGATAATTGAAATGCCGCTCGCCCTTGTCGTTGGGAATGACGCGCGGCACCGGCAGATCGGGCGCACGCGCTGCGACGTGATCGAGCACCTGCACCTGCAGATCAATCTCGGGAATGTCCTCGATGGGGTTCGCAACCTTCAGGATAAAGCGCGGCCCGCTTGCCGGTGCGATTCGGAAGGTGTCGTCCTTCTCGGTGGCAAAGCGCGTGGGACGGCCTTCGATGCCAAAACGCTCGCGGGCGAGATCGACGGCCTCATCATCCGTCATATTTATATACGATGCCGCGAGTCCGCCCTGCATTGCACCCGGACGCGCGGAAGGCTCAAATGTCACCTGAACTGATCCATCTCGATTCGGAACCCGGCACGTCGCGGCCGGTACGCGCGACCATAGCAACGCTGTTCCCGCTTGTCAGGGCGTCCGCGCGGATGCGGGCATTTTCGACGAATTAAGCCCGTATTTTCTGCCTTTGCTGCCCATTTGGGCATGGATGCCACGGAAGCCACATCCATCGCATATGCGCGGCATCGATCCGCCGGGCGCCGTCAACGCCTATGGCGTGGGCCGACCGACGATACGGCAGGCGACGGCGTAAGCGCCGTTGCTCTGGTCTTGGCTATTTGCCTCTGACGGCGCCGGGGCCGCGAACATCGCTGATCGGCACACAGCTTTTCTTGCGACGCTGGTTGTTCGGCGCACCTTGCACCTTCAGCACCTTGCCCGCCGAACACGAACCGTTGTCGACGAACACGGTCGCATACGGATCCATCATCAAAGGTTCGAAGGAGAGAAATTTTTGCGCGAAACACGGCTGGGCGACGGCCGTCAGGAACAGTCCAAGTAGAATAGTACGCACGACGATTATCTCACATAGATGACAAGACCGCCGATGATCACCAGGGCCGCGATAGCAAGAACATGGGCGCATGCAATCGAAACCGCCTCGACGGCGGAACCAACCTTCTGCCTGAGCTTCGACTCCTTGAATCGGAGCATAGGCATGCGAGACGCCACTTGCGCCTTGAAACGAGAGTCAGTCAATGAGCAGTCCCCAAATGCCGGCGCAAGATGTGTCCCACTTTGCCGACGAGCAAAGACTTGCGGTCAAATGAGGCGACAGTGAGTCAGGGTAACAGCCGACAATGATCGCCGGGATTCGTCGGTCAGTTGGATTCCATGATCCATGCCCTGCCCGCTTGCGCGACGGACGGCGCAACATCGCGGCCGCAGAACTCCGCAGCGCGTTCGAATTGTTCCTGAATTTCCGATGTTACCACCCCATTTGCGGCATCGAGTTCCCGCAGCGAGATGGTCGATGTGAAGGTTCCGGCAAAACAGCTGCAGAATTTTTTGGAATCGCTCGAAGGTTTGTTTGGCCGCTTACGAAAGTGGTTCGAACAGCTTGTTTCCAGATTGTTCGCCATCTGATCGATTTCGTTCGCATAGGCCGGCGATGCGATGACGGCGGCAAGCGCCAATGCAAGTGCAGTCTGTTTCATGGTGCAATCATAGCCTCGGTACTCCAGCAACACATTGTCACTCTCATGTCATCCTCAGGTTCCACGGGAGAAGCTGATGCTCACGCGCCTGTGTTCGGTATTCCGACATTCGGGGTTGAATTGTTGCAATTGTGACGGTTGAACAAATGGGCCGCATTGGCGATGTTCGCGAATGGGGCGGATGCCGAAAGTGATTGTGATTCTGCGATCTGCGGTCTGAGCGCCGCATTATTCGCTTATTCAATGGGTTCTCTGCTACGCGACGATCTCGGCATTTCCAGCAGACATGTCAGGTCGATAACGCTACACTGTCCGGGATTGATTGCGCTGTTGCTTGCGCTCGAATTCCTGAGCACCAACTGGACCAGGCCGTTGCAGGATAGCGGCATGCCCCATAGGACGTCTTCATGGACAAGATCGCTCCGCATAAAGTCACGAAGGCCGATATCGTCTTCTCCGTCGGCCGCGGCCTCGTGATGGCCGCAGCCATCATCGGCGCCACATATTTCCTTGGAAGCTGGTATCTCGGCGGCAGCGACCTGGAATCGATCTACCAGACTGAAAGCTATAACGACGCCTCCACGACGCCGCGAAGCGAACATGCGACTGCGCCCGGCACAACGGAGGAAGCGACGCAGTAAAACACTGCGCGCCTCCTCGCATCTGCGCAGATGCGCTGGCTAGTAAGCCACTGCTTGCGGCCGCCCGACGCCGCTATAGAGAAATCCGTTCCGCGTCACTTCATCCGGCGAATAGATGTTGCGGAGATCGATGATCACCGGACAGGCCATGATCGCCGCCATCTCCTTCAGATCGAGCGCGCGGAACTGCTCCCATTCGGTGACGATGACCATGGCGTGACACCCGCGGGCGCATTCATAGGGCCCCTCGCAAAAGGTGACATTCTCGAACACCTTCTTCGCCTGCTCCATGCCCACGGGATCATAGACCCGCACCTCGGCGCCCATATCCTGCAGCGCCGTGATCAACGGGATCGACGGCGCGTCGCGCATGTCGTCGGTATTCGGCTTGAAGGTCACACCGAGAATGGCGATGGACTTGCCGCGCAGATTGCCGCCGAAGGCATGCGCCACCTTGCGTGCCATGGCGCGCTTGCGCTGGTCGTTGACGGCAACCACGGTCTCGACGATGCGCAGCGGCGCTTCGTAATCCTGGCCCGTCTTGATCAGTGCCAGCGTGTCCTTCGGAAAACACGAGCCGCCATAGCCCGGTCCGGCGTGCAGGAACTTCAGGCCGATCCGGTTGTCGAGGCCGATGCCCCGCGCGACTTCCTGCACATTGGCGCCCACCTTCTCGGCGAGATCGGCGATCTCGTTGATGAAGGCGACTTTCGTGGCCAGGAATGAATTGGCGGCGTATTTGGTCAGTTCGGCCGTGCGGCGATCCGTATACATGATCGGCGACGAGTTAAGATGCAGCGGCCGGTAGACTTCGGCCATCACGTCCTTGGCACGCTGGTCGCTGGAACCGATGACGATACGGTCGGGATGTTTGAAGTCTCTGATAGCCGCGCCTTCGCGCAGGAACTCCGGATTCGAGACCACGGCGAATTCCGCCTCCGGGTTCTCCTCGCGAATGATGCGCTCGACCTCGTCGCCGGAACCGACCGGCACCGTCGACTTGTTGACCACCACGGTGAACTTCTTGATGGCCTTCGCGATCTCGCGCGCCGCTGCATAGACATAGGACAGGTCCGCATGACCGTCACCACGCCGCGATGGCGTGCCGACGGCGATGAACACCACCTCGGCCGCACCGACAGCAGATGTGACATCGGTAACGAATTTGAGACGTCCCTGCTTGGCATTGCTCGCGACCAGCGCATCGAGACCAGGCTCATGGATCGGAATCTCACCGTTGTTCAGCGCATCGATCTTTCCCTGATCCGTATCGACGCAGGTGACGTGATGGCCGAAGTCCGAAAAGCACGCCCCCGACACGAGCCCCACATAGCCAGCGCCAATCATGGCAATTCGCATTGCATGTCCTGTCTTGTAAACAGTCCGCGGTCAGAACGACCCGGACATCCCCCGAGAATTCCGCATGCGCCTCAGCTGTTGAGGATCAACTCGCCGTCGAGATGCTGCGGAAAGAAAAAGAAGTTGTTGACGTAAGCTTGCCCGGGTTTACGGCCACCATTGGGCAACAGCGCATCGGCGTCCTGCATTTCCCCGGCGTTGAAATGATCGATGGAGATCACCTCGTCGTCCTGGAGGAAGAAGCCGCGATAGGATTTGTCGCGAAAGAAATCGAACACCGAGCGCGTCGCCTCGGCACGGTGGCGATCCTCAGCCTCGACAAGGAAGACCGGCTGGCACCGGTCGATCAGGCCGACGGCTCCATGCAAGACGCTCAACTCGTGCCCCTCGACGTCTACCTTCACGAAGGACACGTCCTCGCGCACGACACCATCGAGACGCGCCAATGGAACATGCGTGGTGATCAGTTGCTTCACCGACGGTTCGTATTGCTGTTCGAGCGATGCCCGCCCGTAAACAAGGCCATCCTCGCCTTGCGGTGTGTAGAGCTCGGCATCGCCTTCATGATCCGAGAGAGCCACTTCATGGATGCGCACATTGGACGCGGAGGTACGCCGGAGCAGATCGGCCATCTCACGCGACGGCTCGAACGCATGGACCTGACCGGACAGTCGCGCCAGTTGCTGGGTATAGAGACCGCAATTGGCGCCGACATCCACCGTGACGGCCCCCTGCGGCACGATCTTGTCGAGATAAGCCAGTTCACGCTCCGCCGATTTGGGACGCTTCATGAAGCGCCAGCGCAGATACATCGACGGGAAAGCGTCTTTCAGGAGCTGCTTGGTCCGTTGCGTCGCCGTCATGGCTGTCACCCTTCGTTCGAGGCTGGTTTCAAGGCAAAACAATTCCGGGCGCCGGACGGAGGTCCGCCAGCGCAATGTCTGCAATGTGTGGTGTGATCGATGCCGCCGCTCAATCGGTCGTGGGCATCAGAAGGCATTACCGGAGAGGAATTCGCGTCGGACGGTTTGCACGATGATCGTGATGTCCATACGCATCGACCATTTCTCGATATATTCGAGGTCGTAATCGATGCGCGAGATCGCCCGGGGCGCCTCCACGGTGCTGCCGCGACAGCCGCTCACCTGGGCCAGGCCGGTGATGCCGGGCCGCGCGCTGTGACGCGTAAAATAATACGGCACGAGATCTTCATAGAGCACGTTGGCGGCCAGCATGCCCGGAACATGGGGCCGCGGCCCAACCAGAGACATATCGCCCTTGAGCACGTTGATCAGCTGCGGAATTTCGTCGAGGCTGGTCTTGCGCAGCAGCTTGCCAATCCGCGTCACCCGGGCGTCGCCTTCGACCGTCTGCTGAATGCCGCGCTTGTCGCCGGCATCGGTGCGCATTGAGCGGAACTTGTAGATCTTGAAGAACCGGTTGCGGTAGCCATAGCGATACTGGGTAAAGAACACCGGTCCCGGCGAGGTCGCCTTGATGATGATTGCGATCGTGATCAGCAGCGGCGCGAGAAACAGCAGGGCCGAGCCTGCGGCCGCAATGTCGAACAATCGCTTGGCAATCGACTCCGACGGCTCGCACCGGGCAACCTGGTTCGTCCGGCGGCTGCGATAGGCGCTATTCCGATAGGACCCGTGGCCGGCAAACTCGACCGGCCGCACTGAAATGAGCTGCCGCTCCTTCCAGAGCGGCGTCACCTTGTTGCGATCAAAACCAACTGAAACTGTAGAGGCCATGCTCTCGCTCCCTGCTGGAACTTTGGTGCGCGATAATCGAACAGAAACATGCCTATGTGGCAGGCATGCGAATTCAGAACTCTTCCCTTCGACGAACATTCGCAATTGCGAAACCATCTTCGTCGATCAGCAAGAACCTTCATCCCTGAAGATTTCTTAACTGTGCGAACGAATTAGGGCGGCAAAACGGTATTGGCGTGTAACATTACGCAGTCGCAATATTGATATAATTGTGCGGCGCGCAAAATTCTTTGTGCACGGAAGCGCTTAGATCATTTTGTGGGTCTATTGCGCTGCATCACGCTCACAGCAGCCATGCAAAATAATTACACGACGCAGATCGATGAATTGCATCGCGTCGCTGCGAGATCAGGTGCATGATCTCCGCAATTAACAAATAGCCACCAAGCAGCAATCGATTCGAGCTTGATTTTTCACTCGATACTAAAGCGCGCCCATTATGTTGCGCACTGAGACTGCTCACTCCGCCAGATATTTCGGCATCGCCATGGTCGCTCGACGAACACCTCAGATGACTACAGGGGACATTTCATTTCCCCCGCGCGCGATCGCCGTGGATAAGGCGGCGATCTCGAGCCCTGTGGACAGTTCTACCAGCGATGTGCACAACGCATCTGGCCGCAAACTGCGAAATAGACTTCTTCTTATCAATGCGGCCGTCTGGGTCGCTGTGATCGTCGCCGTTCGCATCATTTTCTTCTGAGCTCATCGCTATCCCCAAAGCTTTATGAGTCCCAAGGCGTTGCGCGGCCGATTGAATTTGACCGCGACGGTTCCCTGATCGTAGCTTGCGCGAAATGCCGCGCTCCCTCTCCAGGTCAGATTCGAACAAGGCGGCACTGCCGCCCGATACGCGTATCTATGCTATCGGCGACATTCACGGGCGCGCCGACCTGCTGCAGGAGACCATCGCGCGCATCGATGAGGACATCCGACGTCGCCCGATCACCTATGCGGCAGAGGTCTATATCGGCGATTACATCGATCGTGGCGCGGATTCGAAAGGTGTGATCGATTTGCTGGCAGTCCGCATGGTGCACAACCATGCAATCTGCCTACGCGGCAATCACGAAGCCATCATGGAAGACTTCCTAGAGGATGCCAGCGTACTTGAGCACTGGCGCCAACTGGGCGGACTTCAGACTCTCGCGTCCTATGGCGTTTCTCCATCGCGCACGGCAACGGCGCGCGACGTGCAGAAAGCCTTTCATGCCGCATTCCCTCCGGCGCATGACGCTTTCTTGCGTTGCCTGCGGAACAATATCAGATGTGGCGACTTCTTGTTCGTTCACGCGGGCATTCGTCCCAATGTTCCGCTGTCGTCTCAAGATCCGCATGATCTGATGTGGATCAGGGACGAGTTTCTGGATTCAAAGCGCGATCATGGCGTCTATGTGGTGCACGGACACACGCCGGTTCCCCATGCAGATATTAGAGATAACCGTGTGAATATTGACACAGGTGCGTGGCGCAGCGGCATCCTCACGTGCATTGCCATCGAAGGCACAGAGATTCTGGTTCTCTAAGAAGACATTAGTACGCAATCTGCGCGCTCTCTGAGTACGCCACATTCTTTCGCCGTTTTTTGCCGGACACTCTCGCGCAATTGTCGTCTGCATCAATTGTCATCGAATTGATGCAGATGATCACATTGATGTTGTGTTGGGGGTCTACCATGTTGCGAACGAACCGATGCGCCGGCATTTTGATAGTACCGGTGCTTTCATTTTTCCTTGCTGGCGTCGCTCCGTCGATCGCGCTCGCACAGGACCAGCGGGTTTCTGCGGCTTCGCCGTCAGGCACCTATCTTCTTGGACCAACTGACAGGATTCGTCTGAAGGTCTATGGCGAAGCTGATATCACCGGTGAATATGAAGTCGACAGCAACGGATTTGTATCGATTCCCCTTGCGGGCCACGTGAAGGCCGCTGGACTGACCACACGGCAATTAGAGAAGGGCATCTCCTCCGCGCTGGCCAAGGGAATCGTGCGAGACCCACGCGTGAATGTGGAAATCGCACTGTATCGCCCCTTCTATATCCTCGGCGAAGTGAAGAAGAGCGGCGAATACCCTTATCGCATGGGCCTGACCGTGATGGACGCCGTCGCAACTGCCGGTGGATTCACCTATCGCGCCAATGAGAACAAAGTGTATTTGCGGCGATCGGGCTCAACCGTCGAAGAGATCTATGCGCTCGATTCGCCAGTCCTGGTATTTCCCGGCGACAATGTGCGTGTCCCAGAACGATACTTCTGAACTCATCATTTTTGATTTTGTCTGATGTGTAGTGACCGATGCGCGCCTTCATGTCGCGCGTCGCCATAGTCTCGACTTTTTGCGATGCGTATTCTTGTGCAGTGCGACGAACTTTACTTCGCACTTCACATTGTGGGCAGCAAAGAGAAGGGCGTTTCATCAGACGAGTGTTGAGTGCGCTAGTGGGGGCGCGACATTCATCACGGGCTTGCTGAGTTTGTAAGCGCCAGGATGAATTTCTAAGCGGCAATCAAGTCTCGACGACAATTCGATAGCGGAGGAATGCATGTCCTTCGCAAGGGATGAGTGATGAAATGTACGTTTGTATCAGCAGGATCGGATGCGATCGGCGAAGGACCGGAGGGGCTGCGGCCGATTCCCGTCACGCGCCGCGCTCTCCGTATCGCGCCATGGCCGGTCACGGCGATTCTGCTTGGTATTGCATCACCCGCCAATGCTCAGGCGATCCCGGCAACCAGCGACGAGCTCGCGCCGCCCTGGAATGCGCAACGGATTTTCGAACCGTCCGCGCTGCCCGATCTGGTCGACCGGGATAACCGCGAAGCAGTAGCGCCAGAGGACATGCCAGTAAAAAAGCGACAGCAACCTGGTTATGAACCCGTCGGCATCCGCCAGGGATCCTGGATGTTCAACCCGTCGCTGATGACGGGCGCGCTCTATGACAGCAATGTGTTTGCCTCGAACACCCAGAAGCGCGGCGACGTTGCAGCGGTGATCGAACCCAGCCTGCGTGCGCACACGCTGTGGGAACGACACGGCATCGACATCAAGCTCAATTCACGAACCACGGCCTATAACGAAAATTCAAGCCTCGACCAAACCGATGTGAGCCTGAAGGGCGCCGGCTGGATCGATATCGCCAACGATATGGTCGTGCTGGGCAGTTTCCAGATCGCGCATCTCAATGAGGGTGTGGGTTCGCTGAGTTCGCCTTCCAATGCCGTGACACCGACTCCTTATAATCTGATGTCCGGCGACCTGACCGTCCGCAAGGAATTCAACCGGCTGGCGACATCGATCGGCGCACGCGTCGACTCGTACGATTACGGCACGGCGCGCGCGCAGGATGGCAGTCTGATCGACCAGAGCAGCCGCGACGGCCAGATCTATGCGCTTCACGGCCGCGTCGATTATGCGTTCTCGCCTGTGCTCGGCTGGTTCGGCGGCGTCGAAGGCAACCAGCGCAACATCCGCGGCGTGCCCGGCCAGACGCTGGACTCCACCGGCTATCGCGCGTTGTCCGGCTTGACCGTCGGTTTCGGCAATCTGCTCCGCGGCGAATTCGGCGGCGGCTATGTCGAGCAGCGTTTCGACAATCCTCTGATCGGCACCGTCGACGGACCGTCCTATCGCGCCAAGCTCACATGGAGCCCGACGCGATTGATGGACATCCACGTCAAGGCCGAACAACTGGTCACGCAGACATCCGATACCAGCTCGACCGGCGTGCTGGCCAATGCCGTGCAGGTCGGCGTCGACTACGAGCTGCGTCGCAACGTCATCCTGTCGCTGGCGGGCGCCTATGAGATCGATCGCTTCTTCGGCCAGGCCCGCAAGGACCGCGTAACCACGACCAATGCCAGCGTGAAGTATTTGATGAACCGCTTCAGCGCGATCTCGGCCTATCACCGCTACACATCGCGCGACAGCGATATACCCACCTTCAGTTACGACAAACACCAGGTAGGGCTCAATGTTACAGCGCAATTTTGATCAGCCTTATCCGGCGGCACCGGAACCGGTTCCGACCGCCGTTGCCGGTTGGCAGGCACCGACCGTCGATCTCCGGGAAATGGCGCGCATCCTGCGCCGGCGCTGGCGCGCGGTCGTGCTGCCCGCCGCCGTGCTCGGCGGCATCGCCCTCGCTTATGTGGCGACGGCGACCACACTCTATACTGCGAACTCCACCGTACTGGTCGATCCCCGGCGCGCCAATGTGGTCGAAACCAACCAGTCGGTGCTGACCAATTTCGGCACGGACGATGCGACCATCGAGAGCCAGACGCTGCTGATCCAGTCGCTCTCGATCCTGCAGCGCGTGGTCGACAAGTTGAAGCTGACGCAGGATCTCGAGTTCATGCCAAAGCCCGGCCTGCTCGATCCGATCCGCAATCTGTTCCGCAGCAGCAGCCCGGTCGATGGCGTGAGCCCCGAAGATGCCGCGCGTGCATACTCCATATATCTGCTCCAGCGCCGCATGAAGGTGACACGACAAGGCACGACATTCCTGGTCGATATCGCCGTCAGCTCGGAATCGCCGCAGAAAGCCGCGACCATCGCCAATGCGGTGGCTGACGCCTATTTCGAGGAACAGGTCCGCGCCAAATTCGACGCGACGCGCATCGCAGCCAAATGGCTCGGCGGCCAGATCGATGCGCTGAAGAACCGCGTCGTCACCTCCGAACAGGCCGTCGCGGACTATCGTTCCGCCAATAACCTCGCGGTCTCGCAGGGCGTGACGGTCAACGACCAGCAGATCACCGATCTCAACAGCAAGCTGATTGCTGCCCGGGTGCAGACCGCCGAGGCGCGTGCCAAGTTCGATCAGGTGCAACAATTGGCGAAAACCGGCGGCGATGCCGGCGGGCTCAATGCCGCCGTCTCCTCGGAGATGGTGACCAAGCTGCGCGCGCAATATGCCGATATCGCCAAGAACGAAGCCGACCTGACCAGCAAATATGGTCCGCGGCATCCGCAGGTCGCCAATGTGCGGGCGCAGCTCAAGGACACGCAGCGGCTGATCAACGAGGAAATCGGGCGCATCGTGCAGGGCACGGCGCATGATTATGACGTTGCGAAATCGCGCGAGGCGTCGCTGCAGGACAGTTTCGACAAGCTGCAGGGCGTGTCCAGCACGTCCGGTCAGGCCGTGGTCCGGCTGCATGAGCTGCAGCGCGAGGCCGAGGCCAACCGCACGCTCTATGAGTCATATCTGGCGCGCTCGAAGGAGACGACGGCGCAGGAAAGCCTGGAGATGCCGGACTCCCGCATCGTCAGCTTTGCCAGCATCCCGCTCAAGCCCTCCGCGCCGAAGACCATGCTTATTCTCGGCTTTGCCATCCTGCTCGGCCTCGGCGGCGGCACGGTGCTGGCATTCCTGACCGACTATCTCGACGGACGGATCAAGACGTTGGAACAGGCCGAAGAGATTTCGGGCGTCCCCGCTTTGGCCGCTCTACCCTCGATCAGCAGCCGCGAACTCGCCGGGCGTGCCAAACGCGGCCGCACAGAGCTCGGAAATTACGATCCGCGCACCATGCGGCTGCTGCCGGCTGCATTGCAGCCACCACTGATGCGCTATGCCATCGAGGAGCCCGGCACATTCTTCGCCGAAGCGATCCGCGCCGTGCGTCTGGCGATTCAGCGTGCGCGCAAGATCGACACGGTCAAGGTCGTGCTGGTGACGTCGGGCCTCGAAAGTGAAGGCAAGACGACCTTCGCCGGCAATCTCGCACTGTCCTTCGCCACGCTGGGCATCAAGACACTGCTCATCGACGGCGATCTGCGCAATCCCGGCCTGACCCGCGCCGTCAGCCCCAATGCCGATGCCGGCCTCCTGCAGGTGGCGACCGGCGAAGTGTCGCTGGAGCGCGCCATCCTGCTCGATCGCAGCACCGGCCTCTCGATTCTACCCTCCCCCGCTATCAAGGACGTCGACGCCATCACCGAGTTGATGTTCTCCGAGCAGATCGTCGAAATCCTCGACCGCCTGAAGTCGCATTATGAATTGATCATCATCGACTCGCCGCCGCTGATTCCGCTGGTCGACGGCCGCGCGCTGGCCGAACTCGCCGATCGTATCCTGCTGGCCATGGCCTGGAATCAGACACCGCGCGAAGTCGTCGCCCACACGATGGAGCTGCTGGCTCCGGTGCATGATCGCATTCTCGGCACCGTGCTGACCCAGGTCGATCTCAGCAAGATCCGCTTCTATGACTATTACCGCAGCTCGGCCTATCTGAAGCCCTATGGCGTCGCCGCCGCCAGTGCGGGAGCTGCGCGTTGACATTGGCCCGGACCGCGCCGCTCAGGCTGCACCGCAACGGCGCCCATGCCGCGGCAGGCCTGCGTGCGCGCGTTCCGCAACGACGCCAGATCGTCAACACCGCCCAACTCATTAATTTAATGATCGTCAGCGTGCTGCTGGGCGCCATCGTCGCGATCTTCACGCTGTCCGGCGGCGTTCTGACCAATCTCAAGATCCATTACCTGACACCCGGCGGCAATTTTCTCGAAAAGCTCCATCCCGGGACCTATGCGACATTCATCGCGACGCTTTTGCTGCTGATGCGCGACGGTGACCCGATCGGTGAGATCAATCGTGCCTTCACGGACGCCAAGCTTTTGCTGGTGCACCTGTTCTGCTGGTTCGTCCTGCTGATCCAGATGTTCGTGCTGGAACGCCCGTTCACGGTCATCATCGACACGTTCCTGCTGCCGGTGCTGCTGTGCCTGCTGATCTGGCGGCTGACGCCGGCGCAGCGGCGGCCGTTGGTCTGGGCCATCCATGCGACACTGCTGCTCAACATCCTGATTGGCTATTACGAATATTTTTCCGGCCATCGCATCATTCCGCTGACGCTCGGCAGCGTGCTGGTGGTCGGTGAATGGCGCTCGGCTGCGCTGCTCGGCCATCCGCTGACGGCCTCGGGCATCGTCGGCGCCTATATCATGGCGCTGGTGCTGCGACCGGCCATCTGCCCGCCGATCATGATCCGCGTGCCATTGATCGCCTTCAGTCTGGGCTCGCTGATGGCCTTCGGGGGCCGTACCGCGCTGATGACGGTATTGTTCGTGCTGGCTTGCCTCGGTCTGCTTGAGACGATCCGGCTGATCCGCGGCAAGCGCGTGCCGCTGCTGTTCGCTGTCGGCGCAATCTGCTTTCTTTTTGCGGCGGCAGGCGTCGTGTTTGCTGCGCTCTATCTCGGCATCTTCGACAAGATGCTGCTGCGCTTCTCATCGGATAAAGGCAGCGCCCTGGCTCGCTTTGCGACCTTCGACATGCTCAATCATTTCCAGTGGAGCGAACTGATCCTCGGACCCAATCCGGTTCGCGTGAACGCGCTGCAGTCGCAGCTCGGTTTGAATTATGGCATCGAGAATTTCTGGGTGTCCTGCATCGTGCAATTCGGCCTGATCCACACCATCCTGATCACGCTCGGCCTGACCTGCTTCTTCATCGAACTGCTGCGCCGGTCGGACCGAGCAGCCTTCGCCATCTTGCTGCTGATCCTGATGATTGCGGCAAGTTCGGTGAGTTTCTCGTCGAAGAACATCCAGCTCGCGCAGCTCGTTCTACTCATTGCGCTGCTGTTGCCGCGCGAACGCGCGCCGGCCGTGGCGCCACCCCGCTATGTCCATCAGCGGCCGCCGATGGCGGCCCCGCATGTCCGCGCCGTCCCCCGGGATCAGGAGTTTGCATGACTATCTATGTCGATCACACCCATCTCGGACGCCATGTGACCGGACTCGAACGGATCACACTGGAGTTGTTCTCGGAACAGGCGCTGGCGCCGCTCGATGTCGTGCCCATCACCTCGCGCGGCACCGGCCAGATGGTGGCGACGCAGACTTTCGGTCTGCCGATGCGCCTGGCGTCTCCCTCGTCGTTCCTGCTGTGCCCCGGCTTCCCGCCAAGCCCGCTGCTGCGGATGTTTTCATCACGTGTGCTGCCCTATATGCACGACGACTTCCTGCTGACGCGACAGGCCGATCTCAATGCCCGCGCGCGACTCTATATGGCGACGCCTTTCAAGATCGCGCTGAAGAACTATCCGCGCTTCCTGACCAATTCGCGCGACACCCAGCGCAAGCTCGCCGAGCATTGTCGTCCGGACGCCGAGATCACGCTATATCGCCCGCCAGTGCGCAACGTGTTCGAGCTGGAATCCGCCGAGCGCGCCGAGCGCGAACCCGAGACGTCGCCGCTGCGCGTCGTCGCCCTCGGCACCGTGGAGCCACGCAAGAACTTCATCGCCGCGGCCAATATCGTCCGTGAACTGCGTCAGCACGGTTTTCCCGGCGCCACCCTCGACATCGTCGGCCGCAAAGGTTGGGGCGATGACTGGAAGACGCTGGAACGCATGTCCTGCGTGACCTTGCATGGCTATCAGTCGTCCGAGAACGTGGCGCGCATTCTCAATGAGGCCGATATTTTCCTTTGCACTTCGCATGATGAAGGTCTCGGCTTGCCGCTGCTCGAAGCCCAATATGCCGGCCTACCGATCGTGGCGCCGAATGCGCCCGTCTTCCATGAAGTACTGGGCACATCCGGCATCTTCATCGATCCGTCGGACCACGGCACCGCAGCGTCGCAGATCGGCGGGGCTATCGCGGCTTCTCAGTGGCGCAGGCAGTATGTTGCGGCAGCGACCGAGAACCTCGCGCGCTGGAACGCGCTGGCAGCGAGCGACCACGACATCGTCATCGACCTGATCGCCGAGCTCGCCGGCGGGCAGTTGGCCGGCCGTCGTTCGGCGGCGAAGCCCACCGTCGCGCATTAGGACCGTGACGCCGGCGTCCATGCCGGATCGGGGCCACGCTTGGCCCGTTCAACAGGGGACATGCTTCTTGCAGGATATCGACACCAGCACACGACATCTGGACGGGCTGCGCATCGTTGCGGCCAGCGCCGTCGTGATCCTGCATTATTCCGATTACATCAAGGAACTGCCAATTGGTCGCTTCATGGTGGACCACACCTGGCACTTCAATCTGTTCGTCGACCTGTTCTTCGTCATCTCCGGCTTCGTCATTGCCAGCCAGTACCTGGCGAAAGTTGGCTCACCCGCCGCGGTTGGCCGCTTCCTGTGGCGGCGCCTCGCGCGGATCTATCCCCTACATCTGGCGACGCTGGCTTTCTATATCGTGATCGCATTGGCACTTCATGCGGGCATCGCCAAGACCGACAACCCGGCGCGCTATCCATTCTCCGATCTGCCGGCGCAGTTCCTGCTCCTGCATGCCATCGATGGCGACCGCCTGACCTTCAATTTTCCGAGCTGGTCGCTGTCGGCTGAGTTCTTCTGCTATGTGCTGTTTCCGCTGATGGTGCTGACGATCGCGCGGAACAGGACGGTGATTGTGGCCCTCGTCGTGCTACCGCTACTGGCCAACAGCATCTATGCCGTTGCCATGGGCACCGAGCCCTGGCCGGACTGGATCAACAAGGGCGGCGCATTCCGCGCTTTACCTGCCTTCAATCTCGGCATCGCCTGCTGGCTGTTTCGCGACCGGATTGCGCGGCTTCCGGCGATACCGGGTCTGCTGGCAGCCGCCCTTGTGCTGTTTCTGATCCTGGGATCGCAGCTGCCGATCATGGTGGCGCTGGCGGTGATCTATCTCATCGCGGTGCTCGCCATCCATCACGACCTCTCCAGCCAGACCACCCTGTTCTCGCGCCTTGGCTTCGAACGCTGGTCGTCGCTGACCTATTCCTCCTACATGCTGCATATTCCGGTCGCGACCGTCGTCCTCACGCTGGCGGCACGCTTCCTTGCCCCCGTCATTCCCGGCGGCAAGCTCGCTCTGGTGCCGCTGGCCATCGCCGTTCTTGCCGCTGCCAGCATTCTGTCCCTGCGCTATTTCGAGACGCCCATGCGGCGCGCTCTCAATGAGGCTTATGATCGCCATTTAAGCACGCGAATTGCCGCGGCGACGGTGCCAAGGCAGACGTGACCTGATGGTGGATGCAACGCAGACAATGTCCGGGACGGCGCGGCCGCTGACTCAAACGAGGACGGCCAGCCGGGATGTGGCCATCGACAGCATGCGCGGCCTCGCCATTCTGATGGTGATCGGCATCCATTCGCTGCAGCAACCGCTCGATGCATCGTGGAAGACCATGCTCGATGCGGCGTTGCGCCCCTGTGTGCCGATCTTCCTGTTCGCATCCGGCTATCTGACCGCCCTGTCGGGCCGCGTTCCACTCGGCAAGCGCGTCATGGCCGCATTGATCCCCTACGCAATCGCTTTCGCTGCGGCCTATCTCTACATGGCGCTACAGAACCCGGCGATGGACCATCGACCGACAACCACGGTCGCCCGTTTCGTGCTCGCTTACGTGTTCGTGTATTATTACGTCTTCGTCTATCTCGGTTGTACGCTCATGCTCTGGCTGACCCTATGGTTTGCCCATCGTGTGCCGACCCAAGCCAATGAGCGACTGCGCGTCGTCCTGATGCTCGCCCTCGTCTTCGGCCTGATCGTCGGCAGCTACATCGATCCCCTGCTGATCCAGCGCGGATTGTCCGAAGGGCTGGTCGAGGAAGTCCGCATGCGCGACATCCCATTCTGGTTCAGTTTTGTGGCACTGGGGATGCTGGTCGCTGGGTCGACGGCGCGGCCAGCCCTTCCGCGGATGCGCCTGACGCTGACCGCTGCGGCACTGCTGGCCTATGTCATCTATGCAGCGGTCCGGCTGCTGAAGATCGGCGACGCCGCCGATTATGATTCGATGGCGTTCTTCGGCTATGCCGGGGCGCTCTGCGTTCTGCTATTCGCCCTCGGTGCCCGCACGCCGGTCCTGGCCACGCTCGGGTCCGGCAGCTACTTCATCTATCTCTGGCATATTTTCATTGTCATGGCCTTGCGCGATCATGGCGGACTGCGCCAGTTCGGCCCGGTTGCGGGAACATTTCTAATGTATGCCATCACCGTCGCCTTGAGCCTTGTCGCACTGCTCGCCGTACAACGATGGGCACCGCCGCGCGCAGCCCGCTGGCTCGGAGCCTGACCATGCTGCTGAAGCGCACGATCCTTTATCTTCCGGCCCAAATCGTCGGGCCGATGTTCCAACTGATCGCGATGATCGTGTGGACCCATGTGGTCAACGAGCATACGCTGGGTGTGATCACGCTGATCACGGCGACGCATGAACTGCTGCAGATCGCATTCTTGGCCTGGTGGTCGCAATATGCGCTGCGTTTCTTCGGTCGCTATCAGGACGGCGAACAGGCCGAACGCTTCTATCGCACCGAGAATGTCGTCATTCTTGTTTCGCTGGTGCTGCAGAGCGCCGCCGTGATCGGCGTGCTCTATACGGTCATCGCGACTGACACCAACCCGGCGCTGCTCGGCGCGACCGTCGCTTACGTCATCAGCCGCTCCCTGAATCTCTATATCGCCGAACGCGCCCGGGTCCGGCACCAGATCGGCGTCTATTCGATCCAGCAGATCGTCGGACCTTCGATTGGCTTCATTCTCGGCCTGGTGCTCATCAAGCTGATCGGCCCGTCGCCGGAATGGCCACTGCTAGGCTATGCCGCCGCGCAGCTCATTGCCGCTTTGGTCGTCCTGCCCCATATCGGCTACAGCCGCCGCCTGTGGCCGATCGACCGCGAGATCATTCGCCATGCGGTGAGCTACGGCATTCCGCTGATTATCGGCGGTGCGCTGGGCTGGGTCGGCCTCAATGCGTCGCGCTTTATCGTCAACGACATGCTCGGCGTCGCCGCCGCCGGTCTTTTTGCCGTCGGTTATGGTCTGGGCCAGCGCGCCGCGGCAGTGGCTGCGATGCTGGTGACGGCAGCGGCTTTCCCGCTGGCGGTCAAGAGCATGGAGCAAGGCGGCAGCAAGGCCGCAATGCGCCAGCTTGCCGACAACAGTGCACTGCTCATCGGCATTCTGGCGCCAAGCATTGCGGGCATCTTCCTGCTACGGGCCGAGATCGTGCACCTGCTGATCGCCACGCCGTTTCAACAGGTGACGCTGGCCATTCTGCCTCTCTCGGCCCTGGCCGGTTCGATCCGCAACATCCGCGCCCATTTCGGCGATCAGGTGTTTCTCCTGCACAGCAAGACACAGCTGATGATCGTGGTCTCCAGCATCGACGCACTGGTGACGATCGTGGCGAGCTTCATCTGTATCCACTATTGGGGACTTGTCGGCGCGGCCGGCGCGACAGTGCTGTCCGCCATTGCCGCAGCGCTGGTCAGTTTCATCATCGGTTTTTCGAAATTCGGCCTGACCCTGCCCTGGGCGCATCTGGCCCGCATCGTCCTTGCAACGACGGCCATGGCGGCGCTGCTGACGCAACTGCCCGAAGCGCCGAACCATGTCTTGCTGGCGGCACATGTCGCCGCTGGCGCGGCGATCTACGTGTTGGTCCTTGCCATCCTTTACGGGCCGACGTTGCTTCGGATGCTGCGCCGGCAGCCGCAACTCTCGGAGCTCTAATGTCGTGAAATCGTCACGACCGTTTGGCGGTCTCCAGCGCACGGGCCATTGCGTACCACAGCGGCTTTTTCTGCATGTTCTCATCGAACGGCAGCGGCCGTGGCAGTCGCTCGGCGAGAGGATTCTTCTTTCTCGCGGCGTCCGTATAGAATGAATAGTGATCGGACAGCTGCCATGCGATCACGGCCTTGACCGCCGGGACCTGCAGCACCGTCTCGAGGAATTTCCCACCGGTCTCCGCGATCATCTTGTCGCGCGTGGCCACATCATCCGGGAACGTGTCGTCGCGGACATCGAATTCGGTGATGTAGATGTCGACCTTGCGTTCGGCGAGCGCGTGGACGAATTCCAGAAACCGCTGGGGATCATGCGGATAGCGCGGCTGCAAGTGGCCCTGCAGGCCGACCACATCGAGCCGGACGCCCGCATGCTGCAATTCATCGACCAGACGCAACAGTCCGGTGCGCACCGCGAGACCAACATCGTCATCGCGTTCCGCCTGTGCCTCATTGAGCACAAGTTTAGTCTTCTTATCCACAGCACCGGCCCGCGCGAAGGCGCGCCTGATATAATCAGTGCCAAAGGCATCGTACCACGGGCCAAGACGATAGCCGCCGGGTGCCTTGTGACCAGGCCAGAACGGCTCATTCACGACGTCCCATGACTGCAATTGGCCGGCATAACGTCCTGCGACTTCATCGATATAACTATCAAAGAAGGCCTGCCGCTCGGTATTGCTCATGGACTTGATCCACTGCGGAACCCATTCGTTCCAGATCAGACAATGACCGCGCATGGGAATGCGATTGCTCGCACAAAATTGTAACAATCGATCGGCGCTCTCGAATCGCTTCGGACCCGCCATCGGCGCAAGCGTGCCCATTTTCAGAGCGATATCCGTCGTTATAATTTTCGTCTGTGTTGTGTAAAGCTCACGATATCCGACATCCTTGTCAATCACCGGCCCTGCAGCCGCGCCAAACATCAAACCATTTTTTGCCGCAATTGTACCAAGGCTCTGCATTTGAGTCGCGCCGAGTGCATGTTGTTGCATAGCGACTGTCGCACCGGCGATGACTGCGAGCGACTTTCTCCTTGAACATTCGAACATATCCACTCTCCATCGATTCAAAATCGTGACTGCTATCTTTTCCATATTGCGCGACAGCATCGCCATCGTTGCGTCGCAATAGTTCGTTTTGATGTCCATGACGTCGGGGAGATGATTTTCGACTCACTTTTCTTTGCTGCATCGGCAGCAAGCAGGTGTGCACTTCGTTCAAGCGTACCTCGGCTACATCGTCATCAGGGGACCGACATGTCGAAGACGCAGGCGCCACACGCCAAAAATCTCACCGTTGACGGAGTCACCGTGAACGTTTCATCGCTCGATGAAGCCGTTTTATCGATCGTAGAAGCGGCCGAACGCGGCGATAACTTCAGCGTATGCACGCTCAATCTCGATCATGTCGTACATCTGCAACAAAAGCCCGATTTTCGCGCGGCCTACCGGCGCGCACGCTTCGTGACTGCGGATGGCTTTCCGATCGTCGTTCTCAGTCATCTGCTTGGCAAACCTATTTCGCGAACAACCGGCGCTGATCTTGCTGCTCCCTTGTGTGAAGCTGCAGGCAAGAAGGGACTTCCCATCTTTCTGTTCGGTTCCGATGGGCCAACGCTGGACAAGACTGCAGCAGAATTGCGCAAACGATATCAGGGCTTGCAGATCGTCGGCACGTTCGCGCCTGGTCGCAACTTCGAGGCCTATTCAGCGGAAGCCGATACAGCGATTGCACAGATCCGGGCATCCGGTGCAAAGCTCTGCTTCCTCGCACTGGGCGCCCCGCGACAGGAAGTGTTTGCGTCGCGCTGTATCGATGAGCTGGACGGGACGGGCTGCCTGTGTTTCGGCGCGGCGCTGGACTTCATCGCAGGTACACAGGTTCGTGCACCGATGTTCACCCAACGTGCCGGTCTCGAATGGGCCTGGCGCATGCTGCGGGATCCGCGCCGCCTTGCGCCCCGCTACGCACGCTGCGCGGCCGCCGTGCCACGTTTGATCGCCAGTACGCTTCCACAAATCCTGAACGCCCGCATGAGGAAAGCCGCATGACCTCGACACTCACTCTGGGCCTTCGCGCCCGGAACGCCGCGCCGGCCAAGCAACGCTACCAGATCTGCCTCATCCACCCGTTCGATCCGCGCGGCCAGAAGGTGGGTGGACTAGAGACCTATATCCGCGACTTCATCACCTTCCATCCCACGGACACGGACATCCTGTTCGTTGGCGTGGATTCGATCGGCGACCTCAAGCTCGGCGAAGTGCGACGGCTGACTTTCCGCGGGCGCGACTTCGACTTTCTCCCGG
Organism: Tardiphaga sp. 42S5; assembly: GCF_034044155.1. Taxonomy (NCBI): domain Bacteria; kingdom Pseudomonadati; phylum Pseudomonadota; class Alphaproteobacteria; order Hyphomicrobiales; family Nitrobacteraceae; genus Tardiphaga; species Tardiphaga sp. 42S5. The sequence continues at coordinate 2,565,632 of NZ_CP139027.1, read as the reverse complement.
TCCTGCACTATTCCGACCAGCAGGCTCGAGAGGCCGCGCGCACCATCCGCTCGTCACTGACCGGCCAGTTCTTCATGGCGTTGCTGCGCTATTTCGGCCCGGTCTCGCGGTTAATCCGCGAGCGCGGCTGCACAGTCGATCTTCGCCGTGTCGAATTCTCGTGGCTGCCGACGCTGCTGCGCCGCCCCTTCATCCAGATGCTGCATGGCGAGGGCGCCCCGAAGCTGCAAATGGATTCGCTCCTGAAGAAATATTCGTTCGTGCACAATATCGGCGAGCGTTTCGCGGTCACGACCAGCGCAAAATTTCTGTGCGTGAATCCGTTCATCACCGAACGGCTGCAAAAGACCTATCCCGGCCAGAGCGGCAAGATCGACACACTATGGACCTGGGTCAACACCGACATCTTCAAGCCACAGCCGTTTCCGGCGATGACCGAGCCGTTCCGAATCATCTTCGCGGGACGCCTTGACGAGTTCAAGGATCCGCCGTTGATGTTCAGCACCATCGCCCGCCTGCGCGAGCGGCTGCATGGCCATCTCGAATTCCATTATATCGGGACCAGCGATCCGCATCGCTTTGCCGAATTCGCTGCTATCGAAGACATCACGATCCGGCACGGTTTCAAAGACGCAGTCGGCATGGCCGCAACACTGGCCAATGCCCATGCAGGCATCCTGACATCGGAATTCGAGGGCATGCCGCGCTGCGTACTTGAGACGCTCGCGGTCGGCCGACCGGTCGTCGCCGTGCACCTACCGCAACTGGAATCGGTGATTCACGATGGTGAAAGCGGCTACCTGATTTCGCGTAGTACGTCGCGCGACGAGATGATCGAGAACCTGGCCCAACGTTTCCTCGATACCCGCGATGCGATCGGCACCGGCGAGATCAACCCGGTGCAGGTTGCCAGCGCGATCGATAATTTCACACCAGCGACACAGCTGGCGCGCGTCTTTACCTATCACCAGGACATCCAGAATGCGCGCAACATGACGATGACGCCCTCCGCGGCACACTGAGGTTATCTGTGAATATCCTGTTGCTATCGAGCGAATATGCTCCCGCACGCGGCGGGATAGGCACCTACGCCCACGAGATCGCATTGGCCGCAACGCAGCTCGGCGCGCGGGTGACGCTGGTCGCTCCCGATTACGCACAGGATATGTCAGCCGACGATCGTGCCATGCCATTCGCAATCCACCGCTTCAGCGGCGGATTGCATTCGGCACGTGATCTGCCCGCCAAGATCATGCTGGCGCGCAGCCGGATCGGTACGGCTCCGTTCGATGTGGTGCATGCCGCCGACTGGCCATTCTTCATTCCGGTCGCACTCGCGCGCGGCCGCACGCCGGCGCGGATGCTGATGACCGTGCACGGTACAGAGATCAATGAGACGCAGACGCCACTGAAGCGGCTGGCGATCCGCTTCAGTGGCGTGTTCGGGCCACGCACCGAGGTCGCTGCCAATAGCAACTTCACACGCGAGCTGTTTCGCAAAAGATTCACGATCGACGAACGCCGCATCCATGCCATTCGCCTTGGCGTCTCCGATTTCTGGTCCGGCCGGCGCAGCGACCGCGCTGCCACGCGTGCGATCTATGACATTGCGCCCGACCGGATCGTCATGGTCACTGTGGCGCGGCTCACGCGGCGCAAGGGACACCACCTCACGCTCGCCGCACTCGCGCAGCTTCCTGACGAATTACGTCAGCGCGTCACCTGGCTGGTCATCGGTCCGCAGGGAGAGGCTGACTATGTCGATGAGCTTCGCGGTATGATCGCGGCGTCGGACTGCGACATCAGGCTACTCGGCGCGCTATCGAATGAGGAAATTCGCGATATCTACGGTGCGGCGGACTTCTTTTGCCTGACCGGTGTGCCGGATTCATCCGGCCGCGTCGAAGGCTTCGGTCTCGTCTATCTCGAGGCGGGTGCCACAGGCCTGCCGAGCGTCGCGAGCAATATCGGAGGCGTGCCCGATGCGGTGCTCGCCGGCCAGTCTGGCCTTTTGGTCGCCCCCCGCATCGACATGATCACCCATGTGATCCGGCAACTGGCCGAGGACGATGAGCTGCGGGCGCGCCTCGGCTCTGGTGCCGCCACACATGCGCGTGATCTGTCGTGGGAACGTTGCGCCGCAGAAACCTATGGTTTGAAGCGGCCATCACCGTCGGAGGATGCCTTGCAGACCGGATCGGAGCTGAGGGCATCGGCATGAAACAGCTCGCTGCCATCGTCACATTGCTCGTGCTCACCGCAGGCACCGCGCATGCCGACAATTGCAACAAGAGCCGGGAGTATCTGCTCGGCGGTCTTGCAGGCGATCTCACCATGCCGCCACAGGCCTATGAAGGCCTGTTCAAGGTTTGCACCGCGACGGCGACGATGCCGAACGTCAAAGATGCCTACATCCTGAAGGATGGGGCCATCGCGGTGATTCCGAAACAGGACACGGTGGCCGCCACCGCGGCGACGCTGTCGCGATTCTGCGACGCCAACCCCAGAGCCACGCTACGCTTCATCTCCGCCAAGGAGCTCGTGCTAACGAAATCGACATCGGGCATTGTGCAGATGTCGTCAGGTTCCGCAACATCGTGTAAGAAGATCAAGGGTCTCACCTGAGCCAGAGGGAAATGCCGCCATGCTGAAGCGCATCTTTCGCTCCTCGTCCGAGACATTCCGGACACGCTCCCCGGAACGCGACCGCATCACCGATGAACGGCTGGTTCTTGCCATTGCGGCGACCATCGACTCCGGCCTGCGCAGCGCAGAATATGAGCATGACGGCCTGAAGCGTCGGCTGGAAGACGTCATCTCCATCGCCGCAATTGTCGGCGGTAACGAGATCGAGGACGTTAACAGCCAGTCGGACCCGCGGGCGGAACTCCTACAGAAATCGGACGACGAGATTCGCATCGGCGAAGCACGGCTGCGGACGCTCGAAAACAATATCGAGCATTTCAGATCGCTGAGGCGGGACCTGAAGCGGCGTTTCCCGAGCATCAATCTCGATGCCGCCGAACCCGCGCCGAAATAGCGGTTTTCCACCGATCAAGACCAGCCGATCAAGATTTGGCCGATCGGCACGCCATGCGCGGGTCAGTGACGCCACGACACGCTTCACGGTGATCGATGCCTCGTAGCCGAGTTCGATGCGATCGGGCATACTGATCGTGTAAATGCTATCCCTCACCTCGTCGCCGGCCACCACCCGTACCGTGATCGGCCCCGCCTGCCTCAATCCCGCCCAGGGCTTCGCCCAAGGGGCGACCGGAGTATCTGCTTCCATGACTGATCGCGCCGACGCCATTGCCGCCAGGATCGAGACCTTCATCCGCGCCGAAGTCATCCCCTATGAGAAAGATCCGCGGACAGGTGCTCACGGCCCGAGCGACGAACTGGTGCAAGAGCTGCGCGACAAGGCCCGCAAGTCCGGCGTGTTGACCCCGCACATTCTTGCGGATGGGTCGCATCTGACGCAGCGCGAAACGGCAAAGGCCCTGATCAAATCCGGTCTTTCGCCGCTGGGTCCGCTTGCCTGCAACACGATGGCGCCCGATGAGGGCAATATGTATCTGCTCGGCAAGGTCGGCACAGCCGAACAGAAGACGCGTTTTCTGGAACCGCTGGTGTCGGGCAAAGCACGTTCGGCATTCTTCATGACCGAGCCGGCAGACGAAGGCGGCGCCGGCTCCGATCCGTCGATGATGCGGACCACCTGCAGGCTCGATGGCAATCACTGGGTCATCAACGGGCGGAAGAAGTTCATCACCGGCGCGGAAGGCGCCAAGGTCGGGATCGTCATGGCGAAGTCCGATGACGGCGCCTGCATGTTCCTCGTCGATCTGCCCGATCCTGCGATCCGCACCCTGCGCGTGCTGGATACGATCGACAATTCGATGCCCGGCGGCCATGCGGAGATCGAGATCGATAACCTGCGTGTGCCTGCCGACCAGATGCTTGGCGCCTCCGGCGACGGTTTCAAATACGCGCAAATCCGCCTTAGCCCCGCGCGCCTGTCGCATTGCATGCGTTGGCTGGGTCTTGCGATCCGCGCCAACGAGATCGCGACCGACTATGCCTGTCGCCGCCATGCATTCGGAAAGGCCCTGATCGATCACGAAGGCGTCGGCTTCATGCTGGCGGAAAACCTGATCGACATCAAACAGTCGGAACTGATGATAGACTGGTGCGCCGACGTGCTCGACACCGGCTCGCTCGGCACGGCCGAAAGCTCGATGGCCAAGGTCGCCGTGTCGGAAGCGCTGATGCGGATCGCCGACCGTTGCGTGCAGGTGATGGGCGGCACCGGCGTTTCCGGCGAAACCATCGTCGAACAGGCCTTCCGCGAGATCCGCGCCTTCCGCATCTATGACGGCCCGACCGAAGTCCACAAATGGTCGCTCGCCAAGAAGATCAAGCGCGACTGGAAGACGGAACAGCAATAACGCGCACGGCGAAAGCCGTCGCTGTTTGATCGAGCGCTGCGACCATTCAGGGATGGCGTCAGGAGGTCGATGGCCATCCTGAGGCGGCGCGCGGGCGCCGAAATTGCCAGACGCCTCGCTTGAGACAGCCCCCCATCAGCAACCCTGCCCTGAAACTGCTGACCGACAGGTCAATGACGTTCTCTCGTACAAGCCATTCCGAGAAAAAATCTCCTGCATTCACCGCGGTACCAGCAGGCTTCTTCCGAACATGACGCCATCGCATCTGCGCGCTGGACGCATTGCCTGATTTCCTGAAGTGTAGTTGCAACTTCTCCAAAGCGCACACTTATGCCGCATCAGCAGGCACCGAAGAGACATATCATGAAGACAGCAAAATTTCTGCACGTCGGCGCGCTCGCATTGGGCTTTGTCGCGGCGAACATGCAAGGCGTTCGGGCTGAGACGGCCCAACTCCGCATCGCGCAGCAATTCGGGATCGCCTATCTCCCGCTCATCGTCGCGAGCGAACGAGGCTTGATCGAGGAAGAAGCCAAGGCGCTTGGCATCACGCCGCCGAAGATCGAATGGCTGCGGCTCTCGGGCGCCGCATCGATGAACGAAGCACTGATTTCCGGCGGGCTGGATTTCGCGACCGCCGGCATAACGCCAATGATCCTGACCTGGGACAAGACGCGAACCACCGCCAAGATCATCGGCGTCGCCGCCTTGGGATCGATGGCCAATATCCTGACCACCAACAATCCGAACGTCAAGACACTGGCCGACTTCACCGAGAAGGACCGCATCGCGCTACCATCAGTTAAGGTCGGCTTCCAGCCTATCGTCCTTCAGATGGCCGCTGACAAGGCATTCGGCAAATACGACAAGCTGGACGAACTCACCGTCAGCATGCCGCATCCGGACGCAACGGCGCAGATCCTGTCGGGTCGCTCCGAGATCACGGCACACTTCACCTCGCCGCCGTTCTCGCAACAGCAACTCGCCAGCGGAAAAGTGCACGAGGTGCTGAACAGCTACGACGTCCTTGGCGGCCCGCATACGTTCAACGTGGTCTATGCCACCACCAAATTCATCAACGACAATCCGAAGACGATCCAGGCCTTCGTGCGCGGCCTCGACCGCGCCAATGACTGGATCAAGGCCAATCCGAAGGAGGCCACCGCGCTCTACATCAAGGCGGAAAACTCGAAGCTTGCTCCGGATTTCGTCGAGAGCATCATTCGCGACAAGAACATCAACTTCACGACAATTCCCGAAGGCGCGCAGAAATTCGCCGACTTCGAGGCCAAGGTCGGCCTGATCAAGCAGGCGCCGGCGTCGTGGCGGGATCTGTTCTGGTCTGGCCTCGGAGAGAAGCCGGGGAGCTGACGTGAACGTCGCGCCGCGATCGGCTGACTTCGTCGGCGACGCCGTAACGGCGCCGCTGCTGGCGCTCGACCATGTCAGCATCAGCTATCCCACCCGCGACGGCATCCTCACGGCCGTCGAGGATGTCAGCTTCACGCTGTCGGCCGGCGAACGGCTGGTGCTGCTCGGCCCGTCGGGCTGCGGCAAGTCCACGCTGCTACGTACGGTGGGCGGTTTCCTGAAGCCAAGCACCGGCGAGATCCGCCTACACGGGCGGCGCATCGATGCGCCTGGCCCTGACCGCATGACGGTGTTTCAGGAATTCGACCAGTTGCTGCCGTGGCGCACGGTGCTGGGCAATGTCCGTTACGCGCTGGAGCGCGGCAAGTCGCTGCCGCGCCCGCAGGCGGAAGAGGTGGCGCGCCACTGGCTCAGCCGCGTCGGGCTGAAGAATTTCGTCGACGCCTATCCGCATACGCTGTCCGGCGGCATGAAGCAGCGCGTCGCCATTGCTCGTGCCTTCGCGCTCGAGCCTGCATTGCTCTTGATGGACGAGCCGTTCGCTGCACTGGATGCGCTGACGCGTCGACAGATGCAGGACGAACTGCTCAAGCTGTGCGAGGAGACCGGGAGCACGGCGCTATTCGTCACCCACGGCATCGACGAGGCGATCCGCGTCGGCACCCGCATCCTCGCACTGACGCCGCATCCCGGCCGGCTGGCCGCGGCATTCGACGTGCCGCCCGACACCCGCATCCGCGGCACCGCGCGCTTCGCCGAGCTGGAACGACAGATCCAGCAGAGCGTGTTCGCCGATCCGGAAACCGAACATGTCTGATATTGCTGCGCCGAAACTAGTGCGCGCGCCCGCTTTACAGCGCGCCTTCGCCGGTACACCCTGGCGGCGCGCCGTCATCCTCGCCGGCTTCGCGCTGATCTGGGAGCTTTATGCGCGCTGGCTCGACAACGCGCTGCTGCTGCCGACCATGGGCGCAACTTTGTCGGCGCTGTGGGCAGCTATCGTCTCCGGTGAACTGCCGGACCGCACCCTGACGTCGCTGCGCGTCCTGATCACCGGCTATGCGCTGGGCGTCGCCGTTGCCGCGGCGCTCACCACCCTCGCCGCGCTGTCGCGCTGGGGCAACGAGGCGCTCGGGCTGCTGACATCGATGTTCAATCCACTTCCGGCCATCGCGCTGCTGCCCGTTGCATTGCTGTGGTTCGGCATCGGCACGCCGAGCCTGATCTTCGTCATCGTCCATTCGGTGCTGTGGCCGGTGGCGCTGGCCTGCTATGGCGGCTTCCTCGCCGTGCCGTCGACGCTGCGGATGGCTGGCCGCAATCTCGGCCTGTCCGGCGGCCGGTTCGTGGTGGAGATCCTGGTGCCTGCGGCGTTCCCGCAGATCCTGTCGGGCCTGCGGATCGGCTGGGCATTCGCGTGGCGGACGCTGATTGCGGCAGAACTGGTATTCGGCGTCAGCGCACGCTCCGGCGGTCTCGGCTGGTTCATCTACACCAGCCGCGCACAGCTGGAGACGGCCAGCGTATTCGCGGGACTGCTGACGGTGATCCTGATCGGCCTCGTCGTCGAAGGCATGATCTTCCGGACGCTGACGCGGATTACCGTTCAGCGCTGGGGCCAGGAGCAGGCCTGAGCGAGCAATCCACAGCGGCAATACCGGAAGCACAACGTTCTCCGGATGGCGGCATTGTGCAGAGCGATCAACCCATGATCGTCCTGGTTTTTGGAATTCCCCAGATCGCCTGCTTGGGACTCTAATGCCTCATTGATGATGGCGCCCTCCACGCCCAATGCAGGACAACGACAATGCAGGCCAGACGAATGATCTTGAAAGCCGCCATCGCCATGGGCTTCGGCGTGGCTGTCGTCTCTGCTTCTGCGCTGATCGGTTCCGGATCAGCGCAAGCGCAGGAAAAAACCGTCCGGATTGGCTTCCAGAAATACGGCAAGCTGGTTCTGCTGAAGAGCAAAGGCAGCCTTGAGCCACGCCTGAAGGCACTTGGCTGGAACATCAAGTGGACGGAGTTTTCGGCAGGCCCCGCGCTGCTGGAAGCGATCAATGTCGGTGCGCTCGATTTCGGCAACACCGGCGAGGCGCCGCCGATCTTCGCGCAGGCCGCCGGCGCACCGATCCGCTATGTCGCCTACGAGCCGCCAGCGCCGAAGGGCGAAGCGATCCTGGTGCCGAAAGGCAGTCCGATCAAATCGGTCGCCGAGCTGAAGGGCAAGAAGGTCGCGCTCAACAAAGGCTCCAACGTTCACTATCTCCTCGTCAAGGCGCTGGAGAAAGCCAATGTCAAATATTCCGACATCACACCGGTGTTCCTGGCGCCGGCTGACGCGCGCGCAGCGTTCGAGCGCGGAGCCGTGGATGCCTGGGTGATCTGGGATCCGTTCCAGGCGGCCGCTGAAGCCGCGATCGAGGCGACGGTTCTCGCCGACGGCACCGATACCGTGTCGAACTACCAGTTCTATCTGTCATCGCAGAAATTTCTGGAATCCGATCCCAAGGTGGTCGATGCGATTCTCGAAGGCCTGCGGGAAGTCGACGACTGGGCCAAGACAGACATCAAGGCGGTGGCCGAGCAGTTGAGCCCGTCGGTCGGCCTGCCGGTTCCTGTCCTGGAGGTCGCGCTCAAGCGGCAGGCCTACGGGATCAAGCCGATCGATCGCAAGGTCATCACCGAGCAGCAGCAACTGGCGGATACGTTTCTCGCGCTCGGACTGATCCCGAAAGCCATTGCCGTAGCCGACGCCGCCGGGACCCCCGCACCATGACCGCTGCCGACGACGCTCTCAAGATTCTCTGGTTCCTGCCGACCAGCGGCGACGGCCACCATCTCGGAACCACGGCCGGTGCGCGCGAGGTCGATTTCGACTATCTGCGGCAGATTGCGCGTGCCGCGGACAAACTCGGCTATTACGGGGCCCTGCTCCCCACCGGGCGCAATTGCGAAGACTCCTGGGTCATCGCATCGGCCATCGCGCCGTGGACGGAACGATTGCGCTATCTCGTCGCCGTGCGACCCGGACTGCAGTCGCCCACAGTGGCGGCACGCATGACTGCCACGCTGGATCGCCTGACCAACGGACGGTTGCTCATCAACATCGTGACGGGCGGCGATGCCGTCGAGAACAAGGGCGATGGCGTGTTCCTCGATCACGACGAACGCTATGAGGTCACCCGTGAGTTTCTGAATGTTTACGCGCGGGAGCTCGCCGGCGAAGCCGTCACTGTCGCGGGCAAGCACATCACGGTCGAAGACGGTCGTATCCTCTATCCACCGATCCAGACACCCCATCCGCCGTTCTATTTTGGCGGTTCGTCGGATGCCGGCATCGATGTCGCCGTCGATACCGTCGACAAATACCTGACCTGGGGCGAGCCCCCGGCGCAGGTGGCGGAGAAGATCGCACGCGTGCGCGGGATCGCCGAGCAGCGCGGCCGCAAGATCACGTTCGGCATTCGGCTGCATGTCATCGTTCGCCATACCAATGAAGCGGCATGGAAGGCGGCCGACGAACTGATCGAGCATCTTACCGACGACACGATCGCATCCGCGCAGCAGATTCTCGGGCGAATGGATTCCGTCGGCCAGCAGCGCATGTCGCAATTGCACGGCGGCCGGCGCGACCGGCTCGAGGTCAGCCCGAATCTGTGGGCCGGCGTTGGCCTGGTGCGCGGCGGTGCCGGCACGGCGCTGGTCGGCGATCCCGTCACCGTCGCCGCACGCATCCGCGAATATCAGAACCTCGGCATAGATACCTTCATCCTGTCCGGCTATCCGCATCTCGAAGAGGCCTATCGGTTTGCCGAACTGGTGTTTCCGCTGCTGTCGTTGCAACGGACCGACAATGTCCGGCAGTTCCGCGCCAATACCGGCCCGTTCGGAGAGCCACTCGCAGATCACCGCCGGGCGACCGCAAAAGTTTGACGCGCCGCCGGTCTTGATCCCAGCGGCGCAATGACGCCGCGGCATCTGGAGGACACCACGTGACCAAGCAGATTCGCCTCAACGCATTCGCCATGAACTGCGTGGCGCACCAGTCGCCCGGCCTGTGGACGCATCCCGACGACCGCTCCAGCGACTATAATCGCCTGCCCTACTGGCTCGATCTGGCGCGAACGCTGGAACGCGGACGGTTCGACGGACTATTCCTTGCAGATGTGCTCGGCGTCTACGACGTGTTCGGCGGCAATCCGGACGCGGCATTGCGCAATGCCGCGCAGGTGCCGGTCAACGACCCGCTACTGCTGGTGTCGGCGATGGCCGCCGTCACCGAGAATCTCGGTTTCGGCGTGACCTGTACGCTGTCCTACGAGCCGCCCTATCCATTCGCCCGCCGGATGTCGACCCTCGATCACCTCACCGATGGCCGTATCGGCTGGAACATCGTCACCGGCTATCTCGACAGCGCCGCCAAGGGCATGGGCAAGGCCAGCCAGAACGCCCATGACGACCGCTACAACGTGGCCGAAGAATATATGGAGGTCGTCTACAAGCTGTGGGAGGGCAGCTGGGAAGACGACGCCGTGCAGCGCGACAAAGCGCGCGGCATCTTCACCGAGCCGTCGCGCGTTCACCGCGTCCAGCATTATGGCGAGAACTACACGCTCGACGCCATCCATCTCTCCGAGCCGTCACCGCAACGAACGCCGGTGCTGTATCAGGCCGGAACGTCGCTGCGCGGAAAACTGTTCGCCGCGCAACACGCCGAATGCGTGTTCATGTCCGGTCCATCCGCAAAGGTGATCGCGCCGCGCGTCGCTGCGATCCGCGCGCTTACGGCAGAGACCGGGCGCGATCCGTCGGAAATCCTGATGTTCAGCATGATGACGGTGATCCTCGGCCGCACCGAGGAGGAAGCCGCCGCGAAACATGCGGAGTATCGTCGCTACATCAACCATGAGGGCGCCCTGACGCTGATGTCCGGCTGGACCGGCGTCGATTTCTCGACCTATGACCTCGACCAGAAGGTGGAGCACGTCCACAACGAGGCCGGCCGCACCGCGATGGACAATATCACCCGCGCCGATCCCGATCGGACCTGGACGGTGCGCGAGGTTGCCGAGCATGTCGGCATCGGCGGCATCGGGCCAATCGTGGTCGGAACGCCCGAGCAGGTGGCTGACGCCATCGAGGACTGGGTCGCGCAGACCGATGTCGATGGTTTGAACCTCGCCTTCGCGATCTCGCCAGGAAGCTTCGAGGACATCGTCGATCTGCTGGTTCCGGAACTGACCCGACGCGGCATCTACAAGAGCGCCTACGCGCGCGGCACGCTTCGCGAGAAATTATTCGGTGCCGGTCGCGCACGGCTGCAGTCGCCGCATCCAGCCTCCTCGTTCCGCCCCGCGCTGCCATCCGCTATCGCCGCGGAGTAACGACTCGAAGTCGGCCTACCGCTCGGGCTGGCACCAAAGCAGCAGAGGGATCGACGCATGCGAGGCGCTCTGATCATCCCGGGCCTTCACGGATCACCGGACGGCCACTGGCAGACCCTGTTGCAGAGCCATACGCCGTTTGCGCGCCGCGTCGAGCAGGACGACTGGGACGCACCTGTGCTCGATCGCTGGGTGGAGCGACTTCTGTCGAGCGCAAATGCCAATCCCGGCGCGATCGCAGTCGCCCACAGTCTCGGCTGTATCCTCATTGCTCATGCAGCGCTGCGGGTGCCGGACATCAAAATCGGCGGCGCACTTCTGGTCGCACCGGCCGATGTGGAAACGAACACCGACGCATTCCCGCAATTGCGCAACTTTGCACCGATGCCGACGACATCCCTGCCGTTTCCGAGCATCGTCGTCGCCAGCAGTAACGATCCCTTCATGTCGCTGCAACGGGCGCGCATGCTGGCCGAGAGCTGGGGCTCGGACTTCGTCAACATGGGCGATGCCGGCCACATCAATATCGCGTCGGGCTATGGCGCGTGGCCGGCCGCGGACCACTTGGTCGATGCGCTGGCAGCGAAAGCCGAGACGGCACCGCACCCGCCACGGCCATTCCGAAACCGCACGACCGGCAAACGGGTGCCGGCGTCGTAGAGTGTTTCAAGCCGTCTTATCGTTCCGTTCAAACCGATCGTGCCGTCGAAACGCCAGCCGTCGCCGCATTGGCAGACGAACGCACGAAGGCACTCTCGATGGCGGGGATCGATGACAACAAGGTCCTGGTGTAGTCATCGGCCGGGTTGGAAAACACCTGATCGACCGGTCCGGATTCGACGATCCGCCCGCGGTGAAACACCAGCACACGATCGGCGATATGCTGGACGACGCCCAGATCGTGAGAAATGAACAGCAGCGCGGTCCCGAGGCGCGCCTGCAACTCGCTCAGCAGGTCCAGCACCTGCGCCTGGATCGAAACATCCAGCGCCGACACCGGCTCGTCGCACACGATGACGTCCGGCTCCGCCGCCAGTGCACGTGCAATGGAGACACGCTGCCGCTGGCCGCCCGACAGCGACCGCGGAGTGCGACCGAGATGACCGGCGTTCAGCCCGACCTGCTCGAGCAGCGCGACGATGCGGTCGCGCTTTGTGCGCGCATCGCCGGTCAGGTTTTCAGCGATCACATCAGCGACCCGGTAGCGCGGATCGAAACTGCTGAGCGCATCCTGCGGGATATATTGCAGCCTTGCGCGCAGCGCGCGCCGCTCGGCCTCCGCCACCCCGGACCACGGCTGCCCGAGCAGGCGCACCTCGCCCTCATCCGGCGCAAGCAGGCCAAGCACGATCTTGGCGCATGTCGACTTGCCAGATCCGGACTCGCCGACAATGCCGACAACCTCGCCGGCCTTCACAGCAAAACTGACCCGATCCAGCGCCGGAAGCGGCGGCTCGCGGCCAGACGTCCGCCGCGATACGTATCGCTTCGATATGCCGTCCACCTGCAGCACCACGGCTTCATCCGATGGCTTGCGGGCCGGAAGCGGCTCGCGGACGATGATAGACCCGTTGGTGCTGCCGCCTTCGGCGCCGGCGACATCAAACCGGGCGGAGGCGAGCAGATGTCCTTTTGAATCAGCGGATGGGATCGCAGCAAGAAGCTGGCGCGTATAGGGATGGCGCGGACGGCGCAAGACATCCGCTGTAGCTCCGCTGTCCACAATGCGGCCGTCGCGCATCACGATCACCCGATCGGCGATTCCAGCCACGACAGCGAGATCGTGGCTGATCAGCAGCAGCCCGGCGCCTTCCCGCACGCGCTCGGCCAATACGGCGAGCACCTGCGCCTGGACGGTGACGTCCAGCGATGTGGTCGGTTCGTCTGCGATAATGAGATCCGGGTCGGCCGCAATGGCCGAGGCGATCAGCGCGCGCTGGCGCAAACCGCCGGAGAGCTGATGCGCATATTGCGTAGCCCGGTGTTCGGGATCGGGAATGCCGACCTTGCGGAGAACGTCGGTGACGCGTGCGGCTACTGTGTGTCGCCCGCGTAACGTCCGATGCGCGGAGAGCACCTCGCCGACTTCCTGCCCGATGGTGCGCAGCGGGTCCAGCGACACCAGCGCGTCCTGCATGACAAGGCCGGTGACCGTGCCGCGCAGCTTGCGCCAATCGGCCTCACGAAATTTCAGCGCATTGCGGCCCTTGATCTGGAAACGGTCGGCGTCGATCTCGGCCCCTTCACCAGACAGATTCAGCAGACTGCGCGCGGTGATGCTCTTGCCCGATCCGGACTCGCCGACCAGCGCCACGCATTCGCCCCGGCGGATCGTCAGGTCGAAGTTCCGGACGATCGGCGCGCCGCCATTGGCGCCGGCAAAGCCGATCGAGAGGCCCTCGATGTCGATCAGCAAATCGTCGGGTTGTGGAATGACCAGATATGGCTTGTCGGTCATGCCAGCCGCCCTTCGAACCGTTTCTGGATGGCATTGCCGACCAGCGTGAAGGCGATCACCGTCAGCGTAATGGCGAGTCCGGGAAATACGCCGGGCCACCACGCCACGCGCAGCACGTCGCGGCTCTCCGCCAGCATCACGCCCCATTCCGGCGTCGGCGGCTGCGGGCCGAGGCCGAGAAAGCTGAGGCCCGACACCGCGAGGATCGTATTGCCGATATAGACCGTCGCGATTACCGGCACCGCGACCAAGACATTCGGCAGCACATGGCGGATGAAGATCTGCCAGCGGCCGAGGCCGTAGACGACCGCATGCGTCACATAATCGGCATCGCGCACCAATTGCGTTTGGGCACGGATCACCCGGCCGAATTTCGGAATGCCGGCAATGCCGACGGCGATGGCGATGTTGAGCATACCCTGCCCGAGAAACGTGACCACCAGCATCGCCAGCAACACGCCGGGGAATGACGACAGCACGTCAAACACGCGCGACGTCGCCTCGTCGAGGAAACGGTTGCGCTGTCCGGCGAGAATGCCAAGCACGATGCCGAAGGCCAGACTGATCGCCATGCCGCCGAGCCCGATCAGGAGCGAATAGCGTGTGCCGTGGATGGTCCGCGCGAACACGTCGCGGCCGAGCCGGTCGGTGCCGAACAGATGCTCCCAGCTCGGCGGCTTCAGCCCCAGCGCATAATCGCCGATCAGCGGATCGAACTGGGTGAAGGCGCGTGGGAATGCCGCGGCCAGAAGTAGCACGAACAGAAACGCCAGAGAGATCGCAAGGCCCAGCGACAGCAATCGCGGCGCGATCACCGCCGCCGTCGTCACCGGTTCCACCGCACCGGGCGGGTTAACCTGCGGGTCGAGCGCGATGGACAGGTCTGCGAGCGGACGGGTTTGCACGTTCATTGCGCCCTCAGTCTCGGATCGATCAGCAAATACAGGATGTCGAGCAGGGTTGACGCGGCGACATGGATGAAAGCGGCCAGCAGCACCACGGCCAGCACCACCGGCACGTCATGGGTCAGCACGGCGCCGAGCGTCACGGTGCCGAGACCCGGACGCCCGAAGACTTTCTCCGTGATCACAGCGCCGCCGAGCAGTCCGCCAATCAGCCAGCCACCCAGCGTCACCGCCGGCAGCAGGGCATGCCGGAGCACATGGCGCGCGCGGATCACGAGCTCGCCGACGCCACGCGAACGCACCGTAGTGACGAAGGGCTGATCGAGCGTCTTTTCCATCGCCTCACGCAGCACCTGCGCGAGGAGGCCCGCCGTCGGCAGTGCCAGTGTCAGCGACGGCAGCACAATCGACTGCCAGCCACTGGCCCCGGACACCGGAAACCAGCGCAGCGTGAACGAGAACGCCATCAGCAGCAGAATGCCGAGCCAGAACACCGGCGTCGATGCGAACACCAGTTCCAGAAAGGATGCGATCTGGCGCGAGATGCGACCACGCCCTGCCGTCAGCAACGCGAGCGCGATCGCAATGATGATCGCCAGTATGCCCCCGAGCAGCGCGAGCTGCACCGTCGGCATCAGTTGCGATCCCACGACCTCGGTGACGGGCTGGCGCAGCACGTAGGACGTGCCGAAATCGCCCTGCAGGATGCGCAGAAGAAAATCCAGGTACTGCGCGGGCAGACTGCGATCGAGCCCCCACTCCGCCGCAATCGCCTCGCGCAGCCCTGGATATTCCAGATCGCCCGCCAGGATATCCTGGATGCGCCCCGGCAAAGCGTGCAGCGCGAGGAAGGACGCCGTCACACTTGCCCAGGCCACCACGAGGCTGGTGAGCAATCTGGAAATGATACGAGACCACATGATCTCGTCTACTTCGCCAGCCAGAAGTCATAGGCGCTCGACGGCGAGTCCAGACCCGCCTCGAAGCTCAGCCCGTTGACATTGTTCTTCGCCGCCAGGAACCAGCTCGGAGCGAACATCGGCACGATGAAGGCCTGATCGACGCCGAGCTTCTGGATTTCATCGGTGAGGGCACGCTTCTTCGCCACGTCGGTCGAGCGCAGCGCTTCATCGATCAGACCCGTGATCTGAGGATCCGGATTGGCGATGTTGGAATACAGAAACCCTTTGGAGCCGAGCATGTCCCACAACTCCCGCGCGGGATCCGATGGATTGTCGGTGTTCGGATAGATCGTCCAGTTGCCATTGGCGTTGTTCTTGGCATATTCGCCGGCGGTGATGATGCGCAGGTTGAGATCGAATCCGATATTCTTGCGCAGCGCGGCCTGGATGCCCTGGATCAGCACTTCGCGGTTGTCGCGGACGTAAGGCTGCGGATAGCCGACGTCGATCTTCAGGCGTACGCCGTTCTTGGTGCGGAAGCCTTCGGCGTCGCGGCCGGTCCAGCCGGCTTCGTCGAGCAGCTTGTTGGCACCCGCGATATTGTTGCCCCATGCACCGACCAACGCCTTGTTATAGGCCGGGTTGGCCGGGCCGATGATCGACCATGCTCGCGGCACCGTACCGAGATAGACCTGCTTGACCAGCGGCTCGAGATCGAAGCCGTCTCGCAGCGCGCGCCGGACCCGCACGTCATCCGCAGGCGGAATGGTGTAATTGATGTTGAACGTGAACGACGTGCTGGCGCCGGATGGACCGGTCAGCAATTTGAATTCGGCCTGATCTGCGAACAGCGCCACGTCGGTCGGCTGCACGCCTTCGATCAGATCGACCTGTCCCGACGTCAGCGCACCGGCCCGCACCGCGGCCTCCGGCAGGAATCGCAGCGTCACGCGATCGAGATAGGCCGGGCCGGTATGCGCGGCATAACCCGGTCCCCACTTGTAATCCTTGTTGCGGACGAACACCGCCGACTGGCCGCGGCTGTAGCGCTCGAACACGAACGGTCCGCTGCCCGCCAGCACCGGCCCGCCGCCGCACAGGTCACCCTTGGCGAGAGCCTTTGGCGAGATGATGCCCAGCTTGACGTTGGACGCGGACTCCAGGAACGTCGAATCCGGCTGCGTCAGGATGAGTTTGACGACATAGGGCGACACGACTTCGGCACGATCGAAATATTGCAGCAGCGCGACTGCATTGGCGGCGTTTTCCGGCTTCTTGACGAAATCGTAATTCGCCTTCACCGCCGCCGCGTCGAACTTCTCGCCGTCGTGGAAGACGACGTCCTCGCGCAGCTTGTACGTATATTCCTTGCCGTCCGGCGAGATCGACCACTCAGTCGCCAGCCATGGCGCGAAGGTGCCGTCGGTCTTCTTGCCAACCAGCGAGTCGATATAGTTGCGCGCCACGAAAAATGCAGCCTGCTGCGAGGCGCGATGCGGATCGAAGCAGCTCGGCTCGGTCGCAACGCCCCATGTGATGGCACCGCCGGAAACCGGCTTGCCTTCCTGCGCCTGCGCAAGCTGTCCGCCCAGCATGACCGACGCGATGACGATCGCAGTGCGTGGCGAAATACTAATCTTCCTCATTGGGGACCGTCCGTTGGTGTTTTTCACTACCAACCGCAGCAGCAACGTCTCGCATTTTCTGAAGTGATCAATGGCATGGAGTTGCCACTTCATCTGAGCGCTGCAACGCGGTAGCAATTTGTAGCGCGATCTAAATCTGCAATCCGCGCAAAGACAATGCACTTCACGCGATCTCACCGTCGCGACATCAAGTTTGAAAGATCATTCGCGATGCGATGCGATCAGTGGGCGAATGTCATACGTGCGAGCCCAAAGACAACTGGATCGCTCTCCGTCTCGCCCATCAGGAATGCTCCATGAGTGAACGCAAACTGCATCTCAACGTGAACCTGCTCCATTCCGGGGTCTATGCATCGGCATGGCGGCTACCTGACAGCGATCCCGGCGCATTCTACGATGTGCAGCATTATGTGAATGTCGCGAAGATCGCCGAGCGCGGAAAATTCGACGCGATCTTTCTCGCCGACACGCCGGCCATCACCGACCGCATCGACCTGCGGCCATTTCAATCCATGGAGCCGACCATCATTCTGGCTAGCGTGGCTGCTGTGACCACGCATATCGGCCTGATCGCCACCGCATCCACGACCTATAACGAGCCATATAACATCGCACGGCGCTTCGCGACGCTCGACCATGCAAGCGGCGGCCGCGTCGGCTGGAATGCGGTGACCACGGCGGACGCGTCTGCGAGTCGCAATTTCGGCCTGTCGAACGTGCTCGAACACGGCTTGCGCTATGAGCGCGCAAAGGAATTCGCCGAAGTCGTACACGCACTATGGGACAGTTGGGAAGACGATGCCTTTGTCGGCGACAAGGCGACGGCGCGTTTCGTCGATATGTCGAAGGTCCACGCCATCGATCATCGCGGTACGCATTACACCGTGGCCGGGGCCCTGACCGTGCCGCGCTCGCCGCAGGGCCGGCCGATCACCGTGCAGGCCGGCGGTTCGAGCGACGGCCGCGACCTCGCCGCGGCGCAGGCCGACGCGGTGTTCACGCTGTCGCAGTCGATCGAGGACGGCGTCGCCTATGCGCGTGATCTGCGGGCGCGAGCCGTCGCCTATGGCCGCCCGTCGGATTCCATCGTGATCCTGCCGGGCCTCGCGACCATCATCGGCAGCACCGAGGCCGAGGCGCAGCGACGGCAGGACGAGTTGTGGGGCCTGGTGCCGATCCAGTACAGCCTGTCGCGCCTGGCGGGAACACTGCATGTCTCGCCCGATATCCTCGAACTCGACAAGCCACTACCGGACATCCCACTGCCGGCCAACGCCAATCAGACGATGTTCAAGGGCACCGTCGCCATAGCCCGCAAGGATAATCTGACGGTGCGGCAACTGCTCAAGGCGCTGGGCGGCGGGGTCGGCCATCGCATCATCGTCGGAACGCCCGAGGCGATCGCCGACGATATCGAGGCCTGGTTCAGGGCCGGTGCCGCCGATGGCTTCAACCTGATGCCTGACGTCTTGCCGACCGGTCTGGCCGTGTTCGTCGAAGAAGTCGTTCCCC
Source organism: Tardiphaga sp. 42S5 (assembly GCF_034044155.1). Classification (NCBI taxonomy): domain Bacteria; kingdom Pseudomonadati; phylum Pseudomonadota; class Alphaproteobacteria; order Hyphomicrobiales; family Nitrobacteraceae; genus Tardiphaga; species Tardiphaga sp. 42S5. The sequence goes on along the minus strand of NZ_CP139027.1, from coordinate 2,547,000 downwards.
TGCTGCAAAAGCGCGGCATCTTCCGCCGCGACTACGAGGGCACCACACTGCGCGATCACTTCGGACTGGAACGTCCGCCCAGCCGCTATGCCAAGCGCCCCGCAGCGGCCGTCACGGCGTGATATCACCATAGGTGGGTGCTCCCGCCGCGATCGACGGGAGCACTCATGGTCGCGCTAGCCTGCCCTATGGGGCGTGGAACACCAGCGCGCGCAGCTCGATACTCTCGCGCGGCGGCGCATCCGCAGGCGCGGTCGGATCGGCAAAGGCCGTATGCGGAGCGAAACGTGCGACGCCGTCTTTAGTCGAGTCATAGCACTTCAGCAGCAATATCTCGTCGGGCGTCATATCCGGCACGTAGTACCAGCGATGCTGCGGATTGAATTTCACCGCATAGGTTTCACCGACCCGGTGCTGATAGACCAGATCCGATCCGACCAGTTCGTCGAAGCGAACGGTCCGCGCATCGGCAACCGCCAGCGGTGAATCCTTCAACGGGCCGCGGATCGGACGCCACAGATTGATGATCTGCACCCGACCCTTGAGCAATTCTTCCGCGTCCTCCGGGATCAGATCGCGGACACGTTGCGGACCTGATCTATCGGTGTGATCGACATGCACCCGGGCGACAGGCTGGCGCGGGCTGTCGCCGCGGTCATTGACGCCATCGACGCGCTTGCGCACGGTATGATCGAAGATGAAGACACGGTTCGCGCCGGTGATGTCTTTCAGCAGCTTCTCGGCCTCGGGATAGTAGACGCCCTTGATGTTCTCGTCATCGTAGAAGTCGGATACCGCGCTGTGCTGGTGCGCCACCGCAAAGCCGTGTTCATCGAGCGACCACTGATCGATGCTCGGCCGCGCATCATGGATCGCAACCGCATGCGGCTCCGGCTCCGCAGTGGAGCGCGGCTCGCCGGCCGGAGGATCGAATGTATAGGTACGAGGGCGGCCATTGATCGGTGCCAGGTAGTTCAGATCCGCGGTGACGAATGCACCGGCCTTGATCTTCTCGTTGAGCAGTCCCATGATGGTTCTCCCGATTGACATGGGCTCACCACATTTCATGCGGCCCATTTGCTTCAATCTGATCCCGGAGCCCCGCCGCGCCAATGGGGCGTTTCAAATAAGAACGTCATTTCCCGACAGCGTGAAAACGGATGATGCGATTTCAGCATCGGTATCGATTGAAGATGTTTAATGTTGTGATCACGATCAACGTTCGGCGTCGGTGCTCCCGCGCACGCGGGACATCGCGCGCATCCGCAAGCATTTACGCTTCGTGACCGACGCTCCGAAAGAAGGATTCGAAGCCGTTCGGCCCAACTTTGGAATTCCCAAGCGCGCTGTGTGGAGCGTTAATGGGTGTCTTCAGGAGTCGAATTGATGCCACATCCGCCACTTCTCGCCGTTGCCATCGCAGGCGCTCTCGCGCTCGCGACGGCCGTCGAGACCTATCACGCTGCCCATCAGCCCAAGCCTGACATGTCCCGGAATGCTGCAGCCACAGTGACGCCAGCCCAACAACTCGATCGCGCTCTGCAGGCACTCCGCCTCGATGCTGTCAGAGACAACGCATCGGCCATGTAGACAGGAGAAGGGACTAAGGCATGTATCTCGGAAAGATGATCGCTTTGGTACTGGGACACGCGACGCTCCTCAGCCTGTTCGTGTGGTGGTTTAGCTAAGCGGGGCTCACGCCTTCCGGCAAGACCGCTTCGCGGGGTCAACTCAACCGCGCGAGGCCTTCAGCAAAGCTGCCTCCCCCTTCACCCGTGGAAAGATTTGCTCGGCAAAACGCTGCATCTCGCTCTCCAATGGCTGGAATTGCAGCATGAACAACTCGATGCCGGCGGCATGGAATTCGCGGATGCGCGCGGCGACCGTATCGTAGCTCCCCACCAGACCGGCTGCGGTCCCGCCATTGGTGCCGACCCGCGGCGACTTCTGCATCGTCTGCATCATCACGACCTTGGGATCGGTATTGGCCCGCTGGATGGCCTTCATCGGCGCGTCCTGCGCGGCAAGCGCCAGCAGACGCTGATGTGCCTGCTCGGCTTCTGCGTCCGTCTCACGCGCGATTACGAAGGCCGACAGGCCGAAACGCAGCGGTGCGCCGGCCCGCGGTCGTGCCGCGACATTGGCGATCAGCGCTGCCACATCGGCCAGCGGCTGGCCGTTGATGAACCAGACATCGCCGTGCGCTGCCACCAGATCGCGCGCTGGCTTCGACTCGCCGCCGACATAGATCGCGGGCCGCGCGCGGTACAGGTCCTTCGGCCGCAGCGCGTAGTCTCGGACATCGAAATTTTCACCCTTGTGCGTCAGCCGTTCCCCGCTCGTCAGCTGCGCAACGATCGAGATCCATTCCTTGCCATAGGCATAGCGATCGTCATGCTCGGCAAAGCCGATGCCGGCCTTCTCCAGCTCGGGCTTGTTCCAGGCATTGACCAGATTGAGCGCAAAGCGGCCGCGGCTGATATTCTCAATCTGCAGTGCCATCTTGGCCAGTACGACCGGATGGAAGAGATAGGGCTTGATCGCCGCAATGATCTCGATCCGGCTGGTCAGCGCAGCCAACGCCGCTGCCGAGCTCCAGGTCTCGAGTTGGTCGAGATCTTCCTGATGCGGATTGATGGTGTGCTGCGCGATCAGAGTCGAATCGTAACCCAGCGCCTCGGCCTGCAGGACCAGCGCCTTGTTGCGCTCCCACGACGCATCATACGGCTCTTCAGGATCATGATGCGACGCCCGTGGCCCATGCACCGGTGCCCAGACGCCAAATCGAAGAGGATTCGTGCTCATTGTCTGCCTCATATTCACGTCGCTCTCGCTATAAGACGACCCGCACACGACAATGCAAGCACCGCCATGCACTCATGACATCGGCGGCAAAATAGCGCGGATCGAACGAGAAACTTCTTCTTCGCATGACGCATAGCACCACAAGAAAATTCCACTGCGCTTCGGGCCGATCAAATTTTAAGGCAACACGCAGCTTCATTTTCCAAAAACAAGCACTGCAAAAGATCGTTCACCTCTCAATCGCGTCGCTCGGATATCAAACTGATCTAATATCGCATGGAGAATGGTTTCGCCGAAGAAACCGAAGACGCTGCGCTTTTTGTTGCTCTATCATCTCCGCTGAATTTCAGAACTGCAGCAATGGATGGCAGGGTGAGCAACGTCGACTACGTCATTCAACAGGAGTATCGCGCGCCCGCAACGCCGACACCCGCGCGCAACGCTTCCGCCATTGCCAAACCCGGCCTGAAGCCAAATCTGATCGTCCTGTCCTGGATCGCGCCAGTCGTCCTCATCGTTGTATGGGAAGCGCTGGCGCAGGCCGGTTGGCTGTCGCCGCAAGTGCTTCCTGCACCTTCGAAGGTGCTGCGCACGGCGTGGAAGCTGACTTTGTCGGGCTCGCTGCTGAACGATCTCGGCGTCAGCCTGCTGCGTGCGGCCGCCGGCTTTGCAATCGGTGGCAGCATCGGCTTCATCCTCGGCACGCTGGTAGGCTTCTCGCGCATCGCCGAAGCATTAATCGATCGCAGCGTGCAGATGATCCGCGCGATCCCGTTTCTCGCCCTCGTCCCGCTCGTCATCGTCTGGTTCGGCGTCGGTGAGGGACAGAAGATCTTTCTGGTCTCGCTCGGCGTCGCCTTCCCGATCTATATCAACACCACCCTCGGCATTCGCCAGATCGATCCGAAGCTGGTCGAGCTTGGCCGCGTCCAGGGGCTGTCCACGCTGCAATTGATCCGGCGCATCATCCTGCCCGGCGCGCTGCCGTCGATCCTCACCGGTGTCCGCTATTCGCTGGCAACGGCATGGCTGGCGCTTGTGGTGGCCGAAACCGTCGGTGCGCAATCAGGCCTCGGGTTCCTCGCCATGGACGCCCGCGAATTCCTCCGCACCGACGTGATCGTGCTGACCATCGTGATCTACGCGCTAATCGGTGTTGCCGCCGACTCCATCGCTCGGCTGCTCGAACGCAAATTGCTCGCCTGGCATCCGAACTACGGCAAGGGCGCGCGATCATGAGCCCGACATCCGGGACATCTAGCGAAACCGCCGTAACCGTGAGCGGCCTGACGCGCGCCTATGGTCCGCGGGTGGTGATCGACAGGCTGGATCTCCGCATCGGGCGCGGTGAATTCGTCGCACTTCTCGGTGAGAGCGGCTGTGGCAAGACGACGTTGCTGCGCGCCCTCGCCGGCCTCGACCCGATCCAGGGCGGACATATCGATGCGCCAGGACGACCCGCCGTAGTGTTTCAGGAACATCGGCTACTGCCCTGGGATACGCTCTGGCAGAATGTCTCGCTTGGCCTTCCCGGCGCGGATGCGCGCAAGCGTACCGCTGCCGCGCTAGTTGAGGTCGGTCTAGGCGACCGGCTGGACGACTGGCCGCGTAATCTGTCTGGCGGACAGGCGCAGCGCGTCGCCCTCGCCCGCGCGCTGGTGCAGGAGCCCCGGTTGCTATTGCTCGACGAGCCCTTCGCAGCACTGGACGCGCTGACGCGAATTCGCATGCATGTGCTGGTCAAGGAGCTGGTCGCCCGCCACCAGCCTGGCGTTCTTCTCGTTACACATGACGTCGATGAGGCAATTGCTCTGGCCGACCGAATTCTGGTGATGCGCAACGGCGTGATCGCCTCCGAGCACCGCGCCGACACTCATGGCGGGCCGGCTGCATCCCGTGATCAACTGCTTCGCGAACTCGGCGTCGCCACCAATCTCCAGGTCGCCTGATTCCATCTCACAGGAAGTTTTCTCATGTCAAAACCGTTCTTCACATCGTCACGCCGGGATTTTCTCAGTCTCGCGATGGCTGGTGTCAGCGCCTATGCCGGCATTCATCTCGCCAGCCATGACGACGCCATCGCGCAAGGCACCGGGCGAAAGACCGACAAGGTCCGTCTCACCTGGGGCTATCACGGCCTCACGCTGATCGCCAAGGAACGCGGCGAGCTCGAGAAGGCACTCGCACAGCATGACATCAAGGTGGAATGGCTCGGCCCGTTCCCGAACCACGCGCCGACTTTGCAGGCGGTGACCGGTGACAGTGCTGATTTTGGCTTTGGCGGTAGCACCACGCCCGCGCTGGCGGCCATCATCGCCGGCTCGCCGCTCGTCTTCACCCAATTCGTGCTCTACGAGCCGCGCACGACGGCGATCATCGCCAAGGATGATTCCGGCATCAACAAGGTCGAGGATCTGGTCGGCAAGTCGGTCGCGGTCAACCGCTCCGGGCTTGGCGAATTCCTGCTCATCGCAGCGCTCGAGAAGCACAAGGTTGATCGCTCCAAGGTGAAATTCGTCTATCTCAACCCGCCGGACGCAGCGCCGGCACTCGCATCCGGCAAGGTGGATGCCTGGTCGATGTGGTCGCCGGGCGTCGACATCGCGCGGCTGGACTACAAGGCTCACGACGTTTTCCTTGAGGGACGCGACCTGCCGTTCCAGATCGACTTCTCCTCTTACGTGACGTCCCGCAAGTTCGCGAAGGACAATCCGGCCATCGTGCGGGCGCTCAACGCGGCCTATGAGAAGGAAGCGCAGTGGGTCAACAAGAACACGACCGACGCCGAACATCTCATCCAGAAGGTCGCGAAATATGACGACCGGATTCGCGACCAGTTCATTGAGCGCAAGCGCAACTACACACTCATCCCCGTGTCGGACAAGAAATTTGTCGGAGAACTGCAAACCGCAGCGAACTGGCTGACCGAGCGAAAGGTCCTGCCCGAATCCGTCACCGTCTCGGATCATCTGGCCAGTCTTTAAGTGTCTATCGCCGCTCGATCCCCCTGGAATCGTCGAGAAAGAATCCTATGAACAAGCCCACACCGCAGCACTCGTTCGACGTGTCGCAGCCGATCCGGATCGGCTCGTCCGATCTGCAACAGTTGTTTGATCACATCGCGCAGGGCGAGGCAGAGCGCGAGCACGACCGTGTCCTGCCTTACGACATCATCGAGCTGATCCGCCGATCGCGGATCGGCGCGCTCCGCATTCCCAAGGCCGACGGCGGCGGCGGCAGTACCGTACGAGAACTGCTCACTGCAGTCATCAGACTGGCGGAAGCCGATGCCAATGTCGCGCATATCCTGCGCAATCACTATAGCGTGGTCGAGCGTCTGCTGGCCTCGCCGCCAAGCGCGCAGAATCGCAAGTGGCGCGATGACGTCGCGGCCGGTGCCATCATTGGCCTCGCCACCACGGAGCTGGGCAGCTCGCAGGTGGGAGACATCGCTCCCGCCACAACTGTCACGCCGGATGGCGACGGCTACCGCCTTAACGGCACCAAATATTACAGCACCGGCACGCTCTATGCGGACTACGTGCTGGTGCGCGTCGCGGACGGCAATGAAGCACTCGCGACCACGATCATTCCGGTCAAGCGCGAAGGCATCGAACTGGTCGACGACTGGGATGGTTCGGGCCAGCGCCTGACCGGAAGCGGAACCACGCATTTCCGCAACGTCCGGGTCGAAGCGGCAGAACTGATTTTCGATCAGCCCAATATCGGCTATGGGGCCTCCTATCAGAACACATTCGCGCAACTCTATCTGACGGCCATCAATGCCGGCATCGCCGCAGCCATCCTGCGTGACGCCAGCGACCTGGTCAGGCGTCGCGCGCGCAGTTTCTATTACGCGCCCACTCTTCGCCCGCGCGAGGATCCCATCCTGCAGCAGACCGTTGGCCAGATCGCAAGCAACGCGTTCGCGGCAGAAGCGACCGTGCTGGCCGCGGCCGACGCGCTTGACGTATCGAGCAAGGCCCCTGATCGGGAAGACACCAAGCCGGCGCTGGATGCCGCCCTCGCATCGTCCAAGGCCAAGATCGTCGTCGACGAACTGGCCATCCGCAGTGGCAGCCTGCTGTTCGACGCCGGCGGCGCATCCGCGACCAAGAAGTCCGACAACCTCGACCGTCACTGGCGCAATGCGCGGACGCTGTCGTCGCACAACCCGGTGACCTACAAGGCACAGGCGATCGGCGCCTATGAGATCAACGGCACGCCGCTGCCGGCCAAAGGCTTCTTCTAGGTCGTCCGGAAGGCTGCGCCGTCGTAGCGAGCGCGATACATTCACTTCATTCCCAACCTGGACACACCATGAAAGCTGCATCTCGATTTCTCATTCTCTCCCTTTCAGCGCTTGCACTGTCATTACCCGCCTTGCAGGCCAACGCCGCCGACAAGCCGCTCAAGGTCGGCGTTTCGGCAGGGCCCTATGGTGACATTCTTCGCGAGCCCGCGCGGCTTCCGAGAAAGAGGGATTGAAGGCGGAGATCATCGAGTTCAGCGACTGGAACCAGCCCAATGCAGCGCTGCAGGCAGGCGACATCGACCTCAACAACTTCCAGCACCGCTTCTATCTCGCCAATCAATCGAAGGCGCGCGGTTACAAGCTCTCCGCCCTCGATGAATCGATCCTGGTGCCGGCCGGCGTCTTCTCCAAGAAATACACCAAGGCCTCCGACATTCCCGACGGGGCCAAGATCGCCATCCCCAACGATCCGACCAATGCAGCGCGCGCATTGTTGCTGTTTCAGACCGCTGGACTGCTCAAGTTGAAGACCGACGCCGGTCTCTCGGCGAGCATTCTCGATGTGACTGAAAATCCGAAGAAGCTGCAGATCGTTGAAATCGACGCGGCCCAGTTACCGCGATCTCTCGATGACGTGGCAGCCGCCTTTGTGTCATCCAACTACGCCTATCTCGCTGGCCTGGATCTCAACAAGGCGCTTGCGGCCGAGACCAGCGTTGTCGAAGCCAAGCCATATTATACCCTCGTCTTCGCCGCACGTGACGATCGCAAGGACGATCCGCAGATCAAGAAATTCATCTCGATCTATCGTTCGCAGCCGGTGAAGGATTTCATCCGCACCAAGTTCAACGGCTCGATCCTCGCCGCCTGGTAATCCCAACGGGAGGGCAGCTCGGGTGTTCTCCCTGACGCGATGTGGCATGGCCCGACCACGGGCCGCGCCTGTTGGATAGCGACAGCGTGCCAGCGCGGCGGCTATCCAACCATTATCGCGGGCTGATCTTGCTGCGCACTGATGCCTGCGTCACGAAACTGTTCGGCGGCACGTCTTCGGTCAACCAGACATTGCCACCGATGGTGGAGCCGCTTCCGACCACGATGCGTCCCAGAATGGTCGCGCCCGCATAGATGATGACATCGTCCTCGATGATCGGATGGCGCGCATTGCCCTTGATGGCCTTGCCCTCGTGATCGGTCGGGAAGTGCCGGGCTCCAAGCGTTACCGCCTGATAGATTCGGACGCGATCGCCGACGATGGCAGTTTCGCCGATCACGACGCCGGTGCCATGGTCGATGAAGATGCTGGCGCCAAGACGCGCGCCCGGGTGAATGTCGATTCCCGTTGCGCTATGCGCCAACTCGGCGATCAACCGCGCCACCATCGTTGCCCCGAGATTGTAAAGCAGGTGCGCGACGCGGTGATGGATGATCGCCACCATGCCGGGATAGCCAATCAGGATTTCGGGGAAGCTCGTTGCAGCAGGATCTCCCACGAAGGCGGCCCTGAGATCGCTGACCAGCCTGCCTCGGATCTCGGGCAGCTGCGCGGCGAAGTCGCGCGTCAACGTAACGGCATCCTCGAAATGTCGCTCGGTTGGCGCACCGTCGGAAACGAAAGTCTGCCCGCGGTAGACTTGCTCGAGCAAGCCATCCAGCGCGGCGCCCAGTTTGCCTTCGACAAACGCATCGATGCTTTCGGTGCCGAAATCGGAACGGCCGTAATGCCGGGGAAACAATGCCTCGGTGAGGCTCTTGAGCACCTCCGCGAGGGCTTCGCGCGACGGCGCCCGTCTGCTTGGCCCGCGCTGCCAGATATCCAGATATTATGGGCAACGTCGCGGGACTCGCGCAGCCCGGCAACGATCGTACCCAGGTCCCAAAGTGGCGCCGGACCGTCCCGATCTGTGTCTTGTTTGACGTCCTCGGCAACCCTCGACATCGCGGCTCCCCTGTTGCGATCTCACGCAGCTGCAACTGTGACTCATGAGCCGAGGACAAGGAATTCCAAAAGTGCAGCATTTTCGATACGTCCATCCTTCCTTCTCACGCGCCGACCTCACGTCACGTGCCTTCGCTTCGGATACGATCGCGGTCAGGCACTGAACCGGCGTGCGCGCGGCTCCCAAGCCTGTGCAAGCTGCACGGCGGAACGATTTTACAGTGATCGGATGGCTGCTGCCGTCGCCAAACAGCCGTTCATTCGCCGCACATGCCTGCGCGCAGCATCGTCGTCATTGCGGTGCCGATAAATTTGGATGGCCATTTCATTGACGAATGAGCGCCGCCGTCGGATATTCGTGACACAGATTGTGCCCTTCGGAATGCCTGCATGACCGCATATGAGACAACAGTAGTGAGCCAGTTACGCAAGCGCGTAACCCGCCGCTGCGTGTCCGCGGCCACCGGCGCGTGTTGTTGATTCCAGCGTAACGGCTCACACCGAACATCCCATCACTCACCGATAGGATCGCTGCCTCGGCGGCGAACAGAACGCGCATGTCCAATGCCTATGTCATCGAAGTCTTCAATCGTACTGCCGGAATCGTCGTCGCCGAAGAGCGCGGATTTCGTTTCTTTTCATCAGAACCTGCCTTCGACACGCTCGAAGGCGACCATTTCGGATCGGCCCGTGCAGCGGAACGCGCAGCGGAGGCACTCATGGACCAGCGAAGTCACAAGGCTGGCCAATCCCGTATCGCCACGGCCCGCTGAGTTCGAGACTGTCCTCGCCCGACCAGAATGACAATCAGCGTAGAACGAACAAAATTGCCCGGCGCAGACGGCATGGAGAATATTACTCCACGCCGGAACGCCCCGACGTGCTGATCATCATTATTTATGGCGCGCGCTTGCGTAGACCGGATTTATCGCCTTGTTATCTGCAAATGGCGTGTTGGAGAACGGTGATGCGTGAACTATCCGCGGAAGCCCGGTTGCATAACCGTGCGCGCGCGTCGTCGAACCGCACAGCGGTGCGTCTGCACACGGCCGCCGTTTACGGCGCATTTGCGTTGATCGCAGCCATCGTGTTCGGCGCGACATCGGTGCGCCCATTTTGACAACGGCACGGGACGGTGAGCCGCACGCAAACATGCGGTCCCATCGTCAGAGGACATCATGAGCGATCGTTCGGATTTTCTTTGGTACATCCCGAATGACGTGAAGGCAGGTCACCGCGGCGATGTCGTCGATCCAAACGACAACAGCGTCGAGACGCTTGTCGACCAGGCGCAAGCGCTGGAACGTCACGGGTGGAAAGGCGCGCTGATCGGAACCGGCTGGGGAAGGCCGGACACATTCACCGTCGCGTCAGTGCTGGCGGCCCGAACGACGCGTTTCGAGCCGCTGATAGCCATCCGTCCCGGCTATTGGCAGCCGGCGCATTTTGCATCTGCCGCAGCCACACTGGATCAATTGAGCGGTGGCCGGGTTCGCATCAATATCGTCTCCGGCAAGGACAATCTGGCGGCTTACGGCGATGACGAAGCCGACTCGTCGCAGCGATATGCGCGGACCAAGGAATTCATGCGCATCGTCCGGCGGCTGTGGACCGAAGAAAACGTCACCTATTCCGGCGCACATTTTCGCGTCTCTGACTCAACCGCAGCGCCGCGCATCGTCCAGCGCGGCAGTCGCCGCCATCCGAAGCTGTATTTCGGCGGGGCGTCGGACGCGGCCGAGCATGTCGCCGCAACCGAAGCCGATGTCCAGCTCTTCTGGGGCGAACCGCTTGGCGACGTCAAACAGCGCATCGAACGGCTCAAGAGCTTAAGTCAGCGCCTCGATCGGGATCTCCCGCCCCTGGAGTTTGGTCTCAGGATCACAACGCTTGTCCGGGAGAGCTCGGCCGAGGCCTGGGCTGCGGCGGAAGCCAAGGTTGCCGACATGGCGCGGAAAGCAGGCGCGGGCTGGAACGACCACGGCCCTGCCATCGCAATCGGCCAACGGCGACTGCTCGACCTGCAGGCCCGCGGCGACGTCCTCGACGACAATCTCTATACGGCACCAGGAAAATTCGGCGCAGCCGGCGCTGGCACCACCTGGCTGGTCGGTTCGGCATCTGAAGTGGCCAGCTCGCTGCAGAAATACCGCGATCTCGGCATCAAGTATTTTATCCTGTCCGACACGCCCTATCTGGCGGAGATCGAGCGGCAAGGCAAAATACTCCTGCCTTTGCTTCGAGATTGATTCATGGAAATCGAAATCTGACGACCATTATATAATTGAAATCATTCTATAATTTATACGGACACCTTTAGGCTCAATCGTGCTGAGGTCCGCTTTGCGGCCCATTCCCGCTTCCAGAAGGACGATGTAACCCGTCCGGAATGCAGCGCCGGCTTCCGCCGGATCGCTTTCGCTCCGACGAGGTAAACCAAGCGGATATCGCTGCCCCGTTCGCGATACTCTGGCGCGCAAATTTAATTGCGGGGGCCTGCCGTAAGTGATTGAATTTTCAGCAACTCGACTCAACTAATGAAGGAGATACTTTCGCCAGCGAGGTTACTGCCATGCTTGCCGAGAAGTTTTTTCTGGTGCTCGAGACAATCAGAAGTCACGCCTCCGATGATAAGCCATCCAATGGTAGATCATCTCCAGTCGTGACCGGTCCCGTACCGCAGACCCCGATCAAACCGCCAAGCGAAAAGCAAATTAAGGCCGCCAACTGAGGCAGCGTTTTGCTTTTCACGAATGTGGGCGTTCGCACCATTCGAACAGCCCTGAGTCCCGCTGGTCCCGATCGATCCGGAAATTGCCGTCGTAATTTACCGCGTCATTCCATCGCTATCTTGGGCATGTCTTGCTAGTGTCATAGAATATGATGCGTGCTTCCGATGGAGTTACCATTGAACGCCCAGCAGCCAATCGTGCCCGATTCTGCTGGCGCAGCAATTGCTGTACGACCGGGTGAACAGGCGGAAATCGAACTTAAGCTGCTGGCGCCGCAAACTATCCTCGAAAAACTGCGCGAGATCCCCGTCATCGTGCAGTATGCGCGCAATCGCGGCGTGGTCCGCCGGCTGGAGACAATTTATTACGACACACCCGAGGGGGCGCTGTTTCAACGCGGCATGTCGCTGCGCGTGCGACGCAGCGGCAAGCATTTCATTCAGACATTGAAGCTTCTGCCCTGCATCGGGCGGCCATTGGCGCGACGACAGTGGGAAACACCGGTTGACGGCATGACTCCCGATCTGGCGCGGCTTCCTCTCGCCGAGATCGGAGATCCGCTGACGAAGCTTACGCCCGATGCGCTCGTGCCAGCATTTGCGACAAGAGTTCGCCGGCATGCACGGCAGCTCGATCTCCCTGATGCGTCGGTTGAAGTCGCCTTCGACGTGGGGACTATCGAGGCCGGTACGCGTCAAGAAGTCCTGTCCGAGATCGAGCTCGAATTGAAGAGCGGCAACGCCGGTGCGCTGTTTGATCTCGGAACGCAGTTGCTCGACGCCGCACCGCTGCAGGTCGGCACACGGAGCAAGGCGGAACGCGGCTATGCGCTGGCGTTCGACGTCGTGCAACCGGCAGTGAAAGCCGAACCCGTCAACATCACTGCCGAGCACGCGGTTGACGACGTCATTGCGCTGCTGGCGGGCGCCTGCTGGCATCATCTCCTGCGCAATCATGCGGTGGCAAAGGAAGGATCCGACCCCGAAGGCGTGCACCAGATGCGCATCGCTCTGCGCCGTTTGCGCACGATCTGTGCGCTGTTCCGGCGCGAGATCCCATCGCCCTCGTTCGAGGCGATCAATAGCGAAGCGAGGTGGCTGATGCGACAGCTCGGCCAAACCCGCGATTGGGACGTTTTCGCCACCACGATCGTTTCTCGCGTGGCGACGACCACGCCGGAGGTCGACTTCGGCGGCTTGCGCGAGGCAATCGAGCGGCAGCGCAAGTCGAGCTATGGCAGCCTGCAAGCGGTTCTCGACGATCCGCGCTACAGCCGTTTTCTGCTTTCGCTCGGGCACTGGGTCGAGCGCCGCCGCTGGCGCAACGATATCGACAGCGATGCGCTGGCTGTCCTGTCGCAGCCGATGCCGGCGCTCGCCGACAAAATTCTGGCGCGACAGCAGCGGAAGGTGCGCAAGCGTGGCGCGCACTTCCGGCAGCTCGACACCGCTGCACGGCACAGTCTCAGGATCCAGCTCAAGAGGCTGCGCTATGCGGCCGAATTCTTCTTGCCACTTTACGCCGGCCACGCGCCCGCCAAGCGCTACGTGGCTCGGCTCGCCAGGCTCCAGAAGAGTCTGGGACGCGTGTGCGACATCGCAAGTATCCGCGGATTGCTCGGTTCCGTCAGGCAGGACGATCAGGCCGCGCTTCACCTCGCCATCGGCACGGTCACCGGCTGGCAGGCCCGCGACGAGATTGCGGCCGCAACAACGCTGCGCAAGAAATGGCGGCGCTTCAAGGCGACGCCGGCATTCTGGGACCGGTAAAGTACCTTCAGGATTGCTGGAAAGCAGCGCTATTGAACCGTGATCGGTGCCATCACTTTCTGAGTACGAAATGACGCCGCCGGATTGACGGAACTATCTGTCGATAGCTCACGAGCTCCACAGATCTGTTACGCTGGCGATAAGACCCTTCGATCCCAGAGCGTTTAACGCGATATTGTGAACTGTCTCAGTTGGAGCACTGCAGAGTTCACCGATGACCCGGACGGCCAGGTCGTCAGCCGCGCGCGATAAGGCGGTGAAGACGACACAGTTCTGCGTCATCATTCCGCAGATCAGCAGCTCGCCGGTTTGAGCCAAATGAGACGATAGTTCGGTCTCCTGGAAAGCGTCGGCGAACTGTTTGGTGACGATCGGAGCATCAGCTGCAGCAGCAAGAATCGCTGGTCGGATGGCACTACCTGGGCCGTTTGCCGCGAACAAACCGGCGTCTGCCTTCGACACGTGTCGGACGAGGACGACGTTGTCTCCTGAAGCTCTTGCCCGCGCGATGGTGGACACGATGCGAGCCTCAATCTTATCGGGCTTCCATAGTGGAAGCAGGCCACCGGGGAAATATTCGTTCTGGACGTCGATCACGAGAAGCGTGCGGGTCATAATGGGGCTCCTGGGTTTCAGCGACCTTTACCCGCACGCACCTGCGTCTGTCAGTGGCCCGATGGACATTTTTGGTGTAGATCGGGCCAATGCGAATTGCCGTCCTCGCCTACGATCATATCAGTCCGTTCATGCTCTCCACGCCGCTCGCGGTGTTCGGCGAACCGTTTCTGGCCAGCGGTCATCGGATCGACGTCTGTTCAAACGAGCCTCGTTTAAAGACCACAGGCGGATTGACGATCGAGGCGAGCTATCCGTTGGAGGCGGCCCGCGAGGCGGACGTCGTGATCCTGCCGGGCTGGCGGAACGTCGACGAGCCGCTGTCGTCGGATATCATCGCGGAAGTGCAAATGGCAGGCGAACGCGGGGCGATCGTCGTCGGTCTTTGCCTTGGAGCCTTTGGTCTGGCCGAAGCCGGCTTGCTCCATGGACGCCGTGCCACAACGCACTGGGCTCAAGCGAAGACGTTCGCGCTACGTTATCCCACGGTCGACGTCGATGCCGGCGCACTCTTTATCGACGAAGGGCAAATATTGACTTCAGCGGGCATCGCGTCCGGGCTGGACTGCTGTCTGCATCTGCTCGCCCGCGTGTCCGGGCTGGGCGAAGCCAACCGCGTCGCCCGTCACCTCGTCCTTGCGCCGCAACGCTCGGGCCAGCAACCGCAGGTGCTTGAGCGGCCTGCCATCGGATCGTCCTCCGATCGGCGCGTCACCGAAATTCTGGAACGGCTGCGCGTCGATCCGACCCGGACGCCGTCGCTCGACGAACTGGCGGAGCGTGCCGGCATGAGCCGCCGAAGCCTGTCGCGTCATATCCGCTCGCGGATCGGCGGCAGCCTTGGACAATGGCTGAAGCAGGTGCGTCTGTCGCGCGCCCAGGAGATACTGACATCCGGCGTACATGGCATGGAAGATGTCGCCCTTCGCAGCGGATTTCCAGATGCGCACGCATTGCGGTCAGCATTTCGCGCCGAGCTCGGGCTTACGCCGACGCAATGGATGGCGCGGCAGAAAGTCGGCTGATCGCAGACCAATCGATCTGGAGCTGGCGATCGCAAGAGCTCCGTCATTCTAGAACCTCAATGACACGAAGCTAGTTTTCGCCTCTCAATGATGGCGGCAACATCTCGATCGTTTTCGATAGCGTTCATTCGCCGAAATGAAATTCTTGTTCTTGCTGAACGAAGACCGCACGCAATCGCAGATCGCGACGTCGGTCTCTCAAGGAAGCGATAGTTCTTTCTTCACCCCGCGCCATTGCGGCGTGTTTGTCCTCCGCTTGGAGCAATATCTGAAATTGCCAGAGCGAATGTTGTGGGCAAACATTCACGACAGCTTCTGACGCCTTGCGGGCGCATCTCGATTTGCAGCGGAGACATGAAATGAGCGACAACGCGCCTCGCGTCGATGCACGCATAGCGGACGGCGTCGAGCTCGATGCAGATGTGCTGGTGCTCGGCGGCGGCCCGGCCGGCACCTGGGCGGCAATCAGCGCTGCCGGCGAAGGCGCGCGCGTCGTGCTCGTTGACAAAGGCTTTTGCGGGACCTCCGGCGCCACAGCACCATCCGGCACCGGCGTTTGGTATATCGATTCATCGCCTGACAAGCGCGAGGCCGCCATGGCCAATCGCGAGAAGATGGGCGGCTATCTGCAGGATCGCCGCTGGATGTCCCGCGTCCTCGACCGCACCTACGATCAGAGCAACAGACTGGCGGAATGGGGCTATCCCTACCCGACCGATGACAGCGGCCGGCCGCAGCGAAACTCGCTGCAGGGGCCGGAATATATGCGGCTGATGCGCAAGCGCACCAAGTCCGCAGGTGTCACGATCCTGGATCACAGTCCGGCGCTGGAATTGCTGGCCGATGAAGCCGGCGCCGTCGCTGGCGCCGCAGGACTGCAGCACCAGAGCGGAAAGCCATGGCGCGTGCGTGCCGGCGCCGTCGTCATCGCGACGGGCGGATGCGCCTTCCTCAGCAAGACGCTGGGCTCGAACGTTCTCACCGGCGACGGATATCTGATGGCCGCCGAACTCGGCGCCGAGCTGACCAGTATGGAGTTCTCCAATCCCTATGCGATATCGAGTGCATTCGGATCGGTGACCAAAACGCTGTTCTTCGGCTGGGGCACCTTCACCTATGAGGATGGGACGCCGGTGCCGGGTGCTGCGTCGAAGGGCGGCCGCTCGGCCATCGCGCGCGCATTGCTGCAGGGTCCCGTGTATGCGCAACTCGACAAGGCCGATGCCGACATTCAGGAGGCCATGCGTGTCTCGCAGCCGAACTTCTTCCTGCCTTATGACCGCACGGGCGTCGATCCTTTCACCCAGCGCTTTCCGGTCACGCTGCGTCTCGAAGGCACGATCCGCGGCACCGGCGGCCTGCGCATCGTCGATGACAGCTGCGCCACCACCGTGCCCGGCCTCTATGCCGCCGGTGATGCCGCGACGCGCGAGCTCATTTGCGGCGGCTTCACCGGAGGCGGCAGCCACAATGCGGCCTGGGCGATGTCATCGGGCTACTGGTCGGGCCAGGGCGCGGCACGTTACGTCAAGGGCACGCGCCGTATCCGCCGGAATGCAACGGGCGCCGGCACCGTGGGCCTGCAGGAAAGCACGCGCCCGACATTGAACGGCGCGGCGCTTGCCACAGCCGTGCAGAACGAGGTCTTCCCGTACGAGATCAACTATTTCCGCGAAGCTGGTCGCCTGATGGCATCGCTCGCGCGCCTGGACACACTCTGGCACGACGCCACCAAGGCAGGCGCCGTGTCGGGCATTGACGCGGTCCGTGCGCGCGAAAGCGCCGCGATGCTGGCAACGGCACGCTGGATGTATCGCAGCGCGCTGGCGCGCAAGGAAACCCGTGGCATGCATCGCCGAGACGACTTTCCCGAGCAGGATCCGTCGCAGCGCCACTACATCACCACCGGCGGCCTCGATGAGGTCTGGACAGCTACCCGTCCGCACGCCGAGGCATCTCTTGCGGAGGCTGCAGAATGATCGAGGTTATCGATTCCGAAACTTGCACTTCCTGCAATATCTGCGTCCGTGTCTGCCCGACAAATGTGTTCGACAAGACCGAAGGCGTGCCCGTCATCGCCCGGCAGGACGATTGCCAGACCTGCTTCATGTGCGAACTGTATTGCCCTGAGGACTCGCTCTACGTCTCACCCTTCGCGGATGTATCAGTCAGCCTCGAAGCCGCGGAGCTCAAGCAGACCGACGCACTCGGCAGTTATCGACGCGCCATCGGCTGGACCAAGGAAACACGGGATCAGCGCGGCATCGATCGCAGCTATCGACTCTTCGGCCACTGACAATACCCGATGGTGTCGGACGCATTCCGCGTCCCGGAGCTTCGCATGAACGTCAGATCCGTGGCCGTCGACCGTGTCGTCGATCGCTTTCCCGCCGTTCGCCGCATCTGGACGGCGCGCGCGGTCGGCCATCGGCTGCTGCCACTCGCGATTCCACTGATCGTCCTCATCGCATGGCAATGCGCGGCATCGCTGCGGCTTCTGCCGGTCCAGATCCTGCCGCCGCCGCTACTGGTGGCGACCACGGCCATCGACCTGATCCGCGGCGGCGAGATCGTCGACGGGCTTCGCGTCAGCCTGTGGCGGATCGGAATCGGCTTCGCCATCGGCGCCGGCAGCGGCCTCGTCTTCGGCGCGCTGCTCGGCCTGTCGCGCACCGTCGAGGCCTATTGCGGACTGACCTTCAGACTGCTCGCGCAGATTCCGTCGCTCGGCTGGCTGCCGATCCTGCTGCTGATCTTTGGTCTCGATGAGACGCTCAAATTCGTTCTCATCGCCAAGGCGAGTTTTGTCCCGACCGTCATCGCGACGTCCGAAAGCGTCAAACAGATCCCTACGCCGTTTCGCGAGGTTGCGCGCGTGTTGCAGCTGCCAGCGCGGTCCTATCTGCGCCGCCTCGTCCTGCCCGCAACCATTCCCGGCATTTTCGGCGGCCTGCGCACCGCGTTGAGCCATGCATGGATCGCGCTCATCGTCGTCGAGATGCTCGCCGCCACTGAAGGTGTCGGCTACACGATGGTGTGGGGACGCACCCTGTTCCAGATCGACATCGTCATCGTCGGCATGGCCGTGATCGGCCTGATCGGCCTCGCCATGGATACCGGCCTTGCGCGCATCGAGCAGCGACTGCAGCACTGGGAGGCGCGCCCATGAGCGGCGCGACACCTTCCGAAGCTCTGCAAGCGACGCGCAGCGGCGCATTGTCGTGGTCGCGCGGTCTGGTCGTGCCGCTCGCCCTCGCGCTCGGCTGGGTCTGGTCGGTACATGTCGGCTGGCTGTCAGGTTCGCTCGCCATTCAGCCCGAACGGATTCTGCTCGCACCGTTCGACGATGCGGCCGGCCGCGAGATCTGGCGAGCCATCGCTGCCAGCGTGCTGCGTTACGCCGGCGGTGCCGGCATCGGCATCGTACTGGGCCTCGCGCTTGGCACTGCGATGGGCCTGTCCTCCACCGTCGAACGGGCAAGCGGCGGCTCCTTCCATGCGCTACGCCAGATCACGCTCTTCGCCTGGATTCCATTGCTCACGGCCTGGTTCGGCAACGGCGAGGCCAGCAAGATCGTCTATATCGCTCTGTCCGCCTTCTTCCCGGTCGCACTGAACACCGCCACCGGCCTGCGCAACGTGCAGACATCCTATCGCGAAGTGTCGCGCGTGCTCGGCCTGTCGCGCCGGCAGGAAATCCGCCGCGTGCTGCTTCCCGCCGCCCTTCCGGCCATCACCATCGGCACCGAGATCGCTCTCATCAGCGCGTGGATCGGCACCGTCGGCGCGGAATATGCCATCGGCAACGGGCGCGGCATCGGCACCTTCGTTTCCGAAGGGCGTGAACAGTTTCGCATGGACATCGTCATCATCGGCGTCATCGCGCTGGCGGCCACCGGCTATCTGGCGACACGTCTGTGCCGCCGGCTGTCGTCGCTAGCCTTGACGCACGCCTCCGGCCTGACGTGATGGAAACCGCATGACAGAATTCACCGAACTCGCGATCCGGCATGTCACCAAGACCTATGTGGTCGATGAGATGCCCCTGCTCGTGTTGCAGGATGTGTCGTTGTCCGTGCTGCCCGGCGAATTCGTCAGCATCGTCGGCGCCTCCGGCTGCGGCAAGTCCACGTTGTTGCGCCTCATCGTCGGGCTCGATGACGTCTATCGCGGCGAGATCCTGCTCGGCGGCACGCAGGTGAGCGGCCCCGGCGCCGATCGCGGCATCGTGTTTCAGGATCACCGGCTGTTTCCGTGGTTGACGCTGACAGAGAATGTCGCGCTCGCGCTGGATGCCTGTCCGCTGCCGGCGGAAGAGAAGGCTCAACGCGTCCGCGATGCCATTGCGCTGGTCGGCCTGTCCGGCTTCGAGCGGGCACGCCCTGCGCAGTTATCTGGCGGGATGGCGCAGCGCGCGGCGATTGCGCGCGCGCTGGTTCGGCGGCCTGCAATCTTGTTGCTGGACGAACCGCTTGGCGCTCTCGACTCGCTGAACCGCACGCGGCTTCAGGATGCGCTGCTGGACATCTGGGAGGCGCAGCGGACCACCGTGATCATGGTGACCCACGACGTCGAGGAAGCCGTCTATCTCTCCACCCGTATCGTGGTGATGGAGCCGCGCCCCGGTCGCATCCGCAGCATCGTTCCTGTGGAGCTGGCAGCGCGCGACCGCGCAGCGCCCGATTTTATCGCGCTCAAGCAGCGCGTTCTCGCCGATCTCCGACACTGAAATCAGGAGCGCCATCATGCACAAGATCACCCGACGCAGTTTCACCGCCGGCGCCGCCGCGCTGCTGGCAGCCGGCACAGTGGCCCGCGCTGCCACCGATACGCCGGACACCATCCGCTTCGGTGCATTCGGCGCGGGCTTCGGGCAGCCTTACGGTGTCGCGACCTTCGGCGTCGCGCAAGCCAAGGACTTCATCACCAACGAATTCAAGGACACGCCGGTCAAGCTGGAATGGACCTATCTCGCGGGCACGGGCCCTGCAGTCAATGAAGGCATCGCCAACGGGCGTATCGATTTCGCTCAGTACGGCGCATTGCCGAACGTCATCGGTCGCGCCAACGGTCTGCCCACCCGCGTGCTCTTGAATTACGGTCCCACCACGATCTTCGGCGCTGCACGCAAGGGACTGCCGATCCATTCGATCAAGGATCTCAAGGGACGCAAGGTCACCTTCCAGAAGGGCACCGTCCTGCATTGGGCGTTCCTGCGCGCGCTGCAGGCAAACGGCCTGACGGCCAAGGACCTGACCGTCGTCGATCTCAAGACTGCCGATCAACTCGCTGCGCTGGCCGCCGGCAGCGTCGATGCCAGCATCGGTTCGAGCTCGGTGCTATCACTTCGCGAGAAGGGCATCGTCGATATCTTCTACACCTCGAAGGACATCGGCCCGAAGGCCACCGGTTTCGGCGGCATTCTCGTCACCGATCAATTCCGCGAAAAATATCCCGACGCCACGCGCCGCGTCGTCACCGGCCTTCTCAAGGCGGTCGCGTGGATCGGCGACGAAGCCAATCGCGACGAGGCGTTGCGCATCTGGTCGAAATCCGGCACGCCCTACGAGGCCCTGCAGGAGGAATTCCGCGGCCAGTCACTCAAAGAGGCGTTCAATCCGCTCGTTGACGAATTCCTGCTAGCCCAATTCCAGGATGTCGTCGATTTCTCCAAGTCCGAAAAGCTGATCCGCAGCGATATCGACGTGAAAGAATGGGTGCTTGCGGCGCCAATCCACGAGGCACTTGCCAATCTCAAGCTCGAGAAATTCTGGACGCCGCGACACGCCGATGGATCGCCGAAAGCATAAGGCAACGATTCCGGTTGTCCGGATCGTACTGGGTGGGAGATTGTGATGATCGATTTTCCGCTCAAGCGACACTATGAGCGCGATCCTGTCGATCTCGACGAAGCGGACACACGGGCGGCATTCGCCGCCTGTGACGCCATTCCATTGGCGATGCGGGCGCGCGCGCAGACCTTGCGCTCCCTGGACCGCTGTGTCCGGCTGCGGCGAACGCTGCGGACACAGCGCCCCGATCGTCCGCAATTGCGCTCCGCCCTCAAGGCCGAGCAACGCGTGCTGGCCCTGCTCCGTCAATGGGCGGACGGCCAACGCGTGCGGTGAAGTGAAAGGCCTCTGGCGCGCTACCCTAAGAGTAGGTCCGTTGTTCTCCCGACACGCTTTCGGACAGAATCTTTATCCAAGAAATGCAGCATATCCGAAATTGCCGCTGGCCCACCGTGCCACGTATCTTCTACGCGCATGCGCAGTCCGCTCACGATTGCAGCGAACGATGCGATCGCGGCTCATCCAACGCAGGAGCACGAACTGGCTCGCGGTGTGCCGGCGGATGCGGCGCGCCAAAGCGCGGATATTTACGACCGACGACATCGACATTTGGCCAACCAACCCAGGATCCGACACGTGACAATTTCCCGCCGAGGCACTCGCCTTCCTTCGCTCAGCCGCCGCAGTCTTCTGATCGGCGCAGGCGCCACTGCCGCCACCGGTCTCCTCGGCACCCCGGCCATCGCGCAGGCACGTAGCAAAGCGGTGCTCGCCTATGGTAGCACCGGCTACACTTGGGCCCTCCCCTATGTCGCCGAAGCAGCCGGCCTGTGGGAAAAAGCCAATATCGACCTCGCGACGTCATCCTTCGAGACCGGGCGCGACGCCATGCAGGCACTCCTGTCGGGATCTGCCGACTTCTCCGCATCCACCGACACGCCGCTGGTGTTCGCCGCCCTGACCGGATTGCGGCCCGTTGCTGTGATCAACTACAGCCGCTACTCGCGCGACATGAAGCTTGCAGTGCGCAAAGGTGGCGCTATCGATCCGAAGACTCCCGCAAGCCTGAAGGGTCGCAAGATTGCCACCCGCATCGGCACGTCGGGCCAATTCTTTCTCGCCAAATATCTCGAACTCGCCGGCCTTAAGCTGCAGGACGTCACCGTCGTCGATCTCGCGCCGAATAACATGACGACCGCGCTGGCGCGCGGCGATATCGATGGCTTTGCCTGGACCAGCCAGACCGTCGGCGTGGCACAGAAGCAGTCGAACGGCCAGGTCGATGAAATGACGCTCGACGGGATAGAGAAATACTTCCAGAGCCACCAACTCCTTCTTACCACCGAGCGCGTGCTCAAGGAGAAGCCGGATTTGGTCAACACTGCGGTAAAGGTATTCCTGCAAGCCGAAGCTCGCATCGCCAGCGATAAGAACTGGCCGCAGATCATCACCGACCGGATCAAGACGCCAGCCGGCGACATCACCGAGGCAACCTCGACTTTCACTTTCAAGCTCACCTTCGACGATCGCTTCGTCGACGATCTCGTTAGCCAGGCCCAATGGGCGATCGATGCCGGACTTGCAAAGCCCCCGAAGGGCGAGTTGCGTCCGCTGCTGCGCAGCCTTGTCGTCGACGCGCCGGTCAAGACTGCGCAGCCAGACCGCGTGACCCTGACGTGAGCCGAGGCACTGCATCGCTGATCGACGTCTCAGGCGTCTCGCAAATCTATGCGGGACGCGACGGTGCTCCCACCTGGGCGCTCCGCGACGTCTCGCTGCAGATCGGCGACGGCGAGTTCGTCTGTCTGATCGGGCCGTCGGGCTGCGGCAAGACCACGCTGCTGCACCTCATCGCCGGCTTCCTGCAGCCAAGCCGCGGCAGCGTCGCATTCCAGCAGCAGCCCATTCTGGGCCCCGGCCCCGATCGCGGCGTTGTGTTCCAGGAATATGCGTTGTTCGCCTGGATGACCGCGCGGCAGAACGTCGAGTTCGGCCTGCGTGCCAAGCCGTTGTCGCGCGGCGCGCGCAGGCAACTGGCGCTCGCTGCGCTGGAGCGCGTCGGCCTGCTCGCCGCCGCCGACAAATATCCGCATGAACTCTCCGGCGGCATGCGCCAGCGCGTCGCCGTCGCGCGTGCGCTCGTGGTCGAACCGAAGGTCCTGCTGATGGACGAGCCGTTCGCTGCCGTCGATGCGATGACGCGGCAGACCCTGCAGGACGATCTGCTGCGGCTGTGGAAGGAAACCGGCGTCTCGGTCGTCTTCGTCACCCACAATATCGACGAGGCCATTTTCCTTGCCCAGCGCGTCGTCGTGATGGCGCCGCATCCCGGCACGATCGTCTCGGAGCGCATCATCGACGCCGACTATCCCCGCGACCGCGGCTCGGCAGCGTTCGGCGAACTCTACGGCTCGATCTCGGGCGAACTGACCAATGGCACGCGAAGGGCCGCATGACGACGATTTCAGATATCGATCTGGCCGACGATGCGCATCCGGCGTCGCCCTCCTTCGAGGCCCAGTTCCGTGCCGCCAATGACCGTGCACGGCGGAAGGCCCAGCTCACGCGGCTGACCCTGAACATCCTCGGCCTCATGCTGTTCATCGCGATCTGGGAAGCGATCCCGCGCTATTCGGACTGGGTCAACGAAGTCCTGTTCCCGCCGCCAAGCACCGTGTTGCAGGCCTTCATCCCGATGCTGACCTCGGGCGAGATCGGCCGCAACATCGCCATCAGCCTGCAGCGCGCCGGGCTGGGCTTCCTCATCGCGCTCGCTTCGGGCATCATGCTCGGCCTCGTCACCGCGCGTGTCCGCTGGCTGCAATATCTCACCGAGCCACTGCTGCACGGCTTTCGCGCCATTCCGACTATCGCGCTGGTGCCGCTCTGCGTGCTGTGGTTCGGCATCGGTGAACCGTCGAAGGTGGTGCTGGTCGCGTGGGGCGCGTTCTTCCCGATCTGGATCACCACTTTCATCGGCGTGCGTGATATCAATCTCATCTATCTGCGCTCTGCGGCCTGTCTTGGCGCCAGCCGCCGCGACACTTTGCTGCTGGTTGTGCTGCCGGCCGCGCTTCCCTTCATCCTCTCGGGCATCCGCCAGTCCATCGCGGTATCGCTCATCGTGCTGGTTGCTGCCGAACTGTCCGGCGCATCGGCCGGCGTCGCCTATATGATGTCGCAAGGGCATCAGTTATTCCGCGTCGACATCATGTTCATCGGCCTCGCGCTGCTCGGTACCTTCGGCTTTCTCGCCGACCGCGTCTTCGTCGCGCTCGCGCGCTGGCTGTTCCCCTGGTACGCGGCGTCATGACGGCGCCAGTACCGCGGCAGCAGATCTTCGAGAATGCGAAGATCTTGACGTTCGACCGCGAACGGCCCAGCGCGCAGGCCATCGCGATCGACGGCAACGTGATCGTGGCCGTGGGCGACCGGGACGTCGTGCGCGCCGCCGCGCCGGATGCCGAACGGATCGACCTGCAGGGCACCTGCGTCATCCCGGGCTTCAACGACACTCATGCGCATATGGAGCGTGAGGGGCTGAAGACGCTGCGCCCCTCACTCGCTGGCGCCAAGTCTGTCGGAGACATCCTCGCCCGCATCCGCGATGCTGCTGCGATCACACCGCCGGGCGAATGGATCGTCACCATGCCGGCAGGCACGCCGCCCTTCTTTTCGATGGTGTGTCCTCGCTCGCGGAACGACGCCTGCCGAACCGCCACGAACTCGACGCCGCAGCACCCGACCATCCCGTCTATATCCAGGGCGTGTTCGGCAACTGGGGCAAGCCGCCGGGCCACTCGGCACTCAATTCGTGCGGGCTCGAACTCAACAATATCGGATCGGACACACGCCCGCGCATCGGCGGCGTGGAGATCGAAGTCGATGCGCAGGGCGCACCGACCGGCATCATCGTCGAGCACAACAACCGTCCGACGGTGGAATTCGACATCCTGCCCGCGGTACCGCGCTTCGGCTTCACCGATCGCCTCGAAGGCGTCCGGCGATCGCAGCGCCTCTACAATACCAAAGGCACCACCAGCATCTATGAGGGTCACGGCTCCGCGGCCGAGACCATCTCGGTCTATCGCCGGCTCTGGGAACTGAACGAACTCACTATCCGCGCTGGCCTCGTGCTGAGTCCGAGCTGGAACGACCTGACCGAGGCCCGCCGCATCATGCGCGACTGGCTCCCTAGCGCGCGCGGCAGCGGGCTCGGCGACCGCTGGCTGCGCGTCTCCGGCATCCACATCGCCTATGGTGGTGATCCCGTCGTCGCCTGCTGCGCTCGCGCACATTTGCCCGACACCGGCTGGTCCGGCTTCGTCGAACAGGCGGTGTCGCCGTCCGACTTCCGCGAGGCGTGTTTTCTCGCCGCCGAATTCGACCTGCGCCTGCACACCATCGTCGGCGACCAGCTGCACGAGATCGTCCCCGTGCTGCGGGCGGTGAACGAGCGACATCCGATCGCTGAACGCCGCTGGGTCATCGAACATGTCGGCCGTGCACGGCCTGAGGACATCCGCGCGCTCAAGGAGCTCGGCGTCTATGTGACGACGATCCCGACTTATTATCTCTGGAAGGGCGGAAGCAAATATCTGAACGAGGCCGATGGCGGCAATGGCGTCGTGCCTCATCGCGCCATCCTCGATGCCGGTATTCCCATGGCCATCGCCACCGACAATATTCCCTACGATCCGTTCTTCACGCTGTGGACCACCTGCGCCCGCGAGGAGCGCTCCACCGGCCGCGTGATCGGGCCTGATCAGCGCCTCGATGCCCATACGGCGCTCGAACTCTTCACCGCCGCCGGCGCTGCGCTCACTTTTGACGAAGGCTGGAAGGGCCGTCTGAAACCCGGCTTCGCTGCGGATCTCGCGGTGTTGTCCGATGACTCCACGACACTGCCACCGGCGGAGCTGAAGGATCTCTCCTGTCTGCTCACAATTGTCGACGGGCGCATCGTCCATGACGTACGTTGACGCCGCAAAGCGCGTATAGTCCGTCGCCATGACCGACGCACCCCGCTCCATCATCATCCTGTCGCATAACGAAAGCCCGTTCGGCCCTTCGCCGCGCGCACTCCGTGCCATCGAGGAGAACCTCGCCCATCTCAACCGCTATGTCGGTGACGAGCTGGACCAGCTGACTGCCGCCATCGCCGCGCATGAACGTATCGCGCCGGAGCAGATCGTGCTCGGCGAAATCCTCGACGTGCTCGGGCTGTATCTCTCCGCGCAAGGCGGCCCCGGCGGCGAGTTCATTTATTCTGAGCCCGGCTATACGGCGCTGGTCGATGCCGTCGCACCGGCTGGCGGCAAGATCATCGCCGTGCCGCTGAATGATCGGCTCGACAACGACCTTCCGGCCATCGCCAGCGCAGTAAATGCGCGAACCCGTGCCGTCTATCTCATCAACCCGCACAATCCGAGCGGCACGGTGAGTCCGGCCGAGGAATTCATCGCATTCGTCCGCGATCTATCGAACCGCGCGCTGGTGATCGTCGACGAAGCCTATCTCGACTACACGCTCGATCCGGAACGGCGCACCGTGGCTGGTCTCGTGCGTGATGGCCATCAGGTCGTCGTGTTCAGGACCTTCGCCAAGATACATGGCCTCGCCGGTCTCGCCATCGGCTATGTGCTGGCGTCTGCCAAGCTTGCCCGATCGCTCAGGCAGATCGGCATTGGCGCGTTTCATGGCCTCAACCGCCTCGGCCTCCTCGCCGCTCAGGCAAGCCTGGCCGATAGCGAACATATCACCGCAGTGCGCACCGCGGTTGCCGCCGAGCGCGAGAGTTGGCACGCTTTGTTTCGCGCGAACGGCGTTTCCTTCTCCGCAGCGCAGGGCAACTTCGTATTCTTCGATGCCGGCCGGCGACACGGTGATGTGACTGCAGCCCTTGCGGCACGGGACATCGCGATCAAGCAATCTTATCCCGCGCTGCCGACCTGGCTGCGGATATCGATCGGCCTGCCCGATGACAATGTATTGGCGCGCCAGGTCGTCGCCGACAGCCTACGCTGATCACCCACAATGGCACCGAACGCCGGCAGGCGTATTTCAGAAGAAGTCCCATCACCAGCGCGCGCGTCAAAGTTCGGAGAAAGGCGACGAGCGCCGCCTTTTCTGCCTCCGATAGACCGAGCGGCCGGATATTCGCCAAGATTATTGGTGGCGTGACGTCAGAATCCCGGGCGCAGAACGCCAATTTAATCCACCGTTGCTCGTAGCTGTCGTGGCACCAGCCCCATTTCCGCCAATTAGCGGCGCATGAAGGTGCCTGATGTGGTCATTGTGTTCGGCTATTCCCCGTTAAGCCCTAGCCGGTTCGGCATGCGCTTCTCGATGTTGAATTTGAGCAGTGCTGCGGAGCGGAAGATGCCGTGGGCGAATTTGCCGTAAGGCAATGTCAGGAACAGCGCCATCACGGTGCCGAGATGGATCGCAAGCCACAGCGCCATGAAGCGGGTGTCGCGCAGCAGCAGCAGCGCGAAGCCGGTGGCGCTGACCAGCAGCAGCAGCATGATGAAGCCGCGGTCCATGGCGTTCTGCTTGACGTCGGCGCGCAGCGCATCGCGCTTGAGATTGAGCCACAGCAGGCCGATCGGCCCAATGATGAGACCGATGCCACCAAGCGAGCCGAGAATCACCGGCGCGCTGGCGAAGGCATAGGGTGCGTGCAGATTCCAGAGATAGTGATAGAGCGTCGCCACGCAGGTCGCCGCGAAGCACAGCAGGAAGCCATAGAGCGTGAAATGGTGGAAGCGCCGCCGCCACGGCGTGAAGGCATCATCGTCCTCGTTGCAGCCCTCGCCATGGCCGCCGCCGAGATACTTCAGCCGCGCGACGTCGTGGACGGCTTCGGCCACCGCAGGAACGCGCGCCTGCGCGGCCGCCTTCATGTCGGCGGGATTGCCGTCCTTCGTCGGCGACACCTCGCGCCAGAATTTGACCACGCCGATCGCGAGCGCCAGCATCGCGAACAGGAACACGGTGCCGAACAAGAGCGCCAGGAAGTTGTGCGGGAAGATCGCGTAGAAATTCCCGGCCAGCGGTTCGTGGATCAGGCGGCCATTCATCGCGATCGCCAGGATCATGAACAGCGCGAGGCCACCGGACAGCGCGAAGGCCACGGTGAGCCCGGCGCGCTCATAGAGCCGGCCGAACGCGCGCGGCCACGCATAGTCCTGATAGGTGCGCACCCGCACCTTCGCCATCGCCTGCGGAACATTAACTGCAAACTCATGCGGCGGCGCATATTGGCACGCATAAAGGCACGAGCCGCAGTTGTGACAGAGATTCGCAAGGTAATGCGTATCGGCCGCGTTGAATTCGAGCCGACGCGTCATCGCCGGGAAGACGGCGCAGAATCCTTCGCAATAACGGCATGCATTGCAGATCTGCATGACGCGGGCGATCTCCGCCTCGCCCACAGTCATCGCATCGGCAAAGTTCACGCCGCCTTCGCAGGCGCCGCCGGCGACGGGCGCTTCCAACTCAGTGACCGGCGGCATAGCGAAGCTCCTCGTGGAATGTCGGGTGGCGATGCCCGGTCGCAGCCGCCGCATTGACGCCGGCGATGCGGCCGAACGCGGTGCCGATGCTCATGCCGACACCGGCGGTGTAGCCCTTGCCGAGCACATTGCCGGCCACCATCTCGCCGGCAGAGAACAGATTGGTGCTCGGCATATCCTTGAAATGGACGGCGGCACTCGCATCGGTCTTCATGCCGAGATAGGTGAAGGTGATGCCGGGCTTGAGCGGATAGGCATAGAACGGCGGCGTGTCGATCACGCGCGCCCAATGGGTCTTGGCCGGCGTGACAGCTTCGGTCCGGCAGTCGTCGAGCGCGGTGTGGTCGAAGGTCCCGGGGCGGCAGGCGGCGTTATAGGCCGACAGCGTCTCGACGAAAGTGGCGGGATCGACGCCAATCTTGACGGCGAGTTCATCCAGTGTATTCGCTTTGGTGCCATCGAACACCGGCGGCATAAAGCGGCCGATCGCTTTCTGGTCGATGATCGACCATGCGGTCTGGCCGGGCTGCTGCGCCACCAGACGGCCCCAGATCGCATAACGCTTCGGCCAGAAATCCTCGCCCTCGTCATAGAAGCGCTTGGCTTCGCGATTGACGACGACACCGAGCGAGACGCAATCGATACGCGTGCAGATGCCGCCGTCATAGAGCGGCGCGCGCGCGTCGATGGCGACGCAATGCGCCTGGGTCGGGTCGCCGATACTGTCAGCACCAGCATCGATCATGAACTTCAGCAGCACACCCTGATTGAAGCGGGTGCCGCGGATCAGGAAGTTCTCCGCGGTCCATTCACCGCGCTCGTTCTGGCCCCACGCTTCACGCTGCCATTCCAGATTCGACTCGAAGCCGCCGCAGCCGAGCACGCAGCTTTTAGCGGTAATGCGCTCGCCCGACTCCGTGATGGCGGCGACGAATTCGCCGTCCCTGAGTTCAAGACTTTTCACCGGCGTATCGTAGCGGATATCGACGCCGAGCGCCTCGGCTGACCGGTAATAGGCATTCACCAGCGCCTTGCCGCCGCCCATGAAGAAGGCATTGGTGCGCGCCACATGCAGCGCACCGGACAAAGGTGGCTGGAAATGCACGCCGTGCTTGCGCATCCATGGCCGGCAGCGCGACGAATGGCGGATCACCATCCGCGCCAGCGGCTCGTCAGTCAGGCCGCCTGTGACCTTCAGGAGGTCCTGCCAATACTCTTCCTCGGGATACGCTTCGACCAGCACGTCCTGCGGTTCGTCATGCATGCAGCGCAGATTCCGCACATGCATGGAATTGCCGCCGCGCCACGCCTGTGGTGCGGATTCCAGCATCAGCACCGACGCGCCGGCCTCACGCGCCATCAGCGCCGAGCAGAGAGCCGCATTGCCGCCACCGATGATGAGCACGTCCGGTGGGGATGAAAATGTTGCCATGGATCAGGCCATTCCTGCGCAGCTTCGCGCCGCGTGTAAAATTGTCAGCGTCGATAGGCCGGCCATTCGCCACCCAGATTGATTGTGAGCTTTTTGGCAACGGGGCCCAGTACGCGTTTCATCTCGGCGATCTCTGCCTCGCCGAAGCGCTCGCGCGGCCCCGACAGCGAGATCACGCCGACGAGCATGCCGCGCGGGCCGAACACAGGTGCCGCCACCGCTGCACAGCTCGGATCGCGTTCGCCGAGCGAGACATCAAAACCAGTGGCGCGAATGGCGTCATAGCGTTTGCCGGTGCTGCCGGCGTAAGCGAGAATGATGTGTCCGGCCGCGCCGCGCAGTAGTGCATAGCTGTGACCGGCCTCGACGCGGTCGAGCGTCGCGTGACGCGAATTCACCCGAAACAGGCAGACGCGGTTGTCGGCATCCTGCCGCACATGGAACGACGCGCTCTCGGTGCCGCGATCGACCAGCTCCTGCAACGCCGGCACCACATGATGGCCGAGCGCATTCTTGCGGGTGAAAGCGACGCCGAGGCGAAATGCGGTTGGCCCGAGGTCGTAGCTACCATCCGGCAGCCGCGTGACATAACCGGTCGGGATCAGCGAGCTCAAAAGACGCAGGATCGTGCTCTTGTAGAAGCCGGTACGAACAGCGAGTTCGGCCAGCGTCATCGGCTGGTCCGCGGTTTCGAGCGCCGCCACAATGGACAAAGCCCGCTCGACGGCGGCGACGCCCTCGCCGGCTTCTCGCACCGGGACCTCCGTCGTTGCAGGTTTGGTCGCAGGCTTCTTCATGGGAGCTTCCGATCAGGCCGTACGCGACGCCTTGATGACGCGCGCCAAAACCGGCCAGTAGAGGTCGCCATCACCGGCGTCAATCGCCTCGCCCAGGATCTTGTCGGCAAGTTCCGCACCCTGAAGCTTGATGTTCACCGATTTGGCGAGATCGAGCGCGTAGGAGATGTCCTTGCGGGCATATTCGGTGGAGAAGGCACGTTCCGGGAAGGTCTCGGGAAGCATCGCCTTCATGCCGTGGTTACGTAGCGCGAAACTGTCGGCCGAGCCCTTGGCCAGCGTCTCGAACACCAGCTTGGGATCGAGACCTGCGCGTTTTGCGGTCTCCAGCGCTTCGCCGAGCGCCACCACGGTTTCCATCAGCACCATGTTGTTGAGGATCTTGACGACCTGACCCGCGCCGATATCGCCGCAATGGGTGATGTCGGTGGCGAAGGTTGCGATCAGCGGCTGCAGCTTGGCGAAGATCGCCGCGCTGGCGCCGACCATGACGCTCAGCGTGCCCTCTTCCGCGGCCTGTCGCGTGCGCGCGATCGGCGCATCAGCATAGGCCGCGCCCTTAGCGGCGAAGCGCTTGGCGAGTTCGCGGCTGGCTTCGACCGGCGAGGTGCCGAGATCGACGACGGTGTGGCGCGCATCGGCATGCGCGAGCAGCCCGTCATCGCCCTCGCACACGGCCTGCACATGCTTGCCGCTGGGCAGCGCCATGAAGATGACGTCGCACTGCTTGGCGAGTTCGGCCAGCGAGTTTGCGCGCTTGACGCCGGCTTCTGCGAGACGCGCGAGCGGCGCATCGGCGCGGTCGAAGCCGAACACCGGCACGCCCGACTTGCGGGCCAGATTGCGGCACATCGGCTCGCCCATCACGCCAAGACCGATAAAACCAATGGCAGTCACCATGCCGCACTCCTTCGTCTTCATTCCAAGAGAGATCGAGACGCGAGCGCAGCCAGGCTGCACCCGCGATGTCGTGGTTCGCTTAGCCCTTGACCAGCGGGCAGTTGCCTTCGCTCATCGGCCGGAACGCCTGTTCGCCGGGTGATGTGGTGATGACCTTGTAGTAATCGAACTTGTACTTCGATTCTTCCGGCTTCTTCACCTGCACCAGATACATGTTGTGCAGCACGCGGCCATCGGGACGCACAGTGACGTCCTTGTTGTACATGTCGTTGACCGTCATCTCGTGCATCTTCTTGGCAACCACGGCCGGGTCCTTGGTGCCCGCGGCCTTCACGGCAGCGAGATAGTGACGCACGCCGCTATAGACGCCGGCCTGCACCATACTGGGGACCTTGTTGTTGGTCAGCGCGAAATAGCGCTTGGTCCAGGCACGCGTTTCGTCATTGAGGTCCCAGTAGAACGAGGTCGTCACCTGCAGGCCCTGGGTCGCCTTGAGGCCAAGCGCATTGACGTCCGTGATGAAGACGAGAAGACCGGCGAGCTGCTGTCCGCTCTCGACGATGCCGAATTCACCGGCCTGCTTGATGGCGGTCTGCACATCGGCGCCCGAGGTGGCGAGGCCGACGACCTTGGCCTTCGAGCCCTGCGCCTGCAGCAGGAACGAGGCCATGTCGGTGGTTCCGAGCGGATGGGCGGACGAGCCGATCACCTTGCCGCCGGCGCCTTCGATGAACTTCGTCGCATCACGCTGCAAAGCGTGTCCAAAGGCATAATCGGCAGAGATGAAATACCAGGTGTTGCCACCGGCCTTGGTGATGGCCTCTGAGGTCAACTTCGACAGCGCATAGGTGTCGTAGTTGAAATGGAAGCTCACCGGCGAGCAGGCCTTGCCGGTGAAGTCCGACGATCCCGGGCCGCTGATGGTGAAGATCTTGCCCTTCTGCTTTGCCACTTCGAGGATGGCGAAGCCGGCCGACGATGCGGCGCCGTCGGCGATCATGTCGACGTTCTCGGTATCGAACCAGCGGCGCGCGGTGGCCGCAGCGACGTCCGGCTTGTTCTGGTGATCGGCGGTGACCACCTCGATCTTCTGGCCGTTGATCTCACCGCCGAAATCTTCAGCTGCAAGCTTGGCCGCGGCCACCGAGCCGACGCCGCCATTGTCGGCGAACACGCCTGACTGGTCGTTCAGCACGCCGATCTTGATGGTCTCGGCAACGCTAGCGACCTGCGTCGACAGCAAGAGTGCGGCGGATAGATAGAGACTCTTCGTGAATGCCCTGGTTGTCATGTGATGCCCTCTCCTCAGATTTTCTGTTGTTGTTGGATTTTCTCAAGCACCGGCGCGATGTAACGCCGGAATTGCGCGGGATTCTCGCTCATCGGGAAATGGCCGAGCTGCTCCATCACGGCGACTTCCGTGCCCGCGATGCCGGAGGTCGTTCGCACGGTGTCTTCGGGCATGCAGGAGAAGTCATATTCGCCGGTGAGCAGATAGAGCGGACAGACCCTGGTATCGATCGCCTTGGTGCGACCGCGCAGGTCGCCGTCGACGCGATAGAAATACAGATCGCCCTTGAATACGCCGGGGCCGCCCTGCTTGTAGGCCCACAGGGTTTCCATCCGCGCTTCCGCAGGAGACTGCGGCGCAACGAGACCGGACACCAGCGCGGCACAGACTTCACCGCCATGGATATCGGGGCGATTGAGCCAGGTGGTGTCGTACCATGGCGCCTGGAAGTCTGCGGCTTCGAGGCCAATCAGGGCGCGGAATTCGCTGGCGTGATCGATGGCGAGATTGAGCACGATCCGGCCGCCGATCGAACAGCCCATCACCACGGGCTTGTCGAGATCGAGCGCCGCACTGAATGCACGGATCGTCTGCGTATAGCGCGCGGTGGTGAGCTGATATTCGCTGCCGTCCCAATTCGCTGGCGGATTCGACTTGCCATGCCAGGGCATGTCGAAGGCAATGATGCGGAAGTGTTTGGTGAACTGTTCATCCGCAAGGAGATAGCGCCATTGCCGGTTGTCCGAACCGGCGGTGTGCAGGCAGACCAGCGGAATGCCTTGGCCGGCTTCCTCGAAATAGATTCGGTGCGCGATGCCGTCGATATCGACATGCACGTAACGCCCGATCATCGGTTCGATATATCCGGTCATGATGCAGCTCCCGACTTGCGCGGCAGTGCCAGCAGATCCTTGAAATACTGCAGATGGGTCATGAAGGGCTTGATGTCACCTTCGAGCTTGGCTTCGCCGCGCTTGGTCAGCGACAGAAGATCGTGCCACCCCGCCTTCGGCATCGGCTGCCAGAATGCGGTCCAGGCGTCAGGCGTCGCGCGATAGCCGAAAGTCCACGACCGCATCAGCGCCGGCGCCGGCACCATGTCGATGATGCGGCCGGCCCGGATGGCGACGTAAAACGCCTGCTCGGTCGAGCCAAGCAGACAATCGACATCGAGAAAGCGGCCACGCTGGATCAGCGCAGTATCACTCTCCAGCAGTGCCGGGAGCTGCGAGAACAGCTCGCCGACGGGATCAGATTTTTTCAAGACCGGACTCCTTGATGATGCGGCCCCACAGCTCGGTCTGCTTGGCGACGTGCTCGGCGAGGCCTTCCGGCGTGCTGACATCCGGCTCAAGACCGATATCGGCGAAGAACTTCTTCGCCTCATCCGTCGCTATGACCTGCAGGAAAGCCTTGTTGAGCTTCTGCACGATGTCGGCCGGCACATTCTTCGGTGCAAACAACCCGCTCCAGGCAGCGAAGTCGTAGCCGGGCAAACCGACCTCTGCCATCGGCGCCACCTCCGGCAGCGAGGCAACCTTCTGCGGTGTCGTCACGCCAAGGGCGCGCAAACTGCCGTTGTTGATGAATTCGCGTGTGACCGCGACGTCGGTGATGATGAATTCAATGCGGCCTCCGAGCAGATCGGTGATCGCCTGCGGCGTGCCGGGATAGGAGATCCGCACGGCGTCGATGCTTCCCATCGACCGCACGAGCTGCGCCGCGGCCATGCTGCCGGTATTGCCGCTGCCATAGCTCAGCTTGCCTGGATTGGCCTTGGCGTAAGCGATGAACTCCTTGAGGTCCTTCGCCGGAAAATCCTTGGCGACCACCATCACCAGTGGATTGCGCGTCAACCGCGCGATAGGCGTGAAGTCAGCGACGGGATCGAACGGCATCTTGTTGTAGAGATGCACATTGGCCGAATGGGTCGAATTGGTCGCGAGATACAGCGTATAGCCGTCACCCGGCGCGCGCGCGACTTCGGCCGCGCCGATATTGGCGTTGGCGCCCGGCTTGTTGTCGACGAGGATCTTCTGGCTCAGCACGGCGCCGACTTTTTCGGCGAGGAAGCGCGCTTCCACATCGGTGGCGCTGCCGGCCGGGAACGGCACCAGCAGCCGGATCATCTTACTCGGATAGGCATGCTGCGCCTGCGCCGGTGCGAATGCAGTAACCGTCACCGCCAGCATACCTACCATCGCGACGCACCGCGTGAGCGACCACGCCGCAGCCCACTGCTCTCTCATGTTTCAACTCCCAATCGATGTTCTTGATGATTTTGTTGTTCAGCGCGCCCGACACGCGACGACCGGCACATGCATGGCGCGCGTCGCGGCATCTGCTGCTGCGCTCTCCGCCATCTCGCATCGTCCAATCGTACGCATCTTCGATCTCGTCCAATTCCAAAACGTTCTGACTGACAGAACACTTGTTCTATTATATCAACATATGATTGGATGCCGCGCAAGTGAGGCGGAGTCAACCGCTTCCGACGACCGAGAAAGTGGACTTCGACATGGCCTATCCCAACATCGAGCTTTACGTGGACGGACACTGGCGCCGGGCTTCCGGCACGCCGATCATCAATCCCGCTGACGAGAGCGTGCTCGGGACGGTGCCGCATGCGACGAAAGCCGATCTCGACGATGCGCTCGATGCGGCGGTGCGCGGCTTCAATGTTTGGCGCAAGACGGCACCGAACGCGCGCGCGCAAATCATTCTGAAGGCTGCGGCGTTGATCCGCTCGCGCGTCGACGAGATGGCGACGGTGATGGTGCTCGAACAAGGCAAGCCGCTCAATCAGGCGAAGCTTGAAATCCTGCGCGGCTGCGAGATCATCGAATGGGATGCAACTGAAGGCATGCGCATGTATGGCCGCGTGATCCCGGCCGGCCCCAGCCTGCAGCATACGGTGTATCGCCAGCCAATCGGCCCCGTTGCAGCATTCTCGCCGTGGAATTTCCCAATGAGCTCACCTGCGCGCAAGGTTGCCGGCGCGCTGGCGTCCGGCTGCTCGATCATCCTGAAGGCGTCGGAAGAAACACCAGCCGGCGCGCTGCAGCTGGTGTGCGCGTTCCATGATGCAGGCCTGCCGCCGGGCGTGCTCAATCTGGTGTTCGGCGATCCCGCCGAGATATCCGGTTATCTGGTGCCACATCAGGCCATCCGCCTGATCACCTTCACCGGCTCGGTGCCGGTCGGCAAACATCTCGCCGCCATGGCCGGCCAGCATATGAAGCCCGCCATCATGGAGCTCGGCGGACATGGCCCGGTGATCGTGTGCGACGACGCAGATCCCGTCGCCACCGCCAGGGCTTCGGTCGTCACCAAGTCGCGCAATGCCGGCCAGGTCTGCGTCGCGCCGACGCGTTTCTTCGTGCACGAGAAGAACTTTGAGATCTTCGCAAAGAGTTTTGCCGAAGGCGCCGCCAAGCTGAAGATCGGCAATGGCATGGATCCATCCACGCAGCTCGGGCCTTTGGCGAATTCACGTCGCGTCAACGCCATGGAACGGCTCGTGTCGGACGCCAAGGACCGCGGCGCGCGCGTGCTCGCGGGTGGCCAGCGCATCAACAATCGCGGTTACTTCTATCCGCTCACCGTGCTCGCCGACGTGCCCGACGATGCGCTGGCGATGAACGAGGAGCCATTCGGCCCGCTCGCGCTGGTCAATCCGGTGCGCGATCTCGATGAAGCCATTGCCAAGGCCAATGCATTGCCGTTCGGCCTCGCCGCCTATGCCTTCACGCAATCCGCCGACAACGTGCAGCGCATTTCCAACGATGTGGAAACCGGCAATCTCACCATCAACCACTTCGTCGCCTCGACGGCGGAAACACCATTTGGCGGCGTCAAGGACTCGGGCTACGGCCGCGAAGGCGGTAGCGAAGGCCTTGCCTGCTATACCGTAACGAAGAACGTGTCCCATAAATTTGCGTGAGCTATCTGTGGAGGCTGGACAGCATTCCGGTTCTTCAAGAGACGTTTGAAGAACCGGAATCACGCGGGTGCGATCTGCTGGTTTTCAATTGAACTACAAACAATATAGGTTGTGATGGACATACAAAGACACTTAACCTCGGGATAGTCATCGATCCCGCCTAGCCACGCTGCGATCTCGCGAGAGATAAATTCATCTCGCGCGTGTCAGGGTTCGAGCTTCGCTTCCTTCACGATGATCGACCAGCGGTCGACCTCCGAGTTGATGAGTTGCTGCAAGGCCGTGCGGCCTTGCGCAGATGGCGCCTGCGCCGCCAGTTCGGCGAAGCGCGCCTTAACGTCTTCATTCTCGAGCGACTTGGCGAGCGCCGCTTCCAATCTGGCGATCACTTCGGGCGGCGTGCCGGCAGGGGCCGCCAGCGCATTCCACACTTGCAGATCGAATTTCGGCAGATTGCTTTCGACGAAAGTCGGCACGTCGGGCGCCTGCACCAGTCGCTGCGGCCCGGTGACGCCGATGGCCCGCACCAGCCCGTTTTGATGCGCCGGAATCATCGTGACGGTTTGGTCGATCACCGCCTCGATATTGCCAGCGATCAAATCCTGGATGGCAGGCCCCGAGCCACGATAGGGCACCAGCATCGCATTGGTCTGCGTCAGATAGAGCAACATCGCTGCGGCGAGCTGCGCGGTCGAACCCGCCCCGGATTGCCCGAAGGTGATGCGGTTGTTCGGCACCTTGAGGCGCTCGACCAGTTGGCTCAGATTCTCGATGCCGCTCTTTTTGCTGACCGAAAGCATCATCGGGACATTCGCGAACACGCCGATGCCGGTCAGGTCCTTGCGCGGATCGAAGCCCAGATTCGGATACAGTGGCACGATCGCCGCCATCGAGCCCATATTACCGAAATTGAGCGTGTAGCCATCGGGTTTGGCCCGAACCACGCGCTGGGTGCCGATCGTGCCGCCGGCACCACCGACATTCTCGACGATCACCGTCTGTTTGAGTTCGGCGCCGAGTGCCTTGGCGAGAATGCGAGCCAGCACGTCCGTGGTGCCACCAGCTGCATAGGGCACGACCAGCGTGATCGGGCGGTCCGGATAGTTGTCCGCCCGTGCCGACGTGAGCGAAGCTGCGATCCAAAGCAGTGCAATAAACAGACAGCGCACGTGGAGCCCCCCTTGATATTGGCCGATGGGCGCTTGGCGCGCCTTTGTTGTCCTTCTGGCATACCCGCCGGGCCTCCGTCCCATAGGCTGTTGCTCTGAGGGGTATAAGATTAGGCACCGGCCCCGTCGCCGCCGCTGGCAATGGCCAGCGAAGTGCGGTTCGGTGTAAGGAAACCAGCTTGCCCGCATCTTCACTGGATCGATGCCTTGGAACTGAGACAGCTTCGCTATTTCGTCAACGTGGTCGACATGGGCAGCCTGTCGAAGGCCGCGGTGCTGCTCGCGGTGTCGCAGCCCTCGCTGAGCCAGCAGATCGCCGCGATGGAGCACGACCTCGGCGTGCCGCTTCTGCTGCGGAGCGCGACGGGCGTGAAGCCGACCGATGCGGGCGCCAAACTGTATCGTCATGCCCGCATTGTGTTGCGACAGATGCAAGAGCTCGCGGCCGACATTGCTGACGAGGGCAGCGGCGCCGTCGGACCCGTGGCCGTCGGCCTTCCCACCAGCATCGCCTCGGTGCTCGCCGTGCCGCTGGTGGAGCGCCTGCGGCACGACCATCCCGGTGTGAAGCTCCAGCTCTTCGAGAGCTTCAGCGGCTATCTCAACGAGTTGCTGGCCAATGGCCGCCTCGACATGGCCATTCTGTTTCGCGGCTCCGACGCGCCGGGCATGACCGTCAGGCCGCTGTTTACCGAGCAATTGTCCGTATTCGGCGCCCCCGGCATAGGCGATCCCGAAGCGACGACCTGCGATCTCGCATCCCTGGCCGATGTCCCGATGGTCCTTCCGGACAGAACAAACGGGCTGCGCCTTCTCGTCGAGCAAGCGTTCTCGGAAGCAGGCGTGCCGCTGAATGTGATGTCCGACATCGACTCCCTGCCGGTTATGATGAAACTCGTACGCAACGGCACCGCCGCGACGATCAACTCCTCCGGGGTCGCCCGGGTCGCAGAAACACCCATCCTGTCGAGACGGCTCGTGAACCCCGCCATCAATCGCACCGTAGGACTCTGCCTGCCCACCGGCATTCCGCAGACCGCGGCCGCACTGGCCGCGGAGGAGACCATCCGCACGCTGGCGCGCGAACATGCGGCGATCTGGGACAAGGCCACTGACTGACGCGCTATTGGTTCAGCCTATACCTGCGATGGCAAACCAGTATGCCCCCTGCGTGCACCGACGCGGCTAAGAGTGCGCGGAGCAAAACTGTCGGGACAGCAGATGGACCAAGAAAAGCGCGCCTTGCCCCTGTCGGGCGTCACCGTGGTATCGCTCGAACAGGCGATTGCTGCGCCCTTGGCCAGCCGACATCTGGCGGATTGGGGCGCCCGCGTTATCAAGATCGAGCGGCCGGGACGCGGCGATTTCTGCAGGGATTACGACTTCGTCCTGAACGGCATGTCGAGCCAGTTCGTCTGGACCAACCGGTCGAAGGAAAGCCTGGCGCTCGACATTAAGCAGCCGCAGGACCGCGACGCGCTGGAAAGCCTGCTCGCCGGCGCCGACGTCTTTCTGCAGAACCTGGCGCCGGGAGCGGCGCAGCGGCTCGGGCTGGATGCGAAGGCTCTGGTTGAGCGCTTTCCCCGCCTGATCGCCTGCGACATCTCCGGCTACGGATCGGGCGGGCCGTATAGCGACAAAAAGGCCTATGACCTGCTGGTGCAATGCGAGACCGGCCTGCTCTCGATCAACGGTTCGGAAGACCATCCCGCCAAGGGCGCCATCGCCATCGCAGATATCGCCACCGGCATGTATGTGCTGAACGGCGTTCTGATGGCGCTCTATGCGCGCGAACGCACCGGGCGCGGCACCGCCTTCGAGGTGTCGCTGTTCGATGCGATGACCGAATGGATGAGCTATCCCTCGCTCTATACAGCGGGCGCCGGAAAGCCGCTGAAACGGACCGGCATGCGCCACGCCACGATTGCGCCCTACGGTCCGTTTCACGCCGGCGACGGCAAAACCGTGTTCTTCGGAATCCAGAATGAACGCGAATGGCTCTCGCTCTGCACGAACGTGCTGGACGACGCCGATCTCGCCATCGATCCGCGATTCGTGACTAATCCGGATCGTATGACCAACCGCGACGAGCTCGAACGTCTGATCGAAAGCCGCATTGCCGGCACCACCAGCGACCAGTTGCTGGCCCAGTTAGAGCAGGCCTCGATCGCGAATGCGCGCCTCAACAGCGTCGAGGAATTTCTGGATCACCCGCAACTGCACAGCCGCCATCGCGTCGTCGATGTTGAAACGCCGAACGGTGCTGTCACCAGCTATCTCCCGGCCATCACGATCCCCGGCCTGACGCCGCAGATGGGTCCGGTCCCCGCGGTCGGGCAGCACACCGACGCGATCCTGTCCGAACTCCGAGAACGAGCCCGCTTATGACCGCCCCTCGACTGACGCGTACCTATCTTGCCGTACCGGCGCATCGCGAACGCATGGTCGAGCGCGCAGCGGGATCTGCGGCGGACGCCGTGTTTCTCGACCTCGAAGACGCTGTCCCCGTCGGCGAAAAGAACACGGCCTTGCGGACGGCGATCGATGCCATCACGCGGCTGGACTGGGGGCAGAAGACCGTCACGGTTCGCATCAATGCGATCGACAGCCCGTCCATCACTGAGGAAGTCGAAAAACTGTCCGGCCTCGCAAGGCTGGACGCCGTCTTGCTGCCGAAAGCGGAACGTGTGGCCGATGTGATCGGCATCGGCGAGCGGCTGTCGCAGTATCAAGGCGGCCGAAACCATCCGCTGGAGCTCGAGCTCCTGATCGAAACGGCGCTCGGCGTGGTCAATGTCGATTCCCTCGCCGCCGCGCATGCGACGGTCGCTGCGCTACATTTCGGCGTCGGCGATTTCAGCGCCTCGATCGGCGCCCGAAGTGATGAGATCGGACTGTCCCCGCGCGATTACAGACACGTGGCCTCCGCCGCGGAAAGTCACCGGGAGACAGCGCTAGACCTCTTCGCCTATCCGATGATGCGGATTCTGATCGCGGCGCGCGCCTTCCAGCTGAGGGCGATCGACGGGCCTTTTGGCGCATTCCGAGACAACCAAGGCACGCTCGGCTCCGCCGTCAAGGCAGCAAGCATGGGCTATGACGGCAAGCAGGTGATCCATCCCGACCAGATCGAGCCGACGCGGTCCGCATTCGTCCCGTCAGCCAGCGACATCGCCTCGGCGCAACGCGTCATCGAAGCGATGCGCGCCGCCGAACGGGACGGGCATGGCGCCGTGACACTGGATGGCCGGATGCTCGATCTCGCCAATGTGAGAATGGCCGAGCGCATCCTTCGCTTTGCATCATAAGGGACCAGCGCCCCACAGGGCAATATCCGGCCTGTCCACATCCGCCCAATGATATCATGGCTCACGAGGGATATAGGAAGTCGCGCCGACGCCCGCCCGCACTGCATCGCGGATCATGGGAAGAGATGAGACGCAGGCGTGAATCATTCCCCTTCGACTTCCTCAATCTTCATTCTTCGTCCCCACTTGTCGAAGAAGTGCCCTTCATTCAGCACCAAACGATCATCATCAAGCCGCTCCTCAAGTCCACGCAACTGCAGGCGCGCAACAGAATCGTCCAATGGCCCACCGGAAGGAGCCATGTTTGGAAAAAAAGCAGCTCCATCCCATTCCCGTCCCACTCCAGCGAACAGAACCGTGATTCCGCTCCAGTCGACATCATCGCCGATCACGTTAAAATAGGTTGAGCACAGCGGAGTGACCTTATCGTCGGCGATCTCAATCAGAACCACGAACGCTGTGAAAGCCCCCGTCTTCGAAAATTCCGTAACGATCCAGCGATCGAAATCGGTGAGAACTGCATCAGAAATCGACAACGGGCGTCTCCGGCATGTAATTCTCAAACAGTACCCAGAACGGATTTGGATGCGTTGCCGCGTACCAGGTTTCGAATTCGCCCAGAGCCTCGATCACATCGGGCTTCTCTTCGTTGTCATCTGCGCTGGGCACAAGACTCGCAAACATGACCTGAGCGACCGGCGCAAAGCGTGACAGGACCTCACTCCGGGCTTCGCTGTCATTTACCCATCCCAGTTTTGCACGCAGGACGGCCGTCGCGACCGCGACCGCAATTTCTTCGCTTTCAGCTTGAACAATGACGCTGGAGAGCTCCTTCATAAGATTCAGCCTTCGAAATGCGAAGGAACGCTGTTTCTCCAGCTCTTTCATCCGCTCAGCCATACTGCGGCGAAACTCGTCCTCCGCTACAGAGCTTCGATCCGCTGATAGTTTCAGCACGTCGATGAAGGATGCTGCGCGATCCATCGCATTTTCTTTCTAGCGTGGCGGAAGAGAGAGGGAGTCGAACCCACCAAGGACCGACTCGCGGCCCCTCCCGGATTTGAAGTCCGGACGCCCCACCGGGGATGCTTCCCTTCCAAAATTCGAAACGTTGTCAGGACCGGTTTCTATCGTTCTGCCGAACAAATCGAGCCGATGCCTATTAACGCGGCGAAGATCGCCTCGGCGAAGCGTTACGCCGTGGCGATCGAAGAATTCAAGGATCTGGATTGCGACTTTGCGGCCATTGTCCACCCGATCGCGAAACTGCGAGGCTGTGAACTGTCCAAGCGGCTGGCTCTGGCTCAGGCCTGCGACGATCCGGACCATTTCGGCAACCGTCTCCCGCAAAAAGAAATGATCGTGTGCGACCTCATCGACTCTGCCCATACGCCCAAGCAACTTCAACAAGCGCCGTATATCGGTTTCATGCGATCCCAGCACTCCCGCAATGTCACGCACCCTTGGTGGACGAAAACGCTCTGAACCAGAAAGCAATATCGCTATCCTCGGCCAGAGCTTTTCATCCTCAACGGTCAGGCGCACTTCATGCCCAGCCACGCGCACCCACGCCCCATCCAGAGCGATCTCCTTGCTGCGGACAAGCCCGCCGAGAATCGAAAGCAGCACCGGTGCCGGCAGACGCGGCTCAAGCTGCATCCTCAAGCGCTCGAGACCCATACCCTGTAAATCGGGGTTATCCGCATGGAATGCCTGCAGCGTCGCGAGCAAACTTCGCTTGAACTCAAGCCATACCGGCGCGGACATGGCGAATACGCCGCCGGCTGTGCGCGAAGTGACAGCGGGCAAATGATCGACGATTTTCTGAACGCGGCCCTCCGGAAAAACGCGATCACGCGCAAACGCCGACAGTTCGACAAACCACGGCGGGGTCTCAAGCAAGACCGCCAGCGCCACCTCGGGATCATCGATACGGTAAGCACGCAATTGAGCCATCCGTTCCGGCGACCGCCGCTTGCGGGCCGGTGCGCGCAGATCCAGAAATTTCCCGCCGCCGATTGTCCGCTGGCTGGTGGTGTCGCGCACAACGAATCTATCCCCGACCGCTGCGGCAATGGGTCGATCCAGCACGAGCTGCACCACGCCGGTTTGACCTGGCACTAACGGCGTATCTTCCAGCAAAACCAGACGCGCCCCGGCGTCCGCGGACGCATGAAAGAGATGGACGGGCATCCATTGCGTGACTGGTCTGGACTCTGAAGCGAGCAGCTGTAACTCCACATCAATTCGGTTTGTCGGCGCATGCAGCCTCTGGTCAAGAACCATGTCACCGCGGGAAATCGCGTCCTTGCTGATACCCTCCCCCGCCAAATTGAGAGCACAACGCTGACCGGCAACACCGTGCACGCATGGACGGCTCTGCGCATGAACGGAGCGCACGCGAGCCGTCACGCCGGGGGGAGAAATCATGACGTGATCGCCGTTCGATACGGCTCCGGACAGAACCGTACCGGTGACGACGGTTCCTGTGCCGGGAAGCGTGAAGGATCGATCGACAGCAAGGCGAAAAAGGTCCGAGGACGCTCGCGCGCCAATTGTCTTAGCGAGACCGAACAAATGATCCCGCAACTCAGCGATGCCTTCGCCGCGAACGGTCGAAACCCGAAAGATGTCAGAGCCGGCCAGCTTCGATTTCTGCAGCAGTTGCGTGATATCCCTCGACACATCGTCCAGCCGCGACCGGGAAACAATGTCCGTTTTTGTCAACGCGACAACGCCTCTCTTGATTCCCAGAAGATCGACAATCGCCAGATGCTCCAGCGTCTGAGGCTTGATCCCGTCATCGGCCGCGACGACCAGAATCACGAAATCGATTCCGGTGGCTCCTGCGAGCATGTTATGAATAAATTTTTCGTGGCCCGGAACGTCGA
The DNA here is from genome assembly GCF_034044155.1 of Tardiphaga sp. 42S5. Lineage (NCBI taxonomy): Bacteria > Pseudomonadati > Pseudomonadota > Alphaproteobacteria > Hyphomicrobiales > Nitrobacteraceae > Tardiphaga > Tardiphaga sp. 42S5. The sequence continues at coordinate 2,502,820 of NZ_CP139027.1, read as the reverse complement.
CAAACCCGAGGACCGTTCCATCCGGCGCCGGAAGATAGGCAAAACCAAGATCGATGGAGATGCCGCGGGCCTTTTCTTCCTTCAGGCGATCCGTTTCCACGCCGGTCAGCGCGCGCACCAATGACGTTTTGCCGTGATCGATATGGCCCGCGGTTCCGATAATCATGATGATGGCTCGGGTAGCGGCAGCGCCGCGCATTGTTCAGCCTCCGCGACTTCGGAGTCCGAAAGGACCGAACGTGCTGCAGTGAGAAATCGCGATGCGAGCGGGCTTGCACCGGCATGGGCCCGCAACAACCAGATCAGAGCCTGGCGCGGATGCCGTTCGACGCCGGCTCCGAGATAATATGCGGCTCCGAGCATCGCCTGACCGTCTGCATCTCCACGCTCTGCACCCCGACGCCACCAGTGAACCGCCTGCGCAGGATCGCGCTCAACGCCAATGGCGTTATGATAGAGCATTCCAAGACGGGTCATGGATGAGGCGATGTTCTGTTCGGCGGCCGCCAATGCCCATTTCCGCGCATCAGCGTAATCGTGAACAATCACCTCTCCTTCGAGCAGCATCCAACTCAACATGTCCTGCGCTGGCCCATCGCCAGCCTCCGCAGCGGAGCGATAGAGCGCGGCCGCGCGCCTGAAATCCTCCTTGACGCCGTCTCCCCTGAAATAGAGCGCAGCCAGATTTCGTTGCCCCGCCGGATCGCCCGCATCCGCCGACAATGTCAGCCAGTTCGCTGCGAGCACGAAATCCGGCTCGACACCCCAGCCTTCGGCAAAGCACGTTCCGATATAGGCCTGCGCCCGGGCTATTCCCGCGTGAGCGAGCGGTCCCCATATTTCGAGGGCCCTCGGATAATCTCCGCGATCCGCGGCTTCGGAGGCGGCATCCATCTGAGCCGAAACCGATTGCGCATCGATCGTCCGAGCAAAGGAGTCAGATACTCTCATTGCTTTTCTCCGAAAGGTCGAGCGATTCGAGATTCCTTGCGAACGCGCGTTCGTCATCGAGGCATCGCAGGTCGAGAAGCAGCGCCTGCTCCTCGATTCTTCCGACCACAGGCATATCGAGATCGCGCAACCTTCCTGCCAGGCGTTTCAGGAGATGCCCCGCACCACGCACTGACAACGGGCGGATGGCAAGGCCGGCGCTTGGCACGGTGACCAGCGGCAAAGCTCCCGAGCCGATCTGGCTTTCGCAGGCCGTAACCTCAACGGAAAACAACGGGCCGACCGCTGCCTGCACATCTGGCAGCAGCCGGCGCGAACACGCTTCAATAGCCGATTGGGAAAGCGACAACAGCCGGACAGTGGGAAGCCGCTGGGCAAGCCTGTCCGGATCGCGATAGAGTTTCAGCGTTGCTTCAATCGCGGCAATCCGCATCTTGTCCAGACGCAAGGCCCGCTTCATCGGATTGCGATTGATGGCGACTATCAAATCCTTACGACCCACGATGAATCCGGCCTGTGGGCCGCCCAGCAACTTGTCGCCGGAGAAAGTCACGATATCGGCGCCATCCGCAATCGCTTCCGCAACTGTTGGCTCATGGGCAAGGCCGAACCACGCAAGATCGACCAGCGTTCCCGAACCCAGATCGTGGACCATCGGGATCTTGCGTTCAGAGGCCAGCGTCGCCAGTTCGCGGGCACTGACTTCCTTGGTAAATCCTTCGATCCGATAATTCGAGGTGTGAACCTTGAAGATAATCCCCGTCTTCGCGCCGATCGCGCCAACATAATCTTTCTTGTGTGTGCGGTTGGTCGTTCCAACCTCGACGAGTTTCGTGCCCGCACGGGACATGATCTCGGGCATCCGAAACGCCCCGCCGATTTCGATCAATTCGCCTCGCGAAACAATCGCTTCGCGCCGGTGCGCAAGCGTGTTGAGCACGATCAGAACCGCCGCGGCATTGTTGTTGACGACAGTCGCATCCTCGGCGCCGGTGAGTTCGCACAAGAGGCCACGCAGGTGATCGTCGCGCTCGCCACGCCGACCGTTCTCAAGATCGAATTCAAGTGTCACGGCCGAACGCATGGCCGAGACCGCAGCCTCGATTGCAACCTCGGCAAGAACCGCACGACCGAGATTGGTGTGTAAGACAGTTCCTGTAAGATTGAACACGGGCCGCAGCTTTGGCTTTACCTGCGCCTGAAGCAGCGCCAGTGCCCCACTTGTCACCTCGTCCGGTTTGCTTGGGATGCCCCCATTCGCGCGGGATTCGGCGATAACACGACGCACCGCGCCTACAACAGCCGCTCGTCCGAAGCGTTTCACCGCGTCGCCTGCATTGACGGTTCTCAACACCTCGTCGACGGAGGGGAGTTTGCGCAGGTTGGCGGTTGCGGTTTTCGCCATCGCTTACCTCAATAGCCGAGCAGGAAAAAGTTGAGGCTGCCGCGCCGGTAATCGTCCTCCCGCAACAACAGATCCAGGCCGAGACTGGCGACATCGTCAGCGACTGGATCAAGCCCCGGATTCTTGTGCTGGTGCAGAATCTTGACGTAGCCGCGGCACGACTCGCAAGTCTCAGCCAGGACGGTCCCGTCCCCTCCTTCGATCTCGCGATAGGAGATGCCTTTGGTCGAGCTGCACAGCGTGCATTTGATCCGGACATAATGCCACTGCGTCGCGCATAGCGAACACATGCAGTACCTCGCACCATGGGCACCCCGCCATCCCACCACCATCGAGGCTACCGGGGCGCCGCCGCAGGCGGGACACACGCCATCGCCAACCGGGACTAGCTTTTTGGCATTGAGTTTTGAAGCCAGGCGCGCGAAGTGTACCTGCAGCGCCGCTGCCACAAAGACATGGTCGGCGAATTCCTCGACGGGAATCTCGTTCGCGAGCACAGCCCGGGCCATAGTGACCCGCGCTTCAGCATTCGCTTTGGTGACGCGGAGCAGCGCGGATTTGGCAGCGTCCGGCATTTCGATGCTGGATGCCGACTGAAGCAAACGATCGAGTGTTACATCGAACGCAGCGTCAGCCGTAAACCGGCTGCGATCAAGTGGCGGCATCCCGTACACCCGGGCGCGCTCGCGGTCATCGTCGGTTGGAAGATCAACCTCCGGCAGGCCATCCTGCAGTTGGTGCTGACAAAACGAGATATCTGACAAAAGCCGGAGAAAAGGAGCCAGTTCGTGCTGCGCAGATAGCTCCCGAAAGCGCTCTGCCCTGCTCTCGAACAGCACAGCCACATCTGGGAGACGGACAAACGGCGGCTCGGCAATCTCACCGATCGGAACCGGATCGTGCTGGAACGCTCCAACCTTACTCATCAAAGAACCTCACGAACCCTCCGGGCCACGTGCAGCTTGAAGAACTCCGCTTACCCAAACGGATGCACAATCAACGGTGATTTTGCCTGCCCCCAACCAGTTCACGAAGCCACTTCCTGTGATGACGCCACGCCCATCCGCCAGTCACGCGGCCGCGCGTCATCGCACTAATGGTGCCGCGCACCCAGATCGCCGCATAGACGTGCACGATCCAGACGCAGATAATAGTCACCGCGGCGACGGCATGGACGAGAACTGCGATGCGCTTCTGGTCAATCGTCGAATACGCAGCGAAGTACTGATCCCAGATCACAAAACCGCTCGCGATCAGAATGATAATGAGAAATGACATTCCCCAGAAAACCGCTTTCTGACCGGCATTGTACTTGCCGACCTCCGGCAAGCGTTCTTCGTGGCCGGTCAGAACGTCCTTGAGCCGCGCGAGCCAGGTACCATCCTCAGCCTTCCACAAGTTCGCCCGCCAGAACCGAATGAACAGGCCGGTGAAGCTGAAAAACAGCACAACGCCGATCCAGGGATGGATTGCACGCGTCCACTGCCCCCCACCGAATAGCCCGGTCAGGAAAAACAGACTCGGATGAAATAACGAGAGTCCCGACAGCGCCAGAAGAACAAGGCTCGTTGCCGTAATCCAGTGGTTGATGCGCGCCCCGCCAGTATAGCGATCGACCGTGACCGGCTTGCCGGGATGAACAGCATCCCCGCGTTCAACGTCATAAGCGGTCATGACACGTTACTCCCGGTCAGTTGCTCAGCCTTCTTTTCATCCTCTTCGGAAACTTTGTTGGGACCCGAAATCAAATAGTGAAGGAAACCGAACGCCGCGAAGCCACCCATCGCGGCAAGGCCTGCATACTTCGTCACACCCTTCCACAATTCAACGATCGGGCTGATCCTCGGGTCTCTTGCGAGATTCGCGTAGATCTCCGGCTTGTCGGCGTGATGCAGCACGTACATGACATGGGTCCCGCCCACGCCCGGTGGATCGTAAAGACCGGCGTTCTTGAAGCCGCGCGACTTGAGATCCTTGATGCGGCCCTCGGCGTGCTGCTTCATCTCCTCCTTGGTGCCGAACACGATCGCTTGGGTCGGGCAGGCCTTGGCGCAGGCTGGTCCTTGTCCGACGGCAACCCGATCTGAACAAAGCGTGCATTTGTAGGCTTTGTGGTCGACTGCCGAGATGCGCGGAATGTTGAAGGGGCATCCCTTGATGCAATACCCGCAACCAATGCATTTATCGTGGTCGAAATCGACGATACCATTGGAGTACTGCACGATCGCGCCAGGCGCCGGACACGCCTTGAGGCAGCCTGGATCTGCGCAATGCATGCAGCCGTCCTTGCGGATCAGCCATTCGAGATTCTGTGTCTCGGGATTGATCCACTCGCTGAACCGCATGACGGTCAGACTGGCCGGCGTGAGATCGAGCGGATTGTCCAAGACGCCCGAATTGATGCCGACCTTTTCGCGCAAGTCGTTCCACTCCAGGCAGGCGGCTTGGCATGCCTTGCAGCCGATGCACTTGGACGTATCGATCAACTTGGCAACAGGCGTGAGCTGGCGCGCCGGCGGCGCTACATTCGATGCCGAACGCCGGATCAGATCCTGCTCGCCAAATTGAGCAGGCGTCGGCTTCACGGTCGGGTTAGGAAGCGGAGGAAACATGTGCGTACCTCCCTATGCCACCGGCCCGGCGATGGGCTCGATATTAACTAGAAATGCCTTGTATTCAGGCGTCTCGATATTGGCGTCGCCGACAAAGGGAGTGAGCGAATTCGGCCCCCATCCCTTCTTTGCCGCGCCGACAAAGCCCCAGTGGAGGGGAATGCCGACCACGTGGACCGTTTTGCCGTCACAGATCAGCGGCGCGATCCGCTTGGTCACCACGGCCTTCGCCTTCACCGATCCGCGCTTGGACCAGACCCGGACCCATCCGCCCAACTTGATGTTCTTCTCCGCGGCCAACTGCTCCGAAATCTCGACGAAGAACTCTGGCTGCAATGACGCGTTGATCTGGGCGTGCTTGGTCCAGTAATGGAAGTGCTCAGTAAGCCGATAGGAGGTCGCCGCGTACGGAAACTCGCTGGCTTCGCCGAACTGCTCCATATCGCCCTTGAAAACGCGGGCGACCGGATTGCCGCGAATCTTGGGTGCAATGACATTGACGACCGGCGATTCAAACGGCTCGTAATGCGTCGGAAACGGCCCGTCGCGCATCATGCCCCGCGTGAACAGGCGTGCGGTGCCTTCGGGGTTCATGATGTAGGGACCCACCACACCCGGCTTGGCGTTGGGGGCGATATCCGGCACGTCATAGCCGGTCCACTTCGCGCCGTCCCACCACAATAGCTTGCGGCTCGGATCCCAAGGGTTACCGTTGGTGTCCGCCGACGCACGATTGTAGATAATTCGACGGTTGACAGGCCAAGACCACGCCCACTTCGCGAAGGCACCGGTCTCGTCCGGATCGCTGTTGTCGCGGCGGGCCATGTTATTGCCTGCCTCGTTGTAGCAACCGGAATAGATCCAGCAGGCACACGCGGTCTTGCCGTCGTCGCGCAGGGCGGCAAAGCTGACCACCTGCTTGCCTTTCTCCAGCACAACCTTGGTTGGATCGTTCGGGTCGATGACCGTTTCGAGCACCGAACCGTTTAACTCCTTGGCCAGTTCTTCCGGACTTGGCTCTTCCGGATCCTTGTAGTCCCAGGCCAGATTGAGCATCGCATCCGGAAATGCACCGCCCTCTTTCCTGTACAGCTCGTTCAGACGCAGATGGAGCTGCGCCATGATCCATGTGTCATGCTTGGCTTCGCCCGGCGGCGTACCGGCCGCCCAGTGCCAATGCAACTGCCGCCCCGAATTCGTGAGCGAACCGGTATCTTCGGCAAAGCAGGTCGTGGGAAGCTGGATCACCTCGGTCTGGATACTCGCCGAGTTGACGTCGTTATGTTCGCCGTGATTTTCCCAGAACCGCGCCGTCTCGGTCTGCAACGGATCTATGACGACGAGGAACTTGAGCTTGGACAGCGCGTCCGTGACTTTCTTGCGGTTCGGGAACGCCAACAGGGGATTGAATCCCTGACAGAAGTACCCGTTCATCTTGCCCTCGTTCATCAATTCGAAGGCGCGCAAGATGTCGTAGCCCGGAAGATCGAGCTTCGGCAGGTAGTCATAGGCGAAGTTGTTTTCCGGCGTCGCCGCCGGACCCCACATCGATTTCAGAAAACTGACAAAGAACTTCTTGTAGTTCTGCCAGTAGCTCATCTGATCCGGACGCAACGGCTTGAAGCCGCGCGTCGACATATAGGTGTCGAAGGTCGGCTCTTTTTCCGTCGGGATGGTCAGATAGCCCGGGATCAGGTTCGACATCAGCCCGATATCGGTCAATCCCTGAATGTTGGAGTGACCGCGCAGAGCATTCATGCCCCCGCCGCGCACGCCGATATTGCCCAGAATGAGCTGCAACATCGCCATGGCTCTAATGTTCTGCGAACCTTTCGAATGCTGGGTCCAGCCGAGCGCATACATCGATGTCATCGTCTTGGTCGGTGACGAGCACTCCGAGATCATCTGCGCCACCTTCAGGAACTTGTCCTTCGGCGTGCCACAGATTCGCTCGACCATTTCCGGCGTGTAGATCGCAATATGCTGCTTCAGCAGGTTCCACACGCAACGCGGGTTCTGCAGCGTATCGTCGGAGACCACATAGCCATCCGGACCAAGCTCATAATCCCAGCTCGACCTGTTATAATCGCGCTTGGCCTCGTCATAGCCGGTGAACAGGCCATCCTGATAGCCGAAGCCCTCTTTCACGATATAAGGCGCGTTGGTGAATGCCTTGGTGTACTCCCACTGCACCTTGTCGTTGTCGATGCAGTACTTGATCACGCCGAGCAGGAATGCGATGTCGGTGCCCTGGCGGATCGGCGCATACACATCAGCGACCGACGCCGAACGGGTAAAGCGTGGATCGACGACAATCAGCTTCGCGCCACGGTTGGCTTTCGCCTCCGTAACCCATTTGAATCCGCAAGGATGCGCTTCGGCTGCGTTACCGCCCATAATGATCACGAGATCCGTGTTCTTGATATCAGTCCACGAATTCGTCATCGCGCCGCGGCCAAATGTTGGAGCCAGACTGGCTACCGTGGGGCCGTGTCAAACGCGCGCTTGATTATCGAATACCAGCATCCCGGTACTGCGAACGACCTTGTAGGTCGTCCACGCAGTTTCATTGGTCGTTGCAGAAGCAGCGAGGAAACCGGTGCTCAGCCAGCGATTGACCGTAACGCCATCGCGGTTTCTGGCGACAAAGTTCTTGTCCCGGTCATCCTTCATCAGCCGTGCGATGCGGTCGAGCGCCACATCCCAGGAGATCTGCTCGAACTTGTCCGAGCCGGGTTTGCGAAGCATCGGATGCTTCAGGCGGGTCTCCGCATGCACCATGTCGAGAAGTGCTGCACCCTTGGGACAGAGCGTGCCTCTGTTGGTGGGGTGATCGGCATCGCCTTCGACGTGGAAGATGTCGGCCCTCTCCCCCTTCGCCAGGCTGCCCTTGGAGTACATGATGATGCCGCAGCCGACAGCGCAGTAGGTGCAGGTGTTGCGGGTTTCCGTGACCCCGGTCAGTTTAAAGGGGCGGATCGACGATGCCAGAGCCGCCTCAATTCCGCCGAAACCAAGAGCGCCGAGTGTAGTACCCGCTACCCCACCACCGACGCTTTTCATAAATTGACGTCGCGAGATTTCCATATTCATGGCTGGTTCTCCTTCGAGATCACGGCCCCTCCAGGGGGACGCATGTCGGACGCGCCATAAGCGCGCTGGAAGTAGAATCCATCTAAGCATTGATAACGTAATGTTCAGAGATAGTTAAAGTCAACGTATACAAATGTCGCGCATGGAAGAATGTTTGCCGCGCCGCAACATTCAAGCTGATCGGGATCGCGTCGTAACAGGTTGTCGCCGCAGTGCGGCGATCACTCGATTTCATTAGCTACGCTGAAACGCCTCTGCAAACACGTCGAATTGCGTTGACGCCAGCGCGCGTTGATCCCCAAATTATGGCGTGACCTATCCATCGGCTCCCGAGTTTCGGGGCGCGCAATTTGGAGATATAGGGCTCTCGTTCAGAATCACGATTCTGGCGACGCTATTGGTGTTGGCTTTCTCGCCGGACTCGCGCGCGACTGAATTGCGGCGCATCGACGAACCTGCAAAGCCTGATTTTTCCTTGCCGGGTTTGGACGGGACGACCGTTCCTCTCACGTCCTTTAAAGGCCGCACGGTCCTCGTCCATTTCTTTGCGACGTGGTGTGCACCGTGCCGCGAAGAACTGCCCGCCCTGACCCGCTTTCTCAACCGTTCCGCATCCTACGCATCGGTCGTCGGGATATCCGTCGCCGACATCGATCAACGGCTCAACCGCTTCCTCGAGCAGACGCCGGTCAATTTTCCCGTGCTGCTGGATCGTGAGCGGACCGTGGCGAAGTCCTGGAATGTCACCACGCTCCCCACGACCTACGTTCTCGACGCAAACATGAAGCCCTTGCTCGTGGTCGAAGCCGATTCCCAGTGGGACACGGTCGACATCGAGCCCGCAACCGGAAAGCTCATCGAGAACAAGATCCGGGAGCCTGAAACCACCTCCGATCATTCACATCAGGAAAAAAGGGGAAGCGATCATGACCTTTAATCGACGCGAGCTCTTGAAAGGCGGTGCCGCGGTCTCACTGGTGGCAGGACTTCCTCGGCTCGCGATGGCTCAGGGAACATTCGCTCCGCAGCCGGGCGCGTGGCACGAATTCCAGATCGTCACCCGACTGGAAATTGCGAACGCCAAGGGCAAGACACAGGCTTGGATCCCTGTCCCGTCCGTCAACGAAAAGGACTGGTTCACATCCTCTCCAAGTCAATGGACGACCAACGGCAGGGCCGCGCTCAGGCATGATCCGAAATACGGGTCCGGTATGATTCATGCGCAATGGGGAGATGATCAGACTGCGCCCGTGATCGAGGTCATCAGTGCCATCAAGGTGCAGGACAGGGCGATTGATCTGTTCAAACCCGGCAAGGTGGCGGCGTTGTCCGCCGCTGAACGAAAGCTCTATACGGGCTCAACCGAATTGATCCCGACCGGTGGCATCGTCAAGGAGACCGCGGACAAGATAGTAAAAGGTGCCGGCACCGATCTCGAGAAAGCGCGCACAATCTACGAATGGGTTGTCGAGAATACATTCCGCGACGCCAAGGTCCGCGGTTGCGGCATCGGCGATATCGCATCGATGCTCAAAAGCGGAAATCTTGGCGGAAAATGCGCGGACATCAACGCGCTCTATGTCGGTCTTGCGCGAGCAGCGGATCTTCCCGCCCGCGATGTCTACGGCTTGCGCATCGCTCCGTCGAAATTCGGCTACAAGAGTCTCGGCGCCGGGTCCGCCGTGATCTCCAAGGCACAACACTGCCGATCGGAAGTCTATCTCGCCGGCTTCGGCTGGGTCCCGGTCGATCCGGCCGACGTGCGCAAGGTCGCACTCGAGGAACCGCCGGCCAATCTCCAACTCGATGATCCCAAGGTCGTGGCAGCCCGCAAGGCCCTGTTTGGATCATGGGAGACGAACTGGCTGGCTTATAATTTCGCACACGACATCGCCTTGCCGGGAACGAATGGTCCGAAGCTTGGCTTCCTGATGTATCCGCAGGCCGAAACCGCCAGCATGCGCCTCGATTGCCTCGATCCTGATACCTTCAAATACACGATCACGTCCAAGGAACTGACGGCGACGTGATGCGGAGTTGCCACCATATTCAGCGAGCGCCGCGCTTGCGGCATCCGTTTTATTTCGTCGGCTCTTCTCCGAGTCTTGGAACCTTTTGTTCCGGCCAGCCGTTTTTCATCACATCCCGCATCGGAGGCAATGATGAAAAACATCGGTCTTACTCTATTGGCCGCCGTTATCATGGTGTCGGGGACGTATTCGTTTGCCCAGAACAACGATCCATCGGCCAATGCGATGGAACAACCCGCAGCAGCTCCGCACTCCAGCAGCTCCGGCACCACGCCGGATGGCAAGGGTTCGACGGGCTGGACCGGCGGCGCCCGCGACCAGAACTCTCAAACGATCGGTCAAGCTACCGGTTCGCAAGATGCCGAAGCGGCAAAGGATCAGCCTGCGATGGCAACGGGCAAAGATCTGAAAGGGCCACCGAAGCAGTTTTCTCCTCGTCAAACGCCGGAATAGCATCCAGGAGCAGACTTTCGCGGTCATGTCTTGGAATCTGCCGGCCTGATCGTAGCGGCCTGAATCGCGACAACGGTACAGGTGCACGCCGGACGTCATCGCTTGATGATCGTGACACAACAACGATCACCATGAAGCCCGTCTATCTGGACTACAACGCCAGGGCACCAATCGATCCTGCTGTCCTCAGCGCGATGCTGCCCTGCCTGCGCGAAGCATTCGGCAATCCGTCGTCGGCGCATGCGCGTCTTCCGATCCGTGGGAACGCCACATCCACACCGCATGAGTTGAACACATGAATATCCGCGACATACGTCTCACCAGCCTTGCGCATGGCGGCGGCTGCGGCTGCAAATTGGCGCCTTCAGTTCTGCAACAATTGCTCGCGCGTCAACCCGCGGCGCAGCCTGTTGCGCAGCTGCTGGTCGGCACCGAGACCGGCGACGATGCTGCGGTGTGGCGGCTTGAAGATGGAACGTGCGTTATTGCAACGACGGACTTTTTCATGCCGATGGTAGACGATCCCTACGACTTCGGGCGCATCGCCGCCACAAACGCGATATCCGACATTTACGCCATGGGCGGAACCCCGATCATGGCTCTGGCAATCCTCGGAATTCCCATCGACAAGTTGCCCACCGAGATGACGGCAAGAATTCTCGCGGGCGGGGCGGCAGTTTGCGCGGCCGCCGGTATTCCAGTCGCGGGTGGCCACTCCATCGATTCTCCCGAACCGATCTACGGACTTGCCGTCATCGGCACCTGCAAGGAAAGCGATATCCGCCGCAATTCCGAAGCACAGGTCGAAGACGCCATCATTTTGACCAAACCGCTCGGCGTCGGCGTCTATGCGGCTGCTTTCAAGAAAGGCGCGCTATCGGACGTCGCGTATGCCGATATGATTGGATCGATGACACGGCTCAATCGCGTCGGAACGAAGCTCGCCGCAGATGCGTCGGTACATGCCATGACGGATGTGACCGGGTTCGGCTTGCTCGGGCATACTTTGGAAATGGCTCGCGGGTCGCACGTCAACATCGTATTGAACGCAGCGGATATTCCCCTGCTCCCCGAGGCTCAACAGTTGATTGAGCAGGGGTTCCTGACCGGAGCCTCCGGCCGCAACTGGGCAAGTTACGGACACGAGGTTCGCCTCGATCCTGGTCGTCCCGAATGGCAACGCCAACTGCTCACCGACCCGCAAACATCAGGCGGATTGCTGATTGCCTGCCGTGCAGATCACGCGGAGGCGATCACGCGCCAGATCGTGGAGGATGGTTATCCGTACGCGCGCGTTATCGGACGGGCAGAGAGCGGCCAACCTGTCGTTACGGTGATCGGGTGATCTGACCGAAACGTCGCCTGGAATCCGGAGACTTCCGCGGCAAGTACGGGTATCCCGTCCGTCGCACGGCGCCGAACCAGCAAATCTGCAACATCCAGCGCCGTCACAGACGCGATGGACGCCTCGTCGGCAGGGAAGCACACCAACTGCAGAAACTGGCCGATGGCGTTCTCGATCAGCTCACCGTCAACGCATGATCTGGTGGGTGCATATGCAGTCGAACAAATCGTCGATCGCGTCGATGTCGACTTGCGCTAATAGCGACCGGTCGCGCGACCCTTGAAGCCATCGGTTGACCGATAGGCCGTGGCTGACGTATCGCCAGCCCCACTGCCGCCAATTAGAGGCACATGTGGGCGCCAACGGACTGAGCCCCACCTTCTAGCCCATTTCGTTTCCACGGCTGCAGCTTAGCGTTGGCGCCGGGCTGATGTCACTCATTGCAAAATGACGAAATCTGATCGCCGATAACTGTATGGAAAATGCAGTTTCCTATACAGTCATCAGCGTGGATGAATTCTCATGTTTCTGAGTTCAGCAATGATCGTCGAACTATCCCGCTCCTCGAACTGATCGCGGCTCCTTTCGAAGCAGGTTCAGAGCTACACAGCCCTCGTCAGTGCACCATCGATGATGAGATTGGTACCCGAGATGCGGCTCGCGATCGGGCTAGCCACGAAAACGACCCCGGCCGCCACTTCCTCCGCGGTTCCCATTCGACCGGTCGGATTCAAGCTCATGGCCGTTTTGTAAAGCTCGGGCGAGCCGTGTTCGATGCCTTGCCATATGCCGCCCTCGAAATAGGTGTTGCCGGGCGACACCGCGTTGACGCGGATGCCTTTGCCGGCGAGCTGATTGCTCAATCCCTTGGCATAGTGGATCAGTGCAGCCTTAAAGGCGCCGTAGGAGCCGGCGGCGAAATCGACCTCGAACCCGGAGACGCTGGAGACAATGACAATCGACGGCGTCTTCGATTTTTCCAGATAGGGAAGCGCGGCCGCCACCGCATTGACCGTGTGCATCATGTCGGTGCGGAATGACTTTTCCCAAGTTTCTGCGGTATCGCCGACCGCCAGCGCGCTGACATTGCAGACGAGGATGTCAACGCCGCCGAGCTCGGCGGCCGCGCCGTCAACCCATTGCTTGAGAGCCACGGGCTCGGCGACATCGGTCGGCTTGCCCCAGGCCTTGACGCTCTTCGCCTGCAAGGCCGCAACGACGCTATCGATCTGCTCCTGTTGTCGCGCGCAAATGGCGACGTTGGCGCCCTCGGTAGCGAACATATCCGCAATCGCACGACCGATTCCCTTGCTTCCGCCCGTCACGAGAGCGTTCGTGCCCTTCAATCCGAGATCCATGGTTCACTCCTCAGTTGAGATGCCTGACCGCTCGGCTTGCATGATTGTCATCGGTGCTCTCGCGCGTGTCAGCCCGCATCCTTCGTGATCAACGCGCGGTAGCTGTGCGGCATCCGCATCGCGACCAGATCTTTCCGGCGCACGACGTTGGTCGGATAGACCGTATCGAGATTCGTGGTGTCCACCACCGCCGTCGCCGTCCCTTCAGTATCCGCCGCGATGGCTTCCCGACGCGGAAACTCGAAGGTGTCGGGGCCGAACACGCCGCTGAGGCCTGGATATCCGTTGCCGGGATCGAACACATTCGAGAACGCAAAGAACACGTTGTTCTCGCCGGCGCGAACCCGGAAGTGATGCCAGTGATAGAGATCGGCGCCGGTCGGGATCGGATAGTTCTGCGACACAAGCGATCCCACATGCGGGGTGCTGAAACGTTCCTTAATCGCTGCCGCGCAGACGATGAGATCGCAGCCACGCAGCGCAAGGATCCGGCCGGCTTCAGGAAACGATGCATCGTGACCGATCAGAAGGCCGATGCGCCCGACCGACGTGTCGGCCACCACCCAGTCATCGCCGTGACGCGCCCAGGCACGCTCGGATTCCGTCAAGTGGGTCTTGCGGTAAACCGCGACAAGGCCTTCAGGCCCGATCAGGCACGCGCTGTTGTAGATCGCATCGCCGTTACGCTCGGCGATGCCGACGACAAGATACACCTTGAGCTGGGCGGCCAGACGGCAGAGCTGATCGGTCACCGGCCCCGGAACAGTCTGCGCTCGCGCGCCGGGATTGTTGAGGCCGCTCAGCGCGAGTTCCGGAAACACGACGAGGTCGGCCTTGCCCTCAAGCTCCGCCTGCCGCGCCAGCGAGGTGATGCGCGCGAGATTTGCTTCGACGTCATCACTGGGACTCATCTGCGTGACCGCAACCCGCGACGTCCGCCCCGTCGGCCAGGGCTTGTGGCCGTACAACTTGAAGAAATCGCGAGGATTCCAGCTGAACGTATCGGACAGCAGCCCCGCATAGAGTTCGGGGCGGCGCTGAGAGAACACGGCTTCACCGCCAACACGCCGCGCGCGGGACGCGTCCAGATCCATGTCAGCTAGTGCGAAGCCGTCCCCGCCATCGATCAGGGCTGCAATTGTTCCGTCCGGCGCGATCACGCAACTGCCGCCGCTGAACTGGACGGTGCGTTCAAGTCCCCACCGATTGCTTTCGATCAGATAGCAACCGTTCTCGAACGCCCGGCTGATCCAATACGGAGCCGGTGTGCGCTCAGCGAGCCAGTTCGAGATATGGCAGATCACGTCGGCGCCCTGCAAGGCGACGAGACGCGCGGTCTCCACAAAGTGGATGTCCATGCAGATCAGCAGCGCGATGCGCCCGATCGGCGTGTCTAAGACCTGATGGCCGAGATCGCCTGCCGCCGACCATTTCGGCTCCGCAATATAGGGATGCGTCTTGCGATGCTGGCCGACGACACCTTCGGGTCCGATCAGCACCGCAGAGTTGAAATAGATGCTGTCGCTATCGACCTCCGGCATGCCGACAACAATGTAGCAGTCATGTTTCCGCGCGAGCGCTGCGAAGCGATCCGTGGTCGGCCCCGGGATCGTCTCTACGAAAGGTGCGACCTCAGCCCGGTCGAACCAGCAATAGCCCGTGGTGCCCATCTCCGGCGTAACGATGAGCCGGGCGCCCGCTGTCGCCGCCGCTTCGCAGAGTTCGAGCAGCCGCGCGATATTGCGCTCCTTCTCGAACATGGTCGGTTCGAATTGAACGGTAGCGACCTTGTGCACGCGCGACATGATCGGCTTGCCCCTTAGACCAGGAACGATTTCTTGATCGAGGCACCGAGCGTGTATTTCGGATCCACCATATTGCCGAGCCGAACGCGGCCGGCCTGGGTCAGCAACATGTAGGCATCGATCTCCTCAAAGCCGTAATCGGCTGTCATCCAGCGGCACAGCTCGCGATAGGCGATGCGCGCGGCGTCCTCCATCGGCCGTGCCGAGCCGATCGTCATGATGAAATCCTTGGTCTCCAACCGCGGCCACGCAATGCTCCAGCCCTTGATCAAGTCGATCTGGACCGTGGTCACGGTCGGATGCTCGATCGCAACACCGCAGAGTTCACCGTCACCCTGAGCGGCATGACAGTCGCCGAGATAGAGCAACGCACCCTTGGTATTGACCGGCAGATAGACCACCGCGCCGACGCCGACGTCAGGTAGGTCCATGTTGCCACCGTAGTAGTCCGGCACCAGCGAAGAGATCGCCTCAATCTCGGGCGAAGTACCGATGGTGCCGATGAACGGCTCATAGGGCAGCGTGATCTTGTCGTTCCATTTGGTGCCGCCCTCGAGAGTAATCTCGAGCTTCTTGACTCGCTCGGGCAACGCCGGATTGAGCAGCGCGGTCTGGCCGGTGCCGACCAGGCCGCCGAACTCCGGCATGACGACGGTGGTGCCGCGCGGCTGCGGCCCCCGCGGCACGATACTCTCAATATAGACCGCGAGCGTATCGCCCTTCTCGGCGCCGTTGATCCAGATCGGCCCGTTCTGCGGGTTGAGAAAGGGAAAGTTGAGAATCTTCGAGGGGATGTCGGTCTCGTGCTTGATGGCGCCCTCGAACGCATCATGGGTTTCGGCGGAGACCACAGCGCCGGGATCGACCGTCAGCACAGGCCCTACGTAAGGGCCATAGACATAGTGGTACTTGCCCTGATCCTGTTCGGTGATCATGTGATGGGTGCCGGGTTTTCCCTTGACGACGCCCTTGCTCGCCATGATCGAATTTTCCTGCCAGGCCATCGATTCTCTCCTTGTGTTGTTATGGGCGTGGGTTGGTTTCAGACCGCGAGATGACGGCGCATTTCTGCCTGATCGTCGAGCGCGGCCCGATCGAGGCTTGCGACGATGCGCCCCTTGTCCATCACGTAACAGCGCTGCGCCATGGCGCGGATCATGTCGAGATTCTGCTCGACCAGGATGATAGTGACGCCGGTGCTGCGGTTGAGTTCGACCATGTTGCGGGCAATGTCCTGAACGATATTCGGCTGAATGCCTTCGGATGGCTCATCGAGCAAAATGAGGTGGGGATCGGCAATCAGCACACGCCCGATGGCGAGTTGCTGCTGCTGGCCGCCGGACATGGTGCCGGCACGCTGGCTCCAGCGCTCCGCGAGGATCGGAAAGGCTTCAACGATCCGCCGCCGTCCCTCCTCGGGGATATCGCCCTTGATCGCAGCGCCGACAGCGATGTTTTCGGCCACCGTCAGGCGCGGAAACACGTCGCGCCCCTGTGGCACATAACCCATGCCAAGCCGCGCCCGTTTGTGCGGCGGCAACAGTTCGACGGCCTCGCCGCGATAGACAATCGAACCGCTCATCGCCGGCACGAGGCCAATCAGGCTTTTCATCAGCGTCGATTTGCCGACGCCGTTGCGGCCAATCACAGCGACGATCTCGCTCTCCCGTACATCGATTTCGAGGCCCTGCAGCACCGGCTTGCCGCCATACCCGGCGCGCAAGGCCAGCGTCGAGAGGATCACTTCCTTACGCATGGGCTTGCCCCAGATAGATGGCTGCGACGCGCTCGTCGGCGATGATGTCCTCGATCGAGCCTTGCGCGAATACCTGTCCGAGATGCAGCACCGTGACGCGTTGCGCGACCTGGCGCACGAAGGCCATGTCGTGTTCGATCGCCAGCACCGTCATGCCATCCCCATTCAGCCGCTGCACCATCTCGCCAGTCAGATGTGTCTCTTCCGGCGACATGCCTGCAGTCGGCTCGTCGAGCAGCAATAGTTGCGGCTTCAGGCTGACCGCCATGCCGATTTCGAGCCACTGCTTCTGGCCATGGCTTAAATTCCCGGCGGTCTGCATTTGCTCGGCTTCAAGGTTGAGGAACGTCAGCAACCGATCGATCTCGCGCGCGAGCTCAACGCCGCGATAATGCCGCTGCAGGGCGATTTCGAGGTTCTGTCGGACAGACAATCCCTTGAATACGCCAGGCACCTGGAATTTGACCGACAGCCCGCGGTGAATGCGCGCGAACGATTTCAGCGCAGTGATGTTCTCGCCGGCGAACAGGATATCGCCGCTGCCGGGATGGTGCTCGCCCAGGATCAACCTGAACAGCGTGCTTTTCCCCGCACCGTTCGGACCGATCAGGCAATGGATTTCACCGGCTTCGAGCACGAGATCGACCGAGTTGGTGACGTGCAGGCCACCGAAATGCTTGTTGAGTCCACGAAGTTCGAGAAGCGCCATCAGACGTCTCCCTTGCTGCGGCGCTCGGCGAGCCGGGAAATCAGATTCATGACGCCGAGCACGAGCCCGTTCGGTGCGATCAGCACGGTCAGAACCAACAGCACGCCCATAAACACCAGCGCGTACTGGCTGCCGTAGATCGTCAGGGCCTGAAAGGCCGCGAGCACCACCAGCGTGCCGATCACTGTCGAAGTGAGATCGCTGCGGCCGCCGACCGCGACCCAGATCAGCGGCAGCGCGGCCGCGGTCATGCCCATGCTGGACGGCGTGATGTACTGTCCCCACACCGTGTAAAGCACGCCGGAAATCCCCGCGAGCGCCGCCCCGATCACGAAGGTGATGAGCTGATATTTGCGCACGTCGTAGCCCAGCATCTCCGCGCGCTCCGGATTCTCGCGGATCGCCACGATGACATTGCCGAATGCAGAGTTCATCAGGATACGCAAGCCGAGATAAACCAGCAGCAGCAGCCCAAGCACCGCATAATAGAGCCCGATATCGGCAAACAGCACGATATCGCCGCCGGGCCACGGGATCGTCAGCGGCGGCATCGCGCTCATGCCGTTAAAGCCGTTGAGGCGCGCCGCGCCGATGCGCCACTCGGGGCCCGCAGTCTGGGCCATGAAGCGCTCCAGCATCAACGTCACCGCCAGCGTGACGATGCCGAGGAAAACACCGGCGATGCGACCGAAGAACATGAAATAGCCGAGCAGTAGGGCAAACAGTGCGGCAATCGCGATCGCCAGCACCAGTGCGATCAGGGTGAACCCATAAGCCGAGCCAAAATTGAGCGTGAGGATGCCGTAGCTATAACCGGCAATACCAAAGAACGCGGTCTGCCCGAACGAGAGCGAACCGCCGTAGCCCCAGATCAGGCACAGGCTGAGCGCGATGAACACCCAGACAAAGAAATACACTGTATTGCCGACGGTATAGCCGTCGCTGAACAGCGGATAGGCGCAGGCCATCGCGAATACGATGGCGAACACGATCCAGAACGCCGGGCCACGACCGACGGTCTGCGGGCCTTCGAGAAGGCGGAGAAAACCAGGCAAACCGTTCACAGCTGCGGATCCTTCAGGTTCGTTCGCGCAGCAGGAAGCCGGAGATGCCTTTCGGCAGGACCCGGACAACGATGATCACGGCGACCAGCAAACCGATCTGGCCAAATAATTGTCCCTGCCAGGAGGTCATCACCGACTTCACTACCGCGAGGATCGCGCCGGCCGGCGCGGTACCGAGGAATACGTCGGCCCCACCAATCACCACGGTGACGAAGGCTTCCATAATGAAGGTGGCGCCCATGGTTGGCACCAGCGTCATGGTGGGGGCGTACAGGCCACCCGCAAGACCAGCGAGCCCGGCGCCGCAAGCAAAGGTGAGACTGTAGATCAGGCGGGTATCGACACCGAGAGCCGCCGCCATGTGCGGCACCTGGATGGTGGCGCGGGCAAGGACGCCGAAGCGGGTCCAGTTGAACAGCATATAGAGACCGCCGAGTACGCCGAGCGCGGAGGCGAACAGCACGAGGCGATAGATGGAGTAGGAATACCCGCCAACCTGAAAGCTGCCGAACGGCGTTCCGACGCCGGCCATGGTCGAACCCACCATGATCAGCGTGCCTTGGGTCGCAATCAGGCTTAGACCCCAGGTTGCCACGATGGTGTCGAGCGGGCGATCGTAGAGATGGCGGATCACCACAAGCTCGACCAGCGCGCCGACCAACGCGGCGACGATGGCCCCGGCCATGATTGCCAGCGGCAGCGGCAGACCGACATGGGCAGTCGAAGCCGTCACATAGGCGCCGCACATGATGAACTCGCCATGGGCGAGATTGATCACGCCCATCATACCGAAGATCACCGCAAGCCCGCATGCCGAGAGCACGAGAAAAGCGAAAGCATCGCCGAATTGATAGAGCGCCGAGAATATATGCGTTGCTATGTCCATGAACCAACCGGGATGAAGCAAATTCGAAATGGGATGGAGATTTTAACTCTTCGAGAACACCGCCCCCGGCAGGCAGAAGTCTCTGCCGGGGCGGCGCCGACGCCGAGGTCAGGGTTTCGGCGGCGGGTTCGACGGCGTGTATTGCGCCATGGGATCCTTCTTGGTCAGATCGCAACCCGCATCACCCAGCCAGTACGGTTTGATGTCCTCCCACACTTTCGGAAATGAGATCGAGTGATCGGCTCCGACCTTGGCGAGATAGATGGTGTGCGACATGTGCTGGCTCTTCGGGTCGATACAAACCTTGCCCTCCGGCGCGTCCATGCAAACGTCGCCGACCGCGATCACCTTGCGAATATCTTCCCGCTTGGTGGATTTCGCTCGTTCAACCATCTGCTTGTAGAGATAGACCGCGAGATAGGAGTTCTCCGCTTCCTGGTTCACATAGGGCTCGTTCGGGAACTTGGCCTTGAACTTGGCGTAGAATGCCTTGCTGGCTGGCGTGTCGATCTCCTCGATGTAGTTGGTGGTGACATACATGTCCTTCAGGCTCGGCGGCTTAAAACGCTTGTGCTCGTAGCCCTGCCCGACATTGACCGACGAGGCCATCGGCAGATTGACGTTGGCGGATGCCGCCTGCTCGTAATAGGAAGCCTGTGCGGTACCAACCAGGAGTGTCACCACGAAATCCGGTTTTGCTTTCTGGATATTCTGGATGCTCTGCGAGAACTGGGACACACCGAGCGGGATGAACTCCTCGCCAGCCATCTTGCCGCCGTTCTCCTTGACGATCTTGCGTACCCATTCCGCCGAGATCTGACCGAAGTTATAATCGGCGGCGAGCGTGTAGACGTTCTTGCCGTACTTCTCCATCATGTAGGGAATGAGCGTGGAGAACTGCTGCTCCGGCACCGCACCGGTGACAATCATGTGGCCGTCGCAGACGCCGCCTTCATACTGATTGTTGTAGAATGCGAAGCCGTTGAACTGATCGACGATCGGGCGGTATGCCTCGCGCGAAGCGGACGAGAAGCCGGCAAATACCACGTCAACCTTGTCCCGCTGCAGCACGCGCCGCATGAATTCCTGATAGCGGGTGTTGTCGGACTGGGTGTCGTAGGTGACGAGCTCGAGCTGCCGACCGCTGATGCCACCGGCCTTGTTGATCTCCTCGGCCGCGAGCTGGATCGCGTGCACTTTACCGATGGTGGCCGCCGCGAAATCGCCAGACTGATCTTCCAGCACCCCGAGCTTGATCGGGGTTTCCGCAAACGCCGTGCCTGTCGCGAGAACAAGCGTCCCCGTGAGGGCTATGGCGCGCAGCCCCCGCAACACATTCTTGGTCATGCTGGTGTCTCCTACATCGCTTGCTTGTTGCCGCCTCGCAGCGTGATGCTGGTCGTGCGGCCGGGAATGTCGGGCGGATTTGCCCGCCTGCTCAGAAACTCATCGCAGTAGAGTTCGAGATTCTGCCGCGCGCGCATGCTCTCGCGGCGGAGCTGGGAATAGGCGCGCTCTTCATCGAGACCGTCTTGCTGCATCAAGAAAATTACCGCGCGGATCACATCGCGGCGACCACGACGGCGTCCTTCAAGATCCTGGAGGCGGGCATACATGTCGCTACGCAACATGAACTGGTTGACGCCCATGAACAGTGACGTGTAGACGGCGCCGCCGTGAACCGGCTTACGCAGGAAGGAAGTCGCACCGAGATTGACCAGCGCCTTGAGACGGCTCGGCGCCTCGACACCGACCAGACCGATCACCGGCACCGGCGGCAGGCGCGAAGCCGGATTGACCTCGATCGCAACCGCACCTTCGAGATCGCCATCAACGAACAGAATGTCGCGCTCGAGCTGTAGGCTACCGATATCAATCTGCGCGCGGCCGTCGATGATGTCGGGATACTCGGTTGTCACGCCGAGTTTGGCGAGGGTGGATTCGAGCGCGCCCTCCTTTCCTCCGCGTCCGATGATGACAAGGGCGCGACCACCTTTGAAGTTCTGCAGCAACCGAGATGTCATGATTGCACCACTCTGAGCACGGGAGAGCGCATTGCACTCGCAAAGCGCGGTGACGACTGAACGAGATAAGGATCGGGCGCGATCGGACTGCGCGCCTCCAGCAGCACGTCGAACTGCCCATTGAGGGTGGAACGGGCGATCCGCGGTGTCAGCCAAGCGTGATAGGTTTGCGGATCGATGCGCACCTCGCCCTGCGGCGCCAGCAAGCTCTGGCTGGCGACGGCGGCGCGCACGGCGCGTGCATCATCGGTACCCGCCTGCTCCAATGCTGCGGCCAGAAGCTTGACGGCGATGTAGGACGCTTCTGCATCGGCCGACGATACTGGTCCGCCGGGAAAGGCCTTGGCATACGCCGCGATAAACGCCGCATTCGCCGGCGATTCCAGCGAGGAGAAGTAGACGCTGGAACTAAGATGCCCATCGATAGCCTCGTCGCCAATCTCCGCAAGCTCCGGCTCCGACAGCGTGCAACTGGCCACCGGAATTTCATTGACCTGATCGATACCGCGCGCGCGGCAGGCAGCGCGAAAGGCGCGGAAGAAGGCATAGGCGCTGGTGCCGATCAGATTGTTGAAGACGAAATCGGGGCGCTGCTTGAAGATCGCCGAGACCACCTGATCGAATTCGGTATCGCCCACGGGCAGGTATCGCTCCGCGACCACGGTACCTCCACGGGCGGTCAACGCTTCGCGGAAGATGCGGTTGTTCTCCCAAGCCCAAATGTAGTTGGAGCCTACACAGAACGCACGGGTGCCGACTCGCGACACGAGATAGTCGACCAGTGGCAGCACATGCTGATTGGGTGACGCCCCGGTATAAATCACATTGTCCGAACTCTCGAATCCCTCATAGTGCGACGGATACCAGAGCAACCCGTCGAACTTCTCGAAACACGGAATGACCTCCTTGCGGCTCGAAGAAGTATAACAGCCCAAAACCTGGCGGATCCCGGCGCCGAGTAATTCCAAACTCAGCGCGCGGTAATGCGTAAGATCGCCCGAAGGGTTGACCACGACCGGCTCCAGCGTCACCGCACCGCCTGCTTCGGCATTTTCCTGGAAAGCCAGCAACGCACCATTCAGCATCGAGCGTGCGACGACACTGTAAGACCCTGTCGTCGAGAACATCACACCGATACGATAGTGCTTCCGCATCATCAGCTCGATCCAAAACAAAAAAAGCGCCCGCCGGCTGTAAAGCCGAGGGCGCCCTCGCCACCAACTGGACACGCTTGAATTTCAAAGCGCGGTGTTGGAAATGGTTTGAACTTGTAGCGTTATCGGGCAGCTTTGCCCAACGCTTGCAGTTTAGGCTCCCTTAGATCGACCATGCTGTCAAGCGCGTTGTTGCGGCGGGAATTGCTCCAATTCATGCCTCACTGCAGCAAAACTATGCAGGGCGCCGAGAAAAAGTTACTGATTGCACGAGCGCCAATGACAGTTGTTCCGTCAGCATTCATTCAGACGCGCATGCAAAGCATGACCGCCGATCTCCAGCTATCAGGTTGAATCATACGTCATGCCGAGCAGATGTATTTAAGGATTTAGATGCTCGTTCCAATTGCGCTTTGCCGATCATTTCCTGCAGGGTGATGTCGACGACGACGGCACGATCGACTTCGAGGTCCATGTCAACAGCGTCGCGTTGAGAGCAAGTGACTTCATTCTGTGATGACGAAGTGGCTGTTGGCGTCGCTGCCAAGCCTGCTCGTTCGCAGTATCATTTCGAATTTGATCCGAAAGACTTCTGACCGGCGCCGCTCTGCCTCGACGATCTTGTAGCCGAGTGGAGGCATTGCGCCATTCCTCCCTGCCGCGCCGACTCCAACATCGAGCGCTTCGCATTTTTCGAAATTTCCCGCGACGCGTGCTCATCGAAGGCTCCAATGATCTGATGCACAAGAATTTGGCTCGGATCATCGCCAGTCGGCTGCGTGACTGAGACGACCTCGACACCGTGCTTGTGCAGTTTCCGGATCGCCAATTCCATCTCGGCGACGTTGCGGAAAAATCGATTGAGAGCACAGAAGATGATCACGTCGTACGGATGATCCGCCACGCGGTGGCGGTGGCGACAACGCGGAATCCCACATTCGCATAGGCTTCGACCATCGGCGGCAACGTAGTGGTCTTGCCCGCCCCCTGGGCGCCCTCGCAACAGCAATGGCTGAGCTTGTGGTAGCGGAAAGTACGGCATCGCTCTGTTCGACCGTGAGCCCCATCAACTTGTAGCGATTGGAAACTAAGTCGCGATCGAAAGGGTCAATCTCAAGACGTGCACCCCCGCAGATGCTGCCCGTTCACCCAACGCTTTCCGCGGTAAGCGGGTCGTGGAGCGGCGAGCCGAGCCACCTTGTAGACCTCGAATGTGCCGCTGTTGATCTGCCACAGAGACGGCGAATATTTTCATCGCTCATCGCCGGTGGACGGAACAGGCGACTGAGTAACGGGCGTCATTGTCGAGTACTGGATACGAAGGCACTGAAGGCCGATTCGCGATGATAATTTTAGGCGGCGAGAATTGATAGTGAATTGGAACCCACAAGGTTGACGCACTTAAAGAGCGCATGCGCGCAGTCGCGCCTAACGTGACAGTCGACGTTTGGCGCGTGGCCCAAAGAGCCGAGATACCAGAGCGCAGTCATTAGCAGCAGCCATCGAGACAGTGGTGGGCGACGATTACGTGATCAATTGCTGCCAGCGCGGCTGACAGCTTGCTGTTCGATGCCATGCCCGCCCGCATCTGTGCCAATATCTCCCGCCGCACCGCCGGATAGTCGATCCCCATGACACGCTTATCTTTAACAATGCTGCGGCCGGCAACGATCAATTCGCGGATATGGCTGGCGCTCGCGCGCGAGAACAGCAGATTGATGGGATCGATGTCATCGCGCAGGGAATCGTTGTCTACGGCCGCCCAGTCCAAAAGCAACAAATCAGCGTCTGCTCCGGCGCGCAGGACGCCAGCATCGGTGATGTTGCTCACGGAGAAGCGGCCATTGCCGACCGCCGATTGCAGTGCCTGATGTCGTGTGGCGGTGAGATCGAAACCGCTGCCGGCGTGGAGCAGGTGAGACAACCTCAATTCGCGCAGCGAATCGTCATCGTCATCCAGCGCCTTGCTGTCGATGCCTATTGCGAGCTGGCATCCGGCTTTGCGCATCTCGGCCATGGGTGCCAGCCCGGAGTGTAGATGCAGGTTCGAACTGGTGTTGATCGAAATAGTTACGCCGCGTTCGGCCAGCAATTCGAACTCGTCCTGCCGCGCCCAGACGCAATGCGCCAATGTCAGGCGCGGCGACAGCAGGCCGATCTCATCGAGCATGCGCACGACGCCGTCGGGATAATTCGCGTCAGCCCACAGGCGCTGATATTTCGTCTCCAGCAGATGCATATGCACGCGGCGGCCGGTGCGCGCAGAAGCTTCGGCGATCGCCTGCAGCAATGCGTCGCTACACCACTGCACACCGTTGGGCCCGTACTGCACGTTGAAGTTCGGGCCATCCGCCGCTGACGCAACCTCGTCGACGAGGGTCATGTAGTCCTGCGGCGACAGCGGCGCGCGGATGAAGCGGGTTTCGATCTCCGGGCGCAGCTCCGGCGGCAATGCTGCGAGGATCGGTTCGGACGATCCATAGACCAGCGGGTTGCGATCCTTCATGGAGACCGCGAAGCCGGCACGGACGCCGACATCGCGCGCGGCGCGCGCGACTTTGGCGACCTCGGCCGGCAGATCCGTAAAGCCCTGGGCGCGGGTGTAGTGGTTCATCACCGTGCCGGCGCCGCCGAGTGCGCTGTTGGCGAAGGCCATGGCGGCGGCGAGATAAGGATCGACCGACGGAAACAGCGCCAGATAGTGAATCCACGATTCCAGCGGCTTGGCGTCGGCGCCGATCGAACTGGTGCGGATGGCGCGGCCGTGGTCATGCGCGTTGACCAGTGCAGGCAGCGCCAGCAGCTTCTCCCCGGCGGTATCGGTCGCAGGCGCAATCGATGCGATGCGCCCATCGCTGATCGCAATCGACTGCGCGCCGGCCATCGGTCCATCGGGCCCAATGACATGCGCGCAGGTGATGGTCCGCTGGTGGTCGGTCATCAGGGAGCAATGGTCGGCGGTGTGCGGTCCGCCTTGGCGGGCAGGAACGCGCGATTAAAGATTTCGCCCGCTGCGGGCGTTTTGGGCAGTTCGAACGAGGCGGCGATGGTGCCAATCGACGAGCTCAGCCTCTTGTCGCTGATGTCGCCGAGCCCGAGGTCGCGCACTTCCGGTGTGTCGATCAGGTTCGTGTAAACGTAAAGCAGGCGGCGCTTCTCGAGATCCTTCTTGATCAGCGGCTCTTCCGCGGCGAGCACGTCGATGGCGGCGTCCGGATTTTGCACAGTCTCCTTCATTGCGCGGTTGATGGCGCGCAGCAGGCCCTTCACGGCCTCGGGATTGTTCTTCGCCAGCTTCGGCGACACCATCACGCCGTTGGAATAGAGATCGAGGCCGAGGTCCGAATAGAAGAACCAGCGGAAATCCTTGTCCGGATCGAGTTTCAGCGACACCAGATTGAGATAGCTGGTGGCGGAGAACACCGCGACGGTGTCGACCTGCCCCTGCAGAAGCATCTGCTCCTGCAGCGCCGGCGACACCTGCGTCACATTGATCTTGCTGTAATCGACGCCGTTCTGCTTGGCGAGCAGCGGCAGCAGCTTGAACGAGGCGCCGCCCGGAGGCGAGCCGAGCTTGGCGCCTTCGAGATCCTTCAGGCTCTTGATCGGGCCGTTTGTTTTTGCGAGCAGCGCGAACGGCGCCTTGTTGTAGATCATATAGACCATCACCGGCGCCTCGCCGGGCTTGGTCGCGGCATTCTGGATGATCGCGTTGATGTCGCCGAAGCCGGCGTCATAGGCGCCGGACATCACGCGCGTCACCGCGGCGGCCGAGCCCTCGCCCTGGTCGATGGTGACGTCGAGATTTTCGGCTGTGAAATAGCCCTTGGCCTTGGCCCAGTAGAACCACGCATGGAGTCCCTGGATCTTCCAGTCGAGCGTGAACTTGATCTTGACCGGATCCGCCGCCTGCGCGGCAAACGGGAGCACAAGGCTGCTGGCGAGGACGAGAGATGTCAGGAGGCGGCGCATGGACGAATTCTCCGGGGAAGGTTGGTTCAAGCTTCCGGTCTTCCAGTGCTGCGATCAACCGCTAAGATTTTGATGCAGCGGTGCTGAAAAGGCATCACTGGATTGGACTGTCACAGCCACTTCGGCACGTCGGTCTTCTGGAAGCTGCGCAGCCGCTCGATCAGCGCTGCAGGATCGGGATCTACTGATATCGAATGCCGGTGCGCCGGCGGCAGAAACTTGCTGACCACCATGTGGTCAATGAAGCCGAGAAACGGCGCGTAGAAGTCCTTGATGTTTAGCAGGCCCACGGGTTTGTCGATCTCGCCGAGCTGGTTCATGGTCCAGACTTCCATCATCTCTTCCATGGTGCCGATGCCGCCGGGCATGGCGATGAAGGCGTCGGCGAGCTCCGCCATGCGCTCCTTGCGCCCGCGCAGGGTCGCGACAATCTCGCTGCGGTTGAGATGGGGATGCGCATGACCACGCGCGTGCAGGCTTTCGGTGATGACGCCATGGGCGGCGCCGCCAGCCTTCATCAGCGAATCCGCGACGACGCCCATCAGGCCCTTGGTGGTGCCGCCATAGATCAGCGTGATGCCGGCCCTGGCGAGCTCTTCGCCGAGTTGGCGCGCGCCGTCGGCATAGGCATCTGAATTGCCGAAATTGGAGCCGCAGAACACGGCGACGCTTGTGATCGAACACGTCATGACTATCGCTTCGATTGTGCGAGGATGTCGTGCCTGATCATCGCGTGGATGCCCTTGCTGCGGTTGACCAGTTGCGTGACATGCAGGTCCGCGACCAGGCTGCAGAGCTGATAGGCATCCGCATCGCTCAGCGTGGTCCGCGCCACGATCAGCGCGATCAACCGACGCAGCGCGACTCGGGCTGCTTCGTCGAGATCCTCGTCGAACGCCATGGCGATCAGGTGCGTCTTCGTCTCGGCATAAGGCGCGTCGAGCTTGGCGTCTTTCGCGAGATCGATCTTGAAGGTGCCGGTAAGGCCGGTCTCGACCGCGGTGAGGCAGACCTCGCCGTCGCCCTGCACTGCATGGCCGTCACCACATGAAAACAAGGCGCCTTCCACCGACACCGGCAGATACAGCACAGCACCAGCGCCGAGTTCCTTGTTGTCGAGGTTGCCGCCGAAATAGGACGGCGTCACCGAACTGGCGCGGCCCGTCGCTGGCGACGGCGCGACGCCCATCACGCCGAAGAACGGCTGCGCCTTGAGCCTGATGCCCCAGGTCGTGTCGATCACGCGCTCGGCCGTGTCGATCGGCAGATACACCGTGCGGGCATAGGGAAAATCATCGGGCAGCGTGCCCATGCCGGGCTTGAACAGGGTAAAGCCCCAATCGTCCGCGAGCTTCACGTCCAGGATTTCGACCCGCAGCGCATCGCCGGGCATCGCGCCGCGCACCGCGACGGGACCCGTGAGAATATGCGGCCCCAGGTCCGGCTTCACTGCCTGAAGCACTGCATCCAGTTCCGGGCGCACCGTCATGCCGTGCTGTGTCGGCCTGCTCTCGGCCGATCCGCTGACGCTATCGATCACAATGGTCTCGCCGGGGTCGATCGTGGCCACAGGCTTCAGTGTCGCGTCGAAATAGCCCCAATGAACGGTCGTCGGGGTCGGAAGCAGTGTCTGCGTCATGGAATATCCTGTGTTCAGCCGCCGGCGGCGAAACTGTCGCTGCGCACGGCCCAGCCGGTGACGCGCGCCTCGATCAGCGAGAACACAATATACAAACCGACGCCCAATGCAGCCAGAATGAACAGGCCGGCGAACACCAGCGGCACATCGAAGCTGGACGACGCGATCATCATCAGATTGCCGATGCCGCGATTGGAGGCCACGGTCTCCGAAATCACCGTGCCGACGAAAGCCAGCGTCGCAGCCACCTTCAGTGAGGCGAAGAAGTACGGCATGGTGCGCGGCAGGCCCACATTCCACAGAATTTCCAGCTTGGTCGCGCGCAGCGTCTTCATGACATCCTGCAATTCGGGCTCTGTCGCCGCAAGGCCGGTGGCGACGTTCACGACGATCGGGAAGATGCACATGATCATCGCGGTGAGGATCGCCGGCACGGTGCCCGCGCCGAACCACAGTACGAAGATCGGCACCACCGCGACTTTCGGGATCGACGAGAATCCCACCAGCATCGGATAGGCGACGTCATAGGCCAGCTTCGACGAGCCGATCAGCATGCCCAGGAGAATGCCGATCGCGATGCCGAAGCCGAACCCAACCATGGTTGTGTACAGCGTCTGCAGCGCATGCGGCCAGATCGCGGGGAAGCGCGTCCAGAGCGTCGCAAGCACCTGGCTCGGCCGCGGCAGCACGATGTCCGAGACATGGAACATCAGGCACAACAATTCCCACAGTACGAAGAAGCCGATGATGCAGGCGGTGGACATGACCTGGCGGCGGACGCGTTCGCTCATGACACGATCTCCTGAACGGCGCGAGCCGCGACGATGCGCTGGCGCAGGCGCTGGGTCAGCGTGACGAAATCCGGCTCGAACGACACGTCGATGGTGCGCGGCCGCGCGAACGGCACCGTGCTGTCATCGACGATGCGACCGGGCCGCGCCTGCATCACGCAGATGCGCGACGCCAGATAGGCGGCTTCCTTGAGGTCGTGAGTCACCAGCAGCACCGTCGGACGCTTCTCGATCCACAGGTTCTGCATGATCTCCCATAGTTCCTCGCGGGTGAACTGATCGAGCGCTCCGAATGGCTCGTCGAGCAACAGCAAGGTCGGATCATGAATCAGCGCCCGGCACAGCGAGGCACGCTGCTGCATGCCGCCGGAGAGCTGCCAGGGAAACTTGTCGCCGAAGCCGCCGAGGCCGACCTGCTTGAGCGATGCCTCGACGCGGTCGCGATATTCGGTCTTGCGCTTGGCGCTGAAGCGTTCCTTGAACGGCGGCACGATCTTCAGTGGCAGCATGACATTGTCGCGGATATTCAGCCACGGCAGCAGCGTGGGGTTCTGGAACGCCATGCCGATGCGCGCCGCACCCGCGCCGATTTCGCGGCCGGCAACGAACATGTTGCCCTGGGTCGCATTCAGCGTGCCGGCCACCAGTTTCAGAATCGTCGACTTGCCGCAGCCGGACGGACCGACCAGGGCGACGAATTCGCCCTTGTCTATGCGTAGCGACGTCTCGGCCAGCGCGGTCACGGCGTTCTTCGCCGTGCCGAAGGTGACGCGCACCTTTTCGAGCTCGATCACATTGTCCACAGCGCGGGGCTTTGGGTGGGCGAGCGGTGCGTTCATCGGGTCAGGCTTTCTGCACGGAGGTGATCGCGGCCATGGTCGAGTCGGTGTTGGCCGGCATCGCCGGCGGCATCTGCTGGATCGCATGCACCGATTGCCCGGTGCCGCGGGCTTCCTCTTGCAAGATCCGGTCCTTCATCACGAAGCGGCCGCGCACGATGGTATGGATCGGCAGTGCCGAGGCCTTGCGGCCATGCCACGGCGAAATCTTCGCGCGCGACTGGATCATCGCGTCGTCGACGGTCCATTCGCGCTTGAGGTCGACGATGGCGATATCGGCATCGGACCCCACCGTCAGCGTGCCCTTGCGTGGATACAGGCCCCAGATTTTGGCGGGGCTCTCGGCGCTCCAGCGCACGTAGTCGTTGATGGTGGCGCGGCCCTTGTTGATCTCGGTCAGCATCAGCGGCATCTGGGTTTCGACGCCGGGAAAGCCGCAGTCGACCGTCCAGATGTCCGGCCGGGTCTTCTCGTCCGGTGCATGTGGCGCATGGTCGGTGGCGATCACGTCGATCGTGCCATCCATCAGCGCGTTCCACAGCGGCTGCTGGTTGGGCTTCTCGCGCACCGGCGGGTTGACGCGCACGACGCCGCCGAATTTTTCGTAATCGGGTTCCGACAGCAGTAGATATTGCGGGCAGGTCTCGCCGGTAATGTCGACACCCCGCGCCTTGGCTTCGGCCAGTGGCTGCAGTTCGGCAGCGGAGGAAATGTGCAGCACGTGGATGCGCGCACCGGTCCATTCGGCGAGGATCGCCGCGCGAGCGACGGCCTCGACGGCGACGACGGCGGGCCGTGCTGCCAGGTGCGCGATCGGTTCGATGCGTCCGCTGGCACGCAGCCGTGCTTCGCGGCGCTCCATGATGGAATTGGTCTCGGCATGCAGCGAGATGCGCTTGCCGGTTGGGGCCACCACTTCGAAGGCTTCGAGCATCGCGCCGGTGGTCGGTGAGGGGATGCGGCCGAAAGTGTTGCCCATATAGAGCTTGAAGCCGATCACGCCGCCATCGATCAGCGCGTCGACATGTTCGATGCTGTCTTCGCCCAGCACCGCATAGAGCCCGTAGTCGACATAGGCCTTGGCAGAAGCGATCTTGTGCTTGTCGGCCAGCGCTTCCGCATTGTTGATGGTCGGCAGCGTGTTGGGCATGTCGAACACAGTGGTGACGCCGCCAAAGGCTGCCGCGGCAGTGCCGCTGGCAAAATCTTCCTTCTGCGGATAGCCGGGGTCGCGGAAATGCACGTGAACGTCGATGGCGCCGGGCAGAATATGAAGGCCTGTGGCGTCGAGTATCTGCGTCGCCGGCGGCATCGCCTCCGGCGCGCCGATAGCGTGGATCACGCCGTCCTTGATGGCGATGCTAGCCTTGTAACTTGCATCGGGCGATACGATGGTGCCGCCATTGATGACCAGATCGACCTTGTCGCCCATATTAGCCACCTCGCTCACAGCATTGCCCAACCGCCATCGACCGGCAGGTCGACGCCGGTAATCTGGCGCGAGACGTTGCTGGCCAGAAACAGGCAGGCATTGGCGACGTCGGCATCGACGGTGACGCGGCGCAGCGCGTAGTCCATGGCGTGGCGCTCGGCGGCTTCTTGTTCGGTGATGCCGAGCTTCAGCGCCATGTCGCGGCATACCTTGTCGCGAAAGCGCGGGCCATCGACCATGCCAGGCGCCACGCAATTGACGTTGATGTTGTGCGGGCCGACCTCGAGCGCGAAGCTCTTGGTGATGCCGCGCAGACCCCATTTCGAGGCCGAGTAGGCCATCCGGCCGGCGCGGCCGCGCATGCCGAAGGTGCCGCCAACATTGACGATCTTGCCGTAGCGCTGGTCGATCATGGTCGGCAACGCGGCGCGCATGGAGTGGAAGCAACCGTTCATATTGAGCGTGACGATCTCGTCGAATTCCTCCGGCGTGGTCTGCACGCCGGTCTTACCGATCGGTCCGGAGCCGCCGGCGACATTGACGAGAATGTCGATGCGCCCGCCGAACGCCGCCTTGGTCCTCTCCGCCGCGGCCTCGCATTGCTCGGACTTCGTGAGATCGCAGGGAATGACGATCACCTCGCCGCCCTTGGCCTTCACCTCGGCCGCTACCGGCTCGATCGCCGAGGTATCGCGGCCCAGCAGTGCCAGCTTGCAGCCTTGCTCAGCAAAGGCGTGGGTGATGGAGGCGCCCATGCCCTTGGCAGGGCCTGTGATCATGACGACGCGATTTTCGAGGGAGAGTTTCATGGTGTTGTCTTTCTTGGGTCGTTTGCTCTGGCCCTCCACGTCATTGCCAGGTCAGGGAAAGCTGGCTTGCCGGCTTTCCCCTTAGCGAAGCGACGCAGCAATCCAGAGGCCACGAACAGGGGAAGACTGGACTGCCTCGCCCAACGAATTGGCTTCGCCAATTCGTTGGGGCCCGCAATGACGGTTGAGAGGCCGGTGATGCTGAGGGCTCGGTTCGTCGTTACATCGCAGCCTTGATGGCCGTCGGACGATCCGCCAGCGGCGGCATGAAATTGCGGTCGAACACGTCGCCGACCTTCGGCGTGCGTGGCAGTTCCTTGGCGCTGACGAGGATATCGATCGCCTTGCTCATGCGTTGGTCGTTGATGTCGCCATGGCCGATCTTTGAAATTTCCGGCGAAGTCATTTCGTCGGACAGCGTGGCTTCCAGGCGGGCGCGTTCGATCTCCGGTTTGATCAGTGGTTCGCGCTTCTGCACGGCCTCGATGGCGGCCTTCGGATCGGCCATCGCATCCTTGACGCCGCGGTTGAGCGCCTTGAGGAAGCCCTTCACGGCGTCGGGGTTTTCCCTGGCAAACTTGCGCGAGACGATGATGGCGTTGGAATACAGATCCATGCCGTAGTCGCCGAACTTGATGAAGCGAATCTCTTTTTCAGGATCGATGCCGATCAGCCTGGCGCTGAAGCGGATGGTGGTGATGTAGCCGAACACGCCGTCGACCTGATCCTTCATCAGCATCTGTTCGCGCAAGTTCGGCTGCATGTTGGTAACCTCGACCTTGGTGCAGTCGATCTTGGTCGCCGCGCAGAGCGCCGGGAATAGCTTCAGCGCGCCGTCGTTGGCCGCACCGCCCAGCTTTCGTCCGACGAAATCGGCGGGGGTCTTGATCGGGCTGTCGGCTTTCACCGCCACCGTGAAGGGCGGGCGGTTGTACATCTGGTAGACGCCAATCGGCGCTTCGTCCGGCTTCCTGGCGGCAAGTTCGATCAGCGCATTGATGTCGCCGAACCCCATGTCATAGGCCCCGTTGGCGACCTGCGGCACCGCCGCACCAGAGCCGTTACCCTGGTCGAAACTGACGTCGAGGCCTTCAGCTTTGAAGTAGCCGCGATCCTGCGCCAGAAAGAACATGCCCTGCGGACCTTCATACTTCCAGTTCAGAACCATCTTGATCCTGGTGTCGGCCTGCGCGGCGACAAACGATCCGGCCGTCACGATCAGTGTCAGGGCAAGCGTCTGCAATCCACGAAATGCATGGCGTCCGGTCATCGGTGTGTTCCTGTTGAGAAGAGTGACACGATCGGCCGATGGGATGTTTCTGCCTGCAGCCGCCCTCAGGAGCAAAGTTAAGCTATCCGAGTGCACTTATCTGCTGCTATCTTTTTGCTTAAGCGGTGCAAAAAAGGCTTCACCTGGAAAACGCATGCGACACCTGAAATTGCTGACCCATGTGGTCGAAGTGGCCCGCACCGGCTCGATACGCCGTGCGGCGGAACTGCTCAATCTCACGCCTTCGGCAATGAACCGTCGGATTCAGGATCTGGAGGCCGAAATCGGCACGCCTCTGTTCGAGCGCCGTCCGCGCGGCGTGAAACTCACGACCGCGGGCGAAATGTTCGTGCGCTATGCACGGAGTCAGATCGCCGATGCCGATCGCATGAAGTCTCAGGTCGAGGACCTGCGCGGTCTCAGGCGCGGTCCTATCCAGATTGCCTGCAGTCAGGCCTTGGCACTCGATTTTCTGGCGCTGCGTGTCGCGGCGTTCCAGAAGAAGCACCCGAAAGTCGTATTCGATCTGAAGGTAATGGACCACGAGCGCGCAATGGCGGCGCTTGCCGCCTATGACGTCGATCTGGCTTTGGTGCACCGTCCGACGATGTGGCCCTCGCTGCGCGTCATCAACAGTGTGCCGCAACGGCTGGTAGTGGTGATGAAGGCGGATCATCCGCTTGCGGCCAAGAAAGTCTTGCGGCTGTCGGACTGTGTCGAGTACCCCGCTGCATTGCCGGATCGTACCCTGAGCGGTCGCCAGATTCTTGACGAAGTCACGACGCGGCGCGATCTGCGACTGAATATGCTCGCCGAATCCAATTCCTTCGAGATGCTGCGCGGCTTGGTGTTCCACTGCGACTTGATCTCGTTTCAGATCGAGATCGGCGCGCCTAACGGAACGCTTGGCATGGGTCTTATCGGCCGGCCGATCGATACCCGCGACGTTCCCACGGCCGATTTGGTGCTCTGCCAACTCCGCGGTCGCACGCTACCGGTTGCGGCTGCCACATTTGCGGAAATCCTGACGAAGAGCCTGAACGAGATTCGCCCGGCCGCCTAGCCTTTTCACCGTAAATTATATCATTACGCGAAGCTATTTGAACCGCCCGTCAATCATGCAAGAAGGTCGAGAAACAGCAACCATCAAAGCGCCTTGCCCGCACTGAAGCGGTTTTCGATGACGCCTCTATTCGCATTCAGCAGACCTCGTGGGCTTCGCGAATGTCCGCTTTGCGCCGGAACGGTCATCGACTATGCAAGTTTAACCGCTTCCTCTCTAACCTCTTTATATTAATTTACGCCGATGCTCGCTTCGCAGAAATTTTCAGCCCCCGCTGCTCGAATATCCCACCATCCTCGGCAGCTCGTAGCCCTGGAGCAGCGATAGGCTGAGGCTGGTGAATCCGCTTCGGGATGACGTTGGAACGAAAGGTATCAGAGAAATTTTTCAGCGCACTGCCCAACCTATAGGCTTGCCCGGTGGAACGCTTCTTGGTGAATTACGCTCAGAGTAGAAGCGGTCAGAACCAGTGCGGTTCGGGACATTGCTCGGCAAAGATCGTTGTTTTCGTTCTGGCGCCGGCAAGATGCAATTTTACTGTCCATTTTACAGTCCGTCAGATCTGCAGCGATCCCGCTCAACGGGAGAAGCAGCGATAATCACGCGTAAACGGCATCATAATGCTGTTTAAGTTATTACGCCTCGCTCCTGCAGTTTCGCACCTTGGCCAATGATGGAGTGTGACATGACAACACAAAGCAACGTCGGGTACGCCCTCGACGAACTGAACCAGGAAACCAACTTTGGCGGCGTTGGTGGTCTCAAGCACCGGGACATCCCGCGTATTGACCTCGCCAGTTTCGAAGTTCGAAAGCAGGAGATTTCCGACCAGCTCTGGACTGCGTCGACGGAGATCGGCTTTTTCCAGCTGATCAATCACGGCATCCCACAAGAGCAGGTCGACGAGGCCTTCGATATGACCGCGAAATTTTTTGCGCTCGCCTCGGACGTAAAGGCAAAGTACCCGCTCGGCAAAGGCACCAATGCCGGCTGGGAATACAAGAGCCAAGTTCGCCCGTCCACGGGAACTGCGGACAACAAAGAATCCTACCAAATCACTCTGCCGCGGATGGCTCAGCTGTGGCCGACGGGTGACGAAATCCCCGGATTCAAGGCTGCGATGCTGGCCTTTGAACGCGCCAATTGGGCAGTCGGCATGAAGGTGTTGTCGTGCTTCGCACTCAAACTCGGCTTCAAGCCAGACTTCTTCACCGAAGCGCACGATCCGCAATCCGCGGAATATCAGAGCACTCTACGACTGCTGCATTACTTGCCGATGACGAATGCCAAGCCTGAGGACTATACCGGCTGGCGGGCCGGAGCCCATACCGACTTTGATTGCCTGACGCTCCTGCACCAACGCCTTGGCCAGGGTGGCCTGCAGCTGTGCCCGGGCAAGGAATCCGCCGAATTGGAATGGACCGATGTTGAACCGGCGTCGGGCGTCATCACTTGCAACATTGGCGATATGCTACGCCGCTGGAGCGACGACCGGCTCCTCTCGACTCTGCACCGCGTGCGGATGCCCAAGGCCGACGAATATCTCGGCCCGCGCTATTCTCTCCCGTTCTTTTGCCAGGCGAACAAGGATGCGATGATCCAGGGCCCAGGCAAGATCTACGACCCGATCTCCGCGCACGATTACCTGCAGCAGCGGATCGCAGCGAACTTCGCACAGTAGACTAAGACACAGATCGAAATGGATCGATGCAACACGCACTTCACCGCATCGATCCTCTCCTGCTGGCGAGTAACATGGGCATTCGTATCACCGCATCGCGATGAAACGGGAGGCATGTCTATCAGTGCGGCGGCCAGCCGATCGGATGGGCTAGCTGCAGAAACTTCATCGCCGACAGAATGAGCGGTTCTTCGAAACGTGGGCCGACGACTTGAATGCCGGTCGGCAGGCCTTCGCGCGTGAGTCCTGCAGGCGCCGAGCCAGCTGGCAGGCTCATGAGGGTGACGAGGAATGATCCTGCAATCCAGTCGGTATAGTTGTCGAGCGTTCTGCCATTGACCTCGGTCGGAAAGTTCATGTTCACCGGAAACTGTTTGACCGGCGATTGAGGCGTCATCAGGAGATCAAAATTCTCGAAGAACTTGGCAAAGGCGAGGAACAACTCCATGCGCTTCTGCTCGGACGCGGCAAAATCCAGCGGCGTAATCTTCAGACCGGCCTTTACGTTCCCCTTCAGGTTCATGCCGAACTCCTCAAGTTGATCAAGATTTTCATATTGCTGACCAACCATCCAAAGCCCACGCCAGGCCTGATACGGAGCCTTGCCATCCGACATATCAAAATGGACTTCCTCGACCGTCGCACCGACATCTCGCAGCGACATAGTGGCGGCGCGGCAAATCACATCGATCTCATTATCTACGCCGATCCCGGAAATATCCGAGACATAAGCGATGCGGAGCCCTTTCAAGTCCTGAACGGTGTCGACGATCGTGAACGCGCTCGACCATGGCGGCGCCACCGAAATCGGCGAGCGTCGGCTGAAGCCAATCATTGCATCCAGCATCAGGGCGGCGTCTTCCGCCGTGCGCGCCAAAGGGCCATGCACCTGGCCGGGATCCCAAGCCAATGGCATCGGGTAGTTTGGGGTCAGCCCCGGTGTCGGACGAATACCCACGATACCATTGAACGACGCCGGCATCCGGATCGAACATCCAAAGTCAGTGCCCTGCGCCAGCGGCGCCATCCCGGTGGCAACAGCGACTGCCGAACCACCGGATGAACCGGATGGGCTCAGCGCTGAATTCCATGGATTGCGCGTGACCCCAAATACATCATTGAAGGTATTGGCCCCAGCAGCGAATTCAGGCGTGTTGGTCTTTCCTAGAATGATGGCGCCGGCGGCCTTCAGCCGCCGCACGACTTCAGCATCTTCCGTAGGGACGTGATCTTTAAACTGCGGCGAGCCATATGTGGTGCGAATGCCGGCCGTCGGCGTGATGTCCTTGATCACCACAGGCAGCCCGTGCAGCGCGCCAAGGCGATCGCCACGCATCACCGCTGCCTCGGCATTTTTCGCCGCAGCCCGTGCGCTGGCATCGGCCAAAGTGACAATGGCATTGAGCTTCGGGTTGACGCGCGCGATGACATCCAGATGCGCATCCAGTACCTCGACGGGGCTGACCGACCTGCTCGCAATCAGCGACGCGAGTTCGACGGCGGATTTACGCGTGAAGTCGTCAGTCATGCGGTTTCCCATTCGTCATCGCAGGCCTCCAACCAAGGGCGATGACAACGGTTAAGCTGGTTATTTTCCCGACCAGTGCACGAAGCGGCGTTCGATGGTTAGGAAAAGCAGATTGAGCCCATAACCCAGAGCGCCGGCGGCGAAGATGGCGGCGTACATGTCCGGCATTTCGAACATCTGCTGCGCCTCAAACACACGCTGGCCAAGGCCATCGACCGAGCCGATGAACATTTCGGCAACGACGACGATGACCAGCGCCAGCGACACGCCGTTGCGCAAGCCTACAAATGTGGCCGGCATCGATTCCAGCAACATAACGTCCCACAACACCCGCAAGCGCGAGGCACCCATCACCTTCGCGGCGAGGATGCGGGTCTTGCGCGCATTCATCACGCCATAGGCGACATTGAACAGGATGACCAACGCTGCGCCGAATGCGGCGACGAAGATTTTCGTGCGATCGCCCACGCCGAATAGGACCAAGAACAGCGGAAACATGGCCGATGCTGGCGTGGAGCGAAAGAAGTCGATCAGAAATTCCACCGAACGATACAGCCGCTCGGAAGACCCGAGCAGAATGCCGAGCGGGATGGCGACGATCGCAGCAATGATCGTCGAGTAAATCGTGCGCTCGACCGTTTTGACAAAATCGACACCAAGCTTGCCGTGAAACATGCCGGTCCACAGCGCCTTGAATGTCGCAGCCGGCGACGGCAGCAGGACGGGATCGACGATCCGCAGCCACGTCACGACCGACCAGACGGCCAGCAGCACAACGACGCCCACGAGTGGCAGCAGGACTTCCAGGCGCTTCCAGTTCATCGGTTCGTCAGCCCTTCCGCACTTCGCGCTGGAAGATCTCGAGGCAATGCGCCTTAGTGCTGATGAACTCCCCCTCGGTCATGGTCTTGTCGGTGCGCGGACGCGGCGCATCGTAATGTACGAATTCGACCGGCCGTGCCGGATGCCGCGACAGCAACAGGATGCGGTCGGACAAATAGACTGCCTCCTCCAGATCGTGGGAGACCAGGACGGTCGTGGTATGGGTCTCGACGAACACGCGCTGCAACTGCTCACGCATGAACAACGTCATCTCGTAATCCAGCGCCGAGAACGGCTCGTCGAGGAACAGAATCTCAGGGTCGACCACCAGAGCGCGCATGATCGAGACCAACTGCTGCTGGCCGCCGGACATCTGATAGGGATAGAGGTTGAGGTCGATCTTGACGTTCAGACTGGCAACGATCTTCTCGACCTTGAGATTGCGCTCCTTCTTCGGTACGCCCATCACCTTCAGGGGATAGGCGATATTGTCGAAGGCGCTCAGCCAGGGAAACACCGCCTCGCGGTAGTTCTGGAATACGTAACCGAACTTGATCTTGTTGAGCGGTTGGCCATCGAACAAAATCTCGCCTTTGTCGGCGGGAAACAGCCCGGCGATCATGTTGATCAGCGTGCTCTTGCCGCAACCGTTCGGACCGAACACCGACATCAGCTTGCCGCGCGGAATATCGAAATCGAAATTGTCGTAGATTGTGGCGTCCGCGAACCGCTTGCTGAGGCCGCGGATCGTCACATGCGGCGCGGTCCGCGTCGCCGCGGCCCGCGCGTTGGCAGACAGCTCCATGCTTGCAGCGGGATGCATCACGATCACGCCAGCTTCAATATTTGTAGATATATTTGGTGACGTCGAGCTTCTCCGGCACGACACCGATCGAAGTGCCGAAGTCCGACAGTTTCTGCAGATCGGCGATCTGCGTCGGCGTCATGTCCTTAGCCATCGTGTAACCGAGCATCGAGACCATATCGACGACATTATCCGGCGTGAACGTGTTCTTGGCGAGATATTTACGCGCGTCATCCGGGCTCTTGTTGATGTAGTCTACGGCCTTGCTCCAGGCCATAGCGAAGCGCTTCGCCACGTCCGGCCGCTTCTGGATGAAGTCGCTGGTGATGGCACAGCCGGCTGCATAGGCGTCGGCTTTTGGATTCCCGAGAATGTATTTCGAGATCACACCGGCCTCCAGCGTCCGCGCGACGCCAGCCTTGATCATCATCGACGCATTCGGTTCCAGCGTGTAGCCGCCATCGAACGTGCCCGCGGTCATTGCATTGACATGCTGGCTCATGTCGAGCTGATCGATGGTATAGTCACCGTCCTTCAGCCCATTCTTGGCAAGAATGCCCTTGGCGGTGTTGAGATTGGCCGGCCCCGGCGCCGACATCAACTTCATGCCCTTGAGGTCGGCAATCTTGTCTGCCTTCACGCCGTTGCGAACGACGAATTGCTCCATCTTGAATTCAGGTGTCTGGCTGTTCAGGGCGATATACATCGCAACGCCGGGCTTCTTGATATTGGCGTTGAGACCCTCGAGCGTGACGAGCACTGCAGAGACCTCGATCTGGCCGGTAATCATCGCCGCGACATTGGCCGGACCGCCCATCAACTTGGTCATTTCCGGTTCGATATTCTGCTCCTTGAAGAACCCCTTCTCCAGCGCCACAAAATACGGCAGGGACGAGCTCAGCGGGAACACGCCTACCGCAACCTTGTCCTGCGCCGACGCGCGTCCAGTACAAAAACCGGTCAGAGTTGCGGCGACGGCCAAGGCAAATGTCAAACGAACCAGCGACTTCATACGTGCAACTCCTGTTACCAGCATGGCGAGCCCTCTCGCCTTGAACGTTCACGCCCGATGCGGCGGCTGCCTCATTACAGAGCAAGACTCGTGCCGCATGAACGGATTCAACGGCTGCTTTTGTCGCCGCTACATCCGGGACCGAAATTCTCCGCGCAGCATCTTTTCGTAACCCTCGCCGCGATCGATCATAGGCAGATCGCTTGGCCGCGCTTTGGACAGCGCCGCACGCTTTGCCGCAGTCGCGGCTTCGTCGATCACCGGTTCGTCCGCCGTGCTGGCCGCTCTGAAAACCACACCATAGTCCCGTCCCGCCGCGGCGATCGAGACCCGCCCTTCCATGACGTCGCGCAGCACCAGCGGCAGTTCCCGCGTTAACGGATCGCCCCAGCCGCCGCCGCCTGTGGTGACCACCTGCACGACCTGGCCCTTCTTCACCTCGGCGCCATCGACCAATCCCCCGAGCTTGCGGGCTTCGCCTTCGGTGTCCACCGTGACGCAGAACGGCTCGCCCGCCTTGCCCCCCTTCAGCCCGTAGCAGCCCAGGCGGACGCGATCTGCGGTGACGATGGTGCGGCAATCCACCAGCGCACGATAGTGTTTCTCATAACCCTGCCCGCCGCGCCGCAAGCCGGCGCCACCGGAATCGGTCGACAGCGCCAGTTTCTCCACCATTACCGGAAACCGGGTCTCGGTGAATTCGGCCGGTTGGTTACGGGAGTCCGGCACGATATGGATCGCGTCGTTGCCGTCGGCATAATAACGGCCCCCGGACCCGCCACCGAGCACCTCGCGCGACAGGAATGGCTTGCCGTCCGCGTCGTTGCCGTAGAAGCCGGTATAGCGGATGGTCTCCTGATCCGCCGGCATCCGTCCGTCGACCGCCTTTGCCACCACGCCGGCCAGCAGCCCGAGGCTACGTAGCAGCACGAATGAGCGCGCATTGGTCGCCGCCGGCCATTCCGGCGTGATCAGCGTGCCCTTCGGCGGAAAGACGATCTCGAATACGTCGCACACGCCTTCATTGACGTGAATTTCGGCGGCACGCTCCGGCGTGTCGGCGAGATTGCGCAGGATCGGCGCTATCCATTTGATCAGGAAGGCACCGTCGGCGTAGTCGGTCGGCCAGTTGATCGGGCCTGTGGATTGCGGATCGGTGCCATTGAAGTCCAGCACAATCTTGCCGGTCATCTTGGTCATCTTGATCGCGATCTTGTGCAGCTTGGGATCGGTCAGACCATCGTGTTCGACATAGTCCTCCCACGCATATTCGCCATCCGCGATCTTGCTCAGCAACTCGTTGCGGTAGATATCGCGGCACTTGTCCAGGATGGCCTGAAAACAGGCCTCGACCTGGTCCTTGCCAAAACGCTCGAACAATCCCTGCATGCGACGTGCGCCCATCAGGCAGGCCTGCACCTCGCTGTCGAGATCCGCGGAAAGCATTTCCGGCACGCGGGTGTTGCGCTTGATGATGGTGAAGACGGCATCGTTCTTGACGCCCTCGCTGTAGATCTTCACCGGCGGAATCGCCATGCCTTCCTCGAACACCGTGGCAGCCGTGCCGGGCATCGAGCCAGGCACCTTACCGCCGACGTCGTCGTGATGGCCGAACGCCTGGATATAGGCGACCACGATGCCTTCGTGGAACACCGGCACCGTACTGCAGAGATCTGGCAGATGGCCGATCGAGCCCTCGGTCAGATAGGTGTCGTTCATCAGGAACACGTCGCCGGGCTTCATGGTTTCCGGCGGGAAGTCACGAACGACTGCATTCGGCATCGCCGAATAGGAACGCCCGGTCAGCTTGCGACAATAGCGGTCGAACAGGCCGACGCGATAGTCGTGCGCCTCGCGGATCATCGGCGAGCGCGCGGTGCGCTCGATGGCATATTCGATTTCCGCCTCAATGGAATTCAGCGTGCCCTCGACGATCTGCAACACAATCGGATCGACCTGGACGACGTCACGCGCGGGCGCAGTAGGCCAGGGATGCCTGCTATGCTGGTTCATTACATCACCTCCTTCGACGACACCGGACGGATCACGAGAATGCCGTGCGGATCGACCTCGACATATTGTTTGGGAAAGACCATCGTTGTGGAGCCGAACTCCTCGATGACGGCCGGACCGACAATCTTTGCGCCAGGCGGCAGCGTCACACGATCATAGAGCGGCGTATCGACGAAACCGGTGTCGAAGTAGACTGGACGCGTGCTCTTCGGGGCAAACTTGCCGTCACCTGCGGCGAGCTTCGGCATTTGCGGCCGATCGATCACGCCGAAACCGGAGACGCAGAGATTGACCAGTTCGATCTTCTGCTGGCCGGCATAATCGTAGCCGAAGGTCTTCCTATGCGCAGCGTGGAATGCGCCGGTGAGACCCGCAAGGAACGCCGCGTCCGTGGGTCCTGCAGGCGCGGTGACCCGCACCTCCATCGACTGCCCGGCGTAGCGAAGGTCTGCCTCGCGCACCAACCGGATCTGCGATGCAGCAATGCCATCGCGTTCGAGATTGGTAACGGCTTCTTTTTCCAGTGCAGCATAGCGCTGCGCGATGTCCGCGAGATCGATGGCGTCCTCATGCATCACCTTGGTGACCATATGATCCGTGCGCCAGTCCACTGCGAGCAGGCCGAAGGCGGAGAGGTTGCCGGGATTGGGCGGCACGATACAGGCCTTCATGCCCAGAAGGTCCATCACTGCCGGCGACTGCACCGGGCCTGCACCGCCGAACGACAGCAGTGCGAAGGTGCGGGGATCGATGCCGCGCTGGATAGTCATCTGGCGGATCGCATTGGCCTGCGCCCAGTTGGCGATCTCGATGATACCCAGAGCGAGTTGTTCCGCGGTCATGTTACCCGGCAGCCTCGAAGCCAGCGCGGCGATGCCGGCGCGGGCACGCGCGACATCAAGCGCGAGGCCGCCGCCGATCAGCGCCGGGGGCAGCCGCCCCAGTACCAGATTGGCATCGGTGATCGCGGGCTCATTGCCGCCGTTCGGATAGCACATCGGCCCGGGCACTGCGCCGGCGCTGCGCGGACCGACCTTGAGATGTCCCTCGCGACTGATCCAGGCAATCGAACCACCACCGATGCCGATGGTGGAGATGTCGATCATCGGGATGCGAACCGGAAACTGCCCAACCGAGCCGCCGTTGGTGAGTTGCGGCTTGGCGTTTTCGATCAGGCAAAAGTCGGTCGAAGTCCCGCCCGCATCCAGCGTCACCAGATCGGGGAAGCCAGCGATGTCGGCAATGACCGCGCTACCGAGAGCGCCTGCCGCGGGGCCGGAAAGCGCTGTCGTGATCGGCTTGCGCAGGATCTGTTCAGAACTGGCGACGCCGCCGCTCGACTGCATAACCAAGAACGGCACGCTCTGCAGCGGACCCAACTCGTCATGCACGCGTTTCAGATAACGGTCGAGATAGGGCTTTACGAACGCATCGACGAGGGTAGTAACCGCGCGCTCGTATTCACGATATTCCGGCAGCACGACGCAGGACAGCGACAAGGTCGCCTCGGGATACTCCTCGGCGACGATCTCGGCGACGCGACGCTCGTGGCTATCGTTAGCGTAGGAGTGCATCAGGCAAATGCCGATCGCCTGGACCTTGTGCTTGCGATAAAAGCGTGCGGCCTCTCGCACCATGGTTTCGTCGAGGGGACGCAACTCATTGCCTTTGAAGTCAAAGCGACCGCCGACCTCGCGAACGAATTGCAGCGGCACCAGGCGCTCCGGCTTCACCCAGAAATAGGAATTGCCGTAACCATCAGGCACAGACTGTCGTGCAATTTCGAGCAAATGGCGGAAGCCCGAGGTGACGATCAACCCCAGAGATTCGATGCCGCCCTGCAGTAGTGCGTTGGTGGCAACAGTCGTCCCGTGAGCCAGCCCGGCAACGTCCGCCGGCCCGGCACCCGCCCGCGCGAGAATGTCGTTAACGCCGCGCACCAGACCGATTGCCGGATTGGATGGCGTGCTCGAGACCTTGGTGACCTCCATCGCACCGGTGGCAGCGTCCACCGACACGATGTCGGTAAAGGTCCCTCCGGTATCGATTCCGATGCGAAAACGAGGAGCGGCGGTTTGAGACATGCTGACAACTTCCGATGTGAAGATGTGCCAGCATGGGTCCGTGGCCGCTACGGAGTCAAAATCCGATTATCGATGGTGCCATCGGAAAAACAGATGGCTTCCTTTTTCAACCTTTCAGCATCTCGAGCATCTTCTGGAGCGCGGTTTCCTTGCGTCGTGACATCGGTTGACGCCTACGAAACAGGCTGAATGCAACATTTCGCGCCGGCACGATCGGCATCGCCTTCAACAGACCGAGTGCGACTTCATTGGCAACGCAGGCGCGCGGCACAATGGCGATGCCCCCGCCGGACTGTACGATGATCTTGATGGTCTCGACGTTATCGACAACGGCGATCACGTTCGGACGCATGCCGAGGTCCGTGAACAGCGACATCACCACCTGACCATAGCCGACGGTGAGTTCGCTCATGATCAACGGCTCGGCCA
The DNA here is from genome assembly GCF_034044155.1 of Tardiphaga sp. 42S5. NCBI lineage: Bacteria > Pseudomonadati > Pseudomonadota > Alphaproteobacteria > Hyphomicrobiales > Nitrobacteraceae > Tardiphaga > Tardiphaga sp. 42S5. The sequence goes on along the minus strand of NZ_CP139027.1, from coordinate 2,457,986 downwards.
GAAGGCGACCGATATCGACCGGCTGCTTACCACGCCCGAGTGGATGCTTGGCCGGAACGATCAGCGCCATTTCAGCATCGACCAGCCGGTCGACGACCAGCCCGGACGGCAACCGGTCCGGATCCGACTCAATGGCCAGGCCAGCGTCGATCCGCTCCTCATGCAGCTCTGTGAAAATATTGCGGGTCGGTGCGGTGATGATCTCCAGCCGCACGCCCGGAAGTTGGCCTTTGAGGTCGGCGAAAAGACGCGGCATAAATATCTGCGCCATGCCCGAGCCCATCGCGATCGTCAGCGTGTCGAGCACCGCTCCGCGCAATCGCCGCGCGGTATCGGACAGGCTCAGGAGATCGCCAACCACGCGTTCGGATTCATAGAGAAAGGTGCGCCCGCGATCAGTCGCTTCGATGCCCCGCGAGGTCCGCGTGAACAGATCGAAACCCACTTCCTCCTCAAGCAGCCTGACTTGCTCGCTGACGGCGGACTGCGAGATGTTCAGCCGCTTCGCGGCTCGGGTAAAGCTGCGCTCCTTCGAGACCGAAAGGGCATAGCGTAACTGCCGGAAATCCAACGATGTGTCCCTTGCCTGTACCGCGACGCGTGCGGAATGACGCGTCGTATCCGCCGCAACGATATAGCACACCTCGCCGGCGGGATCGTCACTCCCACAATGCGCTGGGGGCCGCCGGGTAAGCTTTCTTGCTGTAGATCATCTTCAGATCGACGAACATCTCGGCCGTGCGCAGGCCGACCGCAACACCGTTGATGACGGGTATCCCGATCTCGTCCTCGATCTCATGGAGATCGACCATGAAAGGTACGAACACAGCGCAGAATGGCAGAACGACGTTGACATCGACCCTTGCCATCGCTTCACGACACAGACGCAACGTCAGCTCACGCATCTCGCCGCGGCGCTGCCAAACTTCCGCCAGCGGCATGTCCCACGGCATCATCGCGGAAACCTGTTCGGCCCCCCCCCCAGCCTCGCAGCAGCTTGCGCACGTAGGACGACACCGAAGCCTGCGTGATCAGCATTGCAACTCTGTCACCGACCAGTGCCGCCGCGTGGAACGACGGGGTGCCGGTATCAATCACCGGGATGCGCACTTTTGACTCCCCCACGTTCCGCGCCGTTACGCCATATAATGAGACAATGTATGCAATTTTAGATCTTTAGTGTGCAAATGACCCGGTCTGGCACGACCATTGCTTGGCTGCCCTTCGTACTTCCGTCTGCACCTTTCGCTTGAACAGCAACCACGAGACGCTCTCATGACCCGCTGCGATATCCTTCTCAAAGGCGCCAGATTGCGCGGCCTAGCGGAATTCACCGACATTGCGATCACCAACGGCAGGATCACCGCGATCGCGCCGGGACTGACGTTGCAAGCAGAACAGATCATCGAAGCCCGCGGCCGGCTCGTGACTGAATCATTCGCCAATCCGCATCTGCATCTCTGCAAGGTGTGGACACTCACGATGGTCGAGGACGAGGCGCGCGCGAACTATCACGGCGCCAGCATGGGCAAGGCGATGGCGGCCATCGAAGTCGCCAGCCGCGTGAAAGAGAAATACGCCGAAGGCTGGATCATCGAAAACGCACGTCGCGCAGTCGCGCTCGCGGCACTCTATGGCAACCTGCATATCCGCGCCTTTGCCGATGTCGACAGCAAGGGCCGCCTCGAAGGTCTCAATGCGCTCCTGAAAGTGCGCGACGAATTCAAGGGGATCGTCGATGTCCAGGTCGTCGCCTTTCCGCAGGATGGCGTGCTGCGCGAACCCGGGACCAAGGAACTGATGCGTGAAGCGATGGAGCGCGGCGCGGATGTCGTCGGCGGCATTCCGTGGATCGAATATACCGACGCCGCGGCCACCGAGCACATCTCATTCTGTTTCGACCTAGCGCAACAATTCGAGAAGGACGTCTCGATGTTGCTCGACGATGCCGGTGATCCGGGCCTGCGCACGCTGGAGACCTTTGCGATCGAAGCCGGCAAGCGTGGCTGGAGCGGACGCGCGCTCGCGCACCACTGCCGCGCCATGAGCCAGTATCCGAAACCATATTTGCATCGCCTTATCGGCACGCTGCGCGCCGCGAATATCTCGGTGGTCAGCGATCCGCATACGGGGCCCCTGCATGCCTGCGTGCAGGAGTTGCTGGCGGAAAACGTGAATGTCTGCCTCGGACAAGACGACATCTCCGACGCGTATTACCCGTTCGGCCGCAACAACATGCTCGAAGTGGTCTTCCTGGCGTCGCATCTGCTTTGGATGATGGCGCGGGAGGAGATCGAAACGCTGTACGATCTCGCTACGATCAATGCCGGCAAGGCGATGAATGTGCCGTTGAAACTCGGTGTCGGTAATCCCGCGTATCTCGTGATGCTCGCGCAGAACGACGTGCTCGAAGCCGTACGCTTTCATAGCGCGCCGGTCTGCGTGATCAGTCACGGCAAGGTCGTCGATCTCGGCCGGATGCGTGAACTCGCCGGCGAGCCTGCGGTTTAACCGCAGTCGCCATTACATCTTCAGCAGCTTGCGCGCGTTCTCGCCGAGAATCCTGGCCTTGTCGGCATCGCTGAGCGATGTCCGCATCACCCAGTCGGTCCCAGCCTTGTTGGAGGCGAACGGCCAATCCACCGAAAACAGGATGCGATCAACACCCATCTCCGCGATACTGCATGCCAAAGCGGTGTCGGAGAAATTGCCGCTCGTGGTGAGGTGGAAGTTGCGCCGGAAGATCTCGCTGAACGTCATGCCGTCGCTCACCGGGCGCGCCAGCAGATCGTCGATGCGCCACAGCATGAACGGTAGCGCCTCGCCAAGATGACCAAGGATCAGCTGCAGCTTCGGATACTCGGCCAGCGCACCGCTGAGCACCATGCGCATCGCTTGAGTGACGGTCTCCGCGGTGAAGCCCCATACCGGCCCGCGAAACTCGGGAAATTTGTCGGTAATCCCGTCGTAATAGATCTTCTCGACATCCGGGCTCGGCAACGCCGGGTGCAGATAGATCGGCACGTCCAGTGCTTCGGCGCGCGCAAAGATCGGCCAGAACTGGCGCTCGTCGAGAAACTTGCCGTTGGTCAGGCCATTGACCACCGCCCCCTTGAAACCCAGTTCGGTGACGCAACGCTCGAGTTCATCGGCCGCAGCTTCAGGCGCTGGCGTGGGCAACACCGCAAATCCCGCGAAGCGATCACGTGCCATGAAGAATATGCTCTTCGCCAGGCGATCATTGGTTAGCCTCGCCATCCGCACGGCTACATCCGGCGCAAGCTTCTGCGTCGTCGGCCCGGCATGAGACAGCACCTGAATATCGACTGCCCCCTCGTCCATCTCGCGCAGCCGGACCTCACCGAGATCAAGCAATTTGCGCTCGACCTCCGGCGGCCTCAGCAAGTCGAGGCCGGTAAAATGCGCGACCAGTTCAGGGTCATTGTAGTGCTCTTCAATCGCTATCGTGAAAGGTCTTTGGGCCAGCATCTTTGTCGCCTGTTCGATCCTCGCACCCTATATCTTGTATGCAAAAATACATGCAAAAAATATGGGCGATACCGCTGATTTATAAGCTCCTTTTTTCCCTATTGATTGGTCATGATCGCTCCAACACGCGATAAACGCAGAAGCATGTATGCATGACTTAAGGGATCACCAGATGACCGGCGCCGGGACCGTGAAACGCTACGCTTTCTTGCAGGCGTTGGCCGCGCGCACGGAAAATCAGCTCGTCGTGACCAACCTCGCCAATACCGCCACCGAATGGTTCTCGGTGCGGCCATCGGATGCCAATCTCTATGCCGCAGGCATGGGAATGGTGACATCCTACGCTCTGGGCCTCGCGTTATCGCTGCCCAAGCGGGAGGTCATCGCACTCGACGGCGATGGTGGAATCTTCTTCGACCCCTCGGTATTCGGCGTGATCGCCGCACAGGCCGGCGCCAATCTAACCGTCATCGTATTTGACAATGGCGGTTACGTCTCGACTGGAAAACTGCCGGCGGTCGGTTCGCTCAGCTCATCCGGCGTGGACCTGGAAACACTGGCACGGGCATATGGCATCGCCAATGTCGTGACCGTCGCAGACATCGACGGCTTTATCGGCGTGCTCGACAAACGTATCTTGAACGCGCCGCTGGTAATCGTGGTGAAAACGAGTGTCGAGCAGCAATTTGTCGGCGCGCTGCCGATGGACCTCAAGGAAAACAAGTATCGCTTCGCCCGACACATCGAGCAGAGCCAAGGCGTAAAGATCTTCAAGCCCTCGGCCAAGGAACATGGCGCCAAGCCCGCGGCCGACCCCGCTTTGCGCGAGGCCGGACAGTCCAGCCTCGGCCAGGTCCTGTACGAAGGCCTCAAGGAGAACGGCGTCAACTTTGCGATCGGTCTACCCTGCAGCGGTTTTTCATCGGTGCAGGAGCTGTTACTTAAGGACGATGGCTTCGACTATGTCTCCGTACCCCATGAAGGCACCGGCATTGGCATGTGCGCTGGCGCGTGGCTTTCGGGACGGCGGCCAGCAGCATTGATCGAGAATTTCGGGCTATTCGCCAGCGTCTATCATCTACTGCGCGGCCATATGAGCTACGGCATTCCGACCTTGATGCTCACGGAATTCCGCGGCGACACCGGCGACCAGGAATTTTTCGCCGAAGGCGGCGAGGTAACGCTCGATGTATTGAAGGCCATGCGCATCAATTATCGCGTCGTCGATCAGATCGATGATCTCAAGCCCGCGATCCGCGACGCGCTTCGCTGGATGGATGGTTGCCTGCGTCCGTTCGCGCTGGTGCCAACATTCAACCTCACTCGCCTGAAATCCTGATCGGCATGACGTCGGCCGGAATCACAAATCGTTTCGACTACGTGATCGCGGGCGGAGGCTCCGCCGGTTGTGTGACAGCATCGCGCCTGTCTGAAGATCCTTCCATCTGCGTACTGCTGATCGAAGCCGGCGCAGACACGCCGCCCGGCGAGGAGCCCACGGAAATTCGCAGCCCGGCCCCCGCGGTCATTTTCCACGGCACACGCTACATGTGGCCTAAGCTTCGGGTGATCCCGTTCCAACACCAGGACGGCGACCGCTTCTACGAACAGGCCCGCGTGCTCGGCGGTGGCTCCAGTATCAATGCGCAGGTCGGCAATCGCGGCATTCCCGACGACTACGACGAATGGCAGCGGCTCGGCGCAACCGGCTGGGGCTGGCATGACGTGTTGCCATACTTCCGCAAGCTCGAACGTGACCTCGACTTTCCCGACAACACGCAGATGCACGGCAGCGACGGACCGATCCCGCTGACCCGCGTGCCGCGCGCCGAATGGCCGGAATTCTCGCAGCGCCTCGCTAGCGCGGCCGAGAACATTGGACTGCAGGACATCCATGACCAGAACGGCGTTTTCACAGACGGCTATTTTGCGCCGGCTTATACCAACGAAAACCACCAGCGCGTGTCCGCCGCGATGGCCTATCTCACCGCAGAGGTGCGCAAACGGCCGAACCTGACGATCCTCACCGACAGCCTCGTCATTGGATTAGGCTTCGACGGCACGCGCGCGGTCAGCGTCGATTATGAGAAGGGCGGCCACCGCACGACCGCCTATGGCGGCGAAATCATCCTCGCGCTTGGTGCATTGCAGACACCCGCAATGCTGATGCGCGCGGGCATCGGCCCCGCCGCTACGCTCGCACGGTACGGCATCCCTCCCCGCGCCGTACGCGAAGGCGTAGGCCAGAATCTGCGCGATCATCCGGGCACGCATCTTTGCGCACTGGTGAAGCCACATGGCCGTATGCCAAAGCGGCTAAAGAAATCCGGTCACGTGGCCCTGCGTTTTACATCGTCGACGCCGGTCTCGTTGCCCTCAGACCTTTATATGCATAACGGCGTATCTTCGGCATGGCACGGCGTCGGCCAGCGCATTGCCTATTTCTATCTCTGGCTCAACAAGTCGCACTCGACTGGCGAAGTGACGTTGAAAGACGCCGATCCCTACAGTATGCCGATCGTACGGATGAACCTGCTCGGCGCCGATGGCGATGTCGAACGGCTCGCGGACGGCTTCCGCGTCATTGCCGGCCTGCTGCGTGATCCGCAGATGGCCCCCGTGATCGAGCATCCGTTCGCGGTGCGCTTCAGTCCGTTCATCCGGAGCATGAGCCAGATGCGCCGTTCCAACAAATGGATCATGGGCACACTAGGGAGGCTGCTCGATGGCCCCGCCTGGTTGCGCAGCCTGCTCGTAAAACATGTCCTGTCCAACGCGCCGTCGATCGACGCGCTGCTGAGCGACACCGCGAAGCTCAAGGACTACCTCAAGCGGTATGCCATGAGCGTGTCTCACGTCACCTGCACCTGCCGGATCGGACAGCCGGACGATCCCCGTGCCGTGGTCGATCTCGATGGCCTCGTCTATGGCATCGATAATCTGCGCATCGTCGATGCGTCGGTGATGCCATCACTGCCACGCGCCAATACCAACCTGGCCACCATGATGATTGCGGAGAAGATCAGCGACGCGATCCGGCGTAACCGGACCGCAAGAGTCGCGTGACAGAACGGAGGCGCCAGTGAAGGTCGCGCGTCTGCATGCCGGAGCCGTGCTGTATTTCGACGCTGTGCGGCGCTCCAGCTCGATCCGCGAAGCCGCGCGTCGGCTCAACGTCGCCTCCTCGGCGGTCAATCGCCAGATCCTGCGTCTCGAACAGGACGTCGGGCTGCCGTTGTTCGAAAGGCTCGCCACCGGCGTCAGGCTGACAGCTGCGAGAGAGGCCTTTGCGCGCCACACTATTGTGGTGCTGCAGGATGCCGAACGCCTGAGCGCCGAACTGGACCAGTTGATCGGCGTGCACTCCGGCCACGTTACGGTGGCCGCCGCTGAGGGAATTTGCACCACCGTCATGCCGGACGTGATTGCAGCGCTGCGCGCCAAGGCGCCGCGGATCACCGTGTCATTGCGTCGAACAGAGTCGCTCCGGATCGAGCAGGCCCTGACCGCGGGGGATGTCGATCTCGGCGTCGGTTTCGATCTGCCGGTCTCAGTTGGATTGCGACGACTGTTCGCCGCCGAGTTTGGCATTGGCGTCATCATGAAGCCCGACCATATGCTGGCCGCGCGAGCGCCAATCCCGCTGTCGGCATGCCTCGATTATCCGCTGATCCTGCCGGAGGACGCGATCTCGATCATGCAACTTCTCGCACCGGCGTTCCTGCGGCTCAATGTACGGCCGGCGGCATCTGTCAGCACGAACTCCATCGATGCCATTCGCTCGCTGGTCGAAATGGGCGTCGGCATCGGATTGCAGACCCGGTTCGGGCTCGACCGCTCGCTGACCGAACAGCGCATCGCCCATGTTCCACTCGACGCCGGCGGTCCCGTGGTCAGTACGGTCTCGATCCTGGCCCGCGCGCAGCGCGCGCTCCCCGCCCCGGTCGACATGCTGGTCCAACTACTGGCCGACGACCTGCGGCAACGCCAGCAGGCGGAGCAATTGTCCTGATGCCAGATCGGCATCACCCTGAGCGATGATCTGTGCTTTCTGAGCGCACTCATCCGCGCATATGCTGAAGATAACGGCCGGCGCCGCCGGCTAACCAGGATTCGAACTCAAGCGAGGCTTATGATGTCCGACTCTCTGCACGCCGCCGAAATCTCCCAGAACCAGCTCCCCGTCATCGATGTCAGCGGGCTTTCCTCGTCGAAATTCGCAGATCGCAAGGCAGTCGCCAAGACGATGCACGCTGCCTGTGTCAATAACGGCTTTTTCTACATCGCCAATCATGGTGTGCCGCAGGGCCTGATCGATGCCGTGCAAGAGCAGACCCGGATCTTTTTCGACCAATCGGAAGAAGACAAGCGCAAGGTCTCGAAGGCACTGTCGAACTGCAACCGCGGCTGGGAACCGCTGAAGGCGCAGACGCTCGATGTCAATGCTCCGCCGGACCTCAAGGAGACCTATTATATGGGTCTCGAACTGCCCGCCGATCACCCGATGGTCGTTGCCAGGAAATTCAATTACGGCCCGAACCTGTGGCCGCAGGATCTGCTCGGCTTCAAGCCGACGATGCGCGCCTATCACGCTGCTATGCGCGACCTCTCGGAACGCGTCATGATCGGTCTGGCGCTGTCGCTCGATCTCCCAGAAGATTACTTTGACGGCTTCAACCGCGATCCGCTCTCGACGCTGCGGATCCTGCACTACCCGCCGCATCCGGCCGATGCCGAGGCTGGCCAGGCCGGTGCCGGCGCACATACCGACTATGGCGCGCTGACGCTGTTGCTGCAGGATAGCAATGGCGGCCTGCAGGTGCGCGACGCCGGCAATAGCTGGATCCACGCTGCACCGATCCCCGGCACATTCGTGTTCAACATCGGCGATGCCATCGCGCGCTGGACCAATGACCTCTATCGCTCCACGGTACACCGCGTGGTCAACGTCTCCGGCAAGCGCCGCTATTCGGTCCCGTTCTTCTATTCGGGCAATGCCGATCATCCGCTGGAATGCATTCCCGGATGCCTGAAGCCGGGCGAGGCACCTAAATACCCGACCGCGACCGTGGCTGAACACATGCAGCAGATGTATGCGCGCAGCTATAGCACGGCGCCGAAGGCGGCCTGATCTTCGCTTTCTGTTCGCAATGAAAAGGGCCCCCGAGGGGCCCTTTGTCTTGGGGCGCTTGAGTAACCGCTTACTGATAGTCCATCGAGAGCATGTTCGGTGGCATCTTGGTGAAGCCAATGACTTCCGGACCGGCGACCTTGAAGACAATATCGAAGGTTTGGTCGAGTGCAGCATTCATGTCGGGCGTGAACTTCTTGACCAGATCGCGACGGACCTGATCGCGGAACGCGATGATGCCCTCAGGGGACAACTTCATCTCCGCACCGCGCTCTTCCCAGACCTGATCGTTGGTCATAAGGATATCGTGGACCTCCTGGTAGGCGGCAACGAAGGCTTTGACGTTATCCGGGTGCTCCTTGACGTAGTCGGCGCGCATGCCGAAGAACAGATATGGCACGGTCGGGATTCCAAGATCTTCGGTGATCTGCCGGATCGTGATCAGCGTTTTATACTTCTTCGACGCCAGCATGTCGGCCGCCAGAGAATTCCACATCTGGGTGGCATCGAGCTGCCCCTGGTCGCTCGCGCCGCGCAGCAGCGGTGCAGCAGCTTCCTGGATGGTAACCTCCTTGGCGAGATCGATGTTGTACTTCCGCTTCGCCGCCGCCTGCATGATCATCCAGTCGTAGGATGTCTTGCTGTGCACACCGAGTTTCTTGCCCTTGAGGTCCGCCAGGGTCTTGATGGTCGAATCGGCCGGCTCCAACACCGTATTGATGTATGTCATGAACGGCGCCACGCCAACCACGGGAATGCCGCCGTCGATGATACGCGCGGTGGCGAGCCACTCATAGACGATCATCTCCGCGCTCTTGCTCTGCATCGCGGCCGTCGCGGTGTTGGCATTGGTGTAATTGATGGTTTCGAACTTGAAGCCATACTTCTCGTCGAGCTTGAACTTCTTGATCACAAACGGCGGAAACGACATCGTGCCCGCCGGATTCAGCATCATGCGGATGGTGCCGCCGTCGCCCTTTGGCGCGGCATCGGCTACCGAGCCAATGACCGAGGTCGCGAAAAGAGCGAGCAACGGAAATGCCGCCGCGCGCAGAAGACGTTTGGTGCCAGACATCAATTTTCCCTTTCGTACAAAACGGTGATTAAGCGAGGACAGGATCGGTTCGGCCGGAGTGACTGCGGAGTGCATTGACGACGGTCTTGCTCTTTTCGAAAAGGCCGAGGTCCTCATAGGACCGCGGGCGCTGTACGCCGGCCATGCTGATTTCCTCCCGGATCGTTCCTCCGGGATCGCTGCCCATGACCATAATGCGATCGGCAAGAAACGATGCTTCGGTGGCATTGTGACTGACGAACAGGATGGTCGTGCGAAATGCCGACCAGATATTGAGCAGGCTCTGGCGCAGATGCCGCGCGGTCATCTCGTCCAGCGCGCTGAATGGTTCATCCATCAGCAGAATGTCGGGCTCGATCACAAAGGCACGAGCGATCGAAGCGCGCTGCTGCATGCCACCGGACAATTGCTGCGGATAGAACTCGGAGAACTTCGAAAGCTCGACCAATTCCAGCACGTTGTCGACGCGGTCACGCCACTCACTGGCCGGGAACTTCGAGGCCTTCAGCGCGAATTCGACATTGCCGCGCACCGTCTTCCAGGGCAGCAGGCGGGATTCCTGAAAAACGTAGGCGACCCTAAATCCTGCCGCGATCTGCTCCTCGATCGTCTTCCCTTGAATGGTGAACTGGCCATCATAGTCGTTGTCGAGACCGGCCACGATGTTCAGCAGCGTGGATTTTCCGCAACCGGACGGCCCAAGAATGCCGACGATCTCACCGACCTCGATCGAAAGATCGACGCCGTTCAACGCCGTCCAGCTTCGGGCACCGCGCTGGCCACCGAACTCCTTGCGGACATTACTCAAAACAATCTGCGACACGTAATCTCCTCGCGAGGACGAAAGCAACTTCTGTGGCTATTGCGCACGCCAGCGGAAGATGCGTTTCTCGATGGTTCCAAGGATGACAACTTCGATGAACAACATCACCATGAGGAAGCTGAGCGCATGCGCGAGCACCTCCTTCATGTTGAACATCTGGTAGAAGAATTCGATCTTGTAGCCGATGCCGTCGCCACGCCCGAGCAACTCAGCGAACAGGATCATCTTCCAGACCAGTCCGAGGCCGAAGCGCGCCGACGCGAGCAGAATCGGCGCGACCTGCGGCGCGACGACCTCGAATATCTGCTGCCGGGTGCTGGCGCGGAACGCCTTCGCCATTCCGAGCAATCGCGAGTCGATGCCCTTCACGCCATCGCGAATATTGATGGTAAGGATCGGAATGATCGGGATTGCCGCGCCGAAGATCGCGGCCTTGTCGTTCAATCCGATCACCATGTAGCAAGTCAGCATGATGACCAGCGCCGGGATGGTGATGAAGCAGACGATCCACACCCGGAAGAAAACGCTAGCGCGGTGCGAAAGCCCCATGGTGAAGCCAAGCGCGACCGAGATCGTCATGGAGATAGTGAACGCAATCAGGATGCGGCCAAGCGTGATGCCGATATCGAGCCAGATTCCGCCGGAACGCATCGCCTCAAAGAGTACCACGGCAACGACGTGCGGCGCAGGCAACACTTTCTCCGACATCGTCCACGAGCCAAGATACCAGGCGCCGATGATCGACAGCACGGACAGTACGCTGGTGATCGCATCCGCCGTGCGCGATTGACCGGCGCTGAAACCGGCCATCCGCAAACGGCTTGCGAGCGGACGAGACGGCATCGGCTTGATCGCGGATGACGGATCAGGCGACGCGCCAGGCATACTGGGAGCAGAAATCCGCATGCAAATTCCTTGGTGACCGGATTTTGCAACGCAAGGAGTGTGCCAATTTGCATACACGGTATTTTCGTTGATCTACGCGTGGAAACGCCCTAGTTTTGACGAAACACGACTTTTCCCAATCATTCCGCGGGCGGATTCTGGGATTTATGTATGCAAAATAGATCAAAGAGAATGCATCGATGGCGAAAAAGAATGCGGCGGCCGTTTCGGAGAGCGTGAGCCTCAAGCCGGAGACCGGCGAGACACTGACCGAGGTTCTGCACCGCGAGCTCGAGCAAGCCATTCTCAATGGCGAGCTTAAGCCAGGCGATCGACTCGACGAGCAAGAAATCGCGCAGCGCTTCGGCGTGTCGCGGACCCCGGTCCGCGAAGCGTTTCGACTGCTCGGCGCCAACGATTTAGTCGACCTGCGAAGCCGTCAGGGCGTCGTGGTGCGCAAAATCGGCATCAACACGTTGCTTGAGATGTTCCAGGTGATGGCCGAACTCGAAGGGCTCTGCGCCCGCCTCGCCTCACGCCGGATGCTGCCGGAACAGGAAATCGAAATGCGGGCAGCTCATGAACGGCTGAAGACATCGGCCGATGGCACTGACGTCGATGAGTTCAACGCGTTGAACATTGCATTTCACCGCATCATCCATGATGGCGCCCGCAACGTCTATCTCGCACAGGAAACAAGGCAACTGCGCAACCGTGTCGCGCCATTCCTGAGGCGCGTCACTTACAAACCGCACCGTTTTCAGACCACGATCACGGAGCATCAGGCAATCATCGACGCTATTTGCGCGCATGACGCAGAGAAAGCGCATTCGGCAATGCGCGTTCATGTCAATTTGCTGGGAGATGATCTTACGGACTTCATTGCCGCCTATGAGTGATGGATTGAGATGTCAGCCAACTTTGGCTGCGATGGCCATCGCTGTTCGCAGTTTCTGTGCGTATCGCGTATCGGCCAATAGCCGAGCTTGTCTAGAACGCCACCATAAACGTTGCTTGCGTAGCTGAGCTATTGTCCGCTTTGTGCGGTGAGTTCAACCGATCGCTGCAACACATTCGGCAAACCTCTCAGCCGGCGTCTGATAAAGCAATGTTTTCCGTGGTCGCTCATTGAGCTGCCTTGCAATGGCGCTGAGCTTGGCCTGGCTGTGCAAGGACAGATCCGTACCACGCGGCAGATATTGGCGCAGTAATCTGTTGGTGTTCTCGTTTGATCCGCGTTGCCACGGAGAGCGGGGGTCACAAAAATAGATGGCGACGTCGGTGGCCAATGCCAGTCGCTGATGGTCGGCGAGCTCCTTGCCTCTGTCCCAAGTCAGGGACCTGTAAAGTTCGCTGGGCAACCGCCGCGATTGCTTGATCAGCGCCGAGACAACGCTTTCGGTGTCCTTGTTCGCGACCTTGATCAGCATCACATAACGCGAATGCCGTTCAACGAGCGTTGCGATATAGCTATTCCTCGATCCGCCGATCAGATCGCCTTCCCAATGGCCAGGGACCGCACGATCATCGACGGAAGGCGGTCGTTCACTGATGGATACGGCGTTCTTGATCTGGCCGAGTCCGTTCCGTTCCATGCTCGCATGCCTGGAGCGACGAACCGTACGCTTTGCTCTCAGGTGCTCAAGAAGCTCCTTTTTCAGGACGCCGCGCGCCTGGATGAACAGGCTGCGATAGATCGTCTCGTGTGACACCTGCTTTTCGGGCTCCGCCGTGTGCGTGCGCTTCAGCCAGCCGGCAATCTGTTCCGGTGACCATTGTCTCTGCAATAAGGTCGATACTGTCCGCCTTAAGAACGGACGACAAGCCAGCTTGCAGAGCTTGGGTCGTCGCGATCTATCCCAGGCGGCCTGATCGGACCGGGCTGCCCGATAGCGATCCGCCCCACCATTGCGTTGGACTTCACGGCTGATGGTTGAAGCAGATCGTCCCAAATGACGCGCGATCGACCGCAATGAACGACGCATGCTGAGCCAACGAGAAATCTCCTCCCGTTCAGACAGACTAAGCGCTCGCTTGGCACGGCACCGATCAGGCGGTCGGATACCGCCAGTCGGCGATATGATCGAGAATACCAATGAGGAATCGCGGTCAAACCGGTGTCCGATCGAACTCATCGGTTCGCCTGCTTGCCTACGATCCCAGATCTCGGATCGTTGCGCCGCCGAATAGTTAATGCGTTGTCGCCGCTTCATGTCCGCACTCCATCTTTGCTAAAAGATTAGAGTGTTGCACCGACCAATTGAGCCCACCGCCAGAAGCGGTCATGTGGAAATCCAAAGACAGCGGAATTTCGGGAAGTCTTGCATAAAAGGTGACACCAATTGAGAATGGATGGCTCATCCAGAGCTTCGGCTCGGCCAGCGGCGAGAACGTACCGTACGTCTACCGATATGGCGGCATTTCTATCCAATCGTCGAAAGCAACGTCCGTGCCTTCTGTCAACAAAGCAAAGAAATCAACCAGCAAACGCCCGGCACGGACCAATGGCAGCATAACAGACGCAACCTATTTGAAGCTGCACAACCTGATCGAGTCGCGACAGCTGCAGCCCGGCGAGGTGATCGAAGAGCGCCGGCTTGCACTGCGGCTGAAAGTCTCGCGGACTCCGCTGCGGGCTGGCATCAGCCGGTTGCTGGGCGAAGGCAGGCTCGAGCAATTGTCCAACGGCACTGTGGTGGTTCGCACAATCGAGATGGCGGAATTGCTCGAATTGGTCCATCTCCGCATGGTGTTGGAGAGCGAAGCGACGTTCATTGCGGCGACCCGCATCGCGCTGGATATCCTTGCACCGATCAGGACCGCGTTGGAGAAGATCATTGCTGCGTCGACAGTGTCCGGGACGGTTCACTGGACCCTCGACGATGAAATTCATGACCAGATCGCACGGCATTGCGGAAATCGCTCGCTTGAGAAGCTGATTGGAGAAATCCGGCAGAAGATCCGTATGTGCAATGTGGAGCGTCAGCCTGGCCGGCTGCTGCCCGCCACCCGCGAGCATCTGGCGATTATCGATGCCATCATCGATCGTGATGCCGCCGCAGCCCGTCAGGCGATGATCCTGCATCTCACTAATGTGCGGCAGGGATTGCTCGAACGGTTCGGGATCTTCCTGCCCGAGCCTCACGGTTAGGTTGAGATCAGGCAGAATCCCTGCGGGTGCATGTCCGAAAATTCTGCAGCTGCCCGCAATTTTGTCGGACTCCGTCCAAATTTGACGCAGCTTCTGGGGCTTCGCAGCTTGACTGAAATCAGCATGGGCGGTTCACTGGTATACCAGTGGAATATCAAGCCGCTCCGCAACGCCGACCAACCAGATGTCCCGCCTGAATGACGCCAAACCACATTGCTTCCCACACCGTCGCGGCCGAATCGCTGTCCCCGGCCGCCTTTGCCGCCTTCGGCGATGTAGCCGAGCGACCGATCGACGTGCGCCGGCGCTATCTTCCGACATCGGACGATCGCACCGAGGACGCCGCCACCTTTTCCTTCTGGATCAGCAGCGCCGCCAGGCTCGGCAGTCTGCCCCTGCCAATCACGACGCTGGAGCGTCATCCGTTCTCCGCCCAGACCTTCATCCCGCTCGGCAGCAGCCAATACCTGGCGATCGTATGCGATGCCGCCCCGGATGGCCTGCCTGATGTGGCCACCCTGCGGTGCTTCATCGCCGGAGCACATCAAAGCATCACCTTCGCCCGCAATGTCTGGCATCATCCCATGACCGTTCTCGGCGCGGCCATGGAATTCGCTGTCGCCATGGGCATGACCGGCCGGCAGGACGACGACGTGTTCGTCGATATCGCAGGCAACGTTCGCGCCGTGATGCCGCAGAGCGCATAGGGATCGCAACGATGCCGCATGATGATCACCTCACCCGCGACTTCGTCGGCTACGGCCGCACCCCGCCGCATCCGCAATGGCCGGGCGCAGCGAGAATCGCACTCAACTTCTGCATCAACTACGAAGAAGGCTCCGAGCCGTCGTTCGCCGATGGCGACGGCGTCACCGAAGCGGCCCTGACCGAAGGCGGCGGCGGCGGCTTCGAGGGCCGCGACCTCGCCGCCGAGTCGATGTTCGAATATGGCAGCCGCATAGGCTTCTGGCGCGTGCTGCGCCTTCTGTCCGAGCGCGGCATGACCGCCACCGTCATGGGCTGCGCGCTGGCGCTGGAACGCAACGACGAAGCCTGCGCCGCCATTCGCGAATATGGCTACGACGTTTGCGCCCATGGCTGGCGCTGGGAGCGACATCCGTTGCTGTCCGAGGCCGACGAACGCGAGCGCATTCGCAAGACCGTCGAGAGCCTCAAGCGCACCACCGGCGAGCGTCCGCTCGGCTGGTATTGCCGCTATGGGCCGAGCGTGAACACGCGGCGCCTCGTGGTCGAGGAAGGCGGTTTCCTCTACGACTCTGACGCCTATAACGACGAATTGCCGTATTGGACACGTGTGCTCGGCAAGCCGCATCTCGTGGTGCCTTACGGTCTTGCCAACAACGACGCCAAGTTCAGCCGCGGCGCGATGGCAACGGCGGATGATTTCTTCGTCTATCTGCGCGACGCCTTCGACTTGCTCTACGCGGAAGGCGCCACCGCGCCGAAGATGATGTCGGTCGGACTGCACACCCGCCTGATCGGCCATCCCGGCCGCGCCGCCGGCCTGCAGCGCTTCCTCGACCACGTCGCCAAGCACGACAACACCTGGATCTGCCGGCGCGGCGACATCGCCCGTCACTGGCAGGCCACTCATCCCCCCACGCCCTGATCTCCACCACATCCGCACCCGAAAGGACGTCCCCATGAGACTGAAACCCACGGATTGGCTGTTCGCGCTGATGCTGTCGACTGCGGCATTCGCCGGCGGCGCCAGCGCGCAGGAAGCCGATCATCCGTCCGACAAACCGATGGTGGTCGCGTCCGACTTCGGCGTCGCGCCGTGGATGGTGCGCGGCCCCAACGGCCCCGAGGGTTTCGGTGCGGATCTGATCAACGAGATCGGCAAAGATCTCGGCCGCCCGAAGGTCGAGATCGTCGACATCAATTTCTCCGGCCTATTTGCGGCGCTGTTCGCCAAGCGCGCCGAATTCCTCGTCAACCCGCTCAACCTCACTGCCGAACGCTCCGAGCGCATGCTCTATACCGAGCCGCTATTCTCCACCGGCAACGGCTTCATCGTCCGCGCCGCCGACGAGATGAAGGGCTTCGAGGATCTCAAGGGCAAGGCCGTCGCCGTCAACCGCGGCACCATCTCGGATACCTGGGCCACCGCCAATGCGGAGAAATACGGCTTCGAAGTGCAGCGCTACGATGTATTCCCCGACACGGTGCAGGCCGTGCTGACTCGCCGCGCCTTCACAGCGCTCAATGAGATCCCGACAACCGTCTATGCCGCCAGCCAGAACAAGGCGATCAAGGTCGGTTTCAAGGACTTCAACGGCCGCAACTTCGCCTATGCATTCCGCCTGGAAGACACCGAGTATCGCAACAAGGTCGAGGCGGTCATCGAATGCATGAAGTTGGACGGCCGTCTGCGCAAGCTGCACGAGAAATGGTATGGCGCAACGCCCGATGCCGGCTCGGCCATCGACACTGTGTATTTCGGCTATGGTCCTCCCGGCTTCAAGGGTTTCGAGCCCACCTCGCACGTTCCGGCGTGCAAGTAGCACGCTTGCTCTGACAAGATAGCTGCGAACACCGGACCGGCCCGAGCCGGTCCGACCGCGGTTGGCGGACACCCGATGGACCGGATCGTCGAATACTACTTCAATGCAGAAGTCATCGCGGGCGCCTTCCCCCAGGTGCTCGCGGGCTTTCGCACGACGGTCATCGTATCGCTTTTGATTATTGCCTGCGGCACGCTGTTCGGCCTGTCGCTGGCACTGCTGCGCTGCGCCAACCTGCGCCCCGTCAATTTCATCATCACCGCTTATGTCGACGTGCTGCGCACGCTGCCGCAGCTCGTCGTCATCGTCTTCATCTATTTTGGCCTGCCTTATCTGGGCCCGACGCTGTCCCCCTTCGCAACCACTGTGCTGGCGCTCGGCATGGTGCTGTCGGCCTTTTCCACCGAGATCTTCTGGTCCGCGATCATGGCACTGCCGCGCGGACAATGGGATGCCGCGAGCGCGCTCGGCTTCAGCCGGCTACGGACGCTGATCACGATCATCCTGCCGCAGGCCGTTCGCCTCGCGATCCCGCTTCTGACCAACCGCGCCATCTCCATCAGCAAGGGTACTGCGCTCGGCACCGCCGTATCGCTCCCGGAAACGCTAGGACAGGCGCAGAGCGTGATGGCGCTGGTCGCCAATCCCTCGCCGCTGACGCTGGCCGCGGCGTTCTACCTCACCTTCTTCCTGCCGCTGGTGATCGCCAGCCGGTGGATCGAATATCGCTACAGCACGGGGCGTTGAGCGGATCGCATGCAAGATTTCCTGGACAATTTCGCCAACTGGGAGTCGCTGTTGCGGGTCTATCCGCTGCTGCTGCAGGGGCTGATCTATACTGTCTCACTGGCGGTGGTGGCGCTGCCGCTCGGCATTCTCGCCGGCCTCGCCATCGCCGTGCTGTACAGCTTCAAGAACCGCTGGGTAAATATCGCGCTACTGATCTATATCGACCTGTTCAGGTCGTTTCCCGTGGTGGTGCTGCTGATCCTGATCTTCTACGGCATGCCGTTTCTGGGCCTGACGCTCGGCGGCTTCACCGCGGCGGTGCTGGCCATCGTGCTCAACAATTCCGGCTATTATGGCGAGATCTTCCGCGCCGGCATCCTGTCCGTGCCCCACGGCCAGACCGAGGCTGCCCGAGCGCTCGGTTTCAAGCCGCTGCATGTGGTGTTCTCCATCGTGTTGCCGCAGGCGATCCGCAACGTGCTGGCGCCGCTCGCCAGCAATTCGCTGGAACTCGTCAAGGCGACACCAATTGCCGCCTTGGTCGCGCTGCCTGAACTGCTGCGCTCAGCCCGCGTCGCCCAGGAGCAAACCTACAACCCGACGCCGCTGATGGCGGCCGCGGTGATCTTCTTCGTCATTCTGTATCCGTTCGCGCGCTGGGTGGCGCGGCTGGAACGGCAAGCACTGAAAGCCCGCTGACATGGCCACACTGATCACCGGCGGCAGCGGTTTCATCGGGCTCGCGCTCGCCGAACGCCTGATCGCCGACGGCGAGACCGTTATCTTGTTCGACCTCTCAGCCCCCGGCCACGACATGCTGATGCGCGCCGAGCTTGCCGGCGCTACGCTGGTCACCGGCGATGTCACAAGCGTCGACGACGTCGACCGCGCGTTGAACACGGCCGGCATCGACCGCGTGATCCACACCGCCGCGATGACGCCGAATGCCCAGCGCGAGCATGACGCTGCGCGCCAGATCGTCGACGTCAATATCGGTGGCACCGTCAATCTGCTCGAACGCGTAACATTGCGACCCGCCATCAAGCGCGTCACCGTGCTCAGTTCGGTCGCAGTGTACGGCTTCTCGCAACCGGCCGCGTCGGGCGTGTTCGAGGAGGATTTGTCGCCGCCGGCGCCAGCCGCGCTCTACGGCATCACAAAGCTTGCATCGGAACAGGCGGCGCTGCGGATCGCCGACCTTCACAAGCTCGATGTGCGCGTGATTCGGCTCGGGCCGGTCTTTGGCCCATGGGAATTGCAGACCGGTGTCCGCGATGCGCTGAGTCCGCATTATCAGGTGCTCCGTATGGCCTTCGACGGCCGTGAAGCGATTCTCCCGCGCAGCATGGCCGGCGATTGGATCTATTCTCGCGACGCTGCCCGCGGCGTCGCGAGGGTGAGCGCCTCCGACACGCTGAAGCACCGCACCTATCACGTCAGCGGCGGTGTGTTGTCCGATCTGCCACGATGGTGCGAGATCATCGCGACGCACATGCCCGGCTTCCGCTGGCGGATGGCGGAGATCGAGGCGGAGGGCAACGTGATCTACGGCCTGCCGAAGGACCGTGCGCCGCTGAACATTGCGCGACTGGCCGCGGATGCCGGCTTCGCGCCTCAGTATCATCTGGAAGATGCGGCGCGCGACTATCTCGGCTGGTTGCCGCAGGCAGGAGAACCCGCTTGAGCAAACGTCTGGCTGGAAAGTCGGTTCTGATCACCGGCGCCTCCTCGGGCATCGGCCGCGCCATCGCCCGCCGGTTTGCTGCCGAGGGCGCGAAGCTCATGCTCGCGGAGCTCACCATGGACGTGCGCGAAGGCGGCACTCCGACATTGGAGCTGCTGCGTGCAGACGGTTATGAGGTCGATTTCATCCAGATCGACGTCGCCTCGGAGGACGACACCGTCCGCGCCGTCCAACAGACCGTTGCGCGCTACGGCCGCCTCGACGTGCTCGTCAACGACGCCGCCATCGGCACCGGCAAACGTCTGACCGACACCAGCCTCGCCGAATGGGACAGGACGCTGGCGGTCAACCTCACCGGCGTATTCCTGATGTCCCGCGCCGCCGTCAACCAGATGCTGACGCAGGATATCCGCAACGAGGCCCGCGGCCGCCTCGTCAACATCTCCTCGCAACACGGCATGATCGCCTGCCCGGAAGACATCGCCTATGGCACCTCCAAATCCGGGGTCGTCTACATGACGCGGCAGATCGCGGCGGATTACGCGAAGGATCACATCATCTGCAACGCAGTCGCGCCCGGCAAGATCGTCACCGGCAAACCGGGCCGCGCCGCGGAACCGCGCTGGATGGACTACTCCACCAGCCGCACGCCGATGCCGCGGCTGGGCCGTCCCGACGACGTCGCCAATGCAGCGCTGTTTCTGGCCTCCGACGAGGCAACTTTCATGACGGGCGAAAACATCCTCGTCGATGGCGGCTGGATGGCGTCATGAGCAACGTTTCGGAGAGCACCATGATGCAAGCGCCTGCGGAGACGTCCGCACCGATCATTCAGATGTCCGGTGTCACCAAATGGTATGGCGACGTCCAAGTGCTCAAGGGCATCGACTTCACGGTGGCGCGCGGCGAACGTGTCGTGATCTGCGGGCCTTCGGGGTCCGGCAAGTCGACCATGATCCGTTGCATTAACCGGCTGGAAGAACATCGCGACGGCCGCATCGTGGTGAATGGCGTCGAGCTCGATCACTCGACGCGCAATGTCGACGTGGTTCGCCGCGATGTCGGCATGGTGTTCCAGCAGTTCAACCTGTTTCCGCATCTGACCGTGCTGCAGAACCTCACCATCGCGCCACGCAAGATCCGCGGCGCAACAAGGCAGGAGGCCGACGAGGTCGCGCGCTATTTTCTTGAGCGCGTACGGATCTCTGAACAGGCCGATAAATATCCGAGCCAGCTCTCCGGCGGCCAGCAGCAGCGCGTCGCCATCGCGCGTGCGCTGTGCATGAAGCCGCAGATCATGCTATTCGACGAGCCTACCTCGGCGCTTGATCCGGAAATGATCCAGGAGGTGCTCGACGTCATGGTCGGCCTCGCCCGCGAAGGCATGACCATGGTCTGCGTCACCCACGAGATGGGCTTCGCGCGCACGGTCGCCGACCGCGTGGTGTTCATGGACGCTGGCCGGATCATCGAGGAAGGCGCGCCGGCCGGCTTTTTTTCGGATCCGAAACAGGATCGAACCCGTGCATTCCTCAAACAAATTATGCATCGATGACCGAAGCGTCTGCTTTGCGCCATGTGCCCCCGGATCGCATTGGACAACTGAATGCGTTAGCGCATCAGCATCAAGCGGGTCCGGTGCAGCACCATCACCGCCTGCTGCTCGCAGGACTTGATCGAGGTGATCGAGGTCGACGATACCCAAATCCGCATCAAAGGAAGCAAGGACGTGCTCGAAAGAGCGGTCTTGGCCAGCCGAAATGGGTCCAATCCGGGTTCGCAGATGAGTACTGAATGGCGCTCCGTAAGGGAATCGAACCCTTATTTTAGCCTTGAGAGGGCCATGTCCTAACCGTTAGACGAACGGAGCGTGCGCGGGAGGGGATAGCCGGGAATGGCGGTGGCTGCAAGATGCTGTCGCCCCCTCGCCCACTAATATGGTTATGGTTCGCAGGCGAACCCTTGGGGTTCGCAAGCGGACCTCAGGGCTCGCTGGCGAATTTCAGCGTTCCGGCGGGTTTCAGGCTCTTGGCGTCAAACGTGCGGATTTCGGTGCTGCCGCCGACGTCCAGCGTCAGCACGATCCGGTCGCCGGCTACCCCCGTGGAGAGGATTTTGGCGCCTTTCGGCAGGGTCGCAGTCGTCGTGGACGTGACAGTGCTTCCATCCGCGCGGAAAAGGCGGTAGCCGATCACGACGAGCAGCGCGCCGACGCCCAAGGCGGTGGTCAGGCCCGCGATCAGCATCATGCGGCGGACGCGCGCGATCATGGCGGCCTGTTCAAGGGTCGGTTCGGGCGCGCTATCTGCGGCGGGCTGGGTCATGCAAGCACTCGTCTCTTAATTCACGGCTCTCGAAGCAACACGCTTCTGTCAGGTAAGGCTTTACGGAATGAACGATCAACGGCTGGATGTCACGGTGCAGGGCGACGAAGGCTCGACCCGGCTCGATCGCGTGCTCGCCGTGCGCAGCCCGGCTTTGTCGCGGTCGCGGCTGAAGGCGCTGATCCTCGCCGGCCAGGTGACGATCACCCGGTCTTCGCAGGACCCCACCCCCGTGCGCGACCCCGCTTATCATGTCGCTGCCGGCGATACGATCACAATCGACGTCCCGCCGGCCATCGCGCCGGAGCCCGAAGGCGAGGATATCGCCCTCGATATCGTGTTCGAGGACGAGGACATCATCGTCATCAACAAACCCAAGGGCCTGGTCGTGCATCCCGCCGCCGGCCATGAAACCGGCACTCTGGTGAATGCGCTGATCGCCCATTGCGGCGCGTCTTTGTCGGGGATCGGCGGCGTCAAGCGGCCCGGCATCGTGCACCGGCTGGACAAGGACACCACCGGATTGATGGTGGTCGCCAAGAACGACGCCGCCCATGCGTCGCTGACGGCGCAATTCGCCGATCACGGCCGCACCAACGAGATGCGGCGCGGCTATATGGCCTTTGCCTGGGGCATTCCGAACCGGCCACGCGGCACCGTCGAAGCGCCGATCGACCGGCATCCCCATGCCCGCGAGAAAATGGCCGTCCGCGAAGGCGGCCGCGATGCCGTCACCCACTGGGAAGTGCTGCAGGAATTCCCGGATCGCCACGGCAAACCGATCGCGTCCCTGTTGGCTTGTCAGCTCGAGACTGGCCGGACGCACCAGATCCGTGTGCATCTGGCGCATATCCAGCATCCGCTGATGGGGGATTCGGTCTATGGCTCGCATTTCAAGACCAAGGCGTCGTCGCTGGGCGTGAAGAGCCGCGCGGCGCTGGAAGCGCTCGACCGGCAGGCGCTTCACGCCTATTTGCTGGCTCTGGAGCACCCTCGCACGGGCGAGATTCTGGAGTGGACCAGCGAGCTTCCTCACGATTTGGCGGTTCTGAGAGCCCATATGGCCGTGCCAGAATGACGCAGATGCATATAAAAAAGTAAGCCTTTCCAAACGCTTATATTTGCCCCACGGGAACGTGACAGGGAATTCACTTTCAATACGCTTGTAGTAGGGTGTATGTTGCACCTGCGTCAAATGAGACGCGGAACATCGCAGCCAGGGCGGCTTTAACAAAGCGCTCGCTGCCTGGCCCGCCGCTATCGGGGGTCTGAACCACTGGAGGGCATCATAATGGCCCGTACAGCTACCCTTCCGGTTCTCAATGGAGAATCCGGCCTCTCGCATTACCTCGCCGAGATCCGCAAGTTTCCGATGCTGGAACCTCAGCAGGAATATATGTTTGCCAAGCGTTGGCGCGAGCACGACGATCGCGACGCGGCACATCACCTTGTGACCAGCCATCTGCGACTCGTCGCCAAGATCGCCATGGGCTATCGCGGCTACGGTCTGCCGATCTCCGAAGTTGTCTCGGAAGGCAACGTCGGTCTGATGCAGGCTGTGAAACGCTTCGAGCCGGAGAAAGGCTTCCGCCTGGCCACCTACGCCATGTGGTGGATCAAGGCCTCGATTCAAGAGTACATCCTGCGTTCGTGGTCGCTCGTGAAGATGGGCACCACCGCGAACCAGAAGAAGCTGTTCTTCAACCTGCGCAAGGCGAAGAGCAAGATTTCCGCCCTGGACGAAGGCGATCTTCGCCCCGACCAGGTCAAGCTGATCGCCACGCGTCTCGGCGTGACGGAACAGGACGTGATCGACATGAACCGCCGCCTCGGTGGCGACGCGTCGCTCAACGCACCGATCCGTGACGACGGCGAAGCCGGCGAATGGCAGGACTGGTTGGTCGATAACTCGCCCAATCAGGAAACCATCATGGCGGAACACGAGGAGTTCGATCATCGCCGTCAGGCGCTGAACGGCGCCATCGGTGTCCTCAACCCGCGCGAACGGCGCATCTTCGAGGCTCGTCGCCTCGCCGATGAACCGATGACGCTGGAAGATCTGGCCTCGGAGTTCGGCGTCTCGCGCGAGCGTGTCCGACAGATCGAAGTCCGCGCCTTTGAAAAGGTGCAGACCGCGGTCAAGGGTACCATCGCCAAGGCGGAAGCTGCCGCTCTGGAAGCTGCGCACTAACAGGCGCAGCGGATACAACGAATACGAAAGCCGGCGGAAACGCCGGCTTTTTTGTTGGGTCCATGGAAGCTAGAGCATGATCCCGAAAAGTGGATGCCGGTTTTCGCCGACAAACGAGATCGTTTGTCGAGAGATCATGCTCCGATAAAGAACATTGTTCCGACACCGCGTGGCGCACTCTCCTCTTCCCGCAAGCCAGGTGAGGGAAATCGCTTCGATTGGCAAAGCGGATCGATTATCTGATCGGCTTCGCCAGCGCTTCTGTCCGGTCGCGCTCGGTCATGTCGATCACCGTTTCGACGGGTGCCGTCAGTTCATAGACGTAGGACACGTCGGTGAAGTAGCGCTTCGCCGTACCACCCAGCGCTTCCGGCGCCACGCGATCGAGCAGCACAAGACCGAAATCGCTGTCCGGCCGCCGCGTTGCTTCGCTGGTGTTGAACTCTTCCCAGCGGAAGTTGAACAGCCCATCCGGCTCACTGCCCGTGATCTCCCAATGCGCAACGATATGCGGATGTTTACCCACCAGCGACAGGCCCTCATCGGAATGCGAGGCCAGTTCAAAGAACAGCAGCGACAGGCTCTGCGCGGCGCGCGCGCTGACAATGATATCCGGACCTTCCAGTGCGATACGATCGGCATGCGGGATCGCTCGCGCCTCGAACAGACCCTTGAGCTGCACGCCCTGCCACTGGCTCTCGCTCAGCAGCGACACGACATTCGACATCGCGTGAATACGGCCGATCAGGAGATCGCGCGCGCTGTCCACGTCGGAGCCATGACGCAGCGTGCGCGTCACGATCGACTGGATCACCGCCAAAATGTTCTTCACGCGATGATTGAGCTCGTCGATGACGGCGGTCAGTCGACGTTCGAAGCCGATGCGTATCTCCACCTCGCGCCGCAGCCGCAGATTGGCGTAGGAGACATAGCCAAACAGCCCGCAAACAATGGCCGTCAGCGCGAGGCCGAACCCACCGACGATGATCGCGGTGCGCTGCGCGCGCAGCTCGGTATTGATCTTCGGGTAATAGCCCAGCGACCAGTCACGCCCGCCGAACGAAACCGTGCGCAGGACTGCCAGCGCAGGACCATTCGCCACCAGCGGGCGCGCCGTTACCCTGCCATCGTCGTCGGCGACGATTTCGCCGTCAGCGACGCGCGGATCTTTCAGCGCCACCGAGAACAATGACATCTCGTCATTGGCCAGCATCAGGGGCCCGAGCTCATAGGAGAACGACACGAAGCCGGCCGGCGCGGGATCGCCTTCGGGCACAACTGGCGTCACCAGTACCAATCCCAGCGGTCCATCGGGCTGCTGCAGCGGCGTGGGGCTGGAGGCGACCGGCTTGCCCTCGTTCACGGCGCGCACCAGCGTTGGCCCTGTGACGGGAGAGAAATTCAGGGCGCGACCGGCAAAGCCTTCGGTGACGGAATTGCGCGGCTCCACATCCATCAGCACGTCGAGCGGCTGCCCGAGCGCCCTGGCATCGAGGCGATCGTCGTTGTAGCTGCGGATCGTGGGATTGCGGTAGCCGGCACTGGCCAGCTCCGCGCTGGCGGCCGCCAATTCGTTCGGCTGCAGGCGAGCGATCCAGGCGGCAATCGCGAAATCGGTCTTGAAGGCGTAGATCGAGGCCCGCAGCGGCTGCAGCATATTGGCCTTCATGACCGTCGGCGCACGAAACAGCCCGGCTGCGACGCGCGCCAGCAATTCGCGCTCGGTCAAACGCTCCTGCACCAGGCTGGCATGGATATCCACGGCCCGGCCCAGCGCGATATTCTCGATCGCCAGCTCCTGGTCATGCACGCGATAGGCCGCAAGGCCGGAGAGCAGAGCTCCGACCAGTGCCAGTAATGCGATGATGAAACCAAGCCGGACCACACGGATACTCGGGAAATTAGGAGACGTTGCTGCCGGGTCAGCGGCTCAGGAGTATGCCAATCATGCCGGAACAATTTGGTTCCAGCTCGATGGAAATTATTTCCGGACCGGACAAATCTTGAAAAACAGGCTTAACGCAATATCACACGACACATTGGCCGACGGGCGTCGACCAGCCCGTCGTTATAGCCAACCCAATATGAACGCCTCAAGTCGAAGCCCGCTCGTGAGACTACGGCAGAGGCCTTATTCACAAGTCTCAGGCGACTGCCTTGGCCTTGAGGCCGCCCTTGCTCTCAATGAATGAGATAATCCGGTCGAGACCTTCCTGCGTCTTCATATTGGTCATCACGAAGGGCCTGACCCCGCGCATCCGTTTGGCGTCGACGTCCATCTTCTCGAGCGAAGCTCCGACATAGGGCGCAAGGTCGATCTTGTTGATCACCAGCAGGTCGGAGCGCGTGATGCCCGGCCCACCCTTGGAGGGAATCTTGTCGCCGGCTGCGACGTCGATGACGTAGATGGTGATATCGGCCAGTTCCGGCGAGAAGGTCGCCGCGAGATTGTCGCCGCCGGATTCGATCAGCACCATATCGAGATCGGGAAACTTGACGCGCATATCGGCAACGGCGGCGAGGTTCATCGAGGCGTCCTCGCGGATCGCCGTATGCGGACAGCCGCCGGTTTCGACGCCAGCAATGCGATCCGCTGTCAGCGAGCCCGAGCGCACCAGATATTCGGCGTCCCACTTCGTGTAGATGTCATTGGTGATCGCCGCGATGTCGTAGCGCTCGCGCATGGTCTTGCACAGCAGGTCCATCAGCGCGGTCTTGCCGGAGCCGACGGGACCGCCAATGCCGACGCGGAGCGGACCGTGAAAACTGGACATGTCAGGGGTGCTTTCGGTTGAGGATGAAGCGACGGCCCTCATCCTGAGGAGCGGCGGCTTCGCCGCGTCTCGAAGGATGCGCCAAGCAACTCATGGTTCGAGACGCGCGCCAAGCGGCGCGCTCCTCCAGCCTGAACGCGATTGCGTTCAGGCGACCATGAGGGGTCTGGTGTGTGATTTGAGCTGGAGCCATCATGACCTGAACAACCGCGTATACTGCGTCTCGTGACGCATGCTGGCGATATCAGAACGGAATGTCGCGCCGCCGAGATCGTCGAGGGATGCGGCCATGGCGCGATGGCCTGTGGTCACGACGACGGGCTCCAGCGCTGCAAGTACGCGCTGGCTGTCGGTCTGACCGAGCGGCACCAACCGCGCGCCAGCGGAAATCCAGTTCGAGACCACCGCGTGAAAAAAACCATGCATGGTTGCCGACAGCGGAACGCCATGGGTGGCGCTCACAAGTCCGACGGCAACGGGATAGACGATCGGGCTGTCGCATATCGCGATCAGCCGCTCCATACCCTCATGCGACCAGGCATTGCGCGCGATCTCGATGAAGGCCTTGCCTTGCGTGGTGGTCTCCAGCTGACGCTCCCTTGATGGCACGAAGGCGCTGGCGAGTTCGGCAACCTCGCGCAATGCCTCGTCGTCGCCGTCAGATGCCGCGCGGTGTACATGAGCGAGAAACACGCCATCGCAAAAACCTGCGCCATCGGACAGCATCGCCGACAGCCAGTCCTGCAGGCTTGCAGCATCAGTGATGTCGCCCGCTTCCACCGTCCATTCGATGCCGCTGGAATAGGAAAACGCGCCGACAGGAAAAGCCGGCGACAGCCAGGTCATCAGCCGGTACAGCGCAGCGCCTTCGTCGGCAGACAAGGCGGGAGAGTTGTTCAGCGAACTGTTGTCCGCCGGTCTATTTGTGGTCATGAGCATGAGAGTGACGATGGTGGTCGTGCTTGCTGTCGTGATCATGGTGATGATCGTGATTATCGTGATCGTGACCGCAATGCTCGTCATGGACATGCTGGTCATGGCCATGGCCGGCATGACCGGGCGCGTCATGGCTGTGGCCATGGTGGTCGTGCCCATGATCGTCGTGACTGTGTCCATGGTCGTGATGAGCATGATCGTGATGACCGTGATGCCCATGTCCGGCCGGCTCATGCGCAGCGGCATAGGCGCCGCCTTCGGGATCGAACGGTGCCTCGATCTCGATCACCTTGGCGCCGAGGCCCTTCACCATTTCCTCGATCACATGGTCGCTGCGGATGCGCAGCCCCTTGGCCATGATCTGCGTCGGCAGATGGCGGTTGCCGAGATGCCAGGCGAGCCGCACCAGATGGCCGGGATCGGTACCACGGATCTCGATCAGCGGCTCCGGCGCTGCGACCACCTCGATCAAGCGGCCGTCTTCCAGCACCAGCGCATCGCCGCCGCGCAAGGCGATGGCGTTTTCGAGATCGAGCAGGAATTCCAGTCCGCGCGTCCCCGTCATCGCCATGCGGCGACGATGACGATCGTCGAAGTCGAGAACGACGGTGTCTGCCGCCGCCTCTGTCCAGTTGTATTGGCCTTTGACCTCAGTCGCGCGGATCATGAACTCTCTCGTTTGGTTTAACGCACCACGACGTCAGCCGGGGTGATGATTTCGATCTTCGGAGGCGCGCTGAAGCATTTCACCGCGACGCGGCCGAAGGTCTTCATATGCTCCTGCGTTCGGTGCGGCACCAGCGCCTCGGCATTCTCCCACTGCTCGACGAACACCATGCGGGTCGGATCGGTGACGCTCTCGTGCAGATCATAGGCGATATTACCCGCTTCCTTGCGGGTCTCGGCGATACAAGCCTTGGCAGCTTCGATCAGTTCGGCGCGGGCTTCGGGTTTCACGGACAAAGTGGCAACGACGTAGATCAAGGGGAGTCCTCCCGGTTTGTTGTTATGGCTAAGAATGCCGGGAAGGACATTAGGGGGGAATGCGAGGGGGAGGAAGGGGGCTTTCGAAGACCCCTCATTCATCGTCCCCGCGAAGGCGGGGACGGCGACGGAGTGCTTCAATACATAAAGTACCTCTGCGCCATCGGCAGCACTTCGGCCGGCTCGCAGGTCAAAAGTTCGCCATCCGCCCTCACCTCATAGGTCTCCGAATCCACCTCGATCTTCGGCGTCGCGCCGTTATGGATCATGCTCTTCTTCGAGATGCCGTCGCGGACATTTTCCACCGCATAGAGCGACTTCTGAATGCCGAGCTTCTTGGCGAGACCGCCGGCCACCGCCGCACCGGATGTGAACACCACCGACGACTGGGTCAGCGCGCGGCCGAAGGCGCCGAACATCGGCTGATAATGCACGGGCTGCGGCGTCGGGATCGATGCGTTCGGATCGCCCATCGGCGCCGCGACGATGGAGCCGCCCTTGATGACGAGATCCGGCTTGACGCCGAAGAACGCCGGCGACCACAGCACCAGATCCGCCATCTTGCCCTTCTCTACCGAGCCGATCAGCTTCGAGACGCCATGGGCGATGGCGGGGTTGATCGTGTATTTCGCGATGTAGCGCTTGACGCGGAAATTGTCGTTGTTGCCCTTGTCTTCCTTCAGCGAACCGCGCTGCTTCTTCATCTTGTCGGCGGTCTGCCACGTCCGGATGATGACTTCGCCGAGCCGGCCCATGGCCTGACTGTCCGAAGACATCATCGAGAGCGCGCCGAGATCGTGCAGGATGTCTTCGGCAGCGATCGTCTCCTTGCGGATGCGGCTTTCGGCAAATGCCAGATCTTCCGCAATCGACGGATCGAGATGGTGGCACACCATCAGCATGTCCAGATGCTCATCGATGGTGTTGCGGGTGAATGGCCGCGTCGGATTGGTCGACGACGGCAACACGTTCTTGAGGCCCGCGACCTTGATGATATCAGGTGCGTGACCGCCGCCGGCACCTTCGGTGTGGAAGGCGTGGATGGTACGACCCTTGAAGGCCTTGATGGTGTCCTCGACGAAGCCAGACTCGTTCAGCGTG
This sequence comes from Tardiphaga sp. 42S5, assembly GCF_034044155.1. NCBI lineage: Bacteria > Pseudomonadati > Pseudomonadota > Alphaproteobacteria > Hyphomicrobiales > Nitrobacteraceae > Tardiphaga > Tardiphaga sp. 42S5. Next base: position 2,428,181 of record NZ_CP139027.1, on the reverse strand, counting down.
TCGGAGTGCAGCATCACCTGCACGTCGTAGTCGTCGGCGACGCTGAGGCAGTTGTCGATCGCGGCAGGCGTGGTGCCCCAGTCCTCGTGCAGCTTCAGCGCACAGGCACCGGCATTGATCATTTCCACCAGCGGCGCGGGCTTCGAGGCATTGCCCTTGCCGGAAATGCCGAGATTGACCGGGAACGCATCAAAGGACTGGATCATCCGTGCGATGTGCCATGGACCGGGCGTACAGGTCGTCGCGAAAGTGCCATGCGACGGGCCGGTGCCTCCCCCGAGCATCGAGGTGACACCCGACATCAGCGCGTGCTCGATCTGCTGCGGGCAGATGAAATGGATATGGCTGTCGAAGCCGCCGGCGGTGAGGATCTTGCCCTCACCCGCGATGACGTCGGTGCCGGGACCGACATTGATGGTCACGCCCGGCTGGATATCGGGATTGCCGGCCTTGCCGATGGCGTGGACCATGCCGCCCTTGAGTGCCACGTCGGCTTTCACGATGCCCCAGTGATCGACGATCAGCACGTTGGTGATGACGGTATCGACGGCGCCCTGCGCGCGCGTCGCCTGCGACTGCCCCATGCCGTCGCGGATCACCTTGCCGCCGCCGAACTTCACCTCCTCGCCATAGATGGTGAAGTCCTTCTCGACCTCGATGATCAGATCGGTGTCGGCGAGCCGCACGCGATCGCCGGTGGTCGGGCCGAACATGTCGGCATAGACGGAGCGTTTGATTTTCACGGGCATGTTTTCGCTCCATTGGCCGGAGTATTCCCTCCCCCCTTGCGGGGGAGGGTCAGGGAGGGGGGTGTGCCACAGGTCGCGGCCTCGCCGATCGCGAGGACAACACCTTCGAGATTCTTCATGACATCGTCATTACTGAAACGAAGGACGCGATAGCCACGCGCGGCAAACCAAGCGTCGCGGCGCGCGTCGTGCGCGATGCGCTCTACAAAATCATGGCTTTCACCATCGACTTCGACAATGAGCTTGCTCGCATGGGAAACGAAATCAGCAATGTAAACACCCATCGGGGCTTGTCGACGAAAACCCAAATATGCCAGACGATGTGCCTTTAGCTGTCGCCACAGCAAGGTCTCGGCGCGAGTCATTACGCGCCGCAGTTCCTTGGCGCGACCGCGCTGAAACTCGCCGACCTCGTTGTGTGGCATACCCCCCTCCCCGCCCCTCCCCCGCAAGGGGGGAGGGAGCACGACGGCCGTCACATTCCCAACAATCATAACTTCACCATTACGTCGCTGCGGAATCCATACACGGTACGCTTGCCTGCGCCTTCGTTCATTGACGGCGTGACCCGCGACTTCCATAGCTTGGCGCACCCCAACAAGGCGCGCGGCGTCGGGATCTGAGACGGAGACCGATATCGTGAGATGGAAGAACGTCTATCCATTTGCTGCGGCATGCCTGCTGTTCGCACTGACGTTCTGGCTATACATGACCCACGTCATGTGGCTCGGATTTCCGGATGGCTTCATTGCCGAACTGGACGCCGCTGAAGCGATCCTCGTCACCTGGTTCAACTGGTTCAGCATCGCTCTGGGCATCTGGTTCGTGATCCTTGGCATCCGATCGTTCCGTAACGATATCGGACGTTGGTCATTGTACAGCTGTCTTCTGTTCGTCTCGGTCATCCTGATATCGCTGGCCATCGATCGATATTTCCGCTCGTTCATGATGGACAGCGCCGGCGGCTAGGCGCTCAGAGCTTGCCCATCACGTCGCCGCGGAAACCATAGATCGTGCGTTTGCCGGCGAGCTCCACCAGTTGCACATCGCGGCTCTGGCCCGGCTCGAAGCGCACGGCCGTGCCGGCAGCGATGTCGAGGCGCATGCCTCGGGCCTTCTTGCGATCGAATTTCAGCGCCGGATTGGTCTCGAAGAAATGATAGTGCGAGCCGACCTGGATCGGCCGGTCGCCGGAGTTCGCCACAGTCAATGTCACGGTCTTGCGACCGGCATTGAGTTCGATCTCGCCGTCCTGGATGAAGAGTTCGCCGGGAATCATGTGACCTCTCGATTTTCTCGGTGTCATGGCCGGGCTTGACCCGGCCATCCACGCCTTAGAGCGCTGAAGATGGATGCCCGGGTCAAGCCCGGGCATGACGGAGTTTAAACTAGCGGATCGGTTCGTGCACCGTGACGAGCTTCGTCCCGTCGGGGAATGTCGCTTCCACCTGAATGTCGTGGATCATCTCGGCGATGCCGTCCATGCATTGCGCGCGGGTGATGACCTCGGCGCCGGATTTCATCAGCTCGGCAACGGTGCGGCCGTCGCGCGCGCCCTCGACGATGAAATCGGAGATGATGGCGATGGCCTCGGGATGGTTGAGCTTGACGCCGCGCTCCAACCGGCGTCGCGCCACGATGGCGGCCATCGAGATCAGGAGCTTGTCTTTTTCGCGGGGAGACAGGTTCATTGCAGGTCTCTGAATAAGTTTAGTTGAGCCACATGCGCGGCAGCATCGCGCCTGATCGTCCAAGCACCGCCATCATGTCGGTACGCAGCTTCGCCGCATCTTGTGCACAGAAGCGGGCCATTGCAAAGCCGTTCCAGCAGGAGATACCAACCTCGCCGCCAGCGCCATCCGTGGCTTCGCGTAGCCGCTCAATGAGTGCTTCATCGCCGGGCACGATCAGCGCCGTGCCGATGGCCACCGCGCCATTGCCGATTGCCGGTCTGGCCAGTTTCGCGGCGATATCGCCATCCAGCCGCACGTTTTCCGCGAACACCAGCCTGCCACCGCGACGCAGGCGCCAGCGGTCGACGAAAGATCCCGTCCGCATCACCTCGCCCATGGCCGCACGACCGAACACGACGATCTCGCAAAGCAAAAGCGTCGCGCGATCGGCCAGATCGATATCGATGCGCCTGATGGTGCGGGCCTGATCGAACAGGATGGTTTCCTGCGGCAGCCAGGACAGATGCGCGCCGGCCTCGGCCTTTAGCGCGATGTTGATTTCGGCGGCGGGGCCATGGGAGCGATAGATCTTCTCGGCGGCTGCCGTGGTCACTGTCAGGCTGGTGCCCTCGCCGGCCGCGATGTCGATATCGAAACGGTCGCCGCCTGCGGCACCGCCGGCGGTGTTGACGAACATCGCAGACAAGCCGTGATCTTCGGGAGAAGGAAAGCGCACGCGCAGCGAGCCGGATTCATGGAGCTGGCGGCGGCGGGTCTTGCCCTCCAGCAGATGCACGTCGAACGTCACCGCGCCGCGGGCACGGTTGGCGGCAAAGATCGCCGAGGGCGACAGCGTGGTGTTGTCAGCCTGCATGCATTCTCCGGCTTTGAGCCCGCGTTACAGCGCCATCTGGCGGCTGATCTCGGCGGGATCAAGCGTCGAGCGGTCGCAGGTGTATTTCACCGCGCCGCGGTCCATCACGGCGAAGTTGTCGCCGAGTTCGCAGGCAAAGTCGAGATACTGCTCCACGAGGACGATGGCGATATTGCCGAGGGAGCGCAGATAGGAAATCGCGCGGCCGATATCCTTGATGATCGAGGGCTGGATGCCTTCGGTCGGCTCATCCAGCAGCAGGAGCTTCGGTCGCATCACCAGCGCACGGCCAATGGCGAGCTGCTGCTGCTGGCCGCCGGACAGATCGCCGCCGCGCCGGCCGAGCATCGAATTCAGCACCGGAAACAGCGAGAACACATCGTCGGGAATGTTGCGGTCGGCGCGCTTCAGCGGCGCGTAGCCGGTCTTGAGGTTTTCTTCCACCGTGAGCAGCGGAAAGATCTCGCGGCCCTGCGGCACGAAGGAAATGCCGCGCCGCGCCCGCTCGAACGGCTTCAGCGTCGAGATGTCCTGACCATCGAAAGTGATGGAGCCTGACGAAATCGCCTGCTGGCCGACCATGGCGCGCAGCAGCGACGTCTTGCCGACGCCATTGCGGCCGAGGACACAGGTGACCTTGCCGGGCTCCGCCGAGACCGTGACGCCGCGCAGCGCCTGGGCTGCACCGTAATAGAGGCTGATATTATCGACTTTGAGCATACTCTATCGCCCCAGATACACTTCGACCACGCGGTCATTGGTCGACACCTGATCGATGGTGCCTTCGGCCAGCACCGTGCCTTCATGCAGGCATGTCACCTTGACGCCGAGCTCGCGCACGAAGGTCATGTCGTGCTCGACCACCATGACGGTCTTGTTATCGCGGTTGATCGCCTTCAGCAGTTCGGCGGTCTGATGCGTCTCCACGTCGGTCATGCCCGCGACGGGCTCGTCCACCAGCAGGAGCTTGGGGTCCTGCGCCAGCAGCATGCCGATTTCGAGCCACTGCTTCTGGCCATGCGAGAGATTGCCGGCGAGCCGATCGCGCGAGTCCGTGAGGCGAATGGTCTCAAGCACCTTGTCGATGCGCTCTGCCTCGCCCCGGCTACCGCGCCAGAACAGCGTGCCGCGCACGCTGTGATCGACATTCAGCGCCAGCAGGAGATTGTCGTAAATCGTCTGGCTCTCGAACACCGTCGGCTTCTGGAATTTGCGGCCGATGCCGAGCTCGGCGATCTTGGTCTCATCCAGCAGCGTCAGGTCGTGAATGCCGTCGAAATAGACGTCGCCCTCGTCCGGCTTGGTCTTGCCGGTGATGATATCCATCATCGTGGTCTTGCCGGCACCGTTGGGGCCGATGATGGCGCGCATCTCGCCGGGAGCGAGCACCATCGACAGGTTGTTGATGGCATGGAAGCCATCGAACGACACATGGACGCCGTCGAGATAGAGCTGCGCCGAGGTGATGCGCTTCTGCCGTGCTTCCGCCTCGCGTGCCGCAACCACGGGATCGATCACAGCAGGCGCGTGGGAGGCGGGCGTTGCGGGGGCTGGCGTTTCAATCACGGTCATCACGCCTTCTCCGCCAGATGAGGTTTGGTGACACCATCTTCCGCTGCGGCGCTATCGGCATTCGCGCTATTGCTGGCTTTGCGGCTTTCCGACCATGCATTGAAGGTGCCGATGATGCCCTTGGGCAGCAGCAACGTGACAAGAATGAATAGCGCGCCCAGCATGAACAGCCAGTAGGGAGCAAGGGCGCCGGACGTGAACACCGTCTTGGCGTAGTTGACCACGACCGCGCCGAGCGCCGCACCGACCAGCGTGCCACGGCCACCGACCGCGACCCAGATGACTGCTTCAATCGAGTTCGCCGGGGCGAATTCACCGGGATTGATGATACCCACCTGCGGCACATAGAGCGCACCCGCAACGCCGGCCATGCAGGCCGACAGCGTGAACACGAACAGCTTGTAGGATTCGACACGGTAGCCCAAAAATCTTGTGCGGGATTCCGCGTCGCGTATGGCGATCAGCACCCTGCCGAGCTTCGAGGTGACGATGGCACGGCAGACGAGGAAGCCTATGATCAGCGCCAGACAGCTCAGCGCGAACAGCGCCGCACGCGTGCCGTCGGCCTGCACGTTGAATCCGAGGATGTCCTTGAAATCGGTCAGGCCGTTATTGCCGCCGAAGCCGAAATCGTTACGGAAGAAGGCCAGCAGCAGCGCATAGGTCATCGCCTGGGTGATGATCGACAGATACACGCCTGACACGCGCGAGCGGAAGGTGAGCCAGCCGAACACGAAAGCCAGGATGCCCGGCGCGATCAGCACCATCGCCGCCGCGAACCAGAACATGTCGAAGCCATACCAGTACCATGGCAGTGCCTTGTAGTTCAGGAACACCATGAAGTCCGGCAGGATCGGGTTGCCATAGACGCCGCGGGAGCCGATCTGGCGCATCAGATACATGCCCATGGCGTAACCGCCGAGCGCGAAGAAGGCACCGTGACCGAGCGAGAGAATGCCGCAATAGCCCCAGATCAGATCGATCGAGAGCGCGAGAATGGCGTAGCAGACATATTTGCCGAACAGCGCCATCAGATAGGTCGGTACCTGCAGCGGCGAGTCCGCCGGCAGCAAAAGGTTCGACAGCGGAATGAGAATGCCGACGGCGGCGACGATCAGCAGGAAGATCGTGGCGCTGCGGTCCAGCGTTCGGGTGAGGAAATGCGGCGTCATGCTTCGATCGCCCTGCCCTTGAGCGCGAACAGACCGCGCGGCCGTTTCTGAATGAACAGGATGATCAGCACCAGGATGGCAATCTTGCCAAGCACGGCGCCGGCGACCGGCTCCAGGAACTTGTTGGCGATGCCGAGCGAGAACGCACCGACAAGCGTGCCCCACAGATTCCCGACGCCGCCGAACACCACGACCATGAAACTGTCGATAATGTAGCTCTGGCCGAGATTGGGCGAGACGTTGTCGATTTGAGAGAGCGCCACGCCGGCAATGCCCGCAATGCCGGAGCCGAGACCGAAGGTCAGCGCATCCACGCGCGAGGTTGCGATGCCCATGGACGCGGCCATGCGGCGATTCTGGGTGACGGCGCGCATCTCGAGTCCGATCGAGGTGTAGCGCAGCATCGCCAGCAGGATCGCAAACACGGCAAGCGTGAAGCACAGGATCCAGAGCCGGTTGTAGGTGATGGTGAGCTGACCCAGCTCGAATGCGCCGGACATCCATGAGGGATTGCCGACCTCGCGATTGGTCGGGCCAAACATGGTGCGCACCGCCTGTTGCAGCACCAGCGACAGCCCCCAGGTCGCCAGCAGAGTTTCCAGCGGGCGGCCATAGAGGAAGCGGATGATGGTGCGCTCGATGACGATACCGAGCAGACCAGCGACGATGAAGGCGAGCGGCACCGCCATCAGCAGCGAATAATCGAACAGGCCAGGATAGCTGGTGCGGATCACGTCCTGCACCACGAAGGTGACATAGGCGCCGATCATCACCATCTCGCCATGCGCCATGTTGATGACGCCCATCACGCCGAAGGTGATGGCGAGACCGATGGCGGCGAGCAGGAGAACCGAGCCGAGCGACAATCCATACCAGGCGTTCTGACCGATCGACCACAGTGTCTGCCGGCTGTTGATTGCCGTGACGGCGCTGGCCGCGCTGCGCGCGACGCCGACGGTCTGGTCGCTAGGCAGGCTGGTGAGCAGCGCCAGCGCGTCCTGATCGCCGCGCCCCTTGATGATCGCAATGGATTCGATCTTCTCGGCCTCGGTCGCATCTTCCTTGTAGAGCAGGATCGCGGCGCGGGCTTCGGTGAAGGCCTGCTTGGCGGATTTGTTGGTTTCCTTTTCCAGAGCAGCCTCGATCACCGGCAGCATCGCGGTTTCGTGGCTCTTGAACACCGATTGCGCCGACGCAATGCGTTTGGCGGGATCCGGCGACATCAGCGTGAGCCCGCCCAGTGCGGATTCGATGTTGCGGCGAAGACGATTGTTGAGGCGCACCGCGGCGGCACTGGCCGGCACTTCGGCAACGGCCTCGCCGGTCGCGGCGTCGGTGACCTTGCCGTCGGTGCCGGTGAGATAAACCTTCTTGCTGTCGGGATCGGCGGAGAGCCGGCCTTCCTGCAGCGCGGTGATCACAGCGAAAGCCTGCGGATTGCCGGAGGTGGCAATGATGCCCACGGCTTCGTCGCTGTCGGAGAAGTCGTCATTGGCGAATTTGGCGACGGCATCCTCGAAAGGACCCGCAAAGGCCGGAATGGCGGTCGCAACGATCAGCGAAAATGCAACAGCGATCGCGCGGAAACGATAAAGGAGATCAGTCACTGGAAAACCCCGGCCGAAGAAAAAAGAGAAGGCGACGGATTCACCGCCTTCTCCAGTTTTGGGAGTCTCGTGTCAGAAGAGCCTCGGGAGGATCATCATTGCGGGCGGAAAATGCCCGCAATGATGGAGAACACAGAACCTCAGAGCGAGATCAGGAACCCTGACCGCCGCACTTGTTCGTCTTGGTGTTGAAGTTGCCGCACTTCTTGCCGACCCAGTCGCCGATCAGGTCCTTGGAGCCGTCCAGCTCCTTCGACCATGCATCGCCAGCCACCAGCGCCGGGGTCTTCCAGACCACGTCGAACTGGCCATTGGCCTTGATCTCGCCAATGAACACCGGCTTGGTGATGTGGTGGTTCGGCAGCATCTTCGAGGTACCGCCGGTCAGGTTCTTGGCTTCGATGCCGGGCAGTGCGTCGATGACCTTGTCGGCTTCGATCGACTTGGCCTTTTCGACCGCCTTCACCCACATGTTGAAGCCGATCACGGTGGCTTCCATCGGGTCGTTGGTCACGCGCTTCGGATTCTTGGTGAAGGCCTGCCATTCCTTGATGAACTTCTCGTTCTCCGGATTCTTGATCGACTGGAAGTAGTTCCAGGCGGCGAGATGGCCGAGCAGCGGCTTGGTGTCGATGCCGGCGAGTTCTTCTTCACCCACCGAGAACGCAACCACCGGAATGTCGGTCGCCTTGATGCCCTGGTTGCCGAGCTCCTTGTAGAATGGAACGTTGGCATCGCCGTTGATGGTCGAGACCACGGCGGTCTTCTTGCCGGCCGAGCCGAACTTCTTGATGTCGGCGACGATCGTCTGCCAGTCGCTATGACCAAATGGCGTGTAGTTGATCATGATGTCTTCCTGCTTGACGCCCTTCGACTTCAAGTAGGCTTCGAGAATCTTGTTCGTGGTGCGCGGATAGACGTAGTCGGTGCCGGCCAGCACCCAGCGCTTCACCTTCTCGTCCTTCATCAGGTAGTCGACGGCCGGGATCGCCTGCTGGTTCGGAGCAGCACCCGTGTAGAACACGTTACGCTCGGACTCTTCGCCCTCGTACTGCACGGGATAGAACAGGATGTTGTTCAGTTCCTTGAACACCGGGAGAACCGACTTGCGCGACACCGAGGTCCAGCAGCCGAACACGACGGCAACCTTGTCCTTGGTGATCAGCTCGCGCGCCTTTTCGGCGAACAGCGGCCAGTTCGATGCGGGATCGACCACCACGGCTTCGAGCTTCTTGCCGTTCACGCCGCCCTTCTTGTTCTGCTGATCGATCATGAACAGCACGGTGTCCTTCAGCGTGGTCTCGGAAATCGCCATGGTGCCCGACAGCGAGTGCAAAACGCCGACCTTGATGGTGTCGTCTGCCGCTTTGGCCGGCGAAAATGCCGACAGACCCAGAGCCAGACCCGTCGCGGCAGCCATCAGGCTCCGGCGTGAGATCGGCTTGGCTATAGCGTGAGTCAAATTGGTAATCATGTGCGGTCTCTCCCTGACGCAGACGAAATCAATGCGGAACGGCCCCACGGCCGGCGCGTTAAGGAGATCGCAAGAAGTGTGCCAGCCCCGGAACACACGTTAAGTATTTGGGATTGTTTGCGTGTTTCCGATTTTCGGAAAGCGCGGAGGTTTTCCTGTTTATTTATTGTGCAGAAAAATTGATCATGCACACGGCAAACAGCTTAAATAATCGCCAAAAATTGCCTCATGTCTAAATTTCATGCAGCGGTGTTTTGTCGCTGGTTTTAACCCTCTCGCCGATTGACCTTGAATCCGCCGCCTTGCTGTTCCATATCAATCGAACGACCTAGAGAATCATCAGGTCCTTGCGAGCCGCGTGTTCTGATCCCGTCTTTACTCTGATCTCCTCAGGGCAGTTCGACGGTTTCTGGCTTGCCCCTTCAGCTAACCAGAACTGACGCCCCAAACACGCGGGTGTCCCAGACACACTCGCGCGCTCCCTGGCCCCATGGTCTTTGAATCATGGCCGGGCGCCTGCTTTCACTTTGGAAAGATTAATCTTTTGACCACCTTTCAGGAATTCGGCCTCGCCGATCCCATCACCCGTGCGCTTAAAGAAGAAAACTACACCACCCCGACCCCGATCCAGGCCCAGACCATCCCGATTGCCATCACCGGCAAGGACGTGATCGGTATCGCCCAGACCGGCACCGGCAAGACCGCTTCCTTCGCGCTTCCCATCCTTCACCGCCTGCTCGAGAACCGCATCAAGCCGCAGCCCAAGACCTGCCGCGTGCTGGTGCTGAGCCCGACCCGCGAACTCTCCGGCCAGATCCTCGACAGTTTCAACGCCTATGGGCGCCATATGCATCTCGCATCGGCGCTGGCCATTGGCGGCGTGCCGATGGGCCGTCAGGTCCGTTCGCTGATGCAGGGCGTCGACGTCCTCGTCGCCACCCCGGGCCGCCTGCTCGATCTCGTGCAGAGCAACGGCCTCAAGCTCAACATGGTTGAGTTCCTGGTGCTCGACGAAGCCGACCGTATGCTCGATATGGGCTTCATCAACGACATCCGCAAAGTCGTCGCCAAGCTCCCGATCAAGCGCCAGACGCTGTTCTTCTCGGCCACCATGCCGAAGGACATCGCCGATCTTGCCGAAGCAATGCTCAAGGATCCGGCCCGCGTTGCGGTGACCCCGGTCGCCTCCACCGTGGAGCGCATCAGCCAGCGGATCATGCTGGTCGATCACTCCGCCAAGCCGACGATCCTCGCCCAGATCCTCAAGACCGAGACGGTTGACCGCGCCCTTGTGTTCACCCGCACCAAGCACGGCGCCGACAAGGTCGTGAAGGGCCTCGAGCGCGCCGGCATCGCCGCTGCCGCGATCCACGGGAACAAGTCGCAGAACCACCGCGAGCGCACGCTGGCCCAGTTCCGCACCGGCGAAATCCGCACCCTGGTGGCCACCGACATCGCCGCCCGCGGCATCGACGTCGACGGCATCACCCATGTGGTAAACTTCGACCTGCCGAATATTCCGGAAACCTATGTCCACCGAATCGGCCGTACGGCCCGTGCCGGACGCGAAGGCATCGCAATCTCGCTTTGCGCGGGCGAGGAAATGGCGTATCTGCGCGATATTGAAAAGTTGATCCGCATTTCGCTTCCGAAGGAAGACCGCCGCACCCCAGGCCGCAACGACGTGGGGCCGTCGCCTTCCCAGAACCGTGGCGGTCAGCGCAACGGTCGCTCCGCCCCGCACGCACCACGCAGCAATGACGGAGCGCCCGGCAAGAACGCGCGCAATCGTCGTCGTCCCCATGGCGGCAACGGCGGCGCATCGCAGCCGAACCGCGATCATGGTCGGAACGAGAATGCGAGACACGAGAATGCACGGCATGAGCCGATCTCACGCCCGGCCAACCAGGCTGGAACTGCGACTAAAGAAGGGATGCAGGGCGTTGCCTTCCTGCACCGCGAAAGCCGACCGAATACAACCCCGAACCGCACCCAGCGGCCACGCTAACAGCCGATCGATCTGGAGCTAACAATGGCCAAAGAAGAGCTGATCCAGTTCGAAGGACTGGTGACCGAAATCCTCCCCGATGCACGCTATCGCGTGCAATTGGACGCAGGACACGAAATCGTCGCCTACACCGCCGGCAAGATGAAGAAGAACCGCATCAAGACGCTGGCCGGCGATCGCGTGACCATCGAGATGTCGCCTTACGATCTCGAAAAAGGTCGTCTGATTTTCCGCCACAAGGACGAGCGTCCCGGCGGTCCTCCGCGTGGCGCACCGCCGCGCGGTCAGTTCCGCCGCCGCTAAGCGCATCCAGCGTTTAAAACTGTCGACAGTTTAGATCGCAACGACAACCCATCCGCGCATCGGATCACTCGCGATGCGCGGATGGGTAAGCGTTCCTGACCGTTCGTGCGCAATCAAAAAATCGTGCGCGTCAGGATTGTTTTGAAGGGACGCTTCCCCTAATATGAGTTAATCGATTTTCGGCCGGACGACATTATCTATCCCCCGGTGCAGCCGGTCTAGACTGACGACCCTTCCAAAAATTCGATGTCACCAGCCCACATTTGTTTCGTGGGCTACACTATATCTTTGAGAAGGGACTACCCCCATGAGCATGGGAACAGTGAAGTGGTTTAACGCGACCAAGGGCTTCGGCTTCATTCAGCCGGACGATGGTGGCAACGACGTGTTCGTTCACATCAGCGCCGTTGAGCGTGCCGGTCTCGGCACCCTGCGTGAAGGCCAGAAGATCAGCTACGAAATCGTTGCTGACCGTCGTTCCGGCAAGTCGTCGGCCGACAATCTCCGCGCCGCAGGCTAAACGATCACTCGCGAGCTTGATGCTTGCGAACTGATCGACTGAATACGAAAAGGCCGCGCTCTCGAGCGCGGCCTTTTTGCTGAAGCATGATCCGGGAAAATGGATCGATGATCGTTCGCCGCAACTACAAATGCGCAGCGCATGATCGCAAATTACGGCGTGCAGCTCGTCACCATCACGACGCATGACGTTTGCCGCGGGCGCGTGAACATCGCATCGGACAGCGCGAGCCCGCCCTTCGGCACGACCCAGCCGATTGTCGGCACGTAGTCATAGTTGGCCTCGCCGAGGATCAGATACTGGTTCGGCAGATAGTTCCCGTTGGCGTCCTTGACGATCAGATTGGTGGGAACCGATACGATGTCGTTCACTTTCCTGACCACTTTCCCGACAAGAAAATCGCCGCGCGTCCACACCACCTTGGCGATCTTGGTCGACGGATCGATATATACCTGACTGATCGACGCCTTGAGCTGCGTCTTGTCATAGGGCGTCAGCATCGCATCGGCGATGATGAAGAAATTCGAGACATCGGTTTCCGCCAGTGTCGTGTAACGTGACGCCAGGTCGGCCATGCCCTGTGAGATCTGGCTGACTTTGCGATCGATGGCAAAGCCGTTGGTAAGGTCCAGCATGCCGAAGAACATCAGGAATATCAGCGGAATGATCATCGCGAACTCGACCGCGGAGACGCCTCTCGTATCGTCTCGCAACAGCAAGGCCCGTCGCCAGGCTGCCAGTGCTGCCATCCGCACGCGCATTGTCCCGATCCCTGCCATCACTGCGGCCCGGTCGCCGCTGTCGCGGCCAGCAATCGCTTGTTGGTGGTCTTTAAGCGATCGATATTAGCGATGTTGTAGCCGAGGCCCGTCACATAGAGCGGCCACTGATAGAAGGCGCGCACGACCACCGTCTTGCTGGTCGGACAAGCCGGCGGCTCGTAGACGAAATTCGTCGACACGTAGTTGCCGCCGGCGTCGATCGGATTCGAAATGTTGATCGTTGTGCCGGGATCGTACGAGCGCACGTCGATGTCGATCTTGGCGCAATCCATCAGCGCCGATGTGCGCGCGCAGATCGGCGTTTTGAAATCGACGACTTTAGCTGCAGCGGAACACGTATAGACCGACCGCGCACCATCCTCGACGGCGGTTTCAAGGACCTGACCGGCGAAGAACACCATGCCGGTTTCCATGATGGCAAAAATCAGCGCGAAGAAGACCGGCGCAATCATAGCGAATTCGACCGCGGCCGAGCCGCTGCTGTTATGGCCGAAGCGGCGCAGGCGCCCGGCGAGCGTCGCCATCGAAATCAGCGGTAGCAGCATCTGCAAGTGCCTCGGTGATAGGAAATAACTACCGCCGAGATGTATCGGAAACAGATTGTTGAAGTGTTTCGCCGGATCGAGACAAGATGGCTCGCTGCGTTAACCCGCAATTAACCATGTGGCAACGCTTGCGATGGTGTCCGGCGGGATTGGTCTGACCGACGAAAAGTGGTGGCTTAGTTGTTCCTCGCCCCGATCGTCGCGGCCTGACTGCCGATGGCGCCGGCCTGATCCATCGTCGACTTGAAGAAGGTTTCCCCGTCACCCAGCGTCAAACGCCGCTCGCAATTCGCCGCGCAGCTATAGGTCTCCCGGCTCATACCGCGATAGACCGTCACGACCTTGTCGGTCGGGCCTTCCACCTGAATAACGCGGTCCATCAGCACGGAGCCCTGGCGATCAATGGCAATCACATTGGTGGCGCCATAGCTCTTGCCGGTGACGACGACCATGCCGCCAGCCTGCAGCGTCACATCGGCGATCAAGGGGTTGCCGACCACGATGGTCGCGATCTTCTCGGGAAATTTGACGAGCCTGGCCTGATCGACGCTGACTGCGATCAGATCATTCGCAGGGGCCGCAAGACCGCCCGCCGGCAACAGCATGGTCCCTGCCACCAGAGCACGGGCCACAAACACCGCGCGCATCCGCGCGCGCTTCGACTGAAACGACATCCTGTACTCCGGGACGATACAAGCCGACAAAAGCAGATACGCAGCGGTGCCGGCGCCCGACATGGCAAATGTGCCGTTAATTGATGAAGGAACTGGAAACGGCGGTGGCAGGGTGCATGATGGACGCTGTCCCGGCTTAGGAAGCCTGGATTGACTGGCATTCCGGGGCAGGACGGACCGCGAAGCGGGCCGAACTGAACCCGGAATGACGAGTTTGTGGCGAGGAAACACCCTCAAACATTTTTTCCTATCTCCCGTTGACAATATCCCTTTAAGGTTTATATTCCCTTCCGTCCGACCCCGATGAGAGGGGCGAGCGCGATCGTCACGTTCGGGGGGTGGGATGCGGTGGACGCCGGAGATGCGGCGTTACGCGGTTCATGGGTGACGTCTGTCTTCGGGCAGGACGGATCTGCGCCAGCACTGCCACTGGCAAGGAGACGGCCGACCTTCGGATGGAAAGAATCCTGGACAGTGTGACGGACGACCAAGTCAAAACGCGTTCGGCCTATTCGCTTGAGGCTCCCTTCCCATCGCCTTGGGACTTTAATTCGGTGATCGGATCGTTCGCTGAGGCAAAGTGCAAGCAACCGAAAAAACACCGTATGCGGAACGCCAGGCAATCGCTCGGCGCCTCCGAAAGTCCTGATGCATTACCCCTTGCGGAAGACCGCATCGCATCAGGCCCAAGGGTGCAACGGGCACCCGGCGTTCCGCACGCCCTCTCACAAGGGGGCGGGAATGCAAGAGACGACGGCGCCCCCGCGCCGCAAACAATGGGGGTGATGACGCATGTCTGAAAAACAGTGGCTGTTTGAAATTTGGATCACCAACGGCGCTCTGGCGCCAGAAATATCCCTCCCCCAAGCGAAGCGCAGTGGGGAGGGTCGGTCGAGCGAGGCGATGCGAAGCATCGACGAAGTGGAGGCCGGGGTGGGGTCCCTCCCCACGTGAGAGCGGCGCCTGTTGCACCACCCCACCCGTCACGTCGCTCGCTGAACGCTCGCATGGATCGATCCACCCTCCCCGCGTCGCGCGGCTACGCCGCTTGGGGGAGGAGCAGGAAGAGCTGCTACTGCTTGAACGGATAGGCCAGTTGCCCGGTGAATTCGGTCGGCAAAGGCTCGCCGTCGACACCGTAATTGTCCGGCAGTTCCCCCTTCGGCATGCGGAAGGTCCCGAACATGATGTCCCAGATCGGAAATGTGCCGGCGAAGTTGGTGTTGCCGCCGCGCTCCAGCGACGTGTGGTGCCAGCGGTGAAACACCGGCGTCGCCAGCACATATTTGAACGGCCCGAGGGTCCAGTTCAGATTGGCGTGCACGAAAGCCGAGTGGAAGGTCGTGAACGGTCCGACCCACAACATGATGTTCGGCGAGATACCGGCCATCAATAGCAGCACGTCAACCGCGACGGTGCCGAGAAACAGATTGACCGGGTGAAACCGCGCCGCCGAGATCCAGTCGATCTCTTCCGAGGAGTGATGGATCGCGTGGTATTTCCAAAAGCCGCCGCCGTGATACATCCGGTGCAGCCAGTACAGCATGAAGTCGGACACCACGAGGAAGAATATCCCCTGTACCCAGAGCGGCATCTGCGCCAGCGGCCCGTGGCCGTTGTCGTAGAAGGCAATCAGTTCATCGGCATCGTGAATATTGAAGACGACGGCCGCGCCGACCACGAGCAGTCCGATTCGCACGACGCGGGTGATCAGCGGCACGAAGAACCAGTAGACCACGTCGGTCACGATCTCCGTCTTGCGCCACCAGTGCTTGCCGGGATTGCAGGCCCAGAAATGCGTCAGCACCGTAAAGACCACCGCAACAACGAGCGTGATCGGCACCACCTTCATGATGGTCTCGCCGAACATGTTCAGGACTTCCATGGGGAGTATAGTCATCGCGACCTCGTAGGCTCCGGAGGCCAAGAGTTACCGCGGTATGCTTAAGGAGCGATGAAGCGAAAAGGACACGCCTAGTGTCATCACACCCAAGTCATTCTAAAATCGCCTTAAGTAGGTATTTACCGTGCAAAAGAAGAGACAAATGCGACCGACTTTCATCAATCGAATTAACCGCACTGCAATTCCCCACTCCTAGTGTTCCCTCATGGTCACGGTGCTGAGAACGCCGGGGAGACCAGGCATCACGATCGACAGCCACGTGCACATATGGAGTTTTGTATTATGAAGAACCTCGTTTCGCGTTTCATGAAGGATGAGTCCGGCGCCACCGCTATCGAATACGGCCTGATTGCTGCCGGCATCTCGCTGGCCATCATCGCGGTCGTTAACGGCCTCGGCTCGAACCTGAACGGCAAGTTCACCTCGATCAACGGCTCGCTCAAGTAAGCGACTGTTACGAGTGCATCAAAGGCTCCGGTGTCCGGAGCCTTTTTTGTTTCGGAATGCTGCTGAGCCGTCCTCGTCAAAAGTGTAATGCGTATGAGACACCCGGACATTCCCCGCTTTGTCCTGCAGGAACTTCAGATCTCGCTCCGCGACCCTGCCGGCCTGGTCTGCGCCGCATTGATCCTCGCGCTGGTCGCTGTTGCGATCCAGATCGCCAGCGTTTGGTAAATTCTTTCTTGTTGTCCGATTGTTCATTTCTGCTGGCTAGGTTTTCCGTCGTCGCCGTAACGGGCCCTTGAAGCCATGATCCTCGACTTGACGCGCCTCCTGCTGTTCCCGGGCCTGATGGCCTATGCGGCGATCAGCGACCTTTTCACGATGACCATTTCGAACCGCATCTCGCTGCTGCTGGTGGCGGGCTTCGCTGTACTGGCGATCTTCGGCGGGATGGGTCTTCACGATGCGCTGTCGCATCTCGGCGCGGGGGCGACCGTGCTGGTGGTCGCTTTCGCCTGTTTCGCGTTCGGCTGGATCGGTGGCGGCGATGCCAAGCTCGCCGCAGCCGCGGGATTGTGGTTCGGCTTCGACCATCTCCTGAACTACCTCGTTTACGCCTCGCTGTTCGGCGGCGCGCTCACGTTGCTGCTGCTCCAGTTCCGGCAGTGGCCGCTGCCCTATGCGCTCGGCGGCCAGGCCTGGCTGATGCGTCTGCATCACAAGGAAACCGGCATCCCCTACGGTATCGCCCTCGCCCTCGGCGCACTGCTCGTTTACCCCGACACCGACTGGGTAAAGACGATCGACCTGGCGCGTCTCGCGCTTCGCTAAGATCGGAACTTTTTATTAACGCGATTTAGATACCGCTCATTAACCATGCTTTGACGAATAACTGGTCAACTCCCGTTACAGCGGCGGCAGCGTCGCGGCGTAATGTGGAAAGTTGAAGCGTATGAATACCGCACGCATTGTGGTCCTCGCCATTGCACTCGGCGCTGGCAGTGTGGCGCTATATCTTGCGAGCACATCGGACGCACCGCCGCCCCCTCAGGTCGCCGAAGCCCCGACAACTGACGTTCTCGTTGCCAAGGCCGATATCGCGCTCGGTCAGGCGCTCGGTCCCGATGATGTCCAGTGGCAGTCCTGGCCCGCATCAGCGGCGAGCACCAATGTCATCAGCCGTAACAGCCGCCCGGACGCAGCGACGCAAATCGCCGGCTCCATCGCGCGTTCGGCCTTCATTGCCGGCGAACCGATCCGCGAACCGAAACTGGTGCGCGCCAATGGCGCTGGCTTCATGGCCGCCGTTCTGCCGACCGGCATGCGCGCCGTCTCCACCGAAATTTCGCCGGAAACCGGCGCCGGCGGCTTCATCCTGCCAAACGACCGCGTCGACGTGATCCTGTCGAAGCGCGAACGCGGTACGGATCGCAGCGGCATTGAGGTCATCAACTCCGAGATCATCCTGAACAATATCCGCATTCTCGCCATCGATCAGGCGCCCAAGGAAAAGGACGGTCAGAACTCAGTCGTCGGCAAGACCGCAACGCTCGAATTGAAGCCCGAACAGGCCGAGTTGCTCGCCCGCGCGCGGCAGAGCGGCACGATCTCACTGGCGTTGCGGGCCCTGGTCGACGCTAACGCGTCTGCGCCGGTCGAAGATCCCAATGGCGGCAAGCGCGACAGCATTAGCATCGTGCGTTACGGCATCCCGTCGACCGCGACCATGACGAAGTGATCAAGAGGACGCAGGCGATGAAGCGCATCACAACAGGCGGATCGATGCGGGCTCTTGCAGCCCGCGCGCTGTCGCTCACCGCCATCACGGCGCTCACGATCAATCTCGTATTGACGCCCGTTTTCGCGGCCGACTCCGCGTCCATGCAAGCCGGCAGCGCCGGCGCCTTGAACGCGAAATTCCTGCCGCTCGGCATCGGCAAGTCGATCGTCATCGACCTGCCGCGCGACATCAAGGATGTGCTGGTCGCCGATCCCAAGATCGCCAACGCCGTCGTGCGTTCGGCACAGCGCGCCTACATCATTGGCGCGACCGTAGGCCAGACCAACATCGTATTCTTCGACGTCAACGGCCAGCAGATCGCCGCCTATGATATCGCCGTCACGCGCGACCTGAACGGTATTCGGGCCGCGCTCAAGCAGACCATGCCCAATACGGATATTCGCATCGAAGGTCTCGGCGATGGCGTGATGCTGTCGGGTACGGCATCGAGTCAGGTCGAAGCGCAGCAGGCCGCGGACCTCGCGGCGCGCCTCGTCGGTGGCATGGACAAGGTCGTGAACAGCATCTCGGTACGCGGGCGTGATCAGGTCATGCTCAAGGTCACAGTCGCGGAAGTCCAGCGCAACATCGTCAAGCAGCTCGGCGTCGATCTGTCGGCATCGATGAGCTACGGCACGTCCGTCGTCAACTTCAACAATAGCAACCCGTTCACGGCGCGCGGCAGCAGCCTGGTCGGCGATAATGCCCTCAAGGCATCCTTCGGATCGACGCCATCCGTCACGGCGACGCTGAAGGCGATGGAAAACGCCGGCGTCATCCGGACGCTTGCCGAGCCCACGCTGACCGCGATCTCCGGCGAGACCGCCAATTTCCTTGCGGGTGGTGAATTCCCGGTCCCCGGCGGCAATACCTGCGATCCCACGACGCGGATCTGTACGACGCAGATCACCTTCAAGAAATTCGGCATTTCGCTGGGCTTCACGCCGGTGGTTCTGAGCGAAGGTCGTATCAGCCTGCGTGTCGGTACCGAAGTCTCCGAGCTATCGCAGGAAAATTCCGTCACGATCAGCGGAACGTCGATCCCGGCGATCAAGGTCAACCGCGCGGACACCACGCTCGAGATTCCGTCCGGCGGTTCGATGGTAATGGCCGGCCTTATCAAGCAGCAGACCAAAGCGGCCATCAGCGGCCTGCCGGGCATGTCGCAATTGCCTGTGCTGGGCACGCTGTTCCGCAGCCGGGATTACGTCAACAACAACACCGAGCTGATGGTCCTGGTCACGCCCTATGTGGTCCGCGCCGTCGCGCAGAAGGATCTCTCGCGTCCGGATGACGGCTTCGTGGATGCATCCGATCCGCAGGCCGATCTGCTCGGCAACGTCAACCGCATCTATGGCGCACCGCACCGCACCGAGCCGACCCAACCGACGCGCAGCTATCGTGGCGTTTTCGGCTTCATCACGGATTGAGACGGGGCAAGTATCCGATGACCATGATCAATCACACAGCGATACACTCTTCGCGCACACGGACCGCCACTGGCGCGCTGCTGTTCCTGGCGCTTGCGCTCGGCGGCTGCAAGACCGTTGCGCAGGACACCACGTCGAGCATACCGGACGATTACCGGCTGCGGCATCCCATCGTTGTCGAAGAACGGGCCAAGACCACCGAGGTCTTCGTCGGCAGCCAGCGCGGCGGCCTGTCGGCCACACAGCGCGCGGATGTCGTATCGCTCGGTCAGGACTGGTTGCGCGAAGGCACCGGCGTCATCACTGCGGAGGTGCCGGTCAATACACCGAATGCACGCGCCGCCAGAGAGTCTTATCGTGAGGTTCATTCGCTCCTGATGGCGATTGGCGTGCCCCAGAACGGCGTCCTGATGCGTAGCTATCAGCCGAGCGATCCGCGTATGTTGCCGACCATCCGCGTCAGCTACCCGCTGATCGCGGCTTCGGCCGGTCCGTGCGGCACCTGGCCCGACGACCTTGCGTCGTCGATCAAGAACAAGGGCTATCTCGCGAACAAGCCATATTACAATCTCGGCTGCGCCCAGCAACGCAATCTCGCCGCCATGGTCGCCAATCCTTCGGACCTGGTTCAGCCGCGCGCCGAAACCCCTGTCTATTCCGGCCGACGTACCGTCGTGCTGGACAAGTATCGCAAGGGTGAGAGCACCGCGACGACCTATCCCGAAGACAAGACCAGAATCAGCAATGTGGGCCAATGATTAGCTACGCGCAGAAAACCGCAGACGAGCAGCCCTCCGCCGCAACACCCGCGGCAGAGGAGCATATTGCGCCGGCACCGCGGGTGTCGGTGCAGGCGTTCTGCGAGACAGTGGAAACCGCTGCCGCTGTGCAGGCCGCCGCCGAGGACAGGCGTCTGGGCAAAGCTCACATCAAGATCCAGATGGGCGGCATGCCTGCGGCCATCGAGGCCTATCGGTCGGCACCGACGCCTAACGTCATCGTTCTCGAGACCGAACCGCGCGGTGACATTCTCGCCGGCCTTGATCAACTGGCGACGGTTTGCGATTCCGGCACCCGCGTGGTGGTGATCGGCAAGGTCAACGATGTCACGCTCTACCGCGAGCTCGTTCGTCGCGGTGTCAGCGACTACGTGATCGCGCCTGTTGCGACTATCGACGTCGTTCGTTCGATCTGCGGACTGTTCTCGGCGCCGGAAGCCAAGGCGGTCGGCCGTATCATTGCCGTAGTCGGCGCCAAGGGCGGCGTCGGCGCGTCCACCATCGCTCACAACGTCGCCTGGGCGATCGCGCGCGATCTGGCACTGGACTCCGTTGTCGCCGACCTCGATCTTGCCTTTGGAACCGCCGGGCTGGACTACAACCAGGACCCGCCGCAAGGCATCGCCGACGCAGTGTTTTCGCCGGATCGTGTCGACACCGCCTTCATCGACCGTCTGCTGTCGAAGTGCACCGACCATCTCAGCCTGCTGGCTGCCCCCGCCACGCTGGACCGCGTCTACGATTTTGGCGCCGAGGCCTTCGACTCGATCTTTGACACGCTGCGGTCGACAATGCCCTGCATCGTGCTCGACGTGCCGCATCAATGGTCGGGCTGGACCAAGCGGGCCCTGATCGGCGCGGACGACATCCTGATCGTTGCAGCACCGGATCTCGCCAACCTGCGCAATACCAAGAACATGTACGATCTGATCAAGGCCTCACGCCCCAATGATCGCGCACCGCTGTACTGCCTCAATCAGGTCGGCGTTCCAAAGCGGCCCGAAATCAGCGCCAGCGAATTCGCCAAGGCCATCGAGACACCGCCGATCGTCACGATCCCGTTCGATCCGCAGATGTTCGGCTCGGCCGCCAACAACGGGCAGATGATTGCCGAAATTGCCGCCGGCCATCGCACCACCGAACTCTTTCTGCAAATTGCGCAGCGGCTGACGGGCCGCGGCGAGGCCAAGAAGCCACGAGGATCCTTCCTGGGTCCGTTCCTGGAGAAGTTGCGGTCGAAATAATCCGCCGCATGGAGTGTTGTCGTGTTTGGTAAGCGTAGCGGAACAGATACCGATGTCCGGGCCGTCAAGCCCGCCAGCGCGCCGGAGCCCTCTCCCGGCGCGATGGCTGCGTCTGCGCCACCAGCTGTGTCATCGCCGCCGCTGTCACCCGCTCGCGCCGCACCTGCCCCCGTCATCGCAGAGCGCCGCTCCGAAAATTACTATCAGGTCAAAGCGACGATTTTCGGCGCCCTGATCGAGGCGATCGACCTCGCGCAGCTTGCCAAGCTCGATGGCGAATCCGCGCGCGAGGAAATCCGCGACATCGTCAACGAGATCATCGCGATCAAGAACATCGTGATGTCCATTGCCGAGCAGGAAGAACTGCTCGACGACATCTGCAACGACGTGCTCGGTTACGGGCCGCTCGAGCCGCTTCTGGCGCGGGACGACATCGCCGACATCATGGTCAATGGCGCCGGCACGGTGTTCATCGAAGTCGCCGGCAAGATCCAGAAGACCGGCATCCGTTTCCGCGACAATCAGCAGCTGCTGAATATCTGCCAGCGCATCGTCAGTCAGGTCGGCCGCCGCGTCGATGAATCATCACCGATCTGCGACGCCCGTCTTGCCGACGGCTCGCGCGTCAACGCCATCGTACCGCCGCTCGCCATCGATGGTCCCGCGCTGACCATTCGTAAGTTCAAGAAGGACAAGCTGACACTCGAGCAGCTGGTCAAATTCGGCGCAATCTCGCCGGACGGCGCCCAGATCCTTCAGATCATCGGCCGCTGCCGCGCCAACGTGCTGATCTCCGGCGGTACCGGTTCGGGCAAGACCACGCTGCTGAACTGTCTCACCAACTATATCGACGACGACGAGCGCATCATCACCTGCGAAGACGCCGCTGAACTTCAGCTGCAGCAGCCCCACGTGGTGCGGCTCGAAACCCGGCCGCCGAATATCGAGGGCGAAGGCCAGGTCACGATGCGCGAACTGGTGCGCAACTGTCTGCGTATGCGTCCGGAGCGGATCATCGTCGGCGAAGTCCGCGGACCCGAGGCATTCGACCTGTTACAGGCGATGAATACCGGCCATGACGGCTCGATGGGCACCCTGCACGCCAACAATCCGCGTGAAGCGTTGTCGCGCTGCGAATCCATGATCACCATGGGCGGTTTCTCGCTGCCCTCGCGCACCATTCGCGAAATGATCTGCGCGTCGATCGACGTCATCGTGCAGGCGGCGCGTCTGCGCGACGGTTCGCGCCGCATCACGCACATCACCGAGGTGATGGGCATGGAAGGCGACACCATCATTACGCAGGACCTGTTCGTCTACGACATGGTCGGCGAAGACGCCAACGGCAACATCATCGGACGGCACCGCTCGACCGGCATTGGCCGCCCGCGGTTCTGGGATCGTGCCCGCTATTACGGCGAGGAGAAGCGGCTCGCGGCGGCGCTCGATGCTGCCGAAGTCATAGCGCCGAACTGAGGAGCGAATGATGAACATGCAGGCGCTCGCATTGGCATTCATGGCCAGCATCGCTGTCGGCGGTCTGGCCTGGGTTTTTCTCTATCCGCTGTTGTCCGGCGAGAAAAAGGCCGAAACCCGCCGTGCATCGGTCGCGCGGACGGAGCCCGTGGCGCGCCAGGTCGACAGAAACCAGCGCTCCCGGCGCGAGCAGGTCGAAGGATCGCTCAAGGAAGTCGAAGCACGCCTTCAGAAGGAAAAGAAGATCCCGCTCGGAATCCGGATCGCGCAGGCCGGCCTCGACTGGAGCGACCAGAAATTCATGGTGATCTCCGGCATTCTGGGAGGCGGAAGCTTCCTAATGACCATGATGTTTGGCGGCGGTCTGCTCGCGGCCGCCGGTCTCGGATTCGCCGCCGGCTTCGGCCTGCCGCGCTGGATCCTCAGCTTTCTCAAGAAGCGGCGCGAGGCGGCCTTCCTCAAAGCGCTTCCAGATGCCGTCGACGTCATCGTTCGCGGTATCAAGGCCGGTCTGCCGCTATTCGACTCGATCAAGGTTGTCGCCGCCGACGCGTCGGAACCCCTACGCAGCGAATTTCTTGCCATCATCGAAACTCAGACGATCGGTATGCCGCTCGGCGAGGCTTGTGCGCGGCTCTATGAGCGCATGCCGCTTCCGGAGGCCAACTTCTTCGGCATCGTCATCGCGATTCAGCAGAAGTCGGGTGGCAACCTCTCGGAAGCTCTTGGCAATCTCTCCAAGGTGCTGCGCGACCGCAAGAAGATGGCCGAGAAAATCCAGGCCATGTCGATGGAAGCCAAGGCGTCCGCCGGCATCATCGGCTCGCTGCCGCCGATCGTGATGTTGCTCGTCTATCTCAGCACGCCTGAATATATTTCGCTGCTGTGGACCCATCCGACAGGCCGCCTGATGCTGGCGGCCTGCGTGGTCTGGATGTCCTGCGGCATCTACGTCATGAAGCGCATGATCAACTTCGACTTCTGATGGTGCTGGCATGCTCGATCTCCTGATAGCAAAGCTTCACGACATCCGTTTCATGACGATGCTGCTGGCCGCGATCGCGGTTGCAGCAACGGCCTACAGCCTGCTGACGCCGCTATTCGCCGGCGACGGTCTCGCCAAGCGAATGAAAGCGGTCGCCAGCGAACGGGAGCGGCTGCGGCAGCGCGAGCGGGACCGCATGGCGAAAGGCGAGAGAGTGTCGCTGCGCCAGACGCCGAAGCAGTTGGTCTCCAAGGTCGTGACCGACTTCAACCTCAGCAAATGGCTGGCGCAGGAAGCCGCGCTCGACAAGCTGGTCATGGCCGGCTATCGCGGCCAAGCGCCCTATATCACCTTCCTGTTCTTCCGCGCCGTCACGCCGATCGTGTTCCTCGTCTTCGCGATCCTCTATGTGTTCGTCATCTCGCGCATGGAACAGTCGATGCCCATCAAGATCGGCATGTGCCTCGGTGCCGCCTATCTTGGCCTGCAGGCGCCGATGATCTTTCTCAAGAATGCAATCACCAAACGCCAGCTTTCGATCCGCCGCGCATTTCCGGATGCTCTCGATCTGCTGCTGATCTGTATCGAATCCGGCATGTCCATCGAAGTCGCGTTTCGCCGCGTGTCCATCGAGATCGGAACGCAGTCGGTGGCGCTGGCCGAGGAATTCACACTGACCACGGCCGAACTGTCCTATCTGCAGGATCGCAAGGTTGCATATGAGAACCTCGCAAAGCGTACCGGATTGGAGGGTGTCAAATCAGTCTGTCTGGCGCTGATGCAGTCGGAACGCTACGGCACTCCGCTCGGTCAGAGCCTTCGCGTGATGGCGCAGGAAAACCGCGACATGCGCATGAACGAAGCCGAGAAGAAGGCCGCCGCGCTGCCGCCGAAGCTGACGGTGCCGATGATCCTGTTCTTCCTGCCGGTTCTGTTCGTCGTCATTCTCGGCCCAACCGGCATCAAGGTCGCAGCGATGCAGTGAGGCCGGTGAGCTTGGCCTTGCTCAACGTCATTGCGAAATTTGACCTGCGAGAAATTACGACCGACGCGGTGCGTCGTCCTGGGGGCCCAAACGCGGCGTGCCCTTACTGTTCAGCATCTGCTTGAGATAGGCGACATTTGCCGCCGCTTCGTCTGGCGGCAGGTCAGCCTTCACGATGGATTCCGCTTCACCGAACCGGCCCTGCAGGCCAACCACGAGACCGAGATTCTGACGAACGCGCGGATCGACATTGCCGCGGCCCTGCGCGCGGCGCAGCGTCGCCTCGGCCTGCAGCAGATCCTTCGAGAGCATGTAGGACAGACCGAGATTGGAGAGCACGGACGGCTCCTCCGGCCTGATCTTCAGAGCGCTGTCGTAGTAACGGCGGGCTTCGTCATGCCTCCCCATCTGGTCAAGGACGGCGCCCTGTGCCGACAGGATACGCCAGTCCGGATTGGCCGGGCTATGTGCGGTGGTCAGCACATCGAAGGCGCGCTGGAAGCTGCCAGCGTCGGCCAGCGCGCGGCCGTAGCCTGCCAGCAACGGCCTGTTACCGGGATTCGTCAGGGTCGCTTGTTCGAACACCGAAACGGCCTGGGCCCGCTGGCCGTTGGCCCGGAGCGCCTGGCCGTAACGCAGGGCAGCGTCAGCATCCTTAGGATTGGCGCGATAGCGTTCGCCATAGACTTCGGCAGCACGCGCGGGATCGGCATCGCTTGGTGCTTCCGCCCGAGCGCCAAGGGAACCGGTGATATCGGACATGCCCGCCGTCTTGCAGCCGGCAAGGCCTGCGGCCAGGATCGCAGTCACTGCCACGGTCGTCAAAAGCCGGGCAAGACAAGGGGGCTGACGCATGGCACTTTGACTCAACAATGGAGCGGACGGGCGAGCCGGATGCCTTCAGCAATAGAGTGTTAACCCTAATGGCTGGTTAATCGGCGCGGGCCACGCCATATCCTCCAATACCGTCGCTTGACGCCCTTTGCGCTTGGGTGTCATTACCGCTCCCTTTCGCGAGATTCTGCATATGCATTCCGCCTTCGAGACCGCTGCCGCCGCATCCGCCATACCGATCACCTTCGCAACCAAGACGACCTGGCCAGAGATCAGTGCGGCGCTCCCCGCGCCGGCGAAAGCTTTCGCCGCGGCCAACGGTTTTGCGGCGAAACCCGGCGCCTGGCTGGCGCTGCCGACGGCGGATGGCGCCATTGCCCAGGTCATCTTTGGGCTGGAAGACGACGGCGCGACCTTCCGCGACCTGTTCCGCCCGGGGCAATTGCCCGGCCTGCTGCCGCCGGGCACCTACCGTTTCGCCAACGCACCACACGACACCCGACTCGCCGTGCTCGCTTTCGCCCTCGGCAGCTATCGTTTCGGCCGTTATCGCAAGAATGATGAGCCCAAGGTGAAGCTGGTGCCGCCGGATGGCATCGATGTCGTCGATATCAGCCGTATGGCCGAGGCCGCAGCACTGGCGCGCGATCTCATCAATACGCCGTCGAACGATATGGGACCGGAAGAACTCGCCGCGGCCGCAAAGAATCTCGCCACGCGTTTTGGCGCAGAGTTCAACTGCATCGTGGGCGACGACCTCGTGCAACAGAATTTCCCGTTGATCCACGCCGTGGGCATAGCCTCGACGCGCGCGCCACGACTGATCGATTTCTCCTGGGGTGATCCGTCGCACCCGAAGGTGACGCTGGTCGGCAAGGGTGTCTGCTTCGACACCGGCGGCCTCGATCTCAAACCATCGAGCGGCATGCTGATCATGAAGAAGGATATGGGCGGTGCGGCCAATGTTCTCGCGCTGGCGCTGATGGTGATGGATGCCAAGCTGAAAGTGCGGTTGCGCGTGCTGATCCCTGCTGTCGAGAACGCCGTGGCCGGCAATGCCTTTCGTCCGCTCGATATTTTCAAATCGCGCAAGGGTCCGACGGTCGAAATCGGCAATACTGACGCCGAGGGGCGCCTGGTGCTCGCCGATGCGCTGGCCTATGCCGATGAGGAGAAGCCGGACCTGCTGGTCGATCTGGGTACACTGACCGGCGCTGCACGCGTGGCGCTCGGACCCGATCTGCCGCCCTACTACACCAATGACGAGACGCTGGCGCTGGACGTCGCGCGCTGCGCCAAGGAGCAGAACGATCCGCTGTGGCGGCTGCCGCTCTGGGCTCCCTACGATGCCTGGCTCGACTCCAAGGTGGCCAATATCAACAACGCGCCCTCCGGCGGCTTTGCCGGCTCGATCACCTGCGCGCTGTTTCTGCAGCGTTTCGTCGAAGCCGCGAAGAGCTGGCTTCACGTGGATATCTATGGCTGGACACCATCGGCGAAACCGGCGCGCCCCGAAGGCGGCGAATGTCAGGCGGCACGTGCGATCTATCAACTATTGAGCCAGCGCTATGGATAAGCGAGATCCCCGGCTCACGCCCGCACGCCCGGACGTCGCCGCGCGATATCTTGAAGGCGAGATCGAAGCCGCACGCTTCGTCGACGGCGAAGAATTCGAAGTTGTCGATGGCGTCACCTCCATGCGGCTCCAGCCATTCGCCGGCGCCGAAATGAGTACGCAGGCCTTGAAGGGCGAGCTCTTCACCGTCTACGATCGCAACGAAGAAGGCTGGGCCTGGGGTCAACTCAATGGCGACGGCTATGTCGGCTGGCTCTCGGATCTCGCGCTCTATCCACCCGGGCTGATACCGACACACAAGGTGACCGCGCTCCGGACGTTCCTTTTTCCTGGGCCCTCGATCAAACTGCCGCCGACAGATACGCTGCCGCTGGGCGCGCGCCTGGCCATCGTCAAGATGACCGATGCGTTTGCGATGACGAATGCCGGACATTGCGTGCCGCGGCGGCATGTCGCGGAGATCGATGCGTTCGAGACCGACTTCGTTGCCGTGGCCGAGTGCTTCGTTGGCACGCCTTATCTCTGGGGCGGCAAGAGCAGCCTCGGTATCGATTGCTCCGGGCTGGTGCAAATCGCATTGACCGCATCAGGCACCGGATGCCCCCGCGACAGCGACATGCAGGAGAGCAGCCTCGGCCGCACACTGTCAGACTCCGAGATGCAGCACCTGAAGCGCGGCGACCTGATCTTCTGGAAGAGCCACGTCGCTATCGCCCGCGATGCCAACACGATCGTCCATGCCAATGCGCATCACATGGCGACGGCCATCGAGGACACGAAAGGCGCCATTGCGCGGATCAGCGCGGCCGGCAGCAACGTCACGAGCATCAAACGGCTGGACTAGGCACCGCGCGCTCGTAGCAATCCTGCAGTCGGTCACGATGCAGCGCCAACCACTGCAGGGCACTGACCATCAAGCCATTGAAGATAGCACCACTCTCAAGCACAGCGATCGCCGCATCGATCGATACCACGAATGGCCGCGTATCTTCTGCTTCGCCGACGAGGCCACCGCGGGACGGAACCTTACTCGTGTCAACGAAGCCAAGAAAGAACGTAACATACTCGTCTGTAATCCCCGGCGTCGTCAGCACACTGTAGAGCTCAAGCAGGCGATTCGGAGTGATACCGATCTCCTCGCGACATTCACGCGACGCCGCCGACAACGCGCTCTCACCGCCATCGACACGCCCAGCCACAATCTCGATCATTTCGCCGCGGCCGGTGGCCAGATGCGCCGGGAGGCGGAATTGCCGGATCAACACGATCTCCTGCCGCGCAAGATCAATCGGCAGAACTGCCGCAACACGGCCCGCACGGATCACATCGCGGCGCTGCCGCAGAGTTTCATCATCATCACGAATGACCGCAACGTCGAAGCGCTCATAGGGCATGTAGCCCTGCCCAATCGAGGTCGGCGCGGATACGGCGACATCGGCAGCGCGGTCCGCGATTGCAGCTTCTTTGTCCAAATGCTCAGCCATGATCTTACTGCGCCGCAGCCCCGCCCGGTGCCGTTTCGATCCTGAAC
The DNA here is from genome assembly GCF_034044155.1 of Tardiphaga sp. 42S5. Lineage (NCBI taxonomy): Bacteria > Pseudomonadati > Pseudomonadota > Alphaproteobacteria > Hyphomicrobiales > Nitrobacteraceae > Tardiphaga > Tardiphaga sp. 42S5. Next base: position 2,399,261 of record NZ_CP139027.1, on the reverse strand, counting down.
GCTGCAGCAAACAGCGCGCGGGTGTAATCGCTCTTCGGATTCTTGAACAGATCTGCAGCCGGGCCCTCTTCGACCACCTTGCCGTGCCGCATCACGATGAGGTGGCTCGCTAGTGACGCGACTACGCGCAGATCGTGTGAGATAAACAAATAAGTGAGATCGCGCTTGCGTTGCAGCTCGCGCAAAAGGTCCACCATCTGCGCCTGGAACAGCATGTCGAGCGCGCTGGTCGGCTCGTCCAGTACAACGAAGCTTGGCTCCAGCACGGCAGCGCGCGCAATGCTGATGCGCTGGCGCTGGCCGCCGGAGAATTCATGCGGATAGCGGAACCGGGTCTTGGGATCGAGGCCGACATCCTGCAGAGCCTTGACGACGCGCGCCTCGCGGTCCTCCGCTGACAGCGACGGCTGATGCACACTCAGACCCTCGGCGACGATATCGCCGACCGACATACGCGGCGACAGCGCCCCGAACGGATCCTGAAACACGATCTGCATGTCGCGCCGGATCGGTCGCATGTCCTTGAATTGCAAACCCTGGATATCCTTGCTCAGGAACACGATCGGCCCCTGCGAGGAAATCAGCCGCAGCAGCGCGAGACCGAGCGTGGTCTTGCCCGAGCCGGACTCGCCGACGACACCAAGCGTTTCACCTTGCCGCACTTTGAGACTGACACCGTCCACTGCCTTTACGTGGCCCACCGTCTTGCGGAGCAGTCCACGCTTGATCGGAAACCAGACCTTGAGATCGTCCGTCGACATCACCACCGGCGCTTCCGGCCGCGGCGGCGCGGGGTCGGGCTTCGGTTCCGCGGCGAGGAGTGCCTTAGTATAGGGATGCTGCGGCGCCGTGAAGACCTGCTCCACCGGTCCCTGCTCGACGATCTTGCCGTTGTTCATCACGCAGACGGTGTCTGCAATACGGCGCACGATGCCGAGATCATGCGTGATGAACAGCAGGCTCATCCCGAGTCGCTGCCGGATATCGGCCAGCAGCGCGAGGATCTGCGCCTGCACCGTGACATCCAGTGCCGTGGTCGGTTCATCCGCGATCAACAGATCCGGTTCATTGGCGAGCGCCATCGCGATCATCACGCGCTGGCGCTGGCCGCCGGACAGCTGATGCGGATAGCTGGCGAGACGCGTCTCCGGGTCGGGAATGCCGACCTGCGTGAGCAATTCCAGCGTTCGTTCACGCGCCTTGCTGCCGCGGATGCCGTTATGGAGCTGCAGAATCTCGCCGATCTGCGCACCGATCGTGTGCAGCGGATTCAGCGAGGTCATCGGCTCCTGAAAGATGATCGAGATATCGTTGCCGCGGATGCCGCGGATCTCGCGCTCCGACATGCTCAGGAGCTCATGGCCCTTGAAGCGGATATGGCCGGACGGATGCGACGCTGTTGGGTACGGCAGCAGCCGCAGGATCGACAAGGCGCTGACGGATTTGCCCGAGCCGGACTCGCCCACAAGCGCGACGCACTCGCCCCGTTTGATCTCGAACGACACCTTGTCGACCGCGACCGACGTATTGCCGCCATGGTGGAACGCGACCGAGAGATCGCGGACATCGAGCAGCGGCTGGTTGATGGCATCCATGCTGCGGCCCTACCTGAACGTCTTGCGCGGATCGAACGCATCGCGCACGCCCTCGCCGATGAAGATCAACAGCGACAGCATGATCGCCACCGCGAAGAAGCCGGTGAAGCCGAGCCATGGCGCCTGCACATTGGCCTTGCCTTGCGACAGCAGCTCGCCGAGCGATGGCGAGCCCGGCGGCAGGCCGAAGCCGAGGAAATCCAGCGCAGTCAGCGTCATCACCGAGGACGAGACGATGAACGGCAGGAAAGTCATCGTCGCGACCATCGCGTTCGGCAGCAGATGCCGGATCATGATCTTGGCGTTGGACACGCCGAGCGCCCGCGCCGCCATGATGTATTCGAAGTTACGGCCGCGCAGGAATTCCGCGCGCACGAGGCCGACCAGCGACACCCATGAGAACAGCAGCAGGATCCCAAGCAGCACGAAGAAGCCGGGCACCAGCACCGAGGACAGGATCAGCAGCAGATAAAGTGACGGGATCGCACTCCAGATCTCGATGAAGCGCTGAAAGGCGAGATCCACCCAGCCACCGAAATAGCCCTGCACACCGCCTGCGGCGATGCCTATGATTGACGAAACGATCGTGAGCGCGAGACCGAACAGCACCGAGATGCGGAAGCCGTAGATCAGCCGCGCCACGACATCGCGGCCCTGATCGTCGGTGCCGAGCCAGTTATATTCGAGATCGCGGCAGCTCTTGAGGCCCTTTTTCTCGACCACCGGCTTGCACTGCTCTTCGGTCAGCATCCATGTCGGCTTCGATGGCGCCGGCGTCGGCAGATCGAGATTGTGCGTGTCGTAGGAATAGCGGATCAGCGGCCAGAGGATCGTGCCGTTCTTCTCGGCAATCAGCTTCTGCAGGAAGGGATCGCGATAGTCCGCAGCCGTCTCGAAATCACCGCCGAACGTCGTCTCCGAATAGGTGACGAAAGCCGGGAAATACATCTTGCCGTCGAACTTGATGAAGAACGGCCGGTCATTTGCGATCACCTCGGCGAACAGCGAGACGAAGAACAGGAACAGGAAAATCCAGAACGACCAGTAGCCACGGCGATTGGACTTGAAGTTCTGCCAGCGGCGCTGGTTGAGCGGCGAGATGCCGAGCGGGTGACGCGACGGGGGCACGGCCTCGCCGAGCGGCGATTGAGTCGTACTTTCCACGGGAAGGGGCGCGGTGATGGTCATCAGACTTCTCGCGCCTCAAAGTCGATCCGCGGATCGATCCACATATAGGCCAGATCGGACAGGAGATTCACGACGAGACCGACCAGCGAGAAGATGAACAGCGTGCCGAACACTACGGGGTAATCGCGATTCAATACGCTCTCGAAACCGAGGAGACCGAGACCGTCGAGCGAAAAGATGGTCTCGATCAGGAGCGAACCTGAGAAGAAAGCGTGAATGAACGCGCCGGGGAAGCCGGCGATGACGATCAGCATGGCGTTGCGGAAGATGTGATTGTAGAGCACCTGCCGCTCGTTACAGCCCTTGGCGCGCGCCGTCATCACATATTGCTTGCGGATTTCATCGAGGAACGAGTTCTTGGTCAGCAGCGTCATGGTGGCGAAGGCGCCAAGCACCATGGAGATCAGCGGCAAGGTCATGTGCCAGGCATAATCGATGATCTTCCAGTACCACGGGAACTGGCTCCAGCCATCCGAGGTCAGGCCGCGCAACGGAAATATGCTCCAGAACGATCCGCCCGAGAACAGAATGATCAGCAGAATCGCAAACAGGAAGCCGGGAATGGCGAAACCGACAATGATGACCGCCGAGGTCCAGGTGTCGAAGCGCGAGCCGTCCTGCACTGCCTTGCGGATGCCGAGCGGGATCGAGATCAGGTAGGTGATCAGCATCATCCAGATGCCAAGCGACATCGAGACCGGCAGCTTCTCCTTGATCAGCTGCAGCACCGTCGTATCGCGGAAATAGCTCTTGCCGAAATCGAAGCGGGCGAAGTTCCACAGCATCAGTGCGAAACGTTCCGGCGCCGGCTTGTCGAAGCCGAACTGCTTTTCAAGGCTCTTGACGAAATCCGGATCGAGCCCCTGCGCGCCGCGATATTTCGAATTCACCGCATCACCTGCAGCGCCCGGCTGCGCCCGGTTGCCGAAGTCGCCGCCGGACGAACCGGAGACGCGCGACGCGCCGGTATCGGCGCCGCTGAGTTGCGCGATCACGCGCTCGACGGGACCTCCGGGCGCGAATTGCACCACGACAAAGGAGACGAACAGGATTCCCAGCAGTGTGGGAAACATCAGCAGCACGCGCCGTGCGATATATGCGCCCATGCTATTTGGCCTGCTCGCTTGACGGTTTTGCGGACGCCCACCACAGATCGGGGGCACCGACGCCGATATATTTCGGCAGATTGGCGGGATGGCCGAACACATCCCAATAGGCCACGCGATGCGAGGCCGCATACCATTGCGGCACCCAATAGCGGCCGGCACGGATGACACGATCCAGCGCGCGCGCCGCGAACACCAGCTTGGGCCGCGTATCGGCGGCGATGACTTCGTTCATCAGGGCATCCACCACAGGATCGGAAATGCCGGCGAGATTGTTCGAGCCCTTGGTGGCCGCCGACTGCATCGAGAAGAACGAGCGCAGCGAATCGCCAGGAATGGTGGAAAAGCTGAAGCGCTCAATGGCCGCATCGAAATCGAAGTCGTCGCGGCGTGCGCGGAATTGCACGGGATCGACAAGGCGCACACTGGCCTCGATGCCGAGCGTACCGAGATTCTTGATATAGGGCATGTGGTGCGCCTGGAAAGCAGGCTCATCGAGCAGAAACTCGATCTTGAACGGCTCACCCTGCGCGGTCATGCGCTTGCCATCTTTCATTACGCAGCCGGCGTCGTTCAGGAGCTGGATGGCCTTGCGCAGCAGCGCACGGTCCTGACCTGATCCATCCGATGTCGGGGGCAGATAGGGCGCTCCGAAAACCTCGGCCGGCACCTTGTCGCGAAACGGCTCCAGCAATGCGATCTCTTCCGGCGACGGCGCGCCGGTCGCCATCAGGTCGGAGTTCTGGAACGGCGACACCGTGCGCACATAGGCGCCATACATGATGGTCTTGTTGGTCCATTCGAAATCGAATGCGTTACCGAGCGCCTCGCGCACACGCGGATCCTTGAACTTGGCGCGGCGTGTGTTGAGGAACCAGCCCTGCGCACCGGACGGTGTATCGTCAGGCAGCATCTCCTGTTTGACCCGGCCATCCTTCACCGCCGGGAAATCGTAACGCGTGTTCCAGATGCGCGAGGTGAACTCCTCGCGATACAGATAATTGCGGCCGGTGAAGCCTTCGAAGGCCACGTCGCGGTCGCGATAGAAATCGAACCGTACCGTATCGAAATTGTAGCTGCCGCGGTTGACCGGAAGGTCTGCGGCCCACCAGTCCTTCACGCGATCGAATTCGATGTAACGCCCGACCTCGAAGCGCCCGACCTTGTAGGGACCGCTACCGAGCGGCGTCTCCAGCGACGTCTCATCGAATGCGCGCTTATCGTAATAGGCCTGCGAGAAGATCGGCATGCCGGCGACAAACAGCGGCACGTCGCGACCGCGTTTCTCGGCGAAGGTCACCACCAGCGTCACGTCATCGACAGCCTCGGCCTTCACCATATCACGCATCTGCTGCGTGATGATGGGATGGCCCTTGGTCTTGAGCGCCGTCAGCGAAAACGCCGCATCGCGCGCAGTGAGCTTGCTGCCGTCATGGAAGCGCGCCTCCGGCCTCAGCGTAAAACGATAGGTCAGACCATCGGCGGAGATCTGCACGGACTTCGCGACCAGCCCGTACATCGCGTCTGGCTCGTCGCCCGCGCGCACCATCAGCGGGGCGAAGGTCATGCCCATGCCCTGGGCGCCATCGCCCTTCAGAACATAGGCGTTCAGCGAATTGAAGGTCTGGAACGACTGGTTGAATGCACGGCTCGACGGCACCGTCGAGAAGGCGCCGCCCTTCGGCGCCTTGACGTTGACGTAGTCGAAATTCGGAAAATCGGCCGGATATTTCAGATCGCCAAAGGCGGAGATACCGTGGGCTTCGCTCGGCGCCTGCGCCAAAGCGGGGCTGAAGCGTGACGCCGCAATAGCGCCGATCCCGAGACCCAGCACGTGCCGACGATTGAGCTGCGCCATGCGCGATGTGCTCCTCAAGAGCGCTTGCCGATCTTGGCCGCCTTGTCGGCATCGTACCACCAGATGGCGGGGAATCCCGACTGGCCGTATTTCGGCGGCTCGGGCGGACGACCGAAGCGATCCCAGCGCGCCGTGCGGACCTTGTTGTAGGTCCATTGCGGCACCACGAAGTTATTCCACAACAGCACACGATCCAGCGCCTTGGTCGCAGCGACGAGATCGTTGCGGTCCTTGGTGAAGATCACGCGATCGATCAGCTTGTCGATCGCCGGATTCTTGATGCCGACGATGTTGCGCGAGCCGGCCATATCGGCAGCCTGCGAGCCCCAGAATTCACGCTGCTCGTTACCAGGCGACAGCGACTCCGGCCAGGACGACACGACGACATCAAAATCCCAGGTCCGCAGCCGGTTCTCATATTGCGTGGCATCGATGGTGCGGACCGACACGCCGATGCCGAGACGTTCCAGCGACGGCTTGAAGAATAGCATCACGCGCTCGAAAGAGGGATCCTCGCCGAGCAATTCCAACTCAAACGGCGCACCGGTCTTGGCATTGACCAGTTTGCGATCACGGACTTCGTAGCCCGCTTCCTTGAACAGTTGCAGCGCTTCGCGAAGATTGCCGCGTACATTTTCAGCACTGCCACCGACCGGATTCGTATAGGGCTTGGTGAAAACCTCCGGCGGCACTTCGGCGCGCACCGTCTCCAGAATCTCCAGCTCCTTGCCTTCCGGCAGGCCCGAGGACGCAAGCTCGGTGCCGTCGAAATAGCTGGAGATGCGCTTGTACTGGCCGAAGAAGATCTGCTTGTTCATCTCCTCGAAGTCGAACGCGTAATTCAGCGCGCGGCGAACGCGCGGATCCTTGAACTTGTCGCGGCGGATGTTGAGCGCGAAGCCCTGCATGATGCCCGACGAGCGGTTGAGGAATTCTTCGAGGATAACGCGCTTTTCGGCAACTGCAGGAAAGTCATAGGCCGTCGCCCAGTTCTTGGCGCTGTTCTCGGTGCGCCAATCGACCTGATCCCCCTTGAAGGCTTCGAGCGCGACGGTGCCGTCACGGAAATACTCGTAGCGCAGCTCGTCGAAATTATTGCGACCGACATTCACGTTGAGGTCGCGCCCCCAATAGTCCTTCACACGCTCCACCGACACCGAACGGCCCGGCACGAAATCCTTGATGCGATAGGCGGCACTGCCGAGCGGCACTTCCAGCGTCGTGCTACCGATGTCGCGCTTGGCGCCGGAAGCGTTTGTGCCCTCCCACCAGTGCTTGGGCAGCACGGTGAGCTGGCCGACGATCTGCGGCAATTCGCGGTTGCCGGGCGCATCGAAGGTAAACTTGATTTCGCGCTCGCCGACCTTCTCGGCCTTCACTACATGGCGGTAATAGGCGGAATATTGCGGGTGATATTTCTTGAAGGACTCCAGCGAGAAGATCACATCCTCCGGGGTCACCGGCTTGCCATCATGCCACTTGGCATTCGGCCGCAGCCGGTAGGACACCCAGGAGTAATCCTCGGGGTGGCTGACGGCTTCGGCGAGCAGACCATATTCGGTCGAGACCTCGTCCAGCGATCCTGTCGTAAGGGACTCGTAGATCAGCCCGACGGCGCCGGCAATGTTGCCCTTCACGCCGGCCACCGCGATGTTGAAGTTGTCGAAGGTGCCGATCGCGATCTGGCGGACGGCGCCGCCCTTAGGCGCTTCCGGATTGACATAGTCGAAGCGCTTGAACTCCGCGGGATACTTGATCTCCCCGAACAGGGACAGCGCGTGGCGCCACTCTGCACCTTTTGCCGGAGACTGGGCACTTGCTGCGTCGATGACGGAGAGGCTGCCGGCACCACCGATGACAGGGGCAAGTGCGGCGAAGGCGCTGGTCTGGAGAAGGCGGCGTCGGGAAATCGTCAATGTGCTGAATCCTGTGAACCGAAGCAGTCTATTAGAACGGTCATATAAGGCGAGGGTTCGACCGATTATGCCGGCTTTTCCGCAGGATACCACCCGTCACGCTGGTTGCATCCTAACGCGTTGCGGCCAAACGTCCCGCTTAAGCTTTGGTAATGCAGATACGAAAACGGCCAGGCTGAGCCTGGCCGTTTAATCGATGATAAATTACCAAGGAACAGCGTTACGACACCGTCCTCATTTCGCTGCAGTGGGCAGCGGCACCGGCTTATCGGCGAGAGTTGCCAGATAGGCGATCACGTCGGCGCGCTCGCTATCCTTTTGAATGCCGGCGAAGCCCATGGCCGTGCCCGGCACGGTGCCCTTCGGATTGGCGATGAACTTGTTCAGCTCCTCGAAGGTCCAGGTGCCGCCCTTGGCCTTCATGCCCGCCGAGAAGTTGAACCCGGCCTTGCCTTCGCCCACCTTCTCATTGACGACGCCGAACAGGTTCGGGCCAACGCGGTTCGGACCGCCCTTTTCGAATGTATGGCAGGCAGCGCACTTCTTGGCTGCGGTTGAGCCCTTCTCGACCGAAGCGGTCTGCAGCAGCTTCTCGATCGGTTCGGACGGCGCGGCAGCGGCCTTGGCACCGCCGGCAGCCTCTTCCTTCACGGCGATATCAAAGCCGGGCTTTTCCATATGCTTCGGTGAAAACACGGCCTGGGCGGTGAAATTCGTCACCATCAGAACCAGGCAGGTGCCGAGAATGGCGCCCATAATCTTGTTGAGTTCGAAGGAGTCCATAGTCGAAAAGCCCCACGCCGTTTTAGGTCATTGGAAGGCCGCTCCAACGGCCTCGACACACTCAGGAATCACGTTCCTGCGGCCCTTGGGCCTGCCGTTTTGAGATAACGGTTTGCCCATCCTCTGGCAACCCGTATAAACGCCGCGCCCTTTGATGTGCATCATACTTTTCGGGGGGAAGATCACTGGAATCCAAGCCGATTTTGACATGACAGACACACGCACCCTGGTGCTCATTCCCGCCCGGATGGCGGCCACCCGCCTGCCCGGCAAGCCGCTGCTCGATATTGGCGGGCTGCCGATGATCGTGCATGTGGCGCGACGCGCCAAAGAGGCCGGTCTGGGCCGTGTCGCCATCGCCACCGATACGGCCGACATCGCGGACGCCGTTAAAGCCCACGGTTTCGAGGCGGTCATGACCTCCCCGGACCACCCGTCAGGGTCCGACCGGATTTTTGAGGCCCTGTGCAAGCTCGATCCGGCCGGGCACGTCCAGACCATCGTCAACGTCCAGGGCGACCTGCCCACTATTCCGCCGGGCGACATTAGCGCCGCGGTCCGCCTGCTCGACGACCCCGCGGTCGACATCGCGACCCTGGCGACCGAGATCCACAAGGATGACGAACATACCAATCCGAGCGTGGTGAAGCTGATCGGCTCGCCAGCCGGGCCCGACCGGCTGCGTGCGCTGTATTTCACCCGCGCCACGGCGCCCTATGGCGACGGGCCCCGCTACCATCATATCGGGCTTTATGCCTATCGGCGCGCCGCGCTCAAGGCCTTCGTCAAACTCGCGCCGTCGACGCTGGAGCTGCGCGAAAAGCTCGAACAGCTCCGCGCACTGGAAGCCGGCATGCGGATCGACGCCGCCATCGTCGATAGCGTCCCGCTCGGCGTCGATACGCCCGCCGATCTCGAAACTGCCCGCCGCCTGCTGGCAAAAACCTGAGCGACTGATACAAGGCCCGCCATGACCATTCCCAAAAATCAGATCATGAAGATCGCATTCCAGGGCGAGCCCGGCGCCAATTCCCATATCGCCATCGTCGAGGCGTTTCCGAATGCCGAGCCGCTGCCCTGCGCCACCTTCGAGGATGCGCTGGCCGCGATCACCTCGGGCGAGGCCGATCTAGGCATGATTCCGATCGAGAACTCGATCGCTGGCCGCGTCGCCGACATCCACCATCTGCTGCCGCAGTCAGGCCTGCATATCGTCGGTGAGTGGTTTCTGCCCATTCACCACCAGATGATGGCGCTGCCCGGTGCGAAGCTCACCGACATCAAGACGGTGGAAAGCCACGTCCACGCGCTCGGCCAGTGCCGCCGCATCATCCGCAAGCTGGGGATCAAGGCCATCGTCGCCGCCGACACCGCCGGCTCGGCCCGCGCGATTGCCGAACGCGGCGACAAGAGCTGCGCCTCGCTGGCCTCGCGGCTCGCAGCCGATATCTACGGGCTCGAAATTCTCGCTGAGGACGTCGAGGACGAGGATCACAACACCACGCGTTTCGTCATCCTTTCCAAAGACGCCAAATGGGCGCCGCAGGGCTCCGAACCGCTGGTCACCAGTTTTGTTTTCCGCGTCCGCAACCTTCCTGCGGCGCTCTACAAGGCACTCGGCGGCTTCGCCACCAACGGCGTCAACATGACCAAGCTGGAAAGCTACATGGTCGACGGCGAGTTCTTCGCCACGCAGTTCTACGCCGATGTCGACGGTCATCCGGATGACCGCAACCTCGCTTTCGCGCTCGAAGAGCTGAAGTTCTTCTCACGCGAATTCAGGATCGTCGGCGTCTATCCGGCGCATCCTTTCCGCGCGACCTTCGGCGAACCGACCTCGTAACCGGCAAGTTCAGGACGACGCCGGCCGGACGTGATCGGTCAGCGCATGCGTCGCCGCCATAGGCGAACCGGGCAGAAATAGCTGAACCGGACGGATTTCATAGACCGCAGTCGGATTGACGCGGCGCAGATCGCGCGCGGTCGCGACGGCGTCCTCACGGGTCGCACAATCGACGACATAGAAGCCGAGCAACTGCTCCTTGGTCTCGGCAAAAGGACCGTCGATGATCACGCCAGCGCCGGGTCCGCGCAAGGTGAATGCACCCTTGGTACCTCCGAGACGCGCAGCCGGCCCCATCCGGCCGTCGGCCGTCAGCTTCTCGTGAAGCTCATGAAGATTGGCCATCACCGCAGTGTCTTCGTCGGCCGTCCAGGACACGACGACGTCTTCGACGTGATAGGCCAGAATTGCATAGAGCATAGGTTTTACCTCGTGTGGTGACGGCGCCGATCCAAGGACGTTTCGATAGTCCCGATCCCGACATTGCCTCTCGAAACTTTACGACGCCTCGCAAATTGACGCATCCACCGCAACCAACTCGACGATATTGCCGTCCGGATCGGTGACGTAAATGGAGCGCCAACCGATCCATCGGTGTTCGTAGGTGTTCGGCTTGAAACCCGCCTTCGTCAGGGCATCAAGAGCAGGCTGATAGTCCGATAACGCAATCTCCAGCGCAAGGTGATGCAGAGTGGGTGCCCGCAAATCGGGAGCGGACCATTTCGTGTCGTCACGATTGGACGGCTGATCGGCCCTGAAAAGGCCGATAATACGGTGATGGCCTTCAAAGCCATCCTCCACTTTGAGAAACACAATCCGATCGTCGAAGGCGCGCAGCAGACTGAGACCAAGGACATCTCGATAGAAACTGACCGCGCGCGGCATATCGCTGACACGCAGAACAACTTCGCCAAGGCCACGCGGTGTTACCAGAGGCGCCATCATCCCCTCCCATTGTCGCGGCGCTCGCTAACCTCGCTGCGCCTAGGCTGCTGCTCTCTGCAATTGAAATACATCCGCCAACAGATCATAGGACCGCTTCCGCGCCTCATGATCATACATCGCGGTAATGACCATCAACTCATCGGCCTGGCATTCGCTGATGAGCGGCTGCAGCTTTTCCAAGACTGTCGACGGACTGCCGACGAACAGCCGTGAACGATTGCGCGCGATCTTCATCTTTTCGCTGTCGCTATAAGGATAGGCCAGCGCCTCTTCGACGCTCGGCAGCGGCGCGTATTCGCCGCGGTCGCGGCGGAGGCGATTGAGGTCGGCTGACGACGCCAGCCGCTCGGCCTCGGCATCCGTCTCCGCGCAAATCACTGCGACAGCGAGAATCGCATGCGGTGCCTGCCGCCAGCTGGAGGACTTGAAGCGCGCGCGGTAATGCACCATCGCGTCGGCGGCGTCGTGGGATGCAAAATGGTGGGCGAAAGCGAAGCCCATGCCGACCTGTGCGGCCAGATCCGAACTGTAGTCGCTGGACCCGAGCAGCCAGAGCGGCGGCAGTGGCACGTCATTGGGCATCGCCACGACGTTGTTATAGGGATGGCCTTCCGGGAATTGCCTGGTCTCCCACAGCACCAGCTCGCTCAGCCGCTCAAGGAAATCATCACCTTCGCGGCCAGCGAGACGGTTGCGCAGCGCATAAGCCGTCGCGCCATCGGTCCCCGGTGCACGGCCGAGGCCGAGATCGATCCGGCCGGGAAACAGCGCCTCCAGCATCTTGAAGCGCTCGGCCACCATCAATGGCGCATGGTTCGGCAGCATCACGCCGCCGGAACCGACGCGAATGTGCTGCGTCACTGCCGCAATCTGCCCGATCATGATCTCCGGTGCCGGGCTCGCGACCGACGCCAGATTGTGATGCTCGGCCAGCCAGTAGCGGACATAGCCGAGGCGATCGGCATGTTTGGCCAGATCGATGCTGTTACGGAGCGCGCCCGCGGGCGGCGTGCCTGACGTGACGACCGAGAGGTCGAGAATGGACAATGGGATCATGGCGCCAAGCTAGTGCGTGCGCCGGAGAGGGCAAAGAGCGTTTTGGGCCACCGACGCCTCCCCCAAACGCCGATGGCAGCAAGGGCCGCCCCTCGTGGGACGAATTCTGATATAAGAATAATTACACAACATCTGCCCACATACATCGTCTATAGATCGAAGTGGTTATATTGGCTATTTAAAGCAATATTCCGGTAGTTTTGCGGGAAGCCGGCGCTGCCCACTTATATTCTAACGAGGAAAATTACGCGAGATATCTGCCCTTAGTTGGGCCAATTCCCACCCTAAAACCGCTCCAGATGGGCTATTTCAGTCACCGACCATAGCCTATCTTTGTGCAGTGCAGCCAAAGTCCCCAGGGCTTGGCGCCAGAGACAACCGGTACCGCTTCATGCGGTGGAGTTCGACGCGATGACCGAGATCAACCCGGCCACCCCCACCAAGCTTCCCAATATCTCCTTCGAGTTCTTCCCGCCGAAGACCGAGGAGATGGACCGCACCCTGTGGGACACCATTGAGCGCCTGGCGCCGCTGAACCCGTCCTTCGTGTCGGTGACCTATGGCGCCGGTGGGTCGACGCGCGAGCGCACCCACGCCACCATCGTCCGTCTGCTCAAGGAGACCGCCCTCACCCCGGCGGCGCATCTGACCTGCGTCGGCGCGCCGAAAAGCGAAATCGACGATGTCGTGACCCGCTATCATGAGGCCGGCGTTCGCCACATCGTGGCGCTGCGCGGCGATCCGACCACAGGCATCGGCACGGAATATATACCGCACCCCGACGGTTACAAGACCTCCGCCGATCTGGTCGCCAGCATCCGCAACCGCTATCCCGATATCGACGTCACCGTCTCCGCCTATCCGGAGAAGCATCCCGAGAGCGCCGACTTCGATGCTGACATCGATACGCTGAAGGCCAAAGTCGATGCCGGCGCGACCCGCGCCATCACCCAGGTGTTCTTCGATAACGACCTGTATTTCCGCTACCTCGACAAGGTCCGCGCCCGCGGCATCGATATCCCGGTGCTGCCCGGCATCATGCCGATGCATAATTTCAAGCAGGCGAGAGCCTTCGTCACCCGTGCTGGCACCACAGTGCCCGACTGGCTCGCCGCCAAGTTCGACGGCATCGATAACGATGCCGAGACACGCAAACTGGTAGCCACCACCGTCGCCGCCGGCCAGGTGCAGAAGCTCGCCAAGCAGGGCGTCAGTGACTTCCATTTCTACACGATGAACCGCGCCGATCTCGTTTTCGCCATTAGTCACCTGTTGGGCTTCCGGCCGAACGGCGCGCAGAAAGCTGCCTGATCTCATGTCCGTACCCGTTTCGCCGAAGCGTACCGAACTGCTTGCCGCCGCTGCCGAGCGCATTCTCGTGCTCGACGGTGCCATGGGCACTATGATCCAGGGTCTGCAATTCGACGAGGCCGCATTCCGCGGTGAGCGCTACAAGAATTTCCACCGCGACCTCCGCGGCAACAACGACCTGCTGATCCTGACGCAGGCCGACGCCATCGAGGACATCCACGCGCAATATCTGCGCGCCGGTGCCGACATCGTCGCCACCAACACCTTCTCCTCGACCTCGATCGCGCAGGCCGATTACGACCTGCAGGACATCGCCTATGAGATGAGCCGCGAAGGCGCGCGCCTCGCCAAGAACGCCGCGATCACCGTCGCTGCCGAGGACGGCAAGCCGCGCTTCGTCGCCGGCGCCATCGGCCCGACCAACCGCACCGCCTCGATCTCGCCGGATGTCGCCAATCCCGGCTATCGCGCGGTGACCTTCGACGATCTGCGCATCGCTTATAGCGAGCAGATCAACGGTTTGCTTGACGGCGGCGCCGACCTCCTGCTGGTCGAAACCATCTTCGACACGCTTAACGCCAAGGCGGCGCTCTATGCCATTGCCGAAATCTGCGAGGCGCGCGGCATCGACGTGCCCGTGATGATCTCCGGCACCATCACCGACAAGTCCGGACGCCTGCTGTCCGGCCAGATGCCGGAAGCGTTCTGGAATTCGGTGAAGCACGCCAGACCCGCCACCATCGGCTTCAACTGCGCGCTCGGCGCCGAAGACCTGCGCGCGCATATCGCCGATATCGGCCGCGTCGCCGATACCCTCGTCTGCGCCTATCCGAATGCCGGCCTGCCCAACGAATTCGGCCAGTATGACGAGAGCCCGGAATTCATGGCGGGGCTGATCGGCGAGTTCGCTGCCAGCGGCCTCGTCAATGTGGTCGGCGGCTGCTGCGGCACCACGCCGGACCATATCGCGGCCATCGCCAAGGCGGTCGCGCCGCACAAGCCGCGCATCGTCCCGGAGATCGCACCGCTCCTGCGCCTGTCAGGTCTGGAGCCGTTCGAACTAACCTCGGCGATTCCCTTCGTGAACGTCGGCGAGCGCACCAACGTCACCGGCTCGGCTAAATTCCGCAAGCTGATCACCGCCGGCGACTACACCGCCGCGCTGCAGGTGGCGCGCGACCAAGTCGAGAACGGCGCACAGGTCATCGACGTCAATATGGACGAAGGCCTGTTGGATTCCGAAGCGGCGATGGTCGAGTTCCTCCATCTCGTTGCTTCCGAGCCGGATATCGCCCGCGTCCCGGTGATGGTCGACTCGTCGAAGTTCAACGTCATCGAAGCCGGCCTGAAATGCGTTCAGGGCAAGCCGATCGTCAATTCGATCTCGATGAAGGAAGGCGTGGAGAAATTCATCGTTGAGGCCAAGATCGCGCAGCGCCATGGCGCCGCTGTGGTCGTCATGGCGTTCGACGAGGTCGGCCAGGCCGACACGTTTGCGCGCAAGACCGAGATCTGCAAACGCGCTTACGACATTCTGGTCAAGGAGCTGAACTTCCCGCCGGAAGACATCATTTTCGATCCGAACATTTTCGCCATCGCGACCGGCCTCGAAGAGCACAACAATTACGGCGTCGACTTCATCGAGGCGACGCGCTGGATCCGGCAAAACCTGCCGCATGCGCATATTTCCGGCGGCGTCTCCAACTTGTCCTTCTCGTTCCGCGGCAACGAGCCGGTGCGCGAAGCGATGCATTCGGTGTTCCTGTATCACGCCATCAAGGCAGGCATGGACATGGGCATCGTCAATGCCGGACAGATGATCGTCTATGACGACATCGATCCCGAGCTGCGCCAGGTCTGCGAGGACGTCATCCTCAACCGCGATCCCGGCGCCTCCGAACGGCTGCTCGAACTGGCCGAGAAATTCCGCGGCCAGACCAAGCAGGCGAAGGAACAGGATCTCACCTGGCGCGAATGGCCGGTGGAGAAGCGGCTGAGCCACGCGCTGGTGCACGGCATCACCCAATATATCGACGAGGACACCGAAGCCGCACGCCTGACCGTGGCGCGTCCGCTGCACGTCATCGAGGGCCCGCTGATGGCCGGCATGAACATCGTCGGCGACCTGTTCGGCGACGGAAAGATGTTCCTGCCACAGGTGGTGAAGTCGGCCCGCGTGATGAAGCAGGCGGTGGCTTACCTGATGCCGTTCATGGAGCAGGAGAAGGCTGACAATCTCGCCGCAGGTATCACTGGCGATGGCCGCAAGAATGCCGGAAAGATCGTGCTCGCGACCGTGAAGGGCGATGTCCACGACATCGGCAAGAACATTGTCGGCATCGTGCTCCAGTGCAACAATTTCGAGGTCATCGATCTCGGCGTCATGGTGCCGGCCTCGAAGATCATCGATACCGCCAAGGCCGAAGGCGCCGACATTATCGGCCTGTCCGGCCTGATCACGCCGTCGCTCGATGAGATGACGTTCCTGGCCGGCGAGATGGAACGGCAGGGTCTGAAGATGCCGCTGCTGATCGGCGGCGCGACGACCAGCCGCGTGCACACCGCGGTGAAGATCGATCCGAACTACCGCGCTGGCGCCGTGGTGCATGTCAACGATGCCAGCCGCGCCGTGGGCGTTGCCTCGTCGCTGCTGTCGCCGGAGAAGAGCGTCGCCTATGCGGCCGAGGTGCGCGCCGATTATGCGAAGATTTCTGCCGCGCATTTCCGCGCCCAGCAGGACAAGAAGCGGCTGTCGCTCGTCGCTGCGCGGGCCAATGCGCACGTCGCGGACTTCAGCAAGACGGTGCGCAAGCCGACCTTCCTGGGCATCCGGACTTTTAGCGATTATTCGCTCGAAGAGCTTGCTGCCTATATCGACTGGACGCCGTTCTTCCAGACTTGGGAACTGTCTGGCCGTTTCCCCGGCATCCTCACCGACAGCGTGGTCGGCGAAGTCGCGACGTCGCTCTATGCCGATGCGCAGAAGATGCTCAAGCAGATCGTCGAGGAGAAGTGGTTCACGGCGAAGGCAACCATCGGCTTCTGGCCGGCCAATGCCGTGGGCGACGACATCCGCCTCTATGCGGATGACACCCGCTCAACCGAGATTGAGACGCTCTACACGTTGCGCCAGCAGCTCGAGAAGCGCGAGGGCCGCTTCAACGCCGCGCTCTCCGACTTCATCGCGCCGAAGACCTCGAATGTGCCGGATTATATCGGCGGCTTCGTCGTCACAGCGGGCATCGGCGAGGATATTATCGCCGATCGCTTCAAGAACGCCAATGACGACTATTCGTCGATCCTGTGCAAGGCGCTGGCCGACCGTCTCGCCGAAGCCTTCGCCGAGCGCATGCATGAGCGCGTGCGCAAGGAGTTCTGGGCCTATGCGCCGGACGAGAATATCTCGACCGATGACCTGATCCTGGAGAAGTATCAGGGCATCCGCCCTGCTCCCGGCTATCCCGCACAGCCCGATCACACCGAGAAGGCGACGATCTTCAAATTGCTCGATGCGGAGAACACTGCGGGCGTAACACTCACCGAAAGCTACGCCATGTGGCCGGGCTCGTCGGTGTCCGGGCTCTATTTCAGCCATCCCGAGAGCTATTATTTCGGCGTCGGCAAGATCGAGCGCGATCAGGTCGAGGAATATGCCGCGCGCAAGAACATGAGCGTGGCCGAGGTGGAACGTTGGCTGGCGCCGGTGCTGAACTACATTCCGGGTGCCGAGCCTGCGCCGGTCGCCGTACCCGCGCCTGCCAATGACGAACTCGCGACCCATCCGCCGGGATGTAACTGCGCGGTGCATTTGATGTATCGCGGCAAGAAGGTCGGAGCGAAGTAGCGCTTTGCAAGTCGCAGGATGTGCTTGTCAAACAGCCAAGCTCTCGCAGTCTCGCGGCGCTTGCGCGTCCGAGGTATGAGCAGTCCCCCTCAAACGATGAGGGGCGGCGGCGCGCCGTGAGGCGCAAAGGGTGGTTTTATCGCGATCCGCTCCACCGGAACGCCGGCAAGCTGCAACCGCGCAACGCCTCACGGCGCGCCACCGCGGCGATTTCTGTCCCCGGGACCGTTCTTCCGGGCAAAGGCGCAGAGCTCCGCACTCCGCTGATCCCGACGGTTTCCCGCCGTTCACCAATGCCACGTCCAGCCAGCATGAGTGGCAGACCCCCGTAGTGGGGTCGGACGGTGACCCAGGGCTTCCCGAGTGCGCGGGGTACGTCACCCCACACCCGCAGGCGCCGCATCCCAGTCCCACTTCAAGACGCCTCTAGAAGCGCCCCTCGCGAACGGGATAAAAGGCATATAGACCCATATAGGATTTTCGTCAATAGAGCTCGAGGGATTATTTTCTCTCTACCACTGCCGCGACGAATTCCGGTCCCGGCAAAGTTATCGTTTCAATCCCGTGGCGACGGAACGATCAGGAAGGCCGCAGCTTGTCGTATGCGCAATATTTGCGTTTGGAGGGTTGAAATGAAACGTACCATGATCGCGACGGCAGCCGCGGCACTCCTGGGTCTGGGCCTGATGCTTCCAGCGAACGCCATGCCGGTCGGTGGGCTTGCACCTGCGAGCACCGCCAGCGACATCATCCAGATTCGTGGCCATGGCGGCGGACATCACGGCATGCACCGCGGCGGGCGTGGACATCATTACGGCTGGGGCCGCGGACGCGGCCATCATTATGGCTGGTCGCGTGGACGGCATCGCGGCTGGCGCTAACAACCAACAACAGGCACGGTCAGCCTGACATGACCATTATAGGAGCCGCCCGCACAGGCGGCTCTTTCTGTTTGGTGAGCAAGCTTTCAATCTTTCCCCGGATCGCTCGCCAATACGCCCTTCACTGCCTGCGCCCAGCCCTTCAGTTTTCGTGTCCGTGTGGCTTCGCTCATGGCCGGCTTGAAGCGGTGTTCGAGCCGCCAGTTGTCGGCGAATTTGGCAGGCTCCGGAAATACGCCGGCCGTGAGACCGGCGAGATAGGCAGCACCCAGCGCGGTGGTTTCCTGGATCATCGGGCGATCGACTGGTGCATTCAGGAGATCGGCGAGACGCTGCATGGTCCAGTCCGATGCGGTCATGCCGCCATCGACGCGCAGCACGACAGTCGCAGCGGAGACATCGGGCCAGTCAGCACGCATCGCCGCATAGAGATCCCTCGTCTGATAGCAGACGCTTTCCAGCGCGGCATGGGCGAGTTCGGCCGGGCCGGTGTTGCGCGTCAGTCCGAACAGCGCTCCGCGCACATCGGGATTCCAGTAAGGCGCGCCGAGGCCGACAAAGGCCGGGACCAGATAGACCGATTGCGAAGAATCGTTCTGATCAGCGAGCGGCCCGCTTTCGGCCGCGCTCTTGATGATGCCGAGCCCGTCACGCAGCCACTGCACGGCGGAGCCGGCAACGAAGATCGAACCTTCCAGCGCATAGGTGCGCACGCCGTTGAGTTGATACGCCACGGTTGTGAGCAGCTTGTTCTTCGATTGCACCGGCGTCGTGCCGGTGTTGAGCAGCGCAAAACAGCCGGTGCCATAAGTCGACTTGATCATGCCCGGCGCGAAACAGGCCTGCCCGATGGTTGCAGCCTGCTGATCCCCGGCAATGCCGCCGATGATGATCGTGCCACCGAACAGATCGGTGCTGCCGAAATCCGACGAAGAGTCCTGCACCCTGGGCAGCATCGCCTTGGGCACGCGCAGCAGCTTCAGCAGCTCATCGTCCCATTCACCGGTGTGGATGTTGAACAACTGCGTGCGCGAGGCATTGGTGGCGTCGGTGGCGTGCACCCTGCCCGCCGTGAGCCGCCACAGCAGATAGCAATCGACGGTGCCGAACAGCAATTCGCCGCGCTCGGCGCGGTCGCGCGCGCCGGGGACATGATCGAGAATCCACGCCACTTTCGTTCCGGAGAAATACGGATCGATGATCAGGCCGGTCTTTTGCGTAATCAACGGCTCATGGCCGTCGGCTTTCATCTGCGCGCAGATCTCCGCGGTGCGGCGGTCCTGCCAGACGATGGCACGGTGCACAGCCTGGCCGGTGACGCGATCCCACACCACCACCGTCTCGCGCTGATTGGTGATGCCGATGGCGGCAATATCCTTCGCGGTAACGCCCGCCTTCGTCATGGCTTCGTGGCAAACGGCCAACGTCGAGGTCCAGATATCCTCGGGCTCATGCTCGACCCAGCCGGAGGCCGGGAAATGCTGCGGGAATTCCTGCTGCGCGGAGGCCGCGATCGAGATGTCGGCGCGAAAGATCATCGCGCGCGAGGATGTGGTGCCCTGATCGATGGCCATCACGAAAGACATGACGTTTCTTCCCGAAAGATTGTGGTCGCGTTGTGTTGGGAGGCGCAGGCAACCGGATTAGCGCGGGCGCGTCAAGCGGCAGCGCCGGCGGTCAGGTCGCCGAGTCGATCATCATGACCAGAGCGGACGCGACCATCGCCAGTTCGCGCGGCAGCGTCTCGCGGGCCCGCCGCACCATGCCCTCGCCCAGCCGGCCGAAGAAACGTGCCCAGCGCTGTGCGCGCCAATACAGCGAATTCTCGACAGTGACTGAGCGCAACTTGAACGCCTTGCCGGTGGCCCAGGCGTCGCATTCCAGCTTCAACGGATCGGCGTAGTAGTGCGCGATCTTGGCCGCATCCATGCCGGGTGTGGCCAGCCAGTTCGGGATGTGCACGCTGCAGAGCTGTGCAACATCGGTGAACACCTTGTCGGTGCCGGTGCCGCTGCCCGGGCACGGCGAGGCAAAGGCATCGCCCACCAGCACGACACCGGACTGGACCACGTTGTCGCTCTCGTAGAGATCGATGGGGCGGATCTTGATATCGCCGGATATCTTGTAGTCGCCAATCAGCGCACGCAGCTTCGGCAGGCAAGCATCCAATGCTGCTTCCGGCGTGCGCCGCATCTGGCGAATCCAGGGATCGTCGGTCTCGCGATAGACGAACAGGTTGCCGCGCATGGTCTTGCCAATGGGAAACAGCGTGACATAGGCGGTGCGATGAACCGTCGTTTCGGCAAAGTAGGTCAGCGCGGGGAATGCAAAGCGGTCCCGGCCGACGGGCGCGATATCGAAGCCGACCGAGATCGAATGATTGGCCGAGATGACCGGGCGGCCGATATTGAGTTGATTGCGCAAGCTGACGCTGGCGCCATTGGCGAGAATGACAAGGCGCGCGGAAATCTCCTCGCCATTGGACAGGCCGATGGTCTGACGGTCATCCGATGTGGCGATCGACGTCGCCTTGGCGTGAATGGTCTCGACAGATGACGGGATCTGGCCACGCACGGTATTGACCAGCGTGTCGTAGAGAAAGCCGTGCTGCTGGCTGGGGCGCTTGTCGATCACGCGGCCGAAACGCGCGATCCAGATCTCGTCGTCATGGGTGGCGGCGCCGAGCACCGCATCGACGAGACCTGTCTTGCGCAGCCGCTCGAGCTGGACGCCGCCGCTGATCTTCTCGCAGCGGAGTTCGGGGGGATGGACCTGATGCGGTTCGATCAGGATCGCAGACACACCGGCGCGACCGAGCATCGCCGCAGCCGTCGACCCGGCGAGGCCGCCACCAATGATCGCGATATCCGTCTGCCGCACGGGAACTCTCCAGCTGCGGCTATCCGTGCGCCCGAAGTGTTAAAAAACGGGAAAGGATTGAGGCAGGCGGCAAGTGGCTACCGCCGGAGGTTTATTTCGCGGGATTTCTTACCCTCCCCCTTCAGGGGAGGGTAAGGACGTCACACCGATGCGGTCGTCACGCCGCCGTCGATGACGATGGTCTGGCCGGTCATGAAGGTGGAGGAATCCGAGCCGAGATAGGCGACGGCACCGGCGATCTCGTGGGGCTCGCCGATCCGGCGCAGCGGCGTGGTCGCGGTGCGGCGCTTGAGATTGGCCTCGTCTTCCCACAGCGCTTTCGCGAAGTCGGTCTTCACCAGCCCAGGCGCGATGCAATTGACGCGCACGCCCTTCGGTCCCCATTCGCCGGCGAGACTGCGGCACAGGGAGAAGTCGGCAGCCTTGGAGATGCCGTAGGCGCCAATCACCGTGGAGCCGCGCAAGCCGCCGATGGAAGAGATAATGACCACCGAGCCCTTGCCGCGCTCGGCCATCGCCGGGATCGCCTTGGCGCAAAGCCAGATGTTGCTCTTGACGTTGGAGCCCATGATCTTGTCGAAGGCTTCGTCCGCAATATCGAGCAGCGGACCGTAATAGGGATTCACCGCCGCATTGCAGACCAGAATGTCGATCGGGCCGTAGTGCTTCACCGTGCCGTCGATCAGGCCTTCGACTTCGTCGCGGCGCGAGATGTTGCACGGGATGACATGGGCATCGCCGCCATTAGCCTTGATGCCATCGACCACGGCCTGACAGGCATCGGCCTTGCGGCTGGAGACGACAACCTTGGCACCGAGGCTGGCGAGCAATTCCGCGGAGGCCTTGCCAATGCCGCGGCTGGACCCGGTGATGACGGCGACCTTACCGGTGAGATCGAATGGATTTTTCACGGGCGGTCTCCTTGATGGTTTTTTGATTTGTATTTCTCACGTCATTCCGGGGCGCGCTGCAGCGGCGAAGCCGCGAAGGCGCGAACCCGGAATCTCAGAGTGTTTTGCTCGGTGCGCCTCCGCTCGGGATTCCGGGTTCGCGCAAGCGAAGATGCTCGCGCGCCCCGGAATGACGAGTGTTGGTATACGACGCGCTCTGGGCTTACTCCGTAATCCCGCCCGCCTGCGCGACGCGGCGCAGGTGATAGTCGGCATCGCCGAACTGCTGCTCGATCATCGTGAGCCGCTTGAAGTAGTGGCCGATCTTGTACTCCATGGTCACGCCGACGCCGCCATGCAGCTGCACGCCGCCCTGGCCGACAAAGCGCGCGGAGCGGCCGATCTGCACCTTGGCAGCGGCGACCGTCTTGGTGCGTTCGTCGAGATCGGTGAAGCTCGACGCCATCGAGGCCAGGAACGACATGCTGCGCGCGGTCTCCAGCGCGGTGAACATGTCGGCCGCGCGGTGCTGCAGCGCCTGGAACGAGCCGATGGCGACGCCGAACTGCTTGCGCTCCTTGATGTATTCGACGGAGATCTTCAGCGCTTCTTCCATCGCGCCGACCGCTTCGGCGCACAGTGCGATGCGCGCGTCATCGACGACCTGATTGACGATCGACAAGCCATCCTCGGCATTGCCGATCGCAGCATCTGCGCCGACCTCGACATTGTTCAGCTTGATATCGGCGGCGCGGCTGCCGTCCTGCGTCTCATAGCCCTTGATGTCGACGCCCTTGGCATTGGCGGGCACCAGGAATACGCCGACGCCCTTGGCATCGCGCTGGCCACCAGCGGTGCGCGCGGTGACGATCAGCGTATCGGCAGTATCGCCGTGACCGACGACGAACTTCTCGCCGGACAACGTGTAGCCCGAACCGCTCTTCTTGGCCGACGTCTTGATGTCCCCGAGGTCATAGCGTGAGTCACGCTCGACCTGTGCAAAAGCCATGGTCTTGGAGCCGTCGATGATCCCGGGCAGATGCGCAGCACGCTGTTCGGCCGAACCACGGCGCAGGAAACCGCCGCCGAGCACGACCGTATCAAGATAGGGCTCGACCACGAGATTACGGCCCAGCGCTTCCATCACGATCATGGTCTCGATCGGACCGGCGCCGAAGCCGCCGTCATCCTCGGAGAACGGCAGGCCGAGCAGGCCCTGTTCGGCAAACTTGCCCCAGACGTCGCGGCTCCAGCCGCCCTTCTCGGCGCGATACTTCTTGCGAGCCTCGAATTCGTAAGACGATTTCAGCAGGCCGTCGACGCTGTCCTTGAGGAGGCGTTGCTCCTCCGACAAATCAAAATCCATGGTCTTTCTCTCTCGGATCGCGCGTAACGCGCGTGTAAATGTGTTTAAGCTCCCTAACCTTCCCCCGCTTGCGGGGAGAGGTCGAGGGCGAGCGAAGCGGAGCCTTCGGGTGAGGAGGACTATCCGCGGGCACCGAGCCGGCGGAGGCTCCCCCTCATCCGGTCCGAATGCGCTACGCGCAATCGGACCACCTTCTCCCCGCAAGCGGGGAGAAGGAAGACATCAAAGCCCCAGCACCGCTTTCGCGATGATGTTGCGCTGGATCTCGTTGGAGCCGCCATAGATCGACACCTTGCGGTAGTTGAAATAGGTCGGCGCGATCGGCGAGGCCCAGTCGCCCTCTTCGTTCTGCCCCTCGCCTTCCGGCATGAACGGCAGTGCGAACGGCCCGGTGACTTCGAGCAGCAGCTCGGTGAGCGTCTGCTGGATTTCCGAACCCTTGATCTTGAGGATCGACGAGGCCGGATCCGGCTTGCCCTTGCCGTGCTTGCCTTCGGCCGCGACGACGCGCATCTGCGTCAGTTCGAGCGCCTTCAGCTCGATCTCGGTCGCAGCCAGCTTCTGGCGGAACTGCGGATCCTCGATCAGCGGCTTGTCACCGGACATCACGCTGGACGCCAGCTCCTTGATGCGGCGGATGCGCTCCTTCGACATGCCGACGCGCGCGATGTTGACGCGCTCGTTGCCGAGCAGGAATTTCGCGTAGTCCCAGCCCTTGTTCTCTTCACCAACCAGATTCTCGGCCGGTACCACGACCTCATCGAAGAACACTTCGTTGACTTCGACGCCGCCATCGATGGTCTGGATCGGGCGGACGGTGATGCCCTTCGACTTCATGTCGATGAGGATGAAGGAGATGCCCGACTGCTTCTTCGCATCGGGGTCGGTCCGGCAAAGGCAGAAGATCCAGTCGGCATGTTGCGCGAGCGTGGTCCAGGTCTTCTGGCCGTTGACGATATAAGTATCGCCCTTCTTCTTCGCCGTGGTCTTCAGCGAGGCGAGGTCCGATCCCGAGCCCGGCTCCGAGAAGCCCTGGCACCACCAGTCGTCCATATTCGCAATGCGCGGCAGGAAGTGCTTCTTCTGCTGCTCGTTGCCGAAGGTGTAGATCACCGGACCGACCATGTTGACGCCGAACGGCAGCGGCGGCGGCGCCGGGGTCTTCTGTAGCTCTTCGAGGAAGATGTACTGCTTCGCCGCGCTCCAGCCGGTGCCGCCATATTCCTGCGGCCAATGCGGGACGGCCCAGCCCTTCTTGTTGAGCGTGCGCTGCCAGTTCACCAGGTCGTCTTTGCTGGTGTGGTGACCTTCCTGCAGTTTCTTGCGCACCGCCGGGTCGAGGCTTTCGCGGAAAAAGGTGCGCACCTCGTCGCGGAATGCTGTTTCTTCTTTGCTGAAGCTCAGATCCATCGGATCCTCCTTGTGAGCAGATGTGTAATTACTGAACGATTTCGAGCAGGCCGGCGGAGCCCATGCCGCCGCCGACGCACATGGTGACGACGGCGTATTTCGCCTTGCGGCGACGGCCTTCGATCAGCGCGTGACCGGCGAGACGTGCGCCCGACATGCCATAGGGATGGCCGACCGAGATCGCGCCACCATTGACGTTGAGCTTTTCCGGATCGATGCCGAGCTTGTCGCGGCAGTACAGAACCTGCACGGCGAAGGCTTCATTGAGTTCCCAGAGATCGATATCCTCGATCTTGAGGCCATGACGCTTCAAGAGACGTGGCACGGCGAACACCGGACCGATGCCCATTTCATCCGGCTCGCAGCCGGCGGAAACGAAGCCGCGGAAGATGCCGAGCGGCTTGAGGCCCTTCTGTGCGGCGAGCTTGTCGCTCATGATCACGGTGGCGCTGGCACCGTCCGAGAGCTGCGAGGCGTTGCCGGCAGTGATGGTGAAACCGTCGCCGCGCACGGCCTTCAGACCGGCGAGGCCTTCGGCAGTGGTTTCCGGACGCGGGCCTTCGTCCTTCGACAGCGTGATATCCTTGAACGAGACTTCGCCGGTCGCCTTGTCGACGACGCCCATCTTGGTCGCGATCGGCGCCAGTTCGTCATTGAACTTGCCACCCTGCTGCGCGGCCGCCGTGCGGCGCTGGCTTTCCAGCGAATATTCGTCCTGACGCTCGCGAGAGATGCCGTAGCGCTTGGCCACCGTCTCGGCGGTGTCGAGCATCGGCATATAGACGTCGCCCTTGATCTTCATCAGTTCGGGATCGACGGTATGGAACTTGTTGGCGTGTTCATTCTGCACCAGCGAGATCGACTCGCCGCCGCCGCCAACCGCGATCTCGACGCCGTCGAAGATCACCGAACGTGCGGCCAGCGCAATCGCCTGCAGGCCCGAAGCGCACTGGCGATCGATGGTGGTGCCGCCAACCGTGACCGGTAGGCCGGCGCGGAGCAGCGCCTTGCGTGCGATATTGCCGCCGGTCGCGCCCTGCTGCAGGGCCGCGCCCATCACGACATCTTCGACTTCCTTGGGATCAATGCCGGCGCGCTTGACGGCATGCTCGATGGCATGGCCGAGCAGCGTCGCGCCTTCGGTGGCATTGAGGGCGCCGCGAAAGGCCTTGCCGATCGGCGTACGGGCGGTGGAAACGATAACGGCTTCGGTCATGGGCGGGGTCCTCCAGAGGCGGTTTGTTGTTGCGAGGTTGTTTCTTGGTTCATGATGGGCGTGGGTTGCAACCCGCGCAAGGCGTGGCGCGAGAGTTTTCCGACCGCGGTGCGCGGCAAGTCGTCGACGAAGTCCAAAGCTGCCGGCAGTTCATGCTTGCCGAGCTTGCCGGTGAGAAACGCGCGCAGCTCGTCGATGGTGAACGGCGCTGCGCCATTGCGCAGCCTGATAAAGGCCTTGGCCGCCTCGCCGCGATACTGATCGACGACGCCGATCACGATCACTTCCTGCACCGACGGATGTTCGTAAATCGCCTGCTCGATCATCTGCGGATAGACGTTGAAACCGCCGGAGATGATCATGTCCTTCTTGCGATCGACCAGGTAGAAGAATCCGTCTTCATCCATGTAGCCGATATCGCCGGTGAGGAAGCGATCGCCGACGAATGACTCGGCACTCTCCTGCGCGCGGTTCCAGTAGCCTTTGGTGACGTTC
This sequence comes from Tardiphaga sp. 42S5, assembly GCF_034044155.1. Taxonomy (NCBI): domain Bacteria; kingdom Pseudomonadati; phylum Pseudomonadota; class Alphaproteobacteria; order Hyphomicrobiales; family Nitrobacteraceae; genus Tardiphaga; species Tardiphaga sp. 42S5. The sequence goes on along the minus strand of NZ_CP139027.1, from coordinate 2,372,678 downwards.
GGCCCCTTGATGCGAATTTCGCCGGTCTCGCCGGTGCCGAGCACCCTGGTCGGGTCATCGAGCGACACAACGTCAATCTCGATCCCCGGTAGCATCAGGCCGATCGAACCCGGCTTGTCGAGGCCGCCGGGCGGATGGCTGGTACCGGGCGAGCAGGTTTCGGTCATGCCCCAGCCGCTCTTCAGCGACAGGCCCGTTTTACGTTCGAACAGACGCGCCACTTCATCGGGCAGCGGCGCACCGCCGGAGGCCGCCGACACCAACGACGACAGATCGCGGGTCTCAAGCGACGGATCGGCCGCGATGGCGATCCACATGGTGGGCACGCCGGGAAATACGGTGGCTTTCTTCTTCTCGATGTCGTCGAGCACGCGGCTGACATCGAAACGCTGATGCAGCGAGATGGTGTCGCCAAGGCTGATGCGGGCGAGCAGGATCACGGTCAGTGCATAGATGTGAAACAACGGCAGCACACAGATGACGCGCTCGATCCGATTGCGCCCGGCGCGTGCCGGCGCGCCCCATAGATTGTAGATCGAGACCGCCGAGGTGAGATTGCCGTGGCTCAGCATCGCGCCCTTGGGCAGGCCGGTGGTGCCGCCGGTATATTGTAGCAGCGCCACATCATCCGCTGAAATCTCGGGCCACTGCGCGGGCAACGTGGCACCCGCGGTGAAATTGCGGAAGGTGACAATCGCGGGATTTTCCGGCAGCGGCAGCTGCGGATTATTCACAGCGCCCCAGTCGTCGTCTTCACAGACGATCAGCCTGTCGAGCAGGCCCTTATCAAGAAACTTGAGCGCCATCGGCAGCAACACCGCAAGGTTGCTCGTCACCAGCACACGCGCGCCAGAATCCTTGAGCTTGTGCGACAGCGCGATCTCGCCATCGAGCGGCGACAGATGCACGAGCCGCGCGCCTGCCTTGAGGCCGCCGAAGAAATGGACCGGATGATCCGGCGTATTGCCGAGGAAGATGCCGATGGAAGAGCCTTTGCCATAGCCGGCGCGCACGAGCGCGGCGGCGATAACATCGACGCGCGCCTGCAGATCGTTGAACGAGATCGACTGGTCGCGGAACTCGATGGCGGTGCGGTCGCCATGTTTTGCAACGGAGTCGGCAAGCAGACCCGGCAGCGACCCACGCGCAATCGGCGCGTCCCATGTGACGCCCGGTGGGTAATGTTGCTCGCCGGGATGGGTCATGGCGTGGCCTGTTGTCCGGCCTCTCCGCGCGTCGTCCCCGCGAAGGCGGGGCCCCATAACCACGGTAGAGGAAAAGAAAAACGATTACTTCCACAGCACACAATCGAAGGGACGGAGGCTATGGGTCCCCGCCCCGTGCACGCCATTGGCGTGCTAGGCGGGGACGACGTATTGTGAGCGTTGCGTATCAACGCGGCTACCAAAGGCAAGCTAGCCCTTCGCCAGCGACGCGAAGGTCTTGCCTTCATCTGCCAGCTTCTTCAGCAGCGCGGCCGGCTCCAGCGACGGATCGTTGGTCTGCTTGGCATAGAACTGCAGGCGCTCGACGATCTGCTTGAGGCCGACCTGATCGGCATAGAACATCGGGCCGCCGCGATAGATCGGCCAGCCATAGCCATAGAGCCAGATCACGTCGATATCGCTCGGACGCGATGCCACCTTCTCTTCGAGGATGCGCGCACCCTCGTTGATCATCGGATACATCATGCGTTCCAGGATCTCCTGATCGCTGACGGCGCGACGGGTCAGGCCCAGGCTCCGGCAGGTATCGTCGATGAGCTTCTCGACTTCCGGATCCGGCACCGGCGCGCGGGAGCCGGCTTCATATTTGTAATAGCCCTTGCCGGTCTTCTGACCGAAGCGGCCGGCTTCGCAGAGCGCATCGGCGATCGGCGAGGTGATGCCGCGGTCCTTGCGCGAGCGCCAGCCGATATCGAGGCCGGCGAGATCGCCCATGGCGAACGGACCCATCGGCATGCCGAACTTGGTGACGACGGCATCGACCTGCTGCGGCAGCGCGCCTTCGAACAACAGCTTCTCGGACTGCTTGGAACGGGCCGCCAGCATGCGGTTGCCGACGAAGCCGTCGGAGACGCCGACCACCGCCGGCACCTTGGCGATCTTGCGGGCGACAGCGACAGCGGTGACGAGCGCATCCGGCGCAGTCTTGTCGGCGCGGACGATTTCGCACAGCTTCATGACATTGGCCGGCGAGAAGAAGTGCATGCCGAGCACGTCCTGCGGACGCTTGGTGACGGCTGCGATCTCGTCGATGTTGAGATAGGACGTGTTGCTGGCGAGGATGGCGCCCGGCTTGGCATAGGCATCCAGCGCGGTGAACACTTCCTTCTTGATCGCCATGGTTTCGAACACCGCTTCGATCACCAGATCGACGTCCTTGACGTTCTCAAGACCAACAACACCATTGATCAGCGCCATACGCTTGGCCGGCGCGTCGGCAGGAATGCCACCGCGGGCTGCAGTCGCCTCGTAATTCTTCTGCATGATACCCAGACCACGCTTGAGCTGCTCCTCGCCGGTCTCGATCAGCGTGACGGGAATACCGGCATTGGCGAAGGACATCGCAATGCCGCCGCCCATGGTGCCGGCGCCGATGATGGCGACGCGCTCGACCTGACGCGGCTTGACGCCTTCCGGCACGTTCTGAACCTTGGCAGCTTCTCGTTCTGAGAAGAACGCGTAACGCTGCGCCTTCGACTGGTCGTCGGCGACCAGCTTGAGGAACATCTCGCGCTCCTTCTTGAGCGCCTCGTCGAACGGCACGTCGAGCGTCCAGCTCACGGCTTCGGCGCAGGCCAGCGGCGCATTCATGCCGCGGTTCTTCTTGTTGGCGGCTGCGGCGGCGTTGGTGAAGATGGTGCGATCAGCGCGCGCGGCAGCGAGCTTGGAATCGTCGTTGCGCAGCAGGCGCAGCGGACGCTTCTCGGCGATCACCTTGCGCGCAAAAGCTTCTGCGCCCGAGGCCGGACCCTCGACGATCTCTTCGATCAAGCCGTTCTTCAAGGCTTCAGCAGCGCTGATCGGATCGCCGGTGACAACCATCTTGACGCCGAGTTCCGGACCGACTGCGCGCGGCAGGCGCTGTGTGCCGCCGGCACCCGGCAGCAGGCCGAGCTTCACCTCAGGCAGGCCGAGCTTGGCTTCTTTTGTCGCCACGCGGAAATGACAGCCGAGTGTGAGCTCGAGGCCGCCGCCGAGCGCGGTGCCATGGATCGCGGCGATCACCGGCTTGGAACAATTCTCGATTTCCGCAATGACTTCGCTCAATCCGGGCGACTGCGGCGGCTTGCCGAATTCGGTGATGTCAGCGCCGGCAACGAAGGTACGGCCTGCGCATGCGATGACGATCGCCTTCACGGCAGGATCGGCAGCGGCCGTTTTGACGTTCTCAAAAATGCCGCGGCGAACCGCCGCACTCAGCGCATTTACAGGGGGAGAGTTGATCGTGACGATCGCGACTTCATCATGACGCTCAAGCTTTACGACATCGCTCACGGCATTCTCCTTGGCTCGTTTATAGGTCTGATTTTCTTAGTTTCGCACTGCGAAATTTAATTCCACATCTTGACACGGAGGGTTATTTTGAAGAGCGTCCCTTGTCAACGAGGGCCGCACAGCAATCGTATGAAACTGACAAAAGCAAATTTTGGGAAGCATGAAACGTCCAGCGAGGAATGTGGCGACAGATCGCAATTTCGTCGTCGCACTGGCCCGCGGCCTGGATGTGTTGCGTGCATTTCGCCCCAATGACGGACTTCTCGGCAATCAGGAGATTGCAGCCCGCACCAAATTGCCGAAGCCAACCATCTCGCGATTGACTTACACACTCACGAAGTTGGGCTACCTTACACCTGTGCCGCGCTTCGAGAAGTATCAGCTCGCGCCAGCAGCTATGGCCCTGGGGTATGCTGCACTTGCGAACTTGGGCGTTAAGCATCTCTCGGAATCATTTCGCGACGAATTGATGCGGCAGACCGGCGGTGCCTGCGCAGTAGGCGCACGCGATCGTCTCAGCATGATCTATTTCGGGCAGAGCCGCTCCAGTCTCACTGTCGGCGTTCAACTCGACGTCGGCTCGCGCATTCCCATTGCAACCACGGCGATGGGCCGCGCCTATTTCTGGGCGCTGCCCCCGGAAGAACGTGCCCAATTATTGCGCGAATTTCGCGAGCACTACGGACATCGCTGGTCGAAGATGCGCGACGGGCTTGAGCGCGCAGGCGAAATGGTCGCACGCCACGGCTTCGTCATCTCGGCTGGCGAGTGGCAGGACGATGTGCACGCTGCCGGTGTCGCAATGACATTGAATGACGGCACCGGTCCATATGCCTTTAATTGCGGCGCGCCCGCGTTCCGTTTCACGGAAGAGCGCTTGCTCAACGATATTGGACCTCGGCTATTGGCGATGGTAAGAAACATCGAAGCGGCGCTCGGGGGGGCAGCTGCACCACAATCCAAAAAACTCGACAGCAAAAAAATCAAATCAGGAGGGAAAGTTGCACGCATTGTTGAAGGGCTCTGACAGCCTTCATCGTCGTGACCTGCGCAAGACTTCGCCGCAGCCGACGATCGAGGGGCGCCGCACATGACGCAGGCACAACTCACTCAGACTCGGTCTGATGCGCGCGCGCCCGTCGCATCGACGGCGCCGCTGCTTTCAGTTCGCGACGTCAGCGTTGTGTTCGGTGGCATCATCGCGTTGAACGGCGTCTCGTTCGACATGCAACAGGGCCACATCCTTGGCCTCATCGGACCGAACGGCGCCGGCAAGACCACGCTGTTCAATTGTCTCAGCCGGCTCTACCAGCCGAGCAAGGGCGATATCCTGATGGACGGCCAGACGATCCTGAATCGTCCGGCGCACAAGATTTCCGAGATTGGCATCGGCCGCACCTTCCAGAATGTTGCGCTGTTTCCGAACCTGACAGTGCGTGACAATGTCCGCGTCGGTAAACATGCGCGCACCAACAGCGACATCATCAGCGACTCGCTGAAGCTGCCATGGGTTCGGAGCGGAGAAGCTGCGATCAACAAGGACGTCAACGACATCCTTGATTATCTCGATCTGCACAGCGTTGCCGATACGATCGTCAGCGGTCTTCCCTTCGGCACGCAGAAGCGCGTCGAACTCGCGCGTGCGCTCGCCGCCGAACCGAAGATCCTGCTGCTCGACGAGCCCGCAGGCGGTCTCAACCATGAGGAAGTCTACATCCTTGGCGACCTGATACGCCGCATCCGCGACGATCGCGGCGTGACGGTGCTCCTGGTCGAGCATCACATGGGTCTCGTGATGTCGATCGCCGACCACGTCGTCGCATTGAATTTCGGCAAGAAGCTCGCTGAAGGCACACCTGCTGCCGTCCAGAAAGACCCTGCTGTGATCAAGGCCTATCTGGGAGACAAAGACTCATGACCGCGATGCTTCACGTAAAAGACCTGCGTGCGTATTACGGCCAGGTCCAGGCACTGCACGGCCTCGAATTCGAACTGCAGGAAGGCAGCCTCACCACCCTGCTTGGCGCCAATGGTGCCGGCAAGACCACGACGCTGCGCTCGATCTGCAACATGATCCGCTCCACGGGCTCGATCGAGTTCGAGGGCAAGAAGCTCGACAACAAGTCGACCGAAAGCATCGTGCGGCTGGGCATCGCCCATGTTCCCCAGGGCCGCGGCACCTTCACCACCATGACGGTGGAAGAGAACCTGCAGCTCGGCGCGATCAGCCGCAAGGACACCAAGGCGATCGGTGACGACATCGAGCGCATGTATGCCCACTTCCCGGTGCTCAAGCAGCGCCACACCCAGCAGGCCGGCACGCTGTCCGGCGGTGAACAGCAGATGCTCGCGGTCGCCCGCGCGCTGATGCTGCGTCCTCGCCTGATGCTGCTGGACGAGCCGTCCTTTGGCCTCGCGCCGCTGATCGTGCGGGATCTGTTCAAGATCCTCGGCAAGATCAACCGCGAGGACAAGGTCAGCATTCTTGTGGTCGAACAGAACGCGCAGCTCGCGCTCGAACTCGCCGACAAGGCCTATGTCATCGAAACAGGACGCATCGTGATGTCCGGCACTGCCGACGAGATCGCGAACAATGAAGACGTCCGTAAATCGTATCTGGGATATTGAGGGGGCGGCCATGGAACTCTTTACCAACCAAGTCCTGGCTGGCATCGCCACCGGCGCGATCTACGCCTGTATGGCGCTCGCGGTCGTGATGATCTACCAGGCGATCGACCACCTGAACTTCGCCCAGGGCGAAATGGCGATGTTCTCGACCTTCGTCGCCTGGCAGATGATGCAGTGGGGCATACCCTATTGGGGCGCATTCGCGCTCACGCTGATTTTCTCCTTTGTCGGCGGCATCGTCATCGAGCGGGCTTTGTTCAAGCCGCTCGCCAAGGCGCCGGTGCTGACCCACGTCGCCGGTTTCATCGCGCTATTCGCCATCATCAACAGCGTCGCGGGCCTGACCTGGGACTTCACCATCAAGCAGTTTCCCTCGCCGTTCGGCTCGTCGCCCTTCCTGGGCAGCCAGCTGATCTCGACGCATCAGGCCGGCATGATCGGCGTGACGATCATCCTGCTCGTCCTGCTGTTCATCTTCTTCCGCTACACCCGCGTGGGCCTTGCGATGCGGGCAGCGGCGTCGATGCCTGAATCGGCGCGGCTGGTCGGCATCAACACGTCATGGATGATTGCACTCGGCTGGGGCATGGCGGCCGCGATCGGTTCGATCGCCGGCATGCTGATCGCCCCCGTCGTGTTTCTCGAGCCCAACATGATGGGCGGCGTGCTGATCTACGGATTTGCCGCGGCCGTCGTCGGCGGGCTCACGAGCCCACTGGGTGCTGTCATCGGCGGGTTCCTTGTCGGCGTCTTCGAGAACCTCGTCGGCACCTATATCCCGGGTGTCGGCAATGAGCTGAAACTGCCCATCGCCCTGGCGCTGATCATCACCGTGCTGGTCGTCAAACCCAATGGCCTGTTCGGCCGTGCCATCGTGAAGCGAGTTTGATCATGAGCACCGTTCAAGACGTCTCCGCCGCTCCCGTGGTCGCTGCCGTTCCCAAAAAGGCAATGGCGCTCGGCCCGCTGGCATCGCTGATCATCCTGGCGCTGCTCATCGTCACACCACTGTTCGTGAAGAACTTCATCATCTTCCAGATGACGATGTGGCTGATCTACGCCATCGCGGTTCTCGCGCTGAACATCCTGACCGGCGCCAGCGGCCAGTTCTCGCTCGGCCAGAGCGCGTTCTACGCCCTCGGCGCCTATACGTCGGCGATCCTCATGGAACATGCCGGCGTCAACTACGCACTGACGCTTCCTGTGGCCGGCCTGGTCTGCTTCATCGCCGGCTTCCTGTTCGGCCTGCCGGCGCTTCGGCTCTCCGGCATCTACCTCGCGCTGGCGACCTTCGCCCTCGCGGTGGCGATGCCGCAGCTCCTGAAGCTTGGCGTGTTCGAACACTGGACCGGCGGCGTGCAGGGCCTTGTCGTCACCAAGCCTGATGCACCGGAAATCCTGGCCTCGCTGGGTCTGAAAGTGTCGCAGGACATGTGGCTGTACTTCTTCACCCTCGCAGTCACGATCCTGATCTACATCCTCTCGGTCAACCTGCTGAAGTCGCGCTCCGGCCGGGCCATGATGGCGATCCGCGACAACGAAATCGCCGCCTCGGCGATGGGCGTGGACGTCTCGCTCTACAAGACGCTGGCTTTCGGCGTCAGCGCAGGGATCACCGGCGTTGCCGGCGGTCTCGGCGCCATCGCCGTGCAGTTCGTCGCGCCCGATGGCTATACCATCCAGCTCGCTATTGCGCTGTTCCTCGGCATGGTCGTCGGCGGCGTTGGCTGGCTGCCGGGCTCGCTGGCCGGCGCGGCTTTCATCGTCTTCGTTCCGAATATCGCGGAACACGTCTCGAAGGGTCTGTCTGGCGCCGTGTTCGGCGTCATCCTGATCATCATCATCTTCCTGCTCCCGAACGGGGCCAGGCAACTCGCCTATTTGGCACAGGGCTTGATAGGCAAACTACGTAAACACTGAGGACCTATGAACTGCAGAAACTTTCTGCGCACCGCCGCGCTCTCGAGCGCGGCGTTTGCGTTTCTCGCCTTCTCAACTTCCGCGAATGCCCAGAAGAAATACGATACCGGGGCGAGCGATACCGAGATCAAGATCGGCAACATCATTCCCTATAGCGGCCCGGCTTCGGCCTACGGCATCATCGGGAAGATGGAAGAAGCCTACTTCAAGATGATCAACGATCAGGGCGGCATCAACGGCCGCAAGATCACCTTCGTCAGCTATGACGATGCCTATAGCCCGGCTAAGGCCGTGGAACAGACCCGCAAGCTGGTCGAATCCGACGAAGTTCTGTTCGTGTTCGGTCCGCTCGGCACGCCGTCGAACACCGCGATCCTGAAATACCTGAACGCCAAGAAGGTGCCGCAGCTGTTCGTCGCCACCGGCGCGACCAAGTTCGGCGAATACAAGACCGCGCCATGGACCATGGGCTGGCAGCCAGCCTATCAGAGCGAAGGCCGCATCTTCGCGCAATACGCGATCACCGAGAAGCCGAACGGCAAGATCGCCGTGTTCTACCAGAACGACGACCTCGGCAAGGACATGCTGAAGGGCCTCAAGGACGGTCTCGGCGAGAAGGCTTCGATGATCGTGGCTGAAGACAGCTATGAGGTGTCCGAGCCGACCATCGACTCGCACATCGTCAAGATGAAGGCATCTGGCGCCGACATCTTCGTCTCGATCTCGACGCCGAAATTCGCCGCGCAGGCGATCAAGAAGGTGGCCGAAATCGGCTGGAAGCCGATGTTCTTCCAGAGCAATGTCGGCTCCTCGGTCGGCGCAGTGATGCGTCCGGCGGGTATCGACAACGCGCAGGGCGTGCTGTCGCTGGCCTATGCCAAGGATGCCATCGATCCGCAGTGGAAGGACGATGAGGGCATGAAGAAGTATCTCGACTTCCTGGCCAAATACGCCCCCTTCGCCAATCCGGCCGAAAGCTCGGCTGCCTATGGCTACGGCCAGGCGCAAACCGTGGTTCAGGTCCTCAAGCAGGCCGGCGACGACCTGACGCGTGCGAACATCATGAAACAGGCCGCCAGCCTGAAGGACTTCGCACCCGACACGCTGCTGCCGGGCGTCAAGATCAACACCTCGGCGACCGACTTCTACCCGATCGAGCAGCTGCGCATGATGCGCTTCACCGGCGAGAAGTGGGACGTGTTCGGCCCGCCGATCGACAGCAAGCTCGGCGGGTAAGCCACACCGTCTGGCCGCAGGGCGACGCTTCGTCTCGCACTGCTGAGAATGGTATTCAACCGCCGCATTTCCGAACGGCGGAACATTAAAACTGCTTAATAAAACAGCCCCTTACGACGAAAGTCGTGAGGGGCTTTTTCTTGCTAGTTGCAGCGGAAAAGTATTCAATCCGGCGCGCCGCAGCATTCAACAAAAACAAGAATACGCGCGGTTTTATCAAGAGATCAGGGAGATCAGAAATGCCTTCGTTCAGCTCGCGTGCAATGACGTTCACGGTTGCCGCAGCCCTCAGTGCGGCCCTTGGCGGTACTGCCTTCGCCCAGAAAAAATATGACACCGGCGCCAGCGATACCGAGATCAAGATCGGCAACATCATGCCCTATAGCGGGCCCGCCTCCGCCTATGGCGTGATTGGCAAGATGGAAGAAGCCTATTTCAAGATGATCAACGATCAGGGCGGCATCAACGGCCGCAAGATCAATTACATCACCTATGACGACGGCTACTCGCCGCCGAAGGCCGTGGAACAGGCCCGCAAGCTCGTCGAATCCGACGAAGTGCTGTTCATCGCCAGCTCGCTCGGCACGCCATCGAACTCCGCCATTCAGAAATACATGAATGCGAAGAAGGTGCCGCAGCTGTTCGTGGCCACCGGCGCGACCAAGTTCGGCGACTACAAGGACTTCCCCTGGACCATGGGCTGGCAGCCCGCCTATCAGAGCGAGTCCAGGATCTATGCAGCCTATCTGCTGCGGGAAAAGCCCGACGCCAAGATCGCGGTCATGTACCAGAACGACGATTTCGGCAAAGACATGCTGAAGGGTCTGAAGGATGGTCTCGGCGCCAAGGCGGCATCGATGATTGTCGCCGAGGAAAGCTATGAAGTGTCGGAGCCGACCATCGAGTCCCACATCGTCAAGCTGAAGTCGACCAATGCCGACACCTTCGTCAGCTTCACCACGCCGAAATTCGCTGCGCAGGCGATCAAGAAAGTGGCGGAGCTCAGCTGGAAACCAACCTTCATCCAGAGCAATGTCGGCTCTTCGGTCGGCGGCGTGATGAAGCCGGCGGGTTACGAGATCGCCCAGGGCATCCTGTCGGCGAACTACGCGAAGGACGGCGCCGATTCCAGCTGGGACAATGACGAGGGCATGAAGAAATTCTACGCCTTCCTCGCCAAATATGCGCCCACCATGGACAGGAGCGACGGCTCGGTCGTCTATGGCTATGGGCAGGCGCAGACCATCGTTCAGGTGCTCAAGCAGGCCGGTGACAACCTGACCCGCGCGAACATCATGAAGGAAGCAGCCAACCTCAAGGAATTCGCGCCCGACACATTGCTGCCCGGCGTGACGATCTCGACCTCGGCGACCGACTTCTACCCGATCGAGCAGCTGCAGATGCAGCGCTTCAAGGGCGAGAAGTGGGAGCTGTTCGGCCCGATCATCGCGGGCAAGATCGACGGCTGAGTTTCTGATCTCTCCCCGCTCCAGGTTGAAGCGAAGCTTCACCAGGCGGGGTGAGATCGCGATCAGTAATAATCCCGGAACGCATCCGCGAGACTGTCGGGCTGCCAGTCGATCTGGTCCGACGCGATCGGATCGTCCGAGAGCAGCGCACTCGCCTGCGTCTTGTAGTCCGGCGCCACGTAATCCGCCTGCGGCAGGCCACGGCGCACGATATCCTGATAGTTCAGATAATTGTCGCGATTGCCCACGAAGGTGCACATGCATTTGGCGGGATCGGCATAGAGATAGCGCGGACCCTTCGGCGTATTGTGCACGACGAAGCGATAGGCCGGTAATTTGCTTAAGGCCGCCTTCCCTGCGGCATCGTTGGCGAAGCGCGCCTTGAAGCCGGCGGACTCCATATCGAAGCCGACCTTCTGCAGCACTGGCACGCTCGGCAATTCGCGCGCCACCAGCAGCGTCACATCGAGCAGCGCCAGCACCGCGATGACAGCGAGTGCGATGCCGCGCGGGCGCGAAGTGGAAAATGTCGTCATCATCACTGCGCGCATGTCGCGAAACCCCGGCTATGAGCGCGCATCGGCGCGCTCTGTTGCGCGCGACACTAACGGACCCCGCAGGCGGTGTCACCGTAGCGCTGCCGCAGCGCGCGATGCCGGTTAACAAATCCATCACGCCGCCTCGCTGGCGACGAGCGCCTCCAGGACGCGCCAATACATTTCGTCCAGCATCGCTTGCTGCTGCTCGGCATTCAGAACGCGCCGTCGTTGAAACAGAAGACAGATCGGCCGGCTGCCTGTGCAATGGTGTGCACGACGACAGGCCTTGATGACGCAAGTGCGATGGGTGCGAAGGATGTTCGCATTACCGCGCTCGATCTCCTCGATGCAGACGGCGACGATCATATCCGACAGCCGCTTGGCCGCCAGGTCGCTCTTGGCCCTGGCGCGCTGCGCGAGATGCCAAGCGTCGTGTTGCGAGATGATCATGTGAACTCCCGTTGTGACGATGATGACTGGATATGAGTGACTTGGGTGACGGCCACGCGCCGTCCTTGCCCGCGCCTCAAGCGCGTGAGTGGCAGTCCCGGGGGTCTCCCTCACAAATGAGGGAGATGAAGCGCCGAAAGGCGCGACTTGGTAACAGTGCCGCAGCGTAGTGTCCGGATCGCCGGACAGCAGAGGCCGCGGAAACGCCTTTCGACGCTCCATCGTGGCGATTTCTGTCCCCGGGACCGTTCTTCCGGGCAAAGGCGCAGACCTCCGCAGTCCGCTTATCCCGACGGTTTCCCGCCGTTCACCAATGCCACGTCCAGCCAGCATGAGTGGCAGACCCCCGTAGTGGGGCCGGACGGTGACCCAAGGCCTCCCGAGTGCGTGAGGGAACGTCTCCCTCCCGCCCGCAGGCGCCACATCCCGCCCCGCGCCAGTCGGCGTCCCGGTAACGCTCCCTCAAGTGGAGCGGGATGGAGAGGAATATATACTCTTTCTGGACTCTTGTCAACAAAATAGGAATTTATTTCGAATCACGTATGTATCGCCTAGCAGCAGTTCGAAATCCGGGTGCGACTATTGTTCGTCTAATATCGTTCAAAGAATAGATGGCGCATCGAGTAAAAGGTGATAATTGCAAAAGAAAAATCTATAGTTGCGGGCAAGGAAGCCGTTAATGAGATTATTGGAATTTCGAATTCAGAACTTCCGTTCGATCAAAGACACAGGTTGGTGCTCTTTGTCGAGCGATGCAACCACAGTACTCATAGGCCAGAACGAGAGCGGCAAGAGCTCGATACTTTCTGCTCTCGAAAAGACTTTTAGCCATACCGCAGTTGAAGACGATGACCACCGCGCAGGAGCGCCACATCCGAGTGTTTCCGCCCGTGTTCTTGCTAACTATTCCGAACTCACAACATGGCTGGTGGACTATCCTGAAGCTCAGATGCAGGCGCTGTCTGAGCACTTACTCAGTGTAAAAGGCCATCTGGAATTTTCGATAAGCTGGGATCCTGCTCCGAACGGTAGTGAGGAAAAGTTTGTCGCCAAGCGTAATATTAACGACCCGGAGCTATCCGCAGCTTTGGCAGCGCGTTGGACGCCAAATGAACGACTGCTTAAATCGGGACAGCATATTACGCCCGAGGAGCGGAGTCAGCATGAAGAGACCGACTTTCAATCAGAGTTGACAACCGAGCTTGTGGCCAGCGCTGTATTCGAGGCGGCACCACTAACTGTTTTATTTGACGAAGAAACGGGACTACTACCCGACAGCATCGATATCACCACTAAAGATGGGGATCATGAATTGGTAGGCGAAGGCGCAACAGCGGCTTCAAATTATCTAGCCCTTGCAGGAATAGACCTCGACCAACTGATGAGTGGCGACATCAGATCCCGCGAAAATTTGCTAAATCGAGGCAACAAGAAAGTTAGTTCTGACTTTGCAACATTTTGGAGTCAAACGATCGGTCACAGCGATCGACTTCACCTCAGATGCGACCTGAATTTTCACGGATCAAACGAAAAAGGAAAAGCGGGACAGCCCTATTTGATCTTCTGGATATCTGATGGCCAGAATCATCTCTACCCTAAACAAAGAAGCACAGGCGTCCGATGGTTCCTCTCCTTCTACCTTCAGCTTAAAGCAGCCGACGAAAGCTCGCTCGGAACACTATTCCTACTCGACGAGCCCGGAGCGAATCTTCATTCAAAAGCACAAGCGGACGTACTAAGCCTCATAAACAAGCTTAAGAATGATCAACAGATCATCTACTCGACTCACAGTCCTCACATGATCGAGTACGACAAGCTCTATCGCGTGCTAGCTGTGCAGCGGGAGGGACTGGATGACGATACGCCCACCGTAGTCATGCATGCGCACAAACTCGGAGGAGCATCGCGCGACACGCTATCTCCGCTCCTCACTGCGATGGGAGCCGATTTCTCCCAGCAAAATGTAATTAAAAAGAGAAACAACGTCATCTTGGAAGAAATGAGCGGTTTCTACTATTTGAAGTCATTTTGGAAAATTACTGGAGAGAAACAGGAAGCGCATTTCATTGCCGCTACTGGAGCGAATAACGTTGAGGCTCTCGCAAGCATGTTCATCGGCTGGGGCCTCGATTTCATTATCGCGGTTGACGATGACCCGACAGGACGATCGGTATTTAACGGCATAAAGCGGCGCATTTTTGCGGACGACGAAATTCTCTCGCGATCAAGAATGATCAAGATTAGCGGAAAGGGCATCGAGGATATTTTCAGCACGGATGATTTTAAATCGCTGGTGCTGGGAGAACCAGAATTGGCGTATGAGTGCGAGAATTCGCATTATGTGAAGGAAAATCAAATATCTAAAACAATGTTAGCTTATCAATTCTGGCTTAGAGTATCTGCCGAAAAAGAAAAACTCCGTAAGATGTCATCAGAGACGCAGAACAACATAGCTACCCTTGTTAAAGAGATTTCCACACGACTTATATCGGCCGTATAAGCCAGCAAGCGTAGAGCGGAATAGCGCAGCGTATTCCGCCGTCTCCCTACTTCATCGCCAGATGATGGAATTTAGTTCTTCACTTTAACGGAACTACACTTTCGAGATGTTTTTGCAGCGGCTCCTTTCTGTATCTGCAGCGCTCCTGTCGACAGGTGACATCAATCCAGAGCGACGCAGCCCCTAGAAGCCGCATTTCCCGCGGCATCCGGGTCGCTCCGCACCGTTGATCTGATCGATCAGGAACGCACTTCGAAGATCATGTTGAAAGGCGTCTCAGTCGCCCGGCGGAAGCGCTTGAATCCTGCCTCAGTCGCGACCTGACGCAATTTGCTTTCACCTGCCTGGGCACCGAGCCCCAAGCCCACCTCCTGAGAGAGCGACGCGGGTGTACAAATGAATGTCGAGGCGTGATAGAAAATGGAGCCGATCGGGTTGAGATTATCCTTGAGATTGTCATGAGCGAATGGCTCGACGATCATCCACGACCCGTCTTTGGCCAGTGTTTCCTTGACATGCTTGCCCGCACCAACGGGGTCGCCCATGTCGTGCAGGCAATCGAAGAAAGCGACGAGATCGTAGTCTTTTGCCGGAAAATCCTTGGCACTGGCCTGTGCGAATTCAATTCGGTCTCCGACCCCCGCTTCCTGGGCCAGGACCTTCGCGCGATCGATCGAAGGTTTGTGGTAATCAAACCCGAAGAACTTGGATTTGGGGTACGCCTGCGCCATCACGATGGTCGAGGCGCCGTGGCCGCATCCGACATCGGCCACCTTGGCGCCAGCTTTCAGTTTGGCTTCGACGCCTTCGAGCGTCGGAATCCAGTTCGAAACCAGATTGGCGTTATAGCCCGGCCTGAAGAACCGTTCGGTGCCCGAGAAAAGGCACTTCGAATGCTCATGCCAGCCAACGCCCTTTCCTGTTCGAAATGCTTCGGCGACCTTGGGTTCGTCGAGATAGGTGGACTGCACGACATCGAATGCACCGGCGAAGAAAGCTGGCGACCCCTCCTCGGCGAACGCCATCGCTTGTTCGGCCGAGAGCGAGAACGCGTTTTTCTCAGGGTGATAATCGATGTAACCAGAGGCGGCCTGGCCGGAGAGCCACTCGCGGACATAACGCTCATGCAGGCCGGTCTTCTTAGCAAGCTCCGAAGGCGTGAAGACATCTCCATCCGCCATTGCCTTGTAGAGGCCGAGACGATCGCCGAGCAGTATACTGGCACCGCCGAGTGAAATGCCGAGGTCGTTGACCAGCTTTCCTACGAGTGCGTTCAGCTTTTCAGGGTTTGGTTCACGCATTGCAGCATCCTCCACCTTGTGAAGAACAGCCCTCGTTCTAGTTAAGCACGACTGGCGAATTACAAGTGGGCGCCGAGCGCCACGCGATGTCAGATTCACGATTATGCGGAATTGTCCGCTGCTGGCGCAATACCCGCGTTCCCTCTAGACTTGCTTCTGCGAAGTTTTGAAATTGCCGCTCAATTTTCACGAGTTTTCGGGGGAAATTATCCTTGGCCGAAAGTGGGATTGCGAATATTCGCGCAGTACTGTTGTCAAAGCCCCGCCCGGTCGGGTGGGATCAGCGCCGGCAGCGACTTGACGAAGTCGGGTCGATCTGGCCGGTGGCCGTCGATGTCGAGTTGCGGACTGTTGATTGCGGAAATGTCGCGGGGGAATGGTCCTTCTCACCGGGGGCAGATACGACGCGCGTGCTTCTGTATTTTCATGGCGGCGGTTTTTGTTCGGGATCAATCCTCAGTCATCGACGCCTCGTGACAGAGGCGGGGCGGGCTGCTGGCATAAGCACCCTGGCGATTGACTATCGGCTCGCGCCGGAAAATCCGTTTCCTGCCGCTCACGACGACGCGATGAGCGCTTGGCGATATCTGCGCCAGCAGGGCATAGACGCCAGCAATATAGTAGTTGGCGGTGACAGCGCTGGCGGCAATCTCACAATTACCCTGATCAACGCCTTGCGCAGAGCCAATGAAGCGTCGCCGGCATGCGCTTGGCTTATTTCGCCCTGGACCGATCTTTCAATGTCCGGGACGACGCTACAAAGCAAGGATCAGATCGATCCGATCATCCACCGTGGCTACCTCGAGGAACTGGCTGACGCCTTTGCTCCGGCATCGCTCGACCGCAGGAGCCCGTTTCTGTCTCCGCTGTTCTCGGACCTCATCGGATTTCCACCAACACTCATTCAGGTCGGGTCAGCCGAAACTTTGCTCGCAGACTCGACGCGTTTCGCGGAGGCTGCCGCGATAGCCGACGTCGCGACGACGTTGGAGGTATGGCCCGACATGATCCATGCATGGCCTCTGTGGAATGGCGGTCTTACAGACGCAAGGTTGGCGCTCAGGTCAGCTGGACAATTCATCAAGCATCAATTGTCTGATCTAGTTCCGTAGGCGCTGCGCAAGGATTGCGACCTAGTCGTCTGCGTTCGTAAATATCGGGGAACGATAACGACCGGCAACAAAGCCGTCCGCCTTTGGCGCAAAGCGGTCGATCGATCATATTGACACCGTGTTGCAGACGAGATCGCGCCCCGCTGAATTCGTCTGAAATGACCCGAAGCTGACATCGCCGCTATCGAGAGGAGGCGTTAGGGGCGGCCGGTGACAACAATTGCAGCGCCAAGACGGTCGAGGATCGCAGCTACTATCCGCGCCGCCGGGCGCTAACACTGATCCTGGATCACCCTTTGGGGGCAGCCCACCCCTGGACACTAACATCCGCCAGAGCCTTGAATATCGCCGGCGTGCGTTCCAGGCGAGCGATTGTTCGCGCGCCTTCGACGGCGGCTACCAATGCCGCTGCCGTAGAAGATGCGCGCGCGGAAGCGAAACCGCACCCCCTAAAATGCTCCGCAACAATCTCGGTCGAATCAACAAATCCGCGCGCTACCCGTTTGGTCAGCTCAGCGTCGAGCGCAGGCAGCTCATTCGCCAGATTTTGCATTAAACATCCATACTGAAAATCAGAGGCGACCATTTCGGCGGCGAATGTGCCGAAAAGCCGATGAACGAAATTCAGAGCATCTCCCGCTGTATTCGCCGAGATATCCCGCAATACAGCAATTCGCCTCGCAACGTAGTGATCGATTGCTTCTTCGGCGAGCTGTGCCTTGCCGCGCGGAAAGTGAAAATAGAACGATCCCTTAGGCGAGCCGCTTTCTTGAATGATCTGGTTCAATCCGGTCGCAGTGTAGCCTTGGATGCGAAACAGTCGCTCGGCAGTGGCAATCGCGCGATCGCGGGCGTCGGTCTTACGGGGCATCCGTCAGCATACCACGCCTCGCTTGACACAGCTATGGCGATCGCCATACTATGGCGATCACCATAGTAAATATGTCCCGCCGTATCACCGTTATCAAATCGCAATCCAGAAGTTGCACGCGGCATATGCAAATCCCTCAGATTGCTGCGCAGGAAATAATCAAATGAGTTCGAGGAACTTCGATTTCGGCAACTGTTCTAGCGAACGGGATCACTGAGATGGCCTCCAGAATCTGCTCAATGTTGCTTTTAGGAGCCGCCATGTTCACTGCGATGTTCACTCAGGTTGCTTCCGGGGAGACTTCAGACGAGGCCGTCTGGCACAATAAAATCCCGACCGCGTTGAGCGAGCCTGCC
Source organism: Tardiphaga sp. 42S5 (assembly GCF_034044155.1). Taxonomy (NCBI): domain Bacteria; kingdom Pseudomonadati; phylum Pseudomonadota; class Alphaproteobacteria; order Hyphomicrobiales; family Nitrobacteraceae; genus Tardiphaga; species Tardiphaga sp. 42S5. The sequence continues at coordinate 2,354,796 of NZ_CP139027.1, read as the reverse complement.
GTTGATATCGATAAGGATCCGAACCTTCTGCACAAGTATGCGGACAATGCGGGAACGAAAATCCACTACGTCACAATGGGATCCAATCAAAAGCCGCTGATGGTGTTCGTGCACGGATTTCCCGACTTCTGGTATTCCTGGCGAAATCAGATCCAGATATTTTCAGCAAACTATCAGGTGGTCGCTCTTGATCTGCGCGGGTACGATTTGAGCGATCGGCCAGAAGGCGTCGAGAACTACAAGTTTCCGGTTCTCCTTGATGACATCCGCGCCGTGATCAACGCAGAGAGAAACGGCCGCAAGGTCATCCTGATCGGGCACGACTGGGGCGCCGCTTTGTCATGGCTATTCACCGGGCAAAATCCGGATCTGGTCGAAAGACTTGTCGTCCTCAGCGTTCCTCATCCTGGCGCCATCACCAAGGAATTGCTCCCCTGGAATCATCCTATCGCGCAGACGAGGGCCAGCGCCTACGCCACACGGTTCTTCGCTCGAGGCAAGGGCGACAATCTGACTGCGGAAGATTTGGCATACTGGGTTGTAAATCCAGAGGTTAAGCGTCGTTATATTGAGGCTTTCGCAAAATCGTCCATCTTGTCCATAATGACCTATTACAAAGCCAACTACAGTCTCTCTCAGTTTGCGCTCAACCTCTTCGATCCGACCATGAAGAAAATCTACGGTGCCGTTATCAAATGCCCAGTCTTGCATGTGCACGGAATCGAGGAGAGCCATGCTTTGTTGAGCACTCTTGATCTTGAAAAATCATGGATGGAAAACCCCGATAATCTCACGGTCAAAATCGTGCCTCGAGTTGGCCACTTCATTCAGCATGAAGTACCGGACTATCTTAACGAGACGATTTCCTCCTGGTTAAAAGATTGAGGACATTAAGCCCGGTATCGCGGTGGTGGATGGTCGATGGCCCCTTATGGCGCAAAGCAGATGCTCAAGCTCTGGGATGTTTGCCGCAAATATCCGAAGGCTGGCTCCCAACCTGAACTCCTCGGCGAGATGTCGCTTAACAGGTGCCTGGGGCCCTAGCCCTTCGCAGCGGGCGTCGGCGGCACCGGCAGAATGATTTCGGACGCGACCTTCCAGTCCTTCCCGACGCGAAGCCAATTGATGATCATCAGAAACGGCCTTGCTGTCCCATCCTGTCCCGCATATGAGACCGTGATGTTCATCGGCACATAGGACTCTGCTACGTCGCGCGTTAGGCTGACAATCTTGAGCTTCGAATAATCTGGCTCGAGCACGACCGGACCGGAGCTACCGATGTCATGCAGCTTTTGATCAATAGCTTCGTTGCCCCAAAAGCCGGCCCAGTTCCCCTCGGACGGGATCGCGCTCTTCGCCACCAACAGGGTCGACGGCGATTGCCAAAACATCTCATGCAGAGCCTTGAAATCGTGGTTGTTGGCCAATTCCATGAGCCTGCCAAACTGCGATTTGATTGTGTTAAGGGTCGCGGCATCCAGCGGCTCAGCACTGGCGGCGGGAGCAGCCGTGATAGCCATTGTCGAAAGGGCCGTCGCGATGAGGAGGGCAAGACGTTTCTTGTACATGTCGGAATTCTCTTCCTGGTTTAATGGCCATTCGTCTCGCTCGCGTCACGAAGTTGCGTTCTCGCGTTGCGCGATTGCCGCTTTGAGACGCTCACTTCCACCGACCGAAACGTCATCGGGAAGTTTTAGTTTGCACATTCGCGCAGCAAGGTCGTGATTTTCGCATCGAGGTTGCGGGCGACGGCGAGTGCTTCTGCGCTGCCATATGGCAAGAGATAGCTCTCCATTCTGTCATAGGAGAGATGCACGCCATCGGAACGTTCATCAATGAGGATTGTAACCGGAGCGTAAGATCCAGCATCGGGTACGTATTTGACCATTTCTTTCATGATGAGTGGATTTCCCACCAAAAACCGCATGCTGTTAGGCATCTTTGAACCGGTTTCACGACGCAGAACCGCGCCCGAGTCGAATTCAGCGAAAAGCATAAAGCCCGTGCGGCCGAGCCCGCTTTACACAACGCGCTCCAACTCCGGGAAGGAATTTGCCGCCCTCGACGCATTGAAAAATTCGACTATGTCGGGCTGCCCGACAGCCGACTTGAGCGCGGCCACAACGGCATCGAATGGCTTTGAGCTCGTAAGGCTGAAACGTTCGACCTCGACTTTCTCTATTTTCATTTTATCCTCCGAAATAACTCTCATGGATAAAGTGCGTATGATCGCGTCGACCTCTCGCCAGCGATCATTCGGCCGCCGGTTACGCGTTCAGGAAAGTCCGGACGTGACTGACGAAGATCTCGTTGTGCTGAAACAGAGCGCCATGGCCTGAATCGGGATAGAGGACCAACTGGGCGTTGCTGAGTTCTTTGAACATTGCATAGGCATTGTTTGCTGGAAGCATGGTGTCGTGGCTACCGCTGACCACAAGAGTGGGCTGACGAATCGCGTGCAGAACGGCGTGCTCGGGATCAGGTGTGGCGCACCAGGTGATCAACGCCTTGGCCTGCGGATCGGTGACCGCGCTGCCGTTGTCGGTGTCCCTGTCGTCCTTGCGCACCTGCGTCCGCTTCAGGAACGCCAGGCCGGACGAGCGGCTGGCGGACGACGTCGTGAAGAACAGCGGCAGGCGGGGGTCGGGCGCATCGGTTTGGGAAAACGCCTCCTGGAGAACCGCTAGCAGGTGCTCCTCTCCGCCTTTGGGCGCGGTGCCGACGAGGATGAGCTTGCGGACCAGACGTCCGTGCTCGACAGCGATCTGCTGGGCGACGCATCCGCCGAGAGAAAAGCCCAGCAGGTCGACTTCGGAGATGCCAAGCGCGTTGATGAAGGCGACCGCGTCGCCTGCCATCGCCGCGACATTGTCGGGCGTCTGACCGGTCGAGCGACCGACTCCGGCGTTGTCGAAGACGATCACAGGGCGATCGGCGGCGAGGACGTTGACGACGGCGGGATCCCACGCATCGATGTTGCCCGAGAAATGCTGCAGAAGCACCAGCGGCGTTCCGGTCGATGGGCCGAGGCGGCGATAGGCGAAGCGGATTCCGCGCCCTTCGATGTAGCGGGTGGGTGCCGTTTCAAGCGTGGCGTCCTCGCTCGTGATGTCGAGTGCAGTCATGTCATCCTCCGGATGCTTGGCATGAAGTAATCAGGTGGGACCAGTGTAGCGCTCCCGGCACGCATGTGCCGGGGAGCGGTCTTGTCACTTCACCAGCGCGGCCTTTTCAATCACCGCCGCGACTTCCTTCGCATGAACAACGAGCGAAGCATGGCTGCCGGCGACTTCCGTCGTCTGAGCCTTCATCCTGCCGGCGAAAAACTTCTGGGCCTCGGGTGCGATCACCTTGTCCTTCGTGCTGATGACATAGAATGTCGGCTTGTCGCGCCAGGCTGTAATGTTGACGGGCGCCTCGAATGCAACGTGATTCAACGGAAGCTGCGAGTTAGCCAGGTGCGCGGCAATCTCCGGAGGAAGGTCGGCCGCAACGGCCGACGGAAATACCTTGGGATCGATGTAGAGGTTGCCCTTGTCGTCCGGATGAATCGCCGAACCACCTTCGGTCGCGGGACCGCTCTTGGCGAGGTCCGCCAGAGATTGCCCCACGTCGGGCGCGAAAGCGGAGACGTAGACGAGCGCAGAGATCTTGGGGTCGTTACCGGCTTCCGTGATGACCACGCCGCCCCAGGAATGGCCGACGAGAACGGTCTTGCCGTTCTGCTTCGCCAAGGCCTGTTTGGTGGCATCGACGTCAGCGGCAAGGGAGGTGAGCGGATTTTCGACGAGCGTGACGTTGTATCCCTTCTTGGTGAGGATGTCGGCAACAGGCTGCCAACTCGTCTGGTCGACGAAAGCGCCATGGACGAGCACGATGTTGTGAGCGGCCCCCTTGGGCAGTTCGGCCGACTGGGCGGAGGCGGCAAATGCCGCTCCGGCCAGGAGGACGGCGGCGGTTGAAAGCAGAAGATTTCGCATGAATGGCTCCTATTGGATGACGAACGACGCGAGGTCCGGGATGGCAGGCGATTCAGCAAAGTCGCGGATCATCCATCTGCCCTTCGGGAGATGGATGACTGCACGATGCGTCCGCGCGCTTCGGCAGGACCTAATATGAAGATGTTTCGGACGGTAGAGCCCAATCGTCCAAGTATTGCGTCGGATCGTCCGCGAGATTAGCATCGCCGCCATGGACATCCTCGCCGAAGTACTCGACCGCGTGCGCCTCGGGGGGACTTTGCTGTTCCACTTCGAGCTCGGCCATCCCTGGAATCTGGCGCTGCCACAACGCCCGTACGCCATGTTTCATTACATCAGTCGTGGCTCAGCGACCCTCGCGCTCGAACAGGGATCAGAACTCCGCATGAACGCCGGCGACTGTGTTGTCATCTCGCGGGGCGAGCCCCATGTGATTTATTCGGATCGCCGAACGACGCCATTTTCGGTTCTCGACTTCGATCGATCGGCCGCGGATCGTGGCGTCGTTCGTCACGGCGGCAACGCGCAGCCGCATGCGACGATGATCTGCGGCAAGTTCACCGTGGCGCGGCCCTCACGCGGCAGCGTGCTGGACTTACTCCCGCCCGTGCTTCTCCTGAAGCCCACGGAGGATGGCGCGTGGCTCGAGGCGATTCTGCGACGCATGGTGAGCGAGTCGGCGGCCGACCGCCCCGGCCAAGGCGTGGCGTTGTCACGACTAACAGAAGTGCTCTTCGTCGAGGTTCTGCGAAACTGGATCAAGTCGCTTGGTCCCGGAGAAGGCGGGTGGCTGGGCGCGATGGCGGACCCGCACATCGGACCGGCACTTCGGTTGATCCACGAACGACCGGATCGGCCCTGGACCCTCGATGACCTCGGGCAACGCGTGGGGCTAGGTCGCTCGGCGTTTTCGGCGCGCTTCACCAAGCTCGTCGGTCAGTCCATGTACAGTTATCTGATCGCGCGCCGGATGTCGGAGGCCGCATTCTTGCTTGAAACAAGCGACGAGGCGATCGCACGGATCGCGACCTCTGTCGGCTATGAGACCACTGCCGCGTTTTCGAAGCTCTTCCATCGACATCACGGCCTATCGCCTGGCCGGTACCGAGCAACGCGGCGCTCTGACGGCGACCGAAGGCAAGAGGACGTCGTCCTAGAAGCAGAAGTCACCGATTGATCCGCAAGCTCTACAACGAGGTTCGCACCGTGTTTAGCTTCGCTTACAGCGGGGCTACTATTTGGTTCATTGTATCGTCAGTCAATAAGACGTTGCGTCTGCGGACGTGCCTGCCCCAGGACAAGTCCACTAGCCAAAATGACATATCCATTTCGCGATACATGGCGGTCGCGGGATCGAATTGCTTATCGGCCTGATCCAGTTCGCCGGTAACGCGATAGATATTGCCGAGTCCATGTAGGCCGTGAGCTGCCAGCGGAGACATGCCAAGTTTTCCGGCGAGCGCAATCGCACGACGAAAGGCGGACTCTCGGCACCCCTTAACGTCCGACTCAAAGCACGAGGTCTGTATTTTTGCGACGACCCGCGTCGGGCCTACCCGACGCGCAAGCTATATTTCTTATCGACGATCGGTGGCGCTGCGATGAGCCGAACGGTCCATTTGGTCGCAGACGCATCCCTTACGATTGACTTGACCGATCCCGTGAGCGTCTGGCCATTGAGCTGAAGCGCACGCGGCAACCCATGGTACTGGGCCAGCCGAGCTCGCCTGGCTTCGACGAAGTCGGTGATTTCGATGACCTGCATATGTGCTCCAGATTGGATGCGGTACGCCAGACAAGGTCCGCAGCTAACAGAGGTAGCATTGCATGGTTAACGAAACATCGTGCCTGCAAGCAGCTCTGACGCCGGCGGCAACTCAACTGGCGGAACTGACATCCAGACTTTAGGGCCGCGAATGAGCGCCCTCGGTCCTTCATTGTCGCAAATCAGCCACTCGGTCTCGTCCCAGATAACAAGGCACGGGAATTCCTGAGGCAGCTTTTCCTTGTTGCCCCTTATCCAAGTCCCGCCGGCAACAATGATCCGCTCATCATTCTTCGGTGCGGTGCCGATCGGCTGCCAACCTTCGCTCATTCTGTAAATCCTTCGACAAAGTCCGTGCGGCTCAAGCGCGCGGTGCCTCAGTTAGAGGGAGAGACACCGGAGCGCCACCAGGAACTCGCGGTAAATGCGGCAGATATCCACGGCAATGGTGAAAATCATGCCTTTCGTGTGCTGAAATACGGCAGGCTCGCGAATTTGATTGACCGCGGCAGCGATGAGCGCTTGGTTGAATGATGCCTTTCAAGCTCATCCCGGACGTCAAGTCGAAGCAAAGAGATTGCTGGTTGATCCTCGAGTTTAGTGGAGAACCGATTTCCTTGTCGTTCGACGATGCGATCGAGTTCAAGATTCAGATCAACCACATTCAGGAAACGGCAAGACCGAATGATCGGAAGATTGTGAGCGAAGCCGCGAACTGGTCAGCCCAAGTCGTTCCGAATTCGGGCGGCTTCGGGATCGTCGTTGAACATTCGCCGACGTCGACAACCAAGCTTTGGCTGAGTGTGGATCAAGCGATTCGCTTTTCTGCGGAACTCCAGAAATTCATCGACATGGCCGGCAGCCGAAGTTGAAGGGATTTTGGCTGGGTCACGTCGAACTGGTGCTGGCTGGTGTGAAGTACGAAGCCCGGTATGAAATCGTGGATGAAATGATCCATCTTTCGGTCGTTGACAAGCTTATGGTGGTCGCAAAACAGCTGCCGGGAGCGACGTATGAAGAGAGTGCTCTCCACGCACTCGAGCAATTTGCTACCGGCAACACCGTTGCGCGGTACTGACGTCGAGACGCTGCTCGCGAGAATTGCGTCACTCGGCGGCGAATTTGCCCGCTTCGGTCGCTTCGTAGGCGATATCCGTCTTGTTCATGATGACGGGCGATAACCAGCCAAGATCGACAAGGCGCTGATACCTGGTGCGATCAATATTGCCGGCCGTGTACTTTGCGCCTCCATGCGAGACGATTTCGCGGATCAGTTCGAGGTCTTCGTGCTTCATGATTCTTGACTCTGAAATCGGAGGGAGTTCGTGCCATCGCAAGACATCAAGGCTCCATTGCCGCTAGCAGGCTTTTTATATCGATCGTTGCGATATTCGAGTAGCTGTCCGAGATCGCATAGGGAAAGATGATCTTGTCGCCATGGCGCATGGCACCGCATGTGTAGACCACATTCGGGACGTAGCCTTCGCGTTCGGATGGTGCAGGCCGGAGCAGAGGCTCGCGAAGGCGCCCTAATATCTTCGTCGGGTCGTTCTTGTCGAGAAGTGCTGCTCCGATCGAGTATTTTCGGACGGGACCAACCCCGTGTGTCAGCAGTAGCCATCCCTCATCCAGTTCGATGGGCGATCCACAATTCCCGATCTGCACGAATTCCCAGGGGGCGGCAGGCGTCAAGATCGCTGTGCCGCCATCCCATGTGTACAGATCGTTCGAATAGATCAAATAGAGGTTCTCGTTGTCCTGTCGCGCGATCATCGCGAACCGACTGTCGATCTTCCGGGGAAAGAGTGCCATTCCCTTGTTCTGGGCTGCGGTGCCGCGAAGGGCAGAGAAGCGAAACGAGACGAAGTCGGACGTCTCGATGATTTCCGATCGGATCGCACGACCGCTGTATGCGGTGTAGGTCGCGTAGTATGTATTTTTTTCGGCGTCGCTGAATTTGACGAAGCGCGCATCCTCGATGCCGTTCGATTGCGAGGCTGTGATCGGAAAGATGACCCGTTCGCTGATATCCTCACCGCCGTCGAATATGACGTCGATATCCTCCCCATTCGGACCAGAGCCAGGGCGGCGCACCATCGGGTTTGATGCGAGACGGGCCGTCGGATCGATGCTGACCGTGCCATCCTCTGCTATGAGGCCCGTCCGGAATGTCAGCGACGAAATATGGCCTTCACCGACCGCGCGCAGGCTGAGAATGAAGCGAAGAGCACCACTGGCCAATCCGGACTGATCCGGGTGGGGGACGATGCTGGGATTGAACAGTGCCGACGCCTCGAACGAATACTCGCTCAGGAAGTAAGCCCCGACGAGCTGGCGCTGGACCGCGGTGAACTGGGTGTGGTCCCGAAGCGCGTCCTCCATATCATCGGCGCGGGCTTCGAAGGTCTGAAGCAGATTGCGGTGACGGCCCAGAAAATTCTCCAACACATCCGCCAACTGCGCCTCTGCTGTCGGCGCGTCCAGCGCGAGAATCCGATCGACAATGTGATTGGCGCGGGTTTTGTCCGTCGGCCTGAGATCGCGCGGCTCCGTGGCGGGCTTGAAAGCGCGGACGATGACGCGTGATGCGTCCGGCCGGAGGTACAGCATCTGGCGATCAAGTAAGGGAGACTTGGGGGACAAGGGAATCTCGATCAGTGAAAAGGTAAAGCGATGTCGTCAGGCCACTCGTGGCGCTGACTTTGACTGGTCCTCGGCGATACGGGCCATATGCCGAATTTCGGAAAGCCCCAGCAGGTAGGAAACGACGGATTCCCCGCCCCGATTTTCATTGGCACGGTCGGGATGCAGCCCATCACGGCAGCTTCCAGTTTCCAGGTCCACGAGTGGAATCGACAGGTCGTTGCTTCCTAGAAACCAGGCGAATGCCTTAGCGGCTTCTGCCTTCCAATCGGCATCCGGGTCGGCACGCCATGCCGCGAGGGAAGCCGCGATCGTCGCGGCGGCCTCGACCGGCTGTTGGTCGAAATTGCGGGGTTGCCGTCGGACGTCGTGAAATCCTTCGGTTCCGACCGGCCTGAATTGCCCGCTGGCCGAGGTCTGCTGTGCCAGCAGCCAGCGCAGGCTTCTCAGCCCGGCGTCCAGGTAATCCTGTCTCCGCAATGCTGTCCCGGTGATGATGAGGGCCTGGGAGAGCCTTGCATTATCATAGGAAAGCCCTTCCTCGAACCACACCCAATCGGCGGTCCCGGCCTTCTGGAAAAGGGCAAGAAGCTTGTCAGCGAGCAACGCCCGGATTCTGTCGGCTCGGTCATCGTCGGCGACGGCCGCGCAGTACGCATCCAGTCCCAGAAGCGTGAATGCCCAGGCACGCGGGGAAAGAAATTCTTCGACTGCCGGCAGCGCTTCGGAGAACAACGATGCGGCCCAGGCGCGCCGAGACCTGTTGGCGTCTGAAAGGACGCAAACGCCAAGGGCCCAGAGCGTACGGCCGTGGCTATCCTCGGATCCGCTGTCTTCCAACCAGCCGCGATCGAAGGCCATGAAGTTCCGAAATCGACGCGTCTGCGGGTTCCAGGCATGTTGGACGAACGCGGCGAAACGCGATGTCAGCACCTCCGGCAGGCGCAACTCGCCCGGAGTGTTCAACGCGCATGCCAGCAGCAGGGCCCGGGCATTGTCGTCGATGCAGTAGCCGTGCGAGCGGTCAGGCACTGAATGGACCGCATGCTGGAATAGCCCGGTGTCGTCGCACATCGACAGAAAATGACCAACCTGCATTTCCGGCGGCGCACGACTGTCACGCAGCAGCGTGGTCGTGTCCGACTTTGCGATGGTCCTGAGCCTGTGGCGGCGACCAGCATTCTCGAAGACCGAAATATATCGTTCGGCGGTGCGCTCCCACGTCATCGAGCGGCTGCTGGCATAGGCGCGCTTGCGCATTGCCTGGCGCAGGGGCGCATTCGTCAAAATCTTCTCGATCTCGAAGCCGATCGCATCCGCATCTGAAAACGGGACGATAATGCCCCGGCCGTCTGCAAGAAGTTCACGTGCATGCCAGTAGGGCGTCGAGACCACGGCCTTTCCCAGCCCGAAACTGTAGGCCAGAGTGCCTGACGTCATCTGGACTTCATTCAGGTATGGCGTGACGTAGACATCGCACATGGAGATGAAATCGAGCAGTGTTTCCTGGTCGACGAAGCGATCGAGGAATTCAACGTGATCGGCGACGCCTATGTCGCGGGCCCTTGCAATGAGGCTCTCGCGGTAGGCCTCCCCCTCATCCCGCACCAGATTCGGATGGGTGGCACCAAGTACGACATAGACCGCATTGGGGCAGGCATTCAGAATGGAAGGCATCGCATCGATCATGAATTCGATGCCTTTGTTGGGCGACAGTAGTCCGAACGTCAGAATGACGGACTTGTCGGCGAAGCCCAGTTTATTCTTGGCGTTGTCTGGCTCGACGAATGCGAAGTCGGGTATTCCGTGGGGAATAACCTCGATCTTCTCTTCGGCGATCTGATAGACGGTCCGCAGCAGCTCCCTGCCCTTTTCCGCCATGACCACAACCTTCGAGGACAACTCGATGATCCTGGTGAAGACGTCCCTTTGAGGCGTACTTGGCTCTGCAAGAACCGTATGGAGGGTCGTCACGATCGGCATTTTGAGCAGCGAGAGCAGCGGGATGATGTCGCGCCCCGCTTCACCGCCGAAAATGCCGAATTCATGCTGCAGTGACACGACGTCGAAGCGGCCTGCATTGAGGAACTCGGCGGCGCGGATGTAATCATTGATCAGGCCATCATTGATCTGAATTCCGACGCTCGTCGGGTAGTCATAGACGTGACCATGATCGGTCATCGCCACAATGACCGTTTTGGAATCCGCGCGCGAAGCTGCGACTGCGCTCTGCAAGTCGGTGGTGAAGGTCGCAATTCCGCATCGGCGTGGGAGCGAGTTTCCAATAAATGCGATACGGTTGAACACCGTCAATCTGCAGCCTCGTCATGTAATGGGACAGATGCCGAAACGACGAAATGCGCGACGCGGCATAGGCCGTGGAACTTAACGCGATTCCGTTCGGATCATTGAATTAAGGCACGGCCAAGCGCAGCCGGTAATGCATGCGCTCAAGCGTGCGCCCTTTATCTGGGAATAGCCATCATTATCTTTGACGGGGGCGCGATGTGCAGCAGCAGCGAACAGGCTGATATAATAAAACCCTTCGTCAGGCCGCGGTGTGCTACTATTCTTGTTCACACACGGGAGCACTAAATGGCCAAAGGCAATCGCGAGACCAAGAAGCCTAAGAAGGTTGCGGTAAAGACGATTGCTGCTGCTGAAAGCATGAAGGGCGGTGGCCCGAAGGTAATGCCGACGCTCGGTGCCGCCAAGAAGAAGTAGCAGGAGCATATTGCGAGATACTCGCTGCTTTCAGTGCAGCGACTTCGCATTGTCCCGACGACGTTCGGTAATCGCAAAATCGCGAGATGAAAAGTCTCGAGGATCAAGGGAACTCGATGTCCAACAAAGCTGCGATTCGAGACGCCTACGGCATTCCGGCCATTTTTGCAGGATCCAAGACCGGTCAGGAGGACGCGCCCTTCGTTTTCATCAATGTCGGTGGCGAGGAACGTCGAATGAGAGCCGCCGAATGGGACGCTCTACCAGCCTGGCTGGGAGATCGTCCGGCCTGGGCGATGAAGAGTTAATCTGATCAAGGCGCTTGCAGCGCTGAGTTTCCGAAACAGATTTGAATCGCTTGGACGCTTCTGAGCAGAGATGGACGATGCGTGATAGCAATCTCTAAACCGAACCCGATCGATGGTATTCATCAGCGAGTGGCGTTCGACATCCGTTACGGAACACGACGCATCTCATGCTCGCTCACCACCAGTTTCCAGACCAAAGAACTGGCGAAGCGGTACTTTCACGCCAACAGGCCGCTGATCGAGCAAATGGCGCGCAATCAGGTGGAGCAACGTGGCGCTCTCAACGGCGAGGTCAATCTTGAAATCGCATGACGATCAGGACGCGTCTTGAAAACGCTCCTTTCCCGACATGACCTCGAACACGCAGCGCTTCTGCAGATCCGCAGTTGTTACGGGTGCGCAGACGTGACGTCCGTTCTCGTCGATGAAATCGCCGACCCTCGTTTTGAAACAAACTGGACAATTCTATCGATTAATCGGGCAAGCGATATTCATCTGCGGCTTACGGCAGAGTTGCATACCGTGCGGGCAATTGATGGAACGCAACAGAGACTGCGTAAGCTCTACAATCTTCGGACTGACTTCTGAACGTTCGTACGTACGTCATCGAACTTGCGTGCAAGGCTCGGCGCAAAGCGAACGGTCGCTTTTGAGGGCGTTTCCGTCCTCCAGGGAGTAGGCGCGTTCATACTTGAGCGTGATTTATCAAACCAACGATCAGATCGCATGCTGTCGCGTGAAAGCGCCTGGTCATTCTCGCGATCCAGCGAGACGTCCAACGCGGCTATTTGTTCAGCGAGTCGACTGGTATATCCAGCGTGTAAGTAAATCCCGAGGGCGGATATCCCAGGCGCACGGCACCGCTGAGTTGCTGTCCCAACGATTCCATCATGCGTGTGCCAAAGCTGCGACGGCTGGGCGGATTGACGAGCGGGCCGCCGGTCTCGATCCAGCTTAGAGACAGTTTTTCCGATGCCTGGTCGATCTTCCATTCGATCTTCACGAAACCGCCCGGATCCGACAGAGCTCCGAACTTGGTGGCGTTGGTGCAGAGTTCGTTCAGCGTCATCGCCAGGGCGATCACCGCGCCGGAACCGAGCTCAATTTCGGGCCCCGAGATGGAGAAGCGGCCCACTCCCTTGTTGTCGTATGGCTCAGTGGCATTGCGAATGATCATCGCAAGGCCAGCCCCCGCCCAGCTGACCTGCATTAGCAGGTCATGCGCTCGACCGAGAGCAAGAAGCCGCCCCTCGATGGCCCGCTGCGCATGCTGCACGCTGGTGGCGGTCCGCAGGCTTTGCGACGCGATCGCACTCACGGTTGCGAGGGTGTTCTTGATGCGGTGGTGCAATTCGCCCAACACAAGCTTTTGCAACTTGTCAGCCGCCTCGCGCTCCTTGGCGTCGATACCCGCCTGCGCGAGCAGGAGCTTGGCATCTATCCCGGCTTGCTCGAGTAACAGTCGTAGACTGTCGTTCTCGGCCACCAGATTTTCCTCGACAATCGACTGGCCGGCCCGCGTCGGATGAGCCGGGCCAGCCTCCCCGGAGACGATCTTGAGGGCGTCTGTGCCGATCATGTCCTGCATTTCGGCGATCATCTGCTCGCTGTCGATGGGTTTGCTGAAGAAGCGGCTGTCTTTCGGTTTCTCGTCCATCGACGGATTTATCTGACCGGAGACGAGAATGATCTTGATGTCGGGCCATCGCTCATGAACCGCATGAGCCAGTTTCAATCCATCGATGCTACCGGGCATCTGGATGTCCGACAATAGCAACGAGATGTCGGATCGCGCTTCAAGCACGCTGATGGCCTGATCTGCATTGGTCGCTTCGATAGCCGTGAAGCCCGCGTCCTCGACGATGTCGACGGCGCGCATGCGCAGCACCATCTCGTCTTCGACGACAAGTACGTTGGTTCTGTCCTGGGTTGGCACCAAAGCTGCTCCGGTCAGGCGGGAGCATTACCGGGCCCTCAGTCACCGAGCGCCTGTTCGTAGGGCGGTGATCTCCAGAGATTACTGGTTTCGGTATCTGCTGTCGATCTAATCCGCAGCTGCAGCGTCAGGCGACTACTATCGGCTGGCACAGCGTTGCCGGGAGCATATCAAGGATGCGCTACCGCGCTTGCCACGGCGGCATTGAGCAAAAAGTCGCCACCGTCCGGTAACGCGGAGCGCATTACGCTGCGCTAATCCGCCCCATGCACGCCACCGCTAGACTTCACGACACGTTCGATGTGCTAGGCCAGCTTCCGGACGGCACTGCGCGCATTCGCAAGGCGGCATCGCAACCTCAGCTCTGATGCGGGCCTTGCATGATCTTCATGGCATCCTTCACGTGGCGCCACTCGTTGGCTTCTTCCACCTGACCCTTTTGCTCGCATGTCAGTGCATTCTGAGCGGCATGAGCGATGGCTACGGCGCCGTGCCGATCAAGCATCTGCCGGGCGATGGTGTGGACTTGAGTTTCGGACATCATTTGCTTTCTCCTGACTTTTCCGAGCCAAAGACAACTGGTCCTGCTGGAACCGAACCGGCCCGGTGTTTCTGAAAACGGTGGAACAGCCAATCTCGTTCCCGGAAAAACCAACCGCCGAGCGACAAAGGAAAATGATGAAGTTGCCAATCTGCGATCAAACAAAGCATTGTGCATCGCAAATCAATCATCCGATGTTTAACATCGGATGATTGCATTCATTCCAAAAACGTGAGATAGGCCACTGAAGAAACAAGCGGGAAAGAACACTCGTGGCACGAAGTCCTACGAAATCATTGGAGCGGGGAAGCAAGCCAGGCCGTATCAATTCGGTCTTGACCACGCTCGGCTGCGAAATCGCGCAGGATATTATCCCGATTGGCGCAACCCTCCCCCCCGAGCCGGAACTGGAGGCGCGCTTCGGTGTCGGGCGCGGCGTCATCCGGGAAGCGATCAAAACCCTTGCTGCGAAAGGAATGGTCAGCGTCCGTCCGCGTTACGGTACGCACGTTTTGCCGCGCCGCGACTGGAGCCTGCTCGATCGCGATGTGCTGGGATGGCTGGTCGGCGGCGGCGAACCGGACCGCGATCTTCTGATGGCAATTCAGGAAGTCCGACTGATCATCGAGCCGGCAGCAGCCGCGCTCGCGGCAACGCGGAGCACCAAGCAGGACAGGTTGCGCATCGAGGCCGCACTCGTCGGCATGGAAACCTCGCACGATCAGGAAAGCGCCATCAAGGCGGACAAGGCATTCCATCTCGCCATTCTCGATGCGACGCATAACCCCGTGTTGCAGGGTTTTCGCGGCGCTATCGATACCATTCTGAGCGCGGTGTTTCTTGTCGCGGTCGGCAGCCCCGGCTGGTTCGAAGACAACCTGCCGAACCACGCGGCCGCCGCGCGCGCGGTTGCCGCGGGTGATGCAAAGAAGGCCAAGACCGCCATGGAACAGGTGCTCGGCTACACGCAATTCAAACTCTCGAAGCGTCGCGCGACTGCGACGCCTGAAGGCATAACGCGGGTCTCAACCGCGGCGACGAAAAAAACAAAGAGGAAGCCCCATGTATCGTGACATGATCGGATCGACGCACGTTCTTGCATCGCCGGAAATCGCCGTCGTCGCTATTCCCGAGGACGAACGGGTCTGGGTGCCGCAGGCGTCGGATGTCTGGTTTCGTCCGCTGATGCTGAACACACGACAAGGGCAGTGGTGTAATCTGCTGCGCGTGCGACGGGCCGGCGTGCTGTCGCGGCATCTGCATCCCAATCCGGTGCACGGCTTCGTGTTGCGTGGCAAATGGTTCTACCGCGAACACCAGTGGGTGGCGACGGAGGGCTCCTACGTGTTCGAGCCTCCGGGTGAGATCCACACGCTGGTCGTCCCAGAGGACGTTCCCGAGATGATAACCTTCTTCAACATCCAGGGATCGATGCTGTATCTCGATGAGAACAACAAGCACGTCGGCTATGAGGACGTCTTCACCAAGATCGACATGTGCCGCGCCCACTACGAGTCCGTCGGCCTTGGCCGCGACTATGTCGACCAGTTCGTGCGCTGATGGCAGACGGTGCCAACATGATCGAGGAGACGCCGTCAGCCGCATGGGCGTCGATCTGGTACGCGGGAAAACGCGTGCTGGTGACGGGCGGAACGTCAGGGATCGGCGCGGGCCTCGCGCGCGGCTTCGTTGAGGCCGGCGCGGAGGTCATCGCGACCGGCGTGAATGCTGCGGAGATCGAGCGGGCGCGTTCGGATTCGGTGTTGCGCGAGGCTCAGGCGCATCAGCTCGACGTCCGCGACGACAGCGCTATCAAGTCCCTTGTCGGCTCGCTCGGCGAACTCGACCTGATCGTCAATTGCGCCGGCGTCATTCGTCGCAGCGAAGAACTCGACCCCGCGGTTTTCCAGTCGGTGGTCGATATCAATCTCAACGGCACCATGCGGATGTGCGCCGCCGCGCGGCCGCTGCTGGCACGCTCCAAGGGCGCGATCGTCAATCTGGCATCCATGCTGTCGTTCTTCGGCGGCGGTCTCGTTCCCGGTTATGCCGCCAGCAAAGGCGGTATTGCACAACTGACGAAATCGCTGGCGATCGCCTATGCGAATGACGGCATTCGCGTCAACGCGATCGCGCCAGGCTGGATCGCCACGCCGTTGACGACCGATCTGCAAGCAAGCCCGGAACGTAGCCAGGTCATTTTGGGGCGCACACCCTTGGGCCGTTGGGGCAAACCATCGGACCTTCTGGGCGGCGTGCTCTATCTGTGTTCGCCGACGGCATCTTTTGTGACGGGGACGATCCTCGTCATCGACGGCGGATACGCCGTGACGTGACCAGGACGGCGGCGAAGTGCCGCCGTTCGCAGACGAGATTTGAGTACTAAACTGCGTAGCCGAGAGCCTCGCAGATAAAAACAAAGCGGCCAGAACGCTGGTCAAAGGGAGGTCGCGTGCTCGTTGCGCCCGGTCAAAAAGTGCGGTCACGCGTCGCCTGGCGCGGCATGAACTCGCTGGTGGGCGCAGCCTTGTTCGTGGCGCCCCTGCTGGTGCTCGTCGCCATCTGGGCGATCGTGGTCCCGCTGTTCAATGTCAATCCGCGGATTTTTCCATCGGTCGGCTCGGTGGCCGAAGCAGCGGTTGCCGCGATCGGCGATGGCTCGCTCATCCGCCATATCGGCGCGAGCATGCTGCGTGTGGGACTGGGCACGTTTCTCGGCGTGCTCGTTGCTGTTCCGCTTGGCATCGCCATGGGCGTGAGCCCTGCGGTCTCGGCATTTCTGACGCCGCTGTTTCGCTTCTTCTCGGTGCTTGCGGGCATCGCCTGGATACCGATCGCGACATTGTGGTTCGGCTACGGCTTCGGCGCCATCATCTTCGTGATCTTCAACGCCGTCTTCTTTGTGGTCGCCTACAACACGCTGCTCGGTGTCTCCACCATTCCGATGACGATCCGCAATGCCGCCGCCTCGCTCGGTGCCGGACGATGGGCCTTGCTCACCGAGGTGCTGCTGCCGGGTGCGCTACCCAATATCGTGACAGGCGTGCGCACCGGGCTCGGCTTCGCGTGGCGCGGCCTGATCGCGGCGGAGATGATCGCGACCAATGTCGGACTTGGCTACATGCTGTTCGTCGCCCGTGACTTCTATCGCACCGAAGTGATCGTGCTCGGCATGATCGTCATTGGCGTGCTGTGGCTATTCATCGACCGGTTGCTGCTCGTTCCGCTGGAGCGCGCGACGATCGAGCGATGGGGACTGGTGAGGCGCACATGAACATTGCACTGAAATTCTGGAGCGGTTACGTGCGCGCGACGCATCGGTGGCCAATTATCGCGACCATCGTGCCGTTTATTCCCGTGGTGGCGATCTGGAGCATTGTCGCCAATTCAGGCATGTTTCCGCGCGCCTTCTTCCCGGCGCCGGCGGATGTGATGCGGTCGTTCATCTCCCTCACCTACAAGGGAATTCTGCCCGACTATCTGCAGGACAGTCTGATCCGGCTGCTGTTCGGTGCATCCATCGGCGTCGCGCTGGGCATTCCGCTCGGCATCCTGATCGGCTCCAGCCGCCTCGCGCATCGCATCTGCTGGCCAGTGCTGCTGTTCTTTCAGGCCATCGGCGATATTGCGTGGCTGCCGATCCTGCTGATCTGGTTCGGCTTCGGCCTCACCACCATGACCTTTGTCATCGTTTACACCGTGCTGTTCCCGATCGTGCTGAGCACCGTGCTCGGCGTGCAGTCGGTACATCGCGATCTGGCCCGTGCGGCGCAGAGCCTCGGCGCTTCGCCGATGCGAGTGTTGTGGGAGGTGACGCTGCCCGGTGCGTTGCCGAATATCATTACCGGCCTGCGCAACGGCCTCGGCTATGGCTGGCGCGCGCTGATCGCGGTGGAGATCATCGTCGGCACCAGCGGCATCGGATTCATGATGTTCGATGCACGTCGTGCCGGCTCAACGGTCGAGATCCTGCTCGGCATGATCGTTCTCGGCACTCTTTGGTACATCGTCGATGCCTGGATCCTTGCGCCGATCGAGCGCGCAACGGGCCAGCGGTGGGGATTGGTTACGTCATGAAAACGCTGTCGCTCAAAAATCTGCGCAAGACCTATTTCGATCCCTATGCGGGATCGCAGGTCACCGCCGTCCAGGACGTCTCGCTCGACGTCGAGCAGGGCGAATTCGTCTCCGTCGTCGGCCCCTCGGGCTGCGGCAAGACGACGATCCTGAACATGATCGCGGGCTTCATTCCCTATACGGGCGGTGAAATCCTGATCGACGGCAATCTTGTCAAGGGACCGGGTCCGGATCGCGGCGTCGTTTTCCAGTCGTTCGCCCTGTTCCCGTGGAAGACGGTACTGGAGAATGTCGGCTTCGGCCCGAAGATGCGCGGCGTACCAAAGGACGAGCGCGACCGCACTGCCCGGGAATATCTCGCGCTCGCCGGCCTCTCGCATGCCGCGGATCGCTACCCGAATGAACTCTCAGGCGGCATGCAGCAGCGCGTCGGCGTCGTCCGCGCGCTGGCCAACAATCCGGCCGTGCTGCTGATGGACGAGCCGTTCGCCAGCGTCGATGCGCAGACCCGCATGACACTGCAGGAGGAGCTCACGCGGATCTGGCAGGAGCGCAAGCCGACCGTCATTTTCATCACACACGATGTTGCCGAAGCCGTGTTTCTTGCGAACCGCGTCGTCGTGATGTCCAAGGGCCGCGTGCTCGATCAGATCAAGGTCGATCTTCCGCGTCCGCGCGTCTGGGATCAACTGATCGAGGATGAAACGTTCAAGCGTCTATCGGCGCAGGTGCTGCAAATGGTGCGGGCCGCATGAGTATCGCGCGAGATGTCATTCGTTCGACGCGCGGGCGTGTGGTGCTCGCTGTCATTGCCGTGTGGGCCGCGTTTCAGGGCTGGCTGAGCATCGAGGCGCCGGGCAAGATCTCCAAGGAGCTCGCCGGCGCGTCCGACAAGGTCAATATCCAGATCGATATGCCGTTTACGCCGGAGCGTTTTCACGTTCTGGCGTTTCAGAAGTATGGGCGGATCGCCGGGGCCGACGATCATTCCATCGGACTAAGGGGTGTGAAACGAACGGACCTCAACGCGGTTGCCCGGCCTTACTGGGTCACGAGCGTGGGGCCAATCAAAGAGGAGGACTGATTTTGAAACGCATATTATGGGCTTTGACTGCCGTGATGCTGGCTTGCGTGCCCGCACAATCGCAGACATTGACGAAACTGAACGTCGGCATGGTCAGCGCCATCGACATGCTGGCGATCCCGGTGGCACTGGAGCGCGGTTACTTCGAGAAGCAGGGTCTCGATGTCACCATCGCACGCCCCTACGCGACCGGCGTTGATGCGCTGAACGCGCTGCAGGCCGGCGAGACGGAGATCCTGCAGGTCGGCGTTCCGATGATCGGCGCCGTGCTGCGCGGCATGGATCTCGTGGCGCTCGGCAATTACAGCGGCAGCGCCACCAAGTCCGGTTCCGATGCGACCATGGCGATCATTGCCCGTGAGGGATCGGGCATCGTCAAGGGTGACCTCAAGAGCCTCAAGGGCAAGAAGATCGCGACCTCCTTCGGCACCATCAACCATCTCTATATCCTGGCGCTGCTAGAGAAGGCCGGCCTCAAGCCCGACGACGTCCAGCTGGTCAACACGCCGCCGCCGGATATGACGGTCGCGCTGCTCGCCAAGGGCATCGATGCGTTTTCCGGCTGGGATCCTTGGCCGATCATCGCGCAGAAGGACGTCCCCGGTGCCTTTGAAGTGATCCGCGGCGGCGATGTCATCGCCTATCTCGGCTATGTCGTCTCGCTTCGGTCCTGGGTCGAGAAGAATCCGGAGACGACGGAGAAATTCCTGGCCGCGACCTCACAGGCCGACCAGTGGATGCGCAAGAATCCCAAGGCCGCCGCGCAGATCGGCACCCGCTGGATTCCCGGCCTGAAGCCGGAGATCGCCGAAGCCGCCATGGAATTCAATGTCCAGCAGCTTGATCGACGTCTTTCGGCAAATAGCTACAAGGCACTCTGGAGCGCGCAGGACCGGCTTCAACGGCTGGGCGTGCTGAAGGCGACATTCGACGTCAACAAGAACATCGACGCCAAGCCGATCCTGAATGTGATGAAGAAGCATCCGGAGCTGTTTGCCGATCTGCCGCCCATTCCGGCTGAGGTGGCTATCGGACCGGACTTCACGTTCAAGCCCTGAATAAAGGAGGCGGTCCGCGCAATTGCGGACCGCCTTTTAGCAGCGTCGTGCTTTTGCGACCAGCTCACGTTTATCCGCAACCTCAACTGCAACTAAGCCAGTCCCAGGCCGCCATCAATAGCGACAACCTGGCCCGTCATCCATTCCGAAGCGGGACTCGAAAGCCTCACGATCCATTCTGCCAGGTCGTCAGGAACGCCGCGCCGCCCGAGCGGTATGCGCGCACGCTCCTGTTCCTTGATTGCCGCAGCCTGTTCCAGGGAGAGCCCCATCATGCCAGTCAGCGCGCCTGATTCCGTAGGCCCTGCCGCCACGGCGTTCACGCGTATGCCGAGTGGTGCAAGCTCCAGCGCCCAGCAGCGGGTCAGTTGCTCCAAGGCCGCCTTGCTGGCGGCGTAATGAGACAGTCCAGCCACCGGCTTGTGACCGAAAGTGCTCGAGACATTAACGATCGTGCCCCGTGTCGCCCTGAGGTGAGGAAGAGCGGCAGCGGCGAGGAGACTTGGGCCGAGCACATTGACGGAGAAAATGTCCCTGATGCGATCGGCTGTCGCGTCTGCCAGCGGAAGGATGGCACCTGCGCCCGCATTGTTGACCAAGGCATCAACCCTGCCCCAAAGATCGACCGTCTTGGCGATTGTGCGCTTGGCATCTTCGGCGGAGGCTGCATCCGCCACCATGCCGGCTATGTTCGCATGCTCGGCAATCGTTTCTTCGATAGGGCCGGGACGGCGGCCGGTCACGAACACCTTATTGCCTTCCCTTGCGAAGCGCAGCGCCGCCGCCTTCCCTATGCCGGAGCTGCCGCCCGTCACAATCACGACCTTTTCACTCTGCATTTTCAATCTCCTTCTTGCCAAGATGACGCGGCTTGGTCCCGCTACTGTGCAGTCCATCTGAATCGGCGCTGCTAAAACCAGGGCGCGCACTCATTAGCGAAGAGAACGCGCCCGTGTCCTAACCCGGCAAGCGATCAGTAGTCCCAGGAGATCGGAACCCAGCGAAACGCGTCGCCATCGATCGCCACGTGTCCGGCGGACGGGAATGGCAGATGGGTCGCGACCAACAATTCGCCGCTGGCCGCCAGCTCCCGCAACAGACGGGTCCGCACGCGCGCGGCTTCTTCGGGGTCGTGCTCGAAACCGTTGTGCCAATCGGGTTGGTCAAACCCGACCGTGAACACGGCGTCGCCGGCGAAGGTTAGCGCGTCACCGCCGGATGCCAGGCGGACGACACTGTGTCCGGGCGTATGGCCACCGGTCCGACGCACGATGACTCCCGGCGCCAGTTCGTGCTCGTCCGTGAATGTCCGGAAATGCTTTCCATATTCGGCCATGAACCGCTTGGCGGTCGCCCGCAGTGCGTCCGGGAATCCCGGCGGCATTTGGGTGTGAGAGAAATCGGGCGCTTTCCAGAATTCGACCTCGGCGGCAGCGACGTGGATCCGCAGATCCGAACGCAATTGATCCTTCACCCCTTCGACGAGAAGTCCGCCGATATGATCCATATGCAAGTGCGTCAGCACGATATCGGTGACGCATGCAAGATCGATCTCGGCAGCTGCCAATCGCTGGATCAGTTGTCCGGCCCGCGGCAAATGTAGGTCCGGGTCCAATCCCAGCCCGGCGTCGACAAGAATGGTCTGCTCGCCACTCTGCACGACGACCACGTTCAGCGGCCAGTCGAAAGCGTCCGGCGGCAGGAACATGTCGCGCATCCAGGCGGCCCGGACGGCGGGGTCTGCGTTATGTCCCAACATGGAGGTTGGGAGTGGCAGCACGCCATCGCTGACCACCAGCACATCGATGTCGCCGATCTTTACTGCATAGCGCGACGGAACCAGTTCGTTACGCCCCGACCTGACGGGGGCTGATGTCGTATCAAGGTTCATGTGTTTCTCCTTCTGAGTATTTTGCTGAGTGTTTTTCCGAGTGGCTTGAATCGTCTGTGTCATCTGCGGGTCCTCCTGGTTGATCGATTGCGAGAGCTGGCCACGCTCCGGCTTGGAGCGCGGTCCTTTCTTGTGTGAGGAGTTAGACTTCGGTCACATGCTCCGGATCGGCCGAGGCGAGAGCGGCGGCACGCTCGGGCTTCGGCGGATAAATCCAGACGGTGTTGATTTCCTGCTTGGTCTTCTTGGCGACGTCGCCAACCATCTCGACCTTGCGATCCCAGCCGCGCGTGAACAGTGCGCCGGCTTCGCCGAGATCGAGACAGGTGACGTAGGCCTTCTGGTGGTACGGCCTGGGCGCCATGCGCAATAATTCGGCGGCGGCATTGTTGCCGGCAAAGGCGCCCATCCGCGTCGCATGCTGACACGACATCAGCGCGTAGTTGCCGACATCGTCGCTGGCCGCTCTGGCGGCATCGCCCGTGGCAAAGACGCCAGGTACCGAGGGTACGCGCAAATCGCGGTCGACCAGCAGCCGGCCGAAATTGTCGCGCTCGGCGGGGATCTGCGTGGTCAGCGGCGCGGCGCGAATGCCTGCTGCCCAGATCACGGTCTCGGTTTCGATGCGTTCGCCGTCGGACAGTGTGATCCCGGATGCATCCAGCGAGGCAACGCCGGCACCGAGCCGGGTCTCCACACCGAGCTTGCGCAGCGCCTCCTCGATGATGGGACGCGGACCCTCGCCCATGTCGGGAGCGATCGCACTGTTTCGTTCGACAATGATAACGCGCGGCCGGGCGTCCTTGCCGAGGATCGCGCGAAGCCGCGTCGGGATTTCGGTCGCTGCTTCGATTCCCGTGAAGCCGCCGCCGGCGACGACGATGGTGTCGCGTCCGCTCGACGCCGGCCGGTTAGCCAGGCCATGCAGATGCTTGTCGAGCGCGATCGCATCGTCGAGATTGTCGACGCTGAAACCATGCTCCGCAAGGCCGGGAATATTCGGACGGAACAACCGGCTTCCGGTCGCCACGACCAGCCGATCGTAGGAGAGCGACTGTCGCTTATTGTTGGCGGTCGCGACCTGCACCGTGCGGGATGCGGTGTCGATCGTCTCGGCGCTGCCTTGCACATAGACGACGTCGACGGCCTTGAGGACATCCAGCAAAGGCGCCGTCAAGGTTTCGGGCTTCGGCTCATAGAGCCGCGGACGAATGACCAGTGTCGGCTCGGGTGCGACCAGCGCGATCTCGAGTTCTTCGGGCGAAACACCCTTGATGTCGCGCAGGCGTGCTGCGGAAAGTGCGGCGTACATGCCGGCGAAGCCGGCGCCTATGATGACTATTCGCATGTGATTTTCTCCTTGGGTTTAAGTTGCTCGGCAGTACGCGCGTCACCGCCGCCGCTTCTCACCTGCGGCAAATTTGTTGCGATCAACGATGACGCGAAGACGGGAAACGATGAGGTGAGCCCCTATGGCGGGGTACAGTCCAGCATCGACGCCAGTTGCATGGGACGTTCACATTCGGCGCGGCAGATTCGCGGAACCAGCGGCCGGTCACGGTGAAAGATGATCGGCTGAGCGGACGTCAGCGGCCGGTCGTTCAAAGCCTGGATGTCGTCGCTCACGATGATGGACAACGAAGGGGTGCTGTCTTGCGCGGTCTGCGCTGGCTTCTCGACCTCTTCGCCCGTCGATGTCGTCAGTCGAATGGTCAGTGAAAGTCCATATATCAGAGAGCTCGTGACGACTCTCCGTCGCGGTATCATTGCAAGTGGGTCGACGAAGGTCTTCCAGGCCATTGTCTGTCTCCGTCCGTTATTGGCGTGGGCACGGTGATGATCTAGCTGATCGGATCTGCAACTGCCCCAGAGCGATTGACGTACCTGTCGAGAGATTGCGGCTAACGCGTCCGTCGGCGCCAATCGCTTGGACTTTCGCCGGTCAGCTTCCTGAACGCCGCTGCAAACGCTGTCTGCGAGGCATAGCCAAGCGCCGCTGCCACCGACACGACCGATGCGTCGGTGTCGCGCAACATGTTCATGGCTTGCTCGAGCCGGTGTTGGCGCAACCAGGCATGTGGCGAAAGCCCGGTGCTTTCCTTGAAAGCGCGGCAGAAGTGAAAGCGCGACAGGCCGGCATCCGAGGCCAGGGCGGAGAGAGAGACGTCCGTATCGCTGTCCGAGCGCAAACGTTCGATGGCACGTAGCAGCGTCTTCGGCGCCAGCCCACCCATGGTCTGCTGGAACGTGGTTGGCGCGCCGGTGTGCGCAGCCAGCAGGCGCGTGGCCAGAAGATCCGTCACCTGCTGCCTGAACAGGGCATCCAGGGCCGCGTTACCCTCCAGGACGTCCGCCGCACTTATGAGCAACCGCGATGTGATGGGATCGGGATGCGCCGTTCGCTCCAGAAGGTCGCCAGGAGCGGCGATGTCGGCTTCGTGGGCAACACGCTCGAGTATTCTGTGCGGAAGATAGAGCTGAACGACATCAACAGGTTTCGGAATATCCCATCGGGAGCTTGATCCTTCTGGAATGATGATCACAACACCGGGACGAAACGTTCCAATCGCAACCGATCTTCCTGACCGCCGCTCCATGCGCTGCATCGAACCGTTGTAAGCCATGATGACGTGATGGGTCATGGGCTCGACGACGTCGTGCAATGGCTCATGTTTCCAGTGGGTGATTCCGGCACCGGAGGAATCCAAAGCCATATGAAATGGTGTGGTCCCGAGCACGCGGGACATCTCCGCACCGGCAGAACGCCGCTCCGCATGGGACGGAGTTTCCTGGGGCGTCTCAGATGCGGCTGCCGGATCATTCAAACGATCGTGAGGCTTGGTCATGGACGTGCACCCGCATCAAGGGTTCGTGTGGGTCCGATGAGACCTGTACCGCCCATGACGATAATCCTCATGACTTTCCTCCGATTGTTCGGGCCATCTGTGGCCTTGCTCCTGAAAGCACTGCCAGAATGCGCGCGTGCGGGCCGGAAAGCCTTGTAGGCATCTTGAATTGCCGTTGAGTTTTCCTTGGCTTCTTGTGCAATCGACGCGCGGACGTGCACTTTTCGTTCGAAAATGATGGTCTGGATGCCGACCGGCGCGCGCTCGAGCGAGGCGTCCGAGCTCGTCGCTGCTGGACCGAAGCTGTTCGATCTGCTGCTCTTTCCGGTCCAGAACCGGGCACAGGCTGTGCAGGAGCTGACCTCCTGCAGGGCGTTTGGGGCGGGCGGGTCGTCTCCGAGTCCACGCTGACGGCCACATCGACGCGGTGCGCAAGGCGGACCCACCGTTATGGCCTCAGCGTTCTGCTATCGGCGGACAAGCGGACGTGCTCCGCACCGGAGTGGGATGTCTGCAAATCTGGTCAACACAACAAGGGCGACGGGTTCTGGCGCACCGAACGACATGATTGCAAAACGCAACGCTCGCATCGGGATTGGCTCCTGCTCGATAATCCCGGCTTTGATAACGGCTCCTGAACCTTTCACTGCCTCTGGCGACCTAATCGGTGCGGAAGGAAGGTCATGCGCAATCAGCAGGCGTGTGGTCGCCTCCAAAAGTCGCAATGGGGCAAGAATCGTTGGTCTGCGTTTTTCCATGATCGTCGATGACGGCGTGTTTCGGCATCAGCACGGCCTAGAGATCAAAAAATTCGCACTGAATTGAATGACCCGCCTCGATCGAGGGGCAAGCTCGTCTCTTCGGCGAAAACATCCACCAAAGACTCTTACGATGAGGAAGTGGGACTCGCGGCGCGGGCCTCCCCGCAGGATTAATTCGATGAAAAGCGTCTTCGTCCTGACATTGACCATGCTAGGCGCAATAATTGGTGTCACGCTCTTTGCCGAGATTGGCCCGGTGTTCGGCTTCCGTCACATGGAGGGAAGCTCGGCAATATTCGGTTTTCTATTCGGTCTTCCAGTAGGCACTGTTGTGTTCGGGCTTTCCGCGTATCGATACGCGCGGCATCTCGATCGTCGCGGTCTGGGTCGGGCGGTCATTTACATTTGGCTTGTTACTATTCTTCTGGCTGTAAGCGGAGTGGTGTATGAGCTCTGGAGAACTTCGGATTATCTCTCCAGCAATCGGACAGCGGCGTCGATACAGTTCGAGATCTCCGTCCCGGACGGAACGTCATTGACGGGTCCCGATGCCATCTCCATCTCGATGGAGAGTCCGAAAGAAACCCGCTCGGCATCATTGGGCCAGGTTACCCCAGCCAGCGGAGGAGCCGCAGAGGGCCTCATACGCGGGTATATTGATCTCTACCGGGTGACGCCCGAACGTGTCATCAAGGCGAAGATCGGCAACGTAATCCACGAATTCAGGCTGGAGTTACCTGCACGACCTCGTCGCCAATCGGAGTTCGGAGAGTGGAAGCCGGCAGACCGGGGACCGGTGCCCAAGGCCCGTATCCGATACAAATATTGGCTGATGAACTGACAGGCCGTGTCGAATTGTTGCGGACCACGGTCATCAAAGGTCGGATGAGCCCTCGAATGTCCGATACCCCAGATCATTTGCTGGAGTTTATTGTCGCGGCGCTGGCGTCGAAGCCGCAAGAGCGTGGCGACTTGTTCTACGCCGTGCTGATTTTCACCGTTGGCATCGGCGTCGCGGCACTATGGCCGTTCGGCGGCACCTCGGCGGACGTCCTGACCGGCTACGGGATTGTGGTGGTGGCGATCGGCAGCGGCGTGTTGCTGGTGAAGTGGTTCTTTCACAGCATCAATTGATGCGGTCTTCGCAGTTCGCAGGCGTTGGCCTCACGCCACGCCTGCGCGACGCACGCACGGCGCAAACGGATCGACCGCCCATGCCTCGCCGGATTTGAGCCACGCCCGGCTGATCTCAAGCCAGTCCGCCAGCGGCAGCAACCGGAGACCAGAGGGCGTTGCCCAGCCCTGCGACTCCGTCACGAACGGCGCATCGTCATCGGGGCGGCGCACGATCTGAACCACATGGGTAATCCCGCGTGGCCGCGGATGGTTCGCGGCCCATGCTCCACCACCCTGTCGCAGGCCAATCGTTGCAAAGCGCGGCAGGCTTTCGAGATCGATCCGATCGCCTTCGAGAATAAACCCGGTGCGGGCCTCGATGACCTCGATCATGCGATCGGACCAGGTCGAAATCCCAGCAATCTCACTGGCGCTGAAGACGCCGCTTCTGGATGCATCATTCATCGCCTGCATCGCGCTGGACAGCAGCAGCGCAGCCCAGCCGGAGCAATCGATGACCGGTGGCCCCCACGCAAGTCCTTCGGACTTGACGCCGCCTTTATAGCCGACGTGTCCCACATAGCGCTCGACGAGTTGCCACATGGCGGGAGCGATCAGGCTCGTATGAGGAGGCTCAGTCAGCTCACGCACCAGACGCGCGACATGCGCTTTCAGCTCGCCCAGCGCGACGTCGGGAGGCGCCACGTCGATGTCATGCACGTGCCAATAGATCGCGCGGTCTTCCCAGCCTGGAAACCGCTCCGCCAGCAAGGTGCGGTGCTCGGCTTCGTTCACGGCCACGACCATATCGGACGCTGCAAGCGCATCATGCGTGCAAACCACCGGCATCCGCGACACGCCAATGGGCGAGATGCCATCGATGGTCAGGGCGTCGATGGTCTGCCGCGCCATCGGGCCGATATTGTCCTTGCCTCGCTCGATAGCCAGGGCGTGCGACGTCGCCTCCCAGTCCAGGCCGGCGCGGCGCGCCAGGTGATTGAAGAGTTCTTCCGCATAGCGGCTGCGATAGTAGTTGCCGGTGCAGAGAAAGAGGACGGTCCTGGCCATGGCCGAGTGTGTTTGGTGGGGCCTGCATTTGTCAATTGCAACGCCCTCGCCGCTCGCGAGCCCATGGACCCCGCAACCATTTTGCTGGATTGTGCCGGCCTCGCCTTGCGCCAACGAATCATTTTTCAGAGGAAATCCCATGTCGCGCTCGCTTTTCCGCACCACCCTCGTCGCCGCCCTCGCGCTGATTGGCGCCAGTCTCTCCTCTGCGGCTTTTGCCGATAGCGGCACGATCCGCATCAATGTGCTGAAGGGCGGCTGGTTCATCGGCGCGTCGGGCGGTTCGGGCACGCTGACCTTTCGCGGCCGGACCTATCCGCTGTCGATCGGCGGCTTGAGCGCGGGCCTCGTGTTCGGCGCGTCGCAGACCTATCTGTCCGGCCGCGTCAGCCGCATCGACAGCCCGGGCGATGTGGCCGGCGTTTATGGCGCAGGCGGCGCGGGTGCTGCCGTCGGCCGCGGCGTCAGCGCCATCGTGCTCACCAACGAGAAGGGCGCGCTACTGGAACTCAGCGGTCGCCAGACCGGATTGATGGTCAATGCCGATCTCTCGGGCCTCGCCATCTCGCTGAGGTAAGCGGCGAGCCCATAAGCGGAGCGCTGCGGCGCGTTTAAAACATGGCGGGCTGTTTTTGCGGAATACCGGACCGTCGTCGACGACCGCGTGCGCCCCGTTCTGAACGCACATAGGCAGGTCAGCTGGCAACCGGCTGACTGAAATTGAACTTGTCCTGCAGCATCAGGGCCGTGCCCAACGCCTGGCTGCGTTAGAACGCGTTGGCATCCGTGTTGGCGGAACTGATGCTGACATTCCAGCCCATGCGCTCCTCAAACACGAACAAGGTCATCGCCTTCGGCCAGGGGCCGAAGAGGTGGATCGTCCGCTGCTTGATCAAATCCTCCAGCTCGTTCGCAGTCCTGAGCGGTTTTTCCATGAAACCTCCGGGTGATGTGCACGAGGCTAGCATGCGCCAAGGCGGAAGGATCGAACCATCTCGCCGGAACAATCAGGCATAGAAAGACGCATCTTCCCGTCCCATACAGCCCAACCATTACAATGTACGGAACCGTACCAACCTGTTATGGCTGGGAATGACCATTCCTTTGCCGCGCTCGATCGAGAACGAGCCTGACTATCTCAAGGAACTGCTCGCGAAGGCTGGCGTCGATGCGCAGGCGCTCGCGATCGCGGCCAAGCTGCAGGAAGTGGTGATCGGTGAACTGCATCACCGCGTCAAGAACACCCTTGCCATCGTGTCGGCCATTACATCGCAGAGCCTGCGCACGGCCGGCAGCCTCGAAGAAGCTGCCAAGACCATCGGCGATCGCCTGCAGGCGTTGGCGGTGGCGCAGGATCTGCTGATCCGCGAGACCTGGACCGGTGCGAGCTGCCGTTCGCTGATCGAGAGCGCAGTGCGCGCATTCCAATCCAAGAGCCTCGATCAGTTCACGATCACCGGCGACACCCTCGCCATCTCGTCCGGGCCTGCCATGTCGCTGTCAATGGTGATCCACGAGCTTTGCACCAATGCCACCAAATATGGCGCGCTGTCCACGCCGGCCGGCCGCGTCACGATCTCGTGGTCAACGACGCAGGATACGCCGAAGCGCTTCATCCTGCGCTGGATCGAAAGCGGCGGACCGCCGGTGATCGAACCGTCACGGAAGAGTTTCGGCAGCCGTCTGATCGAACAGGCGCTGCCCGGGCAACTGCAGGGCGAAGCACGCCTGCGCTTCGATCCCGATGGCCTCAGTTGCGAGGTCAACATTCCGCTCAGCGTCATGCAGGAACGCTAGGCGCGAGTGTCACGCCGCAAGCCTGCGCAAGAATGACCGAGCGGCAGTTAAACACCACATTCAGAAAAGCCGCAGCGTCATCGATCGCGCGAATGTGCACGCGATGTCACGCCGGCTTCACAAATCCTGAAGATTTTTGCACTGCGTTTTATTCGAATGCGCAAGTCGTACTGCGCGTGGCGGGATGTCGCGCAACACCGCATGAAGGTTCAACGCCCACACTTCAAAACAATGTCACCAGCCGTCATCGACGTTTCATCGCACGGACCAAGATACGCCCCAATGCGTCAGCATGGTCCGCGTAGCTCGAGACGACGGAGTGTAGCATGACAACCGACCCGACACCGAAGTTCGACGCAAACTATGTGGCCACGCTGCGCCAGGTGCTGGATATCGCTGTGCAGCAGATCGCCGTGCAGCATCGTACGCCGGCGACGAAGGCGATGATGGCGGAGACCATCGTGCGCCATGCGGCCGGCGGCATCACCGATGCCCATGCGCTCGTGTCGCACGCCGTGACCGCAGGTGCGAACGGCGCGCCGTAACATTGCTGCGCAATCCTTCGCAACGCGAAAAGCGGGAACTGCCACGTATTTGATGGCATGCCGCCACGTCTTCGCCAAACCGGACAGCGAAGTTCCATCGAAGCCGATGGAAAACGATACCGATGATTATGTCAGAAAATTATTTCAGAGACCGCGCGGACGATTGCAACCGCCTCGCCCGCGAGGAGAGCGATCTGGAGATGCGCGGCATGCTCTGCGATCTCGAACTGGATTATCGCGCCAAGGCGCTCCATGCTGCAGCCCATGGCTGGCGCGACGCGCCGCGGTATTTCGAATTGGCTGAGGCGTAGCCCTGTCGCGCGCGACAGCAGACCGGCCGAAATCTTCGGCATTAGGTAGCAAACGCCACTAAAGCACCCTCAATGCATTGAGTTATTATGCTATTTTTTCTGCTTGCGGGCTCAAGAGCGGTTCTAACCGGGCAGACCGCTCGCCAAGGTCCGCCATGCCCCGAAAGCGACCATATTCCGCAGCGTAGCGATACGACGCGATGTGCCAATAACGGACCTCACTCTTTAACTAATAAGATCACAATTGCTCGATTAGTTGAACAAGCGCAGGAGAAGAGCTTTGCCGACCGGCGCCGCTCCAACGCCGAGAAAAGCGTGGGCATACTCTCCAGCGTAAAACGCACGCACGACGCGAACTCGGGTCTCGAGAGTTTCTTCGAATCGAACGCCGAAACCGTCGCCTGTCCGCCGTACGACAATTGCGGATACGTTCTGGCCATAGACGTTGCAATTGATGATGGTCCGCACCGGCGGTGGAGCGGGATCGAGGAAGCGAGCGCCGGTCATCGAGATATCCGCCATGCGAACCAGTCGCGAAGCCCCGCCCTCGTGAATGAGGACGGGTTCATGGCGTTGGAAGCGCTCGGCCTTCCGACGGCGAGGTTGCTCTATGCAGATGAAACACACGACCGCTAGGATCACGCCATTGTGGAGGCTCCAGGCAAGGGCAAGCCCGCCATAAGCAATGCTCTCTCCCTGCAGATTGAGTATAAAAGCGTAGGCGATTGCCAACAACGTTATCAGCAGTGCGGCCCCGTAAATCCGCAGAAGCGGCCACTCGATAAACCTCTGACTACGATCACCGCCTTTGGCGGTCACCTTGAATTTGTGACCCTGTGGCCTGATCAGGCCGGTGACCAGCGCCTTAAGAACCGCCGGCGCCGCGATATATTGCGACAAATCGGTCATGATCGCTAGCGATCGGCCGCGGGAGATCCAGGCCATCGTGAATGCGTGCCAGACGTAAAAGGGCAGAAAGTATTTCAACAGCTCGAAGAGATCAGCGTGAACTGCCTTGATCCCGAACAGTAGATAGAGCCAGGGCACGACGAGGCCAAACACTTTCGTTCCATAGGCCGCCGACCAACTCATGAAAGCATCGATCAGCGAAAGCCGATCGATAAACGTGAGCTTCGAGTCGAGAGATAGTGGGCCGCTACGGCCTCTCACGATCTGCATGAAGCCGAGGCACCACCGGCTGCGCTGCGTGATGTACTCTTTGAGTCCTTCGGGCGCTAATCCGAGCGTAAGTCTTTCGTTCAGATATATTGTACGATAGCCAAGTTCCTTCAGGCGTAGCGTGACGAGATAGTCTTCGGTGACTGAATCTGTTGGGAAACCGCCAATCTCCATAAGGCTTGAAAAACGGATCACTGAGGACGTTCCGCAGCAGAACGCTACGCCCCAGGCGTCCTTGGCTGGCATCAGAATGTCAAAGAAGAAGCGCTGCTCGTCGGGCCACACATGAGCGACAGCGAGATTAGATTGGATCGGGTCTGGATTGATAAAATGCTGCGGGGTCTGCACCACACTGACAGTCTTATCTTCCATCAAAACGGTCGTGCGAGTCAGGAAGTCAGGCATGGGCACAAAGTCGGCATCCAGGACCGATATGAACTCCGGCTTCTCATGCAGACCCGCTACGTGCTGCAACGCGTGATTGATATTGCCGGCTTTCGCGTGACGATTGTCTGGGCGCGTCAGGTAGTGACACCCAAGTTCTTCCGTCAGGCGTTTGAGCCACAAGCGTCGCCCGTCATCCAAAATCCAGACGCGATAGTTGCCGTACTGCAGTCCAGTGGCGCCGATGATCGTGCGCTCCAGAATCGCCTTTTCCTCATTGTAAGTGCAGATGAACACGTCGATGAGCGGAACCCGCGCAGCACCGGTACCCCGCTTTATTCCATTATTCACGTCGACGGAGCGATCGATTGTACGGCTGAGAAACAGCAGTGATAGGCAGACGGCGACCAGCGAGGCCACTTCCGCCAGCATGAACGGATATCCCACGAGACAGTCGGCGGTAAAGCCAGGCGGCGGCAACGTTTGCGTGACTCGCCACACGAAGTATCGGGCCAACAAGGCAAACGATATAACAGCCATCAATGATCGGGCGATCGTGCTGTTGCGTTTGAGCAGCGGCAGTATGACGAGACAACAACCGAAAGCGATCAGGCCCGGTGCAAGCGCTGCGATCATGATTTAGGTGGGTTGTCGAACACCACCCTTCCGGTGCGCCCGACTTCACAATCCTTGCCGGTCGTACCGGCACCGGGCATCGAAACCGACACACGGTATGGTTCCTTGTTCAGCGTATCGGGATTGATGGCTAGGTTCGCGGGCGCACCTGACGCTCCTGTAAGGTTGATGATCAATCCCTTGATTGACGGACTGCCGTCATTTGGCTCAAACCGCGCCTGGTCACCCAATTGCAACCGGTTGTAGACACCCTCGGTAACGTTTGCGGTCACGACAGCGCCGTTGCAGTTCAACAGCTTCAGCAACGCTTGCCCGGCCCTGACATCCTCACCTGTTGAGGTCATCATTTCCCAGATCCGGCCCGGCACTGGCGCCGTTATGTTTGCTTCCGATCGTGCGATGTACTGCAACTGCTCGGAAATAATCTCGGCGGAGAGCCAGTAGATTTCTGCATCCGCATGCGCCAGATCGGCGGTAAGATCTCCAACTCGTTGACGCATTTCTTCTTCTCGCTGGACGGAACTCGGCCGGTCATTGTAGCTATCGCCGATATACGTGCCATTCTTCGCAGCGGTGAGTTCGACATTTGCCGCATCAAGTCTATGACGGGCGCCGTTTTCTGTTTGTTGAACTACTGACCGATCCCGGATCAACCTGGCGAATTCGACAGTCGAGACGCTACCCGATTTGATGAGCGACGATGCCCGCTCAACGGTTGCTGCTGCTTCTTCGCGTCGCGATACTGCGGCTTCGATCACCGATTGAATTTCGGCGATGCGCGCTTCCAGCTGTAGAATCCGTCCTTCCCTAAATTGCGAGGCCTGCCGAGCGAGATCCTCTTGCAACGCGTGAGCGGAGGTGAGCTTGGCCGCGAGGGTCGGCCGTTCGTGATCCGACCGCGACATTTGCCGTCTCAGATCGTCCAACCGAGTTCGATCACCTCGCGCGTTCACAACCCGAAGGATGACGTCGCCTTCCTTCACACTCGATGCAGTTGAAAGACCGGACTTCGAACTCACGGTGCCATCGATCGGCGATCTCAGCGTCACTATCCTGGCGTTGACCACCGCCTCGACGCTGGAGGTTTGCCAGATAGCTTTAAGCGGCATCCATCCGAATACCGCAACGATGGCGGCGCCGGCGGCGATTTTCAATACCCGGCGAACCGTGCGCGATGATGGATGCACGGAGATCTCCCGATCAGACGAATCCCGACTTACTGGGTCGTCCACCTCCGGCTTCAGTCGATCATTCAAATCGCGCTGCGGCCCCCTGGCGGTGTGATTGGAATCACTCGGAATGCCGCCCTCGTCAGCAATTGCGGGGGCGCGTCCCTGAATGGACTGTCCGTTTTTCGCATGATCCATGACAACCTGGCCCACATACAGCGAATGAGCCAGCGAACTTGCCGCTCTCCGAGGTGTACTGAACGCGAGTAGGGACCCCTGTCCTTTACGGTCCACTAAGGAGCGTGAGGCATCTTTAGATAAAGCAGATAATTATTGCCACGTCAGTCAGAGCTCCTTCCGTTGTGGGTTGACGGTACGGCCGTCATCATCTGGAGGGCCATCGGTAAACTCCTCCCCCTCAACACGAAAAGCGCGCCTGATTGCGGAGCCAAAGGCTAAAACCGACAAGGCCACGTAGGTATCCCGCTCACGTTGAGTATATTTCATTCTGGATCTGATCAGGGTTCCGATAAGACGCCGCCATGACCTACCGTTCTCGCATAGCCCTGCGTGCCGAGCGGACATATGACCGCACGCGCGTCGTCCCGCGCTTTCCGCGGGAGCAACCGCCGACGTCGGCGAGTGATCCGGCTCCCAAATCCGGATGACCGTATCAAGCGCAGCAATTTGTTTGTCGACTTCCACCAGCCGATCGATGAGTAACTGGCGATCGCCCTTCAAATCATCCCGCTTGCGGCGTAGTTCTCAAGCCACATCCATCAAAAACGTAGATGCGTCCACTATGCCAAGGGATGGAATTTTAGTCTGGTGGTGTTTGCTACCTAATGCCGGAAATCTTTCTCGACCTTAGTCTTTCACGAGCCGCACCTGAGTGCCCCAGGGATCGGCGATCGCAATGCCATCTGCAATCGACTCGCCTGACAGGCCCGCCGCCGCAAGACGGCGCTTGCGGTCAGTTATGACAGCATCATCGGCAATACGGAGCGAAAACCAGGCCAGCCCGGTCTCCTGCGCATTGCGCGGACCGCTACCGGCGCTCTGCCATGTGTTGATGCCGATGTGATGGTGATAGCGACCAGACGACAGGAATGCGACACCCGGCCGGCCAAGCCGCGTCGGCTCCATCCCGATCAGCCCCTCATAAAAATTGCGCCCACGCGCGACATCGCCGACGCGTAGATGCATGTGGCCGATACGCAACGCCTTCGGCGCGGTGTGATACTGATCGCGAGTCGTGTCCGTCTGCGCCACGATGTTGTCGATGTCGAGCTGGTCGGTTCCCATGGTCACCATGTCGCCGGTCCACTTCCAGGCCGACGGCGGCCGGTCCGAATAGACCTCGATGCCGTTGCCCTCGGGATCGGTGAGATAGGAGGCTTCGCTGACATGATGGTCGGCAAAGCCGTCGAACGGTGTGCGCGCCAGCGCGGCATGGACCAGCCAGCGCGCGAAGTCCGCGCGGCTCGGCATCAGGAACGCGGTGTGAAACAGCCCGGCCGTGGTCTGCGCTTCCAGTGGCGCATCGGGCCGATGGATCAGATGCAACAGCGCCACGCCATCGACGCCAAGCACGACCTCGGCCTTGTCCGCGCTGATGGTGTCGAGCTTCAGCAGGTCCGTGTAGTAGCTGCGCATCTTGCCGAGGTCGCGGACACGAAGCGCGGCGGCGCCGATCCGCATCGGCGTCTGTTGCGCGAAGGGGAGCTGTGACGACGCGGCCGCGCCGAGATCGACACCGCCCTCGGCACGCACCGCGCCCATCAGCGCGGTCTGGCTGGCAGCAAAGGCGGCCAATTTCATGACTTGTCGGCGCGTGGTCATGCGGGGGTCCATGGCGGCAGAATGGGTTCAAGAGCGGATCATTGTGGATAGCAGGCGACCGCACGGGGTCAAATCACATCGCTGTAGGCCCAATCCACGGGGCCTTTTTAACATAATGTTACGTTCCGACATCGTTTTGGTAGTTGATCGCAGAGGCGAAGTGAGGAGAACTCACCCCAACTCAAAAATAAAACAGACGGGAAACGCCATGTCGACAGCCCCCCACATCATCCGTGATGACAACCGCGCGCCTGCCATCGTGACGGCGATAGCCTTGTTTGCCGCGCTATGCGGCACCACGGCCCCCGCTTCCGCACAGCAGCTCGCCTGCGACGACGGTATCAAGACTGCATTTCATCCGGATGAGGCCACCACCGTGGTGGCCGTGCGGGCGATCAAAAAGGGCGAGGAACTGGTCGCACAGGATTCGCCTCGCCCGATCACCATGGCGGCGGACATGTGCCTTGTGAAGCTTCTGGTGGGGCCAGGCTTCACGGCGGAAAAGGACAAGACTGCACGCTCCTGGTCCGAGGGCATCGGCATCGAGGTCTGGCTGCCGACACCGTCGAACTGGAATACGCGCATCCGCAATTACGGCGGTGGCGGCTGGGTCGGCGGTGGCCATCGCATCGCCGACAAGATCGGCAGCAAGGTGCCCGCCCTCGTCAACGCCAATATGGGTTATGCCTCGGGCACCACCGATGCAGGACAACCCTGGTATCAGGACGGCTCCTTCACCTTCCTCTCCGACGGCAAGGTCAATGTCGAGGCGTTCCGCGACTTCTCGGTCCGCGCCATGGTGGAGCAGGCCGTCAGGACCAGAGCGCTCGTCACGCTCTATTACGGCAAGGCGCCGGCTTACGCTTATTACGATGGCCATTCGCAGGGCGGCCGGCAGGGCATGAAGATCGCCCAGGACTATCCCGAACTCTATGACGGCTACATGATCGCCCAGCCGGCGCTCAACATCCCGCAATTCGGCACGGCCGCGCTGTATCCGCAGATCGTGATGAAGACCGAACTCGGCTTCACAGCGCTCGACAAGCCGAAAGCCACCGCCTTCGCCGCCAAGATCGACGCCGCCAACAAACGTGCCCTCGCCGCGTGCGACAAAGCCGGGATCGGCTTCCTGCTCGATCCGTTCGCCTGCGATTACGATCCCGCGCGCGATGCCGCAGCTCTCTGCAGCGGCGAGGCTGGCCAGGGCGTCACCGGCAGCAATGCCGATGCGGCAACCTGTATGAGCATCAAGGAAGCGATGGCGCTCGACAGGATCTGGTTCGGCGCAACGCCCGATGGCAGCTATGACGCCGCGCAAAGCTCCGACAGCCGCAGTGGCAAGGTGCTCGGCACGAAACAGGTGTGGTGGGCCTTCACCAGGACCACGGCGATCGGCAGCCAGATCACCGGTACAGCCGCCGGCAGCGTGGCCCTGGCCCTGCAGGACGTCCGCTACGCCGCCGATGCCAGCGCCACCAACCCGTCGGACATTCCGTTCAACAACGGCTCGAGCACCGAACGCAACAAGTGGCAGGAGCTCAGCTATGCCGACCTCGCCGATACGGTGAACAAGAACCTTGCCTTGCAACCCACTTTGTTCAGCAATCTCGGCACCGACAAGGCGGATCTCGGCAAGTTGCGCGAACTCGGTCGCAAGATCATCGTCTATAGCGGCCTCGTCGACGACGCGATCCCTCCAGCGGGCAACGTCAACTATCACGAGCGCGTCGCGGCGCAGATGGGCGGCCACGCGGAGGTGCAGAAGTTCATGCGGATGTATCTGCTGCCCGGCTCGGCCCACAGCTCGCAGGGCCGGGCCTATACGGTCAGCGGACAGAACGATTCCGTGCCGCTGCCGAAACTGCCGGGGAATGCCAACCAGACGCCGACGCGCGAGCAGGATCAGTTCTTCACCGCGCTGACGGACTGGGTCGAGAAAGGTGTGGCTCCCGGCGAGATCGCATTGACGTCGCGCGACAGCAAGTTGAGCTATCCGGCTTGCGTCTATCCGCTGCGGACAGTGTGGAATGGTGGAGCAGTGACGCAGGCGGGGAGCTTCGGCTGCAAGTAGCTGTCATTCCGGCGGCGCGAGAGCGAAAGCTCTCGCCTCTCGTTCGTCATGGCCTGACTTGATCCGGCCATCCGCAAATTGCCGCTCGGCACACTCCTGCGATTTTAACGGTTCTAGTGTGTAGAGGTTCTAACTTGGCAGGTAATGCCATGCGCGATTTGATGTCCTAGAGACCACGCAGGAATCGGGCTCGGTCAGTCCGAACGACATGCGGGGCGTTATCGGTGGGGATCGTCGAAAGAAAAGTCACCAAGGCAATGTGTCTTGGTGCAGCGAGTTCTATTGTCTTGTTGATGGGCCTGTCAGCGCAGGCAAGCGCACAAATGCTGGCGCAAGCCACCGGCACGGAGACGCCTTCAGCGCGCGCCACGCAGCTGGATCCCGTCATCGTTCAAGGCAGCGCAGACCGGCGCGCCAAACCCAAGAACACTGCGCGCAGCAGCGCGTCGCGCACCGCCGCGCGGACGGCGCGCACAGCCACGCGTCAGGGAACAGTCACGCCGAGCAATGTGCCGGGCGCCCGCGCAACGGAATCCGCATGGGGCCCCGTTCAAGGCTATGTGGCCACGCGAAGTGCCACGGGCACCAAAACAGATACGCCTCTGATCGAGACGCCGCAGTCGATTTCGGTGGTGACGCCGGAGCAGATGCGCGACCAAGGCGCGCGAACCGTCGGTGAGGCGCTGGCCTATACGGCGGGCGTGCAAACCCAACCCTATGGCTTCGATCCCCGCTACGATCAGTTCCTGATCCGCGGATTTGCGGCCAACCAATTCGGCGAATACCGCGACGGTCTGCGGCAGGGCAACGGTTCCTTCGCCCATTTCCGCAACGAACCCTATGGCGCCGAACGCATCGAGGTCATGCGCGGTCCGTCCTCCGTGCTCTATGGCGCCAACGAAGCCGGCGGCATGGTGAACTTCGTCAGCAAGATGCCGCTGGAGACGCGGCTCAACGAAGCCGGGCTCGATATCGGCAATTTCAATCGCTATCAGGGCCGTTTCGATTTCAGCGGGCCGACGCTCGACAACGACAAGCTGCTCTATCGCTTTACCGGCCTGGTGCGTGACAGCGGCACGCAGATTCCCGGCACCTGGGACGATCGCGTCTTCCTGGCGCCGAGCTTCACCGCAAAGCTGGGCGAAGACACGACGCTCACGGTGCTGGCCGAATACGAGCGCAGCAAGACGTCGATGTGGCCGTATTATTTGCGCAACCCGGCAACGGGCGTGGTGACCAATATTCGTCTCGGCGATCCGTCATTCGATGCGCTCACGCAGTCGCAGGCCTCGGTCGGCTACAGGCTCGAACATCGTTTCAATGACGCTGTGACGTTCCGGCAGA
Organism: Tardiphaga sp. 42S5; assembly: GCF_034044155.1. NCBI lineage: Bacteria > Pseudomonadati > Pseudomonadota > Alphaproteobacteria > Hyphomicrobiales > Nitrobacteraceae > Tardiphaga > Tardiphaga sp. 42S5. The sequence goes on along the minus strand of NZ_CP139027.1, from coordinate 2,315,720 downwards.
ACGTCCGGCTCGGGCACTTGTCGTTCGAAGGCAACATGGTCGATCAGCTCAGTCTCGCGCCCGACGGCCGCACGTTGAACCGCTACGCGGCAACCTTCAAGGAAAGCCTGAACACCTTCAATATCGACAATCAGGTCCAAGCCAGGTTGGCGACCGGCCCGATCAAGCATACGGTCCTGGCCGGTGTCGATTACTTCCGGCAGGGAACGACTTTTGGCTACTATGCGGGCGCCGGTCCGTCGCTCGACCTGACAAATCCTGTTTATAGCACTTCGGTGCCGACATTGCCTTTGTCGATTATGAGCGCCAACAGCCAGACGCTCGGCCAGATCGGACTTTACGCACAGGACCAGATGGCACTGGGCGGCTGGCGGCTGACCATCGGCGGCCGGCAGGACTTTGCCGAACTCTCGAACCACGACGACCTGTCAGGCGTGACGACCACGAGCGACCCAAGCAAGTTCACGGGCCGCGCGGGATTGCTGTATCTGTTCGACAACGGGCTCGCGCCTTACGTCAACTACGCGACGTCATTTCTGCCGCAGAGTGGCACGACGGCGCCCGGGCGCGGCGCTACGCCCTTCGCGCCGACGACCGGTGAATCGTTCGAAGCCGGTATCAAGTATCAGCCGCTCGGCTGGAACAGTTACTTCACGGCGACCTGGTTCAACCTGACCAAGGACAACGTGCTGACCACCGATCCGGTCTTCGGTTCGCTGTACTCGGTGCAGACCGGCCAGATCCGCTCACGCGGAACCGAACTGGAAGCGGTGATGGGGCTGATGCCGGGGCTGAAGGGCATCGCCTCCTACAGCTACACCGACGCGACCGTCACCCGCAGCAATGGCTTCGATCTCGGCAAGGTGCCGATCGGCGTGCCCACTCAGCAGGCGGCGATCTTCCTCGACTACACCTGGCAGACCGGCCCGCTCGCGGGCTTCGGTGTCGGCGCCGGCGCACGCTGGATCGGACAGACCTGGGCTGACGACATCAATACGATCAGAAACCCTGCGATCACGGCGTTCGATGCGGGTGTGCATTACGACTATCGCGGCATGCGCCTGGCCGTGAATGCGCGCAATCTGTCGGACGAGCGTGTTCCGATCTGCAACGGTGGGACCTGCACCTTCACGCAGGGGCGCACCGTTCTCGGCAGCCTGACAACGCGATGGTGAGCGCGCGCCTGCGAAACCTCTGGTGAAGCAGTGCTGGCTGCAGGAATGACGTGAAACGACGGAGCGGTGGCGCAGGCGGGTAGCTTTGAGGGCAAGTAACCGTAGCCTCAACATCGATTTGTTGGTCCAGGCAATGCACTCTCATTCGTCATGGCCGGGCTTGACCCGGCCATCCACGCCTTCACCTGTGACAAGACGTGGATGCCCGGCTCAAGGCCGGGCATGACGTGGATAGATCGGTGCAGATCACGAGCGGCTGACCAGCGCGCATGATCTATTATTCGCCCCAGGCCGCAAATGCGTCGTTGAAGGCACGCTCGCCGGGCGAGCCCTTCTCGATGGCGATGATGGCGCGGCGCTGGTTGGCATAGACCAGCGGGATATCGAACCATGACCGCTCCTTCAGGAGCTGCAGGTTGCGCGCGCGATCGCTTTCGACATTGCTGAGACCGACCAGGAAGAAGCCGTCAGTGACCTTGACCGCGAGGCCCGCCAGCGGCGTGCCCCTCGCCTGCTCGTTTGACTTCATCAGCACGCCCGGAACATTGGCAATGCCGCCGCCGGCGAAATCGGGCGGCAGAACGAAAGTGAGTTCGGCCGTGTGGCTGGCAGGCAGCGACGTGTCGGTGTTACGGCGGAACGACATGGTCATCTTGAACTTGCGTTCCGGAATCTCGATGTCCGCGCGCACGGCGATGTCACCAGGCTTGCCGCCAGTGCCCTTGATCTGCTCGGTGCGCCAGACCACCGTGCCGACATATTGCCGCCCCTTCGGCTCAGCCGGATCCTCGTCATACAGAACGACGCGCTGCGCGACCGGCGCGATCTGATCCGACGACGACGGCTGACCAACGCGATCGGCGATTTTCGGCCGCGGCGCCAGCGGCGCATCCTTGTTGTCGGTGACGACGGGCGCCGAACCGCCGGCGAAACCGCGCACCATCTTGTTGATCGTCGGCCATCCCAGAATCACGGCGCCGATCAGGATCATCACGATGCCGATGAGAAGCGCAGTCTTGAACGGGAAACCGCCGCTGACGCGCTTCGGCTTCGGAGGCTTGGGCGGCTTCGCCTTCTTGCCCTTGGAATCCTTGATGCGCGACGGCGGCACCTGCGACTCGTCGCCGTCCTGGTCGTCGTAAGCCGTTTCGTCGTAGCCGAAAGCTTCGCTACGCGCTTCCATGCTGGGTTCGAGACGATCGAATTCCGGCGTCGGCGACGGCACGTTGGCGTAAGTTTTCCGCGCCGCGCGGTTGGCCTGCGCAGCGGCGCGACCGAGATCGTCGACATCGGCGGTGACGTCGCGGAAACCGCGCATCGCGGCATCGCCCTGATCGCTGCGGTCGTTGCGGGCCGGCGGGGGTGCTGCCGGATTGTTCTCGAAGCGGCGCGGCGTGCCTGATCGTTCGCGGGTTGGCGGACCGTTCGGATCCTGCGCGCCGGCATTGGGCGACTGCTGCTTCGGAATCGGCGGCGGATCGACGCGCAAGGTGCGCGGCGGGCGCGGCTCTTCCGGCCCGCGGGGAGACGCCGGCGTCGGCGTAATCGGCTGGCGGCCGCGCGGCGACGGCTCGGCCGGCGTGGCACCGGCACGCGGCCCGGCATTGCGGAAAGCATCGCCGGCGCGCGGCTTGCCGTCGCCCGTCGTTCCAGCCCCCGCAGGCCGCGACGCATCGCGAGCGCGCTGGGCCGCTTCAGATTCGACCTTGCGGACGGCCTCTTCGAGCGACAGCCGCTCCCTAGTGATCTCTGACTCGCTGAGGGGCGGCTCGACACTGCGCAACTGGGCAATCAGAGCCGTGCGGGCGCGCTCATAGAGCGCGCGCCGCTGCTCACCGGGAGCACTGGGGTCCAGTCCGGCGATGGCACGGGCGATCAACGGGTAGTAATCAGCCATCTCGACTCAATGTTGCGGGTGCATCAATTTGGAGGCTATCCGGTAACAGTCCGTTAAGCCTCGAACGGGTTTTGCACCAGAATAGTATCTTCGCGTTCCGGGCTCGTGGAAAGCAAAGCAATCGGACAGCCCACCAGTTCCTCGATCCGGCGCACGTATTTAATCGCCTGCGCCGGCAGATCGGCCCAGGAGCGCGCATTCGCGGTCGGCTCTTTCCAACCCTCGATGGTCTCGTAGATCGGCTCGATCCGGGCCTGAGCGCCTTCACCGGCCGGCAGATAGTCGATTTCCTTGCCGTCGAGCTTGTAGCCGACGCAAACCTCGATGGTGTCGAAGCCGTCGAGGATGTCGAGCTTGGTCAGCGCCAGGCCATTGATGCCGCAGGTGCGGACAGTCTGTCGCACCAGCACCGCATCGAACCAGCCGCAGCGACGCTTGCGCCCGGTATTGACGCCGAATTCCTTGCCGCGACGGCCGATCTCTTCGCCGATCTCGTTGAGCAGTTCGGTCGGGAATGGACCCTGGCCAACGCGCGTGGTGTAGGCCTTGCAGATGCCGAGCACATAGCCGACCGCGCCCGGGCCCATGCCGGTGCCCGTCGCCGCCTGCGCAGCAACCGTGTTGGACGAGGTGACATAGGGATAGGTGCCGTGATCGACATCGAGCAGCGCGCCCTGCGCGCCCTCGAACAGGATGCGCTTGCCTTCGCGGCGCTTGCTGTCCAGCAGCCGCCAGACGGCCTCAGCATAGGGCAGCAGCACCGGCGCGAATGCGGAGAGCTCCTTCACGATGTCAGCCGTGTTGAATTCTGCGAGGCCGAGACCGCGGCGCAGCGCATTGTGATGCGTCAGCAGGCGATCGACCTTGTGCGGCAGGGTGGCGAGATCGGCGAGATCCATCAGACGGATCGCACGGCGGCCGACCTTGTCTTCATAGGCCGGGCCGATGCCGCGCTGCGTGGTGCCGATGGCCGTAGCCTTGTTGGCATTCTCGCGCAGTGCATCGAGTTCGCGGTGCAGCGGCAGGATCAGCGTGACGTTTTCGGCAACGCGCAGATTGTGTGGGCCGACATCGACGCCCTGACCGCGGAGCTTGGCGACTTCATCGACGAAGGCCTGCGGGTCGAACACCACGCCATTGCCGATCACCGAGAGCTTGGACTGGCGCACGACGCCGGACGGCAGCAGCGCCAGCTTGTAGGTCTGGCCATTGATGACCAGCGTATGACCGGCATTGTGGCCGCCCTGATAGCGGGCGACGACATCAGCCTGATCCGACAACCAGTCAACGATCTTGCCCTTACCCTCGTCGCCCCACTGGGCGCCGACGACGACAACATTGGCCATTTGGCGCTAGTCCTCTGAAAATACACGCGTCGAAGCGTGATCAGCGCGGAAAACGGTCTGCCGTTTGCCGGATCACGCCCAGGCATCCGCCTAAACGCGGCCAATGATCTTGGTTACCCAAGTCTTCCAGGACGCTGTCTGCGATGCAAAACGGGAATAAAGGAAGCGCGGGGGGAAAACAAGCACGAACGCCCCGAAAATGGCTTCGTTAGCCTCATGCAAACCTTTGATATCCCCTGAAAATCCGGGGCGATGTGGCGAGATTGCGGCAACGCTCGCGGCCCGATTACTGAGAATGCCTCTCAATCTCACATGGTCGTGAGATCGGCGATCCCGGTTGGATCTGCCCTCGTTGTGCCGCCGCGTCGCCCTATATGGGTACCTCCAAGCGTTAATCACGCCGCTCGCCCGCTGACGTTGAACGGAATCGCCCGCCGCCCGCCTTATCGATGTGGCGTTCAGGAGTAACCAACATGACCCATTCAATCAGGCTGGCGGCGGCCATCGTCGCTGCGGCGTGCCTGTATGGCAGCGCTGCATCGGCGCAGCAGGCCGGCCTCGGCTGCACATCGAGCCAACCGGTCGGCGGCCCGCAAACCCTGCACTGCGGCGGCGTGACGATCATTGCTGAAAACGGCGCGCGTTTCACGCTGCTCGACCGCGACCGCAACGGCCGTATCGACGGCGTCGACCTGCAAAGCAAGGCCATTTTCATCGAGGCCCCCAAACAGAAGGCCGGCAAAACCTTCGAGGTGATGACACCGCAAGCAATCGCCGCCGTGCGTGGCACCAAATGGGCGGTGGACGCCGAGGGCAGCAAGACCTCCGTCTTCGTCGAGACCGGTCGTGTCGGCGTCAGGCGCGTGACCGGCCCCGGCAGCGTAACCCTCGGCCCCGGTGAAGGCGTCGATGTCGATACCTCGGCGACGCCACTCGACATCAAGCGTTGGCCGGCGCCGCGCGTCACCGCGCTGATGGCAAGGCTTAGACGTTAACAAGGCTTGGGCGTTAAGCGGCCCGGATACAAACGATGATGAAGGCCAGCAGATTGCAGACACCGCTCGCCATGGTCCTTGCGGGCGTGTGGGCGACAGCGCTGGCCTTTGGTCACAACCGCGGCGATGTCGGCTTTCTCGACCGGTTAGAGGCGACGCTGACCGATCTGCGCATCCAGATCCGCGGCGTGAAGAAACCGCCCGATCTCGTCACCATCATCGCCATCGACGATCGGGTCGCACGCGAACAAGGCAACTATCCGCTGCCCCGCGCCACGCTGACGACAATCATCGAGGAAATCGCACGCTACAAACCGAAAGTGCTCGCTCTCGATCTGCTGCTGGTCGATGCCGGCGCAGCAGAGAGCGATGCCGCACTGGCACAGGCGCTCGGCAAGACCAACACCGTCATCGCCGCGGCGGCGCTGTTCAGCGAGTCCAAACAGACCGTGGCCACCAAGGAGGCCGGGCCGCTTGCGGATCTGCCGGTGGCGTCGGGATTTCTGCTTCCGCTGAAAATCTTCGCCGATCAGGCCACGGTCGGCGTGGTCAATCTCAACACCGATAGCAGCGGCGTGCCGCGCTCGATGCCGATGCTGATGCGCTCGGCCGACCGCGTGATGGTGTCGATGCCGCTGCGCGTCGCATCCGCCGCCTCGCGCGACGATACCCAGATTGGCGAGTATAACTTCTCCCTCGCCGGCAACCACATTCCGACCGATGTCGGCCATTTGTTGCCGATGTCTTTCTATGGGCCGCGCGGCACGATCCGGACGATCAGCGCATCGGAGGTTCTGGCGGGCAAACTCCGCCGCGCCGATGTCGAGGATCGCGTCGTCGCCATCGGCGTCACCGTCAGCGGCGGCGGTGACTTCTTCTCCACGCCGTTCGATCCGGTGATGCCCGGCGTCGAAGTCGTGTCCACCGCAATCACGCATCTGCTCGCCAAGGACACCTTGCTGCGCAATACATCCATCCGGCTGTTCGATGCCGGCTTTGCGATCGTCCTGGCGATGCTGTGCATCGTCCTGCTCGCCTGGCGGCGCAATGCCGTCGGCCTCATTGCGATCGTCGCCGTCGTCGCATTGTGGGCCGTGATCAACACCATCGCCTATGGTCATGGCATCTGGATGAGCGCCGCATTGCCGCTGGCCGCGGCCGTACCGCCAGCGATGGCGTTCGGCGCGCTCCAGATCTGGAGCAGCCGCCGCAGCGTGCAGCGTTTCGCCGCCCGTAGCGACCTGCTGCGCCAGTTCCAGGCGCCGGGCCTGCGCGACTGGCTGATCAAGAATCCGGACTATCTGCTGCAGCCGGTGCATCAGCATGCCGCCGTCATCTTCATCGATCTCTCGCGCTTCACCGCACTCAGTGAGACACGCGACGCAGATGCGGTGCGCGAATTGCTGAAGTCCTTCCACGCCATGATCGATCAGGTGACCCTCGCCCATGGAGGTGTGGTGACAACCTTCATGGGCGACGGCGCGATGATCCTGTTCGGATTGCCTGTGGTCGCCAATGACGATGCCGCCCGTGCCGCACGCTGCTGTATCGAACTCACGACGCGCACCGGCACATGGATCGCCGGTCTTCCGCCTGAGATCGCCAGCCAGATCGGATTCAAGATCGGCGCACACTTCGGCGATATCGTCGCATCGCGTCTCGGCGGCGCCAGCTACCAGCACATCACCGCGACCGGCGATACCGTCAATGTCGCCAGCCGGCTCATGGAGGTGGCCGCGAGCCACGGCGCCAAGGTGGCCCTGAGCGACGACCTGCTGCGCGCCGCGGGAGCGGACTGTGCGGTGCGCGCGACGGGGGCGCTGAGCGGCCCGACCGAAGTCCAGATCCGCGGCCGCAGCGGCGCGGTCAGCGCGTGGCTCTGGCACGACGGCAGCGCGGCGGAGGCTATATCGACCTCAGCGTAAATCGACGCACGCGGCATCGCCGCGATTGAGCCGGAACCCGGTCTGGTCTGGCACGTTTGCTCGAAGACCTGTTAGCGTACATCCGCAACCGTATCTGTTTGCGGCCGTATTTCGTTGCAGCGTATTTTTGCGATCGGAGCCGCAGCTCCCGGGGTATTCGTGGATCAATCGTTAGGACCTATTCAGGACGCCAATTCATTCTTGCGAAGTTTGCTCGCAGCATCGGGCGACTGCATCAAGGTTCTCGATTTCGACGGCAACCTCATCTTCATGACCGAGGGCGGCCAGCGCATCATGGAGGTCACGGATTTCGGCGCGATCGAGGGCCGCCCATGGCCTGACTTCTGGCAGGATCAGGGCAATATCGACGCCAAGGCGGCTGTAAGAGCCGCTCAGCTTGGGCGTACCGGACACTTCCAGGGTTACGCCACCACGATGGCCGGCACGCCGAAATGGTGGGATGTCACCGTCACCGCCATTCCCGGCCCCGATGGGAAACCGCATCAGCTGCTTTCGGTGTCGCGCGATATCACTGCATCGCGTGCCGTGGATGTGGCGCTGCAGGCAAGCGAAAGCCAGCTACGACTTGCACTCGACGCCGCCGACACTGGAACCTGGGATCTCGACCCGCGTACCGGCGTGCTGCAATGGGACCGGCGCTGCTACGAATTGTTCGGCCTCACCTTCGGCAAGCCGATCTCGTTCGACGTCTTCCTGCAAGGGCTTCATCCCGACGATCGCGACGTCACTGAGAGGGCGTGCCTGAACGCCATGAAGCTGGACGGACCGCAGGCCTATGACATCGAATACCGCACCATCGGCCTCGATGACGGCATCGAGCGCTGGTGCTCGGCCAAGGGCCGTGCGGAATTCGAAAACGGCGAAGTCAGTCGCTTCATTGGAACCATTCGCGACGTCGGTAAACTGAAACGTGCCGAGACACAGCAGCAATTGCTGACGCGCGAACTCGAACATCGCATGAAGAACACCATGGCCATGGTCGGCGCCATCGCCAGCCAGACGTTTCGGACCGCAGCGACCAAGGAAGATGCGCGCACGATCTTCGATGCGCGTCTAGCCGCGCTCAACCAGGCGCATGACATCCTCACGCAATCGAGCTGGACCAGCGCGTCGATGCCCACGGTGATCGCTGGCGCGCTCGCGCCGCATCGAACGGGCGAAAAACGCATTCGCGTCTCGGGCCCCGAGGTGGAACTGACGGCCAAGCAGGCGCTGTCGCTGGCGCTCGCGCTGCATGAACTCGCAACCAATGCCACAAAGTATGGTGCATTGTCCGTTCCGGACGGAACGATAGATATCGACTGGGCTTGTCACACCGGCAGCGACGGGCTGGCGTTAGGTTTCGCGTGGCGCGAATCCGGCGGCCCCGTCGTGGCGCCGCCGACGCGACGTGGATTTGGCTCACGACTGATCGAAGGCACGCTGTCAGCCGACTTCGGCAGTTCCGTCAAAATCGAATTCTTGCCCGAAGGACTCACATGTCGGTTCGAAACCAGATTGAGCGAGCTGGCTTCGATACCCGACGAAAGGTGACACCAATTTTGATGGCAGCACTCCCAGATCCCAACGCGCGCGACATGCAGCGGCCTGCCGTCCTCATCGTCGAGGACGAGCCTCTGCTCCGCATTCACGCCGCCGACATCGTCGAGGAAGCCGGCTTCATCGCTATCGAGGCCAACAATGCCGACGAGGCCGTGCGAATTCTCGAGAGCCGCAACGATATCGTGCTGTTGTTCACCGACGTACAGATGCCCGGCAGCATGGACGGGTTGAAGCTTGCGCATGCTGTGCGTAACCGCTGGCCGCCGATCAAGATCGTCATCGTGTCCGGCCATTTGCAGGTCGCCCAGAACGATCTGCCTCACGACAGTCGCTTTTTCGGCAAGCCGTTTGAGACGACGAAGATGATTGCGGAACTGCGCGCATTGATCGGCTAGAGCCGGCGTTATTGGACGGGTTGCTCGCCCAAGATGGCGCGATCGATGGCGTCGATCACGTTCTGCATCTCGACAAACTTCATGCGAGCCCGTTCCGCATTGTCGCGATTGAAGGGCGCCGCCAGCACCTTCGCGTGCACATCGCGTTCCTCGATCATGCGCATACGCGCCGCCTTGAGCGTATCCAGACGTTCAATCATCTTGATCGATCCTCATATGGGACGCTGAAATCGGACGTATGATCATGCGTATAGCATGAAGCCCGCCGGTGATGATCACCGGCGGGCTTCAGTCATTCAAAATCTATAAGACGACGCAAAACTTGTCGGTCGAGAAATCCCAGTACATCCGTGGAAATTTCAGGACCTTCAAGCTCAGATCGCGCGGAGATCTTCCGCGCTGGTCTTGCCGCGCATCTTGTCAGCCTTGGCTTCGAAAGAAACCTTCTGGCCTTCATTGAGCGAACCCAATCCAGCGCGCTCGACTGCACTGATGTGAACGAACACATCCTGGCCGCCGTCATCAGGCTGAATGAAACCGAAACCCTTGGTCGCGTTGAACCACTTAACTGTACCGACTGCCATAACTATTCTCCAAGATGTGCGAATGCGCGAGCCCTACGCGACATCGCGTGAACCCGATCCGATTTCAACGATGTCTTGGGGAATGGAGCCGATTACGGCGCGGTCAACAAGCCAGAGCATATATTCGAATAAGCGCAATATAGATGATTTCAGCCGAATTACAAGAACAATGATTCCAGAGCGTGTTTCACGAGTGTTTACAACGGCGAACTTCAGATCGAAGCTGGCTGTGGAACTCTGATTTACCGTTGCTGCAATGGGCGCGCGAATGGACAGATCGAGGCGACGCACACCGGTTCTGGCCGAACTTCGCTTCGCCGAGCGGCGCCGCGAATTCGACGGGCTCGATCTCACTACGCGTTTCGAGCTGATCTATCGTACCAATCTGTGGGGCGCTGAAAAATCGCAATCCGGCCTCGGCTCCGAACTCGACGCAACAACGTCACTCCGCCGCGACCTCACGCAATTGCTGCGGCGATTGCGGGTGCAATCCATCCTCGATTTGCCCTGCGGCGATTTCACCTGGATGGCGCAGATGGACCTCGGCGGTATCCGCTATCTCGGCGCCGATATCGTTCCGGATATCGTGGCAGCCAATGCCGCGCACTATGGCAATGCAGGCCATATCGATTTTGCCCGACTCGATCTCGTCAGCGATACGCTGCCCGCTGCCGATCTGGTGTTGTGCCGCGACTGCCTCGTGCATCTGTCATTCGCCAACATCCACCGCGCTATCGCCAATCTGAAACGTTCCAGCACCCGCTGGCTGCTGACCACGACATTTCCCGACGCATCAGCCAATCGCGATATCGAGGACGGTGACTGGCGCGTACTCAATCTGCAGTACGCAACGTTCCTGTTTCCTGCTCCCTTAGCCGTGATCAACGAAGGCTGTACGGAAGCTGGCGGCGACTATGCCGACAAGTCGCTGGCCCTGTGGCGCGTGAGAGATCTGCCGGGCAATGCGTGATTCAGCTTACAGGTCGATACGGCCCTGCATCACCGGCACGCAACGGCCGGAAATGCGAACGCTCTCGACATGTCCATCACGCTTCCGCACCTCGACTTCAATGAGGCTACGGCGCCCCATCTCAACGCCCTGCTCGATGGTGATGCCACAGACCGCATCGCGGCGCGGGTCGAGCGTGACGAGATAGGCCGCGAGCGCCGCCGAGGCGCTGCCGGTGGCGGGATCTTCGGGCACGTTGCTGAGCGGCGCGAACATGCGGGCGCGCAAATGATCGATGCCGTCGCCGGTGCGGACATAGATGAAGGCCGAGAAGCGATCGTCGCGGTGCCAGTATGTCTTTCCCGCTACCTCAAAGGCCGATGTATTCGGACGCGCGGAGGCCAGTGCATCGAGACCCGACAGTTCAGCGACAGCGAAAGGCAGGCCGACGGAGACGATGCGCGGCGGATGCGTGTGTGACACGACCGCATCCGCCGGCAGCGAGATGCAGCCGGCCAGCGTCGCTACATCGACTTCGTCACCGATCTGAACGGATTGCGGCGCGACAAAGCCGGCGCCGATGACCTCCCCACCATCGCGCAACAGATCGAGATGGACGAGGCCCGCCTTCTCTTCGAACACCATGCGATCGCCGACAGGCCTGCCGAAGGCCGTGCCCTGACGGCCAAGCACGAAGGCAGTGCCGACATTGGGATGACCGGCGAACGGAATCTCATCGGTCGGCGTGAAAATGCGAACGCGTGCGGTATGCGCGGGATCATCCGGGGGAAACACGAAGGTCGTTTCCGAATAGTTGAACTCGGTGGCGATCTTCTGCAGCAGCGTATCGTCGATGCCACGCGCATCCGGAACGACCGCCAGCGGGTTGCCGCCGAAACGCTGGTCCGTGAACACATCCACGGTGACATAGTCGATCATGCTGTAGCCCTCACCATTCCGTTACCGCTGGGGTCGCCGACGTAACAGTCGGCGCCGGCCCTGCGTATTCGTAGCCATAAACCTAGGTATGCCGGCTGCACACCACCGTCCGATTCACCGCGGCCTCGCCATCCCATAGACCAGATAATGTGATGCCGATCCGCTCCCGTTCGAGCTGACCGGAGCGAACTCGTCAAGTGCAACATCCATGCTTCCCTTGTCCCTCCGGCCGAAACAATCGCCGGGCAACCGAATGGTGATACCATGCTGATGAACTCCCTCTCCAAGATGACGCTGCGTGCGATGCTGATGGCGACCATGTGCCTGCTGACGGCGCCGATGGCGCAGGCTGCAACCGCAGCGCCCGTGAAAGCCAAGAACGTGGTTCTGGTGCACGGCGCCTGGGCCGACGGATCGAGCTGGGCCGGAGTCATTCCGCTGTTGCAGAAGGCAGGCCTCCATGTAACGGCCGTGCAAAATCCGCTGAGCTCGCTGGACGACTCCGATGCCGCGACCCGCCGCGCGCTCGCCTTGCAGGATGGCCCGACCGTGCTGGTCGCCCATTCCTGGGCCGGCACCGTGATCAGCGACGTCGGCACCGACCCGAAGGTCTCGGCGCTGGTTTATGTCGCAGCCCGCGCGCCGGACGCCAATGAGGACTTCGTGGCGCTGTCCGGCAAATTCCCGACGGGCGAGGTGCGCGCCGGAATCCAGACCCATGATGGCTACACCCAGCTCTCCGAAGACTCCTTCCTGAAATATTTCGCCAATGGCGTTCCGCGCAAGCAGGCCGAAGTGCTCTATGCCGTGCAGGGCTCGACCGCCGCATCGATCTTCGCAGGCCGCACCACCGCAGCCGCGTGGCATGACAAGCCATCATTCTATGCGGTGTCGAAAGAGGACAAGACCATCAATCCCGATCTCGAACGCTTCCTCGCCAAACGCATGAATGCGACCACGATCGAGCTCAATGCGGGCCATCTGTCGCTGGTCTCGCATCCCAAGGAAGTGGCTGACCTGATCCTCGCCGCCGCAGGCGTCAAGAAGTAGAGCTGTCTCTTCCCCTTTACTGCGCGCGTCGGGTGTTACCCGGCGCGCATCGCTTCCATCGATTCAAAAACCATGACGCATGATCCGCGTCGCAACAGGAGGACGTCCCATGTTCTCACGGAGAGATCTCATGGCAGCAACAGCATCGGGCATCGTGATGACTGCCGCAGCATCCGCACAGGCTGCGACATTCGGCAATCCGGATCTGCCGCCGCAGGGCGCGATCAACGCCAAGGGGCCGAACAATCTGAGCGATCCCGGCCCGCAAAATCCCGTCATCGCCGGCCAGTTCCCATCCTCGCAATTGCCACCGGCGACCGATATCGGCGGCATGGCGCTGCCATGGGCGACGTTCAACAATGCTCCGCGGCGCATCCAGAACGGCGGCTGGGCACGGCAGGTGACGCAAGCAGACTTTGCGATCTCGACCACGATCTCCGGCGTCAATATGCGGCTCACCGCCGGTGGCATCCGCGAGATGCATTGGCACCAGGCCGGCGAATGGGCGATCATGACTTACGGCTCGTGCCGGGTAACCGTGCTCGACAATCAGGGCCGGCCTTATGTCGCCAACGTCAGCGCGGGCGATCTCTGGTACTTTCCCTCCGGCGCGCCGCATTCGCTGCAGGGCCTCGGCCCCGATGGCTGCGAATTCGTGATCTGCTTCGATGACGGTCAGGCCAACGAGTTCAATACGCTGCTGCTGTCGGACTGGATCGCGCATACGCCGCCGGAAATCCTCGCCAAGAATTTCGGCGTGCCGGTCGAAAGCTTCGCGAAAATCCCGCTGCAAAATCTCTGGATCTTCCAGGGCACGGTTCCCGGTTCGCTCGCGGCCGACCAGGCCTCGTCCTATCGCGACGCGGATGTCGCGCTCTATCCGTTCACCTATTCGCTTGGATCGTCCAAGCCGGTCAAATCGACACGCAACGGCGAGATCCGGATTGCCGACACCAGCAACTTCACCGCTTCGGCGACGATCGCGGTGGCGCTGGTGACGGTCAAGCCCGGCGGCATGCGCGAGATGCACTGGCATCCGAATGCCGACGAGTGGCAGTATTATCTCGCGGGCCGCGCGCGGATGACGCTGTTCAATTCCGGACCGAACGCCACCACCATCGACTTCACGCCGGGCGACGTCGGCTACGTCAAACGCAACTTCGGCCACTATATCGAGAACACCGGCGACACCGACCTGCAATTCATCGAGGTGTTCCGCACGGCGCATTACGAGGAAGTGTCGCTGTCCGACTGGTTGACGCACACGCCGCCGGCTCTCGTCGCACAACATCTCAACGTAGCGCCGGAAGTCATCGCCAAATGGCCACGCCAATCGCCGGGCATCATGCCGGTCTGACGCTGCAAGACCGCACGGGAGGTCTCAGGACTTCCCGTGCCTTTCGGCGATCAACCGCCCGACTGTCCATCGATCGCAACATCGACACCTTCATAGTTCTTGCCGCGAAGACTGACCTTGTCACCATCGAATGACAGCGTCCATTTCCGCGACAGTTCGCTCGCACCGATATTGATGCGCTCGACTTCGAACGCATGATCATCCAGCCACCGTCCCTTCACAGCAAGCAGCCCATAGGGCGTGTCCTTTCCCTTGCGATACAGCCCGTCGAGCCCGATGGGGCCGCTGATCATCTCGGGCGGCCGTGCCGAATTGCGGCTGTAGAGTTCGAAATCATAATGCGGGTTCGGGCCGACCAGTGTCAGCGTCAGCGATTTCACGCCCAGCGGATTGCGGGCGAACGTATAGGTCTTGCCAGAGATCGTCGATGCGATCTCTGGCGTCGGTCCGACCTCTGACGGTTTCTCTGTCGATATGGCGCGGAGGGCGCTCGCCAGTAATTCTGTGCCGGCCGTGTCCGGCTGTATTGCAGTCTCGGATTTGATAGATGCCGCGATGGAGGGCAGGAGAGTCGTCACGGCGCAGCCGTTTCTGCCTGTGGTCACCGCCACGAGATCCAGTGCTGGATAGACCACGATCAACTGACAATGATAGCCACTCGCCCAATAGACGTTGCTGTCGGGCAGAGCCCAGAAGAAATTCGAATAACGCCAGGCCGGAGCAAATGAGAGGTGCATGTCCACCGTGGCGTGGTTCACCTTGTCGATCCAGTCCCGCGGCACCAGCGGTTTACCCTCCCACTCGCCGTTGCGCAGATAGAGATAGCCGAACTTCGCCATATCGCGCGGGTGCAGCGCCAGACCGTATCCGCCGGTCGAGACGCCCTGCGGATCGCGCCGCCATTTCCACGCCGTGATGCCCAACGGACCGAACAGCTTCGCTTTCGCGTAATCCTCCGCGCTCATCCCCGTTACCTTGGTGAGGATCGCGGACAGCAGATGCGGATTGCCGCTATTGTAATTGAAGCGGTCTCCGGGCGTCGCGGCCATCTGTCGATTGAGGATGAACTCGATCCAGTTCCGGCTTCGCTCCATGTCGATCACCGACAGCGGCGGCCCTTCGCCGAGCCCTTCCTCCCACGTCAGTCCGGAGGTCATATCCAGCAGACCTTGAAGCGTGATGGCTTTCTTTCTGTCATCGAGGTTGAGGATATTGCGCTCGCCGAAGAATGGCAGCGCCGGCTGATCGGTGCCCGTCAGCAGACCATCCTTCAAGGCGAATGACGTCAGCGTGCCGATCACGGCCTTGGTGACGGAGTTGACCACGTGAGGCATGTCCGCGCTGTACGGCGCGTAATACGCATCCAGTACGATCTTGCCGTGACGCACGATCAGAATGCTGTCCATGCTTTGACGAGCACCGGACTCAACCAGCCTGGCGAGCGCTGCCGGGTCCACGCCCTGCTCTTCCGGCGTGGATATCTGCCAGCCCTGGGTCGGCCACACGACGGCCCGTCCCTCCTCTGCGATGACGCCCGCACTACAAAACGCGACGGCGAACATGCCCAGGCCGAGCACAAGCTTCAGAACGGGAATTCGTGAAGATCGCATGACAGCCTCGCTGTGAGTTTTAACGCTGCGCGAGAACCATATCTCCAGCTACAGATTGTTCAACCGAATTGCAGCTTCATTCCGTCCGCGGACTTGCAGGTGCCCGATCACCTACACGGCAACAGGAACAAGCTTCGCAACGGCGCTGAGCAAATCGGTCTGGGTGATCAGCCCCTGCATCATGCGGTCCTGATCGACGATGATGACGGCGTGCGTGCGTCCATCGGTCAACGTCGGCAGCAAGGTCACCGCCGGCGTCCGCATCGTCGCCGTCGCTGCGGGCGACATGGATTTTCCGACATCGCCCGATTCTTTCATCAGCTCGCGGAGACCGACCGTTCCGACGAGCTGTCCCTGCTTGCCCAGGACGGGAAGCGTGCGGACATTGTGCAGGAGCAGCCGCGAGCGGGCCAGCTCGACACTATCCCGCAATCCGACCGTGACGACATCGCGCGACATGATGTCTCCGCACAGGATCGTGCCGTGCGAGCGCAACATGGCTTGCAGTTCGACCTGCCGCAGCAGCGTTTCGAGATCGTCGGGGCTGATATCGAAAGTCTCGCTGAGCGCTTCCAGCGCCTTGTCGATATCCTCGGCGCGAAAGCCGACCCGGAGCTCCGGGCTGATGTCCGATGTCTGATGCGGATTTGCTGATGGCACCGGCGCTCTGTGAGGATAGGTCCGCCGCGAGATCTTGTGGAACAGATAGCCCAGCCCGACCAGAAGCACCGAGTTCAGGCCGACGGGCACGAATGGAAACAGATATCCCGATGCGGTCACGATGGGCCCGCCGATGATGGCCGTCAGCGCCGTGGCGCCGCCGGGCGGATGCAGGCAGCGCGCAAAGGACATCGCCGCGATGGCGAGCGATACGCCGAATCCGATCGCCAGAATCTGATCGGGAATGAGATGCGCGACAGCGACACCGATCAGAGCCGAGATGGTATTGCCACCAATGATCGCCCAAGGCTGGGCCAGCGGACTGGTCGGGACTGCAAAGAGAAGCACAGCGGAAGCGCCCAGCGGCGCCACAATCAGCGGCAGGCTGGAGCTGTCGCCCAACACCGATCGGCAGATCAATCCCGTGAGCACGATGCCCAGCAGTGCGCCCAGGCAAGCAATCATGCGCTCGCCAAGCCGTGCCCCCGCCAGGATGGGGACGAACAGTCGAATACCTGTCTTGCGAGGTGCAACGTCGCTCGAAACGTTCCTTGGGTCTTCTCTTTTTGTCATTGAATCGAGACCGGCGCATGGCCCCGCCAGAATGACGGGGCCCCCTTTGACCACTATGCGCAAGCGCCTGCAATGTTGAATACGACACGCAGGCCTGACCATCGCGATCTGGCAGAGCTATCCCTGCTCGGCTACAACGACAACGCCATTCGCCCGAACGCGCCCCATCAGGAGGGCGCGACGGCGATCTCAAGGGAGGACCCATGGCCCGCATCGACTACAGCGATCCCGCCGCAGCCAGCGAACGCACCCGCGAGATCCTCGGCAAGAACCGCAATGCCAACATCTTCCGCATGATGGCGCATTCGCCCAGCTACCTCGAACAATATTGCCGGCTCGGCGGCGCCATCCGCAACAAGGGCGAGCTCGATCCCGTCATCCGCGAACTGGCGATCACCCGCACTGGCATTCTCTGCGAGGCGCCCTATGAAGTGGTCGCGCACAAGCGCATCGGCAGTTATATCGGCGTCACCGAGGAGCAGAACGCGGCGCTGGAGAACTGGCAGGCCGCAACTTGTTTCGACGACACGCAGCGCGCGGCACTGGCCTTCACCGACGAGATCGTCAAACTGCATCGCCCCACCGACGCGACCTTCAAGGCGATCGTAGCTAGGCTGACGCCCGGTGCGCTGGTGGAATTGCAGCTCGCGGTCGGCTTCTACATCATGACCTCGAAATTCCTCGAAAGTTTTGCTATCGACATGCAGCCCGTGACCGAGGTCGTCTGAGTTCACCACTGCTTGAGCACTCCATGTCGAAAACCACCCGCGCCACGCAAACGCTGAGCAAGCTCGGCGCCGCGTTCACCCTGCATACCTACGATTACGACCCCGACGCCGAGAGCATCGGTCTGCAGGCAGCGGAGGCGCTCGGCATTGCGCCGCAGCGCATGCTGAAGACGCTGATGGCCGAGGTGGATGGCAAGCCGGTTTGCGTCGTGGTGCCCTCCGACAAGGAGGTCAGCATGAAGAAGCTCGCCGGAGCGTTTCACGGCAAGAGCGCAAAGATGATGCGCCCGGCCGACGCCGAACGGATGACCGGCTATCACGTCGGTGGCATCAGCCCGTTCGGACAGAAGAAGCGCGTGCCCGTCGCCATGGAACAGGCGGCATTGTCGGAAAATACGGTCTATCTCAATGGCGGCCAGCGCGGGCTGCAGATCGAGATCGCGCCGGAGGCCGCACGGGTAGCGCTGGATGCGATGGCGGCCACACTGACGGACTGATGCGCATCACCGCGGTTTGAAGTCCCGGTAGGACGGAGTGATCACGACGCGCTGTCGCAGGCGGGAACGGCGATGTAAGCTGCGCATTATCGATTTCAGACCTCAAGGGAGAATCGACATGCGCTCAATCCTGGCAGCAACTGCGCTTCTGGTCGTGATGGGCGCCACGCCCTCCATGGCCCGCGAATATCCATGGTGCTCGCGCACCTCGGCCACTGGCTTCAATCCGAGCTGTACGTTCACCTCCTATAACCAGTGCATGGCCACCGTGAGCGGCCAGCGCGGCGACTGTATGCAGAACCCGATGCTGGCCTATGGCGACCAGCGCCGCGGCAGCCGCGCTATGCGTGGTCAGCAGGACGGTTGGGACAATGGATGGAACAACGGCTGGAACAATAACTGGGATCGGCGCTGGTAACCTCATAGGCCAGCGGCGGATTAGCTGAAGGCATAATCTGCCGTTGGCATTACGATGCCGGAGAAGCAGCGGATTACGCTTCGCTGATCCGCCCTGCTTTCTCAGTCACTTCCGGCAATACGCCCATGCCGCAATCGCGATCGGCAGCCCGACGCCGAACCACGCAAAATAGCGGCCGGGATCGCCCGCGAGCAGCGCCGACAACAAGCCTGCCAGCGATAAGACGCCAATGACGATCGGCGCGCCGAACACGCGCCACCAGCTCGCCCTGCGCTCCTGCACCTCGCTCATGACGATCGTCCGAATGCTGCCGTCGCGCCGGCAGACAGCCGCGCCCCGCGCCTGACCTTGCTGCGCTTCACTGCCCACAGATACAGCCCGCTGCCGAGCACGATAATGGTGAAGACCGTGAGCAGCGCCCAGATGATCTTCAGCGGCATGCCGCCATAGTCGCCGAAATGCAGCGGCTGCGAGACGAGCACGGCTTTCAGATAGGTTGGCAGCTCGCTGGTGTCGGACACCTCGCCGGTCTCGCCATCGAGCAGCACAGGTTTCACCAACCGCGACGTCAGCGGCGTATCGCCGCGCAGAAAGACGGCGAAGTGATGCGTCGATGTGAACGGCGTGCCGGGGAATGCGATGAAGGCTGGATCCATGCCGGGCGTCGTCTTCATGGCATTGCCGACGACCTTGTCCAGCGACGCGAGCTGCGTCGGCGTGGGCTTGCCGGCATAGGGTGCGGCCATGGCCGCCAGCTCATTGCGCTGCCAGATGCCGAGCATGACTTCGGCATAGGCGTTGATGACACCGGTGCCGCCGACCACCAGCGCCCACACGATGGTCACCACGCCAAGCAGATTGTGCCAGTCGAGCCACAACACCCGGCGCGATTTTTGTTTGCGGATCGCCGCGAAATTCAGCCGGCGCGTGAACGGCCAATACAGCACCACGCCGGAGATGATGGCGATCATGAAGAGGAAACCCATAACGCCCATGAACCACTTGCCGGGGAGACCGAGATACATGTCGGTGTGTAGCCGCAACATCACCAGCATCGGGCCGGTGCCGAGCAGACCCACCGGCTTCGCCGTATAGGCATCGAATGCCTTCACCACCGAGGTCTGCGGATCGGAGGTCACCGACGTGTTGGTGAAGGTCGAGACCATGCCGGGCTCGTCCTTGTCCCAGGCCATATAGAGCAACACACTGCCGGGATGATCCGTGATCGCGGCGCGGCCGATGGCATCGAGACTGAGCTTCGGCGCGCCGGGCACATGCACATCCATCTTCGGCGCATAGCCGAGCGCCTCGTCGATCTCATGATGAAAGATCAACGGCAGGCCCGTGAGGCACAGCAGCAGCAGAAAGACGGTCGAGACAAGGCTGGTCCATTTGTGGATCAGTGACCAGATGCGGGCCGTACGCGCTTTCAGGGGATCGATCCTTCTTCAGCTACTGAAAATGTCGTCCCCGGCAAGCCGGAGACGACATGGGCAGATCATTTTGACGTGGCGACCGTGCGGCGAGCGGGACGTACGGCGACCTATTGCCGTGCCGTTTCGCTCGCCCGTACCGTTACCACTTGTAGCCGATGCTGCCGGTCACGCGGCGGCGATCGCCATAGAAGCAGGAGTTCGGATCAGAACAGCTACTAACATAGATCTCGTCCGCGACATTCTGAAGATTGACCGCCAAGCGCCAGTTCTGCCACTCGTAGTGAACTGCAAGGTCACCGAGCACACGCGACGGAACCGCTTGCTGATTGGCAGGATCGGCATAGGACGCACCGACATAGCGTACGCCGCCGCCGAAGCCGAAGCCAGCGAACGCACCTGACTGGAACGTATAGTCCGCCCAACCCGATGCCAGCTGACGCGGCGCAGCGGTCGGGACCTTGCCGATCAACAGCGGATTGAGATCCTGACTGATGAAGAGATTATAGGACGTGAACGAGCCGACCACCTTGAAGCCCGGCGCCAGATTGGCGACGGCCTCAAGCTCGATACCCCGCGACGTTACCTCGCCAAGCTGCGCTGGCAGGTTCGAGTTGGGAAAGTCAGTCGATGGCGTGTTCTGTCGCTTCAGGTCGAACAGAGCCACGCCGAAATGACCGTTGAAGCCATTGGGCTGAAATTTGACGCCAACCTCGGTCTGCTGTCCGGTCTCCGGCAACCGCAGTGCTCCCGTTGAGAACACCACACCGGTCAGCGGATTGTAACTGGTCGCGTAGGAGACATACGGCGCGAGACCGTTGTCGAAATTGTAGATCAACCCGGCGCGTCCAGTGAACTTGCTGTCTTCGCGGGTTGCGCTGGATCCAGCGCCCAGCCTGCTGACATCGTCCGTCGTGACGAAGTCGTTGCGGCCGCTCAGCACGAGCGTGAAGCGATCGAGCTTGATCTGATCCTGGGCATATACGCCGAGCTGCTTCTGCGTCAGGGTGCCATCGCGATAAGGCACTCCAGCGAACTGGGCGTTCGGCGTGTAGACCGGATTCACGACATTGATCGAGGTGGCAGGAAACAGCGAGGCCTGAAAATCGCTGATCTGGTAGTAGCGCATGTCGAGACCGAACAGCGACGTGTGCTGCACTGCGCCGGTGCTAAAGCGATATTCAACCTGATTATCGAGGTTGGCCTGGTTCGCGATACCGCGGGTCGCAAAATACAAACGCGACAGATCGCCGGTCGCATTGGTACCAAGTCCCTGCAGCGTCGATAGATTGACGTCCGTGTGTGCGAAACGTGCATTCTGGCGGAAGGTGACACTGTCCGACAGGCGCCGTTCGAACAGATAGCCAAGCATTTCCTGCTCGCGCGTAAAACGATCTGCACTCGGCTCGCTGGCGAAGAAGCCGGTTCCGATACGGCCGTAGGGCGCGGCGACCACGGTCCCGGTATAAGGCAGGAAGCCCTGTACCCGCGAGTCGTTCTTCGAAGCAGATGCCAGAACTGTCAGCGATGTATCCGCGTCCGGCTTCCAGGTTATCGACGGCGCGATGAAGTAGTTGTTGTCGGAAATATAATCAGTCTGTGTGTCGCCGCCCTTCACCTGCCCGACCAGTCGGGTGAAGATCTTGCCGTTTTCGATCGGCGTTGCGACCGGGCCACCGACATCGAATGACAGATAGCTGTTGCCATAATTATTGACGCCGACCTCCATATAGCGGATCGGCTCGGCCGGCGGCATCTTACTCACTACGTTGACGATACCACCAGTGCTGCTGCCACCGTACAGCACGGACGACGGCCCGCGCAGAACCTCAACGCGCTCCATGTTGAAAGGCTGCAGCTTCCATGTCGCGAACGCCGTGGCGAACAACTGCATGCCGTCAAGGAACACGCTGTTGTCGTCGGCCTTGAAGCCGCGGATCAGGAACCAATCATTGCGGGTATCGGAGCCGAACGTGCCTGCGAAAACACCAGGCGCGTAGCGCAACACTTCGTCGAGCTTGGTGGGCTTCTGATCGCGGATCTGTTCGGCGCCGATCACCGAGATCGCCTGCGGCGTCTCGTTGATTGGCGTGTTGGTCTTCGTGCCGGTCGAGCTGCGATTGGCGACATAGCCCTGGATCGGACCGCGCGGGCTTTCCACGAAAACATTGGTCTGGCGCGGAGCGACCGGACGCGGGGCGACGGCGGTGCGGGCGCGCGGCGTGCGGCTCGGCGCGGCGGCCGCGCGGCGATGCTGCTGCGGCTGGTTGACGACCACGGGCGGCAGGGGCTGCGCACCGCTCTGCGTGGAACTGGACTGCGCCAGCGACGTATCGAGCGTGACGACGCTGAGCGCGCAGACCGACGACAGAAGCGCGAGACGCGACAGACGAATGGTGTTGTTCAAGGCGATCCCCAAATCTCATCCGCATCGACATATTCGATGATGGATGCCCTCATGTGATGGATCGGGGTTAGAGGGACGGCCGCGTCATCGCCAATAGAAGCGTTCCAAACAACAAGCATTCTGCGGCAGTGTGACATCACTGCCGCAGATTTTAATGGTTCTAAATTCAGCGGGTATTTTTCTCAGCAAGATGCAGTCCAGGCGCGACGGTTATGTCTGCCCGCAAATAGCTGTGGCGCCGTCGCGCGCGATTCTTGTCTTTCCCGGTGGATAGTTACGCGGCGCGCACCGAGCGCAGGAAGTTGCCGACCTCCTGCTTCAGTCGCGTGCTTTCGCTGGACAGCGACTGTGCCGCGGACAGAACCTGCGACGAGGCGGAGCCTGCTTCTTCGACGCCGCGCTGCACGTCGGTGATGTTCGAACTCACCTGCATAGTGCCTGCTGCGGCCTGCTGCACGTTGCGCGAAATCTCCTGCGTGGTGGCGCCCTGCTCTTCAACGGCCGATGCGATGGCGGAGGCGATCTCCGACATCTGGCCGATGGTCATGGAGATCTCCTTGATGGCCGACACCGAATCCTCGGTCGCCTTCTGGATGCCGCTGACCTGCTGGCTGATCTCGCCAGTGGCCTTCGCAGTCTGCTCGGCCAGCGCTTTCACTTCCGCGGCGACCACCGCAAAGCCGCGACCGGCCTCACCGGCGCGCGCGGCCTCGATGGTCGCATTGAGCGCCAGCAGATTGGTCTGCCCCGCAATATTGTTGATCAACTCGACGACATCGCCGATGCGTGCCGCAGCCGTCGCCAGTTCGCTGACGCGGTTGTTGGTATTGTCAGCCTGCGTAACGGCCTCGCTGGCAATGCGCGCGGCGCCCTGCACCTGGCGGCTGATCTCGTGCACGGACGACGACATTTCCTCGGTGGCGGATGCGACCGACTGCACATTGGTGGCAGCTTCTTCCGATGCCGCCGACACAGCGATCGCCAAAGCCTGCGAGCGATCCGATGTTGCCGTCAATGTGGTGGCCGAACCTTCCAGTTCCTTCGAGGCGGATGACACGGTCTCGACAATCTGGCCGACGGCGCCTTCGAAATCGGCGGCCAGTTTCATCATCTCCGCCTTACGCTGCTCGGCCGTGCGGTTTTCCGTCGCGAGCTGCTCGGTCTTCATGCGCTCGACTTCGAGGCCGTTGGCCTTAAACACACCGAGCGCCGTCATGATCTCCCCGATCTCGTCGGCGCGCTTGCTTGCCGGAATGTCGACGGTGAGGTCTCCTTTGGCGAGCTTGTTCATCGTGGCGATGCTTGCCTTCAACGGACGCACCACGCTGCTGCGCGCCACAACATAGCTGACAATGATGGCGAGTAGCATCACGCCGAGCGTCGCATAGATAATGGTCCAGAGCGTGTCGTTGGCGGTTTCGAGAAACTCGACCTTCTTGATGCCCACATAGAGGATGCCAATCACGTTGCGGCTGGCGTCGAAGATCGGATCATAGACGGTCATATACGGCTCGCCGAGGATAGCCACTTCACCACGGAACGCGGTCTTGCCATTGAAGACTGCGTCATAGGCCGGCCCTTTCGCCAGCTGCGTGCCGATAGCGCGGGTGCCATCCGGCTTCATCACATTGGTGGAGATGCGGGTGTCATTCATGAAGATCGTTGCGGTGCCGCCGACCAGCGTCTTGATCTTGTCGACCGCTGCGAAATTGCCGTTCAGCGGCTTGCCGTCCGCCAGCAGCTTGCCATCCGCGATACTGTATTTGTCGCCGCTCTCACGCAGCACGTTCCAGGCGACGCGCATATTGGTCTCGACCCGCTCTGTCGCGGATTTGGCGGCGCCCTGTTCGAGCACATATTTGGCGACCAGCGTGATGCAGACGCCGAGGATGAGAATGCCGGAGACCGTCATCAACATGATGCGCGGGCCAAGACCGAGACCCCGGCGACGGCCGGGTTTGGGTTGGAAGGTGGACAATGGCATTGCGATCTCCTGTCGCGCCGACCCCTCGGTCGTGCGCTCAAAGCCGAACGGCTCCAGACACACTCACTGCACAACGTCGACGAGGTATCCAGACCCGCAATTCAAGAAACAAGTTCCATCATTATGATTCAGTTCTATCGGCTAGCCGTTGGAAAGCAGTTAATGTTCGCCTGGCGGAAAAGGTATAATCGTCTGATCTTGCGTGTTTTTCGGCATCTAAATACCTGAATCGAGGCTCATTCCTGGCGTCCATTCGACGCATCTACCGATGCGCGCTCCGCTGCCGCGCATGGTGCCCGCGCGCCAGCGTGACTTGTGCCACCCGGCGAACTGCCGCCTATGGAAAGCTGCATTGACCATCGAGCCGATGACCCCTTCCGCTCCGCCGCGACAAACGATCGTCGGCTGGTTCGCCAACCAGCCTTATCTCCTGCTCAGCCTCACCTCGCTGTTCTGGGCCGGGAATATCGTGCTCGGCCGCTATGTCGCCGGCCACGTACCGCCAGTGACGCTGGCCTGCGTGCGTTGGATCGGGGCCTTTTTCCTGTTGCTGCCCTTCGCCTGGACGCATCTGCGCACGGACTGGCCGGTTCTCCGCGCGCAACTTTCTCTCATGACCATGCTGGCGCTGACCGGCTTCGCTGCCAATACGGTACTGGCCTATTGGGGCCTGAAATACACGCAGGCCCTGAATGCGCTGCTGATCCAGTCGTCGGGCCCCCTCTGCGTCGCGCTGTGGACGCTGATCCTGTTCGGCGTGAGGCTGACGCTGGCGCAACTGCTCGGCATTGTGGTCTCCATGGCCGGCGTGCTGATCATCATCCTGCGCGGCGATCTCACCGCACTGGCCAGTATCCAGATCAACAAGGGCGATGCGATGCTGTTCGCAGCGCTGCTCGTGTTCGGCATCTATTCGGCGCTGATGCTGCGGCGGCCGGTGACGCACCCGATGTCGCTGATTGCTTTCACCACCGCGGGCGGCGCGATCCTGACCCTGCCGGTCAGCATCTGGGAACTCAATTCCGGTTCACCGCTGATCTTCGACACCGTAACGCTGCTGACGCTCGCCTATGCCATGATCTTTCCGTCGGCGCTGGCCTATCTGTTCTTCAATCGCGGCATCGCGCTGATCGGCCCGAATCGGGCGGCACCATTTCTGCATCTCATGCCGGTGTTCGGATCGGTATTGGCCATCGCGTTTCTCGGCGAACAGCCGCAACTGTTTCACCTTATCGGTTACGTGCTGGTGCTGTCGGGCGTATTCATCGCATCACGGCGATAGACCGAACATCCGCTCCGGCCAGCCTGACATCGGGAGTAGAAACATCACATGACCGTTTTCTCGCTCGCCCACCTCACCGTGCTATCGCTGGCGCCGCCAGAGATGATCGACGTTGCCGCGCGCTGCGACTACCGGAGTGTCGGACTGAGACTGATCGCCGTGACCGCGGAAAGCCCTGGCTACCCGCTGATGAACGACAAGGCGATGATGCGGCAAACCAAGGCGCGTCTCGCCGATACCGGACTGCACGTGCTCGATATTGAACTCGTCAAGATCACGCCCGGGATCGACGTCGCGGCGCTTGAGCCGATACTCACCGCCGGCGCGGAGCTCGGAGCACGCCATGTCATCGTCGCGCCCTATGATCCCGACTTGTCCCGCCTCGCCGACCGACTGGCGGCCATCGCCGATCTTGCGGCGCGATACGGCATCATGCCGGTGATGGAGTTCTTTCCCTGGACCAATGTGTCGAACCTGCACAAGGCGCGCGCCATCGTCGAGACCGCAGGCCGCGCCAATGCGGGTATCCTTGTCGATACGCTGCATTTCGACCGCTCCGACAGCAGCCTCGCCGAACTCGACGACATGCCATCGCGCTTGCTGCCGTTTTTCCATTTTTGCGATGCTCCGGCGGAGAAGCCTGGCACGGTGGAAGGACTGCTGCACACCGCGCGCGCTGAACGGCTGCCACCCGGCGACGGCGGCATCGACCTCTGCGCCATCGCCGCGCACCTGCCGAAGCATATTCCGGTCGCGCTCGAAGTGCCGATGGATGCGCTGACCCGGGAGCGCGGCCCCGAAGTCGCGCGCCGCGCAATCGCCGGCGCGAAGCGCCTGCTGGGAGATTGAGAATCTAGCGAGTAATCTACGCGCACACGCCACCGCCCGGCATAGCACCTGTCCCGCGCGCGTTATGCCAACGTATGAACGATAACCGGCCCGGCTATCGCTGTGGCTGGTCCAATCAGCAAGGGCGCCAGATTCTGTTCGCTCCACGCGAGCCCGCGTCGGTTCGACTCCTCGGCGCCCGCGAAATTGTTGAAGATGCTGATCGCCGTCACCGTATCGTCGGACGCATAGACCACATAATAGGCCATGAAACCTTCGACATCACTGATGATCGGAATGGCACCTTCCTTGATCCTGCGCGTCAGTTCCTCAGCCATGCCGGTCTTTGCCTTGCTCTGACGAATGGCAGCATACATGGGACGCTCCTTCACCCGTAAGCTGCCCGCGATCGCACCTGCCGCGATCATGCATCGCACACACTCATCATCGGCGGGACGAGCAGCAGGGTTTCCCGCGCATAGAACCTACGCCATCCCGCGCAACGACGCCATCTGACGCCTCCCCACCCGCTACGCGCCTCCGATCAATATTCCCACCGCCAGAACGATGACGCCGCCAAGCACCACCTGAAAGACGGCCTGCAGGAACGGCGTATCCATATAGCGCGCCCTGATATAGGCGATGGCCCAGAGTTCGAAAAAAACGACAACACCCGCGATAGCCGTCGCGATCCAGAATGCATTCGGCCAGCTGTCCGGCACGAGATAAGGCAGAGTATGGCCGAGACCGCCCAGCGTCGTCATCAGCCCGCAGATGCCCCCACGCAACCACGGCGAGCCGCGTCCGGTCATGGAGCCATCGTCCGACAGTGCTTCGGCGAAACCCATGCTGATGCCGGCGCCGATCGACGCGGCGAGGCCAACAAGGAATGTCTGCCAGTTGTGATGTGTTGCAAACGCGGCCGCAAACAGCGGCGCCAGCGTCGATACGGAGCCGTCCATCAAGCCCGCAAGACCTGGCTGGACATATTGCAGGACGAACATCCGGTGGCGGGTGTTGTCCTCCACCGTACGAACGTCGGACGTCAGGATGGCATCCGATAGTTTGGCCGCGAGATGCTCGTGTCCTTTTTCCAGCTCGGCCAGATCGCCCAGCAACTTGCGAACGCCGACATCCGTCGCCTGCTCGGCAGCCCTGGCGTAAAAGCGCTCGGCCTCGAACTCCATCCTCTCGGCCTCCTTGCGGATGGTGTCGAGCGACAGGTTGCGCGTGAGCCAGATTGGTCGGCGGCGGATGAAGCCCTTGACGTCTTCGCGCCGGATCGGCGGAAGGTTCGGTCCGAAGCGCTCCTCATACATCTGCAACAGCAGATGCCGGTGGCCCTTTTCCTCTTCGGCCATCTCGCTGAAGACTTTCGCGGAATCGGGATAGCGCTCTGCCAAATCCTCGGCGAAGCTGAGATAGATCCGGCTGTCCTCTTCCTCGCTGGAGATCGCAACCGCTAGCACCTCGCGTTCGGTGAGCTCAGAAAACGCCTTCATATCAATGCCTTAATTAATTTAGAACTATTCTAATTTATATAAGAGCTGCTTTGCATTTGTCAAAGAGCTTTGCGCCTGCGCGGCGCTGAACCTGTCCGCTGGTCGGGAAGCAATAGCGGGGACGAGAAGGACCGCGACGAAACGACCGTGCGTGCTCCGGAGTTCGCCCCGGCATTCGCACCGACCCCGACGTGGAGATGCTGCGGAGATCAGCGGCCGTCTGCAGGTGCTGTCGCTCACGAACGCGATAAGGTCGACCCGGTGCAGCAGACGTCGATGCATGGCCTACACCATCGACAGCGCGCTTACCTGAACTGCATACCTTTCCGCTTCCGTGCGTCACCGACCTCCGCTAGTTTGCCCGCAACAAATGTGGGCTACCAAAGCCGATTCAGGGAGAAAAGCGGAATGCACGGACTTTCAGTTCTTCGCGGTGTGGCGAGCGCATCGTTTATCGGAGCGCTGCTGTTGGCGACCCCGGATGCCGTCGCACAAACCGCGAATTATCCAAACCGGGCGATCACGCTGGTGCTCCCTTTCGCCGCCGGCAGCGGCACTGACACCACGACGCGCCTGATCGCCAAGGAACTCGGCACCGCACTGAACGCCAACACCGTGATCGACAACAAGGCCGGCGCCAATGGCTCGATCGCCGCCAGTTTCGTCGCTCGCGCCCCCGCCGACGGTTACACGCTGTTCGTCACGACCAACACGACGCATTCGGCCAATCCTTTTCTGCTCAAGACCATGAGCTATGATCCGATCAAGGATTTCACGCCGATCGCGCGCACCGGCGACCTGCCCTTCATGCTGGTGATCAATCCTGAGATTCCCGCCAACTCCGTGGAAGAGCTGATCGCGCTCGCCAAGAAAGAGCCGGGCAAGTACTCCTACGCATCGGGCAGTTCGTCGGCGATCGTCTCGGGCGCGACCTTTGCCCGCCTCGCCAAGCTCGATCTCCTGCACGTGCCTTACAAGAGCTCACCACCGGCGCTCACCGATGTCATCGCCGGCCGTGTCAGCATGATGTTCGTGGACGTCCCGACCGGCCTGCCGCATGTCAACGCCAAGGCGTTGAAGTCGCTCGCGGTGACCACCAAGTATCGCTCCAAACTGCTGCCGGATCTGCCGACCATGGACGAGGCCGGCGTGAAGGGCTTCGACATTACGTCGTGGCAGGGCTATCTCGGCCCGGCCAACATGCCGAAAGACATCGTCGTCAAGCTCAACGCCGAAATCCGCAAGATCGTCGAGCGCCCCGAAATCCAGAAAGACCTGGCCAACCGCGGCATGGAAGCCTTTTCCGGTACGCCGGAAGAATTCGACGCCTTCCTGAAGGATCAGCTCAAGGTGTGGGAGAAGCTGATCACGGATGCGGGGATCGAGAAGCAGTAGGCGCATTTCAGATAGAACCGCACGGCAGGTATGTTCGTCATGCCCGGCGAATGCCGGGTATCCACGTCTCGGCCACAAAGAAGACGTGGACGGCCGGGACATCCAGCGAAGCCGCGCTTCGCGCTTTGCCCGGCCATGACGTGGTTTTGCGTGGGTTGAATGAAGAGGAACCGCGCCTAACCCGCAGACTCGGCGACTGCATGTCGCAGGGTTTTCCCCTCTCGTCATTTTCTTGTCACGGAACTGTCAGCGCAGCGTAACGCCCGCGCCCCAGAACACGCCGCATGGTCACCACAAAGGAGACAACCATGCGCAGCACATTCCTCTGCTCCGTCGCTTCCCTCGTCATGCTTTCTTCCGCAGCCTTTGCGCAGTCGGAAGGCGAATTTCCAGCCAAGCTCGCCGGCCATGCCGTGCTGCCGGCGACGTCGACCATCGACGCCCCTGCCGACGCACCGAATGACCTGAAGACCTCGGGCAAATACACCACCGGCAAGCGCGTCGACGCGCTCGGCACCGTGATGGGCAAGTCCTATGAGCGCGCCACCGGCATCTCGCTGCCGATGAAGGGCCAGCCGCTGCAGGGCCATTCCGGCATCAAGGTGATGCCCGACGGTTCGTTCTGGGTGCTGACCGACAATGGCGCCGGCTCGCGCTACAATTCGGCCGACTACATGATCTATCTCAATCATCACAAGATCGACTGGAAAAACGGCAGGGTCGAGCGTCAGGCCACCGTGTTCCTGCACGATCCCGACAAGAAGGTGCCGTTCCGCATCGTTCATGAAGACACCGCCAAGCGCTATCTGACCGGCGCCGATGTCGACACCGAAGGCTTCCAGATCGTTGGTGACAATTTCTGGATCGGCGAAGAATTCGGCCCCTATATCATCAAGGCCGACAAGACCGGCAAGGTGTTGGCCGTGTTCGACACCGTCGCCGACGGCAAGCCGGTGCGCTCGCCTGACCATTGGTCGGTGCAGTCGCCGGGTGCGCCGGGCGCCACCTACACCACGGTCAATCTGCGCCGCTCCAAGGGCTATGAAGGCTTCGCCTCCTCCAAGGATAGCAAGTTCCTCTACGGCCTGCTCGAAGGACCATTGTGGGATGCCGAGAAGAAGGACTGGGAAAAGGTCGACGGCAAGGAAGCCTCGCGCATCCTGGAATTCGACGTCGCCAACGAGAAGTTCACCGGTCGCTACTGGCAGTACGTGTTCGAACAGAACGGCAATGCCATTGGCGACTTCAACATGATCACCGCCGACAACGGCCTGATCATCGAGCGTGACAACGGCGAAGGCACCAAGGACAAGGCCTGCGCCGACGGCAAGCGCGGTGAAGACTGCTTCCCGGATCTCGCCAAGTTCAAGAAGGTCTACAAGATCGAACTGAACGACGCCAATGTCGGCAAGCCCGTTCGCAAGATCGGCTTCATCGACCTGATGAAGATCCAGGACCCGAACAAGCTGGCCCGCAAGCCGCTGAATGATGGTGTGCTGACCTTCCCGTTCTTCACCATCGAGAACGTCGACCAGGTTGATGCCACCCATATCATCGTCGGCAACGACAACAATCTGCCGTTCTCGTCGAGCCGCGAGCCGAACAAGGCCGATGACAACGAGTTCGTGCTGCTCGAGGTCGCCGACTTCCTGAAGGCGAAGTAAGCAACGCGAGCAGGCATCAGCCTGAACGACGAAAGCCCTCCCGCAAGGGAGGGCTTTTTACGTTCGAGCGCGATCTACTTTCCTCTCCCACAAGGGGAGAGGGGAAGAAGAGCCTCTACGCAGCCCGCACCTTGGTCAGGAACTCGTCCACCGCCGTCCGCAACATGCCGGACTGGGTGTCAAGCTCCCTGGCATTCGACAACACCTGCGAGGCCGCCGTCCCGGTCGCTTCTGCTGCGCTGCTGACGCCGCCGATATGTTCGCTGATTTCACTGGAGCCCGCCGCGACCGACTGAATGTTGCGCGCGATTTCCCGCGTGGCCTCGCCCTGCTCCTGGACGGCCGTGGAGATGCTGGTGGTGATCTCGCTCATCTGCGCAATGGTGCCTGTAATGGCGCTGATCGAAAGCACGGCTTCGCTGGTGGACGCCTGCATGGCGGCGACCTGGGCGGAGATCTCTTCGGTAGCCTTGGCGGTCTGGCTCGCCAATGCCTTCACTTCAGAGGCGACGACCGCAAAGCCGCGGCCGGACTCGCCGGCGCGCGCCGCTTCGATGGTCGCATTCAGCGCGAGCAGGTTGGTCTGGGAGGCGATGCTGTGGATCAACTGAACCACTTCGCCGATCTTCTCCGCGCCGCTGGACAGCAGCTGAACGGTCGCATTGGTGCGCTCCGCATCGCCGACTGCCTTGCTCGCAATTTGGCTCGACTGCGAGACTTGCCGTAAGACTTCGCTGACCGAAGCCGACAATTCCTCGGCAGCGGCTGCAACCGTGCTAACATTGTCCGACGACCGCTCCGACGCGGCTCCGACCGTCGATGCACGCGAACTGGCATCGCTGGCGGTCGCCGTCATGGATTGCGCGGTGGTCTGCATCCCTGCCGCTGCCGCCGATACCGAGCGGACAATCCCGTTGACGCTGCGTTCGAAATCATCGGCGATGCTCTCCATGGTCGAACGACGCTCGGCAGACGCGCGCGCCTGCGTCTCGGCTTCGATCTTGTCGAGCCCGCGGATCCGGACCGCATTGTCCTTGAAGACCTGAACGGTCGATGCCATCGCACCGATCTCATCGCCGCGCCCGGTCCCGGGAATGTCGTCCTCAAGCGCGCCATCGGCCAGCGTGCGCATCCGCACACCGAGCTGACCGAGCGGGCGGCTGATGCTGCGACCGATCATCCAGGCGATGCCGCCTGCAACCGCACCAATGGCAAGGATCGCCAAACCGAGCGCCCAGATGATCGGCTTCAACCTGGCATCGAGGTCTTCCAGATAGGCTCCCGCGCCCACATACATATTCCATCCCGGGATCGCAGCGGCATAAGCAACCTTGCGCAGCGGCTCCGTCTGGCCGGGTTTGACGTAGTCATAGAACATCGTGTGCTCGCCTTTGGCAGCAACACTGTCGCGCCACTCGCGACCGATCGCCTTGCCATTGGTCACCACCTCGAGACGGTTCTGACCGATCTGCTTGGCATCCGGCGACAACACCGTCACGCCGTCCATCATGGAGCCAAACAGGTAGCCCGCGCCGTTGTCGTAGGTCATCGTATTTGCACGACGACCGAATTCAGCCATCGCGGCTTCCTTGGTGAGCTGGCCGGCGTCGACTTGTTTCTGCAATCCAATCGCCACGCTGCGCGCGGCATCGACGAAGTGGCGAAGCTCCTCGATCCTTGAGGTCATCATTTCGCGCTGAACGAAATATCCCGCGAGAACGCCAGACGCGCACAGACCAAGCAACATGACACCCACCAGAATACCTAGCTTGGGCGTGATCGTCAGATTACTTATCTTCACAATGAGTTCTCCAAAAAAGGTCGCGGGTGCAAATACCAATTGAGGAGAAGAATACCGAACAGACCTTTTTTTGTTCTTTACAAACCAAAACCGCAAATCATCGAGCCTGTGATACTTGATGATGAGCAACGATTGCAGCGCTACAAGAGCTCGCCCTCCGCGAGAGAAGAGGAAAGGCTCTACGCTGCGCGAACCTTCGCGAGGAATTCATCCACCGCCTTGCGCAGGATGCTCGACTGGCCATCCAGCTCCTTTGCATTCGACAGCACCATGCCTGCCGCCTGCCCCGTTGCTTCCGCCGCTGCGCTGACGCCGCCGATATGAGCGCTGACCTCGCTCGAGCCAGCGGCAACCGACTGGATGTTGCGCGCGATCTCCTGCGTGGCCGAACCCTGCTCTTCCACTGCCGCCGAGATCGTCGTGGTGATCTGGCTCATCTGCGCGATCGTGCCGGTGATGGCGTTGATCGAGTTGACAGCCTCCTGCGTCGACGCCTGCATCGCTGCAACCTGCGCGGAGATTTCCTCGGTCGCCTTGGCCGTCTGGCTCGCCAGTGCCTTCACTTCCGACGCGACGACCGCAAAGCCACGGCCGGATTCACCGGCGCGTGCCGCTTCGATGGTTGCGTTCAGCGCAAGCAGATTGGTCTGCGAGGCGATGTTGTGGATCAGCTGCACGACCTCGCCAATCTTCTCGGCGCCGCTGGAGAGCTGCTGCACCGTCGCATTGGTGCGCTCCGCATCGCCCACGGCCTTGCTGGCGATATCGCTCGAGGCTGCGACCTGACGCAGCACTTCGCTGACCGATGCCGATAGTTCTTCTGCCGCTGCCGCAACCGTGCTCACATTGTCAGATGAGCGCGCCGATGCCGCACCGACCGTCGATGCGCGCGAGCTCGCGTCGCTTGCTGTCGCCGTCATCGACTGCGCGGTGCTCTGCATACCGGCCGCGGCGGTGGAGACGGAACGGACGATGCCGTTGACGCTGCGCTCGAAATCATCGGCGAGGCTTTTCATCGCCGCACGGCGTTCGGCAGCAGCACGGGCCTGCGATTCCACCTCGATCTTGTCGAGCCCGCGAATGCGCACCGCGTTGTCCTTGAACACCTGAACCGTTGCGGCCATGGCGCCGATCTCGTCGCCGCGGTCGACGTCGGGAATCGCTTCATCCAGCGCGCCATCGGCGAGACCGCGCATGCGCGCGCCGAGCCGGCGAAGCGGGATGGTGATGCTGCGGCCAATCATCCAGGCAAGCGCGCCGAGAATGAGGATGACGGAAAGCGCCGCGATCATCACGGTGCGCGCGCTCTCCCAAAGTTGCGCCTGCAGATCGTCGATATAGACGCCGGTGCCGATCACCCAACCCCAGGGCTCGAAGCCGACGACATAAGACAGCTTCGGCTGCGGTGCGTCCTTGCCGGGCTTGGGCCACAGATAGTCGACGAAGCCGGCCTTCTGCTTCTTCACGACATCGGCGAATTCGACAAACAGCCGCTTGCCGTTCGGGTCCTTGTTCCCGGAGAGATCGCTGCCGTTCATCTCGGGCTTGATCGGATGCATCACCATGCGCGGCTGCAGGTCGTTGATCCAGAAGTAATCGCCATTGCCGTAGCGCAGTTTGCCGATACGCGCCGCTGCGGTCTTGCGCGCGGCCTCGTCCGACACACCGCTACGCTGGATCGTCGCGTATTCTTCCTGCGCGATGCCGAGCGCCAGCTCCGTAAGATGGGTCAATTCGCTCTGGCGCTGCTGCTTGAGCGAGTCGCCGAGGGTGTTCAGCTGCATCCAGGCCAGCCCGGCGAGGCCAAGAAAGCTCAAGCCAATGATGCTGTAGAGGCGAAGGCCGATCGAAATTTTCAAACGATTCATGGGAAGTATCCCTGTAAGGCGCGCTGAAATAAGCGAGTCACCATCGCAGGGTGTAGTTTCGAGTTCGTGAAGTGGTGTGTAGTTCCGTTTTTGCAACCGCGGTTATAGGTTACCTAGAATGCGCCAAAAATCCCGCCACAGGTATCTGCGCACCACTATGAACTATCATTGTGCAGATTTTAATTTGGTGGTGCTGCGATACGACGCAGCGGTCGAAGCTCAATAGTTCAGGCAAGTCCCAGCCTGGTAGCTCCCCGAGCACAGCAAAGCCGCGCTCGGGGAAAGATTTGACTCAGGCCGCTCTCACCTTGGCGAGGAATTCATCCACGGCGGTGCGCAGCATGCCGGACTGGCTCTCCAGCTCCTTTGCATTCGACAGCACCTGTGACGCCGCGGAGCCGGTGGCCTCTGCAGCGCTACTGACTCCGCCGATATGATTGCTGATCTCATTCGCGCCGGCCGACACCGACTGAATGTTGCGCGCGATTTCTTGCGTCGCCGTGCCCTGCTGCTCCACCGCCACAGAGATCGTGTTGGTGATCTGACTCATTTGCGCGATGGTCCCGGTGATGGCGCCGATCGATGCAACGGCCTCGCTGGTCGATGCCTGCATGGCGGCGACCTGCGCCGAAATTTCCTCGGTGGCCTTGGCGGTCTGGCTGGCCAGCGCCTTCACTTCGGATGCCACCACCGCGAAACCGCGACCGGACTCGCCGGCACGTGCGGCTTCGATGGTCGCGTTCAGCGCCAGCAGATTGGTCTGGGAGGCAATGCTGTGGATCAGCTGTACCACTTCACCAATCTTCTCAGCGCCGCTCGACAGGATCTGAACGGTGGCATTGGTGCGCTCGGCATCGCCCACCGCCTTGCTGGCGATCTCACTAGAGGCCGATACCTGACGCAGCACTTCACTGACTGACGCCGACAATTCCTCCGCAGCCGCCGCGACCGTGCTGACATTATCGGACGAGCGCGTCGAAGCTGCGCTGACCGTCGCGGCGCGCGAGCTTGCATCGCTTGCCGTCGCCGTCATCGACTGCGCGGTGCTCTGCATACCGACTGCGGCGGTGGAGACCGAGCGGACGATACCCGTCACGCTGCGCTCGAAATCCGTGGCCATCGCCTCCATGGCGGCGCGGCGCTCCGCGGCGATACGGCCCTGCGCATCCGCCTCGACCTGTTCGAGCGAGCGGATACGCAGCGCGTTGTCCTTGAACACCTGAACCGTCTTGGCCATCGCACCGACTTCATCGCTACGGCCAACGCCGGGAATTTCTTCATCCAGCGCACCATTGGCGAGCGACTCCATGCGCGATCCCAGCATGCCGAGCGGCCTGGTGATGCTACGGCCGATCAGCCACGCGATCGCGCCCGCCACTGCGGCAATGGCCAGCATGGCCAGGCCGAGCGCCCAGATGATGGGCTTCAGATGGGCGTCGAGGTCATCGAGATAGGCACCGGTGGCAATGAACATGTTCCAGCCGGGAAGCGCCGCGGCATAGCCCATCTTGCGCGACGGGACCTGCTCATTGGGCTTCTGGAATTCGTAGGTCAGAATCTTCGTGCCGTTGGCTGCGACGCCGTCGCGGAATTCACGCGTAATGGCAACGCC
The DNA here is from genome assembly GCF_034044155.1 of Tardiphaga sp. 42S5. NCBI lineage: Bacteria > Pseudomonadati > Pseudomonadota > Alphaproteobacteria > Hyphomicrobiales > Nitrobacteraceae > Tardiphaga > Tardiphaga sp. 42S5. The sequence continues at coordinate 2,279,283 of NZ_CP139027.1, read as the reverse complement.
ACTGACCTTGACGTCGAGTCGGTTGGATCCCGGCTTGAAGCCCGGCAGATGAACCACCTCACCGTCCATCGTGTAGATGAACAGATAGTTGCCGTTGTCATAGGTCATCGGCTCGATGCGGCGTACCAGCTCGGCGGTCGCGGCTTCCTTGGTGAGCTTGCCTGCTGCGACATCCTTCTGGATGCTGGCCGCTACGTTGGTCCCGATTTCGACGATCGACTTCAGCTGCTCGGTTCGCGCGGAGAGCATCTCGCTCTTGACCATATAGGCGGCCAGAATGCCCGCGGCGCAGAGGCCGATCATGGTGACGGCCACCAGAACGACGAGCTTGTACGTAATACGGATATTGGCGAGCTTCACGGCTGTATTCCCCCGGGCGTGCGATTTTCGATCGCTGATTCCTCGGAGTAAAATGTATCGGGGTAGTGTTCCCAAATCCTTACACGTGCGGGGCGGGGCAAACCTGCCGCGCCGACCTGAATGTGAACATTTTCCGCAAAACGAAAAAATCCCCGCCTTTCGGACGGGGATTTCGGCAATGTCAGTTCGGGTAAGAGACACTCAGAATGTCAGCGCCTTGGCCTGTTTCACCTGCGGCAGCGCCTGCACCTTGCTCAGCACATCGGCCGGCACAACGCCGTCGATCTCCACCAGCGCGATGGCGTCACCGCCCTGTTCGTTGCGGCCGAGATGGAAGGTTGCGATGTTGACCTTGGCGTCGCCGAGCAGCGAGGCGAACTTTCCGATGAAGCCCGGCTTGTCCTCGTTGGTGACATAGATCATCGACTTCCCGAATTCGGCATCGACGCGGATACCCTTGATATCAACCAGCCGCGGCTTGCCGTCATGATAGACGGTGCCGGACACCGAGCGTTCCTGCCGTTCGGTGATAACAGTGACGGTGATCAGGCTTTCGTAATCGCTCTGCGCCGCGCGTACCACTTCATCGACCACCATGCCGCGCTCCTTGGCAACGGCCGGCGCGGAGACGACGTTGACGTCGCCGAGCATCGGCCGCAGCAACCCGCTCAATGCAGCAGACGTCAGGGCCTTGATCTTCATTTCGGCTACCGCGCCTTCATAGGTGATCTGCACCTTGGCAATGCCGGTCTCGGTGAGCTGGCCCGCGAACGAGCCAAGCTTCTCGGCGAGTTCGATGAACGGCTTCAGCTTCGGTGCTTCTTCCGCGGTGATCGACGGGAAGTTGACCGCGTTGGAGATCGCGCCCGACAGCAGATAATCCGACATCTGCTCGGCGACCTGCAGCGCGACATTCTCCTGCGCTTCGGTTGTCGATGCGCCCAAATGCGGCGTGCAGATCACATTGGGATGGCCGAACAGCACGTTCTTGGTGGCCGGCTCCTCGACGAACACGTCGAAGGCAGCGCCGGCGACATGCTTGCTATTCAGCGCATCGACCAGCGCCTGCTCGTCGACCAGACCGCCGCGGGCGCAGTTGATAATGCGCACGCCGGGCTTCATCTTGGCGATGGCAGCGGCATCGATGATGTTCTTCGTCTTCTCGGTGAGCGGCGTGTGCAGCGTGATGAAGTCGGCACGCTTGAGGAGGTCGTCGAGTTCGACCTTCTCGACGCCGATATCCTTGGCGCGCTCCGGCGACAGGAACGGATCGAAGGCGATGACCTTCATGCGCAGGCCAAGCGCGCGGTCAGCCGCGATGGCGCCGATATTGCCGCAGCCGATCACGCCCAGCGTCTTGCCGGTGATCTCGACGCCCATGAAGCGGTTCTTCTCCCACTTGCCGGCCTGCGTCGACGCATCGGCCTGCGGGATCTCGCGGGCGAGCGAGAGCATCAGTGTGATCGCATGTTCGGCGGTCGTGATCGAATTGCCGAACGGCGTGTTCATCACGATGATGCCCTTGGCGGTCGCCGCAGGAATTTCGACATTGTCGACGCCGATGCCGGCGCGGCCGATCACCTTCAGGCGCGTCGCCCTTTCGAGAATCTTCGCAGTTGCCTTGGTCGCTGAGCGAATGGCGAGGCCGTCATAGTTGCCGATGATCTCGGCAAGCTTGTCCTTGTCCTTGCCGAGGTTCGGCTGGAAGTCGACGTCGATGCCGCGATCCCGAAAGATCTGCACAGCGGCGGGAGAGAGAGCGTCGGAAATGAGAACTTTGGGGGCGGTCATGGAGTTGTTCCTGACATGAAATGGGATGAAGGCGCGGCAAACACAGCAAGCTCCTTCTCCCCGTTCTTACGGGGAGAAGGTCGGGATGAGGGGCCGCTTTCGACCCGCAAACGCTGAGTTTGGTGAGACGGCATACCAGGCCCCTCACCCGGCGCTACGCGCCGACCTCTCCCCGCCAAGCGAAGCTTCGCTTCGCCTGAGCGGGGCGAGGTTAAGAAAGCACCTAACTACGCCGCCTTGGCGAGCGAGGCCTTGGTCTCGGCAAAGGCCCAGTCGATCCACTGCGTGAGGATCTCGACATCCTTGGCTTCGACCGTGGCACCGCACCAGATGCGCAGACCAGCCGGCGCATCGCGATAATGCGCGAAGTCGAAACCGGCATTTTCCTTCTCGACAGCCGCGACCAGCTTCTTGGCGAAGTCAGCCTGCGCGTCCGGCGATAGCGCGGTGATCGCGGGATCAATCACCTTCATGCACACCGACGTGTTGGAGCGGATCGCGGGATCAGCTGCCAGGAAGTCGATCCACGGCGTCTTCGCTTTCCAGTCGGCGAGCGCCTTGGTGTTGGCATCGGCACGCGCGATCAGCGCCTTGAGACCGCCGACCGACTTGGCCCAGCCGAGCGCATCGAGATAGTCCTCGACGCACAGCATCGACGGCGTGTTGATGGTCTCACCGACGAAGATGCCTTCGTTGAGCTTGCCGCCCTTGGTCATGCGGAAGATCTTCGGCAGCGGCCATGGCGGCGTGTAGCTCTCCAGACGCGCGACGGCGCGGGGCGACAGCACCAGCATGCCATGAGCCGCTTCGCCGCCGAGCGCCTTCTGCCAGGAGAAGGTGACGACATCGAGCTTCGCCCAGTCGAGCGGCTGCGCGAAAGCGGCCGAGGTCGCGTCGCAAATGGTCAGGCCTTCGCGGTCAGCCTTGATCCAGTCGGCATTCGGTACGCGCACGCCGGAAGTGGTACCGTTCCAGGTGAAGACGATGTCCGAGTTCGGATCGGCCTTCGACAGGTCGGGAAGTTCGCCATAGCCGGCATGCAGCTTGGTGACGTCCTTGAGCTTCAGCTCCTTGACGATGTCGGAGACCCAGCCCTCACCGAAGGATTCCCAGGCGATGGTGGTGACGGGACGCGGCCCGAGCAGCGACCACAGCGCCATCTCAACGGCGCCCGTATCCGATGCCGGCACGATACCGATGCGGTAATCGGCGGGCACTTCAAGCACTTCACGCGTCAGATCGATCGCGAGTTTGAGCTTGTTCTTGCCGATCTTCGCACGGTGCGAACGGCCAAGGGCTGCGTCGGTGAGTTTTTCGGGGGTCCAGCCGGGGCGCTTGGCGCAGGGGCCGGAGGAGAAATGCGGCACGTTGGGCCGCGAAGAAGGCTTCGCTGCAGTCATAATCTATCCTTCCAGATAGCTAGCCTCCCGTTGGGGGGAGGTGTCCCGCTGGCGTGGATATGGGAACCAACCCGGAGCGTCAAGCGACTTCCGCGCTATCACGCGTGATTGATGGCCGGATGACGTCGCCCGTCCCGGCGTACCACCATCGGTTTTGCTGATGCCTTGCAATGACGGCGCCGCGCGGCGTCCGCCGGACGAGATGGTGATCGCGCGTTGCCTAGAAGCGGAACGTCATGCCGACATGGCTGTCGGCGAAACCGAGCCGCTTGTAGAATCGCTGGGCATCGACCCGGGTCTGATGCGTCAGCAGCTCGACAAGTTTGCATCCCCTCGCCTGTGCCTCGCCAATGGCCCATCGCACCAGTTGTTCGCCGACACCCTGGCTGCGCAGCGTCGTCGACACACGAACATCCTCGATGAGGGCACGCGAGGCGCCCTGCGAGCTCAAGCCCGGCAGGATGCAGAGCTGCAGGCATCCGACCACGCTGCCATCGCCGCCTTCTGCAACCATCAACTGGATATTTGGGTCATGCGCGACCTTGTCGAAGGCCTCGCAGTAAGATTGCGGCAGCGGATCCTCGATGCGCTCGCGGCCACGGCCGAGCGCATCATCGGCCAACATCGCCACGATCGCTGCAACGTCCTCGCGGCACGCCGGCCGCAGTACGACCTTCATGCTCATACGATGCCCAACGCCGTCTCGCTGTCGGCGATCCAGCGCCTGATCGATGCATAGCCATCGAGATGGAAGCCGCCCTCATGGGCGACGCGCGTATAGGCCAGCAGCGACACGTCCGCCAGCGATATGCGATCACCGACAAGGAAGCGCGACGAGGTCAGATGATGTTCCATGCGCGCCAGCGCGAAATAGCCGCGCTTGAGCTTTTCGGGATCGAGATCCGAAATCGTCTTGCCGAGATAGACAATCTGATAGCGGCACACCGCGATATAGGGCTCGTGGCTGTATTGTTCCCAGAACAGCCATTCATCCATCTTGGCGGCTTCATAGGCATCAGCGGGGATCAGATCGCTGCCGCGGGCAAGATAGCGGATGATGGCATTGGACTGCGCGAGCGGGCGGCCGTCATCGAATACGACGGTCGGCACCTGCCCGGCGCCGTTGAGCGCCAAAAACTCCGGCGTCCGGCTCTCGCCCTTGCTGGTGTCGACATTGATCCATGTGTAGGGAAGCTTGAGGTGATCGTTCACCCACTTCACCTTCAGGCAATTGCCGGAATTCAGATCGCCATAGATTTTCATGATGAGTGCCCCACATTCAACCAGTGTGAGAGCAGCATTCAGCATAATCGTTGTCAACAACGGCGCGGGTCGCAGCCCGCGCCGTGCGTGCCCGACGATCAGAACTTGTAGCCGAGACCACCGCGCACAGTGTTGATGTTAATATCAACAGGCGTCGCAAAACGTTGATATTCATACTCGGCGCGCAGGAAGAACCCAGCGACCAGCATGACGTCCACACCAGCACCGACAGAATAGCCGTAGACGAAATGATCTTTCTGGCTGGATCTGGTCGTAACCAAGGGGTCGAAATTGCCAAGCAGGCTGACGGTCCGGTCGATATCTGCACGTCCCAACGCAAAGCCTGCGGACAAGTATGGCAGGAAGTTTCCGATCACATAGCCGGCGCGCCCTCGCAGTGAGCCAAAATCTTTCATATCGACCGAGGCCACTGAACTTGCCTGGGTCGCGAGCTGACCGAGGCCGTTGATGTATCTGAAAGGAGTGGGCGACGATCCGCCATGAAAATTCCCATGAGCAAAGCTCGCGTCCAATCCGAGGACCACATCTTCCCACTGTGAATTGTAGCCGATAAAGCCGCCGTAGCCGGTCCGTTGATCGCTGGATTTTCCGAGCTCCGGAACGTCTTGCAACGTCAATGGCGAATATGCCATCAAGCCAGTTGCAATCTGGTCGTTCGCGCCTCTGAAATTCATGTTGGACGAGCCATAACTGGCCTGCCCGCCGACATAGAAGCCGTCCCAGATCGCGCGTGTTGAGCTCAGTCCCTCGGGGAACGAACCGCGGAGCACCGGAAAATCCGGCATGTCAGCCGCTTGAGCGGTTTGCACTGCGCCCAGCAGCGCTGCAGCGATCAGAAGTCTACGCATCACGACAATTCCTCAACTCACCGAACTGTCTCGATCATCCGCTGTTAACCTTAATCATTGGTTGCGATGATACTACCCGTGCAAAACAAAACGGCGCGGGAATCTCCCGCGCCGTTAAGGTCTCTTAAGATAGTTGAGGCGATCAGCGCTTGCCTTAGCCCTTGCGGATCAACGGCGGCGGCGCATAGGCCGGCGGGCTGTCGAGGTTCCAGCGCACGCCGAGCTTCAGGTCATGCGAGGTGATGTCCTTGAACTGCATCGCCACGCCGCGGGTGAAGCCGTCATAGGTCGAGACCGGCCCGGTCTGGCCATCGCCGAGATTCATGTAGCTGTAGCCGAGTTCGACGGTCATTGCCGGATTGACCTTGTAAGCCAGGCCCGTGTGCAGGGCCCATGCGAAGTTCCACTTCGATGCAGCCGGTGCACTTGCGTAGCTCGGGAACGGGCCGCCGATGAAGGGCACGCCGCCGGCGGAGCCGACATTGATCGCACCGTTATCCGTGTAGTTCCCGATATTGACGCGAGCCATGCCGACGCCGGCGCCGACGAACGGGGTCACGCACCACCAGGTACCGAGATCGACGTAACCATTGGCCATCACCACCCATTCGGACTTGGTGGCGTTATAGTTGTTGACGCCGGTACCAACGAGGCCGCTCGACGGGAACGTTACGTGATCGGTGCCCTTGAAGTTCGAATTGCCGCGATACTGGCCGGTGACGTCACCGCGGAACCAGTTGTTGAACTGATAGCCGACGCCGAGCTGGAAGATGCCAGCCGTATCGAAGGCAGTGGTCTGCTGAAGCGAGAGGAGATTGGCGTTGCGACCGTCACCCATCTCGATGTTCTTGACGCGTTGGTTGCTGAAACCGATATCGCCGCGCAGGTACCAGCCACCGAAATCTTCGACCGGCGGCGGCGCATACATCTGAGGCGGTGGAGCAATGGGCATGTCGGCAGCGAGAACGGCGGTCGACATCAGGGAAGCCGCGCCCGCGGCCAGAATGAATTTAACGCTACGCATTGGCTTCGTCCTTTTGGGCCAAAGAGGCAACTAATGGAGGCCTCACACTCGGAAACTCACAAACGGACGATGACACCAACTCCTTAAGCGGCGCTTAACCCTAACTTTTAAGGTTGATATTTGGTGACGAAAATGCACGCAAATTCCATCACGCCACTGCGTCGCCACAGTTACTAACAATGTCTTGCTATCAAAACGCGCTGCAATGCGCCGCGGCATCGCCAGAGGTTAACAAGGACTTAGCTGCCTGGAGCGAGCTATCAAAACGCGGAAGAGCCGCCTCACCCGATCAATATTCGGGCAAGACGGCTCTTCATGTCAGTTCGGCAGTGATCGCGCGCTGGCGCCTTGGCCAGAGCGAACGAACAAGAATCTTACGCCGCGGCTGCGTGGCCCAGCGCGTCAACGATGGAATCCACCACTTCCTCGACCATCACGCGGTCATCGCCCTCTCCCATTACGCGGATGACTGGCTCCGTGCCCGACGGGCGGATCAGGAGACGACCATGACCATTGAGGCGTTGTTCGCCGGCAGCGATGGTGGATTTCACTTCCGCATCATCGAGCGGCTTGCCGCTGCGATAACGCACATTCTTCAGAATCTGCGGCAACGGATCGAACAGGTGGCAAACTTCCGACACCGGCCGACCGAGCTTGGTCACCACGGCCAGCACCTGCAGCGCGGCCACGAAACCGTCGCCTGTCGTCGCATGGTCCGACATGATGATATGGCCCGATGGCTCGCCGCCGACATTGTAGCCGTGCTGCAGCATCTGCTCGAGCACATAGCGATCGCCCACCGCGGTGCGGATGAGGTCGATGCCCTGCCCCTTCAGGAAGCGCTCCAGACCGAGATTTGACATCACAGTGGAGACAATGCCTGGCTTGGCAAGCCGCCCGTCTTCCTTCCAGCTCTGCGCGATAACGGCGAGCAACTGGTCGCCATCGACCAGATGGCCACGCTCGTCGACCATGATCAGCCGATCGGCGTCGCCATCCAGCGCAATCCCGATATCGGCGCGCATCTCGCGCACCTTGCGGCTCAGCGCTTCCGGTGCGGTCGATCCGCATTCCTTGTTGATGTTGAAACCGTCGGGCTCGACACCGATCGAGATGACGTCCGCGCCGAGTTCCCAGAGCGCCTCCGGCGCCACCTTGTAGGCGGCGCCATGGGCGCAATCGATGACGACGCGCAAACCATCGAGGCTGAGATTTCGCGGCAGCGTGCGTTTGGCGAATTCGATGTAACGATCATGCACCCCGTCGATGCGGCGCGCCCGACCGAGGCTGGCGCTCTGCGACAGTCTCTTGTCGAGATTCTCGTCGAGCAATTCCTCGATTCTCTTCTCGACATCGTCCGACAGCTTGTAGCCGAGCGGTCCGAACAGCTTGATGCCGTTGTCCTCGAACAGATTGTGCGATGCGGAAATCATCACGCCGAGATCGGCGCGCATCGACTTGGTCAGCATCGCCACGGCTGGCGTCGGCATCGGCCCGACCAGCAGCACATCCATGCCGACCGACGTGAAGCCTGCCACCATCGCATTTTCGATCATGTAGCCGGACAACCGGGTGTCCTTGCCAATCACGACACGATGACGGTGTTCGCCGCGCTGAAACACAAGACCTGCAGCTTGCCCGACTTTCAGTGCCAGTTCCGGCGTGATCAAACCATTGGCGCGGCCGCGAATGCCGTCTGTCCCGAAATATTTACGGCTCATGGTAACCCCCAATGCCCTCGCGCCTTGCGCAATGGCTCAAAACCCTGTCTCAGGCGACTGACCCATTGGCAGCGCCATATATGTGACGGACTTATAAGGCTACGGCCCCTAAAATCGCTTCAAAAAATATGATGAATCATTACCAAGGCCCGGAGCACGCGATCGACGACAAGCCATTGATATTACTTATATACCTTACCTTTCATGTAATGTCTTCGATGGACCATCAGCCGACCGGAACCCGGCCCGCTCAGCCCTTTCGCTTGATATGCGCGTCCGCCTTTGAATGGGCAGGCTGGGTCACACTGACCGGATCGGAGCCCGGAAAAGTCTCCTCCAACCCTTCGTCCAGCGCAACTTCCAGCTGTCGCTTTTCTTCGTCCTCGGCTGCCTTGCCGGCCCCGTGCGCCGCTGGATTTGTCTTGGAGCCGGACATTCTGGCCTCCTTCAATTTCGACGACATCCCGATGACAAGGATGATATGGCGGACCGCCTAACCATGCTAGATGACACCGAAACAAGCAAATACAAGCAAAGACAAGAACGGCTGGGACATCTCATGAAGCATATCACCTGCATCGAAGATCTTCGCCTCGAGCACAAGCGCAACGTGCCGAAGGCGTTCTTCGATTATGTCGACCATGGCTCCTATAGCGAAGACACGTTCCGTGCCAATTGCGAGGATCTGCAGAAGCTGAAATTCCGCCAGCGTATTCTGGTCGACATCGCCAATCGCGACACCTCGACGACCATTCTCGGTGAGAAGGTCACCATGCCGCTGATCTGCGCACCGGTCGGCTCAACTGGCTTGCAATATGGCGACGGCGAAATTCACGCCTGCCGGGCGGCGCAGGCGGCGGGCATTCCCTATACGCTCTCGACGATGTCGATCAATTCCATCGAAGACGTCGCCGAGAATGTCGAAAAGCCTTTCTGGTTTCAGCTCTATGTCATGAAGGATCGCGGCTTCATCAAGGAATTGATCGAGCGCGCCATCAAGGCGAAGTGCAGCGCGCTGGTGCTGACCGTCGATCTGCAGGTGATCGGCCAGCGTCATGCCGACATCAAGAATGGCCTGTCGGTGCCGCCTCAGATCTTGAATGTGAAGAACCTGATCGATTTTATGAGCAAGCCCGGCTGGCTGGTGCGCACGCTGAAAGCCAAGCGGCGCAACTTCGGCAACATCGCCGGCTTCGTGAAGAACACCGACGATCTCGGCTCCGTCGCACAGTGGACAGCATCGCAATTCGATGCGTCGTTGAACTGGAAGGATCTCGACTGGATCCGCAGCATCTGGCCCGGCAAGATCGTGATCAAGGGCATTCACGATATCGAGGATGCCCGCGAAGCCGTGAAGGTCGGCGCGCAGGCGATGGTCGTGTCCAACCACGGCGGACGTCAGCTCGACGGCGCACCGTCGTCAATCTCGGTACTGCCGGGGATCGCCGATGCCGTCGGCTCGGAGATCGAAGTGATGTTCGACAGCGGCATCCGCTCGGGGCAGGACGTGATGCGTGCGCTCGCACTCGGCGCCAAGTCCTGCATGATCGGCCGCGCCTATATCTACGGCCTCGGTGCCTATGGCGGCCCCGGCGTGACCAAGGCCCTGGACATCCTGCGCAACGAACTCAGCGTGACCATGGGCCTGTGCGGCGTGAATTCGATCGCCGAGATCGACAGGCACGTGCTGGTGCAGTGAGGACTCGTCAGATCGCCGCGTCGATCCACGCGGCGATCGTATCGACGACTTTTTGCTCGATGCCGTAATAGCCGTGCGGAGACAGCGATCCGCAATCCGTGGACGAGCGCTGATCTCCGCCACTGACCCTGAGGACCTCGACGCGCGGCGCGCCAGTCATCGCTGCTGCGATCTTGTCGGCGTCTTCCGGCGGTGCCACATTGCAGCGATCGTCTGAATTGGCAACGACGAGTGCGGGCACATTGACTCGTTCAGGATGCGCGTCGAACACCGTCTCGTGGCTGCCACCAAGGCGCGACACCGACTCAGTGAGCACGATACCTGCGATCTGACCGTCACGCAGATTCGCTGCGCCGTTCATCGCCGCAATCGAGCCTTGGCTGGTCCCGAGCAGGAAGACCGGTCCCGGCGCCTGCGCGTGAGCCGCAGCGACGAGATCGCCCACAAGTGCTGCATATTGCGGCGAGCTGCGCAGCCCGCGCAAGTTCTGACTATCGACGGCGTCGGAGATCAGCACCGCGAAACCCGCAGCATTCCAGAGCACGCGCGAACGGACGACGAAGTTGTTACCGTGCGCTATTTCGCCATCCCGGGCGATGCCTACATCGCCTGTTCCGCCGGGCAGCATCACGATGGTTGCGCGTGGATGCGATGGACTGACGTAGAGCACGCGCTGCTGATCGCCGCCATGAACAGGCAGGTTCAGCACCCGCTCCGTCGTTGAGGGTGATGTCTGCGCAGCAGCGAAGTGCGGCGCAGACAACAACAGAGATGCGAGGATGAGGCACGGTGCGAGGAATGGTCTGCGCAAGAGCTTCTCCGCTGTTTCGAGTTTCTCACATCGGCGGCGTCAACCCATCCAGCCCAACATTGACCCGCGCCGTCTCGAAAGTGCCGTCATCCTTCTTGGTAGCGCCCATGATGATGATCTTGGCGCCGGGCTTGAGTTCATCTTTGTTGCCCGGCACGAATGTCACGATCGGTGTGTCAGGCGTCACGGTCACTTTCTTTTCCCCGTCCTTGTACTTCACCGTCACCGTCTGGCCATCGGAGGCCTGGACCTTCTGATCGACGGTGGCATTGGTCATGCTGCTGTTGGGGCGCAGATCCCAGGGGCGCGAGCCTTCGCCGGTGCCGCGCATCGCTTCCGGAAAGATATGGATCGCGATGGCCTTTTGCGACCCATCGGCCTGTGGCATGCCTGTCACGCCGATATAGGAGCCGGGCTTCACCTCGGCCATTGTCGTTCTGGCAATGCCTGTGACGGTGACATTGTCCGTCATCTTCACTTTACGCTCATCGCCGTCGCGCGTCTTGATCGTCAGCACCGCGCCATCGACGGCTTCGATGGCACCACGGATGCGCAGGGGTTGCGGCTGTTGTGCCGATGCGGCAGAAATCAGCAATGAACCAGCGAGAAGTGAGCCCGCAAACACGCGAGCCGAAGTCGATACGATCGAAACCATAGGGGAATTTCCTTTGAAGACAGCGCCCACCGCTGCAAATGGAAACCCTGAGGCCAAATAGCTATTCCCCGCTCACGCCACTGTGAGATCGGCCTCGATGAGGCGACGCAGTTCCGGCGTCACGTCGGGACGCTGCCCGAACCATAGCTCGAAACCACGCACGGCCTGATACAGCAACATGCCGAGTCCATCGGCAGTGCGGAGGCCTCGCGCGCGGGCCGCGGCGAGCAGCGGCGTGTCGAGCGGCACGTAAACGAGATCGGCGACGACCGCCTGGTCAGGCAACAGATCGAGATTGACGGCCAGTGGCGGCTGGCCACTCATGCCGAGCGACGTGGTGTTCACGAGCAAGGATGCGCGCGGCAATATGCTGGCGACATTCTCCCACGCCAGCGGCACGACACGCGAACCGAATTGCGCAGCCATTGCCTCAGCGCGATCGAGACTGCGATTGGCGACATAGACATGCTTGATGCCGCGATCGAGCAATCCGAACACCACCGCGCGAGACGAGCCGCCGGCGCCAAGCACGAGGGCATCGTCGGTGTGGTCCCAATCGTGCGCGCAATGATCGAGATTGTCGATGAAGCCCTCGATATCCGTATTGGTCGCGCGCAGCGTGCCGTGGTCGTACCATAGCGTGTTGGCAGCCCCGACCGCCCGCGCGCGGCGATCCGGGGAGGTCAATTTCAGCACGCGCTCCTTGTGCGGGATCGTCACATTGGCGCCGATGTAACCGTGCTTGGAGAGGTTCATCACGAATTCGGCTACGCCTTCCGGCGGGATCGACTCGATGCTGTAACCGCCCGGAATATCCATGCTGCGCAGCCAGTGATGGTGGATCAGCGGCGAGCGCGAATGCGCGGCAGGCCAGCCGATCAAACAGGCGGCGCGGGGCGTGGTCTCGTTCGGCATCATTCATCCTTCGCTTCAGGCGGAAGCGTGCGTAGCATAAAAATCATGCAGGGGCTCTTAATCATCAGACAGTTTTGCGGCGCACAGCAAGTCCGACAACCATGCAGACGATCAATACTGCAGCTGCGAGCAACTGCCGATGCCATCAGCTCGACGTCTCCTGGATCGCTGCAGCGCGTCGGGTCTTGATCTCGCTGACGGCCACGGCTACATCAGCACGGTATTTGACCAGTGGCGGTCGCGCGCCGTGGGTCAGCAGCGCCCGGCGCACGCCCTGCGAGGTGCCGGTGAGAATCACGCGGACGCCCTGTCGCTTTGCCTTCTCGGCAATGCCCTTGATCGCATTCGCAGCAGTCGAATCCAGGAAGGGGACCGCGGCAAAATCGATCACGAAAGCCTTGTGGCGATCCGAGAAGCCGTCGAGCACCGAACCAATGGTCGAGGCAGCGCCGAAGAAGAAAGCGCCGGTGATGCGATAGACCATTACATCCGGATCGCTCGCCAACGCCGCATCGTATGGTGCGCGATCGCCATTGGCATCATCCGCGCGATCGGCAGCGACCAGCGGCCCATCAGCCTCTATCCCCGTGATCTCCGCCATGCGATTAATGAACAGCACGGCGCCAAGCGCGAAGCCAACCAGGATGCCCTCGGTGAGATCGCGAAAAATCGTCAGCAGGAACGTCGCCAGCAGGACCAGCGCATCGCCCCATGACGAACGCAACAGCGTGATGAACTCATGCTTCTCCGCCATATTCCACGCCACCACCGCCAGCACGGCGGCCAGCGAAGCGAGCGGAATGTAGCTCGCCAGTGGCGCTGCGATCAGGATGAACGCCAGCAGGAATACAGAATGCAGCATGCCCGAAACCGGCCCATGCGCGCCGGCCCGGACATTGGTCGCGGTCCGCGCGATGGTGCCGGTCACGCAGATTCCTCCAAACAAGGCTGCGCCGATGTTGGCAACGCCTTGCGCCACCAATTCGCAGTTCGACCGGTGCCGCCGCCCGGTCATGCCATCGGCAACAACCGCCGACAAAAGCGATTCGATGGCGCCGAGCAGCGCGAAGGCAATGGCATCGGGCAGGATGGCCTGCAATTTGGCGAAGGACATCGCGGGCAGCGTCGGCAACGGAAACGATTGCGGAATGCCCCCGAAGCGGGTGCCGATGGTTTCCACGGGCAGCGCCAACGAAGCTGCCGCGACGGCGCTCACGACCACCGCAATCAGAATGCCGGGCCAGGATGGCCGCAGCGTCCGAAGCCCGACAATGATCGCAAGCGAGACGATGGTAACGGCAACGGCCGCAGCGTTCACCGTCGGCAACGCGGAACCCAGTGCCTCCAGCTTGGGAACGAGATCTCCCGGCTCCTTGCCAGCCAGCGTCAACCCCAAAAGATCCCTGATCTGGCTGGCGAAGATGATGACGGCGATGCCGGCTGTGAAGCCGACCGTGACCGGATAGGGAATGAACTTGATGTAGGTGCCAAGCCGGAGATAGCCGGCCACCGTCAGAAAAAAGCCCGACATCATGGTGGCGAGGATCAGTCCATCGATGCCATGTCGGCTCACGGTGGCAGCCACCAGCACGATGAAGGCGCCGGCTGGGCCGCCGATCTGAAAGCGGCTTCCACCCAGCGCAGACACGAGGAAGCCGCCGATCACCGCGGTGATGAGGCCACGATCCGGCGAAGTCCCCGAGGCGATGGCAATCGCCATCGACAGCGGCAGCGCCACGATCGCCACCGTCAAGCCGGACAAGATGTCGGCGCGCAGATCGGCGATGCCGTAGCCTTCGCGCAGTACCGTGATCAATTTTGGCGTGAACAGTTCGGCGAAGGTCGGCTGATGCGACCCCCGCGCGCGATTTCTGGAAATGTCCATTCCCGACTCGCCCCTGTCACTCGCCGCGAATCTCGATCGAGGCCGCGGCCCGTTCTCAATCCGTCAGCTTTGGCTCTTCAAGTTTCGGTGGTGGACCGGGCTGTTTCAGCCTCACCCCTCGTCCGCCGGAATCGCTGCGAACATTCTCGCCGATCAAATCGACGCCTGAGCGATCGAGGGCATCGACAACCTTGATCAGCGAATCCACCACGCCTCTGACGTTGCCATCACTCGCTTCCATGCGCTGAATCGTCGGCAGCGAGACGCCGGCCAGTTCCGCCAGCCGCTTTTGATCGATCCCCAACAACGCCCGCGCTGCGCGCATCTGAAACGATGTGATCAAGCTAATCTTCCTGTTTAGAGAGTCTTATATCAAATATAAAACGGCTTCAACGATGTTTAAAACATCATTGAAACCGTTTGGAATCGATAGTCCCTGATCCCGACTAAGCCGCCACCCGATGCGCCGCGACGATCTGGTCGGCAGCGCGGCCCGAGACTTCGGCCATATGGTCGAAGCTGCGGGTGAAGCTGCCGGCACCGGCGGTGGCCGATCGGAGTTCGACGATCAGGTCGCCGATCTCCGCTTCCGGCAACATCGCGCGCACCGTGTCCCAGCCCGGCCAGTTGTCGCGGGTATCGAAGCCGAGGATCTGGCCGCGCCGTCCTGACAGGATGGCGTTGACCTTGGCCGTGGCCTCGGTGGGACAGACGATCTCCACCGTATGGATCGGCTCCAGCAGCACCGGCTGGCATTGCGGCAGCGCTTCGGTGAAACCGATGCGGGCAGCCGTCCGGAACGCCTGATCGGAAGAATCGACGCTGTGATAGGACCCGTCGGTGAGCGTCACCTGCACGTCGATGACGGGGAAACCAAGCGGGCCACGCTGCAGCCCGTCGACGACGCCTTCCTGCACCGCGGGAATGTAGTTGCGCGGCACCGCGCCACCGACCACCTTTTCCTGGAATGCAAAGCCTTCGCCGCGCGGCAACGGGCCGATCTCCAGCACAACGTCGCCAAACTGGCCGTGACCGCCGGACTGTTTCTTGTGCCTGCCGCGCTGGGTGATCGGTTTACGGATGGTCTCCTGATAGCCGATCACCGGCGCATGCGATTTGACGTTGATGCCGAAGCGTTCGTGCAGGCGCTCCATCGCCACGCGCAGATGCATCTCGCCCTGCCCCCACAACACCACGTCATGGGTCTGCGCATTATTGACCACCGCAAGCGACGGATCTTCCTCGGTCAGCCGCAACAGCGCCTGCCCGAGCTTGACGTCGTCCTTGCGATCGGCGGACGCTAGCGCCATCGCCAGCACGGGCGATGCAGCTATGACGCTCACGACAGAGGCCGGCGCAGTCTTGCCGGTCGAGATCGTGTCGCCGGTCCTGACATGATCGAGCTTGCCGAGCGCGACGGTCTCGCCCGCTTCGGCCGATGCGCGCTTGCTGTCATGTCCGCCGCTCGCCGCAAGAATGCCGGAGACACGCCCGCTTTCGCCCGACGAGGACAGCAATGTTGCGCCATCATCGAGATGACCACTCAGCACGCGCGCGTAAGACAGCTTGCCGCCATGCTGTAGATGGCTGCTCTTGAACACGTAACCGATCGCATCCTTGCTGTCAGGCACGCCGAGGCGCTTGGCCGTCTCGGCCACGCCGGGTGCCTCGTGGCGTAGCGCCTTCATCAGCCGCAGCACGCCATTCTCGCGCATTGCCGAGCCCAGCAGCACCGGACAGATCAGACCTTCGCGCAATTCGCGCGCGAGATCGTCGAACACGGCGTCGGCCGGCGGCGCGATGTCGTCAAGCAACTGCTCCATCAGCGCGTCATCATGATCCGCAAGCTTCTCCAGCATGGAGAAACGCGCCTCCTTCTCGCGGTCGAGATCGCCGCCTTCGAGCTTGATGACTTCGGACGCCTTGTGCTCGCGATACACGAAGGCGCGCTCCAGCGCGAGATCGACGAAGCCGGCGACAAGGTCGCCGTTCCAGATCGGGATCTGCCGCAGCACCAGCGGCACGCGCGAGGCCGGCTGCAATGTCGCCAGCGTCTCGCGCACGCGCTTGTGGGCGCGGTCGATCTTGTTGAGAAACAGAAATCTGGGAATGCCGAGGTCTTCGAGTTCGCGCAGGATCAATTGCAGCTGCGGCAATTTTCGCGCATCCGCCTCGCAAACCACGATGGCTGCATCGACGGCGGGTAATGCCGCGCGCATGTCATGCGCGAATTCCACCGAACCCGGACAGTCGATGAATGTGTAGCTGTCGCCCATGAAGGTGGTGGTCGCAGCCGTCAGGCCGACGCCCATCTTGTGGGCTCTGGCTTCCGCATTGGCATCGCCGATGCTTGTCCCATTGTCGACGCTGCCGGCCCGCGGGATCGCCCCGGTGCGGGCCATGATCGCTTCAAGCAGTGTGGTTTTTCCGCTCTGGAAAGGGCCCACCAGCGCAATGCACTTTGCGGCATTGCCTTGTGGACCGCGGGGACTTCTCAGGTCTTGTCCCATTGCCGCCTCCTCATGTGGAGCTCGGCCCATGATTGGGTCGGCGGTCAATGCTCCGCCCGGTCCGGATATTTGGCAAGATGGAAAAGTTGCTGCGCTGCGATGAACGTGATCGGATTGCGCCATAAAAAATCCGGCTCCGCCATGGGCGAAGCCGGATGAATTTGTGCGAGCGATCGCCGCGGGATCAGCGACCGGGGCGCAACTCCAGGCTCTGCAGGCCGGCGGCGACATTCAGTCCCACCGACCCCTGCAGACTGAGCGGCTGCAGGGAGAAGGCGTTTTGCGAACCGCCAACCAGGACATTCGCGCCGACGCCGACACCAACCGACGCGCTGCCCTGCGCGCCCGCATAGTTGCCGGACAGATCGCCGGGACCGCTATAGTTCACCGGCACGAACACGGCCCAGGATAGCGCGGTCTGTTCGGTAATACCAAGATCGATGCCCACCTTGCGGATCGTGGCGACATAAGGCTGATCCGGACGACCGGTACCGGTGAGCACGCAGCCGAGATTGGTCACCGAGCCCACGACGAATCCGACGCTGGCTCCGCCCCGGCAATTCAAGACACCGACCTGCACGCCTTGCTGCGACTGCGCTTGCGATGCAGTGAAAAAGGCGGCGGCAGCGATACCGAGAACGAGCGATGAGAGGCGGACCATCAGGAATCTCCGGGTGATGAACGGAAGTAAGGATGTGGATCGACTATCCATAGCTAATGATACCGCCCAATGACAGCGGCGCACGTGTAGCGCGCGCAACAAAAAAGGCCCGCTCGCGCGGGCCTTTTCGTTAACCTTGCCGGATCGCTTACGCGATCACAGCGCTGGCGATCGCTTAGCGATGGCTGCGATGACGGCGCTTCTTGTTGTAGCGATGACCGCTGACCGGACCGGTCGCTTCCAGTTCGAGCTGCACGATGCCGCTGGCGACGTTCAAGCCGGTCTGGCCCTGCACCGAGATCGGCTGCAGCGAATAGGTGTTGCCCGGACCGCCAACGAGGAAGTTGCCGCCGAAACCGAGGCCAACCGATGCGTTGGTACCGACGCCGCCGTAGCTGCCGGCCAGTGCGCCGCGCGGCACGCGGGTGGTCGGAGCGAAGGCAGCCCACTGCACCGTGGTGTTTTCGGTGAAGCCGAGATCAAGGCCGAAACGGCGGATGTTGGCGACGTAACCTTCGGCGCGGCCGCCGGCGCTCTGGAAGACGCAGTTGAGGTGCGCATTCGAACCGACCACGTAGCCGACGTTCTGGCCGCCACGGCACTCCAGCACGCCAACCTGAACGCTGCCAGGCTGCTGTGCATTTGCGGTCGCAACCGACGCCGCAAAGGCCACGGCCGTCAGGCCGAACATCTTGGAAAGTCGCATAGTGTTACTCCACCTTGGGGATTTTGATAGCGGGGGGACAAGAAGGAAGCGCCGTGTCGAAAACAAGGCGCTTCTTGGAATAAGCCCCGAAATCGTCAAAAGTTTCGGGGCAGGTTTTGTTACCGAAGATTTCCGCAGAAGCGCTGGATGCGCTTGCAGGCATCTTCGAGATCAGACGTTTTCGTCGCGTAGGAGATGCGGAATGCCGGGCCGAGGCCGAAGGCCGAACCCTGCACCACCGCCACGCCTTCGGTTTCCAACAGTTCTGTGACGAAGTCTTCGTCATTGGCGATAACCTTGCCCGAAGGCGCAGTCTTGCCGATGGTGCCGGCGCAGGACGGATAGACGTAGAACGCGCCTTCCGGACGCGGGCAGTTGATGCCCGAGGCTTGGTTCAGCATCGCCACCACGAGATCGCGGCGCTCCTTGAACACGGCATTGTTCTTCGGGATGAAATCCTGCGGACCATTCAAAGCTTCCACCGCTGCCCACTGCGCGATCGACGACGGGTTCGAGGTCGACTGCGACTGGATCGTCGCCATTGCCTTGATGAGCTCGGCGGGACCACCGGCGTAACCGATACGCCAGCCGGTCATGCAGTAAGCCTTGGAGACGCCGTTCACGGTCAGCGTGCGATTGAACAAGGACGGTTCGATCTGTGCCGGTGTGGTGAACTCGAAGTCGTCATAGACGAGGTGCTCATACATATCGTCGGTCATCACCCAAACGTGAGGATGCTTCACGAGGACATCGGTGAGCGCCTTGAGCTCCGACTTCTTGTAGGCGGCGCCCGTCGGGTTCGACGGCGAGCACAGGATGATCCACTTGGTCTTCGGCGTGATCGCTGCTTCCAGCGCGGAAGCCTGCAGCTTGAAGCCGAATTCTGCGGTGCAGACCACGGACACGGGCGTGCCGCCGGCCAGCGCCACCATTTCCGGATAGCTCACCCAATACGGCGCCGGGATGATGACTTCGTCACCCGGGTTCAACGTCGCCATCAGCGCGTTGTAGAGCACCTGCTTGCCGCCGGTGCCGACGATGATCTGGTTCGGCTTGTAGGTCAGGCCGTTCTCGCGCTGAAACTTGCCGATAATGGCTTCCTTCAGTTCGGGAATACCGTCCACGGCGGTGTACTTGGTCTTGCCGGCCTCGATGGCGTGAATCGCTGCCAGCTTGATGTTCGCCGGGGTGTCGAAATCGGGCTCGCCCGAACCAAGACCGATGACGTTGCGGCCGGCTGCTTTCAGCGCACGTGCTTTATCCGTCACCGCGATCGTCGCGGACGGCTTCACACGGTCGAGCGCAGCGGACAAAAACGACATCATCTTCTCCTGAGAAAGGTCGCGGACCCGCGGTCGGCGACGTCAAAATGGCTGATCCTGCTGGGATCGGCGCACCCTAGTGCGTGCGACGTTGCATCGCAAGAAGCTTGGGCAAAAACACATCTGGAAGTGATGCAATTCAGCAAGCGTTAAACGGGGGACGGTAGCGTCAACTGCACGCCGCAATCGACGATTTGAGCCAAAATGCACCCTTAGAATGATCCGGATCTGGCAGCACATTGAAAACGGCGCATGGCTGACCCTCGAACGCGTGCGGGCTTACAGCCTGATTGTGCTCGCTTTGGGCATATTGGCCTTCGCCGGCTGGATTGCGGTCTCGGATGGCGTGATCGACCGCAACGGCAAGCCGATCGGGACCGATTTCTCAAGCTTCTATACCGCGGGAGCGCTCGCCCTTGAGGGCAAAGCCCCCGATAGTTATACGGTAGCGGCGCACTACGCGCGCCAGCAGCAACTTTTCGGCAGCGATACCCCCTATTACGCCTGGTTCTATCCGCCGATTTTTCTGCTGGTCGCAACTCCGCTGGCAATGCTCCCTTACCCGCTCGCGCTTGCCATCTGGCAGGGCGGCAGCTTCGTATTCTACCTGCTCGTGATCTTGGCGATCCTGAAACGAGCCGCCCTGCCTGATGCGGTTCATCGCCTTTGGCTCCCGGTAGCGATGGCGTTCCCAGCGGCATTCATCAATCTCGGGCATGGTCAGAACGGCTTTTTGACCGCCGGCCTGTTCGGCAGCGCCCTGCTCGTTCTTCCGCAGCGCCCTTATCTTGCAGGCATCCTGTTTGCGCTGATGGCCTACAAGCCGCAATTTGCCATCGTCATTCCGCTGGCGTTATTCGCGGCGGCCCAGTGGCGATGCATTGCTGCAGCAACGATCACCATCATCGCTCTCACGGGTATCACGAGCGCCTTGTTCGGCATCGACTGCTGGATCGCTTTCGCATCCGTTACCGAGACATCGCGTCAGCTCCTGCTCGAACAGGGACAGGTCGGATTCGAGAAACTGCAGAGCGCATTCGCGGCAATACGGATGTGGAGGGGAAATATCGCATCCGCGTATCTCATCCAGGGCATCGTCTCGATCGCCGTGATTGCCAGCGCAGTCTGGGCGTGGCGCGTCGCACGTGACACAAATCTCAAGGCCGCCATCCTGTTGATCGCAACCCTTCTCGCTTCGCCGCACGTGCTCGACTACGATCTGATGCTTCTCGGTCCAGCCATTGCATTCATGATCGTAACCGGCTTCAGCACAGGATTTCGCGATTATGAGATCAGCCTGCTCGCATTGACCTGGATCATGCCGCTGCTGACGCGCAGCATCGCTAGCGCCATCGAACTGCCGCTCGGCTTTCTGGTGATGGTCGCTTTCTATATCATCGTGCTGCGGCGCGCACTCGCTGATAACAGCACATCGCGGCACCTTCACACACAGATCGCGGCAGCGTGATCTTCCATTGCCGAATGCTGCCTGACATACATTTTTCTCAATCCAGACTGCCGCAGCCGTTTTCGACTTTTTCCATTCCTTGGGCCTTGCGACAGGCTCGCATCAGCATCATTGTCTAACCGCGATCTGCGATGGCCAATCGCGCAGTTGCCTCGACCTGAAATGAATTGAACACCTGCAAATGTACAAACTCTATTCGATGCAGCGCTCTGGCAATAGTTACAAGGTTCGCCTCGCGCTGGCGTTCCTGGACGCGCCTTATCGCGCCATCGAAGTAGACATCCTGCGCGGCGAGAGCCGTACCCCGGAATTTCTGGCCAAGAACCCCAGCGGTCAGGTGCCGCTGCTCGAGATCGCCGAAGGCCGCTATCTCGCCGAATCCAACGCCATCCTCTGGTATGTTGCCATCGGTACATCTCTGGCGCCGGAATCGCGGATGGACCGTGCCGAAGCCATGCAGTGGATGTTCTTCGAGCAGCACGCGCTGGAGCCGAATCTCGGTGCCGCCTATTTCTGGCTGTGCCTGGTGCGCGGTGGCCGCGACCTGCAGACCCACGCGCTGGAAGACTGGATGGAGCGGGGCTATGCCGCGCTGCAGGTGATGGAGAATCACCTCAAGATCCATGACTTCTTCGCCGCGGGCCAGCTGACTATCGCCGACATCGCGCTATACGGTTACACCCACGTCGCCGAGAAGTGCGATTTCGACCTGTCCAGCTTTCCGTCGATCCGCCGCTGGCTGCGTCTGGTGGAAACACAGCCGGGTTTTATCTCCATGGACTGGCACCCGACGTCGTCGGAATACGATACCTTGGACGTAGTCGCCGACGCCTAAGCCTTGAAATAGCGGGCATAAGCGCTGCGAATGCCATTTTCCCGCCATAGTTACGGCCAATCCCGCCCAAATCTCGCCTGCCGCAGCTGCGAATTTGTAGCACGCGGGTGATTCGCCCGCGATTTGAAGGATTTACGGCCATGATACGGTCGCTTCGCGTGGGTGCAGGATTTCAGGCGCGCCCCACGTCCATCGCATCCACCCGGTTGACCCACGCCGTCGCGGCGTCGCTCGCGGTTGGCTGTCTGTCGCTCTGCGTCATCCTCGCCCTCACCGTGATGTCGATCCCGGTGGCGAGTGCGATGCCGCTCTGACGGTCCCCACAACTCATAAACACTCAGCCGCGATGCCGCGCATCGCTTATGCAACCTGCGACTCCGTGATGGAGCCATTTCGATGAAAAGGCCCGTGATCTGGGTCACTGTCACTTTGACGGCGGCTATCGTCGTGACCGCGACCCTTCTGATCGCCACGACCACCCGTGGCGAAAACACCTCGTTCGGCTCGTCGGCCGGCAGGCTCGAAGTACAGACCGTCGCCTCCGGTCTCGCTTATCCATGGGCACTGGCGTTTCTCCCCGAGGGCCGCATGCTCGTGACAGAACGGCCCGGTCGCATCCGTATCGTCTCGCCGCAGGGACAGTTGTCGCCTGCGGTGAAAGGCGTGCCAGAGGTGATGGCCGTCGGCCAGGGCGGTTTGCTCGACGTCATCACCGACAAGAACTACGCGCAGAACACCACGATCTACTTCTGCTACTCGGAACGTTCCGGCAGCGGCGGTCGCACCGCCGTCGCACGCGGTAAGCTCATCGATGGCACCGCGCCGCGTCTCGACGACATGAAGGTGATCTTTCGCCAGGACGGCCCGCTGTCGTCGGGCAATCACCACGGCTGCCGTATTGTTCAGGCGCCTGACAGCAACCTGTTTGTTACGCTCGGCGAACACTATAGCGGCCGCGATCAGGCCCAGAGTCTCGATAATCATCTCGGCAAGCTGATCCGCATCGCGCCGGATGGCTCTGCACCGAAGGACAATCCGTTTGTCGGCCGCGACGGCGCCAGGCCGGAGATCTGGAGCTACGGTCATCGCAACCAGCAAGGCCTCGCCATCAATCCGGCGACCGGTGAGTTGTGGGAGACCGAGCACGGGCCGCGCGGCGGCGATGAAGTGAACATCATCGGCAAGGGCAAGAATTACGGCTGGCCTGTGATCGGCTACGGCATCGACTATTCCGGCGCGAAGATCCACGAAACCACGTCGAAGGCGGGCATGGAGCAACCCGTGAAATACTGGGTGCCGTCGATCGCCCCGTCCGGCATGACGTTCTATACCGGCGATCTCTTCCCGCGCTGGCGGGGCAGCCTGTTCACCGGCGCGCTGGCAGGCCAGATGCTGGTGCGGCTACAGCTCAACGGAAACACGGTCACGTCCGAAGAGCGCGTCCTGCAAAATCTCAACGAACGCATCCGCGACGTCCGGCAAGGACCGGACGGCGCACTGTGGCTGCTGACGGATAGTTCAGCGGGACGGATCTTGCGGATTACGCCGGCCGGGAAGTAAGCGGTCGCTGCTACGACCACTTGTGGAAAATGAAGAACGCCCCGAGCGCGATGAAGGCAAAGCCCAGCGCGTGATTCCAGCCGAGCGGCTCCTTCAGATACAGCACCGAAAATGCAGCAAACACGACCAGCGTGATGACTTCCTGCATCGTCTTCAACTGGGCGGCATTGTAAACTTCGCTGCCCCAGCGATTGGCGGGCACCGCCAGCCAGTATTCGAAGAAGGCAATGCCCCAGCTCACCATGATGACGAGGGGCAACGAGTGATCCTTGAATTTGAGATGGCCATACCAAGCGAAGGTCATGAAGATATTCGAGGCCAGTAGCATCAAAATCGGCAGCAGCAGCGGCGGAATGGTGAAGGGCATTCGATCGGGGTCCTTTTTTAAATCCCGGCGCTAACATTCAGGGGCCGGCGCCGGTTCCGGTGGCATCGATAGCATTTGAAGCGAACAAGGGGAAAATGATGCCGGGCTCTTCACGCGCCGTTAGCTATACCGCCGGGAAATTGTGGGCCTTTTCGCAACCAGAGGCCAACCTGCGTTTCTTACCTTTGTACGGACACAGGTACAGCCGATGCAGTACGATTGGCGACTGATTCTCGATCCGGGAATTGAAACGGCGATCATCGTGATCGCAGCCGTCGGGATTACTTTGGCAATCCGCCTCATCCGGCTGCGACGCGCGGCCCGGGCCCGCGAGAACGAGCAGCACGCCACTGCCCAGCGCCTTTCGGCTGCACTTGACCAGATCGATATCGGTGTCGTGCTTCTCAATGCCGACACCCGCGCCGAATTCATCAACCGCGCCTTCCGCGACTACTTCACGCTCCCCGACGAGAAGGCCGACAGCAAGCCGCCGCTGATTGCGCTGATGTATCACGCGCGCGATATCCACGCTTACGCCCTCCCCGACGACGAGGTCGACAGCTTCATCGCCAGGCGCGTCGAGATGATCCGCGCCGGCACTTCCACGCCGACGACGTTGCGCCTCTCCAATGGCCGGGTGCTGCGGCTGAGTTGCGCCGTGCTGCCCGATGGCGGGCGGATGCTGAGCTACACTCCGGTGACCGACCTCATTCGTCACACCGACGAGCTCTCCGAGCGCGACTATTATCTGGCGCTCCGCGAAGGCAACGTGTTCAGCTCCCACCGGCTGGACGCGGCCGAATAGGGCGCAATGCCACCTGTGGATATCCCGGGTTGTCATGGCGATGTCACTCGCCCCGGCTAGGCTCCTCATGCAGCCGGTTGCTTCCCCCCGTCGCCAATCGGGTGCTTCCCCAGCGGTCTCCGTCAGTTGCCGCGCTGACCGGGACCGCTTTTTTTGCCTTGGTTTCCTTAGTTCATGCAACTGACTTTGCCTGCGGAAGACGGCCCCGGTATAACAAACTCATGATCCGTTTCGCCGCCGTCCTGATCTCCTTGACCATGCTGACGCTGCTGCTGGCGCCGTTTCAGCTGATCGCGCTGGCCTTCGGCCTGCGCTGGCAGCAGAGTATTCCGCATCTGTTTCACCGCATCCTTTGCGCGCTGATCGGCGTGCGCATTCACGAGGTCGGCAAGCGGACGACGGACACGCCGGTCCTGATCCTCTCCAATCACGTCTCATGGCTCGACATCATTATCATCGGCGCCAGGGCGCCGGTGGTGTTCGTTGCCAAGAGCGAAGTTGCCAAATGGCCGGTGTTTGGCTGGCTTGCCAAATTGCAGCGCACGATTTTTGTCGAGCGCGAACGCCGGCAGAAAACCGGCGCGACGGCGCAGGAAATCGGCGACCGCATGCTGTCCGGCGACGCGGTGGTCCTGTTCGCGGAGGGCACCTCCAGCGACGGCATGCGCGTGCTGCCGTTTCGCTCGGCACTGGTCGGCTCGGTGCATCACGCGCTTGGCGATTCCACGCGTCACAAAGAGATCACGGTGCAGCCGATGTCGATCGCCTATGTCGGCTTCGGTGGATTGCCGGTCGGCCGCGCCTTTCGCGAAAACGTGGCATGGTATGGCGACATCGATCTGATCCCGCATTTCATCGGCATCCTGTCGTCGGGCGCCATCGACGTCGTCGTAAGCTGGGGCGAAGCCGTCGCCTATGACATGTCCGCTGATCGCAAGACCATCACGCGTAACGCGGAAAACGCTGTGCGGCGCATGACATCCGCAGCCCTGCGCGCCGGCCCGCCGCGGAAGACCCCGACCGCCCTGCCCGCGCCCGAAGCTCAACCGCCCGAGTCCGCTTCCGCCATCGCCTGAGCGCCCGCGCGACTCCCATGATGCAGAGCGTCTTGCTGCGTGACGAGGCGCGCGCCATAACCTTGGTCCGCGCTTCCCTCACAAGGCACACTCATCATGGAAATCCGCAATCTCGGCCGCTCCGGCCTTCGCGTCTCCGCCGTCGGTCTCGGCTGCAACAATTTCGGCCAACGCACCGATCTGGAGACCGCGCGCAAGGTCATCCACAAGGCGATCGATCTCGGCATCACGCTGTTCGACACCGCCGACATCTATGCCGGCATGGGTGGCTCCGAGACGGTGTTGGGCGAAGTGCTGGGCGATCGCCGCAAGGACATCGTGCTGGCGACGAAATACTGCAAGCCGATGAGCAATGACGGCAGCAAGCAGGGCGCCTCGCGCCGCTATATCATGAGCGCCGTCGAAGCCAGCCTGAAGCGGTTGAAGACCGACTATATCGATCTGTATCAGCAGCACGACTACGATCCGCTGACGCCAATCGAGGAGACGCTGCGCACGCTCGACGATCTCGTGCGCCAGGGCAAGGTGCGCTACATCGGCAATTCCAACTTCCCGGCCTGGCGCATCGCCGAAGCCGAGATGGCCGCGCGCCAGATGGGCGTTGCGCCCTTCGTGTCGTGCCAGGACGAATACAGTCTCGTGGTCCGCGACATCGAGAAGGACCTGCTGCCGGCCGCGCAGCATTTCAATCTCGGCCTGCTGCCGTTCTTCCCGCTCGCCAACGGTCTGCTCACCGGCAAGTACAAGCCCGGCGCCGAACCGCCGGCGGACTCGCGCTTCGCCAAGGCGCCTGCCTTGCGTGATCGCTCCGCCACGCCGCGTAATCAGGCCATCGTCGAGAAACTCGACGCCTTTGTGAAGGCCCGTGGCCACACGCTGCTCGAACTCGCCTTCTCCTGGCTCGCCGCCCGCCCGCAAGTCTCCAGCGTGATCGCGGGTGCGACGCGCGTGGAGCAGGTCGAGCAGAATGTGAAGGCGGCGGAGTGGAAGCTCAGCGCGGAGGAGATGAAGGAAATTGATACGATTACGCTGGGGTAGTTAAACGCGCAGATTCTTCCCCTCTCCCCCAGCGCGGCAAAGCCGCGCGCCGCGGGAGAGGGTGCCTGAGCGCAGCGAAGGCGGGAGAGGGTCTGAGCCACGCGCGCAGTAGGCCCTCTCCCGTCTCGAACGCGCTTCGCGCCTTCGATCCACCCTCTCCCGCTGCGCGGAGCTATGCTCCGCTGGGGGAGAGGGGAAGTAAGAATTCCAGCCGCTTCACGTTGGGCCGTCGGCTACCCCACCAATCCCTTCGCCGGCTTCACCAGCGCACTGTCAGGAAACACCTGCTCGGCCAGTGCACGCTCGCTGATGCCGAGATGATCGTGGAGTACGCCCTTGAAGATCGCACGCAGATCCGTGGTCGGCGCAAGATCGCGGGCTTCGTAGAGCTGGCCATTCGCGAGGCCCGGCCAGTCCGCAATCACCCGGCCGCCCTTGATCGCGCCGCCAGCAAGCAAGGCAATCGTGCCGGTGCCGTGATCGGTGCCGGCAGTGCCGTTGATCTTGGCGGTGCGGCCGAACTCCGTGGCCACGACCACCACCGTGTCGCGCCAATGTGGCCCAAGCCCGCTCTCGAATTCCGCTAGCGCGCCATCGAGACCACCGAGCAATTGCGCGAGGCGGCCGACCGGCCCGCCTTCCTGCGCATGGGTGTCCCATCCATCGAAGGCGAGCGCCGCGATGCGCGGGCCATCATCGGCAGCCATCAGCTTCGCCGCGCCGCGTGCGACCTGGCGCATCGCCGCTACGGCATTGCCGCCACCCTTCGGCTTCATCTCATCGCCGACGGCGATCTTGTCGAGTTTCAAGCCCTGCGACAGCGCCGTCGCCAGCGCTGGATCGCGGTCCTGATACAATTGCATCAGCCGCATCGCGGTGTCGTCGGCCGCGTTCGGCAGATTGACCGGCGCCCAGCCGACGGTCGGCGCGGCACCGCGCAGCACCAGCGGGGTCGTAGGCCCGATCGCGAGACCTGACGAGACGCGCTCACCACGCGGCAGCGATTCAATGGCGCGGTTGAGCCAGCCCGACTGCACGCGGCCGGGGCCGGCATAGCCGCTCTCCAGCACATCCTGCCCGTCGAAATGCGAGCGCTCGCGATAGGACGTCGCCACCGCATGGACGACGGCCGCTTTCTTGTCGCGATACACGCGGGCGAATTCCGGCATCCCCGGATGCATGCCGAAGAACGAGTCCAGCGCGATGGCCGCGTTCGGGCCGTCTTTCGTCAGCGCGATCGAGCCGTGCAGACCGGCATAGTCCGGATCGCCGAGCGGCGCGACAGTGGCGAGGCCATCCAGCGCGCCGCGCAGGATCACGACGATCAGGCGCGGATCGCGCGCGTCCGCAGCGCGCGCGAACTTCGGGATATAGGCCCAGGCGGCAAAGGCCGCGCCTGACAGCAGAAGCGAGCGGCGCGTCGTGCCGAGCGAAGTCCGGCTTTCACAGCAGTCCATCGTCATCTCCTCTGGAATTCCGGCGACATCAGCAGCAGCGTCAAGGCCTGCTGCCGCGTCTCCGCACGCGCGATCGTCTGTCGTGTTTCGGATGAGGCCGCCTCGCCGGCGACCACGTCGAGCATCTCGCGGGGATCCATGCTGTCGGGGATGCGCGACGAAACCTGTGCCGCGAGATCGAGCCGCAGCTTCATGCCTTCGGGCACGGCCCAGGCGGCATTGCCGTCCGGAAAGCCGTTCGGCCCCGGCGGTGTCCAGAGCGGTTGGCCGAGCGTCTGCAGGCCCGCAAAGTAACGACCGGGATCTTCGGGGATGCGCGCCAGCAGGCGGCCGGTGGAGATCAGATATTCATAGGGCGTGCGCAACTTGGTCATTGGCATCTGCCAGGCTTCATTGGAGTCGAGCAGCGCCAGCGCCAGCGTCTTCAGATCGCCGTCGGTCTTTTTGAACACGCCTTCCAGCCGCGCCAGCAGTGCCGGTGGCGGCGCATCAGCCACGAAATGCTGCGCGAATTTCCTGGCGATGAATGTCGCCGTCGATGGCTGCCGCGCAAGATCGGCGAGCGCTGCTTCGCCTTGCGCGACGCCGCTGTCGTCATAGGTCTTGCCCAGCAATTGCTGCGGCCCCGGTTCATGCGCATTGGCGTTGAAGGCGAAGCTGCCGGGCGTGCCGATCTTTCCTTCGCGGCCGGCAAAGGTCCAGCCGGTGATGATGCGTGCGAGCGATGTCACATCCTGCTGCGTATAGCCGCCGCCGACGCCGAGCGTATGCAGCTCCATGATCTCGCGCGCGAGATTTTCATTGAGGCCGCGCTTACCCTTCTCGCCGGCTTTCGAATTCGGACCGATCGACTGCTGGTTGTCGAGAAAGAACAGCATCGCCGGATGCTGTTCGACGGCCTTCAGCATATCGGCAAACTTGCCGAGCACATAAGGGCGGATCGCCTCGCGTTCGAATGAGCCCGCCCACATCCGCGCCGGATCGCCCTTGCTGGCCGAGATGCAGAAATGGTTCGACCAGAACACCACCAGGCGCTCGACGAAGCCGCCTTCGGCAATGGTCGCGCGCTGGATCCGCGCCAGCGCTTCTGCGCGATAGTTCTTCTGCACCACATTGGGCGGCAGCGCGACGGCCGGCGGCGGCTTCGCCGCATCCGGCTGTACGGTCATGGTGGCGTTGCCGGTCATCGCGGGAGCTTCCGGCTTCCTGTCCATCGCGGCCGGGCTCGCTTCCACGGGAACGAGTGCCGGTGTCTTCAGCGCCGCCTCGCGCGCCATCTTCACCTCGAGCTGATAGGCGAACATCGCCTGCCCCAGCTCGGTCGTCGATTGCAGACCCGGCAATTCCAGCAGCGCCGCATTGGGGCGCGCCAGCTCGGCCTTCACGAAGCCGCGAGGATCGGAGGCCGCATTGACGATATCACCAGAGGCACCGCCCCGCGCGCCAAAGCCGAAGCGATTCAGCGCGATCAGCGCACCTTGCGGGTCGCGGGCCATCGGGTTTCCCTCACTCTGCCTTCGTCCTATGATGCATCTGGCCGTCACAGGCGCCACACCCGATATACGGGTGGAACAGATGAACCCGGCATGAAAATCGCGCTGAAATTTGGGCTGCTTTCATGAATTATCGGACAGAAACTACACAGCCGCTCAACCGCCGCCTGACCTGTTCGGACTGTGGGACCGAATTCGGCTGCGACCTGTCGGGCAATTGCTGGTGCGCCGAGGAGACCGCGAAACTGCCGATGCCGACCACAGGCGGCGATTGCCTGTGCCGCGACTGCCTGCGCGCCAAGGCAGCGACGGTGCACGCCACGACCTGACGGACGTGCCTGATCCGCATGGCGCGCGATTGCGCATCGGCTCCCGCAGCCTGCCTACACCATGCCTGCGCTGCGCCGGTCACGATCGGGTTGCGCGTAGTAGCTGCGTTTGGCCTGCAGCATTTCCATATCGGCGCGCTTGACCACGGCTTCGAGCCGCTCGCCAATCCGGCTGGTGGCAATCCCGGTAGAGAGGCTCAGTATCAGATCCGGATAATACTGGTTGTTGACTTCGATCAGTCCCGCCAGCGAGGCAAGCACCGCCTCGCCGCCGACAGCATCGACTCCGGGGAGTAGGATGGCGAATTCGTCGCCGCCGATCCGCGAGACAGTGGCTGGCTTCTCAACCAATTCGCCAAACACCTCGCCGGCCCGGCGCAGTAAGGCGTCGCCTGCGGCATGGCCAAATTCGTCATTGGCCGTCTTCAACCCGTTGAGATCGGCAACGATCACGGTGACCGGCTGCGCTCCCTTGCGTTCGAGCCGGTTGAGTTCGTCCACGAAGAACGAGCGGTTCGTCGTGCGCGTCAGCACGTCATGCGTGCCGAGATATTCCAGATAGGCTTCCGCCTTCTTGCGCGCGGTGATGTCGGTCAGCGCGACCTGCACCTGTGACCAGTCGCGCTCATGCCCTGGCAACACCGAGAACTGCAGCAGCAGATGCAGCTTGGTGCCGTCGAGCGCGTAGTTGACGACCTCGCGCTGCTGGAACAGCTTGCCCTCCCAGAGGTCGATCAACTGTTCGCGGAAATGCGGCTCCATCTCGTCGCGAAACACATCCGACAACTGACGGAGCAACGTGTCCTTGTCGGGCGCTCCGAACAGTTCCAGCGTACGGCTGTTGACATCGAGCACGCGGATCTCGCTCATGCAGCGCAAAACGAACTCCTCGTGCACATCCGTGAACACGCGAAAATCCTCAATGCCCCGCGCGCGGACGTCGTCCACCAGGCGCTTGACGCCGCTGAAATCCTCGACCCACAGCGACACCGGCGAATGCGCGAACAGGCCGAACGCATAATTCTCGCTCTCCGCGAGGCGACGACGCGCGCCTTCACGTTCGGTCACATCCTCGATGGCGATCATCACGCGATCCCAGCGCTCTTCATGCCCGGGCAGAACAATGCCGTGCAGCTGGATGTCGAGGCGCTCACCCTTCAGCGTGTAGTTGACCGTATGGCTGGAAAAATGATTCCGGCCGCTCCAGAGCTGGGCCAGTTCCGACACATGACTCTTGAACGTATCGTCGCGCATCACCAGGCCGAGACTGAGCGTCAGGTGAGACAGGTCGCGCGCGCCGAACAGTGACAGCGTCTTGCGATTGACCTTGAGAATGCGGATGTGCTGCGAGCACTCACGGACCCGTTCGGGATTGGCGAGCAGGAATGTCTCGATGTCGTCGACGCCCTGCGTCTGCCACTGCTCGAACAGCGCCTTCACATCGCTGTAGTCCTCGATCCAGAGCGAAACCGGGGCAAGGTCGAACATCACGGCATCGTCGGCGAGATTGGTAGACGGAACGGACATAGAGACCTTGGCGCGTGAGACAGCGTGAATCGTTGAGGTATTCCCTTATAGCGAGAGTTACAGGGAATATCCTCGGATTCTCACGAAGACACCAAGCACCACCGAAACAACGCTGGTATGCGGACATGAATACCAGCGATTGCTCAACTCATCGCCCGTAGAGAGTGGAGCTCAGACCGGATAGCCCGCCGAGTTCCGCGCCATGCCGTTAAAAGCATCAAGCATTCTTTCGCGCCACGCATAGATCGCGTCGTCCTCCGCCAGCAGCTTGAACGGCGAGATCGCGCGCGCCCACTGGAACGGGCCGAATACGATGTAGTCGGCATAGTTTGGCGCGGCGCCACCAAGGAACCGCTGCGTCTTCAGGGTGAGACGCATCGGATCAAGCGACTTGCGGAAGGCATCAACGCCCGTGTCGCGGTTGGATGCGACCTCTTCCAGCGACTTCTTGAACCGCGCTTCGCGGCTCTCGCGGAAATAGACCTGATCGACCGGACGCAGATGACCATGAATATCCGCGACAATGAACGGAAACATGCCGGCGACCACGACCGTGTCGCCCCACCAGTTCAGCATCCGCCCCATGGCGCGGCCGCCCTCGCCGCCGAACAGTGACGGGCGATCCGGATAGGTGTCTTCGAGATAATTGGCGATCGCCCAGGAGTCGTTGACCGCGCGCTCACCATCGAGCAGCACCGGCACCTTGTCGGATTTGTGCTTGTTGATCGCGTCCTTCTCGGTGAAGCGCCACGGGATCGATGTGGCGTCGAGGCCCTTATGTGCCAGCGCCATCCGGATGCGCCAGCAGAACGGGCTGAAGGGACGATCTTCTTCGGTGCCGACCAGTTCGAACAGTTGCAGCGCCATGATTGCTTCTCGTAATTCTGAGCTAACTCTTCACCACAGCCGAGGTCTGGCCGAACAGCAGCTTGCGCTCTTCCTCGGTGCGGATCGGCGGCTGGCCGAAATTCGGATTGACCTCTTTGGCGATCTCGTAAGCACGCTTGACCGCCGGCCGCTCGGCGATGCTTTCGAGCCAGCGCTTGAGATGCGGGAAGTCGTTGATGTCCTGGCCCTGGTTCTTGTAGGGCACGATCCAGGGATAGCTCGCCATATCGGCAATCGAATAGTCGCCGGCGATGAATTTGCGATCTGCAAGGCGCTTGTTGAGCACGCCATAGAGCCGGTTGGTCTCGTTCACATAGCGGTCGATGGCGTAGGTGATCTTTTCCTGCGCGTAATTGCGGAAGTGATGGTTCTGTCCGGCCATCGGCCCGAGACCGCCCATCTGCCAGAACACCCACTGGATCGCGTCATAGCGCACAGCGACATCGCCCGACAGGAACCTCCCGGTCTTCTCGGCGAGATACAGCAGCATCGCGCCGGACTCGAACACCGAGATCGGCTTGCTGCCGCTCTTGGGTGCGTGATCGACCAGCGCCGGGATGCGGTTGTTCGGCGCGATCGCCAGAAACTCGTCCTTGAACTGGTCGCCCTTGCCGATATTCACCGGGATCACCTTGTAGGGCAGCCCCGCCTCCTCAAGAAAGATCGTGATCTTGTGGCCGTTCGGCGTGCTCCAATAGTAAAGGTCGATCATCAGGTGTTCCTGCGCGTGTTGGATGGCATGCATCCGAACTGAATGCGATTGCATCGAGTTCGCCAGAACGACCCCATGAAGTCAATGCCGGCGCAGCACCGGAATGCAGATCCGTCCTGCGAAAGACGAATGCCGCGCTCCCATGGAGGG
The DNA here is from genome assembly GCF_034044155.1 of Tardiphaga sp. 42S5. NCBI lineage: Bacteria > Pseudomonadati > Pseudomonadota > Alphaproteobacteria > Hyphomicrobiales > Nitrobacteraceae > Tardiphaga > Tardiphaga sp. 42S5. The sequence continues at coordinate 2,245,986 of NZ_CP139027.1, read as the reverse complement.
CGGCATTCGTTGGTGAAGTTGCGTGAAATCACAGCGTGCGACTTACATGCCCATGATCGCGATATCCGTCACCTTGCCGGTGATGCCGGAGATTCTGGCAGCTTCGGTGGCCTTGCCGGTGGCGAGATCGACCGAGTAGAGCGTGCCGTCGGCCATCAGCCAGGCTTCGTTCTTGCTGCCGTCCGACCAGATATCGAAAGCAACAGCCGCCGGCTTGATGTCGAGCTTGCCGACTGCGCCGAGGATGCCGTCATTCGGCGGCACCTGCTTGACCAGCGCACCGATGGTGCCATCGATATTGAACAGCGCGGTCTCCTTGGTGCCCTTCACCGAATTGGTGTAGGCGCCGGCGATGACATTCGGTTTTTCGCCCTTGTGCATGTCGGTCTCGGCATATTTGTGATCGCCGTCCTTTGTCACCTTGCCGTCGTCGACATTGGCACGCAGGCTCATGCCGTCCGAGCCCATCACGCGCAGACGATCGGCCACGGGGTTGAAGTCGACGGTGGCGGTGACGCCCTTGGCCAGCATGGTGTCGAGCTTCGACTTCGCCGTCGCCTTGCCGTCCGCGGCAATGGTGACCACGGTGCCGTCATCGACCAACCCGTAGAGCATGCCGTCGGCCGGACGGACGTCGATGCCGACCAGCGCGCCGGAAATACCAGTGACCTTGACGGACCCGGTCGCCTTCTTCTGTGCGGTATCGACCGTCGCAATGGTGTCGCCACCGACCAGGGCTGCGACCTGGGCGGCATTGGCGGCGGCCGCGGGGATCAGCAGCAATGCTGCAGAGGCGGCGAAAAGCGAACGAAATGACATAAGTGGCTCCCTGTGTTTCCGCGATCCCCTCGGGACCGACACAAGGACTACCGGCGGGCCCTCCCAACTGGATGCACGCCCCTGAAAATAAATTCATTTGGGTGCATCCAATTGCGTGCGGCAAAGGTAGACTGACCATGCAAGGGCATGGACATGACTGGGAATGGCACCATCACCGAGACCCGGCGCGACGAAGCGGACCTCGACCACGCGCGCGAGGCACAGCTGTCGGCTGCGCTGGCGCGATGCGCCGCCGGCGACCGGGCGGCTCTGCAGATGATCTACAACAGCGAAGCCCCGAAGATGATCGGCGTCGCCCGCCGCATCCTGTTCCGGCAGGATCTGGCGGAGGAAGCCGTGCACGATGCCTTCGTGCGGATCTGGGGCGCGGCCGCGTCGTTCGATCCGCATCGCGGCTCGGCGCGCGGCTGGCTCTATGCCGTCGTGCGCAATCGCGCGCTCAGCATTCACCGCAACGAGCATCGCTATGATGCGTCCGACGACAGCGCGCTCGATATCGACTGCGAGGCGACCATGACGCGGATGCCCGAGACATCGGCGCTGCGCAAATGCCTGGAGCGTATCGACCGGCCGCGCCGCGATGTCGTGGTGCTGGCCTATGTCCATGGCATGAGCCATGGCGAACTGGCCGGACGGCTGAAGGTGCCGCTCGGCACCGTGAAGAGCTGGATCCGCCGCAGTCTGTTCGCACTGCAGGAGTGCATGGGATGAGCATGCACGACGACAACACGCATTCCACCGACGATCTCGCCGCCGACTATGTCATGGGCCTGCTGGAAGGCACCGAGCTCGCCGCTGCCGAAGCGCGCATGACCGACGATGCCGATTTCGCCAGGGCCGTCAGCACCTGGCGCGAGCGATTGGCCGATCTCGACGCCACAGCCGAAGCGCTCGCCCCCAGCGCCGCACTGTGGGACCGCATCGCCGACTCCACAAAGGTCAAACCCGCCATCCCGCTGCCCGGCGCCCGCGCCGCGCTGCGCGGCGCAACGCTGTGGGACAATATCGGCTTCTGGCGCGGCACCGGGATCGGCGGGGTGTTCGCGGCGTTGATGCTTATCATGGTGCTGATCGGCGCGCTCGCGACGTCGCGCCAGCTCCGCCGCGAACTGATCGCACTGGCGCAGCGAAAGCCGGTCTATGTCGCCGTGCTGGTCAACGACGCCACCAGGGAAACCGGCGCCATCGTCAACACCTTCTCCGACGGCCGCGTCGAACTGATCCCGCTGCGCCCGATCGACGTGCCCGCCGGCCGCACGCTGCAGGTCTGGACCCTGTGGGATCGCGACATCGGCCCGAAGTCCATCGCCGTCACCAGTCAGTCCCGCACCCTGCAACTCGATCTCGAAGCCCTGCCGGAAACCGTCCCGGATCAGCTGTTCGAGATCACGCTTGAGCCCGAAGGCGGCTCGCCGATCGGGCAACCGACCGGGCCGATCCTGTTCAAGGGGAATGCGGCTAGGGCGCTGTAGGCGCGCGGCGAACGGTTTTGGCCATTGAACGCTTCGGCCTTTGTGAGCGACAAAGGGCCAGTGTTCGGCGTCGAATGGCGCATTGCGGAGAGAGTGCATGCGATATTCGACGGGTGATCTGCGCGCGGCTGTCACAGCCGGCGTGCTTCCGTCGACGCAGCTCGACGCCCTGCTGGCTTTCCTCACCACGCGCGTGCCGGAGCAGCAGGCTTCCGGGCCCAAATTCGATGTCGTGCATTTGCTCTGGTACGCCGGCGCGCTGGTGGTGATATCAGCCATGGGGCTGTTCTCGACGCTGGCGTTTTCACAGATGGGCGGGCCGGCGCTGACGGCCACTGCGCTTGTCTATGCCGGCCTGTTCACCGCCGCCGGGCACTATCTCTGGACGGTCAAGAAACTGCGCACACCGGGTGGTCTGCTGATCGCGGTCGCCGTGGCGATGACGCCGCTCGCCGTGTTCGGCATACAGGATGCCTACGGTGCATGGACCCAATTCGGCCGGCCGACGGCGATGCGCGATTTCTATGTCTGGATCAAAGGCAGCTTCGTCTTCATGGAGCTTGCGACCATCGCCGCGGCGATCGTGGCACTGCAATTCTATCGCTTTCCCTTCATCGTCTTCATCATGGCGGTTGCGCTATGGTTCCTGTCGATGGATGTCGTGCCCTGGATCGCCAGCGCGAGCTACGGCAACTGGGAGCTATCGCGCAAGGTGTCCATCTGGTTCGGCCTCGGCATCCTGGTTGTTGCTGTGATCGTCAACCTGCGCCAGCGCAGCGGCGATTTCGCATTCTGGCTTTATCTGTTCGGCGTGCTGACATTCTGGGGCGGCATCACCGCCACCTCGAACGGCACCAATCTCGACAAGGCGCTATACTGCCTGCTGAACGTCGTTTTCCTGCTGATCTCGGTCGCGCTGTCGCGACGAGTCTTTGCGGTGTTCGGCACCATCGGCATTGCGATCTATCTCGGCGACCTCGCCGAGAAGATTTTTAAGGATTCGATGCTGTTCCCGTTCGCGCTGTCGCTGATCGGCATCGGCATCATTGCGCTGGGGCTGTATGTCCATCGCCACCAGCGCGACATCGGCACCTGGGTCGATGCGCGCCTGCCCGAATCGCTCAAGCGCCTGCGAGCGTAACCGGTCGCCGGACAGGCGTGATATAGCCGGACCTATTCCGCGCGCGCTTTCTTCGGTTCCACGATCTCGAATCCCGGTGAGAATTCGTCCAGCAGACCGAACAGTTCGCGCAGCTTGAGCGAATTGCCGCTGAGCGATGTCTCCCCGACGGCCACACTGTCCGCAAAGGTGCGCTGCTTCAGCGTGATGGCGTCGAGCGCTGCGCGGGTCAGCGTCACGCTGGCGTCAGCGTTGTCTGAAAGTTTGCCCGACATATGCGTCAGCGCTGAATTCTCCAGGTTCATCACGTAGGTTTCATTGAGATCGGTGAAGGTCCAGTTGATGACGATCTTCTTGCCTTCCGCCTTCGTCGCGTTGAGCCGCACCCCGAGAAAATCGAAGGCCAGATCGATGGATACGCCCTTGAGCAGCTCGGCGTTCGCCAGCGACGATCTCTGCGGCCCGACGCCGCTGCGCAGTTCCAGTGCACCGAGCAGATAAGCATTCCGCCACGTCGCCGCCTCGCTCTGATAGCCCAACTGTTCGAGCGCATCGGCACCGAGATCGCGCGCCTCCTTGTTCGACGGATCGGCGAACACGACCCGACTCATCACGCTGGCGACCCAGCGATATTGCCCTGCCTTGAAATCCTCACGCGCGCGTCTGATCGTGGCGTCCGCACCGCCCATGTATTCGACCTGCTTCTTCGCCTCCTCCGCGCGCGGCAACGGATTGAGGTCCGCGGGATTGGCGTCATACCAGCCAAGATAGAATTGATAGACCGCCTTGGCATTGTGGCTCAGGGTGCCGTAATAGCCGCGCGACGCCCAATCGTTCGCCAGCGACGGCGGCAGTTTCAATTGCTCCGCAATCTCGGTTGATGTGAGGCCGTGGTTGAGCAACCGCACGGCCTGGTCGTGGATGAATTTGTAGAGATCGCGCTGTTTCTTGAGAAAATTGACGATGCGCTCGTTGCCCCACATCGGCCAGTGATGCTGTGCGATCACGATATCCGTCCTGTCGCCGTAGCGCGCGATCGCCTCGCCGATGTAGCGCGACCACAACCGGCCATCGCGAATTTCCGCGCCGCGGATGGTGTAGAGATTATGCATGTTGTGGGTGGCATCTTCCGCCATGTTCAGCAATTTGAACTGCGGAAAATACAAGATCATCTCGCTTGGGGCTTCCGAGCCCGGCACCAGATGAAATTCGATCTCGACGCCATCGACGATGCGCGTCTCGTAGGACTGCTTGATGAGGTCGTTCGGGGGGATCAGCGAGATCGTCCCCCTCGCCAATGCCTTGCCCAACCCCGTATCGACCTGGGCGCGCTCGCCGACCGGCAGCGCGCTGCCGAACTGGTATTGCGCGCGGCGCGACATCGCATTGCCGGCAATGATGTTCTCCGCCACCGCATGCTCCATGAAGCCGTCGGGCGCGATCACCTTGACCTTGCCCTGCCTGGCGTCGTTCTCGCTGATGACGCCCTTGGCGCCGCCGAAGTGATCGGCATGGCTGTGGGTGTAGATCACGGCGGCGACGGGCTTCGCAGGCCGGTTCTTCAGATAAAGGTCGAGCGCGGCTTTTGCGGTCTCGTTCGACAGCAGCGGATCGATCAGGATCAGGCCACTGTCGCCCTCGATGATGGTCATGTTGGAAATATCGAGCCCGCGCACTTGATAAACGCGCTCGGTGACCTTGAAGAGGCCGTTGATCGCGTTGAGCTGCGCCTGCCGCCACAGACTGGGATTGACGGTCGCCGGCACGGAGTCGTTTTGCAGGAACGCGTAGGGCCTGGTGTCCCATGCCGGCCTGCCGTCCGGCCCGGCGATCACGCCGTCCGACAGCGTAGCGATGAAGCCGCGCCTGGCATCGTCGAAATCGTTGCGATCGCTGAACGGCAGAGTCTTGAGGAAGGTGTCGTTGACCGCCCGGCTGGCAGGCTCGGCCTCTTTCGACTGGGCGAGTGCTGATGACAGCGGCGCGACGGCAAACAGGCTAACGGCCAGCAGGCTGGCGGAGCGCGACAGCGGCATTTGAAACTCCCGGGCTTTCGCGTGGTCCTCGGCATGCGCCACGCGCTGGTTTCAGCCTATCAAGGGAGCAATATCCTTTTCATCATGAACTTCACCGAACCCGGCGAAAAAAGCGCAGGGCCCGGTGAGCTCCGCACAAGGGCGACCTTGTCAGGTTGCCGGTCTTAGGTCACCGGTCTTGGCTCTATCGGATGCCAGATGCTGATCTTGCGAGTTTCCGGCATCAGGAAGACACAGATGACGAAGCATACGGCAGGAACCACGATCGGGTAGATCAGCGCGTAGCCGATGCTGCCCGTGGCCGCGAAAGCCGCCGAGGTGATGAACGGCACCAATCCGCCGCCCCAACCGTTGCCGATGTGATACGGCACCGATACCGACGTATACCGAATCCTGCCGGGGAAGTATTCTGCCAAGAACGCCCCGACCGGCCCGTACACCATCCCGACGTAGCAAACGAGGATGAAGATAATGAAGACCGCGATCGGATAGTTGATGTTGCCGGGCTGCGTGACCGTTCCCAGCCACAAATACAACGGATAGTACGTAATCGCGGCGAGCAACATGCCTCCCAAGATCACTGGCTTGCGGCCAATGATGTCGGACAGCCAGCCAAAAAGAATCAGGCTCGGCGTTGCAATGAGCAGTGCGGCTCCCACGATGTAGGCCGAGGTCAGCGGGTCTACCTTGGAAACCTGCTGCAGGAAGTACAACGCCCAGAACTGACCGCTGTACCAGACCACTCCTTGCCCGATCAGCACGATGGTGGCGATCCCAACGTATTTGATGTTGGAGGTGAGGAAGGCCTCCTTCCATGGATTCGTAGTCATCTGCCCCTTGGCCTTGATCTCCTGGAAGATCGGCGTCTCCTGGAGCTGGAGCCGGATGTAAATGGCGATAGCCACTAACAGGAAGGAAACCAGGAACGGAACGCGCCACGCCCATGCGTCGAAGACCTGGTTGCCGAAATACGTGCGTGTCGCGATGATCACAGCCAACGACGCCACGATCCCGAGAGTCGGGGAAGTCTGCAGCCAACCGGTGTAATAGCCCCGGCTTTCGTCCGGCACATGCTCGGCGACATAGGTGATGGCGCCACCATACTCGCCGCCCAGACACAGACCCTGGATCATCCGCAGGCCGAAGAGAAGGAACGCGGCAGTCAGGCCGATCGACTCGTAGGTCGGGATCAATCCGATCGCGCCCGTGCCCAGCCCCATTCCGCTGAGCGTAACAAGGAATGTGTACTTGCGGCCAACCCGATCACCCATCCATCCGAAGAGGAATGCGCCCAGTGGACGGATCAGGAATCCGGCGGTGAATAGTGCAATCGTACTGAGCAGAGCTGCGACGGGGTGGGATTGTTCGAAGAACTTGACCGACAGAACCGCGGCCAGACTCCCGAAGATATAGAAGTCATACCATTCGATGACGTTTCCGACCGCCGCGGCGACGATCACGCGGCGGAAATCCGTCTGGATTTGCATTGCCATGTGTGCCTCCTGTTACTTCAAGACATTGCCTCCCATTTTCGGTGCTTTGCTTTCTCGCGGCGCGCGATCAATGCGCGACATCTGCAGGTGCCTCACCTGTGTGTGCGTCTGCGCCGCCTGCCCCCCTTGAGGGAGCTTTTACCATCTGAGGGGAGCTCCAACGGCCTCCGGCGCCGTGAGCCAACGCTGCCTCCTTTCCATCTGGCTGGAAGCGAAAGCGCGCAGACAGTTTAATCCCTAATTGGACCACCACCGCATAAGACTTTTGGCTCAATCGGGCTGCGCCCGGCTGGTGTCCCAAGTCCTCCCTGGCAGTGAGCAAACGCAGCAATCAGATGAGCCAGCGAAGGCTGCCACTCGAAGCGCCGGAAGCACTCACTATATGACTCAAAACAAGAATGAAGGGAGGTGAGCATCATGCGTATTCAACATTGGCAAGATGTCGCCAGCCTATTGCTGGGCGTGTGGTTGACCGTATCGCCGTTCATCCTGGGCTTCGCCGGGGCGGCGACCTGGATCACAATCGCGCTTGGATTGTGCGTCATTCTGTTTGCCATAGAGGGACTCTTCATTCCCTCCTATCTGGAGGAATTGGGAGAGATTCTCCTCGGACTGGCTCTGCTCGTGGCACCCTGGGCAATCGGCTACGAGTCGGGATCGGCCACAGCAAGCAGTATGGTGTCGGGCATTCTGGTGATCTTGTTCGCAGCCTGGGAACTGATGACCGATCGCGATTTCATCACCTCGTGGCACGATCGCTGGCATCACTTAACCAGTTGAGCAAGGCAGTTGCCTGACCCCTCTGCCGACCGTCATCAATGGCGGTCGGAGGAGAGAAATTTCCTCGGCGGCGTGTCGCTCAATGATGCGATACGCCACTCGTAAACGCGCGATGTGGTGCCGCGCTGTAAGTCCACGCGGGATTCTTGAACCGGCTGTCCGATTGATGCATCCTTGCCGTCAACGATGGTAGGGAGGCGATCATGACCACACGACGCACGGTTCTACTGTCCCTCGTGATACCCTTGGCTGCGCTGCTGCCGGCGCAGGCCGCCTCTTTCCTGGCGCAGCTCGATCCCGACAAGGACGGTACGGTCGACCTCGCCGAGGCGAAGGCGGCCGCCGGCAAACTGTTCGACAAGCTCGACCGCGATCATGACGGCACGCTGGATGCGAAAGAGCTGCGTGGCCGCATGAGCAAGAGCGAATTTGCAGCCGCCAATCCGGACAATGACGGCACGCTCGACAGAGCGGAATATCTCGCCGTGGTGGAAACCCGGTTCCGCGCGGCAAACCCCGATAATGACGGCACCATCGACGCCAGGGAATTCGCCACGCCGGCGGGCAAGAAGCTGTTGAAGCTGCTGAAATAGGGCCCTTTTATCGCCACCGGACTCGCCCCATATTCCGCCCATGGCGAAGAAACCCGACTCTCCGAAAAAGCCGGCAAAATCAATCAAGACACCCGCCGCCAAGCCTGGCGCCGGCCGTCCCGACGTCAAGCCGATCGGGCCTGCCCTGGCGGAACTGCTGAATCCCGCGATCAATCGCGGCGATGCCGGCATGGGATCGGGCACCGGGTTGCAGCCGCCGCCGAGTAATTCCTTCGAGCGCCGCTCCGGCGGCGAGGCCGCGGTGCATCGCGCGCGCAAATCGACCCCGAAGAAATTCGAGGGCGACGATTTAGCAAGGTCTTCGGGCATGCGCCCGACGCCATTGCAGCCGTTTCCCCAGCCCGTCGTTGCGCCCTATGCGCCGCGGCTGAGCGAGCAGAAGGGTCTCGAGGAAGCGCCGCAGGCCAATTACAACACCTCGGCCTCGATCCCGACGCTGGATCCGGAACTGGCCAAGCAGCTCGGCTTCACCACCGAGGAAGAAGACGCCGAGGCGCTGACGGCGCGCCCGCCGCGCAACAAGATGGAAGCCTTGGGCGTGCAGGCCACGGCCGATGCGCTGGAAGCGCTGGTGCGCGACGGCCGCCCGGAGTTCAAGGACCAGAAAGTCTGGACCCCGCACCGTCCGCCGCGCCCGGAGAAATCCGAAGGCGGCGTGCGCTTCGAGCTGAAATCGGAATATGAGCCGAAGGGCGACCAGCCCACCGCGATCAAGGAACTGGTGGAGGGCATCGACCGCAACGACCGGACCCAGGTTCTGCTCGGCGTCACCGGTTCGGGCAAGACCTACACAATGGCCAAGGTGATCGAGGCAACGCAGCGCCCGGCGATCATCCTCGCGCCGAACAAGACGCTGGCCGCGCAGCTCTATGGCGAGTTCAAGAACTTCTTCCCCGACAACGCCGTCGAATATTTCGTCAGCTATTACGACTACTACCAGCCGGAAGCCTACGTCCCGCGCACCGACACCTATATCGAGAAAGACTCGTCCATCAACGAGCAGATCGACCGCATGCGCCACTCGGCGACGCGCGCGCTCTTGGAGCGTGACGACGTCATCATCGTGGCGTCGGTGTCGTGCATCTACGGTATCGGTTCGGTGGAAACCTACACCGCGATGACCTTCGCGCTGAAGAAGGACGAGCGCATCGACCAGCGCCAGCTCATCGCCGACCTCGTGGCTCTGCAATACAAGCGCACCCAGCACGACTTCACCCGCGGCACCTTCCGCGTGCGCGGCGACGTCATCGACATCTTTCCGGCCCACTATGAAGACCGCGCCTGGCGCGTGAACCTGTTCGGCGACATCGTCGAGAGCATCGAGGAGTTCGATCCGCTCACCGGCCACAAGCAGGACGAGCTCGAATTCATCAAGATCTACGCCAATTCGCATTACGTGACGCCGCGGCCGACGCTGATCCAGGCGATGAAGTCGATCAAGGAAGAGCTGAAGTGGCGGCTCGACCAGCTGCACAATCAGGGCCGCCTGCTGGAAGCCCAGCGGCTGGAGCAGCGCACCACCTTCGACCTCGAAATGATGGAAGCCACCGGCTCCTGCGCCGGCATCGAGAACTATTCGCGCTATCTCACCGGCCGCCGGCCGGGCGAGCCGCCGCCGACTTTGTTCGAATATGTGCCGGACAATGCGCTGGTGTTCGCCGACGAGAGCCACGTCACGGTGCCGCAGATCGGCGGCATGTTCAAAGGCGACTTCCGCCGCAAGGCGACGCTGGCGGAATACGGTTTCCGCCTGCCCTCCTGCATGGACAACCGCCCGCTCCGCTTCGAGGAGTGGGACATGATGCGCCCGCAATCCGTTGCGGTGTCGGCGACACCGTCCGGCTGGGAGCTGCAGGAATCCGGCGGCGTGTTCGTCGAGCAGGTCATTCGCCCCACCGGCCTGATCGACCCGCCGATCAATATCCGCCCGGCCCGTACCCAGGTCGACGATCTGCTCGGCGAGGTTCGCGCCACTGCGCAGGCCGGCTATCGCTCGCTGATCACCGTGCTGACCAAGCGCATGGCGGAAGACCTCACGGAGTTCCTGCATGAGCAGGGCATTCGCGTGCGTTACATGCACAGCGACATCGACACCATCGAGCGTATCGAGATCATCCGCGACCTCCGTCTCGGCGCATTCGACGCACTGGTCGGCATCAACCTCTTGCGCGAAGGTCTCGACATTCCCGAATGCGCGCTGGTCGCCGTGCTCGACGCCGACAAGGAAGGCTTCCTGCGCTCGGAGACCTCGCTGATCCAGACCATCGGCCGCGCCGCGCGCAACGTCGACGGCCGCGTCATTCTCTATGCCGACCAGATGACCGGCTCGATGACGCGCGCCATCGCCGAGACCGATCGCCGCCGCGAGAAGCAGGTCGAATACAACACGCTGCACGGCATCACGCCGGAAAGCGTGAAGAAGTCGATCGGCGACATCATGAATTCGGTCTATGAAGGCGACCGCGTTCTGGTGGATATCGGCGGCGGCATGGCCGAGGATGCCATCACCATCGGGCATAATTTTGAAGCCGTGCTGGCCGATCTCGAAGTGCGGATGCGCGAGGCCGCGGCCGACCTGAACTTCGAGGAAGCCGCCCGCCTGCGCGACGAGGTCAAGCGCCTGCGCGCTACCGAACTCGCCGTGGTCGACGACCCCACCGTCAAGCAGCGCGGCGTGGCCGCGCGCGGCGGCGCCTATAAAGGCGAGAAGAAATATGGCGATGCTGCCAATCTCCCCGCGCGGCTCGACAAGGCCGCGCAAGGCAAGGCCCGCGGCAAGTACGGCAAGAGTTCATCTGCGGGCGGCGCATCGTCGAAAGTGCACAAGCCCGGGCTCGACGAGATGGGCATCGCGAACTGGCATGAAGTGAAGCCCGCTCGCGGCAAGGAAGTTCAGCGTCCGCGCAAGCCGACGCTGGATGAAATGGGTCCGGGCACCGAGAGCAAGATCTTCCAGCCGAAGAACAGCCGCGAATCCGGACCGGAGTTTGGCCCCGCGCCGAGATCAACCGGCGGCGCGCCGGGGCATCGGGGCGGGTGGAAGAAGGGGTAGATTGCTAGCAATAGCGATTACTTCCGTTACGTTGCGACAATGAAGCTTGGTTTCGAAGAGGCTCAATCCGCCTACACCAGTAGTTCTCAAAACGCCCGTGCGTGGACCGAAGCCTGGGTTAGCGCATGGGCTTATTGCCCACATTGCGGAAACGGTAAAGTTTCGCAATTCCCGAACAATAGTCCGCTCGCTGACTTTTTCTGCTCGTCCTGTAACGAAGAGTTCGAATTAAAAAGCCAGAAGGGAAAATTCGGCGCACGCGTCGTGGATGGTGCCTTCAAGACGAAGTGTGAGCGCTTGGCTGCCAGCAACAATCCAAGCCTGCTTCTGATGAACTATGATGTGAAGTCTCTCTCCGTCGTCAATCTATTCATTGTTCCAAAGCATTTCTTCGTTCGTGAGATCATTGAGGAACGCAAACCTCTTGCCGCCACTGCGCGACGTGCGGGCTGGATCGGATCGAACATCCTGCTCAGCCGCGTTCCCGACTCCGGGAAAATCCATATCGTTCAAAATGGAATCGTGCGCCCGAAGGACCTCGTCCTCGAAGAGTGGCAGAAGACGCTCTTTCTCAGGCAAGAATCGCCGGAGACCCGGGGCTGGCTGCTCGACGTGATGAAATGCATCGAAACGCTGGGCCGACAGGAATTCACATTAAATCAGGTCTACGCTTTTGAGGGCCACTTGAGCCAACTTTACCCAGGCAACCAGAACGTTCGCCCGAAAATCAGGCAGCAACTTCAGTATCTGCGTGACCGAGGCTTCGTTGAGTTTGTTTCGAGGGGAAGCTATCGTTTGCGATCATAGGAGGTGAGCATGGCTTGGTTCCTGAATCACTACACATGTGATCGTTGTGCCCGGCGCTGGTCCGACGAATGGTCTTGCACCTGTGACGACGATTGTCCTCATTGCGGCGCTCGGCATATGTGCCCAGATACGAGCGAAGAACTCACAACTGTCATCCAAGCGGAAGGGACGGATTTCGTTGTGCTCTGGTCGCCCGAAACCGCAGAGCACGACCCGGACTATCGCGAACTCGGGCGCTTCAAGACCTTTCAGCAGGCCTCGGAATTTATCGCAATTAGCTAGCTCAATTCTTCTTGACTAAATTCCCATAAGACTATATACTCCTCCCCGTCCTGCTCATGAGGGGCGCTTTCGGAGTGGAGCAGGATACGGCGCCTGCGGACGTGCCTCGCAAGCACGGACTCGGGAGGTCCGGGGTCACCGTCCTGGCCCACTACGGGGCTGCGCCGGAAACGGCTGGACGGGTGCGGGTGAAGGCAGGCGAAAGCCTGTCCGGAACGGGGGACTTTCATTAGCCCTGCCCAGTACCCGGAAGCACGGTCCCTGGAACAGAAATCGCCGTGATGGAGCGCCGCAAGGCGTTGCGCTGTGGACGGAACGGTGTCGCAACCGGACTGGACGCAGCGACTGATTATCAAGGTGCGCCTTGCGGCGCTCCATTCCCCTCAGTTTCGAGGGGAGAACAACAGCTCACCTCGGGGCTTTCGCCCGCGAGAACGATGTCATGTGGCTGTTTGACATGTACATCCGAGCGAACGACGGCGGGCTTCTCCCGCGTCGTTACTTCCCCGCCGGCGGCGCGACGTCGGCGACCTGGCCGCTGCGCTTCAGCGCGTCGGCGACGAAACCCGACGCCTTCATCTCCTCGACAAAGGCGGCAAGATAGACAACGCCAGCCGTGCGCGGCTTGTCGGCAATGCGCGGCATGGCCATCGCCTGCTGGATCTCCTGGAAATGCCCGGACATCACGCGCATCTCCGGATGGTCCTTGGCATAGGCATCGAGCTGCTGGCGCACGCCGGCGGCGGCATCGAGCTTCTCGTCGAGAAACTTCCGGATCATCGCGCTGCCGCCGCCGGCATCGGCGCGCAGCACGGTGGCGTGCTTGATGGTGCGGGTGAGATAGAGGTCATAGGCCGAGCCGAGGCCGACCGACATTCTGACGCCGTCCTTGTCGACGTCGTCGACAGTCTTCAGCGGCGAATGCACGGGGACCATGTAGGTGCCCTCGATGATCACATAGGGGGCGGTGAAGATGATCTCCTGCGCGCGCACCGGCTCGATGGCGATGAAGCCGACATCCCAGGCGCCGGCCCTGGCGCCCTCGAACACCTTGCCTGCCGCCTCATAGGGCACATAGTCCACGGCCACGCCGAGACGCTTGGCCAGTTCGGCAGCGAGATCCGCCGAGACGCCGCGCGGCGCGCCGTCGGGGCCCTTCTGGGCCAAAACGCTGTTGCCGTAATTGATCGCGGCGCGGAGCTTTCCGGTGGGGGCGAGATCGCGCAGCACCTCGGGCGATGCCTGAACGGATTGGGCCGCGGGCTGGGCGAAAGCCGGGACTGCAGCAGTCATGAACAGCACCATCCATCGTAAAACACGCATCATAGGCCTCCCCGATTTCGGCGCGACCATGCCCGCAAACCCGCCGCGCGACAATCGGCGACCAGGGGCTTCGACGAGGGCGTGATCAGCCCGGCGCGACCAACCTTCGTTCGTCACGCGGACGGGATGGCTGATATGCCCGGCCGGGAATGCCTGTTATCGCACTGCGCGAACGTCTACACTGGTGCCCGTTGGCGCAGTGGGTGGCTTTAAGTGTTCGACGGTTTCTACAAATGTGACTACCGGGCGGGCGACGTGGTCGGCCGCAGCGTCATGTATTGCAAGGACGGCCGCATGCTGGGCGGCAACACCGCCTTCGCCCATATCGGCACCTATGAGGAAGCCGACGATGCCATCCATGCGGTGATCCACGGCCAGCGCCATCATGTGGGCTCGCAGTTTCGCACGCTCTATGGCGACGACGACGGTTCGATCCGCGTCCGTGGCATCCATGACGGCAAGAACTACAGGTTCACGGGCGGCGACGCGCAGGGCAAGGGACCGGCCTTCGAATCCGTGATGACGCGGCTCGACGAAGAGGACTTCCCGGACACCGGCACGGTGGGCGATGGCGGCATCGCCAACGGGCTATATTCGCTGCACATGAAAACCCTCGACGGCGTCGAGGACGGGCTGACCGGCGTGATGCTGCTGTTCGACGGCCGCATCCTCGGCGGCGACGCGCGCTTCTATTATCTCGGCGCCTATGGTTCGGCCGGCGGCCGCTGGAAGGGCGAGATCGTCAATCAGGAACACACGCCCGCAGCCGGCGGGAGTTCGCTCTTCGCCGGCTATGAAGTGGGCATCGGCTTTTCCGGCAGCTGCAGCGAGAGCGGCGCGGCATTCGAAGCCACCGCCCTCGCCGGCAAGCGCAGCCTGCGCCTGAAGGCCGAGCTGTCGCTGCTGCACAAGGCGTGACGCGGAGCCTTTTCCGTTCCGATTGAATCGGAACGGGGCTCCTGCTTCTTGTTTTACGCGTTTTCTTAACGCGAACCGGTGACCACTTCGCTCGAAAACGCTTTTGTTACGCGCGCGCCAGCACCTTGCGTTCGACGGGATGAATGTCGATGGCACGCAGGCGGCCCATCCGCAGCACGTCGATCTCGATCGTCCGATCGATACGGTCGCGATCAAGAATGCGGATCAGATCATCGACGCCATTCACCGGCACGTGATCGAGACTGATCACGACATCGCCGGGCAACAGACCAGCCTTGAATGCCGGACCGTCGGGATCGATCTGGTCGAGCAGCGCACCCATGGTGTTCTCGATGCCGGCGAGCACCGCATGGCGGCGCGGGATCGGTGCGGTCTGGCCGGACACGCCGATGAAGGCGCGGCGGACATAGCCGTGCCGGATGATCTCCGACAGCACGAATTGCGCGGTGTTGCTGGCCACCGCAAAGCAGATGCCCTGCGCGCCCTGGATGATGGCGGTGTTGATGCCGATCACCTCGCCGCGCGACGACACCAGCGCGCCGCCGGAATTGCCGGGATTGAGCGCGGCATCGGTCTGGATCACGTCCTCGATGTTGCGCCCACTCACCGAGCGGATCGAGCGGCCGAGTGCCGAGACGACACCGGCGGTGACCGTGGATTCGAAGCCGAGCGGATTGCCGATAGCCACGACGAGCTGGCCGCGCTTCAGGTTCTTTGAATTGCCGAGACCCGCATAGCGCAACTCGCGCGCGCCATCGGCCCGCAGCAAAGCGAGATCGGTATCGGGATCGGCGCCGAGCACGCGGGCATCGGTGACGACGCCTTCGGTGTCGCGCAGGCGAATATGCCTGGAATCGCCGACGACATGGCTGTTGGTCAGGACGAGGCCGTCGGGTGAGATGACGATGCCAGAGCCGAGCCCGCCGCGTTCGCGGGTATTCGGCGTCCTCGCTCCGGTCTCGACCCGCACGACCGCGGGGCCAACGCGTTCGGTGACGTCGATGACTGCGTTCGAATAGGCATCGAGCAACGCGGCATCGTTCGGCATTGCGGCAACGGCGGGTGTCGCGGAATCGTCATCTAGGGGATGTGCGGTGATATCAAGCATGGCGATGCTTCCTTTGACATTTAAATGGCCCCGGCGCGCACCACTGCAAGTGCAGCATGCACGGGAGACATGGCCGGGCTGCGCCGCGCTTTAACCGCAGGTCTGTTCAAAGCGTGACTTTACGCCGCAGCTCAGCGCACCTATGTTTTGCGCGCGGCTGTCGATGGTGATGAGCGCTTTCAAGGGACGAAACCACGATGGCCAAGCAACCCTGGTATCGCGTTCTCTATATCCAAGTGCTGATCGCGATCGCGATCGGTGTGACGGTCGGTTACTTCTATCCGGATGCCGGCAAGGCGCTGAAGCCGCTCGGCGACGGCTTCATCGCCCTGATCAAGATGATGATCGCGCCGGCGATCTTCTGCACCGTGGTGCACGGCATCGCCTCGATCGGCGACATGAGCAAGGTCGGCCGTATCGGCGGCAAGACGCTGCTGTATTTCGAGACGGTCTCCACCCTGGCGCTGCTGATCGGCCTGCTGGTCGGCCACTTCCTGCAGCCCGGCGCCGGCTTCAATATCGATCCCTCCACATTGGACGCGAAATCCGTCGCCAGCTATGTCAGCCGCGCCAAGGAGGAAAGCTTCGTCACCCATCTGATGGGAATCATTCCGACGTCTTATTTCGACTCGCTGGCCAAAGGCGATCTGCTGCAGGTGCTGCTGGTGGCGATCCTGTCCGGCTTCGCGATCTCGCATATGGGAAAACCCGGCGAAAAGATTGCCGAAGGCGTTGATCTCGCGGGCAAGATGTTCTTCCGCATCATCGGCATGATCGTGCAGCTCGCGCCCATCGGCGCCTTTGGTGCGATGGCTTTCACCATCGGCTCGTTCGGCCTCGGCGCCCTCGTCAATCTCGGCTATCTCATCTTCACCTTCTATCTGGCGTCGCTGCTGTTCGTGCTGCTGGTGCTCGGCGGTATCGCGCGTGCCTTCGGCTTCTCGATCCTGCGCTTCATCGGCTATATCAAGGACGAACTGCTGATCGTGCTCGGCACCTCGTCGTCCGAGACCGTGCTGCCGCGCATGATCACCAAGATGGAAGCCCTGGGCGCATCGAAGCCGGTGGTCGGTCTCGTCATTCCGACCGGCTACAGCTTCAATCTCGACGGCACCAACATCTATATGACGCTCGCCACGCTGTTTCTGGCGCAGGCCACCAACACGCATCTCACCTTCGGCCAGATGGCCGCGGTGCTCGGCGTCGCGATGCTGACATCGAAAGGCGCATCGGGCGTCACCGGCGCGGGCTTCGTGACGCTGGCCGCGACGCTGTCGATCATCCCCGATATTCCGATCACCGCACTGGCCATCATCGTCGGCATCGACAAGTTCATGAGCGAATGCCGGGCGCTCACCAATCTGATCGGCAACGGCGTCGCCACCATCGTCATCAGCCGCTGGGAAGGCGAACTCGATCGCCATCAGCTCCACGAGGCGCTGCTGCATCCGATCGATTTCGGCGAAGAGATGGAGCGCCGGCCATTGGGTGAGCTGCCGGAAAAATCGGCCGCCTGATCGCCCCCGTCTAGGGCACGCGATCCGGCATAAGCGTCGCCGCCGCCTCGGCGCTGACGTCCGCACCTGACAGCAACAGATACTGCCCGTTCTGTAGCGTCGCGGCACTGGCCACGACGACGGCGCGCTTCGGGCAGATGCCAAGGCAGCCCGTCAGCACCACGCGTGGACTTTTCACGTCCTGCTTCGCGCTGCGGCGTTTCAAGTCCGACTTGAGCGATTTGCGCAGCGCCTTGCCATCATCAATGCGACCAAGGCATTTCTTGCAGACAAGAACGGGTGACGCGCGGCGCAAGCGTGCGGTGACGACGGGTTTACTGGCCATTCCTGTTATATAGAAACCGCCCGCTGCATTGCGATCACCCCGACCGGCGGTTGCTGGTGTTCTGCGTGAGATTGCCGTGCGCCGCCTGCTCGCGAATATTGTGCTTCTCGTCGTCGCGATGACCCTTGGTATTATCGAGCGTAACCTTCGGCGCGCTGCCAGGTCCCTTGTCGCTGCAGTTATCTTCGGGAACGGGCTGGATGTGCTTGGTCATCGGGAATCTCCCTTGCAGATCGGGAGAAAACGCAGCCGCCCAAGCAGCGTTCCTTTCCCGGGCTCCGCACATGAAATCGCCGCCCGCCGTTGAACCTTCTGGCGCCGTTGTTTGACGCATAAAACATTGAGTGGGGGCGCTGCATGAAAATCGCGTTGCTGATCTTGCTGGGTCTGGTTCTGGGGTTGCTCGGTGGAGCGGCCGTGGGGATCGGCGCTGGCGTTGCCTGGGTCGAACTGTTCAAGACCAGCAATTTCGAGGGCTACAGCGCCATGCTGGTGTTTTTCACCTTCATGCCCATTGGCGCACTCCTCGGCGCCGTCGGCGGGGCCCTCCTGTTCGGCGTCATGGCTGCCCGCAATGGCGATGTCGCCATGGAACCGCTCCCCGTGCAGGACCACGAGCAAACATACCGGTAAGGTTATGCCGACGCCGCAATGCAGCTTAACGTTTTGGTGAGCAGCTCCTCACCACGAACATTTGTGCATTGCAAAATAAACCGTTGAATTTTAGCGAAATTATATTACTTCAGCTATCAAGCAATTTGTGCAGACCGCCCGGGCAACGTTGCCCCGGCGCGCAAGTGTTTCAACCATTTTCAGGACGATCCCAATGACAGAGCATAGCCTCTGGCGTTTTTCGCGTGCGTTGCATCGCGCCATCAATGAACGCCAACTCGACCAACTCGCTGACATCATCGACGACAATATCGAATGGGCGGTCTACGGGCCGATCGACATGTTTCCGTTTCTCGGTGCGCGCCACGGCAAAGCCGCCGTGCTCGATGTCTGCAAGCAGATCGCCGACAATGTGCGTGTGCATCGCTTCGAGCGGGAGTCGATGATCCTTGGTGATGAGTCTGGCTCCGCAATGATGCGCTTCTCGCTGACCGCACTGGATTCGAACCGCCCTATCAGCCTGCGGCTGGCGCAATTCGCGCAGTTCAAGGCCGGGCGTCTGACCAGCATGCGCGTGGTCGTGGATACGTTCGACCTGGTCGAACAGGCATTGGGCCGGCCTATCCATCTGCCGAAGATCGCCTGAGCAGCACGGCGATTGCCAATCGCCAAGTTCATCCCCAGCGAAATGTTGCGACGCCACAATTCTGCCGGGCCTGATGGTATTATGTGCCAATCGATCCGCGATCTTGCTGGGCAGTGGCACGATGGCTTCAATCAAACCGATATATTGGGCGCTCATCGCAGCACTCGGCGGAACCGCGTTTGCCTTTCCGGCTCACGCGCAGAATCCGTGGAGCGGCCTCGTCGATGTTGCGCCGCCTCCCGGTGAAATAGAGTCAGTCGACACCGCCCCCACTCCTCCTGCAAACACTCCGGAACCCGACTGGAGCCTCTTGAATGCCGACGATTCGCCGACGGCGAAGGCATCACTCCGCGAGAAGCGCTCGTCGCTGATCGTCGGCAGCCCGTCGTCCAGCTGGACTTCCAACGACAGCAACGGCGCGTCCGCGCTCTCGGTCAAGCAATCGGTCACGCCGTTCTGGGATACCCGCGTCGGCGCCGACATCAATGTCGCGCGGCAGACCGCGCCGCGCAGCGCAGCTGATGCCTATCGCAATCAGTTCGGCGACGGCACGGCGCAGGCCCAATCGGGCGGCGCCGCCTGGGCGGCAGCAACTGCTCCCGGCGTGGGCTCAATCTGGGACAAGACGGCGATCGAAGCCCGTGTCGATCCGGGTGCGGATCAAACCAAACTCGGCACGTCGCTCAGCAAGTCGGTACCCATTGCCGGCGATCAGTATTCGCTGACGCTGCAGAGCGGCTACAACGTGATCCAGCAAGGCAGCATTCCAGCCATTGGTTACAACGGTCGCCCCACGCGAAGCTATGAGACCGACCAGCTCGCGCGCTTCAACATCACCGATACCGGCACCAGCTTCATCGCCGGGCAATCGCTCGCCACCACCGACGACAAATGGCTGCGCAAGTTCGGCGCGGAGCAGAAGCTGTTTGGCGGCGTCAACGTCTCCGGATCGATCAGCGAGACCGTTCAGGGCGTGACCAACAAGACGTTCTCGGCCGGCTTCAAGCATAGTTGGTGAATTAAGTTTTAATACACTTTGCCAGACGATTGCCGGCAAAGATCGGCGCCCTGCCGCATATTCGCCGCTATCTCGTCAAAATCCACTGCGCAGATGTACACGTAAATTTGTCATGCGGGGGACCGCGCTCGCTCATTGTGAAGTCCGCTTCACACAAACAAGGAAGAGCTGATGAGTGCCATTCGTTCAGAACAGACAGAAGCCAAAGATGACGACAGCAACCTCGCCGCTGTGTCTGAAGTCGAAGCGGGTATCCGCGACTTCGTGCGCAACGATATCGCTTACCTCCGTCGTCCGGTGCCTGGCATGGTGAACAACAGCAGTGAAACCACCACCGGCACCGAAGCGCCGCTGGAAGCGACGACCGAAGCGACCGTGAACAGCGTCAATTCGCTAATTCAGCGCGTCGCCGGCACCTCGCTCGGCGAGATCGAGAAGCTGGTTTCCGAACTCGAGAGCCTCCGCGACCTGCTCCACGCCGAAGGCCAGCGCGTTCAGCGCGAGATCTCCGGCTACGCCCAGCTTAGCCAGGCCGCGATGAAGTCGACCCGCCTGATCGCCGACAATGTTGCGCAGTGGAAGCGTACCGCTGACGGTCTGCGTCACGACTGATCGGCACTAGACCACCCGAATCAAAAGCCGCCGCCCGAAAGGGCGGCGGCTTTTTCATGAGCCCGTTCAATTGAACTTTATTCGTTTTGTTCCCGACCAACGGTTACGCAGCACCTGCGAACTGCTTTTGGGGGAATCGATCCGTGGAGACCATTCGGCCGAACAACACCGATCCCATTCCGGCGCGCAGCAACGCGCCCAGGATGGGGACCATTATCTTACGTTTTGTCGGATTGCTGTTGGTGGCCGTGGCATTGCTCGCCTGGGCCTGGAGTCGCTGAGGTCGCCATCATCGACCCCACTCACGAAAAAACCCGCGCAGTTCGGCGCGGGTCTGGTTAGCAACTCGTAAAAATTACTCGCTGACGCCCGCGCTGCTCTCGAGCGTATAGGCGCCATCGGCGTAACCCTTGACCACCATGCACGTGGCCAGCATCACCGCGAGCGTCACGCTCGCAAAGATGAAGCCCACAAATTTCAATCCGGTGCGGTCAGCCATTGTCGTCCCCAAAATCGTCCTGCGAAGTGTCGTCTCGGTCGTCATACCTGTAAGTCGCAGATCACGCTCACAAGGTTCAGAACCCCTTAACAGAGCTAGGGTTCCATCGATAAAGTTTGAAATGGTTAAGCCGCGTCGCCCCGTTGCGGCAGGAAGACCGAACCAAGGAAGCTGTAAACCTCCTCGCCGCGCTGATTAACGGCAACGTTCTTCGACTGCAAGATCCCCCAACCCGGACGCGTCGCGGTCGCGCGCACGGACACGACCTCGCTGCTATAGGTCAGCGTATCGCCGGCGAGAACAGGCCGGGTCCAGCGCAAATCACGAAAACCGGGAGATGGGCCGCCGACTGGAGGCTCTTCGCCACGCGCCTCTGCTTCCGCCTTTGCGCGCTGGCCGTCGGCGACCAGCAACTTCATGCACACCGACGCCACGTGCCAACCCGACGCAGCGAGACCACCGAATAGCGATTTGCGGCCGGCCTCTTCATCGAGATGGAACGGTTGCGGATCGAATTGCCTGGCAAACGCCTTGATCGACTCCGCCGTGAACGTGAACGAGCCGAGCTCGCGGCGCATACCGATTTGGATGTCTTCCAGATAGCGCATGCTGCGACCCTAGTTCCCGGAGGCCGGTTCACGCACCCCGATCATGATCGGGGTGATCATCTCGGAAATCGTCTGCCCCTTGGCATTGCGTGTGCTGAACTTGAATTTAACGATGCCCAAGGTCGGCCGGCTTTGCGATACGCGCGCCTCGACCACTTCGACATCCAGCGTCAGATCGTCGCCGGGGCGAAACGGCGCGAGCCATCGCATCTGATCCACACCCGGCGAGCCCATCGATGCGGTCTTGTGCAGAAACCCGTCATAGATCATCCGCATCATCAGCGAGCACATGTGCCAGCCGGAGCCGGAAAGTCCTTTGAGCATCGATGCGCTTGCGGCAACTTCATCGAGATGCATCGGCTGCGGATCGTATTCTTTCGCATAGGCGATAATCTCGTCGCGCGTAATATGGCGCGGCCCGAAGGTCCCGAAGTGGCCGGGCTTAAAATCTTCAAATGTCAGGGTCATAATGGGGAATGCCGTCGAGGAAGCCTGATTGTGGCCGTTATTTGCAGCAATCTCAACCCGGTCGCTTGCATGGCTTTCCCGCGATCCTGCCCGTCAATGTGGTCGGGCCGGGATATTTGAAGCCGTTTCTCAATGCAATTGAATTTGTCACTCATCTACACGGCGGGGGATTTCACCGATGTTCGAATTTCGGGATCTGTTTCAGTGGGACCGTTTCATCACACCCACAATCATCAAGACGTTCTACTGGCTGGTGATCGCACTGATCATTCTATTCGGCATTTCCGGGATCTTTTCCGGTCTCGCCGCAATGGCCATCAGCCCGTTCGGCGGTTTCGTCCTCGTGATGTCGAGCCTCGCCAGCGTGATCGTCGGCATCATCTTCGCACGTATTGCGGCTGAGTTCGTTCTGATCGTGTTCCGCATCAACGAGCATCTCGGCGCGCTACGGGATCAGGGGCAAAACCTCGGGCAGGATCACGGCCACGGCCAGCAGTACTGAGTGCAGAAAAATACGCCGTCATCCTGAGGTACGAGCCTCGAAGGATGACGGCGTGGATTTCAAGCGCCCTACTTACGTGTTGAACCGGAAATGCAACACGTCGCCGTCAGCGACGACATACTCCTTGCCTTCCAGCCGCAGCTTGCCGCCATCGCGCGCCCCGGCTTCGCCGCCGAGCCTGACATAGTCTTCATAGCCGATCGTTTCCGCGCGAATGAAGCCCTTCTCGAAATCCGTGTGAATCACGGCCGCGGCCTGCGGCGCCTTGGTGCCCTGCGTAATGGTCCAGGCACGGGCTTCCTTGGGGCCGACCGTGAAGTAGGTGATGAGGTGCAGCAGCGAATAGCCTGCACGGATCAGGCGATCGAGGCCCGCTTCTTCGAGCCCGAGCGTATCGAGGAATTCCGCACGTTCGGCACGTGACAGCGTCGCGATTTCGGATTCGATCTTGGCCGAGATGGCGACCGCAACGGCGCCCTCCTTCTCAGCATGTTCTGCAACCCGCTTCGAGTATTCGTTGCCTTCGCCCGCCGCGCCTTCTTCGACGTTGCAGACATAGAGAACAGGCTTGGAGGTCAGCAGGCCGAGCATGCCAAAAGCGCGCTCTTCCTCGGGCTTGCGCTCGAGAAAACGCGTCGGCTTGCCGTCGCGCAGCAGCACCAAAGCGCGCTGGACCAGATCGAGCTGTTCCTTGGCATCCTTGTCGTTGCCCTTGGCCTTCTTGGTCAGGTTGTCGATGCGTTTCTCGCAGGAATCCAGATCCGCGAGCATCAGCTCGGTCTCGATGATCTCGATATCGGCGAGCGGATCGATCTTGCCTTCGACATGGGTGATGTCGTCATCGATGAAGCAACGCACCACATGGGCGACGGCATCGACTTCGCGGATGGTGGCGAGGAACTGGTTGCCGAGGCCTTCGCCCTTCGACGCGCCTTTCACCAGGCCCGCGATGTCCACGAAGGTCAGGCGCGTCGGGATGATCTGCTGCGACTTGCCGATCTCGGACAGCTTGTCGAGCCGCTTGTCCGGCACCGCGACTTCACCGACATTCGGCTCGATGGTGCAGAACGGATAGTTCGCAGCCTGCGCCGCGGCAGTTTCGGTGAGCGCATTGAACAGCGTCGATTTGCCGACATTCGGCAGTCCGACGATCCCGCATTTGAATCCCATGACCCTGTCCTAATTCTTCGACGGCTTCTCAGCGGAGCCGTTGTCGTCCTTCGACGTGAAACCCTTGGCCTGCATCGTCAGATGCACCTTGTTCTGAAACGACGAGTCCTGACCACCGACCAGCAGGCCGACATGGTCCGACACCGCATCGTTGAACGCTTCGAGCTGAGGTCGTTCGGCCTTGGCGAAATCGCTCAGCACGTGATTATGAACCAGCTCCTTGGCACCGGGATGTCCGATGCCGAGGCGCACGCGCCGATAGTCGTTGCCGACATGCGCGGAGATCGAGCGCAAACCGTTATGTCCGGCAATGCCGCCGCCGACCTTCACGCGCACTTTCGCGAATGGCAGTTCGAGCTCGTCATGAAACGCGGCGATGTCGCCGAGTGAAATCTTCAAATAGGCGGACGCTTCCTGCACCGAGCGGCCGGACTCGTTCATGAAGGTCATGGGCTTCAGCAGGATGACGCGCTCACCAGACAGCGTGCCTTCCGAGGTCTCGCCCTGAAAGCGACGGCGCCACGGTCCAAAACCGTGACGCCGCGCGATATCATCGAGAACCATGAACCCGATATTGTGCCGGTTGCCCTGGTATTTGGCACCAGGGTTTCCGAGTCCAACAAAGAGAAGCATGACGCGGAGCTCCGCGCCGGATTACTTCTTCTTCGCCGGAGCGGCGGCAGCGGCCGGAGCCTTTGCACCAGCGGCGGGGGCCTTGGCGCCGGCAGCCGGAGCCTTGGCACCAGCAGCCGCGGGAGCCGCAGCAGCAGCCGCAGGGGTCGCAGCTTCTTCACCGTAGCCCGACGGCGGCACGATGGTGACCAGCGTCAGGTCGGCATCGCGAGCCAGCGTCTTCACGCCCTTCGGCAGAACAACGTCGGTGATGTGCAGCGACGTGCCGATATCGAGCTGGCCGACATCAACTTCGAGGAACTGCGGAATGCTCTCGGCTTCGGCTTCCAGTTCGATCGTGTGGGTCACGATGTTGATGGTGCCGCCACGCTTCACGCCCGGAGCGCCTTCAGCGCCCTTGATGTGCAGCGGAACGCTGACGCGGATGGTCGCGCCTTCGCCGAGGCGGAGGAAGTCGACGTGGAGCGGGAAGTCCTTGACCGGGTCGAGGTGGAAGTCGCGCGGAATCACGCGGTGCTTCTTGCCCTCAAGCTCGATGTCGTAAATCGTGGTGAGGAACCGGCCTGCCAGAATGCGCTGACGCAGTTCGGCATCATTCACCGAAATCGCCACCGGGGGCTTGTTGTCACCATAGATCACTCCGGGCACTCGGCCGGCGCGACGCTCTGCCCGTGCGGCCCCCTTGCCGCCGACCGGACGTGAGGTCGCCTTCAATTCCTTGACGGTCGCCATCGTTTAAGTCCTTGTTTTCTAAAAGTTAAAGGCCGCAATGCGGCCCGTTTTCACGCTGCAGCAAGCCTCCAGGGGTGCGGGGGCTGCGGACGTGGGCGGCTTCTACCGCCGAAACGCCAAAAAGACAAGGAAATGACAGGCTTTTTCTTCGTCGGCGGGCCCCTTCCAGGGGCTTATTTTGGCCGTCTATGCACGGGTAGCCGATGTCCGGCGCGCCGTGCAGGCCACCGCAGGCTTCCACTCAGCCGCCGAGCTTGGCTTCCAGCGCTGCGATCCGAGCCTTCAGCGCTTCGTTCTCCTCGCGGGCGAGCCGGGCCATATCCTTGACCGCCTCGAACTCCTCACGCTTCACGATATCGAGGTCGCGCAGGATCTTCTCAGCCTGGTTGCGCACAACCGTATCGACCTCGCGCTTGACGCCCTGGGCCGCGCCGGCGGCATCATTCATCAGGCGGCCGATCTCGTCGAAGAACCGATTGTTGGTCTGGGTCATGGCAAGAACTCCGGTCGGATGAACAAACACGCGGGATTAAGTTGTAGATCGACAATGGCGATCCCGGCCGCGCAGTTCAAGTATCGCCTGCTTTTGGCGTTCACAACTGCAGAAGTCCCTTAATTCGTCACATGCCAATGCTTTACTGGCGCCATCGGGAGCCGTAAGCCCACCACATGCCATTCCTCACCATCGCCTTCCCCGTTTTCGATCCGGTCGCCATCGCGCTCGGCCCCATCGTTATTCGCTGGTACGCGCTGGCCTATATCGGCGGCATCGTGCTCGGCTGGATCTATGCTCGCGCGCTGATCAAGAGCACGAAACTGTGGGGCGGCCCCTCACCGATCTCGCTGCTGGATTTCGACGACTTCATCCTCTGGGTGACGATCGGCATCATTGTCGGTGGCCGCACGGGCTATGTGCTGTTCTACAATCTCGATTTCTTCATCGCCCACCCCGCCGAGATCTTCGAGCTCTGGAAGGGCGGCATGTCGTTCCATGGCGGCTTCATGGGCTGCGTGGTCGCGGTCTTCGGCTTCTGCTGGAAGCGCGGATTGTCGGTGCTGTCGCTCGGCGACATCACCTGCGCAGTCGGCCCGATCGGCCTGTTGCTCGGACGCCTCGCCAATTTCATCAACAGCGAATTGTGGGGCCGCCACGCCGACGCCAGCGTGCCCTGGGCGATGGTGTTCCCCAATGGCGGGCCGCTGCCGCGCCATCCCAGCCAGCTCTATGAAGCCGGCCTCGAAGGCATCGTACTGTTTCTGATTCTGGCCCTGATGATCCGGGCCGGTGCGCTGAAGCGGCCTGGCCTGATCCTCGGCGCCTTCATCTTTTTTTATGCGCTGGCGCGTATTACGGGAGAATTCTTCCGCGAGCCGGACCCGCAACTCGGATTTCTGTGGGGTGGGCTCACCATGGGCATGCTGCTCTCCGTGCCGATGATATTTGTGGGACTCGTTTTGATGGTGCGCGCCTGGCGAAAGCCACAGGCATCGCTCGAATTGAGCCCAGGCAAGAAGGCCTGATGTGACCGACCAATCGCCGCTGCAGGATGAAATCAAGCGCCTGATCAAGTCCACCGGACCGATGCCGGTGTGGCGCTACATGCAGCTGTGCCTGACCCATCCGCAACACGGCTACTACATTTCCCGCGATCCGCTCGGTCGCGAGGGTGACTTCACCACGTCACCGGAAGTCAGCCAGATGTTCGGCGAGCTGCTCGGCCTGTGGTCGGCTTCCGTCTGGCGGGCCATGGGCGCGCCGCCTTTTGTACACCTGATCGAGCTTGGCCCCGGACGCGGCACCATGATGGCCGACGCGTTACGTGCACTGCGCGTGTTGCCGCCACTGTATCAGGCGCTCAACGTGCATCTCGTCGAAATCAATCCGGTGCTGCGCGAGAAGCAGAAGGCAACGCTATCCGGCGCCCGCAACATCACCTGGCACGACAGTATCGAAACCGTCCCCGCGGGTCCGTCGATCATCCTTGCCAATGAATATTTCGACGTCCTGCCGATCCATCAGGCCGTGAAGCGCGAAGGCGGCTGGCACGAGCGCATGGTGGATATCGACAGCAACGGCCAGCTGATGTTCAGCGCGTCAACTGATCCGCTGCCGCGTTTCGACGTTCTACTGCCGCCGCTGGTGCGCGCAGCCCCTGTCGGCGCGGTGTTCGAATGGCGCCCCGATACCGAGATGATGAAGATTGCCAGCCGTGTGCGCGACGAAGGCGGCGCAGCTCTGATCATCGATTATGGTCATGTCCGCAGCGATGCCGGCGACACCCTGCAGGCCATCGCGCAGCACAGCTATGCCGATCCGCTGAAGAATCCCGGCATGGCCGATATCACCGCGCATGTGGATTTCCAGGCGCTCGGCCGCGCGGCAGAGGATGTCGGCGCACGCGTGCACGGGCCGGTGACGCAGGGCGAATTCCTCAAGCGCCTCGGCATCGAGACGCGCGCGCTGACCTTGATGGCCAAGGCCACGCCGGAAGTTTCCGAAACCGTCTCGGGCGCACTGAAACGCCTGATCGACAGCGGCCGCGGCGGCATGGGCTCGATGTTCAAGGTGGTCGGCATCTCCGATCCCAATATCGACACGCTGGTGGCGCTGAGCGACGACACCGGCATCGAGGCCCCGACATCATGACTTTCACATCACCTTTGCTGTCAGCCATTCCCGGCCTGCGCCACGCGTTCTTCACGCGCGACGGCGGCGTCTCCGAAGGCATCTATGCCGGCCTAAATGGCGGGCTCGGATCAAACGACGATCCCGCACACGTCGCAGAGAACCGCCGGCGCATGGCGGCGGAGATGGGCGTCGCCCCCCTGCACTTCCTCACCGCCTATCAGGTCCATTCGCCCGATGTCGCCGTCGCCACAGCACCGTGGAATGGAGATTCACGGCCGCGCGTCGATGCGATGGTGACGAAGGTCGAGGGCCTGGCGCTCGGCGTCACGACGGCCGATTGCGGACCGGTGCTGTTTGCCGATCCCAAGGCGCGCGTCGTCGGTGCTGCCCATGCCGGCTGGAAGGGCGCCTTCACCGGCGTGCTCGAGGCCACAATCGCAGAGATGGAAAAACTCGGCGCCGACCGCTCCGACATCGTGGTCGCGATTGGTCCGCTGATCCGCCAGCCAAGCTATGAGGTCGGGGCCGAATTCGTCGAGCGTTTCACGCAGGCCGATGCCGGTTTTGCCCGGTTCTTCATTCCCTCGACCCGCGCCGGTCATGCCATGTTCGATCTCGGCGGCTTCATCCGGATGCGGCTGGAGCGCGCCGGCATAGCCATTATCGATGACACCGGCATCGACACCTATCCCGACAACAACCTGTTCAGCTATCGCCGGTCGGTGCATCGGAAAGAACCGGATTACGGCCGCCAGATCCACGCCATCGTGCTCGAAAGCTAACCTGCGCGTTAACGCGCCGTTATCCTTAACGCGGCCGAACTGCCTCAAACTGAACGCGAATTGTCGGGGCGCGGTGACCGTTTCGGTCACCCTGGAAAGACCTGTGGCCGCGCTGCCCTAGACCTTAACGCATTTTAACGATATCGCTCGACCTGTCCGGCGCCGCTTGCGGCAAACGGACGGAAGTCGGGACGCCCTATGCGATTTTCTGCCCTTACGACCGATCGAGCCAGACCACGGCTAATCCAGGCCGCGCTGTCGCTGACCGTAGCGTTTGGGCTTGCCGGCTGCGCTAATGTCCCCAATTCCGGCGGCGCCATGAACGCGCAGGCCAGCCTTTCCACCGCCTCCGGCCCAACGGTCGCATTCGAGTCCATCGACGGGCCGCCGCCGCAGGTCTTCGATCGCATGGTCAACCTTCTGGATAGTGAAGCGCGCCTACGCAACCTTGCGGTTGTATCCCGCAAGGACAGCGCCGCTTTCCGGGTCCGCAGTTATCTCGCTGCCCAGGTTCGCGGCGGTCAGACCTCGATCGCCTGGGTGTGGGATGTCTATGACCGCGACCAGAATCGTGCTTTGCGCCTGAGCGGCGAGGAACAGGCCGGCAAAGGCGGCCGCGACGCCTGGGCCACTGCCGACGACCTTGTCTTGCGGCGGATCGCGCAAGCGGGGCTCACCGGCCTCAACGGAATGATCAACGGCACCACGCCCGGCGAGCAGCCGCCTGCGCCACGTGGCAACGGACCCGCCATCGCCAGTACCGATGAATTGCCCGTGCAGGCCACCGCATTTGCCGAGACGCGCTGACTTCAGTTCACGTTAAGCAGAGGCCGTTTTTACGCAGGAAAACAGCGGCCCACGGGTTGCCAGCGGACGGCCGTCCTTGATATCACCTCGCTCAGCTAGACGAGTTCTTGTGGGTAATCCGATATGCTGAACGTTGTATCCACCAAGCCGCGGGGAGACGCGTCGATGTCGGCCAAGAACGGTTCGATCAAACTGGTCGCCGGTAATTCCAATCCTGTCCTCGCGCAGGAAATCGCGACCTCGCTGAATATCCCGCTGACCAAGGCCAGCGTCCGGCGCTTCGCCGACATGGAAATCTTCGTCGAGATCCAGGAAAACGTCCGCGGCTCCGACGTCTTCATTCTTCAATCCACGTCGTTCCCGACCAACGACCATCTGATGGAATTGCTGATTATCACCGATGCGCTGCGCCGCGCTTCCGCGCGCCGCATCACCGCGGTGATCCCCTATTTCGGCTATGCTCGCCAGGACCGCAAGGCCGGTGGCCGCACCCCGATCTCGGCCAAGCTGGTCGCCAACATGATCACCCATGCCGGCGCCGACCGCGTCATGACGCTCGACCTGCATGCCGGCCAGATCCAGGGCTTCTTCGATATCCCGACCGACAACCTCTATGCCGCGCCGCTGATGGTGCGTGACATCAAGGAGAAGTTCGATCTCGCCAATGTGATGGTGGTTTCGCCCGACGTCGGCGGCGTCGCCCGTGCCCGCGGCCTTGCCAAACGCATCAACGCGCCGCTCGCCATCGTCGACAAGCGCCGCGAACGCCCCGGTGAATCCGAAGTGATGAACGTGATTGGCGACGTCGCCGGCTACACCTGCATCCTGATCGACGACATCGTCGACTCCGGCGGCACGCTGGTGAACGCCGCCGATGCGCTACTCAAATACGGTGCCAAGGACGTCTCCGCCTACCTCACCCATGGCGTGCTGTCCGGCGGCGCCGCCGCGCGCATCGCCAATTCCAAGCTCAAGGAATTGGTGATCACTGACTCGATCCAGCCCACGGAAGCCGTCAGCAAATCGCCGAACATCCGCGTGCTCTCGGTTGCCTCGCTGATCGCCGAAGCGATCGGCCGCACCGCATCGGAAGAGTCGGTATCGAGCCTGTTCGACTAAGGCTCGCGCCTCTACACGATCCCAGCCGCGACCTGACCGCGCAGACGTTCCAGACTGAGCAGCGTCTCGGCGCAGGCGGCGGCAACCTTGAGGCCGCTCTCCGCAAAGTGCTTGCGGAAGAATGCCGCCCGCTCTTCGGTCTCGTGGAAATCCTCCGGCGCCGTCACGGCCGAGAATACAGGGATCTCGGTACGTAGCTGCACATCCATCAGCGCACGGATGACCGTGTCCGCCACAAAGCCGCGGGTGCCGCTGTCGACCACGAGGCCGGCCGCGACGATGGCCGTATAACGCCGCGTCTTGGCCAGCACCTGGACATGCAGCGGGATCTCGAACGAGCCGGGCACTTCAAACAGATCGACCTGCGACGAGCTGATATGGCGCACCTCGATCTCACTCAGAAACGACTCCCAACAGGGCGCAACAATGTCGCGATGCCAGGATGACTGCACGAAGGCGACGCGCTGCGGCTTGGCGAAGCGCGGATGCTGGACTGCGGATGACTCGGAGGTGGTGTCGTTCATGGCCTGATACTTTCGTTACGGCCAAACTATGCCGAAACCGAACCAGCCCAGCAAGGCCGTCCACAGGCTGTATCGGGGCCCAACAGGACTCCTCCGAGGCCGGGAAAGCTTGCGGGCCGCACGGAAGAATCAATAGTTACCACCCAACCGGACTCGCGGCGCGCGAGGGCGCACCGCACAGACTCGCAATCCGGGAATCCGATTCCGGTTTGTTCTCATTGCGGCGAGATGACCTGTGGATGAGGGCCGGTTTGTCTGTGGATGGATTCGTGGTGCCGTTGCGCAGATTCAGCAAATCACATCACTTCAAACTCGCAAGGTCTGGACGAATAGAACTTGCAGCCTGCAGCGACGCTCCGACATTTTCGCGTACCGGCCAGCTGTTTGCATCATCACATTTCAAGAGCAAGGTCGCGACGGCATGTCACTTCTCGAAGGTACTATCGATTCACGGCTCAACCCGCTCGCCGTTGTCGAGGATATTGCCGCCGATCATAACTGGGCCTTCGAGCGCTCCGGCGAAGACGAAGTCACAATTGTTTCTAAAGGTGACTGGATCGATTACCAGCTCTCCTTCACTTGGATGAACGAGATCGAGGCCCTGCATCTGGCTTGCGCCTTCGACATGAAGATTCCACCCGCTCGCCGCGCGGAAGTGCAGCGCCTGATCGCCGCGATCAACGAACAGATGTGGGTCGGTCATTTCGATATCTGGACTCACTCAGGCATGGTGATGTACCGGCAGGCACTGGTGCTGCCCGATGGCCTCACCGCAACGACCGCGCAGTGCGAAGCGATGCTGGTCTCGGCGATCCATTCCTGCGAGCGCTACTATCCGGCATTGCAGTTCGTGGTGTGGGCCGGCAAGACCGCAGCCGAAGCGATGTCTGCTGCGATGTTCGACACTGCCGGCGAAGCATGACCGACGCGCCGGTCATCACCGTGCCGGATGCGCCCGGCGAGGCCGAACGGCTGGTGGTCGCAAATGCGTTGCTGGCCTACAATACCAAGACCGTCGGCCCCAACAATCACCAGCCGCTCTCGATCTTGATCCACGATCCTGCGACCGGCGAGCCGATCGGCGGCATCTGGGGCAAGACCGCGTTCAACTGGTGTTTCGTCGAGCTGTTCGTCGTGCCCGAACAATTGCGCGGCCAGGACATCGGCTCGAAAGTTCTCGCCAAGGCCGAAGAGATCGCGCGGGAACGCGGCTGCATCGGTCTGTGGCTCGATACCTACTGGTTTCAGGCCCGCAGCTTCTACGAGAAGCAGGGCTATGAAGTGTTCGGCGAAATCCCGGACTATCCGCGCGGCGGCCCGCGCTACTTCCTGAAAAAGAATCTCATCTAGACGGGTTCAGGCTGTGCAGCCCGCCCCGCAATGTTATGGTCCCGGCCGTTCTGACAGCTGGGATTTGCGATGACCTCCTCCACGACCTCACGCGCGCTCAACACCATCGACGGCCACATCGTGCTGGCCGGCGCCGGCAAGATGGGCGGCGCGATGCTGACGGGCTGGATCGCCGGCGGCCTCGACCCCAAACGCGCCATCGTGATCGATCCGCATCTCTCCGACGAGATCAAGGCGCTCGCGGCCAAGGGCGTCCGTCTCAATCCGAACGTGAAGGACATCGGCGCCGTCGCCGCACTGGTTCTTGCTGTGAAACCGCAGATGTTCGCCGAGATCGGGCCGACGCTGCGCACAATCGCGGGATCATCCCTCGTGGTCTCGATCATGGCCGGCACCACCATCGCCGGCATCGCCAAAGCCTGCGGCGGCAACGTGGTTCGCGCGATGCCGAATACACCGGCCGCGATCGGCCGCGGCATCACCGTGGCGGTTGCCGCCAGCGACGTATCGCCGGAGCAACGCGGCCTGACTGACGCTCTCTTGCGCGCCACCGGATCAGTGGAATGGGTCGAGGACGAGAGCCTGATCGATGCTGTGACGGCTGTCTCCGGCTCGGGGCCTGCCTATGTGTTTCTGCTAGCCGAAGAAATGGCCCGCGCTGGCATTGCTGCGGGCTTGCCGCCTGAACTCGCGATGAAGCTTGCTCGCGAGACAGTGTCCGGCTCCGGCGAACTCCTGCGCCAATCCGATCTCGACGCGGCGACGCTGCGAAAGAACGTCACCTCGCCCGGCGGGACCACTGCAGCCGCGCTCAGCGTATTGATGGCCGATGATGGTTTCGAGCCGCTGCTGACTCGCGCGATTGCTGCGGCAACGGCGCGGTCGAAAGAACTGGCGAAGTAATTACACCGGCACCCGTACCACCGCCCGCAAACCGCCCATCGGGCTATCCATCAGCGTAATATCGCCGCCATGGGAGCGCGCGATATCGCGAGCGATGGCGAGGCCAAGACCCGTGCCGCCTTCGTCCTGATTGCGCGCGTCGTCGAGCCGCAGGAACGGTTTGAACACTTCCTCGCGCATGTCGGCGGGAATACCAGGGCCGTCGTCGTCCACCGTGACAGTGAGATAGCGATGATCGCGGTGCCCGGTGATGGCGATATCGTTCGCGTGGCGTGCGGCGTTCGAGACGAGATTTCCGAGGCAACGCTTGAATGACGCAGGCTTCACCGTGACGATCGGCAGGCCGTGGAACGTGACCGTTGCCTTGTGGCCGTTGCGCTCGGCATCGCTGCGTAATTCTTCCAGCGCCGCAGCCATGTCTGTCGGCTGCGCCTGTTCGCCGCTGTCGCCGCGCGCAAAAGCAAGATATGCCTCGAGCATGCCCGACATCTCGTCGATATCCTTGCGCATGCCATCGACTTCCGGACCGTCCTCGATCAGCGCCAGTTCGAGCTTGAAGCGCGTCAGGATCGTGCGCAGATCGTGCGAGACGCCGGCCAGCATAGCCGTGCGCTGCTCCATCGCGCGTTCGATACGCGCCTTCATCTCGATAAAGGCATTGGCGGCACGACGGACCTCGCGTGCGCCGCGCGGCCGGAAATTCGGCGCTTCGCGGCCCTTGCCGAAACTTTCGGCGGCGTCAGCGAGTTTGAGGATCGGGCGGATCTGGTTACGCAGGAACAGGATCGCGACGATCAGCAGGATCGAAGACGTCCCCACCATCCAGAACAGGAAGATTTCCGAATTCGATGCATAGGCCGCGCTGCGCTGGGCGAAGATACGCATCACAGCATCATCGAGCTGGATGCGGATTTCCACGAGATTGGAGCGACCGACCGTATCGATCCAGAACGGCCGCGTGATCTGCCGACCGATCTGGACGGACAGCGCCTGATCAAGCAGTGAGAAGAACGGCTTCGGACCGGGCGGCGGCATGTCGCCGAGCGGCAGAAAATCCACCACGAGGCCAAGGCGCTGCTGTGCGATGGCTTTAATCTGCGTGCGGTCCTTATCCTGCGGATAAACCTTGTAGACGTCGATCAGCGTTGCGATGTCCTGCACCACGGCCTGCGACAGGCGGCGCGTCACCGTGTTCCAGTGCCGCTCCATGAAGACAAAGGCGACCACCGACTGCAGCAGCACCATCGGCACGATCATGATCAGCAGCGTGCGGGCATAGAGACCCGTGGGCATCACACTTTTGAAGCGCCGGCCCATCA
The DNA here is from genome assembly GCF_034044155.1 of Tardiphaga sp. 42S5. Classification (NCBI taxonomy): domain Bacteria; kingdom Pseudomonadati; phylum Pseudomonadota; class Alphaproteobacteria; order Hyphomicrobiales; family Nitrobacteraceae; genus Tardiphaga; species Tardiphaga sp. 42S5. The sequence goes on along the minus strand of NZ_CP139027.1, from coordinate 2,211,345 downwards.
GACTGTGCGCCGCAGAGACGCGGCCCGCCGCAGAGCGAAGGATGGTGATGCCGGTGTCGAGTGTGGTCATCGTGCAAACTTCATCGAACTATGGCGACGCGACGAGGCGATAGCCGATGCCACGCACGGCCTGCAGAAACAACGGATTGGCCGGATCGGTCTCGATTTTGCGACGCAGGCGATTGATCTGCACGTCCACGGCACGCTCGTTCACGGTGCCACCGCCGCCGGTAAGTTCACCGCGCGGCACGGTCTCGCCGGGCGCCGCGGCCAGCACGCGCAGCATGTCACGCTCGCGGTCGGTGAGATGGATGATCTCGTCGCCCTGGCGTAGTTCGCCACGCGCGAGGTGATATACATAGGGTCCGAACTGCAGCGACTCCGCGCGCTCGACCGGCACCGGCGCACTGCGCTTCAGGATGTTTGCGATGCGCAGCACCAGTTCGCGTGGCTCGAACGGCTTCGCAACATAGTCGTCGGCGCCGATCTGCAATCCCTCGATCCGGCTTTCCGCCTCGTGCCGCGCCGTCAGCATGATGATCGGCACGGCCGAGGATGTGCGAATGAAACGCGCGAGCTCGAAGCCGGTCTCGCCTGGCATCATCACATCGAGGATCAGGAGGTCGAAATGCAGACCGAGCAGCTTGGCGCGTGCTTCCTTGGCGCTCGGCGCCGTGGTGACGCGGTAGCCCTCGCCCGAGAGAAAGCGCGAGAGGAGATCGCGAATACGGCGGTCGTCATCGACCAGCAACAGATGCGGCGCATCGTCGGCCAATGGCACCGGCATACGTTTGGCGGCCTGAGCTAACATCATGTCTTGTTTGTCCTGCCGTCAGTTTTGGCGGATGCCTGGCCCAAGATGACCTGCAGCACCTTGTCGGGATCATTGCGGTCGATCATCGCCGAGAGAAACCTGCCGATCGCTTCAACTTCAACCGGCGTAAAATCCTTGAGCGCGCGGTTGATGCGATCGGTCTGCAAACCAGCGAGCTGCGCAACGAGAGCTTCACCCTTGGCCGTGGCGAAAAGAAGCCGTTGCCGCCGATCGGCCTCGCCGGATTTCTGAACGATATACCCTTCATCGAGCAATTGCTTGAGGACACGGCCCAGCGACTGCTTCGTAATACGCAAGACATCGAGCAGATCGGCAACCTTCAGGCCGGGATAGCGATGCACAAAGTGTACGACCCGGTGATGGGCGCGCCCGAAACCGAACTGATCGAGCACATCGTCGGGATCGCCCACAAAGTCGCGATAGGCAAAGAACAACAGCTCGATGATGTCCCAGCGGGGCGGTTTCGCAGGATCGCCGCTGGATTGCCGCTGGATCGTCTCAAGCGATCGTGACGCCGCGTCCTTGGAATTTACGTCAACCATATTGACATATCTTGGGTTCAATCTTACAAAACTGACCATCGCGACGAAACATTAGAACTCTCGCCGCATGGCCCAATAGGGCCGATCTGAGAACCATACCGGACTTCGGCATGGCGCTAAAGCCTGTCCTCGGTCATCCACCGGGGCCGGAAACGCTTTTGCCGTGGGTCCGCTTGACGTAGAACAACATCGACGCTGCCGCCCCCAGGAGCTGCGCCGTAAGCAGGAGTGAGGTCCATGGGAGTTTCGTTCGATAAAATCGATGGCGCAGCTGTGTTGAAATTCGACATTCAGCCCGCGGCGAACGCGGTGTCCGAGGCGGACCGCGCAGCAAAGCTCAGGGATCCGGGCTTCGGCCGGGTTTTCACCGACCACATGGCTCTGGTCCGCTACAACCAGAAGGACGGTTGGCATGGCGCGCGCATCGAATCCCGCGCGAATTTCCCGCTCGATCCCGCAGCGGCCGTCCTGCATTACGCGCAGGAGATTTTCGAAGGGCTCAAGGCCTATGCGCGTGAAGACGGCGGCGTGAATCTGTTCCGCCCCGATGCCAATGCAAGGCGCTTCCGGAATTCTGCCGATCGTATGGCCATGGCCCCGCTGCCCGAGCCCGTATTTATCGAAGCGATCGAGCAACTCGTGCGCATCGACCGCGCCTGGATTCCATCAGGCGAAGGCAGCCTCTATCTGCGCCCGTTCATGGTCGCGAGCGAGATCTTCCTCGGCGTGAAGCCGTCCGCGGAATACATTTTCGCTGTCATCGCCTCGCCGGTTGGCTCCTATTTCAAGGGCGGCCCCGCCCCGGTCTCGATCTGGGTGTCGGAGAACTACACACGCGCTGCGATCGGCGGCACCGGCGCCGTCAAATGCGGCGGCAACTACGCCGCGAGCCTGCGCGCGCAGGCGGAAGCCAGCGATCACGGATGCGATCAGGTCGTGTTCCTCGATGCGGTCGAGCGCCGCTACATCGAAGAACTCGGCGGCATGAACATTTTCTTCGTGTTCGAAGACGGTTCGCTGCTGACACCGCCGCTCGGCACGATCCTGCCAGGCATCACCCGCGATTCGATTATCGCACTGGCGAAGGATAAGGGCACGCAGGTGCGCGAAGAGGCCTATACGCTCGACCAGTGGCGCGCCGACTCTGCCAGCGGCAAGCTGAAAGAGGCCTTTGCCTGCGGCACTGCGGCAGTCATCTCGCCGATCGGCCAGGTGCGCTCTGCGAGCGGTGATTTTACCATCAATGGCGGCGGCGCTGGCCCCGTCACGATGGGACTGCGCAAACAGCTGGTCGACATTCAGTACGGTCGCGCACCAGATCCGCACAACTGGATCCGCAAGGTTCTGTAAGCGCAGGCGCTTCAAGGCGACAAATGCCGCAGCCTTTCGAGGCTGCGGCACTTTTTTGTTACATCGCCGGTACGAGCCCGAGTTGCTCGCGCCGGGTCCAACGCCAGAGCATGACCGGTGCGACGACCGCCAGACCCGCTGCCAAACCGATCCAGATGCCGACGCCGCCGAAGCCCAGCTTGAATGCGAACAGCAGGCTGAGACCCATGCCAAAACCCCAATAGCCCAATGCGGCAAAGATCATCGGCACGCGCGTATCCTGCAATCCGCGCAGCATCCCTGCAGCTACCGACTGCGCGCCGTCCGCAATCTGAAACACCGCCGCGCAAAACAGAAACGACATTGCCGTATCGATGACGACGGCATTGGCGGGATTGCCCAGATCGATGAAGGCGCCAATCAGGAGACGCGGCGCAGCCAGCAACAACATGCTCATCGACGCCATGAACGCCACCGCAAGGCCAAATGCAGTCCATCCTGCTCGCGTGATGCCATCGCGATCCACGGCGCCTTTGGCCAATCCAACGCGGACAGTTGCCGCCTGGCTCAGTCCCATTGGCACCATGAAGGAGATCGATGCGATCTGGATCGCAATCGCATGCGCCGCGATGGCCGCCGTTCCAAATTGCCCCATCAGGAACACCGCAGCATTAAAGACAGTAATTTCGAATGCGAGCGTCGCGCCGATCGGCAGACCGATGCGCCATAGCTTTGCGAGGCGTGGCCAATCGGTGCGCCACCAGTTGCCGAACAAATGATAACGCCGGAACTTCGGATGCCATGCGACGACGAGCGCAAAGACTGCGAACAGAAAGATGTTCGACAGAGTGGTCGCAAGGCCGGAACCGCGCAGACCCATCTCCGGAAATCCGAGATGGCCGAACACCAGAACCCAGTTTGCAGCAGCATTGAACAGAATGGTGACGCCCGTCACCACCGGTGCCCAGAGTGGGCGTTGCACGGCGGCAACGAATGAGCGCAGCACAATGAAGCCCAGCGCGGGCAGGAAGCCCCATTGCAGCATATGCACGAAGCTCTGGGCGTCGGCAGCGGCCTGCGCCTCCTGACCGAACAGCAACAGGATCGCTTCGGTGTACCAGAGAACGATCCATGCCGGCACCGAGACGATCAGCGCTGTCCACAAACCCTGCCGGAATGTTCGCCGGACATCTCGCACGGCATGCAGCTTGCGACCAATCGCTTCCGCCATCATCGGCGATGTCGCAGTGACGAGGCCGATGGCGAAAATCAGAAACGCGAAATAGAGATTCACGCCCAGCGCCGACGCAGCCAAAGCCTCGGCGCTCACGCGGCCGAGAATGATTACGTCGGTCGTGGTGAGCGCGATCTGTGCCAGATTGGTCAGGATCAGCGGCCAGCCGAGCGCCAGCATCGCTCGCAATTCGGCGAGCCACAGATTGCGCGTTGGCGCTTTCTGATCGACAGCCACCAGCATGACATCCTTCAGTCGATTTGAACGACGCGACGGTGAAAGATGTCGCGTCAAATCCGTCCGACAACAATGTCGGACATTCACACATCAAAATGCGCGTGAAGATGCCGTGATAAACGCTACGGGCGTGTTTGGCCAGATGCCGAACTAGCCGGCGCCGCGACCTTGCAGCGCAGCAGCCGACACCCAGAACACCTCGCCCTCGGAGTCTTCGGTGTCCAGCCAGATCAACGGCAGATCGGGAAAGGCTTCATCGACATTGGCGCGGCCGCGACCGATTTCACACAACAAACCGCCATGTGGATTCAGATGATCGCCAGCCTGTTCAATGATCTTCCTGACGATGTCGAGCCCGTCATCGCCGCCATCGAAAGCCATGGCCGGTTCGGCCAGGCATTCATCCGGCAAATCCGCCATGCCCTGCGCATCGACATAAGGCGGATTGGTGATGATGAGATCGTAGCGGGTATCTCCGAGCGGTTCGAACAGATCGCCCTTGTAAAGCGTCAGTCGCTCATCGAGCCCGTAATCGATGACATTGCGCATGGCGACGGCGAGCGCCGCGGGCGACAGATCGACGGCATCGACCTGCGCGTTGGGGAATGACTGGCTGGCCAGGATCGCAATGCAGCCGGAGCCGGTGCAGAGGTCCAGCACGCTTTCAACGTCCATGGGATCGTCGATCAGCGAGCCGCCTTCACCGTCATCGCCGCTGAAATGAGAATCCAGCAATTCGCCGATGAAAGACCGCGGCACAATGGTGCGCTCGTCCACATAGAACGGTAGGCCGCGCATATAGATCTTGTTGAGCAGATAGGCCGCCGGTTTGCGCGTCGTCACGCGGCGATGAATGATGTCGAGGATCTGCTTGCCTTCGGCCGCAGTTACCCGCGCCATGGCGAAATTCTCGAACTGGTCGGGATGCAGATGCAGAACTTCGCAGACGATGAAGGCGGCTTCGGCCACGGGATCGGTGGTGCCGTGCGCAAAAGAGAGCCGGGCTTCGATGAAACGGCTGGTGGCGTAGCGCACATAGTCGAGCAATGTCGCAAGCTCGCCCGCACCAACCTTCGGCAGAGTCGCCGTTGCGATCTTCTTCACGGAAGTCTTTGCCTTTGCAGAAGCCTTGCTCGCAGATTTCCTGACCACCTTCTTCGCGGTTGTCTTCACAGTCTTCTTTGCCATCAATTTTTATCCCAGCGCGCCGCGGCGTCGTTATCGTCGGTCTTCGCAGCAATCCAGCTGCTGCCACCGGCGGTTTCCTCGCGCTTCCAGAACGGAGCATGCGCCTTGAGGTAATCCATCAGAAACTCGGCGGCCTGAAACGCCGCCTGGCGGTGCGCCGACGCCGTCAGCACCACCATGATATTCTCGCCGGGCAGGATGCGGCCGACGCGGTGAACGATTGTCAATCCCGTGAGCGGCCAGCGGTTCATCGCCTCATCGGCATGGCGCGCGATCTCCGCCTCGGCCATGCCGGGATAGTGCTCCAGCGTCAGCGCCGTGGTTGCGTCGCCGCTGCCCTCGCTGCCACGGCAGATACCACTGAACGTAACGACCGCGCCGATGTCCGTACGGCTTGCCGTCAGCGCCGTGATTTCGCTGGAAACGTCGAAATCGGCATCCTGGATGCGGATGGTCACGTTGGAGGTCATGAGATCAACGCAGTCGTTGTAAAATCAACCGCCGGTCATCGGCGGGAAGAATGCAATCTCGCGGGCGCCAGCAATCACGGTGTCCGGCCGCACATGCGTATGGTCGATGGCGGCACGGATCACCTTCGGCGTTTCGAACGCATAGGCATATTCATCGCCGCGCGTGCTCAGCCATCCGATCAGATCGCCGACCGTGCGCACGGCTGCTGGCGGCTCGACCGTCTCTTCGGCCTTGCCGATGCGCTCGCGCACCCAGGCGAAGTAGACGACCTTCATGCATCCTCCGCAATGAGGTGGTGAATGCCAGCCCTGAAATAGTCGTAGCCCGTGTAAATGGTGACAAGCGCGGAAATCCACAGCAGCAACAGACCGAGCTGCGTGGTGATCGGGATCACCTGATCGCCGGCCTCACCGGCCAGCAGGAAGCCGATGGCGATCAACTGGGCCGTCGTCTTCCACTTCGCCACTCTGGAGACCGGGACGCTGACACGGAGTGCGGCGAGATATTCACGCAGGCCCGAGACCAGAATTTCGCGGCACAGGATCACGATGGCGGCCCACAGGGTCCAGCCATGGATGATGCCATCGGCCGCCAGCATCAGCAGGCAAGAGGCCACCAGCAGCTTGTCGGCGATCGGATCAAGCATCCGGCCGAAGGCCGACTGCTGATTCCAGATCCGGGCGTAATAGCCATCGAGAAAATCCGTGACCGCGGCGCCGATAAAGACGGCCAGCGCGACCCAGCGCAGCCATAGCGGGCCATCCATGATCGACTGCGAATAGATGCAGCCGACCACCACCGGAATGGCGGCAATGCGGGCCATGGTCAGGATATTTGGCAGGGACATCGCGGAATTCGCGGCCCGTCTCGTGGTCACTGTCATCCGTCTTACCAATACTGCCAGAGCGCAGAGGTCAACCGCCAGCGAAGCGGCGCGGCTTAGTTTACCGCAAAACTGCCCCAAGGCATGCGACAGCCAGATTACGTCTCGTCCATCTTTGCGGTCATCTGGCCACCGGCTGGCGGTGAAAAAAGTCGAAAATCTTGCGGGCGCTCTCGGCCGAGATGCCGGGAACCTTGCCGAGGTCGCCTACGGAGGCCCGCTCGATCTCTTTCAGCGTTCCGAAATGGTGCAGGAGTGCCCGCTTGCGGGTTGGGCCGATTCCCGGGATTTCCTGTAATCCGGCCTCGCGGATGTCCTTCTTGCGCAGTGTGCGGTGCGATCCAATGACGAATCGATGCGCTTCGTCGCGCAGCCGCTGGATGAAATACAGCACAGGATCCCGCGGCTCGAGCTTGATGGCATCGCGGCCAGGAATGAACATCGTCTCACGGCCGGCGTCGCGATCCGGCCCCTTGGCCACTGCCATCAGAGTCACATCGGTCAGCTTCAGCTCGTCGAAGATCTCCTTGACCGCATTGAGCTGGCCGCGGCCGCCATCGATGATGACCAGATCTGGCCATAGCGGCACATCATCGTCCTTGGGCTTTGCCACCTCACCTTCAACCGGCGGCGCCAGCAGACGCTTGAAACGGCGCTGCAGCACCTCCTTCATCATCCCGTAGTCGTCACCGGGCGTGAGCCCCTCGGACTTGATGTTGAACTTGCGGTACTGGTTCTTCATGAAGCCATCCGGCCCCGCCACGATCATGGCACCGACCGCGTTGGTGCCCTGGATGTGGCTATTGTCATAGACTTCGATGCGCTTCGGCACGGTGGCCATGCCCGCCATCTTCGACATGCCTTCCAGCAGACGCGTCTGCGTCGCCGTGTCGGCGAGCTTGCGGCCGAGCGCCTCGCGCGCGTTGGTCAGCGCGTGGACGACCAGCTCCTTCTTTTCGCCGCGCTGCGGTGTCAGCACCTCGACCTTGAAACCTGCCTTGACGCCGAGCGCGCTGGCCAGCAGCTCGCTTTCCTCGATGGCATGCGACAGCAACACCATCTTCGGCGGCGGCTTATCCTCGTAGAACTGCGCCAGAAACGAGCCGAGCACTTCCTCCGGCGTGTACGACTTCTCGGCCTTGGGGAAATAGGCGCGGTTGCCCCAGTTCTGGCCGGTGCGGAAGAAGAACACCTCGACGCAGGAATAACCGCCCTCCTGATGGATGGCGAAGACATCGGCCTCTTCCACCGTGCGCGGATTGATGCCTTGCTGGGACTGGATCGCAGACAATGCCGCCAAACGGTCGCGATACAGCGCGGCGCGCTCGAAGGCGAGTTCTTCCGACGCTTTCTCCATTTCGCCGGCCAATAGCTGCTTCACCGCGCGGCTGCGACCGGACAGGAAGTCCGTCGCCTCGCGCACCAGTTCGGTATAGCCGGGGAAATCGATCTCGCTCGTACAAGGACCCGAGCATCGGCGGATTTGATACAGCAGACACGGGCGCGTGCGGCTCTCGAAAAAGGAATCCGTGCACGACCGCACCAGAAACGCGCGCTGCAGTGCCGTGATCGTGCGATTGACGGCGCCCACCGACGCAAACGGTCCGAAATAGCGGCCGGGCCGCGATTGCGCGCCGCGATGTTTCAGAATCTGCGGCGCCCAGTGATCGCCCGAGATCAGAATATACGGAAAGGACTTGTCGTCACGGAGCTGTACGTTGAACCGCGGACGCAGCTGCTTGATGAGATTGGCCTCGAGCAGGAGCGCCTCGGTCTCGGTCGCGGTCGAGATGATTTCCACCACCACGGTCGCCGCGATCATGCGTGCGATGCGCATCACCTGCCCGGTCGGCCTTGCATAGGACGACAACCGCTTCTTCACGTTCTTGGCCTTGCCGACATACAGCACATCGTTGGCCGCATTCAGCATCCGGTAGACGCCCGGCGAGGTCGGGGCATGGCGCACGGCATGTTCGATGGCCGCACGGCCGATCGCCAGCGGGCCCTCGGCGACCACGTCGCCGGAATCGTCATCGCCAGTATCCGGGAGCGCGCCGTCTTCCTCGTCGTCGGCGGTCGCGGGTTCCGGTTCGAGATCGGGTGGCGCCTGCAAGGTGGCCTGGGTGGCCTGCCCGGAACTAGGGCTGTCGGAACCTGGCTCTGCTGCGGGCTCGGATGATGTCTCGTGCAGCGGCTCGGTGGGGTCTTGAATCATGATCCCAATTTAAGCGCTGCAGCGGGTCATCGCCAGCATTCGTGCGACCGGAAATGCCCTCGCAACGGCCGGTTTTCCGGCTGCTCGCGGCAGGCCACAGGATTTTGGCGGCCCGCCCCGGGAAACTCGCGGATTGCCAAAAGTAAGACTCTTTTAACGTCAATACGGCGCCGCAGCGGCCCGTTAAGGACCGCTTAATCTAAAACTCTCGATAAATCGTCTCGATAAAAGATCGAATTCCGTAACCCTAAGGCTTCGTTCGGCAGATCCCGAGCGCGCTCCCATGGGCCGGCAGTAACGCGTATTTTGGAGAGTTGAGATGAGTAAGTTTGCGTTCGCGGCAGTCGCCCTCGTGGCTGCAGGTGCGACAACAGCACATGCGGCGGACATGCCTTACCGGTCGCGCGCCCCCTATACCGTTGCCCAGCCGCTCAATGCCTATAGCTGGGCCGGCCCGTATCTCGGCGCCACTCTCGGTTACGAATGGGGCAGCGTCTCCAACACCGGTGCGAAGCCCTCGGGCATCGCCGGCGGCGTGACGGGCGGTTACAACTGGCAGAGCGGCAACATCGTGTTCGGTCTCGAAGGCGATCTGCAGGGCACTGGCGCAGATGACCGCTTCGCCACCTACAAGTTCTCGAACCCCTGGTTCGGCACCGCGCGCGGCCGCATCGGCTACGCCTTCAACAACGTGCTGCTCTACGGCACCGCTGGTCTCTCCTTCGGCAGCCTCGAAGCCGAGCTCAACGGCCTGCAGCAGTCGCAGACTTCGGTCGGCTGGACCGCGGGTGTCGGCGCCGAAGTCGGCATCTACCAGAACTGGACCGCCAAGATCGAATATCTCTATGTCGATCTGTCCAAGAACACCTACACGCTCACCGGCACCGACAGCGCGCTCAGCTTCGGCACCGTGCGCATCGGCGTGAACTATCACTTCTAAGTCCGGCTCCGGACGCCTCGCGTCCGGACTTCGTCTTCAATACTTCATCTCCAAGTACAAGAAACCATCACCATCCACTCCCGGCCGCGCTGCGGCCGGGATTTTTTTATGGCCAGCTCCCAAGCTGGATCCGCCGCTATCCCGTGATGACCAGATTGACCGCTTTGGGGCCCTTGCCCTTCTTGTCGGGCTCGACCTCGAAGGTGATCCGCTGTCCTTCGATCAGGTCCTTCAGGCCAGCGCGCTCGACTGCGGTAATGTGCACAAACACGTCCCGTCCGCCATCGTCCGGCTTGATGAAGCCGTAGCCACGCTCGCCATTGAAAAACTTGACCGTACCGCTCATGCCCATCGGGTCCCTCCCCGCAATGCTCCGCCGCGGCGCCTGGACACCGCGACCGACCGGACATTCACTCCACGGAAGCTAGGCCTTGTTTCAATATCGATTTGGGCCACGTCACTCCGCCGCAACCATTCGCGGAAGCGGAACGTAAAGCCAGTCATAATGCCAGCAGCTTAATACGGTTCCGCCGGGATTGACTACCGTTTTTGGCGGCGCCGTTTGATAGTTGGAGTTTGCGTAGTTCAGCGCAGGCCGTGCGACGTCAGGGTTTGGCCGTCTCGAGCCGGAAGCGTCCGGCACCGCCAAGGCCAAGTGGCTTCTCAAGTTGCGGCAGGATTTCCTTGAGCTCCGTAGCGAGCTTCCACGGCGGATTGACGATCAAAAGTCCCGTCGAGGTCAGCGGACCATCCGCCGTTTGCGGTGCAACGCTGAATTCGAGGCGCAGACATTTACCGGGCGTGGCGGATGCAGCCGCCGTCGCGGCGACGTGCTGCGCCAGCTCATCGGTGGCGCGGCGGCTCTTGGCGGGATACCACAGCATGTAAATGCCGGTCGCCCATTTGGCATAGACCTGCTCGAACACCGCAGCCATCCGCGCGAACTCGTTCTTGTCTTCATAGGGCGGATCGATCAGCACCACGCCGCGTCGTTCCTTCGGCGGCACATAGGCCGGCAGACCGATCCAGCCATCGATATCGACCACGCGCGCCTGCTCGTCCCTGCGCAGCGCAGAGATCAGCTTCTTCCGCGCCGTGGGCTCGACTTCGCAGCACACCATGCTGTCTTGCGGCCGCATCAAGGCGCGCGCGATCAGCGGCGAGCCGGGATAGGCCTTGAGTTCGCGCGGCGCATTGAACGACCGGACGATGTCGAGATAGGGCGCGACCAGCGGAGTACTGGCTTCGCTGAACCGCGCCTGCAGGGCGCGCGCGATGCCGGTGGTCCATTCGCCGGAGCGCGTGGCTTCATCGCCGGTCAGGTCATAGAGCCCGGCGCCGGCATGACTGTCGATGACGCGGAACGGCGCCGGCTTCTCCTGCAGATGCGTCAGGATGCGGACCAGCACGATATGCTTGATGACATCGGCAAAGTTGCCGGCGTGAAAGGCGTGTCGATAATTCATGCGCCAGCAGTACGCTAGGAATGCCGGTTGAGCTAGCCGCCTCGCATCGGCGGCATCACCACCTGGTCGCGGCGGCAGGCGCGGCGATCGATCTCCTCGCAGGCGCGGAACTGGAGATCCTTGCTCATGCAGACCCGGACCTCGGTCAGGCGGTTACGATCGCAGGTCACGGCGATGGCCGAGTTGCTGAGGCCCGGATTGACCTTGATGAAGGCTTCCTCGATTGCGTCCGGCGCAATCGTCTTGGCCTGCTGCAGATCGAGAAATTCGTCGGGAATTTTGACGCCGGCGCGCGCCTTGCGGATGGCTTCGAAATAGGCGCGCTGGCCGAGGCCGGAGCAGGTGCCGTGCTTGTCCCATTCATTGAAGATCAGGCCGGGCGCCGGCATCAGGTCGAGCATCGACTGCATGATATTGCGTGCCAGCCGCGGGGCCGGACGCTCGCAGTAATTCGGGAAGCCGCGGTCATATTGCGGCCACAGGCCATGAACCACGAAAGAGTAAGGCCGGCCGCCGCATTGCATCTGGGCCGAGCGGTTGTTGCCGCCGCGCTCCTGAGCCGCCTCGCAGAAACTCGGCGACCATGACAGCGACAGCACGTAGAAATCGAATTCGCCCGGCGCATTCTGCCGGCGGTCCTGGGCGGAGGCCGGATAGGCGCTCAGCGCCGCGAGCGCGAGAAACCCAAGCGAAACGACAAATCGAAATGCCTGAAACATGACGCGCCCCACCCCTGAGAAGGGCAAACCTAATCAGGCATCAAGAACAATTCAAGAACAAAATGGGTTGGATCTGCAAACGAAGCTTAGTGCTTCGCTGCCCGGCAGCGCGGGTTATAGGCCCAGTCGCGGTCAAGACCGACGACGCACCATTCCACGCCCTGGCCGTAACCGGCAAAGCCGCCATCCTCGATGATCGAGTAGTGCACCTGGCGCGTCTTGCCATCGGTCAGCATAGCGTCGGCGGTGCAGTAGCGGCGCGGAATGTTGTCGGAGGTCCAAGGGCGGAAGGCGGTCTCGTGAACTCGGCTGAAGCCGGTAATCTGCAGCGCCGAATTCCAGAAGGTGCTTTCCTTGTCCTGGAACTGCGACGAAATCGTCGAGAGACCAGCTTCGCAATCCGCCAGACGGCCCTCGTAGTTCGGCCCGGACAGCCAGAAGTTCAGCTCGAGCAGGTTCGCAGCCTGTGCGCCAGGAGCCAGGGTCATAAGCCCGAGAACGGCGCCGGTAACGGCAGCCAGGACGGCTTTCTTCCAGGATGAAATGAGGTCGTGCATGGGGAATCCGCCGTCTGATGATTGTTCCCGGAACGTGCCGCGAAGCCCGTGCAGGGTCAAGTGCACCGCGGCCACACCCGGCGCACAACTCTGTCAGAACCTGGACGGCGTTCTTTTCAGCGTCGCCGATGCCCTCTAAGGTGCCCATAACGACGATGGAGACGGTGATGCGAATGATTCGGTTGGCGATTTTGGCTGCAGGTCTGAGCGGTGCGATCATGAGCAGCGCGGCCAAGGCCGACTGGGTGCCGCCATTCAAGGGCAATGACACCGGCGGCATCATCTCCACATCCCTGATCAGCCAGACCGACATTCGCGCCCTAGCGATTGATCATTGTGCGCGTTACGGCAAGGTCGTGAAATTCCTGAGCGCCCCGCAGGAATACGGCGCCTACGTCTCATTCGCCTGCCGCTGGGTGCCCTATGGCGCCTCGGATCGGCCGCTCCGCGTTCGCTACTGAACGTTTTGGTTCGCTACTGAACCTTTTCACGCGACACAGCGTCTCATCGGCTTGGGGAGAACCAGGCATGATGCGACGCTGTGTTTCACTGTTGAATATTTCCGTTTTGAGCGCGACTGCGATGTTGTGGGCAATACCCGCCATCGCCGATCCCATCGAGTTGCCGGCACGCAAACCCGGGCTCTGGGAAATGAAGATGCAGGGCAGCGCCGGGATGCCCGGCATGACGATGCAGCACTGCACGGACGAGACCACCGACAAGTTCATGAACACGACCTTCTCGCCGATGGCGAAGGATATGTGTTCGAAGAACGAGATGAAGAAGACCGCGACGGGCTATGTCACGGATTCGGTCTGCAATATCGGCGGCACCACCAGCACGTCGCATGCCGAGATCACCGGCGACTTCAACTCCGCCTATACGATGAAGATCACGTCGCAGAGCACTGGCGGCGCCAAGGCCAATACTGGTGACAGCACCACGCAGCTGGAAGCCAAATGGCTCGGCGCCTGCAAGCCGGACCAGAAGCCCGGTGACATCATGATGCCGGGCGGCATGAAGATGAATGTCAAAGACATGGAGAAGATGAAGGGCATGCACCGGCCGCAATAGAGCCGCGCGCTCGCTGACTGGATGTTTCCCACCGCTGCGTTCCCCGCTATAGATGATGCCAATCATCCCAATGGCGCGTTACGACGCCGGCGACAGGAAACATCAGGAACACGCAATGACCGCATTCACTGCATTGATGGCTGGCATGGCCAAGTCCGGCGATGGCTGGATCGCCCATGTCAGCGACGACTGGCTGCAGGGCCGCACCGTCTATGGCGGGCTGGCCTCCGCGCTGTGCATGCAGGCTGCGCTCAATGAATTCGGCGATGTGCCGCCGCTACGCTCCGCACAGATCGCCTTTATCGGCCCGGCATCGGGGCAGTTGCAGCTGAAGGCAAGCGTACTGCGCAAGGGCAGATCGACGCTGTTCGCGACCGTCGATCTGATCGGCGAAGCGGGCCTGGCGACGCGCGCCATGTTCTGTTTTGGTGCTGCCAGGGAATCCGCCTTCTCGCATGTCGCCGTCGGAACGCCGGAACTGAAAGATCCCGAGACCTGCCCGGATTTCTTCCGCAATGCCCCGGCGACGTTGAGTTTCATACAGCATATCGAGGGCCGTTATGTCGGCGGCTCATTCCCGTTCAGCGGCAGCGACGATCCGCGGATGACGCTGTGGCTGCGGCACCGCGAGCCCGGCATCCAGCCGTCGCTGGTGGCGCTGCTGGCCTTGGCCGACGCGCCGCCGCCGGCAGCTTCCGTCCGATCCACAACGCCCTCGCCGATCAGCACCATGACCTGGTCGATTGACATGCTCACCGACGAGATCGCCACCGACGACGGCTGGTGGCTGATCCGCAATGTCGCCGAGCAGATCGCCGGCGGCTATTCCAGCCAGGCGATGACGCTGTGGAATCGAAACGGCCGGCCCATCATGGCCAGCCGTCAGAACGTCGCGGTGTTTGGATAAAGCTCGCTTTAGCGCAGCGAAACTGCGCTTGTCCCCTCTCCCCCAGCGCGGCAACGCCGCGCTGAAAGATCGCGGTTTACTTCTTCGCCGCGGCGGCGCGCTCGACGAAGGTCTGGCCACCCTTCATCTTGTTGTTGAGCGGCGCCTCGTTGATCTGGATGACGACCGCATCGGCGGTGACGCCGAGGTTCTTCACCAGCGCCTGAGTGATGTCGAGCATCATGCCCTTCTTCTGCTCGTCGGTGCGGCCGGCCGCCAGGTTGATCGTGATCTCAGGCATTGATGTCTCCCGTTGTGATTTCACTCTCGTCATGGCCGGGCTTGTCCCGGCCATCCACGACTTCGTATCGACCGCATCAAACAAGACGTGGATGCCCGGGACAAGCCCGGGCATGACGATCAACTGATGGTCAGACGCTCCACTTCACGCCATGCTTGTCGAGAATCTTGCGGACAGCACTGACGAGATCGGTTTCCGCGATCTCGATCTGTGCTTCGGCCTGCTTCCTGAGATATTCCTCGCGGTCCTTGATCTCGGTGAGCCCGGCGCCCGCAATCAGGTCCTTGATCAGCAGCTTGCCGCCGGCCTTTTCATCCGAGCCCTGAATGATGGCGCAGGGCGAATTGCGCTTGTCGGCATATTTCATCTGCTGGCCAAGCGCATGCTTGGGATTGCCCAGATAAAGCTCGGCGCGGATGCCGGCCTGACGAAGCTGCGCAACCATCGCCTGATAGCCGGCAATCTCGCCGCCGAACACGGTGACAATCACCGGGCCGGGCTGCGGCGTCGTATCGATCTTGCCAAGCAGCGTCAGCGCTGCCTGCAGGCGCGACACGCCGATCGAGAAACCGGTGGCCGGCACCGGCTCGCCGCGGAAACGCGAGACGAGACCGTCGTAACGACCACCGCCGCCGACGGAGCCGAAGCGAACGGGACGGCCCTTTTCGTCTTTGGTTTCGAGGGTGAGTTCAACTTCGTAAACGGGGCCGGTGTAGTATTCGAGGCCGCGGACTGTCTCTGCCGTTACTCGAAAGCGCTTCGATCCATATCCCGCCGACTCCATAAGTGTCAGCATTTTGCGGA
Source organism: Tardiphaga sp. 42S5 (assembly GCF_034044155.1). NCBI lineage: Bacteria > Pseudomonadati > Pseudomonadota > Alphaproteobacteria > Hyphomicrobiales > Nitrobacteraceae > Tardiphaga > Tardiphaga sp. 42S5. The sequence goes on along the minus strand of NZ_CP139027.1, from coordinate 2,195,664 downwards.
GCTCTTTGATGCCCTCGTTGCCAACCTCTGAATCTGAAACGAGTTTAGACCAGTGTGATAGCAGTCGATCGTTTGAGTAGAAAAACGTACCTGGCTTTTCCGGAAGCGAAGTGTACTCCGCCATTTCGGCTCCGGTCTTGATCCACTCGTCGTTGGTAGGCATTTTGTACATACTGGTGTCGGCCCAAGTCTCACCTTCACCTGTAACGAAATCGATGATCAGACCGGCATCTTCTTCCTGAAGACCCGCGCCCTTCGTGAAGTCGCCCTTGCCTTCCTCACCGCCATCCCAGCGGCCGGCGCCGAGCAACTTCTTAATGTCATCAACTGGGAACTTGTCCATCTTATCGATGGCACGCAGTACGATAAGACGTCGAGCAGCATTTTCATCGCCGCCGAGGCCAATGCTCTCCATCACACCGTCGAGCACTTTACGGTTGTTGACCTTCACAACATATTGGGCGCGCTGGATACCCAGCTTCTCCATCGCATCCGCCGCCATCATGCACATCTCGGCATCGGCCGCCGGCGAAGCGGAGCCCACCGTGTCGGCATCGAACTGCATGAACTGGCGGAAGCGGCCGGGGCCGGGCTTCTCGTTGCGATAGACGTAACCGGCTCGATAGCTGCGATACGGCTTCGGCAGCGCGTCCCAATGCTCGGCGACGTAGCGCGCCAATGGCGCGGTCAGGTCGTAGCGCAGCGAGATCCACTGCTCGTCGTCGTCCTGAAACGAGAACACGCCTTCATTGGGCCGGTCCTGGTCCGGCAGGAATTTGCCTAGCGCATCGGTGAATTCCATGGTCGGGGTCTCGACCGGCTCGAAGCCGTAGCGCTCATAGACCTCGCGGATGGTGTCGGTCATGCGCCGGGTGGCGGCGATATCAGCCGGTCCGCGGTCGCCAAGGCCGCGCGGCAGACGCGCGCGCAGTTTCTGGGGTTTTTTGGGTTTGTCAGCCATGAGCGGGGTCGTACCAGCGTGGACAGGAACCGGCAAGCGTAGCGGTGGAAACCCACTCGTCATTCCGGGGCGAGAGCGACGCCGAAGGCGGCGGTCGCGAGCCCGGAATCCCCGCATGTTCATCACTTCTGAACCGGTTGCGAAGGGGCGCTCATCACTTCGAGATTCCGGGTTCGCGCCGTCCCGCTTCGCGGATCGACGCGCCCCGGAATGACAGCAATGGTCGCGGAACCTTCGTCATGCCTCCCCGTTCAATTTCAAATGCCGGCCGCGATACCATTTCAGACATCTGCCGGCGCAGAACGAGGCTTTCAATATGTCACCGCTCGCAAGCGCCCTGCTACAAACAGGGCTGGCGCTCAAGCTCAATCAGGTCAAGCGCGCCACGTCGTCCTATGTCCGTGACCGCAGTGAGCAGACCCAGGGCATCGCGGTCTCTTATGCGGTCGCTGCCGGACTTTATGCTGCCGCAGGCGTCTTTCTGATCGCCACCTTGCTGGTGGGCGCCGCCGCGCTGTTTCGCTGGGTCGAATTGCGCTATGGCCTGTTTCAGGCATTTGGCGCAACCGGCGGACTGCTGCTGGTGCTCGCTGCGCTCTTCGCCATCCTCGCGGCGAGTCGCTTGAAGCGCCCCACGAAACAGTTTCCGAGTCTGGGCAGCCGACTGCGCGTCGCGATCAATGCGAGCCCCGGCAAGCATGAGCAGGTCACATCGGCCGCACCGCATCGCGCGGCCGCACCCAATGAATTCAGGCCGAGCACGCGCCCAGCTCAGCCCCTGCCAAACAATGGCCCCGTCAAAGCCGGCCTCGTTCTGGCCGCGACGCTTGCCGGCTGGGCTTTCGCCCGGCGCCGCAGCCTTGCGCAGCCAGCCCCTGCCCGCAGACCCGCGAGCAAAGCGAACGCCTGATGGCCGTCCGCCGATCCGATACGGACGGTCTGCTGCTTGTCGCAGCGACGACCTTTGCCGTGCTCGCGTTGCAGAGCTTTTTCTCGACACGCAATACCGAGAGGTCCGTGGCGGATGACTCGCAACCGATCGGCGAGACGGACATCCCGCCGCCCCAGACATTCACCCGCGAACTCGCCCAATCCGGCCGCGGCCGCCATTCGTCCAGTCCGCTGCAGATTCCATGGACCGGCTGGAAGGACGTGCTGTGGCGGACCTATGAGCAAATCAATGAGGACCGGTTGCTGGCGATTGCGGCCGGGGTCGTGTTCTTCGGCCTGCTCGCCGTGTTTCCGGCCATCACCGCACTGGTCTCCTGCTACGGGCTGTTCGCCGATGCCTCGACGATCTCCGACAATCTGCAGACGCTGGCGCTGATGCTGCCGGACGGCTCGTTCCAGATCGTGCAGGATCAGATCGCGCGCGTGCTCGCCAATGGCCAGGCCAAACTCGGCCTCACCTTCTTGTTCGGCCTTGCGCTGGCGCTGTGGAGCGCCAATGCCGGCGTAAAGGCCGTGATCGATGCGCTCAATGTCGTCTATGGCGAGCGCGAGAAGCGCAGCTTCATCAAGCTCAATATGCTCTCGCTCACTTTCACCGCCGGTGCCATCGCCGCGCTCCTTCTTATGGTGAGCGCCGTCGTTGCGCTGCCGCTGACGCTGGACCGGATCGGTCTCGCCACCGACAGCAAGACGATCATCAGCCTCTCCCGCTGGCCACTTCTGCTGCTCGTGGTCGTGCTGGCACTCGGCATCCTCTACCGCTTCGGTCCGAGCCGCCCCGGCGCGCGCTGGGAATGGCTCAGCATCGGCACCCTCGTCGCCGCCTTGCTCTGGCTGACCGGCTCGGCCCTGCTGTCTTGGTACCTGTCGAATTTCGGCAATTACAGCGTCACTTACGGCTCGCTCGGCGCCGCCATCGGCCTGATGATGTGGATGTGGATGTCCGCGATCATCGTTCTGTGCGGGGCCGAACTGAATTCCGAGATCGAACACCAGACCGCCGTGGATACCACCGTCGGACCTGGACGGCCGATGGGCGCGCGCGGCGCCGCCATGGCCGATACGCTGGGCCGCGCCAGCACCTGAGGTGCAAAAGCACCAGTGGGCAAGTTCTCCCGGCCCTGCTTTCCGAATCAACAATAATGCTAAGGTTGGCCGGGTACTTAGCGCCGGGAGCGCTCGCGGCCGGACCTTTGTCGTGCCGTGCAGGAGTTTGGATTTGAGGATGTTGCGCGCGTTATGATCCGCATCTCCACGATTTTTGTCGGCATTTGCATGGTGCTGGTCTCAGCCTCGCTTGGCCTGGTGCTATATGCGATCGCCGGCATCAGCGGCTACGAATCTGCCATCGTCGCACTGACTGCGCTCACCGTGATGATCCTCTACAACGCGGTGTCGATGCGCATCAAAGACCGCACCGAATCCACCGGCCAGATCACCGATCTGTCGCGCGGCACCGCCGACCTTGCCCGGCAGGTCGCCGAATTCGGCCGCCGCCTCGCCGTGGTCGAGAGCAAGATCGCATCCGCCGGCACAGCCAATCAGGACCGTATCCAGACCGTCGCCGGCGAGATCGGCGAATTGGGCGCGCTGGTGAAGCAACTCGCCACATCGGTCGCCACCCACGAAGACATGCTGACAGCGATGCCTGCGCCGGCGACTGTTTCGGCGGCGATCGCGCCGCCATCGCCACCGGTCAAACCCGCGACCGCTGCCGATATCCCGCTCGCCGTCGAAGTCGCCGAGGACACCGTGACGCCGACGGCACCTGCGATCATCGTCAGGCCGGAGGCAGCGCCGGCGCGCGACAATGCGCAGTTCACCGCCATGGTGAAGGATGCCATCGCCGACAATCGTATCGACATCTATCTGCAGCCGATGGTCACGCTGCCGCAGCGCAAGGTGCGCTTCTACGAGGCGATGACGCGGCTGCGCGACGACAAGGATCAGGTGATCACCGCCGACGAGTTCATCGGTCCCGCAGAAGCCGCCGGCCTGATGGGCCAGATCGACCACATCGTGCTGCTGCGCTGCATGCAGGTGCTGCGCCGCCTGATGGTGCGCAACAAGGATGTCGGCGTGTTCTGCAACATGGCTGGCGCGACCCTGTCGAATGCCGAGACCTTCGCGCAATGCATCGACTTCCTCGAAGCCAATCGCGCGCTCGCTCCGTCCTTCGTGCTGGAATTCAAGCAGAACGTGTTCCGCAATCTCGGCCCGATCGAGAGCGAGCATCTCGCCGCCCTCGCCCAGCGCGGCTACCGCTTCTCCATCGATCACGTCACGGATTTGCGGATCGAGCCGCGCGACCTCGCCGATCACGGCGTGCGCTTTATCAAGGTACCGGCAGCACTCCTGCTCGACCCCAAGCAGACGTCGAATTCCGACATTCATCCCGCCGATCTCTCCGACCTGCTCGGCCGCTTCGGAATCGATCTGATCGCCGAGCGAATCGAGGGCGAACGGGCCGTGGTCGACCTGCTCGACTTCGACGTCCGGTTCGGGCAAGGCTTCCTGTTCGCGGCGCCCCGCCCGCTCCGGCCGGAAACGCCGGCCAATGGCGGTGCGCCAAATCCCGCTATCAAGGAACCCGCCAGGGCATCTACGGACCCCAATGGCCCAGTGAGATCCGCCCCAACCACGCCTCCGCGGCCTGAGCCGCCGCGCTCCACCGGCAATGCCGCGCTGGCACGCCGCGCCACCGGCCCGAACTGAACGGCCCTCAATCCAATGACCACACTACGTTTCGCCGAGCGCTTGCGCGACCTCACCGGACATGTCGACGTCGTCCTCAGCGACATCTGGGGCGTCGTCCATAACGGCCTCGAATCTTTCCCCGAAGCCTGCGAGGCGTTGCATACGTTTCGCGCCAAGGGCGGCACGGTGATCATGATCACCAATGCGCCGCGCCCCGCCGACTCCGTGCAGCGGCAGCTCCGGAAGCTCGGCGTCGCTGACGACACCTATGACGCCATCGTCTCGTCCGGCGACCTCACGCGCAATTTCGTCGCGGGCCGGCCGGGTCAGGCGATGTATCTGATCGGGCCGGATCGCGACAGTTCGATCCATCGCGGCCTCGATGTGAAGCTCACCCAGCTCGAACAGGCCGACTACATCGTCTGCAGCGGATTGTTCGACGACGAGACCGAATCCGCCGACGACTATCGCGACATGATGAGCCAGGCGCTGGCGCGCAAGCTGACGCTCGTATGCGCCAATCCCGACATCATCGTCGAGCGCGGTGACCGCTTGATCTATTGCGCCGGTGCGGTCGCCGAACTCTATCGCGAGATGGGCGGCGAGGTGATCTTCTACGGCAAGCCGCATCGGCCGATCTACGATCAGGCCATGGCGCTGGCCAAGGCGAAGCGCGGCAAGGACACGGCGCTGGATCGCGTGCTGGCGATCGGCGATTCCGTGCGCACCGACCTCACCGGCGCGCATGCCTATGGCATCGACCTGCTGTTCGTCACCCGCGGCATCCATGCCGGCGATTTCGAAGGCATCGAACAGATGGGCGCCTCGGAAGTGAAGGAACTGTTCGGCCATCCACCGAAGGCGCTGATGCGCGAATTGAAGTGGTGAGCTGAAACATAGAATGGGATGACGCTCTCGGTCGTCATGGCCGGATGGCGCGAAGCGAGCTTCGCAATAATCCCAGGCTTCTCCCCACGTCATGGCCGGGCTTGACCCGGCCATCCACCTTGTCTTGTGCGACGGTGTGCGGGCCAAGCTGGATCCCCGGGTCAAGCCCGGGGATGACACCTGTAGGTGCGGCGCCTCCATCGCAGATTCAAATTTCAAACAGCCACCGCTCTTCAGACATGCGTCATCGCCCCCATTATTTGCGGCGCGGGGGCGCCGTCGTCCTTTGCATTCCCTGCCCCCTGTGAGAGGGCGTGCGGAACGCCGGGTGCCCGTTGCACCCTTGGGCCTGATGCGATGCGGTCTTCCGCAATTTAGAGTGCATCACGACTTTCGGAGGCGCCGAGCAAGTGCCCGACGTTCCGCCTGCGGTGTTTTTTCGGTTGCTTGCACTTTGCCTCGACGAACGCTCCGATCGCGAATTAAAGTCCCAAGGCGATGGGAAGGGAGCCTCAAGCGACTGAGCCGAACGCGTTTTGACTTGGTCGTCCGTCACACTGTCCAGGGGTCTTTCCATCCGAAGGTCGGCCGTCTCCTTGCCAGTGGCAGTGCTGGCGCAGATCCGTCCTGCCCGAAGACAGACGTCACCCATGAACCGCGTAACGCCGCATCTCCGGCGTCCACCGCATCCCACCCCGCGAACGTGACGATCGCGATCGCCCCTCTCGATGGGGCAGGACGAAGGGGAATATAAACCTGATAGGGATGCTGTCAATGAGAGATAGGAAAAAATGTTCGGGTACCCTACACTGTCATTCCGGGGCGCGAGGAGGCGCCGAAGGCGGCGTATCGCGAACCCGGAATCCCGACATGTTCAGCGCAAAACACTCTGAGATTCCGGGTTCGCACTTCAGCGGCTCTGCCGCTTGCGTGCGCCCCGGAATGACGAGTGTGGATCGAGATTCCCCGCCACTCGAATTGGAGTGGCTGAAGTTCGCCTGCGCGTGACGTCGTCGCATTCCAACGCCCCGGAATGACCGGGCGAGCCGAAACGCAAAATGCCCGGCACGAGGCCGGGCATTGCGAAACTCAAAAGCTCTGACGAAAGAAGTTCGTCGGTTACGCCGGGACGGTGTCCGGGAACACGGCTTCGATCTTGGTCTTCAGCGTCGCCGCGTTGAACGGCTTGACGATGTAGTTGTTCACGCCGGCCTTCTTGGCGGCAATCACGTTCTCGGTCTTGGATTCTGCCGTGATCATGATGAACGGGGTCTGCGACAGGTTCGGGTCGGCGCGGACTTCCTTGAGCAGGTCGTAGCCCGTCATCGGCTCCATGTTCCAGTCGGAAATCACCAGGCCATACTTCTTGGTACGCATCTTTTCCAGCGCCATCGAACCATCGCTGGCATCGTCGATGTGTTCGAAACCAAGCTGCTTCAGAAGATTGCGAATGATGCGGATCATGGTGTTGTAATCGTCCACCACCAGCACCGTCATCGACAAATCAACCGCCATCTTCATTCCCCCTGAGGCACGATACGCAAATGCAAAAAATGATATTTGCCGTCAGGCAAACCGTTCCAACCGGGATTGGCGAGTATTGCTGTCCGCGGCCCGGAGCCAGAATTAGCAGGGTGGGTTAAATTTCCAGTTAACCGCCCCATGGCGCGAAATTCGTCAAATTCGAGAAGAAAGCCGATTTTACCTTCGCTTGACTTCGACGTGGTGGGCGCGCCACGGTCCCTCACCCGCCAAAACCACCAACGAATCCAATCATGACGACTGCTTTCAGCGTGATCCGCGACACAACGCCCGCCAATGCCATCCCGCGCGGATGCGTCGTGGCAATGGGTAATTTCGACGGCGTCCATCTCGGCCACCGCGCCGTCATCGGTGCTGCGTTACGCATGGCGGAACTGCATAAAACAAGCGCTTTGGCGGTGACCTTCGAGCCGCATCCGCGCAGTTTCTTCAGCCCGAACACGCCGCAGTTCCGGCTCTCCGACGAAGCCGCCAAGCTGCGCCTGCTGGCGGGAACCGGCCTCGCCGGCGCCGTCGTGATGACCTTCGACAAGGGACGCGCCAGCACCACGGCGCAAGACTTCATTCACCACGATCTCATTGAGCGTCTCGGCATCAGCGGCATCGCCGTCGGCTACGACTTTCATTTCGGCAAAGGCCGCGTCGGTTCGCCCAGCCTGCTGGCCAACGAAGCGCCGCGCCTCGGCATCGAGGTCGACATCCAGCCGCATGTCGATATCGATGAGCGCCCGGTGTCTTCGACGGCCATCCGCATGGCCTTGGCCGAGGGCCAGGTGACCGAGGCCACGGAGATGCTGAACGGGCCGTGGTTCATCACCGGCGAAGTGATCCACGGCAAGAAGCTCGGCCGCGACCTTGGCTATCCCACCGCCAATATCCGCCTGAATAACAATTGCGGCCTCAAGCACGGCATCTACGCCGTGCGGGTCGGCCGCGGAAACGAGCGCTTCGACGGCGTTGCATCCTTTGGCCGCCGCCCGACCTTCGATAACGGCGCGCCTTTGCTCGAAGTCTTCCTGTTCGACTTCAAGGGCGACCTTTACGGCCAGGCACTGGACGTCGCCTTCATTGCCTTCATCCGCGATGAAATGAAATTCGAGGGCATCGAACCCCTGATCCGCCAGATGGACGACGACAGCGCCAGGGCGCGGGCCGCGCTGGCGGCTGCGCCGGATGCGTTTCCGAAACTGGGAGACATCGACTGACCAGGACCGAAAAGCATAAAATGCTCGCCGGCGAACTCTATCGCCCCGGCAGCCCCGAACTGGTCGCTGACGAGAAGGCCAACAAGGCCTGGCTCGCGAAATACAACGCGCAGCTGGACCGGCCTGTCGCCGAACGACGGACACTGCTTGCCGAGCATTTCGGCAGAGTCGGCGCCGACTGCGTGATCCGACCGCCGTTCTTCTGCGACTACGGCTACAACATCCATCTCGGCGACAACGTTTTCCTGAATTTCAACTGCGTGATCCTGGACATCGTCGCGGTCTCCATCGGCGACCGGACGCAAATCGGCCCGGCCGTGCAGATCTACGCTGCCGACCATCCGCGGGACGCAGAAACGAGGCGCAGCGGGCTGGAATTCGGCCGGCCGGTCAAAATCGGTGCCGATGTCTGGATCGGCGGCGGGGCCATTATCGTGCCCGGTGTCACCATCGGTGACGGCGCCGTGATCGGAGCCGGCAGTGTCGTGACCCGGGACGTTCCGGACGGCGCCACCGTGGCCGGCAATCCGGCCCGGGTGATTGGCAAACGGGGCTAATCCGACCCTTTGCGATCGTCTCCCCGGCTGCTATTGAGTGCCGGATGTCTGCACGGCGCCCCATCATAAGCATTATCGGCCCGGCTTCCGCCTGAGCTTCGCTCGGCGCAAGACCGGGACCGTCCAGTTTCATCGCGTTTTCACGCGTTTCAGCGCCATTCGAGCAAGCCAGAGCCATTATGTCCGACAAGCCCGCCAAATCTGATACCCACGACTATTCCAAGACCCTCTATTTGCCGCAGACCGAATTTCCGATGCGCGCCGGTCTGCCGACCAGCGAGCCGAAAATGCTGGCGCGCTGGAACGAGATCGACCTCTACGGCAAGCTGCGCGAGACCGCCAAGGGCAAGCCGAAATTCGTGCTGCATGACGGCCCGCCCTACGCCAATGGCAACATCCATATCGGGCATGCGCTCAACAAGATCCTCAAGGACGTGGTGACCAAGAGCCAGCAGATGCTGGGCTTCGACAGCAACTACGTGCCGGGCTGGGACTGTCACGGCCTGCCGATCGAGTGGAAGATCGAGGAAGAGAACTACCGCTCCAAGGGCAAGGTCAAGCCGAACTTCAAGGACGGCGCGGCGATGATCGCGTTCCGCCAGGAATGCCGTGCCTATGCCAACAAGTGGCTCGACATCCAGCGCGAGGAATTCAAGCGACTCGGCATCATCGGCGACTGGGCCGGCCGCTACGCCACCATGGACTATTTCGCCGAAGCGCAGATCGCCCGCGAGCTGATGAAGTTCGCGGCCAACGGCACGCTGTATCGCGGATCGAAGCCTGTGATGTGGAGCGTGGTCGAGAAGACCGCGCTGGCCGAAGCGGAAGTCGAATATGAGGACTACACGTCGGATGCGGTATGGGTGAAATTCCCGGTCGCCGCCGAATTCGGCCGGCTCGCCAAGGCCGCGGTGGTGATCTGGACCACCACGCCCTGGACGCTGCCGGCCAACCGCGCCATCTCGTTCTCCAGCAAGATCGCCTATGGCCTCTATGAGGTCACCGAGGCGCCGGAGGATAACTGGCTGAAGACCGGCGACCTGCTGATCCTCGCCGACGCGCTGGCCGAAAGCGTGTTCAAGCAGGCGCGCGTGACGTCCTGGAAGAAGAGCAGCGAGCTGTCCTCCGACATCCTCGAGGATCTGGAATGCCGTCATCCGCTCAAGGGTCTCGCCGGCGGCTATGACTTCATCGTACCGCTGCTCGACGGCGATCACGTCACCGACGATACCGGCACCGGCTTCGTGCATACCGCGCCAAGCCATGGCCGCGACGACTTTGATATCTGGACGTCGAATGGCCGCCAGCTCACCGAGCGCGGCATCGCGACGACGATCCCCTACACCGTCGATGAGAACGGCGCGCTGACCGAACAGGCGCCGGGCTTCGCTGGCACCCGCGTAATCAACGACAAGGGCGAGAAGGGCGACGCCAACGAGGCCGTCATCAAGGCGCTGGTCGAGCGCGGCATGCTGGTGGCGCGTGCGCGCCTGAAGCATCAGTATCCGCATTCCTGGCGCTCGAAGAAGCCGGTCATCTATCGCAACACGCCGCAATGGTTCATCGCGATGGACAAGGACATTTTGGAAGTGAACGCTCCCGGCAAGCCGGGAGCTATGGCGGACGACGGCAAGGCGAAGCCCGGCGACACGCTGCGTCACCGTGCCCTCGAAGCCATCAAGGTCACGCAATGGGTGCCGGCCACCGGCCAGAACCGCATCAACGGCATGATCAACACCAAGCCCGACTGGGTGATCTCGCGCCAGCGCGCCTGGGGCGTGCCGATCGCGGTATTCGTGCGCGAGAAAGGCGACGGCTCCGCAGAGATCCTGCAGGACGAGGCCGTCAACAAGCGCATTTCCGACGCCTTCGAGAAGGAAGGCGCCGACGCGTGGTATGCCGAAGGCGCGCGTGAACATTTCCTCGGCTCGCTTGCCAATGAGGAGTGGAAGAAGGTCGACGACATCTGCGATGTCTGGTTCGACTCGGGCTCCACACACGCCTTCGTGCTCGAAGACCCCGTGCACTTCCCCGGCCTTGCCGGCATCAAGCGCAAGGTTGAGGGCGGTGCGGACACCGTCATGTATCTGGAAGGCTCCGACCAGCATCGCGGCTGGTTCCAGTCGTCACTGCTGGAGAGCAGCGGTACCCGCGGCCGCGCACCGTTCGACGTCGTGCTGACCCACGGCTTCACGCTCGACGAAAACGGCCGCAAGATGTCGAAATCGATCGGCAACACCATCGAGCCGCAGAAGATCATCAAGGACTCCGGCGCCGACATCCTGCGCCTGTGGGTGTGCGCCACCGATTATGCCGACGACCAGCGCATCGGCCCGGAGATCATCAAGAACACCATCGAGACCTATCGCAAGCTGCGCAACAGCGTGCGCTGGATGCTCGGCAGCCTCGCGCATTTCCACGACGAGGAGCGTGTCAGGGCCGACGACATGCCGGAGCTCGAGCGGCTGATGCTGCATCGTCTCTCGGAAGTCGATGCGGTGGTGCGGCAGGCCTATGTCGATTTCGACTACAAGACGGTGGTGGCCACGCTCGCCGCCTTCATGAACACCGAACTGTCGGCCTTCTATTTCGACATCCGCAAGGACACGCTGTATTGCGACGCGCCGTCGTCGGTGACACGCAAGGCGTCGCTGACCGTGATCGATTACCTGTTCCGTTCGATCGTGACCTGGTTCGCACCCATTCTGAGCTTCACCGCCGAGGAAGCATGGCTGTCGCGCTATGGCAGCGGCTCCGCGTCGGTGCATCTCGAAACGTTCCAGAAGACGCTGCCGGCATGGCGTAACGAGGCGCTCGCCGCGAAGTGGGAGACCATCCGCAATGTGCGCCGCGTTGTCACCGGCGCGCTGGAAGTCGAGCGCGCCGCCAAGAACATCGGCTCGTCGCTGGAAGCCTCGCCGCTGATCCATGTCACCGACAAGGCGATCTTCGCCATTCTGGCCGACGTCGATCTGGCCGAAATCTGCATCACCTCGAATGCGATGCTGACCAATGCCGAAGCGCCCGCAGGCGCCTTCGCGCTGAACGACGTGCCCGGCGTAGCCGTTGTGGTCGAAAAGGCTGTCGGCACCAAATGTGCGCGGTCGTGGAAGATCCTGCCGACGGTCGGTGAGGACAAGGAGTATCCCGACGTCACCCCGCGCGATGCGCAGGCGCTGCGGGAATGGAAGGCGCTGGGAGTGGCTGTTTGAAACCAGCCGTCCGCTCCGGGCTGATCGCAGCCATCGCCGTCCTGATCCTCGATCAGGCGACGAAGCTGTGGCTGCTCTATGGCTTCGATCTCGGCCATCGCGGCCTGGTCAGGATCACGCCGTTCTTCGATCTCGTCCTGGCCTGGAATACCGGCATCAGCTACGGCTGGTTCTCCGATTCCGGCCCCACCGGTCAGGTCGTGCTGGTGGCCATCAAGGCGATCGCGGTGGTGGCGCTGGCCGTCTGGATGGCGAAATCGGAGACCAGACTGGCCACGATCGGGCTGGGACTGATCATCGGGGGCGCGATCGGCAATGCCATCGACCGGTTCGCCTATGGCGCCGTGGTCGATTTCGCCCTCCTGCACGTGGAAATCGCCGGCAAGACCTACAACTGGTACGTGTTTAACCTTGCCGATGTCGCCATTGTTGCCGGTGTAGCGGCCCTGCTGTATGACTCTTTCTTCACGGTACCCGCCGCAAAAGCGCCCTGATCCCAGCCGATACGCAAGGCCAAGGGCGATACCAGCGGAACCGCACCAGGATTCTTCGGATTCTTGCCGATCCGCCAGATATTTGAACAGGATGAACACGATGCGCGAGACCGAAACCGGTTGGGCTCTGCACACTTCATCGGGCGCCTGGATGCGCGCCCTGCGCCTCACCGCCGTTGCCCTCAGCGTTGGTCTCGTGATGTCCGCAGGCGCCGCACGCGCCCAGGATGCCGAGGAAGAAGACCAGCCGTTCGAGCAGAAGGTTATCAAGCAGATCATGACCGGTCTCGGCGGTACCAACATGGAAAACACCGGGATCGATTATCGTGAGCGCTCGCCGCTGGTGGTGCCGCCGAAGATCGACCTGCCGCCACCGGATGCCAAGGGCCCCGCGCCTGTCGCGAACTGGCCGAAGGATCCCGACGTGCAGCAGCGCCGCGCAGCCGCCGCCAACGCCAAGACCGGACGTCCGGAAGAAGTGCTGGAAGCCGCGCGCCCGTTGACCCCGCGCGAGATGGCGCCAAAGCGCGCACGTGGCGCCTCGTCCGCCGTGGACAATTCCTCGCCAGGCGATCCGAACAAGAACATCGTGCTGAGCCCGAAGCAGCTCGGCTATGAAGGCGGACTGTTCAAGAACATGTTCGGCAGCAACAAGGGTGAGACCGCCGAATTCAAGGGCGAGCCGACACGCGAGTCGCTGACCCAGCCGCCAGCCGGTTACCAGACGCCTGCCTCGGGCTATGCCTATGGCACCGGGCCGAAGGAAACCATGAAGAACGATTACAACATCAACCCGATGACGGGTAAGTTCTGATCGCAGCGCTCCCTTTGCGCCGCCATTCCAAAGACGTCCTTTCACTGCGATCAGCCTGCACGCGCGGATATGTCCCGCGCGATGGCTTGGTCACGCCTTTTCCCATGCTTTGGAGCTGCTAGCCCCGCCATGACCTCTTCATTCCGACTTGCCGTACGATCCGTCGCAGTCGTCGCTTTGCTGCTGGCTCCCGCCCTCGCCATATCGGGCGCCCGCGCGCAGACGGTGACGGCGAAGCCGCCAACCACGTTCAAGCTCGATAACGGCATGCAGGTCGTGGTGATCGAGGATCACCGCACGCCCGTGGTCACCCAGATGATCTGGTACAAGGTCGGCTCCGCCGACGAGACGCCGGGCAAGTCAGGCTTGGCGCATTTCCTCGAACATCTGATGTTCAAGGGCACAGCGAAACATCCGGTCGGTGAATTCTCGCAGACCGTGCAGCGCGTCGGCGGCGAGGAGAACGCTTTCACCTCGACCGACTATACCGGCTACTACCAGCGCATCAGCAAGGACCAGCTCGGCAAGATGATGGAATTCGAGGCCGATCGCATGACCGGCCTGGTGCTGAAGGACGAGAACGTGCTGCCCGAGCGCGACGTCGTGCTGGAAGAATACAACATGCGCGTCGCCAACAGCCCGGATGCAAGGCTGTCCGAGCAGATCATGGCCGCGCTCTATCTCAACCATCCCTATGGCCGCCCGATCATCGGCTGGCATCAGGAAATCGAGAAGCTCGACCGCGAGGATGCGCTCGCCTTCTACAAGCGCTTCTACGCTCCCAACAATGCGACGCTGATCATTGCCGGCGATGTCGACCCGCAGGAGATCCGCCCGATGGTGGAGCGCACCTATGGCGTGGTCCCGGCGCAGCCGGCGATCCCCGAACGCCGCATGCGCCCACAGGAGCCAACGCCCGCCGCGCCGCGCACGGTGACGCTCGCCGATCCGCGTGTCGAACAGACAAGCCTGCGCCGCTACTATCTGGTGCCATCGGCCACCACCGCTGCGGCCGGCGAGAGCCAGGCGCTCGATGTACTCGGCCAGTTGATCGGCGGCGGCGCGAACTCATATCTCTACCGCGCCCTCGTCATCGACAAGCAGCTCGCGATCAATGCCGGTGCCAGCTACCAGGGCACCGCGCTCGACAGCGCACAGTTCATGATTTCAGCCTCGCCGAAGCCGGGCGCCGAATTCGCCGATATCGAAAAGACCATCGACGCTGTCATCGCCGACCTCGCGACCAACCCGGTGCCGGCTGCCGACCTCGAACGCGTCAAGACGCAGCTTGTCGCCGAGGCCACCTATGCGCAGGACAGCCAGGCCTCACTGGCGCGCTGGTACGGCGCGGCACTCACCACGGGCCTCAGCGTCGAGGACATCCGTAGCTGGCCCGACCGCATTAAGGCGGTCACCGCCGAACAGGTGCGCGCAGCCGCGCAGACCTGGCTCGACAAGAAGCGCTCGGTCACCGGCTATCTGATCAAGGATACATCTGCGCCGAAGCGCGAGGAGAAGCGGTCGTGAGCATCATCTTCAACGCCGGCCGCCTCGGCATTGCCGTCGCCACCGCCTTCTCACTCGTCACACTGACGGTGACGCCATCTTTCGCCGCCGCCAAGGTGCAGCGGCTCGTGACGCCGGGCGGCATCGAAGCCTGGTTCGTGCAGGATGCAACCGTTCCCCTGATCGCGATGGAATATGCGTTCGGTGGCGGTGCGGCACAGGATCCGAAGGATAAATCCGGCACTGCCAACATGGTGGCCAGCCTGATGGACGAAGGCGCGGGCGATCTCGATTCCACGACCTTCCGCGATCGCATGGAACGCCGCGCCATCGAGCTCAACTTCAACGCCCAGCGCGATTACCTGCGTGGCTCGCTGCGCATGCTCAAGGAGCATCGCGACGAGGCATTCGACCTCGCCCGCCTCGCTTTGACGTCGCCACGCTTCGATGCCCCCGATGTCGAGCGCATCCGCGCGCAGATCATGTCCGGCCTGCGCCGCGAAACCTCGAACCCGAATTCGCTGGCGACGCGCAAGTTTCTGCAGGTGGCATTCGGCGACCATCCCTATAGCCGACCGTCCAACGGCAGCCTGACCGACGTGCCGACCATCAATGTCGATGACATCAAGGCCTACAAGCAACGCATCGTCGCGAAGGACACGCTGAAGATTGCCGTGGTCGGCGACGTCGATTCCGATACGCTCGCGACATTGCTGGACAAGACCTTCGGTGGCCTGCCCGCCAAGGCCACGCTGACGCCGATCCCGGAAGTCACAGCGGCCAAGCCGCCGCAGAAGGAATCCGTGACGCTGGACGTGCCGCAGACGGTCATCACCTTCGGCAGCCCCGGCGTCAAACGCGACGACCCGAACTTCATGGCTGCCTATATCGTCAATCACATCCTCGGCGGCGGCACGCTGTCGTCGCGGCTGTATCACGAAGTACGCGAGAAGCGCGGCCTGGTCTATTCCGTCAGTGGCTCGCTGCTGTGGATGCAGCATTCCGGCATCTATATCGGCAGCACCGCGACTCGCGCCGACCGCGCCACCGAGACGGTCGATACCGTGACCAGCGAAGTGAAACGCATGGCCGAGCAGGGTCCGACCCAGCGCGAGCTGGATGAGGCCAAGTCCTATCTCAAGGGTTCGCAGATGCTGGCGCTCGACACCTCGTCGAAACTGGCCGGCGCACTGCTGCAATACCAGCTCGACAGACTGCCGATTGATTACATCGAGAAGCGCAATGCCGTGGTCGATGCCGTGACGCTGGACCAGGCCAAGGCGGCGGCGAAGAAGCTGTGGGCGGATGGCCTGCTGACCGTCGTCGTCGGACGCGCGCCGCAGGCGGCCGCAGCGCCGGTAGCCCCGGCGCCTAAGGCCAACTGAGGCGCCGACGTGCGGATCGCGGTGATCGGTGCCGGCGCGGTTGGCTGCTACTACGGCGCCAAGCTGCTGCGCGCCGGCCATGACGTGACATTGGTCGGACGCCAGATCCATGTCGATGCCATCAATGCACGCGGCCTTCGGTTCGAGAGCGCCGAGTTCGACGGGTTCATTCCGGCGAAGGCGGTGACGCAGAGCACCGATCTCGCGCCGCCGGACCTCGTTCTGTTCGCCGTGAAGTCTGGCGATACCGACAGTTCGGCAGCCGCGCTCAAACCTGTGCTCAAAGCCAATTCCATCGTGCTGAGCCTGCAGAACGGCGTGGACAATCCGCAGCGCCTGCGCGCCATCCTCAGCCAGCCGGTGATCGCTGCAGCGGTCTATGTGGCCGCCGAGATGCCGGGTCCAGGCCACATCAAGCACAACGGACGCGGCGAACTGATCATTGGCGCATCGCCCGAAAGCGAAAGGCTGGCGAAGCTGCTGTCCGATGCGGGCGTGCCGACCACCGTCGCCAGCGATATCGACACGGTGCAGTGGTCGAAGCTCATCAACAACTGCGCCTATAATGCATTATCGGCCGTGGCTGGCATCGCCTATGGCGACATGTTCAAGGTCCAGGGCGTGCCTGACATCGTCACCAATGCCGTCGTGGAATGCATGGCGGTGGCGCGCGCCTGCGGCGTGTCGCTGCCCGCCGACCTCCTGGACAAGACCCTCGCCCTCGCCGCCAGCATGCCGCTCCAGCAATCCTCGACATCGCAGGATCTCGCGCGTGGCAAGCCGTCGGAGATCGACTTCCTCAACGGCTTCATTGTCCGCAAGGGCCGGGAGCATGGGATTCCGACGCCGACGAACCATGCGCTGCAGGTCATGGTGAAGCTGGTCGAACGCAGCGGATCGCGGCGGTCCTAGCGGCGCTTCACTGGCTTCGGTGGATCCCAGAGCCGGAAGCCGCCTTTGAACGCATTCGCGTTGTCGCCGCGCCGGGTCTTGTGCGGGAGTTTGTCGAGCATCTCCACATTGCCACCGCCGAGCACCGTATAGTCGGGCTCCAGCGCAGCCGTCAGATCAGCAACGACATCAGCCACGCGCTGCCGCCACTTCTTCTTGCCCAGCTGCTTCAGGCCGGCTGCGCCGACATAATCCTCGAATGTCTTGTGACGATAGGGCAGATGACCGAGCTCCATCGGCTCGGACAGACCATCGATGATCATGGCCGCACCCAGTCCGGTGCCGAGGCCGAGAAACAGCATCCGGCCGCCATCATAGCTGCCGACCGCTTGCATCATGGCGTCGTTCACAAGCTTCGTGGGCTTGCGGAATGCCCGTTCGAAATCGAAACCCTTCCAGCCCGTGCCGAGATTGTGTGGCTCCTTGAGCGGACGATTGCCGGCCACCGGGCCGGGATAGCCGGCTGAGACGACGTCATAGCGCCAGTCTTTGGTCAGCGCCTTGACCTTGCGCACCATTTCCTTCGCGGACAGGTCCGGACCGGATTCGAATTCGCGTTTGATCCCTTCACGGCTGGTCATCACCTTCACATGGGTACCGCCGATATCGATGGTGAGAATATTGCGGGGGGTCTTGGTCATGAGACGTCCGGATTGACTGATGGTGCAACGATAAGCCTCGGCAGGGCGCCAGTTCCAGCATTGCCGTTATGTCCCGGGCATATCTTTGCGATCTGCGATCAAGCGCACGGGGCACCAAGCAAAACGCGGTATCCTGTGCTACGGAGACAGAATGCTGCTCCGGATCACGCGCTCCATTGCCATCGACGAAGACGATATTGATATCGTCTTCGTCCGCGCGTCCGGACCTGGCGGGCAGAACGTCAACAAGGTCTCCACCGCCGCGCAATTGCGCTTCGACAGCCGCAAGCTGGCGCTGCCGGAGGACACCGCGATCCGCCTGCGCACCCTCGCCGGCCAGCGCATGACCAAGGACGGCGTGATCGTGATCCACGCCCAGCGCTTCCGCACCCAGGAGCGCAACAAGGCCGACGCCATCGAGCGGCTGGTCGAACTGATGCAGGAAGCCGCCTTCCGGCAAGCGCCGCGGCGGGCCACCAAGCCCACGCTCGGCTCAAAAATGCGCCGCCTCGACGGCAAGAAGCGCCGCAGCGACGTCAAGGCCGGCCGCGGCGGCCGCTTCGACGACTGAGCGGCGCCCCACACAACAAGCCAGACCACTTTTTCCAGGAATTTCCCGATGGCCAAACCCGTTCATTCCATGATCCGCGTGCTCGACGAAGTACGCGCACTGGATTTCTACAAACGCGCTTTCGGGCTCGAGATTGCCGAGCGCATCGCATTTCCTGACTTTGCGCTGATCTATCTGCGCCATCCCTCCTCGCCCTTCGAGCTCGAACTGACGGTGAATTTCGATCGAACCGAGCCTTATGTGCTGGGCGACGGTTACGGCCATCTCGCGGTTGTCGTGGACGACGTGGCGGCGGAACATGCCCGCTTCGGGCGCGAACATCTCGCCCCCGGACCGCTGCGCGACTTCAAGCATGAGGGCCGCACGCTGGCGCAATTCTTCTTCGCCACCGACCCCGACGGCTACAAGATCGAGGTGATCCAGAAAGGCGGCCGATTCGCTTAAAGCGTTTTCGAGCGAAGTGGATACCGGTTCGCGTCCAGAAAACGCGTCAAAACAAAAAGCCAGAACCGGGGAAAAGCGGGCTGCGGCGGGGACATCGGGCGCCCGGGGCCATAGAATGGCGCTTGAGGTTCCCTACATAATCCCGACCCATCACCACGCCCCGAGATCCATGCCCGTTCGCCAGCTCCCAGAAACCATCGTCAACCGCATCGCCGCCGGCGAGGTGGTGGAGCGGCCGGCCAGCGTGGTGAAGGAGCTGGTGGAGAATGCCATCGATGCCGGCGCCTCCCGGGTCGAGATCTTCACCGATGGCGGCGGACGGCGAAAGATTGCCATCACCGACGACGGCGGCGGCATGACCCATGCCGATCTCACGCTTGCCGTGGATCGCCACGCCACCTCGAAGCTCGATGACGAGGACCTGCTGCAGATCCGCACGCTTGGCTTTCGCGGCGAGGCGCTGCCCTCCATCGGGTCTGTCGCGCGGCTGAGCATCACCACACGCCACGCGTCGGAACCGCATGCCTGGTCGCGTACCGTCGATGGCGGCGAGAAATCGCCGATCGCGCCCGCCGCGCTGTCGCAGGGCACCCGCGTTGAGGTCAGCGATCTGTTCTACGCGACGCCTGCCCGGCTGAAATTTCTCAAGACCGACCGCACCGAAGCCGAAGCGATCCGCGAAGTCGTCCGCCGCCTCGCAATGGCGCGGCCGGATATCGCCTTCACCATGGCCGGCGAAGAACGCGCACCGGTGACATGGGCGGCGGCCCTGCCCGGTCCGGCCGGACAGTTGACGCGGCTTGGCGATATTCTCGGACCCGAGTTTCGTCTCAGCGCCATTGAAGTTCGCAGCGAACGCGAAGGCGTGGTGGTTGAAGGTTTCGCCGCGGCGCCATCGCTGACCCGCGCCAATGCGCTTGGACAGTATCTGTTCGTCAATGGCCGTCCGGTCCGCGACAAGCTGATCATCGGCGCGGTGCGCGCGGCCTATTCCGATTATTTGCCGCGCGACCGCCATCCGATCGTCGCGCTGTTCGTCACGCTCGACCCGCAGGAGGTCGATGCCAATGTGCATCCGGCCAAGACCGAAGTGCGTTTCCGCAATGCCGGGCTGGTGCGCGGGCTGATCGTGCATGCTTTGAAAGAAGGCCTGGCTCGCGAAGGACGCCGCACCGCGGCCAATAGCGACGGCGCCGTGCTGGACTCGTTCCGCCCCAACTTCGCCCCGAATTTTGCGCCGCGCCCGAATGCGAACTGGGACTGGCAGCGCTCGCCGGCCTATCCGGTCAATCCAATGCCGGGCTTCGATGGTTCGGCGGCGTTTGCCGAACGCAGCCAGGCGGCATTCGATGTCGGCACGCCCACGGCCGATGTGCGTTTTGAAGAGACGCCGCAGACCGATCTGGTCGACCGGCCGCTCGGTGCCGCGCGTGCGCAGGTGCATGAGAACTACATCATCGCGCAGACCCGCGACGGCATGATCGTGGTCGATCAGCACGCCGCGCATGAACGTATCGTCTATGAGCGGCTGAAGGCATCGCTGGCCTCCAATGGCGTGCAGCGACAGATCCTGCTGATCCCCGAGATCGTCGAAATGGACGAGGCCATCGTGGAGAAACTGTTCGATCGCGCCGAGGAACTCGCAAGCTATGGCCTCGCCATCGACAGTTTCGGCCCCGGCGCCATCGCCGTGCGCGAGACGCCGTCGCTGCTCGGCAAGACCAATGCGGCATCGCTGCTGCGCGATCTCGCCGAACACATGGCCGAGTGGGACGAAGCCCTGCCGCTGGAGCGCCGGCTGCTGCATGTGGCCGCGACCATGGCCTGCCACGGCTCGGTGCGCTCAGGCCGACGGCTGCGGCCTGAGGAAATGAACGCGCTGCTGCGCGAGATGGAAGACACGCCGAATTCCGGCCAGTGCAATCACGGCCGGCCGACTTATGTCGAGCTGAAGCTCAGCGATATCGAGAAGCTGTTCGGGCGACGATAGACCCCTCAGCCGTCATTGCGAGCGCAGCGAAGCAATCCAGAGCCGCAAGCGAAGACTGGATTGCTTCGTCGCTTCGCTCCTCGCAATGACGTGGACGGGCTGGCGCTCGACTCACGTATATTTCGGATCGCGTTCCAACAGCTCGATCGACACGCCCTGCGGCGCGCGAATGAAGCAGATGCGCAGGCCGGGCTTCAGCGTATGCGGCTCCTTGGTGAACTCCACGCCCTTGGCCTTCAGCGAGGCAGCCACCGCATCGATGTCCTTCACCTTCAGGCCGAAATGGTCGAGGCCCTGATAGGGCGTGACCGGCGGCGGGTTGACGCCCATCTCCGGCGTCACAGGTGCCAGGAAGATCATGCCGCCGCCGAGCCTGATATCGATGCGGCCAGGCGCGCGCAGGATCTCGGCACCGAGCATATCGGCAAACCACTGCGCGGTCGCTTCGGTGTCCGGCGTGCGGATATGGACGTGATCCCAAGTGTATTCGATCGCAGACATCGGCGGCTCCTTTTGACGTCTTCTTACAAAGATCGCAGAAACGTAAACTCGGTATCGTCATAGGCACGGCGCTCGAGTTCTTCGAATCCGTCGGGTGCCGTAAAGGCAGCATCCTTCGCCTCTTCCACCACCAGCAGAGCACCCGGCGTCAGCCAGCCACCATCGCGCAGCGAGGCCAGCGCCTTATCGGCAAGCTTCATGCGATAGGGTGGATCGAGGAACACCAGCGAGAACGGCTCAACCGGATGGGCGGGGCCGAGATCGGCGGCATCGCGGCGATAGACTTTCGTGACACCGCCGAGACCGAGCGCCTCGACATTGTTGCGGAGCAGCGCGCGCGCCTCGGAGCCGTTATCGACGAACAGCGTGAACTTGGCGCCGCGCGACACCGCCTCGATGCCGAGCGCACCAGTGCCGGCAAACAGATCGAGCACGCGCGCGTCCGCGATCGGACTCTCGTAAGCGTGGATCAGGATGTTGAATAACGACTCGCGCAGTCGATCCGCCGTGGGGCGGATCGACTGCGTCGTGGGCGACGCGATGTTGCGGCCCTTCAGCCGGCCACCGACGACACGCATCAGATGCCTCGCAATGAATACTGCGCCGCTGCCGCGGGCGCTGTGAACTCCCCTCCCCCTTGCGGGGAGGGGGCGGGGGTGGGGGTGCCCCACGGTAAGGCCTTCGCTCGTGGACCCCCCTCCCCGACCCTCCCCCGCAAGGGGGGAGGGAGCAGAGCGGCCGTCGCTTCAATCAACATAGCGCCGCGCATTACGCGTCCCGCGGCTTCAGATCGCGCTTGCCGTGATAGCCGCGCTTCGGCTTCTTCGGCGGACCGCCGAAGGTGGCCGCGTCCTCGTTGCGGGCACGCGACTCTTCCGAGCCGGCGCGCTGCACGAGAATGCGACGGCCCTTGCGGTCTTCCACCGTGGAGCGCTTCAGCACCGGCTTCTTGACGATCACCGGGTCGAGCGACACATCGCCCTTGCTCGGCAACTGCCGGCCGAAATCGGCGCCCGAGGCATCCGCGATCTTCTCGCCGAGCTGCTCGCGCAGCACGCGGGTCTTCACCTCGTCGACCTGGCCTTCCTCGATCTCGCCGAGCTGGAATGGACCGTAGGAAATGCGGATCAGCCGGTTCACCTCGAGACCGAGATGCGCCAGCACGTTGCGCACTTCGCGGTTCTTGCCTTCGCGGATCGCGAACACGATCCAGACATTGGCGCTCTTGTCGCGCTCCAGCGTCGCATCGATCGAGCCGTATTTGACGCCGTCGACCTCGACGCCGTTCTTGAGCTCGTTGAGCTGCGCCTGGGTGACTTCGCCATGGGCACGCACGCGATAGCGCCGCAACCAGCCGGTCTCCGGCAGTTCGAGCGTGCGCGCGAGGCCGCCGTCATTGGTGAGCAACAGCAGGCCTTCGGTGTTGAAGTCGAGCCGGCCGATGGAGATCAGGCGCGGCAGGCCCTCTGGCAGATGATCGAACACCGTCGGCCGTCCCTCGGGATCGGCATGGGTCGTCATCAGGCCGCGCGGCTTGTGATACAGGAACAAGCGCGTGCGCTCCGGCGCCGGCAACGGCTTGCCATCGACGGTAATCACGTCATTGGTGCTGACGTCCAGCGCCGGCGAGTTGATGACGCGGCCATTGACGGCAACACGGCCCTGCGTGACCCATTCCTCGGCATCGCGGCGCGAGCACAGGCCCGCGCGCGACACGACCTTGGCGATACGCTCGCCGGCCTTCTTGGCCGCGGGAACGCGCGCCGGGCGGCGCGCTTCCGGATCGCGCTCGCGATATTCGCCGCGACCACCGAAGGCGGGACGCTTCGCAAAGATTCTGCTGTCGTCCTCATTCTCGCGACGCGGACGCTCATCACCGTCGCGAGCCTCGCTGCGACCATGCTCCTGCCAGTCGGTGCGGCCACGCGGCTCGCGCGGGCGATCGAAGCTCGGGCGATCTTCACGCGGACGTGAGAAACGCGGACGTTCGCTGTCGCTGCGCTCCGGACGATCTTCACGCGGGCGTTCGAATTTCGGCCTGTCGAATTTCGGACGATCGAAATTGCGCGCGCCGTCGCGCGGCGGACGCGCGCTGCGGCTACCGCGATCATCCGACCCGCCTTCGCGCTTCTGCCAGGGCTTCTGCTCGCTGCGATCGGGGCCGCGCTCGACATCGCGTCCACCACGATCATTGCGATCGGGACGATCGCCAAAGCTCTTGCGCGGACCGCCACGATCCGGCGCGCCACGGGAGAATTTCTTGTCACCGCCAAACTTCTTCTCGGCGCTGAAGGGGCGGTCGCCGCGCGGACGATCGCCGTCGCGTGAGGGGCGCGGGCTGAACGGACGATCGCCTTGCGGGCGATCAAAGCGCGGACGCGGACGGTCACCATCGCCGCCGCGAAACCCTTCGCCGCGCGGCGTGTAGGGGCGTTTCTCACCGCCACCGTCGCGCGGCGCGTAGGGCTTCCGCTCGCCGAACTTCTTGTCGGAGAAACGTCCGGCCGGACGCGCATCGCCGCGGTCGCCACGCGGGGCGCGGTCATCCCTGTTGAAATTCGGACGGTCGCCGCGCGGTGCCTCTCCGCGCGGGCTGTAGGGACGCTTGTCGCCGCCACCGGCGCGCGGTGCATAGGGCCGCTTCTCGCGGTCACCGAAATCCTTGCGCGGACCGCGATCGGGGCGATCACCACCGCCGCTGCGCGCGGGACGGTCGTCGCGGTTGAAGCGAGCCGGACGCGGCGCATCGCCATAGTCGCGGCGCGGCGCGCGGTCGTCATCGCGTTTGCCGGCGTAGGGCTTGGCGCCAAAAGACTTGCCGCCAGAAGGCTTGCCACCGAAAGATCGCTTCTCACCGCCGCCAGCACCGGGCGGCTTCGGGGTGTATGTGCCGTCGCGCTTGGCGAATTTCTTGTCGGGTCCACGTGCGGCGCCGGAGCGGCCTCCTTTTGAAGGACCTTGGCCGGCTCCGCCTTTGCCACCGGGTGGCCGGCCGCGCGAGGGGCCGTTGTTTTTGTCGTTGTCGCGGGGCATGAAGGGTCTCACTGCAGCGGAAGCTGAATTGGGTTGAGCGGTGCGGACAGGGTTCGCGGGCCGAAAATGCGCGCTCATTGGGGCGCATTCTCACGCAAAACCAGTATCCACTTTTGCTGAATGCAACTCCGTAGCAGAGTTTTGCGCAGGAAACGAGCCGTTGACCGCACCTTCTTTCATGGATCTGGCGCTGAAAGCGGCCGAAAACGCCGGAAATGCCGGCGAAGTCCCCATCGGCTGCGTCATCGTAGGGAATAACGAGGTGATCGCCACGGCCGGCAACCGCACCCTCCGGGACCGCGACCCGACCGCCCATGCCGAAGTCCTGGCGATCCGGGAGGCCGCCGCCAGGCTCGGCAGCGAGCGGCTGGTCGACTGCGACCTGTATGTGACCCTGGAGCCCTGCACCATGTGCGCGGGCGCAATCTCCTTTGCCCGGATCCGGCGGCTGTATTACGGCGCAGCTGATCCCAAGGGCGGCGGGGTCGATTCCGGCGTGCGCTTCTTCGCTTCGCCGACCTGCCACCACGCGCCGGAGGTCTACCCGTCCGTGGGCGAAACCCAGTCCGCCGCGCTGTTACGAGAGTTTTTTAGAGCGCGGCGCTGAGGCTTTGCTGACAGCCAAGTCAACGGGAACGCGGGTCACTTCGTGCCCGTCTTCGTGGATGACGCAGATATGGCGCTCACGGTCCTGATGCGTCGCCGGCCGGGCGCTGACTTCGTCGGCGATCACATAAGCCTGTGCAATCGCTTCGGCGTCACTGCGCAGCTCCCGACCAGCGTGGTCGCGCTGCGTCGTGCCGTTCTTGAGGTCGAAATAATAGTGCGCCATGGGTACCTCACAGCCCCATCAACGCGTTCCACAACCTTCGGTTCCCCGACAGGATCACCCGAATACCGTTACTTGCCTTTGCGTTCCCGCGCCACCGCCTGCCAGCCGATATCGCGCCGACAGAAACCTTCGGGCCAGTTGATCAGGCCGATGGCTTCATAGGCACGGCGCTGGGCCTCAGCGACGGTCTTGGCGGACGCCGTCACGTTGAGGACGCGGCCACCATTGGCGAGAATCCAGTCGCCGGACGCCTTGGTGCCGGCGTGAAATACCTCGACGCCCTCGATCTTCTCGGCGCGGTCGAGGCCGGCGATCCGGGTGCCCTTTTCATAATCGCCGGGATAGCCCTTGGCGGCCATGACCACGGTGAGTGCGGGATCAGGGAACCAGCGCAGGTCGAAATTCTTGAGCTGCCCGTCGCAGGAGGCGATCAGGGCCGGCAGCAAATCCGACATCAGCCGGACCATCAGCACCTGGGTCTCGGGATCGCCGAAGCGCGCGTTGTATTCGATCAGCTTCGGGCCTTCGTCCGTGATCATCAGGCCGGCGAACAACACGCCCTTGTAGGGATTGCCCATCGCGCTCATGGCGCGCAGCGTCGGCAGGATGATCTCGTTCATGGTGCGATCGCGGATCGCATCGGTAAACACAGGTGCCGGAGAATAGGCACCCATGCCGCCGGTGTTCGGCCCCTTGTCGCCGTCGAAGGCGCGCTTGTGATCCTGCGCCGCGACCAGCGGCAGTGCATGCTCGCCGTCGCACAGCACGAAGAACGAGGCTTCCTCGCCGGTCATGAATTCCTCGACCACTGCTTCCGCACCGGCTGCGCCGAAGCCGCCGCCCAGCATCATGTCGATGGCGTCTTCCGCTTCCTTCAGTGTCATCGCAACGACCACGCCCTTGCCGGCGGCAAGACCATCGGCCTTGATCACGATCGGCGCGCCCTGCGCGCGGATATAGGCCTTGGCGGCATCGGCATCGCTGAAGCGCTCATAGGCCGCGGTCGGAATGTTGTTGGCCTTGCAGAGATCCTTGGTGAAGCCCTTGGAGCCTTCGAGCCGGGCGGCGGCCTTGCTCGGTCCGAACGACTTGATACCGGCAGCAGCCAGATCGTCGACGATCCCCGCAGCCAGCGGCGCTTCGGGGCCGACCACGACGAAATCGACCTTGTTCACCTTACAGAAATCAATCACGGCCGCATGGTCGGTGATATCCACCGCCACGCATTCGGCCTCCCGGGCGATGCCGGCATTACCGGGCGCGCACCAGAGCTTGGTCAGCAGCGGAGACGCGGCGAGTTTCCACGCCAGCGCGTGTTCGCGACCACCGGAACCGAGGAGGAGAATGTTCATAACCAGCCAGACCAATTGCAATCAAACACGTCCACCGTTTAGCACGGCGCGTCGGCACGGCAATCAGTGGTCTGAGTAATCAACCGACCAGGCGACCAACCCGTCACGCGACGGCGACACTTGTTTCCGCGCGATAGCGGCGGATCAAACCCACCGTCCAGCCAAGGAAATAGCCGGCGCAGGCCCCCGACACCAATTGACCGATCAGCGGGACGGCAGCACCCGAACCCAGCTTCATCGCGGTTGCGACCGCCACGGCATATTGCAGGAGGAAGACCGACAGGTTGCGGATCAGGGGCAGCCAGCTCCCGGGACGCAGAATGGTGCCGTCCCGCCGATCGACCGTCATCTCGCCGGGGCCGATCCACAGAGCGACGGCCGCCATCACGATTGCCGCTGCCAGCCATGCCCCGATCAGATGCATTTGGCCGCCGGCAAAGATCAGCCGCGACATCCCCATCAGGAGAAACACCATCGGAACGATCAGCAAACGGCGCAGCTCTGTCTTTCGCGGCCGAAGCGACAGGCTTCCGAGCCAGATCAGCAGTGCCAGCAACGCGAACACCCAGATCGGCGTGTTGGTCAGAATGCGCCACGCGACGTCCATGACAATCTCCCAGGCTTTGCTCTACTTGCCTTCCGCAGTTGCGATGATCTCACGCAAGGTGGCGACGTGCCGCGCGAAGGCACCACGCCCGGTCGCGGTGGCCGTCACCGTTGTCTGCGGCTTCTTGCCGACAAAGGCCTTTTCGACGCTGACATAACCGGCTTTCGCCAGTGTCTCGATATGAGCGCCGAGATTGCCATCGGTGGCGCCGGTCAGTTTCTTCAATCGCGGGAAATCCAGCCCCTGTGCCGGATGCAGCGCGTTCAGCGCTGCCATGATCTTGAGCCGCAGCGGCTGATGGATGATGTCGTCGAGTTCGGCCATGTCAGCTGCGCCGCATCCAGAGGCCACCGAGCAACAGGCCGCCACCATTGACGACAGCCATCCAGAGCGTGAACCACGGTCCGGCGAAGAAGTAACCGAGCAGCGTCAGCGCGATCACGCTCATGCCGATGACGACAAAGACGCGGCCGAACCAGAACCCTGTCATCACGTAAGGCAACATGAAGTAAGTCGTCCAGAACGCGCCGATCTGCCGCGGCACCATGTTCCCGAAAACGATGCTCCACAGACAGCCAAAAGCCACGAACGCGATAAACGCTGCCGTCGCGCGGGCATCGAAGGTGCTGACACCTTCGCGCTTCTTGTTGAGGGCCCCGATGATGATCGCGCAGATGACACCCGCGACGATGACGATCGACCAGATGACGGGAGCCGCAGCAGGCGCGAAGAACGAGAGCAGATAACCGATAAAAGTCGCAACGCCCCATAGAATGAGCATCGTGCTGGCATGCCGATAGAACACCGACTGCCGGACCAGCCGACTGAGGCTCTCGATTTCCATCAACGCAGCACTGGCTTCCTGGCTGTTGATCACGATGTCACCTCGTTGCGATATCGTCGGCGACGACGGCGACGAAACTTGCCGTGCTGACGACGTCCATATGATTTGCGTTGTCGAGGACGCGCACGTCGATATTGGCTTTCGACTGCATCGCCTCGCGATATTTGTCCGCGAACATCAGCTCGTCATTGCGCCCGGCGATGACCGATATGGGCCCATTCGCCGGATCGAGATCCAGGCGGTAGTCGCGATGCGTGCCGAAATTCTGCAGCAGCCTGAACGAATACTCGGATGTCAGAATGCGTGTCGACCCCGGTTGCACGGCAAAGGCGACCACCGGAAGCTGCGCACAGCATGTCACCCCGAACGACTGCAGCACGCTGAGCGCGATGATGCGCGGCACACTCGGACTGGCCCATCCACCTGCGTTCTCGCGTGTGGAGGGCGACTTCAGGCCGAGATAGGGTGACAGCAGAACGGTGCGTGCGAAAAGCCCCTGATTGACGGACCCCGCCACGCGCAGCGCAAACCCGCCGCCGGACGAATGCCCGGCAAGCGTGAGTGGCGACGCCAGCCCCTGCCCGCGCAAATGGCCGACGAGATCTGCGAGATCATCGTCAAGCTGGCCGAGATAGGCGATATCGCCGCGGGTCCCCGACGCGCCATGGCCGCGCATGTCGGGAGCGATGCTTTCGACGCCCCGCGCGGCAAGCGCTTTCGCGAGAGCGTGCACCGCGATGCTGGATCCCGACGAGCCATGAATGAGCAGTGCGGCACGGTTCACGGACGGTCCGGATGGCGTGTAGCGCCGGTAGGCCAGATTCGAGCCGTCTCTCGCCTGGAAATACTGCAGTGGCGGCACGTCCCCGCGATACGCACTGCGCGCCGTGTCCGCAATGGAGGCCAGTGCCTTGGGCCTGGAGACCGGCACCGCAATCATGCCGGCCAGCACCAGGGCGACCAGGCCCGCTGCAGCAAGGAGCCAAATGATGCCACGAACCGCGAAGATCAATATCGACGCCATAATACCCGCCATTCTCTGAATACAGATAACTCTGTACAACAGAGTTATCTGTAAATCAATATCTGATTGGCGTTTTGCGACCGACATCCCTACTTTGCGACGATCCTGAAAGCCGAGATTCGATGCCCAAAGCCGCCGCCCCCCTCACCAATTCCCCCGAATTCACCGTCTCCGAGCTGTCCTCAGCCCTAAAACGGACGGTGGAAGACACATACGGGAACGTGCGGGTGCGCGGCGAAATCTCGGGTTTTCGTGGGCCGCATTCGTCCGGCCACTGCTATTTCTCGCTCAAGGACGAGAGCGCCAAGATCGAGGCGGTGATCTGGAAGGGCGTCCATGGCCGGATGCGGTTCAAGCCGCAGGAAGGCCTCGAGGTCATCGCCACCGGCAAGCTGACCACCTATCCCGGCTCGTCGAAATACCAGATCGTCATCGAGGCCATCGAACCCGCGGGCGTCGGCGCGCTGATGGCGCTGATGGAGGAGCGCAAGCGCAAGCTTGGCGCGGAGGGTCTATTCGACGAAGCGCGCAAGCAGCTGCTGCCATGGCTGCCGGAAGTCATCGGCGTGGTGACATCGCCGACCGGCGCTGTCATCCGCGACATCCTGCATCGGCTGGAAGACCGCTTCCCGCGCCGCGTGCTGGTCTGGCCGGTGAAAGTTCAGGGCGAAGGCTCGGCCGAACAGGTCGCCGCCGCGATCCATGGCTTCAATGCGCTGCCGGTGGGCGGCGCCATTCCGCGGCCGGATCTGCTGATTGTCGCGCGCGGCGGCGGCTCGCTGGAAGACCTGTGGTCGTTCAACGAAGAGATCGTGGTGCGCGCCGCGGCCGAGAGCATGATCCCGCTGATCTCGGCTGTGGGCCACGAAACCGACATCACGCTGATCGATTTCGCTGCCGACAAGCGCGCGCCGACGCCGACAGCGGCCGCCGAAATGGCGGTGCCTGTGCGCGCCGAACTGATGGTGGAGATATCCGGCTTCGAGCGCCGCATGATGCTGTGCTGGCAGCGCGGGCAGGAATCCCGCCGCAACGAACTACGCGCCGCGGCGCGTGCCCTGCCGGATCTCAGCGAATTGCTCGCCATTCCGCGCCAGCGCCTCGACGGCGCAACCGCATCGCTGCCGCGTGCGTTGAAGGCCAATACGCATGCGCATCATCGCCGCTTCGCTCAGGCGAGCTCGGGTCTCACGCTGCGCGTGCTGCGCGCACAGATCGCCCACGCCACGCAGCGACTGACGGTATCGGGTGAACGCCTGAGCCTCTCCGCGCGTGCACTGCTTCGGCAGCGCCGCGATCGCTTCACTGGCCTTGAAGCACGATTGAAGGCTTCCAAGCTCGCCAATGCGCAGGCGCAGCGCAATGCCATCACGCGCGATCGGGAGCGCGCTCTGCGCCTTGCCGAACGCGCGCGCCGTGCATTGACGACGCTGGTGCAGCGCCAGCAGGCACGCGTACAGGCGTCGAGCCAGTTGCTCGGTGCCCTCTCCTATCGCAGCGTGCTGGCCCGCGGCTTTGCGCTGGTGCGCGACGAGCAAGGCGCGGCGCTGCATGCCGCCGCCACTGTCGGAGCGGGCGCGCGCCTGAGCATCGAATTCGCCGATGGCCGCGTTGGCGTGACTGCCGATGGCGACCGCACGGCCGCTGCGCGTGAAGCAAAGCCTGTGTCGCCGGCCGCGCCGAAAAAGGCGACGAAAATCGATCAGGGCAGCCTGTTCTAGAGTCGCACAGGCCGCCTTTATTGGGCGACGCCGCGGCCCTATTTATGCTACGAGATGACGACATTCAGGGCCGGTGACCGATCCGGCAAGACGACTTAGTGACGATCCAGGAGACCAGCCGTGCTGAACAAATTTGGCCCCTCGGGCCACGGCGAAGCCCAGTTGCAATATCTCGACGGCGATTTCCGCGTGGTGTCGCCCGGCACCTATGTGACTTGCGCCATCACAGGCGAGCGCATTCCGCTGGACGAGTTGAAATACTGGAGCGTCGATCGTCAGGAAGCCTATGCGGTACCGAATGCCGTGCTGGCGCGGCATTATCCGGACGCTGTGAAGGGTCAGAAGTAAGGCCGTAGGATGGGTAGCGCGTCTTCGCGAAACCCATCATCTCCCCGCACGAAAGGTGATGGGTTTCGCGGAGTTTATCATCGGGCGCGCTTCGCGCGACCCGTTGGCTCTACCCATCCTACCTTCCGAGTGTCTTCACTCTTGCCCGATTGAGCTTCTCGACCACGAAAGCCTGCAGCGCCGCCTTGTCTTCGAAGGCCAGCGTGACGGCGAATGGTACGATCTCCGCCGCGGCCGGCATGCTGCTGAGCTTGACGATGTCCTTCTCTGTCGTCACCAGCACTAGCCCATCACGCTTCGCTTGCAGGGTCAGCGCGTCGATCTCAGCGGGCGCATACGGGTGGTGATCGGCGAAGGCCTTCTCCACAGCCACGTCCACACCTGCATGACGCAACGTCCGGAAGAAGCGTTGGGGATCGCCGATTCCCGCAAAGGCCAGCACGCGCTTGCCGCGCAAGGCTGCCACTGACGCCTCATCCGGCACAAGGCGCGCCGTCAATACCGGACCGCCCCGGCCCGCGACCAGCGCCGCCACGCCCGTCGCTGCAACACCATCGCCAATCACCACGAGCGCATCGGTGCGTGCGATCTGCAGATCGAGCGGCGCGCGCAAAGGTCCTGCGGGCAGCACGCGCCCGTTGCCGAGACCGCGATTGCTGTCGATCACAATAAACGACGCGTCCTTCGCGATGGCCGGATTCTGAAAGCCGTCATCCATCACGATGACGCTCGCGCCGGTCGAGCGCGCCAGTGCGGCGCCTGCGACGCGATCCCCGGAGATCACCACCGGCACCTGCCGTGCCATCATCAGCGGTTCGTCGCCAACATCTGCCGCCACATGCCTCGACGGATCGACTTTCACCGGGCCGCGCAACTTGCCGCCATAGCCGCGGCTGAGCACCACCGGCGTCTCGCCGAGATCGCGCAGCACTTGTACCAGTGCTAACGTGGTCGGCGTCTTTCCGGCACCGCCGACGTGATAGTTTCCGACGCAAAGCACGGGAATGCCGACATCGACGCCCTTGCGGGCCATGCGGCTGCCTGCGACTTCGCCATAGATGGCGCCAAGCGGCATCAGCAGACGCGACAACCATGTCGATGGCGGCCGCCAGAATGCCGGCTCACGCATCCTGCGCTCCCGCTTCGAGCCGGAGCTGCATCAAATAAGGCTCCAGCGCATGCAGGGTGCGGTCGAGCGCGCCGCCAAGCCGTTCAACCACGCGATGCCCGGCCTCGATTGCGGCATTGCGTGCCGCCTCGTTGCCGAGCATCTGGCCGAGCTGTTTCACCAATTGCTCCGAGGAGTCGGCGAGCTTTGCGCCGCCGGCTCCATCCAGCGCCTCATAGACGTCGGTGAAATTGAAGACATGCGGACCATGCACCACGGACGCACCGAGCTTCACGGCTTCAATCGGATTCTGCCCGCCATGCGGCACCAGCGAACCGCCGATGAACACCACCGGTGACAGACGATAGAACAGGCCGAGCTCGCCCATGGTGTCGGCGACATAGATATCAGTGCCTGCATGCGGCAATTCCTCGCGCGAGCGCAAGGCAACCTGCGCACCTGCCACCGTGATCATCTGCGCGATATCCGCCCCGCGATGGGCGTGGCGCGGCACGATGACGGTCAACAATTTCGGGAAGAAGCTGGTCAGCGTCTTGTGAGTCTCGAGGATGATTTCCTCTTCGCCGGGATGCGTCGAGGATGCGACGATGATGGGGCGACCGCGCGTCACCGCCATGAGCTTATCGAGCTTCACAGCGTCGCCGGGCGGCGCCTGCACATCGAGCTTCAGATTGCCTGTCACAACGACGCTGCGCGACCCCAATGCGCTGAAGCGCTCGGCGTCGGTTTCGGACTGCGCCAGGCAAATCTCGAAACGGCCGAGCAAGGCGCCGATGGTCGCCGAAAATTTCTGCCAGCGCGGGAACGAGCGCTGCGACATGCGCGCATTGATCAGCACCATCGGCAGCCGGCGCTTGGCGGCGGAGATGATGAGGTTCGGCCAGAGATCGCTCTCGATGAACAGTGCCAGGCTCGGCTTCCAGTGATCGAGGAAGCGCGCCACGAAGCGCGGTGAGTCATAGGGAATGTATTGATGGATGATATCGGTCGGGAATCGCTTGGCGATGATCTCGGCCGAGGTGACCGTGCCCGACGTCAGCAGGATGCGCATGCCCAACGCGCGCAGCCGCTCGATCAGCGCTGCCGCCGCCAGCACCTCGCCGACGCTGGCGCCGTGAATCCAGACCAGCGGCCCGGCGGGGCGCTCGATCTGCGAGATGCCGCGACGCTCGTCGAGGCGCGCGGGATCTTCCTTGTTGTTCTTCAACCGTTGCCTGATCAGGACGGGCGCAAGCGGCGTCAGCGCCGCCGACAATCTGCGATAGGCGCGCAGCGTGATCGGCAGCGCGTTAGGCACGACGCGCACCTTCCGGCCGACCTACCGCGTCATAGGCACGCTGCGTGGCCTCGTTCAGCGTGACTTCGAGCTGCAGGCGCAACGCCTCCATCGTGGCAGCGTCGGCATCGGCAGGAACGCTCAGCGGTTCACCGCCGACCAGCACGCCTCGACCGAAAGGCAGATTGATCGTGGTACGGTCCCAGTTGTTGAGCTGGACGTAGCGGCTGGTGGCCATGGCAAACGGCATGATCGGCCGGCCGCTTTCACGCGCCAGCATGATGATGCCCATGCCGGCGACACGCGAACGCTTCGGCACGTCGGCCGTCAGCGCCATATTGATACCGCGCTCCAGCACCCGCACCATTTCCTTGAACGCACCGACACCGCCCTTGCGGTGAAACGCGCCGCCATGGTCGCCGGAGCCGCGGACGGTGGCGATGCCGAGCCGCTCGGCAGCCAGCGCATTGAACTCACCGTCGCGATGCTTCGAGATCAGCACCGCGCCGCGATAGTCCTTCTGCCGGATGAACGGCGTCATGAAGTGCTGGCCATGCCAGAACGCCAGGATGACCGGCATCTGCGGTTCGACAATGTCATAGACATCGACGGGATCGAAGGTGAAGGTGTTGGTCTTCCAGACCAGACGCAAAAATTCGGCCGCGAGAAACCCCGCGGCGCGCTGAACCCAGCTGCTGCGCAGCGTGTTTCGGAGCAGTCGTTTCAAGCGGTCGGCTTCGCGTCTTGACCCGGATCGAGCAGCCGATGGAGATGGACGATGAAGTAGCGCATGTGGGCGTTATCGACGGTCTGCTGCGCCTTGGCCTTCCAGGCGACAAATGCCGTCGCGTAATTCGGATAGACGCCGACGACTTCAACCTGGCTGAGATCCTTGAACGTCGTCTCTTTCAGGTTGGTCAGCTCGCCCCCGATGACCAGATGAAGCAGTTGCTGTGGTGTGTCAGACATGAATCCTGTTCCTGCAGCGACCGGCTGCGATCCGATAAGTCAAAGATAGTGGTGCAGCCGGTTAAACCCAGCGATTCTGGAATTGCTCGACGATGTAAGCATGGCGATCGGCCCCCGCTGCCACCAGCAACCCGTGCGTGACTTCCCGGCGATTATAGAGGATGGGATCGCCCGAAAGCTCGGTCATCCTACCATTCGCTTCGTGCACGATCAAATCTGCGGCGGCCAGATCCCAGTCCCGGCTCTGCCCCCCAGCAAACGCCGCATCCAGCCGGCCATTGGCGATCCAGCACAAACGCAGCGCCAGTGAGCCGATGCGCGGATAAAGCGTGATATCCTGTCTGGGATGGACCATCCGCTCGACCAGAGGCTTCGGGCCCGCCACGCGCGAAAAGTCCATTGCGGAACCGGTCGTGGCCCGAACCGGAACGCCATTGCAGGTGGTGCCCTGCCCGCGGATCGCCAGAAAAAATTCATCTGTGGATGGCGCGAATACCGCGGCCATCACCGGCCGGGCGTCCTCGACCAGCGCGACACAGACACACCAGTCCTCGCGACCGGCGAGATAGCTGCGGGTGCCGTCGATGGGATCGATGATCCAGGTCAGGCGCTTGCCGAGACGAGACTCGTCATCGGCGCTCTCCTCCGAGAGCCAGCCATAATCGGGCGTCGCGGCGCGAAGCCGCTTCTCGATCAGATCGTTGACGGCGATATCCGCTTCGGAAACGGGAGAGGATTCACCCTTGGTCCATTTCCTGAGTTCTGTACCGAACATTGCGAGGCCGAGCTCGCCGGCCGCCCGCACGGTGTCCGCCATCAGGGCAACATCGTGCGCGAGCCGTTTGTCGGTGTCGAGATCAGCGTCCGGCAATCGTCAGCCCCTCGACGCGCACGGTCGGCGCGTTGACGCCGTATTTGAAAGTGAGGTCGTTCGCAGGCGTCATCGACTTGAATATCTCGAACAGATGACCGGCGATAGTGATCTCGCTGACGGCGTAGGTCAGCTTGCCGTTCTCGATCCAGAATCCGCCGGCGCCGCGGCTGTAGTCGCCGGTCACGCCATTGACGCCCGAGCCGATCAGATCGGTGACGTAAAAACCTTCCTTGATATCGGCGATCAGGTCTTCGGGGCTCACGTCGCCCGCTTCCATATGCAGGTTATACGCTCCGGGCGATGGTGACGACGACACGCCACGATGCGCGTGGCCTGTCGTGGTCATGCCGAGTTCGCGCGCGGTCGCGCAATCCAGCAGCCAGGTGGTCAGTACACCGCCATCAATGATGGCCTGCTGCTTCGTCGCAACGCCTTCGGCATCGAAGGACTGCGAGCGCAACCCGCGCACGCGCAGGGGATCGTCAATGATGCGGATATTGCTGCTGAACAGCTGCTTGCCGAGACTGTCCTTGAGGAACGTCGTCTTGCGCGCGACGGACGCGCCATTGGCGGCACCGATGACATGACCGACCAGCGAGTTCGAGACGCGCGGATCGTAGACCACCGGCACCTTGCAGGTCGGTACCTTGCGCGGATTGGCACGCGCCACCGTGCGCTCGCCTGCGAGCTTGCCAACGCTGGCTGACGACTCCAGATCGGACGCATGCAGCGCCGAGGTGAAGGCGTAGTCGCGCTCCATCTTGGTGCCATCGCCGACGATCGCGGTCATCGACACGCCGTGGCTCGATCGCAGGTAGGAGCCATGGAAGCCGGTGGATGTCACCAGCACCATGCCGCCGATGCCGGTCGAGGCCGATGCACCGCCGGACTTGGTCACGCCTTTCACCGCCAGCGCCGCCGCTTCGGCTTCCACTGCGCGGCGTTCGAGTTCGCTCACGGATGGCACGACAGGATCGAGCAGATCGAGGTTCGCAAAATCGCGGGCGAGCAAGGCGGGATCGGCGAGCCCGACATACTGATCGTCCGGTGCCACGCGCGCCATCGCGACAGCACGCTCGGCCAGTTGCGCGACATTATCGCCGGACATGTCATTGGTGGAGATCACCGCCTGACGTCGGCCAACGAACACGCGCAATCCCATATCGTCGCCTTCCGAACGCTCGGAAGCTTCGACCTTGCCGTCACGCACTTCGACGCCATGCGATACGCCGCGCACCGCGACCGCATCCGCGGCATCCGCGCCGGCCTTCTTCGCGGCTTCGACGAGACGCTGCGCCAGCGTGGAGAGTACGGACTGATCGAGCAGATCGGAATTGTCGGATTTCGTGGAGGCAGACGACGATGCGTTTGGTGAAGAATTCACGAACAAAATCCCAACATTGAGAGACGATTTCAACAGGTCCGAAGTGGCGATGGCCGCTGTTAGAGATGTGCCTATTTCGCAGGGACTTCAAGCATTTGCCGCGCCGAAAAGGAAAGAATTTCAGGGCTTTCGCAAGGACTCGTCAATCATGCCTGCCAAGCTTCTGTCAATCATGAGGGGCAGTCGGATTCGATTAACCAGCCTTTTTAAGCCGATTCCGAACCGGCTCTGGCAAGGTCTCCCCATCGACCGAAAGCATAATTTCGGCGGGGAGATAAAAAGCCGTGAGGCATCAAACAGCGACAGGTGGGGCCCATGCCCCGGGATCGAGCAGCGCATTGCGGCTCGATCCCCATTCACTTCCGGTTCGTTTCGAGGCGCATGATACCCGCGCCGACGGAGCGATCCGCCATATCGAACTGCATCGTACCCGGGTCGTCCTGCATCGCGCCGTCAGCGGCATGCGCATGGCGATCAATGTGCGCGTCAGCGATTTTCTCGGCGTCACCCTGCGCGGTCTCGACGAGGGCAAGATGCTGATGCTCGCGCATCGCGATCCCTCATTGTCGGTGCCGCTGCTGGTCAGTTCGGATCGCGAGGAAATCGACATGGCCTGGCAGATGTGGAGCGAGATTTTCGCACTTCCGCAATTGCCCGAAGAAAAGACTTACGAACCGTCGCAGCGCCGCCGTCGCCGCAATGCGATTCGCGAACGTCGCCCGAAATTTCTTGTGCGTCGTCGTCCGGGCGCGTTGCTCGGCGAAGCCGGCAGCTACAAGGGTGAACGCGAGATCATCGCGCGACACTAAGAAGACAGGCAGGAGCCTCCTGCCGTCTTACTCTCCCGGCAGTCGCAACACCTTGACCGGATTCATCATCCGGTCGGGATCGAGTGCGAGTTTCACGCGCCGCATCAGATCGAGCTCGACTTCCGACGTGTAGAGCGGAAGCCGGTCGATATGCATGCGGCCGATGCCGTGCTCGGCGCTGATACTGCCGCCACAGGCGACGCTTTCCTGATGCACGATGGTGTTGGCCTCGTGCGCCGCAGCCTCGCGGACCTGCGCGTCGCCGATATCGTAGGGAAACACGACGATCACATGCACATTGCCATCGCCGACATGCCCGCAATGCGCGACCTGCGCATTCGGCAGTTCGCGCTGCAGCCGACGCGTGATGCGGTCGATGAATTCCGGCAGCGCCGAGATCGGCACCGACGTATCGTTCGACACGGTGAAGCCTTCACGCTTGTTGGATTCCGAAATCGTGTGGCGCAGGTTCCATATCCGGTCGGCCTTGGCCTGATCGGTGGCGATCACCGCATCGCCGATGAGCCCTTCCTCCATCGCTGCTGCCAGTGTGGTCTCGAGGCTTTCCACGGCATTCCAGTCCGCGGCGCTGTCCGCCAGTTCGAGCAGCACATACCACGGTGCTTCATCTGCCATCGGGCTGCCGCTCCCCGAGCCATGGCGCAAAACGATCTGCAACTGGCTCTGCGACATCAGTTCAAAGGCCTCGACACGACCGCCCGTCGTGCGCTGCAGATACTGTAAGAGCGCAATCGCCTGGCTGACCTCGTCCATCGACACCATTGCCGTCGCTGACACCATGAGCTTCGGATACAGTTTCAGCACAGCGGCAGTGACGATGCCGAGCGTGCCCTCAGCGCCGATGAAGAGCTGTTTCAGGTCGTAGCCGGTATTGTCCTTACGCAGCGCCTTGAGGCCATTCCAGATGCGACCGTCTGCCAGCACCACTTCCAGCCCGAGCACCTGCTCGCGCATATTGCCGTAACGCAGCACACCCGTGCCGCCGGCATTGGTGGAGATCAGCCCGCCGACCTCGCAACTGCCGACGCTACCGAGCAGCACGGGAAATTGCCGGTCGTGCTGGTCAGCCAGCGCACGCACATCCGCCAGAATGCAGCCGGCTTCCACCGTCACCGCATTGTTGAGCGGATCGAGATGACGCACACGGTTGAGCCGCGAGACATTGACGATCAGACAGTCCAGTCCATCCGGCGCAATGGCACCGCCGGTGAGCCCGGTATTGCCGGCTTGCGGCACGACGGCCACACCGAAGCTGCGGCAGACGCCCATCAGTGCCGCAACTTCCTCCGTACTTCCCGGCAGGGCTACAGCGACAGCAGCCCCGCGATAACGGGCGCGCCAGTCTTGCTGATAGGAATCGGCATCCGCACCAGTACGCACATATTTGCCGCCAATAACTGCGGCCACGGCAGCAAGAAATGCAGCAGGATCAGCTTTCAGAGACGTCAACACGCTATCCTTCCGCAGAGCTACTCCGCCTTCAGACCGGCGGCCTGGATGATCGGGCCCCACTTCACGCCTTCGGCTTTGACCTGCGCCTCGAGCTCGGCGCCGGTCGAGCCCACCGGATCGCCGCTCAGCTCACGCAACTGCTTCGCCACGTCCGGATCCGCCACGGCCTTGCGGAACTCTGAACTCAACCGTTCTGCAAGCGCCGGCGCCATGCCGGGTGGGCCGAACACCGCGTTCCAGGTATAGGTCTCGCAATCAGGCAGGCCGGACTCGGCAACGGTCGGGATATCAGGGAAGGACGGCGACCGCTTCTTGGTCGTAACGGCCAGCGTGCGGATCGAGCCCGCTTTGATGAACGGCGCCGCGCCGCTCAGCACGTCGAACAGAACCGGGATTTGTCCGCCCATCAGGTCGTTCATCGCCGGCGCACCGCCGCGATAGGGCACGTGCTCCATCTTCACGCCCGCCTGCACCTTGAATAACTCACCGGAGAGATTGGGCGGTGTTCCCACGCCGGACGACCCGTAACTATATTTGGTCGGATCGGCCTTGAGCAGCGCGATGAGTTCGCCGACGGTGGTCGCCTTCACCTGCTTGGACACCATCAGCACGTTGGGCACCGTGACCAGCATCGAAATCGCCGTGAAATCCTTGACCGGATCGTAAGGCGGCACCTTCGCCATCAGAGGATTGATCGTGTGAGTGGAGATCGTGCCCATCAACAATGTCAGCCCGTCGGGCTTGGCGCGCGCGACCCGCGTGGCACCAACCACACCGCCTGCGCCGCCGACATTTTCGATGAGGATGGTCTGCCCGAGTTGATCGGAGACCTTCTTGGCGACATGCCGACTGACGATGTCGGTGGCCCCACCGGCTGCGAAAGGCACGACCAGCGTAATCGGGCTTTTCGGCAGGTCTGCCTGCGCCCAGGCATTCGTGCCCGGAATCATCATGCTGGACGCCGCAACGGCTGCCGAGCGGCAGAACGTGCGGCGCGTGATCTTGCTCGCCATTGTTTCCCTACCCTTGATGATTTTTGTTTCCCACACTGGTTTTCCAGCATTGGGTCTTCCAGCGATCGTCAGAAGGGCGCCGCATCTACTTTGATGGGCGCCCTTCCGTTGGTTCAGAGCGGCGCGTGTCCGAGCGCTGCGCGGAATCGGTTCTTCACATAGACGCCGTCGCGCGGCGGCAGCACGCGGGGCGGATTTTCCGCTTTCACCTTGATGGCCGCAAGTTTGACGCCATCGCGCGACGACAGCCGACCGCGCAGATCCTCCACACCGGCCATGTCGCGGATCGCGCGCGTCCAGCCGAAGCCGCAGGCTTGCGCCACGCGATCGAGATTGACGCCGAGCCCGGCATGGCTCACCTGCATGCCGGTCTCACCGAAATGCCCGTTGTCGAGAATGGCAATCGTCAGATTGGCAGGTTTACGCGTGGCGATGGTCGCGAGTCCGCCCATGCCCATCAGCATCTCGCCGTCGCCGGTGATGACCAGCACCGAATGGTCGGGCTTCGCCGTGGCCAGCCCGAGCCCGACCATGGCGGCGCTGCCCATGGCCGCCCAGAGATAGTAGTTGTTGTCGTGGTCGCCGGCAGCCATCACGTCATAAGACGGTGAGCCGAGGCCGGTGACCACGAGCAGATCCTTGCGGCCGGCCAGCAGCTTCTGCACGACCTCGCGGCGATCGAGCGCGCCAGTTTCGTTTACTTGACCCACTGCTTCTCTCCGATCAAACGCTGCCCCAGGAGCAATGCGCAGGCCGCATCGCCATTGAATGCCATCGACGCGGCACCATGCAACAGCGGTGCTACATCCTGCGGCTCATCGGCGCGCCAGGTCAGCACGCCCATCAGGTTGAGCGCCTTCTCCGTCGCCTGCCCCATCGGGTTCTGCCACGCATTGAACTCCGCCCAGTCGCCGCGCATGGTCACGACCATCAGCAGAGGAAAGCGCGTGCAAGCCTGCAGTGCCAGCGTATTGATGCAGTTGCCGACGCCGCTCGACTGCATCAGCAGCGCACCGCGCTCGCCGCCGAGCCAGGCACCCGCGAGATAGCCGATGCCTTCCTCCTCGGTGGTCAGCACCACGGAATTGATCGCATTGTCTTCGTCGGCGAGACGGATCGCCGTGGAGTGGCCGGCATCGGGCACATAGACGATGTGCTTGACGTCGGCCTCCTTCAGGATGCGGAACACATCGTGCCGCCAATCCACCTGTGAACCGGGCGTGGGCCCTGCATCTGACATTCCAGTCTCCGTTGCTTGCAGCATAGCGCTGACTCACGCTTAGCCCAAAGCAGACGGCCCGACGCATACCGATTTGCTCGAAGAGATATGCCGAGATTTGATCTCTGGCGTTGCAGCACTCGACAGCGCGCGCATGGTGCGACGCAGCTACGTCTTCCTGGGATCGATCATGTGACCGACCCAGATATTCCGGGCCACGAGATCGGCCGCGATCTCCGTGAACGTATCGCCGACAAAGCGCGCCGCCGCACTGACCGAACGGTCCGCCGGATAGGCCAGCACCAGCTTGCGCGCCGGCGTGGGATCGACCAGCGGCGCCGCACAGAGCACGCCGCTCTCGACCAGCGCATGGATCGGCGCGAGTGGCAAAGCCGTTGAGCCGACACCGTTGCGCACAAGATCGATCA
Source organism: Tardiphaga sp. 42S5 (assembly GCF_034044155.1). NCBI lineage: Bacteria > Pseudomonadati > Pseudomonadota > Alphaproteobacteria > Hyphomicrobiales > Nitrobacteraceae > Tardiphaga > Tardiphaga sp. 42S5. The sequence goes on along the minus strand of NZ_CP139027.1, from coordinate 2,154,019 downwards.
TCGCGCCGAATGAATCCGCCTCGACGCTGCCACGCAACTGGATGCCCGCCTGCCGCGCGCATTCCTCCATGATCCCGCGCAAGCCATGGCGAAGGCTCGGCAGAACCAGTTCTTCATGGGCCAGCGCCGCGAACGGAACGGGCCGATCCATGCGCAATCCCTTGCTGCCGGCGCTGACGAACAGCAGGTTCTCCATCATCACCGGCACGATGCGCAGTGAACGCAGCGGCTGCGGATCGTAGGACACGGCGAGTTCGAGTTCGCCGCGCTGCAGCCAGTCGAGCAAATGGCCGGTGAAAGCCGATGACAGCCGGATCGAGAGCTGCGGATGCACTTCCTTGATCTTCTTCACCAGGGGAACGGTGACGATCTCGGCCACGGTCGGCGTCGTGCCGATGGAGACGAGGCCCTTGAACGAGGCGCTCTCCTCGGAGGTGACATTGCGAATGGCATCGAGCTCGGTCATCACGCGGGTGGCGTGGTTGAGAACTTCGCGGCCGATCTCCGTGATAACCATGCCGCGCCCGTGCCGCTCGAACAGCGCGGCGCCAAGTTCCTTTTCAAGTAATCTGATCTGCCGGCTCAAGGCCGGCTGCGCGATGCGAAGGCGATCGGCGGCCTTGCTCAGGCTTCCCAGTTCGGCCACGTGGATGAGTGTCTTGAGCTGCGCGACGTCCATCTCTGTGGTCCACCAGTGCTTAGGAAGGCGCGATTACGCCGCCCGCATGATGGCATCCACAAGCAATCCTACAAACAGCAGCAGCCCCGCATCGCGGTTGGACTTGAACAGCCGCAGGCATAATGCGGAGTCGCTGATATCGATGCGGGTGATCTGCCAAGCCAAGTGCGCCGCGAACGCCGCGAGGCCGAGCCATGCCGGCCAGCGCGCGCCAGCCAGTGCTAGCGCCGCGCCGATCAGCAACACGGCAAGCCCGTAGAACAGCGTCAGCGCGGCCTGCGTGCGTTCCCCAAACAGCAGCGCGGTCGACTTCACGCCGATCAGCGCGTCGTCCTCGGTGTCCTGATGAGCGTAGAGCGTGTCATAGGCGATCACCCAGCAGATCGAACCCGCGTACAAAGCCAAAGCCGTCGCATCGATGCGGCCGAACACGACGGCGAAGCCCATCAGCGCGCCCCACGAGAAAGCAAGACCCAGCACGCTCTGCGGCCAATAGGTGATGCGCTTCATGAAAGGATAGGCGGCAACGATGCCAAGCGAGGCAATGCCGGTGGCGATGGCGAAACTGTTGAACTGCAGCAACACCACAAGGCCGATGAGGGCCTGCAGCACCAGAAATGCAAAAGCCTGTTTCGCCGTGACCTGCCCGGCCGGGATCGGCCGCGAGCGTGTGCGTTCCACCTTGGCGTCGAGGTCGCGATCGGTGATGTCGTTCCAGGTGCAGCCGGCACCGCGCATGACGAAGGCGCCGATGAAGAACAGCGCGATCATCTTCGGCAGTTGATGGATATCGTGCGCCATGCCGGAGGCGAGCGCCGCCGACCACCAGCACGGCATCAGCAGCAACCATGAGCCGATCGGACGGTCGAAGCGCGACAGCCGCAGATAGGGCCGCGACCACAACGGCGCCGAGCGATCGACCCAGTTGCCGGTCGCATCCGCAACGCGGGCGGCCGCGTCGCTCATTGGAACAGAATGATCTGCGACCCGATCATCGGGTGAGCACGTTGCCGTTCAGCGTATCGAAGGTGGTGCCGCCGCTCTTGCGCGCATTGTTCGCTTCCGGCAGCGATGCCGAGGAGCCCAGCACGTCGCTTAGGCGCGGCGCTGCCACCGGGCCGCCACCACCGCCACCCCGTTGCTGCTGCGCAACGCTGCAGACTTTCTGCCGCATGCCTTCGGTGTTCTTGTGGCCGGTCTTCATCTGTTCGCCGACATTGGGCGGAATGCCGCACTTCTGCGCATTCGCCTCGATGTATTTGATCATCTTGACTTCGGTCTGCGAGAAAGAGGTGATCAGCTTGCAGGCCTCGTCCGGAGGCGCGCGACGTTCGCTCGCAGCCTTGATGGCAGCGCCCTTCTTTTCGGCGTCCTGACGCAGGGGCAGAAAGCCCTTCATGCAATCTTCGCCGCCGGGCGGGCCCGCCTGCTGCTGCGGAGGAGCGCCGAAGCCGCCACCACCGATCGGCGCAGCGCCATTGGAGGGAAACGCGCTGGGCGCAGCCGCTGCACCATTGACCGGCGGAAATGGCGATGCGCTGGCAGGCGCACCGTTCACCGGCGGGAATGGCGACGAACTCGCAGGCGCAGCCGAGCTATTGCCCGGCAGCGGCGCGGGAAACGCGCCCTGGGCGTGAACTTCGACAGCCTGCATGGCGAACACGGCCATGGACAGCGGCACAATCAAACGACGGATGATCACAGATATTCCTCCGGCAGCTCAGTGCCCCGATTGATCGGGGGCGAAGCCCATCCTGATTCAGGACTTTCTACGATTCCTGCCAAGCCTTAACAACCCACCAACAGCACGCGGATTCGGGCGGCAGCACGGCGCAAAGCCGCGTTCTCGCATGATAATTCGTCGCAGTTGGGCTAAAGCTCGCCCTCTGAATGGAACATGAACGATGCCGCAAGCCGATTTCCGCAGTCCCCGCCTGTTTGTCGATGCGCCTTTTGCAGCCGACGCAACCATTTCGCTCGACCGCAACCAGAGCAATTACCTCGGCAATGTGCTGCGGCTGGGCTCCGGCGCCTCGGTGCTGGTGTTCAACGGCAAGGACGGCGAATGGCAGGCCGCCATTTCCGGCGGCAAGCGGGCAGACCGCCTGACCCTGCTGACCCAGGTCCGGCCGCAGGACCACCTGCCCAACGTGACCTACGTATTCGCCCCGCTGAAACACGCCCGGCTCGATTACATGGTGCAGAAGGCCATCGAGATGGGCGCGGCGGCGCTGCAGCCGGTGATGACGCGCTTTACCCAGGCCAGCCGGGTCAATACCGAGCGGATGCGCGCCAATGTGGTCGAGGCCGCCGAACAATGCGGAATTCTGAGCGTGGCCGCTGTCGCCGAACCGCTGAACCTGCCCAAATATCTCGACCAGCGGGATGCCAAACGGCTGCTGATCTTCTGCGACGAGGCCGCGGAAGTGACCGATCCCATGACCGCGCTGACCGGCGCCCGGGAGGCCGCAGCGAACGGAATCGACGTCTTGATCGGCCCGGAGGGCGGCTTTGCCGAGGAAGAACGGGCCCTTCTGCTGAAACAGGTCAATATTCTCCGGCTGGCGCTGGGCCCGCGGATCATGCGGGCCGATACGGCGGCCGTGGCGGCACTGGCGCTGGTGCAAACGGGACTTGGTGACTGGAATGGTAACCAAGTAGGCAAATAAGGCGCTGCCATGACCCGACATTAAGGCCGCCGGGCGATGGTGGTCGAAACGTCGCAACCGCCATGCTATGGGCTGCGCCAACGACCACTCTGTTGAGATTGCTGGACTTCGAGATGACCAAACCCGCCGCCCCTCGCGCGACCGGATCCGCCGCCTGGGCGGATGCGCTGCTGTTGTCGTTTGCCGAGGCCGGCTACGCCCATGCCGAGCCGGCGATCCTGCAGCCGGCCGATCCGTTCCTCGATATGTCCGGCGAAGACATCCGCAAGAGCCTGTATCTGACGACCGACGCGTCGGGCGAAGAGCTATGCCTGCGGCCGGATCTCACGATCCCGGTGGCGCGCGATTATCTCGCCTCACCTCAGGCCGGCCAGCCTGCGGGCTTCAGCTATCTCGGCCCGGTGTTCCGCTATCGGCAGGGCACGCCCAGCGAATTCCAGCAGGCCGGCATCGAATCCTTCGGCCGTCAGGATCGCGCCGCCGCCGATGCCGAAATGCTGGCGCTCGGCCTGGAGGCAACGGCCGCCTTTGGCCTCAGCGATATCGAAATCCGCACCGGCGACGTCGCGCTGTTCGCGGCGCTGATCGAGGCGCTCGACCTCTATCCGGTATGGAAGCGCCGGCTGATGAAGGATTTCAACCGCAAGATCAGCCTGACCCACGACCTCGACCGGCTCACCCTCGCCGAGTCGCCGGTGCGTAACGAATATGAAGGCGTACTCGCCGCGCTGGCAGGCTCCGACCGCAAGGCAGCGCTGGCACTGGTCACCGACCTGATGTCGATCGCCGGTGCCACCAATGTCGGCGGCCGTTCGGTGGCAGAAATCGCCGATCGCTTCCTCGAACAGTCGACGCTGAAAGGCGGCGCACTGCCGCGCGATGCGCTGGTGCTGATCAAGCGCTTCCTCGCGATATCAGGCGATCCCGACGATGCCCTGCAGCAACTGCGCAAGCTCGCCTCCGATGCCAAACTCAACATCACGGCCGCCATCGACGAATTTGAAAGCCGCATCGGCTTCATGGCGGCGCGTGGTATCGATACCACCAGGACGCGTTTCTCGACGTCATTCGGCCGCGGCGTCGACTACTACACCGGCTTCGAATTCGAGCTGCACCGCAAGGGCAATGGCACCGAGCCACTGGTAGCCGGCGGCCGGTATGACGGACTGCTGACGCAGCTCGGCTCCGCTACGCCGATCCCTGCGGTCGGCTTCTCGATCTGGATCGAAGCCCTCACTCAGAACGCGTCCTCGGCGCTGGTTTCCGGGAGCGCGTCATGACCACACCATTCGTCCTTGCCGTTCCGTCCAAGGGACGCCTGCAGGAAAACGCCGAAGCCTTCTTCACCCGTGCCGGCCTGACGCTGGCGAAGCCGGGCGGCGTGCGCGATTATCGCGGCACCATTGCCGGCTTCGACAATGTCGAAATCGCCTATCTCTCGGCCAGCGAGATCGCCTCGAACCTGGCGCGCGGCGCCGTGCATCTCGGCATCACCGGCGAAGACCTGCTACGCGAAAGCATCCCGGACGCCGACAAGAAAGTCGCTTTGATCGATGGCCTGGGCTTCGGCAGCGCCAATGTGGTCGTTGCCGTGCCTCAGGCCTGGATCGACGTCCGCACCATGGCCGATCTCGATGACGTCACCACCGGCTTCCGCGCGCAGCACAATCGCCGCATGCGCGTCGCCACGAAATATATCAACCTGACACGCAACTTCTTCGCGTCGCATGGCGTGGTCGACTATCGCATCGTCGAAAGCGCCGGCGCCACCGAAGGCGCGCCCGCCACAGGCACTGCCGAGCTGATCGTCGACATCACCACCACCGGCACAACCCTCGCCGCCAACGGCCTCAAGGTACTCGATGACGGCGTCATCCTGCGCAGCCAGGCCAATCTCGTCGCCTCGCGCGCCGCCGACTGGTCGCCGCAGTCGCTGGAAACCGCGCGCATCATTCTCGACCACATTGCCGCGCGCGCCCGCGCCAGCAAATACAAGGAAGTGCGCACCCGCTTCGCCGGCTGCAATCAGGCGCTGCTGACCGAGGCCCACAACCGCTTCGGCGTGGTATCGCCGTTCGGCGGCCCGACCTCGTCGGGCATGATCACGCTGCACTGCCCGCCGGCGCAGCTTTACGCGCTGAGCAGCTTCCTGCGTGCGAACGGCGCAGATACCGTCTCGGTCGCCTCGCTCGACTATGTGATGGATCGCGAGAATCCGCTGTTCGCCAAACTTGAGGCGTTCTTGCGGCAGTAACGCGCAGCGCGGCGTTTCGCCTTGCTGGCGAACGTACGGGCTGATTACCATATGATTCATGGGCATATTCTGGATGTTGGATTCTAGTCGATGATGCTGGGCAGCGACGTATCGAGCCTGTCGACCGATGCCGCGACCTCCGCGGCACAAGGCCTGTCGATCGTGGTGCCTGTCTACAATGAGGCACCCGGCCTTGCCTTGTTTCATGAGCGGCTGGCGACGCTTGCGACTACCCTGAAAGAACGCCACGGCCTCGCCTGCGAAGTCGTCTATGTCGATGACGGCAGCGCCGACGGTACGCTGGCGATCGCGCAGTCGCTGCCGGCGAGCACGCTCGATGTCCAGGTCGTGTCGCTGTCGCGCAATTTCGGCAAGGAAGCCGCGTTGATGGCGGGCATCGACCACTTCACCAAGGGCGCAGTTCTGTTCATGGACGGCGACGGCCAGCATCCGCCGGCACTTGTCGAACAGCTGGTACGGCACTGGATCGTCGAAGGCTATGACGTCGTCTATACCGCCAAGGCGCATCGCGACAACGAGTCCTTCCTGCGCCGCCAGGCGGTGCGCGGCTTCTACGCGCTGATCAACTGGGGCGCGCGGCAGAAGATCCCGGAAGACGCCGGCGATTTCCGTTTGCTGTCGCCGCGCGCGGCAGCGGCGCTGCGCCAGCTGCCGGAGCGCAACCGGTTCTTCAAGGGACTGGCCACCTGGATCGGTTTCCGCCAGCTCCGCGTCGACTACGAGCCGGCGGCGCGCGAGCACGGCGTCACATCATTCAATCCGAAGCAGTTGATCGGCCTGTCGATCGAAGGACTGACCTCGTTCTCGGTCGCGCCTTTGCGTCTCGCCAGCCTGCTCGGACTATTGCTCGCCTTCGGCGCATTCCTGTTCGGCCTGTCGATCCTGTGGGAGACATGGGTGTCGGGCAAATCGGTGCCCGGCTATCCATCGCTGGTGGTCGGCCTGATGACCATCGGCGGTGTGCAACTGCTGATGATCGGCGTGCTCGGCGAATATATCGGCAAGATCCTGTCCGAACTGAAGGCGCGGCCGATCTATTTCGTCGCCGAGCACAGCGTGAAGCGTAACGCGACCGATAGCACGGTACAAACCACCGACCGGACCGCCGCCGAATGACCGGCGCAGCCCTGCGCCGCATCACACTCTGCGCCGACGATTACGGCATCAGCCCCGGCGTCAATCAGGGCATCCGCGAACTCATTGCGCTTGGACGCCTCAACGCCACATCCGTGATGGTGGTCGGCCCCGCGATTTCGCGCGATGACGTGAGTGCGTTGCAGGACGCCGTCGCCAAGAATCCGAACTGCGAGATCGGGCTACACGCGACGCTGACCGCGCCGTTTCATCCACTGACGATGCACTACCGGCCGCTGCTCGACGAGCTGTTCCTGCCGCTTGGCAAGATGCTGCGCTTCAGCCTGTTGCGAAAACTCGATCGCGAGGCGATCGAAACCGAGCTGACTACGCAGATCGCGAAGTTTGTGGCCCTGTTCGGGCGCGCCCCCGACTATGTCGACGGGCACCAGCACGTACAGACCTTCCCGCAGGTGCGCGATGCGCTCCTCGCTGCGGTGAGGAAAAATGCGCCGACGGCCTGGGTCCGCCAATCCGGCCGTGTGCTGCCGTTAGGCCAACGCCTCGATAATCCGAAGGCGCTGCTGCTCGACACGCTCAGCGCCACGTTCCGCCGACGTGCGACGCGCGCCGGCGTGACGTTCAATCCGGGATTTGCCGGCGCCTATGACTTCACCAAGCATGCCGACTTCGGCACGCTCATGGCCGGTTTCCTCAACGACCTTCCGGATGGCGGACTCGTGATGTGCCACCCGGGTCATGTCGATGAGATCCTGATCGACCTCGACCCGTTCACCGACCAGCGCGAGCGCGAATATCAATATCTGGCAAGCGATGCCTTCGTGCAGTTGCTGGCGACAAACAACGTCACGCTGGCGCGCTAGTCGGCAAACTGTCCACTCGCCTTGATGATCGGCGCCCAGCGATCGACCTCGCTGTCGAGCTGCTTCTTCAATGCCTGCGGCGTCGCCTGATCCTGCGGCACCGGATCGGTGTTGATGTCGTTGAAGCGCTTGATCAGTTCGGGATCGCGCAACGAATCCTGCAGCACCTTCGCCAGTTTCTGCACGATATCGTCAGGAGTTCCCTTTGGCGCGTAGATGCCATGCCAGGCGCCCGCCTCAAAACCCTTCAGGCCGGCTTCATCCGCGGTGGGCAGGTCCGGCATGGACGACAAACGCGTCTTCGTCGTGATCGCGTAGCTCTTCACAAGTTTCGCCGCGATCGGGCCGGTGGTGTTGGTGGTCTGGTCACAAGTGAGATCGATCTGGCCGGCGATCAGATCGTTCATCACCGGGCCGTTGCCCTTGTAGGGCACCGACAGGATCTGCTTGTCGATGGCATTCATGAACATCAGGCCACAGAGCTGCGAGGCGGCGCCGAGGCCGGCATTGCCGAATGTCATCTTGTCGCCGTTGGCCTTGATATAGGTGATCAGCTCGGCGAGCGTGTTCGGCGGCAGGTTCGGCCTGGAGATGATGGTCATCGGCGCATTGGTGACGAGGCCGATCGGCGCGAAGGCGGTCTTGGTATCGTAAGGCAGTTTGCGATACAGCGTCGCAGCCGTAGAAATTCCGATGTGATGGATCAGGATCGTGTAGCCGTCCGGCTCGGCGCGAGCCGCGCGTGCGGCGGCAATGGTGCCGCCGGCGCCTGTGGCATTTTCAATGATGATGGTCTGGCCGAGGATCTTCGACATTGTCGCAGCGGTGACGCGCGCAACGGTGTCGGTGGCACCGCCGGCCGCGAACGGCACCAGCATGGTGATCGGCCTGTTGGGATAGCCCTGTGCGAAGGCAGCGGAGCTTGCCAGCGTAATCGCAAACGCAAGTGTAGCTGTGACTTTCATGAGATCCTCCCTGAATATTGTTTTGATTATTGAAATCGAACGCCCCGGTGAGACCGGGGCGTTCGGAAATCGCGTCAGACGTTCGAACTATGGATCGCGTCTACCACGGCGTCGGTCACTTCTTTCGTCGTGGCCTTGCCGCCGACATCGGGCGTGATAATGCCGGCCTCGCAGACCTTTTCCACCGCACGCATCAACCGCGCCGATGCATCCGGCTCACCAAGATGATCGAGCATCTGCGCAGCGGTCCAGAAACTGGCGACAGGATTGGCGATGCCCTTGCCGGTGATGTCGAAGGCCGAGCCGTGGATCGGCTCGAACATTGAGGGAAAACGGCGCTCCGGATCGATATTCGCCGTCGGCGCGACGCCGAGGCTGCCGGCCAGTGCGCCGGCGAGGTCGGAGAGAATGTCGGCGTGAAGATTGGTGGCGACGATGGTGTCGAGGCTCTGCGGCTTCAGCGTCATACGCACGGTCATGGCGTCGACCAGCATCTTGTCCCAGGTGACGTCAGGGAAGTCCTTCGACACTTCGTCAGCGATCTCGTCCCACATCACCATGCCGTGGCGCTGCGCGTTCGACTTGGTGACCACGGTGAGCAGCTTGCGCGGACGTGACTGCGCGAGCTTGAACGCGTAGCGCATGATCCTGACCACGCCGACCCGGGTGAACACCGAGACTTCGGTACCGACTTCCTCCGGCAGCCCGCGATGCACGCGGCCGCCGCAGCCGGCATATTCGCCTTCGGAATTCTCGCGCACGATCACCCAGTCGAGATCGCCAGTTTCGACACCGCGCAGTGGCGAGGTGATGCCGGGCAGGATCTTGGTCGGGCGCACATTGGCGTATTGGTCGAAGCCCTGGCAGATCGGCAGCCGCAGGCCCCACAGCGTGATGTGATCGGGCACATCGGGCGCCCCCACCGCACCGAAATAGATCGCGTCGAACTTCTTCAGCTTCGGCAGGCCATCGGCCGGCATCATCACGCCGTGCTTGCGGTAATAGGCCGAGCCCCAGTCGAACGTCTCGACATTGAAAGTCACGTCGCCGATGCGCTTTTGCAGCGCTTCCAGCACGCGTGTACCGGCGGCGATGACTTCGGGTCCGATCCCGTCGGCCGGGATGGCCGCGATGGAATATTCGCGCATGGTGAGGTCTCTGCTGGGTTGAACTGGCTCTCCCCACCCTGCAGGCGGGCAGCGCCCGGCTCAATCGAGGTTGTTTATATAAATAAATGATATAATGACTTCCGAGGCGGCCGAAGGGCGCCATCGGGAGGCTTGATGGATCTGCACCAGTTGCGCTGTTTCGTAACGGCGGCGGACGAACTGCATTTCGGCCGCGCGGCGCAGCGGCTCGAGATGATGCCGTCGGCACTCGGCCGCTACATCCGCCTCCTTGAGGACGATCTCGGCACACGCCTGCTGACGCGCACGACGCGCAGCGTCGCCCTCACCGATGACGGCGTCGAGTTTCTGAAACAGGCACGCGACCTGCTCGCCCGCGCGGATCAGATCGCGTCATCCTTCCGCGCACGCGTGCGGGCCCGTGCAGCCACGATCCGGGTCGGCGCAATCGACAGCGCCGCCGCCGGGCTTCTGCCGGCACTGCTTCACGATCTTCGCGAGCGCGTCCCTGACCTTGCCATCAAGCTGGATGAGGACAAGACGATCCGGCTGCTGCCGCGCCTGCTGTCGGGCCGGCTCGATCTCGCTTTTGTCCGGCCGCCCGAGAGTGCCGACAAGCGGCTGGAATTCATGTTTCTGTTTCACGAGACAGCCGTCATGGCCGTCTCCGAACGCCATCCGCTAGCGTCGCGCACGCATCTGACGATCGCAGACATCGCCGACGAGCCGCTGATCGTGCCGGAGCGGCGGTCACGGCCGCATAGTCATGACCTGACAATGAAGCTGTTTGCGGAATCCGGGTTACAGGCGAATGTCGTTCAGATCGCCGACGAGAAGCAGACCATCGTCAATCTCGTCGCCGCCGAAATCGGGCTGGCGATCGTGCCGCGCTGGACGTCTCGCATGCCCGCACGCGGCGTGCGCTATATGCCGCTAGGCATGGCGGCAATGAACCGGCTTCCGCTCGCCGCAGCCTGGGTCAGAGGGACCCGCGATCCGGCACGGGATCAGATTCTCGACATGCTGAAGGCCAATCTGGCGCGCTACGCGCAGGAAGCATGACACGAGGAAGCACGACAAGGCCTGCCGGTCGTTTTGTCGCATAACTAAATTTAATCCGGGCGGCACTTATTGCGACACAAAGCGTCACTACATCTCCAGCGCGCAAAGCAAGCGCGCTTTGAAGACAGAGGACGCCATGACACCGCAAGAACGCCAACTGGTTGACGATCTCTTTGACCGGCTCAGCAAGGTCGAAGGCGCGCCACGCGATCCAGACGCGCTCGACGCCATTGCGCAGGGCCAGCGCCGCGCACCCAATGCGCTGTATGCGCTGGTGCAGACCGTATTGCTGCAGGACGAAGCGCTGAAGCGCGCCCATGAGCGCATCCAGCAATTGGAAGGCAACGGCGCCCCCGAACAGGCCGCGCAGGGCGGTTTCCTCGATTCGATGCGGGACGCCCTGTTCGGTCAGGGTCAGAACCCGAACCAGCCGCGCGGCTCCGTGCCGAGCGTTCGCCCGCCCGAGCCCAGCCGTCCCGCCTGGAACACCGGGCAGGTCATCGGCCAGCCCCAGCCACAGGGTGGCTATGGTCAGGGCGGATACGGCCAAGGTCAGGCGCCGGGACAGTTCGGCCAGCAACAACCGCAAGCCGGTGGCGGCGGCTCATTCCTGGGTACAGCTGCGGCGGCAGCAGCCGGCGTGGTCGGCGGCTCGTTATTGCTCGGCAGCATCCGTTCGATGATGGGCGGCAGCCACCAGCAGGGTTTCGGTGACGCCGCCAATGCCAGCGAGAGCAAGAGCCCGTGGAGCTCCGGTTCGGATTCCTCCGGCGGCAACCTCGGCAATCAGGCCGGCGTCAATGATATCGGTTCGTCCAGCGGCTCCCGCGCCGGATCCTTCGATCAGGCGCAGGCCGATGCCGATCAGGACCAGGATCAAGACCAGGACGACGGCGATTACGACGCCATGGACATGGATTCCGACGATAGCGATTTGGCCTGATCGTTTAGACCAGCAACACAAAAACGGCCGCTCTCATGAGCGGCCGTTTTCATGCGACGGGAGATCAATCAGATCACGACGACCCGGGCGCCGACGCCGACGCGGCCATAGAGATCGATGACGTCCTCGTTGCGCATGCGGATGCAGCCTGAGGAAACGTTGGTGCCGATCGTCCATGGCTCGTTGGAGCCGTGAATACGGTACAGGGTCGAGCCGAGATACATCGCACGCGCACCGAGCGGATTTTCCGGACCGCCTTCCATGTAACGCGGCAGATCAGGACGGCGCGCCAGCATTTCCTTTGGCGGCGTCCACGACGGCCATTCCTTCTTCGCCGTGATCGTCTTCACACCGGACCAGGTGAAGCCCGGCCGGCCGACGCCGATGCCATAGCGCATTGCCTTGCCGCCACCCTGTACCAGGAACAGAAATTTGTTCGGCGTATCGACAACGATGGTGCCCGCACTTTCGCTGCCCTGATATTCGACCAGCTGCGGCTGATATTTGGGATCGAGCGCGGGGCGCGCGGCATCTGCCGTCTCCTCCTGCTGATAGACACGCTGTTGCGGATCCATCGGCGGCAGCAGCGAACGCCGCTGCTCGTAAGAGTAGTCCGGCTGCTGCTGATAACGCTGGCCCTGCCGCGCCGGACCGTCGCTGAACAGAAACTCGATGAAACCGCCGCCCATGCGCGAGCGTTCGGCATAGGCCGCGCGCTGCATCGGGCGCTGCGGCTGCTGCGCATACACCACCGGAGGCTCGGCGAATTGCGCCGCGGCTTCCACCGCAGGCGTCTGATGCGATCCAGCCGCGATGAAAGATGCGCTGGCAAGAAGCGTGAGAGAGAATTTTTTGAACATCGACGTACTCTGCACTGTTTCGTCGTGCGCGTTCTCACCTGAGAAGCGCTTTGCACACTCCGACTTAAGGTTAAAATCGCCTCGGTTTGGTAAACACAATCGCCGTTTGGATTCACCACGTCGTCAAACAGCGCAGTTCTATTTGGTAGCGTTTATTTTGAATGAACGCGAAGGGCCCATGGTTAACTAACAGTTTGCGCAGCGATTATCGGCTATCGGTGCGATGTTCCCGCGTGAACTTCACGTTAAACTCATGGGTATACGAATGGGGGATTGATTGAACGTTGGGGGACCTGATGTCTGTTCGTCGCAAGCGATTTCGCATTGAAGAAGTTTTCGGTACTGCACCTATGCCCAATGAAGTGGTGGGCAGCAGCGAGCCGATGCCAATGCATCGCGAAATCATGGCTGAGCTCCGCGCGATCCGCGCGCAGATGGGAGCGCCGGCCCGCAACGCCGTGACAGATCAGGTCGGCGCCGCCGCCGATCAGCAGGTTGCGGAAGCGCAGGCGCTGCTGGCCACCTATCGCGCTCAGATCGAGCAGTGCGAAAAGCTCAAGATCGAACTCGATCTGATCCACGACGCCATTACCCGTACCAAGATGGAAATCGCAGTTCTTCACGGCAAGAGCTTCGAAGGCGACGAAATGGCGAAGGTCAACGGTGAACTCGGCGCCGTCGTCGGCGGCACCGAAGAAGCCACGCAGCAAATTCTCGCCGCAGCCGAAGCCATCGATAATGCATCGACAGCGCTCGGCAAGGTGACCTCACCCGATCAGCAGAAGCAGATGCTGGAAGAGATCGGCGATAACGTCGTCGCGATCTTCGAAGCCTGTAACTTCCAGGACCTCACCGGCCAGCGCATCAGCAAGGTGATGACCACGATGAAGTTCATCGAAAACCGCATTACTGCGATGATGGACATCTGGGGTGGCGTCGATGAGATCAAGGCGCATGCGCCGGCCAAGGTCGATGACCGCAGCGAAGACGACAAGCTACTCAACGGCCCGAAGCTGGACGGCGACGTCGGCCATGCTTCGCAGGACGATATCGACGCGCTGTTCGGCTAAGATAATTTTCGACCACAGTTAGAGATCGTTTAACGCCGGGCCGCAACGCCCGGCGTTTTTATCATCACGAAGCAGACCAGTACGATCAACGCTCCCGCCGTCCCGAGCAGCAGTATAGTGCGGTCCGACAGCGTCTCGACCGCGGATGCCACCACGAACGGTGCAAAGGCCTGCACGAACAAAGCCGGCCGCGCGATACGGCCGATCACACGGCCATATCCCGCCGGGCCAAACATCAGAAGCGGCAGCGCACCGCGCGCGATGGTCATGACGCCATTGGCCGCGCCGAAGCCGATAGCGAACAAGGCCGCCAGCGGAAACGAAATCCCCGCAAAGGCCAGCATCGCGAAGGCCGATACCACGAGCACCACCGCCCCGCGCGCGATCCACAGCGGATGGGTACGCCCCGCGAGCATGAAGTCTGCCAGCCGCGATGCCACCTGCGCCGGTCCGAACATCGCGCCGATGGTCACCGCCGTTGCAGCACTGAGCCCGCCGCGCTCCAGCAGCGCGAGCAGGTTCGAGGTCACGCCCGACAGAATGAAGCTGTAAAGCGAGAAAGCCGCCGCCAGCAGGATGAACGGCCAGCCTTCCGGCCGCAGGGTTACTTGTTGAGGAACGACAACGGCGTCTGCCACGGGCAGCGGCGCGACGGCGACGTGGCGCGGCAATGCAAAGGCATGAAGCGGCGCAACGACAAAGGCGAAGATCGCTGCGAAGGTCAGATAGGTCCCGCGCCAGCCGACAGCCTCAAGCAGAAGATGGGTCGCCGGCCAGCCGACCGTCGAAGCGAAGCCGCCTGCAAAAGTCACGAAGGTGATCTGCCGCCGCGCCGAGGCACCGAAGATGCGCGTCAGCGTGGCGAAGGCGGGATCGTAGAGCGACGCCGACATTGCAGCGCCGAGCAACAGCCAGCAGGCCAGATAGGTCGCGGGATGATCGGCGACTGAAAATAGAGCGAGACCCAAGGCACCGGCCAATGCGCCCGATGCCATGACGACATTGCCGCCGTGACGGTCGATCAATCCACCAACCACCGGCGACAGCAGTCCCGATACGATCAGCCCCAGCGAAAAGCCCGCCATGCCGAAGGCCAGCGACCAGCCATGCGCCGCCGTGACATGCGGCATGGTCAGCACAGGTGGGTAGATCAGGATGCCCCAGGTCAGGATCTGGGTGAATGCCAGCACAAGGACCGCGCGGCCCGGTCCGAAAACAAGGTCGCGCAATCGGTGCATGGGCTCACGTCTTCAAGGGAGTGGCGGGACCCGCCTTATGCCTCAGGTCAGGCCTTGTCAGGTCAGGCCTTGGGTGCGCAACGGACATAGACCATGTTGCCGTAGCGAACCGCAGCGTCCTTGTCGATGAAGCGCGTGACGAGAATCCGACCGTCGAAGGAGACGATCTCGCGATCCTTCTCACCACCGGCGGGACCGGGCGGGCCGATATAGTTCTTGCCGCTCGGCGAGCCCTTGAGGCGCAATTCCTGCGGCGTCGCCTCGTCGGCAAGATGCATGATGACCCCGCCGGTGGCGCCCTGGCCGATGATATAGGGCTGCTTGCACTGGCCGCGCGCGGCATTCTCGGTGCGAACGCGATCGTTGGGATTCATGTAGGACGCCAGACCCCAGCGGCCGACGAGTTCTTCCGAGCGGATCGAGGCTGGCAGTTCCGGCGCCGGCGGAGGCTCCGGCGGCGGTGTCGGCTGCGAGTTCCCAAAGCTGAACCCGCCCAATCCACCAGACGTGCCGCACCCGCCCAATGACAGCGCCAAAGTTGAAACGATCGCCAGATGGGCAACCGTGCGGGCGTAGCGTGACCTGATCATATTATCCCCTAGAGCAAATTCCCCGGCTGCCCGTCCCGGCAGCCAAGCGCAAAACACCTGACGGCGCAATGAGGTCGGCAGAATTACGCCGACTCTCCATTATGGTTTCCAGATCATCCTATATTGGCCTCACCAAGGCCTTAAGGCCTCGCTTGACTCAAAAAGCGTCTGGCCATATTTCCCGGACGCTCAATTAGCACTCCCGGAGCGCGATTGCTAAGGGAATGAGCCGGCCGCCTTGAGCGTTCCGGCTGGATTCCCGCCCGCCTCCGAGATGGCAACGAAATCGCAAACCCTAAAGGGACACTCCCATGGCCAAGACCAAATTCCGCCCGCTGCACGACCGCGTCGTCGTCAAGCGCATCGTCGCCGACGAGAAGACCAAGGGCGGCATCATCATCCCGGACAGCGCCAAGGAAAAGCCGTCTGAAGGCGAAGTCGTCGGCGTGGGCCCCGGTGGCCGCGACGAAGCCGGCAAGCTGATCCCGATCGACATCAAGGTCGGCGACAAGGTTCTGTTCGGCAAGTGGTCGGGCACCGAGATCAAACTCGACGGCGAAGAACTCCTCATCATGAAGGAGTCGGACATCATGGGCGTGATCGCCTAAGCGACTCGCTTCAGCCTCCCCACACGCCGTCATCACCGGGCTTGTCCCGGTGATCCACGTCTAGGCCGCAAGCTCGGCAAGGCGTGGATGGCCGGGACAAGCCCGGCCATGACAGCGTTTTAATTTCAAATTCCCATCACTTGGAGCACCATCACATGGCCGCCAAAGACGTTAAATTCTCCGGAGACGCGCGCGATCGCATGCTGCGCGGCGTCGACATTCTCGCCAACGCCGTCAAGGTCACGCTCGGTCCGAAGGGCCGCAATGTCGTGATCGAGAAGTCGTTCGGCGCTCCGCGCATCACCAAGGACGGCGTCACCGTCGCCAAGGAGATCGAACTCGAGGACAAGTTCGAGAACATGGGCGCGCAGATGCTGCGCGAAGTTGCCTCGAAGACCAACGACACCGCAGGCGATGGCACCACCACCGCCACCGTGCTGGCCCAGGCCATCGTCCGTGAAGGCGCCAAGTCGGTTGCTGCCGGCATGAACCCGATGGACCTCAAGCGCGGCATCGATATCGCCGTCGCCGCCGTCATCAAGGACATCACCAAGCGCGCCAAGCCGGTTGCGTCTTCGGCTGAAGTCGCTCAGGTCGGCACCATCTCCGCCAACGGCGACGCCGCCATCGGCAAGATGATCGCCCAGGCGATGCAGAAGGTCGGCAATGAAGGCGTCATCACGGTTGAAGAGAACAAGTCGCTCGAGACCGAAGTCGACATCGTCGAGGGCATGAAGTTCGATCGCGGCTACCTGTCGCCCTACTTCGTCACCAATGCCGAAAAGATGACCGCCGAGCTCGAGGACGTGTACGTCCTGCTCGTCGAGAAGAAGATCTCCAGCCTGCAGGCCATGCTGCCGGTGCTCGAAGCCGTGGTGCAGTCGGGCAAGCCGCTGCTGATCATCGCTGAAGACGTCGAAGGCGAAGCCCTCGCCACCCTCGTCGTCAACCGCCTGCGCGGTGGCCTCAAGGTTGCTGCCGTCAAGGCACCGGGCTTCGGCGATCGCCGCAAGGCGATGCTGGAAGACCTTGCGATCCTGACCGGCGGTCAGCTCGTCTCGGAAGATCTCGGCATGAAGCTGGAAAGCGTCACGCTCGCCATGCTCGGCCGCGCCAAGAAGGTCGTGATCGACAAGGAAAACACCACTGTCGTCAACGGCGCTGGCAAAAAGCCGGCGATCGAAGCCCGCGTCAATCAGATCAAGGCGCAGATCGAGGAAACCACCTCGGACTACGACCGTGAGAAGCTGCAGGAGCGTCTGGCCAAGCTTGCAGGCGGCGTCGCGGTGATCCGCGTCGGCGGCGCGACAGAAGTCGAAGTAAAGGAAAAGAAGGATCGCGTGGATGACGCGCTGAACGCCACCCGCGCGGCCGTTCAGGAAGGCATCGTCCCCGGTGGCGGCACTGCGCTTCTGCGCGCCAAGAAGGCCGTCGGCCGTCTCACCAACGAGAACGCCGATGTGCAGGCCGGTATCAACATCGTGCTGAAAGCGCTGGAAGCTCCGATCCGCCAGATCGCCGAAAACGCCGGCGTTGAAGGTTCGATCGTGGTCGGCAAGATCCTGGACGAGAAGTCCGAGACCTTCGGCTTCGACGCGCAGACCGAAACCTATGTCGACATGGTCGCCAAGGGCATCATCGATCCGGCCAAGGTGGTGCGTACTGCACTGCAGGACGCCGCCTCGGTGGCCGGCCTGCTGGTCACCACCGAAGCCATGGTCGCCGAACTGCCGAAGGAAGCTGCACCGGCGATGCCGGGCGGTGGCGGCGGTATGGGTGGCATGGGCGGAATGGGAGGCATGGGCTTCTAAGCCCTGCTTTCACGCTCAACTGCATTGTGATCGAAGGCCGCCTCCGGGCGGCCTTCTTTTTTGCCTGCCACGCATCGTGCCTGCGACTTATGGCCTTTCGCCTTGGTCGCGGTTCTGATTCAATCCCGTGATTAATCTCGCATGGGCGGAATCAGATAAATCCGCCCGGAGACACGTCGATAACGTCTAGGGACTTTTGAAATGCGCGCGCTTCATCTTTGTCTGCTCGGCCTTACGGTCACCGGCTCGGTTGCGACCGTCCACCACGCCTTCGCGCAGGTAAAAGCCGCGCCGAAGAGCCAGCCGGCAGGCCCCGAGACACGCTATTTCACCTCGATCGACGGCGTCATGAACGGCAATGCCGACGTCATCCTGCGCGAGACTCGGCAGGGCAAGAACGTCACCGCCGCGACGCTTGATGTCTGCTATCCCGCCGAGAAAGGCAGCGACCGCAAGGATCGCTTCGTCGCCAATCTCACGGTCAGCGGTTCGACGCTGACCGGCGCAACGCAGACCCAGGTCGACAAGCTGCCGGTGACCATCAAGCTGAACCGCCGGCCGACCGGCGACACGTTCGAATTCAAGGGACAGATCTCGGTAGGTCAGACCAACAACAACGTGACGTCCTCGGACAATTCCGATCAGAGCGAGAAGGAATTCCAGGACAATCAGTCCACCGACGACAATATCGCGCCCGCACCGAAGGATTTCACCGAAGTGTCGCCCGAAGCGATCGCGGTCAAGATCAAGCTCGAAGCTGCGCTCGATTTCGTGCGCACGCTGCGCGGGCAGAATGTGGAAGTCGCACTGAACAGTCTGACAGTCTCCTGCGACGCGCTGCGCGCCGGCGAGCAGGTCATCAGCCTCGCCATCGATCCGGAACGCGCTGCGGCGTTCGTCGCCAAAACCAAGACCTATCCTGGCGTCGTCAATGTCGGCTGGACCACGGGCGCTATCGACATGGATCGTACCGTGCGCTTTGCAGCCGCCGACTGGCGCGATGGCGACAAGATCAATCGCGACAAGGTTGCGACGGCGCTGGCGAATGTGCTCGCCAGGACCATGTCGGGCAAACCTGCCGCCACGTCATGGGACGATGAGACCGGAAAGCTCAAGCTGACCTTCAAGCGCCCGAGTCAGATACTGCCCGCGCTCGAATTGACCGAGACGGTCGAGGTCAACGCGATCATCGCTCCCGACAAGCCCGGCACGACGGATAAACTCATCCTGTGGGTCAGCACACCGTCAGTGACGACCGCGGATGAGAACTCGGGCGCGAAGCTGGCTCTCGCGGATTCGCCGACGGCCGATGAAGAAAGCGATCCGCGCGACGACAACGGCGCGGTTGCAGCCGTCGCTGCCGAGTTCAAGGCACAGCGTTGGGATGCGGACAATTCGAACTGGAAGTAGCACGTAAGACTAAGCGCTCTTTCTTCCCCTCTCCCCCAGCGCAGCAAAGCTGCGCGCCGCGGGAGAGGGTGCCTGAGCGCAGCGAAGGCGGGAGAGGGCCGGAGTTCGTGGCGCCCCCTCTCCCGTCTCGAACCGCTTTGCGGTTCGATCCACCCTCTCCCACCTCGCGGAGCTACGCTCCGCGGGGGGCGAGGGGAGGAAACGCCCGTGCTATCAATTCGTATTCAGCCGAAACCGCAGTGACTTCGGACCGACGAACGTCACGCTGTCACCCCGCCGTTGCCAGTTGGTGGCCGCGCCGAGATCTGCCAGCAACTGATCGTCCAGCGTGGCCTGCGCATCTGAACAGCTGCGCTGCTCCAACGCGCCGGCAACAAACACGACCGTGTTGCCGGCAACCGAGAACTGGCCCTTTCCGCCCTTGCACCACAACTCCACCCGCGCCTCGCCGGCCTCGCCGATTTCCAGATTGGGAATCCGCTTCGAGCCGGGCTGACGCTGCGCATCCAGAGTCATTTCCATACCGAATGGAAACTCGTCGGCAGCATGCGCTGGGACAACGGTCAGAAACGCAGCACCGGCAAGAGCGGCCCGCAGCAAAGTGGTCATGGCAGTCATATGAATTCTCGGCGTGGTGGGATCGGCGACAATCGGCGCGGTTCTACGCGCGGCGACGCCGGTTGACCAGAACCGTCGGGAAACAATATGGCGCGACAACGAAAAATCCCCGCGGCCTTGCGGCCACGGGGATTCGTCATTGAGTCGTTGCGTACGCTCTACGGCGCCAGGACCATCAGCGTGAACGGGTAGACATAGGCTTGCAGCATCACGAACAGGCCGACCATGCAGGCCAGCACGATCGAGTGCCAGAACACGAAGCGCAGGATCGTGCCCTCATGCCCGAACCAGTTGGTTGCGGTGGACGCCACAACGATCGATTGCGCGTCGATCATCTTGCCCATCACACCGCCAGACGAGTTCGCCGCGCTCATCAGGATCGGCGACAGACCGAGCTGTTCGGACGTGATCCTCTGCAGGTTGCCGAACAGCACGTTCGACGCGGTGTCCGAACCGGTGAGCGCCACGCCGAGCCAGCCAAGCAGCGTACCGAAGAACGGGTACAGCACGCCGGTTGCAGCAAAAGCCAGACCGAGCGTCGCGTCGACGCCCGACAGACGCGTGAGCGTGCCGATGGCCAGCATTGCCGAGATGGTGATCAGCGAGTAGGCGCAGATCTTGATGGTGCGGCCATATTCCACGATCATCTTTGCAGGCGAGAAGCCCATGATGAAGCCGGAGATGATCGCAGCCAGCAACATGCCGGTGCCGGTATAGGAGACGTAAGTGAACGCAAACACCGCGCCTTCGGGCGTCGGCTTGGCGGCCACCGGCGGCACCTTGTTGATCATGTTGTGCAGCTCAGGCACTGGAAAATTCCAGGAGAAGATCGGATTGACGATCCCCTTGAACCAGTTGGTGCCCCAGACCAGCAGGATGACGCACAGGATGATCCATGGGGTCAGCGCGCTCCAGACCTGAGCCGAGGTCAGCTTCTCCGTGCTCATCGGCTTCACCGGCGGCACGGTCGACGCCGAGTCGTCATGCTGGCGCAGCGCGGCCGAGGTCCAGATCGTCTTGGGCTGCCAGACCTTCAGGAACAGGATCAACGCGCCCATCGAGATCAGCGAGGCGCCGATGTCGACGATCCACGGATTGATGAAGTTCGAGATCACGAATTGCGGGATCGCGAAGGAGAGCGCGGTAACGAGGATGGCGGGCCAGACTTCTTTCATGCCCTTCCAGCCGGCAAACGCCCAGACCACCCAGAACGGGACGATCATGGAGAAGATCGGCAACTGGCGGCCAACCATCGCACCCAGAACGAAGGGATCGAAGCCGGTGACGGTGGCGAGACCCTGGATCGGCGTACCGAGTGCGCCGTAGGCGACGGGCGCAGTGTTCGCGATCAGCGACAGGCCGGAGGCAGCCAGCGGCGAGAAGCCGAGGCCGATCAGCACGGCGCCGGTGACGGCCACCGGCGTACCGAAGCCCGATGCACCTTCGAAGAATGCGCCGAACGAAAACGCGATCAGCAGAATCTGCAGACGCCTGTCTTTGGTCACACCGCCGATCGCGCGTTGCAACACTTCGAAACGGCCGCTGTCCACCGTCAGGCGATACATGAAGATGACGTTGAGAACGATCCAGCCAATCGGGAAGAAGCCGGTGACGACACCGAGCGCCGATGCGCGGATCGACATGTTGGCAGGCATCGTGAATGCGTAGATCGCCACGAGATTGGCCAGCACCAGCGCGATGATCGCAGCGATATGCGCCTTGACCTTGTTGGTCGCGATCAGGACCAACAGAACCACCACCGGAATAGCGGCGACCAGCGTCGAGATCGTGCTGTTATCGAATGGATTGTAGACCTGATTCCACATCGCCGTTCTCCCCCATGGCTTTATTGCAGCAGCTCGATCGATACCGGTCGGCAAATTGCTGATTGTTCACTTGCGAGGGCAATCGCGATCGGTCAAAGCCGACAACGCCCATGGCTACGCGAATGCAAGCCCCTGCCTCACTTGGTGTGATGCTAGGGTGAATCACAGTTTCGCGACAAGCTGCCGCAGGCCATCAAACCAGCTACTTTAGTCTAAACGGTCGAATTCGTTCCTGATCCTAAGGGCTTACGGCCCGCCTCTCGGAGACTCTCTGTGAATAACATCCGCTCCACGCTCGCGACTGTCTGGCGGATCGCGGCTCCCTATTTTCGTTCCGAGGACAAATGGGCGGGGATCGGACTGCTCACGGCGGTGATCGCCATCGAACTGGCGGTGGTCGGTCTCAGCGTCCTGTTCAATCGCTGGAACAACACCTTCTACAACGCACTGCAGGACAGAAACCTCGACGTCTTCACCTATCAGCTCGCTTACTTCAGCGTGCTTGCGGCGATCAACATCGCGCTCAAGGTCTATCAGCTCTACCTCAACCAGTGGCTCCAGATCCGCTGGCGGCGCTGGATGACCGAGCGCTATCTCGGCAACTGGCTCGCCGATGCCAACCACTATCGCATGCAGCTGCAGGGCGACGCTGCCGACAACCCGGATCAGCGCATCGCCGAAGACGTGAAGCTGTTCGTGGAGAAGACGCTCGACATCGGTATCGGCCTGCTGAGTTCGGTCGTCACACTGTTCTCCTTCGTGATCATCCTGTGGGGCCTGTCCGACGCAGCGCCGCTGCATGTGTTCGGTCGGGATATCCCGATCCCCGGCTATCTCGTCTGGGGCGCGCTCGTCTATGCCGTCATCGGTACTGCGCTGACCCACTATATCGGCGCGCCATTGATGGCACTGAATTTCCAGCAGCAGCGCTATGAAGCGGACTTCCGCTTCAATCTGGTGCGTGCGCGCGAAAATGCCGAGCAGATCGCTCTGCTGCGCGGCGAACCGGTTGAGCGCCAGCGACTCTTGACCCGCTTCCAGCTGGTCGTCGGCAACTGGATCGACATCATGCGCCGCACCAAGAAGCTGACATCCTTCACGGTCAGCTATCAGCAGATCGCGATTATCCTGCCCTATGTTCTGGTCGCGCCAGCCTATTTTGCGGAGAAGGTCCAGCTCGGTGCCGTGATGCAGACCGCGGATGCGTTCGGCACCGTGCAGGGTGCGCTTTCATTCTTCGTCACAGCCTATCGCACACTGGCGGAATGGCAGTCCGGCGTGATGCGCCTTGATGGCTTCGAGACAGCCATTGCCAACGTACAGGCGCTGACGACCAAGGCCGATATCGTTCACGCCACTGAGACCGGCGCCGGTGACATCGCGCTGAGCGATCTGACGCTCACCCTCCCCAATGGCGCTCCCATGGTGCAGACGCCGGGCTTCAGCTTCCGCCGCGGGGAACGCACGCTGTTTACGGGCCCATCGGGCTCCGGAAAATCCACGCTGTTTCGCGCCATCGCCGGCATCTGGCCGTTCGGCAAGGGCAAGATCTCGATCCCCGCGGATGCGGCGATCATGATGCTGCCGCAGCGGCCGTACTTCCCGGTCGGTACATTGCAGGATGCGGTGGCTTATCCTGCCGGGACCGATGCATTCAGCCCACAGGAGGTCGCCGACGCCGTCAGGTCCGTGGGTCTGCCTGCGCTGGCGACCCGGCTTGACGAAGATGGCCACTGGAATCGCATGCTGTCGCTCGGTGAACAACAGCGTCTCGGCGTCGCCCGCGCGCTGCTGCAAAAGCCGCAATATCTCTTCCTTGACGAGGCTACCGCGTCGCTCGACGAACCATCGGAAGCGGCTTTGTACCGGCTCCTGGAAGACAAGCTGCCTGGCACGACCATCGTTTCGATCGGCCACCGCAACACGCTCGATGACTTGCATCAGCGCAAGGTGTCGCTAACGCGGTCCGGCGATCACTTCGCGCTGGGAGATGCAAGGGCCAGGACGGAAACCGCCTGAGGCGTGACACGCCCCGCTAAAGCCAGTGCCGCGGCCAGTCGCGGCCTGCCGCATAGCGATGCCAGACAAACGTGAAGCTCGCGAGCAGCAGCGCGCCGACCAGCACCGGCGCGAGCAGGAACGTCCACGGTAGTGCGTGAGACACGACAAGCAGCGGGTTGATCCCGGCAGGCGGGTGGAATGTGCCGGTCACATACATCGCCAGCACAGCGAGGCCGACTGCCATGGCAGCGGCCCAGGCATGGGGGCCGATCAGCTTGAGCACAGCGAGCCCTACCAGCGTCGCGACGATGTGTCCGCCGACCAACGCGCGCGGCTGCGCCGGTTCGGCTTCCGGAGAGCCGATCACGAGGACGATCGAGGTCGCAAAAGGAATGATGACCAGCGGATAATGCGCAACCGCCGAGAAGAATTCCATCACACCGATGGCAATCCCCGCCCCCAGCCCGGCAACGGCGCCGGCCAGCGCATTGCGATGATTGTTCCGACGGATCGTCTTCGCTGCGCGCCGCAACCAGTCCCGGGTCATGGAAGCCCTATCCCAAAAGAAAAGGGGCGGCAGATTGCTCTGCCGCCCCTTCGATCTCAGTCGAAGTTCTTACTTCAGGTTCGACATCGCGGTCAGGTCAGCCGAGAGCTTGACGATGCCGGTCGCGCCGCACCAGCTGGAGCTAGCACCACCCGGGTTGATCGCGGTGATGTTGTTGACGCCCGAAGCCGTAAAGTCCGAGGTGAAGGCGTTGCAGTCACCCTTCGAGAGGTTGGTGTCCGAGTAGCGCAGGTCGAGCGTGAACACCTTGTAAGTGAAGCCAACGCCAATGTTCCAGGTGTTGTAGTCGGCATACTTGATGCCGCCCGGGAACGGACCCGCAAAGCCGGGGTTGGTGAAGGTCGTGCCGTAGAAGGAGTCCGAAGTGCCCAGCCACTGGCGGCCGAACTCACCCGAAACATACATGCCGAGACCAGTCGAACCGAACCAGGTCGATGGAGCGATCGCCTTACCGGTGATCGACGCGTAGGTGCCCTCAGCGCCGGTGTTCAGGAAGTTCGGCGAGTAGTAGGCGTTACCGCCAAGCGAGAAGTAGTCGTTAAAGGTGTAGTTCACCTTCGCGTAGCCCTCGTAGAAGCTCACATCCTTCTTCATGACGTTCAGAGCGGGGAGAGCAACGTTGGAACCGACCGGGCAAACGCCGCCGCCGCCGATGGTGCCGTCGATGCACTGGCCGCCCGGATAACCGTAGTACCAGAAGCCGAAGTCGAACGCTGCGGCACCCCAGGTCGGGCGGATACCGAAGTAGCCGTCGATTTCAAGCGCTGCACGGTTGGTGAAGGAGATGCTCGAAGCTGAGGTACCGATGTAGAGCTGCAGGTCCTTGTTGACGTTGTAGCGCGGCTCGAAATAGGCCGAGACCGACGGCTTGTTGTTCGACTGGCTGATGCCGCGGAACAGGTAGTTATTGGTGATGGAGGCGCCGAAGGCGATATCCCAAGGATCGTAGGCAGCCACGATCGGCGGCGCCTTCTTGTACAACTTCGCGCCCAGATCGGCTGCGGAAGCCGAGCTCATCCCCATGGCGAGCACCGCAGCAGAGGCGACAACAATTTTCTTCATGACATTCCCCATCACTTTTGAAACCAGAGGCAGTTCCGTGTCCGAAAGACGGCGAGACCGCGAAATTCATCGACTGAACGCAACTTTGAGGCGCAAAGCCGGAGTGGTGAAGGAAAAAAAACGAGCAAGTGCCGCCTAAATAGGCGTTCTGACGTTTCCGTGAGAGGTTGTGGCGCGGTGTTGCAAAAGCACAACGTTTTTGGAGGGATTCCAGCCCGAAAATACCACCACGGGGAATTACCACTGACTGGGAATTGTGGATTGCCGTCCCTGGAGCGGTTAACAGCTGCCCGTCAGGGCCTCCGGGCCAACGATCACTCGAATCGCCTGCAAATTCAGGACACCCGGGCATCGGTTGAAATACGCATGCGCGACAGAGCCTGACCAAGCAAAAACCGCAGCGGCGAGCGCTGCGGTTTTCCGGAGTTTATTGGCGAGTCAGGAACGCGGACTTAATCCGGTTCGACTATCTGGTTTCGTCGTGATCGGGCGACGTATCGCCAGGAGATTCGATTGCCGTCGTCTCGCCTGAAGAATGCCCTTCGACCGGTGACGGATCAGGCTCCGGCGTCGCCCAGCTCGGTGTCTCAGCGATTGCCGGTGCGACCGGCTTGGGCTTGGGAGCACGCGGCTTGCGCGGCGGCTTCGGCGGCAGCGCAACCGGCGCTGGAGCTTCTGTCACAGCGGGTGCGGGCGCCGTGCTCGACAACAGCGTAGAAGGAACCTTCACGGACTTCTTGGCAGCTTTCTTCGGTGTTGCTTTCTTGGCGGCCTTTTTCGGCGCAGCCTTCTTCACTGCCTTCTTGGCGGGAGCTTTCTTCGGCGCCTTCTTGGCAGACTTCTTCGCGGCTTTCTTGACAGTCTTCTTGGTGGCTTTCTTGGCCGCCTTCTTCACCGTCTTCTTGGCTGATTTCTTCGCAGCCTTCTTGGCCGCTTTCTTCACAGCCTTCTTCGCGGATTTCTTGACTGACTTCTTGGAGGACTTCTTCGCGGGTTTCGCCGCCGTCAAAAGCTTCTTCTGCTTTTTCTTGTCCTTCTTCGACTTCTTGCCTTTAGCCATCGTGGTCCTCCTGTTGGCGCCGATCCAAAAGGGACCGGCGTTTCAAGTCTTCCGCGCCAGCGCGGGGCCAGTTTAACGCGGGGCCGTTGTCACAATTAGATCAGTTCAATCCTGGCCTGGGACCGCCTGTCGCCCAATCGAGTAGCTCAATCGTATGTACGACCGGGACTGACGTCCCTCCGGCGATCTGAACCATGCAGCCGATGTTGCCGGCAGCGATGATATCCGGCTTGACCATCGCGATGTTGGCGACCTTTCGATCGCGCAACCGGCTCGCAATATCAGGCTGGAGAATGTTGTACGTCCCCGCCGAACCGCAACACAAATGGCTCTCTGGGATATCTTTCACCACGAATCCATTCTTGGAAAGCAATTCTTTGGGAGCCTGTGTGATTTTCTGCCCATGCTGCAGCGAACACGCCGAGTGATAGGCGACGACGAGGTCGCTTTGTTTGTCAGGCTTTGGGAGATCCATGGAGCTGACATACTCGCTGATATCCTTCGCCAGCGCAGAGACCTTGGCCGCCGGCGCGGCGAACTCCGGGTCCTCGCGCAGCATGTAGCCATAGTCCTTGATAACGGTTCCGCAGCCGGACGCGGTGACCAGAATGGCGTCGAGACCGCCCCTGTCTGCCTCGCCGAGCCAGACGCCGATATTGGCCCTGGCCCGCGCCAGCGCATCACCGTCGCGGCCGAGATGATGGGTCAGCGCACCGCAGCACTGTTCGTCCCGGACCAGCACGACCTCGACGCCATGTCGGGTCAAAAGGCTGATGGCGGCCTGGTT
Organism: Tardiphaga sp. 42S5; assembly: GCF_034044155.1. Taxonomy (NCBI): domain Bacteria; kingdom Pseudomonadati; phylum Pseudomonadota; class Alphaproteobacteria; order Hyphomicrobiales; family Nitrobacteraceae; genus Tardiphaga; species Tardiphaga sp. 42S5. The sequence continues at coordinate 2,126,832 of NZ_CP139027.1, read as the reverse complement.
GATCCGCGGCGCCAGCACCTGCTGGGCGCAGCCCTGCAGGAGTGCGACCCGGCCCCGGCGAGCGCCAACGGCGGGAAAGACGCTGCCGCCGGACGGGCCAGCGGCGGGGAGCTGTGCCGGCGCCATGGTCAGCATCGCCTTTACGCGGCTAAGCAGGTTTGGGTTGGATTGCTTGCTGGTCGAGGGCAGCAGCGCCGCCAGCGGCCGCGCCAGCCGGGCCATGATCATGCTCAGGCGAAACAGACCGGGACGCGGCAGCACCCAGGCCAGCACGTCACGCAGCAACCGCTCGGAGAGCGGCCGGGTATAGTCCTTCTCGATCTTGACCCGCGCCTGATCGACCAGATGCATGTAGTTCACGCCGGACGGGCAGGTCGTCATGCAGGCGAGGCAAGAGAGGCAACGATCGACATGCTTGACCACCTCCTGAGTCGGCTTCTGATCCTTTTCCAGCATCTCCTTGATCAGGTAGATGCGGCCGCGCGGACTATCGAGTTCGTCGCCGAGCAGCACATAGGTCGGACAGGTCGCCGTGCAGAAGCCGCAATGCACGCATTTGCGCAGGATCTTGTCGGCCTCGGCAATATCCGGATCGGCCAGCTGGGTCGGGGTGAATTCGGTTTTCATGTCGCAAGTCTTTCAAGTACCAAGGCCACGCGACATCCGGCCGCGATTGAGAATGGTCTTCGGATCGAAACTGTTGCGCACGCGTTCGCCGAGCGCCGCGATGCCCTTGGGCTGCGGATGAAACACATCGACCGCACGGCGCACATCTTCCGGCGCGCGGATCAGCGTCGCATGGCCACCGGCCGCATTGACCAGCTTGCGGAGCTGCGTTGCCTGCGCATCAGCCGATGGCGGCAGTGCCGCCCAGATCAACCCGCCGCCCCAGTCATAGACGACCTCGCCTTGCGATCCCTTGGCGATGGCCTGGCCCAGCGCACCGCCCGATGCCGGCGGCGTCACGATGCGCCACACCGGCCACATCGCACGCGGACCGCTGGCCGCGAACGGCGTCACATCTCGGACACCCGCCCACAGTGCCACGGACTGAGCGTCTTCAAGTATCTCGGCCACGCCGAATGACTTCAGCGTCGTGCTCAGTGACACCGCGCGCTGCGACGCGGACGCGGTGATGCCTTCAAGGCGGATCAGCGTCACCGACTGGTCGGACGACGCGATCTCGCCAAGCGCACCCAGCGTGGTACGTAACGCCGAGCCCGGCAGATGCGCGGCACCTGAGACATCGAAGGGCGACCCCAACGCCGCGGTCATCGCCTTGTTAGCTGCGATATCATCGAGCCCGCTCAGCACCAGCGTGCGCTCGCTCTCCGCGCGCGGCATGACCTTGAGGGTCACCTCCGTCATCACGGACAGCGTGCCCCACGCGCCGGCGAGCAGCTTGCAGACATCGTAACCGGTGACGTTCTTCACCACCCGGCCGCCGGCCTTGTAGCTGTCGCCGAAGCCGGACACCGCATGCACGCCGAGCAAATGATCCCGCGCACCGCCGGCCTGAATGCGCCGTGGCCCGGCGAGCCCGGCGGAAATCATGCCGCCGATGGTGCCGATATCCGGCGTCCCCAGGAGCTGTGACGTGTTCATCGGCTCGAACGAAAACTGCTGATTCTTGGAATCGATCAGCGACAGTACATCGGCCATCGGCGCGCCGGCCTGCACGGTGAGGATCAATTCGTTCGGCTCATAGGACGTCACCGCATTCAGCGCCGACACGTCGAGCACCGCATTGGTCGCAATGGGCTGGCCGACCATGCGCTTGCTGCCATGACCGATGATTTCCAACGGCTGCTCGCTGGCAATTGCCGCGCGCACCGCCTGCTCGACGTCCTGAGCGTCGCGTACTTTCAAAATGTCCACGATAGATGCCCTACACGCTGTAGATTCCCTCCCCCCTTGCGGGGGAGGGTTAGGGAGGGGGGTAGCCACACGCTCCGGAGATTGGGGTTACCCCCCTCCCCGGCCCTCCCCCGCAAGGGGGGAGGGAGCACTTTGTCCGCGCGTGCTGCAAAAGCAGATGGCACGACTAACTTCACAGTTCTCATCATCAAAATCGCGGCAGATCGGGAAACGCCAGCTTGCCGCCATGCACATGCACGCGGCCAAGTTCGGCGCAGCGATGCAGCGTCGGAAACACCTTGCCGGGATTGAGCAGACCCTGCGCGTCGAACGCGCATTTGATGCGCTGTTGCTGATTGAGATCGACCTCGCTGAACATCTCCGGCATCAGGTCGCGCTTCTCGATGCCGACCCCGTGCTCGCCGGTCAGCACGCCGCCGACCTCGACGCACAGCCTCAGAATATCTGCACCGAAGTCTTCCGCGAGCTGCAATTCGCCGGGCTTGTTCGCGTCATACAGGATTAACGGATGCAGATTGCCGTCGCCGGCATGAAACACGTTGGCGACGCCGAGGCCGTATTTGGCTGACATCTCCTTCATGCGGCGCAGCACCAGCGGCAAGGCCGCACGCGGAATCGTGCCGTCCATGCAGAGATAGTCCGGCGAGATGCGCCCAACTGCAGGGAAGGCTGCCTTGCGGCCAGACCAGAACAGCAGGCGTTCCTGTTCGGAGGTCGATATCTGGCAGGTGGTCGAGCCGCAGCCGAGCGCGATTTTCTCGACGCGCTTGATGAGTTCGTCGACTTCGACGCCTGGGCCGTCGAGTTCGATGATGAGCAGTGCTTCGACATCGAGCGGATAGCCCGCATGGACGAAGGCTTCGGCCGCATGGATCGCCGGCTTGTCCATCATCTCCATGCCGCCGGGAATGATGCCGGCGCTGATGACATCGGCAACGCACTGGCCGGCCTGCTCGACCTCGGCAAAGCCGATCATCAGCGCACGCGCCGTTTCCGGCTTCTGCAGGATGCGCACGGTGATTTCGGTGATGACGCCGAGCAGACCTTCGGAGCCGGTAATGATCCCCATCAGGTCGTAGCCCGATGTCTCTGCGGTCTTGCCGCCAACGCGAATGACTTCGCCCGACATCAATACGATCTCGCAGCCGAGCAGATTGTTGGTGGTCATGCCGTATTTGAGGCTGTGCACGCCGCCGGAATTCTCCGCAACATTGCCGCCGATCGAACAGGCAATCTGCGATGAGGGATCCGGCGCGTAGTAGAAGCCCGCATGCGCCACCGCCTGGCTGATGGCGAGATTGGTGACGCCGGGCTCGACGACGACGGCGCGGTTGTCGAAATCGATCTCGCGCACGCGCTTGAACTTGCCGAGACCAAGCAGTACCGCGTCGGCCAGCGGCAGCGCGCCACCAGACAGCGACGTGCCCGAACCGCGCGGCACCACCTTGATGCCGTTCTCGTGACAATATTTCAGAACTTTTGAGACTTGCTCAGTCGTATCGGGCAACACGACAACCATCGGCGGCTGGCGATAGGCCATCAGCCCATCCGACTCATAGGGGAGCATTTCGGCCGCGCTGGAGATCACCCCCTCGCCCGGCACCAGCTTTCGCAATGCAGCGATAATGGCCTCGCGCCTTGCGAGGACAGCCTGATCCGCCGCCGGCATCATGATGGTCATTGAACGCGCACTCCCGAAGATCGCAGCGATCACTCGGCTGCTTTGCCATGAATCAACCACGTCCGTGTGGCTTTGGGTAGCTTACCAAAGCATGACGCGTCGCATGGTGCCGGAACGCGCGGCAGCCGCCATCGCACTTGTGGACTACTCGGAGCGTGTGCAACAAACTAAGCTGGAAAGCCAACCAACAAAAAGAGCCATCCATGAAGTCTGTCACTTTCGGCGCCCTGATCGTTCTTGCCGCCTCGACCGCCTCCTCCTTCGCACTTGCACAGGACGTCGCCGCCGGGAAATCCTCCTTCAACAAGTGCCTCGCCTGCCACGCCGTCGGCGAAAACGCCAAGAACAAGGTCGGTCCGGAACTCAACGGGTTGAACGGCCGCAAATCCGGCATCGCCGAGGGCTATTCATATTCGGACGCCAACAAGAATTCCGGCATCACCTGGGATGAAGCGACGTTCAAGGAATACATCAAGGACCCGAAGGCCAAGATCCCGGGAACCAAGATGGCCTTTGCCGGCATCAAGAAGGAATCCGAGGTCAACGATCTCTGGGCCTTCCTCGCGCAGTTCGACAAGGACGGCAAAATCAAGCAGTAAGCGCTGAAGCCTTTTGTTTTGGCGCGGTTTCTTGGCGCGAACCGCTACCAACCTCGCTTGAAAACGCGCTACGCGCCGGCGGCCATCTTGGTCGGCAGTACGGCCTGTACCACAAGCCCGCGGGCGCGGGCATCCATCACGCCAACGGCGCGCAGCGCCAGCAGCGTGACGGTTTGCACCGCGTCGCGCAGCTTGGCCTGATCTTCGAGATTGTCCGGCGCCATCGGCCCGACCAGCGCTTCATGCAACGCGCCGAGCAGTGCGGCGGCCGCGAGCGCCGTATCCTGCGCCGGCAAATGACCGGCGCGAATAGCGGCCGAAATGCGGGATTCGATTTCGCCGGCAATCTCGCGGCGGCTGGCCAGTCGCGACTCCGTCACATCGACCTCGACCGGCTCGGCCAGGATGCCCCACGACAATTTGCGGTGAGAGACGACATGCACGGCCACCGTGGTCACCGCAGCAGCGAGCGCCGATGACGGTCCCGGCGCGGCATCCGCAGCCCGGCGGATCGCGGCGAGTTCGTCGCGCGAAACGTCAGCGATAAGTTCGGAAATCAGGTCGGCTTTGGACGGGAAATACCGATAAACCGTGCCCGCCGCGACATTGGCGCGAACCGCAACGGGTGCAATCTGAACCGCCGCCATGCCACCTTCGGCACAGGTTTCGCGGGCCGCCGCCAGAATGGCGCTGCGCCGCGCCGCAAGTCGCTTCACGACTTGATGGGTCCGTCGGTAAACCATGAGCGTTCTCGTCCCCGGCACCCCCTTAGCCAGCCTGACGGCTGTCACAAATAAGGCGCGTAACTTCAAGGTTTTGAGCGAGCTTGAGGGTGCCCGCGATAAGAACTGAACACTAATTCAGACTCGTTGACAAGGTGTTTCACGCATAGCGGGATTCAACTTTTCGGGTAGATCCAGGTGTCCAGTCCCGAGGTCAAGTGGAGGGAGATCGAGGCTGAAGCGGTCTGGCTTGTCCGCTCGTACCTTGCAGATAGCGTCATCGGATGTGAGGCCACTTAGGGTCTTAAGGCGTCTAGCGTAGTTGTCGGCATCAAGGAATGCGGCGAGGCGATCTTCCAGCTGCCGGTGGCTCTCATAGTGGGTAGCGCTGACGCCGGCCTCCTTGAGTGGGCGGTTCATCCTCTCGACCTAGCCGTTGGTCCAGAGGTGGTCGGGCTTGGCCATGCTTCTGCGATCGAGCGCACGGTCGTCGGCGCCTTCGGCGCATCGTGGAGGAAGGCGCGTTTACATCACTTGGCGACCAACCGGTGGCGACACTTGGCGACCAACCGGTCTCTCGATCAGCTGCTCACTCGATCAGAAGTTGCTGAAACGCAAAATTATCCCTTTCGGATCAGGGTACCGGGTCATTTGATAGTCAACCAAGAGCGGGATGCCATGAAGGGGCTGTGGAGCGATCTATCGGCGGAGGTCCGAAAACTCAGCATTAAGGAAACGGTTTACGTACTCGTTGCGACTTTCCTGACGCTGATTCTCCTGCTGGTGTGCCTTGCGGTCTATTCCGCTCGCGGACAGCACGCCTATCAAGAGAAGCTGGATATCTCGTCGCGCGCGGCCCTGAACATCGAGCGGGTCAACGCTTTGATCTATGCCGCGGTGATGGAATCGCGCGGTATCTATATGTCAGCTGATCGTGCCAAAGCGAAGACGTTTGGCGATAGCCTTCTCAAGCGAAACAGAGAAATCGAGCGGGTCGTCGCGGAATGGGAGCAGATTGTGAGCGACGATGACGCCGCGCAGTTTGCCGTTTTCAAGAAACGCATCGACCAGTTTGTCGGTTTCCGCGATGAACTCGTTCGCCGAGCCAGGACGATTGATCCAGCCGCCGGTCGCGAATGGGGCGATAACGATGCCAACCGCACCGTGCGTATTGCGCTGAACGAAGACCTCGAAACTCTCGCAAAGGTTTATGCGAGTCGTGCCAAGGATGTTGCGGAGCTTGGCAAGCATGGTGAACTCGTCTCGTGGTATCTCATCGCGTTAGGCATCGCGGCAATGGCGATGGCAGCTTTCGTTGCGCTATTGATCCTCAAGTCTATCGTGCGTCCACTGTCGGACATTACCCAAACCACAGACAGAATCGCTTCCGGAAAGATCAAACTCGCGATTCCGCACATTAACCGCCAGGACGAGATCGGCCATCTCGCTCGCGCCGTTCGGAACTTTCAGGACGCGGTAGGTCAGATCGAAGAACTTCAAGAGCAAAACCTCGCACTCGAAGGCGAGCGCGAGGTTGTCGCCAAGGCGCGCGACAGTTTGGAAGACAGGTTTCACACGAAAAAATGGCAGCTGGACGCGGCCATCAACAATATGGCCCAGGGCTTGATCATGCTTGATCGATCCGGCGGGATTGTTCTTGTCAATGATCAGTACAGGAAGATGTATCGCTTGCCGCCAGAGGTGATACGCCCCGGCTGTTCCCTCAAGGATGTCCTGAAGCACAGGGCCCAGATTGGATTGTTTACGGGCGACATCGACGGTTACATGAGCATGATCCTGACCCGGATCGCCGAGAGAAAACCAGCCGTCCACGACATCGAACTGGCGGATGGGCGGATCATTAGCGTTTCGGAACGGGCGATGGACGGAGGTGGATGGGTGGCGACCCACCAAGACATCACCATCCAGCGTCAGGTTATGAAGGCACTCGAAAGGACCGAGCAGTTCCTAGCGACGGTTATCGAAAACGTGCCCGAGGCGATTATCGCCAAGCGAGCGCGCGATCTGAAGTATGTCTTCGTCAATCGGGCCGCAGAGATACTTTACGGCCTCCCGCGATCCGAAATCATCGAGAAGACGGCGCATGATCTTTTCCCCAAACAGACCGCTGAATTGATTGAGCGTCATGACAAGCAGCTGCTGGCAGAAAATCGCGAAATTGAGGCCGGCACCCACACAATTGAAACGCCTGGCAACGGCGTGCGGATTGTTTCGGTAAAGCGGCTTCCGATCGCCGGCAAGGACGGCGGTTCCCATTTCTTGCTGAGCATGATCGAAGATCACACCCACTTAAATTCAAGCGCTGCCTGAATAACGTCGTAAAGCGTCGAGCTTGAGGGGTCACGACTACCGCGGCGCAAGAAGATCCGAAGCGATGACGTCGGTAGGGCTTCGGCGCCTCGCGAATCCAGGAAGCTCGCTGGAGCCGATATAACGACTAGCCGCCAAAACCGAGCGCCCGGGCGGCCGCGGCTACCGCCATGCCGGTGATGACGGCAATGAAGTCGTTGCGGCGGATGATGGTCACGGCCATCGCGGCGAGGATCGCGAAAACCACCACTGGCCCGCCATTGACGGCCACGGGCAGCGCGGCGGCGACGATGATCGAGCCCGGCAATGCATCGAGCATCCGCCGCACCCGCGGCGTGACATTGACGTAGCCCATCAGCCAGTAGCCTCCGAGGCGCGAGGCCACTGTTACCGCGGTCATGACCGCAAAGGCGACCATCACGTCGCTGCGCAAAAATTCCGTCATGCGGACACACCCGCCGGATGTTGCGGTTCGGGTTCGTCCATGAGCCCGGCACTGATCGCTCCCGATAGCGCGCCGGCGATGATGAACCACCAGCCCGGCACCAACCAATGCACCGCGAGGGCAACGACGCCCGAGACGACCCAAGGGATGGCACGGCGGGGGCCCTTCCAGGCAGGCACCAGCATCGCGGCATAGAAGGCCGGCATCACCAGATCGACGCCATACTTTCTCGGGTCCGTGAGTTGTTCGGCCAGCAGGAAACCGGGGATGGCCGAAAACAGCCAGGTGAAATACAGCACGATACCGCCGCCGAGATAGAACGACGCATCGGCCCCGCCGTGATCGCGATAGCGCATCGCGGCGAGCCAGCCGCCATCGGTGACCAGCAGCATCGACGGGTAGGCTTGCCAGGCCGGCAACGTGCCGAACCACGGGCGCAGCGTCGCGCTCATCAGGAAGAAGCGGATATTCACGGTGAGTGTGAGCAGCGCCAGCGTCGCGATCGCGCCCGGCGTCAGCACATCCGGCCATGATTGCACCGCAACAAATTGCGATAGCCCGCCATAAACCGTCGCCATCATCACTTCGACTTCGGCAAGCGAGAGGTTCTTCTGCGCACACAGCGCACCGAATGCCATGCCAAAGGCCAGCGTGCCGGGCAGCATCGGACCGATGGCAATGATGCCAGGCACGATGGCGGCCTTCGACCAATAGGCTGGTGCTTTAGGGATGTGGGTGGCGTGCATCGACTGATCCGCGTGATGCCGAAAGGCGAGATCATGCCTGCGGGCATCACGCGATCAGGTCAAGCGATGCGGATTCATATGCGCCATGCAGCGGCGGATATGAGACCAAAGACTACTCCCAGTTCAGCGCGCCGCCGTTCTGGTATTCAATCACCCGGGTCTCGAAGAAGTTTTTCTCCTTCTTCAGGTCCATGGCTTCCGACATCCACGGGAACGGATTTTCCGTCTCAACGAACACCGGCGCGAGGCCGATCTGGGCGCAGCGGCGGTTGGCGATGAAGTGCATATAGGTCTCGCACAGCGCCGCATTCAGTCCGAGGAAGCCGCGCGGCATGGTGTCTCGCCCATAGGCCGCCTCGAGCTCGGCCGCGGTGCGGATCATGTCGCGGATTTCCTCCTGGAACGCTTTGGTCCAGAGGTGCGGATTCTCGATCTTGATCTGGTTGATGACGTCGATGCCGAAATTCAGGTGGATCGATTCATCGCGCAGGATGTATTGATACTGTTCGGCGATCCCGACCATCTTGTTGCGGCGGCCGAGCGACAGGATCTGCGCAAAGCCCGTATAAAACCACATGCCTTCGAAGATCACATAGAACGCCACGAGATCGCGCATGAAGGCCTGATCGGTCTCCGGCGTGCCGGTCTTGAAGTCGGGATCGTCGAGATGCTGGGTGTGCTTGAGCGCCCAGGCGGCCTTCTCGGTGATCGACGGCACCTCGCGATACATGTTGAACAGCTCGCCCTCATCGAGGCCGAGACTCTCGACGATGTACTGGAAGGTGTGCGTATGCACCGCCTCCTCGAACGACTGCCGCAGCAGATATTGCCGGCATTCCGGATTGGTGAGGTGGCGATAGATCGCCAGCACGATATTGTTGGCGACGAGGCTCTCCGATGCGGCGAAAAAGCCGAGATTGCGCTTGATGGCGCGGCGTTCGTCTTCGGTGAGGCCGTCACGCGACTTCCACAGTGCGATATCGGCCTGCATCGAGACTTCGGTGGGCATCCAGTGATTGTTGCAGCCGGCGAGATACTTCTCCCACGCCCATTTGTATTTCAGCGGCAACAGCTGATTGACGTCCGCGCGGCAGTTGATCATGCGCTTCTCGTCCACCGAGACGCGGCCGCCGGAGCGATCGATGGTGCCGAGGCCGGTGGCGTCGGTGGGAGATTGCGGGATCGGGATGAAGGCGGGGGTTTTGGGAGCGGATGAGGTATCGGACCAGTCGAGCATGGGTGTTCCTTGCGTATTTGTTCGGCCCTCATGGTGAGGAGCCCGCTTCTTCAGCGGGCGTCTCGAACCATGAGCGTGGGGCAATCCTTCGAGACGCGGCCAAGAAGCCGCTCCTCAGGATGAGGTCAGTGTGTTTGGCGCACCCTTACTGACACGCCTCGCATTCGGGGTTGTCGATCGAGCAGGCCATCGCTGCAGACAGATCCGGTGCAGTGACGGCGGAAGACTGAACGAGGATTGGCGCACCTGCTGTCTTCGCTGCTGCGCCTGTTGCCGACACCGCGTTGAGCTTCCCGTCGGTGCCCTTCAGCGTCGACTTTTCCACATGCGTCGCGCTGCGCGAGCGCAGGTAGTAGGTCGTCTTCAATCCCAGCGTCCAGGCCAGGCGATAGAGCTGATCGAGCTTCTTGCCTGAGGGATTGGCAATGTAGAGATTGAGCGACTGCGCCTGATCGATCCATTTCTGCCGGCGCGAGGCCGCCTCGATCAGCCACGCGCTGTCGATTTCGAACGAGGTCGCATACAGCGCCTTGAGATCGTCGGGCACGCGATCGATCGATCCGACGCTGCCGTCGAAATATTTGAGGTCGGAGACCATCACCTCGTCCCACAACCCGCGCTTCTTCAGATCGCGCACGAGGAAAGCATTCACCACTGTGAAATCGCCTGACATGTTCGATTTGACATACAGGTTCTGATAGGCCGGCTCGATCGACTGCGCGACGCCGCAGATATTGGAGATCGTCGCTGTCGGCGCGATCGCCATCACGTTGGAATTACGCATACCGGTGGACTTCACACGGTCACGCAGGCCGTTCCAGTCGAGCGTGGTCGAGCGATCCATCTGCACGCCACCGCGGGCTTCCGCGAGTATCTCGATGGAGTCGATCGACAGGATGCCGCGGCTCCACAGCGATCCATCGAAGGACGGATAACGGCCGCGCTCGGCGGCGAGATCTACCGATGCGGAGATCGAATGGAAGGCAATCGCTTCCATGCTGGTGTCGGCAAACGCCACGGCCGCATCCGACGCCATCGCGATACCCTGCACCTGCAGTGCATCCTGAAAGCCCATCAGACCGAGACCGACCGGGCGATGCTTGAGGTTGGAACGCCGCGCTTCCGGGATGGTATAGAAGTTGATGTCGATGACATTGTCGAGCATCCGCATCGCCGTGGTCACGGTGCGCTTCAGCTGCGCGTGATCGAGACCGTCCTTGCCGATATGATTGAGCAGGTTGACAGAGCCGAGATTGCAGACCGCGACCTCATCATCGGACGTATTCAGCGTGATCTCCGTGCAGAGATTCGATGAATGGATCACGCCAGCATGCTGCTGCGGCGAGCGCAGATTGCAGGGATCCTTGAAGGTGATCCAGGGATGGCCGGTCTCGAACACCATGGTCAGCATGCGGCGCCACAAGTCAGTTGCGCGCACCTTCTTGAACACGCGGATCTCGCCGCGCGCAGCTTTTTCCTCATAGGCTGCGTAGCGCTCGGCAAACGGCTTGCCATAGAGATCGTGCAGTTCCGGCGTCTCGTCCGGCGAGAACAGCGTCCATTCGCCATCAAGCTCGACGCGCTGCATGAAAAGATCCGGCACCCAGTTGGCGGTGTTCATATCGTGCGTGCGGCGGCGGTCGTCGCCGGTGTTCTTGCGGAGATCGAGGAATTCTTCGATGTCGATGTGCCAGGTCTCGAGATAGGCGCAGACCGCGCCCTTGCGCTTGCCGCCCTGGTTGACGGCGATGGCCGTATCGTTGGCGACCTTGAGGAATGGCACCACGCCCTGGCTCTCGCCATTGGTACCCTTGATATGCGCGCCGAGACCGCGCACGCGCGTCCAGTCATTGCCGAGACCGCCGGAATATTTCGCCAGCAGTGCGTTGTCCTTCACCGACTTAAAGATGCCGTCGAGATCGTCGGCCACCGTCGTGAGGAAGCAGGACGACAGCTGCGGCCGCTGCGTACCCGAATTGAACAGCGTCGGCGTCGAGGCCATGAAGTCGAACGACGACAGCAGATTGTAGAATTCGATGGCGCGGGCTTCGCGGTCGATCTCGCGCAGCGCGAGGCCCATGGCAACGCGCATGAAGAAGGCCTGGGGCAGTTCGATGCGATTGCCCTGCACATGCAGGAAGTAGCGATCATAGAGCGTCTGCAATCCCAGGAACTGGAACTGAAGGTCCCCTTCCGGCTTCAGCGCGGCAGCGATTCGCTTCAGGTCGAAGCGCGCGAGTTCGGGATCGAGCAGCTCGGCCGCAATGCCGGTCTTGATATAGGCGCCGAAATATTCGGCGTAGCGCGTGGTCATGTCGGCCTGCGACGCGTGGGTCGGCGTGCCCCCTACAATGGACAGGACTTCGGTGCGCAGCTTGTCGAGCAGCAGGCGGGCGCTGACAAAGGTGTAGTTCGGCTCCTGCTCCACCAGCGTACGCGCGGCCATGATGCCGGCCAGTGCCAGCTCATCCAGCGTAATGCCGTCATAGAGATTGCGGCGGGTTTCCTCGAGCACCGGGGCGGCATCGACTCCGTCAAGGCCGGCGCAGGCCTCGTTGACGATCAGCGCGAGACGCGCCGAATCGAGAGGCGCGCGCGTGCCGTTGGCGAGCGTGACATGCAGCACCGGCGCGGTGGAAACCGGCGCGGGCTTGGCTGCCAGTTCCTCGGCGCGGGTGCGAGCGCGCTCCTCGCGGTACAGGACATAAGCGCGGGCCACCTTGTGGTGCTCGCTGCGCATCAGCGCCAGTTCGACCTGATCCTGGACGTCCTCGATATGGAAGGTGCGGCCTTCACCGACGCGGCGAGTCAGCGCCGCCACGACTTCGCCGGTCAGCTGTTCCACCGCCTCATGGACGCGGCGCGAGGCCGCTGCCGTGTGGCCCTCGACCGCGAGGAAAGCCTTGGTCATGGCCACGGAAATCTTGCCCGCATCGAACGGCGACACCGTGCCGTTGCGTCGGATGATCTGCATCGAGGGTTCGCGCGCAGGCGCAGCGAGCGTTTCCGGCGACAGTTGAATCAGCGGCGCATGAGCCGCATCGCGTCCGTTGGACAAAACAGAAGATGAAGTAGGCATCGGCAAGACCCCGTGTGATGCATCAAGCAATGGGGGCTGGGGCCGAAAGGACGCTGCAAAATACACGGCGGAGATCCGCCGGCATTGCCTGCAAGCGACCGCTGGGACACCCCGCCCATGGACGTTCTGGTGTCGCGGCAGGTCTCCTGGCTCGCAGGTCAATGTCTGTTTCAGCCTTCCCGATGCTTGCGCATCAGTGACTTCAATCGAAACAGACTCACTGCTTACAGTTGCGGGGGCAGCGCCGGAATATGACGAAAAACAACGTCTTTACCGGCTTCCCTCTTAGCCACCAAGTCTTGCGACAGGGCGGACCGTGACATCTACATTTGGTGTGACCCGCGGTGTAGTGTCAAGCGGGCATTGGAGCCGAACGCAACAAATTCGGTAGGGCTGTTGGTTCAGTGGACAACCGCTTGCGTGGCGGAAACCGCGGGGTCGTTGGCGGTTTCTGCACGATGCGATTCGTTGCCGCCGAGCACCGCGAAGCGCAGAACATCGTGATCAACCGATGGAGGATGCGATGCGCGACCTGATGACGACCACTGAAAGGATCAACTTCAACGATTTCGTGGAGCACGCAGGCGCGCTCACGGCGTTCGAGACGACGGAGCAGATCGCCCGGCGCCGCCTCGACGAGATGCTGAACGAAGCGCTGATGGACAGCTTTCCTGCGAGCGATCCGATTTCTTCGTTGCAACTCGCCTGAGCGGATCAGACCGCGCGAAAGCTGGCCCGATACTGGCTGGGCGTCAGACCCAGCCGTCGCACGAAGACCTGACGCATATGTTCGGCGGTGGTGAAACCGGATTCATAAGCCACCACCTTGAGTGGAAGATCGCTGCCTTCGAGACGGTTACGCGCCGTGTCGATCCTGGCGCCCTCGACAAAATCAGCCGGCGTCATCTTTGTTTCGTGCTTGAACACCCGCGCGAAGGTCCGCGCGCTCATGCCCGCCACATCGGCCAGTTCATCCACGCTGTGTGCGTCACGCAGATGGGCCATCACATGGGTATGGACTCGCGCGATCGGCGAGTCCGGCTCGGCCGGCGGTACCAGATACGGACTGAATTGCGACTGGCCACCCTGGCGCTGCGCCACCACAACCAGACGCTTGGCCACGGCCAGCGCAACATCCGCGCCATGATCCTCCTGGACCAGCGCGAGACCCAGATCGATGCCTGCGGTGACGCCGGCTGACGTCACCAGCGCACCGTCACGACTATAGATGCGATCGAACTCCACATGCGCTTTGGGAAAACGCAGCGCCAATAGCGGCGCGTTCTGCCAGTGCGTCGTCACCGTCTTGTCGTCGAGCAAGCCTGCATGGCCGAGCGCGAATGCCCCGGTGCACACCGAACCATAACGCCCCGCCTGGAGCGCCGCATTGGCCAGCCACTCTGTGAGCTGCGGATCCGCCTCCGCCGTCGGCAGCCCTGGCCCGCCGGCCACCAGCACCAGATCCCAGGGCTTGTTCGCATCACTGAACGCCAGATCGGCGGATATCCGCAAACCGTTCGATGCACGCAGCGGCGCGCAGTCTGCAGCGACAAGTGTAATGTCGTAGCCGTCGCCCGGTGCAACGAAGCGATTGGCCTCCATGAACACATCAAGCGGACCGGCTACGTCCAGCGACTGGACGCCCGGAAAGATCGCAAGAGCAACGGTCTTCATGGTGATGCTTCATTCCGACGGCGAGGACAGGCCCAAGTCATTCTGAATAGATAGTCGTCTTGCGGCAGGAAATCACGGGCGAATGGCAGCTTTGCAGGGCGCGGCGCGATTGCGAGGACACCGCCCGCCGGCGACAACGGATGCATCACAACACCCCCGCAAGGAGCATCTCATGAGCAAGACCATTGCCGGCATCAAAGTCCCTGACAGCGCCCTCGCCCGCCAGGTCGATCAGCTGGTGCGCGACACCGAAAGCGATCTTCTGTATCATCATTCCAATCGGGTTTTCCTGTTCGGCGCGCTCGCCGGACAGCGCAAGGGTCTCAAGGTCGATTCCGAGTTACTTTATGTCGGCGCGATGTTTCACGACATGGGCTTACAGGCGCCCTATGCGAGCAAGGATGAACGTTTCGAAGTCGATGGCGCGAATGCTGCGGCGGACTTTCTGCGCAGCCACAGTATCGATGAGCGCGACATCGACGATGTCTGGGACGCCATCGCGCTTCACACGACACCGGGCATTCCCAAGCACAAGCGGCCCGTGGTGGCGCTCGTCACGGCTGGTGTCGAGATGGATGTGCTGGGTCTTGAGTACGACGCCTTCACGGCACATCAGCGCCACGAAGTGTGTGCCTGCCATCCGCGCGGCCATGACTTCAAGAACGGGATCATCGATGCGTTCGCTGCAGGGACGATCCACAAGCCGGAGACCACCTTCGGCAACGTCAAGGCTGACGTGCTCGACCTCCGCGACCCCACCTACAAACGCGGGAATTTCTGCAGCATCATCCTGAACTCGGCGTGGAGCGAATAGACTCCCGCACGCGCATGGCGATCAACGCTGCCACCAGCAGCGTTGCGCCAAAGCCCGTGGGAGCGCCGAGAAATGGATAGGCGATCAGCAGCGCAGCAGCGAGACCGAGCACCGGCAGTTCGTGACGGCGAAAGCCTTCCGCGAGACCGATACGGGCGATGAAGCCGATGGCAATCGCAAGCACCATCACGTCGTACAGGAAAAGGTAGGGCGTCGTGAGCAAGGCGCCGACCGCCAGTGCAGCGGCTTTCAATTCATATCGCACGCTGCTGCGCCAAAACGGCACCAGCACCGCTACGACGGCACCAATCATGATCCACTGAAACGTCCAGGCCAGCGGCTCGCTGCCGTCAAAATAGCGCACCAGTGCGAAGATGCTCTGCATCTTGCCCCATGGCGCGCGGCCTTCGGTGAGGAAGGCCTGCGAGAACATCGGCATCCAGTGAATAAAGGCCTGCCAACTTTCGGTGCCGAAAGCGAGCCACGACACCGCGGCCAGCAGCACTGTGGTGATACCTGCGCTGACAAACGCCTTCCATTGTGCCGCCGCGATCAGCATCAGCGGAAACAGAAATCCGTATTGCGGCTTGTAGCTGAGCAGGCCCAGACAGATCCCCGACAGGATCGGCCGGGTCGGCAGCAGCACCAGCATGCCGCCGATCAGCGCCGCTGTCAGAAATCCGTTCTGCCCGACAAGGCCGTTGGTCATCACCACCGGAAAAGCCGCAGCCAATAAAAGGCCGAAGGGACGACCG
Organism: Tardiphaga sp. 42S5; assembly: GCF_034044155.1. Lineage (NCBI taxonomy): Bacteria > Pseudomonadati > Pseudomonadota > Alphaproteobacteria > Hyphomicrobiales > Nitrobacteraceae > Tardiphaga > Tardiphaga sp. 42S5. The sequence goes on along the minus strand of NZ_CP139027.1, from coordinate 2,110,871 downwards.
ACGATCGCACGCATCGCCGCCAGATACGGCACGAAGCTGACTGCAGCCCAGCTGGCAAAGGCCACGGCATAAGGCAGCTTTGCGAGCAGTGCCGCGATGAACAGGAACGGCGGCGGATAATGCCAGGCGAAATTGCCGGGATAGCTCTGACCGAGAACCGCTATCTGGACCTTTTTCTGGATGTCCCAGTCATAGGCCCAGGCCGGATGACCATCGAGCACCAATCGCCCGGCAGACCACACATTGACGAAGTCGGTGGGCGAGCGGAGGCCGTCTTCATAGATCCAGCCGCGACCGTAGAAGGTCGGAAAGAAGGCGAGATGCAGCATCGTCAGGATCGTGCAGACGATCAGCAGCGCCGGCGGAACAGGGCCACGCTCAGGTATCGAAGTCATGATGAGCGGCGCTGGCATAGGGTCCCCAATGCGCATCAAGGGCGCCGGGCGACAGTGCCGAGGGAAGTTTGAGGAAGGTTTAAGTGAGACGTGGTCCCCGGATCGTACCTCGCTCCATTCGAGCTACAGATAACAAAAAACGCGGCCTTTCGGCCGCGTTTTGCATGTTTCGTGTGACGACTTTACGCCTGCGGCTGCGGCTCCAGGCCACCGTCCGGACGCGGGCGCGGCTTGCCAGCGGGCGGCACAGCCGAGGTGCGCGGGCCCGATGGTTCCAGCACCGACTCGCGGTTCGGCTTCTTGCCGTTCAGCAAATCCGTGATCTCGTCGCCCGAGAGGGTTTCGAATTCGAGCAAGCCCTTGGCCAGCGTTTCAAGGTCATCGCGCTTCTCGGTGAGAATCTTGGTGGCCTCGTCGTAACCTTCTGCGACCAGGCGCTTCACTTCGGAGTCGATCTTCTGCGCGGTCGATTCCGAAACGTTCTGCTGGCGGTTAACCTGCATGCCGAGGAACACTTCGTCATTGTTCTCGCCATAGGAGACCGTGCCGAGTTCTTGCGACAGGCCCCAGCGCGTGACCATCATACGAGCCAAGCGCGTGGCCTGCTCGATGTCGGAGGACGCACCCGAGGTGACCTTGTTGCGGCCGAAGATCAATTCTTCAGCAACGCGGCCGCCCATCATGATGGCGAGGCGCGAGGTCATCTGCTCCAGGGACATCGACATCTTGTCGCGTTCCGGCAGCTGCATGACCATGCCGAGCGCACGGCCGCGCGGAATGATCGTCGCCTTGTGGATCGGGTCGGTGGCGATGACGTTGAGGCCGACGATGGCGTGACCGCCTTCGTGATAGGCCGTCAGCATCTTCTCTTCCTCGGACATCACCAGCGACTTGCGCTCGGCGCCCATCATCACCTTGTCCTTGGCCTCTTCGAACTCGCTCTGCGTCACCATACGCTTGTTGCGGCGCGCGGCAGTCAGTGCGGCCTCGTTGACGAGGTTCATCAGATCAGCGCCGGAGAAACCGGGCGTGCCGCGTGCGATGGTCTTGAGATTGATATCCGGCGCCAGCGGCACCTTGCGGACATGGACCTTGAGGATCTGCTCGCGACCGACAACGTCCGGATTTGGCACCACGACCTGACGGTCAAAACGGCCGGGACGCAGCAGCGCGGGATCCAGCACGTCCGGACGGTTGGTGGCGGCGATCAGGATCACGCCTTCATTGGCCTCGAAGCCGTCCATCTCGACCAGCAACTGGTTGAGGGTCTGTTCGCGCTCGTCATTGCCGCCGCCGAGACCGGCGCCACGATGACGGCCGACAGCGTCGATTTCGTCGATGAAGATGATGCAGGGCGCATTCTTCTTGGCCTGCTCGAACATGTCGCGCACACGGGATGCGCCGACGCCGACGAACATTTCGACGAAGTCCGAACCCGAAATGGTGAAGAACGGCACATTGGCTTCGCCCGCGACCGCACGCGCGATCAGCGTCTTACCGGTGCCGGGAGGGCCAACCAGCAGCACGCCGCGCGGGATACGTCCGCCGAGGCGCTGATACTTGCCGGGGTCGCGCAGGAATTCGACGATTTCCTGCAGATCCTGCTTGGCTTCGTCGACGCCGGCGACGTCTTCGAACGTCACGCGGCCATGCGCTTCCGTCAGCATCTTGGCGCGCGACTTTCCGAAGCCCATCGCCTTGCCGGCGCCGCCCTGCATCTGGCGCGACAGGAAGATCCACACGCCGATCAGCGCGATGAACGGCAGCCATGAGACGAGCAGCGACACGAACCACGGCACGTTGTCGCCCGGAGCCTTCGCGGTGATCGAGACCTTGGCGTCATACAGACGCTTGATCAGGGTCGGGTCGCTCGGGGCATAGGTCTGGAAGCTGGAGCCGTTGGTGAAGGTGCCGTGAATCTCGGGACCCTGGATTACGACATCGCGGACGTGATTTTGATCAACTTCGGTGAGGAGCTGCGAGAACGAAATGTCCTGCGAGGCGGTGCGCTGACCAGGATTCTGGAAAAGCGTGAACAGCGCCAGCAGCAACAAAACGATAATGACCCAGAGGGCAAAATTGCGCAGGTTCGCGTTCATCGATCTTCCTTCGTCGCCGCGCGAAATCGCGGCCTTATTCCCTTGTGGGTCGCCACAAGGGTTCACCCTGGGTCGGTCGGATACAATCTAGGTGCGACCGAGGGCGCTGCCAAGGGAACTGGGATGGACTATTTAACGCATCTACGCGCATTTCCGGTTCAAATAATGGCAGTGCTGACAGGGTTTTCCCACGGTGGTTAAGGTACTGTGGGGCCACAGGTAGCTCTTTGCACTCAATCGGCGCGGCGACGCCTGGGCGGCGCCGGAACGATTCTCAGGCGGTCCTGCGTCAGCGTGATCATGGCACCGGCGAGCGTCTGCTTCAGCAGAGTACCTTTCCCGCCCGATCGCGTGGCCTGAACGATGGCGAATACAAGCGTTTCGACCTTGCCGAGCTCGGCCGGCCCTTCGTGCCCGACCTGATCGATCATCCGCAGCAACAATCGAACGCGAATTTCCTCCGCCAGCCCCGCAAATGCTCCCGCATCGATGGCTTCGGGCACCCTGCCCGGGCTGCGCAGTGCCAGAAACCGCTCTGCCCCGTCGACCATCAGTTCCAGCGCAGCATCGGCACGCCGCAGCCGCGTCGCCAGCCGGGCGAGATTTCGCGCATCGAAGCCCTCGGACGCCAGCGCCGGCATCAGAGCCCGCAGCCGCGGACGGGTGTAGCTCGGATCGGAGTTACTCGGATCGGTCGCGAAGTCGATTTTCGCTTTGGTCAGCGTCGCAACAAGTTGCGCCTTCGCGATGTGCAAAAAGGGACGCGCGAGCTGGATGCCGTCACGCTCGGTCAGCCGCGCCATGCCTGCGAGCCCGGCGATGCCGCTGCCGCGCGCCATCCGCATCAGCAGGGTCTCGGCCTGATCGTCGCGGGTGTGGGCAGTCAGTACATGGAATGCTCCAACGCTGCGCGCGGCCTTAGCCAGCAGCAGATAGCGCGCATCGCGGGCCGCGGCAGGCAGTCCGGTTTTCGGCTTGGCGCCAGTCCAGCGGAGAGTGCGGTGAGGAATATCGAGAGATGCCGCGAGCCGCTTCACGTCGCGGGCCTCGCGGGCCGCTTCAGGTCGTAAACCATGGTCGATGGTCACGGCAATAAGATCGGGGCCGCGTTTGAGCGCACGCCGCCAACGCGCGGCGAGCCACATCAGGGCGACGGAATCAGGACCGCCGGACACGGCCAGGACCAATGCTGGCGCGGACGCCCAGTCAGCGAATAGCTGTTTCGCCATCTGGGCCGAAATCGGCGACTGGTCGTCGTCGGACATGCGCGTCAGAACCGGTTGCGACCCGGCTGATTGTCCGGGTCGATCACCTAGCACTTAACGCGTTTTTGCTCGCGATCCACGCCCTGTTTCACGCCGGCCGAGGCACGGGGATATTTCCGCGTCACTTCACCGAAGGCGGCACAGGCGGCTTCCTTTTCCTTCAGCGCGGCCAGCGACTGGCCAAGCCGCAGCAAGGCATCGGGCGCCTTGGCGGAGGTGTCGTATTTCGTGGTCACGCCCAGGAATGTCTCGGCGGCATCGCGATATTTCTGGCGCTGGAAGAAGCTCTCGCCGAGCCAATACTGCGAATCCGCAATCATTGGATCGCCAGGATATTTCTGGGCGAAGTTGCGCATAGTCTCTTCGGCCAGCGCATAATCGCGACGCTGCATATAGCCGATGCCGAGATCGAACTCGTCCTTCGGGGTCGCGCCCGGCGGCAACGTCGTCAGTGCTGGCGCAGCTCCGCCCTGGGCGGCATTGCCCAGCGGGAGCGGCTCGCCGGCCCCACGACCGCCCTGTGCACCGACCGGTGCGTTTGCCGGCATCGGCTGCTGCCCGCCACCCAGCGCGCGCGGCACGCCCGGCGCATTGGGGTTCGCATTGGGATCGAACGCATCGTTACGACGGCCTGCGCGAGGAGCTGGCGCGGGATCCTGAGCAATTGGTGCAGGTGCCGCGATCTGCGGCTGTTGCTGATTGTAACCGGGCTGATGCACGGGAGCCTGCTGCATCGGCGGCTGCTGGACCGGCGCGCCAGCGACATTGGGACGGCCTCCTGCGCCCGCTGGGGCGCCGCCGGCCTGCAACTGCCGGAGCTGATCCTCGAGCTGCCGATTGCGGAACTGCAGTTCTTCATTCTGGCCGGTGAGCTGCCGCAGTTGGTTCTGCAACCGCTCGATCTGCAAGCCTTGGTCGGCATCGTCGTCGCCCGATTGCTGGCCGTAGCCCTGCTGACGGGGAGCCGGTTGACCGAACAACTGCGCGGATACGGGCGATGCCGTCACGAGCAGGACAGACAATAACGCAGCGCCGGCTAGCGAATGAGATCTGGATGACATTTGAGCCTGAAAATGACCGGTTTCACGCCCCATTGGCGCGCATCACGATGAGAATTTCACTACGCCAAAAATGTGACTTTCGACAGCGACAAAGGCGCCCGTTGAAAACAAAAACGGCGCCTGCCCCGGGGGCAGACGCCGTTTTGTTTGATATCAGACGTCGCTTACGCGCCGGCGTTCAGCACGGTGACCGCACGGCGGTTCTGCGACCAGCACGAGATGTCGTTACACACCGCGACCGGGCGTTCCTTGCCATAAGAGATGGTGCGCATCCGGCTGGCATCGATACCGCGCGAGGCCAGGAAGGTGCGAACCGACTGGGCACGGCGGGCGCCGAGGGCAATGTTGTATTCGCGGGTGCCGCGCTCGTCCGCATGACCTTCGATGGTGAAGGAATAGCGGTTGTACTGCTGCAGCCACTGCGCCTGCTTGTCCAGGGTCGCGATCGCCTGCGGCGACAGTTCGGTCTGATCGCTCTCGAAGAACACGCGATCGCCGACATTGACGACGAAGTCCTGCTGGCTGCCCGGCGTGGCGGCATTGGCCATCGCGCCATCGGCACCCAAACCGTTCTTGTTGGCGCAGGCGCCCATCGACAGCGCCACGGCCAGCACTGCAGCCAGTTTTAATCCCTGGAGGATACGCATCTGATGCTTCATTCCCGGAGCCTCCACGCTCACGCTTTACCCAACTGTCATTCGGTCTACAGGGCGTTGGTTAAGCGAACGTTCCGTCAACCTTGATGAGGTGTTGCCAAAACCGATCAAAAGCCACAGGCCGCGAAAAAGCAACGACGTGGTTAATGGTTGGCAAATGTGGCGCGACGGTGAAGGTTCTGAGAAAGCAGCTGGTTTTAGGCAGAATCCCGCTGCGGGACTGCCGGGATAGTCAGCAATGACCGGCGACCGGACTGTCGCCCCCCTTCGCCCTCAGGTGCGGGGCAACACCGCGGCCTGGGCGATATGGAACTCGGATGAATGGAGATCCGGCGCCAGGGGCTCGCTCTTGCGCTCGAACAGAGCCCGCTGCTCGAAGAGACTGGAGCGGAAATGTGGGTAGCGCATGAAAATGCGTTCGCGCACCGCGGCGTAGTCGGCCGCCATCAGGCATAGCGGCTTGGTCAGCGTCGGATAGGGCCGCGGCTCGCACATCGGCGTCTGCAGGAAAACCTTGCGATAGAACGCACGATGCTCGGCGCGCACGGTCGCCGTCCCTATATCGGCTTTGAAATAGCCGCAGGCGACATAGCCCAGCCGAACCGTCATATAGGGCAATTCAGGAAACTTGGTGCGGTTGTTCGGGTCGGCCACGAAGCGGTTCGGGTCGACGATGATCTTCCCTTTGTCCAGCTCGGGACGCAACAGGTCTCCGAATGCATCGACGGCAGGCGTTTCCGGATTGTCCGGCGTCGCTACGCTGACGCGCAGCGAACTGGCGAGCTCGCCATCAACGAATATCCCGAAAGTCCATGAATTCGGCAAATCGTCGAAACGGTCGGCGAGACGGCGATCCGCGCGAGGCTCGATGGCCCCCTCATGGAGATAGGCCCTATAGCGCAGGCTATAGATCGCCTCTTTCTCAGCTTCGGTTTCGGCAAGACGGTAGTCAACCCGGTCGAGAATATCGCTGCGCTTCGAAGCCTCAGTCGCTTGATCGGCCGAAGCCATCATTCCGTCTCCTACGCACCAACGCCATGACTACGCGAGTAAGGAAACGTTAAAGCTTTCTTAAAAGTTGTCAAAGGTTCTGCCACAATGTGGTTAACCCTTTTGGCCTATTCGGCGCGCGAAACGAATGGAAATAGAAATTCGAGAGTGTGGCCCGCGGCTGGTCAGGCCGGCGCGCGCGTGGCCTCGACATTGGCGCCGGGCTCGGTCACGCGACGTCCGTGAGACGCGTCCAGGAGCTGCCTAATCCGGGTCGCAGGCACCGGACGGCTGAACAGATAGCCCTGCGCCTCACTGATCGTGCCGTCGGCGCTGATCAGCTCGAGTTGCTCGTTGGTCTCGATGCCTTCGACGACCACGGTCATTCCGAGATCAGCACTGAGGCGCGCCACGCCGCGCAGCAGCGTCAGCGGACGATCCGTATCGATCCCCTCGAGGAACGAGCGGTCGATTTTCACTTTCTGCAGCGGGAAATTGTGCAGATAGCTCAGGCTCGAATAGCCGGTACCGAAATCGTCGAGCGAAATCCGGCAGCCTGCTGCGTGAAGCTGCGCGAGGGCATCGTGGGTCCACTGCGTGTTACGTAGCAGCGACGATTCGGTGATCTCGATCTCGAGACGACGCGCCGGCAGCCCGGACACATCGAGGGCGTAGCGTACCTCGCTCAACACATCGCGCTGATGAAACTGCTGCGACGAGAAGTTGACGGCGACGCTGACCGCGTCCGGCCACTTCATGCATTCGATACAGGCCTTGCGCAGAATCCAGCGGCCAAGATCGACGATCAGGCCCATGTCTTCTGCGACGGGAATGATATCGACCGGCGAAACAGTGCCGCGGACAGGATGATTCCAGCGCAGCAGCGCTTCGCAGGTCGAGATGCGTCCCGACTTCAGATTGACCAGTGGCTGGTAGTAAATCTCGAATTCTTCATTGGCGAGCGCCTGGCGCAGATCCAGTTCGAGCACGCGGCGCGCCTCGACCGTCTGGGCCATCTCGTCGCGGAAGAAGCAGAAGGTGCCACGGCCGGAGGCCTTCGCACGATACAACGCCATATCGGCGTTCTTCAAAAGATTGTCAGCGCTGACATCGGGTTCCGTCAAGGCGATGCCGACGCTGGCTCCGATCTCGACCTGATGATTGTCGACCTCGTAGCGCTCACTGAGCCGTTCGACGATGCGACGCGCCAGATCGGCTGCATCATGATTTGTCTTGATGGCACGTTGGAACACGACAAATTCGTCACCGCCAAAACGGGCCACGAAGTCATCAGCGCGCAACATTTCGCGCAGCCGATCGGCGACCATGCACAACAGCTGATCGCCGCATGGATGACCAAGCGTATCGTTGACCTGCTTGAACTGATCGAGATCGACGAACAGCAGGGCCGACAGCGTGGATTGGTCCGAGCTCTTCAGCATGCGGCCGATTTCGTTCCGGAAACTGACCCGGTTCGGCAGCCCCGTCAATTCGTCAAAACGCGCCATGTGGCTGATACGCGCTTCGGAATTGCGGCGCTCGGTAATGTCTTCAAGCAGAACGACCGTGCCGCCGCCGACCATCGGCTGAAACTTCCACGACAATGCACGTTCACTCTCGTGGGCATGATCAAGGGTCGTGATTTCGGCTGCCTTCGAGCTTTCAATCTCGGTGATGATGGTCATCGCGCTGGCCGACGACACCGTCCCCGCATTGACGCAGAGCGAGACGACTTCGCGCGCAGTCACGCCGCGCTGCACGAGATCCTCTGAAATCTCCATCATTGCGGTAAAGTGATTGTTGAGCACCGCCAACCGACCATCGGCGCCAAACATGCACAGGCCGTTGGGCATGTTGTTCAGCGCCGTATCGAACTGGCCGGCGATGGAGCCGACCCGCTCGGTGGCCAGCAGCGCCTTGACGTAGACGTCATGCAGACGAAGCGTGATCCGGCGCAGGCCGACAAAGAACAGGACGTTCAGAAACGCAAAGCCGATATAGTAGAAGTCACCGTGGATAATCAGAGCCAGCGCCATCGGACCGCACGCCAGCAGCACCTGCAACTGCGCGATCTTCGGACGGCCATAGGTTCGGCCAGCACCGGCCGCGATATAAGCGACCGTCACTGCCGTACCGAGCATATGTGCGACCGGATCATCGCTTCCGAGCAGAACGACCCAACACCACAGGCCCAACGCGGCTGCATAGAGCGAGCCGCCAACCATGTAATTGAATTCCCAGCGGATCGCCTCGTCGGGCGTCAGCGCGGTCTCGCGCTTTTCATAGCGGCTAAGCTGAAGGGCCCGCAAAGCGCCAATGACGATGATCAGGGCGGCGCATGGCCACAGCAAAGGATTGCCGGTCTTCACCGCAGTCATGACTGCGCCGGTTCCGGCACAGACCGCACCGGCCAGCATCGGAATCGGGTTCTCGAACAATGAATCGACGAGCGCCGTGTAGATCGACGGCGACATCGATTTGCTGTTCGTCCGGTTGTGATCGGCGAGCTGCATCGGGCGTAAATGCGTCCTGTTCAGGCGCACATTGGTACCGGGTCCTGATGAAGTCTTTCTGAGGGAAGATCGTTAGCGAACTGTTTACGCATTCGCATAAACAGCAAATCTACTCGTGATTTCAGCACGGTGGGCAAAGTTTGCCGGGAATAGCCGGTAATCCGCCCGTCGCCGCTAATCGTTTATTTACGATAGTAATGGCGACCAGGCCGGGTCGGACGCGAAGCCAGGCGTCGGGACCTTGAGCTCGTTACGGCCGGACACGTCGACCGTAAAGAGCGACGGCCCTCCTCCCATATCGCGGAAGAACATAATCACGCGACCGTTCGGCGCGAAGGTCGGACCTTCGTTGTGATAGCCCGACGTCAGCAGCCGCTCACCGGACCCGTCGGGCTTCATGATGCCGATCGAGAACTGCCCGCCGCCTTGCTTGGTGAAAGCGATGTAGTCGCCGCGCGGCGACCAGACCGGGGTCGAATAGCTGCCTTCGCCGAACGAGATGCGCTGGGCACCGCCGCCGGTTGCCGCCATCGTATAGATCTGCGGCTTGCCGCCGCGATCCGATTCGAAGCAGATCTTCGAGCCATCCGGAGAATATGACGGCGAGGTGTCGATTGCCGGCGTGTCGGTAAGTCGCGTCGTCGATTTCGACCGCAGGTCCATAACGAACAGGTTGGAATTGCCGCCCTGCTGCAGGCTCATGATGACGCGCTGGCCATCCGGCGAGAAACGCGGCGAGAACGACATGCCCGGGAAGTTGCCGACAACCTCACGCTGGCCTGTCTCGATATTGAAGAGATAGACCTTGGGATCACCCTGGCCGAATTCCATATAGGTGATCTCTTGCGTCGACGGCGAGAACCGCGGCGTCAGCACCAGATCGGCACCACGCGTCAGGTAACGCACATTGGCACCGTCCTGATCCATCAGCGCCAGTCGCTTGACGCGGCGCTCCTTGGAGCCCGTTTCGTCAACGAAGACCACGCGGCTATCGAAATAGCCTTTCTCGCCGGTCAGGCGCTCATAGATCTGGTCGGAAATGATGTGGGCGATACGACGCCAGTATTCCGGCGAGGTGAAATATTGCTGGCCGGCCAATTGCTGACCGGTGGCGACGTCCCACAGCCGGAATTCGGCCTTCAGGCGACCATCGCCCTGCCGGGTCATGCGGCCAGTGACTAGCGCCTGTGCATTGACGGTCTTCCAGTTCACGAAGTTCGGCGGCGCGTCGATATTGATGGCCTTCTCGACGAAGGCCGCCGGATCGATCGGCGCGAACAGACCGCTGCGCTTGAGATTGTTGGTAATGACCTGCGAGACGCCGACGCTCACCTCATTGTCCGCGCCAGTGCCAGCGGAGAAATTGGGGATTGCGATCGGCAGCGGCGCGACATTGCCTTCCGTGATCTGCACGCGCGCCTGCCCGAAGGCGGTTCGCGCGCTGGTGCCCATCAGCAGACCGGTCGCCGCCATTCCTGTGATGATCTGTCGGCGGCTTGGGCGAAACAACATCGGGGGCAATCCATTCTTGTCGGTCATTATTGCGGGCTTTGCTCGGTATTCGTGATCGTCACCAGGAGTGACGTGCTCATGACCGTCGTTCGGTGAAAACGGGTTCGAAAAACTTCCACTCGTCAAAAAACGCCGTAGGCAGTTTATACGGCGCGCATTCGATGATCGCACGCAGTGCGCTCTCCTGATAGACGCGGAAATACGGCGTCGATGGATTGCTGATGGCAACCGGCGTCGTTTCCAACGACCCGTCACGCTTCAGCTTGACGCTGAAAATCGACTCGGTCATCTGCGCTTCGATGCCGCCATAGGGCTTCTTCCAGCAGCGCTCTACCTGCGACTTGAACATTGCGCCCCAAGTGGCGACGTTGTGGCTCGCATTGCCTTTCGCCAAACCCAGAGCCTCGTTCGGATTGAGGTCGGACCCCGTCACCGAATTCCGGGTCGGATCGCGCTTGTCGATCAGCGCCGCGATCTTCGACTGATCGAACACGCGCTCGGCCTTCTTGGCCTCTGCTGCCTTGGCCTGTGCTTCCGCCTTGGCCTTCGCGTCGGCGTCAGCCTTGGCTTTGGCCTCAGCCTTCGCTTTGGCTTCTGCTTTAGCCTTGGCTTGCGCTTCGGCCTTCGCCTTGGCTTCTGTTTGCGCCTTGGCGTCAGCCTCGGCCTTCGCTTCAGCCTCTGCCTTGGCGTCGGCCACCGCCGCCGCTTTGGCTTCTGCCTTTGCCTTGGCATCGGCCGCGGCTTTCGCTGCAGCCTCGGCCTTTGCCGCAGCCTCTGCCTTCGCTGCTTCGGCCGCCGCTTTCTCGTCAGTCTTCGGCTGTTCCTTCGGCGCCGTCTCGGTGATCACCGGCGGCTTCTTGTCGTCGATCTTGCCGACGGTATCCTCGACCGGCGGCTTGGCCTCGGCGACCTTCTCCACCTTCGGCTTCGGATTTTCCTTCTTGCCGGTCTTTTGACCGACCATGGACTGGCTTTCGACGCTGATGTCGACCCCGACGGAATCCTCCGGCATCACTTCCAATGCCTTGGAAGAGAACGTGAGAAGTCCCCACCCGATCACGATGACGTGCAGCGCTACCGATGCAATGAGTGTCTTGTCGACCTTCACGATCAGATTTCCAATCCTGCTCCTGCCCAGATCAACCGGCTGTTCCACGAGCTTACGTCCCCTGCTCCGGCAGGATCACGATATTGGCCTTGAACCCGGCCGCCCGCACTGTGCCGAGCAATTTCATCATGTCCGTGTAGCAGACGTCGCGGTCGCCGCGCAGAAACACGGTATTGTCCGTCTCCGACCGCGTGGCCCGGATCGCCGTGATCTTGGCGGCGAGTTCGCTTGCCGGTACCAGAGCATCGCCAACATAGGTTTCGACAGCCGAATTGCAGCCGCCGCCGGTACGCTTCACCGATACGGTGAGCGGCGGCGTATTTGCTGACACCGACTTGCCGCCGCTCGCGATCGGCAGGTCGATATCGATGGTCGAGGTCATCAGCGGCGCCGACACCATGAAGATGATCATCAACACGAGCATGACGTCGACCATCGGGGTGACGTTGATCTCGGCCATGACGGCAGCACGCCGACGCCCGCGCCGGCCTCCGCTACCACCGCCCGAGCCCATATTCATCCCCATGACAGGGTGCTCACTTCAAGGTTCAATTCGTCACCCATCAGACGCGCTCGTCGATCTGGCGCGACAGGATCGCTGAAAACTCGTCGGCAAACCCCTCCAGGCGCTGGGCCTGTTTGTTCACTTCTGACGTGAATTTGTTGTAGAAAATAGTCGCCGGGATGGCGGCGATAAGGCCGATGGCCGTGGCGAACAGCGCTTCGGCGATACCAGGCGCGACCACGGCGAGCGACGTGTTCTTCGAGGCGGCAATCGCCTGGAAGCTCGACATGATGCCCCAGACGGTGCCGAACAGGCCGACGAAGGGGCCGGCCGAACCGACCGTTGCCAGCACCAGAAGGCGGCGCTCAAGGCGCTCGACCTCGCGGGCGATGGAGACGTTCATCACCTTGTCGATGCGCATCTGCAAGCCGGTGAAGGAGCGCGCCTGGCTTTCGAAAGACCGCTTCCACTCGCGCATCGCCGCGACGAAACACGCCGCCATCGACTGCGTCGGCTTGGCGGAGAGCGCGCGGTACAGATCCTCGATGGACTCGCCGGACCAGAAGGCCTGCTCGAACCGGTCCATTGCGCGGCGTGTGCGCGCATACAGGAACATCTTGTCGATCGCGATCGCCCAGACCCACACCGAACAGCCCAGCAGTCCCAACATGACCGCTTTCACGATCCAGTGGGCCTGCAGGAACAGCGCGATCAGCGAAACGTCGGATGAAGCCAGCGGCAGGGCTGACTGCGCCACATCGGCCGGATTCATGAACGGTATCCTCTCAACGCAAAAATCCTCAATTTGCCAGCGACTTGCTCATCGCTGATGCCGCGGCCACGCATCGCGCGCGGCGCGGAACGCCAGTGCAATGTTCTTGTTGTGTCGCATGGAGGGCTTGTCCGAAGCCGAGCCTTAAATTCCCTGCCAACATGTCAAAACAAGGGCTTGCACGCGTTTCTGCGGCTTTTACCAGACGCCAGTCATGGTTAATGCGGAGTTACCAAAGCGTGTTTTGGCCGAGAAATGAAGCGGTATTCGCTTGTTCGTGAAGGGCCCGTGACAAAGCAAAACCGCCCGCCTGAATGATCAGACGGGCGGCGATGTCGGCATCGGGCGAAGGGGGCGCTACCGCCTGACGCCTATCAGTTCCGGGCTGTTAGCCCTGCGGCTGATTGTTATCCGATGGCGGGGTCGGCTTTGGGCGGTGCTGCGCCATGAACTGGTCAAACTCTTCCTTGTCCTTGGCGTGACGCAGGCGATCGAGGAAGTTCTTGAACTCGTGCTGTTCTTCCTCGAGGCGGCGCAGGGTTTCGACGCGATATTCGTCGAAGGCGCGATTGCCGGAGGTCGGCGGGCCGAAGCCGAAGCCCGACCCGAAGCCTGAGCGCTCCATGCGGTTGCGCATGCGCTCCATCTTGTACTGCATCCGCTCCATCTTGTTCTCGAAACGGCCGTTACGATCCCAGCAACCCATTTTTCTGCTCCCGAGTGTGAAGAAGAGAAGTGCGAGGCCAACCGGCCACCAGATGATAAAACCCAGCACGATCAATACGATGTGCCATGGTGAGCGCATCTGGTAGGACACCCGATCATCGGCGGGTGGACCCCATCGATTGTAATCTGCAGCGTTGGCCATTTTCCTCTCCATCAGCGGCACCATGCCGCTTGTGAATGTAAATAACATTTACATACGTAGCTCACGGCCGGATTTTGTCAAGGCGACCGCAAGGGGAGCGCCGCGAATTATTTTGGGGCGGTTCCCCAAGGACCCGATTTGGGCGCTGTAGATGTGTCGGACTTGTGGACGTTTTGGTCGGTTGGAAAGCCCAGTCCGCGCAAATAAATCAGCGCGCCGGCCTCCAGCAGGTCGTCCGGCGACATCGGCAGCTTGCGCCGCGCGGCATCGCCGCGGCCGAACAGCGAGGCCACGCCATGCGCCAGCGACCAGATATGCAGCGCCATCATCATCGCCGGTGGACGCGTCACGCCCGGCGGCGTCAAGGCGGCCAAACGTTCTGCCGCCGCACGGATCACACCGAAGGCACGTTCTCCCGCCGCGGCCAGTTCAGGACTGGAATCTACCGGGATTCCGGATTCGAACATCGCCGAATAGAAGGCCGGTTCAGTGCGGGCGAAAGCGAGATACGCCTTGCCGATCCGCTCGAAGGCCGTGACCGTATTCGGCCGGCCATCGTCCCACGCCGCCGTCAGCACCAGCTCGAACTGCTCGAAGCCACGCTGCGCGATGCTGGCGAGAAGATCGTCGCGATCGCGGAAATGGCGATAGGGCGCGGCCGCGCTGACGCCGGCCGTGCGCGCGGCATCGGCGAAGGTGAAGCCCGCAGGCCCCTTCTCCGCAATCAGCCCCAGCGCCGCCTGCAGCAGGGCCTCTTTCAGATTTCCGTGGTGATAACCGCGCTCGCCGCGGCTGTCTTTGCGCCAGCTCATGTAAAGGGCTTTAACATGAGCCGGGCCAAAAGGTCACACCAAAACGGTGTGACCGGCGCAAATTCCCTCAACAAATCAACGCCCGCCGCATGCGGAAATCCTGCGGCAGGCATGCGGCCGTGTTGCGACACGACCGTTTCATGCCCGTCGCAGTGATTTTGCCTCAGCCGAGCCGCTTCGCAGTGGTCTGCATCTCCTCGAATCCCGAGGCGACGGCCTGCACGTCCTCCGGATAATCGGCCATTTCCTGCACCTGGCGGATCTCGATCACCTCGTTGGGCGTCGCCGGGCAGCGACTGGCCCAGGCGATGGCCTCGTCGCGCGAGGCGACGTCGATCATCCAGTAGCCGCCGAGCACCTCCTTGGATTCCGCAAACGGCCCGTCGGTCACCACCGGCTTGCCGGATGGAAAGGACACCCGCGCGCCCATCGATGGCGGGTGCAGTCCGTCGCAGGTGATGAGCACACCGGCATCCATCAGCGCCTTGTTATAGGCCATCATCGACGCGACGCGCTCGACATCCTCCGGCACGGTGCCCGGCGCCGCTGTCTCATAGCCGCCGGGGATCATCAGCATCATGAATCGCATGGTCACTATCCTCGTTGATCTCGTCGCTTATTTCTTCGCGGCTTGCGCGCGCAGACGCTCTTCCTTCTCGCGCAATTCGGGTGTCAGTGCGTCGCCGAAATCCTCGGCCGCAAACACCTGACGGATCTCGATCTCGTCGCCGGCCGCGAACGGCGCGCGCTTCATCCACGCGATCGCCTCGTCCCTGGAGGCCACGTCGATCAGCCAGAAGCCGGCAATCAGATCGCGCGTTACATCGAACGGCCCTTGCTTCACCACTGGCTCACTGCCGGTAAAGGCGATGCGCGCGCCCCTCGACGTCGGATGCAGCCCCTCGCCAGCCTGCATCACGCCGGCATTGCACATCTCCTCATTGAAGTTGCCCATCGCGGTCAGCAGTTCCGTTGTCGGCATCACGCCGGCTTCGGTGTCCTTGTTCGCATGCACAATCACCATGAAACGCATCGGTCTCTCCCTTGTGGCGCTCACGTCAGCCGGGTGGAGCGAAACGGCCACCCCAAACTCGACTCTGTCAGAATGACGAAGGCGCGCCTGCGAAACCGACACAGCAAGCCAAATATTCTGATAAAAATGCAGACTAATATTCTAAGGGGTGGCATGCGTTATGGTGCACATACTATCCAGCCGAAATCGCTCGGAATTTCTGGCTGTGCCGCAACTGGTGCGCTTTTCCATGCCCCACTCTGGAAATGCGACAGAACCAACGCTGCTTACAAAAACGTTCCGGATATTTTCCTGAAGCTTGGCACCGACGGCCTCGCTTACGGCGTGGAAGTTGCCGACGATAAACGCAACCCCGCCGTCCTTTGGTCAGTGCTTGAACACAACGACGAAAAAAATCGCCCTCGAAGCACTGATCGAGGCTCCTCGCTGCGTCGTTCATCTATTTAACGATATTGTCGTTAATGTCGCATGGACCGAGGTGGAACTCATACTTGCGAACCACCGGTCAGATTTTAAGGGGCGCTATTTCTGATTGCCTCTCATGCAGCGTTCAACGAAAGTTTTGCGCGTGCTGCCCCTTTCAGAAACCATGAAGCCTCGCTGATCTGCAAGCTGCGTGCAGCTTTCGTAGGAGCGCGCCTGGCCTTGCCCTGCCGACGCACTTGAAACAAGTACGCCAATTAACAAAACCGGAAGTGCGGCAATGGCAAAGCGTTTCATAAATAGGCTCCAATGACTCTGGTGTTGCGGCGCGCCATACGAAATTTATCACTTCGTTTAAGCCACGAAAGGGCGATTGCGATTCCGAGGTTATCCAGCGCGGAGACTTCTGCGCATGACCCATTTGGGACTAGTTTTTAATAATTGCGGATTGTCTTCGTGCCGGCGCTTACAAATAACGGCAGGCGACCGCCCAACTTACTACGCCTGCCCTTCCCTTTTCCTTCGATTGGGTTGGTGGAGAAATATCCTTCTCGGCAATAAAGTGTCCCCGCAGCCACTCCGCCATGTATTGAGCCGGTGCCGACCCCGTCCACTCAGGGAATTGACTTGAAGTAAGGTCGAGGTGGCGCATGCCGCGACCTCCTGCGAAGTGAAGGACCTTCGCTGTCAGGCTTCGGTTTCGAGGGAGCATGTCCCGATCTTCGTTCAGAGGTGCCAATGCGACGACGGGCCGCTTGAGCCCTTGGTCAGAACCCATGAACAGTATTGATACATCATGCACTTTGGAGGAACATTGCCCAAGTATGCCGTGGTGGGGCTTGGCGGGATGGATCCTTTTGACCTCGAACGCATAACGGGGGCACTAGCAAGTGCCGCCCTCGATCAGTGGCGCTGGTCTGAAGCAGCGGAAACAGTCGCGAAGTGTACAGGCTCTTATGGTGCCGTGTTACTTCCAGTTGTCGGCCCTCTCCCTTTCGTAGCTGCAACTCCTTCGATGGAAAAGAGCTTCGAGGTTTACTCCGCCGGAGGCTGGCTGGACCGTGATGAGCGATATCTTGGTACGTCTACATTTCTCAGAGAGGGGGTCGCTACCGATGATGATTGCCTGCCTGCGGAACTGAGGAAGCGATCTTCTTTCTACCAAGATTTCTTGGCCCGATGCGGCCTATCCGAATTTGCAGGCGTTCGAGTCGGTCGTGGTGATCGCATCTGGAACCTGAGCATCCAAAGGACACCCCAGCAGGGTGCGTTCTCGAGGAATGAACTCTCCTGGCTGGCACAGTTGTCGCAACGGCTCGATTCAATTGCGGAGATCAGTTGCGCCCTTGAGTTTTCGAGGGGAGAAGCGGCACTCGATGCATTTCAGTTTTCAGACCGAGCTGCTTTGCTTTTGGATAGGGCCGGAAACGTAGTTCACACCAATTCGGCCGCCGATGATCTGATTGGTCCGGATTTGGCTATCTCAGGGCGTCGTGTCCGTTCGTTCGATCGCCGAGCGACAGAACGACTTGAACAGTCGATTAGAGCTTTGCTTTGGACCGGGGTTGCGTCGGTGGTGCCTCCAATAGTCTTTCCAAAGGTAAGTGACGGAAATCTGATCATCTACCCAATGCGATTGCGCGGCCTGACAGCTTCACCATTGTCTGCGTTTCACGCGATTCTGGTGATCGTCGATACACAGGCTCAACGCTCTCCCTTGGCCACGACGCTGCGGATTCTGTTCGGTCTCACACCGGCTGAGGCTCGCTTGGCAACGGCAGTGGCGAACGGCATAGATCTCGCGACATTCGCCATCGGCGCAAACGTATCAAAGGACACCGTTCGCAATCAGCTAAAAGCTGTCTTCGAAAAGACTGGTGCCAGAAGGCAGCCCGAGTTGGCGGTACTCTTGACGACACTTCTTCCGAAGAAATAGCGCGCTGGAAGCAATTATAGCTCAAACGGGTCAAGACATTTCCCGAGCCGAGCAGCACTTTCACGATATCAGAGAAGTAGAGGGCCAATAAGCGGCTGCAGACAAACCGTTGCGCGGACCGAAGCGGCAGCGACAGCAGTCAGACGATTTCGGCGTTCGAGTTACGAAGAAGACTAAATCGGCCGCTTCTACGGTCCTTGGCTCTGATCGGTCCTTGGCTCCGATCGGCGAGTCGCCCGTCAAAAAAGGGGGCGATCCCGGCTTTACTGCACGCGCTAACGCTTATCGCGTCGAATCCTCGAAACTTAATCCTAGTGTGAGCCAGTATGACTAATTTTTCGCGTCCGATCGATCGTCCTCCGTCCATTTTTCGGAAATCGGAAAACTCCTCTCCAGTTCGAGATGTCCCGGATTTGGGGACAGAGTATCATCTGGAAACTGCGCTTCCTTTCTGTTGGCTCGTCCATGACGAGACAACAGAAGAAATAAGTGCGTTCGAAAGCAGTTTCTGGTGGGGCTGAGGTCAAAAATTCAACCGGCTTTCATCCTCTTGGTTTGAGTCTCGTCCCAAAACGTCGCCAAACGCTTGGAGCACAGAAGAATCAATGCCATGCGCCCTGTCCATAAAATTTAAACCGGACAGCCCTGGCCTTGTGCCGGGTATCCACGTCTTTACCGCAAGCGAAGGCGTGGATGGCCGAGACAAGGCCCGGCCATGACGAACTCGGGCTACCCGGTCTGCTTCACAAACACCCCATCTTTATAAGTCGCGCCGAAATACACATCGATCGACCGGATGAGATCGCCCTCCAAGCCGAAGACTTCGGTGTTGCGAAAACTCTTGCCGTCTTTCGCCACGCAACGATAGGTCACGAAAGCCACATCGCCATCGACGGCGATACGCTCAAGATCATGCTGCGCGATCCAGTCGGCGACGCGCCAGCAGCGCGCGAAATAGGTCATCTTGTCGATCCCGTCATCGAACGGGCTCGTAAAGGTGAAGTCGTCCGTGAACGCATCTTCGACGGCCTTGCGGTCATTGCGCAGATAGGCTGCAAACAAGTCTCGGATGATCCTGGCCTTGTCGGCACTCATGATGCTCACTCCTCCGGAAACATGTGTGCGTACGGCTCCGCCTCCTTCACCACCCGTGCGAATGATGGACGCGCCAGCAACCGGCCGAGATAGGCGGAGACGTTGCGATGCGCGTCTCCGAACGGATGCACCTTGTTCGCGTAATAGAGCGCCGGCGCAGCCGCACAGTCGGCGAGCGTGAACGCTGTGCCCATCGCCCACACGTTCGTCGCCATCTGCCTGTCGATCATGCCGTAGGACGTGGTGAGCTGGGCCCGCGCCATGGCGACGCCATGCGGATCCTTCTTGTCAGCCGGCACCAGACGGTCGCCGACGATCTTCTGCGTCGGCGTGTGCACATAGAGATCATAGAAGCGGTCGCGTAACCGCATCTGCAGGCCGGCGTCGCCATCGGGGATGAAACGCGTGCGGCCGGGAAAATGCCGGTCGAGAAACTCGATGACGATGGAGGACTCCGGCACGATCGCGCCGCGCTCATCATCTTCCAGCACGGGGAATTTGCCGATCGGCCACAGTTTCAACAGCGCCGCGCGCTCGGCCTCGTCGCCGAGATTGACCATATGCGGCGTGAACGGCGTGTCGTTCTCGTATAGCGCGACGAGCGCCTTCCAGCAGTAGGACGACAGCGGATGGAAATGCAATGTGAGGGACAAGGGAACCTCCTATCGGTGAACGATATCGCTCGCAAACGACGCCGACAGGTGGCGCCGTGCACAGGACGAACGAGATTTTCTATTGCCGACATCCCATGGCCCTTTTTCGATGTGGCGGACGCAGAAGTCATGCAGCCGGGCCTCGGGAACAATCAAGGAATTCCAAACTGGAGCAATACTAAACTCGCGGTCTGTGGAAACGATGGTTTGCCGTTCACACCGCCTCACGCGCGCGTTACCGCCTTAGCTGAAAATTAGCTAAGGAGCGTAAGCGTGGCCATTTCCCAAACCTCACAGCGACTCTTCGGAGCGTCTATCGCAGTTCTTATGACCTTCGCGATCGAAGCTCCGGCGCAGGCCCAGAGCCAGCTTCCGCCCGTCGTTGTGGAACAGGCCAAACCGCGTGCCACGCCGGCACGTCCGCAGCGGTCGCAGGCGGCACGCTCTACAAGTCGCCGAACGGCGGCGCGCGGCAACACGGCAGCGCCTGCTGCTGCTGTTGTAGCCACAGCACCCGCTGTCCGCGCTGAAACCGGCACGAGTCCGGTACAGGGCTATTCCGCCACGGTCAGCGGAACCGGCACCAAGACCGACACGCCCTTGAACCAGACGGCACAGTCGATCAGCGTCGTCACCGCCGACCGCGTCAGGGATCAGGGCGTCAGCAGCATCCAGGAAACCCTGCGCTATGTGCCCGGCGTATTCGCCGAGCCCGGCGGCGTCGATTCGCGCAACGATTACTTCAAGATCCGCGGCCAGGACCCGAACGTCTATCTCGACGGCACACGCGTCAACAACCGCAACGAGTTCAACGAGTGGCGCGTCGATCCCTATATGCTCGAGCGCATCGAGGTGTTTCGCGGCCCCGCCTCCGTGCTGTATGGCGACACGTCGACCGCAGGCCTCGTCAACCTGATCTCGAAGCGCCCGCAGGCGGAATCCAAAAACGAAGTCGGCGTGTCGTTCGACAATTTCGGCCGCAAGCAGGTCCAGATGGACACGACCGGCAAGCTGACCAAGGACGGCGAGTGGCTGTATCGCTTCGTTGGCCTATTCCGCGACAGCGGCACCCAGGTCGATTTCGTGCCCGACAACCGCATCGTGCTGTCGCCCTCGCTGACCTGGCGCCCGACCACCAATACGAGCTGGACCGTGCTCGGCACCTATCAAAAGGACAAGACCGGCACCACCAACGGTTTTCTGCCACGCGTCGGCACGCTGGTGCCGAGCGCCAGCGGCTACATCTCGCGCGATCGTTTCGTCGGCGATCCCAACACTGATATCTACCAGACCGAAACCGGCGCCCTCAGCAGCCTTTTCGAACATCAGTTCAATGATGCGGTGAAGTTCACGCAGAACCTGCGCTACGCGCATGTCGAAGGCGTCTATCGCAGCGTCTATGCGAACGTGTTCTCGACGGACCCGTTCCTCGATCCCGCACAGCGCACGGTGAACCGCTACACGTCGAACCAGGAGGCGTCGAAGGACAACTTCACCATAGACAATAACATCCAGGTGAAGGCGCTGACCGGCGCGCTGTCGCACAAATTCCTGTTCGGCGTCGATTACCGCGACGTCAAGACGCGCGCGTCTGCCGGGGGTGGTTTCGACGCGGCGCCGTTCGACCTTTACGCGCCTGTCTATACCAGCCTGCCCGTGCCCGACCTGATTGCCGCTCCGGACACGCGGCAAAGCCAGACCGGCATTTACGGGCAGGACCAGATGCGTCTCGGTCCCTGGCTCGCCACACTCGGCATTCGTCAGGATTATGCCAGCACGCGTCGGATCGGGGAGGACAGCGACAGGTCGGCGACGACCGGGCGCGCGAGCCTGATGTATGAAACCGCGTTCGGCTTCAATCCCTATGTGGTGTGGGCGCAGTCGTTCAATCCGGTGTACTTCAGCGCGGCGTATGGCGGCAGCTCCTGCGCCGACGGTCCCTGCAAGGACCAGCGTGGCGAAACCTATGAGGTGGGCTTCAAGTACAACCCGAACTCTGTCCTGGCGATCAACGCTGCGATCTACGACACGGTCGAGAGAAACCGGCTGGCCGCATCCGCCGATATCACCAAATCGAGCCAGATCGGACAGGTCCGCATCCGCGGCGCCGAGCTGGAAGTAATCGGCAAGGTCACGCCCGATTTCGACCTGATCGGCAGCTACTCCTACATCAATGCCAAGGTGGAAAGCGGCGACAATATCGGCAACAGCGTCGAAGGCGTGCCCCAGAACCAGGCTTCGCTGTGGGGCAAGTATCGCCTGGCGGCGCTCGGCTTGCGCGATGTCACGGTCGGTGCCGGCGTACGTTATATCGGCACCTCCTATGACGAGAGCAATCTCGTCAAGATTCCCGACTATACGCTGTTCGACATGATGATCGCCTACGATCCCGGTCCCTTCCGCCTGCAGATCAACGCGAACAACATCGGCGACGAGCGCTATGTGGCGGCGTGCTACGCCCGCGGCGACTGCTATTACGGCCTCGGGCGCACGGTGCTGGGAACCGCGACCTACCGGTTCTGAGAAGAACGCCACAACCAGTTCGCGGCCGGGCTTGTCCCGGCCGTTGTCGTTCTCTAAACAGCCTGCAACGATCAAGACGATAGGGCAGGACATGACCAAGGCTGACGGCAAGGAACAGATTCGCAAGGTTGCACTCGTCACCGGCGCCGCGCGCGGCATCGGCCTTGCCGTGGCCAAGCGCTTTCTCGGCGAGGGCTATCGCGTTGCGCTGCTGGATATCGAACGCGAGCTGCTCGATGCCAGCGTCAAGGCACTGAACGATCCCGACAACACGCTGGCGCTGCATACGGATGTCTCAGACACCGCTGCTGTCGACAAGGCCTTTGCCGCCACGCAGGCCCGCTTCGGCCGGCTCGATGCACTGGTCAACAATGCCGGCATCGCGAATTTCAAGCCTCTACTCGAGACGACGCTGGAGGAATGGGAACGCATCATGGCCGTGAATCTCACCGGCCCGTTCCTGTGCACCAAGGCGGCCGCTCCGCTGATGCGCGAGCATGGCGGCGGCGCCATCGTCAACATCGCCTCGATCTCGGCGCTGCGCGCGTCCACCCTGCGCGTCGCCTACGGCACCAGCAAGGCCGGCATCATTCACTTCACCAAGCAGTCCGCTGTCGAGCTGGCGCTGCTCGGCATCCGCGTCAATGCGGTGGCCCCGGGCCCGGTGGAAACAGCGATGGCCAAGGCCGTGCATACGCCGGCGATCCGTGCCGATTATCACGATGCGATTCCGCTCAATCGCTATGGCGGCGAGGACGAGCTCGCCGACGCCATCTTCTTCCTGTGCAGCGACCGATCGAGCTATATCACCGGCCAGATGCTGGCGGTCGACGGCGGTTTCGACGCCACAGGCATCGGCCTGCCGACGCTGCGGCGCGAGGGCATCAACGGCTAGCGAAGGTCAGCGCCCGGATGACGCGCAGCAGCATCCAATTGCACGACTGCCGATTCGATCGCGCAGCTTTGCCAACTTAGAGAGATACTAATTCCAGACTAATTGTATGACGCCCCGGACGTCTTTCGGCTGCGTCGCTGCGTGATAAGTCGCCTGCATCACTTGGTAATGGGGTGCGGGCAAATGACATTCAAATCTTCCACACATCTGGGATGGCTGGTCGGAACGGCACTGCCGATGCTGGCGCTGATCACGACGCCATCGCAGGCGCAATCGCCGCAAGGCAGCACGGCATTGCCGGCCGTAGTGGTGGATCAACCCGTTCGACCGGCCGCGCGTGCGCGCGCGACCCGCCCATCGACCGCACGCGCGCGTGCAACGCGCCAGGCTGCGGCACGCAACAATGCGCCGGTTGCGGCTGCCACCGCGGCTGCCGGGGTTCGCGCGGAAACTGCCACCGGCCCAGTGCAGGGCTATCTCGCCAATCGCGGCATGGGCGGCACCAAGACCGACACGCCACTCCGCGAAACGCCGCAGTCGATCTCGGTCGTGACCGCCGATCGCATCACCGACCAAGGCGGCCTGTCTGTCCAGGAAACCCTGCGCTATGTGCCCGGCGTGACCGCCGATCCGTTCGGCGGCGATGCCCGCGGCGACTACACATTGATCCGCGGCCAGGAGCCGAGCCGCTATCTCGACGGCATGCAGGGCTCGCGGCTCAGCCAGGTACTGGAATGGCGCCGCGATCCCTACGCGCTGGAGCGCATCGAGGTGCTGCGCGGGCCATCGTCGGTGCTGTATGGCGGTTCGTCCACCGGCGGCGTGCTCAACGAAGTATCGAAGCGCCCGCAGGCCGAATCCCGTAACGAGATCGGCGTGCAGTATGGTTCCTTCGACCGCAAGCAATTGCAGATGGACTCCACCGGCAAGCTGACCAAGGACGGCGAGTGGCTGTATCGCTTCGTCGGCGTGCTGCGCGACTCCAACTCGCAGGTCGACTACGTGCCGAACGACCGCATCCTGCTGGCGCCGTCGCTAACCTGGCGCCCGACCAATGACATCTCCTGGACCGTGCTCGGCAACTACCAGAAGGACAGCTCCAGCTCGTTCAGCGCCTTCCTGCCCATCGAAGGCGTGCTGAAGCCCGGCCCCAACGGCTTCATCCCGGTCAACCGCTTCGCCGGCGAGCCGAATTACGATCGCTACAACATCACCACCGGCGGCGTCACCAGCCTCTACGAGCAAAGCTTCGGCGATGTGCTGAAGATCAAGCAGAGCTTCCGCTACAGCCACACCGACGGCGATTACGCCATCATGTATCCGGATCTGTATTCCAACCCCACCAATCCATTCCTCGACGCCGGCCGGCGTACCGTGCAGCGGATCTATTATGCCCGTCAGGCCGCGAAGGACGCCTTCACCTCCGACAGCAATGCCGAAATCAAACTGCAGACTGGCGCGGTGTCGCACAAGGTGCTGGTGGGCATCGACTATCTCGGCCTGCACGAGAAAACCCGCAGCGGCAGCGGCCTCGATCCGCGGCCATTCGATCTGTATGCGCCGGTCTATAGCAGTTTCTCGGCGTCGCTGACCGACGATCCCCAGGCACAGCAGGGCCAGACCGGCTTCTATGCCCAGGACCAGATGCGGCTGGGCCCGTGGCTGGCGCTGCTCGGCGTGCGGCAGGACTATGTCAGCTATAGTGTCGAGGGACTGCCCACCCAGAACGACAGGGCCACCACCGGCCGCGCTGCGCTGATGTACGAACTGCCGTTCGGCGTGACGCCCTATGTGTCCTGGGCGCAATCGTTCAACCCGGTATTCGGCGCCAACACCTGCGAAAGCGGGTTCTGCAAGCCGGTGCGCGGCGAGCAGTTCGAGGTCGGCTTCAAGTACAATCCGTTTGCCGGCACCGCGATCAATGCGGCGATCTACGACACCACCGAGCGCAACCGGCTGTCCTCCGGACCCGGCGTCTTCTCGATCCAGACCGGCCAGGTGCGGATCAAGGGCCTTGAGCTGGAAGTGCTGACCAGCGTCACACCCAATCTCGACCTGATCGGCGCCTATGCCTATACCGACGCGCGGATCGAGTCCGGCGACAATGCCGGCAAGCGCGTCGCCAGCGTGCCGCAGCAGCAGGCCTCATTGTGGGGCAAATATCGCCTGGCCTCGCTCGGCCTGCCTGAGGTCACCGTCGGCGCCGGCGTGCGTTACATCGGCGAATCCTGGGACGGCATCGACGTGCTGCGCACGCCGGACTACACGCTGTTCGATGCCATGGTGCGCTGGGACAACGGCCCGTGGCGGCTGCAGTTCAATGCGACCAATATTGCCGACACCCGCAACATCGCCACCTGTCTCTCGTTCGGCGACTGCTTCTACGGCATGGGCCGCACGCTGCTCAGCACCGCGACGTATCGGTTCTGAGGCAACGAGGCAGCAGGTCTGCACTAGAGAACGCGCAGACCCAGCATAAAAAAGGCCAGCGCGCCGGTGGATGCCGCCGTGCGCACGTGGTTCCAGCCGGTCCAGACCGACAGATAGCGCGTCCACAGACTTGCAGTCTCGGCGCTGTCGGCAGGCGCGGCAGCGAGCGCGTCGTTCAGTGGCACGTTGAAGACAACGGTGACGAGGAAGGTACCGACGGTATAGAGCAGCGCACCCGTGACGAGATAGGGTGACGCCGGATGCGACCAGTTCAGCACCGCGATCACGGCGATGAGGACGCTGAGCAGCACCGTGCCCATGAAAGCGGTGAGGAACAGCGGACTGAGGATCGTGCTGTTGATCGACTGCATCGCGGCAATACCGGCCGGCGCCGGCAGCTTGCCGAGCGCGGTCATCACCGTGACCGAGAATACGAAGAACAGCCCGGCCATCAAGCCGGAGCCTATTGCTGCCGCAAATGTCAGGCCGAACGACATTCGTCCCATCCTCACCTCGACCCTGTCGGTGCTCAGCCTAGCAGTTTTACTACTCCGCGAGCTGCGGCGAAAGTTCGCGCGGGCGCAGCGTGGCGATACTGACGGCAAGCGCACCAACCGCCGTGCAGGCGATGGTCGCAACCATCGGCAGCGAGGTGCCATCGAAGAACAGCCCGGACACGCCGATCATCACGCCGCCACTGACCATCTGCAGCGTACCGCCCAGCGCCGATGCGATGCCCGCGATGGGGCCATGATTCTCCAGCGACAGCACCATGGTGGACGGGATCACCAGACCGAGGAAGGCGAAGGACACGAACAGCAGCGGGATCAGCACGGCAAGACTGCTGAAGCCGGCCAGTGTCAGCGCCAACAGCACGACTGCGAAAAACGCATAGGCCGACACCGCCGCCATCACCACGCGGCCCATGCCGAAGCGGCCACCGAGATAGCCAGCGAATTGAGAGGCGCCGATGAAGCCGATGGCGTTGACCGAGAAGGCCAGGCTGTATTGCGTCGGCGTCAGGCCGTAGTGACCGATATAGACAAAGGACGATGTCGCCAGGAACGCGAAGAAACTCGCCATGCCGAGGCCACCGATGAAGGTGAGTCCGAGAAAGTGCCAGTCGCGCAGCAGCTCGCCGAAGCTGCCGAGCACATTGCGCACACTGCCCGAGATGCGCTCATGCGCGGGGCGCGTCTCCGGCAGCAACGAGGCCACCAGCACAAGGGCAATGACAGCTGCGATGGTCGTTGCGACGAACACCGCACGCCAGCCGAACGGCACGATCAACGCGCTGCCGCCGAGCGGCGCGAGGATCGGCGATACCGAGAATACCAGCATCACCAGCGCCATGAGTTTCGTCGCCTCAGGGCCGGTGTGCAGATCGCGAATGATGGCGCGCGGGATCACGCCCATGGCGGCGGCGCCGAGTCCCTGGACGAAACGGAACGCGATCAGCCACGCCACACCCGGCGCCAGCGCGCAACCAATCGACCCGGCGATGAACAGCGTCAGACCCGCATAGAGCGGCGCCTTGCGGCCATAGACGTCGGATAGCGGACCATAGGCGATCTGGCACAGGCCGAAGGCGATGAAGAACGCAATCAGCGTCATCTGCGTTGCCGAGGTCGTGGTGTGCAAATCGGCGGTGATCGCCGGCAGCGCCGGCAGATACATGTCGATGGCGAAGGGACCGACGGCGGAGAGCAGGCCGAGCACGACGGCGTTGCGGGTAAAGGCGGACATGGGATTTTCTTTTCTTGTTCAACGTGGCCGCGACGCATCTTCGATCGCTGATCATGACACGCCGGCTGGGATGAGGAGCAAGGCACAGCCTCTCACAACACCAATGATCTGACGGGGCGCCTTGTAGCGGAAGCGAGCTCTACACGCCAATCAAGCGGTTGGCATCGCGCCCCGCCCCTCACCCGCCGCGAAGACGCGGCGACCTCTCCCCGCGCAAGTGCGGGGAGAGGTTAGAAAGAGCGTACGTTGCCCAATCACTCCATCGCGCAGTTGATCATCCAGGGCGCACCGAATTTGTCGACACACATACCAAATCCCTTTGACCAGAACGTGGCGCCGAACGGCATCTTGATGGTGCCGCCCTCGGACAATGCCGCGAAGACCTTGGCGCCATCTGCAGGATCCTGGATCTGCAGACAGACCGACATGCCCTGCATCTTCTCGAAATAATCCGGCGGCGCGTCCGAGGCCATGATGACCTCGCCATCGACCGAGATCTGGCCATGCAGAACCTTCTTGGCCATCGACGGTGGCATCTGTTCCGCCGCGGGCGAGCCTTCCACATGCATGATGACGTCGATCTTGGCCCCGATCGCCTTCACATAGAAATTGAGGGCCTCTTCGCAATTGCCGTTGTAGTGAAGATAGGGATTGACCTGCATCGCTCTTTCCTCCTGTTAAAAA
Source organism: Tardiphaga sp. 42S5 (assembly GCF_034044155.1). Taxonomy (NCBI): domain Bacteria; kingdom Pseudomonadati; phylum Pseudomonadota; class Alphaproteobacteria; order Hyphomicrobiales; family Nitrobacteraceae; genus Tardiphaga; species Tardiphaga sp. 42S5. The sequence continues at coordinate 2,082,897 of NZ_CP139027.1, read as the reverse complement.
CTCTGGTTTCGGATCGGGATCATCGCGCGCATGGCGGGATCGCGCAGGTACAGCCCACCCCATGCCATCACGCCGATGTAAAGGCCAAACAACAGATGCGTGAACAGCGGGCTGTCGACACGCAGATGCGTCGCCATCGCGCCGCCGAGAAGCCAGGTGAGCAGAATGGCGCCGAAAACGGACGTGCGCGGGATCGCGTACAGCAATGCGCAGAGCAGCGTGAGAACGCCAAGGCCGCGCGCCTGCGCCATACTGCCGCTATAGCCGAGCTGCTGCATGGTCTCGGTAACCTCCTTGATCGGCACCAGCTTGATGCCACCATCCATCACGAGAAAGAGAATGACGAGGCCGCTGAGAATGCGGCCGATCCAGAGCGCGGTACGGGAAACGGGCATGAAATGGTCCTGCGGTTCGAATAGCTGCCGATGTCTCAAAGACGAGCGGCATCGACGCAATCCGACACCGCTATGAAATTATTTTGGAGCAGCCGCCTTGTTCTTCGCCTGATTCTTGGCCTTGGTCGCAACCTTCGCCCGCGGCTTGCTCTCCAGCATCAGCCGGTCGAGATGCATCCGGATGTGATCCGCCTCCGTCGAGGTATTAGCCAAAGCGATGGCGCGGTTGAAGCTTTCCCGCGCTTCATCGTTGCGGCCGAGTTGCATCAGATATGCGCCTTGCACGCCGAAAAAGTGGAAATAGTTCGAGAGCTTTGCGGCCAATGGCGCGATCATCTCCAGCGCCGCTTCGGGACCGCGCACTTTCGAGACCGCCACCGAGCGGTTGAGCGTGATCACCGGCGACGGCTGCAGAATTTCCAGCGAGCCATAAAGCAGGTCGATCTGTGCCCAGTCGGTGTGTTCCGGCTTGGCCGCACGCGCATGCAACGCGGCAATGGCCGCCTGGATCTGATAGGCGCCGGTGCGGCGATGGCGCATCGCCTTGTCGATCAACGCCAAGCCTTCGGCGATCATCTTGCCGTTCCACAGCGTGCGGTCCTGATCGTCGAGCAACACCAGCGCGCCATTGGCATCGAAGCGCGCCGCCGAACGGGCATATTGCAGCAGCATGAGCGCTGCGAGGCCCATGATCTCCGGCTCAGCCGGAAACAGCTTGAGCAGCAGCCGTCCCAGGCGGATCGCCTCCTCGCATAATGGCGCGCGCAGATCGATGCTCTCGCCTGACGCCGAATAGCCCTCGTTGAAGATCAGATAGAGCATGGCGGCCACGGCCGCGAGACGCTCGCTGCGTTCCGGCGCGCCTGGCGTCTCGAACGGCACATTGGCCTTGGCCACGGCAGATTTGGCGCGGGTGATGCGCTGTTCCATCGCAGCGTCCGAGACAAGAAAGGCGCGGGCGATCTGCTTCACCGTCAGGCCCGAGACGATCCGCAGTGCCAGTGCGATCTGCTGCGTCGCGGGGAGCTGCGGATGGCAGCAGATGAACAACAGCCGCAGGATATCGTCGCGATAATGCGATCCATCGAGGCGCTCGGCGAGCTCGCTCTCGGCATCGTCCAGATCGGATATCGCGTGGTCGTCCTCCGGCAACGGCTGCTGTTTCGCCCCACGGCGGATATCGTCGATAGCCACGTTGCGACCGACCATGATCAGCCAGGCCGCGGCATCGCGCGGCGGGCCATTTTGCGGCCAAGTCTTCAGCGCGCGCAGGCAGGCGTTCTGGAACGCCTCCTCCGCGGTGTCGAGGTTACGGAAATAGCGCAGCAGCGCGCCAAGCGCCTGGGGACGCGCCGAGGTCAGCGCCGCATCGATCCAGGCGACATCAGTCATGGCTGGAACGCTCCGTGGAAGACGCCGATCGGGCGAATTTCATAGGCGCCGCCGGGATTGGCGCGGCCGAGTTCCCCGGCAATCTCCAGCGCGCCGTCGAGATTTTCTGCCTCGACCACATAGAAGCCGAGCAACTGTTCCTTGGTTTCAGCGAAGGGGCCGTCCAGCACCACCGGCGGCTCGTCCTTGCGCAGCGTTGTCGCCGCGGTGGTCGGCAGCAGTCGCGCAACGGGACCGAGCCGGCCCTGCTGCGCGAGCTTGCCGTGCACAACGGCAAGCTTCGCCATCACGGCGTCGTCTTCGTCCTTCGACCAGCCGCCGACAACGGCTTCATCATGGTAGCAGAGGATGGCGTAAAGCATGGAGTCTCCTTGGATGAAAGACGGTCGGCATCGTGCGATCCCGACAGGTTAGCGGAAATTATTGTTGGGAGCGCGGCGACGTGGAACACGTCATGCGGAGGACCGGCATAACAGGCCGACCGCCTTCTGCAGGAACGCCTCCAGCTCTGCGCGCGGAACACCGGCACGGGACCGGATCGAGAGCATATTCAGTATCGCAGACGCCATCTGCGACAGCGTGGGAACATCGATCGTCTCCGGCAATTCGCCGCGCGCGACGGCGGTCTTGAAACACCAGCCAAAGGCGTCATCGAGCTCGACAAAATTTTCGCGCATCATCGCGCCAATCTCCGGATCGGCGATAGCGTCGGACGCCACCGTCATGACAGCAAAACAGCCGCGCGGCGCGGTATCGCCTGTGGTGTAGATGTCGAGTGCCGCATCGAAGAACCGGCGCAGCCGCTCCCGGATGTCGATATCGGCCTTGAAGATCGCGATGACCCGGACGGTGTAGTCGTCGCGATAGCGCTGGTAGCTCTTGATATAGAGCGCGCGCTTGTCGCCGAAGGCGCCGTAGAGCGACGGCCGGTTCATGCCGGTCACTTCGCTGAGATCGTCGAGCGACGTCGCCGCATAACCGCCTTTGCGAAACAGCGCCAGGGCCTGACCGATCGCCACGTCGGGCTCGTAGGCGCGTGGCCTGCCGCGGCGCTTCGGCTCGGTGGCCACCTCCGGCTTCGCCACGACGACGGGCTTTTTCTTTTTTTGTACCATTTCGCATTAAATCCCTTGACCGAATTTATATTATGCGAGACGGTACGAAAATCAACCGGCGGACAGGTCGTAACAGTCCGCTATCTCAAGGAGGCTTCCATGGATCTGTATTTCTCCCCGATGGCCTGTTCGATGGCCACTCGCATCGCGCTGTATGAGGCCGAAGCCGGCGCCGACGCGCGATTCTTCGAGGTCGATCCACTGAACAAGGAGGTGCGCAACGACGGTTCGGATTTCCGCGACGTGAATCCGCTCGGGCTGGTGCCGACGCTGCGCACCGACGATGGCGTCATCCTCACCGAGAATGCCGCGATCCTGCAGCATGTCTCCGACTGGTTTCCGCAGTCCCCTATCGCCGCGGGTTCGGGCATCGACCGCAGCCGGCTGCAGCAGTGGCTCTGCTTCATCGGCACGGAACTGCACAAGGGGCTGTTCGTCCCGTTGCTGGCCAAGAAGGCGCCCCCGGAGATGAAGGCCTATGCACTACAAAGCGGGTTGTCGCGGCTGACCTATCTCGAAAACCATCTCACCGGACGCGACTTCCTGCTCGACAGGTTCAGCGTCGCCGACGCCTATCTTGTCACGGTGCTGAACTGGACGATGGTGTTGCCGGAGATCGATCTGAACAATTGGCCGGCGATCAAGGCCTATCACAAGCGCCTGCGCGAACGCCCGAGCATCGTGCGCGCGGTCACTGAAGAGTTCGAATTGTTCAAGGCCGAACAGGAACGGCACAAAGCGGCGGCGTGATCACGCCACCGCGCGACGACCGATGATGGCAAAGCGCAATCGGCTGGAAATCCAGTCGATTGCCGCCACGGCGACCAGGATCATCAGGATCAGAAACGAGACCTTCTGCCATTCCAGCACGCGGATTTGCTCGGCGAGCTGAAGACCGATACCGCCCGCGCCGACAATGCCGATGATGGTGGCGGAGCGGGTGTTGGACTCGATGAAATACAGCACCTGTCCGGCGATGACAGGCAGAACCTGCGGCATCAAGCCGAAACGAATCTCGTGCATTGCGCTGCCGCCGGAGGCCCGAATGCCTTCGACCTGCTTCTTGTCGGCGGCTTCAATGGCTTCCGAAAACAATTTGCCGAAGGCGCCGAAATCCGAAATCGCGATCGCCAGCACGCCGGCAAACGGGCCGAGACCGACGACGTTGATCCAGACCAGCGCCCAGATCAGCGTATCGACGCCGCGAATCGAATCCAGAAAACGCCGGACCGGAAAGCGAAGCCACGCGGACGGAATGACGTTCCGTGCCGCTAGCAGACTGACCGGCAGCGCGAACACCGCGGCCAAAGTCGTGCCCAGCAAGGCGATCGACAGCGTCTCGCCCATCGCCTGCAGATAGGCAGGCAGCGACGAACCGGGATTCGGCGGGATCATCATCATGGTGATCCAACCGAGTTCTCGCAGGCCGGTCCACATCCGCGCCGGCGAGAAGTCGAGTTCATTGAGCCCGAAGATGAACAATGCCAGCGCCGCGACCAGGATCGCGGGCACGCCGGCGCGCGAAGCCATCGGGCGGTTGAAGACATCAGGATAGCGCCCGCGCAATGCGGGGGTATTGATGTCAGGCTGCCTGCTCATGATCTGGCTTCCTTGCCGAACAGACGGCCGCGCAGCCAGCCGGTCCCGATGTCGATGATGAAGACCGTGACGATGATCATCAGCAGGATCGCACTGACGTCGGAATAGTAGAACTTTCTGACAGCAACGACGAGTTCCTGGCCGATGCCGCCGGCGCCGACGAAGCCCATCACGGAGGCACCACGCACATTGATCTCGAAGCGCAGCAGCGTGTAGCTCGCAAATCCGGCCGCGACCTGCGGCAGCACCGCAAAGCGCATGCAGTCGATCCAGCCCGCTCCGGTCGAGCGAATTCCTTCCACCGGCTTCATGTCGATATTCTCGACGATCTCGCCATAGAGCTTGCCGAGCGCCCCAACGCAGTGGATCGCAATGGCCAACACGCCGGCCATCGGGCCAAGGCCAAAAGCGATGACGAAGATCAGCGCGAACACGATATCCGGCACGGTCCGGCAGAATTCCATGAAGCGGCGCACGGCAAAGCGCAGCGGCACTGAGGGCGCGGTGTTCTCGGCCGCGAGAAAATTGAGCCCGAAGGCCAGCACGGCACCGATCAGCGTGCCGACATAGCTAATCAGCACGGTCTCGCCGAGCAGCGACAGCCACTTCTTCCAACCCCAGAACCATTCATTGACGTCTGTCCAGACCCGGGTGCCGGCTTCGAGCGTGAAGATGCGATCGAAATAGCTGCCGAAGTTGCCGATCTTCTCGATGAAGGTCCTGAGATTAACCTCGGCGCCCAGCGCCGCGACGAACAGCGCTGCAAAGCAAGCCACCACAACGAACAGCGTGCGCAACCGCCGGCGTGCCACCGCCTTGCGGTAGGCATCGTTCAGCGCAGCGAGCTGCGGAGCCGGAAGGATGGAAACGGCGGTGGACATGATGTGCGGGCCTGTCTGGGATCAAACACAGAAAAGGAGCCGGACCATTGCTGATCCGGCTCCCTTCAATGGTCAGGCAATCAGGATGCCTTCTTCTTGCGAAGCGCGTCGACGAACTTGATCAGGTCGATGGTGGCGTCCCAATCCTTGGTGGTCGCGGCGTGGAAGCCTTTCTTCTGACCGTCCGACAGCTTGTCGAATGCGGCCTTGTCCTTGGTCGGCGCGTCGGTGAAGGCCTTGGCGATGGCGACCTTCAGTTCTTCCGGCAGGTCCGAGCTATAGGCATAGGGGCCGTTGATGATCGGGGCCGACTTGTGGATGATGCGGAAGTCTTCCTTCTTCATCGCTGAACCGTCGGCATTCTTCAGCATGCCCTTGGTCAGCATCTGCTGCAGCGTCGAGTCGTTGTCGTTGGTCCACTGGTTGGCGGCGACATCGACGGTGCCCTGCGACAGCGCCAGCAGCGCATTTTCGTGGCTGCCGGTGAATACGACCTTGCTGAAATAGGTGTCGGCATCCGAGATGCCCATCTTGTCCAGCTCGAAGCGCGGCACGTTGTTGCCGGAGGTTGAATTCGGATCGACCAGACCGAGGTTCTTGCCCTTCAGATTATCGATGGTTTTGTAAGCGCTGTTCGCCTTGACGAAGAACACCGAGTAATAGCCCGTCGAGCCATCGATGTTGATGTCGTTGGCAAAGGCATCGGTCTTCACGCCGGTGAGGCGGGCGCGCGCAAACGAGGCGGAACCATAGCTGGCGATGTGGATGTTGCCGGAGCGCTGGCCTTCGATGACGGCTGCGTAGTCATTGGCGATGCGCAGATTGACCTTCACGCCGAGTTCTTTCGACAGATAAGCGACGAAGGGCGCCCAGCGCTCGGTGACGCCCGAGGCGTTTTCTGCCGGGATGATGGCGAAGGTCAGTTCCGGATACTTGGCCTTGTAATCCTGGGCCGAGGCCGAGGTGGCGGCGAAAGCCAGCGCCGCAGCGCTGAGCAGAATGGAGCGACGGTTGATCATGACAGTCCCTGTTTTGATCTGAGGTGAAACGTTTTTTCTTGGTAGAAGGCGCGTCTATCGCGGCGATGCCATCGTTACGATGACGTCACCGCGATACTTTCAACGCACTGCAATCACGCGACGGCAGCAACACCGTATTCGGGAACGCGGACAGGCGTCGGCATATGCGCCGATCCCATCACCTCATCGGCTTCGAGATCGTAGAGTTCACGGGCGATATGCTCGGTGAGCGCGGACGGCGCGCCATCGAACACGACGCGGCCGGCGGACATGCCGATCAGGCGATCGCAATAGGTGCGCGCCAGATCGAGCGAATGCAGGTTGCACATCACGGTGATGCCGAAGTGCTTGTTGATCCGCAGCAGCGCATCCATGACGATGCGGGTGTTGCGCGGATCGAGCGAGGCGATCGGCTCATCCGCGAGAATAATGTCGGGCTGCTGCACCAGTGCACGCGCGATGGCGACACGCTGCTGCTGACCGCCGGAGAGCTGATCGGCGCGTTGCGAAGCATATTGCGCCATGTCGAACTGTTCCAGCGCCGACATCGCCAGCGCACGGTCGTCCTCAGGCCACATCTGGGTCAGCGAGCGCCACTGCGGCATCTCGGCCAGACGGCCCATCAGCACATTGGTCAGCACGTCGAGACGGCCGACGAGATTGAACTGCTGGAAGATCATCGCCGAGCGCGCGCGCCACTTGCGCAGATCGCGGCCCTTGAGTGCGGTAACATCGGTGCCATCAAATACGATACGGCCTTCGGTCGGCTCGCACAGGCGATTGATCATGCGCAGCATGGTCGACTTGCCGGCACCGGAACGACCGATCACGCCGACGAATGCGCCGGGCTTGATCTCGAACGACGCGTTATCGACGGCAGCCTTGGCGCCGAAACGGCACGTCAGCTTATCCACCACCAGCATGAGGCACTCCAATGACAATAGACATCGCCACCGGTAACGCCCGCGTTTAACAATGATGTGACATGTGCCCTGCGCATACGGGTTATCGTCGTTGCGGGAAAAGGATGTCCGAATTCATGCTGATGTCACGACACCGTCACGAAACCGACCGAAGAGGTGCCCGCGCGCCAGCGCACATTCTGATATATCACCCACCGATTCCTCTTCCGTCGCACGAGCGTCACATGGCCGGAAAACAACTCTCGCTCACGCCAGCGGTCGATCCCACCGCGAAACTCGTCGATACCGAGCTCGGCGCCTATACCGAAGTTGGCGCGCGCACGATCCTCAACGAAGTGGCGATGGGCGACTATTCATATGTCGTGAATGACGGCCAGATCACCTACACGACGATCGGCAAGTTCTGCTCGATCGCGGCGATGATCCGGATCAATCCCGGCAATCACCCGATGCACCGGGCGACACAGGCGCACTTCACCTATCGCGCCAGTGCGTACTTCCCCGGCGAAAGCGACGACGCCGACTTCTTTGCCTGGCGACGCGAACATCATTGCACTATCGGCCACGATGTGTGGCTCGGCCATGGCGCCATCGTGCTGCCCGGCCGCAATATCGGCACCGGCGCGGTGATCGCCGCCGGGGCCATCGTGACCAAGAACGTCGCCCCCTATACGATCGTCGCCGGCAATCCGGCGCGGCCGGTGCGGCGACGATTTTCGGAAGCCGTGGAAGACGGGCTGATGGACCTCGCCTGGTGGAACTGGGACCACGAGATGCTACGACAGGCGCTACCGGATTTCCGCAGGCTCCCGGTCGAGGATTTCTTGAGCAAGTATAAAGGCGTCAAGGCGCCCAGGCAGATGGCAGTGACATGACTGGACTTTTCATCGACGGCGGACGCACTTTGCTCGGCCAGGACATCGCCGAGACTTCGCTGCAGATTGGGGATGGCGTGATTGCGGACATCGGATCGGATGCGCCCCATGGCGCGCTCGGCCTCGATGCCTCCGATCTGCTGGTGCTGCCGGGAATCGTCGACTTGCATGGCGACGCCTTCGAGCGGCAGTTGATGCCGCGCCCCGGCGTCGACTTCCCGGTCGATGTCGCCTTGATCGACAGCGACCGGCAGGCCATCGCCAATGGCATCACCACAGTGTTTCATGGCACCACGTGGTCCTGGGAGCCGGGCCTGCGCGGCGCCGAGAACGCCCGCAAGCTGCTGGATGCCATCGAGACGCTGCGGCCGCAGCTCGCGTCAGACACCCGCTTCCATCTGCGGCAGGAGACGTTCAACCTCGACGCGGAAGACGAGATCCTGGGCTGGCTGCAGGCCGGCCGCATCGATCTGCTCGCCTTCAACGATCACATGGATATTGCCGGCATCTCGAGGCCGGCGAAGCGCGCGCGGATGGTCGAACGCACCGGCCTCACGAGCGAGGCCTTCCATCAACTGGTCGAACGCGTGCTGTCGCGCACCGATGATGTGCCTGCCTCGATTGCCCGCCTCGCCAAGGCGGCGAATGCTGCCGGCGTGCCGACGCTTTCGCATGATGACGCAACCCCTGCGATGCGTAACGACTTCCGCAAACTCGGCGTCAATATCGCCGAATTCCCGATCAATGAAGAGACCGCGAAGGCCGCGGCCGCGGCCGGCGATTTCATCGTGTTCGGCGCACCCAATGTGGTGCGCGGCGGCAGCCATACCGGCTGGACCAAGGCGTCCGACATGATCGCCAAGGGCCTCTGCTCGATCCTCGCATCGGACTATTATTATCCCGCGCAATTGCTGGCCGCATTCCGGCTGGTCGAGGATCGTATCCTGTCACTGCCGCAGGCCTGGGCACTGATCTCGTCCGCGCCCGCAAAAGCCGCCGGACTTATCGATCGCGGCGAGATCGCAGGCGGGCGCCGCGCCGATCTCCTGCTTGTCGATGACAGCGTCGCGCTGCGGCCGCGCATCGTCGCGGTCATTGTGAAGGGCAGGCTCGTGCATCTATCCGATGCCACAAGGCTTCAGCCGGCGCGTGCCCTGCAACGCAAAGCTATTGCCGCGGCGTGACGCGGCTTTATGGTGCGGCCATGAGTGAATTCCCGCGCTACGCGATCTATTACGCCCCCGACGCAGACAGTGCCCTCTCCCGCTTCGGCGCCGAAATCCTCGGCTACGATCCCTTCACCGGCAATGACGTGCTGGTTCCCGGCGACCTCATCATACAGGCACCGGACTGGCCGGCGCTGATCAAAGACCCGCGCAAATACGGCTTTCACGCCACGCTGAAGGCACCGTTCTCGCTGACACTGGAAGCCACCGAAACCGACCTGATCGCGGCCTTCGATGACTTCGCGCGAATGCCCCGCGCCATCCCGGACATCTCACCTGTGGTTCGTATCATCAGCGGCTTCACGGCTGTCGTGCCGAATGCGCCCTCCACTGAGCTCGCCGCATTGGCACAAACCTGTGTCGAAAGGTTCGAGGTGTTCCGCGCGCCGATGACGCCGGAGGATCGCGCACGGCGCAAGCCGGAGAACCTGACGCCGCGGCAGGTCGAGCAGCTGGATCGTTTCGGCTATCCCTATGTGCGCGACGACTTCCGCTTTCACATGACGCTGACCGGACGGCTTGCACCCGAGCGCAGCGCAGCGGTACTGGCGATGCTGCAGCAGCGGTTCGCGACACTTGATCTCACCTCGCTGCGGATCGACCGCATCGGCCTGTTCCGCCAGACATCGGCTACGTCACGCTTCCAGGTGCTGCGTCACGCGCCGCTGACGGCGACTTGACGCGTCACGAGGATGCCATCTCGTCGGCCCGTTTCCAGGCCGGAAACGGATCGGCGAGCTTCGACCAGCCGGCGACATCCATGCCAGGCTTGCCGGTCACGAGACAGGCATCGAGCCGGCGGCGGATATCGCTCTCATCCATGCCGGAGCCGATGAAGACGATCTCCTGCCGGCGATCGCCATAGATCTCGTTCCAGTTCTTCTTCAGCGACTGCCGCCAATATGGATCGTCCGGCCAGCGATCTGCGGGCACATTGGCCCACCAGAAGCCCATGCCTTCGGTACGCACGATGGCACCGGCCTGACTGAGCTCGCCGACCCATTGCGGGCGCGTCGCCAGCCAGAAGTGCCCCTTGCTGCGGATCACGCCGGCCCAGCTCTCGCGCAGGAAGGCCTGAAATTTCACGGGATCGAACGGCCGCCGCGCGCGATAGACGAAATTCGTCACGCCGTATTCTTCGGTCTCCGGCACATGCTCGGCAAAGCCGTACAGCTCCTTGTGCCAGAGTGGATGCTGCTGCGCCTTTTCAAAATCAAATCGTCCGGTATCGAGCACGCGGTCGAACGGCACATTGGCAAAGTTCGCCTCGATGATATCGGCGTCGGGATTGAGCGCGCAGATGATCTTGCGCGCGCCGTTGCATTGCTCGAGCGTGGCGTCATTGACCTTGTTGAGCACGACGACGTCGGCGAATTCGATCTGCTCTACCAGAAGATCGACCAGCGTGCGTTTGTCGCCGTCGAGGGCCTCGCCGCGGTCCTGCAGAAAGTCGGTGGAGGAATAGTCCTTCAACAGGTTCACCGCATCGACCACCGTCACCATGGTGTCGAGCTGTGCCACATCGGAGAGGCTGTCACCGTTCTCGTCACGGAAATCGAAAGTCGCGGCCACCGGCAGCGGCTCTGCAATTCCGGTGGATTCGATCAGCAGGTAATCGAACCGCCGGCTTTCGGCGAGCGCCCGCACTTCCTTGAGCAGATCGTCGCGCAGCGTGCAGCAGATGCAGCCATTGGTCATCTCGACCAGCTTCTCATCCGTCCGTGACAGGTTGGCACCGCCATCGCGAACCAGGTCCGCATCGATGTTCACCTCGCTCATGTCGTTCACGATCACCGCCACTTTCAGGCCGTGACGGTTGTTCAGCACATGGTTCAGCAAAGTTGTCTTTCCAGCCCCGAGGAAGCCGGACAAGACTGTGACGGGGAGTTTTTGCATCGAGATCGAACAGTCTTTTGAGGGTACGGGACATCGGGCTCTTCTTATTTGTAATGTTATAACATTACAAATCTAGTGCCTGTCAACCCACTCGCACCGAGCCCGTCGATGCGGTGTCCGCTTTTTTGATCTGCCGGAAATCATCTGGCGCGGGTCAGCCCACGCTCATTGCGGCGACGCTAGCCTGCCCGTGCCATCGTCTCGGCATCGACGGGCTTGGCAAACGTCACCCGGTTTCGACCGCTGGCCTTCGATGCATAGAGCGCCCGGTCGGCAGCCGGCGTGAGATCGGAGGGATCATCGCCGTCGCGACCAACCGCGATCCCAACGCTTGCGCCAACAGTGAGCTCAAGACCATCGATGATGAACGGCTCCGAGAGCGTCCGAATGATGCGGCGGCCTAGCAACATGGCCTCCTCGCGATTGCCGACGACGGATTGCACAACGACGAATTCGTCACCGCCCATGCGCACCGCGAAATCGCCGTCACGCAAAATTCCGCTGAGCCGGCTCGCGACTGCCTGCAGCAGCGCGTCGCCCACGGGATGGCCATGCATGTCGTTAACCTCCTTGAACCGATCGAGATCGACGCTGTGAACGGCGATGAGACAGCCCGTCGCCCTGGCCCGCGCGGCGATGATCGCGAGGCGTTCCTGAAAGCCAAGCCGATTGGCCAGGCCCGTCAGCGCATCGTGCCGCGCGAGGGTCGAGAATTCGTGCTTGAGCGAGATCTGCTCTATATTCTGCCGATAAATGAAACGCACGGTCTCGAAGCTGCCGAGCAGGAACGCGATCAGGATCACGGCATAGAAAGCCAGATTGCTATCGACGCGGGCCAGCGCAGAGAATGCCGTCGGCAAGGCAACCAGCATCAAGGCAGGCAATGCGATCCCCGGCCGGACGGAAATCCGGCAGACGATGCCGGCCGCGTAGCCGAACACCAACGCCGTTGCGAGAAGTTGATGCGCAGGATTCTTCGCCCAGAAAGTCGCCGCGCCAAGTAAGCCAATCAACCCCGCAAAGACGTAGCTGCTCCACGCGTAAAGCCGTTCCCATCGCTCGGCTGCGGCGATAGTGAAGCTGCGTTGACCTTTACTGCGGTGATAGACGCCCTCGGTGGCCACCCGGAAGATCGTGACGATCGCTCCGGCTGCACTCAACCCGTAGAACCATGGATTTGCAGAACTAATGGCGACGTGACACGAGACGATGGCCAGTGTGAAGCCGGCGATCGAGAGCGGCACGCGCGTCTGGAAGAGCATGTCGATGAGTTCGATCCGGACATGGTCCGGAACGCCTACGAAAATTGATTTCCAGAATCTGACCACGTCGCTTCTCCCCGAAGCACCCGATACCGCCAAAGTCTGAAATTTTCATCGGCGAACTCGCTCAAAATCTAACTGAGTTAACCGGCAGTTACCAAACGCACCGCTCGGTTGCCCACCGACGACGCTAACTACCCCTTGTATCCCTTGGCGCCCGCACTTCCAGCGTCCTTGTACTGCCGCCATCAGCGGTCCCTTAGGCGTTTCAAACGTCCCAATTTCTGGTAGATGAAGCCGTCCCGGCAACCAGCCGAACGACATCCCCCAAATATCCACCCGCCCCGCCGCCAGATCTCTGGCGCAGATCAAGTGCAGACGACCGGGCACAGCTGGCCTCATGAAAGACCTGTTGATCAAATTCGGTCTGCGCTTCGCGAACCCTGAACAGGAAGCAAGCTTTGTCCGACGCTTTGCGCTCGGAGAGCTTCGCCGCGCCCAGGCTGCGATGGTGCTCGGTGCAATCGTCTATTGCGCTTTCGCCATCTGGGACCGGATTCTCGATCCCCTCGCATGGACCACGACATTCGCCATCCGCGCCGCGGTCGCCGCCATCGTTCTGCTGCCCCTCACCGCGGCGCTGTTTCTGCCGCGTGCGCACCGCTGGGCAGAGCCGATCTATCTCCTCTATTGCGTTGTGCCGGGCTGCGTCCTCAGCATCATCTATCTGTTGATCGACCGTGGCTTCGAACATTCCACGGCCGGAATGATCATCGTGATCCTGTTCGTCTCGACGCTCCTGCCGCTTCGCCTGCCGGCCCTGACGATTTTCTGCACCACCACATGGGCCTGCTTCATCTATTGCCAGACCTTCGCGACCTATCTGACGGACGGCCTGCGCTTCATCAATAATTTCGAGATCGGCTTTGCCTATGTGCTCTCGCTCTATGCGGTCGGTGCACGGGAATTTCAGGCGCGGCGCCAGTTCCAGACATCGCAAGCCCTGCAGGACGAGAAAGAGCGCTCCGTTGCCGCGCTGGTTGAACTGCAGAATACGCAATGGCAACTGGTGCAGGCCGAGAAGCTGGCGTCGCTCGGGCAACTGGTCGCCGGTGTCTCGCATGAAGTCAGCACACCGCTCGGCGTCGCCCTGACCACCGCGACCGTTCTCGAAGGCGAGCTGAAGATGCTGACCGCCACAATCGAATCCAGTCAGGTGCGGCGCTCCGCGCTCACGCAGAGCATCGCGCGGCTCAGCGAAGGCATGAAACTGCTGTTCGACAATCATCGACGGGCTGCTGACCTGGTCCACAGCTTCAAACAAGTCGCGACTGACGAAGCCAACCAGGAACGCCGCGCGTTCGAAATGCGTGGCTGGCTCGGCGAAGTCATGAGTACGCTGCAGCCGCTGCTCGACCGCAGCGGCCACACGGTTCGCGTGATATGCGAGGACGGCATCGTGGCCGACACCTATCCGGGTGCGCTCGCGCAGGTTATTCGAAATCTGGCACTGAATGCCGCGGTCCATGGCTTTCCCGATGGCCGCACCGGCGTGATCGAGCTTACCGTCTCGCGACTGGACCATGGCAACATGCGCGTCGTCGTGGCCGACAATGGCGCAGGCATCCCGCCGGACGATCTGCCGAAAGTTTTCGATCCGTTTTTCACGACACGGCGCGACAAAGGCAGCACCGGCCTCGGCCTGCACATCGTCTTCAATCTGGTCGTATCGACCCTGAAGGGACAAATCGATCTGGCCAGCGAACCGTGGCAAGGCACACGGTTCACACTGGACTTGCCGCTGGATCCGGAGAACCCGAACTCACTGGTGTCGAAGACCGGCGAGTTCCAGGTCAGTCACGGCGCGATGGGACCTGAAGCTCGCCATCGCGCCTTGTCCTGATCGATCAGAAGCCGAGTGCGAGGCCGTCCTTGCGGTGGTCCGAGGCGCCGAGCAGCACGCCGCGCTCGTAATCGATCTGGATGGCCTGGCAGCCGCCGATGCCGGTATCCATCATCTGCAGCGTATGGCCGCGGGCGGCCAGATCGTTGCGCACCGCTTCCGGAATGGTCTTTTCAAGCTGCAGCAGGTTGTTGGTCGCGAACGAGCGCGGCGCCTCGGCAGCGGCCTGGATGTCCATCTTGCGGTCGATCACATCGGATATGAACTGGGCATGGCCGGTGGCCTGATAATGGCCACCCATCACGCCGAATGGCATGACCGCGCGACCGTTTTTCATCAGCATGCCCGGGATGATCGTGTGCATCGGACGCTTGCGCGGGCCAAGCGAATTCACATGGCCGGGCTTGGCGCGGAAACTCCAGCCACGATGGTGCAGCAGCACGCCGGACTTCTTCGCATAGATGCCGCTGCCGAACGGGCCGAACAGCGAATTGATCAGTGACACGGCGTTGAGATCGCGGTCGACCACGGTCAGATAGACCGTGTCCTTGTGGATGACCGAGTCCCAATGCTCTTCCGGCGAAGCGTGCTTCATGTCGATCTTGGCGCGGAGGTCGCCGATGAATTTGTCCGACAGGAAGCGCTCGACATCGACCTGCCCGTAAGCAGGATCGCAGAAATAGGCATCGCGCGTGCGATAGGCCGCCTTGGTCGCCTCGGCAAGCACATGGATGCGGTCGGCATCGCTCAGATTGGCCATGTCGTAGCCGGCCAGCACGCGCAGAATCATCAGTGCGGCGAGTCCCTGGCCGTTTGGCGGGCATTCGGCGACATCATAGCCGTGATGATTAGCCGAGATCGGTGTCACATAGTCGGAGCGCTGCTCATTGAAATCATCGGCCTCGTGCACGCCGCCAACGGCACGCAGCGTGGTGATGATGTCGTCGGCCACCTGGCCCTGATAGAAGCCGTTGCGGCCCTCGCGCGCGACCCGGCGCAGCGTGGCAGCGAGCGCCGGCTGGAC
The DNA here is from genome assembly GCF_034044155.1 of Tardiphaga sp. 42S5. Taxonomy (NCBI): domain Bacteria; kingdom Pseudomonadati; phylum Pseudomonadota; class Alphaproteobacteria; order Hyphomicrobiales; family Nitrobacteraceae; genus Tardiphaga; species Tardiphaga sp. 42S5. The sequence continues at coordinate 2,067,387 of NZ_CP139027.1, read as the reverse complement.
GCGCTTGTCGCCGACCGCGGGGGCATGGCCGCCCGGCAGGTACTGCGCGGTCGCGTCGGGATGCAGTTCCAGCTTGCGGCGCCATTTGGCCCAGTCGGCGGACACGCGCGGCGTGATGAGGAAGCCGTTCTCGGCGGCATCAATGGCAGCGGCAAACACATCGGCCAGCGGCTTTGAGCCATGATCCTTGCTGAGCGTGCACCAGGCATCGATGGCGCCCGGCACCGTGACGGTTTCGACGCAGGTCTCGGGAATGTCGCGGGCGCCGGACGTCGCATATTTCTCGGAATCGATCTTGGCCGGGGTGCGGCCGGACCCGTTCAGCGCAATCGGCGCACCGCCCTTAGGCGAATAGAGGGCAAAACAGTCGCCGCCGATGCCGGTCATAGCCGGGTCGACCACGCATTGCACGGCGACCGCCGCCAGCGCCGCATCGATGGCATTGCCACCCGACTTCAGCATTTCCACTGCAGCCAGCGTCGCCAACGGATGCGACGTCGCGGCCATCCCGTGCTCGGCAACGGCGACGGAACGGGCAACGGCCATGAAATCACGCATGAGAGTCCTCTATCGGTACGAAGCCGCCTAGCGCAGATTGCGCGATGAGGCGGGAGAGATGCGGTCGAGCGCCGAGCAGATCGGCCCCCAGGCGCGCGGGGATGGCGTGTGGTTTAGCGTGTGAATCGGCAGTGCGGTAGCCATTATGACAACAATGAGACTGGCAGCCGCTACCGCGAATACGATATCGCGCCGCAACCCAGCCGTGCAAATTTGAACGCAATGTGCGCGTGACCCACGACCGGCCTTCAGGCGCCGGATCAGCGCAACGCCGGGCAATGCCGCGAGCAGGGCCAGGAGGCAGCAGATCATGATGCGTGCCTCCCGGTCATGGCCTCAGGACTTGTGGCAGCACGAGCTGGCGACAGTTCCCGTGGGCGTTTCGGAGCTCAGAACGCTGCGGCCGTTGCGCTCCGGCGCGATATCCTGCGCCGGATTCGCCGTGAAGAAGCCATTCGGCTTCAACATGAAACCGGCATACTCCACCGGCATCACCGGAAAATCCTCGGGCTTGCAGACATGGGTGTGGCCGAACGAGTGCCACAACACGATGTCGGTGTTCTCGATATTGCGGTTCTGCTCGATGTAGCGCGGCAGGCCATCGCCGCCGGCATGGACGTTCGGGTAATCGCCGCTGGCGTATTTTTCGGCGGGATCGTAGGCCGTGACCCAGACATGCCTAGTGGCGAAGCCGCCCCGCTCGCGCACAAAGCTGCCTTCCTGCGCCAGCATCAGCGGGCTCGGCATCACGGAGAGCTTGTAACCGGTGGGATTGCCGACGCTGTTCTTGCTGTTCGGGTTGGTGACCTTCCAGTAACGGCCGCTTTGGCCGTCGGCGATCGCTGCCGCATCGCGCTCGCGCGACAGCGTGCGGCTCTTGAGATCGAACGCATTGCCATGGGGATTGTCCGTGCCCCATGGGCGCTGCGCGAATTCATGCTCGGTCACGGTGTTGCCGCCGCCGTCGAGGTCCATATGCATGCGGACATTGAAGAAATGCTGATGCGTCGGACCGCCGAGATTCTCGTCGACCATGCCGCCCCAAGCATATTTCTGGCCGGGCGCCACCGCCGCCGTCTGGATGATGCCGGTGAGCTTGGCCTCGAGCTGAATTGTGCCGTCCTGGTAGAGGTACCAGTAGAAGCCGTAGTCGTAATTGCCGACAGTCGCGAAGAAGCTGATCACCAGACGGCGCGAGCGGCGCACCTCGAACAGGCCGTTGCGGAACTCATAGTGCTTCCAGAGGATGCCGTAATCCTCTTCATGCATGCAGACCGCATTCTTCATCGTGAACGGCTTGCCCTGCTCATCGGCCGCCGGAATATCGAAATAATGGATGTTGCCGAGGCAGTCGCAGCCGAGCTCCAACGCATTGGCCAGCATACCCAGGCCGTATTCGCCGGCATCGAAAGCCGACTTCCAGTAATGATTGGCGCTCGGGTCGGCGTAAGGCACCACCATTTCGGTGACGCTGGCACGATGGATGATGGAGCGCTTCCTGTCGCCGTCCTGATAGGCAAGCTGATTAAGCACCAGACCCTCGCGCGGCGTGAAGCCGACGCGAAAACTCCACTTCTGCCACTCCACGTTCCAACCATCGACCTTGAAGCTCGGCCCTTCCGGCTGCTCGATATTCAGCGGCTTGATGTCGGTGCGCGGATTGGTGTTCTCATGGGCGCCGTAATTGCGCTTCTTCTTCGGGATCGGAATGACCTTTTCGTCATCGAGCAGATCCACCACCTTCTGATGGATCAGATCGACGACGGCCACGACACCCTCGACCGGATGCGCATAGGCATTGTCCTTGATGTCCTCGCGGAAAAACGTGACGGCCCGCACGATGCGGCGGCCACGCTCGAAATCGCGATCGAAGAAGCCCGACGAAAACGGATCGACCTGCGCCATCTCCATATCCTTGTCGGACATGCCACGGCGGCGCATGGCATTGCGCCAGCCCTCATCGGACTTGACGATCTGCTCGCACAGCATGAACTCGCCGATCATCACCGGCGGCTGGCCGTAAGGCGCTTCGGAATTCGGCAGCAACTTGGTATCGACAATCTTGCTGGCCGTGAGATCGACGATGTATTCGGTCGATGCGCCGGTTGCGGAGTCCAGCACCACGATGAAGGCGAGTCGCGGAAGCGGCGTGCCACTGGCATAGGCGCGCAGATCAGCCTTGCTGGGCTCCTCCAGCCGCACGATTGGGAAGCGCGCGCGCACCGATAGCTTGACATCACTCTTCACGAGATCGCAGGCCGCACCGATTTCATCCAGCGACAGCGGATTGAGCGGATGGAACGGCACTGGCGCAGGCGTTGGCTGAACGGTCGCATCGCTCTCGATCTTGGTCATGACCGTCATAGGCAGAACTCCTGAAGGCGCTTGGCGCCGCGAGGGATTGGAAAGCGTCGAGAGCTAAGGGCTCTCATTGGAGGCGCTCGCGACCGGGAGCTGCCGAAAACAAGGCCTGTGTGTAGGGATGCTGCGGATTGTCGAAGATGTCGGCGGTCGGGCCGCTTTCGACGATCTCGCCGGACTTCATCACCATGATGCGGTCGCACAGCTCACCGGCAACGCGGAGATCATGGGTGATGAACAGCATGGCGAGGCCAAGCCGGCTGCGCAGATCGGCGAACAGTTGGAGAACCTGCGCTTGCACGGTGACGTCGAGCGCCGAGACAGCTTCATCGGCAATCAGAATCTGCGGCTCGGATGCCAGTGCGCGCGCAATGCAGATGCGCTGGCGCTGACCGCCAGAGAATTCGTGCGGAAAGCGATCGAGGATCTGCGTGTCCATGCCGACGAGCTCCAGCAAGGTCGCGACCTTCGCGCGCGCCGCTTCGGGTGTCGCTCCAAAATTGACGACTCCTTCGATCAGCGATCGTCCGACCGAGAGGCGCGGATTGAGCGACCGATAAGGATCCTGAAACACGACCTGAATGTAGCGGCGATGCGGACGCAGCGTCTCGTTGGATGCGCGCGCGATATCGGTGCCTAGCAAGCTGATCTTGCCCGATGTCGGCTTCATCAGCCGCGACACGCAACGCGCCAGCGTCGACTTGCCGGAGCCGGACTCGCCGACCACGCCGAGGATTTCGCCGCGGCCCAAAGTGAATGCAGCTTCCTTGACCGCCTGCGTCACCCGGCCCCGGCCGAAGAAACCGCGATGGCCATAGGTCATCTTGAGTGCCTTGACCTCCAGCACCGACGGCATCGGCTCCCGCACCGCGGTCGCCATGCGAATGCCTTTGGGCACGGAATCGATCAGCAGGCGCGTGTAAGGTTGGGCGGGGTTCTTGAGGACTGCATCAGCGCTGCCGCTCTCCACGACCACGCCTTTCTGCATCACCACGACCTGATCGGCAATATCGGCAACGACGCCGAAATCGTGGGTGATGAAGAGCACGCCGATATTCTTGCGTTTCACCAGATCCTTGATCAGCACCAGAATCTGCTTCTGCGTCGTGACGTCGAGCGCTGTGGTCGGCTCGTCGGCGATCAGCAGGATCGGTTCGAGCAGCATGGCCATGGCGATCATCACGCGCTGGCGCTGACCACCGGAGAGCTGATGCGGATAGGCCTGCATCATCTGCGCGGCATTGGGCAGCAGCATGTCTTCCAGCGCCGCGAGAACGCGCTTGTCGACTTCGGCCTTGGGATGCCGCTTTTCGGAATGCCATTCGATCAGCTCGGCAAGCTGTTCGCGCACGGTCATGACCGGATTGAGCGCCGTCATCGGCTCCTGAAAGATCATGCCCATGCGGCTGCCGCGTAGTTCACGCATCCGGTCGGCCGTGGCCGCGATCAACTCTTCACCGAGCAGCTTGATCGAGCCGGCGACAGGCTTCAGCCCTTCAGGGAGCAGGCCCATGACACTGAAAGCCGTAACTGACTTGCCGGAGCCGGATTCACCGACGACGCAGACGATCTGCCCAAGCGGCACGGTGACATTGATATCTCGGACGATACGGCGTGCCTCGGCATCATGAGTTAGTCCGACAGTGAGACCCGTGACTTCCAGGACGGCCTCGCTCATTTGACGCCTCCCACCGAACGCGCCAACCGGGGATCGAGCATGTCACGCAGGCCGTCGCCAAGCCGATTGATGCCGAGCACGGCGAGCGCAATGCAGATACCGGGGAATAGCATCAGGCCGGGCCTGATCTGGAAATACAGCCGCGCATCGGCCATCATGTTGCCCCAGCTCGGAATCTCGTCGGGCATGCCGATGCCGAGGAAGGACAGCGAGGCCTCGATCAAAATCGCCGATGAGGCGATATAGGTGGCCTGCACGATCAGAGGCGCAAGAATATTGGGAACGATATGTCTGATAACCAGCACTGGCAGCCGCGTGCCCATGCTGACGGCAGCTTCGACATAGGCTTCTTCGCGCACGGTCAGGACGACGCTGCGCACCATGCGGGCGACGCGCGGGATTTCGGGAATGGCGATGGCGATACAGATGGTGACGAGATTGGCGCCGAGCCCGCCTATCAGCGCGATGGCCAGCAGGATCGCGGGAATCGCCATCATGCCGTCCATCATGCGCATCAGCACATTGTCGATCCAGCGCACCATGCCGGCGATCAGACCAAGCGCACTACCGACCATAACCGCGATAACGGCCACCACCGCGCCCACAATCAGCGACACACGGCTTCCATAGATCAGTCGGCTCCAGATATCGCGGCCGAGATTGTCGGTGCCGAGCCAGTTAACCGCGCTCGGCGGGCGCAGTCGCAACCGCGGCTTGAGCGCAGCCGGATCCACCGTCCACAAGACGCTGGCAAAGATCGCTACCGACGCAAGCAGGATGAGAACCCCGAGGCCGAACAGGATCGTCTTGTTGCGCAACAGCTTAGAGACGAAGGTCCAGACGCCGACAGGCGAAGACGCTGGCGCGATAACGGTGGTCGCGGTCATTGCGCGCTGATCCTCGGATCGAAGAATGTGTAACTGATATCGACCAGCAGATTGATCGCCACATAGGCGCCGCCGAACACCATGATGATGCCCTGGATTACCGGATAGTCACGCGCCAGAACCGAGTCGACGGTAAGACGACCGAGGCCGGGCAGATTGAACACGCTCTCGGTGACGACAACGCCGCCGATCAGCAGCGCCACGCCTATACCGACGATGGAAACGATGGGCACCGCGGCATTTCCCAGCGCATGTTTGAACACCACGATGCGCTCCGGCAGGCCCTTGGCGCGTGCGGTGCGGACGAAATCCTCGTTCAGAACTTCGAGCAGGCTGGTGCGTGCGACACGGGCGATGAGCGCGACATAGACGAGACTGAGCGTCAGCGTCGGCAGCGCTAGGTGCCAGAGAAACAGACCCACGCCCTGGGACAGCGATGCATAGCCCTGCACCGGGAATAGGCCGAGCTGCATTGACAGCAGATAGATCCAGAAATAACCGATGGCAAAGGTCGGGACAGCGAAGCCGGTCACCGAGGTCCACATGGCGAAACGATCGAACCAGCCGCCGCGACACCATGCTGCGAGTACACCAATCGGCACGCCGACAAGCACCGAGAAAATGATGGTGGTGAGCGAGACGGCGAATGTCGGACCGACGCGCTGCGCGATCAGCGTCGAGACCGGCTGATTTGAGACGATGGAGATGCCGAGATCACCCTGAAGAAGTCGCCACAGCCAGTGCAGGAACTGCACCGGCAATGGTTGATCGAGGCCGAGCCGCGCTCGGATCGCGGCGATCGCTGCCGGATCGGCATTATCGCCGGCAAGCTGCGCCACGGGATCGCCGGACGAGAAGCGCAAAAGCAGGAAAGCAATCAGCGCAACCACCGCAAGCACGGGGACGACCGATACGGATCGCTTCAGGAGAACGCCGGCGACTGCCATCGTGTTATGCCGTCTTCTCGACGTTCCAGAACAGCGGCGCCGGCGCCCTCACGATGTCCTTGAGCGCTTTGCTGTGTGACACCGGCTGGCGGAACTGGCCGCCCGGAATATGCGTCATCACATCATAGGCGCGCTTCTGGATCGCCTCGGCGACGGCCTTCTGCGCATCTGCAGACGGCTCTAGCGCAAATTTGTTGCGCAGGCTTTCGATCTCGGTGTCTTCCGGCCAGCCGAAGAAGCCGCCATTCTTCCCGCGGGTGTCCAGCACCGTGCTGGCCAGCGGGTTCATGAGTTCAGTCGTGGTGGTGACCCAATGGGTCATCGACCAGCCGCCATTGGCGGTCGAATCCTGCTTGACGCGGCGCGCCAGCAGCGAGCCCCAGTCCATGGTCTGTACCTCGACATTCATGCCGATGGCACGGAGTTTCTGCGCGGTGACGGTGCTGGAGCCGGACAGCAACGGGGAGTCCGTACCCTGCAGCATCACAACCTTCTCCCCCTTGTAGCCGCCCTTCTTCAGGAGGTCCTTTGCGCGCGCAATATCCGGCTTGGTGTTCCAGCCAACCTCGCTTGCCAGCGGCGTAGTGACGCCGAACATTGCAGCGGAGGCCTGATAATATTCGGGATTGCCGACCTGCGCATCGAGCCAGTCGGCCTGGTCGCTCGCATACATCACGGCCTGCCGGATTTCTTGCTTATTGAACGGCTCCGTGAGCCAGTTCATGCGCACCACCGACATGAAGCCGAGTGGATTGTAGTCGGCGACGGTAACGTCCTTTGCGGCAATCAGCGACGGTAGGATGTCGTGCGGCGCTGCTTCGAGAAAATCGATCTCCTTGTTGATCAGCGCATTCGCCGCCATCTGGAAGTCCGGCATGCTGATCCATTCATAGCGATCGATCTTGACGATCTTGCCGCCGGCGAGGCCATCGGACGGCTCGTCGCGCGAGACGTAATCCGCGTTGCGCTCATAGACGGCGCGGTTGCCCGGGCGAAACTCCGACGCGATGAATCGGAACGGGCCGGAACCGACGAACTCCGTCACCGGCTGATCCGGCGCCTGCGCCGCTAGGCGCGCCGGCATAATGAAGGGCATGATGCTGGACGGCTTGGCCAGTGTCTGCAGGACCTGACCATAGGGGGACTTCAGCACCATCTGGAAGGTCCGCTCGTCGACAGGCTTCAGCTCCGCGACGAAACCCATCATCCGCGAGCCCATGGTGTCGCGCTTGGCCCAGCGCTGCAGCGACGGGATCACATCGGCCGACGTCACCGGCGCGCCATCATGGAATTTCAGGCCGGGGCGCAGCTTGAATGTATAGGTCAGCTTGTCGGCAGAGACCTCATAAGCCTCGACCATCTGCGGGCGGATCTGGAATTTCGAGTCCGTGGAGAACAGTGTGTCGTAGATGTTGAGGCCGTGGTTGCGGCCAGTCCATGCGGTGTTGATCAAGGGATCGGTAGCGCGGAGCGGCGCGTGCATGACGGCGCGGATGACCTTGCTTGATTGTGCGCGCGCAATGCGCGGCATCATGCCGGCGGCAAGCCCGGCGGCGCTGGCCTTGAGCAACGAACGACGGCTGAAATCATTGAACATGGCGGTCTCCAGGCAATGAGGGTGATGCGCAAACGTCAGATGGAAGATTTGGACAGCGCTTCGCCGATGGCACGGAACGCCGCAAGCCAGCGATGGTCGATGGCGATATCCATCGGCTTTGGTTGTGCCGCGACCTTGACGATCACCGTATCCGTGGTGGGATCGATGTAGATCCACTGGCCATGGATGCCGACGGCCGCCAGATCGAGCCGTGCGGGATCGATGGTGTACCAGCAGGCGCGATAGCGACCGCTCGGGAAAACGAAAGCGAGATCGCCATTGGCGAAAGCCTGCGTATCGCCATTGAGATGGATGTCATCAACCCAGCTGCCCGGTACCACCTGCGTTCCATTGGCGAGGCCGCGATTGCGGATCATCTCGCCGAAGCGTGCGAGATCGCGCAACGTCGCACAGATGCCACCTGCGGAGCGCGACGCGCCATGTGTATCGAGCGTGACATAGGCGTCGTCTTCCGCGCCCATCGGCGCCCAGATATATTCTGAGAGGATCTGTGCATAGGGCTTGCCGCAGGCCTTCTCATAGACCCAGCCCAGCACGTCGGTATTGGTGGACACGTAGTGAAACACCTTGCCGTGCGGTCCGCCATTGGGCCGCAGCGTCGCAAGGAAGCTGCGCTGGTCGCCCTGCGCAGTACCATTCGGCAGAACATCCCAGCCGTTGCAGAGGCGATATTTGACGACATCTCCTTCCGGATCGTCGTAGTCCTCGTCGAATTTGATCGCGACCGTCATATCGAGCAGATGACGAACAGTGCATTCGCCGTAAACCGATGAGGCTACTTCAGGAACGTAGTGGGCGATCGGCTTATCGGGATCGAGCAGACCGCGCTCGACCAGCACGCCTCCCAGCGTGCCGCAAATCGATTTGCTGACCGAGCACACCAGATGAGGCGTATGCGGGGTCATGCCCTCGCCGTACCATTCGCTGACGATCTTGCCGTGCTGCATCACCAGCAATCCGTCCGCGTAGGTCTGCGCCAGCGTTTCGGCGACCGTTGTCTGCTTTCCGTCGGCAACAAAGGCCACCGTGGTGAGATCGCGAACCGACGACGTCAGTGCGCTCGGCGTTGAGGAGCGTCGGATATCCGCCGTCGGCAGCACCTGCCGCGTATTGCGAAAGCTCCACTGGCTGTGGGGGTACTTCCGCCAATTAAACCGGGTCACCAGCGCCTCGGTCGAAGGAGGCGCACCCTTCATGACGTCACTTGGCTTCATCTCGACCTCGTATGGCACTGCAGCATGATGGCGAACCGACCCGGCGGGCAGTTCGGACGTGGGATCATCTGCGGAGGTCGGTTCGGCCGTTATCAAGAATCGGCAAATCTTCCGAAAATCAGCCCATGCCTTTCCGGCGGGACTGGCATAGGCTTTGCTTAGATTAACATCTGCACCCTGATTGAGCGGCCAAGAGTGGATCCGGCATGTTGTTGTCTCCTGATGTCTCTGCTGGTGGAAGCGCTGCAATAGCTGCGGATTCTTGGCTATTCGACACCGCGAGCGATGACGTCGATACGCATTGCGCCAATCTCGGCCGCTGGCGGCTGGATTACGATCAGATCAGTTGCGGCGCTTTTCGCGGCACTTTCACCGAGGTACGGCTGCCCGGACTTCAGGTGTTCAGGGAAACCACAAGCCAGAAAGTGCGCCAATACGGACTACTCGGCTCCGACAGCTTCGGCATCGCGCTACCGTGGAATACCCAGACCGACATCAATTTCAACGGCGCCTGCATGTCGCCGGGCAACGTCATCACGTGCTTCGATGCAGAAGTCGACATGTGCACACCGCCGGAGTTCGAGTTGCGTGGCGTCGTGATGGACGCAGCGCTGATGGAAAAGACGCTGGCTGCTTTGCAGATCGAACTGCCCGAGGGTCTCTGGCATCAGTTGAGGGAATTGAAAACGGACCCGGATGCGATCGACCGCGTCCGGCGGTTGCTGATTTACGTGCATCAGATCGTCGCGCAGACACCGCAGATTCTCGACGACGTTGCCGCCCGTCAGCATCTCGAAGACAATTTGCTATCAGAGATCATCGATCTGTTGCCGACGCTGCAGCCCTGCGACGACCTGCGTGGTGGCAATGCACGGAAGCGTCTGGTCGAACGCGCCTGCGCCTTGATGCTCGCGCGGCCGGACGAGCCGATGTCGATCCTCGATGTCTGCAAGGGCGTCGGCGCCAGCCGCCGCAAGCTGAACTACTGTTTTCAGGACGTGCTCGGCAGCAATCCGATCCACTATCTCCGAGCGGTGCGGCTCAACCGCGTCCGCCGCGAACTCAAGCAATGCATCGATGAGCAGATCGGTGTGTACGATATCGCGGTGAAGTGGGGCTTCTGGCACTTCAGCCAGTTCTCGCTCGACTACAAGCGCCACTTTGCGGAATTGCCGTCCGAAACCCTGCGCCGGGCGCGGATGCTTCACTCCTAGCGCGCTAGCCGCCGAGCGAGTAACGCGTCGCTGCACGCGCAGTCTCATATTCATCGCGCGTGCGGGCGACCAGCGTAGCTACGGGCTCGATTGCAGCAACACCAGAGACAGAGTGGCCTGCGCTCCAGACGTCGCGCCATCGCTTGACCCCGGACGTCGCCTGCCGGCCATAGAGCGCATCGGCGCGTTCTTTGGTCATGTCCGTCGGCAGATCTTTCGGATCAAGGCCCGCGGCGACAATCGAGGGAACCAGCGTATTGGTTTCCAGGCCTGTGAAAGCCCGTGACAGCAGGACATCGTCAAGCTCGGACGTGACGAGCATCCGCTTGTACTCGTCCACTGCCATGCTCTCCTCGGTGGCAATGAACTTGGTACCCATATAGCTGAGATCGCAGCCGAGCACCTCGGCGGCAAACACCGCCTGCCCGTCCGACACACCGCCGGCCAGCACGACCGGCCCCTCCCAGAACGAGCGAACCGCACGCACGAAGGAAAAGCCGTTGACCCAGCCCGTTTGCCCGCCGGCACCGGCGGTCAGCAAGACGAGACCGTCGACTCCCGCTGCAATGGCCTTCTTGGCATGACGGATCGAAGCGACATCGGCAAAGACCATGCAGCCTGCCTCATGCAGCGGACCGACGACCGCATCCGGCGGTCCGACGCTGGTGATCACCATCTCGCAGCCATGCCGGATCACCGTCGCCAGATCATCCTGCAAGCTCTCGCGGCGGATGATGAGATTCGGACAGAACGGCGCGTCGTCCGGCTCGAGCGCGCCGAGAATGCGCGCTATCCAGCCATCGAGTTCATCATCGGTTCGGCAATTCGCCGTTGGAAACGAGCCAATCACACCGGCCTTGCACGCCGCAATAACGAGTTCCGGACCTGACACGCGAAACATCGGCGCCGCGACCAAAGGCACCGACAGACGCGGTCGAATTATTTTCGCAAATCGCGCACCACTCGCTTTGCCACTGGGGTCGTTGATCACGCGGCGGTCACCCGAAGTCAGTGGCATTTGTTTCCATCCCTCTCATTTTATCGGGAGGATAGCCGGAATCCTCCGGCGACCGCCATAAGCCGGGCGGAATGGCCGGCATGACACGGCTACTCCGCGGGCGATGCCACTGCATGCTCGTGCGCCTGGCCCTTCCCGTCCTTCTTGCGGCCCGGAAACAGGCGCTGCACCAGCACATACAGAACCGGCACGAAGAAGACGCCGAGAACCGTCGCGGTGACCATGCCGCCGGCGACGCCGATACCGATGGCGTTCTGGCTGGCCGAACCTGCACCCGTCGCCATCGCCAGCGGCAACACGCCGAGAACGAAGGCTAGCGAGGTCATCAGGATCGGGCGCAGACGCTGTCGGGCCGCGTGCAGCGTCGCCTCGACCAGCGACTTGCCCGCCGTCTGTTGCTCGATGGCAAACTCCACGATCAAAATCGCGTTCTTCGCGGACAGACCTATCGTGGTGAGCAGGCCGACCTGAAAGTAGACGTCATTGGCCTGGCTGAACATCGTGGCTGCTGCCAGCGCGCCAAGAATACCGATCGGCACGGAGAGCATCACGGCGAACGGAATCGACCAGCTCTCGTAGAGAGCCGCGAGGCAGAGGAACACGATCAGAACCGAAATCGCATAAAGATAAAGCGTCTGGCTGCCGGTCAGCCGCTCCTGAAACGACAGTCCGGTCCATTCATGCGTATAGCCGGCCGGCAGTTTCTTCACCTGCTCATCGACCGCTGTCATCGCGGTGCCCGAACTGGTGCCGGGTGCCGCCTGTCCCTGGATCTGCACGGCCGCCACGCCATTGTAACGCTCGAGGCGCGGCGAGCCGTAGCTCCATCTCTCGCTCGCGAAAGCTGTGAACGGCACCATCGAGCCCGACCCGTTGCGCACATACCATCTTCCGATATCGGTCGTCCCCATCCGGAACGGCGCGTCGCCCTGCACGTAGACCTGTTTCACGCGACCGCGGTCGATGAAGTCGTTGACATAAGAGCCGCCCCACGCCGCCGACAGCGTCGTGTTGAGGTCGGTCAGGTTGATGCCAAGCGCCGTGGCTTTCGGCTGATCGATATCGAGATTGAATTGCGGCGTATCATCCTGTCCGTTCGGCCGCGACTGCGCGACACGCTTGTCGCCTGCGAGCTGTCCGAGCAACTGGTTACGGGTCTTCAGCAGTTCCTCGTGGCCGGCACCGCCGGAGTCCTGCAGATAGAAGTCGAATCCGCTGGCGTTGCCGAAGCCCGGCAGCGACGGCGGCAACACGGTGAAGGCCATCGCATCACGAATCTTCGAGAAGACTGCCATCGCGCGTCCGGCGATGGCCTGTGCCGACTTCGCGTGATCCGCACGTTCCGCAAACGGCTTCAGGCTGATGAATGCGAGGCCCACATTCTGGCCTTGCCCAGCGAAGCTGAAGCCGCGCACCGCAAACACGCCCTGCACCGTATCCTTCTCATTCTCCATGAACTGGTGCTCGACCTGCTTGATCACGTCGAGTGTGCGGCCGGCGGTGGCGCCCACCGGCAGCTGGATCAGCGAGATGAGCGTACCTTGGTCTTCGTCGGGAAGGAACGAGCTCGGCAACCGGACGAATAGCAGCACCATGCCGGCGACAACGGCGACGAAAGCGATCAAGGCAGCGGCGGGCCGCCGTACCACAGCGCCCGTGGTCTTTTCATAGCCACTCGCAGTGCGGTCGAAAGTGCGATTGAACCAGCCGAAGAAACCGCGCTTCTGACCATGACTCTTCTCGGTCTTTTTCAGAATCGTCGCGCACAACGCCGGCGTCAGGATCATCGCCACCAGCACCGATAGCACCATGGCCGACACGATGGTGAGTGCGAATTGCCGATAGATGATGCCGACAGAGCCGCTGAAAAAGGCCATCGGAATGAACACCGCTGACAGCACGACACCGATGCCGACCAGTGCACCGGTGATCTCGTGCATCGACTTCTCGGTCGCCTCGCGCGGCGACAGGCCCTCTTCCTCCATCACGCGCTCGACGTTCTCCACAACGACGATGGCGTCGTCGACGAGAAGGCCGATTGCCAACACCATCGCGAACATGGTCAGCGTGTTGATGGAATATCCGGCAATCGACAGTACGCCGAAGGTGCCGAGCAGAACCACCGGCACGGCAATAGTCGGGATGATGGTCGCCCGCCAGCTCTGCAGGAATACAAACATCACGATAAAGACCAGCACGATCGCCTCGAACAGCGTGTGCACGACCTTCTCGATCGACAATTTCACGAATGGCGTCGTGTCATAGGGATAGATCACCTTCAACCCCGGCGGCATGTTCACCGTGAGCTGATTGATGCGTGCCTTGACGCCTTCCGACGTCGCCACCGCATTGGCTCCAGTTGCCAGACTGATGCCCATGCCGGCCGCCGGCTTGCCATTGTAGCGCGCGACGGCGTCATAGCTCTTGGAGCCGAGTTCGACCCGGGCGACGTCCTTGATGCGGACCGTCTGGCCCGACGTGCTGGTACGCAGGATGACGTCATTGAATTGTTCGATGGTCTGCAGACGGCTCTGTGATGTGATCGTCGCATTGAGCTGCTGGCCATCCACTGCAGGGAGACCGCCGAGTTGGCCTGCTGTCACCTGAGTATTTTGCGCCTGAATGGCGGCCGTCACATCACCCGGCATCAGATTGTATTTCGCGAGCTTGTCAGCATCGAGCCAGATCCGCATCGCATATTCAGCACCGAACAACTGCACCTGACCAACGCCAGAGACGCGGCTGATCGGTTCGTTGATCGAACTCGCCACATAATCCGCGATGTCGCTTGCGGTCATGCTGCCGTCCTCGGAGACGAAGCCGAGAACCATCAGGAAGCTCGACGACGACTTCACCACGCGCAGGCCCTGCTGCTGCACCACCTGCGGCAGAAGCGGCATCGCAAGCTGCAGCTTGTTCTGCACCTGCACCTGCGCGATGTCGGGATTGGCCTCATTGCTGAAGGTGATCGATATCTGCACGGTGCCGGTGGAGGTCGAGTAGGACGACATATATTGCAGATAGTCGACACCGGTCATGTTCTGCTCGATGACCTTGGTCACCGAATTCTCCGCCGTTTGCGCATTGGCGCCTGGATAGGTCGCGGAGATCGTGATCACCGTCGGTGCGATCTGCGGATACTGGGCGATCGGCAGCCCGAGAATGGCCAGCAGACCGCCGAACATGATCAGAATCGCAAGAACCCAGGCGAAGATCGGGCGTTTGATGAAGAAATGCGACATACCCGTTATTCCTTGCGGGCTGCCGGCACAGCGTCGGCACCTGCATCAGCCTGCTTGCCGGGATTGACGGTCAGGCCCGTGGCGGGATCGACGGTCACCTCGACGGTCTTGGCATGGGCGCCCGGTTTGACCTTCTGCAATCCGTCGATGATCACGCGATCGCCCGATGCAGCGCCGCGTTCGACGAGCCAGCTATTGCTGATCGCTTGGGCGACCTCGATGATGCGCTGCTCGACCTTGCCGTCCTTGTCGACGAACATGGCGGTCGCTTGCCCGAGCGGATTACGCGACACCGCACGCTGCGGGATCATGATCGCGGTGGGATCGACACCGGCCACGACGCGCGCACGCACATACATGCCAGGCAAGAGTGCCCGGTTTGGATTTGCGAAGATGGCGCGGGTGCTGACCGAACCGGTCGACTCATTCACGCTGGAATCGGTGAAGCTGTATTTGCCTTTCTGATCGTAGGTCTTGCCGTTCTCCAGCAACAGCTCGATCTGGACATGACCGTCCGGCTGCTTCAACCGACCGCTCTGAAGCTGCGAGCGCAGCCGCTCCATTTCCGAGGTCGATTGATCGAGATCCACATAGATCGGATCGAGTTGCTGGATCGTGGTCAGGGCGCTGGCCTGGCTCGCGGTGACCAGGGCACCCGGCGTGATCGACGACTTTCCGATGCGGCCGGAGATCGAGGCGGTTACCTTCGTGCGATCCAGGGCGATTGCCGCGGTATCGCGATTGGCCTCGGCGGCCTTCAGATCGGCTTCTCCCTGCTTGAAGGTCGCCACTGCATCATCGACATCCTGCTGGCTGGCCGCATTGGTCTTGAGCAACTGTGTCTTGCGCTCGGCCTTCAGCCGCACGCTCACGAGATTGGCCTGCGCCTTCAGAACCGCAGCTTCCGCGCTTTCGAGCGCAGCCTGATATTGAACCGGGTCGATCTCGTAGAGAAGATCGCCGGCTTTCACTTCCGAGCCTTCGACAAAGTTTCGCTTCTGCAGGATTCCCGTAACCTGCGGCCGCACTTCCGAGACCTGATAGGCATTGACCCGGCCGGGAAGCACGGTGGAGACCGGCGCCTCCCGCGTCTTCAGAACCAGGACGCCAACTTCAGGTGCCGGCGGAGTCGCAGCTTCCTTCTTCGCTTCGCCACATCCCGTGAGCGCCAGCAGGCCAACCAGGGCGAAAGGGCGCACAAATCCAAGACTCATCATCAGTTCACCAATGCAAAACGGCGTCCGGCATCCGCGCAAATCGCGGACGACGTCGCCGTTGGAAACATGTGGAAACTCTTCGGTTTCCGTGCAGGAAACTTGGTAGTTTCCTTTCGGGAAGTCAAGCGCTATACTGCGGGGGAAGTCGCTGCTCAAGCGTTTGTGAGACGGCCTCGGTTAACAGGATCGATGCGCAATGGTTGCACCAGCAAGTGTGAGGAAGAATCGCGATGGCACTTTGTCGCAGGCAACGCGTCTGCCGCCGGCGGGTCCTGCCGCATCGAGCACTTCGGCTTCGCCATCCGACGAACGCACCGAGCATCTGCTCAGGGTAGCCAAAGCAACCTTCACGTTGAAGGGCTTCGCGGCGACCACCATGGATGACATCGCCGGTGCGGCCGGGATGTCGAAGAAAACGCTCTACAAGATGTTCGCCAGCAAGAGCGAGCTGTTCCGCGCCATGCTGCTGCGCAGCCTGCCGCAAGTCCGCTTTGGTCACGCGGAAGCCAAAGGCACGCCGATCGACCAGTTGAGGCTATCCCTGAAGCGAATTGTCGATATAGCGCTGGCGCCCGACGAGATCGCGCTGCATCGGCTGATCATCAGCGAGCGCCTGCTCTCCCCGGATATCGCCGGCATCTTCGCCGAGGTCATCTTCGAACTGGGCGCCCGGGACGTGGTAGAGGCCCTTAAGCGCGTGACACTCCGCTCCGAGCTGCGCGATCAGCCCATCAAGCAGGTCTCCGAAATGCTGCTCGGAATCGTGTTCGCCAATGATCACTTCAGGCTGATGGCGGATAACAGCTATCGCCTCAACCGGCGCATGCTCAACACGCGGATCGAGTTGGCGATCGCGATGTTCTGCAAGCCTGCCTGATCAGGTATCCGATTTCTTAACCGATTGATCACCATAATCGGCCAAGCTGCGCCATTGCGCGGCATACCGCCGCGCGCGCTTGGACCGGATACGGCATGTTCCAGATGTTCCTGCGGGCCCGTACCCAGAACTATCTTCGCAGCCTTGTCGGCGAGCGTGAGTTCAGGGCGCGTTCAGCTGAGCGCGATGCCGAAACTGATCGCGAACGGCTGGATTACGTCCTTTCGGCCCTCGATAGCGCACTCAGCAATGCCGAAGCCGAGCAGGCCGGCCTCACCCGCCGCGTTGACGATGTGCTGGCGCGCGCGGCTGTAACCTTCGGCAATGGGGACGATGAGTATCTGACGCGGGAGAAGCTCGACAGCGATCACCTGGACCTGTTCGAGACCGAAATTTCAAACGGCCAGCGCCGGTTGCGCGACCTTGCTGTCAGCATCTCGCACTTCAAGTTCCTGAAGACCGCCATGCTGTCGCGGTTTCCGGATTACAAAGGCCCTGCGTCGCGGGCGTCATCGTAACGGCAGATGCCTATTCGCTTCGGGCGGAATCCTTGGCATCGCTCCAACGCCGCTTGAAGCCCGCCGCATTCGGCGAACTGCCATCGCGATTGCGCCGCCGCTCACCGCTGAATGTCCGCATGTGGTCGTTCACAAATGACATCAGTTCGTTGCGGAAACGCTCAGCCGAGAATTTCTCGGCCTGCATCCGGCAGTCAGCACGCGAAAATGAGCTTTCATTCGCTACAAAGGCACGAACGCATTCCGCAATCGCCTTCGGCTCGTTGGAATCGAAAAACATGCCGGTGCGCAATTCGGGGGAGGCCGAGACCGTCTCGCGCGCGCCGCCGCGGCCGAACGCCAGAACCGGCGCACCCTCGGATTCCGCTTCGACAACGATGATCCCGAAGTCTTCCTCGGCGGCAAAGACGAAGGCACGCGCCGTCGCCATCAATTCGCGCAGCTTCTCATCACTGACGAAGCCGACAAACGTCACGTTCGGGCCGGCGATCGCCTTCAGCCGCTCCGCATCCGGCCCGTCGCCTGCAACGATCAGCTTCTGATCCGGCAGTTCGGCAAAGGCCTGGATCACGGCTTCGATCTTCTTGTAGGGCACCAGACGGCTTGCCGCGAGGAAGTGGTCCCCGACCGGCAGATCGGGCGGCAGCTTTGACATGGTCACCGGCGGATAGATGACCTTGGCGTCGCGGCCATAGACCTTCTTGATCCGCTTGGCGACGAAATTGGAGTTCGCCAGCATGGCGTCCGGACCGTGGGCCGTGCGCACGTCCCAGATCCGGATCCGGTGCAGCAGCGCCCGTGCCAACGCGCTCTTGATGCCAGCGGTGTAGCCGCTTTCATTCAGATAAGCGTGCTGCAAGTCCCACGCATAACGCATGGGCGAATGCACATAGGATACGTGAAGCTGGTTCGGGCCGGTGATCACGCCCTTGGCCACCGCATAGCTGCTGGAAATAACCAGGTCGTAACCTGACAGATCGAACTGCTCGATCGCGATCGGCATGAGTGGCAAGTATGACCGATGACGTTTGCGGATGAACGGCATCTTCTGCAGGAAGCTGGTACGCGCCTTCTTGAAGCCAATCTTGGCGCGATCTTCCGGCGTCAGCACATCGAACAGCGTGAACACATCCGCTTCCGGATAGCACTGCAATATCTCGCGCAACACCTGCTCGGCACCGCCCAGCGTATAGAGCCAATCGTGGACGACAGCGACGCGCATAGGACCTCAACGGCGGAAACGACGAATGTGGGCTGACCTGAAAATAGACCAATGCGCCCCTTCTACAATCCACTCCTACAACTTGCGTTAATTCGATTGCGAACTGTCGGTAAAAATTGAATCAATTCAGATGTGTTCTGATAATCTCCGGGGAAGATGTTACCCGGTTCGCAGGACGCGGTCGGCACCATGTCCATCCAGGGCAGACGAGCGCGCATTCTGGCGCACCATCCGCGCCGTTCAGCATAACGAGAGTTTTTGCGCATGATGACGTTACGCCAGGTTGAAGTGATCCGCGCCGTCATGGTGACGGGCACCATTGGCGGCGCTGCCAAACTCCTGAATGTGTCCGCGCCCGGCATCAGCCGCCTGGTCAAATACACCGAGAAGTCGCTTGGCATCCGCTTCTTCCAGCGCCAGAATGGACGCTACTTCCCGACGCCTGAAGCGCAGAATATTTTCGAGCAGATCAACGGTGTCTACAAGAAAGTCGACGATCTCACCGAGATCATCTCGAAGATCGGCCACGGAACACTGTCGGAACTGCGCATCGGATCAGTTCCCAGTATCTCGCAGGTGATGGTGCCACGCGCCATCGAGCAGGTGCGGCGGCGTTATCCCGGCCTGCGGATCGACATCAACATTCTCAAGCTTGAGGAGGCGATCGACTATCTGCTGCTCGGTCGCGGCGACTGCGTCGCCATGAGCTATCGGCTCGAACATCCCGGGCTCGACTTCATGCCGCTGGCATCCGGCGAATTATTCTGCATCGTGCCCGAGGGACACGAGCTCGCGGGTCGCAAGCAGGTATCGGCCAAGGAGATCATCCGGTACCCCCTCATCGGCATCGATCCCAATGATCCCTACGGTCGGATCATGGCTGAGATTTTCGCCCGCAATAAACTCAAATATGACATCACCATCCGGGCGAGATTTGGCACCACGGTCTGCGCCCTGGTGAAGGCAGGATTGGGCATCGCGGTCATCGACCAGTTCACGGTGGCCCATGGCGGCTACCCCGGCGTCGAGGTGATCCGCATCGTGGAACCCACCCGGTTCGATACCTACATCGCCGTGAAACGCGGCGCGCCGCTGTCACTGCATATCGAGCATTTCATCGACTGCCTGCGCACCGAGATGCGCGCAGTCGGCTCTCACAAAATTGCCGCTGCAAAGCCGGCCTCGCGCGTCCGTAAAAAATAACATCATGTTATGTTTGTTGTATAACAGGGTAATTGTGTTAGATCGCCGCCGCGCTATCTTCTGTCCTGTTTCTGATGATGATTGACAGTATTGGCCATCCGTTCATGACCTCTTCGACGCCCCATACCCCAGCGACGGGCCAGCGCTTCCTTACCGGCCTGCTTGGTGCGCCGATCGCGCATTCGGCGTCACCGGCGATGCACGAGCGGGCCGCCCAGGCGATGGGCGCGCACGGCTACTATCAGCTCATCGAAATCGCCGGTGCCGACCGCAACGAATTACGCATTATTCTCGACAGCGTCTGTCGCCTTGGCTTTGCCGGTATCAATGTGACTTTCCCCTATAAGGAAGCGGTGGTCGATCTGCTCGACGAGCTATCGCCCGGGGCTAAGGCCATCGGTGCCGTCAACACTGTCGTAGTGCGCGACGGCAGGCTGACTGGCCACAACACCGACACCACGGGGTTTGCCCGCGCAGCCAGACAACTGGTCGCCAATTCCAACCATGGCCCGGTCGCAGTCATCGGCACCGGCGGCGTCGGCAAGGCCATCGCCTTTGCATTGGCCGATCTTAGCGTTTCGGAGATCCGGATTTTCGATACGGACACGGCCAAGGCCCGGCATCTCGTGTCCCTGCTCCAGAACAGGCAAAGCATCCGTGTGGCGGACAGCGTCGATGACGCCGTTTGCGGTGCAGTCGGCATCGTCAACGGCACACCCATCGGCATGTTGCCCAACCGCGGCACGCCGGTGCCCGATGCGCTGCTGCATGCGGAAGCGTGGGTTGCGGATGCGGTGTATTCCCCGCTGTGGACGCCGCTGCTCAACGCGGCCAAGGCCAAAGGCGCGCCGGTCATGACCGGCCGCGATCTGGCGATCTACCAGGCCGCCGATGCCTTTGAGTTGTTTACAGGATTTGCGCCTTCACCGACTGAAATGGGAATTGCTTTCGACGCCGTCATGGTCAAAAGGTACCCGACACCAAACGCAGCCTGAATGAAGCGGCCGCTCATAAGGCCGCACCCACAAACACAACAATAGCAACAGGAGGATTCCATGAAGCCAGTGTTTTTGGCGAGCGCCCTGCTCGCGACTGTATTGACCGGTGCTGCCATCGCGCAGTCCGGAGCCCCTATTAAACTCGCCAATGTCGCCGAATTGTCCGGCGGCGGCGCCACCGTCGGCACCAACTGGAAGAACGGCATCGATCTCGCGATCGAAGAAATCAATTCCAAGGGCGGTGTACTCGGCCGCAAGCTGGAAGTGACCCATGCAGACTCGCAGTCCAACCCCGGTGTCGCCCGCGCCCAGGTTCAGAAGGCACTGGACGCCGAGCCTTATGTGCTGCTCGGGCCCGGCTATTCCGGTTCGGTGAAGGTCACCGCGCCGCTCGCCGCCGAAGCCGGCATCGCACAAATCATGGGCGGCGAAGCCGCTGAACTCACGACAACCGGCAACAAGTTTCTGTTCCGGACGTCGTTTGGCCAGCAGTCGTCCATGCCCAAGGTCGCCAAATACATCAATGACGAATTGAAGGCGAAGTCGGTCGCCATCGTTTGGGTTAACAATGACTTCGGCAAAGGCGGGCGCGATTCCATCAGCAAGGAATTCGCCAAGTACAATATCAAAGTCGCGGCCGATCTCTCCACCGAGGCCGGCCAGGCCGACTTCGCGGCCGATGTCAGCAAGATCAAGTCGGCAGCGCCGGATGCAGTCTTCGTTTACGTCAACGAAGAAGAGAGCGCGCGCATACTCAAGGAGTTGAAACGCCAGGGCATCACTGTGCCGCTGGTCGGCGAAACCACGCTGGTCGGACAGAAGGTCGTCGAACTCGCCGGCGACGCGGCCAATGGCGCGCGCGGCCATGTCGGCCTCACCACCGACGCGCCGGTCGAACTGATCAAGGCGTTCCGCGACAAGTTCGTGAAGAAGTACAACTACGTCCCAGACCATAACGGCCTCAAGGGCTGGCTCGCGATCTACATGATCAAGGCCACCACCGAGAAGATGGGCAAGGTCGATTCCAAGGGCTTCGCCGATGCCCTGCACGGCTTCACCATCACCGCCGCCAAGGAGCCGGGCATCCTGATGGACGCGACCTTCGACGCCAATGGCGACATCGATAGACAGGGTTTCCTCGTCGAGATCGTCGAGGGCAAGCAGGTCGTCAAGCAGGTGCTGCCAAAGCTCGGCAACTGAGGCCTCACGTACTTAACCTTGTAACTTGCCTCCCGCCGTTTCTGCTAAGCTATGCGGAGCGGTGGCAGGCGGGAGACCGAGTAACCTGAGGGACACCAAGCCCGTGGGAGAGCGCGGGTCCTTGCTTGCCGTTCCATCGAACCCGAACAGTCGCTTGGGCCGCTCAGCAAGCCCGGTTGCGCAAGGATGGGATCAGATGGACGCGATTTATGTTGGCATCGATGTGTCGAAGGATCGGTTGGACGTGGCGATGCGTCCGGGCGGTGAGAGTTTTGCGGTTGCCCGCAATGGTGCGGGGATCGATGATCTGATCGCGCGGCTGAAAGCGCGACCGCCACTGGTGGTGGCGATCGAGGCGACCGGCGGCTTCGAGACGGTGGTCGCCGCAGGATTGGCCGGCGCCGATCTGCCTGTGGTGGTGGTCAATCCGGCACAGGTGCGCGCCTTTGCCAACGCCCTCGGCAAGCGCGCCAAGACCGATCCGATCGATGCCATGGTGATCGCGCATTTTACCGAGGCGACCAAACCGCAACTGCGGCCGCTTCCCGATGCCACGACGCGGCTGCTAGCCGATCTGGTGGCGCGTCGGCGCCAGATCGTTGAGATGATGGCCGCGGAAGGCCAGCGTGCGCGGCGCGTCAGCAATCCGCGCCTGAAGAAGAGCATCGCCCGGCTCCACAAGGCACTGGAGAAGGAGTTGTCCGAACTGGACGAC
Organism: Tardiphaga sp. 42S5; assembly: GCF_034044155.1. Lineage (NCBI taxonomy): Bacteria > Pseudomonadati > Pseudomonadota > Alphaproteobacteria > Hyphomicrobiales > Nitrobacteraceae > Tardiphaga > Tardiphaga sp. 42S5. The sequence goes on along the minus strand of NZ_CP139027.1, from coordinate 2,044,700 downwards.
GACATCGGCGATCACGTGCGGGGATCGCCGGCCTGGGCCGAGAAAGAAGACTTGCTGGCGTCGGTGCCCGGCATCGGTCCGACCATCGCGCGCAGCCTGATTGCCGAACTGCCGGAGCTCGGCACACTCGATCGTCGTCAGATTGCGGCTCTCGCCGGTTTGGCGCCATGGACCCGGCAATCCGGCCAGTGGCGCGGCAAGAGCTTCATCGGCGGCGGCCGGGCCAATGTACGCCGCGTGTTGTTCATGGGAGCGATGGTGGCCGCCCGCTTCAATCCGCAGCTCAAACTGTTCCGCGACAAGCTCGTCGCCGCCGGCAAGCCCAAGCTCGTCGCTATCATCGCCGTCGCCCGCAAGCTGCTCACCATCCTCAACGCCATCCTGCGAGACAAGACCCCATGGCAGCATCAAAACGCTTGACCAAAAAGACAGTCGCTCTCCCCGCTTGCGGGGAGAGGTCGGAGCCAAGCGGAAGCGAGGCTTCGGGTGAGGGGGAGCGAGTGTTTTACTTGCAAGAACCCCTCACCCCAGCCTTCTCCCCGCAAGCGGGGCGAGGGAGCGCGCGGCCGGTGCTTTAGCTGCCGGCCATTTGGAGAACCACATGTCCAACCTTCTCGATCTCCTCATCGCAGGTCTTGCCACCGGGGCGATCTACGCGATCGTCGCCGTCGGCTTCACGCTGCTGTGGCAGACCTCACAGACCATCAATTTCGCGCAGGGCGAATTCGTCATGCTGCCGGCCTTCCTGATGCTGGCGGTGATGCATGCCGGCGCACCGTTCTGGCTGGCGATCCTGATTGGCATCGCGCTGTCGCTGCTGCTGCTGGGCCTCGGCTTCAAAATGTTGCTGGTCGATCCAATGCTGCGCCATGGCGTGCTGCCGCTGGCGATTGCGACCATGGCCCTGGCCATCGGCATCAAGGAAGCCGCCAAGCAATTCTGGAGTGCCGAAGCCTCACCATTTCCATCGATCATCCCGGGCGGTGACGTCACGATTTTCGGCCGCGTCGTCGCCCTGCAGAGCATCGGCGTGCTGGTGCTGGCGATTCTCGCCGTGCTCGGCCTGACAACGCTGCTGAACCGCACCTCCATCGGTCACCAGATGCAGGCTGCCGCGCAAAACCCGACCGTCGCGCGCATCATCGGCGTGCCCGTTGAACGCATGATCCTGCTGACCTTCCTGATCAACGCGTTTCTGGTCGCGCTGGCTTCACTCCTCATCACGCCGATCTATCTCGCTAAATTCTCCAACGGCGAAGTGCTTGGCCAGGCCGCATTCATCGCCGCCATTGTCGGCGGCTTCAACCAGGTCCGCGGCGCCATTGCCGGCGGCCTGCTGATCGGCGTCGTCGATAATCTCTCCGCCGCCTATGTCTCCACCCAGTATCGCGCCGCCGTGCCATTGGTTCTGCTGATCGCGATCATTCTGTTTCGGCCACAGGGCATGCTCGGCCGGCCCGAGGAGCGCACCGTATGACCGCGGCGAAGACCCTCAAGATCGGCTTCGGCATCGTTGTCATTGCCGCGCTGATCATCGTCCCGATGAATTTCAACCGCTACGGTCTGTTCATCCTGAGCCAGTGGGCGGTGATGACCATCGCCGCCATGGGGCTTAACCTCACGCTCGGCTATGCCGGGCAGGTTTCGCTGGCGCAGGGCGCCTTTGTCGGCATCGGCGCTTATACGGCTGCGATCATGACATCGAATGGTCTGCCGCTCATCGGAGCGCTCGGCGTTGCCATCGTGCTGTGCTTCGCCATCGGCTGGATTCTCGGTTACCCCGCGCTCCGCGTACAGCATCACTATCTGGCTTTTGTCACCCTCGCCTTTTCGACGCTCGCTTTTCTCGTGTTTCGGAACGAGGATTGGCTGACCAAGGGCATCTACGGCATCAGCAACATCCCTCGCCCGGAGATTTTCGGCTATCCGACGCGGCGGCCGTTGCCGTTCTATTATGTCTGTCTGGGATCGCTCGGTATCGTCTCACTGGCCGTCTGGTGGCTGATCCGTTCGCCCTGGGGCCGCGCTTTCATCGCGCTGCGCGAAAATCCCGTTCGTGCGCTCTCGCTCGGCATTGACACACGGCGCTATACGCTGATGGCCTTTGCGATCGGCTCCGCACTCGGCGGCGTGGCCGGCACGCTCTATGCGCCGCTGACCCAATATGTCGATCCTGTGCCGTTCCACCTGTCGCTGTCGCTCGATCTCTTGATGATGGTGATCGTCGGCGGCTCCGGTTTCTTCTTCGGGCCGTTCCTTGGCGCGATGATTGCTGTGCTGCTGCCTGAATGGCTGCGCTTCACGCAGGGTTACTATCTGATGCTCTATGCCATCGCGGTAATTTTGCTGCTGATCTACTCACCCACCGGCATTCTCGGCATTCTCGATCGCTATATCTCCGAACGCCGCACCAAGGCAGCGTCCGCATTGCGTGCGGTCGCCAAAGCGAAACTGGAAACGGCGCCATGACCGCGGTTCTCGAAGTCAGCAATATCCGTAAGAGCTTTGGCGGCATCACCGCCGTCAACGGCGTCTCGTTCGATGTGCAGGAAGGGGAAATCCTCGGCCTGATCGGTCCGAATGGCTGCGGCAAGTCTACTCTGTTCAACTGCATCCTCGGCCAGCTCACACCAAGCGCCGGCGAAGTGAAGGTCGACGGCAAGGTGGTCACCGGCATGCGGCCGTCAGAGCTGAACGGCCTCGGTGTCAGCCGCACGTTTCAATTGCTGCAGGTATTCCCGAAGCTGTCGGTGCGCGAAAACCTGATTCTTGCCGGTCAGGAACACCAAGGTAACATGCTGTCGCGCCTGCTCGGCCCATCCGATGCCGGACTGACCGAGGCGGCCAACCAGATGATCGGCTTCTTCAAGCTCGACCATCTCGCCGATGAGCCCGCGGGCGGCCTCTCTTATGGCCAGCAGAAACTGCTCGATGCCGCGATGGCCTTCATGGGCGGACCGCGCCTCGTGCTGCTCGACGAGCCTGCCGGCGGCGTCAACCTGACCATGCTCGCGGATCTCAAGGATCGCCTCGCGGCGATCAACCGGGAGAAGCGCGCCACTTTCGTTGTCATCGAGCACAACATGGAATTCGTGATGTCGCTCTGCACACGCGTGATGGTGATGGCCGAAGGCAAGGTTCTTGCGGTGGGGCGACCGGACGAAATCCGCGCCAATCCTGCCGTGATCGAAGCCTATCTGGGACATTGAGGATAGTGCCATGAGCGATGCAATCCTGGACGTTCAGAACCTTGTCGGCGGCTACGGCAAGATGACGATCTTGAATGGCACCACCTTCTCGGTGCCGGCTGGGTCGATCACCACCGTCATCGGGCCAAACGGCGCCGGCAAGTCCACGGTGTTCAAGGCGATCTTCGGTCTGCTGAAGCTGCGCGAAGGCAAAGTCGTATTCAAGGGCAAGGACGTCACCGGTCTCAGCCAGCGCGCACTGCTGACGGCCGGCATCTGCTATGTCCCGCAAGGCCGCAACATCTTCCCGGAACTCACGGTCCGTCACAATATCGAACTCGGTGCCGTCGCCGCCGGCCGCGACATCACCGATCTGCCGGCCCGTATCGAGGCCGCTCTCGACAAATTCCCCGTGCTCCGCACCAAGGCCAAGCAACAGGCGTCAACCTTGTCCGGCGGCGAGCAGAAGCAGCTCGAAATCGCCCGCGGCCTGCTGCTCAATCCGCAGCTGGTGCTGATCGATGAACCTTCCATCGGGCTGTCGCCGCTGATGGTGCTGCAGACCTTCAATATCCTGAAAGAGCTGCGCGACCGCGGCGTCTCGATCCTGATGATCGAGCAAAATGCGCGCTCGGCGCTGGAGATTTCCGACTTCGGCATCGTGCTCGAACTCGGCCAGACCCGCTTGATGGACAAGGCCGACCGTGTGCTCAACGATCCGCGCATCGGACAATTGTTCCTCGGCGGCGCCATGACGGAGACCGCGGCATGAACAAGCTCTCGATCGCTACCGTCTCGCTATCAGGCGCACTGGATGAGAAACTCCGCGCCATCGCTGCCGCCGGCTTCGACGAGGTCGAGATCTTTGAAGCGGACCTTCTATCCTTCAATGGAAGCCCCAGGGACGTCGGCCAGATGTGCCGCGACCTCGGCCTGACCATCTGCGCTTTCCAGCCGTTTCGCGACTTCGAGGGCATGCCGGAGCCACAGCGCAGCCGCAACTTCGCGCGCGCGGCGCGCAAGTTTGACCTGATGAAAGAGTTGCAGACGGGCTTGATGCTGATCTGCAGCAACATCTCGCCGGTCTCGCTCGGCGGTATCGACCGCGCAGCAGCGGATTTTCGCGAACTTGGGGACCTCGCCGCGCAGCATGGCATGCGTGTCGGCTTCGAAGCGCTCGCATGGGGCGCTCATGTCAACGACTATCGCGATGCCTGGGAGATCGTGCGCCGCGCCAATCACCCGTCGATCGGCGTCATCCTCGACAGCTTCCATGCGCTGGCCCCGGCATTTCCCGTCAGCGCCATCGCATCCATCCCGGCCGACAAGATCTTTCTGGTGCAGCTCGCCGACGCGCCGAAGCTGGGCCTCGATGTCTTGTCCTGGAGCCGGCATTTCCGCTGCTTCCCCGGTCAGGGCGACCTGCCTGTGGCCAAGTTCATGGAAGCCGTGCAAGCCACCGGCTATAGCGGCGCGTGGTCCCTCGAGATTTTCAACGACCAGTTCCGCGCAGGCTCTGCCGTTCGTACCGCCACTGACGGATTGCGCTCACTGATCCTGTTGCAGGATCAACTGGCAAAGACACCCGCCGACGCCCTGCAGCCGAAGACATCGACCCGCGGCGTCGGCTTCATCGAATTCGCCGTCAATGAGACCAAGGCGACTGACCTCGCAACGCTGCTCAGCCAACTTGGCTTTCACAAGACTGGCGCCCATCGCAGCAAGGACGTCGAACGTTGGTCCCAAGGCGCGATTGAGTTGGTGATCAATTCCGAGCCGGACGGTTTTGCGCATTCGCATTACGTGACGCATGGCCCCGGCGTGTGCGCCATCGCACTGGACGTCGGCAATACCAAGCAGGCCATGGCGCGCGCGGAAGCCTTGCAGGCGCGGACGTTCTATCAGCCGGTTGGACCGGGCGAACTGGAAATCCCGGCGATCCACGGCGTCGGCGGCAGTCTTCTCTATTTCCTGGAAGCGGCCGGCAAGAACTGGGACGTAGATTTCGAGCCGCTCAAGAGCGATACCGGTACGGATCATCTCTCCGTCGTCGATCACATCTCGCAATCGATGCCCTATGACGAGATGCTGTCATGGCTGTTGTTCTACACCGGCATTCTCGACCTGCAGCGCCTGCCACAAATGGAAATTCCCGACCCGGTCGGCCTTGTGCAAAGCCAGGCGCTGATATCAGCCAATCAGTCACTGCGCATCATCCTGAACGGATCATCCGCAACGCGCACGCTGTCGAACCGCTTCATCTCGGAGTTCTTCGGTTCCGGCGTGCAACATATCGCGTTCTTGTGCGACGATATCTTTGCAGCCGTGGCTGATATGCGCAAACGCGGTGCAAAATTCCTGCGCATTCCTGACAACTATTACGATGACGTGGAAGCTAAATATGGGCTCGACGCCGAGCTGATGGCTGCGCTGCGCGACAACCAGATCCTGTATGATCGCGAAGGCGACGGCGAATTCTTCCAGATCTACACGCCGAGCTTCGATGAGCGCTTCTTCTTCGAGATTGTCGAGCGCCGCAACTATCAGGGATTTGGTGCGGCTAACGCCGGTATCCGTCTCGCAGCTCAAACGCGTGACGCGCGGCCTGTGTCCGTGCCGCGCGCCTGACGAACTCGTTAAGGCTTACTTCGGCCGAACGCTTTGATCGCCACCGGGACTGCCGGGCGGGGGAATCACCGGCGTATTGCTGCTATCTGAATTCGGCGCGCGTGCCCGCATCGCGGGATCGACATTGCTCGGCGGGCACAGAACACCATCTGACTTCGCAAGTTTATCGCCCAACGGCTCCGGGCTCTGGCCGGTCGTCGTACCGCTTGGAGCAATCGTCCCCTGTGGGGTCGTTTGTGTGGGTGCACAATTGGCATTTGCGCGCTCGGCCGATGGCGGCGCGGTCCGTGCGGGAGGCGTCGGCGGCGCCTGCGCGAAGGCGGCGCTGGAACCGGCGATGACTAGACCTGCGATGACGAGCGACTGTTTGATCTGCATCCGGAGCCAACCGCGGGCGCGAACGGAGGTTCCGGTCCCGCGCTCCACAGTCAGGATTTAATGTAGCGGATCAGCGAAAAATGCCCCATCGGCGGCATCGGCCGCCGCTCGGCCAGTGTGATCCCGCCATGGACCGTTGCCCAGTCCACCAGCCGCTTCCACGGAAATTCCGGTCGCCAGCCGAGACGGCGCGCCAGCGGCGCAAAGGCCAGTTCGAAAATCTTGCGCGGACCGCTTTCAGCGCCGATGTGATTGACGAGAATGAGCTCGCCGCCTGGTTTCAACACGCGGATGAAATCGTCCAGCGTCGCTTCCGGATCGGGTACGGCTGTGATGACATATTGCGCCACGACGGCATCGAAATGATTGTCGGGGAATGCGAGATTCTTCGCATCCATAACCGCCAGCGTTTCGACATTGGTGAGATTGTGGGTGCGGACGCGCTCATGCGCCTTGCGCAGCATCGGCTCGGAAATATCGACGCCGCAAATCTTCGTGGTGCGGGCGTAATCGACCAGCGACAGACCCGTGCCGACGCCGACATCGAGGATGCGGCCGCCGATGCGATCGGCCTCGATAATCGTCGATTGCCGACCGCTATCGAACACCTTGCCAAAAACGAGATCGTAAATCGGCGCCCAGCGCCCGTAAGCCTTCGCGACCCCCGCGCGGTCGATATCGCCAGCCATGCCCCTACCCTGAACTCTTACACACGCATCGCTGCGACGGCGGGGACATTAGCATCGCGGGGGGAGGTGCTGACAGGGCTTTTCGCCGCAGCGCTCTTGATGAAGCCGCCGCCGAGCACGCGGGCCTGCCCGTCCGGCGCGTCGTAGAACACACAGGCCTGACCGGGCGATACGCCCTCTTCGCCGCCGACCAGTTCGATCTCGTAGCCGCCATTCACGGCACGCAACCAGGCCGGCTGCGGCGCACGCGTCGAGCGCACCTTGACGAACAGCTCGAGACCGTCGCCAACGGCGCTATCGAGCGTCCCGCCGCCGATCCAGTTAACGTCGCGCAGCACAATGCGGTGCATCCGCAAGGCCTCACGCGGGCCAACCACCACGCGACGGGTGATGGCATCGAGTTTGACGACATAGAGGGGCGCACTCGCTGCAATACCGAGGCCGCGGCGCTGGCCGATAGTGAAATGGACAATGCCGTCGTGGCGGCCGATGACATGGCCATCCATATCGACGATCTCGCCCGGTTCGAGCGCATTCGGCTTCAGACGCTCGATCACGTCGGTGTAGCGGCCGGACGGCACGAAGCAGATGTCCTGGCTGTCCTGCTTGTCGGCGACCGACAGATCGAACTGCCGAGCCAATTCGCGGGTCTGCGGCTTGCTCATGTCGCCGAGCGGAAAGCGGAGATAATCGAGCTGTTCCTGCGTGGTGGCGAACAGGAAATAGCTCTGGTCGCGATCGGCATCGGCAGCGCAGACCATGGCGCGCGAGCCGTCAGCAAGGCGGCGTGAGGCCACGTAATGCCCGGTCGCCAGCGCCTGCGCGCCGAGATCGCGCGCGGTCGCCAGCAGGTCGCGGAACTTGACCGAACGATTGCATTCGATGCACGGCACCGGCGTTTCGCCGGAAGCATAGCTCGCGGCGAAATTGTCGATGACCGACTCGCGGAACCGGCTTTCGTAATCCAGCACATAATGCGGGATCCCGATCCGCTCGGCGACGTCGCGGGCATCATGGATGTCACGGCCGGCGCAGCAGGCGCCCTTGCGATGGGTGGCGGCGCCGTGATCGTAGAGTTGTAGCGTAATACCGACGACGTCGTAGCCCTGCGACTTCAACAGCGCAGCCGTCGCCGAGGAGTCGACGCCGCCGGACATGGCGACCACGACCCTGGTGTCCTGCGGACGGCCTTCGAGATCGAGACTGTTGAGCATGGTTTCGGTCACTGATGCGACCGCGCTGGCTGCAAACCGTCGCGATCAGGAAAACGGAGCCAAATCCCGGAACTTAAGGTCGGTCCGACAATGGGTTGGGATATGGCACTTTAATATAGGCCGCCTTGCGCTCAATCAATCACGGCGCCTCGCCGGAAACGGCAATTCTTGCCGCCGGGCAGAAAAGATAATGCCGCGACGGTCCCCACGGAGGTTCCATCCGAATTACAACATACTGATTATATAGATATTTTTATAAAACGAGAGGTGGCCCGGTCCTTGCTGAAAGGAGGATAGAACTCTTCTGGAAAGGCCGCCCGTGGTTAGCGTCACGTCCGATATCGTCTCAAACGTCTCGTTTCAGAACGCACGATCGAATTCGTCCCACGACGATCAGCGGTCGGATGCCGACAGCTTCGGCTCGCTGGTCGACAGCAACACTGCCGCCAGCGTCGTGACCGATCGCGCCGCGGCCGCCCAGCCTGATCTGCCCGCACCCGCACGGCGCGACGACACGCGCTCCTCAAGCAATGACCGCACACGGCAGGCCGACGATCGCGCCGACAACGCGGCCGCCAATGCACGTGACCGCGACACCCAGGCAGCCGATGCCGCGCAGGACTCCCGCAAGGCGAAGAAGAGCGACCCGAGCGACACGAAGGCCGATTCCAAGGCCGACGCGAAGATGGGCGACAAGACCGACACCAAGGACGCCTCGTCCAAGGATACCGACAAGACCGCAACGACCGACACTGACGCAACGGCTTCAACCGAGAAGCCCGTCGCGATCGCCGCCGTCGCCGTCGCGATCCCCATACCTGCGGCCACGACCGATGTTGCAGTAGCTCCGACGGCGCCCGAAACCACTGGCGTTGCACAGCCTCTCGCCATCGCTGCAGCCGTTCTGAAAGCCCAGACGGCAGTGACCGAAGCTGCGACGGCTGACGTCGAAGCAGCGCCTGCAACGACGCCCCCGGAAGCCGAAGCGAATTTCGCAGCACTTATCGCATCCGCGACGCCCGCGGGCGGCAAAGCCGGCGCAAAGAAGACCGGCACAGCCGATGCAACAACGGCATCAACGGCTGAGGCTAAATCAGAAGACAAGACGAAAGCGACCACGACGACGTCCACGCAGCCAGTCGACGCGGCCGCAGCGGCAACAGTCGGCAAGGAAGCCAAGCCGGGCGACAAACCCGTAGAGGACGTAGCAACCGACCCGACCGCCGTTGCACCGGAAGCTGTAAAGCCCGCGGCTGGCGCTGCCCATGAGCGTCGTACCGAACACACCGCCCAGGCTGCAATACCGGATGTAGCTGCGCCGACCACCAATAGCTTGCAGCAGCAACCGTTGCCGACCGCACCGACGCCGATTGCAGCTGCGACCCCGCAATTGACCGCCACGGTCGCGACCAATGCGCCAGTGCCTTTGAACGGCGTCGCTGTCGAGATCGCCCAGAACGCCAAATCGGGCAAGAGTAGCTTCGACATCCGGCTCGACCCTGCTGAGCTTGGCCGTATCGATGTCCGCCTCGAAGTCGACAAGCACGGCAATGTCACCTCGCATCTCACCGTCGAGAAGCCGGAAACCCTGACCATGTTGCGCCAGGATGCACCGCAACTGCAGCGCGCACTCGAACAGGCCGGCCTCAAGACCAATGACAGCGGACTACAATTCAGCCTGCGCGATCAGTCGCAAGGCCAGCAACAAAACAGTGGCGAGAATTCGGGCCGCAACGCCCAGCGCCTTGTGATCCACGAAGACGAGTCCGTGCCTGCGATCGCTGCGGGCCGTGGTTATGGCCGCATGCTGGGATCCAGCAGCGGCGTCGACATCAGTATTTGAGGAGCGAACCATGGCAGTTGACGCAACGACTCCACCCCCTGTCGTATCCGGTACCACACCGGTATCGAACTCGAGCAGCAGCTCTGGCTCGACGACCACCGGCATTGCGGATAATTTCCAGACGTTCCTGACACTGCTGACGACGCAGCTGCAGAACCAGAACCCGCTCGATCCGCTCGATACCAACCAGTTCACACAGCAGCTGGTACAGTTCGCGGGCGTCGAACAGCAGCTCAAGTCGAACGATCAGCTGAAAGCTCTGGTCGATCTTGGCAAAGCTACGGAAGCGACGCAGGCGCTCATCTATGTCGGCAACAACGTCGCCGTCGATGGCAGCACGGCGCAATTCAAGACGTCGGCGACATGGAATCTGCTCGCCGACAAGGACTCGACAGCCACCGTCAACATTACGAATTCAGCTGGTAACGTTGTCTACACCGGCAAGTATACGTTGAAGTCCGGCAACGGCACTTTCGTATGGGACGGTAAAGGCAATGATGGCGTTCAGTATCCCGAAGGGGCCTATACGCTGACGGCAACGGGCAAGGACGACAACGGTCGCGACGTCGCCATCTCCACGGAAGTCCAGGGCGTTGTCGATTCCGTCGATCTGTCAGCGAGCCCCGCCCTGCTCTCGATCAATGGCACCAACTATACCGTCGACAAGATCAAGCGTGTGGTGCGTCCGACGACGCCGCCACCCACACAGACAACCTGACGCTGCGCCGCATCATCTCCTCGGGACGATTATTTCGAACCAAATCCAGTTCTATTCGCATTGGAGTTGTAGGCTTAGGCAAATTTTAAGTCGCTGGGCGTAGATTGTTGAAGTGAGTTCAGTGGTTGAGAGTTTGTGAGTACGCCATGACAGAACCCCATCGCCCGAGGGTCAAATACGTCATCGGGCCTGACGGCAGTCCGTTAACAATTGCGGATCTGCCCGCGCCCGGAACCAAACGGTGGGTCATCCGCCGTAAAGCCGAAGTTGTCGCCGCCGTCCGCGGTGGCCTTTTGTCTCTTGAGGAAGCCTGCAGCCGCTATACGCTGACAGTCGACGAATTTCTCTCCTGGCAGTTCTCGATCGACCAGCACGGTCTGGCAGGACTGCGGACCACCCGCATCCAGCAGTATCGTCAGTAAACGAATCGTTAATATCTCCAATTCGATGAAAACCGGCTCCCTCATGGGAAGCCGGTTTTCGTCATTTGGCCATATTTTTGCCACCCGTTAACCGCCGTTAACCATATCGAAACCATACCCCGGCAAAATTTGCCCAGTCGGTCTTTGAGGCCGAATCTCAGGGGCTGGTTCGTGCAGAGTCTTCTAAGTTTCCTTAAGGGTCTCGGCGCGGCGCGCCTGATGGCGATGGTCGCGGTCACGGCCGCACTCATCGGCTTCTTTGCTTTCGTCATCATGCGGGTCACCACGCCGCAGATGACCACCCTGTTCACGGACCTGAGCGTCGAGGACTCCTCGGCGATCATCAAGGACCTGGAACGCCAGGCTATCCCCTATGAGCTGAAGAACGACGGTGCCGCCATCATGGTGCCGAAGGACAAGGTGACCCGCCTGCGCATGAAGCTGGCCGAAGGCGGCCTGCCCAAGGGTGGCGGCGTCGGCTACGAGATTTTCGACAAGTCCGACGCTCTCGGCACAACAAGTTTTGTTCAGAATATCAACCACTTACGTGCTCTCGAAGGCGAATTGGCTCGAACTATCCGGGCGATCGACCGGGTGCAGTTTGCCCGCGTCCACCTCGTCCTGCCGGAACGCCCCCTGTTCTCCCGCGAAGCGCCTGAGCCTTCGGCCTCGATCGTCGTCCGCGTCCGCGGCGCCCTCGACCCACAGCAGGTTCGGGCGATCCGCCATGTTGTCGCCTCGGCCGTCAACGGCCTAAAGCCGGCCCGGGTTTCGATCGTCGACGAAGCGGGACAACTGCTCGCCGACGGCGCCGCCGACGCGACCATGGAGGGCGCCACCGGCGACGAGCGCCGCGCCGGCTTCGAGAAGCGGATGCGCAGCCAGGTCGAAGCGATCGTTTCCTCGGTGGTGGGCGCAGGCCGGGCCCGGGTCCAGCTCACAGCCGACTTCGACTACAACAAGGTCACGCAGACCTCCGACAAATTCGACCCTGAAGGCCGGGTCTTGCGCTCCAGCCAGAGCCGCGAAGAATCCTCCGCCGTCGGCGAGCGGGATGGCCAAGTCACCGTCAACAACGAACTGCCGGGAAATCAGGCGGCTGGCAACACGGGGACGGCGAAGGATCAAAGCAAGAAGTCGGAAGAAACCAACAATTACGAAATCTCCCGCGTCACCAAGACCGAAGTTACCGAAGCAGGCCGTGTCAATCGCATCTCGGTCGCGGTCCTGGTCGACGGCAGCTACAGCAAGAACGAGAAGGGCGAGCAGGTCTACGCCCAACGCCCCAAGGAAGAACTCGATCGCATCGCAGCGCTGGTCCGTTCGGCCATTGGCTTCGACCAGAAGCGCGGCGATCAGGTCGAGGTCGTCAACCTGAAATTCGCCGAGGGCCCAACTGTCGTTCCGACGCCGGAGCCGACCGGTTTGCTCGGCATGATGCAATTCACCAAGGATGACGTGATGCACGTCATCGAACTCGCGGTCATGATGCTGCTCGGTCTGGTCGTGATGTTCATGGTCATCCGCCCGCTGGTCCGCCGCGTCCTCGCCTCTGAGCCCGTGCCGGCGCTCCCCGCAGCCAACGCTCTCGTTCTTCCCGACGGTGTCGCCCTCAGCGCTGACGGACAGACCGTCATTCCCGCCAGCGGCCCCAACATGATCGACGTCGCCACCATCCAGGGTCAGGTCCACGCGCAATCCGTGCATCGCGTGGGCGAACTGGCCGATCGTAACCCCAACGAAACCGCAGCCATTGTTCGCGCATGGCTGCAGGAACCGGCGTGATCTGAATGGCATCCGTTCCGCAAACCACCGGCGATAACAGCAGCGACATCGCCAGCGTCGTAGCATCGCTCGCACAGCGCCAGGGTGGCCGTGCGCCCGCGAAACCGCTCAGCGGCCCGAAGCGTGCAGCCATCCTGATGCTGGCGCTGGGCGAACAGTATGGCGGCAAGGTGTGGGCGCAGCTCGACGACGACGAAGTGCGTGAGCTTTCACTTCACATGTCGTCGCTCGGAACCATCGAGCCGGAGACGGTCGAAGATCTGCTGCTCGAATTCGTATCGCGGATGTCCGCCTCCGGCGCCCTGATGGGCACTTTCGATGCCACCGAGCGTCTGCTGACCCAGTATCTGCCGTCCGAGCGCGTCAGCGGTATCATGGAAGAAATCCGCGGCCCCGCCGGCCGCAACATGTGGGAAAAACTCTCGAACGTGCAGGAAGAGGTTCTCGCGAACTACCTGAAGAACGAATATCCGCAGACCGTCGCTGTGGTGCTGTCGAAGCTGAAGCCGGAGCATGCGGCACGCGTGCTCGGCATCCTGCCCGAGGATCTTGCGCTCGACGTCATCAACCGCATGCTCAAGATGGAAGCGGTGCAGAAGGAAGTCATCGAGCGCGTCGAACAGACGCTGCGCGTCGAATTCATGTCGAACCTCTCGCAGACCCGTCGCCGCGACGCGCACGAAGTCATGGCAGAAATCTTCAACAATTTCGACCGCCAGACCGAGACGCGCTTCATCACCTCGCTGGAAGAAGACAATCGCGAGGCGGCCGAGCGCATCAAGGCGCTGATGTTTACCTTCGACGACCTCATCAAGCTGGATGCCGGCTCGGCACAGACCCTGATGCGCAGCATCGACAAGGACAAGCTGGGTATCGCATTGAAGAGCGCCAACGAGGAAGTTCGCGCCTTCTTCATGGGCAACATGTCGTCCCGCGCCGCCAAGATGTTGACCGACGATATGGCCGCACTCGGCCCGGTCCGCCTGCGCGACGTCGACGAGGCACAGGCGCTGCTGGTGAATTTGGCCAAGGATCTCGCGGCCAAGGGCGAAATCGTGCTGACCAAGAACCGCGCCGACGACGAGCTGGTGTATTGATGGCGGCTCCTGCAAAATTTCTGTTCGATATGGACTTCGCAGCGCCCGACAAGACGCGCGCGCCCCCGATCACGCCCGCCGAGATCGCGGAGAAGGTTGCCAACGCCGAGGCCCAGGCCTATCGCGCCGGCTTCGATGCGGCCCAGCGCGAAGCCAAGGCCGAAAGCGACCGTCGCGCCGCATTGGCGCTGGAACAGATCGGCGTTGCGATCTCCTCGATCTCGTCGCGCTTCGGGACCATCGAAGAAAAGATGGAAACCGAAGCTGTCGATGTCGCGGTATCGGTGGCACGCAAACTCTGCAGTGAATTGATCGCCGTCGAGCCGCTCACCGAAGTCATGGCTCTGGTCCACGACTGTTTCAAGAATCTGGTGTCGACGCCGCATCTCGTGGTGCGCATCAACGACCAGCTCTACGACGAAGCACGCGAACGCATCGAGAAACAGGCCAAACAAAGCGGCTTCGCCGGCCGCCTCGTCATTCTCGCCGAGCCGGACATCGAAAATGGCGACTGCAAAATCGAATGGGCGGATGGCGGCGTCGTGCTGGAGCGCGCAACCATCGACGCCAAGATCAACGAACTCGTCGGACGCTACATGGCGTCGCGCAATCAGGCCTGACAGGGCTGTGAGGACTAGAACATGAGCGATCCCCAAGTGCCGCTTCCCGATCTCAATGCCACCGATCCCGGCCCGATGGGGGACGTTGGCTATGCTGACGAAGAACAGGTCACGCGTATTGCCGCCGATCTCGAAGCGGTCTTCGACGTTCCAGTCCAGGTCTCGGCGGTGCTCGGCCGTTCCAAGATGGGTGTGGGCGAATTGCTGAAGCTCGGGCCCGGCACCGTACTCGAACTCGACCGCCGCGTCGGCGAAGCGATCGACATCTACGTGAACAACCGCCTCGTGGCACGCGGCGAAGTCGTGTTGGTCGAGGAAAAGCTCGGTGTCACTATGACCGAAATCATCAAGGCCGAACGCGGCTAGTACCGGATCAACGGCGCCTCAATGGCGCGACCAGGATATAACAGGAGATCACCATGCGGCTTCTCATCGTTGGTACCCTCAAGGGCCAACTCACCACCGCCACCAAGATCGCCATGGATAACGGCGCCTCCGTGGTTCATGCCGAAGGCCATGATCAGGCGATGGGCGTGTTGCGCGGCGGCAAGGGCGCAGACCTGCTGCTGGTGGATGTCGCCCTCGACATCCGCGACCTCGTGATGCGGCTGGAAGCTGAACACATTCATGTGCCGATCGTCGCCTGCGGCATCACCACCGATGCCCGCGCCGCGGTCGCTGCGATCCATGCCGGCGCCAAAGAATACATCCCGCTGCCGCCGGATCCGGAACTGATCGCCGCCGTTCTCGCCGCCGTCGCCAATGACAGCCGCGACCTGATCTATCGCGACGAGATGATGGGCAAGGTGGTCAAGCTGGCGCAGCAGATCGCCGGCTCCGACGCCTCTGTGATGGTCACCGGCGAATCCGGCACCGGCAAGGAAGTGCTGGCGCGTTACGTCCACACCCGCTCGAACCGCGCCAAGAAGCCCTTCATCAGTATCAACTGCGCCGCGATCCCCGAGCATCTCCTGGAGTCCGAACTGTTCGGCCATGAGAAGGGCGCCTTCACCGGCGCCATCGCACGCCGCATCGGCAAATTCGAGGAAGCCACCGGCGGTACGCTGCTGCTCGACGAAATCTCGGAAATGGACGTCCGGCTGCAGTCGAAGCTGCTACGCGCCATTCAGGAGCGCGTCATCGACCGCGTCGGCGGCACCAAGCCGGTGCCGGTGGACATTCGCATCATCGCGACGTCGAACCGCAATCTCTCCGACGCCGTGCGCGAAGGCACCTTTCGCGAGGATCTGCTGTTTCGTCTCAACGTCGTGAACCTGAAGATCCCGCCGCTGCGCGATCGGCCGGCCGATATTCTCGAACTGGCGCAGCATTTCGCCAAGAAATATGCCGACGCCAATGGCGTGCCGGTGCGCCCGATCTCCGCCGAGGCGCGCCGCGTACTCACCGCCAATCGCTGGCAGGGCAACGTCCGTGAACTCGAAAACACGATCCACCGTTCGGTGCTGATGGCCAACGGCGACGAGATCGGCGCGGATGCCATCCTGACCCCGGATGGCGATCGTCTCGACCTCGCCAAGACCCCGCCTGCCGTCGCGCATGCAACTATGGCCGCCGAAACGGTCACCCGCGCGCTGGTCGGCCGCACCGTAGCCGACGTCGAGCGCGATCTGATCCTGGAGACGCTGAAGCACTGCCTCGGCAACCGCACCCATGCGGCCAACATTCTTGGCATCTCGATCCGCACGCTGCGCAACAAGCTGAACGAATATGCCGATGGCGGTCTGCCGATCACCCCGGCTGGAGCAGGCGCCGGCGACTATCGCGCGGCCATGGGTGCGATGTAATCACGCGAAGAACGACAACGACGTGCCCTGCGAATAGCTCGGCGCGTCCTGCTTGCGAAAAATCTTGATCGGATCACCCGGCGTCAGCTCCTGCCGGGTGAACATCGCATAGGCGTAGAGCGCGAGATAACCGATCGAAATCGCGCCGATCACATAGACGATCCCAATGCCGATCCGCTTCATGCGACCGCGCCTCGTCGGACCAGATGGTGATGCCATAGCCAGATCAGCGGCACGACCACGAGTTCACCGATCAGGCTGATCAGCAATCCCACGGTCGGAAAGCCGTGACTGAGCACCGCCAGCAGACGCGCAGCCGCACCAAACACGAGAATAAAGGTCACGATCGAAATCCGCTCAAAGCGTTTTTCGATCTGTGGGATCGCCGACCAGTAGATCAGCCCGACCGCCACCAGCACGCCCTTGATGAAGCGCACATAGCCTTCCATCGTCACGCCCAGCCTGACACCCGACAGGCTGGTGCCGAACAGCACGCCGGTCAGGCCGAACAGGATGGCCACGAGGCCGACAATCGCCAGTGCGGTCTGAAGCAGTCTGCGTTCCAAAATGGGCTCCCTGGGCTCAAGCAGCCTAATAACTGCGTCATGGAACGACAATGAGCAACCGGCCACGTTGGCGCACACGACTTGGAGGTCTCCGGCTTGCGTCAGACGCCTGAATGGTTAGCTTTCCCCGCTGAGTCGCGGCAAAATGGCTGCGCACCGCTTTCCAGAGACGCAATGCCGACCTTTACCCCGCATCAGGATGCCGCGCTGAAAGCCGTCGACGACTGGCTGAAGGCGAAGCCAGGCCGCAACGGCACACCGCAGGTGTTCCGGCTGTTCGGCTTTGCCGGCACCGGCAAGACCACATTGGCGCGGCACGTCGCCGACAATGTGGACGGCGAGGTGAAATTCGCAGCCTTCACCGGCAAGGCTGCGCTGGTGATGCGCAACAAGGGTTGCGACGGCGCCTCCACGATTCACTCGCTGATCTATCGCGCCCGCGAGAGCGGCGAGGAACAGCCGAATTTCGAATTGTGGGATGACGCGCCAGCCTCGAAGGCCAAGCTGATCGTGATCGACGAATGTTCGATGGTCGACGCCGAGCTTGGCCGCGACCTGCTGTCGTTCGATTGCCCGCTGCTGGTGCTGGGCGACCCCGCCCAGTTGCCGCCGATCCAGGGCGGTGGCTTCTTCACCGAGACCGAACCCGACGTGATGCTAACGGAAGTGCATCGCCAGGCCGAGCACGATCCGATCGTGCGGATGTCGATGGATGTGCGCGAGGGTCGCTCGCTGCAGCCCGGGCAATACGGCCTCAGCGAAATCGTCTCGCGCAAGGCGCTCGATCCGGACCGTGTGATGGCTGCCGATCAGGTGTTGGTCGGCCGCAACAATACGCGGCGCGCCTATAATATGCGCGTGCGTCAGAAACTCGGCATCGAGGACCTGTTGCCGGTGGCCAATGACAAGCTGGTCTGCCTGCGCAACAACCGCAAGAAAGTGCTGTTCAATGGCGGCCTGTGGCGCGTGAAGGCACGCGCGGCATCGAAATCGCAGATCATCACCATGCGGATTTCCCCCGACGAGGACTTCGGCGGCAAGGTCACCAAGGTGTCGGTGCGCGCGGACTGTTTCTCGGGCGGCGTTGAGACGCTGCCATGGGAGCAGCGCAAGCCCTATGACGAATTCGACTACGGCTATGTGCTGACCGTGCACAAAAGCCAGGGCTCGCAATGGGACGACGTTGTTCTGTTCGACGAGAGCTTTGCATTTCAGGAGAGCCGCGCCCGCTGGCTCTACACCGGCATCACCCGTGCCGCGAAGCGCTTGAGCATTGTGGTGTAACGCGCGCGCCTTGCAATCAATCACATGCGTTGATCTGACGCATCTCGGTCGACTATCATCGCGGAACCATGCGACCACCCAAGCGTTTCGGCCACTTACGCATAAGAAGGAGTTCGATATGCATCCCGCGAAAATCCTGACGATGGCCACGATGATCGGCGCAAGCGCGCTGGCGTTTTCGGCGCCGGCGACATCAGCGCCGCTGATCAGTCAGCCCGGCCTCGCCAGCGCCGTTCCCTCGGCCACCGAGAACGTGCAGTATTATCGCCGTTACGGTTATGGCCCGCGCTATGGCTACGGTCCGGGTTATGGCTATCGCCGCGGACCCAGCGCTGGCGCCGTGATCGGCGGCCTCGCAGCGGGCGCGATCATCGGCGGCGCCATTGCCGCCAGCCAGGCCAACGCAGCCGCCCAGCAGAACGCAGCCTATTGCTCGCAGCGTTATCGCTCCTATGATCCGGCGTCAGGCACCTATCTGAACAACGACGGCAATCGTTATCCCTGCCCATAAGCGGATTGCCGCATCATTGAACGAAGAGCCGTGGGACCCATGTTCCGCGGCTTTTTCGCCTATAAAAACTAACGAGATATATCACCGCTAGAAAATATTCTCACAAGCTCGGAAAGCATCTCTATCGCCGAGCGTCCTGAGATTTCAATACAAAGTTCCTCAATTGTACTTGAAAAATAAGTCCCAATTCTGGGATTGAACAATCCAACCCGTTCAATTTTTCGCTTTTTCTCCGCAAAATTGAGGGCAGAATAGACAAGCAACTGCCGCAAATCTACTGACCTTATATTCCGATCGCCAGCTTTTATCTCAAATAGCTGACCATCGAAGTAAACATCTCCTTCGCAGCTATCGATAATACCACACCCAGAAAATTGTGGCTTTGTCTCTATAGGTCGCCCCTCACCAAGGATTCGGAAGAACGACCTGAAACGGCGCAACTGTTCGTTCACGTCGTCCATCTCAACTGGATTTGGATCAGACAAACTACCCGGCTCTCCACCTTCCAAACGTTCAATTAGCGATCGCGCGCTTGAAATGCACTCGCGCTGTCGCACCAAGCAACTCCTCTAGCTCAGGCCCTTGAGACTCTGCGACCAACCTAATTGCGTAGGCAAGATTTAACTCCCCCTGAACAACATGCGATTTTTCTCTGATAAGATTTGCTACACTCAGTACAACAGTACGCTGTGTGTCCTCTTTCAAATGCGGGTACAGAGATTTGGCCACCATGAGAACATTTGAGTAAATTGGATAGAGTAGATCAGCGTTTGAAATGAGCGAATTCACCGCATCGTCGCGCTGATCATCATCAATAAATCGAATTGCTGATATTATTTTACGGGATAGGCTTATGTGGATTCGACTCTTCGTCAACTCCGCCTTGAGTATTGAGATAACATCGTATTTTTGAATCTCAAGTTTTAGCGCTTCATAGTCGCTTCCAGCAGTCGGAGAGTAGGGGTCGAATTTTATCGAAAAACTGAGAAGACTTTGCCGCTTGATGACTGGCTGGGCGTCGCCGTGATCGAGCGATTCCGCTTCGCTTGCCAACGGACTCGTTGCGATAAACTCGCTCCCGGACATAATTCGTGTTTTGGCCTTCTGAAGTTGGAGGCCTTGATTGCTTAGGAGTTTCTCTGAAAGGAATAGAAAATTTTTAAATGCTCCTTCGTAGTTATCCGCAAACAAATGATAGTCATCTGCAAAACGGCAAAACTTTATCCCTTCTGATTTCAAGAGCCTGTCTACTTGATTAAGAAGAAGCTCTGACAGAATTCGCGACGCAGGGCCACCAACGGGTATACCGAAGGAGTAAGTGTCAGAGAAATTCGAAAGGAACTCCATAATCTTGTGAGGTTGATCCCCTTTAAGATTGAGCTGCTTTAGCGCATTCTCCAATCGATGATGATTGAGGCGTGGATAAAACTCGGAGATATCGCAAATGACTACGAATTTGCTCTCCGCAGCAACCTTGAGCGAGTGCTTCATAAACTCTCGCCAATTATAATCGTTATCAAAGAGTGAGGCTTCAGTCGCATCCCAACTCAATCGATACAAAAATATATTCCTATCGCCACTTGGAAGCCGAGCCTTCTCAATCTCGTCAGAGATCGAGAGAACTATTCCTAGAAAATAGGCATTCCATAAGGGATCAATCTGAGTGGCCCATCGAAAGCCTGTGTAACTAATCGGCGCAAGGGCATTGTGATTCGTCGGAGGGAATTTGGTTAAATGGTCGGAAAATCCCTTGTCCATCTCGACTAATAAATCGATCAGGTCAGCCTTTTTATCGAAGAAGATCAGGTTCTCTATGGGGGAACGGGAAGATATCCGTGTCGCCATGCTTTATGATATTTTGGATAGCCCTTTCGAAGTAAGTCCGCATAAGGCAATCCGATCAGCTTGAGCGACTTCCACTCGCTTTAGTTGTTTCAGATAATCTAGGATATTGCTAGTCGCGCTGTATTGGCTGCGAGCGACTGAAACGCCGTCGATAAACTTGCCCTGAGGCATTTCACGAACTCGTGTGCGGCATCGCGTAACAACCTGCATCCGCTTCCGTATCTCCGATGTGCCGACCGGAAATGCCGATTGCGAACCCAGCGCCCCGGTCTAGACTGCCGATATCCGGCCATCGATCATCCAAGAGGACCTGCTATGCGCCGCTCCCTGTTCAGCCGCCTCTCGCTCTGTGCCTTTGCCGGCGCATTGGCGATTTCAACCGCCATCGTGGCCCCCACTTTTGCTGCCGAAGAGGCTGTCATCATTCCCGCCCCCGCAGCGGACACCCCGGCCGCGACCGGCATTCAGACTGCTGTCATCGCGGGTGGGTGCTTCTGGGGCGTCCAGGGCGTATTCCAGCACACGGCAGGCGTCGTCAACGCTGTGTCCGGCTATGCCGGCGGCTCGAAGAGCTCCGCCAATTACACAGCGGTGAGCACCGGCTCCACCGGACATGCCGAAGCGGTTGAGATCAAATACGATCCGCAAAAGATCAGCTACGGCAAGATCCTGCAGATCTATTTCTCGGTGGCGCATGACCCGACCCAGCTGAATCGCCAGGGCCCGGATTCGGGCACGCAATATCGGTCGGAAATTTTCGCAACGACGCCGGAGCAGAAGAAAGTAGCGGAAGCCTATATCGCCCAGCTCAACGCTGCGAAGGTCTACAAGAAGCCGATCGTCACCAAGCTCGGCATGCTCGAAGCCTTCTATCCGGCGGAAGCTTATCATCAGGACTACCTGACGCTGCACCCGAACCAGCCCTATATTGCCTATAACGATATTCCGAAGGTCGAGAACCTGAAGAAGATCTTTGCCCAGAACTATATCGAGAAGCCGACGCTGGTGAGCGCGTCGAAGGTCACAAACTGATCTGAGCGCTCGCAGCCACGGCCGATCGGGAAGGAGAAAGAATGACCGATACGAAGACGACACCCGGCAAGGTCGAAAAGAGCGAAGCCGAATGGCGCCGCGAACTGACCCCGATGCAGTATGCGGTACTGCGCGAAAAGGCGACGGAGCGACCGTTCACCGGCGAGTACGAACATGACCATACGCCGGGCACCTTCGTCTGCGCCGGCTGCGGCCAGACGCTATTCGAGTCCCACGCCAAGTTCGATTCCGGCTGCGGCTGGCCGAGCTTCACGCAGCCCTCACGAGAAAGTCATATCGACGAAGAACGCGATGTGACCCACGGCATGATCCGCACGGAAGTGCTGTGCTCCAAGTGCAATGGTCATCTCGGACATGTGTTCGACGACGGCCCCGGACCCACGGGATTGCGCTATTGCATCAACTCTGCGGCCTTGAAACTTCAGCCTAAATAAATACGTATCTCGTATCGAACTGTTTCAGTGCCCCGCGCGACTCATCGAAGTCTCGCGGGGCATTTCTGTCCCGACCTTTGCTCACTGCCTGTTACTTGAACATGCCTCAGCGGCATGCACGTTCGCGAAGAAGAATAAGAAAGTACCAAGATGTCTACCCGTTCAAACCGTTTGTTGCTCGGCATTGCCCTTGCGGGTCTCATTCTCGAAAGCTTGGTGTCCCACCCCGCACTGGCGACCGACAAGGTGTCGCTGTTCAAGGTGATCACGGCCAAGGACGAGATCATCATCGGCATTAACGATGACCAGCTCTCCACTTTCGAAGCCAAAAACGCCGGCGGTGTCGCCAAGCATCTGGTCCAGAAGGGTACGCTGACGGCCTGGCAGTACGCCGTGCGCAAGGCTGAGGCCGGGGCGCTGGAGCAGGCGCCTTTGCGGCAGGTGGGGCTTATGTCGACTGAGGCGCTGCGGGTCGAGCCCTATACCACCCCCCTGAAAATCGTGCCGCTGCCGGACGTGACCGGACAATAGGCAAATATTGCGCCGCGCGCGCCGCTGCCCATGCCTTAAGCGCGCGCTAAGCTCTTTAAATCACAAAGCTATTACGGCAATACCGTCTGCGCACGGCGATTCATCATGCTGTATCGCGGGTGTCGCAATCGGCCAAAACGTGCTTATATTGGGGTCTGTCCTGAAATGATGTTCCGCGCGCCGCCGGATCGGCTGCATTGCGAATGAAGCGTCGTTTCGTTGCGTATTCAGATGAGGTCCCCGACCATGGCAGCTTTCAGCTACAACACCGCAGCCGAACTCTTCCCCGCCGCGATCCGCAAGAAAAAGCGTGCCGGTTTCGCCTATCGTCGTTTCGATACGGCCGCCGCCGCCGTCCAGTTCGCGATCGAGGAGCTGCCGGCTGACTCGCTGAACGGCGCCTATCTGCAGGTCGAGGAAGCGCGTTTCGACCAGAGCGGCATTCGCTCGCTCTATGAGAGCCAGGACTTCCCGCTCGAGCGCCGCGTGCGCGCCGAAGAGCCTGCGACCGACGACGCCGACGCAGCTTGAGCTTTACGAATTGAGACGATCGCAGCCCGGACCCTGAACTAGAGTCTGGGCTGTTTTTCGAGCCACTTGCGCAGCATTCTGACGTTGCGGACATTGGCCCGGAACATCACGTCGAACGCATCGCCGATAAACGGCACGATGCCGACAGCACCGTCGACAGCAACATTGCCCAGCATCCGCGCCGTGAGATGCCACGGCGCACCGAGCGCCCGCGCCTCGCGCACCACCCATAACGAGATCGCCGTGGTGATGATGTCGCCCACGATCGGAATCAAGCCGATCAGGCCATCGATGCCGTAGCGGATCTTGGTGCCCGGCACGATGAAGGCGACGTCGAGCAGTTTCGCCAGCGCATCCAGCCGCGCCAGCCGTTGCTCGCGCGTGAGATTGGCAAACGGATTGGCGCCCGCTCCGAAGTCGAACCGAAAGCCCTGCACATCCGGCCGAAGTTGCTCGGGCCGAACCTCAAAACCATCCTGATCGATGATCGGACCATGCGCGGACGCCGCCTTGCGCGGGCGGCCGGCGTCGTAAGTGGTTGATTGACCTGTGCTCATCATGGCCATGACATGGGGGACACACGCAGACTCTGCAAGCGGCATCGCGTCGCGCCCTGCCAGGCGCGATCGCTGAGGTTCCCGGACGATCAGGCGAGCTTGCGGGCGCGGGCGATCTCTTCGTCCATGTCGATATCCGGCACCATCGACGGCGCTTCGAGATCGCATAGGGCGAAGCGGTTCTTGCCGTCGTTCTTGGCGGCATAGAGCGCCTGGTCGGCAGCCGCGATCAGTCGCTCCGGATACTGCCCGACCTGCGGGTGCCACTGCGCCACGCCGATGGATGCCGCAATCGGAATCTCGCCGGGCGCACAGCCCGCGGCGTCGATACGGCACACATCCAGAATACGGCGCGCGATGTTTGCCGCTTCATGCAGCGTCGTCGCCGGCAGGATGATGCTGAACTCGTCGCCGCCGGAACGCGCGAGCAGATCGCCGGGGCGGAGTTTGCTCTGGGTCATCAGCGTGAAGTGGCGCAGGCAATCGTCGCCGGCGGCATGGCCGTGGCCGTCATTGATTTCCTTGAAGCCGTCGAGATCGATCGCCAGCAGCGCAAACGGCTTTTGCGTGCGGCGCGCCAGCGCGCATTCCTCGGTGAGACGCTGCACGAGGTGACGACGGTTGGCGACGCCGGTGAGATCGTCGACCAGCGCAAGCTCGGCGACTTCGCCGCGCAGGCGGTCGATGGCCATCAGGAGGAATCCGAAATTCCACGACATCGCCAGAAACACCAGCACCAGCACCATCATGGCCTGGAGATTGTTGAAATTGGCGAAGGTCATGCCGCCGCCGATCTGCGTCAGCGCCGCCGCCGAGCGCACCGCATGCACCACGACAAGCGCGATGGCGAGCCAGCCGGCGAGACGGGCGCCGGCATTGCCGCCGCCATCCTTGCGCGACAACAGCAGCGGCACGGTCATGGCAACGGTGATCGACTGGCCGCCGGAATAGATCAGCACGCGCATCGCCATGTTATCGTGCCACAGCGTGAACAGCAGCAGTCCGGCCATGCTGGCGCCGACGATCGCCACTTGCGGGCGCCATCCGGCCGGGCGGCCATAGAACTGGTTCATGCCGATGGTGGCGAGACTGGTCGCAAATAGCAGAAGACCGCCGCCGAGCACGATGGGGATCAGCGGATCGACATCGGTGCCGCGCAGCACCGAGACGGCGGTGCCAAATGCTGCGGTGAGCGCGGCTGCGGTCCAGTAACGCGCCGCATGCAGATTGGGATAGCTGGTGGCCACATAGGCCCAGACCACGCCGAGGGCGAGGAAATTGACGGTAAACACCGTGAACAGCGTGCCGACGTTCAACATCGGCGGCACCCGCCACGTTGTGCGTCGCGCTTCTGCGCGCTGCTGTCGATCCCCGCCATCACTCTCACCACTCGTTCCCAGCAGGTGGTAAAATGCGTCGGCGACGCTTAACGGAATCTGACTCGCGGCGGATAATCCCCAGTGTGGTTTTGAAAGAGTGAAAGGGAATGAGTTAATCCGACTTTCACCATCGGGGTTCCCCAAGTTCGCCCGGCGGTCGCGCGGCTTAACACAAGTTTAAAACCGCGCCCTCTCCCCCTATCGTCCCGTGGCCTATCGCCCCGCCGCCAGGCGATCGGCGAAATAGCCGATGGTCTTGCGATAGATCGTGGCCCTGTTCCACTCGCGCATCGCCTCGAAATTCGCCGTGCCCTCGCCGTAGGGTTGGCCGCCCTTGAAGCCCGCGGTCTTCAAGAGGTTCGCGGTCGAGGCCAGCACGTCCGGCACCGAATGGCGCAGATCCACATGGCCGTTGCCGTCGAAATCGACGCCGTATTTGATGTAGCTCGACGGCAGGAATTGCGTCTGGCCGAGTTCGCCGGCATAGGCGCCGACCAGGTCGCGCTGCGGCAGGTCGCCGCGCTGCAGGATCTTCAGCGCCGCGATCAGCTCGCCCTGAAACAGTTCGGTGCGGCGGCAGTCATGCGCCATGGTGGAGAGCGTGCGGATCACCGGCATCTTGCCGATGTCGCCCTTGCCGAAATCCGACTCGAGGCCCCAGATCGCCACCACGATTTCAGGCGGCACGCCGAAGCGTTGCTCGATGCGCGACAGCAGCGAGGCGTGACGCTGCATCATCTGCAAGCCCATGGAGATGCGGCCCTGGCCGACGCGGGTCGAGACATATTGCTCGAAGCTCTTGTTGAAGGTGCCGCGCTGGCGGCGATCGAAGGACAGCACCGCGGGGTCCTGCGTGACGCCGGCAAAGGCCTGCGAGATCACGCCCTGCGACACGCCGGCGGCGGCCGCCTCCTGCGACATCTGCGCAATGAAGCCCTGGAAATCGCCGCCGCATTTGGCGGCCTGCGAGGGTGTGGCCGTCAGCGCAACCGAGGCAAAGGAAACAGCGGCAATGGCAATGGCGGAGATACGATTGATCATGAAAAACCTGTTGGGTTGGCGATACCGGAGTGTGGCATGACCGGTGTGTCCGAACAACGGCGCGCCTTGTTCTCGTCATTCCGGGGCGCGCGCGACGCCGAAGGCGGCAAGCGTGAACCCGGAATCCCGACATGGCCTAGCGCTATCTGAGCCTCCCATGTCGGGATTCCGGGCTCGCGTCCGGCAAGCGCCGGCCGCGCCCCGGAATGACGTGCGTGGGATCTTCAGACATGCGTCATCGCCCCCATTGTTTGCGGCGCGGGGGCGCCGTCGTCTCTTGCATTCCCGCCCTCTTGCGAGAGGGCGTGCGGAACGCCGGGTGCCCGTTGCACCCTTGGGCCTGATGCGAATGCGGTCTTCCGCAATTGAGAGTGCATCAGGACTTTCGGAGGCGCCGAGCGAGTGCCCGACGTTCCGCCTGCGGTGTTTTTTCGGTTGCTTGCACATCTGCCATGGCGAACGGTCCCATCACCAAAATTAATGTCCCAGGGCGGAGGGACAGGGTAGCCGCAAAGCACTTGGCCGAACGCGTTTTGACTTGGTCGTCCGTCACACTGTCCAGAGAGTCTTTCCATCCCAAGGTCGGCCGTCTCCTTGCCAGTGGCAGTGCTGGCGCAGATCCGTCCTGCCCGAAGACAGACGTTCCCCCATGAACCGCGTGACGCCGCATCTCCGGCGTCCACCGCATCCCACCCCGCGAACGTGACGATCGCGATCGCCCCTCTCGGTGGGGCAGGACGCGGGGGATAATAATCCTTACTCCTGAAACGTCAAGAACAAATCATGAACTTTTGATCGCGGGCCGGGCGGCGCACCGCGCCGGTAACCACTGCCCGCTTTTGCCCACAGATGCATGCACGCTTTGCGCGCTAAGGCTTTGACTTCGCCTGCGCCATCCCCCACTTAACCGCCATGGCCAAGAAACCCGGTACCAATCCCAAAGGCGAATTCGCCTTCTTCAACGTCTTCTATGAAGACGGCTCGCAGCGCTCCAACCGCCGCGTGCCCTCCGAATTGCTGGGGGGACTCGACGGCGATGAGCCGGCCAAGGCCGCCATCGCCGAGCAGGACCGCGAGATCGCCGAGAAGTCCGGCCGTCCGGCGCTGGAGATCAAGAGCGTCGAGCGCGTGGGCGCGAAGAAGAAGTAGGCGCTGTTCAATCGAACATCATAAAACGAAAAGCGATAGGCAAAGCCTGCCGCTTTTTTTACGCTAAACGACGTTAGCGAGAGTGGCCGAACTGCCGATGGCAGCCCTCAAATTTCCGACCAACTAACGCTCAAACCAAAGCCGCTCCGGCCTCCCGAGTGCGACTGGCTGGCCGGGTGGGGTAGTGCCACAAACTCCCCCGTCCGGAATCCCGATATGTTTTCACTCAATCAGGATTCCGACTCGCGACCTCAGCTTCCCTGAGATCACGCCAGGAATTACTACGCCAGTAGCTCGGACTGAGCGCCTGCGAGATCCGGGGTCGATTATCCGCGTCGATAAATCCCGGATGCCGCTGCGCTCATCCGGGCTACCGCTGCTCTATTCGCCATTCTATGCTGCGTTGAGGAGCCTACTACACTCATCGACAACATATTCAGGAACACCCTCAAATTTATGAGGGTTCAGCTGCATCACATACTCGTTTTCAATGTGGTACGACTCATTGATAAACTTCGTTATGACGTCGTCCTCATGCTTTCCTCTAATAATGCGGAACAGCTGAATTTTCTCATAGCCTACTTCGGTCGCAAAGAACTTCGCTTTCATAGCGCTATCATCGCTTACCACATTCAACAGAGTATCGTAATCGAACTCTGCGATACGTTTCTTAATCTCCGCTACCGCTTGGGATTTCTCGGCCCCTGTCATATCGCGGTTTTCGGCCGCCGACTGAATGGTTGGCGTCGTCCGCTTTTTGAATAAACTGGCAAGAAGATTATACTCCAACCCCATATTGTCCATTATCTCAAAGAAGCGCCGCAAATATATTGACTTGATCAGTGTATCGCCCGGAGCTGACAATATTTCTGTACAGATTTTCGCGAACGTATGGATGTCGTTGGGCTTGATCTGCACCTCGGTCACGAGACCACCCTTAGATGATAGGAAAGTCGCGGAGGGATTAGATCCTTCAAACACTTTCGCGGTACTCTTAATCACATCAATGGCCGGCTCAATATCGTGAGTGAGCATGAGTGTAGTCCGATCTCGCAGGCTGGCCTTGCCCCTGAATAGTTCATACAGGATTGCGAATTTTTTGTTTTTGTCGAATGACGATATAGGGTCATCGAGAATGACAATGTCAGGGCTTTCGCTCAGAACTTGATGCATAAAGAGCACTAGTGCGAACGCATTCTTTTCGCCGTAGCTCAGATGTTTCGACGCAGAGTCGATATGGCCAGCCAGATCCTTGTGCAGGAGCTTCATTTTATACGAGTCTGGTTCAGGGATAATGACTACAGAATATTTGTATCCAGCCGACTTCAAGAAGCTATTGATGCTGTCTTGATTCTCTTCAATCGCCTTCTTGATCCTAGCTTTATGTCTATTGATGCTGCCCTTCAGGGTACCCACTTGTTTGATGAGCTCTTCAAGTTGCGCATTAATCGGGTCAGTTACTTTTCGGGTTTCAACTGAGTCCAGTTTCTCGGTCATGCCGAGATCGATCTTCAACAGCCGAATCTTATCGGCGATCTCATCAACATCTCGCAAAGAAAAGAATGAGATTGTTCGAAGCCCTTCGAGCATAGCAATAAGCGCTTCAATATCGGTCTTGAGGCCGCTCAGAAAACTTTTCTCTGGCGCCGTCAGTTCGAGCTTGGCCTTAGTAATCTTCTCAAGGTTTTCTTGGCCTTTGGGACTGAAATACTTCCCAAGACGTTCGATCACAGCCTTAAGAGTGTTGAGGTGCGCAATCGCGTTTGCATCATACTCTTTTGCAACAGCAAGCGGGATGTCCTTTTGTGGCCCATCCGGCAAGACTGTTGAGCAATATGGACACGTATCCCCAAGTTTCAGGAATTCATTGCCCTTGATCTGCCATCCAATCCACTTCGATGGATCTTGGCTTTTGATGAACGATTCAAAAGGTTTGAGAGCTTCCGGTATATTTTCGATTTTGTTGCCTGAGCCATAAGCCTTCAGCAGCTTACTCGATTTCGCAATTGAGCCATCCGCGTTGGTTTTTCCGAAAGCGTCGCGGAGCTCTTTCAGGTCTTTCGTCGTCTGTTCTATTTCCACGTCATCCGAGAATGCTTTTTTGATGCCCGCAAACAGAGCTTCAATCTCAAGCATCGTTTTGTCGTACTCTGCAGTTTTAATGAAGATATCAAAACTGTTCTTGACAACTTCATCCTGTTGAAACGCAAATTGATTGACATACCCTTCGTCGAACACGAGAGCCGATGCTATCCCATCGATACCGCTCACTTTTGGTTGGCCTGCCCCAGCCTTGCCCCGGCCTTTGAAAGGCGCTAGCGACTCAAGACTTCCATCATCACGGGCTTGGCTTACTATTGCTCTAGCAATAGTACTCTTGCCTAGCCCATTGGGGCCGTACTTTATGTTCAAGCTACCTTTCTTAATAAGAATATCAGCGCAATCTATGCTGTTGCAGTTTTCAATTTTTATCTGATAGTCGACCATGAAACCCTCTTACTTGCGTTGACTTACTGTTCTGAGGCGCACACACGAGCGTCATAAAGGCAATAGGCTTTGAACGTTTTCGATCGGCTTAGGAAGCAAACGTGGGATAGCGCAGGTGCGCTGCACTTCGGTCCGGATCTGTAGCTGCATCCACGCGAAATTGTCCTCACCCCGCCCCACCCGCCATCTGCCTGTTCGTCATCGCCTGCGCCGCGATGATGATCCACGGGAGCACCAGCTCCGGCACGAGATAGGTGATCCACAATGCATGCGGCTCGGGCAGGCCGACCTTTGATATCGACAGCACGCGGCCGAGGCCGCCGACGAACACCGTCGCCGCCATCAGGAAGATCAGCGTGTTGTGCTCGCGAATGGTCGATGCCGCCCACAGGCCCATGACGCCCGACATCAGATAGATGCCGCCCATGAAGCGATGCACGTTGTCGAGCCGCGGCGCCGTCTCGGGCTGGCCCAGATACATCTGCAGCGAGCCACCGAAGATGGCGATGGCGCCAACCAGAAACAGGCAGACCTGGGCAACGCGCTGGCTGAGCAGCATCGGCGCGAGTGACGTCATGGCAATGTCCTCGGGTGAAAATGTGCAACGGCAATGCCCGACGCTAGCGCCGGAACGGGTGCAATCAAAGGGTGTGACGGAGTTATCAACGTGGGTGGCGGCGTGTGTGGCGCCCCCTCTCCCGCTCCCGCGCACAGCGAGTGCGACCCGAAAGGTGGTGATTGAGGCTGCGTTGGTGACGGCCCCTCACCCGACCGGCTCCGCCGGTCGACCTCTCCCCGCATGGCGGGGAGAGGTTAAGAGCGCGCACGATAAAAAAGGCGGACCTTGCGGTCCGCCTTTTTATTCGGGCATCCTCTCGTAGGAGAAGTACTTCAGGCCCTCGTCACGCCAGCCTAAGCGTGAGCTGCTGCTCGCGGCCGGCGTGGCGCTGGACGAAGTCGTCGAGCGACGAGGTGACGTCCTCGTAATTGCGATCGGCGCGGCGGCGGATCTCGCGGGCGACGTCTTCCGACACGTCGTCGGCCCAGCGTTCGGCCGTGTTGAAGGCGATCACGCGCTGCGGATCGTTGTACTGGCCGGACATCAGGTCGGCGATGACGGTTTCGAGATCGGTCGCCGCGACATCGGCCTCGCGCCAGGCGCAGCCGGCGCGGTCGAAACAATCCAGCACGAGATAGACGGTCTGCTCGCCGGCATCCGGCACCAGCGACGGGGTCCAGGCCCGCGTCATCCCGCCCTCCTGCCCTTGGTCACCCCTTTGGCCACCGGCCGCACCGCCTTCTTCGCCGGCGCGGGCTCCTTCTTGCCGGTGATCGGCAGCAGCATTTCCTTCTGGCCGGTGGCGCGTTTCGGGGGCTTCTTCGCCTTCGGCGTCGGCGCGGCGCCGCCGCCCTTGAGGCTCTGCTGCAGGGCGGTCATCAGATCGACCACATTGGTGCCGGGCCGCGCCTTGCCATGCGGCTTGATGGCGACGCCGCTGCGCTTCTGGTTGACGAGATCGACCAGCGCGGACTCGTAGCGATCCTCGAATTTGCCGGGCTCGAATTCGGCGGCCTTCTGCTCCACGATATGCCGCGCCAGATCGAGCATGTCCTTGGTGACCTTGACCTCCTGGATGTCGTCGAAATACTCCGCCTCGTCGCGCACCTCATAGGGATAGCGCAGCAGCGTGCCCATCAGCCCGTTCTTCAGCGGCTCCAGCGCGATGATGTGCTCGCGATTGGTGAGCACGAGCCGGCCGATGGCCACCTTGCCCATGTCGCGAATGGTCTCGCGGATCACCGCATAGGCGTCGTGGCCGATCTTGCCGTCGGGCACGAGGTAATAGGGACGGATGGCGTAGCGCGGGTCGATATCCGCCTTCGGCACGAATTCGTCGATCTCGATGGTCCGGGTGGAGTCCAGCGCAATGTTGTCGAGTTCGTCTTTCGACACCTCGACATAGGTATCGGTATCGACCTTGAAGCCCTTCATGATGTCGTCCGCCGCCACCTCCTCGCCGGTATCCGCATCGACTTTCAGATATTTGATGCGATGGCCGGTGTTGCGGTTGATCTGGTTGAAGCTGATCTTCTCGGAATCCGACGTGGCGGGATACAGCGCGA
Source organism: Tardiphaga sp. 42S5 (assembly GCF_034044155.1). NCBI lineage: Bacteria > Pseudomonadati > Pseudomonadota > Alphaproteobacteria > Hyphomicrobiales > Nitrobacteraceae > Tardiphaga > Tardiphaga sp. 42S5. The sequence goes on along the minus strand of NZ_CP139027.1, from coordinate 2,012,821 downwards.
CCGGACAGCTCACGAGGGACAGGCGCAAAAAGCCCTTCCAATTGGCACGCGGGGCCATGGCAATACTCCAACTCACACGACGCGACACAATCCCGACTCAAGCGGGACCCGCCCGATTTGTTCCCGGCGCCGGAACCAGTTCGGCAGGCCGGGGTTTGCCCGGCAGTTCACCGGGAGAGCGATGATGAGCAACGAGATACCGAAGGACAAGCCGCACGAGGGCGCGGGCGCGTCGAACAAGCAGACCGACCAGCCGTGGAAGGGCGTTCCCGAAAAGGAGCAGTTCGACCCCAAGCGCAAAAAGCCCGACCTGGAGAAGTGGAAAGATACCAATACCCATTGAGGCGGCACAGACTGGCCGTACGGCACGCAAGGCCGTGCGGATACGAAAATGCCCGGCGCGAGGCCGGGCATTTTGTAAGTCAAAACTGACTTGTATTAGTTGTCGAGGAACGAGCGCAGCTTGCGCGACCGCGACGGGTGCTTCAGCTTGCGCAGCGCCTTGGCTTCGATCTGGCGGATACGTTCGCGCGTCACCGAGAACTGCTGGCCGACTTCTTCCAGCGTGTGGTCGGTGTTCATGCCGATGCCGAAGCGCATGCGCAGCACGCGCTCTTCGCGCGGGGTGAGCGAGGCCAAAACGCGCGTGGTGGTTTCGCGCAGGTTGCTCTGGATCGCCGCATCGATGGGGAGGATCGCGTTCTTGTCCTCGATGAAATCGCCGAGATGCGAGTCTTCCTCGTCACCCACGGGGGTTTCGAGCGACAGCGGCTCCTTGGCGATCTTCAGAACCTTGCGCACCTTCTCCAGCGGCATGCCGAGCTTTTCGGCGAGCTCTTCCGGGGTCGGCTCGCGGCCGATCTCGTTGAGCATCTGACGCGAGGTACGCACGATCTTGTTGATCGTCTCGATCATGTGCACGGGAATGCGGATGGTGCGGGCCTGGTCGGCGATCGAACGCGTGATCGCCTGCCGGATCCACCAGGTCGCATAGGTCGAGAACTTGTAGCCGCGGCGATATTCGAACTTATCGACGGCCTTCATCAGGCCGATATTGCCTTCCTGGATGAGATCCAGGAACTGCAGGCCGCGGTTCGTATACTTCTTGGCGATCGAGATCACGAGACGGAGGTTGGCTTCCACCATCTCCTTCTTGGCCTGGCGGGCTTCGCGCTCGCCCTTCTGCACGCCGTGCACGATCTTGCGGAATTCGCCGATCTCAAGACCCGTGAGCGCCGCGAGCTGCTGGATTTCGCCGCGCAGTTCCTTGATGCGGTCCTTCTCGATGGCGACGAAGTTCTTCCAGCCCTTGGCCGAGAGTTTCGAGACGCGGTTGAGCCAGCGCGGATCGAGCTCCGAGCCCTGATAGTTGCGCAGGAAGTCCTCGCGCGCGACGCCGTGGCTGTCGCCGAGGCGCAGCAGGCGGCCTTCGAACGAGACGAGACGCTTGTTAATGTCGTAGAGCTGCTCGACGAGTGAATCGATACGCGCCTGGTTGAGGCGCAGCGACTTCACCTCGACGATGATCTCGTCCTTGAGCTTCTTGTACTTGCGCTCCTGCGACGGCGACAGCGAGGGGCCCTGCGAGGCGCTCTCGAGCTGGTTCGCAATGTCCTGTTCCTGCAGCTTGCGCAGCTTCTTGTAGCTGTCGGCGATCTTGTCGAAGGTCTCGACCACCTTCGGCTTCAGCTCGGCCTCGATGGCGGCGAGCGACATCTGGTTCTCGAACTCGTCGTCGTCCATGTCGCCGTCAGCAGCGCCTTCCGACGTGCTTTCGCCGGCGGGAGCCGCAGCAGGCGCCGAACGCGGCGGCGCCGGACGGAACGGGGTGGCGGACGGCGGGGCAGCAGGCGGAGCCGCCACGGCTTCGGCGCCTTCGGCCACAGCTTCGCCATCGCCGGTGGGCGGTGCGATCAGCGCCGGGTTCATGTTGTTCTTGGCGTCGGGGCCAGCGTAAGTCGCTTCGAGATCGATGATGTCGCGAAGGAAGATCTTTCCTTCGTTGAGTTCATCGCGCCAGATGATGATGGCCTGGAAGGTCAGCGGGCTTTCGCAGAGGCCTGCGATCATCGCCTCGCGGCCGGCCTCGATGCGCTTCGCAATCGCGATTTCGCCTTCGCGCGACAGCAGCTCGACGGTGCCCATCTCGCGCAGATACATGCGGACGGGATCGTCGGTGCGCTCGCCGGGCTCCGACTTCTTGACTTCGGTGACGGCCTTCTGCGTGACTTCGACGAGTTCGTTGTCGGTATCGTCGTCCTCGTCCTTGCTCTCTTCCTCGCCGTCGCTGTCTTCGTTTTCGGAAACGTTGATGCCCATGTCGGAGAGCATCGACATGATGTCTTCGATCTGTTCAGGAGAGGTGGTATCAGATGGCAAGACGTCGTTGAGCTGATCGAAGGTCACGAAGCCGCGCTTCTTGGCCTGCTTGATCATCTTCTTGACGGCAGCGTCGGACAGGTCGAGCAAAGGTGACGGCGCGTCTGCGGAGTCCTTCTCCGGCGTGTCAGCTGCCTTGTCGTCTTTTTCCTTGTCCTTGGTCTGCAGCGTCTTTGCCTTGGTGGCCATTCAATGCTCCTGAAACGCGCTCACGCCGGGGGCGTCACCGCCCCGCTATCAATCCAGGGGGCGCAAGCGCCCCGATCCAATCATCGTCACCGCTTGACGCACAAAGGGCGGCGCATATCCATCGCCACCCCCGACGTCGTCTTCGCGGTTTTCACTACTTAAGCCCAGACCCTTAACGTGGAGAGCCTTAAGCCCGGATTAACCCTGTTTTTGCAGCCAAACCATGGGTTTGGCGAGTCTTTTCGCGGTTTGCCCGGGCACCATCCGCAGCAAAGTTGTCTTACGAACTGCGCTGGAACCGCCCCGAGGATTCTCCGAACCCCTCGATCAGCGCCTCGATCCCGTCGACCTCAGCCAACCGGGCCTTCACATCGCGCAACCAGCCGTAGTTCGTTTCGCTCGCTTCTGCGCCCAGAGCAAGCTCCGCGTCTTTAAGCTCCCTAAGTAATGAGTGCCACTGGCGATGCAAGGCAACGAGCTGCGTCCAGGTGGAAAGAACATCCTCGCGGGCCGCACCAGGCCGCGCCGCCCACACCGCCTGAGTGGTAACTGCCTGCTCAACATGCTGTAATTGCTCAGAATATCCGGCTTTAACCAGATCTGAACGCATTTGTTCACTTTGCTCGGCCTCATCGCCGTGATGATGCTCATGGGCAAAGGCCGCGATGATCCCGGCACGCAGCCGGTGCATCTCGGGATGGGCGAGTTCCAGCGCCGCCACCTCCTCCAGCCGGTCATGCAGCAGCCAGGGATGGTTGATCAGCGACTGCACGATCAGCGCCTCGCGCCTCGAAATGGCGCTGCGCTGGCCGCGCATGATCGACGAGGTCGCAAGCTGTGGACTGACCACCTGATAGGGCCCGCGCTGGATGGTCTGGGGCCCGGCACTGGCCCCGCCGCGCCCGCCGCCACTGATTCGCCCGGCCGGACCGGGGGTGAACGGGCGCGGAGAACGGGCGAAACCGCCGCCTCCGCCGCCCTGCTGGAAGCCGCCGCGGCCACCGTTGTTACCGCCGTAGTTTCGCGGACCGGTGCCGAAGGCGCGCTGCAGCCGCTCGGTCATGTCCTGGCGGTAGTATTTCTTCACCACATCGTCGCGGATGCCGTTCGACAATTCGTTGATGCGCGCCTCCAGCGCCGCACGGCGCTCCGGCGTCGCGAAGGTGCCGCCGGCGATCTCGCGCGCCCAGATCAGATCCGACAGCGTGCCCGCCGCCGCCATCACGTCCTCGATGGCCGCGCGGCCGCCGGAGCGCGCGAGGTCGTCGGGGTCCTGCCCTTCAGGCAGCAGCGCAAAACGAAGACTCTTGCCGGGCTTGAGATGCGGCAGCGCCAGTTCGGCCGCGCGCCATGCCGCCTTCTGGCCGGCCTTGTCGCCGTCGAAACACAGGATGGGCTCGTCAGCCATCTTCCACAGCAGTTGAAGCTGGTTCTCGGTCAGCGCCGTGCCGAGCGGCGCGACCGCACCGGGAAAGCCGACGCCGACCATGGCGATGACGTCGACATAGCCTTCGACCACCACCAAAGGCGCGCCGTCATGCGCGGCCTTGCGCGCCATCGGCAGGTTGTAGAGATTGTCGCCCTTGTGAAACAGCGGTGTTTCCGGCGAGTTCAGATATTTCGCCGGCGCATCCTTCTTCAGCGCGCGGCCACCAAAGGCGATGATACGTCCGCGCACGTCGGAAATCGGAAACATCACGCGATCGCGAAAGCGATCATAGGGCACCGGGATGTCTTCGCCGCCGATCAGCAATCCGGCCTCGACCATGTCGGACACGGGCACGCCGGCGGCGCCAAGATATTCCTTCAGTGCGAAACGATCTTCGGATGCAAAGCCCATGCGGAACTGGAGTTGCACCGCGGGCGTGATACCGCGATCGGCGAGATAGCCGCGCGCGCGTGCGCCTTCGCGCCCCACCAGCGTCTCCGCGAAGAATTTTGCTGCGAGATCCATGACGTCATAAAGCGTCTTGCGGCGCTGCTCGTGGCGCGCCGCGTCCGGCGTCGCCGCCGGCAGCGCCACACCCGCCATCTGCGCCAGCCGCTCCACCGCCTCGACGAAACTGGCGCCGTCGGTCTCCATCACGAAATTGATGATGTCGCCATGCTTGCCTGATGAGAAGTCGTGATAAAATCCCTTCTCGTCATTGACGAAAAACGACGGCGACTTCTCCTGCTGGAACGGCGACAGCCCCTTCCACTCCCGCCCTGCCTTCTTCAGCTTGACGCGCTTGCTCACGACTTCCGAAACCGGAAGCCGGGCACGCAGATCGTCGAGGAATTGGGGCGTGAAGCGCATGGGGCAGTTATCGTGCGATCGGGTTAGGTAAGTGTTGCGGGCTCGGATGTGAGCCTTTTGGGCTTTAGCCCATGAGCCTTGGCCCAGCCGACCATGGATATAGGTTTTCCGGGAGCAGATTTGAACCTGCGGTTCTTGCGCCCGCTATTCACAGGCGAAAATAAAGCTCGTCATTCCGGGGCGCGCGCGCATTTTTTGCGCGGGCGAACCCGGAATCCCGTTGTGTTCATCGCGACTGGACACCGGGAAGCGAGCGACGATGAACATCTCGGGATAATTGGAATGGCTGAGGTTCGCGTGCGGCTGTCGCCGCGCGCGCCCCGGAATGACGAGTTTGTGTCAATTTGCTTGAACTCACCCCGGTTCCACGCTCTCATATTCCATGTTCACGACATTCCGCGGCGGAAATACCGGTGCATGGCAGGTGATCTCGATCTCGCCCGTCAAGGGCGAGACGCTCAAACCCGTTGCGGCGCTGTCCATCACCCATGCCGACGCCATCTCGCTGCCGCTGCTGCCGTCGCAGACATCCTGGCGCCTCGCCGGCGTCGCCAGCCATGTCCGCTATGTCGAACGCACCGAGAAGATCGCGCTGGTTGCGGCACAGGCCGGGCTCGGCCGACCTGAGGCAACCCATGGCGCGCTGATCCCCATCAGGAAGAACGCAGCGTGGTGGGACATGACCCAGAACGAGCGCCGCCGCATCTTCGAAGACAAATCCCGCCACATCGCCGACAGCCTGAAATACCTGCCCGCCATCGCCCGCCAGCTCTACCATTCGCGCGATCTCGGCGAGCCCTTCGATTTCCTCACCTGGTTCGAATATGCGCCGGAGCACGCGCAGGAATTCGAGGATCTCGTCGGCGGCCTGCGCGAGACGGAAGAGTGGAGCTATGTGGAACGCGAGGTCGATGTGCGGGTGGTGAAGGCGGCTTGACCAGCCGCATATACAATCGTATATACAACGACACTTAACTCTTGCGTAGCAAACTCCCCGTCCAGCACCCTATAGTTGCTGGCGTTGATCGGGGCTTTGCGATGACAGAGAACCTTGCGCATTTGTTCGTCGGCATTTCCGAGTTCGGCTGGAATCCGGCCAAGCGCGAAAGCAATCTGATCGATCACAAGATCGACTTTGCTCACGTTCGACAAATCTTTGATGGCTACATTTTCGTCCGGAGATCGGATCGTCATGGCGAAATCAGGTACCAAATCTTCGGCTATCTCGAAGGGCGAGAAGTCGCCATCGCGTGCACGATCCGCGACACATTCTGCCACATCATCTCGGCGCGCCGCGCGCGAAAAGATGAGCGAAGAAAATATTACGATCGTCTCTAGATACGAACCTATTCGAGGCAGGACCGATTGGGCCGCACTCGACGCACTGACCGACGAACAGATCGAAGAAGCGGTTCGCAATGATCCCGACGCCGTGCCTCTCGACATCGACTGGTCGGATGGCGTCGTCGTCATGCCCGCCAGGAAGAGAGCCATCTCCATCCGCATCGACGAAGACGTGCTGGATTTCTTCAAGAGCGAGGGCGATGGCTATCAGGGCCGAATGAACGCGGTGCTGCGGTCTTACATGCTGCAAAAAGCCAAGCCGAAGACCAAGAAACGGGCATAGCTCTCCCGTCATTCCCCGCCGCTCCATAGGAGCGGCTGAGGGCGGGACCAGCGCCGAACATCCAACCTGCATGGCTCCCATTCAAGACGCCGTACTTCTGGCATGGCATCACATGCGCCATATGTCGCTTGACCTTCCGCCCGCCTGAAAGCCTCCATGTCCTCATCGTCCGAACATCTCGCCCGCGACCCCGGTCCCGGCGGCTGGCTGATTTTTTCCTTTGCCGTCGCCTGCGGCGTCACCGTCGCCAATATCTATTACGCGCAACCGCTGGTGGGGCCGATCAGCGAGAGCTTCGGGCTCGACCTGTCGTCGGCCGGCATCATGCTGACCATGGTGATGTTCGGCTATGTGCTGGGCCTGCTGTTCCTGGTGCCGCTCGGCGATCTCGTCGAGAACAAGCGGCTGATCCTGATCACGCTGGGCAGCCTGATCGTGAGCCTGCTGATCGCCGCAGCCGCCCCCACTGCAGCGATCTTCATCGCCTCGACCTTGCTGCTCGGCGTCGCTGCCGTCGGCACCCAGATGATCCTGCCCGTGGTGGCGCATCTGGCGCCGGAGCAACAGCGCGGGCAGATCGTCGGCACCGTGATGAGCGGGCTGTTGTTCGGCATCCTGCTGTCGCGGCCGCTGGCCACCATGGTGGCGGGCTCGTTCGGCTGGCGCGCCGTGTTCGTGATGTCCGCGGTGCTGATGTGCGGCGTATTCGCATTAATGATGATCGCGCTGCCGCGCCGGCAGCCGAAACATGAGTTGACCTATGCGACGCTGATCCATTCGCTGTGGAACCTGATGCTGACCACGCGGGTGCTGCAACAGCGCTCGGCCTATCAATGCCTGCTTTACGGATCTTTCAGCCTGTTCTGGACGGCGATGCCGCTGGTGCTGGACCAGCCGCCGTTCTCGTTCGGCCATATCGCCATGTCGGCCTTCCTGCTGTCCGGCGCCGGCGGCGCGTTGGTAGCGCCGCTCGCCGGACGCCTCGCCGATCGCGGCCGCGGCGATCTCGTGACCGTCACCGCAATGCTGCTGGTGCTGGTGAGCTTTGTGCTGACCTGGATCGGCGGCCACACCGGCGGCGCGACCGCCGTGACGCTGTTCGTGATCGCGGGCATCCTGATCGATGCCGGCACGCAGGGTAATGTCGTTGCCGGACAACGCGCCATCTATGCCCTCGCCGGCCATATCCGCAGCCGGCTCAACGCGCTGTTTCTCGCCTGCGCGTTTTTCGGCGGCGCGATCGGTTCGGGCTTCAGTGGATTTGCCGTGGCATCAGGCGGCACGTCGATGATCGCGCTGATCGGCATCGGTGCATCGCTGATTGCGCTGGCTTTGTTCGGGCTGGAAGTGGCGAGCCGGAAGAAGGTTGCCTAAGGCGCCAGGAAGCGGCCCGACATGATGCGCTTCGTTTCATCGACCGGCTTGTTGTAGATATAGGTCCAGGCTTCGCTCACGCTGCCATCGGCGAGCGTCACAGCAATCCGCTCACGCAGATACAGATTCGGCTGCGGATGGCCCGGGCCGACGCTCTCATAGTCGTCGAGCGCGGCCATCAGTTCATCCACATTCCGCAGCCGGAACAGCTCTCCAAACACGACATCATTGGCCTCGTCGGAATGCAGCAGGCCGGGATAATGCGCGACCATGTACAGCCTGCCGCGGCAGGAGGCTTCACCAAGGAAATCGGCACCGGACGAGAGCAGCTTCGACATCGGGTGATCGAAGCCGCGCATCAGCGTGCCATAGACGAAAACGCGATCGGGCATGATCTAAGTCAGACTTTCTCGGCCAGCGCCGCGGCGACATCGTCGCCCGCGGACACCACATTGATACTCACATCCATGCCGAGAAATGCATCGGCCGAGCCCATATAGGTGCCGTGCAGCGGCACCGCCTGGCGCGGATCGCGCGCCACCGCGACGCGAATGAGATCCTTGCTGCCGATGATGCCATTGGTCGGGTCGAATTCGATCCAGCCTGCGGCCGGCAGATAGACCTGCACCCAGGCATGGGTCGAGCCGCCGCCCACATAATTGTGCTCGCGATCGCCATGGATGAACAGATAGCCCGACACGAAACGCGCGGCGATGCCGAGCCGGCGCAGCGCCTCGATCATGAACAGCGCGAAATCGCGGCAGGTGCCGGATTTGGTCTGCAGCGTATCGAGCGGATGCTGGGTGCCGTGCTCGTAGCGCTTGCGATAGGCGAACTGCTTGCGGATGCCGAGCGTCATGCCGGTCAGAATATTGACGCTCGGCGTGCGGCCCTGCGGATCGAGAAATCCGCGCGCCCATGCGGCGAGTTCGCCATCGGGATCGCCATATTGCGGCCGGATGAATTCCTGCAGATCGGGCAGCTCCTCGGCGTCATAGAGGAACGGATAGAAATAGGCCTTGTCATCAGCGGTCAGCGCGAACTCATCCGATGGCAGATGTTCGATGGTCGCGGTGGATACGAAGGTGAGTTTGCGCGCGTGCTCATCGAAAGTGGCGATCGCCACTGAATTGCCGAACACGTCATGGATCCAGCGCAGCGACGCCGGCTCGGGCGTGATCTCGAGCTTGCCATTGAGCATGCGCAGATCATGGCCATCGCGCGGCCGCAGCATGATCCGGTGTTCGCCGAATGCGACGGGATGCGCGTAGCGATATTCGGTCTTGTGATGAATCGTGAGCAGGGGCATCAATGGTTCGTTCATGCGTGATTTGTCCCGTGTAATTTATACGGAAGCCTGCAGAATCACAGGCCGGGATGCCGCATCGTTAGGCAATATCGGGAAAAAGCCTTGGACAGAATCTTGGACAGAGCCTTGGATAGCAATCAAGACACATCCCTACGTCTCGGCCCCCAGGAGGTTCCGCCCGTTCTGGAACTCAATACCGCCGGCACATCCCCTTTTCTCCTGACCTGCGATCATTACGGCCGGCTGATTCCCGACATGCTCGGCGATCTCGGCCTGCCCGAGAGCGAGCTCGTCCGCCACATCGCCTGGGATGTCGGCATCGCCGGCGTGGCCGAGCAGATGGCTCGGGCGCTCGATGCGCATCTCGTGGCCCAGCGCTATTCGCGGCTCGTCATCGACTGCAACCGCCCGCCGGACGCCGTGAGCGCGATTCCGCTGATCAGCGAGGCGACCACCGTGCCCGGCAATGACGGTCTCACGTCCGATGCGAAGGCGCGCCGGCGCGAGCTGATCTTCGATCCGTATCACCGGCGCATCGACGAGGTGATCGATGCCAGGCAGGCAAAGGGCCAGCCGACAGTGCTGGTGTCGCTGCACAGTTTCACGCCTGTCTATGCCGGCATTCCCCGCCCCTGGCATATCGGCACGCTCTATCAGCACGACAGCAAACTGCCACCGTTGCTGCTGCAGCTGTTGCGCGCCGAAGCCGATCTGGTGGTGGGCGACAACGAACCCTATGCGGTCTCCGACGCGACCGACTACACAATTCCCGTGCATGGCGAAAAACGCGGACTAATGAATACGGGCATCGAGATCCGGCAGGATCTGATCACCGACCCAAGCGGCCAGACCGAATGGGCGGAGCGGCTGACGCGTATTTTTACGGAGATCGAGGCGACGCTGATCACGCCGCGCGCATCGCATCTCTAGCTTTGATGCCGGCGTAGCTGCCAATGCATCTGCGCGGCATGCGGTGCCTAGCCGTGCGTCCCGATGAAATAAGCCACCACCACAAATCCCGCTGCGACCGCCCAGAGGAAATAGGCCGCGCCGCTACCGGGGCTCAGCGTCGAGTCAGACGGGTTGTCCGGATTGACGAAGACCTTCACGGCGTCACCGTTCTTGTAGTCCATTCCGAACAGCCGCAGCTGCCATTTCGGCGGGTTCGGGTTGCTCGTGCTCAAGCTCCCGGCGGACCCGATATAGGCGACGTGCTTGAAACGATAGTTGTACTGCACGTTCCGGGTCTGCATCACCGGCCCGCTGCGACCGGTGTCGCTGTCCCGACTCACATAGGTCTCGGGCGCGCCCAGTTTGACGATGCCGGGCACCACTGGCCACTTCTTCGCCAAAGATCCTTGCCGATGCAGCGCCAGGCCGAACAAGGCAACGAGGAAGCCGAACCCGCAAAGCGCCGTCACGATCGGCGATCGTTTCGGATCGGCAAGATGGTCTGCGATGAATTCGTTGATGCGGGCGCCGCCAAAGATGCCGCCGACCACAATCACCAGCATGAGAACTGCAGCGATGCCGAGGCAGCCGCCGATGCCCTTCGGCATCTCGCGGTCGAGCACGGCATCGCGCGGGTGCCGCGGGTTGTAATAGACCATCACCGCGGTGCCGACCGGATAGCGCGCGATAGTTTCCGCGACTTCGAAATTGCCGCGATCCTCGCCGATGCTGACGCGGTTGTTGGTGAGCTTCTGTCCGCTCACGGTGTATTCGTAGACGATGTTCGCAAAATTGCGCTTTTCGGTGCGCTTGCGCTCCTCGCGCGTGTCGTCGAGCACCTTGACGTCTCGCACTTCGGACGTCGAGACGATCACCTTGCCGAATGTGGACGGCCAGTCGCTGGCAGCGCGGACCTGCAGATATTTGTAGCCGGCGGCGACCAGAATCAGGCCGAACGGCGCCAGCAGCATCGCATAGACGAACCAGGGAATGTCGGGCACGGCGAAACCTCATGGCACGGCGCGGCGCGCCCCGAGGTTTGACGTGACGATGCGGCGAAAGGTTCAGCGCGATAAGAGATTTAGCGCGCTCGGGTCAGCGCCAGCCAGACTCCGCCGCCGATCATGAGGCCACCGGAGACGCGCGACAGCAAACGCGTCCGCCGCGCCGAGAAGAATTGTCGCGCACGGCCCGCCGCCACGGCATAGACCATGTCCGTCAGCGCCGCCGTCACCATGAAGGTCGCACCGAGGATGCCGACCTGAAGGAAATGGTTCTTCTCCATGTCGACGAATTGCGGAATGAAGGCGCCGAAGAACACCAGCACTTTCGGATTGCTGAGCAGCACCATCATGCCCTGCAGGAAAAAGCCGCCACGCGGCGGCGCCGGCGGCGTATCCGCATCGATGCCCTCGACCGGCGCACGAACCATCTTGATGCCGAGCCACACCAGATAGGCAGCGCCCGCGAAACGCACCCAGTCGAACCAATAGCCCATGGTGGCCATCATGGTGGCGAGCCCAAAGGCGACGATGCCGATGACCACGGCGAGCCCGGCCTGCGTACCCCCGATCGTGATCATCGCCGCGCGTGTGCCGTAGCGCAGGCCGTTGGCGATCACCAGCGTGACGTTCGGACCGGGCAGCAGCGCCAGTGCGACGCAGGCGGCGACAAAGGCGAGATAGACTTGCAGGGACATCGGCGCGCTCCTATTCCGATTTTATCTACGTCATGGCCGGGCTTGTCCCGGCCATCCACGCCTTCACTGCAGGCTAAGACGTGGATGCCCGGCACAAGGCCGGGCATGACGACGGTGTGTTGTCTTAACACTAGCACTCGTATTGCTCGCAGCAAAACACACTTGCCCGGCAGGGCGCCATCTGGTTGCCTGTCACTGCATGCATGGAGCAACCGCCATGATCGATATCAACAGGTTCCGGCCCGCGATCGTCTACACGATCTATATCGCGTCAACGCCGGAGAAGGTCTGGCAGGCGCTGACCTCGGCGGAGTTCAGCCGGCAGTATTTCTCCGGCTTCGCGGTGCAGCTCGAGGGAAACGTCGGCGGCGCGTTCAAGGTGCTCGCGCCCGATGGATCGTTGCATGTTTCGGGCGAGGTGATCGAACACGATCCGCCGCGCAAGCTCACCATCACATGGGACGTGAACTGGCCCGGACTTGTCGAAGCGCTCGGCTCGACACTCGTCACCTATGATCTCATGCCGTCAGGCGAGACGGTGAAGCTGACGATGACGCAGGCGCATGACCGCGTGTTGAGCGACGACATTCTCTCGGGCGGACGCGCAGGCTGGCCCGCAATCCTTTCGAGCCTGAAGAGTCTGCTGGAAACCGGCAAGGTCCCCGCGCTCCAGATGGAGCCGCCGCTGAAGCTGCTGGCGGCGCTGAAGGAGATGGGAATCAAGGTACCGGGGGTGTGAGCGGCACGCGCTGTCGCTCCCTCCCCCCTAGCGAAGCTTCGCTTCGCACGGCTTGCGGGGAGAGAGGTGGGGTGAGGGGCTGGGGTACGTCGGCATTACGCCGTTTTTCTATCGGGTCGGAGCGATCCGATAGCAGCTTGAGTGCCGTGAGTGGGTGCCCTGCCCCTCACCCGCCGCGAAGACGCGGCGACCTCTCCCCACAGTGCGGGGAGAGGTTAAGAAAGAGCGCCCTACCCCAGTGCCCGCAATTCCCGCCTGAGCACCTTGCCCGTTGCCGTCATCGGCAGCGACTCCGCAAACTGCACATAGCGCGGATATTCATGCGCCGCGAGTTGCGACTTGACGAAGTCCTGCAGCTCGCGCGCCAGTGCGTCGCTGGGTTCAAAACCAGGCCGCAGTACGATCCAGGCCTTCACGGCCTCGGTGCGGATCGGATCGGGAATGCCGACCACTGCCGACAGCGCCACCGCGGGATGCTTCAGCAACGTGTGCTCGATTTCCGAAGGGCCGATGCGATAGCCGGCTGATGTGATGACGTCGTCCTCGCGGCTGACATACCAGAAGTAACCGTCGACATCCTGAATGCCGAGATCGCCGGTCAGAAGAAACTCGCCGGCGAATTTCTTCGCGGTGCCTTCCGGGTTCTGCCAATAGCCGAGCATGGTGCAAGGATTAGGCTGACGCACGCCCACGATGCCACGCTCGCCGCGCGGCAGCTCCTCGCCCTGCTCATTGACGATACGCACATCGAAGCCGGGCGTCGGCTTGCCCATGGAGCCCGGTTTGATCGGAAACAGATCGGCATTGTTGCCGACCACGAGATTGCATTCGGTCTGACCGTAGATCTCATGCGCATCGATGCCGAACGTATTGCGCACCCAGTCGAGCAATTCCGAACCGAGCGACTCGCCGCCGGTGAGCATGCTGCGCAGCTTGACGTCGGGATGTTTCACGTTTGCCTGCCGCATCAGCTTGAGCGCCGTCGGCGGCAGGAACACGTTGCGTATCTTGTGATCGGCCATCAGCTGCATCGCGGCCGCCGGCTCGAACTTCTTCGCGCGGTAACCGACGATCGGCACGCCGTGATACCAGGCTGGAAACAGCGCATCGAACAGTCCGCCGATCCACGCCCAGTCCGCCGGCGTCCAGTAGACGTCGCCGGGCTTCGGGAAGAAGCCGTGCACCATCTCCACATTGGGCAGATGGCCAAGCAGCACGCGATGCGCATGCAGCGCGCCCTTGGGATTTCCCGTGGTGCCCGACGTGTAGATGATGATGGCGGGATCGTCGCAGGACGTATCGACCGTGGTGAAGTCTTCGGACGCCGCCTCGATCGCCGACCAGAACGGTTTGGCGCCGGCATGCGGTGCACTATCCGTGACGTAGATATCTTGTAAATGAGGCAGCCGCTCGCGAATTTTCGACAACTTGTCCCAGCCACTCGCGTCGGTGACGATGGCCTTGGCCCCGGAATTGGCAAGACGGAATTCCAGCGCGTCCTCGCCGAACAGCGTAAACAGCGGCACGGAGACCAGACCCGAACGGAACGCGGCGAGATGCACGATCGGCAATTCCACCGATTGCGACAAAAACACCGCAATGCGGTCGCCGCGCTGCAAGCCGTCCGCCTTCAGCACATTGGCGAAGCTGCGCGAGAAAGCCTGCATCTCGTCGAAGGAGAAACGATGCGTGCCACCGTCCTCATCCACATAGATCAGCGCCAGCCGCCCGCTACCGTCGGCATGGCGGTCGCAGGCCACCGTCGCGATGTTAAATCGCTCCGGCACATCCCAGCGGAAATTGCGGGCAAGCGTCTCATAATCCGTGGTTTCGACCAGCATGGCAGGTGGCTCCCTGCGGCCTCGCTTGCTTCTTCTCGTTGTTCCAGGGGAGAAGTCTGAACGGCCGCGGCCCCATTCTTAAACGAGGAGTCCCGTCCACCAAAGTGCCTTGAAATTCCCGGCCCGACATGGTCTCAAGCACCCTATTCGGAACCCGGCGCTATCAGCGCCTTCGCAAGCTCAATCCGGCAGAAATTCCCCATGGCACGCAGGTTTTCGGCCGCCTACCAGTCGGAGCCAGTATCCAGCCTGGCGCTGTGGGCACGGCGCCTTGCGGTTTTCGCCGCCATTGCCGCCCTCACCTCGATCATCATCGTCCGCTTCGGGTTCCTCGAAGTAAAACCGGCCCTGATGACCTTCTTCGGGGCGCTTGGCTTTGCCGGCCTCTCGATCCTGGTGGCGCTCGCCGGCTTTGCCGCGATCTGGCAGAACGGCTCGCGGGGCATGAGCGTGATCATGCTGGCGCTGATGCTCGACGCGGTGATCCTAGCTTATCCCGGCTACCTTGCGTACCAGTATCGCAAGCTGCCGAAGATCCACGACATCACCACCGACCCGATCGACCCGCCACGCTTCGAGGCGCTGGCGCGGCTGCGCATCGGCGACGACACCAACTCGGCGGTCTATTCCGGCCTTTACTCGGCCGAGCAGCAGCGCGCCGCCTATCCGGATATCGAGCCCATTGAACTCGAAGTACCGGTGCAGCGCGCCTATGACGTGACGCGCGCGCTGGTCGACAAGCGCAAGTGGACGATCATCGACGAACGCCCGCCGCAGCCGCCGCGCCGCATCGGCCGCATCGAGGCCGTGGCGCGGACGCCGATCATGGGCTTTCGCGAGGACGTCTCGATCCGCATGGTGCCGGATGGCGAAGGCTCGCGCGTCGATATCCGCTCGTCGTCGCGCTATTTCGAAGGCGATCTCGGCAGCAACGCAGCACGCATCACCAAGCTGATCGATGATATCAACACCGCCGTCGACAGCGCCCCGGCGCCAAAGAAGGCGGCAACGCCAGCGAAAGCCGCAATCAAGGGCACGAAGAAGTAGGCTTCGCCACTTTCTCCGCGCCAGAGGCAGGTCCGTAGGGCGGATTAGCGCAGCGTAATCCGCCGAGGAATTTCCGCAATGAAGTCGGCCGGCGGATTACGCCTTCGGCTAATCCGCCCTACTCTCGCTTCGCACGGGAGCGGGGAGAGCGACTGTCTTTTTGGTCAAGCGTTTTGATGCTGCCATGGGGTCTTGTCTCGCAGGATGGCGTTGAGGATGGTGAGCAGCTTGCGGGCAACGGCGATGATAGCGACGAGCTTGGGCTTGCCGGCGGCGACGAGCTTGTCGCGGAACAGTTTGAGCTGCGGATTGAAGCGGGCGGCCACCATCGCTCCCATGAACAACACGCGGCGTACATTGGCCCGGCCGCCGCCGATGAAGCTCTTGCCGCGCCACTGGCCGGATTGCCGGGTCCATGGCGCCAAACCGGCGAGAGCCGCAATCTGACGACGATCGAGGGTGGCGAGCTCCGGCAGTTCGGCAATCAGGCTGCGCGCGATGGTCGGACCGATGCCGGGCACCGACGCCAGCAAGTCTTCCTTCTCGGCCCAGGCCGGCGATCCCCGCACGTGATCGCCGATGTCGTCGTCCAGTTCGGACAACTCCTTCTCCAGTGCCTTGTGGAGCCGGGCGATGCTCTTCTTCAGGCGCGGATTGCTGACGCGCCGCGCACGCTGGCCTTCCGCGGCCATCATCTCAACGATCTGGCGCCGACGCGCCACCAGATCGGCTAGCAGCCGCGTCGTGGCATCGGGAAGCGGCCGCAGTTGCGGTTTGGTCGCCTCGGTAAAATGCGCGATCACCATGGCATCGATCGGATCGGTCTTGGCGCGCTTGCCGAGGGCGTTGGCAAAGGCGCGCACCTGTGCCGGATTGACCACCACCACAGGCAGATCGGCGCCGGCCAATCCTGCGGCGACCATCGTCTCGAAGCCGCCGGTCGCCTCGATCGCCACCACCAGTGGCGGTCGCGCTTTCAGCCGCGCGATCAGATCATCGATCCCCGCACCATTGCGGGCAACCGCAAAACTCTCACCGCCCGGACGCATCGCCACGTCCAACCGATCCTTCGACACATCGATGCCAACATAAATCGCGTCCATCTGATCCCATCCTTGCGCAACCGGGCTTGCTGAGCGGCCCAAGCGACTGTTCGGGTTCGATGGAACGGCAAGCAAGGACCCGCGCTCTCCCACGGGCTTGGTGTCCCTCAGGTTACTCGGTCTCCCGCCTGCCACCGCTCCGCATAGCTTAGCAGATCCGGCGGGAGGCAAGTTACAAGGTTAGATTGCAGCGACGCAGTTACCCCCGCGCACGCTTCTCCACATTCGCGATCCGCTCTGGCACACCGAACTCCTGCCGGCAGACATCGGCAAGAACCGCGATGCCGTCGCGGATTTCCTGATGGGTCGGACTGGCGAAGCAGATGCGAATGTGGCTATGCGCATAGGCCTTGTCGACAGACCACTCGGGGCCGGGATTGATCGACACGCCGGCCTTGAGCGCGGCCTGATAGAGCTTCATCGCATCGACATTGGCGGGCAGTTTCACCCACAGGAAGATGCCGCCTTTGGGTTCGTCGAATTCCGCCGCTGTGCCGAACTGCTCATTGAGCGCATCCATCAACGTCTCCAGCTTGGCGCGCAGCCCGCGCGTCGCCTTTGGCACATGGCTGGCGAAATGCGGCACGCAATATTCGGCGAGCACCATCTGCTCCAGCGCGCCGGAACCGGCATCGGTCTTCAGCGCCAGCATGCGTGACATGATCTCCCAGGGCGCGACGATGTAGCCGACGCGGAGCGCAGGCGCGATCGACTTGGAGAACGAGCCGATATGGATCACGCTGCCGGTCTTGTCCATCGCGTGAATCGCCGGCGGACGCTCGCCGTTCCAGATCAGGTCGGCATAGCAATCGTCCTCGAAGATGGGGACGCCATATCTGGCCGACAGCGCCAGCAGCTCACGGCGACGGCTTTCCGGCATGATGGTGGCGGTTGGGTTCTGCACGGTCGGGATCGTATAGATATATTTCGGCCGGATGCCCTTCGCCTTCAGATCTTCCAATGCTGAGGCCAGCGCGTCCGTCCGCATGCCGTCGTCATCCAAGGGGATGCCGACGATATTGACGCCGAGACGGGTGAGCCGGTTGATGGAGCCTTGATAGCAGTCGCGCTCGATGATGACGGTGTCGCCCTTGGCCAGCAGGCTGTGATTGACGAGATCGAGCGCCTGCAGCGAGCCGGAGACGACCAGGATATCATCGGCCGTACAATCGATGCTTGCGTCGCGCTTCAGCTTGCCGGCGATGAAGGTGCGCAGCGGCAGATAGCCCTGCGGACCGCTCGCCAGACCGTAGGTTGCCAGCGTGCGTCCCTCGCGCAGCATGACGGCATTGGCGGCAGCAGTCAGGCCCTCCACCGGTACCTGGTCCATATCGTTGTTCCCGCCGACGAAGCTGTATTTGGCGAGACCGGTCCATTTTGCCGCAGCCGCGGGCAGGCCCGGAGGCAGCAATGGCGCGTAGTCGAACCGTGCAGTGGTCATGAACGTCGTCTCCCTGAAGCTTTTTATGATGAAGGCTGCCTCGTTGGACCGCCCCCCGCGTGTATCGCGCGCCGAATGCCGGATATTACCCCTTTGCCCTCACGCGGCGCACCATTAGAGTGCCGCCGAATTGTAAGGCTTTTCCGGCAGGGGCATGCACGACTTAATCCGCGATATCACGCTGTGTATCCTGTTTGCGTGGGGCATCGGGCTTATTGCGCATTTCACCCGTCAGCCGTTGATTCTTGCTTATCTGATTGCCGGCTTCATCATTGGGCCATTCGGCATCGGCTGGGTCAAGTCGGACGAATCCATTAGCACGATCTCCGAACTCGGCCTGATTTTCATGCTGTTCATGATCGGTCTCGAGATCGATCTGAAGAAGATCATCCGCGCCGGCAAGGTCATTCTGTTCGCCGCGGGCGGCCAATTGATCGCAGGCTGCGTGCTCGGCGCGGCCTTCTTCATGGCACTCGGGCTCAAGCTCGGTGGCGGCGGGTTCGACGCGTTGTATCTCAGCGTCGCCTGTGCGCTCTCCTCCACCGTGGTCATCGTCAAGGTGCTCTACGAGAAGCGCGAGCTCGACACACTGCCCGGCCGCATCACGCTCGGCATCCTGGTGCTGCAGGACATCTTCGCGATCCTGTTTCTGGCGGTGCAGCCGAGCCTCGCCGACCTGCAGGTCAGCGTCATCGCGCTGTCGATCGCCCGCGTCGGCGTACTGGTCGCCACTGCGCTGATCCTGAGCCGTTACGTGCTGCCGGCGCTGTTCCACCAGATCGCGCGGCGGCCGGAATTGGTGCTGCTGGGCGCGCTGGCCTGGTGCTTCCTGATCGGCGAAATCGCCGAGCGGCTGCATCTGTCGCGCGAGATGGGCTCGCTGGTCGCCGGCGTATCGCTGTCGACCTTCCCCTACGCGCTCGACGTCACCGCCAAGGTGACGACGCTGCGGGACTTCTTCATCACGCTGTTCTTCGTCGCCGTCGGCATGACGATCCCGATCCCGAACGGCGCGACCATCGGTCTCGCCCTGATCATCGCCTTGTTCACCGTGATCAGCCGTATGCTCACGACCTTCACGCCCCTGTATCTGATGAAGCAGGGCCTGCGCGCCAGCCTGCTGCCGGCGCTCAATCTGGCGCAGATCAGCGAATTCTCGCTGGTGGTGCTGCAAACGGGAATTGCCGCCGGCCATATCACCACGCAGACCTCCAGCGCGGCATCCTTCGCCTTCGTGATCCTGGCGGTCCTCTCGACCTTCGCGATGATGCGCAGCGACCAGATCACGCGCCTCTTGATCGGCCCGATGAAGCGCATCGGGCTGCGCGACCTCGATCACGGCCAGGGCCGCGAGGGCGATCATGCCGAGGGCCATGGCGACGCCCGCCGCATCGTCATTCTCGGCTTCTTCCGCACCGCGTCCGCCCTGCTCGCCGAGATCGAGCGCCAGAACGCGTCACTGCTCGACCAGATCAGCGTCGTCGACTTCAATCCGAACGTCTTCCGCACTTTGGTCGGGCGCGGCCAGCACGTGATCTATGGCGACATCAGCAATGTCGACACGCTGGTCCATGCCGGCGTCGGCAAGGCCGAGATCATCATCCTCAGCGTGCCGGACTCGCTGCTGAAGGGCGCGAATAACGAGAAGCTGGTCCGCCATGTCCGCTCGATCAACCCGACCGCCAAGATCATCTCCACGGCGGACGTGCTCGGCGACGTGAGCGATATTTACGCCGCCGGCGCCGACTACGTCACCGTGCCCCGGCTCAGCGACGCCCATGCGCTGTATGAGGTGATCGAGGCCGCCGATCAGGGCCTGCTGGACGATAAACGCGCCGAAATGGACGCGCAGCTGGCGGAGCGGCGGGAAGTGCTGCCCTGACCTCTCCCCGCTTGCAGGGAGAGGTCGCCGCGTCTTCGCGGCGGGTGAGGGGGACTTTCCATCCACTCATCAGTTCGCGGAACGTCCCCCTCATCCGACCCGATCATGCTTCGCAAGCTCGGGCCACCTTCTCCCCGCAAGCGGGAGAAGGCAAACTCCCCATTCCGCACTGCGAACCCGCATACCGCCCCCCATTTCCGCGGGTTGCACCGCCCCCCGCTCTGCGCCATATGGACCTCACACAGAGCAAGAGTGCATCCGAGGCAAATTTTATGGCCGACCCGATTTCAGACGTTCTGCAAGCCTTTGCCGCCGGCGAAATGGTCGTGGTGACCGACGATGACGACCGCGAGGGCGAAGGCGACCTCATCGTCGCCGCGTCGTTCTGTACCGCCGAGAAGATGGCCTTCATCATCCGGCACACCTCCGGCATCGTCTGCGCCCCGATCACCACCGAGGATGCGCGCCGGCTGCGGCTCGATCCGATGGTCGTCAACAACGATAGCAACCACACCACCGCCTTTACCGTCTCCATCGACTACAAGCCCGATGGCGGTACCGGCATTTCAGCCGATGAGCGCGCCTCATGCTGCCGCGCGCTGGCCAATTCCAATGCCGGCGCCAATGACTTCGCCCGCCCCGGCCATATCTTTCCGCTGATCGCTAGGGAGGGCGGCGTGCTGATGCGCTCCGGCCATACCGAAGCCGCCGTCGATCTCTGCAAGCTGGCCAATCTCGCGCCCGTCGGCGTCATCAGCGAATTGATGAACGACGATGGCTCGGTGATGAAGGGCCAGCAGGTCGTCGACTTCGCGGCCAAGCACAAGCTCAAGCATGTCACCATCGCCGACATGATCGCCTATCGCCAGGCCCGCGAGAAGCTGATCGAGCGCGTCTCGGCCTTCACAACCGACAGCCCGATCGGCCCGCTGCACGGCTATTCCTATCGCTCGCCGTTCGATCCGATCCACCACGTCGCCTTCGTCTATGGCAGCGTCGGCGACGGCAAGAATGTGCTGACGCGCTTCCACAAGCCGAACATCGTCCGCGACGTGTTCTTCGGGCCGGCGAAGATGCAGACCGTGCTGGAACGCTTCAAGAAGAACGGCAGCGGCGTGCTCGTCTATCTGCGCGACGGCGCCGCGGGCGTGCCCGTCGAGCCGCTCGATGCGCCGAAGTCGGCGGAAGCCGACCGCAACCGGCAGTGGCGTGAAATCGGCGTCGGTGCACAGATCCTGCGCGATCTCGGCGTCACCTCGATCCGCCACCTGACCTCGTCGACCCATGACTACAAGGGCCTGTCGGGTTTCGGTATCGAGATCGCCTGCAACGAACAGCTTGATGGCGATAGTTCAAAGACCTAAAATGCCGTAGCACGCAATGCGCGGGTGCCGCCTGAGACGGCACCCTGTTGAGCGAAACAGCGCTTGCGACCAGAACACGCGCAGCCAATGCGCATTACTCAGCCATGATGTGAAAGGGATTTCGATGAGCGTTGCCCCCAAGGCAAAGGACAAGCCGGCCGCTGCAAGTTTCCAGTGGGACGATGCGTTCCTGCTCGATAGCCAGCTCACCGAAGACGAGCGCATGATCCGCGACACCGCGCGCGCTTACGCCCAGGACAAGCTGCTGCCGCGCGTCAACGACGCTTATCTCAATGAGCATACCGACCGCGAAATCTTCAACGAGATGGGCGAGCTCGGCCTGATCGGCATCACGCTGCCGGAAGACTATGGCTGCGCCAATGCCAGCTATGTCGCGTACGGCCTCGTGGCCCGCGAGATCGAGCGCGTCGACTCCGGCTACCGCTCGATGAACTCGGTGCAGTCGTCGCTGGTGATGTATCCGATCTACGCTTACGGCAGCGAGGAGCAGCGCAAGAAATACCTGCCCAAGCTGGCCACCGGCGAGTGGGTTGGCTGCTTCGGCCTCACTGAGCCCGATGCCGGCTCCGATCCCGGCGGTATGAAGACCCGCGCCGAGAAGGTCTCGGACGGCTACAAGCTGACCGGTTCGAAGATGTGGATCTCGAATGCGCCGATCGCCGATGTGTTCGTGGTGTGGGCGAAGTCTGCCGCCCATGACAACCAGATCCGCGGCTTCGTACTCGAAAAGGGCATGAAGGGTCTGTCGGCGCCCAAGATTGGCGGCAAGCTGTCGCTGCGCGCCTCGATCACCGGCGAAATCGTCATGGACGGCGTGATCGTGCCGGAAGAAAACCTGCTGCCCAACGTGTCGGGCCTGAAGGGTCCGTTCGGCTGCCTCAACCGCGCCCGTTACGGCATTTCCTGGGGCGTGCTCGGCGCCGCCGAGGACTGCATGGCCCGCGCCCGCCAGTACACGCTGGACCGCAAGCAGTTCAACCGTCCACTCGCCGCCACCCAGCTGGTGCAGAAGAAGCTCGCCGACATGCTGACCGAAATCTCGCTCGGCCTGCAGGGCAGCTTGCGCGTCGGTCGCCTGATGGACGAAGGCAATTTCCACCCGGACATGATCTCGGTGGTCAAGCGCAACAATTGCGGCAAGTCGCTGGATATCGCCCGCATGGCCCGCGACATGCACGGCGGCAACGGCATCCAGGCCGAATACCATGTGATGCGCCACGCGCAGAACCTGGAGACCGTGAACACCTATGAAGGCACCCATGACGTCCACGCGCTGATCCTCGGCCGCGCGATCACGGGCATCCAGGCGTTCGGTTAAGTCGCTCGCGCTCACTCGCGATCTGCGAAATGCCCGGCTTCCCGCCGGGCATTTTTGTTTCCATGCACTCGTCATTCCGGGGCGCGGCCGGCCCTTGCCGGACGCGAACCCGGAATCCCGACATGGCTTGGCGCTGTCGGAGACCCCCATGTCGAGATTCCGGGCTCGGTCCCGCCGCCTGCGGCGTCTGCACCGCCTCGGAATGACAGAGGGTTGACGCCCGCTCTATCATGTATCATCATAAGTTACATGAGACGAGACAATCGCCTCTCCGCCACGCTGCATGCGCTGCTGCACATGGCCGAGCAAAACCGCCCGATGACCTCGGCCGAACTGGCCATGTGCATGACCACCAATGCAGTGGTCGTCCGCCGCACCATGGCTGGGCTGCGCGAAGCGGGCCTCGTGCGCTCCGAAAAGGGTCATGGCGGCGGCTGGGAGATCGCGCGGGATCTGTCCACGGTGACGCTGAAGGACATCTATGACGCGTTGGGCAAGCCCAGCCTGATGGCGATGGGCATTCATCTGGAAAGCCCGACCTGCCTCGTCGAACAGGCGGTCAATCACTCGCTCACATCGGCCTTCGCGGAAGCGGAGGCAGTTCTGATCGGCCGCCTTGCAGATGTCACGCTGGCGCAGCTCGCCGCGGATTTTCACGCGCGGGCGGAGGATCATCGCAGCAAAATTCAGAGCAAGATTTCAAGGAAGACAAAATGAGTTTCGATGCCATCGTCATCGGCGGCAGCTATGCCGGCCTCTCCGCAGCGCTGCAATTGGCGCGTGCGCGCCGCAAGGTCCTGGTCATGGATTCCGGCCAGCGCCGTAATCGCTTCGCTGAACACTCGCATGGCTTTCTCGGCCAGGACGGGCGTCCGCCGGGCGCGATTGCCGCGGACGCCCGCACGCAGCTGATGAAGTATCCCACTGTCGAATGGGTCGATGCGGCGGCCACAGATGGCAAGGGCGTCGTGAACAACTTCACTGTCAGCGCCGAGACCGGCACGCGCTATCAAGCCCGGCGCATCATCCTCGCCACCGGCGTGGTCGATGCGTTGCCGGATGTCCCCGGTCTTGCCGAGCGCTGGGGCAAGCATGTGTTTCACTGCCCGTATTGCCATGGCTATGAACTCGACCAGGGTCGCATCGGCGTGCTGGCGTCATCGGAGATGTCGATGCATCACGCCTTGATGCTGCCGGACTGGGGATCGACGACGCTGTTCCTCAATGGCACGTTCACGCCGGACGCGGACCAGCTCATGCAACTGATGCAGCGCGGTGTCACCGTCGAGCGCGAACCGATCAGGCAGTTCTCAGGCGCATCCATCGATGTCGAACTCACGGATGGCCGCATCATTCCGCTTGATGGCATGTTCACGCTGACGCGCACCAGCCCGGCCTCGCCGCTCGGCGCACAGCTCGGCTGCACCATCGAAGACGGGCCGATGGGACCGTTCCTGCAGACCGACATGTTCAAGGAAACCACCGTCTCCGGCGTATTCGCCTGCGGTGACATGGCGCGCGCGACGGGCTCCGTGGCGCTTGCGGTGGGCGATGGCGCGATGGCCGGGGTCGGCGCGCATCGATCGCTGATGTTCGGGACAGGGCACGCGTAACTTCCAGATCTGTGCTTCCAGAGTTCGTCATGCCCGGGCTTGTTCCGGGCATCCACGCCTCGACGGCGCATACGGCAGGACGTGGATGGCCGGGACAAGCCCGGCCATGACAGTGTTTAAGCATGCATGGCAGGCGCGTCTCCGCGCTGTTTGATTTCCCTGATCATGTTGCTAGTCATCACAGGCCAAGAACACCCTGGGAAGGACCGACCATGAGCGACAAGGATAACGGCGCCAACGACGACGTTCCGTTCAATCGCGATTACCCGCTCAAGCCCGGCGTCGTCGATCAGGTCCGCCCAAACGTGCGCCGGGTTCTCTGCAACAACCCCTCGCCTTTCACCTTTACCGGAACCAACAGCTACATCGTCGGCACCGGCAAGGTCGCGATCATCGATCCCGGCCCGGCCAATGACGCCCATCTGCAGGCGCTGCTCGATGCCGTGAAGGGCGAGACCGTGACGCATATTTTCGTCACCCACACCCATAGCGACCATTCACCGAACACTGCAGCACTCAAGGCTGCCACCGGCGCCACGGTCTATGCCGAAGGTCCACACCGCGCCTCGCGGCCCCGCTTCGAGAGCGAGAAACATTCGCCGGAATCCGGCGCCGACCGCGACTTCAAGCCGGATGTGCTGGTCGCCGACGGCGACGTGATCGAGGGCGACGGCTGGGCGCTGGAAGGCGTGGCGACACCGGGCCATACCGCCAACCACATGGCCTTTGCCTGGCGCGAGAAGAAGTATCTGTTCGTGGCCGATCACGTGATGGGCTGGTCGACCTCCATCGTCGCGCCGCCCGATGGCTCGATGATCGACTACATGGCCTCGCTCGATAAACTCGCCGCGCGCGATGAGGACCTGTATTTCTCTGGCCACGGCCCGGACATTCCCGACGCGCAGCGCTATGTCCGCTTTCTCATTCGCCACCGCCGCGCCCGCGAAGCCTCGATCCTGCATCGCCTCGGCAAGGGCGAGGCGGATATCCCGACCATCGTGCGCGCGATCTATATCGGCCTCGATCCGCGCCTCACCAATGCGGCCGGCTATTCGGTGCTGGCGCATCTTGAGGATCTCGTCGCCCGCGGTGTTGTGCTGACGGATGGCGATCCGGTGATTGGTGGCAGCTATCGGATGGCGTCCTAACCTTGTAACTTGCCTCCCGCCGGATCTGCTAAGCTATGCGGAGCGGTGGCAGGCGGGAGACCGAGTAACCTGAGGGACACCAAGCCCGTGGGAGAGCGCGGGTCCTTGCTTGCCGTTCCATCGAACCCGAACAGTCGCTTGGGCCGCTCAGCAAGCCCGGTTGCGCAAGGATGGGATCAGATGGACGCGATTTATGTTGGCATCGATGTGTCGAAGGATCGGTTGGACGTGGCGATGCGTCCGGGGGGTGAGAGTTTTGCGGTTGCCCGCAATGGTGCGGGGATCGATGATCTGATCGCGCGGCTGAAAGCGCGACCGCCACTGGTGGTGGCGATCGAGGCGACCGGCGGCTTCGAGACGGTGGTCGCCGCAGGATTGGCCGGCGCCGATCTGCCTGTGGTGGTGGTCAATCCGGCACAGGTGCGCGCCTTTGCCAACGCCCTCGGCAAGCGCGCCAAGACCGATCCGATCGATGCCATGGTGATCGCGCATTTTACCGAGGCGACCAAACCGCAACTGCGGCCGCTTCCCGATGCCACGACGCGGCTGCTAGCCGATCTGGTGGCGCGTCGGCGCCAGATCGTTGAGATGATGGCCGCGGAAGGCCAGCGTGCGCGGCGCGTCAGCAATCCGCGCCTGAAGAAGAGCATCGCCCGGCTCCACAAGGCACTGGAGAAGGAGTTGTCCGAACTGGACGACGACATCGGCGATCACGTGCGGGGATCGCCGGCCTGGGCCGAGAAAGAAGACTTGCTGGCGTCGGTGCCCGGCATCGGTCCGACCATCGCGCGCAGCCTGATTGCCGAACTGCCGGAGCTCGGCACACTCGATCGTCGTCAGATTGCGGCTCTCGCCGGTTTGGCGCCATGGACCCGGCAATCCGGCCAGTGGCGCGGCAAGAGCTTCATCGGCGGCGGCCGGGCCAATGTACGCCGCGTGTTGTTCATGGGAGCGATGGTGGCCGCCCGCTTCAATCCGCAGCTCAAACTGTTCCGCGACAAGCTCGTCGCCGCCGGCAAGCCCAAGCTCGTCGCTATCATCGCCGTTGCCCGCAAGCTGCTCACCATCCTCAACGCCATCCTGCGAGACAAGACCCCATGGCAGCATCAAAACGCTTGACCAAAAAGACAGTCGCTCTCCCCGCATTGCGGGGAGAGGTCGCCGCGTCTTCGCGGCGGGTGAGGGGCAGGGCACACACTCACAATAATCAAGCGACTGTCGGATCGCACCGACGCGATAGAAAAACTCTGCGACATCGACGTACCCACGCCCCTCACCCCACCCCTCTCCCCGCGCAGAGCGGGGAGAGGGAGCGAGAGGCCTGCGCCAGAACATAGCCGCTACGGCAGATTCACGATCTCGACCCAGTTCGGATTCTTGCCCACCGCGGTTTCGCTGAGCTTGGTCAGGCTGCCGGTCGACTTGTCGATGGAATAGATCGTCATGCTGTTCGACAATTGCCCGACCGCCAGCAGATAGCGGCCCGACGGATCGATGTTGAAGCCACGTGGCTGCTTTTCGGTTGCAGTCGAACCGAGCGATGTCAGCGCCCCCGTTTTGGGATCGACACGGAACGCCGCGATCGTGTTGCTGGTGCGCTCCGACGCATAGAGAAACTTGCCGTCCGGCGTCAGATGGATATCCGCCGCCCAGGGCTTGCCGTCGAAACCCTTCGGCAGCGCGGAGGCGACCTGCGTTTCCTTCTTCAGCGTCCCGGTCGCAGCGTCCCACGGAAATACATAGATCGCCGCATCGAGCTCGTTGAGCAGATAGACGAACTTCTTGTCAGGCGAGAACACCAGATGGCGTGGGCCACCTTTCGCCTTCACGCTCACGGTCGGCGGATCGTTCGGCGTCAGCTTTCCGGCCCTGGCATCGAATTTCTGCTGATAGATCACATCGCCGCCGAGGCTCGTATGCAGCACATAGCGATTGGTGGGATCGACGATGATGCAGTGCGCGCTCGGTTCGGTGGCGACGACCTGCTGCGCCGCTGCGATCACGCCATTCGGCCCGATGGCGTTCACCGTCACCTTGTTGCCGCCATAGGAGGCGCTCAGCAGAAATCGCCCGGTGCGATCAACCGCGATATAGGCCATGGAATCGGCCAGTGGCCCGGGGCCAACAAGTTTCAATTTGCCGGTTTTGGCATCGATATCGAAGGTCACCGCCGTGTAGGGCTCGTTGCGGAGGCCAGCATAGAGCCGGTGCTTCTCGGGGCTGATGGCCAGCGGCAGCGAGCCGCCGGGCTTTGCCGGCCCCGGCACCGCCACGGTGTCGATCGCAGCGAGACTGCCATTCGCCTTCAATTCGAGAATACTAATGTTCTGGCTGTCGGCATTGCCGACATAGACGTAAGTGGCGGCGCTGGCCGATGACATGATGAACCCTGTTGCTAACGGGAGCGACACGATCGCCAGCAGCGCCTTCAAACCGGCGCTGGCACGCGTGAATGGCCAACGGCGCGAAACGGAACGAACCCGTGCGAGCATCAACACCTCCCTGCCTCTTTTCATTGGGAGGGATGATGCTACCGCCTTTTCGAATAGGCAAGCTGCGCTGCGGCAAAGTCAGAACCGCGAGATCAGAACCGGCCGGCCACCGTCACCCGCAGTGCCAGCGGCTCGACCGGATGCAGCACGCGATCCATGATGCCGGTCTGACACACCGCGGCAGGTGCCGTCGGCGCGCCGCCGCCGCCCGGGAAGCACATGGCGAACAGCGAATCCGATTTCAGCAGCGAGCCATAGGCATAGGTGATCTGGTCCGACTTGCTATCGAGAATGTTGAAGGCATCGAGCTGGATGCGCCAGCCATTATCGAAGCGGTAACCAACCTGCCCGTTGAGCAGACCCGTGGCTGGCGAGATGAAGGCCGCGTCTTCAGTCAGCGGACGCGGGCCGAAATAACGATAGCGCAAGGCGCCAAACCAGCCGGTCGCCTCGCCCAGCCTGATGCCAGCCGAGGCGATCATGTTGGGCGCGCCGGGAATGAAATTGCCGGGCGCGTTGCCGATCTGCGAGGCTGGATAGCCATCCAGCTCCGCATAGGCCGCCGCCTGATCGGCATTGCTGCCGCGGAAGCGCGCGCGGGTCATTGCGAGATCGGCTTCAAGACTCAACCATGACGTGGGCTTGTAGTCGTTGGTCCATTCGAAGCCGACGCGGCGGCTGGGACGACTCGCTTCAGTGTCACCAGCATCACCGACGAACAGGATCTCGGAGGCGGAATCCAGCATGAAGAGCGCGATCGAGCTGGTCAGCCCTGGAATGAGCCTGGTGCGCAATCCAATCTCCGCGCCCTTTGTCTTGACCAGGAACGGCGAGCTATCGACCGGCGATCCGTCGCTCGGCGATTCCTTGATGGTCACACCGCGCGCATCGTTGCTGTGAAAACCCTCGCCGGCATTCAGGAACAGTTCGGTCCTGGCGAAAGGACCGAGCACGAGACCTGCCTTGGGGCTGCCGATGGTCGCCGTGGCGCTGCCGGAGTTCACCGGATTGAAGAACGAATTGACCGTGGTGTCGTAATAGTCGCCGCGCCAGCCGATATTGGTGCGCAGCCAGTCGGTCCAGAAGGTAGTGTTCTGCACGAACACGCCGACGCTACCCTCCTTCACGCCATCGTTGCGCGTGGTGGAGAGATATAGCCGCTGAATGGTGTTGCCGAGACTGACATTGATATCGTCGTAGCGGCTCTGGATGCCGACCTCGGTTTCGTTGCGGAAGCCTGCGATACTGTACTTGAATGTATGCGAGGCATTGATGCCGCCGAGCACGCGGTCGTCATATTGGTGAAACTGGTCGCCATTGACGGGATCGCTCAGGAAGAACGTGAAGTTGTTCCACAGATTGAGCTTGCTCTTGATGACGTAGAAATCGAGTTTGGTTGCGCTGTCGAGATCGGTTTGCCGGAGACGGCCGGACAGCGAGAAACGCTCCGAATTGCCGCCATCGCTGGGATCGAGCGCGCCATAGCGGCCGATCTCGCCGGAAGTGATTGCGCGCAGCGGCACCTGATCGGTGGAATTCCACTTGTTGCCATAGGCCATACCGGTCAGCGACAAACCATTGTCGGCGGTGCCCTGGCTGTAGCGGATCACGCCATTGAGCTTCTGGAGCTTGTCGGGATTGTCCCACGGGCCGTTATAGATATTGGCCTCAGCGGCCACCAGCAGCGTGCCTTCGCCGACTTTGCCCGACGTCACGCCAAAGGCCCGGTTGTAACCGAAACTTCCTGATGTGATCGACGCCATGGTGCGCGCGACGCTGTCGATCAGGCTGACATGGATCGCACCCACGGACGAGAAGTCGCCTTCATCGGCGAAATACGGTCCCTTGCGGACGTTGACTGAATTGATCAGCTCGGGGATCAGAAAATTTGTATCGGCATAGCCCTGGCCGTGACCATGGGTGCGCATGTTCACCGGCATGCCGTCGATGGAGATCGCCAGATCCGTGCCGTGATCAAGATTCACGCCGCGCAGGAAATACTGGTTGGCTTTGCCCTCGCCCGAATGCTGGGTGACGATCAGGCCGGGCGCGACTTCCAGCGCTTCGGCGGGACGCGACAGAGGACGTGCATTGATCTCGGTGCCGCTGATATTCTTCTCGCTGGCAGAGGCGACCAGCGCCTGCGCTGCACTGGCGCCGGGCGCCGCCGTGCCTGCGCCGACATTTCCTGCCGTGGGCGGAGCTGCGCGACGCGCGACCGGACGACTCGCCTCGGTCCCGCTGCGCGGCACACGTGGCTTGGCTGTATGCCGCGGCGGGGCCTCGACTTCGACCGGGGACAACACCGTCGCCGGCTGCGCGGCTGAGGGCGTGACGGCTGCAAGCAACGAAGCCAGGGCGATTCCGGCCGATGAAAAGAGAGAGCGATGCATCGGTCAGTCGGCCGGGCTATGCTGGGTTCAACCGGAACACACTGACATGCCAAGTATGACAAAGTCAAAGATTCGTCATACTTTTGAGAGGACCGATGCAGCGCATTACGATCACGCTCGATGACGACCTGATGGAAGAGCTGGATGCGATGATCGCCGAACACGGCTATCAGAACCGCTCCGAAGCGATCCGCGATTTCGCCCGTGCCGGCATGCAGCAGGCCGCGCAGGAAAAGGGCAAGGCCGGCGAATGCGTGGCCGCCCTAGTCTATGTCTATGATCACGCCCAGCGCGATCTGTCACGCCGGCTGGTCGACACCTATCACCATCACCATGACCTCTCGCTGGCGACGCTGCATGTGCATCTCGACGGCGACAACTGCATGGAAGTCACGGCGCTGCGCGGCTCCGGCAGCGAAGTGCAGCACTTTGCCGATCACATCATTGCGGAGCGCGGCGTGAAGTATGGGCGGGTGGTGATGATGCCGACGGGGAAGAAGGCGGAGGGGAAGAAGAAGGGGCACAGTCACGGGTGATGTGGAGCTTCCTTCCCCTCTCCCCCAGCGCGGCGAAGCAGCGCGCAGCGGGAGAGGGTGGATCGAACCGCGCAGCGGTTCGAGACGGGAGAGGGAGCGCCACAGGCTCCGTACGTTGTGGCGCCCCTCTCCCGCCTTCGCTTCGCTCAGGCACCCTCTCCCCCCCCCGCGAAGCTGCGCTTCGCGGGGGGAGAGGGGAAGAAAGATCAATCCCAATCCGGCGCGAAACCCGGATTGACCAGCCGCTGCGTCTTCGGCAGTGCTGCGATCGCCTTGCGGTCGTCGTCGTCCAGCGTGACCTTCAGCGCATCGAGATTGGCCTGCTGGCTTTCCTTGCGCGACGCCTTGGGGATCGCCGCGACGCCGTCCTGATCGAGCAACCATTTCAATGCGACCTGCGCCGCCGACACGCCGTGTTTGGCAGCGATGGTCTTCATCGCGTCGTTGTCGGCCAGCCGGCCCTGACCGAGCGGACAATAGGCGACCAGCGGGATCGACTTCGACCGCAGATAGGTCAGCAGCTTCATCTGGTCGAGCAGTGCATGATATTCAACCTGATTGCAGGCGACCGGGGCGCCGATCTCCTCCACGGCCTGCTTCATCAGCTTGACCGGAAAATTCGCGACGCCGATGGCGCGGACCCGGCCCTCGTCCTTCAGTTTCAGTAGCGTCTCGAAAATCGCCGGCAGGTTCATGCCCTTCGAGGGCCAATGCACCAGATAAAGATCGATGACATCGAGACCGAGTTTCTTCATGCTGGTGTCGAAGGCGCGCTTGATGGCATCCGGCGCGAGATTCTCATGCCAGACCTTGGTGGTGACATGCAGATCCTTCCGCGCGATACCCGAAGCCTTGATGCCCGCGCCGACTTCAGCCTCGTTGCCATACATCTCGGCGGTGTCGATGTGGCGATAACCGAGCCCGATGGCGCTTTCCACGCCGGCGACGCAGCCATCGCCCGTGAGCTTGAACGTGCCGAGGCCGAGCTTCGGCACCTTGATGCCCTGGGTATTCAGATTGTCCATGTCACTTCCTCAAGCATGTCAATTCTTCAATATGGCGAAACCGTCCGAGACGACGGCGCCTGAAGTGTTTGATACGGTGCCAGCCTGCAACGATAAACTCAAATCACCGGGAGAGTTTCAGCACCATGGAAAAGGCATTACGCGGATGGCTCGACTCCCACGGCCTGCTGGCCATCACTGCGGCCGTGCTCGGGGTCATCAGCCTGCTGGCCATGATCCTGGTGGTGGGCGGCTTCTGGCTGGCGCGCTAAACGACATCATCTCACGATGTCGCTGATGGGCTTCTGAATGTCGCTCATGGACTGGTGCCGCTTCCCGAAATACGCGACACTCCGGGCCTGATCGCCACCCGGATTTTCCATGCGCTATTCGCTGACGTCGCTGCTCAAGCAGACCCTCCCCGGCCACAAAGGCTGGACGCCGCAATGGCGCGATGCTGCGCCGAAGCCCGAATACGACATCATCATCGTCGGCGGCGGCGGCCATGGGCTGGCGACCGCCTATTATCTGGCGAAGGAGTACGGCGTCAGGAATATCGCCGTGCTGGAGAAGAGCTGGATCGGGTCAGGCAATATCGGCCGCAACACCACCATCATCCGGTCCAACTATCTGCTCTCGGAAAACATCTCGCTCTATGAGCTGTCGCTGAAACTGTGGGAAGGCCTCGAGCAGGACTTCAACTACAACGCCATGGTCAGCCAGCGCGGCGTATTGAACCTCTATCACTCCGACGGCCAGCGCGACGCCTATGCCCGGCGCGGCAACATGATGCGGCTGAACGGCGCCGATTCCGAGCTGCTGGACCGTGAGGGCGTGCGCAAACTCTATCCGTTCCTGAATTTCGACGCCGCGCGGTTTCCGATCCAGGGCGGCCTCTTGCAGAAGCGCGGCGGCACCGTGCGCCATGATGCCGTCGCCTGGGGCTATGCCCGCGGCGCCAGCGATCGCGGCGTCGACGTGATCCAGAATTGCGAGGTCACGGGGATCGACATCATCGACGGTCGCGTGGTGGGCGTGCAGACCTCGCGCGGCGCGATCAAGGCGAAGAAAATTGGCCTTGCCGTTGCCGGCTCGTCGTCGCGCGTCGCGGCGATGGCCGGGATGCGGCTCCCGATCGAAAGCCATGTGCTGCAGGCCTTCGTCTCCGAAGGGCTGAAGCCTGTCATCCCCGGCGTCATCACCTTCGGCGCCGGACATTTCTATATCAGCCAGTCCGACAAGGGCGGGCTGGTGTTCGGCGGCGATATCGACGGCTACAACTCCTATGCCCAGCGCGGCAACCTGCCCGTGGTCGAAGATGTCTGCGAAGGCGGCATGGCCCTGATGCCGGCGATCGGCCGTGCGCGGATGCTGCGCAACTGGGGCGGCCTCGTCGATATGTCGATGGACGGTTCGCCGATCATCGACCGCACCCACGTCAAAGGGCTCTACCTCAATGCCGGCTGGTGCTATGGCGGCTTCAAGGCGACGCCCGGCTCGGGCTTCGTCTTCGCGCATCTGCTGGCGAAAGACGAGCCGCATCCTGCCGCCAATCGCCTGCTGCTGGACCGGTTTCGCTCCGGCCATATCGTCGATGAAAAGGGCCAGGGCGCCCAACCGAACCTGCATTGAGGCCCCATGCGCATCCCCTGCCCTTATTGCGGATCCCGTGACGCGTCGGAATTTTCCTATTCCGGCGACGCCACGCTGACGCGGCCCGCGCCCGACAATGCCGATGCGATGTTCGACTATGTCTATCTGCGTGACAATCCAGTCGGCGTACACAGGGAATACTGGTATCACGCCGCCGGCTGCCATGCATGGCTGACGGTGACACGCAACGTCTCGACGCATGAGGTGATCGACGCCGTGCTCGCCCATGATGAGGCTGCATCATGAGCATCTCGCGTCGCCTCGCATCCGGTGGACTGATCGACCGATCGAAGCCGATCAATTTCACCTTCGATGGCAAGACCTATGGCGGCTATACCGGCGACACATTGGCCTCGGCGCTGCTCGCCAATGACACGATGCTGGTCGGCCGGTCGTTCAAATATCACCGGCCGCGCGGCATCTTCTCGGCCGGGCCGGAAGAGCCGAATGCGCTGGTGACGCTGCGCTCGGGCGCGCGCGCCGAACCGAACACTAAGGCAACCACAGTCGAGCTGTTTGATGGCCTGGACGCATCGAGCCAGAATTGCTGGCCGTCGCCGAATTTCGATCTGCGCGCCGTGCACCAGCTCGCCGGCCCACTGTTGAATGCCGGCTTCTACTACAAGACCTTCATGTGGCCGGCGGCGTTCTGGGAGAAATTCTACGAGCCCGCCATCCGTGCCTCGGCAGGCCTCGGCGCGCTCAGCGGTCTCGACGATCCCGATACATATGAAAAATCGCATGCCTTCTGCGATCTGCTGGTGATCGGCGCCGGCCCAGCAGGCCTCGCCGCTGCGCTTGCGGCGGGACGCGCCGGCGCGCGCGTGATCGTGGCCGAGGAAGATTTCGTACTCGGCGGACGATTGCTCACCGACACCGCGCTGATCGATGGTGTCTTGGCAGCCTCATGGGCCGCGCTGGCCGAGGCTGAACTCGGCACCCTGCCTAATGTCCGCATCTTCAAGCGCACCGCGGTGTTCGGCGCCTATGACGGCGAATACGGCGCCATCGAGCACGTCAGCGATCACCTGCCGGTGCCACTTCCTCACATGCCGCGCCAGCGATTGTGGAAGATCGTCGCCAGACAATGCGTGCTCGCCGCAGGCGCTCAGGAACGACCGCTTGTATTTCCCGGCAATGACCGGCCCGGCATCATGCTGGCGTCGGCATTGCGCACTTACGCCAACCGCTTCGGCGTGGTGCCGGGTCAGCGCATCGCGATCTTCACCACGTCGGATGATGGCTGGCGCAGTGCGTTCGACTTGCAAGCGGCCGGTGCCGAGATCGCGGTTGTGGTCGATGCACGGACAGACGTTTCGCCTGAGGTGCGCAAACTCGCAGGCAACGCACCTCAATTCCTCGGCGCGCATGTCTCGGACACATCGGGCTATCGCCGGCTGACGAACATCACGATCACCGACAGTACCGGCAAGACGCGCAATGTTGCCGTCGACACGCTCGGCGTCTCCGGCGGCTGGTCGCCGAGCATCGGCATCGCCACGCATCTCGGCAGCAAGGGCAACTGGTCGGAGGAGAAATCGGCATTTCTCTGCAGCGACACGCCACCGGGCATGCAGATCGCAGGTGCGGCCGCCGCGCAATGGTCACTCGCGGACGCGCTTGAGCACGGCGCGCTGGCCGGCGCAAAAGCTGCCTCGCATATCGGTCTCGGGTTGCAGGCGCAGAAGCCGATCCTCGCCAGCGATGAAGCCTCCTGTAACAACCCGGTCTGGCTGTTCAAGGGATCGCGTCGCAAGGCCTTTGTCGATCTGCAGAACGATGTCACCGCGACGGATGTTGCTCTCGCGGCTCAGGAGGGCCTCCGTTCGGTCGAGCAGCTCAAGCGTTACACGACGCTTGGCATGGCGACCGATCAGGGCAAAACGTCCAACGTCAACGGCCTTGCGATCCTCGCCAGCGAAATCAGGAAGACCATCGCTGAGACCGGCGCGACGCGGGCACGCCCGCCGCATGTGCCGGTTGCCATCGGCGCCTTTGCGGGTCTGCACAGCGGCAAGCATTTCAAGCCGACACGGCTGACGGCGAGCCACGCCGCCTCCGCCGCGTTGAACGCCACCTTCGTCGAAGCCGGCCAATGGATGCGCGCGCAATGGTTCAACGCGCCCGGTGAGAGCGACTGGTTGCAGAGCGTCACCCGCGAGGTGAAGGCGGTGCGCTCCAGCGTCGGCATCTGCGATGTCTCGACGCTCGGCAAGATCGCGCTGTGCGGATCGGATGTCGGCACGTTCCTCGACCGCGTCTATATCAACACCTTCTCGACGCTGCCCATCGGCAAGGTGCGCTACGGCGTGATGCTGCGCGAGGACGGTTTCGTCATGGATGACGGCACCACCGCGCGGCTCTCCGCCGATCACTATGTGATGACGACCACCACGGTGAATGCCGGCAAGGTGATGCAGCATCTCGAATACTGCCATCAGGTGCTGTGGCCCGAACTCGACGTGCAGATGGTCTCGGTCACCGAGCAATGGGCGCAGTATGCCCTCGCGGGGCCGAAGTCGCGCGACCTGCTGCAGGCACTGCTCGGCACCGCCTTCGACGTCTCCAACGAAGCGTTCCCCTATCTCGCCTGCGCCGAGTTTCATGTCGGCAGCATTCCGCTGCGGCTGTTTCGCGTCTCGTTCTCCGGCGAACTCGCCTACGAGATCGCTGCGCCCGCGGGCTATGGCGAAGCGCTGTTCAACGCACTGATGCAGGCCGGCATGGCCTTCGACGTCACACCCTATGGCACCGAGGCGCTCTCGGTGATGCGCATCGAAAAGGGCCATGTCGCCGGCTCCGAACTCAACGGCCAGACCGTGGCGCGCGATCTCGGGCTCGGTCGAATGATGTCAGTGAAGAAGGATTATATCGGCCGCACCATGGCCGGGCGCGAGGCACTGGTCGATCCGGATCGGCCGACGCTGGTCGGCCTGCGGCCGGTCGATCACAGCCAGCGCCTGCGCAATGGCGCGCTGCTGTTCGCGCACGGCGTGACGCCTGCGCCGGACACCAATGCCGGATTCATCACGTCCACGGCTTTCAGCCCGAGCAATAATCACTGGATCGGCCTCGGCCTGCTGGCGCGCGGACCGGAGCGACACGGCGAGATCGTCCGCGCCTGGGACCCGGTACGGTCAGGCGACTATGAGCTCGAAGTCGTCGATCCCGTCTTCGTCGATGCAGAAGGAGCGCGGCTGCGTGCTTGACCTTGCTCACATCTCCGCCTTCGCTGAGTTGCGCTCCATGGGCGATGGCCGCGGCGTGATCGCCAGGGAACGTCGTGGCATCGCCATTGCCACCGTCATGGCGCGCAAGGGCCAGAGTGCCGCGCTCGCTGCTGCCGTAAAGGAACAGTTCGATATCAACCTGCCACTGGGACCGCACGGCTCCGGCAGCGACGCGACATCGTTTCTCGGCACCGGTCCCGGCCGCTGGCTGGTGACCCACGATGCGGGCACACCGCGTTTCGTCGATAGCCTTGCGCAGCAGCTCGAGGGCCTCGCCTCCGTCGTCGATCAGTCCGACAGCGTTGGCCTGCTCCGGCTGTCAGGTCCGGCCCTGCTCGATGTGCTCGCCAAGGGCGTCGCCGTCGATCTCAGCGCCGCGGCGTTTCCAGCTGGCAGCGTTGCGGTGACGCAGATCGCGCATATGAGCGTGACGCTGTGGAAAGTCGACGAGGCGCCAACTTTCCACATCGCGGTCGCGCGCAGCATGGCTGGCAGTTTCCTGCACTGGCTCGAAGCGTCGGCGGCGATGGTCGGGCTGGCGGTAGAGTAGTCGTTTTCTTAACCTCGCCCCGCTCGCGGGGAGAGGTCGGAGCCGAGCGGCTAGCGAGGCTTCGGGTGAGGGGGAGCTAGTGTTCTACTCGCTAGCTCTCCCCGCAAGCGGGGCGAGGGAAGCAAGCCGCTCCGTCCATCTAATATCCCCGGCTGCGATCCACCGAATCCTTCGGCTGCACACCGGCCTGCACGGCCTCGGCGGTGGCGAGGATGGTGTCGCCGATGGCGGTCATGGTGACCTCGCAGGCGTCGTGGGGCGTCAGCACGATCTGCGGATGCGACCAGAACGGATGGTCCTTGGGCAGCGGTTCGGTGTGAAACACATCGAGTGTCGCGCCGGAGAGCTGCCCGCTGGCGAGCGCATCGAGAATATCCTGCTCGACCGAGTGCTCGCCGCGGCCGACCTGAATGAGATAACTGCCGCGCGGCATCCTGGCGAACAGCTCCGCATTGAGAATGCCGCGGGTTTCCTCGGTGAGTGGCAGCAGGTTCACCAGCACCTCGGAGCCCGCGAGCATCGCATCGAGCCCATCGCTGCCGTGGAAGCCGGTCACGCCGGGTGTCGTCGGCTTTGCCGAGCGGCTCCACACCCGGACGGGAAAGCCGAGCATCGCCAGATCGGACGCGACGCGCGCGCCGATGGCGCCGTAGCCGAGAATGCCGATCGCAACCTCGGACGGGCGACGTCCGCCGCCGAGGCGCTTCCATACGTGATCGCGCTGGTTCTGCAGATAAGTCCCGAACTGGCGCTGGTGATAGATCACGTTCCAGATCACGAAGCCCGACATCATCTGCGCCTGTGCCGGCTCGACCACGCGCACCACATCGATACCGTCGCGCAGGCTTGGACAATTCAGGATGCTGTCGGCGCCGGCGCCGATGGAACACGCCGCCTTCAGGTTCGGATAGTGATCGAACGCATCCGCATGCGGATGCCAGCTCACCGCCATGTCGATTTTAGCGGGATCGGTACCATCGAGGTGATCGACAAAATTCACCTTGCCGTCGAGCCGGGCGATTTCGTTGGCCAGGTATTTGCGCAGGTTGATGGTCCTGCTCAGGAAAACACAAGTCACGGGAGACGTCGGCATAAGGTCAGGCGGCCTGGGATGGCGAACTCTGGCCGGGGACGGCACCGAGCAATTCGCGGGTGTAGGGATGTTCCGGCGCCGCGAACAATTGCGCCGTCGGCTTCAGCTCGACGATCACGCCGCGCTGCATTACGGCGATGCGGTCGCAGATCTGCGCAGCCACACGAAGGTCATGGGTGATGAACAGCATCGACAGACCAAGACGGGCCTTGAGGTCTTCGAGCAGCTTCAGCACCTGCGCCTGCACGGAGACGTCGAGCGCGGAGACGGCTTCGTCGGCGACGATGATCTCCGGATCCATCGCAAGCGCGCGAGCGATGCCGAGACGCTGGCGCTGGCCGCCGGAGAACTCATGCGGATAACGGTCGAGCGAACCGGCATCGAGGCCGACCATGCCAAGCAGATCACGCGCACGCTGCATCGCGATCTTGGGATCGGTGCCGCGGGCGATCGGGCCATCGGTGATGATCTGGCCTACCCGGCGACGCGGATTGAGCGAGGCGAACGGATCCTGAAAGATCATCTGGATGCGGTGGCGCTGCGCACGCAGCGCCTTGCCTTCGAGGGCCGTGAGATCGATATCCCCGATGCGCACGGTGCCGCGATCGGCCT
Source organism: Tardiphaga sp. 42S5 (assembly GCF_034044155.1). Lineage (NCBI taxonomy): Bacteria > Pseudomonadati > Pseudomonadota > Alphaproteobacteria > Hyphomicrobiales > Nitrobacteraceae > Tardiphaga > Tardiphaga sp. 42S5. The sequence goes on along the minus strand of NZ_CP139027.1, from coordinate 1,973,914 downwards.
CGATCAGCCGCATCACCAGACGCGCGACGGACGATTTGCCCGAACCGGACTCGCCGACCAGGCCGACGGTCTCACCCTGCATGATCGAGAACGTGACTTCGTTCGCAGCCTGCACGCGGCGATCCGGCTTGAACCAGCCGCCCGAGGTCACATAGGTCTTGTCGAGGCCGATGACCTCGACAGCCTTCGCATTTTCATCCAGCGACGCGCGCACCGGCGGATGCATCGAAGGCACGGCAGCCAGCAGAGCCTTGGTGTAATCGTGCTGCGGATTCCTGAAGACAGCGTCGATCGAGCCTTCTTCCACGATCTTGCCATGACGCAGCACCACGACACGATCGGCGATATCGGCGACGACGCCGAAATCGTGGGTGATGAACATCACCGCCATGTTGCGGCTGCGCTGCAGGTTACGGATCAGCTTGAGGATCTGCGCCTGGGTGGTGACGTCGAGCGCAGTGGTCGGCTCGTCGGCGACGAGCACCGAAGGCTCAAGCGCAAGCGCCATGGCGATCATCGCACGCTGGCGCTGGCCACCGGAGAGCTGGTGCGGATAGGCGCGGATGATGCGCTCGGGATCGGGCAGACCGACTTCCTTGGCGAGGCTGAGGGCCTTGGCGCGGCGTTCCTTCGGCGTCAGCAGATTATGCGCCTCGAACATTTCCATCATCTGCTCGCCAATCCGCATCAGCGGATTGAGCGCCGTCATCGGCTCCTGGAACACCATGGCGATGCCGCGGCCACGCACTTCGCGCCAGCCGCTCTCGTCGAGCTTCAGGAGATTCCGGCCCTCGAACAGAACTTCGCCGGTCTCGGTCTTCACCGTATCCGGCAACAGTCCCATCAGCGCATGCGCGCACATGGACTTGCCGGAACCGGATTCGCCGACGACGCAGACGATCTCGCCGGGAATGAGATCGATGGACACGCCATCGACCGCATAAGGGCGTTCGGCGCTCTTCGGCAAAGCAATCTTCAGGTTCTTGATGGAAACGGCGGGGGTAGCGGTCATCAGCGGCTATCTTTCGCCAGGCGCGGATTGAGCGCATCGTTGAGGCCTTCGCCGATCAGGTTCATGCCGAGCACCGAAATCAGGATGGCGACGCCGGGGAAGACCGTGATCCACCAGGCCTGACGGATCACCGTCCGGCCCGCGCCGACCATGTAGCCCCAGGACATCAGATTGGGATCGCCAAGGCCGAGAAACGACAGCGAAGATTCCAGCAGGATCGCGTTTGCCACCATCAGCGACGCCAGCACGATCACCGGCGACAGCGCATTCGGCAAAATCTCGCGCGAGATGATCCAGGTATTGCTCTGGCCGGTCACGATGGCCGCCTGAACATATTCGCGCGTGCGCAGCGACAGCACCTCGCCGCGCACCAGACGCGCCACCGGCGGCCACGAGACGATGGCGATGGAACCGACGATGGAATAGATCGACGGTTGCAAGATCGCCACCAGCACAATCGCCAGCGGGAAGCTCGGAATGGTCTGGAAGAACTCGGTGAAGCGCATCAGGGCGTCATCGACCTTGCCGCCGAAATAGCCGGCGATGGCGCCGAGCGGCACGCCGATGGTCAGCGCCACGGTGGTCGAAACGAGACCGACGAGCAACGACACGCGTGCGCCGTAGATCAGGCCGGCGAACACATCGCGGCCAAGGGCATCGGTGCCAAGGGTCACCATGGGATTGGTGAAGGGCGGCAGGAACGGCCGCTGCACCATCCGCCAGGGCGAGGTCGGAAAGATCATCTGCCCGAACAGCGCGATGAAGATCGCAATCGTGATGATGACCAGACCGATAAGGCCGCCGGGATTGCGCAGCATCAATTTCCAGAACTTCTTCATGATGCAAACTCGATGCGTGGATCGACCAGCCGATAAACGAGGTCGGTGACGAGGTTGAAGATCAGAACCATCGCCGAGCAGACCACGAAGACGCCGAGCAGAAGGTTATAATCGCGTTGCAAGAGTGCCTCATAGAGCAGCCGGCCGATGCCGGGCCATGCAAACACCGTCTCGGTGAGCACGGCGCCGCCGACCAGCGTACCGGAATGGACGCCGGCCAGTGTCACCACCGGCAGCAGCGCGTTGCGCAGCACGTGGCGGCGCTGGATGATATTGTCACGCAGGCCCTTGGCGCGGGCGGTCTTGACGAAATCCAGCCGCTTGACCTCAAGCATCGAGGCGCGCGTCATCCGCGTATAGGTCGCCATGAAGAACAGGCCGATGGTCATCGCCGGCATCACCAGATGCAGGGCCACGTCCTTCACATGAGCAAGCCCGGTGTAGTTCGCGCCGATGGTCTCGTAGCCGAAGCTCGGCAGCCAGCCGAGATAGACCGAGAACAACAGGATCGACATCAGCGCGACCCAGAAGATCGGCGTGGCATAGAACAGCAGCGCCGAGACAGTGATGGCGGTGTCCGCCCATGTCCCCGCAAATCTCGCGGCCAGCGTACCGAATGTGATGCCCAGCAACAGCGATATACCGAACGCCGTCATCGTCAGCAGCAGCGTCGCCGGCAGACGCTCGGCGATCAGCTTCGCGACCGGCATCTGCTGGCGGAACGAGAAACCGAGGTCGAGGGTGACGACACCCTTCACGTAAATGAACAGCTGCTCGGGCAGCGGCTTGTCCAGTGAGAACTTTTCACGCAGCTGCTGGACGAATTGCGCATCGCTGGCGCCGGCCTCGCCGGCCATCACCGCTGCGGGATCGCCGGGCGCAAGGCGGATCAGGAAGAAGTTCATCACGATGATCGCAAGCAGGACGAACACGCCCTTCACGATCCTCTGGGCAACGAATGACAGCATCAGAGGTCCATCGCATTCAAGTCAGAGTACACAAAGAAAACCCGTGACGATCCGAGGGATCGTCACGGGCATCAGGCTGAAAGCTTACTTGTCGATCCAGGCGTCGCGGAAGCCGTCATTGACGCCGATACCGGTCGTGATCAGATTCTTGATCTTGCAGTTCATGATAGTGGGGAACTGCAATTCAAGCTGCCATGCCACCGGCACGTCCTCGACGAGAATCTTCTGGACCTTCTCGTAGATTTCCTTGCGCTTCGAATCCGGCGTCGCGACGGCGCCCTCTTCGAACAGCTTGTCGACCTCGGGATTGGAGTAGCCCTCGAGGTTGTTGAAGAGCTGGCCCTTGGCGATTGCGCTCGTCACGTAGTTACGACCGACACCGAGAGCTGGATCACCATACTGATACAGATAGGTGAACGAGATGTCGTAATCCCATTCGCTGTTCTTCTGGTTGGAGCCGGGAACGTCGGTGGCGATGGTCTCGATATTCATGCCGACGTCGACGAGATTCTGCTTCACAGCTTCACCCCAACGCGACCAGGTCTCGCCATAGGGCAGCGGCATCAGGCGGACCTTTTCGCCCTTGTAGCCGGCTTCCTTCAGCAGCGCCTTGGCCTTGGCCGGATCGTACGGATATTTCGGCACGTTGTCGGTGTAGAACTTGATCGCCGACGACGACGGGCCGGTGGCGACCTTGCCGAGACCGTTCCAGATCACGTCCTTGGCGAATTCGCGGTCCACCGCATACATGATCGCCTGACGAACCTTCTTGTTGGCGAGCACGGGGGTGCGGTTATTAAGCCACATCCAGGCCATCGGCGAGAAGAACTCCCAGCCATCGCCGGTGACGCAGGTATTCGGCAGCTTGCTGACGCGCGGCACGTCGAAATTCTCGATCGAACCGCCCGGCAGCACGTCGACCTTGCCGGTCTCGTAAGCCACCGAACGCGCAGCCGCGTCCGGAATGATCTGCCAGTAGATGCCGTCGATATAGGGCTTGCCCTTGACGTGGTAGTTCGGGTTCTTCACCAGCTGGATGAACGAGCCCTTCTTCCACTCCTTGAACATGAACGGGCCGGTACCGATCGGCGTATTGTTCGCGGGATTGGTCTTGACGTCGGAGCCTTCATAGATGTGCTTCGGGATGATCGGCATCGAGCCGACTTCGAAGATGCCGATGAAGGGGCCAAAGGGCTGCTTCAGCGTGAAGACGACGGTATAATCATCCGGTGCTTCGACCTTGTCGAGCTGCACGAGGTTGTTGCGCGCGCGGGCATGGGTCACTTTCAGCGTCTCGATGGAGAACAGCACGTCAGCCGCGGTGAACGGCTTGCCGTCATGCCAGGTCACGCCCTGCTTGAGCTTGAACGTGTAGGTCTTGGCATCCGGGCTGATGGTCCAGCTCTCGGCGAGACCGGGCTGCGGCTCCAAGGTCTTGCTGTAGCGCAGCAGGCCTTCATAGATGTTGCCCGAGACCATCTGCGTCGGGCCGTTCTGAACCAGTGCGAGCATCAGGCCTGGCGGCTCAGGCTGGATCACTGCATTGATGGTGCCGCCCATCTTCGGCTCCTGCGCGAGCGCCATCGTGCTCGTGAAGACGAGCGGGCTCACGCTGGTCAGGGCCAAAGCCAGTACAAATTTCTTCAACATATCTTTCCCCTTAGTGCCGGCTGGCACGTAACCCAGATCAGTTGACGATGTGTAGCGGAAGTCGGATCAATTCTTGTAATCGGCGTCCGTGCGATCGAGCATGCGCTTGAACGCTTCCCACTCGCTGTCCGGCTTGCCGCCTTCGGTGCCATGCACCTTGTCGTAACCGCGGTCATACTGACCGGCGGTGTGCGCGGCAATGGCATGCGACGGGCGAATGACTTCGGCACCCGACGAGAGGATCGCGAGCTGCGCGCGGCAGGAACGCTCCATGTTGAACATCAGCTTGAAGGCCTCGCCAACCGAGCGACCGCAAGTGAGCAGGCCGTGATTGCGCAGGATAAGCACCATCTTGTCGCCGAGATCGGCGACCAGGCGCTCGCGCTCGGACAGGTCCAGCGCGATGCCTTCGAAGTCATGATAGGCGATGCGGTCGGTGAACTGCATCGACCACTGATTCAGCGGCTGCAGACCGTCCTTTAGGCACGACACAGCGACACCGGCAACGGTATGCGTGTGCAGCACGCACTGTGCGTCGTGGCGGGCAGCGTGAACGGCGCTGTGAATGGTAAAGCCGGCCGGATTGATACCGAGGCCGAGCGGATCGTCGACAACTTTACCGTCGACGTCGACGGTGACGAGGTTGCCGGCCGTCACTTCCTCGAAGCGCATGCCATAGGGATTGATCAGGAAGCGGTCCTGCGTGCCGGGGACGCGCACCGAAATATGCGTGTAAATGCTGTCATCGAGGCCGAGGCGATGGATCAGGCGATAGGCCGCAGCAAGATCGATACGAACCTGCTTGGCGGCATCGAGGGTCGGCGTAATGTTTGCATGCATATTCACAGGCGCGGTTCCCGGCTTTTTTTTAAGGTGCGGGCAGGAAACACAATCGCATGGCAGCTCGCAAGATTAAACTGTCGACAATCGACGATTAATTCTTGTACAGGGGAAGAAACGGGTCCCCCGCATGCGTTTAATGTCTCCTCCAGTTGGTCTGACCGCCCTCGCCGACACCGATCTTGTCGGGCAGGTCGCACGCATCCTGACCCAGGCCATCATCAAGGGGCAGCTGCTGCCTGGCGCCAAAGTCGTCGAAGCCGGCATCGCCCGCGAGCTCGGCGTCAGCCGCGCCCCTGTCCGTGAAGCCGCACGGCTGCTCGAGCAACAGGGCCTGCTGGTCTCGCATCCGCGCCGAGGCTTCTTCGTCCGCAAGCTCGAAGCAACGGATATCGACGAGATCTACGACCTGCGCATTTGTGTCGAATGTCATGCCGGCGTGCTCGCCTCCAAGAACATGACGCCTGCCAATCGCGACATGCTGCGCCGGCAGATCGACGTCATGCATGAGACGGCAGCGATCGACGATCATGCGCGACAGATCGAGGAAGACTACAAATTCCATCGCATGATCTGCGAGATCGCCGGCAGCAAGCGCCTGCTGCGTCTGTTCGATGACCTCGCTTCGGAACTGCGTATGACGATCGGCCTGATCGGCCGGCTCTATGACGACCCGCATCGCATCGCGCAGACCCATGAGGCACTGCTCGAAGTGCTCGAACAGGGGCATCCCGACATTATCACCGCGCGGATCGACTATCACATCGGCGCTGCCTGGCGCGAAGTCGGCAAGCTGGTCCGCGAACTTCCCTCCTCAACAAATGGAGCCGCCACGTGAAGGCAGTGTATTCCGACAAGCACAAGAGCCACGATCCGCAGTTCTTTCTGGTACGCGGTCAGGTCCGTAAAACCACCGAGCAGCCGGAGCGCGCCGAGCGCCTGCTGAAGGGTCTCGCCGACGGAAAGCATACGATCGTCGCGCCGACCGAATTCGGCCAGGGCCCACGCGCCCGCGTGCACTCGCCGGAATATCTGCGCTTCCTCGAAGGCGCCTGGGAGGAATGGATCAAGCTGCCGGATTACGGCCCGGAGATGATCGCCAATATCCACCCGAACCGCGTGGCGGGTAGCTATCCCACCCACATCACCGGCAAGCTCGGCTGGCACACCGCGGATACCGCGGCGCCGATCGGTCCTGGCACCTGGCTTGGTGCCTGCGCATCCACCGACGTCGCCGTCACCGCGGCGCAGATGGTGATGGACGGTGAGGACGCCGTCTATGCGCTGTGTCGGCCGCCCGGCCACCACGCCTATCGCGACATGGCCGGCGGCTTCTGCTTCATGAACAATTCGGCCATCGCCGCCGAGCATCTGCGCACCAAGCACGAACGCGTCGCCATCCTCGATGTCGACGTGCATCACGGCAACGGCACCCAGGGCATTTTCTATTCGCGTCCAGACGTGCTGACGGTGTCGATCCATGCGGATCCGGTCGGCTATTACCCCTTCGTCTGGGGCTATGCCCATGAGAAGGGCGAAGGGAACGGCCTCGGCACCAATCTCAACATCCCGCTCGCGCTTGGCACCGGTGACGATGGCTTCATCGACGCGCTTGCTGTCGCCGAGAAGACCATCAAGTCGTTTGCGCCGACCGCCCTCGTTCTCGCTCTCGGCCTCGATGCATCCGAGCACGATCCGCTGGCGGCCCTGAAGGTCACGACGCCGGGCTTCAAGCGCATCGGCGAAGCCGTTGCGCGCATGGGCCTGCCCACGGTCCTCGTTCAGGAAGGCGGATATCTGTCCGACATCCTGGGCGCCAACCTCACCTCGACCCTCGCCGGTTTCGAAGCCGCGCGGTGATTGGACTTATCGAGTGAACACCAGCACGCCGCGCTCTCTTAACCTCTCCCCGCTCCCTGCGAAGCGAAGCTTCGCTAGGCGGGGAGAGGTCGCCGCGTCTTCGCGGCGGGTGAGGGGCATGGCACGGCGCTCATCGCACGCACTGCACTTGCGGATCGCAAGAGCCCCTCACCCCACCCCTCTCCCCGCAAGAGCGGGGCGAGGGAGCCTACAGCGCCCGGCGCAGCAGCCTGCTCCATCCACTGATCCACACCCAACAACATCCAAGAAAACTCGAAGGACAAACTCGCATGCCAACCAATGCAGAAATCTTCGCGCGCCGCGAAGCCGCTGTTCCCCGCGGCATCGGCCACTCCACCCCGATCTCGGCGCAGCGCGCACTGAATGCGGAAGTCTGGGACGTCGAAGGCAAGCGCTATGTCGACTTCGCCGGCGGCATCGCCGTGCTCAACACCGGCCACTGCCACCCGACCATCATGGCCGCCGTGCGTGCGCAGATGGAGAACTTCACCCACACCTGTTTCCAGGTGCTGCTGTATGAATCCTACGTGACCCTCGCCGAGCGCCTGAACAAGCTGGCGCCGATCGACGGCGCCACCAAGACCGCATTCTTCACCACCGGCGCCGAAGCGACCGAGAACGCCATCAAGATGGCCCGCGCCGCCACCGGCCGCGCCGGCGTGATTGCCTTCACCGGCGGTTTCCATGGTCGCACCCACATGACCATGACCATGACCGGCAAGGTGTTCCCGTACAAGAAGGGCTTTGGCGGCGCCATGCCGGAAGTCTGGCACGTGCCGTTCCCGGCCGCGCCGCTCGATGTCACTGTTGAGGAATCGCTCAAGTATCTCAGCTTCCTGTTCAAGGCCGACATTGATCCGGCCCGTGTCGCCGCGATCATTATCGAACCCGTGCAGGGCGAAGGCGGCTTCCATCAGGCGCCGCCGGAATTGTTGCGCGCGCTGCGCAAGATCTGCGACGAGAACGGAATCGTCTTCATCGCCGACGAAGTGCAGACCGGTTACGGCCGCACCGGCAAGATGTTCGCGATGGAACATTACGACGTGAAGCCCGACCTCATCACCGTGGCGAAGAGCCTCGCCGGCGGCTTCCCGCTGTCGGGCGTGATCGGCAAGGCCAAGATCATGGACGCAGCCGATCCGGGCGGCCTCGGCGGCACCTATGCCGGCAACCCGCTGGCGATTGCCGCAGCGATGGCCGTGCTCGACGTGTTCGAGAAAGAGAAGCTAGTGGAGCGCGCCAACCATATCGGCGAGCGCATCACCACGCGCCTGAAGAAGATGCAGCAGCGAAACGACCTCGTGCCGATCGCCAGCATCCGCAATGTCGGCGCCATGATCGCCTTCGACATCGTCAAGGAGCGCGGCTCTGACACGCCGGACGCCGAAGTGACCAAGAAGGTGACGCAGAAGGCCACCGAGGAAGGCCTGATCCTGCTGTCCTGCGGCGTCAACTTCAACACCATCCGCGTGCTCGTTCCGCTGACCGCCCAGGACGAAATCCTCGACGAAGGCATGGACAAGCTCGAACGCGCGCTGACCGCCTGAGCCCTCTCACAAGAAAAGGAAAAACAACATGGCTCTCGATCCCGCCCTCCGCGACAAGATCATCGCCGCCGTCGACAAGGGCTTCGATGCCCAGGTGAAGTTCACCCAGGACATGGTGCGCCACGTCTCGACCCGCGGCAACGAACACACGATGCAGGACTTCATGTTCCGCGCCATGAAAACGCGCGGCTACAAGATGGAGCGCTTCGAGATGGATCGCGCCGCGCTCGGCCATCATCCCGGCGCCGGCGCCTGGGACGACCTGCATTCGACCGCGCCGATCGTGGTCGGCACGCATTATCCGCGCGAGGAAAAAGGCCGCTCGCTGATCATGCAGGGCCATGTCGACGTGGTGCCGGAAGGCCCGCACGACATGTGGACCACGCCGCCCTATGACCCCGTCATCCAGGGCGACTGGATGCAGGGCCGCGGCGCCGGCGACATGAAGGCCGGCTGCGCCTCCAACATCTTCGCGCTCGACGCACTCAAGAGCCTCGGCCTGCAGCCGGCAGCGACGGTCTATCTGCAGTCTGTCGTGGAAGAAGAATCCACCGGTGACGGCGCGCTGATGACGCATCTGCGCGGCTACAAGGCCGACGCCGTGGTGGTGTCGGAGCCGTCGCATGAGACGATCACCCGCGCCAATATCGGCGTGGTCTGGTTCCAGGTCGAAGTCCGCGGCGTGCCGGTGCATGTGCAGCGCATGGGCACCGGGGCCAACGCCATCGACGGCGCCTATCGCATCATCGGCGAATTGCGCAAGCTTGAAGCCAAGTGGAATGCGACCAAGGACCAGTACGAGCACTTCAAGAACATCGAGAAGCCGGTCAACCTGAACATCGGCAAGATCGCCGGCGGCGACTGGGCGTCATCGGTCCCGGCATGGTGCAAGGTGGACTTCCGCATCTCGCTGCTGCCCGGCAAGACAGCCGAAGCAGCAAAGAAGGAAATCACCGACTGCGTCGCCGCCTTCGCGCATCAGGATCCGTTCCTGTCGAACATCCCGCCGACCGTGACCTTCAACGGCTTCCAGGCCGAAGGTTACGAGCTCAAGCCGGGATCTGATGCAGAAGCCACACTGGCCGCAGCCCATGAAGCCGTGTTCGGCCAGAAGCCAAAGCCGGAAATCTCACTCGCCTATCTCGACAGCCGCGTCTATGCGCTGTTCGACAATGTGCCGACGCTGAACTACGGCTGCATTTCGCGCGGCGTCCACGGCTTCGACGAAGGCGTCAACCTGCCGTCCCTCAAGAAGACAACGACGGCGCTGGCGCTGTTCATCGCCGAATGGTGCGGCGTGGAAGAGATCAAGGCCTGATCATTCAGGCCTCAGCCTGAAGACCGAATGGGCGGCGGAGCAATCCGCCGCCTTTTCATTTCTGCCAGCTACAGATGCCGCCTGTGCGGCACGGCCAGACCTGCACCCGCGTATCCGCCGCATTGGAATCCAGCGGATTGCCGCGGCGAGCGACCTTCTTCTGCGCAGCGGCGCGCTGCGCCACTGGCTTTGTGGCCTGCGCGCGCGCAACACGCGGCGCTGCCTTCACCGGATCGGCTTTCACATTCGCCTTCGCATCGGCCTTGGCCTGGATCTGCACCTGCTCGAATGACGCGGGCGGACCAAGCAATTTCGGCGACAGCACGGCCTTCTGCAGATCGAGCAGCAGGTACTCGCCGGGCTTGTATGTATCGGCCTGCGCGGCGCCCAAGCCGGCCAACAAAGCAATACCCGCCGAGGCAGCAATCAGATGTCTCAAACGCATTTACGCCTCCTGAGGCCGGTTCCCGGCTTCTGGACTGACAATGTCTCCAAGTTAAGCATGGATAACGCCGAATCCAGCCCTGTGTTTCGCCCAAAAGTGCCTGCAGCACAGGCATTTTCGGCGGTAAGGCTAACCGTCTCCGGCCTGCGCGCTTGATTGATCCAGCGCAATGCGATTCCGCGCCGCTGCGCAGACCCTCTGCTCAATCATTTTCAGCAGCGGAGACCGCCATGACATCCGTCCAGCCCTATCCCGTCGTCAGCAATCTCCTCGAACGCTTTGGCGACTGGTTGATCCGGCGCCGCCAGCTCAACGAACTCGGCGCGCTCGACAGCGGCGAGTTCAAACGCATGGCCCATGAGCTTGGCCTTGCGCCAAGCGATCTCGATACGATCGTCCGCAGAGGCGTGAACGGCGCCGAGGAATTGCCGCAGATGCTCCGCGCGCTCGGTTTTGACGAGGTCGCCATTGCCAAGATCCGGCCGCCTGACATGATGGAGATGCGCCACGCCTGCGCCAGTTGCGCACACAAGCGGGCCTGCAGCGCCGACCTTGCAGCCAAAACGGCGGCGGCGAATTATGAGAACTATTGCGCCAATGCCAACGACATCACCCTGCTGGCCCGGGCTGCGGAGTAGATTATTCTCCACCTCCGCCAAAAATGCTCGAAAAGCCGGCCAGGTAAGCCTAATCGGTTAGGTTAAGATTTGGTTTAAGTTGCGACAAAACCCGGCTGGGATAGCGTCGATCGCGTCGCGCAGTGGGGTGCGGAAGTCGCTTTCCAACCCCGAATTTCAATGCACGGCACGGGACCGCCGTTATTACCTGCGTCGGCGGTCCCACCCCTTGGTGGCCCCGGCTGTACCCAACGCCACCTCCCAACCCGGCCACTTGAGAATGCGCATGTTGCACCTGCTTGCAACTTGCAACGTGCCGCCCGCGCCGCAACATCGTTACATGTCATGCAAGCAGTCATCGCGTCGCAACAAAGAAGCGCTTTGTGAATGCTCGCAATTTAATCCGCGACACAGTGTTGCTGTGCGCAATCTTCCTTGACTTGCTCTCGCCGCACTTGGCAGTCTGTGATCACACAAAAAAGCATCGGGCAACGACCCAGATGCCTCTAGGGAGAGACACCATGGACTCATTTCTGAGGCCGCTTGCGGCTGCGAGTATGATTGTTGCTGGCGCCCTTGCTTCCACTGCTCCAGCATCTGCCCAGCAAGCGCCGATCAAGATCGGTATTCCGACTTCGGTCCAGCTGCAGGTCGGCCGCGACACCCAGAACGCCGCCAAGCTGGCCATCGAAGAGATCAATGCCAAGGGCGGGTTGCTCGGCCGCAAGCTCGAAATGGTTGTCGCTGACGAGACTGAGAATCCCGAACAGGGCATTGCTGCAATCAAGAAGCTCACCGCCGACGACAAGGTCAACGTGCTGATCGGCGGCTACACGTCAGGCGTGACGCTGGCCCAGCTGCCGCACATCTCCAGCGCCAAGACAATCTATCTCGGCGTCGGTGCCGCCTCACCTGCCATCACCGCAAAGGTGAAAACCGACTATGAGAACTACAAGTACATCTTCCGCGCCTTCCCCATCAACGCGGCGCATCAGGCGCGCGCGCTGGTCGACTTCATCAACGGCAAGCTGAAAGGCGAGATGGGCCTGAAGAAGATCGCCATCGTCGGCGAAAACGCCAAATGGGTGCAGGATCTCGTGCCTATCCTGAAGAAGGGCGCGACCGACGGCGGCACCGACGTGACGCTGGCCGAGTTCTTCGACACCTCGACCTCCGACTTCTCGCCGCTGTTCGCCAAGGTGAAGAATTCCGGCGCGCAGTATCTGATCGTGATCCTGTCGCACGCCTCCTCGGACATCTTCGTCAAGCAGTGGCATGACGCGCAGGTGCCGATCCCGATCGGCGGCATCGACGTCAAGAGCCAGGACGCCGACTTCTTCACCCGCGTCAGCGGCAAGGCCAACGCCGAGACCGTCGGCATGTTCGCCATCCGCGCGCCGCTGACACCAAAGACCATTCCATTCTGGGATGAATTCGTGAAACGTTTCGGCACCGCGCCCGTCTATACCGGCATCGGCGCCTATGACGCCGTTTATGTCTATGCCGATGCCGTGAAGCGCGCCAACTCCATCGAGCCCGACGCTGTCATCAAGGAGCTGGAGAAGACCGACCATGTCGGCATCGCTGGCAAGCTGATGTTCGACGAAGTACACGACGTGAAGACGGGCCCCGGACTGCAGAACCTGCTGTTCGTGCAGTGGCAGAAGGATGGCGCTCGCGTTGTGGTCTGGCCGAAGGAAGCCGCTACCGGCCCGATGATCGCGCCGCCCTGGATGAGCAACTGATTTGTTGATGGCGGTCATCTGACCGCAGCGTAACCGCGCGGCCGGCGATCTCTCGCCGGCCGGAAAACGGGAGAAGCGAGCCCGAAGAAGTTCGCCCTCCGCCGTCCGGTCTTCAACAGCGGGTTCTCATGCTTCAGATTCTGATCTACGGCGCGGTCTCCAGCGCCATCTATGCGATGCTGGCCGTTGGTTTCACCCTGATCTTCGGCGTCGCCCGCATCCTCAATCTCGCGCATGGCTCGTTCTACGCACTCGGCGCCTATGCGGCCTATGTCCTCACCTCGCTGCTCGGCGTTCCGCTGTTCATAGCCGCACCGCTGGCGGTATTGATCGTCGCCGGCTTTGGCGTGGTGATGGAACGTTTTCTCGTGCGTCCGCTGCGCTCGTCCCAGCTCGCGGTGCTGATGATTACCCTCGCCGTTTCTCTCGCGGTCGAACAGGCGCTGTTCATCACCTTTGGCTCCGAATATCGCAACGTGCCTTCCTTCGTGGCTGACAAGCTCTCGATCGGCGGCGTGGATATTTCCGGCCAGCGCCTGCTCGCCCTTGTCGCCGGTGTCCTCGTGCTGCTCGGCCTCTGGCTGTTCATCCAGCGCACGCGGCTCGGCGCGGCCATCCTCGCGGTATCGCAGGATCCGGAAGCCGCGCAATATATGGGTATCCCGACTAACCGCATTTTCTCCATCGTGATGGCGATCTCCGCCGGCACCGCGGCGCTCGCCGGCGTGCTGGTGTCGCCCTTCCTCACGGTGCAGCCGACCATGGGCCTGCTGCCGATGGTGAAGGCCTTCGCCATCGTCATCGTCGGCGGCCTCGGCTCGATCCCCGGCAGCATCATCGCGTCACTGATCCTCGGCTATTCCGAGACCATCGTTGCCTATCTGATCTCGACGTCATGGACCGAGCTGGTGTCGCTGGTCGCGGTCGTCGTCACGCTGATGATACGCCCGTCAGGGCTCCTCGGGCGACGGGCGGCATTCTGACATGAAACGCATCGCCCTCATCGACATCGCAGGCGGCATCCTCGTCGTCGCCTTCCTCGCTTTGCTGCCCATGTTCGCCGCCAGCAACTATCTCACCGGCGTGCTCACCGTCTGCGTGATCTACGGCATCTGGGCCTCGAGCTGGGACTTCATGTCCGGCCTCACCGGGCGTGAGAATTTCGGCCACTCGCTGTTTATCGGCGCCGGCGCCTATACCGCGGGCTTCCTGTCTTCGATCTGGTCGACAAATCCGTGGGTCAGCCTGCCGCTCGGCGTGGTGATCGCCATCGCTTTCAGCCTGCTGGTCGGCTTCCCGACGTTGCGGCTGCGCGGGCCGTATTTCGCGCTGGCGATGCTCTCCGCCTCGGCGATCCTGCAACGGCTGTGTCTCATCTTCTGGGAATACACCGGCGGTGAGGAAGGCATCTACGGCCTCGATCCCTTGATGAAAAATCCGCTGCATTACTACTGGTTCGTGCTGGCGATTCTCGCGGTCACCGTGATCGCGCTGACGCTGCTGGCGCAGTCGCATTGGGGGCTCCTGCTGCGCGCGATCCGCGGCGACGAGGCGACCTGTCAGGCCGCCGGCATCAACGTCACCTTCTACAAGATCGTGTCACTGATGATCTCGGCCGGCTTTGCCGGGCTCGGCGGCGCGCTCTATGCCCATTACCAGCTGCAGGTGTCGCCGCCGCTGTTCTCGGTGGTGGTCTCGATCACGGTCATCATCATGGTCTATGTCGGCGGCATCGGCTCGATCTATGGCGCTGCGGTGGCGGCAATCCTGCTGACGCTGCTCACCGAGATGCTGCGCGGCTTCGGCGAGTACCGGCTGTGGATCTACACGCTGACCTTGATGCTGATCCTGTTCTTCCTGCCCAATGGACTGATCGCGCCGCTCTGGCGCCGGCTGACGGAGCGCCTGCGATGACCGACCTGCTGGAAGTCAACGGCGTGACCAAGCGCTTCGGCGGCCTTACCGCCGTCAAGAACGCGAGTTTTACGCTGAAGAAAGGCGAGTTCACCGGCATTCTCGGCCCCAACGGCGCCGGCAAGACCACGCTGTTCAACATCCTCACCGGCTTCATGCAGCCGACATCAGGCACCATCCATTTCAACGGCGATCTGGTGCGCGAGCTTGCCCCCTACAAGGTGGTCAATCGCGGCATGGCCCGCACCTTCCAGCTCACCCGGCCATTCGTCGGCATGAACCTGCTGGAGAACGTGCTGGTCGCCTGCATGTCGCCCCGCGCCAGCGAGGACAAGGACAAGGAGGCGCGCGCGAGCTATCTGTTGGCACAGGTCGGGCTCGGCGGCCGTGACAGGGAGCCGGTGGAGACTCTTCCCTATGGTGACCTGCGGCGGCTGGAAATCGCGCGCGCGCTGGCGACCCGGCCGGACCTGCTGCTGCTCGACGAGCCCTTCGCAGGGCTTGGCAGCAGCGAGATCGAACAACTGGCGCAACTGATCAGGCGTCTGCATCGCGAGGAGAACCTCACTATTTTGCTGATCGAACACAAGCTGCGCGAGTTCATGGCACTGGTGTCGCGCGTCATCGCGATGAATTTCGGCGAGATCATCGCCGTCGGCCCACCGGAAGAGATCGTGAAGAACGAGAAGGTGATCGAGGCCTATATCGGCAAGACGGAGGACGCCCATGCCTCTGCTTGAAGTCGCCGATCTCAAGGTCAGTTATGGCAAGGCGCTGGCCATCGAATCCGTCTCGATCAGGGTCGAGAAGGGCGAACTCATTGGCGTGCTCGGCCCCAACGGCGCCGGCAAGACCACACTGCTGAAGGCCATCTCGCGCAGCATCGCCTCGCAGGGCACGTTGAACTTCAAGGACGTGTCGCTGCATCCGATCGAGCCCTACAATGTCGTCGCCAGGGGCATCTGCCACTGTCCCGAGGGGCGCAAGCTGTTCTCGGAACTCTCGGTGCTGAAGAACCTGCAGCTCGGAGCTTACCTCCGCAAGAACAATGCCGACGTCGAGAAAGACCTCGAGCGCGTCTTCACGCTATTCCCGGTGCTGCGCGAACGGCAATGGCAACAATCGAGCACGCTGTCTGGTGGCGAGCAGCAGATGGTCGCCATCGGCCGTGCGCTGATGGGCCGGCCCGAGCTGCTGCTGCTGGACGAACCCTCGGTCGGCATCGCGCCGCGGCTGAAGGGGCTGATCTTCGATTCCATCCAGCAGATCAGGAAAGACGGCACCGCGATCCTGATCGTCGAGCAGGATGCGACATCGACGCTGCGGATAGCGGATCGGGTCTATGTGCTGGAACATGGGCGGACGATCCGCGAGGGGACGTCGGCGGAGATCGCTGGCGACAAGTACATCCAGCAGATTTATCTGGGGGTGTGACGTTCACGTGCTCGCTTCTTACCTCTCCCCGCAAGCGGGGAGAGCGACTGTCTTTTTGGTCAAGCGTTTTGATGCTGCCATGGGGTCTTGTCTCGCAGGATAGCGTTGAGGATGGTGAGCAGCTTGCGGGCGACGGCGATGATAGCGACGAGCTTGGGCTTGCCGGCGGCGACGAGCTTGTCGCGGAACAGTTTGAGCTGCGGATTGAAGCGGGCGGCCACCATCGCTCCCATGAACAACACGCGGCGTACATTGGCCCGGCCGCCGCCGATGAAGCTCTTGCCGCGCCACTGGCCGGATTGCCGGGTCCATGGCGCCAAACCGGCGAGAGCCGCAATCTGACGACGATCGAGTGTGCCGAGCTCCGGCAGTTCGGCAATCAGGCTGCGCGCGATGGTCGGACCGATGCCGGGCACCGACGCCAGCAAGTCTTCTTTCTCGGCCCAGGCCGGCGATCCCCGCACGTGATCGCCGATGTCGTCGTCCAGTTCGGACAACTCCTTCTCCAGTGCCTTGTGGAGCCGGGCGATGCTCTTCTTCAGGCGCGGATTGCTGACGCGCCGCGCACGCTGGCCTTCCGCGGCCATCATCTCAACGATCTGGCGCCGACGCGCCACCAGATCGGCTAGCAGCCGCGTCGTGGCATCGGGAAGCGGCCGCAGTTGCGGTTTGGTCGCCTCGGTAAAATGCGCGATCACCATGGCATCGATCGGATCGGTCTTGGCGCGCTTGCCGAGGGCGTTGGCAAAGGCGCGCACCTGTGCCGGATTGACCACCACCACAGGCAGATCGGCGCCGGCCAATCCTGCGGCGACCACCGTCTCGAAGCCGCCGGTCGCCTCGATCGCCACCACCAGTGGCGGTCGCGCTTTCAGCCGCGCGATCAGATCATCGATCCCCGCACCATTGCGGGCAACCGCAAAACTCTCACCGCCCGGACGCATCGCCACGTCCAACCGATCCTTCGACACATCGATGCCAACATAAATCGCGTCCATCTGATCCCATCCTTGCGCAACCGGGCTTGCTGAGCGGCCCAAGCGACTGTTCGGGTTCGATGGAACGGCAAGCAAGGACCCGCGCTCTCCCACGGGCTTGGTGTCCCTCAGGTTACTCGGTCTCCCGCCTGCCACCGCTCCGCATAGCTTAGCAGAAACGGCGGGAGGCAAGTTACAAGGTTAAGACAGCAACGCCTACGCCTTCCGCGTATACAGATGAAACCCGCCATAAATGCCCGAACGATCCGCAGCCAGACCTTCGGCACTGCGTGCCTCATCGCGCTGCCACGTCTCACGCAGCGATGCATGTTCCGGATCGTCCAGCGGTGACTCGGCGCCGGCGGTGCGGAAGATCACCCGGATGCCGTCCTTGCCGGCGCGGTCGATCGCGTCCCACAGCGCACGGATTTCATCCGGCGCCATCCAGTCCTGCGAATCCAGTAGCACGACCGCGTCGATCTGGCGGGCTGGAAGGCTCTCCAGAAACACGCGCAGATTGGCATGCACCGGCGTGACCAGAGCGGCGCGGCTGGCGGTGTCCGCGTAACGGCTCTGCTGCAGATAGAGCGGCAAGCACTTGTCACCGGGGCCGACATAGCTGCGGCTCAGCGCCTGCCAGGCAAAATAGTTGTCGGCGTTCGGATGCACGTCGATCAGAGCGAGCAGACGCTGATGCAGCACTTCGTTGAGCGGCTGATTGCCGCCCAGCAATGTGCGCTGCTGCGGCGGGATGCCGAGGCTGAACAACAGCGCCGGCGTCTTCGTCATCATACGAGCGAGCCGCGAATGAAACAGCCAGTGCAGTCGTTCCAGCGCGCGCTTGCGCGCCGGGGACTGCTTGTCCTCGTGCAACAACGCCTTGAGATCGATGCGGGCGAGCTTCGCCAGCGTATGCGCGAAGCCGATGAAGCGGCCGAGCGCGCCATGACGATAGAAGCCGTCACTGAAGTAACCGTAACGCGGGCGGCCCTGAATATCGCGCTCGTCCCAATAGCCGCGTGCTTCGGCATCGAGCAGCGGCCGCAGCCGCTCGCGATAGAGGCCCACATTGGTATCAGATGTGCCTTCGCCGAAGAATTTCCAGAAGTCCTGATAGTTCGGCAATGCGCGCAGGCCCGCGAGCTTCAGCTTCAGCAGCGACAGATGCGCCTCGTTGAGATCGACCGCGTAGACATGCTCGGGCTTCGCCGACAGATAGGACAGCGCATTGCAGCCGCCGCTGGAGATGGTGACAATCGTCGAACCGGGCGCCAGCTTCAGCGCTGCCATGTCCGCCTCCGGATCTTCCCAGATCTGGGTATAGACCAGCCGGCGGAACCAGAAGGCGAACAGCCTGTCCCAGATCGTCGTTTCCTCGCGACCACGGCTATTGCGAACGGCGTCGGCGATCAGATGCGTATTCATCGGCTTCTTGGACCCTTCGAATCGACAATCTGAAATTTTTATCAAGCGCAGACTGCGGTTTTGCGACAGTCATTCTAAATTTCGGCCGATTCCCGCGACGAAACCACTGTCACACCGCTGTCGTGTTGCGATGAAATGGATCGCTCATCCGGATGCGACGAGGTGCGCCATGACGATTGTCTCCGAATACGAAGACCGCGGTCAGCCCGCATGGTCGAACGAAGCCACGCAACGCATGAACCGGATGTATCGCTGGCAGCGCTTCATCTATGACGCAACGCGCCGGTATTATCTGCTCGGTCGCGATCAGCTCATCGCCGAACTGGCACCCGCGCCGGGCGCGACAGTGCTGGAGATCGGCTGCGGCACCGGCCGCAATCTGGTTCAGGCTGCCCGCAGATATTCACAAGCGGTATTTTATGGCATCGATATTTCGACCGAGATGCTGACCACGGCCATCGGTTCCATTGCCCGCAACGAGCTCACGGATACCGTTCGCGTCGCCCATGGCGATGCAACGAATT
This sequence comes from Tardiphaga sp. 42S5, assembly GCF_034044155.1. Taxonomy (NCBI): domain Bacteria; kingdom Pseudomonadati; phylum Pseudomonadota; class Alphaproteobacteria; order Hyphomicrobiales; family Nitrobacteraceae; genus Tardiphaga; species Tardiphaga sp. 42S5. Next base: position 1,954,778 of record NZ_CP139027.1, on the reverse strand, counting down.
TCGACCCGGCACGCATCTTCGCTGTTCCGTCATTCGATCACGTCATGATTTCCTACAGCCTCTCGATGATCCCAAGCTGGCAGAATGTGCTCGATCACGCCGTCTCGCAGCTCAAGCCCGGCGGCCAACTGCACATCGTGGATTTCGGCCATCAGGAGCGGTTGCCAAAGATCGCGAGCAAGCTGCTGTTGCGCTGGCTGACGCTGTTCGACGTCACGCCGCGCCGCGAGCTTCTCGATGTGCTGAAGGCGCTCGCCGAGCGTCATCACGCCAATCTCGATTTCAACCGCCCGTTCCGCGGCTATGCGCAGTCGGCTGTGCTGACACTGCCGAAGTAATTCAGGCCAGCTTGCGCCTGTTCACATTCCGGTAGGCTTCAACGGCACCGAACAGCGCCAGCGACAGCACGAACGGGATCAGGTGATAGAACAGCCGGAACAGCAGCAGCACAGCCAGTAGCTGCTCGGTATGTTCGCCGCCAAGCCCGACAAGGATCGTTGCGTCGAACACGCCGATGCCCGCGGGTGCGTGGCTGGCGAATCCCAACAGCGTCGCAGCAATGAAGACGACGATCACCTGCGCGACGCCGACATCCATCGTCTCGGGGATCAGCACATGCATCGCCAGCGCCGCCGCGCCGAGATCGACCAGACCGATGCCGATCTGGAAGAACACGTTGCGCCCGCTCGGTACCGGCACCGACCAGTTGCGGCCACCGAGCGTCCGAATGCCGTTCCATGTCCAGCCGACATACGCGACGATGCCGACGAGAGTTGCGACAGCGATAAAGCGGTTGATCTCGGGCGAGAGCTGATCGATCCTGCTGATGGCACCTGGCTCGTGCAAGGTGCTGAGCGCCAGCGCGGTGAGATTGCCGAGCCAGAAGGTCAGGCCGGTGAGAAAGCAGATGCGGGCGACGCCGGCAGGACCGATGCCATGCGGTGCATAGATCCGGTAGCGCACCGCCGATGACACCAGCAGCACAGCGCCGGTTCCGTGCGAAATCGGATAGCTGGTGAAATTGGCCAGCGCTGCAATCCTGAAGGGAATGTCCCCTCGCCCGATCATCTGCAGCGCCAGCCAGTCGTACAGCGTCAGGCTGCCATAGGAGATCGCCACCAGCACCAGCGCCAGCGCGATGCTGCCTGGCGGCACCATGTGCATGGCAGACAGCACATGGGCGAAATCCACGCCCTTGAGCGCCCTGGTCAGCGCCATAAACGCAATCGTAGCAATTGCTATGCTAAGGAGCGCGCCAAGCCACCTCCAGCTGAGGCGCGTACGCATCAGCTGCATGATATTTTTCAATGCGGGTGGCACATTGTTCTACTTTTCATTAGGTCTGAGCACGCCGTGATTCGCGCATGTGTTCGCGCGTTCTGTTGCACGTCCATGTGACAGCTGCGCAAAAGCAGCGTTTTGGCGTCATCCAACAATCCGGTGATTTCCAGATTTCGCCTCCGCCATGTCGCATCAAGGTCATGCGGGTTCCGTAAGCCATGCGCATTGAATGCACTGATTCATCCAAGCAGGACACCATGTCGACCGAGACCGAATATCAGCTCACCGAAAACCAGTGGGACACACTGCGGATGCTTCGCCCCGCGATCCTGCCACCGGCCAAGCTGAACCGTTACGTGCTCGATCAGCTGGTTGCGATGGGACTGGTTGCGCTATCGGACACTCACCCGGCGCTCACGCCGATGGGCCGCGCCGTGGTTCTGCGCGGTTGTCCACGTCTGTGGGACCTGGCGGCCTGAGCCGAGGCCTGCGCCGTCAGGGTGCATGCACCCGCTGAAGCAGGAACGCGAATGCGTCCTCGCAACGGTCTTCGACCTTGAAGCTGAGAAACTCGTCAGCCCGCGTGCGGCCGAGATTGACCGCCGCAATGGGGATCTCCGCGCGCACCGCCGCTTGCACGAACCGAAAGCCGGAATAGATCATCAAAGACGAACCGGCGATCAGCACGGCGTCGGCCTTCTGTAGGTGGCCAAGCGCGGCATCGACGAACTCGCGCGGCACGTTCTCGCCGAAGAACACCACATCCGGCTTGAGGATGCCGCCGCAGATTTCGCAGGCCGGCACGACAAAGGACGCGAAATCGACGCCCTCCAGATCGGCATCGCCATCGGGCGCAACAGCCGCATCGAGGTCCAGCCATCCTGCGTTCAAGCGGCCCATCTCGTGCTGGAATTCATCGCGCTGGATCCGGCGTTCACATCCCATGCAGCGCACGAGATCGAGCCGGCCGTGGAGGTCGATGACCTTCTTGCTGCCGGCCGCCTGATGCAGCCGGTCGACATTCTGCGTGAGCAGAACCTCGCATTTGCCGATCTGTTCGAGCCGCGCCAGCGCATGATGCGCATCGTTCGGCCGCGCCTGACCGAACCGACGCCAGCCGATGAGACTGCGTGCCCAATAACGCTGCCGCGTCAATTCCTCGCCCATGAAGGCCTGAAAGGTCACAGGCTGCGTCCGCTTCCAGTTGCCGTCAGTGTCGCGATAGTCGGGAATGCCCGAATTGGTGCTGCAGCCAGCGCCGGTCAGGACAAACAGGCGTTCATGGCGATCGACGAAGTCGCGAAGGACATTGGGTGGGGTCATAGAGGAACGATTATCTCTCGGCGGGAAACAATGCCAGCCGCGCGCGGACGCGGCACCTGGCACTGCATATGTGGGGACGGAATTCGGCGAGTCCACCACGCGAGATCACGCCACGGCGTCGAATATCGCTGGCGAGGGGATGAACCAGTTTGTTCATGAGTGGAGACAAGGTGCTTAACCGTCATATTGGCATATCTATGTCGGTGGCTGACATGCGTGCCAGAACGAAATCAATGGATGCTCCGCTTGGCCCAACCATAGGCAACCATTGCATCGTGAAGTGCATTCCTAGCGTCAACAGTGCTGACCGGATCTTCGCTCGCAGCAGCTAGCCTGCTGACGACATCAATCCATTGAGGGGACGCGCGGGTTTCAGCTTCGACGTAGCGCTGAATCCATCGCAGCGCCGAAACGATCGACAGCAGCTTCCGATCACCAGTCGGAGTCTGGCCAGGCGCATCAGTTGTCAAAGTGATCGGCGCGAAGATGATCTGCACCGTTACCCCGTCGGTTAGCGGATGAAGTTCCAATCCGGTGTGGCGCAAGATACAACGTATCCGCAAAGTCACGAAATTCAATTTGGAAACAGGCGTTCGTAGGACCGCGCTGATGCCCATGAACCAATATGCGAACGAGAACTCAACCGGCTGCTCGTCATCGGACTGTTCAACGTTCCATCGATCCGCGCCTCGAATGGCAGGTAAGACCGCAACAAGAATCGATCTATAGATTTGCGATCGCCGGCAGTTCGACTACCTGCACCAGGCCACCGTCACGACCGTTGCTGATCTTTATATCGCCGCCGGCCCGGCGAATAATTTCTCGTGAGATCGTAAGGCCAAGGCCCGCTCCCGGTATGCTCTGAATGCGCGCCGGGTTGGTGCGAAAGAAAGGTTCGAATACCTGATCGAGCAGATCCGGAGAGATTCCTGGGCCATCGTCGCAGATGATAATGTGTGCAGTTGCGCCGCCGGTTACGCTGACTCTGCCGCGCTCGCCATGAGTTGCCGCGTTGATCAGTAGATTGCGCAACGCGCGGCTCAGAGCGACGCGATTTCCCTTTACGCGTACCTTGGCGGTGTCGGAGACTTCTATCTTGAAATTCTGCTCCTGCAATTCTGTCGCCACGCTGCCCACGAGGCCTTCAATACAAATGACCTCCGACAACGCACTCGCCGACTCCTCGCGCACCAGCTCAATGGCGCTGTCTGCGATATGATCGAGTTCCTTGATGTCCCGGAGCCACAATTCGCGCTCCTCCTCGTCTGCGACAAATTCCGCGCGCAATCTCATTCGGGTGAGCGGCGTGCGAAAGTCATGACCCGCACCGGCAATGAGGCGCATGCGGCTTTCGACTGCTCGCCTCAACCGGGTCGACAACGAATTTAGCGCGGCCGCAGTCGCCCGGACTTCAGCAGGACCGCGCTCGGGCAGATGCGGCAGAATGCCGTCGGGGCTGACCATTTCGACAGCACTTTCAAGCATGACCAGCGGTCGGATCATCCGGTTCGCGGCGAGCACCGCGACGCCCCCGACTCCAATTGTAATGAAGGCAAGCCACCACAGGCGCTCGACGTTCGGCGGAAGATCGAGATCTACGATCAACCATCCGCGCGATCCGACTCGGACTGACGCGGCCTGAAACCAGCTACCTTCAAGCCCGTCCTTACGCGTAACAACGACATCCAGCGGCGAACCAAGTCGCGCGGTGACAGAGCCAAAGATTTTCGTCTGCTTTTCGTCCGGCATACCGCTCGCCGGGCTCCGGACGAGCACACGGCCTTCAGGATCGTTCGCTGCGAGGCGCTCCATCAAGATCAACTGCCGGGCTAACAGATTGACGACCTCTTCGTCGGGGGCCTTGAAAATATACATTGTCGCGATCGTCATGAACATGACAACTGCAACGATCGATGAGACGAGAAGCAGAGCTACCTTTACGCGAAGTGTGTTCATCTTTGCTCCCCCACATGAACAACTTTGGCAGCCAGTTGATAGCCACCGTTGCGCACGGTCTTGAACAGCTGGGCAGCAACACCGTCCGACAATTTGCGGCGCAGGCGGCTGATGAGAACATCAATCGATCGATCGAGCACATCGCCATCGCGACCGCGCGTCAGATCGAGTAATTGATCGCGCGACAATACGCGGCCGGGACGATCAAGAAACGCCACTAGCAGATCGAATTCCGCACCGGTCAGCTCGATGTCCTCGCCTTTCGGATCGGTCACGGAACGCGTGGACGGATCGGCCGTGAAGCCTTCGAAGACATACCGACCGGCATCGTCCGGCGTAGAGCGGCTATTCCGACCGCGACGCAAGACCGCGCGAATACGCGCAACGAGCTCACGCGGGTTGAATGGCTTGCCGAGGTAATCGTCGGCTCCGATCTCAAGGCCGATGATCCGATCGATATCCTCTTTCAGAGCGGTGAGCAGGATGATCGGGATGTTCGATTTCCTGGCCCTCAAATCACGGCAAAGGTCGAGCCCGGATCCGTCCGGCAACATCACATCAAGTACGATGAGATCAATCTGGTTAGTAACGATGCGCTCCCTAACCTCCCCGCACCTTGATGCAAGTTGGACGCGAAATCCCTGTCCCTGCACGTAACGCGCCAGAAGTTTTCGGATTTCGAGATCGTCGTCGACAACGAGAATTTGCGGCACATGCATGGAAATGAAATCCGTCTTACCCCCTCAGGAGCAGTAATTGCCTCAGGGGAAATTGGAGAAGAACTTTTGTAACGAAGCATGTCCCGGGTCGATTGCGGCGGGTTTTTGACACGAAAATCACCTGCAAAGAAATGTTTCGACACATTCGGCCGGAGTGCGAGCAACCTGGCATCCTTATCAATTGCGCAGCGACAACACTCAGGGGTTTCGAATGCGCTTCCTCGCCAGTCTCCGCCGATCGACGGCCATAAAGACGGCTCCATCCCGCGATCAGACATCTCCAGTCAGACATCGGTCATCGACGCGGGGACAGTATCATTCCCTATCTTTCGCGATGCTCACCGTCGCGACGTTTCTGCCAGGTTGCGCAACGGTGCCTGCTGTTCAGGGAAACCGGCTCTCGTCCTACGAGGGGCTCACTCCGTCCGACGGCAAGCTCACGAAATCCAGGCTCATGGTCAGGAAAGAGCAGGTTCTGACGGCAAAGACGATCAACATTGCCCCGACAGTATTCCCGTCCACGATTGCGCCGAAGCTATCCGGAGAACAGCGAACTCTGGTGGCGAATGTCGTGAACCGCGCCTTGTGTATCAGCCTCAGTGATCGCTTTCAGGTCGTGATGCCCCATGAGCCTGCGGATCTGACTGTCCGTGCGACGGTGACGCGGGCGACGGAAACCGACGAGATTGCAGCAGGCGCTTCCGCCGCGGCGTCTCTCAGCACAAGCTTTATCGACATGGGCACCAATGTGCCGATACCGATCCCGCGTATACCCTATGGCCTGGGAGATCTCGCCATCGAAGCCGAAGCGGTCGATGTGGCCGGCCGGCAGCAAGCCGCCATGCTATGGGGCAGAGGTGCGGGTGTCTTTTTTAGTTCGCCGCGCGCCTCAAGAGCGAGCGATGCCTACGAACTTGCATCGGCATTCGGCGACGACTTCGGACATTTGCTGGTGAAAGGGGAAACTCCCTTCAAATCCATGGGGATCAACATCCCCACATGGCAGAAGGTGAATTCGAATATAGGCCTCGCACCGAAATACGCGGCCTGCGAGGCTTACGGTCGGGCTCCGGGCATCGCAGGAATGGCTGGCGCCAAGATCGGGCTGCCGCCCGAGTGGACCGATAACGGTCCACGAGCATCTGCAAAACCTTAGGGAAAGCACGGGCCGGCGAAATTACTCGTCGTGCCGCTCCGGCGACGCATGGCGCCGTCCGGATTTACAATACGACGACCGCGGCTGCAGCGGTCGTCGGCGGACCCGCCCACTCCTGCCGCAATCAGGCCACCCGAACGGTGAACTCGTTGCCGCGCCCTTCGTCGACAGCGAGCGGTTGAGACAGGTAGCCGTTGGCGGGGTTGCGGACATAATCGAGATAGTCCCGCGCAAACGCGTTCTCGCCCAGAATCACAGCTCCGGGCGCCAGCCGTGGTTCAATCAGCTTGAGCACCTGCAAGTAAAGAGAAAACGCGCCATCGATCAGTAGAACGTCGACCGGGCAGCCGACATTCTTGAGCGTCTCCAGCGCGTCGCCTTCGCGGATCTCCGCGAGATCAGCGAGGCCCGCCGCTTCGAGGTTCGCGCGCGCCCGCGCCACTTTGCTGGGCTCAAGCTCCGAACCAATCAACTGACCGCCGCCATTATCGCGAAGTGCAGCCGCAAGATAGATCGTCGAGATTCCCATCGACGTTCCGAACTCGACAATCCTGCTCGCCCTCCGCGCGCGGGCGATCGCGTAGAGGAAGCGACCATAGGCAGGAGAAACGGCCAGGAAGTGCTCGGCGTGACCGCGGTATGTGGTCCGGTAGCTCACCTGCTCCTCGGCCACCAGCTTGGCGGCCGCTTGTTCCACCGTCTCACCGGACGCCTCGAACTGAGCCATGACGCTGGCCATGAAGTCGCCATCCGCCGCGTCGGCATCGCGATGAAGCTTGTCGAGCGTTTCTGAAACGCGCCCATGGGTGATCAAAGCCATCAAAATCCCTTTCCTCTACGGTCGATTCCTTATCGACCTCGCTTGGTGGGTGGAGGGATAGATGGAGGCGACCCCGGCGTCATTACGAAGCTTGGACAGATTATTATTCATTTGCGCCAATCAGCCTGTAAGATCAGCCGATGCCTATCCTGACAGACGCGTCCGTTCCGACCGATTGGATTGAACCGGACGACGTCGCGCGCCCGGTCGTCACCTATGGCATTGCATCGAAGAAGACCGTTACTAGGTCCGACGCCATGCTTCGGCAGGTGGTTCCTGTCCGCCTTGCGCGATGAGCCAACCTTGGCGATGACCAAACACGCGCAGCCTCAAATATGAATTTACTTGTCGAGCTTGAACACCATCTGTGTCGGGCGCACGAACCGCAATGCGATCAGAAGCAGCGTCATGACCATCACCATGTAGATCACGGCCATGGCATCGATGGAATAGACGGGGCGAACACCACCGGCAAACATGTTGTAGAATAACGCGACGACAAGCGTCTGCGATCCACCGCCGCCGAGGAGAAATGCGAGCTCGAAATTCGAGATCGTATTGACCAGCACAAGGACGCCGGCGGTGAGTATTCCCGGTACCATCAGGGGAAACAGAATCCGCCTGAAAATCTGAGCCCGGCTTGCGCCGAGCATTGACCCGCTCCATTCCAGATTGACGCTGATCTGCTCGAAAAATGGCATCAACACGAAGACGGCCAGCGGTACCATCGGCACCAGGACCGCCAAGATCACGCCGACGACGGATCCGCCGACGCCATATCGGTAAAGGGTGGTTGCCAGTGGAATCCCGTAAGTCATCTGAGGGATGACCAGCGGCAGGAAGTACAGCAGCAGGATGACCGATTTGAATCGGAAATTTCGTCGCGCAAGAATGTAAGCGGCCGGAAATCCAATGGCCAGTGCAAGGAAGACAACGACGACCACGATCAGCAGCGTGACGCCCAACACCTGCCCCAGATCGAAATTCTTCCACGCATAAGCAAACCAGTCCGTCGTATAGGCCGGCGGCAGCAGTCCGCCGAACCAACGCTTGGCAAACGAGCTCACGACAACATGCGACACGATCCCAAGCATGTTGAGGATGAAACCCACAATGAACAGATAGAGCGAGAGCTTCCACATTCTGCTTCGCATTGTGCGGCCCTATCTCTTTCCGACGCCCATGGTCGCTGCCGGCGACAACCGGCGACGGAACAGGATGATGACCAGCAGTGCTGCCAGCTGACACAGACCCATAACCACCGCGATCGCGGAAGCAGCCGACATGTCATATTGTTCGAAGGCCTTCTGATAGGCCGCAATAGAGATCGTGCGCGTGGTACCCGCCGGCTGCCCGAGCATGATGGCGGACGGAAAGACCGCGAAGCTCATGACGAACACCAGTGCGAATGCGATGGCAAGACCGGGCGCGATGAGCGGCAGCATCACGCGCCGGAAGACGACTGAAGGTGTCGCGCCCAGCATCCGCGCCGAGCGTTCAAGGCTGGGGTCGATGCCGGATATGTATCCGAGCAGCATCAGGAAGCAGAACGGAAACTGCTGCATGAACAACGCCAGCATAACGCCAGCGTAGTTATGCGTCAGGATGAACGGCTCTTTGATAAGCCCTAATCCGAGAAGGACCTGATTGAACCAACCCTGCGAACCATAGAAACCCAAGATACCTTCCGACAGCAGGATCACGCCAAGCGAAATAGGCATGATCAAGATCGTCGTCACGGTCCGTTCCATGAAAATGCCCCGGCGCATGCCGTAGGCCAGCCAAAGAGCGAGCAGAAGGACAACGATCGTAGTGGGAATCGCTAGGCTGAAGGTGATCCAGATCGTACCATACTGATAGGGATCGCTGAAGAAGGTGAGATAGTTCGCAAAGCTAAAGCCGCCAACCTTTTGCGGCTGAAGGCTGAGATAGACTCCATACAGAAACGGATAGACGAACATGCAGAGAACGTAGAGCAAGGACGGCAGCAAACAGAAGAATGCCAGCGCGTCGAATTCGCTCTTCTCATCGTTGGCTACGGCGCGCATTATTTTCTCGCCTATTCCGCAGGAAGCAAGACGACCTTGTCGATCGGAAACTGAAGGCCAATCGTATCGGCGGTTCGTATCGCCTCGGCGGTGCGCAACCAGACTCGCGTATTGTCATTGATGCGTATGGCGGCTTCCTGTTCCCGACCGAGATACTCGACCACTTCGACACAGCCACTAACATCTTCGGCACCGGAAACCACCTCACCGCCGGCCCGGATATCGTCTGGACGTATCGCCATCACCATGTTGGTATTCACGCGCACATCGGCCCCTGCCCGCGCCCGAATGCGGATTCCATCACCGACGCCCTCGGCGATTCCGTTGGACACTGACGCGATCCTGACCTTGAAGAAATTCCGGAAACCCATGAAATCCGCCACGAAGACATTCTTCGGTCGGTCGTGGATTTCCTGCGGCGTGCCCGACTGCATCAGGACGCCATTGCGCAACACCACAATCCTGTCCGACAGCGACAGTGCTTCGGCCTGGTCGTGAGTCACGTAGATCGACGTCAGCCCTAGCGCAGCATGTATCTGCTTGATCTCCGCCCGCATCTCGACTCTCAGCTTCGCGTCGAGATTCGAAAGCGGCTCGTCGAACAGCATCAGGCGCGGATGCAACACGAGGGCACGCGCAATCGCAACGCGTTGCTGCTGACCGCCGGAGAGCTGGCCCGGATAGCGCTCCTCATAGCCGGTCAATTGCACCAGCTTGAGCATCGCATCGGTGCGTTTCTTGATCTCATCCTTGGACAATGGCTTCAGGGTGAGCCCGAACGAAACGTTGTCGAAGACCGTCATGTGAGGAAACAGCGCGTAATTCTGGAACACCATTCCGAATGCGCGCTTCTCGGGCGGCAGATGATCGACCCGCGCTCCATTGAGCCTGATCTCGCCCTCGGTGGCCGCAATCAGGCCAGCGACGATCGACAAGGCCGTCGACTTTCCGCATCCACTCGGTCCGAGGAAGGTGACGAACTCGCCCTTTCGGATATCGAGTTCAAGGTTGTCCAGCACGGTCTTGTTGCCATAGCGCTTGGTGATTCCAAGCTTCAGCGAGTCCAACCTATCTCCCGGCCCGTTCATGTCGTCCCGTTTCTGAGTAAGAAGCAACAAAGCCACCGGCGGGTCCGTCCATGCGGACCCGCACGCTCATCGAATTGATTACTTCTTGACCTGGTTTGCGCCCACTTCCCGGTCCCAACGGTCCATCGCGTAGCTTAATTCCTTCACGCCGAGCGGCGGGGATACTTTCCACTTGGTGCCGACTTCGTCGTATTCCGGCCGCCAAAACTCCTTCACCAGTTCCTGGATCTCCTTGGGTGCCTTTTCCATGGTGGCCGCGGTGATCGTCGGCCCGATGAAGCCCGGCCAGGAAAGCACCTGCTGCTCTGGCCGGCGCATGAACTTCATGAGATCGAGAATGACGTCGACCTGTTCTTTCGGCACGCCTGTGGGGATGCACCAGTAATGTCCGTCGACCACGAAGGTCGTGTTCTGAAGGATGGTGATCTTGGAGTCCGGCGGGATGACGCTCTGGGCACGCGGCTTCATGTCCCATTCCATGATGCCGGCGATGATCCAGCGTTGCCCCTGGGCGAATTCCTTCAATGTGATCGCGGTGCCCGTCGGATAGTATTCGACGTACTGCCCAAGCTCCTTCAGATAGGCCCAGGTCTTGTCCCACCCCTTGTCGGGATCGAGTGGCTTCGAGTCATTTAGAATGTGCGCCATGCCCAGTACGATCGACCGCCCCGGTCCGCTATTCGCCGGCCGCGCATACATCAGCCGACCCGGATTTGCCTTCGCCCAGGCCAGCAATTCTTCGGCGGTTTTCGGCGGGTTGGGCACCTTGCTGGGATTGTAGACGAACACCGGTCCGCCGGCGTTGCCCACCGACGGCACCATGTAATCGCGGCCTTCGTCGTACAGCGCCTTACCGGCAGGGGTCATCTCATCGCGCGGAAACTGCTTCTCGAAATCGGGAATCTTGATCAGCTGGTTGTTGGCCGCGAGAAACGCGCCACCGTCCTGTCCGGTCAGCACAAGGTTGATGTCCAGCCGTCCGGCATCCTGCTGAGCCTTGATCTTGGCCGGCAACTCCGGCGCCGGCGCGCGCTGAATCCTGATCTCCTTGATCTTGTCGGGATTGGCCTTCTTGTAGTTCTCGATAATGACCTGGGTAGATGCCAGATCGCCCCCGGTATCGATGATCGAGAGAACGATCGGCTCGGCGGCCCTCAGGGGTTCACCAACGAAGGCCGTCACGGCGAGGACAGCCACGGCGCCGGCAAACGGGCGCAATAATGCATTCGGACAGATCCGCATTTCCGATTCCTCCCTGGCATATGCACCCGCGTCGCGCACGGTTGTCATTTATTTGTAAACACAGCATCGACGAGTTAGGCGACATCTGTCAAGCATTGGGAGATCGCAATCGGCCGATCATGAGCAGGACTTGCTGATGTCGCGATGTCGCACCTTGCCCGTCTTGCTCGTTCGCATATCAGTCTGTGACGTCATACCCGACCCCAAGAGCCGACAAGTCGGCGCCTTGAGAAGGTCGGCCATCGGGAGAAACGCATGCCAATTGGAGTCGGCCTGATTGGGCTTGGAATGGCGGTGAAGCCGCATATTCTTTCGTTGCTTGAATTGCAGGCGCAGGGACGGATCACAATCGTCGGCGGATTTGCGCCATCAGCGGACCGGCGGTCAGCGTTTTCACAGCAGTGGGGCGTTCCGGTTTCCGATAGCCAAGAGGATTTGCTGTCGCGCTCCGATCTCGATCTCGTCCTGATACTGACGCCCCCTGGGACGCATCTGGCGACGGTGCAGGCTGCAGCCGCAGCAGGGAAGCACATTCTGGTCGAGAAGCCCGTCGAGATATCGGTGGCCAGGGGTGAGGAACTCGCGGCCGTCACGGAGGCTGCCGGCGTGCGGTGTGGCGTGTGCCTGCAACATCGCTTTCGTCCCGCAGCACTACGCCTGAAGGCCGTGCTGGATCAGGGAGATCTGGGCGATATCCTGTCGGCGAGTGCATCGATCCGCTGGTGGCGTGATGACGTCTATTTCCGTCAACCGGGCCGCGGGATGAAGGCTCGCGATGGCGGCGGCGTATTGCTCACACAAGCCATCCATACGCTCGATCTGCTTCTGCATTTCGTGGGGCCGCATAAGGACGTCGCCGGTTTTGCATCGACCTCGCCGCTCCGAACGATCGATACTGAAGACGTGACAGCGGCGGCCGTGCGCTTCCAAAGCGGTGCCATCGGCGCGCTCGATGCCACCAGTGTTGCGCGGCCCGGCTATCCGGAGCGTATCGAAATCGCCGGCACGCGCGGCTCGGCCTATCTCGAGACGTTCCAGTTGGCCGTCCATCGTCACGAAGGCCCGCCAGAGACGGTCGGGACTGCGCAATCGGGCGGCGGTGGCGCCGATCCGATGGCATTCGATCACGGGCCGCATCGGAACGTGATCACCGAGATGCTGGATGCGATCGAACAACGACGCGAGCCGTCCAACAGCGTGCGCTCCGCCCTTCACGTGCAGCGATTGATCGAGGCCTGGCTATCAGATGCCGCCGCCCGCGCTTGACCGACGCCCTCACGGCCCCTCGCGCCTCAGCAGTTTGGCCCGCGCTGCAATTCTGGATTGTCAGCGGCAGTGCACCGACTTGTCAAAAAGATGTAATGTTGCCAAAGACTGGAGCATGTTCGGAGCAAGGACGGGGTGAACATGGGCTCAACGGTCAAACGGGACGACATTCCGGAGCGCCCGGCTGTGACGGGAAAGCTTAGCGACCGCGTCTACGATCATGTCCTCAGCCAGATCACGGTCGGAATCTACCCGGTCAATTCGCGGCTTCCTCCTGAGACACGCCTGGCAGATCAGCTTGGCGTTTCACGCCCGGTCGTCCGTGAAGCGCTGATGCGGCTGCGCGATGACGGCGTCGTCGCATCGCGGCAGGGCGCCGGCTCATTCGTGATGCGACGTCCCGCGGCAGACGTTTACAACTACGCTCCCGTGGGAAGCATTGCCGATATCCAGCGCTGTTTCGTATTTCGCATCGGCATCGAAGGAGAAGCTGCCGCGCTTGCCGCGCGCGATCACGATCCGGAAGGTCTGCGCCGGATCCGCGATGCAATCACAGCACTGGATCAAGTGATCGCAGATGCCGCGCTCGGCGTGGAGGAAGACATCGCGTTCCACCGATCAGTCGCAGAGGCCACCGGCAACCGCTTCTTCGCCGCGACTCTCGCCGCGATCCAGTCTCAGGTGAGCGTGGGCATCACGCTCAATCGAAATCTCTCCTTGATTCAGCCTCGCGACCGACTTCTGCGTGGGCAAGAAGAGCACCGGGCCGTGCTCGATGCGATCACCTCCAGAGATGAAGCCCGAGCGCGCGAAGCCATGCGGTCGCATATCGAGAACGCCCGCAAGCGCGTTTTTGAGGGCGGATAGCTGCGCGCAGCAGGGCACGCGCGCCCGAGTGGTTGTACTTAGATGAAAATCGGGAGATTCTTGACAGACGGCGGCGCCGCGAAATGACGCTAAGTCATTGAAATCATGGTCGGAGTGGCAGGATTCGAACCTGCGACCCCTGCGTCCCGAACGCAGTGAACATCCTTTAAGCCATTGATTTTTCTCACTGTCGCAGGTGTTTCCGTCACGTTTTGTTCACGGTCGTTTCACCCAATTCGTTGCGATATCGTTGCGGCGTTCTCAGAGAGAACGGTAGCAACCGGCTTGGTCCAACGAGCACGCTTCTCCGACACCTTCCAGCACCGGATGTACAGGGGCGCGCTGGAGGCCTCTGTCCACCACGTCTTCTTCCCCGTCCAGGACGAGGCGTTGAAGGACAGTCCGTCGGCCCGCGCTGTGTATGAGCAAGGCGCTGGCCTCCCGACGAAGATCCTTCACCTCGCCCGATGTCGCGGCGCGCGCCGTGTCACCGGCCAGCCAACGCTTGCCGGCTTCCAGGAACTTTTTGGACCAGCCGTAATACATCGAGGCAGCGACGCCTTCCCGGCGGCAAAGCTCGGAGATGTTCTCGTCACCACGCAGCCCTTCCAGCACGATGCGGATTTTCTCTTCGGCCGAATACTGCCGACGCGCCTGGCGTTCAAAGCTGAGTATCTCTACGTCAATCTTGGAAGCAGCAGCATCACTTCAGCAGCTCCAACGACTCCCGGTAGTGCCGTTTCTTCCTATGGCACGCACTTCAGCGATCTCGATTTTCATGTCCTGCGCGTCGGTGTGAACTACCATTTTTGATTTTTAGATGATCAAGGAAAAGCCCGGCCATAGCGCCGGGCTTTTTTATTGCTGGTAAACCGGATTGGACTACTCCCATCCTCAAATCCACTAAAGGAATGATACTTGCTCCAATTTATCTTCAGTAGATGGGCAAGATCAAACGGCGATAAACGTTAGGCAGCGCGTCGATCTTGACCTGCTCGCCTGAAACGCCCCCGATTTTGAGTTAGGGTTCTGTTCTCCACCGAGGAGACAGCGACTGCGAAAACGAGCAGTTTGCCGTTGAGAACACGTCGGTCGTTCCCTAGGCACGCCGCGCGGCTTGTTCGGAAGGAGCGACCGGATGGCAGTCCACTCAAAGTCTGTGAGTTCGTATCTCATGTTTCGAGGCTCCGGTTCGGGAGCTTGAATCACACCTATCCCGGCTTTCGCAACTCGTATTGCAGGTCCGAGATGGGCCAGATAGCGGAGATGCTGCAGATATGTCAAAAATGACGCGAATGACCGGCAGAAGGGGCCGCTTATTCGTGCGACGCACCGATTGGCGGCCTAAGCGGCAGGCAACCGGTGAGCAAGCTGCCTTACTTGTGATCGACGCAACCTCCCAACAACCTTTGAGAGCACCCTATCCTGACGATTAATACCAAAAGCCCTAGGAAAAGAGCCGTTTTTCAACACCTGCGAGCTGAAGCTGCGAAGCGCTTTGAGTGGCACGAATGATGCTTAGATTTTCTGTCATCCCGATTCAGGGACATGCAGATGGACACTTGGACGACCGATACACTGCCAGAGCGCGACCAGTTCAGCTACTGGAAAGAGGTGTTGTGCGAGGCATACATCGCGCTTGATCCGACCAGGCCTTCGTCGGGCGCATTTGCGGGAACTGTCACAGCGCAGCCGCTGGCAAGCGTCAACGTCACCACCATCGCTTCGACCCGGCAAAAGATTCACCGCGGCCGTTCGGAGATCAGCCGGATGCCGGCGGAGGTATATTTCCTGAACTTGCAGATCAGGGGACAGTGCCGGATGTCGCAGGGCGGACGGTCCGCCCTGATTCAACCTGGCGAATTCTCGCTGGTCGATTCCACGGAGCCCTATCTGAACGACTATTGCAGTGACGACTGGCTGCAGTATTCGTTTCGCATCCCACGCCATTTGCTCCGCCCGCATTTGCGCAATGCCGATCGCGTGACGGCCACCTCGGTGTCCGCCAATGGTGGTGTCGGCACGGTCGCAGTTGAGTTTCTGATGTCGATCACCCGAAACGCACATACCCTGTCGCCTACAGCGGCGCAGTTGAGTCACAGTATGATTGAACTGGTGGCCATGTCGCTAGGAGCGACGAGCAGCGCGATCGAAGCTGGCGAGGGTTCAGCACGCAAGGCACTTTGCGCGTCAGTAATGAACCACATCGAAAGGAATATTGCCGATCCCGAACTGTCGCCAGCCAAGGTCGCGGCGCATTTCGGCGTATCGCCCAGATATCTGCATCGCGTGCTGGAAGAAGGCAGCCGGTCGTTCGGCCGAACCGTCCTTGAGGAGCGGCTCGATCGCTGCGCCCAGGATCTTGGCAGCGCGCGAAAGGAAACTATTTCCGAAGTCGCGATGCGCTGGGGCTTCAACGACCTATCTCATTTCAGCCGCACTTTCCGCCAACGCTTCGGCAAGACGCCGCGGGATTTCCGCCAGACAGAGGCCCGGGCACAGTCAATCGGCTGACAGCCCCGGGCATTGTCTGCGGTCAGTCGTCGACTTTTTCGACACGTCGAAACGCACTGTCCAGATAGAGCAGCGGGTCGATATACTTCTCCGGACTGTGAACTTCTTTGACGGCACCGAGGAAGATGGTGTGCGTGCCATAGGACAGCCGTTCCACCACCTCGCAGTCGAAGGATACCAGCGCGGAATGTAGCGATGGCGCCCCGGTCGCTAGCGTTCGCCAGTCGCCCGACGCAAAACGCTCGGCGCGTCGTTCGGTCTGACTGAATACTTGCACAAGATCGACGTCTTCCGCCGACAGCAAATTCACGCACAGGATCCCGGACCGGTCGATCGCGCCGTGCGCGGACGAGTTCTTGTTCACACAGACCAGCAAGGTCGGCGGGCTTGTGCTGACGGAGCTGACCGCCGTAGCGATCAGTCCTGCGCGAACGCTGTCCTCCGCGCTGGTGACGAGGGCAACACCGGATGCGAACCGGCGCATCCCCGCCTTGAACGACTCAACGTGCCGCTGTTGGTCATGGAGGTCCGAGAGTAAAGGGCGAAACATCGCGTTCATGATCGCCTTACTCCGCCGGTTCTCTTTGCCAACTCACACCCGTGCCGCCGGTGCTCGTCTCGGCGGCGCGGACGAAGGCACCTCGGTAACGCGCGGCAGGATGGCTGTCCGGTAAACGTCCGCCGCTCCCCGGAAACAGCTTCTCCCGCAGTGAGCCCGGCCCGTATTCGCGTTGCGCAAGACCGCGCTCCTGCAGAACGGGAATCACGTGCTCGATGAAGTCGCGATAGGATCCCGGGAAATACTGGCAGATCATGTTGACACCATCGATTCCGGCGTCCTGCCAGGCTTCCAGTTGGTCGGCAATGCTCTCGGGCGTGCCTACCATCCGGCTGTTGTACGAGAGCGCGTAAGCGAGGTCCTTGACCCGTGCCTTCTTGCCGGGATTGCTGGCCTCGAACATGCTGACGAAGCCGCGCAGCCCGTCGACCTGCGCTTCCTCGATTGGCATGTCCTTGTCCATCATGCCCAGATCGATACTGAGGTCGCGGCTGATGTGCGCCGCCAGACCATCATAGCTGACGCCTTCGTCTATTTCGGCCGACTTGCGCCAAGCTTCCTCTTCCGTGCTGCCGACGACAAACGAGAAGCCCTGAATGAATTTCAGGTCGTCCGCGTGGCGGCCTTGCGCGACGGCAACGGCCCGGGTCTGGGCGATGCCCTTACGCGCGCCCTCGATGGTCGGATAAAGAATGAAGGTGCCCTCGGCATTGCGGGCGGCGAAGGATTGGCCGACCGGCGACGAACCGGCCTGGTACAGCACCGGCGTTCGCTGCGAGGATGGCGAGCAGAGGTGCGGACCGAGCACCCGGTAGCGTTCGCCTTCGTGGTAGATGCGGTGGATCTTGTCGACGTCGGCATAGACGCCGTTGACCTTGTCGCCGAGTACCGCACCCTCGTCCCAGGATCCCTCCCACAGTTTGTAGACGACCTCCATGTACTCGTCCGCCCAGCGATAGCGCTCGTCGTGCGGCACGATCTCGTTGAAGCCGAAATTCTGCGCGGCGTTGTGGCTGACGCTGGTGACGATGTTCCAGCCGATGCGGCCGTTGCTTAAATGATCCAGCGTCGAGATACGGCGGGCAAAGCTGAACGGGTGCTCCGACATGATCGAGCTGGTGAAAGTCAGCCCGAGGTTTTTCGTCACACCAATCAGCGCTGCGCATAGGGCGCCGGAATCGTTGCACGGTATCTGCAGGCCTTCCTTGACGTAGGTGTCCCAAGACCCCTTGTAGGCCGGATCGATGCCGATCACGTCGGCAAGAAACAACGCGTCAAACTTCCCCTTCTCGAGCAGTGTGGTCAGCTCGATCCAGGTTTCCAAATTGTCGAAGTGCATCTGCGTGCTGTCGGGATGCCGCCACAGGCCATGATAAATGTGCGACACGACGTTCATCGAAAAGCAGTTGAAAATCAGGCGTTTTCTCATGGGAGCGTCCTCTCGGTTAGAGCTACGTCCGATCTGAATTGGACAAGTCCAGCCTAATGGGGCCGCACGATCTGTCTTGTCTAAGAGCGCCCGACTTTTGGTCTGAGAGAGAACAATGGTGAAAGTGCCTGGCGGCCGTTCACTTTCCGACACTGGAGCTAGACATTTGTTCGGTGTTTACCGATAGCGCGATTTGCGCGCCAGCACCGGATGTTGCAACAAAACGGCGCGACGGCGCCGCGCAGGCCATCGTACCGGAGCGGCGCCGTCTTTTTCGGACTGGTTTTGGGGCTGAGGTGACTGTTCCTGGATCCGCAGGGCGCGCGCTTTCATAAGACCCTGCTGCTGGTCTGAGCGTCGTGGTCCCTTTGGAAGTTTATTAAATCGCGGCCGAGCGTCTTGCTGTTCCGTGATCCAGGCCAGAACCTCGCCCAAACGCTTGTTCTCGACGATGGCGGCGTGACTGACCCGCTGCAACTTGTCAAAGGCTGAGTAAGGCAGGGATTGGCCTTTCCAACGAATCTCGAGGCGCCCGTCGGGAAAGTCGTATATCTCGACCATTCTGCCGCGAAGACGAACAGCAAGACCCTCAGGCTTGAGCATCAGCTTCATCCGGCTGTAGTTGACCACAAGCTGATGTGAGACCTGCCGCAGTTCCCGCCAACACAGGATTTGATCGACATCCTGATGGGCATCAAGCTCGCGATGAAAGTCTCGATCTCGCACCGCAGGCTTGGCAAAGCGGACGTTGTAATGAGAGATGAAGCCAGGCAGGAAGGCGTTTGCCGCGTCTATCGTGCTGATGCGGGCAAGTCGCAGTTCCTTCACCAGACGATCTTGCAGCGTATGATGCGCACGTTCTACACGGCCCTTGGCCTGACTGGTATTGGCACAGAGAATTTCAATGTTGAGTTCAGATAGAGCCCGTCCAAACTGCGTCATTCCATTGCCGCTGGCCGCGTTCTCGTTCGACACCCGACAAGTAATGCTTGTTCCGCTGATTGAGGAGCTCGAATTCGATAGCTCATTTTAGCCTACTTGTGCACTTCTTCGTCACCACGACCTTCAGCGGCCGAACCGACTCGATGCACAGGGATTGATGAATGTGAGGTTGGATCGCGGAGGATCCGACGCTGATTGTCCTCTGACCGACTTCTCAATGATCGCAATTTGGTCAGCACTGTGCTCCACCGTCATTTTCCGACGGATGGATGCAATCGTACGTATTGTTATGTTAAGTCGAGTACGAACGCGTGCCGCCTGCGGCCAGCACCTATGGATTGCCCACAAAACCGACTTTGGGCATTTCAGGTTCCCTGTCATCTAAACCTCGCCAACGCGGCATTTGACCGAGAGCCTCTTGGAAGCGGCCGATCAATGCCTGCACGGCTGGCACGGCCGCGCGGCGGTCGGGTGCGACAGCCTTGATCCAAAGGGCCGGCACCGGGAATTCCGGCAGCAGCGGAACAAGAGCGCCCGAGCCAATTAAGTCCCGCACCATGTAGTATGAGACGAGCGCTATACCGCGACCGGCAACTGCAGCAGCGATCAGAATCTGAGCATCATTTGAAGACAGGCGGGGCGTAACTTCGATGGTGACCTGACCCTGCTTAGCCTCGAATACCCAAGCGTTACCTGTCGGGAGAAAGCTCAGACAGGCGTGATCGGCCAAGTCGCGGGGGTGGCGAACACGAGGGTTATTGGCAATATAGTCCGGCGACGCGCAGATCATTCGGTCTAGTTGGCAGAGCGGAATCTCGGTCACGCCGCCAAATGATACCCAGTACGCGCCCAAGGCTAGATCGAAGCCTTCGGCAACCGGGTTGACGGAGCGATCCATAAGCACAACCTCGAGTCTCACTCGCGGAAAATCTCTCTCGTAAGCGTCGATAACGTCGCGGAGGAGAAAAGTGGTTAGAGAAGTGGGCGCCTTTACGCGAAGGAAGTCTTCCACCTCGCCAGGGGATCGGCCTGGATCCTTCAGTAGACCGTCAAAGTCGACAAGGGCCAAGCGACTTCGTTCAAGATAGCGTCGCCCAACTTCAGTGAGAATCAATTGACGCGTTGATCTCTTAAACAATGTCACCTTAAGTTGATGCTCCAGCTGGTTGACACGCTTTGTCACAACGGACGCCGCAAGTCCGAGCTGATGGGCCGCTCTGGAGAAACTCCCATATTGAGCCACTGCCTGAAAGGTCTTGAAGTTCTGATACGTATCCATGATCTAACGCGAAATGCGCGAGAAGTTCGCTCGTTGACGTGTATTCCCCGCTCAAGCGCGTGATGTTAGCCCTCCTGCCAATAGCGCTCAAGTCAAAAGGCGCCGGTATCTAGGGAGGGAATTTTGGTGATCGTCGCCCATTTGAACGAAACCACGACCCGGCGTGAACACCTCACGCCAGACCGCTCATGCTCGCGCCGGTCCTCTCGCAAGATGACGCCGCATCGTGTCGCCAACCTTCTGTTCGCAAGCCGGCGCATTTCGATGCGCCACGACGAACGGCCAGTTACGCGCAACGGGGAAGCGTGTTTCGCCATCGGGCGGTCGGCAGCCAGGGCGCTCCCCGCTCGCGGTCGATCTGAAGGTCCGACGAAGATGAGCGTGATCACCAAATGCTTCGCAGTAATATGCCTGACATTCTACTGCAACCCAATCGCTGCGCAGGAGTGGCCAACACGCCAAGTGACGATCATCTCGCCGTTCCAGGCGGGATCTACTCCCGACAGCGTCGCGCGCATTCTAGCGGATCGGATGCAGCAAAGACTTGGCAAGACATTCGTTGTTGAGAATAGGCCGGGCGCGAGCGGCAACACAGGGACGGGGATGGTTGCAAAGGCAGTGCCGGACGGTCACACGCTTGGCGTCAGTATCGTCGGCCCATTGGTTATCAATGCGCTGTTGTTTCCAAAAATGCCCTATGAGACCGCCAAGGACATTGAACCCATCACTATCCTTGCTTCGCAGCCGAGCGTGCTGACCATCAATCCGAGCATGGCCGCGGACGACGTCGCTACCTTGATCGCAATACTCAAACGCGCCCCTGACAAATTCAACTATGGGTCAATCGGCCGGGGCTCGTTGTCGCATCTTGCAATGGAATCGATTGCCACCAAGGCCGCGGTAAGGCCGGTGCACGTCCCGTACGCAGGTTCACCGGCTGCTGTAACCGCCCTTCTACGAGGTGATGTGCAGATATCGGTGCTGCCCGCTGGAGCGGTGGCGCAGCAGGCCGCAGAAGGCAAACTGAGGATGCTCGCGGTAACATCAGCCCGCCGTTCGGCGCTACTGCCCCAACTTCCGACGCTTGCAGAGGCTGGAATCGCGAACGTCGAAGCCGATGCGTGGATTGGCCTGATTGCGCCGGCTGGCGTGAGCCCCCCTATCATCACGAAAATTCGAGAGATTGCGATCGCCGTGCTGGCAGAACCGGAGGTCGTCGAGAAGCTCAAACTCCAGTTTATGACGCCGGTCGCCAACACAACCGAAGAATTCCGCACTGTGCTCAAGGAGGAGCATGATCGCTGGGCTCCTATCATCGCGGCTAACGGTATCAAGGCCGAATAGATGCCTAGCTCCATCGCAATCGCTGTCGACCGCGTTTCGCATCGTTTTGGAAGCCTTAGCGTCCTGCAGGACATCTCGTTCACCGTTGCCGCCGGCGAGGTTGTCGCTATCGTGGGGCCATCGGGATGTGGCAAGAGCACGTTGCTGTCCATCATTGGCGGACTCCTCCTGCCGTCGTCCGGAGCTGTCGCGCTCAGCAACGACACCACTGACAGTTTGAATCCCCTTGCTTTCGTTTTCCAAGACTTCGCACTATTGCCGTGGAAAACCGTAGCGGCGAACGTCGCCTTCGCTCTAGAACATTGCAGTCTGTCGCGTAGTGAGCTCGATGGCATAGTGCATGACGCACTGAAAAGAACCGGACTGGTCGATTTCGCAAACGCCCTTCCCAAGCAGCTGTCAGGCGGCATGCGCCAGCGCGTCGGGCTTGCTCGTGCGCTCGCCGTCAGGCCGACATTCCTACTTATGGATGAACCTCTATCGGCTCTTGACAGCCAGACGCGCGAAATTCTGATGGCAGACCTTACCTCCCTGCTCGACGACTCCAAAATGAGCGTCGTTTACGTCACTCACAATCTCGATGAAGCCGTAAGACTCGCCGATCGGGTCGCGATCTTTTCACGACGCCCGGGACGCATTCGCGAATTTTTTGATGTGACTATTCCCCGCAGTCAGCGAGGGAGCGAAGCCGCGTTGGTCGAACTAGCACGCACGCAAAGGCGGTTGTGGTCGAGCATTCGTGACGAAGCGACGCAAGCCGATCGGGAGATGGCTGATGTCTGATTTGACCCGCACTTCTTCTTTGCATCCAACTGCGGGCGGGAACGAGGGCCGGAGCAACCTTTCGCCGGTTCGATTCAGAGCCCAAGGCTTCACCGCCGCATCCAGTCGGTTTGGGGGGTGGGCGGCTGCAGCCGTGCTCATCGGCTTTTGGCAGGGTGCAAGTTCCCTGGGCTTTGTCAACGCTCTGTTTCTTCCGAGTCCCATCGCCGTCGCCAAGACGCTAGCCGGCCTGATAGCGAGCGGCGAACTCTGGCAGCACGTCTCGGCGTCCGCACTACGGATTGCGACTGGCTGGATTTGCGGAACGGCAGCGGGCCTCCTGTTAGGCTTTTCGATGGGATTGTGGAGCCTGGCGCGCTCCACCGGCACTGCCGTGGTTTCTGCCTTGTTTCCAATCCCGAAGATTGCCCTCCTGCCTCTGATGATCCTGTGGTTTGGAATCGGCGAGCCTTCGAAGATCGTCACCATCGCACTCGGAGTGTTCTTTCCAACCACCATCGCCGCCTACAGCGGCGTCGATTCCGTGCCCCGCAATCTCATACGTATGGCGCAGAGCTTTGGAGTGCCGTTCCTTGACATTGTGCGCAAGGTAGTTCTGCCGGGCGCCTTGCCTTCAATCCTGGCGGGTTTCCGCATTTCCACGTCGTTTGCTCTGCTGCTGGTTGTCTCAGCGGAGATGATCGGCGCCGACAAGGGTATCGGCACATTTGTGATGCAGGCCGGAAACCTGATGCAGACCGATCACCTTCTCGCTGGAGTCACCGTGCTCTCTCTGTTCGGCCTAGCCATCGCCCGCGGAATCGGTCTGCTAGAGAAGACGGTCCTTCGTTGGCGCTAATTTTTAGTGATCATTGTCACGTCGTTGGAGATCAATCGCATGTCAGCAGGCTTTGAGACACAGATTCGTGGGCTTGAGGAACTTCGGCTTCGGGAGCCCACCGAGTTGGACGCTCGTCTGAACTACGACGTCATCGTTGCTGGCGGCGGGGCTTCCGGGTTAATCGCCGCGGTATGCGCTGCACGTAGCGGTGCCCGCACCTTATTGGTCGACCGCGCAGGCTGCTTGGGCGGGACCGCGACGACGGCGTACGTCGCACAATACCTTGGATTTTTTAACAACAATCTGCAGGCTGTGTGGGGCGTGCCATTTGAATTCGTTCGCCGGATCATAGCATCCGGCGGCAGCGATGGCTTCACCAAGTACACGTTGGCGGAAGCAGCTGCTACACCGCTAGTAGTTCACAATCTTCCGTTCAATCCCGAGATCGTCAAGATCGTCGCCGACGAGATCGCGCGCGAAGCCAATGTGGCTGTGCTTCTGCATAGCCAGATCGCTGACGTCCTCATACGCGATGGGCGAGTTTCTGGCATCGTTGTGGAGGGAATATCGGGCCGCCAGGAGATCGGAGCAGGCGTTGTCGTCGACGCGACCGGTGACGCACTCGTTGCAAAGGCGGCCGGCGTCGAGGTGAGGGGCGAAGACGCGGATTTATCCAAAGCACGGCAGCCCATGACACTGGTATTCCGACTGTCGAATGTGGATGTAGCCAAATTCCGGGCAATACCGCGCGAGAAGAAGCGGGCGCTTGCGCTCAAGGGCATTGATGCTGGTGAGCTGTTCTGGGAGAGCATGTCCTTCGTAAGCACCCCTGGCGGCACCGACGCCATTTGCCTCATGAGTCGTATCCAGGGTTTGGATGCGTTGGACCACTTTGATCGGAGCGAGGCAGAGCGCGTTGGACGCCAGCAGATCAAGAGCATCGTCGGATTCCTCAATCGCGAGGTGCCGGGCTTCGAGCGTTCAATCATCGCCAGCATCGCGCCCAGCGTTGGCGTGCGCGAGACGCGAAGGATTGTCGGCCAATACACGCTGACCGAAGAGGACATCATTCAGCAGAGAGAGTTTGTTGACAGCGTCGCGCTCGGTTGTGGGCCGATGGATCTCCATGAGCCCAACGGCACCGGCATCCAACTCGCGATGCCTCCCGCCCCATTCGAAATCCCGATGCGATGCCTCATTCCCGGGGATGTCGAAGGCTTGATCGTCACCGGACGAGCGATCTCGGCGACGCGCGAAGCCAACGGCGGCGCTCGTCATATGGCCACCGCAATGGCGCTCGGCCAGGCGGCCGGCACCATGGCTGCGATAGCCGTTCGCCGAAAGGTGTCGACGCGGTCGCTTCCGGTCGATGTCGTCCAGTATGAGCTGCGGGCCGCTGGCGCAGCCTTGTCTAAGGCGGATTGCGGGGCTCACGCGAGCGCGGCGGAGTGACCGCTGACACCGTCGATTATCGAAAGAGGAGGAAACCATGATTCGAAGTCACACGCCGCGCCTCCCGAAAGCAATTGCAAGGGCCGCCCTGCTTCTCGCGGCGATAGCAGCCAGTAGCTTCGGATTATCACACTCCGCGGCCGCCGAGGGCTTGGTCATCGGAATCGCGAAACTCGCCTCGGCCGGGCCGGTGTTCGTCGCCATCGACCGTGGGTATTTCACTGAGCAGGGTTTTGAGCCCGTCCTCAAATATTTCGAAGCCGCCCAACCTATCGCCGTCGCTGCAGCGTCCGGCGATATTGATGTGGGTGCCACGGGCCTAACTGCAGGGTTTTACAATATGGCAGGACAAGGTGTCCTGAAGATCGTCGCTGGTCAGTCTCACGAGAAACCCGGATATCAATCTAATGCAGTCATTGCATCGCTCAATGGATTTAATGGCGGGCTAAAATCACTGGAGAACCTTGCAGGAAAATCGATCGGCATCGCGGCCGTCGGATCAACGACACACTATGCGTTGGGGTTGATCGCAGAAAAATACCGCATCGATCTGAAGGCAATCCGCATCGTCCCGTTGCAAACCATACCCAACATGGTTTCGGCGCTGCGGGGTGGGCAGATCGATGGGTTGGTGGTTCCATCGACCGCTGCGATGCCGCTGTTGCGTGACGGACAGGCCAAGCTCCTCGGATATGTCGGCGATGAGACCCCCTGGCAGATTGGGGCAGTGTTCACCTCAAGCAAAACGGCTTTGGAGAAGCGCGACTTCGTAACTCGCTTCATCACGGCATATCGCAAGGGAGCGAGAGATTTCTTCGAGGCCTTCAACGGCCCCTCAGGCAAGACAGTCGACGGGGAAAGGGCTGAAGGTATCCTTGCGATCGTCTCGAAATATACGGGGCAGTCCCCCGCAACGCTCAAGGACATCATCCCCTATGTCGACCCCGATGCACGCCTGAACGTCAAGGACGTCGTTAAGCAGATCAGATGGTATCAGGCGCAAGGATTCATCGGACCCAACGTCGATCCGACAGTTGTTTTTGACATGTCGCAAATCGTGGAGACACCGGCACCGTAGGTCCCAGCTGGAGACACACGTCTCGCGTCTGAAGCGCTGGCCTGGAGGGATCGCCTCAATCATAGCCCGCCTTGATCGGGCGACCATCTTTCTTCGTCACTTTATCTTCCGGAGATCCATATGAATGTGATCGAAATCGTTACTGAACCTGCCCGCAAGACCAAGCTTTACGGGACGTTCGATGTCGTCGTTCTTGGTGGCGGTCCCGCCGGCATAGCTGCCGCAGTGGCCGCCGGACGCGCGGGAGCTGCGACCCTGTTGATCGAACGTTACGGCTTCCTGGGAGGCATGGGTACCGCCGCGGGTGTGACTAATTTCTGCGGCCTACATGCTAATCGTTTTGGCCGGATGGAACAGGTTGTGCATGGAATCGCAGACGATCTGCTTGACCGGATCGCGCGTCTGGATGGTCTCAAGGAACCGCACACAGTCTTCGGTAAGATCCAAGCTCAGGCCTATGACACTGCGGCTTACAAGCTCGCGGCCGACCAATTGCTGCTCGACGCCGGCGTGAAGATCTTGTTTCATAGTCTCGGTGCCGGTGTGCTGATGAGCACGGAACGGCAAATCGACACACTTTTCATCGAAACGAAATCGGGCCGGCGCGCTGTCCGTGGCCGCATCTTTATCGATGGGTCCGGCGACGGCGATCTCGCAGCTTGGGCCGGCGCGCCGTATGAACTCGGCGACGGCGCCGGCTCGATGATGTTTCCATCGACGATGTTTCGTATCAACGACGTCGACCGAAATGCCGAAGCGGCAAGAGCATGGGAGCCAATCGCCGGCATGATGCTGGCAGCAACGCGCGATACCGGCCGCCAATTTCCGCGCCAGACTCCCATCATCCGCCCGCAAAAGCACGGTATCGAATGGCGAGCCAATATTACCCAGGTCGGCAACAAGGACGGCACCGCGGTCGATGGCACCGATGCCGATCAACTGACGTATGGCGAGATTGAAGGTCGCAAGCAGGTCAGGGATACGTTCGAGTTTCTGCGAGAGAACGTCCCCGCTTTTGCCAATGCCTACATCGTCGATCTGCCGCCCCAGTTGGGAATTCGCGAGACGCGTCGGATTGTCGGCGACTATCAGCTTAGCGAAGACGATGTGCTACAATGTGCGAGCTTTCCCGACACCATCGGCGTGAACGGGTGGCCAATCGAAGACCACATAACTGGCGATATTGTTTTCCGCTGGCCCGACATTCCCGGAAGCCGCGGGTTCAATCATCTCCCGTTTCGCATGCTTCTTCCCCAGCAGCTCGACAACTTGTTCGTTGTCGGCCGTTGCGCGTCCATGACTCACCGCGGACAGTCCGCCGCTCGTGTTTCGGGAGCTTGTTTCGTGATGGGTGAAGCGGCCGGGACTGCCGCGGCCATGGTCATCCAGAGCAACGGCGTTTGCCGGGATGTCGATGTCGGCACCTTGCAGGCAACCCTTGTAAATAATGGTGTCTATCTGGGGACCGATATGTAGCCAAGTCCGCTCGATGAGTCTGCGCAATTCTAGCGAGCTAGAAGGCATTTCTTCGAGCGGCCCGGCAGAGGGCCGCCTCATTGAGACGATCGAGGAGGAATTACGATAAACGTTTCGCAAGTTCGGTAGGCTCGTCCCTGGACATGCCGGTTGCCTCACCGGGGATCTTCGTTACAGCAATCTACATCGGTCATATTGCAAATAAGCGCCGAACTTTGACCTCCATCGGCTCACAACATTGCCCCCAATACGTGATGAATATTCCGGTGATGGTCAAGGAGTTCGGCTGTATTGGCCAGGGTCAACCTTCGGCGCCGATCGGGGGGCAAACCGTGCGCCGAATAACAATAAAACTCAGCGGCATCTCACGGGTTCAATTTCTCCACTGTCGATGTTCTTGTCTCGGGCGAGAGTTGGAGTGCCGCAATCCTCAAGATGGATTTGAGGCGATCATTGCGAAGTAGCGTCAATTCATCGACTGATAGGCCACCCAATTGCTTTTGGGTGCTATCTATCAATTCACGCTTGAGCTCGGATGTCATAGTTGGACGCTTGGCATCGTCCCAAAGGTCTTCAAATACAGGCCCGAGATGGTCAATGAAGTGAGCTAGACCGCCTGAGCCACCGCCTAAATGAAACGTTGCAAATGGCCCCAGGAGAGCCCATCGCGGACCCAATGCGTAAGTGACGGCCGCGTCCACATCCTGCACGGTCGCCTGGCCTGTCGCGACAGCGTCCACCGCCTCACGCCATACCGCTGCCTGCAAGCGATTTGCGAGATGACCTTTTCGTTCGACGTTCAACCTAATCGGATGCTTGCCGATTGCCTTGTAAAATCGAACGGCCTCCTCAAGCACCGAAGGAGCGGTATCGCGGCCACCGACCACTTCGACCAGCGGGATTAAATGAGGAGGATTAAAGGGATGCCCAACGAGAACCCGCTCGGCGAAGCTTAATCCCGCCTGGAGGTCGGACGGCAGCAACGCCGACGAAGAAGAGGCAACGATCGCATGTGCTGCGAGCTTATTGGAAAGCCTTGCGTACAACTCTCGTTTAATAGCGAGATCCTCGGGCCCGCTTTCCTGAACGAAATCGGCGCCCTCCACAGCATCTTCAGGCGTGTCGCACCATTGGATTGGACTTGAGGCATCAGGTCGAATGACAGAATGTTGCGGATCCCACGCTTTAACCGTCTGGCATTGCGTCGAGAACGCGGCAATCCAGCTCGAACCGATCAACCCGCACCCCAGCACGGCGACAGTTTTTGGCATTTACCCCCCCTAATTGGATCTTCTATGGTGTTGACGCAACGGCGCGGCTATCTCACAGAGATCAGCGCTCCCTCCGGTCTCCAGGTTGAGCCGTCCCATTTGCCGAGTTGAATCTGCTCAATTGGGAAATGATCGTCAGGACCGGTATTAAGAACGACACCAGGCGCGAGCAGGGGTAGTGCCAAGTGTCTTACGTTTGAGGCCTGCTTCATAATGTTTGCTCTGCTGAGGTCATCTCCGCAACGTGCTAGTACGTCGACCAGAGTTTGAGCGACCGAATAGCCATAAACAGGAGCGAAATCGTCGTCTCGCACTCCCGGCATATACTTTCGCATGAAATCGAAGTACTCAGCGAGCGACGGGTCTTGCCTCCAATTGGGATCGTTCCAGTTTTTGAAAAAGGTTGCGGTATACAGGGAGAGATCGCTTCTACCCTTTACCGTTTCCGTTGTTACAGAAACCAAAGAGGCGCCTCCGGTTACATAAACAGTGGGGGACCAATTCATCTCGACGAGTTTGCGCACGAACTGTGCAGCAAATTTGGGAACGGCTGCGAGTACAACCACATCGGGGTTGGCCGCCCTCACATTCACAAATTGGGATTCAATCGTGGGGGCGCTCGTCTCATAGCTGAATTCTGAGATTAGCTTCGCCGAACTCTGCTTGTCGAGCACGTCTTTGACCCCAAGTAGATAGTCTTTACCGAAGTCATCGTTTTGATAGAGCACCGCAATGCGTGCAGATGGGTTCTTGTCGATCGCGTCCCGCGCGAAGGCCCGCGCTTCAGACCGAAAGCTTGGTTGCCACCCCATACTCCAGGGATATTCCTTCACGTCTCCCCAATAGTGTGCTCCCGTCCCAACGAACAACTGGGGTATCTTCTGCCTGTTGAGATATTTAGCCTGAGCAGCGTTCGTCGGTCCTCCAAAACTGTTGAACATGAACGCTATTTCATCGTCTTCGACCAATTTTCGCAGCTGCTCGACCGACTTGGGCGGCGAATAGGCGTCGTCTCTGGATAGAAGCTCAATCTTCCTCCCATTGATCCCCCCTTTCTCGTTCAGCATCCTAAAGTACGCGTCTTGCACTTTGCCTATGAGTCCGTATTGAGAAGCCGGGCCGCTATAAGATGTCGTTTGCCCGACTTTGATTTGGTTTGCTGATACTCCGGGCTCTGCCGCGAAAACAGCCGCCGAGGCCAAATGCGCAGACAGAACTACGATTGCGATACCACATCGAGACATAATCCATATTCTCCTTCTAACGGCTCTTTCCGCCGCGCAGTGCCTGATAAGTAAGTTGACGAAGGAGCCGCCGACAGTGATGGCGTTGATCGGGAGCCTGCATCATGAAGACGCAGACCATCTCTTCGGCTGGATCCACCCATGCATATGTTCCTGATATCCCCGCCCATGAGAAGTCGCCGACGGATCCTGGAAGCGAGTTTAGACCGCGGTGAATTCTAATCAGAAAGCCCAGTCCGAATCCTTGACCCAGCTCCGGGAGAGGAGCCAACGCGCCAAGACTTGGCATATACGCTCCAAAGTTCACCTGCTCCGGAAGATGGTTTGCGACCGTCCAGCTCGCCGTGGCACGACTCAGGAGAACGCCTCGATCATGAACAAGGTCATCCAGAAGCGTTTGAAGGAACTCGTAATAATTGTGAGCACTTGACAGCAGGCCGCCTCCGCCGGAGTACCAAGACGGTGATACGTTGCTCTCCCAGAATGCGGGCATCCACGGCATTCGACCGGATGCCTTGTCTCGAAAGGGCTGGGCAAGGCGCGATTGCGACGTGCTGGAAAGCAAGAAGCCGGTATCGTCTAATCCCAGAGGAGCGAACACAAGATCATGTAAGGCCTGCTGAAGATCGCGGGCTAAAAGGCGTTCAATAATCAGCCCGAGCACGTCCGTCGACATGCCATACTCGAATGTGCTTCCAGGAACGTAGAGGAGACTTATCCGCGCAAGCTTCTCAACCAGATCGCTCGAGGTCTGCTGCGGGTCCAACACGTTGAGGCGGCGATAGCTTTCGTGGACAGGGCCAGACCCGAAATCGCCGTATGTGAAGCCTGAAGTGTGCCGAAGCAGGTCGTGAACTTTGATCGGCGGGGTGGCGGCGCTCGAAGGACAGCAGAGGCCGTCGAATTCCGGCAGGTAACGCGCAACAGGTTCGTCGAGCGAGAGCATGCCGCGTTCGACAAGGATCATTGCCGCGACCGATGTGATCGGCTTTGTGAGCGAAGCCAGCCGAAACAGGGAATCCAGCCGCATCGGGACTTCCCTGGCAGGATCGCAATATCCGAACGGTTCGAAGAATACCGGCTTACCAAAACGCGCCAACAGCACGACTGCGCCGGGAATTATCCCGCCCTCAACTTGCTCCTTGATCACTTCACCTAGCCGGGCAAGCCGTGTTGGGCAAAAGCCCACCTCTTCCGGCGCGACGCACTTCATACGGGGTCAACTCTCGCTTTTGCCCTGTTGGATCGCCCGGCTACTAGGCCTGCGGTTTCGCGTCTCTTTGACAGGTTTTCGCGAATTGGGTTTGCGATACGGCCCACTGTGCTTTGTTCCTGGCGCTCCCATCCACCCCCAGTTGCGTGCTTTCTCCGCCGTTGGCATATTGGGGGCGCATAATCAAGGCGTGGCCGTCAATGTCGAAACAACCCAGCTCGACCGAGATACTTGTCGCTCGCACCTCCGATGTGGAACTAGCTGAGCAGGTCGAATATTGGTCTTCTGCTTTCAGCTCAATCTGGGGAAGAGTGCAGCTCTCTCCGGAGGAGCACCAATCATTCTCCGGCGATTTGCATTCCGTCCAAATCGCCTCGTTGAGAGCTAATCGAATTTCTTTTGGAGGCCAGCGTTTCAGACGGATCGAAGCCAACTCGGAGCAGGCGTTCTACTCGCTCGCATTTCCGCAACGAGGTGAGGCAAGTATTCGGATGGGCAACGACGGAGTTGCGCTTGGGCCAGGTTCAATGTTCTTGCTTGATAATTCGCGCCCCGCAGAATTTTTTGCATGCAACTCATATGAAACGCTAAATATTCAAATTCCTATTTGCAGAATGAAGCAGCGGATAGGCAGACAGTTTAACACCAACTTTCTCCGCGTAGACGCCAGCAAAATACTACCAGAACTTTTGCGGGACATTCTGATAAAAGTAAGCGCCTTGACGAGTCCGCTCGAACCGCGTTCGGCCACACTTTTGGAACAGCAAATTTGCGACATCGCTGCGTTTTGTTTTGCACCGGCAAATGCTTCCGAATCGGAGGAAGGTGTCCTTCTCCTCGCGCAGCGGGAGCGCAGCGACAAGCACATAACCCGGCTCCACGCACGACCCGACCTGTCTCCATCCGTGATCGCCAGAGCATGTGGAATTTCAGAAAGCTACCTGCATAAGATCTATCGCGGGAGTGGCCAGACGGTCATGGAGCGTGTCAAAGAGCTTAGACTGGAAACGGCTCACACCCTTCTGTGCCAAAAGGGGCGCATCTGCACAATATCTGAGGTCGCATATGAAGTTGGCTTCAAATCGTTGGCGGAGTTTTCGCGAGCATACAAGAAGCGCTTTGGAACCCCGCCGCGGCGTACGCGGCTCTGAGTTTCATGTTTGCTCTCCGGGTTTTGGACTGAATAGTGACATTGTTGGCTAAGCTCCCTAAGAGGGCCGATGCCAGAACGTAATTGTCGATCCGCAAATTTGGATGGCAGCTTCTTTGGACAGATCCATCCTGCACTATAGGGACAGTCCAACGTATCTCGCGCGTCAATTGGTGTAAGTTCCTACAAGGCCATACAAGACGCGACGTCGCTGTGCCCATCGAACCCATGATCCGCCATAAGAGGGCCGTGGGCATCTCCGGCTAGAATCGCATGGATGACACCCCATTCTGAATCCGGCATCGCAGGTCGCCTGCCTTTGGTTTCAGATCGGCATCCTCCCTGTTCAATCTTTCTGCGCCCATCGACATCGCAGCGCTGATTGTCAGCCGGTTTCAGATTCACGTGCTGCTGCTGTGCTCGGCCGTCTTGTTCATCGACGGCTTCGACACCCAGGCCATTGGTTACGTCGCTCGCGAGCGGCAATTGGGCGCGGAGCGCTCGGACCGGTCTTCAGTGCCGGTCTTTTGGGCCTGATGATCGGCGCACTCATCCTCGGTCCCGTCGCCGACCGCGTCGGCCGTAAAAAGATCATCGTCTTCAGTTCGATCGCTTTCAGCATTGGTACACTATGCTTGAGCAAAGCGCCGGCGAAAGAAATGCGCCTGAGCAGACTGAGCATGCGGAATATCCGGAACTCCAAGGCAATCGATATCGAGCGCCGGACTTTATCAGCTTCGCCGCGTGGGTATTCAGACGCTTCAGCCATGCCAGCTTGAATTCGAACTTCGGTCCGGGCTGGGGATTGCCGTTGGAAGCGTAGACGCCGGCGACCCGCACGCCGTCAACGGCGGCTTCGATATATCAGCTTTGGGCATCCTTCGGATCACCAGGCAGGCGCGTCTGTGTGACGATGATCTCCGAGCCGCGAGCGTGGATAACCGATCAGTCGGTCGTCTTGGATGCTTCAAGAAGGCGATCCGACGTAGGCAGGTCGAAGCGGGGCTGAAGACCCAACAGCGGCGCAATCCGCTCGATCACCTTCCCACCGGTAGGCACCGCGTTCCAGCCGGAAGCGATGTTGCCATAGGTTTCCGGGAGCGCCTGCGGCTCGTCAAGCATGATAAGGACCTGATATTTCGGATCGTCGCAGGGCATGATTGCGGTGAACGAATTCAGAACACGCTTTTTGACATAGCGGCCCTTGAAAACCTTCTCTGAAGTACCGGTCTTGCCACCGATGTAGTAGCCTTTGACGTTCGCTTTGCGCGCCGATCCGACCTCCGCATTGAGCCGCATCAAGTAACGCATCTTGTCGCTGGTCTCCTGCTTGATTACGCGCTTTGCGATTCCTGCCGCTTCTTCTTCGCTACGCCTGAGAAATGTCGGCGCAATCAAATAGCCGCCGTTGACCAACGCATTGATCCCCATGACTGCTTGCAACGGAGCGACGGAGAGACCTTGGCCGAATGCCGCGGTGATCGTGTTCAGCTCGCTCCAACGACGGGGTATCAGCGGAGCTGCGCTCTCCGGTAGTTCCGTGCGCAACCGCGTCAACTGGCCCATTTTGGCGAGGAATGCCTTGTGCGCCTCAACGCCCTGCCCGAGCGCGATCCGCGCAGCGCCAATGTTGGACGAGTAGGTGAAAACTTCCTTGGTGTTGATAAAACGACCGAGCATGTGGCTGTCATGGATGGTGAACTTGCCATAATGTAAATTGTCCCGCGCATCCCATAACGAGTTCAGGTTGATCCTGCCGGAATCGAGCGCCATTGCCAACGTGAACGCCTTGAACGTCGATCCCATTTCGTAAACGCCAGTGGTCAGACGATTAATGCGCTCGGGGTCGTGAACTTCTTTCGGATTGTTAGGATCAAAATCTGGAAGAGAAACCATCGCTACGATCTCGCCGGTCTTGACGTTAGAGACGATGCCAGAAGCGGCTTTGGTGTGGAATTTTTCCTTGGCCTTTAGCAATTCGTCGCGCAGCGCGTGCTCGACGCGTAGGTCGACCGATAGTTCAACCGGTCGCTGCAGACGATCGGCGGCGAAGCCCGCGCGGTGCAGATCAGCAAGGCCATTGGTGTCTAGCCACTTCTCCATCCCGGCGATGCCCTGGTTGTCGATGTTAACCAGGCCGATCAGATGCGCAACCTCAGCGCCCGATGGATAGACGCGCTTGTTCTCGCTCAGGAAGCCGATGCCGGGAATGCCGAGGCGATGGATGTCACGCATCTGATCCGTCGTGATCTCGCGCCTCAACCACGCAAAGCCCTTGCGACTGTTGATCCGCTCGCGGAATTCCGGCGTGTCGAGATCGGGTAGTGCTCCTGTCAGGAGCTCGACGGCCTCGTCCTTGTCGATGATGCGACGCGGCTCGGAAAACAGCGATGGCGACTTGACGTCAGTGGCGAGAATCGCGCCGTTGCGGTCGACGATATCGGGCCGCGCGGTCGCAATCGCGTCGCGGGCGGCGCGGCGTTCGCCATGGGCGTCGCCGTCGACACCCAAAATCACAAGGCGGCCGGCGATGACGCCATAAATGCCGACGAAGGCGATCATCATGATGCCGACGCGCGCGCGCGCCTTGGCGGCGCGATCGACGTTGCGTCCATAAAGAAGGCTGCGTACCAGGCGCTGGCGCCACGACTCAGCCGGCGGTCCCGGCGGCTTAACCGATGATTGCGTGTGACCGGTCACTGGGTGTCCTTCGACGCCGGCACCAAGCCCGTCACGATATCCGGGTCGATGGTGTTGGGCATCGTACAGATCGGATAGAGCTCGCCGGCTCTGCGCGTTCATGTGCCTATGCCTGTTGTTCTTTTCGAACGACCGCGTTCGCAAAAGGGGTGACAGCGATCAAAGTGGCCCCAACGATCAGAAGCACAGCTGCGAACAGAAGGCCCGCGGCAAAGTTTCCTGTGACGTCACGCAATATCCCGATGACATATGGACTGACGATCGATCCCGTAATTCCGGCCATGGTGATAATCGCCAAGCCGGCGGGCTTTGCTGCAGCACTTAGATGACTTGCTGGGATGGCCCAGAAGACGCCCAAAGCTCCGTAAGCGCCTGCTGTGGTCAGAACGAGTCCGAGGAAACGGAAGATTGGATCGGAACCAAAACCCGCCATCATCCATCCTAACGCTGCGAATAGCATCGGCAAAACCGTATACATGCGCCGGGTTCCGGCGCGGTCTGACATGCGGCTGAGCCAAAGCATCACAAAGCATGCGCAAACGGCGGGAATACCGGCCAGAAGCGTGGCCGCCGTCGGCGTCCAACCGCTTGAAACATCC
The DNA here is from genome assembly GCF_034044155.1 of Tardiphaga sp. 42S5. Classification (NCBI taxonomy): domain Bacteria; kingdom Pseudomonadati; phylum Pseudomonadota; class Alphaproteobacteria; order Hyphomicrobiales; family Nitrobacteraceae; genus Tardiphaga; species Tardiphaga sp. 42S5. Next base: position 1,919,159 of record NZ_CP139027.1, on the reverse strand, counting down.
TTCACTATCTGCGGAAGCCATGTGGAGATCGCGTTAAGCGATGTGACGAGACAGAAGTAGATCAGCGCAAGCGTCGCAATTACGGGTTTCCAGAGCGCTTTGAATACGGCGCGGGCACTCTTATCGCCGCCTGTACTGAGGTCTCCCTCCTCATCCGAGATCGCCCGCTCCAGAACCTCGGCCTCGCGACGGGTTAGCCAGGATGCCTTTGAAGGTCTATCGCTGAGAACGAACCAGGCTGCAACACCGAGAATGATTGAAGGCGCCCCCTCGATCATGAACAACCATTGCCAGCCTTTGAGGCCAGCGGTGCCGTCGAGCTGCAGGATCAGCCCTGAGATCAGCGAGCCTATAGCGATCGTGAAGGGCTGCCCCACGAGGAACATCGCGGTCGCACGTGCTCGCCGATGCGCCGGCACCCAATAGGTCAGATAGAGAAGTACGCCAGGCATGAGACCCGCCTCGGCGATACCCACGATAAAGCGAAGTGCGTAGAGACTATGAGGGCCGACGGCGAAACAGGTGAGGCATGCAGCGATGCCCCACGTCACCATGATACGCGGGATCCAGATCCGCGCACCATACTTCGCCAAAGCCAGATTGCTGGGCAGCTCGAAGGCAACGTAACCGATATAGAAGAGTGAGTTCGCTATTCCGAACTGGCTGGCAGTTAAGCCGAGATCGCGGTTCATCGTCAGCGCAGCGAAACCAATATTGATTCGATCGATGAAGCCAACGACGAAAACAATAAAAAGGAAGAATATCAGCCTGCGGTCAACTTTGCGCAGTACGGCCTCGAGCTCATCATCAGGGGCAGCCAAACTCGCCATGCTTGAATCGCGATATACCTGGTCTATCGGCGTCGTCATAGAATTCCTCCCACGGTGTTTCTGTTTGTTAGTTGTTTTTGCATTGCCGCCTGTGTCGACGATTGCACAAGGCAATCGTTTGCCGCGGCGAGCTGGCAATCTCCGGAAGCATCCAGCACGCCTACCCGCCACGATGGCTCGCGAGAGGTCATGGCCGCGACGGCGCATCCGGTCGCAAACGGGCTCTTTGCGATGCAATTGCCCATTACGGCGTGAAGCCATACTGGCTGAGACGCGCTGCTTCGGCGTCTATCGCGCTCCTGCCCCTGTTTCATCGCTCGATAAAGGCTCAAGCCGGAGAAATTCTCAGCGGACTTGGCGGCGCCGGCCGCAACGCTTTGGCGAGGTGCAGCTGTAGCAGCCGCATAGGCTGACCGGGGCGGTCTCCAAGGGATACCTCAAGAGGATCATGGAGAGCAGTCGTCCCTGACGCCCTGAGCGCGAGCTGTCCTGCAAGAACTGTCCGTCAGCTTGTCTCATTCGATACCTTCGCCGGCCCCTACATCACTGAAAAATCTAAGGTGGTTCCCATACACTGTCAAATTAACTTCCACATAATCAAATTTTTTGAGGTACGTGGCGCCCCACGGTTTCTGACTCTCAGAGCCTCGGAAAGCTGGCAAACGCGGAAGAATGTGGGCGGAGCGGTATTCTGGAGGGGGCTCTGTGACCCGCTTGCAATTAAATACTGTAATATACTATTTGATTAAGTGTGGCTGCCCATGCGCTCCGAGATTCTTTCCGCCCAGGTCGAGGTGCTTTTGATGGGTGCGCTGCATCCGCAGCCCTTTCCCGTTTGAAAAGACAACCACCCTCTTCGACTGAGACTACTGGCTTTGACTTTGGCCCTAGGGCTTGCCGCTGAATTAACCGCGGCATCGCGATTGAAACGGATCATCGATAATGCGTCTGCTCGTTCGGTTTTTGGGTTTCTTGTTCGCCGCAGGAACCGTCGTGTTCCTGGTGGGCGTCGCCGCCGCAGCCGGGCTGATCTGGCATTATTCCAAAGACCTGCCGGACTACTCTCAGCTACAGAATTATGAGCCGCCGGTGATGACGCGCGTCCATGCGGCGGACGGCGCGCTGCTCGGCGAATACTCCAAGGAGCGCCGGCTCTATCTGCCGATCCAGGCGGTGCCGAAGCTCGTAATCAACGCGTTCCTCGCGGCCGAAGACAAGAATTTCTACGAGCATGGCGGCCTCGATTATTCGGGCATGGCGCGCGCGATGGTGCTTTACGCGCAGAACCTGGGCTCCGACCGCAGGCCGCAGGGGGCGTCGACGATCACGCAGCAGGTTGCGAAGAACTTCCTTCTGACCAACGAGGTCTCCTTCACCCGCAAGATCAAGGAAGCCTTGCTGGCGATGCGCATCGAGCGCACCTATTCGAAGGACAAGATCCTCGAACTGTATCTCAACGAAATCTATCTCGGCCTCGGTGCCTATGGCATCGCCGCCGCCTCGCTGGTCTATTTCGACAAGTCGGTGAACGAACTGACCGTCTCGGAAGCAGCGTATCTCGCAGCATTGCCGAAGGCGCCATCGTCGCTGCATCCGATCAAGAACCGCGACCGTGCCATCGAGCGCCGCAACTATGTGGTTGATCGTCTGCTGGAGAACGGCTGGATCAAGCAGGCCGATGCCGACAAGGCGCGCAAGGAGACGCTGAGCGTCACCGGCCGCAACAGTTCGGGTCATATCTTTGCCGGCGAGTATTTTGCCGAGGAAGTGCGTCGCGACATCTTGGAACGCTACGGCGAAAAGAAGCTCTATGAGGGCGGCCTGTCGGTTCGCACGACGCTTGATCCCAAGCTGCAGCTGATGGCCCGCAAGACCATGACCGACGGTCTGGTCCGCTACGACGAAGCGCATGGTTGGCGGGGGGCGACCCATAAGATCGATATTTCCGGTGATTGGGGCCTAAAGCTCGCTGACGTGAAATCGCTATCCGACATCGCGCCGTGGAAACTGGCCGTGGTGCTCGATGTTAGCGACCAGTCGGCACGGATCGGATTTCAGCCTGGCCGCGAGCTTGGCGGCGCCGTGCTGAAGGATCGCCAGACCGGCAATATCTTATTGGAAGGCGTGCGCTGGGCGCGCCCGACCCAGGGCCCCAACAAAGGCAAGCAGCCGACCTCGCTCTCGCAGGTGCTTGCTGCGGGCGACGTGATTTATGTCGATCCGCTGAGCAAGGACGGCACTGACGGCCAGTTCCGGCTGCGGCAGTATCCGGAAGTGTCCGGCGCCATGGTTGCGATGGATCCTCAAACCGGCCGTGTTCTGGCGATGGTTGGCGGCTTCTCGTTCGACCAGAGCCAGTTCAACCGCGCCACGCAGGCCTATCGCCAGCCCGGTTCATCCTTCAAGCCGATCGTCTATTCTGCGGCGATGGACAATGGCTACACGCCGTCCACTGTGGTGGTCGACGCGCCGATCGAAATCGATCAGGGGCAAGGCGCGGGTGTCTGGCGTCCGGAAAACTCTTCCGCCGGAAAGTATTATGGCCCGACTACTCTGCGGAACGCGCTGATGCGCTCGCTGAACACCGTGTCGGTCCGGCTGGCACAGGACGTCGGCATGCCCCTGATCGGTGAATATGCCAAGCGTTTCGGAGTCTATGATGAACTACCGAACTACCTGTCTTACGCGCTGGGCGCCGGCGAAACGACAGTGATGCGCATGGTCACAGCTTATTCGATGTTCGCCAACGGCGGCCGCCGCGTGAAGTCGACGCTGATCGATCGCATTCAGGATCGTTACGGGCACACCATCTTCAAGCATGACCAGCGCGAATGCCGGGGCTGTGACGCGCCGGAAGGCTGGAAAAACCAGGCTGAGCCGCAACTTATTGACCGCCGCGAGCAGGTGCTCGATGCCATGACGGCTTACCAGATCACCTCGTTGATGGAGGGAGTCGTCCAGGGCGGCACCGCGACTGTCCTGCGTGAACTTGGCAAACCGATCGCCGGCAAGACCGGCACCACAAACGACGAGAAGGACGCGTGGTTTGTCGGCTTCTCGCCCGACGTCGTCGTCGGTCTCTATGTCGGCTATGACAAGCCGCGGAATCTCGGCCGGGGCGGTACGGGTGGCGGTCTTGCCGCGCCGATCGCCAAGGATTTCATGAAGCTCGCGCTCGCCGACAAGCCGGCGGTGCCGTTCCGCGTGCCTGCCGGCATCAAGCTGATCCGCGTCGATGCCAAGACCGGCATGCGCGCGGGCCCGGGCGACAGCGGTCGCACCATACTTGAAGCTTTCAAACCTGGGACCGCGCCATCGGACAACTATTCGGCGATCGGCGTGGCCGATGCCGATGGTCGTTCACTGTCGGTATCGCCCGATACCGACCGCCAGTTCATGCGGCCGGGGACGGGCGGACTTTACTGAGCGATCGGTCGGTCTTTCGGGTTCGAACGCCACCCTATCTCATCACTGGATCGTATACGGCGCGGAAGCCGCGGCCATCTCTCCCAAGCGTAACTGTCTGGCACCCCTCGGTTTCGGCTCAATCCTTCGATGCCATAGCCGCCCTAGTGCGGATGGCTTGTATCCGGCATCGCCTGCGACGAACCAACCATACGCTGGCGCGCAATCGCCGGGACGCTGGCTCTGCAGCGTACGACTGCGTGGAGGAGGCTTCTTCCGTCCCCCACGATCAGGAAGCCCCTCATGTCGCGAGCGGCCGGTCGAGGAGCGCGCTTTGCTCCGTAAGCTCGTCGAGGCGCCACCTAGCCGCGCAGCATTTAGAGAGCGACGATTACGGATTTCGTTTCGGTAAAGGCCTCCACGCCCTCACGTCCCGACTCGCGTCCCCATCCGGACTTCTTCATCCCTCCGAACGGCAGCGCCGGATCGAGACCGCCGCCGTTGATACGGATGGTGCCGGCGCGCATCCTATTTGCGAGCCTATGCGCCGAACTGAGATCACGCGTCCATAGTACCGCGCCCAAGCCGTATTCTGTGGCGTTCGCCAACATTGCGAGGTCGTCCAACGCGTTATTGTCGTCAAAACGTTGAACGCAGACAACGGGGCCGAAAATTTCCTCCTGCACGATCCGCATGTTCTGCCGGGTCTGAGCGACAACGGTCGGACGCATGAAGTATCCCGTCTCATCTTCCGCGTTTCCGCCGATAACGACCGACGCTCCGTCGGTTCGTCCCAATGCAACGTATTGGCATACCCGTTCCAGCTGTGCTTGTGAAATGAGCGGCCCCATCTGCGTGCTCGGTAACAGTCCGTTTCCAACAACCAACTTCTCAGCGAAGTCTGCGACCCCTTGAAGCACGCGGTCGTATACAGAACGATGCGCGTAGATACGCGAACCGGCGTTGCAGATCTGCCCGGCGTTGCCGAAAATCCCGCGGGCAGCGCTTGGTATGGCTTTGTCCAGATCGGCATCCTGCATGATGACGACAGCCGACTTGCCCCCCAATTCCAGCGTAACCTTCTTCATCGTCCGGGCCGCGGAGGATATGATCTGTTGACCGACCGCGCCTGAGCCCGTGAAGGAGATTTTTTCGATTCCCGGATGGTCCACGATGGCTTGGCCCACGCCGCGGCCGGCTCCCGTCAGGATGTTGATCACGCCCGGCGGAAATCCGACCTCTTGCGTCAACTGACCGATGCGCAGGGCGGTCAATGAGGTAAGCTCTGCCGGCTTTAGGATTGCGCAACATCCGGCCGCGAGCGCCGGAGCGAGCTTTGCGATCGCCATCATGATTGGCGCGTTCCAGGGCACGATCAGTCCGACGACGGGAAAGGGCTGGCGCACCGTAAAGCTGTGCCATTCGCCGGGAAAGGAAACCGGAACGGTCTCGCCAGTCAGCTTTGTCGCCCACCCCGCGCAATACCGGAGAGTTTCGATGGCATTGCGAATGTCGATGACCCGCGCCTCGCGGACGGGCTTGCCGTTGTCGAGCGTTTCTAACACCGCGAGTTCGTCCGCGTGGGCTTCCACCGCATCTCCGAGACGCCACAACAGACGCTGCCTCTCGGACGGAGGCAACTTGGACCAGATTTCGTTGAAGGCGCGTGACGCCGCGTCGACCGCCAGTTCGACGTCCTCAGCGCCCGCCTCGGGGATGACACCTAGAAGCGATTTAGTCGCCGGATTGTAGGTCTCGAAAACGCGTGCCGATACAGCATCACGCCATTCGCCGCCGATTAGAATTCCGTGCTTTGTACGCGCAAAAGTTTCGGCTCCATCGCGCACGTCGGCATCGAAGTAGCGTTCGCTCATGAACTTTCTCCTTGGTCTGTTACTGCTTGATCGGCGTCGCCGCGGCGCGCTCGGCATTCTGAGACGATGCGCGTCACGACGAAGGTGTGTTCGAAGTCGATCGGATGGCGGTCCGGTCAGCCCTGCTCCCGACTGGATATCTGTGACGCGGCAAGGCCTTACTGCACCGTGATTCCTCTGCTCGCCACGAGCTCCTTGTAGATCGCCGATTCCCGAGCGATGCGTGCGGCCATGTCCGCAGGAGACCCACCGACCGCTGAGAAACCGAACTGTTCCAAGTAGCGCTTCATTTCCGCGGACTTCAGCACTTCGTTCGCTTCCTTGTTCAATATCTCAATGACAGAAACGGGCGTGCCGGCGGGCGCTGCAAGACCGATCCACGACGTGAGGTTCGCCTTCGGGTACCCCAATTCCGCTGCTGTCGGGACATCGGGCAGCAGGGAGGATCGGCTGTCGCCGCTCACGAAGAGCGGCACGACGCGTTTCGATTGCACCTGGGGAGCCGCGCTCGGGACGACTTCGAAGAAGATGTCAACCTGACCACCGATGATGTCATTCATGGCCGGACCTCCGCCGCGGTACGGGACGTGCGTGAACTTCACGTCGGCCAAGGATGAGAACAGCTCCGCAAAGATGTGCGGAAAACTCCCGTTTCCTGCGGAGGCGACGGTCACACCGCCTGGCTTCTGCCTGGCTGCATCAATCAGCTCCTTGAGGCTCTTGAACCCGCTCTTCTCGCTCGCGACGAGGACGCTCCCGGTCTGGGTGAGATTAATGATCGGCGCGAGCTGCGTGAGAGGATCGTAGGGCTGCGGCTTGAAAATGTACGGCGCGATGACGAACGTACTCGTCGTTCCGAGCAGGACAGTGTGGCCGTCTGGAGCAGCGCGTGCGACGGACTGGGCGCCGATGGTGCCGCCAGCACCGGGCTTACTCTCCATGATAAAGACCTGACCCAACGCCGTCTGAAAATGGTTGCACAGCAGCCGGCCCAAAGGGTCGAGCTGGCCTCCGGCCGCGAATGGGTTCACGATTGTCACGGTGCGCGCGGGGTACTTGCTCTGTCCGAAGGAGGGACCTCCGATGGAAGCAAACAACGTCCCTACGATAAGCGAGCGTCTATCAATCACTTTCTTTCCTCCCTTTTTCATTTTTAAAACATCGAGGCGACCCTGACGAAGCGAGTGGCGACCGGTAGCCTGCGGACGCCGATAATCGACGGCTCGACGCCGAGGCACGGGCGCCCCGACGGATAAGCTTGATTGCAGACAGGTGGGCTAGAGCGGCACCGTGTCGACTTGGTACCGGAACAGCCAGTCGTAGCGTTCCTTCACCCGGTCCTCCGCCCATTCACGTTCGACATAGGCCTGCGCACCGACGGGATGAGCGAGTTCAGGATTGTGGAAACGCCTCGCGTTCTCTGCCGACCCTTCCACCATCCGATCGGTACGGCTCTTCCTCGCGCGCTCGTAGCGCCGGAAGCCCGTCTCAACATCGTCGCTCTCGGCCAGGGCGCGGGCGAGCACGTAGCCATCTTCGACGGCCTGCACGGCGCCCTGCGCTAACATCGGCAGCGTGGGATGGCATGCGTCTCCGAGCAGGGTGACCCGTCCCTCGGTCCACCTCGGCAGCGGACTGCGCAGCATGAGAGCCCATTTGTAAGGCGTTTCGATTGCTCCGATCATGGTCTGCACGTCGTCGTTCCAGCCGGAGAAGTCGGAACGCAACTCCTCGGTCGTCCCGCGTGCCGTCCAGCTCTCGACCTGCCAGTCCGTACGCTCCACGATGCCGACGAAGTTCATCAATTCGCCGCGACGTAGAGGGTAGTGGATGACGTGGCGGCCGGGCCCGACCCAATTCGTCGCGACCGGTCTGGAAAGGTGCGATGGGAGGCGTTCCATGGGAATGACGCCTCGCCACGCGATCATTCCCGTGAACGCGGGAGTTTCGTCTCCGAACAGCTGATGCCGGACCCTGGAATGTATACCGTCGGCGCCTATCAGAGCGTCTCCGGTTACGGTTCGGCCATCGTCCAAGGCGAGCGTCACCCGCCCCTCCTTCTGGTCGAAACCGGTCACCTTCGAGCCTAGATGAATCGCGTCCGGCTTTTCCCGCCGGACGGCGTTGACGAGAGCTTCAAGGAGGTCCGGGCGGTACATCGTGAAATAGGGAAATCCGTACCGTGCGATGGACTCGGCGCCGAGGTCGAACAGCTTCCAGGTCTGACCGGTGCTCCACAGCCTGATTTCCTTTCCGCTCGCTTCGCACGACGAGGCTGCAAGCGCCTCGCCTATGCCTAACGCATAGAGCGCGCGCGAGCCGTTGGCGCTGATCTGAACGCCAGCCCCGACCTCCCGGAGTTCGGGCGCCTGTTCGAATACGTCCACGTCAAAACCGAGCCGAAGGAGAGATAGCGCCGCGGTGAGGCCACCGATGCCTCCTCCGACGATAAGGATGTGTGACCGCGTCATCGATTTGCCTCCATGTGTAACTCCCAGAGCGACTTCTTAATTTTTCGTGCCCAACGGTTTGGTCGGACGGACGTCCGGTCTCGCCGATCGAGCCTGCCCCCGTGAAGCGGCGAGCCGCGCATTTATGCAGGGAGGGGACTTCGCGATCAGCCCTCCCTTACGCAGTCGCAATTACGTATCGCTGCGAAACCTCGCACCGTTGCGATTGGCGTCCCTCGAGGAACCGGCGTTACCCGATCCAAGGCCTCGCTGCCGGCTCTCCCAGCGGGTTAGGCGGCGCCGGTCGGGGGGCCTTCGCGAAGGGCGGCTGCTGCAGGCGCATGAGATGCCACGGACTTGGCATCTCCCCGACTGGTACCTCAATGACAGCTGGACCGCGCGCGGTGAACGCAGATTTTAAAATGGATACCAGGTCCTCGGGCGTTGCCGCCTTTTGGTATGGAATCCCATACGCACCCGCGAGCGCAGCGAAATCGGGGTTGCATAGATCGGCGTTGAACTCGGATCCGAAAATGTCCTTCTGCATCGTGCGGACGTTGCCAAAATGCCCGTCGTTGAAGATGACGATCGCGACGTTCAAATTGTACTTCTTGGCAGTCGCAAGCTCTTGCGAATTCCATCCGAAGCCACCGTCGCCATTGATGCTCAGGACGGCCTTGTCAGGATTGCCTACCGCGACACCGAGCGCGGTCGGAAGGCCGAAGCCGAGCGTGCCCTGATATCCAGGGGTAATGAACGTATTCGGTCCGTACACCGGGAAATGAAAACGGCCTAGATAGCCGACCTGCGTGAGCTCGTTAACGAAGAAGCCATCATCGGGCAGCGCCTTTCGCAATGCCTGCAGCCAGGCTGCCTGCGGCTGGATATCGTTCGCCTGCTCGTCCGACCAGGCGCGCACCTTCTTCAATGCCGGGGCGATCGAAGGAGACCGCCGCTTCACTGCGTTCGAGAGCGCCTTGAGGCCCAGCGCTGCGTCGGCCAGGATCGCGACGTCAGCGCGACGAGGTTCGTTCCAGGAAGACTCGTCGAGGTTGATGTAGATGTATCGCGCACGGTCGGACGGCCATGCAGGCTTGCCTACCTGCGTGTCCACGAAGCGGCTTCCCACCACCACCACGACGTCCGCATGCGGAAACACCGCGCGCCCTCCGAGCGCGTTCAATGCAAGCGCATGACGGTCCGAGACCGCACCTCGTCCGTTCTCCCCCATGACGATCGGCGCATCGAGACGTTCGGCCAGCTCGGCGAGCGGCAGCGAGGACTCGCTCGCCAGAGCGCCTCCGCCGACGTAGATGACTGGAAAAGAAGCCCCATCCAGCAACTCGGCGGCCCGAAAGATCGCTTTCTCATCAGGCGCGGTCGCGGCCGAACGCAGCGGCCCTTCCACGAGCGGGTTTTCCGTCTCAACGTTCAGCAGATCCTGTGCAACCTCGAAGGCGACGGGCTTGGGCTGTCCCGAAGCTGCCTGCACCAACGTCTCATGAAGAACGGCTGCGATCTCGTCGGTCGAGGTGGCGCGACCCTGCCATTTGGTGACCTTTGCCAAGATTTCCGTCTGCCCGTTGATCTCATGAAGTAACCCGACGCCCTTGCCGCGTCCGGACGAATTGATATCGCCGGCGATGCAGACCACGCGGGAATTGCATGCGTAGGCGGTCGCCAATCCGGCCATGGCGTTCAACACGCCGGGGCCCGGCACGACCATGCAGACTCCGAGCCGGCCAGTGGTCCGGGCATAGCCATCCGCCATATAGGATGTGGCTTGTTCATGACGTGGGACGATCACCCTCGTGGAAGCCTGATTGCGCCGCAAACCATCGAAGGCCCAGTCGAGTTGGATGCCAGGTATAGCGAAGACATCCTTAACCCCGTCGAGCGCGAGCTGGCTCGCAAGGGCCATTCCACCGGTCTGTTTCACGTCTTCACTCCCTGTCAGACTTCAATTTGGCACTTGAGTAGCCGCTTCAACCGAATTCGTCAAATGGAGTTTGATAATATAAAATAACGTTTAAGAGGCAGCTTCGCCCTTCGCGGCCTGAAGCGCGGCGAACATGCCGACGTCAGAGCCCATCTTTCCGGGGTTCATGATCCCCTTGGGGTCGATCGCGTTCTTGATCAGAGCCATCGTCTCGATCGCCGGCTCGCCATGCTCTCCGATTAGATATGGCAGCTTGAGAATCCCGATGCCCTGCTCTCCGCTTACAGTTCCGCCGTAGGAAATGGCCCGGAGATTCAGCCGCTCGATCATTCCTCGGACACCGTCACGTTGAGCGCTGTCATTGGGATCGATAAGATAGGCGACATGGAAATTCCCGTCTCCGACGTGGCCCAATATCTTGGCGGCGATGCCGGAAGCCTCGATATCCGCCTGCGCGGCCAGGATGCTGTCCGCAAGGCGGGAGATCGGAACGCACACGTCGGTGCGCCACACCTCCGCGTTCGGACGCCACGCATTCGTCGCGTACAACGACTCATGGCGAGCCTGCCACAGACGATTGCGCTGCGCAGGATCCTGGGACCATGAGAAGTCGATGCCGCCATGCTGCGCGACGATCTCGCCGAAGACCTCACTGGAGGCTGTCACCTCGGCCGGAGAGCCATCGAATTCAACGAACAGAGTGGGCGCGACCCGCAGACCAAGGGCGGAATAGCTGTTCGCCATCTCGATGGACAGCGCATCCATGAATTCCATTCTGGCGACTCTGAGCCCGTATCTCATCGCATCGACCACAGCCGCAATCGCGCCAGCGACTGTCTCGAAGGGACATATGCCGACGCTGACCGCTTCTGGAATCGGATGAAGCCGGACGGTGAGCTCCGTAAAAATGCCGAGCGTGCCTTCCGAACCGACGAAGAGACGGACAAGGTCGTAGCCGCTGGAGGATTTGCGCGCCCGGGAGCCGGCCTGCACCACGCGTCCGCCGGGCAGCACTATCCTCGCGGCCGTGACCGCTTCGCGCATCGTACCGTACCTCACGGCGTTAGTTCCAGACGCCCGGGTTGACGCCATTCCGCCTAGCGTCGCGTCGGCTCCGGGGTCCACGGGAAAGAACAGTCCCTTGTCCCGAACGTGCAGATTGAGCTGCTTGCGCGTCACGCCCGGCTGAACGACGGCATCGAAGTCGTCCTCGTTCACACGAAGTATCTGGTTCATACGTGTCATGTTCAGCACCACTCCGCCTTGGACGGGCAGAATGTGGCCTTCCAGGGAGCTCTGGTGTCCCTGCGCGACAACGGGCACGGCGAATTCCTGACAGGTCTCAAGAACGACGCGGACGTCTTCTTCACTCTCGGCGAACACGACGGCGTCCGGCAGAGCAGCTGGCAGCCTGGACCAATCTTTGCCGTGCTGTTCACGGACGGCGGCGCGATCGTCGAAACGTTCCGCAAGCGACCGCCTCAGGCTTTCGAGGCAATCCTTTTTTTCAGCTGTCCCTACGTCCATCGAAGTTCCTCCCAAACGGATTGTCGATCGCCGGCGACTTTCGCGCCGGGTGCGGAACACGTTGCTTCACGACACGCGGTTTCCACGACTGCGCGTGAATTCATCCGGTCCGGCCGTCCGCGGCATGGATCCGCCGGACACCTATCGAAGCATAAGCGCGGCACGACTAAAGCGGCCGCCTCTCATTGTCAAATTGTGTTTGATTAAAACAAACGTTCCGGGCACCTACTTTTCGGTGGTGTGGGTGTTATGAAGTCTCGTCATCAGGGGAATCTGCAATCGTGGAAATCAGGGAACAGCGCCACATCCAATCGATCGAGGTCGGCTTCAGGTTGATCAGCGTGCTGGAGACGGCAAGGGCGAAATTGCCCCTTAAGACCATAGCGGAACGGGCGGGCATGCCGGCAAGCAAAGCTCACCTCTACATGGTCAGCTTTCTCCGATTGGGACTGGTGGCCCAAGATCCGGCCACAATGAAGTACGGCTTGGGACCTTACGCGGTACAGCTCGGACTGGCAGGCCTGCGGCAACTCGACGTCGTCGATCTTGCGCGGGGGCCCATGGAGGAACTGCAGCAGAGCGCTGGTCTCTCCGTCCATCTCTCAATCTGGGGCAACATGGGGCCGACCATCATCGCGAAATCCGACGGCGAACTCGACGTTCCGATGATAATCAAGGTCGGATACGTCCTTCCTCTGCTCACCTCAGCGACCGGCCGCGTGTTTCTGGCGCTACTCCCGACGGCCGTTCTCGCCCCGGCGCTTCATCGGATCCCCGCCTCGGCGGGGGCGATGCGCGCGACGGTCGAGGAGGCGAAGGCGGAGATGAATCGCAAAGGCGTCGCGACCTCGGATAGCCGCGTTTTCGATGGCTTCGCCGCCGTGTCGGCGCCCATCCGCGATCATGCAGGAAGCTTGGCCGCCACTATGACGCTGATAGGACTGCGCTCGCATGTGCCGTTGGACGGGATCGGCCCCATAGTGGATAACCTAAAAGAGACATGCGACAGGATCAGCACCGCCATGGGGCGCGATGTCGAGCCCACCCCGGTCAAGCCTGCAAGGTCCGTCGCGCAGCCCCCCTCGCTCACGTCACCTCTGCGCAAGAAGCGAAAAGCCTGATGAAACGGCGTCGCGTCGCAGCTGGCGCTTTCGCCGGTTGTCCGTCGGGCTGGAACGATTAGCCCTAATCGTCGGCCTCCATCGTGGCGGGCAGGCCCAGATTCGCCTCGATCTTTCCGAGTAGCGCGCTGAGAATACGTCTTTCTTCACCTGTGAGGCACGCGAGTATCTCGTCCTCCCTCCGCTGCAGGCGCGGGACCAGCTCCTCGTAGAGCGCCCTCCCCTTCTCGGTGAGGCAGATGCTGTTGGCTCTTCGGTCGTCGACCTGGTCTACCCGCCTGATCAGCTCACGTTTCTCCATCTCCAATACCGCCCGGCTGATGGTCGACTTATGGGTGCGTGTCGACCGCGAGATGTACTGGGCGCTGCTGGGCTTACGGCGGAAACCTAAGGTCGCCAACACCCGCCATTCGGGAATCTCCAGCCCGAAACGGACGCGATACTCCTCCGAGAGGGCGGAGCTAACCTCCGACGCCAGACGATTCAGCCGAAAAGGCACGAACTGCAGCAAGTCGAAATCGGACAATCTCAATCCCCTGATTGACGCGCCAAAAACAATAAGGTAGATAGTTGCACGTGGGACTATCTGTCTTCGCCGACCGGGCCGGCATCCGCGGGTGAGGGCTCGCGTGGCGTTGCTAAAGCATCCGCGATGTTCCGCAAGCTCAGCACGAGAGGCCCGGACCGGCAATCCGCCGTCACGCGGTAGTCTGTTCACGATCCACAAGCGAGGTAGACGATGAACATCAACACCAATCCCGATGCGATCATCCGCAATACGGTGAGCGTCACCCCAGGCTACATGTCCGGCTTTGGCAACTCATTCGAGACCGAAGCGCTACCCGGCGCCCTGCCCATGGGCCGTAACTCGCCGCAGCAGTGCGCCTACGGTCTCTACGCCGAACAACTATCGGGATCGCCCTTCACGGCGCCGCGCGGATCAAACGAGCGCTCATGGCTCTACCGCATCCGTCCATCGGTCAGACATTCCGGCCGCTTCGAGAAGATCGATGGCAAGCTTTGGCGCACCGCGCCCTGTCATGAGGATGACATGCCGATCGCGCAATTGCGTTGGGATCCGTCCCCTATCCCGAGCGAGAAACTGACCTTCATCGACGGGATCCGCACGATGACCACGGCAGGGGACGCCGGAAGCCAGGCGGGCATGGCCGCGCACATCTATCTGATCAACTCGTCGATGGTGGACCAGAACTTCTACAATGCGGACGGCGAGATGATGTTCGTCCTCCAGCAAGGCAAATTGCTGTTCGTGACGGAATTCGGCCGCATCGACGCTGAGCCCGGCGAGATTGTCGTGATTCCCCGCGGCGTGAAGTTCCGGGTCGAACTGCCCGAAGGCCCGGCGCGCGGCTACCTCTGCGAGAACTACGGCGGCGCGTTCACGTTGCCCGAACGCGGGCCGATCGGCGCCAACTGCCTGGCGAACGGTCGGGACTTTCTAACCCCGGTAGCGTCCTACGAGGACAAGGACACGCCCACCGATCTGTTCGTGAAATGGGGGGGCGCTCTCTACGTAACCAAGCTGCCGCATTCACCGATGGACGTCGTCGCGTGGCACGGCAACTACGCGCCCTACAAATACGATCTGCGGACCTTCTCGCCGATCGGCGCCATCGGATTCGATCATCCAGACCCGTCGATTTTCACGGTCCTGACGTCCCCCTCGGAGACCCCCGGCACTGCGAACATCGACTTCGTCATTTTTCCGGAACGTTGGGCCGTCGCGGAAAATACTTTCCGTCCTCCTTGGTATCACATGAACATCATGTCCGAATTCATGGGCTTGATCTACGGTGTCTACGACGCCAAGCCACAGGGCTTCACGCCAGGCGGCTTCAGCTTGCACAACATGATGCTTCCGCACGGGCCCGACCGTGAGGCTTTCCATCATGCCAGCAACGGCGAGCTGACGCCAGTCAAGCTCACCGGCACGATGGCCTTCATGTTCGAGACGCGCTTCCCGCAACGGGTGACGCACCATGCAGCCACGACCGCCACGCTGCAGAGCGACTACGCCGACTGTTGGAACGGGTTGGAAAAGCGCTTCGATCCGAGCCAGCCATGAGAAACGCCATGACGGCGACGCAATCCGATCCTGTGCTCTACGGCTATTTCCGCTCCACCGCGGCCTACCGCGTTCGCATCGCGCTCGGTCTCAAGGGCGTAATCGCCGAACACCGCTTCGTGCATCTGCGCAACGGCGAACAGAACGAAGAAGCCTATCTCAAAATCAATCCCGCCGGATTGGTACCGTACTGGATCGATGGCGAGCTGCAGCTCGCGCAGTCGTTGGCGATTATCGAGTACCTCGACGAAACCTGTCCCGAACCACCGCTGCTGCCGGACAGCGCCGCCGCCCGCGCCGTAGCACGCGAGATGGCGCTCGCTGTCTGCTCAGACATCCACCCGATCGGAAACCTCCGCGTGCTCAAACGCCTCGGCGACCTGGCCATCGACGACACCGCGCGCAATGCGTGGTCGCAGCACTGGATCTCCATTGGATTCGAAGCGCTAGAAAAAAGGCTGGCCTCAATCGGGGGCGGTCCCTTCGCGTTCGGCACCAGACCGACGCTTCCGGACATCTGCATCGTTCCGCAGGTATTCAACGCACGCAGATTCGGCGTCGATCTCGCACCCTATCCCCGCATACGGGCGATCGACGCTGCCGCGTCTGAAATCGACGCCTTCGCCGCCGCCGCACCGCACCGGCAACCCGACGCCACCTGAGCGCCGTTTCCAACCCATTGGACAGATCATGCATCCTAACGATCCCGAACTGCGCTCCTTCGTCGACGTCGAGCCTGACGGCGACTTTCCGATTCAGAACCTTCCCTATGGCGTGTTCTCGACTGGTTCTGCACCGCAGAAGCGCGTCGGAGTGGCGATCGGCTCCTTAGTGCTCGATCTCGCCGTCCTCGAGCAAGAAGGGATGATCAATCTTGGGACCTCCGAAGCCGTTTTCGCGCAGCCATCGCTGAATGCTTTCATGGCTTTGGGACCGGAGATCTGGTCGGCGACGCGAAAGCGAATTAGCACCCTTCTTCGTCACGACCAGCCGGAGCTGCGCGACAACGCGAAGCTGCGCCAGCGCGCGTTGCTGCCGCTGGATCAGGTCGTAACCCACCTTCCTCTCGCGGTCGCCGGGTTCACGGATTTCTATTCATCGAAGGAACACGCCACCAACGTCGGCGTGATGTTCCGCGGCAAGGACAACGCGCTTCAACCCAACTGGCTACACATGCCAATCGGCTATAACGGTCGAGCATCTACCGTAGTGGTGAGCGGCACGCCGGTCCGGCGTCCGCGAGGGCAGGTGAAGCCACCAGGCGCCGACGCCCCCTCGTTCGGTCCATGCAAACGGCTCGATTTCGAGCTCGAAATGGGCGTCGTCGTCGGTCAACCGTCGACAATGGGAAAGATGCTGACCGAGGTCGAAGCCGAGGCCATGATCTTCGGCTTCGTCCTGCTCAACGATTGGAGCGCGAGGGACATACAGCAATGGGAGTACGTCCCTCTCGGGCCTTTCCAGGCGAAGGCTTTCGCCACGTCAATCAGTCCATGGATCGTGACGCGGGAGGCGCTTGAGCCCTTCCGCACGAAGGGCCCGGCGCAGAGCCCTGAACCGCTGGAATATCTGCGACAGACTGGCGACAACAACTACGATCTGCGACTGGATGTCGATCTACAGGCAGGAGACGGACGAGCAGCGAGGATCTGCTCCACCAATTTCAAGTACATGTACTGGTCGTCCGTCCAACAGCTCGTGCACCACGCGTCGAGTGGCTGCGCGATGAGCGTCGGAGATCTTCTCGGCTCTGGCACGATCAGCGGCCCGGAAAAGCATCAACGCGGCAGTCTGCTCGAGATATCCTGGGGCGGTTCTGAGCCGATCGCGCTCCCGGGCGGCGACACACGTACGTTCCTGGAAGACGGCGATACGCTCTCCATACGAGGGTGGTGCCGAAACGACCGATATCGGTTGGGGTTCGGCGAAGTGGCTGGACGGATACTTCCTCCGGACTAGCCGCCGATCCGGCCCTGTACGGACCTACCCGAATCCGCCCATAGCGGCCGAATACGTCGTGATACGCGCCGGGAAAGCGCGTCGTCGCCGTCGAGAAGCTACTCTACGGAGAGCGCACTGTCCTTTGACCGACGCCGATAGCTGCGCGCACGACTTCGCTCGTGCCCCGAGCGGCCCATCGAAGCCGTACGATAGCGGGCCGCTTCGATTTGCCCAATCTGTCCTGTCGCATGTACAAAGTGCGCCCGCCCCTACTGAGCCGGGAATGCATCCAAAGCGCGCCACTCCGAGCGCCATAGCGCTCGGAGATCTAGCAGCTTGTCATAGCTCCGCCCAATGCCGCAACAGATTGTGATAGACGCTGGCCAGCGCAACTGTCGCGTGCGACTCGCCTTGCAAGAGATGACGCGTCTCCATGATACCTAGGTCGAGATCGTAGAGTAGCGCCCGACGCCCATCGTCCTTGACGATGGACTGGGTCCAGAAAAACGACGACCAGCGGCTGCCCCGCGTGATTACGTTGACCTTGTGCAGACTGGTCGAGGGATAAATGACCATGTGGCCGGCCGGTAACTTGACTTCCTGGCTGCCATAGACGTCCTCGATCACCAGTTCGCCGCCCTCATAGTCTTCCGGCGGCGTCAAGAAGAGCGTCGACGAAACGTCGGCGCGCATTCGCATGTTCGCACCCGGAATCGCGCGAATTGCACCGTCGACATGGGCATCGAACTTCATGCCCGTGTCGTAGCGGTTGAACAAAGGCGGCAGGACGCGGAACGGCAGAGCGGCACTGTTGAAGATAGCGTTGCGTCCAAGCGCGCGCAGGATCACATCCCCGGCCTCAACGGCCGCGGGGGATCCTTCCGGGACTTGCAGGTTCAATTTAGCCTGCGCGGCTTGCTGGCCTGCTGTGGCTTTGCCGTCGATCCAGGTGGCGGCTTCGATCACAGCTCTCACCTTTGCAACTTCATCGACCGTAAGGACGTCGGGGATTCGAATCAACATGCGGCGAACCAAAGGAAAGGGCTGATCGTGAGCATCAGGGTGCAGGGGGTGAGCCTTAGGAAAAATTCAGCGTGTCGTCTGCCTGCGTCGCTCGCGATCACCCGCCTCTCGACCATTTCCGAAGCTTCGATCGTGGAGGTGACGCTTACGACTTCCTCTTTCGGCAGGATATCTGGATTCACGGTCATCATGTCGGATCAGAACTTCATGCCAACAGTGCCCGTGACTGTTCGTCCCGCAATCGGGGAGGCGTAGCCGTTCCCGAAGGCGGCACTATAGGCCAGTGCATCGGTCAGATTGGTGACGTTAATCGCGAGGTGGTATCGATCAAAATCATAGGACACCATGGCGTCGAGCGTGATCGCGGCGGGGATGCGCAATGAATTTGCGTTGTTGACATAGTAGTCGGATCGGTAATTGACACCGCCACCGACGAGCAGTTGACCGGGAAGGCGCTGGCCACCGGAAAGCTCTTGGATGAGAGGCACGATGTCGTAGGTCGTCCACAAGGAGGCTCCATGCTCAGAGACGTAAGGCACGCGGTTGCCGTCGGTGGACACGGGGTTGAAGACGGAGATCGACGACGCGATGATCTTGCTATCCATGTAGGCGTATGAGGCCTGCACATTCCAGAGGTCCGTGATCTTTCCTGTCAGTCCCAGTTCGACGCCTTGCACCCGAACCTTGTCATCCGTCGTTGTTTGGACGCCTGATGTTGGATCGGTGTAGGAGGTGTTGTCCTTGTCCACGCGAAACAGCGCAGCGGTCGCTCCGAGGCGGCCATTCAGGAGGCTCCATTTGCTGCCTACCTCATAAGTGGTATCGGTTTCTGGCTTCAGGTTGGAAGTTCCGGTAACTCCGACGATCGACAACGACGAGCTCAGCGACGTAATGTTATTGGCGGGCGGCGTGAATGATTGCGCATAGCTGAAATAGTAGGTCTGCTCCTTGGTCGGCTCCCAGATCAAGGAGGCCTTAGGGCTCGCGAATTCCGTGGTCGTCTCGATCGGCGTCCCGGAGACATTGCCCTGAACGTTATAATGGTCCCAGCGCACACCGCCCAGGACGGAGAGTTGGGGCGTCAGCCATACCCGGTCGCTGATGAAGGGCCCGACATCCCAGCTCCGCGCTGTGGTGCCGGTAGCCGACAGAAGATTCGAGAAGTCCGACGAGTTCTGGAAGATCGGGTCCAGCAATGTCCCGTCAGAGCTCGACCCGCTCGGTATGTAGAAATTAATCTTCGAATGCTGGGCATAGACGTCAATTCCCGCGACGAGTTCGTGCCGCAAGAAGCCCGTGTTAAATCGCATGGTCGCCGAAGTGACGTTCTCTCCACCGTAACTGGTCTGCTTGGTGCCGCCGACCGGCCAGCGGGTAAAGGCTGTATTGAGGTTGCCCGCCGCCACGTCCCTGGCGCAGGTGCTCGACGGGATGCCGTAAATGGCAGTGAGAGGAAAAGCGACATCCATGCACATCGATGGCGTGAACTTGACATCCCGCGCGTAGTAACCGAAGCGCGAGCTGTTCGAGAGAGTGAGCCAGTCGCCAAACTCGCCCTTGTAGAGGACCGTGGCGACGTCTGCGTCCATCAAATCGCGATCGCTCTCGCGGCCAAAATAGTTTGAGCGCGGCACGCCATTCTCGGTGAGGGGTTCGCTGACGGACGATCCTCCGAACTTGCCCATCGGCACGCCGAAATCGGGGCGGCTGTTGCTGTGCTGGTGGAAATAATTCATGATGACCGTCTGGTCGGTGCCAAGACCGAATCCGATCGAACCGAGCACGCCCCAGCGCTTCGAATACACGTTGTCGCGGTTCACGATGTCCTGCCCACTGCCCATGGTAACGATCCGCAGCGCCGTAGTCGTATCGATCTGGCGATTGACATCAAGCACACTGCGTCCGTAAGGACCCGAGCCACCCGTCACCTCGATCGAATTCGCATTGCCGAGATGCGCCTTCTTGCTGTCGAGTTCGATCACGCCGCCGGTGGTACCGTTACCGAAGCTCTGCGAGGATGGTCCTTTGAGAACCAAGATGTTCTCGGTGGCGAAGCTGTCGCGCACGTAGGAACCGAAATCCCGCAGTCCATCAACATAGAGGTCACCCGATGCATCGAAGCCGCGGATGCGGAACTGGTCGCCGGTAATGCCGCCGTTGCCTTCACCTGTCGCGACCGTGATGCCCGGCACATATTGCAACACCTGGTTAACGGTGGTCGCTTGCTGCTGCTGGATCACCACCTGTGGAATGACGGTGATGGTCTGCGGGATGCTCTGAATCGGCCCGGGAAGGCGGTCGAGGCCGGTGCCTGTTTGAAGCGTGTTGCTGGTCGGCCCACCGGCACCTTGGCTACTGTTTGCCGCCGTGGCTGGCGCGGCCGCCGAGAGAGGTTTCGCCTGCGAAGGCCGACGCGGAGCCGCAACGCGCCGGTCCGGCCCCCGCTTTGCGGCAGCGGAATGCTTACGGGAGGAAGGCGCCTCGACTGTGACCGGCGGCAGTGACTGTCCCTGAGCTTGCGCAACAAGCTGTCGAGATGCAGTTGACGAGGCCGAAAGCGGGACGGACGGATCATTCGGCCCGGCAGGCTGGACCACGTCCCGCGCCTCGGCTTCCTCAACGGGGACGAATAGCAAGCCGCTGGCAAGGCTGGCGGAGGCCGCTACACCGGACAAAACCGGCCGCAAGGTTTCGATCGTTCTCATAGTGTTCCCCTTCCCGTAGATTGAACGCGCAAATCGGTGCTGACGCGCGTGCAGACCGCAAGACCCGAGCGACTCGAACAACGCATCATTCTTTGCCGGAGCCGCGCTTGCCCCAGCATGGCCTCCGGCGGCGGCGCCTTAAGGTTGCTGCGGCTTGATTGAGATCGCGCGGCCCCGCGAGGCCATCGTCAAGCGCGCAGGCGTGGGCAAATAGGTCTTCTGGCGCCCCGACTTCCGCACAGCGCCGCAGCGCTTCGATTCCGTGGATCCGCAACTCTGGCTCAGGACGTGCAAGCAACAGCGCCGCGACACGGCGTCGAAATCCATTGTCGCTGATAGCGATGGCGCTGTGAAACCACTTGTCCGCGGCGTCGCGATCTCCCTGGCGGAGCAAGATCGTCGCAAGGTTGAACTGCGCCCAATGATCGCCGGCATTCGCAGCTTTCAGATACCAGAAAGCCGCGCCGTCGAGATTGGGAGACCCTGCCCAGCCCTCTTCTAGGAAGCGCGCAAGCGAGTTCATCGCCTTGATATTGGCCTTGCTGTTTCCGCCTTCGGCGGCGGCCTTGAACAGCGCAAAGCAACGCGGGCGGTCTTCCGGAGCGCCGGTGCGCATCAGCATCTGGGCAAGATTAACTTGGGCCCAGAGATGGCCGGCCTTGGCCGCAGCCTCGAAAACCTCGGTGGCACGGCCGGCATTGACCGCGACGCCCCACCCCTGCTCGTGGCAGCGCCCGACCATGTTGAGCGCCTCGATATCGCCGCCGTCCGCCGCCATTGCAAAGGCATGGAAAGCCGCCACCGGATCGCGCGGAACCAACTTGCCGTCGAGCAAGATCTGCCCCCACACCGTCTGCGCTGCCGGGATGCCATCATCAGCAGCCGCGCGGATCGCTCGAAGAGCCTCCGTGGGATTCTCGCTGAAAAAACGCTTGAGCTCGGCGGCATCCGCATAGCGCCGCCGGATCGCGATCAGAGGTCGCGCGAACCTGATTTCAGTTGCAGGGTGCCGCACGGGCCGCGCGCCCAGAAGACTTCCAAATGCGACACGTGCGAACCTCCTAAGACGGTAGGGTAGCGACGCTGATGCCACTGCATTGAACCCGCGGTTGATGGATGAAGAGCCGAGTGTCGAAAAGGCGACGTCGCGCAACGTCGGCGTTCCCGCCAACATTCTTCACAGCTGCCCAAGCCGACGCAGTCAGACTACCGGCCCGCCGCCCACGCCACAGTGCACCGCAACGACAAATCGTTTCGCAAAACGGACTCCGCATGTGCTGTCACGGCACCATTGGACGATCGGCGTGCTTCCGCCGCGAGTCATGCCGTCGCTTCTAGCGCGAACCTGGCCCGCAGAATATCAATGAAAGCACGTGCCGAATGCCCCCGAAAACGCTGCAGTCTATCTCGACGTAACCATCGCTTCTTGAAGATGCATTCGCTTGAGAAAAATTTCGACTTGGGTAGTACCACCGACATCCAGGCCCGGGCGCCGCCAAGTCCTTCGGCGCGTCCGCGGTGCCTAATTTTTTGCGGCGAGTCGCCTGGATCGACCGCGCGGCGTCAGCGTAAAGCCGATGGCGCGGTATCGCCCCTGACGATGGCCATGGGGTCCATGACTATTGGCAAGGCCGACCGCGCCGCTGCCCTGCCGTCGGCCCGCGAGTGAACGCCTCGCACCACCCGAACTTGCGGCAAAAATACCCCGCCGGTCCGCTGATCGCGGGCCGGATCAGACCATCGGCCAGAGCTTTGAGATATCCGCGTTCACGTGGCGTGGGCTGCCGATCGAAGACCGGCGAGAAGGTCAGGGAATTCTATTCCATCGCGCTGCATTCGGCGGAGGTCTGCCAGTGTCGCATCGACGATGCGATGGCGACGCGAGCCACATTGCGCAATTTGCCATCATATTTTCACACCGGCTAAGGTGGCCCGAGGCCGACTACGATTGCTGCGGTTGCTGAAATCGCGGCCTCTGTAATCGCACATGGCGATGGTTACGCAACAGCGGAGCGATTATTGCGTGAAGACGGGCAATGAGCCGTCCCTAACAAGTTGCGGGGCAATTAGCTTTTGATCGCGAACCAAGCTCTGCCAAAGCCGTTAAGCATGAAATTGTCAGCGTCTGCTTCGCCTGAAGTCGTCCGCGGCGCGGCGATTGAACAAGCGCACCTCGAAGAACTCTGCAAAGATGAGGCTACTGACAAAAGACCCGATGGGCGAATTGGATCGGATAGCGCGCACGGTCACCAGCGAATGGCGAAACAACTTGCTGCGGCATGGCATGCCCGATGTGATGATCGGCAATCATCAGGCCGTGGGCGCGACGGCGCCGTAGCGATCTGCGAAGTAGCGCGCCGGTGGCTTGCCTACCGTCTTGCGGAACATCGCCGTGAAGCCACTGGCGCTCTCATAACCAAGATCGACGGCAACGGCCTGGACCGTCTGCCCGGCGCGGAGCCGACGCAGGCCAACGAGGACATGCAGTTGACGCCGCCAGCGCCCGAAGCTCATGCCCGTCTCCTGTTGCAGCAACCGGCACAGTGTCCGTTCTCCGAGTCCGACGCGAGACGCCCATTGGGCCACCGTCGCCTTGTCGGAGGGATCTGAGATAACCGCCTCGGCGATGCGCCGGAGCCGCGGGTCAGTCGGCATCGGCAGGCTCATATGCTGGGTTGGAGCTGTCGTCAGTTCATCAATAATGACGCCGGCGAGACGGCTTTCACGACCAAAGTCATCCGTCGCAGCAGGCTGCCGGGCTGCGCGTCGGAGCAACTCCTGAAATAGTGGGCACACGGCGACAAGGCAGCACGAGCGCGGCATCGTTGCGGCACACTCCTCCTCGACGAATAGACAATACGATTCCATACTGCCGCTGCCGCTGCTGCGATGGGCGACGCCGGGCGGAATCCAGATCGCACTTTGCCCTGGGATCACCCACGCGTCGTCGGGGGTTTCACACGTGACGACGCCGCGCGCCATGTAAAGGAGCTGGCCTTTGCGATGTTCATGGGCCGGCTGGGTCCAACTGGACAAGGACGCGTCAAATCGCGAGACCACGACCGCCCTCGATATCTGGTCGGGATCAAAGGTGCTCAATGCGTCGACCAGAGGCAAATTTCACCCTTCTCTCGGCTCTCGCTGACGGCAATTAGGCGCACGTTGGCAAGATGCCACACCTGGATGAAGTCGCTGGTACGCGAATCGAAAATCGATCGCAATCTCAACAGATTAGATCATCTCAAAACTGGAGTTCTGTCCGGCTGCTTGCAGTAGCCGAATAAACGAGGTTCGTTACACCGCCCCAGCGGGTCTGACTAAGGAATAATTTTGAGACGCCTAGCTGTTGCAACCACATGGGTACGGTTGTCGGCATCAAGCTTGGTGTTGATGTTGCGAAAATGCGTGCGGTGTTAATTCCGACGATCTCGCCCGGGTGTTCCGATTTGATCTCGCCCAGGATTCGGAGATGATCTCGCCCACCATTCCGATCTGATGTCGCCCGGGGCGCGAGGCCGCAAATCGGCCCGCGTTGACCAGGTGCCAATTGGTCCGAAATCTGTCTTCGGCTGAATATTGGTGCATGGGGAGCGACAGCAATCCGGTTTTTCAGCGCTAGGCCCCGAATGCCAAATAGCGAAAACAGCGGTGGTTGCGTCGTGCTTGATCCTCCCAATTGTTTTGAAGAGCGTAATCCGCTTGGAAACTCCCGGCCATATTGAAAGCCCGTCACTCATTTTCACTGATGTGAAGAAGAATCTGTCATTGCTCGGCTGGAGGGGAGGACAGTTTTCGAGAGTAATGACCACTTCTGGCGGATAGGTTCTGCAGGCGATCTTCGAGATGGAACTTAGCGTTCACGAACTGAAGGGACGTCGGATCGTCACGTATGTTGAATGGGTCGCACCTGATTATCCTGCCGAACCTCCGGGAATCGAGTGTAGTGCTTCATGTTAGCTCGAGTACCATCCGCGTGACTGCGCGCTAAGTTTAGCTCTGCTTCTGTTGATCAAGCAGGTAGCGCCCCGGCGGCTTACCGAGCACCTTGCGAAACATCGTTACAAAGCTGCTGGCGCTTTCGTAGCCGAGATCGAATGCGACCGTTTGCACGCTCTTGCCGGCGGCCAGGCGCTGGAGGGCGAGGATGACATGGAGCTGTCGGCGCCAGCGGCCGAAGCTCATGCCGATCTCCTCCACAAACAAGCGGCTAAGGCTGCGCTCGCTGAGCGCGACGCGCGAAGCCCATTCGGCGAGCGTTGCACGGTCCGTCGGGTTGGCAAGCAACACCTCCACGAGCTTCCTCAATCGCGAATCTCCTGGGATCGGGAGACGGAGATTCTCGAGCGGTGCCGCCGCGAGTTCGTCAAGGATGACCGACACGAGGCGACTGTCGCTGCTTTCGATCTCATAGAACTCCGGCAAGTCCGCCGCGCGGACGAGCAATTGTCGCAACAGGTTCGACACAGCGATCGTACAGCATTCAAGCGGCAGGTCCGGGGTGGCCTCGGGCTCGACGAAAATACATAGGCATTCGATGTCACCCGATCCAAAGGCGGTGTGCGGCAGTCCGCCCGGAATCCACACGGCGCATTGTGGTGGCACGATCCAGATGCCGTCATCGACCTCGCAGTTGATAATGCCGCGGACGGTGTAAAGCAGTTGCGCCTTCCGGTGATGGTGCTGACGCGACTGCTCCCAGCTTTCGAGGTTACCGGTGAAGCTGGCGGCGACGAGATCGCGGGGCACATTGTCAACGTGCGCGGACACATCGGCTCCGGCGTCTAGGTGCATGGATGGCCTCGTTTGGTTTGCCTGTTTGGCCGGATTGGAACATACGATGGCCAATTTGCGCAATGACGCCGTGCCGATAAAAATGCAACTTTCGTTCAATCCTCAGGGAGCTCGATCGCGGGCGGGCATTCGCGAGTGGAATAAATGATCGCCATGTCTGACATGTTGACCGAGTCCAAGAGAGCCCGCGTGGACGCAGGGAGGCCGGACGTCTGACAAAACTGATGATGCGTTGGTTCTTCCACAAGGCCGTGGTTACCAAGGTCGAAGCGCTGAGCTCGAACTTCCGTGGGATGTCGCTGGCCGGGCAAGACCTGAAGACAGCGACATGGGTCGCCGATGGTCCGAGCAGAGCGAGCCGGTGGAACCGACGCATAGACCGGTCTTGTAACGATAGGAGAATACAAAAATGGCCAGCAAGGATCAAAACAGAATCGTATTGTTCTGGCTGTCGTGCGCAGTTGGCGCCGTACTCTTTGTGAGTATCCAGTCGTTCTCGTATCTTGCCGACTATATCAGGGCAAATGGTGCGACGCCCGCAGTCACGTTCGATTCGAGCGCGTTGTGGATGCTGTCCATCTTCTACGGAGCCTGGCTCGTCCCGGTGCTGCTCGCTTTGGTGGGAACGTCCGCAACGAATTGGGCGATGCTGATCCTCGGCGGTCTTCTTGCGAGCCTGAATACGCTTGCTGGTGTCTTCGACGGCCTGCGCGATGGAGGACATATCGCCTTCTCGGCGTTGACGTGCATCGCGCTTCCCGGTGTCTGCGCCGTCGTCGCATCCTGGCGCCACGTCAGGAGAGGATGAACGGTTTTGACCGGCGGGATGCATAGAATGTCTGCAGCTCGAGATGGTCTCAAGCAACCACAAGATTACACTTGCTGAGATGCTCCATCATTACTGATAAGGTCGATCTGAAATGTCGATGGATAGCTCCAATTTTCCTATCGTCTGGATAGGCTTTGAGCATGAGGTCGGACACGACCCTCAACGGGACTTCGAAGAATTCGAAGTCAATCTGAAGCGCGGCACACCGTTCGTCCTCTTGAGCGATTCCAATCCAGGGGAAGATCATGAGCATTCGCAAGAGGAGAAGAAGCGTACTTCGCTTTGGATGAAGAAAAACAAAGCCGAGCTACGCAATCTGGTCCTGGCGATGGTCATGATCGAAGCCAGCAGCGCCAAACGCCTCGGGTTCAAAGCTTTTGCCGTGGTATTCGCAAAATTTTGGGGCTATCCGCTGATGCTTGCCTCCTCCCGGGAGGAAGGCCTGGAAATCGCAGAAAAACTGCTGTCGCAGAGCGGCAAGTCGTCAGCCGCCTGATGTGTCGATACGACAGAACGAGCGATCGCTGCAAGTTCCGGCTCACGCCGACTGCCGCTTTTCAGTTTCGAGCATAAGTCATTTTGGGCTCAGCGAATTGGTACGAGCATGTAGTCCCGCCCATATTGTCTCGATATGCACCGCATTTTTCAAACCTATATCGATCGTCTCTCCGAGAGCACCGACGCAGTGGCGCTTCGGGAGAGCATGGCAGAGGCTACTCAAGCGCTCGACCTGTCCTGTTTCGCCTATCTGCGCATTTCAGAACAAAAAGGTGGTGCTCCCCAACTGATATCGACCTACCCATCCACCTGGACAGCGCAGTATCTAAAAAACCGCTACGAGCGTTTCGATCCTGTGATCACCCAGGTACTCGAAGGTACTGAGCCCTTTCAATGGGGCCTCAACTCGGGAAAGCACATATTATCTCGTCCACAGCGCGAGTTATTCGAGGACGCCGCTAGATTCGGCATCGCGTGTGGCTTTACAGTTCCTATTCACGATGGTCGTGGGCCAATAGCAGCCGTTACTTTTGCAGCAGACGAGCATCACGGTGCCGCCTTCGCTCGGCGTGTCGAAGCGCACAGACAAGTACTTCAGCTCATGGCGATGTGCTTTCACGCGCATGTTCGACGCAAAATCTCGCCCGGTCGTGTGATCGACGGCGTGTCATTATCGCCTCGCGAATTCGAATGCTTGGAATGGGCGGCGCAAGGCAAATCTGCCTGGGAGATCGGGCGTATTCTTGGCATTTCTCGGCATACGGCGGCCACGCACCTCGATAACGTCAAGACTAAGCTCAGAGTTCGGACTATCATTCAAGCTGTCGCCCGCCTCATGTTATCTAGATCGAGTATCAAATAGGCTCCGCGCCCAATCATATCCCGTAGCTACGGGAGGTGCGCCGCTTTCTGGCTTCGTCTTCAATGCTGAAAGGTCAGCAATCGAGGGCGCAACAAATGATGCAGCTAATTACGTCAAGTTACTACGGTCAATTTATCGATGACCTCGCGGAAATGCACCGCCTGCGGTACCGCGTATTCAAAGAGCGGCTCGATTGGGACGTTCAGTTCAGCGGCGACATGGAGATCGACGAATTCGACGCACTTTGCCCTGCGTATTTGATCCAGCGAGTACACGATAACCGCGTGCAAGGCTGCGTGCGCCTACTCCCCTCGACCGGCCCCACCATGCTGCGCGATATTTTTCCCGTTCTCTTGGACGGAGCATGCGCTCCCGCTAGCCCGACCATCTGGGAAAGCAGCCGCTTTGCGCTCGATGTTGCAGCCGACGCGCCCAAGGGCGCTCACGGCTTGGCGGTCGCGACCTACGAACTGTTCGCGGGCATGATCGAGTTCGGTCTGTCGCGACAGCTGACTGAGATCGTCACCGTCACAGATGCCCGGATGGAGCGGATCTTGCGCCGCGCCGGATGGCCCTTGCAGCGGATAGGTAGCCCTCGCCCGCTCGGCAGCACCGTGGCGGTTGCGGGCTATCTGGAGATTTCGTCACTTGCCTTGGCACGCGTGCAGACCGCTGGCGGGTTGCACGGACCCGTGTTGTGGGCGCCAGTCGCGATTCTGGCTGCCTGACACTTTTATAGAGCCTCCGCGAGCTTTCCCCGGCGACGTCTGCACGCAGACGTCACCATTTTCCCTCGACGGTCTATCGAACATCAAGGCATCGCGGAAAGAACCATGGCAAACGATAAGGGACGACCTGACGCCCGGCCGCTGGGTGTTGATCTACAGCAATTGCGATTCGCGGTGACCGCTGCAGATATTGGCAGCTTTCGGCAAGCTGCGGATGTATTGCGGCTACGTCAGTCGCAGATGAGCCGAAGTGTCCGCCAACTCGAACACTCGATTGGAGTCGTCGTGTTCGAGCGATCGAGCGGTGGCGTGAAGCCAACACCCGGCGGCCGCGAGTTTCTCAGGGCGGCAAGAGTAATCTTGGAGCAAGTTGATGCGCTCGTCGCGAGCGCACAAACGAACAGGCGCGGAGAAACCGGTAGATTAGCGGTCGGATTTTGCACGTCTCTTTCGGCCGGGAATCTGCGCAAGACTCTGCTCGAATTCAAGGTACACTCTCCGCATATCGAGCTTGTCACCGTCGAGCGATCGCGAACGCGCCTGACGACTGCGCTGCGAAACGGAACGCTCGATATCCTCATCGTGACCGGCGTTTCGCCTCTTCCAGAGAGTCAGACTTTCCCGCTCTGGAGCGAGCGGATCCTGGTGGCCTTGCCGAAGGATCATCCCTTGACGACGCGAGACGTCGTTTTGTGGACCGACCTTCGGGATCAAACAGTTTTGCTGAGCCAATATGACCCCGGACAAGAACTTGAGAACGTCCTGATTTCGAAGCTGTCATTGCCTGGGGAAAGGCCTCAAATAGAGCGCCATGACGTCAGTCGGGGCATCGTCAAAAGCCTGATCAGCATGAAGCTCGGGATCAGTCTGGTCATGGAATCCGACATCGGCGCCAGCTTTGCCGGTTTGGTTTACCGCGAATTGCGCGACGGAATACGGCCGAGCTACCTGAGCTTTTCGGCACATTGGCGCGGTGACAACGAGAACCCCGCTCTACACGCCTTTCTGAAACTATTGGCCGAGCGCTACCCGTCATCGGCAACGGGTGAATGAGCCGCGCGTCGCGATTTCGCGAATCCTCGATCCGTCGCCATGAATCGCATCAACATGGGCGCGATCAGCTTTGACGGATCATTGACCGGCTGGCCGGTTTCACGTGCGAGGGCTCCCGCATAGGCGACGAGATCACGATGCACCACGGCCGGCAATTCGACGGTGACCTTGACAGGCTTGTCGTCAGCAAGCACTCCGATTTTGAGCTTGGCCATCTTCATTCCTCACCCTCTATAAGGCTCCAGTACGAGGTCGCGATTGACGATCACGCGAACTGGAAATCCCGGCCTGATCGTCAGCGTTGGCTGGATGTTGAGATTGCGTTCAACGATCTTCTGGCCAGTTCGATTGAAGCTATCGCTCGATCCACGGCGAAGGGCCTGGATGATGTCGCCGTTATTGCCGGTGTCGGAGCCGGCTCCTACTTCGCTGCCGACT
The DNA here is from genome assembly GCF_034044155.1 of Tardiphaga sp. 42S5. Lineage (NCBI taxonomy): Bacteria > Pseudomonadati > Pseudomonadota > Alphaproteobacteria > Hyphomicrobiales > Nitrobacteraceae > Tardiphaga > Tardiphaga sp. 42S5. The sequence goes on along the minus strand of NZ_CP139027.1, from coordinate 1,889,059 downwards.
GCTAGGAGCGTCGACAGGAGTGCCGCCTTGAAGAGAGCGCCCCAATGATTGTCGACTTCATCCTCCAGACCCGCATAGCCGCCTGCATTCGCGCCTGGCTGGCGTTCGAGCACGATCGAACGGCCGTTGGGCATGATCAAGCGTGTCCAGACCAGCAGCACACGTGACTGACCGAACGCGATCTGGCTGTCGTAGGTTCCGATCAAACGAGCGCCCTGCGGGATAAGCAGCAAGCGACCGGAAGGTGTGTCAAAAACATTCTCGGTCACCTGCGCCGTGATCTGCCCGGGCAGATCTGAGCGGATGCCGGTGATGAGTGCCCCAGGAATAAACGTTCCTGCCTGAACCACATACGGAGAAGCTGGTTTCGTGACGCGGTCAGGGCTTGTGGTACGGCGGTCAACCGATGCATTGACGAAGGCAAGTTTGCGATCCTGGCCGTTCTGCGCAAAACCGTCGTCAGCTCCCGGCATAGACGATGAGGCGGCTCGGTCTACGCCCGAAGCCAACGCAGCAGAGGGCGTCGTCTCGCGGACATTGGTGGAGGCGAACACACGGCTGACCCGTGCGGCTTCGGTCTCCTGGTCACGACGCTGTTGCTCTTGATCGAAGCCAGTCGTGGTTGTAATTGGCGGCTGTCCCTGAGCGGCAAGGATTGGCCTGCCGAGATCACCAGGAAGCGGTGGGCCCAGCGAGGGCACTTGACGTGAAACGCCAGCATAGTCCCGCGGCAATCCGGCGAGGCCATCAGCGACGTTATGATGATCGGTGCTGTAGAGTTCGTCTGGCGCGGGTCCGCGGGAGCGGTTGCTTTGCAGAGCCCAAAGCACGGCACTCCCAACAAGAACCAATGCAACGGCGGTCCCTCCTGCCAGAACCTTACGGGATAGCCGCGTGACGCGTGGATGATCTGCCCTTAACCGGAAGCCATGCGCCAATTCTTCCGACCTGTTCGGCTCGCCGGGCTGCCCGCTACTGTCATTGCTCTGAAGTGTGCTCATGACGACGGCCTCCCATCGGTCCGGACAATCCGGACTTTCTGCTGATGCTCGCCACCGAGCCGCAACTCCGCGGCAGCAAAGAGCCGGTCGACAACCAGGACGTTACCGTAGGCACGGTAATTCACGATCTCGGTCTTGCCGTCGTGGCCAATGACGAAGAGAGGCGGCATCTCGCCTTGAACGATGCCCTGCGGGAATTCGATGTAAACCTTGCGTCCATCATCATAAGCGGTCAGCGGCCGCCAGGGCGGACCGTCGCCCTCGATGGCATAGCGAAAGCGACGCTGCGTCGGATCGGGTAGCACCGGCGTCAAAGGCGCGGCCCGCACCCTTCCCATCCTATCCTCCGGATAGTACCAGGCGACCGAAGGCATATAGGGTTTTTCGCGGGCGCGAAGCTCGATCAGGTAGGTGCGCCGATCGGTGTTGATGACGAGATTGGTTTCGATCGAAGCGCGCGTGGGCTTCACCAGAATATGGACGCGGCGGGTATCTCCGTTGCCGCTTTCGGTATCGCCGACCACCCAACGAACGGTGTCGCCTGCCGCGACCGGGCCGGATCCCGTGAGCTGTTCGCCTTCCTCGAGCGCGATATCGGTGATCTGTCCGGGGGCAGCGTAAATTTGGTACAACGCACCCGGACTGTAGGCGTAAACTTGTGCAGCGTTAAAATATCCCTTCTTGCGCGGTTCGACTCGAGCCGCACTGTTCGCCGTCTCGATCCGGCTCACCGGCTCGGTCTCCTCCTTGCTACCGGACTTACCGCCAAGGGCCGGTTTCCACGCTGGTGGAACATGAAGCGGCCGCGGCTTGTCGTCGGCAGGTACCGGTGGCGAAGGCAATAGCGGAACATCACTGTCGTAACTAATCTCGGGTGGCTTGAACGTGGAGCAACCACCCAAAGCCGAAACGCAAAGCAGCAGGGCCGGAAGTATCGCCTTCCCGAGCGCCAGACCATTTGATCTGAGCCACACGGGGCGGCTGCACGAAGTACGGCGCGGAGAAGCCATATTGCGAAATTCATGATTCACTGCCCAAGCTCCTTCGACCAGTTGATGGCGTGGACGTAGACGCCAAGGGGGTTCTTACGCAGCCGATCGGCATCGCGCGGCGTCTCGATGACGACGGTGAGAATGGCAGTCCAGCGCTCGGTCGAACTGAGAGACCCGTTGTCGTAGGCACGCTGAACCCATGCCACGCGAAAACTCTCCGGCGAGGCGCGAATAACGCTCGATACCTCGACCGACACCTGCACTTTGCCGAGCCTGGCAAAGGGATCGTTGGTGCGGGCGTAGTCATTGAGGGCGGCAGCACCGCGATCGGTCGTGAAGTCGTAGGCGCGCAGCCAATTCTGACGCAGCACGATGGCGTCAGCCGGCAGGCCCCGGACATCCTCGATGAATCGCGCGAGGTGGTAGGCGATCTGCGGATCTGTCGGCTGGTAGTCTGTATTGGCCGGTGCCACTCGTTGTGCCTGGCCAAGACGATCGACCTCGACCACCCAAGGCGTGATCGTGCCTTGAGTCGACTGCCAGACGAGACTGCCGGCGAGACCCGTCGACAGCGCGAGGCATCCGAATGCCATCAATCGCCAGTTTTTTGCCTGCACGCGGGCCGACCCGATACGGTCATCCCAGACCTGCGCTGCTTTTTGATAGGGCGTGACCGGCTCGGGCGTGCGGCCGTAGTGAACGGATGGACGTTTAAACATCAGTGGTTTCCTTCAGAGAGATCGATCGATGCGCCGCCTCCGCCATGGTCGCCCGAGCGAACGGCATGGGTGACGGCTGATGCGCCATGGCCGACGGTCTGCGCACGCTTCATGCGCCGCGCCCACTCGGGCGGACCATCCGGCGCGGTGTTCTCGGTCTCGGCACCCGCGCCCGCTGTGGTTGGCGCCTGCCCAGCCGATTGAGCGCTGTTACTGAGAGTTGCCGCGGCCCGACGCAGCGGGCTTGCCACTGCCGAGAGCCCGGCGTCGGCGACACCGCTGAGGCCGCCACTGCGATAAGCCGCGGACGCACCACTTGTGAGCGCGGTGCCACCTCGCGCGGCTCCTGCTATCGCTCCTCCGGCAAGCCCGGCTCCGCCCGCAGCCAAACCCGCGCCGGCGACAACAATGCCGCCGGCAGCAAGGCCCGTTCCGACCGCGGCACCCGCGCCGAGCTGAGGTCCGCCGGACACCAGGCCGTTAGCGATCCCAGGACCGAAAATACCGAGACCGAGCAGTGACAATGCCGCCAGCACCAGCGCCATAGCGTCTTCGATGGTCGGCTGCCCGCCGTTGAACCCAGACGTGAATTGAGTAAACAGTGTCGAGCCGATGCCAACAATGACGGCAAGAACCAGGACTTTAATGCCTGACGAGACGACGTTACCGAGCACACGCTCAGCCGCAAATGCGGTCTTGCCGAACAAACCAAAGGGGATCAGCACGAAGCCGGCGAGTGTCGTCAGCTTGAACTCGATAAGGGTCACGAACAGCTGGATCGCCAGAATGAAGAAGGCGAGCAGCACCACGACCCAGGCGAATAACAGGACGACGATCTGGACGAAGTTTTCGAAGAAGCTGATGTAACCCATCAGACCTGAGATCGAGTCGAGGATCGGCCGGCCGGCATCGAGGCCAACCTGGGCGATCCGTCCCGGCCGCAGGAAGTCCGCTGATGACAGGCCTGTGCCGGAGGCTTTCAGCCCGAGACCGGCAAAGCTCTCGAACACGATACGCGCAAGGCTATTCCAGTTGCCAATCAGATAGGCGAAGACGCCGACGAACAGAGTCTTTTTGACGAGCCGTGCGATCAGATCGTCATCGGTGCCCCAGCTCCAGAACAAAGCCGCGAGGGTAATGTCGATTGCAGCCAACGTCGTTGCAAGAAAGCCAACTTCGCTGCCCAGAAGGCCGAAGCCAGAATCGATATAGCGGGTATAGGTATCGAGGAACTGATCGATCACGCCGGTGCCGGTCATGGCTTACTCGCTCTCCGGGAGGGCCACCGACGGATAACCTTGCGGCATCCGGCTCTGATCCTTTGGCGGCAACTCAGACGGTTGGCTGGAGGGCGCATCACTGCCAGCGGGGGCCGCCGCACTTCCCTTCTGACCGAAAAACCGGCGTCGGTTCTCAGCCCAGATCCGGCGACAGTAGTCGTAGGTTGCTGTTTGCTCCGGCTTAACCGTTTGGCAGCGCGCGAGGCTGGAAGCGGGCGTCCCCGCGGTCTGTGGGCCGGCCGGGTTTGACGAAGCTTCGTCGCCGTCACCGCGGAGCTGGATGGCGCATGCCGCCATCACCAACATCATGGATCCGGCTGCTGCAACAATTGGCAGTCGTTTGAACCTACTGAACGCGCTCATCAATGAAACATCTGCACGTTTGAGGATTGATAGCCTTGGCCCGGCGTCAGAAACCGCCGCAGCTGCTCGCGGCCCTGATCCTGCGCCGCCGCGCGTTGAGCCGCTTCAAGGCTCTGCGCCCTGCCCTGCGCTGCAACGGTCGCCGTGAGATCGGCGAGCTGCTGAGCCTGAAGCGCAAGGATCTGGTTGCCGGCCTGCGTCGCCTGCAGCGCGCCGCTTGCGCCCTGACTCGATGTTACGAGCGCCGACGTCTGGGTGCGGTTGGTGTCGAGGTTGCCGACAACGCCGGCCTGCACTCGCAAGGCGTCCTGCAGCGCGGCGACCGAGTTCTGCCAACGCGATTGCGCGTTGGTAATGAGTGCTTGATTGGATTGGCTGCTCGTCACCGGCGCATAGTTGGTCGAGAACGCGCGGTCGATCTGCTGTACATCATAGGCAATGCGCTGGGCCTGGGCGAGCAGTTGCTGGGTACGTTGGATCGACGATTGAAGTTGCTGTAGCGAGGAGTATGGCAGGCTCGCCAAATTCTTCGCCTGATTGATCAGCATCTGCGCCTGGTTTTGCAGCGACGTGATCTGATTATTGATCTGCTGCAGCTCGCGCGCCGCTGTCAGGACATTCTGAGCATAGTTGTTCGGATCGAAGACGATCCACTGCGCGAATGCCGGCGACGTGACGGTAAGCGACAAGGCGACGGCGCTCGCCGCAGCAAAAATGCAAAGACGTCTCATAACAATGGCCCCAGATTGCTGAGATTGGAGATCAGATCAGTGGCCCACGACGCGTCGCGATGTCGAAGCCAGGCGGGCACGAAGCCGTCGCGACCGTGTTCTACGAGCAGGCGTTCGATTGAGGCCTGATCGATCTTGGAAGAGGCGGCAGTAAAAGCGAGCGCGACTTCGCCCAGCCCCAACTCGAACATCCGATTGCCGCGGCGGGATTGGCAGTAGTAGTCGCGCTTCGGTGTTGCCCGGCTCAACAATTCGATCTGCCGGTCGTTGAGACCAAAGCGGCGATAGATCGCCGTGATCTGCGGTTCGATCGCGCGCTCGTTCGGCAGCAATATGCGGGTCGGGCAGCTCTCGATAATGGCGGGCGCAATGCCTGATACGTCGATGTCCGAGAGCGACTGCGTGGCGAAGATGACGGAGGCGTTCTTTTTGCGCAACGTCTTCAGCCATTCGCGCAACTGCCCGGCAAAATCCTCGTCATCGAGCGCAAGCCAACCCTCGTCAACGATGAGCAGGGTTGGGCGACCGTCGAGACGATCTCCTATGCGATGGAAGAGATAGGCTAGGACTGCGGGGGCCGCGCCGGTGCCGATCAATCCTTCGGTTTCAAAGGCCTGAACCGATGCTTCACCGAAGCGCTCAAGTTCGGCATCCAGCAACCGGCCGTAGGGCCCGCCGAGGCAATAAGGTTGCAGAGCCCGCTTCAGCGCGCTCGACTGGAGCAACACCGACAAGCCTGTCAGTGTACGCTCCTGGATCGGAGCCGAGGCCAATGACGTCAGGGCGGACCACAGATGATCCTTGGCCTCCGGCGTGATCTCGATTTTTTCCCGCGCAAGGATCGCGGCGATCCATTCGGTCGCCCAGCCCCGCTCGGAGGCGTCGTCAATCCAGGCCAGCGGCTGCAGCGCAACAGGTTCGGACGCATCATCCGACAGCGCACCCCCGAGGTCGTGCCAGTCGCCACCCATGGCGATGGCAGCCGCCCGGATCGATCCACCGAAATCGAAGGCGAAGATCTGCGACCCCGGATAGCGGCGGAACTGCAACGCCATCAGCGCCAGCAGCACCGATTTCCCGGCGCCGGTCGGACCAACCACCAGCGTATGACCGACATCCCCGACGTGGAGAGAAAATCGGAACGGCGTCGAACCCTCGGCCTTTCCGAACAGCAGAGGCGGTGCCGCGAAGTGATGGTCCCTCACCTCGCCGGCCCAGACCGCCGATAGCGGAATCATGTGGGCCAGGTTGAGGGTCGAGACCGGTGGCTGCCGGACATTGGCATAGGCATGTCCCGGCAAACTGCCGAGCCAGGCTTCGACAGCATTCACCGTCTCAGTCATTGAGGTGAAGTCGCGACCCTGGATCGTCTTTTCGACCAGACGCAGCTTCTCATCGGCTACACGCGGGTCGTCATCCCATACGGTGACCGTCGCCGTGACATAAGCTTCGCCGATCTGGTCGGAGCCTAGTTCCTGCAGTGCGGCATCGGCGTCCATCGCCTTGTTGTGGGCGTCGGTGTCGAGCAGCGTCGATGCCTCGTTCGTCATCACCTCTTTGAGGATTGCGGCGATTGACTTCCTCTTGGCGAACCATTGCCGGCGGATCTTCGTCAGCAATTTGGTGGCATCCGTCTTGTCGAGCATGATCGCACGCGTCGACCAGCGATACGGAAATGCCAAACGATTCAGTTCATCGAGTATTCCGGGCGTCGTCGCGCTCGGAAACCCGATGACAGTGAGAACGCGCAGATGCGATGTACCCAATATCGGCTCGAGGCCGCCGGTCAGCGGCTGATCCGCCAGCAGCGCATCGAGATACATCGGGATCTCGGGCACCCGAACTCGGTGGCGCTTCGTCGACACACAGGAGTGCAGATACGTCAGTGTCTCCGGGTCATCGAGCCAGACGCATTCGGGCATAAAGCCCTCGACCAGCTGCAGCACCCGGTCGGTGCGGTCGACGAATCCGCGCAACACTTCGCGGGCGTCGGCGTTCTCGGTCCTATCGCGGCCCTCATACAGAAACCGTTCCGCCCGCGCGGCGTCCTCGGCCGGCGGCAGATAGAGGAATGTGAGGAAATAGCTCGACTCATAGTGAGCTCCCGCCTCCTCGAACTGGGCTTTCCGCTCGGCATCGACCAGGGCGGACGCCACATCCGGAAATGTGCTTGCCGGATATTGGAATGCAGCATGGCGCTGAGCCTCGACAAAAACCGCCCAGCCGGAGCCAAGACGGCGCAAGGCGCTGTTGAGGCGGCCAGCGACGGCGACGAGTTCGGCCGGGACTGCGCTGTCGAGATCCGGTCCGCGGAACCTTGCGGTACGCTGGAATGAACCGTCTTTGTTGAGGACGACGCCCTCCCCGACCAATGCGGCCCAGGGCAGGAAATCCGCGAGGCGGGTGTTGGAGCGGCGGTATTCGGCAAGATTCATCATGATCGAAAACTCAAATGTTGAGATGACCGGGAATGCGCAGATGACGGCGCACCACATCGACGAAGGCGGGATCACGTTTGGCAGCCCACACTGCGGCCGCATGGCCCATCGTCCAGAGCAAGAGACCTGCGATCCAGAGCCGCAGACCGAGACCGAGGGCGGCTGCGAGCGTGCCGTTGACGATGGCGACCGCCCGCGGCGCACCACCCATCAGGATCGGTTCGGTCAACGCGCGATGCACGGGCGCGACAAATCCAGCGACCGGCTCGTCCATCAGATCAAGACTCCGCCGCCGAACGAAAAGAATGACAAAAAGAAGCTCGATGCGGCGAAGGCGATCGACAGGCCGAACACGATCTGGATCAGCCGGCGAAAACCACCGGAGGAGTCGCCGAATGCGAGCGTGAGACCGGTGACGATGATGATGATCACCGCGATGATCTTGGCGACCGGCCCCTCGACCGATTGCAGGATCTGATTGAGCGGCTGCTCCCACGGCATGTTGGAGCCGGCAGCCCAAGCCGGAGCAGCAGCGAAGAGAGCCGTTCCCGACACGGCGATCAACATCGCGGGCTGAGAGAGCAATGAACGAAATCTCATGTTAGGTCTCCTGCTGGTGAAAGGCTGTAGTCGCCAGCTGGTCCGAGCCCGGTGACGCGGGCGAGTTCGGTGAGACGACGATCCGCACCGCGGCCGGCCAGCACGGCAACGATGTTGATAGTTTCTGCGATCAGGGCGCGCGGAACGGTGATGACCGCTTCCTGAATGAGTTGCTCGAGCCGGCGCAGTGCGCCGAGCGCCGTCCCGGCATGAATGGTGCCGATGCCGCCGGGATGGCCGGTGCCCCACGCCTTCAGGAGATCAAGTGCTTCAGCGCCGCGCACCTCGCCGATGGGGATGCGGTCCGGTCGCAAACGAAGTGACGACCGTACGAGATCTGACAGTGAGACCACGCCGTCCTTGGTGCGTAGAGCTACAAGGTTCGGCGCCTTGCACTGCAGTTCGCGCGTATCCTCGATCAGCACCACCCGGTCGGCAGTCTTGGCGACTTCCGCAAGAAGGGCGTTGGTCAACGTGGTCTTGCCGGTCGAGGTCCCACCAGCGACCAGAATGTTCCTGCGTTCGGCGACGGCGCTGCGCATGGTCTCAGCCTGATCCGAGGTCATGATGCCGGCGGCGACGTAGTCGTCGAGCGTGAACACGGCTACCGCTGGCTTGCGGATAGCAAACGCAGGCGCCGCGACCACCGGCGGCAGCAGACCTTCGAAGCGCTCTCCGGTCTCGGGCAGTTCGGCGGAAACGCGCGGCGCACCAGCATGCACTTCCGCACCGACGTGGTGCGCCACCAGCCGAACGATGCGTTCTCCGTCAGCGGCCGAGAGGGTCTCTCCTGTGTCGATCAAGCCGCTCGACAGCCGATCGATCCACAACCGGCCATCCGGGTTGAGCATCACCTCGACGATCGAGGCGTCCTCCAGGTATCGCGCAATAGCGGGGCCAAGCGCGCTACGGAGCATGCGCGCGCCGCGCGAGATCGCCTCTGCTTGAGCTGAATGAATTGCCACCGCCGCCCCCAACAAAGAGGCCGCGTGAAAGGCGTCCTCAGATGAGGATGATTAGAAAAGGCGGAACTGGCGCGGCGCAACAACGCTCCCAAGGTGATCGTAGATTGGCGTAGAAAGAGAAAGAATAGGCGAGATGGTGATACCGAAGACTCTACGATCGAGGCAATGAAGCGGCCCGACGCTCACCAGACCCGTTGAGCGCCAGACCGACCGTTGCTTGTGCTTCTGGATCCCTCCGGTCCAAATAATTTAGCATCGCGTCCGGCTGTGATCTGTGGTCTCGCTGTTTAGAGAAGCCGAGATCGTCAAGTGGAAGCGGCGGCAGGCGAGGACGTCGGCGGCCTCGGCTCCTGAAGGGAGCTCGCACAGCTAGTCGCTAGACGCCCCCACACCCGATCTAGGGTTTACTCCATAATGAAACTTATGCGAATCGAACGTGGCGAAGCGGACTGCGTGAGATCGAATGTCCGCTCTTAAGATCTGGTTTTGACTATGCACGATCTAGCTCGACGAATAACCGTTACGCACGCCGGGAAAGCCCGCTATGCGTCCCCTTCGTTCAGCCTTCGTTCAGTCCCGCCGGACCATGCTGCTGCTGTGCAATAGATCTCGGGGCGTCGCTCCCGCCTCTGGGCAGGGTCAACGTCATCCTTACATCAGTACAAGCAAAGCCCCGTCTTGCATCTGGACTGGCCCGCCAGCGTGATCCGGGCAGATCGTTTGCACTGCAACTGGCAAAGCAGGCGCGCGAGGCGCGGAATGTGACCGGTTAGGCACCATGGCCCTCAAGTCTCTGATCGTTTTCGTCGACCCTTCGCCAGGAGGCGTGGCCCGGACCCGCTATGCCGTCCGCCTTGCCGCTGAGCACGACGCGCACCTGATCGGCGTGTTCATTGCGCCCACAGGCTGGCGGCGAAATCCCGCTGATGGCTTCGTCGCCGGAGCCGTTGCCGTGCGCGAAATGGTGGAGCGCCATAGCCTGTTCGAACGGGAAGCGGCCGCGGGGGCCATCAAGAGTTTCGAGGCCCTAGCCGGCCGCGAGCGCGTGACCTTTGAATTCAGGTCCATCGAGGCCAACAACGCCGACGAACTGGCACGCCTGCATTCGCTTCACAGCGACTTAGTCATCGTTGGCTATCCGTCGCCAGGCGGCCTGCCAGCGCAGGGAACTCCGGCGGGCATGTTGCTGGCGACTGGTGTTCCGTTTTTGATCGTGCCGGAGAGCTGGATCAGCGACGGTGCCGCTAACAGAATCCTGTTTGCTTGGAATGCGAGCCGCGAGGCGCGTCGGGCGATTAGTGATGCACTGCCGCTAATGAAGATCGCGCAATCCGTGACCGTGCTAGTGATTGATCCGAAGAAGAATGCGTTCCATGGTGAACAGCCAGGCGTCGATGTAGCGCACTATCTCTGCCGGCATGGCGTCATCGCCACCGTCGAACAACGACAGTCCGAAGGCAAAGCCGTCGCCGACGTGATTCGCGAATTCGCGACCCACGATGGGTCGGACCTGATCGTGCTCGGGGCCTACAGCCATGCTAGAACCAGGGAATTCATTTTTGGCGGCGTGACACGGTCATTGCTCAGGAACATCACAGTGCCGACTCTGATCGCCCATTGATCATATTCGTTTCGATGCACTGTAAGTGCACCGACGCAATCAATCATGTTCTCGCCAAAGTTTGCTCCCCGGGCAGTATTGACAGTAAGCGAACGCGACGCCGAGGCTTATATTTCACCGCTCTCTAAACGCCCGGTTCATTTGGTCAGCAAATGGCTTGACAAGGTATGACATTGCACTCCTCTCCTGCGTTGTCACAAAGACTTCCGCGGGCATTCCGGGAACCAGCCTGATCCCTTTTAACTGATTTAGCGCGTCCTCAGTTTTCAGCAAATGGACGTAAGCAATGTAATGCTCCTGGCCCGTTGTGGGGTCTCGCGAGGAAGCAGGCGAGACCATGCCCAACAAACCCTTCATTTCCGGCGTCGTGGTACGGTTAAATGCCGTGAGACGAACACGCGCGGCCTGCCCTTCACGAACCTGGTCAATGTCATTGGGCGAGATCTTGATTTCAAGTTTTAGCTCCGCGCTCTCCGGAACCACAGTGGCAATGCGCGCGGCTGGCGTAATGACGCCTCCAATTGTAAATGCCGAGAGTTCATTGATATAGCCAGTCACCGGCGATTTGATTTCGGTTCGCGATAGCCGATCCTCGATCGCAAGCTTGCGCTCGCTCAGTTCTGAGATCCGAGCATCGACGGTACGCAGATCACGCTGAGCTTCGGTGCTCGCGTTCTGGTCAACAGCAATGACCTGCACCTTGATTTCGCTGGCGCGAACCTTCGCTCTGGCGATACTGGCCGATATCTCGCCCCTTTCGCCAAGTATTCTGGCCCAGTCCCGATGAACTGAGTAGACACGAGTGTACTCAACGATCTTCTTTTCGAAGAGGCCGTCCATTTTATCACGCTCGGCGCCAACTAGTACTATCTCGTGTTCCTTGGCCGCAAGGCGAGCCTCCATTCCTTTAATTTCCTCTCCAGTTTGAATAATGCTGAGCCCAAGTTGCTCCTTCTGACTATCTCGGCCGATTTTGTTGCCGGCGAACAATCGCGTTTCGCCATGAACTACGCTGTCGGCAGAGGCCGAAAGACGGAAGAGATCCGTGGGAAATTCGATGCTGTCCAAATTATCGCGTTCGGCGATCAGGCGAGCTTGCCGGCCCATTGCCTCGCCAAGTTGTGAGCGCACTATGAGCAACTCCGCCTTGATCTGAACGTCGTCTAGCGTGGCAAGCACTTGCCCTTCTTGGACGAGATCACCTTGTCGGACCGCAAGCGACTTGACGATGCCGCCGTCCCGATGCTGTACCTCCTTGAGGTTTTGATCGACCTTCACAACCCCGGAAGCGACAATCGCGCCCTCCAAGAGTGCGAGCGCCGCCCAGCCTCCCAGTCCCACGATCAAAGCTACAACAAGCACCAAGCCAGCAACCATTCTGGGCCAAAGCCGGAAAGTCCTTTCGTCCGGGACTGTGGCCTTAGAGCCAATTGAGGCTGCTCCAGAGAAATGATCTAGATTCTGATGCTTCATAATTAGTTCCACACTGAATCAGGTGATAGCAGAAAATTGGAGATGGTGATGTCCGAGCAATTCAATCGAATAGAAATCGTCCGCGTCAGGGCGATCATGAACGTCGACCAATGTGACATCGACGCCGGCGTCACGGTTCTCAAACCGAAAACGAATCGGGCGATTGTCAACTTCGCCAGATAGGTAAATGTCGTCGAATAGGTCGGCTACGGACTCGGCACCAACTTCTCCAAAATAGCTGATTTCGTAGGTTGCGGCGACGATCCGGTCGCCAACTGTGAAATCGGTAATCTTACGTACGGTCATGGCTGATTGATCGCCTTCGCTCCGCTGATAGAATTCAAAAGTATCGTCACCCGCTCCTCCGCTCATGGAGACGTCACCCGTACCAGCGATAAGCCAGTCGTTGCCCGACCCGCCGATAACCTCCTCGAAGTCGGCGATGAGATCCTCACCCACGTCGGCCCCGCTAGCGGTGCCGCGCCTTAGATCAATCGTCACGCTCAGCGTGGCGGATGAATAATCCAGGGTATCGTGCCCATCACCGCCGCTGTAGTCGTCACTGGATGCATCAGCAGCGGCAACCACCCGATCAGATCCTTCGCCGGCATGAGCCATATCGCGCCCTGCTCCGTCAGCGAGCAGATCATCGCCGGATCCGCCATACAGCACATCGTCTCCCGCGCCGCCATCCATCCAGACTGCCTCCAACGCATCGGCGGAAATGCGGTCGCTGCCTGATCCCCCGATGATTTTCTCAATACTAGAGATCTCGTCGCGCCCCACGTCGTTGCCGGTCACGGTCTTGGCCGTCAGGTCGGCCACGATGCCCGCTGAAGATGCGGAATAATCGAGCGTGTCGAATCCTGTATCGCCTGCATAAATATCGGCGGCCGCGTCCGCTGCAGCGATCAGGTAGTCGTCGCCCGCACCGCCCCAAACCGCGTCGGATCCGCCACCATCGGAAAGAACATCGCTATCGTCTCCGCCTTCCAACAGGTCGTTGCCAGCTTCTGCGACAATAACATCGCGACCTGCCCCACCTGAGAGCTTGTCATTACCGGTGCCGCCATAGAGTGTGTCGGTTCCGTCGCCTCCCTCGGCCTTATCGTCTCCTTCGCCCGCCAGCAGGAGATCGTTTCCTGCCCCGCCGAAGATGACATCGTTTCCCTCATCGCCCGTCAACGTGTCGTCGCCATCTTCGCCGAACAGAAAGTCGTTTCCCGATCCGCCGAACACGATGTCATTGCCGGCGCCAGCGAATACGATGTCCTCCCCCGCGCCCGCATAGACGATATCGTTGCCAGAGCCGGACACAATGTGGTCATCGCCTGCATCACCAGTGATGCGATCAGCCGCCTCGCGTGAATCAATATTGTCGTTGCCATCCCCGCCAAGAATGGTGTCGGCGCAATGCGTGCCGAGCAGGCTGTCGTCGCCTGTAGTACCGAAAATAGGGGGCGCTTCGACTATACGGAAATATGCGGTCTGAACAACGGACACGTGACCATCGCTAATCGTGTAGGTGAGCGTCACATCGCCAGTCATGGAACCGTTGCGGACGAATTCCCATTCGACGTCTGACGTCCGGGTGAGTGTTCCCGATGAGGACGACAAACCGACTACTGTGAGGGAATCTCCGTCTGCGTCCGAGGCTCCGGAGAGCAACGCCAGCAGTGGTATCAGGAACGTCTGACAGCCAACCATGTCTTGCAGACGCACTGGTCCTGTTACCCGTGGCGCGCGGTTGCGGGCTTGATCCGCATCCGTCGGCCCGGGCTCAAGAGCAGGAGGCTTGTCGACCACACCAAGTCGCTGCAGCGGCTCAGGACTCTGGCCGCCACCTCCTCCGCCACCTCCTCCGCCGCCGCCACTTCCCGGCGAAGACTGGCCAGGCGAACGATGAACGGTCGCGGTCTTCATTTCGTCGGCGAATGAGCCTGTATCTACCCGAACCACCGGCGGCCTTACGGACTCCTTGGGGTCCCGGCTCTCGTTTTCCGAAAATGCGGCATCCAATGGCGCCGAAATGCGAAGCGGGCTCACGCTGTCTGACGATTTCGCAAGAACCGGGGTGGCGTCCTCGCTATCTCCGCTACCGATAACGGTGTCCTGCTCGGGTGCGCCTTGCTTGGTCTCGTCGTCTTCCCGCTCCTCCTTATCGTCCCGGGCTTCGAGCCGGATTGGCAAAAAGCTCTTTAGATATGCCGCGCATGCGGTAAGGAAGAGCAGAAAGGCAAGGGGGATGATGCTGCGCTTGCCATTCTGCTGCTCGACAAAATCCTCGCGCGACGTCTGCTTTGGATGCGCTTGCTGCGTGAGAGCCTTTACGGTGATCATGCTGGCCTCCGCGCCTCGACGTTGAATGCTGGTTCGTTCGGGACAGGGACAGCCTCGGAAGCTGAAGTTGCGGCCGGCCGCAGGCCCGGAGTCATGATGTCGTGCTTGTCGCCGAACGCGACCAGGCGTCCGTTCTGTACAATCGCGACCAGGCCGACCGCGACCAGCGCGCTCGGCCGATGGGCAATGACGATAGTGATCCCGCCGCGCGCACTGATACCCTCGATCGCCTTTGTCAGGGCCTCCTCACCTTCCCCATCCAGATTCGAATTGGGTTCGTCCATGATAACGATGAACGGATTGCCATAGAGGGCACGCGCCAGAGCGACCCGCTGCCGCTGTCCCGCCGAGAGCGCCGCGCCCTGCGGCCCAAGCTCGGTGCGATAGCCGTCGGGCATCTTCACGATCATGTCGTGAACACCGGCGGCCCGGGCAGCGGCGACAACCTTGCGATAGTCCGGGGCCGGTTCGAACCGGCAGATGTTCTCCTCGATGGTAGCGTCCATCAGGCTGACTTCCTGTGGCAGATAGCCGATGTGCTGGCCGATTTCGTCCTCGCGCCATTGAGTGAGATCAGCGCCATCCAGCCGGACGTTGCCGCGTAGCACGGGCCAGATGCCGGTCAGGGCTCGCACCAGGGTGGTCTTGCCCCCGGCGCTGGGACCAATGATGCCGAGCGCCTGCCCGGCCTCGAGTTCAAAGCTGATATCGCTCAGGATTACTTGGCCCGAGGCTGGGACCGCAACCGTCGCTTTTTCAACGCTAAGACGTCGGCTCGGCACGGGAAGCTGCATCGGTTGATCGACGGACGTTAAGGCCACCACCGTATCGCGAAGCCGCTGATAGGCCATCCGCGCCGCGATGAAGGACTTCCAGTTGCCAATCGCCAGGTCCACCGGCGCCAGGGCACGCGCAGACGCTACCGAACAGGCGATGATCGCACCCGCCGAGAGTTCGTTCTTGATCGTCAGATATGCACCGAGACCAAGCACCGCTGACTGCAACAGCATACGCAGCACCCGGGACACGGCGGCGAATGTGCCGGTGATATCGTTGGCCTTGGTTTGCAGTTCCAGATGATCGCCGTTGGCGTCGTTGAAGCGCCCGACGGCGCGGCCGGCGAATCCCATCGCCTTGAGGACATCTGCATTGCGAGCGTTGCTGTCGGCGATCGTGTTGCGCACGATCGCCGCCTTGCGGGTAGAAAGGCTGAGCCGCTTTGTGAGAATTTCGCTGACAACCGTCAGAACTGTGAGCACGAAGGCGCCCGCGAAAGTCAGAGCGCCCAATAATGGATGCAAGAAGTAGATGAACGCTAAGTAAATTGGCATCCACGGCAGATCAAACAGCGCCGCCGGCCCCTGACTTCCGAGGAAGCCACGCACCGTATCGACGTCGCGCCCGCGCTCAAGCGCCTCAGACGTCGAGAACCCGAATCGCGGCATATCGATCGCCACGCGGTGCGCGAGCGGCGCCACTTTCTTGTCCAGCCGTGCGCCGACGCGCACCAGAACCTGGGAGCGGATCACGTCGAAGGCTCCCTGGAACAGATACAGTCCAATTGCCAGTGTCGAGAGCACCAAGAGCGTTGGAATGCTGCCGCTGGTGAGCGCCCGGTCGTAGATCTGCATCATGTAAAGCGACCCGGTCAGGGCCAGCACGTTGATCATCCCCGAGATCAGGAAGAGGAAGATAACGATGCCGCGGAAGCCGCGTGTCAGCTCGGCGAGGTTCCGCCGCTTGCCTGGCGTCAGTTCTTTGGACTTGGCCATGCCTATGCGTCCTGGTTAGGGAACTGGAGAGAAGACAGGCAGGCAGGCGGCGCGGGGCGCCGCCTGCCTGTTGGTCTCAGAGACCGACGTTCGTGGCAGTCAGGTTATGGTGACCTGCAACCTCGAACTTGAAGTCCGCATCGGTATTCCCGTCGATGTTACCCTGGACGACGGTGAACTCGCCGTTTTCGCGCGTCTCGAAGGTCACCGCGAGTTGGCCCGCCGCGGTGAAGGCGGCGCCGCCGACCAGCGTGAAGCTCTGGTCGCCCGCCGTGCCGATGCTGGCGTCGATGGCCGTCAGATCGAGCCGGTCACCGGGTTCGAAGCTGAGAATGGTGTCGCCCTCGGCGGCCGAAGCCGAAGTGAACCTGAACGTGTCGCCACCAGCTCCGCCATGGATCACGTTGACTGCATTGCTCGCGGTGATGGTGTCGCTGCCGGACCCGGTATTGACGTTTTCGATGCCCCAGATGGTGTCGTTGCCCGTCTGGGAACTGGACGCCGTTCCGTTCGACATGGGCCCGGATCCCAGGTTGACCGTAACGTTCACGGTCGCCGCGGACATGTCGAGCGTGTCGATGCCGTTGCCGCCGTCACTGTCGTCGCCGAAGTAGACGTCGTTGCCGTCGCCGATCTCGGCCACGATCAGATCGTTGCCGGCACCGCCGAACACGGAGTCATCTCCTGCACCGGCATTGATGAGGTCGTTGCCTGCCTCGCCCAGGATGCGATCCGCACCTGCATCACCGTAGATGATGTCGGCATGGCCACCACCGAACACCTGGTCGTCACCAATGCCGGCGAAGATGACATCCCTGCCGTCACCGCCATTGACGAAATCCGCGCCGGCGCCTGCCGAAATCGCATCGGCTCCAGCGTGCCCCATCGCGATATCGTCTCCGTCGAAAGCGACGATGTTGTCATCCTGTGCCGTTCCGACCAATACGTCGGCCTGAGCCGTCCCGGCTCGAACACCACCGGTTCCTGAACCGGCAGTATCGGTGTCATCGTCGTCGTCACAGTCATCATCGCTATCGTCGTTACCAGCCGTATCGTCGTCATCCTCGTCGTCATGGTCGCCGAACTGCGGCAGGCCATTGGGACTCGTGAAGGAGATGCTCTGGCTGGCGTTCGTCATCGTCGTCACGCCGCTCGCATCGGTCGTGACCTCGTAATCGCCTGGAACTGCCCCTTCCGGCAGCCGGATCACGTCCTGCGGCCGCAACGTCCCGATGATCGTATCGTTGCCGCCGTTCGAGCGGAACACGATGCGGTGCGCCGAGGTCAGGGCCGAGATGTCGACAGTATCGTCACCGGCATTGCCGTCGATGGTGATGGTGCTGAAGTTCAGGCTGGTGAACGGCGCATTGAAATTGCCGATGACCTGGATCGTGTCGCCGTTACTCGTACCTCCATCCGGAGTTGTCGGATTGTTGCCGTTGTTGATAGTGGTATTGAGCGTATTGACCGAGATCTCCTCGATATTGTCGAGTTCAGCAATGACCGTCGTCGTGCCGGCGACCGTGCGAGTAATGATGATCTCGCTATCGGCTCCGGTTACCTGGACCCCAGCCGCTAGGGCTGCTGCCCTGGCATAGATTATGAAAGTCTCGGCAGTGCCGGCTCGTCCGTTCACCACGAAGGTGTCGGTTGCACCGGCCTCGCCGTTGACCATGTCGAAGCCATCGGTATCGCCCGCTGCGTTGGCATTCCAGTTGATGGTGTCGTTACCGGTGCCGGCGAGGATGATGTCGCTACCGGTGCCGCCGCTAACCGTGTCGCCGCCGTCGCCGGCATTGATGTGGTCATTGCCGGCACCGCCGGTAATCGCATTGACGGCGGTGTTGCCGACGATGATGTCGTTAGCTCCGGTGCCGGTGATGTTGGCCGTGGTAACGCGGTTGATCGTCACCGTGGCCGGGTCGGTCAAAGTCCCGTCGCTGCCGGTGTAGGTGAAGGAGCCGCCGGCTGACGCATCATCGGAGAGGGTGATAACCCCCGCCCCTAGTGCCGGTCCAGCTGCAAGGCCGGTGGCACCGCCCACTGCAGTGATGGTGATTGGAGAACCCTCGGGGTCCGTATCGTTGGCGAGCAGGGCTGCCTGCAAAATGGAGAACGAGGTGTTCGCGGCTACATTGGTGATGACCGTGTCGTTATTGGCGGCCGGTGCGTCATTTGTGGCGGTAACATTCACCGTCGTCGTGGCGACCGCGCTGTCGAGCAAGCCGTCATTGACAGTGACCTGCAGGGTGCGTGCGCCAACGGTCGGATTCTCCGAGTTGTTGGAGTAGCGGACCTGCCCGATCGCTGTCTGGTAGTTGGCGAGCGAGGTGCTGCCAGTCAGGGTCAAGGTGATCTGACCGGCAACGCTGGCGTCGACCGCCGATGTGATGCCGCCTGGCAGTCCACCAAGTACCGTCAGCAGATCGCCTGCACTGGCATTTGTGAGAATGACACGGGCCGAGGCTATGGTCACGCCGTCATCGGTGATCCGAGAACCAGCGGCGATTGCGACGGCAGCGCCATTTTCTGCGTAGTTCGTCACATAGTTATTGCCTGGAGTGCCGGGCGTAGTGGTGGTCGTGGTGGTTGTGGTCGCGATGTTGAAGTTGTTGATCAGGACATATTCGCCGGCGCTGATCGCACTGGAGACGAACCGGATCGCCGAGTTCGGACCTGCACCAGTGAGGTTCAGAGCGACGCTGAACGTATCCGCGCCGTCACCTCCTCCTGAGGTTTCGTTGATCGTCGTCAGGACCGTGAAACTTCCAGGCGCAAACGATCCGGACTGAGAGTATTGAACTACAATGGACTCGCCGGCATCGATGCTGCTGGTGCCGTTGTTCCGATCGTAATCGAATGAAAGCGTGGCAGTCGTCACGCCGCTGAGATTGACAGTGCGCGTGATCTGCGCGCCGTCGCCAGCGGTGAAGCGCAGCTCGTTGGTTCCATTGTCGAGCTGAATCTGGCCACCGGTAACCACATTGCCGGTCGTGGTATCGTTGGTCTCGATCCAGGGTGTCCCCCCCCAGGCTACGCTGCCGTTGCTGTTGTTATGAGCGGCGGTATCGAACGTGTCACGATAGGCCTGCGCAGCTGTCGTGGTTGTCGTGGTGGTGACATCGCCGTTGAGATCCAGCGTCGGGGCCAGCAGCGAGATGTCCTGGTCGGTAAAGTCCAGGACCTCGATGTTACGCAGCGTGTCCGTACCGTCGGTCGCCAGACCCCCGGTATGGGCTACGGTCAGGGTGCCATTGGGATTGAAGGTGATGTCATATTCGGCCCGTGCGCCGGAGAACACGGCCGTGTCGACGTCTGCAACACCGTTGCTGTCGACGGTCTCGCCATTGGCTTCCTGCGTGGTGCTGTTCCGGATCGTGCGGACGATACCCAGCTGGCCCGGATTGATGGTGCCATTGAACATGCTGGCTGCAAGGGTGGTCATGGAATTATGCAGCGCGATCGGTGTGCCCGCATGCTCGGTATCACCGGGTGCGAAAACTCCGATCTGCACGTCGAGCCATTTGTCGCCGTCGATGATGTCGTCGCCTTCCTGGCCGGTGATACGGTCGCTGCCGTCGCCGCCAAGAATGATGTCGCCGGCGCTATATTCAGTGACGCCAGCGCCCAGAACCGCCTGCAGACCGGCGATCAAGGCGATGCCTTCGGCGTCGAGCGCACTGCCCTGGTAGCCTTCGGTACCCCCTTGGAGAGTGGGGAGGCGATCGGCGGCGAGTAGGTTGGTGCCGGTCAGCACGTCATTGAACCGCGTGCCCGACAGGCCTTCGACCGACTCATACTCGTCGAGCGCAGCATTCTGGGGCAGCGTCGGGGCTTCGTCGAATATGATCGGGATCGACAGGTCGGCGTTCACGAAGTTCGGATTGTCCTTGTAGGTTGCCCAGTCGAAGCCGGACATGCCCACCATCTTGCCGCGGCCGGCGCTACCGACGAAAATTTCGTCGCCGCCCTCGCCGATGAACTCGTCGAACCCGCCATCGCCCAGGAATACATCGTGCCCGTCAATGGTGTCGTGCGAGAAGATCTCGTCGAAGTTATCGCCCGGCGCGCCGTCGAAGGTCCCGGTTTCGATCCAGTCATTGCCCTCGTTGCCGAGAATGCGCTCAGCGTTCTTGTTGCCGTAGATGAAGTCATTGCCGGTTCCGGCGAAGACCTCCGAGCCCATGTCGGTGCCTAGGAAGATGAAGTCCTGACCGTCATTGCCCATGACGAGATCAAGTCCGGGTCCGGCATGAACCACGTCGTTGCCGGCGCCTGCCTTGATGTTGTCGTCGCCGCCGCTATCCTTGATGATGTCATCGCCATCGCCACCGTTGATGATGTCGTTGCCGAAGCCACCTTCGAGCTTGTCGTTGCCACCGTCGCCGAACAGCGTGTCGTCACCGATACCGGCAATCAACGTGTCCGCGAGCTCAGTGCCGCCGAGAACCACGTGTTCGCCGCCGGTGTAGCGCAGGTAGTTTGTGTCTGTGCCGGGGGTCGTCGGGTCGTTGCGGACCACCAGGGGTGTCAGGATGCCGCCGCCCACCGGATCGGTGCTCTCAAGAATTCCGTCTCCGTTCAGGTCGTTGAACTGCCGGGTTGTATCCACTTCCAGGATGAGACCGGGAGTGGAGAACACATCCGACGGCAGGTGCGTCGCATCGGTATTGCGCATGATCAATGCGGCGAAGGAGTTGTTCTCCATTTCACCGAACAGATGCAGACCATCGAGGCGCTGCAGGTAGTAGAACCGGTCGCCGCTCTGCAGGTTCTCCATCTGGACTTCGAAGACGAAGTTGAAGGTCGAACCAAGCATGCCACCGAAGGGCATGGTCGCTTCGGCAAGGCCGCCGATCCAGAGGTCGACGTTGTTAAGACCGCCAAGCGCCCCGGCTGCGCCATAGGCGCCCAGACCGTTGAGGAAGTCAGACGCGTCTGCCGGAACCGCAAGGCCGCCGACAGAAACGCCGCTAATGATGGTCAGCGCCGCGTCGCGCTTCCCCTCAAGCGTCGCCTGACTCGTGATCAGCGCATGGGTGCCGTAGGAGGCGATGAAGTTGATAATCGAGGCTTCGTTCTTGAGGTGACCGGCGAAATCGACCCAGCTCTCATAGGGCTTGAGCAGGGAGTCTTCGTTGGTTGCCTCATAGAACTGCTGCCGGGCCTCGTTCAGAGTCGGCACGCCGGTGTCACGGCCGCGAGCGAGGTTGATGGTCGCGAGATCGAGCGGCAGACCCAGCAGGTTGTTGCGCAAGGCGCTGGTGACGAACTCGTCGATCTGGTTGCCCGCCTGTCGCGTCATGCCGCGGATGATGGCGCCTGCCGCGATGTCGGCATCGACCGTCCCGGTGGTGCCGTTGTTCATGAACTGCAGCGGATTGAGGAAGCCCTCGATCAGGCCGAT
This sequence comes from Tardiphaga sp. 42S5, assembly GCF_034044155.1. Taxonomy (NCBI): domain Bacteria; kingdom Pseudomonadati; phylum Pseudomonadota; class Alphaproteobacteria; order Hyphomicrobiales; family Nitrobacteraceae; genus Tardiphaga; species Tardiphaga sp. 42S5. The sequence continues at coordinate 1,867,357 of NZ_CP139027.1, read as the reverse complement.
ATGGTCGGCGTTGAAGGTTGGGTCGAAGCGATCAATCGTTTCGGTGAGCATAGAGTGACCGAAGCGATAAACCACATGAGCGAACTCGGCGACGATCGAGGGATCGAGCGTCACGTCATAACCGTCGGGAACCAGGAAGACGTTGATGTTGGGCTGGATCTTGCGGGCGAATTCCTCGAACACCAGATGCTGATACTGCATCTCGGTGCCGAACTTGGCCGCTTGGAACAGGCGTTCGCCATCCCAAATGAGGTCTGCCGGGCTGGCCGGCACGCTCGCCACGTCATCGATCAGCCATTCGTTCAGGAAAGCGACCGCCTCCGCCTGCGATGCACCACCGTCGAGCAGAGCTGTAGCGTCGGCCAATACGACGGCCTTGGTGTGTTCGGCGAGCCGGTTGTGCTCAGAGTGGAAAACATGGTGGACGGCGGTCAGGCCGATGTTCTCGTTTGCGCGGCCGTCACCGGCGACGAAATGCGCGTCGAGGAGTTCGTTGTCATAGAACCCGTCAGTCGCGCTGCCGTCACCATTGCCGAGCCCGATCTCGATATCGCCATCTTGGAGGCCTGTTGGAACCGCATTGTGAGCGATGTCGGCAAGGAAGGCGTGGCCGGTGCGGACTGCCAGATGGACCAGGTCAGGCAGCGCATCGGCGTCCGGACCATCCGGCACGGTATTCACGAGACTCAGCGGAGCGTCAGGGGTGCCCGAAGCCAAGAACTGTGGCGGCCCCGCCATCACGACCTGCGGGAAACCTGTAATAGGATCCGGGATGAAGTTGCCGTACTGGTCGGTAGCAAGCAGAGGCAGATTGCCGACATGAGCGTCGACCAGTTCGATTCCCAAGATGTTGCGTGCCTGAGCCTTCAGGTCGGCCCAGGTCGCCATCCCACCATTGGCGCCCTCGATGAGTCGGCCGGTTGCAACCGGCTCGCCAGCGGCGTTAAGCTCATATTCCCGCAGGAACACCTGATGCGACGGGTGCGAGGTATAGGTCTGGTTCTGGTCAACGAACGAGGTGGTGGTGTTGACGGGACGGTCGGTATCGTCCGCAGTTCCCATCACGCCATCGGCGCCAGGTCCCGCCAAGGTGGCGCGGGTCAGCACCATGAAATTAGTCGTACCACCGGGAACGTATAGCGGATCGTCCGGCATCAGCGGGATGAATACCGTGCCGTTGCCGCCCTTGGCGACAAGGTCGAGCCCGTGATCGAAGAACTGGCCGAAGAGTGTGAACCATGAGTTGAAGGGTGCCGACAGGCCCTCGTCCGGGGCCGTGTTGGTGATCTTGACGTTGGCTCCTTCGAGCTCGATGCCGTTGGCGGTGAGCAGCGCCATCAGGTCATCATCAACAGTATCCAGCGCCGCCTGTGCTGCCGACAAGGCCGCCGCGGTGGCTGCCGCGGCAGCTTGAAGATCCGGATTGCCCGGGCTGGCGGATAATGCAGCCTGCGCTTCCGCGTCCGCCCGTTCGGCGTCGGACACAGCCTTGAACTCATCGGCGAGCGGCGCGTAAGCCGCCGAAATTTGCGCCGTGACAGCCATCTGGTCAGCCGGCGCCACGATCCCGGCGCGCTGCAGCCCGGTCAAAATGGCCGACGGGTTGCCCAGCGTCTGATCCACGATCAGGTTGGAGATCGTTCGGACATAGGGATCGAACACATCGCCGGGAGCGGCGGATCCGGGGCCGTCATTATCGACACCCGGCGTATAGGTGACGGGCACCATCGGCGCGGGCCCCGGCCCGTCGGGATCGACCATGATGGTGCGGAATTGGGTGCCCAGCCCCTCGGGAAATTCATTGTCTGCGGCGCCCAGCTCCGGATTCAGCAAGTTGTTGTACGTGCCATCGACCGTGCGCAGGCCCCAACTAAGATTGTAGGTCGGTATGGACCCGGTCGGTCCGAACAGGGGTTTGCCCTGAGCACCGCCCGTCCGTTCGAACAACGCATGGTCCTCAGCGATCTTGATCTGCGCGAGGATGAAATCGAGATCGCTTCTGATGTACGAGACCATAGTGCTCTCCTGTTGCTAGAGCCATGCCGTCATTGGCCACGGGTCTGGCCATTTTTCTGACGGTCGAGATGCTCTACAAGTTGCGCCTGCTCCGGCTTCGGAGAAACTGAGAAAGGTCTGAGCGTCGCTAAGTCAAAGGTCGCACTATCATCGGACCTTTGTCTGAGGATCGGTAAATTGATAGCGATCCGAGCTGCAGCGGGAGAATCTGGTGCACCGCGAAGTCAGGCGGGCATTGCCCGACACCCAGCAGCTTGACCACAAGCAATCAGACGATAGAGAATGAGGAACGATCGTCCCCTGACATTCTTTTCTAATGCGATCTTCACGAAGATTGTCTCGCCGGCCGTGAAGTCACGTCAACTACATCGGCGGTGCCGGCACAGAATACACGGAACGTCCCCGACGGCGCGTTTTCTAAGCATGCAAATTGCCTGACACTCATCAATGCTCAGCGTTCTCGACAAGCTGATCGTCCTTCGTTGATTATTTAGCGAGGCCAAAAGCAATGAAAGTGGTGGATATTGCTGTGGTGGACGGCCATCCACTGATGATCGAGGCGGTCAGCGCTCTGGTCGGCCGAACGCCGGGCGTTAAAATCGTAGACACCGGGACAAACGCCAATGACGTAATTTGTATCGCGTCCAGAAGCCGGCCGCGCGTTTTGATAACTGATGTCGATCTGCCAGGAAGCATTTTTAGCGCAATAAAGATTGTGCCCCTCTTGTCGCCCGAAACGAAAGTACTGATTTTTACCGCCGCCTCCGGCGTAGCGCCTGCTGTGCGGGCACTAAACGCGGGCGCGATGGGTTATGTGTTTAAATTCAACGCCACAGCGGACCTTCTGAGTGCCATCGTGGCTGTCGATCAAGGCCAAACATATATCACGAAAGCTTTTTCGGATCAGGCTGCCATTTATTTAAAAAATGAAACGCTTCGTCGAAGAGCTGCGGAAGCGGTAACGTTGACTATGCGCGACGAACAGATCATTCGATTACTTGTGCGCGATCAGTCTAATGAGGAGATCAGCGACGCTCTGCGGATTTGCAAGACGGATGTTGAACACCACGTGGCACGCCTGACGCAGAGAATGCACGCTAGAAATCGGCTCGAAGCATTAATCTCCGCCTGCCATCTTAAAAAGACGGCCAACAGAGTAAAAGCCTGGACAATCAACTGAAAAAGTTAAAATTGCCAAGCTCGCGACCATGCTGCGCAATGGAGGCCGAATGTTTTTGCAATCCGGCGGTCTCGGCAAACGACCAAGACTCCTTCGGCAGTTCTTGAGCGCAGCCGCCGCTACTATTTTCCTTTCGATGGCTCTCCTGTCCTTCTTCATCTCCCGCCAGCTTGAGTCCAGCCTGATGCAGACTGCTGCGGAGGAAGGCGCCATTGTAATCGACATACTCCTCGGCCCGTCCCTCCAAGAACTTGCTACGTCCAAGACGCTTTCGCAGCCGCAGACAGAAAAACTGGACGAATTATTGAAAATAGCACTTGGCGACCGCACCAAGGCTGTAAAGATCTGGTTGCGGGACGGCACGCTGATATTTGCGACTGACAAACAGCTAGTCGGCCAGAAATTTCCGTCGCTTCAATTGGACACTGCCTTTCGTGGCAGCGCATTTGGCTCGCTGACCAATTTAGGAAAGGAAGAGAACCAAGCAGAACGACATCTGGAGCTGCCTCTTATAGAGATATACGCGCCAATTTATCGAAGCGGTACCCGTGAAATCATTGCCGTAGGTGAAATTTATAATAGCGGCCTTCGCTTGCAGTCTGAATTGAAGTCGTTTCGCTGGGCTGCCATAGGTGTCGTAGGCGCGGTAACTGCCCCAATGATGCTGGCTCTTCTATTCCTGGTGTGGCGGGCGAGCGCCATTGTGACTGACCAGCGACGGGAACTTCAAAAAAGGGTAACCGAAGCCACGGCGCTGTCAATTCAGAACGTTGAGCTTCGACAAATCTCCGAGGCGCTGAAGGATGATGTATTTCACTCAAACGAGCGCTTGCTGAGTCAGATCGGTCAAGATCTGCATGATGGTCCAGTGCAACTAGTCAGCATTCTTGCTCTCAAGCTCAGCGAACTAAATTATCAAAATCACTCGGAGCTGGACATTGATAAATCAGAAAGCGAGCTAAAAATCAATGTCGAAGATCTTACAGCCGCCATTCTCCGGGAACTGCGCGACATCTCAGTTGGCCTCGTGTTACCCGAACTCGATGGACTTAGCATCGCGGAAACTTTGAATTTTGCTATTGATCATCATGAGAAGATCACAGGCACATCGGTCAAACGCACAGTAGGCCCAATAGCGTTTGAAGCATCCGCAGCACTTCGTGTATGCGTATTTCGCGTGGTTCAGCAGGGGCTGAATAATGCTTACATTCACGGAAAGGGCCAAGAGCAGCGTTTAGTCGCATACGAAACTAATCAGTGCATCACCATCACCATCACCAATCGTGCGCAATTTTCGTTTGAGAACAAGATGCGCATAGGCGGACTAGGGCTGCCCGGGCTGCGCCGCCGTGTCGAAGCCTTGGGTGGCAGCTTCAGTACAAATCGAACCGAGGAAACAATGTGCGTGAAAGTCACCTTTCCGCGGCATTAGCGGCCGACTAAAAATGAGTACCCCGAAAGGCGATGAGGGCAGCCGCAAGAATTTCTATTTACACATTGATCTTGGAGCGCTTAATCTGTGTGCATATTTTTTATGCGCGTTTATTCATAGAGATCTCGGCCACATTGTGGGGCGTTCGGACATGATCTCCATTGCGTTGATAGACGACCATCCATTGATGGTCGAAGCAGTTAGTTCATTGCTCCTGCGAACTGGCGGGTTTGAAATTCTGGCCACCGGCGGTTCAGCGAACGACGTGATTGAAATCTGCAGGACGACAAGACCACAGGTCATGGTGGTTGACCTAAATATGCCTGGAGACGTCTACGCGGCCATAACTTCAACAGTCACTTTGGAACCGTCGACTAAGGTTATTGCCTTCACAGCCGCAACAGGGGTTGAACCAGCAATTCGGGCGCTTGATTCAGGCGCAAGCGGCTACGTGTTAAAGGGCAGCAGCGCTCGCGAACTCATAGACGCTATAATGGCTTCCGTTGGGGGTGAGACTTACATTACTCAGCATTTTGCAAGCCGCGTTATTGCGGCACTGAGAGACACGTCATTGCGCCGACGGGCTGCGGAAGCGGTCAAGCTTAGCACGCGCGAACAGCAAATCGTCCGTCTCCTGTTGCATGGAAAAACAAACAAGGAGATTGCACTGACAATCCATATCAGTGAAAAAACCGTGAAGCATTACATGACACTCCTGATGCAAAAGCTTCAGGTCCGCAATCGCCTCGAAGTCGTAATCGCTGCGCAAAAGCTAGATGCGCGTTCTGGAACCACGGCGCTGCACTCATAGAGCCGCTGTGGATTCACCAAAGCCTGCAGCTCCAACATGAACCCAGGCTCTCTCTTAGCCGACGTTGCCCTGGTCGCAACGCAGCACCGAACTAGGTGAATCGGGTTTTATCGGCGGCGGCCGAAAACGGTCGTGTCCCAGGTGTTCGAAACTTGGTGGAACCTAGGCTTTCCCGTCCCTCGCCCGATGGGAGTTGGAGTTCCGATGGCGTACTAGCAAAGTGCAAATGTCACTTTTGCAAGAGTTGACCGCCGGCCGCATCGACCAAGCCTTGCAGGCTGGCCACCGAGCCCACGCTCTCAACAACATGCGAGACGACGTCCACCGTTTAACCATGCAGGCGCTGGCACCAAGGGCTGCAGGACCGAAGCGCTGACGTATTATACTTGCTCGATGCCCGACGCTATCCTTGAAGTCGTCATATCGGTTCCGGTCGGATCTGGGTTGACGAGCGAATGTATAATTCGCCTGGACACGGCGTTCCGACGTCGTCTCGCGCAGGCCACAAGATAACAACAAAAGATGTGACGTCGGTCACAGTGGTCCCTCCGAACGCTCGCTATAACCATGGCAAGCTGTGGAGGAATTCCATGAAACGCTTTCTACAAAATCTCTCGCCAGAGGACCGTCGTACGCACCGCAAGTGGGCCGTATCCGTAGTTGCGCTCTATACAGCGGCCGTTATCCTTGCACTCGTCATCGCATCGACGCTACCCCCGACTGATTACGCTCAACGTGAAGCCGCCAATCTCGTAAAGGCGCAGACGCCGTCTTTGCGCCAAGCCCGGTGAGATGACAAACGTATGAGAGTTTGGCAAAAACGGCAGAGCGCTGCGGCTCTACTACTCTGCTTTGCCACGACACCTTCGCTCGCCGCGACGACAACTGTTCCATCCCATCATCAGTTGTGCTGGGTCTTAGGAGCTTATGACCAAACAGTCTATTATGCGGAGATCGCAGATCGCCAAGATCGCGAAGAGAGCTTCGCGGTTCAGGTTGAGTACTTCGGAATAGAGCACACTGGCGTACAGTGTTACGATTACCTTGCAACAGTTTATGAAAACCGACGTGCTACTATGTTCGAGTATTGGCGGTCAAAGAAGCTAGAGATCGTAAATACGACGTTTCTATCGGATCTCGATTATTGAGCAGAAAAAGCCACTCGATGTCGTCGCTGGTGCTTATCGCAGACATCGCGATGGCGGACCGTGAGCGGCAACTCTTCTCAAATAGCGCTTTTCGCAGCCCACCGACCTTGGCATCCTAGTCCGACCACTGTCCGCTAAAGTCGGCGCTCATCCATTTTCGCCTCGGCTCGTTGTCGACGCGTTGCTTTGCCCGTCATACCGACACGCAAATGGCTTGAAATCGTAGGACTGCGCATCGCGCAAAGATTTGCATCACCGAATCCTCGTAAAACCGCAAATGAGGTTTTCCCGGTCGTTCTGTCTGTTACAAGCCGTGGATGAACATGGCGTCGACCAAAAAATGGAAAGAAGAGGCGCAAGAGCTGCGCGTAAGGGCCAAGTCGCTTGCCGCTGGTGCCGAGCGCGAGGGATTGTTGCGGCTCGCGCGGCAGCTTGAAACCGCGTCGCAGATGAGTGGCTGGCTCGATTCTCCGGGACTTCAGAAACCGGGCTAGCGCTCGCGTCTGCAATGGTATCGGGATCAATTGCCGCCAGCTCCGCACAGTGCCGGTTTTGTGCGACGGCCGTTAAGCGGACTCTGGCCGAAGTCTGTATAGGGGCCGCAACTCGCCCTGAATCTGCTCAACCGTCCGCTTGATGTCGAGAGCATCGTTGCGATGCTTTTCAAGGACGGACGCGCGCCAGTTGCTGCTAGCCTCGGGATCGTTGATCTCAGAGATGCTGACGTCGGACACGGTTTCGAAACCCGGCCTTTGCCGCAAACGATCAAGAACTGCTTTCGCAAGCTCTTGCCGGCCGACTTCGCGCTGCTGTTGCATTCGACGGCTATCCAAACGCTAAGTGGCCCAACGCTCCAACCTGGAGGGGGGCCATAGCAATCTAACTCAGATACCGGACAAACCGATGTGACAGTTTTGTAAACGCCGTGTGGCGGATCATCGCATTAGGGAACCGCGACCGACATCGATGGGCAGTTTCAGTTCCGCAGCACGGTCTCTCTTGGCCTTGCGCCTCAGTTCGCGCTCTCGCCTTTCGAACTCATCCATCTCGGCCTGTGCTATTTCCATGAAGTGATCCCGAGGTGTCTTTGAGATCTGCGTACGTGCTGACATGGCTCGCTCCTGATAATCTGTATCCTACATGAAAGACCGGAAGGCTGGAAAGTTCATAGGCTTCGATGACAATCAATCGCAAAAAAGACGCGCCACCCCGCAGGATGACGTGGCGAAGCGAGCGACGCCACCCATTCTCCTTCTAAGAACGGCGTCGCCGCGACGAGCTGCGCGCCTGGTACTGGCCGCAAGCGGATGACGCCATATCGGGACATTGCACGATATCGCTTACTCGCCGGGTTGAGGTGGCGTCGTTTCTATCCCAAAGTGACGCGATGAGCATTCCCCATTCGGGCGACATACCCGCGCCGAGAACGCCATTTCGCCGGTTTCGCCATCGCCTGCGGCAACTCTACGAGGGGCACAGCGCGCAGACCCGCTGGTTCCTGTATGGACTGCTGGCATTCGACTTCGTCTCTCTGCTGTTCATCATCGCGACCTCGTTCCTGCCCCGTGGCGAGACCACGCGCGTGCTCGACCTAACCTTCGGCGCGATTTTCCTCATCGAGTTCATAGCGCGCTTTATCGCAATCCGTCGCCCGCTGCGCGAATTGATGCGACTGACGACGTGGACCGATATCGCTGCGATCGGATCGCTGCTGGCATCCGCAAGCGGTGAAGCCGCCGGCTTTCTGCGCGTGCTGCGAACCCTGCGTATGCTACGCACGTTTCGTGTGCTCGAACATCTGCGCCGCGACAGCGCGCTGTTTCGTCGTCACGAAGAGGTGCTGTCCGCGCTGGCCAATCTGTCGGTGTTCATCTTTGTGATGACCGGTGTCGTCTACGAGACCCAGCGCCATACCAATCCTCACATCGCCAACTATGCCGACGCGCTGTATTTTACCGTCACCGCGCTGACCACCACCGGATTCGGCGATATCACCCTGCCCGGCACCATGGGCCGGCTGATCACCGTGGCGATCATGATTTTCGGCGTGACGCTGTTTCTGAATCTCGCACGCGTGCTGTTCAACCCCAGCAAGGTGCGGTTCAAATGTTCGGCTTGCGGGCTTCAGCGCCACGACCGCGATGCGGTCCACTGCAAGGCGTGCGGAGGTTTGCTGAACATCCCCGACGACGGTGCGGTGTAGAGAGCTCGGACTGCAGCAAGCTCTGATTGAAGTCGGCAGCCAATCGCGAAGTTTCCGGGCGTCTCGCGGCGCAGACAGAAGATCAACTCTCTGTACTGCGGACCATTATCGAGGCGTCTAGCCAACGACCCGAACACGCTCACTGAAACGAAAGCCTGCAGCGTCCCCAAAAGGACAGGAAACTGACATCTGAACTTTGCTCTGTGCTGACATTCTAGCTTTGCTCCTACTGCATGTTCGCCGTTCGGATGTTATGGAATGTGACCAGGTACGTCGATGGAAGCCATCAGCAGGCTGTCCTGATCGTGCGGCAAGCGAATTCCTAATAAATGACCTTGGATAGAACGGACTATTCAAGTGCTCTCTTGGGCAAACTTATGAGGTGAGGCCAGTTGCGAATGGCGCGAACTGCTTATGTTCGTATCGGCCGAGGGCATCCACATCGCGCCATCTTTAACGAGCTCCTTTCGCTCTTGCATTTCTTGGATGGCTTGGAGAATAGACGTCTTGAGTTGCGCGCTGGTGGCTTTAAAGCCGAGTTGGCGCGAGATCGTCTGCACAATCTCATCCTCCGTTGCGCCGAAGCTTGACGTTACAAGCTGCTTGATTCCGGCTGCTAACTCCGCACTCGCGATCATTTCTGGTCGTCGCAGTCCAGGCGATGCGGCGTACGATCGGTCCCTTAAGACCGGCACCGTCGTTGCTGCTAAAAGGAAGTGCCCATCTTGTCTTATTGTTTCGCGCGATTTTGCCAAGCTCACCGCTTGCTCAACGGCCAATTGAATGCGACCGCCGGCGCGTTGATAAGACCATGCACTCTTGAGCCGCGCCACCACCTCGTCAACGTGAACTGGCGCTTCGACGGAAACGACTCGCTCGACCAACTCGGCGAGCAGCCCAACCGGCGTCTCATGAAGCTCGTATGCGCCCGGCCGTCGTGGCGTTGCCTCGATATAAGCCGGCACACCAGTCTCGACGGTTGCTTCCGCGAGGCCGATCTCGGTCACCTCACCGCGGTCGACTGTGACGATCCGCACAGGAACAGCGCGACTTATCTGATCGCTACGTTCAAGCCGTTCGTCCAATTCGCGTTTCGCCGCCTCGATAGCTTCTATCGTGCGCTGGAGCTGCTCTCGTGGGCGCTGGAACCAGTCCGTGCTCCAGATCCGATGGATGATCCAGCCATGGTCTTCAAGCACCGCTTGCCGCAGCCGATCGCGATCGCGAGCTGAGCGCGCGTCATGATATGCCGCACCGTCACATTCAATACCGATCAGGTACCGGCCAGGTCGCTCAGCATCGGCAACAGCTAGGTCAATGAAGAACCCGGCGATGCCCACCTGCGGGTGAACTTGATAGCCACTCTCTTGGAGAGCAGCAGCGACCTGCTCTTCGAAGACGCTGTCGGGATCGCGCGTCGTGGCTTGCGACATCTGCAGCCGGCCGGTCCGGGCATACTGCAGGAACAGCTTTAAGGCGAATACACCTTTGCCCTTGGCGCGGGCGAGATCTATATCCTCATCGGTAATCGAGGCAAACACCTCGCAGCGCCGTTTCGCACGGCTGATCAGAACGTTCAACCGGCGTTCCCCACCTTCCGCCCCGAGAGGACCAAACCGCATGCTCAAGGGACTGTTGGCCCCGCGGGCGTAGCCCACAGAAATCATGATGACATCGCGTTCATCGCCCTGCACGTTCTCGAGATTCTTGACAAAAAACGGTTCGCTCGGATGACTGTGAAAGAACTCTTCCGTCTCCGGATTGAGCCTGCGTAGCCGTTCGACCTCTTCCTGGATAACGCGGCGCTGACTGACAGAGAAGGTTGCGACACCGAGCGAAAGCTTCGGCTGTTGCTTTGCGTGCGTCAGAATTGCCTCGGCAACCCTGCGCGCTTCGATCATATTTGCGGTTGTGCCGCCAGAGTCAAAGATCCCGTCCGGCACATGGCTGAACCGCAAGCCCATTCCGGCCTCTTGAGTATACGGGCTCGGCACGATGAAGAGCTTACTCTCGTAGAACTGGGTGTTTGAGATGGCGATTAGAGATTGATGCCGACTGCGGTAATGCCAACGCAGCATGCGTTGAGGAACGCCGCGTGCAGTGAACAGCCCAAGGATGCTCTCGATGTCGGCGACCTGAGCGCTGTCGTCGTCGTCATTCTCATCGCTGGCCCCCGTCAGCTTCGCGAAAAACTTTGTCGGGGGGAGCTGTTTATCGTCACCCACGATCACAACCTGCCGGCAGCGAGCTATGGCGCCAATCGCGTCGACAGGCTGGATTTGGCTGGCCTCATCCATGACTAGCAAGTCAAATGTCATCTTGCCCGGAGTTAGGAATTGGGCGACCGAGAGCGGACTCATCATCAGCACGGGCTTCAGTGCCTGAACCGCGGATCCGGCGCGTTGGACTAGCTGACGAATTGGCATGTGCCCGCGTCGTCGCGCCATCTCCGCACGCAACGTGCCGACGGCTCCCACGCCGCCTTGCGCGGGGATCCTACGATGATGTTCGCGTACGACCTGTAGCGAGGCAGACGCCATCCGGGCTTTATCTAGATTCGCAAATTCTGAGACCAGCTTGGAATGTAGTTGGCCGTCAAAGCGCGCAATATCCGGTTGCTCCTTGACGATTTCGCTGAATACGGCCTCGTAATAGGCCATATCGAAGGTTGAACGTGCGACCTGCGTTGATAGGCGACCGTCACTCATATGGTCGACGAAATCAGAGAGGCCAAGCTTGCGAGCATGGTCTACACGAGTATTGTAGCTGACCCATTTCGAGAGCTGTTCCGGCGCCGCGATCCAGCTGCCGAGGCGAGATGTCAGCGTCGCGATCGAAACAGCCTGCAACGGCCCTTCCCCAAAGAGGCGTTGTGATGTCGTTTCTAACGCTTCCAAGACGTTTGTTAAACCAGCCAATAAAGGTGACGTGGCGGCGGCGAGCTTCTCTCCGTCTTGGCGAGCAGCGTTGCGGTCTTGCACTCGAGCTGCCAGATGGCGAAGTGCTACGTACTTGGTCATCCAGTCCGTCGCGCGCGCCAACGTCAACCAGTCAGAGCGGTCACCTTGCCAAGCGTCTCCGAATGCTTCCTGCCCAAGGGGCCCGATTGCCTTTAGCTGTCGGTCAAGTTGTTGCCAGGCTAAGATAGCTTCGAGACGCTGCAAGCGTTCACTTAGCGCGATGGGTGGATTGATCAGCACCTGGTTGATCTCGCGCTCAGCGTCGACAAGCACAGCGGTGCGTTCCTGCAGGCGATCGATGCCGATACGCTCGCTGCCGCCTGCGTCCACAAACGCTTCTGTTGCGCGAGACCCCAAGCTCGTCCAAAAGTCGCTGAGTGCCGGACGCAGGGCGGCGAGGCGCTTGCGCAAGTTTTCTGTTCGTCGCGCAACTTCTGAGCGTTCAGCTAGATTTCCAGCGATGATGCGAGGCTCAGCGCCGAGGCCACGCAAGGTTCTCATCCACGCAACGATTGCTGCTAATGGAGCTGATGCGGAGCGCTCCCCACGCCAATCGGCTCCAAATGCTGAGCGACCGAAGCTATCGCCCGCGCGAACCATGGCTAGCGCAGTTTGGGCTTTCATAAGAACGTCAAGCAGCTTGACGATCTCGGTCTCTGGCTGGTTACTGTCTCGCAGGATCGATCTGCCGAGCGCGCGCGCCTTACGCCATTCTCCGCTAAAGTGACGAAAAATCCCCGTGTTGGTGGCGAGCACCTGACGAGTGCTTGCCACATCCGCCGACCAAGCGATGTCGAGAACCTTGTCGCCAAGGTCGGCGCGCAAGGCTTCGAGCGAAGCGACCGCATCCACAAGGTCGGCTGCTTGTTCTACGCCGTGGTCCCAGACCGTCGCGATGAAAGCTTCTGGGCTTGCGTCTGGGGCGACGGCGACCCGCTCGCCGATAGTCAGCAGGCGGGCAACGCTGGCAATGTCCGTAGCGGGTGTTGTGGTGCGCAACTCCGCTTCGAGACGGGCGACATCGTCCTTCAACTGCGGCAGAATCTGCGCAACTATGGAAGCCTTCTCAAATATATCTGCGGTCGCGTCGGTTGATAACCAAGCGAGGCTTTCAAGCAGGGCCCTTACGGGTGCCTCAAGCGCGCTCTCGGTAACATGGGGCCTCAGCTCCTCTGCCGACTTCTGAAGCAACGATCCCGTCCGGATGGCTGCAATAATATCGGTTGGTCGCTGTTCCCAGACCGGGGAGGTCAACGCCGCGGGCACCAATGAAGGCGCAGCGCCGATAGTTGCCGCAAGGCGTGATAGAGGTGCTGTCTCTTCGATAGACCTCGATGGGGTCTGTTCCAGCTGCTCGGCCAGCTCGTAGACAAGTTGCTGAAGACGTTCGGTCGACTGAGCAATTGCCTCTATGCGAGGCATCAACCGTTCAAGAGTTGTTGGCAACACTACCGACAGACCGATACCATGCCAAGGATGAACGCTCGGCTGACCGATGTCGTCGACTCGCTCGGCTAGCTCATTGAGGATACTTCGGCACTTGGCTAGGTCTTCTGGAGTCCAGAAGGGTGCTTGCGGGAGCGCGAGCTCAACTGGGCCTTGTCCCTCACGGCGCAAGCGCGTGAGCTGACCAATCACCTGAAACGGAGTCAGCCCAGTCGTTCGAAAAGATTGATGCATGCGCTCGGCGTGGCTATTGAGATCATCCCGCGCAACCAACAGCCTATCTGAAATTTCCGACGTAGACTCCCCTCGGGGAGAACCAAGCTCCCAGGTGCGCCGAAGTTCGTCGAGCACCGCGCGTTTGTTCGCCTTATGACTGTGGAGCTCAAGGCAAGCGTCTCCAACACCTGCCTGGTCAAGCCGGCGTTTGACCACATCCAGCGCCGCCATTTTCTCTGCTACGAAGAGCACAGATTTGCCGTCTACGATGGCCGACGCAATGATATTGGCAATCGTTTGCGACTTGCCTGTCCCCGGCGGGCCCTGCACGACCAGGTCGGTACCGCAACGAACATCGTGGACAGCCAACGTCTGCGAGCTGTCGCAATCCACAATATGCAGCATCTCGGCCGGCGTAATGTGCGGATCGATTGGATCGTCATCCGAAAGCGCTGGCAGGCCGGGAGGGTAGCCATCCGACAACAACGCGCGCACAATCCGCTGATCCGTGAGTTTACCGGTCGCTGGCCACAGCTCTGGATCAAGATCGCGATACATGAGAAACTTCGCGAACGAGAAAAAACCCAGCACCATTTCGTCTGGATTGACACTCCAGTCCGGCTTTGTCGAAATCGCGTGCGCGACTTGTTCGAAGTAAGGGCCCGGCAAAGATTCATCGTCGACCTCGAACGGAGGCAGGCGAAGCTTATGGACACGGTCGAGATATGCCTCGAGTGAGAGGTTCCCGGTGAGTTCCTCCGGGCGCACGCGGAGCTTGAATTTCTCGCCTGCTGTGCCTCGCTCCAGCTTCACTGGCACGAGAACAAGCGGCGCATAACGGATGTTGTCCTTGTTGTTCGGATCAATCCATTTCAGCGTACCAAGCGCTAAGAATAAGATGTTGACGCCCTGCTCTTCCTCTAGAGTCCGGGCGTCGTGATAAAGGTCAAGTAGGCGCTTCTGCAGCCCTGTCGGCGTCATACGCGTCTGGAATTTGGTATCAAAGTGGCGGCTTGCCATGCCGCGCTCATCCACATCTGCGGCATCGGTTGGTTGAGCAAGCTCGACATCCTCACTCTCTTCAGAGTTTTCGTCGTCGACTTTTCGATCCGGACGGCCGGCCAGAAAAGTGAAGGTCCGCCCCTCGTTGATGAAAAGACGGAAAATCTGGTCGGTCTTCTCGTCAAGAATCTCGATGGTTTTCGCGCTCTTTGATGAACGCGGCATGTTAAGCAGGCGGTTGCGCGCGGAAAGATCAAGAAGCTCTTCACGCGCACGTTCGAGTTTCGACTCGATCGACAACCCGCTCTGGAAAATAGAGCCTTCGTGATCCAACGGCATTGACTGAATTTCCCTCTAACGCCCGAGACTATGTTCCCGTAGGTATGTTCTGCAACTCTCCTGATCGTCCGAGGAAAGACGATCTAAATGCCGTCAATGGACGTTTGATTATCAGCATTGGTGCAATGCAATATCCGCTCTAACCACCAGCCACTGCGAACGGCTGCGCGGCTGCGATCTGTTTAGCCTCTTCATTATCTTCGATGCGCATCATCATTCGATAGTGTGCATCATGCCCCATGACATCAAATATGCGCTTGAATACGTCGAGATAGCGCTCAATCATGCTGTCATCTTGCGAGATGTAAAGCTCGTCGTGAGCGCTGTGAGAGCCATCATTCACCCATGAGAGCAGTGAGGAGCATACCTGCTGATCCTTACCCGTAAACTCAGCCGTAATACTGTTCGGATCGAACCCGCCGAGGATCTTGAAATAGTTTTCGATAACCCGGCGAAGTACATTCTGGATTGTGAGCTTGTTCGGATCTCGCACTTCTTGCCATAGTAACTCATAAGAGGTCTTGATCGGGTTGGTCCGGTACGAAATGGCCTCGGTGACTCCGGCAGGCTTACGGATGATCCAGAATGTCTCATCTTTTAGAGCATTTCCGGTGCGGCGATCAGGATTGAATGAAACTTCTTTGTGGAAGTATATATTATGAGTCAGAACAAACACCTGTTTGATCTGACCCTTCTTCTCCATTGCCTGTTTGATCACGCGCTTCATGAGTGCGCTGACTACGAACAAGACATCGCTGTCGAGGCTAGAAACAGGATCATCGAAAATCACAACGCGATCGTCGTTAATGTCGGTTTCTGACAGACTTCCACGCAGTAGTTGATAGAAATATAGAAAGCTAACGAAGCTTTTCTCGCCCTCACTTAACGTCTCATTGGCGTTTCCGCCGTCATCGCGGACAATTTCGTACAAATGATCATGTTCGCCCGCGGTCTTCAGCTTAAATCCTGAAAACCCGAAGGAATTCAGCAGGCCGTTGATCTCATCAACGGTAGGCTGGACGCTGGTGACCGTTTTCTCAAGCGCGCGGAGCTCTGCAGTCGCGCCCGAGAGTTGTGCTTCTTTGCCAGTAATCTGTTCGCTTAATCTCTGAATGGCTTTGTCGAGATTGCTGCGCGCCGCCGTAAAGGTGCTCAACAACGGTTCATTTTCGTTGAGCAGGCACTTCCAGATTTCCTGACTCAACTTATTTCGTTCAACAGCAAGGTTTTTCACGAGCGCGTTGTGCTTCTTGATTTCTGCATTCGCGTCCGAAATCTGGCGTTCGATGGCCGAAACGATCTCTCCGATCGACTCCAACGTCACGGGCGCACTCGGCTCTTTCTTTTTCCCTTCGAGTAAACGCCGGTTCGTTGCAAGACGCGCCGCAAGCCGGTCGATATCCGCGCGGAAAGAAACCTCGTTTATAAAGCGATGCTCTGCGCCGGCAGTTGTCTCGCAGCTTTCTGCCGATATCTTCTGAGTGCACTTCGTAACGCTCAAAGGTGCGCGCTATCTCCGCCGTATCGGCTTGAAACGCTTCGTCGAAATAGGCGTTCAATTGGTCAGCCAGGTCGTCCTGGATTTTTTGCTGGCAGAAGGGACACTGGCCACCCTTTTCGAGGTATGGCAAGCCTTGTCGCACCCAATCGCTATTCCCAAGACGCCGGATCAGTGCCGCAACATCAACGTCTTCTTTGCCAATTACTCTCTTGGCAAGAATCGGCTCGGCCTCCGCTTCAAGCAGATCGCGCGCATCGAGCGGAATGATGGGAGTAAGAGTTTCCACGGATTGATCGAATATGCTAACTGCCCGCGCTTTGAGTGCGTCCAGGGCGACAAGCTCGGCTGTGTTCTGCTCAAGTTCGTGCAGCACGCGGTCACAGAACTTGTCCTTCGAATTTCGGAGACCGGTAAACGCATCTTTAAAACTTGCGTCGTGGCGGCCTTTGATCTGCCAGCACTCCGCCTCGAATTTTTCGCGCAGCTGTTTCAGCTCCCGGCGTTTGCCATCCGAGTTATCGGCAGGCCCCAGTGTACCCAGAAGTCTGCCAATATCCTCGCGCGTTTCGTTGATCTGCTTCTTAGCCTTGGCGATCTTGTCGAGAGTATCCTGCTCGGCCTTGCCGAGCGTAAAAATCCCCTTGAGCTGCGGTGTAAAGTTTTGAGCCACGAAATCGCGGTTGTACACGAGTGCCTTAAGCGGCTGCACTTCGGCCCAAATTACTGTGCAGGTCGGATAGGTGGCCGGATCTGCTATCACGCGCGAAATCGTGGTTTTGCCGGTGCCGTTTGTTCCGAAGAAAAAATTGACCGGCTTGAGCTCCTTAAGCGTAATGCCTGTGGGCGAATAACTTGCGACATTCGCAACGCTAATTTCGCGTATCAATGGTTCTCTCCCAATCCACGCGTGTTTTGCGCTCGGAAACCGTAACGCGTTTTCGGGGTAGAGCCCAATCTTTTCTATCAGAGCGAGTAGCTGGTTCGTCGGTGCTGGCCTGCCGGCAGGCCGCGCGAAAGCGTGGTCTAGGTCAAGCCGTATCGCCCCAGGTACCCTGTAGACGGCCCGACTCATTGGCCCGGAGCTAATTCAGTGGTTGTAGGTTAGGCTTCCAAATAAAAACATTGCCCCTCGCCTGATAGGATACGCGATGCCGCCCGAACCAAGATACACCGGCTTCAAACATCACGCACGGGTGCAAAGCTTCCGATTTTTTACCATGCTGCTCGCTTGGGGGCTCCTCATCGTGACCTTCGTCTACAAGCCCGAGTGGATCCGCGACGGCATGCGCGCTGGCACGCGCGCTATCGAATCCGTCGGGGATTCCCTGCCGAGCTACTGGGGAGCCCAGGCAGAGATCATCCTGCGCGAGCTTGGTGGATTTCTCTGGATTCAGATCACCGCGGTGATCGTCGCCATCCGCACGATATTCTGGCTCCTCGGCTCCGCGTTCCGGCGCTGAGGCTCTCGCCCGCCCTGCGCGCCTGACGAAGGCGTTCATTCAAAGGACCTGCTGTAGAGACCTTACTCGTCACCGGCGCCGGGCAAGACGTCCCCTGCAAACCGCTTGTCCTTGCTCAGCAGCCCGGCATCCTCGAGCGCCTCGATGTCCGGCAGGTCGCGCAACGTATCGAATCCGAACTGCGTCAGGAACGCTTTGGTCGTCACATAGGTGTACGGCGCGCCGGGCTGCGGCGCCCGCGGCCCGGAGCCGATCAGGTCGAGCCTGCGCAGATGCCCGATGACGTCGCGGCTGATCTCCTTGCCGAAGAACTTGCCGAGCTCGCCCCGGGTGATCGGCTGGAAGTATCCCACGCACAGCAGCACCTGCATCTCGCTCGGCGACAGCGTGCTGCCCGGCTCCCCGGCCCCGGTTGCGGTGCGGATCGCATCGGCAAACTGTTTGCGGGTGCGGTGCTGCCAGCCGCCGGCGACGGCGACCAGCTCATAGGGGCGGCCGCGCAGCTCGGCCTGGATGTCATCGATGATCAGATCGAGGTTGCAGTCGGGGCCGACGACCTTCGCCAGCATGGCGCGGGTGACCGGTTCACGTGCGGCAAAGATCACCGCTTCGACGCGGCCCATCCATTCGCGCCAGCGTAGCGCGCTCGGCAGATCCGGCAGCGAGGTATCCAGCGTGACGTTGGCTTTTGGTCGGCGTCCCATTCTACAGCCCGTACAGTCTGAACGTGGGGCGGCCGGTCAGTTCGCGGACGACGCCGAGCGACACCAGACGTTCGAACAGCCGGCGGCTGGAGCGATCGCTGGCGGTCTGCCCTCCCCGCGCCGGCTGCGCGTCCTCGCTGAGTAAGGTCGCCACCATGGTGTCGGCGTCCTTGCCTCGCAATTTCGGCGCCGCGCCGAGCAAACGATCGGCGCGGTGTCCGAGCTCGGCATAGCGGTCCCATGCCGCCGCCGCGGCGCGCGCATAAGCCAGGCTGCAGACCTGCATCCAGCCTTGCTCATCGCAGTTCGTTGCCGCCCGGCGCAGACCATTGCCGGTGAGATGCGCCGCCAGCAGCGGCACCGGCGCCGGCCAGCTGAGGCGATGGGCGAGCACGGCATCGGCCAGCCACAGGGCCAGCGGCCAGCAGTCCGGTCGCAGCCGCAGGCTCATCGCCGCCGTTGCCGCGGCGGCTTGCACCGGATTGCCGCCGCCGATGCATTGCGCGAGGGCACATGCGATCGTCTCCTGCAGCGCTTCGTCGTCGCGGCAAGCCATGAGCGCCGGCAGCAGTGTCGGCCACGTCTCCTTCAGCGTGAGCGCCTTGCTGGTCCCGAGCCGGCGCCAGGCGCCGAGCACGTGGCCGGCCGGGCCCGGATCGTCGCTGCTTTGGCGCAGATACCAAGCGTCACGCAGCCTCGCTTCGTCTTCCGTCCGGCCGCCCTGCCCGGCCAGCTTAGCTGCGCAAGTGAGCGCGAGGCGCTGGCGCCACAACGTGCCCAGCAGATGTTCGTCGCGCGCGATCGGGTGCAGCGCGGCAAGCGCTGCGCCAGCGACAAATGGCGCATCGTCCGTCATACCAGGGACATCGCGCAGCCGCGCCCAGCCCGGCATCGGCGGGAAGCGGCGGGGTGCTGCGGGAATGATGTGGGCGCGGGACGACATGGCGCAGCGTAAGGCGGTACGGCGCTTTGCGCCATTAAATCGGCCCAAAGCGCCCCAGGTTATGGTTAATAAAAACGAGTGATAATGTTGCATTATCGATCGTTATCCTCGGCAGTTCGCATCAACGCTCAGCGGTGTTGTGCGGCACCGGCAAATTCGAGTCCATCAATGATGCGCACGGTGACTTTGTACTTGAGGCCGTTGCGCGTAAGTTCAACCAGTCGAGCGCGAAAGTGACGTCGTCAGGCGTTTAGGCGGCGCAGAGTTCGCGGTGTCCCGGCCGCACACCAATGCCCCCATTTGCGCGCTCGGCCCGCCCGTAAACATCGCCCACTCGTCAGCCTTCAGGAGTTTGATTGGTACCGAAGCCTCCTCGATCGACCTGTTGGTCCTAAAGATTTCTAGTCAGAGAGATCGATCAGCTCCATCTGTTTTTTGGTTCACAATGTCGTCCGGGATCTCGCGTAAAAAACTCTGGCCCTTCTGTAGTCGGCGGCCAAGGGTCTCGATAAAACCTTCAAAGCGCTCGCGGCCCTTGATCTGGGCGGCAGCCTGCGCATCATTCGGCAGGGGTGGCGTAATCGTCAGCCAGAAGCGAATGAACAAGGCCAGCGTTTCGGCGGTAAGGCCAACATCCCGCTCCAGCCTCTGCATTTGTCGCGACAGCCGGTCGAGACGGCGCGCGAACGCCGCCTCGCGCCTGTCCGCTCCGTCCGGAGATAGGAATGAGACGACGGCCGCTTCCACGATCGCCGATCGAGAAAGCTTCTTGCGGTCGGCGAGATCGGCGATCTGCTTCAGAAGCTCCGGCGGAAAATACACATTCATCCGGTCCCGCATGGTCTCACAACTCCATGCCATCATTCGGGTCAAGCGAGACCTGGCGGGCGATGCCACGCATCTGCTGGCGCAGAATGCGGGTCCGACTGGCGGCATCGTCCGACTCGTCATCGAGCACAATGGCAAACTCTTCCGCCGGCCTCGGGTCGGTCGTCTCCCTGACGATGGCGATGTGATCGGGAAGCTCGGGTTCGCGGCGCAAGCCGCTGTTGGCAGCGTCCTGTTCCGCCTTGTGGATCTCACCAAGCAGCACAGCGTCCGGTGGCTGCGGTATTAGAGCCGACCATCCGTCCGTCCGTGACGACTGGCCAGACTTCGCGGGATCAGGCGGCACCAGCACCCGTTCGGTGAAACGGCGATCCTCGTAGTAGCGAGCTTTCTTAGCCCGGATCGGGAGCGTACCGGCAACCATGACGATCTCGTCAGTGGGCGGGAGCTGCATCACCTCGCCCGGCGTCAGCAGCGGTCTTGCCGTCTCCTGCCGCGAGACCATGAGGTGACCAAGCCAGGGATTCAGCCTGTGACCCGCATAGTTCTTCATGGCGCGCATCTCGGTCGCTGTACCCAGCGCATCCGAGACACGCTTCGCCGTGCGCTCGTCGTTGGTGGCAAAGCTGACGCGGACATGGCAGTTGTCGAGGATCGCGTTGTTGGGCCCGTAGGCCTTTTCGATCTGGTTCAGCGACTGCGCGATCAGAAAGCTCTTGATGCCGTAACCCGCCATGAAGGCCAGGGCGGATTCGAAGAAGTCGAGCCGGCCAAGTGCTGGGAACTCGTCGAGCATCATCAGGATGCGGTGACGGCGATCCCTCGCATGCAGATCCTCGGTGAGTCTGCGGCCGATCTGGTTCAGCACGAGGCGGATCAGCGGTTTGGTCCGCGAGATATCGGACGGCGGCACCACAAGGTAGAGCGTGGCGGGCTGGGGATCGGCGATCAAGTCGGCAATCCGCCAATCACAGCGGGACGTCACTTCGGCGACGACGGGGTCGCGGTAGAGGCCGAGAAACGACATGGCAGTGGACAACACGCCCGACCGTTCATTGTCGGACTTGTTCAGCAGCTCGCGTGCGGTCGAGGCAACAACGGGATGCGGACCTTTCTCGCCGAGGTGCGGCGTGGTCATCATCGCTTGCAGCGACGTCTCGATCGGCCGCTTGGGGTCCGAGAGGAACGCGGCGACGCCGGCCAGCGTCTTGTCCACCTCGGCATAGAGGACATGCAGGATCGCGCCGACGAGCAGCGAATGGCTGGTCTTCTCCCAATGGTTCCGCTTGTCGAGCGACCCCTCCGGGTCGACCAGCACATCGGCGACATTCTGGACGTCACGCACCTCCCATTCGCCGCGGCGGACTTCCAGCAGTGGATTGTACGCCGAAGACCTGGCGTTGGTTGGATCGAACAGCAGCACGCGGCCGTGCCGCGAACGGTAACCGGCGGTGAGCTGCCAGTTCTCGCCCTTGATGTCGTGGACGATCGCCGAGCCCGGCCAGGTCAAGAGCGACGGCACGACCAAGCCGACGCCTTTGCCGGAACGGGTTGGCGCAAAACACAGCACATGCTCCGGGCCGTCGTGACGCAGATACTCATGGCCGAGCTGGCCCAGCACGACGCCATCGGCGCCAAGCAGCCCGGCTGCCTTCACCCCGCGCAGATCGGCCCAGCGCGCCGAACCGTAGGTCTCGACGTTCTTCGCCTCCCGTGCCCGCCACACTGACATGCCGATCGCCGCCGCGATCGAGATGAAGCTGCCGGAAGCAGCTATGAAGCCGCCCTCGACAAAGACCTGTGGTGCATAGGCATCAAAGATGTACCACCACCAGAAGAAGACCGGCGGATAGTAGACCGGCATCCCGGCGAGTTCGAACCAGGGCCGGCCGAGCTCCGGCTGGAAGCCGAGTCGCCACGCCGTCCATTCGGTCGCGCCCCAGATGGTGAGCAACACGATCAGGAAGACGACAATGATTTGGCCCCAGAGGATTTTGGTCGCGGACATGACGAACGTCCTTGTCTGTGATTGAGGGTGGTGGAAACGACGGAGCTACAAGCCCAGATCTCGTTTGCGACCAAAGCTCCACTCGATGCCGCCACCGTCTTTGGTGACGCCGGCGACGTGCTGGCCGAGCTTCTTCTCGATCTCGCGCGACCAGGGCACGAGCCGGAAACCGAGGCCATTGTCGACCATGGCGAAACGGCCGGAGGCGAGCGTCAGGCGTTGACGATAGGTGCCGCTCACATGCTCGCCGGTCGCGGCCTTCATATGCTGCAATCCCGTCGTGGCTGAGAGTTTTGCACCCGCCGCGTCCAGTTCGCGTCGACGCAGGGTGTTCAAGAGATCGCGCTGCATGATGATGCGCTGACCCTGCCGGCGGGCGAGCCCCTCGCCTGTGAGATGTTCGGCACGAGCCTGCATGGCATCGCGCGTTTCGCGACCAAATCCGCCCATGGCGAGCGGCATCGGATCGCGCTCGACGAGGCGATGGTCGATCCAGGTCGCGCCGGGTGCAGTGATCTGCTGATTGAGGTCGAAATCGCTGCGGTTGGCGAGCACCAACATCGGGCGCGGATCATCCAGCCCACCAAAGCGGCGGACCTCGACGATCCCTCCGATCGGCGGGGCGTGCTCGAATGCCTCGATTCCTCGGAAGCGAACATGGTGGGCGCGACCGTCCGTGCCATCGATGACGGCATAGGCCTCGCCGGTCAGTTCGTCATGCAGTCCCCTGTCGACCAGCCGGCCGACAATCGGCGAGTTCGGCTTCTCACTATCGATCACATAGTCGGCGACGCCGCGAGCATCCCCGCGTTCCGTGAAGGCGCGATGCATGGTCTTGATGATGTCGCCGCGCATGCCGAGATCGCGAAGATTGCGCTCGGCCTCCAGCCCGACCATCCATTCGCCGGAGCCGGCCGACGCGGCAAGGCCCATCTTCTCCAGGTGCTGGAGCCGCCCGATCATCAGGCGGCGGATTTCGGGATCGCCTTGGCCGGGATTTTCGGAGCGCAGGTCGATGGCGCCGGTTTCATCGGCGGCCATGCGGATCTCGACGTCGAGCCGCGTCCAGCGTTCGGCCGCGATCTCCTTTTCCAGGGCGTTGCGGATCTCGTGCTCGGGCTTGGGACCAAGCTCGATAGATGCCAACTCCTCGGCGCGCGAGCGTAGGCCCCGGCTGATGTAGTCTCTGGAGATCACGAGGTCGGCGCCGGTCTGATCGACGCCGCGCACGAGCAGATGAACATGTGGATTGTCCGTATTCCAGTGATCGACGGCGACCCAATCGAGCCGAGTACCGAGATCGACTTCCATTTGCCGGGCGAGATCGCGCGTGAAGGCTTTGAGATCGGTCATCTCACCGGCGTCCTCGGGCGAGACGATGAAACGGAAATGATGCCGGTCGTCCTTGCAGCGATCGGCGAAGCCCCCGTCGTCAGTGCGGTCACTGCCGGCATCGAACATCACCGCCTTCTCGCTGTCACGGGTGACACCATCGCGCTTGAGGTACGAGAGATGAGCGGTCAGTGGCGCGGAACGGAAGGAACGGCCTTGATGCCGAACGATGCGAGCCTTCACCACCGCGCGCCGCGCCGGGCTGAACAGGCGGCTACGGCTAAAACTGATCCGGCCGCGCCCGAAGGTCGAGCGCCCGTAGCTCGAGGAGCGCTTACCCACAGCTGCAAGACTGGAGCTGTGACCGGCTTTCTTCGCCGCACGCAGCACCTGATTGATGAAGCTCTTCGGCTTTGGCGCTCGCGTGCCGCGGATGCGGCCAGGCCGGATGCGAAAATCGCTGTCGCCTGCACTCATGGCAAAGGCTCCACAAACGCTGAATGGGGAGCAGTGCTGAAAATACAATTGAATTCATTGGGGAAAGCATCAGGCGCGGCACGCTCCCCGACCGACCGGCACGGCCGAACCCAAGCCATTCCAATGGCTTGCGGTTCGAGCGGTGAGCCGCTTTTATCTCGCCGTCCCGCTGTCGTGCTTCCCTGCTGTCCTCGCCTTCCCAGCCATTCTATCCCGGAGCACGCCATGGCGAGCCAGACTGCACATCCAGTCATTGCAGGTCTCCCGCGCTGGATCGAACAACGAAAAGGCTGCGCGCTTGCGGCAGAATTGCAGAGAGATCGCGCATCGGGCCGGTCGCTGGAGCGTGGTCCGATCGCCGCGCAGCCGACACCTGATCGGCAGCGGTTGTGCGTTCGGGTCGCCTGATGAACACCGGCGCCTCGGTCCATGACTTCGAATGACGAACTGCGACGGAGATCCAACCGGCGAGTTCACCGCCACCGACCAATGGAGCAAGAGTTGCCACATAAGCGCGGGTCTCGGCCGGCAGCGGTCGGCCCGCGAGATATTGTTCGTAGCGGCCAGGGCCCGCATTATAGGCGGCGAGGAAACCGGGCGAGCCATAGCGGTCGTACAGTTCGTGCAGGTACGCAGCACCGGCCAGAATGTTGTCGCGCGGATCGTAAGGATTATGGCCGAAGCGGTGATGTGCACGCAGGTCCGCCCAGGTCTCGGGCATGATCTGCATCAACCCCATCGCGCCTTTTGGCGATCTGGCCCGCACGTCACCGGCACTTTCGACAGTCATCACGGCGCGTATCCAGTGCGCCGGTAAGGCGAAGCGGCGTGAGGCCTCTTCGATGAGATTCGCAAACGACACGGCAGGCCGTGCGCTCGGCGGATGTCCGGTTGATGCGTTATCAACCTGTGCGGCATCAACCTGCACGATCGCAAACGACAACACCATCACGACGGTACAAGCTGCCGTCCCTAAACGACGCAAACATGCCACCGTGCTCGCGCCCATCCAGGGTAAAGCTGCTTCGCGCCGGCCTTGCGGCCGCCCTGGACCGCCGCTGCGCGCGGCGGCGTTGCGAATTCTGGGCGGGACGGAGGAATGGTGCAGCATCCGGTCGAACAGAGGAATGGCAGATCGAGAAAGAGAAATGCGCACCATCACTCCTCCTTGGTCCAGACAGGGAATGCACGGCCGACAACGGCGGATGCCGCGATCGGCCCGAAGTAGCGACCGTCCAGCGAGTCCTTCGACTGCCAGTTCATGAGAAAGAGTTCGTCCTCGCAGACAACACGACAGCCGTGCCAGACCGGCAGCGGCCGGCCGCGACTATCTCGCTCGCGCGCCTCGCCCATGTCGATCTGATCGACCGAGATTGTGCGCCCGCTTCTGCAAACCGTTTGCCCCGGAAGCGCCAGCACCCGCTTCAACATGGGAATGCCGACTGGCAGATAGCCGTTCAGGCCAAGAAAGGTCGCCAGCGGCTCGGGTGGCTTGATGGCGACGAGTTCGGTGACAAACAACTTGCCTGCGGGCCGCAAGCGATAGAGGCCAAGCGGTACACTTCCGGAAGCATTCCACACGTAGAGGGGAACCGGCTCCGTGACGGCCGGGGCAACGAGAACGGTGATCCCAATAAGCATAACTGCGAGCGTCGCGAACCGATCATTCATGGCGCAATCCTCCGCCGGTGAAGCCAGGCCTGGTGACGCGATTTTGTGTAGGTCCGTGGAGCTTCGTTGACCGACAAGCGGTTATGGACGTGATGCCAATAATCGGGTGCAGCATCCGCGGGATCGATGCCGAGCGCTTCGATCGCATCGATCAGTTGCAGCACCCGCTCGACCTTGGGCCAGCCCGACAGCCGCAACAGAATTTCGCCGCCGGGTTTCACATAGGGTACCGTTGAACAACGCTGACCGGCCGCGACTGCGCGCAAGATGTCGATCCGCGAGATGACCGTGCCAAAGTCATTTGAGGTCCAGCGGACGAACGCGAAGATGCTGCCGGGCGCAAATGACACAACGCGCCGACGGCGATCGAGAATCTGTTCTTCGACAATGCGGCCGAAGCGAATCCGGTTCTCGATACGTTTCTCAAGCCACAGAATCTCGACCTGCGTGAGATCGCTCATGAACTTCCTCCATGCTTGAAAAGATGAGCCTAGTTGCAGGTCGACGGCGACGATGCACGTCGGCCATGCTTCAGCGATCGGAGACACCGATTGCGTGGGGCGGAACCTGGCAATCGATGTGGGTGTTTGACCGACAGCAACGCCATCGCGGCCCGGCCTTGCGCAGAGCGCACCTGTTGCCGCAGCCACGTTTTGCCAATGCTTGGGTTCTGCATCGGACTCGGAAACGAGACGCGAACTGTGCTCGCGCTGAGCCTTTGCTGGTTATCCCCCGCAGCAATGAACGCCGGGTCCGTTAGAGAAAATCCGAAGGATTTTAGGTTAGGAAAGTTACGGGCGCTGCAAAGCGTTGAACCACAAGGCGTTAGACTCGGTTTCGGTCCCCGATAGCACGAAGACCAAGTCCCTGATGGCACGAGGGTTGCGGTCCCCGATAGCATGAGCTGATTCACAGGCCGCCCTCCGATTGAGGAAGGAGCCCGCGCTTGCGCAGCCGCGCAGCGAATGGATCGACCGGGTGAGGCGCGAAGATGAGACGCTCGGTGCCGCGTAGGTCACGCTCGATCATGAGCCGATAGCCCGGCAACGTCTGGCGACGGACGATCTCGCGCAGGTCGTAAGCAAAATGCTTGAGCGGCGAGAGGCTGCCGGACTTGGCGTGAAGGTAGATAAAGTCGAAGCTCCAGCCGCCTTCCTGGCGACCGCCGTGCTTGCGGACCAGCCGATAAAGCCAGCGCTCAAGTCCACCGGTCAGATCGAAATAGGCGGGGTCAATTGTCAGCACGAGCGCGTCGTCCAGGACGCCGGCGTAGAACCAGTCCGGCAGGATCAGCTCAAGGCCAGATGGTCGCCCATGTGCATCGGCGATCTCCTTCCACTCATTAATCCAGGAGAATCGATGCCGCCGTCGTTCTGTCGGCTGGCGGATCGAGGTCAGCACCGTGGTTGATTGCAGCCTGTCGAGACCGGCCTTCAACCGATCATAATCGCGTGCACCGGTGCCGCGGCCGACGAAGGTCAGAATTTCGTAAGGTGTTGCAGCCATCAGGCGCGACGTCTTCAAACCGGCGTCACGCGCCTCGACTATCTGCGAGGCAGCCCAGATCAGAACATCCGCATCCCAGATGGTCGCCATGCCATGTTCCGGCACGGCCTCGACACGAATGGCGATTGTTCCCGCGCGAAAATCGATCGGCACGACACGCCTGGATTTTGCGAGCGAAAAGAACGGATACGCCATCAGATCCTGCGCATCGCGTGGCGCGAGATCGCCGGGCAACGCGCGAAAGAGATCGAGCTGTTCGCGCTCCGATTTATGCCGATGCCTCGTCACGACGCGCTCCCCGACAATCAACGTCGCTCTTGACCGGCATACGGACGCAGCACCGCCTCGTGTTTCTTGGCGGGCAGCACGGTACCCTTCCCCGGATCGGACGTTGACGTTTTGGCACCGCGATCGGCCCAGGCCTGCAAATCGTCGAGCGCGTAGACGACGCGGCCGCCGATCTTCCGGTAGGTTGGACCGGTACCGTAGGTGCGGTGTTTTTCCAGCGTGCGGCCGGAGAGACCCAGGAATCGCGCGGCCTCGGGGGTGCGCAGAAAGCGCGGCGGCAAGCCGGCCATAAGATCGGGCATTTGAAGGCTCCCTGATAACACCGCGCGTCAGCGAGAACCGTTGCGCGTCGGTTGTCACGATGGAGGAGCAAGACCGCGAAGGGGGATGCCGATCATCAGGGGGTGCGTTTGCGATACCCCTGCGAAATCTGAGCTACTTCTGTTTGCGCCTGTAACGCAGCAACTCGCGATAGCCGCCGCGCATCAGCGCAAAACCGCTTTGCACGAGACGGATGGTCCGGTTGCGGAGATCGTGGGTTTTCCAGGCGCGCTCGGGGATGCGCTTCTTGCCGAACAACACTTCTGCGACCGCACGATAGCTGCCGCCGTCCATGCGCCCATCGAGCGCACGAACCGCCAGAAGCAAACGTTCACGACGCTGAAGAGACAGTTCATGGAATGCGGGACCGGGCACACGCCCATTGATGGCCCGCCACAGCCGGTGGGCAGCGTGCGCGCGAACTTCGAAGTCAGAGTCGAGCGGCAGCACCGCCGTATACGACATGCTCATCGTCGGCGGCTCAGCCAGCCACAGACGATGCTCAGCTCCACGAATGCGCAGAACCGCGTGCCAACCGTCGGACGCTCGGCGCAGATCGCCCGCCGTCAGATCGACGAGCGACTGCCCTACGCCGTCAACATTCGAAGAAGATGCGGGTCGACCGATTGGCACCACCGTCGGCAGAGCCTCCGGCGCCCAGAAGATCGTCTGTTCGTCAAAGGACCCTTGCGGATCATGAGCGAAAGCAGAGGCCCCATCTCCCCCTGAATCCGGCTGTCACATTATGGACGCGTCCGGCCTTGACCATCCCGTCGTAGTCACGCCGATAGTCCGGATTGCGACGAAGGTATTCCCAGGCGATGGCGGTGATTTCGGCATCTTGTACGCGCTTGTACGACTCTGGCGCTCGCCAGTCGAATTCAGGCATTGCTCTGCTTCCCTACGACAACAGAAGGATTGCAGCGCAATAACCCTGATCGATAACGTTGCAGGAAGCCTCTTTTTGAGCATAACGCCTGATGCTCAAATGTGATCGCCATACGAAGATAATTCCTTTCCGCAAATGAAAGTTTGTATGACCGATTTCGTCTACTTTGCCGCGCCTCCGCGCAATAAATGGCGATAGCCATGCTCCGTCATCCATTTGGCGCGGACCAGATGGCTATCAAACGCATTGCGCGCGCGAACTGGTTCGCGGTCTGGATCAATATGCAGCACGATCCGCGCGACGTCTTGCCAATCCGCCCCGTCTGACTCGGCCGCTAAGAGGCGCATGTACGTCACAACATGCTGCTCATCGTAGACCGTTAGCGCCGGATCGGTCGGCGCGACGTCGGCAACGTCGGGATCAAGCGGCGGGTTCTTCATGAAATTCCTACTCAAATATTCACAATCTTTATAGCGCCGTTGCACTTACTGGAAGGGATCAACGGTTGCACCAGCATTTTTGTAGAGAATACTCCGTGGTGAAATACTCTTCAAGACGCTGCCCTCTTGGGCATGGATATACGAGAGGTGCTGGCACTCAATTTGAGAAAACTCCGACGGGTTAAGGGCCTGTCGCAAGAAGAATTGGCACATCTTGCTGAAATCGACCGCACCTACATCAGTGCACTTGAGCGGAGCGTTTACGCAGCCAGCATTGATGTTCTGGATAGGCTTGCGCGAGTTCTCGGTGTTGAGGCGGCAGATCTGCTCACACGACCATCTCCGGCCAGTGAGAAAAAGAGGCCGAAGTCGGCCTAGAGCCGATCGACATTCAGGATTCCCAAGAGGTTCAATCGCTGATTCATAGGGCTCCATGATTTGCACGGAGCAAGTGATGGGGGCGAAGCGCTACGAATTGAATGAGGCGCAGTGGGTGAAGATTTCTCCGCTGCTGCCGGGCAAGGCTGGCGACGCAGGACGCACAGCGGCTGATAACCGCCTATTCGTGAACGGCTGTTTGTGGGTTCTGCGCTCGGGTGCGCATTGGTGCGACCTGCCGGAACGGTACGGCAAGTGGAAGACGGTACATCGGCGGTTCAGCCGCTGGTGCCATGCCGGGGTCTGGGAACGCGTGTTCACAGCCCTGACGGCAGACCGGGATAATCAGTATCTGATGATCGACAGCACCATCGTTCGCGCTCACCAGCAGGCTGCGGGCGGAAAAGGGGGGCTAAAGATCAGGCGCTGGGGCGTTCCCGAGGTGGACTGACCACGAAGATCCATATGCTGGCCGATACACTTGGTCGCCCGCTCCGCTTCATCATCACAGCCGGACAGGCTGGCGACGTCACCCAGGCGCCTGCCTTGCTCCAGGGCCAGGCCGGCGAAGCCGTGCTTGCCGACAAGGCCTATGACAGCAACGCGCTACGCGCGATCATCGCCGATATGGGGGCAACAGCGGTCATCCCGTCCAACCGAACCCGCAAGGTCATCATTCCGCACGACATCAACGTCTACAAGCAGCGCAATCGGATCGAGCGCTGCTTCTGCCGACTCAAACACTTCCGGCGCTTCGCCACACGCTATGACAGACGAACCTCGCACTTTGCTGGCTTCATCCACCTCGCCGCAGCAATGATCTGGAACCAATGAATGTCGATCGGCTCTAGTGCTTTCTAGGTGGAAAATGACAGAAGTCGGCCAGTGCTTCCCGAGCCGCGGGCGCGGCGAGCCACGGACGCGGCTGCGCGTCCGCCGCCGATCCGGAAAACGGATCGGCGGAAAATTGCAAAACCCAATGTCTCGAGAAGCGCTAGCCGCGCAACCGGACTTCCGGCTGCGCGGCCATTCGCTCATCAGGTGACACGTTCCAGCAGCCGCTTCGCCTTCCCCTCAAGTTCAAGGCGCGCATCTTGATACACCTTGCCGCGCGCGAGTGCGGTGATCCCCTGCACGAAATCAAACACGCTTTCCGGCGGATGGCCTTCTTCATGCAATACGGTTGCGATGATGTTCGCCGTCTCCGACTTGGAGAAGCCGCGCTTGCGCAAGAAGCTCTCCCGATCCTCTTCGTTGCGAGCGACGATCCGGTCCCGCGCGGCCTTGATCCCGGCAATGAACGGCGCAGGCGACGAATCGGCGAAGCTTGTCAGAGCGGGTGACGCCTCATGCGCAAACCGCTGCGCGGCGAATTTGGAATGCCGGATGGTGATTTGCTCGAAGTTCTCAACGCCCCAGAGATTGCGGTTCATGCAGACGGCCCGAAGATAGAATGAGGCAATGCCGAGCGTCTTCGATCCGACTTCGCTGTTCCAGCAATAGAAGCCCCGGAAATACAAATCCGGCGATCCATCCGACAAACGTCCTGCCTCGATGGGATGCGTGTCATCCACCAGAAACAGGAATACATCGCGGTCGCTGGCGTAGAGCGTCGTGGTGTCCTTGGTGATGTCCACGAATGGATTGTGCGTCATGCTGTTCCAATCGAGCACGCCCGGCACCTTCCAGCGTGTATCTTCGGTCCCATTGCCCGCGATCTTCATGACGGCGGCGACCAACTCGTGATCCCAAATGCGGCCATAGTCCGGGCCGGTCACGGCGCGAAGCTCGACACGACCGTCATCAGCCTCCAAGGTTTTCAGCAACTCGGCGCGGTGGGACAGCAAGCCGTGTTGCAGATTGATCCCAGCCAGCGGCGCGGGAAGCTGCCGTAGATAGGATGACGGTGCGCCGACAAGACTGCACAATTGCCCAAAGCTCCAATGCGTCGGCGCAACGGGTTCATCACGCCCCGGCACGATCAGGTCCAGCCGCTCGGCGCTGTCACGGCTTGCCTCCGCCCTGACCGCACGGCTTTCAACGGTGCGGGTCTGCGCACGCTCGGCGCGGCGGCATACCGCTTCATAAAGATCGGTCAGGCTCAGATAACGCTCGTCATCGGGTCGGGAAAACCATTCCGACGACACGCGGCCAACACGCTCGCCGCGCGATACGTCAACGCGAAAGCCGCTGGAAACGGGCTGCTCGTTCTGGGTCAAGGATAGCATGGTCATCGCTCATTCTCCTTTGGGGCAGGTTGAAGCGCAGCGCTGCGCTGCAACCTTGCCCGTCGGCGAGACCGGGGTAGCAAGGGCAAGGGCGGCCGGAGTGGAGGGGGATCACCCGCCCAGCGGGGCGCGCGTCTGCACGCGTGTGGAATTCATGCGTCCTATGAATTCCTCTTGGCGCGGAAGACCGGGGAGACCACTCCGGCCGGCGCCGGCTTCGGCGCTTTACCCTTGCGCGCGCGAGGGCGGAGCCCTTAGCGATCATCCAACGACAAGGAGGCCGAAGACCTTCCCCCTTCTTTCTGCGCCGTTGTGGTCATGAACACAGAAAAAAGCCCCGCCTCCGAAGAGGCGGGGCGCGTCGATTGGGTTGGATCAGTCGCCGTTACGGCGGGACCAGATTAGCGTGTAGCTGTCGTCGCCCTCGCCTTTCACCAGCGATGCGTAGATCGGCGCCGGGAAGCTGGGGTCATCGAGCTTGACCGAGAGATATTCGCGATCGGTCTCCCGTGCGGTCTTCTTCCAGGCCGCGCCGAACTCTGTGGCGCCGGTCACGATACGATAGTCGGGCGCCTTGTCGTTTTCCTTGTCGGTCGCGACGAATGTCGCCTTGACGTTGAGCGTCAGTGTCTTGACCGAGCCGGTGAAGCCGTTGTTCGACGCAGTGAAGGTTCCGATGGTAGCCATGGTGGTCTCCGTTCTGTTGTCGGGCCGCGACCATCGCAGCCTCGATGGCGGTCCTTGGCCCGGGGAGCGATCGGCCCGCAGCCGTCAGGCCCGCAGCGCAGCGGAGGACGGCGGCAGACGGCTTTTTTGCCTCGCGAGGAATGCCGCCACTTCGCGGCAGGGGAAAAAAGCCGGCGTAGCCGTTGCGGGAAGGCGATCGAGGCGCAGCCGGCCCTCGGGCCTGATCCGTCCATTCGAGGTTGCGTGGGACGCGCCAAAAACGGACTGATGGAGACGACCATGAGCGCTGCCGTCGCTGCCGCACAAGGACATGGCATCACCGGTCGCATAAAAACCTGCGCCCGCGCATCAACGACAGTGAAGGCGTGACCGGACGAACGACAGCGCATGATCTCGCATTGCTGCGCGCCGGTTGGTACACTCTTAGCCCGAGACCGGTGGGGCCGGCTCGCAATCGCGATGTTCGGAAAAATCGATACGCCCGTCACGATGTAACCTCGCTGGTGAAAAATGAGAGTCGATCAGTCGAACCCGATATCGCAAGTCGCGCCACGGCATGATCCGCGGCGACGTACCGTCCTTCGGGCGGGCTCTTTGGCGCCGACCATAACGCGCCCTTCCCCATTGGCTTCATCTTGAAAAGTGCTTCGCTTTCTAGAATGCGCCCCGTGGAGGGCGTGAGTATCGTAAGATCGGCCGCGCGCCCTCCGGCGCGCGGCAGATAAATTTCAACCGTCTCACGATGGCAGGCCGGGACCGCTTGAGCGGTGCCGGTCTGCCGTTTATTCGGCAGCGACGGAGTAGGCGTCAGAGTTCGTCTCCGTGACCGCATCCGCTTGCGGGTGTTCAGCAGGCTCTTGGCCGATACGCGGTGTCCGCATCAGCACAGGCAGCCATCCGGTTCCGACTAACGACTGCTCGGCAGCTTCCGCCATGTCCTGCTTCTTCATGTCCGTCATCCAATCAGCGGCCTCATTGCTGACAGCTTCACGCACGGCGGCAAGAATATGCGTCTTGGTGACGCGACCAAGATAGGCCTGCACGGTCGGTGCCCAATGCGCGGTCATGTCGAGTGACACGGCCTCCGCCAGCCGGTTCGCCGTTGCCACCGCACGGGGCCTGCGCTCCGACGGCAGTCTCACTGCGTTGACCGTGAGCGCAACGCAGTGCGCGAACAGCGCTATGCGGCTATCATGGTCAAGCTCAACGACAAAAGACCACAGGTCGGTCACGTCACGCGGCATTTGCGCCGCCCAACGCGCGTGATGATCAGCCCACGCCTTACCGGCTTTTGTATCGTCGATACCATCCGCATGTGAGGCCAGCATTGTGTTGACCAGACGGATATCGAGAACGTGCGCGTCCGCGCCGCGATAGAAGATTTGCGCGGCGAGCGCATGGGTCACCGCAACAATGGCGACCTCTGGCTGTTCGCTCAAGGCGAGGCGAAGCCCGAGGGTCCGGTGCGCAGTGAGATCGCGGATCAGGATGTCCGACAACGGTTTGTGATCGTCGGCATCCTCATCCTCCGCGCCCAAATTGTCACCCTCGGCGTCACCGCCCTCTGCTTCGCCGCTTTGGTCCTGCGTTTCCGGCTCCGGTTTCTCGTCCTCGGCCCGCATGAAGCCGCGTTCGACGCGCACTGTCCCATCGTGATTGAGGATCACGAAGGCCCCGCAACGCGCGACGTCATCGGCATCATAGGCCTGACGCTTCGCCTCAAGCCGCTCGATCACAGTTTCAAGCTCGCCCAGACGCGCATCGACTTCATCAGGCAATTCCTCCGCGCTCTCATACTGCTCCGTCAAGCTGTCGAACTCGGCCTGTGCGGCATCCAAGGCAGCTTGATCTTCGGCGGACAAGTCCACCGGTTGCGGATAGGCCCGGCGCAGTCCGTGACTGTGGGGATAGTCGAGATGGACTTGCACCCACTTCCACCCCTCAGCCTCCTGCAAGGAGGTCGCTTCACGCCCCAGCTTCGCCATCACAAGCAGGTCTAGAAGGGCCACATCCTCGAAATAGCCGCCCCGATCCTCGGTGAAGAGATCGCGGAGGATCGTGCCACCCACCTCGGTATAGGCCTCCGCACCGACGAAGACCGCGCGGCGATCCGTGGCGGCGACGTGGGTTTCGGTGAGCAGGCGGCGGATCGTGCTGGCATCGCGGTTATAGGATAGGCGCTCATAGGCCGCTTCCTGCCGGGCATGGTCCTCGGCGATCGCAAAGGCCATCAACTGGTCGAGCGCCAGATCGCCGTCGCGATAGATTTGCATCAGCTTGGGCGACACCGCACCCAAGCGAAGGCGCTGCCGCACCACATGCGGCGTCACGCCGAACCGGGCGGCGATTTCTTCCGCACCGAACCCGCGTTCTTCCGCCAGCTTCTTGAACGCCTCGAACTGGTCGGCGGGATGCATGTTCTCGCGCGTGACGTTTTCATCGAGGCTAATTTCGAAGGCGTCATTCGCGGTGTCGATGACGCAGCGGATTGGCTCGGCCTTCTTGATCTCCTTGCGCTTGACGCGCAGAAGCTGCGCCAGCCTGCGGCCTTCGCCGATGGTGACGAAGTAAAAGCCGGTAGCCGCACCATCACCGTCCAGTTCCGGTTCGACAACAAGATTTTGCAGGATGCCTTTCGCGGCGATGCTAGCCGCATAAGCCTCAATCGACGCCTCGCTGTGCGGCGTCTTGCGGGCGTTGTTCGGGGACTTCTTAAGCTTGTTGAGCGGAATGAAAATCTCCGTCCCGCTCTGCTGGATGATTTCAACGTTCTTGGCAGACATGATCGTTCTCCTTTGGGCTTGGGGCGCAGCGCTGCGCTGCGGCTCTGCCCGTCGGCGAGACCGGGGTAGCAAGGGCAAAGGCGGCCGGGGCGGAGGGGGATCACCCGGCCTGCACAAGCGGATTCCGATGGTGGCAACTATCCGGTCTTGCCGTCCGCGCGGAAGGTCGGGGAGACCGCCCCGGCCGGTCCCGGATCTTCCGGGATTTCACCCTTGCCCGCGCGAGGGCGGAGCCCTTAGCGCCTAAAAAGGAAAAGGGCGTCTGTGCCGCAGCGAAGCGAAGGCCAGTCGGCAGTCGCGAGACCGGTTAAAAAGGCACCCGCAGGAGGGCCAGCATAGCGCCGCCTTTAGGCGGGACCCGGGACCGAGTGCCTCCGGCGAGCGACACATTATCGCGCGAAGGGATCGAAGCCGAAGGCCGAGACGCAGCTTTGCTGCTCGGTTTACGAGAGCCCAACCGGCAGAGCCGGACGCGAAACGTCACGTCTGTTTTGAATTCGCCAGCTAATTTTGCAAGGCAGTATCGAGTAGCTGGGCTAGTCGTATGCCGGCTTTCTACACCTGTGTCTTCACGACCGGCTCGTTCGCGTCAAGATATTCCGTGCGGATGTTTATGCCGCCGCTCGTCACGTCGCATGACGATCCGTGCATGACACAATCCCCCGTTCGGGCGGCCTCCGTGATCCCAAAGGATTCGTTGGCCCAGTACCGCCCCGTGCGTTGCTGGCAAAAAATATCCAAGAGCTTCTGCCCGACGTCCCTCCAAAGCACCTGCGAACCATAAAGCCGAACGGCATCGGCCTTCTAGATCTCGATAATCCGCTCGCAGCGTAGGCAAGTGACACGCAGAACATGTTGAGAGATATCGGAGCGATACCGTTGTTTGACAGGCCTGCCAGGCGGTCTGGCGTCAATACGGGGGTCGCATAGGACCGCCTACGCCGACTTCCGATGGCGCCCTGCCGCCGGCTTCTTGGCGGCCGCCAAAACGACATGCACTCGACGCGGTCGTTTCGCCGGTATTCAATGCGCCGTGAGGCTCCGTCCACGGCCTCGGGGGACATCCGAATCATGCATCGCCGCGCGGAAAAGCTTGCCGATCGGTTCAACCAAGCCAGCGTGCTTCGCATGGCGAAAGGCAACGAGAGGGGCGCACCGACCGAGCCCCTTTTCCACTACACCTCGGTGGCAGCGCTGGAGGCGATCATCGCTTCGGAAACGTTCTGGTTCACTAGCGTCTATCACATGGATGACGATCAGGAATTGTCGTTTGGGTTCGCCATCTCCCATGCACTGCTGGCCGCGGCGCTGGAGCGCGAGGACGTCAACATGAAGGTCTTTCTGAAGCCGCTGGTCGAGGACATGGCCTTCTCGAGGATCAGGGACCGGTTCGAATTCTACTCGGCCAGCTTCGGTCAAAAGGACGATGCGAGGCAATGGGCCGACTATGCCGACGGCGGGAAAGGAATTGCGATCGGCTTGGGGCCCAAGCTCTTTGGGCTCGAGAAAAAGAAGACCTACAAACCCGAGGAGAAGACGTTCCTCGGGAAGGTCGAGTACGGCGAGCCCGCAGCGAAGATTCGCCACGCTGCGATCGTCGACAGCGCGGTGCAGACGATCAAGCAGGCCCATCAGCAGGGACTTCTGCTCAAGCCGGAAGACGAGGAAGCTTTCCTGCATCTGATGGCCGCCTACATGTACGTCGAGATCCTCTGGAATTCAGTAACTACCAAGTCGGACAAGTGGGCCCACCAGGTCGAGACCAGACTTCTGGCCGTTAACGATCTCAAGAAGCCCGGCATCCCGATCAAGAACGCACCCGCGCGTCCGCGCGTGGAGATCCCCCAACCCCTTTTGAAGGCCAACATCACCGAGGTCATGATGGGCCCGAAGGCGGACGATGACGCGCGAGCGAACGTCCGGAAGGTTCTGGACGACGGCGACCTCGCCACCGTGCAGATCACCTCGGCCTCGACGGCGTAACGGGGCCCGACATCGGGAATCTTTTGATGCGATGATCATCTGGGCCCGCGCGCTGACTAGGCGGCGACCAGATCGCCATTGGTTCAGAAACCTGAAATGTCTACCTACGCTTCTTGCCGCTGGGCCAAGGAAGAATCCCATCGAGCTCGCGCAGCAGATACGCGTCGTCGTCCCATTGCTTTCGTTCCGGAACCGGAGCTGCGAGACCTTCGTCGTCGAACCACAGAAGCGTCAGCGTCTGGTCCCACTGTGACAGGTGCAACGCATCCTCGAACAGCGCTCCGTCTCGCGCCCAGTCCTCGAACCACGAATCCGGGTCGGCGTCCTCGCGGCCCGACGGTCTTTCACCAGCGCGTATGCGGGCGCTGAAAGAATCCGTTGGCAGCGGAAAGCCCGGCCTGATCCACCCCCGCGCTTCGCGGAGACGTGCGGAGCGGGCACTGTAGCGCACTTTGCCTCCCTCGGAGACGATCAAGGCGCAGATTTCGCGAGAGAAGGTCGCGAAGCGCGAGCCCGTGGAAATCAACGACGCGTCGAACTCGTCCGCAAGGCTGCCGATCGCTGCGATCGATAGGTCCGATCCATCGACCCGAGGCTTGAACTGCTGATACGGCAGCAGCAGCTCGGCTGCGAAAACGTCGCAGGCAATCTCTCCCGGCGGCCGGCGCGAATAGCTCCAGCTCGGCGCCGTGTGGTCGGAGGGTATCCCGAGGACGACATGGGCCACCTCATGGCAGACGCTGAACCTTTGGCGCCTCGCATTGTGGGTGCAGTTCACGCAGATGCGGTACCTGCCAGCGCTATCGCGGAACGACCAAGCGTCCTCGTTCTCCCCCAACGTCTCCTTGAGCACCTGACCACCGATCTGCGCAGCGTATGCATCGACGGAAACCGGCACCGCCGACGGGCCGCACAACCGGATGAACTCACGCGCCTTCATAGCGATGTCGAGCTCATCGATCACGGTGGCGCTCCCTAAGTCATGAACTTGCGGATGCGGGCAAGAGAGGTCGCGTAGTCGGGTCGTGCTCCGCGATTCACGACCGTCGTCATCATGTGAAACTGATCGAACGTGACGGTCGGATCGCCCTGGACGAACTTAACAAGGCCCACATCGATGTTGGTGCGGTCGACGAGAAAACGAAGGATCTCCGCGTCGCGCTCGGGTGGCGTAAGCGCCGATATCAGCTTGTCGACCACCTCTGCCGAGGGTGCCTCCTTCGTGCCCGTCTCAAGACGGTAGATGTAGGCGTGATCGACGCGACTTCGTTCGGCGGCTTCCCGCAGGCTCATGCCGCGGCGTTCCCGCAACTCCTTCAACCAAATTCCAAGAGCCGTTTCCGGCATCCGACCTCCGACAGAATTTCGCCACATTTATAGTGTTGTCTGGCTGGACAACGCGCCCTCACCCGCTTCGCGGACAGGGCGTTTTCAACACTCTGAGTGTTGTCTGACTGGACACCAGTCATACAACGCCGCCCGCGCAATGCAAGTGCCGAGAGGCAGGAAGGTTTATCGAAATGTCCGTCGATGTCCTCGCGCATTTGGTGCGCATCCATGTCAACCGCGAACCATACGACTCGCCGAACCCCACCACGGGCGAACACCTCTACGCTCTTGCCGACATCCCACCCCATCAGCGGCTGTACCGGGAGGTCGACGGCGAAAAGGAAGACAAGCCTGTGCCGCGCGACGGCAAGCCGATCCACCTAAAGAAAGACGAGCACTTCTACAGTCAGAAGGTTCTAGCGATCTTCGTCAATACCGACGAGCACGAGATCGACCACAAGCACATTTCGTATGCCCAGGTCGTCGATTTGTATCTCGGGAGCGGCGGCAGCCCCTCGAACGAATACCTGGTGAAGTTCTCACATGGGCCGGCGGAAAATCCGAACGGCACATTGGCTCCTGGACAGAAGGTGGCGGTTAAAGATGGCATGCGCTTTAGGGTTGCCGGAACTGGCGAGTCATAATCCGTTCGTCAAGGATCTCGAGGAGCTCGGCTACGAACTCGGCTTCGTGGGCGGCTATCTGATCATATACGGGCTACCGTACCTGGATGCTCAGGGCGCGCTTCAGCATGGAGATTGGGCAAGCCCGCTGGATCTGAACAACGCTGTGATCGATACGCCGTCCGATCATCAGGCATGGTGGCGGGGCAGCCGTCCGTGCGACCAGGCGAAGCGCGAGCTTCGCCTCGGCGGTGGACCGAATACCGTGACGATTGCTCAGGATCTCGTCACCAGTCAGTCGTTTTCGTTCAAGCTGCAGGAGAACGGTGCGATCCGCGCCTATCGCTCGTTCCAGGAAAAGGTCGAAACCTATGTCGACGTCATCACGGGCCCGGCGCTTGCCGCCTATCCGGACGCGACGCCGCTGCGCGGCATCGCGGTGAAGGCCGCGGCGCAAGGCAGCCCCCTGCGATACCCTGACACGATGTCCTCAAGGTATCAAATGAACGACATCTCGGCCCTTCTTCGCGGCAAGAGCATTGCGATCATCGGCCTCGGCGGGACCGGATCCTACATCCTGGACTTCGTCGCACGCACGCATCTGGATCGCATCGCGATGTTCGACGACGACAAGATTCACGTTCACACCATCTTCCGCATTCCGGGCTTCATCCCACGCGCGATCGGCGAGCTCAAGGTCGATGCGCTGGCACGGCTGTACGGAAACTGGCATGCGGGCCTGGAGCCGGTGCCGGAGCGGATCACCGCGTCGAACATCGAGCGCCTTAAGGGCTTCGACTTCGTCTTCGTGTCGGTGGACGATGGACCAGCGCGTCTCCTGATCGTCGATTGGCTTAGCGCGCGAGGCATTCCATACATCGACTGTGGCATGGGCCTTGACCGATCGCTCGTCGGCCTGAGCGGATTCGTGCGCGCGACGGGCACCGACCGCAAGGCATTCGACGAAAATGTCGGCACCGCGCGACTGCCCACGCAGAATGCCAAGGTTAACGAATACCGCAAACAGGCGCAGATCACCGAGCTGAACGCGCTCAACGCCGTCATGGCCGTGATCAGGTTCAAGCAGCATTTCAAGCTCCTGGATCGCCTCGACGAAGCGACGTGCAGCATCTTCGATACCGCGACGCTGGAGATCGACAAGTCATGATGGCCATCATGCGCTTCACCTACCAAGCCGTCGAACGCCTGCCCAAGCAGATGGACCAAGGAGTTCTGTACCATTCCGAAGAGTTCGACGTTGCGGCCCTATCCTGCGCATGCGGGTGCGGACATAGAGTGACGCTGCTTGTGCCCGATAGTCACCAGGTCTTCGGGAAGAACGGATTGGCCACCGTCCGCCCCTCGATTTCGGTCTGCGACGCGCCGTGCAAGTCGCACTACATCATCTCAGGCGGCGACGTCGAATGGTTGCCTGCTTTCTCGGCCGCCCAGGCGTCGTTGGTCATGCGCAATCAGATCGCGCGTCACGTCGTCCACGACGAGCAACAGCGACCGTGGATTGACCGCGTCTGGATCGCAATTGCACGGGCCTTCGCCAAGTTGAAGGCGGTGTTGCGCCTGTAGCGCACGCGGCCGTGGATCGGCATGTGTTCCGCGGCGTGCCGAAGGCGCCCTCGGAGGGGATCAGGGTCGAGCTGGAAGTTGCTGTAGGGGTAGCAGCTGCGGCGCACGCTGGTTCCGCTCTTCGTCGTGCTCTGGTGATTTGGGTCAACATTCGATGTGGCGAGACCAATGCACATTTTCATCGACGAAACAGGCACCTTCACCGGGGTCGGTCAGCCGCTCAGCATCTCGATGATCGGCGCTCTGATCGTTCCCGACGCGCGGAGACGAAGCCTGGAGCGAGAGTACGGAAAGATCCGCAGACATCTGCCGATCGAAAAGGGCGAGGTCAAGGGAAAGAATCTGGCGGAGAAGGA
Source organism: Tardiphaga sp. 42S5 (assembly GCF_034044155.1). Lineage (NCBI taxonomy): Bacteria > Pseudomonadati > Pseudomonadota > Alphaproteobacteria > Hyphomicrobiales > Nitrobacteraceae > Tardiphaga > Tardiphaga sp. 42S5. Next base: position 1,826,285 of record NZ_CP139027.1, on the reverse strand, counting down.
CATCGCGAGACTCTTGCCGATCCTTCGGCATCACGATGTCCTGTTCGAGGTCGCCGCGATCGATCTTGGTCTCCATACCGAAGAGGGCATTCGGCGAAATCAGGGCCGGCGTGCGGAAAGCATGACGGCGAATCTATCGCCAGAGCATCATCCATCCTTGGTTGATGCCGTCTGGACGGCGCGGCGCGCGTTGGAGTCCTACAGCCTACAGCTCAACATCCAGAGCGCCATCATCTTCGAGTTGGTCCGGACCGTCATCGAACATGGCACGTTGTATTATTGTCAGCGCCGGCCGAAAGAATTGGCCAATTTTCATTGGATCGTCGACGCGAAGGGCGACAATTCCGTTCCGACTCATTGGGAGCAGTGGTGGACGACGTTCATCAAGCCTGCCTTGCAAACCAAGTTTGCTCACGAGCCGATCGGCTCCCTGAGGATCGGGGACTACTCCCACATGAAGCGGTTCGTATTCGACGAGATCTCGGACTTCCACCAGCGGGTGCTGAAGCCGAAGCCAGACGGTCCAAAGCCCATGAATCTCGGCCTGGTCCTGTCGGAGAGCCTCAGGTTCTCTACGGATCCCGAGCCGGGCCTCGAGCTGGTCGACATACTGACCAATGCAACGCGAAGGGCGTTGCGGGGCAACCTACAATCCGGCGGGTGGGGAGAGATCCCGACGATCATAATCAATCGGAAGCCGCAGAACATCCAGCTCCTGTCCTTGGACGATGCTGTGCCTGAAAGTGCCCTCCTCCCCTACGCCAGCGTTGTGAAGGCTTTCGGAACAGGTTCCAAGTCGATGCTGACTGCGGCCAACCGCAAAAGAGATTGGTAGCGCGCGGTCACGCCCTTCGGCGCCTATTTTACCATCCGCAATCTCTCCGAGCGACAGCAAGCAGTTAGCCCTTCCGAGATCGTTCCCGAGCATGCCGTATACTTCAGCTACCTCGAGAAAGGCTGCCAATTCGCTTAAATGCGCCTTGCACGCATCGCTTGTCAGTTTACGTCGCACGACCGATTTCCACTCCAATCTAGCCGATTGCCGCCTCCGCTAAAATACCTCTACCACGGCGTACGATTTCCCATTTTGATACTCGAACTCGCCAGATCTTATGGTGTGACGACAACCAATCTAGGTGAAGTTCACCGAGCATCAGAATATCTGCATCGCATGCCAAGGTGTATAGTCGACAAGCTCGCTAGAGCGAAAGCACGTCCTGATCCCTCCCAGTGGGGTGAGGACGAAGTAATGACCCTGACCGAGGCTGTTGCCGTTTTCTTCCCGCAAGGCCCATTGACATTATCATCATTGCGCAGGGCAGCGTCCGCTGGGACTCTTGAAATCGCCAAAGTTGCGGGCAAGAATCTGACCACGCCTCGTGCCATCCGCAAATTGGTCAAGCCGTCATGCCGGGCCGCAAAGCCAAGCCACCACGACTCTGGTTCAGAGAGGACGATGAAGCCTGGATCATCCTCGACCGTGGCCGGCAAATCCGCACAGGTTGCAGCCGCGGTGACATTGACGGCGCTGCGAAAGCGCTCGAAACCTACATCGGCGGACGGCATACAACTACAGTCGGCGCAACTGACCCTAGCGTCCTCGCAATAGCCGACGTTCTCACAGCCTACGAGATATCGAAACGACCCAAAGACAAGAAGGACGAGCGAGCTTGGGCGCAGCACGACCTATTGCTGATCCGGCTCCTCGATCTCAATGGCTTCTTCGGCGACAAGACGGTCATCAAGCTCAAGGCCCAGCTATGCCGCGACTTCGTAGACTGGTCCACCGGCACGCCAAATGAAAACAACAGGCAAGCCGGGATCAAGCCACGTCAAGGCAATGTGTCCGATCAAACGGCTAGGCGCCGGCTTGAGGATTTACGGGCTGCCATCAACGCGTACCACGCGGAGCACACACTCAGCGTCGTTCCGAAGATTACGCTGCCCCCCAAGGCGGAAGGCCGACACCGCTGGCTGACGCGTAATGAAGCCGCACGTTTGCTCGGTGCCGCGATCGGCTACGTGTGGGACAATGAGCGGGGTGCCTGGAAACGCAAAGAAGATGGCACGCTGTTGCGCCGCGAGCGGTGGCTCATCCGCCGCCGTTATCCGGCTGTCCGCTTTTGCTTGATCGGCGTTTACAGCGCCCGGCGTGAGGAAACGATCCGGCGCACACAATGGCTGCCGACCACAACCCATCCGTGGATGAACCTGGATGCCATGGTCTATCAGGGTAAGGGCGCCCTCGAGCGGTCAACCAAGAAGCGGCGCCCTCCGGCAAAGATCGCTGCGCGCTTGCGTCCCCACCTGGTTCGCTGGTGCAGGATCGATCACAAGCGATCGGCCGAGCTGCGCGCGGCCGGCATCATGAACGACGGCGAGCAGATCCGGTTTGTTGTCAACCGGATGAACGACGGTCAGCCCCTTGCCGGCAAGATCAGGTCGGCTTGGGAAGGAATTCTGGAAGACGCCGGGCTTGGCGACGACGTCGTGCGTCATTCGCTCCGGCATACTGCAGCGACCTGGTTGATGCAGGCTGGGGTGGATCTCTGGGAAGCGGCCGGCTGGCTCGGGATGACGGTTGAGCAGTTGGAAGCCAATTACGGCCATCACCACCCGGATTTTCAGGAAGAAGCCGCAGAAGCCTTTAGCGGGCGACGGGGCTAAATTTCTTCCGAGATTTTATTGTAGGCGTAAAGCGCAGCATTGTAGCGCGCCACTGCCTGCTGTGTCGTACCGGATGAAGCACCTTCGACAGCGTCGAGGGCAGCCTTCGCAGCCAGCAATTCTTCGAGTCGCGATTTCCACTTGGGCCAGAGCGGATGATCTTCAACAGCCATGGGACCCATTTCATTGCGCAATTCGTTGCGCTATAAGATCATGAAAATGCTAAGCTATTGAAATCATGGTCGGAGTGGCAGGATTCGAACCTGCGACCCCTGCGTCCCGAACGCAGTGCTCTACCGGGCTGAGCCACACTCCGACTAAGAGCGCGGCTTATAGCCTTGGGTTTCGCATCCTGCAAGAACCCCGGTAAAGAAGCCTGACCAATTTTGAAGACAAGGATCTGCCCTGCATGGCCGTAGGCCTGACCACCCGGATGAGCCCCGCCGATGCCGCCCATATCGCGGAGGCAGCGGGCTGCCTGCGCGCGGGCGGGCTGCTGGCGTTCCCGACAGAGACGGTCTACGGGCTCGGCGCCGATGCGGCCAATCCGCGGGCCGTGGCGGGGATCTATGAAGCCAAAGGCCGGCCGTCGTTCAATCCGCTGATCGCCCATCTAGCCGATCTCGCTGCTGCCCGGCGCATTGCTCGATTCGATGCGCGCGCGCTGGCGCTTGCCGAGGCGTTCTGGCCGGGGCCGCTGACGCTGGTGCTGCCCAAGGCGTCGGACTGCCTGGTGGCCGATCTCGCCACCGCCGGCCTCGACACCATTGCCATTCGTGTGCCGGCCCATCCCGTGGCCCACGCGCTCCTGCAGGCCTTTGGCGGTGCCGTGGTGGCGCCGTCAGCCAATATCTCCGGGCATGTCTCGCCGACCACCGCAGCCCATGTGCTGAGCGATCTGGATGGCCGGATCGACATGATTCTCGACGGCGGGCCGGTTGAAGTGGGCGTTGAATCCACCATCGTCGGTTGTTTCGACATGCCGATGCTGCTCCGCCCCGGTGGCCTGCCGCGCGAAGCGATCGAACGGGTGTTGGGCCAGCCGCTGGCGAGCCCGCCGGACGAACCCGCAAGCGATACAAACCAGCCGCTGGCGCCGGGCATGCTGGCCTCGCATTATGCGCCGCGGACACGGGTGCGGCTGCTGGCCGACAACGTGAATCCCGGCGAGGCCCTACTGGCCTTCGGATCGGCCCCGCTGCCCGGCATCGAGGCCGCCGCCGCTGTCCTGAATTTGTCCGAACAGGGCGATCTCGGGGAAGCCGCCACCAATCTTTTCGGCTATCTTCGCGCGCTCGACGCCGCTGCTATAGCTTCGGGCGCCAGCGGCATCGCGGTGATGCCGGTGCCGAACCACGGGCTCGGCGAAGCCATCAATGACCGGCTGCGCCGCGCCGCCGTGTAACTCGAACGCAAGACCAAGAAACGCGCTTAGGGAATAGTTATGAATATCGTCCAGCCGAAGCCGCTCACGCTCTCCCCCGAAACCATCGCGCGCTTCCGGGCCATCGTTGGCGACAAATACGCCATCACCGATCAGGCCGACGTGCACCAATACGTCACCGAGGATCGCAACCTGTTCTTCGGCACCTCGCCGCTGGTGCTGCGCCCGAGCTCGACCGCCGAAGTTGCCGCGATCTGCAAACTCGCCACCGAGACCCGCACCGCACTGGTGCCGCAAGGTGGCAATACCGGTCTCGTTGGCGGCCAGACGCCTTATGGCGGCGAAGTCGTGCTGTCGATGCGCCGGATGGACAAGGTGCGCGATCTGGACACCTCATCCAACACCATGACGGTGGAAGCCGGCCTCGTGCTGCAGGTCGCGCAGCAGCGCGCCGCCGAAGCCGACCGGCTGTTTCCGCTGTCGCTGGGCTCGGAAGGCAGCTGCACCATCGGCGGCAATCTCTCCAGCAATGCCGGCGGCACGACCGCCCTCGCCTATGGCGTGGCGCGCGAGATGGCCCTCGGCCTCGAAGTCGTGCTGGCCGATGGCCGCATTCTCAACGGCCTGTCCAAGCTGAAGAAGGACAATACCGGTTACGACCTGCGCAATATCTTCATCGGCGCTGAAGGCTCGCTCGGCATCATCACCGCGGCAACGCTGAAACTGTTTCCGAAGCCGCGCGCGGTCGAGACCGCCTTTGTCGGCCTGAAGTCGCCGGACGATGCGCTGAAGCTGCTCAGCATCTCCCGCTCCGAGGCCGGCGGCAATCTCACGAGTTTCGAACTGATCGCCGATATCGCTGTGGATTTCAGCGTCCGCCACGGCATCGGCATCCGCGATCCGCTCTCCAGCAAACACGCCTGGTATGTCTTGATGGAATTGTCGTCGGGACGCGACGATGCCCGGGCGACATTGGAGGCGATCCTCGAACGCGGCTTTGAAGACGGTATCGTGGATGACGCCGTGATCGCCGAGAATATCGCCCACCGTCAGGCGTTCTGGAAACTGCGCGAGGAAATTTCGCCGGCGCAGAAGCCGGAAGGCGGCTCGATCAAGCATGATATCTCGGTGCCGGTCGCTTCCGTGCCCGCCTTCATCGCCGAAGCCAATGCTGCCGTCGTGAAGCTGATGCCCGGCGCACGCCCGGTGCCGTTCGGTCATCTCGGCGACGGTAACATCCACTACAATGTCACGCAGCCCAAGGACACGCTCGGCGACAGCGACGGCCGCGAGAAATTCCTGGCGCGCTGGCACGACGTCAACGAAGTTGTCTTCGACGTCGTGCTGCGCATGGGCGGTTCGATCTCCGCCGAACACGGCATCGGCCAGATGAAGGCGGCCGAGCTGCCCTCGGTGAAGGACCCCGTCGCCATCGAGCTGATGCGCAGCCTGAAGGCGATGCTGGATCCGCTGAACATCCTCAATCCCGGCAAGGTGCTGCTGCCGGTGCAACATTGAAAGTTGCCCGGCTCGTCGACACCGACATTCAAGCGGTCGTTCAGCTCTGGCTGCGCTGCGGACTGGTGCGGCCCTGGAACGATCCGGAGGCCGATATCAGGCTGGCGCGCGCAGGCACCAATGCCGATGTGCTGGTCGGCCGCAAGGGAAGGACCATCGTCGCCTCCGTGCTGGTTGGCCATGATGGCCATCGCGGCTGGGTCTATTACGTCTCGGTCGATCCCGACCATCAGCGCCAGGATTTCGGCCGTGGCATCATGAGTGCAGCCGAAGACTGGCTGCGCGAGCGCGGCATCGAGAAGATGCAGCTGATGGTGCGCTCGGATAATACCAAGGTGCAGGCGTTCTATGAGTCGCTCGGCTATGGCGAACAGAAGCGCGTTATCTATGCCAAGTGGCTCGACGGACGGCCGCTGACGCCGTGAACTAGAACAATGATCCCTGCCCGTCGTCCTCGCTCACCACAACCTTGCGCGGCGCCCTCGTTGGCTTCACCTGCTCTACAGCGGCCTCTTCCGCCGAGATCGGCAGGATCAGTTGCGCATCGTCATTGGCCACCTTGTTGACGGCCATCGCCACCGGATGCCAGGCGAAGGTGCCGTCTGCGGGCGCAGCGAGCATCGTCATCACATCGGACGCATTATCCGAAGTGCAATCGAGCCACTGGCCGAAATGATCGGGTGCGATCGTCACCGGCACGCGATGGTGCAGTACCGACATGCCCGTGCTGGCTTCTGCGGTGATGAGCGCAACCGTGTCGACCTCTTCGCCGTTCGGTCCCATCCAGGTCTCGGCCAGGCCCGCAAAGCCCATCGGCCCGCCTGCGCTTGGGTGGATAAAATACGGCTGTTTGCGTTCACCGCGATTTTGCCATTCGTAATAACCATCGGCCGGAATCAGACAGCGGCGGCGGCGAATCGCGTTTTTGAAGGCCGGCTTTTCTTGCACCGTCTCGGCACGTGCATTAATCAGAAGCGTAAACTTCCGCGGGTCCTTGACCCAGGAGGGCAAAAGGCCCCATCGCATTAGACGGAAATGCCGGGATCCGTTTTCAACGATGACAACAGGAACCGGCTGCGTCGGCGCAATATTGTACCTCGCAGGAAAATTCGGTTGCTCGATATAACTGAATACCTGCCGTAACGCTTCCGGCGCTGATGTAATAACAAACCGCCCGCACATTCTCGATCCGCAATCCTGCCTCTTCAGGCGGTTTTAACCCAAAACCCCAACAGTGCGACATATGACCCTGACGGCCATACAACCGGCGCAGCATGACCATCACGATCTGGCCAGTGCCGGTGCCGGCCCCGTCGCGTCCGCTGCCGAGCTGATGGCCGCCAATATCAATCCACGCACGGGTCTGGCGACCGACTATCTCAATCACTTCAATGAAGCCATCATGTTGCTCGAGCTGATCCCGGACATGCCGGACTGCTATGAGCTGTTTCTGGAATGGCAGCCGCTCAGCTATGCCGAGCACTTCATCAAATCCAACTTCAAGGCCCGCGATCTCGCCATCGCATCCTATGAGGCTGCACGCCCGGCCATCCGCGCAGAATTCGATGCGCTGGTCGCGAACATGACGCAAATCCTGACGACTGTCGGCGAAGCAATGCGCACCGTGCAGCAGGACCGGACCCGCGCTATGCTGGCCGAGCAGGCTGCCGGCTGGGTTAAGCCGATGGTCGGAACGGCCGGCGGCATCATCAACGGCCGCGATCAGGAATCCGACGTCGACAGCATCATGGCGCAATGACCTCGTGACCGACACGCCTCCTACCCATCCGCAGCTCGCTACCAGCGCCGCCATCTTCCGGGATGGCAAGGTACTGCTGGTCCGCCGCGCCCGCTCGCCGGGCAAGGGCTTCTATTCGCTCCCCGGCGGACGCGTGGAATTCGGCGAATCCCTCGCCGTCGCCCTCGCCCGCGAGGTGATGGAAGAAACCGGACTGACCATCGACATTGTCGGCCTGTCCGGCTTTCGCGAAGTGCTGCCGAACGACAAGGTGGCCGGGCATTACCTGATCATGTCCTTTGCCGCGCGCTGGGTGGCTGGCGAGCCCGAGCTGAATGACGAACTTGACGATTTCCAGTGGGTCGCGCCGGACGATCTCGGCGCCTTCAAAACCACCGATGGCCTCGGTCCGATCCTCGCCATGGCGGAAGATCTGGTCGGACCATAAATAGCTCCTTGCCGCACCAGCAGCGTTGCCTTGCTTCAGACGCCTTGAAAAGGCATATCAGCCGGGTTCCGGGACCATTCATGTTGAAGCATCTGCTCATCATTCTGACGGTTGTGACGATCGGCACTGGCTCTGCCCGGGCGCAGGACGCGGCTGCGCCGTTCGACAATGACCTGCAGCGGATGTCGGAGATTCTCGGCGCGCTGCATTACCTGCGCGGCATCTGCGGCAACAACGAAGGCAACAAGTGGCGCAACGAGATGCAGGCGCTGGTCGATGCCGAAACGCCGTCCGGCGAGCGCCGCACCCGCATGATCGCCGGTTTCAACCGCGGCTACAACGGCTTCCAGCAGACCTACCGGACCTGCACGCCTGCCGCCAGTATCGCGATCCGACGCTATATCGACGAGGGCTCTCGGATCTCGCGCGATCTCACCGCAAGGTATGCGAACTAGATGAAGCCACATGCGATCGACACTGTCTTTTTCGACCTCGACGGGACGCTGACCGATCCCAAGATCGGCATTACGGGCTCGATCCAGTATGCGCTCGAAAAGCTCGGGATCCCCGTCCCGACGCAGGACGAGCTGACCTGGTGTATCGGACCGCCGCTACGTGCCAGCTTCGTGGCGCTGCTCGGCGGCGAGAAAGACGCCGATCGCGGCGTGGAGCTCTATCGTGAACGCTTCGGCACGATCGGCCTGTTCGAGAACACGCTCTATCCCGGCATCGCAGATACGCTAACGGCGGTGACCGCGCCGGGACGACGGCTGTTCGTTGCAACCAGCAAGCCGCATGTGTTCGCCGATCGCATCATCGACCACTTTGGCCTGCGCAAATACTTCACGCGCGTATTCGGCTCAGAACTCGACGGTACTCGCGTCGACAAGAGCGACCTGCTGCGCTACGCGCTCGATGAAACCTCGACCGATCCCGCACGTGCGATCATGATCGGCGACCGCAAGCACGATATCATCGGCGCAGCGAATAACGGCATTCCGGCGATCGGCGTGCTCTATGGCTATGGCGGCCGCGAGGAGCTAACCTCCGCAGGCGCTCGGCATCTGGTTGCCTCGCCTGCGGAAATTCCGGGTTACATCGACTAACTCACAACGTCAGTGCTTGTTGACGCCCATATAGCCGAACAGGAATCCCGCGACCTTGCGTTTCTGAATTTCTTCGCTGCCTTCCGTGATGCGGTAGCGGCGGTGATGGCGATAGATGTGCTCGAACGGTTTGTGGCGTGAATAGCCCATGCCGCCATGCACCTGCATCGCGCGATCGGCGGATTCACAGCACAGCCGGTTGGCCCAGTAGTTACACATGGACACCTTGTCCGACAGCGTATGCTCGACCTGAGCCTGGGTGAGCTGGTCCATCTCCCATGCGGTCTTGCGGATCAGGAGCCGCAACATCTCCGCCTGCGTCGCCAGCTCGACCAGCGGAAACTGGATGCCCTGATTGCGCGCCAGCTCCTCGCCGAACGGTTTCCGCTCGCGCGCGTATTTCACGCTCTCATTGATGCAATAGACCGCGGCGCCCAACGAGCTCGCCGCCTGACGGATGCGGTTCTCATGCACAAAGCACTGCGCCAGCGACAGACCACGACCGATCTCGCCGAACAGTGCATCATCCGGCACAAACACATCGGTGAACGACACACGCGGATGGTCTGTGGGCATGTTGAAGGTCCACATATATTCTTCGATCTTTACGCCTGCGGCCTTAGCCGGCACCAGGAAACAGGTGATGCCGCGCGCATCGCCATCGTCCCCCGACGTGCGCGCGAACAGCGCGCAATGCGTGGCCACATGCATGCCGGTGGTCCACATCTTCTCGCCGTTGATGACCCAGCCCTTGACGCCATCACGCGTCGCCTCGACGGCCGTCGTCTCCATGTGCGTGGCGTCGGAGCCGTGTTCGGGTTCGGTGAGGCCGAAGGTGATGCGATATTTGCCGGTGATCGAGCCCTCGATCATCTCCTTCTGGTCCTCGCGGCCGTAACGATCGAGCATCGTGACCAGCGGCAGATTACCGACGATGGAATGCTCATTCTGCAGATCGTTGTGCAGGCCGAGCCCTTTGGCTGCGAAATGTTCGCGGATCACAGCCATCCAGAGATTGCTGCCGTCTTTGCCGCCATAGCGCTTCGGGATTGCGAAGCGCAGATGGCCGGCGCCGTCGGCTAGGTTCTTCGCTTGGCGTAGCAGCTGCTCCCATTCATGCCGCGGCAGCCCGCCATTGTCGAAATCGGTGCGCGCCCATTCGCGGCGATGATCGAAGAAACGGATATTGTCATCCCGCTCTTCGAGCGGTTTGATCTCGCGCAGGATGAATGAATCGAGTTCGGCGAGATAGGCGACTAGATCGGCCGGCAGGGAAAAATCCAAGGCGCTCTCCCGATTGTTTTCCGAGCTTTGTTGCTCTTGTTAATCGAGCGATTAAGATGGCATCGTCCGATCAAGTCAAGCGCGCCCGCGCGGCGTAAATTCTGCCTAACGAAAAACAAAAGGGAGGCCGCGATGGCTCTGCAATTCTCAACCGTGACCCGCAAGGGACCGATCACCATCGTGACGCTGTCACGCCCGGAAGTTTACAACGCGCTGCACACCGACGCGCATAACGAGCTGCACGAGGTGTTCAACGACTTCGCCAGTGATCCCGACCAATGGGTTGCGATCGTCACCGGCGCCGGCGACAAGGCGTTCTGCGCCGGCAACGATCTGAAGTGGCAGGCTGCCGGCGGCAAACGCGGTTGGAATACATCGGGCTTCGCCGGCCTCACCGCGCGCTTCGATTGCGACAAGCCGATCATTGCTGCGGTCAACGGCGTTGCCATGGGCGGCGGCTTCGAAATTGCACTGGCTTGCGACCTCATCATCGCCGCGGAGAATGCGACCTTCGCCCTGCCCGAGCCGCGCGTCGGCCTCGCAGCGCTCGCCGGGGGCCTTCAGCGCCTGCCGCGCCAGATCGGCATGAAGCGCGCCATGGGCATGATCCTCACCGCACGCCATGTGAAGCCGCAAGAAGGCTATGAGCTCGGCTTTGTCAATGAAGTGGTGCCGCAGGGCGAAGCCCTGAACGCCGCGCTGCGCTGGGCCGAGACCATCTGCCAAAATTCGCCGATGTCGATCCGCGCCTCCAAGCAAGCGATCCAGAAGGGCATGGCGGTGTCGCTGGAACAGGCCATCACCGAGCAGCGCGAATATCCCGCCGTGAAAGCCATGGCGGCGTCGGAGGATTATGTGGAAGGGCCGAAGGCGTTTTCGGAGAAGCGCAAGCCGAACTGGAAGGGGAAGTAGCGCTTCGGCGCTTACTTCGGTTCCAGCTCGCGTTTGTACGCCGCGTAATTCGGCTGATCGACGGCGAGCTTCGCCAGCGTCGTCTGCCACAGATGCTCCTTCACACCGGGCGTCGTGAGATCGACATCACCTTGCGCGATGCGGTCGGCGAGATCCCGATTCAGTCCCTCCAGTGAGCCGTGCACGCCGAGCAGCATCGTCAGGCCATGCAGCTCGGCGGCGTCGCTGTCGCCGGCGAGCGTCAGTTGCCGCGTCACCAGATCAAGTGCGTTGATCGCGACACGCAGCTTGAACGTGGCATGGCCCGAGATTTGAGGTGCAATGTCGTTGCGAAGGAAATCGGCAACGGCCTTTACCAGTTCGTCCGGCCTTGGTTCGTCCTGCATGTCATCAACCTCGCGGTGCCAACAGTCTAAGCAGATCGATCTCCGTCTCCGACGATCGCCGCCCGATCATCGCGCGCTCCATCGAATGATCCGGGCCGAGACGAAACCGCTGCATCATCCCGACGCACATCACGCCCCAACGCAGGGTACCCATCACTTCCCAAAATTTCACCCGCCGTGCATCGACAGCGATTCCGCTAGCCGCTTCGTAACCGGCGAACAATTCTTCATAAGTACCAAACCCGCCAACCGGCTTGTCGATGACACCGAAGCGCCAGGAATTGACGCAGATCCAGCCGAGATCCTCCATGGGATCACCGAGATGCGCCAGCTCCCAGTCGAGCACCGCGCGGATGCCATCAGGACCGATCATCAGATTGCCATGCCGGAAATCGCCATGCACCAAAGTGACGCGCTCGGACAGGCCGGGATCGTTGTCGCGGAGCCAGCGCAAAGCCAGCTGGAACATCGGGCGCGGCCAGCCAAAACCGTCGATCTCCCGCTGCAATTCAGCGATTTCTGCTGCGGAATTCATGCGGCGAAGCTGCGGCAAGCTTGCGGCAGACAGCCCGTGGATGCCGGCGAGTATCTCGCCGCATTGCCGCGCGAGCTTGGGCCGCGCACCCGCGAATTCATCATCGCGCAGGATCTTGCGCGGGATGGTTTCGCCAGCGACTCGCTGCATGATGAAGCCGGTTCCCAGATCGTCATCGGGTTTGAGCACATGCAACACCTTCGGCGACGGGAGACCGGCGTCATGCGCGAGTTGCATGAGTACCGCTTCCGCATCGAGACCCGCGGCACGGCCGGGCGCAGCGCCATAACCCGACGGCGCGCGGCGCAGGATGGCGCCGATGGCGCCATCAGGATGCGTGATGTCGAACGACCACGTCTCCTGGCTGGCGCCACCGGACAAACGCTTTGCATCCGTCACGCCGGTGGCACCGGGACACCACGCCGCCGCACTGCGCGCCAAAAGCTCCGCGAAAGACGTCGTGCTCAAGGCTTACTGGCCCGTGAACTTGGCCGGACGTTTTTCCAGGAACGCCGCGACGCCTTCCTTGAAGTCCGGCGAAGCACCGGCGGCGCGCTGCGATTTGACCTCGAGATTGATCTGGTCTTCGAAGGAATTCTCCGGGCTTTCCCAGTAGAGCTTGCGGATCAGCGACAGTGCGATGGTCGGGCCGTTGGCGAGTTCATGAGCAAGCTTCATGGTTTCATCCATCAGCGCCGCATCGTCATAGACGCGGTTGACTAGGCCCCATTCCAGCGCCTTCTCGGCCGACAGCTTTTCACCAAGCAACGACAGTTCGACCGAACGCGCCTTGCCGATCAAGCGCGGCAGGATCCAGGTCGAGCCGCAATCGGGCACCAGCCCGATACGACGGAAAGCCTGCAGGAAATAGGACGAGCGTGCACACAAAATGAGATCGCCCATCAGCGCAAAGCTCATGCCGGCGCCGGCGGCGGGGCCATTCACCGCGGTGACGATCGGGCAATGCAGATTCTGCAGCCGGCGCAGGAACGGATGGAAAGCGGTCTCCAGCGTCGCGCCGGCGTTGCTGCGCGCCTTTGTGAGCTGATTGTTGCGCCCCTGAAGATTGGCGCCCGTGCAGAAGGCACGGCCGGCACCGGTGAGGACCAGGCAGCGCACGTCCGCCTTGCGATCATCGATCTCGTCCAGCGCCTCGCCGAGACCACCGAGCATGTCGACCGAGACCGCGTTCATCACCTCCTGATGATCGAGCTTCAGGATGGCGACATTGCCGTCGAAATCGAGCGTGACGTGTTTGAACTGCATGGTTTCCTCACGGGATGATCCGCGTGTTTATTCCGCGGTGTGGAAGCTTTGTCTGGGCATGATCTGATCCGAAAACCGGCATCCACTTTTCGGGATCATGCGATTGTATGTCAGGCGGCATATTTGATTTTTCGGGCGCGCTTGTCCATGCTTCCTGGGGAACACCAGCCCACCAACGGACGCACGGCATAACGCGCGCCAAACATGGAAACGCTGACATGGCAACGTCTACACAGATATTCGACCTCAGCGGCCGCGTGGCCGTCATCACCGGCGGCAATGGCGGTATCGGCCTCGGCATCGCACAGGCACTGGCCACCGCCGGTTGCAACGTCTCGATCTGGGGCCGCAACGCCGAGAAGAACAAGGCCGCGGCTGCCACCATGGCGGACTGCACCGGCAAGGTCGATACGCTGGTCTGCGACGTGACCGACACCGCCTCGGTGAAGGCGGCGATGGATGCCACGCTCAAGAAATTCGGACGCGTCGATGGCTGCTTCGCCAATGCCGGCATCGGCGGCGGCGGCCGGCACAATTTCATCGACCGCACCGAAGAGCAGTGGCGCACCATGTTCGCCACCAATCTGGACGGCGTCTTCCATGCCTTCCAGGTGGCCGCACGGCATATGACCGAACGCGCGGAGGCCGGCGACAAATTCGGCCGCCTGGTTGCGACATCGAGTCTTGCCTCGATCTTCGGCACTGCCCGTAACGAACACTATGCGGCGACCAAGGCGGCGATCAATGCGCTGGTGCGCGCGCTGGCCGTCGAATTGGCCCGTCAGGGCGTGACAGCCAATGCGATTCTGCCCGGCTGGATCAAGAGCGACATGACCGCCGGGATCATGGGCAACGAGAAATTCGTCGCCAATGTCATGCCGCGCATTCCGGTGCGCCGTTTCGGCGAACCATCGGATTTCGGCGGCATCGCGGTCTATCTGATGAGCAAGGCGTCATCGTATCATACGGCGGATACGTTCGTGATCGATGGCGGGTATACGGCGTTTTAGACGGACAGCCCTTGCTTCCCCTCGCCCCCAGCGGAGCGAAGCTCCGCGCCGTGGGAGAGGGTGGATCGACCGCGACAGCGGTCGAGACGGGAGAGGGCAATTCTGCGTATGCGGCAAGACCCTCTCCCGCCTTCGCTTCGCTCAGGCACCCTCTCCCGCGGCGCGCAGCTTCGCTGCGCTGGGGGAGAGGGAAAAAGCTACAATGCCACCGCTTCCTTCGTCTTTGGCCGCGCCCGCACCGTCATCGCAAATCCCTCATAGTCCTTTGCTGCGACATCATTGCAGATCTGCCGGTAGACACCGACGCCGCCGATATAGGGCATGAATATCTGCGGCTTGCCGGGAATATTCGCGCCCATATACCAGGAATTGGCCTGCGGATAGAGCGTGCCGGCCGCCACCTCGTTGACATGAGCGACCCATTTGTCCTCCGCGGGATGCGTCGCCTCGATCACCTCTGCGCCACGGTCGCGCATATAGCTCAGGCAATCGGTAATCCAGTCGACATGCTGCTCGATGGACACGATCATGTTCGACAGCACAGACGGCGAGCCGGGGCCGGTGACGATAAAGAGGTTCGGGAAGCCGGCGCTCATCAAGCCGAGATAGGTTCGCGGACCTTCCGCCCATTTATCATTCAGCGTCTGGCCGCCGCGGCCGCGAATGTCGATCTTGGCGACCGAGCCGGTCATCGCATCGAAGCCGGTGGCAAGCACCAGCGCGTCGACCTCGTAATCCTTGCCGCCGGTGCGCACGGCATGCGGCAGAATCTGCTCGATCGGATGGGCCTTGATATCGACCAGCGTCACATTCGAACGATTGAAGGTTGCATAGTAATCTGTGTCGACGCAGATACGCTTTGAACCAACCGGATGGTCGGTAGGCTGCAGCAGCCTTGCCGTTTCGGGATCGCTGACGATCTCTGAAATTCTCTCGCGGATAAAATCGGCGGCGGTATCGTTGGCGCGCTGATCCAGGACCAGGTTATTGTAGACGCCCATGAAGGTAAGCCCGCCCGATGTCCATCGCGCGTGATACTTCTCACGCCTTTCATGCTCCGGGTCGTCGAGCGCGCCGCGATCCGGAATCGGCTGCACGATGCCGTTCTTGAAATCCTCGCGCGCCTGCCTGCGAATCTCCGGATAGTTGTCGCGAAACGATTTGCGCTCATCATCGGTGAGCGGCGCATTGCGCGCCGGCACGCTGAAATTTGCGGTGCGCTGAAACACAGTGAGCTGGCTCGCCTGTTCGGCGATCAGCGGGATCGACTGGATCGCCGACGAGCCGGTGCCGATGACGCCGACGCGCAGGCCGGTGAAATCGACTGGCTCATGCGGCCAGTTTCCGGTGTGATAGACCTTGCCTTTGAAGTCCTTCATGCCACGGAATTCGGGCGTACGCGCATTCGACAGGCAACCCGTCGCGAGCACGACATGCTGAGCGATGGTGGCCTGACCATCGGAAGTCGTTACCGTCCATCGATTGGCGCGTTCGTCGAAGACTGCAGATTTGACCGTCGTGTTGAACTGGATGTCCCCGCGCAGATCATAGCGATCGGCGACATGGCCGGCATAGCGCAGGATTTCCGGTTGCGGCGCATAGCGCTCGCTCCAGTTCCATTCTTGCTGCAATTTGTCATCGAACGAAAACGAATACTGCATACTCTCGACATCGCAGCGCGCGCCGGGATAGCGGTTCCAATACCAGGTGCCGCCGACATCGCCGCCCTGTTCGAAGACTTTCACATGGAGACCGAGGCCGCGCAGCTTGTGCAGCAGATAAAGCCCAGCGAACCCGGCGCCGACGACCACGACATCGATACGCGCGTTCTGATGCGAGACAGGTTGCGGCTGAGCAGCGGCCATGCGTTCACTCCCGTATTTTTTGCTTTGCTTGTTACAGGTAGCATTTCCCGCATAACGCGAAAGCGCAAGCAGGAAATCGGGCATCGTCGCCGCGGTATTTTGCCAGGCGGAATGCCGCTGGTCCGCTTGGCATCGCCCTTCCCCATACGCTAGCGTTCATCACGAACTCGCCAGATGAAGCGGGTCACAAGGGATTCAGGGAGACACGCCGATGAAGTCGCCGATCTGCGAGATGCTGGGCATCGCGTTTCCGCTACTCGCCTTCAGCCATTGCCGCGACGTGGTTGCTGCCGTCAGCCGCGCCGGCGGCTTCGGTGTGCTCGGCGCCACCGCGCATTCGCCGGAGACGCTGGAGCAGGAACTGAGGTGGATCGACGATCACGTCGACGGCAAGCCTTACGGCATCGACGTACTGATCCCGGAGAATATCTCCACCGCCGGTGAGAAGGACGTCACCTGGAAATCGCTGGAGCGCCGCATCACGCCGGAACATCGCGCTTTCACCAGGAGCCTGCTGAAAAAATACGGCGTCGATCTCAAGATCACCGAAGTGCCCGCCAACCAGCCGCAGCCGTTCGACGGCGAGACCGCGCTGCGGCTGCTCGACGTCTCCTTCAACCATCCGATCCGGCTGATCGCCAATGCACTCGGCGTGCCGCCGAAGGCGATGATCGAGATGGGCAAGGCCCATGGCGTTCCGGTGGCGGCACTTGTCGGCGCCAAGGAACATGCGATCCGGCAGGTTGCAGCCGGCGTCGATATTCTCGTGGCGCAGGGCACCGAGGCCGGCGGCCATTGCGGTGAGGTCTCGACCATGGTGCTGGTACCGGAGGTGATCAAAGCCATCAAGCCGATGCGCGAGGTGCCGGTGCTCGCCGCCGGCGGCATCATGACCGGGCGACAGATGGCCGGCTGTATGGCGATGGGCGCCGCCGGCGTCTGGACCGGTTCGGTGTGGCTCGCGACCACGGAATCCGAAACCTCCGAAATCTTTCGCGAGAAGATGATTGCCGCCTCGTCGCGCGATGCGATCCGCTCCAGGGGTCGTACCGGCAAGCCCGCGCGGCAATTGCGCTCGGTCTGGACCGATGCTTGGGATCGTGGCGAGGACAGCCCCGGCGCGCTGCCAATGCCGCTGCAAAGCCTGATCAGCCGCGATGCCTTTGCATCCATCGACCGCTCGGCTGCAGCCGGCAATGCGCAGGCGCGGGATCTGGTCAGCTATTTCGTCGGGCAAGGCGTCGGCCTGATTGACAGCGTCAAGTCGGCAGGCGCAGTTGTGCAGGAGTTCAAGGAGGACTTCGCCGAAGCGGCGGAGCACCTCACCATGCTGGTTTCCGAATAGAGGCAAGAGCAAGAACAATGGCAGTGTCGAACCAAGCTGAAGACCGCATCCCCGTTATCGTCGGCGTCGGCGAATTTTCGGATCATCCGAAGGAGCTCACCGAAGGCCTCGAGCCGCTCGCGCTGATGATCGAAGCGCTGAAGCGCGCAGAGCAGGATTCCGGCGGCAAGCTGCTTGGGGATATCGACTCGCTCGACATCGTGAACTTCCTGAGCTGGCGCTACACCGCACCGGAGAAGCAGCTCAGCGAGAAGCTCGGCATCGCGCCGAAACATGCCTATTACGGCCCGGTCGGCGGCGAGAGCCCGATCCGCTACATTCATGAAGCAGCCAAGCGTATCGCGCGCGGCGAATCGCAGGTCGCGGCGATCACGGGCGCGGAATCGCAGGGCACCGCGACCAAGGCTGAACGTGCCAAGGTGGATCTGCCCTGGACGCCATTCGCCAAGGACGCGCCGGAGCCGCTGCGCGGCGCCAACTATCAGAAGCCGATGGCGACCAAGCTCGGCGTGGCCAAACCGGTCACGGTCTACCCGTTCTATGAAGCCGCCTCTGCCGCGCATTGGGGCCAGACGCCGCGGGAGGCCCACCGCGAATCCGGCGAGTTGTGGTCGCGCTATGCAGGCGTCGCGGCGACCAATCCGGAAGCGTGGAACAAGAAGGCCTTCACGCCCGACGAGATCACAACGCCGACGCCTGACAACCGGCTGATCGCCTGGCCCTATACCAAGCTGATGGTCGCCAATCCGATGGTGAACCAGTCGGCAGCCATCCTCGTCACCAGCCTCGCCAAGGCACGCGCCGCCGGCGTGCCCGAGGATCGTATCGTGCATATCTGGGGCGGCGCCTCGGCCGAGGAGCCGCCCGACTATCTCGATCGCGATCAGTATGTGGAAAGCCACGCGCAGAACGCCGTGCTGAAAGTCGCGATGGATCTGGTCGGCGGCTCCGGCAAGAATTTCGGCGCCATCGAGCTCTATAGCTGTTTCCCCTGCGTGCCGAAGATGGCCCGCCGCACATTAGGATTGGGTGCCGACGTGCAGCCAACCGTGACCGGCGGTCTCACCTTCTTTGGCGCGCCGCTGAACGACTACATGGCGCATGCCGCCTGCGCGATGGTGCGCAAGATCCGCGCCGGCACCAGGACGGGACTGCTCTATGCACAAGGCGGCTTCGTCACCAAACACCATGCGCTGGTGGTGTCGAAGGATATGCCGAAGGAAGCGATCGCGCAGGACACCAATGTGCAGGCTGACGCCGATCGCAACCGCAAGCCCGTTCCGGCATATGTGACCGAGGCCTCGGGCAACGGCACTGTCGAAAGCTTCACGGTGATCTACGGCCGCGGTGGTGAAATCGAACACGGTGTGGTGATCCTGCGCACTGCTGCCAATGAACGCGCGCTGGCGCGTGTGCCGGCGCAGGACAATGCGACACTGGCGTTTCTGATGGATCAGGACAAGACGCCGGTGGGGGCGTCGGGGCCGATCAGCACGGCGAATGATGGCGTGCTGGAATGGCAAAAGGCATCATAGGCCAGATGACCAAATTCATTCCAAAGGATACAAACTTCGAGGCCCGCGTGCAGGCGAGCTTCGCCCGCCAAACGGCGATGACGACACTGGGTATCGAAGTTGCGCGTCAGGCCGCCGGCGAAGTCGAGCTCAAAATGCCGTACAACACCGCCTTTACGCAGCAGCACGGGTTCATTCATGCCGGCATCATCACAACAGCGCTGGATACGGCCTGCGGGTATGCCGCCTTCTCGCTGATGCCCGACAATGCCGCAGTACTTACCGTCGAATTCAAGACCAATTTTCTGGCCCCGGCCCGCGGCGAGCATTTCCTGTTTCGAGCCCGCGTTCTCAAGCCCGGCAGAACCATAACGGTTTGTGAAGGCCAGGCCTTTGCGGTGGAGCGAGGCGAGGAGAAGCTGATCGCAACAATGAGCTGCACCTTGATGGCGCTGTTCGATCGCGAAGGCATCACACACTAGGCGATCGTAAATGCAGGGGTTGCTATGCCGGACGTACGAGCCCGGCATAGCGCGGCGTCAACGCCCTACCCCTTCACTTCCTTCTTGTCCGTCTCCGCCGTCGGCTTGCCGCTTTTCGGAGCACCGCTACCGCCGGTGATACGGACCTTGTCGCCGTCGTTGAGGCCGTCCGGCGGGGCAATGACGATGCGGTCGTCGGCGGCGATGCCGGAGGCGAGCTCGATGTCGCGGCCGAGATCCCTGGCGATGGTCACGGTCTTGAACAGGATCTTGTCGTCCGGTCCAACGGTCGCGACGCGCATGCCGCTCTTGTTGAAGATCAGCGCCGAGGCCGGAACATGGAGCGGCGCGGCGTCGCGCGCCAGGCTCATCTTCACATTCGCATAGCCCCCCGGCAGCAACTCGCCGCTCGGATTATCGAGCACGAGCTGCATGCGCGTGGTGCCCGATGCCACATCGACCGATTGCGACGAGGCTTCCACCGTGGCCGGGAATGTCTTGTTCGGATGATCTGGCACGCTAATGATCGCCTTGGCGCCTAACCTGATCGCCGGCACATAGCTCTGCGGCACGTCGACATAAACGCGCAGCTTCTTGATATCAGATACCACGAACATCGCGGCACCGGTGCCGGTACCGCCCGAGATCAGCGCGCCGACGTCGGTGTTGCGCTGGGTCACAACACCATCGAACGGCGCGGTGATCTTCTTGTAACCGGCGAGTGCTTCCAGCCGTTCGACATTGGCTTGGCCGGAATTCACGGCGGCGCGCTTGTTGTTGAGGTCGGCGGTGCGTTCGTCGATTTCCTGCGCCGAAACGAAATTCGACGCCACCAGCGTCTTGCGGCGGTTCAGCGTTGCTTCCGACAGTTTGGCGCTGGACTGCTGGCTGACAAGGTCAGCACGGGCCTGCAGTAACTGCTGATCGAGGTCCGGAGCTTCGATCTCGGCGATCACCTGGCCCGATTTGACCTGTGCACCGATATCGGCGCTCCAGCTCTTCAGATAGCCCGAGACGCGGGCAAAAATCGGGGCCCGGTAATAGGCCTCGAGCCGGCCGGGCAGATCAAGCGACGCGTTGAGAACGCGGGCATCCGGAGGAGCCACAGCGACGGTCGGGATCGCCTGATCGTCGGTCCAGGCCTTCAGCTCGGTTTCCGTCTTGGCGCGGGCCATGATGCCGGTGACGACAATGGCGCCCGCCGCGACGAGGCCGATCACTCCGACCAGGCCGAGCTTGCGGCGAGATACCGGGGGGGTCTGCTCAGTGGGCATGCAAAGTCTCCGAGGTGGCCGCGTCCGGCGCAGGCTGCTGTTTCTTGTGAACCATGCTGAAAACCACCGGCACGAACATCAACGTGGCGATGGTAGCAAAAATCAGGCCGCCGATGACAGCGCGGCCAAGTGGCGCATTCTGCTCGCCGCCTTCGCCCAGCCCGAGCGCCATCGGCGCCATGCCGATGATCATGGCCAGGGCTGTCATCAACACCGGGCGGAAGCGGACGAAACCGGCTTCGGACGCAGCCTTGATGGGATCGCCGAGGATGGCGTAGCGCTCGCGGGCGAAGGAAATCACCAGCACCGAGTTGGCGGTGGCGACGCCCATGCACATGATGGCGCCGGTCAGTGCCGGAACCGACAGCGTCGTTTGCGTCGTGAACAGCATCCAGACGATGCCGGCCAATGCCGCCGGCAGCGCGGTGATGATCACGAACGGATCGGACCAGGACTGGAAGTTCACTACGATCAGCAGGTAGATCAGCACAATGGCGCCGAGCAGGCCGAACAACAGGCCGGCAAAGGCGCTGTTCATGGTCTGCACCTGACCGAGCAGCGCCACATTGCTGCCCTTCGGCACATCCGCCTTGGTTTCTTCCAACACCTTGTAGATGTCGTTGGACACGGAGCCGAGATCGCGGCCCTGCGTGGTGGCATAGATTTGCACCATCGATTGGATGTCATATTGCGACACCACGGCATTCGAGGTCGAGCGATTGATGTTGGCAATACCGCCGAGCATCGGGGAGTTGTTGCTGGCATTCACGGCCGTGATCGGCAGCGTCTCCAGCGCACCCAGCGAATCCAGTTTGTATTGCGGCGTTTGCATCACGATGGAATAAGACACGCCGTTATCAGGACTGAGATAATAGGTCGGCGCGACTTGCGACGAACCTGCGAGGTTGACCACGAGGCTGTTGGTGACATCGCGCTCGGTCAGGCCGACATACTGCGCACGGGTGCGGTCGACATCGATGTTGAAGCCGGGATTGTTCGGCGACTGCTGGAGCCGTGCATCGGCAATGCCGGGAATGCGACGGATCTTGCTGAGCAGCTTGTTGGCATACTCGAAGTTCGCCGCGAGATTCGCCCCGCGGATCTGCAGGTCGATCGGGGCCGGAGCGCCGAAGTTCAGGATCTGGCTGACGATGTCGGCAGGCAGGAAGGCGAAGCTGACACCCGGGAACTGCCGCGGCAGTTGCTCGCGCAATTGCCGCACATATTCCTCTGTCGGCCTGTGGCCTTCCTTCAGCTTGATCTGGAAGTCACCATCCTGCGGGCCGATCACGCCGGTGTTGTTATAGGTGAGATTGATGCCGGAGACGGGCATGCCGATATTGTCGGTCATGGTCTCGATCTGATCCGGCGGGATGATCTTGCGCACCGCCTTGGTGATATCGGCGAACTGGTTCGCGGTTTCCTCGATGCGGGTGCCGACCTGGGCGCGGACATGCATCAGGATGGCGCCGCCATCGACCGATGGGAAGAAGTTGCGGCCAAGGAACGGCACCAGCAGAAACGACACGCCGACGACGCCGAGGAAGCCGACCACAAAGACCGGACGCCGCGCCAGCGCCATATCCAGCAGGCCGTGATAGCCGCCGCGGATACGCTCGAAGCCGGCTTCGAAGCCCCGCTGGAAACGCACCAGCGGATTGCGGGTCGGCGGCTTCTCGCCCTCATGATGGACATGCGGCTGCAGCAGATACTTGGCCATGGTCGGCACCAGCGTGCGCGACAGCAGGAACGACCAGACCATCGCAAACATCACCGCTTCGGCCATCGGCACGAACAGGAATCGCGCGATGCCGTTGAGGAAGAACATCGGCACAAAGACGATACAGATACACAGCAGCGACACGAAAGCCGGCGTCACGATCTGCGCCGCACCGTCCATGATCGAGGTCTCGACGTCCTTGCCCTGCTCCAGATGGTAATTGATGTTCTCGATGGTCACGGTCGCGTCATCGACGAGGATGCCGACTGCGAGCGCCAGACCGCCCAGCGTCATGATGTTCAGCGTTTCACCGATCATCGACAGCATGATGATCGCTCCGAGCACCGCCAGCGGGATCGACACCGCGATGATGACGGTGGAACGCCAGCTGCCGAGGAACAACAGGATCATCACCGACGTCAGCAAGGCCGCGATGACGCCTTCCACGGCCACGCCCTCGATAGCGCCGCGCACGAAGCCGGATTGGTCGCCAATATAGCTGATCTTCAACGCGTCCGGCAGCGCAGAGCGATAGTCGATCACCTTCTGCTTGATGCCGGAGATGATATCGAGCGTGGAAACCGAGCCAGCCTTCAACACCTGCATCAGCACCGAACGATTGCCATCCACATGTACGATATTGGTCTGCGGCGGATTGCCGTCGCGCACGGTGGCAACGTCATCCACATAGACCATGGCGCCGTTGACGCTCTTGATCGGCAGCCGGCCGAGTTCTTCGATCTTCAGCGGCGAGTTGTTGAGATTGATCGTGTATTCGAATTCGCCGATCTTCTGCGTGCCGACCGGCGTGATCAGGTTCTGCGCGGCCAATGCATTGGCGACGTCCTGACCGGACAGACCGCGGGCCTGCAGCGCGCCGGGATTGAGATCGATCTGGATCTGGCGCTGCTTGCCGCCGAACGGATACGGAATCGCGGCACCAGGCACGGTGACCAGCGGGGTACGAAGCTGGTTGATGCCGATATCGGCGAGGTTCTGTTCGGTAAGACCGTCACCCGACAATGCGACGTTGATGATCGGCACCGTCGAGGCCGAATAGTTCAGGATCAGCGGGGGCGTGGCGCCGGGCGGCAACTGCTTGATCAGCGTCTGCGAGATCGCGGTGACCTGCGCATTGGCGGTGCGAATGTCGACATTGGGCTGGAAGAAGATCTTGATGATGCCGAAGCCGGCATAGGAATTGGCAGTGATATGCTCGATGTCATTGACCGTGGTGGTCAGTGCGCGCTGGAACGGCGTGGTGATACGGCCGGACATTTGATCCGGCGGGAGGCCGGTATACTGCCAGACCACCCCGATGACCGGGATGCGGATGTCAGGGAAAATATCGGTAGGTGTGCGAAGCGCGGCCAGCGGCCCGACAAGCAGCAGCAGCAGGGCCAGCACCACAAAGGTGTAAGGCCGGGTCAGGGCGATGCGCACCAACGAGATCATGAACGGGTAGTCCTCGATACATTGACGAGAGGGGCACTGCGGAAGCCCGCCTGCCCACGATCGAATTCACCTGTTTAGAGAGATCGCCTGCATCCGATTAGTGAGCCGGGCCGGCATAAGCCTATCGGCTCGATTCATGAATGAACGGGCAATCCTCTTTGCATGAGGGGCTGCGAACCGGCGGTCCTCGCGCCTGCTCACGCCAGCAGATTTACCCGACCTGCGACAAAATAGCTAACGCGCGAAGCCTCACGGCAATTCACTTCAGCGGTATTGTTAATTGTTTCCGGGCCGCCGTGGCGTCCGCACAACAGTTTTAGGCTTAAATTGACGCGGCTGCGGCTCGCGACACCCAAGGTGTCACGGGCCGGTCAAGATGAACTATCTGTAATGCGCGCGGCGCAAGCAGCGCCCTGCCTATTCGGGCAGCCTGTCGCCCCGGGATTGGGCGACATCCATCAGGTCATCAGGCTAAGCGCATCTTCAAAAAAAGCCGGTCCACCGAAATTACCGGACTTCAGCGCCAGCAACATCTGGCGCTCCGCCGCACCGACCGCGCGCAACACCGGCACACCGGCGGCGATTTCCGCACCGACCAGAAAACCCGGAATGCCCAAACGATCCACGACAGCGCCGGAAGTCTCGCCGCCAGCCACGACGAGCCGTTGTACGCCGGCGCGGACGAGACCTTCAGCGAGATCGGCCATCGCCTGCTCGATGGCATGCCCCGCGGCATCGCGGCCATGGCGCTTTTGCAGGGCTGTCACCTGATCCGGCGTCGAACTGCTTGCGATCAGGACCGGGCCCTTGCCCAACCGCTCTTTGGCCCAGCCGAGCGCGCGCTGAACTTCCGCGCCGCCCGCAATCACCTGTTCGGGATCGAGATGCAGCACTGGCATCACCTGTTCGGCGCGTGCGATCTGCTGCAGCGTCGCCTGCGAACAACTGCCGGCCAGACAGGCTGCAGCGCCACCCACAGGCGTATCCTTGATCGAGGTCCCCGCATTCGCCTTGACGCGGCCGGACGCGACCAGTGCGCGCGCGAGACCAAGCCCCATGCCGGATGCACCGACAGAGACGCGATGACCCAGGGCGACCGCACCGATGGTTTCCAGATCGCTGGCAAATACGGCGTCGATGATCGCCGCGCCAAAGCCATTCTCCGACAGTCCATCGAGATGCGTCCGCACCACGTCGGCGCCGCAGGCGACAACTCCGAGATCGACCAACCCGATATTTGTCGCGCTCTGCCGCGCCAGCACACGGACGAGATTGGAGTCGTGCATCGGATTGAGCGGGTGATCCTTGAGCGGGCTCTCGTTCAGCGGCACGGAGCCAACGAACAGATTGCCCTGATAGACCGTCCGACCGGTCTCGGGGAATGCCGGCGTCACCAGCACGATATTGTCACCGGAATCGAGCCGCAACGCGTCCATCACCGGGCCGATATTGCCGCCATCGGTGGAATCGAATGTCGAACAGATCTTGAACAGCACATGATCCGCGCCGCGGCTGCGCATCCATTTTTCGGCGGCGCGCGATTTCTCGACCGCCCTGCTGGCCGCGATCGAGCGGCTCTTCAGCGATACTACAACGGCATCGACGTCTGGCAGCTGCAGATCATCCGCAGGAATACCGATAGTCTGCACCGTGCGCAGACCGCAGCGGGTCAGCGTGTTGGCCAGGTCGGACGCACCCGTGTAGTCGTCAGCGATGCAGCCCAGCGCCAGCGTCATGCTTTCACTCCGGCATAGGGCTTGAACCAGCCAAGTCCTGCGACCGTGTCGCCGGCCGGGCGATATTCGCAGCCGACATAATTGTCGTAGCCGATCCGGTCGAGTTCATCGAACAGGAACGGATAGTTCAGTTCCTCACCGGACGGTTCGTTGCGCGACGGCACGCTGGCGATCTGGATATGCCCGATCCACGGCAGCATCTCGCGCAGCCGCATCGTGACGTCACCGTGCATGATCTGGCAGTGATAGATATCGAACTGCAGCCCGAGATTGGGAATCTTCATGTCGGCGATGATGTCGCGTGCGAACATGAAGTCGTTGAGAAAGTAGCCAGGCACGTCGCGCGGGTTGATCGGCTCGATCACCACGTCGACGCCATGTTCGCCGAGAAAGTTCGCGGCCCATTCAACGGATTTGCGGAAGGCCGCCACGGCCTTCGGATCACGGCGATCGGCGAGACCGGCCATCATGTGCAGCCGGCGGACATTGGTGGCCAGGGCATAGGGCAGTGCCGTGTGAATGCTCTGCCTGAGCTCATCGAACTTGTCGGGACGTGCGGCAAAACCCTTTTCGCCGGCATTCCAGTCGCCCGGCGGCAGATTGAACAGCACCTGCTTCAAGCCATTTCGTTCCAGCCGTTCGGCGATCGCTTCCGGCGGATGCTCGTAGGGGAACAGGAACTCCACCGCAGTGAAACCGGCCTTCGCCGCGGCATCGAAGCGATCGAGGAACGCGTGTTCGTTGAACATCATGCTGAGATTGGCGGCGAAGCGGGGCATCGATCGTCCTCTTGTTCTTAGTTCGGCTCGCCCGGCAGCTTGGTGCCGGTGACCTTGGCATACATCCGCGCCACCGACGCATCGTCATCGCGGCCCATGCCGGAGGCCGAGGTCATCAGAAACATCTGCAGTGCCGCAGCGGAGACCGGCACGGGGAATTTCGCTGTACGCGCCATGTCCTGGATGATGCCAAGATCCTTGACGAAGATGTCGACCGCGCTACGCGGCGTGTAATCGCCATCGAGCACATGCGGCATGCGGTTCTCGAACATCCAGGAGTTGCCGGCGGAGGCGGTGATCACCTCATAGACCTTGCGGATATCAAGACCCTGCTTGGCGGCAAACGCGATGGCTTCCGAGGCGGCGGCGATATGTACGCCTGCGAGGAGCTGGTTGATCATCTTGAAAGCGGCACCCTGCCCGGCAGCATCACCGAGTTCATAGAGCTTGGCGGCCATCGCATCGAGCGCCGGCCGCGCCTTGGCAAAGGCAGCCTCGCTGCCGGATGCTAGAATGGTGAGTTCGCCCTGCGCCGCACGCTGCGCACCGCCGGAGATCGGGGCATCGAGGTAATGTCGGCCGGTGGCTTCGAGATCCCGGGCAAGGCGGCGGGCGACATCGGGATCCATCGTCGCGGACGATACGAATACCGCACCTTTCGGCAGCGTTTCGGCAACGCCATCCGTCCCGAAGAGGACGGTCTCCGTCTGCGCGGCATTGACGACGACGCTGATGACGATATCCGCGCCCTGCGCAGCGCCGGCCGGGGTATCAGCGCCCTGCCCTCCGTCCGCCACGAAGCGCTTCACCGCATCCGCCGACACGTCGCAGCCAGTCACCGTGAAGCCGTCCTTCTTGAGCGACAAGGCCATGCCATAGCCCATCGACCCCAGACCAATAACGGCGACGCTTGGTCTCTCAGAACTTGGTTTTTCAGATGCAGGTGACATGCGGCAATTCCCTAGGGGTCCTCGATGGCCAGCTTGAGGCGGCCTTGCCTCTCGGTAACACGGCTTGGCCATCATGCCAAAGCGTGGGAAAAAGCATCACGAGGAAATGCCTAGAAAAGACCGAGGACATCCGGTGACTGACACAAAGCTCCGTGAAGAGATCTGCCGGCTCGGCCGCTCGCTGTTCGACCGTGGGCTGACGCCGGGCTCATCAGGCAATATCAGTGTGCGCTGCGATGATGGCGGCTGGCTCGTGAGCCCGACCAATGCGTCACTGGGCTCACTCGATCCGGCCCGGCTGTCGCGCCTCGACAGCAACGGCCGCCTCATATCTGGCGACGCGCCAACCAAAGAGGTTCCACTGCATACGGCACTGTATGAGACACGCAGCGCCGCCCGCGCCGTGGTGCATCTGCATTCGACCCATTCGGTCGCCGTCTCGATGCTGCCGGAAATCGATCCGCGCGCCGCGCTGCCACCGATGACGCCCTATTACCTGATGAAATGCGGCGCGACGGCCCTGGTGCCGTATTATCGGCCGGGCGATCCGGCGGTCGCCGACGCCATAAAGGGCCTCGCCGGCAAATATTCATCCGTGCTGCTGGCCAATCACGGCCCGGTGGTGTCCGGCGACACGCTGGAAGCAGCGGTCTATGCCATCGAGGAACTCGAAGAAACCGCGAAACTCTATCTGTTGCTGCGCGGGCTCAACCCGCGGCACCTGACGCCGGCACAAGTGAAGGACCTGGTGGCGACGTTCGGGCTGGTTCTGCCGGATCATGATGGACATGGACACTAGTCGCCCACGTCCCGCGACAACTTACAGCCCCAGATACGCCTTGCGCACATCCGGATTGGTCGCAATCTCCGAGGCCTTGCCCTGCATCTGGACGCGGCCGGTCTGCAGGATATAGGCGCGGTCGGCGATCTCCAGCACTTCGGCCATGCGCTGCTCGACGATCAGCACAGTCATGCCCGCGTCGCGGATCTTGATGACCGCCTGAAAGATCTCGTCCACCAGCTTCGGCATGATGCCCTGCGACGGCTCGTCAAGCATCAACAGGCGCGGACGGGTCATCAGTGCGCGGCTGATGGCCAGCATCTGCTGCTCGCCGCCGGACAGGGTTTCGGCGCGCTGCTCGAGACGTTCGGAAAGGCGCGGGAACAGGTCGAACACCAGCTTCAACGGCTCGTCGCGATCGGGCTTGCCGCGATACATGTAGCTGCCGAGGCGGAGGTTGTCTTCCACCGACAACCGCGGAAACAGCCGGCGGTTTTCCGGCACATAGGCGATGCCGCGCGCGGTGATGAGATGCTGCGGCACGCCGTTGATCTGCTCGCCATCGAAGGTGACGGTGCCCGAACGCGGACGCTCGGCGCCGGCGATGGTCTTGATCAGCGTCGACTTGCCGGCGCCGTTGGAGCCGCAGACGGCGACGATCTCGCCCTTGGCGACGTCGATGGTGACGTCCGAAATGGCGACCAGCCCCTGATAGGCGGTGGTGGCCTCACGCACCGACAGCATGGCGATCCCCGAGATATGCACTGATGACTTCAGGATGCCGCACGACATCCGCGGGTTTGCCCTCGACAAGCTTCTTGCCGAGATTGAGCACGATGGCGCGGTCGACCAGCGGCATGACGATTTCCATGACGTGTTCAACCATCAGCACGGTGACGCCGGTCTCGCGGACCTTGCGGACCAGGGCCACGCCCGACTGCGCCTCGAGCGGCGTCAGGCCGGTGAGACATTCGTCGAGCATCAGGAGCTTCGGTTCGGTGGCCAGCGCACGCGCCACTTCGAGGCGGCGCTTCTCCGACGGAATGAGATCCCTAGCAAGCTTGTCGGCGCGCGGGGCAAGACCGCAGAACTCAAGCACCTCATGTGCCTTGCGCCGCGCATCGCGCATCTTTTCGTTGCGGATCAGCGCGCCGACGATGACGTTGTCGATCACGGTCATGGTTTCGAAACTCTTCACCACCTGGAAGGTGCGCGCGATACCGCGCTGGCAGCGTTCCGCCGCCGGCATCTGCGTGACGTTCTCGCCGTTGAACCAGATCGTGCCCTGCGTCGGCGGCAGCACGCCGGCGATCAGGTTGAACAGCGTCGACTTGCCGGCGCCGTTCGGCCCGATCAGGCCGACGATTTCGCCAGCGCCGACGGAGATCGAGACGTCACTATTGGCGATCAGGCCGCCGAAGCGCTGCCAGACGCCACGGGTTTCGAGAAGAGGTGTCGTCATTGCGGCACTCCTTTCGAAGCCGGACGTCGCGAGAACAGGCCGATCAAACCATCGGGCCGCGCCAGCGAGATCACGACGATCACTGCGCCATAGAGGATGAGATCGACGCCGCGGCCGGAGCCGCCGATGAAGGAGCGCGTCAGTTCGGTCATCGGGATCAGGATGACCGCGCCGAGCACGGGTCCCCATAGCGTACCGATACCGCCCAGCACCGCCGGCAGTGCCATCAGCAGCGAGAACTGGAAGGTCATGACGCTTTCAGGATCGATATAGGAGACGAACTGCGCATAGAAAGCGCCGCCGATCGCGGTGAGGAAGGCCGAGACGGCCGCTGCGCCCATCTTGGAATTGAACACCACGACGCCGAGGCTTTCGGCCGCATCGGGATTATCCTTCACCGCGCGCCACCAGAAGCCCCATTTGGAGTCTTCCAGCCACCAGGTGATGAACCAGGCGACGCAGCAGAACACCAGCGCGAAGTAATAGAACGGCAGCTTGCTGCGTGTGAACTGGAACTTGGCCCAGCTATCGCCGCGCACCGGGATGTCAATGCCGAGCGCCGCACCGGCATAGTCCCAATTGTGGAACAGCAGGAAGCCAATTTCGGCGATGACGATAGTGGCGATGACGAAGTAATGGCCGCGCAGGCGGAAGGTCGGATAACCCAAGGCGAGCGCGATCAGCGCGGAAATGATGCCACCGCCGAGCATGCCGAACCACGGCAGCACGCCGAATTTGGTGAACAGCAGCGCCGTCGTATAGGCGCCGAGGCCGAAATAGAGCGCGTGGCCGAGCGAGATCTGGCCGCAATAGCCGCCAAGGATGTTCCAGGCCTGCGACAGCGCCGCATACATCAAGGTCAGCACCATGATGTTCTGGACATAGACGTCCTTGACGAAGAACGGCACGCAGGCGGCGATGGCCGCAAGCGCGGCGGCGAGGATGAGGTCGCGGCGGCGACGTTGGGTGAAGCTGTCCATCAGATCGATCCGAACAGGCCGCGCGGCCGGACAAAGACGACGAGAAGATAGACGGCATAGATGCCGACCGATTTGAGCGACGGCGGCAGGATCATCGCCGTGGTCGCCTCGACCAGACCGACGATGATGCCGCCCGCGAACGCGCCGAACACGCTGCCAAAGCCGCCGAGCGCCACGGTGACGTAAGCGATCAGCGCGAAGGACGCGCCCACGTCGGGATAGATGTAGAAGAAGATCGCCATCACGCCGCCGGCGAGACCGATCAGCGCGGAACCGAGGCCCCAGCCGAGGGCGAATACCTTGTTCTTGTCGATGCCGACCAGCGCCACGGCGCCGGCATCCTCACGGGTCGCTTCAAGCGCGCGACCGAAATCGGTCTTCTTCATGAAGAAGTAGAGCGCGCCGAAGGCAGCGATGGAGATCAGCGCGCCGACCAGCTGCGGCACCGGCAGGAACACCCCGAAGATCGAGATGGTCTTGCCGCCGAGCATCGAGGCCGGGATGCTGCGATAATCCGGGGTGAAGAAGAACTGCGCGAGGCCGCGCATCAGGATGGCGAGGCCGAAGGTTGCGAAGATCTGCACCATGCCGATATTGGCCTTGGCCCGCATCGCGAAGCGTATGATCACGAGATAGATCACCGCGCCGAACACGAACATGCCGGCGGCCACCAGCGGGATCGACAGCAGTGGGTCGACCGCCCAGAACATGAACAGGAAGAAGGTGAGATACATCGCCAACATCAGGAATTCGCCATGGGCGAAGTTGGTGACGTCCATCAACCCGAAGATCAGCGCGAGGCCGACCGCGAGCAGGCCGTAAAGCAGCCCCATCAGCAATCCGCTGGCAAGGCTCTGAATGATGGTCGCGGCGGTCACGAAGTAATCCTCTCTGTCTGTCGTCCCCGCGAAAGCGGGGACCCATAACCACCGACATCACAACTGGGCGATGCCGGTCAGACCAGGTGCAAACCAATCCTTCGGAGGATATGGATCCCCGCCCCCCGCACGCCTTCGGCGTGCTAGGCGGGGATGACACCGGAGTATGTGATGACATCGTCGAGTCCGACGACGCCACCACATGCGTTTAGAGAACGCGCCTTACGGCATCGGCCAGATCGCATCCGCCACGGCGGCCTGCGGCGGGAAGATGGTGACGAACTTGCCACCGTTATACTGCAGCAGCACCGGGTCGGCGTTGTTGTTCTGGCCCAACTCGTCGAACTTGACCTTCGCCCACGGCATGATCGTGCTTTCGCCAGGCATGTCGGTGGCGACCAGCGCTTCGCGGATCTTCTCACCATCGGTCGACTTGGCGCGATTGATGGCGTCGGCCATCACGATCAGGCCCATGAACTGGCGCGAGGAGTAGTCGTTGAAGTCCTTACCGGACTTCTCCTTGAACATGTCGTTGATCTTGCCGACCATCGGACGCTTGGCGGCGAGATCGAGCGAGAACGAACCGCGCGAGATGACGCCCGGAATCTTGTCACCGACCGCATCATACAGCGCCTTCTCGGAGAAGCCGGCGTCCTGTGCGACGATGTTCTTGGCCTTGTAGCCAAGTTCGCCCATGGTCTTGATGAGCAGGATGCCATCGGTGGTGTAGCTCGACGGCATCAGCACGTCGGCATTGGCAGCCTTGAGCTGCTGCACTTCGGCAGTGAGTGACGGCGAATTGGCGCGATACTTGATGTCGGCGACGATCTTGTAACCGCGGTCGGCAGCGAGCTTGAGCTGCGCATTCGCCGAGTCCGTACCGAAGATGGTATCTTCATGGAACAGCGCTAGCGTCTCGATCTTCTGGCCTTTTTTCTTCAGCGCATCGAAGAAATCGAACATCGCCGTCGAGAACATTTCGTCATGCGGGGCGGCGCGGAAGTAATATTTCAAACCGCGGCGATGCAGGCTTGGCGATGAGTTGTCGGCCGACAGGAACGGGATCTGGTAGCGCTCGCAGATCTGGCTGACAGTGACGGCGACGGCGCTCTGATAGGTGCCGACGATGGCCGAAACCTTCTCCTGGGTGATGAGACGCTCGGCTTCAGCGCGGCCCTTCTGCGGATCAGCCTGATGGTCGGCGAATACGAGACGCACCTTGGCGCCGCCGAGACCGGTGAAGCCTTCGCCCTTCGCCATCGGCAATGCGAAATCGTAATCCTTGTTGATGATATCGGCAGCCGTTTCGAAAGCTTTCTGCGCGTCAACGCCGATCTGCGCGCTGGCGCCGGACAGCGGATAAATCACGCCGATCACGACTTCCTTGACCTGCGCGCGCGCAGGCTTGGCCAGAGGCAGCAGCGCGGCGGAAGCGGCGCCTCCAAGCAATACGTTTCGGCGAGAAATCGTCATGTCTTTGTCCTTTGTGACCGGCGGCTATCGATGAAACTAATCAAGGTTACGGTAAAGCCCGAAAGATCGGCAAGCTGCTTCTTATAAAACAGCCAAATGCTTATTCTTCAGGTCCGTGACGAGCATGACACCCGGCGCATGCGTAATCGCGAACGGCACGCGCGCTGCAGCAATGACGGCTTGCGGCGTGACGCCACATGCCCAGAACACAGGGATTTCATCGTCGTTGATGTGCACCGCATCGCCGTAGTCGGGCTTATTGATATCCTTGATGCCGATCGACTGCGGCAGGCCGAGATGTACCGGCGCACCATGCACTGCGGGAAAACGCGAGGTGATCTGGACGGCACGGATCGCATCAGCCGGCTTCAGCGGTCGCATCGACACCACCATCGGCCCGGCGAACGGGCCAGCGGATTTGCAGGCGATGTTGGTGCGATACATCGGCACCAGCACATCCTGCTCGATATGACGGATCGGCAGATCGTCGGCCATCATGGCTTCTTCGAACGAATACGAGCATCCGATGACGAAAGACACGAGATCGTCACGCCAGTACTTCGTCACCTCGTAAGGTCGATCAATCGCCTCGCCATCCTTCCAGACGACATATTGCGGAATGTCAGTCCGGATATCGAGATCAAGACCGAGGGCGGGAATGCTTGGATTGCCGACATCCGACATGCCGATGATCGGGCACGGCTTCGGATTGAGCTGGCAGAAGCGATGGAAAGCCGCGGCCTGGGCTTCCGGCAGAATAACGAGATTGCCCTGGACATAACCCGGGGCCACTCCGGCGGTGCTGCCATATTTGCCCGCGCGATATTCGCGGCGAGCAACCGCGCTGGGCAAATCCGAGGATCGATCGTCGCTTTGCTGCGCTGCCGAAGAAATAGCCATCTTAGTGTCCTGCCTAATTCTGCCTCGACACGCACTGAAACTCAGGGCTAGTATAATGTCTAATCGTTGTTTTTAATCGACATTCATAAATCCTACTTATCGATAGCCGGATCGCATCCATGGCGGACTTCAAGGCGCTGGAGACTTTTCTCTGGGTGGTCAATCTCGGCAGCTTCCGCGGCGCGGCCCAGAAGCTCAACACGACCCAGCCGGCAATCTCCCAGCGTATCGCGCAACTGGAACACGAGATGGGCGTGCGGCTTCTGCAGCGGGACCGCCGTATGGCCTCGCCAACGACGGCCGGACGGCAGATGCTGGTCTATGCCGAAAAGCTGATCGGCCTGCGCTCAGAGATGATGGCGGCGGTTGGCGATCGCTCGGCAATGCGCGGCGTGCTGCGGCTCGGCGTCGCCGAGACCATCGTCCACACTTTGCTGACGCGGCTGATCAAGCACGTCAATATCTCGTATCCGAACCTGTCCCTCGAAATCGAGGTCGATATCACGCCGAACCTGAATGCGCGGTTGCAGGCACAGGAGATCGATCTCGCTTTCGTGCTCGGGCCGCTTTCGACATCCAACATTCGCAACCGTGTGCTGTGCGACTACCCCGTCGGCTTTCTCGCCAGCCCTTCGCTCGGGCTCGGCAATGATCTGCTCTCGATCCATGACCTCGCGAAATTTCCCATCATCACCTTCTCGCGCAAGACCCGGCCCTACGAGATCGCGCGCTCGCTGTTCAACCGGCCCGACCTGCCACCGATCCGGCTGCACGCCAGCGCGTCGCTGTCTACCGTGATGCACATGGCGATTGAGGGCTTAGGTATCGCACTGATCCCGACAGCCATCATCGAGAACGAACTCGCGGACGGACGGCTGCAATTGCTCAATACCAACCTGCAGCTCCAGCCGCTGACATTTTCGGCAAGCTGGCTCGCGTCACCCGACACGGCCGCAATCGAACTCGTCGCAGGCATTGCTGCGCAACTGGCGCAGAACAGTCCATTGGTTGACGAGCCGGCAGCGTCGGGTCATTGAAAAGCAGGCCTCTTCAACACAAACTTCTCGGGACAGACCGCATGACCAAGCTTGGCGACAACCTCAAAATCGATTCCGCACGGCTGTGGGACACGATCAACGAGACAGCGAAATTCGGCGGCACCCCAAAAGGCGGCGTGCGACGCCTGACGCTCGGGCCTGAAGACAAACTGGTCCGCAACTGGTTTCGCAAGGCCTGCGAAGACGCTGGCCTGGAGGTGCATGTCGATGCCCTCGGTTCGATGTTCGCGCTGCGCAAGGGCCGCGACATGTCTAAGGCGCCGATCGGCATCGGCTCGCATCTCGATACCCAGCCGACTGGCGGCAAGTTCGACGGCATTCTCGGTGTGCTCGGCGCGCTCGAAGTCGTCCGCACGCTGAACGATGCCGGCATCGAAACCGAGATGCCGATCTGCATCGCCAACTGGACCAACGAGGAAGGCTCGCGCTTTGCGCCGGCGATGATGGCCTCCGCCGCCTATGTCGGCGACTTCACCACCGACGACATTCTGTCGCGCAAGGACATTGCAGGTGTCACCGTCGGCGAAGCGCTCGACGAGATTGGCTATCGCGGCGACGTTGCGGTCGGCACGCAGAAATTCTCGGGCTTCGTCGAACTGCATATCGAACAGGGCCCGATCCTCGAGGCAGAGAGCAAGACCATCGGCGTGGTTGAAGCTGGCCAGGGCGTGCTGTGGTTCGACGGCATGATCACCGGCTTCGAGAGCCATGCCGGCTCGACGCCGATGCCACTGCGCAAGGATGCGCTGGCGACATTGTCGGAGATCGTGCTCGCCACCGAGCGTGTGGTCAGCAATATCGGCGCGCTCGGCACCATCGGCGAAGCTGTGATCGCAAATCCGTCACGCAATGTGATCCCCGGCGAGATCGCCTTCACCATGGATCTGCGCAGCGCCGACGCCGGCAAGCTGGACGCCATCGAGAAGGGCGTCCGCGACGCCATCAAGGAGATCGCCGCGCATCGCAAGGTTGACGTCGCCTTCGACAAGGTCTGGCACAAGCCGCCGACGCACTTCAACAAGGACTTCGTCAATGCGGTTGAGACCGCCGCGACGTCGCTCGGCTACTCGCATCGCCGTATCACCTCAGGCGCCGGCCACGACGCCTGCAACCTCAACAACATCATGCCGACTGCGATGGTGTTCATTCCGAGCAAGGATGGCATCAGCCACAACGAGCTCGAAAGCTCGACGCAGGAAGATTGCGCCGCCGGCGCCAATGTATTGATGCATACGGTGCTGGCGCTTGCCGGCGTCGCATCGAAGTAACGAGAGATAGGGGGCAATAATGCGCGGCGTATTCGTCGATGCCAGCGAAGAGCTGGCGAAGATTCTGGAACGGCTGACGCAGCCGGGCGACATCGCAATCAAGATCAATCGGGATGAGGACATCAAGTCGGCCGATCTGCCTGAGGTGCTGGACGGCGCAGAGATCGTGATCGTCGATCACACCTATCTGCCGACAGACGTTGCGAAGCAGTGCACGGGCCTCAAGCATGTGGTGTTTCTCGGCACCGGTGCACGCAGCTATATGCATATCGAGGAGCTTGCTGCGCTGGGGATCGAAGTCCACCTGATCCGCGGCTATGGCGATACGGCCGTTGCCGAATGCGCCATCGCGCATATGTGGGCTGCTGCGCGCGGCCTTGCCCAGCAAGACCGTGAAATGCGGGCCGGCAACTGGCTGCGCGATGAAGGCATGGAGCTGACTGGCAAAACGGTTGGTCTGGTCGGCTTCGGCGGCATCGCTGCGGAAGCCGCGCGTATTGCGCTCGGCTCGGGCATGAAGGTGATTGCCTGGAATCGGTCGCCGAAGACATACCCCGGCGTGACCTTCACCGATCTCGATACGGTGCTCTCGACCAGCGACGTCGTTTCGATCCATCTGCTGCTAAATGACGACACCCGCGGCATGATCACCCGCGAGCGCATCGGCCAGATGAAGAAGGGTGCGATCCTCGTCAACACCGCGCGCGGCGCGGTGGTCGATGAAGCGGCGATGATCGATGCGCTGCGGTCTGGTCATCTGCGCCATGCCGGCCTCGACGTGTTCGACATCGAGCCGCTGCCGGCCGGCCATGTACTGACGACACTGCCTAACGTGACATTATCAGCGCATTCGGCTTTCCGTACGCCCGAGGCGAGCGTGAACCTGATCGCCGCGGCCTGGAAGCATTGCCGGCGGATTGCAGCTTAAGCGCTGCAAACTCCCAAAATGAAAATGCCCGGCTCAAGCCGGGCATTTTTGTAGATGCGCAAGAAGCAGAATTACTCCACCATCTCCGCCACGGCCTTGCCGCAAGCGCCTGTATCAGCCTGACCGCCGAGATCGCGCGTACGCAGCGTGCGCTCACCGAGGGTGCGCTCGATCGCCTTGACGATCGAATCCGCTGCAGCCTTCTCGCCGAGATGTTCCAGCATCATCGCGCCGGACCAAATCATGCCGATCGGATTCGCAATGCCCTGCCCGGCAATATCCGGCGCCGAGCCATGCACCGGCTCGAACACTGACGGGAAATCGCCAGTCGGGTTGATGTTGCCGGATGGCGCGATGCCGATGGTGCCGGTGCAGGCCGGGCCCAAATCGGACAGGATGTCGCCAAACAAGTTGGATGCGACGACGACGTCGAACCAGTCCGGATGCATCACAAAATTCGCGGTGAGGATGTCGATGTGATACTGGTCCCACTTCACATCGGGATAGTTCGCGCCCATCGCCTTCACGCGTTCGTCCCAATAGGGCATCGTGATCGCGATGCCGTTGGACTTGGTCGCCGAGGTCAGGTGCTTCTTCGGCCGCGACTGCGCGAGGTCGAACGCGAACTTCAGGATGCGGTCGACACCGGTGCGGGTCATCACCGTCTGCTGGGTAACGAATTCACGGTCGGTGTCCGGGAACATGCGACCGCCGACGGATGAGTATTCACCCTCGGTATTCTCGCGCACCACCCAGAAGTCGATGTCACCGGGCTTGCGGCCGACCAGCGGACAGGGCACGCCGGGCATCAGGCGCACCGGGCGCAGATTGACGTATTGGTCGAATTCGCGCCGGAACTTGATCAGCGAGCCCCACAACGAAATGTGATCCGGAATCTTTGCCGGCAGGCCGACGGCGCCGAAGTAGATCGCATCGTGCTCCCCGATCTGCGCCTTCCAGTCGTCCGGCATCATCTGGCCGTGCTTCTCGTAATAGTCATAGGACGAGAAGTCGTAATGATCGAAATGCACCTTCACGCGATGCTTTTTCGCTGCCGCTTCAAGGACGCGCAGGCCTTCCGGCATGACTTCCTTGCCGATGCCGTCGCCGGGGATGACCGCGATCCGATATTCTTTTTGTGCGCTCACGTGGGGTTTCCTTCGCCAGTAATTCTGCCTGCAGATGTGGACCAAAGCCGGCCTGCGATCAACGCTGCACTGCAATGTTGACCGGTTTTGCCGCAGGGGCCTAACTCTGTCGCAGACACTCCCTTCTGCAATCCAGAGGCATTCCATGGATCTTCATTTGCGTGGCAAGCGCGTCCTGATCACGGGCGCATCCAAGGGTATCGGCGCGGCGGCCGCGGAAGCGTTTGCCGAAGAAGGCTGCGATCTCCGCCTCGCCGCTCGCAATGTGGAGCAGATGCAAGCCTTGGCGGACCGGCTGCGCTCCAGCCACCAGATCGATGTCGCCGTGCATGGCGTCGATCTGCGCAAGCCGGATGACCTCGCCACGCTGGCGGCTGCCGCCGGCGATATCGACATCCTCGTCAACAATGCCGGCGATATCCCCGGCGGATCGCTCGACAAGATCGACGAGCCGACCTGGCGCCATGCCTGGGACCTCAAAGTGTTCGGCTTCATCAATCTCACGCGCCTCATCTATGCGCAGATGAGGGCGCGCGGTCATGGCGTGATCGTCAACGATATCGGCGCGGCCGGCGAAAAGTTCGACGCCAATTACATCTGCGGCAGCGCAGGCAACGCCGCGCTGATGGCGTTTACGCGGGCGCTGGGCGGAAAGAGCCTGAAGGACAATATCCGCGTGGTCGGCATCAATCCCGGCCCGGTTGAGACCGAGCGCCACATCACGCTGATGAAGACCCGTGCCAAGGCGCAATTCGGTGACGAGAACCGCTTCCGGGAATTGCAGCAGGGCTTGCCGCTTGGTCGCGCCGCGAAGCCGCGTGAGATCGCCGATATGATGACATTTCTCGCGTCAGATCGCGCCGGCTACACGACGGGCGTGATCTACACGGTAGATGGCGGCCACAGCGCCGGCTGGAGCAGCTAGTGCTGCGCTCGGCGCGTTAGCTCAGCGCTCCGGCATGCACCCACCACAGCGGGTGGGCGAGTTGAATGGCACCGGCCGCGCGCTGCGCGTCGGTGTCGTTGCCGAACAGCGCAAAACAGGTCGCGCCCGAACCCGACATGCGAGCCAAGCGAACGCCTTCGGCACCGCGTAAGGCCGACAGCACGGTGTCAATCACGGGCTCGACCTTCAGCGCAGGCGCTTCGAGATCGTTGGTTCCGGCATTGAGCGCGTCGATCCAGGCATCGAGCGAGCCGCCTTCATTCGGCCAGGTGGCCCGTTTCAACACGTCCTTGACGCCGACACGCAGCTCGCCATTCTTCAGGCCGAGCTCCTTGAACACATCCTTGGTCGCTACCGGCACGCGCGGATTGACCATCACGCAGGGTAAACGCGGAATGCTGAGCGGCAGCAGGTTTTCGCCCACGCCCGTCATCACGCAGGCGTGCGACGGCACGCAAACCGGCACGTCGGCGCCAGTCAGGCGCGCCACTTCGAGCACGCGGGGATCGTCCATTTCGAGATTGTTGGCGCGCACCAGGAGGCGGAGCGCGGCGGCAGCATCCGCCGACCCGCCGCCAATGCCGGCGGCAACCGGCAAGTGCTTGTCGAGTGCAAAGCGCCCGAATGTGAGACCCTCGACGCGCTCGCCGAGCAGCCGGGCGGCCTTGATCACGAGATTATCGGCGGCGTCGCCGCATTCCTGCGCGCGCGGGCCAGTAGCGGTCAGCGACAGATCACCACCCGCATCCAGCGTCAATCTATCGGCGCAATCGGCAAAGGCCACGACACTTTCGAGATCATGATAGCCGTCAACTCGACGGCCGATGACGCGCAGGGTCAGATTGACCTTGGCGCGCGCATCTTCTTCGAGAACCGGGCTCGTTGAACCGGTCATGCCCCCAACCATGGAATTAGCCGCCTTTGCCGTCTTCTTTTTTCTTATCGTTGGATGCAGCCGACGACGATGGCTCGTCCGACAGACCGTTTTCCATCTTCGCCTCGATCTTCGGAATCTCTTCAGCTTCCGGCTTCAGATCCTTGGCGTGCTGCCACTGGAACTTGGCTTCTAGCTTGCGACCGACGCGCCAATAGGCATCGCCAAGATGATCGTTGATGGTCGGATCTTCCGGCTTCAGGTCGATGGCGCGTTCGAGTTGCTTCACGGCATCGTCGTAATTGCCGATGCGATAATAGGCCCAGCCGAGCGAGTCGACGATGTAGCCATCATCCGGACGCTGATCGACGGCACGCTTGATCATCTTCATGGCGTCGTCGAGGTTGATGCCCTGATCAATCCAGGAATAGCCGAGATAGTTCAGCACATGCGGCTGTTCGGGCTGCAATTCGAGAGCCTTACGCATGTCGACCTCAGCCTTGGCCCACTGCTTGGAACGCTCCAGGCAGATGCCGCGGAAGTAGAAATACACCCAGTTCGGCTTGTCCTGGTTGGCGGCAATGACGTCGATGCCCTTGGTGTATGTCTCGGAGCAATCGGCGAATTTCTTGCGACCACGCTCGATATTGCCGAGCGCCATGATGGCTTCGAGATCCCTCGGATCGTCGGCGACAACGCCCTTGAGAATCTTGATGCCTTCATCGCTGCGATCGGCCGCATCGAGATCGGTGGCCTGCTGGATCTGCGCGTTGCGCTTCAGCGCCGAATTGGCGGGCACGCGCTCATAGACCTTGATGGCCATCTGCGGCTTCTTCACCGACTCGTAGAGATCGGCGAGCGACAGCAGCGCCAGCGAGTGGTCCGGCTTGAGGTAAAGCGAGAGCTGCAGATAGACCAGCGCGAGGTCTTCACCGCCGCGGCGGGTCAGCGACGCGCCGATGCCATAGAGCGCTTCGGCAGCGCCAGCCTGCGGACTATCGACCAGCGGCGCCAGCTTCTTGCCGGCCTTGGTCTCGCGGATACCTTCCAGCACCAGCGGGTGACGGGCGAGCTTCTTGTTGAAGGTCTCATAGATGCCGAGCGCTGCGGCATCGTCCTTGTTGCGCGAGGTCCAGCGGCCATAGGCGTCGACCACGCGCAGCGCGGAATCGTCGAGCTTGTAGGCGCGCTCGAAACGGGCGCCCGCATCCTTCTGCTTGTTGGCAAGATCAAGGATCAGGCCAGCATGCAGATCCTTGAAGATCGGATACCATTCCGGACCGGCCAGCTTGTCGATATTGGCAATCGCCGTCTTGCTCTCACCGGCGCCGTAGCCGGCCCAGGCCGACAGCAGCGTCGCAACGAGGTCGGTGATCGGGCCGCGCACCGACTGGTTGATATTGGTCTGCGCGGCAGCGTATTTCTTCAGCTTGAGATCGCGCACCCCCACAACGAGACGGGCGACGCGGTTCGACTTGTCGATGGTCAGGATGCGATCGG
Organism: Tardiphaga sp. 42S5; assembly: GCF_034044155.1. Lineage (NCBI taxonomy): Bacteria > Pseudomonadati > Pseudomonadota > Alphaproteobacteria > Hyphomicrobiales > Nitrobacteraceae > Tardiphaga > Tardiphaga sp. 42S5. The sequence goes on along the minus strand of NZ_CP139027.1, from coordinate 1,784,715 downwards.
CGAGCTTGACGGCCTCATCGATATCGCCGTCAGCGAGCGAGGAGATGAAGGCGCGATCGAGCAGTTCGTTGTTCTTCGGATCGGTGCGCAGAGCAGAGCGGTAAAACGCCGCAGCCGAGGTGGCGTCGCGCTCGACGCTGGCATGGCGGGCGGCCAGATAACTGCCGGCGGTGGTAAGCGACTTCAGATCGCGGGACGTGGGAAACTGGGCGGCGGAGCTATCGCCGGTATGATCCGGGGTTTGCGCCAGCAGCTGACCGGGCATCGCGAGGACGGCGACCGTCGCGGCAGCGAGCGTCAAACGATTGAAACGGATGGACAACATAGGGTTCGCCTAGCTCCAGGATTTACGGGCAGGATATCGAGCAAAATGCGAGCAGGACTGCAAGACAGGCTCGGATGCGCAGCCGACCCGGCAATAGTGCGCATTCCAACAATGCCGCGTTTGGCGGTCAATCGCAAGGATCGGGGGCGCGATCGCACCAATGGCACCTTGAAGCCTGTCAGCAATTGGGCCGCCGGATTGCGCCACTGCCCCTGAAAACGCTCGCACTGTGGCGTTATCGTGACATCCGGCCGGTGTAGCGGCCCGCGAACAGGCGCCGCCGCTCACACAATCGTAATCAGCGAGCCGGTTACATCGCCTCGTAGTTCGGGCCGCCGCCACCTTCCGGCGGAACCCAGGTGATGTTCCCGTTGGGGTCCTTCACGTCGCAGGTTTTGCAATGGACGCAATTCTGCGCATTGATCTGGAATCGCGCACCGCTCGACTCTTCCACCCACTCATAGACGCCTGCCGGGCAATAGCGATTCGACGGGCCGGCAAAGACGTCGTGCTCCGACGACTTCTGCAGCGCCATGTCGGCAACCTTGAGATGGATCGGCTGGTCCTCCTCGTGATTGGTGTTCGACAGAAACACCGAGGACAGGCGATCGAAGGTGATCTTGCCGTCCGGCTTCGGATAGACGATCGGCTGATACTGCTTGGCGGGCTTGAGCGCCTTGCGATCCGGCTTCTCATGCTTCTGGGTGCCGAACAGCGAAAAGCCGAACGTGTTGCACCACATGTCGAAGCCACCGAGCGCGTTGCCGAGGAGGGTCCCGAACTTGGACCACAGCGGCTTGGCGTTGCGAACCGGATAGAGATCCTTGCCGATCGAGGACGACCGCCAGCCTGTCTCGTATTCCATCAACTCGTCATTGGCGCGGCCTGCCGCCAGCGCAGCTGAGACGTGCTCGGCGGCCTGCATGCCTGACGCCATGGCGTTGTGAACACCCTTGATGCGCGGCACGTTGACGAAGCCTGCGGCGCAGCCGATCAGCGCGCCGCCCGGGAATACCAGCTTCGGCACCGACTGGTAGCCGCCCTCGGTGATCGCACGCGAACCGTAGGCCAGGCGCTTGCCGCCTTCGAAGGTGTCGCGGATCAGTGGATGAGTCTTGAAGCGCTGGAATTCCTCGAACGGATAGAGATAGGGGTTTTCGTAGTTCAGATGCAGCACGAAGCCGACGGCCACGAGGTTATCGTCGTAGTGATACAGGAACGTGCCGCCGCCCACGTCATTGTCGAGCGGCCAGCCGAACGAGTGCTTCACCGTGCCCTTCTGGTGCTTGGCCGGATCGATCTGCCAGACTTCCTTGATGCCGATGCCGAACTTGCCGGGCTCGCAATCCTTGTCGAGGGCGAACTTGGCGATGATCTGCTTGGTCAACGAGCCACGCGCGCCTTCGGCGAACAGCGTGTATTTGCCGAGCAGTTCCATGCCGCGCGTAAACGAATCCTTCGGCTTGCCGTCGCGGCCGATGCCCATGTCGCCAGTGGCGATGCCGCGCACGGCGCCATTGTCGTCATACAGCGTCTCGGCAGCTGCGAAGCCGGGATAGATTTCGACGCCGAGCGCCTCCGCCTTCGCACCCAGCCAGCGGCACACCATGCCGAGCGAGGTGATGTAGCAGTGATGATTGTTCATCAACGGCGGCATCAGGAAGTTCGGCAGCTTGAAGCCGCCGGTCTTGGTCATGAAATAGAACTGGTCGTCCTTGACCTGGGTCTTGAGCGGGCAGTCTGCATCTTCGCGCCAATCCGGGATCAGCTTGTCGAGATTGACGGGATCGATCACCGCGCCGGACAGGATGTGCGCACCGACCTCGGAACCCTTCTCCACCACGACGATGGACAGGTCCGCATTCAGCTGTTTCAGCCGGATCGCGGCCGACAGACCGGAGGGCCCGGCACCGACGATGACGACGTCGAATTCCATGGACTCGCGCGGCGGAAGTTCTTCAGTGCTCATAATCTCGTCTCAGACCCGTTTCCAACCCGTTCAGAACGCTTCTAAGGGCTGTTGTTTCCGATTTTTGGCGGAAGAACAACCACCTAAATGCACAGGAGGCGTTTCACTGGGCGGCGATCCGGCCTAGATTGCTGGCATGCCTGTGACCCCCTCTCATGACGCCTGAACCCCACCCCAGCGTTGCGCAACTGCTCGCCTTTTATCTGGAGGCCGGGGTCGATTGCGCATTGATGGATGAGCCGGTGAACCGGCTGTCGGACGACCTCCCGCCGCCCGCCCGGGAGCTGTCCGACAGCGCGCCGAAGCGACCACCGCTGAATGGCATACCACCTCCGCCGCCGCGACCACCCGCCCGCGTCGAGGTCGCCCCGGACGTGGCGATTGCCGCCGCCCGCGACGCCGCGCGCACCGCGCCCTCGCTCGAGGTACTGCGTGGCATGCTGGATACATTCGACGGCTGCGCGCTAAAATCGACCGCGACCCAACTGGTGTTTGCCGACGGCAATCCGCAGGCGCGGATCATGTTTGTCGGCGAGGCACCCGGCCGCGACGAGGACATCGAAGGCCTGCCCTTCGTCGGCCGCTCCGGCAAATTGCTCGACCTGATGATGGGCGCGATCGGCCTGAAGCGCACCGACGTCTATATCGCCAATGTGATTCCATGGCGCCCGCCGGGCAACCGCACGCCGACGCCGCAGGAGACGCAAATCTGCCTGCCGTTCATCCAGCGCCAGATCGAGCTGGTGAATCCGGACATCCTCGTCACGCTCGGCAATCCCTCGACACAGACACTGCTGCAGACCCGCGACGGCATCATGAAGTCCAGGGGACGCTGGGTCGATTACGACACCGGCACCCGCAAGATCAAAGCGCTGGCGACGTTTCACCCGGCCTATCTGCTACGTTCGCCGTCCTACAAGCGGATGACCTGGATGGATCTGCGCGCGATCGCGAAGGCGCTGGAAGCGCCGTCGGGCAGGACCAGCTAGCAAAGGCGTTCGTCTAGGGCGCCTTCGGCCGGACGATCGCCCAGCCAATTCGCAGCAAGGGCTGCCGGCCATTCACCAGACGTTCGAAGGCGCGCGGCACTTCCGGCACGAGGTTGGGAAAGCGCTGCGCGATCTCCGCGGGCGGCGTGCCGATCGTATCTGCCGCGCGCCACACCACGACGCCGCCGGTCTCGGCGAACTTCGCGGGCGTGATCCATGGCGTGCGCGAAGGCACCGCATCGTTCAGCAGATGCGGCCGTGACGCGCTCATGCCGATCAATGCTGCGAGTTGCGCATCGCCTGCGACCGCCGACAGTGGACGATTGGTGCGACGTTCGAAACTCTCACCGAAGAAGCGCCCGATCTCGCGCGCGGGCAGCGCTGTGACATCCTCGGGACCATCGACCCAAGGCAGAATCACAAGACTGGCGAAGGCTGCGAGGGCCGGAGCGATGATGGCGAAGGCCCAGACCTTGCGCAGCACGCGCTGGCGCCGCAGCGCGATCAGATCGCCCGACGCCACGACGACGGCCAGACCCGACATGACCAGCGCAATGCCGGCGCCGCCGACAACGCGATCGAGGCCGTAAAGCGCGGCGAACAGGCTGCCGAGCAATCCCGGCGCGAGTGCGAAGAAAAACACATAGCCCCGGGCCAGCGGATCGACCGGTGGGCGGAAGATGATGGGAGCTTCCTCGGTCTTCGGAACGATGCGGCCCCAGTTCATCACCGTGAGAACGATCACGCCGGTAATTGACGCAAGCAGCCAGGCCATCAGCACGCCCCACTGCCGCGCCTGGCCTGCGATATCGGTCAGTTGCGGTGGTACAGGCACAATCGGTGCCCCGGCCCGGATCACCCACATAGCCCATGGCAATGTCAGCACCGCGATGACCAGTAAGGCATAAAGCGGGTCGAACGAAGCAAGGTTACGCCTGCCCCGCGATGTCGCGAGCCCGAAGACGAGTGGCAGCGGCAGCAGCCACATCGCATGGGGCGTGGTCAGCAAAAGCAGGCCGGCCTCGATCGACAGTGCGAACCAGGCATTGCGACGCCCCTGCCCGATTGCCAGCCAGGCATGCAGCAGGAACATCGCCCAGAGCGGACGCGCCAGGATCAGCGGGCCGAATTCGATGCCGGGCGTGCTAAAGGCCGTAACCGTCATGGTGAGCAGCACGGCGATGACAGCCTGCGGGCCGCCGACGATGGCACTGCCCAGCTGATAGACCGCGCGGAAGGTGAGGACGGCGCAGATCTGCGCCAGCAGATAGACACCGAAGACATGATTGCCGGCGGCCCGGAAGGCGATATCGGCCAACCAGAACGCCAGCGGCGGTCCCATATGGGTACCGACTTGATATTCCCGGCCATAGGCCAACACGGTGGCGAGATCGCCCGGCGGCCCGCGATACAGCAGCAGGGGGACGACGAGCCAGATCGCCGCCTGACACAGCACGACGATCCAGAACACCAGCCGCGGCCGGGCGCGGATCAGTTCGACGATCAGGGAGGTGAAACGCATTGAACGTCTGAACCGGCCAGCAGGGAATGAAGCGTGCTCAGGTGATACGGCGCAGAGCCAAGAGAGGCAACCGCCTGAGCGCTCAGGCGGATATATCGATATCGATGGTGGTGTGGACTTCGATCAGACCCGCCGCACGGACGCCAGCCTGATGACGCGCACGCGCCGCAGCAACCGGCGCGAACAGGCTGCGATGATGAATGCTGGGCCCCAGTTCATTCAGCGCGGCCATATGCTGCGGCACGCCATAGCCCTTATGGATCTCGAAACCGTAGCCCGGGCAATCCTCGGCCAGCCGGCACATCAGCCGGTCGCGCGACACCTTGGCGATGATCGAGGCTGCTGCGATGGAGAGCACCAACGCGTCGCCGCCAATGACGGCCTCGCAATCGGCCGTCGTATCGATCTTGTCGCGGCCGTCGACAAACACATGTTTCGGCGCGTCCGGGAGCGACGCGACCGCACGCGCCAGCGCCCAGAGCGAGGCCCGCAGGATATTGTCTCGGTCGATCCGGGTGGGTGATGCGTAGGCGACGGCAAAGGACGACGTAGCGCAGATTTCCTCGAACAGCGCCTCGCGCTTGCTCTCTGTCAGCTTCTTGGAATCGTCGAGGCCTTTTGGAATGTTGTTCGGGTCCAACACAACCGCGGCGGCAACCACCGGTCCTGCCAGCGGACCACGCCCGGCCTCGTCGCAACCAGCCACCGGCCAGATGCCTCTCTCCAGCAGCGCGAATTCGCGCGTAAAGCATGGCGCGACAACGATCTTGCTCTTGCGCGGCTTGGCGGGGGGCTTCTTTTTCGCATCTCGAATCATCCGGTGATCCTGCTGAAGCAGGCCAACACGCGCAACCGGGAACTCGGGATCGTGCCCGCTATTCAGATTGCCGCTTTAATCGTCCAGATGCACTCGCCGGTCGTCACCGACCTCGATCCCCGGTGCCGTCACCACGTCCCAGGCGTGCCCGTCCGGGTCCGCAAAGTAGCCGGAATAGCCACCGTAGTCAGTCTTTCGCGCCGGCTTCAATAACGATCCGCCGCAATCGACGGCGAAAGCGAGGACCGCATCGACCTCGTCCTCCGAGCGGCAATTCCACGCCAGCGTGCTGCCGCGAAACGCCTGCGGCCTTGGATGGTCAGGCAATGTCGCGTCCTGCGCCAGTTGATCCCACGGAAACAGCGCGAGGACGCTGGCGCCGGTGTCGAAAAAGGCAATGGCATCGCCCGAGCCACGGGCCTTTCGCGTAAAACCCAGCGCTTCGTAGAAGGCAATGCTCCTGCGTATATCCGCGACGCCCAGTGTGATCACCGTCATGCGCGCGATTGGCGCGGGTGGTTTTGTCATCGTCATGCGTGTCACTCCTGTACTCACTCTATAGATCGAAAAGAGGGACGTTGGCAGGCTCTGGTTTCCTGCCAACGTCCCCTCTCCACCACTCCGTACGCTGCGAGACCTGCGGAGTTAGAACAGATTCAATTGCTGACCGGCACCGGCCGGCTTCTCGAAATGATCGAGGGTGAGCTTCGAACGACGCTTGTTGAGGCCAAGCTTCGTGCAGGCGATCTCGAAGCGGCGACCGATCATCCAGGCCATCGGCCCCGTGCCCTTCATGCGCGTGCCCCATTGCGAGTCGTAATCGCGGCCGCCGCGCATTTCGCGGATCAGCGTGAAGACATGGCGATAGCGGTCCGGATAATTCGCGATCAGCCATTCGCGAAACAGATCGCGCACTTCCATCGGCAGCCGCAGCAAAACGTAGCTGGCTTCCTTGACGCCGGCATGAGCGGCGGCATCGAGAATGCGCTCGATCTCGCTGTCGTTCAGCGCGGGGATCACGGGCGCCACCATCACCGTGGTCGGAATGCCAGCCTCGGATAGCTGCCGCAAAGCTTCCAGCCGCTTCGACGGCGTCGACGCGCGCGGCTCCATGGTGCGCGCGAGCTTCGGATCGAGCGACGTCACCGACAACGCCACTTTGACCAGATTGCGCTTCGCCATCCGCGCCAGGATATCGATATCGCGCGTCACCAAGGCAGACTTCGTGACGATGCCGACGGGATGACCGGTCTTCTCCAACACTTCGAGAATACCGCGCATCACCTGACGCTCGCGCTCGATCGGCTGATACGGGTCGGTATTGGTACCGATCGCGATCATCTTCGGCTCGTATTCGGCGGCGGCCAGCTCCTTCTCGAGCAGCGCCGGCGCATCGGGCTTCACGAACAGTTTGGCTTCGAAATCGAGCCCGGGCGAGAGACCGAGATAGGCGTGGGTCGGCCGCGCGAAACAATAGACGCAGCCATGCTCGCAGCCACGATAGGGATTGATCGAACGGTCGAAGCCGATATCTGGCGACTCGTTGCGCGTGATGACCTTGCGCGCGGTGTCCGTCGCAACGGTCGTCTTGAACGGCGGCAATTCATCGAGGCTCTGCCAGCCGTCATCAAAGGCGACCCGGGCCTCGGCCTCGTAGCGCCCGCTGTCGTTGGACTGGGCACCGCGGCCGCGCCGCCGCTGCTTGTCGATCGCCACCGCGATCTCGGGAAAAGGGGAAAGCGCACCCGCCGGCTTATCGGAGGGCGCCGGGACCGGCGGGTGCTTGAGGGCAGCGATCTGGCGACTCATGAAGCCACGATAGCGCGCAGACGGAACAAAGCAAGAACATAAATAGGGTGGCACACGGCCGGGGCACTGTGCATTCTCCCGCCGCCTCAGAGAGGCGGCCGAAAGTCGAACCGCCCCGAAATTGCAGCAGCCACCGGTGCCGCATAGACTATGACGAAATGATAACGCGGCCACCCCGTTGTTGAGAGGTATTATCCGACACCCATGCTGAGCGTGATCATCCCCACCGAAGGCGTCGAACAGCCCGCTGTTGCCACACTGGCAGCGCTGGTGCCGGGCGCTGCTGCCGGTGTGATCCGCGAAGTGCTGCTGGTCGATCGCGCTGGCACCGATGTCATCGAACGTGTCGCCGATGTCGCGGGCTGCGGCTTCCTGACCTCGCAGGGATCGCGCGCCGCGGCGATGGCCGCCGGCGCCAAGCAGGCGCGCTCGCCCTGGCTAATGTTTCTCCATGCCGGCGCCGTGCTCGATGCCGGCTGGATCGAGGAGACCCAGCAATTCATCCAGCGCGTCTCGACCAGCAACCGCCCCCGCGCGGGCATTTTCCGCTATGCGCGCTCGCCCTATGACGAGACCAATTTTCGCGATGGCCTGAAGCACCTGGTCCGGATGATCACAGGCCCCAAGGCCGATCAGGGCCTGCTGATCGCCCGCGAACATTACGATCGTCTCGGCGGCTACGCACCCGATGCCCGGCGCTCCGAAGCGCGGCTGCTGCGCCAGCTCGGGCGGTCATCACGCACATTGCTCCGCAGCCGGATCATCGTCGCCTGACCATGGCCGCCCAAGCCCCCGATGCCGTTCGGCCTGCAGTGCTACGCGATCTCCAGCCTGGCGATATCGACTGGGTGATCCGCAGTCACGGCGAGCTCTATGCGGCCGAATACGGGTTCGATGCATCCTTCAAGGCGCTGGTAGCTGACATCGCCGCAGAATTCGTCGCGTCATGTGATCCTGCGTGCGAACGCTGCTGGATCGCCGAGATGAATGGCGCGCCCGTCGGCTCGCTGTTTCTTGTGAAGGCATCCGACGACGTCGCCAAGTTTCGGCTCTTGCTGATCGATCCCAAGGCGCGCGGACAAAAGCTCGGCCAGCGCATGGTGACAGAATCCATCGCCTTTGCGCGGCAATGCGGCTATCGCAGGATCGCGCTGTGGACCCAGAGCAATCTTGGCGCAGCGCGAAAAATCTATCAGGATTCAGGTTTCGCGCTGGTCGCCACCGAGCCGCATCGCAGTTTCGGGCAGGATTTGATCGGCGAGACCTGGGAACTGGTGCTCTAGACCGACGCGCCCTTCGCCTTCGGGCGTCGCAAATGCTCATCCAGCCGCGGCATGATCTCCACGAAATTGCAGGGCCGCGTGCGGTAATCCAGCTGCGCGGCAAGAATGCCGTCCCAGCCGTCACGGCAGGCGCCGGGCGAACCCGGCAGGCAGAAGATAAACGTCGCGCCGGCGGTACCAGCGGTCGCGCGGCTCTGGATCGTCGAGGTACCGATCTTGGCGTGGCTCAGCATGTGAAACGCAATCGAGAAACCATCCATCCGCTTCTCGAACAGAGGCTCGATGGCTTCCGGCGTGACATCGCGGCCGGTGAACCCCGTGCCGCCGGTCGTGATGATCGCGTCCACGCCGGGATCGGCAATCCATGCGCGCATGATCGTCCGGATCGCCTCGACATCGTCCGTGACAATATCTCGCTTCGCCAGCGTGTGACCGGCCGATGTCAGCCGATCCGCCAGCGTCGCGCCGGACTTGTCGTCGTCAAGCGAGCGCGTATCGGAGATCGTCAGTACCGCGATGTTGAGCGGCACGAAGGCCTTGGTCGCATCAGGCTCCATCGCTACAGCCGATCCGTCGCAAATGTGTTGCAGGCCTGCACGCTGCCTTGCTGATAGCCGGTCATGAACCAGCGCTTCCGCTGTTCGGCAGAACCGTGCGTGAACGAGTCCGGCACGACGCGGCCCTGTGCCTGACGTTGCAACGTATCGTCGCCGATGGCGGACGCGGTCTGCAGCGCAGCATCGATGTCACCGGCTTCGAGGAAACCGGGGCGCTTCTTCGATTCGCGATTGACCCAGACGCCCGACAGACAATCGGCCTGCAACTCGACGCGGACCTGCAGCAGATTGGCCTCAGCCTTGCTGCCGGCCTGCTGCTGCAGGCGTGTCACGCGCGGAATGATCCCGAGCAGGTTCTGAATGTGATGGCCGGCTTCATGCGCAATGATATAGGCCGCGGTAAATTTGCAGGCATTGCCCGAGCAACCGCGGAATTTGGTTTCGACCTGACGGAAGAAGCCAGTGTCGAGATAGATCTTCTTGTCGGGCGGACAGTAGAAAGGCCCCATCGCCGACTGCGCATTGCCGCAGCGCCCGCCATTGGTGGCATTACGAAACAGCACGATCTGCGGCCCGGTATATTTCTGCCCGCTCTCCTTGAAGATTTCGTCCCAGCGATCGTCGATCTCGCCGAGCACGCCGGAGATCATGCTGCCCATCTCGTCGGTGGGTGCGCCTGATTTCGTCGGCGTCGAGCGCCGATCGGTCTGATAGGTCGGCGCCTGCTGGCCGCCGGTGAGAATTTCTGCACCGCCAATCAAAATGCGCGGATCGATGCCGAACGCCCAGCCAACGAGGCCAAGCACAATCACCGTGCCTATGCCGAGACCGCCGCCGCCACCGGGAATACCGAAACCGCCGCCCCCGCCACCATATCCGCCACCGCTGTCGTCACGACGGTCATCGATATTATCGCTGCGACGGAAGTCATCGTAACGCATGGGGCAATTCCTTCATTTCAATTCGCAGCATTTTAGACGAGTTGCAGACGATCCCGCACACATAACGCAGTTGCGACGCAAAATTTCCATTGCATTAAGCATTACCCTGCCCGGCAAAACTTGCCTAGTTCGAACTCGTTACCAATTAAGTCGATTTTTACTTTGCGCGGTCAATGTCTGCCTGTCGGTTGTTTAGTCCCGCGTCGCCGACAGCGTCGCCTGAGTCAGAGTAATTGAGTCATGGTTGTTTCGCGTCGCGGGGCGTCTGCAAGGGCGCCCCGCTCTCACTTCGAAACCTCTCCGAGCAGCAGCATCGTCATTGGTGATTGCGTCGCAGAGATGTCAAAACTCCCGGCAGGGTCGGTCGATCTGGTGTTCGCAGATCCACCGTACAATCTGCAGCTGAAGGGCGATCTCAAACGCCCCGATGAATCCCATGTCGATGCGGTCACCGATGACTGGGACAAGTTCTCGTCATTCGCCGCCTATGACGACTTCACGCGTGCGTGGCTCCTGGCTGCACGCCGCATCATGAAGCCGTCGGCGACCCTCTGGGTGATTGGCTCCTATCACAACATTTTCCGCGTCGGCGCGATCATGCAGGACCTCGGCTTCTGGGTCCTCAACGATATCGTGTGGCGCAAATCGAATCCGATGCCGAATTTCCGCGGCCGTCGTTTCACCAATGCGCATGAGACCATGATCTGGGCTGCGCGCGACGAGAACGCCAAGGGCTACACGTTCAATTACGAAGCCCTCAAGGCCGCCAATGAAGACGTGCAGGCGCGTTCCGACTGGCTGATCCCACTCTGCACCGGTGACGAACGCCTGAAGGGCTCGGACGGCAAGAAGGTTCACCCGACCCAGAAGCCGGAAGGCCTGCTGGCCCGCGTGCTGCTGTCGTCGTCGAAGCCCGGCGACCTCGTCATCGATCCGTTCAACGGCACCGGCACCACTGGCGCTGTCGCCAAGCGCCTTGGCCGCAATTACATCGGCTTCGAACGCGACCGCGATTACGCCGCCGCTGCCGAAGCACGCATCGCCGCGATCGAGCCGCTGCCCGAGGCAACACTGGCACCGTTCATGACCGCCCGCAGCGCGCCCCGCGTGGCGTTCTCCGAACTGGTCGAGCGTGGCATGATCTCGCCCGGCACCAAGCTGGTCGATCTCAAGAAGCGTCATGGCGCACTGGTGCGCGCCGACGGCGCCATCATGTTCGGCGACAAGGTCGGCTCGATCCATCGCATGGGCGCGATGGCCCAGGGCTCCGCCTCCTGCAACGGCTGGACGTTCTGGCACGTCGAGACCAAGAAGGGCCTGCGCCTGATCGACGAACTCCGCGCCGAAATCCGCAGCGAGATGGGCGCGGTCTAAAGTCCCCGCCCGTGCCAACCGGCCGGACGCATGCGCCCGGCCTTCGTCAAAACATCGCTTGCACTCTCCCTGAATTCCAAGCACGAGACAACGGTCCGCATCAGCGGCCCCGCCTCGTGCTTTGACGTATGAAATCCAGGGAGATTTGAGATGCTGAAGTTTTACTTCAACGGGTCGCCAAACCCGACCAAGGTTGCGCTGTTTCTCGAAGAGGCCGGCCTGGCCTATGAGCCGATCGCCATCGACACCCGCACCGGCGCGCAGTTCAATCAGGACTTCCTCAAGGTCAATCCGAACGGCAAGGTGCCGGCGATCGACGACGACGGCGTCAAGGTGTTCGACAGCAACGCCATCCTGCTCTACCTCGCCGAGAAGACCGACAAATTCCTGCCCGCCAACACCCCGGCCAATCGCGGCGAGATGCTGTCCTGGCTGATGTTCGTTGCCACCGGCGTCGGTCCGTTCTTCGGCCAGGCCGTGCACTTCAAGCATTTCGCGCCCGAGAAGGTCGACTACGCGCATAACCGCTATCAGTTCGAGGCGAAACGCCATCTCGGCGTGCTCAACGACCGCCTGGCCGGCCGGCAATATATGGTCGGCGACACCTACACGATCGTCGACATGGACGTCTGGGGCTGGGTGCGGATGACCAACTTCATTCTCGGCGACGAGGGCTTTGCCCAATTCCCCAACGTAAAGCGCCTGCATGATGAGATCTCGGCACGCCCGGCCGCAGCGAAGGCTGTCGCCCTGAAGGACACATTCAAGTTCAAGGCCGAGATGGACGACGAAGCCCGCGCCGCCATGTTCAAACATCTCGCCACCAGCGCAGCCTGATCACGAGGCATCCAACGAATGCCGGGCGCAGTAATGCGCCCGGCATCTTTGTGTCAGGCAGGAACGTGCGCCATTTCCTCCGGAAAAGGCCCCAGCACCCGTTCCACCAGCGCAGTGTCGCAATATTCCTTGATCACGGTGATCTTGCCGTTCTCGACACGCCACACCATGCAATAGTCGTTGTCGTAACGATCGCCGGTCTTGGTGACATTGTCGCCCTTGGCCTCGACCACCACCAGATTGCCTTCCGCAATGAAATTGGACGCGACCGTGCGCGGTCGAATGTCGAACAGCGACCTGAAATGTCCCATGAGGCCATTGAGGATCGCATCCTTCCCCTTGAAAGTGCGTCCCCAGGAATACTGACCGACGACGATCCAGCACGCGTCATCGGCGAGGTGATCGGCGAAGGTCGTGCCGCTGCGGTTGGCTGAATCGCTGTAAACCTGCTGGATAAGCTTCTTGTTGTCTGCCGTGCTCATTGTTCTGCTCCATCGCTTGAACGATGACGCAGTATGGGTTGGACAATCCCCATTCTTCCAATCGATAGTCTGTATGATATATATTCACTCCATGAATTTGGCAGCGCTCGATCTCAACCTGCTGGTCGCGCTCGATGCATTGCTGCGCGAGAGCAATGTCGGCCGCGCCGCGATGCGGGTTGGCCTGTCGCAGCCAGCGACCAGTCACGCGCTGCGCCGGCTCCGTGACGTTCTCGGCGATCCCCTGCTCGTCCGCGTCGGCGCCCACATGGAGCTGACGCCGCGCGCACAGGCCCTGCGCGGTCCACTCGCCCAGACACTGGAACAGGTGCGCGGACTGTTCATTCCGGATGTCTTCGATGCCCGCCAGAGCGACCGGCACTTTCGGCTGATGATGCCGGATCTGGCCGTCGAACTGCTGATGCCGCCATTGATGAAGAAGCTCGACAGCGTCGCGCTGGGCGTCCGGATCAACGTCGTGCCATGGCGCGGCCCGTCGATCATGACGGCGGAATTCGCCCGCAGCCTCGACATGGTGATCAGCATCGGCAACGCCTTCAATGGTTTCCATCGCCAGTTGCTCTATGTCGATTCCGACGCCCTTGCCGTCCGCAAGGGCCATCCGGCAGCGGCACGCCTGAAGACGACCGAGGGATTTCTCAAAGCCCGCCATGTCGCCGTGGTGCTCCGCGGCCAGAGCTAAGATCTGATCGACGACTGGCTGCGCAGCAAGAAACTGGAGCGGCAGATTGCCCTCGTCGTCCCGAGCTATATCGAGGCGCTGCATGTTGCGGCGCGCACCGATCTCGTGGCCTTTGTGCCGCGACGCCTGATCGCCGCATTGGCTCAGCCGCTATCGCTCACAATCATTGCCCCACCGCTCGATCCCGGCATCGACGAACAATTCATGTTCACGCCGACACGCGCGCAATTCGATTCCGGATCGATCTGGCTCCGCAAGATCATGCTGGAGACCGGCCGCGAACTCGACCCGCCAAAGCGCCGCACGGCCTGACGCAGCGCGCCTCGGTCAATTTTGCCGGCAAAGCTTGCCGGCAGGCAACGCCTGATAGCAACTACAAATACCTAACCGCTTATGATTTCTGAATATTTCTGATGGCCTGATTTTTGCGTAGTGGGTCGCGAACATCTCACAGCAAGAGAAATTCAGATGTCGAACTCCATTATCTCCAGCATGCAGTCCTTCAAGCTTCCGACCAGACTGCAGCCATCCGACAAGGCCGAGAGCGGCCTCGGCAATGCAACAGCGATAGCAAAATCGCCGGAAGAGAAATTCCTCGACTACGCGAAAAAGACGCCAGCAGAAAAAATGCGCGATGCGCTGCTGTCGAGCATCGGCGTAACGGAAGAAGAATTGAACAACATGTCGCCGGAGCAACGCCGGGAGGTCGAGCAGAAGATTGCCGACAAGATCAAGGAGGCCGTGAACAAGAAGACGGAGAATGGCGGCAGCGCCAGCGGCTTCTTCACGGATATCAGCGCCTAACAGGCGCGCCTTTCACCACAAACGAAATTGGCGCCGCAACGGCGCCAATTCCAGATTATTCGAAATGAGCCGACGCGATCAGCGCGCGGCAGCCTGGCGTACCAGATTTTGCCGGGCCTCGCCGAGATAGCCGCGGATTTCCTTGGTCAGCAATCCCGACTGCGACGACAGATCGCCCGATGCCACCATGGTCGATGTGGCGAGTTGTTCGGTGTCCTTGGCGGTGGTTGCCAGCGACTGGATGTTGGTTGAAATCTCGCGCACCACGGCGAAGGCCTCGTCGATGTTGCGCGCGATATCGGCCGTTGCCGCCGACTGCGCTTCCGAGGCACTCGCGACCTTGCCGGTGATCTCGTTCACTTCCGCAATCACGGTGCCGATCTCGGTGATCGACGAGGAGACCTTGTCGGTGGCCGACTGAACCTGACCGATTTCCTTCTCGATCTCGGCGGTAAAGTTGGCGGTCTGTGTCGCCAGTGCCTTCACTTCATGCGCCACCACTGCGAAACCACGACCGGCATCGCCTGCGCGGGCCGCTTCGATCGTTGCGTTCAGCGCCAGCAGATTGGTCTGGCTGGCGATCACATTGATTGAGGTCACGACTTCACTGATGCGTACGGCGACAGCGCGAAGCACATCGACATTGCTGGCTGCATCGGCGACACGTTCGACCGCTCGGCCGGCAATCGCCGCCGAGCGATTGACGTCGGCGCCCACTTCGCTGGCGCTGGACGACAGTCGCGCCGTGGCCGAAGCCACCGATTGCATGTTGGCGGACGCCTGTTCGGATGCCGCCGCTACCGAGGTGACACGGGTCAATGTCGAGGATGCGCCAGTCCGCAGATTGCCTGCGGTGCTGCTCATCTCGACCGCGCCGCTGTCGAGTGCGGATACGATGCCGCCCACGGTGGACTCGAGCTGGCTGGTCTGGCGCTCGAAATTCCGGATGCGGTCGGCGATGTTGTCGGTCGCCGCGTTCATCGCTTTCGCGCCGTGCAGCAGGCCACCATGCAATCCGCCTGGCAGGATGCGCCGGTAATATTTATTGTCGTTAAGCGCCGCCATCGCCGCGGTGGATTCACGCACGAAGGCGTCGCAGCCGTCGATCATGTCATTGACGCTGTGCAGCAACTCGCCGGTCACGCCGCGTACCGGGATTCCAAGGATACGGGCCTCGAAATCACCCTGCGCGATGCGCTGGCAGGCGACGCGTGCCTTCTCGATCAGGCGCGCCGTCTTGCCCATCAGGACAAGCGCGACAACGGCCGCTGCGATCGCGATGACCTGACAGACCATGGCCGCGAGCGGAAGACCGAAGAACTGAAGCACCAGAGCAAGCGCAGAGCCGGCAATGACGACGAGCGTGCTAAGCTGCGCTCTTGAGAGAAAACATAAGTTCGTCATAGCTGACTTTCTGGGATGCAACGAAATCGGTAAGGGCCTTGTAGCCGGCGGCGAGGGATTCCTTGCCGTTCACGTGCCGCTTCTCGATTGCCAGCACGTCGGCATATACAGGCGCGATCGTCTTCTTGATGAGATCCGGCGGCGGCACGCGGCGATTGGAATGATAGCCGGCGATCTTGCCATCGAGGCCATAGGACGGCGTGACATGGGCGAAGACCCAGTAGTGATCGCCATTGCTCGCCATGTTTTTCACAAAGGCGAAAATCTCGCGGCGTTCCTCGACTGTGTCCCAGAGCAGCTTGAAGACGCTGCGCGGCATATCGGGATGACGGATCAGGCTGTGCGGCTGGCCCAGCAACTCGGCTTCGGTATAGCCGGCCATCTTGCAGAACAGACGATTCACATAGGTCATGCGACCCTTGAGATCCGTCTTGGATACGATGAGCTCCGATGCCGGAAAGAAAGTCTCGCGGCCGCTCGGCTTAATCTGGTTGGACATCATTGACCTGTCGGTGACCGATTCACCCAAAAACTAGTGCCACCGGTATTAGGGAACGCGGCTGAATTTTGCGTTAAGGTTCTGTCCACCATGAATTCGCTGCCGGCGGACGATCCGGACGCGTTTTTCCGTCGCGATCGTCCCAGTTGCCGCCATCGCCTCTCCCGTGCCATGACCTCGATCAAATCGAGGGGGAGGCAACAAAAAATGACCGTTCTCATTGCAGGCGGCGGAATTGGCGGACTGACGCTTGCGCTCAGCCTGCATCAGATCGGCGTGCCATGCCGCGTGTTCGAAAGCGTGCCGGCGCTCAGGCCGCTCGGCGTCGGCATCAATGTGCTGCCGCATGCGGTGCGCGAGCTGATCGAGCTCGGCCTGCACGACCAGCTCGACGCGTCCGGCGTGCGCACCCGCGAACTCGCCTTCTTCTCCAAGTACGGCAAGCCGATCTGGAGCGAACCGCGCGGCATCGAGGCCGGCTACAAATGGCCGCAATTCTCGATCCATCGTGGCAGGCTGCAGCAGATCCTGCTCGACACCGCCATCGAACGCCTTGGCGCCGAGAACATCCTCACCAGCCATCACCTGAGCGGCTGGACGGAAACGCCGGACGGCGTCCGCGCCGACTTCATCGACAAGGCCACCGGCAAATCCGCCGGCAGCTATGACGGCACGCTGTTGATCGCCGCCGACGGCATCCATTCGGCGATCCGGCAGAAGCTCTATCCGCAGGAAGGCGCGCCGCTATGGAATGGCCGCATCCTGTGGCGCGGCATCACCAAGAGCGATGCGTTTTTGACCGGCCGCACCATGATCATGGCCGGCCACGAGATCCTGAAATTCGTCTGCTACCCGATCTCGCAGGAGCCGGATGCCGACGGCAAATACGACATCAACTGGGTGGCCGAACGGCACATGCCGCCGACCTATGAGTGGCGCCGTGAGGATTACAACCGTGCGGCCAGACTCGACGAATTCCTGCCCTGGTTCAAGGACTGGCGCTTCGATTGGCTCGACGTGCCCGGCCTGATCAGCAACTGCCCGCACGCCTATGAATATCCGCTGGTCGACCGCGATCCGGTCGATCGCTGGACCTTCGGCCGCATCACGCTGATGGGCGACGCTGCGCATCCGATGTATCCGATCGGCTCCAACGGCGCATCGCAGGCCATTCTCGACGCGCGCGTGCTGACGCGTGAGATTCTTGCGCTTGGCGACGTGCCGGCTGCGCTCGAAGCCTATGAGGCCGAGCGACGCCCCGCGACCACCGACCTTGTGATGTTGAATCGCCGCAACGGACCGGAACAGGTCATGCAGATCGTCGAGGAGCGCGCGCCTGAGGGCTTCAACGTCGTCACCGACGTGCTGTCGCAACAGGAACTCGAAGACATCGCCGCCAACTACAAGCGCGTCGCCGGTTTTCAGGTTGAAGGGCTCAACGCGAAGCCGCCGATCGTGACGCTGCCGCAATCGTCGCAACTTTCCAGCGCGGGCTGATACAGCTCGCGCTGCTGTCGCGCATTCAAGCGTCTGGATTCAAACTTCAATCCAGTCCATGCGCGATGACCTTGCGCATGACATTCGGCAGAGCTTCGTCATCCAATGTTGCGATCGGGACCCAGCGCATGCCCTCGGGGGGGCGGGTGCGGGGCGGCACATGCGCCGTATAGACGGCGAGCTCCAGCGGGAAGTGTGTGAAGATATGGGTGACCGCGCCGGTTTTGCGATGCCACGCCGTGAGATTTTTTAAGGTCGGCGCCTGCTTGAACGCGTCCTTGTCGTCGTGACCGGCGAGCCATTCCGATGACGGCACTTCGGTCATATTTCCCAGCAAGCCCTTTTCCGGGCGCGTGCGCACCAGCAGTTCGTTGCCGCGCGTGACCACGAAGGCTGCGCCACGCCGCAAGATGCCGGCCTTCTTCGGCAGTTTGCGCGGAAACGTCTCTTGGTCGCCGCGAGTCCTGGCGGCGCAATCGTCATTGATCGGACACAGCGCGCAGGCCGGCTTCTTGGGCGTGCAGATGGTGGAGCCGAGATCCATCAGCGCCTGGGCGCTGTCGCCGGCCCGCGAGGGACCAAGCAGCGTCGCCGCCAGCCCCACGATGACAGGCTTGGATTTCGGCAGCGGTTCTTCCACCGCATAGAGCCGCGACGTCACGCGCTCGATATTGCCATCCACCGGCATGCATTGCCGGCCGAAGGCGATCGCGGCGATGGCCGATGCCGTATAGGGCCCGATGCCCGGCAGCGCGCGCAGGCCGTCCTCGGTATCCGGAAAGACGCCGCCATGGTCGCACAGCACGGCGACGGCGCAGGCGTGGAGATTGCGCGCGCGGGAGTAATAGCCGAGCCCGGCCCACATCCGCAGCACGTCGTCCTGCGAGGCACTGCCGAGATCGCTCACCGTGGGCCAGCGCGCCAGGAACTTGGCGAAATACGGCCCGACCGCCTGCACCGTGGTCTGCTGCAGCATGATTTCCGACAGCCAGACCCGATAGGGATCGATACCCTCGCCCGGCAATGGCCGCCACGGCAACCTGCGGCGATGCTTGTCATACCAGGCGAGCAGTTGGGCCGGGCGCTTGGCAGCGGCGCTTTCCCCGCTATCCCGTGCGGAAGGTTTCTTTCGTCGGGTGGCGGCGGCTGATAGACTCATGCCGACCATGTATCCAAAACGCCCGACCATGAACAAGCCCGGCTATATCTCGGCGAAACCGCTCTCCGTCCTGCTCGGCGGGGTGTTTGCCGATGCCTATGCCAAACAGGGCTTTGCCTCGCGCGAGCTGGTGACACGCTGGGCCGAGATCGCCGGCCAGCAGGTGGCGAATTTCTCCGAGCCGTTGAAGATCCAGTGGCCGCGCCCCGTCGAAGGCCAGCCGCAGGAGCCGGCGACTTTGATCCTGCGCGTCGAGGGGCCAATGGCGCTGGAGATCCAGCATTCGTCGGACGCGATCCTGCAGCGGGTGAATCGCTTTTTCGGCTGGAACGCGGTCGGCAAGATCGCGCTGCGCCAGGCGCCGCTGTCGCGGCCGCAGCCTCGCCGCACCGTGAAGCCGCCGGATGCGAAGGCCATCGCCCAGGTCGCGGAAACGCTGCCCGAGGTCGAGGACGACGCCTTGCGCGAGGCGCTGGCGCGGCTCGGCGCGGCGATCAAGCGAAGTTGAGGCTTTCCAGCCCACCCGGAACCGGCGCGTGCTTGCCACATTTGTGGTTTCAAGTTAGCGAAGCGAACCTTTTCCCGGCGTCCGCCGCCGCTTTGGAGCATTCCTTTGATCATCACGCGCCGTGACTTCACCGCCGCCCTTGCCCTGACCGGCGCCGCAGCAGCCATCGGCCTGTCGCCGCTGCAGCTGATCTCCGAGGCTTTCGCGCAGAACGCCGTCGACGTCGCCAAGCCGGTGTCGCTGCCCGACATGGCGCTCGGCCCGAAGGATGCCGCCGTCACCGTCACCGAATATGCCTCGATGACCTGCCCGCATTGCGCGGCCTTCACCGAGCAGGTGTTCCCGAAGATCAAGGAAGCCTTCATCGACACCAACAAGATCCGCTTCGTGTTTCGCGAATTCCCGCTCGACATCAAGGCCGCCGCCGGCTCGATGCTGGCGCGCTGCATCGCCAAGGAAGACTCGGGCAAGTATTTCGCCGTCATCGATATGCTGTTCAAGCAGCAGAACGACTGGGTGATGAAGGACACCGCCGCGACCCTGACCCGCATCGGCAAGCAGGCCGGCCTCAGCCAGCAGGCCGTGGAAGAATGCCTGAAGGACCAGGCGCTGCTCGACAAGATCGCCGCTGACCAGAAATATGCCAATGAAGTGCTGAAGGTGAACTCGACCCCGACCTTCTTCATCAATGGCGAAATGCTGAAGGGCGAGCAGTCGTTCGAGGAATTCTCCAAGAAGATCACCCCGCTGCTGAAGAGCTGAGGTTTTCTTGTCCCTCCTCGCCTTTGCGCGGGGAGGGATTCCTGAACGCCCGAGCCCTTTCATGACCCCGACCTTCCTCAACTACGCCGCCCTCGGCTGCGCCATCGTGCTGGAGACCATCGGCACGGCGCTGCTGGCGCAGTCGCAGCAGTTCACGAAGCTCTGGCCGACGTTCGGCATGGCCGTCTGCTACATCCTGTCGCTCTATTTCCTGTCGCACGCGCTGAAGGTGATGCCGGTCGGCATCGCCTATGCGATCTGGAGCGGGCTCGGCATCGTGCTGATTTCTGCGGTGAGCTATTTCGCGTTCCGGCAGGCGCTCGATCTCGCCGCCATCATCGGCATCGGCTTCATCCTGACCGGCGTGGTTATCGTCAACGCGTTCTCGGCCAGCGCATCGCATTAGCGCGCTGCGCGCCATCCTGTTCTCTGATTCTTCTTCTTCGCTTCAAACAGCCAAGCTCTCGCAGTCTCGCGGCGCCCATGGCGTCCGAGGTGTGAGCAGTCCCCCTCCTGAAACATGAGGGGCGGCGGCGCGCCATCAGGCGCAAAGGGTGGTGTGTGTCGCGATCCGCTCCACCGGAACGCCGGCAAGCTGCAACCGCGCAACGCCTCGAGGGCGCGCCACCGCGACGTCTTTTTAGCTGAGGGACCGTTCTTCCGGGTAAAGGGCAGAGCTCCGCACTCCGCTTATCCCGACGATTTCTCGCCGTTCACCAATACCACGTCCAGCCAGCATGAGTGGCAGAGCCCCGTAGTGGGCCCGGACGGTGACCCCAAGCCTCCCGAGTGTGCGGGGTACGTCACCCCACACCCGCAGGCGCCGCATCCTGTCCCACCTCAAGACGCCTCATGAAGCGCCCCTCGCGAACCGGATAAGATTTGATTATAATCTTATAGGAAAACTGTCAAGTGCCCGCCGGGCATTTTTTCGATGCCGGATGCAACTGAAGCCGCGCTCATGCGTTCACGTAGTTCACCCAAAAGAATAGTTCAGTCCCCCTCGTCCAACCCGATGAGACTTGCCCCATGCCGACACGCGCCAGCCACCTGCCGCATTATGTCGAGCGCACCGCGCTTCAGAAATTGCGCGATACGCCGGGCCTGCTTGCGCCGCATTTGATGCCTGCCGGGCCGAAGACCCTGTCCAAGATGGTCGCCAAGACCTGGATCGCGCTCCAGGCCGGCTCGCTGGTGCGCTATTGCATCACGCCCGAAGGCGAAGCCGCGCTGAAGGCCAAAATCCCGATGCCGCGCAACGCACAGACTCCGCCCGCTGACACCCTGCGATAGCAGCCCTGCGCTAGCAGACCGGCGACAGCCGCGCCACGCACCTGCCGGATCTTAACGGATGACGCGCCTGCGGATTAACCCTGATTCCAGGCGTAAACGCGCGTTAAGGAACGCTTAAGCGCCATCTCCGCATTCTCGTCCCATTAGCGTGAGGGGCGTATCATGTTTGAAAATTTCATCTGCGAGATCATCGGCCTGGCATTTCTCGGCCTCTGCATCGCCGTACTCGGCGCACCGCAGCAGCGTCGTCCGAATGGATATGCGCGGGACGTGTAAGAATCTGGATATATACGCCAAAGGCGTCTCTGATTTCGCCCGCTCGCGCCTCGCCCATGAGATAAATATGAGCAGCGCCCCCCATCAGCGTGCCATGACTATTCATCAGGCCGCTCGATGAAAGGAAAACTGCTCTCCGACCGATCTCGTTTGTGTAGCTTCGGCAGCTGCTGCTCAATACTGATCCGATTTCGGTAAACGAAGCGAGGCGCCCTGAGCACTGGCTCAAGTACTGGAATGGGAGCTCCAAGCCGTCCGTCGAATTCCAGCTGCTCCTCCTTCTTCGCGATTTTGGGGATCCCAGGCGATGGCTGCGGCCACCTCGAAGGTGGCGGTAGACCCTGAGTGGTAAGACGTCTTTCGACGGCACTCAATTCGTCCACGGAGAGATCTTCAGCTATCAGGGCTAGCTGCCTCTGCAATTCAGACAACTCTTTCTTGAGGTCCTTGTGGCTCAGTTCCTCTAACGAGCTCTCAACATGCGCCAGCCTTCGAACGAGCCGATTGAGTTTCCCCGGCGTCTTTAATCGCCGCTCAAATCTATAGACTTGATCCTTCGTGGCTCCAGCTTTCTTCTGGAACGGCTCGCAAACGTCCACCGCGAATTCTCTAGCATCGTTACACAATTCAACGACGCTCTCTTTGAAGCCCTTATAATCCGCGATTTTGCTGTACGATTCCAAAGCTAAGTGGCCTGCAAGAAGTCCAATCACGGTGACGCGAACTACAAGCGAGCCTTCCTCTAGCTCAACATCAATAGTCACTCCGCCATCGTAGATTCGTTTAGCTGCATCCGCAGACAACGCTTCAGCGACCTTCACTAGAGCGCTTAGTTTTTTACGCGACGCCTTGTACGGCTTTAAATGCAGATAGGCTTGAGCAAGTTGGGCCACACCATCACCATTTCGCAATGAAATCGGCTATTTGAATCCAATCTCGGCCAGACAATAAGATTGTAATCTCACACTCGCGCTGTGGAGGGCTATCCTGCGCGTGTTGCTATACAAGTGCATTCAATAGATAAGGGTAGTATTTGCAACCCATAATTGCCGACCAATTCCAGCATTTAGTCAAATCAATTGCACTGTGGAGCTCTGCGATGACGAAGAGCCGCTCGTTTTCAATTTTCCTATTGAAAGAGAACTTCAACGCAGGAAACGCACTGAAGGACGACAACGTTCTGCGCTCGGATTTTGACGCCGCTGCTCTGCCTGCTGGGGCAGAGCTATTTGTGCTGGACGCCCCCTCGAAACCGCCTTGGTGGAAGGGATACTTCGGCATTGACGGCAATTTAAACCAATCAAGCAAGGGAGCTCTGGTTATCTTCCCCGTTCAGGATCGCCATTTCGCCCTATCTTTTGGGCATGTTTTTCATAACTTGAAGGATACAAGCTATGAATACGACTTTGGCCTACGCGTCACGCTGAACAGCCTTGATCCTGATCGGCTGAAGAGCACCGACGTTCTCGAGCCAGGTGCTTCGCGCCGCAGAAGAACACAGCTTCCGATCGAATCGGACCTAACATTTTTTGATTTTGACCGTGATAGCACTGTTCTGAAGAGTCTCACGGGAAAGGTTAAGGACGAATACAAGGAGTTATTTCGACACGCTACTGGTGCAAGCAACCTCAGAGTTAGCTCGGACTTCCAGTCCAACAAGCTAATCGAACTCTGCGAAAGGTTGCTACAGATTTACAGTAGCGAGGAGTACAAAGAGACATTCCCAGACATTCAGAACATCGTCCCAATTCGAGACCCGATCCTTATTGAGCAGCTCGACGCCAAGTTGATTGCCGCAATTCAAGCTAAAGACGAAGGCTTGAACCTAACCGTTCCCGATCTGATTAATTACAGCGACAATGCTTATGCCAGTTTTTCTGGCTGCGGAGAGAGCGACAATTTTGAAGACGTCTTCATGGAGCGATATTTTGAATATCTGGAGAAGCATGACTTCGATCTAGCAACGATCCAAATTTCAAATCTACGCAAGCATCAACTACTTCTCACGGATGAGCACGGCTCAATCAAGGACCATTACACCATCTACAAAAGCTTGGTGTTTGACTTAAACCACGGCGGCGAGAATGAGACCTTTCACTTGTCCGAGGGGCATTGGTACAAAATCGAGACTGATTACGTCCTCAAATTGAGGACATCGCTTGATCCATTATGCATCGACCTCCCCCTGCCTCCATACAATCATGATGGGGAAGACACATACAACGCTCACATTCCCGGAGTTATGCCATCCTTAATCTGCTTGGATAAAAAGAACATCAGTCCAATGGGACAAACTCAAATCGAGCCATGCGATCTCTATGGCCCAGATGGTGACAAAGGTGTTTTTTACCACGTAAAGGTGTCCACGTTTTCGTCCCAGCTGAGTCATCAGTTCAATCAGGGCGCGAACGCAGTCGAGATTCTCAAACTCGAAGATGCAGCGATTGAAAAATTGAGAGAGCTTGTCACCGAACTCGCCCCGCACCACATCCGCGATCAGATGCTTAGTCCGCTAGTGAGCAAAAAATTTCAGGTTATTTTTGCAGTCATCACACACAAGGATAAGGCCGCAAAATCCGACAACCTCCCACTATTTTCGCGAATAAGCCTGATGAGGGTAATGAAAGCCCTTCGAGTAATGAGCGTAGACGCAGCGTTTGGCTTCGTCCCAGATGCATCTCCCAAAAAGGTGGGTAGGAGAAAGACGAAAAAAGCAGCCTAAGACACAAGGCGACACGTCCTCTCAGTTGGCCCAATGCCAGTAGATAGCCGTCCCCCGAAACCGCATTGGCGGTGCGGTAGACTGTCTACTTTAACTTGCCCACCACCCCATCCCCTTAAAACAAGCCCTTTTTCACGCCCTCCCCCACCTATCCCCCGCAAAACCCTTGGGAAAAGCGGGGTTCCGCGGTTGCGCGGCTGCCTTCGTCTCGCCATTGTCCGGGCCAATGAGAGCCGCGACCAGCGAGTCTCCACCCGCGCGGCAGCTGCATTTATGCTATTGTTCGTGCTGGGGGATTCGCGATTCTCGGGGCTGTTCGGCTAACCTAGAGTACCGTATCCATGAAACTCACGCGCCTGCGCCTGCACGGATTCAAGTCGTTCGTCGAACCGACCGACTTCATGATCGAGCCCGGTCTGACCGGCGTTGTCGGCCCCAATGGCTGCGGCAAGTCCAATCTGGTGGAAGCGCTGCGCTGGGCGATGGGCGAAACCTCGCACAAGTCGCTGCGCGCCGCCGATATGGACGCGGTGATCTTCGCCGGCTCCGGCAACCGCGCCTCGCGCAACCATGCCGAAGTGGTGATGACGATCGACAATACCGATCGCACCGCGCCGGCCATGGTCAATGACGCCGAAATTCTTGAAATCTCCCGCCGCATCGAGCGCGAGGCCGGCTCGCAATACCGCATCAACGGCCGCGACGTGCGCGCCCGCGACGTGCAGATCCTGTTTGCCGACGCCGCCACCGGCGCGCGTTCGCCCGCCCTCGTCCACCAGGGCAAGATCGGCGAAATCATCCAGGCGAAGCCCGAGCAGCGCCGTCGCGTGCTGGAAGACGCCGCCGGCGTTGCCGGCCTGCATGCGCGCCGCCACGAAGCCGAGCTGCGCCTGAAGGCCGCCGAAACCAACCTGACCCGCGTCGAGGACGTGATCGGTCAGCTCTCCGGCCAGATGGAAGGCCTGAAGAAGCAGGCCCGCCAGGCGATCCGCTACCGCGAAGTCGCCGGCAAGGTGCGCAAGGCCGAGGCCATGCTGTTCCATCTGCGCTGGCTGCAGGCGCACCAGGACAATGCCGAAGCCGCAACCCTGCACGACCAGTATGTGCGCGATCTCGCCGAACGTACCCGTGAACAGGGCGAAGCCGCGCGCATCCAGGCGATCCGCGCGTCTGAACTCCCTGCCCTGCGCGAGGCGGAAGCCGCTGCTGCCGCCGGTCTGCAGCGCCTGACCAATGCCCGCGACATGCTCGACCGCGAGGAAGAGCGCGCCAAGGAGCGCGCCGCCGAGCTCGACCGTCGCCTGACCCAGTTCGAGAGCGATGTCGCGCGCGAGATGAAGCAGTCGGAAGACGCCGAATTCGCGCTGCTCCGTCTCGACGAAGAAGACGCGATGCTCAAGGAAGAGATCATGCAGCGCGTCGAGCTGCGTGGCGGCGTCGATGACCGCGTCTCCGAGGCCGAAGCCGTGCTGGCCGCCGCCGAGCGCACCTTCACCGAACTCACCACCGCCCATGCGGACATGACCGCCAAGCGTAACCAGCTGCAGTCCAACGTGCGCAGCCAGGCCGATCGCCTCGCGCGTCTCGGCCAGGAAATCGCCAGCGTCGAGGCCGAGATCGAGGCACTGACGGCGCAGACGTCAGGCTTCGGCGATCTCGACGAGCTTGCAGCCCTGATGGAGACCTCGCAGGAAATCCTGCTGCAGGCGGAAGGCGCCGTGGCCGACAACGAGGCCGCGCATATCGCGGCCCGGCAGACGCTGGAAGCCTCGCGCGCGCCGCTGAACGACGCCGACCGCAAGGTGCAGCGGCTCGAAACCGAAGCCCGCACGATCTCAAAGATCCTCAACGGCGAAACCAAGAACCTGTGGCCGCCGATCATCGATGGCGTCAGCGTCACCAAGGGCTATGAAAAGGCGCTCGGCGCCGTGCTCGGCGACGATCTCGACGCGCCGGTCGATCCCTCGGCGCCGATGCGCTGGACCAATGCCGGCGATCACGCCAACGATCCGGCGCTGCCTGCGGGCGTGGAATCGCTGGCCTCGCATGTGAATGCGCCGGCCGAACTCGCACGCCGCCTGAAGCAGATCGGCGTCGTCTCCAAGGATCAGGGCGCCGCGCTGGTCTCGCAGTTGCAGACCGGCCAGCGGCTGGTGTCGCTGGAAGGCGACGTCTGGCGCTGGGACGGTTTCGTTGCCGGTGCGCATGCGCCGACCGGCGCGGCCCGTCGTCTCGCCGAGCGCGCACGCCTGACCGATATCGAAGCCGATCTGGAAAACGCCAAGATCGACGCCATTGCCAAGCGTGAAGCGCTGGAAAGCGCCGAACAGGCACTGAAGTCCGCCGCTTCGGCCGAAGGCGCATCGCGCGACGCGCTGCGCAATGCCCGCCGCGACGTCGACCAGGCCCGCGAGCGCCATGCCAATGCCGAGCGCGAGATCAACCGCCATGCGGCCCGCCGCGCGACGCTGACCGAAGCGCAGTCGCGCCTCTCCAACGATCGCATGGAAGCGGAAGCGGCGCATGAGAGCGCGCATGCCGCGCTGGAATATCTGCCGGAGAGCTCCGACGCCGAGGCGCAGCTTGCGACCGTCCGCGGCGAGATCGAAGGCCACCGCCGCGGCGCCGCTCAGGTGCGCGCCGAAGCGCAGGCGCTGGCCCGCGAGGCCGAACTGGCCGACCGCCGCCTGCAGGCGATCATCGCCGAGCGCACCGACTGGGCGAACCGCAAGACCTCCGCGGCCTCGCAGATCGAGACGGTTGCCGCGCGCGTCGCCGAAGTGACCCGCGAACGCGCCGAACTCGAAGACGCCCCGGCGCTCTATCTGCAGAAGCGCCGCGCGCTGATCTCGGAAGTCGAGAGCGCCGAACAGGCGCGTCAGCTCGCCGCCAACGCCCTCGCCTCGGCCGAAAACGCCATGCGCGAGACCGACCGCGATGCCCGCGGCTCGCTGGAAGCGCTCTCGGCCGCGCGCGAAGCTTGCGCCCGCACCGAGGAGCGCATGGAAAGCGGCAAGCGCCGCCTGGAGGACATCGAGCGCGAAATCCGCGACATGCTGGAAGTCGAGCCGGAAGGCGTCGCTGCGCTCGCTGAAGTCCGCCAGGACGATACGCTGCCGCCGCTGGCCGATATCGAAGCCGATCTGGAAAAGCTGCGCCGCGATCGCGAGCGTCTCGGCGCCGTGAATCTGCGCGCCGAGGAAGAGCTCAACGAAGTCGAAGGCACGCATAACGGCCTCGCCACCGAGCGCGACGACCTCGTCGAAGCCATCAAGAAGCTCCGCACCGGCATCCAGAGCCTGAACAAGGAAGCCCGCGAACGACTGATGACCTCGTTCGACATCGTCAACGGCCACTTCAAGCGGATGTTCGTCGAACTGTTCGGCGGCGGCGAAGCCGAGCTGAAGCTGATCGAGAGCGACGATCCGCTCGAAGCCGGTCTCGAAATCGTCGCCAAGCCGCCCGGCAAGAAGCCGCAGACCCTGTCGCTGCTGTCAGGTGGTGAGCAGGCCCTGACCGCGCTGGCGCTGATCTTCGCGGTGTTCTTGACCAACCCGTCGCCGATCTGCGTGCTGGACGAAGTCGACGCGCCGCTCGACGACCACAACGTGGAGCGCTTCTGCAGCCTGCTGCATGAAATGTGCGCCTCGACCGAAACGCGCTTCATCACCATCACGCACAACCCGATCACCATGGCGCGCATGCACCGCCTGTACGGCGTCACCATGGCAGAGCGCGGC
Source organism: Tardiphaga sp. 42S5 (assembly GCF_034044155.1). NCBI lineage: Bacteria > Pseudomonadati > Pseudomonadota > Alphaproteobacteria > Hyphomicrobiales > Nitrobacteraceae > Tardiphaga > Tardiphaga sp. 42S5. The sequence continues at coordinate 1,756,443 of NZ_CP139027.1, read as the reverse complement.
GTGTCGCAGCTGGTCTCGGTGGATCTCGAAAATGCGGTGAAGATCCTCGATCAGGAAGTGGCGTAAGTTTCTTCTCTTCCCCTCTCCCCTTGCGGGAGAGGGTGGATCAATCGAGCGAAGCGAGATTGAGACGGGAGAGGGGTTGCAGCGACCTGAGAGCCTGTCCCCTCTCCCGCCTTCGCTTCGCGAAGGCACCCTCTCCCGCAAGGGGAGAGGGGAAGAAAGCAAGCGCGTCCAGCATGACCGCACCCGATCTCCCCGCCGAACTTACCGCGGCCCTCAACGCCCGCCTGCACGGCTTCTCGCGCAATGACGCGGCTGCGCGCTCCGATGCAATCTCGCAGACCTATCGCTCTGGCGGCGGCTCGACGACCATCCGTAGCGAGAGCGACGCACTGGCCTATGCGCTCGCCCGCATGCCGGCGACCTATGCGGCGGTCGTCGCCAGCCTCAATGCGCTGCAGGAGACACGACCGGACTTCGCACCGACCACGCTACTCGATTGCGGCGCCGGGCCGGGAACGGCGACATGGGCCTGCGCCGAAGCCTTCGCGTCGCTCAATGCGTTCACGCTGCTCGATGCCAATCCCGCTCTGCGCACGCTTGCGCTTGGTCTGGCGCAGGACAGCCACCGCATCCCCGCGATGAACTACACGCTCGGCGACGCTGCCGCGACAATCGCCAATGCCCCATCCGCCGATCTCGTCATCGCGAGCTATGTCATCAACGAGCTCAACGATCTCGCGCGGACAAAACTCGTCGCGGCGATGTGGGCGAAGACCAATGATACATTGCTGATCGTCGAGCCCGGCACACCGTCGGGCTATCAACGCATTCTCGATGCGCGTGCGCAGCTCATCAAGAACGGCGCGCATGTGATCGCGCCCTGCCCGCATGACGATGCATGTCCGCTGGTGAAGCCGGACTGGTGCCACTTCAGCCAGCGGCTGCAGCGCTCCCGTGTGCATAAACAACTCAAATCCGCAGAACTTCCCTATGAGGACGAGAAATTTATTTATGTCGCGCTGTCGCGTGCGCCTGTCGCGCAGCGGCCGTCGCGCGTGCTGACGCAACCGGTAACGACAAAGATCGCAATCACGGCAAAACTCTGCACAAATGCAGGCGTTATCGCCGCAAACGCACCGCGCCGCGACAAGGCGAAGTATGCAAAGTTCCGCAAGCTCGACTGGGGCGATGCGGTTACCTGACCCATCAGTCGTCATTGCGAGCGCAGCGAAGCAATCCAGTCCTGCCTCGCTTGTGCTTACTCGATTGCTTCGTCGCTGCGCTAAGGGGAAAGCTGAAAGCTTTCCCTGACCTCGCCATGACGTGGAGGGATTCGGGAATAATTCGAACCTGCGAGCGTTTGTTCTCCTGACGCGACTGCGTCGCCCAATCATCAGGAGTAACGCTGCAATGACCAAATCATTCGCCGCCCTCGCGGCTCTGACTCTCATGCTCGCCTCAAGCGCCGCCTCGGCGCAGATGCTGAAGACCGCCGACACCGCCAAGGGCAAGACCTTCGTCGATGCCAAGGGCATGACGCTCTATACTTTCGACAAGGATGCCGGTGGCAAGTCGATGTGCAACGGTCCCTGCGCCGAAAACTGGCCGCCGCTGTTCGCGGTGGACGATGCCAAGCCGAGCGCCGACATGACCATCGCCGTGCGCGACGACGGTAAGAAGATGTGGGCCTATAAAGGCAAGCCGCTCTACACTTTCAAGAAGGACACCGCCGCCGGCGACACCAATGGCGACGGCTTCCTGAACGGCGCCTGGCATATGGCAAAGCCGTAAGCTTCTTCCCCTCTCCCCCAGCGGAGCGAAGCTCCGCGCAGTGGGAGAGGGTGCCTGAGCGCAGCGAAGGCGGGAGAGGGCTTTTGCAAAGTAAGCAAGAGCCCCCTCTCCCGTCTCGAACCGCTTCGCGGTTCGATCCACCCTCTCCCGCCAACGCAGCTTCGCTGCGTCGTGGGAGAGGGGGAAGGAAGCATCGCTCTTGATTGAGCGCGTTCTCAGAACGAATGCCGGATGCGGCCCATCACCTGATGCGCGACGGCATCGTTGCTGCCGACGATCGCATCATAGTTCACTGACAGTACCGTGAGCGGTGCCAGTCTGCCGGACAGGCCGGCGCCGATCACACCGCGATCGCGCAGCGCGCTGCCGGTCGCGGTGATGAACGAACCCGGCAGCGTGGTATCGGCGAAGCTCGCATTGATGCCGCGCACGCCATCGCTGAATTCATGCAGCCAGGCCAGCCGCAATTCCGGCGTCAGCACGCCGCCATTCAGCGCGTAATCATAGGCGAAGCGTGCGCCGACGCTGGAGCGCAGCGATTCCGAACTGTCCGAGCCGACCACGAGAGCCGCCGCACCGCCGCGTTCGGCGAAGCCATCGGTCATCACCCGCGTATATTGCAGGCCGATCTCCGGTGTGACGACCCAGCCGCTGACGCGCAGGTCGGTGCCGACCGTGCCGCGGATCGCATAGTGATCGCCGCTGAAGGCCGCGGTGTTCGTCGTGCCGACCGCCACGCGCGTGGTGTCGTAATCGCTGAAGCCATAGAGGCCCATGGCGGTCGCGAACCAGCCGGGCGCCTGATACGTGCCATAGCCGCCGATGGTGCCGGTCGAGATCTTGGTGTGGCTGCCGACGTTATCGATATCGCCGCGGGTCAGCGCATAGCCGCCGAACACGCCAGCGACGAGGCTGTCGGTGATGCGCCGGTCGTAGCCGGCGAGCACGTTGACCGTGTTCGACTTGAAGCCTGGCGCGTCAGTTCGTGCGCCTTCGCGCGCGAAGCTGGCGCCCGACGTGATGAACAGGCCCTGTTCGGCAGCGACGGCGACCGGACGCAGACCCGGCAGAGCCTTGGTCACCGGCGCATAGGCCATCGCATCGGCCGCATTGCCGCCCCAGCCGGCATCGGCCAGCGCAGAACTCGCGCTGCCAGGGAATCCCGTCACGGCGGCCAGCGCACGATCCGCACTGAAATTCTTGTCGAACATGCCGCCGTCGAACATCGCCAGCGCATTGCCGACACCAGACATGTCGGTGCCGAGGCCGCCGAGGCGGTTCTGCGTCAGGTGTTGGCCGACCAGCGAGGTCGTCTGGAACGCGTCATTCATGGTCATGCGGCCGAGGCCCTGATAGGCCGCGGGCGTGAGCTGCGCCAGCGCCGCGCCGACATCTGCCGAGCTGGCAACGCTGTCGAGCAGATTGACCACCGCACTGCTGGTGGCGTTGGCCGGCAGATTGTCGAACAGCGAGGCGACGCCCAACGAGCCCGCGCTGGCAAAGGATGCGAACGAAGACGACGCTCCGGTGATCACCTCGAACGACGTATAGAGTGTACCGCCGATATTTACGGTCTGACCGGCCTGCAGCGCAGCGCGCTTGGCGTCGGTGAGGCCCGCCTTGTTGTAGTTCAGCGTATCCGTACCAACGCCGCCATCGACGAGACCGACGATGCGCGAGCCCTTCATGACGTTGACGGTGTCGTTGCCGCCTTCCATGTTCACGGCGCGGCCATTGTTGCCGATGATCGTGCCGTAATTGGTCAGCACGTCATTGCCTTCGCCCATCTGGATCGCCGAACCGTCGCCGCGTATGAAGCGGGCGGAGCCCGCTGCATATGTCACACCGTTCAGCGTGCCATTGGCAGGATCGAGTGTGCCGGTGTCGGTCAGGACCGTGGCATTCGGATTGGGAATAGCGCCATTGCCGATAATCGTGCCGTAGTTCGTGATGGTGTCGTTGTCCGCAGCAGTCCCGAGCTTGTTTTCCATTCGGATCGCATAGCCCCGTTGCCCCACAATCGTTCCGTAGTTGGTCAGGGTGGTGGCTGCGAGACCGCTCCGATCGAGGTTGCCGTCGTTGTTTACGACGATGCCGGCATCCGCGCCAGAGATCGTACCGTAGTTCAGGATCGTTCCACCGCCGATGGACAGGCCTTCGCTCGCGTTGGCAAGACCGTCTTTATATCCGGCGGCGCCGGTGCCTTCGATGATGCCGTAATTGGTTACGCTGGCAATGTTATCGACATCAACGCCATCGCCGTCACCAACGCCGCTGCCATCATAAGCACCGGTGATGCGGCCATAGTTCACAACGGTGCCCGCGCCGTCGGATCCCACACCGGATCCGTTGCGGCCGATGATTGTCGCTCCGACCTCATTGGTAACCTTCACATCGACATCGGTGGTGATGCCGTGGCGTAGGCCGGAGATGATGCCACCGGTCTTGTTGATAACGGTGCCGGAACGACCCTGCCAGTCGATGCCGTCATTGCTGGCACCGACTACTCCTTCCGAATAGATCAAACCGTAGTTCGTCACTATTGCGCCCTGCCCGGGGCGGATCGCGTCATTGGCGGTGCTCTTGATGACGCCGGTAGCGAAGTTGACGATGTTAACCGTCGCCGTCGTCGAGGAGATGGCATCGAAATCCAGCGCCTGCCCGCCGGTAGAGAGGATCGTGCCGTAATTGTAGACGTTGATGGTGCCGCTTCCGATATTGCTGTTGATACGGAAGGCATCATTGCCAATGCCGGTGATCGTGGCACCCGCGCGATTCCAGACCGTGATGTTTGCCGGAGCCGAGAGGCCGGTGGCGTCGATGCCCCGTGTGGAGCCGAGAATCGTGCCCGAATTGTCGATAGTGACGCCAGGCGCAGGTGACGAGCCGGTCCATGTGATTCCGGTCGCAGCCGAGATCGTTCCGCCAGCAGCGATCGTGCCTGTCTCGTTGCCGGTCACGGCCTTCGTGCCTGCCGTCTCACCATTGTTGATGGTGAAAGAGGCCGCCTCCGCTGCCATCGGCGCGAACAGCGCCGCCACAACAACGCCCATCGCAAGCCGGCTCGCGCCGTTACGCCATTCCAACATCAGAAATCCCCAGCCCCAAAAGTTAGGGTTTCATTAGGTTTCGCGGATGACGGCTGGATGACGAATAGCGCACAGGCGCTAACCCGCAGGCGATCTGCTCACGTCTCCTGTCGACTGATGCAACATCGCAACGGTGCAAACCGACAACATCTCCTTTCAAAGTTGTAGCAGAGGGGCACAAATGACAGGGCGCGATGAAGGAGCGTCTTTGAACGTATTCCACGCTCAACGCGACCAATCCCTGCCGCGACATGCCTGCGGCCCCTGCTCTGTGGCCGCATGATCGGCTAGGCTTTGGGTTTGATGGTTTCTTTTGGGGGTTCTTACATGTCGACCGGCTGGATCGTTCTTGGCGTCATCGTTGTCCTCGTCTTCCTGGCATTTGCTGCCTACAACCGGCTGGTCGCGCTGAGCCAGCGGGTCAACCAGTCCTTTGCCGATATCGACGTGCAGCTCAAGCAGCGCCACGACCTGATCCCGAACCTGATCGAGACCGTGAAGGGCTATGCGGCGCATGAGCGCGGCACCCTCGACGACGTCATCAAGGCGCGCAATTCGGCGATGAATGCACAGGGCCCGGCGCAGGTCGGCGCCGCCGAGAACCAGCTCTCCGGCGCGCTCGGCCGGCTGATTGCACTCAGCGAGGCCTATCCGGACCTCAAGGCCAATACGAATTTCCAGCAATTGCAGAGCGAGCTCTCGGACATCGAGAACAAGATCGCCGCCTCGCGCCGGTTCTTCAACAATGCCGTCTCCGAATACAACACCGGCATCCAGCAGATGCCTGCGGCCCTGTTCGCCGGCACCTTCGGCTTTCACCCGAAGGAATTCTTCGATCTCGGCGAGACCCGCAAGGAGGTCGAAGCCGTGCCGCAGGTCAAGTTCTGATCGCGGCCTGAACCGAGCAGCGCATCATGGCCGCCTATGGTCTCTATACGCATATCGCCTCGAACAAGACGCGTTCGATGCTGCTGCTCGCAGGGCTGTTCCTGCTGATCTACGTGATGGTGTTCGCCGGCGCCCTGATCGGCGAGGTGGCGGTCAACAGCAACGGCTCGGTCGCCTATTACATCAATGCTGCAACACGCGACCTGATCAAGGCGTTGCCCTTCGCCACCATCGGAGCGGTGCTGTGGATCGTCATCGCCTATTTCGGTCATCAAAAGATGATCGACAGCATCACCGGCAGCGAAAGCGTGACGCGGCAGGAGCAGCCGCGACTCTATAATCTCCTTGAAAACCTCTGCATCTCGCGCGGCATTCCGATGCCGAAGCTGAAGGTGATGGACTCTGATGCGCTGAACGCCTTCGCCACCGGCCTCAACCCGCGGCAATATTCCGTCACGGTCACGACGGGCCTCCTGCGCGCGCTCAACGATGACGAGATGGAAGCAGTGCTCGGCCACGAGCTGACGCATATCCGCAACGGCGACGTGCAGCTGATGGTGGTCGCCGTCATCATCGCCGGCGTGGTCGGCTTTGCGGCTGAACTGTTCTTCCGGATATTCATCAATTCCGGCTTCAATTTCGGCAGCAGCCGTTCGTCGCGAACGTCTTCCTCGTCTGACAGTAACAGCAAGGGCTCCGGCGGCGGTGCGGTGTTCGTGATCATCATCGCCGTGGCACTGATCGCGCTGGCCTGGGCACTGTCGCTGGTGGTGCGCTTCGCGCTGTCGCGCTCGCGCGAATTACTGGCCGATGCGGGGTCGGTGGAGTTGACCAAGAATCCCGACGCCATGATCTCGGCGCTGCGCAAGATCGAGAATCGCGGCGAACTGCCCGGCGCGACTTCGGCCGTCATGGAGATGTGCATCGACAATCCCCGCGAGGGTTTTGCCGATCTGTTCGCGACACATCCATCGGTGGATTCGCGGGTCGCCGCCCTGGTGAAATTCGCGGGTGGGCACGATCCCGGACGGATGGCACTGCCATCCGATACGGATGCGCCCGGAGAAGCCGACGACACGCCGCCGCTGCCGAGGTCCGGACCGTGGAGCGGCGACACACTGCCCGCCAGCGGCGCACAGGACCCGCTACGGGGCCCGCTTAAAGGTCCCTGGGGCCGTCATGCCTAAGACTTGTCTCAGTTGGTGGATTTGCGCAGTTCGAGCGCTTCGGTCTTTTCCGGCTCCGGCGTCTTTGCAATTTCCTTCGCCGGCTCGGACTTGATCGATCCGACGGCGTCGATCTTGCTGCTCTCGACGCGCGGGGTCGAGACGCGGGTCACCGTGTTGTCGGCGCCAGCGGAGGCGTCGGCCGAACGGGTGGTAGACGGCGCGCGCAGCGAGCGCGGCGCCGACAGCGAGCGCGCCATCAGCATCTGGCCGCGGCCGCCCTGGTGACGGAAATCGCAATAGGCGAAGCCCATGCCGGAGACCGAGCCGCGGAAGCTGCGCTCGTCATTCTTGTTGAGATTGAAGCACGGCTCGAACGGGATGCCCTTAATCGAGGCGCAAATGGCCTCGCCGCGGACCTGCAGCGTATTGCCCGGCAGGCGCATATTGCGCGCCGGGCCGGAGCCCGAGAACTGCACAGCGCCCGCCGCACCGCCATCGTCGAACACGCGGCCTGCGCCGCGGGTACCGTCGAAACAGGTAAAGGCAAAGACCTTGCCGGCAACAAACTTGCGGGCCTCTTCGGCCGTCATCGACCCAGCCAGCGCGGGGGTCGCCACCGTGGCGGCAAGCACCGCTCCCAACACATAACGCGCAACCATAGGATACTCCGAACAACCGAGCGCGGATGACCGCCTGATGTCTTTACCCGCTGCTTACCATACCAACCGTGGCAACAATGGAGCAGGTTGGTTGGTAAAGTCTGAACGTCGTTAGCCGATCTTTACCACGATTCGCCCGCGCACCTGCCCGGCCAGCACCTTGGCGCCGGCCTCGATCACCTGATCCAGCGGAATTTCCTGAGTAATTTCAGCAAGTTTTGTGTGATCCAGATCTGTCGCCAGCCGCGCCCAGGCCTGCTGTCGCAGCTCGATCGGGCACATGACAGAATCGATGCCGAGAAGACACACGCCGCGTAAAATGAAGGGTGCAACCGAAGATGGCAGGTCCATGCCGGCTGCGAGACCGCAGGCGGCGATCGCGCCGCGATATTTCGTCATCGACAGGAGATTCGCCAGGGTGGTCGAACCGACGCTGTCGATGCCGCCCGCCCAGCGCTCCTTGGCCAGCGGCTTGGCGGGGCCTGAGAGTTCGTTGCGGTCGATGATCTCGCTGGCGCCGAGGCCCTTGAGATAGCCCTCTTCCGAGGTCCGGCCGGTCGAGGCGATGACCTGATAGCCGAGCTTCGACAGCACCGCGATCGCCACCGAACCGACGCCGCCGGCGGCACCCGTCACGACGATCGGGCCATCGGCCGGCTTCAGCCCGTGATTCTCCAGCGCCAGCACGCTGAGCATTGCGGTGTAGCCGGCGGTGCCGACCGCCATGGCGTCGCGGGTGGTCATGCCGTCCGGCAGCCGCACCAGCCAGTCGCCTTTGACGCGGGTCTTTTCGGCATAGGCGCCGAGATGGGTTTCGCCCATGCCCCAGCCATTGCCGATCACCTTGTCGCCGGGCTTCCAGTTCGGATTCGATGAGGATTCCACCGTGCCGGCGAAGTCGATCCCGGCGATCATCGGAAAGCGGCGCACCACTGGCGCCTTGCCGGTGACGGCGAGGCCGTCCTTGTAGTTCACCGTGGACCATTCGACCCGCACGGTGACGTCGCCGTCCATCAATTCGGCTTCGTCGAACTGCGTCAGCGCAACCGTGGTGCCTTTGTCAGCCTTGTCGATGCGGACAGCCTTGAACGTTCCCAACACGCGTCTCCCGAATTTTGCTTGTGATTTCTGCTGCCGAATTATGCCGTGCCGTTGCGGGAAACGCCACCCGCACCCGCCGGGCAGGAGCTCTGCAGCCCTGCCCGGCCATGGCGGCATAACGCGGCAATTGCGGCGATCAGGCGGCCAGTTGCCGCGTCGCCGCGATATTGGCGATGGTGGCCGCACAGGCCGTTGCCGCCTCGGCGCCCTTCACGACGAAATGCTCGCGGAAAAAACGGAGATGCTCGGCATGTTCATGGAAATGCTGCGGCGTCAGCACGGCCGAGATCACCGGCACATCGCTGTCGAGCTGCACCCGCATCAGACCGCTGATGACGGCCTCGGATACGAACTCATGGCGATAGATGCCACCGTCCACGATGAGCCCGGTGGCGACGATCGCGACATAGCGCCCGGTGCGCGCCAGCAATTTGGCCTGCAACGGAATTTCGAAGGCGCCGGGGACTTCGAAGATATCGATCTGGCTGTCGGGCACGCCATGCCGTGCAAGTTCGGCGACAAAACCGACACGGCATTGATCGACGATATCCTTGTGCCAGCACGACTGGATGAAGGCGATCCGCCCGGTCGATGGTGCAAGATTTACGGAAGTGGAAGTTTTGAAGTTCATCACAGGCTGATTCATGGATGCTCTCGCGGTTTGAGACCAGAATCAGGACGTACGGTCACACGCCGAGCATCCACCGAAGCGGAGTCCCTGCGCATACCCGTTCTCTTTCATCCGGACTATGACCGTCGGCTCCGGCATCGCACCGGATCTGCTGACCCTGACGGTGTAACCCGTCAGGCGCTCGCGGGCTTCCGGGCTTGCGCCCGATTACCGCCGGTGGGGATTTTCACCCCGCCCTGAGAACGAAGGCCGCCCCGGTTGGAACGGCCGATGTCAATTTTCATCGCAGGAGGCCAGCGAGTCAACGCCGGGAAATGCAGATCACGCCGGCTGTGCGATCGGACGCTTCACCGGCTCTTCCACGATCGGCAGGTTGATCAGTGCCGACAGCACACCGAACAGCACCGACAGCCACCACACCGGCGTGTAGGAGCCGAACTTGTCGAACACGACACCGCCCAGCCAGGCGCCAAGGAAGCCACCGACCTGATGGCTGAAGAAGGCAAAGCCATACAGCGTGGCCAACCAGCGCGTGCCGAACATCAGCGACACCAGGCTTGATGTCGGCGGTACGGTGGAGAGCCAGGCAAGCCCGCTGATGGCGCCGAAGACGAGCGCCGAGGTGGTCGTCAGCGGCAGCATGATAAAGGCCACCGTCGCCAGCGCGCGGGTGAAGTAGATGAAGGAGAGGATGTAGCGCTTCGGCAGCTTGCCCTGCACATAACCGACCGTCAGCGAGCCGATGATGTTGAACAGGCCGATGATGGCAATCACCCAGCCGCCCACAGCCGCGGGCAAGCCGCGATCAACCAGATAGGCCGGCAGATGCATGGTTATGAAAGCGAGCTGGAAGCCGCACGTGAAGAAGCCGAGCACCAGCAGCACATAGGAGCGATGGCCAAAGGCTTCCGTGAGCGCACTCTTGAACGACTGCTTCTGCGCCACCAGCGCGTCGGCGGACGCAGCACTCGCGGTTGGAGTCGCCAACGCGAGCGACAACGGGATCACCAGCAACATCAGCACCGCAAACACGGTGAGCGTCGCCTGCCAGCCGGTGTTGTCGATCATCGCCACTGTGAAAGGCGCGAAAATGAACTGGCCGAACGAGCCTGCGGCGGTGCCGGCGCCGAGCGCGATGCCGCGCCATTCCGGCGGCACCAGTTTGCCGAAGGCAGACAGCACCAGATTGAACGAGCAACCCGACAGGCCAAAACCGATCAGCAGTCCAGCGCTGATATTCAGCTCGAGCGGTGTCGAGGAATAGCGCATCATCAGCAAGCCAGCCGCATAGAGGAAGGCGCCGACGCAGATCACGCGTACGCTGCCGAACTTGTCGGCGACGGCGCCGGCGAAAGGCTGGCCGATGCCCCAGAGCAGGTTTTGCACGGCGAAGGCGAGCGCGAAAACGTCACGGCCCCAGCCGAACTCCTGGCTGAAGGGCTGCATGAAGAAGCCGACGCTCGAGCGCGGCCCGAAGGTGAGCATGCCGATCAGCGATCCGCAGATGATGATCACCAGCGGCGTACGCCAGCCAAAACCAGATGCCGGGCGCGTCGCGCCGTCAATTGCCGCCATGTCGTTTCCCCGGATCAAATTCGGATTGAAAATTCAGCCGGCCCAAGAGCACAAGCCCGGTCCGGATTGGACGGGAGATTAATGCATTCGCATGGAAATCCCAATGGCGATGACGGGGATTTCGGGGGATGCATTGCTGGGATGCAGGGCCACGCGGACGTCATCACAGCCCAGGGTCGGGCTAACATTCTGCGGAATCCGGAATGGAAAGAGCGATGCCGGGCATGGCATCGCTCTTGGCAGGCTCGGAGGTAAAGTCGTGGCTGTTACGGCTTGATTTCGGAGAGCTTGGCGGAGATTTCCGCCGTCTGCGCCGCCGTGCCCCAGCTCGGCGCCTCGCTGCCGTCGCCCCAGTTACGTGGACGGTAGAAGGAGTGCACGCCGGTCTTGTACATCTTCTTCATCTCGCGGACCCAGGACGGATGCACCCAATAGGCATGGTAATGCGTGGACTTCGCGACTTCCGGCAGCCAGATCCGGCCGTCCAGCGTCGCCTTCGCGATCTTGCGGGCGCGCTCCCACATATCCGGCTCTTTCACGACATCTGGAATGCCGTCGCAGGCGAAGGTGAACTGGCAGGCCAGGCGGCGATGCTTGTTCTGATAGACGACGCCGCAGACGGTTGTCGGATAGAAGCCGGAGAACACGCGGTTCATCACCACCTGCGCCACTGCCATTTGGCCACGTACCGCCTCGCCGCGGGCCTCGAAGTAGATGGCTTCCGTCAGACACTTTTCCTGCTTGCCGCGGGTCAGCTCGGTGAGACCCATACGTTCGGCCGGCGTCTTCGCACGCTGATTGGCGCTGTTGACCTCGCCTTTGCCGGCAACGCTTTCGCCGCCGTCGGTCGGGTTGATCGCCGCATTCGGCACCACCGCCGTAGCCTTCATGTCCGGGTCGAGGCTTGAGCCCGGCATGGCAATACCCGGCACGGCTGTGCCTGGCATTACGATGGTCGGCTCTTCGCCGGGCTGCCAGCGTTCCATTGTCTCGACCGATGCGCCAAGCGACGAGCTACCGAAAAGGCTCGTCTTCACCGAGAAGCCGTCCTTGGCCGGCGCCGGCTCGACGGGGATCACCGCTGCATCGGTCTTGGCGTCCTCGGTGGGCTGCACGGACTGCGATGCGTCGTATTGAGCGAGCGGCGGGGCACGCAGCGCTTCATCGAGTTCGGGATCGAGGGGCGCATGCTGCGCGGATGGCAGTGCGTCGACGGTCTTCGCGCCCATCACCGATCTGTTGTCGTCGAATGAATCCTGCTTCCCAGGCTCATCGGGCGCCACGGTCTCCGGGGCGCGGACGGCCAGGCGATCGCCCTTCAGCGAGCGATCCACCTTGGGGAAATCGGCGGCCTCATAGCGGCGCGGCTGTTGCGCCAGCGGATTGCGGGTCAGTGCACCGGTGATGTCAGTCAGCGCTCCGCTGGCGGCGATGCCGGAATTGTCGAGGCTGGCGAGTTGCAAGGTGGGATTGCGCGAGGCCGTGCCCATCGGGCGACCGAACGAGAATGTTGCAACCTGGATGGAGGAGACGGCGGGCGCGAACACGCGCTTCTGCCAGCGTTCGGTCACGCCCGGCTGGCGAGCCAGCAGCGAGGCGATGTCCTGATAGCCAGATTCTGTCGGGGCCAATGCGAAAACGCAGAGACCGAAGCCGAAGAACGCGCCACGCGCGCCCTTCGGCCGGTTACGCAGTACTAACATCGATACGCTCACGCAACGCTTACACCAGCATCGCCCTGCACGGCACTAATCTGCACATCCGTACATTTCGATCTATTTCGTTAGTACGGAATCAAAGTTGCCGCGGAGTTAATCGGCGATGCAACGACGCCACACGCAAGCTGCACGAGCGCAGTGCGAAATCATTCGAAAGCCTTGGTAAACCGCGGCTCCACAAAAGTAGTAAACATCGCGTTGACAAAGATGATGAAGAGAAATTCGCGGATGCGTGAAAATGTTTGCGAGTTCCATTCCGACGCACGAACAAACACGGCATGAGGCACGCAATAAAAATGGCCGGGGAACTCCCCGGCCATTTTTCAGATCATGAAATCGAAAAGCACTTACGCCTGGCTGGAAATTTCCTTGCCGAGCGCAGCCTGTGCGGCAGCGAGACGCGCGATCGGCACGCGATAGGGCGAGCACGACACGTAGTCGAGGCCGATCTCATGGCAGAAGGCTACCGATGCCGGATCACCGCCGTGCTCACCGCAGATACCAACCTTGATATCAGGGCGAGTCTTGCGGCCACGCGCGACGCCAATCTTCACGAGTTCGCCGACGCCGCTGCGGTCGACCGTGATGAACGGATCGACGGGCAGAATGCCCTTGGCGATATAAGTACCGAGGAAGCTCGCGGCGTCGTCACGGCTGATGCCGAAGGTCGTCTGCGTGAGATCGTTGGTACCGAACGAGAAGAACTCGGCGGTCTCGGCAATCTCGCCAGCCAGCAGACAGGCACGCGGCAGTTCGATCATGGTACCGACCGAATAGTTCAGCTTGCCGCCGGTCTCCTTCATCACCGACACCGCAGTGGCATCGATGCGCGCCTTGATGAGATCGAACTCCATCTTGGTGACGATCAGCGGCACCATGACTTCGAGGCCGACCTGTTCGCCAGTGCGCTTGCCTGCTTCGATCGCGGCTTCGAACAGCGCGCGCGCCTGCATCTCGGCGATTTCCGGATAGGCGATCGCAATGCGTACGCCGCGGAAGCCGAGCATCGGATTAAACTCGGCGAGATCACGCGCACGGTCCGCAAGCTTGCGCGGATCGGTGCCCATGACACGCGCCACTTCCTCGACTTCGCCCTGGGTGTGCGGCAGGAATTCATGCAGCGGCGGATCGAGCAGACGGATCGTGACGGGCAGGCCCTTCATGATCTCGAACAGTTCGACGAAGTCGGCGCGCTGCATCGGCAGCAGCTTGGCGAGCGCGGCACGGCGGGCCTGCTCGTCTTCGGCGAGGATCATCTCGCGCACGGTGCGGATGCGGGTCTCTTCGAAGAACATGTGCTCGGTGCGGCACAGGCCGATGCCTTCCGCGCCATACTTGATGGCGGTGCGGGCATCTTCCGGCGTGTCGCCATTAACGCGGACCTTGAGCTTGCGGACCTTGTCGGCCCAGCCCATCAGCGTTGCGAATTCGCCCGACAATTCCGGCTCGATCATCGGCATGCGGCCGGACAGCACATGGCCAACCGAACCGTCGATGGTGATGACGTCGCCGGCCTTGAACACGCGGCCACCGATGCTCATGGTGCCGCGGCCGTAATCGACGCGGACGGTGCCGCAGCCGGAGACGCAGGGCTTGCCCATGCCGCGCGCGACCACCGCAGCATGCGAGGTCATGCCGCCGCGGGTGGTGAGAATGCCTTCGGCGGCGTGCATGCCGTGAATGTCTTCCGGCGAGGTTTCGACGCGAACAAGAATAACCTTCTTGCCGTCGGCCTGCAGCTTGGCGGCTTCGTCCGACGAGAACACGATCTCGCCCGATGCGGCGCCCGGCGATGCCGGAAGGCCGGTGGCGATGACGTCGCGATTGGCTGATGGATCGATGGTCGGATGCAGGAGCTGATCCAGCGACGCCGGATCGATGCGCGATACCGCATCCTTCTGCGAGATCACGCCTTCATTGGCGAGTTCGACCGCGATGCGGATCGACGCCTTGGCAGTACGCTTGCCGTTGCGGGTCTGCAGCATCCAGAGCCGGCCCTGCTCGACCGTGAACTCCATGTCCTGCATGTCGCGGTAGTGCTTCTCGAGCTGGGTGTAGATGCGCGTCAATTCCTTGAACGCCTCCGGCATCGCCGCTTCCATCGACGCCTTGTCCGAACCGCTCTCGATCCGTGCGTCTTCGGTGATGTCCTGCGGCGTGCGGATGCCCGCCACCACGTCCTCGCCCTGCGCGTTGATCAGGAATTCGCCATACAGCTTGCTCTCGCCGGTCGACGGGTTGCGCGTGAACGCAACGCCGGTGGCCGAGGTCTCGCCCATATTGCCGAACACCATGGCCTGCACGCTGACGGCGGTGCCCCACGACTCCGGGATATCGTGCAGGCGGCGATAGGTCACCGCGCGGGTATTCATCCAGGATGAGAACACGGCGCCGACGGCGCCCCAGAGCTGCTCGTGCGGATCCTGCGGGAAGTCCTTCCCCGTTTCGCGTGCGACGGCTTCCTTGTACTGGCCGACAAGCTTGACCCAGTCGTCACCATCGAGATCGGTGTCGAGCGTGTAGCCCTTGTTGTCCTTGTATGTATCGAGAATGTCTTCGAAGTGATGATGCTCGAAGCCGAGCACCACGTCGGAATACATGGTGATGAAGCGGCGATAGCTGTCATAGGCGAAACGCTTGTCGCCCGACAGTTCGGCCAGCGCTTCCACCGTGGTGTCGTTGAGGCCGAGATTGAGGACCGTGTCCATCATGCCCGGCATCGAGGCGCGGGCGCCGGAGCGCACCGAAACCAGCAGCGGGTTTTTCTCGTCGCCGAAGCCCTTGCCGGTGATCTTGCCGACAGCCTCAAGCGCCTTCTCCACCTGCGACTGCAATTCCTTCGGATAGGATTTGCCGTTCGCGTAGAAATAGGTGCAGACCGAGGTCGGAATCGTGAAGCCGGGAGGCACCGGCAGGCCCAGATTGGCCATTTCGGCGAGGTTCGCGCCCTTGCCGCCGAGCAGGTCGCGCAGGCCGGCCTTGCCCTCGGCCTTGCCGCCGCCGAACGAATAAACCCACTTGCCGGCCTTGATGACGTCGGTCACCGGCTTGCTGGTGGCCTTCTTGACGGGCTTGGTCGCCGAAGTCTTGGCTGTAGAAGATTTGGCCACAACCGCCTTCTTGGATGCGGGAGCCTTTGCAACAGGCTTCGGAGCAACCTTTGCTTTCACAGCCGTTTTGGCCTTCGCCGCGGATTTTGCTGCAGGTTTTGCAGCTGACTTCTTAAGCGCCTTGCGGGCCACCGAAGCTACTTTGGGCGCAGCCTTGGACAGCTTTGACTTCGCAGGGGCTTTCTTGGACTTCGAGGCGGTTTTGGCCATGGTTCTCAATCAATCCGCGAGAGGAAACGACAGGGAAATGTGCCGCGTTACACCACGTTTCAGGGACGTGGCGCAAGCAGCCCGGAGGTACCGCTGTAGGTAACGGCCGTGTCGAAATTTAGCCGATTTTCAACATCCTGAAGACGCCGAGTCCGGCCAGTCCGACGAAGATCAGATAGATCGCCACCACCAGATTGAGAAACCGCGGCATGATCAAAATCAGAACGCCAGCGATAAGCGCGACAATCGGCTGGATGTGAGCTGCCGTGATGACCATGAGAAGTGTCTCCGTGAGGGAATCGATTCGGGTGCGATGCGCCGCGGGGATTTAGCAGCATAAAGACGTCCTGCCCATCAATGGGTTCCCGCATACCTGCATGCAGTGCATCAAAAACCAGCAATTGCGCGTGGAAAATTCCGGAACGATCGCTGGCGGCATGCATTGGCCGACGGTGAATAAATCAAACCAGGCTGGATGGCACAGACCGGCGCGGCAAGCCGGACATCGTTCACGAAGGAGACGATCATGCGAAACAAACTTATTGCAGCAGCGGCCCTTGTCGGCGCGCTCGGCGCACCGCTGGCCGTGCAGGCTCAGGGCGTCACCGTCGGTGTATCCGGGGGCGATCGCGTCATCGTCGACAACAACGATCCCGATGGCATCACCGTGCAGGAGCGTCCGGCATTCCGTGAATATGTGGTGCGCGAACGCGTGCCGACCTTCACCGTGCCCGATCGCATCGTCGTCGGCACCACGCTGCCTGAAGCCGGCGTGACCTATTACGACGTGCCGCAGACGGTCGCGACGACGCCGTATCGCTACACGGTGGTGAATGGTCAGACAGTGCTGGTGGAGCCGCGCTCGCGCCGCATCGTGCAGGTCGTCGACTAGCACGTCACGTTGAAAGAAGATTCGTTCGGGCGCCGCGAATGGCGACCGGGCGAAGAAGCCCCGCCCCGGTCATCCCCCACCGGGCGGGGCTTTTTTGTTTGCGCATGACGCCACAAGCTCCGCCTCATGGTGAGGAGCGCGACTTCGCGCGTCTCGAACCATGAATGGGTGAGCGCCGGCGTTTGCAGCCATCCTTCGAGACGCGGCGAAGATGCCCCTCCTCAGGACGAGGACGGAGTATTGCAGCACCTTCCTGTATCGACGCTCATCCGCTCTTCAGCAGCGACAGAATGTGGTTGGTCGACTTGTAGCTCGCCACTGCATTGTCGCGGAAACTCGGCGTCCAGTTGGAGGCGGTCCGCTCCTCATCGCTCATCGCCGAATAGGTGTTGAGAATGCCGAGGCTGAACTGGCTGGGATCGCCGCTCTTCTGGCTTGCCTGCAACGCCTCGAGAATGCTGGTGCGATTACGTGAATCGAGCACCTGCTTGGCCGCAAAGCTCTCTTCCTTCGAGAACAGACCATCCTGATTGAGCGAGATCGCCGAGAGCGAACGATTGTCGACGGCGGAGAAATCCGCGAGCTGGCCGGTCTTGCGGCGGCTGTCATAAACGAGTTCGCCCTTGCCCGCCTCTTTCGCCGCCTTGGCCTGCGCATCCAGCGCCGCACGCACGCTCTTCGCAACGGTGGCGATGTCCTGCACGGGCGTCGTTGTATCGGGCTGCGCGAGATAGGCTGCGACCGGATCGTTGGCGATGCCTGATGGCGCCTTGGTCGGTGTCTGTTCGGTCGCCTGAATGCCCTTCAGCACGGCCTCGCGCTGCGCGGACCAGGCCGCCGAGGCTTTCTCTTCGCTGCCAGCGGCATCGAGATAATCCAGCGCCGCCTTGTAGATGCCGCTGAAATCGCCGGTCAGCTTGGCCGTACCCGCGGCAGGCGCCAGCGCCGCATTGAAGCGATTGCCCAGTTCGGCCTGGGCGACCTTCTGCTCGTCGGCGGTGAAGGTGCCGCCATTGTTGGTGGCCATGGCGTAGAGCGAACGGCGATCCAGCGTCGAGAGATCGATGGTCAGCTTGCCGTTGGCATCCAGCGGCCCCGTCGCTTTTGCGGCCACATATTGGGCCGCCAGCTTCGCCCTGAGATCCGTGACGACGGTCGCGATATCCTTGTCGGAGCCGGAGCTCGCAAGCTTCGCCCGCGCCGCCTCCGACAGCGTCAGATTGGTCGCCGCATCGGAGGACGACGATGCGCTCTCATTGCTGTTGAGCGCATTGGCCAGCGACGGCTGGGCCGTGGCCGCGGCCCGCGCATAGGCGGAGCCGTAATTGGCATAGGGATTGAGGCCGGTATTGACCGAGGTCATGGGCGATCCTTGGGCAGTCCTGCCCGCGCTGGGAAGCGACGGTTAAGAAACCGTTACGGAACCGGACCATTTCAAGGGATGGTTAATGGAAGGTAAATGTTTCGGGAGATTGCTGGAAAATTCGGAGGCAGGGCGGCCTGCCCCCCAAGTTTTGTCATTCCGGGGCGCGGGCGCATCTTCGCGCACGCGAACCCGGAATCTTGAAGTGTTGAGCACCTCTATCGTTGCGGGTGCAGAGCAGTGATGAACACATCGGGATCCCGGGTTCGGACCTCCGCGGCTTCGCCGCTGCGGCCCGCCCCGGGATGACGCGTGGGGCGCCCGCCGGCGCCCCCTAGTCGTCAATCCTGGATCTTCGAGAAATCCGCCACCGCACGCGTCGCCGCGCGGATCTCGTTCAACAGCTTCAGACGATTTTCGCGGACCGCCGCGTCGTCGTCATTGACCTTCACCTTGTCGAAGAACGCATCCACCGCCGGCCGCAGCTTGGCCATGGCGGTCATCGCGCCGGCGAAGTCTTCCTTGGCAACAGCCGCGCTCGCTTCCGGACCGACCTCGGCAATCGCCCTGGCCAGTGCCTTTTCTTCGTCGAGCTTGAACAGTGCGGCATCAGGTGCGCCGTCGAACTTGCGCTTGTCCTTTTTTTCCTCGATGGCGAGAATGTTGTTGGCGCGCTTTGTGCCGGCCAAGAGGTTCTTGCCGTCATCGCTGTCGAGAAACTTGCCGAGCGCCTCGACGCGGCGGACAACCATCAACAGATCGTCCTGACCGCCGAGCGCGAACACCGCATCGACGAGATCGTGACGGGCGCCCTGATCGCGGAGCTGACCTTTCAGGCGGTCGGCGAAGAAGGCGAGAAGGTCGGCAGCCATACCCTCGATAAAACGTTTCTGATACGCTTGGCCTTCGCTAGTTATTTCCTCGCTTGAAATTGGCGTTTTTTGCTTTCGCGAATAAGTATCAATAATGCCGTGATTATTTGCCACCTCAAGCGTCAGGACAAACTCATCGCCGACCAACGTGGCGCCTGAAGTGAATACCAGCCCGCGATAAACAAGCCGCTGTAAGAATTCTGAAAGTGGAAAGCGAGCACCGTTATCCAAAAGAATGCGGATAACCCCCAACGCTGCACGCCTCAGTGCAAAGGGATCTTTGGAGCCAGTTGGCTTCTCCTTGATAACCCAAAAACCAACCAGCGTATCGAGCTTGTCCGCCAGCGCCACGGCGATCGAAATGGGAGCTGTCGGAACCCGATCCGCTGGCCCCTGCGGTTTGTAGTGATCCTCACTCGCGGCAGCGACAGCGGCATCCTCACCCTGCGCCAGCGCGTAATACTTGCCCATCAGGCCCTGCAACTCTGGAAACTCGCCGACCACTTCGGTGAGCAGATCCGTCTTCGCGAGCTGCGCCGCACGCTTGGTCTTCGTGGCATCGGCGCCGACCAGCGGCGCGATCTCGCCAGCCAGCTTTTCGATACGGGCGATACGCGCGGCCTGGGTGCCGAGCTTCTCGTGAAACACGATCTGCTCGAATTTCGGCAGCCGATCTTCGAGCTTCGTCTTCAGATCCGTCTCGTAAAAGAACTTCGCGTCCGACAGGCGCGCACGGATGACGCGCTCGTTGCCGGCGATGATCGCCGTGCCGCCGTCGCTCGCTTCGATATTGGCTGTTATGACGAACTTGTTGGTCAGCTTCTGCGTCTTGGGATCGCGGACCACGAAGCACTTCTGATTGGCGCGAATGGTAGCGCGGATCACCTCGTCCGGGATTGACAGGAAGTCCTTGTCGAACGAGCCCATCAGCACCACCGGCCATTCGACCAGGCCCGACACTTCGTCGAGCAGCGCGGGGTCTTCGACCAGCTCAAAGCCCTGCGCGAATGTGAGCTGCCGCGCATCGGCCAGAATGATCTCCTTGCGACGCTCGGGATCGAGCACGACCTTCGCGGCCTGCAGCTTCGCCACATAGTCGTCGAAGCGACGCACCTGGATCGCATCAGGCGCAAGGAAGCGATGGCCGTAAGTGGTCTGGCCAACACTGACGCCGCTGAGGTCGAACTGCACCACTTCCGGCTCTTCGGTCTCGATGCCGAAGGTCGCGACGATGGAATGCAACGGGCGCACCCAGGTCAGTGCGCTGGATTTCGCGGAAGCCGCGCCCCAGCGCATCTGCTTCGGCCACGGGAAGGTGCGGATGATAATGGGCAGAATCTCGGCCAGTACATCGACCGTCGGCTTGCCGGGCTTCTCCGTGAGCGCGATGTAGAAATCGCCCTTGGGATCGCGCTGAATTTTTGCTTCGTCGAGCGACGCAAGACCGGTGGCTTTTAGAAAGCCCTGGATCGCGGCTTCGGCGCCGCCGACGCGCGGTCCCTTGCGCTCCTGCTTGAGGTCCGACTGGCGTGCGGGAATGCCGTGCACCGTCAGCGTCAGGCGACGCGGCGTCGCAAAAGCCTTCGCGCCTTCATAGACGAGACCTTCGGCGACCAGCCTATCGGTCACAATGCGGCGCAGATCTTCCGCCGCCTTGGCCTGCATGCGGGCGGGGATTTCTTCGGAGAACAGTTCGAGGAGAAGATCAGGCATCAGGCAGCACTTCCGGCTTCGGTATGCACCCACGCTTCGCCGCAGGCCTTGGCGAGTTCGCGGACGCGCATGATGTAGCTCTGGCGCTCGGTGACCGAGATCACGCCGCGCGCATCGAGCAGATTGAAGACATGGCTGGCCTTGATGCACTGGTCATAGGCCGGCAGCGCCATCAGATGTTCTTCGCGCTTGCCGCCCTTCCAGCCGGCGTCGAGATATTTCCTGCAGGCGGCCTCGGCCATCTTGAACTGTTCGAACAGCATCGCGGTATCGGCATGTTCGAAGTTGTGCCGCGAATATTCCTGCTCGGCCTGCAGGAAGACGTCGCCATAGGTCACCTTGTCGGCGCCCTCACGACCGTTGAAGTTGAGATCGTAGACGCGGTCGACGCCCTGCACATACATGGCGAGACGTTCGAGACCGTAAGTGAGTTCGCCGGCGACCGGTGCGCATTCGACGCCTGCGACCTGCTGGAAGTAAGTGAACTGGCTGACTTCCATGCCGTCGCACCAGCATTCCCAGCCGAGGCCCCAGGCGCCCAAAGTCGGGCTTTCCCAGTCGTCCTCGACGAAGCGCACGTCATGCAGTGCCGTGTCGATGCCAATCGCTTTCAGCGACTGCAGATAGAGGTCCTGCAGGTTCGCCGGCGACGGCTTCATGATCACCTGGAACTGGTAATAATGCTGCAGCCGGTTCGGGTTCTCGCCGTAACGGCCATCCTTCGGCCGGCGCGACGGCTGCACATAGGCGGCCTTCCACGGCTTCGGCCCCAGCGCGCGCAAGGTGGTCGCGGGATGGAAGGTGCCGGCGCCCATTTCCATGTCGTAAGGCTGCAGGATCACGCAGCCCTGCTCGGCCCAAAACCGCTGCAGAGCGAGAATGAAGCCCTGGAACGAACGTTCCGGGCGCATGTGCGGAGGCAGGGAGTCCATGGTGGTTTCTGGGCCGTTTTTCCGGGGATTCGCCAAGGGGATCAAGGCGGATCAAAGCGCGCGGACCGTATCGGCGCGGCCTTGCGGAATCAAGGCAATGCGGCCCGATTTGGCGGTAACCGGCGGGTAACCGCACCGGCACATCACCTGATCACGAGGGCTAGTCGTTAAGTCCCGCGCACTATCCTGATGGCATCGGTGGGAACGAACCCGGTCATCGGGACTTGACCCAGCGAAAGGCTCGAACGATCCAAGTCGCGCGGGCCGAAGACCTCCAAGTCTTAAGTTGTCCAAACGTCCAGGGCCAAGGGACCTCCAAGCCTGAAAGCCCAACTTTGTCGCCGGTCTCGAGGACGTGCCCCGTCCTCAGGCCGGCGCAAATATTTTGGGGGCCCGGTTTGTGGCGGCTAACCCGGCCGATACGCGCCAGTGACGGGATCACGGCGCAGGGTCGGGACGTCCGTGGTCCCGCTGCGTTCAGCCACCCGCGCCTGGCGGGCTTCTTCCAACTCATGATTGATCCGCCTGGCGGTTCTGTAGGCCCAGCGGACAACGGCTGCGCTCCCAAGCGCGCCTGCAAGTGCGACCAGCGGCGGCATCTGTCGATTCCTGTCGTTCATCTCAAGCCCCCTGCGGATAGTCTCGCGCAAGTGCCGGATTCCTGCAATTAGCTTTTAAGCCACCAAATGCCGCGCAATACCGTCCTGCTAAAAGCCGTATTTGGACCACAGCGCGCGCGTCTCCAGCGCCGAGATCAGTTGATCCGGCAGTCCCGACAGGCCGTCGAGCGATAGCTGCGAGCCCGCGCCGGATTTGCGACCGAGCAGACCTGACAACATGCCGGATGGCTGCGCGATCACTGGCATCTGCACCTTGTCGCCATAGCGCGCGCGCAGCACCGAGCGCAGATCGCCGATGGCATCGCTGAGGCCGAGCGCGATGGATTTTTCACCGGCCCAGTATTCTCCGGAGAACAGCACATCCTCGGCGCCCTTCAGCCGGGCACCGCGGCTCTCCTTCACGAGGTTGATGAAGATCGCGTGGATCTCGCGCTGAAGCGATTTCAGCCGCGCAACATCATCGGGATCTTCCGGCAGGAACGGATCGAGCATCGCCTTGTGCTCACCCGCCGTATAGAGACGCCGCTCGACGCCTATCTTCTTGATCAGGTCCTGAAACCCGAAGGTGCCGCCAACCACGCCGATCGAGCCGACGATCGAGGATGGATCGACGAAAATTTCATCGCCCGCGCAGGCGAGCATGTAACCACCGGACGCCGCGACATCCTCGACAAACACAAACACCGGCAGCTTCTTCTCCGCAGCGAGCTGGCGAATGCGCAGATAGATCTGCCGCGACTGCACCGGCGAGCCGCCCGGCGAATTGATCACCAGCGCAACGGCCTTGGCATTCCTGGTCGCAAATGCCTTGTCCAGCAGTCTTGCCACGCCCGCGAGCGACAATCCCGGCCGCAGCGGTGTCACCGCGCCGATCGTGCCCGACAGACGCACCACCGGAACCACTGCGGAGGCGCGACGGAAACGCGCAGGCAGCAGCCTCGTGATCACCGCCTTTAGATTGGATTCGCTCATTCAAACTTCCTCGACATTAACCAACTTTTATCACGCTGCTGTCATTGAACCGGGAGACGCTTTCAGCGTTTGAAAACCTTAACAGGCCTTTACACCGCAGCGGGAGAAGACATGAAAATCTATCTGCTGATGCTGATCATGGGCACGCTTCTGACGGCGATTCATTTCACGTCTGCGCCGCAGAAACGCTCCGAAACAGCTCCTCAATAAACAACACGCTGACTGCGGCATCGCCTAGAGCGATGCCCGAAGCGATGACCATGGCAGAACCGCCTGCCCGGCCAGCACGCGCTGGATATGGAGATCAGGCGCGCCATCCGCATCCCGCAGCGAGATGCCGGGCTCAATTGCCGCAGGCGCGCGGCCACCCTTCACAGCACGCACCAACACCCTGATCGCTGGCGCCTCCGCATCGCCATGCACCGGCATGATCGCGACACTCCCGAAGCCGCGGTCCAGCGCAGTCAACACATCGGCCAGTCCGTCCGCCCGCCAGATCAGCGTCAGCACGCCGCCGGATTTGAGCAGCCGGCGCGCCGCGTGAATCCATGTCTGCAACGTGTCCTCCGTCGCGACATGGGCGATCTCGCGCAATTTGTTCGGCGAGGCGCGATGGCGCGCGGGATCGTTGAAGGGCGGATTCATCAGCACCGCGTCGGCGCTGTCTTGCGGCAGGCCTGCGGCAGCGAACAGCTCCGCGCTTGCGGCGATGTCGAGCGTGACGACATCAGCCGCGATACAGTTCGCCGCAGCGTTTTCTCTCGCTAGTTCAACAAGTTGTGGATCGATCTCGACCAGTGTCAGGGACACGCTGGAGACGCGTCTGGCCAGCGCCAGACCTGCCGTCCCTACGCCCGATCCGAAATCGACGACCTTGTGACCGGCCTGCGCTGACGTTGCGGCCGCCAGCAGGATCGCGTCATGGCCGGCGCGATGACCGGATTTCGGCTGCCGCAGCCGCAATTGGCCACCCAGGAAGCCGTCCTCCGTGGTCACGATCGCGTCAGCCATCACATCAATCCTGCGGCCGCAACTCGTGGGCCAGTCCGGCATCCGTCAGCACGCGGCGCGCCTGCAGATCATCGTCTTCATGCACCAGGATCCGGCGCGGAATGATGCCCAGCGATCCCTCGATCACGCTCATATTCTGGTCCAGCACCAGATGGTGGATATTCGCGCCGTCGAGCAGCGCGCCCACCGCCGAGACCAGCACCACATCGTTCGTCCGCATGATTTCGCGCAATTGGAGGTCGCTCCCTGCCAGTAACCGGGTGTGTATCTATGGGGAAGTCAAGGTTCCGATGCCCTTGCCGCGCCGCTGCGCAGTTTCTATTGTGCGGCCCGATATCGGTCGACGGCAATTCAGCAGATGGGGACACCTGTTTTCAACGTGAATTCGCCCTATTTGAATATAAGCGCTGCCAGTGCCTGCCTTTTTCATGGCCCGACGAAGCGCCCTTGTAATTCGGAGAGCCCAGCGTGGCGGTGATTGTTCCCTTCGAGAGTCACGCGACAGCGTCGATCGACCAGTTGGTCAGCCTTGTCGCTCCTGACATGGAGCGCGTCAATGCGACGATCCTGTCTCGGACCGGCTCGGAAGTCACCATGATCCCCGAGGTCGCCAACCATCTGATCTCGTCGGGCGGCAAGCGGCTGCGCCCGATGCTGACGCTCGCGATGGCCAATCTCACCGGCTACACCGGCGACGGCCATATCAAGCTCGCGGCCTCCGTCGAATTCATGCACACCGCGACGCTGTTGCATGACGACGTGGTCGACCAGAGCGAACTGCGCCGTGGCAAGCTGTCCGCGCGCATGCTGTGGGGTAACGAAGCGTCGGTGCTGGTCGGCGACTTCCTGCTCGGCCAGGCCTTCCGCATGATGGTCGAAGTCGGCTCGCTGCGTGCACTCGATATTCTTTCCTCGGCTGCTGCGACGATCGCCGAAGGCGAAGTGATGCAGCTCGCCGCCGCCAAGAACACCGCGACCACCGAAGACGAATATCTCGCGGTCATCCGCGGCAAGACGGCTGAACTGTTTGCCGCCGCCTGCGAAGTTGGCCCGGTAATCGCGAACCGCCCGAAGGCCGAACAGACCGCGTGCCGTTCGGTCGGCATGAATCTCGGCATCGCCTTCCAGCTCATCGACGACGTGCTCGATTACGGCGGCAAGGCTGCCAAGCTCGGCAAGAATGTCGGCGACGATTTCCGTGAGGGCAAGATCACCCTGCCCGTGGTGCTCGCCTTCCGCCGCGGCAACGACGCCGAGCGCGAATTCTGGATCAAGGCGCTGGAGCGCGGCGAGATCGGCGAAGGCGACCTCGATCACGCCATCGGCCTGATGACCAAGCACCGCGCACTGGAAGACACGATCAACCGCGCCCAGCATTACGGCGCCATGGCCGTTGATGCGCTGGCGCTATTTCCGTCATCGCCGATGAAGACTGCACTGGAGCAGGTCGTGGCGTTCTGTCTGGCACGGACGCACTAAGGCCAGACATCACTGCACCGCGATGGCCACCTTGCCCTTCGCGCGGCCGGTCTCGACATAGGCCAGCGCATCCCCGGTGTTCTCGAACGGGAACACCTTATCGACGACCGGCCGGATCACGCCGGCTTCGATCAGGGACGTGATCTCGCTCAACTGCTGCCCCTGCGCGCGCATAAACAGGAATGAATAGCGTACACCGAGGCCCTTAGCCTTTTTTCGGACCCCTCGGCTTAGCAGGCGCATGACCAGTTTCAGGAACAGGTTCAGACCGGCTTCCTTGGCGAAAGCCGGATCGGGCGGACCGGAAATGGAAATGAGCTGGCCGCCCGGCTTGAGCACACCCAGAGATTTATCGAGCGTCTTTGGATCCTGACTATTCAGCACAAGATCGTAGCCCGACAGGACCTTCTCGAAGTCCTGCGTCTTGTAGTCGATGACCACATCCGCCCCGAGACTTTTGACCAGTTCGACATTCCTTGCACTGGTTGTCGTCGCAACTGTAGCGCCGAGATGCTTGGCGAGCTGGATTGCAAAAGTCCCGACACCACCGGAGCCGGCCTGAATGAAGACCTTCTGACCGGGCTTTACCTTGCCCACTTCGACCAGCGCTTGCCACGCCGTCAGCCCCACCAGCGGGATGGATGCCGCTTCCGTCATGCTGAGATTTTTCGGCTTCAGCGCCACGTCAGCTTCATTGATGGCGGTGAATTCGGCGAATGTACCGACCCGATGATCGCGCGGCCGCGCATAGACTTCGTCGCCCACCTTGAACCGGCTGGCCCTGGATCCTGTCCTGACAACCGTTCCGGCGACGTCGTGACCCAGGATGAAAGGCGGACGATAGGGAAGAATAAGCTTGAACTCTCCATCCCGGAGCTTGGAATCCAGCAGGTTCACAGCTGTGGCGTGAACCCGGACCAGAACATCAGTGTCCTGCACTTCCGGTTCGGGCACGTTGGCCAGGCGCAGAGCGCCCTTCTTTTTGTACTTATCAACGACGAATGCCTTCATGGGCTTTCTCCAATCTCAAGTTAGCAGCGGCGCCAATCGCTCAGGAAGGAAAGAGCCTTCGGCACGAAATCAGCGTGGTACTGGAATATCCCGCCATGCCCGGCGTCTTCGTAGATCACCAGTTGCGCTCCGGGGATGCGTTCGGCCAAGTCGGTGCTGTTCACAGTCGGGACCATGATATCGTTGTCGCCATTCGCGATCAGGACGGGGATCTTGATACGGCCGAGATCCTGAGGCGCCTGTCGGCCCCAGGCTTTGATTGCCTTGAGTTGCCGCAGGAAGGCGCCAGGAGTCGGGCCCTTGTCCCTGTCCGCCTTGCGTTCCTTCAACCGCTTCAGAAAGGCCTTCGCGGCCTGGCGACCATTGGCCGTAGATGTGAAAAACAGATACAATTTCGGGTCGCGTAGCGTCAGCAGACCCTTGATCATGAGCGGCCAGGACACCGCTCCGACCTTATCGATACCTTTGCCGCCTGCAGGACCGGTGCCAGTCAGGATGAGCTTTCGCACAAGACCGGGAGCCTTGAGCGCAACATCCTGCGCTACAAATCCGCCGAGGGAAAAGCCGAGCAGATCGACCTTCTCGAAACCCAGCGCCCGGATCAGGGCAATCGCGCCGCGCGCCATTTCGTCGATAGTCACAGGAGCTGTTCCGCCCGACGCACCGATGCCGCGATAGTTGGTCGCGATCACGCGGTGTTTGCTGGCGAGGCCGTCAACGATCCGCGGGTCGAAATTGTCCAGCACCGCTCCCCAATGATTGAGGAGAACGAGCGGCACGCCGCCCCGGGGGCCTAGATCTCGATAGGCAAAGGCAGTTCCTCCGACGTTGATGGAGAGATTGGGCGCCTCAACGTAGCGCACACCAGATCCGACGTTGCCAGGAGCACTCGTCATTGTTTGCTCCATTGCCGCAGCACCTGTGCTGTCACCAACCCGACACGGCTGCGCTCTCCTGTACTCATCGCTTCTGCCTTCATTTTATCGTGGAACATCCTTGGAGACGGTGTTACTATCGAATTAATAGTAAGTCACTACTAAAAAGATATCGACATGAAGAATCTTTCGGACAAGCCATGCCTGATTGCCCGAAGCCTTGCGGTAGTGGGGGACGCATGGAGCATGCTGATCATGCGCGACGCCCATGCGGGGCTGACCCGCTTCGATGATTTCCGCAAAGGCCTCGGTATCGCACCAACGATGCTGACGGGGCGTCTTTCAGCCCTGACCGACGAAGGGCTGCTGGAGAAACGTCGCTATTCCGAGCGTCCGCCACGGGACGAATATGTGCTGACGGAAGCCGGCCGCGACTTTCTCCCGGTGCTATTTGCGATCGGCGCGTGGGGACGCAAGCATCGCGGCGGGGGCGACGTCACCCGGTTCTTCGACGCAGAGGCCGGAACGGAGATCGATCCCGTTACCATCGACCGCGAGACCGGCGCTCCGGTCGGAACACGTCCCATTCGCGTCGCCGCAATCGAATGAGCGGCGCGGCATTCCGGCGCCATGGCCGTCAATGCGCTCGCGCTGTTTCCGTCGCCGATGAAGACCCCGCTGGAGCAGGTCGTCGCTTTCTGTTTGGCGCGTACGCACTAGAAAATCGTGACGCTCCCGATCATGCGACGGCGCGTGCTTTCTCCCGCGCCGATTCGATATCGCGTACCGGCGGCGCGCCGAACATGCGGCCATATTCCCGGGTGAATTGCGGCACGCTCTCATAACCGACGGCGAAGGCCGCGCTGCTCGCGGTCGCGCCTTCCCACAACATCAGCCGCCGCGCCTCGATCAGGCGCAACTGCTTCTGGAACTGCAGCGGCGTGAGCGACGTCACGCTGCGAAAATGCTGGTGGAATGACGACGGGCTCATGCCCGCAACATCTGCGAGACGCTCGATCAGCACCGGCCGCGCGAACTCGGTGCGCAACACCGCAACCGCGCGCGCGACACGCTGTGCGTGGCTGTCCGGCCAGCCAAGCCGTCGGATCGCCGGCCCGTGGCGACCAGCCAGAAGCCAATAATGCATCTCGCGCACCAGCTGTGCACGCAGCACCGGCAATGACGCCGGACGATCGAGCAAGCGCATCAGCCGCAACGCCGCGTCCGCAACTTCGGCATCGGTGGGCTCGACCCGGACACGCGCGAGATCGGCGCTTGGCTCCGCTTTCATCTCGACAACCAGTTCGGCGATCACGGCCAGATCAAGTTCGAACACCAGCGAGAGATAGGGCGCGGAAATGCTCGCCCGTGTGATCTGACTGACGATCGGAACATCGGCCGTGATGATCAGCGAATCCCCGGCAGCGAAGACAAAACTCTCCGTGCCCATGGTGACATGCTTGGTGCCCTGCACGACGAGGCAGATCAGCGGCTGGAAGATCGCATGGACGATATCGCTGGGCGTGGTTGCGCGCACGGCAGCAAGGCCGAGGATCGGCGTGGTCGCGATGCCGGCACTATCAGCATGGGCCTCTGTGTAACGGCGAACGGCATTGAGAAGCGTGGTCATGACGCCCAGCCTACATCATCACAAATGCGCCAGCACATGATTTTGGAGGATTAGGCAAGGAACGTCGAGCTTCGGGCAACCAAGCCCGACCTCCCGGAGCGATATCGGAATGGTCACACCACAGGAGCTGACCATGACCAAGATTACCCTCGTTACCGGTGCCAGCCGCGGTCTCGGCCGCAATACCGCTCTCAACATCGCCCGTCACGGCGGCGATGTCCTCCTCACCTATCAAAGCCGCAGCGAAGACGCACAGGCTGTCGTCTCCGAAATCCAACGCATGGGCCGCAAGGCGGTGGCGCTGCAACTCGACACCGGCAAGATTGCCGGCTTCGCCGTTTTTGCCGAGCGTCTGCGGACAGCTCTGCGCGATACATGGTCGCGCGAGACGTTCGACCATCTCGTGAACAATGCCGGACACGGCGATTATGCACTGATCTCCGACACTACCGAGGCGCAGTTCGATGGGCTGGTGAACGTCCATTTCAAAGGCGTGTTCTTTCTGACGCAGACACTGCTGCCACTGATCGCAGACGGCGGCCGCATCGTGAACCTGTCGTCCGGGCTGACCCGCATGTGCCTCCCCGGCTATGCTGCTTATGCCGCGATGAAGGGCGCCATTGAGGTCATGACGATGTATATAGCGAAGGAACTGGGCAGCCGCCGGATCACTGTGAACACGGTCGCGCCCGGCGCGATCGAGACCGATTTCGGCGGCGGTGCCGTGCGTGACAATCCGGACATCAACAAGACGATCGCCGGCATGACCGCCCTTGGCCGCGTCGGCCTGCCCGACGATATCGGGCCGATGATCGCGAGCCTGCTGTCGGAGGATAATCGCTGGGTGAACGCACAGCGGATCGAGGTGTCGGGCGGACAGGGGCTGTAGACAACACAATCCCGGCGCAGACGAGCGGCGCCGGGAGACGTCTCGCATATTCAAGTTGTTGGTCTGATTTTAGATCCGCGCGACCAATTCCTTGATCAGCGTCGTGATCCGCCCCGTCGGCGATTCCAGTTCTTTCATGATCGAGAAGTGATCCGCGCCCGGGATCTCCTCATAGCTCACCGGCAGACCATACTTTGCCCGATGCACGGCAAGGTCTGCCGTCTGCTGGCGCAGGATCGGCAACTCGCCGCCGCCGACCACCAGCGCCAGCGGCTTGTTCGGGCCACCATCCTGCAGCAACGGCGACTGGCGCTTCGACATCGCCTCGTCGAGCTTGAGCTTCTCGTTGAGATAGGACGCGCGGATCGGTTCGAGATCGTAGATGCCTGAAATGGCGACCCCGCCTTTGACCTTCGGATGCGACAGTGTCGTCGAGGTGAGGTGACCGCCCGCTGACCAGCCCGACACAACGATACGGTTCGGATCGCCGCCGAGCGACGGAAGCTTCTCGGCCAGCGCATCGACGCCAGCATGCATCTCGGCGACGATCTCGTCGAGCGTCGCCTCCGGCGCCAGTGTGTAGCCGATTGCCGCGACGTTGATGCCGTGAGCGATCGGGCCCGCGGCGAAGCAGGTGAAGAAGTCCTTCGAGCGCATCTGCCAGTAGCCACCATGGATCAGCAGCAGTGTCGGCCCGCCGTCGGCGGCCTTGATGAAATCGAACCTGTTGCGCTCGCGTGGACCGTAGGCGACATCGAGATGCGCAGGGTACTTCGCCTTCATCGCGTCAGAGCGCTGGCCCCATCCGGCGGCGATGTCGGCGCTGCCCGCAACGGCGGTCGAGTTGTTGAGACCGGCATCGAGCTGCTCGCGTGTCATCGCGCGCCAGTTGGAATCGCCGAAAGGCTTACTCATGGTTGCATCCCTGCATTGTGTGAGGCGATACTGCCTGCGAGTCCCATTTATCCAGAAAATGGTCTACACGGCTACGTCGGGATCGACATCCCAAGCATACGAATTGCTCTGCATCCGAAATTGGAGACGTGCGTGGCCTCTCAGCAAGATCTCATCAAAGCAACGGCCTGCGCCGTGGTCGATCAACTCAATGCCGGGACGGTAACGCCGCTCGACCTGCTGGACGCGCTGGAAGCCCGCATCAAGGAGGTCGATGGCCAGGTCAACGCGCTGCCGATTCTGTGTTTCGACCGCGCGCGCGACGCTGCGAAAGAACTGATGAAGAAGCCGCTCGGCGAACGCGGCATCCTTGCCGGCCTGCCGGTGCCGATCAAGGATCTCACCGCCGTCGCCGGCGTGCGCACCACACAGGGCTCGCCGATCTACAAGGACGTGGTGCCGACCAAGTCCAACGTGCTGGTCGAACGCCTCGAAGAAAACGGCGGCGTGATCTATGCGAAATCCAACACGCCTGAATTCGGCGCCGGTGCCAACACCTTCAACGAAGTGTTCGGGGCGACGCTGAATCCGTGGGACCTGTCGAAGTCGGCCGCCGGCTCATCCGGCGGCGCCGCGGCAGCCCTTGCCAGCGGCACGGCGTGGATTGCCCATGGCTCCGACATGGGTGGCTCGTTGCGTAATCCCGCCAGCTTCTGCGGCATCGTCGGCCTGCGTCCGAGCGTCGGCCGCGTGGCGTCGACGCCCGCCGTGGCGCTCGCCCGGATGGTGAGCGTGCAGGGCCCGATGGCCCGCACCGTGGAAGATCTCGCGCTGATGCTCGATGCCATGAGCGGCGAGCATCCTGCCGATCTGATCTCGCTGCCGAAACTGCCGACCTCGTTCCGCTCCGCCGTGCGCGCAGGCACCAAGCCGAAGCGGATCGCCTACTCGCCGGATCTCGGCATCACCCCGGTCGATCCCGAAGTGGTCGCCATCACCCGCAAGGCAGCGATGGCATTCGCCGACGCCGGCGTGATCGTCGAGGAAGCGCATCCCGACCTGCGCGAAGCCCACGAATGCTTCCATGTGCTGCGCGCCTATGACTTCGCGATCTCGAAGCTCCAGCTGCTCCGCGACAAGCGCGATCAGCTGAAGCCGGAAGTGATCTGGAACATCGAGCAGGGCCTGAAGCTCACGGTCGATGACCTGGCGAAGGCGGAAGCGCAGCGTGTCACGCTGGCTGCGCGGGCCTACGAGTTCTTCCAGACCTACGACCTGCTGCTGTGCCCGGCGACCATCACGCCGCCGTTCCCCATCGAGCAGCGCTATCTCGCCGAATGCAACGGCAGCAAATTCGATAACTACGTGCAGTGGCTGGGCATCGTCTATGCGATCACGCTGACCTGCTGCCCGGCGTTGTCGATGCCTTGCGGCTTCACCTCAAAGGGTCTGCCGGTCGGATTGCAGGTCGTGGGCCCGCCGCGCGGCGAAGCCTCGCTGCTCGCCGGCGCGCGCGTGCTGGAAGATATTTTGGGCCTGCGCGATTCCACGCCGATCGATCCGCGCCCGGCGAAGTAACGGAACTCCGCCCTCATACTCGCTCGTCCTGGCTGGCCCTGTGCCGGCCAGGACGATGCCTTTGGGCATGACCGCCCGGAGTACCACTGCCCTATAGACTTTTGTCTAAGCCACATTGTCGCACATCGCGGCTAGTCATGCGTGGCCGCAGGGGATGCACGCGTCACCTGACAGAACGATCCTGCCAGCAGCAATGCATTCCGCGGCATTGGCTTTTCATGCCGAGCGTGGCAACGGGACATTTCATTTCACGGAATACGAGGGTTCTACGTGGCAGATTCATTCGCACCGCCGGCGGACGGCAAACTCCACTTCGACGATGCGAAAAAACGCATCAAGGCGATCTTCATCGGCTCGATGGGCAATCTCGTCGAATGGTATGACTTCTACGCCTACACCGCCTTCGCCCTGTATTTCGCGCCGGCCTTCTTCCCTAACTCCGACCCCGTCGTTCAGCAGCTCAATGCGGCCGTGCTGTTTGCCGCCACCTTCCTGATGCGGCCGCTTGGCGGCTGGCTGTTCGGCTATCTCGCCGACACCTATGGCCGTCGTATATCGCTGACGATCTCGGTCCTGTGCATGTGCTTCGGCTCGCTGATCATCGCCTGCACGCCGACCTATGCCACCATCGGCATCGCGGCACCGATCCTGCTTGCGCTCGCCCGCATCATTGAAGGCCTCAGCCTCGGCGGCGAATACGGCGCCAGCGCCACCTATCTCTCGGAAGTTGCCGATCCCAAGCATCGTGGCTTCTATTCGAGCTTCCAGTACGTCACCCTGATCGGCGGCCAGCTGACCGCGATCATCGTTCTCCTGCTGCTGCAGAAGGTATTCCTCAGCGAGCAGGAGCTGAAGGACTGGGGCTGGCGCATTCCGTTCGTGATCGGCGCTGGTCTTGCGGTCTTCACCGCCGTGATGCGTCGCGACATGCACGAGACTGACCAGTTCGTTGAAGCGAAGAAGCAGGCCAAGCCAATGGGTTCGCTGCGCGCGCTGATGGCCTATCCGCGCGAATTGCTGCTGGTTGTCGGCCTCACCGCCGGCGGCACCGCAGCGTTCTATACCTTCACCACCTACATGCAGACCTTCGTCAAGCTCTCGGTCGGCCTCACCGCGGACCAGACCACCACGGTGATCTTCGGCACGCTGATATTCGCCTGCCTGCTGCAGCCGATCTATGGCGCGATCTCCGACCGCATCGGCCGCAAGCCGCTGCTGATCTTCTTCGGCGTTGCCGGCACGCTGGCGACTGTTCCGATCCTGACAGCGTTGCAGGCCACCAAGTCGCCATTCATCGCGTTCCTGCTGATCTGCGGCGCCTGGGTGTTCGTCGCCGGCTATACCTCGATCAACGCGGTCGTGAAGGCCGAGCTGTTCCCAACCAATATCCGCGCCCTCGGCGTTGGCGTGCCCTATGCGCTGACGGTGTCAATCTTCGGCGGTACGGCGCCGGCGATCGCGCTGTACTTCAAGCAGATCGGTCATGAACAGTGGTTCTACTATTATCTGTCGGGCATGATCTTCCTGTCGCTGCTGATTTACGCCACCATGCGCGACACCAAGCACAAGTCGGCGATGCACCGTCACGAGTGACGGTCAACGTCTAGCCAAGGAGCGCCAGCCATGACCGAGGATCACACCCCGCCGGAATCCAAGCTGACGCAGACCAAACAGCGCTGGGCGCGCGAAGGCCGGTTTCTCACCGGCAAGATTGCACGCCCGGACGACCAGCGGCTCCCGCCCGGCCAGCACCTGACCCAGGACTGGCCGGTGCTGGATCTGGGCATCACACCCGACATCCCCCGCGAGCGCTGGCGCCTCGATGTCTACGGCGCCGTCGAGACGCCGCTGTTCTGGGATTTCGGCCAGTTCAGCGCGCAGCCGCAATCGACCTTCATCTCGGACATCCACTGCGTCACCACCTGGTCGCGTTACGACAACCAGTGGGAGGGTCTTTCGACCCGCGCGCTGCTCGACGCCTGCCAGCCGAAGCCGGACGCGCGCTTTGTGGTGCTGGAATCCCATGACGGCTACACCACCAATCTGTCGTTGGAAGACTTCGCTGCCGAAGACGCGCTGCTGGCACATTCGTGGCAGGGCTCTCCGATCGAACGCGACCATGGCGGCCCCGTGCGCGTGATCGTGCCTCATCTGTATTTCTGGAAGAGCGCGAAATGGCTGCAACGCATCCAGTTCGTCAGCGACGACAAGCCCGGCTACTGGGAAGTCCGCGGCTATCACAATCGCGGCGACCCGTGGCAGGAGCAACGGTATTCGGACGATTGACGGCTGCGCGTTGATGAAACTCTATTTCAGCACTTCGCAAACGCTGCGATGGTCCTGACGCATGAGCCCCTCGCTGCGGCAGGAGACTTTTGCCCACCAGCCATCGAGCGACTCGCGATCGCAATGCAGCTTCACGCTCATGCCATCGGCAAATGCGATCCATTCGGCCAAGCGATGCGACGGCACTGCGATCACCACGGGGATATCGCTGCTGAGCGCACGCTCGATCAGATAAGCGAGCCCTTTGCCCTCGCGCTCCTGCTTGCCGAACCGGTTGATGATCACGAGATCGGCGCCCTCGTCGATGGCGTCGGCGACCTGCGTGCCGGCATCGAGCAATTGCCCGACATCGAGCTTGCAGCCCTTGGCGCCGGGACCGAGATCCTGAAACAAGCGCACTTGCGCACCGGTGTGCAGCATGACCGCAGTCAGCTTCGGCACGTCGAATTCGCGATGCCCGAGCTGCACCAATCCGACGGCGCGAATGCCCTGCTTGCTCAAATCCGCCGCGAAGGTGTGCAACACTGCGTCGGGATCCTGATCCTTGTCATAGACAAGCGCAGCCAGATCGCATTGGGCGTCGAACATTGCGAAGTTCCAGTTTAGACCACGGCGCGCCACGAGCGACCAAGGATGGATCAATCCTATTCCAGAATAGAGCCATTCGAAAGCGCGATCGGGGTGACCGTCACGATATATTTATCCGGATACAACGATGATACCGCCGGCTTGACCGGTTAGAACCTGCGCTTCTTGCCGATATCGCCCTTCAGCGCCAGCAGCTCCTTGCGCGCGGCGGTGGTCGCTGCGTTTTCGATGCCGCGATAGCGCTTGATGAGCGTCAGGCCGAATGGCGTGAGGAGAGCTCCACCCCCATTCTTGCCGCCAGTCTGGCGCTCGACGGCAGGCTGCCCGCAGATCCGGTTGAGTTCATCCACCAGATCCCAGGCCCGCTTGTAGGACATCGCCATGGCGCGGCCGGCGGCCGAAATCGAACCGGTAGCGTGAATATGTTCGAGAAGCTGAATCTTGCCCGGCCCGATCCGTCCCTCGGAATCGAGGTCGATACGGATACTGAGGGCTGGCACCGGCGGGCTGGTTGATTTGGACATAGCCCAAGTTTACTTCCGTAGACGCAACCTTGCCAGTCCAACAATCAAGGAACGTTTCAGTGTTGGCGGCATTCGGGGCAAACGACTTCGCCCTTGGTCACATGCGCGATGCCACGACAAAGCCATTTCCGGGCTATCGCGTGCAGCGGCCGCCGGGCCAGCTGATAGATGAAATACACGTCGAGCATGATGAAATCGAATCCGTTTGTTCCAGCATAGATAAGGCGGCGCTCTGCAATCAGAACGCCGCCTTTCTCTTGTCAGCCATCTCTTTTTAGTTAGCCACGCAGCTTAGCCGTGAAGTTTCTTCGCGGTCTCGGCGATCGCCTTGCCCTGATAGCGGGCACCGGCCAGCTCGTTGGCCGAAGGCTGGCGGCTGCCGTCGCCACCGGTCAGGGTGGTGGCGCCATAGGGTGAGCCGCCGGTGACTTCATCGAGCTTCATCTGGCCCTGGAAGCCGTAATTGAGGCCGACGATGGTCATGCCGAAATGCAGCAGGTTGGTGATGATGGAGAACAGCGTGGTCTCCTGGCCGCCATGCTGGGTCGCGGTCGCGGTGAAGGCACCGCCGACCTTGCCATGCAGCGCGCCCTTCATCCACAGGCCACCGGCCTGATCGAGGAAGTTGGCCATCTGCGAGGACATGCGGCCGAAGCGGGTGCCGGTGCCGACGATGATCGCGTCGTAATTGGCAAGATCGTCGATGGTCGCGATCGGGGCAGCCTGGTCCATCTTGTAGTAGGACGCCTTGGCGACCTCGGCAGGCACCAGTTCAGGCACGCGCTTGATATCGACAGTGGCGCCGGCTTCGCGGGCACCTTCGGCGACGGCATTGGCCATCGCTTCGATATGGCCGTAAGCGGAATAATACAGAACGAGTACTTTGGTCATGGTCAGTCTCCATTGGATTGGGATGAGTAGGTCGGTTGATAATTGGTGGGCGCCGTCAGGCCGCGTCCACCAGAACGAGTTCGGAATCTTCCAGCGCGGTGATCGTGACGCTGGCTTCATCACGGATGGCGACGCCGTCGCGGGCGTTGACGCGAATGCCGTTGATCTCAATCGCGCCAGCCGCCGGCACGAGGTAGCCGTTGCGCGAGCTACCCAGCGGATATTGCGCGGTCTCACCGGCCTTCAGCGTCGTTGCCAGCACGCGGGCGTCAGCCCGGATAGGCAGTGCCCCGGCGTCGTCCTTGAAGCCGCTGGCAATGGTGACGAACTGGCCGGAGCGATCGGCCTTCGGGAACGGCTTGGCGCCCCAGCAAGGCTGGCCGCCCGTTTGGGTGGGCTCGATCCAGATCTGGAAGATCCGCGTGGTCGATGCCTCCAGATTGTATTCGGAGTGCCGGATGCCCGAGCCCGCACTCATCACCTGGACGTCGCCGGCCTCGGTGCGGCCCGTGTTGCCCAGACTGTCCTGATGCGTGATAGCGCCTTCGCGGACATAGGTGATGATTTCCATGTTGGAATGCGGATGAGCCGGGAAACCGGTGTTCGGCGCGATCTCGTCGTCGTTCCAGACGCGCAAGCTGCCATGGCCCATATTCTCGGGGTCATAATGGCTGCCGAACGAGAAGTGGTGCTTGGCCTTGAGCCAGCCGTGGTCGGCGCCGCCGAGTTTGTCGAAAGGTCTGAGGTCGATCATGACGAAATCTCCGTCGTTTGATGCATTTGCATCCTTGGCATCTGGATATGCCCGCGCAGATGGCGCATAAATAGAAATGATGGAAACTCATCGTTTCGGATTTTGAGATGCCCAAACTTCCCGACTTCGAGGCGCTGGCGATTTTCGCCAAGGTGGTCGAACTGCGGTCCTTTGCGGCGGCGGCGACCGAGCTGACCCTGTCCAAGGCCACCGTCTCCAAGGCGGTCGGTCGGCTCGAGGATCGCTTGGGCGCACGGCTGTTCAACCGGACCTCACGGCGGCTGGCGCTGACCGACTCCGGCAAGACGCTGGCGGTGAAGGCCGCGCAATTGCTGGCGGACGGCGAAGCGCTTGAGAACGAGGCGCTGGCGCAGTCGGCGACACCGCGCGGGCTGGTACGGCTGGCCGTGCCGATGACCTACGGCACCAATACGGTGGCGCATCTGCTGCCGGAATTTCTGGCGCAGTATCCGGAGGTCTCCATCGACCTCAGCCTCAGCGACGCGACCGTCGATCTGATCGGCGAAGGTTTTGACGCCGCGATCCGCATCGCGTCATTGCCGGATTCATCGCTGATCGCACGGCGGCTGCGTCCGGTGAAGCGTTACATTGTGGCCGCGCCGTCCTATTTCGCGAAATACGGCCGGCCAACGCATCCCATGCACCTCGCCGACCACAAATGCTTTGGCTACACCTATCTCTCGACTCCCGGCGTCTGGCACTTCACCAATGCGGCCGGCGAACAGGCCAGCGTTCGGCCGGCCGGGCCGCTCCGCGTCAACAATGGCGAGGCGCTGCTGCCTGCGCTGATCGCCGGATTGGGGATCAGCGACCTGCCGGATTTCATCGTCGGAGATGCATTGGCGAGCGGCGCGCTGGAGGCCGTGTTGCAGGACTGGTCGCAATCGTCGAGCGGCGTCTATCTGGTCACGCCGCCGGGAGGTCCCCGCCCTGCCCGCGTCGAAGTGCTGCTGGAGTTTCTCGCTGACAAGCTCGCCGCGACCGGCAAGCGCGCACGCCAGACCTGAGGCTAGCTCGCCTTCATCATCTGCCCGTAGATGCCGAAATACTGGTCGCGCATATTGGCGATATCGAATTCGGTGACGAAATCCTTCGCCGTCCTTGCGATCTTCGCGGCAAGCTCGGGCTGCGCCGCAAGCGCCGCGATCTTGTCGGCGAGATCCTCAGCGGATCCGACCTTGAATTTGATACCGTTCGAGCCATCCACCAGCAGTTCGGCCGGGCCATCAACATCCGCGGCGATGACGGGCAGGCCGACGGCCATGGCTTCGAGCAGCACCAGCCCGAAACCTTCGAAACGCGATGGCAGGACGAAGATATCGGCCTCGTCCAGCGGACGGCACACATCGGTGCGCCCACACAGGAAGCGAATACGATCGGCGACATTTTCGGCGATCGCCTGTGCCTTCAAACTCAGAAGGGTCGACTCGTCGCCCTCCGGCGGGCTGCCGACGAAATCGCAGCGAATGTCGAGCCCGCGCGCCGCGCAGAGACTGACCGCCTTGATCAGGATGTCCTGCCCCTTCTGCTTGGGATAGATGCGGGCCACGTTGATCAGCCGCAGCGGCGAGCCGAAGCGACGTTGCCGCGCCACTCTATCGAATGTCGCGAGCGGGATACCGTTATGCACCTTGAACAGGCGCTTCAGTTTGACAGCTTCACATTCACGCTCGACCGCAGCAGAGATCGCGATGTTCCAATCGACGAACCGCTGATGCAGCCGAAGCTTTACGCGGTCCCACGCGTTGACGAGGCCGGTATTGTGAATCGTGTAGCCGACGCTCATCGGACGATACAGTTTACTCAACATGGCGAAGTGCTTGGCGCCGCTGTCATGCGCATGGATGATGCGAATATCGTGACGGCGGATGATGTTGAGTAAACTTAGAATGACACGTGGATTGCGGTTCCCGGGTGGACGCTTGAGGAAGTAGACCGGATGACCTGTCGCTGAGAGCTCGGCAGCAAGGTCGGGATGGAAAAAGTCGTTGATGACAACGAAAACCTGCGGAATGTCCTCTCCCGGCGTGCAACTGGCAGCGAAATTGATCAGCAGCCGCTCAGACCCGCCCACGGTCAGCGACGAAATCAATTGAAGCACACAACCCACTTTGAAATGCTCCCGGCCCGAATGCCGGGCGACTTCCAAATCCGTCGCGCTCCAAACGGCCCGATTGCGAAATAGCGCCAGGGTTTTTGTCTGTTCGGAGTAATCCATTCCCTATTTCGGCTGACGCTCGTGGCTATTCTGCGGCGCACCAAATGCGCCGCGGAAGGGAATTCTGGCGGAAAGGCGGCAGAGTTGGGCGGGAATGCGCACGCAGGTTGACGGTGGGCCAAAACACATCAGATTTTCCGAAAGCGCAAAACTTCCACGCCATTTCCAACAACGCCACATTCGTTGCTTTCGCTCGACGATATTCAGTCAGCCATTTCATTGACTGAATCCGTGTCGGACGTAGCTTTGATGCACGCCATTGCATCAGAGAAAATGACCATGACCACCGCTTCCCCTACGCGCCGTTTGCTATCAACGCTCATTGCCACAGCCTTCAGCGCAGCACTCGCCACCTCCGCTTTCGCAGCAGACCAGATCACGTTGCGCGTCGGCGACCAGAAGGGCGGCAACCGCTCGCTGCTGGAGATCTCCGGCTTGGCGAAGGACTTGCCTTACAAGATCCAGTGGTCGGAATTCCCCGCGGCGGCGCCGATCCTCGAAGCCATCAATGCCGGCGCACTCGATGTCGGTTACACCGGCGACCTCTCGTTCCTCACGGTCTATGCCAACGGCGCACCGATCAAGGCGATCGGCGGCACACGCTCCAATGCGGACACACAGGCGATCCTGGTGCGCAACGATTCACCGATCAAGACCGCTGCCGACCTCAAGGGCAAGCGCCTCGCAGGCACCCGCGGCGGCTGGGGCCAGTTCCTGATTGAGGCGACGCTGGAGAAAGCCGGTTACAAGACCAGCGACGCAACTTTCGCGCCGCTCGGTCCCGTCGATGCCAAGATTGCACTTCTCGCCGGTTCGATCGACGGCTGGGCCGTATGGGAACCCTACATCTCCTACGCCGTGCTGAAAGACAATGCGCGGGTGGTTGCCGATGGCACGGGCCTGACCCCGACCCTGACCTTTATCGTCGCTTCCGAACAGGCAATTGCCACCAAGCGCGAGGCCGTCGCCGACCTGTTGCAGCGGCTTAACAAGGCCCGCAACTGGTCGCGCGAGCATGTCAATGAATATGCCAAAAACACCGCCGAGCTGACCAAGCTGCCGGAAGACGTGCTGGCGCGCGCCTACAAGGCGCAGGACACACGGCCGATCGCCATCGACGATGGCGTGGTGAAGGAGTTCCAGGAAGCCTCGGATCGCGCCACGCGCTACGGAATCCTGTCGAAGCAGGTCGATGTCAGCAAGGCCGTCGATCGCAGCTTCACGCAGGCTGCGCCGGCATCGAACTAGCGGGCGGTTGCGCGGCGAGAATGCGCATCGTTGCAATCGCCGCGATCAGCGACAACACTGTGGCGACGCTGAACAGCGTCCCATAGCCGAGCAGGTCGGCAATGCGGCCCGATAGCATCGAGCCGATGAAGTAGATGATCAGCTGGGCGCAGGCGAGAATCGTGAAGTCGGTGCCCGGCTGATCCTTCGATGCCGCCGCCATGAACAGGCTGTAGAGCGCGACGATCTCCATATAGCGGATCAAGGTCTGGAATCCGGCCGCGCCGAAAATCGGCCAGATGCCGGTCACCACGCCAAGCGCATGCGCCGTGAACAGCGCAAAGCAGATGGTGCGGAGAATGCCCAGCAGACCCAGCGTCCAGCCGGTGCCGCAGCGTTGCAACAGCCATGCTGCGCCAGCGGCACCCGCGAGGCCCGCCGTCGTCGCGGCGCCGCCGGAAAGATAACCGATCTGTTTGAGCGGCACGCCGGCATCGACCAGATAGCTGCCCTCCATCGCCTTCACGAGGCCCTCGCTCATCCGGTAGATCAGCGCGATCCAGAGAATGTTGCGAACCTCGCGGCGGCGCAGGAAGGCCATCACCGAAGGCCGCGGCTTCGACGGATCGCTCTGCCCGGCATCCTCCTCGCGCATGGCGAAGGCGGCGAAGAGCGGTATCAACGAGAAGCCGGCGATGGTCAGCAGCATGCCGATCCAGCCGATATATGCATACAGCACCAGCCCGAGCGTGCCGCCGATCACGACACCAAACGCGACCGAGCCGCCTTGGATCGCATTGCCGATGGCGCGATCCTCCGGCGCGAGATATTTCGCGGCATAGCCATCAGTTGCGATGTCCTGTGTCGAGATCAGCAACGAGCCGAACAGGCCAACCGTGATGATGCCCCAGATATTGGTTGCGCCGAGCGGGATCAAACACAGCAGGCTGATGATGACCCCGGTTTGGGTCACGATCACCCAGCCGGCGCGATGTGCGCGCGCGAACGGGCGGATGCGATCCACCACCGGCGCCCAGAAGAACTTCAGCAGCAACGGCAGAAACCAGAGGCTGAGATAGCCGATCTCGCTGCGCGACACGCCGGCTTCGCGCATGATCGGCGGCAAAGCGGCGGCGAACAGATAGGACGGGATCGCCTGCGCCAGATACAGCCCGCCGAGGACGACGAACAGCCGCTTGCGCCCCATGACGGCGACCGGCGCAGATGCGTTGAGCTCCGCGGTGCTCATGCGAGGCCGCGATGTTCGGCGAGAAAGGCGCGCGCGGCGATCTCGTCCTCGAGCGCCACCAGCGGCATCGGCCAGAGCTTCCGAAACGTCTCTTCCATCTTCTTGTTGGCGCCGGGGCGTACAATCGCCACAGCACGGCAGCGCGCGGAGATATGGCCACGCGTCGCCTTGAACCACAGCGCCTGCTCCCGCTCGCCGGCGACGGACAGTTTCCCGCCGCCCCCGAACACGGTCAGAAGTTCGAATGGCGCATCATGCTCGCCGACCCGGGCCAGCGCGGCCAGATAATCGCGCTCGTCCGACTCCGCGTAAGGCGGCAGGAACCGTAGCGTCAGCAGGCTCCCATCAATCTCCAGATCCACCATGATGGCAATTAGAACTCCCTGGGAAGTGGCCTTGGAAGGTTTGGTCTTAGAATGTCTTGCGATAGCCGACCGTCACGGTGCGGCCCCAGGAATAGACCGGCAGGTTGCGCACCGAGGTTGCTGTCGGGTTCTGCAGCTCCGTATCGAACAGGTTGTTAACGGCTGCATAGGCCTCGCCGCCATAGACCGGCCCGCTCAGCGCAGCATTCATGGTGAAGCCACCCTCGATGGGATAGACCGTATTGGTCAGGTTGATGCCGCGGTTCCGGCCCGAATAGCCCTCGCCCTCGACGCGCAGCTTGATGCCGTTGTCGAAGCGATAGTCGCCGAAGATCAGACCGCGCACCGGACTGCCGATCCGGTTGTTGGGCAGCCACGAGTCGAGCACACCGTCCTTATTGGTGTCGTAGCGGCCTTCCTTGTAGCCGATCGTGGTACCCAGCGTGAAATTCCGGCTGATCGCCATCTCGCCGATATATTCGACGCCGTAGATCATTTCCTTCTGCTGCGAGATCAGGTTGGTGACCGGATCGAACGTCACGCCCTTCTCGGAGGTGCTGACAAAACCGGTGATGCTGCCCTTGTAGGGGCCGTCGCCGCCGCGGACGCCGATTTCATAGTTATTGACGATCTGGGCTTCCGGCGCGATCGAGGTGAAGGAGATGGTCTGGCGCGCCAGCGGCAGGCAGTTCGGCGTCGCCACCGGACAGGCAAAGGCCGTGGATGACAGGCCGGCGCGGCGCGTATAGGCGCCGACATCGGGCAGCGCATAGCCCTGCGAGAAACCGC
Source organism: Tardiphaga sp. 42S5 (assembly GCF_034044155.1). Classification (NCBI taxonomy): domain Bacteria; kingdom Pseudomonadati; phylum Pseudomonadota; class Alphaproteobacteria; order Hyphomicrobiales; family Nitrobacteraceae; genus Tardiphaga; species Tardiphaga sp. 42S5. The sequence continues at coordinate 1,712,853 of NZ_CP139027.1, read as the reverse complement.
CGAACAGATCGATCTTGTTGTTGAGCTTGAAGGTCGCGCCGAGATTATAGGTCGGCGAGGCATATTCGTACTGGCCGCCGATAACATTGAGCGCCGGCAGAACGAAGCGCGTCACGGGCGAGATCGCGGCATAGGCGGCCGGACGCAGGAAGTCGTCGACGCTGAGATCGAAATGCTCGTAGCGAACGCCGCCCCGCGCGGTCAGCCGATCGGTGATCGGGACTTGTACCAATGCAAATCCGGCGGTCGTCACCTGGGTCAACGGCGTGAACACATCGCGGCCATCGGTCAGCGTCTGCCATGTCTTGTCATGGACGACGTCCGTGCCCCAGGTCACCTTGGCGCCGTTCCAGATGCGGTCGAGCGGCGTATCGATCGTCAGATTGACGCCTCCGCGCTCGGAATACAGCGTGGTCTGGTTGGCGGGGCTGGTCGGGCTCAGCGGGTTGCCGGAATAATAAACCAGCGAGTTATAGGGATAGGAGAACTCCGAATAGTTGAAGCGCTTCTTGATGTCATTGTAGAAGCCGACCACGCTGAGATTGCCGAGCACGAAGTCGGTATCGCTGTAGCGCAATTGGAACGAGCGCGAATCTTCCAGCACGCTCTGCCCGGTATAGGGCTTGGTGAAATCCGGCTTCGCATAAGCGCCGGAATAGTCGGTGAGGTATTTCGGCGTCTGGTCGAGATAGAACTGGCTGATCGAGGCTTCGATGCGCTTGCCGCCATCGAAATCGTAACCGATCTTGCCCAGGAAACTGCCGCTGGCGAGACGATCACCACCTCCCTGCCCGAGCATGGCGTCCGATGGCAGCTCGCGGCCCGCGCCGTCATAGGTCTTCTGCGCGCCGCGGCCGCTGCCGACGAATACATAGTCGATGCCATTCGTACCCTTGCCACTGACCGTCGCCGACATTTCTGGCGCCAGCGAACCGCCGGGATCGGCGGTGAAGGTGCGCAGCGCCGTGTTGACGCTGACGCGCGGACCGCCCGGCTGCGCTTTCTTGGTGACGAAATTCACCGTACCGCCTGTCGCGCCCGCGCCATACAGGCTCGATGCACCAGCGACCAGTTCGATGCGCTCGACGGAATTCAGATCGATCAGCGACAGGACGCGTGAAACGTCGCGGAGCGGCGTCGTCAGCGGCACGCCGTCCATCAGCACCAGGAGGTCGCGTCCGCGATAGCTTTCGGAAGCGCCGGAGATGGTCTGGTTCGAGACCGAGAAGCCCGGCAGCAATTTGGCCAGCAGCGCGGATGCGCTGCCGCTCTGCTTGAGCTGTTCGTCGATCTCCTTTTGGTCGATCACCTGCACCGTCTGCGGAATATCCGAAATCGAGCGCTGGGCACGCGCGGCCGTTACCGTGATCTCGTCGAGCGTGACGCCCGCGCTCTGCTGCGCAACGGCCTGCGACGACATGAGCCCGACGGCGGGGATGAGAAGGAACTGGCTGTAACGCATGAGCTCGGAATCTTCCGTATGTTCGTGGCGACGAAGCACTGGAGAGGTCGAGCCGGTCAATTCGACCGAGGCCGCAGCAGTTTGGAATCAATGTAAATTCCAGTCGCGGCTTTACTCTTCTTACGCCTGTGCATTCCGTCTATCGTCACAGCGATACGGCACGGCCCATGGCATGACTTGGACTCGGTGAATTGATAGTCGGACTGGAGCGAACGAAGCGGTTTGGATTCGATGCTGTGGCAAACGCGCATCAGTCGCGGTCTCCATCCTGCGTCGATGCCGCTCCCGATTGCCCGCTCGTCCCGCTCTGGCTGGTTGCCGACGATATCGATGACACCCTGCGCAAACCGCTTGAAAGCCGCCTGCCGTGGAAGACCGTGCAGCGCAATTCGCTGGGATCGTTTCGCGCCGCGCCGTTCCAGTCGAAGGCGATCCTGCGGATGCAGCCGCATCTCGGACTGATGTCGTGTTTCGATCCCGCACCACTTTGGACCATGCCCGACAACGACCCGTCGCAGGATATCCTGGTACTGCGACCATCCGACGGCGTGGTGATCGTCCAGCAGGATGGCCAGCGCCAGACATGCATGCCACGCGAGGCGATCATTCTCGATCCCAGCCGCGCCACCACCTTCATCATGAATGATGTGAGCCGTGTCGATTGCCTGCTACTCCCCAGCAATGGCCATACCGGATTACGCCACATCGCCCATGACAATGGCGGGCTGATCGCGCTCGGCCATTACGCCGCTGCCGTAATGCGCGGTCTGTTGCCGATGAATTCCGCTGCGCTGACGGGTCTTGCCATCGATTATATGAACGGCCTCGTCGCCACCATGATCGATGAAGCCGATGCGCCGGCGCGGCGTGGCGCATGGCGCCAGGATCGGCCGACTATCAGCCTGTTGTCGCTCAAGGCCGATATCGAGGCCAGCCTCAGCCAGCCGACGCTGTCACTGGAGCGGCTCGCGACCACCCATGGCGTCACCGCGCGTTATTTCCAGAAATTGTTCGAGGCCGAAGGCCGGACGTTTTCGGACTACCTGCTGGAGCGCCGTCTGGAACGCGCCTTCCACATGCTGCGCGACGGCAACCGCGGGGATCGCGCCGTCAGCACCATCGCCTTCGAGGTCGGCTTCGGCGATCTGTCTTATTTCAACCGCACCTTCAAGAAGCGTTTTGGCGCGACACCTCGCGAGATACGTGCGCGATTTGAGACGATGCTGCTGGATACGATGCCGGATACGGACGCCTGAAGCGTCAGTTCACCTTCGCAACCGTCGTCCCGTTGCCCGGCAAAATCTCCACCGTCGCCGTGCGGCCCGCGACCAGCGTCGTACCTGCCGGAACAGCGTCGAGCGCGATGCGCACCGGCACGCGCTGGGCGAGACGGACCCAACTGAAGGTCGGCGTCACATTGGCCAGCAGGTTGCTGCCTTCCGCACGGTCACGATCCTCGATGCCGGCGGCAACGCTTTCGACATGGCCGGTGAGCTTGGCGGCGTCGCCCATCAAGTGAATGTGGACAGGATCGCCGACGTGGATCCGCGACAGCTTGGTCTCCTCGAAATAGCCGTCGACATGCAGGCTCGACGTATCGACCAATGCCATCACGCCCTTGCCTGCCGTGACATAGGTCCCCGGGCGCAGGTCCATGTTGGAGATCACACCCGAGACCGGTGCATGGACCTCGCTGCGGTCGAGATTGAGCTGCGCCACGGCCCGATCGGCAATGGCCTGATCCAGCGACGCCTTGGCCAGCAGCTGCGTTGCAAGCACCTGCTCCTGCTTCTGCTGCGAGACGGCGGCCGTCGTCAATTCCTTATAGCGCTTCAGATCGAGATCGGCCTGCTCAAGGCTGGCCGTACGGCCGGCGACGACGGCTTCGGCCTGCTGCAGCGCCAGCGCGAAACGCGCGCGGTCAATCCGCATGATGACATCGCCGCGGGCCACTTTCTGATTGTCCTTCACCAGAATCTCGGTAACGAATCCCGAGACATCCGGCGCCACGGTCACCACATCGGCGCGCACGCGGCCGTCGCGGGTCCATGGCGCATCCATGTAATAGACCCAGAGATAACGCCCGACGGCGAGCGCGGCGACGACGGCCAGCGCGGTGACGGCGAAACGACGAACAAAACTCACAGCGTTTTTCACGACAGCAATCCGGAGGATAAATAGACCACGCCACCGAGCAGGCAGACATACAGAGCAAGATCGAACAGCGCGCGGTGCCAGACATAGCGATAGAGGCCGGAGCGTTCGATCAACGGGCGCAGCAACGCGCCGATGGCATAAGTGATGACCAGCCACAGCATCAGCGATGGCAACAGCACGCCGAACAGATCGATTTCATATCTCATGCGGCCACACTCCCGGCGAGAAGGCCCGGTTCGGGCAGATAGGCCGGTGCCGTCGGAAACAGACCGCGGCGAATGCCGACGAGGCCGATCAATGCATCCGCGCGCCCTGCCCCGCGTTCGCCCATGGCTTCCGACAGCGCGTGATCGACTTTCGCCAGCAGCGGCTCCGGCATCGCGCCGCCTTTGTAGTTGCGGAAGCTCACGGCCAGTTCATCCAGCATCGTGTCCATCGCATTGAGCGTCGGCGACGACAGATGATGACGCGCCCGGCGCAGATCAACGATATTCAACCCGACGCGCAATTCGCGCAGGTTGTCGACAGCACGCAGCGGTGAATCCTTCAGCGCCGTCAGCCGTGGCGCCAGAAGGCCGATGCGGTTCAGCATCAACCCGGCAAAGGCGGCGCGATCACGGTTGCCGCGCTGTTCGGCAGCCTGCGCGATGGCGATCCAGCCGCGCCGCATCAGCCGCTTCACACTCCATTCGGAGCCGACCGAGCGGATCAACTGGATCGAGATGGCCGACAGTTCAGTACCGACGAAGAAAGCCACGCTGGAATTGGCGAAACTTGCGAAGTCGGCATTGTAGGTCGTCTGCAACGCCATCAGCGTCGCGGTATTCGCCGCCAGCAGCATGCCGATGAAGAAGGTGGCGGGGCGTGCGATGAGATAGCCAAACAGCAGGAATGGCGGCGCCAGCACGGCGACCAGCACTTCGACATCGGTGATGGCCGGCAGGATCGCGAACAGATAGAGCGCGATGATCACCATCGCGGCCAGCGTCCATTTGGCAAAGCCGCGCAACCCCACCGCGGGATCGTCCATGCTGGCGAAGAACGAGCAGCCGACAGCAGCCATGGTCGGTGCTGTCGCGCCATCGGTCCAGCCGGTGGCGATCCAGAACGCGCAGCAGACGAGGATGGCAATGAACACGCCTGCTGCGGACCATAGCGCCATGCCGTGATCGACATGCCGCACCGGGGCCACACCGGCTTCAGCCTGAAAGGCGAGTTTCGCGCCCGGCGGACGGCCGCCTTCGGCAATCGCCTGATTGAGCACCCGGCAATCCGCCGAAATATCGACGAGCTCGCGCATCCGCATCAGCAGACTCGCGATCATGATCTCGTTCCACGACGACGACGCGTTCAGCTTCGGCTGCTGTGCAGCGATCATGCTGCGCAACTTGTCCGCCGGTTCGCGCGCAATGCCGTTGTCGACAATCCAGGTGGAGACGTCATCGACTAGTGCCATCAGTTGCGGATAGGTTGTCCGTGCATCCTCGCCCAGCGCGTCGATGCGATCGCCGATGGATGACAGCAGCGGCAGGAATGTCAGCATGCGCGTGCGCAGGGCGCGCATCCAGCGTGAGGTCTCGCGTCCGCCGAGCCGATCATAGGCAAGATGATCGGCGAGCGTATCGATATCGACGGCATCGGCGGCGAGCTTGAGGCGCAGGTCGCGGGTCGCCGGATCGGCGCTACGGCCGGCCAGCACGTCCTGCGTCAGCTTGCGCGCGCCGGCAAGCCAGCTATCGACCCGCGCTGCAACCGCCGGACCGACGCTGCGCGGCAGCAGGATCGTGGAGACCAGTGTGGCACACAGGATGCCGACAATGATCTCCTCGCTTCGCGCAACCGCCGTATCGAAGATGGCTGCGGGGTCGTTGACCGAGGGAAAGCTGATCAGCGCGCAGGTATAGCCTGCCAGCATGAACATGTAGCCGCGGGGGGTCCTGTCCAGCAGTGACACATAGAGACAGAGACCGACCCACAGCGCGATGGCGAGGCTGAGCAGTTCTGGGGAATTAACGAGGTTCGGGACCAGTACCACGCTGGCCGAAGCCCCAACCAGTGTGCCGATGACGCGAAACAACGCTTTCGAACGCGTCGCGCCGGCCAGCGGCTGCGAGGCGATATAGACCGTGGCCAGCGCCCAGTAGGGCCGCGGCAGATCCATCGCAAAACCGATCAGCAGCGCCATCATGCCGGCGATGAAGGTTTTCACGGAGAAGATGATGTCGGCGTGACGGACAAGAAACAGCTGTTGGGCAGCAGCGGAAGTCATGGCAACGCGTCCGCCTCCTCGGCGGCCTCATACAGGCGATTGGCCGATTGCTCGATCCGTCCGAGCACATCGAAGGCAATGGCGAGTTCATCCGGCGCGATGCCCTTCATCAGGTCACCGCGCAGCCGGCGCATGACGCGCCTGATCTCTTCGGCCTTGGCTTCGCCCAGCGGCGTCAGATGCAGCACCTTGGCGCGGCGGTCGGTCGGGTCCTCGCGGCGCTCGACGAGCCCTTCGGCAGCCAGCAGATCGATCAGCCGGACCACCGACGGGCCCTCAAGCCCCATTTCGTCGGCGAGCACGCCCTGACGCACGTTCTCGCGTCCGGCGCGGGACAGGATCAGCAGCGGATGTGCCGTGGCTTCGGACAGGCCATGCGCCGACAGGGTCTGGTCAGCCTTGCGGCGCCAGACCCGTGCCAGTCGCGCAACCAGCAGGCCCAGTTCGGCCTGGATATGCGCTTGGGAGTGGGGCATGGAAATTAGATAGGACCCTATCGATTAGGCTACAATCTATTTTGTGCGTCGCATCAATCACGGTGTGGTGAGCGCCGCCGGGGACCCCGGCACCTGCAAGCCCGGTCGGGTAGCCGTAATGCGGGAAACAACGCCAGCAGCCAAATATTGAGAATTTCCCAATGATTTCCGTGGGCCATATCTTTCAGCGATTGAAATCCCCCTTGTTTCTGCCATGTTCGCGCCCAAAGCAGGCATCGGGTAGTGTTCTCCGGCGCGCGAATCTCCATCGCGCGGATGCTCCAGTTGAAAGCGGCAAAGGAATTCCATGGCGAAGCCAGCAGTGATTGTCGTCGGCGCGGACAAGGGTGGGGTCGGCAAGACCACGGTTTCGCGGACGGTTCTGGATTATTTCAGCGCCAACAACGTCCCGACGCGCGCTTTCGACACCGAGTCGCCGCGCGGCACGCTGAAGCGGTTCCATTCGGACATCACCGAAATCGTCGACATGACGACCACATCCGACCAGATGAAGATCTTCGATACGCTCAACAGCGCGTCGCCTTCGGTGACCGTGATCGACGTCCGCGCAGGCCTGCTGTCCCGGGCGCTGGCCGATCTGCGTGACATTGGCTTCCTCGATGCCGCCAAGTCCGGCCAGATCACCTTTGCCGTTTTCCATATACTCGGCCCGTCGATCGCCTCCCTGGACGAGATCGCCGAGACCGCCGGCTTCATGGACGGTGCGAAGTATTTCCTGGTGAAGAACTTCATCAACAACACCAGCTTCTTCGAATGGGACCAGGCGACCTACAACTCCTATTTCCACCGCATCAAGGGCGCCACCGAGATCACCATCCCGAAGCTGAACGAAATGGCCTATGAGCAGGTCGAAGTGTCCAGCGTGCCGTTCCTGAAATTCGTCGCCAACAAGGGACCGCATGACGAGACCGCGAATTATTCGTTCGTGCTGCGCGGCTATGTCCGGCACTGGCTGGCCAATGTCTGGAGCGAATTCGACCGCATCAAGCTGACCGACATCGTCCACGACAAGCCCGGCGCCCGCAGCCCCGGCGAGAAGTAAGTCCATTTAACGATTGGAGCGGCGTCGGATTCGCCTGATATTGCGCCGATGCGACGCACGCCCGTTTATATCATCTGCTCGACGCGACCGATGGTCGGCAAGACTCTCGTCGCGCGCTTGTTGTGCGAATTCCTGAAGCTGCAGCGCGGCGACGTCACCGCTTTCGATATCAGCCTCAAGGAACCTTCGCTGCTCGATTTCCTGCCGAAGCTGACCGAGACGGCCGACGTCAATGACACGTTCGGCAAGATGTCGCTGATGGACCGGCTCATCATCAATGACGACGTCGCCAAGGTGATCGACCTCGGCTATTTCGCCTTCGACGAATTCTTCAAAATGACCGGCGAGATCGGTTTCGCCAAGGAAGCCGCACGCCGTGGCGTGGCGCCCATCGTGTTCTTCATGGGCGACAGCGACCGCGCCTCATTGCGCGGCTACGAGATGTTGCAGCAGCAGTTCACCCGCAATTCGCTCTATGTGATCGACAACGAACACGTGCTGCGCGGCGAAATCCCGGCGGCGCTGGCGCAGGGCCGCTTGCTGCGCATCGCGGCGCTGCCGGTGTTCCTCAAGACCTATATCGACCGGCTGAATTTCTCCTTCACCGGCTATCTGCGCTCGGAGCAGGATTCATCCACCGAGCTGCATCAGTGGATCAGGAAGAATTATTTCAGCTTTCGAGAGATCGAGCTGGGACTGCTGCTGCAAGGGTCGTGAGGCAAGCAGCGTCCGTAGGATGGGTAGAGCGCAGCGAAACCCATCAACCCGGCGTTTGACGCTGATGGGTTTCGCGAAGACGCTCTACCCATCCTACATTCTCGTTGCCCTCTCCACTTGTCGCCCCCACCTCTGCGAGGGCAACACTGGAGTTAATGCCCGTCGAACGTCATCAACGTGCGCACCGGCACATTCATCGCCCGCAGCTTGGCCGCGCCGCCGAGATCCGGCAGGTCGATGATGAAGCAGGCGGCCATCACCTCGGCGCCGATCTGCCGCATCAGCTTGACGGCGCCTTCGGCCGTGCCGCCGGTGGCGATCAGATCATCTACCAGGATCACGCGCTCACCGGGCTTGATGGCGTCGGCATGCACTTCCATCTCGTCGATGCCGTATTCGAGAGAGTAAGCGATGCGCACGGTGGTGTGCGGGAGCTTGCCCTTCTTGCGGATTGGCACGAAACCGGCCGACAACTGATGCGCCACGGCGCCGCCGATGATGAAGCCGCGCGCTTCCATGCCGGCGACCTTGTCGATCTTCAGCCCCGCCCAGGGCTGCACCAGCTCATCCACCGCGCGGCGGAACGAGCGCGCATCACCCAGCAGTGTGGTGATGTCGCGAAACAGGATACCCGGCTTCGGATAATCCACAATGGTGCGGACGGAGGCTTTGAGATCGTGCGCGAGTTCGGGTGTCATCAGGGTCTTTCGGTTCTTCAGATGGACATCAGTTAGGGCGTTGCCCCAACCGAAATGCGTTTTCGACAATGCGTAAGCCGACCTCGCCGCCAAGCGACATCAGCGATTCCGGATGAAATTGCACGCCACCGACCGGCAGCGTCTTGTGTTCGATGGCCATGGCAACACCGTCCTCGGTGGAGGCCGTCACGGTGAGCACATCGGGCATGCTATCCTGCTCGACGAATAGCGAGTGATAGCGGCCGATGACGATTTCATTGGGCAGACCGTTCATCAACTTTCCGCCCCGCACCTGTACGCGCGACGGCCGTCCATGCGCCGGCTGCGCAAGCTGGCCCAGCACGCCGCCGAAATATTCGCCGATTGCCTGCACGCCCAGGCAGACGCCGAATACCGGCAGTTTCTTGTCCAGCGCGGTATCGAGTGTCTTGCCTATGCCAAAATCGGCGGGACGTCCCGGCCCCGGCGACAGCACCAGCAGATCGAAACTCTCGCGGTTCAGGACTGTCTGTGCATGGACATGACGAACCACGCTGACGGTCGCGCCGACCTGACGGAAGTAATCCGCCAGCATATGCACGAAACTGTCATCATGATCGATCAGCAGTACCTTCTTGCCCGAACCGGTTGCATCCGGCGCAAAGGCCGACAGCCGCTTCGGCGGATCGCCGCGCAGCGCCTGGAACAGGGCTGCAGCCTTGGTCTGGCATTCCTTCTCTTCGGCGACGGGATCCGAATCGAACAGCAGCGTCGCGCCGACGCGCACTTCGGCGAGGCCGTCCTTCATGCGAATCGTACGGATGGTGATGCCGGTATTGATGCCGCCATCGAATGACACGGCGCCGATGGCGCCGGCATACCAACGTCGCGACGAGCGCTCATTGTCCTCGACGAACTGCATCGCCCAGAGTTTCGGCGCACCAGTCACGGTCACCGCCCAGGCATGGGTCAGGAACGCATCGAGCGCATCAAAGCCCGGCCGCAGCATGCCTTCCACATGATCGACGGTGTGGAACAGTTTTGAGTAGGTCTCGATCTGCCGGCGCGCGAGCACCTTGATCGTGCCGGGCACGCAAACGCGCGCCTTGTCGTTACGATCGACGTCGGTACACATGTTGAGTTCGAATTCGTCTTTCTCCGAATTCAGGAGCTGCCGGATCTGCTCGGCATCGCCAATGGCATCGACGCCGCGCGCGATGGTGCCGGAAATTGGACAGGTCTCGACCCGGCGGCCATCGGAGCGCACGAACATCTCTGGCGATGCGGCGACGAGGAATTCACCGTCGCCAAGATTCATCAGCGCGCCATAGGGTGACGGATTGATCACGCAGAGGCGTTGGAAAACCTCCGCCGGCGAACGTTCGCAGGGCTCGGCGAATAACTGACCGGGCACCGCCTCGAACAGATCGCCGCGTGCAAACGCTGCGCGGGCATTCTCCACCGTGCGCTGATATTCGCCGGGCGCATGATCGGCAAAGCCTCGGCGCGGCGCCTTGTTGTAGCCGCTGTCGGGCGTATCGCGCGGCAGGCCCTCGGTGGAGCGATCCTTCCAGGTGAAGTCATAGGACATCACCACGCCGCGTCCGGTAGCGCGGTCATAGGCCAGCAGCGTGTCGGGCAGATACAGCACGATATCGCGCTGATCGGCCTCGCGCGTGCGCTTCTGCTTCAGGTCTTCCATCTGGAACACGAGGTCATAGGCGAAGGCGCCATAGAGCCCGAGCATGGAATCGTCTGAGGAGAACAATTGCGCGACCATGTCGCGCACCAGCGACATCACGCTGGCGCGGCGGGTGCGCTGGTCTTCCTCGACCGGCGCCTCGCCGCGAATGATGTGGCCCTTGAGCTTCGACATCGTCCGCCCGTCGAGCGCGATACAGGGGTCCTGCAGCGTATCGGCGAGGAAGGCGATCAGCACCTGGCCACGCTTGTTCAGCGCCGTGAGCGTGAAGTCCGTCCCGGTGGTTTCCAGCAGCAGCGGCGGATCGGCGAAACCGAGATCGAAGCTCTCATAGCGGCCGGGCACCGTGGTGCCCGACGACAACACCACACCGCGGCGCTGGTCGAGCCGGACGATCAGATCGTCCAGCGCGGTGCCGCCGGTGAAATAATCGACATGGCGCGCCACGGAGAGACCCGCGCGGGTCTTGTAAGCGCTGTCAGCGGGGAGCGAAAACACAGTCCTGTTCATGGTGTCCTCTTAGGAAACATGCCGGAGGGGGCGCCACACAGAACAAACAAGCAAAGGCCGTCGCACTGCGATGGCGGCCTTCGACGATTGAAAATAAGCAAATCGCACCGACCACCTCTTCAGGAGGTGCGCCACCAACGACGGCTGTTGCGGACAGGGGTGCTCATGGCCGGCAAATCACCATGGCCGGCCCGGAAGGTCAAGGGACTAAACGACCCCCGGACGCTCCCGGACGAATACCGTCAGTTTGAGCGCCCCGACGCCGTCCTCGATCGGGGTCCAGCCGATGCTCTCGTACCAGGCCCGACGGGGCGGGGCAGCGCAAAGATAGACCCGGGCATGCCCCCGGGAGAAGGCCTCCAGGCAGGCCCGCTCGATCAGCGCCGGGGCGATGCCCTGTTTGCGGGCATCGGGCTCGGTCCAGACTGCCGCCACCCAGGGCGTATATTGCGGGCGCTCGTCGAGATCGGACACCAGCAGCGACGCCGTTCCGAGAAAGTCTGGCCCACGATGGGCCACCAGCGCGATCGGCAGGTCGGTCCCCTGCATGTTCTCGCGCAGTCGCTCGACGATATAGGCCTCGGGCACGCCATGACGCTTCCACCACGCCTGCCAGATCCGATCGGCGACGATGTCGAAGAAGTCGGCCTGCTGGCGCAAATCGGAAATGGTATAGTCGGATGTCATTGGCATCCGACTACATGCTCACCGATCACGCATCAAGCCGGCGAGCGGACGCGCCGAGGGCGCGGCCGTCGCCAATCGTTTATCCCAGATGTTTCTTGAAGAACGCCGTCGCGCGGCCCCAGGCGAGTTCGGCGGCTTCACGGTCATGTACGCTGACGCGCTGTTCGTTGACGAAAGCGTGGTCGGCATCATAGCGGAAGAATTCGGCGGACTTGCCGGCGGCCTTGAGGCCCTTCTCGAAATTGTCGACGACTTCCGGCGTGCACCAGTCATCGCGATTGGCGAAGTGGCCCTGCAGCGGCACCTGCACGTCGGCGGGCTTCGCGGCCTGCTCCGGCGGGATGCCATAGAACGCCACGGCGGCCTTCAATTCGGGGATCTTGCACGAACCGATGATGGTCACCGCTCCGCCGAGGCAGAAGCCGGTAAGGCCGACCTTGGCGCCGTTGCGCGACAGGTATTGCGCCGCGCCGCGCACGGTCTGCGTCGTGGCGTCCATGAAATCCAGCGAGTTCATTTCTTTGCCGGCAGCGTCCGTGTCGTGATAGGGCACGACCACGCCATTGTAGAGATCAGGCGCCAGCGCATCGAAGCCGGCCAGCGCAAGGCGATCGGCCAGGCCCTTGATCTGCTCTTGAAGACCCCACCATTCCTGGATGACGACGACGCCGGGCGCATTGCCGGCCTGGGCATTGGCGAGATAGCCCTTGGCTTCCTTGCCGTCGGGGCGCTTGAAGCTGATCGATGTTCCCATGATGTCCTCCGCTGGAATGGTTCGGGGCAACTTATAGACCCCTCACGTGTCAACTCAACCGGGCCAGCGCGCGCTGCAGGTCTCGCTTGTAGGTCAGAAAATCGACAAACAGTCCGTGTTCGCCGCCGTCCCGCCGTGGCGGTTGCGCGAACCACTGTGTGATCTCCTGCCGCAGCGTTGCCGCCGCATCCGGCCGGGCACTGCGCGCTGTGAGATAGGCTGCGATCACGCGGGCCTGCAATGCACGCCCTTCCCAGCCAACGCCCGCGCCTTCCAGCAGCCCGGCCACATACAGGCCGTTATCCTCGGACGGGAACATGTTCATGAACAGCCGCGGCGCGCCGATTGCCTCCTGCCAATCGAGTGCACGGAGATCGCCGAGGAACGGAAACGTGATCCGGTAGCCGGTCGCAAGCAGCACCAGATCGACCTCGTCGCAGCGGCCATCGGCAAACACGACCAACTTGCCGTTGAATTCGCGGACCGGCTTGCGCAAGCCGACATCGCCCTGCCCGAGATGCTGCAGCACCAACGAATTGACGATCGGTGTGCGGTCATAAAGCCGATGCTGCGGCTTGGGCAGACCGAAACGCTCCGGCGGGCCGACGATGAAGCGCAGGATCGGCTCGTGCAGCCTTGAGCGCAGGTTCTTCGAAATGATGAAGCGCTTCGGCTTGTGATTGCCTTCATCCGCCGGCTTGCCGGCGAGAAACTTCGGCACGAAATGATTGCCGCCGCGCACGCTCCACAACACCTTCTCGGCGCGATGGACCGCATCGACGACAATGTCGCAGCCGGTATTGCCCATGCCCACCACGAGCACGCGCTGGCCGGCGAAAATATCGGCGGTCTTGTAGTCCTTGGCGTGCATTAGTGGGCCATCAAAGGTGCCTGACGTTTTAGGGATCAGGGGATCGCTGAGATGCCCATTGGCGATGACGACGCCGGCATAGTCTGCCGACGTGCCGTCGCTGAAAGCAGCGTGCCATCCACTTCCCTGCCGCGTCAGGCTGCGCAGGCCGGTGTTGAAGCGGATCAGCGGATAGAGATCGAAATGCCGGGCATAGCTCTGCAGATAATCCAACACTTGGCGATGGCCCGGATAGGCCGGCCAGTCCTCCGGCATCGGGAAATCCGCAAAGGCCGTGGTGCGCTTCGACGAGATCAGATGCGTCGAGGCATAGACCGCACTCGGCGCCGCGCCATACAGCCACTGCCCGCCGACATCGGCGTTCTGCTCGACCGCTTCCACAGCATGGCCAGCGGCCTTCAGGCTCTGGATTGCGGCAAGACCTGCGGGACCGGCGCCGATGACGAGGAAAGTCATGACATCGGCTCCGGGCGCTCGTCGCGATAGCGTTCGAACACGGCGCGCGCATCAAGCTTGGGCGAATAACCGAATTCGGATTTGAGCCGGGTGTTGTCGAGCACCGGACGATACTGGATGAATTTGACATTCTGCGGCGTCAGTTTGGTCAGCCCGAGCGCATGGAGCAACCACAGCGCGCCCTTCATCACCGCGGGCGGAATCGGAACGAACGGCTTGCCGTTCAGCCGAGCGATCTCGCGCAGGCTGAGCGTACCATCGCCGGCGAGATTATAGATGCCGCCCTTGCCGGTGCGCATGGCCTGCGCCAGCGCCGCGACCACATCGGAATCGGCGATCAACGAGAACGGCGTTGTGGTGCCACTCAGACCAGTCACGACAGCGCGCTCGAACAAGGCGGTGATCTGATTATTGGTGGTCGGCCCCAGCACGGTGCAGGGACGGAATACGGTCTGCCGCAACTGCGGATGATCGCTACGCCTGCGCGCCAGCATCTCCTCGACCTCGCGCTTGTTGCGCGCATAAGGGAAATCCTCGTTGCCGCGCAGGGGATCTGTCTCGCGCAGCGGCACGGGATTGTCGGCGTGATAGCCATAGGCCGCGCCACTTGAGGTCACGATGAGGTGGCCGACACCTGCCGCGAGACAGGCTTCCAGCACATTGCGCGTGCCCAGCACGTCGATCTCGTAGTCACGCTGCGGATCGCCGCCGACGGCGACGACCGAGGCGAGATGCACCACAGCACGTGGCTTCACGCGGGCGATGATCTCTTTCAAGCCGGGATCGCGAATGTCGCCGTGCTCATAGGCAACGCCGTCGAGGCGCTCTTGCAACGGTACCTCGCGCAGATCGAGCGCTGTCACCGGCCCGTCGCCGCCGGCCGCGAATGCGCGCAGCAAAGCACTACCAATGAAGCCTGCCGCGCCGGTGATCAGCACGCCGCTATTCGCCATCGCGTCGCTCATGCCGCACCTTCAATGCGTGCCGGATGCGGATCGCGCCGTTTCCACCAGGCCGCCAGCGCCCAGCCGGAGACGAGGTGCCAGACTCCCCAGCCAGCGGCGACCAGCGCAGCCCCGCCAAGGCCGTCGAATTGCGTGAGGATCAGCGCCAGCCCCAGGCCGGAATTATGCATGCTGACTTCAATGGTGAGCGCGCGGGTGTCGTAGTCGCTGAGCCCAAGGATCTTCGCGACGCCCCAGCCGAGTGCGACTGCGATCGCGTTATGCAGCACGACGAATGGCAGCACCGAGGTCGAGAACACCGAGATGTAGCGCCAGTTGGTGATCGTCGCGGCCAAAATAAATCCGATCAGGAACACGAAAGACAGGATCTGCAGCGGCCGGCGCAGACGGTCGGCCAGCCCCGGCAGATGACGCACCGTGAGCAGACCGGCAACCATCGGCACGCCGAGCAGCAGCACGGTCGATCCGATAAACGAGACGGGATCGACGCTCACCTGGCGCAGCAGTGCGGCGGTTTGCGGATTGAGCCCAGCCCAGAACAGGATGTTTAACGGCGTCGTGACGGACGCAAGCAGGCTGGAGATGCCGGTCATAGACACCGACAGCGCAGTGTTGCCGCGCGCCATATGAGTGATGAGGTTGGAGATGTTGCCACCAGGACAGGCCGCCACCACCATCATGCCAAGCGCGATAGAAGGCTGCGGCTTTAACACCATGGTGATCGCCCATGTGACCGCCGGCAGGAGGATCAGTTGCGCGGCGAGCCCCGCGAGCCCCGCGAGCGGCGCCGCCGGACGTCGGAACACATCGACGAAATCGGCGACGCGAAGATCGAGCGCGACGCCATACATGATCAGCGCCAACACGATGCCGAGCGCCATCTGGCCACCCGGACTGATGTTCAGCAGAATATCGTCGATCGCCGCGCCCGCCATCCATCCCCCCGATGAGCGTGGATATCCGTGATGCTCACCGAGCCCGCGTCTCCCGCCTTTGCGCGAAGCTTAGTCAACGGCTCCCCGAGAATCCATGGTCCGGGCGCGCACAGGCTGAAAACGAAAAAGGGCCCCATCGGGGGCCCTTTTGAAAGAATGTTTGCGACGCTCAGTGAGCGTTCGCCCAGACCTTCTTCTTCGTGAAATACATCAGGAACGCGAAGATGATCAGGAACACCATCACCTGCAAGCCGATACGCTTGCGGGCTTCGAGATGCGGTTCTGCGGTCCACATCAGGAAGGTCGAAACGTCCTTGGCGTAGTTCTCAACCTTCTGCGGGGTGCCGTCATCATAGGTCACCTGATCGTCGGAGATCGGCTTCGGCATTTTGATAGCGTGGCCGGGGAAGTACTTGTTGTAATACGCGCCCGGCGGCAGCGCGAAATCCTTCGGCGCCGGATCGACATAGCCCTGCAGCAGCGCGTCGATATAGTTCGGGCCCTTCTCCTGGAACTGGGTGAAGAAGTCGAACACGAATTGCGGGAAGCCGCGGTCGTAGTTGCGGGCCTTGGCCATCAGCGACAGATCCGGCGGATAGGCACCGCCATTGGCTGCGCGCGCCGCGTTCTCGTTCGGGAACGGCTTGGGGAATGGATCCGCGAGACGACCGGGACGTTCGAACATATCGCCGGCGTCGTTCGGACCGTCCTGCACCTTGATCTCGGATGCCACTGCCAGCGCCTGAGCCGCAGAGAAGCCCGGGCCGCCCACGTCCGCGAGGTTGCGGAAGTGGATCAGGCTCATCGAGTGACAGGTCGAGCAGACTTCCTTGTAGACCTTGTAACCGCGCTGCAGGGCACCGCGGTCAAACTTGCCGAACGGGCCGGCAAACGACCAGCTCAGAGACGGCGGCGTCGGGCCGCCATGCTCGTCGGCAGCTTTGGCACTCTGCGTACCGCCGGCCATCAGACCACCGGCGAGAACCAGCGCGACGATCGCGGATGCGACCTTCTTGCCGTATTTGGCCAGCACATCGTCAGCGATCGAGTTCGGCACTGCGCGCGGCGTTTCGATACGGCTGAGGATCGGCAGCACGATCAGGAAGTAGGCGAAGTAGCAGAACGTCAACACGCGGCCGGCGATGATGTAGATGCCTTCCGCGGGCTTGCCGCCGAGCCAACCGAGCAGGACCGCCACCACGACGAACATCCAGAAGAACTGCTTGGCCAGCGGACGATACTTCGACGACTTGGTCTTGGCGGTATCGAGCCACGGCAGGAAGGCCAGCACGATGATCGCCGAGAACATCGCGATGACGCCGCCGAGCTTGCTCGGGATCGAACGCAGGATGGCGTAGAACGGCAGGTAGTACCATTCCGGCACGATATGCGCGGGCGTCACGCCCGGATTGGCCGGGATGTAGTTATCGGGATCGCCGAGATAGTTCGGGATGTAGAACACGAACCAGGCGTAGAAGATCATGAAGCAGACCATGCCGAAACCATCCTTGATGGTCGCGTAGGGCGTGAACGGCACGGTGTCCTTCTCGGTCTTCGGCTCGACGCCGGCCGGATTGTTCTGACCGGCGACATGCAGCGCCCAGACGTGCAGCACGACGACGCCGGCGATCACGAAGGGCAGCAGGTAATGCAGCGAGAAGAAGCGGTTCAGCGTCGGATTGCCGACCGAATAGCCGCCCCACAGCAACGTCACGATGCTCTCGCCCACATAGGGAATCGCGGAGAACAGGTTGGTGATGACGGTGGCGCCCCAGAAGCTCATCTGGCCCCACGGCAGCACGTAGCCCATGAAACCGGTCGCCATCATCAGAAGGTAGATGATCACGCCGAGGATCCAGAGGATTTCGCGAGGTGCCTTGTACGACCCGTAATACAGGCCACGCAGCATATGGATGTAGACGGCGATGAAGAACATCGATGCGCCGTTGGAGTGCAGATAACGCAACAGCCAGCCGTAATTCACATCGCGGACAATGCTCTCGACCGAATTGAAGGCCATGTCCACATGCGGCGTGTAATGCATCGCCAGGATCACACCGGTGACGATCTGTACGCCGAGCATGAACGAGAGGATGCCGCCGAACGTCCACCAGTAATTCAGGTTACGCGGTGTCGGATAGGCAACGAAGGAGGAATGGACGAGGCCGATAATTGGCAGACGCTTTTCAATCCACTGCAAAGCGGGATTGGTCGGCTGGTAGGTCGATGGTCCGCTCATGATGCGATCCTGAGAAGAGAAAAACACTATCGGCGCGAGATCGGATGGGATCCGACAGCTCAGCCGATCTTGATCTTGGTGTCAGAGACGAAGGCGTAAGGCGGGATCGGCAGGTTGAGCGGCGCCGGACCCTGACGGATGCGGCCCGAAGTGTCGTAGACCGAGCCGTGGCAGGGGCAGAAAAAGCCGTCGTAAGCGCCTTCGTGAGCAATCGGGATGCAGCCCAGATGGGTGCAGATGCCGATGACGACCAACCACTGGTCGTGGCCTTCCTTGACGCGGGCCTGATCGGTCTGCGGATCGGGCAGGCTCGACACCGGAACGGCGCGCGCCTCTTCGACCTGCTTCTTGGTCCGGTTCATGATGTAGATCGGCTTGCCGCGCCAGAACACCTTGATGTCCTGCCCCTCGGCGATGGGGGCCAGATCGACCTCGATCGGCGCACCCGCCGCGATGGTCGAAGCATCTGGATTCATTTGAGAAATCAGCGGCCAGACGGCGGCTGCGGCGCCCACTGCAGCCACTGCCCCAGTGGCCACGAACAAGAAATCACGGCGCGTGTGTTCCGCCGAAGACGTTGTCGTCACGATCCCAACCCTTTCTTATCTGCAGCCGGCTTAGACACTCTCGGTCACGCCTTTGCGTTGACCTGAAGCAAAAAACCGACGCCCGCGATTCTCCCCACGGCGGCAGAGGCCCACTAGTCCTTGCCTAACAGGCAGAACACGCAGTCCAGAATCGTTCTATTGGCACCCTTGGTGCGGCAGTGCAAGCCTACGATCGGCGAAGCAAGATGCGATGCACCACAGAATCAACGCCTTTCCGCGCGGCGGATAATTCGGCACGTCGTGACTATCGGAAACGGCCATCAGGCTTTTGGCGGGACAAGGGATCGCGATTCGCAGTCGATCGCGCTCCGCCGATTTTCCGGACACCTCTCGCGCGCCACGATTCGCGCGACGGTCAGGCAAAAACAGCAACAATTCATGATCGTGAATAATTCTGCGTCGTTTCAGCAACAAATCGCGCTCAAGTAGCGCGTTTGAAGACGTTCTAAATCCCTAATTCTGTTCTCATTCTTCGCCTGCGCTAAAGCGAAAGCATCCAAATTTTACCGGTAGAGCCGGCCTAACTTGGGCATCGCAGCGTCATGACAACATCCCACTTCATCGAATCGGCAACTCGGCTGCACACGCTTCGGGCTCTATGTCTTTGCGCCGTCGGCGGTCTCGCTTTGTCGATTCCGACAGCTACTGCCGACGCTCAGTCTGCCCTGCCGCCAGTGACGGTGGATGCGCCGCAGCAGCGTACGCGTCCGGCGACGGCCAAGCCGACCCAGCGCGCATCGACCAGCCGCGCCGCCCGCGCCAATCGCACGGCCCGTGCGCCGCAGGCGGCACCGGTGGCACCAGCCAATCCCAACGCCGGTGAGCGCGCCGGCGGCCCCGTGATCGGTTTCGTCGCCAATCGCAGCGACTCCGCCACCAAGACCGACACCCCGATCCTGGAAACTCCGCAATCGATCTCGGTGATCACCTCCGACCAGATCAAGACCCAGGACGCACAGACCCTCACCCAGGCGCTGCGCTACACCGCGGGCGCCAATGGCGACGTCAATGGCGGTTCCGACACCCGCAATGGCGGCATTCAGATCCGCGGCTTCGACATGACGCAGCAGGGGCTGTACCTCGATGGCCTGCGGCTGCCCAGCACGCCCTATATCCATTTCGACAGCCTCGATCCCTTCGGCGCGTCTCGTCTCGAAGTGCTGAAAGGGCCGTCCTCGGTGATGTATGGTGGCAGCGGGCCGGGCGGCATTCTCAACTATGTCAGCAAGCTGCCGACCGCCCGGCAGTTCGGCGAAATCTCGGTGTCAGGCGGCAGTTTCGACCGCTATCAGGGCGAGTTCGATTTTGGCGGTCCCGCCAACAAGGAAGGCACGGTGCTCTATCGCCTGACCGGCCTGGTCCGTGACGGCGGCACGCAGGTCGATGACGCCAGGGACAGCCGCGTCTTCATCGCGCCGGCCGTCACCTTCAAGCCGAACGAAGACACCACACTCACAGTGCTGGCGAATTATCAGAAGGAGAAGAACGGCTGGGGTCTGCAGTTCCTGCCGGCATCCGGCACGATCTATCCGAATGCGGGCCGTATCATCCCTATCAACCGCAACACCGGCGAACCCGGCTTCAACAGATACGACAACGAGATCGCTTCGGTTGGCTACCTGTTCGCGCATAACATCAACGACAACCTGACCTTCCGGCAGAACCTGCGCTACTCGTGGATGCACAACGAATCCGATAGCATCAATGCCGGCGGGTACCTCGACGAAGCCGCCGGACTGCTCTACCGCTACGGCGGATCATCGGCCTCTACGATCAACTCCATCGCCGTCGACAACCAGCTGGAGGGCCACTTCACCACCGGCATCCTGAGCCACACCACGCTGTTCGGCATCGACTATCGAAACACGACATCGACCGACGTCAACACGAGCTACAGCGCCGATCCCCTCAACGTCTTCAACCCCGTCTACACCAACAGCTGGACCAAGGGCGCGCTCTACGAAGACTATCGTGTGAAGCAATCGCAGGTCGGCATCTATGCCCAGGACCAGATCAAGCTCGGTCGTCTTTCGGTCCAGCTCGGTGGCCGGCAGGATTTTGCCAAGACGACCTACGACAACTACATGGACGGTTCATCGACCTCCACCGACGCCTCGGCCTTCACCGGTCGTGCGGGCGTGATCTACAATTTCGACAACGGCGTGGCGCCCTATTACAGCTATTCGGAATCTTTCCTGCCGGTGCTGAACATCGCCAATGGCAGCCTGCTGGCGCCGGAAACAGCGCATCAGCATGAGGTCGGCATCAAGTATCAGCCGGTCGGCGTCAATGCGATGATCACGCTCGCCGCCTTCGACCTGACCCGGCAAAATGTCGTTCGCTTCCTGCCTGTTGCGCCGTTCACGGCGATTCAAACGGGCGAGGTCAATTCGCGCGGCATCGAAGTGGAGGCCACCGCCACCCTCGCCGCCGGCTTCAACGTCCGCGCCGCCTATTCCTACATCGACATCGAAGTCACCAAGGATCCGGTGAATGTTGGCAAGGCTCTGACCACCGTGCCGATGAATCGCTTGGGCATCTGGAGCGACTACACGATGCAAGGCGGCCTGTTCGAGGGCGTCCAGGTCGGCGGCGGCATTCGCTACATCGGCGATAGCTGGGCCGACGATGCCAACACAAGCAAAGTGCCGGGAGCCACCGTGGTCGACGCGCTACTGGCCTATAATCAGAAGAACTACCGGCTCGCGCTCAACGTCACCAACATTGCGGACACCCGCTATGTTTCATCCTGCTACAGCCCCGTCTATGGTTGCTTCTACGGTGACTCGCGCAAAGTCGTCGCCAAGCTGACCTATCGCTGGTGAACATTAGAATCACCCTAAAACGCGACAATACGCCACCGCCGGTCTCTCGACCGGCAGTGGCGACACTTGGTAGTAAACGCGACGACAACAACACGGGCGGAACGCCATGAGATCGATCTTCGGGCGCCTGCATCGCTGGGCTGGACTCCTCACCGCCGCCTTCCTGTTCTTCTCGGGCGTCACCGGCGCGGTTATCTCGTGGGATCACGAGCTTGACGATCTTCTCAACAGCAAGCTGAAGGATGTCACCACCGCAGGCCCCGCCAAACCGTCGATCGAACTCGCGGGCTTGATCGAGCAGCGCGATCCGCGCGCGCGCGTGATCCACATGTATATGACGCCGGAAAAGAATGAGTCGCTCTCGTTCTTTGTTCTGCCGCGGATCGATCCCACGACAAGCAAGCGTTACACACTCGATTACAATCAGATCTTCCTCGATCCCAACACCGGCGAGGAACTCGGCCGCCGCTATTGGGGCGCCGTCTGGCCCGTGACCCGCGAGAACTTCGTCTCGTTTCTCTACAAGCTGCACTACACGATGCACATCCCGGAATTCTGGGGCAGCGACCGCTGGGGCATGCGCATCCTCGGCGTCATCGCCATCATCTGGACCATCGATTGCTTCATCGGATTCTATCTGACACTGCCATCGCGCAAACGCGTCAAGGCGGGAGCCGCTCCCGCCGTCGCGCGCGAACTCGGCAAGGGGTTCTGGGCGCGCTGGAAGCCGGCCTGGATGATCAAGACCTCGGGCAGCGCCTACCGGATCAATTTCGACATCCACCGCGCCTTCAGCCTGTGGACCTGGGCCCTGCTCTTCATCATCGCGTTCACGGCGTTCTCGCTGAACCTCTATTTCGAGGTCTTTTCGCCGCTGATGAAGAAGTTCTCGGACTACACGCCGACGCCTTACGAGCAGCGTGAGTATCGTCACCTCGATAACCCGATCGAACCCAAGATGACCTGGGCCCAGATTCTCGAGCGCGCCACCGCCGACGGCAAGGCGCGCGGCTGGACCACACCGATCGGCTCGCTGTTCTACGGTCCGGCACACGGCGTGTATCAGGTGTTCTTCTTCGAGCCTGGCGACGATCACGGCGCCGCAGGCGTCGGCCCGCCGTCGCTTTTTTACGACAGCGAAGACGGCCGTCCGCTCGGCGCCAAGCTGCCCTGGGTCGGCACCGCCGCCGACATCTTTGTGCAGATGCAGTTCCCGATGCATTCGGGACGAATCCTGGGCCTGCCCGGCCGCATCCTGATTTCGGCGATGGGCCTGGTCGTGGCGGCGCTCTCGGTGACCGGCGTGGTGATCTGGTGGCGCAAGCGCCGCGCACGCGTGAAGGTACGCGAGACAACGGAAGCACGTTCGAATACGCGACTCGCGCCGGCTGAGTAGAGCCGCCGGCCTTGTCCGACTGCATGTCAGGCGCTATCGCCTGACATGGGCCGCGTCGATCAAGATGCGGCCGGAGAAAGTCCGCCGTGCGCATCGCCCTCTACCAGCCTGACATTCCGCAGAACACCGGCACCATACTGCGGCTCTGTGCCTGTCTCGATGTCGAAGCGCATATTATCGAACCGGCGGGCTTTCCGACCTCCGACCGCCATTTCCGCCGCGCCGGCATGGACTATCTCGATCAGGTCTCCATCGTCCGGCACGATTCCTGGCGGCATTTCGAGGACTGGCGGCGCGAGGCGAAGTATCGGCTCGCCTTGTTCACGACCAAGGGCGCGGAGCCCTATCTCGATCATCGCTATTCTGACGATGAGATTCTGCTGTTCGGCCGCGAGAGCGCGGGTGTGCCGGAGGATGTCGCGGCTGCTGCAGACAGCCGCGTTGTTATTCCCATGCGTGAGAGCCTGCGGTCGATCAATCTGGCGATGACGGTGGCCATGGCATTGGGAGAGGCCCTGCGGCAGGTGCGCGGCTGACTACCGCCCGCTCGGGACACGCGTAGCGATGTAGTCCTTGCCCTTGGCCGTAAACGTCTCGCGAATGATGAAGCCATCCGCCGGCGACATCGGGCCGATCGGCACTGGCCCCGTGGGCATGATCAGCGTGGCATTCCCGCCGACGAAGATCAGCAGGTGGCGACGTTCTGCCAGCAGCTTCTCCGACCAGGCGATCAGGCCGGAATGGATCGGCTCCTTCTGCCAGGCGAAAGGCGAGCCGGGATCGACCTGGCCATAGATGAAGCCCGTGGTCGGATAGACCGAAAACACGATCTTCGAATGTTCCGGCTTCCAGGATTCCGGCATCTCGTTGTCCTGGATCCAGACGCAATCGAAGGCGCGGCATTGCTGTGGTCGGGTGTCATAGATCTTGCAACCCTGCGCGATCGCGCAGTACTTGCACCACTTGCCCGCCGGCTTGGCGAGGTCGTCGATGCGATAGACCTTGCAGCACATGGTGCAGGTCCCGCACGTACGTGTGGCGGCGGCAGAACTGCCGGATGTGACGAGCGACGGCTGCATGGTATCCAGGTGCGACAATTTGACGTGATGTCATCGACCTTTGGCGGCCCGCGCCGGACATCGCAATTGACATGTCGGTGATCGGCCGGGACATCCACCGGCTAGCCGTGCTAAGAGCCGCGGCTTACCCCATATGGAACCGAGATGTGGCCCGAGCCGGATCGGGCATGCCGGTTTTAGAGAGCTAAGACAGTGCGTTACGCGGTCAAAGAGATTTTCCTGACATTGCAGGGCGAAGGCGCCCATGCCGGCCGCGCGTCCGTCTTCTGCCGGTTCTCGGGCTGCAACCTCTGGACCGGCCGGGAGCAGGACCGCGCGGAGGCCACCTGCCAGTTCTGCGACACCGACTTCGTCGGCATGGACGGCACTATGGGCGGTCGTTACCCCAACGCCGACAAACTCGCCGACACCATCGCCGCGCAATGGGTTGGACCGTCCGGCAATCGCTATGTGGTGTTGACCGGCGGCGAGCCGCTGCTGCAGGTGGACGCCGAACTGATCGACGCGCTGCATGATCGTGGCTTCGAGATCGGTGTCGAGACCAACGGCACCGTGGCGCCGCCCGCAGGTATCGACTGGATCTGCGTCAGCCCGAAAGCCGGCGCGGAGCTCGTGGTGCACAGCGGACACGAATTGAAGCTGGTCTATCCGCAGGCGCAGGCGATGCCGGAGAAATTCGAAGGCCTCACCTTCGAGCGTTTCTCATTGCAGCCGATGGACGGGCCGGACGCCATCAGTAATACCGCGCACGCGGTGGACTACTGCCTGCGCCATCCGCAATGGCGACTGAGCGTGCAGACACACAAGACACTTGGGATCCGCTAAGGACCTGGACTTCTAAGGACGACGACTTCCGATGTGGGAATTGACCAAATCGTTTCGCTTCGAGGCAGCGCATGCGCTGTCCCACACTACGCTCGGCGAAGTGAGCCAGGAAATCCATGGCCACTCCTTCCGCGCCGAAGTCACCATCCGCGGCGTACCGGCCCCCGTGACCGGCATGGTGATGGATCTCGGCTTGCTCGACCGCAGCCTCGATGAGCTGCGCAAGACGCTCGACCACAAGTTTCTCAACAAGATCGAAGCGATCGGCATTCCGACGCTGGAAAATCTCTCGCGCTTCATCTGGGACCGCGTCGCCGATAAGGCTCCGGTCGTCCGCGTCGGCGTGTTTCGCGACAGCTGCAACGAGAGCTGCGTGTATTTCGGGCCGAAGGGCTAGAGTCTCTATTGGAGATCTCTCGACAAACGAATTCGTTTGTCGGCGAAAGCCGGTATCCCCTTTTCGGGATCACGCTCTAGTCTTTTCCCGTGATCATGCAGGTGGCGGTGGCATGGGCGCAAAGCCTGCCATCCTTGTCGGTCAGTGTACCCTCCGTCGCGGCCATCCTGCGTCCCATGTGAATAATACGGCCTTCGGCGCGGATCGGCCCTGATGCAGCCGTCATGGCACGAATATAGGTGACCTTGAGATCGAGCGTCGCGTAACCGGTTCCTGCTGGCAGCGAGGTCTGCACCGCCAGCGCGATGGCGCCATCTAACATCGTGGCTGCGTAACCCCCATGGACCGTTCCGAGCGGATTGTAGTGATCCTCGTTCGGCGAGCCGACCAGCACAACCTTGCCCTGCTCCGCGGACTCGCCCCTGATGCCGAGTGTGCGGCCGATGCCGCGCGCAAATCCGCCTGCGGCGAAGGCCTGCTGCACAAGCTTCAGGCCGCTGCTCGCGTCATCAATCTCAGTTGTCATGTTTGCCTCCGCCATCCCGTGAACATCCTTGTTATGGGACCGGGATGGCAGAGCTTGCCTATCAAGTCAACATTATTGACCTAAAGACTTGAACTTGGCTAGTCGCGCGCCGCCTCCGCCATCACCGCCGACCATGCCGCCTGGCTGCCCGCCCCCGCCTTCTTAAAGGCGCGGGCCATGATCTTGCGCTCATGACCGGATGCGATGCGCTCGACCGCGCGGCCGGCCGGCGTCAGTTCAAGAATCTTGAAACGATGCCGCGCCGGATCGCGCTTGACGGCCACATAGCCCTCATCGAACAACTGCTTCATAGGCCGATGCAGCGCCTGTTTCGAAATCTGCAGGATCGTCAGCAAATCCGACATCGTGATGCCGTCGCCGCGCAGCACGGCATAGAGAATGCGATGGTGGACCCGCGACAGGCCGACCGTTGCCAGATATTCGTCAGCCGCGCGCGTCATCCCGCGCCATCCGAAATACATCAGCGCCAGCGCATCATCGAGCGGATCGAGTTTTTTCAGGTCAATAACATTGACTTGAGAAACGGCGATGCTAGGTTTTCTGGGAGATGGGCTCATCGAAGGCTCACGACAGGGAGACGGGACTCATGTTGACGCGGCAGGACGCAATGGCATTCGCGCAGCAATGGGCTGCAAATTGGAATCGGCTCGCGATCGATACGATCGTTAATCATTTTGCTCCCGAAGGTGAGATGCGCAGCCCGCTGGCAACGAAACTGGCGGGATCATCCACCATAAAGGGACGCGACGCCATTCGCACCTACTGGCACGCCGCCTATGGCGGGCTATCCGAGCCACATCTCACCTTGGAGAGCGCCGCCTGGGACGGCGCGTTACAGCGCCTGACGGTCTGGTGGAGCGCGCCGCTGCCCAGTGGACCGACCCGGGCGTGCGAGATGATGGATTTCGATGCCGATCACCAGATCGTCCGCAGCGAAGCCTATTATGGCGCCGACAGCTAGGACGGCGTGGGCGGCACGTCTCATGCGCCCGCGTGCGTTTCGATGATCGCCGTGCATTTCTCGCACTGACGCCTATAGTGGACGGACTCATCGAGAGCCGATCCCGTGCGCATCCTGCTGATCAATCCCAACACCACCGAGAGCGTCACCACGCTGGTGAAACAGCACGTCGAAGCCGTCGCCGGCAAGGACGCCGACTTCGTGCCGGTGACGGGCCGGTTCGGCGCGCGCTATATTTCGACGCGCGCCTCGGCGGCCATCGCAGGCCATGCGGCGCTCGACGCCTATGCTTCTCATGGCGCCGGCTGCGATGCGGTCTACCTCGCCTGTTTCGGCGACCCCGGCCTACTGGCGCTGCGCGAAATTGCAGACGTTCCCGTGGTCGGCATGGCCGAAGCGTCCTGCATCGAGGCGTCCAGACGCGGGCGTTTCGCCATCGTCACCGGCGGCGCGCTGTGGGGGCCGATGCTCCGGGAGTTCGTCGGAAGTATCGGCTTGGCCGACAAGCTCGCCAAGGTGCGCACCATCGCACCGACCGGCGGCGATATCGCTCGGAATCCCGATGCAGCACTGGCCGCGCTCGCCAGCGCCTGCACGGCCTGTGCCACGGACGATGGGGCCGAGGTCGTGATCCTTGGCGGCGCTGCGCTCGCCGGCCTTGCGTCTCGCATCCAAGCTGACGTGCCGGTACCCGTCTTGTGTTCCGTCGAAACCGGCACGCGTGCCGTGATCGCCGCAGCAGCGAAAGGTCTCGACAGCAGCCCGCCGCCTGCGCTGGAGAGCGTCGGCCTCGGCGCGGAACTCGCAAAACTGCTTCACCAAAAATAGCTGACAGAAACATCCCCGTGTTCGGCCTGTCATGACGCGGAGCTAGACTCAGTGCGCGTCAAACACATTTCGGGAGCCGACCATGGAATTGAAATCAGGCGATGTCGTCATGCTGAAGTCGGGCGGTTGCCCGCTGACCGTGGCCGACGTTGACGGCGACAACATCGAATGCATCTGGCTGGGCGAGGAAGGCGATCTGTTCCGCGAGACCCTTCCGCGTGCCGTGCTCGAACTCGCCCTCGTCATCCCGCATGACGACGAAGACGAGAGCGAAGAGGACGAGACTGAAGAACACGACGACGAAGAAGAAGAGCACAAGAGCAAGGTGGCCTGATCAGGCCGTCCGCCGCCGGGCGCAAATGTCCGGCGGCGGCTTGTTGCTCATCTTTGCAGACCGAGTTTGAACGCGTCCGCCTCGATATTGCCTGCAGCACCGTCGGTCGCGAAGACCGCAACGGTTGCTTGCGCATGTTCGGGACAATGATAGACGGCGATGCCACTGCCCGGACCTCCGCCGGTATGCCCGACGACGCGTAAATTACTGGTTGTCGTTCCAGCCATAACGCCAAGGCCGTAAGCCGCGTGTTGCCACGGACGTCCTGTACCGGGATCACCCACTGCGATTCCGTGGCACATCTCGTCGCGCAGCCCCACAGGCAGCAAGTCCGTCGTCATCAAGCGGTGCAACAGCATTGCGGCATCGCGCAATGTCCCGACCGCCAGCCCGTGATAGACCCAGCGCGGATCGTAAGACTGCGCATTGCCCATCCGGACATCGGCGAGATCGCTGCGTTGATCGGCGATGCGCGGCCCGACCACACCGAGCGATTCGAACAATCGCCGTTGCATCAGCGCATCGAGGGTCAACCCGCTCACTTGTTCGAGATGCTGCCTGACCAGCAAATAGCCGACATTCGAATAGGCAAAATGGCCCGGCTCAATTTCGGCATGCAGAGCAGAAACTGAATGCAGCAGCCGGTCCACCGGCCACGCGTCTTCATTGGCAGCGACAGCCGCATGGTAGGCGGGAAGTGAACCGTAATCCGCCAGACCGGCGCGATGCTGCAACGACTGGCGGAGCGCAAAGGACTCGCCCGGCAACGCATCATCCAGAGCCAACTGTCCATCACGCACCATGGTCAGTGCCGCGGCGGCAATCAGCGTCTTGGTGAAACTCCACCACGGCACAACGACGTCGGCATCATCGCTGATATCGGCAGAACCGGGGCGAATGACGTGCTTCATGGTACCGTCGAGACTTAGAGCTGATGGTCGTGCTTGAATCGCGCAATCGTCTGGTCGGCGATAACAGTCAACACATCGACCTCCATCGGAAAGTCCAGCGCCAGCCAGGCATCTTCCGCCAGCGCCAGAACATGGCCGAGCGCCGGCCCCTTGGCGATGCCGCGCGCCATGAAGTCGGCGGCCCTGAGCGGAAACACCGGCGGAGTCCACCGCTCCGGCAAGGTTACGAGCGCCTTCCAGGCCTCGCTGTCGGCTTCGCGGCCAGCGCGCGCCCAGGCCAGCATCATGCGGTTGCGATAACGGGCTTCGCCGAGCCGATAGAGCCGCCGCCGGGCATGGGATTCGTCCGTGCCCTTCAGCCGCCACCAGCGATGGCCCATCGAATCCAGTGCCTTGGTTTCGTCATTGGACAGCCGCAGCTTTTGAGCTAGTCGCCGCGCATCCTCGGTGACGGCCACGCCGAGCGCGCCAAGCCGCAGAACCGCATCAGGTTTCTGCCCCAGAGCCTGCTCGATGGTGATCATTGCGGCGAACGGTCCCTTGTAGGTGACGCCGCCCGCGATCCGTAGCATCAGGCCGGCATCGACCATCGCATCCACCGCCCCGAAGGCCCCATCGGCCACCAGCAGCTTGAGCAACTCCATCCTGATACGCTCGGCCGATATTCCCGCCAGTCCATCGCGGCCGCGAATGCTGGCGAGATAACCTTCGCGATCCGGTACCCCGGCGCCATAGGCGGCATGAATGCGGAAGAACCTGAGAATGCGCAGATAGTCTTCGGCGATGCGCCTATCGGGATCGCCGATGAAGCGCACCCGCCGGGCATCGAGATCGGACAGGCCGCCGACATGATCGTGCACTACGCCGTCGATGGATGCGGAAAGACCGTTCATCGTGAAATCACGTCGTTCGGCATCGTGCTTCCAGTCGCGCCCGAACGCCACCTTGGCCTTGCGGCCAAAGGTCTCGACGTCTTCGCGCAATGTCGTGACCTCGAACGGTGCGCCATCGACCACCAGCGTCACCGTACCGTGCTCAATGCCCGTCGGTACGCTCTTGATATGGGCCGCCTTGGCGCGGCGGATCACTTCATCGGGCATGGCCGTCGTGGCTATATCGATTTCGCCCACTGGCAATTTCATCAGAGCGTTGCGCACGGCGCCGCCGACCGCGCGGGCTTCCTCGCCATCGCCGTTGAGCAGCGCCAGCACCTGCCCGGACGGTCCTGACGTGAGCCACGGCGCGTCGGGCAGTTTGCGCACGCTCATTTTTCGACCCCGGGGACGAGCCTGCCGTTTTCGATATGCGCCGGGACATAGGTCGATCCCGGCGGCGCGCCGGAAAACTGCGCCAGCAGCACGAGGCTCACGATCACCAGCACGGCGGCGGCGATGGCGAGCCTGATCATCACCGGCATCGGCCATGACGATTTCAGTGTCACACCATTTTTGGTCGCGATCAGGAAAATGGCATAGAGCGCAAACGGGATGAGGAAAATGCCGACTTCGGTCAGAACCGGACGGATCATGTGAGCACGATCCGTTCATACAGCACGCGCAGGATGCCTGCGGTAGCGCCCCAGATATAACGTTCGGCGAACGGCATCGCGTAATAGGACCGCTCCATGCCGCGGAATTCCTTGCTGTGCAGCTGATGATTGGCGGGGTCCATCAGAAACGCCAGCGGCACTTCAAAGGCGCTTTCGACCTCGTTCTCGTTGATCTTCAGATTGAAGCCTGGCTTCACACGCGCCAGCGTCGGCAGGATTCGAAAGCCGAAGCCGGTCGCATAGAGATCGAGATAGCCGATCGGCTCGACGAAGGAGCGATCGAGACCGATTTCCTCCTCGGCCTCACGCAACGCGGCGTCCAGCGGCGAGGCATCGGTCGGATCGATCTTGCCACCGGGAAACGAGATCTGTCCGGCATGATCGTTGAGATGCGCGGAGCGCTGGGTGAGCAGCACGGTTGGCTGTTCGTGTTCGACGACGCCGATCAGGACCGCGGCCGGACGGATCGGCCGCTCCTGCGCCACAATCTGGATCATGCGGTCGTTGCCGGCATCGCCGGTGACGGGAATGATGCTGGCGTCGGTGAGCCCCTCGGGCACATCGAAATTCAGGCGTGCCTTCGCCCGCTTGAAAAATTCAACTGAACCGATATCCGCGGCATCCGCGTCGGTCTTCAGCATCGGCTCATTCGCCCGGCTCACTTCAATCGGCTCACTTATGTAGCTTCCCTGACCTGCTCCGCATCGGCCATGGCGAAAAACGCGCCCGCGGAGGCGATGCCGAACATCGCAGTACCATCGACCATCCGCTCCTCGCCCATGTCAACCAGATCGTAATAGACCGCCCGCGTCACCTTGGCCCACAGGTCACTGCGGACATGCAGGTAGGGCGTCAGCCCGCCGTCTTCAGCCATCTCGAATCGTAGCCGGTGTATGCTGTCACACTCCACCCAATCGTCCACATTGGTGCGAAACTTCAACACCGTGCCACGCGTGTCCTGCTCCTTGAGCATCTCGACGGCGAGAAATGGGGCATCGTCCACGGTGATGCCGACCTTCTCCACGGGGGTCACGAGAAAGTGCTTGCCGCCCTCACGCTTCAGGATCGTTGAGAACAACCGCACCAATGCGGGCCGGCCGATCGGCGTTCCCAAATAGAACCACGTACCATCGCCAGCGATTCGCATGTCGAGATCGCCGCAGAATGGCGGATTCCACAGATGCACCGGCGGCAGGCCCTTGCCGGCTTTACCGTTGGCCGCCGCATCCCTCGCCGCAGTGGTCAGGCCATCCAGCCCCTGATTTGCGATCTGCCCTTGCTTCGCCATTGTTTGCCCTGACTTTACCACTGCCATTTGGCACGTTTGGTGCAAGTCTTGAACCTCAAGTCTTGAAACGTGCGGTGTCACATTCAAACTCGCCACAACGTGATGCAGTTCATAGCCGCATCCCGATATTGTGGGGATAGTTTAATTCAACAAATACATGGCCTTCGCTTAAGTTTAGCATCAGGTCCATGGAATACTAAGATGGCGTGACGACAAATGCGGCGGCGTATTTCAGGCGCCGTTCACCCGAAGGAGCAATGGATGGCTGGCGTTGACAGTGTCGAGAAACTCGAAGACGTGATTGTCCGCTCCGCGGAACAGGTGGCTGGCCAGATGCGCGCCGCCAAGGAAGCTATCTCCACTGTCATCTTCGGCCAGGAACGCGTCGTCGAAAACACGCTGGTGACCATCCTGTCCGGCGGCCATGCGCTGCTGATCGGTGTTCCGGGCCTCGCCAAAACCAAGCTGGTGGAAACGCTGGGCGTCACGCTCGGCCTCGATGCCAAGCGCATCCAGTTCACCCCCGACCTGATGCCTTCAGACATTCTCGGCGCCGAAGTGCTGGACGAGAGCGTCGCCGGCAAGCGCTCGTTCCGCTTCATCTCGGGACCTGTCTTCGCACAGCTGCTGATGGCCGACGAAA
This sequence comes from Tardiphaga sp. 42S5, assembly GCF_034044155.1. Lineage (NCBI taxonomy): Bacteria > Pseudomonadati > Pseudomonadota > Alphaproteobacteria > Hyphomicrobiales > Nitrobacteraceae > Tardiphaga > Tardiphaga sp. 42S5. Next base: position 1,680,722 of record NZ_CP139027.1, on the reverse strand, counting down.
TCAACCGTGCCTCGCCGCGCACGCAATCCGCATTGCTACAGGCGATGCAGGAACAGCACATCACCGTCGCCGGCGCCCGGCACGATCTGCCGAAGCCGTTCCATGTGCTGGCCACGCAGAATCCGCTGGAACAGGAAGGCACCTATCCGCTGCCGGAAGCGCAGCTCGATCGCTTCCTGATGGAGATCGACGTCGATTATCCGGATCGCGATGCTGAACGCCGCATCCTGTTCGAAACCACCGGCGCCGAAGAAACCATCGCCAAGGCTGCCGTGACCGCTGAAACGCTGATTACCGCGCAGCGCCTAATCCGCCGTCTGCCGGTCGGCGACAGCGTGGTCGAAGCGATTCTTACATTGGTGCGCTCGGCACGTCCGGGACCGGACGCAGGCGATGCCAGCAAGCTGATCGCCTGGGGCCCAGGTCCTCGCGCGTCACAGTCGCTGATGCTGGCAGTGCGTGCCCGTGCATTGCTCGATGGCCGTCTCGCGCCGTCGATCGACGACGTGCTCTATCTCGCCGAGCCGATCCTGAAGCATCGTATGGCGCTGACCTTCTCGGCGCGTGCCGAAGGTCGTACAGTCCCCGACGTCATCCGTCAGCTCAAGTCGCGGATCGGTTGATGGCCGCAGCGCCGGATCACGCCACGCAGGAGATCACAGCAGTCCGCCGCGCCGATGGCGAAAGCCGTACGCTTGCTGCATCGCTGCCGCGTCTGGTGCTGGAGGCCCGGCGCATTGCTGCGACCGTCATCCATGGCCTGCATGGTCGGCGCCGCGCCGGCCATGGCGAAAGTTTCTGGCAATATCGCCGCTTCGTCTCCGGCGAACCGTCGCAGAATGTCGACTGGCGCCGTTCGGCGCGCGACGATCATTTGTATGTCCGCGAGCAGGAATGGGAAGCCGCGCACACAGTCTGGCTGTGGCCCGACCGGTCGCTGTCGATGGCCTTTGCCTCCAAGGGCGCGCGCGACAGCAAGCTCGAACGAGCCCTTATCGTCACCTTCGCACTAGCTGAATTGCTGGTGGCTGGCGGTGAACGCGTCGGCGTGCCCGGCCTGATGAATCCAACCTCGAGCCGCAGCGTCATCGACAAGATGGCGCAGGCGATGCTGCACGACACGACAAACCGCGCCAGCCTGCCGCCGTCCTTCGTCCCGTCGGCGCTGGCGGAGATCGTAGTGCTCGGCGACTTCTGGTCGCCGATGCCGGAGATCAAGGAGATGCTGGCCGGTTTGTCGTCATCCGGCGCGCATGGCGCACTGGTGCAGGTCGTCGATCCCGCCGAGGAGAGTTTCCCCTATTCCGGCCGCGTCGAATTCGTCGAGCCCGAAAGCGGCAATGTCATCACTGCCGGCCGTGCACAGACCTGGGCCGAGGATTACGTGGCGCGCGTCGCCGCGCATCGCGAGGAAATCCGCGCCGAGACCGCCAAGCTCGGCTGGCTGTTCTCGACACACACCACCAGCCGCTCGGCGGCTGAGCTGCTGCTGTTCCTGCATGGCGGCATGATGGTCAACAAATCTGCCGGCGGCGGTAGCATGGTCAAGGCAGGACGTTCAGCATGATCGGTGGCTTTCCGCTCGCCTTCGCCCAACCGCTGCTGCTGCTCGGCCTGATCAGCCTTCCGGTGCTATGGTGGTTGCTGCGCGTGATGCCACCGCGCCCGCAGCGCATCGCGTTTCCGCCGACACGTCTGCTGTTCGATATCACGCCGAAGGAAGAAACCCCCTCGCGCTCGCCCTGGTGGCTGACGCTGCTGCGCCTGCTGGCTGCGGCGCTCATCATCTTCGCTGCCGCCGGCCCGATCTGGAATCCGCAGACCGGCACGGCCGGCAGCAATGCACCGCTTGCGATTTTGATGGACGATGGCTGGAGCGCCGCGGCGAGCTGGGACGCTCGCGTCAAGGCGGCGGATGAGCTGATTGCCAATGCCGACAGCAATCGCCGCGGCGTGGCCCTTGTTCCGCTGTCGGAACCGAACCGCGACATCACACTGCTGCCCGGCGGCACCGCCCGCGTCGCATTGCGTCAGCTCTCGCCGAAGCCCTATGCGATCGACCGCGTCGATACGCTGCCGGCGCTGGAGCGCTTTTTGAAAGCCACCGGCGACAGCGAAATCGTCTGGCTCTCGGATGGCGTTGACACCGGCCGTGGCGCGGATTTCACGCAGGGTCTCGCCAAGGCCATCAGCGACCGCACGCTGACCATCTATGACGGCGGCGCCACGCCGGCCCATGCGCTGGTCGCAGCGGAAAATGCCGCGGCGAAAATGACCGTGAAGGTGCTGCGCGCCAATAGCGGCGGCCCGGATGGCGGCGTGGTCCGCGGCCTCGACCAGAAGGGATCTCCGGTTGGCGAAGCCAAGTTCCTGTTCACACCGAACGACCGCGAGACCGAAGCCTCGTTCGATCTGCCCGTGGAACTGCGCAACGACATCGCGCGGCTTGAAATCACCGGCGAACGCTCCGCCGGCGCGGTGCAACTGCTCGACAAGCGCTGGCGCCGCCGTGCCATCGGCATCGTCTCGGGCGCGACCAACGATACCGCGCAGCCGCTGCTAGCCTCGACCTTCTATCTCACCCGCGCATTGGCGCCATTTGCCGACGTCCGCCTCGGCGATCGCGGCGCGCCGCAGCAGGCGATCACGCAGTTCCTCGATCAGAAACTGCCGATGATCGTGCTGGCCGATGTTGGGACGCTGTCACCGGAAATCCGCGAGCGTCTGAATGCTTGGATCGATGCGGGCGGCGTGCTGGTGCGCTTTGCCGGCCCGCGCCTCGCGCAGGGCGACGACGATCTCGTCCCGGTTAAACTGCGCCGCGGCGACCGCAGCCTCGGTGGCAGCCTGACCTGGGAGAAGCCGCAACATCTGGCGTCCTTCGCCGCCGATGGCCCGTTCGCCGGTCTCCCTGTCCCGAAAGACATCACAGTGAATCGTCAGGTGCTCGCCGAGCCGAACGCTGCGCTGGCCTCGAAGAGCTGGGCGTCGCTGGTCGATGGCACGCCGCTGGTCACTGGCGAACGCCGCGGCAAGGGTCTCGTCACCCTGTTCCATGTCAGCGCCGATATGCGCTGGTCCGATCTGCCATTGTCTGGCACCTTCGTCGAAATGCTGCGCAGGGTCGTCGATATCTCCGGTTATACGTCCACGCCCGGCGCAGGTGTCGCCGGCGAGACTGGCGCGGAAACGGTTGCGCCGCTGCGCACGCTCGATGGTTTCGGTGCTTTCACCCCGCCGCCATCGACGGCCAAGCCGCTCGCCGCTGACTATCGCGACCGCGCCACGCTCGATCACCCGCCGGGCTTCTATGGCCCTGCCGATGGTCCGCTCGCAGTGAATGCACTGGCATCGGCCGATCGCATCGAGCCTATCGATTTCTCAGGCCTGAAGGCCAACCGCGCCAGCTACACCAATGCTGAACCGCGCGACCTCCGCGGCATCCTGCTCTCCACGGCGCTGGCGCTGTTTTTGGTGGACGCGATCATCGTCGCGCTGCTCGGCGGTGCCATCGCCGCGATGTTCCGCCGCCGTGCCGTCTCGGCTGCCCTCGCCGTGGCATTCGCGCTCGGCACCGTCATGGGATCGCCGGTGCCATCGCGGGCCGATCCAGCCAGTGACGATTTCGCCGTCAAGGCCGTGTCGCAGACCCGGCTCGCTTATGTCGTCACGGGGAATGCCGACGTCGACTCGATCGTCAAGTCCGGTATGACCGGCCTCACGCTGTTTCTCGCGCAGCGCACCGCGCTGGAAGCCGGCGAGCCCGTTGGCGTCGATCCTTCTCGCGACGAACTCTCCTTCTTCCCGCTGATCTACTGGCCGATCATTCCCGGTGCCGCCAAGCCGCCGCAGGAGGCCATCAACCGCATCGACGCTTACATGAAGCAAGGTGGCACGGTGCTGTTCGACACCCGCGATGCCGTCGAAGCCCCGCCCGGACCGAATGGCGAGTCGCAGACGCCCGGCATGCTGACGCTGCGCAATATCCTGTCCTCGCTGGATGTGCCCGAGCTTGAGCCGGTGCCGCGCGAACACGTCCTGACCAAGACCTTCTATCTGCTGCGCGACTTCCCCGGCCGCTTCAATTCCGGACCGACCTGGGTCGAGACGCTGCCGCGCGACGACGGCGATGACGCTGCCTCGCGTCCGGCTCGTGGCGGCGACGGCGTGTCGCCGATCATCATCACCTCGAACGATCTTGCCGGCGCCTGGGCGATGCGCCCCGATGGCCAGCCGATGCTGCCACTGACGCCCGGCGAACCGCGGCAGCGCGAATTTGCGTTCCGCGCCGGCGTCAACATCGTGATGTATACGCTGACCGGCAACTACAAGGCCGATCAGGTGCACGCGCCCGCACTCATCGAACGTCTCGGACAGTAGGAGCGCGACATGCAATACGGCATCGCGTTTACGCCTCTCGTCCCGACCATCGTGCTGTGGATCGGCCTCGCGGCCATCGTGGTGATATCTGCGTTGCTGTTGTTCGGCCGTGCGCGCGGCGCCGCCGTGCGTGTGGTGGCGCTGACGCTGATCCTGCTGGCGCTGGCCAACCCCTCCTTCACGCGCGAGGAGCGTGAGCCGCTGTCCTCGGTCGCCGCCGTCGTCATCGACAAGAGCCCGAGCCAGAATTTCGGCGAGCGCACCAAGGAGACCGAGGAAGCGCAGAAGCAACTTGTTGATCGGCTGAAGCAGGTCAAGGGCCTCGAAGTTCGTGTCGTCGAAGCCGGACAGGCTGACGGTGAGACCGACGGCACCAAATTGTTCGGCGCTCTCTCATCGGCGCTCTCCGACGTCCCGACCGACCGCGTCGCCGGCGCCTTCCTGATCACCGACGGCCGCGTCCATGACATCCCGGCCAATGTCGCGGGTCTCGGCTTCAATGCGCCGGTCCATGCGCTGATCACCGGCCGCAAGGACGAGCGTGATCGCCGCATCGCCATCACGGCTGCTCCCAGATTTGGCATCGTCGGCCAGTCGCAGCGCGTCACATTCCGCCTCGACGATCAGGGCGTCACCGGCGAACGCGCCCGCGTCGCCATCCGCCGCGACGGTGATACGCTGAGCGAGCGCACGGTGCTGTCGGGCCAGACCGTATCAGTCGATATCGACATCAAGCATGCCGGCCCGAACATCGTCGAGATCGAAGCCTCGCCGCTCGATAATGAACTGACACTGGTCAACAACCGCGCCGTGGTCGCCATCGACGGCGTGCGCGACAAACTCCGCGTGCTGCTGGTGTCGGGCGAGCCGCACTCCGGCGAACGCACCTGGCGCAACCTGCTGAAGTCCGATGCGTCGATCGATCTCGTCCACTTCACGATTTTGCGCCCGCCGGAGAAGCAGGACGGCACGCCGATCAACGAACTGTCGTTGATCGCCTTCCCGACCCGCGAGCTGTTCCAGCAGAAGATTCACGAATTCCAGCTGATCATCTTCGATCGCTATGCCCGCCAGGGCGTGCTGCCGATCGCCTATTTCGACAATATCGCGCGCTATGTCCGCGCTGGCGGCGCCGTGCTGGTGTCGGCTGGTCCCGACTATGCGTCGAACACGTCGATCTGGCGCACACCGCTGGATTCGGTGCTCCCTGCCGAACCCGTCGGTGTCAGCGAGAAGCCGTTCTATGCGCATCTCAGCGATATCGGTAAGCGTCACCCGGTGACGCGCGGGCTCGAAGGCTCCAATTCCGAACCGCCGAAATGGAGCCGCTTCTTCCGCACCGTCGAGACCCGCAACACCACCACCCCCCCTGTGATGACCGGTGCCGACGGTCAGCCGCTGCTGCTGCTGTCGCGTTCCGGCGAAGGCCGCGTCGCACTGCTGCTGTCGGATCACATCTGGCTGTGGGCGCGCGGCTATGAGGGCGGCGGCCCGCATCTCGATCTGCTGCGGCGGACGTCGCACTGGCTGATGAAGCAGCCGGATCTCGACGAGGAAGCGCTGAAGCTGCAGAGTCAGGGCAAGGATCTCGTTGTGCTGCGCCAGACCATGGGCGACGCGGTGCAGCCCGTGACGGTGACCTCACCATCGGGCAAGACTCGCGAATTGACGCTGTCAGCCGGCGAGCCCGGACTGTGGCGTGCGACCACGCCGGCCGATGAACTCGGCCTGTGGCAGGCCACCGACGGCACGCTGAAGGCGCTGATCAATGTCGGCCCGATCAACCCGAAGGAATTCTCCGAGGTCACCTCGACCACCGAGATGTTGAAGCCGCTGGCGCAGGCCAGTGGCGGCGACGCCCGACGGATCAATGAAGGCTCGGGCATCGAGCTACCGCGTATCGTGCCGGTGCGCTCCTCGACCGTATTCCGCGGCGACGGCTGGATGGGCGTGCATATGCGCGATGCCAGCGTGGTCCGCGGCGTCGGCGTGCTACCGGTGTTCGCAGGGTTGATCGGTTTACTGTTGCTGCTGGGCGCGTTTGCCGCGACATGGCTGAGAGAGAGCCGGTAGCTTCTTCCCTCTCCCCGCAAGCGGGGAGAGCGACTGTCTTTTTGGTCAAGCGTTTTGATGCTGCCATGGGGTCTTGTCTCGCAGGATAGCGTTGAGGATGGTGAGCAGCTTGCGGGCGACGGCGATGATAGCGACGAGCTTGGGCTTGCCGGCGGCGACGAGCTTGTCGCGGAACAGTTTGAGCTGCGGATTGAAGCGGGCGGCCACCATCGCTCCCATGAACAACACGCGGCGTACATTGGCCCGGCCGCCGCCGATGAAGCTCTTGCCGCGCCACTGGCCGGATTGCCGGGTCCATGGCGCCAAACCGGCGAGAGCCGCAATCTGACGACGATCGAGTGTGCCGAGCTCCGGCAGTTCGGCAATCAGGCTGCGCGCGATGGTCGGACCGATGCCGGGCACCGACGCCAGCAAGTCTTCTTTCTCGGCCCAGGCCGGCGATCCCCGCACGTGATCGCCGATGTCGTCGTCCAGTTCGGACAACTCCTTCTCCAGTGCCTTGTGGAGCCGGGCGATGCTCTTCTTCAGGCGCGGATTGCTGACGCGCCGCGCACGCTGGCCTTCCGCGGCCATCATCTCAACGATCTGGCGCCGACGCGCCACCAGATCGGCTAGCAGCCGCGTCGTGGCATCGGGAAGCGGCCGCAGTTGCGGTTTGGTCGCCTCGGTAAAATGCGCGATCACCATGGCATCGATCGGATCGGTCTTGGCGCGCTTGCCGAGGGCGTTGGCAAAGGCGCGCACCTGTGCCGGATTGACCACCACCACAGGCAGATCGGCGCCGGCCAATCCTGCGGCGACCACCGTCTCGAAGCCGCCGGTCGCCTCGATCGCCACCACCAGTGGCGGTCGCGCTTTCAGCCGCGCGATCAGATCATCGATCCCCGCACCATTGCGGGCAACCGCAAAACTCTCACCGCCCGGACGCATCGCCACGTCCAACCGATCCTTCGACACATCGATGCCAACATAAATCGCGTCCATCTGATCCCATCCTTGCGCAACCGGGCTTGCTGAGCGGCCCAAGCGACTGTTCGGGTTCGATGGAACGGCAAGCAAGGACCCGCGCTCTCCCACGGGCTTGGTGTCCCTCAGGTTACTCGGTCTCCCGCCTGCCACCGTTCCGCATAGCTTAGCAGAAACGGCGGGAGGCAAGTTACAAGGTAAGAAGGCAGCGTGGCGATAATCACACAGCAGGTCGGGTTTCTGTGTCCGGAGATGACTGGCCGTTGACACCCGGCCGCCTATCGCGCGATGTTACATTATAACATCGGTGCTGGCAGACCTCTCCGCCGACCGATGCCGGGGCAGCCTGTCGGCATGAAGTGGTTTCGCGCGAATATCAGACATGGGGCAAAGCTGGCGCTGTTCGCGCTGGCGGTGCAGCTCGTTCTGTCATTCGGACACGTCCATGGCGGGACCGTCCACGCGGCCCCTCTCGACGCTGCCTTGGCACTCTCGGCCAACGACATTGCGCAAACACCGTCTGCTCCGGACACTGACCACCATCACCGCGCCGCCGATCCCTGCGCCATCTGCGCCGTCATGGCGATGGCCGGTACTGCGCTGTTCGCCGCACCGCCGGTTCTTCTGCTGCCGCAGGCCGCCGTCCTGCTGCAGCAGATCACCGAGGCTGAGTTCGACCATCTCGACGCCATCAGCGGCGCATCGCAGCCGCGCGGCCCTCCTGTTTCCTGACACATCCTTTGACGATCGCTGCCGCGAATTCCTCGCGAACGGCGTAACCGAAGTCAGATTCGCATCACCGCGAGTCCCGGCGCAAGCGCCCGAGCGCGCCGCCGGTGAAGTCAGGACAAACCTATGTCGATTCAATTCAAGCGCGCCCTCCTGCTCGGCACATCCGCCATAGTGGGACTGAGCTGCCTCCCGCTATCCGCGCGCGCGCAGACGCAGCTTCCTGCCGTGGAAGTCACTGCGCCAAGCCCGATCGTGCGCCGCAAGCCGGTGCCGTCACGCACCGCGCATACCCATGTCACGCGTCCCGCGCCGAACCGCAACGCGGCGCCGGTGCCCGTCGAGGCGGAGCCGGCCGTTCAAGCCCAGCAGGGCGAACTCCCGATCGTCACCGATCAGTTCGCCACCGTCACCGTGCTGCCGAATGACGAGATCCGCCGCTCTGGCGCCTCGACGCTCGGCGACCTCCTCGCCAACAAGCCCGGCATCACCGGCTCCGGCTACGCACCGGGCGCGTCGAGCCGGCCGATCATCAGGGGTCTCGACGTAAACCGGGTCGGCATCGTCGAAAACGGCATCGGCAGCAATGGCGCATCCGATCTCGGCGAAGATCATTTCGTGCCTGTCGATCCGTTCGCCGCCAATCAGGTCGAAGTCATTCGCGGCCCGGCGACGCTGCGTTATGGCTCGCAGTCGATCGGCGGCGTGGTCAGCTCATCCAACAATCGCATTCCCGACGCGCTGCCGAACTGCGCCGTGGCGGCGCCGTTCCAGAGCTATGGCATGCCGGTGAAGGCGCCGGCCGCCGGTCTCGCGGCGCCGGGCTGCATGAATGCCGAAGTCCGCACCTCGTTCAGTTCGGTGGATCGCGGTGTTGATGGCGGCATCCTGCTCGATGCCGGCGGCGGCAATGTCGCGGTTCATGCCGATGTCTATGGCCGCAAGGCCGGCGACTACAATGTGCCGAGCTATCCTTATGCCGCGCCCGGCCTCGCCTTCAACGGGCGTCAGCCGAACTCGGCTAACCAGTCGGCCGGCGCATCGGTCGGCGGCTCCTACTTCTTCACCGGCGGCTATATCGGCGCGGCGATCACACAGAACAACACGACCTATCACATTCCGGGCGTTGAAGGCGCGCAGGTCGGCACCCGTATCGCCGGCCAGCAAACCAAGTTCACGGCGAAGGGCGAATATCGCCCGGACGCCGCGGCGGTCGAAGCGATCCGCTTCTGGGCCGGCGCGACGGACTACAAGCACAACGAGATCGGCCTTGCCGACGCCAGCGATCCCTTGTCCGACGGCGTGCGCCAGACCTTCACGAACAAGGAGCAAGAAGGCCGGCTCGAAGTGCAGATGATACCGTTCAATGCGCGCTTCGCCACGATCACGTCGGCCTTCGGCCTCCAGGTCAACCACCAGGAACTGACGGCACCAAGCCCCGACGACATCGGCAGCCCTCTCAATGGCCTGTGGGATCCGAACAAGAATACAAGGGTCGCCGGCTACAGCTTCAACGAGTTCAAGTTCACCGAAACCACGAAGGCGCAGATCGCCGGCCGCATCGAGCATGTCGAACTGTCCGGTACGACGCCATCTTCGATTCCGAACGAGTTCGATCTCAATGCCGATCCCGGTACCATTGGGCCGGCTGTCGGGCGCAACCTGACCTTCACGCCGAAGAGCGGCAGCATCGGTCTGATCCAGGATCTGCCCTGGTATGGGCTCTCCGCCAGCATCACCGCGCAATATACCGAGCGCGCACCGAAGCCCGCCGAACTGTTCTCGCGCGGCGGACATGATGCGACGGAGACCTTCGACATCGGCAATCCCAATCTCGGCATCGAGACGGCGAAGTCGGTCGAACTCGGCCTGCGCCGTGCCGCCGGTCCGTTCCGCTTCGAGCTCACCGGCTACTACACGCAGTATAACGGCTTCATCTATCGCCGCCTGACCGGCAACACCTGCGGAGATGGAGTCTGCCAGGCGGGGCTTGGCCTCGAACTGAACCAGGCGATCTATTCGCAGCGTGACGCCACCTTCCGCGGCGGCGAATTCCAGAGCCAGCTCGACGTTGCGCAAATCTATGGCGGCACATGGGGCATCGAGACCCAGGCCGACATCGTGCGCGCGACCTTCAGCGACGGCACCAATGTGCCGCGCATCCCGCCCGTGCGTGCCGGCGGCGGTCTGTTCTGGCGCGATACCAACTGGTTTGCCCGCGTGAATCTGCTGCATGCCTTCGCACAGAACGACATCGCTGAGATCGCCGAGACGCCGACATCGGGCTACAATCTCCTGAAGGCCGAAGTGAGCTACAAGACGCTGCTCGACCCGCGCATCTACGGCGCCAAGGAGATGACCGTCGGCGTGGTCGGCAACAACCTGTTGAACGAGAACATCCGCAACGCGGTGTCCTATAACAAGGACAACGTGCTGCAGCCCGGACTAAACGTGCGGGCGTTCGCGAGTGTGAAGTTCTGAGCAGCTAACCTCGTCATTCCGGGCTGCGCCCTCTTCGGGCGCAGACCCGGAATCTCGATGTAGTGAAGCTCAATGCAAAGCACTTCGGGATTCCGGGTTTGCGTGGAACTTGCGCTGCTTCCGCCCCGGACTGACAGTTCGTGGCTACGACTTCGCCGCGTCCCAGTCCGGCCGAACAGCGCCGGCGAGACCCGCAGCAGCGCCTTCCACCAGCTCGAGCACAAGCAACCGGTTTTGATCGACCGGACCCGGCATGGTCACATTGCCCTTAGGGATCGCCTTGAAGCCGACCCGGCGGTAATAGGGCTCGTCGCCGACCAGCACGATGAGCTTGTGGCCCTTCTTGCGCGCATCGGCGATGGCGCGGTCCAGCAGCTTGCGGCCGACGCCGCGGCTGCGGAATGGCGGCTCGACGGTCAGCGGCCCGAGCAGCAGTGCCGGCGTATCACCCACACAGATCGGCAATTGCCGGACCGAGCCGACCAGCAGCGTGCCGATCCGTGCCGTGAAAGACAGGTCGAGCAGATGACCGACATGTTCACGCAGCCGGTAGGCTGATAGCACGTAACGGCCCGGGCCGAAGGTGCGGGCATGCAGCCGTTCGATGATCTGGGCGTCGTTGGCGGTTTCCGCCAGGATGGTCAGAGAAAGGTCATTCATGTCGGGAGGCGGGATAGCATTTGGCGGGCGCGCGGTCCATTGCCCGGGCGGACGGGATCAGACCCGCCAGGTAGCACTGATCGGCTTGCCGTCGAAGATCTCGGCCAGCCGCAGCCGGGTGCCCTCGGTGGTGTCGTGAGGCAGGGCATCGAGGACGAAGAAGCCGGTTTCGGCGATTTCGCGATTGGGCTCCGGCAGCCGGTCCTGCTGGAACTGCCTGACCACATAGACAGCCACATGATCGCGGATCGAGACATGGTTGTTGAGAAAGACACCATGCAGAACCGGCTCTCCGGTGAGTTCGATGCGCCCCTCTTCCCGCAGCTCCATGTCCAGCGCCTCGCGAAAGGTCTGGCCGACCTCGACGCCGCCGCCGGGCAAATACCAGCCGGTCACGTAAGTGTGCCGGACCAGAAACACGCGATTGTCGGCATCGAGCACCACGGCACGGACGCCCAAGGTCATGCCGCGGGCGAAGCGAAAATACAGATGCACGAATTTGCGCAGGGTCGGCTCCAGCCGCTGCCGCAACGTCGGTGAGGTCATCGCGGCAAATTCCTGGCTGGCGACACGGTGGGTGCTTGCGTCATATGCCCCACCTTGCCAAAACATGCAGGGATTTCACAGGCATGAGGGCGCATTGAGCCGGCTTGTTCACGTACGCGCAGGGGCAGATCGCTTCTCATGACCGCTTTCACCCTCGCCCATCTGTCCGATCCGCATGTTCCGCCGATGCCAGAGCCGCAATGGCGCGAGCTCCTGGGGCAGCGCGTGCTCGGCTATCTGAACTGGCGGCGTAACCGGCATCTGATCCACCGCCGCGATATGCTGGATGTCATCGTCAGCGACATGCAGGCGCAGCAGCCGGACCATATTGCCGTCACCGGCGATCTCGTGAATCTCGCCCTGGATGCCGAATTCCCGCGCGCGCGCCGCTGGATCGAGAGCGTCGGCACACCGGACAAGGTCTCCCTAGCCCCCGGCAATCACGACGCCTATGTGCGCGGGGCACCGGAGCGCTTTGCGGCAACCTTCGGCGACTATATGCGCAGCGACGATACCGCGGACACGCGCTTTCCGTTCCTGCGTATCCGCGGCCCGCTGGCACTGATCGGCGTGTCGTCAAGCGTGCCGACTGCGCCGTTCATGGCGACGGGCTCGCTCGGGGACGCACAGCTTAGGGCGCTCAACATTATGCTTGGCGGCCTCGCCGACGCTCATCTGTTTCGCGTATTGCTGATTCATCATCCGCTACGCTCAAAGCAGAAAATGAAGCGACTGACGGATTCCGAAGCGCTGCAAGATGTGCTCAAGCGCCACGGTGTCGAACTGATCCTGCACGGCCACGACCACATTCATTCGACCATGTGGTTCGACGGCCCACAGCGGCGCATTCCCGCAATCGGCGTGCCATCGGCATCATCGGTTGCACACGGCCACAAGCCGGCAGCCGCCTACAATCTGTTCGCCATCGAACGCGACGGCGAACGCTGGCGCTGCGAGCAGACGGTGCGAGGATTCGGGGGCAGCAATATGGTGCACGAGCTGACGCGGACGATGCTGGTGTAGCGTGACTAATGTCCGCGCACGGACACGAACAGCGCGAGCGCAAATAGTCCCACGACGCCGACAATCACACCGAACACGAACGGCCAGAATCTGCTGCGCGGCTTCTTCACCGCCGTCGCTACCTCCGGCGCCGGCATTGTTACCAGCGCGTGCTCGCGCTCAATCATGCGGCGCGCGATATAGTCGGTGACCGCCTTTACGATGGTCGGAACGTCATGCGCCTCGGCCAGCACCACGCGACCGTGGCGGGTGTCCTGCACGAAGCGATACATGCGCTTGTCGCGACCCATCGCGACATGGGCGACCATGTCGATCCACAGCCGCGGCGTGTCGCCCTGGCTGATGCCCCGGTCGAACATCTCGATGCCAACAGGGACCTCGGCGAACAGCGGGTCGAGCGCTTCATTGAGGATCTCCAGCCGCGCCACTTCGGCATCGCGCAGCTCGACGACGACACCGGTACGATCGGCCGCCTCGATGCGGGCCTGACGCAACGCGTCGCGCAGCCGCTGCGGCCTGGCTTCCTCGACAGCTTTCGTCCCCTTACTCGCCACGCTGGACCCCTTTCTGGCTGCCTGAGCGCGCCATCCACCGGGCAGTAACCTATCAGTAACCACGAGTTCCGGAAAGGCCGTTTGTTTCCAGAGGCTTGGCCGCTAAACGCATCAACGGCCCCACCCGGTTTCCCGGATGAGGCCGCTGATATCCTTGGACGTCTTCTTATGGGCAAATCAGCGACAGGCTTGAGGCGAGCGGCGGCACTGGCGCCGCTCGGGGTCTCAGCCTCAGGCGAACCGTCAGTCCTAAGCGACCTGGCGGCTCGGCTCTTCGACGATGGAGAAGCGGACGCCGGCGCGGTGACGATTCTCTTCCGACACGGTCTTCCAGGCTTCTTCGGCCTGCTTGCGCGTCTTGAACGGGCCCTGCACCTGGGCCGAGCCTTCAACCAGCTTGTGGAAGTTCATCGAACCGAACTCGCCGCCGATGACCCAGAAATTGCTACCGTGTGACATGTCGTGCTCCTGTTCATTCCTTAAATCGACATTCGTGACATGCGATGCATTCACCGTGTGAACAGATAACGCCATGTCAGACAAAACCACCAGATGCCTTGTGTTTGAATGGTGATGTGATGTAACATCACGACTTGTAATAAATGTTATTTTGTCAATTTTGTCACAATCAACGACCGAGTGGCGACTCGGGGAACCAGGAATTTGGCGCGGATGGCGGGCGAGTCTGGCAAGAAGCTGTTCGTGGGGCCGCGCTTCAGGCGGATCCGGCAGCAACAGGGCCTGTCCCAGACCCAGATGGCAGAGGGCCTCGGCATTTCGCCGAGCTACATCAATCTGATCGAGCGCAACCAGCGACCGGTCACCGCGCAGTTGCTGCTGCGCCTCGCCGAGACCTATGACCTCGATCTCCGTGATCTCGCGACGGCGGATGAAGATCGCTTCTTCGCGGAGCTGAACGAAATCTTTTCCGACCCGCTGTTTCGCCAGATCGATTTGCCGAAACAGGAATTGCGCGACCTTGCCGAACTCTGTCCCGGTGTCACGCATGCGCTGCAGCGGCTCTACGCGGCCTATACCGAAGCGCGGCGCGGCGAGACCATGGTGGCGGCGCAGATGGCCGATCGCCATGAAGGCGCGCCATTCGAAGCCAATCCGATCGAACGCGTGCGCGACCTGATCGAGGCCAATCGCAATTACTTTCCCGAACTCGAAACGGCGGCCGAGGGCTTGCGCGACGAGATCAATGTGCCGTCGCAGGATCTGTTTGCGGCGCTGAGCGCGCGGCTGCGCGACAAATATTCGATCGTCACCCGCATTATGCCGGTGGATGTGATGCGCGAGACGCTCAGACGCTTCGACCGGCATCGCCGGCAATTGCTGATCTCCGAAATGGTCGATGCGCCGGGCCGCGCCTTTCAGGTCGCGTTCCAGATCGGTCTCGTCGAGTGCTCGTCAAATTTCGAGAGTATCATCGGCCGCGCCGGGCCGCTCGACGACACCACACGGCGGCTCTATCGCATCACGCTGGCCAACTATTTCGCAGCCGCCGCACTGATGCCCTATGCAGCGTTTCATAGCGCAGCGGAAGCGCTGAGCTACGACGTGCAGGTGCTCGGCCAGCGCTTCAATGTCGGATTCGAGCAGATCTGCCATCGCCTCACCACGCTGCAGCGACCGAATGCGCGCGGCGTGCCGTTCTTCATGCTGCGCGTCGACAATGCCGGCAACGTCTCGAAGCGGTTTTCATCCGGCACCTTCCCGTTCTCGAAATTCGGCGGCACCTGTCCGCTGTGGAACGTGCACTCGACCTTTGACACGCCGGACCGTCTGCTGAGCCAGGTGATCGAACTGCCCGACGGCAGCCGCTACTTCTCCATCGCACAGACACTACGCCGGCCCGCAGCGCCGCATCCGCAGCCGCAACCGCGCTTCGCCATCGGCCTCGGCTGCGAGATCCGCCATGCCGGCAAGCTGGCCTATTCGGCAGGCCTTGATCTGGAAAAGACCGAAGGCACACCGATCGGCGTCAATTGTCGCCTCTGCGAGCGCGAGAATTGCAGCCAGCGCGCCGAGCCGCCGATTACGCGCAGCCTGATCCTGGACGAGAATACGCGGCGGGTCTCGAGCTTTGCGTTCAGCAATGCGCGGGAGCTGTGACCTTCATCGCGCTGGTCGCCACTGCGACAGCCTCCCGGTTGATATCGGCCACGCGCTTGTAGCCGCAGAGCGCCAACGTAACGTCGAGTTCCTTGGCCAGAATATCGATCGCCTTGGCGGCGCCGGCTTTGCCGCCCGCGCCGACGCCCCATGCATAAGGCCGACCGACCAGGCAACTCTTTGCGCCCAGTGCGAGCGCGCGCATGACATCCATGCCGGTGCGGATGCCGCCGTCAAACATGATCTCGATCTCGGAGCCCACGGCATCGACAATGTCAGGCAGAATTGAGATCGATGATGCCGCACCATCGAGCTGTCGCCCGCCATGGTTGGACACAACGATGGCATCGGCTCCGGATTTCACGGCGAGCCTGGCGTCCTGAACATCGAGAATCCCCTTCAGGATCAGCTTGCCCGGCCACTGGCTTTTCACCCAAGCGATATCGTCCCAGCTCAGGCCCTGGTCGAATTGCGTAGCCGTCCATTGCGCCAGGGATTTAACATCCTCCATGCCCTTCACGTGACCGGCCAGATTGCCGAAGGTGCGGCTCTTGCTCTTCAGCACGCTCAGCAGCCAAGCCGGCTTGGTCGCCATGTTGAGAATGTTTCCGAGCCGGAATTCAGGCGGAACGGACAGGCCGTTGCGCACATCGCAGTGACGCTGCCCGAGAACCTGAAGATCAACCGTCAGAACAAGTGCGCTGCAGTTCGCGGCGCGCGCGCGGCCGATCAGCTCGGCGATAAAGCTGCGGTCACGCATCATATAGAGCTGAAACCAGAACGGCTTTCCGGTCGCTTCGGCCACCTGCTCGATCGAGCAGATCGACATCGTGCTGAGCGTATACGGGATGCCGGCGTCATTTGCCGCCTGCGCCGCAAGGATCTCACCGTTGCCGTGTTGCAGCCCCGTCAGCGCGACGGGCGCAAGCGCGATCGGCAACGGCACTTTCTCGCCGAGGATCGTGGTGCTGAGGTCGCGGCCGCTCATATCCACCAGCACACGCTGGCGCAGCTTGACCTTGCGCAAGTCGTCGATGTTGGCCCGGAGGGTTTCTTCCTCGTAGGAGCCCGCGCAGACATAGTCGAAGAACGCGCGGGGCACCTTGCGTGAAGCAAGCCTGTGCAAATCCGCGATACATGCGACGTTCTTCATGAATGGCTCCGGGTGTGGTCACAACGGCAGGACTCTTCGCAACAAGCGAAGGGGCTGTATGGAGCTTTTCAAGCCAGCCTCGATCTGTAAATGTACTGCTGAGTATACTTTAGGGGCGGCGGTCACCATGCGCACGAAAAGTGCCGAAACGAGAAATCGAATCGTCGAAGCAGCCTATGAATCGTTCTGGAGGTCGGGCTTCGTCCGCACCAGTGTCGATGGCATCGCCGAACGCGCCGATGTGACGAAGCGAACAGTCTACGCGTACTTTCGCAGCAAGGACGATCTGCTTGCGGCGGTGCTGATGCGCTATCACGAGCTTGCCGCCGAGCGACTCAAACGCATCGGCGACCGGATGCCTGTGGATCGGGATGGCCTGATCGATTCCTATTTCGGTCAGCTCGTGGGATGGGCCAGCACGACGCCACGCTGGTCCGGGTCTGGCTTTACACGCCTCGTCGTCGAACTCGCCGACCTACCCGGACATCCCGCACGCGCCATCGCCAAACGGGCCAAGGCGGAGACCGAGGCTTGGCTCGCCCGGAAGCTGGCCGATGCCCGGGTGACGCGACCTGAGCAGCATGCGCGCGAGATCGTCCTGCTGACGGAAGGCGCGATGTCACTGACGCTGATCCATGGCGGACGCAGCTATATCGACGCCGCAGCGGAGGCGGCGAAGCAGCTCGTCAAACACAGACGGACGCCGCGATACGCAAGCAACGGCTGATGAAACGAAGCTTCACGGCAAAAGGTGTCATTGCCGGGCTTGACCCGGCAATCCATCTTGCTTGTTAGTAAGTCAAGAAAGATGGATGGCCAGGTCAGGCCCGGCCATGACGTTGTGGGGACTTTAATGCGGAACATTTCGACTTTGAGCAAGCATGCGGCGCTTTTGGCTACATGCTTCGCTCTCGCCACACTCGTATTCTCGATCTCCCCCGCTTCCGCCCAGCGCGCCGCATCCTGCCATGGCGGCCAGAGCTTCGATCAATTCCTTGCCGCCCTGAAGCAGCAGGCTATCGCTAGCGGGGTATCGCAGCGCGCGATGGCAGAAGCGGCGCCCTATCTCGTCTACGATCAGGGCATCGTCAATCGCGACCGCGGGCAGCGGGTGTTCGGGCAGTTGTTCACGCAATTTGCCGGACGCATGGCGGCGGACTACCGGATGCAGAACGGGCAGCTGAAGATCAAGGCGAATGCCGCAGCCTTTGCACGTGCAGAGAAAGAGTATGGCGTGCCGCCGGCCGTCATCGCCGCGTTCTGGGCGCTCGAGAGCGACTTCGGCGTGCAGATGGGCAATCTGCAGACGCTGCGCTCGCTGGTGTCGCTGGCCTATGACTGCCGCCGTTCGAAGATGTTTCAGGACGAGACCATCGCCGCGCTGAAGATCATCGATCGCGGCGACCTTTCGCCGGCCGAGATGATCGGCTCATGGGCCGGCGAACTCGGCCAGACGCAATTCCTGCCGACGCATTATTTCAACTATGCCGTCGACTATGACGGCGACGGTCATCGCAATTTGCTGCGCAGCCCCGCCGACGTGATCGGCTCGACCGCGCACTACATTTCCACCGGTTTGAAATGGCGGCGCGGCGAGCCATGGCTGCAGGAGGTGCGGGTCACCGACAACGTGCCGTGGGATCAGGCCGATCTCACCATCCAACTGCCCCGCGCGAAATGGGCGACATTCGGCGTTAGCTATCCCGACGGACGGCCACTGCCGAATGACAGCATGCCGGCATCGCTGCTGCTGCCGATGGGCCGGCACGGCCCCGCCTTCCTCGCTTACGCGAATTTCGCCGCCTATACCGAATGGAATAATTCGCTGATCTATTCGACGACAGCAGCCTATCTCGCCACCCGCATCAATGGCGCCTCCAAGATGCGGCAGCCCTCCGCCCCTGTCGCGCAGCTGTCACATCCTGAACTCCGCGAACTGCAGCAACTGCTGGTGAAGCGCGGCTTCAATGTCGGTAAGATCGACGGCATTCTCGGCCAGCAGAGCCGCACCGCGGTGAAGGCCATGCAGGTCAAGTTCGGCCTGCCCGCGGACTCCTGGCCGACGGCCGAATTGCTCACAGCATTGAAATCCGGGGGATAAAGCGAAGCGAAGAATCGGTATCCCCTTATCGGGATAAGCCTCGAAATTTCTTCTCTTTTGTGAGGCCGGGCGGTTGAAATCAGCCAACCGCGCCCCAACTCCATGCAACAGCATCTTTCTCGACCTGCCGCGCTGTGCCTCGAAACGCATCACAAAAGAGCATCCTCATGCCGTTCTATGATTCCGTCGTGCCTGCCTATCTGCAGATGCTGGGCAGTTTGTCCGCTGGCCTGAAAAAGGCCGAAGCCTATGCTGCCGGAAAGAAAATCGAGCCCGCCGTCCTGCTCGGCACGCGACTTTTCCCGGACATGCTGCCGCTGAGCCGGCAGGTCCAGCTCTCCTGCGATTTCGCCACCAAGGGCAGCGCGCGCCTGTCCGGCAGCGAAGTGCCGGCGGTGCCGGATACCGAAACGACCTTCGATGAATTGCAGCAGCGAATCGGCAGGACCGTCGATTACCTGAAGAACTACAAGCCCGCCCAATTCGACGGCGGCGAGACCCGGGAGATCACCTTCCCCACCGGCCCCGGCAAGACCACCACCATGTCCGGCCAGCAATTCCTCACCAGCTTCTCGCTACCGAGCTTCTATTTCCACATCACCACTGCCCACGGCATCCTGCGGATGTGCGGCATCGATGTCGGCAAGCGCGACTTCCTCGGCGCGCAGTAAGCCGCGCCATCACCGCAGGATATTCGGCTGCTGGCCGACCGATAGAGAGATCATGATCATTCAATCCGTCATCGCCACGATCGTTTTATCCTGAACCAACGACATGCAGCGCAGCGGTATTGCCAATGCGCTGCATGATGCCCAATTCGATTTCACCTTTCATCGACTGGATCATTCATCATGAGCACGTCCAAACTCTTCGAACCCTACAAGCTTGGTGCAAACACGCTGACCAATCGCACGGTGATGGCGCCGCTGACGCGCAATCGCGCATTGCCGGGCAACGTGCCGAACCCGCTGGCGATCGAATATTATAGCCAGCGTGCCAGCGCCGGCCTTCTGGTAACCGAAGGCACACCCGTCTCGCAGCAGGGCCAAGGCTATCAGGACGTCCCGGGCATCTATACCAAGGAGCAGATCGCCGGCTGGAAGAAGGTGACCGAGGCCGTGCATGCCAAGGGCGGTCATATCTATATGCAGATCTGGCACGTTGGCCGTATCTCGCATGTCAGCCTGCAGCCGAATGGCGGCGCGCCGGTGGCCCCTTCGGCGATCCGCGCCAACACCAAGACCTTCGTCAACAACACCTTCACCGACGTCTCGGAGCCCCGCGCGCTGGAGCTGGGTGAAATTCAAGGTGTCATTGATAGTTTCGCACGCGGCGCTGCCAATGCGGTCGAGGCCGGTTTCGACGGCGTAGAGATCCATGGCGCCAATGGTTATCTGCTCGAGCAATTCGCGCGTGACAGCACCAACAAGCGCACCGACGCCTATGGCGGTTCGCTCGAGAACCGCGCCAAACTAATGCTGGAAGTGGCCGCGGCAGTTGCCAAGGAAATCGGCGGCGACAGAACCGGTATCCGCATCTCGCCGGTGACGCCGGCCAACGATGCCGCCGCCGACACGCAGGCGCAAAAGCTGTTCGACTACATCACCGACGGGCTTAGCGCCGAGAAGCTGGTCTATCTGCATGTCGTCGAAGGCGCGACCGGCGGTCCGCGCGATGTCGCACCGTTCGACTATGCCAGCCTGCGCAAGCGCTTCAAGGGCACATATATCGCCAATAACGGCTTCGATCTCGCGCTGGCCAACAAGGTTCTCGCGGCCGATGCCGCCGACCTGATCGCGTTCGGCAAGCCGTTCATCTCGAATCCGGATCTGGTCGAGCGCCTGAAGGCCGGCGCGCCACTCAATGATGCCGACAAGGCGACGTTCTATGGCGGCGGCGCGAAGGGCTACACGGATTACCCGGTGCTGGGCGCGAAGCAGGCAGCGGAGTAAGTACGCCGTCATTCCGGGGCGCACACGCATCTTTGCGGGCGTGAACCCGGAATGACAGCAAGAGAAAAGGCCGGGATCGCTCCCGGCCTTTTTTGTTTGTTCAGAAAGCTCGTCTTAGTTCGACGCGCGCTTCTGCGGCGGAGTCGCGGGCCACGACTTGATCAGCGTGTCGTAGTCCACCGTCTCGCCCTTCGGCTTCTCGTTGGCCAGCTTGCGCTGGGGCGCGATGTTGCCGTCCTTGGCGGACTTCGCATACCAGAACTCGGCCGTTTCCTTCTTGTTCAGCTTCGGTCCGCATTCGCCCTGAACCTTGGATCGTTCAAGACGTTCGAGCACCGAATCCTGAGCTGCGGCCAGTGAGTCCATCGCCTGCTGCGGGGTCTTCGCACCGGACGACGCATCGCCGATGTTCTGCCACCACAACTGCGCCAGCTTCGGATAGTCCGGGATGTTGTTGCCGGTCGGCGACCACTGCACGCGGGCCGGCGAGCGATAGAACTCGACCAGACCGCCGAGCTTCGGCGCACGTTCGGTGAACGACTTGTCCCAGATGTCGCTCTCACGAATGAAAGTGAGACCGACATGGCTCTTCTTCAGCGACACCGTCTTCGAGGTGATGAACTGCAGATAGAGCCAGGCTGCCTTGCGGCGATCTGCCGGGGTCGACTTGAGCAGCGTGCCCGAACCAACGTCCTGATAGCCGAGCTTCATGCCTTCCTTCCAGTACGAGCCATGCGGCGACGGGGCCATGCGCCACTTCGGCGTACCGTCGGCATTCATGACCGCAAGACCCGGCTTCACCATGTCGGCGGTGAAGGCGGTGTACCAGAACATCTGCTGGGCGATATTGCCCTGCGCCGGCACCGGCCCCGACTCCGAGAAGGTCATGCCCTGCGCCTGCGGCGGGGCATACTTCTTCATCCAGTCGAGGTATTTCGCGATCGAGTAGACCGCTGCCGGACCGTTGGTATCGCCGCCGCGCTCGACGGAGGAGCCGACCGGACGACAGCCTTCCATGCGAATGCCCCACTCATCGACGGGCAGACCGTTCGGAAGACCCCTGTCGCCATTGCCGGCCATCGATAGCCAGGCGTCGGTGAAACGCCAGCCGAGCGACGGATCCTTCTTGCCGTAGTCCATGTGGCCATAGACCTTGACGCCGTTGATCTCCTTGATGTCGTTGGTGAAGAACTCGGCAATATCTTCATAGGCCGACCAGTTCACGGGCACGCCGAGATCGTAGCCATACTTGGCCTTGAACTTGGCCTTGTAGTCGGGATTGGTGAACCAGTCGTACCGGAACCAGTAAAGGTTGGCGAACTGCTGGTCGGGCAGTTGATACATCTTCTTGTCCGGCGCGGTGGTGAAGGACGTTCCAATGAAGTCCTTGACGTCGAGCGTCGGGCTGGTGACGTCCTTGCCTTCTGCGGTCATGTAGTCCGACAGCGCGACGGTCTGGCCGTAGCGGAAATGTGTGCCGATCAGGTCGGAGTCGTTGATCCAGCCGTCATAGACGTTCTTGCCGGACTGCATCTGGGTCTGCAGCTTCTCGACCACGTCGCCTTCCTGGATCAGGTCGTGCTTCAGCTTGATGCCGGTGATTTCGGAGAACGCCTTGGCCAGCGTGCGCGATTCGTATTCGTGCGTGGTGATGGTTTCGGAGACGATATTGATCTCCATGCCCTTGAACGGCTGAGCAGCCTTCTCGTACCACTGCAGCTCTTTGAGCTGCTCTGCCTTCGACAGCGTCGATGGCTGGAATTCACTGTCAATCCACTTCTGAATGGTGGCGTCGTCGGCCTTGGCCGGCGCGGCGAGCAACGCAGTCGCCGTGATCAACGCAGCAGCGCTGGTCATCATGATATGGCGCGTCGGGCGACGTGCCTGTGTCGTCTGGTGCCTCATAGCTTCCTCCCTCACTTCTGTTTCAGGCCCGGGTTCATCCCGAGACTGCAGTCCATGCCGGTCAGACGGTGCGGAAAATTGCCACCGCCGAGACCAGCGAAATCAATGTAGCGAACCACAGGTTCGAGATCTCAAGTCCTTCCTCACCGATCGGCAGCGTCGCGATCGGATCGCTGCCGACGAAACCGATCCACAACAGGTGGATGACGGCCGCCGCGATCAGCGACAGGAACAGCCGGTCGCCGCGCGTGGTAGGAATGCGCAGGATGCCGATGCGTTCGGCTTCGGGATAGGCAACTGCGAGCCAAGTCATGGTGCCCAGCGTCAATGCCAGCAGCCCAAAGAAGATCGCCGTCGGCGGCGTCCAGGCCATCCATGCAATATTTTCCATGACGACCTCCTAGACCCGGCCAAGCGCGAAGCCGCGCGCGATGTAATTGCGGACGAACCAGATGACGAGCGCACCGGGGATGATGGTCAGCACGCCGGCAGCGGCGAGCAGGCCCCAATCCATGCCCGAGGCCGACACGGTGCGTGTCATGACCGCCGAGATCGGCTTGGCATTCACCGAGGTCAGCGTGCGCGCGAGCAGCAGTTCGACCCAGGAGAACATGAAGCAGAAGAACGCGGCGACGCCGATGCCAGATGCAATCAACGGCACGAGAATCTTCACGAAGAATTTCGGAAACGAGTAGCCGTCGAGAAACGCTGTCTCGTCGATCTCGCGCGGCACCCCCGACACGAAGCCTTCGAGGATCCATACTGCGAGCGGCACGTTGAACAGGCAATGCGCCAGCGCCACGGCCCATGGCGTGTCGAACAGGCCGATGGCCGAATAGAGATTGAAGAATGGCAGCGCGAATACCGCAGGCGGCGCCATCCGGTTCGACAGCAGCCAGAAGAACAGATGCTTATCGCCGAGGAAGCGATAGCGCGAGAACGCATAGGCCGCGGGCAGCGCGAAGGAGATCGACAGGATGGTGTTGATGATGACGTATTTCAGCGAATTGATATAGCCGGAATACCAGCTCTCGTCGGTGAAGATGCGGATGTAGTTGGCCAGCGTCGGCTGATGCGGCCACAGTGTCATCGTCGAGACGATCTCGGTATTAGTCTTGAAGCTCATATTGACGAGCCAGTAGATCGGTAGCAGCAAGAAGAACAGGAACAGCACCAGGATAATGCGGCGTCCGGGGATCGTATGCATCAGACCGCTCCCTCGGGTTTGGTGTGATCGACGCCGGCATTAGTCATCACGGTGTAGAACACCCAGCACACGATCAGCACGATCAGATTATAGACCAGCGACAGCGCGGCAGCCTTGCCGAGATCGAACTGGCCGAGCGCGATCTTGACGAGTTCGATGGAGACGAAGGTGGTCGAATTGCCAGGCCCGCCGCCGGTGACGACGAAAGGCTCGGTGTAGATCATGAAACTATCCATGAAGCGCAGCAGCACGCCAATCAACAGCACGCGGTTGAGCTTGGGCAACTGGATGGCGCGAAACACCGCCCAGCGCGACGCGCCGTCAATCTGCGCTGCCTGATAATAGGCGTCGGGGATCGACTTCAGGCCGGCGTAACACAACAGCGCGACGAGGCTGGTCCAGTGCCAGACGTCCATCACGATGACGGTGGCCCAGGCATCGAACTCGTTCGACACGTAATTGTAGTCGATGCCCATGTGATTGAGCGTGTAGCCGAGCAGACCAATGTCGGGACGCCCGAAGATCTGCCAGATGGTGCCGACCACGTTCCATGGAATCAGCAACGGCAGCGCGAGGATCACGAGACACACCGCAACGCGCCAGCCGTCGCGCGGCATCGACAACGCGACGAGAATGCCAAGCGGTACTTGAATGGCGAGGATGATCGCCGAGAACGCGAGATTACGCGCGAGCGAGGCGAAGAAGCGCCCGCCGAGATCGCTGGAGGGATCCAGCAATTCCTTGAACCAGCCGACGCCGTTCCAGAAGAACTGGTTGTTGCCGAAGGTGTCCTGTACCGAATAATTCACCACCGTCATCAGCGGCAGCACGGCGGAGAACGCCACGATGAGAAACACCGGCAGGACGAGGAACCAGGCCCTTTGATTGACGGTCTTGTCCATCACGCACCCCCTTCAACAAGGCGGCTGTCAGCGTAAACGTGCACTCGCGACGGGTCGAACACCAGCCCGACATCGCTCCCCGCAACAGAAAATCCCTGGGGTACGCGCGCAGCGAATTTGACGCCGCCAATGCGGACGCGCGCAAAACTGATACGACCAAGATCATCGACGCGCTCGACTTGCGCCAGCAGCAAGCCCGGCGCGGGCGTCGCAACTTGGACGAATTCGGGTCGAACGCCGATTTCGATTGTGGCACCTACTGGCAACTTGTCATAGCTGCGCTGCAGCGCGATGACGTGCCCCCCAATGCGCGCTTCGCGACCGCTGACTACGGCGGGTACAATATTCATGCCGGGCGAGCCGATGAAATAGCCGACGAATGTATGCGCGGGCTTGTCGAACAATTCCTGAGGCGTGCCGGACTGCACGACACGCCCGTCATGCATCACCACCACCGTATCGGCAAAAGTCAGCGCCTCGGTCTGGTCGTGGGTCACGTAGATCATGGTCAGATCCAGCGCGCGGTGCAACGCCTTGAGTTTCGATCGCAACTCCCATTTCAGGGCGGGATCAATCACTGTCAGCGGCTCGTCGAACAATACGGCGGCGACATCGGACCGCACGAGGCCGCGGCCGAGCGAGATCTTCTGCTTGGCGTCGGGCGTTAGCCGGGTCGCCTTGCGGCCCAGATAGGGCGTGAGATCGAGGAGTTCGCCGATTTCGGCGACGCGTGCATCGATCTGCGCCTTCGGCACGCCGCGATTCTTCAGCGGGAAAGCAAGATTCTCGCCCACGGTCATGGTGTCGTAGATGACCGGAAACTGGAACACCTGCGCGATGTTGCGTTTCTGCGTCGACAGCGGCGTGATATCCTTGCCGTCGAACAGGATCTGCCCGCGCGTCGGCGTCACGATGCCGGAGATCAAATTGAGCAGCGTGGTCTTGCCGCAACCGGATGGGCCGAGCAGCGCATAGGCACCGCCTTGCCGCCAGGTCATTGAGATCGGCTTCAGCGCGAATGATTCCGGGTCGGCATCATTGCCGCTGTAGGACTGCGCGAGATCGACGAGATCGATGCGAGCCATGTTACGCTCCCTGCGTGCTGTTGGGAGCGGCAACCAGACGGTCGCTGCCATCGAAGACGAACAGATTGGCGGGATCGAGCACGGCGTCGAGCATGTGGCCGGGCAGGAATTCATGCACGCCCTGCAGCACCGCAACCCAGTTCGATGCGTCGCGCTTTAGATGGACGAAGCTTTCCGACCCGGTGATTTCGGTCACGGTCACTTCCGCCGGAAACGCATGCCGTCCGGCGAGACCCCTGGCGACTTCGAGCTGATGCGCGCGGAAGCCAACGCGATAGCTGCCGTCGGCGAGGTTTGCGTAGAGCCCGCTGGCGGGCGCCGTTGCGCCGCCGGCATAATGCACATTGCCGTTCTTCTTCTCGATCGCCACCAGATTGAGCGGCGGATCGGAGAACACTTCGGCGGCCTTGAGAGTCTCGGGATGGCGATAAACTTTGGAGGTCTGGCCGACCTGCAGAACCTGGCCTTCCCACAGACACACGGTGCTGCCGCCCAACAAAAGCGCTTCGGAGGGCTCCGTCGTCGCATAGACGAAAATCGCACCGGAGGCCTCGAAAATCTTCGGCAGTTCGGTGCGCAATTCCTCCCGCAGCTTGTAGTCGAGATTGGCGAGCGGCTCATCGAGCAGCACGAGATCGGCGCCCTTGACCAGCGCGCGGGCAATCGCCGTGCGCTGCTGCTGGCCACCGGAGAGTTGCAGCGGCGTGCGCTTCAGATAGGGCTCAAGCTTGAGCAAGGCCGCGGCCTCGTGCACGCGGGTTTCGATCTCGGCTTTCGGCTTACCCTGCACGCGCAGTGGCGAGGCGATATTCTCATAGACCGTCAGCGAGGGGTAATTGATGAACTGCTGATAGACCATCGCCACCGAGCGCTTGCGGATATCGACGCCGGTGACATCTTTGCCATCGACCAGCACACGACCTTGGGTCGGCTTGTCGAGGCCGGCCAGCAACCGCATGATCGAGGTCTTGCCGGCCAGCGTTGGCCCGAGCAGCACGTTCAGCGTGCCCCTTTCCAGCGTCAGCGAGACGTCACGGATTGTCGTGACGCCATCCACCATCTGCGAAACGTGATCGAGTGCGACGCTCATGACCGCGCTCCCGCTTCACGCATTGGATCGGCGGGCTGGGCGCGATTAGCCTGCAGCCATTGATCGAGAGCCGCGATCTCTTCCTTCGACAGGCGCAGACCGAGTTTGGAACGGCGCCACACGATATCCTCGGCACTGACGGCCCATTCATTGGCCATGAGATAGCGCACTTCGCGCTCGGTCAGCGTTGCGCCAAAGGCCTGACCGAGATCGGCCAGCGATTTCGCGGTGCCCAGCATCTTCGCTGCGCGCGTGCCATAGGCATGCGCCAGGCGGTTGGCATGGGCCGGGGTGAGGAACGGATAGTCGCGCAACAGCTCTGCGACGAGCGCATCGACGGCAGAGACGTCGAAATCGCCACCGGGTAGCGTCGCATGGGCCGTCCAGCCTTCCCTGGCCTCGGTGCCCTTCAGATACGGCGCAAGCTTCTGCAAGGCTTCTTCGGCGAGACGACGATAGGTCGTGATCTTGCCACCATAAATCGACAGCAGCGGCAGGCCGCCGGGCAGATCGAGCTCGAACACATAGTCGCGCGTCGCCGCCTTGGCCTCGTTGGCGCCGTCGTCATAGAGCGGGCGCACGCCGGAATAGGTCCACACCACGTCTTCGGCCAGCACTGGCCGCGCAAGATATTCGCTGACCGACTTGCAGAGATAATTGATCTCGTCGGCAGAGATTTTCACATCGGCGGGATCGCCATCATAATCGATATCGGTGGTACCGATCAGGGTGAAATCGCCCTGATAGGGAATCGCAAACACGATACGACCATCGGCGTTCTGGAAGATGTAGGCACGATCGTGGCTGTAAAGTTTCGGCACCACGATATGCGAGCCCTGCACGAGGCGGACTTTCGCTTTCGCATTGACGCCGGCACCGACCGCCAGAACATTCTCGACCCACGGACCACCGGCATTGACCAGCGTGCGCGCACTGATGGTCGAGCGGTCGCCCGTCGCCGTATCCTGCACCGTGACCTGCCACATCCCGTCGGCCTGCCTGATCTCGGTTGCGCGCGTGCGCGTGCGGATCTCAGCGCCCCGATCGGCGGCATCACGCGCGGTGAGCACGACAAGGCGCGCATCATCTACCGAGCAGTCGGAATATTCAAAGCCACGCTTGAACCGGCCGGGCGCCAGCGGCTTGCCGGTCTCGTCGCGGGTGAGATCGAGTGTGCGCGTCGGGGGCAGAAGTTTACGGCCGCCGATATAGTCGTAGAGGAACAAGCCCAAGCGCAGCAGCCAGGCGGGCCGCAGACCGGCGTGATGCGGCAGCACGAAACGCAAGGGGCGGATGATATGCGGCGCGATCTGCCAGAGAACTTCGCGCTCCAGCAGCGCGTGGCGCACCAATTTGAAGTCGTAATATTCGAGGTAGCGCAACCCGCCATGGATGAGCTTGGTCGACCACGACGAGGTGCCGCTGGCCAGATCGTTCATCTCGCAAAGGAACACGGAATTGCCGCGGCCGACGGCGTCGCGGGCGATGCCGCAGCCATTCACACCGCCACCAATGATAGCGAGGTCGTAGATCTGACCCACCCCGTCTCCCCTCCTGCGCCAATTGTCTGGCGCCTTCCTTCGGACGCGCCATCTTCGCTTTCAGCGATTTGGCTTTCGCTTTCGATTAAACCACAACCAAAAACGAAAGCAATGGGGTCTGTGACGGTTTGAAATCCCGTTTTGGGGCTCTAAACAGGCTCTAGAGTGGGGTCGGTTCGGGTTCCAGATCGTCAGAATCGTCCGCGGACCCCGGCAAAGCCGCGATCACCTGGACGCCCCGGCTCCGGCAGATCTCCTGCAAGGAGGGCGGCAGCGGGACGTCGGTCACGAAGGTCTGTATCTGGCTGATATGGGCGATGCGCACGGCCGCCGAGCGCCGCAGCTTGGTCGAATCGCAGACCAGCATGACACTGCGGGCATTGGCGATGATCGCCTGCGCCGCCTGCACCTCGCGATAGTCGAAGTCGAGCAGCGCACCCTCCTCGTCGATCGCGGAGGCACCGATGATGGCGTAATCGACCTTGAATTGGCCAATCAGCTTGATCGCCGTGGAGCCGATCACCGCACCATCGGAGCGACGCACGGTACCGCCGGCGACAATCACCTCGATATGCGGGTGACGATAGAGCATCATCGCAACATTGAGGTTGTTGGTAATGACCAGCAGGTTTTCGTGATTGGTCAGCGCGCTGGCGACTTCTTCCGTGGTGGTCCCGATATTGATGAACAGCGACGAGCCATTGGGAATCTGCGCCGCGGCAGCGACGCCGATGGCTTTCTTCTCTTCGGCGGCTACGAATCGCCGCGCTTCGTAAGCAAGGTTTTCCACGCCGGAGGCGACGATGGCGCCGCCGTGAATGCGCGTCAGCAGGCGCTGGTCGCAGAGATCGTTGAGATCCTTGCGGATGGTCTGTGCGGACACCTCGAAGCGCCGCACCAGGTCGTCGACCATCACGCGGCCAAAGGCGCGCGCGTGATTCAGGATTTCGGATTGGCGATGGGTCAGGCCAGCAGTCACAACGGCACCTCGGAACGAACAGTTCCATGGTGCGGGTGTTGGCGGCAATGGTCAACGCATCACCAGCGCAGGCGCCATGCGCTTCGCCGCTGCGATGTCGGAAGAGAGTCGCCCTCTAGGGCGTCACAGCTGCTTGGATACCCTGCGCGAATTGAAAGGCAGCGCGTTCAGCTTCGCGCGCATTGCGAAACAGTTGGCCTTCCATCGGGTTGAAACGGTGAGACGCGGCGAAGAACCTGTACCCACCGGGATCGCGAACCACGATGCCGGCAGCCTGCGATGAGACTTCGATGATGTAAGTGTCTGACATGGCGGCCCCCTACGCAATAGGCGATGCATATTCCGGGCCACTAACCCGAATGGGGGTATTTCGTTCCAGCCGGTGTTTAGAATCGCTCAGGTCGAGATCGTCGCATCCGGTCGTTTGATCACCTGCGGGCGACCATTCTCGTCAATGGACACAAAGGTGAAATTGCCGTCGGTCACCAGGATCGGGGCATTTTCATTGCGGCGAAGCACCCAGGCCTCGATATGCACGGTGAGTGACGTGCGGCCCGTCCGCACCAGTTCCGCATGCACGGACACGACGTCACCGACATGAACGGCCTTGCGGAAGGTCATCGCCTCGATGGCGACGGTGACCGTGCGTGTCTTCGCCACCTTGGCCGCAAAGATGCCGCCGCCGAGATCCATCTGGCTGAGCAGCCAGCCGCCAAAAATATCGCCATTGGCATTGGTATCCGCCGGCATCGCTACCGTGCGGATGGTGAGATCGCCGGTCGGTTCCGCATCCAGCCCCGTCACTGGCTGCGTCGTTGATTCAGTCATAAGCAGCCTGCCGCAAATTGAGTCATCATTTAAAGGTTTCCCAGCCGGCATCCGGCGCAAAGCGATCGCCGAACCGGGCCGCCAGCGTGCGCAGCGTGGCGGTGATATTCTCGGTTCCACGCGTCCGCGCATAGTTCAGCGGGCCGCCGCGGAACGGCGCATAGCCGGTGCCGAAGATCATTGCGCCATCGACCACATCGGGGTTGTCAACGATGCCTTCGCGCAGACAGGCGACGCAGACATTGGACATCGGCAGCACCAGGCGATCGATCATCTCCTGCGTCGGACGCGCGGTGGCAACCGCACTGGAACTCTTCTCGGCCTTGCCGTCGCGCCACGTATAGAAGCCCTTGCCAGTCTTCTTGCCGAGCTCGCCCTTGTTGACCTTCTCGCGGAGCCAGGCCGGCGTCGGTGGCAGCAGGTCGCCAAATTTCGAGCGCAGCATGTCGCCGACCGCGAGGCAGATATCGAGGCCGACCTGATCGGCCAGTTCGATGGGCCCCATCGGCATGCCGAACTGTTCGGCGGCGGCGTCGATGGTTTCCTTGTCGACTTTCTCCTCCATCAGCATCATCGCCTCGAGCATGTAGGGCGTGAGCGCGCGATTGACGAGGAAACCCGGCGAACTCTTCACCGGCAGCGGCAGGCGATCGATCGCGCCCACAAAGGCCGTGGCCTTCTTCAGCATCTCCGCATCGACGCCGTCATGGCTGACGACCTCGACAAGCTGCAGGCGCGACACCGGATTGAAGAAGTGCAGGCCGAGCAGCCGCTCCGGCCGCGCCAGCGTGCTGCGCAGATCCTGCAGCGGAATGCTCGATGTATTGGTGGCGAGGATCGCATCCGGCTTCATGCGCGGCTCGATCCCGGCATAGACCTTCTGCTTGAGATCAAGCTTCTCCGACACCGCCTCGATGATGAGATCCGCAGTGCGTACGCCGTCACCGTCCATATCGGGGATCAGGCGATCCAGCGTATCGCGCTGATCGGTGCGCTTGCGGATGATCTTGCTGTAGAGATCGGCGGCGCGCTTCATGGCGCCCGCGATCGGCTCGGGCTTCATATCGGCCAGCGTGACGCGGATGTCCTGATGCGCGCACCACGCCGCGATGTCACCGCCCATGGCGCCGGCGCCGATGACATGGACATGTTTGATGGTGTTGCCGTCACCGGCGAGCTTCTTCATCTGCTCGCGCAGGAAGAAGACGCGAATCAGGTTCTGCGCCGTCGGCGTCACCATCAGCCGGGCGAAGGACACCTTCTCGGCATTGAGCATCGCCGCGCGGTCGCCGCCGTGCTTCTCCCACAGCTCGATCAGTGCATAAGGTGCGGGATAGTGCTCGCGCGGCGCAGCCTTGCTGGCCTCCGCGACCATGCGCGAGGCGAGAATCCCGCGCATCGGCGAGAAGTTCATGATCGGGATCAACGCACTCGGCTTGGCGCGCTTGAGCTTGCCGAACACCGCATCGCGCACGGCGTTACGGACATGGCGCTCCTCGGTCACCGCATCGACAAGACCGATCGCCTTCGCCTTGCGCGCGTCTATGGTCTTGCCGGTCAGCATCAGCGGCATCGCCTGTATCGGATTGACCAGATGCGTGAAGCGCGCCGTGCCGCCCAAACCTGGATGCAGGCCGAGCATGACTTCCGGAAAACCGAAGCGCGCACCATCGATGGCGATGCGCATCTGGCAGGCCAGCGCCACTTCGAGGCCGCCGCCCAGGCAGAAACCGTGAATGACGGCCACCGTCGGGATCTTCAGCGCCTCGAAACGATCAATCACCGCATGAGCGCGGCTGATCTGCGTTTCCACTTCCAATGGGTCGCTGGCGCCGCGAAATTCATTGACGTCGGCGCCGGCAATGAAGCCGGAAGTCTTGGCCGAACGAACCACGATGCCAGTCGGGCGCTGAGCTTCCAGCGCGTTCAGCACCTGATCGAATTCTTCCAGCACCACAGCCGACAGCGTATTGGCGCTGGCATCGGCGCGGTCAAACAACAGCCACGCGATGCCATCGGCATCGCGCGTCAGCTTGAAGTGGCGATAAGCGCCCGATGTGTCGGGAGCCGGCCCGAGTTCGAGCACGCGATCCCCAAGAACGTCCATGATCTTGCTGTCCATGACGCCCTCACACCGTCTCGATCAACATCGCGCCACCGAGGCCGCCGCCGATACATTCGGTAGCGATACCCCGCTTGGTGCCAAGCCGCTTCATCGCATTGACGAGATGCAGCACAATACGGTTGCCGGACGTGCCGACGGGATGGCCGAGGCTGATCGCACCGCCATCGACATTGAGCCTGGCACGATCGATCTCGCCGGCGGCGCCATCAAGGCCGAGCACCTCGCGGCAGAATTTTTCGTCCTTCCAGGCGGCGAGACAGCCGAGTACCTGCGTGGCGAAGGCTTCGTTCAACTCCCAGGTCTCGATGTCCTGAATCGTCATGTTGTTGCGCTTCAACAGATCGTTCGACGACAACACCGGACCGAGCCCCATGATCGACGGATCGAGCGCAGACCACTGGCTGTCGACGATCACCGCCTTCGGCGTAAGACCATGTTTCGCCACCGCGTCTTCGGACGCAAGGATCGTCCATGACGCACCATCGGTGATCTGCGAGGAATTGCCCGCGGTGACCTGCCCCCACGGACGTTCGAAGACCGGCTTCAGTGTCGCGAGCTTGTCGACCGACGAATCCGCGCGGACGCCGTCATCGTGGTCGTAGAAATTGCCCTTGCGATCGAAGGCGGTTTCGACCTCACCCTTCAGCCAGCCCTGTTCTTGCGCATGCGCAAGGCGCTTGTGGCTTTCGACGGCATAGGCATCGGCCTGCGCACGCGTGATGCCGAACAGGTGCCCGACCTTCTCGGCGGTCTGGCCCATATTGAGGTCGGTGATCGGATCGGTGAGACCGCGCTCGAGGCCGATGATCGGCTTGAAATAAGCCGGCCGGGCCTTGGCGATCGCCGCCACCTTGCCGAGCACACCCTTGGCCATCGCGAGGCCGGCGAACCAGCGCACGCCGTTCTGCGGCCAGACCAGCGGCGCATGGCTGAGCGCTTCGGCGCCGCCAGCGAGGATCAGATCGGCATTGCCTTCGCGGATGTAGCGACAGCCGGTGTCGATCGACTGCATGCCGGAGCCGCAATTGATCTGCACGGTGAAGGCCACCATCGCCTCGCCCATACCGAGCCGAAGCGCGGCGACGCGCGCAGGATTCATCTCGTCGGCGATGACATTGACGCAGCCGAGGATCACCTGATCGAAGGCATTTGGTGCAAATGGCTGCCGTGCCAGCAGCGGGCGTCCGCATTGCACGGCGAGATCGACAGGGGTGAACGGGCCGGGGCCGCTGCGCGCCTTCAGGAACGGCGTGCGGCTGCCGTCGACGATATAGACTGGTCTTGTCATGAAAGTCTTGCCATCAGCTTGCTGCCCGCTGCTCACCAAGTTCCTGGAAGAACTGGTGCACGTTATCGGACTTCTTATAGCCGGGCGACAGCTCTTCCGGTGCGAAGTGATCGACCTCGATCACCAGCTTGACGGCTTCCTGCGCAGCGGCGAGCTTTTCGCCCTCGGCCTGAGTGATGACGCCCTGTGCCACTGCATCCTTCCAGTTCTTGAGCTTTGCCGTGCGGATGCGCTTGGCAATATCGTCACTCGATGTCACCAGTTTGAACGCCTTCTCCAGCCGCGCCAGCCCGCGATCGTCGTCAACATGCGAAAGGTCCGGCGTCAGGCGATCGCGCGTCGCCGACGGCTCCAGGATCATCTGTGCGCAGCGATGCACCACACGATCCGAAGGCCCGAGCACCGATGCACCATATGGCTGCACGATGAATTTGAGGATGCCGGCGACAAAGCGGTTCGGCAGGTTAGCCAGAATCTCCGCAAAGCGGTTTTCGATGGTCTTGAAGCCGGACGCCATACACCATTCAAGCGCCGGCAGGTCGTCCTGCTGGCGGCCTTCGTCCTCCCAGCGTTTCAGCACTGCCGAGAGTAGATACAGCTCGGAGAGAATATCGCCGAAGCGCGCCGATAGCATTTCCTTGCGCTTCAACGCTCCGCCCAGCGTCAGCAATGCCATGTCGGCGCACAATGCGAAGGCCGAGGAATAACGCGAGAGCTGGCGATAGAACTGTGTGGCTTCGCCGGCGTCTGGCGCCGGCGCAAATATCCCGCCGGTCCAGCAGCGGCCCCAGGCGCGGAAAAGCGTGGTGACGCTATGGCCGATATGTTTCCAGAACGCGGTGTCGAAGGCCTCTAAGCCCTTCGCCTTGTCGGGATCGCCGAGCGCATTCATTTCCTGCAACAAATAGGGATGCGCGCGGATGGCGCCCTGCCCGAACACGATGAGATTGCGCGTCAGGATGTTGGCACCTTCCACCGTGATGCCGACCGGCACCGCGCGATAGAGATTGCCCATATAATTCTGCGGTCCGTCGATCACAGCCTTGCCGCCATGGATGTCCATGGCATCATCGATGGCCAGGCGCATACGCTCGGTGGCATGCAGCTTCATGATGCCGGAGATAACCGCGGGATGATGGCCTTGATTGAGCGCCGCCGAGGTCAGGCGCCGTGCGGCATCGAGCAGATAGGCCGTGCCGGCGATGCGGGCGAGCGGCTCCTCGATGCCTTCGAACTTGCTGATCGAAATGTTGAACTGTTCGCGGATGCGGGCATAGGCACCAGTGGTGCGCGCGGCATAGGCGGCACCGGCCGCAGACAGGGACGGCAATGAGATGCCACGGCCGGCGGCGAGCGCCGACATCAGCATCTTCCAACCCTGACCAAGCCGCTCCTGACCGCCGATGATGTAGTCGAGCGGGATGAAAACGTCGCGGCCCCAGTTCGGGCCGTTCTGGAACACCTGCATCGACGGTAGATGGCGCTGGCCGATCTCGACGCCCGGAAGATCATGCGGGATCAGCGCAACCGTGATGCCAAGCTCATCCTGTGAGCCCACGAGGTGATCGGGGTCATAGGCCTTGAAGGCGAGACCGATCAGCGTCGCGACCGGGCCGAGCGTGATGTAGCGCTTGTGCCAGTTGAGGCGCAGGCCCAGAACCTCCTGGCCTTCGAACGTGCCCTTGCAGATGATGCCGCTGTCGATCATCGAGGCCGCGTCCGAGCCCGCTTCCGGGCTGGTGAGGCCGAAACAGGGAATGTCGCGTCCATCGGCAAGGCGCGGCAGCCAGCGCTGGCGCTGCGCGTCGGTGCCGAATTTCATCAGCAGTTCGCCGGGGCCGAGCGAGTTGGGCACCATCACGGTGACGGCGGCGACCACCGACCGCGACGAAATCTTGCGCACCACTTCCGAATGCGCATAAGGCGAGAAGCCAAGACCTCCGAATTCCTTCGGAATGATCATACCGAAGAACTTTTCGCGCTTGATGAACTCCCAGACGTCCGGCGGCAGATCGCGCAAGTCCCAATTGATCTTCCAGTCGTCGATCATCTCGCAGAGGCGATCCACCGGCCCGGTCATGAAGGCCTGTTCTTCGTCCGTCAGTGTGGCCGGCTTGACGGCGAGCAGCTTGGCCCAGTTCGGATTGCCGGTGAACAGATCCGCATCCCACCAGACGTCGCCGGCTTCCAGCGCCTCGCGCTCGGTATCCGACATTTTCGGTAGCACGCCCTTGGCCCAGCCAAAGATCGGCTTGGTGAGATAATCACGGCGCAAGCTGGACGAGCTCATGGAGGCTTCCTCTCAATCGAGACGACCAGCAGTCCGGGCGGACCACGGGCGCCAAAAGGCAGACGCTCTTAGCGGGACGGTGTCGGTGTCACCTTAGCTTTCGCATTGAAATTCAAGCGAAATTTGACAGCATCGAGCCATCATTAACGACAGGATACCGCAACGGTTCCCGAAAGGCGATTTCCCGCCGCGTGACCAGTGGTCGCGCGACCGAAATGCCGGAAGAATAGCCGGCCTCAGTCCGGCCGGTTCATCTCGAACATGGCGTCCTGCTTGATGTGGAAATAGTCGCCGCGGCGGCCGGCGCGCAGGATCGGGCCAGCCAATGCGGTCTGGTACACGCCATCCACGATCAGGGTCTTGTCGATATGCACGGCGACGACTTCACCCATGGTGAGGAAGGCGTTGGCCGAAGCGCCGTTCGCGCCCTTGAGTTCGATGATCTGAGTCACCTTGCACTCGAAAGCAACGCGGGCTTCGCCGACACGAGGTACGTTCACCAGCTTGCTCGGCACCGGCGTCAGGCCGGCGATCTCGAATTCATCGACTTCCGGGCCGACATGCGCCGCCGTGGCGTTCATCTGCTTGGCCAGATCCATGGTGGCCAAATTCCAGACGAATTCCTTCGTCGCCTGCATGTTGCGGGCGGAGTCCTTGATCCCGATGCTGGAAAAGCCGATCAGCGGCGGCGTGTAGTTGAAGGCGTTGAAGAAGCTGTATGGCGCCAGATTAACGTGGCCATTGGCATCCCGGGAGGAGACCCACCCGATCGGACGCGGACCGATGATGGCATTGAAGGGATCGTGCTTGAGGCCGTGGCCGTTGACGGGCTCGTAAGAATGCAGATCGAATGCGGTCACGCGGAAGATCCCCTGAATTGACGTCAGAGAGATCGTCTAGCCCCGCGGGGCCAACCCGGCAAGAACGAAGTCGATCATCTGGTCCAGGGTCGGGCCAGGTTTCGTCGCACATTGCGCGATCATCTGCGGGTGAAAGAACCGCATCATGGCGGTGCAGGCGCACATGGCTGCCAATTCGACGTCCGGAGCCTGAAACTCACCCTTGGCAGCACCGTCCGCGATGACACCGCCGATGGTAACGGTGATGCGCTCCATATGAGCAGTGCAGACATCCCAACTCTCTTCCATGGCGATGGCGACCATCTCATGCAGCTTGGCATCGCCGACATAGCGTTCGGCATTCATCTCATGGATCGACGTCAGCAGTTCGCGGAGCCGCGCGGCGGCCGGCTGCGGATTTTCAGCAATCGCTCCAGCGGCCTCTTCAACTTCCCCCATCAATCGCTGCGCCACGGCCGCGATGATCGACTTCTTCGAATCGAAGAAGCGATAGACGTTCGCCGGGCTCATTCGCAGCACCTTCGCGATGTCGGCGACCGTGGTCTTCTGGTAGCCGATTTCACGAAACAGCTTTTCCGCGACCACAACGATGCGGCCTCGCATATCGGCTTCGACGTGTTCAGAAATCAGAGTCATCTCGGATAACAGTCTTTAGCTATTCGGCAGCAAGCGGAAAGGCCTGCTTCTTGTCGTGATGGTGCGGTGCGTGATGATCCACATCCTCACCCGATCCGCGTTCATCCAGGCTCTTGCGAAACCATAGGGCATAGAGGCCCGGGAGATACAACAACGTCAAGAACGTCGCCACAAACAATCCCCCCATAATGGTGACCGCCATCGGGCCCCAGAAGGCTGAGCGCGACAGCGGGATCATCGCCAAAATGGCGGCCAACGCCGTCAGGATGACCGGACGCGCACGGCGCACGGTCGCCTCGACGATGGCTTCGCGGCGGGTCAGGCCGTGCCGCACGTCGGTTTCGATCTGATCCACCAGAATAACGGCGTTGCGCATGATCATACCCGCCAGCGCGATCAGGCCGAGCAGTGCCACGAAGCCGAACGGCTTGTTGGCGACGTTCAGCGCCAACGAGGCGCCGACGATACCGAGCGGCGCCGTCAGGAACACCAGGATCAGGCGCGAGAAGCTCTGCAACTGCACCATCAGCAGCGTCAGCATGATGATCATCATCAGCGGAAACAGCACGGCGATCGAGGCATTGCCCTTGCTGGATTCTTCCACCGCGCCGCCGATCTCAATGCGATAGGCCGGCTGCAGGCTGTCGCGGATCTGCTGCAACTGCGGCCAGATCTGGTTGGTGACATCCGGGGGCTGCACGCCATCGACGACGTCGCCGCGCACGGTGATCGCCATGTCGCGGTTACGGCGCCAGAGGATCGGCTCCTCATGGGCGTATTCGATCTTTGCCACCTGCGACAAAGGCACCGGAACGCCGTTGCGCGAGATGATGGTGAGATCGCCCACACGGCCGAGATCGAGGCGTTCCGACGGAACGGCACGGGCAACGACACCCACTTTCTCGATACCGTCACGCACGTTCGTGACCGACGCGCCGGAGATCAGCATCGCCAGGGATTGTGACAACTCCTGCGGCGTCAAGCCGAGGGCGCGGGCGCGGTCCTGGTCGACCACCAGCCTGAGAGAAGGCGTCTGCTCGTTCCAGTCGAGCTGCGGATCGACCATATTCTTGTTGGCGCGCATAACCTCACGCACCCTGTAGGCGATATCGCGCACGGTCGCGGTATCCGGCCCGATGACGCGGAACTGGACAGGGAAACCGACCGGCGGGCCGAAATTGAAGCGATCGACGCGCACGCGTGCTTCCGGCAGCTGGCCATCGGCGACGGCCTTCTCGATCTTGGACTTGATGCGCTCACGTGCCTCGACATCCTTGGACACAATCACGATCTCGGCGAAGGCCTCGTTCGGGAGCTGCGGATTGAGGCCGAGCCAGAAGCGCGGCGAGCCGCGGCCGACATAGGCCGTATAGGTGGCGATGTCCTTGTCGTCCTTGAGCAGCTTCTCGGCGTCCTTGACCGCCTTTTCGGTAACGCCAAAGGCCGTGCCTTCCGGCAGGCGCAGCTGCAGGAACAGTTCGGGGCGCTCAGACAGCGGGAAGAACTGCTGCTGGACATGGCCGAAACCGACGATCGCCGCGATGAAGATGCCGACCGTGGCAGCCACCACCTTGATGCGGTGCGTGACGCACCACTGCACGACGCTGCGCAACCCGCGATACATGCGCGTCTCATAGACCGCATGCGGATCGTGATTGGCCTTTCCGTGGGCAGCAAAGTTCGGCAGCAGCTTGACGCCGATATAGGGCGTGAAGATCACCGCGACGAACCACGAGGCGATCAGCGATATCGCCACAACCCAGAAAATGCCGCCGGCATATTCGCCCACTGCGGAATTCGCAAAGCCGATCGGTAGGAAGCCGACGGCCGTAATGAGCGTGCCCGTGAGCATCGGAAATGCCGTGGACTCCCAGGCGAAGGACGCTGCGCGCACGCGGTCCCAGCCCTGCTCCATTTTCACCACCATCATCTCGACCGCAATGATCGCGTCGTCGACTAGGAGGCCGAGCGCGATAATCAACGCACCTAGCGTGATGCGATGCAGGTCCATGCCCATCGCATTCATGACCATGAAGACGATACCAAGCACCAACGGCACCGACAGTGCGACCACGATGCCGGTGCGCCAGCCGAGCGCAAGGAAGCTGACGAACAGCACGATCCCCAGGGCCTCGATGAACGAGTGCGTGAATTCGCCAACGGCGTGTTCGACCACCAGCGGCTGATCGGCGATCTGCTCGACATTGACGCCCTGCGGGACGGCGACCATGAACTCGTTCTTGGCCTTTTCGACGTCCTTGCCGAGTTCGAGAATATTGGCGCCGTTCGCCGTCACCACGCCAATGCCGAGTGCGTATTGGCCCTTCTGCCGAACCTTGAAATCCGGCGGATCGACGAAGCCGTGGCTCACCGTCGCGATATCGCCGAGGCGGAACGTGCGTCCGTTGCTCTCGACCGGCGTCTCCGCTACCGTCTTCACGCCATCGAGCGCGCCGGTAACGCGCAGCGGCACGCGCTGCGACGAGGTTTCCACCGTGCCCGCCGGCTGGATCGCGTTCTGCTTGGCAAGTGAGTCGAACAGCGTCTGCGGCGTAATGCCGAGTGTCGCCAGCTTGGCGTGAGAAAATTCGACGAAAATGCGCTCGTCCTGGGTGCCGTAGAGATTGACCTTGGTGACACCCTTCACCTTCAGCAGGCGCTGGCGCAGGCCTTCAGCGACCACCTTCAACTGTTTGAAATCGGCGCCGTCCCCGGTCATCATGTAAAGAATGGAATCGACGTCGCTGAATTCGTCATTGACCGTCGGCCCGATCAGATTGGCGGGCAGGCTGCCCTGCACGTCCGCGAGCTTCTTGCGCAGCAGATAGAACAGGAACGGTACTTCCTTGGCGGGCGCGTTATCCCTGAACGTGACCTGCAGCGCCGTGAAGTTCGGCTGCGAATAGGTCTGCACCTTTTCGAAGTAAGGCAGTTCCTGCATCTTCTTCTCGATGGGATCTGCAACCTGCTCCTGCATTTCCTTGGCGGTCGCCCCCGGCCAGATCGCCGTGACGTTAACGACCTTCACCGTGAAAGATGGATCTTCGGCACGGCCGAGCTTCTCGTAAGAGAAGAAGCCGCCGACACCGAGCGCGATGATCAGAAACAAAATCAGTGCCGGATGAGCGACGGCCCAGGCGGAGAGGTTGAAGCGATGCATCGGCTTCGTCCTTTGAATGCGAGCGTCTTAAAACGACAATGCGGAGACGACGTGAACCTTCAGCGCCGGGTCGAGCTTCTGCACGCCCAGTGTCACGATCTTGGCACCTTCATCGACGCCACCTGAGATGATGACGTCGTTGCTCTCATAGGACTTCACCTTGACCGGCTGCAGCGCGACGTCGCCCGATGCGCTCACGACGTAGAGCGAAGGGTTGTTGCCCTGACTGAACAGCGCCGAGAACGGCACGCGCGCAACGCGTTCGGTGGCGGGATCGGAGAGCGTCAGCGTCGCCGTCATGCCGAGCGACACCTTGTCGTCGGCCTCGGGCAGCGAGAACTTGGCGAGATAAGTGCGCGTCGCGGTGTCGGCATTGGGCGCCAGTTCACGCAGCTTGGCGGCATATTGCTTGCCGGGCTCGGACCACAGCGTCACGCTGGCTTTGCCTTCCTTGGCGCGGCCAACCAGCGTTTCCGGAATGGAAACCACCGCCTCCTTCTCGCCGAAACGCGCGACACGGATGGCGGCTTGCCCTGCGGCGACGACCTGACCGGCATCGATCAGCGTCGCGGTGACAACGCCGCGGGTGTCGGCGATCAGCGTCGCATAAGAGAGGCTGTTCTTGGTAAGTTCGACCGAGCGTTCGGCGCGATTGAGACGCGCCCGGGCTTCGTCGCCCGTGGCTTTGGCCTGATCGAGCTGTGCCTGAGTGGACCAGCCCTTGCTGCGCAATTCGGTGGCGCGGCCCTCGGCCGCAGTGGCGTTGGCCAGCACGCCCGTGGATGCGTTGAGTTCGGCGACGGCCTGCTCGGCCTGCAGCTTCAGATCGACCTCATCGAGCGTAGCCAGTGGCTGTCCGATCTCGACGTTCTGGCCGACCTCAACAAGGCGCTTGGCGACTTTGCCGGTGACCCGGAAGCCCATATCGGTCTCGATCCGCGGGCGGATGGTGCCGACGAAACTGCGCTGCGGCGATTCCGGCTCGTAATGCACAGTCGCGACCAGCACGGGGCGGGTTGGCTTGGCTTCCGCCTCGGTTTTCTTGCCGCATCCGGCCAGAGCAAGGGCCGGGATCAGCAGGAGCGCAGCGGCGAATGGCTTGCGGGAAGCGCTGACTTTGGTGTGGCCTAGCATCACGAGCGTCCTTCGAATGAATGTTCGAAGGGAACTTAGGCGTGACCACTGACGAATGTCAATATTCGTCAGTGGTCACAATTTCGGCAGATTGCCGCACCCCATCCCGGCCTTATTTCACCCGCGCCGGTTTGCCGGTAGCTGCGAACTCCGTTGCTGTCCCGTGATTGCCGACCAGCACGAGAATACCGGCGACCAGCGGCATGGCCGCCAGGACCAGAAGCCCGGTCGAGGTGCTGCCGGTCAATTCCTTGACCCAGCCGATCAGATAGGGACCGCCGAAGCCGGCGAGATTGCCGATCGAATTGATCAGCGCGATGGCGCCGGCCGCCGCCGTGCCGCTGAGCCACGCGGTCGGCAGCGTCCAGAACAGTGCGAAGGTGCAGAACACGCCGATCGCAGCGACCGTCAGCGCGACCATGGTCAGGGTCGGATTGGTGGAGATGCCGGACAGCGCGAGCGCCACGGCGGTCAGCAGCAGCGGCAGGCCGACATGCCAGACGCGTTCGCGGGTCTTGTCGGAATGCTGAGCCCACAGCACCATGGCAATGGAGCCGAACAGATAGGGGATCGCGGTGACGAAACCGGTCTGCAGATTGGTGAAGCCGAACGCCTTCACGATCTGCGGCAGCCAGAACTGCATGCCATAAAGCGCGCCGACAAAGCCGAAATAGATCACGCTCAGCATCAGTACCTTCGGCGATGACAGCGCCTGCCCCAGTGTCATGCCATGGGCGCTCTCCTTGGCGAGGCGCTCGCCTTCAAGCTTGTCGGACAGCCACATCTTCTGGTCGGGCGTCAGCCATTCGGCCTTTTCAGGCTTGTCGGTGAGATAGAACCAGGTGACGACGCCGAGAATGACTGAGGGAATCCCTTCGATGATGAACAACCACTGCCAGCCCTTCAGGCCCATGACACCGTCCAGCCCCAGCAGCATGCCGGAGATCGGCGCGCCAATCACCGTGGATACGGGCACCGCGATCGCGAAGGCGGCGAGGAAACGCGCGCGATATTCGGCCGGAAACCAGTATGTGAGATAGAGGATAATGCCGGGGAAGAAGCCGGCCTCGGCGACACCGAGCAGAAAGCGCAGCGTGTAGAAGCTCCACGGGCCACTGACGATCGCCATCAGTGCGGAGATGATGCCCCAGCTCACCATGATGCGCGCGATCCAGCGGCTGGCGCCGAATTTCTCCAGCGCGATATTGCTGGGAACTTCAAAAATGAAATAGCCGATGAAGAAGATGCCGGCGCCCCACGCAAAAACGGTGGGCGAGAAATTCAGCTCAGCATTCATGGTGAGCGCGGCGAAGCCAAGATTGACGCGGTCGAGATAGGCCAGGAAATAAGCCAGCACCAGAAACGGGATCAGCCGCCAGGAAATGGCGCGGATGGTCGAGGTTTCGATGTCGGATTTTGCGCTGCGCGTGGCACGCGCGCCGACGGCGGTCTGGCTCATGGTTCACTCCCGGTCGCTTGTTGTCGGCGACGGCCTCTGCGGGCCGCGCTGTCATGTCGCACGGTTTAGCGAAAGACCCGGGGAGCGGCAATGTCTGTGCAGAGCAGCAATCAGCTCAGCGCAGCACCTGCGTGAACAGCACCTGCGCGAAGCGCTCAATCGGTGCCGGGCTGCGTTCGGCTTTCGACAGCAGGTTGGCGCCCTGCAGCGAGGAGACGATGAAACCCGCAACCTCCGCGCATTTGAAGTCGGCCGGCAGCTCGCCGGCTTTCACCGCGGAGGTCAGGCATTCGGCAATACTCTGCTGAACATCGGCGAAGATCGTCAGCAGCCGGTCGCGAATGAGGTCGCTGTGGTCGCTGGCTTCTGCCGTGAAGTTGCCGAACAGGCAGCCATTGCACATCTGGTCTTCGGTGAGCCGGGCCACATTGGCATCGATATAGGCGCGCAACCGCGCCAGTGGCGACAGGCCCTCATTGCGCAGCGTCTGCGCCATCAGTTCGCGACCCTTGGCGAAATAGAGATCGATGATCTCGAGGCCGAATTCTTCCTTGGAGGTAAAGTGGTTGGTGAAGGTACCCTGCGGCACGCCCGCGGCATGCACGATGTCGCGAACGCTGGCCCCCGCATAGCCGCGCGCATGCACGACCGCGAGGCCTGCGGTGAGAATCCTGTCGCGATTCGAGAGTTTCGCCATGGGCTTAATATGGCTGCGCCGGGCGCCGGATCAAGCGACGGCCACGCATAGCCACAAGGCGTTCGGGCCTTGTCCGGCCCTCGGCGTCTAACCCTGCCCGTAGCGCCGGGCCGCCTCGACAGTCAGACCCTTGCCGACGGCCCCGAACGTGTCGCCATCGATGGCGCGGGCGGCCGGCAGGGCCGCCGTGATCGCCTTGCGGACATGGGCGAGCTGCACCGAACCGCCGGTCAGGAACACCGCATCGATCGCTTCGGGCTTCAATCCGGCCTGGTTCAGGCAGATCTTGATCCGCGCGGTGATCCGATCGGCAAGCAATTGGGTATGGCTGACGAGTTCCTTGCGGGCGACGCCGGCGGCAAGGCCAGGCTCGATCCAGTCCAGCGCGATACTCGATTTCGGCTTGTCGGACAGGCCAATCTTGGCGCCCTCGACTTCCATGGCCAGTGTGTGGCCGCGCTGCTCGTCCAGTACGCGCACCAAGCGATCCAGCAGCTCCGGCTGCTGCGCCTCATAGCGCACCTGTCTCACCTCGTTCATGACCTTGGAATCGTACATCCGGTTGATGCTCGACCAGGTCGCCAGATCGTGGAAATAGCCTGACGGCACATCGAGCCCCGCGCGCTTCATCGCCGAACGATAGCCGAGCAGCGGCATGATCACGCCGAGGCTGAGATGTCTGTCGA
The DNA here is from genome assembly GCF_034044155.1 of Tardiphaga sp. 42S5. Classification (NCBI taxonomy): domain Bacteria; kingdom Pseudomonadati; phylum Pseudomonadota; class Alphaproteobacteria; order Hyphomicrobiales; family Nitrobacteraceae; genus Tardiphaga; species Tardiphaga sp. 42S5. Next base: position 1,636,114 of record NZ_CP139027.1, on the reverse strand, counting down.
AATCGGTACCGCCGATGCGCACGCCGTCATTGGCGAGAATGTCGTCCTTGCGGTCGGCATGACGGTGCCGCTCGGGCGAAAGGCGCACGATGGAGAAATCCGACGTGCCGCCGCCGATATCGGCGATCAGCGCGATCTCCTCCGAATTGATCTGACGCTCGTAATCCAGCGCCGCGGCAATCGGCTCGAACTGGAACGTGACGTCCTCGAAGCCGACGTCTTTCGCTATGGCGCGCAGCGTAGCTTCGGCCTTGGCATCGCCCGCCGGATTGTCGTCGACGAAATGGACGGGACGGCCATGGACGACCTGGCGGAGTTCAAGCCCTGTGGCCTGTTCCGCACGCCGCTTCACCGCACCGAGATAATAGGCGATGACATTGCGGAAGCTGACGCGTTCGCGGCCGACGCGCGTCGTCTCGTCGATCAGCGACGTGCCAAGCACGGATTTAAGGCTGCGCATCAGGCGGCCAGGCGCCCCCTCGACATAGGCCTCAATCGCCTCGCGGCCGATGAAGGCGCCGGTATCGGCCTTGTAAAAGATCGCACTCGGAATTGTGACATGATAGTCTTCGAGCGCCGCCAGCACCGGAACATCATTGATGACCGTGCCGAGCGTCGTGTTCGACGTCCCAAAATCCAGACCACAAACCGACATTGCCGCTCCCGAAAGGAACGTCCGTCTACACAGTTCGCAGGCCGCGATCTAGCATTATATTTTTGCACAGCCGCACTGTCATGAAGCGCATCGAACACTGCAATTTTCGAAGCAAAACAACGCGATCCACAGAACAATCGACTGCATCCGCCGGGGTTGATGAATCGTGCGGCATCGGTCCATAAGCGTTTTGCGACGGCGGTATGACCCGCCACGGAATTTCGAAGGAATCTCTACGCGTGGCAAACATCAATCAGAAGATCGCAGACGAACTTGGCGTGCGCGAACAGCAGGTCGCGGCGACGGTAGAACTGCTCAACGGCGGCGCGACGGTGCCCTTCGTTGCACGCTACCGCAAGGAGATCACCGGCGGTCTCGATGACGCGCAACTGCGCACGCTGGAAGAGCGCCTGACCTATCTGCGCGAACTCGAAGAACGCCGCCTCGTGATTCTGGAATCAGTGCGCGAACAGGGCAAGCTCGACGCTGCGCTCGAAACCGCCATCATGACCGCCGACACCAAGGGCCGTCTCGAAGACATCTATCTGCCGTTCAAGCCGAAGCGACGCACCAAGGCCGAGATCGCCAAGGAAGCCGGCCTCGAGCCGCTGTCTGAGCTGCTGCTCACCGAGCCGCAGAACGATCCAAAGAAAGTTGCAGAAGCTTTCGTCAATGCCGAGAAGAACGTCGCCGATGTCGCCGCTGCGCTCGACGGCGCGCGCGCCATTCTTGTCGAGCGCTTCGCCGAAGACGCCGATCTGATCGGCGCGCTGCGCGAGCAGATGTGGTCGAATGGACTGATGGCCTCGACCGTGCGCACCGGCAAGAAGACCGAAGGCGAGAAGTTCAAGGACTATTTCGACTTCAGCGAGCCGCTGCACAAGCTGCCATCACACCGTATCCTGGCGTTGTTCCGCGGCGAGAAAGAAGAGATCCTCGACCTCGCGATGCAGCCCGAGCCGGTGCCCGCGACACCTGCTCCGACAACCACACCCAGCTCCTATGAGCTGAAGATCATGAACCGCTTCGGCGTCTCCGATCAGGGCCGCCCCGGCGACAGGTGGCTGACCGAGACCACGCGCTGGGCCTGGCGCACCAAGATCCAGGTCCATCTCAACATCGACCTGCGCATGCGGCTGTGGACTGCGGCCGAAGAAGAAGGCGTCCGCGTGTTCGCCTCCAATTTGCGCGATCTCCTGCTCGCAGCGCCTGCCGGCGCGCGCGTCACCATGGGTCTCGATCCCGGTTTCCGTTCGGGTGTGAAGACCGCGATTATCGACGCCACCGGTAAAGTCGTCGCAACGACCACGATTTATCCGCATGAGCCGCAGCGCCAGTGGGATGCGTCGCTCGCCATGCTCGGCAAGCTCGCCGTCCAGCACAAGGTCGATCTGATCGCCATAGGCAACGGGACGGCCTCGCGCGAGACCGACAAGCTGGCGATGGAGCTGGTGAAGCTGCTACCGGATTTGAAGATGTCGAAGATCGTGGTGTCGGAAGCCGGCGCCTCGGTCTATTCGGCCTCGGCCTTCGCTTCTGAAGAACTGCCCGAGCTCGACGTCACGCTGCGCGGCGCGGTGTCGATCGCGCGCCGCCTGCAGGATCCGCTGGCCGAACTGGTGAAGATCGATCCAAAAGCGATCGGCGTCGGCCAGTATCAGCACGACCTCGGCGAGAGCAAACTGGCGCGGTCGCTCGATGCCGTCGTGGAAGACTGCGTGAACGGCGTCGGTGTCGACGTGAACACGGCATCGGCGCCGCTGCTGGCACGCGTGTCCGGCATCGGCACCGGTCTGGCGCAGAGCATCGTGCAGCACCGCGACGCCAACGGCCCGTTCAAGTCACGCAAGGCGCTGAAGGAAGTGCCGCGGCTTGGCCCGAAGGCGTTCGAACAATGCGCCGGCTTCCTGCGCATCAATGATGGCGAGGATCCGCTCGACAAGTCCGGCGTGCATCCGGAAGCCTATCCGCTGGTGCGCAAGATTCTCGAAGCTACCAAGAGCGACATCAAGGCGCTGATCGGCAATGCCGAGATCCTGCGCAAGGTGCAGCCGAAGACCTTCGTCGATGACACCTTCGGTCTGCCGACGGTCACCGACATTCTGAAAGAACTCGAAAAGCCCGGCCGCGACCCCCGCCCCGCCTTCAAGGCTGCGGTGTTCATGGAAGGCGTCGAGAAGCTGAGCGACCTCAAACCCGGCATGGTGCTCGAAGGCACTGTGACCAACGTCGCTGCCTTCGGCGCCTTCGTCGATATCGGCGTGCATCAGGATGGTCTGGTGCACATCTCGGCGATGTCCAAGACCTTCATCAAGGATCCGCGCGAGGTCGTGAAGTCAGGCGACATCGTCAAGGTGAAGGTGCTGGAAGTCGAAGTCGCTCGCAAGCGCATCGCCCTGACGCTGCGCATGGATGACCCCGTCGGTGCCAAGGCCGACCGCCCGCAAGCCGATCGCGGCCCGCGCTTCAACGAGCGCCAGATGACATCGCGTGCTCCGGCGAAGCAGGAGAGCAGTGGCGGTGCATTTGCAGAGGCACTCCGCCGCGCGGCCGAGAAGGGCGCGGGGAAGGCGAAGTAACTCTCCCCGTCATTGCAAGCGAAGCAATCCAGAAGCCAAAAGCGAAGTCTGGATTGCTTCGTCGCAAATGCTCCTCGCAATGACGGCTGTTAGGCCTGCGCCTCCCGCAACTCCATAGCCAACTGCAAAATATCCTCGTCGCAATCACGCCCACCCATGATCGACAAACCGATCGGGCAATCGTCGAGCTTGGCGACAGGCATTGAGACCTGCGGCGTGCCGGCATGGCCGGACACACACAGCAGTTCGATCGCGCGGGCGCGGAACACGTCGAGCGTCGCATCCGGTGTGTTGCGCAGCGGCGCAATGCCCGGCGCGGTCGGCAGCAGCAACACCGTATCGGTCGGCAGCAGCGACAGCACGCGTTCAACGATCGCCATGCGCATGGCGTGCGCGGCCGCGATCTCGGCGGGATCGAGTACCGCCGCAGCCGCGAAGCGTTCCTTCACGCCGGGGCCAAGCTTCGGCTGGGTCGCCTTGATCCATTCGCCCTGTGCGGCCCAGGCTTCTTCCGACTGGACTACACGGAAGGTGTTGCGCCAAGCGTTGAGTTCACCGCTTGCGACATCCACCTCCTCGCTCGCACCAACCAGCGCCTTGATGCGATCGATCGACGGCTGCAGCAGGTTACGAACCTTCTCATCGACCGCGCCAAACAGGTCGCTTGCGATCAGAACCTTCTTCACCCGACGCGGAGCACGGGCCTTGTCGAGCAATACCTTGCCGACCTCGGCCATCAATTCGGGCGTGCGCGCGAACCAGCCGACGGTGTCGTAACTCGGTGCCAGCGGCACCGCGCCATCAAGCGGAATGCGACCATGCGTGGTGCGAATGCCGTAGACACCGCAATAGCTGGCGGGCAAACGCACCGAGCCGCCGGTGTCGGAGCCGATGGCGAAATCGACGAGCGCACCGGCGGTCGCAGCGGCCGAACCGCTCGACGAGCCGCCGGGGATGCGGCCGGGCGCGGCGGGATTAATCGGCGTGCCGTAATGCGCGTTCTCGCCGTTGAGGCTCCAGGCCAGTTCATCCGTATGCGTCTTGCCGACGAGCTTCGCGCCGGCATTCAACAAACGATCCACGATCGGCGTCGACTTTGTCGGCACCGGATGTGTCGCCAGCCATTCCGGGCTGCCAGCGCCGGTCGGCACATTGGCGAGATCGAAGAAATCCTTCAGCGCAAAGGTGAAACCCGCTAGAGGCCCCTCTGTCGTGGTCTGCACTTCGATGTGGCCATGATCCACAAAGGCGTTGAGCGTGTCATTGATCGGCATCGAAGTCTCCGTACGACAAAAGGACGCCCGCTTCAGTGGGGCTTGAGCAGACTCGCAGCCGGCCTAATGAAGGTCCTGATGCCGTTCTTGAAACCGAACAGCGGCTGCGCAATCTCGCATACCGCCTCTGCCTTGGTCTCGCAATCGAGCACCACGAGATCGGCTGAATTGCCGACGACGATGCCGTAGTGCTTCAGGTTGAGCAGCTTCGCCGAAGCCGAGGTCACGAGGTCGAGACATCCGGCAAGATCGTCCATGGCGCCGACCTGCATCACATTGGCATAGAGATTGATCATGCGGATCAGCGAGACATCGCCGAACGGCGTGAACGGATTGAGCACGTTGTTGGTGGAGATATTGGCGTTCACGCCAAGCGCACGGAGCTTGTGCGCCGAGGTGACGCCGCGCGGCACATTGTGATCGTGGTCGCGGCCAGTGAGGAACAGGTCGGTCGCCGGCAACACCGTGACCGCGACGCCTGCATCGGCGAGCCGTTTCGCCGCCGCCTCGAAATCCGCTGGCGGCATCGCCGACAGCTTTGTGGCATGACCGATGGCCACGCGGCCGCCCCAGCCCGTGGCCTCCGTCATGCGGCAGACCTCTTCGTAGTCCGACCGCGTTGGATCGAGATCGAAATCGAGGTGGAAATCGATATCGACGCCGAACTCCTGCGCGACGCCGAAGATCCTGGCGATCTGGCCGTTCGAATCCTTGTCGATATAGGGCACGCCGCCGATCAGATCGGCGCCCTCCCTCATCGCCTGCAGCAGGATGTCCTCGCAGCCGGGATCATCCAGCAAACCCTCCTGCGGAAACACGCAGAGCTGCAGATCGATCGCCCAGGCGTAATCCTGCTTCAACTTCTTCAGCGCGCGAAAACTGGTCAACCCGATACGCGGATCGACCTCCACATGCGTGCGCATGCGGTTGGTGCCGTGCTTGATCGCTTTCTCCAGCGTCTGCGATGCGCGTGCATAGACGTCCTCTTCGGTGAAGTCGCGTTTGGCCCGGGAGACTTCGCTGATCACCTCCGCGAGCGTACCCTTCGCGCAATTGCAGCGGCCCAGGAGGCAGGATTTGTCGAGATGAATATGCGTCTCCACAAAGCCCGGCACGAGCAGCCGGCCGCCGACATCCTGATCCGGCGCCACGCCGCGCGGCAGGCCGATCTCGATGGCCTCGAACCGCCCGCCGCGAATGCCGATATCCACCGGGCCATCAGGCCGGTCGGCAATGCGCGCGTTGCGCAGGATGAGATCGAAGGTCATGGGAGGACTCCTGAAGAGGCCACGCCACCGATCGGGACGTAGCGAAAGCATATGCGCGGGCAAGCAAGGCATGTGCCAAGGCGCATGCGATTCAATCCCTTATTAACTATTTGAAAACACGGCAATATCTTAAAATACTACTTCAAGGAACGCCCAATAATCAGGCGCGCCACAAAAGAATTGTATACGATCTGATGTATCTACCGAATACAATTCTGGCACCGGTTTTGCTATAATGGCGCCATCATCTGTCCGCAGGAGAAACCCGATGTCGCAATCCACCGCCGCGCTTGCGCCCGTCACCGATGAAACCGCCCAGGCTGCCGACCTCGTCGAGCGGTTTCTCGTGGCCTCCATGGTGCCGGACCCGGAAACCGCCGGCACCTTCATGTCGGCCGACGTCGCGATCACCTTCACCGGCGGCCGCAAGTTCAAGCATCCGCGCGATGCCACCGCGTTCAACGCCATGCGCTACAAATGGGTGAAGAAAAAGATGGAGCGCACCGACCTGTCGCCGGGGAATGGCGAGACTATCGTCTACAACACCGGCACTCTGTACGGCGAATGGCATGACGGCACGCCGTTCGAAGGCAATCGCTATGTCGATCGCTTCGTCGTGCGGGACGGCAAGATCGTGAGGATGGATGTCTGGAACGACAGCGCCGAGCGCATTCTCATACGCATGGATATCGAAGCGTAGCGTAAACACGGCGGCTTGATTGCCGCCGGCATTCAGTACCTCCAAATGTCGACGATCTGGCACTCAGCTTGCATACAGAATGCAAGCTGAGTGTAACCAGGGAACGTCGATGTTGCAGGGATTCTCCAAGACCATGATGACAGGCGCGGCGCTGCTGTGCCTGATCGGTGTCACCAACAACGCCAGGGCCGATGCAGCGGCCTGCCCAGCGACGATCCCGTTCGGATTGACCACGCCGCTGACTGGTAACCTTGCGTTGCTCGGCACCCAAGCCCGCAATGGCGCTGAATTCGCTGTCGACGAGATCAACGCCGCCGGCGGCATTTCCGGCAAGAAGATCGCACTCACCACCGAGGACACCGGCGCCTCGTCGACCGACGCTCTGAATGCGATGAATCGCATCATCGAGAGCAAGCCGCTGGTCATCATGTCGTCGATGATCTCGCCGCATGTGTTTGCACAGACCGAGAGCGTCAACAAATCCGAGACCCCGTTCATCGTCGGCGCCACCAACGCGAAAGTCACCGCGCAGGGCTCGAAGTGGCTGTTCCGCACCCACGCCCATGACGGCCAGCTCGCCCAGCTGATCCCCGAATATCTCGTGAAGTCACTGAAGAAGACCAAGCCCGGCATTCTCGTCGTTGCCGACGATTACGGCCTCGGCGCGTCGAAGGGCATTCAGGCGGCACTCGCCAAACTCAATGTCACGCCGGTCGCGACCGCCTCTTATGCCCCGTCCGACAAGGACATGAGCGCGCAGCTTCTGGAGATCAAGGACAAGGGCGCCGACAGCCTGATCCTGTTCGGTCGTCCCTCCGACATCACGCTGGTGCTGAAGCAGATGGGCGATCTCGGCATCAAGCTGACCACCATCGGCAATACCAGCATTGTCGCGCAGACCACCCTGAACAATCTGTCCGCAGCCGAAGCCGACGGCAACTACGCGATCGGGGGCATGATCCCCCAAACCTCGACCGATCCGAAAATTCTGGATTGGGCAAAGCGCGTGCAGGACAAATACAAAGTGCCGGCCGACAACTTCACCGTCTCCTATTACGACTCGGTCTTCATGCTGAAGTCGATCATTGAGAAAGTCGGCTGCGACAAGCCGGCGATCCGTGATGCCCTTGCCGCCACCAAGGACTTCAAGGGCATGCTGATCTCCTACCAGGCCGATGCCAACGGCGACCTCACCCATACGCTCGGCATCTATCGCAACAAGGGCAAGACCCCGGAATTCACCGGACCGATCAAAGAGAGCGGGTTCTAAAACTTCATGGGCCAGCTCGTCGTCAACGGCCTGGCGCTCGGGAGCATCTATGCTCTCGTGGCGCTGGGTCTGCTGCTGATTTTCAACACCGTTCAGATCGTCAATTTCGCGCAGGGACAGTTGTTGATGCTCGGTGCCTTTATCGGTATTTCGGGCGCGGTGACGCATGAACTGCCGATGGCGCTGGCCTGGGCCTCCACCATGCTGGCGATGGCGCTGATCGGCATCGTCTTCATGGTGCTAGTCTACTTCCCGCTGCGCGGGCGCCCCCCGTTCCTGGTGATCCTCACCACCATCGCCATGGGCATTGTGCTGGAGAACATCGCGCTGATCATCTGGGGGCCGCTGCCGGTGTCGCTGCCTTCGCCGGTGCGCGGCCCGCCGCTGCGTTTTGCCGGTGTCGTCATTTCGATGCACCAGCTCTTCATCTTCTGCACGCTCGCAGTGATCCTGCTGCTGCAATATCTGATGCTCACCAAAACACGCTTCGGCATCCTGATGCAGGCCACTGCGCAGGACCTGCACACCGCGCGGCTGGTCGGCATTCCCGTCAACCGCACCATCGCCGTCGCCTTTGCCTTTGGCGCGATCCTGTCGGGTATCGCCGGCCTGCTGGTGGCACCAATTTTCCTGGCCGAGCCGACCATGGGCGGCAGTCTGGGTCTCAAAGGCTTCGTCGTCAGCGTGATCGGCGGCTTTGGCAATCTGCCGGGCGCGGTGATCGGCGGCCTGTTTCTCGGCCTGATCGAGACCTTCGGCGCGCGCTACATCTCCTCGAACTTTCGCGATGCCTATGCCTTCATCGTGATGATCGCCGTGCTCGTGGCCTGGCCGCGCGGACTGTTCGGCGAGAAGAGCAGCGAGAAGGTATGACAGTGAAACACTGGTTTCCGCTCGCGCTTGGCGTTGTGGTGGCGCTGCTGATCCCGGCAGTGACCCATGACAACTATGTCATTCAGCTCCTCAACATCGCCATTCTCAACGCCATCGTCGTGCTCGGCTTGAACTTCGCCACCGGCTGGGTCGGCCAGATCAATTTCGGCCAGGCCGCATTTTACGGCCTCGGCGCCTACACTACAGGCATCGCCGCCAAAGCCGGATTGCCCTGGATCACGACGCCATTCCTGTCGGTGGTCATCGTGATGGCGGCGAGCCTCGTGCTTGGCCTGCCGACGTTGCGGCTGCGCACCTATTATCTCGCAATGACCACGATCGGCTTCGGCGAGATCGTCCGTCTGATCATCGTGCATTGGGAGCCGGTGACCGGCGGCACCTCCGGCCTGCGCGCGATACCGGGTATCGGCGTGTTTGGAATCGGCCCGCAAGGACAGGTTCAACATTACTATTTGCTAATCGCAGTGCTGGCGATTGCGGCCCTCGTCGCCGCGCGGATTCGGCAATCGTCGCTCGGCCGCGCCATGATCGCCACCAAGGATTCCGAGATCGCCGCCGAGCAGAGCGGCGTCGACACTACGCGTACCAAGCTGATCGCTTTTATGATCGGCGCGGTCTATGCCGGCCTCGCCGGTTGCCTCTACGCCTCCTCGATCCGCTTCATCAGCCCGGACAGCTTCTCCGGCACCCAGGCCATCCTGCTGATGACCATGCTTATCGTTGGCGGCATGGGCTCGATCCCCGGCTGCATCATCGGCGCCGTCGGCCTGACCATTTTGCCGGAGGCGCTACGTTTCCTCGGGCAATGGTACCTCGTGCTTTATGGCCTCGGCGTCATCGCCGTGATCGTGCTGGCGCCCGGCGGCCTCGCATCGCTGGCATCACGGCTGCCACGCTGGGCAGGTGCGCGATGACGGATCAAGCGATCATCACCGCGCGCGGCGTGACGCGCCGTTTCGGCGGCCTTGTCGCGCTCGACGACGTCGATCTCGACGTCCCCAAGGGAATCGTGCAGGCGATCATCGGCCCCAACGGCTCGGGCAAGACCACGCTGCTGAATGCGCTGTCCGGCGCCTCACATGCCGATGCCGGTTCGATCCGCATCGACGGCAAGGAGATCTTCCGCCTCAGGCCCAACCGCATCGCGCGGCTCGGGCTGGCACGCACGTTCCAGAACATCCGGGTGTTCTCCAATCTCACCGTGCTGGAAAATGTGAAAGTCGCTGCAGCCTGCAACACGCCCATGTCGATGCTCAACATCATGCTGTCGAACGGCACGCAGCGACAACGCGAGGCTGAGATCGAGAGCACCTCGCGCGAAGCGCTGGAGATCGTCAGCCTCGCCGCACGCGCGGACGATCGCCCGACCCAGTTGCCCTATGCGCAGCAACGCCTGCTGGAAATCGCCCGCGCACTGGCATCGAAACCGAAGGTGTTGCTGCTGGATGAGCCCGCCGCCGGCATGAACATGACCGAGAGCATGACCCTGCTCGACACCATCGCGAAACTGAAGGGCAAGGGCATCACCATATTGCTGGTCGAACACAATGTACGACTGGTGATGGGGATCAGCGACCGCGTGGCCGTATTAGATTTTGGGAAGAAGATCGCTGAAGGCGCGCCAAGCGCGGTTCAGCAAAACCCATTGGTGATCGAGGCCTATCTCGGCAGGCGGCATCGCCATGCTTAAGATCGAGAACCTCCATGTCTCCTACGGCCACATCGAAGTACTGAAGGGCATCTCGTTCAGCGTCGAAATGGGCGAGATCGTCGCGCTGATTGGCGGCAACGGCGCCGGCAAAACGACAACCCTGAGCACCATCTCCGGCCTGCTGCGACCAACGTTCGGCTCGATTTCGTGGAAGGGCGAGGCCATCCACGGCACCGCTGTGGAAACCATCGTCGGCGCCGGCATCGCGCATTGCCCCGAAGGCCGCCGGATATTTCCGGGCCTCACCGTGCGCGAGAACCTGATCACAGGGACAGCATCGCGCGCCTACAAGAAGGCCGAGGTCGAGGACGACCTGACGCTGGTGTTCGAACTGTTTCCGCGGCTGAAAGAGCGCATCAAGCAAGGCGGGTGGTCGCTCTCCGGCGGCGAACAGCAGATGCTGGCGATCGGCCGCGCGCTGATGTCACGGCCGAGCCTTCTGATGCTGGATGAGCCGTCGCTGGGGCTCGCGCCCATCGTGATCGAGCAGGTGTTCGACAAGATCGTTGAGCTGAATAAACGCACTGGACTGGGCGTGTTGCTCGTCGAGCAGAATTCGGCGATGGCACTGGAAGTGGCTGCACGCGCTTTCGTACTGGAGACCGGATCGATCACGCTGTCGGGCCCGGCCTCGGTGCTGGCCGACGATCCGCGCATTCGCGAGGCCTATCTGGGCGGGTAGCTATTGGCCTCTCCTCGACTTAGAGGCGAGGCCAACGTTCTGTCACTTCACATTCTTCAGCAGCGCGATATTCGCGGCAACTTCCTTCGCCACGAGATCGTCCATCGCCTTCGGCTCCATCGGCATCGGTTCGACGCCGATCTTCGTCAGCGCCGCCTGCATCTCCGGCTTGGCCAGCACCTTGAGGCCGGCATCGCGCATCTTGTCGACGATCTCGCGCGGCGTCTTCGACGGCACGAATACGCCGATCCAGCTGTTACTGACGCCGTCCTTCAGTCCGACCTCGACCAGTGACGGCACGTCGGGCAGTTCCGGCGTCCGCTTTTCGGTGGAGACGACGAGCGCACGCACCTGCCCTTCCCGGATCAGCGGCAAAGCCGTCGCCGCTGGGCAGAAGTAGAAATCGATACGGCCACCAAGGATATCGGCAATCACTTCAGGCCCGCCGCGATAAGGGATGTGCGTCGCTTCAAAGCCACCGGCCATCCGGAATTTCTCGGCGCTAATATGCACGGCGCTGCCGATGCCAACCGAACCGAAATTGATCGACGATCCGTTGGCCTTCGCATCCTTCAGGAAATCATCAACGGTTTTCCAGGGACGCTCCTTCGGCACGATCATGATCTGCGGGCTGACGCCGATCATGATCACCGACGACAGGTCTTTCGACGTGTCATAAGGCAGGCTTGCATTGATCGCAGGCGTGATTGTCAGTGCGGAGGAATGCGCTAGCACGCTGTAGCCATCCGGCTCCGCCTTCGCGACTGCCGCAGTGCCCACCGCGCCGCCGCCGCCAACGCGATTCTCGACCACGATGGTCTGGCCGAGTTCAGGCCCGAGACGCTCAAAGAAGATGCGCGGCACAACGTCCGTCGCGCTGCCCGGGCCGAACGGGATGGTGGCCTTGATCAAACGGCTCGGCCAGTTGTTTTCGGCCTGCGCCGCGACAGACGACAGCAGCACACCGGCGAAAATACACGACCACCGCATAAGCTTATTCATTACTTGCTCCAATAATACCATTCGAGGGGAATGGCCGCCCAATGATCGGGCCAATCGGCGACAACGAAGCAAGTTTCGGACCGTTTGAAGCCTAAAACAACGCCCAAACGCGCGGTGATCCAGCCCAGACAAACGACAATGCCGGCCTCACCCGTGCTGGCAAGGCTGGCAGTCCGCCTACTTGGCCGCGACCTCGCTTTTGAGCAGCACCTTGTTGTCGGCGATTTCCTTGACCAGCAAAGCATCCATCTCGGATGACTTCATCGGCATCGGTTCGACGCCGATCTTCTTCAGCGAAGCCTGCATGTCGGCCGTGTTCAGCACCTTGGTGCCGGTCACATAGAGTTTTTCGATGATCTCCGGCGGCGTTTTCGACGGCACGAACACGCCGAACCAGATCGAGCTGTCCGCATTCTTGAGCCCGGCGTCGATCGGCGTCGGCACATCCGGCAGATCGCGCACGCGAGTCGGCGTCGACACCACCAGCGCGCGAACCTGGCCTTCACGAATGAGCGGGAGTGCCGTGGCTAGCGGGCAGAAGTAGAAATCGATGCGGCCGCCGATGATATCGGTGATCACCTCCGAGCCGCCGCGATACGGGATATGCGTGGCCTCGAAGCCGGCGGCGGCGCGGAATTTCTCCGAACTGATATGCACGGCACTGCCGACGCCTACCGAGCCGTAATTGATCACAGTGCCCTTGGTCTTTGCGGCGGCCAGGAAATCCTGAATCGTTTTCCATGGCCGTTCGTTGGGCACGATCATCACATTGGCCGCATAGCCGATCATCAGCACCGAGGACAGCTCCCTGGTGGTGTCGTAGTTGAGGTTGGGAAAGATCGCCGGCGCGATGGAGATGGCGTTGGTCTGCGACAACAGCGTGTAGCCATCAGGGTCGCTCTTCGCGACAGCGCCCGTGCCAACCGAACCACCCGCACCCACGCGATTTTCAATCACGATCGGCTGCCCGAGCTCCGTGCTCAGTCTTTCGAAAAAGAGCCGCGGGACCACGTCACCCGCGCTGCCGGCACCGAACGGATTGACGGCCTTGATCGGCTTCGACGGCCAGTTCGTGTCGGCCTGCGCAGCGCCGGACATCAACACAGCGGCCAATACGCATGACAATCGCCAGGACTTGTTCATCGCTCGCTCCAGTTGCGCCATTCGATGGGAATGGCAGCTCATGGAGTAAAGCAAAAGCAAGAACCGGACCGGCCGAGGGCTAGAACGACGTCCCGGCCCGCGGCTTTTTCTCCGGCACTTCAGGCTCGGTCGGTACCGGGCCGATGCGCAGCGCGGTGATGCGGTTGCGCTCTCGGCGCAGCACGCGGAAGCGGAAGTTGTAGAAAGTGAAGCTCTGCCCGCGTTCGGGTATGGAACGTGCCTCGTGGATCACGAGGCCAGCCACCGTGGTCGCTTCATCATCCGGCAGATGCCAGTCCATGGCGCGGTTGAGGTCGCGGATCGGCACCGACCCATCGACCACCACCGATCCATCGGCCTGCGCACGGACACCGGCTACGACCACGTCATGCTCGTCGGCGATGTCACCGACGATCTCTTCCAGCACGTCTTCCAGCGTCACCATGCCTTCGACTTCGCCATATTCGTCAACGACGAGGGCGAAGTGAGTCTTGCGGCGACGGAATGCTTTCAACTGATCCGAGAGCGGACGCATCTCCGGGACAAACCACGGCGGCAACGCAATGCTGGCGACATCGATCTTGGCGGTATCGCCATCGACAGCGCGGATCGCGCGCAGCAGGTCCTTGGCGTGGAGCACGCCGATAATGTTTTCCGGCTTCTCACGCCAGAGGGGAATGCGGGTGTATTCGGTGGCGAGCACCTCGCGCACCAGCTCTTCGGACGGCAGGTCCGCATTCAGCGTTACCATCGCCGTGCGATGGACCATGACGTCGGACACCGCGAGATCGCCGAAGCGGAACACGTTCTGGATATATTCGGCTTCGCCTGACTCGATGCCGCCATGTTCGGCGGATTCACCGACAAGACCTTCGATCTCGACACCGGTGAGGATCTCATGCGGCGATGCTTCCTGCACGCCGAGCAGCGCCAGCGTGCCGCGCGACGCCGCGTTGAGTAGCCAGTTCAGCGGATAGAACAGGATGTAAGAGGCGTAGAGAGGATAGGCGATCCATTGCGACACCGGCTCCGGCTGCCGAATCGCCAGCGTCTTCGGCACCTGCTCGCCGATCACGATGTGCAGCGAGGAGAAGACGAGGAAGCCGGTAATGAAGGACGTAAAATGCAGAGCGGATTCCGACAGGCCGAGCGGATCGAGCACCGGTTTCAGCAGTGCGGCCACCGTGGGCTCGCCAACCCAGCCGAGTCCCAGCGATGCCATGGTGATGCCGAGCTGGCAGCAGGCCAGATAGGCTTCGATATTGCCCATCATGTTCTGCAGCAGACGCGCGCCGAAGCGGTTCTGCTCGACCATGCTCTTGACGCGGAAGCCTCGGCTTTTGACCAGCGCAAACTCCGCCGCCACGTAAAACGCGTTGGCAGCGAGCAGGAAGATCGCGATCAGCAGATTGACGGTAATCGAATTCATGAAAGTCCTGCGACGGCGCCGGCTTTGGTAACTCCCAAACCGGACACGGTCAGTTCTATCCCGTCAGCTTCTGATGCAGAAAGGCGCGAACCGTCGCGGGATCAACATCGTTTGCAATGACGGCCCGGCCGACGGCTTCCAGCAAAATAAAAGCGAGCTTGCCGCGTTTCACCTTCTTGTCCTGCGCCATCAGCGCCATCAGCGTATCCGAGTCCGCGAGGCCTTCCTGCGCGAAGCCGGCAATGTCCTGCAGCTTCGTGGGTAGACCCACATCGGCAAGATGGTGCTGCACGCGGGTCGCATCGCTCTCGGCGATCATGCCGAGTTGCGCCGACAGTTGCGCAGCAAGCACCATGCCGACCGACACGCCCTCGCCGTGGAACAGCCGGTCCGAGAAACCGGTCACCGCTTCCAGCGCATGGCCGAAGGTGTGACCGAGATTGAGCAGCGCGCGTTCGCCATTCTCACGCTCGTCGCGCGACACGACACCCGCCTTGGCACGGCACGAGGTCGCGATCGCATGTTCACGAGCACTGCCTCCGCGCATGATGTCGGCATGGTTGGCTTCGAGCCACGTGAAAAACGCGACATCGCCGAGCACGCCATATTTGGCGACTTCCGCATAGCCCGAACGAAACTGCCGCGGCGACAGCGTATCGAGGACCGCCGTGTCGACCACAACAAGCACCGGCTGATGGAACGCACCGAGCAGGTTCTTGCCCTGCGGCGAGTTGATGCCGGTCTTGCCGCCGACGGAAGAGTCGACCTGCGCCAGCAGCGATGTCGGTACCTGCACGAAATCGACACCACGGCGCAGGATCGCCGCGGCAAAGCCGGCGAGATCGCCGACCACGCCGCCACCCAGCGCGATGACGAGATCGTTGCGTTCGATCTTTGCCGCGATCAGCGCTTCGGAGACCTTCTCAAGACCCGAATAGCTCTTCGACCCCTCGCCTTCCTCAACAATGATATGCGAGGTCGGAATGCCGGCTTCCGCCAGCGAGGCTTCCGTTGCAGCGAGCCAATGCTTGGCAACGGTCCTATCGGTCACGATCGCTGTGCGCACGCCCGGCCGCAGTCTGGCGATCCGCGCACCAAGCGACGGCAGTACATTGCGGCCGATGACAATGTCATAGGCGCGCTCAGCCAACGCGACGTCCACGACGATCGGATCGGAATGTTTCAGCGGGGCGGTCATAGTTGAGAACTCAAGGGATCGCCTGTCGGTTCGGAAATGGCGGAAGCTGCGTGCGGGCGGAACAGATGCTCATGCAGCGCGATGATGCCTTCCTCGACGATCTTCTCATGCGGCACGTCGCGCGAGTCGATCGTGATGTCGGTCTGCTCGTAGAACGGATGGCGCGCCTCGATCAGCCGCGCAATGGTCGCGGCGGGATCGGCTGTCTTCAGCAGCGGACGGTTCTCCCGGCGCCGGACCCGGCGCAGAATCACGTCGGCGTCAGCTTTCAGCCACAGCGAGATCGCCTTGTCGCGGATGCGCTGACGGGTCTCCTCGCGCAGGAAGGCACCGCCGCCGGTCGCCAGCAGGATCGGTCCGCTGTCCAGCAGCCGGGCGATCACCCGCGCCTCGCCATCGCGGAAATGCGGCTCACCATGGACCTCGAAAATGTCCGGGATCGACATCCCGGCCGCCGCCTCGATCTCGTTGTCGGCGTCGACGAAAGGCAGCCGCAGCCGCGTCGCCATGCGCCGGCCAATGGTCGATTTGCCTGCCCCCATCATGCCCACCAGCACGACCGAACGCTTTCCCAGCGCCGCGACGATGGCGGCCTCCTGGGGTGCGCTGGCAATGGCCGGCAAGATGGTCTCGGACATCAAAAACACCTGCAAAATCAGTGAGCGACAAGGGATCGCAGAGGTTTGCCGCATTCCGGTCACCTATACTACCCCCAGCGCCAGCGTTGCCAGCACCTCTTGCAGTCTGTATCCGGACAAGGTGACCGCCTCAGGCGGGACGAATCACCCCATTTCGCCGCCGAGTCCCTGATCATGCCCAGCCTGTTCCGCTTTTTGACGGTGGTCGCGGTGATCGTCGGCGTGGTCTATGGCGTGATCTTCGCGCTGGCCAATTTCGTCAATCCGAAGCCGCGGGACATGACGGTCACCATCCAGCCGGACAAATTTCTCAAGAAATAGCCGTGCGCAGCAGGCGCATGAAGAGCTGCATGTCCTCCGCGAATTTCGGACCGGCTCCCTCCGCGTGCTTGATCCCGTCCATCGCAGCGACGATGACTCCGGCGACGTCGGTTGGTCTGGCTTTCAGTGAGCCGAGATTGACCATGCCCGCGGTCTCGGCATCGCTCAGCGCCTGCGCCAGCAGAGCGACCAGCCGGGCCCTCGCAGCGAGCGTGATGTCTTTGGCCAGAGCCATGTTGACGTCGAACAGTTCAATGGCGTCGGCGCTGCCCGCGAAAGGGGCGATCAATTCGCGCTGAAACACAGCCATCGCCGTCTCCATGCGACCGAACACGTCGCCAGCGCCTGAGAGCGCCGCCTCGACATCGCGCATGGTCCGCGCATGGGCACGCGTCGAGCCCGCCCGAAACAGATCTTCCTTGCTGTTGAAGCTCAGATAGAGCGATGCCCGCGAAATTCCCGCGGCGCGCGCGATATCGGCCATGGACGCCTTGCGGAAACCGTGGCGGACGAACACCGGGAGTGCAGCATCCAGAATGTGATCGGTTTTGGCATCTCGTTCGCTCATTCAGACAGATTGACAGTTCGTGTCCACAGCGTCAAAATACAATTAGACAATAATAGTCCAATTGTCCAATTTACGCATTCCACATGGGACAGGAGCGAACATGCATTCGGGATTGGTCGGCAATCGAGAAACCATTGTTCTTGTCACGGGCATCGGCGGCTTTCTGGGCGGACATATCGCCCGGCAGTTGCTGGCCAAGGGCTACGCTGTCCGCGGTAGCGTTCGTCGCATGAGCGGCTGCGACCGGATCGCGAAGCAGATCTGTGCGACGCCAACCGACTCGCACTCGCTCAGTTTCGTCGAAGCCGACCTCTGCTCCGACATCGGATGGGATGCCGCCGTCACAGGCTGCAGCTATGTGATCCACACGGCATCGCCGTTTCCGGCAGGCCTTCCGAAGGATGAAAATGAACTCATCCAACCCGCACGGGACGGCGCGTTACGGGTGCTACGTGCCGCGCATCGCGCAGGCGTGACGCGGGTTGTACTCACGTCCTCGATCGCGGCCACCAATCACGGGAGCGGCAAGGCGCCGTATACCGAAGACAACTGGACCGATCCGACGGGCAAGCGGGCAACGCCCTACTATAAATCCAAGACGCTGGCCGAACGGGCGGCATGGGCCTTTGCTGCGGAAACCGGACTGGATCTCGCCGTCATCAATCCCGGCATCATTTTCGGACCTCTGCTAGGTCCGGATTACGGCACGTCAATCGGGCTGGTTCAGCAGATGATGAGCGGCAAGCTCAAACGTGTGCCGCGCTTCGGCATCGCGGTGGTCGATGTCCGCGATGTGGCTGATGCACATATCAAGGCGATGACCCATCCGGATGCGTCAGGTCAGCGCTTCATCGCTGCCGGGCAGTTTCTATGGATGCGCGACATGGCTGCCGTACTGGCGCAGTCATTTCCGAATTATGCGTCGGCTCTGCCCTCGGGCGAAGTGCCAAACTGGATGATCAAGGCAATGGCGCCGTTCAGCGCACGGTCGCGCATGATCGTCCACGAACTCGACGTCGATCTGAGTGTCAGTGCCGCGAAGGCGCAGCAAATGCTGGATTGGCAACCAAGATCCGCCGACGAGGCCATTCGCGCTAGCGCGCAAAGCCTGATTGACCACGGCCTGCTTGCGATCTCCTGAATTCCCACAATGCACAACAATGGAACCAACCTATGACCTCATCCATCGTCGCCCCGAAAGAGCACCCGGACGCTGAAGATATCCGGGGCATCGAACGCGCGCGGCTTCGTGCGCTTGTGAGCGCCGACATGGCAGCGGCCGAGCCGCTGCACGCCGCAAACTTCCAGCTGATCACGCCGATCGGCGCGGCACTGTCAAAAGCCGAATATCTTGGTGCCGTTGCAGGTGGCCACATCAAGTACCTAACATGGACGCCCGGTGACATCGCCGTGCGGCTGTATGGCACGAGTGCCGTGATCCGATATCGCGCCCGCATTGAGGTGGTTTTCGGGGGCCACAAGGTCCCGCCAGGCGACTATTGGCACACCGATGCCTATGAAATGCGTGACCGGCAGTGGATGGTGGTCTGGTCGCAGGCCACATCGATCGCACAGCTTGCCTGACCTTTTTGAATCTATGCCGTCCCGCGGCTGCAGCGGAGGAAAACCACTGCTGCAGCCCGGATCATGGGTTATGATGCCGCATGACCGCGACCTCCTCCGACGCCAAACTTTCCGGCCTGTTCCTCGACATGCTCGCCGCCGAACAAGGTGCTGGCGTGAATACTCTGGACGCCTATCGCCGCGACCTCGAAGATTTCTCCGAATTCGCCACCGGAGCGAAATCCAGCTTCATGGCAGCCGACACCCAGCTGCTGCGCGACTACCTGGAAGACCTCGACGAGCGCAGCTTCAAATCGACCACCGTGGCGCGGCGGCTCTCCGCTATACGGCATCTGTTTCGCTTTCTGCTCAGCGAAAAAATCCGCAGCGACGACCCGGCCGCCATTCTGTCCGGCCCGAAGCGCGGCCGTAGCCTGCCCAAAGTGCTGTCGATTGCCGATGTCGACCGCATGCTGGTGCAGGCGCGCACGCAAGCGCAGAACGCGGAGGCTTCGGCGCAGCAGCGGCTGCGCGATGCCCGGCTCTATTGTCTGCTCGAAGTGCTTTACGCCACCGGGCTTCGTGTGTCCGAACTGGTCTCGCTACCGCTCACCGCTGCGCGCCGCGATGCTCGCATGATCGTGGTGCGCGGCAAGGGCAACAAGGAGCGGCTGGTACCCCTCAATGAAACCGCCAAACAGGCGATGGCGGAATATCTCGCCGCGATGGCCGAGTTGCAGAAGCCTCAACCAAAAAAGAGTGCAGCCTCGAAATGGCTGTTTCCGTCTTTTGGCGAGAGCGGCCACCTCACCCGACAGCATTTCGCGCGCGACCTGAAAGAACTTGCGGCTGCATCCGGCATCGCGCCGCGGCTTGTCTCGCCCCACGTGCTGCGCCACGCCTTTGCCAGCCATCTGCTGCATAACGGCGCCGATCTTCGCATCGTGCAGACCCTGCTGGGGCACACCGATATTTCGACGACGCAGATCTACACCCATGTGGTGGAAGAGCGGCTCAAGAGCCTGGTCCGAGACCTGCATCCGCTCGCGGAAAAATAGCGCTCAGCGCGAGTGCGGCTCGGCCTCGCCAAGATGATCCGTCTCATCGTCGCGCCGCATCCCGGAGGTCGGCACCAGTACCGGCTGCAGCGCTGGAATCAGCCGCGTGCGTTCGCGCTTGGCGGGGATCGCGCGATAGACCTGTTTGGTGGCTTCGACGATATGCACGCCGGCGAACGGCATCGACAGCGCCGCGCCGATCCGCTCCCAGGCCATTGCCGAGCGCAGGAACCAGCCCATTCCGACCGGCGGCATGAACAGCGCTTCGCTCCATGCCGTCGGTGTAAACCAGGTCTGTCGCAGCAACTGCGTGATTTGCGAGCGCGAATAGGGTCGACCGTGACCGAACGGCGTCGAGTCGGTGCGGGTCCAGACGCCCCGGCGATTCGGAATCACCGCCATCAACCGGCCGGACGGTGCGAGCACGCGCCAAACCTCGCGGAGCAGACCTTCGGGATCGTCGGACATTTCCAGGGCGTGCACCAGGATGATGCGATCGACGGCGGCATCCGGCAGCGGCAGCGAGAATTCGTCGACCAGTGTGGCCAGCGCGGGCTTTGCCGTCGGCCATTTCAGCACCCCCTGCGCCGCCGGCATGAAGGCGATGCACCGTTCGGAATTCTCCCGGAAAAGGCCGAGATACGGTGTGGGGTACCCCAGACCGAGCACACGCTGGCCTTCGGCATCCGGCCAATGCGCCTGAATACCGCGATTGATCAGCCGCCGCGCCACGATACCGAGGCGGCGCGAATAGAAATCCCGGAGATCGATCACATCGATGGTCATGATGACTTTCTAACACGTTGCGGCCGCCCACGATCCCCCGAATCGCGCATTGCCGGGGCAGCGTTAACGCCAGATATCCAGGCATCGCGGGCGGTGAGTTGCACCAATTGACAAGCCCGGCCCGGCTGCGGCCTAGTCGAAGAAACAGGCGCCGCGACGTTGTTGCAGGAGAGACAAAAATGCTGTCACGCCGAGGTCAAACGATCACAAGGACGGCCGCGACGGCCGCGGGTCTGGCCGTGGCAGCACTCGCGCCATTATCCGCCGAAGCCAATCCGGCGACAGTCGATTACATCTGCACCCCTGCGCTGCCGGGCGGCGACAAGATCTCCGTCGATTACAATTCCGGCGGCAAATCGATCACCCTGTTCTATCCCAATGGCGAAACGCTCCGCATGCCGATCCAGCGATCCGGCTCGGGCTTCCGCTACGGCGAAGGCAATGTCGGGATTGCCGGCAAGGGCCAGACCACCATCACGCTGCAGATTGCCGGCCAGCCCGCGCGCCAATGTGTGACACCGCGCTGACCGTCATGCATCGCCCATATTCATCCCCATCAATTTGCCGCACGTATGTGCGAGCGCATCACGACGTGATCCAACGGAGTTACCATGGCTGCTGAAATTCGCGTGTTCCCCTGCCTGTCCGACAATTTCGGCTACCTGATTCATGATCCGCAGAGCCTGAAGACCGCCGCGATCGACGCGCCGGAGGCCGGCCCGATCATGAAGGTGCTGCAGCGCGAAGGCTGGAAGCTCACCGATATTCTGGTGACGCATCACCATGCGGACCATGTCGGCGGCATCGCCGAGCTGAAGAAAACTTATGGCTGCAAGGTCACAGCGCCGCACGATCAGGGCACGGCAATTCCTGAAGTCGACCTCCGCGTCGCCGAAGACGATACCGTGCAGGTCGGGGCGCTCACCGCGCGGGTGTTCGAGACCCCCGGCCATACGCTCGACCATATCTGTTACGTGTTCGACAGCGAACTGGCGGTGTTCTCGGCCGACACGCTGTTTTCCGGCGGCTGCGGGCGGGTGTTCGAAGGCACCTATCCGATGATGTGGCAGTCGCTGAAGAAGCTGCGCACATTGCCCGACGACTACCGTGTCTATTGCGGCCACGAATACACCGCGGCCAACGTCAAATTCTGTCTCGGTATCGATGCCCACAACGAAGCGCTGAAGGCCCGCGCCGATGAAGTGACGCAACTGCGCGCGGTCAACAAGCCCACCATCCCCGTGCTGCTTGGGCTCGAGAAGAAGACCAACGTGTTCCTGCGCGCCGACGATCCCGCCATCGCCGCCGCCGTCCGACTCAAGGGCTACAGCGAAGACGATGTGTTTGCCGAATTGCGCGAACGCAAGAACAAGTCCTGAGGATGGGTAAGATGCCGACTGCGGCCGAGATCATCGCAACACTCGGCCTGCAGCCGCACCCTGAAGGCGGGCACTATCGCGAAACATTTCGCGATAGCCGCGCAGATGTGAACGGGCGTGCGGCCTCAACGGCGATCTATTTTCTGTTGGCACGCGGCGAACGCTCGCACTGGCATCGCATCGATGCCGTCGAGATCTGGCACTATCACGCCGGCAGCCCGTTGATGCTGGAGATCGCCGACGACGCGGGCCAGCGCACGATCACGCTTGGGCCGGACGTCGCGGCAAATCAACAGCCTCAGGGCATCGTGCCACCGCATGCCTGGCAGTCTGCCTCGACCACTGGCGACTGGACGTTGGTCGGCTGCACGGTGGCGCCAGGCTTTGATTTTGCGACGTTCGAGCTGGCACCGAAAGGCTGGACGCCGGGCTAGCCACGCTTCCAGATCATGTCTTTCGCCGCGATCAGACCACCGCCCGCGATCAGCGCCGCGGCGACAGCAATATTCGCACTCGCCTGCGCAAAGCCGGCAAGAATCAGGAACGCCGTCGACAACAGCGGCGTCGCATAGGATGCGGCACCCAGTACGCGGATGTCGCCGCGCTTCATGCCGATGTCCCATGCGAAGAACGCAGCGCCGACCGGGCCAAGACCGAGCGCGATCACCGCCGCCCAGGCCAGCGCGCCTGACGGCCAAACCGACACTTCCGTGAAGCGATGGACGATGAACGCCAGCAAGGCCGTGTTGGCGCAATAGCCGGCCACGGCATCTGTCGGCACATCCTTGAAGCGGCGCGACAGCACCGAGTAGCCGGCCCAGACGAAAGCCGCCGCCAGCGCAGCCGCGAAGCCCATGAGTTGCGACGAGGTCGCCGAAAGATCGATATTGCCGGACAGCAACATCGTGGTGCCGACCAGACCAAGCAATGCTCCGATGACATGATGCGGTTTCAGGCGTTCGCCCGGCAGCAGCGAGGAAAACAGGACGATCAGCAGCGGCCAGAGGTAACACAGCAAACTGGTTTCCGCCGGAGGCGCCAGCCGCAGCGCCACGAAATACAGCGCGTGATAGCCAAACAGGCCGCCGATGCCGACGATCGAGGCCCGCCATGGCTGGCGAAGCGCCTGGCGCGCTGCGGGCCGTACCGCGAAACTCGCCGCAGCGCCAATCCCGAATGTCATCGCCATCAGCTGGAACGGTGGAATCGCTCCCGTCGCTACCGTCATCACGGACAACAGCGACCACATGAGAATGGCGGTGAGGCCGATCAGGGTAGCGGTGCGGGAGGTCATTTCATCGAACTAGAGGCTGTCGTTCCCTGGCACGCCAATCAGCCTGTCGGGAAACGACGCGCGTGCGGTTATTCAAACATCACGCGTGATATTGCCCGCCATTGATGGTCATGGTCGAGCCAGTGAAGAAGCCGGATTCGTCTGCGGCCAGGAACACCACGGCGCGTGCAATTTCCTCGGGCTCGCCGAGGCGATTGACCGGGATCTGCGGCAAAATGCTCTTCTCAAGCACGGCGAGCGGCACGGCCTGCACCATCTCGGTGTTGATGTAGCCAGGGCAGATCACGTTCACGGTGATACCGAGCTTGGCATTCTCGAGAGCCAGTGCCTTGGTGAAGCCGATGTCGCCGGCCTTGGCGGCGGAATAGTTGACCTGGCCGAATTGGCCCTTCTGGCCGTTGATCGATGAAATGTTGATGACACGGCCGAACTTACGTTCGCGCATACCCTCGATCACCTGACGGGTCATGTTGAACAGCGAACCGAGATTGGTGTTAACCACCTTGTTCCACTGTTCCGGCGTCATCTTGTGGAACGCGCCGTCCATTGTGATGCCGGCATTGTTGACCAGCACTTCCACCGGTCCCAGATCGGCCTCGACCTTTTTCACGCCCGCGGCGCATTCATCGAACGAACCGACATCCCACTTGTAGGTGCCGATACCCGTCTCGCTTTTGAATTTCTCGGCGGCGGCATCGTTGCCGGCATAGCTTGCCGCGACGCTGTATCCCGCAATCTTCAAAGCCTTGCTGATCGCAGCGCCGATCCCTCGTGTTCCACCGGTCACCAATGCTACGCGCGCCATGATCGATCCCTCCACCAATCTCTTTTATAGTTATAGCTTCGAATTAATCCGGCGATACGCTGAACATCAAGCAGAATTGGACCATCAAGCGAAAATGCCCGACGCAAAGCATCGGGCATTTCGTGTAGCAGTGTGTGCAGTGCACGCGCGAGCCGATGTTTTCGGCACGCGACGCGTAAGGATTAGTCGCGTGCAATGCACATCGCGATGCCCATGCCGCCGCCGATACACAGCGTGGCAAGGCCTTTCTTCGCGTCGCGCTTTTCCATCTCGTGCAACAGCGTAACGAGAACACGCGCACCGGATGCACCCACCGGATGACCGATCGCGATCGCGCCACCGTTGACGTTAACCTTCGACGTATCCCAACCAAGGTCCTTGTTCACGGCGCAAGCCTGCGCAGCAAAAGCTTCATTGGCTTCGATCAGGTCGAGATCGTTGATGGTCCAGCCGGCCTTCTTCAGCGCGGCGCGCGATGCCGGGATCGGGCCAGTGCCCATGATCTTCGGATCAACGCCGGCCTGGCCCCACGACACGATGCGGGCGAGCGGCTTGAGGCCTTCCTTCGCGGCCTGCTTGGCGGTCATCAGCACCACGGCGGCAGCGCCGTCATTGATGCCCGATGCACTGCCGGCGGTGACGGTACCGTCCTTCTCGAAGGCCGGGCGCAGCTTGGCCATGGCCTCGATGGTGGCGCCGTGGCGCGGATATTCGTCATCGCTGACGATGACGTCGCCCTTGCGGCCCTTGATGGTGACCGGAACGATCTCGTCCTTGAACTTGCCGGCCTTCTGCGCAGCTTCCGCTTTCTGCTGCGATGCAACAGCGAACTCGTCCTGCTGCTGGCGCGTGATCTGGTACTGCTTTGCCACGTTCTCGGCGGTGTTACCCATGTGATAGCCGTTGAAGGCATCCCACAGACCGTCCTTGATCATGGTGTCGACGAATTCCACCGGACCCATCTTCACGCCACCGCGCAGATATTGCGCATGCGGGGCCATGCTCATGGATTCCTGACCGCCGGCAACGACGATTTCCGAATCACCATTGAGCAACGCCTGATAGCCGAGCGCGACCGTGCGCAGGCCGGAGCCGCACAGCATGTTGACGCCCCAGGCCGAAGTTTCCACCGGCAGGCCGGCGGCAATCGAGGCCTGACGCGCGGGGTTCTGGCCCTGCGCAGCAGTGAGGATCTGTCCCATGATGACTTCGGAGACGCGGGCCGGATCGATCTTGCCGCGCTCAAGCGCCGCCTTGATGGCAATGGCGCCGAGATCATGCGCCGGCATGGTCGCGAAAGCGCCGTTGAAGCTGCCGACGGGTGTGCGGGCAGCGCTGACGATGACGACATCGTCTGACATGGACATCTCCTGTTGTTGAGGTTTTTTCGACGGTCAGAGCCAGGATGGCGGGGGCCGCGTTGCAAACTATCCTGTTAACTGAGGGTCGGACTGTCAATTGGTCAGACGCCAAATTACGGCCGCAACGCACGCAAAATGGCACGGATGTCGCTTTGCATAGCACAAGACTGCTGCCATTTTAACCGTGACGCACAAAACGGTAGCCGAGCCCCTTTGAAAGTGCTTACTTTATTGCATTGCGTTGTTCGACAACCTTATGGCGCGCTGCCGTAAGGTTCCCTGTCCTCGGTCCGTATGTGTGAGCCCCCATGGCGAAATCAGATCAACCCACGACAATCAAAAAATATGCGAACCGCCGGCTTTATAATACCGGAACAAGCACTTACGTGACGCTTGAAGATCTCGCTGCGATGGTGAAGGACGGCGAGGATTTTCTCGTCTATGACGCCAAGACCGGCGACGATATTACCCGCTCGGTGCTGGCCCAGATCATCTTCGAACAGGAAAACAAGGCTGGCCAGAATCTCCTGCCAACCACTTTCCTGCGCCAGTTGATCCGCTTCTATGGCGACAGCATGCAGATGGTGGTGCCGAAGTATCTCGAGCAGTCCATCGACAGCCTGACGCGCGAGCAGGAGAAATTCCGCAAGCAGATGACGAACACGTTCAGCATGACGCCGTTCGCGCCACTTGAGGAAACCGTTCGTCGCAACATGGAATTGTTTCAGCAGACCTTCGCGATGTTCAAGCCGTTCGTGCCGCCGCGCGGTGGCGCTGCGTCGCCGGAGCCGGAAAAGGCGCCGGAGCCGACCGCTGAGCCTGCCGACACCATGGATGACCTGCGTCGCCAGATGAAGGAAATGCAGGAACGCCTCGAGCGCATGTCGCACGAGCCGAAGCCGGAATAATTCGCGGCTCACTTATCGGAAATCGGAATGACGCCGGCCGTAGCTACACCTACGGTCGGCGTTTCCATTTGATGAGCGCAACATCGCCATGGCGAAGCAACCCACCCCACTCACTCTCGACCGGCTCGACACCCCGATCGGCATCGCGCTGCTGGTGACGAACCACGGTGGCGCACTCTGCGCACTCGACTGGATCGATTACGAAGAGCGCTTGCTGACTTTGCTGCGTCGTTACTATGGGACGGTCGAACTGACCGAGAACTCGGCACCATCCGAGATCCGCAGTGCACTCTCACGCTATTTCGACGGCGACCTCGACCAGCTCGATGGCATCACCTGCCACATCCCCGGCACGCCGTTTCAGAACCGCATCTGGACGGCACTGCGAAAAATCCCTGCAGGCAGCACACTCAGCTACGGCACGCTGGCCGCGCAACTCGGCGTGCCCAATGCAATGCGCGCGGTCGGCCATGCCAATGGCGCCAATCCCCTGAGTGTCGTCGTGCCCTGCCACCGCCTGATCGGCGCCAACGGTTCGCTCACCGGCTATGGCGGCGGCATCGCGCGCAAACGCTGGCTGCTAGAGCATGAGGGTGTCGTGGTGAAGTGACATACTAACCTCGCCCCGCTTGCGGGGAGAGGTCGCTTTCCGCATGCGAAGCATGTGGGAGGCGGGTGAGGGGGACTCTCCACTCGCTCCGAGCTTGCTGAGAGCCCCCCTCATCCGTCGCGGACTTGGTCCGCGCCACCTTCTCCCCGCAGGCGGGGAGAAGGAAGATCACGCCGCCGGCTTCTCCGCGATATCGCCGTTTGCCAGCAGATGGATCAACGCGCGCTTGATCGCAGCCTGACGCGTCGGGGCATTGATCTGCGCTCCAAGCAAATCGGTGACGTAGAACACGTCTCGCGCGCGCTCGCCGAAGGTCGCGACATGCGCCGAAGCGATGTTGAGGTTGAGCTTCGAGATCGCCGTGGTCAGTTGATACAACAGACCCGGCCTGTCGAGGCCGGAGACCTCGATCACGGTGTAGCGATCTGACCACTGGTTATTGACGATAACTTCCGGCTCCACCGTGAAGGCCCTGATCTTGCCCTTGGTCGAGGCGCGCTTGGCCACGGTTTCCGGCAGCCGCACCTTGCCTTCGAGCACGTCCTCGATCATGTCGCCGATCCGTGTTGCACGGCGGCCTTCGTCGTCATCGCGATCGTATTCCCGGGAGATCGCGATGGTGTCCAGCGCGCGGCCATCGGTTGTGGTGTAGATCTGCGCGTCGACGATATTGGCACCGGCTGCGGCGCATGCGCCGGCGATGATCGACAGCAACCAGGGATGGTCGACGGCCAGAATCGTGAGCTCGGTGACGCCGCGGGCTTCATCGAACCCGACATTGATCGCGAGCTTGTGCCCGGCCTCTTCCGATGCGCGCAGGAAACGAGCATGGCGAATTTTGCGGTCGAGCTCGACCTTGAGCCAGTAGGCCGGATAGTGCCGCAGAATATAGGCGTTGAGATCCTGCTCGGGCCACTCGGTGAAGGCACGGCGGAATTCCGCCTGCGCCGACGCGATGCGCTGTGCGCGATTGACCTCGGAGAAACCACCGGTCAGCACCGGCTCGGTTTCGTAATACAGCGTCCGGATCAGCTGCGCCTTCCAGCCGTTCCAGACGCCGGGACCGACGCCGCGGATATCCGCGGTGGTGAGGATCGTGAGCAGCTTCATCTGCTCCACCGACTGCACCACGGCGGCGAAATTCTCGATGGTCTTGCTATCCGACAGGTCGCGCGACTGCGCCACCGTGGACATCGTCAGATGCTCTTCGATGAGCCACGCAACGAGATCGGTGTCGGCGGCGTTGAATCCGAGCCGCGGGCACAGTCGCCGCGCGACCTTGGCGCCGGCGATGGAGTGATCCTCCGGACGCCCCTTGGCGATGTCATGCAGCAACACTGTGATATAGATCACCGCCCGATGTTCCGGGCGGATCTTACGCATCAGATCGCTGGCGACAACGAACTCGTCATTCCCGCCGCGCTCGATCTCCTGAAGGATGCCGACACACCGCAGCAGATGCTCATCCACCGTATAGTGATGATACATGTTGAACTGCATCATCGACACGATGCGGCCGAAGGCACGAATGAAATGACCGAGCACGCCGGTCTCGTTCATCCGCCGCAGCACGATCTCGGCATTATCCGAGGTCAGGATCTCCATGAACAGCGCGTTGGCTTCGGCGTTCTCGCGGATCTCGGGCGTGATCAGCCGGAGCGAGCGCGTCGCGGTCCGCATCGCATCGGGATGGAACGCCAGATTGTGCTTCTGTGCCAACCGGAAGAACCGGATCAGGTTGATCGGGTCCTCCTTGAACACGTCAGGCGCAGCAAGGTTGATGCGGTTGTTGTCGATGATGAACGCATCGCTGTCCGGCAGCCGGCGGCGATGCATCTCGGGCCGCAGCTTGGCCATCATGCGCGTCAGCGCCGGCGCCGGCTTGGCCTGCTGGTCTTCGAGCTTGGCGCACAGGATCGCGGTGAGATCGCCGACTTCCTTGGCAATCAGGAAGTAGTGCTTCATGAAGCGCTCGACGTCCTGCATGCCGGGATGTGAAGTATAGCCGAGGCGGACCGCAATCTCGCGCTGCAGGTCAAAGGACAGCCGCTCTTCCGGCCGTTTGGTCAGGAAGTGGATATTGCAGCGGACCGACCACAAGAAGTCTTCGCAACGCTTGAAGGTGCGGTATTCCTGCGGATCGAACACGCCGCGCGCGACCAGCTCGTTGCTGTCGCGCACCCGATAGACGTATTTCGCGATCCAGAACACGGTGTGCAGATCGCGCAGGCCGCCCTTGCCGTCCTTGACGTTGGGTTCGACCAGATAGCGCGACTGGCCGCCGCGGCGATGGCGCTCCTCGCGTTCGGCGAGCTTGGCAGTGACAAATTCCGCGGCGGTGCCCTGCACCACTTCGGCATCGAAGCGCGTGACCAGTTCGTCGTAGAGAGCCTGATCGCCGGTGAGGAAGCGCGTTTCCAGGATCGCCGTGCGGATCGTCATGTCGCCGCGCGCCTGGCGGATCGATTCATCCACCGAGCGCGTGGCGTGGCCGACCTTCAGGCCCATGTCCCACAGGCAATAGAGAATGACTTCGGCGACCTGCTCACCCCAGGCGGTCTGCTTGTAGGGCAGGATGAACAACAGATCGATGTCGGATTCGGGCGCCATCAGCCCACGGCCATAGCCACCGGTGGAGACCACCGCCATCCGTTCGGCACCAGACGGGATTGGCGAATGATAGAGATGCTTCGTCGCCGCGGCGAACAGCATGCGGATGATTTCATCCTGCACGTGGCAGAGCTGCTCGGCACAGCGTCGGCCGTGGCGGTCCTTCAACAGGACGGCCTCGGCGGCTTCACTGGCCTTGAGCAGTTCGGCCTTCAGCAGCTTGGCGACGGCGGCGCGAAACAAATCGTTCTTGCCGCGATGCTGCGCTGCAAGCGCATCGATCTCGGCGGTAATCCGCGTCGTGTCGAAGTCGGTTTCGGTTGTCGGTCTGTCTTGTGTAGCAACGCTGTCCATGAACAACCCGGATATCGGACGGCGCAAGCGCTGTCACGGTGATTGTAGCCCCACAGCTAGTCCATGCTGCCTTTTGCGCAATCCGGGCAACAACGTTCTCGCGGCGGTATCCTTGGCGCATCATATCTTCTCGTTGACGAAACGCCATAACTAATTGAAATTAAAGAACGTTTTCGCACAGAGAGCGACCCCAGCATGGTGCCATGACGCCCGCAGGATGCAAGTCGCCTTCGAACCTCACGTTTCGACAGTTCATCAGGGAGAGACCAGAATGTTCACGATGTCACGGCGCGCTGTCGCCGGTCTGATTGCTGCGGCTGCACTGCTGCCCGGAGCTAGCTTCGCCGCCGAACCGCTCAAGGAAATCCGGCTCGACTGGGCGACCTACAATCCGGTCTCGATCATCCTCAAGCAGAACGGCCTCTTGGAGAAGGAATTCGCCAAGGACGGCGTGAAGATCACCTGGGTACAGTCGGCCGGCTCCAACAAGGCGCTCGAATTCCTTAATGCGGGGTCCATCGATTTCGGCTCGACCGCGGGCTCCGCTGCGCTGGTGGCGAAGATCAACGGCAACCCAATCAAGTCGGTCTACGTCTATTCGCGTCCGGAATGGACGGCGCTGGTGACCGGCAAGGACTCTAAGATCGCCTCCGTCGCCGACCTCAAGGGCAAGCGGGTCGCGGTGACCCGCGGCACCGATCCCCATATCTTCCTGGTCCGCGCTTTGCTCGGCGCCGGCCTCACCGACAAGGACATCACGCCAGTTCTGCTGCAGCATGCCGACGGCAAGGCCGCGCTGATCCGCGGCGACGTCGATGCATGGGCCGGTCTCGACCCGATGATGGCGCAGGCCGAGGTCGAGGACGGCGCCAAACTGTTCTTCCGCAAGCCGGACGCCAACACCTGGGGCATCCTCAATGTGCGCGAGCAATTCCTGAAAGATTATCCGGATGCCGCGCGCCGCGTGCTCGCCGTCTATGAGGAAGCCCGCAAATATTCGCTGGAGAATTATCCCGAGCTGAAGAAGGCTTTCATCGGCGTCACCAAGCTGCCCGATGCCGTCGTCGACAAGCAGCTCAAGGAACGCACCGAACTGACCCATAGCCGCATTGGCGCACCGCAGCGCGAGTCGATCCTCGCCGCAGGTCTCGCATTGCAGCAGGCCGGCGTGATCGACGCCAAGGTCGATGTGAAGGCGACGGTAGATGCACTGATCGACGATCAGGTCCCGCTGCCAAAGAGCTGACGCTCTCGCATCTGCGAAGCCACCCTTCACCCTCCCCGCAAAGGGAGGGTGAAGCTTTTGAGTATCTTGCAAACCAAATCGAGACGCGCTTCAGCTATGCCATGACGCTCGACACGACCGCACCCGACGTAGCGGAGACCCGTGAGAAATCCGCATCCAACAGGCGTTGGCAGCGTTTCGCGCGGCCAACGCTCGGCGTTGTGCTCCCGCTCACACTGGCGCTGGCATGGGAACTGGCCGTCTGGTCCGGCTGGTCGAACGGCCGGCTAGTGC
Organism: Tardiphaga sp. 42S5; assembly: GCF_034044155.1. NCBI lineage: Bacteria > Pseudomonadati > Pseudomonadota > Alphaproteobacteria > Hyphomicrobiales > Nitrobacteraceae > Tardiphaga > Tardiphaga sp. 42S5. The sequence continues at coordinate 1,604,535 of NZ_CP139027.1, read as the reverse complement.
CGCCGCCGTCGCGCGTCTTCGCCACCATTATGGAGCTCGCCCGAAGCGGCGAACTCTGGCGCCATATCACCACGACGCTGTCGCGCGTTGCCGCAGGCTTCGGCCTCGGTGTCGTCGCCGGCACGCTGCTCGGCGCTATCTCCGGCTATTGGGGAATCGCGCGGCGACTGCTCGATCCCACCGTTCAGGCGCTGCGCGCCATCCCATCGATCGCCTGGGTGCCGCTGTTCATCCTGTGGCTCGGCATTTTCGAGACCTCGAAGGTCGCGTTGATTGCCGTCGGCGTGTTCTTTCCGGTCTATCTCGGCGTGATGGGCGCGATCCTCTCGGTCGATCGCAAGATCGTCGAGGTCGGTCGTACCTTCCGCCTCTCTGGCCCCGCCATGATCCGCCGCATCCTGCTGCCTGCGGTGCTGCCGGCCTATGTTGTTGCACTTCGCGTTGGCCTCGGGCTCGGCTGGATGTTCGTGGTTGCCGCCGAATTCATGGGCGCCTCCGAAGGGCTCGGCTATCTCCTGATCGACGGCCAGCAGCTCGGCAAGCCCGCGCAGATCCTCGCCGCCATCACCATTTTCGCATTGCTCGGCAAGACCACCGACTGGCTGATCGAATTGATCACCACGCCACTGCTGCGCTGGCAGGATGCGTTCCGTCCGGGCGGAGAGACCTGATGCTCGCGCTCGACAAGGTCGGCAAGACCTATCCCAACGGCGTCCATGCGCTGGAGCGCTTCACCGCGCAAATCCCGCAGGGCGAAATCGTCGCCATCATCGGTGGCTCCGGCTGCGGAAAATCGACACTGCTGCGCGCCGTTGCGGGGCTCGATCGCGCCTCGACCGGCAGCATCCGCATCGACAATATCAATATCAGCGCGCCGCATGAGAAGATCGGCATCATCTTTCAGGAACCGCGGTTGCTGCCGTGGCTCAGCGTCGCCGACAATATCGGCTTCGGCCTGTCCGAGCTTCCTGTCGCCGCACGCCGCGAGAAAGTCGCGCAGGCCCTGGCGCGCGTCGGCCTGTCGGATAAAGCCAAGGCATGGCCGCGCGAATTGTCCGGCGGGCAGGCGCAGCGCGTCGCCATTGCCCGTGCATTAGTGCCGCAGCCGGAAGTACTCCTGCTCGACGAACCATTCTCCGCGCTCGACGCCTTCACGCGCCGCGATCTGCAGGATCATCTGCTCGATCTGTGGGTCGATACGCGCCCGACGCTGATCCTTGTCACGCATGATGTCGACGAAGCCGTGGTGCTGGCAGACCGCGTGCTGGTGATGCGGCCGAGGCCGGGTCGGCTGTTCGCCGAGATCGATGTCGGCCTTGCGCGCCCCCGCGACCGTGCCTCGCCGCTGTTCGACGCGGTGAAGCGCCGCGTGCTCACCGCACTGGATCGATCGCTGGATCGTGACGTGCCCGACAGCGCACCTGCCGAGACGGTCGGCGCGTGGTGGTGACAACATCACCGCAGGCGAATAAAAGCTGCAACTAACAAAATCTCAGGGAGAGATATCATGGACGCCGCCGCGCTTCGCGCCACCCAGGCCCCCATCAAAGAGCTCTACAAGACCGATCCCAAGGCTGCCTTCATCACGCTCAAAGCCAAGGGCTCGATCGACAATGACGGCATCGCCTGCAAGGTCGAGACCGGCCGGCAGATCGCAGCCGCTGGGCTGCATCCGGCCACAGGCGGCTCCGGCCTCGAACTCTGTTCGGGCGACATGCTGCTGGAAGCGCTGGTGGCCTGCGCCGGCGTGACGCTGAAGTCGGTGGCCACCGCGGTCGAAATTCCGCTGAAGTCCGGCAATGTGACAGCCGAGGGCGATCTGGATTTCCGCGGCACGCTCGGCGTCGACAAGGAAGCCCCGGTCGGCTTCGCCGAAATCCGCCTGCGCTTCGACGTCGATACCGACGCGCCGCAGGACAAGCTCGATCTGCTGCTGAAGTTGACCGAGCGTTATTGCGTGGTCTACCAGACCATCAAGCATGGCCCGAAGGTTTCGGTGTCTCTCAACAGGGTGTAAGCAGGCCAGACGAGTCCCACCAAGGAAAGAGGAGGCCAAGCACCCCCTCTCGTCAGGCTGCCATGTCCCCCGAACTTGCCTTCCTCCTGACGCTCACTTTGCGCATGGCGATCACCGCCGCCTTCGTGATTACCGCTTCCATCATTACCGAACGATCCGGCCCGGTGATCGGCGCATTGGTGGCGACGCTGCCGATCTCGGCAGGACCTTCCTACGTTTTTCTCGCACTCGATCATGACGCCGCCTTCATCGCGCAGGGCGCGCTGGCCAGCCTGCCGATCAATGGCGCGACGATGTTCCTCGGATTGACTTACGTTTTGCTGGCGCAACGCCACAGTGTGATCGTCAGCCTCGGCACCGCCGTGCTGGTGTGGTTCGCCCTCGCCCTGCTGGTGCGGCAGTTCGAATGGACTTTGCTTGGCGGCATCGCGGCCAATGTCGCGGCCTTCGGCATCTGCCTGCCGCTGATGGCGCGGTTTCGCCATGCGAAGATGCCGCTCATCACCCGGCGCTGGTACGATATCCCACTGCGCGCCGCACTCGTCGCGACACTGGTCGCCACCGTGGTGACGCTGTCCTCGACCATCGGCCCGACCGGCAGCGGCATTCTCGCGCTTTATCCCGTGGTCTTCACCAGCCTGATGCTGATCCTGCATCCGCGCATCGGCGGCCCGCCCACCGCCGCCGTGATCGCCAATGGCGGCTGGGGCCTGATGGGTTTCGGCATTGCGGTGGCCGTGATGCATGTCACCGCCACGCGCTTCGGCTCGGTGGTCGCCCTGAGCCTCGCGCTGGCGACTTGCGTGGTGTGGAATCTCGGCCTGTGGTCGTGGGGACGCAGACGCGCGCGCTCCATTTGAAACGCCGTCATGGCCGGGCTTGTCCCGGCCATCCACGTCTGTCTTCGCTGATCGAAGGCGTAGATGCCCGGCACAAGGCTGGGCATGACGATAGAGAATGTTACTTCGGCAGTTTCGCCTTCAGCGCATAGAGCGCATCCAGCGCCTCCCTTGGCGACATCTCGTCGGGATGCAGCGCCTTCACGGCGTCCATCAGCAATTCCGCCTCCGACGGAGGAGCCGCCTCGACCGGTGCACGCGCTGTGATCGCGAACAGCGGCAGGTCATCCATCAGCGCCTTGGCGCTCTGGCCGCGGTCCTGCGCTTCGAGCTTGGCCAGCACCGACTTCGCGCGCGCGATCACCGCGGGCGGCAGGCCCGCGAGTTTGGCGACCTGGATGCCGTAGGAGCGATCCGCCGAGCCCGGCAGCACCTCATGCAGGAACACCACGTCGCCGTGCCATTCCTTCACCCGCACCGTCGCATTGAACAGCCGCGGCAATTTTGCAGAGAGCGCGGTGAGCTCGTGATAATGCGTCGCGAACAAAGCGCGGCAACGGTTCGACTCGTGCAGGTGCTCGATCGCGGCCCAGGCGATCGACAATCCATCGAAGGTCGCGGTGCCGCGACCGATCTCGTCGAGGATCACGAGCGCCCGTTCGGTCGCCTGATTAAGGATGACCGCGGTCTCGACCATTTCGACCATGAAGGTCGAACGCCCGCGCGCGAGATCGTCGGCGGCGCCGACGCGCGAGAACAGCCGGTCGACGATGCCGATGCGTGCGCGCGACGCCGGCACGAAACTTCCAATTTGTGCCAGCAACGCGATTAACGCGTTTTGGCGCAGGAAGGTCGACTTACCCGCCATGTTCGGACCGGTGATCAGCCAAATCTGCCCGGACTTCTGCCCCGGCCCCGGCGAGAGATCACTGGCATTCGCGATGAAGGGTTGACCATCGCGGCGCAGCGCCTGCTCGACCACCGGATGCCGGCCGCCTTCGATGGCGAACAGCAGCGAGTTGTCGACGTCTGGTCGCACGTAATTGTCGTCGACCGCGAGCTTGGCCAGCGCGGTCGCCACATCCAGCAGTGCGAAGGCATGCGCCGCAGCGCGCAGGTCTTCCGAGGCCTCGGCGACCATGCCCGACAGACGCTCGAAGATTTCGAGCTCGAGCCCGAGCGCACGGTCGCCGGCATTGGCGATCTTGGCCTCGATCTCGCCGAGTTCGGAGGTGGTAAAGCGCACCTGCCCTGCCAGCGTCTGGCGATGGATGAAGGTCGCGTTCAGCGGGGCCTGCATCAACTTGTCGCCATGCTGCGCGGTGACTTCGACGAAATAGCCGAGCACATTGTTGTGGCGGATCTTGAGACCCTTCACACCGGTGTCGTCGGCATACCGCGCCTGCATCGCAGCGACCACGAGGCGCGAGGCGTCGCGCAGATTGCGGGTCTCGTCGAGCGCGGCCTCGAAGCCTTCGCGGACAAAACCACCGTCGCGCTTCAGCAGCGGAAGATCGTCGGCCAGTGCGCGGGCGAAGGTCGCCGCGAGCTCACGCGATGGCCGGCGCAGGCCGGTCATGGCGGCGGTGATATCCGCTGGCAGATTGTCGATGGTGCCGAGGCGCGTCAGCACCTGATCGGCGGCAAGCACACCATCACGCAGGCAGGCGAGATCGCGCGGACCGCCGCGGCCGACCGAAAGCCGCGCCAGTGCGCGCGACATATCAGGCGCAGACTTCAGGGCCGAGCGCAGATCGTCGCGCAGCCCGCTGTCGGATACGAAACTCGTGACCGCATCGAGTCGGCGGCCGATCGCCACTTCATCGGTCAGCGGCGCGGCCAGCCGCTGCGCCAGCAGGCGCGAGCCGGCGGCGGTCACGGTGCAGTCGATGGCATCGAGCAACGAGCCCTTGCGTTCGCCTGATAGTGTCCGCGTCAGTTCGAGATTGGCGCGGGTGGCGGGATCAATCGCCATGGTGGTGCCGACCGCCTCGCGGGTCGGCGGCGACAGCGGTACGCGTTTGCCAACTTGCGTACGCTCCACATAGGTGACGCAGGCGGCAGCGGCGGTCGCTTCCAGCCGCGACATGGCGCTGAGGCCATCCATGGTGGCGACGGCAAAATAGTCGCATAGCCGGCGCTCGGCGGTGGCGCCGTCGAACACGTCGCGGGTCAGCGGTGTCACCGCCGGCAATTCGCGCAGCAATTGAGCGAGATCGGGATCGCTGTAGAGCGCATCCGTGACGATCACTTCATTCGGATTGATGCGCGCCAGTGTCGCGCCGAGTTCGCCGGTCGCGCATTCGGTGACGATGAATTCTGCAGTCGAGATGTCGATCCACGCCAAACCGATCCGGTCGCCGCCGCTTGAGCCCTTGCTGCGCGCTATCGCCAGCAGATAGTTGTTGGCGCGGGCGTCCAACAAATTCTCTTCCGTCAGCGTGCCCGGCGTGACCACGCGGACGACGTCGCGCCGAACCACGCTCTTGCCGCCGCGCTTCTTCGCCTCCGCCGGATCCTCCATCTGTTCGCAGACGGCAACGCGGATTCCGAGTGCGATCAGCCGGTGCAGATATTCATCGGCGCGGACCACCGGCACGCCGCACATGGGGATATCCATGCCCTGATGCTTGCCGCGCTTGGTCAGCACGATGCCGAGGGAACGCGAGGCAAGCTCGGCGTCCTCGAAGAAGATCTCGTAGAAATCGCCCATCCGGTAGAACAGCAACAGGCCGGGATTGGCGGCCTTGATCTCGAGGTACTGTTCCATCATCGGAGACACCTTTGCGGCGTCTTCAACGCGGGGAGCGGGTTCTGGGGCGGTAATGGGCTGCTGGATCGTCATGGCGGCGGACGCTAGCAAATTTTGCCCGGCCGATCCCATCCGCGGCTGTCGCAATCGGTAGTTTTCCCCACCGCCGCGAGACAGTTGACAAGTCAACTGCGATTTCATATCCGCAATTCTAAGGACAACGCTGCCATCCAGCAGCGGCATTTGACCGGGTCAGCGGGGCTTCCTAAAAACACCGCGAAAATCCGGCAATCGAGCGCGGATGGAGTCCCCCCAGGGAGAGAATTGATGAGCGATGTCTTTATTTGCGACGCCGTCCGCACCCCCATCGGCCGTTTCGGCGGCTCCCTTGCCAAAGTCCGCGCCGACGACCTCGCCGCAGCTCCCATTAAGGCCCTGATCGAGCGCAATCCCGGTGTGGATTGGAGCGCCGTTGAGGAAGTCTATTTCGGCTGCGCCAACCAGGCCGGTGAAGACAACCGCAACGTTGCCCGCATGGCGTCGCTGCTGGCCGGCCTGCCGGACTCGGTTCCCGGCGCCACGCTGAACCGCCTTTGCGCATCCGGCCTCGATGCCGTCGGTGCCGGCGCCCGCGCCATCCGCGCCGGTGAGATCGATTTCGCCATTGCCGGCGGTGTCGAATCCATGACCCGTGCGCCATTCGTGCAGGGCAAGGCCACCGAAGCCTTCTCCCGTTCGGCGGAAATCTTCGACACCACCATCGGCTGGCGCTTCATCAACCCGCTGATGAAGGAAAAATACGGCGTCGATGCGATGCCTGAGACCGGCGAAAACGTCGCGCAGGATTTCCAGATCTCGCGCGCCGACCAGGACGCCTTCGCCATCAACTCGCAGCAGCGCGCCGGCAAGGCGATCGCAGCGGGTTACTTTGCGGAAGAAATCATCCCGGTGATGGTGCCCGGCGGCAAGGCCGGTCCGATCGCCGTGGACAAGGACGAGCATCCGCGCCCCGAAACCACGCTGGAAGGCCTCGCCAAGCTGCGCCCGATCGTCCGCAAGGACGGCACGGTCACCGCTGGCAACGCTTCGGGCGTCAATGATGGCGCCTGCGCCATGATCCTCGCTTCGGGCGCCGCGGTCGAGAAGCACGGCCTCAAGGCCCGCGCGCGTATCCTCGGTCTCGCCTCGGGCGGCGTCGCGCCGCGCATCATGGGCATCGGCCCGGTGCCGGCGACCAAGAAGCTGATGGAGCGTCTCGGCCTCAAGATCAGCGACTTCGACCTGATCGAGCTCAACGAAGCCTTCGCCTCGCAAGGCATCGCGGTGCTGCGCCAGCTCGGCGTCAAGGAAGACGCTGACTTCGTCAATCCGCATGGCGGCGCGATCGCACTCGGCCATCCGCTCGGCATGAGCGGCGCCCGCCTCGCGATGACTGCCGTGCACGGCATGGAGAAGCGCGGCGGCAAGCTCGCGCTCGCCACCATGTGCGTCGGCGTCGGCCAGGGCGTCGCCATGGCGATCGAGAAGCTGAACTAACAACGACGTTTTCAAGACTGCCGCCGCGGGATCCGCGGCGGCCAAAAAGGGAAAACCAGCATGACGCTAATCTATCCCGTCGAGAGCAATGCGGCGCACGCGCCGCGCCTTTCACCTGGCTACAAGAGCACCATCAAGCGCGCGCCGCAGAAGCAGCGCATCCTGATGCCGCACACGCTGTCGGAACTGACCGGTCCGGTCTATGGCCACGAGACCGTGCGCCCCGGCGATCATGACCTCACCACCATGCATGCCGGCGAGCCGCTCGGCGAACGCATCATCGTGCACGGCACGGTGATGGACGAGGATGGCCGCGGTGTGCCGAACACGCTGGTCGAACTCTGGCAGGCCAATGCCTGCGGTCGCTATGTGCATGTCTGGGACCAGCATCCCGCCCCGCTCGATCCGAACTTCACCGGCGCCGGCCGCACCGTCACCGACGCCAAGGGCAATTACAAGTTCGTCACCATCAAGCCCGGCGCCTATCCGTGGGGCAATCACCACAATGCGTGGCGTCCTGCCCACATTCATTTCTCGGTGTTCGGTCACTCGTTCGTCTCGCGCCTCGTGACGCAGATGTATTTCCCGAACGATCCGCTGTTCCCGTTCGATCCGATCTTCAATTCGGTCACCGACGAGAAGGCACGCCTGCGCATGGTGTCGGATTTCGACCTCGACGTCACCGAGCCCGGCTGGGCGCTGGCCTATCGTTTCAACATCGTGCTGCGCGGCCGCAATGCGACCCCGACGGAGAATCACTGATGCCCGGAATTACCCCGTCGCAGACCGTCGGTCCGTTCTATGCCTACGGCCTGACACCGAACGGCAAATACACCTGGAACGACGCCTTCACCAATAATCTGCTGACGCCCGACGTCACCGGCGACAAGATCCGCATCGAAGGCGTGATCTATGACGGCGACGGCAAGGTGGTGCCCGACGCCGTGCTGGAAATCTGGCAGGCCGACGCGCAGGGCCGTTTCGCCGATCCGCAGGACACGCGCGGGTTGCCGAATTCGAGCTTCAAGGGTTTTGGTCGTTCCGGCACCACCGATGCCGGCGAATATTCGTTCGACACCGTCAAGCCAGGCAGCGTGCCCGGCATCGATGGCAAGCCGCAGGCCCCGCATATCGTGATGGCCGTATTCGGCCGCGGCATGACCATGCAGTCGATGACACGGATCTATTTCGAGGATGAAGCCGCGACAGCGAGCGACGCGGTGATGAACCTCGTCCCCGCCGATCGTCGTGCCACGCTGATTGCGAAGAAGACAGCGCCGGGCGTGTACCGGTTCGATATCCACTTGCAGGGTGACAACGAGACGGTGTTCTTCGACGTGTGATGGGTCACGCGATCGAGACGGAAAAAGCGGCCTGCGGGCCGCTTTTTTTATTCCATCACCGCCGGATGCTCGTCCGCGCCCGGCTTCGCCGCTTGCGCGCGCAACGCCGCCTTGGACGAGCCGATGATCAGCGCCATCGGAATCGCGCAGAGCGTCACCAGCATCACCATCTGATAATCAAGCCCGAAGGCGATGATCGTTGCCTGCAGCGTGACGATGGCGTCCATCACGGCGCGGCCGCTGTCGGTGGCGAGGTTGATCGCGCTGGTCACATTGGGCATCTGCAGCGCGTTGTTGAACGGCGTGACGTGCTCGACCAGCACCGCATGAGCCATCCGGCTATTCGAGGTGAGCTGCGCGATTACGATGGAAATACCGATCGAACTCGCGACATTACGCAGCAATGTGAGCATCGAGGTACCGTCGGTGCGCAGATGATTGGGCAGCGTCAGGAACGCCACCGTGGACAGCGGCACGAAAACGAGACCGAGGCCAAATCCCTGCGCGATCGAGATGATCACGATCTCCGGCACGCCGGTCTGGTCGGTCCACATCGACGTAAAGAACAGCGATACCGACATCAGCGCCATTCCCATCATGATCAGGGTGCGCGCCTCGATATACTTCATGAAGCGTCCGACCAGCATCATCGCCACGAAGGTGCCGGAGCCACGCGTCGCCAGTAGCAGACCTGCCGTGAGGATCGGGTAACCGATCACGTTCTGCAGATAGGGCGACGACAGTGCCATGGTCGAATACAGCACCAGCCCCATGACGGCCATGAACACGCAGCCGCCGACAAAATTCTTGTCCTTGAAGATCGCGAACTGGATGAACGGCTTCGAGGTCGTGAAGGAATGCGCGAAGAAATAATAGAAGCCGATGATCGAGACGATCGCCTCGATGACGATTTCATTGGATTCGAGCCAGCCGAGCTGCTCGCCGCGGTCAAGCGCGAGCTGCATCGCACCGATGCCGATGGCCAGCGCGCCGAAACCGAACCAGTCGAATTTCAGTTCTGCATTGGTCTTGGTCTCATCCATGAAGGCCAGCAGGCCAAACACCGTGACGATGCCGAAGGGCAGATTGACGAAGAACACCCAGTGCCAGGAGTAAGTTTCAGTCAGCCACGCGCCCAATGAAGGCCCCATGATCGGGCCGAGCATCACGCCCATGCCCCAGATAGACATCGCTTTGGCGCGCTCATGCAGCGCGTAGCTGTCGAGCATCACCGCCTGCGACAGTGGCACCAGTGCCGCGCCGAACACGCCCTGCAACAGGCGAAAGCCGACCATCTGGTTGATGTCCTGCGCAAGGCCACACAGCACCGAGGCGACCGTGAAACCCGCCGAACAGACGATGAAGATCTTCTTGCGGCCGAACCGGTTGGCGATCCAGCCGACCGGCGCGGTCATGATCGCCGCAGCCACGATGTAGGAGGTCAGCACCCAGTTGACCTGATCCTGCGACGCCGACAGCGTGCCCTGCATATAGGGTAAAGCAACGTTCGCAATGGTGGTGTCGAGCGCCTGCATGATGGTCGCGGTCATGGCGCAGATCGTCACCATGTTCCGGCGAAAGCCGGGGACCGCGCTGGGAGATGGCGCCGACGTGGTCATCGGATCAGTCCTGAGCCTTTGCCGACGACATGCCAAACAGAGCTGCCAGCGAGCGATGATGCTTGGTATCGATGGTCGTATAGGTGCTCATGCCGGCCTTCAGTCGTTTCACGAAAGGATCTGCATAGTCGAGATAGATCCGCACCGGCACGCGCTGCACGACCTTCACGAAATTGCCTGTAGCGTTCTGCGGCGGCAGGATCGCGAATTGCGCGCCGGTACCGGGGCTCAGCGAACCGACCGTGCCCTTGAAGGCATGGTTCGGGAACGCATCGACATCGATCTCCACGGTCTGCCCGACGGCGATATAGGTGAAATCGGATTCCTTCAGATTGGCATCGACCCACGGCCTGCTGTCGTCGATCACCGTGAGGATCGGCGTGCCGGCCACGGCGTAGCGGCCGAGCTGGATGTTATCGACCTGTGTCGCGACACCGGAGATCGGCGCCTTCAGCACGGTGTGGTCGAGATTGCGCTGCGCCTGATCGAGCGCCGACTGCGCCTGCGCGTAAGGCGGGAACTGGGCTAGCGGCAGATCGGGATTGCCGAGCAACTGGTTCATCGAGGTCGCAAGCTGCTGCCTCAGGAGTTCGAGCTGCGCCTTCGCGGTCACCGCCGCAGTCGCCGCATTGTCGAGATCGAGCTGCGAGCCGAAGTTGCTCTTGACCAGAGTCGACTTGCGTTCGACGTCGCGTTGCTTGAAGTCGACGCCCTGCTGCGCCAGATCCTGCATCTGGCCATAGATCTTCACATTGCTGACGAGGTTGTCATAGGTGGTTTTTGCCTGCGCCAGCTTGGCCTTGGCATCGTCGAGCGCCAGCCGGAACGGGACCGGATCGATCTCGAACAGCACGTCGCCTTCTTTGACATGCTGGCCTTCGCGCACGACGACCTTGTCGACCTTGCCGGAGATATCCGGCGTGATCAGCACCTTCTGCGCACCGACATAGGCGTCGTCGGTGCCGACATAGCGACCGCCCGACAGATAGAAGGCGACGCCGCCAACAAGAACGATGGCAGGCAGTACGACCAGCAGCAACGTTCGCCGATAGCGCTTCAGGAAACCTTTCGCGCCCTGACGCTGCGGCGTCGCGGCGCCATCGGATCCGCCCTCGGGCGCATCCTTGTCCGGAAATTTCAGCACGGGCTCAGCCATAGACTTGTTCCTTGGTCTTTGTGGCTGCGGGGGTCAGCGCAGCGCGGATATTGTCTTTGATGGTTTCGAGATGCGCGACCAGCTGGTGCATGTCGGCCTCGCTCACGCCGTCGAACGCGACCTGCATCAGGTTGCCGCGCAGCACCGCCAGCTTTGCCGTCAGCGGGCGCGCAGCCTCGGTGAGATAGAGGCGCTTGATGCGGCGGTCGGTATCGTCATTGCGGCGTTCGATCAGGCCGCTGTCGCAGAGCTTGTCGATCAGCCGCGTCAGGCTGATCGGCGCCATTTCCATGGCGTCGGCGAGATCGGTCTGTTTTTGGCCCTCATTGCGCTCGACCTTGGCGAGCACCGCCCATTGAGCGCGGGTCATGCCAAACTGGCGCGCTTCCTTGTCGGCTAGCTGTCGCAACATGCGCTGGGTCTCGAACAAGGCGGACAGGAAATCGGTGCCGGTGTCAGGCTGGCAGGACATGGAGGCGCTCCGTAAACTTAGCTTATTATAAGCAAGCTTATGAATAACGCATCGCTGGACGATACGACGCAGCCCCGCGACTAGCGCATGGCTGGATCTTCCAGACAGCAAAAAGCCCGGCTCGAAGGCCGGGCTTGAAGTTTTCGGGAGCTATCGAAAGGATCAGTATTTGGCCACGACGGCCGGACTGAAGGCGTAATTGATGCCTGCGCGGAAGATATGGTCGTGGAAAGCGACCGAGGTCTGGTTGCCGGTGCCCCCGAAATAGGTTGCCGAGCCGACGTCGAGATACAGATATTCGAGTTTGGCCGACCAGTTGGTACCGAACTTCTTTTCCAGACCGGCGCCCAGGGTCCAGCCGACTCGGGTCTGGGATTCCGACAACAGCGTGCCGGGAATGGTCACGGCGGCGCCGGCAGGCGTCGTACCTGCAGAGCCCGGCCCGAAGATCTGGCCCGTCACTGTCGTCTGGGTGGAATACTTGACCTCGCCGACAGCGAGACCGCCGGTACCGTAAAGCAGCAGGTCTGGTGTCGCGAGCAGGCCGACCCGACCGCGGAATGTGGCGAACCACGGGAAGCTCCACGAGCTGGTGGCCGACGTCTGCGTCAACAGATTGAAGTCACCGCCGGGCAAGGTGGTCCGGAGCGAATTCACCGGCGACGTGGCGCTGCCACGTTCACCGGTCCCCTGGATGTCGGCTTCCAGACCGACGACCCATGTGCGGTCGAGCTGCCAGTTGTAGCCGATCTGGCCGCCACCGAGGCCACCATTGACGTCCTGCTTGACCGGCGACGCAAAGGCGGTGCCTGGCAGGAAAGTGGCGTCGCCCTTGCCCCAGCTGTAGCCGCCGTTGAGGCCGACATAGAATCCGGTCCAGTTGATGCCGGGGTCCACTAGAACCGGCGCCTTGGCATACATGCGGGGCGACAGATCGGCGGCACCCGCTGTGGACGAGAGCGCCATGATGGCGAGGCCTGCAGCGGCCAATACGGTGCGTTTCACCATCAGTCTCCTCAACAACAGGTCAACAAAGGCAGGCCGAAGGCCCTGCTTCGATGATGTGTAGTTGAATGAGACATCAGCGACTTGGAACGGACGCGACGCGGCAGGACTGAGTGAGACTAGCACCGCAATTCGTTCTGCTTGTTGCGTTCAGGCCACATGGCGCATCACGAACTATCAAAAGAGAAACCGCCCAAAGACGCAGTAACGCGATGAATATGAACGCGATCCGTACTGGCACGACCAAGATGTAGTTCAATGCTTGCAGGACTGATCCTCGTGACTTCAGGGCCCGGTCCCGAAACGCCCGATTCATCAATCGCGGCTGCTTCCGAAAATCTGCCGACACCGCAGCTCCAATTCGGGCGGCTGACGTTCAACGTCGAGTCCCCTCTTCCGACGGATTGCCCATTTTCAACCAATACTGCATTGCACAGGCTGCCCGGCGCGATTGTTTTTATCGGCACGGGATTTCCGGCGAACGATCGCATGCCGGATGCTGCGACTGCGTCATCGCCCGACGATGTCGTGTTTGCAGTCGTTCTGAAAGGTCGGGCTCGCGCATCGCAGCATGGCCGCGAAGAAATCATCGAGCAGAACCATGCGGTCTTGATGACAACCAGGGACGCCGGTTGGCATACGTCATCTTGTGAGACGCAGCATCTGATCGTTCAGATCGACCGTGCTGCGCTGTCAATCAAGGTGCCGAATCTCGGCGCCTGGCTCATGCGACCTGTCCTCCTGGAGGCTCAGACGTTGCGGCTATTGATGGCGCATTGTCAGGAAGCAATCGACCTCGACGGGTCCGCCCCCACCCATCTTCAACACCATGTCGTGGCCGATCTGTGTAGCCTGATCGCACTTCTGACAATCGGTTGCGAGAACCGCTCCGAGACATCTCCACCTTCCAGCACCCGCATGCTGCGCTTGCAGGCGATCAAGGCAGCCATCGAAGCAGGCCTCGGAAATCACGACCTCTCGGCCGAAACGCTGGCGGCGGCTCAGAAAATCTCGCCGGACTATGTCCGCAAGCTGTTTCGCGAACACGGCCTCAGCCTGTCGGAATATTTGCTCGAACGGCGTCTGGCCCTTGCTCATGCATTGCTACTCGACCCATTGCGGGCCGATGAGCGGATCGGGAAGATCGCGGACGAGGCCGGCTTCAACGATTTGTCGTATTTCAACCGGACATTCCGGCGCCGATATGCCACCTCGCCATCGGATCTGCGCAGAAGCGCGACTTGATCCGGTACGGTATACTCCTTCAACCTTTGCAATCGACCGGTTGGCGCCCCATCTGCAGGGAACGCTCGTCGTTTAGCGCTGGATTTGGTGTAAGACTGGGGCCCAACGCCAAAAAGACGGGCACAATCACACCCAACGGGTTAAGCTACCTCCATATGGCAGTTCCGAAACCAACCTTCCCGGCTCCTGGCCACGATCACGACCGCTGTACGGCGGACGCGATGCATCATGCCGAGCATGTCTGTGCGGCCCGATCGCAAAAGCTGACCCCGATCCGCCGGCAGGTGCTTGAAGCGCTGCTCGCAAGCCATCGGCCGCTTGGGGCCTACGAGATCATCGATGAGCTTGCCAAGACCACTTCGCGTCCGGCACCCATCACCGTGTATCGCGCACTTGATTTCCTGATGGAGAACGGCCTCGTTCACCGCATCGAGAGCCGCAACGCCTTCCTGGCCTGCGCGCACGACCACGGCACGGCCTCGATGGTCGCGTTTCTGATCTGTGACCAGTGTGGGTCGGTCGGCGAAGTGCCGGCCACGAAAGTCGCGCAGAGCCTGAATGATGCCGCACGGACGACTGGCTTCGTCCCGAAACTGTCTGTTGTCGAAATCACCGGAACCTGCGCGCACTGTCAGGCGTGACGATCCCATAACAACACGGCGACAAGCCGGGCCCGAGGCTTCATGTCTGCAGAAACCATCATCAGCCCACCCGGCGGACGCGCACTCACCGCCGGCGCCATCGCCCTCGTGCTGATGCTGTGCCTGACCTGGGGCTTCAACCAGATCGCCATCAAGCTGGTGCTGCACGATATCCCGCCTTACACGCAGGCGATGCTGCGCTCGGCCGGCGCGCTACTGGTCATCCTGGCCATTGCGCGCATGCGCGGCGTCAAGCTGTTCGAACGCGACGGCACGCTGAAAGCCGGCCTGTTTGCCGGCGTGCTGTTCGGCATCGAATTCGTGCTGATCTTTCACGGCCTGCAATTCACGACAGCCTCGCGCGCCGCGGTTTTCCTCTACACGATGCCGTTCTTCGTGGCCTTCGGCTCCTATCAATTCCTGGGCGAACGCCTGCGCCCGGTGCAATGGGCCGGACTCGCGGTGAGTTTTGCCGGTGTCGCCGTGGCGATCGGCGTCCCGCAGCCCGACGTCACCGCCGATGTGCTGATCGGGGATCTGATGATCGTCGCCGGTGCGGGGCTATGGGCCGCGACCACGCTGGTGGTCAAAACGACCCCGTTGCTCTACGTCGCGCCTGAAAAGGCATTGGGATACCAGGTCGGGCTGTCTGTCCCGATTCTGGGCCTGGCGGCGCTGCTGGCGGGCGAGACCGTGACCCGGGTTCCCGGTCCACTGGCGCTGTCCCTGCTCTCGTTTCAGGCCTTCTGGGTGGTCGGATTCACATTTTTGCTCTGGTTCGGGCTGATCAAGACCTATTCCGCCAGCAAATTGTCGGCTTTTACCTTCATCACCCCTTTGTTTGGCGTCGCGGCAGGCTATCTCATCATGGGCGACCACCTGACCCCCGCCTTCGGCCTCGCTGCGCTATTGGTCGTCGCCGGGCTGGTTCTCGTTAACCGACCGGTCAGGGCCTAGGCCACTAACGCATTGCTGGATGTCATCTAAATCTGATATTCGAGACCCCATGAACAAGATTGAAATTCCGTCTGATATCGCCGGTCCGGCGCCCCGGCACCTCACCACACAGGTCATGGTTGGCAACGTCGCTGTCGGCGGCGGCGCCCCGATCGTCGTGCAGTCGATGACCAACACCGACACCGCCGACATCCAGGGCACCATCGACCAGGTCGCAGCGCTGTCGCGCGCGGGCTCGGAAATGGTCCGCATCACCGTCGACCGCGACGAAGCAGCCGCCGCCGTTCCGCATATCCGCGAAGCGCTCGACAAACAGGGCATCACCACGCCACTGGTTGGCGACTTCCATTACATCGGCCACAAGCTGCTCGCCGAATATCCGGCCTGCGCCGCGGCACTCGACAAATACCGCATCAATCCCGGCAATGTCGGCTTCAAGAGCAAGCGTGACAGCCAGTTCGCCGACATCATCGAGATCGCCAACAAGAACAACAAGGCCGTCCGCATCGGCGCGAACTGGGGTTCGCTCGATCAGGAACTGCTCACCAAGCTGATGGACGAGAACGCGCTGTCCGCGAATCCAAAGGACGTCCGCGCGGTGACGCGTGAAGCGATGGTGCAGTCGGCATTGCTGTCGGCGGCCCGCGCCGAAGAACTCGGTATGCCGAAGAACAAGATGATCCTCTCCGCCAAGGTCTCGGCGGTGCAGGACCTCATCGCGGTGTATCAGACGCTCGCCTCGCGCTCCGACTATGCGATCCATCTTGGCCTGACCGAAGCCGGCATGGGCTCGAAGGGCATCGTCGCCTCCTCGGCCGCGCTGGGCATTCTGCTGCAGCAGGGCATCGGCGACACCATCCGCATTTCGCTCACCCCCGAGCCCGGCGGCGATCGCACGGTGGAAGTTCAGGTCGCGCAGGAGCTGCTGCAGACCATGGGCTTCCGCACCTTCGTGCCGCTGGTTGCAGCCTGCCCCGGTTGCGGACGCACCACCTCGACCACGTTCCAAGAACTGGCGCGCTCGATCCAGGATTTCATCCGCGACTCGATGCCAGGCTGGAAGACGCAGTATCCCGGCGTCGAGAACCTCAACGTCGCGGTTATGGGCTGCATCGTGAATGGCCCCGGCGAATCCAAGCACGCCAATATCGGCATCTCACTGCCCGGCACAGGCGAAAGCCCGGCCGCTCCGGTGTTCGTCGATGGCGAGAAATTCCGCACCCTGCGCGGCCCAAGCATTGCGGCCGACT
This sequence comes from Tardiphaga sp. 42S5, assembly GCF_034044155.1. Classification (NCBI taxonomy): domain Bacteria; kingdom Pseudomonadati; phylum Pseudomonadota; class Alphaproteobacteria; order Hyphomicrobiales; family Nitrobacteraceae; genus Tardiphaga; species Tardiphaga sp. 42S5. The sequence goes on along the minus strand of NZ_CP139027.1, from coordinate 1,587,703 downwards.
TCAAGGCGCTGGTGATCGACTATATCGACCAGCGCTACGGCGCCAACGCCAAGGCGCCGGAAGTCGTCACCGCGGCCGAGTAATTCAAGCAGCTGCTCCAAAATCAGCCGGCGACCGGATCATCCGTCGCCGGCTTTTTTATTGACCGCCTCGATTGCCCTCGGAGTAATATTCAATCTATAGTTTTATTTTATTGAGTCCGCATTCATTGGCAGAATGGCATGATTGTCGATCGCCAACGCTTGTCTTCAAAAAGCCTCGCTAGGCTCGCGGTCCTCGTATCCGTGTTTCTTCTGACGTGGATGCCCGTCTGCAACGCTCAGATGTTTGGCCTGCCCGGCCGCTTCACGCGGCCTGACATCGCGCCATCACAGCAGACGCCGCCGGCGGCGCCCCCTCAGGTGCCGAAGCGGACCGGCAACGCTGCAGCTCACTGGGGACCACTCTTCAAAGCCCAAGTGGAGCGATGCTGGAAAAAGCCCGGTGGTGGCGGCAAGGAGCCGATCGAGGCGATCTTTGTGATCAAGCTGAAGCGCGATGGCATGATCGATGAGGCGCGCCCGATATCGATCACCTCGACTACGCCCTATAGCAAGGCGTATCAGATGAGTTGCATGCGTGCGCTCGAGAACTGCCAGCCCTACAGGCTTCCTGATGCCTATTACGACGAGTGGCGCTTCTTCGAGCCGGTCTTCACCGAGCGCATCCGCTGAGCAACGTTACAGCGGAATCCGCCGGAACTCGCGGTTGCTCAGCCCCGCTTCTTCCAGATCCAGATCGCGCTCGATGCGGCGGCGGCTCTCGTCGGTGATCTTGCCGTCGCGCAGTTGCGCGTGGATGAATTTGCGCTCGGCCTTGATGAGTTCGCGCACCAGATCGATGCCAACCGCCGAGACGTCGACGTCGGGATCGAGTTCGCCCGGCAACTGGTTCGAGCGGCTTTCATGGCGCGCGCGCAGCAGCTTCACGACTTCGTCGGATAGCTCCCGATCGTCGGTCATGGCATCGAGCCGCGCCAGGGCTGTGGCCAGCGCCTCGCGGCGTGTCGCGAGCTCGGCCTCGTGCTCGGCGATATATTCCTCGCGGCCGATTTTGGTCACGCCGAGCCACTTCACCACGATGGGTAGGCACAGGCCGAAGCCAACCAGCGTGATGAGAATGATGTTGAAGGAGACGAACAGGATCAGGTCGCGCGACGGAAAGCCTTCGTTCGAGACCAGCGTGAATGGCAGCGCCAGCGCTGCGGCGAGCGATACGGCACCGCGCACGCCGGTGAAGGCGACGACGAAGGTCCATTGCCAGTTCGGCGCGGGATCGCGCTTGCGCAGGTCTGCGCTGAGCCAGCGCGGCACATAAATCGCCGCATAGACCCAGACGAAACGCGCCACGATGATCACGACGGTGACGAGCACCGTGGCCCACATGATCTCGGCAAACGGAAACGCCTTCGATTTCTCGATCAGCGCCCGCATCTGGAAGCCGGTCAGCAGGAACAGCAGGCCTTCGACCAGATAGATCACCAAGTCCCAGAAGAAGATGCCCTGCAGACGCGTCGCCGCTGAGATCAGCAGCGGGCCGTTCCAGGAAATGTAGAGACCGCAGGCCACGGTGGCGATGATGCCGGAGCCCCCGAAATGTTCGGGAATGAGATAGGCGACATAGGGTGTCAGCAGCGACAGCGTAATCTCGACCTGCGGATCGCGCGCGCGGTGACGCATGCGCAGGCTGATCCAGCCGATGGCGAGGCCGAAGACCAATTCGCAGGCGAGGATGGCGACGAAGGTGCCGGCCGCCTTCGGCAGCGAGAACGCCCCCGTGGTGATCGCCACCACCGCAAAGCGATACAGGATCAGCGTCGTCGCATCATTGGCGAGGCCCTCGCCTTCCAGCACGACCAGAATCCGGCGCGGCAGGCCGATTTTTCGCGCAATCGCCAGCGGCGCCACCACGTCCGGCGGCGCGACGATGGCGCCGAGCAGGAAGCCGACCGACCATGGCAGGCCGATCAGGACATGCGTCGCGGTGGCGACCAGACACGCCGTGAAGATTACGCAGCCCACTGCGAGCAGCGTGATGATGCGCAAATTGGCGCGGAATTCGCGCCAGCTCATGGCGACGGAGGCCGAATAGATCAGCGGCGGCAACACACCGAGCAGCACCACGTCCGGCGGCAATTGGATCGAGGGCATGCCCGGCACGAAGGCCAGTGCAATGCCGGCCAACAGCAGCAGGATCGCGGGGGCGATGCTGATGCGCTTGGCCAGCCACGCGGTGCATGCGAGGGCGGCGATCAAAACCAGGAAAATCTGAAATTTGGCTTCCACGCGGGCGGCATCCTTTGCGGGCCTAATTTGCCCGGATGAGAAGTCAGGTCAATGTGGGGCGCTGTTTCTTCCCCTCTCCCCCAGCGCAGCGGAGCTGCGCGCCGCGGGAGAGGGTGCCTGAGCGGAGCGAAGGCGGGAGAGGGCTCTTTGTGGCGCCCCCTCTCCCGTCTCGAACACGCTTCGCGTGTTCGATCCACCCTCTCCCGCCGAACTTCGCTTCGCTACGTTCGGGGGCGAGGGGAAAGAACTAGATCGCGCTTGCCGCGATATTGACCATCAGCGCCACCAGCGCGGTGTTGAAGATGAAGGAGACGATGCCGTGGGCCGTCGCGGTACGGCGGATGCTCTTCACGGTGATGCCAACGTCGGACACCTGCGCGGTCATGCCGATGACGAAGGAGAAATACACGAAGTCCCAATAATCCGGCTGTTCCTTCGTGTCGTCATCGCCAGACGGAAACGCCAACCCGCCGGGTTTGGCTCCGCGATAGAATTGATGGGCATAGTGCAGCGAGAAAGTCGTGTGCACGGCGGCCCAGGACGAGGCGATGGTGACGATCGCCAGCGTCAACTCCCAGCCCGTGCGATGGCCCTCGCCAAGTTCGAACACGATGGCCGCGATGCTGGCGAAGGCGCCCAAGGCTGCCACCAGCAGGATGATGAAACTGCCATCGTCCTGCAGGGCGGCGTTGCGGCGGATGTGTTTCTGACCGCCGCTTGACAGCATCATGCCGTAGACCAGCATGAGATAGAACGCGATGAACACGTCCCAGCCGATCAGCAGACGCGTCACCAGCCGCAGCGACGACGGCAGGACGAAGAACGCGATGATGCCGATCAGAAGCGCCAGAAACGTGCGCGGTCGCCCATAGACGACGCGGAGCGGCGCCGGCATCTTGCGAAAACGGACAAGGAGCTCATCGAGATCCTTGCCCGTCTCCGACATGATCAGGTCTTCCTTAGTTCTTGCGCTCGGCCACGAAGCGGGCGGCGGCGCGCAGCACGTCGCCCTTGGCGCCGAAGATCGACAGCGATGCGTCGGCGGTGGCGATCAGATCGGCGACACGCTTCTTGGCGCCCTCGACGCCGAGCTGGGTGACGAACGTCGTCTTGTTCAGTGCGGCATCGGCGCCCGCGGGCTTGCCGAGCGCAGCGGCGTCGCCTTCGACGTCGAGCAAATCATCGGCGATCTGGAAGGCTTCGCCGAGTGCGCGGCCGTAATCGTCGAGCGCCTTGTATTCCTTCTGCGTGGCCTGGCCGAGCAGCGCGCCGGCGATGACGCCGTAACGCAGCAGCGCACCGGTCTTCATCTGCTGCACGCGGGCGACGTCCACCGGACCTTTGTCGCCGAAGCGGCCTTCGCCGGCGAGATCGAGCATCTGGCCGCCGACCATGCCGCCCAAACCAGCGCAACGCGCCAGCGCGCGGGTCAGCAGCAGGCGCACGGTGGCGTCTTCGTGGATCTCGTCGCGGGTGACGATGTCGAAGGCCAGCGTCAGCAGCGCATCGCCGGCGAGGATTGCGGTGGCGTCGTCAGTGGCCTTATGCAGGGTCGGACGACCGCGGCGCAGGTCGCTATTGTCCATCGCCGGCAGGTCGTCATGGATCAGCGAATAGCAGTGGATGCATTCGAGAGCGGCGCCAACCAGCAGCGCCTGCTCGCGATGCACGCCGAATACCGCTGCGCTCTCGACCACAAGGAACGGACGCAGCCGCTTGCCGCCGCCGAGCGAGGAGTAGCGCATCGCATCCATCAGCCGCTTCGGCCGGGCGATTTCATCGGGTAGCACGCCATCGGCGAGCACTTTGGTCAGTACGGCTTCGGTATCGTCCGCGGTCTGGTCCAGGCGCGAGGCAAAATCTTTGGTGGAAGCACCGGTCGACATTAAGAATAGCTCCAGAACAATTTGGCCGGACAATCCTCTATGGCAAAGGCCACGTCAATTGCGCCTGCGGCGTCCCGCCGCGATTGGTCGCGGCAAGCTTAACCGGCTTGAAAAGAGCGGGGAAAGCCCGCTTTATCAGCGGCATAGCTCCGACCGGGAACGCCCCTCTTGCGCCTCATCCGCCGCCTCATCCTGATCGGGATCCTGCTCCTCGCGCTGCCCTATCTGCTGACGCCGCTTTATGCCGTCGGCCGGCCGATTTCGGCGCTGATGGCCTGGCGCTGGATCACCGGTTCCCCCGTGGAGCGGACCTGGGTTGACCTCAAGGCCATGTCGCCGGCGCTGCCGCGCAGCGTGGTCGCGTCCGAAGACGCCAAATTCTGCAGCCATCGCGGTATCGACTGGGATTCCCTGCAAAACGCCATCGAGGACGCCCAGGACGGCGAAGTCTCCGGCGGCGGTTCCACCATCACCCAGCAGGTGGCGAAAAACCTGTTCCTGTGGTCGGGCCGCAGCGTGATCCGCAAGGGCCTCGAAATCCCGCTGGCCATGTGGGTCGATCTGATGCTGTCCAAGCAGCGGATCCTGGAAATCTACCTGAATATCGCCGAAATGGGCCCATCCGGGCAGTTTGGCGCCCAGGCCGGCGCCGAATATGCCTTCAATCGGCCGGCCTCAAACCTGTCGGCCCGCGAAGCCGCGCTTCTGGCGGCAATCTTGCCCAATCCGGTCACCCGCAGCGCCCGGACGCCGGGGCCGGGGGTGCGGCGGCTGGCGGGAACCTATATGGCCCGGGCGCAGGCGGCGGAGCTGCAGAGGTGCTGGAACTAAGCTGTCATTCCGGGGCGGGCGCAGCGCCAGCTGCGAACGAGCCCGGAATCCCGATATCTTCAAAACACTTCGAGGTTCCGGGCCCATGCCCGTCGGCTTTGCCGCCGGTCTGTCCCGGAACGACGAGTTCGGGGGCCCATTTGCCGTAAAATTCCCGCGGCCCCGCCCTAGCCATCGCGTCGTCATTCCGTTATAAGCCCGGCCTTATCAGCGATTTTGCCCGCGCGTTCTGTGCTGGCCGCCTGTCACCGGGCGCCGATCGAAACCATCTGCCAAGAACCTGCAAGGACTTTTCCTATGGCCGTTCCGAGAAGAAAAACATCGCCGTCGCGGCGTGGCATGCGTCGTTCGGCTGACGCGCTCAAGACCCCGACCTATGTCGAGGACAAGGACTCCGGCGAACTGCGCCGTCCGCACCACCTCGACCTGAAGACCGGCATGTATAAGGGTCGTCAGGTTCTGAAGGTGAAGAAAGAATCCTGACCAATGGATGGAGGGCAGCGCCGCGTCAGGTGGCGCCGCCTTCGATCATCCACGTAAGGTCCGGGTCAGGCGGGTCGAAGCGCCAGCGGGCAAGTCGAGAAAGCTGTTCAGACTATAATTCTGAACTGGTCTTCCGCCCGAATTCGCTCCAACTCTGGAGCTAATGCGTTGTCCCGGTGATGCGCTCGCGTCACCTCGGTGATGTCGTCACCTTGGTGATGTCCTGCATCGCCCACATACGTTCTGGTTCTCTCGCTCGCAAAGAAGGCCTTCGATGGCGTCGATCGGTTTCCCGCTGCTGCTGATTCCAGTGGCGATCTGCAACATCATCGCCTTCCTGATGCCCGACCTCGCGCTGTCGGGTCCGATCCCCCTCTTCCCGATCACGCTGATGTCGAAAGACATCTGGATGGTGACGCTCAACGACCTGCTCGTTGCGCTCAGCATTCTCTTGCTGTGGCTCGAAGTGATGCGCGCCGCGCGCCCGGCGCCGAAATATTTCACCGACCATTTCCTGTCGCTGCTGGTGTTCGGCGCGGCAGCTACTGAATTCGTGATGCTGCCGAAATTCGGCAACGCGACCTTCTTCCTGATCACCCTGACAGCGATGGTGGATTTCCTCGCCGGCATCTCGCTCCGCGCCCGCCGTCCGCGCCGCGTCGCCGCGCCGGTCTATGCACCGGAGCCGGCACCGCGTTATGAGCCTGCGCCAGCGCCAGTCGCTCCTACGCCTCCGCCCACTCACGTTCCGGCCGCGACGTCCGTCGCCGAAGCCGTGTTGACCGATCGTCCGGAGCCAAAGGTCGAGAAGCTCGAACGGATCGAGCCGAAACTTGAATCGACGCCGGTCCCACCGGAAGTCGTGGCACATACGTCGCCGCAGATTACATCGCCGGATTTGCAGCCGGGTGGCGTCGCGTCGCCGGAAGACAAGCCGAAGACGTAAGCGACGGACCTTTCCACTTGTCATCCCCGCCTAGCACGCCGAAGGCGTGCACGGGGCGATGTGGCTCTGCCGCCGTTTCAGTTTTGAAATTGGAGGCTATGGGTCCCCGCATTCGCGAGGACGACAGCGGAGAGTGCCGAGTCAGGCCGTACGCTGCGTCCGACCGCTCGCCGATCCCGCAACATACATATTTGCCACCGACCGGTAAGCAGCCTCGACATCGGCCACATCCGCGCGGCGCAGCACCCGCGTTTGCGGCGCCTGCTCGGCGGTCGCGATCAGATGCGCAATGAAGGATGCGTCGGGCCGTGCCACGCGCGACGACACCGGGGCGGTATGCTGCACCGGCTCAAGCCGCGTCAGCGCGACGGCCTCCACGATGACCGACTCTTTCTCGACCACGAAATCGCCGGCGCGCCGCATCGGCTGCGGCGTCGTGGCGTAAGCGCGGGTCGCGGAAATCGACATCGTTAACAGTGCTCGCGTCTCAATACGGGACGAGGGTTGCCCCTCCACCCTCTGCGTCGCAAGGGTCGTGCCGCGGCTCTCCACAACTCAGATCGAGGCCTCATCAGGTTTGCGAAGGCCTGCCCGGCTACACTTTCTTAAGTCTTTAGGAACTTTGACTAACGATTGTAGCGATCTGAGCCGTATTGTCGGGGGGCGAATCACCCGATGACGTCCCAAAACGAGGCGACTTTGACATCCGCTGTTTCCCAGAGCGCTGCGGGCACTTCCGAGCCGCAGGCAGCAGAGATTCTGGCCGCACTCGGCCAGGCCGCCTTCATCTGGGACATCGCCAGCGACCGGATCACCTGGACCGACCAGGCCGCCGCCATCTTCACCGACATTTCCCCCGCGACCATCGCCAGCGGCGCCGAGCTTGCGACGCTGATTGAGCCGCAACGCGGCATTCGCACCGAGGCACTGGCCAAGGCACTCGCTTCCGGCGGCGGCACCTACCGGATCGAATACGGACTACGCGCCTCGACCACGGCCGCCGTGTTGTGGATCGAGGAGAGTGGCAATTGCCGTGCCGATGCCGCGGGCAAGGCGGTGCGTGTCGAAGGCGTCGTCCGCATCGACAACGAACGCCATGCCCGCGACGAACAACTGCTGAAACTGGCGCAGCACGATCCCGTCACCGGCGAACTCAATCGTGCGCATCTTCTGGCGTCGCTTGCCGAAGCCATCGAGGAAGCCACCCGCTTCCGCTCGTCCTTTGCCTTCATGCTGATCGGCATCGATCATCTGGCCCGGATCAACGACGCCTTCGGCTTCGATATCGCCGACGAAGTGATCGTCGAGATCGCCAGGCGGATTCGCGCGCGGCTGCGCGGCGGCGACGTGATGGGCCGCTTCTCCGGCAACAAGTTCGGCCTGATCCTGAAGAACTGCACTGTTGACGATGCCACGATCGCCGCCGAGCGCTTTCTGGTCGGCATCCGCGACGACGTCATCCCGACGCAGTCCGGCCCGGTCTCGGTGACCGCCACCATCGGCGCCGTCAGCGTTCCCCGCTATGCGCAGAACGTCAACGAAGCCGTCAACCGCGCGCAGGAAACCCTGAACGGCGCCAAGCGCCGCCGCCACGGCAGCTTTGCCTTGTGGCGGCCGAATGTGGAGCGCGATGCGCAGCGCCGCGTCAATATCCGCGTCACCGACGAGATCGTCACCGCACTGAACGAGCGCCGCATCGTCACGGCCTTCGAACCCGTGATGCATGCCGACAGCCGTACCCCCGCTTTCTACGAGGCGCTGGTGCGCATGAAGCAGGATGACGGTCAATTGCTGCTGGCGCCGGATATCGTGCCGGTGGCCGAGAAGCTCGGGCTGATCCGGCTGGTCGATCACCGCGTGCTCGAACTGGTCGTCGCCGAGCTGGCCGCCGCGCCGGATGTGCAGCTCTCGCTGAACATCTCGCCGGACACGACGATGGATCCGGACTGGTGGACCTCCATCGAGTCGATGATGGCGGCGCATCCCGGCGTCGCGCAGCGGCTGATCGTCGAGATCACCGAGACCGTGGCCATCCAGGACCTCGACGACGTCCGCGGCTTCGTCACGCGGCTGAAGAATTTCGGCAGCCGCATCGCCATCGACGATTTCGGCGCCGGCTACACCTCGTTCCGCAACCTGCGCAAGCTCGGCGTGGATATCGTCAAGATCGACGGCGCCTTCGTGCAGAACATCGCGCATTCCGCCGACGACCGCGCTTTCGTGCAGACCCTGATCGATCTTTGCCACCGGCTCGGCATCAAGACCGTCGCCGAATGGGTGCAGGACGAGGAGTCCGGCCTGATGCTGCGCGACTGGGGCTGCGACTACATTCAGGGTCGCCTCACCGGCCTCGCGTCATCCGCGCGTCCGTGGCTGGACCCGGCGACGGTGCCGAAGCCGGCGGTGGGATAGTTTCGGTCCCACACTGTCATTCCGGGCTATCTACCTTCGTCATTCCGGGGCGCTTTCTGAGCGAAGCTGAGAATGCGAACCTCAGCCACTCCAATGGGAGTGGCAGGAAATCTTGTTATGGTATGAACACATCCAGATTCCGGGTTCGCGACCGCCAAGAGGTGTTCGCGCCCTCGGGCAAACCAATTGGTTTGCCCGGAATGACGCTGGGGATACTAACGGGGGGCTCTCATGAACTTCATCGGCAATCTTCTCACCGCACTGGTCGCGGCGCTGCACATCTATTTTCTCGTGCTGGAAATGTTTCTCTGGCAGAAGCCGCAGGGCCTGAAGACCTTCAAAAACACGCCGGAGAAGGCCGAGATCACCGCAGTGCTCGCGGCCAATCAGGGCCTCTATAACGGCTTCCTCGCCGCCGGTCTGACCTGGGGCCTGCTGCATTCCACGCCAGCCTTCGCATTCCAGATCAAGGCATTCTTTCTGCTGTGCGTGATCGTCGCCGGTGCTTATGGCGCAGCAACGGTGAGCAAGCGCATTCTCTATGTGCAGGCCGCGCCGGCGGCGCTGGCGCTGATCGTATTGTGGCTGGCAAGTTAGCCCGGAGCGCCGCGCGGCTCCTTCTCCCCGCTTGCGGGGAGAAGGGTGGGATGAGGGGCATGGCACGCAGCCGGCGACAAACGCGCGCCCTCGGATCGCACTGATCGCCCGAACCACGCCTACCGAATTTGCATCAACATCGGCGCTCCGCCCCTCACCCGCCGCGAAGACGCAGCGACCTCTCCCCCTAGCGAAGCTTCGCTTCGCCGGGAGCTGGGAGAGCTGAGGGAAAGTGCCTATCTCCTCGCCTTGCCAACGCGAAATCCTTGCCTCACACTCCCCGGTAACGACGGCGCCCACACGGGAACGACTGTCGAATGACATATCATCAGGGAGGCAACGACATGAGAACTTCGCTTCTTCACTGTTTCGCCGCGTCGACCAAATTCGTCGGGATGGCGGCCATTGCGCTGACAGCCACATCCGCCGCGATCAATCCGGCTTCCGCGCAGAAGAAATACGATCCCGGCGCCACCGATACCGAGATCAAGATCGGCCAGACCGTGCCGTTCTCCGGCCCCGCCTCCGCCTATTCGTCGATCGCGAAAACCCAGCTCGCTTATTTCAAGATGGTCAACGAGCAGGGCGGCATCAACGGCCGCAAGATCAACCTGATCCAGTATGACGATGCCTATTCGCCGCCCAAGGCCGTGGAACAGGTGCGCAAGCTGGTCGAATCCGACGAGGTGCTGCTGACCTTCCAGATCATCGGCACGCCGTCGAATGCTGGCGTGCAGAAATATCTCAACCAGAAGCAGGTGCCGCAACTGTTCGCCGCCACCGGCGCGACGCGCTTCACCGATCCGAAGAACTTCCCCTGGACCATGGGCTACAATCCCAACTACCAGAGCGAGGGCCGGATCTACGCCAAATACATCCTGAAGAACCATCCGACCGCCAAGATCGCCATCCTCTGGCAGAACGACGATCTCGGCCGCGACTATCTCACCGGCATGAAAGCCGGGCTCGGCGACAAGGCAGCGTCGATGATCGTCTCGGAAGCGTCCTACGAACTCTCCGACCCGACCATCGACTCGCAGATCGTCAAGCTGAAGTCCTCCGGCGCCGACCTGCTGTTCAACGCCTCGACACCGAAATTCGCCGCGCAGGCCATCAAGAAGGTGGCTGATCTGGGCTGGAAGCCGGTCCACATCGTCGACATCAATGCGACCTCGGTGGGCGCGGTGCTGGTGCCTGCGGGGCTCGACAATTCCAAGGGCCTCATCTCGACCAATTACGGCAAGGACCCGCTGGACCCGCAATGGAAGGACGACGCCGGCATGAAGCGCTACATGGCCTTCATGGACAAATATTATCCGGACGGCGACAAGAACTCGAACTTCAACACCTATGGCTACGGCAATGCCCAGCTGATGGTGGAAGTGCTGAAGCGCTGCGGCGACGACCTCACCCGCGCCAATGTGATGAAGCAGGCCACCAGCCTGTCCGGGCTCGAAACCGACCTTCACCTGCCCGGCATGCGGCTCTCCACCTCGCCCACCGACTACCGCGTCAACAAGCAGCTGCAGATGCAGCGCTTCAACGGCGAGCGCTGGGAACTGTTCGGCCCGATCATCGAGGATGACTCGGCGGGTTAGGCTACACACGACAAAGCCACGCGCGGGTGTCATCTGCGCGTGGCTTTGCATTTGTGCGTGGCTTCAACCTTCGCTGACGCGCTCAACACTCTCACCACGTCATCCCCGGGCAAAGCGCGAAGCGCGGCTTCGCTAGATGACCCGGGCATCCAGCTTCAACAATGCGTACGGCAAAGATGGATGGCCGGATCAAGTCCGGCCATGACACCCGAGAGTGTAGCGACGTGTGGCACAAGCGGCGCCCTCGCGCACCTACGCCGTCTTCGCAAACATCGTCAGCACGCCGTCGGCGATATTGATCGCCACCACCTGCGCCGAGCTCATGCCCTTTTCCTTGAGCGCATTGGCGGCCGCCGGCGAGGCATCGATCGAGGCGCGCAGCGCCTGCATGTCCTCGGCGCTGGATTTCGACACGACCTCCTCGACCTGCGCCTTCACCGCCTCCGGCAATTGCTTGATGTCCACCACCTGGATGCTGGAGATCTTGGCACTGGTCTGCCCGCCGGACTTGGCCGGCGCTTTTTCGGCCTGGGACGCCGCTCCCTGTGCGAGCACGAAACCCGGCGTGCCGAGCGAGAGAATGGCCACGAGGGCCGTCGCTGTCATAATGCGCATGGTCGTTCCTTTCCGGTTGGGAAGGAGCGAAGCAATAGCGGGGAAGTGTGCGGAAGGTCTGGAGTGGGTGTGGTGGTTTGGTGAGATGAATGCGGCGACAAAGCGGGAGATTAGACCGGCAGCGCCGTATGAGAGAGATATCACCGAGTTTCAGAAGGAATGGTCTTTCCGAAAACCGATATGATAATAAACCAGATAGCCGTCTTAACCGCTGGGCACAACGACAGCCAACAACCTGCCCTCGATCGCGCCAGTCAACTACTTACGGCTAAAGGAATCTGATGAAGAATCTCAGAACGCTTGGAATAGCAGCTCCTCAGCTTCAATTTGAAAATGTCCCACTGGTGAGCGACATCAATTTATACGAATTCGACATGATCGTTTACCAGCCATGGGGTGTATTCTCAGGAAAAGAAACTACTTCCTACGCCAAAGCTGCCCCCATTCGCAATAAACTAACGGAAATTACTGAATGGGTAAAACGCGGAAACACGATAATAGTAGTACTATCCCGTGTCCCAGCCGCGAAGTATAACGAACATGACCGCGTCTCTGGTTCATTAGGTTACGTTAATTTACTAACGGCGCCACTATTTGATGGCGCAAAATTCACCCCCATCGCTGGCTCAAGAATCGAGAATGCCGGATCGCAGAGCGCAGCAGTCTTTTTTGACCCAATCAGAGATCAACTTAAGTACGCATACATTATCAGCCATGCGGCAATGCGCCCTCTACTTCGTGTTTCAGGAGCAGCAACGAATTCTGAAGCTCAAATTGTTGCAGGTTGGATTCCCCAAGGCGCTGGCCGGGTTGTCCTCGTTCCACCTATCGATGCCGACCCGTCTTCTGCCAGCCAAGGAAACTACATCAACTCACTGCCCACCCTACTTAACTGCCTAGAATCTCAACGACACGACCTTCCTAGCTGGATTGATAGATGGCGATCAGCCGAAGCATGGGCCAATCTGAATAAGATAGGCAACGCAAGAACTCAGATCGAAAAAATCGAAAATGAGATTGCGCACCATCAATCACTATTGTCGCAGGAGCGCTGGCTATATGACCTATTTGCTGAAACTGGCGAGCTATTTGCAAGCGCCGTCAAGGCGGCGTTCGTGGAGTTAGGCTTCATTGCCGTAGATGGACCTCATCCACGAGCAGATATTCTGGTTCGCTTAGACGACAAAATTGGAGTCATCGAAGCTAAGGGTCTCGAGGGATCGGCGAAAGAAACGAATTTGCGCCAAGCGGAGAGATGGATCGCGGAGGTAAATCATACGCTCGCTGCATCGCCGGAGGAAAGAAGGCGCGATGCAGATCTGAGAAGATATGGCGAACTGTTAGAGACATTGAATATCCCCCTAGACGTTCCTTTCAATGGCGTAACAAAGGGCATTATGGTGATCGGGACTTTTCGTAAGACTCCTCTTGATGAGCGAATCGAAGCGAGCTTTCCTGATCAATTGTTGCGTCCATTAAATCGTTCATCTGTATGCGCGCTCACCGGCTTACAATTATTCACGATGGTAATGGCTTCACGTCGCGACCCGACGCTAAGAATACAATTTGCTCAAAGCGTCCTATCCGCCAATGGCGTTTATGTTCAAGACAACGCAACACTGCAGTGGACGAACCATCTAACCGAAAAAGGCGATGACGATCCGGAGACAGTTAATCTCTAACGATAAGCAGCAAGGTTGACTTCAATACAAATCAGACTATATTCCTTTTCGTCCTACTCACGAGGGGCGCTTCTCGAGGGCGCTTTCGAAGTGGAGTTTGGATGCGGCGCCTGCGGACGTGCCTCGCAAGCACGGACTCGGGAGGTCGGGGGTCACCGTCCGGGCCCACTACGGGGCTCTGCCGGAAACGGCTGGACGGGTGCGGGTGAAGGCGGGCGAAAGCCTGTCCGGAACGAAGGACTTTCATTAGTCCTGCCCAGTACCCGGAAGCACGGTCCCTCGAACAGAAAAGCCGCGATGGCGCGCCGAAAGGCGATGCGCGGATCGCAAGGGCCTTCCCAAGGCCGGAGCGAAACGCGAGAACGACCCAATTGCGCCTTTCGGCGCGTCATCCCCCTCATTGTTCGAGGGGGAAAACCGGTCCACCCGCTTTGCGCCGAGGGCGCGATACGGACGGCGCGTGGGCGGTGAGATTTTTCCAGGGAATGACGTGGCTGTTTGACAGGTGAAGCGGTGCGTGAGCGTGCGAGGGACAATGCGTGTGTTCCGCAGTGCAGCCACACAACACTCTGGTGTCATCCCCGCCTAGTGCGCCGAAGGCGCGCGCGGGGCGGGGATCCATAGACACGTGCAGAGATAATCGAGACGAGGACCTCGCAACGCTTATCCCTCGGGCCAAACATGAACTCGGAGGTTATGGGTCCCCGCCTTCGCGGGGACGATAGCCGAGTTTGTGGAGGTTAAGCGTGCGCATCACGGCATCAATGCCCCCTCAATGGGGAACCGCGTTTCCCTTACGTTAACTTCTGCGTAACCGCCCCTTAAACCGCGGAGGCTAGGCTCGCGGTATCGGGTGGCGTGGTGTTTGCGTATGGCGTGGGGCAAGAAAAAGAGCGGGCGCAAGGAGCCGACCTTTGGGCTCGGTGCGGCGCTGTCCGATCTGCGCCTCACGGCGGATGATCGCGTGCCCGGCGGCGGCGATGACCGGCCGAAGAAAACGCCCAAGCAGGCGCCGAAACGCGAAAGCTCAAATGGCGGCGGCGACAAGCCACGCAAATCCCGAACATCCAGCAAGGCGCGCAGCTCCGGCGGTTTCGGCAAGGGCATCAAGCGGCTGTTCTACTGGGGCGCGGTGCTCGGCCTGTGGGCGGCGATCGCCATTGTCGGCGTCGTGATCTATGTCGGCGCGCATCTGCCGCCGATCCAGTCGCTGGAAATTCCCAAACGCCCGCCGACGATCCAGATCGTCGGCATGGACGGCACGGTACTGGCCACGCGCGGCGAACAGGCCGGCGCCAATGTGTCGCTGAAGGATCTGCCGCCCTATCTGCCGAAGGCCTTCATCGCCATCGAAGACCGGCGGTTCTATTCGCATTACGGCGTCGACCCCATCGGCATCGCGCGCGCGGCAGCCACCAACCTGATGCATCGCGGCGTGTCGCAGGGCGGCTCGACGCTGACGCAGCAGCTCGCCAAGAACCTGTTCCTGACGCAGGAGCGCACCATGGCGCGCAAGCTGCAGGAAGTGGAGCTGGCGTTCTGGCTGGAGCGCAAGCATTCCAAGGCCGAGATCCTGGAACTGTATCTCAACCGCGTCTATTTCGGCTCCGGCGCTTACGGCGTCGAAGCGGCCGCGCAAAAATATTTCGGCAAACCCGCCAAGAACGTCACCGTCGCGGAAGCGGCGATGCTGGCGGGGCTCGTGAAGTCGCCGTCGCGGCTGGCGCCGAACCGCAATCCGGAAGGCGCCGAAGCCCGCGCCAAGGTGGTGCTGGCGGCGATGCAGGACGCCGAATTCATCACGGCCGCGCAGGCCAAGGGCGCGACCGGCGTGCCGCAATACAACGTCAAGCCGGTCGGCGCCGGCACGGTGAACTATGTCGCTGACTGGATCGGCGAAGTGCTGGACGATCTCGTCGGCCAGGTCGACGAGAGCATCATTGTCGAAACCACCATCGATCCCAAGCTGCAGAGCGTGGCGGAAGCCGCCATCATCGACGAACTGGCGGCCAAGAGCGTGAAGTTCAACGTGACGCAGGGCGCGCTGGTGGCGATGACGCCGGACGGCTCGGTGCGCGCCATGGTCGGCGGCCGGAATTACTCGGAGAGCCAGTTCAACCGCGCGGTGACCGCGAAGCGCCAGCCGGGATCGAGTTTCAAGCCGTTCGTCTATCTCACCGCCATCGAGGCGGGGCTGACGCCGGAAACCATCCGCACCGACGCGCCGATCGACATCAAGGGCTGGAAGCCGGAGAACTACACCCACGAATATTTCGGCTCGGTGACCCTGACCCAGGCGCTGTCGATGTCGCTGAACACGGTGGCCGTACGGCTCGGCATCGAGGTCGGCCCGGCCAGCGTGGTGCGCACCGCGCATCGGCTGGGCATCGCCTCCAAGCTGGAAGCCAATGCCTCGATCGCGCTCGGCACCTCGGAAGTGTCGATGACCGAACTGGTCGGCGCCTATGCGCCCTTCGCCAATGGCGGCCTCGCTGTGTCGCCCCATGTGGTGAACCGGATCCGCACGGTGGAAGGCAAGAAGACGCTCTATACGCGGCCGGCGGAGACGGCGAGCCAGGTCATCGATGCTCGCGCCGTGGCGATGATGAACACGATGATGCAGCAGACGATTTTGTCCGGCAGCGCCAAGAAGGCCGAACTGCCGGGCTGGCAGGCCGCGGGCAAGACCGGCACCAGCCAGGATTTCCGCGACGCCTGGTTCATCGGCTACACGTCGCAGCTCGTCACCGGCGTCTGGCTCGGCAATGACGACAACTCGCCGACCAAGAAGGCGACCGGCGGCGGACTGCCGGTGGAGATCTGGTCGCGCTTTATGAAGACCGCGCATCAGGGCCTGCAGCCGCAGCCCGTACCTGGATTGGCGCCGTCGAATTCGTTCAGCACCAATCCGATCGGCCAGGCGCTGTCGAGCCTGCTGCCCGGATCGCCCGCACCGTCGCCATCAGCGCCACCGGAACGCGGCTACGTGCCAAGCGCCCCCGTCTATAACGGCTATCGCCCGCAGCCACCGGCGCCAACGCAAACCAACTACCCCGCCGCGCGCCAGCAGCCACAGCAAAATGTGCGGCCGGAAGCCGCGAGCGGGCTCGATGGCTGGCTGACAGAGAGACTGTTCGGGAGATAGGAGCGAGCGTCCCGGACACGCGATGCGCGGCACCGCGGCCGGGACAGGAAGCTCAGTCCTGCACGCCGAAGCGATGCAGGTCGTTGCCATGGGTATCGAGCCAGACCTTGGCACGTTCGGTCGCCGGGCAGATACGCCCGACCACGCGCCAGAACTTCACCGAGTGGTTCATCTCGACGAGATGCCCGACTTCATGGGCCGCGAGATAATCCAGCACGAAGGGCGGCGCCAGGATCAGACGCCATGAGAACGACAGCGAGCCCTCGGTGGTGCACGACCCCCAGCGGCTCGACTGATCGCGGATCGAGATCCGCTTCACCTTGACGTTCAGCTGCGCCGCATAGCGGTTCGATGCCTTGACGAGATCGGCCTTGGCTTCGCGCTTGAGGAAATCGTGGATACGTCGGTCGATATGTTCGACATCGCCGGCGACGCAGATGATCTTCTCGCCATTGTCGCGGGTCTCGGTCCACACCGTCCCCCGCCCCGCGCGGTGCACGATTCGATGCGGAGTTCCCCGCAACGGAACCGTTGTGCCGTGTTCGAAGGGTGCTGCCTTCGGCAAACGGCCGAGACGCGCGGCGATCCAGGCGCCATGACGTTGTGCAAAGTCCTTTGCATCGGCCAATGACCCACGCGGCGGCATGGTCAGGATGGCTTCGCGCTCGCTCGGATGAATGCGCAGCGTATAGCGCGTCGCACGGCGGTGCCTGCGCAGGCGTATGGCGAAGATCTGGGAGCCGTGTTTGACGGCAAGCGTGTCTGGTTCGGTGGGGCGGCGGTAGAGAAGTGCGCGGAAGGCCATGTCAGTAGTCCCGGTCGTCAGTAGATCGACCGGATTCTGCCATAACCGCCGCCACGGGAATTGCTCGGCGCAAAAACAAATCATTTGCCCAATATACGGGGTCAAAAGGCGATTTGTCCCCTACCGGATGGGGTCCGGAACAGGAATCTGGATTCAAAAGAACGTTGAATTTCGGAATCTAAGAGTGAATCGCGCACCGCTGCTAGAAATAGGCGGAAAATCCGGTTTCCATGCCTATTTTCAAGGGCTTAGAAAGCGCGCCATCGCAACTCACACGCGATGATCGCGCATTTCAACGATGTTGTTTTCGATTCATCGATGGTGATCGCGCACATGCGATGACGATGCATCGTCACCGCATGTGCGCGTGTTGAATCACTCCGCAGCAGCGGCGCGATGGCGCGCGCTTGCTGCGCTCAGCATGAAGTCGGATACGCGCGGCACGATTTCAGATTTGAATCGCGATCCATTGAACACGCCGTAGTGTCCAACGCCCTTCTGAACGTAATGCACACGACGCTCATCGGGGATCGAACTGCACAACATATGCGTCGCTTCGGTCTGACCGAGGCCGGAAATATCGTCGTTCTCGCCTTCGACGGTCATCAGCGCAACGTTGACGACCTTCGACGGATCAACAGGCTTGCCGCGATGGGTCATCTCGCCCTTCGGCAGCGCATGTTTGACGAACACGGTATCGACGGTCTGCAGGTAATACTCTGCAGTCAGATCCATCACCGCCAGATATTCGTCGTAGAATTCGCGATGCTTGTCCACGAGATCGCCATCGCCCTTCACCAGGTTCTCGAACAGCTTCTTGTGTGCTTCCACGTGGCGGTCGCGATTCATGCTGATGAAGCCGCTGAGCTGCAAAAAGCCTGGATAGACGTCGCGCATGATACCTGGATGCGGAAACGGCACCTTGGTGATCACGTTGTTGCGGAACCAATCCATGCCCTTTTCGGCCGCGAGATTGTTCACAGCGGTCGGATTGCGGCGTGTATCGATCGGGCCGCCCATCAGCGTCATCGACAGGGGCACATAGGGATCGTTCTCGGCTTCCATCACCGACACCGCAGCAAGCACCGGCACGGCGGGCTGACAGACGGCGAGAACATGGACGTTGCCGCCGAGCACGTGGAACATCTCGATCACATAGTCGATGTAGTCTTCGAGATCGAAGCGGCCCGCGGCCAGAGGTACCTGACGCGCATCCGACCAGTCGGTGATGTAGACCTCATGGGTCGGCAGGAAGGCCTCGACGGTACCACGCAGCAATGTCGCATAATGGCCGGACATCGGCGCCACGATCAACACGCGCGGCTGCGGTCCGCGCAGCGGACGCGGGTGCTTGCGATCGAAATACAACAGACGGCAGAACGGCTTTTCCCACACCGAGCGAATCTCGATCGGCGTGCGCACGCCGTTCACGTCGGTATCGTGCAGGCCCCATTCCGGCTTGCCGTAGCGGCGCGTGGTGCGTTCGAACAATTCGCAGCCCGCCGTCACCGACTTGCCGAACTCAGTCTGCGAGAACGGATTCAGCGGATTCTGAAACAGCATCCTGGTAGCGTCTGTCATCGCGCGCGCCGGATTGAGCGACGCGTAGGCCATCTCATACATCCAGTACATCGGGGTGGTCAGAGCCGGGCTCGTCTCGGACGGCAGGGCTGGCGGCCTGCCAAATTCACCTATCGGCATCTGTCCTCACTCGTTGAGCGTCTGCTTTTGCGCTGCAGTATATACTGGTGTCTGCGTAAGAAAGCGTCAATGCGCCGCACGCATGGCTTTCAGGCCATTGGCGGTAAAAACGGCGGTTATCCCTTGATAAATGGTCTTATTCGCCGCCGGAGATCAGCATTCCGGCGCGCCTGGCGCTGTTCAAAAGCCCAAGAAATATCGCGAATGAAACAATAAACAGCACGACGTTGATGGCCAGCGCAGTCAACATCAGGTCGGCGCGGAAGGTGTGATCGAACAGCAGCGCCCGCATGCCCTCGAACACATAGGTCGGCGGCAAGGCCCAGGCGACATATTGCAGCCACGTCGGCAGCACCGAGACTGGATAGTAGACGCAGGCCAGCGGCATCAGCCCGAACATCAGCGTCCAGACAATGCTCTCGGCGCCGAGGCCGTTGCGCAGTACCAGACCCGACACAAAGATACCGAGCGACCAGCTCGTGAAGATCAGGTTGCAGAAGAACGCGATCAGCGGCAGGCCGAGCGCGAACAGGTTGAATTTGAAGAACATTGCGAGAATCACCATCGGGATGATGCCGATGGCGAGGCGGATCAGGCTCATGATCATCAGCGAGATCAGAAACTCGATCGGCTTCAGCGGGCTCATCATCAGATTACCGAGATTGCGCGCCCACATTTCCTCGAGGAAGGAGATGGAGAAGCCAAGCTGGCCGCGAAACAGGATGTCCCACAGGATCACTGCGCCGATCAGCGTGCCGCCGGCCTGGGCGAAGAACCCGGCATTCTGCGAGATGTAATTCTGCAGGAAGCCCCAGGTGATGATCTGCAGCGCCGGCCAATAGACCAGTTCCAGCATCCGCGGCCACGACGACACCAACAGATACCAGTAGCGCAGCACCATCGCATTGATGCGATGCATGGCGATGCCGTGTGACCGCTCTACGAGGCTCATGGCGCCTGCTCCCGGTCGCGACCGCGCGCGACGTCGAGAAATACCTCTTCCAGAGTCGTGCGGTTATAGCGCAGCAATATCTGCTCCGGGGTGTCGTCGTCCTCGATGCGGCCCTTCTTCATGATGATGATGCGGTCGCATAACCGCTCGACTTCCAGCATGTTGTGCGAGGCCAAGAGGATCGTGGCGTTGTTGCTCCTGCGATAGGTCTCGATATGCCGCCTGATCCAGTCGGCCGTATCCGGGTCGAGCGAGGCCGTCGGCTCATCGAGCAGCAACAGCTCCGGCGCATTGATCAACGCCTTGGCCAGCGCGACGCGCGTCTTCTGGCCTGCAGAGAGCTTGCCGCTGGCGCGGTCGAGAAAATCGGTGAGATCGAGGTCTTCGGCCAGTTGCGCGATGCGGCCCTTGAGGTCAGACACGGCATAGAGCTTTCCGAACACGGTGAGGTTCTGCCGGACCGTGAGTCGCATCGGCATGTCGACGTAGGGGCTTTCAAAATTCATCCGGCCGAGCACTTCGGCTGATTGCGCCGGCATCGCACAGCCGAGCACCGAGACCTTGCCCGAGGTCGGCAGCGTCAGCCCCATGATCATGGCAATGGTGGTGGTCTTGCCGGCGCCGTTGCCGCCCAGGAGACCGGTGATACTGCCGCGCGCGATCTTGAACGAGATGTCATCCACGGCGCAGTTGGTCTTGTAGAATTTGACGAGATGCGCGACGTCGATCGCCGCCGCAGCATTGCGATCAACCGTCGCCGCATGACCTGACTTGGTGTCTTCAATCGTCATTGCTGCCGTTCCATGCGGCATTGTGGCGGCGAAGGCAAGCTTGGGCGCTTCAAGTGGCCGCAGCCCGCATGGGTTTGTGGTCATCGCCTGAGACGTCTAATGTCCTGATATGACCGATATTTCCGCCTCCGACTTTCGCCAGCCGCGCCGTTATGTTCGCCTCGACACGATTCTGCGTTTGCGCTGGCTCGCGGCGCTCGGCCAGTTGGCCGCGATCTTCGTCGTGGTGCAGGGGCTCGAATATGACGTCGCCATCATTCCCTGCGTGACGATCATTGGCCTTTCAGCGACCCTCAATCTCGTGCTGCAGACGCTGTTCAATCCGGTCCACCGGCTGGAACCGCTCTTCGCAGCTGCCCTGCTCGCGCTCAATATCATCGAGCTGGCGGGCCTGCTCTACTGCACCGGCGGATTGCAGAACCCGTTCTCATTCCTGTTTCTGGCACCGGTGCTGATCTCGGCGACGGCATTGCCGACCCGGTTCACCATCGCGCTCGGCGTTCTCGCGGCAGCCTCTGCCACCGTGCTGGCGTTCTTTCATCTGCCGCTACCGTGGGACTCCGCAGAACCGCTGGTGTTGCCGCAAATCTATCTGCTCGGCGTCTGGTTCTCGATCCTGACTGCCATCGGCGTGACCAGCCTCTATGCATTTCAGGTCACCGAGGAAGCCCGCAAGCTTTCCGACGCGCTCGCCGCCACCGAACTGGTGCTGACGCGCGAGCAGCATTTGACCCAGATCGACGGTCTCGCCGCCGCTGCCGCGCACGAATTGGGAACGCCGCTCTCGACCATCTTCTTGATCTCCCGGGAGCTCGAGAAGAACATCCACAACAACCCGGAACTTGCCGACGACCTGAAGACCGTGCGCGAACAAGCGCAGCGCTGCCGCGAGATTCTCTCCAAGATCACGCAGCTGAATTCAAGCGGCGCGCCATTCGACCGCATGCCGCTCTCGCAACTGATCGAGGAAGCCGTGGCGCCGCATCGCGACTTTGGCATTGCCATCAAGATACGCATCGCCGTCGCCAACGCCCCGGAACCGGCCGGCATGCGTAATCCGGCAATCCTCTACGGCGTCGGCAACATTCTGGAGAATGCGGTCGATTTCGCGCGGGAGCAGGTCGAAGTGAACGCCTGGTGGAATGCGGAAAGTATCGTGATCTCGATCTCGGACGATGGCCCGGGCATTCCACCGGACCTGCTGAAGCGGATCGGAGAGCCCTATCTGTCACGCCGGCGCCCTGCCGAAGAGGGCGAACATCGCGGCCTCGGCCTCGGCGTATTCATCGCGCGCACGCTGCTGGAGCGCACCGGCGCCAGGGTAACGTTCAGCAATCGTGTATTTCCCGATCACGGCGCGGTGGTGCAAATCTCGTGGCCGCGCGACGCGTTCGAGACTGCGGACCAATTGGCCGATGTCGACTGATACAGGTCTCACTGTCGCGTGAACGCAGCCGACAGTTGCACCTCATTGACAGCTAGACGCCTTTGAGCCAATTTTATCTCGGTTGATACGACCTGCCGGTTGCGCCCTGAACGGGACGGTGAACGTATCACTTCCTTTGCCGACACCCTTTGTCCGAGCGACCGGGTCAGCAACGCAACCACCTGATGCCCCCTGGTTCGCTCATGCAAAGGACGAAACAGATGCGCGATTTTCGCGATGCAAAGGCTATGGCGCAGACCCTGCGCGAAAACCTCACCACCAAAGCCGTCACGATCAGTCACAGCGAAAGCCTGGAGCTGATATCGAGAATATTGGGTGTCGCTGACTGGAATACCTTGTCTGCGATGCTGCAGGTCGGTCGAACTTCGCCAAGAGTGCCGACTATCAAACTTCAAACCGGAATATCAAGCTACCCGGCCATTCCTCTGAGAGATCTCGTTCCATTCCCGACAACGACCTACCCACTTTTTGTCGGACGGGAGAAAACAATACTCGCTCTGAAAGATGCCTTTGCGCGACAGCGGGAGGTCGTGCTTGCTATTCAAAAGAACGAAACTGTGGACCAACCTGCCTTCGAGGACATCTACGACATCGGCGTTCTCGCCCAGTTGCTTGAAATTCAAAGGCTTGATGACGGCACGCTCAGGGTTCTGGCACAGGGACGCCAACGCGTCGTGATTCAGCGTTTCGTAGGCGAGACCGGCTCGTATAGAGTCGATGTTGCAGGCGTGAGTGAGGGTCCTATTCCTGATGAACCCGAACTGATCCAGCGGGCAGTCAGGCGGTTCGAGAGCTACATTTCGGCTCACGACATACGCGTGCCACCGATTTGGCCGCCACTGGAGAGAACCCTCGACCCCGGACGGGTTGCCGACGTCATCGCCTCGCATATTGTCCTGCCGATCAGCGAAAAGCAGAATCTGCTGGCGACCCTCGATCCAGTGAAGAGGCTGAAAAGCGCCGATGCCCTTATCGACCTGTCGACGCTGCCGCTTTCGCCCGCGCTTCACGCGACACGGCGACGCGCTATCGAATATGCCGACCAGAGAGGCCATCAATATGCAACGTTGGAGCACCTGTTACTTGCACTGGTCGATGACACCGATGCCGCGGCAGTGCTGCGGGATTGCAATGCCGATTTCGGCACGCTGAAAGCTGACCTGATCCGCTACCTCGATAAGGAACTGAACAATCTAATGATCGAGACCGGCAAGAATGGCCAGCCGACGGCAGCATTTGTGCGTGTGTCTCAGCGTGCTGCGGTTCACGCGCAGGAGCTTGGCTGGTCCGAAGTGAGAGGGTCAAACACCTTGATGGCCATCTTGCCCGAAACAAGAAGCCCGGCTGTCCGCTTGCTTAGCGGACAAGGCATCACCCAGAAACTGGTTGCTACCTCGATCACTGGAAACACAGGATCGGCCTGACGACGTCCGGACGTCTCAGAGTGTCGTTCACAAATGCCGGCTTGGGCGATGGTGATCGCCAGGCCGGCAAGTGTGTGATGCGCCTTGGTTAGATAGCCGGATCGGGAAACGCCGCGGCCTGCTGCGACGCCCGGCGCTTGACGAAGCCGGCCATGATCAGCGCGACCAGGCCGAGAATGACCGGCGGGAAGACCACGGCATTCACGGTGGGCCAGCCATAATTCGCCAGCAGCTGGCCGGACGAGAACGAACCGATCGCCATCAGGCCGAATACCAGGAAGTCGTTGAAGGCCTGCACCTTGTTGCGCTCCTGCGCCCGATGGGTTTCGAGCACCAGCGCGGATGCGCCGATGAAGCCGAAATTCCAACCGAGGCCGAGCACGACGAGACAAACCCAGAAATGCATCGCGCTGATTCCGGCGATGCCGATCACCGCGGCGATCGCCTCCAGCGCCAGACCTGCGGCCACGACCTTCGACGCGCCGAAGCGTGCGATCAACGATCCCGTGAAGAAGCTCGGCCCATACATCGCCACGATGTGCCACTGCAGGCCGAAATTGGAATCGCTCAGCGTCAGCCCGCAAAGCTTCATCGCCAGCGGTGCCGAGGTCATCACCAGGTTCATCATGGAATAGGACACCACGCCGCAAATCGCGGCTGCGATGAAGCGCGGCTGCCGCACGATCTCGAGCAACGGCCGGCCACCATGCATGTCCGCAGGCGCAGGCTTCGGCGCATCCACGGTCGAGAGCAGCGCCATCGCGATCAGGGCAACCACCGCCTGCGCCGCGAAGCTCGCAGCAAACAGATAGGGCGACCAGATATCCATGGTCCACTGCACGAGCTGCGGGCCGAGCACGCCGGCGAATACGCCACCAGCCATCACCCAGGAGACGGCTTTCGGACGATAGGACGGGCTGGCGCCATCGGCGGCGGCGAAGCGATAGGATTGCGCGACAGCACCGTAGAAGCCGCCGAAGAATGTCGCGCAGCAGAACAGTGCGAATGATGCTTTCAGAATCGCGATGGCGCCGAGCAGGCCGCAGATCGCACCGGCGCCACTGCCGATGATGAAGGCGACGCGGCGGCCATAGGCGCGGGAGATCATGCCGACCGGCAGCGTCCCGCAGGCAAGTCCGACGACATAGACCGAGATCGGCACCGTCGCGAGCGAGACGCTGGGCGCCAGCGTCGCCCCGACAATGGCGCCGGTGGCGAAGATGACCGCCGAATTGGCGCCGCCAAGCGCCTGCGCCGCAGCCAGCCGCATCACGTTGGAACGTGCGCGCGCGTCATCGTGAATCTCTGGGGTAGCCGCGTCGATCATGGGGAAGTCCGCCCGGATGTGGCCCGGTTCGTCCCGGGGCCTTTGTTCAGCGCGACTATGACGACCGCCCTGCGGCAGATCAACACACGCCAGCGCGCACGCACCATGCGCCGATCATCCCGGCGACCTGGCAAATACAAGGATCAGATTGTTGGCGGGCATCTCGATGACCTCAGCCAGCCGAAGGCCGCCGCCCTGCGCGACGTGCTCCAGATCCTCGACATCGCGCACGCCCCAGTCAGGATTACCGTCGCGCAGGCTGGTGTCGAACACGGCATTGCTCACGGCCGTATGTTTGCCGCCGCGCTTGAACGGGCCGTAGATAAAGAGACGTCCATCCGGCCGCAGATATTTTGCAGCGCCCGCGATCAAACCTTCGGCGACGGGCCAAGGCGCGATGTGGACGACATTGGCGCAGAACACCGCGAGCAGCGCACCCGGGCCGCTGCCGTTCTCCATCTCCGGGCACCATGCCGGATCGGTCAGATCGATCCGTAGCGGCGGCCTGACATTCGTCAATTTCGCATGGGTGCGCCAGGCGGCAATGCTTTTGAGATGGGCATCATTGAGATCGCTCGGCCACCAGGTGATGTCGGGCGTTTGTCCAGCGAAGTGAATGACATGCTGGCCGGTGCCGCTGCCGACTTCCACAACATCGCCGCAAGCCTGCTGCAGGAAAGTCGCAAGAACCCGCCAGATCGCCTCGTGGTTGCGATGGAAAGCTGCGGCATCGAGCCGGCCATCATCTTCCACGCGCCGGCCATCCCGACCGAACTCAACCACATATTCCGCCATCAGGTCCTCACTGCTGCGGGCAGTATCCCGAAGTTGCGTTCACGAACAAGAGAAGAAAGAGATCGTCCAAACACCGATAATTGGGTTATTATTCTGATGAATACCCGATCTGAAGAAGGATCGACCGCAGAATTGGTACACCCATGATCTTCCGTCAGCTGTTCGATAGTGTGTCCGGCACGTATAGCTACCTGCTTGCCAGCCGCCACGGCGGTGAGGCACTGATCCTTGATCCGGTCCTGGAAAAGGTCGATCGCTATTGCCAGTTGTTGCGCGAGCTCGACCTGAAGCTTGTGAAGGCGGTCGATACGCATCTCCATGCGGACCACGTCACCGGCCTTGCCGAACTGCGTGATCGCACCCATTGCGTCACCATCATGGGCGACCAGAGCAAGGCCGACGTCGTAGCCATGCGCGTCAGCGACGGCGACAAGGTGACGATCGAAGGCGTCGAGCTCGATGTGATGTATACGCCCGGCCACACCGATGACTCCTACAGCTATCTGATGGGCGACCGCGTCTTCACCGGCGACACGCTGCTGATCCGCGGCACCGGCCGCACCGATTTCCAGAACGGCAGCGCACGGGCGCAATATGATTCACTGTTCAACCGCCTGCTCAAGTTGCCCGACGAGACGATGGTGTTCCCGGCGCACGACTACAAGGGCGACACCGTCAGCACCATCGGTGAAGAGAAGCGCTACAATCCGCGCCTGCAGGTGAAGTCCGTGGAGGACTACATCGAGCTGATGGGCAAGCTCAACCTGCCGAACCCGAAGCTGATGGATGTGGTAATCCCGGCTAATATGAAGGTCGGGCTAAAGCCGGACGCGCTGAAAAAGCAAGGCCTGGCGCTGTCTCCGCGGGAGGCCATTGCCCATCTCGGCGATCCCGCCATCCTGCTTGTTGACCTGCGCGAGAGCGGCGAGCGCGCCAAGCACGGCGTGCTGTCCGGTGCGCTGC
This sequence comes from Tardiphaga sp. 42S5, assembly GCF_034044155.1. Classification (NCBI taxonomy): domain Bacteria; kingdom Pseudomonadati; phylum Pseudomonadota; class Alphaproteobacteria; order Hyphomicrobiales; family Nitrobacteraceae; genus Tardiphaga; species Tardiphaga sp. 42S5. The sequence continues at coordinate 1,560,979 of NZ_CP139027.1, read as the reverse complement.
ATGCGCCCTACCCGACGATATCGGACAGCCTGAAGCCCGGCGGCATGCTGCGCGAGGTGGCCAATGCCACCAAGCGCCGCATCGTGTTCTTCTGCGCGTTCGGCGAACGCTCGGCCATGGCGGTCACTGCCGCGAAGGATGCAGGGATCGACAATGCCGCGCATCTGGACGGTGGCATCGATGCGTGGAAGAAAGCCGGCGGTCCGGTGTTAGCTGCATGATATAGCAAGCAAGGCGGACCAACCGCCGGCTCGACAATGGGGAGGATGACAATGGCGTCGACACGATCGGCTGCGCCAATGCTGCTGGCAATGGTGTTTGTACTCTCCCTGCAATCGGCCTCCGCACAAACTGCAGCACAGACCCCCGCGCCAACATCTGCCGGCCCCGTCGATCCGGCGTTGATGCAGGACCTCGTGGTGGCGAACCGCGTCCTCACCGACCTCAATGTCATCGACGGATTCGGCCATGTCAGCATGCGCCACCCGACCGACCCCAATCGCTACCTGATGGGGCGCTCCGTGGCTCCGGCGCTGGTCACGGCCGACGACATCATGGAATACGACCTCGACTCCAATCCGGTCGATGCGAAGGGACGCGCCAGTTTCCTCGAACGCTTCATCCACGGCGAAATCTACAAGGCGCGGCCCGACGTCAAAGCCATCGTCCACACGCATTCGCCTGGGATCATCCCCTTCAGCGTCAGCAGCACGCAGTTACGGCCAGTGTTCCACCTCGGCGCCTTCCTTTTCCCTGACGTGCCGGTATTCGAGATTCGCGACAGCGCTGGCATGAGCAACATGCTGGTCAGCAACACGCAGCTAGGCAAGGCGCTGGCCAGTACGCTCGGCGACCGCAGCGTGGCGCTGATGCGGGGCCATGGCAGCGTCGTCGTGGCGAGCACGATTCCGATGGCGGTGTTTCGCGCCCATTACAGCAACGTCAATGCGCAGCTGCAGTCACAGGCGCTCGCCCTCGGCGGATCGGTGAGCTATTTGCTGGGCGAGGAAAGCCAGAAAACGCTGGCTGTGATCGACCAGATCCATGGCCGGGCCTGGGATCTGTGGAAGCGCGCCGCGCTGGAAAAGATGGCACCCAAATAGCGACGCCGCATCAGGCCTCGTGAACCCGAACCTCGATGTCGTCATAGCCTTTGACGCGATAGACGATCACCGAGATCATCCAGCTCAGGATGAAGATCGCGATGATGAGATAGCCGAGCGCGCCGAAATTCTCGTTCAGCGCCTCGATGCCGTCCCAGAAGCTGCCTGACAGGTCGAGTTTGCGGCCGATCAGGCCGAGCGCCTCGACGCCGCCGATCACCAGCGCGACGATCACCGACACCAGCGTGATGATCATGTTGTAGTACAGCTTGCGGATCGGCTTCACGAAAGCCCAGCCATAGGCGCGCACCATCAGCACCGAGTCCGTCGCATCGACCAGTGACATTCCCGCCGTGAACAGCGCGGGAAACACGAGAATCGACCACATCGACATGCCATCGGCGCTTTGCGAGGCGGAGATACCCAGCAGCGCAATTTCGGTCGCGGTGTCGAAGCCGAGGCCGAACAGGATGCCGAGCGGATACATGTGCCAGCTCTTCGAGATCACGGCGAAGACCGAACGCAGCATGCGGCCAATGACGCCGCGCTGCGAAAGCAAAACATTGAGATCTTCATCGATGAACCGCTCACCGCGCTTCACCGCCTTGAACAGCCGATACACCGATACGAGAATGAAGATATTGGCCACTGCCACGATCAGCAGGAAGAAGGCCGAAACGCTGGTGCCGATCAGGCCGCCAATTTCCTTGAAGTTCGCAAATTTGTCCTGCAGCGCCGACACTGCCAGCGCCACGAAGACGGATGCCACGACCACGACGGTGGAATGGCCGAGCGAGAAGAACAGGCCCACCGATAGCGGCCGCTTGCCGGACTGCATGAGCTTGCGCGTCACATTGTCGATGGCCGCAATGTGGTCGGCGTCAACGGCGTGGCGCAGGCCGAAGGTGTAGGCGAGCAGCGCGGTGCCCAGCAGAACCGGCTGGTCACGGAAGGCGATCAGGGCCCAGATCCAGGCCAGCACGTTGGCCGGGATGAGAATGGCGTAGATGGCGATGATGCGGCCGCGCAGGTTGTCGGCGCCATCGTTGAACAGTGTGCGGATCATGGAGATTCTTGCAGTCCGGATTACCACCGGATTGTCTCAGGAAGGCCTGACGGACGCAACCTGGCCTCATTCGCGTCGAATTCGCCGCATTTCCGGCACAAAGCGATTAACTGCAGCGGCCAGTTAGGTGGCAGCAGGGGTGCCGTTTCCTATATCTACGTGATAAGAATGACACAGAGTCCGCTGCGCGCCGATCGCGCGGCCTAACCCGAGGCGTTGATGGACACCGAACAGGAACAGAAGACACCCGCAGAACTGAAGGAAATCCGGCTCGCCCGCAAGGCGGCGCAGGAAGCCGAAGGCGTGAAGGCGATGGCCGACATTGCAGCCGCCGATGTCGCCATCCGCAAGCGGACCGAGGAACTGCGCGCGCTTCGTCTTGCCAGGGAAGCCGAAGAACTGGCCAACCCGCCCGAACCCAAACCGAAAGCTACCAGAAAAAAGAAAACGAGCTGATGCCAACTGACGACAAAGCGACGAAATCCGAACGCGACGCCGCGGCCAAAGCGGTCCTCGACAACATGGCCCGACTGAAGGCCATGCGCCTTGCCCGCGAAGCGGTATCGCCCCCCGCGCCGGCCAAGAAGAAGGCGGCAACGAAATCGGGCAAGACGTCTTCGGGCAAGACATCGTCAAGCAAATCGACGGAAAAGGCCCAGGCCCTGGCGGCATGGCTCGCCGATCAACGCAGCGGCGGCCGCAGGACCTGACTATCGCAGGGCCTGCTTTCTCGCACGGTCTGATCTATCTCAGGCCGCGCTCGGCGCAGGCCATTCGATCATGGTTCGGGTCTTGGTCGCTGAATCGTAGACCTGGATCTGAAGCATCTGAAACTGGTTCTTCAGTTTCATGCCGGCTTCTTCCGCGGCTTCGACCGTATCGTGATGCGATTTGAAATGGCCATCCACCACCAGTGAATAACCTTCGGTCGGCGCCCTGTCGGCACGTATGGATTTGCGCGCCTGCGGTTCGTCGAGCTCTAACTTGGGCTTTTTCATCGTCACTCCAAAACAGGATTGCCAGATTTCAAATCGGGCAGGATTCGCCCCCGTTTACACGGTCATGCGGAAAAGCACAGGGCAATTGCGGGATTACGGCAATATCTGCTTCAATCGCGTTCAGAATGAGGTCAACGCAGGTGATCCGGCGGGGGAGACGATGAGCGGACGAGTGAGCGACCCCGGTGACGACAAGCCGGCCAAGGACGATCAGAAGAAACCCGCGCCCGCACCGCCGCGGCCTGAGGATGACGAGGAAGACGGCGACATCGCCACGCCAAAACGCGACCGCGACGACGAAGATATCTAGCTGCGCCAAGACATCGCCACATACGACATCGGCGCGCCACGACCTGACGCGCCGATGAATTTCGGATAGCGACGCGTCGTTAAGCCGCCTTGAGGCCGACATCCGGCAGCGTCGGACGGTGACGCAGCGCCTTCGCCATGATCCCTTCCACTTCCGCTTTTTCATGCGGCAGCAGCGCGAGGCGCGGTGGGCGCGTCAAAGCAGTGCCGCGGCCCATGATATTTTCGCAGAGCTTGATGCACTGGACGAGATCCGGTCGCGCATCGAGATGCAGCAGCGGCATGAACCACTCATAGATCGCCATCGCCTCGGCAAAGCGGCCGGCCTTGGCCAGGCGGAACAGCGTCTCGCCTTCGCGCGGAAACGCGTTGGACATGCCGGACACCCAGCCGACGGCGCCCATCGCCACACTCTCGACAATGACGTCGTCGAGGCCGGCGAATAACACGAAGCGGTCACCGACCATGTTGCGCGTATCGATGAAGCGACGCGTATCGCCCGAGGAGTCCTTGAAGCACACCACCGTCTCAACATCGGCCAACGTGGCGAGAATATCGGGGGTGACATCGTTCTTGTAGATCGGCGGATTGTTGTAGAGCATGACCGGCAGATCGGTCGCTGTCGCCACCGAGCGGAAATGTGCCGCTGTCTCGTGCGGCTTGGACGAATAGACCAGCGCAGGCATCACCATGATGCCGTCGATGCCGACGCGCGCGGCTTCCTTGGCGGTGTCCACAGCAAAGGCCGTGGTGAATTCGGCGATACCGCAGAGCACGGGCACGCGGCCTTTCGCGACCGACTTGGCCGCTTCCATGATCGCGATCTTTTCCTTGCGCTCGAGCGAGGTATTCTCACCGACCGAGCCGCAGATGATCAGACCGGATACGCCGTCGCGGATCAGGCCGTCCATGACCTTGGCGGTGGCGTCGATGTCAAGCGAAAGGTCGTCATGGAATTGCGTGGTGACAGCCGGGAAGACGCCTTCCCAGGAAATGCGGGGACTCATGGCAAAACTCCGTGTGATGCCGGCGCGCGTAGCGCGCCGGCTGATGAGGATGATGGGCGAGGATTAGAGGATCAGATCGTCGCGCCGACCTTGCGCAGTTCGGCGAGCACCGGTGCTTTCGGCAGCCAAATCTTGTCGAATTCGGCGATAACGGCTTCGGTATCCTTGACGGCCACCTGACGCACGGGCACCGACGTGCCCTTGAAGTTCTCGATCAGTGCCGGCTCGCCAGCAGCCAGTTCGTCGATCTGCACATCGAGGGTCGATTTGACAGCCTTGGTGATCAGTTCCTTGTCGGCGGCGGGCAGCGACTGCCAGACGCGGCCGGAGACGACGGCGGCCATCGGCATGAAGACGGCATTCATCTGCAGGATCGACTTCGACACCTTGTCGAAGCGCTGGTTCCAGGAGAATTCCAGATCGGCTTCCAGACCATCGACCTGACCATTCGACATGGCGTCGAACACTTGAGGCGTTGGAATCGGCGTCGGCGCAGCGCCAAGCGACGAATAGAAGTCGCGATAGACCGGCGTCGGATTAATGCGCAGCTTCATGCCCTTGATATCGGCAAGCGTATTGAGATCCCGGACCGCGAAGACTGCGCGCATGCCGGTGATACCCCAGCCGAGGCCGATGGTGCCGGTTTCCGCAGGAAGCACGTCGAACAGTTTGACGGCCGCCGGATGACGCACGAATTTCGCCACGGCCGGCGTGGAGCGCACGATATAGGGCGCATTGATCGCCGCGATATGCGGTACGCGTGAACCGAGTTCGGCAGCCTGGATGAAGCCCATGTCAAGCGCGCCGGTCTGCAACTGCTGCATCATCGCCGCCTCGTTGCCGAGCTGGCCGGAGTGAAACACCGTCATGGTCAGACGGCCCTTGGTCTCTTCCTTGAGCTGATCGGCGAGCTTCAGCGCAGCCTTGTTCCAGGAATGGCCGTTCGGCGTGATCAGGCCGAGACGCAGCTCCTTGGCCTGAGCCAATGCGAGCGACGGCGCGAACACCGAAGCGGCGGCTGATGAGGCGAGGAAGCGACGACGTGAGATGGTCATGACGGGGGCTCCTTGATGAATACGGGGCTTACTTGATGAGGGCGAGAGACAGATACGGATAGAGCGAGAGCAGCACCAAGAGGATGCAGGAGATAAAGAAGAATGGCAGCGTGACCATGAACATCTTGCCAGGCTTTGCGCCCGTCACCGCGGCGGCGACGAAGAAACAGAGTCCGACCGGCGGCGACAGCAATCCGAGCACGAGATTGATCACGACGACCACGCCGAAGTGACGCGGGTCGATGTGATAGATCTCGGTCGCCACCGGCAGCAGGATCGGCACGGTCATGATCAGGCCGGGCACGCCGTCGATCACCGTGCCGATGACCAGCAGGATGACATTGCAGATCAGCATGAAGCTGATCGGATCCTTGGCAACGGTCTGGATCCAGGCCGCGGTCTCCTGCGGCACCTTGCCGAAGATCAGAACCCAGGAAAACACGGCGGCAGCGGCAACGAGAAACAGCACGATCGCCGAATAGATGCCCGAGCGCAGCATCATTTGCGGCAGTTGCGACCACTCGAATTCCTTGGTCCAGTATTTGCCGACAACAGCAGCGGCGACAGCGCCGACGGCAGCCGATTCCGTTGCGTTCGCCAGACCGCCGAGGATGGAGCCGACGATGACGATGGGAATCAAAAGGGTCGGCGAGGTGCGCAGGATGGTCATCACACGCTGTTTCGGCGTCTGATAGTCCGCACGCGGATAGTTGTAGACGTAGCCCATCAGCGCGATGACGACACAGAACATCACTGTGAGGATGACACCGGGAATGATGCCCGCGATCAACATGTCGCTGACCGACACCTGCGCCAACACGCTGTAGACGACGAACATCACCGAGGGCGGAATGATAGGGCCGAGCATGCCGCCATAGGCGGTGAGGCCGGCAGCAAAGGTCTTGTCGTAGCCCTTCTTTTCCATTTCCGGGACCATGATCTGCGCCATGATCGCGACCTGTGCGGTCGCCGAGCCGAGAATGGAGGAGATGAACATATTGGCGAGAATGTTGACGTAAGCCAGTCCGCCCTTCAGTGAGCCGACAAAGGCCATCGCCATGTCGACGATGCGCTTGGTGATGCCGCCGCCATTCATAATCTCGCCGATCAGGATAAACAGCGGGATCGCGATCAGACCGTAGCTGTCGACGCCGCCGAACAGTTGCAGCGGATAGGACTGGAACAGCACCGGATTGCCGGACGCCATGATGTAGACGAAGCCGGCGAGGCAAAGGCAAAGACCAATCGGCACGCCGACCAGCATGATCACCGTGAATGCAGCGAAGGTGATCATATCAGTTCACCCCGTCGAGTTCGGAGAGCTGGAAGCCTTTCGGCGGCACCTTGGCGACGAGGCCGAGGTCCTCAAGCAGGTTGGCGATGCCATGGATGGTGATCGACACCGCAAAGATCGGCAGCGTCAGATAGAGCACCCAGGTCGGCCAGTTCAGCGTCTGGGTTCGCTCGGTGTAGAGGAAATTGAAGGTCTGGCCCGCGAACTTCTTCGCGTCGAAGCCTGCTTGCGCAAGGCCGATCGGATCCATCCAGAGCATACAGGTGACGATCAGACCGACACCGAACACGATCACCGTGCTCGTGGCGATAATCTTGAATATCTGCTGGCTTTTGGCCGACAGACGCTCGGTCATCATGGTGACCGCAAAATCGAGCCGCAAACGGGTCATGGCGGAGGCGCCGATGAAGGTCAGCCAGACCACCGAATACACCGCCGATTCATCGATCCAGTAGATCGGGAAGTGCGAATAGCGGGTGACGACATTCACCAGGATCAGCGCAGTCAGCAGATACATCAGGCCCATCAGAGCCAGCCGCTCGAAGGCCAGCAGCCCGGCGGACGCCACCAGGATGACCCGGCGGGCCCCGATGGCCGGGGCCGTCGACATCGTCTGGTCACTCATAAACTGCCCCCGCTGTCACGATTGTGATATGATTTTTGGATCGTATAATTTATACAATTTCTCTGTCAAACGCTGATTTGCACAAATTCGCGCCTTGAGGAGTTTTTGTGCGGCAGCGAAGACGGGACGAGATCTGAGATCAATCCGGCTGGAATCCGGAGAAAAGGCTCGATAAATCAATGACCGCGCCGCTGAAGCACCGTACCCTCTCGGCCATGATCACCGATCAGCTTCGCCAGGCGATCCTCGACGGCACGTATCCGGCTGGCGCGCAATTACGCCAGGATGCCTTGGGCGAAGCCTATGGCGTCAGCCGGATCCCGGTGCGGGAAGCCCTGTTTCAACTCGAAGCCGAAGGGCTGGTGAAGATCGTCCCGCAGAAGGGCGCCATCGTCTCGGAACTGTCGCTCGACGAAATCAACGACGTGTTCGATCTCCGGGTCATCCTCGAGCCACGGATGCTGGCGCAGTCCGCGCCGCATTTTGTCGACGACGACTTCGCTGCACTCGACGACATCCAGCACCGCTTCGAGAGGGCGATTGCCGCTGGCAATATCAGCGAATGGGGACAGCTCAACGCCGATTTCCACATGGCGATGTATGTCCGGGCGCGGCAACCGCGCACGCAGTCGATCGTGATGGCGCTGCTGCAAACCAGCGACCGCTACACGCGCATGCAACTCTCGACCACCACCGCGATGGGCATCGCTGAGAAAGAACACGCCGAACTCATCGCGCTGTGCCGCAGCCAGAAGATCGACGACGCCTGCCATTTCCTCGAGCGTCACATCGAATCGGTCCGCGCCGATCTTCTGCGCGTCATCGGCCGCACCATTCCGAAGAGCGGCGCGGTGTAGACGCGCCGCTCGAATCGCGATGATTGCGGTCTATGCGAGCTCCTGCTCCACCAGCCCGGCGAGATAGCTCGCGCCGATCGGCAGGAGATCGTCGTTGAAATCGTAGCCGGGATTGTGAACGGGCACACCGCCCTTGTCGGCGGTGCGCTGCCCGAACATCAGATAGGCACCACGGTTACGTTCGAGCATGAACGCGAAATCTTCACCGGCAAGAATTGGATTGCCTTCGCGCAGCACCTCGGTAACGCCCGGCACCGCCGCCGCGGCCTCTGCCGCGCGCACCGCCTCGTCGGCCGTGTTGATCGTGGCGGGATAAGCGTGGCGATACTCGATCTCCGCCGTGCCGCCGCAGGCCCGCGCGGTCAGCGTCACCGCGCGCATGAACAATTCCTCGACACGCTCGCGCACCTCAGGCTTCAGCGTGCGCACCGAGCCACGCAATTCCACCGTCTCGGGAAGCACGATATCCGAGGTACCGCCATGGATCTGGCCGATGCTGATGATGGCGGATTCCAACGCATCGACCTGACGGGATGGAATCGCGTTCAGCGCATTCACGACCTGCGCAGCCATCGCCACCGTATCGATGCCCTGATGCGGATGCGCGCCATGCGAGGAACGGCCACGCAGCGTCACCTTGAAATAATCGATCGCCGCTAGCGCCGTGCCGGTCAGCGCCTTGACGGTGCCAAGCGGCATGTCCGGGCTGTTGTGGATCGCATAGATGGAATCGCAGGGGAAACGCTCGAACAACCCGTCGTCCATCATCGCCTTGGCGCCAGCGAGCCCTTCCTCGGCCGGCTGAAAGATCAGATGCACCGTGCCGGCGAAATTGCGCGTCTCGGCAAGATATTTCGCAGCACCAAGCAACATCGTGGTGTGACCGTCATGGCCGCAGGCATGCATGCGGCCGGCATTCTGCGAGCGGTGGGCAAAACCGTTGCCCTCCTCCATCGGCAGCGCGTCCATATCGGCCCGCAAGCCAATGGCCCGGTTGCTACCCGCCGCCTGATGACGGCCACGGATTACGCCCACCACACCGGTGCCGCCGAGGCCACGATGCACCTCGATACCCCACTCCGACAGCCGCTCCGCCACCAGCGCACTGGTGCGCTCCTCCTCAAAGCCAATCTCCGGATGCGCATGGAAATCCCTGCGCCATACGGTCATTTCCGGGTGCAATTGGTCGAGACGTGCGCGCGGGGTCATATGCTCTCACCTTTGGACTTGTCCTGCGCATAGGCTAGCCCGACGACCATGCCCTCGCAACCAACCGGCCGCACGCACTGCGCGCGCCACACACTTCGGCGCTGAACCCGGGGTGACATTAAGCGGAGATGCGCGCCACCACATGATCGACATCGTGGTCGATCGGCCTGTCTGTGAATGCTGTGCGTTCTGGAAAATGGCACGCCATTTAGAATAAAACTTCGCCCCCCCTATGTTTTTGAAATGGATATGTAATTTCGATTGACACCTCATGCGATCCCCGCATGCGCACAAATGGACAGCAGCCCCCGGTTTGGGGAAGAACCATTGCGGCGCTCGCGCAGTCACCACCGACAGCGCGGGCATTCTGATTTATCTCGCGAGAGAGTTGGTCACCGATAACGAATTGCAGCTGTCGGATGGGAGGCCTATGCTGAGCCTATAATCACGCAGCCGCCCATCGCACGGCGAGAGTCTGCAGACAAAGACCTTACGATGGATGGCTTGCATTTTGCCCCGGAGGTCACGCCATGACCATTGCTCCCACCCTGCAAAAATACCTGGCCGCTGAAAACATCCAATACGAGGTGATCCCGCACGAACTCCGCATGACGTCGTCCGGCACGGCTGAGGCATGCCACATCTCGGGCGATCGCCTCGCCAAGGGCATCGTGTTGCGGCGCGACGGCGAATATATACTGGCCGTCTTACCCGCATCGCATCACCTCCGCCTGTCGGACCTGAGGACATCACTCGGCGACAATGTCCACATGGCCGATGAAACCGAGATCCATCAGCTGTTCCGCGACTGCGCACACGGTGCAGTTCCTGCCGTCGGTAAATGCTACGGGCTGGATATCATCGTCGACGACAGCATCCAGGCGCAGCCGGAGGTCTATCTGGAAGCTGGCGATCACGAGACGCTGCTTCATATGGGTCACGCGCAGTTTGCGCGCCTGATGGCCAACGCCCAGCACGGGCGCTTTAGCGCGCATGACTGAGGATTAGTCCGACGATCCGCGGCGGCCGTCGCGGACCCAAATGGAAAGATCGTGCCGCTGCTTAATTGTCGATGCAGCGGTGCGACGCTTCTTTACGTCTCATGCCCTGCATCGAAATCGTCTTCGAAACGCAAATGCTTGACGCTGCGGCCGCGGCGCCGCACAAGCTTCAGGGCCTCCACTCCGATCCTGATATGCCTTTCGACATAGTTCGCGGTCACCTCCTGATCCGACGCTTCGGTCTTCACACCCTCGGGAATCATTGGCTGATCGGACACGAGAAGCAGTGCGCCAGTCGAAATGTGATTGGCAAATCCCGCAGCAAAGATTGTTGCGGTCTCCATGTCGATCGCCATGCTCCGTGTACGACGCAATATATCCCTGAAGCGATCATCATGTTCCCAGACACGACGATTGGTCGTGTACACGGTGCCGGTCCAATAGTCGTGACCGAGATCGCGGATCATGGTCGACACCGCGCGTTGCAACTGGAACGCGGGCAGCGCAGGAACCTCCGGGGGCAAGTAATCATTTGAGGTGCCTTCGCCCCGAATGGCCGCAATCGGTAGAACCAAATCGCCAATTTTATTTTTGCGTTTCAACCCACCGCATTTGCCGAGAAACAATACGGCTTTCGGCGCGATGGCACTTAACAGATCCATCACGGTCGCCGCATTCGGACTTCCCATGCCGAAGTTAATTAGAGTGATACCATCGGCAGTCGCATTGGGCATCGGTCGATCTGCGCCCTTTACCAAACTGCCATACGCCGTGGCGAACCATTCGACGTAGTTATCGAAGTTGGTCAAGAGAACATAATCTCCGAACTCAGCAAGCGGCGTGCCGGTGTAACGCGGCAGCCAGTTTTCTACGATATCCTTTTTCTCTTTCATTCCCAATGATCTCGTCCGGAGGTGTGCAACACCGCCGCCTGCCAAACTAGTGGATAGGACCGTTCCCTGTCCAATGAGACACGTTTGGATTATTTGGGTTCCATTAATCCACTTGCAACCGGGATGGTCCGGGCCTTGCGTCGAATGCGCGCTGTTCAGGAGGGTGGATTGCAACAGCGGCCGCGTTTGTCCGGTCTGATCGCGCAGGAATGATGTTTTCTTCTGCGACCTCGCACGTAATTGATTGTATAGTTGGAGGACATGGAGGGAGGCGAGACATACTGCATTGCATCAATTCACCTGAACTCTAGGAACGGAGGTTCGCCATGAAAGTCAAAGAGGTGATGCACAAAGGTGTCGACTGGGTCAGCCCTGATACCCCTGTCACCGAGCTCGCGAAATTGATGCGGGGGCATGACATTGGCTGCGTTCCGGTTGGCGAGGACGACCGCCTGATCGGGATGGTGACCGACCGCGACATTGTCTGCAAAGGGCTCGCGAGGAACAGCTTCGATGCCGGCCGCGCGACGGCGCGCGATGTGATGACCGAAGGTATCCATTGTTGCCGGGAGGACGACGATCTCGCAAAGGCAATACATCACATGGAGAAACTGCGGGTCCGCAGGCTGCCGGTGATCAACAAGAGTAAACGGATGGTCGGTATCGTCAGTCTGGGCGACGTCAGCCATTCTGCGTCAGGTGATTTGTTGTCCGAATGCGTCAAGAGCGTTTCGGCCCATCACTGAAACACGGCCAGCGCTCCTCTTGCGATCCGGCGGAGGAGCGCGGCCGTCGGCATGATCGTCGAACAGTTCGATGAAAGAACTTTGCTCATCGAGCCGCGATGAAGAAGGTCGTGCCTACGCGGTCACGCCATTGTTCTGAGACGAAGCAAGGGCGTGGATCAAAACTGCGAACTTCTTATGCCGTTGAGACTTCCTGATAATATCGACGATTCTTCTCGTCTTACGCAACCCTCACATTCGTTTCGACAACGAGCGGTGGCTCGCCAATCCCCGTCGTATTGAGATTCTGCCAGGACCCCCCACATCATCTTGATAAGGGAGTCCAGGCTGTGCAGACCGTACGGGCTACTCTTGCCGCGACAATTGCGATTGTCGCTCTGGCTGTCTCCCCCACCACGTTTGTCTCGGCGGAGGGGAGTGGAAAACTCGTGCTGACGATCGCAATCGACGGAGCGATCGGACCGGCAACCGCCAGTTATGTGAAAGACGCTCTCGCCAAGGCGAACGAACGGCGCGCCGAAGCTGTCATTCTGCGTCTGAATACGCCGGGCGGTCTCGTCACCAGCATGCGTGAGACCATCGCCGACGTGCTGGCATCGCCCGTTCCTGTCATAGGTTATGTCGCCCCGTCGGGAGCCCATGCTGCCAGCGCCGGCACCTATATTCTCTATGCAACGCATATCGCCGCAATGGCGCCGGGCACCAATCTCGGCGCAGCGACGCCAGTGCAAATCGGCAGTCCGGTGCCGGGCCTGCCGGGCATCACTCCTGATAAGGACGGCAAGGACAAGAAAGACAGTGCCCAGCAAACGGAGCCGAAGGACGCGACGATGGCGAAGGCGACGAACGACGCCGTCGCCTTTATCCGCAGCCTGGCCGAGTTGCGAGGACGTAACGCCGACTGGGCCGAGAAGGCTGTCCGGGAGGCAGCCAGTCTTTCCGCCAGTGCTGCGTTGCAAGCGAATGTCATCGATCTCATTGCGCGCGACCCGGTCGAACTGCTCAGGCAGGTCGATGGTCGCGTCGTGGAGCTTCCCGGTGGCGACAGACGGCATCTGGCGACAAAGGATGCGACGATCGAGACGATCGACTCCGGATGGATCGCGCAATTTCTGTCTGTGATCACCAACCCCAACGTCGCCTTCATTCTTCTGCTGGTTGGCATCTACGGTCTGATTTTTGAATTCATGTCTCCTGGCGCCGTCGCGCCCGGCGTGGTCGGTACGATCTGTCTGCTGCTGGGCCTCTATGCCTTCAACCTGCTGCCGATCAACTATGCCGGCCTTGGGCTGATGATGTTGGGGATCGCGCTTCTGATTATCGAGGCCTTCAACCCGACCGTGGTTCTTGGCCTCGGCGGAGCCATTGCCCTGGTCCTTGGTGGGTTGATGTTGTTCAGGATCGAAGCGCCCGGATACCGGCTGTCATGGACGCTCGTCAGCATCGTGACGGCAATGTTCATCGGACTGCTTCTCATTGTGCTCGGCTCGCTCCGGCGCGCCCGCAAAGCTCCGGCACGAATCGGCGCGCAGGCCATGCGCGGCTTGGCTGCCGAAGTTCTCGACTGGAACGACATCGAAGGTCACGTCTTCACGCAGGGTGAGCGCTGGCGAGCCCGCGGCATGGAAACATTCAAGCCCGGAGAGACGGTCGAGATCGCCAGCATCACGGATCTGACGCTGATGGTGCGTCGCCGGCCGGCACTCAGCGCCGGCGAGGGAGGTGTGCGATGATGCTCGATTACATAGCCTATTCGCTGCTCGCGATCATCGTGATCGCCTTTCTCTCCTCCGCCATTCGCATCCTGCGGGAATACGAGCGCGGCATCGTCTTCACGCTCGGACGCTTCACCGGCGTGAAAGGTCCGGGCCTTATTATCCTGATTCCGTTCGTTCAGCAGATGGTGAAAGCCGATCTCAGGGTGATGGTGCAAGATGTGCCGCCGCAGGACGTCATTTCCCGCGATAACGTTTCCGTCAAGGTGAATGCCGTTCTCTATTTCCGCATCGTCGACCCGGAACGTGCGATCATCAAGGTCGGGAATTTCATGGCCGCGACCAGCCAGTTGGCACAGACCACGCTGCGCTCGGTGCTCGGCAAGCATGAGCTGGATGAAATGCTCGCAGAGCGCGACAAACTCAACGCCGACATTCAGGAGATCCTCGATCAGCAAACTGACGCGTGGGGCATCAAGGTCACCAACATTGAGATCAAGGATATCGACCTCAATGAGAGCATGGTGCGTGCCATCGCCAAGCAGGCCGAAGCGGAGCGGCTGCGGCGGGCGAAAGTGATCAATGCGATAGGCGAGCAGCAAGCCGCCGAGAAGCTCGTCGAGGCTGGCCGGATCCTCGCTCAGGAGCCGCAGGCGATGCAGCTGCGCTATTTTGCGGCGTTGCACGACATTGCAGGCGAGCGGTCATCGACTGTGGTCTTTCCGTTGCCGATGGATCTGCTCAGCCATATGACGCTGCGGCCGGGCAGAGTACCGTGAGTTTATTTCTTGTGCTTCTGCGCCAGCTTCAGCTTGAGTCTGTCATGGCCCGAACGAACCATGGCTTGCGCTGGCTTGCTCATCACCCCAATTTACCATCAATGAGTATCCTCGGCGCGCTCGTCGACAGGCACATGTGACGGGTGTCGTGCGTCGCCGCGCCGGTTTTGCGGGCGCACATACATCGTCATCGCTTCCGGGAGCTCCGCCTTGACTTTCAGAGCGGCGACAAGCGCGTCCTCGGCGTCTACGACGACATGGCCCGCCTTGCCCTTCAGCTTGAATCCAACGGTAAATTGCATCTGCGCACTACCTCGTCTTCACTGAATTGTCTCGCCCGCCTATTATCCGCCAGCGGGCGCCATCTCGACCTTCTTTCCTGTCGACATGACATTTGGCCGGCGCGTGGCACCTCGCGGACGTGCCTCCGGTCCGCAATCAGCCCAGCGACTTGATGATCTCCCGGTAAGCCGTTTCGGGAAACGCTTTCAATGTGCGCGTTCGAATGTTTCCAAGCATACCCAGCTGCAAGTTGAATCGTGCGGCGACGGCGTCGTCCGGCGCTTCGTAAACCGCGACGATGTCATAGTCGCCCATGGTCAGAAAAAACGATTTGAACTCGCCGTCCATATCCTTGAGAGCTTTCTTCGCCAAGTCGAGACGACGCGGCGAGTCCTTGACGTGCTGGACACCTTGATCAGTCCAGTTTGCAAGCATGATATATGTGGTCATGGAAGTCCTCCTTGCGCACGAGCCCCCCGCTCATCTTCACGCCCCAGTCTTGAAGAAAATGATCCGGCTCAACAGCGTGTAGTCCGACTCAAACACCATGATTCCGACAAAGACCAACAACAACAACGGCGGGAGCAGGATGGCATAGGCCAAAGCCAGACGCTCCCACGCCATGTGCATGAAGACCGCAACAATCAAGCCTGCCTTCAACATCATGAACAGCACGATGAGAGACCACCTCAGATATCCCTGTAGGTTGAAGTAATCGACCAGGTAAGAGCATGTACTCAAGACAAACAGCCATCCCCAGACCACGAGATAAAGCTTGATCGGATGGAGATGTCCCTCGGCATGAACCGCGGGGGATGTATGGGGCGTTGCATGTAGCGTGACTTCAGCCATGTTTTTCCCTCACCAAAGATAGAAAAAGGCAAAGATAAACACCCATACCAAATCGACGAAATGCCAATACAGGCCAGTGATTTCGACGATCTCGTAGTTCCCCTTCCTGCTTGTGAAAAATCCCCGACGTCCAGTCTCGAAATCTCCGCGCCAGACCTTTCGCGCAATGATGATCAGGAAAATCACGCCAATCGTTACGTGCGTGCCGTGGAATCCTGTAATCATGAAAAAGCATGAGCCGAATTGCTCCGCCCCCCACGGATTTTCCCAGGGCCTCACCCCCTCCATGATCAGCTTGGTCCATTCGAAAGCCTGCATTCCGACAAATGTCGCACCGAACGCGGCGGTCACCAGCATCAGCATCGCCGTTTTGCGGCGATCGTTGCGGTAGCCGAAATTGACGGCCATAGCCATGGTCCCGCTGCTGCTGATCAGCACGAAGGTCATGATGGCAATCAGAATGAGCGGGATGTGTTGCCCTGCAATCGTCAGAGCGAAGACTTCACTCGGGTTTGGCCAGGGCACCGTCGTGGACATGCGCGCCGTCATGTACGACAGCAGGAAGCAACCGAAGATAAAGGTATCGCTGAGGAGAAAGATCCACATCATGGCCTTTCCCCAGGATACATTCTTGAATGCCCGTTGATCCGAGGACCAGTCAGCGACAATACCTTGCCAGCCTGCGGTCGTCGTTCGGCGCTTTTCGATGTTTGTCAGCACAGTCTCTGTCATCGCATCGATGCCTTCCCTATGTCAGCAACTGGCGACAGATGGTGACGAAGTCATCCGCCCAGCCTGTCAGCAGAGCGAGCAGGATCAACCAGACCAAAAGCAGGAAATGCCAATACATCGTGCACAGTTCCACACTCAAACGCAGGCGCGGGATTTCAACACCACGCCATGCCTTGACGATGGTTCTGCCCAGAGCGACGAGACCGCCGAGCAGGTGCAGTCCATGGACTGCGGTGATCAGATAGAAGAAGGCGTTGGCAGGATTGGCCGCCAGAAAGTAGCCCCCGGTGTTGAGCTGCTGCCACACCAGCAACTGACCTATCAGGAAAACAGCGGCGGAAAGGCCGCTTGCAAGCAGGCCGATCAGCACATTTTCGCTGTCGTCGCGATGTGCGGAAACCTGCGCCCATTGCAGTGCGCCACTGCTCACGATCAGAACACCGGTGTTGAACCACAGCAACCCGGGCACGGGCAGCGACCGCCAGTCGATCAGTTGCATGCGCATGGAGTAAGCGCTGACGAAGAGCGCAAATAACGACCCGACGACCGCGAGAAACACACCCAAACCCATTTTCGCCGCCGGCAACGACATCGAACTTCCGCCGGGAAAATCGCCGACCGCCCCCTCCTCCAGCCAGGGCTTGGCCGCAAGCCGTTGCTGCGAGAGCCACCATCCCGCAATGGCCGCTATTCCAGCCATGAACAGGACGATGGCCGTCATGGATGCGCTCCCTTCGGCGTCGAGCTGGCCGGCGGTTCATTCTGGGGGATGAAATCCCGTGCTGCGCCGGGCACGCTATAATCATAAGCCCAGCGATAGACGACCGGGAGTTCCTTGCCCCAGTTGCCATGTGCCGGCGGCGTCTGCGGCGTTTGCCACTCGAGCGTGGTCGCGTTCCATGGATTGCTGCCGGCGTCCTCGCCCTTGGACAGGCTCCGGATCATGTTGAACACAAATACGAGCTGGGCAAAGCCGACGATGAGCGCAGCGATACTCATGAATGCGTTCAGGTCGTGGGCCGACGCGGGGACGAATGCCGTCCCGCCGATGTCGTGATAGCGGCGCGGCACACCCAGCAGCCCGAGATAGTGCATGGGGAAGAAGATCGCGTATGCTCCAAGGAATGTGACCCAGAAATGGAAGCGTCCCATCATCTCGTTCAGCATCCGTCCCGTCACTTTCGGATACCAGTGATAGATCGCACCAAACACGACCATGATCGGCGCAACCCCCATGACCATGTGAAAATGGGCGACCACGAACATGGTATCGGACAACGGAACGTCCACGACGACGTTGCCGAGGAACAGGCCAGTCAGGCCGCCATTGACGAACGTGATAATGAATGCGAGCGCGAACAGCATCGGAACGGTGAGGTGAATGTCGCCACGCCACAGGGTCAGGATCCAGTTGTATACCTTGATCGCCGTGGGGATCGCGATGATGAGGGTCGTTGTTGCGAAGAAAAATCCGAACTTCGGATTCATGCCACTGACATACATGTGGTGCGCCCACACCACGAAGCTCATCGCTCCGATTCCGACAATCGCCCACACCATCATGCGATAACCGAAAATATTCTTTCGCGCATGAGTGCTGATGAGGTCAGAGACAATGCCAAAAGCAGGTAACGCAACGATATAGACTTCGGGGTGGCCGAAAAACCAGAACAGGTGCTGGAACAGCAGCGGACTGCCACCGCCGTACTTCCCCAGCTGCCCCATCTCCACGAGCGTTGGCATGAAGAAGCTGGTGCCAAGAAGCCGATCGAACAGCATCATCACCGAGGCGACGAACAAGGCTGGAAATGCGAGCAAGGCCATCACGGTCGCTGTAAAAATGCCCCACACCGTCAAAGGCAGCCGCATCAGCGTCATTCCGCGCGTGCGACCCTGCAGCACCGTCACGACGTAATTCAAGCCGCCCATGGTGAAGCCGATAATGAACAGGATCAGCGACACCAGCATCATGATGATGCCTGCTTCCTGTCCGGGGCTTCCGGAAAGAATGGCCTGCGGCGGATACAGCGTCCAGCCAGCGCCGGTCGGCCCACCCGGTACAAAGAAGGTCGCAACCAGCACCAGCACGGCAAGCAGATAGATCCAGTAGCTCAGCATGTTCGCATAGGGGAACACCATGTCGCGAGCACCGACCATCAGCGGGATGAGATAATTCCCGAAGCCTCCGAGAAACAGCGCCGTGAGAAGGTAGATCACCATGATCATGCCATGCATGGTGATGAACTGAAGATACTGGCTCGGATCGATAAACGAAAACGTTCCGGGGAATCCGAGCTGCAGCCGCATCAGCCACGACAGCACCAGCGCGACCATACCGATGGCCATTGCTGTCATCGCATACTGGACCGCAATGATCTTGGCATCTTGCGAGAAGACATATCGCGTCCACCAACTTCTTGGGTGATAGAGATCGACCTCACCCACTTCGGCCGGCGGAATTCCTGCGAGTACGTCAGACGGGACATCAACCATTAAAATGTCCTCCCGGATTAATCCTCTGATCGTCGCTCATCGTAAGTGTTACAACGTGCAACGCCGCCGCGCCGGTCCTGCTATTTGCCGCGGGTCTTGTAAGTCGCCTTCGTGATGGGTCGGTGGCCGGATAACGCTGCGAATGTCTGCTGCTTCTCCAGCCATGCATGATATTCGCTCTCTTCCTGGACGATGACGTTGCTCCGCATTTGCGCATGCGCGATGCCGCACAATTCCGCGCAAAGAACCTCGAATGTTCCTGTGCGCGTGGGAGTGAACCAGAAGTATGTGACCGAGCCCGGCACCATATCCATCTTCGCCCGGAACTCAGGCACATAAAAATCGTGCAGAACGTCGATTGAGCGGAGCAATACCTTGACCGGCTTCCCGATCGGGAGATGCAAATCGTCGTTCTCAACCACGACGTCGTCCTGACCATTGGGATCGTTCGGATTCAAGCCCAGTGGATTCTCGGCACTGACGTTGCGGGCATCGACCGTCCCGAGCCGGCCGTCCTTTCCTGGCAGCCGGTAGCTCCAGCGCCATTGCTGGCCCATGACCTCGATCTCTGTTGCATCGGACGGCACCGTCACAAACTGATGCCAGACAACCAAACCGGGCGCCAACATCGCTCCGACACCGATCGCGGTCCCTATGGTGAGCCACCATTCGAGCCTTTTGTTTTCGGGCTCATAGGCCGCTTGTCTTCCTTCCTTGTGATGAAAACGGAAGATGCAATAGGCGATGAATGCGACGATCGCGAAGAAGACCGCCCCGGTGATCCAGAACGTCATGGTGATCGTGTCGTCGATGTAACTCCAGTTCGAGGCGATCGGCGTCCACCACCATGGGCTTAGGAGGTGAAACAGCACCGAAGCGACTGCGACCAACAGCAGTATGAATGCTACAGCCATCCCTTGTTCATCCTTGCCTCTAGAGGCTGCGGACAAGACTTAGAAAAGGGCGCAGTTCACGTCTGCATCGATGGCTGATTTCGAGATCGCCATCACAATGCTGGCCGCCTTGCCCTCTAACCGGTCGCAACATCGAATTCGAAAAGTTGCGATCGCTGGTGTCGTCGAACTACGGGCACTTGCCACTACAGGATGTTCCCCAGCAGGCTTGATTGTCAATAGACCGGCTTATTCCTCACGACGACGATAGCACCACGATCGAACCGTTGAGCAATGGCACGCGCACGGATTCCCATATCGCATTGCAATACACGACGCTGTGCGTCCGCATGACAGACAAAGTGATGCGTCAATTGCCATCAGCCACGCGGTGAAACGTAAACCTTACAAAGGAAGAATTCACCGAACAGTGCGTGCTATTCTTTCCGGATTGCGCTAAACTTGCCGCACAGGTTGCGACAGGTTTTGCTCGGCAAAGCTCTCTTCGTTGAACTTGGCCGTCTTCCAGAACCAGTCGCGATTTCTGCGCACGAAGGCGAATGCTCGTCATTTGAAAATGACCCGATCTCGCCGGTGCGAACGCATGGGAGATCGTGACCATGGCTACTCCGTATTCTGACAAGATCTCGCAGACGGCACCTGGCGCTTCCGATAGCGTTGCCGCGCCCGTCATTCGCAAGATCGGGTTGTCCGATCTGCATGATGCGTTGCGGCTGGGCTGGGAGGACTTCAAGGCGGTTCCGAGTCACGCCATTATTCTGTGCGTCATCTATCCTGTTCTCGGGCTTGTGCTGGCCAGAATGACCCTGGGCTATTCGGTGTTACCACTGCTTTTCCCGCTAGCCGCCGGTTTTGCGTTGATTGGTCCTTTTGCAGCCCTCGGTCTCTATGAACTCAGCCGCCGCCGCGAACGCGGCGAAGAGGCGTCGGCATGGCATGCACTCGGCGTGCTGCGCTCGCCCTCCTTTGGAGCCATGCTTGGCCTCGGCACGCTCCTGCTCATTCTATTCGTGGTTTGGGTGACTACTGCGAATGCGATTTACGTCTCCAAGTTCGGCAATGCCCCTGCGGCCAGCATTCCTGATTTCGCATCGCGCATCTTCACAACCACAGAGGGGCACCAACTGATCGTCCAGGGCTGCGGCGTCGGACTATTGTTCGCTATCATGGCCCTGTGCGTTAGCGTCGTGGCGTTTCCGCTGATGCTCGACCGACATGCGAGCGTGACAGACGCAGTTCAGACCTCGCTGCGGGTCGTGATGAAAAATCCTGTGACGATGGCCGCATGGGGCCTGATTGTTGCCGCGCTGCTGGTGGTGGGTTCGCTGCCGTTATTCGTCGGTCTCGCCGTTGTTCTGCCGCTACTCGGTCATGCCACCTGGCATCTTTATCGCAAGGTGCTGGAACCAGACCCGAATCCTCGGCAGGACCCTCCCCGTCCACCGAAAGGGCGGCGCTATGCGGCCGATTTTCCGGTCTCTCTCTTCCCGTGGGGGCGTGATAAGCCGTAGATCGAAACAAACGACCGGGACGCACGTGTCGGCTTCAGAATACGTCGAGCCACCCGCGCGGATGAAATCCGCCCGAATGAGGGGCGATCGGCATACCCTGCCGGAAGCGGACTCCGCTCCCGGCAGGGTGTCCGCCCACGATCTATTAGGAGAACCCAAACAGCTTTGCTGGATTTGTGACCAGTATCTTTTCCAGCAAGGCATCGTCCGGCGCGTAGCGATAGAGCAATTCAAGCAGGTCGGCGTCGTTCGGCGGCTGGACGACCGATACAGGGTGCGGCCAGTCGCTTGCCCAGACGCAGCGATCGGGCGCGGCTTCGAGATAGGCTTGCGCGATGGGAACGACGTCGTCCCACGGCGGACCTTTCCTGGATGTCTTTTCGCCGAGCGAGAGCATCACCCAGAAATTGCCCTTCGACAGCAGATCGAGAACCGCACGCAAATTCGGATCGTTCTTGCCGAGCGTTGGATCCGGGCGGCCCATGTGATCGATGAGGACCGGCACTTTGAGAGACGCGATCTTGTCGAGGTTGGCAACGATGCCGTCCTTCTCCGGCTGGAATTTAGCGTACCAGCCGAGTTCGGAAATACGTGCGATGGCGCGCTCGTAGTCGCTGTCCGAAAGCACGGCGCCGAGCTCCTTGCGGAAGCTGAACCGCGCCCCGCCGACGCCGGCGTCGTTCAGCTTGGCGAGATACGCATCGTCGCGCTCGGCGAAAACCAGCGCATTCGCACAGGCCTTGTAGTTCGGCCCCATCGCCGCCAGCCCGTCCAGAACCACCGAGTGATCGGCACCATATGTCGTCGTCTGCACGATGATGCCGCGCTCGATACCAAGCGCCTTGTGTACCCGAAGTGCGGCCTCCCAGGTCGCCGTCGGCATCTGATAGGCCGCGCCCGGCCGGATGGGATAGCGTTCCACCGGACCGAGCACATGGAACTGACTGTCGATGCTCTTCGGCGGCGGCTTGCGGGATGGCGTGCGCGGGTTTGGATCAAATGGAAGATAGTCGGGCATCTGTCTGCTCCTTTAATCGATCACCGCAGTGAAATCGCATTGCACCAGGGTGCCGCCCTCCATCTCCATGGAGAGCGCATGACGGGCTGGGCGCGAATGCTCGTCGGGAAACATCTTGAGCCACTCGACATTGACAGGCCCGCGATTGCTGCGATCCTTGAGCCAGACCGTCATCTTGATGATGTCGTCAGTACTGCCGCCGCCGGCTTCCACGATCGCCTTCATATGCGCGAACATGTTGGCGCACTGGCTTTCGAGATCGGGCGGCATCTCGCTTGTTTTGGGATCGCGGCCGAGGATGACGCCGGACATCAGCAGATTGTTGATGCGGCAGGCGTTGGGGATCGGATTTGCGTGCTTGAATTCGCCGATATGAACGCTGCGGCGCCGCTTGGAAGATGTCATTGCTGCAGTCTCCGGATAACGGTCAAACGAATTGGCACGACACCGAGCCATACGGCCCGTAATCGGCATGTATCGTATCGCCGCGGCTGACCTCGATCGGACGCGTGAAGGATCCGGCGAGCACCACCTCGCCTGCAGCGAGATATTCGTCGTGCGGCGCGAGGCGATTGGCGAGCCACGCGATGCCGTTTGCCGGATGGTTCAGCACGCCGGCGGCGACGCCGGTCTCCTCGATCTGGCCATTCCGGAACAGCAGCGCGCTGACCCAGCGCAGATCGACATCCAGCGGACGGAATGGACGACCGCCGACCACAAGCGCGGCATTCGCTGCGTTGTCGGAGATCGTGTCCACCACCGTGCGGGGTTTCTTGGTTTGCGGATGCACGCGGTGCATGCGCGTTTCCAGGATTTCGAGCGCCGGAGTGACGTAGGCTGTCGCGTTCAGCACGTCGAAGATCGTACAATCCGGCCCGCGCAGATCGGTCTTGAGCACGAAGGCCAGTTCGACCTCGACGCGCGGCGCGAAGAATCGTTCATAGGGGATGGTACCGGCATCCTGATAGAACATGTCGGCGAACAGCACGCCGTAATCCGGCTCGGAGATGCTGACCGCATTCTGCATCGCCTTCGAGGTCAGGCCGATCTTGTGGCCTTTGATCACCCGCCCGCGTTCGAGCTGCAGCGCCGTCCAGGTCCGCTGGATCGCATAGGCATCCTCGATGGTGAGATCGGGATAGTCAGCGGTGAACATGGTGATGAGCGTCTTGGTCTGCTCCGCCTCGTCGAGGCGACGCGCCAGCGCATCGATGACCGTCTGATCAAGCACCGTTATTTCTCCTCTGCGACGACGTTGCGAAGAATGCCGATCTGCCTGGACTCGACCTCGACGACGTCGCCTGGCTTGAGCCAACGCGGCGGTGTGAAGCGGGCGCCGGCGCCGGTCGGCGTTCCGGTCGCGATCATGTCGCCGGGCTTCAAGGTGGCAAAAGTCGACAGATAAGAAATCAGATAGTCGAAGGTGAACATCAGCCGCTCGGTCGAGTCGTTCTGACGCTCCTCCCCGTTCACTCGCGTGACGATATCGTGCGTCCCCTGCGGATCGCATTCGTCGGCCGTGACGATCCACGGCCCGACGCTACCGGACCGATCGAAATTCTTGCCCTGGGTGACGTTGAACTTGCCGTGGTGCAGCCAGTCCCGCACCGAGCCTTCGTTGCAGAGAGTCATGCCGAAGATGTGCGACCACGCATTCTCTCGCGTAATGTGACGACCTTCCTTGCCGATGACAATCACGAGCTCGCCTTCGTAGTCGAGCTGCTCGGAGATCTTCGGCTTTTCGATCGGCTGATCGGAGCCGACCACCGACGACGGGTTGCGGACGAACAGGCTCGGATATTTCGGCAAATCCGAGCTGTCTTTGTATTCAGCATTGCGGTCCTTGTAGTTGACCCCGATGCACCAGAGCTTCTCCGGCGCCGGGATCGGCGGCAGCAAGACCAGATCCGACAGTCGATGATCGGGCTTGCGGCCGGCGCTCACCTGTTTCGCCTTCGCCAGTCCGTTGCCGGCGATCACGCTGCGCAGATCGGGAAACTCCGATCCAAGCAATGCACTGAGATCGATAACGCCGTCATCGGCCACCACGCCGTAGCGGCTGTTTCCGCCGGTCGAATAGCTGCATAGTTTCATGAAGGCTCCTGAATAATTCACTAGATCGATTGCCGCCGGATCGCGGTGCCGGACCGGCTGCCCGAATAGCGCCCGCGGCGTTGTTCCGATTACTTCGATGTCTGGAATACGGACTTCAACGTGAAGATCTCGCCTAGCCGCGCGTAACGCGGACCGGCAATGCGGGCGATCGGATCGAGGCTCTCGGTTTCAATCTTGCCGTTGGCGAGCAGATCATCCTTGATGTGAAATGCGATCACTTCGCCGACGATCAACCGGCTGCGGGTATCGCCGAATTCGAGGCATTGCCGAAATCGGCATTCCATCGCAATAGGCGCCGCCGTCAGCCGCGGCACCCCGATATGGTCGCTGGGGGTCGTCTCGAGACCGAGGACTTCGACCTCACTCACCTCCGGCGGATGTTCCGCGGAGCTTTCGTGAACCGCCGACATCAACGACGAATCCGCGATGTGAATGACGTATTCTTCGCGATCCAGGATGTTGCGCGCCGTGTCTTTGTAGACGCCTGATTTGCGGCCGACGCTGATTGCCAGCATCGGCGGCTTGGGCGAGACGAAGGTGAAAGCACTGAACGGCGCAAGGTTGACGGTACCTGCCTGCGACAGGCTGGTCACCCATGCGATCGGTCGCGGGACGACGATGCCGGTGAGCAGACGATAAGCCTTTTCGGCGCCAAGTTCAGCGGGATCGATCTTCATTCGTCAATCCGCCTTTACGTTGGCCTTGCGCACGACCGGAATCCACTTGGCGTCCTCACGATCGAGATAGGCTCTGAACTCACCCGGCGTCATCGGGAGCGCTTCGGCGCCAAGCTTTTCGAACTTGTCGACCACGCCTGGCTCCTTGAGAATCTCAGCCAGCGCCTTGTTCAATTTATCGGCGACTGGAGCGGGGGTGTTCGCCGGAGCAAACAGCCCTGTGAAGGTCTGGCCGTCAAAATCCGGATAGCCGAGCTCGGCGAAAGTGGGCACGTCCGGAAGCGTCTTCAGTCGATGTGGGCTTGTGACCGCCAAGGCGCGCAACATTCCACTCTTGATATATTGAAGGCTGACCGACAGTTGATCGAATGCGAACTGAACCTGGCCGCCGAGCAGGTCATTGGTCGCGGGCGCGTTGCCGCGATAATGCGCCGTCACCCAACGAATCTCGAGCTTGGACTGCATGAGTTCGCTGAGCAGGTGATTGGTGGTGCCCGGCCCCGGAGATGCCATCGTCAGCTTGCCCGGATCGCGCTTCGCGAGTTCGAGCAATTCGGCGAACGACGTAGCCTTCACGGAAGGATGAACCTCGAGCACCAGCGGCGTCATCGAGATGCTCGAGATCGGCAGGAAGTCGCGCTTCCAGTTATAGGCGTCGCGCTTGTTGATTTCGGGAGCGAAGAGAACCGGACCATTGGCGCCGACCATGAGCGTGTAGCCATCATTCGGCGCTTTCGCCAGCGCTTCCCCGGCGATCATGCCGCCAGCGCCCGACTTGTTTTCGATCACGAAGGGCTGGCCCAATTTCTCTTGCAGCCGATCCGCGACGATGCGCGCCGCGCTATCGACATTGCCGCCGGCCGGATAGGGCACGATCAGTTTGACAATGCGCGCGGGCCATTCCTGGGCCGTCGCCGCGCCATTAACCAGCGTCGCGGCAATGGCTGCAGCGATCCATAGCGACTTCATCATTTCCTCCCGCCAGATGCGGCTTTCACGCCGCAGACCGTATGTTCGACGCCGATTGGGACCAGCGCTCTTGCGGCGAACCATTGGTTCAACCGCTTTACTTGTCGATGCCAATATGCGGTTATTGTCCACATTATGGACAACGGATTGCCGACAACGCTCGACCCGGAGCCGCGACAAGGCGCGCAGGCGATCCGGCGCGCGCTCTTCCTCCTTCGCGTGCTTGCAGCGGGCGGTGAGAGCGGATTGCCGTTGAAAGACGTCGTCCAAGCGACGCGTCTATCGCGCCCGACCGTACACCGGATCATTCATGTCCTGATGGAGGAGGGGCTCGTCGAGCGCCACGAGCGCTCGGGTCGCTATGCAATCGGCACGCAGGTCCCTGAATTGGCACTCGCTCGCCCATCGCGCTCGCCATTGCTCGCAGCGGCGGACGACATTTTGCGCGAAACGTCGCAACGGGTCGGTGATACACTGTTTCTAACGGTGCGCACCGGCAACGACACTTTATGCGTGGATAGAAGAATTGGCTCATATCCGATTCAGGTACTCTCGATCGCCGTGGGTGCGCGGCGGCCGCTGGGCGTCAGCAGCGCAGGCGTTGCCATCCTGGCCGCGTTACCGGCTCAAGAATCACGCCGGATCGCTATGACGAATGAGCCTCGATTTGCGGGATATCGGACCGATCGGCAGACTGTGTTGTCAGAGATCGCCGACGCCCGGCGCAGGGGCTATGGCGTGCGCGAAGTCGGGTTGGTCCAGGGCACGAAATCGATTTCGACCTGGATCAAGACAGCCGACGGCGACCCGGCGGCGGCCCTCACCATATCAGCCGTCCGAACACGGCTCGGCCCGCGACGCGAGCAGGAAGTTGTCGAAACGCTTCTGAAGGCAGCTTACGAGGTCGAGCAGAAAATCCGATAAGCAAGCACGCGTCGCCCAATCCAAGGCAAAGGTCCGCTTGCGACATATGCAGCGATTGAGCAGCCAATCGACGGCTGGCTGTTCTAATTTGAACGGAAAAGTCTGGCGCGCCATTCGGAATACAGCCGCGAACTTATACATGATTGAAATTGCTTGTGATTTTATAAGATACCTCATGGCGCGAGGCTCGTCGCATCGATTCCGGCCTCAAGACACACCTCACAACTCCGCGCGCCACGGCCGCTCCGGGGTGCTAACATAGTCAAGACCGACCGAAAATTTCATCTGTGCGATTGAATCGCGGTCGGGAAACAATGGCGCACGAAGAGATGCACTCCAAAAATAACGGCCGACCGTAATTACGGTGCGTTGGCTGGGACGTGGAGGACGCTATGGCGTGGCGTGACGACAAGGCCCGGGCAACTCTGATCCGCGACGCGGCGGGAAGCGTGCAGCCGGGCAAGGCACCCCGAACCTTTGCCGAGCTTATGTTCGGCTACACCAATGCCGAGGACCTCGCCAGTTACGATGCCTCCTCGCTTGCCTTCCTGGCGGAGCAAGCCTGGGAGCATGTACAGCGACGCACGGCGGGTCGTGCCGATATCCGCGTCGTCAATCCGATGATGCCGGACGGGCGCGAGATGTCCGTGCTCGAAATTCTCAACGACGATATGCCTTTCCTGTTCGATTCCATCATGGCGGAGCTCGCCGAGCAGGGCATCGAAGTCACCCTCGTCGCTCACCCCATCATCGCGGTGGAGCGCGATGACCAAGGCAAGCTCCTGCACTTCCACGGTGAAGCACTGCCTGAAGGGGCAAAGGGCGCGCGCGAGAGCCTGATTCACCTCCACATCACCCGCCTCGACGCCGACGCTGACCGCGAGAGGCTGATTGACGGCCTCACCAGGACGTTAAGCGACGTGCGCGCCAGCGTCGCGGACTGGCGCGTCATGCGCGACCGCGTCGAGAACGCGATCAAGACTTTCTCTTCCAATCCACCGCCGCTGCCGATCGACGAGGTCGCCGAGGCCAACCAGTTCCTGCAATGGCTGTGCGCGGACAATTTCACCTTTCTCGGCGTGCGCGAGTATCGCTTCTCGCCCGACAGCGATGCGTCGGACGACATCACGACCGCTGAGGGCCTCGGTATCCTCCGCGACCCCGATGTAAAGGTCCTGCGCCGCGGCAACGAAATGGTGGTGATGACGTCGGAAATTCGCGAGTTCATGCGCGAGCCGACCCTACTCATCGTCATCAAGGCCAATGTGAGTAGCCGCGTTCATCGCCGCATCCGGATGGATTATATCGGCATCAAGCTCTATGCGCCCGACGGCCGGCTCGAGGGTGAATTGCGAGTCGTCGGCCTGTTCACCTCAGGCGCCTATACGCGCTCGGCACGACAGATCCCCTATGTTCGCCACAAGGTATCGCGGGTGCTTCAGCGCGCCGGCTTCGATCCGAACAGCCATTCGGGCAAGGCGCTGATGCATATCCTCGAGGAATATCCGCGAGACGAACTATTCCAGGTCGACGTCAACACTCTCTTCAATTTTGTCATGGAGATC
This sequence comes from Tardiphaga sp. 42S5, assembly GCF_034044155.1. Classification (NCBI taxonomy): domain Bacteria; kingdom Pseudomonadati; phylum Pseudomonadota; class Alphaproteobacteria; order Hyphomicrobiales; family Nitrobacteraceae; genus Tardiphaga; species Tardiphaga sp. 42S5. The sequence continues at coordinate 1,532,270 of NZ_CP139027.1, read as the reverse complement.
CTGATCCTCTATGAGCGCCCCCGCGTCCGGGCGCTCGCTCGGGTCGACAAGTTCGATCGCTTCGTCTCCATCCTCGTCTTCATTCCGCGCGACAAATACGACACTGATGTGCGCATGCGCGTCGGCGCCTTCCTGTCGCAGATCTACAAAGGGATGCAGGCCGCCTCCTACGTGTCTTTCCCCGAAGGAGCATTGACGCGCGTTCACTACATCATCGGACGCTATGAAGGTAAGACTCCTGCCGTCGAGCGCGCCACGCTGGAAGCCGGGATCAGCGCCATTGCCGCGACCTGGGCCGACAAGCTGAAGGCCGCGCTGACTGCGTCTACCGATGGCATGCGGGCCCGCATGCTCGCCAATCGCTATGCCCAGGCCTTTACCGGCGGCTATACCGAGGTTTCCACGGCGGAACAGGCGATAGCCGATATCGCCACCATCGAAAGGCTCACGCCAACCCGCCCGGTGACGATTTCGGTTCATCGCTTCGAGGGCGAGGACGATCCCAAACGCTTCGGCCTGAAGGTGTTCTCCGATGCCGCGCCGCTGTCGCTGTCCTATCGCGTGCCGGTGATCGAAAATCACGGCCTGCGCGTGGTCGATGAACGTACCTATCAGATCGTGCCCGGTGCCAGGCCTGAGCCGGTGTGGCTGCACGACATGACGATAGAGACCAGCGACGGCCAGCCGATCGAGATCAACCGGGAATTCAGCCATCGGCTCGAAGCCTCGATCATGGCGGTGGTCGGTGATCGAGCCGAATCCGACGGATATAACGGGCTGATCCTGCGCACGGCCCTGGGCTGGCGCGAAGTCTCGACCATCCGGGCGCTGTCCCGCTATTTGCACCAGATCCGCGCGCCGTTCAGCCAGGATTATATGTGGGAGACTCTGCGCAAGAACGCAGCGATCACCGCCAACCTCGTCGCGCTATTCCAGGCCCGCCTCGATCCACGCCTCACCCTTACTGATGCCGAGCGCTCGGCCCGGGAGACCGCCCTCCTTGCTGATATCGAGGAGCAGCTCAAATCCGTCGCATCGCTCGACGAAGACCGCATCCTCCGCCGTTTCACCAATCTGGTGCAGTCCACCATCCGCAGCAATTTGTGGCAGGTCGGCGAGGACGGACATCCGCGTCCGGTGATCTCATTCAAGTTCGACGCGCGCGGAATCGAGGACCTGCCGGCTCCACGACCGCTCTACGAGATTTTCGTCTATTCTCCCCGCGTCGAAGGCATTCACCTGCGCTTCGGCAAGGTTGCGCGCGGCGGACTGCGGTGGTCCGATCGGCCGCAGGATTTCCGCACCGAGATTCTCGGCCTGGTCAAAGCCCAGCAGGTCAAGAACGCCGTGATCGTGCCGGTCGGCGCCAAAGGCGGCTTCGTGCCCAAGCGCCTGCCGCCGCTCTCCAGCCGCGATGCGTGGCTCGCGGAAGGCACCGAAGCCTATCGCATCTTCGTTCGCTCGCTGCTCGAACTCACCGACAATCTCGACGGCGACGACCTCCTCCCGCCCGACTCGACATTGCGGCATGATGGCGACGATCCTTATCTGGTCGTCGCCGCCGACAAGGGCACCGCCACCTTCTCCGACATCGCCAACGCGATTTCGGCCGAGAAGAACCATTGGCTCGGCGATGCCTTCGCCTCCGGCGGCAGCCAGGGCTACGACCACAAGAAGATGGGGATTACGGCGCGAGGCGCCTGGGAGGCGGTCAAACGCCACTTCCGCGAGCTCGGCACCGACATTCAGACCATGCCTTTCACTGTAGTTGGCGTCGGCGACATGTCCGGCGACGTCTTCGGCAATGGCATGCTGCTCTCGCCCGCGACGAAATTGGTTGCGGCGTTCGATCACCGCGACATCTTCATCGATCCCTCTCCCGATCCGGCGATCAGCTACGCCGAACGCAAGCGCATGTTCGACATGCCGCGATCGAGCTGGCAGGACTACAACAAATCGCTGATCTCGCAAGGCGGAGGCGTGTTCTCGCGCTCCCTCAAGGCGATTCCGCTCGCACCGGAAGTGCGCACCTTGCTCGATCTCGACAAGCCGCAGGCGACGCCCTTCGAGGTGATGACGGCGATCCTGAAGACGCGCGCAGACCTACTGTGGTTTGGCGGCATCGGCACCTATATCCGGGCGTCGGTGGAGAGCGACGATCAGGCCGGCGACCGCGCCAATGATCCGATCCGCATCACCGGGACCGACGTTCGCGCCAGGGTGATCGGCGAAGGCGCCAATCTCGGCGTCACTCAGCGCGGCCGCATCGAAGCGGCGCAGACGGGCGTCAAGCTCAACACCGACGCGATCGACAATTCGGCCGGTGTGAATACGTCCGACGTCGAGGTCAATATCAAGATCGCATTGGCCCGCCCCGAGCGCGAGGGGCGCCTCAGCCCAGCTGACCGTAACACCCTGCTCGCCGCGATGACCGACGAAGTCGGTGCACTGGTCTTGCGCAACAACTATCTGCAGACGCTCGCGCTCTCGCTCGCTGAACGCAAGGGCGTGGCCGAGACCGGCTTCCTCACTCGCCTGATGCAGTCGCTCGAGCAGCGCGGCCTGCTCAGCCGCGCAGTCGAATTCCTGCCCGACGACGCCGCGATCACCGAGCGCACACGGCGCGGGCAGTCCCTGACGCGGCCTGAACTTGCCGTGTTGCTCGCCTACGCCAAACTGACGCTCTACGACGACCTGCTCGGCACCAGCGTGCCGGACGATCCTTATCTCGCCCGCGAGCTCTCCGGGTATTTTCCGGGCCAGGTTCAGGACAGGTTCCCGACAGCGGTAGAGTGCCATCGCCTCCGACGCGAAATCATCGCGACCAGCCTCGTCAATACGGTCATCAACCGCGGCGGCCCGGCGTGTATCGTGCGCCTGATCGACGAAACCGATGCCGATATCCCCACCATCGTCATGGCCTATGTGGCGGTGGATGAATCCTACGGGCTCAAGTGGCTAAATGATGCGATCGATACGCTCGACGCCTGCATCGAAGGGCAGTTGCAATTGTCCCTCTATGAGGCGGTCCAGGACCTTCTGCTTTCCCGCATGGTCTGGTACGTGCGCAATATTGATTTCAAGGACGGCCTCGAGGCGGTGATCGCACGTTTCGGCCCGGGTGTCCGCGAGATCAGGGCCTCTCTCGACAACACCCTGCCACCGGACTTGCAGGCCGCGCGTGGCAAGCGCCGGCAGGAGCTGACCGATGCCGGCGTCCCGTATGGCCTCGCCGGCGAACTGGCCGATCTCGACACCTTGGTCTCGGCGCCGGACATCGTGACGGTCGCCGAGCGCACCAGCCGCAGCATCGGCGATGCCGCCGCGACGTTCTTTGCCGCCGAGGCCAATTTCCGTCTCGATCGCATCATCGTCGCCGCGCGCAGCGTGCCGGCCAACGATCGTTTCGAACGCCTCGCCATCGACCGTGCCGTCGACCTGATCGCGGCTGCCGAAAGAGGCCTCGCTGCGGATATGCTGGCAACCGGCCAATCCGGCCAGCAGGCCGCGGAGACCTGGCTTGCAGCTCATCCCGAGGCGACGCGCATCCGCCGCGCAGTCGAGGAGATTGCGGCAGGCGACCTGACGCTCGCCAAGCTGATGGTGGCGGCAAACCTGCTGGGAGACTTGGTCAAAGGCTGAGGCGTGCGGGACAGCGATGTGAAACTCTAAAGAGCAATGCTAGCGCAGGTTGTTAGCCAGCGAACGGAGGACCCCAATGATCCGCGCCACGTGCCATACCGCTGATAATGTCCGCTGCATCGAGTTCGATGCCACACCCTGGTTCAGCGAGGCTAACGCTCCGAGCATTATCGATTTGGCCCTACGCGGATGGGCCAGCACAGCGATTGCAGATTCCCTTGAGCGCCGACGAGGATACGAACGGTTGCACGACCTCGTTGAGTATGCGGCGAAACGACTGCAACCGGAATCCCTGGAGGACCCCACCTGGGAAACCTTCGAGTGCGTCGTCGATGGACTCGAGGCCGTAGCCTGGCTCGAGAAAAACCGGCCGGACGTTGTGGCAAGGATCTCGTAAGCTACAGGAAGCTCAGCAATGGCGGCGATGATTGGCGAATCACAATGATATCGGGCCAAGTTAGGAGCGAGTCGAAATAGGCCAGTAAAACAGGTCATTCGAATTCGTAGGAGAGTCGCATTCCAGAATAGCAGTGAGACGAATTCGCGGGTTTCCAGAATAGCGGCGAGTCGTATAGCGGCTGCGGCCCGTAAACAATTCAATTATCTATGTTTATTGGAGTAGCCACGTTGGCTCTTGTGCGGCCCATTCCTAAGTTTGAACTTCTGCCTGCTGGACTGGGCACCACGTACTCTGGGCTAAAGCGAGGCAACTGCGCCCGGTAATCATTGATCGGCCAGAGCCGCTGGAGCAGGTGGCTCATGTAGCCGTCGAAACTGTTCTGCGGGATCGCACACAGCTCACTTCTCTCGCCGGCCTTGCAGACCGTCGTACCTTGCCTTCCCCATGCGCGCGGCTAACGGTTAAAACTGACCGCTCGCGACAGCCGCAGGCTTTGGTGTCCATAAAGACTAGCCTTGCGTGTCCATTGTCGTTGTTGCTGATACCCAGCGCACAATTCGTCCCTTAGTCTGAAAAGATGAAACCCTGCCGTCGCCGGCGAGGTTTCACGTTGCAGTGACGGTTGTAAACTTGGTTGCCGGCTGCTTGAGTTTGTCGAGGCGCACACTTTCTTTATGGCTGCATGGTCGCCGGTGGTTCATCCTGTTTGTCATTTTTGACATCCGCAGCCATTGCGTGCCGGATCTCCTGCACTAGGGTCAGGCGTTTCCATCTTTCAATCAGCTCAGCGCCGAAGTGCGAAGAGGCAGGCAAATTGGGCAGCATGCCTGGCCAGACATCGAGTATGGCCTCAACCGTCTCGTTCACTTCATTGACGACGATGTCGGCGTCCATATGCACCAATCCAGCCATCCGCTTGAATCGATGAAGGCTGACACTCACCGGGTCGCGAGACCCGCCGAATTCAAGTGCGAGGATGTCCCGGATGCGCCCGGGCGTCTTGGTTGCGATATCGATTTCGACGGCCTCGATACGGCCGTTGCCACTGGCGAACCCGGGCGGAAGATTGTCACCGCCGAGCTTTTGCCAGGCAAAGTAGCCACCGACGCCGAGGATCACGGCGAGGAGGGCGATCAGCCGGCGTTTTCGATTGCTTGTCATGGTCTAGACCGTTTCATCGACAGGCCGCGTCGGCGGATTGGTTGATTTGGAAGCTCCCTTCACGCGTTCGCGCAGGCGCTGGAACGTCACGTATAGCATCGGCACCATGAAGATCCCGATCGAGCTTGCGGCGAGCATGCCGGCGAACACGGCGGTACCGACAGCTCGACGGCTCAGCTCGGCGGCACCGGTTGCGATCACGAGTGGCAAGAGACCAAGGATGAAGGCGACCGAGGTCATCATGACCGCACGGAAGCGCATATATGCGCCCTGGATCGCAGCGTCGTTGAGCCCCACGCCCGCTTCGCGTTGCTCCTTTGCAAATTCGACGATCAGGATGCCGTTCTTGGCGGCGAGCGCGATCAAGACCACGAGCCCGATCTGGCCGTAGAGATCGAGATTGAGGCCCGCAAGCTTGATGCCGACATAGGAGCCGAGTACGCCGACGACGACCGACAGCAGCACCGGGATAGGGATAATCGTGCTCTCATAGAGCGCGACCAGAAACAAATAGGCGAACAGCACGGCAAGTGCGAGCACGATGCCGGTCTGGCCGGCAGCCTGTTGCTCCTGATAGGCGGTGCCGGTCCAAGCGAAACTGTAGCCCGCAGGCAGCACCGCATTGGAGATGTCAGCCATCGCCGCAATCGCAGTGCCGGACGAGACACCAGGCGCCGGACTGCCATTCACCGTCACTGAGCGATAGTTGTTGTAGCGGGTGATCACCTGCGGTCCGGTGACGATCTTGATGCCAGCCAGAGACCGTATCGGCACCATCTGGCCCGTGTCGTTGCGCAGATAGATGCGCCAGATGTCCGAGATGTCGGCGCGGTCGAACGCTTCACCCTGAACGTTGACCTGCCAGGTGCGGCCAAACCGGTTGAAGTTGTTGACATAGATGCCGCCGAGCGTCGCCTGCAGGGTGGTGAAGATGTCGCTGATTGTCACTCCGAGCGCCTGTGCCTTGCGGCGGTCGATGTCGAGATAGATGGACGGATTGGTCGCAGTGAAGGTCGAAAAGACGCGTGCAAGCCGTGGATCGGCGTTGGCAGCACCGATCAGCGCGCCCGCGACGCTGGAGATCGCAGCCGGACTCTGTCCTTCGAGCGCCTGGAGCTGGTATTCGAACCCGCCGCTGGTGGAGAGCCCGATGATCGGCGGCAGGTTGAATGGCAGCACATTGGCCTGTCGGATCTGCGCGCCGGCCGCAAAGGTTTGCCGGATCAGCGCTTGCGCAGAATCTGTTGCTGCCTTGCGATCGGAAAACGGCTTCAGACGCGTGACCACCAGCGCGCTGTTCGGCTCGGATGCGCCGTCGAGCAGGGAAAAGCCGATAACGGCAAGGACGTGATCGACGGCGGGCATCTGCTTCAGGATATTTTCGACCTGTTGGGTGACTTCGCTGGTTCGTGCCACCGACGCGCCGTCCGGCAGTTGCACCGAGGTGAAGAAGGCGCCCTGGTCTTCCTCGGGGAGGAACCCCGTTGGCGTGATCAGCGACATGCCGAAGATGCTGGCGGCGAAGACGGCGACGAGCAGTAGGGAGAGGCCCGCCACGCGCACCAGCCGGCGTACGCCGCCACTGTAGCGATCGCGTAGCCAGTCGATGCCGCCGAGGACGCGGCCCATGATGCCGCGCCGAGGGCCGGTGTGACGCAGGAACAGCGCGCACAATGCAGGCGACAGCGTCAGTGCATTCAGCGCCGAAATCATCATGGCGGCGCTGATCGTCACCGCAAATTGACGAAATAGTGTACCGGAGATGCCGGGGATGAATGCGATCGGCACGAATACGGAGAGCAGCACCAGCGTGATCGCGATGATCGGCGCGGTGATCTGCGTCATGGCCTTTTTACTAGCCTCGGCCGGAGACAGATCAGGCTCTTCCTCCATAACGCGCTCGACGTTCTCCACGACGACAATGGCGTCGTCCACCACGATGCCGATGGCGAGCACCATTGCGAGCAGTGACACCGTATTCGCCGAATAGCCGAGGACGAGCAGGACGGCGAAGGTACCGATCAGGCTGACGGGAACGGCAACAGCCGGGATCACGGTGGCGCGGAGATTGCCGAGGAAGAGGTAGACGACAATCACGACGAGGACGAAGGCCTCGCCCAGCGTCCGCAACACCTCCGTGATCGTATCCCGCACAAAGCTCGTGGAGTCGTACTGCACCAGGTAGCTGAGCCCCGTTGGAAATCGCTTGGACAGCCGCTGCATCGTAGCCGCGACCGCCTGCGCGGTGGTCACGGCATTGGCACCTGGTGCCAGATAGATCGCGATCGGCACTGCCGCGTGCCCATCGATCCGCGCTTCGCTGTCGAGGTTTTGTGCGCCCATCTCGATACGGGCGACGTCCTTCACCAGCAGTGACGAACCGTCCGGATTGGCGCGCAGTACGATATTGGCAAATTGATCGACGGTGGCGAGCCTGCCCAGGGTCTGCACGTTGAACTGGAACTGCTGGTCGTCGCTGATCGGCCGCGCTCCGATGCGGCCGACCGGGGCCTGGACGCTTTGTGCGCGGATCGCGGCAATGACATCCGACGGCGTGAGATTGAGGCTGGTGAGCCGCTGCGCATCGAACCAGATCCGCATCGAATAATTCATCTTGGCGAACAGATTCGCCTGGCCAACCCCCGGCGTACTCGCGATCGCATCGAGCACGTTGATGATGGCGTAGTTGGTGATGAACAGCGGATCCTGCTGGCCGTCGGCGCTGTAGAGTACGAGGAATTGCAGGATCGATGAGGATCTCTTCTGTACCGTCAGCCCCTGCTGCTGCACTTCGGTCGGCAATTGCGACAGAGCGCTCTGCACCCGATTGTTAACATTGACGGTATTGATGTCGGGATTGGTGCCAAGCGCGAACGAAACCGTCAGTGTGTAGCTGCCGTCATTAGCGCTGGTCGATTTCATGTAGAGCGCGCGGTCGACGCCGATAACCTGCGCCTCCAGGGGCTGGGCGACGCTGCTCTCAACGACCTCGGCGGAAGCGCCGGGGAAGGTACCGGCGACCGTGACCTGCGGCGGCACGATGTCCGGAAATTGCGCCACCGGGATCTGCATCAGCGCCAACGCGCCGGCGATGGTGATGATGAAGGCGATCACCATCGCAAGCCGCGGACGATCGATGAAGACGGCAGATATCATGGCTTGTTGTCCACCGGGTGCGTCTTGCTGGAGGCGCCGCGATCCGCTTGCGGAGTTGCGTCGCCGGCGGCGGCCTTCATACTCGACAGAATCTGCGGACTTGCCGGTCCCGGCGATACGGCCTGACCGGGACGAGCCCGCTGCAGGCCCTCGACGATCACCTTGTCGCCGACGGCAACGCCGCTGATGACGGAGGCGACGGTTGGAGTCGATTGCCCGAGTTGAATACGGCGCTGCTCGGCCTTGTTGTCGGGACCGACCGCGAGAACGTAATCGCCCTGTTGATCGGAAAGGACCGCCGAGCGCGGGATCGCCAGAACCTCGATCGGCTGGACGCCTTCGAGCACGACGGTGACGAATTCGCCGTCGGTCAGCTCATGAACGGTCACGCCCGCCACGGATGGAGCACGCAGGATCGGATTGACGATCTCGCCCCGCACGGTGATCGTGTCGGTGTTTTGCGCAATGGTGTTGTCGACGAAATTCAGCTTGCCGGATTGGCCGTACATGCGGCCATCGGGCAGCCGGAGCCTGATCACCACGGCTTCCAGGCCGCCTTGCGGCCCGTATCGTTCGCGCAGCTCCAGCCCCTGGCGCAGCGGCACCGGAAAGGTGACATGCATCGGGTCCTGGCTGACGATCGTGGTCAATATGCCCGAGCTTGGACCGACGACGTTACCTTCCGTCACCGCTGTGCGTCCGATCTTGCCGTCGATCGGCGCGCTGATCATGGTATAGTCGAGATTGATCCGGGACGCCTGGACCTGCGCTTGCGCTGCCTGCACCTGCGCCTCCAGGCTGCGCTGGGTTGCGATGGCCGCGTCATAGGTGGATTGCTGCCCGGCCGGTCCCCCAAGCAGGGTGCGCGCGCGCTCGGTCGTCAGCTTGGCGTTCTCGAGTGTTGCCTGGAGCTGCGCCACCTGCGCCTGCTTCGATGCGAAATCAGCTTCGAAGGGACCACGCTCGAGCTGATACAGCTGATCGCCTTTCTTGATCTCGGCGCCCTCCTCGAACAGGCGCCGTTCCAGAAACGCGGTGACTCGAGCGACGACGTTGACCCGATTGATCGCCTCAATCCGCCCAAGGAATTCGCTGGTCTCGGTGATCGGTCGCCTGGTCGCTTCGATCACGCCGACCGCGGGCGGACCGGGCGGAGCTGGCTGGGTCAAGCCCGCTCCGCCGGTCGCAATCGTGACAAGGCTCGCCGCGAGCAGTCTGAACGAGACCTTGGCAAGGTACATCTTGCACTCCTTGCCCCGAGTTCGGAAAACAACTGCTGGGTCGGTACTCTTCGAAGACCTGGTAGACCTCGCTCACTCTCGCGGAGGCCGATTGCTGCGCGCAGACTCGTCGTAACCCTTGCGAGGGGTGTAGAATATGAGCGTGATCAGGCCGCACCCGGCCATGAGAACCAGTATGGCGGCAACTCCCATGATGATGTTGCCGTAGAGTGGCATTGACGGCGCCGCTCGCCATATCGATACGCAGTACCAGATTGCCCCAACGAGAAGAGCTGCCAGCACGGCGGCAACAAGCCATTGGTTCTTGCTGTGCACGGCTCCCTCCATCACTTGGGTAAAGGCTCGCGCAGTCTTCATGACAAATCTGCCGCGGATGAATTGGATTGTGAGAGGCGTTCCTAGTCCCACCGCCATCCGCAATGACGACGACCGCGATGCCACCAGCAAACCCAGCGACGCCTGCGCGGCCGTGGGCGACCCCAGCCGGCGGCAGGGCCCCACCCGGGAGTGGGCCCCCAACCTGGAGTGAATCCCCAGCCGGGAGCGGCGCCCCAACCGGGGGCGCTCGGTGGTCCCCATTGCCATCCGCATCGGCGACGACCGCGATCCCACCAGCAAACCCAGCGGCGCGCGCGCGGTGCCGGCCGACCCCGGCCCGGGCCAACTCCCCAGCCGGGCTCCCAACCGGGAGCAGGCTGCGGTCCCCACCACTGGGCTTGAGCCGCGAGGTCAGACGGTTTGCCGGCTAGACCCAGATCAGGTGGGACCGGCATCGCGTCCGCCGCCTCAATGAAACGAGTCCCGATGGTGCCGATCGCTGCGGCGGCAATGGCATTCTGAGCAAGTGCCAGGAAAGCTCGGCGGGTGGGAGTCTCCATCGTCATCTCCTCTTTAGTTACGCAGTCCTCCGCACGGATTGAACCGCATAGAGCAACCATGCCAGGCCATGCGAAATCAGGTCGATGCCAAGCAGGAATCCCAGCGCCCAGACGCTGACGGTGGGAAAACTGAACAGGATCAGAGCGCCGGCGAGCAATCCGAAGATGCCGGAGATCAGCATCATCCAGCCGTTCTGTCGCCAATGTGCGAAACTCAGCAAGCACCGAATGGCGCCTGACGCGAGCAGCACGGCGCCGAGGAAATAGGTCAGGATCAGGGCGCCGGACGCCGGCTGCGTGAGCAGCACGAGTCCGAAAGCGAGATAGAGCGCGCCGAGGATCATCTGCCAATGAAAGCCGCCCCATCCCTTGGTCCAGAACGCATGTATGATCTCAAACGCGCCGGCTGCGATTGCCGTCAGCCCGATCAGTTTGACGCTGATGATGGTCGCGAACGCGACGTCGCCGAGTGCGAAGATTCCGGCGGCGATCATCACGATGCCGAGTAGCGCGCAAACCCAGAGTGGAGGCGGACCCAGAGCGTCGATGTCGGACTGGCGATCATAGACTGTCATGCCAAGCTCCTGATCCGCGTGATGATCGGCAGGCTTTGGATGGTATCTTCCGATCGGCAATGTCGACATCCGACAAAACCCTGAGCGACGGGGCGGGAATGTCCCCATACTCCAACCGGAGTTGCGTCGATCCCGTGTGAGATCGCCGCCGCGAGTGAACGCCTGCCTCGCGAACCCAGCCGCCGCGACCTGGCCGAGGCCGACCACGTCTTCAGCGGCGGGACGTATACGGTCTACTCGCTTGTTCTTTCATCTCCCAGGTCCGATCGACCGGACGTGACGGCGCCGTGGAATGAAGTCCAGGTCCTTTTAGAGTGCGCAGGGCGTTGAGGATCACGGCAATGTCGATCCCTTCCTGGAGAAGGGCGCCGGCCACCGGCGTGATGTAACCGAACGCCGCCGCCACCATCGCGATACCCGAAAGACCGAGCCCCACGACGATACTTTGCAACGCGATGGAGCGAGTTCGCAGGGAGATGGAGAAGGCCTCGGCCACGCGGTCAAGCCGGTCCACGAGAATGACGACATCGGCAGCTTCCGATGAGGCGGTGGCGCCGCGAGCGCCCATCGCGATCCCCACGCTGGCTGCGGCAAGTGCCGGGGCATCATTGATACCGTCCCCGACCATCATGGTGGGCTGGCGAACCCGTTCGGCCTCGACCGCTGCGACTTTCTCGGCTGGGCTCTTGTCGGCGAGCGCATCATCCAGCTTGAGGGAAGCGGCAATCACATTGGCGGCTTCCGAATCGTCGCCGGTCACCATGATGATGCGCGATATGCCGGAAGCCCGAAGCCGTGCCAGCGCCGCCGGCGTATCCTCGCGGATAGCGTCGGCCATGAGGACGAATGCGGACAACCGCTCGTCGACGGAGAGATAGATGGCGAGGGCCGAACGATCATCTGCCGAAGCGGCTGCCGCCTTGGCCCAGCCGGGCAAGGCCGCGTCGCCAAGGACCAGCGTTCGCGATCCAGCGCGGATGCGCATGCCGTCGACGCTGCCTTCGATGCCGGAGCCGCGGAATTCGCGAATCTCGGTTGGATGGGACAAGGCCAGTCCCTTCCGGCGCGCAAGGTCGACCAGTGTCTCGGCCAGGACATGATGGGAAGCCTGTTCGAGAGAAGCCAGCAGCCGCAGGGCTTCGTCGGCGGCGAGGTCCGGCACGGTTTCCATGGTCGTGAGGCGTGCGCCGCCTTCTGTCAGTGTTCCGGTCTTGTCGAAGATGGCGGTGCGGACCTGAGCGAGCGCCTCAAGGGCCGCGCTCCCCTTCATGAGGATACCTGTCCGAGCTGCCCGCGATACACCGCCGATGAACGCAACCGGCGCGGCCAGGATCAATGGGCAGGGGGTGGCTACGACAAGGACTGCCAATGCCCGAATTTTGTCGCCCGACAGCCACCAAGCCGCGCCGGAAACGATGAGCGTGGCCGGAAGCAGGAAAAGTGCGAAGCGATCTGCAATGCGGATGAACGGCGTCTTCGCGGTTTGCGCTGCTTCGACCATTTTGATGATGCCGGCATAGGTACTTTGATCGGCGGCAGCCGAGGCACGAAAGCGAACTGCCTCGCCAGCATTGACCGTACCGCTTCTGAGCAGATCGTCACGGCTACGCGCGACCGGCAGGGGTTCGCCGGTGACCGCGGATTCGTCGATCGAAGCTCGAGCGTCCAGAAGGTGGCCATCCACCGGCAGAAGTTCCCCGGCCCGAACAAGCAATTCGTCTCCGACGGCGACGTTCTCAACGGCAATATCGGTCAGCTCGTCACCGATCCATTTGTGTGCCGTTCGGGGTGTCCGGTCCCTTAGCGATCTCAGGTCTCGTTCGGCCTTTCCGCGGGCGTAGGCTTCCAGCACGTTGCCGCCCGTATACATGATCGCGACAACGGCGCCGGCCAAGGGCTGGCCCATTGCAACAGCCGCTGACATCGAGACGAGGGCGATAGCATCGACCCCGAACCGGCCGATCAAGAAGTCGCGGATTATCGAGATCGTGAGTGCGATGATGACCGGAATGGTCGCTGCGCTCCAGATCAGGTCGGCTTCCACCTGAAAGTGGAGCAGCGGCAAGGTCAGCCCCGCGATCAGGCCAATGAGCGCAAGCGCTAAAAGGGTGAGGTGTATGGTTTTTTCGTTCATCTGCCTGAGCCCGTGGATGGAACAACAACTAAGCTGTGAATATTGAGCCCCGTCTGGCGGGCGAACAATACCTGCCCATCCCAATTTGCATCCTTCATGCCGTTGGTCCGCGAAACGAGATGCCAGCCATCAAGCGCCGCGGCCAGCGCGCTCCGCAGTGGAGCGAGCCTCACGCGCGAAAGGCGATCGATCTGTTGGTGAGACGGAACGATGAGCGGGACGCCTGGCAACCAACGCTCGGACAATCTTCCACAGCAGTGATAGCCAGAGCCGTCAAAATGACCCGAACACCGTACCCAGTATCAAGACCGCAACGAGTGCGATAATGCAACTGACGATTACGGTCATCACCATGTCGAGATAGCTTTCACGGTGAGTGAGGCCGCTGATCTGCAATAACAGCAACACCGTGCCATTGTGCGGGAGCGCGTCCAGGGTACCCGCGCTCATCGTTGTTATACGATGCATCAATTCGGGATCGATGTGATGCTCAGAGGCAAGGCGCATGAAGTCGCTGCCGAATGCATTGAGCACAATTGCCATGCCGCCAGAAGCAGTGCCGGTGAGCCCCGCCAGCACATTCATGGAGAGAGCCAATGAGACCAGTGGTCCTCCCTGAACGGAGAATACCGCATCGCGAACCAGCGCAAATGCCGGCACTGCGGCAACGACTGCGCCGAAGCCGACAAGACTGGCGATCATCAGCATCGGCAAGGCGGCAGAATTCGCACCGGCGTCGAGACTTTCGCGAGGAGATGGCAGGCGTCGAAAGTTGATGAGAATGACGGTCAAGTTTGCCAACGCGAGAGCCACCAAGACCGACCAGACACCGGACACGGCCCCGATGGAAGTACCGCCCCACTGAGGCTCGGACAGGAACGAAAAATCAAGCCGCGGGAATACGACAAGCGACATCAAGAAATTCGTGACGATAACGACGACGAGGGGCAGCACGGCCAGGGCGAAGGGAGGTCCGCTCTCGGCCGCCTTGCCATGCGGCAACTCGGCCGGATCGAAGTCGCCTGCCGGCGCCGCCTGCTCGCGAACCATCTCGCTGACGACAGGAGCGGTTGCCGCTTCGCCATGGTAACCCTCACCAGTCTTGCGCGCGACCGCTTCGGTACGGCCAAGCCACCACATGCCGAAAACGAGGATGACAGCCGACGCAATGATACTCAGTCCGGGGGCCGCGAAGGTGGTGGTGCCGAAGTACGGCATTGGAATGGCGTTGTTGACCGAAGGGGTACCCGGCATCACCGACATGGTGAACGTGAATGCACCGAGACCGACGGCTGCCGGTATCAACCGGCGCGGGATGTTCGCGGCCCGGAACATCTCGTGGGCCAGGGGTGCCAGCACAAAGAATGCGACGAACACACTCACGCCGCCGTAGGTCACAATAGCCGATGCGGCCACCACCGCGAGCATCGTGCGGCCGGCTCCCAACTTCTTGGTCAAATACTGCGCGATGGCGCTGACCGAACCGGTATCGCCCATGAGCTTTCCGAACAACCCGCCGAGCAGAAACAAGGGGAACCACTGCGCTACGAACCGCGCCGCCCCGCTCATGAACGTCTGCGTCCAGTGGGCCAGCGGTGGCTCGCCCGAGAACACGGCCACGATGAGCGCCGCCAGTGGAGAGACCAGCAGAATGCTCCAGCCCCGGTACGCGAGCCACATCAGCAGGGCGAGACCGAGCAATATCCCAATGAGTCCCATGGTTCAGGCCTCCGCTAGTAACGGCTTGAGATCTGCGAACCGGTGACGTCCGCGCACGTCCCCGCGCATTGCGAAACTTTGGTCGTCCATGCAGGCCTCCCAAGAATGCCGATCTAGGTCGTGCCCGCTGTTGCGGCATCGCCTGCACCAATCGAGGTCGGCTCGAAACATCGGCGTGGAAGAAGGAAGATCCATGTAACAAGCACGAAAGGCGCGGTCAGCGCAGGGATGGCGAACGGCGTCAACGCAACGTTCAGCGCTGACTGGACGATCACCGTGAACACGGTGGCGACGATCGTGTAGGCGACGACGCGCCACTTCGGCTGATAGAAGACGGTACCGAGTGCGATGGCCGTCAGTACCGGGCTGAATCCGAGGAGACCGCCGGTGATCAGGTCGCTCTCGGCGCCGAAAAGATGGGCCGTCAGCACAGCCAATATCGCACCTCCGAGAGCGAAGGCGGCGGCTGACAACGAACTCACAGCGAGCCCCACAAGCAGGAGCAGCGCCGCGATGCTGCTGGCTTTCAGGAAGACCTGCGAGATGCTCAGGAACACTCCCTGCACAAGGTCAATCAGCTGGAGCGGGTTTCCCTGGTAGGGCTGGAATGCGGTAACAATGTTGCCGGTCGGCAGTGCTGCTCCCGCGAGGCCGGAAAATCCATATGTGGCCAACAGGAGAAGCCACGTTGTGAGCACGAACGGAAATGTGAGAGCGCCACCCCATGGCTTGACGACGTTGGTTGTCCCCAGCATCACGACGACGGATACTGCTCCTCCCAATATCACATACACCCAGAGCAGCGGCCCGGGAGCCAGGAACGTCGCCAGCGCAAGGCCGACGAGGATGCCATTAAAGCCATAGAGCCCGGCATGGAGCGCCTCGGTATCGACGTGAAGCCATTGGGCCGTCAAGTTTGCCACGACGACAGCGACGACGCCGGCGATTGCCACCTGAGGGACGCAAGCTGCGTATGAACCCCAGGCGATCGCGGCGAGAAAGAGAAGCCCGGTGAGTGGGTTGTTCTGAAACATGACTTGCCCGATGCTGCGTAAATTGATGTCAAGGAACCGCAATACACTCGACCAGGCGGAGAGGCTTTCCCACTTTGACAAGATCTTTTCCATTCCGGCCTCCTCGAACGTGTCGACACCCGCTGCAGATCACCTGTTGCTATCGTCGATCCGCTAACGCCATAGATAGGGCGGAGGTAGCTCGGCGCCGACGACCTCCTTTCGCACCACTCCCCAGAACTCGCGTACTTTAGCCTTCACTTGCGCGGTTTCGCGGCCCAACACCTTGAAGATCAGCCCGGCATCATTGGGCAAACGACAAGCCCCGAACGCCATGCCTTCCGCACGATTCACATCGGCCAAGACACGATCGTGGATACGTTCAACTTTGTTTTTGGGGGCGCACAGGATCACGTTGGCGAACACGTCAAAGGAGTCCATCACGCCAGTCTGCCGCATCACATATCGCCGCGGCTCGATGACCAGCTTCTCCGCAAATAGGGGACGACCATCGGGGCGCGCGGCTGCCGTCGATATCGAGAACACGGTTGCTCCGAAACACTCATCCGGATGATGGTGCTTTCGGCCGGGTTGAATGATTTCCGAAAGAAGCAATGTGGCCGATGGAGCGATGGAGATTTGTGTGTCGCTGATAAACCGTGAGTGCCGGTGCGGAATCACGGGATCGGGAAGAAACTCCAAATATGCGTCATCCGCGAGCGTAATAGTCTGGCTTTGCGCGGCATAATTGGCGTCCATCGCATGGATCTTGGTCGCTGACTGGGAGGTGATGTGCGCTTGTGCGCGCGGACGAAGGGTGACGTCCAGAGCGAGCCTGTCCCCCTGTAGCAAGCAGCCAGTGGTGGTGATCAGGAACACGTAGGCCAAACCTGGCATTTGTTCGTCGCAATGCAACGCGCGCTGCACCATGTAGGGAGCGCGGCGTTCCAGATTTGCCAGGATCGTTGTACCGGAGCGGCGCTCGAAGCCCAGACGGAGGAAGCCCGTCTTTCCCACAGTGCCGCTGCTCATCTGCGGTGGCTCATCCTGGAACGCGGCGAATTCAGGCACCGATGCGCCGAGCGTTTCGGCGCGTGTCCAGGGAGGAAATGCCGCCGGTATCATGCGGAACGCCGCGCGCGCGGGGTGATATCGAACAGAAATTCCCGCTCGATCAGCGCGACCAGTTCCGGAATGCCTTCCCCCGTTTTGCAGTTCGTGAACAGGAACGGCTTGCTACCGCGCATCATCCGCGAATCCTGCTTCATCACGTCAAGGCTAGCCCCGACATAGGGGGCAAGGTCTGTTTTATTGATCACCAAGACGTCGGAATACGTGATCCCGGGTCCGTTCTTGCGAGGGATCTTATCACCCGCGGCGACGTCGATTACATAAATGAAGTAGTCCACCAGCGCTGGCGAAAAGGTTAGCGTCAGATTATCGCCCCCGCTTTCGATCAGCACGACGTCGCTATCCGGAAAGCGCCGTTCCATGTCCTCGACCGCAGCGAGGTTCATGCTTGGGTCTTCGCGCACCGCCGTATGGGGGCAGGCACCCGTCTCCACTCCGAGAATGCGTTCCTGGAGCAGAATACCCTTGAGGGTACGCTGAACATGCTTGGCGTCTTCGGTCGTTACCACGTCATTGGTGATGATGAGCACCTTGATGCCGAGGTCGAGGAAGCGTGGTGTAATGGCTTCGACAATCGCGGTCTTGCCTGACCCGACAGGGCCGCCGATGCCGATGCGCGTGATATTCTTCGACATCCGAAGCTCCCTTCAACATCAGCTCATGAACAACCGCACATGCGCCCGGGTATGAACGGCGGCCAGAATGTCCGTCAGCGGTGCAAAACCTGCCATGTCTGAAAGTCGCGCCGCCGCGGCGGTCTCGTACATCCCTGCCGCTTGTCCGGTGAACTCGTAGAGAATCGCCTGCGTATCGATGTGACTGACTTTCATCAACCGCAGGGCCGCACCGAGGATCGTTGTCGCCACGCCATACTGGTGCACGACAAATGCCTGGCGGGCAGGCAGATTCTGCGTGGCAAAATTGATCGCCAGAGCTATCGGGTAGCAACCGGGGGTAACGGACTTTTCGATGCGTTCACGCCAGATGCGAAGCAGCGGCGCGCCCACCACCGCCACACCCATCTCGGTGAACTTCTTGCCCATGCGAACCGACATTGTCCGCGCTTCGTCTGAAAGCTTGCGCGCGTATACCTGCGCATCGATTCGGGCGAGGGTATCGACGTCGCCGGCAGTTGCCGCGCGGTGCGCGGCTATTAGCGCGATGCAGTCGCCGCGCGCCGCCTGCTCTAACGCCGTGCGCGCGAACGCTCGAAGCGTTGCCGCGTTGATAACGACGCCTTCCTGAATGGCGGATTCCAAGCCGGAAGAAAACGCAAACCCGCCGATGGGAAACATCGAGTCGCCAAATTGCAGCATCCGCGAGAGAAATGCGGCGCTGCTCGATGCCTCAACGCCATCATTCGCGATGGTCATGTGCGGACCCCGCCGTTGCCGGTGATGTTTGTCCCTGAGTTCCCGAATGGGCATGGACACGCATCGGCGGATGTTCGTAGGCTCGTCCGTCCTCGGACTCGATACCAAAATAACTCTCGTGCATGTGGGAGTGCACCGGTCCTTCCGCGCCACCGAAGAGCCGCCGCGATTCATGTGGAGCGAGGTAGGGAATAACATCTCGGCCGGGTACGAACTCGTAGCGGATTCCCTCAAAACGATGCGTATTCATGACGGACGCCATCACCTTGCGATCGACGGTGAGCGGGACATAGACGACTGTGTCCTTGACCAGCGCTGGCCAATGCTGGTTTCCCATCGCGTGTCCCAGTTCAACGCATGTCCGCATTGCCACGTCGCGGGTGAGGCTCATGAGCTCGTCCAGATGTACGATCATCACGTCACGCAACTCGATGCGCGCGACAAGTGCCGAGAGCGCCTGGGCATCCCAGAGCAGCACGTCTCCATCGCGGATATGGGTGCCACGGTCGATCGAGACTGCGATCTCCACACCCTTTGCAGTCGTCTTGCGGAAGCGGCTCTTCTGCGCTTCCCACTGGTCGATCTCCAGTAAGTCCGTGTTCGCAGCGGACAAGCGCTCGGCCCATTCGCTATCGCCGATGTTGCCCAGAACGGCCTCGATGAGAATCATGGCGACGCCTTAACTGAAGAAATACTTCTGGTTTAGCGAGACCGTCGTCAAAGGTTGCACGGTCGCGTGCTTGCCGTCGACGGTAACGGCGAAAGTTTCCGGACTGACTTCAATTTTCGGGGTTCCGGCATTCCTGACCATATCGCGCTTGCCGATTTTGCGCACGTTTCGGACCGGCATCACCTGCCGGCGCAGCCCCAGCCGCTCCTTGATTCCGGCAGCATGAGCGACGCCGGAGACGAATGTGATGCAGTTGGCCGCCAACGCATCACCGTAGGCCCCGAACATGGGCCGATAGTAGGTCGGCTGCGGCGTCGGCAGCGACGCGTTTGGATCACCCATCACCGCCCAGCTTATGAAGCCGTTCTTGATGATGAGCTTGGGCTTGGCGCCGAAGAACGCCGGCTCCCAGAGGACGAGGTCGGCGATCTTTCCGACCTCGACCGAGCCCAGCACGTCGGCGATACCGTGCGTGATCGCCGGGTTGATGGTGATCTTCGCCACGTAGCGCAGCACCCGGAAATTGTCGTTGCCGGGAGCGTCCTCCGGCAGCTTGCCGCGCCCGGTCTTCATCGCATCGGCGGTCTGGATGCAACGCAGCCAGCATTCCCCGATGCGTCCCATGGCCTGGGAATCGCTCGAGAACATCGAGATTACGCCGAGATCCTGAAGGACGTTTTCCGCGGCGATGGTTTCAGCGCGGATGCGGCTTTCAGTGAACGCAACATCCGACGGGATGTCCGGGCTAAGGTGGTGACACACCATGATCATGTCATAGAGCTCCGCCTGCGAATTGATGCCGTAGGGGAGCGTGGGGTTGGTCGAAGATGGCAAGACGTTGGGCAGGCCGGCGATCTTGATGATGTCAGGCGCGTGGCCGCCGCCGGACCCTTCGGTATGGAACGAATGGACTGTCCGACCCTCAAACGCCTCGATCGAGTCGTCGACGAAGCCGGATTCGTTCAGCGTGTCGGTATGGATGCACACTTGAGTGTCGGTCTCGTCTGCGACTGTCAGCGCGGAGCGAAGCACCGCCGGGGTGGTGCCCCAGTCTTCGTGACATTTCACGCCGACCGCGCCGGCCTCGATCTGTTCAACCAGGGCCGCCTTGCCGTGTCCGTGGCCCTTGCCGAGAATGCCGACATTGAGCGGCCAGTTTTCGAATGCGCGTAACATCATGCTGATGTTTCCGGGACCAGACGTGACTGTCGTCGCGTATGAGCCGTCAGAAGGACCGGTACCGCCACCGATTAATGTCGTTGTGCCGTTTGAGAGCGCGGCCTCCGCCTGCTGCGGAGAAATGAAATGAATGTGTGTGTCGATCCCGGCAGCCGTCAGGATCAGATGCGAGCCTGAGATAGCATCGGTGGCGAGGCCGATCTCCAGGCCAGGTGTGACCCGATCCATCGTCTGCGGATTGCCGGCCTTGCCGATTGCGCTGATACGACCGTCCTTGATTCCCACATCTGCTTTCACGACGCCCAGCACCGCGTCGATCACGGTCACGTTGGTGATCACCAGATCGGGAGCACCGCCTGCCCGCGTTACCTGGTTGTCCATGCCCATGCCCTCACGCATGCTCTTGCCGCCGCCGAAGACGAGCTCGTCGCCGTAGCCGCCGCGTAAATCGCGCTCGATTTCGACAAACAAGCCCGTATCGCCCAAGCGGATGCGGTCGCCCGTCGTTGGGCCGAACAGGCCGACATATTCTTGTCGAGACATCGTAGGCATGGTGGCCTCATTCAAGATTTCTTTCGACGCGACCTCACGACTTAAATCGAGCGGAAGCCTCGCTTCGCTGCCTCTGCCACCGCCCTGGATTTGACTGTGGCGGCGTCCTTGCCTGCGGTAGGACCATCAACGAGATTGTTGAAGCCATAGACGGCGCGCTTGCCGCCATAGGGAACGAGCTGAATCTCGCGTTCGTCACCGGGCTCAAATCGCGTTGCCGTCGATGACGGAATGTTCAGGCGCAACCCGAAGGCCGCTGCGCGATCGAATTCCAGCGCACGATTGACTTCGAAAAAATGGAAGTGCGATCCGACCTGTATCGGACGGTCACCCGCATTGCGCACCTTGAGCGTCGTCACCGGACGATCGGTATCGAATGTGATCGCTGCTGAACTGCATACGTAGCCGCCGACCGGCACAGCCTCTGTCGCGGGGTCGACATTCTTGGCAACAGCGGGACCCACTTTTGGTCCGGCCATGTTCGCCTCCTGTCATGCACTTACTGGACGGGCGTGTGCACCGTCACCAGGCGGCTGCCGTCGGTGAACACCGCCTCGACCTGCACCATTGGAATAAGATCAGCGACGCCATCCATCACATCAGCCTTGGTGAGGGCGGTGCGCGCCTCCTTGGTGACGTCTTCGATTGTTTTCCCGGCACGTGCGCCATCGAGGGCGACCGCTGAGATGACAGCGACGGCTTCAGGATAATTGAGCTTGAGACCCTTGGCTCTTCGCCTTAACGCGACATCTGCCATCATGTAGATGAGCAGCTTGTCGAACTCTCTCGGAGTGAGCTGCATGCAATCCTCCGGCCCTGCTGGCTTGCTTTACTTAGGAAAAGCAGGAGCAGGACTGAGCTAAATGGTCGTCGGTGCCACGGAGCGTTGGAATCTCCGTGCAACGACATTTGCTACGACAGTAGGTCCCACAACTGGATCGCGTCAATCAGGATTTCCCCCCGATCTTCCATCGGAATCGCCCTGATGGAGCAGTTGTCGCGGGCGGACGTATGGTCGAGAGTGATCGGCGCGAAAGATTCTTGGCTCCGATGCTATCTTGAAACGTGTGAAATGACCGGAGCCGCCCTGAACGTCGTGTCCTTCCTCATTCTCGGCTTCTTCCTCGGGATGCGGCATGCGACCGACGCTGACCACGTGGTCGCCATTGCGACGGTTGTCAGCCGCGAACGCAGCGTGGCGGGCTCGGTGCTGATCGGCGCCGCCTGGGGCGTCGGGCATACCGTCACGGTCATGGCGGTCGGCGCGGCAATCATCGTGTTTGGGGTCGTCATTCCGCCGCGGCTCGGCATGTCGATGGAATTTGCCGTCGGCATCATGCTCGTCCTGCTCGGCGTGCTCACCTTGACAGGCATGGGCCGCGCGGCAGGCGCCGCACATGCGCATGCGAGTATTCCCGGCGTGCACGAGCTCGATGTCCACGACCACCTCCATACGCATGGCGACTACTTGCACCGGCACACGCACGGGCACGGCCCCGGCGCGCACGGGCACGCCGACGAGCACACGCCGCTGATGCGGCTCGATCGCAGTGGGCTCGGCCGGATCGCGGTCTATGACTGGCTGCGACCCTTCGTGGTCGGCCTCGTGCACGGTCTTGCCGGATCAGCTGCCGTCGCCCTGATGATCCTGTCGATCATCCGCGAACCTGTCGCCGCGCTCGGCTATCTGCTGCTGTTCGGGCTCGGTACGATCATCGGAATGATGCTCATCACACTGATCCTGTCGGCGCCGTTTGCGTTCACGGCTATCAATCTGCCCAAATTCAACTGGCGGCTCCGTGTGGCATCGGGCTTGGTCAGTTTCTCCTTCGGGGTGGTTCTGATCTACGGCATCGGCTTTGCGGAGGGCGGCCTGTTCACCGACGCGCCGATCTGGGAACCCCATTGACCCGGCGTACGGCTTGCCTCCCGTCTGCCG
Source organism: Tardiphaga sp. 42S5 (assembly GCF_034044155.1). Taxonomy (NCBI): domain Bacteria; kingdom Pseudomonadati; phylum Pseudomonadota; class Alphaproteobacteria; order Hyphomicrobiales; family Nitrobacteraceae; genus Tardiphaga; species Tardiphaga sp. 42S5. The sequence continues at coordinate 1,509,507 of NZ_CP139027.1, read as the reverse complement.
CGAGACGCTGCCGCTTAGCGCCATCGCCATCCGCAATGCCGACCACCGCGGTGCCACCAGCAAACCCATCGACGCTGGCGCGTTGGCAAAGTAGCCTGCCAATCCTGAACGTATCGGCGTAGGCGGGTGAGGCGACATTGCAAACCAGGGCAAATGTGCTTATGGCTCCAAGATCCCGCATTATCCGCATTCAGACTTCCGCTTAAGTCTTCGGGCTATCTCGCGGCCGCGCGGGCCGGGAGCCTAAAGCCGGAACGCTATGCCGAGACCGACTATGCCGACTATGCTTCCCTATCACTCGCGCGTGGTGGCGATGCCGGTCGTTCTACGCGCCGACCGGAAGAGCTTGTATGAACTTCCTGCCTGGTGGGTTTGCCTAAACACGAAGACGCCGACTCCCATAGTGCGGATGTCTTCCGCCGCGATGACGCCAGTACCGGTGTTTGTTCGGAGTCATATTTGTATTTGGGGTCGCGCTTTTTGGCACAGATGTGCCGGTGTCCTTTGCGGACACGCCTGTGTCCTTCGTCTGAGCCAAGGACAGAGTTGAAGATGCGGCAGTCGCGACCAATGCACCAATGATCAAAGCGCCACATACAGCCCGAATATTCATGCTCGCCTCCATGTGCCCAAAGATCAAAATTCAATCGATGCCAACGCGTGCCGGAGGCGCAAGCGCCGGCGATCATGGCCTCCGCAGCGCACTCAAAGAGAGTTTCTGATCGACCTCGCTCGATGGAGGAGATTCTATGGGCTTCCACTCGAATAGAGGGAGCCAGAACAAACTGTAACAGTCGCGGGATGCCAGCCTGGCAAAGACATCAGCTGCACCTGGGCTTCTCGCATCCCGCGAGAAGCCCAGGTGCATGTGTTACGCTGGGCTCTCCGGTTCCGAAGCTGTTGCCGTCGCTTTGGCCAAGGCCTCACGGAGCACCTTCTCTTTGGAATCGTCTAGAGATGTTCTTAGTACGGTGCCACCGGCGTCTTGAATTTCCTTGAGTACCTTGTCTGCAGTCATTTGCTGCACCAGCACGAATAGCGCGGCTTTACCGGGCTGAAGAGTTTCGGAAATCTCCTTCATAAATGCGTCATTGATGCCATAGTCCGTCAGCGCTCCACCAACAGCGCCAGAGGCGGCGCCCAAGGCGACACCAATTAATGGATTGAGAAAAAGGAGCCCCACTAACAATCCCCAAAAGCTGCCTGACGCAGCACCAGCTGCCGTCGTATTAACGAGTTGGTTCAACTTGACAGGACCTGCTTCGGTTTTGACGGCAATGACAGCATCACTGAACTTTATCAGATATTCTCGTTGAAGCTTGAAAAGTCGCGCACGGACCTCCTCGGCTTTTGCTTCGGACGGATAAACGATCGCAATAAGATCGGACATCTGAGTACTCCTCGTTAGTTCAGTGGAGTTGCCGTGATCAGTCGATCAACTTTGTCTGCCTTTCCGCGTGATGTCTGCGCTTTGCATTATCCGTGCGTCGAGTAGTACGATATCGCCAACGGCGCCTCCCACGCCTATTACTGCGGCCACCGAGCGCCTGTGGACCGGAAGCCGCAATGAGGCCCGAACTCTGTGCAAGTGCAGGCGACCTGCGTTATTTTTGCGGTCACAACCAATAAAAACCGCGGAGATGGAGTCTGCCCGTCCGTCGCTCGTCAACCTTCACCGCATTTCGACGACCGCGGCCATCAGGAAAAACCCCTGAAGCTCGGTGGAAATTACGGACTACGGCTTGGAGAGATGTTGCTTGAGCCGCGCGATCTCGTCCGGGGACCAGCCGCGAACATCCGTCACCTCGATCCACGCGTCAATGTAGTGCGCCGGGGCGTAGACGTGGCCGTGGCCGATCGGTGCTGCGGTCGCCATGAACTTGTCCGCCACCAGTTGAAGAAAAGTTACGACCGGGTACCACCGCAATTGCGGCGATACGTCCGGGCCGCGCGGCAGCGTCATCCAATCTGGTTTGCAATAGAGGCTGCGGTACTCGAAAAAGGTCACGGGGTCACTTGCATATTGGAGGTAGACAACCCGCATCTGCCCCCAAGAGGCATTCGGAGCCGAGAGTGGGGCGGCGTATCCGTCCTGGTTCATGAGCCGGACCAACGATCCGTAGCGGAACCCGGGAAGCCGTGTAATTCGATTACATCGAGCCAGGGCCGCGGGACCCGCAGTCGGTTCTTCAGCGCATGCTTGAAATACTCGGCCGCGATGAGGTAATCGCCGCTCAACAGCGTTTGCAGAAGGGCTATGGCGAATTGAGGATCGTGAAATGAAGCGCCGGTCATTGAGCGAGCGTCTCGTATCGCGACGTGAAACGCTTCGACTTAACGATGGGTTTGTCCGTGAGACATTCAACCGAGGGCGCTTCTCGCCATTATGTCGCGCGGACTCTAATTCTTCTTTTCCGGCTGTGGCTTTGATTTTCCATCCAGCCAATCCTCATTGTCTGCCAGGGCATTTAGAGCCTTTTCGCGCCTATGTTCCCGTGCTCCTTCCCTGAGAGATTTGGTCTTATCGCCACGTTTGCCTGCATCCGTAGCCTCTTCCCGTAAATCTTCTGCTTTTGACACAAATAGCCTCCTACCTTTGCCGAGCATAACACGAGCGATCGCCCGCCTAGGTTGCGTTTGTTTTCTGGCTAACAGAACGTTAATTTCGGCCCGGTCACCATCGCGCTGGCGACGAGCAAGGCTATCCGCCATGCTGCGCACCCGATCCCACCCCTGTCCAAATTGCGGAGCCGCCGCTTATTGGCTCAGATTCTCCCTTCCGGAAAGCGGCTACGTTGTGCATTCCTACGAGTGCCCAAAGTGTAGCTTCATCCACGCCGATATTGAGCCAGATCCAGTGATCAAAGCCGAGGGCTGGTTGAAGGGCGAGTTGCCACCGCCGGAGAATTAGCCATCGTCAGGCGCATCATCGTGAAACCTTGAGACACGGAAGACATCGCCAGGTTGAAGGGTTGGTCGGCAGCGGAGCGACAGCCCTGCGTGCGGCCGCAGCACTCGGACGACCCGTTCCGTCGGTAAAAAGAAGGCGCGCGAACCTGGCACTCCACTGCCAGGCCTCCGCGACGTCAGGGCTACTACGTGAGACAAGGGAGCTATGGAGGCCGGCCGACACCTATAGTATGGGCGATCGGGAACTTTCGGCAATTCTTCTCATTTGATTCAAGCGGGCGCTAGCACCGCATGCGAATGGAGGAATACTATGAAAAAATTTCTTATAGTCTCCGCCGTTTCAACTTTCGTCGCTACTGCGGCATTTGGCCAAGCGGCCGTTACGACTGAGTATTACGTGGTCCGCGACACCACCACCAAGAAGTGCACCGTCGTCGATAAGAAGCCGACGACAACGACCACCACGATCGTCGGTAATGGCACCTTCAAGACGAGGACTGAAGCCGAAACCGGTATGAAGACCATTAAGGTGTGCACCGAGAACTAACCGTCTCTCGGCTACTGCCACTGTTTGGGCGGCGGTGGATCGCCGCCGCCCCGCAAGCCAAGCTCCACGCTTGTCTGCCATCGGATCGAAATGACGATCAAATTCCGGCTTTGCTAGTCCAATGCCAGCCAATCCCTAGATTCAACGTTCGCGAAAAAAGACGCGCCATACGAAGGTAGGCGCGGAGTTGAATCCCTGCACAGTTTGCGTTTGATGCAAGGATCTTAAGACAAAGACAATCAGTCGGGCGTTGTTCCTAGCGAGGAGTGAAGATCGATCCGTCCCTCGAGGAAAAATGCGCACAGCAAAACGCAAGCCGCCAACGGGCGAATCATTGAGCTTCCTTTCATTGTGATGGTAGACATCGTTTAGCCGGCGTGCCCCAGAAGCCACGCCGGAGCTTGGCCCGCTCATGGATTCGGTTGACCAACGGCCCGTTTTCACCTGTTTGGACAGGAACGATTCCGGCTTGTTTGTGTTTTTCTCGCGGCTGGTAGTTGTTGGCCCATAACGCTGCTGGCCGGGCTCGGCGGCTCCCCGTTCCCCCAAACCCGACACCGCCGAGCCGCCTCTTTTTACCAATGCTGTCCACTCGCAGAATCAGATTCTTCTGCGTGTGGAGCGATGCATTTGGAGGCGAGAATGTTCCTGATGGGGCTTGGCGCGCTGCTCGCTATCGGCGGAGTCTTGTACATGGCATGCACTGCTATTTGGCGGGGACCGCTTAGCGGCCCTGATTCTTCCCGGCCGGTTCGCGACACTTTGGAGCCGCCACGACGCGGCATGAGATTCTTGGGACTCGGAACGAACTGGCCGGGCATTCTCCTTTTGGCAATCGGTGCAGTTCTGTTGGTGTCGGGGGCCAATCTCTAGACTGCACATTTCCACTCGGCTTGGCAAAATGCAGGGGTCGGTGATGCGCGACATCGATATCATCACGAAAGCGATGGAAGATGCTCAGGTTGTACTTCACGTTTCGTCGCGCTCGGGCCGCGTGACGCTCCGGGCGTGGTGTAGCGAATGCTTGAGATATTGGACCCAGAGCATGTTGTCGCGGCTCAGGATAGGCTGCGTAAGGTATATGGCCAGCTGCGGTTGGTAAAATGAAGCGGGGCGGCAGGAGCCATATAGCTTGTGCCCCGGAAAAAGACGCACAACTTCTTGAAGAACTAAAGACCGAGCGCCGCTATCGGGTCATTGCTCTCGCGCATATGCGGACTCCCAACGCTATAAAGGAGCGAGCCGCAAAGCTGCGGCAGCTGTCGAGGGAGAAGGTGGCGAAATCGCCTGGCGACCACCTGCACCGCAAGGTCACGAGGGTTTCGGTTTCTCGTGAAAACGAAATACCTGCATCGTTAAACGGCATTACGCCGGAACGAACTAAACGCTTTTCAATTCTGTGGAAGCGAGCGAAACGATGGAGGGTCTCATGCCTCGCGGAGACAAATCGAGCTACACCGACAAGCAGAAGCGGATGGCTGAACATATCGAGGAAGGCTACGAAAAACGTGGCGTGTCCGAAGATGAAGCCGAGCGGAGAGCTTGGGCAACCGTCAATAAGGAAACCCACGGCGGGAAGAAAAGCGGGTCCGGTCGCGGGACCAAGGAAGACCACTCACCATCCCGCAAAGGTGGTTATCTCGGCGGCGAGGCGTCGGCGCGCAGGCCAGCTTCCGAGCGTTCTGCATCAGCGAAAAAGGGTGCGCGCGCACGCGTAAGCGAAATGCTGCCTGATAGACCGAGGCACCAGCTCGCTTCGAGGTCTAGTATGCGAGACAAGGGCGCGATCGAGGATCGCCACCCGCTCTAAAAGCTAGGGTTTTAACCGATGCCGGTCGACAGAAAACTCTTCTAATCTGACGCGATAGCCGATGGCCTACACACTGAGGAGGTATGGATGACTGACATCCCTGACCGCCGGTCATTCCTTCGTTTAGCTGGCAACGTGATAGCGCTCGCCGCGGTCGGTGCCGCAGGCGTTCGCTTCGTTGATATTGCAGAGGCCATGCCTGTCGCACCCGTCATGGGAGCCACTGAAAAGCGAGTTAGTCTCATTACGCCGGTGCAATGGGGACCGCCGCACGGACCCGGCTGGCGAAGACGTTCCCGGCGCGGGCGCCGCTGGGTCTGTTGGTGGCACCGCGGGCGTCGTCGTTGCGGATGGCGATGGTAGCTTGCGTTCGCCCGTCTTTTCGATTGGACTCCGAGAAAACATGGGAGGTTTAGAATGAACAGATTAGCCGCATTCGCTCTCTGTGGCTCGGTGTTGATGGGCGCCGTCACCATGGCGCGCGCTGACCAGCCTGGGCCAGACTGGATGCCAATGGAGCAAGTGATAGTGAAGGTCCTGCAGTCCGGCTACTCCCTGGTCTCCAAGCTCGAGGCCGACGATGGCCGATGGGAAGGTGAAGGCATCAAGAACGGCAAGAAGATGGACTTTCACGCCGACCCGAAGACTGGCGTAATCATTGCTGAGAAGCCGGCCGACTAGATCGCATACCCGCCGCCTATCCCGACTTCAGACCTACTGGATCATCACCTTCGCGATACTACCACCCATGACGATTGCATTGCATTGACCGTCGCTCGAGACGAGACCGATGCGTCGCCCCCTTGAGCCCGGCCTCAGGCCCTCCTCCACGGAGATGAAAAGCGTCACTGAACGTCGTCAGGGCACCACCCGTGCCCCGGATGCTTGGAACTACTCTCGGGCGGTTTGTTGCTGTAGTAGCCGTTAGTTTGCAGGAGCCTCACAAATTCACTCATGAGCTGCTCATTGTGTTCGTCGGCTTCCGGTCGGGCGCGGCCGAATGCCTCGCGCAGGATTGGATGGCGGCTTACACCCGCGATGAACCTGCTTGAGAAGAGCAGGCAGATCGCGATTGGCCCCGCCGAGACGGAGGACGAGGCTCGCGCCATAGCGACAACAGCTGATCCCATGGGACGAGACTGGCGAGATCCGCACGCATTTGCCACTGATAGCATTGACACGCCGGAATGGCACGTCATTGGCGACGTCATCTTTCGCTCGACGCCCGCGCCAACTACTCCGAAGTCAAAGCGATCTAGGAAGGTCAGACCATGTCTAAGAGCAAAACTGAGAGCCCACTAGAAATGTGGGCCGCCGATTTGCTGATGGAAGCCCACGCAATCGAACCATGCCACGAGCACGGCTATAAGCGCTTGCGGCACACCCATCGCTCAGTGGACTACGCCCTCGCCCTTGCGGAGCAGCGCAAGTTCTCAGGAAAGAACAAGAACGTTCCGCCGAAGATCGGCGACCGGGATGTCCTTGACCGTCTGGAACAGCCGCATGCGGATGATCCTGTAAAGCTGTTGTTGCGTGCCGGTGCGTTTCGCTCAGCGCTCAGCCGGGCGTTCAAGTCTGCAAGGCCCAGTCCGCCGCCTGCCAGCGCAGTTGCCCGCGATCCGAGACGATGCGACCGAGACCCGGAAAGGGCATATGGGTCGCCGCGATCAGCGCCCCTTCAGCAGCAGCCTGCGCAAAGAACTTGTCGCGCATTGCCTGTGCCGCCGGACGGTCCTGTTCAAACAGGAAGCCCACATCGGTCGCGCTCGGATGGATCACGGGGAAGACCATGTCGGACACCATGATGAGGCTCTGGCCCGCATCCGCGATCCGCACGCCGATATGGCCCGGCGTATGACCGGTCAGATCGACGATGGAGATGCCGCGCGCGATGTCGCGCTCGCCATCGATCTTCTGTAGCTTGGGGTATAAGCGCACGACCTCGTTCGACATTTGGAAGCTGGGCTGCAGATAGTCTGGCGCGTCGGCACGCTTTGCCGGATCGGTCCAATGGACGACGTCTCGCCGGTCGATATAGAGCTCGGCCTTGGGGTAATTCTTCTTCCCGCCAACGATCAGGCCGCCCATGTGGTCCTGATGCATATGCGTCACGATCACCGCATCGATTTGATCGCGGCTGATGCCGAATGCGGCAAGCGCCTGCGGCAGCGCACCTGTCTGCCCGATGGAGCCCGCCGGCCCGGTATCGATCAGGATTCGGCTCTGGCCGTCCTCGATCAGATACTGGTTGAAAACGAAACGCACGCCACTTGGCCGCGCCGTGAACTGGGCCGCCGCAGCCTGCTCGACCTGTTCAGCCGTGCGACCGGGAAAATAGGTGTAAGGCATGTCCGCGTAGCCATCGGTCAGCGCGGTCACGGTGAAGCGCCCGATCCGGATCTGCGCCAGAGGCGTCACTGCACCCTTTGCGGGCGCCGCTGTGCTCTTGGCCGAGGCAACCTCGGGAAGAAGGCCGCCACCAACTATTCCGACACCCAGTCCGCCTATCAGCGCGCGACGAGAGAGATTGGTCATGGCTGGCCTTCCTGATCGTTGACGCGAGCCTTGGTGCACGCGTCCTCTGCCTGAGGGCACGCGTCTCGCGACGCCCCGTTCCGCGGAAAACTAGAGTCGCCATCTGAAAAACGGTATCCTAAGTCTGCAAGAGGGTTCCTCCCAAACTAGGGAAGGTATGATGGACCGGTTCGAGGCTATGTCGGTGCTGTTGGCTGTTGTCGAGGCTGGGAGCCTGTCAGCTGGTGCGCGGCAGTTGCGTGCGCCGCTCGCCACGGTCAGCCGTAAGGTGGCCGAACTCGAGCAACATCTCGGCACCCGATTGGTCATCCGCACCAGCCGCAAGCTCACGCTCACAGATGCTGGCCGCGCCTATGTCGCTGCCTCCCGGCGGATCCTCGAACAGGTGGAGGAGGCGGAGCGAGAGGCTGGCGGCGAATACAATGCGCCGCGCGGGGTGCTCCATGTCACCGCTCCCATCGCATTCGGGGAGCGCCACCTGTTGCCCATCGCACTTGGCTTCCTGGCGGAGCAGCCCGATATCTCGTTGCGGCTCATGCTTGCCGACAAGCAGATCGATCTCGTGAGTGAGCATGTTGATCTAGCCCTGCGCATCGGCCATCTGGAGGACAATGCACTGATCGCGACGCGCGTGGGCGTGGTGCACCGTGTGATCTGCGCCAGTCCTGCTTATCTGGCCCGGCTTGGCGTGCCGCGCGTGCCGGAAGACCTGGCGCGGCATGAGGGAATTGCTTTCCATGGTTTTGCGACATCGCCCGAATGGCGCTATCGGCGCGACACCGCAGCCTTTGCGGTGGAGCCGCGCGCGAGGCTGGCCGTGAATACGACGGACGCAGCCATACAGGCGGCTCTTGCCGGCATCGGGATCATCCGGGTGCTCTGCTATCAGGTGGCGGATGAGTTGAAATCCGGCCGGCTGCAGATTCTGTTACCGGATTTCGCGCCGGAACCATTACCGGTCAGCTTGGTCTATCCGGATGCCGGATTGCAGCCGTTGAAGGTCCGGTGTTTTCTGGACTGGGCCGTGCCGCGTTTGCGGGCTGATATGGCGCAGTTGCAAGTGGATTGGCTTCTCAGGGAAAAGGCGTCAAGCTCGGGAGTTGCCTGATTGTTCGATGCTCAGATCGATGATGACCGAAGATCTTATCGCCGCTTTCTCGGTTCGCACTGCCGGTCCGGTCTCGGCAAGCGTCCAACGGCTCGATTGTCGGCTTTGCGCCAGGAGCGGGCATTTTTGACTTTGTTTTTCGTCAACGGCCGCCATCGCTACATGAGAGGTGACAGCACCATCCACGGAGGTCGCGAGATCAAAGTCCGGGGCTTTGCTGCCCCGAACTGGTAGAGCTCGGACTACCTCCGAAACTTTGAGATGTTTTCGCCCAACCACCCGGCGACAGACCGAGGTTCGCGGCCCGTCAATGCCTTAAACGTTGTTGTCGTTTCAGCCATCACCGACTGGTAAAATAGGCGGTCTAATCCGAGCAGCACATCAGCGACAAACTCGCTCAGTCCCGAGGCCAGGAGCTTCTCGCGCTGCTCTGCAGGGCTTCGCTGCTGATATGTGACGGTCCGACCAAGCAGTTTCGAGATTTCTTCGGCGACCTCCGGCATGCTTACGGCCCGCGGGCCGGTCAGGTGGTAGACGCGCTGAGAAGTGGGGTGCGCGTCGTCCAAAAGCGCAACGCGCGCGGCATCGGCGACATCGCGTGTATCGATCAGGTTGACCACTCCCGAGCCGGCCGCGCCGCCCCATGCATCATCTGCGACTGGAGTGCCTGCGCGCGCCAGGATGTCGACGAACGTCGACGGCCGCAAAACCGTGTAGCCGATGTCGACGGTCGCAAGATGCGCCTCGATCTGCATGTGCCAATCCATCGGGTGCAGTCGCGAGGGCGGACCCATCGTGGATAATTTCACGATTTGACCCACGCCTGCGGCGACCGCCGCATCGATCAGGGCCATCTCGTTGGCAACCTGCCGGGGGGACGTGCCATGAGCCAAAAACAGCCTGTCGGCGCCACGCAGAGCTTCGTCGAGGGTCGATGGCGCATCGAAATCCACTGCCGCGATGGTAGCGCCAGCGGGTAAGCCTTCCGCATTCGGATTTCTCGTTAGCGCCACTAAATCGAGAGGTTCTGACGCCAGGCTTGCGATCAGCGCGGATCCGACGCGACCCGTGGCGCCGGCGACGGCAATGCGGGGGCGGCTGCTGTTGGGCTGAGAGTGCTTGAACATGGGAGCATCCTTACGTATCCTGGAACGATCGGTCCACCATTCTTGGAACGATCGTTCCAGTATGTCAAGCGAGTACCCGATGAGCGGAAAGCCCCAGTTCGATGACAGTGCAGTGATCAACTCTGCGATGGAGGTGTTCTGGCGGCACGGCTACGCAGCGTCGTCGATCGACCAACTGACGACGGCGATGGGTCTGTCGCGATCCAGCATGTACAAGCGCTTTCAGGACAAGGACGGACTGTTCCAGGAAGTGCTTTCGAACTACGCGCAGCGCGTCCTAAAGCGGATGAACGCGGTTCAAGCTGGCACGAAGCGCCAACAGCTGGAGGCGCTACTTCACGAATTCCTGCCCACAGCCGATAAGGCGGCCCGCCCAGCCGGCTGCATGCTCGCGCGTTCCTGCTCGGAGATGGCCGATCTGCCGCCGGTGAGCCAAGCGGTGGCGCGGGAGGGACTCACGGGCCAGCGCACCATCCTCAGCGGAATTTTGCGTGAAGCGGTCGCAATCGGAGAATTGGCCCCGGGATCCGACATCGACGGGCTGTCGTGGCACTTCCTCGGTGTCCTGCACGCTTCGATGAACCTGCCGCAGGCTGGCGCCACGTCTGGAGAGCTACGCCGTGTCGTCGACCTCGCCATGTTGGCATGGCCGTTGATAGAAGACGCCAAGATGAACCCACGTCGACGACGTACTAACAACTAGTCTCCTGGCTATAAAAGAGTTTTTATAAGAAATCGGGAACGAGGCCATCAGACCAAAGCTGTGGTCAAGTCTTGGCGAGCGACGCAGTTTTAATAGCTGAGCAACGGCGCCAACCTTTGCAGATGCCCGCTTTGCGCCAGGAGCTGACATTGTCGGTAGCGCGTAACATGGACGCGCGGCACGCCACCTCACTCAAACTATTTCTCACATTCAGAAAATCGCGCTGGAGAACCTGCATTGCCAGTTGCGCGGCGCCAGGCCCCCGGCGGTAGCCCAGTCGAAGCGGAAAAGACGCGGGTGAAGTGGCTTTGATCGGCAAAGCCACAGGCCAGTGCGACATCAGCCAACGGCGTATCGGTCTTCATCAGAAGACCTCGGGCCTGCTCGACGCGCTGGGACAGGATCCACTGGTGAGGCGCCTTGCCCGTCGCTTTCTTGAAGCCGCGAATGAAATAGCCGCGCGACAACCCGCAGGCCTGGGCAACATCAGCAACGCGCACATTCCCGGCAGCGTTGCTGCTCAGCATTTCGATGGCGAGCGCCAGTTGCGGCCGCGATAATGCCGCGCCTTGCGACGTGGCTTCGAGACTGGTCGCATTGTTGTATCGCTCGATCAGATGAATTCCGATCGTCGTTCCGAGCTGGTCGAGGAACAACGGACTCGCCTCGCTACTTTTCTGCAGCAAGGGCTCGACCACGCTGACGAGCCGCAACAAGACGGGATCGGTGTCACCAGCGTGGCACGCAAGGTCGACCGCGCCCCGCCACCCGTGCTCCTGTGCCAGTTCGATCAGGAACGGCCGCGAGACTTCCATCAAGAAAAAGTCGAACGCACCGCGCAAATCGGCACGATAGTCATCCGCGAGATTGCGAATATAGATCGAGCCTTCCTCGAATTCATGGCCCGTGGCGTGATGCTCGTGGAAAATTCGTCGCCGATGACCACGCCCCTGCGAGACGCCGATCAAAAATCCGCGATCGTCCGCTGCAGTCGAGATCTGCCCGAGATGCGGATCGTCACTGCCCTTGCGGAAAAATTTGATCCCGGCGCTGCGTAGCTCCTGATCCTTGTGGAGCTTGCCGGAGGGGCAACCGAACACGTCGATCTTGGGCGACTTCGGCTTCGGCGGGATTTGCGACCGCTCAAGCATGTGGACCGGTCCCGTATATGATTCACTGTCGGGAATTCGGGTACCCGTCATCATATACCTCATCGCTACATGCCGCAGATTTCAATTCGGACAAAGGCAACGTTGCGCGTAGCCGCTGCCCCATGATTTCCAGAATGCGGAATTGGATGCGGGTAGACAATTGGAGCATGGTGGAGACCGACTAGACCTTAGTCTAGGCAGGCGAAGGCGGTTCATGTCCAAGCCGGTCGGCCATCCGGACGATGTCCGCGATGGAGTTTGCCCGCATCTTGCGCATCACCGTGCCACGGTGGAGCTTGATCGTGGCCTCGCTCAGGCCCAGCGCCGCCGCGATCTGCTTGTTCATCAGGCCGGCAGCGACATGTGCGAACACCTCGCGCTCCCTGACAGTCAAGGTTTCAAAATCCGCCTTGAGGCCGGCAATTTTCTCTACCGCATGTTTCGTCGCACGATCGCGCTTCACGGCCGTCTCAACTGCCGCGAGAAGGTCCATCGCGCGGACCGGCTTGGTCAGGAATTCGACGGCGCCGGCTTTCATCGCCCGCACCGACATGGGCACGTCGGCAAAGCCGCTGATGACGATCGCCGGCGTCGTAACATGCAGGTTTGCCAGATCATCGAGAAAATCAAGTCCGTTGCGACCGGGCAGATGCACATCGAGAACGATACAGCCGAATTTATCCCGGTCGTCCTTCGCGAGAAAATCCTGTACCGAGGCGAAGCACTCCACCTGAAGGCCGACCGAGCGCAACATCCCATCCAGTGCCTCGCGAATCCCCTTGTCGTCATCGATGACGGCGATGATCGCAGCGGCCGACTCCGGATTCGCGATCACGACGCCACCTGCAGCGAACGTCGTGGCAGCGTGAAGCGAAATCGCGTACCGGTGGGCACGCGCGGTTCCGCCCAAAGCCGACCACCATGGGCGTCAATGATGGACCGGCAGATCGACAGCCCCATGCCAATACCATCCTGTTTGGTAGTGAAGAACGGATTGAAGATCATATCGAGATGGTCGGGATCGATGCCGGCCCCGGCGTCTTCGACAGTCACGCAGACCTCTCCCGACGGATCCATCGCCGACGCAACCGTCACTCGCCGCTGCTGCGTTTCCGATGCATTGATGGCATCGGCCGCGTTAGACACCAGGTTCAACATCACCTGTTGTAATTGCACCCGGTCGCCAACGATCAATGGCTGCCCGGGCTGCAGATAGACGTCCAGCGCCAGTTCCTGCCGCGACAGCTCCGGCTGCACGATCGAGAGAACCCCCTCGATCATCTCGTTCAGATCGAGCACTTCGAACACCACCGGCGCGTTGCGAGCAATCGCGCGTACGCGTTCGATGATCGCCCCGGCGCGATGTCCCTCCGCGATGGCCCGTTCCGCGGCGGCGCGGGCTTCGCCGACATTGGCCTTCTCGCCTTTGAGCCATTGCACGCAGGCCTCGGCATTCATCACGACAGCCATCAATGGCTGGTTGACCTCATGCGCGATCGATGCAGTCAACTGCCCCATCGTGGTGATCCGCGACATGCGCGCCAGCTCCGCCTGTGCGACCTGAAGCGCCGCCGCACTTTCACGCAGCTTGCGATCGGCGCGGTCCTTGTACAGGGCCATTTCGATCACGGTGCGCAGTTGCAGATCCTCAAACGGCTTGAGCAGATAGCCGAACGGCTCGGCCTGGCTGGCGCGCCTGACAGTCTCGTCATCGGCATAGGCCGTGAGAAACACCACCGGAGTCTGGCATCTGGCACGTATCTGCCGGGCGGCATCGATGCCGTCAATCTCACCTTCCAGACGAATGTCCATCAGCACCAGATCGGGACGGTTGTTGATTGCGAGTTCAATCGCAGCCTCGCCGCGGGCGGTCACGCCGATCACGGAATGGCCAATCCGTCCCAGCTGTTCGCTGATATCGCGGGCAACGATGCGATCGTCCTCGACCACCATCACGCGAGCACGCGTCACCATGACGCGAGCCTCTCGCTGCGGCCGGCCTTGAATGTGAGGATGCAGGTCGTGCCACCGGTACGGTCGACAGAGAATGTGCCATGCAACTGCTCGACGAGATCGCGTACCAGCTGCAGACCGAGCGATCTGGTCTCGATGAAGTCGAACTGCTCGGGCATGCCGACGCCATCATCCCCGACGGTTAGAATGAACGTGCCGTCTTCACTGCGGCCGAACGTGACCTTGATATGCCCGCTGCGTTTGCCGGGAAATGCGTGCTTGAACGCGTTGGAGACGAGCTCGTTAATGATAAGACCACAGGAGACGGCGCGATCCATGTCAAGCGTGACATCATCGCTTTCGGCGGTGATCTCGACGCGAGCCCGCCCGTAGGCGCGGCGCAGGTGCGTGCATAGACTGAGGATATGTGTCTTCATCTCGATCTCGGCGAAATTGCCGGCGCGATAGAGATTTTCATGCACCAGCGCCATCGACCTGACGCGATTGCGGCTGTCGGCAAACAATGCCGACGTCATGGGGTCGGCGATACGCGACGCCTGCAGGTTCAGCAGGCTGCTGATCAGCTGCAGGTTATTCTTGACGCGGTGATGCACTTCCTTGAGCAACGCTTCCTTTTCGTTCAGCGATGCTTCCAGCCTTTCCCGCGCTGCGTTTCCTGTGGTGATATCCATCATCGCGCGTCGCAGTTCGAGCTGATTCATGATCTGCCGTGCGAGCGCCTGCAAGGTGAAGCGCTGGCGGGTGGAGAGACCGTCCGGACGCGGCGTATGGTCCAGCACACAGACGGTGCCGATCGGCAGACCATTCTGCGTTTCCAGCAGCGCACCGGCATAGAAGCGCAGCCTGGGGCCGCCGCTCACCAATGGGTTGTCCTGGAAGCGCGTATCCGAGGACAGATCGGGAACCACGAACAGTTCGGTCTGGCGGATCGCCTGCGCGCAGATCGAATGATCCAGCGGCAGTTCCCGATCGCCATGCGCGATGCCGGTGAGCGTCCAGTGCCGATCACCGTCGATCAGATTGATGGCCGCGATCGGCGCATCGCAGATATCCGATGCAATCTGCACAAAATCCTCGAAATCCGCATCGGCCGCAGAGTCGAGGATATCGTATCGATGCAAGGCCGCGATCCGATCGCATTCATTCCACATGTCGGCCACTTACGTCGGTGTCGTTCCGAGCCATCACGCCAAAACGGAGTCCGATGGCGGGCGAGCGATTAACCTATTCTGCGACGTCGCAAAATGAAACCACTGCCCCCGCAGCGCCAGATCGCCCGGTTACCAGCCATATTTGAGCTCCAAACCGAGATAGTTGCTGTCGTGGCCGCCTGCATTTCGCACGGTATCGCCGATGACATAGTGAACGGCCTCGATGGCACCGGTCAGATTGGCGTTAAAGACATAATCTGCGCGAAGCTGTGAATAGACCCCGGTCCAGCGGCTGCCCTGCCCGGCCGTGCCCGCGACGGCAACGTTGGGCTGCACATAGACGGCATCGGCAACCGACTGACGCCACTGCATGCCGACACCGGCAGTCACCGTCAGATTGGCGATGGGCTTCACTGTCAATGTCGGCTTGAGATGGATCAGGTTGGCATAGCCGGTATAGCCGGCCAGCGAGAAATAATAGCCGTTCGGAAACAGCGGATTGAACGTCCCGATCGTGTTGTCGCCCGCACGTCCGTCGCCTGACGCAGCATCCGCCTGCAGGCCGATCCTTGGCGTCCATGCGACGTCCGAAAACGTATAGCCGGTGCGTCCACCCAGCGCCCAGGCTTCGATCTCCTTGGCACCGACATGCCCGGTCTGCCCCATGGCCTCGAGGTCCCAATCGAAGCCGCCGGCATTGCCGGCAAAGCGGATGTCGAAGATATGCCGTGTCTCTTCACCCACGGCGTCGAGATAGCGTGCGGAAGACCGCTCGAATAGCGAATAGTAGCCGGACAGCTCGTTGTCGCCGAACACCTTGCGTTCGATACGTGCGGTGCTGAAGCGGAAATTCTGGCCGGAGAAATCGTCGAACACGTCGCCGAAACGATATTGCACCGGCTGGCTGACGAAGCCGATGAACCGCCACAGCCCGGTCTCGTAATCCGCCCACACCGCATCGAACGACTGCCGCACATTCGGTCCGTCGCGCGACGATACGAAGCGCTGCAGATCGAAGGCAAAATCCTGCCGGCCGACGCGCGCCTTGAAAATGCCGTTACCCAGCGCACCGCTATAGGCGACGAAGGCCAGCCGCAAATCGAGCTGGTTCTGATCGACCGGCGAGATGCTGGCCTTGTCGATGGTCCTGACGTCTTCGAGCTGGGTGAAGATCTGCCAGTTCTCGTTCAGCCGGATATCGACATGCATCTGCAGCCGCTGCAGCAGATAGGAATCGCCGCGCGTGTTGCCGACGCCGAAATTCGGCGCGTCGTTGAACTCGAACCGCTCACGCAGATTGGCGCCGAGCGAGATATAGCTTTTCGGATCGGTGACAAACAGCGGGATGTATTTCAGCCCGTCGAATGGCTGGGTGCGCAACGCCGGATTGGCGAGCGCAGACCAGTCTTCCTGCCAGCGATTGGTCAGAAGCTTCGGGCGCGACGGCGTCGCCGCGGCATCGTCGGCATGCGCAGACAGCGGCAGCGCCGCGCTGAAGGCCAGCGCGGCAGCGGCTGCCCAGGCCCTACTTGCCGACAGCAGAATGGATCTCGGCAACATAGCCTCCGGGGAATTTCACCAGCGCCGCGCGTCGCGCGTCGGCCACATAAGGCTCGACCAGCACGGCGGCGCCGGCGGTCTTCGCTTTGGCCAGCGTCTCGTCGAGCGACGGCACTTCATAGCCGGTCAGCTCATGGCCATAGGGATAGGGAAGCACGCCGTCCGTCACCAGCACAGTCATCTTGCCGAATTTCGACGTGACGCGAATGCGTCGATAGGTGTCGTTGGGGCGGCCGATCTCGATGCCCGGCGCCTTCGCCGTGTCAGAGACAACGCTGCCCTTCGAGAAAGCGACAAAGCTCTTCACGAACTGGTCAGCCCGGCTAGCCGGTACGTAGACGCGATTCTCCGGAATCGTCTGCAGCTCTGGATAGGACGGCGCCGTCGTGTGCCAATAGAGCTGCATGTTGATGCCGCCTGGCCATTGCACCACGACGTCTCGCCCAATCGGATCGGGGAACGTCTTGACCAGCACATCGGCACCGGCGCCCTGCGCAGCTTTGACGGCGGCATCGATATCCGTGACGAGATAGCCTGTACGTTCATGGCCGAACGGATACGGAATCGGCGTCTTGAAGCCAAACACCGAAACTGACCCCGCCGGCGTCAGCAGAAGCTGCGATGTCGTGCTGCTCGGCGTCGGCGTCACCGTCGCAATTACCTGTTTTGTGCTCTTGCCACCGAACGTCGCGATGAAGCTCTCGACGAAGCCATTGACCTCGTCCGGCGCGACATAGACATGCGTCGTGTCATATTGCGCACCGACCGCAAAATCGGGTTTCGCCGGTGCCTCGCGCGACCACGCGGCTTGCGTCACCGTGGATAGCAGCGCGATGGAAACAGCGACGGCAGTAAATCTGAGAAAGCGCATCCTGGCAGTCCTTGTGGCGACTAGTGCGGGTTGACCGGTACGGGCTTCAACATCGGATTCTTCAGATCCAGCGTCAGGAAATGCCGGACCACGGGAGCATTGGGGCCGATATGATATTGCGTGGTCTCGCGCTGTACGTCGGCATCGGCCTTTGAGACGCGGTGATGCTGGCGCAGATGTTCCGCCCATGATTCCACCATGAACCATTCGACGATTTTCTCCGGATCGGCGGCATCCTCGGTGATACCCCAGCCATAGGCGCCATCGCGGCGACGCGCTTCGGAGAGGCGCTTGAGCCCTGTGAAGAACGGCGCGCGATTTTCACGCGCAATCCGGTATTCGATCAGGATCAGCACCGGTCCGCGGTCATGCTCGACCTGATCTGATGTCAGTGGCTCCGGCCAGTAATTGGATGGCGCAAGATCAGCCTCGCCTGTGGGCAGCTTAACCCGATGCATGATGGAGGCGGCGGCGGCGAGACCACAGGCGCTG
The DNA here is from genome assembly GCF_034044155.1 of Tardiphaga sp. 42S5. NCBI lineage: Bacteria > Pseudomonadati > Pseudomonadota > Alphaproteobacteria > Hyphomicrobiales > Nitrobacteraceae > Tardiphaga > Tardiphaga sp. 42S5. The sequence continues at coordinate 1,491,568 of NZ_CP139027.1, read as the reverse complement.
ACCAGCAGCGTCGCCGGCAGACTCAGCGCTTCGGCGACCGCACCCCAGCCGAGGCTTCCTGCGGCCATCGCGCCGTTGAACATCATCAGATAGACGGCGAGACCACGACCGCGCACCCAATTCGGCAACACTGCCTGCGCGACACCGCTGAATGTCGTCAGCGCCGTGATCCACGCCGAGCCGAGCAACAGGAGGACCGGCAACGCAACCCATCTGGGCGGCGCGAAGGACAGGACAGCCATTACGGATGCCGACAACAGTGCGGCGATAAGCAGCAGCGTGTCGGAGTCCAGCTTCGCGCGCAATCGCGGCAGCACCAGCGCGCCGCCGATCGCGCCCACGCCCACCGCGCCGAGTAACACGCCATAGAAACCTGCATCGCCACCCAGCAGATTGCGCGCCACTAGCGGCAACAGCGCCCAGATCGAGCTGGAGAACGCAAAGAAGATCGCCGCCCGCAGCAACACGATGTGCAGTTCACGGCTGGAACGCGTGTAGCGCAACCCGGCCCGGAACGCGCCGAAGAACTTCTCCGACAGCACGTCATTTTCGACCTTCGCCCGTGGCCACCACAGCAGCGCGGCGATGACGAACATGTAGCTGATGACATCGGCGCCATAGGTGACGGCGGCCCCGAATGTCGCCAGCAGAACGCCGCCGGCGGCAGGGCCGATCGAGCGCGAGACATTGATGCCCAGCGAATTCAGCGCCACCGCACTCTTGATGTCCTGCCGGGGCACGAGTTCGGGCACGATGGCCTGCCAGGTCGGCCCAACGAGTGCCGCGCCGATGCCGCCCATGAAAGTAAGACCGATCAGCAGATTGACGGTCAATAGCCCGTAATAGGATAGCATCATCAGCGTCGCGCTCACCAAGGCGAGCAACACCTGTACCGCGATGAGGAATTTGCGACGATCGAGAATATCGGACAACACACCGGCCGGAATCGCGAACAGGAAGATCGGGAGCGTACCCGCCGCCTGGATCATGGTGACCGCCGCTGGCCCCGCCGACAAGTCAGTGACGAGCCAGGAGCTCGCCACGTCGCGCATGAAGCTGCCGGTATTGCCCATCACCGTCGCGGCCCAGATCACCGCGAACACGGATTGACGGAATGGGGCAAAGGCGCTGGTCGCCTTTGCCGGTTCAGCGGGTCCGCTCATGGCTTTGTCTTCCCGGCCCGGTTGTTGAGGTCATGCCAGGCGACAAGCAGGAAACCACCACACAGGCCAATATGTTCGAAAAACGAATTGGCGCTCATGAAGCGCTCCGGCGGAGCCAGCTCCCAGAATCGATTCGCAAGAAACGTCGCCATCAGCGTGAAACCCGCCAGCGAGAGTGCACCGAGCCAGCGCAAAACGCCACCAAGGATCAATATCGACGCAGCCAGTTCGAGCCCGATCGTCGCCAGCGCGAAGGGCGCTGCCGGCTGCAGTCCGAAATGGTTCATCTCGGCAATCGCCCCCGGAAGGTCGAACACCTTGACGAGCCCGCCCTGCAGATAGGCCGCGCACAGGCAGAGCAAGGCCAGCCAATGCACAAAGGGCGCACCGATCACGCGACGTGCGAGATTGGTGATCATACCGCCCAGCACGCGCAGCCGAGTGCGCCCCAGAAACTCTTGAGATCGGCGATCGGCAACTTGCTGGACCACGCCGTGGCATGATCATGACCATGCACGCCGCATGAATTCGCGCAGCCGCAGCTCATAGCCATCTTCTGCGCGACGACTTGTCCATTCGCATCGGGAGCGGCCCACGCGCCATAACCGCCAAACGTGCGCACCGGCGACCAGTCCGGCATGGCTGGCGGCGGCGCATTCTCGTCGAGCTTGGCGAAATCGCCGACGCCATAGACGACCTTGCCGCCAACGATTGTCAGCACTGCGCTCGTGTCAGCGACCTCATTCTCCGCGCAGGAGAAGAAGTCGCGATCGGGTACGACGATATCGGCGAGCTGGCCGACCTGAATGCGGCCCTTCTTGCCTTCCTCATTGGAGAACCAGGTGACGTTTTCAGTCCACATGCGCAGCGCCGTCTCGCGGTCGAGACAGTTGCGCTGTGGATACAGCTGCATGCCACCAACGGTGCGGCCGGTGACCAGCCAGGACAGTGACACCCAGGGATTATAGGACGCGACACGCGTCGCATCGGTGCCGGCGGAAACCTTGACGCCCTTGGCGAGCATCTTCGACACCGGCGGCGTCGCTTCCGCCGCGCCATGGCCGTAACGCTCGACGAAATATTCGCCCTGATAGGCCATGCGATGCTGCACGGCGATGCCGCCGCCAAGAGCGGCGATACGATCGATGGACTGATCCGAAATCGTCTCGGCGTGATCGAAGAACCAGTTCAGTCCGTCCAGCGGCATTTCCTGATTGACGCGCTCGAACACATCCAGTGCGCGGCTGATGGTCTCGTCATAGGTCGCATGCAAGCGCCACGGCCATTTGTTCTGGACGAGAACGCGCACAACCTCCTCGAGCTCGCCTTCCATCTCCGGCTCCATATCCGGGCGCGGCTGGCGAAAATCCTCGAAATCAGCCGCCGAGAACACCAGCATTTCGCCGGCGCCATTATGGCGGAAATAGTCGTCGCCCTGCTTGTATTTGGACGTCTTGGTCCAGTTCAGGAAGTCGTCCTTCTCGCCCTTCGGCTTCTGGGTGAAGAGATTGTAGGCGAGACGGATGGTGAGCTGGTTCTCGTCATGCAGCTTCTGGATGACCGCATAGTCTTCCGGATAGTTCTGGAAACCGCCGCCGGCATCGATGGCGCCGGTGACACCGAGGCGATTGAGTTCGCGCATGAAGTGGCGGGTCGAATTGACCTGATAGTCGAAGGGCAACTTCGGCCCCTTGGCCAGCGTCGCATAGAGAATGCCAGCATTGGGCTTGGCCAGCAGCAGCCCGTTCGGATTGCCGTTGGCGTCGCGAATGATCTCACCGCCTGGCGGGTTCGGCGTGTCCTTCGTATAGCCGACGGCGCGCAGCGCGGCGCCGTTCAGCAGCGCGCGGTCATAGAGATGCAGCAGGAACACCGGCGTATCCGGCGCGACGGCATTAAGCTCGTCGATGGTCGGCAACCGCTTCTCGGCAAACTGATGCTCGGTGAAGCCACCGACCACGCGCACCCATTGCGGCGGCGGCGTGATGGCGACCTGACGCTTCAGCATGTTCATGGCGTCGGACAGCGAGCGCACGCCGTCCCAGCGCAGCTCCACGTTGAAGTTCAGACCACCACGAATGATGTGCAGGTGATTGTCGATCAGGCCGGGCAGTACGCGCTTGCCCTTGAGGTCGACGACCTTCGTCTTCGGCCCCGCCAGCGGCAGGATTTCCGCGTCATGACCGACATGCGTAAAGCGACCGTCTTTGATGGCCACCGCGCTGGCCACGGGATTGGAGCGATCGAGCGTGGTGAACAGGCCACGATGGAGAATGAGATCGGGGGTCTGCGGCTCGGTCATGAGAGCTCCTTCAGCGGTCGCAAATGGAATAGTCGATGTGATCGTGAGGCGTGTGCCGGCGACTAGCCGCCGGCGGGCGGTTGCGGCGTTCTGTCGGCAGCGACGCGCGCATCAGAGTGCTGGCCCTTTGGCAGATGGCCGAACATGTGCGGCTTCACCTGGTCGAGCCAGGACTGCGCCACCGGCTCCTTCTGCCAGATGGTGCGCACCAGCGGCGGCAATTGCTCGCCAACGAGAATGCCGAGCAGGCCAACCAGCGCCACCACCGGTGGCGCCGGAGAGCGCACATTGATCAGACTGTAGATAACGCCCACCAGCAGGCCTGCGCCCAGCGAGATCATATGCGCTTTCATGTCGTTGTCCTCGGTTGCGTGACGCGACGGCTTACTTGGCCGGGCCGCCCTCGGAAGCGTGCTCACCAAGCGCCCACTTCGAGAAGCGGATCTGGATGCCGTAAGGCGAGTGCGCGCGCTGGATGTCCATCATGCCTTCATAGGTCTCGCTGCGCGCCCAGTCCTGCTGCAGCTCATAGGCATATTGCGAGGACGTGATCGGCACGGCACCGGCCTGGATGGCGCGCTGCATGGCGCGCTCATGCGCTTCCGGCGAGAGATCGCCGCAGGCGTCGGCAGCGATGTAGATTTCAAAGCCTTCGCGCAGCATGTCCAGGGTCGGGAAGATCACGCAGGCTTCGGTCCACAAACCGGCGATCACGAATTTCTTGCGGCCGGTGGCGGCGACGGCCTTGCGGAAGTTCGGATCGAGCCACGAATTCATCGAGGTGCGATCGATGATCTCCTGCCCCGGAAACAGCGACACCACCTCGGGGATGAACGGGCCGGAAAACGACTCTGCCGCGACGGTGGTCAGAACGGTCGGAATCTTGAAGAGCTTCGCAGCTTTTGCAAGAATCTGGACGTTGTTCAATGTGACAAGACGATCATGCGACTGGACGCCCTGGAACATCGCGGGCTGAAAATCGATCAGCGCGATGGCGCTGTTCTGCGGGGTCAGCATTTCCTGAAATGACATTCTGGTTCTCCGTGAAAGGATTGTGACGATTTCAAACTCGCGCACGCCGCAGGCGAATTTTCTTCAGCTGATGACGGGCGCTACTTCTGGTTTTACGAGCGACCGGTCTGGACCGCGAAGTCTCCACGCTATGTGCGCGAGAATGGCGGACAGCGTCTTGTCTGGAAGTCATCGACTTTGAACGATCGGTCACGGCACTATGCCGTCGGCGATTTACCGCAGTCTATCGTGTCTCGCCGAACCGCGCGAACCATTACCGATCAAAATTGCGCCAACTTCCAGGATAGCTCGACCTCGCGCCGAGGCCTACGCTTCCTTTAGATGAACGGATTGAGCTGCATGCCCGTCTTGATTCACAAGCGACTATTTCGTAATGGCCGCTTCGCGCCAGAAGCGGACGAATTCTTATTGAAACCAACCTACGCGTGCATCGCCATCTCTAGAATTGCGGAGCGATCGCAGTTGGAGATTTCCGTCGATCTGCGCTCGGGACAAGGCGACGTGAACTAGTTTCCAACTCACGCAGAGGCGAACGGTGCCGACGATCATCTCGGCGACCCGGGAATATCGACTGCTCGAATGGCTCTAAAGGACTTGTGCGTCGGTGGACCAATTGAGTTCACTCCACAACGTTAAGGCCCGTCCCTCTCATCCCATCAAATGAAAATCGAAGTCCAGCCGCCTCAAGCGCAGCTCGTAGGCTCGTAGACGTCTCGGCGTGCGAAACGGACGTACCACTCTCATAGCGTACGACAGCGCGCTTCGAGATTCCCGCCTTAACCGCCAGCTCTTCCTGGCTCCAATCCAGCCACGCGCGTGCTGCACGCAGTTGCGCAGAGGTGATGACAGGCTCCCGCAAATTAACCATAAAACGAACCCAAGAGTGACGAACGTCACACTGTGTGCTAGTGTTGACAAATCATTAAACACCACCTCGGGGCAAGAAAGCACCGAGCGAGCGACGAGAACGGATTGTACCCTTCAATCCTTGCCAAGAATTTTGCATCGGCTCGTCGAGAGGAACGAATCCTTGGTCAAAGGGAATCCTTTTCGAGCGCACCTCCGCAAGCTCCCAAGGATTGAAAGCCGAATTCGACCGCATAGTGATTTGTAACTGCACGCTTTGCGGTCTGATTGAGCGGTCAAGTTTAAGTTCGTGCACATGTGCCAATTATGCGCAGAACGCGTCGCAATCAAACCAAGCCCATCAATGCAATACTTCCGGGAGTGACGCATGCCCGCAAAGTACAAGCGAACTGCAGCGGACGAAATCGAGACAAACGTCTCCAATGTAGCCGCGCCATCAGCACCTAATATTCTGCCATTTGCCAATCCGCCCACCCTCTGCATTGGTGGCGCAGCCGCTCGCCGCATGCCTTCCGGGGCAAAGACGTCATGGTCATACGTCAGGCGTTACTGTTGGCAGATCCCGTCGATTTCGACTGGATGCGCGCAATTACGGGAAGCTCTCCGACCGCGATTCGAATTGCCGTCGAGCAGCTCAAGAACCATCGGATAACAGCTCCGGTGATTGACGATGTTCTGTCGGCTGTCGTGTGTTGCGCGATCGAAGGCAACGCCGCGTCTTCGATCTTGATATCCAGCGCCCTGCGTCGCAGGTCAAAGATAGATCCGGCTTGCCTTTCGCTGAGCTCACTTTGGCTTGTTGCTCGCCTTTGAGAAGTTGCACGTTTGACGCCAAGCCAGATTTGTTGCTCTCGCGAACAACATCGATGAAACGGCTCACGCCGTACGAGCCCGATTTCAGGGGCGCTAGGTCGCCGAAAGAAATTCGATCGATTCTGCCGTGAACTCTGCTTGCTCTCGCATGCTGCACATTTCTGATATCCATGCACCGTCGGGAAATGCCTCTATAGATCGTCAATCGTTGGAGCCCGCAATGCCAAACACTTCTCACCACGTCGGTTCTCTTCTCCGTGACTTAGAAAGACTAACTACTGACATACGCGGCCTGAACGCAGGTAACGCACCGTCCGAACAGGAACTGCGAGCCTCTCCAGTGATTGATCAATGGTCGCTCGGATTCCGACCGACAGCCTGCCTTGTCGGCGCAATTTACCAGCACCCGTTACTCGGTAACCGTCCGGACGCGCAAACCTCGGCATTGGTGTTCATCGATCCGGACAAACGCTAGGCTCGCACTTGGTCAAGATATTATAGGCTCGGAAATCAGCAGAGAAACGAGCGCGACGCCGGGACCAATAGTCACCCATAATTTAGTCACCCATAATTCCATTCGGCTTCAAGGATTCTAGATACCGCCTGAATGTCGCGCCCTCTCGGGCGCGGCTCGCCAATGCAACCTGGAGAAGCCGCGTGCGAATTTGGATCCTATCCGATCTACACCTTGAGTCGACCCGCGGGTGGGACCTGCCGCCAGCTGATGCGCGCCCGCAATTCGACGTCCTGGTTGTCGCCGGCGACCTGATCACCCGAATGGAACGCGGCGTGAACGGAACGGTGGAGATTTTTGAAACGAAGCGCGATGACGACCGAAGGCTGCAGGAGCCTCTCGCCCGCGTCATTGCGAATATCGCCGTACCATTGTGGAAGTTGGATGTTGAGGCCGCTCCATTACTGCCCGGAGAGTGGTGAAAAGCTAGTTTCCTCCTGTCCCAACCCGAACTGCGGACGATCGCTGGGCTGGAACACGGCTTACGGCATTCCGTTTTGCGAATACTGCCTCGACGAAGATTGCGGACCGACGACCGACCTCCGCAACTTCCCTCAACCGATGCTTGAAGAACAGGATTTCAAGATCTATGCGCCTGTCGCCCGTTTCCTGACTGACCCGTCCAACAGGGACAAAACCGTGCCCGATTGCTTCTCGACATGGTGGCCTGCCCCATTAGGGAGGTCCGCTGGATAAGTTAGAGCTCCGGCGGTTGTAGTCGCCGAGATTGGCTGAGCGTGGTGGAGCGTAGAGGATGCTGGCCGCACGAGGCAAGATGGCTTGCGGTGTCGGCGGTACATAGCCGAGTGAGCTGTGCGGCCTGATCGTGTTGTAGTGCTGCCGCCAGTTCTCGATCAGGATCTGAGCCTCCTTCAGTGTGTAGAAGATTTCCCCGTTGAGCAGTTCGTCGCGAAGCTTGCCGTTGAAGCTCTCGCAGTATCCATTCTCCCAAGGTGATCCTGGCTCGATGTAGAGCGTCTTGACGCCGATGCGGCCCAGCCATTCGCGAACAGTAATGGCGGTAAATTCGGCGCCATTGTCTGACCGGATATGCGCCGGCGGACCATGCCGAGCGAACAGATCGGTCAACACCGCCAGCACGTCGTCGCTTCGGATCTGACGCTGGACGTGGATCGCCAAGCACTCACGGCTGAACTCATCGATCACCGTCAGCATGCGGAAGGCCTTGCCGTCGTGGGTGCGGTCAGCCACGAAGTCATAGCTCCAGACGTGACCGCGATAGCGTGGACGCAGTCGAACACACGATCCATCGTTCAGCCATAGACGGCCACGTTTCGGCTGTCGGTGCGGCACTTTCAGCCCCTCTCGACGCCAGATGCGCTCCACCCGCTTGGCATTTACCGTCCAGCCTTCCTGACGAAGCAGGGCTGTGATGCGGCGATAGCCATAGCGACCATAGTTCGAAGCCAGCCGGACGATATCCGCCGTCAGGCGCTTCTCATCGGATCGTGGCTGCAAACGCCGGCGCGGGGTCGAGCGGTGCTGGCCAGTCACACGACATGCACGACGCTCGGACACACCGAGCGCCGCACAGACATGGGCTACGCCAGCACGACGTCGGGAAGGGCTCAGTACTTTCCCTCGACGACTTCCTTCAGGATCAGCGCGTCCAGCGTCAGATTGGAGACCGCTTTCCTGAGCCGCGCGTTCTCCTTCTCCAACGCTTTCAGCCGTGCTGCCTGGGTCATCTTCAGACCGCCATACTCACGACGCCAGCGGTAGTAACTCTGCTCCGATATCCCGAGGCTGCGGCAGATCGCACCGGTCTTCTCACCCTGTGAAAGCCGAACCTCAGCTTCGCGCAACATCCCGATGATCTGCTCTGCCGTGTAGTGTTTCCGTGCCATTCCGTGCTCCTTTCAAAGCCCAAAATAGCCGAAACTCTAACTCTCAAACCGGACCACTTCTCAGGGGGGAGGCCAGTCATGGACTGGCCGCACGGCATGGGCGCTGTCGTTCAGCTAATGAGAGAAACTGCGGATTCGCGGGCTGGCTATTACGGTCTGCGGAAAGAACTCGGCCCGTTGGCAGACTTTGGCGTTGACTACGGCGCAACCCAGAGGGTCGTCGCGGAAGTTAGCACGGCGACTAACAACTTCTACGCCTCAAACGGACGAACTAGGCCTGGGACTAGTTACGAAGCCCTCGAAAATGCACGCCATCGGCTATTGTCCTACCGTGAGGCAGTCCGAAAGCCCGGCGCCAATCCAGCCTATCTGACCTCAATCGTGAAGCATCACGACATTGAGGTCGTTCAGGCTGACGCTGCAAAACACGCTCCCGTCTTTTTCAACGAGAGCGAACTGAATCAACTATTGAAGGAGCGCAATCAGCTACGGCCGCTCGACCGGCTCCCGGTCATAACCGGCCTGCCAATGTTTGCGGTGCATGGGCTCGTGCAATCGGGTCACATCTGCCTCGCGGCAGGTGCAGTCGCACGGTTTCGATCCGCGGTCTTTCACCCGAGCGAGATCGAAAGGCTCGAGGCGCGACTTCTTGCAAACGCAATCGAGCAGGACGTTGACAATGCCAAGCCATTGCTAATCGCGATCAGGGATACCTGCAGCAGAGGTAGAAATCTTCTGCCGCTGCTTCGTCTCTCTCTCGACGGAGACCTGCAGTACTCCTTCCACGGAGGTTCCGAGCCCTTGCTCTCGCGCATCATGGTACGCGAAGAAATCCTCCTCGCTTCCATCAGGAAGATTTCCAATCACTCGGTCCCGGTGCCAGACAAGATGTCGCGGAGGGACGTGTCGATCTACCTCGACGTTGACAATGACGACATCATTGGCCTGGTCCAGGCAGGTCTGTTGAAAGTAGCCGACCTGAGATATGGCAGAATGGTGGAAGGCAAAAGTGTCATCGATTTTGCCGAAAAGTACATGTCGACACATTTCATCGCACGAAGCTTCGAATTTGCCACCCGTTCCGTCCAAAAAAATCTGGCGCTCCTCAACATCAAACCTGCAGCAGTTTTTCAATCGGCCAATCGGACGAACGGTTATGCTTGGCATAGACGGGATATTGATCCGTACTTGGGGTAATGCCCGCCACCGCCGCAGACCGATCACAGGCCCCTTCGGGGCCTTTTTCGTGATCCATCGATATAGACTCGCCGTTATTGAAAAAAGCGACTCAGGGCGAAAATGAAAAGGCCGGCTTTATTGGGCCTAATAGACTCGCTCTTAACTTGGCCCGATAAATGAAGCGGAAATGGCGCGCCCGAAAGGATTCGAACCTCTGACCCCGTGATTCGTAGTCACGTGCTCTATCCAGCTGAGCTACGGGCGCGTGCCGCGATGTGGGGCCAAAGCCACCAGCACCGGATGCGTTTCGGAAACGATGTTTGCGAAAGCGGGCCATAGCTACCGGGTCGAGCCCGGCTTGGCAAGCGCCCTGAGCCGCTTATTTCACTCCCGTGACATACCCGGAAAAGACGGCTCAGGCCCGCGCGCGTTCGTTACGGATGCTGTGCAGTTCCACCGGCCGGTCGGGAAGGCTGATCCGGAAGGTGGCGCCCAAAGTGCCTTCCACAAGGTGAATATCGCCGTCATGAGCGCGGACCAGTTCGGCCGCGATCGCGAGGCCCAGCCCACTACCACCGGGGCGGGACGAGCCCTGAAATGCCTCGAACAGGTGGTCGCGCGCCCGCTGCGGGACGCCTGGGCCGGTGTCGGACACTTCGAGAATGGTGACAGCGCCTTCGCGGCGGCCGGTGATGCGGATCTGCTGCGGGGCGACGTCGCTCTGCGGCTGCCCCTCCAGCGCCTGAGCCGCATTGCGGACCAGATTGAGCAAAATGCGAAACAACTGGTCGGGATCGGCATCAATCATCAGCCCGCGCTCGATGGCGTTGACCCAGCCAATCGACACGTCGGTCGCAAGCCCGGCCGATTCGCGGACTTCGTTGACCACCGGCTCAACGAGAATCATCTTGCGATCGGGGGCAGCTTCCTGCGCGCGGCCATAAGAGAGTGTCGACTGGCAGAAGGCGATGGCGCGCTCCAGCGAGCGCATCAGCTTCGGCGCGAAGCGCTGCACGCGGGGATCGGGCACGCTGGCGAGCTGATCCGACAGCAATTGTGACGACGCAAGCAGGTTGCGCAGGTCATGATTGATCTTCGAGACCGCGAGGCCCAGCGCAGCGAGACGGCTCTTCTGATGCAGCATCGAAACGAGATCGCGCTGCATGTCGGACAATTCGCGCTCCGCCACGCCGATTTCGTCGGCGCGCTGGCTCGGCACGATGATCCGCGCCGAGCTCTCGGGGTTTTCATGGAAAGCGACGAGATTGGCCGTCAAATTCCGCATCGGCCGCACGAACAGGTAATGCAGCGCCAGATAGACCAGCCCTGCAGAGAGAATCGCCAGCCCGAGAGACACCCACAACAGATTGCTGGAGAAACGATACATCGCCTGCCGCAGCGGCAATTCATCGACCACCACTTCAATGAATTGCGCCCCGCCGGGCGCCGGCCCGATGATGCGCATCGTCTGATCGCCGGTTTCCAGCATGACTTCGAAGGCATCGACGATCGCCGACCACACCGTCATCGACCGCATGTCGATGTCATGATCGATCTGCGCCGGCAGATCAGCGCTGGCGAGCAGACGGCGCTGCTGGCCCATCTTGATGGCCACCGCACGCGCGCCGATGCTGCTCAGGATTTGCCGCGACAGCGATTCCGGGACCATCCCAAGCGGCGCAGCGTCCAGCACCAGCGCCGCCGTATTGGCCGCCGCAAGCCTGTCATTCAGCCGGTTGATTCTGAAATTGGCGATCGAGGGCACATAAATGAGAATTTCGGCAATCAGCACCAGCGGAATGGTGAGCAGCAACAGCTTGCCCGACAGCCCCAGCCGTCGCATGGGGCCGAGCCTGAACGCGGGCTCGATGGGCTTTTCGCCGGCCGAAGACACAATATTGGCCTCTGATCTCACGGTCTGACGCTGAACTATCGAGAGATACGGGTCCAACGACGATTTGTTACGATGATGTTTGCGACCAGTTCTTAAATTTGTCCGCTGAGCGAACACGCTTAAGCCATAGAGCAATTTCACAACCGCCAACAACCTGAAAACACCGGGAAATTGGGATTAATCCCATGGTTCCAGGAATTTGGCGGATCAGAACACCGCTACAGGGCAACATTGACGAAAACAGGACGCTCCCGTATAAGCCCGCCAACTGTCCGCGATGACCCGGTTTTAGATCGGGTGCGGCTCGTCTTTGGGCCGGAAATGGCTCGTTGAGCCAACATCTTAGGACTTACCTCAAATTACTCGGCGAATTGCCCGGTCAGCGGAGAACGACCCGTGAAGCGGACTTATCAACCCAGCAAATTGGTGCGCAAGCGCCGTCACGGCTTCCGCGCTCGCTTGGCGACCGTTGGCGGCCGCAAGGTTCTGGCTGCGCGCCGCGCACGTGGCCGCAAGCGCCTCAGCGCCTGATCGGATCTCTTCCGAGAGTTCATCATGGACCGGTTACGGCAGCGGGCGGACTTTCTCGCCGCTGCCAATGGGCCGCGGGTGAACAGCCCTGCCTTTGTGATGCAAACCCGGCGACGTGACGACGACGGCCCGATCAGGGTCGGCTTTACCGTGACCAAAAAAAATGGAACCGCCACCGAGCGGAACCGTATCCGGCGCAGGCTTCGCGAACTGGTGAAGCGCGTCGATGTCTTATCCATGCGACCCCACAGCGATTATGTGCTAGTCGGCCGTCGTGTCGCGCTCCAACGCGATTTCACGATGATGCTCGACGACCTCCGCTCGGCGCTGCACCGCCTCGATCGGCAATCTTCTAAGACGCAATCTTCTAAAACCAGCGTGACCTGACGCTTTCAGCCTGCGACAAGCGCGCAGCCGGAAGCGAGAGCCGCACCCGCATTTGAATGACGAGACCTGAACGATGACCGACAATCGCAACACCATCATTGCCGTCATTCTGTCCGGCCTGGTGCTGATCGGCTGGCAATATTTCTACAACATCCCGCAGATGGAGAAGCAGCGCGCACAGACCGCGACGCAGACCCAGCTCGCCAACCCGACCGCACAGCCAAACGCCACGCCCGGCAGCACAACGCCGACCGCGAATTCCACCGCCGCAGGCGGCGCACCCACGAATGTGGCGCCGGCCAACGCTCCGATCGTCAGCCGCGACAGCGCCATTGCAGCGACGCAGCGCGTCAAGATCGACACGCCGCGCATCTCCGGCAGCATCGCGCTGAAGGGCGCGCGCCTCGACGATATATCGCTGACCAAGTTCCGCGACACCGTGGATCCGAAGTCGCCGGCGATCGTACTGTTCTCCCCCTCCGGCACTGCCGCGCCTTATTATGCCGAGTTCGGCTGGGTCGCCGCCGCCGGTGCAAACACCAAGATTCCCGACCAGAACACCCAGTGGCAGCAGGAAGGCTCCAACGCCCTGACGCCGACCACGCCTGTCGTGCTCAAGTACAACAACGGCGACGGCCTGACTTTCACCCGCACCATCTCGATCGACGACCGCTACCTGTTCTCGGTCAAGGATGACGTCAGCAATATCGGCAACGCGCCGGTGACGCTGTATCCCTTCGCGCTGATCTCGCGCCACGGCACGCCGCATGTCGAAGGCTATTACATCCTGCATGAAGGCCTCGTCGGCTATCTCGGCGACCAGGGCCTGCAGGAATACGGTTACAAGAAGATCGACGAAGCCAAGGCGGTGAATTTCAAGGTCACCAATGCCTGGCTCGGCATCACCGACAAATACTGGGCTTCGGCGCTGCTGCCCGACACCAATGCGCAGCTGCAGGCCCGTTTCTCGTCGAACCTGACCGGCACCCAGCGGACCTACCAGACCGATTATCTGCAGGACGCGCAGACCATCGCCATCGGCGGCACCGGCACGGCCAATGCCCGCTTGTTCGCCGGCGCCAAGGAAGCGGCCACTGTCGGCATCAACTTCCCGCTGGCGGTCGGCCTCGGCGGCTATAATCAAGCGCTCGGCCTCAACCACTTCGACCTTCTGATCGACTGGGGCTGGTTCTACTTCATCACCAAGCCGATGTTCCTGGCGCTCGACTGGTTCTTCCACCTGTTCGGCAATTTCGGCATCGCCATTCTGCTCGTCACCGTGCTGGTGAAGATCATCTTCTTCCCGCTGGCCAGCAAGTCCTACGCCTCGATGGCGAAGATGAAGGCCGTGCAGCCGCAGCTGGCGGCGCTCAAGGAGCGCTTCCCTGACGACAAGATGAAGCAGCAGCAGGAGATGATGGAGATCTACAAGAAGGAGAAGATCAACCCGATCGCCGGTTGTCTTCCCGTCATGTTGCAGATCCCGGTGTTCTTCTCGCTCTACAAGGTTCTGTTCGTCACCATCGAAATGCGCCACGCGCCGTTCTTCGGCTGGATCAAGGATCTGTCGGCGCATGATCCGACCAATCTGTTCAACCTGTTCGGCCTGATCCCCTTCGATCCGACGACTATTCCGGTGTTCGGCCACTATCTCGCGCTCGGCATCTGGCCGATCATCATGGGCATCACGATGTGGTTCCAGATGAAGCTGAATCCGACACCGCCAGATCCGACGCAGAAGATGATCTTCGACTGGATGCCGCTGATCTTCACCTTCATGCTGGCCGGCTTCCCGGCAGGCCTCGTGATCTACTGGGCATGGAACAACACCCTCTCGGTGCTGCAGCAGGCCTACATCATGAATCGCAACGGCGTGAAGGTCGAACTGTTCGACAACGTGAAGTCGAGCTTCGCGAAGAAGCCGGCTGAAAAGAAGACGTAACCCTTGGAGCCCTCATCCTGAGGAGCGGCCACTTGGCCGCGTCTCGAAGGACGAGGGCGGGGCGCTCATGGTTCGAGACGGCGCTTGCGCCCTCCTCACCATGAGGGCCGGAGCAGCACAGAAAGCCACTTCGCATGACCACTGACACCGATGCGAAGCTGATCGAACAGGGCCGCCTGCTTTTTGCAGGCGAATGGACGTTCATCTGGGCGTCGCCCTCGATCGAGACGCTGCCACCAATGGCAGGGATGGAAGTGGCCTTTGCCGGCCGCTCCAATGTCGGCAAATCCAGCCTGATCAATTCGCTGACCGGCCGTAATGCACTCGCGCGGACCTCGCATACGCCGGGCCGCACACAGGAGCTGATCTTCTTCGAAGGTCCCGATGGCTCCGATTTCCGACTCGTCGACATGCCCGGCTACGGCTATGCCTCGGCGCCGAAGGTCAAGATCGCGTCCTGGACCAAGCTGATCTACAATTTCCTCCAGGGCCGCGCGAGCCTCGCCCGTGTCTACGTCCTGATCGACTCCCGGCATGGCCTGAAGGATGTCGACCTCGACGTGCTCAAATCCCTCGATCGCTCTGCGGTCAGCTACCAGATCGTGCTGACCAAGGCTGATCAGGTGAAGAAGAGCGAACTCGAAAAGACCCTCGAAGAGGTCCGCACCGAGTTGAGGACTCATCCGGCAGCCTTTCCGGACGTGCTGGTTACATCGTCGCGCACCGGTGACGGCATGGCCGAATTGCGGGCTGCAATGGTCCGCCTGTTGAACGAGCGCAACTGATGACCCGCTTTAGCCTGTTTCGCATTCTTGTCATCCTGGCCGGCGTGATGGGCGCCGACGGCGTCATTCTCGCCGCCGCTTCGGCGCACCAGCCGGACGCGACCCGGCTGGCCTCGGCCTCCTCGATGCTGCTGTTTCATGCTGCCGCCATTCTCGGCGCCGTTGCCCTGATCGAGCGCGGCATCGCCCATTTGCAGATCGGCCTGACGGCCGCCTTCGGCTTCGTTATTGCTGCCGCGCTCTTCGCCGGCGACCTGACCCTGCGCCAATATGTCGGTCACGGCTTGTTCACAATGGCCGCACCGACCGGCGGCACCCTGCTGATCCTGAGCTGGCTGGCACTGGCGGTATCGGCGGCATGGCCGCGCAGCGCCTGACGCCGGGCTGTTGGACAGAGCAGCGATGCTTTGCGCGGCGGCAATCAATCGGCTAGAACGCGCCGCAGATTGCTCACCGTGAGATCCGCTTCATGACCGACGCGCCCATCATCAGTGCTCTCGACCAGGCCCGCATCCTGTCGGAGGCGCTGCCCCACATGCAGCAATATGACGAAGAGACGATCGTCATCAAATATGGCGGGCACGCCATGGGCGCCGAGGATACGGCCCGCGCATTTGCCCGCGATATCGTCCTCTTGGAGCAGACCGCCATCAATCCGGTGGTTGTGCATGGCGGCGGCCCGCAGATCGCGCAGATGCTGCAGCGTCTCGGCATCAAATCGGAATTCGCCGCCGGATTGCGCATCACCGACGCGGCGACCATCGAGATCGTCGAGATGGTGCTGGCCGGCTCGATCAACAAACAGATCGTCAGCTACATCAACGAAGCCGGCGGCAAGGCCGTCGGCCTATGCGGCAAGGACGGCAACATGGTCACCGCGTCGAAGGCGACGCGCACGATGGTCGATCCCGATTCGAACATCGAGAAGGTGGTCGATCTCGGCTTTGTCGGCGAGCCGGAAAAGGTCGATCTCACGCTGCTCAACCAGCTGATCGGCTATGAGCTGATCCCGGTGCTGGCGCCGCTCGCAGCGAGCAAGGACGGCAAGACCTTCAACGTCAATGCCGATACCTTTGCCGGCGCCGTCGCCGGCGCGCTGAAGGCCAAGCGCCTGCTTCTGCTCACCGACGTGCCGGGCGTGCTCGACAAGTCGAAGAAGCTGATCCCGGAACTGTCGATCAAGGATGCCCGCAAGCTGATCGCCGACGGCACGATTTCCGGCGGCATGATTCCAAAGGTCGAGACCTGCATCTATTCGCTCGAACAGGGTGTCGAAGGCGTCGTCATTATCGATGGCAAGACTCCCCATGCCGTGCTGCTCGAACTCTTCACCAATCAGGGCACGGGCACACTGATCCACAAGTGATGGACACACCACACCACACGTCGTCATGGCCGGGCTTGTCCCGGCCATTCGCGTCTGGCTGGTGGGCGCGAAAAACATCGTTGACGCTTCTCGCCAGCGTCATCTGGCTATTTGCCAGCACGGCCGCCCGCGCCGACCTCAAACTCTGCAACCGCATGAGCTATGTCGTCGAAGCCGCCATCGGCATCGACGACAAGAGCGCCACCGCGACGCGCGGCTGGTTTCGCATCGATCCCGCGCAGTGCCGCGTCGTCGTACAGGGAACGCTGACGGCCGACCGCATCCTGCTGCATGCCCGCGCGCTCAGCATCTACGGCGCCTCACCCGTGGCGCAGAACGGCACCGACAACCTGTGTATCGCGCCGGATAACTTCGTGATCGCCGCTGCCCGGCAATGCCGTGCCGGACAGTCACAAGTGCCGTTCACGATGATCAAGCCGACACAGACCGACGACGGCAACATGGTCGCCTATCTCGCGGAAGACAGCGAATATGACGACGAACAGGCCAAGCTCGCTGCGATCCAGCGCCTGCTGGTGATCGCGGGCTATGACGCCGCCCCCATCGACGGCGTGGATGGGCCGAAGACCCAGAGTGCGCTCTCGTCCTTCCTCAAGAGCCGTAGTCTTGCTGCCGATGTGGTTTCAACGCCGAATTTCTTCGAGACAATGATCGCCGCCGTGCAGGCGCCCTCCGCAACAGGCCTGACCTGGTGCAACGACACGTCCTACAAGGTGATGGCATCAGTCGCGACCGATGATGGCAAGGGCGTTGTCAGCCGCGGCTGGTATCGCATCGAACCAGGCAAGTGCCTGCGGCCGGATATTGTCGGCCAACCCCGCCAGATCCTCAGTTTCGCCGAGGCCGTCGACGACAATGGCCGCAGCATCAAGCTCAACGACAAGCCGCTGAGCTGGGGCGGCGTTCGCATGCTCTGCACGCGCGAGAGCAAATTCGAGATCCGCGAACACAACGACTGCAATACCCGCGGCCTCACCAGCGCCGGCTTCGCCATCGTCGATATGTCCGGCGGCGGCAGGACTCTGCGCTTTGGGACACCGTGACGGCCAGACAACAGAGACAATCAATGACCCTGCCGACCAAATCGCCGCGCGCCTTCAACCATGTCGAGACATGGGTGTTCGATCTCGACAACACGCTGTATCCGCACCACGTGAACCTGTGGCAGCAGGTCGATGGCAAGATCCGCGACTTCGTCGCGAATTTTCTCAGGATTTCGCCCGACGCGGCCTTCAAGGTTCAGAAGGACTATTACAAGCGTTACGGCACCACCATGCGCGGCATGATGACCGAACACGGCGTCCGCGCCGACGACTTTCTGGCTTTCGTCCACGAGATCGATCATTCGCCACTCGAGCCCAATCCGGTGATGGGCGCCGCGATCGCACAACTGCCAGGCCGCAAACTGATCCTGACTAACGGCTCGGTCGCCCATGCCGGCGCGGTACTGGAGCGCCTCGGTTTCGCCGACCAGTTCGAAGCGATCTTCGACATCATCGCCGCCGATCTTGAACCGAAGCCCGCTCAGCAGACCTATCACAAGTTCCTCCGCCTGCACGGCGTCGATCCCTCCAAGGCCGCCATGTTCGAGGACCTGTCGCGCAACCTCGTAGTGCCGCACAAACTGGGCATGACGACCGTGCTGATCGTGCCCGACGGCGCCAAGGAGGTCGTGCGCGAGGACTGGGAGCTGGAAGGCCGCGACGACGACCATGTCGACCACGTCACCGACGATCTGACGGGTTTTCTGGCCGCGCTGAACGCGGCGCGGTAGGACGGGATGGCCGCCCGCGCGTCTTGACTCTCCCCGGCCAAATCCCGACAAAAGCTTCAAGAAATCACCTTTTACCCACGATCTGCCCAAGGAAATCGCGATGTCGCTGACCGCCCTCGAATCCACCATCAATGCCGCCTTCGACGCGCGCGATAACGTCAACGCCTCAACCAAGGGTGAAGTCCGCGACGCCGTCGATCAGGCGCTGAACCTGCTCGACAAGGGCGAGGCCCGCGTCGCCGTCCGCGCCGACGATGGCAAGTGGACCGTCAATCAGTGGCTGAAGAAAGCTGTGCTGCTGTCGTTCCGCCTCAACGACATGACCTCGATCTCGGGCGGCCCCGGCGGCGCGCCGTGGTGGGACAAGGTGCCCTCGAAGTTTGACGGCTGGAGCGACGACCAGTTTCGCAGCGCGGCGTTCCGCGCCGTGCCGGGCGCCATCGTGCGCAAGTCGGCCTTCATCGCCAAGAACGTCGTGCTGATGCCGTCCTTCGTCAATCTCGGCGCCTATGTCGATGAGAGCTCCATGGTCGACACCTGGTCGACGGTGGGCTCCTGCGCCCAGATCGGCAAGCGCGTGCACATTTCCGGCGGCGTCGGCATCGGCGGCGTGCTGGAGCCGCTGCAGGCCGGCCCGGTGATCATCGAGGACGACTGCTTCATCGGCGCCCGCTCGGAAGTCGCTGAAGGCGTGATCGTGCGCAAGGGTGCGGTGCTGGCCATGGGCGTGTTCCTGGGCGCATCGACCAAGATCGTCGATCGCGAGACGGGCGAAGTATTCGTCGGCGAAGTGCCGGAATATGCGGTGCTGGTCCCCGGCAACCTGCCCGGCAAGCCGATGAAGAACGGTCAGATCGGCCCCTCCACCGCCTGCGCCGTGATCGTGAAGCGTGTCGACGAGCGCACCCGCTCCAAGACCAGCATCAACGAACTGCTGCGCGACTAAAGCGTTTTCACGCGAAGTGGACACCGGTTCGCATCAAGAAAACGCGCCAGAATAA
Source organism: Tardiphaga sp. 42S5 (assembly GCF_034044155.1). Lineage (NCBI taxonomy): Bacteria > Pseudomonadati > Pseudomonadota > Alphaproteobacteria > Hyphomicrobiales > Nitrobacteraceae > Tardiphaga > Tardiphaga sp. 42S5. The sequence goes on along the minus strand of NZ_CP139027.1, from coordinate 1,472,129 downwards.
AACGGAGCTTCGGTCTGATTCTTATCAGGACCGAAGCTCCGGTTGTCGTTTCGTCCGGTTTGCGCGTAGCATCGTGCAAACCGGACCGATCTGTTGACCTGGGGGCTGCCATGGACTGGACCACGCTGCTTTTCAGCTTCACGGGACGGATCAACCGCGGCAAATACTGGCTAGCCATCCTGATCTACCTGGTCATCTGGATCGCCTTCATTGCCGCTGCCGTGATGTGGCTCGGCGGATTCGACACCGACCGGCTTTTCAGCATGGTCGGCGCAGCCATCCTGCTGTGGCTGGCGGCCATCGTCCTGATCGTCGCCGGCACATGGTCCGGCATCGCCACCGGCATCAAGCGGCTGCATGACCGCGAGAAGAGCGGATGGTGGATCCTGGTGTTCTGGCTTGGGCCGAGCGTCCTCAGCGGCATCGGCAGCACCAGCAGCGCGAGCACCAGCTTCGTCTTTCATATCGCCAGCTTCGCCGTGACCATTTGGGCCATCGTCGAGCTTGGCTTCCTGCGCGGCACCGCCGGGCCGAACGAATACGGTCCCGATCCACTCTCCGCGCTTGTCACTGCACCAAGGGTCTGATGTCCACCGACGCTCTCTCCATCGCTCAAGATCTTCTCCGCTGCCCTTCAGTCACCCCTGCTGATGCCGGCGCACTCGGCGTGCTCGAAAAGCTACTGACGTCGGCCGGCTTCGACGTCCATCGCATCACCTTCAGCGAGGAAGGCAGCTCCGATATAGACAATCTCTATGCGCGTATCGGGACTTCCGCGCCGCATATCTGCTTCGCCGGCCATACCGACGTGGTGCCGCCCGGCGATGAGGCCGCGTGGACCCATGGCGCTTTCTCCGGCGACGTGAAGAACGGGTTGCTCTACGGCCGCGGCGCGGTGGACATGAAAGGTGGCATCGCCGCGTCAGTTGCCGCCGTGCTGGATTATCTGGCGGCAAATGACGGCAAGCCGCAAAAGGACGGCGGCGGCTCGATCTCCTTCCTGATCACCGGCGACGAAGAAGGCATTGCCGTCAATGGCACCGTGAAGCTGCTGCAATGGGCGGCCGAACGCGGCGAAAAATTCGATCATTGCATCGTCGGCGAGCCCTCGAATGTCGAGGAGATGGGCGACACGATCAAGATCGGACGCCGCGGCTCGCAATCAGGCACGCTGGTCGTCGATGGCGTGCAGGGCCATGTCGCCTATCCGCATCGCGCATCGAATCCGGTACCGGATATCGCCGCGTTGATCACAGCGCTGAGCAGCGACCCGCTCGATCAGGGCAATGCGCAGTTTCAGCCGTCCAATCTCGAATTCACCTCGGTGGATGTCGGCAACAAGGCGACCAACGTCATCCCCGCGCAAGCGCGCGCCAAGTTCAATATCCGCTTCAACGACCATCACACGCAGGCGTCATTGCGCGACCTGATCGATGCACGCGTCGCAACTGCCGCCGGCAATCGCATTCGCGCGCATGTGATCTGGGAGCCGAGCAATTCGGACAGCTTCGTCACAAAGCCCGGCGCCTTTACCGATACGGTCGTCGCCGCGATCAAGGATGTCACCGGCCGCACACCGGATCTCAACACGGGCGGCGGAACCTCGGATGCGCGCTTCATCAAGAATTACTGCCCGGTGATTGAATTCGGCTTGGTCGGGCAGACCATGCATCAGATCGACGAACACACGAAGGTTGCCGATCTGGAGAAGCTCACCCAAATCTATCGCGGCGTGCTGGATCGGTATTTCGCATGAACGGCAAGATTCTCGTCCTCACCGCGCTCGAAACCGAGCTCGACAAATCACGCGCGCCTGCCGAGATCGAGGTGATTTTCACCGGCGTCGGCAAGATCAACACCACGATCGCAACACTTCAGGCGGTGCAGGCAATGCAGCCCAAGCTCGTCGTGAACTACGGCACCGCCGGCAAGCTAAACACCAAACTCAACGGCCTCGTCGAGGTCAGCGACGTGATCCAGCGCGACATGAATGCCGAGCCGTTGGCGCCGCGCGGCCGCACGCCCTTTGCACCCGATCTCGACCGCCTGGTCTCGGGCCAGCGCGGCGTGATCTGCGGCAGTGGTGACAGTTTCGTCACTTCCACCGATCCTTGGCTGGTGTCGAACAATGTCGATATCGTCGATATGGAACTGTTTGCCATCGCGCAGGTCTGCCTGCGCCACGGCATTCCCTGGCGCGCCTTCAAGTTCATCACCGACGACGCCAATGATTTTGCGCATGAGCATTGGACGGCGAATGTCGCGAATGGACAGGATCTGTTCTGGGACGCGATGAAGGGCGTGAAGGTCTAGTAGTCGACCTTTACCAGATACAGCCCATCCGGCGGCGCCACGATGCCGCAGGCGCTGCGATCCTTCGCGGCAAGCGCCGCAGCCAGGTCGTCCGGCGTCCAGCGGCCGTTGCCGACCCAGACCAGTGAGCCAACCATCGAGCGCACCTGGCTGTGCAGGAACGAGCGTGCGGAGGTCGTGATGGTGATCGCCTCACCGTTCTGCACCACATCGAGCTGATCGAGCGTGCGGATCGGCGACTTGGCCTGGCATTCGGTATCGCGAAAGGTCGTGAAGTCGTGTCGACCGAGCAAACGCTTCGCAGCCTCGCTCATGGCAGCGACATCGAGCGGGCGCGGCACGCGCCAGACCCGGCCGGCATCGACGGCGAGGTTCGCGCGACGATTGGTGATGCGATAGACATAGTGGCGTTTGATGGCCGAGAACCGCGCCTCGAAATCATCCGGCACGATATCCGCCGACAGCACGCCGACCGGGTGTGGCCGCAGATGGGCATTCATGCCATCGCGAAAGCGACCGGGCAACAGCACTTTCGGCACGTCGCAATGGGCGACCTGGCCGAGCGCATGGACGCCGGCATCGGTGCGACCGGCGCCATGGACGCGGATCGGCTCGCCGCAAATGGCCTCGGCGGCACGCTCCAGCGCGCCCTGTACGGTCAGCGTTGCGTTGGCCTGCACCTGCCATCCGGAAAATGGCGTGCCGTCATATTCGATTATCATCTTGTAGCGCGGCATCAGCCCACCCGCAGAGGCGGCTTCAACAGCGTGCCACGCAGAAATTCACTGGCCCTCATCGGCTGCTTGCCGGCGCGCTGCAGATCGATGATGCGGATCGCGCCCTCGCCGCAGGCGATGGTGAGCTGATCGTCGATGATCTCGCCGGGCGCTCCCGCGCCCTTTGCAAGCTCGCAGCGCAGAACCTTCACGCGCACCGCCTCGCCCTCGATCGGCACTTCGCACCACGCGCCCGGAAACGGCGACAGGCCATGACAATGCCGAAGCACGTCGCGCGCCGGCTTCGACCAGTCGATCTTGGCCTCGGTCTTGTCGATCTTAGCCGCGTAAGTGACGCCGTCGGCGCTCTGCGGGGTCAGGCTCAGCCGTCCCCTTTCCAGCGCACCCATGGCCCGCACCATCAAGTCGGCACCAAGCGGCGCCAGCGCATCGTGCAGGTCCAGCGCCGTCATCGCATCGGTGATCGCCAGGCGCTCGGCCATGGCGACATCGCCGGTGTCGAGGCCGATATCCATCTTCATCACCATGACGCCGCTCTCGGCGTCGCCCTCCATGATGGCACGATTGATCGGCGCCGCGCCGCGCCAGCGCGGCAGTAGCGAGCCGTGCAGGTTGAAGCAGCCGAGCGGCGGCACATCGAGAATGTTCTGCGGCAGGATCATGCCATAGGCGACAACGACCGCAGCCTCGGCCTCATGCGACCGGAACTCGGCTTCGGCTTCCGGCGTCCGCAGCGTCTTCGGCGTGAACACGGGAATGCCGAGCCGTTCAGCCTCGCGCGCCACCGGCGTCGGCTGCAGCTTCATGCCCCGGCCGGCGGGCTTTGCTTCGCGGGTATAGACGGCGACGATCTCATGGCCGTGGGCCACGAGTTCGAGCAGCGTCGGCACCGCGAAATCCGGCGTGCCCATGAAGATCAAACGAAGCGACATAGGTCTGAGCCGATCTGTTGCAGCGTTGCGCGGAGAAACTACTCCGCGCGCTTGGCGAGCTTGGTGAACTTCTTCAGCACGCGGTCGCGCTTCAGCTTGGAAAGGTAATCGACGAACAGCACGCCATTGAGATGGTCGATCTCGTGCTGAATGCAGGTCGCGAACAGGCCGCTGGCCTCTTCCTCGATGGTCTTGCCGTCGAGGTCCATATAGCGGATCCGCACCGTCGCCGGTCGTTCCACTTCCTCGTAATATTCAGGGATCGACAGACAGCCTTCCTCATAGACCGAGAGTTCTTCCGAGGCCGAGATGATCTCCGGATTGATGAAGACGCGCGGCTTCTTGCCGTCCTCCTCATCGTCCTTCTTGGCGATGTCCATGGTGATCAGCCGCAGCGGAACCGCGATCTGGATCGCCGCCAGCCCGATCCCGGGTGCGTCATACATCGTCTCGAACATGTCGTCGGCGAGCTTGCGCACCTCTGACGTCACCTTCTCGACAGGTTTGGAGATCAGCCGCAACTGTTTGTCGGGCAGGATAATGATTTCACGAATGGCCATGGCGGCGATTTAATCTGCGCGCCGGTCCGGGTCAATCCGCTGGAAAAGCTGGACTTTGAAGGACGTTAACTCCCCGCTAACCATGAAAATTGAGGCGCGGTTAACCATGCCGGTTAAGGTCTGCTTAACCACATTTCTTAGGCTTGGGTTAACCAGGAAAATTCATTTTGCATTAACCATAAATGTTCCCTCTTCGTTCGCGCAACCGACCGAATCGGCTACAAGGATGGGATGAACGAGATTCTTTTCATGATCGGCGACATGCCGGTCACCGCCGGCGTGGCATTGATGGGCTTCAGTGCTCTGGCGCTGGGTTTGCTGCTCACCATCGCCATCATCATCGCTCGCTCCGGTAGCCGCGGCGCCGCCATGGCCATGGCCCAGGCGATCCGCGCCGACGAACTGGAAGAACGCCTCAGCGAAGTGCTGAAAGCACAGAACGAAGCCACCGGCCGCGTCGACGCCATGGGCCAGACCTTGGCAGGCCGTCAGGCCGACATGGCACGCGCGGTGTCCGAGCGACTGGACTCCGTGACCCATCGCGTCGGCCAATCCATGGAACAGACCACACGCAACACGATGGAAAGCCTGAGCGCGCTGCATGAGCGGCTGGGCATCATCGACAACGCCCACAAGAACCTCACTGACCTCACCTCGCAGGTGACGACACTCCGCGACGTGCTCGCCAACAAGCAGTCGCGCGGCGCCTTCGGTCAGGCGCGGATGGAAAGTATCGTCAAGGACGGCATGCCGAGCGGCGCCTATGCGTTCCAGCACACGCTGTCGTCGGGCAAGCGGCCGGATTGCGTGATCTTCCTGCCGGACCAGCGCCCGCTGTGCATCGACGCAAAATTCCCGCTGGAAGCCGTCACGGCGCTGCATGACGCACGCAGCGACGAGGAGAAGAAATACGCGGCGCAGCGCTTGCGCGCCGACGTGATGAAGCATGTCACCGACATCGCCGAGAAGTATCTGGTTGCCGGCGAGACGCAGGATACGGCGCTGATGTTCGTGCCGTCGGAATCCGTCTATGCGGAAATCCACGACGGATTCGATGACATCATCCAGAAGGCCTATCGCGCCCGCGTCGTCTTGGTGTCGCCGTCGCTGTTGATGCTGGCGATCCAGGTGATGCAGCAGATTCTCAAAGACGCGCGGATGCGCGACGCCGCCGACCAGATCCGTACCGAGGTGCTGAATTTGGGCGACGACCTCACCCGGTTGCGCGACCGCGTGATAAAGCTTCAGACCCATTTCGGACAGGCCAACGAGGACGTCCGCCAGATCCTGATCTCCGCCGACAAGATCGAGAAGCGCGCCGGCCGCATCGAGGAACTGGATTTCAGCAAGAGCGAGCCGGCGGCCGAGGTAGCCCCGGTCATCGCGAAGACCGCCGCCCCCGACATGTTCGCGCCGCTGCCGCGCAAGATTCAGGCAGGGGAATAGGCTACAGGCCGCTTTCCCCCGAATCTGCTAACCCTTCCCCATGACCAGCGCGCCTGACTCGTCCGAAGCCGCCCTCGCCTTGAAGCCCCGTGCCACCTGGCGCGAGAGCATGGCGGTGTATCTGCAGCCGCGAGTCCTGATCGTGCTGCTGCTTGGCCTGTCGTCGGGCCTGCCGCTCGCGCTGTCCGGCTCGACCCTGCTGGTGTGGATGCGCGAATCCGGCGTCGATCTCGGTACCATCGGGTTGTTCGCCCTCGTCGGCACGCCCTACACGCTGAAATTCCTCTGGGCGCCGCTGGTCGACGCGCTGCACGTGCCATTCTTTACACGGCAGTTCGGTCGCCGCCGCGGCTGGCTGGTATTTTCACAGCTGCTGCTGATCGGCGCGATCCTGCTGCTGGCGCTGACCGATCCTGCACGTTCCCCGCTGTTCGTCGCCCTCGGCGCGCTACTGGTCGCCGCGATGTCGTCGACGCAGGACATTGTCGTCGACGCGTTTCGTGTGGAGAGCCTGCCGGAGAGCGAACAGGCGGCCGGCATGGCGTCTTATGTCGCGGCCTATCGCATCGGCATGCTGATCTCCACCGCCGGCGTGCTGTTTCTGGTCAGCGCCTTCGAAAGCACCGGCATCGCGCGCTCCGCCGCATGGATGTGGGGCTATGTGGCAATGGCTGCGATGGTGCTGATCGGCACAGTCACAGCGCTTGCGGCCACCGAGCCCGAGCAATCCGCGCAGGCCGAAGCCGCCACACGCGGCGAAAGCGCCTTCACGCGCGTGCTGCAGGCCGCAATCGGCGCGTTCTCCGAATTCCTGGCGCGCAAGGACGCCTGGGCGGCGCTGGCGTTCGTGGTGCTGTTCAAATTTACCGATGCGTTTTCCGGCACCATGACCGCGCCCTTCGTGATCGATCTCGGTTTCACGCGGAATGACTATGCGGCCATCGTCAAAGGCGTCGGCCTTGCCGCGACGCTGATTGGCGGTTTCGCTGGAGGTTTTGTCGCGCGGCGCTATTCGCTTGCGGCGAGTTTGTGGATCGGCGCCGTGTTGCAGGCGGTGTCCAATCTCGCCTTCTCGTGGCTCGCCATCGTCGGCGTCAATCAATGGGCGCTGGCACTGGCCATCTCGGTCGAGAATTTCACCAGCGCCATCGGTACGGTGATCTTCGTCGCCTATCTCTCCGCGCTCTGCAAAAACCCGCTGCACACAGCCACGCAATATGCGCTGCTCACGGCGCTCGCTGCGGTGGGGCGGACCTATCTGTCGGCAGGTGCAGGTTACGTCGCGCAGGCGACGGGATGGCCGATGTTCTTCGTCATCAGCGTGGTCGTCGCGGTGCCGAGCCTGATCCTCCTGATCTGGCTGCAGCGCCGCGCGCATTTCGAGATGCTGGGGCCGGTAAGGGTTTAACCGAAGCGAACTCAGTTCGGCTTCGTCACCACGCTCCATTTCGTCACCAGCGCTTCACTCATCTGCCCGGCCTGCTCGGCGCAGGTGACTTCAGCAACCTTGAGCGCAACTTCCTTGCCGACAAGCTTCTTCAGCTGCGTGGCCTGCACGTCATTGGCAACGACGATCTCGAACGTCTCAGGTCCGGTCTCAAGATTGCACAGCCCTGCAGGCGCCGGCAGCCGACGCGGCTCGCTGACCACTTGATACACATTGGTGCGCTTGCCCTTGGCATCGCGGCTGCGCATGGCGTTGAGCTGCCCGGTCAGCACATCGCCGATCTTCATGGTCCTCGGTGCCACCGGTGCGGCTGGCGGAGCCGGCGTTTCGGTCGCGCCTCTGGCAGCCGTAGCAAACAGGCCGGCCGCACAAATCGCAGCGGCCCAGGTCGGCAAAGCCTTCAAGTCATATCGTGTCATCAATGCTCTTCCAGTCTAAAACAGCGTCCGCTGTCGCATCGCGGCCGACAGCGTGCCTTCGTCGAGATAATCGAGTTCACCACCAACCGGCACGCCATGTGCCAGCCGCGTCACCTTCACATTGGCCTCCTGCAGGAGGTCGGTGATGTAATGTGCCGTGGTTTGCCCATCAACCGTCGCATTCAGCGCCAGGATGATTTCGCTCACCTCTGAATCATGCGCACGTGACACCAGCGCGTCGATGGTCAGATCCTGCGGGCCGACGCCGTCGAGCGGCGACAGCGTTGCACCCAATACATGATATTTGCCCGTCGTCGCATGGGCGCGTTCGAGCGCCCACAAGTCCGCGACATCGGCGACCACCACGATGGTCGAAGGATCGCGGCGCGGGTCCGTGCAGATCGTGCAGGGATTCTGCGTATCGATATTGCTGCAGACCTTGCAGACCTGAATCCGGTCGATCGCCACCTGCAAGGCACCGGCTAGCGGCGTCATCAGCGCCTCGCGCTTCTTGATCAGATGCAGCGCGGCACGCCGGGCCGAGCGCGGGCCAAGACCGGGCAGCCGCGCCAGCAGCTGAATCAGGCGCTCGATTTCCGGACCGGCCGTGGATGCCATCTCAGGTAAGGCCCATCCCCGGCGGCAGACCGAGGCCGCCGGTCAGCGCCTGCATCTTCTCTTGCATCGCAGCTTCCGCCTTGCGGCGCGCATCACCGAGCGCTGTGACCAGCAGATCCTCAAGGATCTCGACTTCGTCGGCTTTGACCAGCGAGGGATCGATCTTCACGGCCTTCACTTCGGTCTTCGCGGTCATCCGCACGGACACGAGGCCACCGCCGGAGATACCTTCGACCTCGACATGGTCGAGCTCGTCCTGCATCGCCTTCATCTTTGATTGCAGCTGCGCTGCCTGTTTCATCATGCCGAGAAAATCAGCCATGAGTTTTCCTTCGCAGTTCGATTAATCGTCGTCGTTGAGACCGTCGGTCGCGTCATCGCTGATCAGGTCGCTATCGCTGCCGTTGAAGTCCGGCGGCTCAGGGGCGATGACACGAACCTCGACCTTCGCACGCGGAAACCGTGCCAGCACTTCCTTGACCCGCGGATCGGCTTCCGCCGCGCGCTGGCGTTCGTTCTTCTGCTCGAGCTGCTGATCGCGCAGCGTCGGCTGTCCCTGCTCGTTGGACACGATCACGGCCCAACGCCGGCCGGTCCACTGTTCGAGCTTCCGCGACAGATCGTTGATCAGCGTGCGCGACGCCGTGCGCTCCATCGCCAGCTCAAGCCGCCCGTCCTCGATCCTGATCAGGCGCACATCGGCTTCGAGCGCCCCGCGCACCATCAGGTCGCGTTTCTCGCCGGCCAATGCCACAAGTTCGGGGAAGGTCGAAATCTTCAGCACCGCTGCGGGCGGCGCGTCTGCCATGCCGACTTGCGGCCGCGGCGATGGTTCCGCGCCGCCGCGCTGCATGGTCGGACCACGCGACGCACTCGCTGACATCGTCGGCATGGCGGACGGCATCTGCGCTGACGGCAAAGATGCCGACGGAGGGGACGATGGCGCGGCACGGCCTCCACCATTCGTTGGGATCATCGGCGACGTCCCGCCATTCTGGTCGAGCATCCGGATCGCTTCATCCGGCGTCGGCAGATCGGCAACGTAAGCGATGCGCACCAGCACCATCTCGGCGGCGGCGGCGGGACGCGTCGCGCCCTGCACCTCGGTGATGCCCTTGAGCAGCATCTGCCACATCCGCGACAGCACCCGCATCGACAGCTTCGAGGCGAAATCGCGCGCGCGCAGACGTTCGGTCTCTCCAAACGCGACATTGTCGGCGGTTGCCGGCACGATCTTCACGCGGGTGACGAAATTGACGAATTCGGCAAGATCGCTCAGCACCACAATCGGATCAGCGCCGACGTCGTATTGTTCGCGAAATTCCTTAAATGCGCTGGCGATGTCGCCACGCGCCAGCGAATCGAACAGGTCGATGACACGGGTGCGATCGGCGAGGCCGAGCATCTGCCGCACAGCATCGGCGCGCACGGTGCCCGCGGCATGCGCAATCGCCTGATCGAACAGCGACAGCGAATCGCGCACCGAGCCTTCGGCGGCGCGGGCGATGATGCCCAGCGCTTCCGGCTCGACCTCGACATTCTCTTTGCCCGCGATGTTCGACAGATGCGACATCAGCACGTCGGCATCGACGCGGCGCAGGTCGAAGCGCTGGCAGCGCGACAGCACCGTCACCGGCACCTTACGGATTTCGGTCGTGGCGAACACGAACTTGGCATGTTCCGGCGGCTCTTCCAGCGTCTTCAGGAACGCGTTGAAGGCGGCGGTCGACAGCATGTGGACTTCGTCGATGATGTAGACCTTGTAGCGCGCGCTGGATGGCGCATAGCGCACGCTGTCATTGATCTGGCGGACATCGTCGACGCCGGTGTGGCTCGCGGCATCCATTTCGAGAATGTCGATATGCCGGCTTTCCATGATCGCCTGGCAGTGGATGCCGGGCGTCGGCATGTGGATGGTCGGGCCTTTGACCGAGCCATCGGCCATCTCATAATTCAATGCGCGCGCCAGAATACGCGCCGTCGTCGTCTTGCCGACACCGCGGACACCGGTAAGGATCCAGGCCTGCGGAATGCGGCCGGTCTCGAACGCATTGGAGACGGTGCGGACCAGCGCTTCCTGGCCGATCAGATCGTCGAAACTGCCGGGGCGGTATTTACGCGCGAGCACGCGATAGGGCGTGGCGGCAGCAGGCGCCGGGGCAACGCCCATATCGAAACCGCTCTGGTGATCATCAGGAGGGGACGTGCCAGCGTCGGTCATCGAGGAATCCGCAATGTGTTGTCTCGTAAAGCCGGCTTGCGGAACATCTGGCGCATCATAGGCGGAACGGGACACAGGTTCCGGCCTTCGATGCTGCCTCACTCATCGAACAAGGCGCCCACCGAGCTAACGACCCATGTGCAGGACGCTGAATTTGCTCGATAAAACAAGTAGGAGACTGACGAGCGACCCGATCCGGATCTCGTTAGGGCTGCTTCCTTCCGGACCTGACCCGATTGGCGAGTGGCTCGTCCACCGCCAATCTCCCGGTGCTTATTTGGGGCCAAAATGGTCGGAAAGCAAGCGCGGCGCGTGTCGCAAGTCCGCCGCAAGTTTTGCGCAGGAAAGTCGCAAGAAAACGTGGTCCAGACGCGCAAAACCGGCCATGACGGGAGTTGTCTGCGCAGCCGCTTCCTGCGACGCTGTGCGCCTTAATCGAGAGTCAGAATGGCCGCTCCCTCCTCCTGGTCGCTGCACGAGCAGCTGCAACAAGACACCATCGACATCGGCGACCTCCCGCTCAGCCGCGTGCTGGTGGTGAAGGACGCGCATTATCCCTGGCTGATGCTGGTGCCACGCCGTGCCGACACGACCGAGATCATCGATCTCGACGAGGTCGCGCAGGGCCAGTTGATGACCGAGATCAACCGCGTCGGCCGGGCGCTCAAAGACATCACCAAATGCGACAAGCTCAATGTCGCGGCGCTCGGCAACATGGTGCCGCAGTTGCACGTCCACATCATCGCGCGCCGCAAGACCGATGCCGCCTGGCCGCGGCCGATCTGGGGCGTGATGCCACCACTCGCCCATGACGCGGCAGAAGTGCAGCGCTTCATCTCAGAACTCCGCCGCAAGATCTGGCTCGGTTGACCATCATGACAAGCAAGCTGTTTCCGCTCGGCCATCCGGCCTTCGTCTCCAACACGCTCGACCGCGCCGCGCATCTGCGCTTCAGCGACGAGAAACTGTTCGCGCTGGAGGGCAAAAGCTCCTCGCGCGCTTATGTGATCTACCGCGACTCGCTGGTCATGAAGAAGGATGGCGATGCCCAGCGCGCGCTGCTGACCATCGACGAGGCGCTGAAATTCGGCGCCAATCCTGGCACTGTCTTTCTGGGCCTGCGTGATGGCGATGCGGTGTTCGGCATGGGCATCGGCGCACCCGCCGTCGAAAAGCTGTTGACCCGCGACGATGTCGTCGTCAGCGAACTCCGCGGCATGGCCATGCAGGGCATGGTGCCGCCGGAACAACTCTCGGCGGTTGCACAGGCCAAGTCGCTCGTCTCCTGGCATCAGCGCCACGGGTTTTGCGCCAATTGCGGCGCCAAGTCCTCAATGGCCGAAGGCGGCTGGAAGCGCGTTTGCCCGAGCTGCAAGACCGAGCATTTCCCGCGTACCGATCCTGTCGTCATCATGCTGGTGGAGAAGGGCGACAAGTGCCTGCTCGGCCGCCAGAAGCAGTTCGCTCCGGGCATGTATTCGTGCCTTGCCGGTTTCGTCGAAGCGGCCGAGACCATCGAGGACGCGGTGAAGCGCGAGATCTTCGAGGAATCCGGCATCCGCTGTACCGACGTCACCTATTACATGACGCAGCCCTGGCCCTACCCGTCATCCCTGATGATCGGCTGTTCGGCGCGCGCCATCAGCGACGAGATTACCGTCGACAAGATGGAACTTGAGGACGCCCGGTGGTTTGACCGTGACGAGGCGATGCTGATGTGGAAACGCGAACACCCGGACGGGCTCGCGGGGCCGCACCCATTCGCCATCGCGCATCATCTGCTCGGTCGCTGGCTGCATCCCGACCAAGCCTGACCACACGGGGAATCCTTCATGAGTGCCAAGCCTATCCACGTATTGTGTATCGGCCTGCCGGTTCGCGACCTGACCTTTGCCGTCGAAGCCGTCCCGGGGCGTGGCCAGAAATTCCCCTCCCAACGTTTCGCCCAGATCATCGGCGGCAATGCGCTCAACGCCGCCATCGGCGTCAGCCGGCTGGGTGGCCGGGCGTCGATGACCGGGCCGATGGGCGACAAGAACGAGACCGCCGACCAGTTTCTGTTCGACGACCTCGCCAAGGAAGGCATCGACTCCGCGCATCTGGTGCATATGCCGGGTCTGGTGACACCGATCTCGGCCGTCATGATCGACCCTTCGGGCGAGCGCACCATCGTCACCTTCCGCGATCCCGAACTCTGGAAAGTGAAGCTGCCCGATCACGACCTGCTGCTGCAGGACTGCAGCGCCATTCTGGTCGAGAGCCGCTGCGCAGGCTTCGCCACCGAGCTTTGCATCGAGGCGCGCCATCGCGGCATTCCCGTCGTCGTCGATATCGACAGCACGCTGTCGCAGCGCGAGGGCCTGCTGACCGCCTCCTCGCACCTGATCTTTTCGGACGATGCGCTGCAATCGACCGCCGGCATCACCGACAATCTCAAGGCGCTGCAGAAGATGGCGACGCTGACCTCGTCTTTCCTCGCCGTCACCCGCGGCCCGCGCGGTACCCTGTGGCTCGACGAGCACGGACATCCCAAGGAAACCCCGGCCTTCCCCGTTCACACCGTGGACACCCTCGGTGCCGGCGACATTTTCCACGGCGCCTTCGCGCTGGAATTCGCGGGCGGCAAGTCGGTACCGGAGGCGCTGCGCTTCGCCTCCGCCGCCGCAGCCCTGAAATGCACCCGCTATGGCGGTGCTTTTGCCTGCCCGCAACGTGCTGAAGTCGAACAGCTTTTGAGGGAATCCAGGGTCGGTGCCCTTAGCTGAGGCGGTACAGGGCTTGCCTTGGAAGAATGTTCTATATATGAGGTTACTCGACCCCATAATTAGAACAAAGTTCTTCCCATGACCGATGTCGCCGACCAGCCCCTTGAATCCACCCGCCGCCTCGATGCGATCGATCGCAAGATCCTGACCGTCCTGCAGGAAGACGCCTCGCTGTCGGTGGCCGAGATCGGCGACCGCGTCGGGCTTTCGTCGACACCGTGCTGGAAGCGCATCCAGCGCCTCGAGGCCGATGGCGTGATCCTCCGCCGGGTTGCCCTGGTCGATCAAAACAAGATCGGCCTGGGTATCTCGGTGTTTGTCTCGGTGGAGAGCGGCGACCATTCCGACGCCTGGCTGAAGAAATTCGCCGATGCCGTCAGCGCCATGCCCGAAGTCATGGAATTCTACCGAATGGCCGGCGACGTCGACTACATGCTGCGCGTGGTCGTGGCCGACATGCAGAGCTACGACATCTTCTACAAGAAGCTGATCAGTGCCGTGGCCCTGAAGAATGTCACCTCGCGCTTCGCCATGGAGAAGATCAAGTCGGTCACGGCACTGCCGGTGCCACCGATGCCGGCTGCTTGAGAAATACCGCGCTGTCGTCGCCCTGTCGGACCGGGCGACGACGCCGAAACAGATCAATCATATACTCCGATTGAATCAACAATAATGATCAATTAGATTTATTGATCAAACGGCATGAGGATGTGGCCAAACCGGAGTTTGGCCCATGACCGTTCTTGCCCAAGATGCCAACCGCACCAGCCCGCTTGCTGCTCGCAACCTCCCGCTTCTCCCCGGATTGGCGCTCACGGCCGCAATCGCTGGCGTCGCATTCGCTTTGCGTGAAATCCCCTATGTCGGCGTCGCCAGTCCGATGATCCTGGCCATCGGCATCGGTATCGCGATCCAGAACACATCCGGCGCGCCGGCTGCAGCCAAAGCCGGCATCACCTTCTCCATGCGTAGCATCCTGCGCTTCGCCATCATCCTGCTCGGCCTGCAGCTCACCGCAGCGCAATTGCTGGAGGTTGGCGCCGTCGGCTTTGCAGTGATCGCGGCGACGCTCATTGCAACCTTCGCCTTCACCACCTGGCTCGGCCGCACCATGGGCATCGACCACAGGCTGGTCGAACTGATCGCCGCCGGCACATCGATCTGCGGCGCCTCCGCCGTGATCGCAACCAACACCGTGACCCGCGCGTCCGATGAGGATGTCGCCTACGCGGTCGCCTGCGTCACCATCTTTGGCTCGATCGCCATGTTCGTCTATCCGCTACTCGGTAGCGTGCTGCAGCTCGACCCACATCATTTCGGGCTTTGGGCTGGCGCATCGATCCACGAGATCGCGCAGGTGGTCGCGGCCACCTTCCAGCAGAGCCGCGACGCCGGCGAATTCGGTACCGTCGCGAAACTCGCGCGCGTGATGATGCTGGCACCGGTGGTGATCACACTTGGCCTGCTGGCGACACGGCGCGCACGCGCCATCGGCGCGGGATCCGGCAGCGCCAAGGTGCCGATGCCGTGGTTCGCCTTCGGCTTCGTGGCGATGGTGATCCTGAATAGCCTCGTTGACGTGCCGCATACAGCTATGAGCCTGATCATTCCGATCACGACCTTCCTGCTGACCATGGCGCTCGCCGCAATGGGGCTGGAAACCAATATCCAGAAGCTGCGCGCCAAGGGCCTGCGCCCGCTGCTGCTCGGCGCCGCAGCCTTCCTGTTCATTGCCGGCTTCGGCCTCATGCTGGTGAAACTGACGACCTGACGGAGATGCCATGACGCTCGAACAGCTCCGGATATTCGTCGCCGTCGCCGAACACGAGCACATGACGCGGGCTGCCGAGAGTCTGCATCTCACCCAATCTGCCACCAGTGCCGCCATTGCCGCGCTAGAAACGCGCTATGCGACGCAGCTGTTTCACCGCGTCGGCCGCCGCATCGAATTGACCGAGATTGGCCGCGCCTTTCTGATCGAAGCCCGGGCCGTGCTGGCACGCGCTGCCGCCGCGACGACCGTCCTCACCGATATGGCCGGCATGACGCGTGGCTCCCTTGCGCTGGCCGCGAGCCAGACCGTCGGCAACTACTTTCTGCCGCCTGTCATGGCGCACTATCGCCAGCGCTTCCCCGGCATCGACCTCAGCCTCCGCATCGGAAATACCGAACAGGTGGCCGATTGGGTGCGCGACGGCGAAGTCGATCTCGGCATCGTCGAAGGCGCGGTTGACCATCCGGCACTCGCGACCCAGCCCGTGGGCGACGACGAACTTGTGCTGGTGGTCGGCCGATCGCATCCATGGGCGAAGCAACACACTGTCGTGCCGGGTCAGCTCGCCGAGACGAACTGGGTGCTGCGTGAAGCCGGTTCCGGCACGCGCGCCATTGCGCAATCGGTACTGGACCAATCAGGAAACGCGCCCGATGACATCCGTATCGCCATGGAGCTGCCGTCGAACGAAGCCGTCTGCGCGGCCGTCGTGGCCGGCGCTGGTGCGAGCATCATCTCCCGGCTGGCCGCCACCGCCCTGATCGGCAACGGTGATCTCATCGCCATCAAAGCCTCGCTGCCGACACGGCGCTTCGTCCAGCTGCGCCACAAGGAGCGCTATGTGACGCGAGCGGCAAGGGAGATGTCGGAAATGATTGCGGCGGATCAGGCAGCCAGAACGTAACTCGCACGATTTTCCACCAACTGTTGTCGCCCGGCTTGGCCGGGCGACAACAGCAGAAATCAAATCGTCTGGTTATACGCGCCGACTTCCGGATGCGTCCGCAGCACCACATTCATGGCTTCGAACATGTCGTGCATCCGCGCTTCGGAGACCGGGCTTTCGACCACGACCACCAGCTCCGGCTTATTTGATGACGCCCGCACCAGACCCCAGCTGCCGTCCTCGCAGGTGACGCGCACGCCGTTGACCGTGACGAGATCGCGGATCGATTGTCCTGCGACCTTGTCGCCCTTCTTCTGCGCATCCTCGAAGTACTTCACCACCGCAGCGACGACGCCATACTTGGTCTCGTCGGCACAATGCGGCGACATGGTCGGCGACGACCAGGTCTTCGGCAGCGCGTCCTTGAGATCGGCCATGGTCTTGCCCGGGGCGCGGTCCATCATCTCGCAGATCGCAATCGCCGAGACGAGGCCATCGTCATAACCACGGCCTACCGGCGCATTGAAGAAGAAGTGACCGGACTTCTCGAAGCCAGCGAGCGCCTTCAGCTCATTGGTGCGGCGCTTCATGTAGGAGTGGCCGGTCTTCCAGTAGGTCGTCTTGGCATTCTGCTTCTGCAGCACCGGATCCGTCACGAACAATCCGGTCGATTTCACGTCGACCACAAAGGTCGCATCCTTGTGAACCGCGGACATATCGCGCGCGAGCATCACGCCGACCTTGTCGGCGAAGATTTCCTCGCCGGTGTTGTCGACGACGCCGCAGCGATCGCCGTCGCCGTCGAAACCGAGGCCGACATCGGCCTTGTGTTCGAGCACCGCATCGCGGATCGCGTGCAGCATCTCCATGTCTTCCGGATTCGGATTGTATTTCGGGAAGGTGTGATCGAGCTCGGTATCGAGCGGAATCACCTCGCAGCCGATCGCTTCCATCACTTGTGGTGCGAAAGCACCCGCGGTGCCGTTACCGCAGGCCACGACGACCTTCAGCTTGCGCTTCAGCTTCGGGCGGTTGGTGAGGTCGGCGATATAGCGCGCCGGATAATTTTCGTGGAATTGATAGGAGCCGCCAGCCTTGTTCTTGAACTCGGCATTGAGCACGATTTCCTTCAGCCGGGTCATCTCGTCCGGACCGAAGGTCAGCGGCTTGCTGGCGCCCATCTTCACACCGGTCCAGCCGTTGTCGTTATGCGAGGCCGTCACCATGGCGACACAGGGCACATCGAGATCGAACTGCGCGAAATAGGCCATCGGCGTTACCGCGAGGCCGATATCATGGACCTTGCAGCCGGCGGCCATCAGGCCCGTCATCAGCGCATATTTGATCGAGGCGGAGTAGCCGCGAAAATCGTGTCCGGTGACGATTTCCTGCTTCTGGCCGAGTTCTGCAATCAGCGCGCCGAGCCCCATGCCCAGCGCCTGAATGCCCATCAGGTTGATTTCCTTGCCGAACAGCCAGCGCGCGTCATATTCGCGAAAACCCGTGGCCTTGACCATCGGCTCGGATTCGTAGGCGTAGGTATTCGGCACGAGCAAGGGCTTCGGCTTCGGAAACATCGCAGGACCTCGCATCAATTGGGATCAATCTTGAATGCGCAGGCTTAGCCTTTGCGCACGCCTGTGGGAAGACGCATGGGCATTCAAGGATGCGAGTTTGTTTAGAATTGGGCTGCGGCGTGAATGCGTGGGGGATATGAGGTACTACTGTTCGAGTACCATCCGGCCATTTGCATATTCGAAGCGTTTCAACTTCGAGAGAAACGACAGGCCGAGCAGATTCTCGGACAGTGCCTCATCGGGCAGCACCATCGCATCGACATCACGCACGGTCAGCTCACCGACCTGCACGACAGCGATTCGCGTGCGCGCAGCCTTCAGCGTTCCGTTCGCCGTTGTCACCGTGGCGTTATAATCGGCACGCGACGGACGCAAACCAAATCGTGCCGCCGACTTTTCATTCAATGCGATGACGGACGCGCCAGTATCGACCATGAAACCGATGCGCTGGCCCTCGATACTCCCCTCAGTCTGGAAGTGACCGCGCGCATCGCGCGCAATCGACAGGCTGCGGACACCGGCCTTTGCATTGGCCTGTGTGGTGGGTGCGGGGGATGACGCCTTCGCCATGGCCGGCGTCGTCGCCGTCATCTTGTCGGCCATCTGCGCCATCACGGTGCCCAGACCGATCAGGATCGCCGCGAAGAACATGATACTACGCATACGCAACCTCACTGAACGCAATCAGGGGAACCGCGAGTTCATCACACGGGCTCACCACCGTCCGTTCAGGACGGTCTTACAGACTGCTATTTTCGCGAAAAGGATGAGCGAAGCGTTAATGAGCGGCACTTTGCCTGATGATCACGTCCCGCGCGGCTTCACGCGGCGCGTCGGCAGCGCATTGGCGGGATCTTCCGGCCAGGGATGTCGCGGATAGCGGCCGCGCAGGTCCGAGCGCACGTCGAGGTAGCTGCCCCGCCAGAAGCCCGGTAGATCGCGCGTCACCTGCACCGGCCGCTGCGCCGGCGACAGCAATTCCAGCACCAGCGGCACCTTGCCCTTGGCGACCGACGGATGGGTGTTGAGCCCGAACAATTCCTGCAGACGGACCGCAATGGTCGGCCCCTGCTCGGCTTCGTAATCGATCGCCAGTACCGTCCCCGTCGGCGCCTCGAAATGCGTTGGCGCTTCCTTGTCGAGCCGCGCGCGCAGATCCCAGGGCAGCAGGCCCATCACGGCGTCGGACAGATCGCCCGCCGAAAAGTCCTTCAGCGAGATCTTGTCGAACAGCGCCGGCATCAGCCAGCTCTCGCGCGTCGCGGCAAGCGCAGTGTCGGACAGATCGGGCCACGCGTCGCCTTCCGACGCACGCAGGAACATCACGCGTCCGCGCCACTGCTGCAGCGCCTTGGACCATGGCAGGCGGTCGATACCCGCGGCGACCAGACCGTCGGCGAAGACACGCGCGGTGTCTTCGGACGGTTTCAGCGTGAACGGTGCTTCCGACAACGTGATCGCATGCAGCACACGCTTGCGACGGCCACGCAGCGACATCGATGCGCGATCGAAACTGACATCGTCGGTATTCTCGATCTGATCGGCGAAGCGCGTTTCGATATCGGCCTGCGCGATCGGCGCTGCCAGCAGGATGCGGCCATTGGCGGCGGTTCCGGTGAGTTCGGCAACGGCGATGTAAGGCGCCCGCGCAAGCGCGGCGCTTTGTTCGATCGACGCCCCGCGACCATTGGCCAGCACGAAACTGCCATTGCCGCGGTTCTTGGCCATGCGATCCGGGAAGGCGAAAGCGAGCATGGTGCCGGTGGAAAGCTCCTCGTTCTCTTGGGCAGAAGAGGATTTTTCAACCTGCGACGCCCAGCGCTCCGCGAGCTGCCGGGCGCTGCCGGCGCGCTGCGAGCGGTCGCGGCGGAATTGATCGAGTCTGACATCGAGATCGACGCTGTCGCCACCAAGACCACGTTCAGTGAGGATGGCAGCGATCTCGGCAGCCTCCTCGCCATAACCGAACCGCGCCGAATCCACGATCATGCGCGCCAACCGCGGCGGCAGCGCCAGCGCGCGCAGCGCGTGACCTTCCTCGGTGATGCGGCCATCGCCATCGAGCGCGCCGAGTTCGCCGAGCAGGCCGCGTGCTTCCTTCAGCGCAGGCGCGGGCGGCGGATCGAGGAAGGTCAGTCGTGCGGGATCGCTGACGCCCCATTGCGCGAGATCGAGCACCAGCGTGGACAGATCGGCGCTGAGAATTTCCGGCTGTGTGTAGGCCGGCAATGAGGCCGTCTGCGGCTCGTCCCATAGCCGGTAGCAGATGCCGGGCTCGGTCCGGCCGGCGCGGCCGCGGCGCTGATCGACCGCGGCGCGCGAGGCCCGCACGGTTTCCAGCCGCGTCAGTCCGATGTCCGGCTCATAGCGCGGCACGCGCGCGACGCCGGAATCCACCACGATCCGCACGCCTTCGATGGTCAGCGAGGTCTCGGCAATCGAGGTCGCCAGCACCACCTTGCGCTGTCCCTTGGGCGCGGGCTGGATCGCGCGGTCCTGCACGCCGGCATCGAGTGCACCGAATAAAGGGACGATCTCGATGGATGCATCCTGTACGCGCTCGGCGAGAAAATTCTGCGTGCGACGAATTTCTGCAGCGCCCGGCAGGAACGCCAACACCGAGCCGGGATCGGCACGCAAGGCGGTCGCGATGGCGTCGGCCATCTGCCGCTCGAGCTGGATATCTGGCTTGCGGCCAAGATAGCGTGTCTCCACCGGATAAGCGCGCCCCTCGCTGGCGATGACCGGTGCATCGCCAAGCAGCTTCGCGATGCGCGCACCGTCGATGGTCGCCGACATCACCAGTATGCGTAGGTCCTCACGCAATCCGGTCTGCGCATCGCGCGCCAGAGCGAGTCCCATATCGGCATCCAGCGAGCGTTCGTGAAATTCGTCGAACAGCACCGCGCCGATATTCCTCAACTCGGGATCGTCGAGGATCTGCCGCGAGAAGATGCCTTCGGTGACTACTTCGATCCTGGTGTTGCGCGAGATCTTGGAGCCGAAGCGGACGCGATAACCGACGGTTTCGCCGACGCGCTCGCCCAGCGTTTTCGCCATCCGCTCGGCGCTGGCGCGGGCTGCGATGCGGCGCGGCTCCAGCATGATGATCTTCCTGCCCTTCAGCCACGGCGCATCGAGCAACGCCAGCGGCACGCGCGTGGTCTTGCCGGCGCCCGGCGGCGCCACCAGCACCGCGGCGTTGCCGGCGTCCAGCGCGCCTGACAGGTCGTCGAGCACAGCATCGATGGGCAGGGATGTATCGAAGGTTCGGGTCAAATCAGGCTCTGTAATGGTCCGGGCTGTCATACGCGGCAGCGGAGCGGCGGACCATCCCACATTCCTTAACCTGCGTTAACCACCCCGCCAAACTCGCACTGCCGCGACCATTTGCGGGGCATATTTGGGGGGCAGAGAAAGGCAATTGAAACCGATCTCGTCTCATGATCCGGCCAAAAGAAGCGCCGAACAGGGGATACCGATGACCACCAGTGGCACCTTCGCCGTCGCCGATCGCGCGGCGCTGTCAGGCACAGAGCGAATCGACTGGGTCGATTACGCCAAGGGTATCTGCATCATCATGGTGGTGATGATGCATTCGGTGCTGGGCGTCGAACTGGCAGCCGGCCAGACCGGCTACATGCATCTGCTGGTGGCCTTCGCCAAACCGTTCCGGATGCCGGATTTCTTCCTGATCTCCGGACTCTTTCTGGCCCGTGTCATCGACCGCGACTGGCGGACCTATCTCGACCGCAAGGTCGTCCACTTCCTGTATTTCTACGTGCTCTGGGTGACCATCCAGTTCGGCTTCAAGGCGCCCGGCTTTGCCGCCGAACACGGCTGGGCCTATGTCGCCAATCTCTATCTGATCTCCTATATCGAGCCGTTTGGTACGCTGTGGTTCATCTATATGCTGCCGGTGTTCTTCATCGTCACCAAGCTGGCGCGGCGCGTGCCGCCGCTACTGATCTGGGGCATCGCCGCCGCGCTGGAGATGGCGCATATCGCCACCGGTTGGACGATGATCGACGAGTTCTGCGCGCGCTTCGTCTATTTCTATTCGGGCTACCTGTTCGCGACGCAGGTCTTCGCGCTGTCCGATCGCGCACGGGCCAAACCAGTGATGGCGCTGGTCGGCCTTGCGGCCTGGGCGCTGGTCAATGCCGCTCTCGTCTATGACGGCTGCAGCGAATGGCCAGTGATCTCGCTGATGCTCGGCTTTGCCGGCGCGGTCGCGATCATCGTGATGGGCACGCTGCTGGCGAAGATGCAGTGGCTCGGCTTCATCCGCTTCTTCGGTGAGCATTCCATCGTGATCTATCTCGCCTTCTTCCTGCCGATGGCGACATCCCGCGCGCTGTTGCTGAAATTCAGCCCGTTCGACATCGGCACGATCTCGCTGCTGGTGACGCTCTGCGGCGTCATCGGCGCGCTGGTGATCTGGAGGCTCGCGCTGATGGTCCGTGCGAACTTCCTGTTCGAGCGCCCGGCAGCGTTCTGGATTGCGCCGAAGAAGAAAAGCGCGACGCTGCAGGCGGCGGAGTAGAACTTACACCGCCGTCGGCGACCTTCCGTCATCGAGCTTCACGCCGTCCTTCATGCCATCAATTTTGGCGCGGAAACCTTCCGCATCGCCGAAATCTGCAAATCCGACATAATGCGGATGCGGGCCGAGCACGCGGCGCGCATGCTTGATCGGACACCAATAGACCTCGGTGCGCGCGGCAACCTCGCGCACGAAGGCGGCCACGCCGTTACAGTATGAGCAATAGGCGCAGTTCACCTTCTCGATGATGTTGAGATAAGCGAGATGATGCCGGTCGAACACCAGATAGTCGCGCCGCCGCACCTTGGGGATGCCATAAATCGGAAAGCAGACCGCCTGATAGGCCATCACCCAGAGATCGATCAGCACGAAGGGGATGATCAGTGAATAGATCACCGGAGCGGACAACACGATCAGCGGATTGGCGCTGAAGAGGTATTTCGACGCGCCCACCTTGATGGCGCGCTGCAGCTTCTCAATATCCTGCTCGAAGACAATCTTGCGCCGCTCGAAACGGAAGCGCAGCTCTTCCCGCCGGCGGGTCAGCTCGGCCTCGATCTCGGCCTCCACGCCCTTCAACTTGTCCATCAGTTCGGCGAGCTCGGGCATGAATGGTCCTTCGATTGGCAATGACCGGCGCAAGGGCACATGGAACAGGGCGCGGCGCAAGCCGGGCGGCATCACAAAAACCGGCGGGATGACTGGCTGACAGACTGTCATTTCCGGCGAAAATCCTTAAGTTGCGGCCATGCCGAAAACCTCAGAAACAGCCGCCGCCAAGCCCGCCACCGTCAAGGCCCTCGCGGAGGGCGACCATGTCTTTCTGGTCGATGGCTCGTCCTATATTTTTCGCGCCTATCACGCACTACCACCGCTGAACCGCAAATCCGACGGGCTGCAGGTCAATGCGGTGCTGGGCTTCTGCAACATGCTGTGGAAGCTGATCCGCGACATGCCGCCGGACAACCGGCCGACGCATCTGGCGATCATCTTCGACAAGTCGGAAGTGACCTTCCGCAACAAGCTGTATCCCGAATACAAAGCACACCGGCCACCGGCGCCAGACGACCTGATCCCGCAATTCGCGCTGATCCGCGACGCCGTGCGCGCCTTCGACCTGCCGAGCATCGAACAAGGTGGTTTCGAGGCCGATGACCTAATCGCAACCTATGTCCGCGAAGCCGGTGAACGCGGCGCGACCGCCACCATCGTGTCGTCGGACAAGGATCTGATGCAGCTCGTGACCGAGCAAGTCACCATGTACGACACCATGAAGGATCGTCGCCTCGGCATTGCCGAGGTGATTGAGAAATTCGGTGTGCCGCCGAACAAGGTCGTCGAAGTGCAGGCGCTGGCCGGCGACAGCGTCGACAACGTGCCGGGTGTCCCCGGCATCGGCATCAAGACCGCTGCGCAACTGATCACCGAATATGGCGATCTTGAAACGCTGCTGAACCGCGCTGGCGAGATCAAGCAGCCGAAGCGGCGGGAATCGCTGATCGAGCACGCCGAAAAGGCACGCATTTCGCGGCAGCTCGTCCTGCTCGACGACAAGGTCGCCCTCGACGTGCCGCTCGATGACCTCGCAGTGCACGAGCCCGACGCGCGCAAGCTTATCGCGTTCCTGAAGGCGATGGAATTCTCGACACTGACGCGCCGTGTCGCTGAATATGCCGAGATCGATCCGGCAGATGTGGATGCCGACAGCACAACGAAAAGCAGCTCCGCGCCCTCCGCGCATAGAGCAGGCGGCGATCTGTTCGGGAGCACCGAATCTACGCCCACTCCGAAAGGTAAAACAAGCGCAACCAGCCCGATGAGCGGTAGCGCCCATGCGACCGGTCCAGGCAGCAAGGACGTGCTCACCCCGATCTCGCTGGCCAAGGCCCGCGCCGAAGCCGCGCGCAAGATGCCAGTGAAGCGCGAGACCTATCAGCCTGTACGCTCCCTGAAAGAGCTCGAGCTATGGATCGCGCGCATCCTCGATACCGGTCACGTCGCATTCGAATGCAAGGCGTCGTCGATCGATCCGATGCAGGCCGATATGGTCGGCATCGCGCTGTCGCTCGGTCCGAATGATGCCTGCTATGTGCCGCTGGCCCATCGCCAGTCCGGCGACGGCGCAGGCCTGTTCGCCGCCGATCTCGATCCCGACCAGATCAAGGCTGCCGATGCGCTTGACGCGCTGAAACCGGTGCTGGAATCCGCGGGCCTGCTGAAGATCGGCTTCAACATCAAGTTCACCGCGGTGCTACTCGCACAACACGGCATCACGCTGCGCAATCATGACGACGTGCAACTGATGTCCTATGCGCTCGACGCCGGGCGCAACGCCCATGGCCTCGATGCGCTCGCCGAGATCTGGCTCGGCCATGCCATGTTGACCTTTGGCGAACTGATCGGCTCCGGTAAGGGCAAGCTGACGTTCGAGCAGGTCAAGATCGACCGCGCCACGGCCTATGCCGCCGAAGACACCGACGTGCTGCTGCGGCTATGGAATGTGCTGAAGCCGCGCCTTGCGGCCGAGCACATGACCACCGTCTATGAAACGCTGGAGCGGCCGCTGATTTCCGTGCTGGCCCGCATGGAGCGCCGCGGCATTTCCATCGACCGTCAGGTATTGTCGAAACTCTCGGCCGACTTCGCGCAGACCGCTGCGCGCATCGAAGCCGAAATCCGCGAGATTGCCGGCGAAGAGGTCAATATCGGCAGTCCCAAGCAGCTCGGCGACATCCTGTTCGGCAAGATGGGCCTGCCGGGCGGCAGCAAGACCAAGACCGGCGCATGGTCGACGTCCGCGCAGGTGCTTGATGACCTCGCCGAACAGGGCCACGAATTCCCGCGCAAGATTCTGGACTGGCGGCAGGTTTCGAAATTGCGCTCGACCTATACCGACGCACTGCCTAATTACGTGCATCCGCAGACCCATCGCGTTCACACCACCTATGCGCTGGCAGCGACGACCACGGGACGCCTGTCGTCCAACGAACCGAATCTACAGAACATCCCGGTACGTACCGAGGACGGCCGCAAGATCCGCCGCGCCTTCATCGCCGCTGATGGACACAAGCTGGTGTCGGCCGACTACTCGCAGATCGAATTGCGACTGCTCGCGGAGATCGCCGATATCCCGGTGTTGAAGCAGGCCTTCCAGGACGGGCTCGACATTCACGCCATGACGGCGTCGGAAATGTTCGGCGTGCCGGTGAAGGACATGCCGGCGGAAATCCGCCGCCGCGCCAAGGCGATCAATTTCGGCATCATCTACGGCATTTCGGCCTTCGGCCTCGCCAACCAGCTCAGCATCCCCCGCGAGGAAGCCGGCGCCTATATCAAGAAGTACTTCGAGCGTTTCCCCGGCATCCGCGCCTATATGGACCAAACCCGCGATTTCTGCCGGGAGCACGGCTATGTGCAGACCCTGTTCGGGCGTAAATGTCATTACCCGGACATCAAGGCCTCGAACGCCTCGATCCGCGCCTTCAACGAACGCGCCGCGATCAATGCCCGCCTGCAGGGCACCGCCGCCGACATAATTCGCCGCGCCATGACGCGGATGGAAGACGCGCTGGCGGAGAAGAAGCTGTCAGCGAAGATGCTGCTGCAGGTGCATGACGAACTGATCTTCGAGGTGCCCGACGACGAAGTCGCGGCGACGCTGCCGATCGTGCAGCACACGATGCAGGACGCACCGTTCCCGGCGGTGCTGCTGTCGGTGCCGCTGCACGTCGACGCCCGCGCAGCGGATAATTGGGAAGAGGCGCACTAGTTTTACCGCCCAAATCGGCGCCGCAGATGGATTTCGACTATCTGCGATGCCGAATCTGAAATGGTTCGACGCCATCCCATGGGCTAAACAACGACCATTCCCAGCCAGCGAATGGTCCCATGCCCCATCTCACATCCCTGCTCGGTTTTGCCCTCGTCTCGCTCGGCATGGTGCTGACGCCGGGACCGAACATGATCTATCTGATCTCGCGCTCGATCACGCAGGGGCCTGCGGCCGGCATGGTGTCGCTCGGCGGCGTGGCGCTGGGCTTCATTTTCTACATGCTCTGCGCGGCCTTCGGCATCACCGCGCTGCTGTTCGCGGTGCCCTATGCCTATGACGCGCTACGCCTCGCCGGCGCGGCCTATCTGCTGTGGCTGGCCTGGCAGGCGCTGAAGCCGAACGGCCGCTCGCCGTTCCAGGTCAAGAAGCTCGCCATCGACAGCCCACGCAAACTGTTCGTCATGGGCTTCGTTACCAATCTGCTCAATCCGAAGATCGCGATGCTGTATCTGGCTCTGCTGCCGCAGTTCATCGATCCCACGGCCGGCAGCGTGCTGACGCAGTCGCTGGTGCTGGGATCGACACAGACCATCATCAGCGTCGGCGTCAACGGACTGATCGCGCTCGGCGCCGGGTCGATCGCGCTGTTTCTCGGCGAACGACCGACCTGGCTCAAACTGCAGCGCTGGCTGATGGGCACGGTGCTCGCCGGCCTCGCCGTGCGGATGGCGCTGGAAACGCGGAAGGCGTGATCTTCCTAACCTCGTCCCGCTCTTTGCGGGGAGAGGTCGCGCGCACCTTTGCGCGCGGGTGAGAGGCAGGATACCGGGCCTGCCTCACTAACAGTCTATCGGATCGGAAAGTCGAACCACGCGTTGAGTAATACGCGAGTAGCAGGGACGTTGTGACGTCAGCACCATGCCCCTCACCCCAGCCCTCTCCCCGCAAAGGGCGGGGAGAGGGAGCCGACCTCAATCCAGCTTCGCGTCCATGCCGCGCTTCACGCCCGGACGCGCCATCAGCGTGTCGTACCAGCGGCCGACATTCGGGAAATCGGCGAACGACACCTTGTGGCGCTCATGGCGCCAGGCCCAGCCGAGGATGGCGAAATCGGCCACCGACAGCGCGCCGGCGACGAATTCGTGGTCGGCCAGACGACGATCCAGCACGCCATAGAGCCGGCGCGTTTCGTCGGAATAGCGCTTCAACCCGTAGGCACGCTGGCTTTCGTCCTCCAGCGCGATGAAATGATGCACCTGGCCAGGCATCGGGCCGAAGCCTCCCATCTGCCACATCAGCCATTCCAGCACCGGAATCCGCTCACCGAGAGACTTCGGCAGGAATTTGCCGGTCTTCTCGCCGAGATAGAGGAGGATGGCGCCGGATTCGAACACACTGACCGGCTTGCCATCCGGCCCCCCGGGATCAACGATGGCCGGGATCTTGTTGTTAGGGCTGATTTTCAGGAATTCGGGCTTCATCTGCTCGCCCTTGCCGATATGCACCGGGAAAACCTTGTAAGGCAGCCCCATTTCCTCCAGCGCGACGGAGACCTTGCGGCCGTTCGGCGTATTCCAGGTGTGCAGCTCGATAGTCATGCGATTCCTCTTCCGGTCTTGCCTGATCTTGTTGCCCGGTCTGTAGCATCGTCTCGATGGGCGGTAAAACGGCCCGAGAGTGTTGACGGGGCCCGCGCCAGTCTGGAATGTGCCGGAAAGCGCCGATAGATTGCGCCCGGTTCAGCACAGAGACCGTTTCAACAGAGACATGCCATTGACCAAATCAGCCGCCCGCGCCCGCCTGTTCGAGATCATCCGCGACCGTTCGTTCGGTTACGGCGAGATCACGCTGGCTTCGGGCCGCAAGAGCAATTTCTATTTCAACCTGAAACCCACGATGTGCCACCCGGAAGGCGCGGCCCTGCTGGCCGAGCTGACCTATGACGCGCTGCGCGACGACAATCTCGATTATGTCGGCGGGCTGGAAATGGGCGCCGTGCCGCTGGCCGGCGCGCTGGCGCAGCTCTCCTGGCTGAAGAACCATCCGATCGCGGCCTTCTTCGTCCGCAAGAAGCCGAAGGAACATGGCGCGCGCCTCGCTGTGGAAGGCCTCGCCAAGGGCGAAACGCTGGAGGGTAAGCGCATCGTCATCGTCGAGGACGTCACCACCACTGGTGGCTCTGCCGTGAAGGCGCTCGACGCCGTGCGCGAGGCCGGCGGCGAAGTCGTGCTGGTGTTCACTATGGTGGACCGCGACGAAGGTGCAGCCGAGACCTTCGCCAAGGCCGGCGTGGCGTTTCGCTCGCTTTACAAGGCCGGAGAATTTCTGAAGGGTTGATCCTTCATCGGCTCCGTTCGCGCGCAATGTGCGCGAGGATGCAGTGAAAGGTCACGCTTTGCTTCGCTTCCTCGTTCTCGCCGCTTTCCCCCTCATCGTCACGCTAGCACCCGATATGGCGCATGCCGCCGAAGGCGGCCTCGATGGCACCGGGCTGTCGCTGCTGTGGGCATTACCATTTGCCGGCATCCTGCTGTGCATCGCCACGGGGCCGGTGGTCTATCATCACCTGTGGGAGCACCATTACGGCAAGTTCGCCGCATTCTGGGCCGCGCTGGTGATCGTGCCGCTGTTCTTCGTGACTGACGCAACGACGGTGGTGCACACGCTCTCCCACACCGTGCTGCTCGAATACATGCCCTTCATCCTGCTGCTGCTGGCGCTGTTCACGGTGGCCGGCGGAATCTATGTCGAAGGCAACCTGCATAACAGCGTGTTCACCAATACGGTGCTGCTGGGCTTCGGCACGCTGATCGCGAGCGTTGTCGGTACCACCGGTGCGTCGATGATCCTGATCCGGCCGCTGATCCGCGCCAATGACGATCGTCGCACTAACGTCCACGTGGTGGTGTTCTTCATCTTCCTCGTCTCGAATATCGGCGGCTCGCTCTCGCCGCTCGGCGACCCCCCACTCTTCCTTGGCTTCCTCCGCGGCGTCGATTTCTTCTGGACCACGGTGCACATTTTTCCGGAAACGCTGTTCGCGGCCAGCATCGTGCTGGCGATCTTCATGGTGCTCGACGTCTATTTGCATCATCGCGAAGGCAACTTTCCCAGGAAGAAAGACCCGACGCCGGATTCGCCTGTTCATCTGCACGGCAAGATCAACCTGCTGCTGCTGGTCGTAATCATCGGCGCGATCCTGATGAGCGCGAGCTGGAAGCCCGGCATCACTTTCACCGTGCTCGGCACGCCGCTCGCATTGCAGGATCTGCTCCGCGACGTGATTTTCGTGCTGGTGACATTTGCGTCGCTGTGGCTGACAAAGGCCGAGCACCGCAAGGCCAACGATTTCAAGTGGGGCCCGATCGAGGAAGTCGCGCTGTTGTTCGCCGGCATCTTCATCTGCATCGTGCCTGTGATGGCGATACTGCAGGCGGGCGCGCAGGGGCCGTTTGCACCGCTGGTTGCCCTTGTCAGCCATGCCGACGGTACGCCGAACAACGCGGCCTATTTCTGGCTCACCGGCATCCTGTCGTCGTTCCTCGACAACGCCCCAACCTATCTGGTGTTCTTCGAACTCACCGGCGGCGATGCCAAGACGCTGATGACGACGGGGGCGGCGACGCTGGCGGCGATTTCGGCAGGCGCAGTGTTCATGGGCGCCAACACCTATATCGGCAACGCCCCGAACTTCATGGTCTATGCCATCGCCCGCGACGCGGGCATAAAAATGCCAAGCTTCTTTGGTTACATCCTATGGTCGGGTGCGGTGCTGATCCCGGTCTTCCTGGTGATGACATGGGTGTTTTTCATCTAGCCCGCTGCGCTGGTTACCATTCATTTACCATGACACCCTAACATGACACCGCACCGGAGCGTTTTCGCTCGGGCACTGACATGCGGTCGCGGAGCTGGCGTTGCGTCACAATCGAACATCCTCGCGTGTCGTGCGTCCCCTGGTGCTGCTGACGGCGATGAGTCTCGTCGCGCTGACCCCGCAGATGGCATCTGCGCAAAATTTCTTCGACTTCCTGTTCGGCGGCAACCAGCCGCAGAAACAGCAACAGCGCCGTGGCGCGCCACCGGCCGAGAGCAATTTCTTCTCGGATCCGTTCGGCCTCAACACGCCGGCCGATGCGCCGCCACCTCAGCGCAGCGCATCTATCGGCGGCTCCGGTCCCGCCTTCTGCGTGCGCACCTGCGACGGCAAGTATTTTCCGCTCGGTCGCGGCATGAGCCCGGCGCAGATGTGCCAGGCATTCTGCCCGGCGGCGACCACCAAGATCCTGTTCGGCAGCAGCATCGAGAACGCATCATCGAGCACCGGTGAGCGTTACAACGATCTGGAAAACGCCTTCGTCTATCGCAAGGCGCTGAAAGCCGACTGCACCTGCAACGGCCGCGATCCCTCCGGCCTCGCGCCGGTCGATCTCACGCTGGACACTTCTTTGCGTCCCGGCGATGTCATCGCCACTACCAACGGCCTCGTCGCTTTCTCGGGCGTCCGCACCGGCAACACCCAGACCGCGGAATTCACGCCGGTTGCAAATTATCCCGGCCTGACCTCTGATGTCCGTGCCCGGCTCGGCGAGATGAAGGTCGCACCGGTCTCTGCAGAAATGATCACCGACGAAGCGCCCATTTCAGAAGCCGCGCGTGATGCAGCGCCGGCTGCTGCCACGACCGTCGTGCCGAAGAGCGCGCCGGCTGCCCGCGCCAAGCGCGCCGAGCTTCAATAGATCATCGCCCGACGATGACGCCGATCACGTTCGGCGCCGAGAGATACTTCTCCTCGATCTCGGCACGCGCTGCCGCGCGATTCTCCGGCGTCAGCAACCCGCGCTTCTCGGCGAGGATCATCCAGCAATAGCCCCACCAGTCCGTCAGCATTCCGTGGTCGTCGACGAGGTCGTAGCCTTGTTCCGCGGCGAAGATCCGCGCATGCGCCTCGTCGAGCTGATCGAGCCAGGCGTGGTCCTCCAGCGAAAACAGGTCATCGCTGATGTCGTCCGTCGTATAGCCCCAGACCGACAGGCAAACGGTGTTGAACTCGCGATCTATCTGATCGTCATCGATCGGATGCCGGCGCGCCATCAAATGCAGCCGCGACAGCGACCGCGCGAAGTCGGCTATGCGGGTGAGAGCAAACTGATCGAAGGCAATGGTGGACATCTAGTCCTCGCGAGCTTGAACAGACCATAGATATTGTAGGCGAAGTCAACGAATCACCTCGGAATATCAATAGCTTACTAATTTGTTCTTAATTTGTTCCAGTTTTTATAAATCCGGTTCTCGCGTGCCTGCCCAAATCCCGGGCAGTTCCATGGCAAAAGCTCGCCACCCCCACGGGTTCCGGGAGCAGCCAAATGCGCGTATGATTTTGGTCAGTGACACAGCTCAGGATGGCCGGTTTGTCAGATCAATCAGTCCCAGCAAAATTCCAGCCGGAGAATATGCCTGTCGATGAACTGGCGCTTGCCGACATCAAGAGCGCCATTCTCGTCAAGCTGAGGCTGGCAATCGGCAAGGAAGCCGCCTTCGCCACCAAGCACGACTGGTACAAGGCTGCCGCACTGACATTGCGCGACCGCATGGTGCATCGCTGGCTGACCTCGGACAAAGAGAGCTACGATGCCGGCCGCAAGCGGGTCTATTACCTCTCGCTGGAATTCCTGATCGGCCGCCTGTTCACCGACGCGCTGAACAATATGGGCCTGCTGCCACTGTTTGAGGCGGCGCTCGGCGACCTCGGTGTCGGCCTCGACGAACTCCGAAAATGCGAGCCCGATGCTGCGCTCGGCAATGGCGGCCTCGGCCGCCTCGCCGCCTGCTTCATGGAGAGCATGGCGACGCTCGGCATTCCGGCTTTCGGCTACGGCATCCGCTATGACTTCGGCCTGTTTCGTCAGGTCATCTCGCACGGCGTGCAGCAGGAATATCCCGACGAGTGGCTCGGCTTCGGCAATCCGTGGGAACTACCCCGGCGCGAGGTCACGTATAACGTTTATTTCGGTGGCAGCATCGAGACCATCGATGACGGCAAGGGCCGCAAGCAGGTGATCTGGCATCCCGGCGAGACCGTTGAGGCCGTTGCCTATGATACCCCCATCGTCGGCTGGCGTGGCCAGCATGTGAACGCGCTACGGCTGTGGTCGGCGCGCGCGCCGGATCCACTGCGGCTCGACGTCTTCAACACCGGCGACTATGTCAGCGCCAGCGCCGAACAGGCGCGCGCCGAGGCCATCTGCAAGTTTCTCTATCCGAACGACGAGAGCGCCGCCGGCCGCGAATTGCGTTTGCGCCAGGAATACTTCTTCGTCTCCGCCTCGCTGCAGGATCTCGTCAAGCGTCACCTCCATTCCGACGGCAACCTGCGTGGCCTCGCCAACAAGGCGGCGGTGCAGATGAACGACACGCATCCGAGCCTCGCCATTGCCGAGCTGATGCGCATCCTGGTCGATCAGCACAATATGCGCTGGGACGCCGCCTGGCAGATCACCAACGCGACGCTGTCCTACACCAACCACACGCTGCTGCCCGAAGCGCTGGAGACATGGCCGGTCGAACTGTTCCAGCGTCTGCTGCCGCGGCATCTCGAAATCATCTACCGCATCAATGAAGCGCATCTCGACCGCGCCGATGCGACGCGCCCCGGCGACACCGCCTATCGCGCCTCAGTCTCGATCATCGACGAGACATCAGGTCGCCGCGTGCGCATGGGCAATCTCGCTTTCATCGGCTCGCACCGCATCAACGGCGTCTCGGCGATGCATTCGGAGCTGATGAAGGAGACCGTGTTCCACGATCTCAACCAGCTCTATCCCGGTCGCATCACCAACAAGACCAACGGCATTACTTTCCGCCGCTGGCTGATGCTGGCCAATCCGAAGCTCACCGACCTGTTGCGCGCCACCTGCGGCGAAGCCGTGCTCGACGATCCCACGCGGCTCATCAAGCTCGAGGCTTTTGCCGGCGATGCCGCGTTCCAGCAGGAATTCCGCAAGGTCAAGCATCACAACAAACTCGCGCTCGCGCGCGTGATTGGCGAGAAACTCGGCGTTCAGGCCGATCCCTCGGCGCTGTTCGACGTGCAGATCAAGCGCATCCACGAATACAAGCGACAATTGCTCAACCTCATTGAAACAGTCGCGCTTTATCAGGCGATCAAGGACGAGCCGGGCAAGGACTGGGTGCCGCGCGTCAAGATTTTCGCCGGCAAGGCGGCAGCGAGCTATCGTTATGCCAAGCTGATCATTCGCCTGATCAACGATGTGGCCGAAGTCGTGAACAACGATACCACGATCGGCGGCAAGCTGAAGGTCGCGTTCCTGCCGGACTACAATGTCAGCCTCGCGGAAGTCATCATTCCCGCGGCCGATCTGTCCGAACAGATCTCGACCGCCGGCATGGAAGCCTCCGGCACCGGCAATATGAAGCTCTCGCTGAACGGCGCGCTGACCATCGGCACGCTGGACGGCGCCAATATCGAAATCCGCGACAATGTCGGCCCGGAGAACATCGCGATCTTCGGCATGACCGCTGCTGAGGTGGTTGAGCGCCGCGCCAAGGGCCTCGACGCTTCTGACGTGATCAACAAATCGCCTAATCTCGGCCGCGCCATCCAGGCCATCGAGACCGGCGCGTTCTCGCCGGATGATCCCGGCCGTTACGCGTCGGTCGGCCACGCGCTGCGCCACCTCGATCACTATGTGGTCTCGGCCGACTTCGACTCCTATTACGAAGCCCAGCGCGGCATCGACACGCGGTGGAGAGCCGGCTCAGCCTGGAGCCGCGCCGCGATCCTCAACACCGCCAGGATGGGCTGGTTCTCGTCAGACCGCACCATCCGCGAATATGCCGATGATATCTGGGGCGTGCCGGTTGCTGGCGATCTGCCGGGCACACCGAGTCTGCAGGCACGAAAGGCAACCTAAGCGCGACGGTGCTCACGCGCGATACGCAACGAGCACCGCGCCGCAGGCGATCAGGATGACGCCGAGCCAGTTCGGCAGCGACAATTTCTCGCCGAGAAACAACACGGCAAACACCGCCACGAACACCACACTGAGCTTGTCGATCGGCGCCACCTGCGCGGCATTGCCAAGTTTCAGCGCGCGGAAGTAGCAGATCCACGATGCTCCGGTCGCGAAACCAGACAGCACCAAAAACACCCACGTCTTCGCTGATACATTGGACGGCGACTGCCAGTTGCCGGTGACATAGACCATCATGCCCGCGGCCAGCAGGATAACGATGGTGCGGATGAAAGTGGCAAAATCGGAATTGACGTTCTCGATGCCGACCTTGGCGAAGATCGCCGTGAGCGCCGCAAAGGCCGCGGACAGCAGCGCCCAGAGCGGCCAGGAGAGCATGACGTTTTTCATTTGAAGTGTCCTTGCCTGTCAGCCGTCATTGCGAGGAGCCCTTGCGACGAAGCAATCCAGTCTTCGCGTTCTAGCGGGTCGTGCATCGCATGCCGACTAACGGTTTCGTCATGGCCGGGCTTGTCCCGGCCATCCACGTCTTTTTCTAAGACCAAGACGTGGATGCCCGGCACATCTAGCGAAGCTCGCTTCGCGCTGACCGGGCATGACGGCTGATAGGTTCCGCGTGACATGAAAAAGGGCGGCCTTACGGCCGCCCTTTCGCACTCACAATCAAAGCAGCAAATTACTCAGCAGCCAGCTTCACATCCGGTGCAGCGGCGCGGACATCCGCATCGACCTGGGCTTCGAACTTGGCGAAGTTCTTCTGGAACATGCCAACCAGCTTGCGCGCGGTGGCATCGAACTCGTCCTTGTCCTTCCAGGTGTTCACCGGATTGAGGATCTCCGACGGCACGCCATCCAGCGCGGTCGGGACTGCGAAGCCGAAATACTTGTCGGTGCGGAATTCCACGTTGCGCAGCGAGCCGTTCAGCGCCGCAGTCAGCAGCGCGCGGGTCACCTTGATCGGCATGCGCGAACCGACGCCATACTTGCCACCGGTCCAGCCGGTATTGACCAGCCAGCAGTCGACATTGTGCTTGGCGATCAGGTCGCGCAGCATGTTGCCATAGACCGACGGATCGAGCGGCAGGAACGGCGAGCCGAAGCAGGTCGAGAATTCCGGCTCCGGATCGTTGCCGAGGCCGCGCTCGGTGCCAGCGACCTTGGCGGTGTAGCCGGACAGGAAGTGATACATCGCCTGCGCCGGAGTCAGCTTGGCGATCGGCGGCAGCACGCCAAACGCGTCGGCGGCGAGCATCACCACATTCTTCGGCTGCGGCGCGCGGCCGGTGCGCGACGCATTCGGGATGAAGTCGAGCGGATAGGCGGAACGGGTGTTCTCGGTCTTCGAGCCATCGTCGAAATCCGGCAGGCGGGTGTTGGCGTCGAGCACGACATTTTCCAGCACCGCGCCGAAACGCTTGCTCGCCGCATAGATCGCGGGCTCGGCTTCTTCGGAGAGTTTGATGGTCTTGGCGTAGCAGCCGCCTTCAAAATTGAAGATGCCATCCTTGCCCCAGCCATGCTCGTCGTCGCCGATCAGCGTGCGCTTCGGGTCGGCCGAGAGCGTGGTCTTGCCGGTGCCGGAGAGGCCGAAGAAGATCGCGCTGTCGCCGTCGGGGCCGACATTGGCCGAGCAATGCATCGGCAGCACGCCCTTGGCGGGCAGATAGTAGTTCAGCGTGGTGAAGACAGACTTCTTCATTTCGCCGGCATAATAAGACCCGCCGATCAGGACGATCTTGCGGGCGAAATCGATGGCCACGACGTTTTCCGACCGGCAGCCGTGACGTTTGGGATCGGCCTTGAAGCTCGGCAGGTCGATGATGGTGAGTTCAGGCACGAAGTCCTTCAACGCAGCGGCTTCCGGACGGATCAGCAGCGTGCGGATGAACAGCGAATGCCATGCTAGTTCGGTGAACACGCGGGTCTTGATCTGGAAACTCGGATCGGCGCCGCCATAAAGGTCCTGCGCGAACAGGGTCATGCCTTCGGCGTGCTTCTTGAAATCGATATAGAGCGCTTCGAACTGCTCCGGCGTGATCGCCTGATTGCCAGCCCACCACATCTGTTCGGTGGAAGCGTCCTTGACGGTGAACTTGTCCTTCGGGCTGCGGCCGGTAAATTCACCCGTGTCAGCACAGAGCGCGCCATCGGACGACAATTCGGCTTCGCCGTTACGCAGCGAATATTCGTAAAGCTGCGGCGCGCCGAGATTCCAGTTCACCGCTTTGAGATTTTTCAGTCCGAATTTGTCGGCGCCATAGGCACCGTTGCGTACGCCCGTCTCTTGCACGGAATATTCCTCCT
Source organism: Tardiphaga sp. 42S5 (assembly GCF_034044155.1). Taxonomy (NCBI): domain Bacteria; kingdom Pseudomonadati; phylum Pseudomonadota; class Alphaproteobacteria; order Hyphomicrobiales; family Nitrobacteraceae; genus Tardiphaga; species Tardiphaga sp. 42S5. Next base: position 1,435,818 of record NZ_CP139027.1, on the reverse strand, counting down.
TGAGTCCGCATATCCGACCTGTGCAACTGTCTTCAATCGCACGTCAGCAGCGGTAGCCGTCATTATAACCACCGAGGCCGTAACCCGGCGATCTAATAGTGACGAAGATGTGAAATGCCAAGCTGCTGTCCGCATATTTGGTTTATTCCAGCACGGCACTTGATACCGCTCAATTATTCAAAGCGCGGGCCTGCTCTGCGAGTTCCTTCAGGACTTGCCGCAATGCACCCGGAGTGACAATCCGCCGCGGAAAGTCCAGCCGGATCACCGTCGCGCCGTTCTGCAGGTCCATGCCATCCGGATCGCATCCGGTGCACCGCCAGTCGCCTGCGTCCGCGTGGAGAAGCTTCGTTGCATAGAGATTAAGCGCATCGAGATGATCGGCGTTCATATGAGCAACAGCGCCCTCCTCGGCCTCCAGCATCCCTTCGGCATCGGTGAGATCGGTCAGGAATTGCTCCGGCTTCAGGTCGTTGATACGGCCAAAGCCGGCCACCAGATGGGCACTCTTCGGCTTGATCCGGAAGAACGAAAAATCCTTAAAATCCACAAAGGCTTGCGCGGATGGATGGACGCTGAGATAGCGCCGGCGCAGCAGCGATTTTTCGCTGTCGCTGGCCTCCTGCGCGAGACCTCCGAGCATGATGCGCGAGCCCTCCAGGGGGTCCCCCGGCGCCCGCTCATCGAGCATCAGCGAGACGCGGGCATCGGCCAGAATATTGCGGGTATGGAGCGCCAGCCTGGAAATCAGGAGAATCGGCGACCCGTCCGGGTGGCTCGCGACATTGGCCAGCGCACAATAAGGATCGCCGGAACCGACGGCCAGGGTAGCCAGCGCCCCCTGCCGACTGCGCCGCAACAGCGACCGGGTGACGCGCGAGGGGTCGAAATCAGGGGTCGACTGCATGGTTAAATCCCGTATTTCATTGCAAAAAGTAGCTTCTTCTTCTTTGGCGGGAGGTCTATACATCTATGGAACCCACGCGTCATTCAAGCGTTCAGGGAACTCGGCCACACTTCAGCCCAGCTTGCATTGCTCGTTGACTGTGTTCTTAAGGCCACCTCATACGGCGGATTGTCGAATTCTGCCGGATAGCCCATCCCGCTTCGGAAAGTAGGCTCATGCCAACTATCGCACTGGTCGACGACGACCGTAACATTCTCACATCCGTATCGATCGCGCTGGAAGCCGAGGGCTACCGCATCATGACCTATACGGATGGTGCTTCCGCACTCGATGGCTTCCGCACGAGCCAGCCGGACCTCGCAATCCTCGATATCAAGATGCCTCGCATGGACGGCATGGAGACACTGCGCCGTCTGCGCCAGAAGTCCGATCTGCCGGTGATCTTCCTGACGTCGAAGGACGAGGAGATCGACGAGCTGTTCGGCCTGAAAATGGGCGCCGACGATTTCATCCGCAAACCGTTTTCGCAGCGTCTGCTGGTCGAGCGCGTCAAAGCCGTGCTGCGCCGCGCCGCGCCGAAGGACCCGACTGCCGCCCCGAAGGAGACCGACGCCAAGGCACTCGATCGCGGTTTGCTGCGGATGGATCCGGAACGTCACACCTGCACTTGGAAGAACGAGCCGGTCACGCTGACCGTCACCGAGTTCCTGATCCTGCAGGCGCTGGCGACGCGCCCCGGCGTGGTGAAGAGCCGCAACGCGCTGATGGATGCCGCCTATGACGATCAGGTCTATGTGGACGATCGCACCATCGACAGCCACATCAAGCGGCTGCGCAAGAAGTTCAAGGTCGTCGACGACGACTTCGAGATGATCGAGACGCTGTATGGCGTCGGTTATCGCTTCAAGGAAACCTGATCTGTAAGGGTTCCCGCGGCACGGCTGGGGGCCTGACGGCTCAGCCGTGCTGCGCTAGAATGCGCATCCGCACACGCAACAATGCGCGCCGCGTGGCGCATCGCAGATATCGACAACAACCGGGCAGTTTTGGCATTGCTGGATCGTACGCAGCCTGATGAAAGCCTGGACGCCGACGGCACGTCGCCGCATGCGGCAGGCGGCGATACCGATCGCACCCGTCGCGGCTGGCAGCGCCCGCTTGACTGGCTCCGCCGTGCCCGGCAGTTCTTCGTTGCACTGACCTTTTCGAGTCTGACGCGCCGCATCGTCTCGCTCAACCTCGCCGGCCTCTGCGCCCTGGTCGCCAGTATTCTCTATCTCTCACAGTTTCGCGCCGGCCTGATCGACGCGCGTGCGCAGAGCCTGCTGGTGCAGGCCGAAATCATCGCCAGCGCCATTGCCGCTTCGGCAACCGTCGAAACCAATACGATCACGATCGACCCCGACCGCTTGCTCGATCTCAAGCCCGGTGAAACCTATGGCGTGCCGGACGAACTCTCCGGCCTCGATTTCCCGATCAATCCCGAACGCGTCGCGCCGGTGCTGCGGCGGCTGATTTCGCCAACCAAGACTCGTGCGCGCATTTACGACCGCGATGGCGTGCTGATCCTCGACAGCCGCAGCCTTTATGGCCGCGGTGATGTGCTGCGTTTCGAACTGCCGCCCCCGACCACCGAAAAGCCCGGCTTTGCCGAACGCACAATGATCGCGGTCCGAACCTGGCTCAATCGCGGCGACCTTCCGCTGTATCGCGAACTTGGTCCGGAAAACGGCAACGGCTATCAGGAAGTGCAACAGTCGCTCGACGGTCTGAAGAGCAGCATGGTGCGCATCAACGAACGGGGCGAAGTCATCGTCTCGGTCGCCGTCCCAGTGCAGCGCTTCCGCGCCGTCCATGGTTCGCTGATGCTGTCGACCCAGGGCGACGACATCGATCAGATGGTGACCGCCGAACGTCTGGCGATTCTGAAAGTCTTTGCGGTCGCGGCCGTGGTGATGATCGTGCTGTCGCTGCTGCTGGCATCGACCATCGCAGGTCCGGTGCGACGGCTGGCCGACAGCGCCGAGCGCGTTCGCCGCCGCATCCGCACCCGTGTCGAGATCCCGGATTTCACACGCCGCCGCGACGAGATCGGCCATCTCTCCGGAGCGCTGCGCGACATGACCGATGCGCTTTATAACCGCATCGAGGCCATCGAGATGTTCGCGGCCGACGTCTCCCACGAGCTCAAGAATCCTTTGACCTCGCTGCGCTCCGCCGTGGAAACACTCCCGCTGGCAAAGAACGACAACAGCCGCGGCCGCCTGCTCGCGGTGATCGAACACGACGTGCGGCGGCTTGACCGGTTGATCTCGGATATTTCCGACGCCAGCCGTCTCGACGCCGAACTACAGCGCAACGACACTGCGCCCGTCGATGTCCGACGGTTGTTGACCACACTGACCTCGGTCGCCAACGAAACCAAGCTCGGTCATGACGTCGGCGTTGAAGTCCGCTTCGAAGGCGCTGCCACCGACGCCTTTTCAGTGCCGGGCCACGATTCCCGCCTCGGTCAGGTCATCACCAATCTCGTCACCAATGCGCAGTCATTCTCGACGCCGGGCGGCAAGGTGCGGATCGTCTGCCGTCGCCTGAAAGGCAAGATCGAGATCGTCGTCGATGACGACGGCCCCGGCATCGGACTGGATGCACTCGAACGGATCTTCGAACGCTTTTACACCGACCGCCCGCATCAGGGCTTTGGTCAGAATTCTGGCCTCGGCCTGTCGATCTCCAAGCAGATCGTCGAGGCCCATAGCGGTACGATCTGGGCGGAGAACCGCATCGGCCCGGCCAATGCCGACGGCGAGATCCCGGTGCTCGGTGCGCGCTTCGTGGTACGGTTGCCGGCCACATGAGCGCGGATGGCAAAAGCATCCATGCCTCCGCCGTACTGGTCGATGACCGCGCCGTCCTGATCCGGGGGCCGTCCGGCTCCGGGAAATCGCGGCTGGTCTTCGACCTGATCCTCGCCGCTCAGAGTGGACAGCTTCCCGAAGCCATGCTGGTCGGCGACGACCGGGTGCATCTGGATGTCAGGGATGGAAAACTGTGGGTACGGCCGGCGCCCGAACTGGTCGGGCTGCTTGAGGTCAGGGGGCTCGGAATCCGGCGTCTGGACTGCGCTACCGGTGCCATCGTCGGGCTGGTGGTCGATCTCGCCGCCACCGACGCTGCACGCCTGCCAGAGCCGGAAGCGCTCAAAACCACACTGGAGGGCGTTGAATTGCCCCGAATCCCGGTCGGGACAGGCTTTTCACCACTACCATTGGTCGTAGCCGCGCTTATTACAAACGATGGTTTAGCCGCAGTGCGACCTTTGGACGATTGCTCGAAGGGAATTGGTAACCATATTAGTCCCACTATCGCCACCGAATAGACCCGCGCTACTTCCCGCCGCATCCGTGCAATTTAAGGGAGATTCGCGAAGAGCCCTCTTGCATAGGGGCTCTGGATGGTCAAAGTGGCCCTTTCGTGCGGTGCACCAAAAGCACCCACGAGGAGTTTCCGATGATTGGTCTAGTACTTGTGACCCATGGGCGCCTTGCCGACGAGTTTAAGGCGGCGCTTGAGCACGTAATGGGTCCGCAAAAACAAATTGAAGCCGTGACGATCGGCGCCGAAGACGATTCCGATTTGTGTCGCAGCGACATTATCGAAGCGGTCAATCGCGTCGACAGTGGCGATGGCGTTGCCATCCTCACTGATATGTTCGGCGGCACGCCATCGAATCTGGCGATCTCCTGCATGAGCCGGCCAAAGGTCGAGGTTCTTGCCGGTATCAATCTGCCCATGCTGGTGAAGCTCGCAAAGGTGCGCGAAGAGCGCACGCTGCCCGATGCGATCGCCATGGCACAGGAAGCCGGCCGCAAATACGTCACCATCGCCAGCCGCGTTCTCGCCGGCAAATGAGCGACAGCCCAGACGATACGACGGTGTCCGGCAGCGTCTCCCGCGAGATTCCGATTACCAACAAGCGTGGCCTTCATGCGCGCGCCTCTGCCAAATTCGTGCAGATGGTCGAACGCTTCAATGCCGACGTCACGGTGACACGCAACGGCGAGACCGTTGGCGGTACATCCATCATGGGCCTGATGATGCTGTCCGCCGGACCCGGGACCAGCATCATGGTCACTGCCAAGGGCGCCGAAGCTCAAGCGGCGCTGGATGCGATCACCGAGCTTGTGACCAACAAGTTCGGCGAAGAGTAGCGGTTCGCCGAAAGCTGCTTCGTCAGCGAACGGCTATTTCATCGCTCCAGGCGCCACCACATAGACATTCCACCGCGTGGTCGTGCCGACGTTGCCCTTGAAGAAGCGTCGCGTCGACATCACGATGCGTTCGGCATTCGGGAGATTGTCCTTCATCCACGCTTCGCAGCGATCGAATTTCCAGTCACCGACCATGCAGATTCCGATGAAGCCGTTACGCTTCGCTTCGGCCATCGACGTCACGCCTGACGGCCACGGCTCGTAAGGCGTCAGCGGCAGCGGATGATCGGGACTGTAGAACGTCATCTGCTCGGCGACATCGACGAAGCCCACGACCTCGCTCCAGCGCGTGTGGAAGCGCTTGTGCCAGACCTCGGTGAGTTCACGCGCGAGCTGCGAATAGGAGATGTGGGCGAAATTGCCGTTGGCATCGCGCGGCAGTGACGCGATGGCGATCTGCGGTGCGGCGGCGAGCGTAACCAGCGACAGGACGAGCCAGATCGCGGCGAGCCGTACCAGCGCCCCCCGCGGCACCCTCAGCGATGGAATCGCAATCACTGCCAGCGGCACCAGGAAGAACAGCGAGATGCCCCAATCGGTCTTGATGTAGATGTCGAACAACAACGCACCGATCGGCGGGCCGACGGCGACAATGGCCTGGATCAGCCAGATATTCAGGGCCTGATCCCTGCGGACACCGGGATTAGTCGTCAGTGACCACGGCCGCCTGACGAATGCGCGGGGATCGCGCGCCACCGACGCCCACCAGCGTGGGCCCCAGGCCAGCACCGCAGCGGCCAAACCCAGCGGCAACAGCAGCAGCGCGACGTTATGGCCGACATAGCCCCACGCCAGCTGCAAACTCTCCCAGCGTGACGAGATCGCATAGGTATTGCCGGCATAACGAAATGGCGCGTATTCTACCTGCCGCACCCAGTCGAGATGCGGAATCAGCGCCGCCGCCATCGTCGCGATGGCGATCCATGGCGCCGGCGAGCGCAGGAACAGCATCCGCTGGGGATGGATCAGCGCGGCCAGACCGATGGCGCCGATCATCGTCACCACCCAGTATTTGGTCATCAGCGCCAGCGCAGCGGCGAGGCCAAGCAGGAAGCCCGAGCGAATCGAGCGCTTCTCGAACGCGTGCAAATAAGCGAGCACCACCAGCGGCAAAGTTACCAGCTGCAGCAGGTCCGGATTGTATTTGAAGCCCTTGAAATTGAAGATCGGATAGATCGCGACCATCAGCAGCACGAAAAAGGCACGGCGGCGATCGACCACGCGCAGCGCGATCGCCCAGCAAACGATCATGCCGATGCCGACCGTGACCATGGCGAGCAGATAGGTCGCCCAGTCCACCGGCGGGAAAAATTTGAACCAGACGCCCGAGATCCAGCCCGATAGCGGCGGATGCTTGCCGTAGCCCATCAGGAACTTCTGCCCCCAGGCATAGCCCTCGGAGACGTCGAAATGGATGTCCTGCGCCGCCTTTACCTGGGACAGGATCGCGGTCCACAGCACCACATGGGCGATCGTGAAGCCGAGCACCAGCAGGACGCTCAATTGCGGATCACACGCCCAGGCAACGAGCCGCGCAGCGCCGCGGCGGCCGATCGACAGCAAGCCCCGGCGTTTGGCGGGGGTAGAGGAAGCGATTGTACTCATGGGCCCCTGCCTAGCGTGTTTCGGGCCGGAGTAAAATCAGGATGCCGTGACGGAAACAGGGCCGGGAATCAGGCCGAAACCCGCATTAAGGTTGCCGCATCGGGGCCTGAATGCTATCCCGCGCGCATGACAACCTCCCCGATTTCGAACGTTCGCAACTTCTCCATCGTCGCCCATATCGACCATGGCAAATCGACGCTGGCCGACCGCCTGATCCAGATCACCGGCGGGTTGCAGGCGCGCGAGATGAAGGAGCAGGTGCTCGATTCGATGGATATCGAGCGCGAGCGCGGCATCACCATCAAGGCGCAGACCGTCCGCCTACATTACAAGGCCAAGGACGGCAAGGATTACATCTTCAACCTGATGGACACGCCCGGCCACGTCGACTTCGCCTACGAGGTCTCGCGTTCGCTGGCCGCCTGCGAAGGCGCGCTGCTGGTGGTCGATGCCTCGCAGGGCGTGGAAGCGCAGACGCTTGCCAACGTCTATCACGCACTCGACGCCAATCTCGAAATTGTGCCGATCCTCAACAAGGTCGATCTGCCCGCGGCAGAGCCCGAGCAGGTGAAGAAGCAGATCGAGGACGTCATCGGCATCGACGCCTCGGACGCGTTGATGATCTCGGCAAAAACGGGTCTGGGCGTGCCTGACGTTCTGGAAGCCATCGTGCACCGGCTGCCGCCACCGAAGGGCGATCGTGAGGCCACGCTGAAGGCGCTGTTGGTCGATAGCTGGTACGACGTCTATCTCGGCGTCGTCGTCCTCATCCGCGTCGTCGACGGCGTCATGAAGAAGGGCCAGCGCGTCCGCATGATGGGCACCAACGCCGCCTATGATGTCGAGCGCGTCGGCTACTTCACGCCTAAGATGGTCAATGTGGACGAGCTCGGCCCCGGCGAGATCGGCTTCATCACGGCCGCGATCAAGGAAGTCGCGGATACCCGCGTCGGCGACACCATCACCGACGATCGCAAGCCGGTCACCGAGATGCTGCCGGGCTTCAAGCCCGCGATCCCCGTGGTGTTCTGCGGGTTGTTCCCGGTCGATGCCGACGACTTCGAGACGCTGCGCGCCGCGATGGGCAAGCTGCGGCTGAACGACGCGTCGTTCTCGTTCGAAATGGAAACCTCGGCCGCATTGGGCTTCGGCTTCCGCTGCGGCTTCCTCGGCCTGCTGCATCTGGAAATCATCCAGGAGCGCCTGAGCCGCGAATTCGATCTCAACCTGATCGCGACCGCGCCAAGCGTGATCTACAAGATGCACCTCACCGATGGCGAGGAGATCGAGATCCATAATCCGATCGACATGCCGGATGTGGTGAAGATCGCCGAGATCCAGGAGCCGTGGATCGAAGCCACGATCCTGACGCCCGACGAATATCTCGGCAGCGTGCTGAAGCTCTGCCAGGAACGCCGCGGCAATCAGAAAGAGCTGACCTATGTCGGCGCCCGCGCGATGGTGAAATACGAGCTGCCGCTCAACGAAGTGGTGTTCGACTTCTATGATCGGCTGAAGTCGATCTCGAAGGGCTACGCCTCGTTCGACTATCATCTGACCGACTACAAGGCCGCCGATCTCGTCAAGATGCAGATCCTGGTCAACGCCGAGCCGGTCGATGCGCTGTCGATGCTCGTGCATCGCACCCGCGCCGAAGGCCGCGGCCGCGCCATGGTCGAGAAGATGAAAGAACTGATCCCACCGCACATGTTCGTCATTCCGATCCAGGCGGCGATCGGCGGCAAGGTGATTGCCCGCGAAACCGTCCGCGCGCTGCGCAAGGACGTGACCGCGAAGTGCTATGGCGGTGATATCAGCCGCAAGCGCAAACTTCTGGAGAAGCAGAAGGAAGGCAAGAAGAAGATGCGGCAGTTCGGCAAGGTCGACATCCCGCAGGAAGCGTTTATCGCGGCGCTGAAGGTCGATAGCTGAGGATCAACCGCCCGCCGTTTTGACCAGAGGTACCGCATATGACTGCGATACGGGATGCGAACAGAACGGCGAAGCGACCTCCCCAAGGCTTTTCAGATCCAGCTGTCAAAGCAGCATTCGACCAGCATCCGCCGGCGATCAAGGCTAGGCTCTTGGCGCTCCGGCAACTGATCTTCGAGACCGCCGCAGGGATCGAAGGCGTAGGCCCGCTCGACGAGACACTGAAGTGGAATCAGCCGAGTTATCTCACGACGGCAACCGGAAGCGGCAGCACGATCCGGATTGACCGGATCAAGGACACCAACCGGTACGCGATCTACTTCAACTGCAATACCAATCTGGTTGAAACGTTTCGCTCGCTGTATCCCGAAAGCCTGAACTACGGCGGTAACCGAAGCATCATCCTCAGCCTCGACGACGACCCTCCCGAAATCGCTCTGCGCCATTGCGTCGGACTGGCGCTCACCTATCACCGAAGCAAACGCAAGCCGCGCTCATAGGCACCGCGAGAAGCATTGAGCGGATTCTGCAACGACGCTTGCCGTTTCGCGGCTTTTCGGCGCTTCCGCTTGCGGCTGAAAATGAACGGATCCGCCAATTGCGACGACCCATTCCCGATGAGTGGAAATTGCATTCCAGAGATCTGTCCCGACAATCTCGCCCGCCGCTATGACACGGCGCGCGGATGGTTCGTCGATGCACTGTCTATTGCCGCGGCCGCACTGGCCGTATTCCACTACAATCCAGACGGTGTGATCGCCACGATCGTCGTCTTCATTGGGGCCTACGCCGTCGCGCATTATCTCGGGGACGTGATCTGGCTAACCAGCCTGACCTGGCTCTTGTGGCTCACGATGCTGATCTATGCCTGCACCTTCTTCTATACTTTCAGCCACCTCCCGCTACTCACCGCTTTGCTCCTGACCATGTTCCTTCCGGGAATTGCGCAAGCCTATGTGATTTGGGATTTGTGGCCCGCGACAAGCCATCCGCTACCCCTGTTCTGTGTGGCCTGGCTCATCCTGCTGGCGATCTGCATTTTTGAACCAACGACGTTCAGCCGGCTGAGCTCCTTCGTCAAAGCAAGACGCGGCCGGAGCTAGCCGCCGGCACAATTTTCCGCCCGCCGCAATGCGGCAGGTTTCTGCGACCAAACATCCCCACGACCGCTATTGCCTCCCCGCTCGCCTCCCCTCATGCTGCCGCCCACGACGCCGAAAACGGCGCGTATAAAAATTTGAGGAGGATTGAATGATCGCGCACCGCACGGTTGCGGCTACGACGTTTGCTGTTTCGCTGCTTTTTGGCGCTTCCGCGCTGGCCCAGCAAGCCAACACACTTCCGCTCAAGATCGGCGTGCTCGCCGACTTCGCTTCGGTCTATGCCGATATCGGCGGCCAGGGCAATGTCGAGGCAGCGAAGATCGCCATCGAGGAATTCGGCGGCAAGATGTTCGACAAGCCGATCGAACTGGTCACCGCAGATGCGCTGAACAAGGCCGACGTCGCCGCCACCATCTCGCGCAAATGGTATGAGGCCGAGAATGTCGACATGATCATCGACATGCCGACGTCGGCCACTGCGCTGGCCGGCATGGAGATGTCGAAACAGTTCGAGAAAATCATGATCGTCACGGACGCCGCCTCGTCGGACATCACCGGCAAGTCGTGCTCGCCCTATACCGCGCACTGGACCTACGACACCTATGGCAACGCTCACACCGTCGGCAGCGCCATCGTCAAGCAGGGCGGCGATTCCTGGTACTTCATCACAGCGGACTATCTGTTCGGCCATTCCATCGAACGTGACACCGGCGACGTGGTGCGCGCCGCGGGCGGCAAGGTGGTCGGCAGCTCCAAGCATCCGCTGAACACGGCGGACTTCTCGTCCTTCCTGCTGCAGGCACAATCGTCCAAGGCCAAGATCATCGGCATGGCCAATGGCGGTGGCGACACCATCAACACCATCAAGCAGGCGTCCGAGTTCGGAATCGTCGCCGGGGGCCAGAAGCTCGCGGGCATCGTGATGTTCATCTCCGACATCCACTCGCTCGGCCTGAAGATGGCGCAGGGGCTGATCATCACCGAGGCCTATTACTGGGATCTCAACGATCGCACCCGCGCCTTCGGCAAGAAGTTCTTCGACAAGATGAAGCGCATGCCGACCATGAACCAGGCGGCGACCTATAGCGCCACGCTGCACTATCTCAAATCCGTGCAGGCGGCAGGTACCCGCGCCACCAAGCCGGTGCTGGCGAAGATGCGCGAGATGCCGGTGCGCGACGCCTTCACCGATAACGGCGTCCTGCGCGAGGACGGCCGCATGGTGCACAGCATGTTCCTGCTCGAAGTGAAGAAGCCGGAAGAATCCAAGGCGCCATGGGATTACTACAAGGTGCTCGCGGAGGTCCCCGGCGATCAGGTGTTCCGTCCGATGAAGGACGGCGGCTGCCAGTACGTGAAGAAGGACTGAGGGTCTTTCGCATCAGCAACAACGGCCGTCGCCCGGCCTGGCGCGCAATTGCACGCCTGGCCGGGCGGCACGTTAGTTTTCAGCGCATTTAAACGATGGCACTCGTTGCCGGCTTCGCCGCTGGGGTTCTTAGCCAAAACAGCGCCAGGAATGCGAGCGACGTCAGCCCGCCTGTGAGCGCCAGCGCGACGCGCGGGCCACCGTGATCCAGCACAAGGCCGAACAGCAGCGGCGCTGCACCCTGCAGGATGCGCGCCGGCGCGGCCAGCCAGCCGGTTCGCATGCCGTATCCGACGGCGCCAAACATGGCCAGCGGAAGCGTTCCGCGCGCGATCGTGAACAAGCCATTGCCGGCACCGTGCAGAAGAGCGAATGGAAGCGCGACGGGCGCGCCGAACAGGATCAGCAATCCGGCGCCAACCGGATGCAGGCCCGCGGCCAGGCGTGCGGATATCATCGCCGACGCATGTCGTAGCAGACCGAATTCCCCGATCCGGGCTGCGACTTGCGCAGGCCCCATCAAAGCCCCGGCGAGCACGGCCTGCGCCGGGGTGGCCCCGAGCGCTTCCAGCAGGCGCGGCATGTGCGCGGCAAAGGCGGTGGTGACAAACCAGGTCGCACCAAAGACGCCCGCCAGAACGATCATCGCCCATGGAACGCCTGATGTCGGGACGGCAGGCTCATCCAGATGCGCATGCGGCGGCACCTTCGGAACGAGAAAGCGGTTGAGCGGCAGACCGATGACAATGTGCAACGCGGCCCATGCGAAGCAGGCGCCACGCCAGCCGAAGGCATCGATCATCGCAGCACTGAGCGGCCAGCCGATGGTACTCGCAAAGCCGGCGAACAGGGTGATGCCGGTGATCGCACTGCGGGCCTGTCGCCCCCACAATCCCGCAACCGTCGCAAACGCAGCCTCATACAGGCCGAAACCCATGCCGGCACCGATGACCAGCCAGGCCAGGGCCAGCGTGATCGGTCCCGTTGCAACCGCAAGCAAGGCCAGCCCCGCCGCAAACATCAGATTGGTGGCGACAAGCACGTCCCGGCCACCGCTGCGGTCGATCATGCGGCCGGCGAGCGGGCCGAGCAAACCCGACACCAGCAGCGCCACGGAGAACATGGCGAAGAACCACGTCCTGGACAGATGCAGGTCGTCGCAAATGGGATCCGCGAACACGGCCGGAACATAGTAGCTGGAAGCCCATGCCAGTGTCTGCGTCGTACCGAGCGCGGATACGACTTGCCAACGAACGACTGCCACCTCAGGTCACAGCTCCCCGCTCGTACCAGTCCCGTGTCGCCTTCACGATGTGAACCACAGAGAGCATCACCGGCACCTCGATCAGAACGCCGACGACCGTTGCCAGTGCCGCGCCCGATTGAAAACCGAACAGTGCGATCGCCGCGGCCACCGCGAGCTCGAAGAAGTTCGATGCGCCGATCAGGGCGGAGGGGCCGGCCACACACCAGGCGACGCCGAGGCGGCGGTTGAGCCAGTAGGCGAGACCGGCATTGAAATAGACCTGGATCAGGATAGGGACGGCGAGCAGCGCAATGACCATCGGCTGCCGGGTGATCTGCTCGCCCTGCAGGCCGAACAACAGCACCAAAGTTAGCAGGAGCGCGACCAGCGATACCGGACCGAGCAGCGACAGTGCCTGCGATAGCGCCGCCTCGCCTCCCCTCGCCAGCAATGCCCGCCGCCAGAATTGCGCGATTGCCACAGGCACGATGATGTAGAGCAGGACGGACAACAGCAACGTGCCCCAAGGCACGGTGATGGATGACAGTCCGAGCAGAAGGCCGACGATCGGAGCGAAGGCAACCACCATGATGGTGTCGTTGAGCGCGACCTGTCCAAGCGTGAAGTTCGGCTCGCCATCGACCAGATTCGACCAGACAAACACCATCGCCGTACAAGGCGCCGCGGCAAGCAGAATCAGACCGGCCGTATAGCTATCGATCTGGTCCGCGGGCAGATAAGGCCTGAACAGATGGCCAATGAACAGCCAGGCAAGCAGCGCCATCGAGAACGGCTTCACCAGCCAGTTGATTCCGACGGTCGCGGCAATGCCGCGCCAGTGTGCGCCAACGTGACCGAGCGCTCCGAGGTCCACCTTGAGCAGCATGGGAATGATCATCAACCAGACGAGAACAGCCACCGGCAGATTGACCTGTGCAATCTCCGCCGAGCCCAGCGCATGGAAAACGGCCGGCATCCATCGCCCCAGCAGAATGCCGACGACAATGCAGAGACCGACCCAGATCGTGAGATAGCGCTCGAACAAGCCCATGGCTGGAGCGGAAACCGGCCTGCCGATGGCCTCACTGGTCATGACGCTGTCCTGTGATCCGCTGGCCGCTCACATCCACGACCCGGTCGCCATCCTCTTTCGAGAACGCTCCAAGCTGTGGAGTGGGCATGATGTCCAGAACCGCTTCAGATGGCCGGCAGAGCCTCACACCCAGCGCGGAGACCACGATCGGGCGGTTCATCAGAACCGGATGGGCTTCGATGGCGTCGAGCAACTGTGCGTCGGTCAGACTGGCGTCGGAGAGGCCCAGTTCGGCATAGGGCGTTCCCTTCTCGCGCAGGACGTCGCGCACCGACATGCCGGCGCGCGCGAGCAACTGAACGAGCATTACCCGCGACGGCGGTGTCTTCAGATACTCGATGATATGCGGCTCGATGCCGGCATTGCGGATCATGGCCAGCGTGTTGCGCGAGGTGCCGCAATCCGGGTTGTGATAGATGATGACGTCGACGCTATCAGGCACGTGACAGCTCCTTGCCATCCAACGTGCATGCGGACGCCGTGGCCGGCATACAGATGTCGGGATGACCCGCGCAGCAATCCCGCATCAGGAACTGGATGAGGCCCGACAGCGCGTCGTAATCGGCGGTGTAGACAATCGAGCGAGCCTCCCGCTTCGCGCTGGCAAGGCCAGCCTGGGTCAGCTCCTTCAGATGGAAGGACACATTCGAGGCCGACACGCCTGCCGCCTCCGCGATGGCGCCGGCCGGCATCCCGGCGGGACCGGCCTGCACGAGCAGGCGCACGATGCGAAGTCGCGTCTCCTGCGACAGCGCTGCGAAAGCCGACAGGGCTTGACGTTCTTCCATATTTCAATAATCCTAAAAATATCGAATCATGGAGTAACATCGATGCTGAACCTTGCCAAGCCGGAAATTCCGCCTTCGCCGCAGATCGCCGCCGACGACATCAGCATCGGGGCGCTCCTCGCCGCCTGCGACGCGGCACCGGCATTGCCTTTGGTGTTCACCTATGGCGGTCACAGCATTCAGCCGGGCTACCACATCACCGAAGTCAAGGCGGGCGCCTTTTCCGCGCTTGATTGCGGCGGCAATCCCGAAGCGTGGTCGGAGATCTTCGTGCAGCTGTGGGACATCGTCGAAGGCGACCGGACCCATATGACCGCCGGAAAGTTCGCGGCCATCATCCGGAAAGTCTCCGACCATGTTGCTATCGATATCAATGCGCGACTGACTTTCGAAGTGAGCGATGGCATCGCGCCGATGCAACTACACTGCGCGGATACCCCGCGCATACAGGGCGACGTTCTCACGGTGGCGCTTGCCCCACGTCCGGCGAGTTGCAAGCCACGCGACCGCTGGCTGGAGGCGCAGAAGGAAGCCAGTGCATGCTGCGCGCCGGTATCGTCCAAAAGCGCGTGCTGCCGGTAGACGCCGCGGTTCAGACCGGAGACCTGTTACTGGACTCTCAACGAGAGCGCGCGGTAGAGCCCGCGATCATTATCCTTTGCCACCTGCGGTCGTTGCGCTGCGTCGATCCGCGAGGCGACCAGTCTCTTTTGGCAAAGCTCCTGGCGAGGAGCCGGGATGCGCAGACGCCTGGGCTTGCGACAGCAACCACGCCCGGAATGCCTGCAGCAAAGGATTCCCGGCTTTCTCCTCCGGGCAGGCGAAATAGTACGAGCCGACGCTTTTCAGGGTCAGGCTCGACAACACCTTCAATTTGCCCGACCTGAGTTGGTCGGAAATCAGGAATTCGGGAAGCAAGGCAACACCAAGACCCGAGCTTGCCGCGCTGATCAAAGTGGACTGGATATCGAAACGTGGCCCGCGGATCACATTCGTGCCGCCGAGCTCCGCAGCATCGAACCAGCGACGCCATGCATCGGCGCGTGTGACGAGATGCAGAAGCCGCAGCTCGGCGACCTCGCTCGGCGGTAATTCGCCGCGCCTGCCGATCAGCGTCGGCGATCCGACCGGCAGAAGAATTTCATCGAACAGATAGTCGGCCTGCGTGCCCGGCCAGTCCGGCTCGCCGAAGTACAGCGCGCCATCGAGCGCGGTCTCGCTGAAGAAGAAGCGCGTGTTGCGCGCGCTCACATTGACGGCGACGCCGGGATGGCGCGCATAGAAGTCCGGCAGGCGCGGAATGAGCCACTGGGCGCCGACAGTGGGCAGCGCCGCGACGTCCAGAACCATGCCGTCGGCCTCATAGCCCATGATCTCGAGCGCATCGCGCTCGATCCGCTCGATCGTCTGCGCCACGCGGGTGCTGTAGGCCGCCCCTGCCCGCGTCAACGTGATGCGTTTCTTGATCCGATGAAACAGTTTCACGCCGAGCTGCGTCTCCAGCTGCGCAATCTGGCGCGACACCGCACTTTCGGTCAGCGCGAGTTCGCTGGCAGCACGCGTGACGCTGAGGTGTTTGGCAGCCGCGCTGAACGCCATCAGCGCGCCGAGGCTTGGTATTCTGCGGCGCATAGTTCATTCCAAAAACGCAAGATGTCCGCAGATTAAATTGTTTGCACGCCTAAGCACAAGGCAACAATCTCCCCGCGGATGACAAAAGTCATGGCGGGCGGCGACCTCTGGCGAGGTCACGCCCCGGCAACGGTCTCAAGACATGCAGACTGCAGCGCGGTGCCCCGCACAGGTGCTTCGGTCATCAACTTCAAGGAGCACATCAGTGGCAGTCAACAAATTGCATGACGAATTCCACACGCTCGACATGGAGAGCGGCTGGCAATTGCCCGAGGGCTACGATCCCGCGTCGGGCGCGCTGGAGAAGATCCTGTCCGGATCGCTCGATACCGCGAACAAACGCGGCAGCCGGACGCGATTGCTGAAGTTCCCTCCGGGTCTCTTCACCACACAGCAGATCGTTCACGACCACTGGGAAGAAGTCTTTCTCGTCTCCGGCGACCTGATCGTTGGCAATGACGAGAACGGGCAAGGCGGCACGCCATTCGCCGGCTACACCTACGCCGTCAGACCGCCAGGCGCGTGGCATGGTCCGTTCAAATCCGAGGGCGGCTGCCTGCTTCTCGAAATGCACTACTACGATCCCGCCTGAGAGCCACAGAGACGATGACGGCAGCCTCTTAGAGGGGCCGCCGATCAGAGCCGATGCTCCCTGAAATCCCCGCAAGAGGTCTTGATAGAATGAGTAATGCGAAGCTTCCCGTCATCATCGCCGGTGCAGGGCCGGTCGGCATGGTGGCTGCCGCAGATCTGGTGCGACAGAACATTCCGGTTCTGGTGCTCGAGAAAAACGACGCGCTGAGCAGCGAGTCGCGCGCATCGACGTTCCATCCGCCCACGCTGGACATGCTCGACGATCTCGGTTTCGCCAGCACGTTGATTGTACAGGGGCTGAAGGCACCGACGGTCCAGTACAGTTCGTCCGAGGACGGTGTGCTCGGCACATTCGATTTCGCGGCGATCTCCGATCTGGTGCGGCATCCTTTCCGCCTGCAAGCCGAACAGTTCAAGCTCACACGCATCATTCTGGACGCCCTGTCCGGCAATCCGCTGTTCTCGATCGCGTTCGGCAGCGAGGTTAAATCGGTCGAGCAGACCAGCGATACCGTCAAGGTGGTGGTCACGGCCAACGGCCACGACACCCCGCATGAATGCGCCTGGCTGATCGGCGCCGATGGTGCGAACAGCATCGTCCGCCGCAGCCAGGATATGGAATTCGAGGGCTTCACCTGGCCCGAGCGTTTCCTGGTGATGACGACACCGGTCGATTTCACCGCGCTTCGGCCGGGCGTCTCGTCGGTCAGCTATGTCGCCGATCCCGAACGCTGGTACTTCCTTCTGCGTATCCTCGGCGCATGGCGCGTGATGATGCCGGTGGCCGCGGAAACATCCGATGAGGAAGCACTGTCCGAAGACTATGTGACGGCGTCGATCCGGCGGATCGTTCCCGCAGAGCTGGACGCCCCCATCCTCCACACCACGCTCTATCGTGTGCACCAGCGCGTCGCCGCGAACTTCCAGAAAGGCCGCACATTCCTGGCCGGTGACGCCGCCCATATCAACAACCCGCTCGGCGGCATGGGCATGAATGGCGGCATTCATGATGCATTGAACCTGACCGCGAAGCTGGGTCCGGTCATCAACGGCACGGCTGATGAGAGCATTCTTGCCGATTACGATCTGCAGCGCCGGACGGTCACAATGCAGGCCATTCAGGGCGACACCATCCGCAACAAGAAGAACCTCGAAGCGAAAGACGAAGCCGATCGCGCGCGTTTCCGCGACGACATTCGCGCAGCAGCCGCCGATCCGGAAAAGGCACGAGCGCTATTGCGCCGGATCGCGATGCTCGACTCGCTTGAGCGGGCCGGTGCGTTGCATGTGGCTGAGCACCGCCCGGGGTGATCAGCAACTCTCTCTGAGACGATGTCGACGGCAACCGGTCACTCGGCTGGATAAGAACCGCGGCAGTGGAAGCGCCAGTAAGCCTGGAGGAGCCAACACCATGGTTCCCAAGATGTCATGCAGGAGTTTCAGAATGCCAAGCAAGGATTTACGGATGAAGTGGACGACGTTTCTTTTGGCGGCGCTGGTAGCGCCTGTCGCCTTGGGCGTGCCCGGCGCGGCAGCGGCCGGCTTTCCGGAAAAAATGATCACGATCGTGGTCCCTTATCCGGCTGGAAGCACGGCGGACGCGATTCCACGACTAGTGGCTCCGCTGATGTCGAAGTCGCTCGGCGTCACCGTGATCATCGAGAACCGCGGCGGCGCCAACGGCTCGATCGGGGCGGCTCGCGTCGCCGCGTCGCCGGCGGATGGCTATACGATTCTGCTCGCGACAACCGGCATGATGGCGATCAATCCGTGGATCTATGAAAAGCCCGCCTATAATTCCGAAAAGGATTTCGCGCCCATCACCAATGGCGCTTCGACGCCGAACATCCTGGTCGTCAATCCGTCGGTCAAGGCGAACTCGCTGAAGGAACTGGTGGCGCTGGCCAAGGCCGAGCCGGGCAAGCTGACATTTGCGTCAGCCGGTATCGGCAGCACGAGCCATCTGTGCGGCGAGACGCTGAAGGTGCTCGAAGGCATCGATGCCGTCCACATCCCGTATCAGGGCGCAGCTCCGGCACTTCAGGATGTCATCGGTGGTCAGGTGTCCATGATGTGCGATAATCTGTCGAACACGGTCCAGCAGGTACAAAGCGGAGCGCTGAGGCCCATCGTCGTGACCGCGCCTGAACCAAGCAAACAGCTGCCCAATGTGCCGACGTCACCGCAGGCAGGCTATCCCGATCTCCTCGCGGGCAACTGGTACGGCTTTGTCGCTCCATCGGCGACCCCCAAGGACGTGATTGAGAAGCTCAACACATCGATCGTGGAGGCGTTGCGAGATTCAACTGTTTCGGCTCGCCTGGAAGGCCTTGGTTTGACCGTAATCGCGGACAAGCCCGATCAGTTTGGAGCTGTTATCGCCAAGGATTCTGCGCGGATGGAAAATATCGTGAAGCGCTCGAAAGCGAAGATTTCCAACTAGGGATTTTTCGGCATCCCTCCGAGCTTAAACTGATCTTGACTTTAGTCCTAGATTGAGTTATCTCGCTTCCAGCCTGCTCGATTGCTGCGTGCTCATGACACACAGCATCGATCAGACTGCAGCGGCGGCCCGGTCATCCGGGCAGCTGCTGGTGGAGCGCCGGGAGGCGCAGCGTTCGCTCGGCGGGCTTCGCACCCCCACCGATGTCGTAACGCGCGCGTCTTCCCTGCGGGACTCGCAATCCCGCCGGTGCTGACGTGCGGGCCGGCCCTCGCAAGGCCAGCCTCAAGGGGCTCGCAAACCCCTGGCGCCTCCCGGCGCTCCATTCTCGCAATGGGAAACGGGATGAAGGGTCGTCCGCACCCTCGCCGAAGCGGAGATCGGCGCGTGCCTTATGCGACCTGTGCGCGGACAGACAGTTCCGCGTCCGGCGCAGCAACGGCCTGAGCGCGCAGCAGCTCGATGATCTCCTCGTTCGGTCGCGCGCGGCTGAACAGGAAGCCCTGCCCTTCATGGCAGCCTTCACTGCGCAGGCAGGCGAGCTCGGATTCGGTCTCGACGCCTTCCGCCGTGATGGTGACACCGAGGCCCATGCCGAGGCTGATGATCGAACGCACGATGGCCTGCGCATCGCGGTTGGAGCCGAGATCGCGCACGAAAGACTGGTCGATCTTGATCTTGTCGAACGGAAAGCTTCTGAGATAGCTCAGCGACGAATAGCCGGTACCGAAATCGTCCATCGAGATGCGCACACCGAGCGCGCGCAGCGCGTGCAGGGTCGCCAGCACCTGATTGCTCTTTTCCAGCAGCAGCGTCTCGGTGATCTCCAGCTCAAGCCGCCGCGGCGGCAATCCGGAATGCTTCAGCGCATCCATCACCACCGAGAGTAGATTGCCAACGCGGAACTGCAGCGGCGATAGATTGACTGCGACGCGCACTTCATCGGGCCAGCGCGCAGCCTCATTGCAGGCACGGCGCAGGATCTGCGTGCCGAGCGCATTGATCAGGCCGGTGTCTTCTGCCACCGGGATGAAATCCGCCGGCGAAATCATGCCGCGCTCCGCATGCGGCCAGCGCACCAGCGCCTCGCAGCCGGTGATGCGGCCGGTCTTGAGATCGATCAGCGGCTGGTAGAATGGCCGCAGCTGATCGTCCTGAATCGCGGAGCGCAGATCGATTTCGATCTTGCGGCGCGCCTGCGCGCGAGCATCCATGCCGGACTCGAAGAAGCTGAAGGTGCCGCGCGAGTCATTCTTGGCCCGCGACAACGCCATGTCGGCGTTCTTGAGCAACCGCTCGGATTCATCGCCGTCGCTCGGCGCCATCGCGATGCCGATGCTGGCGCCGATGACCACCGAATGACCGTCGAGCAGATAGGTCTCACCGACGGCGTCGAGCAGCCGGCGCGCCAGCAGCACGACATCCTCGGGACGATTGATGCCGGTCTGGATAACGGCGAATTCGTCGGAATTCAGACGCGCCAGCGCGTCTTCCTCGCGTAACGATGAACGCAGCCGCCGCGCCACGCCGCGCAGCAGCTTGTCGCCGATACCATGGCCGAGCGTGTCGTTGACGCCCTTGAAGTTATCGAGGCCGAGAAACAGCACCGCGACCTTCTCGCCGGTGCGCCGCGTATGTGCGAGGACCTCGTCGAGACGCTGACGCAGCAGGTTGCGATTCGGCAGGCCGGTGAGGCCATCATGATGCGACATGAAAGCCAGCCGCATCTCGGCACGCTTGCGCTCCGTAATATCCATCAGCGCCAGCATCACGGCCGGCTCCTCGTTGTAGACGAGGTGCCGCGAATAGATCGCCAGATCGATCAGCGAGCCGTCGGCCTTGACGTGTTTCCAGGTCCGTGCGGCCTGCTCGTCATTGGCATGATCGCCGACCCAGGGCGGGGCGGCCTCGAAGGCCTGCAACTGGCGGATGGTGAGCTTCTCGAACTCCGGACGCGTGTAACCGTAATGTTCGATCGCAGCGTCGTTGACGCTGAGGATGCGTTCATCGTCGAGTGCGCAGACGATCATCGGCACCGGATTGCTCTCGAACAGCAGGCGGAACGACGCCTCGCGCTGTTTCAGCTCGGTGATGTCGACGCGCAGACCGATGACACCGCCGTCTTCGGTGAGCCGCTCTTCGATCAGGACGACGCGGCCGTCGGCCAGAACCTGTTCGTGACGTTCGCCTGGATGGAACAGCTTGGCGACGCGTTCCGCGATCCATTCGTCCTCGCGGCCGATGGCTTCAGGATAGTCGCCGCGCTCGACACCGACGCGGATCGTGTCCTGCAGACGCGCACCCGGCACGAACTGATCCGAGCTGCGATTGTAGATTTCCGCGTACTTCTTGTTCCAGAGGATGTAGCGCCCGTCTGAATCGAGAAACACGATACCTTGCGGCAGGATGTCGATCGCCTCGCGCAGACGCTCGTGGGATTTGCGGGCTTCCGCGATCGCCGCCTCGGCCTGGGCGCGCTGTCGCACGATCTCGCGGATGGGACCGCTGACAAGACCCTTTTTCGGCGCCAGTTTCGGCGCAGCGGTGATCGCCCGGCTCGGCCGGGTGATCCGAGACGCCAGTCCGGCTTTCGCTTTCTTTTTCGCTTCGGGCCGGAACTTCGGCATCAATGATCCACTCGCAACGCGCGTGTGACGATATGTGCAAGAAGTGTCTGAAAAAACGGTATCAATGCCCGTTCACAGCAACCGATTACCGTCTGAACTGCGCGCCTGTACACATCCCATGCCTTCACAACAGGCAAAAACCGTGGGCGTATGGTTACCCATGTCTGGACGTTACCGGGTCACGCGCGATCATCCCCGCCAAGCGAGAGACGCAAGCGGCTCGAAACGCTGATAAAACGACTGAGCCGGTGGCAACAGGAGGACCGGCAAACCCAAACGCAAAAAAAAGCGCCAGCGTCAGACGTGGTTACCCACGCGTTAAAATCGTGCGTGCCGCAGGTCACTCACCTCATCGACACCTTCAGCTATAGTCGCAGCATGAGCCTTCGCCTGATTCTCAGCCTCATATTCCTGCCCGCCGTCATTGCTTCAACGCCGCTGGCGTTGGCGCAAACCAAAGGCAGCGTCGATCTGAAACCGCTGCCGCCGCTGGCCAATCCGAACGACCCGGCCATCGGCGCCAAAGAACTATTCGGCCGCAAGGTGCTGCCGACGAAATCGCCGGTGCGCGTGGTCGGCTTCTACGCCAAGGGCTGCATCGCAGGCGCCGAAGCGCTGCCGATCAACGGGCCGACCTGGCAGGTGATGCGGCTATCGCGCAATCGCAACTGGGCGCATCCGCAACTGGTCGAGCTGCTGGAGCGGCTATCGGTCAAGGCCAACAAGAACGCCGGCTGGCCAGGCATCCTGGTCGGCGACATGTCGCAGCCGCGCGGCGGCCCGATGATCACAGGCCATGCCAGCCATCAGGTCGGGCTTGATGCCGATATCTGGCTGACGCCGATGCCGAACCGCCAGCTCTCGCGCAACGAGCGCGAGGAGATGTCGGCGGTGATGATGGTGCGGCACGACCGGCTCGACATCGATCCGACCACCTGGACGCCGTCCCATCTGCCGGTGATCCGCGCCGCGGCGGTGGAGCCCAGTGTGGAGCGCATCTTCGTCAACGCCGCCATCAAGAAGGCGCTGTGCCGCGAGGCCAAGGGCGACCGCAGCTGGCTGTCGAAGGTGCGCCCGATGTACGGCCATGATTATCACTTCCACGTCCGCATCAAGTGCCCGGTCGGCAGTACCGAATGCGAAGCCCAGCCACCGCCGAACGAAAGCGAGGGTTGCAGCGCCGGCGATCTTGCTTACTGGTTCAGCGATGCCGTACTGCATCCGAAACCGCCGCCGATTCCGCCCAAGCCGAAGCCACCGATGACGCTCTCAGAAATGCCGGCTGCGTGCCGACAGGTTCTGACGGCACCGTGATCGGCCGATTGGCTATCGCATTGTCGTGAAACCGGGTTAGAACACGCCATCGTTGTGCCGTAAGCCGACGATCAACAACTGGCGCCCCTCCCGCACTCCTTCCATATCAGCCGCGGCTGTCAGCTGCCCGGCCCAATCCTGCGAGATCCAACATGCGCATCAGTGCACGCAACCAGATCAAGGGTACCATCCTCGACGTCACCAAGGGCGCAACCACATCCCATGTCCGCGTCGATATCGGCGGCGGTCAGGTCGTGACGTCGTCGATCACCAACGAAGCTGTTGACGATCTGACGCTCAAGGCCGGCGGCAAATGCATCGTCGTGGTGAAGGCCTCCGACGTCATGATCGCGGTGGATTGATCATGCGTGCGCGTCTGATTGTCGCGCTCGCGCTGCTCGGTTCGGCGCCTGCGCTATTTGGCTCGGCACCGGCCTGGGCGGCCGAACCCAGCGGCTGTGACAAGTTCAAGTGGTCGATCGACAAGGAGCGCGCTGCACTGACGGCGCAGGATCGCTCCAAGATTGCCTCTGGTGCCGACCTCGCAATTCCCGCCGCAGCGATCCTTGATTTGAAGACACCCGCCGAGGCGAAGCTGCCGACGTCCGCGGAGCGAAAGCCGAAAGACGGCACATTTGCAGGCTTTGCGCGCTTCCAGAAGGCACCGAAGGCCGGCACATACACCGTCAGCCTGTCGGCGGCGGCGTGGGTCGACGTGGTCCAGGATGGCGAGATCCTGAAGCCGATGGAGTTCAGTGGCGCGACCGACTGCGCCGGCATCCGCAAGACCATGAAGTACGATCTCGCTGCAGGTCCGTTCGTGATCCAGATCAGCGGCGTGACGGAGAACAGCATCAGCCTGGCCGTGCTGCCGTCCGAGTGACGGCAGCCTTAGAGGCCTCCGCGCCCAAGGGCCTTTACCCCCTTGGCCAGCCTGATATTATTCCCCAGCGATATCCCTGTAGACCGTAAGTCCGCGGGATTGCCGGAACGGCGCTTCCGACTGTCGCATGTCCCACCCAACCAACGCCTGAGTTGCGCGCACTTTGCGCTGCGCTCACGCATGGAGCGCCACATGAACCGTTTTGCCGGATTTTTCGCTGCGTTCTCGATCCTGCTCGGATCGACCTTCACGCCTGCCCATGCGCAGGACAAAGCCCTCACCGTGTTCGCCGCAGCGTCGATGAAGAACGCTCTCGACGAGCTCGATGCCGCCTACACGGCCAAGACCGGCGTGAAGATCACCGCCAGCTATGCTGCAAGCTCGGCGCTCGCCAAGCAGATCGAACAGGGCGCGCCGGCCGACGTCTTCGTGTCCGCCGACACCGACTGGATGGACTACGCCATCGGCAAAAAGAACATCAACACGGCGACGCGCACCGACCTGCTCGGCAACAGCATCGTGCTGATCGCAGCCAAGGACGCCAAGCTCGACAACGTCACCATCGGTCAAGGCTTCAATCTCTCCAAGCTCGCCGGCGACGGCAAGATCGCCACCGGCGATGTGAAGTCGGTCCCGGTCGGCAAATACGCAAAGGCCGCGCTTGAGAAGCTCGGCAGCTGGACCGCCGCCGAGTCGAAATTCGCCATGGCCGAGAGCGTGCGCGCCGCACTAACACTGGTCTCACGCGGTGAAGCCCCGCTCGGCATCGTCTATGCGACCGATGCCAAGATCGATCCGGGCGTGAAGATCATCGGCACCTTCCCGTCGGACTCGCACCCGGCGATCATCTATCCGATCGCTGCGACAACGACCGCAAAGACTGAAGCCGTCGACTATCTGGCCTTTCTGAGGTCATCGGCTGCAAAGACGGTTCTTGAGAAGTACGGCTTCACGTTCCTGGTCAAGCCGACGTCCTGACACGTGTCCGACATCTCCCCTGAAGAATGGACGGCGATCCTGCTTTCAGTCAGGGTCGCCGTGATCGCGACATTGATCTCGACGCCGATTGGAATCGGGGTCGCCTGGCTGCTCGCGCGACGTGACTTCTGGGGCAAGCCGATCATTGACGCCATAATCTATCTGCCGCTGGTGCTGCCGCCCGTCGTCACCGGCTATCTGCTGCTGCTGCTGCTCGGCAAACGCGGCCTTCTCGGCGCCTGGCTCGCCGAACATCTCGGCATCGTCTTCGCCTTTCGCTGGACGGGTGCCGCGCTTGCATGCGGCGTGATGTCGTTCCCTCTGCTGGTGCGGCCGATCCGGCTCTCGATTGAAGCGGTTGACCGGCGGCTCGAACAGGCGTCGAGCACGCTCGGCGCATCGCCCTGGAAGGTGTTTGCGACGGTGACCCTGCCGCTAGCGCTGCCCGGCATCCTGGCCGGCATGGTCCTCGGCTTTGCCAAGGCCATCGGCGAATTCGGCGCTACCATTACTTTCGTCTCAAACATTCCCGGCGAGACCCAGACGATTTCCTCTGCAATCTATTCCCTGATCCAGACGCCCGACGGTGACGCGGCAGCCTCACGTCTGGTGATGATCTCCATCGGCATCGCCGTACTGGCGCTTATCGCTTCGGAATGGTTCGCGCGCCGCGCGACGCAACGGCTGCATGGAAACTGATCGTGCTGCGCGTTGATGTGTTCAAACAACTTGGCGAATTTTCGGTCGACGTCGCCTTTACCAGCGAAGGCCGCGTGACGGGCCTGTTCGGCTCCTCAGGTGCGGGCAAGACCTCGCTGGTCAGCATGATTGCGGGTCTCGTACAGCCAGACCGCGGCATCATCGCCGTGGATAATGATGTGCTCTATGACGGCAGCGCGCGCATCCACATCCCGCCGCATCGGCGCCGCATCGGCTACGTGTTTCAGGATGCGCGACTTTTTCCGCATCTGAGCGTCGCGCAGAACCTAGATTACGGTCGCCGGATGAACCGTCTGACACGCGATCCCGCTGAGGAAACACGCATTACAGAGATGCTTGATATCGGACATCTGCTCGATCGCCGTCCCGGCGGCCTCTCGGGCGGCGAACGCCAGCGCGTGGCGCTGGGACGTGCGCTACTATCGCAACCGCGGCTGCTACTGCTCGACGAACCGATGGGTGCGCTCGACGAGGAGCGGAAGGCGGAGATCCTGCCCTACCTCAAGCGGCTGCGCGATGCAGGCGATGTGCCGATGGTCTTCGTCAGTCACGATGCCGACGAGATGCGGCAACTGGCGACGCAGGTCGTGATGCTGAAGCGTGGCCGTGTCGCGGCCTTCGGTGGCACCGAGATCCTGCCGCGTATCATCCCGGCAGCCTGAGCCAATCAGGCGCCGGACAGCGTGGTCCAGCCTCGCTTCAGTTTCGCCTTGAGGGCTTGCCTGCGTGTCAACTTTGGCGGCGCGGGATCTTCATCTTCGGGCAGACGCAGACCGACCACGTTGACACGCCCGCCGCCAAGGCTGCGCGCGACGAGATCGATACTGTCGATCGGCAAGGCGGCGCCAACGGTCGGCGCATGTTCGAGATGGATATCGAAATAATCGGCCAGCGTCAGCGATGACTGGGCTGGATCGACAGCGATGCCGTAAATCGCCGCAAGGTCGCCGAGAGTGATTTCACCAGACACCATGAAGTCACCAAGCAGATGCGGGTCCGGCGCCGTGCTCGGCGGCATATCGACAAAGAAGCGATCCAGCGCCTCCGCCTTTTCCGGTGGCGCCAGCAGATAGATGTAATCGCCGGCCGTAACAGGCTCGGCCTCCGCTGGCGTCAGGATGCGCTCATCGCGAATGACCAGCGTCGGCTTCGACCACGACGGAATGAGATTGCGCTTCAGGTAGAGGCTCTTCGGGCGCACGGCATAGCCGACCAGTTGCTGTTCGAGCTGACCTGGCAAATCGAGTTCGATACGGCGCGGCCCCCTGTCGGTGCGCGGCAGAGCGACATGCAGCTTCCGGGCGGCAAAAGCCAGCGTCCATCCCTGGAACAGCAGCGAGATGATCACGACCACGAAGGCGACGTCGAAGTACAGCGATGCCTTGGGCAGACCGACCAGCATCGGAATCGAGGCGAGGAAGATTGCGACGGCGCCGCGCAGGCCGACCCATGACACGAACATCTTTTCGCGCCAGTTGAAGCGGAAGGGCTGCAAACACAGGAAGACCGCGACCGGGCGCGCCACGAACATCAGAACCAGGGCAACGCCGACCGCCGGAATAATGCTGCCCACCAGCCGCTCCGGCGACACCAGAAGACCGAGCATGACGAACATCACGATCTGCGCCAGCCACGTCGCAGCGTCGAGGAACGTCACCACGGAATTATG
This sequence comes from Tardiphaga sp. 42S5, assembly GCF_034044155.1. NCBI lineage: Bacteria > Pseudomonadati > Pseudomonadota > Alphaproteobacteria > Hyphomicrobiales > Nitrobacteraceae > Tardiphaga > Tardiphaga sp. 42S5. The sequence goes on along the minus strand of NZ_CP139027.1, from coordinate 1,408,644 downwards.
CGCCCGCGTCGGACGATTGCCGATGATGATGCCGGCAAGATAGACCGCCAGAAAGCCTGAGGCGTGAGCGATCTGAGCCAGCCCGAAGATCACCAGAGCCGCGGTGCAGACGAAGGGCGCATGCAACCCCTGCGGCAGCGCCACGCGATTCATGGCCAAGACAACCAACCGGCCACCGACGACGCCGATCAGGGTGCCTAGCACGGCTTCCTGAACAAATTCCATTGCCACGTGACCGGCAGAGGCGTCGCCCAGCGACAGAAGCTTGACCAGCGTCAGGGTCAGAAAGACGGCGAACGGATCGTTCGTTCCGGACTCAACTTCGAGTGTCGCGCCGACCCTTGGTCTGAGGCGCAGGCCTTGCGCGTGGACCAGCAGAAAGACAGCCGCCGCGTCGGTGGAAGCCACCACCGCGCCGGTCAGCAGCGCCTGGGTCCAGTTCAGGTCGAGGGCATATTTGGCGACCGGCGCCGTGATCAACGCCGTCAACAACACGCCAATCGTAGCCAGCACCATCGACGGGGCCAGCACTGCGCGAATGGCCTGAAATCGTGTCTTCAACCCACCGTCGAAGAGGATCAGCGCGAGTGCAACCGAGCCGACCACATAGGTTGTATGGACGTCGTCAAACCGCAGTCCGCCGGGGCCTGCTTCGCCGGCCACCATGCCGATAAACAGGAAGAATAGCAGCAAGGGCGCGCCGAAGCGAAGCGCAAGCAGGCTGGACAGGATGCCGGCCATGACCAGAACTGCGCCGAGAAGGATGGCAATGCTGACGGAATCAAGTGACGCCATGAGGCTCCGAGGCCGGAAATACTTGTAAATCCATGCTTATCGTCGTCATCCCGAGACGCCAAACGTTTTCTGCGTGATATCTATTTGCAGGTATATTTCTCGGGAATTGCCCAAGGCAGAAGCTCCACTCAATGGCGTCGACGTGGTGCTTGTGTGAATCTCTACCCATCCGAATCAAATACGCCGTCCAGCGATGATTCCACACCACACGATACATTCACGAAGACGAGAGCTGCGCGATGCTTGACCTGACCGACACCCACGAATTCGTGCTGGCAACCGCACGATCGTTCGGCGCCGAGGTAACCTCGCCGTGGTTCTATCTGCAGCTCGGATTGATGATGGCCGGTGGTGGCATTGCCTTCGCCATCGGGGCCGCAATCCGCTCGCGGGTCGATATGACCTCGCTGGCGATGGGCTGGCCGGCGCCACTGCGCATGTTCATGCGCATTCTTGTCGGCAGCGCAGCCACCGCGGCCTTTGCGATCCTGATGACCCTCGACCGCGTGATCATGCTGAGCGTGACATGGCCGAGCCGCAGCTATTTGCTGTCGGTGGCCGCGAAGCTTGCACTCGCGTGGCTAGTGATCCGGCTTGTCACCAGCGTGATCCGTAACGAATTCCTGGTCCGGCTGGTGTCGATCTCGGCCTGGTTCGTGGCGGCCCTCAGCATTGTCGGCCAGTTGCAGCCGACCATCACCATGCTGGATGCGAACGGGATCGACCTCGGCGGCCTCCGGCTGACCCCGCTACTCTTGATCAAGCTCGGCGTCTTGCTCGCGGTAGCGCTATGGCTGTCGAATATTGCCAGCAATTTTCTGGAAGGCCGGATCAGGCAATCCCATGACCTCACGCCCTCGATCCAGGTCCTGCTGATCAAGCTGGTGCGCCTGCTCTTGATGGTGTTCGCCGTCGCTCTCGTCATGGGTGCGGTCGGCATCAACCTTTCGGCGCTCGCCGTGTTCTCCGGTGCAGTCGGTGTCGGTATCGGTTTCGGCCTGCAGAAAATCGTCGCCAATTTCATCAGCGGCGTGATCCTGCTGGCGGACAAATCGGTGAAGCCCGGCGACCTCGTCACCATCGGCGACAGCTCTGGCCGCATCAGTGCGATGAATACGCGTTACATCTCGGTCGCCGCGGGCGACGGCCGCGAGTTCCTGATCCCCAACGAGGACCTCATTACCCAGAAAGTGGTGAACTGGACCTATACGGACAAGGACACGCTAGTGAAGGTCAATTTCAGCGCCAATTACGATGCGGATCCGCGCGTCGTCTGCAAGCTGGCTATCGACGTCGCAACGGCATCGCCGCGGGCCAATACGGCCAAGACGCCGAACTGCATCCTCACCGAATTTGCCGAAGCCGGCATGAAATTCTCACTGACCTTCTGGATCGACTCGCCCGACGGCATGGATGCCGTGAAGAGCGAGGTGATGCTGGGACTGTGGGATGCCTTCAAGCGTGAGGGCATCCGCGTGCCCTATCCGGTCCGCGAGCTGAAGATCCGTGGCGGTGCACTACCGGTCGAAACCATTGTCGAAGTCGCATCCGGTCCGGAATAGTTCCGATGAAGCTACAGGCCGATCTGGTTCCAGCGACGCTGCTGCGGCGCTACAAGCGCTTCCTTGCCGATGTCGAGCTCGCCGATGGCACCATGATCACCGCCCATGTCGCCAATCCCGGCGCGATGCTCGGCCTGCAGACGGCCGGCGCGCGGGTCTGGCTGTCGAAGTCACCGAGCAAGACCCGCAAGCTGCCTTTTTCGTGGGAGCTGATCGAAGCCGATTTCGGCAATGGCCCGGAGCTGGTCGGCGTCAATACGATGCACCCCAATGCCATTGTCGCCGAGGCGCTGGCCGCCAATGCGATCCCCGAACTTACCGGCTACGACATCATCCGCCGCGAGGTGAAATATGGTGCGGCATCGCGGGTGGATTTCCTGCTGGAACACCCGTCACGGCCGCCCTGCTATGTCGAGGTCAAGAACGTCCACATGATGCGCCAGCCCGGATTGGCCGAGTTCCCGGATTCCGTCACCGCGCGCGGCGCCCGTCATCTCGACGAACTGGCCGCCATGGTCGCTGCGGGTGCACGGGCCATGATGCTGTTCGTGGTCCAGATCGGCTCGTCCACGGCTTTTGCACTGGCGCGGGATATCGACCCGGCCTATGGCCGCGCCTTCGACAAGGCCCGCGCCGCAGGCGTCGAAGCCATCGCCTATACCTGCCAGATCGACCACGGCAGCATCGTTCTGGCCGGCCGAGTGCCGATTCAGCCATGAATATGGCCGGCTTGGGAACCGAGCGATGAGATCCCGGAGGGGCTGCTTTGGCTTGCGCTGACCGCCCCAGCCATTAAATTGGGGCCTCAAATAACACATTCCCGTCGCATCCTGCCTGGCAAGATCACCTGATGAGCTACGTCGAAGCCTCCGAAACCTCCCAGCGCAAAACCGGTCAGATCAAGCTGCATGGTCCCGCCGCTTTTGCTGGCATGCGCAAGGCCGGCGCGCTGGTGTCGCAGTGCCTGGACGAGCTGACCGATCTGGTGAAGCCGGGCGTGCTGACCTCGGCGATCGACGACTTCGTCCGCGAATTCGCCTTCAGCCATGGCGCCTTCCCGGCCACGCTGATGTATCGCGGCTATCGCTATTCGACCTGCACGTCGATCAATCACGTGGTCTGCCATGGCATGCCCGGCGACCGTGCGCTGAAGGAAGGCGACATTGTCAATGTCGACGTCACCTTCATCGTCGAGGGCTGGTATGGCGATTCCAGTCGCATGTATGGCGTCGGCGAACTCGCCCGCAAGGCGGAGCGTCTGGTCGAGGTTACCTATGAATCGCTGATGCGCGGCATCGCCGTGGTCAAGCCCGGCAATACCACCGGCGACATCGGCCATGCGATCCAGAGCTTCGTCGAACCGCAGCAGATGAGCGTGGTGCGCGACTTCTGCGGCCATGGCCTCGGCCGCATGTTCCATGACGAGCCGAATATCATCCATGTCGGCCGCCCAGGCGAAGGCGTGACCTTGCGCCCCGGCATGTTCTTCACCATCGAGCCGATGATCAATCTCGGCAAGCCGCATGTGAAGGTTCTGTCCGACGGCTGGACCGCCGTGACCCGCGACCGGTCGCTGTCGGCGCAGTTCGAGCACACCGTCGGCGTGACGGCGACCGGCGTCGAGATTTTCACGCTGTCCAAGCGGCATAACGAACAGCCGCCCGTGCCCGCCGCCTAAACTTCAAATCGCCACACGACATCGAACACTTTCTGGTTGCAAATGCAGCCAGGCACGGCATGCTCGCGGATAATGTCCATGCGAGCGTTTGCGCCACATGCCCGTCAGCCCCATCGATCCGACTGCGCCGCCGGGTCTTGCCGAAGCCCCGCACTATCATGGCCATCGGGAGCGACTGCGGGAGCGCTTTCGCAGCGTCGGCGCCGATGCGCTGAGCGACTACGAGCTGCTGGAAATGGTGCTGTTCCGCGCGCTGCCGCGCCGTGACGTGAAACCGCTGGCGAAATCGCTGATCACCAAGTTCGGCTCCTTTGCCGAAACCGTGCATGCCCCGGACACGCGGCTGCGCGAAATCGGCGGCCTCGGCGAAGCCGCCATCACCGAGATCAAACTGATCGCTGCTGCCACCAGCCGCGTTGCCAAGGGGCAATTGAAACAGCGCACCGCATTGTCGTCATGGGCCACGGTGATCGACTATTGCCGCACGGCCATGGCCTTCGCCGACAAGGAGCAGTTCCGCATTCTGTTCCTGGACAAGCGCAACCAGTTGATCTCGGACGAGGTCCAGCAGGTCGGCACCGTCGATCACACACCGGTCTATCCGCGTGAGGTCGTGAAGCGCGCGCTCGAACTGTCAGCGACGGCCATCATCATGGTGCACAATCATCCTTCCGGCGACCCGACACCGTCGCAGGCCGATGTGCAGATGACCAAGGCGGTGATCGATGTCGCCGCGCCGCTCGGCATCGCGGTACATGATCACATCATCGTCGGCAAGCACGGCCATGCCAGCCTTAAGGGGCTGAGGCTGATCTAAGGCCAATCAGAACACTTAGTTTTTGATGGTTTTGACGTATTCTTCTGCTGCTCGAATGCCGCTCTTTGCCTTGAGTGTTAAAGCAGTTGTCCGCGGCTTCCATTCGGACACCAGTTTTTCTGCGTTCTTGAGTTCTTGTTCGGACAACAGTGCAGCCATCTCATTCACATTTTTCGCGGGCGCCAGCTTCGAGAGTTTGAAATACGCATACGACAAAGACAGATCCTTTGGCGTTCCTTTTCCGGCAGAATACAAACGGGACAAACCAAAGAGTGCACCGGGATATCCCTGATCGCCCGCCCTCTTCCACCACTTGAGCGCTTCTTCCGAATTTCCTCGCCTGTCATACAGATTGGCGACATCGTGCTGGGCAAGCGCGTAGCCGGCTTCGGCAGAAACAAGCTTATATTTTAAAGCTTGATCCGTGTCAGACTCCACGATGCCTGCGCCTTGCCCGTCATAGTAACAACCAAGCTTGTAGGCTCCCAACGGGTCGTTCAACGCAGCCGATTTTTGAAACCACTCAAAGGCCTGCCTGCGATCCTGTTGTGTGCCGATGCCATTATTGTACATCATGCCCACATGATATTGCGCCTCTGCATCTCCCTTGTTCGCCAATGCGACCATTGCATTGAAGGTGTCTGCGTCATTTGCACTGGCAGGCATTGAGAAAAATAAAAGGCACGAAAAAGCCAAGGCGAAAAATTTCATCTCACCCTCCAATCGGGTTTGAACCATTTCATCTTGGTCACTCATAACGGAAATAGGTTCGAGGAAGCTGATTTGAACCGGACGGATTGATGCGTAGGGCGCAATCCGGGCAACGACTTCTCCTCGTCGTCCCCGCAAAAGCGGGGACCCATACACGCCGCGGCGTCATTTGGAGTGCTGTCGTCGTGGCTCGCCGTTACAATTGCGCATGCCGTGGTTATGGGTCCCCGCTTTCGCGGGGACGACAAACGAGAGTGTGCGGACGACCTACTGCCGCAGCAGGATCAGCGGATCGGCACTATCCGGCACGCGGCGCCATTGGGCATTGTCGTCTGCTTCGAAATGCCAGATCTCACCGGATGTTGACATCATCAGCAGCTCGCCGCGTTCGAGGCGCCACTGCTTGGGATTGAAATTCGCCACAAGGGGGTCGCAGCGCGGCTTCAGGAACACGGCGAAGTTATCCTGCGTCGTCTCGGTATTGGTCAGCGTCAGACCGCAGACCACGCGGCCGCTCCCGCGCACCATCGACCAGTCGCCAATCATCTGGTCCATCGACTTGGTCAGCGAGCGGGCCGCCGCCAGATTTTGCAGGATATAGACACCTTCGCCCGTGCGAATGCCCTCAAAGATGCCGCTCTCCACCTCGGTGAAATCGATCACCGCTTCGCCCGTCGGATTCTGCAGCCGGACGATATCGAGCCCCTTGATGTTCCAGGCCGCGATATCCTTGGTGAAAGGCAGCGCCTTCGCGCAATCCGGTTCGAGTTCGAGCTTCAGCCCCTGCGGCGACGTGTCGTTCTTCAGCGTCACCACGCAGGTCTTGCTGCGTTCGGTGGTGGAGAGCTCCCACTGCCCGATCATGTTTCTTCGAAGGGTGGCAGCATCCTGAGCTCGCGCCGGTGCGCCGACGAGTATCACGCCGGCAACTGCCAGCGCAAAATATCGACAGCGCACCGACGCGTGTCCCACGATCAGCGCCCCTTTATCGGCGTTTCCGCAATCGGCGTCGTCGGCGCCTTGCCGGCGAACCAGAGCTTGAGGTTGTCGACCACCAGCTGATCCATCGCGTTGCGCGTCACCACCGACGCCGAGCCGACATGCGGCAGCAGCACGACGTTCTGCATCGACTTCAGCTCGTCCGGCACTTTCGGTTCCTGCGCGAACACGTCGAGGCCAGCAGCCAGAATGGTACCCGATTTGAGCGCCGCAATCAGTGCAGGTTCATCGATGACCGAACCGCGCGCGATATTGATGATGATGCCGCGCGGACCGAGCGCCTGCATGACTTCCGCATTGACGAGATTAGCCGTCGACGGCCCGCCCGGCGTAATGACGATCAGCGTATCCACCGCCTTCGCCATCTCGATCAGGTTCGGATAGTGCTTGTGCGAGACGCCAGCCGCGGGGTTCCGCGAGTGATAGACCACCTGTACCAGCGAGGCGTCGAGACGGCGCGCGATGGCCTGACCGATGCGGCCCATGCCGACCATGCCGACCCTGCGATCACGCAGCGAGCCGACCGTGAGCGGATAAGGCTGTGTCAGCCACAGGCCCGAACGGACATATTTATCCGCCTTGATGAATTCGCGGGCAGTGGCGATGAACAGGCCGAGCGCCGTATCGGCAACTTCCTCGGTCAGCACGTCCGGCGTGTTGGTGACGAGAATGTTGTTCTCGGCGGCATATTTCGCGTCGATGTGGTCGTAGCCGACGCCGAACGAGGAGATGATCTCGACCTTGGGATATTTCGCCAGCACGGCGCTGTTGGTCGGCACCAGGCCGGTCACGGCGATGCCGCGGATTTTCTCGGCCACACCCGCCGGCAGCCGTTCGAGATCGTGCTGGGTTTCATATTTATGCAATACGAACTGATCCGAGAAACCGTTATTGATCAGCGGCTTCGTTGGCCCGTAGATCAGCAGGTCGATCTTGTCCGAAGAGATTCCCGTCCCCATTATTTTTCCTTTCGCAGTGCACTCTCATGCCAGCGCCGCAACACAATGTGGGATACCAGCGCGAGCAGCATATAAATCACAATCCCCGCAACGGACAGCAACAATAACGCGGCGAACATTCGGGGAATATTGAGGCGATAGCTGGATTCCGAAATGCGATAGGCGAGGCCTGAACCAGCGCCCGCCGCACCTGCGGCGATTTCCGCCGCCACCGCGCCGATCAGCGACAATCCGCCCGCAATGCGCAATCCGCCAAGTATGAATGGCAATGCCGCCGGAAGCTTCAGATAGCGCAGCACCTGCCAACGCGATGCGCGATAGAGCTGGAACAGACCGGCCAGATTGCGATCCACCGAATTGAGGCCCAGCGTCGTATTGGCCAGCACCGGGAAGAACGCCACGATCCAGGCGCAGACAACAACGGCCGTCTGCTGCGGCAGATAGATGAGCATCAGCGGCGCGATGGCGATGACGGGCGTCACCTGCAGCACGATGGCATAGGGCAGCAGCGAATATTCCAGCCATTTGGACTGGTTGAACAACAGCGCCAGCGCGATGCCACCGATGGCCGCGGCGATGAAGCCTTCGAGCGCGGTCAGAAGCGTCACACCGAGGGATTCAGACAGAACCGGCCAGTCGGCGATGAGCGTCTTGAAAACAAGTAAGGGGCCGGGCAGCAGATAGGGCGGGATTTCGCCGATCCGGACGACGAGATCCCACAAAACGATTCCGGCGATGAACACGACCACCGGCCAGACGATGCGCTGCCATTGCATATCGCTGCCCGGCACGACCGAACCGCGATCGACTGTGGGCAGTGGCTCCAGCCCTTTCATGCCCGCGCCTTTGTCTCGTTGAATGCCGCGTCACTGGCCGCCATCAGTGCTTGCGAAACATCGCGGCAATAGCCGGCATAAGCCATCGAGGTGCGAAACGCGTCGTCGCGCGGTTCGGCGGATTCGATACGGCGTTCGGCGCTGACGCGACCAGGTCGCGAGGTCATCACCACAACGCGCTGAGACAGATAGACCGACTCGAACACCGAATGGGTGACGAAGATGACGGTCTTGCCGAGTTCGCGCCATAGCGCCAGCAGGTCGTTGTTGAGCCGGAAGCGCGTGATCTCGTCGAGCGCCGCAAACGGCTCGTCCATCAGCAGGATATCCGGCTCGGTCACCAGCGCGCGGGCCAGCGACGCCCGCATCTTCATGCCACCCGACAATTCGCGCGGATAGGCTTCGGCAAAGTCCGCGAGACCGACCTGTGCGAGCACCTCATCCACCCGCGCCGTCGACTGCGCATCCGGCATATGTGCCAGCTTCAGCGGCAGTCGCACATTTTCCCGGATCGTGCTCCATGGCATCAGCGTCGGCTCCTGGAATACGAAGCCAATAGCGTGACCGCTCCTGTGTGCGGCCACATCCAAAGTGCCGGCAGACGGCGCGATCAGACCGGCGATCAGGCGCAGCGCGGTGGATTTGCCGCAGCCGGACGAGCCCAACAGCGAGACGAACTCGCCCTTGCGAATGTCGAGATCAAGCGGCCCCAGCGCCACGGTGCCGTTGTCATAGACCTTCGTGACACCGCGCAGGCGGACGGCGGTGGGGGCATCGCTCGACGACAAGGCAGGTTCGACCATCTGCCGGGCTACTTCTTCGGCCGGAGATCGAGACCGACACCCTTGTTGATGAACTGCAGCGTATAGGCCTTGCGATAGTCGATGTCTCGCTTGACCACGCCTGCGCGTGACATCTTGTCGAAGAAGCTGGCAACACGCGCTTCGCTCATCGCACCGATACCCTCTTTGAGCGTGTCACCTGAGTCGACGATACCGTATTCCTTCATCTTGGCGATGGAATAGGCCAGCAGGTCATCGGTCATTTCCGGGTTAAGCTTCTTGATGACCTCATTGGCGGCTTTGTTATCGCCATAGAGATAGTTGTACCAGCCAATCATCGAGGCATCGACGAAACGCTGGACAAGGTCCGGCTTCTTGTCGACCCATTCGCGGCGCGTTTCGATCAATGTCGAATAGCCATCGAAACCGTAATCCGCGAGCAGCATCACGGTTGGCTTGAAATTGGCCTGCTTCTCGACCACGAACGGCTCGGACGTGACATAGCCCTGCATCGCGCTGTTCTTGTCGACGATGAAAGGCTGCGCATTATAGGTGTAAGGCTTGACCTTGGACGCGCTGAAGCCAAGCTCGGATCGCATCCATTGGAAATAGCCGGCGACGCCCTCCTTCGAGATCAGCAGCGTCATCGGCTTGAGGTCTTCGAGCTTGATCACCTTGGGATTGGGATGCGCCAGAAAGACCTGCGGGTCCTTCTGGAAGATCGCGGCGACAGCGACCACCGGCACATTATTGGCGACGGCATCGAAGGATTGCAGCGTGTTGGCGCTCATGAAGAAGTCGAGCTTACCCGAGATCAACAGGATGCGATTGTTCACGTTCGGCCCGCCCGGCACGATGGTGACGTCGAGCCCGTAATTCTTGTAGGTGCCGTCCGCGACCGCCTGGAAGAAGCCGCCATGCTCAGCCTCGGCCACCCAGTTCGTTCCGAAACTGACCTTGTCGAGCCTGGTTTCCGCCGCGGCAGGCGACCACGCGGCCATCACGGCCAGTGCGCCAATGGTTAACGCGCGCAGCAGGGATATCGGGCTCATATTGGACTCCGTCGACCGTTATGGCCCATGATAGGAAGCAATCTGCTGCCAGACTACCCTGCAAAATTGACCAAAGAAACGCACCTCGATGACTGCCAACATGCCGCCCCGCGACTGGACTGCCATTCACTGGCCCGACATCGCCCAGAGCGATCCGGCCTCCTGGATTGCAGTGCTGCCATTGGCCGCGACCGAACAGCACGGACCGCACCTGCCCCTCGGCACCGACGTCATGATTGCGGAGGCCTATCTTGCAGAGGTCCAGCACCTGCTGCCTGCCGATATTCCGGCGACGTTTCTGCCGCTTCAACCTGTGGGCATTTCAACCGAGCACCTCGCCTTTCCCGGTACGCTGACCCTGCCGACCGAGATCGCATTGCAGACCTGGACTGCCATCGGCGAAAGCGTCGCGCGCGCCGGCGTTCAGAAACTCGTGATCGTCACCAGCCACGGTGGCAACAGCGCGGCGATGACGCTCGCGGCGCAGGATCTGCGCGCCGAATACGGCATGCTGGTCGCCACCACCGGATGGAATCGGTTCGGTGCGCCGGATGGATTGTTCTCGGACGACGAACTGCGTCACGGGATTCATGGCGGCGCTGTCGAGACATCGATCATGCTGGCGCGCTATCCGCAGCATGTGCGCAACGACAAGATCGCAAACTTCGCGTCGTCAGCGATCGCGATGGAGAAGACCTATCGCTGGCTGTCGGCAAGCCGGCCCGCGCCATTCGCGTGGCAGGCCGAAGACCTCCATCCCAGCGGCGCGATTGGCGACGCCACGCAGGCATCAGCCGACAAGGGCGAGAAGCTGCTCGTCCACGGCGCAAAGGCCTTCTGCGAATTGCTAGCGGACATGCATCGCTTCGACGTGACAGCGTTTGATCGCGAGCCGGATGCCGGCACGTGAGATGTGGTTAACCGCGGATTGCGCGATTCACGCGACGACATATTCCGCGCGGATGACGACACAATCCTGAAACCAAATAGTTCGACCGGGTCTCGAACCCGATCCGTTTGGGCTCCGACTGATTGGCATGCAGCCACGATGGCTGCGCTCAAACAGGATGGAGTTATCCCATGTCGATCAAGTCCAAGATTGCTGCTTTCGCTCTCGTTGCTCTCACCGCTGCCGGCACCATGGCATCGTCCCAGCAGGCTCAGGCCAAGGGCCCAGGCATCGGCTTCGGCATCGCGGCCGGTGTAGTCGGCGCCGCAGTCGTCGGCAGCGCCATTGCCGCCAACAACGGCTATTACGGTTACGGATATCGCTGCGGTTGGGTCCGCCAGTATGACGGCTACGGCAACTATGTCGGCCGCGTCCGGACCTGCAACTACTAATCTCTTGATCGACTGACGTGGATTTGCGTCCGACACGGGCGCCTCATCCACCCCGTGTCGCACCAGACCCGCTCGGTTGTCCCCCGAGCGGGTCATTTTTTTGCGCTCGCCAAATGCCTTTCGAGCCGTGCCGGCCAGCTGCTGTTATCCAACCGTCATGATCGGCTGCCACTGAAACATGCTTCTCCAGCTGCTTCTTGCTATTGCGAATTAGTTGCAATTATAGTCAGGGAGTCGACAGGTTGCTCATTCTGTTTCGTTTTGTCTCATGACGACCCTCGATACCCCCAACGTTATGGGCGAATCGGCTATTTTTTTGGAATATCAAACGGTTCGTCGCATGATCGGCGAGGACCTGGAGCGAGAGATGGCGGCCGCATGATGTACACCGACCGACCGCGAGCATTGTCATGAAGCGCATTCTGGCCGGTTTCGCGCTGGGTGCACTGGCATTTGAAGGCTCCGCGATCGCGGCTGATATCTCGCCCGGCATGGCGCTGAAGGCACCTCGCAACCTGCCCGTTTACGACTGGACCGGGTTTTATCTCGGCGGTCACATCGGCTATGGCGGCGGCAGCTTTGGTCCCGGCAGCAATGCGCTGCCCGCGCAGGGCGTTCTCCTGCCGCCTTCGCCGACCGGCCTGATCGGCGGCTACCAGATCGGCTACAACAGGCAGCTCAGCAACAACGTCGTGCTGGGCTTCGAGGCCGACGCCACGTTCAGCAGTCCGCAAGACGCTGCGCGGTTGATGCCAGAGCCTTTCCATACGACCTTCGATTATTTTGCGACCGCACGCGGCCGTATCGGCTACGCCTTCGGCGCGCTGATGCCTTACGTCACCGGTGGCGTGGCGTGGGGGCGCACCAAGCTCAATCTCAATGATGCCGACGGCGACCTCATATCATCGGCGACCCGCACCCATTTCGGCTGGACCGCTGGCGCGGGAGTCGAATTTGCTGTCGGCGGTAACTGGACGGCCAAGGTCGAATACGCCTATCTCGATTTGATGCGGCAGACCTATGACCTCGGCAATGCCGGGCTGCCGAATGTGAGCGTTGATCCGAATATTCACACCGTCAAAGTCGGCTTGAACTATCGGCTGTGGGGCACGCCGCCATGGTTGCCGTCAGCCCCCATCGTCGGCAAGACCGTGCTGCCGGAATCGACAGACTGGAACGTTCACGCCCAGACCACCTTCATCGCGTCCGCCTATCCGCGGATTCGCTCGCCCTATGAAGGCACCAACAGCCTTCCCGGCGGCGGCCAAGGCCGCGAGACCTTTACAACGACGGCGTTTCTCGGCTGGCGACTGTGGCAGGGCGGTGAGCTCTATCTCAATCCCGAGCTGGCGCAGGGCTTCGGCCTCAACTCCACGCTCGGCCTCGCCGGCTTCCCCAATGGCGAGGCGCAAAAGGGCGGCGCGCCGTTTCCACGCTTTCGCATGCAGCGCTATTACTTCCGCCAGACGCTTGGCCTCGGCGGCGAACAGGAAGACGTTCCCGACGCCGCCAATCAATTGGCTGGCAAGCGCGATATCGACCGCATCACACTCACGGTCGGACGCTTCGCGGTGGGTGATTTCTTCGATGGCAATTCCTACGCCAAGGATCCGCGCGCCGACTTCATGAACTGGGCGATGTGGTCATCGGCCGCTTACGATTTTCCAGCCGATCTGCCGGGCTTCACCCGCGGCGCCATCGTTGAACTGAACCGCAAGGACTGGGCGATCCGAGCCGGCCTGTTTCAGGTGCCGGCGCAGCCTAACAACGACGTCCTGACGTTCAAGACTGGCGGCGCGGTCGTCGAATTCGAGGAGCGTCACCAGATCTTCGACCAGCCCGGCAAGCTGCGCGTCGGTGCCTTCATCAATCGCGGCAATACCGGAAGCTATCGCGGCGCGCTGGCGATCGAGGCCAATGATCCCACGCTGGATATCAACGACGTGATGTCCTCGATCCGCCGGGCCAGCGATAAATACGGCTTCTACGTCAACGGTGAGCAGCAGGTTGCCACTGACGTTGGCATCTTCGGGCGCGTCAGCTGGAACGATGGCCAGAACGAGATCCTGTCCTTCACCGATATCGACCGCAGCGTCTCTGCCGGCATCTCGATCAAGGGTAGCCATTGGGGCCGCGCCAATGACACGATCGGCCTTGGCGGCGCGATCAACGGCCTGTCCGCTGCGCATCGCGACTTCCTCGCCGCCGGCGGCAACGGACTCCTGATCGGCGACGGACGACTGAATTACGGCACCGAGCGCATCCTCGAAACCTATTACGCCTATGCCATCGACAAGAACTTCACCCTCACGGCCGACTACCAGCTGATTGCGAACCCTGCCTACAACAAGGATCGCGGGCCGGTCTCGATCTTCTCAGGCCGGCTGCACGGCGAGTTCTGACGACACATCCTGCGCCGTTTGTAGCCGAGATGAGCGCAGCGCTATCCGGGCTACGATAATCTAGGCCGAACGCTCCAGGGCTGCCGGCAGGAACGAGCCCGCTTGCGCCATTTCCCATGCATCGCGAAAGCGCTTGTCGCCAGTGCCATCGACCAGCTCGTTGTGGCGCAGTGCCGGATACATCCGCGTGAAGGACAGGACGTCGGTGCTCGAGGCGCGGTGCGAGAAATGGATCGGGCGAATATCCTGCGGATGAGCGAGCCCGGCTGCTGCGATCAGCTCAGCCAGCGCATGCAACGTCGCCTCGTGATAGTTGTAAACGCGATCGGTCTTCTGTGGCACGGCCAGCGCGCGATTGCGCGTGGGGTCCTGCGTCGTGACGCCGGTTGGGCAACGATCGGTGTGGCAGCTCAGTGACTGGATGCAGCCCAATGCGAACATGAAGCCCCGCGCCGAATTGCACCAGTCGGCACCGAGCGCCATGGCGCGGGCGATATCGAAGGCGGTCGCGATCTTGCCGGAGGCGCCAATCTTGATGCGGTCACGCGCGCCGATGCCGATCAGTGCATTGTGCACGAAGTTGACACCCTCGCGCATCGGCATGCCCAGATGGTCCATGAATTCCAGCGGCGCCGCGCCCGTGCCGCCTTCATTGCCATCGACCACAATGAAATCCGGATAGATGCCGGTCTGCAGCATCGCCTTGCAGATCGCGAGGAATTCCCAGGGATGGCCGATGCACAGCTTGAAGCCGGCGGGCTTGCCGCCGGACAGACGGCGCATCTTGTCGATGAACTCCATCATCTCGATCGGTGTTGAAAACGCCTTGTGATAGGCCGGCGAGATGCAGTCCTCACCCATGGCGACGCCGCGGATGCGCGAGATCTCTTCCGACACTTTCGCCGCAGGCAACACGCCGCCGTGGCCCGGCTTTGCGCCCTGGCTGATCTTGAGCTCGACCATTTTGATCTGATCGTTGACGGCAAGCTTCGCGAAGGCGTCGGGATCGAAGTTGCCATCACGCGTGCGGCAACCAAAATAGCCGGAGCCGACCTCCCAGATCAGGTCGCCGCCGTTCTCCTGATGATACGGACTGACGCCGCCTTCTCCAGTGTCATGCGCGAATTCACCACGCTTGGCGCCGGCATTCAGCGCGCGGATCGCATTGGGGCTGAGTGCACCAAAGCTCATAGCCGAGATGTTCAGTACCGAGGCCGAATAGGGCTTGAGGCAATCCGGGCCGCCGATGGTGATGCGGAATTGCTCAGTTGCATGCGGCCGCGGCGCGACCGAATGGTGCATCCACTCATAGCCCTCTTCGTAGACGTTCTTCTGGGTGCCGAAGGGACGCTTGTCGAGCACCATCTTGGCGCGCTGATAGACCACCGCGCGCGTGTCGCGGCTGAACGGCATGCCATCCTTTTCGCTCTCGAAGAAATACTGCCGCATCTCCGGACGGATTTCTTCGAGCAGGAAGCGGATATGCGCCGAGATCGGATAGTTGCGCAGAACCGCATGGTCCTTCTGCAGCACGTCGTGAATGCCGAGCATGGTCAGGCCGCCAAAGACGATGACCGGGATGACAACGAGAGGGATGACCTTGGGGTCGTGAATGCCAATGCCGACCAGCAGCAAGGTGGCGACACCGCAGATCGTCAAAACGATGAAGCGCGGCGAGAGGGGAAGCATCAACGTTTCCATAAAAATCCTGCCTGACATGAATGGCGCTAGCGTTACACAGACCCGATGACGCAAACATCACAGGCGCGTTGCCGCAGAGCATCGCGCCAGAGTGCCCAATCTATCGCGCCACGCTCAATGAATCGTTGCAAAAAGCGAGGGCCCCAGACGACAAAACCCGCGCCGGAGCGCGGGTTTTGCAGTGCAGTGAATCTTGATAGTGTCGGCTGCCTTAGCGCTCGACGAACGCCTTCTCGATCACGAAGTGGCCCGGCTTCGAGCCGCTGCCTTCGATGAAATCGCGCTCTTCGAACATGATCTTGAGATCCTCGAGCATGCTCGGGCTGCCGCACAGCATGATGCGGTCGGTCTCGATCGAAAGCGGGCCCTGGCCGATGTCGTTGAACAGCTGCGACGACGCGATCAGGTCCGTGATCCGGCCGCGGTTGCGGAACGGCTCGCGAGTGACCGTCGGGTAATAGGTGAACTTGTCCTTCATCAGTTCGCCGAACAGCTCGTCCTCGGCCAGCTTGGCGACCAGGCGCTCGCCATAAGCGAGTTCGGAAACCTGACGGCAGCCATGCACGAGCACCACATGCTCGTAGCGCTCATAGACGTCCGGGTCCTTGATCAGGCTGGCGAACGGCGCGAGGCCGGTGCCGGTGGAGAGCATCAGCAGGCGCTTGCCGGGCAAAAGATTGTCGGTGATCAGCGTGCCGACGGCCTTCCGGCCGACCAGGATAGTGTCGCCTTCCTTGATCTTCTGCAGGCGCGAGGTCAGCGGACCATCCGGCACCTTGATGCTGAAGAATTCCAGCTCTTCTTCGTGGTTCGCGCTGGCCATCGAATAGGCGCGCAACAGCGGCTTGCCATCGACTTCCAGGCCGATCATGGCGAACTGGCCGTTCTGGAAGCGGAACGAGGTGTCGCGGGTGGCTTTGAAGCTGAAAAGTGTATCGGTCCAATGCTGGACAGAAAGAACTTTCTCTCTGTGAAAGGCGCTCATGAGATTTGATTTTCCAGTGCGGGCTTTTTTAGAACAAGTCCATTGTTTGCCGCGTCACGATGCCGAGAAACCATTGCGGCTATTGGCTAATTTTGGTTCTCGCAGCTGCGAATGACAATTAGTCAAAGTAGCCATGAAGTGCAATTGCGGACTGAGGGAGGCGGTCGATTAATTTCCAAAGCAGGTTACCCATGCAGCAGCAGCCCATCTGACCGCGACATTAAATTACCCGATATGGGAGGTTTCGTTCAGTTTCTTGCCGGACACCGTTAATGGTATCCGGCTGGATCGCGTGATCCCGATCCGGTAGTTTCCGGCCACCTCGTTAAAGTCGTCGCAGGCGGCTTTTCGTTCAATCGTCGGCCTGGTCCTTGATGACATCCCTTCGCGACATCCGGGCCGGAAAGCCCCCATCCTATCCCGACCAGTCGATCTATGCCGAATACGCTTGCCGCCAGTTCGGGCTGGAATTCGCCGAGGTCGATGGCGGAACGGGCCTGATCTTCACCGTCGGCCGCAATGGCAGGAGCGCATCCTTCGGCGCCGGACGCGGCTCGTTCTTTCCGCAGAACAACGCCACGGCTGCGACGCTGGCGAATGACAAGTATTTCGCCAATGTGCTGATGGAGCGCGCCGGCGTCCCGACTTTGGGCGGGAAATACTTCTTCCTGCATGAGCGTTATCGCGCCCATCGCCCGCCCGGCCACGAACATGCCGACGCCGTCTGGCATTTCGCCGAACTCGGCGACCGGGCCTTCATCAAGCCGCTGATGGGATCGCGCGGCGACTTTGCGGAAATCGTCGCGGGCGGCAATGCGCTCATGGCCTATCTCAGGCAGGTTGCGCAGTATTATGACGCGATCCTGATGCAGCGCATCTATACCGGCCAGGAATATCGCGTGTTCATCCTCGACGACGAGGTCGTGTATTGCGCGCAGAAGACGTCGCCCTTTGTGACGGGCGACGGCAAGGCGACGCTCAGGCAATTGATCGCCGCGGAGACGTCCGCGCTGGACCGCCACGGGATTTCGTCGGCCGCCACAGGTCTCGATGACACCTCCCTCGATCGCGTGCTGCCATACGGCGAGCGGCGCGCGATTCCCGGCCGGATGAATCGCAGCGCAGGCGGCAGCATGAGCTTTGCGGCGCCGGGCAACGAGACTGTCGCCTTTGCGATGGCGCTGCAGGCCGCCAAGGCGCTGGGCCTGCGCGCTGGCGCGGTCGACCTGTTTACGGATATCGACGGCGATGCTGCGGCCTTGCGCGTGATCGAGGTCAATGCCAATCCGTCGATCCGCTTTCTCGAAGACAGCGGCCGCGAGGATCTGATCCTGCGCATCTGGCGGCATACATTTACGGCGATTGGCCTGCTCGATGTTTAACCTGCCCAAATATGGCGACGGCCTATGCCTCGCCCGGCTGGCGATGCTGCTCAACGCGCTGTCGATCGACCGTGTCAGGCTGCGCAAACATTCCGTCGTCGTCACCGGCTCCAACGGCAAGGGCTCGACCGCGGCATTCTGCGCCAGCATCGGACGCGCTTTCGGCCTGCGGACGGGCCTGTTCACGTCACCACATCTCTATCGCTTCAACGAGCGCTTCCAGGTCGACGGCGTCCCCGTCGATGACGAGTTGCTCGAAGCCCTCGTCCTGCGCGTGGCCACTGCCATCGCCGATCTCAAGCAGCACACGCTGCATGAGACCTTCGGCGCCTTCGAGGCGCAGTTCGCGCTGGCCTGCCTGTATTTCCAGGAGACCGAATGCGAATTCGCCGTGTTCGAAGCAGGCATCGGCGGACGTTACGATCCGGTTCGGCTGGTCGGCGCCGACATCACCTGCGTCACCTCGGTCGATCTCGAACACGTCAACCTGCTCGGCAACTCGCTGGAGCTGATCGCCTGCGACAAGAGCGATGCCTGCATTTCGGGCGGCACCGTCGTCTACGGTGAGAACTGCCTGCCCATGCGCGGCAATCTCGCCGAGTACAATCGCAACCGCAACGTCACCGGCCTGCATATCGGCGACGAGATCACGATCAGCAACGTCTTTACATCGGCCAAGGCCCAGGCCTTCAACTGCCGGCTGGGCGCATTCGATCTGCGCGCGCTCGAACTCATGCTGGCCGGCGAGTTCCAGCTCAACAATGCTGCCATTGCGGCTGCGCTGTTCATTCTCTGGATGCAGCGCATGCATCCGGATGCGACCACCAGCGCCATCGATCTCGCGGTCCGGACCGGGCTGCGCGATACCAGATGGCCAGGACGGCTCGAGATCGTTCAGCGCGATCCCCTGACCGTCATCGATGTCGGCCATACGCCCGATGGCGTCGCACAGGCCCTGAAGAGCCTTCGCGCCATCCATGGCGATGACAACTGGTTGCTGGTGCTCGGCGTCTCCGGCGACAAGAATGTCGATGATATCGCCAAGCATCTCGCGCCCGTCTTCGATACGATCGTATGCACCCGCGCCTATCACAAGGGTGCAGACGCGCGCGTGGTCGGCGCTGCGGCGCGCAAGGCTCATCCGGCGGCGCGCATTCATGTGGCCAATGCCATGGAAGACGCGGTGCGCCTCAGCCAGCAACTGGCGCGCGCCGTGCCGCGCAAGATCTATGTGGCGGGTGGACTGTTCGCGGCGATCGAATACGCCACGGTGCTGCGCGGCGGCCGCGCGCAAGATCTGGTATTTTTCTGAATTTCACGCTCGTCATTCCCCGCTATCGGGCAAGTAGTTGAAGACCAACGAACCCACCACGATGCCCGGCGCCATCGCGATCGGAATGTATTGCGTAAACCTGTTCGACATACCGACCCCCGTTACGCATTCCCAACCGCGACGGTCTGCCATATTGATCACAACGCGCAACAGCGCTCGTCGAATTTGGTATCATCGGGCAGCAAATAGCCGTTGTGGATTTCCGCGCTGCCGCATAGCGTCATCGCCAACTACAAAAACTGTGCAGCCTGATTGTTTTGTACGCGGCGACTGCAACAAGTTTCGACAAAGGAAGAAACAGGGAGACAACGGCCATGACCGACACCGTCAATCATCAGGTGCTGCTCGTCGAAAAGCCCACAGGAAAATTGGGGCCTGAGCATTTCAAACTATCAAAGGGACAGATTCCCGAGCCGAAGGATGGCGAAGCGCTGCTGCGCGTGCGTTACATCTCGCTCGATGCCGCCAATCGCGCATGGATGCATGGCGCGACCTATCGCGCGGCTGTCGAGGCCAATACGGTGATGGCGGGCGGCGCCATTGCCGAAGTCGTGTCCTCGAAGTCGCCTGCGCTGAAGCCCGGTGACATCGTGTTCGGTGACACCGGCTGGCAGAATTACGCGGCGGTGCCGGCCAAGCATCTCAACAAGATGCCATCAATGGAGCCGATGACGCATCTGCTCAGCGTCTATGGCATCGCCGGACTCACCGCCTATTTCGGCCTGCTGGATGTCGGCAAGCCCAAGGCAGGCGAGACCGTCGTCGTCTCGGCGGCGGCCGGCTCGGTCGGCTCCATCGTCGGCCAGATCGCCAAGATCAAGGGCTGCCGGGTGATCGGCATCGCCGGCGGCAAGGACAAATGCGACTGGCTGACCAAAGAACTCGGCTTCGATGCCGCGGTGGACTACAAGGACGGCGCGGTGTTCAAGGCGCTGAAGGCGGCTGCGCCGGGTGGCATCGATGTGTATTTCGACAATGTCGGCGGCGACATTCTCGAGGCTTGTCTCGCACAAATGAATCTCAACGGCCGCATCGCCTGCTGCGGCGCCATCTCGCAATATGACGGCGCGCCCTCGGCGACCGGCCCGCGCGGCGTGCCCGGCCTGATCGTGGTGAAACGCCTGATCATGCAGGGCTTCATCGTGATGGACTATATGAACCAGCGCGAAAAGGCTTTGACCGATCTGCAGTCCTGGGTCGCCGCGGGCAAGCTCAAGGTCCAGGAAGACGTCATCGACGGGCTGGAGAACACGCCGCAGGCACTGATCGGTTTGCTGGCCGGTGAGAACCGGGGCAAGCGGATGGTGAAGGTGTAGTTCGTATCCTTTCTGTTCCTCGTTCTTACGATCTCGCGTAACGCTCTCAGTCGTCATGGCCGGACTTGTTCCGGCCATCCACGTCTTCCTTGTGGCCAAGTCGTGGATACCCGGCATGCGCCGGGCATGACGGCGTCAGGTTTGGGCGTTCGCGCGTCACGTTATTTCAGATTCAAATTTCAAACAGCCACTGCTCTTCAGACATGCGTCATCACCCCCATTGTTTGCGGCGCGGGGGCGCCGTCGTCTCTTGCATTCCCGCCCCCTTGTGAGAGGGCGTGCGGAACGCCAGGTGCCCTTTGCACCCTTGGGCCTGATGCGATGCGGTCTTCCGCAATTTAGAGTGCATCAGGACTTTCGGAGGCGCCGAGCGATTGCCCAGCGTTCCGCCTACGGTGTTTTTTCGGTTGCTTGCACTTTGCCTCAGCGAACGATCCGATCACCGAATTAAAGTCCCAAGGCGATGGGAAGGGAGCCTCAAGCGAGTAAGCCGAGCGCGTTTTGACTTGGTCGTCCGTCACACTGTCCAGGAGTCTGTCGATCCCAAGGCCGGCCGTCTCCTTGCCAGTGGCAGTGCTGGCGCAGATCCGTCCTGCCCGAAGACAGACGTCACCCGTGAACCGCGTGACGCCGCATGACGCCGCATCTCCGGCGTCCACCGCATCCCACCCCGCGAACGTGACGATCGCGATCGCCCCTCTCGGTGGGGCAGGACGGAGGGGAATATAATCAAGGAAGGGATGTTGTCAACGGAGAATAGGAAAAAATGTTTGGGCGCTGTCTTGCCGCGCCAAACTGTCATTCCGGGGCGTGCGCGCATCTTTGCGCGCGCGAACCCGGAATCCCCACATGGGAGTCTCCGACAGCGCAAAACACTCTGGGATTCCGGGTTCGCGTCCGGCAAGTGCCGGCCGCCCCCCCCCCGGAATGACAGTGGGGAGCCATGCAGATTGCGACGCGCGCCCTCGCCGCGGCGTCCTATCCACCCGTCCCGCGCTTTTGTATGACCTAGCCCTCACTCCCTCCACCGATATCTCGCAAGAAGGAAAATCCATGACTGATGCGGCGACTGACGCGGCCTATGCTGAACTCGAAGCCACCGGCTGGAGCATCATGGACGATGACGGGTTCATCCATTTCGTCGGCCCGATGTGGCACCGGATCGTCGATGGCATCAATGAATTCGCCATTCTCGGCCAGGACAAACACCGCAACCGCCGCGGCGTGGTTCAGGGCGGGGCGGTGATGACCCTGGCCGACCGGAGCTGCGGCATGGCGGCGCGCGAGGCTGCGGGGGTCGAGGCGCTCGCCACGGTCCAGATGGATACTTATTTCGTCGATGCCGCGCGGATCGGCGACCTGATGATCTCCCGGCCCAAGGTCGTGCGTGCCACCAAGAGCCTGATCTTCATGAGCACCGAGGTCAGTGTGAACGATCACGTGGTCGCCACGGCGCATGGTGTGTTCAAGACGGTCCGCGACCGCACCGATGCCGGGCGCAAGAACGACTGACCTGACGGCGCCGCGGATTTTCGTCATCTTCACGGATTTTTTTTCGCACGCGGCGGAACGAAAGCGCGATCAGCTCGCTTAGCAAAGACATGCGAACCAAAACAGTTTTTACGCGACCTATATTCGTATTCGATTGATCACGTTTAGACTGACCGATGCTTTCGACCCGAACCATCCCGGCCCTGTGGCCCATGGAACCGGCGATCAAGGTTCAAATCCCATGGCCCAAGACGCTGCCGTAAACGACGCCGCCCTCCCCGCCACCGTCCTGGTCGTCGAGGACGATGTACTGCTGCGCATGTTTGCGGTCGAAATGATCGAGGAAGCCGGCTTTCGGGTGATCGAGGCGCAGGATGCTGACGCTGCGATCCGCGTGCTCGAAGCACGCAACGATATCCGCATCATCTTTACCGATATCGACATGCCCGGCTCAATGAACGGGCTCAAACTCGCCCATGCGGTCGCCAATCGCTGGCCGCCCATTCGCATCATCGCGACATCAGGCCACTTCAGGATAGGCGAGCGCGACCTGCCGGATGGCGGTCGCTTCATTGCCAAACCCTATCGGCAGCACCAGATCATCGGCGCCCTCACCGAATTCGCTAATCCCCGCAGCGCATTCGGCGTCTGATAAGCTCCGTTCGCAATTGCGCTCACGCTTGACGCCTCCACACCGCCCGGTCACCCTCGGTTGCTAGATACCAGCTATCGGCGGGGGCAGGCGATGTGGGCATCACTCAAGAACTTTCTCGATAGTTCCATGTTTGCCCCGCACGGCATTTGCCTGCTGTGGGATCCCGGTCTGATCTGGCTTCATGTCGGCTCGGATGCGCTGATCGCCGCGGCCTATTTCTCGATCCCCGTCGTACTCACGATCTTCGTCTGGAAGCGCCGCGATGTGGAGTTCGGCTGGATCTTCTGGGCCTTCGCACTTTTCATCATGGCCTGCGGCCTGACCCATGTGATGTCGATCTACACGCTGTGGGTTCCGGCCTATGGCGCCGAAGGAATCCTCAAGGCGATCACCGCCATCGCCTCGGTCGTCACCGCAGCGATTCTCTGGCCACTGCTGCCACGGCTGCTGGCGATCCCCTCGCCTGCGCAATTGCGCGAAACCGAACTGGCGCTGATCGAGGAAGGCCGGCACCGGCGCGAGGCCGAAGACATGCTGCGCCATACGCAGAAGATGGAAGCGATCGGCCACCTCACCGGCGGTGTCGCCCATGACTTCAACAATCTGCTGACCATCATCATCGGCAATCTCGAAATCGCCGAGCACAGCATCTCGACCTGGACGGAATCGTCGCGCGATCGCCTCAGGCGCGTCATTGCCAGCGCGGCCGGCGGCGCGCAGCGCGCCGTGGTGCTGACGCAGCGCCTGCTCGCCTTCGCACGCAAGCAGCCGCTCGACCCGAAGACCATCAATGTCAACGGATTGCTCCACGGCATGTCGGATTTCTTCCAGCGCACATTGAGCGAGAATATCGATCTCGAAATCGTCGGCGGCGCCGGGCTGTGGCAGGTCGAGGTCGATCCGAGCCAGATGGAAGCCGCCATCCTCAATCTCGTGGTCAATGCACGCGACGCCATGGCCGGCCAAGACCATCTGAAGATCGGCAAGCTGACGATCGAAACCAGCAACGCTTTCATCGACGAGATCTACGCCCTGCAGCATTCCGATGTCGTCATCGGGCAGTATGTCCTGATCTCGGTGACGGACACCGGACCGGGCATGCCCAAGGACGTGCAGGAGCGCGCGTTCGACCCGTTCTTCACTACCAAGGAGCCTGGACAGGGCACCGGCCTCGGCCTGAGCCAGGTCTACGGCTTCGTCAAGCAATCCGGCGGCCATGTGAAGATCTATAGCGAGGTCGGCGAAGGCACGACCATCAAGGTCTATCTGCCGCGCAGCAGACAGCATACGGAGCAGGCAAGCGAGATCGAGAGGCGCATCGTCGGCAGCAAGGGCAACGAGACTGTGATGATCGTGGAGGACGATCCGGATGTGCGGTCCTACCTGGTCGAGACGCTGGAAGGTCTCAACTATCAGGTCCGCGAAGCCGGCAATGCCGACGCAGCGCTGGCCGATTTTGCCGCTGACCCCGAACCGTTCGACCTGCTGCTGACCGATATCGTGATGCCCGGCATGAACGGGCGACTGCTGGCCGACGAGATGCAAAAGCGGCAGCCGAAGCTGAAAGTGCTATTCATGACCGGCTATTCGCGCAACGCCATCGTGCATCAGGGCCGGCTCGATCCCGGCGTGTCGCTGCTACAAAAGCCGATCACGCAAGCAGCGCTCGGCGGCAAGGTGCGCGAGATGCTTGACAAGCGGTAGAGGTTAAGGGATTCGCCTGACGGGCACGGCACCGCGCGTCCGCTCTGCCTGACGCCGCATATCGCTCAGGGTCGCGGCGGCACGCGACGTTTCGTGACCAGCGAGCCAGAGCTCGAAATCCGGCACCGGCAGCGCAGGCGAATAGACGAAGCCCTGAATGACATCGCAGCCGAGTTCGGTGAGAATCCGGCGCTGCCCCTCGGTCTCGACGCCCTCGGCGACCACGATCATGTCGAGGCTCTGGCCGACGCGTATGATGGCGCGCGTAATCGCCAGCGCACTCGCCTCGCTTTCAAGACCACGCATGAAGCTGCGATCGATCTTCAACTCACGGATCGGCAGATGCGCGAGACGGCTGAGGCTGGAATAGCCCGTGCCGAAATCATCCATCGACAGCTGCACGCCGGATTTGCGAATTTTCTCCATGGTCTCGACGGCGGTCGAATGCTCGCTCATCACCACGCCTTCGGTGACCTCCAGCATCAGCATGTCCGGCGACAGGCCGTTTTCGGCGATCACCTCGCCGACCAGCGTGGCGAGATCGCCATTCTGGAAATTGATCGGCGACAGATTGACCGAGACGCTGGGCACGTCGACGCCATTTTTGCGCCAGGCCGCGACCTGCCGGCATGCTTCGCGCAGCGACCAGGTGCCGATCAGCTCGATCAGACCGTATTCTTCCGCAAGCGGGATGAATTTCGAAGGCGGCACTTCGCCGAGCACCGGATCGGACCAGCGGGCTAGCGCCTCGACACCGTAAAGGCGACCGTCAGCGCGGATCTGCGGCTGATAGTGAAGCCGCAACGCGCCCTGCACGATGGCATTGCGCAGCGCCGTACTGAAGGCGAGCCGCTCCTCGCTGACGCGGTTCATCTCCGCACTGAAGAAACGATAGGTCGAGCGGCCGGCCTGCTTGGCTTGATACATCGCCGCATCCGCATGTTTGAGCAGACCGTCGATATCACCGGCATTGTCGGGATAGATGCTGACGCCGATACTGGCCGATACCGGCACCAGCTTGGCGCCAAGCTGCATGGGCGGCAGCAGTGTCTCGAGCAGGCGGCTGGCGATCAAGGCGGCGCCTTCAACATCGCAATTCGGCAGCACAATGACGAATTCGTCGCCGCCCTGCCGGCTCAGCGTATCAGCCGGCCGGATCTGCCTGCAGAGTCGTTGCGTGACCGCGACCAGCAACTCGTCGCCAATAGAATGACCGAGCGTGTCGTTGACGTCCTTGAAGTGATCGATATCGAGGAACATCACGGCAATGCGGCCCCGTGGCTTGCTCTTGTCGATCAGCCCCGTCAGGATCTGGCGCAGTTGCGCGCGGTTCGGCAGGCCGGTCAGCGCATCGAAATAAGCCAGACGCGCGATTTCGCTGCGGGCCTCATGCCGTTCAATGGCCAGGGCGCACAGATGCACACAGGCATCGACGATGGTCTGGTGCCAGCGCGTCGGGCCCCGTATCTCGCTAAAGTAGAACGCAAAGGCGCCGATCACGCGACCGTCCCGCGCCTTGATCGGCGTCGACCAGCAGGCGCGCAAGCCGGCTCCCAGCGGCAGACTCTTGTAGGGCTGCCATCGCGGATCATTGGCGATATCGGTGGCCAGCACCGCGTGGCCCAGAAAGGCTGCCGCGCCACAGGACCCGACATCGGGACCGATGGCGATACCGTCAATGATCGGTGCAAAAGCTGGCGGAAGGCTGGGACCGCCGAGCGGATGGAGCCGACCTTCCGCATCCACATGCAGCACCGACGAGACGATATCGGGCGCGATGGCTTCGACGCGGTGGCAGAGATCGCCGATCACATCCACGACCGGCATGTCATTGGCGAGATTTTCCAGCACATGATGCTGCAGCGAATGGATCTGCTTGCTCTCGGTGATGTCGTCGAGCACCGCGACGAGATGCTCGACCTCACCGGCTTTGTTGCGGCCTGCGTTGACCGTGCTTGAGATCCAGATCTCGTGACCGTCCTTGTCATAGACGAGGATATCCTCTTGCCCGTGTCCTTCGGCATCGATCTGCGCGTGAAACCGCTCCAGCGTTTCGTTGTCGGTATACTCTCCGGTCAGCAAATCCCGCGGGTGTTTGCCCGTCGCTTCCGCAAGCGTGTATCCGAACAGCTCCGTGAAAGCGTCGTTGACATAGACGATGGTCATGTCGCGTTTGGAGACCATCACGACACGATCGGTCTTTTCGGCAACCAGTGCCATCAGCGCATTTTGGTCGCGGTCACGGACATCGTCCGTCACGTCGCGGATGAAGTTGATGTAGAGCGTCTTGCCGGCATAATCGACGCGTGAGATCGAGAAGGCGCCCCAGGCCTCGCTCCCGTCCTTGCGGCTGATCCTGAACTCGCGGCGGCCCTTGACCGCCGTCCGGGGGTCCATGGCAGACTTTGCCGCGATCACTCCATCGAGATGTTCGCGCACGTCGAGCGGCACAAGGACGCTGACCTGGCGGCCAACGACTTCGTCGCGGCAATATCCCCACATCCGCTCGGCCGCGGCATTGAAGTGCCGAATCTGGTTGTCGATACCCGTGATCACGACAGCATCGACCGCCTGTTCGAACGCCGAGAACAGTGCCTTCGCAGCTTCACTGGGCTGGCCGACGGGACTTGTAGGCATGAAACGACCTTCGATCACGGGAGCCGCGTGAGCACGACGACAACTGTCTTCGTTACAGCGGCGATGTCATTCGCTGGTACGAGTGTATTCGAACTCCAGTAGCTAAGAAGTTCGTTCGATCTCATCTCGAGGGGCCGGAATACCGGATGTCGTTAACAACGCGTTAACGACGGTCGTCAACTTCTCGAGATTACATGGCCGCAAGCGCACCCGGCCACATTTCCTCTTGCGCAGCTTCGGCCCGGCGCTCGTCGACCAGCGCCGCCCAGCATTCGGCATGGCGGGCCACCAGCCAGGCTTCGAGATCGAATGCGGACAGTGCAGGCGAATACAGGAACCCCTGAATGACGTCACAGCCCAGCCCGGCCAGAATCCTGCGCTGCTCTTCGGTCTCGACGCCTTCGGCCACGACCGTCATGTTGAGGCTCTGTCCGACGCACACGATGGCGGTGGCGATCGCCAGAGCACAGACCTCGGTCTCGATACCGCGCATGAAGCTGCGATCGATCTTCAGCTCGCGCACCGGCAAATGCGCCAGGCGACTCAAGCTCGAATAACCGGTGCCGAAATCGTCCATCGACAATCCGATGCCCGCCGCGCGGATCTGCATCATGATCTCGATCGCGGTCGTGTGTTCGCTCATCACCGCGCCCTCGGTGACTTCGAGCATCAGCCTGTTAGGCGCCAGCCCGTTTTCCGCGATGATATCGGAGATCAATGCCGGCAATCCCGGATTCAGAAAATTGATCGGCGACAGGTTGACGGAGACGCAAGGCACATCGAGCCCTGCCTTTTGCCACGCCGCAATCTGCCTGCACGCCTCGCGCAGCGACCAGACACCTATCTGTTCGATGAGGCCGCATTCCTCCGCGAGCCGGATGAACTTCGCCGGTGACACATCGCCCAATACAGGATCATGCCAGCGCGCCAGCGCCTCGACGCCGTAGAGATCCCCGCTGCTCGCGCGGATCTGCGGCTGGTAGTGCAACCGCAGGCCGCCTTGTGCAAGCGCGTGGCGCAAAGCGGCGCTGAGACGAAGGCGCTCCTCATTCACGCGATCCATGTCGTTGCTGAAAAACCGATGCGTGGAGCGGCCGGCCTGCTTCGCCTTGTACATCGCCGCATCGGCATATTTCAGCAGACTATCGAGATCGCGGGCATTGTCCGGAAACATGCTAATGCCGGCGCTGGCAGAAATCGGCACCTGATGGCCGCCGAGCTGCAGCGGAACCGACAGTGCCTCAGTGAGACGGCCCGCGATGCGCGAGGCCTCGGCCGCGATACAGTTCGGCATCAGGATGATGAATTCATCGCCGCCCTGACGACTGAGGATATCGCCAGGCCGGATGTGCTGATGAAGCCGCTGTGTGACGGCGACCAGCAAGTCATCGCCGACAGCATGCCCCAGCGTATCGTTGACGTCCTTGAAGTGATCCAGGTCAAGAAATATCAGCGCCATCTGTGCATCTGCGGGGCATTCCGCGACGGCACGCTCCATCAATTGGCGCATATGGGTCCGGTTCGGCAGACCGGTGAGCGCATCGAAATAGGCAAGCCGCGAGATTTCGTTGCGCGCTTCCTCACGCTCGATGGCGACCGCGGCGAGATGAACACAGGCATCGACGATACCGTGATGCAAGCGGCTGGGTCTGCGACATTCCCTGAAATAGAATGCGAACGTGCCGATGACGCGCCCATCCTTGGTCTTGATCGGCATCGACCAACAGGCCTTCAGACCGGCAGCCAGCGGTGCACTGTTGTATGGCAGCCATAGAGGATCGTTTTCGATATCGGTGACCAGAACAGGCTCGCCGTGAAAGGCCGCGGTCCCGCAGGAGCCTACATCCGGTCCGATGGCAACGCCGTCCAGCGCCTGCGCATAACCTGCCGGAAGGCTTGGTCCTCCCAAAGGATGCAGCAATCCCGCAGAATCGACATGTAGCACCGAACAGACGACATCGGGCGCGATCTGCTCCACCTTCCGGCAAAGATTGTCCATCACGTCGAGCAGCGGCTGCTCATCGGCCAGCGCTTCGAGAATGTGATGCTGCAGCGACTGAAGCTGCTTGCCCTCGGTGATATCGGTCATCAATGCGACAAGGTGCTGAAGTTTTCTATCCGCGTCATGAATCGCATTCAAGGCGACCGAGACCCAGACCTCGTTGCCCACCTTGTCGTAAAGGAGAATTTCGTCTTCAGCAGAACCTTCCGTTCTGATCTGCTGGTCCAGATATGCGAGCGTCGCCTGGCTGGTATATGCGCCGACGAGGAACTCCTCGGGGATGAGTCCCGTCGCTTCCTCCAGCGAGTAGCCGAACATGCCCGTGAAGGCGTCGTTGATATAGCAGATCCGTGCATCGCGACCCGCAATGTAGATAGCGCGTTTCGTCTTGTCGGCCACGAGAGACAGCCGGATAATCTCTTCCCTGCGCTTCACCTCCTCCGTCACATCGCGGACGAATCCCATATAGGTGATCGCGCCATTCACCTCGACGCGCGACATCGACAGCGCTCCCCAGATCGTGCTGCCGTCCTTGCGTTCGATTTTCACCTCGCGGCTGTGACCGACGATGCGATTGGCGCCGGTCGCGCGGTTCGCGGCGATATATCCGTCATGCTGCGACCTGATAGCCATCGGCACCAGAAGGCTGATATTTCGCCCGAGCACTTCATCGCGCTCATAGCCCCACAACCGTTCGGCGGCGGCGTTGAAATGGGTCACGCTATTCGTGCTGTCGATCATCACGACAGCATCGATGGCCTGCTCCAGCCCGGCGAGCAGCGTCCTCGCGGCATCACTCTGGTCGACATGCACCAACGTCATAAACGCAACTCGCAATTACTTTGCTCAAACCATCGGACCGTCGTTGAAATGACCCGATCACCGGCTTTCAGCCGAGGTGGTGCAATCGTATGTGCGAGACGTCGCCAAATTGTTTTGCGCGGCGCCTGAGTTTCAGAGGGCCGCGAACGTACTTAAGGTTCGGATAAAACCACGCAGCCAGAGAAGGACGCACAATGCACCACGCAACCTTCGATAGATCGTGCGTCGTTCAAGCGGTATCCTGACGCCGAAAGAATGCGCGAAAGGACTTAGTGGGCTTCGGCCGCGAGCACGGCTTCGACGCGGATTTCCTCCGTCAACCTTGCTTTCAGGTCGGAAAAGGCTGGTGTGGTCTTGATTGTGTAGTGCCGCGGGTGCGGCAAATCGACCGGAATGTCAGCCTTGATACGACCGGGACGTGCAGACATCACCACGGTTCGCGAAGCAAGAAATATCGCCTCTTCGATATCGTGGGTGACGAAGATAACTGTCTTGCGCTCGCGCTCCCAGATGCCGAGCAGCAATTCCTGCATCAGGGCGCGGGTCTGGTTGTCGAGCGCGCCGAACGGCTCGTCGAGCAGCAGGATTTTCGGATCGTTGGCGAGCGCGCGTGCAATGGCCGTGCGCTGCTGCATGCCGCCTGAGAGTTGCTTCGGGAAATGATTGGCGAAACTGGTGAGGCCGACTTTCTCCAGCCACTGTTTGGCGATGTCGTTGCGTTCACGCTGGGACACACCGCGCTCGCGCAGACCGAAGGAAATATTCTCCGACACCGTGAGCCAGGGAAACAGCGTGTAGGACTGGAACACCATGCCGCGATCGGCGCCGGGACCAGTAATGGCCTTGCCGTCGAGCATGATGCGGCCGGTGGTCGGCGTATCCAGCCCGGCGACCATGCGCAGCAGCGTGGACTTGCCGCAGCCGCTTGGTCCGAGGATCGTGACGAAGTCATTATCCGCAACGGAGAGATTGGTCGGCTCCAGCGCACGCGTCGGCGTGCCACCGCGCACGGCAGGAAAAATCCGCGAGACGTTGTCGATGACGAGCTTGCTCAAATGATGCTCCACGGAAACAAGCGCCGGTTCGCAGCCTTGAACGCATAGTCCGAAATCAAACCGATGATGCCGATGACGATGATGCCGAAGATGATCTGGCCGGTGGCCAGCAGCGCCTGGCTGTCGATGATCATGTGGCCGATGCCCGAGGAAGAGCCAATCAGTTCGGCGACAATGACATAGGTCCAGGCCCAGCCGAGCACGAGGCGCAGGATTTCCGCGATCTCAGGCGCGGCGGACGGGATGAGAACGCGCTTGAGCACCCCGGCGTCTCGCGCGCCCAGCGTCAGCGATGCCTCGACGAGATCGCGGCGCACGCTGCCGACACTGACGGCGACCATCAGGATGAGCTGGAACACCGAGCCGATAAAAATCACCAGCAGCTTCTGCAATTCGCCGATGCCAGCCCACAGGATCAGCAGCGGAATGAAGGCAGAGGCTGGCAGATAGCGCGCAAAGGAGACGAAGGGTTCGAGAAAGGCTTCGATCGGCTTGTAGGCGCCCATCAGAATGCCGATCGGCACCGCAAACAGCGCCGCCAGAACGAAGCCGCCGATCACGCGCCAGATGGTCATGCCGATATCGTGCAGGAAGCCCTGCTTCACCAGCAGAAACCAGCCGTCCTGCAGCATGGTCCACGGATTGGCGAGAAAGGTCTTGGAGACGAAGCCGCCAAAGGTCGCATAGGACCACGCGGCAACGAACAGCACAAAGAACGATATGCCGAGCACCACGCGCGCGGTGGATGAGATGGGGGCGAGTGGTTTCATGCTGCGTATTCGATGCTCATGATCGTCATTGCGAGGAGCTCTTGCGACGAAGCAATCCAGTCTTCCTTAGGTAAGAGCTGGATTGCCGCGTCGCTTCGCTCCTCGCAATGACGGAAGCGATGGCGGAGATTTACTGAATGAAGCGCGGATCGGCGAGCTTCGACAGATCCGGGATTTCCTTGATGACGCCGATTTCGAGCAGCAGCTCGGCAGCTTCCTTCGAGAACGCCAGGTGCTCGCCGGCGAAGAACTTCTTGTTCGCTTCCTGATCCTGCCAGCGCAGATACTGCGCGGAGGCGCCGAACTTCTCGCCGGTCTGCTTCACGTCGGCGCCCATGATCTCATAGGACTTGGCCTGATCGGCCTTGATCATGGCAACGGCCTCGAAATAGCTCTTGGCCAGCGCCTTCACGGCACCTTCGTTATCGGCGATGAATTTCGGCGTGCAGCCGAAGGTGTCCATGATCATCGGGTAGTCGAGCGTGGTGGCAATGATCTTGCCGGCTTCCGGCTTCTCGCGCACGGCAGAGAGATAAGGCTCATAGGTCATGGCCGCATCGTTCTGACCGGCGATGAACGCCTGCGCTGCCGGGCCGGGCTCCATGTTGACGACGGAGACGTCCTTCACGCTGAGGCCGTTCTTCTTCAGGAACCAGGCGAGCGTGAAATAGGGCGCAGTGCCCGGAGCCGATGCGGCAACGGTCTTGCCCTTCAGATCCTTGATCGATGCGGTGCCGGCGCGCACGGCCATGCCGTCAGCGCCATAGGACTTGTCGAGCTGGAAGAGCTGCGTGGTGGCGACGCCGTTGGCATTCCACACCACCCAGGTCTCGACCGTGGTGGCGGCGCATTGCACATCGCCCGATGCGATGGCGAGATGGCGGCTGGCCTGCGGGACTTTCTTGATGGTGACGTCGAGACCGTTCTTGGCGAAGATGCCTGCTTCCTTCGCCAGCGTCAGCGGCGCAAAACCCGTCCAGCCGGAAATGGCGATGGTGACCTTGGTCTGCGCCGCAGCGGGGGTCGCAACGAGAGCCGCGAGCATGGCGGCGACGGAAACTCCAATCAACTTCATAACGCACTCTCCTCAGCCAGATTTAGAATGATACTGCATGGCAACATGGCGGATTGCCAGAGTCAATTTCCGCAGACGGCCTGCGGCAGATGATTCATATCGTCCTCATGATCGCAACCCCGTCGGCGTGAAGCGCGCGGTGAGCTGATACAGATCGTTCGGATAGGTGACGCGCACCGATGTGATGATCTTGTTCTTGCGCCAGGTGCGGCGCTCGACCACGAGGCAGGCGGCCGGCTTCTTCAGCGTCAATGCCTTCAAGGCGACATCGTCGGCGAGACTTGCCGTAATCCGGTGTTCAGCCTCATTCCACGGCACGTGACCAAGCAGCCAGGTACCGGGCGGCACGCGCGTGAAATCGATTTCAGACGCGGGCGGCACCACGTCGAGATTGATCAGGCGCTCCTCCAGCGCGAAAGGCCTGCCTTTGGCAATGTGCCGACAGCTCAACACCAATACGTCGCAGCTCTTGTCGATGCCGAGACGTTCGAGATCGTCCTTGGTCGCCTTGCGCCGTTTTCGCGTGAGCAACTCATAAGCATAGGCCTCGCCGCGCTTGGCGATTTCGGCCTGGATATCGGGAATATGCAGGACCGCGGACTGCACCAGCGGTTTCGCGACAAAACTGCCGACGCGGCGCTTGCGCTCGATGACACCAGCGGCTGCGAGACCTGACAGCACCTTGTTCACGGTCATCCGCGAGCAGTTATAGCTCTCGACCAGTTCATGTTCGAACGGGATACGATAGCCGGGCGGCCAGCGGCCGGAGAGGATCTTCTCTTCAAGATCGGCACGGATGCGCTGATACAGCGCCTGCGGCGCGGCGTGCGCTTTTCCATTTGCCGACTTTGACACGCGCGCTGTCGCCATCAGAGTTTCGCCAGCCGCTGCACGACGCGCCGATAGCGCTCGGTGATGAATGCGCGCCTGATGTGGCGACCGCCGTTGACGACCTGCTTGCCGCCGACGAAGACGTCGGAGATCGCTGACTTGCCGGCAACAAAGGTCATGGCATCGAGCCAGCGGTCACCGGTGACGGCGCAGAGATCGGGATGCGCGGTGTCCAGCACGACGATGTCCGCACGCTTGCCGACCGCAAGTGCACCGATATTGCGGCCCGAGGCCTGCGTGCCACCGACCAGCGCATGTTCATACAGCGCACGGCCGGAGGACTCGCCTTCATGGCGCGCCACGGCGTTACGGACGCGATAGGCCAGCCGCTGGCTGTATTCGAGCTGTTTCAGCTCGCCCGGCGCCGATATCTCGATATTGGAATCGCTGCCGACGCCGAACACCCCGCCCGCATCGACGAAGCGCGGGCCTTCGAAAATGCCGTCGCCGAGGCTCGCTTCGGTGAGCGGGCACAGGCCGATCACGGCACCTGCTTTCGCGACACCGGCGGCTTCTTCATCGGTCATATGGGTCGCGTGGATCAGCACCCAGCGCCTGTCGACCGGCATGTGATCCAGCAGCCATGCCACCGGCCGCTGGCCGGACCACGCGATACAGTCCTCGACCTCTTTGGTCTGCTCGGCCACGTGGATATGGATCGGACCATCGGGCACCGCCTTGAGAACTTCGCTCAACGTCTCCGGCGTGATCGCACGCAATGAATGCGGCGCGATACCGATCGCGGCATCATCGAGATCCGCGATCGCAGCGCGGGATTTCTCCAGCAGCGCCAGAAAGCGTGCGGGATCATTGACGAACCGGCGCTGGCCGTGAATAGCCGTCGCGTCGCCGAAGCCGCTGAAATTATAGAAAGACGGCAGCAGCGTCAGACCGATGCCGGTCTCGCCGGCCGCCGCCGCGATACGCCCCGCCATTTCGGCAAGATCCGCATAGGGCGTGCCGTTTTCATCGTGGTGCAGATAGTGGAATTCGGCGACTGAGGTAAAGCCGCCTTCCAGCATCTCGGCATAAGCGAAAGCCGCGATGGCCTCGACATCGCCCGGCGTCAGCGTATCGATGAAGCGATACATCAACTGCCGCCATGTCCAGAAACTGTCCTGCGTGGCGCCGCGAATTTCGGTGAGGCCGGCCATGCCGCGCTGGAACGCGTGGCTGTGCAGATTGGGCAATCCCGACAACGCAACGCCGCTGATGATTTCAGCATCAGCGCTGCTCGAATTCGCGGCAACGGCCGTGATGACGCCATTCTCGATCGCGACAATGACGTCACGCGCCCAGCCTGACGGCAGCAGCGCGTGCGCGAAGAACAGCCTTTTTGCAGCACGTTGCGTGCCCATAGCGATTGCCTGTTGCATTCAAAAGACGCTCGACAATAAGCGAGGCCGCTGATTATGTATAGACATAGGACGTCCCGAATTTGCGGCAGTCTGCCGAGTTCCTGGAAGTGACCTTTGCCATGAGTTTCGATACCATCTGGACCAATGCACGCCTCGCGACCATGGCACCCGGCCAGCTCGGCATCGTCGAGAATGGCTGCATCGCAGCAAAGGACGGCCGGATCGCTTTTGTCGGTCCAGCGTCAGAACTGCCGGCCGGCACCGACGCCAAGACCCGTATCGATTGCGATGGCCGCTGGATCACGCCGGGGTTGGTCGATTGCCACACCCATCTGATCTATGGCGGCAACCGCGCCAGTGAATTCGCGATGCGGCTCGAGGGCGCGAGCTATGAGGACATTTCGCGCGCCGGCGGCGGCATCGCCTCGAGCATGAAGGCCACGCGTGCGGCCAGCGAAGCGCAGCTCGTCGCCAGCGGATTGAAGCGGCTCGATCATCTGCTCGCCGAAGGCGTCACCACCATCGAGATCAAGTCGGGCTATGGGCTCGACAAGGAGACCGAGATCCGCTGCCTCAAGGCCGCGAGGCAACTCGGCCGCGAGCGCGGCGTCTCCGTCGTGACATCGTTTCTCGGCGCGCATGCGATGCCGCCGGAAGCGGGTGGCGACAAGGACGCCTATATCGACACGGTCATCGCCGAAATGCTGCCTGCGATTGCCGAACTGAAACTCGCCGACGCTGTCGACGCGTTCTGCGAAGGCATCGCATTTTCGCCGGAGCAGACGGCGCGGGTGTTCGACGCCGCCAAGAAACTCGGCCTGCCCGTGAAACTGCATGCCGACCAGCTCTCCAACCTTCACGGTGCTAAACTCGCCGCCGAGCATAACGCGCTGTCGGCCGATCATCTCGAACATACGGACGAAGACGGCGTCATCGCGCTGACCAAGGCCGGCACCGTCGCCGTAGTATTGCCGGGTGCTTACTACACCCTGCGCGAAACCCAGGCGCCGCCGATCGCGCTGTTTCGCAAACACGGCACGCATCTGGCACTCGCGACTGACAGCAATCCCGGCACCTCGCCGCTGACCTCGCTGTTGCTCACCATGAATATGGGCGCGACCTTGTTTCGCATGACCGTCGATGAATGCCTGCTCGGCGTGACACGCGAAGGCGCACGAGCGCTGGGCAAACTCAAGGACGTTGGCACGCTGGAAGCCGGCAAGGTCTGCGATCTCGCCATTTGGGACATCGAACACCCCGCCGAGCTGGTCTACCGCGTCGGCTTCAATCCGCTTCACGCCCGCATCTGGCATGGCCGGACCTCCGCGACATCCAACTAAGGACACCATCATGGATCGCAGCAAGAACAGCCGCATCGTCCGCAGCCCGCGCGGCACAGAGCTTTCCGCGAAGGACTGGCTCACCGAAGCGCCACTGCGCATGCTGATGAACAATCTTGATCCGGAAGTGGCCGAGAACCCGAACGAACTGGTGGTCTATGGCGGCATCGGCCGCGCCGCGCGCAATTGGGAGGCGTTCGACCAGATCGCCAAGTCGCTGCGCGAGCTCAATACTGATGAGACGCTGCTGGTGCAATCCGGCAAGCCGGTCGGCGTGTTCAAGACGCATGCAGATGCGCCGCGCGTGCTGATCGCCAATTCCAATCTCGTACCGCGCTGGGCCACCTGGGAGCACTTCAACGAGCTCGATCGCAAGGGGCTGATGATGTACGGCCAGATGACGGCCGGCTCGTGGATCTATATCGGCTCGCAAGGGATCGTGCAGGGCACCTACGAGACCTTCGTCGAGGCCGGACGGCAACACTATAATGGCGATCTCTCCGGCAAATGGATTCTCACCGCCGGTCTCGGCGGCATGGGCGGCGCGCAGACGCTGGCTGCCACCATGGCCGGCGCGTCGTGCCTCGCGGTCGAGTGCCAGCCGAGCCGCATCGAGATGCGCTTGAAGAGCCGTTATCTCGACGTACAGGCGAAGGACCTCGACGATGCACTGGCGATCATCGAGAAGGCCAACAAAGAGAAGAAGCCGATCTCCGTCGGCGTACTCGGCAATGCCGCCGACATCTTCCCTGAACTGGTGCGCCGCGGCGTCAGGCCGGACATCGTCACCGACCAGACCTCGGCGCATGATCCGGTCAACGGCTATCTGCCGAGAGGCTGGACGCTGTCCGAATGGGAAGCCAAGCGCGCCAGCGATCCCCGATCGGTCGAGAAGGCCTCGCGCAAATCCATGAGCGAACATGTCCGCGCGATGCTCGACTTCCACAAGATGGGCGTGCCCACCGTCGACTACGGCAACAACATCCGCCAGATGGCGAAGGAAGAAGGCGTCGACAACGCGTTCGACTTCCCCGGCTTCGTCCCCGCTTACATCCGTCCGCTGTTCTGCCGCGGCATCGGCCCGTTCCGTTGGGCCGCGCTGTCCGGAGATCCCGAGGACATCTACAAGACCGACGCCAAGGTGAAGGAGATCCTCGGACACAACAAGGCGCTGGTGAACTGGCTCGACATGGCACGCGAGCGCATCCAGTTTCAGGGCCTGCCGGCGCGCATCTGCTGGGTCGGCCTCGGCGATCGCCATCGCCTCGGCCTCGCCTTCAACGAGATGGTAGCCTCGGGCGAGCTGAGGGCACCGATCGTCATCGGCCGGGATCATCTCGACTCCGGTTCGGTCGCAAGCCCGAACCGCGAGACCGAAGCGATGAAGGACGGCTCCGATGCCGTGTCGGACTGGCCGCTGCTCAATGCGCTGCTCAACTGCGCATCTGGCGCAACATGGGTGTCGCTGCATCACGGCGGCGGCGTCGGCATGGGCTTCTCGCAGCATTCCGGCATGGTCATCGTCGCCGACGGCACGCCGGAAGCGGCCAAGCGCCTCGAACGCGTTTTGTGGAACGATCCGGCGACCGGCGTGATGCGCCACGCCGATGCGGGCTATGAGGAAGCCATCGACTGCGCAGAGGAACATCACCTCAATCTGCCATCGCTGCACGCCAAGGGCTGAGTGCGGCGCATGCAGATCCTGCGCGCCGCGAACTACAAGGTGATGCCCTGGAAGAACGGGCTGGGATCGACCACGGAGATCGCGATCTTCCCGGCGAATGCAAAGCTGGACGATTTCGACTGGCGCGTCAGTATGGCGCAGGTGACGAGCGACGGACCGTTCTCGTCATTTCCCGGGATTGATCGTACACTTCTGGTCATCGATGGCGCCGGCATCGACCTCAATGTCCACGGCAGCGTATCTGTGCGCATTGATCGCAGTACGATCCATTCCTTCCCGGGCGATCAGCAAACGTCAGCGTTACTGATCGACGGCCCCATTACAGATTTGAATGTGATGAGCAGGCGCGGGATCGTCTCACAGCATGTGAGACGCATCAACGTCATGAAACGTCAGGATTTTATAGTTTCTGCACAAGCGTTTCTGTTCGTTGAGCATGGCACTGCGACCGTACGGTCGGCATCGACCGTCGACAGCCTGTCGGCGCATGATGGGCTGCTTGTGGAACAAGGATCAGCACCTGTCGCGATTGAGTCCGATGCGACGGCGCGTGTAGTCATCATCGAATTCGGTAGATAGCCGCCACATACTGATTTTGATGACGCCATAAGTTCCCGAAATGCCATCCAAATCAAATATATAACCAAGAGTGATTACGCCTATATGATTGGTAGAGAATCGCGACACCACTTGGTCCGACTCATGGCGCAATTGCGAGGCTGGATATTCAAATGCACAAGCGGCATCTCAATATTCCGATTGAAATTGTTCGTACCGTCGTTGCCATTTCAGAAACAGGTAGCTTGACCAAGGCTGCGGAGCAATTGGGGTTGAGTCAGCCCGCGGTGAGTTCGCAGATCAAGCGCCTCGAACAACTTGTTGGCGGTTCGCTGTTCAGCAAGACGCCAAACGGAAGTTGTCCGACCGATCTCGGCAAGCTGGTGCTTGCGCAGGCGCGCAAGATCATCGAGGCCAACGATCAGGTGCTTGCGCTCGGCGGAGCCGATAATCATGTCGACCGGCTTCGTTTGGGCCTGAGCGTTGTCCTCGCGCAGCGCTTCGTCGCCGAGCAGAGCCTGAGCAACCTCAATGACATCCATATCCATGCCGGAATGTCCACCGAGATTGCGACAGCGTTGATCGACGGCCATATCGACGTCGGGTGTTTTTTCCAGCGGGGAGAAATCAGTGCCGATCTGGCTCCGCTCATTGTCGATGAAGCCGAGGATCGGCTGGCATGGGTTCGCTCGAAATCATTCGTGCTCAGCCCCGGCGCACCGATCCCAATCGTCACCTGGACCAATGACGACTGGATGATTCATACGCTCACGCGGCATGGCCTTTCCTATCGGATTGCCTTCAGCAGTCAGGACTACAGCGCGAAGAAAGCCGCAGTCGAAGCCGGCATCGGACTGACGGCTGTTCCCAGCCGGATCATTCCGCCGGGACTGGTCTGGGCCAGGGACTATTACTTGCCGGAGCTTCCGACCATCAAAGCGCTGCTCTGCATTCGCCCGGGTATGACATCGCCGCGTGTCCTGGAAATCAAGGATCAGCTCTCGGCGATGTTCCTACGCCCCGCATTGCCCATGGAAAACGACAAAGTTGCCTAGCGAAGCCGCATATTTCAGAGAGCAGGCCGAGCGCTGCGAAAAGCTGGCGCGGGAGATTGACGACCCCGTGGTTCGCGAACGACTGCTGAACCTAGCCACGGAATATGCTCGCCGCGCGGAAAGGAAACCTGTGCAGCCCCGAGCCCGGCAATCGCCGCGGCCGGATCGGCGCTGAGCGACAACGCGCTACTGCCGGATGCCGTGTTTTTCCAGATCCGCCTGAACCGCCTCGTCTGAGAGGTCGAGCTTGCGCGAATGTTTCCAGTCGTGATGCGAGGTCTCGACGAGACGCTTCGCAACATGGTGCGCATCGGTCTCAATGGCCAGTTCGCGGCGATCGTCAAAACTGCCCGGCGTGAGATTGATCGAACCGACGATAGCGCGTTCCTCGTCGGCCAACAGCATCTTGCCGTGCAGCTTCATGTCATTGAGCCGGTGCACCTTGGCGCCGACGTCATGCATGATGCGCAAGCCGCCGATCCCCTCGATCAGCTTGTTCTTCTTCAGCTTGTGCGGCTGCCGCGCCATGATGTGGACCTGAACGCCGCGCAGCACCGCGCGAACCAGCCGCTCGATGATGTCCGTGTCCTGATAACGCTCGTTCTGGATCCAGAGCGTGTCTCGCGCGGAATCGATGAAAGCGCCGATCCGCTCGCGGCCGTTGTTCGGGCACCAGATCAGTTGCGAGTCAGGGTTCGGCACGAAATCCTGCTTCGCCCAGTCGGCCTCGAAGCAATCGACCATCTCGGAAATCTCGAGCTTCTTGGTCGTAGTCACCGCGTAGTCGCGCGTCTCGGTGAGATCGCGAGTCTCCCAGTTCAGCGACTCGACGAAGCCCCACTCATGATCAATCACCATCGACTTCTGATGGGTCAGCGCGAAGGCCGGATTGCTGTCACGAACCTCGACCCCGGCAGCAGTCAGCGCCGCGGCCGTTTCGTTATTCTCGCTCTCGCCGTTGCGCCGGGCCGGATTGAGCATGACGCGCACTTTCACGCCACGCCGTTTAGCGGCAATCACCTCATGCAGCAGCGTCGGATCGGTGAACAGGAACATCCGGATGTTCAGGCTGCGCTTTGCAGCCCTGATCGGATCGATGATGCACTGCGCGGTGTCATCCGGAAACACGAGCAGGTTATGCGTCATGATTGACCTCTCGCGAGAAATAAAGGTGCCCGCAAACGGCTGATGGTTCTGCAAAACAGCGGCATGGTCTGGAACTACGTCTCCGACTCTATACTTGAATGCGGCGCGGCAGAAAATGGGGCGCGCGCCAGCGCCGAACGGCGATGATGGATGAGATTGTCGAGACGCTGCGCCGAAGAGACCAGCGTCGCCATTTCAAGTGCATCTTCATCATTGCGCATGGTCTTCGCCAATTGCGCGCTGAGAAGATCGTCGACCTCCTGCTCGATCGCGCACAGTTCAGCATCGTCCGCCGCCGCCCGGATCCGTCGCGGCAATGCATAAAGTGCGTTGAGCGTCGCCTCACGGTGGTCGGGCGGGCGGATGCCGAGGAATTTCCAGGCGGCAGCCAGCACAGAGGCAAGGGCGCCAAGGATCATGGGGGCGAGATAGATGTCGTCGCCGTATTTGTCCATGAAGCTCTGCTCGGTACCGTTGTAGTAGGCAGCCGCGCCGGGATGAATGGGGATAAAGGCATCGGGATCGGTGTCGGCAGCGGCGATACCGGCCAGTTGCGGTTGCCCGGCGATCAGATCGCGGCGCGCCGCGATCACCATTTCGGTCAGACGCGCGATCAGGCTGGAATGGAGCTTCTTGTTCGCGACCAGATAATAACTGACCCGAAGCGTTGTCACGTCATCATCCGGGACGGGCGGCGCACCGCGGAGCGACCCTTTCGGAATGTCGAAGCTTTCATAGGCGCCATTGGCGTCGGCAATGGCGCCGGCGGCATCGATCGGGATCAGCACGGGGGCGCCGGTTTTGAACAGACCGCGGACCAGGGACAAATACTTCTCGGTCAGCGGGATCACCACCAGCAGCGCGCTGACTTCCTTGGCTTCCACCGCGCGCCGGGTATCGCTGACCTCAAGATTCTTGAATGTGACCCTCGCGCTCGTCAGGTCGTATTGCTTGGTGAGCGCATCGACCAGCCTGCGATTGACCTCGCCGCCCACCACACCGACGGTGCGGCCGCGCAGGCCTTCGACGCTGGTGATTTTCGAGCCGGGAGGCGCGATCAGCATGACGACCGCCTTGGCCATGACGGCAACGGCGCGTGCCTCCGAGAGATCGCCGACATCGGCCCGGACGACAGCGAGATCGACCTTGCCGGAGGAGAACGCCTTGCCGGCATCGACAGCGTTGCCGAAGGTCTCGAAATCCAACCGGATTGGCGACTTCCTGGTGGCGAAATGGCTGGCGATGATCGATGCCGTCTTGCCGGCTTCGCCATCGATCGACCCCACCGCCAGCTTGAGCACCGTCGGACGTTCGATATAGCGCCAGGTCAGAAGGCCGCCGCCCACCACCAGACCGAGGATGCCGGCCAGCAGAAGCACCCTGCCCCAGAACGGGAAAGCAACGGATCGCACGTTCATGTTCGGTCCTGCGCAGCCCTGCCAAATTAACTGACGCTCCTGCCCGCATGCCACCATGCGCGGGCTGTCAGCAAAAACCCATCTGTACCCGACTACAGTTAAGACCCGCTAACCGACGGCGGCTATATACTGCGACCGCCCGGACTGCTCATGATTCCCGGTCTGGCCGTGTTGCTGGAGACAATGTTCGATGACTCGTCTGGTACTCGAGATGCTCCGGCCCTATCGCGGCTGGTTGATCATTGTCTTCCTCGCCATGCTGGTCGAGATCGCCATGAGCCTGGCCGCGCCCTGGCCGCTGAAACTGGTGCTCGATGACGCGCTGGGCAGCCATCACCTGCCCGCTTGGCTGGACTGGGCCCATGACTACGGCATCGGCCGCCACACGCTCGGCGTCGCACTGTTCGCCGGCATCGCCACCCTGGTCATCGCCGTGATCGGCGCGATCGCCACCTACATCGACAACTACTATTCGACATCGGTCGGCCAGTGGGTGGCCAACGACCTGCGCATCCGCATCTATGCGCATCTGCATCGGTTGTCGCTGCGCTATTATGACAAGGCCAAGACCGGCG
Organism: Tardiphaga sp. 42S5; assembly: GCF_034044155.1. Taxonomy (NCBI): domain Bacteria; kingdom Pseudomonadati; phylum Pseudomonadota; class Alphaproteobacteria; order Hyphomicrobiales; family Nitrobacteraceae; genus Tardiphaga; species Tardiphaga sp. 42S5. The sequence goes on along the minus strand of NZ_CP139027.1, from coordinate 1,365,757 downwards.
CACTGATGTCCACGATCACCACAGATGTCACCACGCTGCAGAACTTCGCTTCATCGTCGACGCTGGATATCCTGCTCGATCTCATCACCATCGTCTTCATGATCGGGCTGATGTTCTGGCTCGACTGGGATTTTACGCTGATCGCACTCGGCATCACGCCGTTCCTCATCGTCTTCGTGTTCCATTTCAAGCGCGCCGTGAAGGAAGTGACGCGCACGGTGCGGCAACGGCAGAGCGAGATCGTTGCCGTGGTCCAGCAGGGCCTCGGCCAGGTGCGCGCAGTCACGGCCTTCGGCAGGCAGGATCTCGAACTGGCACGGCTGGAAGCCGCCAGCCATGCCACGGTCGAGGCCGCCATGAAGGCGCGGCAGGTGAAATCGCTGCTATCGCCGGTGGCCAGCATCGTGGTGGCGTTCTGCACGGCCATCGTGCTGTGGAAGGGGACCTCGCTGATTGTCGCCGGCACCATGACGGCGGGCGCGCTCACCGTGTACCTCGCTTATCTCGCGCAGTTCTTCAAACCGGTGAAGGACCTCGCCAGCATGACCAGCGCGATCGCGCAGACCACCGTGGCGCTGGAGCGGATCCAGAATATTCTCGCGGCCGATGACGTGATCGCGGAGAAATCGGGTGCCGTCGATCCCGGCCGTGCCAAAGGCGCCATCACCTTCGAGAACGTCGCCTTCGCCTATAGCGAGGAGGCCAGCGTGCTCCGCGACGTCTCGCTGCATATCGAACCCGGCCAGATCGTGGGCGTGGTCGGGCCGACCGGCTCCGGCAAATCCACGGTGCTGAGCCTGATCCCGCGCTTCTACGACGCGACATCGGGGCGCGTGCTGATCGATGGCGTCGACGTCACCGATTACAAACTGTCCGCCCTGCGCGCCCAGGTCGGCTTCGTGCTGCAGGAGACCGTGCTGTTTCGCGGCACCATCCGCGAGAACATCGCCTATGGCCGCCCTGGCGCAACTGACGAGGAGATCGTTGCCGCCGCGAAGATCGCCAATGCCGACGAGTTCATCAGCCGCATGCCGCACGGTTACGACTCCATGGTCGGCGAGCGCGGCGATACACTGTCCGGCGGCCAGCGTCAGCGCATTGGCATCGCGCGCGCGGTGGTGCGCAACAGCCCGATCATGATCCTGGACGAGCCGACAGCAGCGCTCGATCCGGAATCCGAGGCGCTTGTGATCGAGGCGCTGCGCCGGCTGATGCAGGGCCGCACCGTCATCATGATCGCGCATCGGCTCTCGACCATTCGCGACGCCGACAAGATCATCGTGCTGAAGGACGGCGTGGTGGCCGAGCAGGGCTCCAATGACGAATTGATCGCGCAAGGCGGCATCTATGCAGAACTGGTGAAGATTCAGCAGCGGGTGGTGAACGAGCAGTCCGCGGGCGCATCGTAAGCGGTGCCGGAGCGCCTCTTTATAATCATTCTAATAACATACGTGCGTTTGTCTTGACCTTGTCAGGACGCTGCTCGACAAGGTCCGGCATGACCGTCCACCAGACTGCATCCGAAACATCCACACACGAATTGCGCCTCGGCAATGCGCCGCGCGGATTCATCGGAACCATCGTGGCGTTGCAGCCCGATATTGCAGGCGCCGCCGAGAGCGGCCACGAGCTCGAACGGCATCTGCTGGAAATGGGCTTCACCGAAGGTGCGCGCGTCGAGATCCTGCATCAGGGCGCCATCCAGCGCGATCCGATCGCGGTGCGCGTCGACAATATTACGATCGCCGTTCGCCGGCGCGAAGCCATGGCAGTTGTTGTGAAATGACGCATACAGACGTGACCACCGAGCGCTTTCATCTCGCGCTGGTGGGAGCCCCCAATAGCGGCAAGACATCGCTCTTCAACGCACTCACCGGCAGCCGCCAGAAGGTGGCCAACTATGCGGGCGTCACCGTCGAGCGCAAGGCAGGCGCCTTCGTCACGCCGGCCGGCCGTCAGGTGACGCTGCTCGACCTGCCCGGCACCTATTCGCTGCGCGGCCGCAGCCCGGACGAAGAGATCACCCGCGACGTCGTGCTCGGCAAGCGCCCCGGCGAAGCTGCGCCCGATCTGGTCCTGTGCATCGCTGACGCCACCAATCTGCGCCTCACGCTGCGGCTTATCCTGGAACTCAAGCGTACCGGTCGCCCGCTGCTGGTGGTGCTCAACATGTTCGACATCGCGCAGCGTCGCGGCGTCAGCATCGATGTCGACGCGATGTCCGCAGCACTTGGCGTGCCTGTGATCACCTCGATCGCGGTGAAGAAGGCCGGCGTCGAGGAATTGCGCCACCGCACCGACGAATTCGCCGCCAACATGCCGGCAGTCACTGCCGGCGAAGGCTGGACGCCGCTCGGCCTGTCCGAGATGAAGGCGCTGCAGCGCGAGGCCGACCGCATTATCCGCGAAACCGTGACGATGCCGAGCAAGCCGGACACGCTGACCACGCGCGTCGATGCCGTGGTGCTGCATCCGGTCGCCGGCCTCGCGATTCTCGCGCTCATTCTATTCGTGATGTTCCAGGCGGTGTTCTCCTGGGCGCAGCCGCTGATGGAGCTGCTGTCGGATTCCTTCGGCGCGCTGGGCACGCTGGTGGCACAGGTGCTGCCCGAAGGAATCTTGCAGAGTTTCCTGCAGAATGGCCTGATCGCCGGCGTCGGCAGCGTGCTGGTGTTCCTGCCGCAGATCATCATCATCTTCCTGTTCATCCTGCTGCTGGAAGATTTCGGCTATATGGCGCGCGCCGCGTTCCTGATGGACCGCGTCATGGGCGGTGCCGGTCTGCATGGCCGCGCCTTCATCCCGCTGCTGTCGAGTTTTGCCTGCGCCATTCCCGGCATCATGGCGACGCGCGTGATCGACAACCGCCGCGACCGCCTGACCACCATCCTGATCGCGCCGCTGATGACCTGCTCGGCGCGCATCCCGGTCTATACGCTGATCATCTCTGCCTTTATCCCAGCGGAAAACGTCTGGGGCTGGGTCAACCTGCAGGGCCTCGTGATGTTCGGGCTCTATGTTGCCGGCATCGGCAGCGCGCTGGCGGCATCCTTCGTCATCAAGTTCTTCATGTGGCGCGACTACCAGCCGGCGCCGTTCATGCTGGAATTGCCGGACTACAAGCTGCCGCGCCTCAAGAGCATCGCCATTGGCGTCTATACCCGCGCCAAGATGTTTCTGCAGCGCGCCGGCACAACCATCCTGTCGATGATGATCCTGATCTGGTGCCTGGCCTCGTTCCCGCAGGCGCCGGCCGGCGCCGAAGGGCCGGCGATCAATTACAGCCTCGCCGCGATGATCGGAAAATTCCTGGAGCCGTTCTTCGCCCCGCTCGGCTTCAATTGGCAGATCGCTGTGGCGCTGATCCCCGGCATGGCGGCGCGCGAAGTCGCGGTCGGCGCGCTCGGCACCGTCTATGCGATCGAAGGCGGCAAGGAAGCAGCGGACGCCATCGGCCAGGCGCTGGCCAGCAAATGGAGCCTCGCGACGGCCCTGTCGTTCCTGGCCTGGTTCATCTTTGCCCCGCAATGCGCCTCGACGCTGGCCGTGATCCGCCGCGAGACCGGCAGCACCACATGGATGGTGGTGACGTTCCTCTACATGTTCGCGCTGGCCTATGTGGCGAGCCTGATCACCTACACCGTGGCGAAGGCGGCCGGGCTGGGCTGAGACATGTAGGGCGGATTAGCGGCAGGATGGGTAGAGCGCCTTCGCGAAACCCATCCTACGATAGTGCTCCCGGGGTTCAGAATCCCGCAGCCAAGCCATCCTTGCGCGGGTCGGAGCCGGCGACATAGCCGCCGTCGATTTTGCGCACGAGCTGCGCGCCGCCGAAGCCGAAGGCGGAATCCGGCGGTTCGCGCTCGATGACATGGCCGCGGCTGGCGAGGTCTGCCGCGACATTGTCCGGCACAGCGGTCTCGATCGCCACTTTCAAGCCGGCGACATAGCGCCAGCGCGGCGCGTCTGCCGCGGTCTGCGGATCCTGTCCCCAGAGCTGCATGCGCAGCATCATCTGCAGATGGCCCTGCGCCTGCATCGGGCCGCCCATCAGGCCGAAGGCCATCAGCGGCTCCCGGCCCTTCACGACGAAGCCGGGAATGATGGTCTGGAACGGCCGCTTGCGCGGACCGACTTGATTGGGATGACCATCGGTCAGGACGAAACCGAAGCCGCGATTCTGCAGGCTGATGCCGGTGCCCGGCACGACGACACCGGAGCCGAAGCCGGAATAGTTCGACTGGATATAGGACACCATCATGCCGGAAGCGTCGCCGGTGGATAGACACACCGTGCCGCCGGTCTTGGGCGCGCCCGCGCCAAAATCCTGCGCACGGCTGCGATCGATCAGCTTGGCGCGCGATGCGAGATAGGTGGGATTGAGCAGATGCGCGACAGTGACGTCGCGCATGTAATCGAGATCGGCGGCGTAGGCGTAGACATCGGCGAAGGCCAGCTTCGTGGCTTCGATCTGCAGATGGAACGCATCACCGCTGTCGAGCACGAGGCCGTCGGTGCCGTAGGCCCGCATGATTCCCAGCGCCATCAGCGCCGCGATGCCCTGCCCGTTCGGCGGGATTTCGTGCAGCGATGCGTCGCCGAAGTCCTGATGGATGGTGCCGCACCAGTCATTGCGATGCGCGGCCATATCGGCCTCGTCGAGCACAGCGCCATGTTCGCGCGCAAAGGCCGCGATACGCTGTGCGAGTTCGCCGCGATAGAACGCCTCGCCCTTCGTCGCTGCAATCAGCTTGAGCGAATAGGCATGGCCCGGTGCGCGAAACAATTCGCCCGCCGCAGGCGCACGCCCATTCGGCATGAAGGCTTCGGCAAAGCCGGGCTGGTTCTTCAACTCCTCCGCGCCGCGACGCCAGAGTTCGGCGATCACAGGCGAGACGTGGAAGCCATTCTCCGCATAGGAGATCGCAGGCTCGAACAAGTCAGCGAATGGCAGCTTGCCGAAGCGCTCGGACAGATCGACCCAGGCCGAAACGGCGCCGGGCACGGTGACGCTCTCCCACCCGCGATGCGGGAATGTCTTGTGATTTGCAAATCGCTCCGGCGTCCATCCCGCCGGCGACCGGCCGGATGCGTTGAGGCCATGCAGCTCCTTGCCGTCCCACAGGATGCAATAGGCGTCCGAGCCGATGCCGTTACCGGTCGGCTCCACCACGGTGAGCGTGATCGCCGCAGCCAGCGCCGCATCCAGCGCATTGCCGCCGCGCTCCAGCATGCGCAAACCCGCCTGTGTCGCCAGCGGCTGCGACGCCGCCACCACATTGCGCGCCATGACCGGCGAACGGCGGGAAGCGTAAAGGCCATCATGTCTGTATTGCATCAGTTCAGGCTCTCTTCAGGACTTTGCAGATCAACGCGTCTTCTTATCGTCATTTGCACGAGCCGAACAGACAGGTTGCACCTGCCAAATAGACAGGCGGGTCTGCTCACCTCTCGATCTTGCACCGGCTAGTCGCTTGCGCTTACGGTTCCTCGCCTTCCATCAAGAGGATCAGTATGGCCATCACCGTCATCCGCAACGCGGACTATGTCGTCGCCTGGGACGCCGCAAAGAACAGCCACACCTATGTCACCGGCGGCGATATCGCTTTCGACGGCGGCCAGATCGTGTTTGCCGGCCGCGACTATCGGGGCGAAGCGGTCGAGACCATCGACGGCCGCGGCTTCATGGTGATACCGGGCCTCGTCGATATCCACTCGCATCCGTCCAGCGAACCGCTTAACAAGGGCTTCCTCGACGAGATCGGCTCGCCCGGCCTGTATAATTCGTCGCTTTACGAATACATGCCGATCCTGCGTTCCGATCCGGAAGGCGTCCCCGATTGCGTGCGCGTTGCGTATTCGGAGCTGCTGCTGTCCGGGGTCACCACGGTGGTCGATCTATCGATGCCGCATCCGCAATGGCTCGATCTCGCCGGACAAAGCGGCCTGCGCGTCTATATCGCTCCGGGGTTCCGCTCGGCGCGCTGGTTCACGCCGAACGGCACGCTCGTCGATTACGAATGGAACGAGAAGGCCGGTGAAGAGGCCATGCTACAGGCTTTCGCGCTCATCGATGCCGCCGAGAGCCATCCGTCCGGCCGTCTCTCCGGAATGATGTATCCGGCGCAGATCGATACGTGCACACCACAACTCATGCGCGACAGCTATGCCGAAGCCAGGCGACGCGGCATTCCGTGGCAGACCCATGCGGCGCAATCGGTGTCGGAATTCCACGAGATCGTCCGCCGCCATGGCGTGACGCCGATCCAGTGGCTCGGCGAACTCGGCGTGCTCGGCCCGACCTCGCTGGTCGGTCACTCCATCTTCGTCGACGACCATCCGCTGACGCCGTGGCACACGAAGCGCGATCTCGCGCTGCTCGCCGAGACAGGAACCACCGTCGCACATTGCCCGACCGTGTTCATGCGCCGCGGCATCGCGCTGCGCGATGTCGGCCGCTACCGCGCCGCCGGCATTTCGGTGGCGATCGGCACCGATACCTATCCGCACAACATGATCGAGGAGATGCGCAACGTGACGATGACCTCGCGACTGATGGCCGGGCATCCGCGCGGCCTGAACTCGACCGGCCTGTTCGAAGCCGCCACCACCGTCGGCGCCAAGGCGCTCGGCCGCGACGACATCGGCAGGCTCGAGGCTGGCTGCAAGGCGGATTTCGTGATGGTCGACGTCACCCATCCGATGATGCAGCCGCATCGCGACCCGATCCGCAGCATGATCTATGCGGCGGCGGAACGCGCGGTGCGTCATGTCTATGTGGATGGCCGGCAGGTGGTGAAGGACGGCGTGGTGCAGACGTTCGACTATCCGGCCGCAGCGCTGCGTGTGCATGAGGCGCAAATCCGCGCGGAAGAGCGCACGCCGGATCTCGACTGGGCCGGCCGCAAGCTGACGGAGATCTCGCCGCTGTCGTTTCCGCTGGCGTGGCCATCGAACGAATAAGCCGGACGCTTTCGCGCCCGGCTCATCCGGATCAGACAAGTTAGCGGCGTTACACGCGCTCGATGATGATGGCCGGTGCCATGCCGCCGGCGGCGCACATGGTGACCAGACCGCGCTTCAGGTTGCGGCGCTCGAGTTCGTCGAGGATCGTGCCGATCAGGATCGCGCCGGTGGCGCCAATCGGATGGCCGAGCGCGATCGAACCGCCATTGACGTTGACCTTGCTGCGATCGAGATCGAGATCGCGGATGAACTTCTCGGCGACCACGGCGAAGGCTTCATTGATCTCCCACAGATCGATGTCTTCCTTCTTGAGACCGGCCTTTGCCAGCACCTTCTTCGCCGCCGGCACCGGCGCATTCAGCATCAGGGTCGGGTCGTCGCCGATATTGGCCATGGCCACGATACGCGCGCGCGGCTTCAGGCCATGCTTGTCGGCATAGGACTTCGAGGTCAGCAGCAAGGCTGCGGCACCATCGACCACGCCCGATGAATTGCCCGCGTGGTGGAAATGCTCGATCTTGAGATCCGGATATTTCTGGTTGATCTGCTTGCGGAAGGTCATGCCGCTTTCATCCAGCGGATGATCGGCCATCGCAGCGAAAGCAGGCTTCAGACCGGCGAGACCTTCGGCAGTGGTTTCCGGACGTGGATATTCGTCCTTGGCGAGCACGATATTGCCCTCGTCATCCTTGACCGGGACGATGCTCTTGTCGAAACGGCCTTCCTTGATGGCGATGGCTGCGCGGCGCTGGCTTTCCAGCCCGAGCGCATCGAGCGCCTCGCGGCTGATGCCCTCCATCGAGGCAATCGCGTCGCCGCAGATGCCCTGATGCGACTGCGGATGCAGCTTGGCGAGGCGCTTGTTACCGGAGCCCATGCCGAGCGGCGGCTTGCCGGCCGCCATATCCTCGGCAGCCATCGCACCGGTGAGCGACATCATCTCGGTGCCGCCGGCGATGACGACGTCTTCCATGCCCGACATGATCTGGGCCGCCGCGAAATTCACCGCAGTGATGCCACCGCCGCAGAAACGATCCAGCGTGGTGCCGGACGCCTTGATGTCATAGCCGGCATCGAGCGCAGCCATGCGGCCGAGATCGCCGCCCTGCTTGCCGCGTTGGGTCGAGGTCGACCAGATCACGTCGTCGACGTCTGCGGTGTTGAGTTTGTTGCGCTCGGCAATCGCCTTGAGCACGGTGGCGGCGAGATGCTGCGGATGCTGTTCGGCGAGCTTGCCCTTGCCCACTTTGCCGATGCCACGGGGCGTGCGGACTGCGTCGATAATATAGGCGTCGGCCATGATCTTCTCCCAAGAGTTTTGAAGTGTTTTTCTGACCGCGAGATTGGCCAAGCGACCCGTGAAGTCAAGGTGCGCAGGCGGCATGCACGTCTGCCAAAATTGGCGGGCATCCGGCGCAATTTCGTCCACTACCAGAAAATTGGCACAACCCAGGCACGATATTATAACCATACCGGCGCTATGAGACGGAGGCGGCCGCGCCGCCGCACGCTCATTGCAATTAACAGCCAGAAATCCAGGAACATATCTTCATGGATCAGCCTGATGTCTCCCGCCGACGCTCGCGCGTATTTGCGCCCGGGCTCGCCGTCGCCGCTCTGTTGTTGCTGCTTCCGGTGGCCGTTTGGCTCGATCTGACCAATCTGGTTGACGCCGCGCTGCGCCGGCAGGCCAACGACCTGAACTCCGTGATCAGCAGCGTGCGTGGTTATTACGCAACCAATGTGGTCGGGCGCGTGCTGGCCCATCAGGGCACCACGCAGGTGGTTCACAATTATGAAAGCGTACCGGGCGCGATCCCGATTCCGGCGACGCTCTCCCTCGAACTCGGCCGGGTGATCGGCGCGCAGCAGGAGAATATCAACTATCGCTTCGTGTCGGATTACCCGTTCCAGAACCGCGCACCGCACCAGCTCGACGATTTCGAGAAGACGTCGCTGCGCAGCCTGCGCGACAACTCGGAACAGAAGATCATCGACACCAAAGCGTCGCTGTTCAGCGATACCGTCCGCATCGTGGCGCCGGTGCTGATGGGCCCGGCCTGCGTCAGTTGCCACAACAGCCATCCGGAAAGCCCGAAGAAGGACTGGAAGGTCGGCGACGTGCGCGGCATCCAGGAAGTCATCATTACGCAGCCGATCGCGGCGAACCTGTTCTCGTTCAAATTCCTGCTGGCTTATTTCGCACTCGCCGCGATCAGCGGCGTCTCGTTCCTGACGCTGCAACGCCGTCAGTCGCGGCGCATCGCAGGCATGAATCAGGAGCTGGAAGCCAACAACGATTTCCTTGCCACGCTGTCGATGAAGATCTCACGCTATATCTCACCACAGGTCTATAAGAGCATCTTCAGCGGTCAGAAGGACGTCACCATCCATACCGAGCGCAAGAAGCTGACGATCTTCTTCTCCGACATCCAGAATTTCACGGCGACCACCGAGCGGCTGCAGCCGGAGCTGATCACGCATCTGCTCAACGAGTATTTCACGGAGATGTCGGCGATTGCCCACGAATATGGCGGCACCATCGACAAGTTCATCGGCGACGCGATGCTGATCTTCTTCGGCGACCCGGAAACCAAGGGCGACCGCCAGGATGCGCAGGACTGCCTGCGCATGGCGTGGCGGATGCAGCGCAGGCTGATCGAGTTGAATGCGAAGTGGCGCACCGAAGGCATCGAGGAGCCGTTCAAGGCCCGCATCGGCATCAATTCCGGCTATTGCAATGTCGGCAATTTCGGCAGCGCCGATCGCATGGACTATACGATCATCGGCGCGGAAGCCAATCTCGCGGCACGCCTGCAGTCGATCGCAGAACCTGGCGGCATCGCCATCAGCTATGAAACCTTCGCGCTGGTGAGCGACATCATCACCTCGCATCCGCTGCCGCCGATCACCATGAAGGGCATCAGCCGCGAGGTGGTGCCCTATGCGGTGGACAGCATCATCGACGACAGGCCGGTGCAAACCGATATCGTCGTCGAACGCATGCCGGGGCTGGATTTCTATCTGGACCCCTCCGCCGTGCGGCCGGCCGACGCCGACCGCCTGCGTTCCGTGCTGAATGAGGCGCTCGCCTCGCTGGATCGCAAGGTATAATCGGCGCCGAACCAACGCCCCAGCGCCACACAGCTGTGTCTATCGCCGGCAGGCAGGTTGCCCCGATTCAGCGAACACCATAGTCATGGCTGAATGACGCTGCGCCTGAAGAACTGCCCGGAATCAGATGCTCCAAGACGATCTTAGCCTGCAGGACAATCCCAGCCTTGCCGCCATGGCGGACACGCTCGCCAGATCCACCGACTATCGCGTGCTCCGCCGGCTGATCCCGCGCACCGAATTTGCGCCGGCCAATGGCCAGCCGACCCGATCCGGAATCCTCCTCGACGTCGAGACCACGGGCCTCGATCAGGTGCGCGACGAAGTCATCGAACTTGCCATGATCAAGTTCGACTATCTGCCGGACGGCAGCATTACGCGCGTCGCGGATATCTTCACCGCGTTCAACGAGCCGTCGCGGCCGATCCCGCCGGAGATCACCGAACTCACGGGGATCACCGACGAGATCGTTGCCGGACATCGCATCGATCCCGATGCCGTCGCCGCTTTCGCCGACGACGCCGTCATCGTCATCGCGCATAATGCAGGCTTCGACCGCAAGTTTTCCGAGTGCTATTGGCCGGTGTTCCAGCACAAGGCCTGGGGCTGTTCAGCCACGGAAGTGGACTGGCGCAAACATGGCTTCGACGGATCGCGCCTCGGCTATCTGCTCGCCGGCGCGGGCTTCTTTCATCAGGCGCACCGGGCGATCGACGACTGTCATGCGCTGCTTGAGATTCTCGCGTTCGAATTGCCTGATCTCGGTGCGCCAGCACTTGCGGTTCTTCTGGAACGCGCCCGGAAGAAAACGATGCGGGTCTGGGCCGAGCAGTCGCCCTTTGATCTCAAGGACGAGCTGAAGCGGCGCGGCTATCGCTGGAGCGACGGCTCCGACGGCCGGCCGAAGTCCTGGTACATCGATGTCGAAGAAAGCAAGGAAGCGAGCGAAATCGAATTCCTGCGCAAGACGATCTACATGCGCGACGTCGAGCCGCGCGTGCAGGCGCTCAGCGCGATGAGCCGGTTTTCGGTACGAGCGTAGAACATCTAAAGAAAAGGCTAGATATTAGCGCCGTCATTGCGAGGAGCCCTTGCGACGAAGCAATCCAGTCTTTTTCTTCTTGAAGACAAGAACTGGATTGCCGCGTCGCTTCGCTCCTCGCAATGACGAACGTTAATTCAATCCAGCCGGCGGTCAGACCGGCTGCAGACCGAGCGCCTGCGCCGCCTCGATCCAGACCGGCAGCTCCTTCTGATACAGCGCATTGGTCTCCTTGAAGCCGAGCGCCGGTTCGAGCACGAAGGTCTTCAGCACTTCCTTCACTTTCGGATCGCTGTTGGCGGCGACGCAAAGCTGCGACAACCGATCGACGATCGGCTGCGGCGTTGCCTTGGGCACGGCCCAGCCCGTGAAGCCGCTCACAGTGAAGAACTTCGACGTCGCGCCCTGCTCGGGCAGCGTTTTCACATTCGGGATGGCGTCGACTTTCTTCGAATGCACGGCGAATGGCACGCCGCGGTCGCTCTGCAGCACACTTTGTGACGCAGTGTAGCTGCCCATCGCGAAATCGATCGAGCCTTCCGCCAATCCGGTCCACATCGGCGCTTCACCACGATAATGGATCGGCTCGATCTTGAGGCCATACTGTTTGTTGAGTTCGTTGATGGTCATATGCGGCGCCGAGCCGACGCTATAGGTGCCGAAGTTCACCTTGTCGTTCTTGCGCGCGAAGGCGACGAAGTCCTCCAGCGTCTTGACGCCGGATTTCGGACTGGCGACCAGCGGCAATCCGGCGCCGGGAATGACGCTGACCAGCGTCAGATCCTTGTCCATGTCGTAGCCGGGCGTCTTGAGCATCACCCGGTTCATCACATAGGTGGTCGAGATCGAGCAGAGAATCGTGTGACCGTCTGGCTCGGCGCGCGCGACTTCCGCTGTGCCAATGGCGCCGGATGCGCCGGCCTTGTTTTCGATGACGACAGTCTGTCCGACCTGTTTGGAAATGTATTCGCCGAAGGCGCGCGCGAGTAGATCGGTCTGCCCGCCGGCTGGATAGCTACAAATCATGCGTATCTGCCGCGATGGCCAGGCGGCTTGCGCCGAGGCATCGCGCGCGACGAACGGCATGGCGGCAGCTGCCGACCCGGCAGCAATGAAGTGACGACGATTGATGATCGCAGACATGTTTCCCTCCGTTGTTTTTTTATGACGGTACTCGATCGCTCCCGCATTCGCCACGACGATAGGCGGGACAGATTGGCGCATTGGAAAAGCAAATCGCTTCCAGCTCTGCACCTATCGGCTCACGCCATCTGGATCGCAGCGCGGCAGTGCAGTAGTGTCCGCGCAAACTAAAAATGCCGGACCGTTCGGATCTGGCGCGCACACATCACGTGAGGGACGAAACACCATGGCGCGGAATATTCTGATTCTCGGAGCTTCCTACGGCTCGTTGCTGGCCACGAAGCTCTTGATGGCCGGTCACAACGTGACCCTCGTGTGCCGGAAGAAGACCGCCGAACTCATCAATCGCGACGGCACCGAAGTGCGCATCAAACTGCGCGACGAACCGACCCACCGCGCCATCTTCTCACGCGATTTGCCAGGCAAACTGGATGCGACATCACCGGATCAGGTCGACCTGTCGCGCTACGATCTGGTCGGTCTTGCGATGCAGGAGCCGCAATATACCAACCACACGATCCGCGTGCTGATGATCAAGATCGCCGCGGCGAAGCTGCCTTGCCTGTCGATCATGAACATGCCGCCGCTGCCCTATCTCAAGCGCATTCCGGGGCTGGCCGACATGAAACTCGAAGAGGCCTATACCAATGCCCAGGTGTGGGAACGCTTCGACCCGGGACTGGTGACGCTGTGCTCGCCCGATCCGCAGGCCTTCCGGCCGCCGGAAGAAGCGGCGAATGTGCTTCACGTCGGCCTGCCGACGAATTTCAAGGCATCGGCCTTTGCCGATCCGGCTCACAACAAGCTGCTGCGCGAACTCGAAGCCGACATCGACTCTGTGAAACTCGACGGCCAGGACGTGCCGGTGAAGCTGAAAGTGTTCGACTCGCTGTTCGTGCCGCTGGCGAAATGGTCGATGCTCTTGACCGGCAACTATCGCTGCATCACGCCCGAAGAGCCGCAGTCGATCCGCGAGGCGGTTCACGGCGACCTGAAAGTGTCGCAGTCGATCTACGAACATGTCGATGCCGTGGCGCGGCGTCTCGGCGCCGATCCCGCAGATCAGGTGCCGTTCGCCAAATATGCCAAGGCAGCGGAGAGCCTGCTCAAGCCGTCATCGGCGGCGCGCGCTGTCGCAGCCGGCGCGCCGTTCATCGAGCGGGTCGATCTTCTGGTGAAACTGATCTCGCATCAGCTCGGCATGACCAATGCAAATATCGACCGCACGGTCGAGGTCGTCGACCAGAAGCTCAACGAGCGGCTCGAGTCCGGCGCGGGAATCTGACGCGCTGGTGTGACGGTGCTGCGAGAATACCGGCTTCGCGACTGACGTCGGACGCGAAGCCACCGCCGCGACGGCGTGTGTCCTCTATGCGATCGATATGATCTCGAGCTCCTGGGCGCCCGCACCAACGACATCACCGACGGCCTTGCCCATGAGCGATTTCGCCACCGGCGAGACGAAGGAAATCGAGCCGGCCCTGGGGTCGGCCTCGTCCTCGCCCACGATCCGATAGGTCTGCACGCGTCCATCGTTGCGGCGGAAGGTCACCGTGCTGCCAAAGGCGACGGTGTCCGTCGACGTCGGGGCTGGCATGAGCTGGGCCGTGCGAACACGGGCCGCAAAATAGCGCATGTCCCGCAGGGGACTCGCCGCCTGCCGCCGTCGCTCGTTCACGTCATCGATCAGGCTCGCAGCATCATGCGCTTCGCGCGCCTGCTTGAGTTGCGCCTCAAGTGCCTTCAAACCGGCTTCGGTCACAAGGTTCGGATGAGGCGAGATCGGGCGGTCGGGCAGCAGGGTTTCCGCAGCCGTTTCGGCACTTTCTTCCTTGGTGAAGGCAACGCTCAATCTCGAACTCCGTATCGGCGCATCGCGCTTTGACCGCGTCAGGGACGATTACCCCATCTGTTTGTCAAAACCATGCATAGCAGGGGGCCGCGTAAACGTCCCCCCGCCTCCTCATTTGCTGCTTTGCGGCACCGGACGGCGACAAGGCAGCCCTGTTCCAGCGGAGGGGCAATCCGATTGTGTTTGCGATCTTCGGGGGTTATGCACTGGCTAGACCGATCCTAAATTGGATCGTGGACGGACCCTGCCCTGACCGCAGGGTCTGACATGCGCCAACGCCAAGCGCCGGCGGCGGTGCATTCAAACCTTGCAGATCAAGAACGCCGTCAGGAAGGAATTCGTCGTGTCTAAGTCGCCCGTCGTCACCATCGACAACCATCCCGGCCGCTCCGCGCAGACCATCGGCATGGCGCGCGTGCTCGGCACCGATGAAACGCTCATTCATGAGCCGTCGGTGGGCGTGGTCGGCACCAAGGGCGACAGCCAGTGCTATATGGGCGTGATGTCCAAGGTGGACGCGATCCATGAGAGCCTGAAGAAGCGCATCGGTCGCGGCGAAGGCCAGTTGCCCTATCGCCTGGTGCAGCCGGAATACACCATCGCCACTTCGGACGGCATCCGCAACGGCACGCGCGAAATGCGCTATTCGCTGATCGGCCGCGAAGTGACCAACGACGCGCTGTCGGAGCATCTGAGCGCAACCGGCCTGCTCGGCACCATCGCCGTGGTCGCCTGCGATAAGCCGCCGGTCGGCGCGCTGGCTGCGCTGCTCGAACATAACGAGCCGTCGATCATCATGTCGGACGGCGCGATCCATCCCGGCACCGATCCGGAGACGGGCGAGAAGCTCGACATCGTCAGCGCCTATCAGGTCGCCGGCAATCCGGATGCCGAATATCGCCACCGCATCGCCTGCCATGCCTGCCCGGGCTATGGCTCTTGCGGCGGCATCTTCACCTACAACACCATGCAGACCTTCATCGGCGTGGTCGGCATGCAGCCGCTGCACATGGTGGCGCCGCCGTCGGACGATCCGCGTCGCGTCAAGGAATTCCCGGAGCAGCTCGTCAGCTATCTCGCCAACATGATCGCCAAGGGCATCAAGCCGCGCGACATCGTCAGCCGCGACTCGATTCGCAACGCGATGATCGTGTCGCTGGCGATCGGTGGCTCGACCAATGTGACGCTGCATGCGCCGGAAATCGCGCGCGCCGCGGGCTTCGCCGACTTCTGGAAGGAAGTCATGACGCCGGCGGAATTCAACTATCTGTCGCAGCACATCGTGCCGGTCCTCACCGACGCGCGGCCTTACGGCAAGTATTCGATGGTCGATATCGATGCGGTCGGCGGCGTGCAGGTGATCGTGCGCGAGCTGATGGATGCCGGCCTGATCAATGGCGACGTGCTGACCTGCACCGGCGAAACGCTGGCCGAGCAGATCAAACGCCTCGAGACCAAGCCGGCCGACGGCCGTGTCGTCTATACTGTCGCGAAGCCCTACAAGCCGACCGGCGGGTTGCGCGTGCTCGGCGGCAACCTGTCGCCGGAATTCTCCGCCATTCTCAAGCTCGCCGGTGTCGAGGGCGGCCTCGAGAACAATCTGTTCCGCGGCACCGCGCGCGTGTTCGAAGGCGAGCGCGGCCTGCTGCAGGCGCTCGACCAGCATCCGGAAAAATTCCAGAACCACGACATGGTGATCGTGCGCTACGACGGCCCGGTCGGCGCGCCCGGCATGCCGGAAATGCTCGACCCGACCTCGCGTATCACCACGCTGTGCCGCGAGCGCAATATCGTGGTTGGTCTCATGACCGATGCGCGCTTCTCCGGCGGCTCGGTGGGCCTGGTCATCGGCCATGTCGGCCCGGAAGCCGCACTCGGTGGTGCCATCGGGTTGATCGAGGACGGCGACGAGATCATCGCCGATCTCAATCTCAACGAACTCAACTGCACGCAGCTACAGGACCCCGCCATCTATGCCAAGCGCAAGGCGGCATGGGAGAAGGTGGTTGCGGACAATGGCGGCATCCATCCAAGCTGCGGCGAGGCTGATACGCGCTTGCTGCATCGCGCACGCACCAGCGCCGTGCCCGCCACCCGCGGCGCCGGCCTGCATCCGAACCGCGAGGTTTGGGTGCGCAACCAGCGCGAGGCCACACGCTCGGGTTTCGTGCCGAAAAATACACATCGTCCGGAAGCCAACAAGGCCTTCTAGACCTGCGGACGGGCGCTCAGGGCCGGGTTTGCTGCAAAGCTCCGGCCCGAGCCATTTTCCTTGATCTTCCCAAAGCGGCTGGAGCATTTTTCTTTATTGGAAGCATGATCTCTCGACAAACGAACTCGTTTGTCGGCGAAAACCGGCACCACTTTTCGGGATCATGCTCTACCCCTCTCCCGCTTCAAGCATTTTGAGCGCCTCGCGGTTATCTGCGGCGCGCGCATCGTCGATGTAGGCGACGAGCAACCGGTTGATGGCGACCGAATCAAGCAGCCTGAATTCGCGGGGCCTTATCCAGCCATCGAAATAGCGGTCGATATAACCGATGGGGCTATCGCGCTCCTCCACCCAGTTCGGCCCGATCAGACCTTGGGGGCGGAGTTCCCAGTAGCAGGAAATGAGGTGGCCGCCTTGGGCACCACTCTGGGCAGAGTGGCCAAGGATTCGCTGACCGTCGCGTGGCGCTTCACTCATCGGCCGAAGGAAGTGGCCGTATTCACGTAAAATCCGCTCAACCTGCATGCAACGCGATTCCATTCCCGGAGGCGCCGACCGGCACCACGCAAACATCTAACGGGTCGCGCGTTTTTTGTTTCCCATGACAAACTGGTCGGTGTCATCACGCAGCCGGCATTCGCACAGCGCTTTGAGACGTTCCAAATATGATGCGGGAGGCTGCAGGCGATGCAGATAGAGCGCTGTGGTGTGGCCGATCACAATAAATCGATCTAGAGCAAAACCAAACTGCTGCGGGTTAGCGCGAGCAGGTACGCTGGTCCGCCAAACCTCTGTAAATTAAGGCATCTTTCAGCTTTTATTAAGGCGTCGATAAGCATGCCGTTGCGCCAATCCAGATCGTGTCGGGTTGTCGATTGCTGTGGCGAATGGGTGACAGCATTTTACGCAAAAGCTGTCTAAGTCCACGCCATAGACGGAGCGAACGCGCTCTCGCTCTAAAATGGTTTTCTGGAGAAGAAGAAAATGAAGAACTTCCTGATGGGCACCGTTGCCCTGATCGCCCTGGGCGCCTCGGTTCCGGCAATGGCCGCTGACCTGGCTGCTCGTCCCTACACCAAGGCTCCGGCTTACGTTGCCGCCCCAATCTACAACTGGACCGGTTTCTACATCGGCGGTCACGTCGGCGGCGCGTTCAATGGTTCGAACGGCTTCGGCGGCACCTCCGACAATTCGGATGGCCGTTTCCTCGGCGGTCTGCAGATCGGCGCTGACTACCAGTTCGCTCCGAACTGGGTCGTTGGTATCGAAGGTCAGTACAGCTGGGTTGGTTCGAACAACACCAACGTGCTGTTCGCCGGCACCGGCCTCACCTACAACCTGAACCAGAAGGGCCTCGGCTCGGTCACCGGTCGCATCGGTTACACCTGGGGTCCGGCACTGCTCTACGTGAAGGGCGGCTACGCTTACTCGGACTACAGCGAATCCCTGGTCAACGTTGCTGGCGCACCGGTTGCTTTCGCAGCTGGCACCAAGCATGACGGTTACACCGTCGGCGCCGGCCTCGAATACCTGTTCACCCAGAATTGGTCGGGCAAGGTCGAGTACCAGTACTACGACTTCGGCAAGACCCAGTTCTCGGCTCCGACCGCTCTGGTTGCTTTCGGTTCTTCCAAGAACGACGAGCACACCGTCAAGGCCGGCCTGAACTACCGCTTCAACTGGGGTGGCCCGGTTGTTGCGAAGTACTGAGCTTCGCGCCTGATTTCAGGCTCTTAACTACGGAAAGGCCGGCGGAAACGCCGGCCTTTTTCGTTTTACCCTTTGGTAACCTCGCAAGCCCCGCGACAGCCAGGGGTTGCCGATTTACCCGAATATTAACCCGGTACCTACATACTCTCTACGCGATCCGCCACCAGGACGGTGGACGCGGGGGGAATCAATGGCACTGACGTCGTTCATCGGAAAATTCGGACGGTTTCGTTTCTCGCGGCCCCGTTGGGGCATTCGCGGCAGCCTGTTCGCCGCCTTCGCTGTTATCGCGGGCATGGCGATCCTGATCAGTGCCGGTGCCGGCATGATTCTCGGTCAGCTCGGCGGCATGATGACGGACCTGAACGGCCGGGACATTCCGAAACTGACCGCCAGCCTTCAACTGGCCACCGCCAGCGAGAGCCTTGCCAGCCAGGGCCCGATGCTGCTGGCATCGAGCAGCCCCGACGTTCTGAAGGAACGCTCGCAGCGCATGCGGGATACGCACAAGATTGCAGTCGAGAAGCTCGACACCATCGCCAAGCTCGGCGCCGACAAGGCCGTGGTCGCCGCCCTGGCCGATACCGTCAAGAACATCGAAGACACGATTCGCAGCCTTGGCGCTGCCACCCAGGAACGTCTCGATGCGGTCGCCCAGCATCAGAAGCAATACGACTCCCTGCGCGCCGCTGCAGCAAACTTCGTCAAGATGTCGGAGCCAGCCGCCACCGACGCCCAGAACGTGATGAACGACACGCTGCGGGCAACAGTCTTCTCGGCCGAAGATTCCGGCGAAGCCGCGCGCGTCATCGTGCAGGTCGGCGAAGTCGTCGCCAGCACCAACCTGATCTCGTCCGATCTGATGGCCGCGCTGTCGGCCGGTTCGTCCGAAGCGCTCTCTCCGATCGAAGACAACTTCAAGGCCGCCCAGACCCGCGTCAAATCCAATCTGGATGCCCTGGTCGGCATCAAGGGGACCAAAGAACTGAAGGAAGCCGCCCTGCAACTGCTGGCGATCGGCGACGGCAAGAACAGCGTCTTCAAGGTGCGCCAGAAAGAGATGGACACCGTCGAATATGGCGAACTCATTCTCGACGAGACACGCAAGCTGAATGTTGGCCTCGGTATGAGCGTCAAGCAACTGGTCGACAAGGTGCGCAGCGAAACCGACGCCGCCACGACACAGGCGCAGACGACAATCACGCTGGCGACGCAGGTGATGCTCGGCCTGGGCGCGCTGACACTGATCGGATCCGCATTGTTCGTCTGGCTCTATGTCGGCCGCAGCATTCTGCGCCGCCTCGCGCAATTGCAGCGCGCGATGCAGCGGCTGTCCAGCGGAGATCTCGACACCGAGATCGCCCGCAGCCGCCAGCAGGACGAAATCGCGGCGATGGCGGGCACGCTCGAAGTGTTCCGCGACAGCATGATCAACGCCCGCACGCTCAGCGCGGAGCAGGATCAGGACCGCATCGCCAAGGGCGAACGCACGTCGCGCATCGAAGCTCGCATCGTCGACTTCGAGAGCAAGGTACGTACCGCTTTGGAGAAGCTGCAGATCTCGGCCGATTCCATGCAATCGACCGCGCAGAGCATGACGGCAACTGCCGATCGCTCCAGCGTGCTGGTCAGCGCCGTCGCATCGGCCGCAGAGGAAACCTCGGTGAACGTCCAGACGGTGTCGGCCGGGACCGAGCAACTGTCGTCATCGATCAACGAGATCAGCCGACAGGTCGTCACGTCGACCGAAATCGCCGCAAAGGCCGTCAGCGAAGCCGGCGAAACCGATGCAACGATGCAGGGCTTGGCCGACAACGCCAATCGCATCAGCGTGGTGATCGATCTGATCCAGACCATCGCGTCGCAAACCAACCTGCTGGCGCTCAACGCGACCATCGAGGCTGCACGCGCGGGCGATGCAGGCCGTGGTTTCGCCGTGGTGGCCTCCGAGGTGAAGAGCCTTGCCGATCAAACCGCAAAGGCCACCGACGAGATCCGCACGCAGATCGTCTCGATGCAGCAGGTCACTTCCACCGCCGTCGGAGCGATCCGCAACATTGGGCAGACCATCGCCGAGATCAATAATGTGAGCGCAGCCATCGCCACGGCCGTCGAACAGCAAGGTGCGGCAACACGCGAGATCGCACGCAACATCCAGCATGCCGCCGGCGGCACCAGTGAAGTGTCGAGCAATATCATCGGCGTCAGCGATGCATCGACGCAGGCCGGCACGGCTGCCAACGACGTGCTCGGCGCCTCGGGCGAACTGCGCCGCGAGGCCGACGTTCTTCGTGGTGAAATCGACGAATTCCTGTCGAGCATCCGCGCGGCATAGGAGCGGCGATCCAGCGCATGGCTGCACCCGGCCAGCGTCATTGCTCCGACCCTCAAAATCATGGACTGCTTTCACAGCAGCCCATGATCGGCGGCTGCGCAGAATGTAAGGATTGCGTGAATGCCCCCAACACCCTCTGCATGGACATCGACCGAACTGCGCCACGACTGGCAGCGTCATGAAGCCAAGGCCCTGTATGACCTGCCGTTTGCGGACCTGATTTTCCAGGCGCAGAGCATCCACCGCAGCAATTTCGATCCGAATCACGTCGAGACCGCGAGCCTGCTCAGCATCAAGACCGGCGGCTGCGCGGAAGACTGCGGGTACTGCTCGCAAAGCGCCCACTACAACACGGACGTCAAGGCGACCAAACTGATGGATCGCGACGCTGTGGTCGCCACGGCGCAGCGCGCCAAGGAGGCCGGCGCAAGCCGCTTCTGCATGGCCGCGGCATGGCGCAATCCGAAGGACAAAGACCTCGACCGCGTCTGCGAGATGGTCAGCGCGGTGAAGGCAATTGGCATGGAGACCTGCGCCACGCTCGGCATGCTCACAGAGGATCAGGCGCAGCGCCTGCAGAACGCCGGTCTCGATTTCTATAATCACAATGTCGATACATCGCCGGAATTCTACGGCAAGATCATCACCACCCGCACCATGGAAGATCGCATTGAAACGCTGGCACGGGCACGCCATGCCGGTCTCAAGACCTGTTGCGGCGGCATCATCGGCATGGGCGAACAGGTCGAGGACCGTCTGGGCATGCTGATGCTGCTAGCGAACCTGCCGCATCATCCGGACAGCGTGCCAATCAATATGTGGAACGAGGTAAAGGGCGTGCCGGTCAACGACACGGCCGAACGCCCGGATCCAATCGCGCTGGTCCGCATGATTGCCGTGGCGCGTATCATGATGCCGAAGAGCGTGGTGCGGCTTTCCGCCGGGCGGCAATATATGACCGATGAATTGCAGGCACTGTGCTTTGTCGCCGGCGCCAATTCCATCTTCATCGGCGACGTGCTGCTGACCACGAAAAACCCCCAGACCGACCGCGACGCTAACCTGCTGGACCGGCTCGGCATGACCTCGCGGCTCGACGACGTGAGCGGAAAGAGCACGCCGGCTCTGCCGGTTACCGCTTCAGCACAGGCCGATATGCGCGCCAGCGCATAAACCCATGCCCTGCGCCAGCCGAATTTGTGCTGGCGCAGGGGTCCTTGGCCCGCTAAGCCGGATGAAAAGGACATTGTGACAGAACCGATGCATTCGAAAACAGACGCCAGCACAAAGCCAGCCGATGACCTCCGCTATCCCTGGGAGAACCATCCCGGGACCGATCAGGTGGTCGAAATTGCTCCGGGCGTTCTCTGGATCCGGCTCGACCTGCCGTTTCGCCTCAACCATGTGAACATCTATCTGCTCGCCGATGGCGACGGCTGGGCCATGGTGGATACCGGCATCGGCAATGACGCCACCATCGCTGCATGGACGAAACTGTTCGAAGGTCCGCTGAAGGGCAAGCCGATCAGCAAGGTGATTGTCACCCACGCGCATCCCGATCATGTCGGCCAGGCCGGCTGGATGGTGCAGCGGTTCAACTGCCCCTTCTATATGTCGCAAGTCGAATATCTGCAGGGCGTCTATCACCAGCACCGCCGCACCGAAGAGCGCATCGTCAATATGCGGCAGTTCTTCCATCGCCACGGCATGGATGCAGATATCACCGAGCAATTGCTCGGCCGCGGCCAGGAGTATCTGAAGAAGACGGTGCCGCTGCCGGCGGCCTATCGTCGGCTCTCTGACGGCAACGATCTCGTGATCGGCACGCGTACCTTTCGCGTGCTCACAGGCGCCGGCCATTCGCCGGATCAGGTGATGCTGTATTGCGAGGCCGATAAACTGTTCCTGTCGGCCGATCAGGTGCTGAGCAAGATCTCGCCCAATGTCAGCGTCTGGGCCCATGAGCCCGACGAGAATTCGCTCGGCTCCTATCTGCATTCGCTGAAACGTCTCGCCGAGACGCTGCCCGACGATGTGCTCGTGCTCCCCGGTCACGGCGTGCCGTTTCACGGCCTCAAGATCCGCATCAAGCAGCTCGCAGACCATCACGAAGAGCGCTGCCAGATGATCGCCGCCGCATGCAAGGATACCGGCAAGACCTCGGCCGAGCTGGTGCCTGTGGTGTTTCACAAGCACAAGCTGGACGCCCACCAGACCGGATTTGCCGCCGGCGAATTGATCGCCCACGTCAACCACATGCTGGCGCAGAAGCGGCTGACCTCGACAATGGGCGCCGACGGCATGCTGCGGTTCAAATCGACGTAACCTGCAGCGCAGCAAAAATTCGTGAATGACCTCAGGCTCTTGATGCACATCAAAAGCCGCAGCACTTGGTCAAATTGACCAATTGCGCCTCGACAGCCAAGCTGGAAAAGCTCTAAAACGCACCTGACGCTGGGTTCGGGTTTCGTTTTTGGGTCTTTTGCGATGGATTACAGCAAGTTCTTCAGTGACGCGCTCAATCGTTTGCATGACGAGCGCCGCTATCGTGTCTTCGCCGACCTCGAGCGCATTGCCGGTCGGTTCCCGCATGCGGTCTGGCACACGCCGCAGGGCCCGCGCAATGTCGTGATCTGGTGCTCCAACGATTACCTCGGCATGGGCCAGCACCCGAAAGTGGTGGGCGCCATGGTCGAGACGGCGACCCGCGTCGGCACCGGCGCCGGTGGCACCCGCAATATCGCAGGCACGCATCATCCGCTGGTGCAGCTCGAGGAAGAACTCGCCGACCTCCACGGCAAGCAGGCGGCCCTGCTCTTCACCTCGGGCTATGTCTCGAACCAGACCGGCATTTCGACGCTCGCCAAGCTGATGCCGAATTGCCTGATCCTGTCCGACGCACTGAATCATAACTCGATGATCGAAGGCATCCGGCAGGCCGGCTGCGACCGCGTCGTGTTCCGCCATAACGACGTCGCGCATCTCGAAGAGCTATTGAAGGCCGCCGATCCGGCGCGGCCGAAACTGATCGCCTGCGAGAGTCTGTATTCGATGGACGGCGACGTCGCGCCACTGGCTGCGATCTGCGATCTCGCCGAGCGCTATGGCGCTATGACCTATGTGGATGAAGTCCATGCGGTCGGCATGTATGGCCCGCGCGGCGGCGGCATCGCCGAGCGCGACGGCGTGATGCATCGCATCGACGTGCTGGAAGGCACGCTCGCCAAGGCCTATGGCTGCCTCGGCGGCTATATCGCAGCAAACAAGGACATTGTAGACGCCGTGCGCTCCTATGCGCCGGGCTTTATCTTCACCACCGCGCTGCCGCCGGCGATCTGCTCGGCCGCGACCGCAGCGATCAAGCACCTGAAGAGCTCCAGCTGGGAACGTGAGCGCCATCAGGATCGCGCTGCGCGGGTCAAGGCGATCCTCACCGCGGCCGGCATTCCGGTGATGTCCACCGACACCCATATCGTGCCGGTGTTCGTCGGCGATGCCGAACTCTGCAAGAAGGCCTGCGATCTGCTGCTCGAAGATCACGGCATTTACATCCAGCCGATCAACTATCCCACCGTCGCCAAGGGCGCCGAGCGCCTCCGTATTACGCCGTCGCCCTATCACGACGACGTGCTGATCGATCATCTCGCAGAATCGCTGCTCCAGGTGTGGGATGAACTCGGCCTACCACTGCGCACCAAGGCGCTGGCAGCGGAGTAAAACTCCGCCGCGAACAATTGAAACACCGTCATGCCCGGGCTTGACCCGGGCATCCATCTTTTTGAAGCTTGGCGCAAAGGTGGATGGCCGGGTCAAGCCCGGCCATGAGGAGTTTCACTTGGGCCTATACCCCCGCTGGGGGCCGGAGAAATTTAGTGGACATCATCTGGAAAGGTATTCTCGGCGGACTGCTCACCGCCCTGATTGCCTGGTTGTCCAAACGGGGCAACACGCTGCCTGGCATTCTGCCGTTGTTTCCGACCTTTGCGATCATTGCGCTCCTCATCGTCGGCGCAAAAGGCGACAACGCGGGCTTCCGGGAAGCCTGCATGGCCGGCGCGAAGACCATTCCAGCCTATCTCGCTTTTCTCGGCATCTGCTATCTCACGGTCGGCACGTTCGATTACCGGCTCGCTCTGCTGGCCGGCGTGACCGCGTGGCTGTTCATCATCCTGATCGCCTTTTTCGGCCCCCGCTGGATTTAACGACAATCCGGCATTCCCCGGCGTCCGGCCAAATCCCTGTCGCCTGCACCGGCGCAACCGGCTAGATTTTCGCCTGATGGACGGGCTTCAGCCCGCCAAAGGGAGCACGCACGATGCTGCACGACTGGGGCGTGATTGTTGCCGCCCTCTGCTACATCGGATTTCTGTTTTGCGTCGCCAGCTATGGCGACCGGATCGCGCTGTTCCAGAGCGGCCGCGCCAAGGCCGTCATCTATCCGCTGTCGCTGGCGATCTATTGCACGTCATGGACGTTCTTCGGCTCGGTCGGCGTGGCCAGCCGGACCAGCGTGGATTTCCTCGCCATCTATGTCGGCCCAATCCTGTTCTTTGCCTTCTTCTCGCCCGTGCTGCGGCGTGTGATCCATCTCGCCAAGACCCAGAACATCACCTCGATCGCCGACTTCATCGCCGCACGTTACGGCAAGAGCCAGGCCGTCGCCGCCACCGTCGCCGTGATCGCCATCATCGGCTCGGTTCCGTACATTGCGCTGCAGCTGAAGGCCGTCGCGTCGTCGCTGGAAACGATCCTCGGCGAAGACAAGGCCATTGCCGGCATTCCCATCGTCGGCGACATGGCACTGGTCGTGACGCTGGCCATGGCGATGTTCGCCGTACTGTTCGGTACAAGGCAGACCAATGCGACCGAACATCAGCACGGCTTGATGCTCGCCGTGGCTACCGAATCCATCGTCAAGCTGGTGGTGTTCATCATCGCCGGCGCCTTCGTGACATTCTGGATGTTCGGCCCCTCGGAGCTGGTCGAGCGCGCGATGAAGACACCAGAGGCGATGCGCGCCATCAACTATGTGCCGTCATTCGGCAATTTCCTCACGATGGTGTTGCTGTCGTTCTGCGCCATCATGCTGCTGCCCCGGCAGTTCCACGTCAGCGTCGTCGAGAATTCCAGCGACTCGGAAGTGAGCCGTGCGCGCTGGCTGTTTCCCACCTATCTGATCGCCATCAACCTGTTCGTCATTCCGATCGCCCTGGCGGGCCTCGTGACCTTTCCGTTCGGCGCCGTCGACAGCGACATGTATGTGCTGGCGCTGCCGATCGAGGCCGGATCCAGCGCGCTCAGCATGGCGGTGTTCATCGGCGGCTTGTCGGCTGCCACCGCCATGGTGATCGTCGAATGCGTTGCGCTGGCCATTATGGTGTCCAACGATATCGTGTTGCCACTGGTCTTGCGGCGCGGACCGCAGACGCAGAATGAGCAGACCGACTTCGGCAACTTCCTGCTCAAGGCAAGGCGATTTTCGATCTTCGCCATCATGGTGCTGGCCTATTTCTATTTCCGCGCACTCGGCAATACGCAATTGGCCGCCATCGGCCTGCTGTCATTTGCCGCCATCGTGCAACTCGCTCCAGCTTTTTTTGGCGGGCTGATCTGGCGGCGTGCGACCGCCCGCGGCGCCATGGGCGGCATGGTGGTCGGCTTCATCGTCTGGGCCTATACGCTGTTCATCCCGAGCTTCCTTGAAGGCAGCACCGCAGGCGTCCTGTTCCTGCAGCACGGCCCGTTCGGTATCGAGGCGTTGCGGCCGCAGGACCTCCTCGGCACTGAATTGCCGCCGCTGCTGCACGGCACGTTGTGGAGCCTGTCGCTCAATATCCTGACCTATATCGTGCTGTCGCTGATGCGGGCGCCGTCGTCGATCGAACGGCTGCAGGCCGATGTCTTCGTACCCAATACGCTGGCGCCGATCACACCGGCATTCCGGCGCTGGCGGACCACGGTGACGGTGCAGGACATTCTCAGCACCGTGACCCAATATCTCGGCCCGGACCGCGCGCGCGAATCCTTCGATGCTTTCGCCACGCGTCGCCGTGTCGATCTCGATCCGGCCGCACCAGCGGATTTCGAACTGCTGCAGCACGCAGAATATCTGATCGCATCATCGATCGGCGCAGCCTCGTCCCGCGTGGTGATGTCGCTGCTGCTGCGCAAGCGCACGGTGTCGGCGAAAGCTGCCTTGAAGCTGCTCGACGATTCGCATGCGGCGCTGCATTTCAACCGCGAGATCCTGCAGACTGCGCTCAATCACGTCCGCCAGGGCATCGCGGTCTTCAACCCCGACCTGCAGCTGATCGTCTCCAACCGGCAGTTCGGCGAACTGCTCGGCCTGCCACCGCAGATCGTGCAGATCGGCATTCCGCTCCGGGAGATTCTGGAATTCATCGGCATCCAGAGCGCGTCGCCTTATGGCGACACCGAAACCCTGACGCAGGCGCGGCTGGCTGCTTACACGACTGAGGGCGAACCCTATCTGGAACGACTGCAAGACCGCCAGATCGTCATCGAGGTGCGTACCAACAAGATGCCGGATGGTGGGCTCGTGCTGACCTTCTCCGACGTCACGCCCAGCTTCGAGGCAGCAGAGGCGCTGGAGCGCGCCAATGCCACGCTGGAAAAACGCGTCCGCGACCGCACCGAGGAACTGACGCGACTGAATTCCGAACTGGCGCTCGCCAAGAGCACCGCGGAAGACGCCAATATCTCGAAGACCCGCTTTCTGGCCGCTGCCAGCCACGACATTCTGCAGCCGCTCAATGCAGCACGGCTCTATATCACCAGCCTGGTCGAACGAAAGAGCGGCGGCGAGGATGCTCGGCTGGTCGAGAATATCGACGACTCGCTGGAGGCCATCGAGGAAATCCTCGGCGCCCTGCTCGACATCTCACGCCTCGATGCCGGCGCCATGAGCCCCGCGATTTCAAGTTTCCGCATCGGCGACCTGATGCGCTCACTTGAGATCGAATATGCACCGATCGCGCACGCCCGCGGCGTCAAGCTCACATTCGTGCCTTGCTCACTGCCCGTCGAATCCGATCGCCTGATGCTGCGCCGTCTTCTGCAGAACCTGATCTCGAACGCGATCAAATACACGCCGCATGGCCGCGTGCTGGTCGGCTGCCGGCGCCGCGGCAAGGCCTTGCAGATTGGCATCTACGATACCGGTGTCGGCATTCCGATCCTCAAGCGTGGCGAGATTTTCAAAGAATTCCACCGGCTCGAACAGGGCGCGCGGATCGCGCGTGGCCTCGGGCTCGGTCTGTCGATCGTCAAACGTCTCGCCCATGTGCTCAATCACGGCATCGCGCTGGATTCCAATCGCAGCGGCGGCTCGTTCTTCTCGGTGACGGTGCCGGTGGCCAAGGCGATCAATCACACCACCGCGGTCACCAGCGCGACGCCTCTGTCGAAGTCACCGATGTCGGGCACGCTCGTTGTCTGTATCGAGAACGACATGGCGATTCTCGATGGCATGAAGACGCTACTTCAGGCCTGGGGAGCCGAGGTCGTCGCAGTCGCGGATCCGGAAGCCGCGATGAATGCGATTGCCGAAATCCAGGCCTCAGGCCGACGCCTCACGGGCCTGCTGGTCGATTACCATCTCGACCGCGGCAACGGCGTCGCCGCGATCCGGGAAATCCGCAACCGTTTCGGCAAGGAGATTCCGGCCATCCTGATCACCGCCGACCGCAGCCCGCATGTGCAATCGGCTGCACGGCAGGACAAGATCGCCGTGCTGAACAAGCCGGTCAAACCGGCGTCGCTGCGCGCACTCCTCGGGCAATGGCGCACGCAGCAGATGATCGCGGCGGAATAGTCCGATTATTGCGGGGTCTGCTCGCCCTGGCGCCACTGGCCGCCGGCGATCTTCGCGGCAGCAATCACGGCCTGCGTGCGGCTCTCGACACCGAGCTTCTGCAGGATCGCCGAGACATGCGCCTTGATGGTCGCCTCGGATACGCCGAGCTCGTAAGCGATCTGCTTGTTGAGCAGTCCTTCCGACAGCATCATCAGCACGCGGACCTGCTGCGGCGTCAGCGTCACCAGCCGGTCGCGCAGCTTGCTCATTTCCGGATCGGCCGCAGCCGACATGTCGACGTCCGGTGGAACCCAGACATCGCCATCCATCACCTTCACGATGGCATCGCGCAGGGTATCGACGCCAAAGCGTTTCGGAATGAAGCCTGACGCGCCAAAATCCAGCGATTGCCGGATCGTGCCGACATCGTCGCTGGCCGACACGATGACCACCGGGATGGCGGGGTATTGCGCACGGAGGTAAATCAATCCCGAGAACCCGCTGATCCCCGGCATCGACAGATCGAGCAGGATCAGATCGACATCGGAATCCTGTTCCAGCAGCTTGGTCAAATCCTCGAACGTGCCGGTTTCATCGACCGTGGTGGTCGGCAGCACGCTACTGACCGCCTGCCGCAATGCACCGCGGAACAACGGATGATCGTCGGCAATAATGAGGCGCGAGGGAGCGATAACGGTCATCAAAATCCATGTAAAAATCTAGCGGCAAACCAGCGACCGCGTTGAGACGACGCGCAAAAGCGCATTTCGCCACAAGTGTCCCCCGCGCGACAACGTCTTGCAAGCGTCCAATGCTGCCACGCGGTAAATTGGTGAACGCGGGCCATTGTGCGACGCAATATTTCATATGCACGCGCACGTCCGGAAGGACGATTTCGCCGCTGCGACCTCTGCGCACAGCCCCTTGCGCACGGCCTAAAGTCGTATTGGGTCGCATTTCCCCGCAATGCTACCTTTTGCATCGAAGTTCTCTGCAATGAGCCGACAGAAGTTCGGCGCAGCGAGCGAGAAGCCACAATAAATTTTGCAACGGATTTGGGGAGCGATTCAAACATGTCCACCATCGCAGCAACATCGGCGAAAGCCCAGGGGATGACGAAGGACGAACGCTTCGTCATCTTCGCGTCATCGCTCGGCACTGTTTTCGAATGGTATGACTTCTACCTGTTCGGCTCGCTGGCCGGCATCATCGGCGCGCAGTTCTTCGGCGTGATCGATCCCGCCACCAAGCTGCCGATGTTCAATCAGGCCACGCGCGACATCTTCGCGCTGCTGGCCTTCGCCGCGGGCTTTATCGTTCGTCCGTTTGGCGCCATCGTGTTCGGACGCGTCGGCGACATCGTCGGCCGCAAGTATACGTTCCTCGTCACCATCCTCATCATGGGCCTGTCGACCTTCATCGTCGGCATCCTGCCTAACGCAGCGACCATCGGCATCGCGGCTCCGATCATCCTGATCGGCCTGCGCTTGCTGCAGGGCCTTGCGCTCGGCGGTGAGTATGGCGGTGCGGCGACTTACGTGGCAGAGCATTCACCGGCCGGCAAGCGCGGCTACTACACCTCGTTCATTCAGACCACGGCCACGCTCGGCCTGTTCCTGTCGCTGCTGGTGATCCTGTTCACCCGTACGATTCTCGGCGAACCCGAATTCGCCGCCTGGGGCTGGCGTATTCCGTTCCTGGTCTCGGTGGTTCTGCTCGGCATCTCGGTCTGGATCCGTTTGCGCCTGAATGAATCGCCCGTGTTCCAGAAGATGAAGGACGAGGGCAAGGGCTCCAAGGCTCCGCTGACCGAAGCCTTCGCCAACTGGAGCAACGCCAAGATCGTGCTGATCGCACTGTTCGGCGGCGTGATGGGCCAGGGCGTGGTCTGGTACACCGGCCAGTTCTACGCGCTGTTCTTCATGCAATCGATCCTCAAGGTCGACGGCTACACCGCGAACCTCCTGATCGCGTGGTCGCTGCTGCTCGGCACTGGCTTCTTCGTGTTCTGGGGCGCCCTGTCCGACAAGATCGGCCGCAAGCCGATCATTCTGGCAGGCTGCCTGATCGCGGCGCTGACCTTCTTCCCGATCTTCCGGATGATCACCACCAACGCCAACCCGACGCTGGAAAAGGCGATCGAGAGCGTGAAGGTGGAGGTCGTTTCAGATCCCGCGCTGTGCGGCGATCTGTTCAACCCGGTCGGCACCCGCGTGTTCTCCACGCCTTGCGATACGGCCCGCGCCTATCTGGCACAGTCGTCGGTCAAGTACTCGACCGCCTACGGTCCGGCAGGCTCCGGCGTGAAGGTCGTCGTCAACGGCAAGGACGTGCCCTACACCGCGGCAGCGTCAAACCCGCAGGTTCTCGCAGCGGTTCAGGCGGCGGGCTATCCCAAGGTGGGCGACGCGCAGATCGTCAAGATGGCGCATCCGTTCGATATCTTCCGTCCGCAGGTCGCGGCGGTGATCGGACTGCTGTTCATCCTGGTGATGTTCGTCACCATGGTCTACGGCCCGATCGCGGCGATGCTGGTCGAACTGTTCCCGACCAAGATCCGCTACACCTCGATGTCGCTGCCCTACCACATCGGCAACGGCTGGTTCGGCGGACTTCTCCCGGCGACCGCCTTCGCAATCGTGGCTTCGACCGGCGATATCTATGCCGGTCTCTGGTATCCCGTGATCTTCGCGGCAATCACCGTTGTCATCGGCATATTCTTCCTGCCGGAGACCAAGGACGTCGATATCGGCGCGAACTAATCTCGCCAAGCCGGCAGCCATGCTGCCGGCGGACGGGGCGACAACAAACCGGCCGCGGAGCAATCCGCGGCCTTTTTTTTTGTTTCGGCAGATCTGCGAGCGTCAGGTCGCGCCGACGAACTGCAGCACCACCTCGCGGCGATGCGGGCGGGCGCGGTGTTCGATCACATAGATCCCCTGCCAGGTTCCAAGCGCGAGCTTGCCTGACAGAACGGGGATGTGCAGCGAGGTTGCGGTCAGCATGGTACGAACATGCGCCGGCATATCGTCGGGACCCTCCGTATCGTGCGTCCAGTTAAAATCCTGAGGCGCAAGACGATCGAGCGTTGTCATAAGATCGACCAGCACGGAAGGATCGGCGTTTTCCTGAATGGTGAGCGACGCTGAGGTATGGCGGATGAACAGCGTCAACGCACCTTCACGGGCGCCGATCTCGCTCAGGAATTTGCCGACCTCGCGGGTGATATCGATGAAGCCGGCACCGGATGTCTGCACAGTCAGCAGTGACGACACGACAGTTTCGACACGAACTGCAGACGGCGCGCTGTGCGTGATGGATCTGGCAGATGTCACGACGCTAACCTTTCGACTGGTGGATCTTCTGATGAACCAAAACGCGCATATGGCGTTCCCACTTCAATCAGGATGGACAAGGGAAAACGCCATGAAGCCTAAAACATCAAGGGACATTCCGGGGCCGGGTCCACGCAAGGACGAACAGCGCGCACAGGAGAAAGCTGTCATTCAGGACGCAGACAAGACCGATCAAGCCGACCGCGACACCATCCATGGCGACGGCGACGATATCGGGCTCGAACGCAAATAACTGCGCACTGCGTTAATCGTCGGAGCTAACCACGTCTGCGCGGTGAATTTCATCGCCTTCCTCGTTGCGGACGGAAATGGCGAAGTGCTTGCCGCGGAGCTCGGGCCTGATCTTGTAAATATCGCCCGCGAGCTTGTCGGCGACCTCAGCGGCCAGCAATTCATTGCGCAAAATCTGCCCGGAAGCGTCGGGCACGGTCGTCCCATCGACGAGATCAAAATAAAATCTCGGCATCAAAGTGCTCCCTTAAGTCGAAAAACGTACGATTTGGCTCCTCTCTGCTAGTACCGAATTATTCTCTCAATATCGCCGCAAAGGCGCTGCGCATCATACCAGTCAACTATGTGAGCACTGCCATCCGGCGCGAAACTCGCAGCGCTCAGATTTTCCCGCTGGAATCGCGCTGGATGCGGCTGGCCATGTCGACAAGGCGACGCCACGCGTTTTCGACAAAGGCCATGACCCGATCGACGTCGCGTTCGCTCGGCAGCGGAATCTCGATCTTCCTCTCGCCATCCGCACTCCCTGACTTCCCGGGCTTTAGCGAATCCTGTTTCGGGAGCGCTTCATCGGTCTTGCCGGCGACGGCTGGACCGCGCTCCGCAAGCTCCGCCTTCAGCTTGTCGTTGTCCTTCTGCAGCCTCCCTATTTCGGTATCGAGCGCGGCACGTTCATCCGGCAAAACATAGCAGGCCCAACCGGATCCCTTATCCGTGCATGTCGAAACCGTGCCGATGCGGGTATCCAGACGGATGACGCCTTCAGCGATCGGCGACAGCGAATACCGGCCATTCTCGATGTCCGGCAGGGCCTGCGCAGACGCACTGACGATCCCGGCCATCAGAACCGCGCCAACCCGCGCGGCGTACCGCACGGGCTGTCCGGGGGAGGTAAAACGCACCACAGCATTCTTCATGGAGATGCTCCGCGTTGCGAGTTCGGGGCGATAGCCGCCATTCCTCTCAGATGTGCTCAGATTTGAGATTTGAAAGGCGCTCGCTTCGTCTTCAACGCATCAGCCAGCAATTCGAGCCGGTCCTGCCCCCAAAATACTTCACCGTTGAGCACATAGGCCGGCGAGCCGAACACGTCAGCCGCAATCGCCTCCTGACGGTTCTGTTCGTATATCGCAGCCACATCGCTGGACGCCGCGCGCTCTAGCAGTTTCGCGCCCGGCAGCCCCGAATCATCCGCCAGTCTGGTCAGCACGGCCGTGTCGCCGAGATTGAGCTGACCTTCCCAGACCGCGGGAAATGCGCGGCGCAGGAACGGGTCGGGATCGTGTCCAGCCTCGAGCGCCGCGATCACCAGACCATCGGCGAGTCGGCCATCGAATGGCCAGTTCTTCGGCTGCAGATGGAAATCGAGACCGCGCTTGTCGCGCCAGCGCTGCAATTCAAGCATCCGATAGCGCTGCCGCACCGGATGACGCTTGCCGAGCGGGAGGCCGCCGGTTTCCGAAAACAGATCACCGAGAAATACCGGTTTATGATTCACCTTGAGATCATAAGTACTTACGAGATCGCGAAAGAGCGTGTGGCCGATATAGGCCCAGGGCGATGGCAGCGAAAAATAGTAGTCGATCTCTTGAGACATTCCGGGCTCCGGCAGGGGCGTTTTCAAACTCAGCGGTACTCCAACAGAGCGCCCTGCGCCGTGCAAGATAGATCGCCTCGAAAGTCACTCTTGCACTGCGGCGATCCCGCGCAGCGGGATTCGAATTTTGCCAATAAAATCAAGTGAATCAAGGCACTAACAAGCGATCAGCGAATCTTGACTTGGCAAGATGCGCTAAGTATGGTCCGCCCGGCTTTGAAGGGTGATGGGGCGTTATTTCCAGCATTTGCAGCGTTATTTCGAGTGTCGCAAGCATGACGAACGGCACACGGGACGATGACAGTGAACGCAGAAACGATGGCAAATCGTCTCCCGATGAGGCTGCGCTTTCCGCAAGGCTCGGAAGTCTGAATCAGCGTCTGTCCAAACTTCAGGATGAGCGCAAACTTCAGACTGACCAATCCGAAACTGGAAGCGGAAACGCGCAGTCCAGGGCATCGGCCATGGCGGTGGGTCTCCGTCTTTCTTCGGAACTGGTCGCGGGCGTCGTCGTCGGAACGATTCTGGGCTGGGGCTTCGATCGTTTGCTGTCGACATCGCCGTGGGGGCTGATCGTTCTCATGCTGCTCGGTTTCGTCGCCGGCGTGATGAACGTGATGCGCTCGGCTGGTGTCGGGAAAAAAGCGGAATAAGAAATTCGCGCCCAAGACCTCTGCGTCGTTGGCGCAGCATTTGAGTGCCGGCTGTCCGGCAAGGAAACGCCGGACGTTCCGGCCGAATTGAAAGACCGACGTGGATGGCCGATCCGATCCATCAATTTGAGATCCACAAGATCTTCACCCTGGGCCATATCGGCAATCAGGAAATCGCCTTCACCAACTCATCGGCCTATATGTTCGGCGCCGTCGCCGTCGTGTCGCTGCTGATGCTGGGTGGCAGCGCCGGACGTGCGCTGATCCCGAGCCGTTTCCAGTCGGTCGCCGAACTGTCCTTCGAATTCGTGTCGAATACGGTGCGCAGTAGCATCGGCGAAGAAGGGATGAAGTTCTTCCCGTTCGTGTTCTCGCTGTTCATGTTCATCCTGACGGCGAATCTGATCGGCATCATCCCCTATACCTTCACCGTCACCAGCCATCTGATCGTCGCCGTCGCGCTGGCATTGATGGTGTTCCTGACCGTGCTGCTCTACGGCCTCTACAAAAACGGTCTCGGCTTCTTCAAGCTGTTCGTGCCGCACGGTATTCCGATTTACATCCTGCCGCTGGTTACGGTGATCGAGGTGATCTCGTTCCTGTCCCGCCCGGTGTCGCATTCGGTCCGTCTGTTCGCCAACATGCTGGCCGGCCACATCACGCTGAAGGTTTTTGCCGGCTTCGTGACCTCGCTCAGCGCACTCGGCGCACTCGGCATTTTCGGTTCGGTGCTGCCGCTGGCCATGACCACGGCGCTGACCGCGCTGGAGCTGCTGGTCGCCTTCCTGCAGGCCTATGTGTTCACGATCCTGACCTGCATCTATCTCAACGACGCACTTCATCCGGGCCACTAACCATCGCTTCTTAGTGTCCTGGCGGAATTCACCCTCAACCGTCTAAATCCCTATCCCAAGAAGGAGTTTTACTATGGATCCCATCGCAGCGAAGTACATCGGCGCCGGCATTGCTTGTCTCGGCATGGGTGGCGCTGGCATCGGCGTCGGCATGATCTTCAGCCAGTTCCTCAACGGTGCGCTCCGCAATCCGTCGGCTTCCCAGGGCCAGTTCGCCAACCTGATCTTCGGCTTCGCCGTGACCGAAGCGCTCGGCATCTTCTCGCTGCTGATCGCGCTGCTGCTGCTGTTCGCCGTCTAAGCTGAAAACGGATCCGGTTGCCGCTCCGCCCCGGAGCGCTTCCGATCGATAAGGAGACTGCTGTGGCTGAAGGTCAGGGCAAATCCAAGGGCGCCGATCACGGGACTGCCGCACACACTGCGGCAGACGGTGGGCACAAGGCGTCGTTTCCGCCGTTCGAGAGCAACACCTTCGCTTCACAGCTGGTGTCGTTCGCGATCGCGTTCGGCTTGCTCTATCTGATCGTGTCGCGTCTGGCGCTGCCCCGCGTCGGCGGCGTGCTTGCGGCCCGTCAGCAGGTTCTCGATACGGACCTGAACGAAGCCGCCAAGCTCAAGGGCGATTCCGACGCTGCATTGAAGGCTTACGAAACCGAACTCGCCAATGCTCGCGCCAAGGCGCAGGCGATGGCGACCGAAGTTCGTGAGAAGCTCAATGCGGAACAGGAAGCCGCCAAGGCGAAGCTCGAAGAGAGCCTTGCCGGCAAGCTTGCTGCAGCGGAGCAGACCATTGCCACCACCCGCGCAACGGCGATGGGCAATGTGCGCAGCATTGCTGCGGACACCGCCTCGGCGATCGTCGAACGCCTGACGGGCATCAGCCCGGATGCAGGCGCCGTCAACGCCGCGCTCGACGCGTCGCTGAAAGGATAAACGGATGTTCGGACTTCAAGCTGAATTCTGGGTCGCCGTCGCTTTTGTCCTTCTGATGGCGGTGTTCGGCTGGTTCGGTATTCACCGCACCATCTTGACGGCGCTCGACCACCGCAGCGTCCGCATCAAGCAGGAACTCGACGATGCCCGTCGCCTGCGTGATGAAGCCGCCGCGCTGCTCGCAGACTACAAGAAGCGTCATGCAGCGGCCGAGCGCGAAGCGCAGGACATCATCACTTCCGCCAAGGAAGAGGCCGAGCGCATTGCCGCCGAAGCCAAGACCAAGATGGAAGATTTTGTCGCTCGCCGCACCAAGAGCGCAGAAGGCAAGATCGCGATGGCGGAAGCCCAGGCTATCGCAGACGTTCGCGCAGCCGCAGCCGAAGCCGCAGTGAATGCCGCAGCCTCGGTGCTGTCGCAGTCGGTAAAGGGCTCGGTGGCCGACGACCTCATCACCAAGGGCATCGGCGAAGTTCGCTCCAAGCTGAACTAAGCGAAAGACTTCAAACTGAAAAAGCCGGCGCGAGATGATCGCGCCGGCTTTTTTGTTGGCTGGGATGACCCCTTAGCGCCGCTTCCGTGCGGGTGCCTGCGATTTCAGAGCCTGCGGATCGAAGCCGATATAGAAGATGTAGGAATCGCCCGCAGTGCCTGTGGGCACGGGATAGACGAGATCCTCGCCGACCAGGCTGAACGGCACGCTGGTCTCGCTGCCGATCTGCACATTGGTCTGGAATACCTTGGTGGCAATGGTCTTCGGCGTCACGCCTTCCTGCACCACGGCGACACGCAGCGGCACATCAACCGCCGCAGGCGCGCCGGCCGGCCCGACGATGACGCGGCCCTGGATGCCGATCTTGACCGATATCTGACCGGCATTGAGATCGCAGGAGCGCGCTGTCCGGGTGATGGTGGCCTGGAAAGCCAGATCGTTGCCCACCGCCGGCTTGCCTGCAGCGCCAACCGCATAGGTCGAGGCACCCGGCCGGATGCTGACGCTCGGGCAGGTCAGATCGTTCTCATCGGTCTGCGGCGACTGCGGCGCGCCAACCTCGGTGGACTTGCCCGAGAACAACTGGGTGAAGCGATCGGTCATCGACGGACTGCCGCCGCCGCCGCTGCTCGGCGAACCGCCGCCGAACATGCTGCCGCCGCCGCAACCGGCCAGCGTCAGGCTTGCTGCAGTGATCACCAGCAGGCCGCGGAGCGCGCCGGTGCGGCCGCTGATCGGCATCGAACGAATGTTGCGCATTGTGAAGATATCCCCGGAAATTCAGTCGTTTGCGCAGCCCCGCCCAAGGCGTGCGCAGGGCCTTATAACAGCGCAATGGCGGCGAACCCAAGGCGCTTGAGAGAGGACAGATGCGCGCCATTGCGCCACATCTGGACATCGCGCTGCAGCACGACTACCCGCGGAAGTCCTCATGCAGCATGCCGTAAAGCAGGTGATCCTGCCAGATGCCATTGATGCAGAGATAACGCCGCGCCAGTCCTTCGCGCGAGAAGCCACACTTCTCCAGCACCCGCACCGACGGCAGATTGGTGGGAATGCAGGCGGCCTCGATGCGGTGCAGGTTCAACTCGCCAAACAACGTTGGCAACAGCACCCGCAGCGCCGCGGTCATGACGCCCTGCCCGGTATAGGGTTGGCCGACCCAGTAGCCGATGGTGCCGGCCTGGACGATGCCCCGGCGCACATTGGCGAGCGTCACGCCGCCCAGCAGCGTGCCATCGGACTCGCGAAACACCAGAAACGGATAGGCGCGATCAGCGGACGCATCGTCGGCATAGCGGCGCAGCCGGCGGCGAAAGCCGGAGCGCGTCAGGTCGTCTGACGGCCAGATCGGCTCCCACGGCGTGAGATAACCCCGGCTCAGCTCACGCAGATCGGCCCATTGCGGAAAATCGCTCATCACGGGCGCGCGCAATGCAACGCCGTAGCCGCGCGGCGCCAGCGCCGCCGGCATGCTCGATGGCAAACGAAACAGGGCCATAGGCTCGCTCCCTGATGCCTCGGACCTCACCTGCCTAGTGAAGCAGGCTCTTGTCCTTGGCGCGGGTCAATCCTTCCGCAAAAGCCACCGCCGTGTCCAGCCCCCGGCCGCTGCCGAGCGCCGCCACGGCCGGGCGGCTGCGCGTCAGCAAGCCACGGGCGACATTACGGGTCGATTCCACGCTAACGTCATCGATGCGCTGGACGAGCTCTTCCACAGTGAGCGGACGGCCATAGGCCAGCATGTGCCGCGCCAATTGCTCGGCGCGCGAGCTGCAGCTCTCCAGCGCCATCAGCAGACCGGCCTTCATCTGCGCCTTGGCGCGCGCGATTTCGGCTTCGCTCAATGTCTCGACCGACTCGTTGATGACATCGACGATGACTTCCATCATCTCAGGTGCATCGGTCGGATCGGTGCCGGTATAGAGCCCGAAGAAGCCGGTGTCGGTATAGGGCGCGTGGAAGGTGTAGATCGAATAGCAGAGACCGCGCTTTTCGCGCACTTCCTGGAACAGCCGCGAGGACATGCCGCCGCCGAGAATGTTAGTGAAGACCTGCAGGCTGAACAGTGACAGGTCCGACTGCGGCAGACCTTCCAGCGCCAGCGTCAGATGCGCCTGTTCGAGATCGCGATTGACGACGCGCGAGCCGCCCTTGCCGAACATCGCTGGTTGCGGCTTCGGAGCGGCAATGCCTTCGAAGCTGGAAAAGCGATCGGCGGCTTCATGCACGACCTGGCGATGATTCACAGCGCCAGCCGCAGCCACCACCATATCCGGCCCGCGATAATGCGTGGACAGGTAGCTCTGCAGCATGTCGCGATCGAACCCCTTCAGCGTCTTGGCGGTGCCTAGAAGCGAACGGCCCATCGGCTGGTCGGGAAAACAGAGCTCGTTGAGATGTTCGAACACGACATCGTCAGGCGTATCCTGCGCCGCGCCGATCTCCTGCACGATCACGCTCTTCTCGCGCTCCAGCTCATCCGGCACGAAAGTGGGATTGGCGAGAATGTCCGAGAGTACATCGAGCGCCAGCGGCACATCGGCCTTCATCACACGGGCGTAATAGGCTGTCGTCTCGGTGGAGGTGGCGGCATTGAGATCGCCGCCGACCGCCTCGATCTCCTCGACGATCTCGCGCGACGAACGCTTCTTGGTGCCCTTGAACGCCATGTGTTCGAGCAGATGCGAGATGCCGTGCTCGTTGGGCTTCTCATCGCGGCCACCGACGCCGGTCCAGACGCCGAGCGCTGCGGTTTCCAGATGCGGCATGGTATCGGTGATGACCGTCAGGCCCGAAGGCAGTTTGGTAACTTCGACAGTCATCAGGATACTCCTTGCTTCGCAGCACGGCTGACCGACAGCACGAACTGCTCAATATCGCTTTGGTCATTCTTCATGACCTTAATATGCTCGGGCTTCGTCATCAGCCCTTCCAGATAGACCGGCAATGCCGGCCGCACGCCGCAGGCGGCTTCCACCGCATCGGGGAATTTCGCGGCATGCGCCGTCGACAGCACGACGTTGGGCACATGCATCTCGGTGGTGTCGCGATCGGCGACGGCCAATGCCACGGCGGTATGCGGATCGATCAGATCGCCGGTCTCGCGCCACGCCGCGCGAATGGCGGCCGAGGTCTCGTCCTCGTCGGCGCGGCCGGATTCGAAATCGGCACGGATCGCGGTCAGCACTTTCTCGGGCAGCACGAAACGGCCGGACTGCTTCAGCGAATCCATCAAGCCGCGCACCAGCGCGGCATCGCGGCCGGAGGCTTCGAACAGCAGACGCTCGAAATTCGACGACACCTGAATATCCATCGACGGCGACGACGAGGCGTGAACCTCACGCACCTCGTAGATGCCGGTCTTGAGCGTGCGATCGAGGATGTCGTTGACGTTGGCGGCGACGCGCAGCTTGCGCACCGGCAGACCCATGCGCTTGGCCACATAGCCCGCAAAGATGTCGCCGAAATTGCCGGTAGGTACCGTGAAATCAACGCTGCGTGCAGGCGCCCCGACGGCGACCGCCGAGGTGAAGTAGTAAACCACCTGCGCAACGATACGTGCCCAGTTGATCGAGTTCACACCCGACAGCGACACGGCGTCACGAAACTTGTGATGATTGAACAGGCCCTTCACGATCGCCTGGCAATCATCGAAATGGCCCTCGACGGCGAGCGCATGGACGTTCGACGCGCCGGTCGTGGTCATCATGCGACGCTGCACGTCGGAAATACGGCCGTTCGGA
This sequence comes from Tardiphaga sp. 42S5, assembly GCF_034044155.1. Taxonomy (NCBI): domain Bacteria; kingdom Pseudomonadati; phylum Pseudomonadota; class Alphaproteobacteria; order Hyphomicrobiales; family Nitrobacteraceae; genus Tardiphaga; species Tardiphaga sp. 42S5. Next base: position 1,325,704 of record NZ_CP139027.1, on the reverse strand, counting down.
AACAGTACGACGAGATCGACATTGTCGCGGCCGGCGAAGGCATCGACGGCGGCGCCGCCGGTGTCGCCGGAGGTCGCGACCACGATGGTGGTGCGCTGATTGCGCTTGGCGAGGACGTGATCCATCAGCCGCGCGATGAGCTGCATGGCGACGTCCTTGAACGCCAGCGTCGGGCCATGAAACAGCTCGAGCACGAACTGGTTCGGCGCGGTCTGGTCGAGCGGCACCACGGCGGGATGGCGGAAGGTGGCATAGGCCTCATTGGCCATGCGCCCGAGATCCTCGTCGGAAATCTCGCCGGCCACGAACGGCCGGAGCACCTCGACGGCGACTTCCCAATAGGGCCGGCCGAACAGCGACGCGATGGTCTCGGCTGACAACTGGGGCCAGACCTCGGGAATGTAGAGACCGCCGTCACGGGCAAGCCCGGTCAGCATGACATCGCAAAAACCGAGTTTCGGGGCCTCTCCCCGCGTCGAGATATAGGTCGTCAAGGCGTCCTCCAAAGGCGCGGAAACCGCCAAGCCTTTGATAATAATGGGGTTAAAACTTCACGCCGCGTGAAATCGAAGGGCACCATAATGGGTTTCGCCGGGCGAGGAAACCGACTTTGGCCAGGGTTCAGGCCCGCCGCTGGCCCCTGATCCAGACCCCGAAGGCAATCACCACGGCGGCCGCGAGGCCAAACCATGTGATGGCATATTGCATGTGGTCATCCTTGAGATGGATTTCGAGCGGACCGGGCTTCGGAATGGCGTTGGCCGGCACAGGGCTTTCCAGATCGACATAGAACGGGGCCACAGCACCCCAGCCGAGCGCCTGCGCCATGGCGCGCTGGTCGCGGTTGAACCAGAGGCGCTTGTTGACGTCGTCATGGGGCGTCAGCGTACCCGCTGTTTCGGGAAAACGCAGATAGCCGGTCATGGTCACCGGCGCTCCGGTGATGAGCTTCTGCACGGCGCGGTCCTGCTGGGCGCGATCCTGCATCGTGTTCTGCACGAAGCCCGCATTGATCACGACAGTCTCGCCGGATACCAGCTGCCCCGGCAGGAAGGCCCAGGTCACCGGACCCGGCACATCGGGCCGCACGCCGGAGCCGGAGCTGTAGACCATGCCGTCCGGCACGGGTTTGTAGGTGGCCGAGAAGCTGACGCGGCGGAATTCGTCCTTCGCCGGGGTCAGCGTGCTCCATGTGGCGGGCGCGGGCAATGTGCCGGGCGCACCTGCAAGGCGCTCCGTGAGTGCAGCGATCAACGCGTGTTTCTCGGTGCGGCGCTGCAGCTGCCAGAATCCGAGGCTGAGAAGCACGCCAACGATGATGAGCGTGACGATGCCGAGACCGGTGATACTGCGCCGGCGCGCTGCAACAGTGTTCATTTCGGCGTGCGATCGATCAACTGGCCTTCGGAAGCCTTGTGGTGGAATTGCAGGGCGATCAGCAGCGACTTCATTGAGCGCAACGGCAGCAGCGTGGTCGCGAGAATCAGCGGCAGCCACAGCGCGGCATGCAGCCAGAATGGCGGCTGATACTTGACCTCCACCACCAGCGCGCAACCGACAACGATGGCCCCTGCGATCATGATGATGAAGATCGCAGGACCATCGCCGGTGTCGATGAAAGCATAGTCCAGTTCGCAACGCTCACAGCGCGGCGCCAGATTGATGAAGCCCGCATAGAGCTTGCCCGCGCCGCAACGTGGGCATTTGCAGGTCAGGCCGCGAATGACGGTCTGGCCGAGCGTGACGGGGGCAGCGAGTTGATCGGGCATTTCTGTTCTTTCCCCTCTCCCCTTGTGGGAGAGGGTGGATCGGACGAAGTCCGAGCCGGGAGAGGGGTTGCAGCGAAACGAGAGCCTGTCCCCTCTCCCGCAAGGGGAGAGGGGAAGAAAGAAAACGAAAAAGGGCGGCCCTGCGGCCGCCCTCTTGTAGCACCCGAATACGGTCAGTGCGCGGCTGCGCCGACGATAGGGCCGCCGTAGCCCCAGACATAGATCGTGACGAACAGGAACAGCCAGACCACGTCCACGAAGTGCCAGTACCAGGCGGCGAATTCGAAGCCGAGATGCTGTTTCGGCGTGAAGTGACCGGCATAGACGCGGAACAGGCAGACCAGCAGGAAGATGGTGCCGACCAGCACGTGGAAACCATGGAAGCCGGTCGCCATGAAGAAGGTCGCGCCGTAGATGTTGCCCTTGAAGCCGAAAGCGGCGTGGGCATATTCGAACGCCTGCACGCAGGAGAAGGCCGCGCCGAGCAGCACCGTGAGGATCAGCGCATACTTCACCGCCTTGCGGTCACCTTCCAGCAGGGCGTGATGCGCCCAGGTCACCGTGGTGCCCGAGGTCAACAGGATCAGCGTGTTGAGCAGCGGCAGGTGCCAGGGATCGAAAGTCTGAATGCCTTTCGGCGGCCAGACGCCACCGAACAATGCTTCGCGGGTGGCATGGACGGGATCGCCGGGGAACAGCGACGAATTGAAATAGGCCCAGAACCAGGCGACGAAGAACATCACTTCCGAGGCGATGAACAGGATCATGCCGTAACGGTGACTGATCTGCACCACGCGGGTGTGGTCGCCCTTATACTGAGCTTCGCGGACCACGTCGGTCCACCAGCTTGCGAACACATACAGCACGCCGATGGTGCCGACGCCGAACACGATGGGCGCCGCGGCATACATGTGATGCATCCAGCTGACCGCACCGACCGCCATGATGAAGGCGAACAGCGAGCCTACCGCCGGCCACGGCGAGGGATCGACGAGGTGATAGTCGTGGTGCTTTGCTTGCGCCGTAGCCATTGCGGTTCTCTCCGTCAGCTGCGCCGGTTGAAGCCGGTGCGAGTTCGCTCAATTTTATAACGCGGAACGCTCCGGGATTTCTCTCAGAGCTTTCTCTTAGAGGTTACCCTTGCGCTTGTCAGTCTCCGTCGCCGCCAGCGGCTTCGGCGCCAGATCGCGCAGGGGGTAGAACGTGTAGGACAGTGTGATCGACTTCAGCCCGTCATTCTCGCTATCCGCGGCCAGCGCAGGATCGACATAGAATACGACGGGCATTTCGCGCTTCTCACCGGGCGCCAGGGTCTGGTCGGTAAAGCAGAAGCAATTGATCTTCTGGAAATACGCACCCACCGTCAGCGGCGCCACATTATAGGCAGCCTGTGCGGAGGTTGTACGGGCCGACTGGTTGGTCACGGTATAGAATACGGTGACTACCTCGCCGATCTTGACCTCGATCTCGCTCTGCTCGGGGACGAACTTCCATGGCAGGCCGCCCGACACATTGGCGTCGAAGCGCACGGCGATCTTGCGTGCGATCGGGCCCGTCGCGGGTGCCGAACTCGCCACCATCGTGGTGCCGTTGAAGCCGGTAGCGCGGCAGAACCAGTTATAGAGCGGCACGGCGGCGTAGGACGCGCCAACCATGAAGGCCACCAGCAGACCGCAAGCCGCAGCCACCGTCGCATCGCGACCGAGGCGCGGCTTCGAGGCTTTGATGTTCTGCGGCTGATCGGTCATGTCACTCAGCTTTTGTCATTACATGGGCCGGATGAGAACGGCCGGCCCTTTGACCATGGTGACGGCAAAGAACAGTACGACGAGAATGCCGAGCGCCCAGGCGATGGCCAGCGACCGCTCGCGCCGGCTCTTCTTCTGGGCCTCGGTGAGGACGATGCCCTCTGGCTCGGTAGGCTTGCGCTCGTTGTCCATCGGATCATGCGCCCCTCTACCAGACCATCGGGAGGATGGCCTTCACGACCACCTCGAGCAACAGAATGGCAAACAGCGCGAACAGATAGACGATCGAGAAAGCAAACAGCTTGCGCGTCGCGCGATTGGCAGGCGTGCCTTCGCGCAGACGATAGACCTCGATGGCGAGATACATCATGCCGGCGCCGAGGATCAGCGAAGCCGTGCCGTAGATCGCCGAGAAATAACCGAGTGGCCACGGGGCTACCGCAGTCGCGACCAGCACCACGGTGTAAAGCAGTATCTGCAACCGGGTCGCATCGGGACCGGCGACCACCGGCAGCATCGGCACGCCGGCGCGGGTGTAATCGTCGTTGCGGAACAGGGCCAGCGCCCAGAAATGCGGCGGGGTCCAGAAGAAGATGATCAGGAACAGCAGGACCGGCTCCATCGAGAGCGTTCCTGACGCCGCAGCCCAGGCGACGACCGGCGGCAACGCACCGGCTGCGCCGCCGATAACGATGTTCTGCGCGGTCCAGCGCTTCAGAGCGATGGTGTAGATCACGACATAGAAGAAGATGGTGAAAGCGAGCAGCGCGCCGGCGAGCCAGTTGACGAGGATGCCGAGCGTCATCACCGAGAAGAAGGCCAGCACCAGACCGAAGGTCAGTGCTTCCGGCCGGGTGATGCGACCGCGCGGGATCGGGCGGTTGGCGGTGCGCGACATCAGGGCGTCGATATCGGCTTCGTACCACATGTTCAGCGCGCCGGAGGCGCCGCCACCGACAGCGATGCAGAGGATCGAGGTAATCGCCAGCACCGGGTGATGATCGCCCGGCGCCAGGAAATAACCGACCATCGCCGTGAACACGACCAGCGACATCACCCGCGGCTTGAGCAGCGCGATGTAGTCGGCAACACCCGCTTCGGAGATGCGGGGGGCAGACAGGTCGATGGTATGGTGGTCGAGGACGGACAAGATCATTCTCACTTTTGTTACGAGCACTCCGCCGAAACCCTTGCGAGTTCGGCGGAGGCATTAACTCGGTGCGGCACCCAAGAGCGCCGCACGAAAACCACTTACTGAACGCGCGGCAGCACTTCGAACTGATGGAACGGCGGTGGCGAGCTCAGGGTCCATTCCAGCGTGGTCGCGCCCGAACCCCACGGATTGTTCGCAGCCTGTTCCTTGCGGACGAAAGCTTCGATCACACCGTAGATGAAGATCAGCACGGCAAAGCCGGAGATGTAGGAGCCGATCGACGACACCAGGTTCCAGCCGGCGAAGGCATCCGGATAGTCGACATAGCGGCGCGGCATGCCCGACAGACCCAGGAAGTGCTGCGGGAAGAACACCAGATTCACGCCAATGAAGGTGACCCAGAAATGCGCCTTGGCGATGGTTTCCGAATACATGTAGCCGAACATCTTCGGGAACCAGTAATACCAGCCGGCGAAGATGGCGAACACGGCGCCCAGCGACAACACGTAGTGGAAGTGCGCGACCACATAGTAGGTGTCCTGCAGCACGCGATCGACGCCGGCATTGGCCAGCACGACGCCGGTGACGCCGCCGAGGGTGAACAGGAAGATGAAGCCCACGGCCCACAGCATCGGTGCCTTGAACTCGATGGAACCGCCCCACATCGTGGCGATCCAGGAGAAGATCTTCACGCCGGTTGGTACCGCGATGACCATGGTGGCGGCAACGAAGTAGGCCTGCGTCGCCGACGACATGCCGACGGTGTACATGTGGTGCGCCCAGACGACGAAGCCGATGCCGCCGATCGCGACCATCGCATAGGCCATGCCGAGATAGCCGAACACCGGCTTCTTCGAGAAGGTCGAGATGATCTGCGAGATCATGCCGAAGCCGGGCAGGATCAGGATGTACACTTCGGGGTGACCGAAGAACCAGAACAGATGCTGGAACAGGATCGGATCGCCGCCGCCGTCTGCGGCGAAGAAGGTGGTGCCGAAGTTACGGTCCGTCAGCAGCATGGTGATGGCGCCCGCCAGAACCGGCAGCGACAGCAGCAGCAGGAAAACGGTGACCAGGATCGACCACACGAACAGCGGCATCTTGTGCAGGGTCATGCCCGGCGCGCGCATGTTGAAGATGGTGGTGATGAAGTTGATGGCACCGAGGATCGACGATGCACCGGCGATATGCAGCGCCAGAATCGCGAAGTCGACGGCAGGCCCGGGATGGCCCGATGTCGAGAGCGGCGCATACATGGTCCAGCCGGCACCAACGCCGTTGGCGCCGGGTTCGCCTTCCACGAAGGTGGAGATGATGAGCAGCGCGAAGGCGGCTGGCAGCAGCCAGAACGATACGTTGTTCATACGCGGGAACGCCATGTCCGGTGCGCCGATCATCAGCGGCACCATCCAGTTGCCGAAACCGCCGATCATCGCGGGCATCACCATGAAGAAGATCATGATCAGACCGTGCGAGGTGACGAAGACGTTGTAGGTGTGGCTTTCGTGGAAGATCTGGACGCCCGGATACATCAATTCGATGCGGATCAGGATCGACATGATGCCGCCGATGACACCCGCCACGATCGCGAAGATAAGGTACATCGTGCCGATGTCCTTATGGTTCGTCGAATAGACGTAGCGCCGCCACCCCGTCGGATGCGCATGCGCATGGTCATCGTGGGCGTGATCGTCGTGAGCCGGTGTTGCCGCGGTCGTTGCCATTTTCAAATCCTGCTTTGTCTTCTTCTGGCAGTCTTTCGGACCTTGCGGTCCCCTCGCCCTAGTTTCTTACAGTGCGTGCGGAGCCTCGCGGCTCCGCCACCCGCTTACTGCGCCACAGCAGTTCCGGCCGACGCGTAGGAATTCGCCGGATTGGACGCGAACTTCTTCTTCGCCGTCTCGACCCATGCGGTAAATTCCTGATCGCTGACGACGCGGATCGCGATCGGCATGAACGCGTGATCCTTGCCGCACAGTTCCGAGCACTGGCCGTAGAACATGCCGGTCTTGGTCGCCTTGAACCAGGTCTCGTTCAGACGGCCCGGAACGGCGTCGATCTTGATGCCGAAGGACGGAATCGCGAATGAGTGAATCACGTCAGACGCCGTGGTCTGCACGCGAACTACCTTGTTCACGGGAACGACGACTTCGTTATCGACGGCGAGCAAACGCGGCTGCTTGTCGGCGGCCATCAGCGAATCGAATTCGAACGGACCGTTGTCGGGATAGCTGTAAGTCCAGAACCACTGCTTGCCGGTCGCCTTGATGGTCAGGTCGGCCTTGGGAACATCGAGCTGCAGGAACAGCAGACGGAACGACGGCACCGCCACTGCGACCAGGATCAGAACAGGGATGATGGTCCAGGCGACTTCGATCAGCGTATTGTGGGTGGTCTTGGACGGGACCGGGTTGGCCTTGGCATTGAACTTCATCACCACGATGACGAGAAGCGCAAGCACGAACAGCGTGATGGCGGTAATCAGCCAGAGCAGAAAATTATGAAACCAGGTGATGTTTTCCATCACCGGCGTGGCGGCTTCCTGCAGCTTGAATTCCCACGGCGCGGGCTGGCCCATCACCTCTGCGAATGCAGCACCGCCAAAAGCAAGCCCGGCCCCAACAACTGCTAACCCCAGCAACCGGCGGCCAATCTGGCCCCTCGACATCCTCATGCCGCTCGCGCTCCCATATTTACTGTCGCATTTCGGCCTGTCGCCGAATTATGCCGCCCGATCCGCACCCTGCCAATTTGCCAAAACGCCCAAGTGATTGGCCTGGAGGCAGTTGTTAGAATGCGTCGAAATCTAGCCTCTCAAACCATAATTCGCGGTCTGTCGCAATGCAGGAGTGGCGCATCCCGTAATGCATTCGGCGGTATTGAACGAAGGTCGCAATTGCTGCATGAAATCAGGCATAAACAGGCGTGCGGCAGCCGAACGGCGCTTGACAGCGGAATTGACCGATGTAGGCACAGATCAGGCGATCGGCAGGATGCTGATTCGCGCCTGCGAGCGCTTTCGTGGCTCCGTGGATGCCTTCAAGGCGCCGTCATTGCCGTATCATTCCGTGGTCTGGAAAAATCCTCCGGACAGACAGCGTCAAGCGTGCTGCCCTGGACTACGACCACCACGACACCGCCTAAGGAATCGACCCGGATGGGGCACTCGAAGTTGCAGCATAAATCGACCCTGAACCGCCCGGCCCGCGGGATCGCAGGCTGGCGCCGGCTGGCGCTCGGTTGTCTCGCCCTGGCGGCGATCGCCGCCGTCCCGACTACCGCCAGCGCCCAGGGTGCGGTGCGCTCGGTTCATGGCGACTGGCAGATCCGCTGCGACACCCCGCCCGGTGCCCAGGCCGAACAATGTGCCCTGATCCAGAGCGTGGTGGCGGAAGACCGATCCAATGCCGGTCTGACCGTAATCGTGCTGAAGACCGCCGACCAGAAGAGCAAGCTGATGCGCGTGGTGGCGCCGCTCGGCGTGCTGCTGCCGTCCGGCCTCGGCCTCAAGCTTGACAATCAGGACGTCGGCCGCGCCGGCTTCGTGCGCTGCCTGCCCAATGGCTGCGTTGCCGAAGTCGTGATGGACGACAAGCTGCTCGCCCAGCTCCGCACCGCCAAGACTGCCACCTTCATCATCTTCGAAACGCCCGAAGAAGGCATCGGCTTCCCGCTCAGCCTCAACGGCATCGGCGAGGGTTACGACAAGCTGCCCTGATCGCCAGCGTCGCGCCCTACTCTCCCGGCACCAGTCCGGGAGCACGGCGATCGCGCCTGCTTGGTCGCGACGCCGCACGCAGACGGCGGCGCGAAAAATACAGGATGAGGCCGGTTACGGTGAACAACGGCATCAAAGCCGCGGCCAGCAAGAACACAATGCGACCGGGGAGCCCCAGGAATGCACCGGTGTGGATGTGCAGCACCGCGGCCAGAACGCGCTCACCGAATGTCTTGTCGTCGTAGAGCTCTGCCGATACCATCCGGCCGGTCACACCATCGATGCGGAAATCGTCGCGCGCTTCATCGAATGGCGCGTCCTTTGCCACCGAGCGGATACGCACGGCACTGCCCGGTCCGTTCGGTACCTGCATGATCGCCATCGCATAGCGGCTGCCCTGGTCAGCCAGAAACGTCGACCAGACCTTGTCGAGTGACGGCGCGGCAGGCGCATCGGCCACGGCCGCTTTGGTACCTCCCTTTGCTCCGCGCGGCGCCGGCGCGCTCGCAGCGGGCTTGCTCGACAGCAGCCAGGTGGCGCTGGCCTTGTACCAGTCAAACGACCACCAAAGGCCGGTGAGGATGGTCACCAGATAGACCGGCAGCAACCAGGTGCCGACGACGCTGTGCAGTGACCAGTGAAACGGACGCCCTCGCATCGCCAGATTCGGCCTCAGCCAGGCCTTGATGCTGCGGACACGGCGCGGCCAGCGCAGCACCATCCCGGAGATCAGCAACACGAACAGGGCAAGCACGCAGACGCCGGTGATCAGGCGGCCATAGCCATTGCCGTTGCCTGGCAGCAGCAGAAAGCGATGCAGGTTGCGCAGCGTCGCGAAGAAGCCCTCTCCGCGCATCGCCGAGACAACGCGGCCGTCATAGGGATCGACATAAACGGACGAGCGCTCCCCCGCCTCGCCGCGGGCAAAGCGGATCCGCACCGCCGCGCCGGGCTCGCTCGAAAACACGATGAGACCAACCTTGCCGGCCCCCGGCACCGCCTGGACGCGCGCCACCAGCGCATCGGGTCCGAGCACAGGCGCCGGCCGCGGATCGACCTTCGTCACATCGCGATTCAGCGCAGCGACGATTTCGTCCTCGAAGCTCAGCATGGCGCCGGTCAGACCGATCAGGCCGAGGATCAGCGAGATCACGAGGCCGATGATGGAATGGACTTGCAGGAATGCGGATTTGGTACGTGAGGCCATGAAAAGCGACAGCATCTCTCTGGAAAAGACCGCGTCCCGGCCTTTTGGCCCGTCAACGAACGACGATGTCCTCATACCCTGCGAAGGACGCCGCTGCCATCAATCCCGGCACCCGGCGATTTGTAATAGTTCCAATCGGAACCGGAGGCAGAACTGGGCAGGTGTCATGGCACCATCTGACTGCCGCTGATCGGCTCTCCCTTTTTCCCGCCACAGCACCTATCTTGGTTTGAATCGCCTGTTTCGCCGCAGGTTACGCCATTGTAAGGCGACCCATCCCCGGGTTGTCGCTACAAATTGAATCGTGGCCCCGCGCCTGGCGCCGGGACCGCGCCGCTGACATTGGAGCCTGCATGACCAGCCCAGCCACCACCTCCCTGATCGACCGCGCCAATCTGGACCGCGACGAAGTTCGCCGCGAGCTCATGCGGGGGCTTCAGGGAGCTGACGATGGCGAGCTGTTTCTCGAATACAGCCAGTCCGAGGCGCTCGGTTTCGACAACGGCCGGCTGAAGCAGGCGACCTATGACACCGCGCAGGGTTTTGGCCTTCGCGCCGTCAAGGACGACGCCGTCGGCTATGCGCATTCCTCCGACGTTTCCATTCCGGCGCTGATCCGTGCGGCTGATGCGGTCAATGCGGTCCGTGGCGGCTATGCGGGCACCTTTGCGGCGGCGCCCTCGCACACCAATGTGCGGCTCTATAGTGACGACAATCCGCTGGATGCGCCGGGCTTCGAGGCCAAGGTCAAGCTGCTGGCCGAAATCGACGCCTATGTCCGCGACAAGGACCCGCGCGTCCGCCAGGTCTCGGTCTCCCTCGGCGCCACCTGGCAGGTGGTCGAGATCTTGCGCCCGGACGGCGAGAGCTATCGCGACATCCGTCCGCTGGTCCGCGTGAACATCTCCGTCGTCGCCGGTCAGGGCGACCGGCAGGAGAGCGGCTCGAAGGGCTATGGCGGCCGCGAGGGCTATGCGCGCTTCATCGAGAGCGGTTCGTGGCGCACGGCTGCCGATGGCGCGCTGCGCGAGGCGCTGGTGAACCTGGAATCGATCCCGGCCCCTGCCGGCGAAATGGATGTGGTGCTCGGCCCCGGCTGGCCCGGCGTGATGCTGCATGAAGCCGTCGGCCACGGACTCGAAGGCGATTTCAACCGCAAGCAGACCTCGGCTTTCGCCGGTCTGATGGGTCAGCAGGTTGCCGCCAAAGGCGTGACCGTCGTCGATGACGGCACCATCTCGTCGCGCCGCGGCTCGCTGTCGATCGACGACGAAGGCACGCCGACCAATCGAACAACGCTGATCGAGGACGGCATCCTGGTCGGCTACATGCAGGACCGCCAGAATGCACGCCTGATGGGCATGAAGCCGACCGGCAACGGCCGTCGTCAGGGCTATGCCCATGTGCCGATGCCGCGCATGACCAACACCTACATGCTGGCCGGCCAGCGCGATCCCGCGGAAATCCTCGCCTCGGTGAAGAACGGCATCTACGCAGTGAACTTCGGCGGCGGCCAGGTCGACATAACTTCCGGCAAATACGTGTTTCAGTGCACCGAGGCCTACAAGATCGAGAACGGCAAGATCGGCGCGCCGCTGAAGGGCGCGATGATGATCGGCAACGGTCCGACCGACCTGCACCGCATCAGCATGATCGGCAACGATCTCGCGCTCGATGACGGCATCGGGACCTGCGGCAAGCACGGCCAGGGCGTGCCGGTCGGCGTCGGCCAGCCGACGCTGCGCATGGACAAGGTGACCATCGGAGGAACGGGCCAGTGACCACGGATACGGAAACCACAACCGTCGCATCGACCGCAAAACGCTGGTCCGGCCAGCTGGCACAGATCGTCGCGATCGTCGGCATCGTCTTCGTGGCAAAGGGGGCTCTCGCCGAGCCGTTCTATGTGCCGTCGGCCTCCATGGAGCCAACACTGCTGATCGGCGATGCATTGCTGGCGACAAAGTTTCCCTACGGCTATTCGACAGCCTCGCTGCCGATCCATGTCTCCCTTCCCGAGACCGGCCGCGTCTTCGCGACCACGCCGAAGCGCGGCGATGTCGTGGTGTTTCGCTGGCCCGGCGACCGCTCCCAGGTCTGGGTCAAGCGTGTGATCGGCCTGCCCGGCGACCGCGTCGAACTGCGCGGCGGTCAGGTCTGGCTCAATGGCGTCGCGACGTCGGTGAAGGCCGACGGCATCGGTGCCGCGGAAGATGATAGCGGCGGCTCCGAACCGGCGCACCGTTATGTCGAAACCCTGCCCGGCGGCGTGTCGCATCCGATCTTCAAGCTGCGCGACAACGGCCGCCTCGACAACACGCCGGAAGTCGTTATTCCCCCCGACCATCTGTTCGTGATGGGCGACAACCGCGACAACTCCGCCGACAGCCGCGTGCCGGTCAGCCAAGGCGGCGTCGGCCTGCTGCCGATGGATAACCTCGTCGGCCGGGTCGACGCCATCGTCGGCTCATGGGATCTCGGCGTGCGCAACCAGCCAGTCACCAACTGGCTATCGGGCTTCCGCATGGCACGGTTCTTTACCGGGGTGCATTGAGCGCCGCGGCAGCAGCTCAGAAATAGGCAATCGCGCGGCCGCATATGGCGACCGCGAACCAGATGGCGATTGACGCCAGCGCGCCTTGCCGCGCGCCCGCAGGCATCGGTGACAGCGGCGGCAACGCGACGATCCTCGGCATGATGATCGCCTCGACCCAGACGACATTGAGCAAGCCCAGCGCGATCAGAGCCGCCTTGATCTGAAACACGCGGTTCAGCACGACATGACTCGCTTCGGCGGTAAACAGAATGCCGCCGGTGAGCACGAGGCCGAGAAATCCGGCAATGGCAAAACGGCGCGCCCTGCGCAGCAGCGGACCAGGCGCCGTTGCGGCTAACCCGCCCGCGAGCCGGACATCCATCACCGCAATGGCACCGGCGAAGAACATCAGCGCGACGATGTGACCGATATTGGCGGACATATAGAGCCAGCGCGATTGCCGGATCGCAGAGCCAATTGCGGACGCTTCCATCGCCATGAAGATCGCGGGTGCGCCCTCAGTCATGAGCCGGCGCTATCGCAATTCGTAGGTCTTGCCGTCCACGGTGATGCGTTCGGCGCGCATCTCGTCCTTCTCGACGGTGGATGGATAGCCGAAGGCCGAGACGGTCTTGCCGACAGCCACGATATCGGCAGACGCCCCGCGCGCCGTCATGCGGGAGGTCGGCGCAAGAGTGACAGTCCAGGCCCTGTCGGCCCCCTTGATCACGATCGTCGCGTGCGGGTTCTCGAATTTGCTGTTTTCGACAGGACCGTTCACGGTGACCGGGTTGGCAGCGTCGTAGCTGCCCCAACCGTGATGGGCGACGGCGGCGACCGTCGTAACAGCAATCAGTAATCCAGCGCATGTCAGTGCGGGCAGGAGACGCGTCATGGCTCAACTCCCTTCGTTGCTGGAATGCTACCTCACAACGCCCGAGATGAAACCCGGTTTTCGCCGCGGCGGCTTGATGTCGTTCTTCAGGAAGCAGCGCGCATTCTTGCCGGCATAACCGGGCCGCGCAAAGGTCCAGGCGCGGCATTTGTTGTCGCCCTGGCAGGCATCGCGGCAGGCATCGCCGTGCTCGGCCTTGTCGTCGTTCTTGATCTCGAACGAACGATAGTCGCCGCCAAAACGATCAGTCGAGGTTTCCACCGGACCGGTGCGCGGCTCGATGACGCCGGCGCCACGCACGCCGGAGACGCAGCAATAGCTCTCGACCCGCGGCGGGACCTTGTCTTTCAGCCAGCACACTGCGTTTTCGGAATTGTCGCTCGGATAGTTGAAGCTCCAGGCACGACACTTCTTGTCGCGCTCGCAGATCAGCGCGCATTCGGCCGGATCGCCGGACAGTGAGACCGAGCGCGAATAATCACCGCCGGGACGATCGAAATTGGTTTGCGCCTGAGCAGGCGTAACGGCTGCGACCAACAGCATGGCGAGGGCTGTCAGACACGCTCTGAACAGGTTCCTCGGCATGCAGGATGACTTTCAGCGGTTTGCAAAGGCGTAAGAAGGACGCCATTGGAACGCCGGTCACCTGTACCGCTGATGAACGGATTTTCAGCTTCGCCAAGCCGCTGATCTAGAAGCAGTATTCCTTATAGGCCGGCGCCACCGAGCCACCCCAGGCGCCATGGAACCTGTCGAGCATCTGCTCGGCCGGAGTCTTGCCGGAATCCAGTATCCGATCGAGTGCCTCCAGATGGTGGGACTCATCGCGGCCGTGCGCGTCGAGCTTGCCGCGCCGGCGCAGGCCACCATGGGCCAACTGCAGACACTCCTTGGCGATTTCGAACAGATAGCGATCCTTGATCTTCGCCTTGAAGCCCAACTTCGGCACATCGTCGCGCAACGCCTGTCGCTCCGCCGCAGTCCAGTTCTTGACGATATCCCAGGCCGCATTGAGGGCGCTGTCGTCATAAAGCAATCCGACCCAGAACGCCGACAGTGCCGGCAAACGATCCGACGGCACGCCATCGGCGCCGCGCATTTCGAGATAACGCTTCAGGCGGACTTCCGGGAAAATCGTCGAGAGATGATTGGCCCAGTCCGAGAGAGTGGGACGCTCGCCGGGTATCTTCTCGTTCTTGCCCGCGAAGAAGTCGCGGAACGACGAGCCGGACACGTCGATGTAAGTGTCGCCGCGCTTGACGAAATACATGGGAACATCCAGCGCGTAATCGACCCAGCGTTCGAAGCCCATGCCGTCTTCGAACGCCCACGGGATCATGCCGGAGCGGGCATTGTCGGTGTCGCGCCAGACTTCGGACCGGAACGACAGGAAGCCGTTCGGCCTGCCTTCAGTGAATGGCGAATTTGCGAACAAGGCGGTCGCGATCGGCTGCAGCGCAACGGAAACGCGCAGCTTCTTGACCATGTCCGCTTCCGAGGAGAAGTCGAGATTGGTCTGCACCGTGCAGGTCCGGTACATCATGTCCAGACCATACTGCCCCACTTTGGGCATGTAGTTGGTCATGATCTTGTAGCGGCCCTTGGGCATCACCGGAATCTGCGCGCGCGACCACGACGGCGTAAGACCGAGACCCAGAAAGCCGATGCCGAGCGGCGTCGCCACTTCGCGCACCTGCGCCAGATGCGCCATCAGTTCGGACTGCGTCTGGTGGACTGTCTCCACCGGCGCGCCCGACAATTCAAACTGACCGCCGGGCTCGAGCGAGATTGCGCCGCCGCCGGTGACGTCATAGAGGCCGATGATATTGCCGGCTTCCATGATCGGCTCCCAGCCGAGCAGATGCTTCATGCCGTCGAGCACCGCGCCGATGCCGCGCGGGCCTTCGTAAGGCACGGGATTGTGACCGGCGAGCGTGAACGGCGTCTTCTCGTGTTCGGTGCCGATGCGGAATTCCGATGGCGGCTTCACGCCCGCCGCCAGCCACGCCACGAGTTCGTCGCGCGATTGCAGCGGCGTCATATCGATTTGGTCACGCGCCATGGAAATTCCGAATGAAAGGCGCTGCAATCTGTTGCGCGCGGTGTCGGGAACGCCCGCGGCCCGTGCGGGTCGCGAACGCGGGCAAAAATTTAAGGCTCATCGCGCCGGCGCGGCGTCTCTGGCGGCCGGCGATGTCACTGTCGCTGCCGCTTCTTGGCACGCGCAGCCGAGCCGGTCGAGCAGGCCGCACAGTTTTGCTGCATCTGCGTCGGACAGTTTCGAGCCGACATGTTTCTCGATCGCCGTTGAATAGGCGCAGCCCATCTTCTTGTGCAACTCGCGCCCGGCAGCCGTGATCTCGACGAACAGGCCGCGCTTGTCCATCTTGCATTCGCGGCGTGCAGCCAGGCCTTCGTCGACCAAACGATCGATCAGCCGCGATGTCGAATATTGCGGTATCAGCATCTGCTTTTCGAGCTCGACCGGGCGCATCTCGCCGGTCGGCGAGCGCGACAGCTCGGCCAACGCGTCGTACCATGCGAGCGGCGGAAAACCGGCGCGCTTGAGGTCCTGCTCGACGCCGTCCAGCACCCGGCTCTGGATTCGCATCAGGCGGATCCAGGCGGCTGTCGCCTCGGTGGAAGGTTTACGTTTCATGGCTCAGTCCAAATGGTGGCGGCACCCTAGCCCACTTGATGCAGCTGCATCAATCTTGACTCGTTCATGCAAATGCATTTAGTCACCCGCGTGGTTAAACCAATGTCTTCAGGGAGGAATTTTCGATGAAGCTGTATTATTCGCCAGGCGCCTGTTCGCTCTCGCCTCATATCGCACTTCTCGAAGCCGGCCTGCCTTACGATCTCGTGAAGGTCGACCTCAAAGCCAAGAAGCTGGAAAATGGCGACGACTATCTCGCCATCAACCCCAAGGGCCAGGTGCCGGCCCTCGGCCTCGACAGCGGTGCGCTAGTGACCGAAGGTCCGGTTATCGTGCAGTACATCGCCGACCAGGCTGCTGCCAAAAATCTGGCGCCGGCCAATGGCAGCGATGCGCGCCGCCAGCTGCAGGAGTATCTTGGCTTCATCAACGGCGAGCTGCACAAGAACTTCAGCCCGTTATTCCAGCCGGTGTTCGACGACGAAGTGAAGGGCTTCTTCAAGACCCGCCTGATGGGCAAGTTCAAATATCTCGATGGCCAGCTCGCAGGTAAGGACTACCTGCTGGGCAAGGATTTCAGCGTCGCCGACGGCTATCTGTTCGTCATGCTGAAATGGGCCGACCGGATGAGCATCGACCTCTCCGAGTTCAAGAACCTGATGACCTACAAGGACCGCGTCGCTGCCCGTCCGCAAGTGCAGGCCGCGCTGGAGAAGGAAGGCCTGATGAAGGCAGCGTAAGCTGCTGGCATCGCGCTGAAATACGAAAGGGCCGGATCAATGATCCGGCCCTTTTTGTTTGCTGTTTCCCCTCTCCCCCAGCGCAGCGAAGCTGCGCGCCGCGGGAGAGGGTGCCTGAGCGGAGCGAAGGCGGGAGAGGGCTCTTGCTCCGAGCGAAGAGCCCCCTCTCCCGTCTCGACCGCCCGCGCGAAGCGAAGCTTCGCTAGAGCGGTCGATCCACCCTCTCCCACCAGCCGCGGCTGCGCCGCGTCCGGGGGCGAGGGGAAGACCTACGCCGCCGCCAGTTTCTTCGGCGGGAAGCGCCCGTAGAAGGTCTCGCCCTTGGCGGCCATCTCTTCGAGCAGCTTCGGCGGGGTGAAGCGCGAGCCGTATTTGGCTTCAAGCTTGTGGCAGAGCTCGACAAACTTCTTGGTACCCATGAAGTCGATATAGCTCAGCGTACCGCCGGTGAACGGCGCGAAGCCGAAGCCGAGGATCGAGCCGACATCGGCTTCGCGCGGATCGACGATCACGTGATCCTCGACGGTACGCGCGGCTTCCACCGCCTGTACCACCAGGAAGCGCTGTTTCAGCTCCTCGACATCGAGCGTATCGGGATCGACCGGTTTCGGCAGCAGCGGCGCGATGCCCTTCCACAGAGCCTTGGAGCCCTTGCCCTTCGGCGGATACTCATAGAAGCCCTTGCCGTTCTTGCGACCGAAGCGCTCCTGCTTCTCCACCATCTCGACGATCAGCTTCTTCTGCGCCTGATCGACCGCCTGCGAGCCGAGATCGGCTTCGGTGGCCTTCATGATCTTCAGCACCAGATCGAGCGCAATCTCGTCCGACAGCGACAGCGGCCCGACCGGCATGCCCGCCATCTTCGCGGTGTTCTCGATCATCGCCGGCGGCACGCCTTCGAGCAACATTTCAAGGCCTTCGGCGGTGAAGCGCAACACGCAGCGATTGGCGAAGAAGCCGCGGGAGTCATTGACGACAATGGGCGTCTTGCCGATGACGCGGACATAGTCGAGCGCGGTGGCCAGCGCGACGTCGCCGGTGTTCTTGCCGACGATGATCTCCACCAGCATCATCTTCTCGACCGGCGAGAAGAAGTGAATGCCGATGAACTTGGACTGGTCCGCGAATTCTTCGGCGAGCGAGTTGATCGGCAGCGTCGAGGTGTTCGACGCGATGATGGCGCCTTCCTTCAACAACGGCTGCACCTTCTTGTAGATCTCGGCCTTGACGGCGCGATCCTCGAACACGGCCTCGATAACAAGATCGCACTCCTTGATAACGTCGAAGTCCGCCGTTGCCGTGATCCGCGCCATCAGCGCCGTCTTGTCGGCTTCCTTGGCGCGGCCCTTGGCGATCAGGCCATCGATGGCTGCGATGCAATGACCGAGGCCCTTGTCGGCGCTGGCCTGATCGCGATCGATCAACACGACCTCCATGCCGCCGCGTGCGGAGACGAAGCCCACGCTCGCACCCATGAAGCCGGCGCCAATGACGGCGAGCTTCTTGACCTTGGTCGGCGGCACGTTCTGCGGACGACGCGCACCCTTGTTGAGCTCCTGCATCGACAGGAACAGGCTGCGGATCATCGCCGCCGCTTCCTTGGTCTGCAGGATATGCGCGAACTGACGGGACTCGACGCGCAGCGCCGCATCCATCGGCAGCTGCAGGCCTTCATAGACGCACTGCATGATGGCGCGAGCCGCCGGATAATTGTCGAAGGTCTCGCGGCGATAGATCGCGTTACCCGCGGGGAACATCATCATGCCCTGCTTGGAATAGACGGGGCCGCCGGGCAGCTTGAAGCCCTTCTCGTCCCAGGGCGCGACGGGCTTGCCGCCAGCCTTGATCCACTCCTTCGCGGCCGTGATGAGATCGGCCGATGGCACCACCGCGCCGACGATGCCCATCGCCTTGGCCTTGACGAGATTGATCGCATCGCCCTTCAGCAGCATCTGCATGGTGTCTTGCGGCTGCAGCATGCGCGCGAGGCGCTGGGTGCCGCCGCCACCGGGGAACAGGCCGACCTTGATTTCGGGCAGGCCCAGACGCGTCTTCGGATTTTCCGCAGCAACGCGATAGTGGCAGGCCAGCGTCAGCTCGAACGCGCCGCCGAGCGCGAGGCCGTTGATGGCCGCGACCCATGGCTTGCCGGAGGTCTCGATCTTGCGCAGCGTCAGCGACAGCTTGCGGCTCTCGTCGAACAGCATCTGCTGCGCGGCTTCCTCGCCCTTGGCAGCCCTGGTCTCGACAAACACCTTGCCCATGCCTTCGAGCATCGACAGATCGGCACCGGCCGAGAAAGCTTCCTTGCCGGAGGTGATGACGACGCCCTTCACGGCGGCATCCGCAGTGGTCTGATCGACGATCGCGCCGAGTTCCTCGATGGTCGCTACGTCGAGCACATTCATCGAACGGCCGGAGATGTCCCAGGTGACGAGCGCGATGCCGTCGGCGTCGGTCTCAACCTTGAAGTTCTTGAAGGTCATGTTGGCCACTCCTTACACGCGTTCGATGATGGTGGCGGTGCCCATGCCGCCGCCGATACAGAGGGTGACGAGGGCCGTCGATTTGTTGGTGCGCTCGAGTTCGTCCAGCACAGTGCCGAGGATCATCGCGCCGGTGGCGCCGAGCGGATGGCCCATGGCAATGGCGCCGCCGCAGACATTGATTTTCTCATTGTCGATATCGAAGGCCTGGATAAAGCGCAGCACTACCGATGCAAAGGCTTCGTTGAGCTCGAACAGATCGATGTCCGACAACTTCATGCCAGAGCGCTCCAGCACCTTCTTGGTGACGTCCACCGGACCGGTGAGCATCATCGCCGGCTCGGAGCCGATATTGGCGAAGGCGCGAATTTTTGCACGCGGCTTGAGGCCGGCTTTCTTGCCAGCTTCGGCATTGCCGAGCAGCACTGCGCCCGCACCGTCGACGATGCCCGACGAATTGCCGGCATGGTGCACGTAGTTGACGCCTTCAATTTCCGGATGCGACTGGATCGCCACGGCATCGAAGCCGCCCATCTGCGCCATCGTCACGAAGGACGGCTGCAGCGCGGCCAGCGACTGCATCGTCGTGGACGGACGCATATGCTCGTCCTTGGCCAGAATGGTGAGGCCATTGATGTCCTTGACCGGGATGACCGATTTCTTGAAGCGGCCTTCGTCCCAGGCCTTGGCAGCGCGCTGCTGGCTCTGCACCGAATAGGCATCGACGTCGTCGCGGGAGAACCCGTATTTGGTCGCGATCAGATCGGCCGAGACGCCCTGCGGCATGAAATAGGCGGGAACGGCGATCGACGGATCGACCGGCCAGGCGCCACCGGCGGCACCAATGCCGACGCGGCTCATGCTCTCGGCACCGCCGCCAATGGTCATGTCGTGCTGGCCAGACATGATCTGCGCTGCGGCGAAGTTCACAGCGTCGAGGCCGGAAGCGCAGAACCGGTTGATCTGGATGCCCGGGACGTCGTTGCCGTAGCCGGCGGACAGCGCAGCCATGCGTGCGATATCGCCGCCGGCTTCGCCGACCGGATCGACCACGCCGAGGATGACGTCATCGATAGTGCCCGGCTGCAGGTTGTTGCGCTCCTTGAGCGCCTTCAGCGGTGCAGTAGCGAGCGCCAGCGCGGTCACCTCATGCAGCGAGCCATCGGCCTTGCCGCGGCCGCGCGGCGTGCGAACGTGATCGTAGATATATGCCTCGGGCATTCATTCTCTCCCGGTTGTCGGATAGTTGATCTATCGGCTCGTCATTGCGAGGAGCACTTGCGACGAAGCAATCCAATCTTCGCTTTTGGCTTTCTGGATTGCTTCGCTGCGCTCGCAATGACGGCGTGTGTTGGTGATGACGGAGTACTTATTAATCTCAGAACGCTTCCGCCGGAAGCTCCATCGTCGTCGCGCTTCCGGTCTGGATGCGGGCGAGATGGAGTGCGGTTTCGGGCAACATCCGCTCCATGAAGAAGCGGCCGGTGACCAGCTTGGTGGTCAGATAGGGTGTCGCGCCATCCGTAGCAATCTTGTCCTGCGCCACCTTGGCCATCTTCGCCCACATATAGGCGAAGGCCGTGAGGCCGAACAGCTGCATGTAATCGGTCGCGCCGGCACCGGCGTTGTCGGGCTTCATCATGGCATTGTTCATCAGCCACATGGTCGCCTGCTGCAGATGACCGAGCGCATTCGAGAGCGGATCGATGTAAGGCTTCATGGCTTCGTCAGCGCCATGCTCCTTCGCAAATGCGCCGACCTCGCCGAAGAACGCCATCGCGGCACGGCCGCCATCGCGCGGCAGCTTGCGGCCGACCAGATCGAGTGCCTGGATGCCGTTGGCGCCTTCATAGATCATGGCAATGCGCGCGTCGCGCACGAACTGCTCCATGCCCCATTCGGCGATATAGCCGTGGCCACCGAACATCTGCTGCGCTGAGACCGCGTTGGCAAAACCGCCATCGGTGAGCACGCCCTTCAGCACGGGCGTCATCAGGCCCATATGATCGTCGGCAGCCTGACGCTCCTTCGGATCGTCCGAGCGATGCGCGACGTCGCTCTTCAGCGCGGTCCACACCACCATGGCACGGGCGGCTTCGTTGAAGGCGCGGATGGTGAGCAGCGTGCGGCGCACGTCCGGATGAACCATGATCGAATCGGCCGGCTTGTCCGGCGACTTCGGCCCGGTCAGCGAGCGGCCCTGCAGGCGATCCTTCGCATAGGCAACCGCGTTCTGATAGGCGACTTCGGACTGCGCGAGACCCTGCACGGCAACACCGAGACGGGCTTCGTTCATCATCACGAACATGCCCTGCATGCCCTTGTTCTCTTCGCCAATCAGCCAGCCGGTGGCGCCGTCGTAATTCATCACGCAGGTGGAATTGCCGTGGATGCCCATCTTGTGCTCGATCGAGCCGCACATCACGCCGTTGCGTGCGCCGATCGATCCATCGGCATTGACCATGAACTTCGGCACAACGAACAGCGACACGCCCTTGATGCCGGCTGGTGCGCCCTCGATGCGGGCCAGCACCAGATGGATGATATTGTCGGCAAGGTCGTGCTCACCGGCCGAGATGAAGATCTTGGTGCCGGAAATCTTGTAGCTGCCGTCCGCCTGTGGCGCGGCCTTGGTGCGCAAAAGACCCAGATCCGTGCCGCAATGCGGCTCGGTCAGGTTCATGGTGCCAGTCCATTCGCCGGCGACCATCTTCGGCAGGAACATCGACTTCTGCTCGGGCTTGCCGTGCACGATGAGTGCTGCGGTCGCGCCCATGGTAAGGCCGCCATACATCGAGAACGCCATATTGGCGGAGATCTGGAATTCGGCGACGGTCTGCGACAGCGTCACCGGCAGACCCTGACCGCCGAATTCAGCGGGAGCCGAGAGGCCGAGCCAGCCGCCCTCCGCGACCTGCTTGTAGGCTTCCTTGAAGCCTTTCGGCGTGGTCACGCTGCCGTCGTCGTTGCGCTTGCAGCCTTCGAGATCGCCGACACGATTCAGCGGCTGCAGCACTTCTTCGCTGAGCTTGGCGGCTTCGCCCAGAATCGCTTCGCGCACATCGGCGGACGCGTCAGCAAAGCCGGGCAGATTGTTGTAGCGATCGAACTGAAACACGTCGTTGAGCAGGAAGCCGACGTCTTCGAGCGGGGCTTTGTAGCTGGGCATGGAATTCTCTCGGTTTGAATTCGATTGATCGGATGATACGGCGCCGCCGTGTCAGATTTACGCAATTGTTATCGGAGATGAAGCAAGCGGCTGGCGGCTCATTGCCGCGCCAATTCCTCGCCCATCAACCGGTGCAACAGGTTGATGGCCTTGAGCGGCCTGACCATCACCTTGAAGTGGGTCATGCGGCCATCAGCGGCGAAGGTGATCATGTCGACGCCATTGATTTTGATGCCTTCGATCTCGTTCTCGAATTCGAGCACCGCGCCGTTGTCGCTGCGCCATTCGCCTTTGTAGGCGAAGCCGGGGCCACCCAGCACTTTCTCTGCAGTCGTCAGATACTTGAACACGATCTCACGGCCCCGCTGCGGCGCATGCACGACCGGGCTTTCGAACACGGCGTCCGGATGCAGCAGGTCCCACAGCATCGCCCGATCATGAGACCGCATGAAGCTATACCATCTATCGAGGCCGCTCACGCTCATCGGCTCTCCCTCCCGCATCGGGCACTGTTCGGCCAGTGCCGCTCCATACACTTCTGCATGGACGTTAACGCCAGAGCGTGGATTTCGTCAATACACATGTGTATGGTCGGGGAATGGATGACCAACTGACCAAAGACCGCCTGACGCGCTCGGCCTGGCTCGACCACGGGCTGAGGATCCTTGCGCGGCAGGGCGCCGACGCGCTGAAGGTCGGTGCGCTGGCCACTGGGCTGAATGTGTCGCGCGGCAGTTTCTATTGGCATTTCAAAGATATATCTGAATTTCGACTACAGCTTCTGCAACGTTGGCAGGAGCGAACGACCGATCAGGTGATCGAGGGGATCGACGCCTCGGTCGCTGGCGCCGCACGTCTGACCCATCTAATGAAGCTCGCTTTCAACGAAGATCGCAGCCTGGACCGTGCCATCCGCGCCATGGCCTCGACCGATGCGGACGTCGCCAAAATGGTCGCCTCGGTGGATGCCAGGCGGGTCGGCTACATGGCGAAATGGCTGATCGAAGCCGGGGTCGAAAGCCAGCGGGCGCTGCCCCGCGCCGAATTTCTATACTGGGCCTATATCGGCCAGTCAGCGGTGATGGACCCACGCCACAGCGCCATCACCGAACTGGATGTCGACGATTTGAGTGCGCTGTTTACGCGCTGACGCCAAAGCCAGAGACATCCGATCCTACCTGCAAATCGGCGCAAGTGTATCAGCGAGTTAACTTTTAAGGCTGGCCGAGCCCGATCCTTAACCCGTTATTTACCCTAACCCTGAAAAGTCCGGATCAGAGGCAGACGACCCGCGCACGTTACGATTGTCTTCACAATGGGACGCGCGGGGGAGGCTGCAGGCGCTGGTGGGCGTCAAGCTCGGAACCGGACCAAAGCATGAATTCGCGCGTATCGTGGAGTGTTGACGGGATTGAGCCATCGGTTCGCGAGCGGGCCGAAGCTGCGGCGCGCCGTGCCGGCATGTCGCTGGGCGACTGGCTGAACTCGACCATCGGCGAAGCTCCCCCGCGCTACAACTCGCCCAATGCACGCCCGCGCGACCAGGAACGCCCCCTCACCCCGCGTGCGGCGCTGCCGCAGCGCGACGCTGCCGATGTCGTCGAAATCCACGAGCGGCTTGACGCCATTGCCCGGCAGATCGAACTGTTCTCGAAGCCTGCACAACGCAGCAGCGAGCCCGGCGTCGCACGCCAGCTCAATGATGCGATTTCGCGGCTTGATGCGCGTTTGTCGCAGATCAGCGAGCCCGCATATCGCCCCGCGCCGCCGCCGCAACAGCCGCGCATCGATATGGTCGAGCGCGCCGCCAATCAGGTCTATAGCGCCTCGCCGCCGATCGATCCGTTCTCGCTGGACTTCGCCATCGCCGAGATTGCCGCCCGCCAGGGCGAACTCGACGGCACGCCGCGCATGGCCCCGCGCAATGCACCGCCCTTTGTACAGCCGCCTTACGCACAACCTGCCGCGCCACCGCAGAGCTTCATGCCGGATATGTCCGGCCTGGAACGGCAGCTGTTTCAGATCACGACAAAGATCGATGCGCTGCAGCGCCCGGACAACAATATCGAGCAGTCGATCGCGGCCTTCCGCGGCGAGCTCGCCGAGATCCGCAACGTCATCACCGAAGCGATGCCGCGCCGCGCGATTGAATCAATCGAGAACGAGATCCGTGAACTCGGCCGCCGCATCGACGACACCCGCCACAGCGGCATCGATGGCGATGTGCTGGCCAATCTCGAACGCGCCCTCGCCGACATCCACAAGACGCTGACCACGCTGACGCCCGCCGAACAGCTTGCCGGCTTCGACGAGGCGATCCGCAATCTCGGCGGCAAGATCGACATGATCGTGCGCTCGAGCAACGATCCCGGCACCATGGAACAGCTGCAGGGCGCGATCGCTGCGCTGCGCGCCATCGTTTCCAACGTCGCCTCCAACGAAGCGCTCGGCCGTCTCAGCGATGACCTGCAGACGCTGTCGTCGAAGGTCGACCAGCTTGCACGCGCGGATAACAGCGATTCCTTTGCCGCGCTCGAGGCGCGCATCATGACACTGACGGCAGCGCTGGAAAATCGCGAGCGCCCGGCTGTCATGGCCAGCTCGGATCATCTGGAAACCGCATTGCGGACGCTGTCCGAGCGTCTCGACCATATGCCGGTCGGCAATGACTCGTCGTCGGCCTTCGCGCATCTCGAACAGCGCGTCTCCTATCTGCTCGAGCGGATGGAGAGCATCACCGATACGCGCGGCAACAATCTCGGCCGCGTCGAGGACGGGCTGCAGGACATCCTGCGCCATCTCGAACGCCAGCAGTCGATGTTCGCCGCGCTGGACAATCCCCGCAGCAAGGCGTCATCGATCGATCCCGGCCTGGTCGACACGATCAAGCGCGAACTCTCCGACATGCGCTTCAGCCAGTCGGAAACCGACCGCCACACGCAGGATTCGCTTGAGGTCGTACACTCCACGCTCGGCCATGTGGTCGATCGCCTCGCAAGGATCGAGGGCGATCTGCGCGCGGTCAGCGCCGCGCCTGCCAAGCAATCCGCGCCCGTTGCAACACCCGCTCCGACCTCGCGCCCCGCGACTGCACCAGATATTTCGGTGCCGGCTCCGACGCGCCCGCAGATGCCCAATCCGGTGAAGCCACAGGCTGCGCCGTCGCAGGTCGAGGTGCGTCCGCCGCAGGTTCACTTCGATGCCGCGCCGCGCGACTTCGCGGCAACTGCGATCTCGCACGAACCGGCATCGGCCTTCCCGATGCCGAAGGCGATCAGCGACATTCTCGATCCTCCGCCCGCGCCAAAGCCAGTCGCGCAGTCTGCATCCGCTGCTGAGCGTCCGTCGCCGCGCCCGATGGTTGACCCGGCGCTGCCACCAGATCATCCGCTCGAACCCGGCACGCGTCCGCAGGGCCGCGGCGCATCGCCATCCGAACGCATCGCCGCGTCGGAAGACGCGATCAGCGAAATCGCCGTCGATGCCCCCGAACAGGCCACCGCGTCGAGTTTCATTGCTGCCGCGCGCCGCGCCGCACAGGCTGCCGCCGCAACCGGCAACGACAAGTCCAGGTCTGACAAATCTAGGACCGACAAATCGAAGGCCACCAGACTCGGGCCGCAGCTCGCCGATAGCGAAAAGTCATCCTCCACGATCGGCTCGAAGATCCGCTCACTTCTGGTCGGCGCCAGCGTGGTCGTGATCGTGCTCGGCTCGTTCAAGATGGCGATGACGCTGCTGGACAGCGGCTCGCCAGCGCCGGTGGCCGAGAATATTCACTCGGCCCCGCCGCTGCAGCTGAACGCGCCCGAGCCGGCCGAGGTCCCGACCAAGCCCGCCGCGCCGGTGCCGGCCACGCCGTCGATGACATCGCCAACCCCGATCGGCAAGCAGTCGCTGATCGCCCCGTCGCCCGCGGCCGTCGAGCCCGCGCCACAGCCGGTGCCTCAGGCCGCGCCCGTGCCTTATGTGTCACCCGACGTGACCGGCAGCATTGCCGCGCCGCAGGCCAGCGCCGCCGGCCCGGTGCTGCCATCCAGTGGCCAGAAGATCACCACAGCCTCGATCCCCGCCAGCGAGCGCCTGCCCGAGACCATCGGCAGCACCACGTTGCGCAACGCGGCGCTCAAGGGCGACGCCTCTGCCGCTTTCGAAATCGGCGTCCGCTATGCCGAGGGCAAGGGCGTGGCGCAGAACTACGACGAAGCCGCCAAGTGGTATGACCGCGCGGCGCAGGCCAATGTCGTGCCGGCCATGTTCCGCCTGGGCGCGCTGTTCGAGAAGGGCCTCGGCGCGAAGAAGGATCTCGACGTCGCCCGCCGCTATTACGTGCTCGCCGCCGACCGGGGTAACGCCAAGGCGATGCACAATCTCGCCGTGCTCGATGCCGATGGCGGCACCAAGGGCGCCAACTACAAGAGCGCGTCGTACTGGTTCCGCAAGGCCGCCGATCGCGGCGTCGCCGACAGCCAATTCAATCTCGGCATTCTCTATGCCCGCGGCATCGGCGTCGAACAGAACCTCGCGGAGAGCTTCAAGTGGTTCAGCCTCGCCGCCGCCCAGGGCGACGTCGATGCCGGCCGCAAGCGCGATGACATCGCCAAGCGCCTCGATCCGCAGTCGCTGGCCGCGGCCAGGCTGGCGGTCCAGACTTTCGCGCCGGAAGGCCAGCCCGAAGACGCCATTAACGTGGCCACTCCCGCGGGCGGTTGGGATGCCACGCCGGCACAGGCCGGGGCGAAAGCATCGATGGGCAAGCGGGCTGCGCGCTAAGGCAGATTTTCTGGCCGCCGGATCGAACCGGCGGTCTTATTTCCTCAACAAACCTTCAGCAGACTTGGCGCCGTGAAGTGCGCGCCGGGCCGGACTGAACGACGAGGAAGACTGGTTTGTCTTTTCGAAATGACGACACATCGGGGGACGCGGAACGTCCATCAGGGATTCCTACGGTCAACCCCTGGGCCGCACGTCCCGCCGAGCCGTCTGCCCCACCGCAGCCCCCGCTGCCCGAGGCACCGCGCAGCAAATGGTTCAACTGGCCCTCGGTCGCATTCGCGGTCGTGATATTCGGCGGCATCGGCGCGCAGGCCTATCAGGAGCTCTCCAAACCTGAGGCCTGGGCCTATTGGAAAGACCTCTATGTCTCGCCGAGCATGGCATCTTCAGAGGTCGCCAATCTCGATCCGGACAATTCAGGCCGCGGCCGTCCAGCGCTGGCGATCACGGGCGAGATCGGCCCGGCCACCGCGAGCTGGTTTCGCGAAAAGCTCGATGAAGCCAAACTCGCGCCTGGCGATACCGTATTGCTGTCGTCTCCGGGCGGAAACGTCGGCCAGGCCATCATCATGGGTGAGATCATCCGTGCGCGCGGGCTGACCACCGCCGTGGGCACGGTGGATTCCGCGGGCCGCATCAAACCGTCTTACTGCGCCAGCGCCTGCGTGATGACCTATGCCGGCGGCAAGGCCCGCATCGGCGTCGAGGGCTCGCGGCTGGGCGTTCACCGCTTCATCTCACCCAAGCCGGGGGCAGATCCTGTCGCGTCCGCGCAGCGCACCATGGGCTATGTGCTCAGCTACATGACCAAGATGGGCGTAGCCTCGTCGGTCGTGGAGGCCATGTCGGCCACCGAGAAAATCCGCTGGCTCGGCACCAGCGAAGCCGCCGCCATGAACCTTGTCACCGATCCGGCCAGGAAGTCGTGACACCGCGGGCCTGCGCCTGGCCCAACAAAATTTACCACCTTGAAAGGTGTATCATCGGTAGAGGCGGAAAACCGTGCCTTTACCGAATTCTTTAATCCCATCAACGGACGATATCGTCTAAGACGAGGACGCGGCTCGCAATCCGCGCCGCCTCCAGAACCACGCCATGAGCGGTTTCGGCCCAACTCAGGGCCAGAATTCCGAAGCGAACGCGCGTGCAACTGTATCTCCCGATCGCCGACATTCCGATCAATGTGTTGCTCATCCTGGCGATGGGCGCTGCGGTCGGCTTCGTCTCCGGCATGTTCGGAATCGGCGGCGGCTTCCTGATGACGCCGCTGCTGATTTTCGTCGGCATCGCCCCCGCGGTCTCGGTCGCGTCAGTGGCGAGCCATATCGCGGCCTCGTCTTTCTCCGGTGCGCTGTCCTACTGGCGACGCCGCGCCATCGATCCCGCGCTTGCGACGGTCCTTCTGACCGGCGGCGTGGTCGGCACGGCGCTCGGGGTGTGGGCCTTCACGCAGCTGCGCAATCTCGGCCAGCTCGACCTCACCATCTCGCTGTCCTATGTGATCCTGCTCACCGCCGTCGGCAGCTTGATGTTCTGGGAGGGCCTGCGCGCGCTGCTGCGCATCCGGCGCGGTGATCCCGTGAACTTGCGCCGGTCCGGCAGCCATAGCTGGGTTCACGGCCTGCCGCTCAAGATGCGGTTCAAGCGCTCCAAGATCTATCTCTCGGTGATCCCGGTGATCGCCGTCGGTCTCCTGATCGGCTTCATCGGCGCCGTGATGGGCATCGGCGGCAGCTTTATCCTGATCCCGATCCTGATCTACTGGCTGCGCATTCCGACTTCGACGGTGATCGGCACGTCCATGGTGCTGACGCTGGTCACCATGGTGATCGCGACATTGCTGCACGCCGTCACCAATCATCTGGTCGATGCGGTGCTGGCCCTCATCCTGATGGTCGGCGGCGTCACCGGCGCACAATTCGGCGCCCGCGCCGGGCAGAAGATTCGCGGCGAGCATTTGCGCCTGCTGCTGGGCCTGTTGATCCTGGCGGTCGGCGTCCGCTTCGCGGTGGAACTGGTCGTTCGCCCCACGGATCTGTTCACGATCCGCGATACCGGAGGCGTCGCTCCATGATACGCGCGCTCCCGATCATCGCCGCACTCGGCATCGGAATGCTCGCCCCGGCCCGCGCCGAACAACTGATCGTCTCGGTGTCGAACCATCGCGTGACCGTGACGCCGAATTATGCCGGCGAGGAACTGGTGCTGTTCGGGGCTGTCGAGAAAGACGACAAGACACCGCCCGGCCGCAACAACTACAATCTCGTCGTCACCGTCAACGGACCGCGCACCGACCTCATGACCCGGCGCAAGGAGCGCCGCTTCGGCATCTGGATCAACACGGATTCGCGCCAATTCCTGCAGGTGCCGTCCTATCTCGCCGTGTTTTCCAACCGTCCTATGGACGCCATAGCGCCTGCCGACGTACAGCGCCGCCAGCAGCTCGGAATCAATAACGTCCTGCTGACCCAGCGCGTCGGCACCGACTATGCGGACGTCGTGGCCACAGACCCGTTCCGCAGCGCCTTTGTGCGACTGCGCAAGGAACACGGACTGTATCGCGAGGAGACCTCAGCGGTGACATTCCTGACACCGACGCTGTTCCGAACCAGCATTCCGCTGCCTGCCGAAGTCCCCATCGGAACCTATGATGTCGAGATCAAATTGTTCGCCGACGGTGCGCTGATCTCGAAAGCGGAGACGGCGTTCGATATCGTCAAGGTCGGCTTCGAGCAGTTCGTCGCCAATGCCGCGCGCAATCACGGTTTCATCTACGGACTGCTCACCGCCGCGATGGCACTGATGTCCGGCTGGGCGGCATCGATCGTATTCAGGCGGGATTAAAGAAGGATTCCGGCGACCATCGCCACCACGCTGATGGCCATTGCTGCAGTCGACAGCCAACCGAGCCAGTGTAGCGGTCCCTTGATCACAAAATCGCCCATCACATCCTTGCGGCGCGACATCACCATCAGCAGCACCATCACCGGCACGGCGAGCACGCCGTTGATGACCGCGCTCCAGTACAGCGCCGAGATCGGGTTGATCGAGGTGAAATTCAGCGCGATCCCGATCACGGCAGACAGAGCCAGCACCGAGTAGAACGCCACAGCCTCGCGTGGCTTGCGATCGAGACCGACCAACCAGCGCTGACCTTCGCCCACAGCATAGGCAGTCGAGCCCGCGAGCACCGGGATCGCCAGCAGACCCGTGCCGACGATGCCCAGCGCAAATATCCATTCCGCGAATACTCCGGCGATCGGACGCAAGGCTTCAGCCGCCTGCGCCGAGGTCTCGATATCCGTCTTGCCTGAGGCATTGAGGGTGGCCGCAGCCGTTATGATGATCGACAGCGCGATCAGGTTGGAGAACGCCATGCCGACGATCGTGTCGGCCCGAATGCGCGAAAACTCCATCGCGGCACCAATCGGCCTCTCGATCAACGGAGCCTTGGCGGGATCGATACGTTCGTCCTCCGCCTCCTGCGAGGCCTGCCAGAAGAACAGATATGGCGAAATCGTCGTCCCGAGAATGGCGACTATGGTGGTGAGATACGAGCCGCTCCAGGTGATTTGCGGCAGCAGGATGCCTGTGAGAGCCGCGCTCCAGTCGACCTTCACCACCGCAAGCGCGGCGACATAGGAAAACAGGCAGAGCGTCAGCCATTTCAGCACCGAGACGTAGCGCTTGTAGTCGAAGAAAATCTGCGCGCCCACCGAGAGCGCGCCGAACAGAACGACGTAGATGATGCCGTGACCGCCAATGAGCAGCTTGGTGGCATCGGCCATGGCGCCGAGATCGGCCGCGATGTTGATCGTGTTGGCGATGAACAGCAGCGACACGATGAGATGCAGCAGCGACGCCGGATAGTGCCGGCAGACATTGCCGGAAATGCCACGACCGGTCACGCTACCGACGCGTCCGGAAATTTCCTGGATTGCGACCATCAGCGGGAAGGTCAGCAGCATGGTCCAACCGATGCCGTAACCAAGTTGTGCCCCAGCCTGACTATAGGTGCCAATGCCGGACGGATCATCGTCGGAAGCGCCGGTGATCAGACCAGGACCAAGCCGTTTCAGAAAGCCTTTCGGACCAGTAGCTTCTCCCTCCTGATCATCAGGCTTCTTCTCGCTCGACTGGTCCGACATCTGATCCCTGCCATCTCACCGCTCGGCAACGTGCCGTCGCAGCTAACGTTCCGAAGCAGGGACAGGCAATGGGCTAGATCAAGGTCCGCACGCCCGGCTCGAGGATACGCAGACGGGCACCGAAGCCGAGCGTGTCGAAGGATGCGCGCAGGTCGCCGGCGGTCTGTTTGAAATGCGCCCATCCGTCGGTGTGCACCGGCACAATCGTCGCATCGGGAAACGCGCGCGCCGTCTCGATCGTGTCGTTGGTGTCCATGGTGAGGTGGAATGGCCCGCGGGTTTGCGCCGCGCCGGCGAAGGGCAGCACTACGCCGGCCGGAAAACGCCGCGCGACCTCGGCGACGCCATCGAACCAGACGGTGTCGCCTGTAATGTAGATCGGCCTGCTCCCTGGCGCGTTCGAGCTCAGCACGAAGCCGATGACATCGCCCGACAGCGGCTCGATGCCGGCCGGGCCATGACGCGCCGGGGTCGCGGTGATCGTCAGCGACTGACCATCCTTGCCTGTAAGCTCAGTGCTGTCCCATGGCGCGAGACCTTCAACATCCCCACCGAGGCGCCTGGCGCCCGCAATGGTTGTCAGCACGCGCGGCGCATGGCGCAGGAAATCGCGTCCGGAATTATCAAGATTGTCGGAGTGCTGATCGTGACTGAGCAACACCGCATCAACCGCGCCGACTTGCGCGGCGGAGATCGCGGGACCGACGAGTTTCTCCAGCGTGACATGCGGCAGCTTGTAGGCGCCCGGATGATCGAAGGTCGGATCGGTGAGCAACCGGAAGCCGTCGATTTCGATCAGCGCGGTGGGGCCGCCGATCAGGGTGATAGTGAGGGACATGAACTACTCCTGTCGCAGGGGGGCTGGTGAAGCGGCCGGTCTGGTGACGAGATAGATACCGAGGGCGACCGGGACGATCCCCAGAAGATCACGACTTTCGACATGCTCGCCGAGCACCATCCAGGCGAACAGCATTCCGAGGGGCGGCATCAGGAAGTGATAGGCGCTGGCGGCGGTGGCGCCACAGGTCTTCAGGAGATGAAACCACAGCAGATAACCGAGGATAGAACCGCCCAATGTCAGGAATGCAAACGAACCGGCCAATCGCGCACTCGGCACGATCGCACCGATATCGGAAAACGCGAGCGCCACCGGGATCAGCACCACGCCGGCCACAAGATTCTGTACGCCGTTGCCGAGCCACAGGCTGCCCTTCGGAGCCAGCTGCTTGAACAGGATCGTCCCGGTCACGATGGACGCGAGCGATGCCAGCGTGAATACGATGCCCTGCGCGCTGTCGGTGCCCACCGATATGCGGTGCCAGACGATCGACGTGACGCCAGCGATGCCGAGCAAGAGCCCGGCGACCTTGCGTCCGGTGAGTGGCTCCTTCAGCAACAGCGCTGCGAACACAGCCGTAAATACCGGGTTTGCGCTGACGACCAGGCCGCCGAGACCGGCGGAGATGGTTTGCAGGCCGGTATAGCCGAGGCCGAGATACAGCGCGTTATTGGCTAGGCCGATGACGGCGTAAGCCGCGACATCGCGCCAGGACAGAGACCAGGCACCGCGGCGCAGGGCGGAAATGCCAAGGATCAGAACACCCGCGATCGAGAACCGTGCAGCGAGCAGAATGAGCGGCGGGCAATCGGTGACAGCGATCTTCCCTGCGACGAAGGAGAAACTCCAGAGCAGACAGAAGATGCCGATATAGATCGGCAGCGGATTGAAGGCGGCACGGGGAACCGCGACTGACGGCGCGATGGACATCGGAAATCTCCTTTGCCGCTGGTCTATGCGCCTGCCTTCCCATTTGGAAATTAAATGATATACTTGTTATCAGTTGAAAAACGAATGGACAGCCGATGCTGGATCTCGAACTCCTGCGCAGCTTCGTCTCGGTGGTCGATGCTCGCGGCTTTACCCGCGCCGGCGAGCGCGTTCACCGCACCCAATCCACCGTCAGCCAGCAAATCAAGCGACTGGAAGAGGATATCGGCCAGCCGCTGCTGAACCGCACCGGCAAGGACGTGACGCCGACCGAAGCCGGCGAGCGGCTGTTGTCCTATGCGCGACGGCTGCTGGCGCTGGCGGAGGAAGCCCGCGACGTACTGGCGCGCCCGACCAATGAAGGCGCTGTCAGGCTCGGCATCCCCGAGGATTTCGCGGCCTATCGCCTGACCGAATTGCTGGCGAATTTCTCGCGGTCGCGGCCCGGCTTGCGGCTCGACGTGCGCGCCGATCAGAGCACGTATTTGCGCCGCGATCTCGAACGCGGCGAACTCGACCTGGCACTGTTCAAGCGCGCCGCCGGTGAGAAAGGTGGCATTGCAGTGTGGCCCGAGCGGATCCATTGGGTCACGAGCAAGGCACATCCGATCGACCCCGCCATCCGGTCGGTCCCGTTGATCGGCTTTCCCGCCGGCTGCCTTTACCGGACCCGCGCGATTCATGCCATCGAGGCGGCAGGCCGCAGTTGGCACATGGCCTATACGAGCTCCGGCCTCGCCGGCATCCAGGCTGCGGTCGCCGCCGGACTTGGCCTCAGTATCCTGTCCGACATGGCTATCCAGGCCGACCATCGCATCTTGACGGCGAAAGAAGGCTTCGCGCCGATCGACCAGACTGAAGTGACGCTGATGGCCGCCCCCGATGCGAGCCCGGCAACGCTGCGGCTTGCCGACCACCTCGCCGAGTTCTGCGATACGGTGCAGGCGAAGGCGGCGTAAGGCCGCTCTTTCTTTTAATGCTCGTCGGTTTGCAGGGCCATGAAGCCATGCTTCGGACACGCCCCCAAGGAGCCCTCCATGCCGACATCCGACGCTGTTACTGTTGAGGCTCTGAGTCCCACGTCGTTCGAACCCTTCGGATGGGTGCTCGGCAAAACCGATCCTCTCAAAAAAGACGCGGTCGGTTTTCGAAGCCCGGCGAGCGATTTCTGGCACGAACACTTCTTTGATCCCGGCACGGGAGGCAACACCGAGGTCTTGTGGGTCGAGTATCGTGACAACAATCCGCTTGTCTCAAAGCTCGAAGTCCATCACCTGACCCAGCAGGCGGTCGTGCCTCTCACGAAAGAGATCGTTCAGGTCCTTTGCTTGAGTGACGCAAACCGGCAGCCGGATTTGTCGACCCTCCGAGCTTATCGTTTGTCTCCTGGCGTCGGAATCTGCATGCGCGCCGGCGTTTGGCACGCAACGCGCGCCGACAATGCGACCTGCCTGATGCTGACCCGAGGCTCGACGACGGAGGATCTTATCGACCATCTCGTCAACAGCCAGCCCGCAAAGGAGACTGCCATCCTGGAAATCCCGCAGGTTCGCCTGATCTAGGCAAAATGACGATCTATTGGATATCGCTGATCTAGCAACAGCGCGACGCAGCAATCGCGTGCATGCGCCGATCACCGAGCACATGGGCAATGAAGCCGAGGGTCTGGAAGATCCTGGCGAATGCCGCATCGCGGATGTTGAGCCCGCCGGCATAGGCGCCGAAGGCCGGCATCACCGCGCGGGTACCGTCGCTCGCAAAGCAACGACGTTCGACGGCGCGCCCGCGCGTGCTGACGCGCGCCTTCGGATGCAAATGACCGGCAATTTCGCCTGCAGCACCAGTCGGCTCATGACGGAAGATGATCGGGCCGACGGCCACTTCTTCAGCGACGGTGCCGCCGAGATCCGGCGGCAATGCGGGATCGTGATTGCCTGATATCCAGATCCAGTCACGGCGCATCTGCAATGCAGACAGCACCTCGCGATTGGCCGGGGACAACCGCTCATGGGCGTCGCGGTCGTGGAAACTGTCGCCGAGCGCAATCACAATGCGCGGATCGTGACGCGCGATCACCGCACCGAGGCGACCGAGCGTTGCGATCGTATCGTAAGGCGGCAGCAGCACGCCACGATTGGCATAGCTCGAGCCCTTTTCGAGATGCAGGTCGGACACCACCAGAAGTTTCTGCTCTTCCCAATACAAAGCACCCGACAGGTCCGCAGCCAACGTGACGCCGGCGATGCTGACGGTGCTCATATCGACGGTGATGGTCTCAGCGTGCATGGTGCTCTTTTAAGACGAATGCGAGATTCGCAAAACCCTTACGATTCTGTCTCTTCGAATCCCGCCGCCTCTTTCACGAGTTCCTCGGCGGCTTCTGCCAGGAGCTCGTCCGACGCTTCGCCGTATACCGCTTCACGGCCGATTTCCAGCATCACCGGCACCGCCAGCGGCGAGACGCGATCGAGTTCCCGGTGAATGATACGGCCCTGGATGCGCGTCAGCATGTCGCTCAATCGCCGAATATCCAGCAATCCCGTCGCGGCGTCGGCACGCGCGGCGCGCAGCAACACATGATCGGGCTGATGCTTGCGCAGCACGTCGTAGATCAGGTCCGTGGAGAACAGCACCTGCCGGCGTGACTTCTCCTCGCCGGTGAACCGCGTGTGGATCAGCCCCGAAATCACCGCGCAGGTGCGGAACGTGCGTTTCATCAGCGCCGATTCCGCGAGCCATGCTTCGAGGTCGTCGCCGAGCATGTCGGGATCGAACAGCGCGGCAAGATCGAGCCTGCCCTGCCTGATCATGTGCGACGTGTCGCCAAGGCCCCATATCGCCAGCGCATATTCATTGGCAACGAAGCCCAGCGGTCGCGCGCGGGCGCGTTCAAGACGGCGCGTCAACAGCATGCCCAGCGTCTGATGCGCGAGGCGGCCCTCGAACGGATAGCAGACGAGGTAATGCTTGTCGGCGCGCGGAAAGGTCTCGACCATCAGTTCGCGCGTGCCGGGCACATGAGAGACATGGGCCTGCAGCAACAACCATTCGCGCACCTGGTCGGGCAGGCCTTTCCAGGCGCGCTCATCGTCCAGCAGTTTGCGCACGCGTTCCGCGAGGTAGGTCGAGAGCGGAAACTTGCCGCCCATATAGGACGGCACTTTCGCGTCCTTGTCATGCGCGCGCGAGACATAGACCTGATCCTCGACCAGGGATTCATAGCGCACGACTTCCCCGCCAAAGACAAAGGTGTCGCCGACCACGAGGCCTTCGATGAAATATTCCTCGATCTGGCCGAGCATGCGTCCCCCGCGCGCCAGCGCACCAGTGACACCCTTTTTGCCTTTTCCGCTGCCTCCGCGCACCAGCCGCACCTTCAGCATCGTATCCTCGACGATGGTGCCGACATTCATGCGATACATCTGGCGCACCTTGGGATTGGTGACGCGCCACTTGCCGGAGGCGTCCTGCTTGATGCGGGCGAAACGCTCATAGATTTTCAGCGCATAGCCGCCGGACGCCACGAACTCCACGGTATCGTCGAAATCGACACGCGACAGTTCGGCATAAGGCGCCGCCGAGCGCACTTCGTTATAGAGATCGTCCGCGCGAAACGGCGCGCCGCAGGCGCAGCCGAGCACGTGCTGCGCCAGCACGTCGAGCGAGCCAGTCCGCAACGGCGGAGTATCCTGTGCATTTTCGGCAACGGCATCGATGGCGACGCGGCATTCCAGCACTTCAAAACGATTGGCCGGAACCAGTACAGCGCGCGAGGCTTCGTCGATCCGGTGATTGGCGCGGCCGATCCGCTGCATCAGCCGCGAGGCGCCCTTCGGCGCGCCGACATTAATGACGAGATCGACATCGCCCCAGTCGACGCCGAGATCGAGCGACGACGTGCAGACCACACCGCGTAATTTCCCGGCGGACATCGCGTCCTCGACCTTGCGGCGCTGCGCGACGTCGAGGGAACCGTGATGCAGCGCGATGGCGAGGCCATCGTCATTCATGCGCCAGAGATCCTGGAACAGCATCTCGGCCTGGCTGCGCGTATTGACGAAGACAAGTGTCGTCTTGTTGGCCTTGATGAGATCGTAGATCTCGCCGAGCGCATGGCGCGCCGAGTGCCCGGCCCAGGGCAACCGTTCCCTGGTGTCGAGCATCTCGACCACCGGCTCGGCTGCACCGCCGGCGATGACGATATCGGCCGAGACGCTTTCGCCTGATGGCTGCGGCACGAGGAAGCGCGCCAGCGATTCAGGCTCGGCGACCGTCGCCGACAGGCCGATGGCGCGCATGTCAGGCGCGAGTTTCCACAGCCGCGCAAGCCCGAGCGACAGCAGATCGCCGCGCTTCGACGTCACCAGCGCATGCAACTCGTCGAGCACGACGCGCTTGAGTGACGAGAACAGAAACGGCGCGTCGTCGGACGACAACAGCAGCGCCAGCTGTTCCGGCGTGGTCAGCAGGATATCCGGCGGATAGCGGCGCTGCCGCGCGCGGCGCGACACCGGCGTATCGCCGGTGCGGGTCTCGACCTTGATCGGCAGCTGCATCTCCGCGATCGGCGTTTCCAGGTTGCGCGCGATGTCGACGGCGAGAGCTTTGAGCGGGGAAATGTAGAGCGTGTGCAGGCCACCGGTGCGCTGAACGCCGCGGCCGGTGGAGACAAGGGCGTTTTTCCCCTCGCCCCGCTTGCGGGGAGAGGGTGGCGCGGACGCAGTCCGCGACGGGTGAGGGGGAGCTTCGGCGAACTCGGGAGTTTCAATTATGCGCTCCCCCTCACCCGGCTTGTTCGCTGTGCTCTCAAGCCGACCTCTCCCCGCCCGGCGAAGCTTCGCTTCGCTAGGCGGGGAGAGGTTAGACAATTCCACCAGCGTCGGAAGAAACCCGGCCAGCGTCTTGCCCGCGCCGGTCGGCGCAATCAGTAGCGCCGAGCGATCGCCGCGCGCCTTCTGCAGCAGCGCCAATTGATGTTCGCGCGGCGACCAGCCGCGCATGGCGAACCAGCGCAGGAAGTGATCGGGCAACAGGTCAGGTTTGGCGACGGATTTACGGGGCGGCACGCGTTAGAACTAGGCATTCTCGGCCGTCATTGCGAGGTCAAGGAAAGTTGCCGTGCAACTTTCCCCTAAGCCCTTGCGACGAAGCAATCCAGAAAACAGCAAGAGAGGACTGGATTGCTCCGCCCAAACGAAATTGGCCGCGCCAATTTCGCCGGGACTCGCAATGACGCGGAAAGACCTGTGGTCTTATTGCGTCACCGACTTGTCGGAGATGATCCAGTCCTTGCCGTCGAACCGCTGAGTGTACAGCGTCGCCATCGGAACATAGGCGTCATTGGTATAACTGTAACTCACCCCCGGCAGCATTTGCGGAGCGCGGAAGCCGTTCAGGCCGATGGCCTGTTTCAGCACGTTCTCATGGGTGAGCTCGTCGCCGCAGCGGCGCAAAATCTCTGCCATGGACACGGCCTGACCATAGCCGAAGAAGGCGATCGAATTATCGGCCGAGACTGTCGGCAGATATTTCGCACGCAGCGCTTCGAACGCCACGATGTCGGGATCCTTGGCATAGAGCGGCGAACCGATGTCCTTGCCATAGGCAATCGAGACGATGCCCTTGGCATTCTCCAACCCTGCCGCCTCCAGGATCGATCGGCCGGTGGAGCCCGCCGACAACAACTGCAGCGGCTTCCAGCCGAGCTCGACCACCTTGCGGATCGACTGCGATGTCGCCTTGCCGGTGGTGATGTTATAGAAAACATCGGCACCGGATTTGGCGAGATTGATCAGCTGCGAGTCGATCGTGGGATCGGTGAGATCGTAGGTCACCTCGGCGATCACCTTGGCGGTCCCGCCGGCTTTCGCGAGTTCATCCTTGAACGGCCCAAGGAAATCCCGGCCGAAATCATCGTTCTGATAGAGGATTCCGACTTTCGCATTTGGATTCACGCTGACGGCATATTTGGCGAGAATACGCGCCTCGGTCGGATAGAGCGGCAGGCCGGCCATGGTCCATTTGTTGTTCTTCGGATCGTTCCACTTCGATGCGCCGGTGTTGAGCAGCAGCTGCGGTACGCCCTTGGAATTGAGATATTTGTGCACGGCCGTCTGCGGCGCGGTGCCGAGCGAGCCATAGAGTGCGAGTACCTCCTCCTGCTCCACCAGACGGCGCGTGGCCTCGACCGCCTTCGGTGCGCTGTAGGAATCGTCCATCGTCAGAAACTTGATCTTGCGGCCATTGATGCCGCCCTTCTCGTTCAAGCTCTGGAAATAGGCTTCACCGACACGGCCCAGCACGCCATAGAGCGAACCGGGTCCGCTATGCGGAATGGTTTGTCCAATCTTGATTTCAGTATCGCTGGCGCCCGGATCGTATTTCTTGTCGGCGGCGATAGCGGCCGTCACAGTCAGTGGCAACACGACGACGGCGACCCGCGCCGCAGACGCAAACAGTCCCTTGTTCATAACGTTTTCTCCCTGATGATTTTTGATCCGGCTCTTTGCGAGTCCGATTGGTCGTCTCCATCCCCGGCCTGTCACCGGGGATGGTCGTTACTTCTAGAATACGCGCTTACTGGCTCACCGGCTTGTCCGACAGATCCCAGTCGGTGCCGTTGAAGGTGCCGACATAGAGCGCCTTGATGGTGGTGTAGTCGGTCGGCGTGAAGCCATAGGTGATACCCGGCAGGAACACCGGTGCGCGGTAGCCTTCCAGATTGGTGGCGTGCTTCAGGACATTCTCACGAGTGAGATCGTCGCCGCAGCGGCGCAGGATTTCCGCCATGGTCACGCCCTGCGAATAGCCCTGGAATGCGATGGTGTTATCGGGATCGACGTTCGGCAGATACTTCTTGCGCAGCTCCTGGAAGGCGATGACGTCCGGATCGTCCTTCCACTTCTCGCTGCCGACTTCCTTAGTGTAGGTCATCGCCACGATGCCCTTGGCATTTTCGGCGCCCGCGGCGTTGATGATCGAGCGGCCACTTGAGGTCGATACCAAGAGATGCAACGGCTTCCAGCCGAGCTCCGCGACCTTGCGGATCGATTGCGACGTCGCCTTGCCGGTGGAAATGTTGAAGAAGGTGTCGGCGCCCGATTTCGCCAGATTGATCAGTTGCGAATCGATGGTCGGATCGGTGAGGTCATAAGACGCCTCGGCGATCACCTTCGCGGAGCCGCCCGCTTCGGCCAGAATCTCCTTGAACGAATTCATGAAGTCCTTTCCGAACTCGTCGTTCTGGTAAAGGATCGCGACCTTGGCGTTCGGCTTGGCCTGCATCAGGTAGCGCGCGATGATCCGGCCCTCGGTCGAATAGATCGGCAGGCCCGGCGTGGTCCACTTGAACTCTTTCGGGTTATTCCAGCGCGAGGCGCCGGTGTTGAGCAGGAGCTGCGGGATCTTCTTGCTGTTGAGAAACTTCTGCACCGCCGACTGCGGCGCGGTGCCCAGCGATCCGAACAGCGCCAGCACCTCGTCCTGTTCGGCGAGCCGGCGAGTGGCCTCGACGGCCTTCGGCGCGCTGTAGGCATCGTCCAGCGACATGAAATTGATCTTGCGGCCATTGATGCCGCCCTTTTCGTTCAGCATCTGGAAATAGGCGGCCTGGGTCCGGCCGATCACGCCGTAGAGGGAACCGGCGCCGCTATAGGGGATGGTCTGGCCGAGCTTGATCT
This sequence comes from Tardiphaga sp. 42S5, assembly GCF_034044155.1. NCBI lineage: Bacteria > Pseudomonadati > Pseudomonadota > Alphaproteobacteria > Hyphomicrobiales > Nitrobacteraceae > Tardiphaga > Tardiphaga sp. 42S5. The sequence goes on along the minus strand of NZ_CP139027.1, from coordinate 1,285,253 downwards.
CGGTATCGCTGGCACCGGGGTCGTATTTCTTGTCCGCCGCGAAGGCCGAATGGGCCAGTACGGAGACAACTGCAGCGAGTGTTGCGGTCCTGAAGACGGACCTGTGGCGCGAAGGCATCTGGTGTTTTCTCCCTGAGACCCGCTTGTGCGGGCGTGTTTTTGTGACCCGTCGCGGCGTTGATCGCGGCTGTACGGGCTTGCCCTTATCCTCTGCGGGCGCGACAGGCTTGGCAATCCCTCACCGGTTGCCTCATGTTTTCCGTGGGTTGGCTATCGACAGGGCCTCAGCGCACCCAAACGTGACGAAATACGCATCGCGCCACGAGTGTCTAAACGCTTATTTAACCGGCTTTTTTTGGCCGGCGCCCCTGCGGTTGCAATGTCGGACAGTGTGGCCGTCCGGATACAGCCAATATGGCCCGACTCCCCTATTCTAACGGTTCAAATCTGAATTGGGGTCGACCATGAAACGTATTCTTCTTGCGAGCGCCGCGCTGCTCGGAACCGCTGTGAGCGCGCAGGCTGCCGATCTGGCCGTCAAGGCCCCTTATTACAAGGCGCCCCTCGTCTCGGTCTATAACTGGACCGGCTTCTACATCGGTGTGAACGCCGGCGTCGGCATCGGCCGCGACCGCGTCACACATAGCTACACCGGCGACTCGCTGTATCTCACGCCGCAGGGCGGCTTCGGCGGCGGCCAGATCGGCTATAACTGGCAGGGCGACTCGCTGCTCGGCCCGATCGTTTACGGCCTCGAAGCCGACATCCAGGGTTCGGGCCTCACCGGCGGTGGCGCCAATGTGGTTGGCCCGCTGCAGACCGTCTACGGTCAGAAGTCGGATTGGTTCGGCACCGTTCGTGGCCGCGTCGGTCTCGCAACCGGTCCGGTCCTGAGCTACTTCACCGGCGGTTTCGCTTACGGCAACGTCAAGACCACGATCACTGAAGGCGGCGTGACGGCGTTCTCGGATAGCCGCATGGCGACCGGCTGGACCATCGGCAGCGGCGTGGAAGCAGCCCTGGGCGGCAACTGGACCGGCAAGATCGAATATCTCTACCTGAACCTCGGCAACCGCTCTGATGCGTTCGCTACCCCGACCCAACTCACCAACACCGAACTGCGTGAAAACCTGTTCCGCGTCGGTCTGAACTACCGCATCGGCGGCAACAGCGTTTATACCCCGGTCGCTGCGGCGAACTGGACCGGCTGGTACCTCGGCGGCAACATCGGTTCTGGCACCGGTCGCGATCGCACCACGCTTACCGGCGTCACCCCGGTTCCCGAGCAGTTCAACCTTGCTCCGGACGGCATCAACGGCGGTGCCCAGATCGGTTACAACTGGCAGGCATCGAACTGGGTTTACGGTCTCGAAGCCGACATCCAGGCTTCCAGCCAGCGCGACAACAAGACTGCGGTTGCTCTCGGCCTCGTCAGCTACGATCAGAAGCTGCCCTGGTTCGGCACGGTTCGTGGCCGCCTCGGCTACTCGGTCGGTTCGACCCTGTTCTACGCTACCGGCGGTTACGCCTACGGCGGCGTGAAGACCAAGATCAACGCACTGGGCGTCGAAGTTGCCAACGCTTCGACCACCAAGAGCGGCTGGACTGCCGGCGCCGGCATCGAGACCCCGTTCAAGCTGCTCGGCCTGTTCGGACCGAACTGGACCTCGAAGACCGAATATCTCTATGTCGACCTCGGCTCGGCTTCGACCACGATCCTTCCGGGCGTCGTCAGCGAGAGCAAGGTTACCGAGCACATCTTCCGCACCGGCCTGAACTATCACTTCAACAGCCCGGTCGTTGCGAAGTACTGATCACAGCGACATCGACAGACCAACAAAACCCCGGCCTCGCGGCCGGGGTTTTTGTTTGTGTCTTCGCGCAACGCTGTTTCGGGAAAATTAACCACGAGGGAGGCAATATCTACGTACCGCAATTTCTGGTCGCGCGGCTACAGACAGCATCTAGTTACCGCTTCATAATTCGACCAGAAATCTGAACTGGATCCCTTCATGAAAAGCCTCTGCCTCACGACCGCCGCGCTGTTGTCCCTGACCGCCTGTGCACAAGCCGCCGACATGGCCGCAAAGGCGCCGTACTACAAAGCGCCGGTAGTCGCCGTTTATGACTGGACCGGCTTCTATCTGGGCGTCAACGCCGGCATCGGGCTCGGCCGGGATCGCGCCATCCACAACGACGGATTTCTGGGCACCGAATCGACCTACCTGTCACCGCAAGGCGCGCTCGGCGGCGGTCAGGTCGGCTACAACTGGCAGACCGGCTCCATGCTCGGCCCGGTGGTCTACGGCCTCGAAGCCGACATCCAGGGCGCCGGCCTGAGCGATGACCGCACCAATCTGGGCAGCCCGTTCGTGTCGACCACCTACAACCAGAAGATCGACTGGTTCGGCACCGTTCGCGGCCGCATCGGTCTGGCCACCGGTCCCGTGCTTGGCTACGTGACCGGCGGTTACGCTTACGGCAACGTGAAGACCAGCATCACCTTCGATAACTCCGGGACGGTCTTCTCGACCAACAAGATACAGAACGGTTGGGTCGTCGGCAGCGGCGTTGAAGCGGCCCTCGGCGGCAACTGGACCGGCAAGATCGAGTATCTCTACCTGAACATGGGGAACAACAGCTACGCGTTCGGCCCCCAGACGCTCAACACCGAAGTTCGCGAGAACATCTTTCGCGTCGGGCTGAACTACCGCGTCGGCGGCAGCGCCGTTTACACGCCGGTCGTCGCAGCGGACTGGACCGGCTGGTATCTCGGCGGCAACGTCGGTTCCGGCACCGGCCGCGATCGCAGCGGCATCTTCAAACCAGGTGATCTGCCTGGCGACCCGGCCACGAGCCTGATCTTCAACCTCGCTCCCGACGGCATCAATGGCGGCTTGCAGCTTGGTTATAACTGGCAAGCCGCGAACTGGGTCTACGGTCTGGAAGCCGACATCCAGGCCTCCAGCCAGCGCGACAACAAGACCGTGATCGACTTCGGCAGCCTCGCCCATGACGCCAAGCTGCCCTGGTTCGGCACGGTTCGCGGCCGCCTCGGCTACTCCGTGGGATCGACCCTGTTTTATGCCACCGGCGGTTACGCTTACGGCGGCGTAAAGACCAAGATCAGCGAAGACGGCGTCCAGGCGTTCAATGTTTCGACCACCAAGAGCGGCTGGACCGCCGGCGCGGGTATCGAAACCCCGTTCCGGCTGCTCGGCCTGTTCGGACCGAACTGGACCTCCAAGACCGAATATCTCTATGTCGATCTCGGCACGGCCTCGAACACCGTCAACACCGTGACCGTCACGACCGCGGTCACCGAACACATCTTCCGCACCGGCCTGAACTATCACTTCAACTCCCCGGTTGTTGCGAAGTACTGATCACAGCGACATCTCCGATAGGCAAAACCCCGGCCTCGCGGCCGGGGTTTTTATTTGGTAGGACGCCTGGCGCTCACAGACGTTATTGCCCGGCCGTCATTGCAAGGAGCCCTTGCAACGAAGCGACCGTCTTTTCGCTTCGATTTCTGGATTGCGTCAGCAAACTTGCCCTGGCTGACCCCGACGGCGTTAAAGCCGACACTTGATCGCGACGGCCACCAGTCCTGGTGCGGCAACGCCGCGTTCCGTGCGAGACGAAACGTGCTCAAGATGAATGAGCGCCAGGCCAGCAGCTGCGATCAGGCCGCGCAGATGATCTTCGCTCTGCGCATAACGCAAGCCCGCGCCGAGAGCGACACCGGCGCCATCATGGGTCTCAGCCGTGAAGGCGAGCAACCCGTCTGGGACCAGCACGCGCGTAGCTTCTCGCAAAACCGGCGCAAGGTCGTGCAGATAGATCAGTACGTCGGCTGCGATGACCAGCTCGACACTGCTATCTGACCGGCGGCACAAACCCTCGACGATCTCAGCCACTTCAAGCTCGGCGTAAAGCCCGGTGGCATGAGCGCGCTCGATCATGCGCGGCGACAGGTCGATGCCCATGATGGCGCCAGTGCAGGCGGCAAAAGCGCCGGCCGCCAGCCCGGTGCCGCAACCGAGATCGACGGCGCGGGGGAAGAGCATCGCCCTATCCGTCGCAGCGCATGCGGCACGCACGGCGCCCAACAGGACCGCTGGTCCGCGATAACCGAGCGTATCGACCAGAGCGGCGTCGAACTTGGGCGCGTATTGATCGAACAGCGCCGTCACATAGGTCGCCGGCATGGCCGAGAGATCGTCAGCGCCGAGCCGCATCAACCGCAGACCAGCACCGTTGCGATCACCGGGATCGCTGGCCTGCGCGCGGCGAAACGCGGCGATGGCGGCGGCGGTGTCACCCAGCTGCTCCCGGATCTCCCCGAGCACGAACCATGCGGTGGCAAAGCCCGGCGCCAGATCAGTGGCCTGCTCGAACAGATCGGCGGCCGCCACCAGATCGCCCTGCACCTGCAGGTCGCGCGCATAGTCGAAACGCCGGTCGGCGTTCATATCGCCGGATGACATGAACAAGCGCGCGGGCATGGTGGGAACCGATCGGAGGGCGGGGCGTTCGCAGGATGACTCGAACCAACCCAAGGCGGACCTATATAACCGAGATGCGTCCGCAAGACATCCTTATCCCGGTTCCCGCCGGCCTTTGCTGCAAACCGGGCGGCTTCCATATCGACCCCGTCAGACCGGTCGAGCGCGCCGTGATCACCCACGGCCATTCCGACCATGCCCGCCCCGGCCATGGCGCAGTGCTGGCGACGCAGGAAACGCTCGACATGATGCGGCTGCGCTACGGCGACAATTTCGCCGGCAGCACGCAGGCCATTGCCTATGGCGAGACGATCAAACTCGGCAACGTCACGGTGTCCTGCCACCCCGCCGGCCATGTGCTCGGCTCGGCGCAGATGGCCGTGACCTGCAAGGATATCTGCATCGTCGCATCTGGCGATTACAAGGACGCCCATGATCCGACCTGCACGCCGTTCGAGGTGGTGCCCTGCGACGTGTTCATCACCGAAGCGACATTCGGGCTTCCGGTGTTTCGCCACAGCGATGCCGCCGACGAAGTAAAGAAGCTGCTGGCCTCGGTCGCGCTGTTTCCGGAGCGCGCGCATCTGATCGGCGCCTATTCGCTCGGAAAGGCGCAGCGGATCATCAAGCTGATCCGTCAGGCCGGTTATGATGCGCCGATCTATCTGCATGGCGCGATGGAGAAGATCACGCACTACTATCAGAGCCGCGGCATCGATCTAGGCGAACTGCGCCCGGTGAAGGGCGTCAGGAAAGCCGATCTCGCCGGCACCATCACGCTGGCGCCGCCGTCGGCCACATCGGACGTGTGGACGCGGCGCTTTCCCGATCCAGTCACCGCCTTCGCGTCCGGCTGGATGCGCGTGCGCGCCCGTGCACGGCAACGCGGCGTCGAACTGCCGCTGGTGATTTCGGATCACGCCGATTGGAACGGCTTGATCGCAACAATCGGCGCGACCGGCGCCGGCGAAATCTGGGTGACTCATGGCCAGGAAGACGCGTTGGTGCATTGGTGCCAGAGCAAAGGCCTGACCGCGCGGCCTCTTGCGCTGATCGGCTATGGCGACGAGGAGGAGGAAGAGACACTTCCACCCGGCGAAAGCGCCGAGGCATGAACCGCTTCGCCGAACTGCTCGATCGCCTGGCCTATGAACCCGGCCGCAACAACAAGCTGCGGTTGATCACGGGCTATTTCCGCGAAGTGCCCGATCCCGACCGTGGCTATGCGCTGGCAGCGCTCACCGGCGCGCTGTCGTTCAAACATGCGAAAGCTGGATTGATCCGCGACCTCATCGCATCGCGAACTGATCCGGTGTTGTTTGAACTCTCTTATGACTATGTCGGCGATCTCTCGGAGACGGTTGCGCTGATGTGGCCGAAGGCCCAGGACATCGCGCACAACAACCCGCCACCACCGACACTCACCGAAGTCGTCACCACACTCCGCACGCTCGGCAAGGCCGAATTGCCCGCACAACTCACCCGCTGGCTCGATGAACTCGATGAGACCGGGCGCTGGGCGCTACTGAAGCTCGTCACCGGCGCGATGCGGATCGGCGTTTCGGCGCGGCTGGCCAAGACCGCCGCCGCGGCGCTCGGCGACAAGGACCCGCATGACGTCGAGCTGATCTGGCCCGGCCTTGCGTCGCCCTATGGCGAATTGTTCGCTTGGCTTGAAGGCCGCGCCGAGAAGCCAATCAATCGCGATCCTGCGCCGTTCCGCCCGGTGATGCTGGCGCATGCCATTGAGGAGTCCGACTTCGCCAATCTCGACGCGTCCGATTTCGTCGCGGAGTGGAAATGGGATGGCATCCGGATTCAGGCGGTCAGCGGCAAAGGCGATGACGACAGGATCGTCACGCGGCTCTATTCGCGAACCGGCGAGGACATCACCGGAAGCTGCCCGGACCTCACGCCATCGCTGCGTTTGCCCGGCGCGATCGATGGCGAGTTGCTGGTGCTGCGCGAAGGACGCGTGCAGTCATTCAACGTGCTGCAACAACGGCTGAACCGGAAAAGCGTGACGCCGAAGCTGATGAAGGAATATCCCATTCATCTGCGCGCCTATGACCTGCTCAGCGATGGCGAGACGGATTTGCGCGAACTGCCATTCGAACAGCGACGAACCAAACTGGAAAAGTTCATCGCAGAGCTGGACGACGACAGGATCGATCTGTCCGACCAGATCCCGTTCGCAACGTGGGATGCCCTCACCGCCGCACGTGCCGACCCTGTCAGTGCCGGAGCCGGCGAAGATGCCGATGCCGTCGAGGGCGTGATGCTGAAGCGGCGCGATTCCGCCTATCTGCCGGGACGGCCGAAAGGCCAGTGGTGGAAATGGAAGCGCGATCCGCACGTCATCGACGCGGTGCTGATGTATGCGCAACGCGGCCACGGCAAGCGCTCGTCCTATTATTCGGATTACACCTTCGGCGTCTGGACCGCAGGCGAGAGCGGCGACCAGCTGGTACCGGTCGGCAAGGCCTATTTCGGCTTCACCGACGAGGAGCTGTTGCAAATCGACCGCTTCGTCCGCCGCAACACCACCGAAAAGTTCGGCCCGGTGCGCCACGTCACCCACGAACCTGACAAGGGGCTGGTGCTGGAAGTTGCCTTTGAAGGGCTGGCGCGCTCGCCCCGGCACAAGTCGGGGGTCGCAATGCGGTTTCCCCGCATCAGCCGGCTGCGCTGGGACAAGCCGCCACGTGAGGCCGACCGGCTGGAGACGCTGGAGCGCATGCTGAAGGCGGAGACCACAATTGCGCCGCCCGAGCCTGCGACGCCTTGACGGTCCATACTTGACGAACGAGCCGGGTTCCCCATTTGCGTGGGACCACCTATGATCAGCGCGCGATTTGCGCGCAGGAGACCATGATGCAGCCAAATGAGACCCGGGACTTGCCGGCCAACAATGACGGCCTGGCGCGCTTCCTCGGCGGTTCGCCGCTGGCGGTACTCGGCCGGCTGATCCTGCTGTCGATCCTGGTCGGCGTCGTTCTCGCCGCCATCGGCTTCGATCCGTGGAACATTGTCACCAGCATCCGGCGCCTGTTCCAGTGGGTCTACGACCTCGGCTTCGATGCCATCAACGGCCTCTGGCGCTACTTCCTGCTCGGCGCCGTGATCGTCGTGCCGATCTGGCTGATCATGCGGCTGTTCAGCGCGCCCCGCGGCCGCTGAGACGCGCATCATCCGCTTCAGGCTGCATTGATGTCGTCGGGATTGTCCGTCACCAACAGGCGCGTCTTTGCCATTGCCGGCCCGGCCATGCTGGCCAATCTGACGACGCCTCTGATCGGCATCGTCTCGACCGCGGCAATCGGCAGGCTTGGCGACCCGCACCTGCTCGGCGGTGTGGCTTTGGCCTCCGTGGCATTCGACTGCATTTTCTGGCTGTTCGGATTTCTGCGCATGGCGACGGTTGCCTTCACCGCACAGGCGCTTGGCGCCGGTGACCGGATCGAGGTGCGCGCTATCCTGCTGCGCGCGTTGATGCTCGGAGCGGCGATCGGGCTGACGCTGATTATCTTGCGGACACCGCTGGCGGCGCTGGTGTTCAGCATCATGGGCGGCAGCGACGCCGTCACATCCGCCGCACGCCAGTATTTCTTCATCCGACTCTGGTCCGCGCCGCTGATGCTCGGCAACTATGTCATTCTCGGCTGGCTGGTCGGCCAGGCGCGCACCGGGATCGCTCTGGCACTGCAGGTCGGCATCAATCTCGCCAACATGGCACTCACCGCCCTGCTGGTCCTGCAATTCGACTTTGGCGTCAGCGGCGCAGCACTGGCCACGGTGATCGCGGAAACCGCGGGCTTTCTCGCCGGCCTCATCGCCATGTGGAAAATCCTGGGCGGCCGCATCGATGTGCCGCGCGCGATCCTGTTCGACCGCATCCGGCTACTACGGTTGTTCGCAGTCAATCGCGACATCATGATCCGTACGGCAGCACTGATTGCTGCATTTCTCTTCTTCACGGCGCAGGGCGCCCGTGCAGGCGACCTGACCCTGGCTGCCAATGCAGTGCTCAACAACTTCGTCATGATCGGCTCGTTCTTCCTCGACGGCATCGCCACCGCCGCTGAGCAGCTCTGCGGTCAAGGCACCGGCGCTCGCGACCGCAAGCAATTTTCCCGGGCCGTAAAGCTCGTCCTGATCTGGAGCACGGCATTCGGCATCGCTGTCACGTTGCTATTCGTGCTGTTAGGCGGCCTGCTGATCGATTTCATCACCACCAGCCCCGAAGTTCGGCTCGCTGCGCGGAACTACATGCTGCTGGCGGCGCTGGCGCCCGCCTGCGGCGTCCTCGCTTATGCCTATGACGGCATCTATATCGGCGCATCGTGGGCGCGCGACATGCGCAACCTGATGCTGCTGGCGCTGGCGATTTACATCGCTGCATGGTTCGCACTGGCCAGCCTCGGCAATACCGGACTATGGCTCGCATTTCTGGTGTTCATGCTGTCGCGCGGCGCTTTGCAGGCGCTGCGTCATCCAGCCCTGCTGCGACAGTCGTTTCCGCAGCAGGCCTGGCTTACGCCGGCCAGTCTTCCGCTGTGATCGTCGCCGCATCGGCGCCGACGATTTCCGACAGTGAATCACGGCCGGTGCGCAGCAGCGTCGAGGACAGGTCGGCCTTGATGCTGTCGACAAGGCCGACGCCTTTATAGACCAGCGCCGAATAGAGCTGGATCAGGCTCGCACCCGCGCGAATCTTGGTGAGCGCCGCACCACCGCTGTCGATGCCGCCGGCGCCGATCAGCGGAAATGCACCTTCGACACGCACGAAAGTCTCCGCCACCATGCGGGTAGACAGCCTGAACAAGGGCCGCCCGGACAATCCGCCCTGCTCTTTCGAGCGTGCCTGTTCGCGCAAGGTCGAGGGACGGCCGATCGTGGTGTTCGCGACGATCATGCCATCGACGCCGCGCGAGCGCGCGACATGGACGACATCGTCGAGGTCGGCGAGGCTGAGATCGGGCGCGATCTTCAGCAGCACCGGAGAATCTCCCGCATTCTTGCGAACGCGCTCACGCGCATCGATCACCCGTGCCAGCAGATCGTCGAGTTCGGCGGCCTGCTGCAGATTGCGAAGGCCCGGCGTGTTCGGCGATGACACGTTGACGGTGAAATAGCTCGCCACCGGTGCAAAGGTCTCGATCAGCCGCACATAATCCTGCGTGCGATCGGGCGAATCCTTGTTGGCACCGACATTGACGCCGACGATACCGCCATTCTGCGCACGTGCAGCCAGCCGACGCAGCACGACCTCCGCACCGTCATTGTTGAAGCCGAGCCGGTTGATGACCGCTTCGTCACGCTCCAGCCGAAAGATGCGCGGGCGTGGGTTGCCGGATTGTGGCTTCGGCGTCACTGACCCGATCTCGGCAAAACCGAAGCCAAGACGCAGCAGCGCATCCGGCACTTCGGCGTTCTTGTCGAAGCCGGCCGCGATCCCCACCGGATTGGGGAAGTTCAGACCGAATGCACGGACCGCGAGTTTCGGATCGTCCGGCCGCGGGCGGGCGTAAGGCAGCATGCGCAACCCGCGGATCGCGAGGCGGTGCGCGTCTTCGGCATCGAGCATACGCAGCATCGGTAGGGAAAAGGCATCGAAAGCGCGGATCACGATTTGAGCTCCGGAATGTCGTGGTTGCCGTCGGAGCGCGCACGCAGATCCATGACGGCCGTGACGGCGCCGAGATCGAGTTCGCCATAGAGATGCGGGAACAGATCGCCGCCGCGGGATGGCTCCCAGCGCAGGTCGTCACCGAGTGCGTCTGCGTCCACAGCGACCAGAAACAGGCCGGTCTGGCCGAAATAGTACTTCCGGAGCGTCTCGGGAAGCTGTGCCGCGGTCGAGAAGTGGATGAAGCCGTCCCGGGCATCGTCGGCGCTGCCGCGATAGGTGCCCTGACGCTCGGCCTCGCGCCAGCTCGAGGCCGGACAGATTTTATAGATGGTGCGCAACCGCCCAGACTTCCAATTTGGTTGAATCAGCTGTTTTCGATGTGGTGTGGACGCCCAGTCGCGGGATTCGATGGCTGGAGCCGACAGTCGACCGTATCGGCGCCCCCCCTCCACTTCAAGGCTGCACATTTTTTTCAAATGCCTGTTGCGAAATCCGTGCATTCACGGCAATAATTCCTAGATTTCGCCACGATTCACCGCCCCGCAGAAATCCGGGCCAAGGGACCGAAACCGATGATGCTCTCGCACGCCCAGATCTGGAACGCCCTCGACCGCCTCGCAGAGCGCAACGGCATGTCACCCTCCGGCCTTGCGAAGAAAGCGGGGCTCGACGCCACGACCTTCAACAAATCCAAGCGCATTACCAACGACGGCCGCGAACGCTGGCCGTCGACGGAGTCGGTCTCGAAGGCGCTGACCGCAACCGGCGTGACCATCGACAGCTTCGTCACGCTGATCGAAGGCACCAAGCGCATCGTGCAGTCGGTGCCGCTGCTCGGCTTCGCACAGGCCGGCCATGGCGGTTACTTCGACGACGCGGGTTTTCCCGCCGGCAGCAAGGGCTGGGACGAAGTGGGCCTGCCGTCGGTGAATGACGAGCACGCTTATGCGCTGAAGATCTCCGGCGACTCGATGAAGCCCGCTTATCGCGACGGCGACATCATCGTCGTCTCGCCTGAAGCGCAGATCCGCAAAGGCGACCGCGTCGTGGTCAAGACCAAGGACGGCGAGGTGATGGCGAAGGAATTGAAGCGCCGAACCACGAAGATCATCGAGCTGCAGTCGCTCAATCCGAACCATGTCGACCGCAGCTTTCCGGCCGCCGACATCGCCTGGATCGCGCGCATCGTCTGGGCGAGCCAGTAACCGAACACACTCTGGACTGGCGTCCGGCCACCGAATGATCTATGCGAGTTCCCTATCCGAAACTCGCAACCTTCGGTGGCGCCATGAAAACCAGAACAATCGTTGCCGGCGCGATCGCGCTGGCCCTCGTTAGCGCAGGTTCTCTCGCACATGCGAAGCCCATGACCTGCGCGGTCGTCACGACAAAGCAGATCGAAGCGCTATTCGACCGCTGGAATGCCTCGCTCGCAACGCTCGACCCCGCCAAGGTCACCGCCAATTACGCCTCGGACGCGGTGCTGCTGCCGACGGTGTCGAACACGCCGCGCACCGACAGCGCGTCGATCCAGAGCTACTTCGTGGATTTTCTGAAGAAGCACCCGCAAGGCAAGATCGACACGCGCACCGTCAAGATCGGCTGCAACATGGCATCCGACGTCGGCACCTACACCTTCACGCTGTCCGGCAAGTCCCCCAGCGATACGCAAATCGTCAAGGCCCGCTACAGCTATGTCTATGTCTACCGCGACAAGAAATGGCTGATCGCGCACCACCACTCGTCGGCAATGCCGGAGCCTGTCACGTCGGCGGCACCGACAGCAGCGCCGAAATAGGCATCAAGAAAAAGGCGCGCTCCATCAGGAAGCGCGCCTTTGACGTTTCGCAGGGCGTGAGCCTCAGGCCGAGCGCGCCAGCGCGCCGTCGATCATGTTGATCGCATTCTGCACGCCATAGACTGCGACGAAGGACCCGAAGCGCGGGCCCTTCTCCTGGCCGAGCAGCACCTGGTACAGCATGTTGAACCAGTCGAGCGAGACGCCGGGCCGGCCATCCTTGGCGAGCTTCTTGTGATCAAGGAACGGCTCGCGGCGGCCGATCTCATAGACCGCGTTCTGGATGTCTTCCGGCGTGGCCTCCGCCGGCAGTTGCGACAGCGCATCGCGCAGATCCTGCAGCGCCACGCGCTCGACATCAGTGGGCTCGCGGAACGTCTTGGTCGGCGCCACAAAGTCCCGATAGTAGTTGATGGCATAGCCGACCATCGCGTCGAGCCGCGGATGCGTCGCCGCGGAGACGCCCGGCCGATAACGCCGGATGAAGCCCCACAGGGTTTCGGCATTCTCGGCATTCGACGACGACACCAGCGTCAGCAGGAGCTGGAACGTGACCGGCATGTCCGCCACCGGCGGATCGCCGGCATGGATATGCCAGGCCGGATTGGACAGCCGCTGCTTGGGATCCTGCTTCGCATAGCCTTCGACGAACTGCTGGTACTCGTCGACATTGCGCGGAATCACGTCGAAGAACAGCCGCTTGGCCGCCTTCGGTTCGCGATACATGAACAGCGACAATGACTCCGGCGACGCGTAGCGCAGCCACTCGTCGATGGTCAGGCCGTTGCCCTTCGACTTGGAGATCTTGCCGCCCTTGTCGTCGAGGAAGAGCTCATAGTTGAAGCCTTCCGGCGGCGTGCCGCCAAGCGCAGCGCAGATCTTGCCCGACAGCTTTACGGAATCGATGAGATCCTTGCCGGCCATTTCATAGTCGATGCCGAGCGCCGCCCAGCGCATCGCCCAGTCGGCCTTCCACTGGCACTTCACATTGCCGCCGGTGACCGGCGTCGTGACTTCTTCGTTAGTGTCAGGATCGACATAGGTGACGGTGCCGGCAGCCACGTCGCGCCCGATCATCGGCACCTGCAGCACCACACCCGTTGTCTTGCTAATGGGGAGGAACGGCGAATAGGTCGCACGGCGATCCGGGCCTAGCGTCGGCAGGATGATGTCCATGACCTTGTCATAGACTGCGAGCATCTTCAGCAGCGTCGCATCGAACCGGCCGGATGTGTAGTAGTCGGTCGACGAAGCGAATTCGTAGTCGAAGCCGAACTGATCCAGGAAGACGCGCAGCCGTGCATTGTTGGCCGCGCCGAAGGACGGATATTCGTTCGAGAACGGATCCGGCACCCGCGTCAGCGGCTTGCCGAGATGCGATGCCAGCATGTCCTTGTTCGGCACATTGTCCGGCACCTTGCGCAGACCGTCCATGTCGTCGGAGAAGGCAATCAGCCGGGTCTTGATCTTGTCCTCGGTGAGTACGCGAAAGGCATGGCGCACCATGGTCGTGCGCGCGACCTCGCCGAAAGTGCCGATATGCGGCAGGCCCGACGGACCGTAGCCGGTCTCGAACAGCACTTCGTCTTTCGGCGTTTTCTTCAGACGCGCCACCAGCGCCTTCGCCTGCTCGAACGGCCAGGCGTTGGAAGTCTCGGCGAGCGCGCGCAGCTCGCTCGGGCTCATGGTGGGGTCTAGCGTGGACATCGTGTTTTGGGCCTCCGGGCCGCGGAACCTAGCGGCTCCGCACCGAAATGCCAAACCGCGGGATGAGAAAATTCAGAACGGGCTGACCGAGAAATAACGCAGCCACAAATCGGTGTAGCGGCCTTTCTCCCAGACCCGGAACAGGGCCCAGTTCAGCGCCTGGCGCAGCGTGTCGTTGCCTTTGCGGACGGCGATGCCGATGCCCTCGCCGAAGAAACGGCTTTCGATGAAGGGCCCGCCGCTGAAGGCGCAACAATCGGCGGAATCGCTGCCATTGATCCAGAAGGCGAACGAGATCGCATCGCCGAAGATGAAATCGACCTCGCTGCGTTTCAGCGCCTGGCGTAGCGCATCGTCGCTTGGAAAAGGCACCAGCACCGCATCGGTGAACATCGCCTTCAGATAGGCCTCATGGGTCGAGCCCGCGATCACGCCGACCTTCTTGCCTTCGAGATATTCCGGGCGGATCTCCGGCATCACCGCATTCTTGCGGGCCACGAAGCGCGCCGGCGCACGGTAATAGGGATCGGTGAAATCGACGCGGGCGCGAATCTGCGGCGTCACCGCCATGGAGGCGATGATCGCGTCGCCCCGGTTGCTGGAAATGGCATCGAGCAACGTCTCGAAGCGGCGCATCTGTACGGTGCAAGTGACCTTGATCTCCTCGCAGAGAAGACGTGCGAGATCGACGTTGAAGCCCGCCGGATTGCCGTCGGGGCCGGTGAAGTTGAACGGCGGGTAGTCGGTCTCGGTCAGGAAGCGGATCACGGTGATGCGCGACAGGTCAGGCCGGTCCGGACGGCGACGCGGATCCCAGAAGCCCGGCACAGCCTGCGGACCGGGCTGGCTCACAGTCGGAGTCGACGTTTGTGCCGAGACGACCGTCACCGAAAACAACGACATCCACGCGCCCAGCAGCAGGCCAAGGGTCAGCGCAGTTGCGCGACACTTCTTCAGCGGTATTTGGTTGCGGGAATTAACCATCTGTGGTTGCATATAGGCGGGTCCGGATCGCGGTCTTATAGACCATCCGGCGCGAGACGCGAGTAGCGTTTGTGGTGTGAGGGCGTTGCATGGGGGTGCAGCAATCTTCCCGGGGTCATCAGCCGCGCGTTTCGCGCCAGCCGGGCGCCGCACTACGCTCTCCTCCTCTGCCGATCGGCAGGATGACCTCCTTCCCCATGCCGCAGCGAGACGGGTCGGACCGGCGCGCGGAACCAGCCAGCGAACTCGACTGCCTGCGCGGCATACTCCCGGTCCCGCTTCTGCACGCCGCGGAGCGACGGAGCCGCGAGCTCAATCTGGGCGCCGATCAGATCCTGATCCAATGGGGCGTGATCACCGAGAAGACGTATGTCGCGCATCTGGCCCGCCACCTTGGCATCGGCTTCGACGATCTCTCGACAGTCGGGCGCGCTCACTGCCCCCTAGCTGATGCCGATCTTCCGAAGATCGCAGAGTTCGGCATCCTGCCCCTCCAGCAGGATGACACACTCAACTGGATCGTCACGCCGCGCGCCTTTACGGCACGGCGGCTGATGTGTTTCTCCACCACATATCCATCACTTATCGCGCGCATTCGGCTGACCACGCGGCGTCACCTGCATCAATATCTGACCGAGCAGACCGGCGACGCGCTTTCGGATATCGCCGCCGAAGGCCTGCTGCAGACGCGACCTGCCATGTCGGCCAAGTCGATCATCGGTTGGCGCAGAGGATTGCAGCCAGCGATTCTGCTGCTGGTATGCGCGGTTCTCGCGCTTCTGTATCCGACGCTGGCGATGGATCTGATCGGTGGCCTGGCGGCGATCTGGTTTCTCGCCTTTTCGCTTCTCAGGCTGACTTGCGTGCTGGTTCCGCCGCAGCCGGAGCAACGGTTTCCGCCGCTGCGCGACGATCAACTGCCGATCTACTCAGTGGTCGTCGCGCTCTATCGCGAGGAAACGTCCGTTCCGGGTCTGTTGCGATCCCTGCAAAGGCTCGACTATCCCTCCGAAAAACTCGACATCATTCTGGTGCTCGAGCCCGACGATCTGCGGACCCGCGCCGCCGTTACCAGAGCCCGGCTAGGGCCGCAGGTTCAAGTCCTGATCGCACAGGCCACGGGTCCGAAAACCAAGCCGAAGGCGCTGAATGTTGCACTTCCCTTCGTGCGCGGCAGCTTTCTGACCGTGTTCGATGCCGAAGACGATCCCGACCCCGGCCAATTGCGCGCCGCGCTCGGCATGTTTCGCCAGCACAACGACGACGTCGCCTGCGTTCAGGCTGGGCTGCATTTCGACAATCTGACGCACAGCCTGCTGTCGCGCATGGCGGCAGTCGAATATGCCGGGCTGTTCGCGGTCTTCCTGCCCGGGCTGGTCGCATTGGGCATGCCACTGCCGCTTGGCGGCACCTCCAATCATTTCCGCACGGACACCTTGCGCCGCATCGGCGGCTGGGACGCCTATAACGTCACGGAAGATGCCGACCTCGGGATCCGCCTGGCGCGGCTGGGCTATCGCTCGGTGACCATTCCATCGGTCACGCTTGAGGAAGCACCGATCGCGTTCGGCGCCTGGCTGCGACAACGCTCACGCTGGATGAAGGGCTGGATGCAGACCTGGGCCGTGCATATGCGCGATCCCCAAAAACTGTGGGACGAAGCGGGCGCGCGGGGATTCCTCGCACTCAACATCGTCTTCGGCGGCAATATCCTGACGTCGCTGGCTTTTACGGTGCTGGTCGTCAAACTCATCGCCTGCCTGCTGCTTGCCGATAGTACCCTGCTGCTTGGCGACCGGTTGTCGTCACTGCACGTGCTGGCCATCGCCTGCGGCTTCATCGCGACCTGCGTCCTGGGCCTTACCGGCCTGATGCGCCGTGGCCGCCTGCGCGATGGCTGGATCCTGGCCCTGACGCCGATTTATTGGGGATGTCTCTCGATCGCGACCTGGCGCGCCCTGTGGCAATTCTGGACCCGGCGCCATCACTGGGAAAAGACCGAGCACGGCCTCGTGCATCGGACCGGAACGATGGCAGCGAGCCGCGGTCGACCTCAGAGATAGCGCTTGAGATCCGTGGCCGCTTCTTCCGGCTTGCGCTTGAGGTTGAACGGCGCGACGAAATTGCCGTCCTTGTCCATCAGATAGATCAGCGCGGTGTGATCCATCGTATAGTCACCGTCCTTGGTCGGCACCTTCTTGGCATAGACGCGGTAGCCGGAAATCACCTTCGCCACCGCATCAGGCGTGCCGGTCAAACCCTTCAGGTGCGGATCGAAGCTCGACAGATATTCCTTCATGATCGGTGCCGTATCGCGCTCGGGATCGACCGAGACGAAATAGGTATTGATACGATCGGCGTCCTTGCCCATCGCGCGCAGCACTTCCGACATTTCGAACAGCGAGGTCGGGCAGATGTCCGGGCAATGGGTGAAGCCGAAGAAGACCAGCGTCGGCTTGCCCTTCAGGCTCTGCTCGGTGACGGTCTGGCCGGACTGATCAGTGAGCTGGAACGAACCGCCAATCGAGGCAGGTGCAGCGACATTGCGGAAACCGCCCGTCAGCCACAGCACGACCAGCAGTCCCGCCGCGAGGCTGCCGGCGAAGGCAGCAATAATGACCAGCGGCCGGGTGGTTCGATCAGTCATGGAATCTCCCCTGAAATGCCCTTTGGCAGCCGATCACATGCAGGCGGCGATGCCAGTCTTGACCATCTCGAAAAATACGGCAGTACCGTAATGTGCCCACAGCCCGATGGCGCCCACCACAAGGAGCGCCACGAATGCCGCGGCCGATGCAACAATGACCGACGCAAGCCGTGAAGGCCGCTCGGACGCGGGCATCGGGCTCTTAGGCGTCAATAAAGACTGCACCATCAGACGATCTCAGAACGGCCAAGGCCCGAGATCATTCAGGAGCCTGCCATCCAGGTTCCAGATAGGCTGAGATGACGGCGCGGGCAAGCGCTCCCGGCGCCGCAGGGCATCACGTCATGCTGATGGAATAAAAACCAGATCGGCCTTTAGCTTTTTGTTCTGACGCGTTTTCTTGACGCGAACCGGCATCCACTTCGCTCGAAAACGCTCTAGCGCGCGCTGGAGGCGTGAGCATCCATGTAACAGGGCTTGTACATGCCCATCAGCTGGCGACCGCGCAGGAAGATCATCTGCGTCTTCAGTCCGCCGCGTTTGGATATCCAGCGCCGGATCTGCGTCGGATACATCGAATACAACATCTGGGTGGCTTCCGGGTTGGTCACCGCGCGACCATTGGCACCCATGTCCCAGGCCGCATGAAAGCCGAGATTGGCATTGGAGGTGACGCAGATCCGGTCACGCGGAACTGCGCCGAGCACGATCGTGCAGGCCGAGGCGCACAGGCCATCGATGATCACGGTTTCGCCGGAAGTGCGCAATCCCTGATACCTGTCGACATAGGTTCCGATCCGTCCGCCACGATCATCCGCGATCCGAACCACCGCGTGACTTGCCCCGACGCCCGCGAACAGCAAGACCGCCGCCAGCAAACCCGTAACGAACTTCATGTCCAGCCCCAAAACCTGTCGATCCCGAATCTGAGCGCCCTGGTGATGCAGGGCATGATCAGCGTGTTGCCAGATCGTGGCTTTGTCCAGACGAGCATGACGCTTCCAATGCGATTCAAATCGAGTGTTGCGCGCGGGATGCACCTCGTTCCGTCGCGGTATCAATCTGAAACAGCGCCGCCCTTCGCGCGCAATTTCCGTTGACCAAAGTTCCCGCGCCGACTTCAATCTCCATTAACAAAATGGGGGAAACAGTATGGCCGTTGATGCGGAT
Source organism: Tardiphaga sp. 42S5 (assembly GCF_034044155.1). Classification (NCBI taxonomy): domain Bacteria; kingdom Pseudomonadati; phylum Pseudomonadota; class Alphaproteobacteria; order Hyphomicrobiales; family Nitrobacteraceae; genus Tardiphaga; species Tardiphaga sp. 42S5. The sequence continues at coordinate 1,266,807 of NZ_CP139027.1, read as the reverse complement.
ATCATCGTCGTCGGCGGCGGACTCGCGGGCCTTGTCGCGGCTACGGAAATTGCCGACGCCGGCAAGCGCGTTGTCGTGGTCGATCAGGAAGGCGAGCAGAATCTCGGCGGCCAGGCGTTCTGGTCGTTCGGCGGTTTGTTCTTCGTCGACTCGCCGGAACAGCGGCGCCTTGGCATCAAAGACTCCCATGACCTGGCGATGCAGGACTGGCAGGGCACGGCCGGCTTCGATCGCGATGAGGACCTGTGGCCACGGCGCTGGGCCGAAGCCTATGTCGCTTTCGCCGCCGGCGAGAAACGCGACTGGCTGCGCGCCATGGGGCACCGTGTGTTTCCCGTGGTCGGCTGGGCCGAGCGCGGCGGCTATGACGCGATGGGCCACGGCAATTCGGTTCCGCGCTTTCATGTCACCTGGGGCACTGGCCCCGGCATCGTCGAGCCGTTCGAGCGGCGTGCGCGCGAGGCGCAGAAGAAGGGTCTGCTGAGTTTCAGGTTCCGCCACCGCGTCGATGCACTCAGCGTGACCAACGGAACTGTCGATGGCGTCAGCGGCGCAATCCTCGAACCGTCCAACACCGAGCGCGGCGAAAGCAGTTCGCGCAACGTGATCGGCGACTTCTCGCTGCGTGCGCAAGCCGTGATCGTCGCTTCCGGCGGCATCGGCGGCAATCATGATCTGGTGCGGCAGAACTGGCCGAAGCGGCTCGGCGAGCCACCGAAGCGGATGATCTCCGGCGTGCCCGCCCATGTCGACGGCCGCATGATGGGCATCACGGAAGCCGCCGGTGCGCGGCTGATCAATCGCGACCGCATGTGGCACTATGTCGAGGGCATCGAGAACTGGAATCCGATCTGGCCGAAACACGGCATACGCATTCTGCCGGGCCCCTCGTCGATGTGGTTCGACGCCACCGGCAAGCGGCTGCCAGCGCCGCTGTTTCCGGGCTCCGATACGCTCGGCCAACTGCAATACATCCAGTCTACCGGCTATGATTATTCATGGTTCGTGCTGACGCAGGCGATCATCAAGAAAGAGTTTGCGCTCTCGGGCTCCGAGCAGAATCCCGATCTCACCGGCAAGAGCTGGCTGATGACCGCGCGCCGCGCCACCAACAAGGGCGCGCCAGCGCCTGTCGAAGCCTTCAAGGATCACGGCATCGACTTCGTGGTGCGCGACAATCTCGACGACCTCGTCAGCGCAATGAATGCACTGACCGGCGACAATCTGCTGAAGCTCGATGAGATCCGCACACAGATCGAGGCGCGTGACCGCACCATGGCCAATCCCTACGTCAAGGATGCGCAGGTGATGAACATCCACAATGCGCGCAAATATATCGGCGACCGCCTGATCCGTACGGCGAAGCCACATCGCATTCTCGATCCCGCGCGAGGACCGCTGATCGCCGTGCGGCTGAACATCCTGACGCGCAAGACGCTGGGCGGCTTCGAGACCGATCTGGACTCGCGCGTATTTGGCAGCAACGGCCAGATCATGCCGGGGCTCTATGCTGTCGGCGAAGCCGCAGGCTTCGGCGGCGGCGGCATGCACGGCTATCGCTCGCTGGAAGGCACGTTTCTCGGCGGCTGTTTGTTTACGGGAAGAACGGCGGGCCGCGCGGCTGCGAAGGCGGTGGGGTGATCGCTTCGCCGGTCACAGCCATCCGTTGCGCTTGAAGCGGGTATACAGGTAACCGCAGATCGCGGCGATGCCGCCCAGCACGACATAATAGCCGTAAGCCCATTTCAGCTCCGGCATGTGTTCGAAATTCATGCCGTAGATTCCGGCAATCGCCGTCGGCACCGCCAGGATCGCGGCCCAGGCCGCAAGCCTGCGGGTAATTTCGGTTTGCTGCGACTGCCCTGACATCAAGCTGGCTTCAAAGGCAAAGGCCAGCACTTCGCGCAGCGAGTCGATATCTTCTTCCGCGCGTTTGACGTGATCCAGCACATCGCGGAACAGAGGTTTCATGTCATCGTCGATGAACAGAATATCGATATGTTCTAGGCGATGACAGACATCGACCAGCGGCCCGACCGCGCGACGCAGGCGCAGCAGCTCGCGGCGCAGCTTGTAGAGCCGCTCGAATTCGGCCCGCGTCAGCATGCGGTGCAGGACACCATCCTCGAGTTCATCGATCTCGGACAGGATGGATTCGATGACAGGGCGATAGTTGTCGACGATGAAATCGAGAATTGCGTAGAGGATGTAGTCTTCGCCGTGCGTCAGGTTGGTCGGGCAAGCCTCGCACCGCTCGCGGACAGACGCATAGGACGTCGAGGCGCCATGGCGCACGGACACGACGTAGCCTTTGCCCAAGAAAATATGCGTCTCGCCGAAAGCAACCGTCTGATCGACCAGTTGCGCCGTTCGCGCGACAATGAAGAGCGCTTCGCCATATTGCTCCACCTTGGGATGCTGATGCGATTTCAGCGCGTCCTCGATGGCGAGCGGATGCAGATCGAATTGCGCGCGCAGTTTCTCGAGCAGTTCAAGGGACGGTTCAAACAGTCCAATCCAGACGACGTGGCCCGGCTTCCGCGCCCAGACGCCCGCCTCCTCGACGGGGATATCTGCAACACGGCGCCCATTGGCATAGACGCTGGAGGCGACAACACCAGGCACATTGCCAGCGGTTGCAGCTGAGAGGGGAAACGTCATTCAAGAACCCTGTGTTGTGCGAACAGCAACGGGCGCCTTTGAAGAACGGCGGGAATGCCAAACCGTTCAATCGCCATGCGGCACCGATCATCTGGAATGAACGAAGGGGCTGGAGCGGACGGAGGGAATCGAACCCTCGTATGCAGCTTGGGAAGCTGCCGTTCTACCATTGAACTACGCCCGCATCGTCGCGCCATCTGATCTAGCCGAGACCGGTCGATCCGCCAAGCGGATTGATGGCAGCCGGTTACAGTTCCTTGCGCCGCACACCCGGCCGTGCCCTCCGAAAGGTCACCGCTCAAAGATTCCAGATGACGGCTTCAATTCGCCTGCTAACATCCCTTCGGGATGGCTGGGCACGGATACACAACCTTCGACACGTCGGTGGGCCGATGCGGTATCGCATGGGGCGACGCCGGCATTGTTGGCGTGCAGTTGCCGGAAGCGCGCGAGATCGAGACCCGGCGCCGCCTGCTGCAGCTATTTCCCGATGCGCGCGAATTCCGGCCGCCGGCCGATGTCGACTACGCCATCGAGGGCATCGTTGCGCTGCTGCGCGGCCAAGCCGTCGACCTCGGCGATATCCCCGTCGACATGCATGGCCTGCCGCTGTTCAATTGCCGCGTCTATGATGCGATCCGGATCATCCCGCGTGGCGAAACCCGCACCCATGCGGAGATCGCGGCCAAGCTCGGCGCCAGCGGCGCGGTCTATTCAGTCGGCCAGGCCATCGCGCGCAATCCGTTTGCGATCCTCGTACCATGCCACCGTGCACTGGCCGTTGCGGGCCAGACCAGCGGCTTTGCCGGCAATGGCGGCATCATCACCAAGTCGCGGCTGCTCTCGATCGAGGGCGCGCTGGCGGGCCGGACGACTACCCTGTTCGATGCCCTGCTGTCGGTTGCCCCGTCACGCCCGCAGGGCTAACCTCCGCATATGCAGGCAACAACACTGTTCCAGAGCAACGCGATCACCGTCACGGACTATCGCTGTACGGCGGGTCCGGACGACCAGCCATTTTCCGAACAGCACGCCGGCCATTCGCTCTCCTATGTTCGCAAGGGCAGTTTCGGCTGTCGCTGCCGCGGGCAATCGCACGAACTCATCGCCGGCGCGCTGCTGATCGGGAACCCCGGCGACGAATATACCTGCCATCACGAGCATCATGGCTCTGGCGACGAGTGCCTTTCATTCTCCTTCGCGCCTGAGCTGATCGACACCGTCGGCGACGCCAGGGAGATCTGGCAGCAGGGCGCCATCGCGCCACGCGCCGAATTGATGGTGCTGGGCGAGCTCGCGCAGGCCAGCGCAGGGGCGCACAGCGATCTCGGGCTCGATGAGATCGGTCATGCATTTGCCGCGCGCTTTGTCGACGTCGTGTCGGGCGAGCCGCGCAGGCGTGTGAACGGCAATGCACGGGATCGCCGGCGCGCGGTCGAGGCCGCGCTGTGGATCGACGCCCATGCCAGCGAGGAGATCGATCTCGATGCGGCCGCCCGTCAGGCCGGATTGAGTCCGTTTCATTTCCTGCGCCTGTTCAGGAATGTGCTCGGCGTGACACCGCACCAGTATCTGGTGCGCGCGCGGCTACGGCGGGCTGCAAATCTGCTAGTCGAGCAAGACCGCGCCATCACCGACATCGCCTTCGATGTCGGCTTCGGCGATCTCTCGAATTTCGTGCGCAGCTTCCATCGCGCTGCCGGCGTCTCGCCCCGCGCATTTCGACAGGCTTCCCGCGGCGACCGCAAGATTTTCCAAGAACGGCTGGCCGTGCACTGAGTAGCTTGCCGTCCTGATCAACCGGGAGGCACAGCATGGCATCGATTCACAAAGAGATTTTCCTTGGCGCACCGGCAGACGATGTCTGGTCGGCACTGGCCGACTTTGGCGCGTTGCATACAAGGCTGGTGCCGGGGTTCGTCACCGACACAAAGCTGGACGGCGACGCGCGTATCGTGACGTTCGCCAATGGGTCCGTCGCACGCGAAATACTGGTCACCTGCGACCACGGCCGGCAGCGCCTCGTCTATGCCATCGTCAGCGAACGTATCAGCCAGCACAGCGCGTCAGCGCAGGTGTTTGCCGATGGCGATGCGCGCTGCCGGTTTGTCTGGACGGCCGACGTGCTGCCGAATGAAATCGCGCCTTATATGAGCAGCCAGATGGATCTGGGCCTCGCAGCGATGCAGACCCAATTCGGGAAGGTGGCGCGATGACTGCATCGTTTCTCGATGCGCTCGCAGCGGACGGCCCCGCCCCGGATCGCATCGGCCGGATGGATCTCTATGGCTGGCTGATCGGCGCCTGGGAGCTCGATGTGGTCAGGTATATGACGGACGGCGGAGAGCGCCGACGCAAGGGCGAATGGCATTTCGGCTGGGTGCTGGAAGGCCGTGCCATCCAGGATGTCTGGATCGTGCCGCCGCGCGGCCAGTTGCGTGACGGCGACGCCGCAGCGAATGCCTACTCGTATGGAAGCACGCTGCGGATCTACGACCCACGTATCGATGCGTGGCAGATCCAGTGGACCGATCCGGTGATGCAGAATTTTCTCACCATGACCGGCCGCAAACAGGGCAACGACATCGTCCAGTTCGGCCGCGACAATGACGGACGCCCGATCCGCTGGAGCTTCTCGCAGATTACGCCGCGCTCGTTTCTATGGCGCGGCGAGACCTCGCATGACGACGGCGCGACGTGGCGACGCGATGTGGAATTTACTGCGACGCGCGTCGGCTAGAGGCTGCTTCGTCGATCCAGGATCGGACGCGCATGTTTTGGCACCTCTCCCATAGGAAGAGGTCGGATCGCATGCGAAGCCGCGATCCGGGTGAGGGGTTACGGACTATCCATAGGCCGGTGCCCCCTCACCCCAGCCCTCTCCCTAGCGGGGAGATGGGCGCGCTGTCGATGCGTAAGTCCAGACTCCAGAAACTGTTCTCCGGCCGGATCTCAGGCACAGGACCAGCCTTCGGTCCCCACGGCGTCAGCCGCTCAGCGCCGACAACAGGCCGAGCAACACCATGGACGCCGCCGCCAACCAGAAGAAGGTCATGGCCGATGCGTCGATCGACGCGGATACGCTATGCCGGATGTTATCGTGCATGAAGGTGGTTATGCGCATTCTGCTCGCGGCGATTGTTAGAGTGCTCAAAATGTTATTGAGGCACACCGCTTCAGTTGGAATGCTATTCGGCCGCGAGATTGGGGCCACGCAACAGGTTCGCCGCTCGCACGATGTGCTGCGCCCAGGCGCTATATCCACCTGCGGAACACGATGTTTTCCGCGCCAAATGAATTCTGTACTTTCTTTTCAACAGAACGCCTGTTCGTGCGTTCGCTTCCAGTCATGTATTGAGAATGAAATTCCACGTATATGGCATCAAGTTTTCGATGCACGCCCTTCTCGATCATATCTTCAAGAATTTCGTACTCGGCACCTTCGACATCCATTTTTATGACAATAACGTCATAAACTGCGCATTTGGCCATAATCAGGTTTGAGAGTGAGAATGTTTCGACCAAGCCAACTGTGATTTCTTCTGCTTCGTACAAAGCATTATTGTGGTCCATCACAATTGAACATCCTTCGTACGTGGGATCACGCCGAGTCGCTGGAGGACCAAACAGCTTGGTGTAGCCGTCCCTCGCGCTTGCAGCCTTCTCTATAATTTCGATGCTGCCGCCGCCATCTCTGCGCAGTGCGTGGAGATGAGGTACGCAGTTCGTATTTGGTTCAACTAAAATGTAGTCGTAAAGGTTGGACGTGTAATACTTGCTAAAGAACTTATACCCCTGCCCAATATTGGACCCACAATCAATAAAGAGGCCGCGCGCGCCTTTTTCGTCCTTGATCTTGATCAAAATCCGGCTTGCGTCCGCAGCCACAGCAGCGCGTAGCCGGGCTGACTTGACCGGCTCGATCAGCGATAAGGTTGACAGTTCCAGGAACTTTAATAGCCCGTGCTTCCGCAGAACTTCCGCGGATTGCTTGATCTTCGAGCGTCGCGTTGCTGGCTTCGCTGGTGCGTTGGACTTTCCGCCCTCCAGAGCACAACACGGCTCAATCAGCGTAACGGCTCTCAAGGGTATCGATCGGACCGGGTCTCGCACGGCGTTTCGGTCTCTCAATCGCAGGACAATCCCTTCGGCCTGGTCGAGCGCCTCGCAAAGCGACGTTGGGTCCAGGGAGCTAAGGGAAATCGATGATTCACCGCGCATACGAAGCAAGCGATTCACGCGATCGACGATTGGAATCGCGGCAAGGTTTCTCTCAACATTCGCCTCAAATAGCCGCTCCGCAGGTGATTCAAGACGCAGCCGTTCGCGCAAACGCGCCTCAAGGATTTCTGGAGGTGCATTAAGATGGATGATCAGATCAGCCTTCGGGACGAGTCCAATCGCTTGCTGCAGAGAGGCATCGGTTGCGTGCTCGTTATATAAGGCAAGGGCGCAGGTCACCTGAACAAAAGCCTGGTCAAAAATAACGATCTTGGCTGACCCCGTCGACAGATCCCAATGGCGACATAAACGCAGGACATACTGGCTTAGCCTGACGAGCCAGACGATACTTTTTGGCGGGAGTTCCCGTACTAATCTCAACGTAAGGTCGAACTGGTTCTTGCTGACAATAGGTCGAGCGGCCATTGAAGTGATTTCAGTTATTCCGCGACCGATGCGGCGAAAGGCAGCTATGCCTCCGGCTGGATCGAGGGATGACGCCTCAGCTCCCGGTCGATAGCTGAGTACAACATCCGCATGATGGCCGCGCTCGTTGAGCCTTTTGCATAGCGCGTGGGCGAAGGTGGTCTTTCCTGCCGCTGCAGGGCCAAAGAATTCGATGATCATGCTCGCGAACCTCGAGAGGTGATGTCGGTGCTTGAACGAATCTTCCGGATGCGGCAGTTGGCGCTCTTCCGCCCCAAGTTTGGACCACCTCAACGCTTGGTGCGCATCATGCAAATGAAGGGAGACTGGATTATTTGGAGCGACCGGATCAGAGGCGCCGTCCATACAACGATTACGGTGGACTGCCGAGGTAATGCGGTGAGCTAGCAACACGACGTGCGCCGGCCGACTGAGCGACCTGCACGTTCCGGATTCGAAAGGGAAGCGCAATGGCTTAGCAAAGCTGCCGCAGGCTGTGTGCTTCCCCAAAAGATGCCGCACGCTCGGAAACGACACAGAAGAGGGTTCACCCTTTTGAAGTGCCCCGAAGATGGTAGCCGGCCCATTCCCTAGGCCGAACTCACCACAGCACGGGCCGAACTTCTGGCACGGGGCCAGCCTTCGGTCCCCACGACGTCAGCAGTACGCTGAGTGCCGACAGCAGGCCGAGCAGCACCATGGACGCCGCCGCGAGCCAGAAAAAGCTTATGGCCGAGGCATCGATAGACAGCAGCCACCAGCCTCCAACGCTGACAAAGACCAGCCGCGCGGTTTGCGCCAGCACCGGGCCGAGTACCTTGGCGGCGCCCTGCGAGGCAAAATAGGCCACCGTGGACAGCCCCAGAAAGGCATACATTGGCGCGCAGGTGGCCAGATAGGTCCGGCTTGCCGCGCGCACGCTGGCATCATTGGTGAACAGATTGACCCAGGCATCGGGGAAGATCGCGATCAGTGTGCCGAGCAGGCCGACGACACCGAAGGCGATCACGCTGCCAGTCCAGGTCACGCGGCGCGCACGCGCGATGCGGCCGGCGCCGATTGCCATGCCGACGATCGGCACCGAGGCGATACCCACCGCGAAAGCCAGCGTGCTCAGCATGAATTCGAGCCGCGCACCGATGCCGTAGCCGGCCAGCACCGCGGTGCCGTAATGCGCCAGCATATGGGTGAAAATCAGGAGAGTCAGAACGCCCTGTAGCGGATTGAAACAGGCGATGGCACCCACTTTCAGAATATCGAAGAACATTCCGCGCTGAATGCGAAAGCCCCTGATCTGAGGCCGGACTCGCGCACGACCGGAAAAGACATACCAGCCCATGACGCCTGTGCCGATCGTGAATGCAGTCAGCGTGCCCGCCGCGACGCCGGGCATGCCGAATTGCGGGATCGGACCGAAGCCGAGGCCCAGCACGCCACCGAGAACCACCTGCAAGGCGGCCCCCGCCATCTGCATGGCGGAGGGCATCTTCATGTTGCCGGTGCCACGCAGGATCGCCGCGAAGGTATTCAGCAGCCACGGGATCACGCCACCAGCGAAGAAGACGGTGATATAGCCCTGCGCCTGGCTCAGCACATTACCGCGGCCACCAAGCAGTTGCAGCAGCATGGAGCCGAAGGTCAGCATGCCGACCGTGAAGGTGAGGCCGAAGCAGATGGCGATCAGCAGCGCATGGCCCGCCAGCGTATCGGCGCGCGCGCGGTCACCGGCGCCGAGCGCCCGCGCAATCGCCGACGACACGCCACCGCCCATGGCACCGCCGGACATGGTCATGGTCAGCATCACGAAGGGAAACACCAGCGCCATCGCCGCCAGAGCTTCGGTGCCGAGCCGGCCGACATAGGTGGTCTCGAAAATAACGACGACCGTGCCGGCCGTCAGTGCAACGACATTGGGCCAGGCCAGCCGCAGGATGGTCGGCAGAATGGGGTAATCCAGCAGGGGGTTTTTGGCCGGCGCCTTCAGGCTCGGGAGCGGCTGCTTGTCGGCATCGACCAATCGGGGTTCGGCGACGACAGCGTCGGACATGCATTCTCCCTGAGCTTCCGGTCTTGCCTGCCGGACACATCCGTTCCTAGCACCGATCGCGGGCAATACCATGCCCGGCGCACGCATGGGGGATGCTCGATTTGCACTGCAGTATCAACGGGTCGAGGCGCTAGCCGATCGACCAGATGAACGGCAGCGCACCACCTGGTGCCGGCGTCATCGTGACAGGTATGTTGCGACCGCATCCTGCCGCAAGGCCCTCGACCAGTCCCTGCAGGGCCTTCGCACAGGCGGCGTTGTTGTCGGCGACGCCGTCCATCAGTTTCCAGCTCTGCTGCCGGATTTCGACCTGGCCCTCGGACTTGCCGATCTCCACGATATCGTCCTGCGCCGCGAACAAGGCGCTCAGAAATTCCGCGAACGCTCTGGCATCGCCGCGCTGCAGGCCGAAGCCCGCGGAAACTTCATCGAAATACTGCATGCCGATCAGTCTGCCGGTGAGATGCAGCAGATAGCCGGCATCGACCGGGCCGAACAGTTGAACCGCCACAGGCGCTGCGGTCCGTACATATTCCATGGCGTAGTTGCGATAGGCCTTTTCCAGCCGGGCTTTCGGCCAGCTATCCACCGGCAGCGCGGGTGCCTTGGCGGGATCGAACAACGGCGCTTCCAGATGGCGCGCGAACACCAGACGCTGATCGATATCCAAATCATGGTCGTATCCGCAGTAATAGCCTTCGAGCCCATCCTGGCCATCGACGCTCTGCTTGGTGCAGACGAAACCCATGCGGGGATTGCCGAGCGAGACGCCGTTGTTGGCGTGCCAGCCGCGCAGCATCGCGCGGGAGACCTCACCGGGCACGCCGCAGATCGCGGTGCCGCGCCAGATCCAGCGCGGCGGCGGATAGCGGATCCAGGCCTTGCGGTCACTCTCGTACATATATTCGACCGACACGCCGCCGATCCAGTTCGAGAGATAGTGATACTGGGCCGCAGCGACCGCGGGTGGCAGGCCGGACAGACCAAGCTTTGCGAGGCCGGGCAGAAATCGCTCCTGCTGCTGCCGGCGGAATATCCGAAACATGAATTCCGCGGCATCTGCGGTGCCGCGGCGTGTGACGGTGGTCAGGATCAGGCCGGTGAAATAGGCATGATAGAGATCTGCGACGCTGCGCCAGCGCATCCATGTGGCTTCGTCGCTCGTATTTGTCGGTCCGGTCATCGTTTCTTCCCTGTTTGTTGGGAGGACCATAGCCGTGCATCACTCCGGCTTCACATGAAATTCATGCAGGGAGGTCGAACGTTCCTGCATCGCGCGCATTGAATTCCGTCAGCCACAAGGACATTCCATGCGCCAGAAATTCCTGCTTTCAGCCTGTCTCGTCGCCCTGACGTTGCCGCTGGCCGGATGCAACGAACAATCCAACATAGCATCCGGCGAAGACTTCGGGCCCTCACCCAAACTCGTCGAGCCCAGCAAGTCGCTCATCCCGACTGTCAACGTGTCCAGAGCGGTCGGCTGGCCCGATGGCTCCAAGCCGAAGGCTGCCGAGGACATGACGGTCAACGCTTTTGCGCGCGGGCTCGATCATCCGCGCACGGTCTATGTGCTGCCCAATGGCGACGTGCTGGTGGCGGAAAGCAATGCGCCGCCGAAACCGGAAGATGGCAAGGGCATCAAGGGCTGGGTCATGAAACTGGTGATGGGCCATGCTGGCGCGGGCACACCAACAGCAAATCGCATTTCGCTGCTGCGCGACGCGGACGGCGACGGCGTCGCAGAGACCAGGACAGCGTTTCTCGAAGGGCTCAACTCACCCTTCGGCATGGTGCTGGTGGGCGACGAATTCTTTGTCGCCAATGCCGATGCCGTGGTGAAGTTTCCCTACAGGACCAATGATACCAGGATCACAACGCCTGCCGTGAAGGTGGCTGACCTGCCCGGCGGCCCGATCAATCACCACTGGACCAAGGATCTCGCGGCGAGTCCCGACGGCACGAAACTCTATGCAACCGTCGGCTCCAACAGCAATGTCGGCGAGAACGGCATGGAGGCCGAGAAAGACCGCGCCGCGGTGCTTGAGATCGACCGCGCGACCGGCGCCTCACGCATCTTCGCATCCGGCCTGCGCAATCCCAACGGCCCGTCGTGGCAGCCGCAGAGCGGCGCGCTCTGGGTGACCGTCAACGAACGCGACGAGATCGGCAGCGACCTTGTGCCAGACTACATGACCTCGGTGAAGGATGGCGGCTTCTATGGGTGGCCTTACAGCTATTACGGCCAGCACGTGGACGTCCGCGTGCAACCGCCCCGCCCCGACATGGTGGCCAAAGCAATCGCGCCGGATTACGCGCTCGGTGCGCATACCGCGTCGCTCGGCCTGACCTTCAACACCGGAGACCTGTTTCCAGCCAGCATGAAGGGCGGTGCCTTCATCGGCCAGCACGGCTCATGGAATCGACGCCCGCAAAGCGGCTACAAGGTGATCTTCGTGCCCTTCACTGACGGCAAGCCATCGGGCAAGCCCCAGGACGTGCTCACCGGTTTCCTCAACGACAGTGGCGAAGCGCAGGGGCGTCCGGTCGGCGTGCGCATCGACAGCAAGGGCGCATTGCTGGTGGCTGACGATGTCGGCAATACGATCTGGCGCGTGACGACATCGGGCGCGAAGGCGGCAGCGTTGAAGTGATATCAGAGACCTGACGAAGCTCCGTCATGGCCGGGCAGCGCGAAGCGAGGGCTTCGCTTGATGTCCCGGCCATCCACGTCTTCCTGAGTTTATGGCCGAGACATGGATGCCCGGCACGAGGCCGGGCATGACGAGTTTTTATTACTTCGCCTATCCCACTTGAAATTCTTCACGTCACCGGCGCCGGGTTGAACAGCACCAGATCGTTATGCAAGCCCCATTTGTCCGCCCAGACCCGCTTGCGGCCGCTGGCGACGTCGAGGATCAGCTGGAACAGCTCCCAGCCGGCTTCCTCGATGGTCATCTCGCCTGACGCAATGCGGCCAGCGTCGAAATCGATCAGGTCCGACCAGCGCTTCGCCAGTTCAGTCCGCGTCGAGACCTTGATGACCGGCGCCTGCGCCAGCCCATAGGGCGTGCCGCGTCCCGTGGTGAAGATCTGCATCTGCATGCCGGCGGCGAGCTGCAGCGTGCCGCAGACAAAATCGCTGGCTGGCGTTGCCGCAAACAGCAGTCCCTTCGTCGTCGCGCGCTCGCCAGGGCCGATCACACCACTGATCGCGCTCGAGCCGGACTTGACGATCGAGCCCAATGACTTCTCGACGATATTGGCAAGACCGCCCTTCTTGTTGCCGGGCGTCGTATTGGCACTGCGATCGGCGCCGCCCCGCGCCAGATAGGAATCGTACCAATCCATCTCGCGGATCAGCGCGCGGCCGACATCCTCGTTGACGGCACGGCGCGTCAACAATTCGATGGCGTCACGCACTTCGGTGACTTCGGAGAACATCACCGTTGCGCCGGCGCGCACCAGCAGATCACTGGCGAAGCCGAGCGCCGGATTGGCGGTCACGCCGGAAAACGCGTCGCTGCCGCCGCATTGCAGGCCGATCACCAGATCGGAGGCCGGGCAGGTCTCACGCTTGCGCTGGTTCAGGATTTTCAGCCGCGCCTCGGCCATGGTGGTGATCGTATCCACCATGTCGCCAAAGCTCTGATTGCCCTCGTCCTGCAGGCGCATCATGCTGGCAGGATCCTCCTTCGGCAGCAAACGCTCCGGTGCTAGCTTCTCGCAGCCGAGGCCAACCACCATCACCTCGCCGCCGAAATTCGGATTGCGCGCGATGTTCTGCAGCGTGCGGATCGGGATATAGGCATCCGGCGCATTGATGGCGACACCACACCCGTAACCGTGGGTGACGGCGACGACGTCATCGACATTCGGATAGCGCGGCAGGAGCTCGGCCTTGATCTTCTTGAGCGCAAATTCCAGCGTGCCGGCGACGCATTGCACCGAGGTACTGATGGCGAGAATATTCTTCACGCCGACGGAGCCGTCGCGATTGCGAAAACCTTCGAATGTGTAATCTTTCAGCGGCGGCTGCGGTTCCGGAACCGCATTGGCAATCTCAAGGCTGTCGAGATCCGGCGCATCGGGCATATGGATGCGCGCCTCCTCGACCCATTCACCGGCCGAAATCATGTCCAGCGCATAACCGATGATTTCGCCGTAGCGGATGATCGGCGCATCCTTGGCGATATCTTCCAGCGCCACCTTGTGCCCCTGTGGCACGAAATGACGCAGCTCCAGGCCGCCGGCCATCATGGTGCCCGCGGGCAGGCCAAAATCATTGACGATGATGGCGACATTGTCGCGCGCATTCAGTTTGATGTAGCGCGGCGCATATGCATCTGCTGCCAGCGTGGTGGCCATCGCCTTGTCCTTCCCAAATCTATCTGCCGGCATTCGCGCCGGTCTCGTAGTAGAGCAGTAGCATAAAAGATGACGATGTCGCGCACTTGACCGGCACGCTCTGCAGCCCGAATGATGACCTTGAAATGGGCCGGCGCGCCCGAATTCATGCAGAAATGGGATCACCGTGCGTCTTTTCGTCTTCGGGCTCGGCTACAGCGCAAACCGCTTCATCGCGCAGCATGGCGGTCAATTCACCGGGATTGCCGGCACCGTCCGCACGGCCGGCACATCGGCAGCCTTGGCGCCAGCCCGCGGCATCGAGACGCTCGTCTTCAACCCTGATGTCACCGATCCCCGCATTGCCGATCGCCTCGCAGATGCCGATCTGCTGCTCGTCTCGATCCCGCCCGGCGCGGATAGCGATCCCGTGCTGCAGACTTTTGGCTCAGAGATTGCCGCCAGCGGCATCCGGCGCATCGTTTATCTCTCCAGCGTCGGGGTTTACGGCGATCATCAGGGCGCCTGGATCGACGAAACCGCCCCGGTCTCCGGCGAGGGCCGGCGCAAGGCACGTATCGATGCCGAAGCCGGCTGGCGCGCTCTGGCCGGCGATCGCGCGACGATTCTGCGCATCGCGGGCATCTACGGCCCTGGCCGCAATGCGCTGGAAAATCTCAAAGCCGGCAAGGCCCATCGCATCGTCAAGCCGGGCCAGGTGTTCAACCGCATTCATGTGGATGACATCGTGGCGGCCATCGCGGCAGCATTCGATCACGCGCAGACCGGCATCTTCAATCTCTGCGACGACGAGCCGGCGCCGCCGCAGGACGTCGTCACCTATGCCGCCGCACTGATGGGTATCGCGCCGCCGCCGGAGCAGGACTTCGCAACCGCCGAGATGAGCCCGATGGCGCGCAGCTTCTATGCCAGCAATAACCGCATCTCGAATGCACGGTTGAAACGCGAGCTTGGCGTGAAGCTCGCGTTTCCGACCTATCGCGAAGGCCTCACGGCGCTGTGGCAGCAGCGCGAGACCTAAGCAGCGAGTGACTTGCAGGTTACCGGCCGGTCATTGCCTCCAGCCTGTCCGGGTAGCGGTTGCCCTGCACGGTGATTTTTGCAGCAGCGCTGTCGATGTCCCGCAGATCGTCTGATGTCAGCTCTATAGCCGCCGCACCGAGATTTTCCTCAAGCCGATGCAGTTTCGTGGTGCCCGGGATCGGCACGATCCACGGCTTCTGGGCCAGCAGCCATGCCAGCGCGATCTGCGCGGGCGTCGCCTGCTTCCGTGCCGCGATCTCGCCAAGCAGATCGACAAGGGCCTGATTTGCCTTGCGCGCTTCGGGTGTGAAGCGCGGGAGAATGTTGCGGAAGTCACCGCTGTCGAGCGTCGTGCTCTCATTCATGGCGCCCGTGAGAAAGCCCTTGCCGATACCGAGCTCCTCAAGCTTCGCCAGCACTTCCTTCTCGGGGCCCCGCGTCCACAACGAATATTCGCTCTGGATTGATCGGCTGTACGGCATGGGCGCGGCGAATTGTCGTCACGCCCGGCTCGGACAGGCCGAAATGCTTCACCTTGCCTTCAGTGATCAGGTCCTTCACCGCGCCGGCCACGTCCTCGATCGGCACGTCAGGATCGACGCGATGCTGGTAGAACAGATCGATGGCATCGATCTTCAAGCGCTTGAGCGATGCTTCGGCGACCTCGCGAATATGTGCGGGGCGGCTGTCGAGACCGACCTGCTGACCGGTTGCGGGATCGAGCCTGAAGCCGAATTTGGTGGCGATAACGACCTGATCGCGGAGCGGCGCGAGCGCTGCACCGACGAGTTCTTCATTGGTGAACGGGCCATAGACTTCGGCGGTATCGAAGAAAGTAACACCGCGTTCGACGGCCCCGCGGATCAGCGCGGTCATTTCTGTTGTGTCGGCCGCAGGCCCGTAGCCGAAGCTCATGCCCATACAACCGAGACCGATGGCCGAGACTTCCAGTCCACTGCGTCCGAGTTTGCGTGTCTTCATGTCAGATCTCCTGTGCCATCCGGCCAATGAGCGGCTCCCGCGCTGGTGGGATGTTGCCGCCGACCTGCGACATCTGGAGATCATGCGCCCATGACACTAGATGATATAATCTGCACGCACTTATCAGCCGGATTCATGAATGGCCCGCCAGACAATCGACGACCTTCTCGCATTCTTTGCCGTCGCGAAGGAGGCGAGCTTCACGCGCGCGGCCGCCAAACTCGGCGTCTCTCAATCCGCGCTCAGCCACACCATCCGCGGTCTCGAAGAACGGCTCGGACTGCGGCTATTGACCCGAACGACCCGCAGCGTCGCGCCGACCGCCTGATCCGGACGATCGGCCCCAAGCTGGAAGAGATCGACGCCGAACTCGCGGCCGTCACGGAGCTGCGCGAGAAGCCGGCCGGCACCATCCGCATCACCACCGGTGAGCATTCCGCCGAAACGATCATCTGGCCCGCCCTCGCCAAGCTGCTGCCGCGCTGTCCCGACATCAAAGCCGAACTCGTCGTCGATTACGGCCTCATCGATATCGTCGCGGAACGCTACGACGCCGGTGTTCGCCTGGGAGAACAGGTCGCGAAAGACATGATTGCCGTCCGCATCGGACCGGACTTTCGCATGGTCGTGGTCGGCGCACCGTCCTATTTCGCCAAACGACCGCCGCCGAAACGACCGCAAGATCTCACCGCGCATGACTGCATCAATATCCGTCTGCCGACCATGGGCGGCCTCTATGCGTGGGAGTTCGAGAAGCGCGGGCGCGCCTTGAAAGTGCGTGTCGATGGCCAGATCGTGTTCAACAACATGTCGCTGCGCCACAAGGCGGTGCTGAACGGACTGGGGCTGGCCTATTTGCCGGAGGATCGCGTGCGCGATCACATTGCCTCAGGCCGGCTTGTTCAAGTGCTGGACGATTGGTGCCAACCGTTCTCGGGTTATCACCTTTATTATCCGAGCCGCCGGCAACCGACATCCGCATTCGCAGCGCTGGTTGAAGCGTTGCGTTACCGTGGCTGACCGGGATCGATGTCGGGTTCCGTCGCCTCAATTCTAACATGATTGAAGCGAAATCGCACATCGTGAAAAGTTCCTGAATCAATTTGGGCAATGCTGTGTCCTAAGCGCGACGTGGTGGCCAAAGCTGCCTTTTTCGTTTGAAGCGCTGTTGCACGCGTGTGACAGCATTCACTGCGCAATAGTCTAGGTTCGCCTTCGTCATCCCCGTTGGGATTGAGAAGGAACACCTGATGAAGAAGCTTCTACTGTCTACCGCTGCTCTGGCCCTCGTCGCCTTGGCTGCTCCCGCGTCTGCTGCCGACCTGGCTGCGCGCCCCTACACCAAGGCTCCGGCCTATGCTCCGGCTGCTCCGATCTACAACTGGACCGGTTTTTACATCGGCGGTCACATCGGCGGCGCGTTCCCGGGTGAAGACAACGCGCTGATTGGCAGCCGCGACGGCACGTTCATGGGCGGTGTGCAGGGTGGTTACGACTACCAGTTCGCGCCGAACTGGGTGTTCGGTCTCGAAGCCAATTACAGCTTCAAGGACACCAACAGCAACTTCGACAATCGTGGTCTCGGTTCGGTCACCGGTCGTCTCGGCTACACCTGGGGTCCGGCCCTGCTCTACGTGAAGGGCGGCTACGCCTGGGCTGACTCGCGCTTCACCAATGGCTTCGGCGGCGACGGCGGCCGCGATGGCTACACGGTTGGCGGCGGTCTCGAATATCTGTTCACCCAGAACTGGTCGGGCAAGGTCGAATATCAGTATTACGACTTCGGCAACGTCACCTTCCTCACACCAGCTCTCGCTGTCGGCGGTTTCAAGAACGACGAGCACACGATCAAGGCTGGCCTGAACTACCGCTTCAACCTGGGCAACTTCGGCGCAGGCTTCGTTCAGTAAGCCTGACGATCTATCGTCTACTTCGTCTCCAGAAAAAACTTAGGCCCGCAGCCATGCGGGCCTTTTTTTGGTGCCACGGAGATCTGGGAGGTTGCGAAGCGCACACCCCGTCCAAGGAGAGAAATATTATCATTCAGCGCAATCGTCCTAAGCGCCTGAGTGAATTTGGTTATCCGGGGTCTGCCAATCGCGATTCCGCAAGACGGCCTGCCGGCAGGGCTTGGCGCCGCTCATTCTCGCGTCCGGCACCCCATATGTACGGTAACCCGCGTGGAACGTGCTCTCGGAGCGTATTCCAACCCCCTTGCGGAAGCGGCCCGACCGATCGGGCAGGAAACCTGCATGCTGTCGCCGAATTCAGGCGGTCCCTTGGACAACAAGCTGCTCTCGACCTTGCCGCGCTCCGAACTCGAGATGCTCCTTCCCAATCTTTCAACCCGGAATCTCCCGCAAGGGCAGGTGTTGCTGGAATCCGGTGAGGAGTTCGACCAGGTCTACTTCCCCCACAGCGGGATGCTCTCCTTGCTCGTTGTCATGCAGGACGCCAAGGCCATCGAGACATCGACGGTAGGACGTGAGGGCGTCGTCGGGGCGATGGCGGGAATCGGCCTCTACAAGTCGTCGGCCCGCGTCGTCGTTCAGCTTCCTATGACCTGTACGCTGATCGCGGCATCGCAGTTGAGGAAGGCAGTCGCGGCGAACGAGGTCATCCGGAAGCTGTGCATCGACTACAACGAAGTGCTGCTCATGCAGTCGCGCGTCACCGCCGGCTGCAACGCGCTACATCCCATCGACCAGAGGTTCTGCCGCTGGCTGCTCCAGTCGTCCGATCGTGCCGCAAGCGATACGGTCGAACTGACGCAGGAGTTCCTTTCCGAGATGCTGGGTGTGCGGCGTACGTCGGTCACGGAAGTCGCGAGCAACCTGCAGAAGGCGGGCATCATTACCTACGCGCGCGGGACCATCAAAATACTTGACCGAAAGAAGGTCGAAGACTTGTCGTGCGAGTGCTTCCAAAGGCTTTCAAGCGCGAACTAAGCCAGTGTCGAACACCGGACTGATAAAAGCCTGAGTTTCTGGGAATTAATGATGGAACGGGAGAATTATGTCGACTCTCCGACATATGGAGCGCATGGTCGGCGATCACCGAGCTGCACATCGGCTTTTGTCGGTGACTGAGAGCATCGTGCTCCCGCCTGTTACACAGGGGTGCACCATGACTGAAATTCGGCCCGAACCGAACAATCTCACTTCAAGCGAACGTCCGCGCTGCCCCAGATGCATGTCCCGCATGATGCTCGCCCGGATCGGTCCGGGGTCGTCTGGGGTGAACCCGCGCTCGTTCGAATGCGGGTCATGCGGCCATTTCATCAAAGCCTTAATTGCAGACGACCCTATGAAATCCAGATCTGCAGGCTGGCTCGACGCCGACCTTCGTGCACCGAATTAGAGCGCCACGAAAGGACAAGCACGATGCGCAGCAGGCAGAAAACTGTCTTTCTTTCGGCCGATCACCTGGAGATTCAAGCGGCTTCCCGGATCAGCGAGGCCGCATTGCTGCCGCCCGGCGAAGCCCGCAACCAGGCCCTAAGGAACGCCGCGCAGTTGCGTTCCTACGCCGAGATGAAGCGGGCATTGTCGCCGTCACCTGCGGCATTGGTACAGACTGCGAAACGTTGACGCGACGACGCCCCCGTCAGACCTTGAAGTGCTTCGAGAGCTTCAGGCTCTGGCCCTGATAATTCGAACCGATGCGCTGGCCGTAGAGGGCATCCGGACGATCCAGCATGCGCTCATAGACGAGACGGCCGACGATCTGGCCATGTTCGAGAATGAACGGCACTTCGCGCGAGCGCACTTCCAGCACCGCGCGCGAGCCCTTGCCGCCGGCGCCGTCATGGCCGAAGCCGGGATCGAAGAAGCCGGCATAGTGGACGCGGAATTCGCCGACCAGCGGATCGAACGGCACCATTTCGGCGGCGTAGTCCGGCGGCACCTGCACCGCTTCCTTGGAGGCAAGAATGTAGAACTCGCCGGGATCGAGGATCAGCGTGCCGTCCTTGCGCGCCGAGATCGGCTCCCAGAATTCATTGACGCTGTAGCCACCGCGACGATCGATATCGACGACGCCGGTATGGCGTTTGGCGCGGTAGCCGACGAAGCCCGAGGCATTCTCGCCGGAGAGATCGACAGACAGCGCGAGGCCGTTGTTGAGATCGGCCGTGTCGCTGTCGACCAGCGGCTCCTGCGCATGTAGTTCTTCCAGCGCCTCGGTGTCGAGCACCGCATCGCCGACGCGGAAACGGACCTGCGACAGGCGCGAGCCTTCGCGCAGCAATACCGGGAATGTCTTCGGGCTGATTTCGGCATAAAGCGGCCCGTGATAGCCCGCACCGATCACATCGAACCGTCTGGTGCCATCAGCAATCACCCGCGTGAACACGTCGAGGCGTCCCGTGGAGCTCTTCGGATTGGCAGCCGCGAAGATGTTCGGCGGCAGCGCCAGGCTTTCGATCAGCGGCACGATGTAGACGCAGTTGGTTTCGAGCACCGCACCGTCCGACAGGTCGATCTCGTGCAGCTTCAGCTCGTCGATGCGTTCGGCGACCGTCGAATTCGGCCCCGGCAGGAAGCTGGCGCGCACGCGATAGGCGATGGAGCCCAGCCGCAGATCGAGGCTGGCGGGCTGAATCTGGCTCTCGACGAAGGGATATTCCGGCAGGATCAGGCCGGCATCGGCCATCGCCGCAATCATGCGGTCGGGCAGAATTCCATCGGCATCGGGGGCAAGCGTAAACGGCACAGGTCTCGTCCTTCGGTCGTCCTTCAGCGAGAATACACTGAAAAATAGCGACTTTACCGGTTATCTCAGCCCCGCCTTGACGAAAAGGGCAAGCGGGAATATGCACATCGTTATCCCGTGGTGATTTGAGCCGGCCGGCTTGCAGCCACGTAAAATAAGTCGCTAAACAGGCCGGGGACACATGTCCTTCCAGCATGCGATCCCGGCCTGAGGACGTCCGTCCAGGCCGGTTTTTTGTGCCCGTATTACGCGGGTACGTTGGAGGTCACATGTCTACGAAGTCCTATCGCCCCGAAACCCGGCTCGTTCATTCCGGCGCGCTGCGCTCGCAATTCAACGAGACGTCCGAAGCCCTCTTCCTCACGCAGGGCTTCATCTACGAGACCGCTGAAGCCTGCGAGGCGCGGTTCAAGGGCGAAGATCCCGGTTTCATCTATTCGCGCTTTTCGAATCCGAATACGTCGATGTTCGAGAGCCGCATGATCGACCTCGAAGGTGCGGAGGCCGCACGCTCGACGGCCACCGGCATGGCCGCCGTGACCACCGCCATTCTCGCGCCGCTGCGCATGGGCGATCACGTCGTCGCCGCCAAGGCACTGTTCGGCTCCTGTCGCTACGTCATCGAAGAGCTGCTGCCGCGCTATGGCATCGAGTTCACCCTCGTCGATGGCCTCGACCTCGACCAGTGGCAGAAGGCAATGCGCCCAAACACCAAGTCGCTGTTCCTGGAAAGTCCGACCAATCCGACGCTCGACGTGCTCGACATATCAGCCATCGCTGACATCGCCCATGCCGGCGGTGCGCGACTGATTGTCGATAACGTGTTCGCGACGCCGCTCTGGCAGAGCCCGCTGGCGCTCGGTGCAGATGTCGTCGTGTATTCGGCGACCAAGCACATCGATGGGCAAGGGCGCTGCCTCGGCGGCATCATCCTGTCGTCGAAGGACTTCATCGACGAGCATATTCACAACTATCTGCGCCAGACCGGCCCCTCGATCTCGCCGTTCAATGCGTGGACGCTGGTGAAGGGACTGGAGACGCTGGCGATCCGTGTCGAACGGCAGACGCAGACCGCGGCTGCTATCGCAGACGTGCTGGCCCAGCATCCGAAGATTTCGCGGCTGATCTATCCGGGCCGCGAGGATCATCCGCAGGCGGCAACGGTGAAGAAGCAGATGCGCGCCGGTTCGACGCTGATCGGCTTCGAGGTAAAGGGAGGCAAGACCGCGGCGTTCCGCGTCCTCAACGAGCTGAAAGTGGCTCGTATCTCGAACAATCTCGGCGACGCCAAGAGCCTCGTCACGCATCCGGCGACGACGACGCATCAGCGCCTGCCGCTGGAGGCGCGACTCGAACTCGGGATCACGGAAGGTTTCATCCGCTTCTCGGCGGGCCTCGAGCATCGTGACGATCTGATCGAGGATCTCGAAGCGGCACTGGCGAAGGCGTAGTTCGCGCCATCACACTCCGTCATGCCCGGCGAATGCCGGGTATCCACGTCTTTGCCTCAAACCAAGACGTGGATGGCCCGGACAAGCCCGGCCATGACGGCGTTTTAGTTTCAACTACCACAATAAACTTACAGCGGCTTCTGCGCCTGCTGAATCTGCGGTTCATTGATGCCAAGCTTCACCTGGCCGACCGACTTGATGATGTTGTCGCCGAGCAGCTGCGCGAAGCAGGCATAGCCCCAATCGTTCATATGCAGGCCGTCGGCAATGACGAAGCTGTCAAACGACATCTGCTGGCCTTCGTGCCATTCCTTCATCACTTCGAAGCGCGGGAAGATGCCGACCTTGCGCAGTTCGGCGACCTTGTGGAGCAGCGAGACCATCTTGCTGGTGCCTTCCGGCCGCGTATTCACCAGCGGCGAATATTGCGGATCGACCAGCACCAGATCGGCGCCTGCGGCCTGAATGCGGGCGACACCGTCTTCCACCATCTTGCTGGTTTCGCCGGGATCGAGATTGCGCAGCACCGCATTGGTGCCGACCTGCCAGATCACGAGATCGGGCTTCGAATTGATCACTTCGCTCTGCAGCCGCGCCATCATTTCCGGCGCATCTTCGCCGCCCTTGCCGCGGTTGAGCACGGTGATATTGGCCGACGGGTAAGCACGATGCAGCTGCGCGGCAAGGCGGTTCGGATAGGTGAATTCCGGCGCCGTCGAACCGTAGCCTTCGGTGGAGGACGAGCCGAACGCAACGATGACCACGGGCTTGCCGGCAACGAGCCGGCTGGCTACATGCGGCAGCGCGCCCATCGCCTTCATGCCGCCCTTGGGCGTGCGGCAGGGGACGCGGCTCAAGATATCGGTCGCGGTCTTTGCGACTTCCTTGACCCTGTCGATGGCTTTTGCAGCGACGCCCCTCTTCGCGGCGTCCGTGGGATCATTGACCGCAATGCTCTGATCAGCGCCCTTGCTGTCAGCCGGAGCGGCCTGCGCCGTTTCCGCGTGCGCGACGGACGACGAGATCGGGAGCGCGAAGGTCGTGGAAGCAGCAAAGGCAGCGACGACAGCAAAGCGAGACAAATGGCCGACGAAACTCATTAACGCTGAATCCTCAAATCCGCTGCTTTGATCTTGGCCGCATCGACGACAAAGGTCGAAAGCGCCCGGCCAAGACAATCATGCACCCGCTTCGCCAGCTCCATGCCGGGCGACGCGCTGAACAGGTCAAAATCACCGCTCTCATTCCAGTGCCGCATGATGGCGAAACGGTCGAACAGCGGGACGTCGTGCTGCTGCGCCACCACACGCATATTATCTAGGTAGGCGGAGCCGGAAATCATCGTCTCCGTGCGCGGACTGTACTGCAGATTCATTAAAATGACGTCAGTTCCGGCCTTTTGCATGACGGCAACGCCCTCATCTAGGGCGTTCCGGAAGTCGTCGGCGTCGGCCTGCTTCATGGCATCCACGGTTCCGGTCTGCCAGATCACCAGGTTCGGCTTCTTGTCCGTCACCAGCTGTTCCAGGGTCGGGGCCATTTCCTCGGCGGTCTTCTTGACCTGCAGCTCCAGTGCCACGTTCACCTCGACGCCCGGTAGCTTCTCCTTCAGATAGGCCTGCAGGCGGTTCGGATAGGCTGCGGAGTGGTCTGAGACCCCGATCACTGAGGATCGGCTGCCAACGACCAGAATATCGAGCTTTCCGCCCGGTTTGGCCGCAGCCTCGACCTTGGGCAGGGTGCTTTCGGAGGTCAGGAGGTAGGCGGGAACCTCACAGGTATGCGCGGGCGGTTCGGCCCGGACAGGAGCCGCCACCAGCAGGCCAGCCAGCATCGTGAGCCGCAGAACGGCCTTCATGCTTCCCCTCCTGCGAGATCCGCGTCGGATCGTTTGGCGCGGGATCCGCCTTTGACAGTGACGCCCTTGTACCACGAAAATACCCAAGCGGCGGTTGACATAACAACTATGCCGAGGAAGCTGATCAGGGCATGCATGCCGGCTCCGCCGGCGACCTCAGCCAGCACAAAATGGCCGGCAAAGGCCAGGAACACCCCGATACAGAAGATTTCGAGGGAGTGCTGGCCGCACAGCACCATTGGCCGCAGCCAGACCGATTTCAGCCCCGGCCAGTCCTTGGGCAGGAAACGGACTGTGAGCGCCGCCAGCGCCAGGAAGTGGGCGAAGCGCAGCACGTCGAGATCGGTCTTGTTGATGGGATACATCCACTGCTCGATGACTTTCGGCAGCAGATGATGGATCTGCGGAATGTACCAGGTCAGCGTCACCCAGAACGCCGCCAGAAGATAGGCCACGCAGAGCCACAGCGTGATGTTGGATGACAGTATCCGCGACATCCTGACGGCGCCGCCCAGCGCGCACCAGGCACCGAATACGAACAGCAACTGCCAGGCGAACGGATTGAAGGCCCAAACGCCGTTCGGGTAGGCGGTCAGATGCAGGTCGAATTCCCAGGTCAGCGCATAAAGACCGACCGACAGCGCCAGCGTGAGATCGGCGCGGCGGCGCATCAGCCAGAGGATCGGCGGCAGGAACAGCATGAGGACGATATAGAGCGGCAACACGTCCATGTTCACCGGGCGAAATTTCAGCAACAGCGCCTGAACGATGGTCACGTCAGGCTGTTTGAGAAAATCGAGAATCCCCATTTCCTCGGAATAAAGCGGGTTCTCGAACCGCGTCGCAACATAGGAAATTTCCGCGAGGAAGATCGTGAACAGGAAGACGTGGGCGACATAGATCTGCCAGACCCGCTTGAAGATGCGCGCGCTGGCAACCAGCGTGCCCTGCTCCTGCATCGCGCGGCCATAGACGAAAGCGGCGGTATAGCCGGAGATGAAGATGAAGATCTCGGTAGCGTCGCTGAAACCGTAATTACGGATCGTCAGCCAGGTCAGGATATTCGGCGGCAGGTGATCGATGAAGATCAGCCACAGCGCCAGCCCGCGAAACAGATCGAGGCGCAATTCGCGTTCGGTGCCTGCGACGGGAAGCGACACGGCATCGGCACGCGTCGAGGCGCGCGACCCGGACACGTGGGAGGACGCATCTGCGTGGGACTGGCCGGCAATCGGGTCGGCAACAGAGGTCATTCAGCACCGCTCAACGGAAATCGTCGCATGATGGAAATCGACCGCCCCACACCACGCAGGCCATTTGCAGGGGACGATCCGTCAAGTCATAGCCAAATCAGGGATCGATTATGCGGTAACTATGTTGAAACCGCGATGGCCCGGCGCAGTTCCGCGCAGCACTCCAAGCCGATTTTCCCTGGATTTGGCCGGTAACGTGTTTTTCGCTATGCTTGCGACGCATTTTGAACGATGACACCGCCATGTACCGCGCCATAACACGACAGATTGAAGTCACCGTCGAACCGAATTTCATGCCTGAACGCTCGTCGCAGGAGAAGCGCGAGTTTTTCTGGTCCTATACGGTCGTCATCACCAATGCCGGCAAAGAGACAGTGCAGCTGAAGACCCGGCACTGGATCATCACCGATGCGTCCGGCCGCATGCAGGAAGTGCGCGGCGAAGGCGTCGTCGGCGAACAGCCCGTGCTCGGCCCCGGCGAACGCTTCGAATACACATCGGGCGTGCCGCTGCCGACAACGTCCGGCTTCATGGAAGGCACCTATCAGATGGTGACCGATGCCGGCGAGCCGTTCGAGATCGACGTACCGCTGTTTTCGCTGGACGGACCGGACGGGAAGCGTGTGCTGAATTAGGCGACCGCCGAAATGTAGGATGGGTAGAGCGTCTTCGCGAAACCCATCATTAACACGTGCGATAGGTGATGGGTTTCGCTCCGGCGCAAGATGCGCCTGCGCTCTACCCATCCTACGGCCTCATCGCAGATTCAACTGTCAAACAGCCACTGCTCTTCAGACATGCGTCATCACCCCCATTGTTTGCGGCGCGGGGGCGCCGTCGTTGCTTGCATTCCCGCCCCCTTGTGAGAGGGCGTGCGGAACGCCGGGTGCCCTTTGCACCCTTGGGCCTGATGCGATGCGGTCTTCCGCAATTGTGAGTGCACCAGGACTTTCGGAGGCGCCGAGCAAGTGCCCGACGTTCCGCCTGCGGTGTTTTTTCGGTTGCTTGCACTTTGCCTCAGCGAACGATCCGATCACCGAATTAAAGTCCCAAGGCGATGGGAAGGGAGCCTCAAGCGAATAGGCCGAACGCGTTTTGACTTGGTCGTCCGTCACACTGTCCAGGGCGTCTTTCCATCCCAAGGCCAGCCGTCTCCTAGCCAGTGGCAGTGCTGGCGCAGATCCGTCCTGCCCGAAGACAGACGTCACCCATGAACCGCGTAACGCCGCATCTCCGGCGTCCACCGCATCCTGCCCCGCGAACGTGACGATCGCGATCGCCCCTCTCGGTGGGGCAGGACGCAGGGGAATATAAACCTTATGGGGATGTTGTCAACGACGGATAGGAAAAAATGTTCGGGTACCCTACACTGTCATTCCGGGGCGCGAGGAGGCGCTGAAGGCGGCGTATCGCGAACCCGGAATCCCGACATGTTCAGCGCAAAACACTCTGAGATTCCGGGTCCGCACTTCAGCGGCTCTGCCGCTTACGTGCGCCCCGGAATGACGAGCTTGGGTCGGGAGGACGCGGGCGAACGCCTATTCCACGCCCGCTTCCTGCGGTGTGAACTCGTACACCGACGAACAGAACTCGCAGGTCACGACGACCTTGTCGTCCTTGACCATGTCGGCGCGGTCCTGCGGCTCGAAGCTCTTGAGCATGCCGGACACGGCATCGCGCGAGCAGGAACACTCCGCGCGCAGCGGCGATGGCGCGAAAACGCGGACGCCGCGCTCGTGGAACAGGCGATACAGCAGCCGCTCGCCGGACAGATCGGGATCGATCAGCTCGACATCCTCGACGGTGCCAATCAGCGACTGGCCCTCGACCCAGGCGTCATCTTCCGGCACAGCATCCACCTTCGCGCCGTCCGGCGCATCGCCGGCATGGAGATCCCGCTGCACGCGCTCCGGCGCCTTCGGCAGGAACTGCAGCAGCATGCCGCCGGCGCGCCAGCGATGTGTCGGGCCGCCTTCCTCGCCGCTGCGCCATTCCTCGCCGACGGCGAGGCGCACCTTGGTCGGAATCTGTTCGGAGCGCAGGAAGTATTCATGCGCAGCATCTTCCAGCGTGCCGCCATTCAACGCGACGAGCCCCTGATAGCGGCTCATATCCGCCCCCTGGTCGACGGTCATCGCCAGATGGCCCTTGCCGAGCAGCGCCGCGGTGCCGAGACCGGGCAAAAGGCGCTCGGCATCGAACCGCGCATAGGCGCGCATTTTATCGGGCGCGCGGAAGTCGACGATCATCAGCGACACCGGACCGTCGGTCTGGGTCTGCAGGATGAAGCGGCCGTCGAATTTCAGCGAGGAGCCGAGCAGCGTCGTCAGCACGATGGCCTCGCCGAGCAGCTTGGCCACTGGCGCGGGATAATCATGCTTGGCGAGCAGTTCATCGAGTGCCGGACCAAGCCGCGTCAGCCGCCCGCGCAGATCGAGCGGGGCAACCTCGAAGGGCAGCACCGCGTCATCGACCGGAACGGAAGACGGCGCGCGGATGGGGGCGTCGGGCTGGAGATTTGGATTTGATGGGGTCATGGCGCTCTATTTGGGGGCGGAGGGCCGCAAGTGAAAGGGGGCGATGGAACCGGGAAATCCAGGTGACGCACGACTTTTTCTCCTCTCCCCCGCGCGAAGCGAAGCTTCGCCAGGTGGGAGAGGGTGGATCGAACATGCGAAGCATGTTCGAGACGGGAGAGGGGACGCCACAAACACCGCGCTTTGCCGCTCCCCCTCTCCCGCCCTCGCTTTGCTCAGGCACCCTCTCCCGCAAGGGGAGAGGGGAAGAAGGAAAGCTCCGTGCTGTCTCACGCCACCGCGTTGAGGCACCAAGCTAGAATGCCCTTCTGCGCATGCAGACGGTTTTCGGCCTCGTCGAACACCACCGACTGCGGACCGTCGATCACCTCGTCGGTGACCTCCTCGCCGCGATGCGCCGGCAGGCAGTGCATGAAGAGTGCGTCCGGCTTGGCCAGCGACATCAGCCGCGCATTGACCTGATAGGGCTTGAGCAGATTGTGGCGGGTCTCGCCGTCCTTGTCGCCCATCGACACCCAGGTGTCGGTGACGACGCAGTCGACGCCCTTCACCATCGCATCGGGATCGTCGCTGAAGGTGATCGGCGCATCTGTCGCCTTGACCCAGTCCTTGAACGGCTTCTTCGGCGACAGCTGCGGCGGCGTCGCGATATTGAGCTTGAACTGGAAGCGCTCGGCCGCGTGCGCCCAGGACATCAGCACGTTGTTGTCGTCGCCGGTCCAGGCCACGGTGCGCCCCTTGATCGGACCCCGGTGCTCCTCATAGGTCATGACATCCGCCATCACCTGGCAGGGATGCGAGAAGCGCGTCAGGCCGTTGATGACCGGCACGGTGGCATTCTCGGCGAGCTCCATCAGCGAGTCATGGTTGAGAATACGGATCATGATGATGTCGACGAAGCGCGACAGCACGCGCGCGGTGTCGGCGATGGTCTCACCGCGACCGAGCTGCATTTCGGCGCCGGTGAGCATCACGACTTCGCCGCCGAGCTGGCGCATGCCGACCTCGAACGACACGCGGGTGCGCGTCGAGGGCTTTTCGAAGATCATCGCCAGCGTCTTGTTCTTGAGCGGACGATCGGGCTCGGCATTCGAGCCATCCCGCCCCTTCAGCTTCGCCTTCATGGCGGCAGCCGCGTTCATGATATTGCGCAACTCACTGGCCGGCACGGCCGTGAGATCGAGGAAGTGCCGCGGTGACGTGCTCATCACACGGCTCCGTGCGTCTTGGCGGATGAACCGAGGGCCACGCAAGCCTGTTCCAGCCGCTGCACGGCCTGCTCTATCTCGGACTCGCTGACGATCAGCGGCGGCAGGAAGCGCACGACATTGTCGCCGGCGCCGACGGTCAGCAGCTTCGCGTCACGCAATGCGGCCACGAGATCACCAGCCGGCACCACGGCCTTGAGGCCGATCAGCAGACCTTCGCCGCGCACTTCGCTGAGCACATCAGGGTGGCCGTCGACCACGCCCGCGAGTTTCTGTTTGAGCAGCAGCGACATCTTCTTCACGTGATCGAAGAAACCGGGCTTCAGCATGATATCGAGCACGGAATTCGCGGCAGCGACCGCCAGCGGATTGCCACCGAAGGTCGAACCATGGGAGCCGGGCGCCATGCCTTCGGCCGCTTCCGCCGTAACGAGGCACGCGCCGATCGGGAAGCCGCCGCCGAGCGCCTTGGCCAGCGACATCACATCCGGCGTCACGCCGATGCGCCGATAGGCGAACAACTCGCCGGTGCGGCCCATGCCGGTCTGCACTTCATCGAAGATCAGCAGAATGCCGTTCTTGTCGCAGAGTTCGCGCAGCGCGCCGAAGAACGCGTTGCTCGGCGCACGCACGCCGCCCTCACCCTGCAGCGGCTCAATGAGAATGCCGGCGGTGTTCGGACCGATCGCCTTCTTCACGGCTTCGATATCGCCGAGCGGCAACTGATCGAAGCCGTCGAGCGGCGTGCCGTAGCCTTCGAGATATTTGGCAGCCCCGGTCGCAGCGAGCGTGCCGAGGGTGCGGCCATGGAACGCGCCTTCGAAGGTGATGATGCGCGTGCGCTCGGGGTGGCCCTTGGAGAAATGATAGTGGCGGGTCACCTTGATCGCGCATTCCATCGCTTCCGCACCCGAATTGGCGAAGAATACGAAGTCGGCAAAGCTTTGTTCGCACAGCCGCGCGGCGAGGCGTTCACCGTCCGGGCTCTTGAACAGGTTCGACATGTGCCAGAGCTTGGTGGCCTGCTCCTGCAGCGCGGCGACCATATGCGGATGCGCATGACCGAGCGCGTTCACGGCCACGCCGCTGGTGAAATCGAGATAGCGCTCGCCATCGGTTCCAATCAGCCACGCGCCCTCACCGCGCTCGAAAGCGACATCCGCACGCGCGAAAACAGGCAGCAAGTGAGCCTGAGAGAGGGGCGAGGACGTTGCGTTGCTGGTCATAACCGATCCGATCGAAAAGACGGCGTCCACGTCGATGACAATTGTACGAAATCGAACAACGGACCCTAGAAACGAAACGTGCCGCCCTTCTCGGGCGGCACGTGGGCATTATTCTATGTGTGCTGTGAAGACTGTCAACCGCGCACTGCGGCTTTCGAGTCACACGGAGTCGCAGAAAAAGCCGATTTTGCAGCTTTACTTGCAGAAGCATGTGGACGCGGCATGCCCGACTCTTGCGCGCGAGTCACGGCATATTGTAGCTTTTGCCTCGTCGGATACGACATCTCGTGCGGCGGTAGATCCTTTTGACACATCCAGTGCGGCGTAACAGCCGGACGCGAAATTCGCGCCCGGTGAGCGCTAAAGGATTCTGACCGCAGGGATTTTTGAAGTCTCAACTCGCAGCGCTGCCCGGTCAGGCCGGCGCTCACGAAGGGAAAACGGCGATGACGGTAATGACATGGACCGACGATCGCGTCGAACAGTTGAAGAAACTCTGGGAAGGCGGCCTTTCCGCCAGCCAGATCGCTGCGGAACTCGGTAACGTGACCCGCAACGCCGTGATCGGCAAGGTTCACCGCCTTGGCCTGTCCGGCCGTGCCAAGAGCCCCTCCTCGGCAGCTCCGCGGCAGCGCAAGGCGCGCCCGGCCCAGCAGATGGTACGTGTCGCCCGCCCGATGGCACGCGGCAATACCGCGCTGGCCCATAATTACGAGATCGAGGCCGAGCCCGATCCGATCGCCTATGACAACATTGTGCCGATCAGCCAGCGCCTGTCGCTGGTCGAACTCAACGAAGCCACTTGCCATTGGCCGATCGGCGATCCGTCGAGCGCGGACTTCTACTTCTGCGGCGGCAAGGCCCTGGCCGGCGCCCCCTATTGCGCGCATCACTCGCGCATCGCTTATCAGCCGGCCAGCGATCGCCGCCGCGCAGTGCCGAAGCCGACGCGCTGAGCTGGAAAGCATCTAAGCCAAATGAAAATGCCCGGTGATGAGCCGGGCATTTTTTGTTTGGGGGCTTCTAACCTCGCCCCGCTTGCGGGGAGAGGTCGGCGTCCGCATGAGGGCGTCGGGTGAGGGGGGCGCTCCACAGACTCCGAAGGCGATGGAGAGTCCCCCTCATCCGACCCGGCGTCGCTGCGCTATGCTGGGCCACCTTCTCCCCGCAGGCGGGGAGAAGGAAGATACCTACTCCGCCGCCTTGTCGAAGCGGTCGTCCAGCGCGTAGCCGGCGCCGCGGACGGTGCGGATCGGATCGGGCTCACCGGCGGGATTGAGCAGCTTGCGCAGGCGGCCGATATGCACGTCGACGGTGCGCTCGTCGATATAGATGTCGCGGCCCCAGACGCTGTCGAGCAACTGCTCGCGGCTGAACACGCGGCCCGGATGTTCCAGGAAGAACTCCAGCAGGCGATATTCGGTCGGACCGAGATCGATCGGACGGCTTGAGCGCACGACGCGGCGCTTGTCACGGTCGAGTTCGATGTCGCCAAACGCCAGGACGGTGGCGAGACGCTCGGGAGCTGCACGACGGAGCAGGCCCTTCACGCGGGCCAGGAGCTCCGGCACGGAGAACGGCTTGACGATGTAGTCGTCGGCACCGGTGGCGAGACCGCGAACGCGCTCGCTCTCTTCGCCACGCGCCGTCAGCATGATGATCGGCAATGCCTTGGTTTCGGGCCGTGCGCGCAGGCGGCGGCACAGTTCGATGCCGGACAGGCCCGGCAGCATCCAGTCGAGCACCACGAGATCCGGCACCCGCTCTTTCAAGCGGGTGTCGGCGTCGTCGCCGCGAGCGACGGTTTCAACATCATAGCCTTCGGCGTCGAGGTTGTAGCGAAGAAGCGTCGTGAGGGCTTCCTCGTCCTCCACCACCAGAATGCGTGCATTCACAGCCATATGGTCAATATCCTCAGTGAGGTCCGAAAAGCCTTTAGATCATGATCCTTGCGGAAGACTGGCTCCCACTTTTCCGGATCATGCTTCAGACCGTCGGCGTATTCGCGAATGTGGTCATGTCGCCCTTCGGGCGCTTGTCGAGGATTTGCTGGCCCTCGATCATGTAGAACACGGTTTCCGCAATATTGGTGGCATGGTCACCGATCCGCTCGATGTTCTTGGCGCAGAACATCAGGTGGATACAGAACGAAATGTTACGCGGGTCTTCCATCATATAGGTCAGGAGTTCGCGGAACAGCGAGGTGCAGATCGCGTCGATTTCCTCGTCGCCCTTCCACACCGTCATCGCAGCGGGCAGATCGTGTGCGGCATAGGCGTCGAGCACGGCCTTGACCTGGGTGGTCACGAGGTCGGTCATGTGTTCGAGGCCGCGGATCAGCTTCAGCGGATGGAAGTCGCTGTCGAGTGCATTGACGCGCTTACCGATATTCTTGGAGAGATCGCCGATGCGTTCCAGATCGGTGGCGACGCGCAGCGCGCCGACGATCTCGCGCAAATCGACAGCCATCGGCTGGCGTTTGGCGATGGTCAGCACGGCGCGCTCTTCGATCGTGCGCTGCAACTGGTCGATCTCGGCGTCGGTGGCGACGACGCGCGCACCGAGCGCGACGTCCCGGCGGATCAGCGCATCGACGGATTCGACGATCTGCCGTTCCGCGAGGCCACCCATCTCGGCGACGAGACGGGTCAGCTCCTGCAGATCGTCGTCGAAAGCCTTGGTGGTGTGTTCAAAAGCCATCTCAAATTCCTCCCGCGAATATGTCGCGTCAGCCGAAGCGGCCGGTGATGTAATCCTGGGTGCGGCGATCGGTCGGTGATGTGAAGATCTTGTTGGTCTGATCGAACTCGATCAACTCGCCGAGATACATGAAGGCTGTGCTGTCGGAGACGCGGGCAGCCTGTTGCATGTTATGGGTCACGATCGCGATCGTGTACTGATCCTTCAACTCGTCGATCAGCTCCTCGATCTTCGCGGTCGAGATCGGATCCAGCGCCGAGCACGGCTCGTCGAACAGGATCACTTCCGGCCGCACCGCGATGGTGCGCGCGATGCACAGGCGCTGCTGCTGACCGCCCGACAGGCTGAGGCCCGACGCGTTGAGCTTGTCCTTGACTTCGTTCCACAGCGCACCGCCGCGCAGCGCCCTCTCGACGCGAATATCCATCTCCGACTTGGAGATCTTTTCGTAGAGGCGGATACCGAAGGCGATGTTTTCGTAAATCGTCATCGGGAACGGAGTCGGCTTCTGGAACACCATGCCGACGCGGGCGCGCAGCAGGTTGAGGTCCAGCTTTGGATCCAGAATGTTCTGGTTGTCGAGCATGAGCTGACCTTCGGCGCGCTGGCCGGGATACAGATCATACATGCGGTTGAAGATGCGCAGCAGCGTGGACTTGCCGCAGCCCGACGGGCCGATGAACGCAGTCACACGGTTCGCCATCAACGTCAGGTTGATCTTCTTCAGAGCGTGGTGTTCGCCATAGTAGAAGTTCAGGTCGCGCACGGTGACCTTGGGACGGGTCTCGCCCTGCAGGGCCGACGGCGGCGGCATCGAGACGGAAGGAACGCCAGACGACACAGAAAGCTCACTCATTTTGCTGTCCTCTCGGCGCCGAGAATGCGCGCGCCAATGTTAAGGGCAAGTACGGTCAAGGTGATGATCAGGGCACCGCTCCAGGCGAGCTGCTTCCAGTACTCGTAGGGGCTCTGCACGAAGTTGTTGATGGTCACCGGCAGGTTGGCCATCGTCTTGGTGAGATCGAGGCTGAAGAACTGGTTGCTCAGCGCGGTGAACAGCAGCGGCGCCGTTTCACCGGCGACACGCGCGGTCGCCAGCAGCACGCCGGTGATGAGACCGGCGCGGGCTGCACGATAGGCGATCCGCTTGATGACCAGGGAGCGCGGCAGACCGAGCGCCGAGGCCGCTTCGCGCAGCGGGTTCGGCACGAGACCAAGCATATCTTCAGTGGTGCGAACCACGACGGGGATCACGATAACGGCGAGCGCAAGCGAACCGGCGAGAGCCGAGAAGCCGCCCATCGGAACCACCACCGCACCATAAACGAACAGGCCGATGATGATGGACGGGGCCGACAGCAACACGTCGTTGATGAAGCGGATCACCGAGGTGAGTTTGTCGTGCTTGCCGTATTCCGCGAGATAGGTGCCGGCAAACAGGCCGAGCGGCGCGCCGATACCGACGCCGATGACGGTCATGATGATCGAACCGACGATGGCATTGAGCAGGCCGCCTTCCATGGAGCCGGGCGGCGGCGTGTTCTGGGTGAATATCTGCAGGCTGATGCCGGCGATACCGTTGTAGAACAGCGTGAACAGGATCAGCGCGAGCCAGGTGACGCCAAAGAGAGCGGCACCCATGCAGAGCCCACGGATGATCATGTCGTTGCGACGGCGTGAAGCGTAAATCGGGTTCATATTAGTTGCCCGCCTTCTTTTCCAGACGCAGCAGCATCAGACGCGCTGCCGAGAGCACGAAAAATGTCAGCACGAACAGCAGGAGACCGAGCAGGATCAGACCCGATTGATGCAGACCGTCGCTCTCCGCGAACTCGCTGGCGATCGCTGCCGAGATCGTGGTGCCCGGGCCAAAGATCGAGCCTGTGATCCGGAACGAGTTGCCGATGATGAAGGTCACCGCCATCGTTTCACCGAGCGCACGGCCGAGCGCCAGCATGACGCCACCGATCACACCAACGCGGGTATAGGGGATGACGACGTTGCGGACGACTTCCCAGGTGGTGCAGCCGACGCCGTAGGCAGCTTCCTTGAGCACCGGCGGCACCGTCTTGAACACGTCGACCGAGATCGAGGTGATGAAGGGCAGCACCATGATGGCGAGGATCAGCGACGCGTTGAACAGCGAGAGATAGGACGGCGGGCCGGCGAAGATCACGCCGAGGACCGGGACGCCTTCGAAGGCGCTGATCATGAACGGCTGCACATGGTTGGCCAGGAACGGGCCGAGCACGAAGAAGCCCCACATGCCGTAGATGATCGAGGGAATACCGGCGAGAAGCTCGACCGCCATGCCGATCGGGCGGCGCAGCCAGTTCGGGCACAGTTCGGTGAGGAAGATCGCGATGCCGATGCCGACCGGAATGGCGATAGCCATCGCGATCACCGAGGTGATCAGCGTGCCGTAGATCGGGCCGAGCGCTCCCAGCACCGGCGGATCAGCCGACGGTGCCCAGCGCTGCGTGGTCAGGAACGAGAAGCCGAATTCGCGGAGCGCCGGCCACGCACCAACGATGAGCGACAGAATGATGCCGCCGAGAATAAACAAAACGGACAGCGCCGAGATGCGGGTGATCCAATAAAACGCCTGGTCCCCGGTCTTGAAGGCATTCAAAGCCTTCGCACGATCATAAGGTCCGGCAGCGTCCATCGAAGAGCTCTGTACGGCCATGTCTGCCACGCCAGTCCCCTGTAATTGTTACAATACCCCAAAACGCGTTGCCCTGGAGGGGCTTGTCAGGGCGCTAAGTCAGAAGAGAAGAAGAGAGAAATTCAGCCCTGCAGCAAACGGAGGAGAGATGCCCCTCTCCTCCGCCCACACACCGGATCAGCTCTTGATGTCAGCCGACCAGGTCTTTTCGATCAGTTTGACGACGGGTTCCGGCATCGGAATGTAATCGAGCTCTTCAGCCATCTTGGCGCCCTTCTCGAACGACCACTTGAAGAACTTGATCGCTTCAGCCGAGGCCGCCTTGTCGGTCGGGGTCTTGTGCATCAGGATGAAGGTCGCGGCAGTGATCGGCCACGAGGTTTCGCCCGGCTGGTCGGTGAGGATGACGTAGTAGCCAGGAGCCTTGGCCCAATCGGCGTTCGACGCAGCAGCCTGGAAAGCCGCGACGGTCGGCTGCACGGTCTTGCCAGCCTTGTTGACCATGCCGGTATAGGTCAGTTTGTTCTGCTTGGCGTAAGCATATTCAACATAACCGATGGCATTCTTGGTCTGACCGACGTTGCCGGCAACGCCTTCATTGCCCTTGGCGCCAACGCCAACCGGCCACTCGACGGCGGTACCGGTGCCGACCTTGGTCTTCCAGTCAGCCGAGGCCTTGGACAGATAGTCGGTGAAGTTGAAGGTGGTGCCCGAACCGTCCGAACGACGAACGACGGTGATGGCGGCCGAGGGCAGCTTCAGCTTCGGGTTCAGCTTGGCGATGGCAGCGTCATCCCACTTGGTGACCTTGCCGAGATAGATGTCGCCGAGCACTTCGCCGGAGAGAACCAGCTCGCCCGAGGCGATGCCTTCGAGATTCACGACGGGAACGATCGCGCCCATCACCATCGGCCACTGAACCAGGCCGTCCTTCTCGAGCTGCTCAGCCTTGAGCGGCGCGTCGGTGGCGCCGAAGGTCACGGTCTTGGCCTGGATCTGCTTGATGCCGGCGCCCGAACCAATCGACTGGTAGTTCAAACCATTGCCAGTCTCTTTCTTGTAGGCGTCGGCCCACTTCGAATAGACCGGGAACGGGAAGGTTGCGCCGGCACCCGTGATGTCGGCGGCAAATGCCGAGGTCGAGGCGGCAACGAGGCCGGCAGCGACGATCGCTTTGAGGAATTTCATGGGATGTCTCCAATCTCGTGAGTGACCGCGCCGGATGCGCCAGTTGTGCTCACGCCGCCCGTTTAGGGGTGGTCGATTGTGCTTTTATGATAGTTCCGTGACACTTGGATGACGGCACCAAGCATCTGTAAATGCTTTGTTTTTCTGCCTCCGCGGATAATTTTACCGTGCAAATGACATCGAAAATGCCCTGCCATAAGGGTCATGCCAGGCCGTCAAAATCCGCCGTCACAGGGGTTAACAATATGTTTCAGCAGGCGGAATCCGGCCTCGCGCGCATGCGCGCGTATGACAGCGGCGGGTACGATATTGAGGGTGATCGGACGCAATGCCGCACCATCCGCCAGGGCTTTTTTGACTGTCTGAGCGAAGCCAGCGATGCCCGACCGCCCGAGGGCGGTCGCTATGGGCGCAGGAGAACGAAGGGAGTTTAAGGCGTCAGGACGCGGCGGAGGTAGGAGGGGTCGGCGGCGTCTTTACCTGCGGAAAGGCCGCGGTGAAGGTCGCGCCATTTTTCGGCACACTTTCGATTAGCAGCCGGCCACGGTGCCGGTTCAGGATGTGCTTCACCAGCGAGAGGCCGAGGCCCGTACCGCCCTGTGCGCGGCTGTCGCCGACATCGACCCGGTAGAAACGCTCGGTCAGGCGCGGCAGATGCTCGGGGGCGATGCCCGGGCCATAGTCCCGCACGGCGACGCGGATTTCCGGCACACCCTCCGAGGTCGACTCCGTGGTCAACGACACGTCGACCTTGCCGCCGGATGCGCCGTATTTCAGCGCGTTCTCGATCAGGTTCTCGAACAGCCGGAGCAATTCCTCGCGATCGCCAGCGATGGACACCGGCGTCTCCGGCAGCGCCATTTCGATCCTGACGTTGCGCTCGTTGGCCAGCGGCTCCAGCCCGTCGCCGACCTGACGGATGATCGGGAGAATATCCACCAGCGTATCCGGCCGCACATGCGCCGACAGTTCGACGCGCGACAGCGACAGCAGATCGTCGATCAGCCGTGCCATGCGGGTCGCCTGCGCATGCATGATGCCGAGAAAGCGCTCGCGCGCCTTGGCGTCGTCCTTGGCAGGTCCCTGCAGCGTATCGATGAAGCCGGACAGCGCCGCCAGCGGCGTGCGCAGCTCGTGGCTGGCATTGGCAACGAAATCGGCACGCATTTCCTCAACGCGGCGCAGCGGCGTCTGGTCGTGGAACGTCATGAGCATGCAGGTGTCGGTGCCGCCAAAGGCAGTCGGAACCGGCACCGGCGTGATCATCAATTCCATCCAGCGATCGACCGGAACGTGGTCGAGGTAAGTCGCGCGGCGCGGCTCGGTGGTGGCGATGGACTCGCGCAAGGCGGTGATGATCTCCGGCGAGCGCAGCGCGAATTGCGCCAGTTCGTTCTTGCGCAACGCGGGCGCGAGCTGCGCCGCTGCGGCATTGAGATGGATGACGCGGCCGGCGCGGTCGAGCAGCACGGCGGGATCGGGAATTCCGGCAATGATGGCACGCACCGCGGGCGCCTCGACAGGATTGGCGGCCAGCGCCTCGTCGCGCGCCGTCACCACGTCATGCAGCCGCCACGGCACTAGCGCCGCACCGGCGATGCAGACGAACACGATGCCCGCGCGCAGCGGCGACAACTCGCCGAAAAACACCAGTGCGGCCAGCGCCAGGCCGGCGGCCAGCAGGATGATCGCCGAATGCCGCAGCCGGTCCGGCCACGGCGAAAACATGGTCGATGGAGAAGCTTCAATGGCCATCTGAACCGGATCTCTTCCTGCTGCGAATGCGAACGTATATCAGGCGCCGGAGCGACCATGTTCCTTGAGCGGGTGGCCGACGCCGGGCTTGGCGTCC
This sequence comes from Tardiphaga sp. 42S5, assembly GCF_034044155.1. Classification (NCBI taxonomy): domain Bacteria; kingdom Pseudomonadati; phylum Pseudomonadota; class Alphaproteobacteria; order Hyphomicrobiales; family Nitrobacteraceae; genus Tardiphaga; species Tardiphaga sp. 42S5. The sequence continues at coordinate 1,228,429 of NZ_CP139027.1, read as the reverse complement.
GCCGCGACCGCCTGCAGCTTTTTCGATCGCGAACCGATAATAAGCTCGCGAAGCGTCAGTAACATGACTGATATAAAGAACGGCGCGAGGTAATAAAGCACCCTGAACAGCAGCATGCCAGCCAGCAGCTTTTCCTGATCCATCATTTCGAGGCCAACCAGCATGGCGGCGTCGAACACGCCAAGACCGCCGGGCGAATGGCTGGCGAAACCCAGCAAGGTGGCCGAGACGAATACCACGGCGACCACGACGAAACCGACGTCAGGCTCGGCGGGCACCAGCATATACATCGCCAGCGCACAGAAGCCGAGATCGATGATGCCGATGGTGATCTGCAGCAAGGTCAGCGGGCCACCCGGCAGTACCACCGACCATGGGCCGCGGCCGACGCTGCGCGGCTTCATCCAGACCCAGACCACATAGCCGACGAGGCCGGCGAGGATGATATAGGCCAGGATGCGGTTCATCCATGGCGGCACCTGGTTGATCGCGCTGGCCGCCTCCGGGTGATAGGCGATGCCCATGCCGAGCACCGCGAGATTGCCCAGCCAGAAGGTCAGGCCAGCCAGAAACACGATCTTGGCGACATCGACGGCGCTGAGATCCCAGGCCGAATAGATGCGATAGCGCACCGCGCCGCCGGTGAAGACGCTGGCACCGACATTGTGGCCGATCGAATAGCTGGTGAAGGCCGCCAGCGCGTTGATCCGGTAAGGCACGTCGCGGCGGCCGATCGTGCGCACGGCGAACCAGTCATAGAATGTCAGCGTGAAATAGCCGGCGGCAACCGACAGCGCCGACAACATAATCAGCCGCGGCTCGGTCTCGGTCATGGCATGGAAAACGGCAGCAGCGTCGATGTTGCGTAGCTTGTGATACAGCATGTAGCAGGCGATGCCGATCACCGCGACGCTGATCAAGACACCGAGCTTGTGCAGGATTTGCTTCTCGCGCAGAAACGAGATCGCCCTGCGTATTGCTTCCAGCATCTCAACCTCGAATGCGATCCCCTGACCAGAGAGATCTGGACCAGGAAGTCAGACTAGCCTCGGCGGAACCGCCACATCAGTTGTCTCCGGCACAACCGTCGTAGCGCGTTTTGCGGCAAAGTGGAATTCGCCGACTGTGAATAAAAACAAGCCACATCAGTATATTAGGTCAGTCCTAACAAACCACCAGCCTCTCGGGCGCATTCACTGCGGCAAAATGCCGACGTCCTGACGCGTCTCACGTGACAATGAGGCTTTCGTGACCTCATGCCGCCGATTTGGCGGCGAGACGTTGATAAAAAAGACGGCAGCGGCAAGCACCACAGACCTCAGGTCGCGCGAGCGTGCTGCCGGGTCACCACGATGTCGCGCAGCCATGATCCGATGGCGCAGCCGACGAGATAGAAGCCGAACAATGCGAGGCCGAGATCGAGCCAGTAGCCGAAGCGGCCGGGCACGACCTTGGCAATCGCGATGCCGACGATGACCGCGGCGATCACCGACAGACGCTGGATCCAGACCCGCGACACCGAACGCCCCCGATAGACCACGGCGATCCAGCCCATGCAGAAGCCGATCAGGAACGCCCCGAGCAGCCAGCCCCAGTGAAACATCGCAAGATAGGTCATGGCGCTTGCCTCACGACGAATTCGATCCGGCGATTCTGCAGCTTGCCTTCGTCGGTATCGTTGGTGGCGATGGGTTGGGTGCTGCCGTAGCCGATGGTGGAGAAACGGTCCGCCGGCAGGCCGGCCTTCACGAGATATTCTTCGACGGCGAGCGCGCGCTTTTCCGAAAGCAACTGATTGAACGCTGCGTCGCCATCACCGTCAGTGTGACCGGCGATCTCGACCCGGACATTGGGACAGCGCATGGCGATTTCCACGAGGCGATCGAGCAAGCCCGCGGAATCCACATTGATGCTGGCGCTGGAGGGCTCGAACCGGATGCGGCCCTTGGTCAGGTTCTGCGCAAAGAGCTGCTGGCACACGCTCGCATCGACCGGCGCCGCGGCGGGCTTCACCGATACTTCGGCTTTGGCCTGCCAACCCTGCGGGAGCTCGCGCGCCAGACTTGCGCGTATCTGGTCGGCGGCGACTTCGTAGAGTGCGTCACCTGACAGCTTCACCTCGCGGTCGGACACCACCAGCGTGCCCGTCGACAGGCGTGAGAGCGCACCCAATGCCGTCGTCACCGCTGCGGCAAAACCGCCGGGCGCACCGATGCTGGCTTTCAGGTTGTCGACGATCTTCTCATTGCCGAACTTGCGTCCGGCAGCCGACGCAAGCGCGGCGTGGATGGTGTTGTCCGGGACATAGCCGCTCAGCGTCAGCGTATTCGTTACCGGATCCTTGTTGGCCTGGAACACATAGGGCGGCGCCTTGACGTCATTGGCCGCGACCGTGAAACCTTCCGGCAGATTCTTCAACGCGGCCGCAATGGCTTCGCGGCCACCGAGATCGCGCGCCATGCCGGAGAGGCTGACGTTGGTGTCCGAAATTACCGCCTTGCCTTCCTTCAGCTTGGCGACCTGATCAAGCAACAGCACAGCTGCGGCATCGAACCGCGGCGGCGCGCCGCGCTTCAGGCCCATGCGGTCGGAGACCTCGGTTCCGCTGAGTGCGGCGCGGGCCGCTTCCACAATTCGCACCTTGCTGGCCGGCAATGGCGCGGTGCCCCACAGCGTGACGCGGACATTGTCGCGCTCCGCGACCCAGACGAACGGCTTCGCCTCGGCGACGAGACGGGTTTCGTCATTGACCAGGCGAACGCCCGGCGTGGCCTCGACCGACGAGACCGCACTGCGGCGACCATCTTCGGAAAACGCTTCGGCAGAAAACGATACGTCACGGCCGGCAACCGTGATCTGGCTCTTGTCGAGGATCGTGTTTTTCAGCGCCGCAGTGCTGTGCGCCGTTAAATCCGTTTCAAGCGGAATCGTGCTAACCCAGGCAGCAACCACCCAAAGGATGGCAAGCGGGATGAGCCCGGGCCACCATTTGGCACTCCACCTGTAAAATCCGTGCATTCGACGTCCTGCGGGTCTGGAAACAGAGAGAAAACAAACCCTTGCGGGACTGTCAAATTGAAATCAAGGCAAACCTCTGGCGTCGCCGCGGGTATTCGAATAACGCTTTGTTCAATCGTTTCTGATCATTTCCGTGGGTAGCATCAATTGCTCGGTCATACGATGAAGCAGATTCGCAACACGATTATTCGTGCCGGCCTGGACGCGCTGTATTTCAGCGGCGCCCACCGCGTGTTGCGACCGATCTTCGGCGGCGTGGGCACCATTTTCATGCTGCACCATGTGCGCCCTGCGCATGCCGGTCCGTTCCAGCCCAACCGTCACCTCGAGATCACGCCGGATTTCCTGCGCGCCACCCTCGCTTATCTGCGCGCAACCGACGTCGATATCGTGACGCCCGATGAAGTGCAGCGGCGGCTGACGGAACGGGATTTCTCGCGCCGCTTCGCCTGTTTCACCTGCGACGACGGCTATCGCGACAACCGCGACCATGCATTGCCCGCGATGCGGGATTTCGACGCTCCCTTCACAGTCTATGTCACCAGCGACTTCGCCTCCGGCACAGGCCGGCTGTGGTGGGTGGCGCTGGAGCGCGTCGTTGCCAGGGCCGATGTGATCGAGGCCCCGATCGACGGACAGATGGTGCGCCTGGACACATCGACTCTCGCCGGCAAGGACATGGCGTTCGACCGCCTGCATGGCTGGCTGCGCGGATTGCCGGAAGAAGCGGATATCCGCCGCGAGGTCAGCGCAATCTGCGCCGCGCATGGCATCGACGAAGACGCGGTCAGCCGCGAGCTGTGCATGTCGTGGGACGAACTCAAACCTTTCGCCGCCGATCCGCTGGTGACAATCGGCGCGCATACCGTAAGCCACTGCAATCTCGCCAAACAGACCGAAGCGATGGTCGTGCATGAGCTGTCAGCCAGCCGCACCGATATCGAAAACGTTCTGCAGCGCCCGGCCGTGCATCTTGCCTATCCCTATGGCGACCGCTGCGCCGCGGGCACACGGGAATTCGCACTGGCGAAAAGCGCCGGCTTCGAGACAGCCGTGACGACGCGCCCCGGCGTGATCGCCTCGGACAACTCCTCGCAGCTCACAGCGCTGCCGCGGGTCTCGCTGAACGGCAACTATCAGGACACCCGCTATCTGCCGGTGCTGACCTCCGGCGCGGCCACCGCGATGTGGAACGGCTTCCAGCGCGGCGGCGTCGGATAGTCTGGCCCGCTGCAGGCGAACTGCAGCCTTGCGGGAGTCTTGCGTCCCGCGCCGGATCAAACCGACTTTTGCGGCAGATCGGCATCCGGCGGAAAATACACGCCTGACATCGGATCGACCCAGCACAGATGCTCGTTGACGCGGGTGACGCCAGTCACATTTTCAGCAGCCACGACAATCGCCCGACGGACATTCTCGTCCGTGATGAAGCCGTCGATGTCCACGACGCCATCCTTCACCCGGACGTCGAGGCCGAATGGTGTCCATTCGTTATGCCTGAGCACAGCGACGATGCGACGGCGGATCAACGCATCACTCGACCCGACATCGGAGACATCGTGCATGAGATCGGCGATGGCTTCGACGAAATTCTGCCGGCTGACGATACCCACGAGCTTGTCGCCCTGCACCACCGGCACGCGCTTGATGTGATACTTCTCCATCACGTCGACGATATCGGCCAGACCGGTCTCCTCGGTCACCGTGTGGACCTCGCGGGTCATGATCTCGTGCACCTTGCGGCCGGCTTCGCGGACATAATCGATGGCCTGCAGGCTGGGGCCACGCACGAATTCGAGCCAGCGCGGACGCCTGCGCTGCGTGCCGACCTCGTGCCGACGCAGGAAGTCCCGCTCGGTCACAATGCCAACCAGCTTGCCGGCCGCATCCACCACAGGCAATCCGCTGACGTGATAATCGATCATCAGCCGCGCTGCTTCGCTAATCGACGCGTACGGCGACACGGTGACGAGCTTGCGGGTCATAATTTGATGGGCTCTCATGACACTCTCCCGTTGGGTTGAGGTCCGTTTGCTGGACGAACCAACGCGAGAAGCCTACGCCGGCCACCGGCTCCGGCCTTGATCTGGCTCAACTGCAGCGGCGCTTGTTGACTCCCCTTGCCCGCCGCCGCACACAATCGGTCCAACGACAAAACAAGCGGGAGGCGTCATGTTCACCAATCTGTTTTCGCTCGATGGCCGCATTGCACTCGTCACCGGCGGCTCGCGCGGCATCGGCAAGATGATCGCGGCAGGATTTCTCAGCCAGGGCGCGGCGAAGGTCTACATCACCGCGCGCAAGGCCGGGCCGTGCGAAGCCACCGCGAAAGAACTCTCAGCGCAGTATGCCGGTGAATGCATCGCACTGCCGATCGACATCTCGACCATGGCCGGCATCGAGATGCTGGCTGCCGAAATCAAGAAGCGCGAACCCAAGCTCGACATTCTCGTCAACAATGCGGGCGCCGCCTGGGGCGCAGACTTCGATGAATTTCCGGAGAGCGGCTGGGACAAGGTGATGACGCTGAACGTCAAGACGCCGTTCTTTCTGACCAAGGCACTGGCCGCGCCGCTGCGTGCAGCAGCCAGCGCGGACAAGCCCGCCAAGGTCATCAACATCGCGTCCATCGACGGCATCTTCGTTAATCCGATGGAGACCTATTCCTATGCGGCGAGCAAATCCGGCCTGATCCACCTGACGCGGCGGATGGCCGTCAAACTGATCCAGGATCACGTCGTCGTCACGGCCATCGCGCCGGGCCCGTTTCAGTCGGACATGAACAAGGCTGCACGCGACAATGCCGATGAAGTGGCGACCCGCGTCCCCGCTGGCCGGATCGGCACCGACGAGGACATGGCAGGCGCCGCGATCTATCTCGCTTCGCGCGCCGGCGATTACGTCGTCGGCGCCACCATCGCGGTGGACGGTGGCATCGTCTATGCGAATCCAGGCATCAAAGGCGACGGCTGGGATTGAGGTCACGCACGCCACGTCATTGCGGCCCTCGGGCTGCAATGACGTGCGATCGCTGCCAATCTATCAGCCTCGGCTATAAACTAAGCAATTAACCAGCGTCCGGCCTGCGAACGACATTTAGGCCGCAAAGCTATTCTGAAATAACCACCTGATTTATATAAATATAATCTCCTGAACTATTCCATCGTCGCAGTTGTACACAATGGCACGCTGCTTGCTTTGTTAACCTCTGAGACATCCATGCCTCGGGGAGTACACGGCAATGGCGGACTCACTGCATACAACGACGGTCCTTGCAGAACCCGGCCCGATCGCGGTCGACTGGGGCACGACAGCGCTCGTCATCATCGACATGCAGCGCGATTTCATGGAGCCCGGCGGCTTCGGCGAGACGCTCGGCAACGACGTGTCGCAACTCGCCAGCGCCGTCGCCCCGATCGGCGCGGTCCTGAAAGCGGCGCGCGAAACCGGGATGATGGTGGTGCACACCCGCGAGGGGCACCTGCCCGATCTCTCCGACGCACCGCCCGCCAAGATCGAACGCGGCGCGCCGTCACTGCGGATCGGCGATCCCGGTCCGATGGGACGCATCCTCATTCGCGGCGAGGCCGGTCACGACATCATTCCCGCGCTCTATCCGGTCGAAGGCGAGATCGTCATCGACAAGCCCGGCAAGGGCGCATTCTACGCCACGACGCTCGGCGCCGATCTCAAGGCGCGCGACATCGACACGCTGCTGGTCTGCGGTGTCACCACGGAGGTCTGCGTCAACACCACCGTGCGCGAAGCCAACGACCGCGGCTATCGCTGCATCGTCATCGCGGATGGCTGCGCATCCTACTTCCCCGAATTCCACGAGATGGGCCTGAAGATGATCAAGGCTCAGGGCGGCATCTTCGGCTGGGTCGCCTCATCCGCCGCAATCCTTGAAGCAATGACACTTTCTGAAAATGCACCGGAGATTTCCAACAAACTTGCAGCAGGAGCATCACGATGAGCACGACCGCGGGGACGTTTTCTAAAGATTCTGCCGGCAAATCCGACTTCAAGCCCGCTCTATGGACGCCGGGCGACTGGAATGCGTTTTTCGGCTTCGGCACCAATATTCTCGTCAACATGCTGGTGCTGACGGGCCTGCTGCGCTTCGTGCTGAAGATGCCTGACAACATCGTATTCGGACGCATCCTGCCGGCGATGGGCCTTATGATGTGCCTGTCCACGATGTACTACGCCTGGCTTGCCTACAAACTTGCGCAGAAGACCGGCCGCAGCGACGTCTGCGCGCTGCCGTCGGGCATCAGCGTGCCGCATATGTTCATCGTCACCTTCGTGATCATGCTGCCGATCTCGATCACCACAGGCGATCCCATCAAGGGCTGGGAAGCCGGCCTCGTCTGGGTGTTCTTCCAGAGCTTCATCCTGATGATCGGCGGCTTCATCGCGCCCTGGATCCGCAAGGTGACACCGCGCGCCGCGCTCTTGGGCACGCTGGCCGGCGTCTCCATCGCTTTCATCGCGATGCGCCCGGCGCTGGAAATGTTCATGACGCCGGTGATCGGCCTCACATGTTTTGCCATCATCATGCTGAGCTGGTTCGGCGGCTATAAATATCCCAAGGGGATTCCGGCAGGCCTCGTCGCGATCGGCGTCGGCATGGTGATCGCTTGGGGCTCCAATCTGTTTGGCGTCGGAATCGGCGGCGTCAGCGTTGCCGGCGTCAAGGCGGCCTTCACCAATTTCGGTTTCTCGGTGCCGCTGCCAGCCTTCGATCACGTGTTCTCGGGATTTCAGTTCCTCGGCATCATCCTGGTCACCGCCATTCCCTATGGCATCTACGATCTGGTCGAGGCGATGGACAATGTCGAGAGCGCGGAAGCCGCCGGCGACGAATATCCAACCACCCGCGTGCTGACCGCCGACGGCGTCGTCTCGCTGATCGGTTGCCTGATGGGCAACCCCTTCATCAACGCGGTCTATATCGGCCATCCCGGCTGGAAGGCGATGGGCGGCCGGATCGGCTATTCGGCGGCGACCGGCCTGATGGTGATCGTGCTGTCATGGTTCGGCGTCATCTCGCTGATGCTGGCCGTTATCCCTGTGGTCGCGATTTCGCCGATCCTGCTCTATATCGGCATGCTGATCTGCGCGCAGGCGTTCGAGACCACGCCACGCGAACACGCGCCGGCCATCGCGCTTGCGCTCACGCCGCATCTTGCGGCCTGGGCCACGGTGCTGCTGTCGGGCGCACTCGGTGCCGCCGGCATGAATTTCGGCGCGATCCATTCGCCCGAATTCATCGCCAAGATGGGCCAGAACGGCGTGCTGTTCCACGGCCTCGAAGTCATGGGCGGTGGCTCGATCCTGGTCGGCCTGGTGCTCGGCGCCATCGCGGTGTTCGTCATCGAGCGCAAATTCATCAATGCATCGGCCTTCGCTCTGGCCGGCGCGGTCCTGACCTATTTCGGCTTCATGCACGGCGAGGCGATCGGGATCGGCGGCGGATTGGGGGTGACGCCCGGCGTCGCTCTCGCTTATGCTCTCGTTGCAGCCGGGCTCTTTGCCGCGGACAAGTTCGGCGCAACCAGCCTGTCTTCTGTCCCGCAATCGGAGCCGCCACTTGCCGTGCCTGCTGAATAACATCGTCTCAACCTGCGGGTGGCACACCCGTGCCATCCGCAGCAGGTTCGCATCGTGAGTGGGTCCGTTCCCGAAACGATCGCCGCCATCGTCGCCGCGCACCGCGCCGGCACCGTGACGCCCGCACAGACAGTCGCCCGTAGCTATCAGCGCATCCGCGACCGCGGTGACACGGCGATCTTCATCACGCTGCGCAACGAGGCCGAGGCGATCGCCGAAGCCGAGGCGCTCGCTGCGAAAGATCCCGCGACGCTGCCGCTCTATGGCGTGCCGGTCGGCGTGAAGGACAATATCGACGTCGCCGGTCTGCCGACCACCGCCGCCTGTCCCGCTTTCGCCTATAACGCAACGCGTGACGCCAGCGCCGTGGCGCGGCTGCGCGCGGCGGGTGCGATTATCATCGGCAAGACCAATCTCGACCAGTTCGCGACAGGTCTGGTCGGCGTGCGCTCGCCCTATGGCATTCCCAAGAACGCGATCCGCGACGATCTCGTGCCCGGCGGATCGAGCTCCGGCTCTGCCGTTGCCGTATCCGCAGGCCTCGTGCCGCTGACGCTTGGTACCGACACCGCCGGCTCCGGCCGCGTGCCCGCGATGCTCAACAATATCGTGGGCCTCAAGCCCAGCCTCGGCCTGATCCCGACCGCCGGCGTCGTGCCGGCCTGCCGCACGCTGGATTGCGTGTCGATCTTCACGCTCACGGTGGACGATGCCGTTGCCGCGCTCGATGTGATGGGCGGCTACGACGCGCATGATCCCTATTCGCGCAAGCGGGTGCCGGGTTCGCTCACCGCGTTTCCGAAGGGCCTCAAGCTCGGCGTGCCGCGCAATGGCCAGTTGATCTTCTTCGGCGACAAGGCCTCGGAGAAAGCCTATGCGGACGCGCTGAAGCGTTGGACCTCGCTGGGTGCGACGCTGGTCGAGTTCGACCTCGAGCCGTTCTATGAAACCGCGCGCCTGCTTTACGACGGACCATGGGTCGCCGAGCGCCTGCTGGTGATCCGCGATCTGCTGGCGTCTGCGCCGGATGCAATTCATCCGGTCACGCGCGAGATCACCATCGCCGGTGCACGCCAGAGCGCCACCGATACGTTTGCGGCCCTGTACAAGCTGCAGGAGCTGAAGCGTGTCGCCGAACAGGCTTTCACCGCCATTGATGCGCTAGTGCTGCCAACCGCGCCGACCGCCTATACGACGGCGCAGGTGCTCGCCAACCCCATCGAGCTCAATTCGCGGCTCGGCACCTATACAAACTTCGTCAACCTGCTCGACCTCTGCGGCCTCGCCATCCCCGCCGCCATGCGTGCCGACGGCATCCCGTTCGGCATCACGCTGCTCGCGCCGGGCGGCGACGATGCCTTGCTGGCCAGCATCGGCCGGGTGTTTCACGCCGATACCAAATTGCCGGTCGGCGCCAGGGCCCTGCCGCAGCCGGCGCTGGCGGCACTGTCCACTGAGTTGGCCGAAGGCGAAATCGCAATCGCGGTGGTCGGCGCGCATCTCTCCGGCATGGCGCTGAACAGCGAATTGACGGCGCTGAACGGCCGCCTGCTGAAAGCCACGACGACGGCGCCGGACTACAAGTTCTATGCGCTCAATGGCACCACGCCGGCGAAGCCCGGCCTGCTGCGCGTCGCTGATGGCTCGGGCACGGAAATCGCCGTTGAAGTCTGGGCGTTGTCGGCAGAGGCCTTCGGCAAATTCGTTGCATCGCTTCCGCAGCCGATGTCGATCGGCACACTGACATTGTCCGACGGATCGAGCGTCAAGGGCTTTCTGGTGGAAGCCAAGGCGACGGAAGGCGCGCGGGACATCTCGTCGTTTGGCGGATGGCGGGCCTATATGGCTGAAAAGAAGTAGCCGCACGCAGCGGCGCTACTATTGAAACGCTGTCATGGCCGGGCTTGTCCCGGCCATCTACGTCTTGCTTTGCGGCAAAGACGTGGATGCCCGGCACAAGCCCGGGCATAACGGAGTTATAGTTGCGGGCATCGCGTTTACGCCGCCCGGATATTCCCCATGAACCGATCCAGCTCGGCGCGCAGGCGCGCGCTTTCGCTCGACAGGGTCTGTGCCGAATTCAGCACCTGAGCCGACGCCGCGCCGGTTTCGGTCGCGCCGCGGTTGACATCGATGATATCGCCGGCGACCTGCTGGGTGCCGTGGGCAACGCGCTGAACGTTCTGTGCGATTTCGCGGGTGGCAGCGCCCTGCTGCTCGACGGCGCTGGCGATCTCGGACGCAATGCCGGAAATCTCGCCGATGGTGCTGCCGATCTGCTTGATCGCCGACACCGACTCCTGCGTCGCGCTCTGCATGCCGGCAATCTGGGTCGAGATTTCCTCGGTCGCCTTGGCGGTCTGGCTGGCCAGCGACTTCACTTCGGAGGCCACAACCGCGAAGCCGCGGCCGGCATCGCCGGCCCGCGCAGCCTCGATGGTCGCATTGAGCGCCAGAAGGTTGGTCTGTTCCGCAATCGCCGTGATGAGATCGACGACGTCGCCGATGCGCTGTGCGGCGCGCGACAATTCGCCGATGCGGGCATCGGTCTGCTGCGCCTGCACGACTGCGCTGTCCGCGATCTTGCTGGAGGTCTGCACCTGGCGGCCGATTTCATTGACCGACAGCGAGAGCTCCTCGGTTGCGGTCGCCACCGACTGCATGTTCGAGGAGGCCTGATCCGATGCGCCGGCGACGCGGCTCGACAATCCCTCGGTGGTCTCGGCGGTGCGCGTCAGCGTGCCCGCTGCGGTTTCCAACTGCCCTGCCGATGCCGACACGTTCGAGACGATCGCACCCACGGCGGCCTCGAAATCGTCCGCAAAGCGGATGAGTTCGGCCCGGCGGGCCGCACCGGCCTCGCGGCTTTGCTCTTCCTGCGCGGCAGCGTCGCGCTCGGCCTTCGCGATGGCCTGCACCTTGAATTCTTCCACGGCTGACGCCATGTCGCCGAGTTCGTCGCGCCGGCCAAGACCCGGCAGCACGACTTCGAAGTCGCCGGCTGCTAGCTTGCGCATCGCCGCGCACATCGCGATCATCGGACCGGCAATGCTGCGGCCGAGCAGCAGGGCAAGGATGGCACCGACGATGAAGCCGCCAACGCCCAGCACCATCACCTGGCGCTCGGTGTCCTGGATCGTGGTGTCGGATTCGATTTCGAGACGCTGCTGATCGGACAGCAGATCCCCCTTCATCGCCGTCGACAGCTTGGTGATGGCTCCCGCCGTCTCCGACATTTCCTGAACGAGACCGTCGACCTTCTTGGTGTTCTCAACGAACTTGACGAAAGCATCAGCGTAGAGCTTCGTCTCCGCGGTGATCTCCTTCACCTTGTTGTTGATCTTGTCGTCATTGGCATAGATCGTCGCAAACGAGTTCTGCAGGAACTTGATGCGAGCCGTCGCGGCATTCGAGGTCTTGTCCTCGGCCTTGCCGATATAGGTGTTCACGAGCGACGTCGCGGTGATGAACTGGGTGGTGATTTCCTTGACCTGGTCCTGCACCGTCGCAAGGCCGGCCATGGTTGCGGTGTCGCCAAGATCATCGATCTTGTTGCGCAGCATCAGGCTGGTGCGCGACAACTGGGTCGAGGCGATGGCGTCGTTCTGTCCCTTGACCGTGAGAATGTCGGCGAACACCTTGGTGAAGGTCGTGAATTCGCGGGACAGCTTGGTGATCTTGTCGAGCCGCGCAGAATCCTTGGTCGCCTTCATCGACTGATCGATGGCGTCCTTCAGACTGGTTTCCGCAGCCTTCGCTGCCTTGGCGTCCGCTTCATTGCTGGTGAGGACGTAATAGCGGGTCAGCGCCTGATAGGAGGTCAGCTCGCGGTCAATATTGCGGGCCAGACCTGACTCCGCAACGCTGGTGCGATACGACACCACGCCGGCCGAGATGCGCTCGAAACCGACATAAGCCAGCACCATGCTGAGCGCGGAAATGGCGAGCACGGTAGCAAAGCCCAGCGTCACCTTGGCGCGGAACCTGAGGGCAGGAAACTTAAAAGAAGCCGGCTTCTTCCGGACAAGCGTCGTCGTTGCCACCTGGGCCCCCGTTCATAACTCCCAACATCCCGGTCATCGCGCGCAAGCGCACGCAAGCCGATGTCCAAACCTACGGCACATTGGCTAAGGACGAGTAAACGGATACCGGGCAGCTGGAGGTTGCGCGGCAGGCGAACGGGGGTACGTACCGCCACATTCAGCGGAAAAAGCCATTTGGAACGCCGTCGTGCCTGGGCTTGTCCCAGGCATCCACGTCTTCTCCATTCGCCGCCAAGGCGTGGATGGCCGGAACAAGTCCGGCCATGACGTGGAGAGATCCGCGCTTCCGGCAGAAGTTACGCCGCCATTGCCTCCGGCGGCATCAAAGCCCGCCAGTTGTTTGCGAGCTGCAGCTTCGGCTCGGTGAGCGCCTGCAACTGCTCCAGAGTCATGCCCTCCACCATCTCGCGGACGAACAGACCCTGCTCGGTGACGTCGATGACCGCCAGATTGGTGTAAATGCGTTTCACGCAGCCCGGCGCGGTGAGCGGCAGACGGCACTTCTTGAGAATGCGTGGTTTCCCGTTCCTGTCGGTGTGATCCATGATCACCCGGATCTCCTTGGCGCCGACCGCAAGATCCATTGCGCCACCGACGCCAGGCGGGAAGCTGGGATCTTCCGTGGTCCAGTTGGCGAGGTCGCCGTGCTCGGACACCTCGAAGGCGCCAAGCAGGCTGACATCGAGATGCTTGCCGCGGATCATCAGGAACGCGTCGGCGTGATGCATGAACACGCCACCCTTGATCAGCGTCGTGTAGTTCTTGCCGGCATCGATCAGGTTCTCGTCTTCCGTGCCCGGCTCCGGCTTCGGACCGAGACCGAGAATGCCGTTCTCGCTGTGGAAGATCACCTCGCGGCCATCGGGCACGTAGCTCGCCGCCCGCGTCGGCATGCCGATGCCGAGATTGACATAGGCGCCTTCCTGCAGGTCCTGCGCGGCGCGCCAGGCCATCTGGTCGCGATTGAGCGGTTTGTATGTTGCGGTCTTATCAGACGACGTCATGCCTTTGCTCCCACTACCACCACACGATCGATGAAAATGCTCGGCGTCACCACCGCTTCCGGATCGAGACTGCCGAGTTCGACCATTTCATTGACCTGCACGACGCTGAGATCGGCAGCCATGGCCATGATCGGATTGAAGTTACGCGCCGACTGGTCATAGACGAGGTTGCCCCAGCGATCCGCCTTCTTGGCGCGCAGCAGTGCAATGTCGCCCTTCAGCGGCTTCTCGAACACATACAGCACGCCGTCGATCTCGCGGGTCTCCTTGCCCGCGGCGAGTTTCGTATGCGCCGTGACCGGCGAGAAGAAGCCGCCGAGCCCCGCGGCATGGGCATGCATGCGCTCGCTGATGATGCCCTGCGGGACGAGTTCGAGTTCCAGCGTCTTGGCACGATAGGCATTCAGGAAAGCGCTGTAGTCGCCGGAGCGCGGATAAGAACAGATCACCTTGGCTACGCGGCCGGAATTGATCAGCCGGGCCAAACCAGTATCGCCATTGCCGGCATTGTTGTGGACGATGGTGAGATTGGTCGCACCCTGCTCGTGCAACGCCTCCAGCAGATCATCGGCAATGCCGACAGTACCGAACCCGGCCACCAGGACGACTGCCCCGTCCTTCACCCCAGCCACGGCCTCGGCCGGGCTGGCTACGCACTTGTCGATCACTCCCGAAAACTCCTCGTCGCGGAATTGTTATTGTCCGCAATCGCTTGCGGCATTTATTGCGCCGCGACTAGAGCATTGCAGCCTGCGGATATGAAGGCACAAATTTGCAGGAGGGATACGCGCGTTGCTTGCTTCCCCTCTCCCCTTGCGGGAGAGGGTGCCTGAGCGAAGCGAAGGCGGGAGAGGGGAGAAAGTCACCCCACCAAATTCCCAGTTGCAAACTTTCCGGACCGCGCTTCTAATTGGAATAATTAAAAAATACCGGGAGGTCTGCGTGTCCACAGTGAAACTGACGGTCAATGGCAAATCTGTCTCTGCCACGGTCGAAGACAGAACCCTTCTCGTCCACCTGCTCCGCGAAAATCTCAACCTAACCGGGACCCATGTGGGCTGCGATACCAGCCAGTGCGGCGCCTGCATCGTCCATATCGACGGCAAAGCCGTGAAATCCTGCACCACGCTGGTTGGCCAGATCGACGGCGCCAATGTCACCACCATTGAAGGCATCGCCAAGGGCGACCAGCTGCATCCGATGCAGGCGGCGTTCCGCGACAATCACGGCCTGCAATGCGGCTACTGCACGCCTGGCATGATCATGTCGGCGATCGACATCGTGAATCGCCACGCGGGCGATCTCGATGAAGAGACGGTGCGCCAGGAGCTCGAAGGCAATATCTGCCGCTGCACCGGCTACCACAACATCGTCAAATCGGTGCTCGACGCCGCCGGACGCATGAAGGTTGCGCAAGCGGCTGAATGAGCCGCGGCGCATTGATCTGAGCTGAGCCAACCGCGCCTTTCGATGGAAAGCGCGGACAATCAAAAACTCCGGCAGGGAGACCCATGAGATGGGCGTTGAAGGCATCGGCGCACGCGTTGCGCGCAAGGAAGACAAGCGATTCATCACCGGCCGCGGCCGTTATGTCGACGACGTCAAGATCGTCGGCCTCACCCACGCGCATTTCATCCGCAGCCCGCATGCCCATGCGAAAGTGAAGGGCATCGACGCTTCCGCGGCAAAGGACATGCCCGGCGTGGTCGCTGTGCTGACAGCACAGCAACTGGTGGACGACAAGATCGGCAATCTGATCTGCGGTTGGGCGGTGTCCTCCAAGGACGGCACACCCATGAAGATGGGCGCATGGCCGGCGATGGCGCCGGACACCGTGCGCTTTGTCGGACAGGCCGTGGCGGTTGTGATCGCCGAAACCAAGAACCAGGCGAAGGATGCGGCCGAGGCCGTGGTCGTGACTTATGAAGAACTCCCTGCCGTCAGCAGCATGACCGCAGCACTCGCCTCGGGTGCACCGCAACTACATCCGGAAGCGCCGGGCAATGTGGTCTATGACTGGGCGATCGGCGACGAGAAGCTGACCAACGACGCCTTCAGCAAGGCCGCCAATGTCATCTCGCTGGACCTGACCAATAACCGGCTGGTGCCGAATGCGATGGAGCCGCGCGCAGCCGTCGCGGAATATGACGACGCAGAAGAGCACTTCACGCTCCATACGACATCGCAGAATCCGCATGTGGCGCGGCTCGTCCTGTCGGCGTTCTACAATGTTGCGCAGGAGCACAAGCTGCGCGTGATTGCTCCCGATGTCGGCGGCGGCTTCGGGTCGAAGATCTTCATCTATCCCGAGGAAATGGTCGCACTCTGGGCCTCCAAGAAAGTGCGTCGCCCGGTGAAATGGACCGGTGACCGCACCGAAGCGTTTCTCACCGACGCGCATGGCCGCGATCACATCTCCCATGCCGAGATGGCGTTCGATGCCAACAACAAGATCCTGGGCCTGCGGGTGAAGACCCACGCCAATTTCGGCGCCTATATGTCGCTGTTCTCGTCCTCGGTGCCGACTTATCTCTACGCCACGCTGCTGTCGGGCCAGTACAATATCCCGACCATCTATGCCGAGGTGATGGGTGTCTATACCAACACCACGCCGGTCGATGCCTATCGCGGCGCCGGACGCCCCGAGGCGAGCTATCTGGTGGAGCGCCTGATGGAGACATCGGCGCGGCAGTTGAAGGTCGATCCCGCCGAGCTGCGCCGCATCAACTTCGTCACCCAGTTCCCGCATCAGACGCCGGTGATCATGGCCTATGACATCGGTGACTTCGGCGCGTCGCTCGACGCGGCGCTGAAGGCGATCGACTACAGCGGCTTCCCGGCGCGGAAGGCGAAGGCCAAAGCCAGCGGGAAGCTGCGCGGCCTCGGCTTCTCCTGCTACATCGAGGCCTGCGGCATCGCGCCCTCCAAGGCCGTCGGCTCGCTCGGCGCCGGCGTCGGCCTGTGGGAATCCGCGGAAGTTCGCGTCAATCCGGTCGGCACCATTGAGGTGCTGACGGGCTCGCACAGCCATGGCCAGGGCCATGAGACGACCTTCGCGCAACTCGTTGCTGACAGGCTTGGCATCTCCGTCGATCAGGTCCAGATCGTCCACGGCGACACTGATAAAGTGCAGTTCGGCATGGGCACCTATGGCTCGCGCTCGGCGGCGGTCGGCATGTCCGCGATCTTCAAGGCGATGGAGAAGGTGGAAGCCAAGGCGAAGAAGATCGCCGCGCATCTGCTCGAAGCCTCCGAGGGCGACATCGTCATCGAGAATGGCGAATTCAAGGTCGCCGGCACCGACAAGGCGATCGCGCTGCCGATGGTCGCGCTCGCCGCCTATACCGCACACAATCTGCCTGACGGCATGGAGCCCGGGCTGAAGGAAGGCGCGTTCTACGACCCCACCAACTTCACCTTCCCGGCCGGGGCCTATATCTGCGAGGTCGAGATCGATCCCGGGACCGGCAAGACCGACATTGTCGACTTCGTGGCCGTGGATGACTTCGGCCGGCTGATCAATCCGATGATCGTCGAGGGCCAGGTCCATGGCGGCCTCGCCCAGGGCATCGGCCAGGCGATGCTCGAAAGCGCTATCTATGACGACAACGGCCAGCCGGTGACGGCGTCGTTCATGGATTACGCCATGCCCCGCGCCGACGACGTGCCATCGTTCCGGGTCTCGCACACCACGACGCTGTGCCCGGGCAATCCGCTCGGCGTGAAAGGCTGCGGTGAGGCCGGCGCGATCGGTTCGTCACCCGCGGTGATCAACGCCATCACCGATGCGCTCGGCCACAACAAGATCGAGATGCCGGCGACGCCCGGCCGTGTCTGGGAAGCGCTGCAATTGCAGCAGGCAGCGGAATAAGCGGAGTGTTTTCAAGCGAAGTGGAAGCCGGCTCGCTTCAAGAAAACACGACCAAAAGATAAGGAAGCAATACGATGTACGAGACCACTTATCACCGCCCCGCCAGCGTCGACGAAGCAGCGGCCCTGTTCGCCAAACATCCCGAGGCCAAGTATCTCGCCGGCGGCCACACGCTGATCCCCGTGATGAAGCAGCGTCTTGCGGCACCATCGGATGTTATCGACCTCGCCAAGATCAAGGACTTGATCGGCGTCGAGGCAACATCCGACGCGCTGATCATCAAGGCGGCGACGACCTATTACGACATCACACAGAGCCCCGCGGCCAAGAAGGCGATCCCGGCGATCGTGCATCTGACGTCGGTGCTCGGCGACCCCGCCGTGCGCTATCGCGGCACCATCGGCGGCTCCATCGCCAACAACGACCCCGCCGCGGACTATCCGGCGGCCGTGCTGGCGCTGAATGCCACTATCAAGACCAACAAACGCGAGATCAAGGGCGACGATTTCTTCCAGGGCCTGTTCTCGACGGCGCTGGAAGAGGACGAGATCATCACATCCGTGTCGTTCCCCATTCCGGCCAAGGCCGGCTACGCCAAGATGCGCCACCCGGCGTCGCGCTTCGCGTTGACCGCCGTTTTCGTCGCCCAGACTAAATCCGGCGAAGTCCGTGTCGCTGCCACCGGCGCATCGCAGAGCGGCGTGATGCGCGTGCCGGCGATCGAGGCTGCACTGAAAGCCAACTGGTCGGCGGGAGCGCTGGATGGCGTGAAGATCTCAGCCGATGGGTTGATGGGTGATATCCACGGCTCGGCGGAATATCGCGCCAATCTCATCAAGGTGATGGCGCAGCGCGCGGTGGAAGCGGCGGGCTGACATTCCATCAAACGGCAAAATGCGCGCGAGAAATCGCGCGCATTTTTGTGCAGTGCCGCAGCATGGCCGCATGCAGGATTGCGGCCAAAAGCTTCTTGCCCTTGTCACCTCCAGCATAGACAGTTTCCGGCAAATCGGCCCGTCGCCATCGACGGCCAAGATCAAGCATGGGAAACACAAGTGCAGGACACCACCATCGCGTCGTCGCGATCACAGGCCAAAGCCACCGGCCCGCTCAAAGGCACACGCATCGTCGAATTCGCGGGCATCGGCCCCGGTCCGTTCGCCTGCATGCTGCTGGCCGATATGGGCGCCGAGGTGATCACGTTGGTGCGGCCGAAGCAGATGCCGAAAGGCGCTGCGTCACGCGGCCGCAAGATCATCGAGGTCGATCTCAAGGACAAGGCTGCCATCGCACAGGTGCTGTCGCTGCTGGATAGCGCCGATGCACTGGTGGAAGGCTATCGCCCCGGCGTGATGGAACGCCTCGGCCTCGGGCCGGACGTTGTGCTCGGCCGCAACAAGAGACTGGTCTATGGCCGCATGACCGGTTGGGGCCAGCACGGCCCGCTGGCGCAGGCCGCTGGTCACGACATCAACTACATCTCCATCACTGGCGCGCTGGCTGCCATCGGCGGCGCCGACAAGCCGGTGCCGCCATTGAACCTGGTCGGCGATTTCGGCGGCGGCTCGATGTATCTTGTGATGGGCATGCTCGCGGCCATGCTGGAAGCCAGCCGCTCTGGCCAGGGCCAGGTGGTGGACGCCGCCATGTGCGACGGCGCGGCATCCTTGATCACCATGTTCTTCGACATGACCGCGGCCGGTCGCTGGAAGGAAGCCCGCGAGAGCAACATGCTGGACGGCGGCGCGCATTTCTACGGCGTCTATGAATGCAGCTGCGGTAACTTCATCTCGATCGGGTCGATCGAGCCGCAATTCTATGCCGAGCTGCGCGAACTCGCCGGGCTGTCGGAGGCCTGCTACGACAATCACATGGATTCCAAGAACTGGGCTGCGGTGAAGGACAAGCTCACCGCAGTGTTCAAGACCAAGAGCCGCGACGAGTGGTCAAAGATCATGGAAGGCACCGATGTGTGCTTCGCACCGGTGCTGACCATGTCGGAAGCCACGAAACATCCGCATATGGTGGCACGCGAAGTGTTCATCCAGCACGAAGGCGCGACACAGCCGGCACCCGCACCGCGGTTCTCGCGCACGCCGTCGGCAGCACGGCCGGCAGTAAAGGTGGAGCTGGGTGATGCGGTGAAGGAGTGGGCGCAGTAAGGTCCATCTGCACCTGATTTCGCATTGACCTCTCCACGTCATGGCCGGGCTTGTCCCGGCCATCCACGCCTTTGATTGCCGCAAGACGTGGATGCCCGGCACAAGGCCGGGCACGACGGTTGAGGAGTGGCGTTCGACTATAGAGGCTGTCGGAGCAAAAACACTACGCCGCCGTCTTATCGCCGACGTGCAGCACACCGCGCCTGATCTGATCTTCCTCGATCGACTCGAACAGCGCCTTGAAATTGCCCTCGCCGAATCCGTCGTCGCCCTTGCGCTGGATGAATTCGAAGAAAATGGGTCCGATCGCATTGGCCGAGAAGATCTGCAGCAGCACCTTGGTCTCTCCGCCTTCGACCACACCCTCGCCGTCGATCAGGATGCCGTTCTTCTGCAGGCGCGGCACGTCCTCGCCATGCTTGGGCAGCCGTGCATCGATCTTCTCGAAATAGGTCACAGGCGGCGCCGGCATGAAGGGCAGGCCATCGGCGCGCAGCTTCTCGATGGTCGTGTAGATATCCGTCACGCCGCAGGCGATGTGCTGGATGCCCTCGCCGTGATAGGTGTTGAGATATTCCTCGATCTGGCCGGCATCGCCGGCATCCTCGTTGATCGGAATCCGGATCTTGCCGTCCGGACTGGTCAGCGCACGCGAGAACAGGCCCGAGGCGCGGCCCTCGATGTCGAAGAAGCGTATCTGGCGGAAGTTAAACAGCTTCTCGTAGAATCCGGTCCAGACATCCATCCGGCCGCGATGGACGTTGTGGGTGAGGTGATCGAGATAGAACAGGCCGGCACCTTCGGGACGCGGATTCTTGGCGCCCAGCCATTCGAATTCATGGTCATAGGCCGAGCCCTTGGCGCCATAGCGATCGACGAAGTACAATAGGCTGCCGCCGATGCCCTTGATGGCCGGCACGTCGACCGTCTTCTGCGCTGCGATCACATCCGCCGGCTCGGCACCGAGCAAGATCGCGCGGTCATAGGCCGCCTGCGCATCGACGACTCGGAACGCCATCGACGGCGCGCACGGGCCGTGCGCGGCGACGAAATTGAAGCCGTGGGTGCCGGGCTCCTCATTGACGAGGTAGTTGATATCGCCCTGGCGGTACACTGTGATGTGCTTGGTCTTGTGCCTTGCGACGGGCGCGTAGCCCATCAGCTTGAACAGCGCATGCAGCTCCGCGGGGTTCGGATGCGCGTATTCGACGAATTCAAAGCCGTCGGTGCCCATCGGATTATGTGCCGAGATGGTGGCGGCCGGCGCGTCGTGCGGAAACGGACCCATGGTGATCTCCCGAAGCTGATTTGCATTATCGCTTGCCTGGAGTGTCGGTCGTTTGCGACGCAAGGTGCATGCAAATTCGGATGGAATATGCGACATTCATGCACGGCTCACGCATGAAAGAGGCTTTTGACGCATGATCCCGGTAGACGCCTTCGATCTCAAGATGCTGGCCGCACTGCAGAACGACGGCCGGCTGACCAATCAGCAGCTCGCCGATGCCGTCGGCCTATCGGCCTCGCAATGCTCGCGGCGCCGGATGCGGCTCGAGGAGGAGAAAGTGATCTCCGGCTATCACGCCGATCTGTCATCGGACGCGCTCGGCTTCAACGTGATCGCCTTCATCCAGGTGCAACTGGCCACCCACTCGCCGGACAATGCCAAGAAGTTCCGCACGCTGGTGCAGCGGGTCGACGAGGTACAGGAGGCCTACTCGCTGACCGGTGACGCCGACTACGTGCTCAAGGCCGTGCTGCGCGATCTCAAGGGACTGTCCGACCTCGTCAACAATGTGCTGATGCCGCATCAGAGCGTGGCGCATGTGCGCTCGTCGATCGTGCTCGATCGGTTGAAGGAAACATCGAAACTGCCGCTGAAATCGGCCCTCGCCTGAGCGCCAGAGGCCTGCGACACAGCGGAATTTGCAACCGCCGATTGATCAGTTCTTAACTCGAAGCGCCTACAACACCCGTCTGGTTCCGATCCGAATTGATTGGACACTCGATACTGCCAAAGCATTGCAAGAAAGAGCAGAGATGGGTGGACGCGACGCAGGCACGACCGAGAATGCCAATCACCGGCTCGTTCGCTTCTTCTGCATCTGCCTTGGCACCCTCGTCTTCGCCTATTCTCTGCTGGCATTGCGCCTGTTGTTCGAGAGCGACGGCATCACCGCAACCGATGGTCTGCTGACACTGGTGCGCGTGTTGCTGGGCGCAGCGGCGCTGGCCATCATCATTTCTCCACCCCTGATCGCAAAGCCGCTTGGCCGCCAGATCACGCTGCTCGGCACCGATTTCGAAGCCGGCTATGCGAGCATGAGCACCAAGGAGAAGGTACGGCTGATCGTGCTGGTCACCATGGTGAGCCTGCTGCTCGAACTGGTGATGATCCGCTGGCTGGCGTCGGTCTTCCCAGTGTTTTCGTTCTTCAAGAATTTCACGCTGCTGGCGTGCTTTCTAGGCCTTGGCGCCGGCTATGCCGTGTCCGAGAAACAACCATGCGCACCGGCGCTGGTGCTGCCGATGCTCGCGCTGTTCGTCAGCGTCATCACGCTGCTGCGCTACGATATCGGAGCCGGCAACGGCTTCTTCACCGGCCTGCCGATGCATGAACAGACCTCGATCAATATCGATATGGATCGCCTCGACTGGCTGTCGCTGTTTGCCCAGAGCATTCCCGTCTATTTGCTGCTGGCGATGAGCTTCGTGTTGTGCGCATGCATCTGCTATCCGGTCGGCCAGCTCTGCGGCAAGCTGCTGCACGCGACCGACGCCCTGAAGGCCTACGGCCTCAATCTCGTCGGCAGCATCCTCGGCGTGCTGGTGCTGTTCGTCATGAGCCTGTTCTGGCTGCCTCCGGTGATCTGGTTCACCGCGGCCGGCGGCATCCTGCTTGTCTTCGTACTGTCGCGGGATGTCCGCTCGCCGATCGGCATTGCGAGCTTCTGCGTGCTGCTCACGGTGCTAGCCTGGCCGGTGCAGCCGGAGACCCAGCGGATCTACTCGCCCTATCAGCTGCTCGAACGCATGGCGAAATCCGACGGATTGATGAATATCCTGTCGGGCGGCTCGTATTATCAGAAGGTGTTCAACCTCGCGGAGAGCCACCGCAGCATCGAGAGCGCCGAAGACCGCTATGTGCGGACCTATTACGAGTTTCCGTTCAACTTCAAGACAAAGCCCGAGCGGGTGGCCATCGTCGGCGCCGGCAGCGGCAACGACGTTGCGGCGGCGCTGCGCATGGGCGCGTCCCATGTGGACGCCATCGAGATCGATCCCGCCATCATCCATCTCGGCCGCAGCAATCATCCGGAACACCCCTATGACGATCCGCGGGTGACCGTACATATCAACGACGCGCGCAACTTCTTCCGCACGGCGCAGCAAAAATACGACCTGATCATTTATGGCGTGCTCGATTCCCACACGGCGCTCAGCCATGCATCGAACCTGCGCGTCGATTCCTATGTCTATACCCGCGAGGGCATCGACGAGGCCTTCCGCCTGCTCAAGCCTGACGGCGTGATGTCCATTGCTTTCGCGCTGCCGAACGAGTCGCTCGGCTTCAAGCTGTCGCATATCCTGCAGGGTCTGCCGGGCGCCGGCAAGCCGCTGGCCATTCGCGTGCGTTACGATTCGAGCACGACGACGGCCTTCGTCGTGCAGAAAGGTCGCGATGCCGTGCTGCCGAACATGGAGGCCTTCGCGGCCATCGGCTTCACGGACGTGTCGCAGCGCTATGCGCAGCCCTATCCCGAAGCCAGCATCCCGACCGATGACTGGCCGTTCTTCTACATGGTCAGCCGGACCTATCCGACCAGCTACATGATCGCGCTCGGCATGGTCATGTTGCTGAGCACGATGTTCGTGCGCAAGACCATCGGCCTCAATGACCCAATCGAGCGCGGCTATCTGCCATTTTTCTTTCTCGGCGCCGGCTTCATGCTGGTGGAGACCAAGGCCATCACCGAGCTGGGTCTGCATCTCGGCGGGACCTGGTTCGTGATCGCCGCCACCATCGTCATGGTGCTGGTGATGGCGTTTCTGGCCAATCTCATCGTGCAACGGCACGCATTCCAGCGCACCGGCCTCGCTTATTGCGGCCTGATCGTCAGCCTGCTCGTTGGCTACTTCTATGCGCGCAACCACACGCTGATCGCCTTTGCTTCGCCATGGGCCAATCTCGCGCTCAGCGGCGTGCTGCTGACGATCCCGCTGTTCTTCTCGGGCATCATCTTCTCGAGCCTGATCGCCCGGGCCAGCGTCAATATCTCGACCGCACTGGCCTATAACCTGATGGGCGCGCTGTTCGGCGGCTTAATGGAATACAACTCGATGTATTTCGGCTTTGCGTTTCTGTACCTGCTGGCCATCGGCTTCTACGCGCTCGCCTGGCTGTTCTCACGCAATCCCGGCATCGCCTGGGCGCGACGGCTCAACATCCCGCGCACGGGCGCAGCATCGTAGCACCCGCCTTCCGGCGTCAGGCCGCCTGAGAGTTCACGAACCATCGCGGTTCTGCCAAGATCGGCGCAACAAACCGATTGGGAGAGAACGATGGCACTGGCGCTGCGGCCAAACTGTGAATATTGCGACAAGGATCTGCCGCCCGCGGCACGCGATGCATTCATCTGCACTTTTGAATGCACGTTCTGCGCGGACTGCGTGGAGAGCAAACTCTTCAATGTCTGCCCAAATTGCGGCGGGGGTTTTACGCCGCGACCGATCCGCCCCGCCACCGAATGGCGGTCCGGCCTGTCGGTCGCCAAGCGCCCGGCGTCCGACAAGCGCGTACATCTCTCAAAGAGCCCTGAAGACATAGCAACGCATGTCGCGCGCATCAAGGACGTGCCGCCCTGGGAGCGATAACGTGAGCACCTAGCGCTTGTTCGGATCGAAGCGCTTCTCCAGGCCCTTCCAGCAATCCGCATAATCGCTCTGCAGCGTCGCCGTCGTGGCCGCGTGTTCCGTAACGCGCTGCGGGTAGCGGGTCTCGAACATGAAGGCCATGGTGCCGGTGAGCTTTACGGGCTTCAGCTCGCCATTGCTGGCGTGATCGAAGGCCTCGCGGTCCGGGCCGTGCGGCAGCATCATGTTGTGCAGACTGATGCCGCCCGGCGTGAAGCCCTGCGGCTTGGCGTCATAGACGCCGTAAATGAGACCCATGAATTCCGACATGATGTTCATGTGATACCACGGCGGCCGGAAGGTGTTTTCCGCCACCGCCCATCGCTCCGGGAAAATCACGAAGTCGATGTTTGCCGTGCCTGCGGTTTCCGACGGCGAGGTCAGTACCGTGAAGATCGACGGATCCGGATGATCGAAACCGATCGCGCCCACCGGCGAGAAGGTACGCAGGTCGTATTTATACGGCGCATAGTTGCCGTGCCAGGCGACGACATCGATGGGCGAATGCGGCAGCACCGTCCTGAACAGCGTGCCGCCCCATTTCACATAGAGCTCGGTCGGCGTGTCCTTGTCCTCATAGGCGGCCACCGGCGTCAGGAAGTCACGCGCATTGGCGAGACAATTGGCACCGATTGGGCCGCGTTCCGGCAGCGTGAAGGCACCGCCGTAATTCTCGCAGAGATAGCCGCGCGCCGCACTGCCGCTGAGTTCGACGCGGAACTTGACGCCGCGTGGGATCACCACGATTTCACCGGGCTCGGCGTCGATGCGGCCGAATTCGGTGACGAATTTGAGATTGCCCTGCTGCAGCACGAACATCATCTCGCCGTCAGCATTGTAGAAATTCTGATCCACCATTGACTTGGTGATCAGATAGACATGCGCCGCCATCCCGGCCTGGGTGCCGGCATCGCCCGCCGTGGTCATGGTCTGCACACCCTGCAGGAAGGTCATGTCCTCCTTCGGAATCGGCGCTGGATCCCAGCGCAGTTGCGCGATCGGCAAATCGTTCTCGTGGCACGGCGCAGTGCGCCAAAGTTTGCTATCTGCCTTATCGAAGCGGCCGGAATGTTTCACCGATGGGCGGATGCGATACAGCCAGGACCGTTCATTGGTGCCGCGCGGCGCGGTGAAGGGCGAACCGGAGAGCTGCTCTGCATAGAGTCCATAGGCCGCACGCTGCGGCGAGTTACGGCCGATGGGCAGCGCGCCAGGCAGCGCTTCGGTTTCAAAGCTGTTGCCGAAGCCAGACATGTAGCCCGGCGTGATATTGACGGTGTTGCGGCTGATCAGATCAGGATTGGTGGTGACGTTCATCTCATCCTCCGTTTGGTCTTGCGCATGATCTCGGCCGAAAACCGGCATCACCCTCGGGCCAAACCCGAGGGCAGGCTTTCTGGATCATGCGCTTTGCAGCGCTGCCCACATTTCGCGGTCGCGCTTGTCGGTCCAGATCACGGGATCGTCGATTCCCGAGGCTTCGTCGAAGGCACGGGACACATTGAACGGCAGGCAGTGCTCGTAGATCGCAAAGCTCGAAAATTTCTTGTCCATGACATCGCGGGTCGCCGCCATGGTCTCCTTCAGGCTGCGCCCCTTGGCGACCGACATCTCGGCCGCGCCATAGAGCGACATCACGAAATCACGCGTCATCGCGATCGCTTCGCGGGTCGTCTCCAGCCCCTTCAACGCATCGCCGCGACCCGGCGCAATCGCTTTCGGATTGAACGCGCGGATCTCGTTCAGCGTCGACGGCCATTCGCGCAGCAGCGCATCGCCGCAGTAGCAGGCCGAGTGATATTCGATCAGATCGCCTGAGAACATGACTTCGGCATCCGGCACCCAGGCGACGATATCGCCCGACGTATGACCGGCGCCGAGCTGCATCAGCCGCACCTCGCGCTTGCCGAGGAAGATCGACATCTCGCCCTCGAAAGTGAGTGTCGGCCAGGTCAGGCCGGGAATGCTCTCGGCATCCTGGAACAGACGCGGGAAACGCCCGAACTCGGAATCCCAGTCCTGCTGGCCGCGTTCTTCCACCAGCCGATAGGTCTCCTGCGACGCGACGACACCCTGCGCCTTGTAGGCAGACGCGCCGAGCACGCGCACCGCGTGATAATGCGACAGCACGACATATTTGATCGGCTTGTCGGTGACCGTCCGCACGCGCTCGATGACCTTGTTGGCCATCGCCGGCGTCGCCTGCGCGTCGAACACGATGCAACCGTCATCGCCGACAATGACCGCCGAGTTCGGATCGCCCTCGGCCGTAAAGGCATAGAGATCGGTGCCGATCTCCGAAAAGGTGACCTTCTTCTCGGTCATGTCGGTCGTGGATGCGAAACCCTTGGTCATCTATCTATTCCTTTGATCTTTACGTCAGTCAGTTCATGTGGCGACAGGCAGCCGCCGCTTCGCCAGCGCAATCGCGTCACCGAGCACAGCAGCATCGCCGATATGATTGGCGAGGATCAGCACCAGTGCCGTATCGAGCGCCGCGCTTTGATCGTCGGTCAATCCGCGATGCGCCTCGACGATCACACGATAGGCGTCGTCGGGACTGGCGAAGTTGGACGTCATGGATAGTGCCGTCATGACGGCCTCCCAGAGGCACGCGCGACCGCGGCCTTGATCGCCTGCGGCGTCGGATGCCGGAAACGCGCGGCGACATAGCCATCGGGACGCAGCAGATAGGCGGCACCCGGATCGGCACCGTAACGCGCCTTGAACAGTCCGGTCTCGTCACGCAGCGCCGCATCGTCACCGACGACCAGACGGGCCACGCCCTCGGGCAGTTCGATCGCCTGACCATCCGACTGTAGCACGGTAAAGCCACACCCCGCCCCCGCGAAACATTCCGAGAGAAACACATGTGCGCCGTCATCGCTGACGAGCGGCGCGTCCGGCATATGCGCGCCCGGTCGCGGGCCGCCGGACCAGTCATCGCTATCGGCGGTCGAAAGCGGCGTCTGATAGACCGATGGCACGGACAGCCGGCCGCCATTGATCATCCGCTTGGCGAAATCGGCTTCCCTGGCGAGCGACAGCACCGCTTGCCGCATGCGCTGCTCCTGCTTCGAATGCGGCGCTATAAAATCCGTCGCATGGGTCGAGGCCCGGATGTTCTCGTCTGCTGCCGGGCCACGCTCAGCGTCATAACTTGCCAGCAGCGACGCCGGCGCGTCGCCGGCCAGCACCAGTGCGAGCTTCCAGGCGATATTCTCGGCGTCTTCGAGGCCGGAATTGGCGCCCCGCGCGCCGAAAGGCGACACCTGATGCGCAGCATCGCCGGCAAAGATCACGCGCTCATGCAGGAAGCGCTGCATGCGGCGGCACTGGAATTTGTAGACCGAGATCCACTCGAAATCGAAATCGTCGTGGCCGAGCATGCGTGCGATGCGCGGACGCACTTTCTCCGGCTGCCGTTCGATTGTGGGATCGGCATCAGGCCCGAGCTGCAGATCGATACGCCAGACATCATCGGGCTGGCGGTGCAGCAGCGCGGACTGGCCGGAATGGAATGGTGGATCGAACCAGAACCAGCGTTCGGTCGGGAATTCCGCGGTCATCTTGACGTCGGCGATCAGGAACTGATCCTCGAACACCTCGCCGGAAAAATCCGCGCCGACCATGCCACGCAAACCGGAGCGGGCACCATCGCAGGCAACGACATAGTCGGCGCGCAGCGTGTATGGCCCATCGGGCGTCTCGATGGTGAGTTCGGCGTGATCGTTGTGCTGCGCCAGCGCGATGACCTTGTTGCGCCAGCGCAGATCGATCTCCGGCAATTGATGCACGCGATCGACCAGAAAGGATTCAGCGTAATATTGCTGCAGGTTAATGAAGGCCGGCATCTTGTGGCCGGTCTCGGGCAGCAGATCGAACTGGTAGAGCATGTCCGGACCGAGAAAGATCTTGCCGACCTTCCACACCACGCCCTTGTCGATCATGCGATGGGCGACACCGAGACGGTCCCAATATTCGAGCGAGCGTTTGGAGAAACAGATGGCGCGCGAGCCGTCGCCGATGCGATCGGCGTCGTCGAGCAACACCACGCGCTGGCCGCGCTGCGCCAGATCGATGGCCAGCGACAGGCCGACAGGGCCAGCACCAACAACCACTACGGGATGATGCGCCGCAGCGGCAGCTGACCGCGCCTGATCGGCATGGCGGCGATAGGCAAACTGGCGGACATGTTGCGCCATGGCTCAGCCCCTGCCCTGCAACCAGATGTATTTTCGGATCAACGCTGGTCTGGCCAACGGATCGCACTCCCTTTAAGATAGTCTCATTTGCAACCATCTAAACGCCGGACCCGTGGCGGCGTCAACAGCAGAATTGGTGGCTCCGTGGCAAAATTCGACCTGTTTCAGTTCGTTCCGTTCCGGCTCAACCGGCTGGCGGCGGAGGTCAGCGCCGCATTGTCCGATGAATATCAGGTACGCTATGGGCTCGATATTCCGGAATGGCGCGTCATCGCCACGCTGGGCTTTCGCGACGATGCCTGCAGCGCGCAGTTCATTTCGCAATGCACGCGCACCCACAAATCCACCATCAGCCGGGCGGTGACGGCCCTGCTGGACCGCGAACTCATCGAACGGGTCGAGAACGAAGACGACCGCCGCGCCTTCGAATTGCGTCTCTCCGCAAAAGGCACCGCGCTCTATGAAGAGCTGATCCCGCGCCTGCTGCACAAGGAACGCGATATTTTGTCGTGTTTAACGGCACAGGAACGCAAGGATTTCGCCGCCGCACTCGGCAAGATCGAGCGCAGCCTCGATCTCGTGCAGACGCGGCATGGGCAAAAGGCCGGCGCCTATTGAGCAATTAGTCTTTCACAAAGGAGCGCGATGGCGGCAGATGCAACGCATAGGCATCGGCCTTGCTGCCCTCGACGCGCGGATAGAGCTCACGCACCAGCGGATCATGGCCGGGAATGATGCGATCGGGGTGGCCGGCAAGGCGCTCGCAGGTGGTCCAGCCGTCGCACATGTCGCCGATATTGTAGACGATCGGAAACGGGCTGCGGCGCTGCATGTTGCCGTAATAATGCGAGGCATCCGAGGCGAGCACCACCGGGCCGCGCGCGGTTTGCACGCGCACGATCTGCAGACCGTCGGAATGGCCACCAACGCGGTGCAGCGTGACCCCCGGAGCAACCTCGCCATCGCCATTGTGGAACGTGACGCGCTCATTGAACACGTGACGCACCATCAGCGTGACGTCTTCCGCCGAGAACGGATGCCGCAGCAGCCCGTTGCACATGCAGCGGCCCGTCGCGTAGCTCATCTCGCGGTCCTGCAGATGGAACCTGGCATTGGGGAGGCGATCGAGATTGCCGGCATGGTCGTAATGCAGATGCGTGACGATGACGTCGCGGATATCCACTGCGCGAACACCGAAATCGGCCAGCGCATCGATAGGATTGATCGTAAGCTTGCGGCTGCGTTCTTTCGCAGCGACCTCGTTGAAGCCGGTATCGACAAGGATGTCGCGGCCACCGCCGCGGATCAGCCAGACGAAATAATCGAGATCGGCCGCTGCGGTCTCATGGGGATCGGGTGCGAGATAATTCATCTGCGGCGTCCGCGGCGTCATCGTGGCATAGCGGATCGCATAGATTTCGTAAGTCACGCTCATTCGTCCCGTCCCGTTCGTGGTCGTTGTTGTGCGCAACAAGCCATCGCCACCGGAAAAGGTCAAACCGTTCCAACCACCGGAATGACCGGGAACCGGGACTACAGCGACAACGCCGGGCACGTGGTGAATTGACGCGATGGCTGCTGCCCGCACCGCACGTTGACAGCCGCGATCACGCCGGTTTGATAATGCGAATGGCGTGGATTAGTGTCGCTGCGGCGCAAGCCGCAGCTTGGACAGCGCCCTCAAGTGTGGACCGGTTTCATTATGAAAATGCGCATTGCTCTGATCGCTCTCCTGACGTTTGCTGCCACGCCCATCTGGCAGATCTCCGCCGCGGAAGATCGGACCCACCGGATCGCACTGGTGATCGGCAATGCTAAATATCCGGACGCCGAGACACCGCTCAAAGAGCCCATCAACGACGCCCGCGACGTCGCCGCCGAATTGAAGCGTGACGGATTTGAGGTCGATACCGGGGAAAATCTCGGCGGTGATGGCATGCGCCGGGCGCTCGATAAATTCTACGGCAAGGTGAAGCCCGGCTCGGTGGCCCTGGTGTTCTTCAGCGGCTTCGGCATCCAGTCCGCGCGGCAGAGCTACATGATCCCGGTCGATGCCCAGATCTGGACCGAGCCCGACGTGCGCCGCGACGGCTTCAGCCTCGAGACTGTGCTGGGCGAGATCAATGGCCGCGGCGCCGGCGTCAAGATTGCGCTTTTGGACGCATCCCGCCGCAATCCGTTCGAACGCCGGTTCCGCAGCTTCTCCGCCGGACTCGCTCCGGTGATCGCACCGAGCGGCACGCTGGTGATGTATTCGGCGGCACTCAGCTCCGTGGTCAGCGATGGCGGCGGCGATCACGGGTTGTTCGTCAGTGAGCTACTCAAGGAAATCCGGGTTCCCGATCTCACCGCCGAGCAGACGCTGAACCGAACCCGTGTCAACGTCACCCGCGCGTCGCGCAGCGAACAGGTGCCCTGGATTTCCTCGTCGCTGGCGGAAGACTTCTCTTTCATAGCGGGAACGCGCCCGGCCTCGGCCGCTGTAGCGGAAGCCAAACCGGCCGATCCCGCACCGGCTACGACACCGCGCCCCGCTGCTGTGGCCAAACCAGAAGTCGCCGCCGCACCTGCAGCTCCTGCACCTGTACCTGTACCTGCTGCACCCATGCCGGCGGCTCCAGCAGCAGCGCCTGCGCCTGCCGCGGCACCAACTCCTGCCCCCGCCGTCGTCGCCGAAGCCCCACGTGACGAAAACAAGATTCTGCTGGCGCTGGCGGAGGATCCGACCGTCAAATCGCTGAATGTCAAGCTGACCGATAATCCGGAAGACGCCGGCGCGCTGTATCGCCGTGGCCAAGTCTATGCCAGCAAAGGCGCCTATTCCGCGGCCATCAAGGATTTCGACGCCACGATCAAACTGAATCCCAAGGATGTCGAGGCCTACAACAATCGTTGCTGGGCGCGCACCGTGACCGGCGACCTCGCCGCCGCGCTCAAGGACTGCAACGAAGCCCTGCGCCTGCGCCCGAATTTTGTCGATGCGCTGGACAGCCGCGGCCTGGTCAACCTCAAGAACGGCCAGAGCAAGAACGCGATTGCGGATTTCGACGCTGCGCTGAAGATCAATCCGCAGCTGACCTCATCGCTCTATGGCCGCGGCCTCGCCAAACATCGCCTTGGCCAGACGGCTGAAGGCGATCTCGACATCACCAATGCCAAAGCCATGGACCCGGACATCGTCAAGGAATTTGCCAGCTACGGCGTTCGATAGAA
The DNA here is from genome assembly GCF_034044155.1 of Tardiphaga sp. 42S5. Classification (NCBI taxonomy): domain Bacteria; kingdom Pseudomonadati; phylum Pseudomonadota; class Alphaproteobacteria; order Hyphomicrobiales; family Nitrobacteraceae; genus Tardiphaga; species Tardiphaga sp. 42S5. Next base: position 1,196,383 of record NZ_CP139027.1, on the reverse strand, counting down.
CGGCGTCCGATAGGACAGCGCGCGATAGCACGCCATCCGATGATCCCCAGAGGTCGCCAGGATTTCGCAGGAAAGTCGCAAGAAAATCGTAGGAAAGTCGCAAGCCCGGTTTGAACCTGCGACGCGCGAGCGGACACTATTGATGGCAAGCCGGAAGCCATCCTGAAGCGATCCGGCACCAGAATTTGCTGGATTTGATTCAAGCGCGTTTCGCGCGACTAGATGAAGGATGCACCCATGTCGAACACATCCGCACGCCCTGGCTTCAAGGCACTTCGCACGATCGCCATGATCGGCGTCGCCCTGTCGCTGACCGCAGGCATCGCCGCAGCGGCTGAGGAAGTGACCTCCGACCAGATCCTGCGCGCGCTGGCACCAAAGAAGCCGCTGACCCGCGGTCTGTCGATGACGCCGCCGGCCGAGCCGGCCGTCAATGCCGCCGAAGGCAAGTTCGTCGACTCCCTTCGCAATCGCAGCACGCGATCGCTGTCGATCGGCGAGCGCGAGCAGATCGCCGCCGTCGCCCAGACCAAGCCGGCCATCGATCTGGAAATTACCTTCGACTACAACTCGGCGAATATCAGCAAGAAGTCGCTGTCCTCGGTGCAGGCCCTCGGCAAGGCGCTGAGCAGCGACGATCTCAAGGGCGCGACCTTTGTGGTCGCCGGCCATACCGATGCGGTCGGTGGCGAAGAATACAACCAGGATCTGTCCGAGCGCCGCGCCGATGCCATCAAACGCTATCTGACGGACAAATACGGCATCGCCGGCGCCGACCTCGTCACCGTCGGCTATGGCAAGGGCAAGCCGAAGGCCGGCGTTGCGCCGACCGATCCGTCCAACCGCCGCGTTCAGGTGGTGAATATGGCGAACAAGACCACCGCATCCCAATAGAGCTCGGTGGTACCTCTGAGCTTGCTGCGGATTGCCGCACCACAGCGTTCCGCGCCACGCGGGACGCTGTTTGCTGTGGTGATCGCGGATATCCTGTATAGATTGCCCCGACCTGCCGCCGCACCGATCGAATGCCCCTGGTGCTCCGTAATACCAAGTGGATCGATCTCGCAATGAAGGCTTTTGCCTGCTTCTCCCCCTCTCTCGCATGTCTGTCGCTGGCGGCCACCATGGTCGCAACCACCTCTATCGGCTTCGCCGCTGAACCCGCACCTGCCGGCTCCGCTTCGCCGAATGGCGCCATGGTGATCGTCGCCAAGGCCACCAATGCCTGCTTCTCCGATCTTGTGCGGGTGACCGGCTTCGTGGTTCCGCGCCGCGAGGCCGTGGTCGGCGTGGAGACCGAAGGTTCAAAGGTCTCCGAAGTGCTGGTCCGCGAAGGCGACACCGTCACCGAGAACCAGGAACTGGCCCGGCTGACACCGCCGCCGACGGCAGGCAATGCACGTCCGAATCCTGTGACGCTGCGCGCCCCCGCTGCAGGTCTGATTACCTCCGTGAACACCATCGTCGGCGCGCCGGCCTCGCCGCAGGCCGGGCCGATGTTCAGGATCGCCATCAACAACGAGCTCGAGCTCGATGCGGAAGTGCCGAGCATCCACATCCTCAAGCTCAACCCCGGTGTCACGGCGCGGATCAGCCGAGACGATCAGCCCGATATTTTCGGCAAGGTGCGGCTGGTGTCGCCACAGATCGACCGCGTGACACAGCTCGGCCATGTCCGGCTATCGCTGGCCAGCAATCCGTCGCTCAAGGTCGGTGTCTTCGCCCGCGCCAGCATCGACGCCAAGCGCAGCTGCGGCGTCGCGATCCCGCGCTCGGCGATCGAACACTTCATGGTGCAGCTCGTGAAGGGCAACACCATCGAGACCCGACGGGTAAAAGTCGGGCTGGTGTCTGATACGTCGACGGAAATTCTTGAAGGTGTCGAGGTGGGCGACATCGTCGTCGCCGATGCCGGTACATCACTTCATGACGGCGACAAGGTCCAGACCATGTTCGCCGATGACCTCGATCGATCGCGGGTGCGTTAATGGCAATGAATATCTCGGCATGGTCGATCCGCCATCCGCTTCCGTCCATCGTCTTCTCGATCATTCTTCTGGTACTCGGCTGGATCAGCTTCACCAAGCTGGCGATCACGCGGCTACCGAGCGCAGACATTCCGGTGATCTCGGTCGCCGTCTCGCAATTCGGCGCAGCGCCCGCGGAACTTGAAGCGCAGGTCACCAAGACCATCGAAGACGGCGTCTCCGGCGTCGAAGGCGTGCGCCACATCTCGTCGTCGATCACTGACGGCCTGTCGGTCACGACGGTGCAATTCGCGCTGGAAACCAATACCGACCGCGCGCTGAACGACGTCAAGGACGCCGTGACGCGCGTGCGCGCCAACCTCCCCCAGAATGTCAACGAACCGCTGATCCAGCGCGTCGACGTAATCGGCCTGCCGATCGTGACCTATGCGGCGATCTCACCTGGCAAGACGCCGGAGCAACTGTCGTGGTTCGTCGATGACGTGGTCAAGCGCGCGTTGCAGGGCGTGCGCAACGTCGCGCAGGTCGAGCGCATCGGCGGCGTCGAGCGTGAGATTCTGGTGTCGCTCGATCCCGATCGCTTGCAGGCCGCAGGCCTTACCGCCGTCGATGTGTCCAGGCGCCTGCGCGGCACCAATGTGGACCTCGCCGGCGGCCGCGCCGAAATCGGCAAGAACGATCAGGCGATCCGGACGCTGGCGGGCGCGAAGACGCTGAACGAACTCGCCGGCACCATGATCAGCCTGCCCTCTGGCGGCGAGGTGCGGCTCGAAGATCTCGGCACAGTCACCGACACCATTGCCGATCGCCGCACCTTTGCGCGTTTCAACGGCGAGCCCGTGGTGGCCCTGGGCATCAAGCGGTCCAAAGGCGCCAGCGACGTGGTGGTCGCGGCGGCTGTGCAGAAGCGCATCGATGCGCTGAAGGCATCCTATCCCGATGTCGATCTGAAATTGATCGATACGTCGGTCGACTTCACCAAGGGCAATTACGAAGCTGCAATCTCGACACTGTTCGAAGGCGCGGCGCTTGCCGTCATTGTGGTGTTCTTCTTCCTGCGCGATCTGCGCGCCACGGTCATTGCCGCGATCTCGCTGCCGCTATCGATCTTCCCCGCCTTCTGGGCGATGGACCTGCTCGGCTTCTCGCTCAACCTCGTGAGCTTCCTCGCCATCACGCTGTCGACAGGCATTCTCGTCGACGACGCCATCGTCGAGATCGAGAACATCGTGCGGCATATGCGGATGGGCAAGTCGCCTTATCGCGCCGCGCTGGAAGCGGCCGACGAAATCGGCCTCGCTGTGATCGCCATCAGCCTCACCATTATCGCGATCTTTGCCCCGGCCAGCTTCATGTCGGGCATCGCCGGACAATTCTTCAAGCAGTTCGGCATCACCGTCTCGGTGCAGGTGTTCTTCTCACTCTTGGCAGCGCGCTTCGTCACACCTGTGCTGGCGGCCTACTTCCTCAAGGATCACAAGCACGACGATCCACCGCCGGGGCGCCTGCTGCAAGCCTACAACAAGCTCGTGACCCTGTCGGTGAAGCGCTACTACGTGACGGTTCTGTTCGGTCTCGCCGTCTTCGCACTGTCGATCTGGAGCATCCAGCTGCTGCCGCAGGGCTTCCTGCCGGCCCAGGACACGGCGCGTTCGCTCATGGCGATGGAATTGCCACCGGGATCGCAGCTCGCTTACACCGAAAAGGTCACAGAAGACATCGTCGCGCGGCTCCGCAAGCGACCTGAGGTGAAGAGCGTGTTCGTCGATGGCGGTCACGTTCCTCCCGGCACCTATGAAGTGCGGCGCGCAGCTCTGATCATCAACTACACTCCAAAGAGCGAACGCGACAGCGCACATACACAGCGCCTGCTCGAACTCGATATCAGCAAGGAACTCGAAAGCGTTCCGGATATCCGCTACTGGTTCCTCGACGAAAACGGGCTGCGCGCCATCTCGCTGGTAGTGACCGGCACCGACAGCAATATCGTCGCCAATGTCGCCAGCGAACTGGCGACGCAGATGAAGCGCATTCCGCTGATCTCCAATGTGATCTCGGAAACCTCGCTGGATCGTCCTGAGCTGCGGGTGCAGCCGCGTGCCGATCTCGCGGCACGGCTCGGCGTCTCCACCGAGAGCCTGTCGGAAACCATCCGCGTCGCCACCATCGGCGACGTCGGCCCGGCTCTGGCGAAATTCGATGCCGGCGATCGCCTGGTGCCGATCCGCGTGCAGCTCGAAGACACGGCACGCGCAGACTTCCAGATTCTCGAACAATTGCGGGTGCCACTTGGTGGCGGCCGCGGCGGTGTGCCGCTCTCCGTCGTTGCCGACATCAAGCTCGATCAGGGACCGACCAGCATCAACCGCTACGACAGAGAACGTCAGGCCACCGTGGCCGCGGATCTCGTGGGTACCGCCGCGCTCGGCGATGCCCTGAAGAAGATCTACGAACTGCCGGTCATGAAGAGCCTGCCGAAGAATGTGAGCGTCAAGCAGTCCGGCGACGCCGAAAGCCTGAACGAACTCGCGGATGGTTTCGCCACCGCGATCTCGGCAGGCCTGATGATGGTCTATGCGGTGCTGGTGCTGCTGTTCGGCACGTTCCTGCAACCGATCACCATCCTGTTCTCGCTGCCGCTCTCGATCGGCGGCGCGATCCTGGCGCTGCTCCTGACAGGCAAGCAACTGACGACGCCTGTCTGGATCGGCATCCTGATGCTGATGGGCATCGTCACCAAGAACGCCATCATGCTGGTGGAATTTGCAGTGGAAGCCATTCGCGAAGGCAAGCCGCGAGAGGTCGCGATCATCGACGCCGGCATGAAGCGCGCGCGGCCGATCGTGATGACCACCGTTGCCATGGTCGCTGGCATGATGCCGTCCGCACTGGCCTTCGGCGCCGGCGGCGAGTTCCGCTCGCCGATGGCGCTTGCTATCATTGGCGGACTGATCTTCTCGACGGCGCTGTCGCTGCTGTTCGTGCCGGCGATGTTCATGATGATGGACGATGTCGGACAATTGGCATGGCGCTTCGGGCGCAAGCTGCTGGTGTCGAGCGGCGAGGAAGACCCGCAAAATGGTCAACCACCCGCCGTCCCGCACAAATAGGCAAAAGCAATGACCCTGTTCGTCGCCTCTTCCAAGCGAACCACCACATGGGCCAGATTGCTGGTCGCGCTGTCGTTATGCGTGTTCACGCAGCCGGCTCTGGCCGCCGACGATCCTGCTGATGCCCCAAAGGGTGCGGCAGTGACCGTACTGACCGCCGCGAAGTCCTGCTTCTCCGCGACCGTCGAAGTCTCCGGCATCCTGATCCCGCGCGAGGAAGTCTCGATCCGTCCGGATCGCCCGGGCCTCAAGGTCGCAGAGGTCATGGTCGATGCCGGCGAGAACGTCACCGCAGGCCAGATCCTCGCACGCCTGACGCCGCCGGAAGGCGGATCGCTGCAAGTTCAGGCCACGGTCGCAGGATTGGTCAGCGCCTCGTCCGCCGTGGTCGGATCGCTTGCATCGGCCAAGGGCGAAGCGCTTTTCAGCATCATCGCGCGGAGCGAGTTCGAATTCATCGGCCAGGTGCCGACGCGCGACCTGCCGAAGCTGAAAGTCGATCAGCCGGTCAAGGTTAAGGTGATCGGCGCTGGAGAGCTGGACGGTAAAGTGAAACGCGTCGCCTCCACCGTGGAGCCCAACAGCCAGCTCGGCCAGGTCGTGGTCTCGATCACCTCGGCCCGGCGGCTGATGAGCAATTCCTACGCGCGCGCCATCATCAAGACTGGCGAAAGCTGTGGCGTCTCCGTGCCACTGACCGCAGTTCTCTACAGTGCCGGCGGCACCGTCGTGCAGGTGGTCCGGCGGCAGCGTATCGAGACGCGGCGCGTCGAGGTTGGCCTGATGTCGGGCGGCCGCGTCGAAGTGCGCGAAGGCTTGAATGATGGCGATGTGATTGTCGCGCGCGCGGGCGCATTGCTGCGCGAAGGCGACCCGGTTCGTCCGGTGATGGCTAACGCAGACGCCGCGAAGTAATCACAACGGGAAAGATCAGCTACCGGCTTTAGCCGTTGCGCTTTCGCCGAGCAGGATGTCCTCAACCAGTGACGAGGACACCGCAGGCACCTGCTCACCTGCGGTCGCGCGGGTAACCGCGACCCGGGTGTTGGTGAAGACGGACTCGGCACTCGCCGGCTTGGCCTTCATGTTCTTCAGCAATTCGGTTGCGAGCAGGCTGTTCTGACCATCCACATCGTCGGCAACCTTGCCCGGCGTCGCCGAGGTCAGGATCAGCGCATTCTCAGGAACATCGATCGGCGCGAGACCACGCGAATAACCGCGGAAGCGACGCTCATAGGGATTGCGGCGGGACGCATCCAGCACGACCAGTTTGGCCTGGGCACCCTGCTCCTTCATGATATCGAGAACGGACTCGACGCTCATGCCATCGCGGCGGATGTCACGCTCTTTCCAGATCGCGGCATCGACGGGGATCATGTAACTCTGGCGGCCGACCTGAACGCCATAGCCACCGAAGTACAGCATCACGACGGTTTCAGGCTTGATCTTGGCCTTCAGGCGCTCGACAGCGCGGGTCATGTCATCGCGGGTCGCGTCTTCCACCACATCGACGTCGAAACCGTCGCGGCGGAGTGCGCTCGTCATGGCACGTGCATCATTGATCGGCTGGCTCAGCGGCGCGCCGGCGTCGGGGTAATGACCGTTGCCGATCACCAGCGCGATGCGCGACGCCTTCGTCACGGGATTGATCGTTCCGGTCACCGTCTCGGCCTGTGCGGCTTCCAGCGAGCGCTTGTTCAGCGCGGCGTTGGCGCCAAGCACCAGCGACACCAGGCCGACAAAAGCTGCGGCCACAGTGATCGAGCGACGGGATACGCGAAACTGCCGTACGTTCATAACGTCATTCCTGCTCACCGTTCAGGCGCAACCGTGGGTCGCGCGAACGTCGAAATAGGTTTGAAGGGATGCCAAACCAATGAGTATTAAATGCGCTCAATTTGCGGCATCGCAGCAAACTGGTTGTTAACCCGTCGGGCCCACCCGGGCAACCGGTAAAGGCCGGGATTTAAGACAGGGTTACTGACTGACCAGGCTAAGGTCTTGAACGGGCTTGCGCTTCACGCAATTGTAATCTCGGCCGATTCGTGCAATTTTTCAAAGACTTGCAGGTGTCGGGAGGCGATTGCGCCGCAGCAGCGGCGGGCGGTTTTCGAAGCGTGCGCAGGGACCGCACTGAAAGAAACCTCATGGGTGTGACTTATTTTGCCGGCGCCGCATACCGCGCGCTGACAGCCAGCAAGGACGGCCCGTCGCTTTACGACCTCTGCGACCCCCTATTCCACAAGCACACCGGCGGCGACGCTCATATCGTCAAGTTCTACAAAACCGCGCTCGGTAATCCTGCGCTCCGTCCATTGCTCTGTCGCGCCGGCCTGCCCGAGTTGCGTGACCCCGCCCGGTTCAAAGCCATACAGCAGGCCCTGAGAGCGGCGCGCGACGACGCGAGCCCCGATTGGGAAGCCATCGGCCAGCCCATCGCCGAGCTGCTCGACACGGTCGCATTGAGCCATCCAGAGCCGAAGCCGGTGACGGCGTCAGCGCAGGCACCGTCGCTGGGCGAGATCGACGATGTCATCAAGGCCTGCGGCACGCATCTGCTGCGCTCGTTCGACCGCAACGGCTTCATCCCCACCTACGCGGCATTCAACCTGATCGGCGATCCCGACATGCATGGCCGCGATTTCCTGATGGCTCTGACGGGCCTGAATTCGCGCGGCTACAAGAATTCGACGCTGCTGTTCACCCTCGCGCGCATCTTCATCGCACGCTCACCGGCCGGAAAACTCATCAATCCGCCATGGACCGGAATTGCCGAACCCATGTGGGAGCCGGTGCAGATCCGGCATCGCTCTGCCTATTACGACGCGTTCTTCACCGAGGCGCTGCTCAGCTTCGGCGAAACCGGACTGCCGTCGCCGGACCAGACGACATCCTCGCACCGCGCCATCGATGCGATGGTTGAATTCTGCCTGGTCACCAGCCGCGAGGAAGTCCGCTCGCATGACGGGACGAGCGTGAACGTCATCACCGCGCTGGCGCCGCCGCCGCATCCGCGCTTCAGCCGCCTCTTCGCACAGATCAAGCAGGACCTCGGCTTCGGCATCTATGTGCCGGACTGCGACACCACCGCCTGCTCGTTCTCCGCCGCCACACAGGCCGGCTCGACCGATCCGATCCTCGATCAACCCCTGCTCGACTTCTATGCCGGCTATCAGGTCGGCAACGGCAGCAACGAACCGATGGTCACCGTGCCGCTCAACGACCATATCGACTATGACGGCGCCATCGTCACATGGATCGACAATCTCGCGGGCGAGCGGCCCTATGGCAACGATCTCGATCCGACACTCAATCTCGACGTGCTCGAAGTCTCGTTCCGGAATCTCGTCCGCTGGAAGGTGATGGAGACGCCGACACGTCTGGAAACGGTGCAGCGGATCATCGGCTTCCAGCGCCGCCTCGTGGCATCCGGCGCCTTCGCCGATCCGAAATCGCACATCTATTATCTGCCGGAGCTCTACAGCGCCTATTTCGGCCGCTGCTATGCGGCTTTCCGTGAATTGCCGGCCGAGACACAACAGGCCATCGATACCGACGGCACGTTCGACTTCATCCGCCTGCGTGTGCTCGCTTATGTGCAGGACGAGTTGATTGCGCGCGAGATGAATACTTTCGATGCGGCACTCGCACTGATCGCGCTTGGACATCTCGGCGGCGAGCTCGCGCATTTCGCACCCGCGCTGCGCTGCATCATCACGGCAACAGGCGAAGGCGGCCGCAAGGGTCCGTTCAAGGCCTATGAATGGAACAAGATGAAAACGCCGACACGGATTCTCGTTGGCGGTCCCGAAGTGACCTCAGCCTTCGTGCTGATGGGTCTCGCGCTGGCGCGGCGGAGAATGATGAACGGCCACGCCGCATAGTTCATCGCGCGAAGTTGAAGGTATGAAGGAGCGACCGCGCTGGCATGCACGGCGAAATGCCCGCACTGTCTCCGGATTGTCGTCATGATTTTGCAATCAAACGGTTCGATGCGCATGTTCCGCACCTTCTCTCTTTTTATCGCGATGCTTTGCATTCCCGCACTGGCACAGGCCGCCGACGTGACCGGGGTGCCGAAGATTCGCGATGGCGACCAGATGACCATTGGCGCGACCCGCATCCGGCTCGCCGGCATGGACTCGCCCGGCCTCGATCAGTTGTGCCTGAATGCCGCCGGCGAGCGCTGGACCTGCGGCGTCGCGGCCCATGAAGCGCTTGTTGAACATGTCGGCGACAAGAGCTGGACCTGCCACGTGCTACGGACCGATCGCTTCGGTCGCTCGGTCGCCAAATGCGAGGTGGACGGCGAAGACATCAGCCAATGGATGGTGAAGAGCGGCTGGGCGCTTTCCTATGTGCGCTTCTCCCATGCCTATGATGCCGACGAGAAAGCCGCACGTGAGGCCAAGGCCGGACTTTGGGCTGGCGCGTTCTTTGCGCCCTGGGACTGGCGCGTACGCAACAAGAAAACCACCATTCTCGGCTCGATCAAGCCTCCGGAGGATGCCTTGCCGATCCTGCTGGCCTCGGCATCCGGCCACGTGGCGCCGTCGCCGGCCTGCCGGATCAAGGGCAACGTCAACCGGGCCGGCGTCTGCATCTACCACACGCCCGAAAGCCGCTGGTATGCCAAGATCAGCATGCGGATCAGCAAGGGAACACGCTGGTTTTGCTCTAAAGAAGAGGCCGAAGCCGCCGGCTGCCGCGAGACCCGACGATGACATCGTGGCGCTGACGTGGCAGGTTCCCCGCTCAGATTCGATCGAGCGGAACCGTGGCTGACCTGCAGACGGATGTCATTGCGCAAAAACAACGCCGCAGCCGGACATTCCGGGCGGCGCGGCTGACGCTGCTCGCTTTGGTCATCTATGGCGGCATCGCCTATCTGTTGCTCCCGGAACTCTGGACTCATTACGAGCACCAGAAGAGTCTTGCCGGATTGCCGATGACGACGATGACCGCGCAGGGCATCCCGGGCGATCCCATCAATGTCGGGCTGATTGGCGACAAGAAGGACGTGCTGTGCGCGATGCATGCTGCCGGCTGGTATCCGGCCGATCCCGTAACCTTGCGCTCGTCCCTCGAGATTGTCGGCAGCGTCTTGCTCGACCGACCCTATCGCGAAGCACCGGTGAGCCCGCTGGTTTATCTCGGCCGCCGCGAGGATCTCGCTTTCGAGAAGCCGGTCGGCAACAGCGCTGATCATCGCCACCACATCCGGCTCTGGAAGGTCCTCGACAAGGGACAGGAAGATCGCCCGGTCTGGCTCGGCGACGCGACTTTCGATCGCAGCGTCGGGATCAGCAAATACACCGGCGCGATCACGCATCATATCGCTGCCGATATCGACGCGGAGCGCGCGGTGCTCGCGGGCGACCTCGAAAAGGCCGGCATGGTCGAGGCCAAATATCAGGTCACCGGAATCGGCCCAACCGTCGCCGGCCACAATGGCGGCGGCGACCTGTACTACACTGATGGCGAAGTCTGGATCCTGCGGCTGGTGGTGGCCTGCGCCAAACACGACGGCCCTCCCGAGACGATCCCGAGTCCGGCGGCGACCGAGATCAAGGACCAGATCTTCCAGGCCATCGCGAATGTGATCGGGCGTGATGCGCTGACTCACTAAGCGGTCAAATTCAAACCACCTCACACGCGCTTTGATTTCGCGCTGCGCCATGGCACCATGGCCGAAAATACCAACAAGGATTGAAAATGGTCGTTCGTGCAGGTCGTGAATTTCTCGCCATCCCCGGCCCCACCACGATGCCAGACGAAGTATTGCGGGCGATGCATCGTCCGCCGCTGGATATCTACTCCAAGGAAATGGTGCAGCTCACATTCGGGCTGCTGCGCGATATCGGCACGTTGTTCGCCACCAAAGGCAACACCTATATGTATATCGCCAACGGGCACGGTGCCTGGGAAGCGACGCTCACCAATGTGCTGTCGCGCGGCGACAAGATCCTGGTGCTGGAAAGCGGGCGTTTTGCGGTCGGCTGGGGCCATGCGGCACGCGCCATGGGCGTCGACGTGCAGAGCCTGAAGGGCGACTGGAATCGCGCCATTCGTCCTGCCGAGGTTGAAGCAACGTTGCGACAAGACACCAATCACGAGATCAAGGCTGTGCTTGCAGTGCAGATCGACACGGCGTCGGGCGCGTTCAACGACATTGAAGCCATCGGCAAGGCGATCAAGGCCGCCGGCCATCCCGCATTATTCATGGTCGACACCGTGGCTTCGCTCGGCTGCATGCCGTTCGAGATGGATGCATGGGGCATCGATGTCGCCATGTCAGGCTCACAGAAAGGCCTGATGACACCGCCCGGCCTCGGCTATGTCGCCGCGAATGACCGTGCCCGCGAGGTGCACAAGACTGCCAATCTGCGCACACCCTATTGGGACTGGACCGAGCGCGACGGCGACGAGCACTACCGGAAACATTCGGGCACCGCGCCGGTGCACCTGATGTTCGCACAGCGTCAGGCCATCGACATGCTGTTCGACGAAAAGCTCGTCAATGTGTTCCAGCGCCATCGATTGCTGGCGGAAGCCGTCCGCCGCGCCGTTGCCGTATGGGCCGGTGGCGGCGTGCTGAGCTTCAACATCGTCGAGCCGAAAGAACGCGGCAACACGGTCACGACGGTGCGGATGGACAACCCGACGCCGCTGCTCGATTACTGCCGCGATAAATGTGGCGTCATTCTCGGCGTCGGCATCGGCGACCTGCACGGAAAAGCATTCCGCATCGCCCATATGGGCCATGTCAACGCGCCCATGATTCTCGGAACGCTCGGCGTGATCGAGATGGGACTGCAGGCGCTCGGCATTCCGCACGGCAAGGGCGGTGTCACGGCCGCGGTCAACTTCCTCGGCGAGAGCGTAGTGCCCTAAAGTCCGCTCTCAACCTCGCCGTGGTCCCGGCGGGTTTCCGGCATTACCAACCAGATCAGCAACAGACCAAGCCCGGCCACGCAGGCCAAGCCGACAAAGGCAACCGGCGCGCCGAGCTTGTCGGCGACGAAGCCGGCGGTCACTGTGCTAAGCGACGCGCCGATGCCGGTGGCGGTGCCGACAATGCCTTGCGCAAGGCTGAAGCGACCGCTGCCAAAAGCGATGTCGGCGACGATCAGCGGGATCATCACGCTGAACACGGCAGCAGTGACGCCGTCGAAGACCTGCACAGCGACCAGCGCAAACGGGTCGGTGACCACGGCGAATAGCAATCCGCGGATCACGAGCGCGGCGAAGGCGATCAGCAGTAGTGGCCGACGGCCCCATTGCTGCGCCTTTCGGCCGACCGTCGGTGAGGTCGCCGCGACGATGGCCTGCGGGACCACGATGCAGAAGGCGATCAGCGCCGGTGCCCAGTCGGCCGAGCGCGTCGTGACGACGCCCGCCATCAAAGGCAGCATCGCGGCATTGGCAAGCTGCAGCAGCAGCACAGCGCAGGCAAAAATCAACAGCGGCTTCTGCCGCACCAGATCGCGAAAACGGATCGGCTTTTTGCTCTCGGCCTCTTTGGTGCTGGCACCATGGGCCTGCGCAGGGTTGATCTCCTGAGGTCGAATCCGGGACAGCGCATAGAGCACCGGCAGCGCCAGCAAGAAGGTGACGATGAACACCGACCGGCTGGACAGTAGATAACCGCAGGTGCCCATCACGGCGGCGGCGACGCCATTGCCGAGCGAGGCGAAGCGCGCATTGCGCCCCAGCCGTTCGCCGATCCGCAGTGGCCCGACCAGCCCCAGGCTGATAGCGGCGATCGCAGGACCGAGCACACAACTCGCCATCGCATGCAGCGTCGCTGCCGCGACGATGACAGGAAACACCGGCAGCGCCGCGTAGGCTAGCGCACACCCGCCGATCGTTGCGACCGCGACGCCGGCGACCAGCCGCGTCGAGCGCGCCGCATCGATGATCGCGCCACCCGGAATTTGGCCGAGCAGCGCGACGATGCCCCCGATCGACAGCACGAAGCCGATCTCGACCTGGGTCCATTTCTGTGTGGTGAGATAGACCGCGACGAACGGGCCGAATCCTGTCTGCACGTCAGCGAGAAAGAAGATGAACCAGTCGAGCCCGCGCAGGCTCTGCTTCGACGGCTCCGGACTGTGCTGCGGCTCCTGCGGACCCAGCTCGGACTCCGGCGCAATCCCCGGCGCACAGGCGACCTCAGGCACCGCCGCCGCGACATCATCGCGGCGGGAGAGATCAGCTGCGCGTGTGGTCGCGTGAACCGCCAATTAGCGCTCCTGCATGGTGAGAGGCGGAAACCTCAGCGGCGTCAGCGTGCCGGACGCACCGAGCACAACGATGGGCTGATCGTCCTTATATTCCGGCGCGGCACGGACCTGTTCGCGCGTCAGATCCAGCGTGATGCTGGCGGTCTTGTCGGCCACGTTCCAGAAATGCAGCGCCCCCCAATCGACCACGATCTTGCGCGAGCCAACTCCGAGGAATCCGCCGAAGTCGATGACCGCGCCGCGCACCTGCCCCGCGCGATCGACGATCACGTCGGCAATGCGTCCCATATTCTCGCTTGCGGGGCTTCGCACATCGCGGCCGAGAATGCCCTTGGCATCGAAAGCGTCGATCACCGTAACCGATGGCGGCTTGGCGACAGGCGCAGGAGGCGTGGACGCGACCGGGGGTGGCGCTGCCGGCTGCACCGCAGCCGCATCCGGTGCTGGCGGCAGCACGGACGGCTGCGCTTCAGGGGTGGATTTCTCTGACGACGCGGGCGGAGGCACAGGCGCATCCGCCGCCTGGCATACGGCCACGGCGTTCAACGCCAACGCTACAGCCAATCCGGCAACGATGCGAATTGCAGGCATGGAAACTCCCTCACTCACGCGTTTCGCTGATGGGCACGACCCCAGCGCCAGGCGACGCTTCAATGCGTCAATACGATCGATACCTGGATCTGACCGCGGGTTCGCAGCACTTCCAGCGACACATCGTTCTCGTGTTTGCGCAGGCAGAGATCGACGCTGGATTCGCCGAGCCGAAGATCACGCAAAATGACGTATTGCAGGAAAGCGGGCATCCGCGGATTGCGGAAACGAATCTCGCCGCGCGCGACATCGAATTCGATTCCTAGTGCTGCCTCGAGCAGAGTATACGGCGTTGCGCTGGCCCAGGCCTGCGGCGCGCAGGCCACCGGATACAAGGTCGGGCCGCGGCGTTTTTCGCGCTGGAAGCCGCAGAACAATTCCGGCAATCGTCGCAGGTCCATATAGGCCGCGGTGTCGAACAGGCCCTTGAAGACAGCCTCGACCGAATGCTTCAGGCCATAGCGCGCCAGACCGAGTGTGATCAGCGCATTGTCGTGCGGCCAGATCGAGCCGTCATGATAGGACATGGGATTGTAGCGCGCCTCGCCGCGCGCAATGGTGCGAATGCCCCAGCCGGTGAAGAAATGCGGACGCATCAGGTCGGCGGCGACCATGCGCGCACGGTCTTCACGGACGATGCCTGTAAACAGCAACTGTCCTGCATTGGAGGCACGAACCGCGCAAGGCATCTTCTTGCCGTCGAGCGCAAGCGCATAAGTGCCGAGTTCCTCGCACCAGAATGCTTCCTCGAACCGCGCAGCAAGTTGCTCCGCTTCGGCCTCGAGCTGCCGGGCCTTGTCGGGCAGGCCTATGCGCAATGCGAGACGCGACGCGAGATGTTTGGCGGCGAAGACATAGCCCTGCACCTCCGCCAGTGCGATATTGCCCTCAGCGAGCTTTCCATCGGCATGGAAGATGGCGTCATACGAATCTTTCCAGCCCTGGTTCTGCAGTCCCTGTTCAGTGGCGCGCTGATATTCGACGAAGCCATCCTTGTCGGGGTCGCCGGGACCATCGATCCATCCGAGGGCCGCCTCAACGGCCGGCCACAGCTCGCGCAGGGTTTCGTCATCGCCGGTGCGCTCGACATACATCCCCGCGAGCATCACAAAGAGCGGCGTGGAGTCGACGCTGCCGTAATATTGCGCGAACGGAACCTCACGCAGGGCAGCCATCTCGCCGCCGCGCATTTCGTGCAGGATCTTGCCGGGCTCGGCATCCGCAAGCGGATCGACCGATTTCGCCTGAAATGCCGCAAGCCGTTTCAGCACGCCGCGCGCCACGCGCGGATCGATCCACAACAGTTGCAACGCCGTGATCAGGCCATCGCGACCGAATGTCGTCGAATACCAGGGAATACCGGCATAGGGATATCGCCCCTGCGGCGTATTCGTCATCAGGATACTGAGATCGGCCATCGCCTGGCAGAGCACCTCGTTGAAAATATCATTCGAAGTCTCGACCGTCGCCGCACCCTTGCTGAAATTGCGCATCTCGCGGCGATGCGCGAGCAGCCCACGAAAGAACGGCACAGGCTTGTGGCCGACCTCGGCATTGCAACTGGCGGCAACGAACAGCGACGTCGTTTGCTGCGGCTTCAGCTCGAAGTGGTAGGTCGCGGTGTTGGCTGCCAGCCGCGTCGGGCGCGGATCGAAATGCACCATCGTGCTGAGCGATCTACCGTCGAGGCCGATATATTCCAGCGCAACGTCACTCGGTCCGACCAGGCGACTCGTGGCGATGCCGCGATGCTTGCGTTTTTCGCCGCGCACCTCGAACAAATCGGCAAAGTCATTGTCGAATGACAGCGTCAGATCAAAACTGGCGCGGTGTTCGCCGTGATTTTGCAGGCCGATCCGCTGATAGGCCGCACCACGCCACAGGAAGAACGTGCGTACGATGTGCAGCATATCTTTTTGCAGCACGAGGCGGCCGTTGCGATAGATATCCGGATTGGTCAGATCGACGGTCAGCGACGAGTTGTCGTCGCGCAGATTCGAGCCGAGCAACAGCGGCTGAACGTCGTTCAGCGCCAGTTCCAGCCGCGCGAGATAGCGCGTATCGGCATTGAACAGGCCATCCGGCCCACCCGCGGACGCGCCAATGTCACCATGGCTGTCGAGCACCACGAACGTATCGTCGTGCTTGAGCGCACGCCGCGGGCGCGACGCAGGACCCGTCATCGGAATGTAGAACGGCGACTCGACTGCCTTCTGGTCAGCGATGGCGTTCAACGTGGCAGCAGCGGCTTCAACAGGCATGAAAGACCTCGGCCGGTTGTAAGGTGAAGACAGGCACGAAGATAAACGCAGCGCCTGGAGAGGATAACTGAGTCGTCAGGCTGCGTGCTGCGCGAGACGGCTCATTTCCTGTGTGACGAGTTCCCGATACGGCCCCTCGCCCTGCATCAGATGATCAGGTTTACCGTCCTCAATGATCTTGCCGCTCTGCAGCATGACCACACGATCGAAATTGCGCAGCGTCGCGAGGCGATGCGCGATCGCGATCACCGTACGACCACGCATCAGACGCGCCAGCGCCTCACGGATCGCCTCCTCCGATTCACTGTCGAGGGCCGCCGTTGCCTCATCCAGCAGCAGAATGGGCGCGTCCTTCAGGAAGGCGCGTGCAATGGCGATGCGCTGGCGCTGCCCGCCGGACAGTTTGACGCCGCGGTCCCCGACCATGGTGTGAAGACCTTCCGGCAGCGTCTCGACGAAATCGCAGCGCGCCGAAATGGCCGCACGCAGTACCTCTTCATCCGTCGCCTCGGGACGTCCGTAACGGATGTTCTCCATGATGGAGCGATGGAACAATGAGATGTCCTGCGGTACCACGGAGATTGCGTGACGCAGGCTGTGCTGGGTCACGCGTGAAATATCCTGACCGTCGATGGTGATGCTGCCGTCCTGCACGTCGTAGAAGCGCTGCAGCAATACAAACAGGCTCGATTTCCCGCCGCCGGACTGGCCGACAAGGCCAACGCGCTGCCCGGCATTGAGCCGCAACGTGAACTTGTCGAACACCTGCAGACCGCCAGGATAACGGAACGAGATATTGTTGAAGGCGATCGCTGCACCTGACTTCACCAGCGGCTCAGCCTCGGGATGGTCGCTGAGCTCATGCGGCACCAGCAATGTGGACAGCGCCTCGGACAAGCGCGCAACATGTTGCGTGACATCCACGAGCGCCACCGCAAGATCTCGCGTCGCATGCAGAATCGAGAGACCGAGCGTACAGATCAGAACGACGTCGCCGGTGCTGGCACCGCCGCGTTGCCACAGCATGATCGCCCAGGCGAGTAGCCCGATCGTGAGCGCGACCGTGATGGCCGCATGCGTCAGGCGCAGACGCTCAAGATAGCGCAGGCTGCGACCACGGGCGTTCAGCTCGCGATCCACCGTTTCATCGAAGCGGTCATGTTCGAAGCTCAATCCGCAGAATGCGCGGACCAGCGGCATATTGTTGATGACATCGACCATTTCGCCATCGACGGCGGCCGCTTTGCTGGCGAAGTCGTCATGCAGTTTCTTGCCGGCCGCGGCCATCTTGAACATCATCACGACAACCGCGCCCGCCACCACTGTCAGTCCCGCCGCCATCGGCAGGCTGACGGTTCCAATCAGCAGGATCGCCGCGAATGTCGCGACGCAGGGCGGCAACACGTTCCAGACAAACATGTTTTCGACCGTGAAGACCGCGTTGGATGTTGCCGTGATACGGCTGGTCAGCATGCCGGGCAGCCGATCCGAGAAGTAGCTCGGTGCGTGTCCGGTCAGATGGCGAAAGATATCGCGCCTGAGATCGCCGGTGACACCAACGAATGTGTAGCTCGCGGTCCAGCTGGCCACACGCCACAGGAACATGTCTGCCGTGATCAGCGAGATCAGAACGCCAAATGCGATCCAGACGGTATTACCGGCTCCCGAAGGTCCAGATGAGAGGCCATCGACTAAAAATTTAATTCCGTACTGCGTGCCCACCGAACAGGCGACGGCTGCAAGCACGGATATCAGGATGATCAGATGCGATGCAGAACGCATCCTGATGTAGCGCATCACGAAAGCAAAAGGGCGATACGCATATCCGGAAAGACTGTCCATGTGATTGTCAAAACCCGTTGAATAAGAACAAGAATCTCGACGGACAGCGTCCCCGCCCGCTGATGGAGATGATGCCATCCCGAATTTCCCACGCTCTCGCCATCTCGGCGCAACATTCGGGCAGCATTAACACTCCGGAAACCGTGGTTGAACGTGATGGCATCAGCAAGACCACAGTGTGGACGAACTACGCAGATCACATAGGAACCTCGCAGATGCGAGAACGTTCCAGCTTCAGGCATATCGGTACCGACACGTCGTCGCTGAAGTTGTTCATCACTTCCAACATGGGAGATATGTAAAATGCGCATCGCGCAAGTTGCTCCGCTGACAGAAGCCGTTCCGCCGAAGCTCTATGGAGGCACGGAACGCGTCGTCCACTGGTTGACCGAAGAGCTGGTGGCGCAGGGGCATGATGTTACGCTGTTCGCCAGCGGCGACTCTCAAACGTCAGGCAAGCTCGATGCCGGATGGCCGAAGGCGCTGCGGCTCGACGGCTCTGTCCGCGATCCCAACGCCCTCCATATGGAAATGCTTGAGCGCGTAAGGCAAAAATGTGACGACGACGAATTCGACGTTCTGCATTTCCATCTCGATTACTATCCGTTTTCGCTGTTCTCCCGCCAACCCACGCCGTTTCTCACAACGCTGCACGGCCGTCTGGATCTGCCGGAACATCAGCCGACCTTCACGACTTTCTCCAAGATTCCCGTTGTTTCGATTTCGAACGCGCAGCGGCGCCCGGTACCGCAGGCGAATTTCGTGCGCACGATCTATCACGGCCTTCCCGAGAAATTGCTGACGCCGCAACCGATCACGCCGAGCTACCTCGCCGTGCTCGGGCGTATTGCGCCCGAGAAGGGCGTCGACCGCGCGATAAAGATCGCCATCCGCGCCGGCATCCCGCTGAAAATCGCGGCCAAGATCGACCGCGCGGATGAGGACTATTACGAGCAGGTCGTTCGCCCACTGATGGATCATCCGCTGGTCGAATATATCGGGGAGATCAGCGACCGGGAGAAGCCGGAATTCCTCAGCGGCGCCTATGGTCTGTTGCTGCCGATCGACTGGCCCGAGCCGTTTGGCCTGGTGATGATCGAATCCATGGCCTGCGGCACGCCGGTCATTGCCTATAACCGCGGCTCGGTGCCGGAGATCATCGACGAGGCCCTCACCGGCTTCATCGTCGAGGACGAGACCAGTGCAGTTGCCGCGGTGGGTCGTCTCGCCGGCATGGACCGTACAGCGATCCGCAAGCAGTTCGAAACCCGCTTCACCGCCCGGCGCATGGCTCTCGATTATGTGGCCACCTATCGCAGCATGATGGAGCATAGGGTGTCGCTGCGACTGGTCAGCAGCGCAGAGTAGTCTGAAGCGCATAATTAAGGCATCGAAGGGCGGCCCGTCGGGGCGCCCTTTTTGGTGCTGGCCTGCTGCCAAATCACTGGCCCGCTGTACAGCCCGTGCGACATTTGCAAGATAGATGACAGACATCAGATCACGGCATTGGCCCGAATCGACGTCCGACCGTTTTTCTCGCATCTCGACAGGCCCTCATGACCGCCGTTTCCCGCTTCGAAATCATCCTGCTGCTGATGGCTGTCATCGTTTTGCTCGACATGATCGCGCGGCGTTTTCAGCTCCCGCGCGCGGCTGCACTGATCCTCGGCGGCATCGGCTTCGCGCTGATCCCGGGCACCCCGGATGTCGAGATCGACCCCGAGCTGGTGCTCGTGCTGTTTCTGCCGCCACTGCTGATGTCGAGTGCCTGGTTCACCTCGTGGCGGGATTTCCGCGCCGATCTGCGCATCATATTGCAGCTCGCCGTTGGCGCCGTCTTCTTCACCACCCTCGTGGTCGGCGTGGTTGCGCATCTGGTGATGCCGTCGCTGCCCTGGGCTGCCTGTTTTGCGCTCGGCGCCATCGTCTCGCCGCCAGATTCGGTAGCGGCCAAGGCCGTGCTGCAGAGCGTACCGCTCCCGCCGCGCATCATCGTGCTGCTGGAGGGCGAGAGCCTCGTCAACGACGCATCGGGCCTGGTGCTGCTGCGCTTCGCCATCGCGGCAGCGCTGACCGGCTCGTTCAGCGCCACTGCGGCCACCGTGAGTTTCTTCTCGGTTGCGATCGGCGGCCTGCTTGTTGGCATCGCATTCGCCTTCGCCGCCATTCTGGTAATCAAGCGCATCAAGGACATCGACCTCGCCATTGCATGGACCTTCCTGGTCGCCTGGATCTCCTATATCGCAGCGGAAAAGCTGCACGTCTCCGGCGTGCTGTCCACAGTCGCCTGCGGCATGATCCTCGGCTGGAAGCAACACGAGTTCTTCGGCGCTGCGACGCGCACCCGCGCCACCGCAGCGTGGAGCGTCGTCGTGTTCGTGCTGGAATCCCTGGTGTTTATCCTGATTGGCCTGTCGCTGCGCGGCGTGCTGTATCGCCTCGGCGGCTATGACGCGCTGGTGGCGCTGTTGCCGGCAACAGGCGCAATCATCGCCGCGGTGATCCTGGCCCGCTTCGTCTGGATGTTTCCCGGCACCTATCTGCCGCGCATGCTGATGCCGAAGCTGCGCGCCCGCGACCCCGCTCCGCCATGGACGGTGCCGTTCATCATGAGCTGGGCCGGCTTGCGCGGTGTGGTGAGCCTCGCTGCCGCATTATCATTGCCGGAGGAATTTCCCGGCCGTGACGTCATCCTGGCAATCACCTTCGCAGTGATCCTGGTGACTGTTCTTGTCCAAGGCTCGACGCTGGCACCGATCGTGCGCCGTCTGATCAAAACCGACAATGTCCGCACACCGCATCACTCCAAACTCAGCGAGGCGCAGGCGCGCGCGCGGGTTGCAACCGCGCAATTTTCTGCCATCGAAAAGGCGTCGCGCAATGATGACGGCACACATCGCCATCCGCGCCTGTTCGAGCAATACACCTATCGCAAGGGTGCAGCAGCGCGCTATGCCGAAGAGGCTGAGGCACTATCGCCCCACCGCATCGACCATTACACGACGGTGCTGGCCGCCATCGAAGCCGGCCGTGCAGAGCTTCTGAAGATGCACCGTGAGGGCGAAATCCACGACAGTGTGCTGCATGCGATCGAGGAAGGGCTCGATCTCGAAGAAGTCAACGCAAGACGTTTTCTGTAAAGGCCACGCTTCCTTTAGCAGCCATTCGCCGTGGCGCCTTCACAGCCGCCACCATCGGCTCTAACCTTGATCGTCAAGCGCCAGACAAGGCGCAAAATCCGGGAGAAAACAACATGCGACTTCAAGGCCTATCCACTATCGTCACCGGCGGCGCATCGGGTTTCGGTGCCGAGATCGCACGGTCTTACGCGCGCGAAGGCGCCAAGGTCGTCATCCTCGATCTGAATGCCGATGGCGCGAAGAAGGTTGCGGCCGAGATTGGCGACAGCGCAATCGCCCTCGGCGGCAGCGTCACCAGCAAGGCCGATGTTGATGCCTCGGTGAAGCTCGCGGTCGAGAAATTCGGCAAGCTCGACGTCGTCGTCAACAATGCCGGCTGGACCTTTCGCAACAAGCCCTTGCTCGAAGTGACCGAAGAAGAATTCGACAAGGCATTCGACATCAATGTGAAATCGATCTTCCTGATGACCAATGCCTGCGTGCCCGTGATGAAGAAGCAGAAGAGCGGTCGCATCATCAATATCGGCTCGACAGCCGGCGTCCGGCCGCGTCCGGGCCTGACCTGGTACAATGCCACCAAGGGCGCGGTGAACCTGATGTCGAAATCGATGGCCGTGGAACTGGCGCCCGATGGCATCCGCGTCAATTGCATCGCGCCGGTGATCGGCGAAACCGCGCTGCTGGAATCCTTCATGGGCGTGCCGGATACGCCGGAGAACCGCGCTAAATTCATCGGGACGATCCCGCTCGGCCGCATGTCGCGCCCCTCGGATATCGCCAATGCCTGCGTTTATCTGGCGGGCGAGGAATCCGAGTTCCTCACCGGCGTGATCCTGCCAGTCGATGGCGGGCGGACGATTTAGGCTTACCCTTGTCATTCCGGAGCGCGGCCGCCTCTTGCCGGACGTGAACCCGGAATCCCGGCATGGTTTCAATCTCGAATCGACTCACACTGCGAGATTCCGGGTTCGCGCGCGCAAGAATGCGCCCACGCCCCGGAATGACGAACTGGGAAATTCATAAACCATCGAATCCGGTCAGATTCGATTCACCACGCGCGTTAAGCAGTTCACCGGCCATTCATGCGATGGTCGCGTCATGATCGAGGGACACACCTCGGCAGGGAAGGCGTCAGGGTCAGGCCGGTCAACGGTCTGACCCCTCTCTTTAGGGATCGTCATGGCAGCAAAGAAGAAAACGGCCCCACGCAAAAAAGCCAGTGCATCGGACCCAGTTCATCCGATTTCTGCAGTCGCGACCGTTGCAGTCCGCAGCCTTATCAATATGGCGATTGTGTCCGCATCTTGCGCAACCACGTTGTTGACGCTGATGGCCGTGCTCAAGTTCCAGACCGCCTGAGCGGCGATCACTTCATCTCGTTGAGCAGCGTCGGGATCAGTTCCGACACGGTCGGATGGATTGGCACCGTCCATTGCAACTGGGTGTAATCGGCACCGGCATTCATGATGTCGAGGATGCCGTGAATCGCCTCGTCACCTCCGGTGCCGAGGATGGCGGCTCCCAGAATCTTCTTCGTTTCAGCATCGACCACGACCTGCATCATGCCCGCGGTTTCGCCCTTCTCGACGGCGCGGCCCACATGGGTCATCGGCCGGTTGCCGATCAGCAATTTCTTTCCTGTGGCCTTTGCCTGAGTCAGCGTCATGCCGACGCGGCCAAGCGGCGGATCGATGAAAAGCGCATAGCCGGGAAGCCTATCGCTGACGCGGCGGCTTGCGCCATCGAGCAAGTTGGCGGCAATGATCTCGAAGTCGTTGTAAGCCGTATGCGTGAAAGCCCCGCGACCGTTGCAATCGCCCATCGCAAAAATGCCGGGTACATTGGTGACGAGACTGTCATCGACCTTGATATAGCCCCGCGCGTCCACACCGACGCCGGCCTTGTCGAGACCGAGATCATCGGTGTTCGGCCGTCGCCCGACAGCGAGCAGCACATCGCTGCCGACGATTTCCGGCGCACCTTCGGTGCAATCGACGCCGACCGCCACGCCATCGGGGTGCGGCTTGAAGGTGATGCATTCGGCATTGGTGCGGATATGGATGCCTTCGGCAAGCAGGATATCGCGGATCGCTTCGGAGATCTCGGCATCCTCACGCGAGACCAGATGCGCGCCCTTCTCGACCACCGTCACGTCGGCGCCGAAGCGGCGATACATCTGCGCGAATTCAAGCCCGATATAGCTGCCACCGACCACCACCAGATGTTTCGGCACGCGATCGAGCTGCAGGATTCCTGTATTAGTCAGATAATTGACACCGTTGATGCCCGGCATATCCGGCACGACAGCCCGCCCACCGACATTCAGGAAGATCTTCGGTGCCGTCAGCAACTCATCGCCGACGCGGATCGTATCGGCAGATTCGAAGCGTGCATGGCCATTGATGACCGTGCATTTGTCCATACCGCGCAGCCAGCCTTCGACGCCGTTTCGCGAATCATGGATCACCTTGTCCGCCCGCGCCTTCACACGCGCCATGTCGATCCGAACAGGCGCATCGATCATGACGCCATAGTCGGCACCGCGGCGCGCAAGATGCGCGGCATAAGCGCTGGCAACCAGCGTCTTGGTCGGTTTGCAGCCGGTATTGACGCAGGTGCCACCGAATAGATGGCGCTCGATGATCGCGACTGACATGCCCGCGGATGTGAGCCGACCCGCGAGTGAAGGTCCGGCCTGCCCCGCCCCGATGATGATGGCGTCGAACGACCGGGTCATTTCAACGCCAGCACGAGCAGCACCGCGCCAATGATGGCGACGGCATCCTCGATCAGAGCAGCCGGCCGGTCCTGGCCAAAGCTGGCAGCAAGCTTGCCGCGTATACTCGCACCGCCGAGCGTGCCGATGACCGCACCGACGATGCCGGCCAGTGCGCCGAACATCCAGTTGGCCGGCCCGGCAATGGCGACACCCGCGGTGGCACCGATCACCACACGGGTACCAAATTGCACGGGAATTTTGCGGCTCGGCGTAGTCGGCAATTGATCGGTGACGAGTTCACCAAGCGCCAGGGCCGTGAAAATCGCGACGGCCCAGATCGAACCGAGAAAAGACAGCCAGGTGCCGGATACGTTCACAATGCCGAGATACGCGGCCCAGCTCACCGCCGCCGCTCCGGTCATGGCCCGCAGGCCCGTGACCACACCCAACAGCAAGCCTATCACATAGATCATCACCAGCCCCCACGGGCGCACCGTTGCGCCTTTGGATTTCTAGACTAGCCGTACAGGTGTATTTCGCCAACTAAAAGGTATCAAATTATTCTCCGGCACTGGCGATAGACGACAAGTATCACACGGGCACGATTGCAAAACCTACGCGCGGGAAGTGCACGAGGACCGACCCGACTTCGGAATTGGCCAGACATAGCGCAATACTGGCGCCGTCAGCTGCATGGAGCGCGCCGCAGACGCTGTCGAAACCCCAATCCGTCGGCGTCACCGACAGCCGTGTCCCCACAGGCCAAGCATCTACATTTTCACATGCCGCGGGCGCCGGTTGCGCGTGATACGCGATCGACAATGCCTGCGCGGGTGCCATGTCGGCGGCGACACCATGCCCAATCGCGGCCATCCGATCCATCCATGCGAGAACGCGCGGATGCTCAGCAAGACCTTCGCTTTCGCCAAGATTGCCGCGCGCGTACCAGAGCGGATGATAGACGGCGAGATCGGCAAGTGACGGCGCGTGGCCAAGCAGGTACGCGTCGCCATGCGCAAGCCAATCGCCGAGCCAGGCAAGATGAATCCGAAACTGGTTGCGCAGCGCAGGAATCTGCTCACGCATCTTCACGCTGTCCCAGCCATCGAACTTGCCTGACGTGAAACTCGCGCGATCGGCATACAGCTCTGGCGGAAAACGATCCCCGTTCAGGCCGAAGACCAGTCCAAGAGCATTGGCAAAGAGCGCGCGATCAGCCCAGGCCGCGATGATATCGGCCTGACCGCGCGTACCCGCCGGATAAAGCGTCAGCTCGGGAAAACGTTGCTCAAGCTCCGCGAGAATGCGGCGCGTATCGCAATAGACGTCTGCGCCGATCTGCAGCACCGGAATGCGGCGATAGCCTCCGGTGAGCGCCACGAGCTCTGGCTTCGGCGCGATCCGCGGCTGAATCACCGACCGCCAAGACAGGCCCTTCAACCCGAAGGCGACGCGCACTTTCTCGGCAAACGGCGAACGCGGATAGTGATGCAGAACAAGATCTGTCGCCGTCACTGCATCCCTTGCCTGTCAGCTATGTCGCATGCACCGCCGTCGTCGCGCCGGCGGAATACATCGCCTCGAATTCGGCGATCGGATGCGGAAGCCCATCCGGGCCTGTGATTTCAACATCCCAGCTGCCGTCATCGAGCAGCTCTCTGGCCTTCTTGACAGCTCCGGCCGCGTTGTCGCGGCGGAGTGAAACAGTCCCTGACGTATCGGTCCCCTTAACGAAAAACGGCAAGTCACGTCCTCCCTGTGTGAGGCGCCCCGAGATGCGAGGCCGTACGCGACGTCTTGATCGCGTCACTCTGAGCATCAGACCACAGGAGTCGCGACAATTCCAGCAACTTGCCGACGCAGCGCCGCCTATACCGCTATGCAGACGCGCGCTGCGCTGCGGGACGCGTCAACGCGAAGAAGATGAGCGTGCAGACGGTCAGGAATACCGCCATTGAGATTAAAACTGCGGGCAATCCCCAAGCGGCAGCGATCGGACTGGTAGCCGATTGCATCACAGCCGTGCCGAGGAAGAACGACAGGTTCACCGCCGACATCGCCTTGCCGACATTTTCGACACCGCTCACCTGGCGCGTCATCGCATAGATCAGTGGCTGCACGCAGACGAGCAGGCCAATAGAGACCAGCATCACGACATCGAACGACGCCGGCATCAGCGTCAGCCCAAATGCGCTGGCGAGCGAATAGCCCGGCGCGCCCAATGCCATCACCACGAACAAGGCCGCAGCGAGCAGTTGCGTCACCAAGAGCAACAGGCGGCGCTTGCCTAATTTGCGATCGAGAATGCCGGAAAGTGCTGGTGCGATGACCAATGCAACGGTGAACAGCGCCAGCGCATTGCCGGCCTCGATTCGCGACAGACCCTTGAGGTTCATGAGCCATGGCCCGGCCCATAAACCACGCAGCACAATCTGCACGGCGAGCGAAACGAAAGCGAGAATGACGATCCCGCGTAGCAACGGCGACATGCCAAGCCGCACCACCGTTCCCATCTCGGCCAACAGCGCGCGGCGCTCGCCCCGAACGGGCTTGTCCGCAGGCACGATCAGCATCACCAGACCGGCCACGACCACACCGGCTGCGGCCGCGATCCAGAAGCCGGCGCGCCAGCCCCAGTGCTCCACCACATAAGCGAGTGGGCTCGACGACAGCAGCATGCCGGCATTGCCGAGCGACAGGATGAGCCCGGACCACAGGCCGAACTGCACGGGCGTCAGTTTCTTGGCGGCCAGAGCCATTGGGCACATCAGCATGCCCGAGGTCGCCATGCCGATCATGGCCTGTGCGACAAAGAACGAGACCGGGCCGCTCGACGTGGCAGCCAGGCTGGCGCCGGTAACGGTGCCTGCGAACAGCACAAGCGACACCGAACGGATGCTGTAGCGATCGAGCGCGACGCCGATGGGAATCTGCAGCAACGCGAAAAAGAAATGATAGGCCGATGTCAGCGCCGCCACCGTCTGCGCCGACGATTTCAGATCGGCGGCCATCAGATCGAGAGCCACGGCCGGCGTGGTACGCAGCAGGTTCGACAGGACGTGACCGCAGGTCAGGATGACCAGGGCGGCCATCAGCGCCATGCTGACGCGCGGCGCATCGGCTTCAGGCTGGATTTTCATGGCAGGTTCGGCGGCGCTATTCATGGCGCCCGCCTACGCTGAAAAAACGCACGCGGCAACTACCGCCAGAGATGAGGCGTCATGCTCTCTCAATGCTGCGGTGCAGCTTAAGCGGCAGATGCCTCGATCCGGATTGGGATCGATTTGTAAGCCGGCGTTCCCGACTTCAAATCGTGCTGGTCGAGCGACACGAGCACATTGGCCTCGGGATAATAGGCCGCCACCGATCCTTGTGGGATGTTGTAAGCTACCGCCGTCACCCGACGCAGCGCGCGCGGCGCGCTGTCCGGACGGTCCAGCACGATGTCGATCAGATCACCGTGGCTCAGCCCGCGGCGGGCGAGGTCCTGCTCGTTGACGAACACCACATCGCGCCGCCCGGTGATGCCGCGATAGCGATCGTTCATGCCGTAGATCGTGGTGTTGTACTGGTCGTGACTGCGCAGCGTGGTCAGCGTCAACGCGGTCCCGGCGAGGCCGTCCTCATAGAGGCCGGAGAAGACCAGGAATTGCGCCTTCTTGCTCGGCGTCAGCCATTCCCGTTCCGAGGCGGCGTTGCGCAGCCGGAAGCCACCCGGCTTCTTGATCCGCGCATTGTAATCCTGGAAGGCCGGAAAGACCGACTCGATGGCGTCACGGATCTTGCTGTAGTCGGCGACGTAATCGAGCCACTTCACCTTTGTATTCGGCAAAGTCGCGATGGCCATATCGGCAACGATCGCGGTTTCCGATTTCAAATGCTCCGACGCCGGCTTCAAGCCGCCGCGCGAGGCATGCACCATCGACATAGAATCTTCCACCGTCACCAGTTGCGGCCCCGTCGCCTGCACGTCGATCTCGGTGCGACCAAGGCATGGCAGGATGATCGACTCCTTTGCGATCAGCAGATGCGAGCGATTGAGCTTGGTGGCGATATGCACCACGAGATCGAGGCTGCGCATCGCCGGATAGGTCGCCTCGGGATCTGACATCGCGACCGCGAGATTGCCGCCAAGACAGATCAACGCCTTCGAACGTCCATCGCGGATCGCCTTCACCGACGCGACGGCGTCATGACCATGCGCAGTCGGCGGCTTGAAGTTGAAGGTGCGTTCGATACCGTCGAGCAGCGCGGCGTTGGGTACTTCGGTGATCCCCACGGTGCGGTCGCCCTGTACGTTGGAGTGCCCGCGCAACGGCGAGATCCCGGCGCCGGGACGGCCGATATTTCCGCGCAGCATCAGGAGATTGGCGATCTGCTGCACGTTACCGGTGCCGTGGCGATGCTGGGTAATACCCATGCCGTAATTGATGATCACGCTCTTGGCCGCGGCGTAGATATTGCCGAGGTTTTCGATATCGGCGCGCGGCAGGCCAGACGATTTCTCGATCGCCTCCCATGAGGTCGCATCGAGATCGGCCAGCAGCGCCTCGATGCCGTTGGTGTGTTCGGCGATGAAGGCGCGGTCGAGCACGCCGGGACCGCCTTCGGCAAGGCTCGCGGCGTCGAGCGCCACGACGGCCTTCATCATGCCCTTCAGCACCGCAATGTCGCCGCCGACCTTGACCTGGTAATAGGTCGACGAGATCTGCGTAGAGCTCAACGTCAGCATTTCCGCGGGATGCTGCGGGGATGTGAATCGTTCCAGCCCGCGCTCGCGCAGCGGATTGATTGAAACGATGGCAGCACCGCGCTTGGAGCATTCGCGCAGGGTCGTCAGCATGCGCGGATGATTGGTGCCGGGATTGTGCCCGATGCAGAACACCGCATCCGCATGATCGAAATCCTCCAGCGTCACCGTGCCCTTGCCGACGCCGATGGATTCCGGGAGGCCCACACTGGTGGCCTCGTGACACATGTTGGAGCAATCGGGGAAATTGTTGGTGCCGAATTCGCGCACGAACAACTGATACATGAAGGCTGCTTCGTTAGAGCAGCGCCCCGATGTGTAGAACTCGGCCATGTTCGGATCGGGCAAAGCGCGCAAGCCGGCACCGATCCGCGCCATCGCATCTTCCCACGGGATCGGAAGATACTTGTCGCTGGCCTGATCATAAGCCATCGGATGGGTGAGACGTCCCTCGTTTTCTAGGTCGTGATCATGCCAGTCCCAGAGTTCGCTCACCGTATGGGCCGCAAAGAATTCCGGCGTCGTGCGCTTGGCTGTTGCCTCCCACGACACCGCCTTGGCGCCGTTCTCGCAGAATTCGAAGGACGACGTATGCTTCGGATCGGGCCAGGCGCAGCCCGGGCAATCAAAGCCATGCGGCTGGTTCATCGTCAGAAGGCCATGCGTTTCGTTGACCACCGCCAACTGTCCGCGCACCGCGTCGGCCACTGCTTTCAACGCGCCCCAACCTGCGGCGGCACCTTTATAGTCTTCGACGCCCTGAACCTGCTTCTTCGCCATCGCGATCCGTCCTTCGTCGTCAGGGCCCATATGGCCCAACCTAATTCCGCCTCGTAGCATTAAAGGCTGTAATGCAGCGAATAGATGCCATCAACTTTGATTGACCAGGGCCTGCGCTGTATTGAACGATACGAATGCCGCGACACCTGTTCACCAAGGCTATCGCCCGATTGATATTTTGAATGGAGCGCCCATGACGTCTTCTTCCCTGTTCCAGCCGCTGCAAGTTGGCCCGTATCGATTGAGCCACCGCGTCGCGATGGCGCCACTGACGCGCATGCGTGCCGAGAAGACATCTCTCGCGGCCTGGACGCTCAATGCCGAATATTATGCTCAGCGCGCGACCGAAGGCGGATTGATTATCGCCGAGGCGTCGCAGGTCATGCAGGAAGGCCAAGGCAACCCGAACACGCCGGGCATCTATTCGAAAGAGCAGATCGCCGGCTGGCGTCAGGTCACTGACGCCGTGCATGCCAAAGGCGGCATCATCTTCCTGCAGCTATGGCATGTCGGCCGTGCCTCACATTCCTCGTTCCAGCCCAGCGGCGGGCTTCCGGTCGCGCCGTCAGCCATTGCGATCGACGCTACCACGCGGACGGCTTCAGGCGAGACGGTATCTTACGAAACGCCCCGCGCCCTGGAGACCAGCGAGATTCCCGGCATTATCGATGCCTACCGACAGGCCACGCGCAACGCCAGGGAAGCCGGCTTCGACGGCGTCGAGGTGCACGGCGCCAACGGCTATCTGCTCGAACAATTTCTGCAGACCCGCAGCAATCGGCGCACCGACCAATATGGTGGCTCCATCGAGAACCGCGCCCGCCTGCTGCTCGAAGTGACCAATGCCGTCATCGGCGCCTGGAGCGCGGATCGTGTCGCCGTCCGCCTGTCGCCCTATGGTGTCTCGAATGACTCCGGCGAAGCCGATCCGATGCCGCTCTACAGCTATGTGGTCCGTGAGCTCGACAAGCTCGGCCTCGCCTACCTCCATTTCGTCGAGCCGCGCACCAGCGGCGTCGGCCGCGCGGAAGTGTTTCATAACAATGTGCCTAAAGCCTATGAGCTGTTCCGGCCGATGTGGAGCGGCGTGCTGGTCACGGCCGGCGGCTTCGACGGCACCTCCGCCGAGGAGGCCGTCGCTTCCGGCAATGTCGATATCATCGCGTTCGGCCGCCCGTTCATTGCCAATCCGGATCTGCCGGAGCGTATCAAGCGCAAGGCGCCCTTTACGCCTTATAACCGGGCGACGTTTTACGGCGGCGATGTGGCTGGCTACACCGACTACCCGGTGCTTGGCGCAGGCTAGTCTGCGGATTATTCAATAGAAACCACTTCTGGCGCGCTATAGTCTGTGTATGGGCCCGTAGCGGGTCAGGAGTATCGCCCCATGGATTCCACCCTCTCAGCCGCCGAGCTCGACGATCGCATCGCCATCCTTCGCGACAATATCCGGCAGTTGATCGAGCAGGCCACCGCGGCTTCCGGCGAGAGCAACGAGGAGCGCACCGCGGATCGGCTGGCTCAGCAGAATGAGGAGCTGGACCGGCTGATCGCCCAACGCGACGCCTTGGGCAAATAGCCGAGAGGACTACGGACTGGAAGTCCTGCCCGGTTGTCGGGCGGGATGCGCAAAACCGCGGCTTTTCCTCCAGTAAACTTTTGGCTAGCTTGGCTGCATGAACGTTCAAGCCAAGATCGACATCAAGCACTCCACCTGCCCGCATGATTGCCCCTCTGCCTGCGCCCTCGACATCGAGGTGATCGGCGGAAACACGATCGGCCGGGTCCGCGGCTCCAAGGAGCAAAGCTATACCGCCGGCGTGGTCTGCGCGAAGGTCGCGCGCTATGCCGAGCGCATCCATCACCCCGAACGGCTGATGTATCCGATGCGCCGCACGGGCCCGAAGGGCTCCGGCCATTTCACCCGCATCACCTGGGACGAGGCGCTCGACGAGATCGCGGCGAAGTTCAACGAGGCCGAGCGCGACTTCGGCGCGGAGTCGGTGTTTCCCTATTACTATGCCGGCACCATGGGCCTGGTGATGCGCGATGGCATCAACCGCCTTGCCAATGTGAAGAAGTATTCGCGCTTTTACTCGACCATCTGCGCAACCATTGCCTGGGCTGGCTTTGCCGCCGGCACCGGCAAGGTCGCCGGCGTCGATCCGCGCGAGATGGCGAAGTCAGACCTGATCGTGATCTGGGGTACCAATCCGGTATCGACGCAGGTCAATGTGATGACACACGTCTCCCGCGCGCGGAAAGAACGCGGCACCAAGCTGGCGGTTGTCGACATCTACGACAACGACACCATGAAGCAGGCCGATATCAAGATCCTGCTGCGACCAGGTACAGACGGCGCCTTCGCCGCCGGCGTGATGCATGTGCTGTTCCGCGATGGCCTGGCTGATCGCGACTACCTGGCCAAATACACCGATGCCTCGCCGGAGTTCGAGGCGCATCTTGCTTCGCGAACGCCGGAATGGGCCTCAGACATTTGCGGCGTGCCCGCTGCGGAAATCGAAGCCTTCGCGCGTCTGGTCGGCGAGACCAAGCGCAGCTATTTCCGCCTCGGCTATGGCTTCACCCGCAGCCGCAACGGAGCCGCGCAGATGCATGCAGCGCTGTGCGTGCCCACAGTCACCGGCGCCTGGCAATACGAAGGTGGCGGCGCTTTCTTCAACAATGCCGCGATCTGGAAATTCGACAAGACGCTGATCGAGGGTCTCGACGTGCTCGACGAGAGCGTTCGGCGTCTCGATCAGTCGAAGATCGGCCGCATCCTCACCGGCGACGCGGAAGCCTTGCACAACGGCCCGCCGGTTAAGGCGATGCTGATCCAGAACACCAATCCGATGACGGTGGCGCCGGAACAGGCTTTGGTACGGCAGGGTTTTGCCCGCGAAGACCTGTTCGTCGCGGTGCATGAGCAATTCATGACCGAGACCGCCATGATGGCCGACATCGTGCTGCCGGCGACCATGTTCATGGAGCACGACGATCTCTATTACGCCGGCGGCAACCAGCACATCTCGGTCGGTGCCAAGCTGATCGACGCGCCGGAAGAGTGCCGCTCGAACCACGACGTTCTGCAAGGCATCGCCATCCGCCTCGGCGCGAAACACCGCGCTTTCGACATGCATCCGCGCGACATCATCGACGAGACGCTGCAAGTCAGCGGCCGCGGTGGTATCGAAGGGTTGGAGGCCGACAAATGGCGCGATATCCAGCCGGATTTCCGCACCTCGCACTATCTCGACGGTTTCGCCCATACCGACGGCAAATTCCACTTCAAGGCGGACTGGTCGAAAGTGCCGATGCCCAATGCCGGGCTGATGGGCGCATGGGACGAGATGCCGTCATTCCCCGACCACTGGGCGGTGATCGAACAGGTCGATGAGGCGCATCCGTTTCGTCTGGCCACCAGCCCGTCGCGCTCGTTCCTCAACACTTCATTCAACGAAACGCCGTCATCGCAGGCCCGCGAAGGCGCACCGAGCGTGATGATGCATCCGACCGATGCTGCCAAATTGAGAATCGCCGATGGCGATGCCGTGACGCTCGGCAACATGCGCGGCGAGACGACCCTGACCGCGCGCATCTTCGACGGCTTGCAGCGCGGTGTACTGATCGCGGAATCAGTGCACCCCAACAAGGCGCATATCGGCGGCCATGGCATCAATATGCTGACAGGAGGCGAAGCCGTCGCGCCCTATGGCGGCGCGGCGTTCCACGACAACAAGGTGTGGGTGAAGAAGGCGGGATAGCCCGCCTTCTTACGCCGTCGATACCTGCACCAGGATGTCGGAGAAGGTCGGCGCCCGTCCGAGATCGGCCATCGCCGGCGAAGTCAGCGCATGCACCGTTGCACTCTTGCGGGTCGAGCGTTGCCAATAGCCGCTCGGTGCCACCACCACGCCGGGCTTCACATCCGCCGAGATGGTGACGAGCGCCTCGAACGAGCCGCGATCGTTATAGACACGGATCGGCGTGCCCGCTTCGATGCCACGTACTGCAGCATCGTCGGGATGCAGCAGTACGGCCTGCTCGCCGGCATGATGGAGCTGCTTCGGCATATTGCCGAAATTGGAATTCAAGAATGCGTGGCTCTTCGGCGAGATCAGGCTGAGCGGATATCTCTTCGCCAGCTCGGGATTGGTCTGCGGCGATTCTCGTGGTGGAATATAGGACGGCAATGGATCGACCGGCTCGCCGGACTGTTGGCCACCATAGCCCTGCCGGAACAGCGGCACGACGAAATTGCCGCCGGCGGCGATCGAGGATTTGAATTCGCATTTGCCTGACGGCGTGAAAAAATTGCCTTCGCGATGTGGCGCGTAAGTATCGGATCCCTCGACTTTCAAGCGCGCATAGCCGGTTTGCTTCAATTGCTCGAGGGTGATGTTTTCCAGCACGGGACTGGTCCAGTCCATCGAATCCGCAATCATCTCGTCATCGCTGCGGAAGAACGACGGATCGTCGATGCCCATGGCGGCGGCGAGCCTGCGAAACAGCTCGGTGTTCGATACGGCTTCGCCGAGGGGTTCGATCGCCTGGTTGTTGTAGGACAGATAAAGATGCCCCCACGAGAACATTAGATCCTTCTGTTCGAGCTGCGTCGTCGCCGGCAACACGATATCGGCAAAGCGCGCGGTGTCGGTCATGAAGTGTTCGCTGACGACGGTAAACAGATCCTCACGCGCCAGGCCAGCCTCGATCTTGCCCTGCTCTGTGACCATGGCCATCGGATTGGCATTGTAGACGAACAGCGACTTGATCGGTGGATCGAAACCAAGCTCGCCGGTGAGCACCGGGCCGAGTTGCCACAGATTCACGATGCGCAGATCCTCTCCCTGTAGGTCCGGGCGCATCAGCACGTCCCATTTCACCGGAAACGCCCAGATCGGCAGCTGCAGCAGACCGCCGCCGACGTGACGCCAGGCACCGATCAGCGCGGGCAGACATGAGATCGCGCGCACGGTCTGGCCTCCGCCGGCATGTCGCTCGACGGCGACGCCGATGCGGATTACCGCGGGCGGCGTGGTGGCATATTCACGCGCCAGCGTGCGGATGTCGTCGGCCACGATCCCCGTGATTCCAGACACGTAGTCGGGCGTGTAGATCGCGGCACGTTCGGCCAGCTCGTCATAGCCGATCGAATAGTTGTCGACGTAATCGCGATCGATCAGTCCCTCGGTGGTGATGACGTGGATGAGGCCCAGCGCCAGCGCCGCGTCTGTCCCCGGCCTTATAGCGATGTGCCAGTCCGCCTGCTGCGCGGTCCGCGTCCGTACGGGATCGATGACCACAAGCTTGGCACCGTTCTTCATCGCCTGCTTGATATAAGGCCAGTGATGCGAGTTGGTGCTGAGCGTGTTGCAGGCCCAGAGGATAATGTATTTGGAGTGGACGAAGCTCTCCGGATCGGTACCCGGCGTATGGCCTATCGTCATCAGATAGGCAGTACAGGCGCCGGAATCGCAGAACGTACGTTCGGCCACCGTGGCGCCGAGCTTGTTGAACAGGGGATCGCCGACATTGAGGCCGTTGATGATGCCCTGGGTGCCAAGATAGCTGCACGGCAGGATCGCCTTGGCGCCGTCCTCGGCGATGATCGTCTTCCATTTGCCGGCGATCTCGGACAGCGCGTCATCCCATGAGATGCGCGTAAACTGGCCATTGCCCTTCGGCCCCGAGCGCCGCATCGGATAGAGAATGCGCTGGTCGCTATAGACGCGCTCCTGATAATCGTTGACCTTCACGCAGAGCCGACCTTGCGTGAACGGGTGATCCGGATTGCCCCGCACGGACACGGCGCGGCCATCTTCGACCGTCGTGATCATGGAGCAGGTGTCGGGGCAATCATGGGGGCATGCACCAATTACGGTTATCTGGGTCAAGCTGGCCTCCGCTGGCTACCGATCTGGGTTGATGCCGAGCATGCTGAGCTGACGGACTGTTGGCTTTTCCGAGCCTGCTGTTCTGTTTGCAAATCCTGCTGACCACGCGGCGGGTTCCGCCCCGCGCCCATGGCACAGGAATTGAATGTTAAGCGGCGATCATTTCAGCGAGTGGGGGTTGGCTATGACGATTGCAGGCCACGGCGCGGAAAAGTATGTCACCGGACATCTCATCGATGGGTCTCAGGACCGGAATTGGCCCCATCTGCTCGCGGAGCGCTGGAGCCATCGGGCCGGCGATCTACCCTCGGTGCTGCCACGAGATACCGAGATTGCCATGTTCCTGCGCGGCAACTCGGTCGTGGAGCGTCAGGGCGGCGGTATGCGGCAACGAACGTCGGGCCATCGCGGCACCATCTGGCTCTGCCCCGCCGGCATTCGCGAAGAATATATCAACGTCTCCGAACCGGTCGCGGACTGCCTGCACATCTATCTTCCCGGCCAGCCCTTTGAGGACACGCTTCTGCAGGATCTGGAAATCGATCCATCACGTATGACCTTGCGCTATGAGAGCGTCGATCATGATCCATTCATCGAACAGGTCGCCGAGCTGATCCTGCAGGAGCTGAATACCGAGACCTCCGCCGGCCGACTGCTGATTGAAACACTCAGCAGTGCATTGTCCGCACATCTCGTTCACAAATATGCGGCGAACGCGCTTCCGCTGAAGCCGCCACCGTCATCCGACAAGCCATTGGATCAACGGCGGCTGGCGCGGGTAATCGAATTCGTTGACGCCAACATCTCGCGCGAATTCGCGGTCGCCGATATGGCCCGCACGGCCTGTCTCAGCCCGGCGCATTTCGCGCGGGTGTTCAAGGTCCGAACCGGTCTCACACCGCATCAGTTCGTCAGCGAACGGCGGCTGACACTGGCGAAACAAATGCTAGCGGATCTGTATCGACCAATCGTCGATGTCGCCTATACCGCGGGCTTTTCATCTCAAGCCAATTTTACCCGCGCCTTCCGCCGGGCGACCAACATGACGCCCGGCCAGTTCCGCGGCCAGACAGCCGCCTATCGGATGTCCGACGAACTGTAGTGCTGGAGCTCGCAACTGGAGCTAACGCGCATCCTCCAGAATCATATCCGACGCCTTCTCGGCGATCATGATCACCGGCGCGTTGGTGTTACCTGACATCAGGTCCGGCATGATGGATGCATCGATCACGCGCAGGCCTTCCAGCCCACGCACGCGCAGCCGCTGATCGACCACCGCCTTCGCATCGTTGCCCATGCGGCATGTCGAGGTCGGGTGATAGACGGTGCTGCCGCGCTGGCGGCAATAAGCGAGCCATTGCTCGTCGGTCACCGTGCCTGGACCAGGCTCGACCTCCTTGGTCACGAAGGGCTTCATCGCCGGCGCGTTGAGCATCTTGCGCAGGATCTTGAGACCTTCGACATTCGCCGTGCGATCCGTCTCCGTGGCCAAATAATTGATGCGGATGGCCGGCGGCACCGAAGGATCCGCACTCTTGATGCGCAGCGAACCCCGGCTTTCCGGGCGCAACTGGCAGACCGAGGCGGAGAAGCCGGAGAACGGATGCAGTTTCTCGCCCATCTTGTCGGTGGAGAACGGCAGGAAGTGGATCTGGATATCCGGCGACGCCATGCGCGGATCGGTCTTGAAGAAAGCCCCGGTCGTGCCGGCAGCATAGGTCAACGGACCGGTGCGGAACGCCGCATACTGCAGACCCATCATCGCCCGGCGAACGGGATGATTGACGAAGTCATTGAGCGTGATCTTTTGCGGGCATTCCATCACCATGCGGACTTGCATGTGATCCTGCAGATCGCTGCCCACGCCCGGGGCATCGAGGAGGACCTCGATGCCGTGTTCCTTGAGCAGATCGGCGGGACCGACGCCGGAGAGTTGCAGCAGTTGCGGTGAATTATAGGCCCCGCTCGACACCAGCACTTCCTTAGCCGCGCGCGCCTTGCGCACCACGCCGTGCTGCTTGAACTCGATGCCCACCGCACGCTTGCCTTCGAACAGGATGCGTTGCGCCAGTGCTTCGGTCTCGACGCGGACATTGCCCTGCTTCAATGCCGGGCGCAGATAAGCCCGCGCTGTCGAGGCGCGGCGGCCACCTTTCGTGGTGGTCTGGAACCAGCCGGCGCCTTCCTGCGTCGCGCCGTTGAAGTCGTTATTCACCGGAATGCCCGTCTCGGCAGCTGCAGCAATGAAAGCTTCCGACAGCGGATCGGGGCACCGTGAATCCGACACCGGCAGCGGGCCACCGACGCCGTGATACTGGCTCGGCCCACGCGTCTGATTTTCCGCCTTCTTGAAATAGGGCAGCACATCATCATAGCCCCAGCCGGTATTGCCGAGCTGGCGCCAGCGATCGTAATCCTCATGCTGACCGCGCACATACAACAGTCCGTTGATGGAGCTGGAGCCACCGAGCACTTTGCCGCGCGGTTGAAATACGGAACGACCGTCGAGCCCCGGTTCGGGCTCGGTCTGATACATCCAGTTGACGGACTTCTCCTTGAACAGCTTGCCGTAGCCGAGCGGCACGTGAATCCAGATATTGTGATCTTTCGGGCCGGCCTCCAGCAACAGTACCGAATATTTGCCGGACGCCGACAGACGATTGGCCAGCACGCAACCGGCAGAGCCGGCACCGACGATAATGTAGTCGACATCCGCAACGGATGCCGCAGTTTGACCGCTCATGTTTCCCCCAATTATTTTCAGCAACTGAAAACGGAAATGGTGGGGATGTAAATGGGCGTGAGCGGAAGCATGGCACGCATGCGGCCGTTTGGCTTCGCCGTCGCAACTATCGCCCCTTCTCCTCGCTTTGCGTGAAGCGAAGCTTCGCTAGGCAGGGAGAAGGTTGGTCCGAAAGGTGGTGATTGAGGCTTCGTCCGAGACGGCCCCTCACCCGCCGCGAGGACGCGGCGATCTCTCCCCGCAATGCGGGGGAAGGTTAAGAAAGAACGACAACCTCAGCGATAGCGACTGATCGCCAGATCCTTCACATCAAGCTCCGGGGCCTTGCCGGAGATCTGGTCAGACAACACCCGGGCGGTGCCGCAAGCCATGGTCCAGCCGAGCGTGCCATGGCCCGTATTGAGATGCAGATTGCCT
Source organism: Tardiphaga sp. 42S5 (assembly GCF_034044155.1). Classification (NCBI taxonomy): domain Bacteria; kingdom Pseudomonadati; phylum Pseudomonadota; class Alphaproteobacteria; order Hyphomicrobiales; family Nitrobacteraceae; genus Tardiphaga; species Tardiphaga sp. 42S5. The sequence continues at coordinate 1,157,896 of NZ_CP139027.1, read as the reverse complement.
AGATGCGTCGGGCCGACGATAGGCGGGCCATCCGGCGTCATCGGTCGCAAGCCGCTCCAGAAGGTCGAGCGCGACAGATCGCCAGCGGTCGGAAACAAATCGGTCACCGACTTGTCGAGCGGCATACGGCGCGGGGCGGTCGGCACCGGGTGATAATTGCCGACTTCAGCGGTGCCGCCGACGCGGATGCGGTCACCAAGGCGCGTGATGGCCACTTTGTAGCTTTCGTCCATGATGGTCGATTGCGGCGCAACGCTCTCATCGGTGATCGGCACCGTGAGCGAATAGCCCTTCACCGGATAGACCGGCGCATCGATGCCCAGCGGGCGCAGCAGCAGCGGTGAGAAGCTGCCAAGCGCCATCACGTAACTATCTGCGGCGAAGACACCCTTGTCGGTCGTGATCTGCGCCACGCGGCCACCCGTCACATCCACCGACTTGATGGTCGTCTCGTAGATGAACTTGACGCCGAGTCCGGCCGCGATCTTTTCCAGCCGCTGGGTGAACAGATGGCAGTCGCCGGTTTCGTCCTCGGGCAGACGCAGGCCACCGACGAACAGATCCTGCACGCCGGCGAGGCCCGGTTCGTATTTCACGCAGCCGGCGCGATCGAGCACTTCATAGGGCACGCCATATTGCTTGAGCACGTCGATATCGCCGCCCGTGGCATCGAGCTGCGACTGCTTGCGGAACAGTTGCAGCGTGCCCTGGCTGCGATCGTCATAGGTGATGCCGGTCTCCGCGCGCAGTGCACGCAGGCAATCGCGGCTGTATTCCGCAATGCCGACCATGCGCGACTTGTTCAGCGCATAGCGCGCGCTCGTGCAGTTGCGCAGCATCTGCAGCATCCAGCGCCACTGGTGCGGATCGGCCTGTGGCCGCACCACCAGCGGACCGTATTTGTCCATGATCCAACCGAGCGCCTTCTTCGGCACACCAGGGCCGGCCCAGGGAGATGCGTAGCCGGGCGAGACTTCGCCGGCATTGCCGAACGAGGTTTCCAGTGCGGCGCCGGGCTGACGGTCGATCACCGTCACCTCGTGGCCTGCCTTGGCCAGATAATAGGACGTGGTAACGCCGATCACGCCCGCGCCAAGAACCAGAACCTTCATCGCACCGTGCCTCCAGACCGGGCGGTCCACCGCACATCGATCTCATCCGAGTAAATTCTCTCATAGCGCTGACCCAGCGAGGTCAGCATTTCGTAGCCAATCGTGCCCGCGGTTGCGGCCAGCGCATCGAGCGACTGATGCCCACCGATGATCTCCACTTGCGAGCCCCGTGCCAACATGCCGGGCGGCAGATCGCCGAGATCGACGGTCAGCGAGTCCATCGAGACGCGCCCGGCAACCGCCAGCCGCTGCCCGCGGAAATAGACCGCGCCGCCATTGCCGAAGGCGCGCTGCAAACCGTCGGCGTAGCCAACGGCCAGTGTCGCCAGCCGTGTCGGCTGCGTCGCGCGGAAATTCCAGCCATAGCCGACATGCGCATCGGCCTCGATCTCACGGGTCTGGATCACCTGCGCGGTGAGCCGCACCACCGGCAGCATCGGATTGCATTGCGCGGGATTGGGATTGAGACCGTAGAGCGCCGCGCCAGGGCGAACGAGATCGTGATGATAGTTGCGCCCAAGGAAAATGCCCGATGAATTGGCGAGAGATTTCCGCGCGGCGGGGAAGCGCTTCGCAAGCGTCTGAAACGCCGCAAGCTGATGCGCATTGGCCGGATGCTCCGGCGTATCGGCGCAAGCGAGATGACTCATCATCACCTGGATATCGAGAACGGAGGTGTCGTTGCCGGCGAGGTCGGCGATTTCGCGTGGCGACATCCCCAACCGCGACATCCCGCTATCGACCTGAACGACCGCTGGCAGAATCCGGCCGCGTTGCCGCGCCTGATCGGACCAGGCCTCAAGCTGTTCGCGCGAATTGAGCACCGGAACAATGCCGGCTTCCGCGCAGTCACGCTCGCCGCCTGAGGGCAGACCATTCAAGACATAGACCACAACGTCGTCGGGCAGATGCGTCTGCAGGTCCAACCCCTCGTCGAGATGCGCGACGAAGAAGGTGCGGCAGCCGGCCCGATAGAGTGCCGGCGCGACACGATCGGCACCAAGTCCATAGGCATCGGCCTTGACCACGCCGGCACAGGTGACGCCGGGGCCGACCCGCTCGGCCAATAGCCGGTAGTTGCGTGAGATGGCTTCGAGATCGATGGTCAGCACCGCACTCGCGTGCCGCGTGCCCGTTCCGCCTGTCCAAGGTGCCAGCATCACATCCCCCGCCACGAATGATCGCAACGGCAGTATCTCACCTTCCGCATGGCGCTTTACGGCGATTCCGGCCGCTGTTACGGTCATAAACGGTGATTATCGGCGTAAATTTACGTCCTTGTAGAGAAATTCTGCAAAACTTTGGCGAGAACCATGGCAAGCGACCTCGATTCGACCGACCGGAAGATCCTTCGCGAGGTGGTCCGGGATGCCCGGATCAGCCAGATGGCACTGGCGGAGAAAGTCGGCCTGTCACCCACCGCCTGTACCCGGCGTCTCACGGCCCTGGAAAAGAAGGGTGTCATCAAGGGCTATGCCGCCGAAATCGACGCGTCCGAGCTCGGTTACATGATGACGGTGCACGTCCACATCACGCTCGACAAGCAGAGCGAGGATGCGTTGTCAGCCTTCGAGCGCGAGATCGCCAAATGCCCGGATGTCGTGTCGTGCTACCTGATGTCGGGCAATGACGACTATCTCGTCCATGTACAGGCGCGCGACATGGAAGACTATGAGCGCATCCACAAGCAGCACCTCTCGCGGATGCCCGGCGTGGCGCGGCTGCATTCAAGCTTCGCGATGCGCAGCGTGGTCAAACGCGGCGTGTCAGTGTCGGCGCTCGCCGGATAGCTCCTAATTCGGATGCAGCCCCGGCGCTTCCTGGCCGGTGCGTTCGACATATTCAGTATAGCCGCCGCCATATTGCTGGATGCCGTCCGGGGTCAGCTCAAGCACGCGGTTCGACAACGCCGCGAGGAAGTGGCGGTCATGGGACACGAACAGCATGGTGCCTTCGTAATCGGCGAGCGCCTTGATCAGCATTTCCTTGGTGGCCATGTCCAGATGGTTGGTCGGCTCGTCGAGCACCAGGAAATTCGGCGGATCGAACAGCATCTTGGCCATCACGAGACGCGCCTTCTCGCCGCCCGAGAGCACGCGGCAGCGCTTCTCGACATCGTCACCGGAGAAGCCGAAGCAGCCGGCGAGTGCGCGCAGCGTGCCCTGGCCCGCCTGCGGGAATGAGTCTTCGAGATTCTGGAAGATCGTGCGCTCGCCATCGAGCAGATCCATCGCATGCTGCGCGAAGTAACCGAGCTTGACGCTGCCGCCGATGGTGACGTTGCCGTTGTCAGGCTCGGCCGCGCCGGTGACGAGCTTCAACAGCGTCGACTTGCCGGCGCCGTTGATGCCCATGACGGCCCAGCGTTCCTTGCGACGCACCGAGAAATCCAGCCCTTCATAGATGGTACGGCTGCCATAGGCCTTGTGGATGTTCTTCAGGCTGACGACGTCTTCGCCCGAGCGCGGCGCCGGCAGGAAGTCGAATGATACGACCTCGCGGCGCTTCGGCGGCTCGACGCGCTCGATCTTGTCGAGCTTCTTGACGCGGCTCTGCACCTGCGCGGCATGCGAGGCGCGCGCCTTGAAGCGCTCGATGAACTTGATTTCCTTGGCCAGCATCGCCTGCTGGCGCTCGAACTGCGCCTGCTGCTGCTTCTCGTTCATCGCGCGCTGTGCTTCGTAGAATTCGTAATCGCCGGAATAGGACGTCAGCGAGCCCGCATCGATCTCCATGATCTTGGTGACGATGCGGTTCATGAATTCGCGGTCATGCGAGGTCATGAGCAGCGCGCCCTCGTAGCCCTTGAGGAAGCCTTCGAGCCAGATCAGGCTTTCAAGGTCCAGATGGTTCGACGGTTCGTCGAGCAACATCACATCGGGGCGCATCAGCAGAATGCGCGCCAGCGCCACGCGCATCTTCCAGCCGCCGGACAGTTTGCCGACATCGCCGTCCATCATTTCCTGCGTAAAGGACAGACCGGCGAGCACTTCGCGAGCCCGGCCTTCCAGCGCATAACCATCGAGTTCCTCGAAGCGGGCCTGCGCCTCGCCGTAACGCTCGATGATCGTGTCCATATTGTCGGCCTGGTCCGGATCGGCCATGGCCGTCTCCAGTTCCTTGAGCTCGGTGGCGACCACGCTCACCGGGCCGGCACCCTCCATCACCTCGGCGACCGCGCTATAGCCGGACATTTCGCCGACATCCTGGCTGAAATAGCCGATGGTGACGCCGCGCTCGACCACCACCTGGCCCTCGTCGGGCAATTCACGGCCGGTGATCATGCGGAACAGGGTCGTCTTGCCGGAACCGTTGGGGCCGACCAGACCGATCTTCTCACCCTTCAGCAGAGCGCCGGCGGCTTCGATGAAGACGATCTGATGACCGTTCTGCTTGCTGATGTTGTCGAGGCGGATCATGGGGGACTACGGGCTCACGGGACAGGGATTGAGGCCTGCCAATAAGGCATCCGGCCCCTGTACGGAAGGATATTTTGCGCTGCAAAAGGCAATCTGGCCGGTATGGTGTGCGGGCAAGACGAGGAATCAGGGGCCATCGATGACGCAGACCATTCAGCCGACACCCGCCACCGTGCATTGGGGCTATTTCGACGCCGCGCTGAAGCCAATCGCGACCATCGATCCCGGCGAGACGGTCACGATCACGAGCGTAAGTGGCACACGCGAGAACCTCCCGACAGAAGCGGGCATGACCATCCGCCCCGAACTTGTCGCCATCCTGGATGCGGTCACGCCAGAACTCGGGCCGCATATCCTCACCGGGCCTGTCGCCGTGCGCGGCGCCCAACCGGGTGACGCATTGCGTGTCGAGATCCTTGATGTCCAGCTCGCGGATGACTGGGGCTATACGCTCTTCAAGCCCGGCATGGGCACGCTGCCCGACGACTTCGACTATTTCCGCCGCGTCCATATCGGACTTGATCGGGCCAATGGCGTGGTGAAGACGCCATGGGGCATCACGCTAAAGGCGCAGCCGTTCTTCGGCGTGATGGGCACCGCGCCGAAACCCGCGGTTGGCCGGGTCAGCACGACCATGCCCTCGCATTTTGGTGGCAATATCGACAACAAGGAGCTCGGCGCAGGCTGCGTCCTCTATCTTCCTGTCTGGGCCGAAGGCGCCTTGTTCTCATGCGGCGACGGGCACGCCGTGCAGGGCGATGGCGAAGTCTGTGTGACCGCCGTCGAAACCGGCCTCACCGGTACGTTCAAGATCGATCTCGTCAAGAATACGCAGTTGGAGGCACCTTATGCCGAGACGAAGGATCACCTCATCTCGATGGCCTTCGATCCCGATCTCGACGAAGCCGCGCGTATCGCGCTCCGCCGGATGGTTAGCATGATTGTCGCACGCACAACGCTGACGCCCGACGATGCCTATATGCTCTGCAGTCTTGCGGCCGATGTCCGCGTCACCCAGCTGGTCAATCTCGACAAGGGCATCCATGTGATGATGCCGCATGCGGTTCTGAACCAGTCGAAGCGCTAAACCGCGCGTTCGGCCGGCTCAAACGTGACCTCTTCGTCGTCGATCTTGTCGACGAAGGTCGCCGGCACGAGACGCTTGCGATTGATGGTGAGATCGAACACGTCGAAACGATTGTAATAGCCGACCACGTCGTGGAACTGCTTCGGCTCGATGCAGCGGCGCAGGTCGAATTCGGCATAGGCGATGCCCTCCTCGTCCTGCAGCATGTCGCCGAGCACTTCGCCGGTGGGATCGACGAAGAAGCTGGCCGCGCGCTGCGTGCGATCGATCACATCGACCACATCGGGATCCCGCGCGATCAGGAAGTCGCGCATTGCCTTGTCCATATAACCGGCGGTGACGATGCCGAAGGCCTTGGCCTCGAAGGAATGCGCGCTGGCACGAATGCGGTTGGCGGCGACATTGTTGAAATTACCGCCGCTGCTCGGCTTACGCGTCGGCCACATCGGCGGCCAGCTCGAAATGTGGATCTGCTCGGCCTGCGCCATCAGCGTATAGCGTGCCAGCGGATTAGTATTCTCGCCACAGATGAGATTGCCGACACGGCCCACGGGCGTATCGGCGACACGGAGGCCCGCGCCATCGCCGGCAGCCCAGACCAGCTTCTCATAGAAGGTCGGCACCAGCTTGCGGTGATGATTGAGAATGCTGCCGTCGGGCCCGATCATAATATTACTGTTCCAGATCAGGCCGACGCTGACCGGCGAGCTCTCGCTGATGCCCATCGAGACGGTCACGCCAAGCGCCCGCGCCTCGTTGCGCAAGGCGGCCATTTCCGGACCTGCAATCGAGACCGACTGTTCGGCCATCGCCACGAACAGATCGTGATTCTCGATTGGCGCCCATAGTGCCGCCCAGACCGGAAACGCCGGGATATAAGTTTCAGGAAATGCGATCAGCTGCGCACCCGCGGCCGCAGCCTCGCGAATGATCGAAATCGCCTTTGCCGTGGTAGCCGCGCGATCGAGAAATACCGGCGCAGCATGAACCGCAGCGACTTTAACCTGTGACGACATCGTCATTCTTCCTCTTGCATCGATGCAGCGATGTCTCAGGCTCGTCGGAAGGCCCCGAAACGTCGCTGAACCATATTCGAGGAGGAACCTATCCATTCAGAGCCGCGGGACCACCGGGCATTTCTGCAACCCGGGGTGCACGGACCACCATGCTTCGAGGATCGACCGGGCCTGGCTGGGCGCCTCGCTTCACCACGTCTGGTTTCGGGAGTTGTCGCCGATGCCGTAGCCATAGCTTGTCGGCGCACTCGCATAGGAATCCATCGGCCGCGCCGGCGGAGCAATGGAAGGGGCAGTCACGCGGGCGGGAGCATTGACACGTCGCTGCTGTACACGGCGGGCTGCGCTGATGTCGGTGGAGAGCCGCGGATCTCCGATCCAGCGATAGGCCTTGTCGGATGCCGCCGAGCTCTCCGCCATGGAGGTCAACATCACGAAAGCTACGGATGCGGGCACCAAGAGCCACCGCCGGGCCGATTTCATCATCGTGTTGCGTGCAGACATTTGAGCGATCCTTTCATAGTGGTTGGGGTAGCGAGATATCTTCGGGTGGAGCGTCGATGCGAACTATTCGTCAAAGGCGGGAACGATCGTGCAAGCGTCCGTGACCCGCTTCTGGATACTCCCGGAGGAGCATCACTGCTGTGTTGCGAGTGCGGACATCATCATGTTGTCGCGGCGCCAGGCGTTGGGGCTGGCCCCTGTCGCGCGGCGAAACTGGCGGCACATATGGGCCTGATCGGAGAAGCCACAATCGATGGCGATCTCGCAGAGCGACTTGCTGCTGGATGTCATTAGCTCCATCGCACGCGTCAGACGGCGGGAGACGATATAGGCATGGGGAGACTGGCCGAACGTAGTCTTGAACGCATTCGAGAAGTAACCGCAACTCAGGCGAGCGAGACTCGCGAGATCCGATACTTGGATCGCCTCATCCAGATTTGAATCAATGTGGCGCTTGATCCGCTCCGCCTGCCAGCGTGCGAGGCCGCCCCTCGCGGGGCTGACGGGCGACGGTTGGGAGGGCGCCTCGAGCAGCGATGCAGCCTGCCTGATGCAGCGAAGAGCCGCACCGACATCCGATCCAATCGCCTGCCGTGCATCTAGCAGGAGCTGAGCGACCGTCGTAGAACTTGCGTCAGACAATATACCGGCAAACGATTCAGAATTCTGGGACTGTGAATCGAGCAGCATATCGGTCTCCTTTGGGTGGTGAATGCCATCGACATCGCGATGACTTCGACGATCCAAGGATGAGAGATTCCGGCCGCGCTAACCATTCTACGAGGATAGAGATTCAAGAAACGAAGGTAATCCCGCCCTATACCAAGGTTTATCCCGGGCGAGATGCCACCGACTTCGGACGACTTCACCATTCCCTGCAGGACGCATGCCCTGCTTCCTATTTTGCGGCCCAAATGACCAATTCTGATCGGGTGCACCGACCCTCACAGCTGCCCATGGCCATTGCGACAGCTATCCTTGCCGCTGGTATTTTCGCGTTCGACGCCTTCAGCACATTCGAGATCGCTGTCGCGGCGCTTTATATCGTCGTGCTACTGATGGCGCTCCGTTTCACCAATGTCATGGGCATCATCCTGATCGCCCTCGGTTGCATCGGCCTGACAATCCTCGGCTATCTGATCGGCCACGCGAACGACCCCAATGAGGGAGCAATGCTGCGCGGCGCCGTCAGCGCGCTCGCCATTGCCATCGCCGCCGTGCTCTGCGTCCAGATCAGGATGTCGGACGCAAGGCTTCGGCGGAGCGAAGAGCGCTATCGCAACATCTTTCAGGGCACGAGTGTTGCCATCTGGGAGCAGGACTTCACGGAAGCGGCCAATGCCTGCGCGCCGATCCTCCAACAAGGCCTGCCCCGACTTCGCGACTATCTCATCGCCAATGAGGGCTTCCTCAAGCATTGCCTGTTTCTGGTGCGGACCCTCGACGCGAATGACGCCGCAAAGCAATTGATCGGCGATCTGGGCCGGAAGAACGTTCAGCAGTCCTGGGATGCGGCACTTGAGCCGGAGACTTTGGTCGCCTTTCGCGAAATCCTGCTCGCATTTCTTGCGGGAGAAAGCTCATTCACGATTGAAGCGGCCATCCGTGCCGTCAACGGCGAGTTGCGCACTACCATCGTCACGGCAACTTTCCCCACCGATCGGTCTCGCTCCGTCCTGATCAATTCGCTCGATGTCACCGCCAAGATCGCAGCCGAGCAAGCACTCCAGCAGAGCATCGCAGAACTCACCCGCGTGTCGCGCATCGCGACCTTGGGTGCCCTGACGGCATCGATCGGCCACGAGGTCAATCAGCCACTTGCCGCCGTGGTGACCAATGCAGAGGCGGCCTTGCGCTGGCTGTCGCGGGAGCGGCCCGATCTCGGCGAGACCACGGCCTGTCTCAAGGAAGTCGTGCAGGAGGGCCGGAGGGCCGGCTACATCATTCACCGGCTGAGGTCGCTCGCCGTGAAGGGCGAGTTGGCGCGCGGCCCGGTCGACGTCAACGCCATCGTCACGCAGGTACTGGCGATGGTTCAGCGCGATCTGGCACAGCACCAGATTTCAGCAGTCCTCGACCTGACACCCGATCTGCCCACCATCGCCGGCGACGAGGTGCAGCTTCAGCAGGTGCTGATGAATCTCGTCAACAACGCCGTCCACGCCATGAAGGCGAGTGCGACGAAAGAGCTGAAGGTGTGGTCGGCATTCGACGCTACGCGGGGAATTCTGGTCTCGGTGCGCGATTCAGGATCAGGTATCCCGGACGACCATATGCAACGCCTGTTCGCGCCGTTCTTCACAACAAAGGCCGAGGGGATGGGCATCGGCCTGTCGATCTCCCGCTCCATCATCGAGTCGCATCACGGGCGCATCTGGGCGGAACGAAACGAGAGTGGTGGAACCACCTTTCATTTCGTGATACCGACGGCCACCGCAGAAGGATCCGGCAACCTTGCCTAACGACGCAGAAGCACCTTTGGTCGTCGTCGTGGACGACGAAGCCGCCATCCGCACTGCGGTTGGCAGTCTGCTGCGCTCGGTCGGATATGAAGTCAGCTTCGCCTCCTCGGCGGTCGAGCTTCTCGAGAGCGACATTCTCACCAGGGCCAGCTGCCTTGTCCTCGATATCCGACTTCCGATCGTCAGCGGCCTCGATTTTCAGAAGCGCCTGGCCGATCTCGGCGGCAATACGCCCATCGTCTTCATGACCGGCCATGCCGATGTGCCGATGACGGTGCGCGCCATGAAGGCCGGAGCCGTCGATTTTCTCGCCAAGCCGTTTCGCGATCAGGAAATGCTCGATGCCGTCGCGGGCGCCGTGGAGCGCGACCGCAAGGCCCGGCAGGAGCGCGATGGACTGGCCGATATCAAGGCGCGCTTCGGCACATTGAGCGCACGCGAGCGCGAGGTCATGGAGCTGGCCACCGCAGGATTGCTGAACAAGCAGATCGCCGCAAAGCTGAATCTCAGCGAAATTACGGTTAAGATCCACCGCGGCAAGATGATGAAGAAGATGGATGCAAAGTCCTTCGCCTCCCTGGTGCGCATGGCCGAGGCCATCGGCATGAAACCAGCCCCGGGTACCTCCCGATAAACCTCAGTATGATTTCGCTGCACGGCGTTATTTGACAGTATTCTAGGCGAAACGGCTCAACACTGGGGTCGCTGTCAAAGCCGCCGTGTGGAGATTGCGTTGAACTCTGAACATGCCATTGCCATCATCGACGATTCCTCGTCGGTTCGCCGCGCGCTTGAAAGCCTGCTGCGATCGCTGGGCTTTGTCGTCCTCAGCTTCGAATCCGCCGAAGCGTTTCTGACATCGCGGTCGGTGCTCACTACGTCATGCGTGGTGACCGACGTGGAAATGCCCGGCCTCACCGGCATCGATCTCTATGAGCGCATGCGTTCGGACAAGAACCAGACGCCGATCATCTTCATCACGGCCAATTCCGAGCAAAAGGTGCGTCAGCGGCTGGGCAACACGCCCTGCGTCCTCAACAAGCCGTTTGAAGTTGACGAACTTGCGGACTGCATCAACAAAGCCATCGCGGCGCCATAGCCGCCGGCACCGCCCCGATCGTCATGGCGCCGATCCCCCATGAATGACGGGCTCGCATGCCCGGCACGCCGTCACGCGGCGGTTTTAACGCGCGCGCGTGTCGGATAGTGTGCACGCACTTACATGGGGGAATGACATGAGTTTGTCTGGAGTTTTTGCGCGCGTCGTGGCGGTCATCGGCGGCGCGGCGCTGCAGTGGCGCCGCCTGCAGGGCAATACACACGCGCCCGCCTGGGGCAGCGCGCCGGTGGTGCCAGAGGCGAAGCCGCAAGGCGCCATCCCCACATTGAAGATGCCGACCGCCCAGGGTTGGGCCGCGGGACAGAAGCCCGTGGTCGCGCCCGGACTCAAGGTCAATGCCTTTGCCACCGGCCTGAAGCACCCGCGCTGGATCAATGTGCTGCCCAATGGGGACGTCCTCATTGCCGAAGCGACGCAGGTCGCGGGCCCGGTGCGTAATATGTTCGGCTATGCGATGCAGGCAACGATGCGGCGGGCCGCCGCGCTCGGCGTCAGCGCGAACCGCATCACGCTGCTGCGCGACCGGGATGGCGATGGCGTCGCCGAGACCAGCCAGACCTTCATGGAGGGACTGAACCAGCCGTTTGGCATGGCGCTGCTGAACGACACGTTCTATGTCGGCAATGTCGATGGCGTGGTGGCCTTCCCTTATGTGGCGGGCGCAGACAGCATCACCGCGCCGGGCAAGAAACTCACCAATTTCAAGTCTGGCGGCCACTGGACGCGAAGCATCCTGCCGAGCCCGGATGGCAGCAAGCTCTATATCGGCGTCGGCTCGCTGAGCAATATCGCCGAGAGCGGCATGGAGGTCGAAGAAGGCCGCGCGGCTGTCTATGAATTCGATATCGCCAGTGGCAAGAGCCGCATCTTCGGTGCCGGCTTGCGCAACCCCGTCGGCCTCGCTTGGGAGCCGACGACAGGCGCGCTATGGACCGTGGTCAATGAGCGCGACGGTCTCGGCGACGAGACGCCGCCGGACTATCTGACCTCGGTGCGCGACGGCGGCTTCTATGGCTGGCCGTATTGCTACTGGGGCAAGACGGTGGATGACCGCGTGCCTCAGGATCCGGCGCTGGTGGCCACCGCGATCACCCCCGATTACGCGCTTGGCGGCCACACCGCATCGCTGGGACTATGCTGGCTGCCGGCCGGCACGCTGCCGGGATTTCCGGATGGCATGGTCATCGGCCAGCACGGGTCGTGGAATCGCAGCACGCTCAGCGGCTACAAGGTCGTCTTCATCCCGTTCGTGAACGGCAAACCGTCCGGCCCGCCGCGGGATATCCTGTCGGGCTTCCTCGCACCCGACGAGAAAGTGTCGTACGGACGACCCGTCGGCGTCACGCTCACCCCGGACGGCGCATTGCTGGTGGCCGACGATGTGGGCGACGTCATCTGGCGTGTGACGGTCGCGGCCTAAAGGCCGCGGAATAATCCGGCGGGCTTGTGAGGCGCGCGTTAATCGCGCGCCTCACGCTCTGACCTACTTCATGGTTGGCATCACGAATTCCGGGCCCTGCGCAATGCTCGTCGGCCAACGACTGGTGACGGTCTTGAGGCGGGTATAGAAGCGTACGCCTTCCGACCCGTGCATCGAATGGTCACCGAACAGCGAAGCCTTCCAGCCACCGAAGGAGTGGAATGCCACAGGCACGGGGATCGGCACGTTGATACCAACCATGCCGACGCGGATGCGATGTGCGAATTCACGCGCGACGTCGCCGTTCTGCGTGAAGATCGCCGTGCCGTTGCCGTATTCGTTGTCGTTGATCATGCGCGCCGCCGTCGCATAGTCGGGTGTCCGCACCACCGCGAGCACCGGCCCGAAGATCTCTTCCTTGTAGATCTTCATGTCGGGGGTCACCTGATCGAACAGCGAGCCACCAATAAAATAGCCGCCTTCGTTGGACCGGAAGTCTCGACCATCGACGACCAGCTTGGCGCCCTGCTCGACACCGGAATCCACATAGCCACGCACCTTGTCGAGATGCTGCTGGGTCACCAGTGGGCCCATTTCGGATTCGGCGTTGAAGCCCGAACCGACCTTCAGCGCACGGATCTTGGGCTCCAGCTTGGAGATCAAGGCATCCGCTGTCTTCTCGCCGACGGGCACCGCGACCGAAATCGCCATGCAGCGTTCGCCGGCCGAGCCATAGGCGGCGCCCATCAGCGCATCGACCGCCTGATCGATGTCCGCGTCCGGCATTACAACCATGTGGTTCTTGGCGCCGCCTAGAGCCTGGCAACGCTTGCCGGTGCTGGTCGCGGTCGAATAGATGTAGCGGGCAATCGGCGTCGATCCGACGAAACTGATCGCAGCGACATCGGGATGGTGCAGCAGTGCATCGACAGCTTCCTTGTCGCCATGCACGACGTTGAACACACCGGCGGGCAGACCGGCTTCGGCCAACCATTCGGCAATCAGAAGAGAAGCCGACGGATCACGCTCGGAGGGCTTGAGCACGAAGGTGTTGCCGCAAGCCAGCGCCACCGGGAACATCCACATCGGCACCATGACCGGGAAGTTGAACGGCGTGATGCCCGCGACCACACCAAGCGCCTGACGTACGCCGTAGCTGTCGACACGCGTGCCAACATTCTCGCTGACTTCGCCCTTCAGCAACTGCGGCGCACCGACGGCGAATTCGACGACTTCGAGGCCACGCTGGATTTCGCCCTTGGCGTCCGACAGGGTCTTGCCGTGCTCCGAGGTGATCACCGCCGCGAGATCGTCGATGCGGTCTTCACAGATGCGCAGGAATTTATTGAGAATACGGGCACGACGCAGCGATGGCGTATCGGCCCAGCTTTCGGCGGCCGCGCTTGCGGCAGCAACCGCGGCGCCCACTTCGGACGTGCTGGCAAGACCCACCTGAGCCGTCTGCTCGCCGGTGGCCGGGTTGAAAACCGGCGAAGTCCGGCCGCTACGACCTGCCACCTGCTGTCCGCCGATATAGTGCTTGATTTCCGAAGCCATCGAACTCTCCTTTGATGCTCCGGCGGTCTTGCGCCGCTTCCCCGGCCCGGACAACGCGAAGTATTGCGGCTTCGATGTGCAGCAAATAGAGTCCGGCGATGGATTGGGACAAAGTTCGGATTTTCCTGGAAGTCGCCCGTACCGGCCAGATTCTGGGTGCCGCCAAGCGGCTGAAACTCAACCATGCGACGGTCGCGCGCCAGCTCACTGCGCTGGAAAAAGACCTCAAGACAAAGCTCCTGAACCGGCAGACGACGGGCTCGTCGCTGACGCCATCAGGGGTTGCCCTTCTGGCCGCCGCAGAGCGCGCCGAATCCGAACTGCTCAAGGTGGGATCGCAGCTGACATCGGCCGCCGACAAGGTGGCAGGCACGGTGCGGATTGGCGCACCGGACGGGCTCGGCAATTATTTTCTGGCAGATAAGCTGGGAGGCTTTGCCGCAGCCAATCCGGATCTCATCGTCCAGCTCGTGGCGCTGCCGCGCACCTTTTCGCTTGCCAAGCGCGAGGCCGATATAGTCGTGACGTTGGAGCGCCCCGACGAAGGGAAACTGATCTGCACCAAGCTCACCGACTACACGCTGAGCGTCTATGCGTCGGAGGACTATCTGGCCCGGTCGACGCCGATCCGCGAGCCCGGCGATCTCGCCGATCACCTGCTGATCACCTACATCTACGATATCATCTACAGCCGCGCGCTGGACTACGCATCGACCTTCAGCGAACTGATCACCCGCCGCTTCGAATGCGGCAGCGTGGTCGGCCAGCTTGAAGCAGTTCGTGCGGGCCACGGAGTCGGCATCCTGCACGATTATGCAGCGCAGCTTTATCCCGAGTTGAAGCGCATTCTGCCAGCCAGTCGCTTTACGCGAAGCTATTGGCTCGTGTCACATCCCGATACGCATGACACCAGCCGAGTCCGAGAAGTCCGCCGCTACATCGTGGCAAAGGTGCGCGAGGCGCGCAGCCAGTTCGTCGTGCAATAGCGGGCGTTACACTCAGCTTGCGGAAACGACTGCGCCGAATTTGGTGAAGAACTCGCCGGCCAGCTTCTTGGCGGTGGAGTCGATCAGACGCCCACCGAGCTGCGCCAGCTTGCCGCCGATCTGGGAGTCGACCTCATAGTGCAGGATCGTTTCGTCGTCACTCGTGGCCTCGAGCCTGATCGCCGCGCCGCCTTTAGCGAAGCCCGCAACGCCGCCGGAGCCCTCACCGGTGATCCTGTATCCGTTCGGCGGATCAAGATCGCTCAGCGTGACCTTGCCGCCGAATTTCGCCTTCACGGGTCCAACCTTGATCACCACCGTCGCCGTCATTTCGGTCGGCGAGGTCATGTCCAGTACCTCACAGCCCGGAATGCACTGCTTCAGCACAACGGGATCGTTGAGCGCCGCCCAGACCTTGTCGCGCGAGGCCGGGACCGTCTGGCTGTCTCTCATCTGCATGGGAATGACCTGCTTTCAAGCCTGCGCGTTACACCGCACAATAGCGTTCCTGGATTTCCTTGTCGGCGAGCAATGCCGCCGAGCTGCTCTCATAAACGACTTCGCCCTGATCCATGATGATCGCGCGGTCGGCGAGACGCAGCGCCCATTCCACGTTCTGTTCGACCAGCAGCAACGTGACGCCTTGGTCGCGCAGCTTGCGGAACAGCACGCCCATCTCCTCCACCAGCACCGGCATGATGCCTTCCGACGGCTCGTCCAGCAGGACCATCTTGGGTTTGGCGATGGTGGCGCGGGCGATGGCGAGCATTTGCTGCTCGCCGCCGGACATGGTGACGCCTTCCTGATCGAGGCGCTCCTTGAGGCGCGGGAAGCTCTCTGCGATTTCCTCGATGGCTTCGCGCTCGTCGATCTTCCCGCGGCTGGCAACGAGACCAAGCTGGAGATTTTCGCGCACCGTGAGTCCCGGAATGATCCGGCGCTCTTCGGGCACATAGGCAAGGCCGAGCCTGAAACGATCATGGGCGGGCATCGACGTCAGGTCGTTACCGTCGAATGTCATGCCGCCCGTGGTTTTCGACATCAACCCCATGACCGAACGGATCGTGGTGGTCTTGCCGGCGCCGTTACGGCCGACCAGCGCGACGACTTCGCCCTGCGCCACCGAGATCGAGACCCCATGCAGCGTATGGCTGGCGCCGTACCAGGCGTTCAGGTCTTTGGTTTCAAGCATAGCCATCGTTCTGTCCCAGATAGACGCGACGAACCTCGGGGTCCGTCTGAATGTCGTGCGGCGTGCCATCAGCGATCAGCCGGCCATGGTGCAGCACCAGAATCCGGTCGCTGAGGCCGAGGATCATCTTCATCTTGTGTTCAACCAGGAGGATGGTCCGCTCCGCCGCCAGCTTCTCGAGCAGTGCCACCATTTCCTTGGTCTCTTCCGGACCCATGCCCGCGGTCGGCTCGTCCAGCAACAGCACTTCCGGATTGGAGATCAGCGCGATGGCAATCTCCAACGCACGCTGCTGGCCATGGGCTAGAAACTTCGCGGTCTCGTCGCGCTTGGTGACCAGACCGACAGCCTCCAGCGCCGCATCGGCTTTGGCATCCAGCTCCGTGAACTTGTTCCGGTTGGTCCAGATATTGTAGCGCGAGCGACTGGCCTGCGCAGCGACACGAACGTTCTCGTGGACGCTCAGATCGGGAAAGATGTTGGTGATCTGATAGGAGCGCGCGATGCCGCGATGCACGAATTCGTGCTGCTTCGTGCCTTTGAGATCGTCGCCCTTGAAGCGGATCGAGCCGCTGGACGGTGTCAGTACGCCGGACAGCACGTTGAAGAACGTGCTCTTGCCGGCACCGTTGGGGCCGATGATGGAGGTGACGCGGCCCGGCCGGAACTCCGTCGTCACGCCTTGCAGCGCGACGAAGCCGCCGAACCTCACTCCGATATCGTTGACGGCGAGAAGCGGCGCGTTCATCGCATGACCTTTGTGAGAAATGTGCCCCAGATGCCCTTGGGCAGAAACAGCACGAACAGCACGAAGATGGATCCGACGATGATCTGCCAGTGCGACGTCCACAGCGAGAACACGTCTTCCATCACCAGGAACACCAATGCACCGATGAACGGGCCGAAGAAGCTGCTGGCGCCGCCCAGCAAAGTCATCATCACGATCATGCCGGAGGACAGATAGTGCAACGAATCCAGTGGCACGAAGGACAGATGCAGTGCCGACATGGTGCCACCGAGGGCGCAAATCGTGCCTGACAGTGTGAACGACAACAGCTTGGTGCGCTCGACATTGTAGCCGCAGGTCCGTGCACGACGCTCGTTTTCGCGGATCGCCTCAATGGCGGCGCCGAAAGGTGAATTGAGAATACGCGAGACCAGCCACAGCGCCGCGGCGGCGAACGCCATCAGCACATAGTATTTGTTGACCGGATCGAGGAAGTTAATGTCGAAGCCGAACAGATTAATTTTGTTGACAGTGAAGCCGCGCAGTCCGTTCTCGCCACCTGTCCAGGACGGCGTCTGGAGCGCCACATAATAGACCAGCTGCGCGAGAGCGAGCGTGACCATCGAGAAATAGATGCCGCGCGTTCGCGTCGATAGCGCGCCCATGACGAAGGCCAGCAGCGCACCGCCAATAACGCCCATCAGCACTGCGAGATACCAGGGCACACCGAACTGGCCGATGGCGATGCCGGTGACGTAAGCCCCGGTACCGACAAAGGCCGCATGGCCGAACGACAGCAAACCAGTATAGCCGAATAGCAGATTATAGCCGACGGCGACCGTGCCGTAGATCAGGACGTTCACCGCCAGCGCCTTGGACGGCAGCAGCCAGGGCAACAGGCAGAGCGCGAGGATCGAGAGCGGGACGCGATATTTGATCACGAGCGATTTGAAGCGTGCGGGCTTACGCATGCTTGCAGAAGGGGAAACGGCGAGCGCCGGGGATGTCATGGTCCGCTCCGTTACGCGAGTTTGCCGAACAGACCTTGCGGCCGGATCAGAAGAACAATGGCCATCAGCGCGAACATCACGATGGTCGCCATTTCCGGTGCGAACAGCGCGGTCATGCTGATCACGACGCCGACCAGAAGACCCGCGATGATCGAACCGACCAGCGAGCCGAGGCCGCCGATGACAGTCACGACGAAGGCTTCGGCCAGCACCAAGGCGCCCATTTCCGGATTAACTGACCGCATCGGCCCGGACAGCACGCCGCCGAGCGAGGCGAGGCCAACACCGAGCCCGAACACCAGCAACCAGACCTTGCTGATATCGACGCCGAGCACCTTCATCATGGTCGGATCGCGCGCACCGGCGCGCACGATCAGGCCGAATTTGGTCTTCTCCAGCCCCATCCACAGCAGCACCACGACCAGGAAGACGACGCCGACAACGAAGATGCGATAGATCGGAAAGAAACCGACGCCGAGATCGACCACGCCGGTCAGTGACGACGGCGTGGGAAACGGAATGCCGTCACTGCCAAATACAATGCGAACACCTTCGACCAGCACGTAACTGAGACCGAAGGTCAGCAGCAGCGGATCGTCGATCGAACGGCCGTAAAGCGGGCGTATCAGGACATATTCGATCGCCATCCCGAACACGCCGATCATGATGGGGGCAACGAGCAGCCCCCACCAGAAACTGCCGGTCAATGAGGCGACCCAAAGCCCGGCATAGGCGCCGACCATGAACAGCGCGCCATGCGCGAAGTTCACCACACCCAGCATGCCGAAAATGATCGACAGGCCGAGCGCGGTGATCACGAGGATCGCACCGAGGGCAACTCCGGAGAAGAGTTGCATCAGAATGAGTTCTGTATCCATAGACGGCGAATGCTTTCGTTAGGCCGGGAAGCCGAGTTCAGTGCAGCTGCGCAGTACGTTTTCCGAAGCCGGCTCATTGGCCACGATACTGAACAGATCGCTGTCGCCCTTCATATCGGCCTTCTTCTTGGACTCGAGCACGAGAACCGACTGGACCGACTGGTGATCGCACTTGCGATAATATTGCGGGCCCTTGGCGACATCGTATTTCAGGCCTTCCAGCGCCGCGATCACCTTGTCGGTGTCGGTACCGCCAGCCACCTGCATCGCCTGCAGCAGCGACGAGACGCCGGTATAGCCATAGGCGCCGTAGTCGGTCGGGATCGCGCCGCCATTGGCCGCGCGATAGGCGTCGTTGAACGCCTTTGCGCTCGGCAACTGGCTCTCAAGGCCCCAATAGTAGTTAGAGCCGCCAACGACCCCTTCGAACACTTCCGGGCTCACCGCCAGCCGCTGATTATGCAGCAGCACAGGCACGACGATCTTGGCCTGCTGCTTGAGGCCGAAATCCACCGCCTGCTTGATGGAATTGGCCTGATCGCGGCCGAAATTGCTGATGCACAGGATGTCAGGACGCATCGAGCGCAGACGCGGCATGAAGGTCGAGTAATCGGCCGCACCGAACGGATGCATAATCTCGCCGACGGTCTCAGCGCCGATTACGGCTTGTGCACGCTTGAAGCCGCGCAGCATTTCATGGCCATAGGCATAGTCGGCCACAAGATGCGCGACCTTGGTGCCCTTCTTGAACGCATGGCGCGCCACGGCACCTGCGGTCATGGTCGGGTTGAGCGCTTCATGGAAGGTGTATTTGCTGAAATCCTTCACTTCATTGATGGTGTCGGACTGGCTGATGGAGACATAGAGCACGCCGCGGGCACGCGTCACTTCATTGACCGCGAGCTGCACCGCGCTGGACAGCGATCCGACGATCGCATGCACTTTATCCTTTTCGATAAGCTCAAGCGTGCGGGTCGCCGCCTCGCCGCCATTGAGCTTGTCATCGCGCACCAGCAGCTCGATCTTGCGACCGTTGACGCCGCCCTTGTCGTTGAACTGCTTGACGGCGAGCTCTGCGCTCTTAACCTGATCCTTGGCTTCCGCCGCGAACGGGCCGGTCAGCGGTGTCGGAAAGCCGATGCGGATCGTGTCATCGGCCGCGCGTGCGATCCACGGCATGGCGACGACGCTCGCGCCGGTGCCGAGCGCAGCCAGCACATGGCGGCGCGAGATATGATTGCGTTTGGTGTCTCGAATGTCCTTCGTCATGATGTCCTCCGTTTGATTTCTTTTATGGGTCAGATGTGTCCAAGCGCCTTGAGTACTCGCGCAGGTGTCATCGGCACCTGTGCGACCGTGCCTCCGAATGGCTTCATCGCATCATTTATCGCATTAAGCGCTGCTGCTGATGCCGCAGCCGTTCCGGCTTCGCCGACGCCCTTGGCGCCGAGCTGGGTATCCAGCGTCGGCGTCTCGACATGTCCGATTTCGATGTCCGGCATCTCCACCGCCATCGGCACCAGATAGTCAGCGAGCGAGCCATTGGTGAGCTGACCGTTGTCTCCGTAGACGCATTCCTCGAAGAACGCCGCGCCGAGCCCCTGCACGACGCCGCCGCGGATCTGCTCATCGACCAGCAACGGATTAATGACACGGCCGCAATCCTCGACCACCCATAGTTTGAGGATCTTGACCAGACCTGTCTCGACATCGAGTTCGAGATGGCAGGCCTGAACGCCATTGGTGAATGCGAAGGGATAGCCCTGCGGCGCATAGTGGTGCGCGACGGACAGCTGCGCCTGGGTGCCGGGCGGCAGTGTATCGGAACGGAAGTAAGCGATGCGCGCGATCTCGGCGAGTTCGATGCGCTGCTGCGCCGTCGCGGCATCGACGATCCAGCCACTGTGGATGTCGAGCTTCTCCGGCTCGTCCTGCAGGATGGCCGCAGCCACGGCCAGCACATTGGCCTTCAGCTTCTTGGCCGCCTGCAACGCCGTTTCGCCGCCGATGCCAGCGCCACGGCAAGCATAGGTCGCACCGCCATGCGGGGTGGTGTCCGTGTCGCCTGTCGCCACCTTAATGCGATTGCTATCGACGCCGAGATGTTCGGCGACGATCTGCCCGATGATGGTCTCGGTGCCCTGCCCGAGTTCGGTCACCGAGATCGAGCAATGAACATCCCCTGACGGCGTGATCTTGATGATGGCGCCATCCTGCGACGAGATGCGCGCACCGCCGACGCCGTAAAAGGCCGGGCCGGGATTGGTGATCTCCACAAAGGTAGCAATGCCGATGCCGCGATGAATGCCTTTGGTGCGCAGCTCCGCCTGCTCGGCGCGCAGCCGGTCGTAGTCCATCATCGCCTTCAGCTTGGCGAGACAGGCGTGATGCGACAGCGCTTCGAACTGGTAGCCGGTCGGAGATGTACAGGGATAGGCGTCATCGGGGATCAAGTTGCGGCTGCGAATGTCGAACACATTCTGCGCGGTCTTGTCGGCGATCATGTCCACCAGACGCTCGGTGACGGTGCAGGCCACCGGATGCCCAACGGCGCGGTACTGGCTCATCTGCACCTTGTTCTGGAACACCACTTGGAGATCAGCGCGGTAGTTCCTGAACGTGTAAGGCGCGCCCATCAGGCGATAGACCTGATTGCCTTCGACCACGCTGGTGCGCGGATAGGCCGAGAACGCCCCGATGCCGGTGACGTCCTCCACGTCCATCGCCAGGATGTTACCCTCTGCATCGGCCGCCATGCGCGCGCGGACGCGGTGATCGCGCGCATGGATGTCCGACACAAAGGATTCAATACGGTCAGCGACATATTTGACGGGGCGGCCAAGCATCATGCTGAGCCCGACCACCGCCATGTCCTCATGATACATGTGCAGCTTCATGCCGAACGAACCGCCGATATCCGGCGCGATCACGCGGACGCGGGATTCAGGGAGGCCGTAGTGGCGGGCATAGATGTCCTGGAACTGATACGGCGTCTGCGTCGCATGATGCACCGTCAATTGCCCCTCGCTGGCATCGTAATCAGCGATGATCGCGCGCGGCTCCATGGTGACCGCCGTGTGGCGGCCGAAGTGAAACTCCTCCTCCACCACATGCGCGGCGCCGGCGAAGACATCCTCGACACTACCGGTATCGATCTTGCCATGGAAACAGAGATTGCTGCCGAGTTCCGGTGAAATCACCGGCGCATCCGGTGCGCGCGCAGCGTCGATATCGACAACGGCGGGCAGTTCATCGAACTCGATATACACCGCCTCCGCTGCATCTTCAGCCAGTGCGCGCGTATCGGCCACGACCGCGACAACCGCCTGGCCGGACCATACGACCTTGTCGATCGGCAACGGCAGCTGCGGCGGTGACTTCATACCTTTGAAGTGATCCATGGTGCCGATCCATGGCGCGCACAGTTTTGCGAGATCCTCGCCGGTAGCCACCAGTCGCACGCCGGGCATCTCGCGCGCCGTCGTCGCATCAATCGAGACGATGCGGGCGTGCGCATAAGGACTGCGTACATAGGCGACATGCAGCATGCGCGGCAGCGTGATGTCGGTGACATAGCGTCCACGGCCGGCCAGCAATCGCTTGGCATTCGGGCGCGGCACCGAGCGGCCGATATAGGAATTCGGACGATCCAGTGGGGTTAGCACGCTCATGCGCCGACCTCCTCGGACGCCTGAGCAATCACACCAGCATCGCGGTCGCGCGCGACCTTCTCGATGGCGTCGACGATGGCTTCATAGCCGGTGCAGCGGCAGTAATTTCCAGATAGCGCGTCGCGAATTTCCTCACGCGTTGGTACGCCCGGCTGTGACAGCAGGCTATGCGCGGTCATCAGCATGCCCGGCGTACAGAAGCCGCATTGCAGGGCGTTGCGCTGATGAAATGCCTCCTGGATATCCGCAATCACGGCGCGATCACTGAGACCTTCTACGGTCTCGATGGCCGCCCCGCTCGCCTGCACCGCGAAGGTCAGACAAGAATGTACGACGCGGCCATCCAGAATAACCAGACAGGCGCCGCAAACGCCCATCTCGCAGCCGGTATGGGTGCCGGTCAGTTCCAGCGTCTGGCGCAGGAAATCCGCTAGCGTGATGCGCGGCGCGATGCTGTGCGACACCTCAGTGCCGTTCACCGTCATGGTGACATTGACGAGATCGCTCATGCGCCCTGCCTCGCGATCTCGCCCAGCAGTCGGCCGAGAAGAACGCGCGCAAGATGGCGCTTCATGGCAGGCGGCGCGTGCTCATCTTCAGGCGGATCGAGATCGTCGCCGACAACGGCCTGCGCAGCAGCGATTACAGCCTGATCCAGCTTCTTGCCGATCAGAGCTTCTTCCGCCTGCCGGGCGCGCAGCGGCGTGCTGCCGACAGAGAAGAACGCGATACGCACCTGTTTGACGACGTCATCGACGAATTCGGCGAGAATGCCGCAGCCCACCAGCGCAAAATCGCCACGCCGACGCGCAAGCTCGTGAAAGGCCCACCGATGGCCGGGCCTGACCACCGGCACATGAACCGCGACAAGAAGCTCGCCCGGTTCGATCGCTGTCTGAAACAGATCGAGGAAGAAATCGTCGGCTGGCACGCGGCGTACGCCGTCGCGGCTAGCAATTTCGAGCTCGGCGCCCAGCGCCAACGTCATCGCCGGGAATTCCGACGCAGGATCGGCATGAGAGATACTGCCGCCGAGGGTGCCTTTGTTTCGTATAGCCGGATGCGCCACATGCGGCGCGGCTTCGCTGTAGAGCGGCGCGTGCTGGCGGATCAATGGATCGGTCAGCACTTCGTGATGGCGGGTGAGCGCGCCGATGTGCAGCCAGTCGCCCTGCAGGTCGACACCACGAAGCGTCGAGATATGCGCGATGTCGATCAGCAATTGCGGCGCCTGCAAACGCAAGGCAAGCGCCGGCACGAGGCTCTGGCCACCTGCGATGTAACTCGCATCGTCGCCGGCTTCCTCGAACGCTTTCAAAGCCTCCACCACCGTGGAAGCCCTCACATAGTTGAACGCCCTCGCCTTCAACGTCTTCTCCCTAAACGTCTCGCGGACGTCCAGTTGTGACCATTTGGTCGGAAATCTAGAACACGTCGATTTCCCCGGGTCAACTTAAAATGACCATTTGGTCTCTTTTTCGAATTGAGCTATTCAGAACTCCCGCAACGCGAAGCAAAAATGGCAAAAAAGCCCATCAAATCAGTCGAAAAGCCACCGCGTCGCAACATGCGCGCGGCGGAGCGCGAGCGCTTCATCGTCGATGAAGCCGTGAAATTTTTCGCCGAACACGGCTTCGGCGGACAGACGCGCGAACTGGCGAAACGCATGGGCATCACCCATTCGGCTATCTATCGGCACTTCCCGAGCAAGGAAGCGCTGATCGAACGCGTCTATGAAGAGATCTATCTCAGCCGCTGGTCACCCTCGTGGGCCGGCCTGATCCAGGATCGCACGCTATCGCTGCAAGCACGGCTGTCGCGCTTCTATCTCGAATATGTCGAGCAGGTCTTCGAATACAACTGGGTGAGAATCTTCGTGTTCTCCGGGATGAAGTCGTTCGACATCACCAAGCGGTATCTTCAGATCGTCCGCGAACAAATCATCGAGCCCGCTTGCCGCGAGCTTCGTCACGAGTTGAAGCTGCCTTCAAGCGACCAGGTGCCGTTGTCGGAGCGCGAAGTCGAAATGTTCTGGGGTTTGCACGGCCGCATCTTCTATATGGCCATCCGGCGTTTCGTCTACGACACGCCCACACCGGAGCGACTGGACGACATCGTCAACGACGCAGTGAGGGTGTTTCTCGATGGCTCAAAACAGCTGATGCCTGAGCTTGTACAATCGGCATCATGACGCTTGTTGCACAGTGACGCCGGCAGATTGATCAAGTTGCTCGAGCACATGAAGTGCATTGACGGAGCCAGGTTCTGCCGCGGCATTAATGCGGCCGGTACTGACGCACGCTTTTCCGACGAAGGAGTGAGATCGCACCACGCCGGCATAGCGGGCTTTCCGAAGCGCGACGCTCGAAATGGGCATTGCCGAGGTCGGAGAGAAGCTTGCTGTCATTGTCGCGGGTGCAACTGCAGCAGAGGAAGCCGAAACGCGCGTCATCGAGTATCATTTCTCTCAGCGATACTTATGCGCGCTTGTGTAGTTCCTTCACCGCATCGGGACGATTGAAAGTACCGCTGCGAACAGGTTGAATCGTTATGCACAGTGCTACCACTTCTCTGATACCAGCCTCCAAGTTTTAGCACAATAAACTCACCGTTTTGCCCAACGCCGCGCCAAACTCCCGCCTCAAACGTAAACAAACGTTAATCCATGGGCGCTTCGATCGAAGCTAATGCAGAACTGTAGTTACGTACCTGCACTTTCTTTTACGAAGATTCTTGGGGGCTTCGTCAACACAATACAGGGGAACGGTATTGGCAACATTACACTACGCATCCGGAGATAATATCGACGCACAAGGTAACTTCACTCCAGCTCAGGCAGGCTTCAATCTTGCCGACGTTTCGTCGGTAGACCAATTGAATGCTTTGCCGGCAGGTGTGAAGGGCCTCGTCTGGCTCGATCAGGGTGATGGCGTCACCCAGAGTTTCATCGACGCTGTGAAACCTTACATCGGTAATCCCAACGTCTACGGTTTCTTCCTCAAGGACGAGCCAGATCCCACGGGGCAGTGGAATACCCTCGTGACCGCTGCAAACCTGAAGGCTGAGTCCGATTGGATTCACGCCAACGTTCCGGGCGCGAAGACGTTCATCACCATGATGAACATGGGATCTTCAGATAATCCCAGCTTCGCGAATACGTACACTCCGGAAAACACCCACATCGACCTCTTCGGAATCGATCCGTATCCGGTGCGGTCGGAAAGCGCGACAATCGACTACAGCATGATTGACAAGGCTGTAGCTGCGGCTGAAGCCGCCGGGATTCCACATGCCAGCATCGTTCCGGTCTTTCAGACGTTCGGCGGCGGCAACTGGGTCACCGATTCGGGAGGTCACTATGTGATGCCGACCGCTGCACAGGAGCAGCAAATGCTCGACCATTGGGCGGCGGCAGTCCCGAATCCGGCTTTCGACTACGCTTATGCCTGGGGTTCGCAGAACGGAGACCAGGCGCTCGAGAGCTCGCCAGCGCTCCAGAGCGTTTTCCTGCAACACAATACGAGCGGGAACACCACGACGCCGGTCGAGCCCCCAAGTGACAGCACGACAACGCCGGTCGAGCCCCCAAGCGACGGCACGACAACGCCGGTCGATACCTCAAGCGGCAGCCCGACGACGCCGGTCGATACTTCCAATGACGGCTCGACGTCGCCGAGCAATCCGTCGACTCCTCCTGTCGTCTCCCAACCAGCGACGACGGATCCGATAACATCTCCGGATACGGATGTCGGCAATTCCGGACACGACCATCATCACAGACTGGATTTCTCACATCTCAAAGATGGGAACACATCTTCCTGGGGCGGAGGACATCATCACCGTGGATCTGCTTCGCAGACTGCAAGCGAGGCAGTGAGTACTGCAACGGATACGGCTTCGACTCCGCCCGTCGCCTCCCAACCAGCGACGACGGATCCGACAACGTCTCCGGATACGGATGTCAGCAATTCCAGACACGACCACCATCACAGGCTAGATTTCTCACATCTCACAGATGGGAGCACATCTTCCTGGGGCGGACATCATCACCATGGATCTGCAGTGGCTGCTGCGATCGCGGCTGTGAACACTGCAACGGATACGACTTCGAACAACGTCTCCGATGCAACTCTGGCACCGTATCTCGATCAGATCAGTCTCCACGGTTCGCATCATTCGAACCACGCGGATCACCATTCGTGGCACTGGTAAGCCTCGGGGGCTGATTTCGTGACAAGGCAGGACATACGCGCGGTCCGCCACGCGTATGTAAGCGACTTGGGGGTCCCTTGGGGGACCCCCTTGGGGATTATCGCGGCAAGTGTGCCGCGAGGGGAGTGCCGTCTCGCGCAGTGCGAGATGTGTTGAGTACGAGTGCCGTCGCACTCGCTTTTTCGCATGTAATTTCTCTAACCGTTTGTGCCGTCCGATCCGGGCGGCCTGGATGCACACATGTATACTTCAGCAAGACCGCCCGCGCTTGCGGACGCTTTCCGCCAGATACGTCCGGGCCTGCTTGCCGCTGGCGGGCTGTCTATCTTCATAAATCTCCTGGTGTTCGTTTCGCCGCTTTATACGATGCAGATCTACGATCGCGTGCTGACGAGCCGAAACGCGATGACGCTGTTGCTGCTTTCGCTGATCGCGCTCGCGCTTTTCATCAGTTACGCAGCACTCGAGCACTTTCGCAGCCGCGTTCTCGTGCAAACCGGAATCCGCTTCGACCATTTGCTGTCGGGAGAAGCTTTTGAAACGGCTCTCGCGCAGGCGGTGCGCACAGGAAGCTCGCATCATGTTCAGTTGTTGCGCGACGTCGACACATTGCGCGACGTTCTGTCGGGCGGCGTGATCACGTCTCTGATGGACGCACCCTGGACTCCGATTTTTCTCGGCATGTGTTTTCTGCTTCATCCGTCGATCGGCATGGTTGCTCTGACAGGCGCGCTGGTCATCCTTGCGCTCGCCTTTCTCAATGAGCGCGCCACCAAAGCGCCACTGATGGCGGCTTCGTTCAAGAATCTCCACGCTCTGGACCGATTGACGTCCTCGCTTCGTAACGCGGAAGCGATCCGTGGTCTCGGAATGGGGCCTGCCGTACGCGCCGCTTGGGGCGTCACGCATGGACAGGCGCTCGTTGAAAGCGCCAAGGCCGGAGAACGCGGCGGAACGCTGCTCGCAATCTCGAAATTTCTGCGGATGGCGATTCAAGTGGCGATTATGGGCGTCGGGGCCTACCTGGCAATTCATCAGGAGATCTCGGGAGGTGTTCTCTTCGCTGCCTCCCTGATCATGGGGCGTGCGCTGGCACCAGTTGAGGCGGCTGTCGCGCAGTGGAGAGCGTTCGTGTCAGCGCGGACGTCTTTTTCCCGCCTCGACGAGGCTCTGCGGACGCGGGCGACGGAAAGACAACCGACGCGATTGCCGCCCCCGGTCGGCAACATCTCCGTCGAGGCTTTGACCGTTATGGTACCGGGATCGCAGTTGGCGGCGATTTCCGATGTCAGTTTCCGGCTGTCGCCTGGCGAAGTTGTTGCGATCGTCGGTGCGTCCGGTTCCGGCAAATCTTCCCTAGCGCGCGCGCTGGTTGGAGCCTGGCCGGCCGCACAGGGTTGCGTACGCGTCGATGGAAATGACATCCGGCATTTCGAGGCCAGTTTCCTTGGACAAAGTTTCGGTTACTTGCCGCAGGATGTTGAATTATTCGCAGGGACCGTCCGCGACAACATCGCTCGCTTTCGTGACGGCGCGTTGGATGAACAGGTTGTCGAGGCGGCGCAGCTGGCTTCGGCGCATGCCATGATCCAGCGGCTGCCGCAGGGCTACGACACTGTCATCGGGGAAAACGGGGCGGGTCTTTCCGGCGGCCAGCGACAACGCATCGGGTTGGCCCGCGCACTTTTTGGCAGGCCCGTCTTTGTCGTGCTCGATGAACCGAACGCCAATCTGGATGGTGACGGCGATCGTGCTCTGGCTGACGCCATCCAAATGCTCCGTCAACAGCGTGTGACGATCGTGATCATCAATCACAGACCAAATCTTCTTTCATTGGTCGACAAGATTGTTTTCATGCATGACGGGCGCATTGGGCGCGCGGGTACGCGCGAAGAGCTCCTTCCCCTGCTTCTTGGTGAGACCGTTGCGCCCATGCGCCGCGAACCGCGGATCGCAACAGAAAGCCACCGAGTTGATGGGGCCTCGCGCCACGCGCCGTTCCCAAGTTCGGTTCGGCCTGTCCATGTCACGAGGCAATGATGAAGATTCCCAAATTGCGAGCAGAGATTGCTGCTCAGGACGAACTGGCGCGACTCCTCAGACGTTTGAGCGATGGTGGCCACGCGTTTCGCAGGCCTGATGTCTTGCAACGATTTGTGGAGATCAAGGCGCGGTTGCTGATCTGGCTATCAAAGGTATGGCTGTCGATATTCCCGAATCGAGACGCCGGGAACGCAAATGGCGACCCATCGGGCGATTGGCGCACTCCGGCGAGACGCGGCTTTGGTATCGTGTTCCTGACCTTCGTAGTGTTTGGTGGTTGGGCTGGCCTGGCCTCCATCGATGGTGCCGTCGTGGCTGCAGGCTCGATCGTCGTCGAGAGCGACCGTAAGTCCGTTCAGCACCTGGAAGGTGGCATCGTCCAAAGCCTGATGGTGAGGGGCGACGCGCATGTCGAACAGGGACAGGTGCTGTTGCGACTCGATCCAACACAGGACCGGGCGCGGGAGGAGATGGCGCGTTCGGCTGTGTATTCGGCAATCGCGGAAGAGGCGCGTCTGCTTGCGGAAGCCGATGGGGCCGATACGATCACGTTTCCATCCGAATTGATGCAGAAGGCCTTCGATCCCTCTGCGCAGCGTGCCATGGGTGACCAGAAGCGGCGGTTCGAGGAACGCCGCGTCGCGCGAAAGATCGAGGTTTCGATCCTTGAAGAAAAGATCGGACAGGCGCAGCGCCAGATCCAGGGAAACGCTGCGCAAAGCAAGGCTGCACGCGCGCAGTTCGACAGCATGGCGCAGGAATATACCAAGCTCAAGCCGCTTGCCGACCAGGGGATTGTTCCGTTCGCGCGGATTGCGACTCTGGAGCGTTCCAAATCCGACCTTGAGGGCCGAATTGGTTCATACGACGCCGACATCGCGCGCTTCGGACGGATCATTGACGAAGCACGGTTACAGATCAATCAGGTCGGGCAGAAAGTTCTGGAGGAAGCCACCGGTAAGCTTGCCGACACCCGCGCTCAGCTCGCTGACGCGCGCGAGAAGCTGCGCATGGCCGCAGACGTTCTCGGTCGGATGGACGTTCGCGCATCTCGCTCCGGACGTATCGTCAATCTGAAAGTCCATACGGTCGGCGCGGTGATTAAGCCGGGCGACGTCTTGATGGAAATCGTGCCGGACAACGACGTCCTCGTGGTTGCCGCGAAAATATCCTCTCTCGATGTCAATCACGTACAAATCGGCATGCCCACGGAAGTGCGGCTTCCCTCGTTCAAGGCTCGCTCGACGCCGATCGCCATCGGCGAAGTTCTTTCGGTGGCAGCTGATGCGCTTCGCGACGAAGCCACGCACCAGCCTTACTACGAAGTCAAAGTTTCAGTGCAAGTGACGAAATTTCCCGACAAAATTCGCGAGAAGCTCAAACCCGGCATGATGGCCGACGTCCTGATCGCGACTGGTGAACGCACCGTTCTTGCCTATCTCATGCAACCGATGACCGATGCGATACGGCGTGGCATGCGGGAGGACTAAGGAGGCCAACCGGCGTCGCGACTTGCCGAAGCCTCGCCGGCGGCTTGGTTCAGTTCAGCACAACCGTCGTTGCCACGATGCCAAGACATTGAAGATGTTGGAGCGTTGAATGGACGAGCAGGTGCGAAGGGCAGCTGCGAACTGATCGCGTTGTCCTGCACTCGTTAGTACGCGCGTCGGTCAGGGCGCGGGCCAGTTGCATGCCGTCGCCATCTTGCGTCGGATGGCATTCAAGCCGACCAATTGAAACGTACTTTCATATGCCGGACCTTTCCCAACGTGGACTTTAACGAGAAGCTGGCTACCATCCGGCGTTGAACGGAGCAAGCGGACGACGTCGCCTGGAAAGGCAAGACTTTTCCCCACTTCTATGGCTCTCCAGCGCTGTTCAACAGCCGGCTCTTCGTTGATCCGGTGCGCGACCTTCACCTCACCATCCGGGACCTGCTTCCAGGACCCCTTTGTGGAAATTATCAACTCCGTGCGATGGGCGCGACAATGGATGGCGAGCGCGGAGGCAGCATTTTGCGACGCCGCGCGCGCTGTCATCTGTGCCTCAATCTGCGGCTGATAATCCACCGGCGAGGTCGTCTCGCTGATGATCCAGTTCGGACTTTGAGAGGGCGCGGTAGCGGGGGTTTCAGCCATCTCCCCCAACAGATCGTCGATGCATTTCAATCGCTCCATGCCTTCAAACTGTGAGCAGGTCTTCAGGCGATCTATGGCGCCACCGGTTTGAGCACACACAGTCTGGCTCATAACCAAGAGCACAGCCAGACCGAGAGCACCCACATCCTTCATTGGGACCGTCCCGCTGTTACGGCCTGCGGAAGATCAAGCCATTCCTGCGCTGGCTTAAACCGGCCGAGACTCGGCACGCTGGCGCGCAGGTTGACCTCTTTCCATTTCGAATCGAAACCGGGGGACTGCAACCGGTCGAGGCGACCAAACAGGTGATCGACAAGGCGCGCCACGCGCCGGTATCGGTCGGACTGTTGTGGCCAGTTGTAGGCCGCAAGGATGGTGGGGACTGCAATCGTCGCTATCCGCTCACCCTTCGGCACCAGACTCGGATAGTCCGTCGCGTCGATAGACGACGGAAGATAGTAGTCCTCAAATTTGGCGCCGTATTCGACGGGGAGGAACTTAAATCCGGGATCCCAGCGTCCCTTCAGAAAGGCGTCGACGGGCTTTGACGTCACAAACACAACGGCCGCGATTTCTCCGCGCTTCATTTGCTCCAATGCGACCTGGTGCGGAATGAACATCTTTTCCACGTTTAGTCCCAGCCGACTGAAGATCAGCGGACCGGAATAGGCGGCTGCCGTACCTTGCGTATTGAAATTGACCTTTTTCCCCTTGAGCTCTTCGAGCGACCGAATCTCCGGGCGGACGAATATGTGCAGTTCGGACGGAAAGAGGTTCAGAACGTAAACGATGCGCCGTTCGATAGACGGAACTTGAGCTTTATATTCCTCAAGAGCATCCGTGTTGATGATCGCCGCATCAACGCCTCTAAGATACAGCAGCGAATTGACGTTTTCCGTTGCTCCGCGCGTCACGATCGGGAGGACGTGAAGCTTATCCTCCTCGTTTACGACGCGAGCGATCTCTGCCGCGAGACGAAGCGGAGCCCCTTCAATGAGCCCGCCGGCGAGGCCGACAGTCCATGCATTGATGCGCTCTTTCGCGGCCGTTTCGGTCCTTTTCACCGCCGCCATAGCCTGCGTCTCGCGCGTCGGGAGAGATTGGGCATTGGCAGCCAGTTGCAGCCCGAACGCCGCTAATGCCATAGCAAATGAGAACTTGATGAGCGACATGCGAGTCTCCGTTCTCGGAATGACCATCTACGCGTCACGAGCTGGCTGCTATTTCAGCGACTCAATCCTCGCCTTCGCATCCTCAATGCCGCCCGCCTGTGCCTTTTCATACAGTTCGAGTGCCTTTCTGGAATCACCGAGGACCCCACGTGCGCTCCACGATTTCAGCACGCGGGCGTCGTAGGTCTCCGCGAGCATAAAGGCGGCTCGCGCGCTGCCATGTCCAAGAGCGTGTTCAAGCAATGGGCGCGCCCCGCTGATGTCAGCTTGCCGGAGCAATGCGTTCGCCCGAACAAGCAGTCTCTGTTCGTCCGCCACAGAATAGGGAGCGACACTCGCCAGCAGGGTTGCCTCTGATGCCACGGGGACTTTCGGCTCCACACTTGGCACGGCTTCGCGAGCGGTCGACCGTGCTTGCGGTGGCGTTTCCAACACGGACGATCGTTCCGCATATGAAGCGACGGCCTGAGTGGAAGCCCACTGCGGCAAGGCGCTCTTTTCCTCGGTCGTCTTCGCACGGGGCTCCGCCGCTCCTTCGTTCCGGCCAGTAGGGGCGGGTTGGCGCGAAGCGAGAGTCTGAGAAGCACTCACGGCAGCAAGCTGCTGGTTTCGAGCCTCCAGTTGGTTCTTAACAAGAGCAAGCTCCTGCACAAGTGCGTCAGCGCGCTCGCGCTCGCTGGCAAGAGTTCGCTTCTGCTCTGCTGCCGTGGCGTTGCTGGCCTCCGTCACCCGAAGCACCTCAGCGTGTGCCGCCGCGAGGCGGCTGGCATGCTCCTCGATCTGCTGACGCGCCGAGGAGAGCTCGCGGGCGACTGCCTCGGTCCGGCTGCGCTCCTTTGCAGATGCGCGCTCTTGTTCGACCTTCGCAGCCTCGACGATCTGCGCAGCCTCCGGCGTCGCGGCACGCGCCGCGTCGAGTTCGGTCCGGAGAGAGATCAATTCACGCTTGAGGGCTTCCGTCCCGTCTTGCTGCTGTTTGAGCTGCTGTTCGAGCGCCTGCTTTTGCTCGATCTCTGCCGCGGTGGCTTTTGCGGCGTCCGAAGCTGCGATCCGCACCGTATCGAGTTCCGCCCGAAGGGAAGCAAGGTCATGGGCGGGCGCGTCTGCCTTCCGCCGCTCCTGCTGTTCGAGCGCCTGCTCCTGCTTGATCTCTGCCTCGGTGGCTTGCACAGCTTTCGAAATCACGATCCGCGCCGCGTCGAGCTCCGTCCGAAGGAAGGCAAGCTCACGCATAAGGTCGATTGTTTTGTCTCGCTCCTGTTCGAGCGCTTGCGTTTGCCTGATCCCTACCTCGATGGCCTGGGCAGATTCCTTGCCTGCCACCCGCGCCGTCTCGAGTTCCGCCCGGAGGGTCGCAAGTTCACCCGCAAGGGCGTCTGCCCTAGCTCGTTCTTGATCAAGCGCCTGTCTTAGCGTGGTGCCGGCCGCTTCAGCCGTCGACTGCACCGCATTGAGTTCTGCTCGGGGGGGCGTGACAAGCATAGGTGCAAGGGTCTTAGCCCTGTTCCGTTCCAGTTCAACGGCTAGCTCCCGCTCCTGTGTTTGAGAAGATTCGGAGGCCTGCGCGCGGAATTGGCCTTCACCGCATAGCCCATCCTCCGCAGCCCCAATGAGGACCCACAGAATGCAAACTCCTACTGCAGAGGAGGCACGCGCAGCGGTTCTGCTTGTTGCGCGGGAGCCCTCAACAGCTTTGGATCGCGGTAGCCAATGCGATGCTACCTCAACTGCCTGTGACCACATCGTGACAACTCAGGTGAGCTTTTATGTGTGTCCATTTTGATGACACAGCCTTCATCGGCCGTTTGTCGATGTAGCAATGGAAGTAGTCACAACGAGGTAGGCGCACCAATCGCGGCAATTAAGTAGATCACGCCTACCCTGCCTGAACTATTCTTGACCCGCCTGTTCGCGCACGATTACGCTGTAGCGCACACTTGAGCCAGCACTCCAGCACACTCAAGGAAACAACATGAACAGATCACTCGTCGTCTTCGCCAGCGTGGCCGCCGTTGGGAGTATCTTGGTGCTGAGCACTCAAGCCAGCGGCGCTGTAGAAATCAATACTTCTGGTAAGACTTCTACCAAAATGAACGTTAACGCCAAGATGACCACCGCCGCCATCCGAACGCAGCCACATCGGCTCGTTGTACAGGTTAACGTCAATGACCCCGCAACAATGAATCTCGCTCTCAATAATGTCAGCAATGCAGCTCAGCACTACAGCGAGATCGGTCAAAAGGTTGGGATCGAAGTGGTCGTTTTTGGACCCGGACTGCATATGCTGCGAGATGACACCTCTCCCGTCAAAGCGCGCATCAAATCCATGAGCGAAACCATGCCACAGCTGATCTTTTCAGCATGCGGGAACACCCGCGAGAATATGGCAAAAGCTGAGGCGAAAGATATTCCTCTTATCCCGCAGGCCAAGGTCACCAAATCCGGAGTGGTACGGCTCATGGAGCTGCAAGAGCGAGGCTGGAGCTACTTGCGACCTTGATCCAGAGGGGGCCTCTGCGATCTGCATCGCCTCGTTCCAATCTGTTGGGTCTGTTGGTCGAAGATCAGGAACAGGACGAAGTGATCGCTCGTTCGATGACCGGTCGGTTGACGGTCAAATGCGGGTCGATAACGAGATCGAGATGGCCGCCAGCAATCGGAATTACCTCCAGTTTTGCAAACAGAGAGTCCCATCCGAGGTGCGCTGGTGACCCTCGCCGGTTGCAAAGGAATAGCGTTCCGGTAATTGGCAAGCGAGGTTTGGCACTCGCCACCCAGCGGCCGAATTCCTGCATCCGGAGAATCTCCTCAAGCTCCAACTTGAGCATGAAGCGGGTGCCGGCCAGGTGCGTCCAGATCCTCGCATCGAGAATTCGGCAGAACTTCACCTCCCAGTGAAGTCGAGCAACACATTTTGCGATAGCGCGACACAGCATTCGGTACATCGTAACCCGGTGTGATCTAACTCGCTGCAGCGTACGTGACAGGGTCTCCCGATAGTCACTCCTGCGGGGGCCGATATTCGTGTCCAATATGCCCAGAAATTTCACCGAGCGGCCTTCCGCAATCAGCCGCGCTGCCACTTCAAATGCGACGCCGCCCCCCAGCGAATAGCCGATCAGACGTATATCGCCGCGAGGATGAATGGCGTTGATCTGTTCCAGAGCCAATGTCGCCATGTGGTCGACCGAGCCGCATCCGGTCAGGGCAGACATCAGATCCGGGTAGCGGATCGGGATCACATGAGCCGTCTTGCTCAGCTGTGCCCCGAACGCCGCCAGACTCGGACCGTAACCTATCGAGCCTGGCAACATCACCAGATGAGGCAGGAGTTCCCCGGCGGCTTGTTGCCGCTGCGATCGACCACCTGCAGCGACGATCTGAATCATATCGGCTGCGCTCATGTCCACCGTGAAAGCTTCCATGTTGAGCTCTTGGCCGACCAGCTCTTCCAGCTCCATCACGCATCGCAGAAGCTTGAGGGAATCGCCACCTGCCTCGTCCCAGCGACTGGCAACGTCGGTCGTACCTAGGATCCGCATCCATACCTGCGCCACTATTTTTTCGGCTTGCTTCACTTCACCCGCCCCTGGGGGCTGAGGTGGGGCTGGACCTCTTCGGTTCTCGGCATCGAGCGCCTTGAGTTTTGCGACGTCTATCTTTCCGCCGGCGAGGCGCGGAAGCTCCGCGATTTCATGCAATCTGGTGGGATGCAATGCGGTCGGAAGCGTCTGCCTGATGACGTCCCGAACGTCAGTTGTGAATGTTACCTTGGCCTCGGCGCCCGGCGATGCAAAAATAACCAGCTCGCTTGAATCGGTGACAATGGCGACGGCGTCGCTCACATAGGGAATTCTGCGTACGACAACCTCGAGTTCAGCCGGTTCAACACGCCGTCCATTGATTTTAAGCTGACGCCCCTTTCGTCCCAGCATCTGCATCAATCCGCGCGCGTCGACAATAACAAGGTCGCCTGTCGGGAAGATGCGGCAACGGTCGTCATCCGGGTCAGGTAATGCAGGGAGCACCTGACCGTTCTCCCAGTAACCAAGCAGCACATGCATGCTCTTGATGATCAGCTCTCCGATCTCGCCGGTGGGCACAGGCACTCCATTGTCGTCGACGACGGCAAACGACATTCCTGGAAGCAAATAGCCAACCGGGGGCATGCCGAAGTCGCTTTCCTTGCAGTCGTCGGGAAGAAACCACTGCGTTCCGGTGGTTTCGGTCGACGAATAGCTGATCTGAATGAAGCAGGAGGGCTTCACGACCTTTCGGACGAGCGCGACATCCGTCCACAGCACCTTCTCGCCGCCGATGCGGACAACCCGGAGCGACTCGAAATCACCGGTTTCGCTCGCGGTAATCACTGCCCGCAGAAGAGCGGGAACGATATACGTGATCGTTATCTGCTGCGATAGGATCTGACGCAGCACGCCGCGAAGGCCAAGGGCCTCGACATCCGCCATATGCAATCTTGCGCCGGTCAACAAGGCCGTAAGCATCTCTCTGGTGCCCGCAATGGTCGTGGGGCCGCTCAGAGGCATGAAGACGTCAGTAGCGTCGATGTGACATGCATCCGCATATTGGTGGACGCGCTGGAGCAAGCTCCGTTGGCTATTCACAACGCCCTTTGGCTGTCCGGTACTGCCCGAAGTGTAGAGCACGAGGGCAGGTGCATCCACCGAGACTGGCTCAAGCGACGCGGTGTCGCCGAAAAATTCGTTGGCGCGCGTAATAT
This sequence comes from Tardiphaga sp. 42S5, assembly GCF_034044155.1. Taxonomy (NCBI): domain Bacteria; kingdom Pseudomonadati; phylum Pseudomonadota; class Alphaproteobacteria; order Hyphomicrobiales; family Nitrobacteraceae; genus Tardiphaga; species Tardiphaga sp. 42S5. The sequence goes on along the minus strand of NZ_CP139027.1, from coordinate 1,121,429 downwards.
CGATCCAACGCAGGCCGTCTTCGTCGATCCATTTGGTTGAGCTACTGTCCCCCTGGCCGATCAGTAAAGAAATCTGTGCATTTGCAACGATGTGGGCAAGTCGCTGGTCCGGATCGCGCGGATTGAGCGGCACCAGGGGGCGCCCTGCGGCCATACATGCAAGCATGGCGATCGGATGCCAGATCGAGTGGCGCAACAACAGGCCGACGGCCCGCCCCTCGGGAGCCACCGCTGCAATCGCCTGGGCCAGCGTCAAAACTCTGATCAGAAGATCCGAATATGTGATTTGGCGGGTGTCATCGCTGATGGCTACGTTGTTCGGAAATCTCTTTGCCACCGCATCCAGATGCGTGATCGCGGGCACGCCGGCAAATTCGACGCCCATACGATTGAACTGGCGATCGACAGGCCCGCCCAGGTCGAGGGGCAGTTCGGGAGGTTTTATCCAGAGAGCTTGTGCAGGCTCGCTTGAATCTCCGGAAAGTGCGCGCCCGCCAGCGAATGTCTTCGCGCGTTTCGCCAAGGATCCATCGGGAAATCTCTGAAGTTGCATGACGGCACTCACCGTTGCGGGATGGAGATCGTAGGCCACACGTCGGCTATTGACGTCCTTCGAGTGAATGATAGGGCTGCACCAATTTTCCGGCCTCTATCCAATTACCGAGCTATTCAGCGGCGGCGGGCCGACGAAACTCTACAAAGGCAAAGAGCAGGCCGGCCGTCATGTTCACACGTTTGTAGATGTAGATCGCCATTGCCATGTTCCAGGCTACATTCGTCACGGCCGTCGCAACGGCGGCACCCATCACTCCAAAGAAAGCAATGCCGATCGCACAGGCGACAACGTTCATGATGGCTCCAATCGCTGTGATTGCGGCAGCTGCGCGCTCGTGCCCAATCATGGTCAGAAGATTTTGCTGTGGACCAGTAGCAGCAGCAAAGATCTGTCCGACGACAAGAATTTGGGCGACCGGAGCTGTTGCAACGAATTCCTCGCCAAAAAAGCGGAGTAGCGGTACCGTCAGCAACAAAAGTGGAAGTGCCAGCACGACTGTTCCAGCCAGCGACAGGACAGTTGCTCGGGCAAACAAACTTTGAAGTGCTGCCTCATTCCGATGCGCGTGAAGCTTCGAGACGTTTGGCGAAAAGAAGGTTCCTACTGCCATACGCGGGAGAACAAGAAAAAGAGCTAAATTCAAACCCAGCGCAAAGATGCCGGCCTCGTGAGCATCGCCGATCCAGCCGAGAATAATCACGCCGGCGCGGCTCATGAGAACCTCAACTCCAATCAAGATCATGACAGGACAGGCGAGATGCCACCAGTCGCGAGGTGCATAAGCCGGCACCGCCGAGCGTAGTTGTGGCGGCCAAAGCTTCCGCATGCTCAGTCCGACGATGGCTGCTGTGACGGCAGAGCTTGCCATCAAAGCGATCAGAACCGTTGTCGCATCGATTGGCGTGACGTTGAGCGCCACGGCAAGCAGAAGCAGCACGACCATAAGGCCGTCCCGAACGAAGCGTTCGGGCGCAATTGCCGAAATGACGCCGCCCAGCGCGCGTATCGTAGCAGAACCGAGAACGTAAAGTGCGACCAATGGGACGGTCGCCATGCCAACCGCCAGACTGACAGTCAGCTCCCGATGAAGCGTCTCCGACAGGAATAGTGCGGTGGCGACTCCGCAAATCGCAATCAACATCCCGACCAGCAATGATCGTCCGAATGCAAATTGAATGACTCCCCGCGCCAATGGCCACTTTCCGGTCGCGCTATAGGCCGGCACATATCGCAGCAGAACCGTGTTGAACCCGAGTCCCGCGATGTAGGAGAGAAGGGTCGTCCAGGCCAGGACGTATGAGTAGATACCGTAACTCGTCGCTCCTATCGTACGGGCAACGACAAGTTGAGCTACGCACGTCAGCCCGGCGCCGCCAACATAGATAACGAATGCCCACAGGCTTGCGCTGGCCATGCGCCGAGCCAGCTCGGGTTGAGCCTGAGCTGTGAAAGTTCCGATTGTCTCGGACGCCGGCAAAGGTGGCGTGAATTTCTCCGCACAGCGCTCCAAGCTGTCGTCCGCTGCCCCAGGTGACAAACCGACCGCTCTGTCGGGCCTGAACTTGCTGGAGACTTCCTCTTCGATACGATCGAGAGCCTTGGACATCAGGCTGGGATCGAGCGAGTTGATGCAGATCATCTGTTGATGCTCGGCCGCGAGCAGTGAGCCAACGTAGTCAGTAATCGGCTTTGCCTTGAGAAAGGTACCTACGTCGGGTTCGAACCATTTCTCCATGTACGTTTTCTGGCGTACTCGCTCGTGGAGGCGCTGTTCCAACAGTTCCTCTGGAGCATCAAAGCGGATCAGCAGATCTGATTGCGTCCTCATACCGATTGCATGAGCGATCGTCTTCTCGTCTGCTCGGCTAAACAGGGCTAAGGTGCAAACGATCTGCACGAATCCCTGGTCGAACAAGACGATGCGATCGGGCTTGTGCGAATCTCTCCACACGCAGGAAAATCGAACGACGTATTGGCTAAGCCTGATCCACCAAACGGGATTGTCGGGTGGCATCAGTCGGAGCAACTCTTTCGCCAGACGTAGCCCTCGGGCATTTGCGACAGGACGGCACAAGATTGCGATGGTGGCAAAGATCGCGAGAGTGACGCGCTGCAGCGCTGGAAGAAATCCACCAAAATTTAGAAGATGATTGGATAGATGCGGCAACGTAAGTACGAGGTCGACTTCATACCCGCGGTCACGCAGGCGTTGAGCGAGTGCCCGACTAAAGGTTGTTTTGCCAGCGCCTGGTGGACCGAAGGTCTCGATAATCATGCTGCCCTCAATCGCTTCTCAACCAATTGCGGGGGTTCAGTTTGGGTGATCCGGAGCGTTTCAGCTCGATTGCGTCTCCGCGCCACGTTCGCCACGTGATTGCTCTCTTCGACCGCCGGCAGAGTGCGCCCCAAGTCCTCTTGACCAGCTGCTGTGCGCGCTCACCGAACTGGTCCTGCTGTAGCGGCTCGACGCGAGTTAAGACCGACGAGAATCTCGTGTTCTGGGCAGGGTTGAGATGTTCTGTCCGAACAAGTTGATGCAGCGCGGTCTGCGCCGCCTCACGATCGGTGCTTCCAGAGTGAATGGCGAGCAAAACGTGGTCAGCCCAACTTGCCAGAAGTCTTGCTTCCGGGGCTTCCAGCAGCGAAGGTCCGTCGATGATCACGAAATCATAGGTGTCGCTCAGCTGTCGGAGCAACGAAGGAATCTTGGGGTCGGCGAGAATCCGAAGCCGATGTCCCCCAAACGATGTGGCGGGCAGGTAGTCAATTCCGGACTCATGGATATGTTCGATCGCGTCTGCAAGTGGACGGCCATACGCCAGTACACTGAGTAAGTTGGCGCTCTCGCCACCCGGTCGACGAGTGAATTGGCCAAAGTCAAGGAGTAGAGTGCGCCACCCGAGCCGGGCAGCGTAAAGACCAAGGCTCCATGCAAGTGTGGTCTTGCCTTCCCCACCGATGCTGGAGCTGACGAGGACAACACGCTGTGATCGTGGGGTTGCCGGGTCGGAGGCCAGTATGGATACCAGAATGGAGCGGATTGCTCTGGCATAGTGGCTCGCAGGCTCCTCCAAAACATAATGCGGCTGCTTGCCTGGCTCCAGTGGAATCGAAGGTATCAGTCCGGCGCATGGAATACGCAGAGCTTCAGCGGCGTCGGCTTCCGTGTGCAGGGTCCGATCGAAGTGATTCAATACGACTGCGAGAACACAAGCCAGCAGAGCGAAGATAATTGCCGCAGGAGGAATCATAAGTAGCGGGTGTAATGAGGTTGGTCGTTCTGGCGGCGTGGCCGTGGCGAGAATACTGACGTCTGATTGCGCGGTCAGACCTTTTGCGGTGAGCTCCTGCCGTCGCCGCAGGAGCGTTTCAAACTGTTGCGCCAGCGTTGTGACCTGCCACTCCAGCGCGGCGTCCCGTGAGGGAGAGGACTGGCCGAGACGGGAGGCTTTTAATTCCTCCTCGGCCTTTGCCAGGTCGCGCTGAACTTTGGATGACTGTGTCGCGATGGAGCTCAAAGCATATTCCACATCGCCTTGCTTCTGCCGCGCAACCTCATCGACATACGATTGTGCCACCGCATTGGCGATTTCCGCCGCTCGTTGCGGATTGGCGGCCGTAGAAGTAACGGCGATGATCCTGGAGCGCCGCTCCTGGCCAACCTTCAGGCTACGCTTTAGCGCAGCGAGAGCGGACCCGTCGTCGGGCTCGTGGTTCTTGCCAAGTAGTAGCTCCTTGGTCGCTGACCATGTACGACGAAAGAGCGTGCGCAAGCTTTGCATCCACGTTCGTGACCCCGTTTCAGCACCGTGCCTCGCGTCCTCGAGAGCGCGGAGCGTTGGGAGAAGCCTCCGTAGATAGGCGTCGGAAAGCAGCACCGTGACATGTGTGTCGATGGTGGATTCCTCGGCGGCCGGTGTAGGTGCTGCAGATGCGCCACCGGCATTCAAGGCATCGACTGCGCCGGACTGTCGGACGTCAACAGCAAGTTGCGCCGTCGCCAGATATGAAGGAGACATAAGAAGGCCGGCTACTCCAGCCAGCAAGGCACCGATGACAATCATCCTGACGACAAGTCGCTTGTACTTCCGCACGCTATCCAGCACGCGATTCAAAGACTGAAGACCGTCATTTGAAGCCAGGGATTGTTCCGTCAGGCGCCGCCCAAGTTCGTCCTCTGCCATATCCGGCGAAAGAGCCTGCAGGGATCGAATACGTCTTCCTACTAACGCTTCCATAGCTCGTTCCTCTACTGTGCGGGCTCGAGGGTATCTGCCGATCGGCACGTACTCTGTTCAACCATCATTCCTAGCCATGATTGCAACATCAGGACGGCCCATAGCATTCGCGAGTGATCGCGATTGCCACTCAGATGATCCTGCCAGCAGCTCTGGACTCGTTGTACGTCCAGCAAATTCTGGCGGTTAAGGCGTGATTCGGAGAGCAGGTCTGCAGCCCATGAGCGCAGGGGGCCTTTCAACCAGGCGCCAACAGGCACGTCGAAGCCCTGCTTGGGTCGATCTATCAAGTGGCGCGGCAAGTAACGGCTGAGAACCTGCCGCAAGATCCACTTGCCCTGTCCGTCGCGCACCTTGGCCGTGTTCGGCAGTCGCCAGGAGAATTCCACGACGCGATGGTCGAGAATTGGACAGCGCGCTTCCAGGCCTGTCGCCATGCTGGCGCGATCGAGCTTCACCAGAATGTCGCCGGGGAGATAACCGATCATGTCCCGCACAATGAAGTCGGATAGAAGATCGTTCAACGGTGGCACCTTAGCCGAATCGGTTACCTGTTCCGGGGTCAATTGCAGCTCGGAAAGCCGCATAACTTTCCGGTACATGTCGTCGGCGTCATTGCCTGCAAACAGCTGTGCAAGGCGGTTGACCCGGTCGCTTCCGATCATCCGTCGTAGGCGGCCAGGAAGAGGCAACGCGTCAGCGATGTCTTCCCGCAAACCGCGGGCGAGCAATGACACACCCATTGCCGCCGTTCGCCGAAGTGCTCGATTGGAGTTAAGGAGGGGAGCTAGACGGGCGGTCAAAAGATGCCTGGAATATCCAGCAAAACATTCGTCTCCGCCGTCACCGGAGAGGACAACAGTTACATCCCGGCGGGCGAGGCGAGATAGCAGCAGGGTCGGAATCTGCGATTCGTCGGCGAACGGCTCATCCCAAATACGGGGCAGTTCGGGAATGACATCCATGGCCTCCGAGGGAGTGAGACGTAGCTCCGTGTGGTCCGTGCCGAGGTGACGAGCCACGGCCGCGGCACTGGCCGCTTCGTCGAAGGCGGGCTCGCCGAAACCGATAGTGAACGTGCGGACGGGCCGGGTGGATTGGGATTGCATCAGGGCGACGACAGTTGAACTGTCGATGCCGCCGGACAGGAACAGCCCGATTGGCACGTCGGCAACCATGCGCTCACCGACAGCCTCGCGAAGTAGGCCATCAAGATGCGACACGAGCTCGCCATCGTCAGCGGAAACGGGGTTTCTTCGGCCGTGCTTTGCGATGTCGGTCAGCGACCACCAAATGCGCGCCTTTGCCCGAAGCGCTGCAGCATCCCGAGATGCCCGAAGTTCATCGGTGCCGAAAGATAGAATGTTGCCGGGCGGAAGTTTGAAGACATCTTTCCATATACAATGTTCATCCGGTAGCCAGCCGCGGGCGAGAAATTCAGCGACCCCGCGCGGATTGACCTCCGCAACGAAATCGGGGAACGCGTCGATCGCCTTCAGTTCTGAAGCAAAGACAACGGCATTTCTCGTTCTGGCGACGTATAGGGGCTTCTTTCCCATTCGATCGCGGGCCAGATGGAGCGTACGGGTCTGCCGATCCCAGAGGCCGATTGCGAACATGCCGTTGCAGCGCGCCAGGGCAGCCTCGAATCCCCATCTCTCGATCATCGCGAGCAAGACCTCGGTATCGCTGCTGCCGATGAAGTTCTGGCCGAGGCGTTGAAGCTCCTGTCGCAACAACAGATGATTGTAGATCTCACCATTGAATGTGATGACGAATCGGCCGCTCTCGGAAAGCATCGGTTGTCGCCCCGCGTCGGTGAGGTCAACGATGGAGAGCCGGCGATGCCCGAATGCAATCCCGGCGTCACGATCGCACCACGAACCGTGGGCATCGGGTCCGCGATGGTGCAAACGATTCGTCATTCGGCCGATCGCATCCAGATCGGCGGATCGGGAAGCTTGTGGCATCTGAAGAATTCCGGCGATTCCACACATGATCTAGCTTCCGATATGCGTGTGCGGCGACGCCGGGCGCGCCGATCCGAGGATCAGGCTGAGAGCAAACGCGAACCACACGATGGGATGACGCAAGATGAAATGGCTGATGCTGAAAATGGCCAGCGCAGCGAACAATGCTGCCAAGGCATCGAGCTTCGCTCGGAACATAAGCATGAACGTGCCTGCGAAGAGGCCGCACACGGCAATCACAGCGAGCAGGCCACCTTGCGTAAATATATCCAGCAGTGTGCTATGGGCTTCGAAAGGAGTTGGAAGCGCCTTGTTATTGGCGACGTTCGGCTTCTCGAGATGCGGGCCTGGCCCCAGCCCGAGCGATCCGGTTTCCAGCCCTCGATGGAGTGCATCTTCCCAGAGTTGCAGTCGCAGGGACGCGGTGCGCTTCGTTGCCTCGCCGCCACGGTCCTTGGCCAGACTGATTGCCAGACCTTCAAACTCATCGGCGGTCGCGACGGCATACGGTGCTAATGCGAGCGCCAGAGGGACGGCGGCGGCGACGACCAGAACCGCGACCACCGACCGGAAATTTAGTCTGTGCTGTGGCGAGGTCAGCCAACTGCGCAAACGCAGCAAAGAAAAGATCGCGGTGGCAATCACCATCGCAACAAGAAATGTATCGCTTTTGGTCAGGCGCCCGACGGCGAAGGTTAGCAGGCAACTGAATGATCCCGCTATGCGGCCAAACCCTTTGGCCGATAGGGCAAGGCTGAGAGACAGCGGCGTCAAAACGGCGCAATAGAGAGCGATCTGATTGGGATTCTCCGCCCAGCCTCGAAATCGATCCCAATACCATGGATCGACCGACGGCAGGCTGATGATGGACCAGCCCGCAGCGATCTGAAGGACCAGTGCGATGTTCCAGAAAGCGAGCAGGAACCATTGGGTTTGACGTAGGGCAGCGTTGGCTTCCATCGTTGCGACGATGAGGCAGGTCAAAGCTGCCACCAACAGATACGCGAAGGTGTCGTGCAACATCGAGGGAAGGTCCAGCTCCTGGCTCAGATAGGCCACGCATGTCCCTATGCTCAGGGCGAGTGCAAGACAGGCCCAAAACGCACCGATTCGGAGCAAAGCTGTCGCGTTGTAAATCTGGCCGGTAACGACGACCCGCAATGAGACGAAGGCTAGCCACAGGACAAGACAGACCTCGCCAACGCCCAGCGGAATTCCGGGAAGGCGCAGCTGTGAAGCTGTCGTAAGCACGATGCCAAAAGAAAGAAGCGCATTGGCGATCATGATGATTTCCCGCTGTGCTGGCTAACCCTTCGATCTTCATGGACGTCGCGAGACAAAGCAGCCGGATCTTCGCTTCGCCTCCCGGTGAAAATCAGCTTCCTGTAAAGATCGGCGTAGCGGTCAGCCACGACGTTCAGGTCGAACTCACGGCGCACGAGCGCGATCGAGCGCTGTCCCATGCTCTTTGCGCGGGCAGGATCCTGGAGAAGATCGAGAATGGCTGCGGCGAGCGCACGCGGGTCCCGGGGCGGCACCAAATGGCCATTGCAGTTCTCCACCACAACATCGCCGCAGCCTGGCATACGCGTGGCGACAATAGGCACACCCGCCAATCCTGCTTCCAGCAGAACACGGGGGATTCCTTCCCGATACTCCGTCGGGAAGGCAAAGACATTCGCGATTCCGAGAAGCGCAGGAACGTCGGATCGCGCACCGAGAGCGATTACGTGTGGTGCGTATCGATCAATCAAAGCCTGATCCACGGCAAAAGGACCTTCGCTCTCCCTTGGACCGACAAGCAAGAAACGAACGCGGGGCCGCGCTTCGCGGACAATCGCCGCTGCATCCAGAAGCGTGGGTATGCCCTTTTGTACGGTCAGTCGGCTCACAGTCATGACGACTTCGTCGTCACCGAGTCCGAGTTCTGTACGAAGTTGTGCGGTGGACGGCGCCTGAGCCCGCGCTGTGTCGAAAGCATCGACATCGATTCCCGAACTTCCGATCAGTACAGCAGGGCTTTTGCCAAGCAGACGATAGCGGCGGAAAAAGTCGCTATCCTCCTTGTTCTGAAATACCGTTGCCGAGGTCCAGCAGGCGGCCAACCGCTGCAGAGCTAGGTAAGCTGGCCTGAATGCAAGAGCTTTCAGCTGTGCGGAGGAGAATACCCAACCCATTCCGTTGATGGTGCGCACAATGGGGATTGCGCCTCTCACCGCAAGAGGAGCAAGCAGATTTGGTTTGGTATCGAACGTTTGAACAACGTCCGGTCGAATGCCACGCACAAGCTGTGAGAGCTGGCCGACAGCTAGGCGGTCAGCAACCCGTGCGCCGAATCTATTGAAGTCATAGCGGTGATACTCGATGCCGCTATTTGAGAACGGGAGTGCAGCGCCAGTACCGGCAGCGCTCACCCGAAAGCCGCGACTGCGCAAAGCTGCCAGAAATGGGATCCGCAGGGCATGATCCTCGCCTCCCACACAAAGCACATGCAACGTCATGCTATTCCTTTCGGGCGCAATCGGAATGCAGCTCAGTCGATCCGGAGAATCGGCTACAGATGAATTTCGATGTCCTCGCGTATGAGCGGACGGTGTGAGCTTACGAGGCGATCACAAAGTGTCTTCATTCGTTCGAATGACGGCCGCGTCGGAAGTATTCGGCGATCCTGAAGAATTGAGACATCGACACCACGAGGATTACTCCGAAGCGCGTTTGGCATGATGTACGTAAGCTGAAGCGTCGCGTCGTCAGATCCGGACTCAGTTCAAACGTCGGAGCAAAGCTGGCCTGTCGGCGACCCGTTTCACTTGCGCTGTGTTTATGCCCGGATGCACAAGGAGGCTTGCCTGGGTGCCTATCGTCGGACTCAATTACCGGGAGAAGGCAGGACGGCGACACGCCCGAGTAATGCAACCAGCTCCGCCTGCCGCCGTGTCTGTGTCTTGACGAACAGGGAGGCCAGGTGTGAGCGGATCGTCGTCCGGCTCAGTCTTCGGGCGCGAGCAATATCGAGCAAATTATGGCCGCGCGCCAATTCGACTGCAAGCTGGGTTTCCGCGGCTGTGAAGCCGAACAAACACCGGAGCGCCTGGGGCGTCGGCTCTGGATGAGCGTCGAGATCGAGCAGAATGATGGTGCTGGTTTCATCCGTCCAAACATTGACCATCTGGCTTACAAGGCTGGTGACGCCCTCCTTGAAGGAAGTCGCGAGCCATGATGTCGAGCCAACGGGAATTTGGGCCCCCGCACGGTTCACCAGCTGCTTGACGGCGCTGTAGAGCGTTTCAGGGCTGGTAGTGAGGTTGCATTCGCGTTCCAATATCGCACGCCCGATTGCGCTCACGTCAAGCACGCAGCCACGCTTGAGCAGAACTTGCCCGCAGCCAATACGCGCCAAAACCGCGTGTAGGACGTCACGTTGTTCGCCAAGGTCGGGCTTCTTGCCTGGATCAGCGTCTGGCCGGATAGCGGGAGCACGATTCGAAATGTTGAAGATGGATTCCCTGCAGGGATGAAGCGATGCAATTGCGCCGGGCAATGTGGCGCTCTGGTTCAAATTCAACATGTCGTCATTCCCTTCGCCTACTACTTCAATCGAATGACAAGGATTGATCGGAGGGAAAGCATTCCAATTTCGATGAGCCATGTAAATGTTCAAATTGGGGTAATCCGACTGCACATTTGGCTGAGGCAGTCTACTATTCGTGGGGCCTCTAGCGGTCTGAATGACATGGAGGAAATGTCGGCTGGAAAAGCGATGCGCGCCTCAGCGCGCAGTTTTGTGCAGGCGTCCGGCCAGAGGTCGTAAGCGCGGTATCCTTTGTGGGTACCCCCGCTTGTGCCAATGGCTCAATTGGATGCGCTGGCCACTCCCGAAGGGCGCAGCGAAACTTCGACCACATCTCCCGGCTCTACATCGAAATCGACTGATGCGACGATCCTGTTCCACTGCTGGCCGACCTTTCGCGCGATCGTTACCTCTGCTCGGAGATCGCTGGTTCCGACAGGTAGTGCTCCCGCACCACCGACAGGCTGCAATTTTTGACTCAACGCCTGCAATTTAACCCGTAAGTCCGCCATGCGAACGGTTGAATCCTTCAACTCGCGCAACAGATTGATGGTTCGCTGATTGGCGCCCCGCTCGATCTGGCGCACGAAGTCGTCGCGCTGACGTTGCAGCCGCATGACTTCGACCATCGTCTGAAGACGCCTTGTCGACGACAACAGAAGAGCGCGTCGGCTTTCCGTAACACGGGGGCTTGGCAATGATCCTGCGCCAAACAACTTGGCTACCCGGTCCAGCTCATCCTCATCGGCCTGAACACCCTTTTCCTCACCGTCCTGCTGCTTCCTGAGGGTTACGAGCTGAGCCTCCGATTGTTTGACTGCATCCTCCAGAAAGCTTCGTTCCTTACGATAGTCGATTTGCGCGGTCTTTAGCGACGCCGCCTCGGATTGCATGATCGACTCGATGACGGAGGCCGGCAAAGATACTTCGCTGGGTATCTTCTGATCGAAGCTGTCATTGCCCTGGAGTTCCGCATTGGTGCGGATCACGTGGATATACTCTTTGATGTACTCGGTCGACAAAGATTGGTAATCGCGCAACAGATCCGCCGGATCGATGGCACCGACCTGACCGCGAGAACGCAACAGGCTAAAGCCACCGGCGACTGCAACGGCTTGGCGTACAGTCATGGACGCGCGATACACCAGCTGTCCGGGCGTGAGAACGTCGCCTGTGACGTAGATCGGTCGATATTCCACGACGCTCGTGATCACGTCCCCAGGCTTGATGACGAGCGCCTGCTCTCGCCCATCCGGTGAGCGCTGACGCAGAATCCTGGACTGCAGCAGCGTCTCCATGCGAGTCTGAAGTTCCGACGGGGTCAGACCTGCAACCGGCACCGTACCGACCCCGGGAAGAGCAATGGTGCCGTCAATCTGGATCTGAGCTCTATTGCGCTGTTCAGGCGCTCCACCGACCGATACCTCGACAGTATCGCCAGGCGAGAGGCTGTATTGAGCTCCAAGGCAACCGTCGCTGCCTGCCAAGACAATGATCCCTGCCCAGACGCTAATGGGGACATAGCTGAAAGTCTTACTGCGCCTGTTGCCCTTCATGACGATCTCCTTGCGCTAAGTCGTTTCCGCTGTCTCGATCAGCCCAGTCGATGCGGGAAACAAAATCAAATACCGGCCCGCCTCGTTGCCCCCAGTTGCTCGACCAGATGACTTGCGATCCATCAGGAGAAGGTGAGCCATGCGTTTCGCTCCAATAGTCATACGGAGCATTGCGCGTATGCGCGATACGTCGAAACTCGCCACTGCCATCGATTTTAAGTGCGATAACTTCCTGAGCGAACGGGGCCACTTTCTTACCGCCGGCGGGAGCGAGCGCGGCGCCGGCATAACTCATGAAGACCCAGCCGGGACGGCGTATCGCTCGCATCGATGCATGCTGAGCTTCTCCATAGGGAGCGAGCGCCGTGACCTGTCCGTCCTGGAGTCTCCGTTTGATGACCTGATACTTGTCGGGCGCCGACTTGCTGATACCTACATAAACTTCATGGCCATCGATATCGACGGTCATGTCGCCATGGCCGGGCCGGTGATGCTCGGTCCAGCTCTGCAGGAGATCGCCCTCAATGCTGAAGACAAATGCTTGATCTGTGAAGTCAATGAGAGACTGCTGGCAGAATATGTGCTTGCCCAGCGGCGAGATCCCGCAATAGTTATTTTTACCGGGAATTCGCCCCAAGTCGATGTCGGGAAATTTCCGGCGATCCGAAAGATCCAACGCAAATGCGACAAGCGTGCCCTGTTGGCTGATGGCGCGCACCACGATACGGTTGCCGTCCCATGAGGGATTGCCCTTGTAGGGACCGAATTGAAGCTCGCGATATGCTTCAGTCTCAAGAATTACGTCTTCGGCATTGCTTCGCGGCGACCATCGCGAAATGCGGCGCCCGGCGACACAAATCATGAGCTCCGGATCTTGCGGATGCCATTCGCATTCACCCCCGCGCTGTCGCCGGAACAGTGGGGCATAGGTGTGTCCATCAAGAAAGCACAGGCCATTGCAGCCGTTGACAATCAAAAGCAGGCTCTGGTCGGCGTTCCACGCCTGCGCGCTCGAATAGCGATGGGTGCAGTAGGAACGCTTGCAAACCATGCCGTTTCCCATCGGACCGTCAGGCGTGGTCACACGTACAAAGGTCGTACCGAGGGATGCGTCGGCGGCTGGCGCGAGATAGCCAGGCAAATCCATGACGGGCGCCGGGAGGAATTTGGCGTTTGCGAGCGATTCCGTTGAGACGGGTCTCGAGGAAGCGAGCAAGACAAGGGCGCCACAGCACAGGAGAGCTCGGGCATAACCCAGCGGGGCCATCATGTGATGAAATCCCGCTGCCGCCGGACTTGCTTTCCCGAAAGGCGATAACGCCACCAGTCAACTGTCCGTTCCAACCCTTCCCGCAGCGTGACCTGCGGTGACCATCCCGTTGCATGGACGAAGCGGGTGCAATCAGCGAGCAACGCTCGCACTTCCGAATTTGTCGGTCGCAGACGTTTCTCGTCCTGAAGCACAGGCTTGTCGCTGGAAGTAAGGTCGACGATGACATCAATCAGGTCGCGGATCATGATCGCCCGCTGACTACCTGCGTTATATGGCTGGCCGTATTCGATGCCCTCGGCCAGTCCGGCAGCCATGAACGCGGCTGCCGTATCTGCCACGAATGTAAGGTCGCGCACGGTCGTTGCATCCCCGATCATGATCGCGGGGCAAGAGGGATCGAGCGCTTGCCGTATAATGGCGGCGATGATCGCCCTTTCGCTCTGTCGTGGCCCAAACGTATTGAATGGCCTGAGGATGACGACCGGTACACCGAACGACTTCGCAAAAGCCCCGGCCATCATGTCTGCGGCTATTTTGGAGGCGGAGTACGGCGATTGTCCCTGCAGCGGATGAGTTTCATCGATCGGCATTGTTATTGCCGTGCCGTAGACCTCGCTGGTCGACGTGTGAATGACCCGCTCGGTGCCGCACTGCCGCGCGGCCTCGAGCACATTCAAGGTGCCGAGCACGTTTGTTTCGACATAGGATTGCGCAGCGACGTAGGAATAGGGGATCGCGATCAGTGCGGCGAGATGAAAGACGATTTCGTGGCCGGGTACGAGACGACCGACGAAAGCCGCATCGCGGATGTCGCCGCGGACCAAGTTGACTTTCTTTCGGGTCGAATCCGGAAGGTCGTCCAGCCAACCATGGCTATCGAAGGAATTGTACTGGGCAAGAGCGGTAACGTTGGCACCTGCCGAAACAAGCGCTTCGGTCAGGTGCGAGCCAATGAAACCGTCGGCTCCCGTGACGAGAATTCTGGCACCAAGGTAATTCATGGCCGTCAATGTCCGGTTTGTTGTTTAGATTCTTTCGATTGATTCTTCCGCGTGTATTCGGTCCACGATCCCACCGCGATTGCCCAAGCCGCACGAACAATCCAGCCGAGATCAGAAGCCAGTGTTCGGCGCGGGAAATAAGCGAGATCGATTTTCGCCTTGGTCGGGAACAGAACTTGTCGATAGAAATCCACAGCCGCAACGTTAGCGGGATAGAGCTTGCTTTCATGTCGAAACATGACCTGGCACGGACCAACAAGACCGGGCTTGTGGTCGAGAAGCTTCTCGAAGCCACCGTGAAAGCAGTCGAAGAATGCAAGCGATTCAGGCCGCGGTCCCACGAGCGCCATGTCGCCGCGCAAAACGTTCCAGAGTTGCGGTAGCTCGTCCAGCTTGCTCGCGGCAAGGATGCGGCCAATCCTAGTCAGGCGGCCGTCTCCCTCCATTGTGAGCGGACATCCATGCCGGTCGCAATCCGGCCTGAACTTGCGAAATTTGTACATGCGGAATGGTCGTCCATTTTGCCCGAGACGAAGTTGCGAGAAGAAAATCGGCCTTCCGCCTTCGATCCAGATAGCAAGTGCTACGATCAGGAAGAGAGGAGCGAGAGTGGCTGTCGCAGCACCGGCAAACAGAATATCAAGGGCGCGCCGCAAGCCCACCTGCGTAACAGGAGTTGACGCCAGGAGCTGGTTCGCTGCCCCGCGCATGGCTACGCGATTGCCCCTAACGGAAACTCCGTGCCAAGTGCGGCTGCAAGCGAATTCACTACCTGTTCCACATCGGCCGGGTTCATCCGAGGGTGCAGCGGCAGCGTGAGCTCACGTTGGGAAAATTCCTCGGTGCGCGGCAAAAATGTATCGGGATAGAGTTCTCTGTAGAATGTCAGGTGGTGGACGGCGGGATAGTGAATGGTAGTCTGTATCCCGCGCTTGCGTAGCCGATCGATTACGGGCTGCCGATCGGTTGCCGTCGGCAGGACGACTGGCATCAGATGATGCGCCGATGGCCATGGATTCGCGAAGGGTATCATCACCGATGGGCAATGCTCCGCCATCAACTGACGATAGCACAGTGACAGGCGTCGCCTGGTGTCATTCCATTCCGGAAGTTTCTTGAGTTGGGCAAGGCCAACGGCAGCGCGCAAATCGTCCATACGATAGTTGAATCCGAGGATCGTAACATCGTAATCGGGACGACGACTGGTGAGGCGCTGTCGCGTGCTGCTTGTCATGCCATGAGACCGTGCTCGCTTGATGGTTTCCCTCAAAGCGCGGCTGCGGGCGATAATGGCGCCGCCCTCAGCGGTCGTCATGTTCTTGTTGCCGTAAAAGCTGAATGCTGCCGCCTCGCCATAGGTCCCCACTGCGGGCAGTCCGGGCGCATGAGCTGCATCCTCGATCAGGAGCAGGCCCTTGCGACGAGCGAAAGACTGCCAAGTGTCGCGATGCGCGAGGTAACCGGCGAAATGGACGAGAATAATCGCTTTTGTTCTCGATGTGCATTTGGCTTCAGCATCATCCAGCGACATCAACGGAATCTCGGCCGAATCGATATCGACGAAGACGGGGCGCGCTCCCACATAGAGAACGCTATTGGCCGTGGCGACGAAGGTCAGCGATGGAACGAGAACTTCGTCGCCCGGTCCAATGCCGAGCGCGTGCAGAATGAGGTGGAGGGCTGCCGTGCAGGAGCCGACGGCGATCGAATCCTCGGCCTCATGAAGATGAGCAAACGCTTGTTCGAACTCCCGGACCCGGTCTCCCATCGTAACCCAGCCGCTCTCGATGACAGAAGCTAGGGCTGTTTGCTCGTCCGGACCCAGGACTGGCTCTGATACCAATAGCATGTGTTCATCTCCAATCCCGGATTCAGCGATACGTTTGAGATTGCACGAGCAGCAGCCGTAACATGCAGCGTCTTCGTCAGGCCGCGACGGTTGCTACAAATGCCGGGGGCGACTGCTCGTCCCATGCAATATCCTGAGCCTTAAGGAAGTCGTCCACCCGCCCGATGTCGAGCCACATGCCGTTGTGCTTGAATACGTTCACGGGTATTTCCTCTTCCAGCATCTGGGCCATCAGATCGTCGAAGCCGAATGGAACACCTGACGGAATGCGATCCAGCACCGAGGGATCCATGCAGTAGATGCCCATACTCACGAGATGCGACAGTTCGGGCTTCTCGCGGAATCCGGTGACGCAACCGCCCATCTCGTCGATCACGCCAAAGTCCATCTTGGTAGGACGTGTGGCGGTGGCGATCGTGAGGGGACCTTGGTGTCGGCGATGACAGCTCACGAACTGACTGAGGTTCAGGTCCGTGAGCACATCGCCGTTGAGGACCAGAAACGGCGTATCGAGTTGTTCTCGCAAAAGTGACAGCGGGCCCATCGTTCCAAGCGGTTCCACTTCCTGCGTGTAAACGATCTGCATGTTCCACTGATTGCCGTCGCCGCAAACGCTGCGAATAAGGTGGCCCAGATATCCAGTCGTGATGAAGACTTCTCTGATCCCGTTTCGTCTAAGCCATTTGAGCAGGAGCTCGAGGACGGGCCGCGATCCGATCGGCATAAGCGGTTTCGGCAAGATAGATGTATGCGGACGCAAGCGCATTCCCTTTCCGCCGCATTGGATGACAGCCTTCATATTATCCTCCTCTGTTGCCCGAGCGCGCAATCGCTCATCATATCAACGCGACGGCCCGACCTGGCGCTGATGGCCGAACCGCAATGGCATTGACGAGAAAACTAGACGCTGACTATCCACACGTCTTCGTGCGTTTGCATGAGATGTCGCAATGATAGTTGGATTGCACGCGAGCGCACGTATTGCAGAGGCAGCGCTGCAGTTCGCAGTAGTGCATGATGGGACGAGACAGACCGAACCGGACTTCGGCTGCATCGCTGGCGTGCGATATCGCGAGGCCCGATTGACATCGCTGCGCTTGGAATGACGACGACAGCGCAACGAGCCGGCTTTTCAGAAAGCCTGTTAGAAACTGACGCCCCGGCATCCCTCACGCGCGCGAGCGACATCGCACTAACCGTTGCCAAGATCGGTGGAATGATTTATTGAATCGCGTCGCAAAAACACGCGCGATCGTCAGCACCTCACGTATCCATGTTCGATCATTCACCGGCGCGAGCGCCACGCTCCGACAACCACCGATCGGCGCGACTTGCTCGCCTACGCCAACAATCGCTGACTATTTGCCGATTCGTGCCGCGCCGCAGATCTTTCCGTTGATGCCCTTACGGATCAGACCGTCGATGCGCGAGACCTCAATATGATTTGGCTCGTGGTTGATCACACCCAGCGGCACTGGCGTCTCGTTTTTCTTGATCTCGGAGATCATCGCAACGGGATTTGAAAGCCGACCTTTCGAATCGCCAGCTAAAGGCGGGGAGTTGCTGTTCGCTGGCTCGGCCAGCGATCCGTTGTTCATCCCCCAAATCGCGGCCTGTGTCCGATTCTGGACCCGGAGCTTGCGAAGGATCGCCTTGACGTGGACTTTTACAGTTGCCTCGGCGATATGGATCGTTCGCGCGATGCTTTTGTTGGAGGCGCCTTCAATCAGGCAGTGCAAAATTGATTTTTCCCGCGGAGACAGCTGCGGCGTGGTCATATCTTCTGTTGCGATAAGAATCGCCTGCGTCTTGTTTTGGTCGCGCGGCCCCGTCTCGCCTGAGTGACTGCCTTCGGGAGCAAGAACAGATGATAGAAATTCCGGAGGAAAGATCGTTTCACCCATCATGATCAGTTCGATGGATTTTATGAATACATCGCAGGTCATAACGTTGACAAAGTAGCCGTTGGCACCTGCCCGAAACGCAGAAGCCAGTTCGTCGATCCGATAATGATCGGCCACGATCGCAATGCGCCCGCCCGGATGGTAGTCCCTGAAAAGTTCGATTTGTTCAATCGCGGCGTCAAAATCATCGCCGGTGTGAGCAATAAGAAGCAGAGGCTGGTGTGCTTGCGGTTGACCCGGGAGCAAATCATCCACGCTTGATACTGAGGCTAGGATACGAAAATTTGCTGAGCGTAAAATCCTGGCAAGACCTTCTCTGAGTAAAGTATTTTTCCCAACGAGAATTGTAAAAAAAGATTGTTGCCTCCGCATCGCGACCCTCCCAACCATACGCAACTGATTTAAAAAACTGAGCGATTGAAATTCAGCTCATTCTTGGTGATCTGTCGGCGGTTAAGCCCCGCTTCTTCGGCAGAAATTTTGGCATTGGAATATTTTCAGTCGGCAAGAAACTCTGTCTTTTTAGAAGCATTTCGTCGTCGAATTGAAGACGCCTCCCTTCTCGTTTGAGACGATTTTATGAATGTTAGATGCGAATTCCCGATCTCCCTATATACCTTTAGTTATAGGCGATGGGCCGGTACTGAGGGATGTCGTTCATAATAGTAAACGGGGGGGATCACCGCAGACTCCGCAGAGGGAGTGCGTGCTTCGTCATGTGGGACATCCATCCTTGAGTGATAGTTTCAGATACGTCCACCCAAAGTTGTGACGCGTTTTCGTTGTTGCGTTGCGATGTAGCGTAACGAATTTGAGCCTCCAGAAAATTAGGCTAAGAAGGGAATATTCGGGGTAGCGTGGCGTTTAAGTTTTGGGGGGCTAGGCTGAGGACCGCCCATGCGTTGCACCAGTGTCGTGATCGCAGACCGCCATCCTGTGGTTCTGCAAGGTTTGACGAGCGTGCTTGAAGCGCAAAACGGCTTCAAGGTTGTCGCGTGCTGCAGCACTGGCCCGAGCTGTATCGAAGCGATTCGAAATTTAACGCCGGACATCGCCATTATAGACATCGAAATGCCAGGCCTGACCGGGCTGGAAATCGTTGCCATCGCCAACTCCGAGGGGCTTTCAACGCGGGTCGTCTTTTTCGCCGCTGTCGTTGAAGATCGCCAACTGGCTTTATCGGCCGCTGCTGGCGCCTACGGTGTCATCCTGAAGGACATGCCGCTCGAACCCCTGGTGCAGTCCTTGCGGGAGATCGCGGCTGGCCAAAGGCTATTGCCGCTTCCCGCGGTCAATCACGTTATACCTTCCGAACAGAAGAGTATCGCGATCACGGAGAGTGTTCTGGCGGTGTTGACAGAGCGCGAGCGTCAGATCATGCGCCTGGTCTCTGAAGGGTTGTCGAACAAAGAAATTGGGCGGCGGCTGAATATTGCTGATGGTACCATCAAGCAACATCTCCATCACATCTATCAGAAGCTTGAAATCAACAACCGGACAGTGCTTGCGGCGCTTGCCATATCGCACAACGAACGTGGGGGCTTTCTTGAGGATCGGGCTCTGTCGATTCATTGTGACTGAGCGTCTGCAGTCGCACTGCTGGCCCATATGCCATTTCCACCTTACCGCCAGCGCGGAGGCTGAAAGGACCCTGATGCGCGGCTTCACCACCCTGCGCGACATCGGTGGGCCTTCTTCAGAAAATCGCTGGGGAACCTGCATTGCCAGTCGCGCGGCGCCATGCCCCCGGCGGCAGTCCGGTCGCGGCGGAAAAGACGCGGGTGAAGTGGCTTTGATCGGCAAAGCCACAAGCCAGTGCGACATCGGCCAACGACATATCGGTCTTCATCAGAAGGCCTCGAGCCTGCTCGACGCGCTGGGACAGGATCCACTGGCCGGGCCACGAAGCCACCACGCAGGATAGCCCGAGAAGAAACCACGGTCTTGTCTGTAAGTCATAGGCATTGAACGATCGGCCACCACGCGGCGTTCCGAACGCTTCTCCGCGGCCTGACTTGCACCCCTCTGCTATGCTTCGGAAACTATATCGATGCATGCAGCCGTGCATATCGATGCGCCGACGTAGGCACATGAGATCGTGACCACCGCCGAACTTGCGGACGCAACTGATATTTGCCACCGACGGGTTCGTAATCGAGGTAACCCGCGGCCACCAAAGCTCGGGTCAGCCGGGACACGATCGGCTTCGAAGGTACTCGACGATATTTCCAAGACAATCTCGGAGAAGCCTATCGAACGCGCTTGTATCGACCGATTGCGCCGAGACGGGACAATCCCATAGGGCGGAACCCCTAGCGGTCGTTGCGTGGACGCACCACGAGGCCCACCATGAAATTTTAGATTCCAATCACGGTTCTACGCGGAATACTCGTACGGCGAGCCGCCCCTTGGTAGCACAGACCCACGATTATTCGCGCGATAACTCACGGTGACCCAAATGCGGCAGCATCTAACGAGGCAGCGGCACCGCTGCCGGAGGCCTCTCGTCTACTGCAACTTTCTGAATGCTTGGCCGATCTGATTGCGCTAGCCAGGCTAGGCGCGTCTCAATACCGTTGCAGACGGACTTCGCCGGCTCAAATTAAGCCGGCTCGACCTTGAACAGACAATGATCGTGAGCGCCTTCAGCCTCGCAATAGACCTCCTGCGCCCGCAACCTGACCTCACGACCGGCACTTGCGGCAACATATTCGAGCGAGCCCTCGAGCCAAGATGCAAACATGTAACACACCTTGCGACCGCTGTTGCGGCGCTCGCCATCAACCATTGCCGAATTTCGCAAGCGCACTGTCGCCGTCCCTGCTTCCGGCGACACGTCGAGCACGTCAAATTGGCCCCATCCGCGCTGCGTGATGCGGCGCATATAGTGACGGAACACATCGACGCCGGACATGCCGTGGAATTCGGCTTCCTTCTCGCACCAGTAATAGGCCGAGCGATGGCCGGCCGGCCGCAGAATGCGCTCCAGCTCCGCAGCTCCCACCGCCGCCTCGATGGCGAAGTGGTTGTTCATATAGAAATGCTGCGGCACCAAGATCATATTGGTCGCATCGACCGACCACCGCCCGGTCTGGTCATCGACATTGATGTCAACCTGCGGCTTCCCCATCTCAGGCCCCCCAGACAGTCTTCAGGAGATTGACCCAGTTCTTGCCAATGACGGCCTCGATGCGTGAGGCTTTCCAGCCGCGCTTCTCCATGGCGGCGGTGAGATTTGGCCATTCGCCGATAGTCTTGATCCCTTCGGGATTGATGACGTCGCCGAAATTGGTGAGGCGGCGGCCATACCCCTTGTCATGGGTGATCCAGTCGAAGAATTCCTGGCCATAGCCCTGCGTGAAGTCGGTGCCGATGCCAACGCTGTTCTCACCACAGATATCGATGACGTATTCTATCGCCTCGACATAATCGTCCACAGTCGACGCCGGACCGCGCTTCAGGAAAGGCGGGAACATGGTGACGCCCACAAAGCCGCCGTGATCAACGATGAAGCGCAGCTGCTCGTCGGACTTGTTGCGCGGATGCTCCTTCAAGCCGGCTGGCAAGCAGTGCGAATAGGCGACCGGCTGCTTGGAGGCGAGGATGACGTCTTCACTGGTCTTCGATCCGACATGCGACAGGTCGCAGAGGATGCCGAGGCGGTTCATCTCGGCGACGACATCGCGGCCGAAGTCGGACAGGCCACCGTCCTTGGACTCGTAGCAGCCGGTGCCGACCAGGTTCTGCGTGTTATAGGCCATCTGGATAATGCCGACGCCGAGTTCCTTGAACAGACCGAGATAGCCTATCTGGTCTTCGATGCCGGTGACATTTTGCCAGCCCAGGATAATGCCGGTCTTGCCTTCTTCCTTGGCTTTGAGGATGTCAGCGGTGGTGTAGACCTGCTTGAGGATATCGCTGTTCTCGGCGAACCAGCGCTTCCACTTGACCACATTGCGCATGGTAGCTTCGAAGCCTTCCCAGACGCAGCAGGTGCAGTTGGCGGCGGTCAATCCGCCCTTGCGCATGTCCTCGAAGACCGGACGCCCGAAGTCCGAGATGATCAATCCATCGACGACGATGGCGTTTTCATGAATGGTTGAGGACATGACGTTTCCTTTCAGATGATAGTCTGACTTTTCGTTATGATGCGGCAGCCATATCAGCTAACGCGACGTTCTTTCTGATCAGTGCGCTCCACCGAAGTAGGCGCTTTGGACCTCCTCGTTCTTTGCCAGCATCTCGGAGTCGCCCTGGACGATGATCTTGCCTTGCGACAGCACATAGCCGTAATGGGCGATGGCGAGGGTCTGGTTGACGTTCTGCTCGACCAGGAGGACGGTCACACCGGTTTCGTTGAGCCGGCGGACGATGTTGAAGTTCTCCTGCACGAACAGTGGAGACAGACCCAGCGATGGCTCGTCGATGATCAGAAGCTTGGGATCCGTCATCATTCCGCGGCCGATCGACACCATCGCCTGCTCACCACCGGACATGGTGCCGGCAAGCTGCTTGGCGCGCTCTTTCAGGCGAGGAAACACCTCATACACCTTGCCAAGGCGCGCTTTGACCGTCTTCTCCGCATTGACGAGATAGGCTCCGACCCGAAGATTCTCTTCGACCGTCATCTTCGCGAAGATCCGGCGCCCTTCGGGAATGCACGCAATCCCGAGACCGACGATCTCGTGGGTTGCCATCTGATCGAGCGTCTTGCCTTCGAATGCGATGGAGCCCGCGCGCGGCGGGGTCAGTCGCAGAATCGAGCGGATCAGCGTTGATTTTCCGGCGCCATTGGAACCGAGAATACAGGTGATCTTGCCCGGCTGCACGTCGATGGAAATGCCGGACAGCACGTCGGCCCGATCATAGGCGGTGAAGATGTTCTCGACTGCGAGATGACCGCTCATGCTTGCCCCAGATAGGCTTCGCGGACCACAGGATCAGCCGCGACATCACGGAATTTGCCTTCGCAGATCTTCTTGCCGTAGTTCAGCACGACACAGCGATCGGTGACGCGTTCGATCAAGCCCATCTCGTGCTCAACAATGATGATCGTGAGCCCGCCAAGCGATTTGCGGATGCCGAGAATTTCATCCACCACCTGATCCGTCTCGTCATGGGTCATGCCGGCAGACGGTTCATCGAGCAGCACAAGCTTTGGCTTGCCGATCAATGCGCGGCAGATCTCAACCCTGCGCCGATCGATCATGCCGAGCGAGATCGCCGGATCGAACAGCTTGTCCGGCAGCGCGGGATTGAAGACATGCAGCAGCTCGCGGGCTTCATCCGCGATTTTCTGCGCTTCCGCGGCGAATGATTTCCGCTGCACGATATTGTGCCAAAGGCCATTGTTCAGCGTTCGCTGCGCACCCAGCGCAATATTGTCGAACACCGACAGCGACAGGCATAGGCGCGATCGCTGAAACGTGCGCGACAGGCCATAAGACGAGATGTTGTGAGCCTTCTCGCGGGTGATGTCGATGTCACCCAGCAAGATCTTGCCTGCACTTGCGGAATAGACACCGCTGATCACATTGAGAAACGTGGTCTTACCCGAGCCGTTCGGCCCGATCAGTCCGAGCACTTCGCCATTGCGGACGTCGATGCTCAGCTCATTAAGTGCGAACAGGCCGCCGAAACGGACCGTCAAGCCGCGGCTCTCGAGCAGCACGTCGTTGGACAAGCTCGTCATGCGCTTGCCTCCGTATGCAGTTTCCGGACCCGGCGCGCCACGAGGCCGTCCGGGCGCATGGTCAGGATCGCGATGACCAGAACGGCATAGAAGATAAGCCGGTATTCCTGGATAAACTGAAGCTTTTCGGGCAGCAGGACGACGATCAGTGCCGCCGGCAGCACGCCCCAGCGATTGCCTATGCCGCCCAGGATCACGATGGACACCATCACCAGCGAGTCGCCGAATGTGAAATTCGCGGGCGCGATGAACCCAGTCATTTTCGCATAGACCGCCCCCATCAGGCCGGCCAGGAAGTTGCCGATCGTGAATGCCAGCACTTTCCAGTAAGCTATCTTTAGTCCGAAAACGGATGCTGCGGTCTCATCGAGGCGCACCACATCGAACCAGACACCGACCCACGAGCGGTCCAGCAGTCCGACAAAGATCATCGCCAGCGCCGTCAGAATACCGGTCAGGATCACGTAGTTCACATAGGACGACAGCACGAGGCCGAAGATATGGATGTCATTGGTGAAGTCCCAGCCAAACAAATTGATGCCGGGAAGCTTCAGGCCTTGCGGACCGCCAAAGAAGTCATTCGCATCGAGAAAGACATTAAACATCACGCCGAACGCCATGGTCGTCAGCGCGCCGTAGTGTCCGCGGGTGCGCAGCACCGGGAGGATGAGCAGCGAGCCGATGAAGACCGCGACCAAGCCGCCGCAGACCAAAACCAGCGCATCGGGCAGACCGCCCTGCCGTCCTAGCATCGCTGCGGTATATCCGCCGGTGCCGGCGAAAGCTGCGGCTGCAAAGTTGGTCAGGCCAGCATAGCCCATCTGCACAGTGAGGCCGAGGCAGATCGTCGCGTAGATCAGCACCGTTGCCAGCATCAGCAGGCCGAAATTGTCGTCGCGCAGCACGACGATGACAGCGAGCGAGGCCACCGTTATCAGGCCACGCAGCAGCCAGGGATTTTCCGAAGCGGCGACTTCCGTCGCGGCGACGCCTCCGAACCGAGCGGCGCAGAAGCAGACCGCAGCCGTGATCGCCAATGCGGCGCCCAGCAATTTCTGGTTTTCGATCAGGACCAGCGCCGTGAGCGCCACTGCAGCGAAGGCCACAGCAACAAACAGCGGCCACACCGGCACCCGTACAAGCGTCCGAGAGGTCGGCGTCATACCCGCTCGCTCCCGCGTTCGGCGAGAAGCCCGGTCGGTCGCCAGGTGATGAGGACGATGATCAGCACGAAAGCGAACACGTTCTTGTAGTCGCTCATCGACGGCATCGCAGCGACGACGAAAGTCTGCAGCCCCGCGAACAGATAGCCTCCGATGATCGCGCCCCAGATATTGCCGAGACCGCCCACGATCGCAGCCGTGAAGCCGATTACGGCCAACAGCAGGCCCATGCTGTAATTGATCTCGCTGTAATACAGCGCATAGATCATGCCGGCGAAGCCTGCGGTGATGGAGCCCAATGCAAAGGTCAGCGGGATGATGCGACCGAAATTGATCCCCATCACACGTGCCGTTTCGGTATCTTCGGCCACCGCCCGCATCGCAAGGCCGAATTTGGAGTGGTTGATGATCCAGTAAACGGCGCCGATCGAGGCGGCGCCGGCAATGATCAGGATAATAGCGTCCGTGCGGAAGAACGACGGACCGATATTGAAGCCTCCGGCCGGCAGCAATTCCGGAAAGCGCTGCGGATTGGTGCCGTTCGGAAAGAACAGCCGGATGGCTTCACGGATGGCCGTACCGACCATCATCGTCATCAGCAGCATGTTGAGCGGCGGCGCATTGCGCAGTGGCATGATGAGGAAATGCGAAATGCCGGCCCCGACCACCGCGGTCAGCGCCATTGCCACGCACAGCGCGGCAATGAACTGCAGCGGCACCGACAGTCCCAGCGCGTTCGCCGCCCAGACGGCGACGAGGCCTCCGAAGGCGCCGAGCGTGAGCACGTCCCCGTGCGAGAACTTGATCACGTTCATGACGCCGAAGAAGATGGTGAACCCCATGGCGACGAGGCCATAGATCGTTCCTTGCATCAAGCCGTTCAGCAGGTGTTGACCGATCATACCCATGGGATGTCCCGACGATCCGCGCTTACGGCAGGTTCTTGAGCTTGCGCTTGCCGGACACGTATTCGCTTTCTTCCCAGACCACCCACTTGCCGTCCTGGACGACATAACTCGTGGTCAGCGGCGTGATGTTCTGACCATGGTCGTCGAAGGTGACCGGACCGACGATGGATGGACGGTCCTTCACATCGCCAAGGTCGGCGGTGACCTTGGCGCGATCCGGCCCGACCTTCTCGATGGTCTCCATGACCAGACGGGTGGCGACATAGGCGAACGGTCCGTAAGCTTCCGGCGGTTCGGAATAGCCGGCAGCCTTGTAGGCATCCGAGAACATCTTGCCGCCCGGCATCTTGGACAGCGGCGGGCTGTCGAAGAAGGTCAGCGTGCCTTCGGCGAGCTCCGGACCAGCGGCGTTGACGAAGGCATCGCCCATGATGCCGGAATTGCCCTCCAACTGCGCGTTGATGCCGAACTTGGCCATCTGCGTGCGGAGGCGTGCGCCGAGCGGTGTCAGGCCACCAAAATAGATGACCTCCGGATTGAGCTCCTTGATCTTGGTCAGCTCGGCCGACAGATCCTGCTGATCCGGCGGGACCGAGAAGCTGCCCAGGATTTCATTACCGTTCTCGAGCGTGAACTGGGTGAAGTACTTGTTCATCGACTTGCCGTAGTCGGTGGAGTCGGCGAAGGACACGAACTTCTTGTAACCGCGTGCCTTCATGAACTGCGCGCCGATGCGGTTCTGGCCGATCAGGATGCCGCTGACGCGGTGCACTTCAGGATATTTCTTGGCATAGGTAATTTCGGGCAGCACTGCCGCCCACACGACCATCGGCATCTTGAAGCGATTGAAGATATCGACGGTGGCAATCGCGGTGGCGGAACAGTAATGCGGGATCGCGGCAATGATCGAACGGTCGGACGCGATCTTGGTGACGACCTGCACGCCCACGTTGGGCTTGCACTCGTCGTCAAGTACGACGAGCTCGTACTCATATTTGGTGTTGGGCTCGGCATTCATCAGCTTCACGGCCAGTTCGGCCGAGTTGCGTCCGCCAATACCGTGAGGCGAAATAGCGCCGGTCAGCGGACCCACGAAAGCGATCTTCACCTTGTCCTTGGCGAAGGCCGCGCTGAAGCTGCCAAAGGCCAGTGGCAACACGCTCGCAACGGCCAATGCGGCCAAACCACGCTTGCTAATCGTCCCCATCGCTGATCCTTCCAGGTTGATCCAGCCTGCAACGCTAGTGGTCCGCGAATGCGGCAGATAGGATGCACGCGCGCTGTTGCTTGTAGAATTGCGTCATAACTACCGAATATCGACTGCCTGTTCTTGGTTCGCGCGCCGACTGCTCGTCGGACTATTTTGCGTAGCAAACACAATGATTTCCGCTGCGCTGCAAAATTCATCGCGAAGATTAAATCTTGGCCTGTCGATGCTTTTCAAACGAGCATTCGTCGTTGCATTTCAGGCGCTAGAACACCACCGTTCTGCGTCCATTCAAAAGGACACGACGCTCGAGATGAAGCCGCACAGCGCGCGCCAGCACTCGCGACTCGATGTCGCGCCCAACGGCGACGAGATCGTCCGAGGACGACGCGTGCGTCACCCGTTCGGTCTCCTGTTCGATGATCGGGCCCTCATCGAGATCCGGCGTCGCGTAATGCGCGGTAGCGCCGATGATCTTGACGCCCCTGTCGTGGGCCTGGTGATAGGGCCGCGCGCCCTTGAAGCTCGGCAGGAAGGAGTGGTGGATGTTGATCACGTGACCATAGAGCTTGCTCGACAGATCGTCCGACAGGATCTGCATGTAACGTGCAAGAATGACCAGATCGGCGCCTTCCCTCAGATACAGTTCGTAGAGTTGCCGCTCCTGCTCTGGCTTGGTCTCGTTGCTGACAGGCCAGTGATAGTACGGGATCCCCGCCTTCTCGGCGATCGCTTCGCAGTCGCGGTGGTTTGACACGATCGCGACGACCTCGGCTTTCAGCCAGCCAACTTTAACCTGATACAAAAGCTGCTCGAGACAATGGTCCGACTTGGAGACCATGATGATCACCCGGGGACGCGACGCGGCATCGACCAGAACCGCGTTCATCTCAAACCGCGACAACACCGGTTTGAGCATCGATTCCAGGGTCTTCCGGCTGATCGAATCCGGCGTCTCGAAAGCAATGCGCATGAACAGGCGGTTGGTCGTCCTGTCCCAGAATTGCGCGCTTTCCAGGATGTTGCTATCGACATCGGAAATCGCCGTCGTGACGGTCGACACAATGCGCGGGCGATCCTGGCAACAGAAGGTCAGGATCCAGTTCTTCATCATCTTGCTTGTCTCGGTGGTGGATCGATCGTGTGGCTGCGATCGCCATGGGCTGAAAACATGTCGGTGTGGCTGCCGCGCAGCGGGACGGCGGAGCCTTGTATCACGCGATCCGACGATGCCTGTCGGCGCGGTATCGCGTCAGCCTTATGCCGACACCCTCGAAGATTGCCGTGATTGGCGCCTGCGGCTTGTGGACGGTGACGCGCACGGCGCTGGCGCGCGCATGGACATCGAGAATGCCGTCGGCGATGGCTGCCGCGGCCCGCTCCAACAGTACATGGCGCGACGCCAGAAATGCCTCAGTCGCGGTGGCGACGACCGACGCATAGTCGATCGTCTGTCCGATGTCGTCCGAACTGGCCGCATTGGAGAGATCGACCTGCAGATCGATATCGATCACGAAGCGCTGCCCCAGTTGCGCCTCGTGATCCAGCAAGCCGTGGCGCGCGTGAACATTCAGCCCTTGGATGAATATCCCGTCCGCCTGCCCCTCTCCCACACGCTCCATCAAGCGGCCTAATCAGGACCGATAGATCGGGAACGACGCAACCAGCTCGGCGACGCGGCCACGTGCTTTTGCCTCGACCTCCCGTGCTCCTTGGTCAGGCGCGCCGGAATTCGCATCCAAGACGGCGGCAATGAGCTTGCCGACTTCTTCGAATTCACCGACGCCAAAGCCGCGCGACGTCGCGGCCGGCGAGCCGAGCCGGATGCCCGACGTGATGGTCGGCTTCTCCGGATCGAACGGGATACCGTTCTTGTTGCAGGTGATGTTCGCTCGCCCGAGCGCCGCCTCGGCGAGCTTGCCATTCAGGTTCTTCGGCCGGACATCGACCAGCATCAGGTGATTGTCGGTGCCGCCAGTGACGATCGGATAGCCGGCCTTTGAGAGCGTGTCCGCCAGCGCGCGCGCATTGGCGGCGACGTCGGCCGCATATTGACGGAACGAGGGCTGCAGCGCTTCGCCAAACGATACCGCCTTGGCGGCGATGACATGCATCAGCGGCCCGCCCTGCAGTCCCGGAAAAATCGCCGAATTGATCTTCTTGGCGATGTCCTCGTCATTGGTCAGGATCAATCCGCCGCGCGGGCCGCGCAGCGTCTTGTGAGTGGTCGAGGTCACCACATGGGCGTGCGGGAACGGCGACGGATGGGCGCCGCCCGCCACGAGGCCAGCAAAATGCGCCATGTCGACGAACAGGTAGGCACCGACCGCATCCGCGATGCGGCGGAACGCAGCAAAATCCCAGAACCGCGAATAGGCCGAGCCACCGGCGACGATGACCTTCGGCTTGTGCTCCACTGCCAGCTTCTCGAGCTGCTCCATATCGATGGTGCAGTCGTCGCGGCGAACGCCATAGCTGACGACGTTGAACCACTTGCCCGACATGTTCGGCTTGGCGCCATGGGTGAGATGACCGCCTGCCGCAAGATCGAGGCCCATGAAGGTGTCGCCGGGCTTCATCAGCGCCATGAACACTGCTTGGTTGGCCTGGCTCCCGGAATTCGGCTGCACATTGGCATAGCTGCAGTCGAACAGCGTCTTGGCGCGCTCGATCGCCACCTCCTCGACTTCGTCGGCGAAGTGACAGCCGCCATAGTAGCGCCGGCCGGGATAGCCTTCGGCATATTTGTTGGTCAGCACCGAGCCCTGCGCCTGCAGCACTGCACGCGATACGATGTTCTCGGATGCGATCAGTTCGATCTCGTCACGCTGCCTGCCGAGTTCTCCGGCAAGCGACGACGAGATGGTCGGGTCTGCTTGGGCGAGATCGGCTGTGAAGAATGCCTCGCGTTCGGCTTGGGTCATGGTCTTCCCTCAACATTCTGCCAGATTGACAGCGAGACCTCCCAGTGAGGTCTCCTTGTATTTCGATTGCATGTCGCGCCCGGTCTCGCGCATCGTCGCGATCACCTTGTCGAGCGGCACCACGTGGGTACCGTCGCCCTGTAATGCGAGCGACGCCGCATTGATCGCCTTCACGGCACCAAAGGCGTTGCGCTCGATGCATGGCACCTGCACCAACCCACCGATCGGATCGCAGGTCATGCCAAGGTGATGCTCCATGCCGATCTCGGCGGCGTTCTCGATCTGCTCATTGGTACCGCCGAGCACGGCCGCGAGCCCCGCCGCCGCCATCGAACAGGCCGAGCCGACCTCGCCCTGGCAGCCGACTTCCGCGCCGGAGATCGACGCATTCATTTTGAACAGCGCGCCGATAGCGGCGGCAGTCAGCAGGAACACGCGCATGTTTTCAGGTGACGCCTCGCGGCAATGGTCGCGGAAATAGCGAAGCGTCGCAGGTATGATGCCGGCCGCGCCATTGGTCGGTGCCGTCACCACCTTGCTACCCGCCGCATTTTCCTCGTTGACTGCGATCGCATACAGGCTGACCCAATCCATCACCTCATGCTGGGCGCGGCTGTTCGAGCTTGCAGCGGCGACAAGGCGCCGATGCAGTGAGGGCGCGCGGCGCCTGACGTTCAGTCCGCCCGGCAGCTGCCCCTCTTTGGTCATGCCGCGATCGATGCAGTCCATCATCACCTGGATGATGCGATCGAGCCGCTGCTCGATCTCCTCCGCCGGGAGCGACGACATCTCGTTGGCCATGACGATCTGTGCAATCGACAGACCGGTTTTCGCACCGATCTCGAGCAACTGTTTGCCCGACCTGAAAGGATGCGGGACGGGAACGTCCTCGACAATCCCGACGACGCCGACCTGCGCTTCCGGAACGACAAAGCCGCCGCCGACGGAGCACCAACGCTCGCCGTGAAGGATATTACCGTCCCCCCCGAAAGCGGAGAGCGCCAGCGTATTCGGATGGTTTGGCGGCTCGGTCACGCCGTCGAAGATGATGTCATTGGCGAAATCGAACGGAACGTTGCGCCGCTTGGCAATCCGCAGCGTGCCCGTCGCGCGGGCGCCATCGACCAGCGTCTCCGCCTCTTCCGGATCGATCGTTTCCGGAAACTTGCCGGCAAGACCGAGAATGACCGCCTTGTCGGTGCCATGACCGCGACCGGTCCAGGCCAGCGAGCCGAACAGCTCGACCTTCACGCGCGCGAGGTCCTTCAGCAGACCGCGCTCCGCAAGCTGGCTGGCAAACAGCGCCGCGGCTTTCATCGGTCCCATCGTATGCGATGACGACGGCCCGATGCCTATCTTGAAGAGATCGAACGTTCCAATCATCGCGCGGTCTCCAGGGCGCAGCCGGGCTGCTAGGACAGGCTTCGCGCTTCGTCGAGGAATTGCCAGACATAGGGCGCAAACGAACGCCATACATCCACGTGGAACACGTACTCTTCAGAACGCGACAGCAGAAGTGATGCCTTACCCAGCACCGTGCGCGTGCACATCCCGACCGGGAACGCCTTGAGGGACAGATCCAGCGGGCAGCCATGGTTCAGCACCAGTGCCGCCGTTGGACCCGCAACCGCGATGCCATCCGAACGATGGCTGACATCCACCAGCGAACAGGCCTGCGCTTGCAGCGCTGCCGACATCCCGCCAAATACCTCGATCGGATTCTCGTTCACCGCCTGGAACAGCCATTCGTCTGGCCCCAGCCAATAGACCGACCGGCCGCCGACCGCCGCGAAGCGGCAGGCCTCAAGACTCGGCTTAACGCCAAAATGCGCCCCGGCCGCCTCGATCACCTCGGTCTTGCCGCGAAATACCAGCTTCGCCGCATCGGGAAGAATCGAGAGCGTTGTGGCGGACGCAGCAGTGGTGCCGGACGACCGCATTGGGGACAACGCGTTCGAACGCATGATCGCGGGACTAAGCATTCAAACGTTCCCCCTTCGGATCGAACAATATCGAGTCGACGACTTTCGCTTTGATCACGCCGTCCGGCATCGGGATCGAGAGCTCCTCACCCATCCGCGAGCGACCGCCGCGAACGAGTGCCAGCGCGATCGAGCGGTTCAGCGTCGCGCTCCAGTAGGCGGAGGTGACATGTCCGATCATCGGCACCGGGATCGGATGGGTCGGATCGAGCACGATCTGGGCGCCCTCTTCGAGAACCACCTTGGGGTCCGTCGTCAGCAACCCGACCAGTTGCTTGCGGTCTTCCCTGACCAGCGCCGGCCGCGACAGCGAGCGCTTGCCGACGAAATCCCGCTTCGCCTTGCCGACAGCCCAGCCGAGGCCGGCGTCATCGGGCGTCACCGTGCCGTCGGTTTCCTGACCGACAATGATGTAGCCCTTCTCCGCGCGCAGCACATGCATGGTCTCGGTGCCGTAGGGCGTGATCCGGTAGGGTTTCCCCGCCGCAAAAATCGCTTCCCAGACCGCCCGGCCATAGCCGGCGGGGACGTTGACCTCGAAGCCCAGTTCGCCGGTGAACGACACGCGGAACAGCCGCGTCGGCACGCCGCAGATACGTCCTTCGCGGACGCTCATATGCGGCATGGCATCGGCCGACAGATCGATGCCCTCGACCAGCGGCTCCAGCACCTTGCGCGCATTCGGTCCCTGCAAGGCAATGACCGACCACTGCTCGGTGGTCGAGGTGAGCCACACTTCGAGGTCCGGCCATTCGGTTTGGAGGTAGTCCTCCATCATGGACAGCACGCGGGCCGCGCCGCCGGTCGTCGTGGTGACGTGGAAACGATCCGTCGCCATGCGGCCGACGACGCCGTCATCCATGATGAAGCCGTCTTCGCGCAGCATCACGCCATAGCGCAGCCGACCGGGCTCCAGCTTGGTCCAGGCATTGGTGTACATGCGATTCATGAATTCCGCAGCGTCCTTGCCGACGATCTCGATCTTGCCAAGCGTTGAGGCATCGAAGATGCCGACCGACTCGCGCGTCGCCTTGCATTCGCGCGCGACGGCGGCATGCATGTCCTCGCCCACCCGCGGGAAATACCAGGCGCGCTTCCAGACGCCGACATCCTCGAACTGTGCGCCCTGGGCTTCGGCCCATGGATGGATGCTGGTCTTGCGCACGGGATCGAACAGATCACCACGCGATTGGCCAGCAAAGGATCCGAAGGTCGTCGGTGTATAAGGCGGGCGGAACGTGGTCAGGCCGACCTTCGGCACCGCGACATCGATCTGCTTCGACACGACACCGAGGGCGTTCATGTTGGACAGCTTGCCCTGGTCGGTGGCCATGCCGGTCGTCGTATAGCGCTTGACGTGCTCGATCGACCGGAACCCTTCGCGGGTCGCGAGCCGGACATCCTTGGCCGTTACGTCGTTCTGGAAATCGACCCAGGCCCGCTTTTCCGCCTGATGATCGGTCATCACGGAGCCGATGAACGCATCGGCACCCACCGACTGCGCGGAGACCGTATAGCTGCGCTCGCCGCGCGGGGAGAAGCCGGCCTTGGCCACAGCGTCCCGGCCACCCTTGGCGCCGCTTTCGATGACGCTTTCGAGCGCGAACAGTCCCTTGCACGCCCCGACCGACCGCTCGCGCTCGACGGACTCGGCAGGCACATAGGCCCGCAGCTCTTCGCTGTAACTGAGCTTGCCGCGGCTCTGCGAGAACAGATGCACCGACGGCGTGAACCCGCCGGACATCAGGATGAGATCGCAAGCCACCGTCTCGGCATCGCCGCCCTGCGCGTTGGAGATCTGCGCCGACTTTACCCGCAGCCAGCCCGACGTGCCGCGAACGATGCTGTCGGAGCGGACCTTGATGCCTTCGGCGCGCGCCTTGTCGACCCAATGGCCCGACGCGCTCTTGCGCAGATCCACGATCACCTGGATCTTGGCACCGGCTGCCTTGAGGTCCAGAGCCGCGCGATAGGCGCTGTCGCAGGCGGTGAACACGACCACCTGCTTGCCCGGCACCACGCCGTACCGATTCACATAGGTCCGGGCAGCATCGGCCAGCATGATGCCCGGCCGGTCATTGTCGGTGAAGACGAGCGGCCGCTCGATTGCGCCAGCCGCCAGAACGACTTCCTTGGCCCTGACCTGCCAGAGCCGCTCACGCGGCTGGTTCGTCGCGGGATTGCTGAGGTGGTCGGTGACGCGCTCGTTGAGACCGACAAAATTGTGCGGGTACCAGCCGAACGCCGTCGTACGCGACATCAGCTTCACATTGGGGCGCTTGCGCAATTCATCGAGCGCCGCGCGCGCCCAGTCGGCGGCCTGCATGCCGTCGATCGATGCCGAACGATCAGACAGTAGCGAGCCGCCCATCTCTGCCTGCTCGTCGCACAGGATCACGGTGGCATCGCTGTTGCTGGCTTCGAGCGCTGCGGCAAGACCCGCAGGTCCGGCGCCGACGATCAGCACGTCGCAATGCGCAAACACCTGCGTATAGCGATCGGCATCCGGCTCGGCTGGCGCTCTGCCGAGACCCGCCATCCGCCGGATTACCGGCTCATAGAGCTTCTTCCAGGCCGTGCGCGGCCACATGAAGGTCTTGTAGTAGAAGCCCGCCGGCAGGAAGGCCGAGAAATATTCGTTGAGGAAGCTGGCATCAGTCTCGAGCGACGGCCAGCGATTCTGGCTTTCGGCCACCAGCCCGTCATAGATCTCGACCTGGGTCGCGAGCAGATTCGGCGTATAGCGCGACTGGGTCGCGCCGACACCGACCAGCGCATTCGGCTCTTCCGAACCGACGGAGACGAAGCCGCGCGGCCGATGATACTTGAACGAACGCCCGACCAAATGCACGCCGTTGGCGATCAACGCGGAGGCCAGCGTGTCGCCGGCCAGACCCTGATACGACTTTCCGTCGAACGTGAAATGAACTGCGTTGCGGCTTTCAGCGACGTCGCCGCGCCGCACGCGATACGTACCCGTCATGGCTTGGCACCCTGATGTTCGGCTTCGGGGCGCTCGCCCATGCGATAGGTGCGCTTGATGACGTCCGTGGTCGTGTCGCGGCTGGCATTGAAGAAACGGCCGCAGCCATTGGCGTGCCGCCAACGCTCGTGATGCAGGCCCTTGGTGTTGTCGCGCATATAGAGATAGGCGGCCCACTCGTCGTCAGTGAGGCTCATCGGGTCGGCCGGGCGGGCGATATGCGCCTGCCCGCCATTGGCGAATTCGGCCTCCGGGCGCGGCCCGCAATAGGGGCAATTGATCAAGAGCATCTCGTTTTCCCCGCTATCAATGCGCCACGGCGGCCGCAGCCGCTTCGTCGATCACGGCGCCATCGCGGAATCGCTCGATGGTGAACGGCGCATTGATCTTGTTCGGCTCATCCTTGGCGATCGTACTGGCGAACACCTCGCCCGATCCCGGCGTCGCCTTGAAGCCGCCGGTGCCCCAGCCGCAATTGACGTACAGCCCGGATACCGGCGTCTTCGCCACGATCGGCGAGCGATCCGGCGTGACATCGACGATGCCGCCCCAGTTGCGCAGCATGCGCAGGCGCCGAAACGCCGGCACCAGTTCGCAGATCGCATCCAGCGTATGATTGACGATGTGCAGGCCGCCACGCTGTGTATAGGACGTGTAGACATCCGTTCCCGCACCGATCACCATCTCGCCTTTGTCCGACTGCGAGATATAGGCGTGGATCGTGTTCGACATCACCACGCAGGGGAAGATCGGCTTGACCGGCTCGCTGACCAGCGCCTGCAGCGGGAAGCTTTCCAGCGGCAGACGCACGCCGGCCATGTTCATCACCGTGCTGGTATTGCCGGCCGCGACGACGCCGATGCGCTTCGCATTGATGCTGCCGCGCGTCGTATCGACGCCGACCACCTCCCCGGTCGGCGCGCGGCGGATGCCGGTGACCTCGCAATTCTCGATAATATCCACGCCGAGCGCATCAGCAGCGCGGGCATAGCCCCAAGCCACAGCGTCGTGGCGCGCCGTGCCGCCGCGGCGCTGCAGCGCGCCGCCGAGGATCGGATAGCGCATGGACCCACCGACATTCAGTGGCGGACAGAATTCTTTGCATTCCGCCGGTGACAGCCATTCATTGTCGATGCCGTTGAGACGGTTGGCATGAACGTGTCGCTTGAAGCTCTGCACATCGTGAATGTTGTGCGCCAGCATCAAGACGCCGCGTGGTGAATACATGACATTGTAGTTCAGTTCCTGCGACAGCCCTTCCCACAGTTTGAGGGCGTGCTCGTAGATCCCGGCGCTTTCGTCGAACAGATAGTTCGAACGAATGATCGTGGTGTTCCGGCCGGTATTGCCACCGCCGATCCAGCCCTTTTCGAGGACGGCAATGTTTTTGACGCCGTAGCGGCTGGCCAGGTAGTAAGCCGTTGCAAGCCCGTGGCCACCACCACCGACTATGATGACGTCATAACCCGGCTTCGGTTCAGGCGAACGCCACTGTCGCTGCCAGCCGGTATGACCGGTCAGCCCTGCCCGTAGTAATGAAAGCGCTGAGAATTTCTGCATGGCTGTCCACGTTGTGATTGGACGGAGCCTACAACTCGCTGCCGCTTCGCGGCCAGCATCAGGCCGCCAATCATGTTGGATCAGAGCGACATCGGGACGCCGCAGGTTTGCAAAGCCCCGACACGAAACACGTAGATTTGCGACAAGCCACCCGGCTTCGCTCGCCAGGGTCTCGAATTCGCGACGTATCCATGCGACACGGATCGCTGCCATATAGACAGGACAGCCTGCCCCGGGCGCACGCAGTCCCGCCACCGACGGTCAAGGACACGCAGAATGAGCATCGAACGCAGCGACGAGATTCTTCAGTACCTCAAAGACAAGTCGATCGTGGTGGAGACGTTCGAACACCCGCCCGTGCGTACAGTGGAAGAGTCGCGTGCGCTGCGTGGCGACATTCCCGGCATTCACACCAAGAACCTGTTCCTCCGCGACGGCAAGAAGCGGTTCTTCCTGTTCGTCACCGACGAAGCCGCGACCGTTCACCTGAAGTCGCTGGCAAAGACGATCGGCGCCAAGGGCGGGCTGTCATTTGGAAGCGCGGAAGCCCTGAAGGAATTGCTTGGGATCGAACCGGGATCGGTCTCGATTCTGGCGCTCTACAACGATGCCAATCAGGCGGTCACTCCCGTCATCGATGCGCGCTTACGATCGGCGGAGCGCATCAATTGCCACCCCATCATCAACAGCCGCACGACATCGCTGTCGGTCGGCGCACTCGACGCATTTCTTGCTGCGATCGGCCGCGAAGCGCAGTTCGCGACGCCAGAAGAGCCGCCGTCCGCCGGCTGACCCTCCTGCGCTGAACCGGCCGACCTGATCTGGCCGCAACAACCTGGGGCTTGTCGGTTCCCGGCCGACGCCCCGAACCTCGCGCTCCAGGCGAGACGCTTCGCCGCCCTTGCGCGCGCGGCAATGTATTTTTAGGATCAGTCCGTCGCAAATGCCTGCCCCAGCGCGCTGGAGGTATGTAATGATGCGACATGGGTCCGTTTTGGAGCATCGTCTCGCGGCGATCACCCGGATTGCCATTCGACCATATGGTGAATGCGAAGGCAGGGGTGATGCAACCAAAGGTCCGTCCGCTGCGCGTTGGCTTCATTCTGACCAAGAATTTCACGCTGACTGCGTTGGCCAGCTTCGTGGACGTGCTGCGTCTCGCCGCCGACGAGGGCGACAACAGTCGGCCGATCCGCTGCCAGTGGCACATCATGGCCGACACCGACGAGCCGATCCGTTCGAGTTGCGGTTTGCTGATGTATCCGAATTCCCGGTTCCTCGATCCGCGCGAGCTCGATTATGTCGTCGTCGTGGGCGGCCTGCTGCATCAGGGCCCGCAGATCGATGACAAGATCAAGCGCTATCTGCTGGAGGCTGCGAACACCAAAGTCGATCTGATCGGCGTCTGCACTGGCAGTTTTGTGCTGTGGCGTCTCGGCCTTCTCAATCAGAAAAAGTGCTGCATCAGCTGGTATCACTATCGCGATTTCCTGGAGGAATTCGGCGAGACACTCCCGGTGGCCGACCAGCTCTTCGTCATCGACGGCAACCGCATCACGTGTTCGGGCGGCATGGGCGTTGCCTACCTCGCCGCCCATATCGTGGAACAACGCATGGGCCTGTCGAGCGCGCAGAAGGCGCTCCACATCATGTTGATCGATCGCATGAAACCCGGATCTTCGGCTCAATCGGCGCCGCCGACCGAATTTGCCGAGACCGACGGACGGATCTCGCGCGCGCTGCTAATGATGGAGCAGAACCTGTCAGCGCCGCTGTCTGTCGCGCGACTGGCCGGCAAGGTCAGTCTGAGCACGCGGCAACTGGAGCGTCTTTTCAAAGAGGAAACCGGCCAGTCGCCGCAGGCGACATATCTGCGGCTGCGCCTGAAACATGCACGGTGGATGCTGAAAACCGACCTATCGCTGGCCGCGATCGCCGCCGAAACCGGCTTCGTCGACGGTTCGCATCTCAGCAAGGCGTTCAAGGCCGCCTTCAATACCAACCCGTCCGAGGAACGCCGCAGAATAATCGGTCAATCCCACGGGCAAGATGCCGGCGAAGGTCGGCGTATATTCAGTCCGGCTTAGGCGGCACTTGTATGGTCATACACTCCGACGACCTGATCATTCGCCCGGCTGAGCCGGCAGACCGGGCAGACATCTGGTCGGTCATCGAGCCGACCATCCGTGCAGGCACGACCTACGCCCTGGACCCCCTGATGACGAAGGACGATGCTTTGTCCTACTGGCACGGTCCGGATAAACGAACCTTCGTTGCCGTGCGCCAAGGTCAGATCGTGGGATCTTATTATGTGCGCGCCAACCAGGGCGGTGGTGGCAGCCACGTGGCCAATTGCGGCTACATGACGCTGGCGAGCGCGCAAGGCGGCGGTGTGGCGCGCAATATGTGCCTACACTCGCTCGACTATGCCAGAAGCTCCGGATTTCGCGCCATGCAATTCAACTGCGTCGTGAGCAGCAATGTGCGTGCGGTGAGACTCTGGACTACGCTTGGTTTTGAGATCGTCGGACGGCTGCCTGAGGCTTTTCGGCTTCCGACTGACGAATATGTTGATGCGCTCGTGATGTTTCGTAAGCTTGACGCTCAATAACGGCATCGCGAGGCGCACAAGACATAGATCGAGCCATGTGTACCACCCGTGCGTACCAATCGGGCGGAAAAAAATCTATTGCTTTCAATGACTTATTGATTTCGTTGCGATTTTCACCTGGCTGGCGGAGAGGGGGGGACTCGCCACCGAGAAGCGCGAAAACCGCAATAGATACAGTTTTATACGCTGGTTTCGGGGTTTCTTGAACCGTCGGTTCTACACCGAGGTTCACCCCGCGACGGCTGCTCGTCCGACCGACGAGCGGCTTGAAGCGCCGTCCAGTTCAATCATCGAAGTGGACCTACGCAAAGGCACAGCGGCCGACGCACTTGATTTGAAGTCGGAAGGCATTCGTTCTGGCGCATCGAAGGAAACCAACACGGGCAAGACCATTGCGCTGTA
Organism: Tardiphaga sp. 42S5; assembly: GCF_034044155.1. Lineage (NCBI taxonomy): Bacteria > Pseudomonadati > Pseudomonadota > Alphaproteobacteria > Hyphomicrobiales > Nitrobacteraceae > Tardiphaga > Tardiphaga sp. 42S5. The sequence continues at coordinate 1,082,079 of NZ_CP139027.1, read as the reverse complement.
TGTGCCAGACCACGCGCGACCTGTCCTTGAAAAAATTATCGAAGACTACACGGATTTGATTTCGGTAAGCGACGACGGATACGAGGATTGGAACCCGCTGGCCGCAGCGGGCGACCTCAGCCCCCATAGCCGGACGAGTGTCGAATGGGAACAGGGCATCGCACCGTTCAAGCCTGAGTTGGTCATGGAAGCGGGAAACCGCGCCGTAAATCCGGGTCTGACGGAAATCCTGACAGTAGGCTCGCTCTCGCTTTTGACCACCGGTCATGAAGCTGGCACGCCGCTAGTGCCGTTTGAGGCGACAAGCGCGGCGACGGCGCAGGCAGCACGGATAGCCGCGCGATTGATGGCGAAGTATCCCGAGTTCTGGCCGGAAACCATCCGCGCCTTGATGGTTCATAGCGCCGAATGGACCGGGTCGATACTGACGGCAATTGATGCGACACCTGGCAAGCGCGAGCGTTATGCGCTTATTCGTCGTTTCGGATATGGCGTGCCCGATTTTGACCGAGCGAGCGCTTCGGCAACGAACCATCTCGCGATGATGGCACAGGCGGAAATTCAGCCGTTCCAGCTGGATGGAAGTCGCAAATTCAATGAGTGCCACTACTACAATTTGCCGATACCGGGTTCTTTGCTCGAAGAGTTGGAAAACGAGCCGGTCGAACTGAAAGTAACGCTGTCATATTTTGTCGATCCAAACCCAGGCTTATCGGCAAATGTGGACTCGCAACGCTATCAATCACATGGCCTGCGCTTCGACCTACAAAGACCGCGCGAAACACTCTCGCAATTCAAGAAGCGTGTTAATGCGTCAGAGAGTGAAAATCCACGCCGGGCAACTGGTGCGCCTGCCGATGGACGCTGGGTTCTGGGTGCAGACAGCATTTCAGCGGGGTCCTTGCATTGCGACGTGTGGCGCGGTCCAGCTATTGAGCTTCTTGGCCGGAATATGCTTTGCGTTAAGCCAGTGAACGGCTGGTGGCGCAACCGCGCTTCAGCGGACGTCTGCAATCAGCAAACACGGTATTCGCTAATCGTTTCACTCAAGACGAAGAATGTCGAACTCGACATTCACACGCCCATCAGTTCGGCGGCGGTGAAGGTGCCGGTCGAAGTCGAGACGGAAATCTGACGCGCATTAGTTCACGCATCTATCTGCTGCTGGACGCGCGGGTCGAGAACCGGCGTCGCAGGTTTCGCGCGCTCTTGGCTTTCCAGTAAAGCTGCACACGGATGGCATAAATTAGATGACGCCGTAAAAGCGCCGCCTGGCGGGTGACACAGCCCGCTCCACCACGTCAGGCGAGGTGAAGGGTCTTCGCCGGGAGGCCTCGGCGTTGAAGGAAGTCGTGCCCGACCACCATGGAAAGCCGTCTGCTTAAAAAAGTATGAGCGGGGATGGGGAGGACGAGGCATGAGGTATCCGGCGTCCGAGAAATCTGAGATCATCGCGCTGGTCGAGCAGTCGCATTTGCCTGCCGGGCGCACGCTGGAGAAGCTCGGCATCCCGCGGCGCGGCACTTGCCGATAATGACGGTAATGACGAATATTCCATCCACGATAGCTGCAACCTCGTCAGTTTGGACACGGCTGCCCAGCGGCTCCCCACATTGCCATGTCTTTGACATGCTGTTCAAAAGTACCCGGCGGAGTTGCACGGCCTGCGCCGGGTTGCCATGCCCGCGGTATGAACCCGCTCAACGACTCGTCGTGCCGCAAGTGCGCGAGGAGAGCGACTACATCGCGACCGCCGTTACGCTTGGGATTCTTGAGCTGTGCGCAAATTTCGGCGCCGCTCTTGCCGTACCAGATGAAATCGACGGGAGCCAACTGCCAGTCGATGCCTGCCCGCAATGGCGCCGGGGCGGGATCATTCGGCTGGGTCGAGGTCATGTGACAGGTAGAACAGCGAAGCCCCTCAGCACCGATGCGGCTCATGCCGGCGTGGATGTTCATGCCATGCACCCGGTCTTTACCTTCGCCGGACGGAGACCATACCGGGATCGCCTTGGCATCGACATGACAGTTGGCGCAGCGCGGATGTGTTACAACCGCTTCAATCCGCTTCCAGGCTTTCAGCCCTTCAGCGCGACTGACGCTTCCAGGTGGCAGCGCGTCTTTCGCCGGCCCCTTGGCCGCAACCAGTCCGGTAATCATAGCGATCGATGAAACGGCGACGGCGAGTGCGATAGCAGCTTTTCTCATGACCACCCTCACACAAAATCGATATATTTGTTGAAGGGCATTTCGCGGATTCGTTGCCCAGTCGCTGCGAATATCGCGTTAGCCAGCGCCGGCGCTGCCGGCGGCACCGGAGGCTCCCCGACCCCTCGGACCTTTGGATCGTTCTCAAGCCCGCGAACTTCGATCACCGGGCATTGATAGAGGCGCATGGCCTCGTGGTGGTTGAAGTTGGTTTGCTGGACCGCGCCTTTTGCGTAAGTGAGTTCGCAATTGATAGCGTGGCCGAGCCCCCACACCACGCCTCCCTGGACCTGGTTCTCAAAATTGACGGGATCGATGACCTTGCCGACATCGACGGCGACCCAGACCTTGTCGATCCGGATGCCACTTCTGGTCATCGTCACTTCAACAACTTCAGCCGTGGGTGTTCCGAATGACTCGACGAATGCGACACCACGCCCTCTTCCGTTCCCAAGAGGCCCCTTCCAATCTGACATCTCCCCGACCGTCTCAAGCACCTTTCTGTAGGTGGGAACCGTGCACATCTCGATACGTGCGCGCAGAGGATCCAGACCAGCCGCATGGATCAACTCATCAATAAAACTCTCGGTGAAGAAGCCGGCTGTCGAGGCTCCGACAGACCGCCATGTCGTACTCGGCGACAGTCCCTGCGCCTCGTAGCTGGTAGAGCGGAAATTCGGGATGTTGTAATAGACATTCCACAAGCACGCCCCCAACTGGCCGTCGGGATCCTTCGACGGAGCTCCCATGCGCTCGAGCAGACCTTTGAAAGGTGCGGTCGAGGCGGATTTAAGCTCAGCAGCAACGATCTTTCCCTTCTCGACAACCCCCGAATGTCGGGCGAGGGAAATCTGGCGCGGGATATCCTGGAGAAAGTCCTCCTCACGCGAAAAGACGAGCTTGATCGGCGTGCCTCGCATCTGATTGGCGATCTCGGCGAGTACGCCGATATTCTCGAATTCAAGTCGATGACCGAAACTTCCGCCAGTCCATTGATTGTGAAATGCGACCTGTTCAGGCTTGAGACCGATGGCTGCGGCCGCAATGGATTGTACGGCTTGTGGGCTCTGATGACCAACCCAGATCTCCATCCCGTTGTCTGTAACGATGGCGACGCCATTGAGAGGCTCTAAGGGCTGATGCGCCACATAGGGCGCACGATATTCTGCTTCGATGACCTTTCCCGACTTGAACGCTGCATCCACATTGCCGATATTGCGCCACTCCTTGCCTAGGAACTCTGGCTTGAAGGACTCTTCCAAAACCTTCCAATGGCCTGCTTGTTCGGCAGGATACTTCGAAGGCGCCCACTTGCATTCAATTGCTGCAACTGCCCTCATTGCGTACCAGCTATTCGTTGCAACTACGGCAACGCCATTTTTAAGCTTCAGGATCTTCTTCACGCCTGGCATGGCGCGCGCCTTGCGAGCATCGTATGAGAGCAGTGGCTGCCCTTTGTTTGGATTCAGCTTGACCGAGGCGTACATCATTCCGTCGATCCTGAGATCGATGCCGAATTTCAGTTCACCCAACGCTTTCGATCGAACATCGAGGCGCATCATCTGCTTCCCCAGAATTCGCCAGTTCGACGGGTCGCGTGGCTTGGCGTCGAGAACAGGCGGAATCTTCGCGGCCTCGGCCGACAATTCAACGTAGGGAATTCGCGTTCCGTCTGGCAGGATCACGTGACCGGATTGAGTGCGGACGTCAGCGGCAGATACGCCTGAGCGTTTGGCCGCAGCAGCCTTCAAGGTTTCACGCGCGACAGCACCGGCGACACGCAGCTTCTCATAGGTGTCCGGGATCGTGCTCGACCCACCCGTCATCTGCAAGCCGGACTTTCTGAGAGTTTCGAACACGGCTGCGCGCGCCTGTTCAGCAGCTGGGCTTTGATCGGCCGCCACGAAGGGCGCCAACTCCTCCGCAAAGCCAGTATTGAAGTATGCGGGGCTCGGGCTTGCAAATCGAACTTCGAACTGGCCGATATCAAGATCCATCTCTTCGGCGATCATGATCGGCTGAACGGATCCGACACCCTGCCCGATGTCGGCGTGTTGCGCGACGAGCGTGATCTTCTCCGGGCTGATTTCGACCCATGGATTGAAAGAGACGGAGTTCGGCCCGAGGCCCACAGCTAACGGATTTACGTCACCGGCTCGGAAGGCTTCCGAAGCATTGCTGTAAGTCCCGAATGCGATGCCTCCGGCCGTTGCGGCAGCGCCAACAATGAAGGCGCGGCGAGATAAGTTCCGATGCGCGCCCATCTCACTTCTCCGCCATCTTCGCTGCCGCCGCATGTATCGCAGCGCGAATGCGCGAATAAGTGCCGCAGCGACACAGATTACCGGACATCACCTCATCTATCTGCTCATCGTTCGGCTTGGGGATCAGTTCAAGAAGTGAAATCGCCTGCATGATCTGGCCGGTCTGGCAGTAACCACATTGCGGAACCTGATGCTCGATCCATGCCTGCACAACTGGATGCGTTTCTCTGTCGCGCAGACCTTCCATCGTGACGACTGACTTTCCGACGACGTCGCCAACACGCGACTGGCAGGAACGGACAGCATGTCCATCGATGTGGACGGTGCAGGCACCACATTGCGCCACTCCACAACCGTATTTCGGGCTTGTAATACCCAACTCATCGCGCAAGGCCCATAACAACGGCATCGATGGATCGACATCGACCTTGGATTTGGCTCCATTGACCATCAGTTCGATCATCTCAACACCTCCTCCGAGAACGATGGTTTCGCATCACGCATAGACGCATCTTGGTGGATGGAATCTCGTCCGAACCAGATGTCGGTCGGGGGAAAGCTACAGCAGCCTGCGGCTCTAGAACGGTTAAAATATGTAAAGCCCGAGAAGGCAGAGATCAGACACTTGGTACCTGGCCATCTTCGCCGCGATGGAGCTTGTCTACTAATCGTCGCATGGCAATACGGGAGACGCAGGCTCAGACGCCACTCCGCGATAAATCACGAGTGGCTAGGCCGCCGAGGGGGATGCGAAATATCACCTGCAGTACGCTCGCCGGATGCAGCGCATTGCGCCGCACAGGCTTGTTCGAACATCCGGTACTTCGCGACAACCAAGGGATATGTGATCGTTCGGTAAGTCATAGAAGCTACTGCAGCAGCCCTATCAATCGCCTCATTTGAGGACGGTCATCTTCATGACAGTGACGCCACCGTCAGCCAGTTTTTCGATCGTCTTGAACCATTCCTTGACATACGGCATGGCATTGTGCGCCTCGAAGTCCGCCTCGGTGGCAAACACCTCATAAAAGATGAAATGTCCCGGCTGCTCGCGACTTTCCTGCAAAAAATAGACAAGATTCTTGGGGTCGCTTCGCACTTGCGCGATCAAGGGCAAGGTCGCGCTCCGTAGCTCTTCCGCTTTACCGGGCTTCGCACGCACTTGCGCGACAATTGAGAGAGCGTTGGGAGGAATGCTCGAATAGCTTACGCCCCTTGCCTCCTGCCCGTACGACTGCGTCGCCGGTGCCAAACAACAAACAAGTGCAAATGCAATCCCTGTAGCTCTACGCATCTGGCTCATACCCATCTCCCGCGGCGACGTCATAGGGCGTTTCAATTCTTTCCGGATACACGCTTTTGACGGACATCAAACGCAGTCATGAATTTGCGCTTCACTGGCCCCAACGCCTGCACGAATTCAAGCTGTTCGCCTTCCGGACCTTTGCAATAGATCAGCGCCCACCCGTCGGACGCCCCCTCGGTGATCTTGTTCGTATTGGAGGAAAGGGGCGCAGCGAGGCGTTCCTTTTCGGTCAGCACCGTTACGGTTCGGTTGGCCTTTACCTGCGACATTCCGCGCCGACCACATTCGGCCTCGAGGTCATGGATGAACTTGTTAAAGTCGACATCATCGCGAATATAGAAGCAGAAGTGCATGGATCGCGGAAACGCCGGGCTCATGTGATCGCGCGGTTCGGCGAAACTATTGGCCGTTCCCTGCGGCTCCGTTGCTTCCCGATACTGGAGCAGTTCGATGACGATATTGTCGAACTGGATGAATCGCACGTCGAGCCGCTGCTTTCCACCGCGAAGATCCGGCACTCCGATCGTTACCGGATTGATATTCAGCTCGCGCGCGAGGATCTCTTGATCCGTCAAAAGCGTATTGTGCACCTTCTCGCCGAAGAAATCTCCGTCTCGCATGACCTCGGTGCCACCGAGAACTTCGGTATAGAACTCGTAGGCTCTTTCCATGTTCTGCACGGTAAGGCCGATATGCTGCACGCCTTGCAGTCGCTGGCCCAAAGGAGCGCTATCGATATCACCGGCTGATGATTTAGCCGCTGTTTGGGCCGGGGAGCTCGTCGTCGACAGCGCGGTTCCCGCAAGACCCGCAAGTACGGATGCTCCCGCCAGCCGGATTACATCACGGCGATCTTCATCAACATCGCCCTGCATCAGTTCCTGATCATATTTCATGCGTGCTCCGTCTGCGCTTCATACAATTCAACGGTCACGGATAACGCTAATGTCCGCAGCAGTCGGCGCGAGTAAAAGGATGTTAAGAGCAATGCCTCGATGCCGTAGGCGATACACCTGCTTTCCGGAGAGCCAGGAACGCGTTCGAGGAAAGCCGCAGTATGGTCACGAGGTCAGCAACTGTAATAGGTCGATAAAACAAAGATATTTGGACGGCCATCCGCCTGAGACCGTCCATCCTGACGAAGAAGGTACCGAAACCCGGGACGCCCAACGCACAAAAGAAACCGCAACTTAAGCTGTGCGACAACACGTCGCTGGCGGAGCGCGGATTTCGTCTGGCAGGAAACTTCCCTGGCAAGCCATAGCTCACCCATCCACCGGATTGCGTAAGCGACTGCGACGGATGCCCCTAGAAATAAAGGGCCGACCCTCCGTATGAACAGCGTGCCCATCCACCCGCCACGAGCAACGCCGCAGCGCTAACGAGACCCGCGACAAAGAGCCCGTCTGCATCGCCGTAGGCTTAGTTCAGATTGGCCTCGATCAAAGATCCGATGCGCTGCCATCTATCGCCTTCGAAACGCATCATCTGCATTTTCCTGATTGGAAAATGGTCTTTCGACAGGGGCTGCAATGTGATTCCCGGCAATAGCGAAGCGGGGGCGAAATCGCCGAGCTCGCTCGTAGCCCTCATGATATTCTCGCGCGTGAGATCGTTACCTGCCCGCCTGATAATGTACTCCAGCGTCTGCGCGGCACCATAGGCATAGAGCACAAGGCCATTGCTCCGATCCACATCCGGCGCGTATTTCTGCAGGAACGAGGCGAAGCGGTTCATCCCCGGGTCATTGTCCCAGCTCTCGTCCATCGGATCCTTGATGTAAGCGGCGCTTATGATGCCCTGAGCGTATTCAAGGCCGGCGGGCCTCATGACGGCGCCGGTCGACTGGCTAACCTGGTTGAGGACATGAACGGGCTGCCAGCCGATCTCGCCAATCTTGCGAATGGCCATGGCGGCAAATTTCGGCGTAGAGAGATTCACGAACAAGTCAGCTCCGGAGGCCTTCAGCTTCACGATCTGTGAATCGATCGTTGGATCAGCATTGTCGTAAGTCGCTTCGGCAAGAATGGTGGTCCCGCGCTCGGTGAGACCGTTTTTCACGCCCCTATAAATGTCACGGCCATAATCGTCGTTCGCGTAGAGAATGGCGATCTTCGCGCCCGGATGATTTTCGGTGATCCAGGTCGCGTAAATCCGGCCTTCCGCTTGATACGGCACATTCAACGGCACCGTCCAAGGGAATGTTGCCGGATCGTCGCCGAAGCGGGTGCCGCCGGTCGACAGGAGTATGTGCGGCACCTTCTTGCTGTTGAGATACTTCATCACAGCAGCATTCGACGGTGCGCCTACCGTTTGCGACAGCAACAGAACTTCATCACCCTCAACCAGCCGCCGCGCCTGCTCGACCGCCTTGGCCGGGCTATAGGCATCGTCGTACGATAGCCAGGTAATCCGACGCCCATTTATCCCGCCCGCCTCGTTCAGCATCCTGAAATAGGCGCCATTGATCCGACCAATCACACCATAGGCGGAAGATGGACCGCTATAGGGCACGAAATTCCCGATCCTGATCTCGGTGTCAGACGCACCGACGCTATATTTCGGTTGGGCGACGGCGAATGTGGCTATCCCCATCGACAGGCACAGACTCAAAAACGACAGAAGCCGCATATTTCCGCATTCACCCATGGTCACGATCGACTTGCGCGAGTCCGGAGGCGCGCGCCTCGCGATCGACCCGCTCAAAACATTTCCGAGAATACGCAGTCTGCCTTGTGCGAGCGAGGTCTTGCGTTCGCGTGTTTTCGTGACGCTGGAGCACATATGCGCGCGTCGTTTCCAGCAGACGATATTGAATCGAGGAAACCTGCTGACTCACATTCAACAGCGATTTGTTAGCGAGTGCGACGATGACATTCCGGACTTTTTCCGGCCGCATCGTCCCGTCACTGGCGATCGCAAGCGCTGCGTCGAGCGAGAACCAACCATGCAACTTAGCCAGGCAATACAGCGTGCTTCTTTCCTCTGCAGAAAGAAGGCCGTAGCTCCACTCGACCGCAGCGGACATCGAACTATGGCGCGGTATCGCCGTTCGACGCTCCATCGTGAGCAGCGGAAACCGCTCGTCCAACCCGCGCTGTATCTCGTCGAGATCCAGCACGCCAACCATGGAGGCGGCAAGCTCGATCGCCAACGGAATTCCGTCGAGCCGGCGACAGATCGCGACGACCGACGACGCATTCCCATCGTCCAGGTGAAATGCCAACGCATGCTGCCGCGCAACCTGCAGGAACATTTGCACCGATCGATATGCAGATGCCGTCTTCGCGACCGCCTTGAAGTTTGCCGGCGGCACCTCGAGGGGCTCCAGTCGCCAGACGATCTCGCCGCCAACCCGCAATGATTCCCGCGAGGTCGCCAGAACGACGGCCTTCTCCGTTTCCCTCAATATCCTCTCGGCTAGAGCGGCGACGTACTCGGCAACATGCTCGCAGGAGTCCAAAATCAGCAAAGTCTGCCTGCCCCGCAGAGCAAGCACTACCTGCTCAATCGAACATCCCGATTCGCCCCTGCCCAACGAGCAGGCTACTGCCGCGTGCACTTGCCGCTCGTCGGTCGCCCCGCCGAGATCGACGAAATGGACGCCGTCGCGATACTCACGTTCCATCCGGCGCGCGACGGCCAGCGCGACGACCGTCTTTCCGACGCCCCCCGGACCCAGCACTGTGACCAGCCGGCCTTCGCTTAGCATCCGGATGAGATCATTCACCATCTCGTCGCGCCCCAGCGGTGCCACAGCCGTGGACAGCGCGTGATGCGGAAGACCGGCAGCAACGATTTCGGTGGATGCGTCCGAACTCAATCGACCGGTGAAGCGGTAGCCAAGCGAGGCTTCGGTCCGGATCAGGGCGCCATGATCGCCCAGTGCCTTTCTCAGGCCTGAGATCTGAACTCGCAGGTTACGTTCGTCCACCTGGAGGCCAGGCCACGCGCGCTCGTAAAGCTGCGCCTTCGGTATGAGTTCGCCCGGCTTTTCGATCAGGGCGCCAAGCAGGGCGCGTGCCCGCGAGCCGAGCTGGACCAGATTTTGCCCGTCCAGCAATATTCCGCTGGATCGATCAAATCGAAATGGTCCGAAGGCAGCCTCTGCACGCGACATCGTTGTCTGGCCCAGTTCAAACTTCCGCCGTCAGGTCCGATCGTGCCCCCGACCGAGGCGGTGAGGTACGTGAACGGGTCGCATCGTATCACATTATTTCCCTAGCTGATCGCGATGCGGCATAAGGTCAGGAGCGCCGATTTTTACATCATTTAACACCCGCGTGAGTTGACAATACACAACCGAGAGGAGTGGGCGGCATCTCCGCCGTGGGCTGCAGCTGCGCGCGAAAATGTAGTTACCATCTGCCAATCCTGTTCTGCCGCTCAGTCGGGCAACGGAAAGCGGAGCTCGGTGCGCGCCCGCGTAACTGCCGCAAGCCCACAATGCGCGATCGAGCGTTTCCGCGCGACCAGGCGAGGCCCTGCGTGCCTCAACCGGCTCTCTGGAAAGCCAAAGGTAAAATGTGGTAAAATCGGCCACGCGTGAGAGATCGGACCGACCAACTCAGTTTGCTCACAGTGATGGCCCCGCGAAGGTGATCGGCCGTTCTCATGATGAATCGAGAGATACTGTTCGGACCATTTCGCTTTGACCCGACGACCCGCGTGCTATGGGACGGCGACACCCCTGCGCGGCTTGGTGCGCGCGCGCTGGCAATATTAGGTCACCTGCTCGAGACCCCAGGGGTCAGTGTCTCGCGCGATGAGCTCATTCGCGCCGCCTGGCCGGGGCTGCACGTCGATCAGGGCAATCTCCGGGTCCAGATCTCAACCCTCAGAAAGGCATTGAGGGAACAGGGTAAGGCGATCCAAAGCAGCGCATCGCAAGGATATTGCTTCGCCGGCGATATCGTCGTCAGGACTACAGACGGACAGTTTTCCGCCGCCCGGCCTCGACTTCACGTCCCTTCTCCGCTGACGCCGCCAGTCGGGCGCGCCGCCGTCGTTGCAAGGATCAACGAGCTCTTCGCCACGCGCCGGCTGGTCTCGATTCTTGGACCGGGCGGCATCGGGAAGACGACAGTTGCGATGCAGATCGCGAGCGGTCGCGCGGACGATTACCTGGATGGAGCTTGCTTCGTCGATCTGGGCCGATCGTCAGCCGCGGCCTCCGTCAACACCACCATCGCGAGTTCTGCGCACCTGGCGGTAACGGAATGGCCGAGTAACGATCAGATTGCCCTGGCGCTCCGGAACAAACATATGCTCCTTGTCCTGGACTGCTGCGAGCATGTCCTCGATCCCGTCGCTCGGCTGGTCGAGCACCTGCTCGCCAAGACGTCGATCGACATTCTCGTCACAACGCGCGAGCCGCTGCGCACCGTCGACGAAGAGATCTGGCATCTGGAGCCCCTGGCAGTTCCGCCATCGTCCGCGATGCCGATAAACTCCTCGGACCTCAGGGACTACGCTTCCGTTCAGTTGCTCCTGCAAAGCATCAATCACCGCGGCGCGAACCTGCAGGTCGGTGGCGAGACATCGGCCGAGATAGCCGATGTCTCCCGACGCCTTGAGGGGATTCCGCTGGCCATCGAGCTGGCCGCATCCATGATTGCCACGCTCGGGCTGTCGCAAGTGCTGCGCAGCCTCGATGAAAGTGCACCTCTGATCACGATCGATCGCCGCAGCACTACGCCTCGCCAGCGATCACTGTTCGCGACCATCGAATGGAGCTACAATCTCCTCTCCGACGAGGAGCAGTCGACTCTTAAATGCCTTTCCTGCTTCGCTGGTCCATTCACCGTCGAGGCAGGCGTTACGGTCGCACAAGGTGACAACCGAACACCGGACTCTTCACGCGACGCAATTCTTGCACTCGCGCGCAAATCGCTTCTTGCCTCGCATACGGCGTCCGCCGATGGCGGTTTCCGCCTGCTGGACACAACGCGCGCTTTTATCGCCCAGACACCCGACCCATCCGACGACCGCGATAAGGCGCGAGAGCGCCACGCAAGGTATATTCTCGCGCGTCTGGAACTGACCGAGTGGAATTTCGCAGATGTGCAGTCCGCGAATGCCATCGTCGGCAACTATGTCGGCGAAGTCCGCCTGGCCCTCGACTGGTCGTTTGAGGTCGCTCCCTGGCTTGGCGTACAACTGGTGCTGGCCGCGGAACGGCTTTGGCTGGAACTCACATCGCTGTTTCACGGCGCCCCTTATATCGCCAGGGCACTTGGCTATGCCGATACCGATCCGAGCCTCGGGCCCGTCGTGCAGTCACGCCTGTTAGTGTCTCTCGCGTCGGCACAAGCCTATATTCCAGGGGGCCAGGGTGCGGACCTCTATGAGCGCGCCTGGAATGCGACACGCGATGCAGGCGATGATTTTCTTGAACTGCGCGCTCTCTATGGACTGATCCAGAGTCTGTTGCTCACGCGACGGCCCGCTTCATCCCATCTTGATGAATTTGCCGCGATATCCAGGCGCTCCGATCATCCTGCGACCTATCACCTGTATCAGCGCATGCGGGCCTTCAGCGAATTCGAGTCGTCGAAACTGATGTCCGCCCAGGCACATTTCGAAAGCTTCCTGAACGACTTCCGGTCGATCCCCAGAAGTGTATCGCTCTATTTCGGCGGCATGGATTCCGTTATCTCGAGCAAGGTGGGGCTGGCTCTTTCCAAATATTACATGGGCTATTGCGATCAAGCCCGCCTTCTTCTCGAAACCGCGGTCCAAGACGCCGAACGCCTGGGGCACGCCACCACATCTTATTTCGTCCTCGCACAGGGCGCCATTTGGGCCAACATCAACTCGCGCGACTTCGAGCGGGCGCATGCATATCTTCACAAGCTCGAACGTCTGGCAGCTCACTATCGTCCCTGGCAAGCGCTCGTCGATGCGTTTCGCGGATTGATCGCGACATATGAACATGACGACGCCGAAACCGCTGCACGGTTGCTGACGTCCTGCCTTCAGGATCCCTACATGATCAAGACCGGGTCCTTGCGCCCGATCCTGTGGATCGAACTTGCAAACGCCAGGCGCCAGGCCGGCGACATCGCCGGCGCCGAAGCAGCCCTTGAAAATGCATGGGCACAGTGCCTCGGCACCTTCGACGTGCGCGTGATCGGCAAGCACCATCCCGCCCGCGCCGATCTGCTGATGGCACGAAACGAGCCGGGCGACATCGAGCGCGCGAGGCTTCTTCTCCAGGAAGCCATCGATCTCAGTCAGGCGTCCGATTTCTATCTTTATCAATGCGAGGCTACGGTGATCCTTGCCACGCTCGAGCGAAATGCCGGCCACATCGACGCAGCGCGCAGTGCGCTGACCCGTCTCGTAACGCACCACGGCGATCGCGAGAATGTGCCTCTCTTTGCACGAGCCCAGAGTCTGCTTGCGGAAATCGAAACCATCGGCAGCGATACATCCGACTGACCAGGGACGGAAATCGCCTTTGATCTACCCCTCGCGGATGATCTCGACCGTCACATCAACCGGCGCGACGAAGCGATACCCTCTGCCGTGGACCGTCGCGATATAGGGCAAGCCCGACTGCATTGGCGGAAGCGCACGGCGCAAGGCCGAAACGGCCACCTTGAGATTGCTGGCGTTCATTCGACTGTCCGGCCAGACGAAGGAAATCAATTCAACCTTGCTCACAACCTCTCCTGCGCGCGAGACAAGGAGTTGCAGCAGGTCCAGAGACCGTGAGCCGAGCTCGATGTTCATGCCTTGATACTGGAGCAGTTGCCGGTCCGGAATGAACAGGATATCGCCAAACCGGTAAATCGTGCGCGGTGTCGCAGCCATACCCCTCACCCGAGATGCACCCCCCCTGGCACCGGTGGTCGAAACGAACTCCTTTCGGCCATGTGCCAAAATTGCAAGTGTAAGGGCTACGGTGCCACTTATGGGCTTACATCAACAGTCTGGCCGAGCGACACGGCTCAATTTACCCCGCTATTGACCTGTCCAAAATGGCGACGCCATCCGGTGGGCGTCCATCCCGTCGACCTACGAAACAAACGGCAGAAGTGGGCCTGATCCGAAAATCCACATTCCAACGCGATATCGGTCAGTTTCATATCCGGCGATCTCAAGAGATCCACTGCGCGCTTCAGCCGGCACGCGACTAGGTAGGCGTGCGGTGTATTGCCGGTTCTGTTTCTGAACACGCGCGAGAAATGGCCTTTGCCCAAGCCCGCGATTTGAGCCATTTGCAACACGGACAACTGGCGATGAAGGTTTCCTGTCACATATTTTTGCACGGCATCGAGTCTTGGTTCGACTGGGGACCGCCTGAGAGAGAGCGACGTCTTCACGACAAGTCGTGATTGGGACGCCTGTTTCTGGTCCGGAATCACGGTCCAAGATCCATCACGGCTACCTGATCGTCTCTGATCAGGCATGACCATCTCTTGCCGACATTCAGACCAAGATTTCACGGTCACCAACCCCTGCGACGATGCTCTACATAGCCGTTATGGCGGTAAACCTTCCACGTGTTGGGAACTGAGTGTAGTTAAATGATGTAAGGCCGCACGACGCTGCTGACCCAGCGCCGACTCCCCCTGTGCGGACAGGGCCGCCTGCCCAAGCCGCGCAGATGCTATTTTGCCTCTCGTGCGGCTTGCTTGATCACAAGCGCCACCGCGCGCGGCTGAGAAATCAGAACCGCGTGACTCGCCTTGACTTCGGTCACCTTGGCCTTCGCCCGCGCATACATTGTTCGCTCGAGATCCGGGTTGATCATACGATCCTGTGTCGCAACGATTCCATAGGACGGCTTGGTCTTCCAGGCGGCTGAAGTGACCGGCGTGGCGAAGGCCTTCGCATTGGTCGGCATTTGGGCAAGCGCCATGAATTGCGCATCGGCTGCTGGAATATCCGCGGCAAAGTCCGCATGGAAGCTTTTACGGTCGATCAGCAGGTAGCCATCGACCGTCGGAGCAGTGCTGCTCGCGAGTGGCGGTTTGGTGCTGCGCAGTGACCTCACATGCTCGCCGTCGTCAGGAGCGTAGGCCGCAACATAGACCAGGCTAACCACGTTTGCATGCTTTCCGGCCTCCGTGATGACGACGCCACCATAGCTGTGCCCAACTAGCACAGTCGGGCCAGATTGCCGATCCAAGATTCGCGTCGTCGCAACGACGTCTTCCTCGAGAGAGGTCATGGGCTGCTGAACCACACTGACCATGAAACCATCTTTTCGGAGAATGTCGGCTACCGCTCGCCATCCCGATCCATCCACGAAGGCACCATGAACGAGAACGATGTTATTGACGGAATTTCCTTGCGGCGCGGCAACCGTGTTCGCGGACAGGACGGCAGACCACAACAGCGCCAGGGCCATCATTCGGAAAATCATTGGCGTCTCCAGTCTGATAAAATGAGTTGCGGCAATCACATGGAAGACGCCATCGAAGACGCGTCTGAGGTCCATGCCGAGAAGAGTGTACCCGACCTTTGCCATCCGGAGGTGTTAAGACACATTAAAACGATCAGATGCTCACTTCCTTCGCACCGAAGCGGCAAGTTCGAAAATCTGCATTCGCATCCTTCTGAAGGAGCCGGATGGCCTATGCATCATTCAGGCTTGATACCGGCCGCCCTGAGCATCGGCCACCATTTCTCGATCTCAGTTTGGTGGAACGCCAGCGTGACCCCTGCGAGCTGGAATCGGCATATTACGAGCCTCGATGAGGTCAAGGCGACACTCATCCGGTACTATCCCGAATGTCCCCCGCTGCGAGATTTGCTGAAGAAAGCCGATCTGGCGATCGCATCACTTCGCTCCTGGAAAGCCGCTCCGGCGCGGACAACGCAAGCTAGGCGCCAGCATATCAATCGGGGTGCGCCGACCTTGTGAAAACAAAGTCGAATCACCTAGGCTCCAAGTTGGTCACTCCGCCAAACCTGACGCCGGGTCAAAGAGAGCTGCTTGCGACTTCATCGTGATCCGCTCCTTCAGATCGCTTGGTAATCGGCAATCAGCGATCCTGAACTAAGGACGATCACCTTGGCCTTGCTGCTGCTGGTACACGCCAGTATCGAATACGCGAAACTGTCCATGCGCCCAGCCCTCCCGCATGTGAAACCAACCCACCGAACCGAGGCGTTCGCGGCGGGCCTCGGCTCTCGAACCTATGCTTCGCTCTTGGCAACTCCGATCGCGAAGCATCGCCGTAAAACTCTTCGGCATCAGCACTGTGATCACCGTCGCCGTAGGCCGCCGTCTCCGAACTGGGATCATTCCCCGCGCGGAAATCGCGAAATGGACCGAGGGCATCGACCGACCGCAGACCTGACGACTGCTCAAAGAACTCTTTAAGGTTCTCGTTGCTCACCTCACTCCAGTCTTGATTGGCCAGCCGCCAAACCGGGTAGTTTGACGTTCGTGAAAAGCTGCACGTCTCACCAGGTTCCATCACGCTGCTAGTCCAAACTCGACCCGACCCGAATATTTTTGAGAGATAGTCATGAGCGTCCCAACCGTTGCCCGGCTCCATCTGCACCACGACGTGTGCGTGGATATCGAAGCTTTCGCCACCCTGAAGGGGCCGGAGATGCCTTGCGACAAGAAGCGGAACGAGTAGCTGCCTTCGCTCAAGCTCCGCGATCGCCCGCTGCACGCAATTATTGAAAGCTCTTTGAGATGCCCGGAGATTGCTGATCGGACATCGACCACCCTCATCCAGCAGCATCTGCTCGCCAATTCCTGCTTGCAAATTGATTGCTGGGCGAAGCACGATGTGAACCATATTGCTCGGCTTGTACTCTCTCTCGAAGGCCTCAATGTCGCGGTGCATCTCATAGGCCGAGACGGCAGCTTGGGTGTTGAAGAGTTTGCTGTGCCGCAAGTGCAGACCACGCGGCTCCGTTAGGCTTCCTTTCGTCGCCAAATCGACTAAGAACACAGGCACGCGCGCCCTATAAGGGTTCAAATCCTGTGCCTGCAGCCTTGCGGCGAGCTTGAAGTCGCGCCCGAAGCGACCTGCAGTAGATGCAGCGTCCATTGGCGTTCTCAGGTATTCACGGTTCGGATGCATCCCGATGTCCTAGCCGGATGCGCGGAACACGTCTGACTCGCTATGGGCGGAGGTTGCGACGACCGGCGCTTGGGGCGCCAAGCGTGGATCGTGACAACTCCGGACCGAGGAGTGGTTCCTGCATCATGTTGAAGGGGGGCGTGTCCGGTTCATCCGGACCTTTTTGACGAACAGGGCTGCATCATATTCGATGCGCAGAAGGCCCTTTCGCCCCGGGGCGGTCCGCTGCTTCCACGGCTTCCGAAAAACCAGCACGAAGCATGGCTCGTCGTAACATCGATTCCCTAGCTGACCGGATAGGTCAAATCGAAGGGATTCGTATGGTTAACGCGCCCGTGACTACGATCGCACAGGGCCTTCCACCCGCGGCTCAATGATGGCAGTTTGGCGCGAACGGTTCTACACCGTGGTTCTACACCGTCATTTTCTGACGATTCGAGAAATGCCCGATTTTATTGGGTTTTTCGCGCTGCATTAGCTTTTGGCGGAGAGGGGGTCCGCCACATCTAATTGATAACACTTATCTATTTTAGGTATTTACGTTTCTACCCACAACCCTACCCACGAAGGTGCTCAGATTGAACGTCGTACTGCGACAATAGGGCGCCGACGATTGAACGCATCAGACGTGCAGCGACCCACGCAAAAGCGATGGCGAGCATCCACTGTAAAGCGTGCTCGGCCGATGGCTTCCAGAAGCCAAACACCAGCGTAGCAGCGATAGCAAAAGCTCCGATGCACAGGAGCGACCGCACCGTGATCTCCGCATAACGCAGCCAGCCGAACCGGGCTTCGATGCGCTCATGAACCATGTGTTCTAGGGAATTCACGCCAACCTCCCCGTGCCGCTTTCGGTCACGCTAAATCAAAGGCTGCGGAAAAGCGACGCTCTATAGGGAAATTTCAAGCCCGCTCCACGCTTGACGCCTGCTGCTCGGCCTTAGCTTCCGCTGTGGAGCGGCTGAGTTAACACCGTAGCCGGTACGGCATGCTCCAATTTTGAACAGGGGCAGGTCATGAAAACCCGAATGAAGCGCGACATCCGGACGGTCCAGAGGCTGCGGTACTGGTCAGAGATACTGAGGGCGGCAAGCTCACTGCTCGCCACCCTCTTGGCAATCATCGATCGGCTATTGAAGTGACGCTGACGGTTGCTCAATCCGAAGCCCGCGCGGCCCGAAGAGAAGCCGAAGGAGGCCAGCAAGGTGCACAACCCGCACCTCGCGCCGAAGTCGTTGAAGCATCCCCGTCTCGCCCGCAGCCACCCGCGAGAAGTAGTTTCCAAGATGCCAGCGGAAGTGCTGCCGATACTTCGGCCATATCACACCTTGGATTGTGTAGAGGCTGCTGTTGCCGTGCTCGGCCGCCAAGTCCAAGAGGTCTTTTCCGCCGATCATGTGCGCGGGAACGCCCATGAACAGGTCAGTATGCAAATCGCCAAGCGCAATTAGCCTGTCAGCCATCTGCCCGGGTGCGCGGCTCTCCGCCACCCGAAGACCATCGAGAATAAGAGCGTTGGCCCGCGCTTCGATTTTCGCGAACGAGGCGCCGTCCAAGGTCCGGAGTAGTTCGCGCCACTGCCGATTGGTAACTGTCCTAAGCTCTTCAAAAATCATATCGCTTCCTGCGTCGTCTTTCACGGAGGCTTCTTGCAATATTTCGTTCATGCCGCAGCCTTGATGATCCACCCGCACGGGACGGCAGGCGGAATATTGTTGTGCCCCGCGCCAGCGACACCGTTTCCGCTGTTAGTGCTGAAGTCGTGCCCATGATTGATATCAGTGGGGCTAATCGAAATAACAGCTGGGGCGATTGGCACCGGTCGGTCAGTCGGCCCGCCCACTGGGAATGTACTGGTCCCTCCGATCGAGCCGCCGCCCACCCCGTGCGTATGCGGATTATTCGCGTTCATGCCACCGGTCGTGCCGCTATGGGTATGGGGGCCGGTCTCCGCTGCCGTAAGCGGGTGCAGCGCCTCACCAACTGGGGCGGCGGCTGTGTCGATAAGCGTCAGGTGGGTGATGAGGCCACGCGCCGCCACGCCGCCCATCCCGCTCTTTCCGATCGGAACAACCTCACACCAGTTGGGAATGCCGAATGTCGTAACGCCGTCGCCAGCACCGAACTTAGTCCCATACACGGCGAACAGGAGCGGCCAAGCCGTACGCGAAGCAGCGACACCGTTTTTCCAGATGTATCCTGAAGGAAGCATATCGACGTCCCACGCAAGCGTCGCGCCAACTGGGATAGGGATGTTCCCCAGGTTGCCCATGTGCAGGACATCATTGACACCGACCTTCGGCGTTGACGCGAACGTGGCAAGCCCAGTGGCGCGGTCGATCTGAAATGGCGTTCCGAGCAGCGCGCCGAGGTCGTCATATCGGTTGATCTTGAAGAGCGAGCCAACATTGCCGCCGGCTTCAGCCGTCGCATCGGCGCCGAAGTCCCAGCGCGCGAGCGCGCCGCTCTTCAGCTTCACCGTGCGAGCATTGCCGGCGGCGCGCGTGATGTTAACGCCGGAAACTAGCGCATCGTTGTTGGCGTCGCGGACGACCGCGGTGCCCTCTCCTTCCGCCCCGAAAAGAGCATCAAGAATATCTGCGTTGTCGTTGAGCTTGTCGCCCCAGGTGTCATCTGATGCGCCGATCTCCGGCAGTGTAAGGTCAAGGTTCGGTGTGAATGTATCAGCCATTCTTCTATTTTCGCTCCACGTCTCCGTCTGTTAATTCGGGCCCCAGGTCTCTTCTGCTTCGAAGCGGCTGCCCGATCTTCTGGTGTATCAACTTGCGCTGCGAGCATTCGCCGCTTGGTCTTTTATTCTGAGCAAAAGCCATTTGCTCTGAACAATGGTGAAAATCCGCACGGGTCGCCTTCCGTCTATGAACGGCCGCGCCGTCCCTGCCGCTGTGCCGGCAAAATAGCGCGGCAGCCACTTTTGAAACCGTCTGCGCGCTTCTGGCCAGATAACGTGCTCCAAGCGCTCGGCGAAGTTGCCACCGCTATACGGCCCCAGGCCGATCGGGTCTTTTCCACCGACCATGTACGCAGGAATGCCGCATGCGATCATCGGACATTCTTCAATCTGTTCAAGCAGCCGGGTTGCCAAATACCCAGGCGCGCGCTGCTCTGCTGAAGTAATAGCCTCAGACAGACGAAGGTTCACGTTCGCTTCGTATGCGGCGAGAGTGTCCGCGGGCATTTGGTCAAGCTCATCTCGGAGTTTGCGCGCAGCACCGCTCGTGAATTCCATAATCATGTTCCCCCTCACCAGTCTGTCTCCGGCTCGATCACGCGACCATCAACCACCTTCGCACCATGACCGTTCGCAAGCTGCAGGGCCTCAAGGTACAATTGTCGAATATCAAGGTGCTCAACCTTCTGCTCGATAGCTTGCATGGGCTTTCCATATGCGCGGTTGAGAATTTCTTGCGCCGCGGCCAGCGCAGTGCGCTCGTCTGCGCTCTCGACCAGATCACAAACCCTCTTGAACGCAACGGGCGCGTGCTGCCGGGCAAGCTCCCGGATTTCCTCAACGATCTTTGGCCGGCCGCCTGGGTTCAACGATTTTCCGGGCAACAGGCGACCGTGAGCGTCCCTCTCTGCGACTTCGTTCATGCGCCGCACCCCGCCGTGATCCGACGTGCTATGAGGCCGCACGGGTCGGAATTGAGAGGCTGAGAGGGTGAGAGGGGAAAAATCGAACTAGCGATTTGGCGCGCCTGATGGGGCGAAGTCGCTGCGAGAGCTCCGCTACATGCTCTTATATATACGTCTTTTACCAACCTTATAAAAAGCCCTCTCAGCCTCTCAAACATCAACAAAACCATTGCGCCGCAGTGATTTCTCTTGAGAGGGCATGGCCTCTCACAACCCTCGCAAGGGCGCGCAGATGCCGAACGATTTTCGTTGGCATTACAAAAACTCAACGCCGGTTGAGTTATTTTCTGCTGATGAGCGCAAATCATGAGAGGGCACCCGCCTTCTGCGAGGCCTCTGCATCGTACCGGTCTCTCAGTTTGTTGGGAGACAGCTGGCTCAAAAGCCCAGAGCTATCGCGCACCCAAAGCTGCCGCATATTCGCGCCGAGCCGTACGCGCTGAGCGGGCCTGAAGCCCTCTGCTCGCATCGCCGCCGTGGAGTGCTTCTCGACGCCTTCCGGCGCCTGGAAGTCTAGCCCTGCGATCGTGAGCAGGTCACCGGCGGTCATGATCGTGCGACCGTGCAGGGCCTCGCCCTCCTGGAACAGATCGCGCAACCATCTGAGCGCCGCCGGCTGCGACTGATCAAGCATCGCCCGCTTGGCCGCAGTCATGGGTGGGCGCGCCATCGGATTGAATGTGGTGATATCGCGCTGCTTCAACCAGCCAAACACGCGCTCGACGCCGCCCGCGCCATACCACGCATGCAAGTTGGCAAAATACTCTTCTGAAGGCGGCTCTTCCACCAGCGCGCGGTGAACCCAAAAGCGACGGTCATCTTGGTCGAGCGTTATGGCGTCGCTGTAATTGGTGAAGAACACCCACAGCTGCGTATTCGGGATGGGGAACGGCTGCTGATTTTTCTTGTTCACCATCACGTGCAGCGGCGGCGCGGCGATCCAGTCCTTAAGCTGGTTGTAAACTTCGCGCTTCGTGAAGTTCATCATTTCGGAGACGCTGACGACCTGCGCTTGCAGAAACTGCGTGAAGTCGCCCGCGAGCTCCTGCGGCTTCACTTGCGAGACGTTGTGCCACCCGAACGCTTCGAATATCGGCGTGAACACAGTGTCCTTGCCAACCCCCTGGTTGCCCAGGATGACAGGCGCGTGGTTGATCTTCACGCCGGGCCGCTGAATCGCGAAGCCCACGAAGTCCAAGAAGTGCTCTCGCGCCGGCTCGCCGGTCTCGCCAAATATCGCAGTGACGTGTTCAAGCCACGGCGCCACCATGTCGTCAGTCACGCCGACGGCTGGCACGACCTGCGACGGCCGCCACAGGTTGACCGCGCGGACGCTGATGCCGGATTGATTTTTGTCGGTGATCATCACAGGCGCGCCGGGCCGATAGGTGGCGATCTGAGCCTTGCGGGCGCCGCGGGCGTTCTGGAATGTCGCCTCCGCTGACTTCACGCCGGTATTGCCAAAGGCTGCGATCTGGACGTTTGCCGCGTTCATCGCACGCCCCGACAGTGCGGCGCCGGTGTCCACTTCAATGTAGCGTTCAAGCTGCTGCACCCAAATGTAGTTTTTGAGCATCTTTTCCAGCGGCGTTTCGCCGACTAGCTCGTTTGCGTCGTCTCCGCCGTCGTTGAAATCTTCCTGCGCTTCGCCGTCAAAGGTGCCATTGGCCTTCGCCGTGGCAAATAGCCATGAGGCGCCTAGCGCGGCGTCTGTGATGCTCTCCCAGGTCTTGCGCACATAGTCGGGGCGGATAGCGTCATGGTGCATGGCCCAGCCTGCCACGTCCGCGTAGTGGTCTTCTCGCGTTGGGCCGAGCGCGGCCTTGATCGCTGCCAGCGCGGTTACAAAGTCGTCATGGCTTGGCAGTGTGTCGGGGTTGTTCGGCCAGGCGGCCAGGGCTTCCAGCACGAGCGCGGGGCTGGATGCCCAAAGCGAAGGATCTGTGAGAGCCTTGCGGGTGCTCGGTGCGCCCTTGCCGGCCAGCGCGCCCTTCTGGATTTCCCCCCAGCTATTTTTTTTGATCAGCGAGCCGAGCGCGCTGAAGAAACTTTCAATGCCGTCGCTGTCAATCTCGCCAAGCCCGTCGGGCCCAGCATCGCAAGGGCTGTCACCATGGCGCCAGGTGTACGCGCCGCCTTTCGGGTGCGGGCCCTCAACCAGATACTGTTGACCGAACGCCAGGAGCTCCACGGCATGCTTGACGCCCTGCGCATCAATCCAAGCCGTGCGGGATTTGCGGATTGTGTCATGATCGGCGGGCTTGCGGTAAACCATGAGGCGGCGCGGTGAACCGTCACGCGACCGCACGGGGGCCATTCCCAAATGATCGACGGCCAGGCCCTCGATAGCCACGGCCACCGCTTCGTCTTCAACGTCGATATCAAGCCCAGGGAATAGCCGGCCCTGAAGCCCGACGCTGGCGCCCCATAGAATGTATTTTTTCGCGTCGCCTATGGTCGTGGTGCGCTCATCGGCCCATTTGCCGCCAAGCCCTGACCATGTGCCATCGGCGTTGCGAACGCCCGGCGTTTTGCCACGGTGACGGTCTTTTACTTCAGAGTTCGCGCTGATCTTCGCATCTGGCGGAATGATTGCCAATAATTCGGAGAGGAAACCGGCCTCCGCCCATGTACGGAAGCTCATGATGAGCTGCCATTCTGTGTCGGCTGTTCGCCATTAGTCTGTGAGGTCAGCAATTCTCGCCTGTTTCAACCTTTCTCTTATTCGTGTCGCCTACCGTATCCGATGCATGAAGAGCGCACCCGGACCAGTCAGCCAAATGTTGCAGGTTATGATCTATTACGAGCGCCACGCGCGCGGCTATTCCTGCCGAGAATTCGGTTAGGTCGCCCTCGATAGTGAAGAACTGACGGACCATGCGCCCGTCGCCTAAGCGTCGGACAGCCACAAGCCAGTCTTTGCCGGCTGCTCCACCATCAAATTCGTGTTGAAGCACAGCACGCGCGTAGGTGAAGCGATCACTGTGCAGCGCGAACCACTCACGATCCACGGCATCGGCGGTATTGATCGCTTGGGAGCTAGCCACAACGTCGGCTCAGGCCGCCTTGCTCTCAAGCCACGCTTTCAGTTGGTCGTACCGAACGAGCGTGCGTCGGCCAACTTTAATGCGCGAGAGCTCTTTGTTCTTGATGGCCTCATACAGCTTAGTTTCGCCGAGGCCAGACGCTTTGCATGCCTCGCGGATGGTACAAGTGATAGGTGTAGCCATTTGATGAGTTGCCGGGGTGCTAAGGTCCGCTCGATTGCGACCCGCGTTGATCGGCCAGCGAAAAAATCAAGCTGGCGATGAAGGATGATGAAGCATGGCGATATCGCCCTGTCAATTATCGGCTGCCCCGCGATGGCTTCAAATCTGACTGTAAGCGGGAGGGAGTTGAATTTAACTCAACTATCTAGGTTAGTACTTCGAAATTCGTTTGAGAAATTCTCAACTTGTAAGGCAGTCGAAATTACGGCGCCCTTTCCGCATTTTTTTACTTAGACTTCTGAACTCGGCTCTTTGGCTTGGCCGGTGGCCTGCTTTTCAACCCAGTTCTTTGGGATCATTCGTCGCCGGCCGATTCGGACTGCCGGTATCTCGCCTCGCTCGACGGCTCCGTATAGCGTCGACTTTCCGACGCCAAGAATGATCGCCGTCTCTCCAACGGAATAAGTTCTGCGGACAACCTCAAGGGGAGCCAGCTGCGCTGACGACCTCCCCAGTTTTACAGGGCCTTGCATCTCAACTCCTTAACACTGAAGCGCGGTCCTCGACCGCGAGGCGATGGAATATCCAGATCAGGTCAGTCAACGCTTTCACGCTGGCGGCCCGCGCTGGCGCCTCGCCCACTGTGACATCGCGAACACTGCGATCGTCAAGCGTAAGCTGCCAAACTGCCAACTCTTCCAGGTCGCCGCGCGTATTGCGCCTGCGATGCGAGATGCTTACGCCGTCGTCATCGACTGCACCGAAAACCAGAGCTCTACCGGTCTCCCGGTCAATGAAGGAACACCTCACATGCTGTTCGCGCCATTCCTCTGTACCGCCTAACGCCTCATAGATCGCGATCCAAAGACCACACGTATCTCGCTCGCTAGGAGGCCGCGTGATTGCCATTTGGCCTAAAGACGTGAGACAGCGCTGTGCAGTCGCAGCTACGGTTGCGAGCATTCGGTATTCCTTCATGATGTTCGATGGTGCCGCGAGAAATGGCTTTCCCGTTCACGTCAATTTCTGTAAACAGAAATCATGAAGAAGTCAATTAGTGTAAACATAAATCCTGTGGGTAGGCCTGCGACCGGGCACGATGCCGTTTCAGCCGTCAGGTTGCCCGCGACGCTCGCGGAAAAGATTGACGCTTGGGCCGCGAAGCACGACGTGCCTCATAGATCGGAAGCGATACGCCGGTTGATTGAGATCGGCCTGAAGGTCAAAGCATAATAGCGGCTTGCTCCCGACTTCGAAGCGCCGCAAGTTAACCACTGGAATGGGTCGATCGTGATCCACCGGTGCAAGAACGCAAGTCGTACTTGCACTCACCCAGCGGTTGCATAATAGTCTCCAATAGTTCTTGGGGGCTTCGGTCATGTCGGCACATCGCGGCGCCATTGCGCCATCAGTTTCGCGCGCGCCAGATGCCCCCCTTATTGCAGATGTTCGGCCTGCACCCGCTAGCCGCACGGCCAGCCGCACTCGCTCTGCGATGCTGGTTGAATACGGCACGCCTGCCCAATGAAATTCGCATACGAGGATCTGAGTCCAGAGCAGTTCGAAACGCTCATTGTCCTGTTATGCCAGAAGTTGCTCGGCATCTCAGTTCAGGGATTTGCCAAAGGACCGGACGGTGGGAGAGATGCAAAGTTTGTAGGCACGGCTGAGCTGCACCCGAGCAAAGCCGCTCCATGGGTCGGCACAACGATCATTCAGGCGAAGCACACGAATGGCTACAATCGGAGTTTTTCTGAAGCCGACTTTTTCAGCCTGACTGCGGCCAACTCGGTTCTTGGAAAGGAGCTTCCGCGCGTAAAGAAGCTGCGTGACGGAAAGCTCCTCGACCATTATATGCTGTTCTCTAACAGACGCCTCGCCGGAAACGCCGAGAATGACATCTCGTCTTACATTTCGGGACAATGCGGCCTGCCAGCGAGTTCGATTTACCTCTGCGGCGTCGAGCAATTGGAACTTTGGCTTAAGAACTTCGATACCGTGGCAAAACTCGCGAATCTCGATCCGATTGATTCTCCGCTCATTGTAAGTCCAGACGACCTCGCCGAGGTGGTGCAGGCTCTGGCGCGGAGTAGTGCGGACGTGGCCGCGGCGATTGACGCACCGCCCACACCCCGAATGTCTTTCGAGGACAAGAACACTCTAAACAACATGACGGCGGACTACGCGAAAGCTCTCAGGAAACGGTACCTGAAGGAGACGTCGCAGATCAGAGCTTTTCTGGCCGCACCTGAAAACGCCGACATTCTAAAATTCTATGAAGCCGTCGTTGAAGAATTCCAGCTGAAGATCGTAGCGAAGCGCCAAGACTATCAGACCTTCGATAACGTAATGGAGCACCTTCTAGACCTACTTTTCGCGCGCGATCCCATCCTTCGCCAGCTTTCCCACAAGCGCTTAACAAGAGCAGTTCTGTTTTACATGTACTGGAATTGTGACATCGGGGAGGAAGCGGATGCTACGACCCACTAAGCACTCGCATCCCGACCGCACGGTCGTAAGCGTCGCACTATTGCTTCTAAAGCGGCTAAAGGCTCGTCGCTTAGAAGAATACAGCGTGCTGCTAGGCTACGCTCGCAGTTCCATTTCCGGCGGCGACGTATTGTTTCTTCCGTCGATCAATTTCTTGTTTTTGTTGGGCCTCATTGAGTATCACGCGAAAACCGACGCAATCGAGTATGTTGGTCCTAATGAAGCTCTCTAAGCTGTATTCAAATACACCGTCTGAGTTCGGCCCGATTAAATTTAATCCGGGTCTCAACGTCGTCTTGGCCGAAATCCGCCTACCAGAAAACCGCAAGAAGGACACTCACAACCTGGGCAAGACAACGCTTGGCAGAATGCTGGACTTTGCGTTCTTGTCAGGTCGAGACCCCAAATTCTTTCTGTTCAAACACCTAGACCGCTTTAGTCATTTCGTCTTCTTTTTGGAAGTAGAGCTCTTCGATGGCTCATTCCTGACCATCCGACGAAACGTTGCCGAGGCATCGAAAATTGCATTTAAGAAGCATGCGATCGGCAACCAGGACTTCTCTAACGCCACTGATGGCGAGTGGGATCATTCAGACGTCCCCTTCGATCGTGCAAGAGAGTTGCTCGATAGCTTGCTTGACTGGCGGGCTTTAAAGCCTTGGGCTTACCGCAAAGGCTTGGGCTATCTGTTGAGGTCACAAGACGACTTCCGGGATGTTTTCCATCTTCGTAAATTTGCGAACACGCACGCTGACTGGAAGCCGTTTCTAGCTCACATATTGGGCTTTGAGGCCGACCTTGTCGTTAGGCACTACGAAAAAGAACAACAGCTTGCTGACAAGCAAGCCACCGCCACCACTATCAAACAAGAACTTGGCGGCTCTATTGAAGACGCGAGCAAAATTGATGGCATCCTTTTACTCAAACAGCAGGAAGCAGACAAAAAGCAGCTACTGCTCGATGCTTTTGATTTCCGCGCTCAAGACAAGGCTCAGACGAAGCAGCTTGTCGACGAGGTCGACGAGCGAATTGGAGCGCTGAACGCACGACGATATTCGCTAACTCAAAACCGTAAGAAAATTGTTGCCTCTCTCGATGAAGACCGAATCCTCTTCGACCCTGAAGAGGCGAAAAAGCTTTTTGCGGAAGCCGGTGTACTTTTTGATGGCCAGCTAAAGAAAGACTTTAAGCAGCTAATATCTTTCAATCGAGCTATCACAGATGAACGTCAGGGTTATTTACAGGAGGAGCGTGCGGAAATTGAGTCAGAGCTAAAACAGATAGGCACAACGCTCAATGCACTCGGCAAGCGACGGTCTGAGATGTTGGCCTTCCTTAGCGGAACTGACGCTTTCGCAAAATATAAGCAAGTCTCTGGCGAGCTCGTCACACTCCGTGCGGACATTCACTCCCTTGAGAGACAGCGTGCGTTTTTGCACCGCCTGCAAGAGCTTCGGAGCGAGATACGCGCACTAACGGAAGAGAGGGGACAGCTTCAGTCGGCTATTGAAGCAAACGTAGAGGCCCAAAATGCTGATAAGGACAGTCTGTTTTCCAGCATTCGCCTGTTCTTCAATGAGATCGTTGAGGAAGTCGTTGACCGGAAGGCGCTCTTAAGCGTGTCCCCCAATCTGCAAGGGCACCTTGAGTTCAAAGCAGAGATATTGGATGAGGCAGGAAACGCCACGAGCGCAGACCTTGGTCACACTTATAGGAAGCTTCTTTGCGTCGCCTTTGACATGGCGGTGCTGCGTGCACACTTAAATGAAAACTTTCCCCGCTTTGTCTACCACGATGGCGTATTTGAATCGCTCGATGACCGGAAGAAAGAAAATCTACTCAATGTTATCAATGAATATACTTCTCTTGGCCTTCAATCAGTCATCACTTTAATCGACTCGGACTTACCTCCGCGCGCAGATGACAATCCGGTATTTGATCAAAGCGAAATAATTGTGCTGCTGCACGATGAAGACGAGAGCGGAAGGCTTTTTAGAGTTCCAAGCTGGTAGCTTAGGAGGGTCACTTTTTTTTGAATTTTTTTCGGGTCCATGTTTTGAATTTCGAATTTTCTCTGCGGCTGCGCGTATGGGGCCGCGAGATTTCCTTCTGCCCCGGGCCAGAAAAATCAGGGGGGGTCTCTGGCAGACCGCCATTCCAACGGTCTAGCTGGCAGCGCTAAATGCGCCGCCACCGCCCCGCACTCGATCGCTGTTGCTGCTAGGCCCTGATCGGCACAACCGTGTCCCGCTTCGCCGCCACCGGCGTTGAGCAGAACTTCGCCCACTCTGCCATCAGGCGCCGTCTCTTCTCGAACAGATCACCACGACGGTAGGCGGCTTCGGTCTTGTCACCCACCGCGTGCGCTAGCGCCATCTCAACTACTTCGTTGGGGAAGCTGGTGCGCTCGGCCGCCCAATCGCGGAAGGTGGACCGGAAGCCATGAACGGTGATGGCATCGTACTTCATTCGATCCAGGAGCACAGCCATTGCCATATTCGAGAGCGGCCGCCCCGACTTGCCGCCTGGGAAGACAAACTCATTGCTGGCGCCGGGCTCCTCTTTCACCCGCTTAAGCAGAGCGACCGCACGGGGGGACAACGGAACGCGATGATCTTTCCCGGCTTTCATACGATTGCCATCGATCGTCCATGCTGCCTCGGTGTCATCAATCTCAGGCCACGAAGCACCGATGACTTCACCCGTGCGGCCCGCGGTCAATATCGCGAACTCCAACGCACGCGCCGCCGTTCCGTCCTGTGCAGCCAGCGCCACCATAAAGCTCGGCATCTGGTCGTAAGGGAGGGCGGCGTGATGCTTGACCGCTCGGACCTTCGACAGTTTCGGCAACAGTTTGTCGAGATGCCCTCGCCACCGTGCCGGGTTCTCGCCAGATCGAAGACCCCTCGCTGTCGCCCAATCCAGGATCGTTTCTATCCGGCCTCTTACTCGGCCGGCGGTCTCAGGCTTCTTCGACCAAATTGGCTCGATCACCTTGAGCACCAACGCGACATCGATGCCCTGCACGGGGAGTGATCCAAAGACCGGCGCCACATAACGCTTCAGGGTGCTGTCCCATTGCGCCGCGTGCTTTGCGTTGCGCCATGCTGACCTGTTCGCCTCGATGTACTGAGCGGCCGCTTCTGAGAATGTGATGGCCTTTGCGGCGTCGAGCCGCGCTCGCGCCTGATCGGCCTTCCGCGCCTCGATCGGGTCAACGCCATCTTGGCGAGCGCGCCGGCAACGGGCAGCCGCCTCCCGGGCTTCAGACAGGGAAACCGCCGAAAGCGAACCTAGACCCATCTCGCGGGCACGACCGTTCAGGGAAAAACGGTAAAGCCAGGATTTGGCACCGGTGCCCGTGATTTGCAGGTAAAGACCGGCGCCGTCCGCATGCATGCCCGGCTTGGCCAAGCGCACAACCTTAAGGGCCGAAAGCTTCCCAACTGTTCGCGCCATCCAGTGCTACCCCCGCTCTACCCACAATCGACACGCGGATTCTGGCGAAGGACCGCGACGAAGTACAGCGAGAAAAGCCTTATTTTACGGGGGATTAGAAGTGGCCATGATCGATGGCGACGGACCGCGAAGGTCAAATTGGCGGAGAGGGGGGGATTCGAACCCCCGATGGGCTTGCACCCATGCCGCATTTCGAGTGCGGTACAATCAACCACTCTGCCACCTCTCCAAGGCGCCAAGACCCACGGTCGCCCGTGGGTGGTTGCGCGGAGTTCTAGGCGAGGATGGCGGGCCAGACAAGACGGGCAGAGCGGAAAATCCGCACTCAATTGCCCGCAGAGCCGCAAAAGCTGGCTCTGGCTGGCGCGTAGACTAGAAAGCCAGCCTTTTCGTTTGCAGATTCGCAGCGGCAACGCACGCTATGGTTGGACGCGCGGCATGACGAAGCCATGGCGGCGCCAGGATGATTCGCCGACGGATGCATGCACTCGCCCATTGGCCGAGGCGGCACCGGGACGCTCAACGGTCCTGCTCAATCCTTGTCTTTCTTCGCTCTCTTGTCGTCCTTCTCTTTCTTGCGGTTGGTGAAGCGAGCATTGCCCAGCCCCGTTCCGATCGTCAGCACGCCCCATCGTTCGAAGTCCTGCATAAAAGGGACTTCGCTGAGGCCTTGGACAACGCCGTCGTTGTGCATGAGCACCGCAGTATCGTGATCCCCGATTGTGGGAATGCCTTCGGCGAGCAAGGCCGGCAGGTTGAACTTGCTGCTTTCCCAATTACCCGGAAGATTCTGCGCTCCCTTCGCGATGGTGCCGTCTTCGTTGATCACCCCCGGGCATGAGATGCCGATGAATGGCGCCAGCTTGAGGCCTTCCTTCTCGGCGGCGGAGATCAAATCCTTCAACATCTTCACCAGCCGCTTGACGGCGCCTTCACGCGTCGGCTCGTCATCGGCATGTTTCCAAAGATCGGACTTCCACACCGCGGCCTTGGAGAGATCCTTCGATTTTTTCCATGCGGTTTCGACCACGCCGCAACGGATGTTGGAGCCGCCGATGTCGACCGCAAGAATGCTGTCGTAACCTTCGAAAATCCATGACGGCGCCAGATGCAGGCAACCGATGAGGCCGGCTTCATCTGGATGAAACCGGATCGGCACCAACACAACCTTGAGATCCTCGGCCTTGAGAATGATGTCCGTGCGCGCGATAACAAGTTCCCCGACACGGCTCTGGCGGAAACCGCCGCCGACCACGATGCATTCCGTATCTGCCCAGGCCTTCGTCTTGAAGAAGCGCTGCGTGACATAAGCCAGCTCCCGCGCAAATTCTTCGATCGCACCATGGACGAGTGCAGCCGCGGCCACATCGTCGCCAAGCAGGATTTCGTCGAGGCTGGATTTACTGATCTCGTTGGCAGCCTTTTTGCCGAGCGGATCGTCGCCGTTTTTCTTCAATGGCTTTCTGAGATCATCCAGTATGCGTTGAAACGCGCCCTTGCTGGCGCGGTCACCGAGAAAGCCGTTGTCGTCCTTCAGCTCGATATTGAACGTGTCCACATCAACGGACGGCAGCCGCTTGGCACCGTGATTGCCGATGCCTACGGTCGTCATTGTGTCTTCAGCCATATTGCCCCTGCCAAACTAGAACCGCACGATAATGCCCCGGGAGCCGGTTTGTTTCATCGCCCCGCCGGGATGATCGTACCGCTCCCCTTTTGCTTCGGTCCCGCGAGCCGATTTCAACGATACGGGTAGAACATCCTTAACTAACCAACAGGGCAGCAACCCAAGCCACTACCTTTCTGCGATCGACCTAACAGTAAATTTATCAGCTCAGGTAATTATCTCCGCATTCATACGGGTGCGTATTCATGCTGAAGTCATTCCTCGGGCTATCATTCCTCAGGCTAACCGATCGTTTTCGCGGCGACCGGCGCGGCAATGTCGCGATCATATTCGCGATCACATGCATCCCCCTTATTTCCATGGTGGGCGCCGCGGTCGATTATACGCGTGCACTACAGATCAGATCTCAACTGCAAGCCGCCCTTGATACTGCCAGCGTCGGCTCCATCGTGCAGAAGTCTGCTGCATTCATTACCGCAGGTTCGATGGCAGCGGACGGCCCCGTCCCCGGGGGCGACGTCGACGCAATCAATATTTCCAAGGGCAACACATCAGGCAGGACCGGCTTCACGCTGACCAGCACGACAGCGACCGTCAATCGCGCCAACGGCGTCGTGACGGCCACTATGCAATTCTCGGCGGATGTGCCGACCAGTCTCACATCCGTCATGGGCTTTTCAAAAATGACCGTCACCGGCAGTTCTGTCGCGACGGCAACGATGCCGAATTATATCGATTTCTATCTGCTGCTCGACAATTCGCCATCCATGGGCGTCGGCGCAACACCGGCCGACGTGGCTCTGATGGTCAATAACACGTCGGACAAATGCGCCTTTGCTTGTCACGACCTCAAGAACACCAACAACTATTACGAGCTTGCGAAGACGCTCAAAGTGAAGACGCGCATCGACGTGCTGCGTACGGCCACCCAGAAGTTGATGGATACCGCAGCCAGTACGCAGACCTATTCCAACCAGTTCCGCATGGCGATCTACGACTTCGGCGCGGCCGCCTCGACGTCCGGTTTGAGAGCCCTGTTCACATTGTCGTCCAGCCTTTCAAGTGCGAAGACGGCGGCGGGAAACATCGACTTGATGACGGTGAACGGCCAGAACGACAACAACGATCAGGACACCGGCTACAGCGCGATATTCCCGGCGATCAACAGCGCGATCAGCGCCCCCGGTGCCGGTACGGCCGGTGCACCGCTCAAATATCTCTTCTTCGTATCCGATGGCGTGGCCGACGAATACAATCCAAGCAACTGCCAGAAGCCAACGAATGGTGCACGATGCCAGTCGCCGATCAATCCGGCGCTTTGCACCACGTTGAAGAATCGCGGCATCAAGATTGCCGTGCTCTACACGACCTACCTCGCACTTCCGACCAATGACTGGTACAATACCTGGATCGCGCCATTCAACGCTGGTCCTTACGGACCTTCGCCCAACAGCCAGATCGCCATCAACATGCAGAGCTGTGCTTCGCCGGGCTTCTACTTTGAGATCAGCCCGACCCTGGGCATCTCGGAAGCGATGACTGCGCTGTTTCAGCGTGCCGTCGCTGATGCGCGCGTGAGCCGCTAGCCGGCGCAACGCCCGGGCAAGTCGGCCAGCGCCGCGATATCGATTGCGCGATCCATCTTCAAGATCATGCAGGACACTGCAGCGTGGCGAATCCTCATTTGCTCGCGCTCTCCTTCAGGCTTTCCAGCAGCAATTGCGCCGGTCGACTGAGGCCCTTGTCGCGCACCGCCACGATGAATTGCCGTTTCGCCCAATCATTACTGAGCGGAATGACTTTCAGCCCCAGCGTTTGCTGGATCGTGGAGGCTTCTTCCTGCGGGATGATCGCGACAGCCAGT
Organism: Tardiphaga sp. 42S5; assembly: GCF_034044155.1. Classification (NCBI taxonomy): domain Bacteria; kingdom Pseudomonadati; phylum Pseudomonadota; class Alphaproteobacteria; order Hyphomicrobiales; family Nitrobacteraceae; genus Tardiphaga; species Tardiphaga sp. 42S5. Next base: position 1,048,938 of record NZ_CP139027.1, on the reverse strand, counting down.
TGCGCGGCGACGATGCGATAGGCGGCATCCACGGTGGAAACCTGAATGCGGTAGCGCATCTGCTTGCCGGCCGCAGCCGCGACGCTTCGCTGCATGGTTTGCATGATGCTCCGCGCGACGATGTCGACGTGCTCGAAGTCGATCGTATCCTCGAACGATACTGGCGTGCGTTTCGCAAGCGGATGATCGGGATGCACCACCACCGCGAGCTGATCGCGGTGATAGGGAAACGTCCTGAGGCCGCGCAGGTCGACGGCATTCCAGCACACGCCGATATCGGCGCGCCCTTCCTCGACGCCGCGCACGACTTCCCAGATCTCGCGCTCTTCGAGACTGACGCGCACGTCACGATAGCGCTTCGCAAACAGGCTGATGTCTTCGGGCAGCACCTGCGCAACCGCCGATTTCGAGGCGAACACCCGCACATGGCCCTGCACACCATCGGCGAAAGCGCCGAGTTCGGCCTGCATCCGGTCGAGCAGTTGCAGCGACTCGCGTGCGTAACGACACAGCGCTTCACCGGCCGCCGTCACCGTGACACCGCGTCGGCCGCGCTCAAGCAACTGGATGCCAGCTTCCTGCTCCATCTGACTGATACGCTTGCTCACCGCTGAGGGCACGATGGCCTCGCGCTTTGCGGCATTGGCGATATTGCGCTCCTCGCAGACAGCGATGAACAGGCGGAGTGAAATTGGATCGAAGCTTTGCATGGGACGTCCGGGATGGCACCAGCCATCTTATCTTGGAACTTCTTAGATGAAAAATGACCATTTCAGAGATGGCTAAGAGAGGCGTATGCCTCTCCGCAAGAACTTCTCACCCCAGCCGCAGGAGCGCCTCATGCGCATTGTCGATATCCGGGAGCGCACCGCTCCGATCGCCTCACCCATCGCTAACGCCTTCATCGACTTCAGTAAAATGACGCTGAGCCTGGTCGCTGTGGTCACCGATGTGATCCGCGACGGGAAACCCGTGATCGGTTACGGCTTCAACTCCAACGGCCGCTACGGCCAGGGCGGCCTGATCCGCGAGCGCTTCGCGCCGCGCATTCTGGAAGCCAAGCCCGACAGCCTGATCGACGCCTCGGGCGACAATATCGACCCGCACAAGGTGTGGGCCACCATGTTTACCAACGAGAAGCCCGGCGGCCACGGCGAGCGCTCGGTCGCGATCGGCACCATCGACATGGCGGTGTGGGATGCGGTCGCCAAGATCGCCGGCAAGCCGCTGTTTCGTTTGCTCGCCGAACGCTACGGCACGACGGCCGACCCGAAGGTGTTCGTCTATGCCGCTGGCGGCTACTACTATCCCGGCAAGGGTCTTGAAGGCCTCGCCTCGGAAATGAAGGGCTATCTCGATCGCGGCTACAATGTCGTGAAGATGAAAATCGGCGGCGCGCCGCTGGCCGACGACTGCAAGCGCATCGAGCATGTGCTGAAACTGCTTCCGGCAGGGGCTAAACTCGCCGTCGACGCCAATGGCCGCTTCGATCTCGATACGGCCGTCGCCTATGCCAAGGCACTGCGCGAATACGACCTGTTCTGGTACGAGGAAGCCGGCGATCCGCTCGATTACGAGCTGCAGGCAAAGCTCGCCGAGCATTATCCCGGCCCAATGGCGACCGGCGAAAACCTGTTCTCGATGCAGGATGCGCGCAACCTGATCCGCTATGGTGGCATGCGCTCGGACCGCGACTGGCTGCAGTTCGACTGCGCGCTGTCTTACGGCCTCGTCGAATATCTCCGCACGCTCGAAATGCTGAAGAGCTACGGCTGGTCCTGGCGCCGCTGCATCCCCCATGGCGGCCACCAGATGTCGCTCAACATCGCCGCAGGCCTCGGCCTCGGCGGCAACGAGTCCTATCCGGACCTGTTCCAGCCCTATGGCGGGTTCCCGGATGGCGTGAAGGTGATTGATGGCCACATCACCATGCCGGAACTCCCGGGCATCGGCTTCGAGGGCAAGTCCGACCTGATCAAGGAAATGCGCAGCCTGGCGTCGTGAGGGCGACCGAGAGGCTAAGCCTCTGATTTGGAGAACAAAACTCCGTCATGGCCGGACCTGACCCGGCCATCAACCTTTCCGCCATTCCGTCCGAAGATGGATGCCCAGGTCATCTAGCGAAGTTCGCTTCGCGCTGCCCGGGCATGACGACTAAAGGCAGGCGCCCGAAAAACGGGGCGGCAGGTTAAATGGTACGCTCCATCGCAAGCACCGACTCATCCGCCAAGACTCTGTTTTTGGCTCGCTTTTCGCCCGTCTTTCCTTGACTCTCCGCCTTCACCCTCTATAAAGCACGCTTCGGCGCAAGCTTTGCTTGGCGCCGATTGTTTTTGCGTGGGGTCGCAACGTCGACCAGAAAACGCAGAAATTCGCGATTTCCTAGAAGTCGCGGTGAACCCTTATCGACTGAACAAGAAGCCGTCCCGGATCTGATCCGAGGATGGGATCGAACACGAAGGAATATAACGATGTTCGCAGTCATCAAAACCGGCGGCCGGCAATACCGCGTCGTTCCGGATGATGTGCTCGAGATTGGCAAGATCGCCGGCGATGTCGGAACGATCGTGCAGCTTGGTGAAGTTCTCGTGCTGGGCGGTGATACGCCTGTGCTCGGCCTGCCTCTGGTGGCTGGTGCGTCGGTTGCGGCCGAAGTGCTCGATCACAAGCGCGGCCCCAAGGTCATCTCTTTCAAGAAGCGCCGCCGCAAGAATTCGAAGCGCAAGCGTGGCTACCGTGACGAGCTCACGATGATTCGCATCACCGAGATCCTGGCCGACGGCAAGGCGCCGACGATCGGACCTCGTCCGAAGCGTGAGAAGCCGGTCGTGACCGCTCCGGTCGATGGCGACGAAGCTCCTGCCAAGAAGGCGCCGGCGAAGAAGGCCGCTGCTCCGAAGGCAGCCGCTGCCAAGCCTGCTGCAGCCAAGAAACCGGCTGCGAAGAAAAAGCCCGCCGCGGAATAAGCCGCTGCGAAAAGTTGAGAATCTGTGAGACAATTCCTTCAAGGAATTGATCTAGAACTTATCGAGATCGGAGACGGGCTATGGCTCATAAAAAAGCAGGCGGTTCATCGCGCAACGGCCGCGATTCGGCTGGCAAGCGCCTCGGCGTGAAGGCGTTCGGCGGCGAACGCGTGATTCCCGGCAACATCATTGCGCGTCAGCGCGGCACGACCTGGCACCCCGGCCTTAATGTCGGCATGGGCACAGACCATACCCTGTTCGCCAAAGTCGAAGGCCACGTGGAGTTTCGCGCCAAATCGAACGGCCGCACTTTCGTATCGGTACTCCCGATTACTGAAGCCGCGGCCGAATAAACGGTGGACACATTGGAGTCCGCCGGGTCCTGTTGAACCGGCGGAGCGCCAAAATTGGGCTCCAGGGGAGGCGGGAAACCGGCCTCCCCTTTTCGTTTGGTGCGTCGCTTCGGGGCGCACACAGGAGCCCGAGATGTTGCAGGATATTCCGACCCCGACGTTGAGAGAAACCAGAGGCTGCGTCCTCGAGACCGAACGGCTGGCCTTGCGCAAGCCGACACTCGCGGACGTAAAAGCCATCGCGCTTCTCGCCAATGATCGCCGCATCGCCGAGATGACGCGTCGCCTGCCCTTCCCGTATCAGCAGGATCACGCAGTCGATTTCGTCAATTCGCTGAGCGGCACGGCAAGCGACAGCGTGTTCCTGATCGAACTCGATCGTCGTCCCATCGGCATGGTCGGAATCGACTGGCGCGAAGCCGAATCGCCGGAGCTCGGCTACTGGCTCGGCGTCGATCACTGGGGCCAGGGTTTTGCGACCGAGGCCGCACGTGCCGCGATCGATTACGCATTCGACGAATTCGATATCGATCACCTGATCTCGGGTGCGCGCGTCGCCAATCCGTCGTCGCGCAACATCCTGGAGAAGTGCGGCTTCCAGTGGAGTGGTGTTCAACTGCACCGCTTCGAAGCGATCGGCTCGTCGACGCCTGTCGACTGCTTCAAGCTGACAAGGGGCGTGTGGAGTTCGCTGAAGAACTGGGGAACGTCGACGCGACGGTGAACGACTCTTACTTCCCCTCTCCCCCGCGCGAAGCGAAGCTTCGCTAGGCGGGAGAGGGGACAGGCTCTCGTTCCATGGCTCTCCCTCTCCCGTCTCGAACCCGCTTCGCGTGTTCGATCCACCCTCTCCCACGGCGCGCAGCTTCGCTGCGCTGGGGGAGAGGGAAAAGAAGTTCACACCGCTGGCGGTACTTCGTCGGCGATCTTTCCGAGCTGCTGCTCGCGCAGGAAGATATAGAGCCCTGCTGCGATGATGACCGCCGCACCGATCAGCGTGGCCCACGACGGCAATTCGCCGAACACGAGATAGCCGAAGATCACCGCCCAGATGATCATCGAATACTGATACGGCACCACAGTGCTCGCCGGCGCCAGCTTCAGCGAGCGATTGACGCAGAGCAGCGCGCAGACCGAGACAACGCCCGCCAGAAAGAACAGGCCGAGATCGCGCAGATCGGGCGTCACCCATCCGAACGCCGTGAATACGGCGCCGAAAGTAAACGTGCCGATAAACTGGGTCGTCGCCAGCACCACGTCCGGCGCGGAACGCAGCGAGCGGGTGATGAGCATCAGCGCGGCGAAGGACAGGCTGCCGCCGAGCGCGATCAGCGCCGGCCATGTCACCGTCTGCGCCGAGGGCTGCAGCGCGATCAGTACACCGCAGAAGCCGACGAAGATCGCGCTCCAGCGCCGCCAGCCGACAGATTCGCGCAGAAAGATCGCGGAGCCCGCGGTGACGAAGATCGGACAGGCCAAATAATAGGTGATGACATCCGCCAGCGGCAGATAGGCCGCCGCCCAGAAGAACGCCGCGACTTCCAGTGTCGACAGCACCACGCGAATGAGCTGCAGACCCGGCCGGTCGAGCTGCAGGAAGTCCGCACGATGCCGCCAGATCGACGGCGCCAGCAGCGCCAGCGCCGCGCAGGCCCGCAGCAGCATCAATTGCCCGACCGAATAGGTGCCGACGAGGAATTTGCCGATCGCATCGCCGCAGGAGAACATGCTGATGCCCAGGAGCATCAGGCCGATACCGGCCAGCCGGGCGGCACGATTGTCGGCTGCGGTCGAAATGGTCGCAAACATGCCTATATGAGCCTTTAGGTAAGCTTCTGGGTGCGGCTTGGTTAACGGCGCGATGTTGTCGTTTAGGACGCCACCAGATGCGCAGCAAGGCCCGAAAATAAGGGCTTTTCACGATGCGCCGACGATGAAGTGGTTGCCGCGACCACCCCCCTGCGATACGGATACGCCATGAAATTCCTCGATGAAGCCAAGGTTTACATTCGCTCCGGCGACGGCGGAAACGGCTGCGTGGCTTTTCGCCGCGAGAAGTATATCGAGTTCGGCGGACCCTCCGGCGGCAATGGCGGCCGCGGCGGCGATGTCATCATCGAAGTGGTCGACGGCCTCAACACGCTGATCGACTATCGCTACCAGCAGCACTTCAAGGCGCCGCGCGGCACCAATGGTATGGGCAAGGACCGCCATGGCGCCAATGGCAAGCCAATCACGCTCAAAGTTCCGGTCGGCACACAGATCATCGATGAGGATCGCGAGACCCTGATCCACGACTTCACCAAGCTCGGCGAGACCTATGTGCTGGCCGAAGGCGGCAATGGCGGCTTTGGCAACGCTCACTTCAAGTCATCGACCAACCGCGCACCGCGCAATGCCAATCCCGGCCAGCCCGGCGAAGAGCGCTGGATCTGGCTGCGGCTGAAACTGATTGCGGACGCAGGCCTCGTCGGACTGCCCAATGCCGGCAAGTCCACATTCCTCTCCAAGGTCAGCGCTGCGCGGCCGAAGATCGCGGACTATCCGTTCACGACGCTGCATCCGCAGCTCGGCGTCGTCGATGTCGACGCGCGCGAATTCGTGCTGGCCGACATTCCCGGCCTGATTGAGGGCGCGCATGACGGCGCCGGCCTCGGCGATCGCTTCCTCGGCCATGTCGAGCGTTGCCGCGTGCTGCTGCATCTGATCGATGCGACCTGCGAACATGCGGGCAAGGCCTACAAGACCGTCCGCGCCGAACTCGATGCCTATGAGGGCGACCTTGCCAACAAGGTCGAGATCGTCGGGCTCAACAAGATCGATGCGGTCGAGCCGGACGAGTTGAAGAAGCAGAAGGACCGACTGAAGCGCGCTGCGAAGCAGACGCCGCTGCTGATCTCGGGCGCAACGGGCGAAGGCGTGCCGGACGCATTGCGTGCGCTCGTTGCAGTGATCGGCGAGGCGCCGGTGTCGGACAAGGCCAAGAGCGCAGCGCAGTCTGCGCCATGGGCGCCGGCGACGAGCTAATCTGCCTCTCACGTCCGTCCAAGCATCACACGTCCTGCCAAAGCCCACATCATGTCGCGCCCCGAGCTGAAGAACTTTCGCCGTATCGTCGTCAAGGTTGGCTCGTCGCTGCTGATCGATTCCGCGGCCGGCGAAGTCAGGGCCAAATGGCTTGCGGCGTTGGCCGCCGATATCGCCAAGCTGCATGCAGACGGTCGCGACGTCCTCGTGGTCTCATCAGGCTCGATCGCGCTCGGCCGCAGCCGCCTCAAGCTTCCGCGCGGTCCGCTGAAACTCGAAGAGAGCCAGGCCGCCGCTGCCGTCGGGCAGATCGCGCTGGCGCGCATCTGGTCGGAAGTACTGGGCCATCACGGCATCGGTGCCGGACAGATTCTCGTGACGCTGCAGGACACCGAGGAACGTCGTCGTTACCTCAATGCGCGCTCGACCATCGGCAAACTGCTGGAATGGCGCGCGGTGCCGGTCATCAACGAGAACGACACGGTGGCGACCAACGAGATCCGCTATGGCGACAATGATCGCCTCGCGGCGCGCGTCGCGACCATGGCATCCGCCGATCTGCTGGTGCTGCTGTCGGATATCGACGGGCTCTACACTGCACCACCCGGCGCCAATCCCGATGCGAAACTGATTCCCATCGTCGACAGCGTCACTGCCGAGATCGAAGGCATGGCGGGCGCTGCCGAGAGCGAATTGTCGCGCGGCGGCATGTACACCAAGATCGAAGCTGCCAAGATCGCGACCACCGCGGGCACGCATATGATCATCGCGTCCGGCAAGGTCGAGCATCCACTGCAGAAGATCGCCGATGGCGGCCTGTGTACCTGGTTCCTGACTCCTGCAAATCCCGTCACTGCGCGCAAACGCTGGATTGCGGGATCGCTGGAACCGAAAGGCACGCTGACCATTGATGCAGGTGCGGTCGCCGCACTCCGTGCCGGCAAGAGTCTGCTGCCTGCCGGCGTCATCAAGGTGGAAGGTGACTTCGCACGCGGCGACGCCGTTATCGTGCGTGGACCGGACACGCACGAAATCGGCCGCGGCCTCGTGGCTTATGACGCAGACAATGCTGAGAAGATCAAAGGCCGCTCATCTCCGGACGTGATGATTATTCTTGGGATCAGCGGCCGCGCCGAAATGATCCATCGCGACGATCTCGTGATTTCGGGATCACGAAGTTAAGCAACGACGCTTCCTGAATGACGTAACGCGCAATCCGTAAACTTGGCGCCGGACGCTCGCCATCATTGCGCCATTCCCGCGTACTTCGTTGCGCGCCATAGAATCAGATAGCCAATTTTTAGGGAGGCCTATTTCATGACCCGACTTTTGATCATCCCGTTCCTGCTGATCGCAACGTCCGCTTTCGCGCAGGGCGGTAACACGTCAGCCAATCAGTCGGCCTGCTCACGCGACGTCTCGCGCTTCTGCCGCGCCAAGATGAACGATGGTGACATGGTCGTGCTCAGCTGCCTCAAGGAAAACCGTTCGAAGCTCAGCAAGGCCTGCGCGAAAGTTCTCGCCGAGAATAATCAATAGCGCGACTAGCGTTTTCGAGCGAAGTGAGCACCGGTTCGCGTCAGGAAAACGCGTCAAGATAAGAAGCTCTAACCGCTGCTGCCGGCCGGCGTCGCGACAGGAAGCACCTCGGTCGCTGCGCGATCGGGCGTATCGTCCTTCCAGCGCACCGAACCGAACGGCCGCTCCAGCATGCGACGCACGCGAACCGGATCCGGCCCTAGATGATAGTCCGCCGCGCGCTGATACAAAGCGCGCTCGGACTGCGTCGAACGATTACGCTGGCGCAGGAAATCGAGCCAGGTCGGGCAGTGGTAGCGCTCGGTCCACAATTCGGGATCGGCGATATCGCGCGCGATGGACCACCCATAGGCGCCGTTGCGCTGGCGCGAGAGCTGCACGTCCTGCATCACGCCGTGGAACGCCCGCGCGCTTTCCTGATCCACGCGATATTCGATCTCCACCACCAGCGGACCACTGCGCGCGGTCAATTGCAGCTGCACTTCCGGATCTTCAAGACGCTCCGCATCCTCGTCGCGCGCGCCGGTCGGCGGCATCCGTAGGAACAGGCCAAACAGCGGCGAGAGAAACATCGCTCCGCCGGACACCAGCAATGCCGCTTCGACGCCGACCATGTCTGTGAGATGCCCCCAGCCCCAACTGCCAATCGCGATGCCGCCGGCAATCGCAGCCTGAAAGGCGGCGAGCGAACGTCCGGCAACCCAGCGCGGCGCCGAGAGCTGTACGCCGATATTGAACAGCGCGACCGCCAGCATCCAGACCGAGCCGGCCACCACCAGCGCCGCCGCAGTGATTACCGGCTCGCTGCTGACCGCCACGACGGCAATTGCGACGCCCATGATCAGCGCACAGGCCCGGATCGAACTTTCGCCGCTCAGATGCTTGCGGACATGCCCAATATTCATTGCGCCGATCACCGCACCCATGCCGAAGGCGCCGAGCATGATTCCGTAGGTCTGCGCGCCGCCATGCAGCAGGTCGCGCGCAACCAGCGGCATCAGCGCCGAGACCGAACCACCGCAGATGCCGGTGATCAGCGTGCGCGTCAGCACGATCTTGATCGACGGCGAATTAGCAATGTAACGCACGCCGGACACGATGGCCCGGCTCAGCCGCTCACGCGGCAGCCGCGACACATCGACCTTGCGACGCCACAGGAACAGCACCACCAGCAACGGGATGTACAGCACCGCATTGGCCGCGAAGGCTGCGACGGCACCGGCGGTGGCGACCACGATGCCGCCGATCGCCGGGCCGAAACTGCGCGCGATATTGTAACTGATGCCGTTCAGCGCCACGGCGGATGGCAGTACCTCCGGCGGCACCTGCTCGCCCACGGAGGATTGCCAGGCCGGTCCGAACAGCGCCATGCCGCTGCCGATGATGAAGCAGAAGGCGAGCAGGATGTTCGGCGTGATGTGACCGGTCCAGTCCAGCATGGTCAGTACGCAGGCGCCGACCAGCGACAGCACCAGCGAAGCCAGCGACACAACACGGCGGTCATACATGTCGGCCACGGCGCCCGCCGGCATCGAGATCAGCATGATCGGCAGCATCAAGGCGGTCTGCACCAGCGCCACCTTGTCGGCGGACGCCGTCATCTGGGTCATCGCCCAGGCGGCGCCCACGCTCTGGATCATCAGGCCGAGATTCGACAACAGGCTGGCTAGCCAGATCCGCCGGAACACCGCAAACCGCAGCGGGGCGGCGATGCCGTCGGAGGGAAGAACCACTGGTTTCGCTGCTTCGGCCATCATCGTCCCGTCGTCTGCTGCAGATAGCGACTGCAGGGCCATGCGGGTCTGATTCCCCGCGGGCACATCAAGTTGATGCCTGCGAAACGCGTTGTCTGTCCAGTGCCTGCTCCGCTATCACAGCGGCAAGCACCGGACGTGCGCAGATAGAGGGAGACCAGCCATGGCGCTGTCGCGACGGACCATCCTCACAGGCGCAGCGATGCTGCCGCTAGCCGCCCATGCGCTCCGTTTCGAGGCCGCAGCACAGACCGGCCCCGGCACGACTGCAGGTTCCGACATTCCCCCGATCCTGTTCGTCCACGGCAATGGTGACCACGCGGCGCTCTGGATGACGCAGATCTGGCGCATGGAAACCAACGGCGTTCCGCGCAACCGCCTGATGGCGCTCAATTTCACCGATCCGCTGGCGCGTTCCGACGATGCTGTGGCGCAGCAGGGCCGCTCCTCCACCGAAGACCAGCGCCGCGAACTCGGCGAAGCCATCGCGGAACTGAAAAAGCGCACTGGTGCTGCGAAAGTGGCGCTAGTCGCCAATTCGCGCGGCGGCTATGCGGTGCGCAATTACATCAAGAATGGCGGCAGCGCCGATGTCAGCCACGCCGTCCTGTGCGGCACCCCCAATCACGGCGTGTTCGACGGGACCGATAGCCCTGGCAGCGAATTCAATGGCCGCAGCCCGTTCCTCAAGAGCCTCAATCCCGGCGAAGGCCCTGAGGTGACTGAAGGTACCGCCTTCCTCACCCTCCGCAGCGATGGCATCGACAAATATGCGCAGGCCGACGGTCGCCTGCTCGGCAAGCCGGGCGTGGCCACCGGCGTCACCGCCGATGGTCCGGCGCTGCGCGGCGCCACCAATCTGGTCCTCGGTGCCATCGATCATCGCGAAACCGGCTTTCACCCCCGTGCCTTCCGCGAGATCTACAAATTTATCGTCGGCCGCGAGCCCGTGCGGATCGATATCGCGCCGGAAGCTGAGGTGAAAATCAGCGGTCTCGTCACCGGCACGCCCGGCGGCGTGCCCACCAACCGGCCGGTCGCGGATGCCCTGGTCGAGGTGTATCGCGTCGCGGCTGACAGCGGCGAACGGATCGGGGCGGCGCTCCATTCGGCCCACACATCCGCCGATGGCCGCTGGGGTCCGGTTCGGGTCGATCCGGCCTGGCCTGTCGAGATCGTCCTGACATCGGCCGGAGCGCCGATCACGCATTCCTATCGCTCGCCATTCCCCCGCTCGTCCGACGTCGTGCATCTGCGTCCCGGTCGCACACTGGGTCCCGCCGACGCCACTGTCGGCGCCGTGATCTCGATGTCGCGCGTCCGCGGCTATTTCGGACTGCCACGCGATGTCGTGCTGCTCGACGGCAAGGAGCCGACCGACGTGAAAGCCGGCGTGCCCACGGATTCGCTCTCGACTATCCGCCTTCCGGCCACGGACATCGGACGGCCGGTGGCAGCGCTCTTCAATCAGGAGCGGATCGTGGTGCGCGCCTGGCCGGCGTCGGAAAACCGGATCACGGTGGCGGAATTCACCGAGTAGCCGGCGAGACTGCCTCTCGCCTTCATGGCGCCCGGATTTGCAACTGCTATAGTCGAGCCACACCCAGCGCCCCATTCCAGGTTGCGAGGTCCATCGTGAGCATTGCCGAAGTCTACGACTTTCCCGCTGCGCGACGGGCCTTGATACCGCCGAGCCCGCCACGTGCGCCCGAGAACATGGGTGCGCTGGGGCGTATGTCGGCGATGCGCCGCAGCGCTATCGAGACCTGGGGCCAGCGCGCCTATGAAGATGACATCATCAACGGCCGCTTCTTCGGCCACGCCAGCTTCATCCTCAACGACCCCGATGCGATCCGCCATGTTCTGGTGGACAATTACGAGAACTATACCCGCACGCCCGCTGCATTCCGCGTGCTGCGGCCGATGCTCGGCGAGGGCCTGCTGCTCGCCGAAGGCCGCACCTGGAAACACCAGCGCCGCACCCTGGCGCCGGCCTTCACGCCGCGCGCGGTGACGACTTTGGTGCCGCACATGATCTCGGCCGTCGACGATACGCTCGCCGATTTACAGTGCGCCGAGGGCAAGTCGGTCGATCTTCGCGCGATCATGCAGCGGATGACGCTGGAGATCGCAGGCCGCACCATGTTCTCGTTCGGCATGGCCGAGCATGGCGCGAAGCTGCGCGACTTCGTGATGGAATACGGCATGAACCTGGCACGGCCGCATTTCCTCGATCTGCTGCTGCCGCTGGGCTGGCCGACGCCGCAGGATATCTCGCGCGCCTTCTTCCGCAGACGCTGGACGGCATTCGTCGGCGAGCTGATGACCGCACGTCGCGCCGCCGCCAAGAACGACGACGAGCCGCGCGATCTGTTCGATCTGATGGTGGCCGCGCGCGATCCGGAAACCGGCGCATCCTTCACCGATGGGCAACTCGGCGATCAGGTGGCGACGATGATCCTCGCCGGCCATGAGACGACGGCAACGGCGCTATTCTGGGCGCTGTATATGCTGACGCTCGATCCGGCGACTCAGGAACAGGTCGCGGCCGAAGCCCGCGCCGCCAGTGCGAGCGGCACGTTCGATATCGAACATCTGAAATTCACCCGCGCCGTGGTCGATGAAACCATGCGGCTCTATCCGCCGGCTTTCCTGATCGCGCGCGCCGCCGCGGGCCCTGATCGTCTGGCTGGCCAGTCCGTCGCCAGCAAGGACGTGATCCTGATCGCGCCCTGGCTACTGCATCGGCACGAGAAATTGTGGCACGAGCCCAACGCCTTCATGCCGTCCCGTTTCATGCCCGGCGCGACGCCGCCGGACCGCTTCGCCTATCTGCCTTTCGGCGTCGGTGCCCGGGTCTGCATCGGCGCGCATTTCGCGCTTGTCGAGGCCACATTGGCGCTGGCGAAAATCATCGGCGCGTTCCGCGTCGAGCTGCCGGATAAAGCACCCGTCATGCCGATCGGCGTGGTGACGACACAACCGGATCGCTCGCCACAGTTCTGGATTGAGCGGCGCTGACGTATTTCAGCACGCCCTCTCCTCATGTCTTCCTCGCCCCCACGCGCGCTCATGGCACGTTAGGCAGAACGACAAGTTGAAGCGCTGCGGCAAAGCCCTGTCTTGGACGTAGCGACTATTTGGCCTAAACTGAAGCCATGAGTGATGTTCAGGCACTATTCGCGACATTGAACCAGGCGACCGATCCGGCCGTAGCCGATGCCATTGCACAACTGATCCGCGACGGCGCGGACCACGAACTCAATCGTATCAACGTGCTGGATTTTGCGGCACGCCGCGGCCTGAACGAAGAGCGCGTCATTTCCGGCTTCCTGCATGCCTCCCGCCTCGGCCTGTTCGACCTGACCTGGAATGTGTTGTGCCCGGGCTGCAGCGGCGTCCTCGACGCCCACAGCACGCTGAAATCGCTGCGCCATGACGACTACCATTGCGGGCTCTGCGCCTGCGGCTATGAAGCGTCGGTTGACGAGCAGGTCGAGGTGGCGTTCACGGTCGCACCGCGCGTCAGGCACATCGCTGCACACGACCCCAATACGCTGCCGCTCTGGGAATACTTCAAGCAGGTGTTCTGGAGCTCAGGCGTCGATCTCAATCAGGAATCGTTTGCGTCACTCACCGATGAAGTGACACTGGACGCAATGGAATTGCCGGCACATGAAAAAGCGGTGATGTCGCTGCACCTGCCGTCGGAGTTCGTCATCGTGTTCGAGCCGGTAACCCATGCCGCGCAGTTCATTGATGTGCAGGGCGAACCGACCAAGGAACGTCAGCATCTGTCGCTGATCTACAACCGGCAGCATACGCCGACCGGCACCATCACGCTGCAACCCGGACCGTTGCGATTGTCCCTCGAGAACCAGACCGAGGTGCGCGTGCTGCCATCGGTATTTGTCGCGGCCGAGGGCCTCCATCACCTGATCGGCAAGCGCAAGCCGTTCCTCACGGCCAAGCGGATACTCACCAACCAGACCTTTCGCGATGTCTACAAGGCCGACAATCTTAATATCGATCAGCGACTAAAGATTACCTCGCTGACTTTCCTGTTCACCGACCTCAAGGGCTCGACTGCCTTGTACGAGCGCGTCGGCGATCTCGCGGCCTTCGATCTGGTACGCGCGCATTTCCACGCACTGCTGGAGATCATTGCGTCGGAAGCCGGTGCCGTCGTGAAGACCATCGGGGATGCCGTCATGGCGACCTTTACGCGGCCCGAACAGGCGCTGGCCGCAGGTCTGCGCATGCGCGCCGCGATGGAGCGACTGAACGAGGAGCGCGGCACCAAAGACCTCGTTGTCAAAATCGGTATCCATGAGGGACCCTGCCTTGCTGTGATGCTGAACGAGCGGCAGGATTACTTTGGCCAGACCGTCAATATCGCTGCCAGGGTGCAGGGCCTGTCAACCTCGCAGGCGATCCATGTCACCAGCCCGGTGATATCGGCGCTGGCCGTGGAAGCCATCCTGAGGAAGGCCGAAATCACACCGATCCAGAAGCACGCCGCCTTGCGCGGCATCGCCGACAAGATCGTGGTCTATGAGATTCCGTGACACGGGATCCCGTAAACTACCGATCGTCTCAATTGTTACTTAACTGTCATCAGCGCTTCGGGAACCCAGCCGCATTGCATGCGTTCCATTTTCGCGCCACAAAGCACGAGCGCTTTCGCCGCGTGGCGGGCCTCGCGATCATCTGGTTCAAAGAATAATGCTGGAAAAACTGCGCCAATTCATTGCCGACGTGGTGTCTCCCGATGCGCACGAAAATCAGGCATTCGACGATACCGGCTTCCGTCTTGCCGCTACGGCACTGATGCTTCACGTCATCTCGCTGGACGGTGAGCCCTCAGCTATCGAGAGAGCCAAGTTGCACAGCCTGATCGAGTCGCGTTTCGAGCTCGATCCCGGCACGGCTGACAGGCTCATCTCGGCTGCCACCCTCGTCGAAGGCGAGGCCGTCGATCTCTATCACTTTACGAGCGTCATCATGCGCGTGGTCGACGAGCCCGGTCGTGTCCGTCTCGTCGAGATGATGTGGCAGCTGGTCTATGCTGACGGCCGCGTCAGTGAGTTCGAGGAAAATGTGGTCTGGCGCGCAGCCGACCTGCTCGCAGTTTCATCACGTGACCGGATGGAGCTCAAACGACGCGTGGCGGGCGGTACGGCCACAACGGATACGACTGTCTGAGCAGGCGCAGCCTGACCGGCAAATGACGGCAGCACGACGCATAACCAAAGTTTAATGCGCGGTCCCCGATAATTCATGCCACTGCTACACGCTCGGGAACTGGAGGTCCTGCGGTACTCCGGTGGTCATTCCGACTTGCACATCACGGGTATCCCTATTACGCCTGTAGATGCATGCAAATCGTCCTCACGTATTTCAAGAGTACCTTATTGTGACTGAGCGCGTGACGTTAATAACCGGAGCCTCGGCCGGAATTGGCGCCGAATTCGCGCGCATCTTCGCTGCGAACAAGCATCGCGTCGCTCTGGTTGCACGCCGTGCCGAGCGCCTGAATGCGCTGGCCGCTGAAATCACTGCTGCGGGCGGTGCTGCGCCCATCATCATTCCCTGCGATCTCGAACAGCGCGACGCCTGCGACCAGATCGTGGCTGCCCTCGCTGCTGCCGATGTCGAAGTTGAGTATGTGGTCAACAATGCCGGCTTCGGCATGTTCGGCCGCGCCATCGAGATGGACCGCGACAGGCAACTTGGCATGCTCGAGGTCAATGTGCGCGCGCTGACGGATCTGTCGCTGCGCTTTTCCGAAAGCCTGATCCGCAACAAGGGCGGCATTCTCAATCTCAGCTCGATCGCGGGTTTTCTGCCGGGTCCGGGAATGGCCGTGTACTACGCCAGCAAGGCCTATGTGCTGTCCTTCACCGAAGCGCTGCGCCAGGAGCTCGGCTCCAAGGGTGTGCGCGTCACCGCATTGTGCCCCGGACCGGTGCCGTCGGAATTCCAGGCGCGCGCCGGATTCACGCCGGGCCTCGACTCGGCGATCCTCAATGTCTCGGCGGCTGACGTCGCCCTGCTGGGTTATCAGGGCCTGATGGCCAACAAGCGCACGGTTTTCCCCGGCCTCGGCATTAAGATCGTGCCACTGCTGCTGCGGCTGTTTCCGCGCGGCTTCATCGCGGGGGCGGTGGCAAGGTTGCAGTTGAGACGGGTGTGAATCCGATCCGCCTACGCCCTGCGGGCTTCGGCGAGACATCCTTCGTTTGGTTCGCTTTTTATGGTCGGGAGGGTGGCTTGCCGAGCCGGAGCTTGCGAAGCAAGCGAAGGATGGTGGAGCCAGGCGGGATCGAACCGCCGACCTCGTCATTGCGAACGACGCGCTCTCCCAGCTGAGCTATGGCCCCGATACGAACCGGGTCACGCAGGCGATCCGGTCAGCAATCGGCGCCATTTACAATCTCCGTTAACGGCAAGTCAAGAACGTCGCAAAAGCGCGGTTTTCCGGCACTTTTCGCCCCGAACTTCCCTTGTTTGAGGGGGGCTGAACCGATATTTAGCGGACAGTCGAATCCGCGACCTAACCCGCGAGCCATCCCCGCCATGCGCGCCGTTCTCGATATCGTGCTGATCATTCTCGATCTCTATGTCTGGCTGCTGATCGCCTCGGCGATCCTGTCCTGGCTGATCGCCTTCAACGTCGTCAACACCCGCAACCAGTTCGTCTCCGCGATCGCCGAATTCCTGTTCCGGATCACCGAGCCCGTGCTGGCGCCGATCCGCAGGATGCTGCCGAGCCTCGGCGGTCTCGATATCTCGCCGATCATCCTGATCCTGATCATCATGTTCCTGCAGCGGGTGATCACGTACTACATCTATCCCAGCGTCTTCTGATCGGCCGGGTTCGTGGCAGATCCCTGGCGCTACGCGACTGACGGTGTCAGCATCGCCGTTCGCGTGACGCCGCGGGGTGGCCGAGACGATATCGACGGGATCGAGACCATGGCCAATGGCCGTTCGGTAGTGAAGGTGCGGGTTCGTGCCATCGCCGAGGGCGGCGAGGCGAACCGCGCCGTGACCGAACTGCTTGCCAAGCAGCTCGGCGTGCCGAAGCGAGATGTGCGCGTGCTGTCCGGCACCACGTCGCGCGTGAAGCAGATCGCGGTCGACGGCGACCCGACGAAACTGGGCGCGATGCTGCGCAGGATCACTGCAGCAACGCCCGACGACACAGACGACAGGACCGACACATGACCGCCAGCATCATCGATGGAAAGATCATTGCCGCCGAATTGCGCGGCCGCGTCGCCGCTGAAGTCGCGCGCGTCAAAGCCGAACATGGCGTGACGCCTGGCCTCGCCGTGGTGCTGGTCGGCAGCGATCCCGCCAGCGAAGTCTATGTCCGCAGCAAGCACAAGCAGACCCAGGAAGCCGGCATGGCCTCCTTCGAGCACAAGCTGCCGGCTGACGTCGCACAGGCCGATCTGATCGCGCTGGTGCAGAAGCTCAACGCCGATCCCACCGTGCACGGCATTCTCGTGCAGCTGCCGCTGCCGAAGGGGCTGGATACCGACGCCGTCGTCAACGCCATCGATCCCGCCAAGGACGTCGACGGGTTGCATCCGACCAATGCCGGACGCCTCGCCAGCGGCATGCCCGCTTTGTCCCCCTGCACGCCGCTCGGCTGCATCATCCTGACCAAGAACGTGCACAAATCACTCGAAGGCATGAATGCCATCGTGATCGGCCGCTCCAATCTGGTCGGCCGTCCCTTGGTGCAACTGCTGCTCAATGAAAACGCCACCGTGACCATCGCGCATTCGAAGTCGCGCGACCTCGCCAAGCTCTGCGCGCAGGCCGATCTGGTCTATGCTGCAGTGGGCCGCCCTGAAATGGTGCGCGGTGACTGGATCAAGCCCGGCGCGACCGTGATCGATGTGGGCATCAATCGGCTGCCCGGTGCCGAAGGCAAGACGCGTCTCGTCGGCGACGTGGCCTATCAGGAAGCGCTGAAGACCGCCGGCGCCATCACGCCGGTCCCCGGCGGCGTCGGTCAAATGACAGTTGCCTGCCTGCTGGTGAACACGCTGCGCGCGGCCTGTGCGATTCACAAGCTCGCAGCGCCGGCGGTTTAGTTCACCGTATTCTCGATCAACCGTCGATAGAACCGGATCATGTCTGCGTAATTTGCGACGCTCAGCCGCTCATTGGTGCCGTGAAAGCGCTTGAGGTCTTCCGACGTCGCGCGCACCGGCGAGAAGCGAAAGATGTTGTCGGTGACATCCGTGTAATGCCGCGAATCCGTTGCCGCCACCATCAGGCCCGGCGCCACCAGGGCATCCGGGAAAATCTCGCGAATGGTCTGGTTGAGCGCGCGGTAGGACGGGCTGCCCGTACCTGTCACCGGAGGCGGATCGGTATTGCCAGGGAATGGCGTGATGGAAATCTTGTCGTTGCTGATGGCGTTGCGCACATGGTCGGTGACGCTGGCCTGCGTATCGCCGGGTAACAGCCGGAAATTCACCGTGGCTTCGGCATTGCCCGGCAGCACATTGTCCTGCTCGCCAGCCTTGAAGATCGTCAGCGCCGTGGTCGTGCGCACGGTCGCCTCGGTCGGACCGCTCTTCTCGAATTCGCGCAGCAACAGCGGCTTGAACAGCCAGAGATTGGACAGCACCACGCGGTTGAAGCCGCTCATCTCCGGCGCGATGGTGTCGAACATTTCCCCGACGGTGCCGCGGATCTGCATCGGCAGCCGCTTGTTTTCGAGCTGCGTCAGCGCTGCGCTCATCATGCCGATCGCCGTCTCGCGCGGCGGCATCGACGAGTGACCGGGCGTGCCATGCGCGGTCAGAACCAGCGTCGCATAGCCCTTCTCGGCAACGCCGATCAGCGCCATCGGTCTGTCCAGCCCCTTGAGGATGCCCTCGGTAATCAGCAGACCTTCGTCGAGCACGAAGTCGAGCTTCACGCTGCGCGACTTCAATAGCGCCGCGATGGCTCTTGCACCGCGCGTGCCGGAGACTTCCTCGTCATGGCCGAAGGCGAAATAGATCGTGCGCTTCGGTCGGAAGCCCGCTTTCGCCATGGCCTCGGCGGCTTCGAGGATTGAATATAGGTTGCCCTTGTCGTCCCACGAACCGCGGCCCCAGATGAAGCCATCGGCGACGACGCCCTTGAACGGCGGCTGCTGCCAGTCCTTCTCGGTGCCCGGCGCAACGGGCACGACGTCCTGATGCGCCAGCAGCGCAATCGGCTTCAAAGCCTGATCGCTGCCTTCCCACGTATAGAGCAGACTGTAGTTGCCGACGAGTTCGCGCTTCGCCGCGGCGTGGAACGCCGGGAAACTCGCCACCAGATGCGCCTGCATCGCACGCAGCGGTTCGGCGGCCTGATCGGGATTGAGAAAATTGGAGATTGTCGGGAAGCGGATCGCCTCCGCAAGTCGCTCTGCCGCCGCCTGTTCATCGACCGGCGCTTTCGCCGCCGCGGTCACCTGCAGCTGCCGCGATCCCCCGCTGAACGTGTTGACGAGAACGATGCCCGCAAGCAGCAGAACGGCCACGATGACAATCAGCGCGGCCGTTCTGAGCAGTTTGATCCATCGGCGCATCGGAAGTCCCCTTCTGCTACGCCGGTCTCTGTTACTTGGTCTTGGCTGCCGATGCTTTTTCAGATTTGGCGCGCTCGACGCCTTCCATGATCAGGCGCTGCGCATCGGCGGCATCGCCCCAGCGCACCACCTTGACCCACTTGCCGGGCTCAAGATCCTTGTAATGCTCGAAGAAGTGCTGGATCTGCTGCAGCGTGATCTCGGGCAGATCGCTGTAGTTCTTCACCTTGTCGTAGCGCTGGGTGAGCTTCGAGGTCGGCACCGCGATGATCTTCTCGTCGAGGCCGCCTTCGTCTTCCATCAACAGCACGCCGACCGGACGCACGCTCATCACCGCACCCGGCACGATGGCGCGGGTGTTGGCGATCAGCACGTCGCAGGGATCGCCGTCGCCGGACAGTGTGTGCGGGATGAAACCGTAATTGCCCGGGTAGCGCATCGGGGTGTAGAGGAAGCGATCGACGAACAGTGCGCCGGATTCCTTGTCCATCTCGTATTTGATGGGCTCGCCGCCCACCTGGACCTCGATGACGACGTTCACTTCATGCGGCGCCTTGGCGCCGAGCGGGATTGCGTCAAGACGCATCAAACACTCCAGATTTCATAGGACAGGTTGCGACAGGCGTAGCCGAGCGGGAGCCCGGATTCAACGCCTGCGAGACCAGAAAATCATGAACCGGCTTAATGGCTTAATTCGTCCAGGCGAATGCCACTTTATCGAGCGATTTTGCGCCGAAACGCTCCGAGGAGCGGGCGACCATGCGGCCGCCAAGAGCGCGGTAGAACTCCGTCGCGCCCTCATTGTCCGACAGCGCCCAGATCACCATGCTCTTCAGCCCGCTCTGCACGAGGTCGCGCTTGGCGGAGGCGAACAGCCGGCGGCCGAAGCCGAGGCCCTGGAATTCCGGACGCAGGTAAAGTTCGTAGATCTCGCCTTCGAACTGCAGGCTGCGGGCGCGGTTGCGACCGTAATTGGCGTAGCCGGCGACCTTGTCACCGAAGCACAAAACGCTGACGCGGCTGCCCTTGCGGATCGCCGAATCCCACCAGCCGGGACCGCGGCGATTGATCAGCTTTTCCAATTCGGGGCCCGGGATGAGACCTTGATAGGCCGCGCGCCAGGCTTCGTCATGGGTGGACGCCACCGCGGCTGCATCCGCAGCTTTGGCCGGCCGAACCTCGATCAGGGTTGTGCTCATGAGGGGATCAAAGCAAGTCGGCGGGCGCTCTTCAAGGTCCATCGTTAATTATCGGTTAACGTGTGGATTTTCAGCATCAGTTTACCGAAATAGTTGTATCGAAAAAGGACAGAGCTGCATCCAATGCGCGCCGAACGCCATGTTTTCCACTGCTGGCACGTATCGCGCGAGTCGTGTCGCAGTTGCACACGCGTATCGATGTGCACAACTGCATCAATGTGATTCGCGGCGTGTAGGGTTCGACAGGCATTGCGTCCGCACGAAAGTCCCTGAGCGCTCATGAAACACGTCCAAGCGCTTTGCCTGCTGGCTGCATTGCTCGGAAGCGCCGCTACTGCCGCAGCCCAGACATCAGGCGCGCAGGCCCCGGAAGAAGCGCCGCATCGCCGGCAGGTCTGGTCGGTAGCGTCGCCCGATCCAAATACCAGTTCCCGCGCGGTGCTATTCCGCCCACCCGGCAATGGCCCGTTCCCGCTCGCTGTCATTGCGCATGCCACCACGCAGAACGCGCTACGCCGCGCGCAGATGCCGCAACCGGAATATCGCGCACTGGCCTCCTGGTTCGTTGGGCGTGGCTACGCCGTGCTGGTGCCCGAGCGCCCCGGCCATGGCTTAACCGGCGGGCGTTATCTCGAAGACCAGGGCGGCTGCGACAATGCCGACTATCTCGGCGCCGGCCGCGCCACGGCGGATAGTATCGCCGCAGCGATGACTGACATTCGCAAACAACCCTTCATTCGCAGCGACGGCGCGATCGTCGTCGGCCATTCCGCGGGCGGCTGGGGCGCGCTCGCCATGGCCGGCGCCAATCCGCAAGGCGTCAGAGCGATCATTGCCTTTGCCCCCGGACGCGGCGGCCATGCCAATGACCGGCCGAATGACGTCTGCGCGCCGCAGCGCCTGATCGCCGCGGCCGCAACCTTCGGACTGACGGCGCGCGTGCCAGTGATCTGGCTCGTCGCGCGCAATGACAGCTATTTTTCGCCGGACTTGTCACGCCAGCTGGCGGATGCGTTTCGCAAGGGTGGCGCCAGGGTCGATGTCCACGAGCTGCCGGACTTCCGGAGCGAAGGCCACTGGCTTGCGGAAAGCGACGGCGGTGACGACATCTATGGTGCCGCGCTGGACAAGGCGCTGAAGGCAAGTACGGCCAGGAAGCGATGACGCGCAAACCTGCGCAACCGGAGTGGACACCGCAGTGACCGAGCCCTGGCCCGATGACAATGTCATCCTTTATGACGGCGTCTGTATCTTCTGCTCGCGCTGGATCCAGTTCGTCGCCAAACACGACACGGATCGTCGCTTTCGCTTCGCCCCGATCCAGTCCGACTATGGCAGCCGCCTCGCCCGCCATTTCGGCATTGATGCCGCCGACCCCGACACCAATGCAGTGATCCATGGCGGCGTGGCTTATGTCAGATCCGATGCGGCGCTGACGGTGTTGTCGACGCTGCCCGGCTGGCAGTGGGTGCGCGTGCTGTTCGCGGTGCCGAAGGCGCTGCGCAA
This sequence comes from Tardiphaga sp. 42S5, assembly GCF_034044155.1. Classification (NCBI taxonomy): domain Bacteria; kingdom Pseudomonadati; phylum Pseudomonadota; class Alphaproteobacteria; order Hyphomicrobiales; family Nitrobacteraceae; genus Tardiphaga; species Tardiphaga sp. 42S5. The sequence goes on along the minus strand of NZ_CP139027.1, from coordinate 1,027,005 downwards.
TCCGGTCTACGGCCTGATCGCAACGAACCGCTATCGCATCTTCGGAAAGACCGAGGCGTGTATCGTGCCGGATGCAGCGATGAGGGCGAGGGTGATGGAGTAAGCGAGCTTCTATGCTTTGCTCTGGTTGCCTGTGGCCAGCACTTCCTTCGCCGCCCGCTCTCCACTCTCCCGCGCCCCATGCGCCGTCGAGAAGAAATTCGGCGATGTCGCTTCGCCGGCAAAGAACAGCCTGCCATCCACCGGCGCCGCGAGGACCGCGCGGGCATCGGCATGGCCGGGCTTCGCCGCCGAATAGGCGCCCTGCGCGAAGCGGTCGTGACCCCAGCGGGATTCCGCGAGCGGCGTGAGCTTGCTGCGGATATCCGAGCCGAGCAGCGCCACGATCTCGTCGATGCTTTGCGCAGCGAGTGCGCCGGCGCCGGCGTCTTCCAGTTCGCGTGCGAAACTGCCCCCGAAGAAGCCGGCGATGCAGGGGCGGCCGGACGGGCGCAGATGAAAGCTGCCGACACCGGTGCGCATGGCGGCGCCGCGCAACCCGATATCCGACGGCCACTTCTCCGCGTCGGAGAGCGCCAGCATCACCTTGTTGTCCGCGCCGAGCGGCAGGCCGGCGGCGGCCTCGACCTTGATGGGCAACGGCGGCGTGAAGCGGATATTTTCATTGGCGATGAGATTGGTCGGCACGCAGACAATGACTTTCGCCGCGCTGAGCGTGCCGCGCGACGTCTCGATGCGGATGCGCGCACTGGAATGATCGATAACAGTGACTTCGGTGTTCAGCGCCACCGGACACGGCGCGCCATAGGCCGCAATCAGCGCGCCATAGCCATCGGGCAGGCGCCAGTTGATGTCAGTGTCCTCATAGGCATCCATGTCGTGCAGCGAGACGTGTTTGAGCTCGAAACCGTTGATATAGGTCGAGACCGCATCGATCATCGGATTCCATGGATTGCCGGGCTCAAGGCATGTCGCCGCCGGCGCATCGATCTCGTTTTCTGCGGCCTCCTCGGCGCGCTCATAGAACGCGTCGATCGCGGCGAAGAACTCATCGCGCTTCGCCTTCGAGAAGGCGGCGTCATAGGCCTGATCCCGCCATGGCGGACGCGACTTGTCGACGGCGAAGCCGAGCTCTTTCGCGATGCCGACGAAGTCATTCTTGTCGGCGGAGTGCAGCCATTCACAGCCCAGATCGAACGGAATGCCGGGGGCCGCCATGATCGTATGGGCACGGCCGCCGATCCGGTCGCGCGCTTCCAGCACAATCACGGAGAGCCCGGAACCTTCCAGCATACGCGCGGCGCCGAGGCCGGCAGCGCCGGCTCCGATGATGGCGACATCTACTTCGGAAGGCAGTCTGGTCATCGCGTCGGTATTCACAGCGGATGGGAAACGGGTGACAACGGGATAAAGGCTTGCTTGAATTATTCAAGCCACCGCTGCCCTCGGAGAAGATGCATGACAGCCCCACACGATTTCGAACTCTACGGCTTCTGGCGGACGTCCGCGACCTATCGTGTCCGCGTAGCGCTCAACCTGAAGGGATTGGAAGCGCATGAGCGCGTGATCGACCTCGACAAGGGCGAGCAGCGCGGCGACGCGTTCCTCAAGATCAATCCGCTCGGCGCGATTCCGGCCCTGATCGAGCCCGGCCACCTGCCGCTGACGCAGTCGCTGGCGATCCTGGAATTCCTCGACGAGATCCATCCGACCCCGCCGCTGCTGCCAGCCGATCCGCATGGCCGCGCCCGGGTGCGTTCGATCGCCGCGATGCTGGCCGCCGATACCCATCCGCTCATTACGCCGCGTGTGCGCAAATATCTCGCCATCACCGCCGGCTTTGACGATGCTGCAGTTCGCGCCTGGCTGGTGCACTGGTTCACCACGGGCCTCGCCGCCGTGGAAGAGCGCCTCGCCAGCGAACCCGCCACCGGCCGCTTCTGTCATGGCGACGAGGTGACCATTGCCGACATCTGCCTGCTCAGCATCACCGCAACCATGAAGGTGCTGAAGATCGAAATTGCAGGCATTCCGACCATCGACCGCATCGTCGCCACCTGCGAGGCGATGGAGGCGTTTGCGAAGGCCGATCCGTTGAAGCAACAGGGGGCGCCGACAAATTGACGCCGCCCTCATCCTGAGGAGCCGCGCAGCGGCGTCTCGAAGGATGGCCACAAGCGTCGGCGCGACACCAACTCATGGTTCGAGACGGCGCTGCGCGCCTCCTCACCATGAGGGGCGGAGTGAAGGCATCGCACCATACAAAAAAATGCCCGGCTTTCGCCGGGCATTTCATAACCAGTCAAAGAAAGCTCCCGCTTACGCGATCACTTCCTTGGTCTTTTCGGCGCGCTTGCGGTCGTTGGCATCGAGATGCTTCTTGCGCAGGCGGATCGACTTCGGGGTGATCTCGACCAGCTCGTCGCTCTCGATATAGGCCAGCGCCTTTTCGAGGGTCATGCGGATCGGCGGCGTCAGACGCACCGCTTCGTCCTTCGACGTGGTGCGGATGTTGGAGAGCTGCTTGCCCTTGAGAACGTTGAGTTCGAGATCGTTCTCGCGGGTGTGCTCGCCGATGATCATGCCCTTGTAGACCTTCCAGCCGGGCTCGATCATCATCGGGCCGCGATCTTCCAGCTTGAACATGGCGTAGGCAACCGCTTCGCCCTGGTCGTTGGAGATCAGCACGCCGTTACGGCGGCCGGCGATCTCGCCCTTGTAGGGCAGGTAGTCGTGGAACAGGCGGTTCATGATCGCGGTACCCTTGGTATCGGTCATGAGTTCGCCCTGATAGCCGATCAGGCCGCGGGTCGGCGCGTAGAACACCAGACGGAGTCGGTTGCCGCCCGACGGACGCATCTCGATCATCTCGGCCTTGCGTTCGCTCATCTTTTGAACGACCACGCCGGAGAATTCCTCATCGACGTCGATGACGACTTCCTCGACCGGCTCCAGCGTGTTGCCGTTTTCGTCCTTGGTGAGAACCACGCGCGGACGCGACACCGACAGTTCGAAGCCTTCGCGGCGCATGTTCTCGATCAGGATCGCGAGCTGCAATTCGCCGCGGCCCGACACTTCCATCGCGTCACGATCGGCGGATTCGACGACCTTGAGCGCGACATTGCCTTCGGCTTCGCGCAACAGGCGGTCGCGGATCAGGCGGCTGGTGACCTTGTCGCCTTCGGTGCCGGCGAGCGGCGAGTTGTTGACGATGAAGGACATCGACACGGTCGGCGGATCGATCGGCTGCGCCTGGATCGGAATTTCAACCGACGGATCGCAGAAGGTGTCGGCGACCGTGCCCTTCGGCAGGCCGGCGATGGCAACGATGTCGCCGGCTTCGGCGAGTTCCACCGGCTGGCGCTCAAGGCCGCGGAAGGCCAGGATCTTGGTGATACGGCCGGTTTCGACGACCTTGCCGTCACGCGACAGCACCTTGACGGCCTGGTTCGGCTTCACCGAGCCCGCCGAGATACGGCCGGTGATAATACGGCCGAGATAGGGATTGGCTTCGAGGATGGTGCCGAGCATGCGGAACGCACCTTCTTCAACCACCGGCGGCGCGACATGCTTGATGACGAGATCGAACAGCGGCTTCATGCCGACATCATGCGACGCGTCCGGGCTGTCGGCCATCCAGCCGTTGCGGCCCGATCCGTACAGAATCGGGAAATCGAGCTGGTCGTCGGTGGCGTCGAGCGCTGCGAACAGGTCGAACACTTCGTTGACGACTTCGGTGATGCGGGCGTCCTGACGGTCGACCTTGTTGATCGCGACGATCGGCTTGAGGCCGAGCTTCAGCGCCTTGCCGACCACGAACTTGGTCTGCGGCATCGGGCCTTCAGCAGCGTCGACGAGCACGATCACGCCATCGACCATCGACAGGATGCGTTCGACTTCGCCGCCGAAGTCAGCGTGGCCCGGGGTGTCGACGATGTTGATCTGGACCTCATCCCACAGCACCGAGGTGCACTTGGCGAGAATGGTGATGCCGCGCTCTTTTTCGATGTCGTTCGAATCCATCGCGCGTTCCTGGACGCGCTGATTGTCGCGATACGTGCCCGACTGCTGCAGCAGCTTGTCCACGAGAGTGGTTTTGCCGTGGTCAACGTGGGCGATGATAGCAATGTTGCGAAGGTTCATAGGTCTTCTTCTGGTTACGGTCTGGGTGCCCTTGAGCGGGTTCAACAAGACATGCTCGACAACAAAAGGCTTATGCCTTGCGCTCGAGCGCGTTCGATAACTGCCTCGTCTGAAAACGCGCTGGGGCAATCCCTCCAAAAGCAAACCCGGCCAGAAGGGGCCGGGTACTCGGACGCGTTGCGGCGCAATATAGGGGGAAATCGCCGAAAAACAATGCGAATCTGCCAAATGGTTAGCCCAATTTCGGGTCCAGAACCGTGGCCCAAAGGGCCATATCGGCCCGATCCCGCAAGGTAACGGTCATTTGGCCGCTTTGGCCGTCGATTTTGACGTGACCGAAGAACTGCATGCCGGCCGACGGGGGCAAATTCTGCTTATCGGGCCCCGGCGCTTTCACGAAACGGACCTCGGGGCCGAAGGTATTGTCGAGCGCCGCCGGGCCGAAGGTTCCGGCGTGGAACGGCCCGGAGACGAACTCCCAGAACGGCTCGAAATCCTGAAACTGGGCCTTCTCCGGATTGTAGTAATGCGCCGCCGTGTAATGCACGTCGGCGGTCAGCCAGACCGTGTTGCGGATACCGGCCGATTTGATGAAGCGCAGGATGTCGGCGATTTCCAGCTCGCGGCCTCGCACTGGCCCGTCGCCCTGCGCGATGGCCTCAGACCCGGTTTTGTCGACAGCGTTGTCATAGACGACGAGGCCGATCGGCATGTCGGAGGCGATGACCTTCCAGGTCGCCTTCGAGGCCATCAGGGCGCGCTTCAGCCAAGCCATCTGCTCCGGGCCGATGAAATACGCATCGGGACCATAGCTCTCCTGCAGATTCGGGCCGTTGGGCCCGCGATAGCTGCGCTCGTCCAGCAGGAAAACATCGAGATGCGGGCCGTAATTCAGAGTACGATAGACGCGGCCAGGCTCGTTCGGATTGACCGAGATCGGATACATCTCGTGAAAGGCACGGGCGCCGCGCGCAGCCAGCAGCGTGATGTCGCGCTCCTTGTAAGACGACGGCAACTGCTTCGAGAGCGACCAGTTGTTGGTGACCTCGTGATCGTCCCACTGGCCGAAGATCGACACCTGCGCATTGAAGGCGCGAACGTTGTCGTCCAGCAGATTGTATTTGTGCGCAGCGCGGAATTCGTCGAGCGTCTCGGCGACCTTCGCCTTTTCCGGCACCGTGATGGTGTTCTTCCAGATCGTGCCGTCCGGCAATTTTGCTTCGGGCAGGATCGGCCCGTCGGCGTAAATCGTGTCGCCGGAGTGGATCAGGAAATCCGGATTATGCTTGCGCATGGTGGCGAAGGTGACCATTCCGCCGTCATCGGCATTGATGCCCCAGCCCTGCCCGGCGACATCGCCGCCCCAAACAAAGGACACATCACGGCGATCCGCCGGCGCGGTGCGAAAGCGACCGATCACCGGCTCGCCGACGATTGCGGTATGCGACAAATCACGGAATTTGACGCGGTAGAAGATATCCTGCCCGGCCGGCAGATTATCGAGCAGCAGCTTCGCCGTGAAATCGCTCTCGGGCAGCGCTGCAATCGGCGGCAAGGCGCGCGCATTGCTGAAGGATTCGGTGGTGGCGACTTCCACCATCATCTGCGCCGGACGATCGGCGCGCGACCAGATCATGCCGCTGCTCGTCCCGACATCGCCGGACTGAATGCCATGTGACACCACCGGGCGATCGGCGGCGCGGCTGAGATAGGGCATCGCAAGGAAGCTTGCGCCTGCTGCGGCTGAGTGCGCGAGGAAGCGACGACGGGATAAACGTAGTGCCATGGCGAACTCCTGATCCTGGCTCTGGCACCAGTGGCTCTAGGCAGATCGCTTGACGCTGCGATGACAGGTGATGCGCAATATCAACACCCGCCAAAGCAAGCTGCGAATGACTGGCAGCTTGATTGACACATTTGGAAATTTCACCTTAACGTGAACGTGACGGTTCCCTTCGGGGATCAAAAGGGAATGCGGTGAGGGGATCCCCGATTCCGCGGCTGCCCCCGCAACTGTAAGCGGCGAGCCTGCGCCAAGAGCCACTGGGTGTTTACCTGGGAAGGCGGCGACAGGCACTGACCCGCGAGCCAGGAGACCTGCCGCCAGTCGTGGTCACACGCGAGCACATTGGGCGGGGTGTCCTGGTGGAAGTCACACTGCCTGTTTGAAAGCGGCGGGGCGACTTGGTTTGCGGTGACGTGCCACGTAACCGCGAGTCCTGTTCATGACCTCCGTCTCCCATGCATCGAAGCAATGCAAAGCTCTTCTTTCCTCTGTCGCACTGTCCTGCTTCCTTGTGCCCGCCGAGGGCTCGCTGCGACCTGCGCAATCGCACCACGTACTCGACCCAGTGGTGGTGCAGCCGACGGTGACGCCAACGCGCGCGCGCCGCGCCACATCAGGCAAGGCCACGCGCGCCGCGCGCTTGCGTCAGCAGCGCAATGTCACCGCCAATACGGGCGCGCCGGTTGCCACGCTGACAGGCCCTGTCTTCGCAACGCCGACGCTCAACCTCACAGGCACGACATCCACCGGCAGCCGCCTCGGCCTCACGCGCCTGCAGACGCCGGCCAGCGTCGAAGTGATCTCGGCAGAAACCATGGCCGAACGCGGCCAGCAGAACCTGATTGACGCCGTGACACAGAACGCCACCGGCTTCACCGCAAGCCCGGCGCCGGGCAATGGCAGCATCGCCTTCAACACCCGCGGCTTCACCGGCAACGGCACCGTGATGACTCTGTATGACGGCACACGGCTCTATGTCGGCTCGGGCACGCTGACCTTCCCCTATGATACCTGGTCAGCTGAGCGCGTTGAGGTGCTACGCGGCCCGGCATCGGTGATGTATGGCGAAGGTGCCGTCGGCGGCGCCATCAACGTCATCTCGAAACTGCCGCTTTGGGTGCCGCGCAATCAGGCCGAAATCTCGCTCGACAGCAACATGACCCGGCGCATTGCAGTGGATAGCGGTGGACCGATCAACAAGGATGTCGCCTATCGCATCACCGCGACCGGCAACATGTCGGACGGCTGGGTCGATCGTGACAACACCTCCAATGTCGAAGTGCATGCCGCCGTCCAGATCAAGCAGACCGAAGACATCACCTGGACGATCTCCACGGATTACGGCGATCGCAGCCCGTCGCGCTATTTCGGCACACCGCTGATCAACGGCAAGCTCGATGAATCCCTGCGCTTCAGGAACTACAATGTCGGCGACAGCAGCATCCGCTATCAGGACAGCTGGAACCAGGTAAAGACCGAGTGGCAGGTGACAGACAGCATTACGCTGCGCAACACCCTGTACTACCTGAACAGCCAGCGGCACTGGAAAGACGTCGAGACCTACAACTTCAGCGCCGCAACGGGCCGCATCAATCGCAGCGACTATATCGAGATCTTCCACGACCAGCAGCAGATCGGCGACCGCTTCGACGCGACGTTCCGCGGCCATATCTTTGGCATGACTAACGAATTCGTCGCCGGCTTCGACGTCAACCAGATCGACTTCAAACACACCAACAACTCGCCCTATGGCGGCACGTCGTCGGTGTCGCTCACTGATTTTTTCCCTGGCTCCTTCGCTGCGACAACGACCCAGACGGTTCCAGGCTTCAGCACCACGACCAACCAGTATGGCCTATTCGCCGAGAACCGTCTGTCGATCACGGAACAACTCTCTCTGATCGGTGGCATCCGGCAGGACGAGCCGACCATCAATCGCACCGACTACGTCACCCCCGGTAACAGTTTCGAGAAATCCTTCTCGGCGACGAGCTGGCGCGCCGGAGCGGTCTATACGCCCATCAAGGACCTGGCCTTCTACGGCCAATACTCTACAGCCGTAGATCCGGTTGGCGGCCTAGTCTCGCTGGCAGCAACAAACAAGAACTTCGAACTAGCGACAGGCAAGCAGGTCGAGATCGGCGTCAAACAATCGTTCTGGGGTGGCCGCGGCGAGTGGACCTTAGCCGGCTATCAGATCGTCAAAAACAACCTGTTGGCGCGCGATCCGAACTTGCCGTCAATGGTCGTTCAGGTCGGTCAGCAGTCGTCGCGCGGCGTCGAGGCTTCGGTGGGCCTCGCCCTCGACCACGGCTGGCGCATCGATGCCAATACCGCTTTCCTGCGTGCGAAATATGATGACTTCGTGCAATCAGTTGGCGGCGTTGCGGTGAACTACGCCGGCAACGTGCCGGCCAACGTGCCGCAGAACGTCTCCAACATCTGGGCGACCTGGGCCTTTGCACAGGATTGGTCGGCAAATGTGGGCGTGCAATTCGTCGGCCGCATCTATGCAGACAACGCCAACACGCTCGTGCGTCCTGCCTATCAGGTTGTCAATGCCGGCGTGCAGTGGAAGGCCGACCGCAATACAACGGTGTCGTTCCGAGTCTACAATCTGCTCGACGAGGTCTATGCAACATCGGGCGGCACCAATCAGTGGCTGCTCGGCCTACCGCGCACGGCTCAGCTCGCCGTCAATGTGAAGTTCTGAGCTTGTCGCGCAAGCTGACACGCACACTCCGGCGGTGGCTGTATATCGGCCACCGCTGGGTCGGTATCGTCACCTGTCTCTTCTTCGCGATGTGGTTCATCTCGGGCGTGGTGATGATGTATGTCGCGTTTCCCGGCCTCTCCGATAAAGAGCGGCTGGCGGCATTGCCCGATATCGTCTGGGAGAAAGTGGCGCTCTCTCCCGACGAGGCGATGAAGGCTGCCGGTGCCACGCGCTATCCGCGCGAATTGCGATTGAACATGGTTGCCGACGAGCCGGTGTATCGGTTGACTGGCTGGGACGGCAACCGGCAAACCATCTCCGCCGTCGATGGCCGCACCATCACCGAGATCAACGAACTGCAGGCACTTGCAGTCGCGCGACATCATCCCGCAAGCCGATCACCGCAGCTCGAAGAGATTGTCGATCGCGATCAATGGAGTGTCACCGCACGCTACGATCCGCTGCGGCCGTTGTATCTGATCACACTCGGCGACGAAGCCGACACCAAACTCTACGTCTCCTCGCACTCCGGCGAAATCGCGCTCGATACCAATCGCACCGAACGCGTCTGGAACTGGCTCGGCTCGATCCCGCACTGGATCTATCCGACCGTGTTGCGCAAGGACGGCCCGCTGTGGCGGCTCGTGGTGCTTTGGACATCCGGCATCTGTTTGATCGTCGGCGTTACCGGAATCTGGATCGGCATTCTGCGCGTTCGTCTGAAGCGACGTTATGCGAACGGCAACATCACGCCCTATCGCGGCTGGATGGCATGGCATCACGTCACCGGACTGATCGCCGGCCTGTTCGTGCTGACCTGGATGTTCTCGGGCTGGCTGTCGCTCGATCCCGGCCGTGTTTTTGCCGACCGCAATACGCCACGCGAGGTATTGCAACGCTATGCCGGCCACGATGCGCCAACCATCGCTGTGGCCCTTCGCGCACCGGCGGACAAGGCCGCGGTCGAAGCACGGTTCGTATGGATCGACGGCATGCCGCTGATGATCGTCGCGTCACGCGACGGCACAAGGACGGTGATTGATCCGGCAAGCGGCGAAATCGCAAGACTGCCGCAAGAACGTCTCTGGAAAGCCGCAACAAAGCTGCTGCCAGACTCGCGCCTCGAAAACCAGATAACCCTCTGGAAATACGACGCTTATTGGTACGCGCACCACAATGACCGCGAATTGCCAGTGTTACGCGCAACATTCGATGATGACGCGCAAACCTGGTTTCACATCAGCCCGGTCACCGGCGACATCCTCGGCCGTATAGACTCAAGCCGGCGCACCTATCGCTGGCTGTTCAACGCGCTGCATAGTTTCGATTTTCAGTTGCTGCTGATGTATCGCCCGGCCTGGGACATCGTGGTGTGGCTGCTGTCGATTCTCGGCACCATCGTCTCGGTGAGCGGCGTCGTGATCGGCTGGCGCTATCTCAAGCGCTAAAGCGTTTTCGAGCGAAGTGGTCCCGGTTCGCGTGAAGAAAACGCGTCAAAACGAAAGACTCTAGACCGCGAGCGGCCGCGGCGGCTGGCGCAATTGCTCCGGCGGATTCATCGGCTCCGGCGGGATCATACCGATCAGTGCCTTGCGATCGGCGACGGCGTTGTGAAATTGCTCAAGCGCAATGTTGAAGGCTGTCAGCGTGCCTTCCTCGATGGCGCCGTGCTCGTAGCAATTCAGCGTATGACGCAGAATATCGTCGGCCTCCGCCTGCATCGTATCGAGCTCTTCGAGGGACTCGCTCTTGCGCGCGGCGGCAATCATGTCGAGCAGACGATCGCGCTCCGACACATTCACGTTGCGCTCGTCCTTCTTGAGATAGCTCGCGAACCAGGCGCCGATCGAGCCCATCGCCGAGAGCCCCATCAGGCTCCACCAGATGTAGTCGCTGTAGCGATCGAGGAAGGTCTTTTCTTCGCCATCCACATAGGCGGCCGCGCCGGGATGCACGGGGATCACCGCATCCTTATCGGTATCCGGCGTCTCGATCTTCGCCGCCAGCGGGAAGTCGTTGATGATCTGCTGACGGATCGCAAACAGCTGCCGCGTGAAGGCGGCGATGGTCACATCGGACAGGCTCTGCCGTGCCACGATGTGATGCGAGAAGCTGATGGTCTTGACGTCATCGTCCGGCCGCGCCGGCGCGCCGCCGAAGGCCCCTGCAGGAATTTCCGATGATTCATACATCGGGAAATTCTGCGCGATGGCTTCTGCGGAATCGATCGCGAGGAAAGTCGGCGTGCCATCGCGGCTCGAAGCCTGGATCGCATCATTGGTGATCTTGCTGTTCACCGGACCTGCCGCAATGAACGCATCGACCTTCTGGTCCTTCACCGCCTCGGCCACTTCGGTGGTCGAGAACTGCACGATGGTGACCTTGGCGGGATCGACGCCGTATTGCCGCAGGATAATGTTGAGCAGGTTGACGTTGGCCTGCGTCTTGCCGATCACGCCGACGCGGCGGCCGGCAAGCTGCGAGAATTTGGTGATCTTCGGCCCGGACTTCTTGCCTTTGGCGGCCGGCGGCACCCAGATCACGGCGACGTTCTTGCGCAGCGTGGCGACCGCGCGCGCATTCTTTGGCACTTCCAGATCGCCGCGGATGATCGCGAGATCGGCCTTGCCATCAGCAAGCGCCTTGGCGCTGGCGGTGGCGCCTTCGGTGAGGATCGGCCGCAAACGAACCGTATAGTGATCGCGCGAGAACGACTGCACCAGCGCCTGCACAACTTTCACGTCGTCGCTGTTCGGCGGACCGACGGCGATCCGCAGCGGCACCGGCTTCATGGCGAAGTAGTAAGCGCCTGCCACGGCTGCGACGATCGCCAACGTCCCGGCCAGCGTGATCAGCGTCATCTTGCGCCGGATCGACCGCGGTGACGGCGGCCCTATCGGCCCGATAACATCGGGACCATCTGCCATGGATCTGGAAAACAATCGCTTCAAATTCATCTGCGCCAAATGGGTTCGAGCGACAATGTAGCAAAGTTTCGGGTCGACGCGCCGTTCCACCGGCAGCATGGTTACCGACGGGCTTGGTTACTTTCCTGCATGCGCGGCATTTGCTGCCTTATTGTGGCATGGATCCCACCTGTGTCACCGGGCGTTAGAGTAAAGTTCAAGTGAAGCAGGAGGTTGGCATGGTGGAACGACTCTCGGCCGAGGCCCGCAAGGCGGCGCTCAAGGTGCTCTCAGGCTGGAGCGAGGTTTCCGGGCGCGATGCCATCGCCCGGACCTTTACGTTCAAGGATTTCAACGAGGCCTTCGGTTTCATGGCGCGGGTCGCTCTGGTCGCCGAGAAGAGCGACCACCATCCGGAATGGCGCAATGTTTACAAGACAGTGGAGGTAGTACTGTCCACCCACGACGCGGATGGCGTCACCAAGCGCGACGTCGATCTGGCCAGGGCCATGAATACCATCGCCGGGCAACTCGGCCACTCCTGAGCATTGCTGAATGTTGCGACGCCGGAGCCGGATCACCATTTACCGGAAAGGCTGCAAACTGCAGCCGTGAGGACATTGCCGATGGCAACCGACCACAGCGTGGGCTTCGAGCCAGCCGATGAACTGGCCAAAGACCGCGAAAGCGTACGCAAGCAGTTCTGGCACAAGCTCAAGCGACTGGCGGTCAAGCTGCCTTTCGCCGAAGACTTGCTGGCGGCTTACTACTGCGCCTTCGACCGGCAGACACCGCGCCATGTCCAGGCGGCGCTGCTCGGCGCCATCGCGTATTTCGTGCTGCCATTCGATTTCGTGCCGGACATGCTGCCCGTTCTGGGATTCACTGATGATGCCGCGGTGCTGGCCACCGCCTTGCGCATGGTGGCGAGCCACATCAACGAGGACCATCGCGCGGCTGCTAGAGCGGCCATTGCTCGTGGATTGGCGAAGGGTGAAACGGACGCGTAATCCGCGTCCGCCTCATTCAGTTTTATGGATGAAGGATCACTTTGCCCATGGCCTGACGGCCTGCCAGTACCTTCAACGCATCGGCTGTCTTGGCCAACGGGAAAGTCCTGTCGACATGGGATGAGATCTTCCCTTCGGCGACCCACTTCACCAGCTTTTCCAGATTGGCGCGGTTCTTCTCGGGATTCTGCCGTACCCAGGCGCCCCAGAATACGCCGCGAATGTCGCAGCCCTTCAACAGCGCGAGATTGAGCGGCATCTTCGGAATGTCGCCGGCGGCGAAGCCGATCACCAGGAAGCGGCCTTCCCAGGCGATAGCCCGCAGCGAGGCTTCGGCATATTTGCCGCCCACCGGATCGAAGATGATGTCGACACCCTTGCCGTCCGTCAGCTTCTTCAGACCTTCCTTCAAATCTTCGGTCGCGTAGTTCAGGCCGATATCCGCGCCATGCTTCTTGGCGAATTCCAGCTTCTCGTCCGACGATGCGCAGGCGATGACCTTGAGTCCCAAGAGCTTGCCGAGTTCGCAGGCCGCGAGCCCAGTGCCGCCCGCGGCGCCGAGCACGGCCAGCGTCTCGCCGGGCTTCGGGCTGGCGCGGTCTTCCAGCGCATGCAGCGCCGTGCCGTAAGTGATGATCACGCCGGCAGCGCGATCGAAATCGAGGTTGTCGGGAATCTTCACGGCGGATGCCGCAGGCACCGCGATCTTTTCACGGGCGCCATTGTGGCCCACAGATGCGACCACACGGTCACCAACCTTGAGGCCGGTCACGCCGCTGCCGATGCTCTCGATCACACCAGCGACTTCCGCAGCCGGCGAGAACGGGAACGGCGGCCTGATCTGGTATTTGCCCTGGATCATCAGGATGTCGAAGAAATTCAGCGCCGCCGCCTTGATGGCGATAACGACCTGACCGTCACCGGCAACGGGATCATCGATATCGGCGAGAACGAGATCATCGGGTTCGCAGAATTGCGAGCAGAGAATGGCTTTCATCTGATCATCTGACCTTCGGCTTGAGACAGTTGAAGGGAGTCATGCCGGATTTGACGGCGCGCTACAATCTGATTCGAGAAAAGGTAATTCCGCCACGCGGCCAACCGAGGAACCGTCCCATGTTCGAGACAACGCTGCTCGCCAACAAGCGCATTCTGGTCACCGGCGGCGGTTCCGGCCTCGGTGCGTCCATGAGTCGCCGCTTTGCGGAGCTGGGTGCCGAGCTCATCCTCTGCGGTCGCCGGCTTGAATTGCTCGAACAGACTGCAGCACAACTGCGGACCGATTTCGGCGGCGAGGTCAGCGTCGCACGATACGATATTCGCGACGCCGACGCGGTCGAGACGATGATGGACACAATCTGGCGCGACGGGCCGCTCGACGTCCTTGTCAACAATGCCGCGGCCACCTTCATCGCACAGAGCGAGCACCTCTCTGCCCGCGCCGCCGATGCGATCCTCGCACCGACGCTGCACGGCGCCATGTATTGCACCCTTGAAGCCGGACGGCGCTGGATCGCGGGACACCACAAGGGCGTCGTGCTGAGCATCCTCTCGACATCGACCATTACCGGCCGTGCTTTCACGGTGCCATCGGCGATGGCCAAATCCGGACTCCTTGCAATGACGAAGTCGCTTGCGGTGGAGTGGGGACCTAGGGGCATCCGCACCGTCGCCATCGCGCCCGGACCGTTCCCCACCACTGGCGCGACCGGGCAGCTGCGGCCCGAGGGACGCGACAGCGGCCCTGCGGCGCAGAACCCGCTCGGCCGCGTCGGCGAACACAGCGAGCTCGCAAATCTCGCAAGCTTCCTGATTTCCGATCAGGCCGGCTATATCAATGGCGAGATGGTGGTGCAGGATGGGGGCGCACACCTGCGCGCATCCGGCGCAGAGGATCTGCTGCAGTGGAGCGATGCGCAGTGGGCAGCGCAGCGTGCGGCGCGTGCAAAAAACTGAGCAGAAAACTGAGGATGACTCCTGCGCCGTCAGCGCGCAGCAAGGCAAGGACTGCTATCCTTGCGGGAGTCGCGTCTGCCTTTTCAAGAAAGCGATTTGCGGATATGGCAGACATCGTGACGTCAGCGATTCCAGATCGTCTTGGTAAAGCCGTCTTGTTGCGAGCCATCTTCCAGTCACAATGATAGAGGATCGAGACTTGATGTCCGTGCGGCGATTCCTGACAGTTGTGTCGATGAGTGTAGCGATGGTCGGTATCTCCGATCTTGCGCAGGCGCAGAGCGCTGCATCGAAGGGCAAGGCTGCCGCACCGAAGGCAGCGCCCACACCGGCAAAGCCAGCAGCCGCGGCGCCTGCTGCAGCGGGTGGCGCCGAGCCCACGCTGGTCGGACAGTTCGGCTCGTGGGGCGCCTACACCGCGACACCGAACGGCAAGAAAGTCTGCTTTGCTCTGGCCAAGCCGGCGTCGTCAAAGACCAATCCGGCGAACCGCCCGCGCGATCCCGCTTACGCCTTCGTCTCGACCCGCCCGGCCGAGAAGGTGACCAACGAAGTCTCGATCATGATCGGCTATCAGTTGAAGCCGGGCTCCGAGTCCACGCTGGAAGTCGGCGGCGCGCGCTATGCGATGTATACGCAGGGCGACGGGCTCTGGATCAAGAATGCCGCCGAAGAAGAGCGCATGGTGGAAGCCCTGCGCAAGGCGGCCGACGTGACCGTGAAGGGCGTCTCCGCCAAGGGCACCGAGACCACCGACACGTTTTCGCTGAAGGGCCTGGCCCAGGCGCTGGACAGGCTGGCGCAGGATTGCCGGCGGTAATTGCCGCCAAACACCGGCTAAATCCTTGTCGCCGTTAATATTGCCGCATTTCGCGCCTTTTCATTCGGGCGCGAAAAGCTTATTTGAGGTCGGCCTGTTTAAGGCCTGATTTCCCGCGACATCATAGATCGAACGCCATGACCCCCGTTTCAGCCGAGGCCGGCTCCGCCATCGACGCTTCCCGCGCATTGCCCGCGGGCGAGATGCCGCTGGAGAAGATCGCCACCGAGACCTATGTGCCGCTGGCCAAGCCGTCCCTGATCGGCCTGTCGCGCACGGAAATCGCGGAAAAGCTCGGTTCCATCGGCGTGGCGCCGGCCCAGCGCAAGATGCGGACGCAGCAGATCTGGCACTGGATGTATGTCCGGGGCGTCCAGACCTTCGCCGAAATGTCCAGTATTTCCAAAGGCATGCGCGAAGACCTCGAGAAGCATTTCACGGTGGCACGGCCCGAGGTCGTGGTCGAGCAGATCTCCAATGACGGCACCCGGAAATGGCTGCTGCGGCTGCCCTCCGGCACCGCCGGCGAGAAGGCCCATGAGGTCGAGTGCGTCTATATCCCCGAAACCGATCGCGGCACGCTCTGCGTCTCCTCCCAGGTCGGCTGCACCCTGAACTGCTCGTTCTGCCACACCGGTACCCAGCGGCTGGTGCGCAACCTGACGGCCGGCGAGATCGTCGGCCAGATCATGGTGGCCCGCGACCGCCTGGGTGACTGGGCCGACCGCGAGACCCCGGACGGCAACCGCCGCGTCACCAATATCGTGATGATGGGCATGGGCGAGCCGCTCTACAATTTCGACGCGGTGCGCGACGCGCTGCTGATCGTCTCCGACAATGAAGGCATCGGCATCTCGCGCCGGCGCATCACACTGTCGACCTCCGGCGTGGTGCCGAACATCAAGCGCACCGGCGACGAGATCGGCGTAATGCTGGCGATCTCGCTGCACGCGGTGCGCGATGAACTCCGCAACGAGCTGGTGCCGCTCAACAAGAAATATCCGCTCGAAGAACTGATGCAGGCCTGCCGCGATTATCCCGGCGCCTCCAACGCACGGCGCATCACCTTCGAATATGTGATGCTGAAAGGCGTCAACGACTCGCTCGAGGACGCCAAGCTGCTGGTGAAGATGCTCAAGGGCATCCATGCCAAGATCAACCTGATCCCGTTCAATCCGTGGCCCGGCACGCGCTACGAATGTTCGGACTGGGACCAGATCGAGAAGTTCTCCGAATATATCTTCAATGCCGGCTATTCCTCGCCGGTGCGCACGCCGCGCGGCCGCGACATTCTCGCCGCTTGCGGCCAGTTGAAGTCGGAGACCGAGAAACTGTCGGCGCGCGAGCGTCAGGCTTTGCGCGCGATGGCGATGACGGACTGACGATGGCGCTGATCGGCCGCCTGTTCGTCATCTTCCTCGGCTTCTGCGCGGCCTGTCTCGTCGGCGGCGCGATCGTGGTGTTCTCGATCCTGTTTCCGGAGCTCAGCGCGCTCGATACCGGCGTCATCGATCCCAACACAATCAACATCCTGCTGGGCTTCGGCTTCATCTTCATCAGCGGCTTCGCACTGATCCCGGCAATGCTCGTCGTCCTCATGACCGAGGCCTTCTACATTCGCAGCGTTATCGTCTATGCGCTCGGCGGCGCGGCGGTCGGCCTCGCCTGTTATCTCGGCCTGATCCCCTATGACCCTGCGACGATGAGTTTCGACGGCATTGTACGGCGGCATCTCGAAGTGATGACCGGCGCGGGTATCGTTGCCGGACTGATCTACTGGGTGATCGCCGGCCGCAACGCCGGCGCCTGGCGGCAGCCACGGCGCGCGCCACCGCAGCCCGATGTCGCGGCCGGCCCCTAGTGCACTGCCTTTCCTTCAACTCCTGCCTCGGTTAAACCGCCCGCCATGAACCGGACCGGACTCCTCATCGCGCTTGGGCTGTTTGCCGCCATTGCCATTATCTTCGGAGTCTGGCCCAACCTCGACCTCAAGCTCGCGGCACTGTTCTACGATCCCGAGACCAGACGCTTCCCCACGACGTCGCTGCCCTATGCGCAGTTCGCCCGCGATGCGGCGATGTGGATCGCATGGGCTTTCGTCGCCCCCTCAATCCTCGCGCTGATCGTGAAGCTGATCTGGCCGAACCGGCCGCTACTAGTGAAGGGCCGCACCGTGGCCTTCCTGATCCTCACCATGCTGATGTCGGCCGGGGTCCTGACCAATCTGACCTTCAAGAGCTTCTGGAGCCGGCCGCGGCCGGTGATGGTCTCCGAATTCAACGGCCCCTGGCAGTTCAAGGCCTGGTGGAATCCAACCGGCCAGTGCGGCCGCAACTGCTCGTTCTTCTCCGGCGAAGGCGCCACGGCGTTCTGGACCTACGCCCCCGCTGCGCTCGCGCCGCCGTCAGTGCGGCCCTACGCCTATGCGGCAGCAACGGTGTTCGGCCTCGCCACCTCGGGCTGGCGGATGGCCTTCGGCGGCCATTTCTTTACCGACGTGACCATCGCCGGCCTCGTCTCATTCCTGGTCATCTGGTTGATTCACGGATGGATTTACCGCTGGCCCTCGACCCGGAAGACGGATGAGGAGATTGACGCTGCGTTGACGCGCTTTGCCTGGCCGGGCTATCGCTGGCGGCAGAAATTGCGCGGTCGCGAGGTCGGTCCCGCACCCAATTCAACCGAAATTGCCCGATTGGACGTTCGATGACTACGATCCTGAAGAGCCTGCCCAAGGGCAAAAATGTTGGCATCGCCTTCTCCGGCGGCCT
The DNA here is from genome assembly GCF_034044155.1 of Tardiphaga sp. 42S5. Lineage (NCBI taxonomy): Bacteria > Pseudomonadati > Pseudomonadota > Alphaproteobacteria > Hyphomicrobiales > Nitrobacteraceae > Tardiphaga > Tardiphaga sp. 42S5. Next base: position 1,008,897 of record NZ_CP139027.1, on the reverse strand, counting down.
CGACACGTCAGCGGCACTGCTGTGGATGAAGCAGAAGGGCGCCAAGGTCTTCGCCTACACCGCCAATCTCGGCCAGCCTGACGAAGCTGACTACGACGAGATTCCGCGCAAGGCGATGGAGTTCGGCGCCGAGAAGGCGCGCCTCGTCGATTGCCGCTCGCAACTCGTTCACGAAGGCATTGCCGCGATTCAATCCGGCGCCTTCCATGTCTCGACCGGCGGCATCGCTTACTTCAACACCACGCCGCTCGGGCGCGCGGTCACCGGCACGATGCTGGTCTCGGCCATGAAGGAAGACGGCGTCAATATCTGGGGCGACGGCTCGACCTATAAGGGCAACGATATCGAGCGGTTCTACCGCTACGGACTGCTGACCAATCCGGACCTGAAGATCTACAAGCCCTGGCTCGACGATCAATTCATCGACGACCTGGGCGGCCGCGCCGAAATGTCCGCCTTCATGACCGCCCACGGCTTCGCCTACAAGATGAGCGCCGAGAAGGCGTATTCTACCGACAGCAACCTGCTCGGCGCAACGCACGAAGCCAAGGATCTCGAACAGCTCGACAGCGGCATCAAGATCGTCAACCCGATCATGGGCGTGCCGTTCTGGCGCGACGACTGCGCCGTCAAGGCCGAGAAGGTCGTGGTGCGGTTTGTGGATGGCCAGCCCGTTGCGCTGAACGGCCAGACCTTCACCGATCCTGTCGCGCTGTTCCTTGAGGCCAATGTCATCGGCGGCCGCCATGGCCTCGGCATGAGTGACCAGATCGAGAACCGGATCATCGAGGCCAAGAGCCGCGGCATCTATGAGGCGCCAGGCATGGCGCTGCTGCACATCGCCTATGAGCGCCTCGTCACCGGTATCCACAACGAAGACACCATCGAGCAATATCGCATGAGCGGCATGAAGCTCGGCCGGCTGCTCTATCAGGGCCGCTGGTTCGACTCGCAGGCCTTGATGCTGCGCGAGACGGCGCAGCGCTGGGTCGCGCGTGCGATCACCGGCGAAGTGACGCTCGAACTGCGCCGTGGCAACGACTACTCGATCCTCAACACCGAGAGCCCCAACCTGACCTACGCGCCGGAGCGCCTGAGCATGGAGAAGGTCGAGGATGCACCGTTTACGCCGGCGGACCGGATCGGCCAGCTCACCATGCGCAACCTCGACATCACCGATACCCGCGCCAAGCTGGATCTGTATTCGAAGACGGGCCTGTTGAGCGCCGGTGAGGGATCGAACATTCCGAAGCTGGATAATGACAAGAGCTGAAGACGTGGCCTTGTGACGCGTAGGATGGGTTGAGCGTAAGCAAACCCATCCTATTCTCGCGTCTAGGTCTGGCACCTTCATCGCTACATCCGCATCGACAGCTCGACGTCATCACCGAACGGGACCGACAGGTAACCATTCGCGGGATTGCGGACATAAGCGAGATAGTCGGGGCTGTAATCCGCATTGTCAGCGATGACGAAAGCTCCGCGCTTGAGACGGCTTTCGACGATCGCAAGCACTTCCGGATAGAGCGCTTTGGCGCCATCGAGCAGCAGCAGATCGATCGTATCCGGCAGATCGGCACGCAGCGTCTGCAAAGCATCGCCTTCCCGAAATTCGACGAGATCGATCAAGCCGCCTTCGGCGAGATTCTGCCGCGCGATGACGATCTTCGAGGGTTCGAATTCGCTCGTGATCAATCGGCCTCCGCCGTTGTCGTTCAGCGCAGCCGCCATATGCAGCGTCGAGATCCCGAACGACGTGCCGAATTCGACGATCATCCGGGCGCCGGTCGATCGCGCCAGCATATAGAGCAGCGCACCGGTCGCAGGCGACACGGCAAGCGGGACGTCCCTGAACCGGCCGTAGAGATCGACATAGTCGGTCTTGCTCTGCATCATCCGCAGCCGATCGTCCTCAGACAGATCGGCGACGGCCTGGCTGGTGCGGGACCGTGCGGCATCTGCTTCCTCAAAAAGACGCTTGAGAAGGGGAGCGACGGGATCCGTCGTGAGTGTGGTCATGATATTTCCTGCGAAAGCAGCGCTTGATTGCGCCACTCTGCAAATACGAATATTTATTCGCATTCGCTAATCGCATTGCGGAGGCGGCAAATGGCACGTCGCACAAGCCATTCAATTCATTCGAGAAAACAGCCGCAACAGGTGCGCTCCGAAGAGCTGGTCAGCGCCATTCTCGAAGCTGCTATTCAGGTTTTGGCGAAAGAAGGATTTCACCGCTTCACCACCGCACGCGTGGCGGAGAAGGCCGGTGTCAGCGTCGGATCGCTGTATCAATACTTCCCGAACAAGGCGTCGATCCTGTTTCGTTTGCAGAGCGACGAATGGCGAGACACCAACGACATGCTCCGCCAGATTCTGGAGGATGAAAGTGCATCGCCATCTGCGCGTCTTCGCAAACTGGTCCATGCCTTTATCAAATCGGAATGCGACGAAGCCGACATTCGCCATGCGCTCGATGGCGCGGCGCCGCTCTATCGGGATGCTCCGGAATCCCGCAAGGCCAAAGCGGCAGGACGACGCACATTCGCGTCCTTCATCGCGCATGCACTGCCAGCGGCGACCGAGGAGAGGAGATCGCTCGTCGTCGATGTCATCACCTCGACCTTGAGCGGAGTAGGAAAGGACTTTTCCATCCGCCCGCGATCAGCGGCCGAGATCGAATTTTTTGCGGAAGGCCTGGCAGATATGCTTTGCAGCTATCTGGAGAGCTCCGGGAGCTGTGAGACCTAGCATTTTGGCCTCCGTTCCGTTGGCACGACCGCACGTCACCTGCCAGTCATCCAACTGTCGTAATGCAGGCCCGCGCCCTAAGCCGGGCGCCTCAGGGGGAATATCCATCATGACGAGAACCTTTATTGCGGCCGCTGCGACGCTGCTACTGACGAGCACCTCGCTGCCAGCACAGGCGATCTACCCGCTCGACCGCGCTGATATCCTCGCGGGCGCGAAATTCGACTTCAAGGTCGAGTTTCCTGAACTCGTTCAGGCCGCCGACATCAAGGTGACGATCAACGGCGCCGACCAGACCGCAGCGTTCGGCAAGACCGCGGATTACATCGTGAAGGAAGACGACAAGGATCAGTCCGCGCTGCTGCTGCGCGACGTGACGCTCGATAAAGCCGGGACTTACAAGATCGAAGTCAGCGACGGCGTGCGCAGCCGCGCGGTGACGTGGAACGTCTACGATACCGGCCCGCGCAAGGCGAAGAACGTGATCCTGTTCATCGGCGACGGCATGTCGCTGGCGCACCGCGTCGGCGCCAGAATTCTTTCGAAGGGCATTGCCGAAGGCAAGAGCCGCGGAAAGCTCGCGATGGACGACATGCCGCATATGGCGATGGTGGCAACGGCGGGCTCCGACTCCATCATCACCGACTCCGCAAATTCGGCCAGCGCCTATGCCACCGGCCACAAGACCGCAACCAATGCGATGGGCGTCTATGCGGATCGCACCGCGAATGTGTTCGACGACCCGCAGGTCGAAACCATCACCAGCCTCGCGAAACGCAAGCTCGATCTGGCGATCGGCATCGTCACCAATACCGAGGTCGAGGACGCGACACCCGCTGCGATGATCGCGCATATCCGCCGCCGCGCGGCCTATGACGAGATCGTCGCGCAGTTCCTTGCGGCCAAGCCGGACGTGCTGATGGGCGGCGGCGCTGCGAATTTCCTGCCGCAGGCGGCCGCCACCTCGAAGCGCAAGGATGACGTCGACTATGTCGCGCGCTTCCGCGATGCGGGTTATTCGGTGGCGACCACGGCGCCCGAACTGAACGGCCTCGCCAAGAAGCCGGAGACGCGCAAGCTGCTTGGACTTTTTACGCCTGGCAATATGGACGGCGTGCTGGACCGCAAGTTTCTCGGCGGCGGCGGCGTGAAGAAATTTCCGCAGCAGCCTGATTTGACCGAGCAGGTGCATGGCGCGCTCAAGGTGCTGTCGCGCAACGACAACGGCTTCTTCCTGATGGTCGAGTCCGGCCTGATCGACAAATACGCCCATCTGCTCGACATGGACCGCGCCGTCTATGACGTCATCATGCTCGACAATGCCGTGAAGCTCGCCCGCGACTGGGCAGCCAAGCGCGGCGACGACACGCTCATCCTCGTCGTCTCCGACCACAGCCATCCCAACAGCCTGGTCGGCACCGTCAATGACGACATGAGCAAGGAGTCAAACCTGCCGCTGCGCGAACGGCTTGGCGTCTATGAGAAGGCCGGCTTCCCGAACTATCCCGCGACGGATGCCGAAGGCTATCCATCGCGCATCGATGTCAGCCGGCGGCTTGCGATCATGTCGGCGAGCCTTCCCGATCACTACGAGACGCTGCGGCCGAAGCTCGACAACCCGAACGATCCGACCGAGAAGGGCGACGAGCCCGGCACCTTCAAGGCCAACGAGAAATACAAGAATGCGCCGGGCAGCATGCTGCGGCTCGGCAACCTGCCGGCAATGATGGGCGCCAGCGTGCATTCCGGCGAGGACGTGATCCTCACCGCCACCGGTCCCGGCAGCGACCGTGTGAAGGGCGCGATGGATAATACGGAAGTGTTTCGCGTGATGGCGGATGCGTTGGGATTGGGTGTGAAGAAGTAACGGAGCTCCGCTTATCCCTCCCCCTAGCGTGGCGTAGCCACGCGACGCGGGGAGGGTGGCACGACTGCGAGCGTTCAGCGAGCATCGTGACGGGTGGGGTGTTGCCACGTCCTTCCGTGGGAGAGACCCCACCCCGGCCTATCGGCCGACCCTCCCCGCTGCGCGGCTTCGCCGCTTGGGGAGGGAGACCGCAACGACAGCGCTTCAACAATCAACGAAAACAAAAATGGCCGGGATTGCTCCCGGCCACTTTCATTTTCTACTCGCCTCAGCGACGCGGCGGCGCGGTACCTGGAGGCGGTGGCGGCAGCGAAGCCTGACCGCCGTTCAACAGCGGCGTGATGTTGCGGATCGTGACACGGCGGTTCTGGCGCTCCGGACCGTCGGTCTGGATCTTCAGATACTGCTCGCCATAACCCTGCGACGTCAGGTTTTCCGCCGGCACCTGGAATTGCTGGGTGAGCAATTCAGCAGCCGACTGCGCGCGGCGATCCGACAGCGACAGATTGTCGACGTCCGATCCGACCGCATCGGTGTGCCCCTCGATGAGGAACACCGCACGCGGGTTGCGCGAGATCGCCCGGTTGAGACCATCTGCAATCACCTGCAGCTTCGAGGCTTGGTCCGGCGGGATATCCCACGAGCCTAGCTCGAAGTTGATCGAGTCCAGATCGATCGACGGCATGCGCTGGCGCACCATCGGGCTGTAGCGGATTTCATCGAGCGTATAGCGGCGCTCGATGCGATCCACCGGAGGCGCGATCAGCGTGTCGTAGACCAGATCGGGCGAGGCCTGATCGTAATCGACGATGTAACGGTTCTGCGGAATCCGGATCATCGGCGGCGGCAGATCGACATAGAAGCCGAGACCACCCGGACCGCCGGGGCCACGCGGACCGCGGAACGAGTTATCGATGATGATGATCTCGCGTCCCTCACGATCCCTGCGGATACGCCGCAGCAGCTGGCCGTCGCGGCCCACCACCGTGATGATCTGCGAACCGTCGGGACGGATCACGATGGTCCGATCCTCACCGCCGACCCGATCCGTACGGATGTCACGCGCGCCGTAGCGGAAGCGATCGACTTCGTTGTGGCGGATGAACGATTGACCGCTCGGATCCTGCACGATGATGCGTCCAGGCTCGGTGATGATCGTGCGACCGCCTTCCTGGCGCTCGCTGCGCTGGCCGCGGAAATCGCCCATGTTGCGCGGCCCCTGGGGGGCAGCGCCCGGTGCGATCGGCGTCAGCGCTGCTGCCGGCGGCGGCGCCTGAGGGATCGGTGCCGTTACGGTCGGTGCGGGCGGCTGCACGACCTTGATGTTGCCGCCACCGGGGGCGACCACGAGAGGTGCAGCAGTGCTGGCGGCCGGCGCTGCGGCGGGTGCCGTAGCGTTCGGCGCGACGCCGGGCGCAGCAGCGTTGGGCGGCGTGCCGGGTGCACCGGGCGCGCCTGCGCCCGGACCACCAGGAGGACCACGGCGGCCATCCGAACCTCGTCCGTCAGGACCACGCCCATCAGGGCCACCGGGGCGACCAGACGGAGGCGCACCCGCAGCAGGCGGTGTGCCCGGCGCAGCCGGAGCTGCCGACGGCGCCGGTGCTGCTGCAGGAGGCGTTGCCGCAGGGGGAGTCGCAGCCGCTGGCGGCGTCGCCGGTGTTGGAGCCGGTGTCGGCGCAGCAGCGGGTGCCGGACGCGCGGCAGGCGGAGTTGCTGCAGGCGGTGTCGCCGGCGCCGCGGCTGGTGGCGTTGCAGGCGCGGGACGTGCGCCGGCCGGCGGCGTTGCACCGGGTTCACGGCGCTCAGGACGTCCTTCGCCGGGCTCGCGACGTTCGGGACGCGCAGCGGGCGGCGTTGGCGCTGACGGAGCTACAGGCGCAGCGGTGGGCGCTGGAGGTGCGGCGCGCGGGGCCGGAGGCGCGACGGGAGCCGGCGGCGGAGCTGGGCGCGGCGGCGGAGCGGCCGCAGGTGGTGGGGGTGGCGGCGGTGTCGGGCGCGGAGGTGCGGCCGCAGGCGGCGGCGCAGCAGGGGGTGCCGGAGGCGCGGGACGCGCAGCAGGGGGAGCCGGCGGTGGTGGCGGCGGCGCAGGGCGTGCGGCTGGCGGCGCAGCGGCGGGAGGCGCAGCAGCTGGCGGAGCCTTGGGTGGTGCCTTCGGGGGAGCCTTGGGCTCACCTTCAGGCGCAGCAGGTGCGGCCTGCGCGAGCACGATCGGCGCATCGACACTCGACGCATAAGCAGCGGTCGCTGCGATATGCGCAACGCCGAGCGTCGTCGTGGCCAGCAATACGAGACGAAGTTTTGTCATGATAGACCTTGGGCCCCCGGATAAGGATCTTCAACAAACTGATTTTTGTCGGCCGAACAAATCGGCACATTGATCAACTGATATGCATTGGGCCGGAATGTGGCGACAGGCAAATGCAAATTCCTTTTTATTTTCGACACGACAATGGCCCAAACGCGCTTTGTTCATTGCGCGTTCAGGCCATCGATCTGTAGTTCGCTACATCACTGCAGGCGGCTGTTGACCCGGATTGATATCAGGATTTGGCACCGGCATCTCATCAGGCACATCTCCAGGTAACTCTTCGGGTCGTGACGGCTCACCGGGATCGCGCACCGGCGGCGGTACCTCGGGCCGCGGATTGCCCGGCGGGCTCTCCTGCGGCGGTTCGGAGGGTTGACCGGGCTTGATCGGCGGATCCTCGACGGGATCGATGCCGGGTGAACTCATCATCGACATTGACATCATAGCTCTCTTCGCAATGCAGGACGCTTAGCCTCACCGCATCGGCAGGACTCGCATCAGACCGTGCCATTGCCTTTCACGGCTTTGGTTCAAGACCAAGGACAACGGCACGACGTGCGCGATGTTCCGGGAGAGCAGAACGCCGCTTGGCAGTTGAGTTTGACAGCGGAACAGGAACCGCCCATCAAGACGCAGTTTGGCCATACTATTTGACCTGGGGGATTTCGATGCCGTTCGCCTATTGGAGCATTCTGATTGCTGCACTGCTGCCGCTGATCATTATTGGTTATGCCAAAGCGGGATCGCGCGATAACAGCGCACCGCGCGACAGCGCCGAGAACCTTTCAGGCGCCAAGCGTCGCGCCTATGCCGCGCATCAGAATGCCTTCGAGAGCTTCCCATTCTACGCTATTTCGGTCGTCGCAGCGCTGAACTTTGGCGCATCGGCGACGACCGTGAGCGTGCTGGCCGCGCTCTATCTCGCGTTTCGGATTGCGCACGCGCTGCTGTACGTCGCGGATAAATCGTCGCTGCGCTCAGCCGCCTATGCCGGCGGGCTCTTCGCCAATATCGCGATCTTCCTGTCGCCGGCGCTGAAGATCAACTTCTTCTAAGTCGAAACACGCAGCAAGCGCCTCGTAGCGCATGGTGTCACGCCGCGCTCCTGGCCGGCTTGCGATGGCGCAGGAAGCGGCCGAGCAGACGGCGCTTACCCTTACGCGGGATGAGATCGATGTCGCTGACCAGCTTGGCGCCGCCTTTGCGGCGCTCCAGCACGATCTTGCGGCTGTGGAAGGCTTCAAGCTCGACTCGATGCGCGACAGATAGCACCGTGGCGTTGGGCAGCTCCTTGGTGAGCAGCTCCATCATCTTGTCCTGGCTCTTCGCGTCCAGCGCCGAGGTCGCTTCGTCCAGCACAATGATATCAGGGCGGTGCAAAAACAGCCGCGCGAAAGCGAGACGCTGCTTTTCGCCGCCGGACAGCGTCTGGTCCCACGGCGCATCCTCCTCGATCTTCTCCTTGAGATGGCCGAGCCCGACCTTGTCGAGGGCGTCGCCGATCTGCTCGATGGTCCAGTCCTCCGACGCCGCGGGATAGGCGGCTGCGCGGCGCAAGGTGCCTGACGGCACATAGGGCTTCTGCGGCAGCATAAAGAGCCGCCGGTCCGGATGGAAATTGACGCTGCCGCCGCCCCATGGCCACAGGCCCGCAATGGCGCGCACCAGCGTGCTTTTGCCGGTGCCGGACTCGCCCGCGACAAGCAGACGTTCGCCAGGCTCGATCTTCACTTCGGCATCGCCGACAACGGCAGTGCCGTCATCGAGCGTCACGGAGAGATCATGCAGGCTCAGCATCGTCTCATCCGTCGTTTCGCCGCGCTTGATACGGCCGATACCGTCACCAAGCTCGGCGCGTTCGAGGCCATCCAGCGACATCATCAGTGAGGCGATGCGGCGCGCGCAGGCGTTCCAATCGGCAAGGCGCGGATAGTTGTCGACCAGCCAGCCGAATGCGCGATGGTGAAGGCCGACGCCGCCTGCATCACCTGACCGAGCGACATGCTGCCGTCGAGAAACTTCGGCGCGCACAGCAACAGCGGTACGACGGGCGCGATCAGGCTCGAGCCCTGCGACACCAACGTGGTACGCATATGCTGTCCGGCAAGACGCGCCCATTGTCTGAGGACGTTGCCGAAGGTCTTGTCGATCCCGTCGCGCTCTTCTTCCTCGCCGCCGAGCAGCGCGATGCTCTCGCCGTTCTCGCGCACGCGGGTGAGCGCATAACGATACTCGGCCTCGGCCTGGTTTTTGTCCTCGGAAATCTGCACGAAGCGGCGGCCGATCACCATGATCGAGCCGGATGCAATGGCCGCATAGATGATCGCGGCAATCACGAGGAAGCCCGGAATGGTGATGAGACTGCCGCCTACAGTCAGCGTCAGCGCGCCGCCGATGGTCCACAGCACGACGATGAAGGTGGTGGCGGAGAGAAATGCCGCAATGACACCGGAGACGAAGTCGACGGGCGAGTCGGTCGCGATGCGCAGATCCTCGGCGATCCGATATTCGGGATTCTGGTGATCGCCGCCGACGAGATTGAGCTGATAATAGCGGCCGCTGGTGAGCCAGCGCGACACCACAGAATTGGTCAGCCATGCGCGCCAGCGACGCTGGATGCCCATGCGGCCATAGACCTGCGCGACGCCAAGGAGCACGCTGCCGATGGCGAGCGGAAAGAACACGCCGGTGAGATGAAACACGCTGGCCGCATCGCGTTTCTCGATGGCGTCGAAGATCGCGCGGTTCCAGACATTGATGCCGTATTGAAACGCCACATTGGCGACGATCATCAACAAGAGTCCGATCGAGAACATCCAAGCGAGTCTGTCGCCCGACTTGCCCCAGAAGCCACGCGCGCTGATCCAGAACCGCGTCAGCAGATAGTCCTTGCGTGCCTGCTCGGCTTCTTCCGGCGTCAGGTCCGGATCGGGCTCGACGACTTCAGGCGGCGGCGGCTCGATATGCTTGCCGTCCTCGCCAACGACCCCAACAATCGGCCCCTTCACATCGGACGCGTCGGATGCGGGTGCAGGCTTGGCTTCGTTAACGGAATGTTTGCTCATGGCGCGATAACGCCAAGGAAATCAAAAGGTTCCTTGGAATTCCCAGGCGGCTCAGACAGCCTCGCGCTGAGCCTTGCGCCAGGTGCCGGCCTTGGTGAGCACCCGCGACAATTGCTCGATCGAATAGGGCTTATGCAGCAGCTCGAACCCGAAGGTACCGTTCTGCGCAAGCACGTGACTGTAGCCGGAGGTCAGCACCACCGGCAGATCCGGATAGAGTTTTCGAATCTCCTGCGCCAGTTCGATGCCGGTCATTCCAGGCATCACGACATCGGAGAACACGACGTCATAGTGCGTGGCGTGACGGGCGAGTTCGACGAGCGCTTCCTGAGCGTTCGGCCGCAACACCGTGGTGTAGCCAAGCTCGCTCAGCGCATCGGTCGCAAAAGTCCCGACGTCGCGATTGTCCTCCACCACCAGCACCGACATGCCGTGGCCATCGACGACGGGCGCTTCGCTCGCCGACAGCGCCGGCGCGATGCTGTCACCGGAGACGCGCGGCAGATAAAGCGTGAAAGTGCTGCCCTTGCCGACTTCGCTGGCGACCACGACCTCACCGCCGGATTGTTTGGCAAAGCCGAACACCTGCGAAAGTCCGAGGCCTGTGCCCTGCCCGACTTCCTTGGTCGTATAGAATGGCTCGAAGATGTGCTCGAACTGATCGGCAGGAATACCGCTGCCGGTGTCGGATACTGAGATCGCCACATAGCCGTCAGACCTCAGGGCAAGCGCAACGGGGACTTGCTCTGCCGCGCTGACGGCGATCGTCAGCCGCCCCTCGCCCGCCATGGCATCGCGCGCGTTAACCGCAATGTTGATCAACGCGGTTTCGAACTGGCCGATATCGGCATCCACAAACAACGCCTCATCGGGCACATGGGTCATAATTTCGATGGGCGCCCCCGTCAGCGTGCCGATAATCTCGCTCACCGAATGCACGCATTGGCCGACGTCGAATACTTCAGGCTTCAGCGTCTGGCGCCGCGCAAAGGCCAGCAATTGCGCTGTCAGCTTGGCGGCGCGATTCACTGTTTCGGAGATCGCTGCAATGTAGCGGGCACGACGATCCGGCGAGAGATCGGGCCGTTGCAGCAAGTCGACTGACGAGCGGATCACGGTCAGCAAATTGTTGAAGTCATGCGCTACGCCGCCAGTCAACTGGCCGAGTGCTTCGAGCCGCTGGCCATGTTTCAGCGCTTCTTCGGCCTCACGCCGTTTCATCGCTTCGAAATTGAGCCGGCGGGTGCGACGGATCGCGAATGCCAGCAACAGGAACAGCAATGCCGTCGCAGGAACGCCGAAGATCAGATGATAGCTGATGGTGCGCAGCCAGCGCGCACGGATCGCTGACGTCTCAAGACCTGCCGCGACATAGACCGGATAGCCGGCGAGCTGCTGATAGCCGATACGGCGCTCGACATTGTCGCCGGGCGAGACAAGCGTGACCAGCCCTCCAGCAGAATGGGCCGACAGGGTGCGGCCCACGGGGCCCTTGGGATCGAGACGCACCTCACGATCGAGCTGCGGATAACGTGCCAGGATCGAACCATCGGTGAGACCAAGCGCAAAGAAGCTCCCGGCATCGTGGCCGATGCGCGCATAGAAACGATCGAAATATTCCGGAAAGACAGAGGCCTGCACCACACCGGTGAAACTGCCATCGGCCGAGACCCGCCTGCGGCTCACACCAAAGAACGGTGCACCCTGATAGGGCGGGCGCGGCAACAATGATTGACCGATGAACGTGCCGGCATCACCTGCGATATGGACCCTGTAGTAATCGCGATCAGAGAAATCGAGATCCGGCAGCGTCAGATCCAGACTGTTGACCAGCGCCCGGCCTTTATTGTCGAACACCCAGACCGACTTCAGTTGCGGCAGCGCATCGGTGAGCTGCTTCAACCGGCCCGCCATCTGGTCCGATTGCGCACGCAGCTCGTCGTCGGATTTGCCGCGTACGATCTCGTTCATTTCGGACAGGCTGCGGTCGATGGTCTCGAACACCTTTAAAGCGTGTTCATGCGCCACATCGAGCGCGCGCTCGATCTCGCGGTCGGCGATCTCGCGCGTCGACACCCACGACGTCGCCGCCGCGAACAGAAACAGTGCAAGCGGAAGGGCCAGCGATGCAGCCATCATCCATTGCAGCGTTCTCAACGAATTTTGGTGTTCGGTCTTCACAGCACCTGCCCGACTCCCTGCAGTCTAGCGCAAGGGCGGTGTCTCACCAACCGCTCCGCGGGCGGGAACCCGCCGTGGGTGGAGGAGGTCCTGTGGCGTTAGCCGGCCGCGCTCATTTGCGACCGGAAGGCCCATTTGGTGAAATGCTGCTCGATCCCCGCGAAGACCGCGTACATGAGCACGCCTTCAAAGGCGAGCAGCAGCAAGGCGGCGTAGACATTCGCCATACGGAAGCTGGCGCCCTCCAGCGCGATCAGGTAGCCGAGCCCGGCATTGGCGCCGAGCGTCTCCGACACAACGGTGCCGACGAATGCCAGGGTGATAGCAATCTTCAGCGAGCCAAAGAAATATGGCAGCGCACGCGGAATGCCGACCTTGAGCATAATGTCGAGCTTGCCAGCGCCGAGGGCCCGCAACACGTCCTCGAGTTCCGGCTCGGTTGTCGCCAGACCCGTGGCGATATTGACCACGATCGGAAAGAACGAAATCAGGAAGGCGGTGACGATTGCCGGCACTTCGCCGATGCCGAACCACAGGATCAGCAGCGGGACAATGGCGACCTTCGGGATCGTGTTGAAGCCGATCATCACGGGATAGAGCCCGCGATAGATCGCCCGCGACCACCCCACGACGAGACCGAGAATGATGCCGAAGCCGACGGCCAGGGCAAATCCGACCATGGTCACCCAGAGCGTGACCCAGGAATGATAGAGAAACACACGCCAGAGTTTGAACATCGCCGCAAAGGCGGCCGATGGCGGCTGCAGCACCGACGTGTTGACCTTGAAGACGATGCAGGCCAGCTCCCAGACCAGGAAGATGGCAATGGTGAAGAGCCAGGGCGAAAGCTTTTCGAGAGTCCGCGGGTTCATGACTGGCGCACCTGTGCGATCTTCATACGCAGCTCCATCACGATGTCGCCGAACTCCTTCTCATAGGTCACCTGCAGATCGCGCGGGCGCGGGAAATCTACCGACTTGATTTGAACGATGTGGCCGGGGCGGGCGCTCATGACGTAGATATTGTCGGCGAGGAATGCCGCTTCGCGCAGATCGTGCGTCACCAGGATCACCGTGAAGCCGAGCCGCTGCCAGAGATCGCGCAGCACGCACCACAGTTCCTCGCGCGTAAACGCGTCGAGGGCGGCGAAGGGCTCATCCAGCATCAGCAGCGCCGGCTCGTGGATCAGCGAGCGGCACAGCGACACGCGCTGCTGCATGCCGCCGGACAATTCCCAGGGATAGCGGTCGCCGAAGCCGGCGAGACCGACGGTAGCCAGAAGCTGCTCGGCCTTGGCGCGGAACTCCACTTTCTTGGAACGAAACTGCGAGCGATGCGGCTCAACGATTTCGAGCGGCAGCAGGACGTTGTCGATGACCTTACGCCACGGCAGCATATTGGCGTTTTGAAACGCCATGCCGGCCATCTTGACCGGTCCCGTCACCTGTTTGCCGTCGATGGCGATAGTGCCGGCCGTTGGCTTGTGCAGGCCCGTGACGAGCCGCATCAAGGTGGACTTGCCGCAGCCGGAGGGGCCGACCACCGCGGCGAATTCGCCGCGCTGGACTTTGAGCGTCGCATCCTGAAGCGCGACAATGTCACCCGAGGCGCCACGGTATTTGAGCGTGACGCCGTCGATATCTACGAACGCTTCCATGCGCGGCGACCTGACCTTCTGTCGTGACGCTTAGAACTTGCGTGCGTCGGCCGGGGGCAGATATTCCGACGTGAACAGATCCCCCGCCTTCGGCTTCGGATTCTTGAACTCGTAGGTCACAGCGATCTGCTCGATGGCATCCGTCATGCGCTTCTCATCGATGCCACCGACGCCATTGGCCTTCACCCACGGGGTCACGAAGTTGTCCTTCAGCGACATCTTGAGACGGGCGAGTTCGATCTTCTCGTCGGCGGTCTCGTTACGCTTCATCACCGACTTGATGGCAGTGTCGGGGTCCTTGATGGTGTCGATGATGCCCTTGACGGTTGCGCGCACGAAGCCGGCAACGAGTTTCGGATTGGCCTTGGCGAATTCGGGGTTCACCATGATGGCATTGCCATAGAGCACGATGCCGTAGTCGGACATCAGCATTACCTTGATGTCCTTTTCGGCGATGCCCTTGGACATCAGGTTGAAGTAGGACGAGAACGAGAAGCCGGTGATCGCATCGACCTTGCCGTCGGCGAGCATCGGCTCGCGTACCGGGAAGCCAACATTCTCGATCTTCACCTTGCTGTCGTCGATCTTGTTCTCTTTGACGAAGGCCTTCCACTGCGCGAAGGCACCATCCGGCGCCGGTGCGCCGAGGATCTTGCCTTCGAGGTCCTTCGGCGAATTGATGCCGGACTTCGCGATGCTGACAATCGAGAAGGGCGGCTTGTCATAGACCATGAGGACGCCCTTGACGTCCTTGTCCGGATTCTGGTCGCGGAAGCGCGCCAGCGAATTGATGTCGAAGAAGCCGATCGGATAGGTGCCCGCCGCGACCCGCGCGATGCCGGCGACCGAGCCCGGACCGGAGTCGATGGTCACGTTGAGGCCTTCGGCCTTGTAGTAGCCCTTGTCGAGCGCAACGAAATAGGGCGCGGACGGACCTTCGAATTTCCAGTCAAGCGCGAATTTGACATCGGTATCGGCGCTCGCGGATAGCGCAGACGCCAGCAGCGCTGCACCCGCCATGACGCTCAAACCCAGCTGACGAAACATGAAAAACTCCCCCTGATCAATTATCAGGCACAGGCTAGCACAGCCCGTGCCAACCTTGGCGAGTCCCCTTTTCAACGAGAAATAGCGCCGCGGCTCCGAGGGATCGGGCTCGAGGAGGCAATCTGCTTAAATCATGGGCAAAAAAGAACACCGGCCTGCTTGAGCAGACCGGTGTCCTGATCGGCAAACCCGGATCCTTAAAACGTCAGACCTGACGCTCGACCATCTTCATCTTCAGCTCGGCGATGGCTTCAGAGGGGTTGAGACCCTTCGGGCACGCCTTGGCGCAGTTCATGATGGTGTGGCAGCGATAGAGCCGGAACGGATCTTCGAGATTGTCGAGGCGCTCGCCGGTGGCTTCGTCGCGCGAATCCTTGACCCAGCGGGTGGCCTGAAGGAGGGCAGCCGGACCGAGGAAGCGGTCGCTGTTCCACCAATAGCTTGGGCACGAGGTCGAGCAGCAGGCGCACAGGATGCATTCGTAGAGGCCGTCGAGCTTCTCGCGGTCCGAATGGCTCTGCTTCCATTCCTTCTGCGGGGTCGGCGTGGTGGTCTTCAGCCACGGCTCGATCGACGCATACTGGGCGTAGAAGTTGGTGAGATCCGGCACCAGGTCCTTCACGACGGGCTGATGCGGCAGCGGATTGACCTTGATGGCGCCGTCGTCGACTTCGTCCATCGCACGGGTGCAGGCCAAGGTGTTCTGGCCATCGATATTCATGGCGCAGGAGCCGCAGACGCCTTCGCGGCAAGAGCGGCGGAAGGTCAGCGTCGGATCGATGTTGTTCTTGATCCAGATCAGACCATCGAGAACCATCGGACCGCAGTCGTTGGTGTCGATGTGATAGGTGTCGACCGACGGGTTCTTGCCGTCATCCGGATTCCAGCGGTAGACGCGGAATTCGCGCGTCTGCGTGGCACCGGCCGGCTTCGGCCATTCCTTGCCGCCGGTGATCTTGGAATTCTTCGGAAGTGCGAACTCAGCCATTCTCTCAAGCCTTCGCTGTCATCATTAGTACACGCGCGCTTTGGGCACGATGTACTGAACGTCGTTGGTCATCGTATAGTCGTGCACCGGGCGATAATCGATGGTGGTCTTGCCGCCCCCATCGATCCACGCCAGCGTGTGCTTCATCCAGTTCTTGTCGTCGCGATCCGAGAAGTCCTCGCGCGCATGCGCGCCGCGGCTCTCGGTGCGGTTCGCAGCCGAGTCCATGGTGACGATGGCCTGAGTGATCAGGTTGTCGAATTCGAGGGTCTCGATGAGATCCGAATTCCACACCAGCGACCGGTCAGACACGGCGATATCGCCGATACCGCCATACACCTTGTGGATCAACTCCTTGCCTTCGTTCAGCACTTCACCAGTGCGGAACACGGCGCAGTTGGTCTGCATCACATGCTGCATGTTCTCGCGGATCTTCGCGGTCGAAGTGCCACCCTTCGCATAGCGGTAGTGATCGAGACGACCAAGCGCGCGGTCGGCCGAGTCCTTCGGCAGGTCGGGCTGCTTGGCATTCGGCGTCAGCTTCTCGGCGCAGCGCAGCGCGGCCGCACGGCCGAACACCACGAGATCGATCAGCGAGTTGGAGCCGAGACGGTTGGCGCCGTGCACCGACACGCAGGCAGCTTCGCCCACGGCCATCAGGCCCTGCACCACCGCATTGTCGTCGCCGTCCTTCTTGGTGACGACTTCGCCGTGATAGTTGGTCGGGATGCCGCCCATGTTGTAGTGCACCGTCGGAACGATCGGAATCGGCTCCTTGGTGACATCGACGCCGGCGAAAATGCGCGCCGAGTCGGAGATGCCCGGCAGACGTTCGGCCAGCACCTTCGGATCGAGATGGTCGAGATGAAGGAAGATGTGATCCTTCTTCTTGCCGACGCCGCGGCCTTCGCGGATTTCGATGGTCATGGCGCGCGAAACCACGTCGCGCGAGGCGAGATCCTTGGCCGACGGTGCGTAACGCTCCATGAAGCGCTCGCCTTCGGCATTGACGAGATAACCGCCTTCGCCGCGCGCGCCTTCGGTGACGAGACAGCCCGAACCGTAAATGCCGGTCGGATGGAATTGAACGAATTCCATGTCCTG
This sequence comes from Tardiphaga sp. 42S5, assembly GCF_034044155.1. Classification (NCBI taxonomy): domain Bacteria; kingdom Pseudomonadati; phylum Pseudomonadota; class Alphaproteobacteria; order Hyphomicrobiales; family Nitrobacteraceae; genus Tardiphaga; species Tardiphaga sp. 42S5. The sequence continues at coordinate 991,929 of NZ_CP139027.1, read as the reverse complement.
CAGCGGCAAACCAGCCCGCAGCGCCATACCGCCGCCGTCACCGGTGCAGGTATGCGCCGAAGTGCAGGAGGCGTAAGCGCGGCCATAGCCGCCGGTGGCGAGAATGACGGTCTGCGCCTTGAAGCGATGCAGCGTGCCATCGTCGAGCTTGAGCGCAATGACGCCACGGCAGACGTTCTGATCGTCCATGATCAGATCGATGGCGAAGTATTCGATGAAGAACTCGGCCGAGTGGCGCAGGGCCTGGCCGTACATCGTGTGCAGCATGGCGTGACCGGTACGGTCGGCGGCCGCGCAGGTGCGCTGGGCCTGGCCCTTGCCGTAATCCATGGTCATGCCGCCGAACGGGCGCTGATAGATCTTGCCATCTTCGGTGCGCGAGAACGGCACGCCCCAGTGTTCGAGCTCGTAAACGGCGTCGGGCGCGTTGCGCACCATATATTCGATCGAGTCCTGATCGCCGAGCCAGTCCGACCCCTTCACGGTGTCGTACATGTGCCAGCGCCAGTTATCCTCGTGCATGTTGCCGAGCGAGGCGGAGATGCCGCCCTGTGCTGCAACCGTATGCGAGCGGGTCGGGAACACCTTGGTGATACAGGCGGTGCGCAGGCCAGCTTCGCCGCAGCCGACGGTCGCGCGCAGGCCGGCGCCGCCGGCGCCAACGACAACGACGTCATAGGTGTGATCTTCGATGGGATAGGCGTGGCCGTTGGTGGCGGGGCCGCCAACGCCGTTCGCGCCAGTGCCGTTGACGGCCATGCGCTACACTCCGGATGAAAGTTTAAGGATGGCGTAGATCGATGCCAGCGCCACGGCGGCAGAGAAGAAATTGTTGCCGATGATCGAGATCAGCTTGATCTTCTCGTCATGGACATAGTCTTCGATCACGACCTGCATGCCAATCTTCATGTGCCAGATGCTGGCAACGATGAAGAGCAACATGACGATGGCGACAATAGGCGAACCAAGGACCTGCGCGACGCCGGCCTGATTGCTTCTGAAAACCGACATCACGATGAAGATCACAGGGATCAGCAGAAGTAGCATGGCCACTGCGGTCAGGCGCTGACGCCAGAAGTCTGATGTGCCCGAATGCGAGGAGCCGAGACCACGAACGCGGCCGAGCGGCGTGCGCACCGATTTCGGAGAGTTGGAACCGCTCATCGTCCGCCTCCGATCGCATAGGCAATGATCCAGAGCAGGATGGTGATGCCGATGCCGCCGATCAATGCGGCCCAGGTGAGCCATTCACGCTCGGATGGCTTGAAGCCGTAGCCGAGATCCCAGACCAGATGGCGGATGCCGCTCATGGCATGATGGATCAGCGCCCACGTGTAGCCGAATGCGATCAGGCGACCGATGATGCTGCCGGTGAAGGCCTGCACATGGGCATAGGCGGCTGGGCCGGACGCAGCGGCGATCAGCCACCAGACAAGAAGCAAAGTGCCGAAATACAAGGCGACGCCGGTAGCGCGATGCACGATGGACAACGCCATCGTCAGGGTCCAGCGGTACACTTGGAGATGCGGCGAAAGGGGTCGTTCGATCCGAGCGGTCATTTAGCAACTTTGACAGGTTAATGGGCAGACGGCGCCCGATTGGGGATCGCGTAGAGCAATTCTATTTACGAACTCAAAACAACCAGTGCAATCGCGAAATGACATACTCCGAACAATCGTTCAGAGCTTCAAATGAGCCTTGCATTTGCGGGTATTGACAGTTGCCGGGCTTGTTGCTGACAGCCTTGGTGAAGCGCGATTCATGAGAACTTCATGATGCGATAGCAAATGGCAATCGGGGCGGGAATGGCTGGGCTCAATGTAACCGAGATTGTCGAACTGGCGGCGCTTCTTATTGCCGTCGGCGCACTGGCCGGTTTCCTGGCGGGTGTCTTCGGGATAGGCGGGGGCGCCATCCTGGTCCCCGTATTTTACGAGTGTTTCCGCATCGCCGGAGTGCCTCTGGAAGTACGGATGCCGCTCTGTATCGGCACCTCGCTGGCCATCATCATCCCAACCTCGATCCGGTCCTTCCGTGCCCATCTGGCCCGCGGCGCCGTAGATATGGAGATCCTGCGGAAGTGGTGGTGGCCGATCCTGATCGGCGTCATCATCGGCAGTGTCACCGCCCGCTATGCGCCGGAGCGGCTGTTCAAGATCGTTTTCGTTGCCGTTGCCTGGTCCGCGGCGGCACGGCTGCTGCTCGCGCGCGACGGCTGGAAGCTCGGCGACGACTTGCCCGACGGCCCACTGATGAAGATTTACGGCTTCTTCGTCGGTCTGCTCTCCACGCTGATGGGCATTGGCGGCGGATTGTTCTCGAACCTGCTGATGACCTTTTATGGCCGGCCTATCCATCAGGCGGTGGCGACATCCTCAGCACTCGCCGTGCTGATTTCGATCCCCGGCGCCATCGGCTACATCTATGCCGGCTGGCCGGCCGCCGCGCGCTTTCCCGATGTCGCAGCGCTGCAGCTTCCCTTCGCTGTCGGTTATGTCTCGCTGATCGGCGCGCTGCTGGTGATGCCGACCAGCCTGCTGGTGGCGCCGCTCGGCGTGAAGGCGGCACATGCGATGTCGAAGCGCGCGCTGGAAATGGCGTTTGGAATTTATCTATTCATCGTCGGCAGCCGGTTTGTCATCGCTCTAATATGACCCCGTAAATCAGAGCGGCCGACGCACAACAGCTACCGTAATAGTATCCGGATCATAACTTGCTATGGATGCCGTCAGACCACGCGACGGAACACCGATGGCGCACTCACATCACGATCATGACGACCACGGTCACACACACGACCATGCCGGCCACGACCACGCGCAAGGCGATCACGCCGGTCATTCCCACGGTCCCGGCGGACATGTGCATGCGCCCGCTAATTTCGGCATGGCTTTTGCCGTCGGCATCAGCCTCAATACCGTCTTCGTCGTCATCGAGGCGATCTATGGCTATGCCAGCGGCTCGATGGCGCTGGTGGCCGATGCCGGGCACAATCTCTCGGATGTGCTCGGGCTGATCGCGGCATGGACCGCAGCTGTGCTGTCGAAGCGCGCGCCGACGCCGCGCTTCACCTATGGCTTACGCGGTTCTTCAATTCTCGCGGCACTCTTCAACGCCGTGTTCCTGCTGGTTGCCGTCGGTGCCATCGCCTGGGAAGCCGTGCTAAGACTGTTCAATCCCGAACCCGTGGCCGAGATCACCGTGATGATCGTCGCCACCATCGGCATCGGCATCAACGGCGTGACCGCTTGGCTGTTTGCCTCGGGCCGCAACAGCGACCTCAACATCCGTGGCGCCTATCTGCATATGGTCGCCGACGCTGCGGTCTCGGTTGGCGTGGTCATTGCCGCGATCGTCATCATGTTCACCGGCTGGCTGTGGATCGACGCCCTGACCAGCCTCGTCATCTGTGTGCTGATCGTCTGGGGCACCTGGAGCCTCTTGCGCGACTCCGCTGCGATGTCGCTCGCCGCCGTTCCGCGCGGCATCGACCCCGTTGCCGTGCGCGGCTACCTCGAACAATGCCCCGGCGTCGCGCAGGTGCACGACCTGCATATCTGGCCGATGAGCACAACCGAAGTGGCGCTGACCTGTCACATGGTGATCCCGTCAGGCGCACCCGGCGACGCCTATCTGATGGAAGTCGCCGCGCGCCTGAAGCGTGACTTCGGCATTGAGCACGCGACGATCCAGATCGAGATGGATCCGAATTCGGCCTGCGCACTCGCGCCGGAGCATGTGATCTAGGGTATGGCCACACAGCATCTCATGGTTCGAGACGGCGCTGCGCGCCTCCTCACCATAAGGGACTGTGAGGGGGCTTACTTCGCGTAGATATCCTTGTAGCTATCGCGCAGTACGTTCTTCTGCACCTTGCCCATGGTGTTGCGCGGCAGATCGTCGACGAAGATCACGCGCTTCGGCATCTTGAACTTGGCGATCTGGCCATCCAGCGCCTTGAGCACGGAGGCCTCGTCGATCGCGGTCTTCTTGTCGCTCACGACCACGGCGGTGACGCCCTCACCGAAATCTGCATGCGGCACGCCGATCACGGCGCTTTCGATCACGCCGGGCATGGCGTCGATCTCGCTTTCGATTTCCTTCGGATAGACATTGAAGCCGCCGGAGATCACCAGATCCTTGCCACGGCCGAGAATGTGCACATAGCCCTTGGCGTCGATTTTGCCGAGGTCGCCGGTGATGAAGAACCCGTCGTCGCGGAACTCCGCCTTGGTCTTCTCGGGCATCCGCCAGTAGCCCTGGAACACGTTCGGGCCCTTCACCTCGATCATGCCGATGGTGTCGCGCGCGAGTTCCTTGGCCGTTTCGGGATCGGTGACGCGCACTGAGACGCCGGGAAGCGGGAAGCCCACCGCGCCGGGTACCCGCTCGCCGTCATAAGGGTTCGACGTGTTCATGTTGGTTTCGGTCATGCCGTAGCGCTCGAGCACAGCGTGGCCGGTGCGCGCAAACCATTCGCGATGCGTATCGGCCAGCAGCGGTGCGGAGCCCGAGATGAACAGCCGCATGTGGCTGCAGGACTCTTTCGTCAGGTTCGGCGACTGCAGGATACGCGTGTAGAAGGTCGGCACGCCCATCAGCACGGTGGCGCGGGCCATCAGCTTGATGATGAGTTCCGGATCGAGCTTGGGCAGGAAGATCATCGATGCGCGCGCAAACAGCGTCACATTACTCGCCACGAACAGACCATGCGTGTGATAGATCGGCAGTGCGTGGATCAGCACGTCGTCCCTGGTGAAGCGCCAGTATTCAACAAGGCTCAGCGAGTTCGAGGCCAGATTGTCGTGGCTCAGCATCGCGCCCTTGGAGCGGCCGGTGGTGCCCGACGTATAGAGGATCGCGGCAAGATCCTCGTTCTTGCGCGCGACGGTCTGGAAATCCGGCTTCTCTTTCTCTGCGGCATCGGTCAGCGAACCCTTGCCATCTGCCCCCAGTGTTTCGACCTTGGCGCCGACCTTGGCCGCAATAGCGGCAAAGCCCTCGGCCTTGGAGGGATCGCACACCACCAACGACGGCTCTGCGTCGGTAATGAAGTAATCGAGTTCGTTGAGCGTATAGGCGGTGTTGAGCGGCAGATAGACTGCGCCGGCCCGCACCGTCGCCAGATACAGCACTAGGCCCGGCACCGACTTCTCGGTCTGCGCCGCGACGCGGTCACCCGGCTTGACGCCGCGAGCCACCAGCACGTTGGCCATCTGGCCCGCCAGCGCGATCAGGTCGCCATAGCTGATGTGCTTGCCCTCGGGCGTCTCGATGGCGAGACGCGAGGCATCGTCGAGTTTGTCGAACAGGCGAGAAAACAGGTTGGCGTTCATGGCAAGGTCACGCGGTGCAGGAGTGCGGGAGCGACCGGTGCAGCTAGCCTGACGATCGCGTCAATTAATCCCGTTCCTTAGCAAGAATGGCCATATCTAGGCAACGCATGCCCCATGGGGATCGCCCCCATATCTGGTGGATCGGCCCCCTGGGGCGCGTCATCCCGGCACGGTTTCCGCACGTGATTGTATTAAACGCGGTGCATCGAACTCGTTACTGCCTCGCGCGAACGGGATGCGCCGGCAAAAGTTTCAACGGCGCCAAAAAATATAGCCTGAAACTGGTCCTGAGACCTCGCGTAACTCGGGCATCGACGGCGCAATCTGGCCTCCAGGGGATTGCCGCGGTTGATGCCATTCATCGCACCAGCGAGATCGCTGGTCACCCATATCACTCGGGAGACGATCCATGTCCAAGCGCATTGCACTTCTGTCGGCCGTCGCATTCAGCACCCTCGCCATCACTGGCGCCGTGCTTGCCCCCGCGCAGGCCGAAGACAAGAAGATGATGAAGAGCGAAATGTCGGGCGAGAAGACCGTGATGGTCGGCGGCGCGCCGATGTATCCGTCGAAGAACATCGTCGAGAACGCCGTCAACTCGAAGGATCACACTACGCTGGTCGCCGCCGTGAAGGCCGCCGGCCTGGTCGATACCCTCTCCAGCAAGGGCCCGTTCACGGTGTTCGCACCGACCAACGCCGCCTTCGGCAAGCTGCCGGCTGGTACCGTCGACACGCTGGTGAAGCCTGAGAGCAAGGCGACCCTGACCAAGATCCTGACCTACCACGTGGTGCCCGGCAAGCTGAACGCCGCCGACCTCAAAGACGGCCAGAAGCTGAAGACCGTGGAAGGCGAAGAGCTGACCGTGAAGGCTTCGGGCGGCAAGGTGATGATCGTCGATGCCAAGGGCGGTTCCTCGACTGTAACCATCGCCGACGTCAACCAGTCGAACGGCGTGATTCACGTCATCGATACTGTCCTGATGCCGAAAGCCTGATCTCCGGCTTCTGCGCAACAAGTTCGCGCATCCTGACTTGTCCCCACTGGATGCGCGCGCGTCCCCGAAGGATACCGAGGGGCGCAAAAGGAGCGAGCCGGGGCAGCCCGGCTCGCTTTTTTGTGATCGATATGAGCCGGCCCGACCGGGGTTGTTACAGGAGCCGCCGTAACGAACGACCGGTTATGCCGTATAGCTGGTAATAACTCGCGTCACCGAGCACCAATCGAACCACTGCTCAGCCAGGATATGCCTATGTCGAGCATCACAGCCGCCGGCGACCGCGCCGCAACCAAGGTTACGAATACCAAAGTCATCCAGCCCGCCTGGGTGCGCGTCGTGCACTGGATCAACGCCGTCGCGATCGTGCTGATGATCATGTCGGGCTGGCAGATCTACAACGCCTCGCCGCTGTTCAATTTCACATTCTCATCATCCATTACGCTGGGTGGTTGGCTCGGCGGCGGCATCATGTGGCATCTCGCAGCGATGTGGCTGCTGGTGATCAACGGCCTCGTCTATCTCACTCTTGGCATGGTCACCGGACGCTTCCGCCAGAAGCTGCTGCCGATCTCGGCGAAGGGTGTACTCGACGACACCAAGGCTGCGCTGACCGGCAAGCTCTCGCACGCTGACCTCTCAACCTACAATCAGGTGCAGAGGCTGCTCTATACCGGGATCATTGTGGTCGGCATTCTGATCGTGCTGTCGGGTCTCGCGATCTGGAAGCCCGTCCAGCTGCAATATCTTACTGCGCTGTTCGGCGGCTATGACACTGCCCGCTATGTGCATTTCTTCATGATGGCGGCCATCGTCGGCTTCCTCGTCATCCATATCGCTCTGGCCCTGATCGTGCCGAAGAGTTTGCGTGCAATGATTATCGGACGCTGAGGGACACGACCATGATCAGAAAAATTCGCTCCCTCATCATTCCCGGCGTCGACAAGGATCTCCTCGTCAAGGACGCCACGAAGCTAATGCCCGACCTGTCGCGCCGCCGTTTCATCGCGTCGGGCGCAAGCTTCGGTGCGTTAACGCTGCTCACCGGCTGCGATGTGAGCGACAGTCTCTCGGCTGAAAACCTGCTGACGCATATGTCCAAGTTCAACGACATGGTTCAGGCCCGAATCTTCAATCCGAACACGCTGGCGCCGACCTATTCCGAGAAAGACATCAAGCGTCCGTTCCCGTTCAACGCCTTCTACGCCGAGGACGACGCACCGAATGTGGACGGCAAGGAGTGGAAGCTCGAAGTCTCCGGTCTGGTGCAGGACAAGAGGTCCTGGACGCTGGATGAACTGCACAAGCTGCCGGAAGTATCGCAGATCACCCGCCATATCTGCGTGGAAGGCTGGAGCGCCATCGGCTCCTGGCAGGGCACGCCGCTGCGCGACTTCCTGAAACTGGTCGGCGCGGACACCAATGCGAAGTGGGTTCATTTTCGCTGCGCTGAGGACTATGCGAGCTCGCTCGATATACCCACGGCGATGCATGCGCAGACGCAGATGACCTTCAAGTTCGACAATCAGCTTCTGCCGCGGGCCTATGGTTTCCCAATGAAGATCCGCGTACCGACCAAACTCGGATTCAAGAATCCGAAATACGTCGTCGCGATGGAAGTCACCAACGACTACAAGGGCGGCTATTGGGAAGATCAGGGCTATAACGATTTCAGCGGGAGCTGATCGGCTTCTGGAACATCGCCAGCACCGCACCGAACACCAGCGTCGCTGCTGAGACCACAAGAGCGGATGTGAGACTGCCGGTCGCGTCCGAAATGGCACCCACCGCGATCGGACCAAGAGTCTGGCCGATGCCGAACACGATCGTCACCGCCGCGATGGCCTTCGACCATGCCGCGCGAGGATAGTTGAAGCGCACGAAGGCCGTGGTTGCCGCAACCACCGCGAAGAATGCAACGCCGAAAATGGCGGCGGAGATGCCGAGCACCACAGGCGAATGCCCGAGCAGCGGCATCGCTGCGCCTACCGCATTGGTGCCAAGAATGATTGCCATGGCGCGGCCGCTCTGGCCACGCGCCAGCACATTACGCCACAGCCAGGGCGACGCGAACGAGCTGACGCCGATCAGGCACCAGAACGCGCTTTGTGCCAAAGCGCTGCCGCCGCCATCGCGCACATAGGCAATCATGAAGGTCATGTAGGCAATATAGCCGGCGCCAAACATGAAATAGGCAATGAGGTAAATCCACATCGGGCGGATCGCGAGCGGCGCCTTGTCGTCCGTTGACGTGTCATCAGCCGCATCGACGCGCGGGCGCAACAGCGGCAGGCCGATCACGACCGATACGAGACCGAGGACCAACCACACGATCCACCAGGAGCCCGGACCAAAGCCCTGCAGCACGAACGGCGCGATCAGACCGGACAGGAGGATACCCATACCTGGCCCGGCATAAAACAGACTGAGCAGATAGGACGACCGTTCGGGATAAGCGAGGCCGATGGTGGCGGCGAGCGCGCCGCCGGCCACGAACGAAACCGCCGCGCCAAAACCGGTGACCAGCCGCGCGATGCTGAGCAGCGTAAAATCCACGGTGACGCCGCAAACGATGAGCGACAGGATGCAAGCAAGCGTACCGCCCTGAATCACCGCGATCAGACCGAAGCGCCTGCCGAGCCCGGCCGCAACCAGTGCGCCGGCGAGATAGCCCGCGGCGTTGACGGTATTCATGAAGCCGGCCGCCGAATAGGACCATTGCAGGCTGTCGCGCATATCGGGCAACACCAGCGAATAGGCAAAGCGGCCGATGCCGAGCCCGATGGCCGGCGCGAGCGACAGGACGAGTATCAGCCACGCCGGGTTAGGGCGCGCCGGGGAAGGCACAGATGACGTCACGGAGATCTCCGCTGCGTCAGCAATGTCGCAGGTTTCACGACACCCGCAATCATCCCTTCGGCAACACTGTCTTGCCATTCCCGCAATGACGTCTTAGCACTCGCGGCAATCAGTAACGGATTGCAAGGGCACTTGAATATGGCAACGCACAAATTGCTGCTTCTCCCCGGCGACGGCATCGGCCCTGAAGTGATGGCCGAGGTGAAGCGCCTGATCGACTGGATCGATGCCCAGGGCATCGCCAAATTCACGATCGAGAACGGCTTGGTTGGCGGCGCCGCCTATGATGCCGACAAGCTCCCTATCACCGATGCCACAATGGCCAAGGCGGATGCCGCCGATGCCATCATCTTCGGCGCCGTCGGCGGCCCGAAGTGGGACAGCGTGCCTTATGAGCATCGCCCCGAGGCCGGCTTGCTGCGCCTGCGCAAGGATCTCGGCCTGTTCGCCAATCTGCGCCCAGCCGTGTGCTATCCCGCGCTGGCGGAATCATCGAGCCTGAAGCGTGAGGTCGTCGAGGGCCTCGACATCATGATCGTGCGCGAGCTCACAGGCGGCGTCTATTTCGGCGAACCGAAGACCATCACCGATCTCGGCAACGGCCAGAAGCGTGCCGTCGATACGCAGGTTTACGACACCTATGAAATCGAGCGCATCGCCCGCGTCGCTTTCGATCTGGCCCGCAAGCGTCAGAACAAGGTGACGTCGATGGAGAAGCGTAACGTCATGAAGTCGGGCGTGCTCTGGAACGAGGTTGTCACCCAGGTGCATGGCCGCGAATACAAGGACGTCACGCTCGAGCATCAGCTCGCCGATTCCGGCGGCATGAACCTCGTGAAGTGGCCGAAGCAGTTCGACGTCATCGTTACCGACAACTTGTTCGGTGACATGCTCTCGGATATCGCGGCGATGCTGACCGGTTCGCTCGGCATGCTGCCCTCGGCCTCGCTCGGCGAAGTCGATGCCAAGACCAAAAAGCGCAAGGCAATGTATGAGCCGGTGCATGGTTCGGCGCCGGACATTGCCGGCAAGGGCATGGCCAATCCGCTGGCGATGATCGCCTCGTTCGGCATGGCGCTGCGTTATTCGCTGGAGATGGGCGAGTTGGCCGACAAGGTCGACCAGGCCATCGCCGCGGTTCTGGCAAAGGGTCTGCGGACGGCGGACATCAAGTCGGAAGGCGCAACAGTGGTGAGCACATCCGGCATGGGCGAAGCACTGCTGAAGGAATTGCAGACGCTGCACGCTTAAGCGCGCTCGAACCTCTCCCACAAACAAAAAATGCCCGGCTGAGCCGGGCATTTTCGTATTTGGATGTCGCCGCGCTCAGTAGAGCGGGAAGCGCTCGGGATAACCGCCGAGATCCCACTGCGAGTTGAGCGGCTGGCGGTCCAGCGGACGGTTGTTGTTGTCGCGGGCGAAGGAGTAACCGGGCGGATAGGCATAATCAGTGAACTTGCGGTCACCCGGGAGCACTTCGACGCCGGCATCGAGCCAAGAACGACGCGTCACGTAAACGCGGGTGCGGCCCTGCTGATAGGACACGTTCGGGCCGCGCGCGCCATAAACAGCGTCACGGTCAGAAACACGAACCTTCTTCTTGGTGGCGGCATCGGCCGGCGAGACGGCAACGGCGGTCGCGATGACGGCAACCGTCGCGAACAACATGGCGAGAGTTTTCGCGGCGGGGAATTTCAAGGTCATCAGGTCCTCATTGCAGTCAGAAGATCGGCGTTCAAAAGCCGAGTCGGCAAATCCGATTTGCGGTCAATTTAGCTGGCCGGGGTATCCGGCCACAAGGTCTATCCGGCCACAGTCGTCGATATAATGCGCGGTGTGGCCGAATGTTGCATGTAATCCAAGGTCTTGGTCCAACCCATCACGAAGAGGTCACAAGCTGCCGCGCAGCAGCGGGTTCTGGGCGCCCGTGACCCAATCGGCTGAAGTGGCCGACAGCGCCGCGCCGCTGATGCAGCCGGCCCGCTTCAAATCTGCCTGGGCAAAGGCCTCCTGCAGCCGGGGTTCATTGCCGGCGGTGAGCAGCACCAGCCGGTTCAGGGTGCAGGCGATCGCCGCCCGCCGCGCCGGCAGGCCGTCTCCCTGGCACGACCAGCCGGAAATCCTGAGATTGGCCATCTCCAGCGTCTTCATGAAGCCGAGGCAGCGCTTGCTGTCCTTCAGCCGGTCGGAAAAGCCCATCAGGGCGACCGGCCCGAATTTGCTGTCGATAATGCCCTCGCCCACCACGTCGCGGACGCCGCCGGGGTCCATGCGGCCCGCGATGTCCGCTGCCGGCGGACCTGCCCGCTCAGCCTCGGCACCAGGACGATACAATTCCAGCTCGGCCACCGGGGGCTCCCCGGGCGACGCCCAGCGCAAAACATCCTTGCGACCGCCTTCGGGGTGCCTCAAAATCTCGTAAGAGGTTGTTTTACCTAATGAATCAAACTGGCTGACGGCAAAAGCGGGATTGGAACGGCTGGCGACGCTCCAGCCGGCTTTGGCGACCGGTTCGCTGCTGAGGTCGAATTCCAGTCCGTCGAAAACGGTAACCGCGGCCATGACAACCAGTGCCAGCGCCCCCATATAGGCGAGCAGACGCACGGCGATGGCACCGCACTCGTCGGCAAAGCTCTGCAGGGCCGGATGGACACCTGCCGACTTTGGGTGGTGCGAAACCAAAATTGAACGCATCAACACACGCAAACACGCTTAGGACGTTGTCTTTGCGACGTTTCTCGCATAGAAGCGCGGCTCTTCCCTTTCCGCGATAGGCGGGGGTGAAGCATTTTTCTTCGGAGAGTGAACGATGGGTTACAAAGTCGCGCTGGTCGGAGCGACCGGCAATGTCGGGCGTGAAATGCTCAGCATTCTGGACGAACGTAAATTCCCCGCTGACGAGGTCGTGGCGCTTGCGTCCCGCCGCAGCATGGGCGTTGAGGTTTCTTTCGGCGACAGAACCCTGAAATGCAAAGACCTCGCGACCTATGACTTCAGCGACGTTGACATCTGCCTGATGTCGGCCGGCGGAGCCGTGTCCAAGGAATGGTCGCCGAAGATCGGCGCAGCCGGCGCCGTCGTGATCGACAACTCGTCGACCTGGCGCATGGACCCCGACGTGCCGCTGATCGTACCGGAAGTGAACGCCTCGGCCGTCGATGGCTTCACCAAGAAGAATATCATCGCAAACCCGAACTGCTCGACTGCGCAGCTCGTGGTGGCGCTGAAGCCGCTGCATGACAAGGCGACGATCAAGCGCGTTGTCGTCTCGACCTATCAGTCGGTGTCGGGTGCAGGCAAGGATGCGATGGACGAGTTGTTCTCGCAGACCAAGGCCGTCTACACCAACTCTGAGCTGGTCAATAACAAATTCCCGAAGCGTATCGCCTTCAACGTGATCCCGCAGATCGACGTGTTCATGGAGGACGGCTACACCAAGGAAGAGTGGAAGATGATGATGGAGACCAAGAAGATTCTTGATCCCAAAATCAAAATGTCCGCGACCTGCGTGCGCGTGCCGGTGTTTGTCGGCCACTCGGAAGCGGTCAACATCGAATTCGAGAACCCGATCTCGGAAGATGAAGCCCGTGACATCCTGCGTAATGCGCCAGGCTGCCTCGTGATCGACAAGCGCGAGCCGGGTGGCTACGTCACGCCCTATGAGGCCGCCGGCGAAGACGCCACCTATATCAGCCGCATCCGCACGGATTCGACGGTCGATAACGGTCTGGTTCTTTGGTGCGTGTCGGACAACCTGCGCAAGGGCGCGGCGCTCAACGCCGTACAGATCGCGGAATGCCTGATCAACCGCAAGCTGATCACGGCGAAGAAGAAGGCCGCGTAAGCGGACCTTCGATCTCCAACAATCAAAAGCCGGATGCTCAGCATCCGGCTTTTTTTGTTTTACGCCACTGGCTTAAACTCTTTCGCGACCTGATCGAGCACGGACAGCGAGCCGACGGCGACACCGAAGTAGGCGCCGTGCAATTCCAGCTCGCCGCTCTCGACCTTGCTGCTCACGAACGGGAACGTCATCAGGTTTTCGAGGCTGCGGAACACCGCGGCCTTCTCGATGCGGGTGGCGAAATCTACGATCGTTTCGTGATTGCGAATCTCGACCTTCTCGTCGGGCTTGATGAACATCGACATCCAGCGGCCGATGAAGTCACCCGGCGACAGCGGCGCCGCGTTGTCGACGAAAGCGCGGATGCCGCCGCATTGCGCGTGACCGAGGATCACGATGTGTTTCACCTTCAGCACCTGCACCGCATACTCCAGCGCCGCCGAGACGCCATGGGCGCCGCCATCGGGCTGATAGACCGGCACCAGGTTGGCGATGTTGCGCACCACAAACAATTCGCCAGGGGAGGCATCGAAGATGACCTCCGGTGAAACGCGCGAGTCGCAGCAGCCGATCACCATGACTTCCGGCGATTGGCCCTTTTCCGATAATTCGCGGAAGCGCGACTGCTCGGTCGGCAATCGCTCCGACGTAAAGGTCTGGTAGCCGGCAATGAGCTGCTTCGGAAATGATGTCATGGTCTGCCTCGTTCGGAGCATGATCCCGAAAAGTCGATACCGGTTTTCGCCGACAAACGGGTTCGTTTGTCGAGAGATCATGCTCAAACATACGGTCCCCACGGATAACCATAGGACGCCAGCGCGAACAAGCCTTCCGGGCGGCGGGCTGAAATGTTATCGCGAATGCCTGAATAACGAACAGGCCACAATCACAGGGAAATGACGCCATGATCCGTCCGCGCCGCAGCCATTTGTTCATGCCCGGCTCGAACCCGCGCGCGCTGGAGAAGGCCCGCACCGTACCGGCTGACGGCATCATCCTGGACCTCGAAGACGCCGTGGCCCCGGACGCCAAGGGAACCGCGCGCAACGCCATCGCGCAGACGTTGGCCGCCGGCGGCTTCGGCAAGCGCGAGGTCATCATCCGCATCAATGCACTGGATTCGCCGTGGTGGATCGACGACGTGACCATGGCCGGCAAGGCCAAGCCCGATGGCATCCTGGTGCCGAAGATTTCCAGCATCGAGGATCTCTCAGCCGTTGCTGATCGCCTGAGTGACATTGGCGCCGACATGTCGATCAAGGTCTGGGCCATGATCGAGACCTCGCGCGCCATCCTGCATGCGGAAGAACTCGCGGCCGCCTCGCGCGATTCCGAAAATCGCCTGGCCGGCTTCGTGTTCGGCCCCAACGACATCGCCCGCGAGACCCGCATCCGCATGATGCCCGGTCGCGCGGCAATGCTGCCGATGATCACACATTGCGTGCTGGCGACACGGTTGCATGGTCTCGAAATTCTCGATGGTCCCTACAGCAATTTCAGCGATACCGAGGGTTTCATCGCCGAAGCCGAACAGGGCCGCGACATCGGCTTCGACGGCAAGACGCTGATCCATCCGAGCCAGATCGAGGCCTGCAACAAGGTCTTCACGCCGCCGGACGACGAAGTCGCCCAGGCCCGCCGCATCATCGCCGCCTTCGAACAGCCGGAAAACGCCAAGCGCGGCGCGATCCAGCTCGACGGCAAGATGGTCGAGCGGCTGCATGCGGACATGGCCAAGCGCACGATCGCGATCTCGGACGCGATTGCGGCGATGGGAAACTAGTACCAGTCAGCAACGACGCGCTTTCTTCACCCTCCCCCTTGCGGGGAGGGTGGCGCGTTGCGGGCGCAGCAAGCAGCGCGACGGGTGGGGGTGCCACAGGCGATGCTCTCACGTGTGGCACCCCCACCCCGGCCTCCACCTGAACGATGCTTCGCATCGTCAGGTTCGGCCGCCCCTCCCCGCAAGGGGGAGGGATACCGCGGGCCGTTGCGCGAAATTTGTAGATTCAAAGGCTGATACTAACGTGCGCCGACCCGCTCCGTCGCCCACGCATAAAAACTCCCCGGCATCGGCGCGTCTTTGCCGCGCCCCTTAGGCGAGATGTGGAAGCCTAGAATCCCGGGATCATCGAGCAGCGCTTTGAAATTCGATGGCTCGAAGAACAGCGTCGGCTCGGCATGAATCGCATAATACGACTTCCGCGGCAGCGCGTGATGCTGCGAGCCGTGGCGCTTCGCCAGCGCCGTCAGCGATGCCGGGCCGAAGATCGCGACGCGGACGTCGCTCGCGCGCTTCGACCTGTCGCGCCATTTGCGCCATGCGAAAGCGAGGCGATGGCGCAATGACATCCAGTCTGGCGTCAACTCGTCCTGCCTGATCAGCGCCTCGAACGCCGCGACGATCGGATCGTCAGGCGGCAGATACAGCACCGAATTGCCGAGCTGACGTCGCTTCTCCCAGGCGAAATAGGGTTTTGCGGAATCGATCTCGACGGGCTTCAACAGCAGCACATCCGCATCGAGCCAGAGGCCGAGACCTTCGGCCATCAGTCGGATGCGAAAGAAATCGCTGAACTGCAGCGGGGTCCAGCCAACCCACGCGCCATTGGGAGCTGATGGGCGCAGCCGCTCGGCAAAGGCGCGCGGCAACACGGCTTCCGCATCGGCATTGCTCACGCCATCCGGCAGATCGGTGATCGGTGCAAAACTGTAGAGCGTGACGCGGTGGCCGGCCTCGACCTGCGATCTCAGGCACAGCCTGCGCAGCGCATCGAGCGGGCCCTCCCAAAAGGTGACGACGTCAGGAATCACGCGTCACCTTCCGAAGTGAGATCAGGCCCAGGCGCGCGCGGTCTTGAGCTTGGCCTCGTAGCTGTCGATGGAGGCCTTCTTCTCCATCGTCAGGCCGATATCGTCGAGACCGTTGAGCAGGCAATGCTTGCGGAACGGATCGATCTCGAACTTCACCGTGCCGCCATCAGGGCCGCGGATTTCCTGGTTCGGCAGGTCGATGGTGATCGTCGCATTGGCGCCGCGCTCGGCATCATCAAACAACGCGTCGAGATCCTTCTGCGAGACACGGATCGGCAGCACGCCGTTCTTGAAGCAGTTGTTGTAGAAGATGTCGCCGAACGAGGTCGAGATCACGCAACGAATGCCGAAATCCAGCAGCGCCCAGGGCGCGTGTTCGCGCGACGAGCCGCAGCCGAAATTATCGCCGGCCACCATGATTTTGGCGTTGCGATAGGCCGGCTTGTTGAGCACGAAATCCGGGTTCTCGCTGCCGTCATCGAGGTAGCGCGCTTCCGAGAACAGGCCCTTGCCGAGACCGGTACGCTTGATGGTCTTCAGATACTGCTTCGGGATGATCATGTCGGTATCGACATTGATGATCTTCAGCGGCGCCGCGACGCCTTCCAGCGTGGTGAACTTGTCCATGAACGTATCCTCGGATTGAGCGGGCGTTTTAGCCCGATCGGGCGGTCCGTCCAAGGGTGATTTATGCAGGGCTAATCGGCGACGCCAGCCTCGATGGCCTCCATATCGGCGTCCGAGAGCCCGAAATGGTGGCCGATCTCGTGGATCAGCACGTGGCGGACGATATGGCCGAGGGTTTCGTCGTGTTCGGCCCAGTAATCCAGGATCGGCCGGCGATACAGCCAGATCATGTTGGGCAACTGCCCGGTATTGTCCTGGCTCTGGAATGGCAGGCCGACACCCTGGAACAGGCCCAGCAGGTCGAATTCGGTCTCGGCCTGCATCTCCTCCAGCACCTCGTCGGTGGGGAAATCATCGACCCGGATGATCACGCCCGCGCAGAGCTTGCGGAAATCCTCCGGCAGGAGGGCGAGCATGGCATGGGCCATGTCCTCCATTTCCGCGAGATCGGGAGCTTTTGCCTGGTGCCACATGTTTCCCTGTCTAGCCAATTCCCATGACATGGCAATGCGCCGGCACAGGGCTGTCCCGGCGGTTGACGGGCGGGCGTCAATCGGAGACTTTGCGGCGGCGTTTGAGGCATGATCCTGTCCGAAAACCGGCATTTACTTTTCGGGATCATACGTATGGCGGTTTGGGGCGTTAAGATGCGGATCATGATGGCGGCACTGGGATTGGCGGTTGCGCTCGGCGCGTTGCCGACGGCGAACACCGCACAGGCGCAGACGGCCACGCAGGTCGCCCAATCCGGCGACAACGTTCAGCCCCGCCGTGCCCGGCCGCGCGTCCGCATCTATCGCACGCCCGATGAGCGCGGCGTTTATCCGAGCTACAATCCCGGCCCGAATGCCGTGCGCGATTGCACCGCCAATCTGGTGCAGGAATATCGCCCGAGCGGCACGGTGATCGTGCCGCGCATGAACTGCTACTGGCGCCGCGGCTGAGCCGACACTTCATACTTTAATTTTGAATGACGTCAGGCCGAAACTTTGCAACTGCGGAGATGGCGGTCGCATGCGCTGACTTTCGTTCCAGCGATGCGTAACAAAACCCTGCGACATATCGCACCGAGCATATTCACATCGCATTCACCTCCTGCGTCCTAGCGTCATGCACATGGGCGATGATCCATTCGTGAAGCTGCATCTCGACATGAACGCAGCAGACTCAGGAGAGAACACGTGAACGTGAAGAAATTTTTCGGCCTCGCCGCCATCGCAGGATTGCTGTTCGTCGCAGCGCCGACGCAGCAGGCAAATGCAGTCTCGCTGAACAGCCCGGGCATCGCATCGTCCGTGCAAGGCGGTGAGAAGCTGACGACTGAGGTGCAGTATCGTCATCACCACAATCGCGGCTATCGCGGGCATCACGGCATGCGGCGTCACCACGGCTGGCATCGTCCGCATCACATCCGCCGCCATCATGGCTGGCACCGGCCGCACCATGTGCGTCGTCACGGCTGGCGCTACTGAGACTCTTTCTAAAGTCCAAACAGGCGTGCGCAAGCGCGCCTGTTTTCTTTGACGAGATGTTGACCGCGTCGGTCTGTCGCGGGAAATCATTGCAGCTATATGCGTTATGGGATGAAGGCGACGAAAGACGATCGATGGAAAGCGATCGAGGCAAGGAAAAATCATGAAGAACTGGGTAGGCGCAGCCATGCTGGCTGCAACACTTTCACTCGGTGGCGCATTGACCAGCGCCCCCGCAATGGCTGACGCACAGACGCCTCAAAAGGCTGCGGCAGACAACAAGGCCAAGGCGACGGACTTCAGCGCGCAGCGGCGCCATCGTCACTTTCACCACCGCCATCATCACTTCGGCCACCGGCACTACGGATATCGCGGCTATTACGGCCCGCGCTATGGCTATGGATACGGCTATCGCCCGTACCGCTCGTATTACGGCCCCGCATATTACGGACGTCCCTATGCCTATCGCCCTGCCTACTACGGCGGATATGGCTACCGGCCCTACGGCTATTACGGCGGCTATCGTCCCTATGGCGCCTATGGTTATGGCCCGGGCGTCGGTTTCGGCGGACCGCTCAGCATCGGCTTCAGCTTCGGCCGCTGGTAAATTCTGACATCACCGATCGACATGGACAGGCGCCCTTTGCGGCGCCTGTTTTTTTGCGCGCACCGCGCGGATTCCGCCTGCGTCATTCATGACGCGTTCAGATCAGCATCCTTAATTTTCGGTCAAGGCGCGACAACTCACATGACACGACCAGGCGCAAACGTATCGTTGGCGCAAGTGGGGACCTGTGCCGTCAGGTTTGCGCGGTCGATGTCCCATGCGCTGATCGAGGGAGGATGTTTCCAATGAGACATGTTCAAGATCGACAACCTGTCCTGAATGCCGATCGAGGTTTTGCGATCAGACAATTCATGACGCGCTCACTCGGCGTGGCTGCCGCCGCAGCGATGATGATGTCGCTGACACCACCGGCACGGGCAGTCTCGCTGATCGGTCCCGGTGCGGCACCCGCAGCCAAGCAGGCGAGCGACGCGCTGCTCACGCAGGTCCAGCATCGCGGTGGACGCGGCGGTGGTGGTGGCGGAGGAGGTTTCCGCGGCGGTGGCGGCGGTCACGCCTTTCATGGTGGAGGTGGCGGTGGATTTCGCGGCGGCGGCATGCCGGCATTTCGGGGCGGCGGTGGCGGCGGAGGCTTCCGTGCCGTAGCGCCTGCGTTCCGTGGCGGTGGCGGTTTCCGCCCGGGCCCGGCCTTTGTCGGCGGCGGCTTCCGGCGTGGCCCCGCATTTCATGGCGGCGGCTATCGCTACGCCGCGCCATTGATCGCCCGGCGCCCCTATTATGCGCCGGCACGTTACTACGGCGCGCGCCATTACGGCTATCGCCGCCATTTCCGCCCGCACTTCTACGGCTATGCGCCGAGCTATTATTACGGCCCACGCTACTACCAACCGCGCCGTTTCTGCCGGATCGTCTGGACCTATTACGGCCCACGCAAGATCTGCCGCTATCGCCCCTGGCATCACCGCCACTGGCACCACCGGCGCCATTACCATCGCTTCAACGTGTATTGGTAAGCGTGCGTAACGACATCGAACTCACCACCGACTCCGTCATGGCCGGGCTTGACCCGGCCATCCATCTTTCTTCTTAAACTTAGTTGCGCAGCAAGATGGATCCGCGGGTCAAGCCCGCGGATGACGACGGAGTGTAGTGCACGCGCCGGAGCTCACTCCCCGAGCTGAAACGCCTCGAACCGCCCGAGCTCTTCCTCGATGCGGCGCTTCCATTCCTTGCGCGGCGTTTTCGACTTCGCACCATCACCGACCCAGCTCCATTGCTGCATCAGCAATTTGCGCTTCTGCCGATCGGTCTTGAGATCAACCGCTGCAACGATCTGATCATCCACCAGCACCGGCAGTGCGAAGTAGCCGAGCTGGCGTTTTTCCTTCGGCACATAGGCCTCGAAGCGATGGTCATGCCCGAAGAACAAATTCGTGCGCTTGCGCTGGATCACGAGAGGATCGAACGGTGACAGCACATGGACCAGCCCGGCCTCGCCCGGGCTAGGGTCCTCGATCGCCGCGGGCGTCGTCCAGTGTTCCTGCTTGCCGGCGCCATCAAGCGCGACGGCCACCAACTCACCCTTGCGTACCCGCGCTTCAATCAGCTTGCGTATGCCGGCCTTGCTCGGTGCATCCAGGTGGCAGATCGAGTCCAGACTGACGATGCCCTGCGACCGCAGCGCGCGGTTCAGCAGATAGGCGAATTTCTCCGTGGCGCTCGCCGCTTTCGGCAGCGTC
This sequence comes from Tardiphaga sp. 42S5, assembly GCF_034044155.1. Classification (NCBI taxonomy): domain Bacteria; kingdom Pseudomonadati; phylum Pseudomonadota; class Alphaproteobacteria; order Hyphomicrobiales; family Nitrobacteraceae; genus Tardiphaga; species Tardiphaga sp. 42S5. Next base: position 971,673 of record NZ_CP139027.1, on the reverse strand, counting down.
TCCCAACCGAAATGCCGCAGCAGAAGATCATAGGTCTTCAGCATGCCCTGCCGTTCGGAGATCGTGAGATGCCCCTCATAAAACGCGAGCTGCAGCGCCCGCTTTGACGGCTTGCGGCTGGCCCATTCGTGATCCTTCTCGCGCAGCACATCGTCATCGATATCGCGGATCGACAACGGACCGGCCTTGGCCAGCCGCATGACCTTGCGCTTGTCCGCCGGCGTCACCGAGGCGAACCAGCCATGGCCCTCACGGCGATAATATTTCATGTCCGGCACGAAGAAGCCGATGTCGTCGGTCGGCACATAGGCCAGCGCATGGGTCCAGTATTCGAATACGCTCTTGTCGTGCGTCTGCGCCTGCCTGAGATCCGCGCGTTTGTAGTTCGGGATCCGCGAAAACAGGATGTGATGATGACTGCGCTCGATCACATTGATGGTGTCGATCTGCACATAGCCAAGATGCTGGACGGCAGCCTTCACCGCCTCCGCGCCATCGCCGAATGGCGCACGCGCATCGAGCCGTTGCGCGCGCAGCCAGATGCGGCGGGCGGCGGTGTTGGTGAGTGCGATGGGTTTGGCAGGTGTGCGGGGCATCGACAGCGTTCAACATGGCTCATAAAAAGACGGCCTGCATCAGCAGGCCGTCGATCTTATCGAGGATGTACCGCCGTGTGCAGCTAGATTAGTGCCACTCTCTTATATCGACGAAGTGTCCCGCGATCGCAGCCGCGGCCGCCATCGCCGGCGACACCAGATGGGTGCGGCCCTTATGGCCCTGACGACCCTCGAAGTTGCGGTTCGAGGTGGCGGCGCAGCGTTCTTCCGGCGCCAGCTTGTCGGGATTCATCGCCAGGCACATGGAGCAACCCGGCTCACGCCATTCGAAACCGGCCTTCAGGAAGATCTTGTCGAGGCCTTCAGCTTCCGCCTGCTCCTTCACCAGACCCGAGCCCGGCACGATCATCGCCGAGACATGGCCGTTGACGGTCTTGCCGTCGACGACCTTGGCCGCGGCGCGCAGATCCTCGATACGACCATTGGTGCAGGAACCGATGAAGACGCGGTCGAGCTTGATGTCGGTGATTTTCGTACCTGCGGTCAGACCCATATAGGCCAGCGCACGCTCCTTGGAGAGACGCTTTGCTTCATCCGCGATGTCGGCGGGGTTCGGCACCTTGCCGGAGATCGAGATGACGTCCTCGGGCGAGGTGCCCCAGGTGACGATCGGCGGCAGCTTCGCCGCATCGAGACGGATCTCGTGATCGAAATGCGCGCCTTCGTCGGAGCGCAGTGTTTCCCAGTAGCGCACGGCCTGTTCCCACATCTCGCCTTTCGGCGACATCGGGCGACCTTTCAGGAATTCATAGGCCTTCTCGTCAGGTGCGATCAGGCCGGCACGGGCGCCGCCTTCGATCGACATGTTGCAGACCGTCATGCGGCCTTCCATCGACAGCGCACGGATCGCCTCGCCGGCATATTCCAGCACATAGCCGGTGCCGCCGGCGGTGCCGATCTCGCCGATGATGGCCAGGATGATGTCCTTGCCGGTGACGCCGTCCGGCAGTTTGCCATCGACGGTGGCGCGCATGTTCTTGGCTTTCTTCTGGATCAGCGTCTGCGTCGCCAGCACGTGCTCGACTTCCGACGTGCCAATGCCATGCGCCAGCGCGCCGAATGCGCCGTGCGTCGAGGTGTGGCTGTCGCCGCAAACGATCGTCGTGCCCGGCAGCGTAAAACCCTGCTCGGGACCGATGACGTGGACGATGCCCTGGCGCTTGTCGAACTCGTTGTAATATTCGATGCCGAATTCGCGCACGTTCTCGGCCAAAGTCGCGATCTGCTCGGTGCTTTCCGGATCGGGATTGGGCTGTGTGCGATCGGTGGTCGGCACGTTGTGATCGACGACGGCAAGCGTCTTCTCCGGCGCATGCACACGGCGGCCGGCAGCGCGCAGGCCTTCGAACGCCTGCGGGCTCGTCACTTCGTGCACCAGATGGCGATCGATATAGAGCAGGCAGGTGCCGTCAGCGGCTTCCTCGACCAGATGGTCGTTCCAGATCTTGTCGTACAGGGTGGTCGGCTTTGCAGAGTCAGTCATGAGATCAGCCTCAAAAGAAAACGTGGGCCAGTTGCGTCCTGCTAAATGATCTGCCGCATCGGCGGCGCAAAGCGCACAACTGAGAAACGGGAAAAGAAACGCGTGAGATTGCTCACGCGCTTCTAAGCGCGCCCACGATCGACGTGGTGAAGCGACCGAAGAAGCGACCGGGCAGCCGACTATGATCGTCGATGACGATGCGCAAAGCGTGCTGGTGCAGGTCTAGAAACATTCCAGTCATATAGCACTCGGCGATCACGACGCCAATGCGACGGAGGTATGCAGTCTTCACGTAACAAAAAAGCGCGGCTTGCGCCGCGCTTTTCGTCTCGCACATTCGATGATGCGGAAAATTACTTTGCTGCAGCCACAGCCGCGACCTTGGCCGGACGCTCGGTCTTCTTCTCGACGATGCGGGCCGACTTGCCGCGCAGATCGCGCAGGTAATACAGCTTGGCGCGACGCACCTTGCCGCGACGCACAACCTTGATCGAGTCGATCATCGGGGAGAGCAGCGGGAACACGCGCTCGACACCCTCGCCGTAGGAGATCTTGCGAACGGTGAAGCTCTCATTGATGCCACCGCCGTTGCGGCCGATGCAGACGCCTTCATAGGCCTGCACGCGGGAGCGCTCGCCTTCGACAACCTTCACGTTGACGATGAGGGTGTCGCCGGGACCGAATTCCGGGATCGACTTGGTGGCGGAAAGGCGGTCGAACTGCTCTTTTTCAAGCGTCTGAATCAGGTTCATCGAAAATCTCCATCGGCGGCGCGCCCAGACGTTGGCGCGGGCTGCGCTCGAAACTCTTACCCTGCCAGTGCACGGATTTGGCGCTGCTATACGGGAAAGCGAAGCCGTTGTCACCCGTCTCTGTCACTCGCCCGTCGTGATTTTTGGCGGTTTTCGCTTTCTGCCCGATTCCAGGGCTTTCGGGCGAGCCGCCCATAAATCGGGCCGGCGCTCCTGAGTAAGCGCCTCTGCCTCGGCCAGCCGCCATTTGGCAACCTTCGCATGGTCGCCCGAAATCAGGATATCCGGGATCTGGCGGCCCTCGAAGGTCTGCGGGCGGGTGTATTGCGGGTACTCCAGTAGCCCGTCGGAGAAGCTCTCGTCGGTTCCAGACGCCAACTTGCCCATGACCCCCGGCAGGAGCCGCACGCAGGCGTCAATCAGCGTCATGGCGGCGATTTCGCCGCCGGACAGCACATAGTCGCCGATCGAGACTTCCTCGAGCCCCCGCGCGTCGATGACGCGCTGATCGATCCCCTCGAAGCGGCCACAGACGATCAGCGGCCCCGGCCCGGCCGCCAGCTCCGCCACCCGCGCCTGGGTCAATGGCCGACCGCGCGGGCTCATGACGAGCCTGGGGCGATCCTGCGCATCCGCCGCATCGATCGCCGCCGCCAGCACGTCAGCCCGCAGCACCATGCCCGGTCCGCCGCCGGCAGGCGTATCATCGACACTGCGATGCTTGTCTGTGGCCGAGGCGCGGATATCCCGTGCCTCCAGCGCCCACAGGCCGGAAGCCAGCGCTTTGCCGGCAAGGCTGATGCCGAGCGGGCCCGGAAACATCTCGGGAAACAGCGTCAGCACCGTCGCGCGCCATGGTGTCGGATTGGAGTTCATCGCTCTCCATCGCGCGTTGTGCGCAAGGCGTCAAACCAGGCTCCGTCATCCGCGGGCTTGTCCCGCGTATCCACGCCTTGCCGCGAGTACCGAAGACGTGGATGGCCGGGACATCCAGCGAAGCCGCGCTTCGCGCTTTGCCCGGCCATGACGGAGAGTTTAGCAGCAGTCGTTCACGCTGCCGACATCTGCTCGCTGGTGTCGCCGGCATCGAAGGCGGCGCGGGCGGCCTTGATCTCCGCGAAGCTGCGTTCGGCCCAGTCGATCAGGCTCGCCAGCGGTGCCATGGCGGATTGCCCGAGCGGCGACAGCCGATACTCGACCGACGGCGGCTTGGTCGGAAAGACGTGGCGGGTGACCAGCCCGTCCCGCTGCAGGTCGCGCAGGCTCTGAGTGAGCATGCGCTTGGAGATATCAGGCACGGCGCGGTGCAGCTCGCTGAACCGGCGCGGCTTGGCGGCCAGCGCCACCAGCAGCAGCGACGTCCATTTGTCGCCGATGCGGTCCAGCACATTGCGCACCGGACAGGCGCCGGCGTCGAAGCCCCTCGCCTGCCATTCCTCGAATTGGGTGGCCAAGGGGGCATCGAAAGAAGCGTTACGGGGCATTACGAGGTTCCTTCCGGCCAAGGCAGGTCACTTGCAGGTAACCTGGCGATAAAAAACTGCCTCCTTACGGGATGATCAGGCAGTCTCTATTCAAGACCTATCGTCAATTAGAGACCATAGGAGATCTTGCCATGTCAGACCACCGTATTCTCGTCACCGCCGCCAATGGCCAGCTTGGCCGCCTCACCATCGACGCCCTGCTCAAAATCGTCCCGGCGGGCCAAATCGTCGCCGGAATGCGCGACCCGGTCAAAGGCCGCGATCTCGCAGCCAAGGGCGTCACCGTCGTGGCCGCCGACTACACCAAACCGGAGACGCTCGACGCCGCCGTCAAAGGCATCGATCGCCTGCTGCTGATTTCGTCGAATGAACTGGGGCAGCGCATCGCGCAGCACCGTAACGTGATCGACGCCGCAAAGAAGGCCGGCGTGAAGCTGATTGCCTATACGAGCGTGCTGCGTGCGGACACCTCGAAGCTTTCAGTCGCGAAAGAGCATCTGCCGACGGAAGCGTTGATCCGCGCTTCCGGCATTCCCTTCGCGCTGCTGCGCAACGGCTGGTACACCGAGAATTACACGGCCTCGATCCCGGCGGCGCTGGCGCATAATGCGCTGGTCAGCAGTGCGAAGGATGGGCGCATCGCATCGGCGTCACGCGAGGATTATGCCGCGGCGGCAGCGACCGTGCTGGCTGGAGGCGATCACGCCGGCAAAGTCTATGAACTGGCAGGCGACGAGGCTTTCACGCTGGATGATTTTGCAGCGGAGATCAGCAAACAATCCGGCAAGGCTATTCCTTACGTCCGCCTGCCGGAAGCCGAGTTCAAGGCCATCATGCTCAATGCCGGGCTTCCAGAAGAACTCGCGGAGCTGATCGCGACTTCCAATACGGCCGCAGCGGATGGCGCATTGTTCGATGACGGCCATACGCTGAGCAAGCTGATCGGGCGGAAGACGACGCCGTTCGCAACAACGATCGCGGAAGCGTTGAAGGCGTAAGCCTTACGCCGCGGTGGGATCATCGCCGATGATCTCACCCGGCAATTCTATCACGACACGGCCGGCCGCGAGATCGACGGTCGGCACCACCGCATTGGTGAAGGGCAACAGCATGGTCGCGCCCTCGACCGGCGCAATCTCGATGATATCGCCCGCGCCGAAATTATGGATGCCCACAACACGGCCGATCGCGTCGCCCGCGGCATTGACCGCAGCGAGGCCGATCAGGTCGGCGTGGTAATATTCATCATCTTCAGTGTCAGGCAGCGCATCGCGCGCCACATAGAGCTCGACGCCATTGAGACGCTCGGCGTCTTCGCGGGACGCAACGCCTTTCAGCGTCGCGACCAGATGGCCCTTGGCCTCGCGGACATCATCGACCTCAAAACTCCGCTTGCCGTCCTTGGTGGCAAGCGGGCCGTAATCGAGCACGGCGAAGGGATCTTCGGTGAAGGTCCACAGCCGGACCTGGCCGCGCACACCATGCGGCGCGCCGATGCGCGCGACGCAGATTTGCGCGGAGGTCATTCCGCCTTACTTCTTGGCGGCGGCTTCAGCGTTGGCCTTGCGCTCCTTGCGCGGCACAGCCTTTTCGGGATTGTTGCGGGCTTCACGCTTCTGGACGCCAGCGGCATCGAGGAAACGAGCCACGCGGTCCGACGGCTGTGCGCCCTTGGCGATCCAGGCTTTGGTCTTGTCGAGGTCGAGCTTCAGGCGCAGCTCGTTATCCTTGGCGAGCAGCGGATTGAAGTAGCCGAGACGCTCGATGAAGCGGCCATCGCGCGGGAAGCGCGAGTCGGCGACGACGACGTGATAGACGGGGCGCTTCTTGGTGCCTGCGCGAGCGAGGCGGATAACGACGGACATGGGATTCTCCTAAAGTGTTCGATTCGAATGTGAGTTGAATGGGTCGGTTATTTCTTTTTCCCGAGACCGGGAAAGCCGCCGAGTCCCGGCAGCGTCGGTTTGCCCAGGCCCGACAGGCCCGGGAAATCTTTCGGCAATGACGGCATGCCCTGCGGCAGCCCGCCCGGCATCTTCTCGGCCATCGCCTTCATCTGTTCTGGCGACGGCATGCCGCCGCCACCGAAGCCCATGGCCTGCGCGATGCCGGCCATCGGGCCGCGCTTGCCGGAGCCCATGGCCTTCATCATGTCGGCCATGTTCCGGTGCATCTTCAGCACCTTGTTGACTTCCTCGACCTTGAGGCCGGCGCCGGCAGCGATACGCTTTTTACGGCTGGCCTTGAGGATATCGGGATTCTTGCGCTCCTGACGCGTCATCGAATCGATGACGGCGATCTGACGCTTCACCACGCGGTCATCGAGACCGGCGGAGGCGATCTGGTTCTTCATCTTGGCGATGCCGGGCATCATGCCCATCAGGCCGGAGAGACCGCCCATATTGGTCATCTGGATCAGTTGCTCACGCATGTCGGTGAGATCGAACTGGCCCTTGCGCATGCGCTCGGCGGTGCGCGCAGCTTTTTCCGCGTCGATATTCGCAGCGGCGCGCTCGACCAGCGAGACGACGTCGCCCATGCCGAGAATGCGGCCGGCGATGCGGCTCGGATGAAAGTCTTCCAGTGCATCGGTCTTTTCACCGGTACCGATCAGCTTGATCGGCTTGCCGGTGACGGCGCGCATCGACAGCGCAGCACCGCCGCGGCCATCGCCGTCGACACGCGTCAGCGCGATGCCGGTGAGGCCGACGCGCTCGTTGAAAGAACGCGCGAGATTGACGGCGTCCTGACCGGTCAGCGAATCCGCGACCAGCAGCACTTCATGCGGATTGGCGATCGCTTTGATCTCGATCGCTTCCGACATCATCTCTTCGTCGAGCGTCGTGCGGCCGGCGGTGTCGAGCAGCACGACATCGTAACCGCCGAGCTTGGCAGCGGAGAGCGCGCGCTTGGCGATCTCAGCGGGCTTCTGGCCTTCGACGATCGGTAGCGTCTGAATGTCGAGATCGCGACCGAGCACCGCGAGCTGCTCCATGGCGGCCGGACGATAGACGTCGAGCGAGGCCATCAGCACCTTGCGTTTGTCGCGCTGGGTGAGACGACGCGCGAGTTTCGCAGTGGTGGTGGTCTTACCCGAGCCCTGCAGACCGACCATCATGATGGCGACAGGCGGAACGGCCTGAAGATCGATACCGCCTTCGCCATCGGCGCCAAGCGTGGCGACAAGCTCGTCATGGACGATCTTGACGACCATTTGACCGGGCGTGACCGACTTGACGACGGTGGCGCCAATGGCCTGCTCACGAACGCGATCGATGAAGGAGCGGACCACGTCAAGCGAAACGTCGGCCTCGAGCAGCGCCCGGCGGACTTCGCGCATGGCGGCATCGACATCAGCCTCCGACAGCGCACCGCGCCCGGTGAGCCGATCGAGAATTCCGCCAAGCCGTTCCGACAGACTGTCGAACATCGATTGTCGCTTCCGCTCGTGCCATCCCCATGATGGCAAATAACCAAACACTTTTGCGCCCGAGGGCGCATCGCGCTGTCGGGCGTTGACCTCCGGTCTCCAGGACCGGTCGGCGGGTCGAAAAGAGAACTTTTCGAGAATTGGCGGGGATTTACAGCGCCGAGGCCCGGCGAGTCAAGGAAATATGGCCGTCGCGCCGCCGTTCAAAACCGCAACCCATTCAGGATAAAGGATATTTTTCTGGGACGGGCGATTAAATTGACAATAGGCAATTGGATTTCCACGTAAGCTGCCCTAGATGTGAGTGATCGCTCACCTCAGGTTCCCTTTCTGGCCACGCATTCATGAGCATCACCCGCCGCAAGCTTCTCGCATCCGTCGGTGGCCTCGCTGCCACGGCGGGGCTGTCGGCCTTCTGGGCTTCCCGCATGACCAACTATGACGGCCCCATCTCCGATCACTTCGACGGCAAGGTCTTCTTCGATCCCGATGGGGTGCCGCCGAGGTCGCTCGGTGAAGTGCTGCGGTGGCAGTTCGGTGGCGGCCGTACCCGCGAGGTCTGGCCGGACTGGGTCGAGAACGAATTTGCCGATACGCCGCCGGCCAAGATCGAGGGCACGGGCGTTCGTTTTAGTTACGTGGGTCACGCGAGCTGGCTGATCCAGACAGCCGGGATCAACATCCTGTTCGACCCGGTGTGGTCGGATCGTGTATCGCCATTCCCGTTTGCCGGACCGAAGCGCCACAACGCGCCGGGCATCGCCTTCGACAGGCTGCCGAAGATCGATGTCGTGCTGGTGTCGCACGGTCACTACGATCACCTCGATCTTCCGACGCTATCGAATCTATCAGCCAAATTTGCACCGCGGGTGATCACACCACTCGGCAACGATGCCACCATGACCAGTGCCGACGGCACCATCAAGGCCGAGGCCTACGACTGGACAGATCGCGTCGAGCTCGGCGGCGGCCTCGCCGTGACGCTGGTGCCGACGCGGCACTGGACGGCGCGCGGCCTGTTCGACCGCAATAAGTCGCTCTGGGCGAGCTTCGTACTGGAGACGCCGGCCGGCAAGATCTACATCGTCGGCGACAGCGGCTACGGCGACGGCGGGCACTTCCGCCGCGTGCGCGACGCCCATGGCGCTATCAGGCTCGCAATCCTGCCGATCGGCGCCTATGAGCCGCGCTGGTTCATGAAAGACCAGCACATGAATCCGGAAGACGCTGTGAAAGCGTTTGCAGATTGCGGCGCGCAGCAGGCGCTGGCCAGCCATCACAGCACATTCCAGCTCACCGATGAGGCGATCGACGGGCCGGTGAAGGGATTGGCCGCCGCATGCAGCGCGGCGGAATTGCCCAGCGAGAAGTTTATGGCGCTGAAGCCGGGACAGGTCGTGGAGATCTAGTTGTCGTCCCCGCGAAGGCGGGGACGACAACTGAGCTTTGCCTACTACTGCGCCGGCTTGATTTCCCAGCTCACGCTGACATTCACGCGCAGCACTTCCTCGCCTTGCGCCACCGGAGCCGATGCCGCATCGGCGCCCATCTTGCGCAGCATCATCGGTGCCGGCGCGCTGCCGGAGTCCTCGGAAATGCTGATCGGCGCGCCGAGCTTGACGCCGGCAGCCTTGGCGTAAATCTCCGCCTTGCGCCGCGCATCCGCGATCGCGTCGCTGCGCGCATCGTCGAGAAGTTGCGACGCCTTGGTCACCATGAAATTGATGCCGCCAACCTCATTGGCACCCGACGACACCAGCGCGTCGATCGTGCCGGCCACCTTGGTCACGTCGCGTACGCGGATGGTGACGCGGTTGCTGGCGCGATAGCCCGAGATGACGTTGGGGCCAGGATTGGGATTGGGACGGGTCTGCTGCGCATATTGCGGAAACAGCGACAGCCGCGACGTTTGCATGTCCTTCTCGGCGATGCCCGCGCTCTTCAGGGCCGCCAACACCTTGGCCATCGCGGTATTGTTGGCCTCGGCGGCCTCGCGTGCCGTCTTGGCATCAGTCGTGACACCGCCATCGACGACAGCAAGATCCGGCGGCACCGAGACGGTGCCTTCGCCGGAGACGGAAATCACCGGCGGTGGATTGACCTGCGCGAGCGCAGGAGTGGCGATGAGCGCAATGGCCAGCGAAGCGAGAGCGAAATGATTTGTCATGCCCATTCTCTCGCGACCGTCCAAGGCTTCTTTATGACCAGAGGCTATGACAGAGCTACGGCTCGACTACTTCAGCGGCACATAAACATTGATGACCAGCTTGTCTTCCGCCGTCTTCAAGGGATCGGTCATGTATTCCTCGATGAACGTGTCTTTCGCCTCTAACTTCTTGTCATCGAGGTGATTGGTGATCGCCTCATAGGTGTTGTCCATATTGTCGTAGGAGCCGCGATGGACGAACTTCAGCGCCTTGCCATCCGGTGACAGGCCCATCTTCATCGCCTTCGGCAGATTTTTCACCTCCTGATCGACCGGGATTTCCGCGAGGAAGGTGAAGCCGGTGTCGTCGGTGGTCGTATAGACGATCATCGGATTGCCGGATGATTTGACGCCCTGTTTGTCGAGCACTGTGGTGATCTGCTTGAACGCATCCATCAGCGTATCGAAGGCTGAATCCCAATTCGCCTTGCCGACGAACGTCACCATCTGCTTCGGCGACAGCGTGATTTCCTCGCCGAACGGATCAGCAACCTGGACCTGAGGCGCGGGTGGCGTTGCAGGGGCCTGCGCTGCGGCGGGCGGCGTTGCCGGCGCGGTGGGGGCCGGCGCCTCCGGTGTGGCGGGAGCGGGAGTGGTGGGAGCCGCTGCCGCCGGAGCCGCTGCCGCCGGAGCCGATGTCGCCGGCGCGGGCGGGGTGGCCGGAGTGCTTACCGCTGGCGGCGTGGCAGGCGGAGATTGCGCCCAGGCCGCGGCGTTCAGCGTCAGCGCGGCTGCCGGGATCAGCGCCGCAGTGGCGAGGCGGGACAGGCGAGAACGGGTCATTCGAAGGGTCTCCAGTGACATCCTGCAGCGCAAAGTCCGGCAACATGCGCGATACGGCACCATGGTAACACGCAGCTGCGGCTTTCGTCCCCTCCCCAAATTGCGCAGGGCCATTCAAAACAACCGACACAGAATAGCCGCACTGGTCAATCGGAGCGGCCTCGCCATATAAGGCAGGGATAACGGGACACGACATGAGCGCACTGGCCAACCATTCCTTCGCCAAGATGAACGGCATCGGCAACGAGATCGTCGTGATCGACCTGCGCGATACGGCATCCGGTATCACGCCTGCCGACGCCCGCGCTGTGGCCACCCCCGAAGGGGTGCCCTACGACCAGTTGATGGTACTGCAGAAGCCCCGGCTGGCCGGCACCGACGCCTTCGTCTCGATCTACAACAATGATGGCTCCGAAGCCGGCGCCTGCGGCAACGGCATGCGCTGCGTGGCGCGGCAGACCTTTGCCGGCGGCAACAAGACGGCACTCACATTCGAGACCAGGGCCGGCCTGATCAATTGCTGGCAAGGCCCGACGCCGGATCTCTACACGGTGGACATGGGCACGCCGAAGTTCGGCTGGCAGGACATTCCGCTGGCCGAGGAATTCCGTGATACCCGCGGCATCGAGTTGCAGATCGGCCCGATCGACGCGCCAATCCTGCACACCCCGTCAGTGGTCTCGATGGGCAACCCTCATGCGATCTTCTGGGTCGACGACATCCAGGCCTATGATCTCGAAAAGTTCGGCCCGCTCTTAGAAAACCACCCGATTTTCCCGGACCGCGCCAATATCACGCTGGCCCATATCGTCGATCGCGATCACATCGTGATGCGCACCTGGGAGCGCGGCGCCGGCCTCACCAAGGCTTGTGGCTCCGCGGCTTGCGCAACCGCTGTTGCCGCCGCTCGCCTGCGCCGAACCAATCGCACCGTGCATATGACACTGCCCGGTGGTGAACTCACCATCGAATGGCGCGAGAGCGACGACCACGTGCTGATGACGGGGCCGGCCGCGTTTGAATATGAAGGTACGTTCGATCCGAAGCTGTTCGCTTCGGTCGCGTAAGCCCTACTCCCCGTTCCAGCCACACGCCCTGAGCCGCTCATGGAGATGCGGCGGGGCGGGCGCGGCGACACGGATCGGGTCCTTGTTGCGCGAGATTGGAATCACGATCTCGCGGGCATGCAGATGCAGCGTCGGCTCACCGAAGCGTGGCCCGTTGCCGTAGATATTGTCGCCGACAATCGGAAATCCGGATGACGCAGAGTGCACGCGCAGTTGATGCGTGCGACCCGTCACCGGCTCCAGCGCCAGCCAGCTCATGCCGCCGCCGCGGCCGAGCACGGTGAAATTAGAGACAGCCTTCAGCCCCTCGGGATCCGGCTTCATCCACCAGCCCCGGTCGGCATTCAGCCGCCCGAGCGGCATGTCGATGACGCCCGACTCCTCGGCAGGGCCACCCTCGACAACGGCCCAATAGGTCTTGCGGATGCGGCTATGCTTGAACAACAGGCCCAGCGACGCCGTCGCCTTGCGATGACGCCCCAGCACCAGGCAGCCGGAGGTGTCACGGTCGAGCCGGTGCGCCAGAACGGGTGCGCGCGGTAGACCATAACGCAGGAACTCGAACGAGGTTTCCAGATTGGCACCGCCCTTGGGGCCGCGATGCACCGGCAGGCCGGCCGGCTTGTCGATCACCAGCATCAAGCCGTCACGGTGCAGCACCCGCGCCAGGATCTCGGCTTCGGTCAGCTCCACCGCATCGGTGCGGGGTTCCAGCCGGGGCTCGACCTCCAAGCTTACGTCTTCGTCACTTTCACTGGTCATACTTTGAATCATGGCGCGAAACGGCTAACACACCCCCGACATGAGCGACACTCCCGAAACGCCAAAACTGAGCTGGTGGCGACGGCTCTCCGGCGGGTTGAAGCGCACCTCGAGCGCCCTTGGCACCGCGGTCGCCGACCTCGTGACCAAGCGCAAGCTCGACCGCGCCATGCTCGAGGACATCGAGGACGTGCTGCTGCGCGCCGATCTGGGTACCGAAGTGGCGGCGCGGATTTCCGCCGCCGTCGGCCATGGCCGCTATGACAAGGCGATCTCCGCCGACGAGGTCAAAACCGTTGTGGCCACCGAAGTCGAGAAAGTGCTCTCGGCGGTCGCCAAGCCGTTGGTGATCGATACTTCGCACAAGCCGTTCGTGATCCTCGTGGTCGGCGTCAACGGTTCCGGCAAGACCACCACCATCGGCAAACTGGCGTCCACCTTCTCCGCCGAAGGCCGCAAGGTGATGCTCGCCGCCGGCGATACGTTTCGCGCGGCAGCCATCGAGCAGCTCAAGGTCTGGGGCGAACGCAACAAGGTGCCGGTCATCGCCGGCGCGCAGGGTTCGGATTCCGCGAGCCTCGCCTTCACCGCCGTCACCGCGGCCCGCGACGACAAACGCGACGTGCTGCTGATCGACACCGCCGGCCGCCTGCAGAACAAGACCGAACTCATGGTCGAGCTCGAGAAGGTCGTGCGCGTGATCAAGAAGGTCGATGCCACAGCGCCGCATGCGGTGCTGCTGGTCCTCGATGCCACAGTGGGACAAAACGCGCTGTCGCAAGTCGAAGCGTTTCATCGTACGGCTGGCGTCACCGGCCTTGTGATGACCAAGCTCGATGGCACCGCGCGCGGCGGCATCCTCGTGGCCCTGTCAGAGAAATACAAATTGCCGGTGCATTTCATCGGCGTCGGCGAAGGCATCGATGATCTCGCGCCTTTCACCGCCAGGGATTTCGCGCAGGCGATTGCAGGAATTGAAAGCTGACATGACTGACGTGATCGACAAGAAGCAGCCGCATCCATTGTTCAAGCTCGCCACCGAGCTCGGCCCGCTGATCGTGTTTTTCGTCGCCAATGCCAAGTTCAACCTGTTCGTCGCCACCGGCGCCTTCATGGTGGCCATCGTTGCGGCGATGATCGCGTCCTATGTCGTGGTCAGGCATGTGCCTATCATGGCGCTTGTCACCGCCGTCATCGTGCTGGTGTTCGGCACGCTGACGCTGGTGCTGCATGACGAGACCTTCATCAAGGTCAAGCCGACCATCATCTATGGCCTGTTCGCAGCGATCCTCGGCGGCGGCCTGTTGTTCGGCCGATCCTTCATCGCCATCATGTTCGACCAGATGTTCAATCTCACACACGAAGGCTGGCGCGCGCTAACGAAGCGCTGGGCGCTGTTCTTCTTCGCCATGGCGCTTCTGAACGAAGCGATCTGGCGCACCCAGAGCACGGATTTCTGGGTAGCCTTCAAGGCGTTCGGCGTCATCCCGCTGACCATGGTCTTCGCGGTGGCGCAGATGCCGCTGATCAAGCGCTACGGCATCGAGCCGGCTACGCTCGCGGAGAGCGCGGCCGACGAAGGCGATCTGCGGAAGTAGAAACGGCTCTTACTTAACCTCGCCCCGCTTGCGGGGAGAGGTCGGGTTGCGAGCGCAGCGAGTAATCCGGGTGAGGGGGAGCCAGTGTTTCACTCGCTAGCTCCCCCTCACCCGTCGCGGACTTCGTCCGCGCCACCCTCTCCCCGCAAGCGGGGAGAGGGAAACACTACACCGCCAGCGTGCCGGCCTTTGCCGCCGCATAGCGCTCGCCGACCTTGGTCCAGTTGACCGTATTCCACCACGCCTTGAGATAATCAGCGCGACGGTTCTGGTAGGTCAGATAATAAGCGTGCTCCCAGACGTCGTTGCCCATCAGCGCGCGCTTGCCGTCCATGATCGGATTGTCCTGATTCGGACGCGTCTCGATCGACAGCTTGCCGTCCTTGTCGACGATCACGAACACCCAGCCAGAACCGAACTGACGGCCGCCGGCGGCGTTGAAATCGGTCTGGAATTTCTCGAGGCCGCCGAGGTCGCGATCGATCGCCGCGAGCACATCGCCTTCCGGCTTGCCGCCATTCGGGCCCATGATCTGCCAGAACATGGTGTGGTTGGCATGGCCGCCGAGATTGTTGCGCACGCCGGTGCGGATCGCGTCAGGCACGCTGTTGAGATTGCCGAGCACCTCGACCAGCGGCTTCTCGCCGATCACCGGGGTATCCTTGGCAAAATTGTTCATGTTGGCAACGTAGGCGGCGTGATGCCTGTCGTGATGGATCTCCATCGTCTTGGCATCGATATGCGGTTCAAACGCCGTGACCGGATAGGTCAGCGGCGGCAGGATGAATGGCGCATTGCCGGCAGTAGGGGTGGCCGGCGCAGCCGCCTGGGCGAAAGCAAGACGGGGCGCGACGGCCGCGGCAGCGATGCCGGTCGCAGCGAGCATGAGATGGCGTCGGGACATCGATGCAGAGGTCGTCATGGGGCTTCTCCCTGAGAAATTTGCGGGGTCGTCGGACAGATACGCAACGCATCACTGCCAGTTTCATATGCGGGCATTGTGACGCAGCGGGACATAGCACATCACGTGTCGGAGAGACGTGTTCCTCTTTTCCCTCCCCCAAGCGTAACAAAGCCATGCGCCGTGGGGAGGATATTTCGGGGTCCTCGCGAAACATCGCCACAAACAAAAAGGGCGGCCTCTCGGCCGCCCTTTCGCATTCACTATGTCGCGAAAATTACTCCGCTGCAGTCGCGCCTTCGGCGGCCTTCTGCTTGGCTTCGAGATCTTCGCCGGTCTCCTGATCGACCGCCTTCATCGACAAACGCGTTTTGCCGCGATCGTCGAAGCCGAGCAGCTTGACCTTGACCTTGTCGCCTTCCTTGACGACGTCGGAGGTCTTCTGCACGCGGCCGCCGGCCAGCTGGCTGATGTGAACCAGGCCGTCCTTGGCGCCGAAGAAGTTCACGAATGCACCGAACTCCATGACCTTGACCACGGTGCCTTCATAGATCGCGTTGAGCTCCGGATCCGAAGCGATCGACTTGATCCACTTGATCGCAGCCTTGATCGACTCACCATCGGATGAGGCCACCTTCACGGTGCCGTCGTCTTCGATATTGACCTTGGCGCCGGTCTTTTCGACGATCTCGCGGATCACCTTGCCGCCGGTGCCGATCACTTCACGGATCTTGTCGGTGGCGATCTTGAAGGTCTCGATGCGCGGCGCGTATTCGCCGAGCTCGGCACGGGCGTTGTTGAGCGCCTTCGACATCTCACCGAGAATGTGAATGCGGCCTTCCTTGGCCTGGCCCAGAGCGACCTTCATGATCTCTTCGGTGATACCGGCGATCTTGATGTCCATCTGCAGCGAGGTAATGCCGGTATCAGTACCAGCCACCTTGAAGTCCATGTCGCCGAGGTGATCTTCATCACCCAGGATGTCCGACAGAACCGCGTATCGAGCGCCTTCGAGGATCAGGCCCATGGCGATACCCGCCGTCGGACGCTTCATCGGAACGCCCGCATCCATCAGCGCCAGCGAAGCACCGCAGACCGACGCCATCGACGACGAACCGTTGGACTCGGTGATTTCCGACACCACGCGCACGGTGTACGGGAATTCGTGGTGACCCGGCAGAACCGGATGGATTGCGCGCCAGGCGAGCTTGCCGTGGCCGATTTCGCGACGCTTGGTGCCGCCCATACGACCGGTCTCGCCGACCGAGTAGGGAGGGAAGTTGTAGTGCAGCAGGAACGTCTCTTTGTACGTTCCCGACAGCGAGTCGATATACTGCTCGTCTTCACCGGTGCCGAGCGTGGTCACGACCAGCGCCTGGGTTTCACCGCGGGTGAACAGCGCCGAACCGTGGGCGCGCGGCAGCACGCCAACTTCGGCGACGATCGGACGAACCGTGGTCAGGTCGCGGCCGTCGATGCGCTTCTTGGTGTCGAGGATGTTCCAGCGAACGATCTTCGATTCCAGTTCCTTGAACACGCCGGCGATGCGGAGCTTGTCGTATTTCGGCTCCTGACCTTCCGGGAAGTAGTGCGCCATCGCCTTCGCCTTGACGGCGCCGACGGCGGCGTAGCGGTCCTGCTTCACAGGGATCGCGTAAGCAGCGCGCAGCTCGGTTTCGACGAGACCGAGCATTTCCTTCTCGATTTCGCTGTCATCGATGGTCTTGACCTCGCGCGGCTCCTTTGCGGCCTTCTCGGCGAGCTCGATGATCGCCTTGATGACCGGCTGGAAGTGGCGGTGACCGAACATCACGGCGCCGAGCATCACGTCTTCGTTGAGCTCCTTGGCTTCCGATTCCACCATCAGCACGGCATCGCCGGTGCCAGCGACGACGAGGTCGAGATTGGTGTCGGCCATTTCGTCGAGGGTCGGGTTGAGCACGTATTCATCATTGATGAAGCCGACGCGGGCTGCACCGATCGGGCCCTGGAACGGGGCGCCGGAAATCGTCAGCGCAGCCGAAGTGGCGACCAGCGCGAGAATGTCCGGATCGTTTTCCATGTCGTGCGACAGCACGGTGACGACGATCTGGGTTTCGTTGCGCCAGCCATCGACAAACAGAGGGCGGATCGGGCGATCGATCAGGCGGGAGACCAGCGTCTCCTTCTCGGTCGGGCGACCTTCGCGCTTGAAGTAGCCGCCGGGAATGCGGCCGGCTGCATAGGTCTTCTCGATGTAGTCGACGGTCAGCGGCAGGAAGTCGATGCCATCCTTGGCAGTCTTCGCGGCGACGACGGTGGCGATAACGACGGTCTCGCCATAGGTGGCGATGACGGCGCCGTCAGCCTGACGGGCAACCTTGCCGGTTTCCAGCTTGAGCGGACGACCGCCCCAATCGATCTCGACGGAGTGAACATTAAACATCTTAGGTTTCTTTCATGGGTTCACGGAGGACGTGACGGCCAAAAACACTGAAGTCCAAAACACAAAAGCCATGCGCAAGACGGCAAGAAGCTGTTCGCGATGTCGCGAAATCAGCGTCCGGCGATCCTGCCATGGCTCTGGTATTCTGAATGGCGTCCATCCTTCCGATGGTCGCGGGGATCTTTGGAGGATCGCGCCGCGCGACGGGCACCTTGCCCGTCATCGTCCAGTTGCCGGATTGCTTCTGAACGTTATCGCGAAAGCCGCACATGGCTTCCGCTACAAAAAACGCGCGCAAAGGTTTTTTTGCGCGCGTGATTTCGCTTAGCGGCGAATGTTGTGCTTCTCGAGCAGCGCCTTGTAGCGCGCCTCGTCCTTGCGCTTGATGTAGTCAAGCAGCGAACGACGCGTGGAGACGAGCTTCAAAAGACCACGGCGGGAATGATTGTCCTTGGTGTGGGTCTTGAAGTGTCCGGTCAGGTTGGCAATGCGCTCGGAGAGGATCGCAACCTGGACTTCCGGCGAACCAGTGTCGCCGGTCTTGTTGGCATTGGTCTTGATGACTTCCGCTTTGCGTTCTGCGGTAATCGACATCGTCAGTTACTTTCTTTGCGGGCCGAACTGGCGGTCAGTCCGGTCAGGTTAAACACGCGCTTGGGGATGAGTTCGCCATTGCCAACTTCAGCGAGGGCCAATAATCGCCCTGCCACCGTGACATAAACTGTGCCGCTACAATCGGGCGCATCCCGTCCGCGCAACAAAACGGCTTGGCCCCGATGGAGCCTTGCCGCATCCGCCCGTGTGACGGCCAGTGCCGGGATGTCGTCCAGCGCGGTCTCAACGGGCAGTAGCGCGTCGGCGAGGCTACCCTCGCCAGACGCGGCTCTATCGCACAAAGCCTCCAACTGTTCCAGCGGAATCATGTCGGCTTCGGCGAAAGGTCCGACCAGGGTACGCCGGAGCGCACTGATATGGCCGTAGCAGCCGAGCAAACGGCCGATATCGCGGGCCAGCGCACGCACGTAAGTGCCCTTGCCGCACTCGGCCTCGAACACGGCATGGTCGCTATCTGGCTGTTCTGTCAGGACTAATTCGTGAATCACAACCGGTCGGGGAACCAGCGGCACCACCTCGCCGTCGCGGGCGAGATCATAGGCGCGCTCGCCCTGGATCTTGATCGCCGAGTATTGCGGCGGGGTCTGTTCGATATTGCCGGTAAATTGCGGCAGCAACGCCCGGATCTGGTCCGCCGTTGGCCTATTCGGGCTGGTGAGGGTCGCGCGGCCCTCGGTATCGTCGGTATCGCGCTCCTCGCCCCAAGCGACCGTAAAGCGATAGCGCTTGCGGCCGTCCATCACGAACGGAACCGTCTTGGTGGCTTCGCCGAGCGCGATCGGCAGACCGCCGGACGCCAACGGATCGAGAGTACCGGCATGGCCGGCGCGCTTGGCCTGGAACAGGCGCTTGGCGATCGCGACCGCCTGGGTCGAGGTCATGCCGATCGGCTTGTCGAGGATCACCCAGCCATGGACGTCGCGCTTGTCGCGCCGGACCTGGCCCTGCTGACGCTGCTTGCCGCCCTGATGGCGGGGATCGTTATTGCCGCGATGGCCCTGATGCTGACGCTGGTCATTGCCGCCGCGGTCGCCTTGCTGACCGTGGTCGCCGTGCTGCACGGCCGGAGACAGGGTGGGCTCGACATTGCCCGCTTCATCGAGGCGTGAATCGAGGGCGGCGGCTGGGGTCGTCACAGTCATTCGTTTTCGTCCGAGTCTGGTTTGAGGTCGCGCGCAACGGCAGGCGTGCGCAAAAGTTTGTCGATGCGTTCGGCTTCGTCGAAGCGCTCATCGATGCGGAAGCGGAGATCGGGGGCGTATTTGAGGTTCACGCGATACGCGACCTCGGTTCGCAGGAAGCTCTTGTTCGCCGCAAGCGCCTTCAGCACCGGTTCGGTGTTCTGGCCGCCGAGCGGCATCACATAGACGGTGGCGAGCTTGAGATCGGGCGACATCTTCACCTCGGGCACGGTGATGATGGTGGTCTGCAGAACGGGATCGTGGACCCCACCCTGGGACAGGATATCGGCAATCGCGTGGCGCATCAGCTCGCCAACGCGCAATTGACGCTGCGAGCCGCCCGGCGTCGCGGACTTCTGGTGATGCTTGGGCATCGGTTTCCCTACGAAAACAACATACGTCATGGCCGGAATTGTTCCGGCCATTCACGTTTTCAACGACTGAAATTCAAAGATGTGGATGCCCGGCAATACGCCGGGCATGACATCTCGTTAAATCCGGTCTCTCTGCAAGATTTGGACTTACAGGGAGCGCTGGATGGTCTCTACGCGGTAACACTCGATCACGTCGCCGGCGCGCATGTCGCCGTAGTTCTCGAACGCCATGCCGCATTCCTGGCCTGACGCCACTTCCTTCACTTCGTCCTTGAAGCGCTTCAGTGTCGACAGCTTGCCTTCGTGCACCACGACGTTGTCGCGGATCAGGCGCACATTCGCGCCGCGTTCCACGGTTCCGTCGGTGACGCGGCAACCCGCAACCTTGCCGACCTTCGAGATGTTGAACACTTCGAGGATCTGCGCATTGCCCAGCATGGTTTCGCGCAGTGTGGGCGCGAGCAGACCGGACATGGCTTTCTTCACGTCATCCACGAGGTCGTAGATGATGTTGTAGTAGCGGATTTCGATGCCGTTGCGCTTGGCAGCAGCAGCGGCTTCCTTGTTGGCACGAACCGAGAAGCCGATGATGGCGGCGTTGAAGCCTTCCGCCAGCGTGACGTCCGATTCTGAAATGCCGCCGACGCCCGCATGCAGGATGCGCGCAGCGACTTCATCGGTGCCGAGCTTCTCGAGCGAGCCGAGAATCGCTTCAAGCGAACCCTGCACGTCGGCCTTGATGATCAGCGGGAAGTCCTTGCGACCCGAGGTCTTCAGCTGGCTCATCATCTGCTCGAGCGAGCCGCGCATGCCGTTGGTGGAGGCTGCGGACTTCTCACGCTTCTGATGCGCACGGTAGCCGGTGATTTCACGGGCTCGGGCTTCGTTCTCGACCACGGCCATACGATCGCCAGCTTCCGGCGGACCGTTGAAACCGAGCACTTCGACCGGCACGGACGGACCTGCCGCGGTCAGCGTCTCGCCCTGATCGGAGATCAGCGCGCGGACACGGCCCATTTCGGCACCGGCCACGATGATGTCGCCAACCTTCAGGGTGCCGCGCTGAACCAGCACGGTCGCCACCGGACCACGACCGCGATCGAGCTTGGCTTCGATCACGGTACCTTCCGCCGGACGCTCCGAATTGGTCTTCAGGTCGAGAATATCGGCCTGCAGTGCGATCATTTCCAGGAGCTTGTCGAGGTTGGTCTTGTTCTTCGCCGACACTTCGACGTCGACCACGTCGCCGCCGAAGGATTCGACCTGCACGTCATGCTGCAGCAGTTCGGTGCGCACGCGCTCCGCCTTGGCATCGGGCTTGTCGATCTTATTGATCGCCACGATCATCGGCACGCCGGCTGCCTTGGCATGGTTGATGGCTTCGATGGTCTGCGGCATGACGCCGTCATCGGCCGCCACCACAAGGATGACGATATCCGTGACCTTGGCGCCGCGGGCACGCATCGCGGTGAACGCAGCGTGGCCTGGCGTATCGATGAAGGTGATCTTCTTGCCGCTCTCGGGCGACGTGACCTGATAAGCGCCGATATGCTGCGTGATGCCGCCGGCTTCGCCGGACACCACATTGGCATGACGCAACGCATCGAGCAGCGAGGTCTTGCCGTGGTCGACGTGACCCATGACGGTCACGACCGGCGAACGCGGCTCGGTATCGGTGGAATCGTCGACCTTGTCGAACAGACCTTCTTCAACGTCCGATTCGGCAACGCGCTTGACGGTGTGGCCCATTTCTTCGGCCACCAGCTGCGCGGTGTCGGCGTCGATGACGTCGTTGATCTTGTGGATCGCGCCCTGCTTCATCAGCAGGCGGATCACGTCCACGGCACGCTCAGCCATACGGTTGGCGAGTTCCTGAATCGTGATCGCTTCCGGGATCGTGACTTCGCGAACCAGCTTTTCCTTCGGCTCGTTCGACTGATGACCCTTCAGACGCTGGGTGCGGCGACGGAACGAGGCGATCGAACGCTCGCGGACGTCGCCGGCCGACAGCGCGGTGACGACGGTGAGACGGCCGCGCTCCTTCTGCGGACCGGGCTTGGCAGTAGGCTTCGGCGCGATCACGGGGCGCGCGGCGCCGCCGGGACCACGGCGAATGACGCGTGGACCTTCATCCTCGTCGGTGCCGTCGGCAGCGACGCCGGGCGCACGCGCAGGCGTAGTTGAGGTGGCGCCGGGGCGGGCCGTCGTCGTGGCCGGCTTGGCGGCCTTCGCATCGGCTTCAGCCTGACGGCGCTTGGCCTCGACTTCGGCGCGGCGCTTGGTTTCTTCTTCCTGGCGGTGACGCTCTTCCTCGGCCTTGCGACGGGCTTCGGCAGCTTCACGCTCTTCCTGTTCCTTGAATTCCTTGGTGTTGCGGCGGGCAGCCTCGATCTCGGCGAGGCGACGCTCTTCCTGCTCGCGCACGCGGGCATCGGCCAGCGCGCTGGCGCGGGCATTGCGCTCTTCTTCGGTCAGGGTGCGGAGCACGACGCCCGAACCTGAACGGGCCGGAGGCTGCGGGCGCTGCGGCGCGCGCGACGGCGGCGCTGCGGGAGGCGGAGCGGAGCTGCGTCCTGCGGGAGAAGGTGCAGCGGTGCGGGAAGCCGGTGCGGCCGGTGCAGGCGCAGCAGCGCGCGCAACCGGCGCCGCGGGCGCAGCAGTTGCAGCGGGAGCAGCCGGCGCAGCAGCAACGGGAGCCGGTGCAGCAGTCTCGACAGGTGCGGGAGCAGCAGTTGCTGGCGCGGCGACAGGCGCAGCCACGGGCGCATCGCCGGGCATACGGCGCTTGCCGCGCTTCTCGACCACCACCTGCTTGGTGCGGCCATGGCTGAAGCTCTGGCGCACAGTGCCCTGCTCGACGCGCGGCTTGAGCGTCAAGGTCTTGCTGGGAACGCTCAGAGTCTTGTCACCAGGCGTTTTCGTATCAACCATTCAGCAGTCCTAATCTTGTTGCGTTGTGCGCGGTCGCACAGTCGTCGAAGTTTCGATCAGCGAGATCGTTGGCGTCAGCGGCTCCGTCTCCGGCGCAGCAGTTGTCAGCGAAGCTTTGGCGCTTGCGTTGATGTCGTCGTCAGCCAGCCGGTATTGGACCAGAGTCTGGCTGCGCGACAGGAACGTTTTGCCCGCCGGGCCCGTAAGCACGGCAGCATGTATCACATTTGACCGCCCCAATGCCAAATCCAATTCATCGGAGCTTAAAACCGTAATGATCGGCAGTTTCGGCGCGTCGTCGCCGGATTCCGCGTCAAATTCCACGCGTTGCCGGGCAACGCTGTCCAGTTTACGGATTCCGTCGGGGGCGCCGTTGGAGGCGTGGAGAAGAACACCGACCGTTCCGCGGCGCAGGGCGTCTTCGACCTTGGTGAAGCCGGAAACCACCTGACCGGCCTTGGCAGTTATGGCCAGCGCCTCGATGACGCCGCGCACCATGAGCTTGTCGGTGTCGTCGGCCAGGGTCGGCGACGCCTTGACCGCTTTCTTGAAACCCTTGGCAAAAAGATTGCGCTTCGCCGCCTCGGTCACCGCCTTGCGGGAGGCCGTGACCCAGAGGCCGCGGCCGGGAAGCTTGCGCTTCAGATCCGGGATCGCCTCGCCCGTGGGCGCGACGACGAACCGGATCAGATCATCGATCGGGCGCACGCTCCGCGTAACCACGCACATCCGCATCGTCCCGGGCTTGGTGCTCCGGGGGCCGTTGTCCAGATCTGCTTGGTCAGCAATGGCGAGCATGCGCGTGGCATTGTCCTTACGCTTCTTCGGTGGCGTCGAGCGGCGCACCCTTGTCGAGATCGGCCTGGGTGATCCAGCCGGCCACGACGCGGGCCTGCATAATCAGATGCTCGGCGTCTTCACGCGAAATTTCGCTGGCATCGAGAATGCCCGGGTGCTTGGTCGGCTCGGAGCCTTCCTTGCGTTCGGTCCAGCCCACCAGATCGTCAGTGGCGCAGCCGGCAAGATCCTCGACGGTCTTGATGTCGTTTTCGCCGAACTTGACCATCATCTTGAGGGTCACGCCCGGAACGTCCTTCAAAGCGTCTTCCACACCCAGTTCCTTACGTTTGCCTTCGAGTTCAGCTTCGAGCTGCTCGAGGTATTCACGTGCACGGCTCTGCAATTCGGCCGCTGTTTCGTCGTCGAAGCCCTCGATGCCCGACAATTCCTTGGCATCGACCATCGAAAGTTCTTCCACCGAGGTGAAACCTTCCGACGCGAGCAGCTGACCGACGACTTCGTCGACGTTCAGCGCTTCCATGAAGACGCGCGTGGAATTTTCGAAATCGGCCTGGCGACGTTCGGATTCTTCCTGCTCGGTCAGGATGTCGATATCCCAGCCGGTCAGCTGCGAAGCCAGGCGCACATTCTGGCCGCGACGACCGATCGCAAGGGATAGCTGGTTATTGGTGTCCGGAACGACAACCTCGATGCGCTCACGATCTTCATCGATCACGACTTTCGAGACTTCTGCCGGTGCCAGCGCGTTCACCACGAAAGTGGCGATATCCGGCGACCACGGAATGATGTCGATCTTTTCGCCCTGCAGCTCGTTGACCACGGCCTGCACGCGGGAACCACGCATACCGACGCAGGCGCCGACCGGGTCTACCGACGAGTCGCGCGAGATCACACCGATCTTGGCACGCGAACCGGGATCGCGGGCCACGGCCTTGATCTCGACGATACCGTCATAGATTTCAGGCACTTCCTGCGCGAACAACTTGGCCATGAACTGCGGATGGGTGCGCGACAGGAAGATCTGCGGACCGCGGGTTTCGCGGCGCACGTCGAACACATAGGCGCGAACGCGGTCGCCGTTGCGGAACACTTCGCGCGGCAGCATCTCGTCGCGGCGCACGATGGCTTCGCTGCGGCCGAGATCGACGATCACCGAACCGTATTCGACGCGCTTGACGATGCCGTTGACGATCTCGCCGATGCGATCCTTGAATTCCTGGTACTGCCGGTCACGCTCGGCTTCGCGCACCTTCTGCACGATGACCTGCTTGGCGGACTGCGCGGCGATACGGCCGTATTCCAGCGGCGGAAGCGTGTCGGCGATGGTGTCGCCGATCTGCGCTCCCGGATTGGCGCGCTGCGCGTCAAACAGCGAGGTCTGGAAAGACGAATTCTCGACGTCCTCGACCACCAGCATGTGGCGGGTCAACGAGAGCTGGCCGGTCTTGGGATGAATCTCGGCATGCACGTCGGTTTCGGAGCCGTAACGAGCACGGGCCGCTTTCGCGATCGCCTCTTCCATCGCCTGGATGACGATGTTGCGGTCGATCGATTTTTCGCGCGCGACGGCGTCGGCGATCTGCAGCAGTTCGAGTTTATTGGCGCTGACAGCGGCCATAGCTCATTCTCCTTCGATGGGATCGATTTCGCCTCGGCGCGCACGGTCGGCGGCCAGACGATGTTCTTTGGTATTCTTCGGCAAAGGCTTCTTGGCAGCTTTCGCGACCTTGAGTTTCGGCTTCGGCGCAAAGCTCTTTTTCGGATCGCTGCGCTTGGCATGCGGTGCCGGCGGCGGCGCGAGACCGAGCTCCCGCTTGAGATCAAGCTCGGCGTGCTTGCCACGGCGCATGGACTCGGCGATCAGTTCGTCGGTCAGCACCAGGCTGGCATTGGAGATGTCTTCCAGCGGCAACCGCGTGATGGGGTCCTCGCCGTCGCGGGCACCTTCCCGATCGATCAATACGACGTCGCCTTCGATAGCGCCGAGCAGGCCGCGGAAGCGTTTACGGCCGCCGACGGCGACAGCCATCTCGATCTTAACCAGATAGCCATGATAGCGCTCGAAATCGGAGCGTCGGACCAGCGGACGATCGATGCCGGGCGAGGAAATTTCGAGGCGATAGGCGCGCTGGATCGGATCGGCGACGTCCATCACCGGCGACAGCGCGTGTGAGATCGCCTCGCAGTCCTCGACCAGCATGGTGCCATCCGGCCGCTCCGCCATGATCTGCACGGTGCAGCCGAGCTCGCCGGAAATTTTGATCCGCACCAGCCGGTAACCGAGGTTTTCGAGCACGGGCGTAGCGACTGCCGATACCCGCGCCGCAGCACCCGGCTCGATCACCAGGCGCGGCTCGGAAAGCAGCTCGGTATCAACGGTTTCTGGGTTTTGGTCGGTCATGTCCAGGATCGAAGTATTCCGGTTGGAGGATGTCTGAATGCGCGTGCAGCCTGCAGAAGTGTATCGCGTCGGGCTTTCGGCCCTTTTGGACCCGGGCGAGCCCCGCCGGATTATCGGCCAAGGTCCGTTCAGGTAATAAAAAAGAGCGGGTCCCGAGGGGCCCACTCTCAAACGCGATCGTATGAGAACCTAGTAAGTTGTGGGCGATATAGCCCTTTTCCGGCGCCCCGGCAAGGCCGCAATGGCTGCCCCGCAATAATTCTGCAACCCGCGGTAGCCCAATCCTGCGGACTAACCGTTCCTTCATCAACCCCATCTACGGTGCCCCACAGCCTTTCCGTATGGTGGTGTTGAGTATTTTTGATGGCTGAGGCGAAATCGCTCATTCCCGGGCTGGAGAACATCGTCAGAGATGGCGATCCCAAGCGGCGCGGCGAGGCGGTGCGTAAGATTTCCGAGCTTTTCCTAAGGGGCGCATCCCGTTTTCAACCGGCCCATGTCGATCTGTTCGACGGCGTTCTGACGAGTCTGGTTCCACAAACCGAGGTCGAAGCACGCACCGAGCTGGCCGAACGGCTGTCCGATCTCGTCAACGCACCGCCGCAACTGGTGGCCTTGCTCGTCCGCGATGACGAAATCCTGATCGCCGGGCCGCTGTTGCGCCGCTCACCTTTGATCGACGAACCGACACTGGTCGACATCGCCAAGGCCCAAGGCCAGTCGCATCTGCTGGCGATCTCCGATCGCTCGACGCTGACCCCGCGCATTACCGACGTGATCGTCCGCCGCGGCGACCGCGACGTGATCCGCCGCGTGGCCGGCAACGCCGGTGCGGCTTTCTCGCAGCTCGGCTATACCGGCCTCATTCGCCGCGCCAGCGACGATGGCGCCCTCGCCGTCACGGTCGGGCAGCGCGACGATCTCGCGCCGGAACAACTCAAACACCTGTTGGCACAGTCGGTCGAGGTGGTTCGCCGTCGGCTGTTCGACGCCGCCGCCCCCCAACTGCGCAACGCGATCAACCGCGCGATGCAAGACATCACCGGTACGCCGACGCATCTGGCCGTCACCCGCGACTTCGCCACCGCGCAGCGTGCCATTCGCAAGCTCCACCAGGCCGACGAGCTGGACGAAGGCGCTTTGTTGCGCTTTGCCCGCGCCCATCAATATGAGGAAACCGCCGCCGCCCTCGCCGCTCTGTCGGGCGTGCGGATCGGGACCATCGACCAGCTCCTCAAGGGCGACCGCGACGATCCGATGCTGATCCTCGGCAAATCGATCGGGATTTCCTGGGCCACCGTCCGCGCCCTGATGACGCTGCGTCTCGGCCCCGGCCGTTCGCCTGCCGCCGCCGATGTCGAGGAAGCCCGACAGAATTTCGAGCGCCTGGTGCCTGCCACGGCACAGCGCGTGCTGACCTTCTGGCAGACCCGCGAGACCGCCTCAGCGATCCCCCTGCCGCTCTGATCCGCTGGGGTTCTCCGGGGCGGCTGCCCGTCGCTCCCGTTTGCGCCACTCCGCCACAAAACTCACGAACGCCGCCAAAGCCGGCGGTGGCTGCCGACGGCTTGGATAATACAGGAACGGCCCCGGGAATGGCGGCAGCCAGTCCTCCAGAACGCTGACCAACCTCCCGGTCGCGAGGTCGTCCCGCACATAGCCCTCAAACACCGCGTAAAAGCCAAGCCCGTCCCGGGCCGCTTCCAGCCCGAGCCGGGAATAACTCGCCAGCAGCGGCCCCCGCGGCGGGATCCTGACCACTTGGCCGTCCTTTTCGAACTCCCATTCCGGGATAGAACCGTTGTCGAAACGCGTTCTGATGCAGCAATGCTGCAGCAATTGCTGCGGTGCAATAGGTCGCCCATGCTGCGCAATATATTGCGAAGAAGTCACCATCACGAAGCGTTGCGGCGGCCCCAGCGAGACTGCGATCATGTCCTGCGCCAGATCCTCGCCATAGCGAATGCCGGCGTCGAAACCCTTGGCGACGATGTCGATCAATGACGTCTCGGCAACGATCTCCAACTCAACCTGCGGGTATTGCTGCAGAAATGGCGTGACCATCGGCGCCACGACGATATCGATGGCTGGTGCCGGACCGTTGATCCTGAGGCGGCCAGACGGCACATCACCGAAATCGCGAACTTGCTGCAGCGCAGCACGGACATCGCCCATAGCCGGAGCGATTTTGCGCTGCAGCAATTCTCCGGCTTCGGTAAGCGCAACACTGCGCGTTGTGCGATGCAGCAAACGAACGCCAAGCCGCTCTTCCATATCGCGCAGCCGCTGGCTCAGGCTGGACACCGAGACATGGGTCTCTACCGCAGCCCGCCGGAAATTCCGGGTCCTGGCCACGGCCAGAAAGGCCGCCAGATCGCGCAGATCGAGATCGCTCATTGTTCGACAGAGTGAACAAGCCTTTCGGGATTGTCCAGCTTATCGGATCAATGGAGCGGGCTCATATCGGGGCGGCAGCGGCAAAGGATCGGTCCGGTCGCCTTCTGGGAGAACCACAGTGAACCACCTTCAACTCGGAAAGACTGGCCCCACAGTGGGCGCGCTCGGCCTCGGCTGCATGGGCATGTCGGATGTCTACGGCCCGGCCGACCGAGGCGAAAGCATTGCCACCATCCACGCCGCGCTGGAGGCCGGCGTCACCCTGATCGACACCGGCGACTTCTACGCCATGGGCCACAACGAACTCCTGATCGCCGAAGCCCTGCGCGGCCGCGACCACGATAACCTGCAGCTTTCGGTCAAATTCGGCGGTATGCGCGATCCCGCCGGTGCCTTCATGGGCTTCGACAACCGCCCGATAGCGATCAAGAATTTCGTGGCCTATTCGCTGGTGCGGCTCGGCGTCGAGGTCATCGACATCTACCGCCCCGCGCGGCTCGACCCCAATGTACCCATCGAGGACACCGTCGGCGCCATCGCCGACCTGATCAAGGCCGGCTATGTCAAACATATCGGCCTGTCCGAAGTCGGCTCCGAGACCATCCGCCGTGCCCACAAGGTGCATCCGATCACCGACCTGCAGATCGAATATTCGCTGATCTCGCGCGGTATCGAGGATGACATCCTGCCGACCTGCCGCGAGCTCGGCATCGGCATCACGGCTTACGGTGTGCTGTCGCGCGGCCTGATCGGCGGCCACTTCACCAAGAACGGCATGAACGCGAGGGACTATCGCAGCCACAGCCCACGCTTCAGCGCTGCTAATATCGATCGGAATCTGGCGCTGGTCGACAAAATCCGCGCTGTCGCCGACGACATCGGCGCTTCGGTCGCACAGGTCGCCATCGCCTGGGTCGCCGCACAGGGCCAGGATATCCTGCCCGTGGTCGGTGCCCGCCGACGGGATCGGCTCACTGAAGCGCTGGGATCGCTGGAGGTGAAACTCACGCCCGCGCATCTCAGGGCGCTGGCGGAGGCGATCCCGGCCGATGCGGCAGCCGGCGGCCGTTATCCTGACGAGCATCTCGCGCATATGGACAGTGAAAAGAAACGGGCGTGAGACGACACAGGCTAATGGCATCCCTCCCCCCCTTGCGGGGAGGGATTA
This sequence comes from Tardiphaga sp. 42S5, assembly GCF_034044155.1. Lineage (NCBI taxonomy): Bacteria > Pseudomonadati > Pseudomonadota > Alphaproteobacteria > Hyphomicrobiales > Nitrobacteraceae > Tardiphaga > Tardiphaga sp. 42S5. The sequence continues at coordinate 942,297 of NZ_CP139027.1, read as the reverse complement.
AGAAAGCGCCTCACAAATATGCACTCAAATCCCTGATGCTCGGCGCATCCCCGTTCAGCGGATTCGCCGGATCGCGCCCGTAACGCAGCGTCTCGAAGCGCATGTTGCGGGCGTCGATCATCAGGAGACGCCCGACCAGCCCTTCACCAAAGCCCACGATCTCGCGGATCGCTTCCAGCGCCATCATCGAGCCAACCATACCGGCCAGCGCGCCCATGACGCCGGCTTCCTGGCAGCTCGGCACCGTGCCCGGCGGCGGCGCTTCGGGAAACAGACAGCGATAGGTCGGATTCAATGCGCCCGACGCGTTCGCCTCATGGGCACGAATCGTGGTCAGCGACGCATCGAAAGTGCCGAGCGCAGCGGAGATCAGAGGTTTCTTCGCGAGATAGCAGGCATCCGACAGCAGATAGCGCGTGGTGAAATTGTCGGAACCATCGAGCACGATGTCGTAGCCCGACAACAGCGCCATCGCATTGGCCGCATTGAGCCTGACGGCATGGCCGATAAATCTGACATGCGGATTGAGCGCATGGATTTTTGCTGCGGCGCTTTCGGTCTTCAATGCGCCGATATCCGGCGTTGCGTGAATGACCTGCCGCTGCAAATTCGACAGTGATACCGTGTCGTCGTCGACCACACCGAGCGTGCCGATGCCCGCGGCCGCCAGATACATCAGCGCCGGTGCGCCAAGCCCGCCGGCGCCGATCACAAGCACTTTCGCGCCCTGCAGCGCGGTCTGGCCGGGACCGCCGACCTCGCGCAACACGATATGGCGCGCATAGCGCTCGAGTTCATCGGCATTCAGCATCGCAATAGTCGCTCCAAACTCCGACCCTCATGGTGAGGAGCGCGCTTCTTGCGCGCGTCTCGAACCATGAGATGAACAGCTCATCCTTCGAGACGGCGCTGAAGAAGCGCCTCCTCAGGATGAAGCCACAGATCAGGTCCCGCATTGTCGTGAACCCTTCCCGCGCTGTCACCGACCCACGAGATGTGCTTAATTCCACCGAAATCAATCACCAGCTTCAAGACCGGACATGTCATGAGATCGATGCTTTCAGCAACATTGATGATCGTGACGGCCTCTGCGGCTCACGCACAGGTGCAGGCGACGCCTCCCGCGGTGCAGGGCGTCAAACCCAAACCCGTCACCACCACACCGATCCGCCCGGCGCTGCAGACACCTGCCGACACCGCCAATGCCATGGCGCAGGCCGAGCGGCTCGGCATTCAATCGGATCTGGCGTGGACCGGGCAGTATAACGGCGCCATCACCGGCGAGGTCTCGGATCGCATGGTCAATGCGATCAAGACGTTCCAGAAGGACAACGGCGCCAAGCAAACGGGCGTCCTGAACCCGCAGGAGCGCGATCTGCTGCGCGCCGCAGCGAAGAAACTTCAGGACAATGTCGGCTGGAAAATGGTGACCGACATGGTGACCGGCGCACGGCTTGGCATTCCCGGCAAGCTGGTGCCGCAGCAGGCCTCCGACGCGAACGGCAGCAAATGGTCGTCCTCCACCGGCACGGTCCAGATCACGCTGGCGCGCCGCAAGGAGGACGCGCCCTCCACCGCGAAACTCGCCGAGGCCGAGCGCAAGGAGCCCGGCCGCAAAATCGACTATCAGGTGGTGAAGCCAGATTTCTTCGTGCTGTCCGGCCTGCAGAACCAGAAGAAGTTCTACATCCGCGGCCAGTTCAAGGACTCCGAGGTCCGCATCCTCTCGATCTTCTACGATCAGGCCACCGAAGGCACCATGGAGCCGGTGGTGATCGCGATGTCGTCTGCCTTCAACGCATTCCCCCCAGGGGCGCAGGCGATGGGTCCGCCGCCGCGCAAGAAGGTCGAATATGCCAGCGGCATCGTGGTGAGCGATGACGGCGCCATCGTCACCGATCGCCAGGCCGTCGATGGCTGCATATCCATTGTCGTCGCTGGTTACGGCAATGCCGACAAAGTCGCCGAAGATAAAGTGCGCGATCTCGCATTGCTGCGCATCTATGGCGCGCGCGAGCTGAAGCCGCTGTCGCTTGGCGCTGGCGCAGCGAAGCCCAATCTCGATCTCGTAGGGATCGCCGATCCGCAAAACCAGGGCGGCGGCGCAGCCGTCACCAGCGTGAAGGCGTCCACCACGCCGGTCGGCACCGGCAGCGAACTGGCCCTCTCACCCGCACCGGGGTTCGGTTTTTCCGGCGCAGCCGCCATCGACAGCGACGGCAAATTTGCGGGCCTCGCGCAGTTGAAGCCACTGCTCGTTGCCGGCCCGCCGAATGCAGCGCCACAGGCGGCTCTGGTGCCCGCGGAACTCGTGCTGAATTTCGTGAAAGCGAATGGCGTGAGCGCGAACAGCAGCTCGACCGATGCCAAGGCCGCGATGGTGCGCGTGATCTGCGTGCGGAAGTAGTTTTCGCTGGAAATTAGCTCTCTTTTGGCCTATGCTTAAGCATATGCCACGGAGGTGCCGATGACCGACTCCCGTCACGTCAGGCTGTTTCGTAACGGTCGCAATCAGGCGGTCCGCATTCCCGTTGAATTCGAGTTACCGGGCGACGAAGCTGTCATGCACCGCGACGGCGACAGGCTCGTAATCGAGCCCGTACGCAAGCGCGGCCTGCTGGCATTGCTTGATACGATGGAGCCATTCACAGAAGAATTTCCGGACGTCGATGCAGGCCTGCGCCCGCTACGGGACATCAAGCTGTGAGCACACCACGCTACATGCTTGATACAAACGTCGTCTCGGATCTGATCCGAAATCCAGCGGGTCGTGTAGCCAAGAGAATTCGTAAACTCGGCGCCGAGGGATTTTGCGTCAGCATCATTACGTCCGCCGAATTGCGGTTCGGATGCGCCAAACGTAATTCACCGCGGCTCACGCAGCTCGTAGAGCAGGTGCTGAATGAGCTCGATATCCTGCCGCTGGAAAGTCCGGCCGACACCGAATACGCCCGCATTCGCCACGACCTTGAAAAGAAGGGCGTCCCCATCGGCCCGAATGACCTGCTGATCGCGGCTCACGCTTGCGCCGTCGATGCCACGCTGGTGACTGCGAATGCGAAAGAATTCAAACGGGTGAGCGGTCTGAAAGTCGAGAACTGGCTGTCATAGGCAACCGCCTGTCCGATGCTCTAGTCCACTTCCTCGTACATCGAATCCATCTGCGCCGCGAACGGCGTCGCGCGCGGCGGCGGCGCTGCGGGCGCGCGGATGATCCGGCGTTCGAGCTGTTCGCGGTTCTGCTGCTCGACGAATTTCACTGCGAAACCGCCCTGGAGATGGCGCACCACGCGGCCGACGCAGGCGCCGACGGCGAGCGGCGTGCCGACCTCCGGCTGCACGTCGGCCGAGATCGCGGCGCCGGACACGGACATGTCGATGACGAAGCAGTTCTTCATACTGCCGTCGGCGAAGGTCAGCATGGAATGCGGGCTCGCGGGAATGAGGCGGGCCTGCTTGCGCTCCTCGCGTACCGTAGGGTCCTTCTGGAATTTCTCCAGCCAGGTCAACTTGTCTGACAGCTTCTGCCGCATCGGCGGCGTCATGTTGAGTTCGAGCAGGAAGCTGCCGGAGATGGTGTCACTGATGCGGCCTTCGAGCTGACCGAAGTCGCCGAAATAAGGCGTGATGCGATCGCCGATACGACCCACCACCGGCACATCGACAATCATCCGGAACGGCGAGACGCGGCTGGTCCGGCAGGCAAAGCTGCGCGGATTGCCTGCGGAATCCAGCCAATTCGACAGCGTATATTGCCCGCTGACAACGACGTTGACGGCCCGCTGCTTGAGGAATTTTTCGACGGACACAGGTTCATCCTCTACGGTACATTTCCACCACCATAGAAAACCCAACCACGCCAGCATTTGCGCCCGCCTTGGTTATTGCGTTACTTATATACCCCTTCAAGTTGAGGAAATATTACCGGCAAAATCCCGGCGATTGGCGTTATGGAGGCCAGAGGCTTCTCTGCCTCAGCCGGGCACCCGCCCCTTGATGGCATTGGCGCGGGCACTGCAGGTGATACGGCCGGTTGCATCCTCCGAAAGTCCCGTCCGGACGCGCGATTTGAGCTGCACAATCTCCTCCGGCGTCATTACCGTCAGAGCTGCCTTCACCGATGGCCCTGCGGACGAGGCCGACCAGAAGTCGTCGAAATCGGTGAAGGCACGGGTGACATCGATCACGCGGGTTTCGACGTCCACCAGGCCGGCGGAGGTCCACAGCGACTGCATCACGTCGAGGCGCGATGCATCCACGCTCGGCGGAAGCGACGGCATCTGGCCCATTTTCAGCAATTCACCAAGGATCGGCTGCAGCGGGAAGCCGCCGCCATCCATATCCCACGCATAGGCGGCCACCGTGCCGCCGGGTGACACGACACGCACCATCTCCGCAACGCCCTTCGACGGCTCCGGCACGAAGAAGATCACCAGCGCCATCACGGCGACATCGAAGGACTTGTCGGAAAACGGCAGCGCCATCGCGTCGCCCAGATGAAACGCCGCCATCGCGGCGCCCGGCCGTGTCCGCGCATAGGCAAGCTGCGGCTCCGAGGGATCGATGCCGTCGATCACCGACGGCGCATGACGCTCGGCGATCAGCTGCGTGAAGGCGCCGTTGCCGCAGCCGACATCGACCCAGGCAAGACCCGGCTTTGGCGCCACCCAATCCAGAAAGACCTCGCCGGCGCTGCGACTCCAGACGCCCATCATCCGCTCATAGGACGCGCCGTCATTGAAGCGGATGGAGGGAGACGATGCGTCGGTCATGGGGAGTCCTCAATACGGTGTTGGCGGCAGATCATGGCCGGAAATGCCGGGCGCGCAACCACGTTGCCTTCACGGTGGGATCGGCGCGATGCGCACGCATCGGCACAGTTGTTGCTTGGTTTATCGCAAGCAGAACAGTTCGCGACGTCCCGAGGCGTCACCCTGTTACAGAGGAGAGCGCGATGAAGGTCGGCGTATTCATTCCAATCGGGAACAATGGCTGGTTGCTCTCTGAAAATGCCCCGCAATACATGCCGACTTTCGACCTCAACAAGGAGGTGACGCTAAAGGCCGAACATTACGGCCTCGATTTTGTGCTCTCGATGATAAAATTGCGTGGCTTCGGCGGGAAAACCGAATTCTGGGATCACAATCTGGAATCCTTCACCTTGATGGCCGGGTTGGCCGCAGTGACCAAGCGAATAAAACTGTTCGCGACGGCGGCGACGCTCGTGATGCCTCCCGCGATTGCCGCGCGCATGGCTGTGACCATCGATTCGATTTCACATGGCCGCTTCGGCCTCAATCTCATCACCGGCTGGCAACGTCCCGAATATTCGCAGATGGGGCTTTGGCCGGGCGATGAATATTTCGCACGCCGTTACGAATATCTGTCGGAATATGTCGAGATCCTCCGCGAGCTTTGGCAGACCGGCGCCTCGGATCGTAAAGGCGAATTCTTCCAGATGGAGGACTGCCGCGTCAGCCCGCGACCGCAAGCCGATATGAAGATCATTTGCGCCGGCCAGAGCGGCGCCGGAATGGCCTTCTCCGCAAAATACGCCGACTACAATTTCTGCTTCGGCAAGGGCATCAACACCCCGACCGATTTTGCGCCCGCCGCCGAACGGCTGATCGAGGCCACGCATGACACCGGCCGGCACGTGACGACCTATGTGCTGTTCATGGTGATCGCGGCCGAGACCGATGAAGCCGCGTTCGCAAAGTGGGAGCATTACAAAGCCGGCGTGGATCACGAAGCGGTCTCCTGGCTGGGCGTACAGGGTGCCGTCGACACCAAGTCCGGCAAGGACACCAACATCCGCCAGATGGCGGACCCCACATCAGCGGTCAACATCAACATGGGAACATTCGTCGGCTCTTTCGCAAATGTCGCCCGCATGCTCGACGACGTCGCCACGGTGCCGGGCACCGAAGGCGTGTTGCTCACCTTCGACGATTTCGTCCAGGGCGTCGAAGACTTCGGACAGCGCATTCAGCCGCTGATGATGTCGCGTGCGGGGGTGGCAGAGGCCGCTGCTGCCGCATTGAAAGACATGTGAGGATCGATATTCAACGACGACGTGCCGGCAAGGCCGCCCGACGCGGCGTCACCTCTGACACTTCGGGCACCAGAAGGTCGACCGCCCGTTCTGCACGAAGCGTTTCACGATGCCCGAACACCCATCGGTCTGGCACGGCTCGCCTTCGCGGTCATAGACCTGAAACGAGTGCTGGAAGTAACCGAGCTCGCCATCGGTCTGGCGGTGATCGCGCAGCGACGAGCCGCCGGCCTTGATGGCTTGGTTCAGCACCTCGTGGATTGCCGTGACCAGCCGTCTGGAATGATCGGTCGGCTCGCCCTTCTTGGTCGCCAGTGTCGCGGCCAGCCGCCGTGGCGACAAATGCGAGCGAAACAGCGCTTCGCAGACATAGATGTTGCCGAGGCCCGCGACGACGCGCTGATCGAGCAGCGCGGCCTTGAGGCTGGTCTTCTTGCCTGCGGTGGCGCCGGCCAGCATCGCCGCATCGAAGGCGTTGCCCAGCGGCTCGGGGCCGATGTCCTTCAGGAACGGCTCGTTCTCGATCTCGCTGCGCGCAAAGATCTTCATGAAGCCGAAACGGCGGGGATCGTTGTAGATCACTGACAGGCCCGACGACATATGGAAGACGACGTGATCGTGTGCCCGCTCGTCGCTGCGCGGATGATGGAAGGCACCGGGCATCACGTTATTTTCATCGGAGACCACCCGGAAAGAGCCTGACATGCCCAAATGCATCAGTAGTACGTCGCCGGAATCCAGATCCGCCAGCAGATATTTGGCGCGGCGGCCAAGGCTAGTGATTACCCGGCCCTGCAACCTGCCGGCAAAATCCGGCTGAAACGGAAAACGCAGGTCTTTTCGCCTGAGATCCAGACGGGTGATCTTCGACCCCTCCATGGCCGGCTGCAGGCCCCGGCGGACGGTCTCGACTTCGGGTAATTCAGGCATGATTCACGTCATTCACCTTGAGAGGCTGACGTGATAGCCCCATTGCCGCAGGCGCGCTATGGTCCGCCGCGATGAGGCTTTTGAGATGAAAACGATGGATCAGCCGGGCGAAACCACCCATTTCGGCTTCAGGGACGTCCCCGTAGGCGACAAGCAGACGCTGGTGAACGATGTGTTCCACAGCGTGGCACGGCGCTACGACCTGATGAACGATCTGATGTCCGGCGGCATGCATCGCGTCTGGAAGGACGTGATGATCAACGCGCTCAACCCGCCGCGCTCGGACGCGCCTTTCGCCCTGCTGGACGTTGCCGGCGGCACCGGCGACATTTCCTTCCGCGCTGCCAAGGCGTCGGGCCTCGGCTTCTCGGCGACGGTCTGCGACATCAACACCGGCATGCTCGATGTCGGCCGCGAGCGCGCCATTATCCACCATCTCGAACATCAGGTCTCCTTCGTCGAGGGCAATGCAGAAGAGTTACCATTCGCCGACAAGAGCTATGACGCCTATACGATCGCCTTCGGCATCCGCAACGTGCCGCGCATCGACCGCGCGCTCGCTGAAGCCTATCGCGTGCTGAAGCCGGGCAGCCGTTTTCTCTGTCTCGAATTCTCGACCGTCGATGTGCCGGGCCTCGACAAGATCTATGACCTGTTTTCGTTCAAGGTCATCCCGCCGCTCGGCAAGGCCGTCACCGGCGATTCCGAATCCTATCAGTATCTCGTCGAATCGATCCGCAAGTTTCCGAAGCCGCCAATTTTCGCCGACATGATCCGCGAGGCCGGCTTCTCCCGCGTGAAGTACGAACTCCTCTCGGGCGGCATCGTCGCGCTGCATTCGGGCTGGCGTTTGTGATCTCGGCACTCAATCATATGGCGCGGCTGGCCCGCGCCGGCTTCGTGTTTGCGCGCGAAGGCGTGTTCGGCGTCGTCGATCCCTCGCTGGTGCCGCCGCCGGGACAGCTCGCGCTACGCATGGCGCGGCTCATTGAGCGGCCCGGCGCGAAATCGGGCGCGCGGCTGTCGCGCGCGCTGACCCGGCTGGGACCTGCCTATCTCAAGCTCGGCCAGTTTCTCGCGACACGACCCGACGTGGTCGGCGTCGCCATGGCGCGCGATCTCGAAAGCCTGCAGGACCGGCTTCCGCCGTTCTCCCTGACCGAAGCCGAAGGTGTCGTCGCCGCTTCGCTGGAACGCCCTGTGGCGCAGCTCTATGCGAGCTTCAGTCCGCCGGTCGCCGCGGCCTCGATCGCACAGGTGCATCGCGCCGAGATCGACAAGGATGGTGTCCGCAAGGTCTACGCCGTGAAAGTGCTGCGCCCGAATGTCGCCGCGCAATTCCGCCGCGACCTCGGCGATTTCGCTTACGTCGCCCACAAGGCCGAAGAGCATTTTTCCGAAGCGCGGCGCCTTCGCCTGATCGAGATCATCACCACCATGTCGCGCTCGGTGGCGATGGAGATGGATCTTCGGCTCGAAGCCGCAGCACTCTCCGAGATGGCGGAGAACACCCGCAACGATTCGGATTTCCGCGTGCCGGAGGTGGACTGGGATCGTACCTCGCACAATGTGCTGACGATGGAGTGGATCGACGGTATCGCACTGAACGATCACAAGGGCCTGGAAGAATCCAACGTCGATCTGCCGGACCTTGGCCGCAAGGTGATCCAGAGCTTCCTGCGCCACGCGCTGCGTGACGGCTTCTTCCATGCCGATATGCATCCGGGCAATCTGTTCCTCGATCCTGACGGCCGCCTCGTCGCCGTCGACTTCGGCATCATGGGCCGGCTCGGTCTGAAGGAGCGCCGCTTCCTCGCGGAGATTCTGCTGGGCTTCATCACCCGCAACTATCGCCGCGTCGCCGAAGTCCACTTCGAGGCCGGCTATGTGCCCGGTCACCATTCAGTCGAAAATTTCGCGCAGGCGATCCGTGCCATCGGCGAGCCGATTCACAATCGCACGGCCGAAGAAATCTCGATGGCCAAGCTGCTGACGCTGCTGCTTGAGGTCACCGGCCTCTTTGATATGCGCACGCGGCCAGAATTGATCCTGCTGCAGAAGACCATGGTCGTGGTCGAAGGTGTCGCACGAAGCTTCGATCCCAAGCTCGACATCTGGAAGGTCGCCGATCCCGTTGTCCGCGAATGGATCGAGCGCAATCTCGGCCCATTGGGCAAAATCCAGGGTGCGCTCGCCGGCGCCGGCGAACTCGGCAAGGTCGCCAGCAGTCTGCCGGCCTTGGCAACACGGGCGCTGACGGTGCTCGAGCAGTTGGAGACCATGACCCGCGACGGCGTCAGGCTCGACGACGCGACCATCGCCGCCATCGCGCGGGCGCGGGCCAAGCAGCTCCGCTGGCGCACCGTGGGCGTCTGGGTGATCGCGCTGTCGTTCCTCGGGCTGCTGCTGTCGATCCGCTAGAATGATTGCAATGCTGGCACTTTGTGCTAGCATTGCTGTCAAAATAGCGCGAGACGCCTCATGGCCAGCCTGACGATCCGCAAGCTCGACGACGCCATTCGCGACGAATTGCGACTGCGTGCTGCCCGCAACGGACGGTCGGTCGAGGACGAGGTGCGGGTCATTTTGCGTGAGGCGTCGCAAGACGGCCTCAAGGCTGACGCAAGATTTCCGCAAGACGCGCCAAACCCGGAAAACCTATCCAAGCCATTGAAATACATCGGCGATCAGCTTCGCGTCACGCTGATCATCGGCGGCGGAATCGCGGCCTATAAAGCGCTCGATCTGATCCGCCGGCTGAAGGAGCGGCAGATCCATGTCCGCGTGGTACTGACCCGCGCCGCGCAGCAATTCGTCACGCCGCTGGCCGCTAGCGCGCTGTCCAACGAGCGCGCCTATACTGACCTGTTCGATCCGCAGAGCGAATTCGATGCCGGGCATATCCGTCTTGCGCGCGAATGCGATCTGATCGTCGTCGCGCCGGCGACCGCGGACCTGATGGCGAAGATGGCCAATGGCCTTGCCGATGATCTGGCCTCTGCGATTCTACTCGCGGCCGACAAACCGATCCTGATCGCGCCGGCGATGAATCCGCTGATGTGGAATAACGCCGCGACGCGCCGCAATGTCGCGCAGTTGCAGCGCGACGGCATCAGGATGATCGGGCCGAATCACGGCGAGATGGCCGAACGCAACGAAGCCGGTGTCGGTCGCATGGCCGAGCCGACCGAGATAGCGATTGCGGCTCACGCCTTCCTGTGGCCGCCGCGCGCGCAACCGCTGGCGGGCAAGCGCTTGCTGATCACCGCAGGCCCGACCTATGAGCCGATCGATCCCGTGCGCTACATCGCCAATCGCTCGTCCGGCAAACAGGGCTATGCGATTGCCGCCGCGGCACGGGCAGCAGGCGCCGAGGTCATGCTCGTCTCGGGCCCGGTCGATCTCGACGAGGTGCCGGGCGTGTCGATGACGCATGTCGAATCCGCGCGCGACATGCTCGCCGCGGTTCAAGCCGCACTGCCAGTGGACATCGCGATCTTCGCGGCGGCCGTTGCCGACTGGCGCGTCGTCAATGAAGGCGCCCAGAAGCTGAAGAAGACCGCCGGTGCTGCGATGGCGCCGCTGCAGCTCACGGAAAATCCGGACATCCTCGCGACGATCTCAAAACTCCCCAAACATCGTCCACCCCTCGTGATCGGTTTCGCCGCCGAGACCGAACACCTGATCGACAACGCCAAAGCCAAGATCGCGCGCAAGGGCTGCGACTGGATCGTCGCCAATGACGTATCGCCCGCGACCGGCATCATGGGCGGCGACAACAATACCGTGCATCTGCTGACGCGCAGCACGGACAGCGCGGATATCGCCGTTGATTCGTGGGCGCCGATGAGCAAGGAACAGGTCGCGACGACCCTGGTCGCGCGAATCGCCGACGCGGCGACATCAAATAAATGGACGCAATCCACGAAAGACCAATCATGAGCGCTGCCATCCCCGTTCAGGTCGACGTCCAGCAGCTCCCGCATGGCGCTGGCCTCGCGCTACCGGCCTATCAGACCGCGCATGCTGCCGGCCTCGATCTGCTCGCCGCGGTTCCCGAAGACCAACCGATGATTCTCGCCCGCGGCAAATATGCGCTGGTGCCGACCGCGCTGACCATCGCGCTGCCGCCGGGCTATGAGGCGCAGGTGCGCCCACGCTCCGGCCTTGCCGCCAAGCACGGCATCACCGTGCTGAACTCACCAGGCACCATCGACGCCGATTACCGGGGCGAGATTGGCGTGCTGCTGATCAATCACGGCCCCGCGGATTTCACGATCAAGCGCGGCGAGCGAATCGCCCAGATGGTGATCGCGCCGGTCACGCATGCGGAACTTGTGGTAGTCGCGGCGCTCAGCGAGACCGAACGCGGCAGCGGTGGCTTCGGATCCACGGGCCGCTAGCGCGTATTTCGTCACATCGCGCAGCATTTGAATCAAACGCGCCTGCATTTTTTAACCGGGGACTCTGCGTTCACGGTCTGGACTCTTACCCGGCGACTCCCGAAGCGGATATTGTCAAACGATTCGCGATCGGTGAGGGGCTGGTCGGGAAGACGTGCGGTTTGGGGCGAATGATGTCAGGCGTGATCGCGGCGATGCGTCGGACCTTGCTGTCGTGCACTTCCATAGTGCGCGACGGGCTTGTCGGCATCAGTGCGTCTGCACTTCTGGCCACCTCCTCGGCGTCGGCCGCTGACGCACCCTTCATTACCCAGACGCTCGCCAATCTGCTCGATCTCGATCGCCAGGAAATCGCCGCGCTGACGACCGCCACAGCGGTGCTCGGCTTCTCCGTCGTTTCCGCCATCCTGTTGATGCACAATCGTATTCGTTCGGCCAAGACCGAGGCGAAGCTGCGCGCCGAGCTGCATACGCTGCAGGTTGAGTCCGACCGCTTTCGCGCCTTGCTGTTCACCGAGCCGCAGGTGCTGATCGCCTGGGCTGCGGGCGAAACCCGTCCCGATATCTCCGGCGACACCGCATTGATGATGTCGCAGGACTCGCAGCAGCATCAGCCGCAGCGCATTCTTGCGTTCGGAACATGGCTGCCGCCGGAACCCGCGCTGCGGATGGATCACGCCGTCGACGCACTGCTCGATGCCGGCGAAGGCTTTGTGCTGAATCTGACGACCTCAAGCGGCCGCGCCATCGAGGCGATGGGCCGCGCCATCGGTGGCCAGGCCATTGTCCGGATTCGCGAATTGAGCGGTTTGCGCCGCGAGCTCGCCGAAGTCTCGCTGCGTCACAAGGAACTCGCGGAAGAAGCCGAGATTCTCCGCGGCTTCGCCAATGCCGCGCCATGGCCGATCTGGGCCAAGCAGGCCGATGGCCGATTGAGCTTCGTCAATGCGGCCTATGCGCGTGCGACTGAAGCGACTGATGCGGGCGATGCGGTCGGTCGCAATCTGGAACTGCTGGACAGCGACGACCGCAGCAGTCTGGCGCGTGCGCTGAACGACAACCAGCCATTTGCCGCGCGCGTGCCGATCGTGATCTCGGGTGAACGCCGCATCTTCGACGTCCACTCCGCCAGAGTCGCCAGCGGCAGCGCCGGCATGGCGATCGACGCCAGCGAAGCTGCCGCGCTATCAGCCGCCTTGGTGCGGATGGCCGAGGCGCATCGCCGCACGCTCGATCAGCTGTCGTCGGGCGTCGCCGTATTCGACGGCCAGCGCCGCCTCGCCTTCTACAACGACTCCTATCGCCGGCTGTGGGATCTCGACCGCACCTTCCTCGACAGCAATCCCGACGACTCAAGCGTGCTGGATCGTCTCAGGGCCGCGCGAAAACTGCCGGAGCAGTCCGACTACCGCACCTGGAAGTCCAAGCTGCACGAGGCCTATCGTGCTGTCGAGGCAGCCAAGGACGTCTGGTATCTGCCGGATGGCCGTGCGCTCTCGATCGTCACCACGCCCAATCCCGAAGGCGGCGTTACCTATCTGTTCGACGATGTGACCGAAAGCCTCGAACTGGCACGGCGCTTCGACGGGTTGATCCGCGTTCAGCGCGAGACGCTCGACAATCTCGCCGAAGCCGTAGCCGTGTTCGGCAGCAACGGCCGCGCGCAACTGTTCAATCCGGCTTTCGCCAAGATGTGGAAACTGTCGGACGAAGCGCTGGAGCAGCGTCCACATATCGAAATGGTCGAGACCTGGTGCCGGCCGCTGTTCGACGATACTCCGACATGGCAGACAATCCGCAGCGCCATTACCGGTATCGACAATCGCAAGTCGGTTCCGCTCAAGCTTGAGCGCAAGGACGGTAGCGTCCTCGCCTGCATGACCATGCCGCTGCCCGACGGCGCGACCATGCTGACGTTCCAGGACATTTCCGATGCCGAGAATGTCGAGCGCGCGTTGCGCGAGCGCAACGAGGCGCTGGAGACCGCCGACCAGATGAAGGTCGACTTCGTCCACCACGTCTCCTACGAGCTGCGTTCGCCGCTGACCACGATCATCGGCTTCGCGCATCTGCTCAGCGATCCCGTCACCGGCCCGCTAATGCCGAAGCAGGCCGAGTATCTCGATTACATCACCACCTCGACCGGCGCGCTGCTGGCGATCATCAATAATATTCTGGATCTCGCCACCATCGACGCCGGCGCGATGACACTGAATCTCGGCCCGATCGATATCCGCAAGACCATCTCCGCGGCAGCCGAAGGCATCCAGGATCGTCTGGCAAAGGATCACATCGCACTGCAGATCGAAGTCGATCCCGCGATTGGCAGCTTCACCGGCGACGAGAGCCGCGTGGTGCAGGTGTTGTACAATCTGCTCGCCAATGCCGTCGGCTTCGCCCCGCAAAATTCGGCGGTTACGCTGACCGCGCGGCGGTCTGAACACACCATCACCTTCACCGTCACCGATCGCGGCCCCGGCATTCCGCCCGAAGTGAAGGACAAGGTATTCGACTGGTTCGAGAGCCATGCCAATGGCTCGCGCCACCGCGGCGCCGGCCTCGGCCTGTCGCTGGTGCGCTCCTTCGTCGAATTGCATGGCGGCAAGGTCCGCGTCGATTCCGCGGTCGGCAAGGGCACCACCGTCACCTGCGACTTCCCCATCGACCAGACCGCGCATCGCAACGCCGCCGAATGACCGAACCGACCACATTTTCGCTGGCGCTCGCAAATGAGAACGCCACTGCGCAATTGATGGCCGATCTCGCTCTGCTGATCGGCCCCGGCGATGTCATCACGCTCTCGGGCGATCTCGGCGCCGGCAAGACGGCGGCGGCGCGCGCGATGATCCGCTACCTCGCCGGGGATCCCGAACTCGAAGTGCCGAGCCCGACCTTCACGCTGGCGCAGAGCTACGAGCTTCCGCCGTTTCCGCTCATTCATGCCGATCTCTATCGCATCAACGACGCCAGCGAACTCGAGGAGATCGGCCTATCGCCGTTGCCGGACGACGTGGTCGCGCTGATCGAATGGCCGGAGCGCGCCGATGGTACGCTGCCGCCGGATCGTATCGATATTGCGCTCAGCCATCGTCCGGCACTGGGCTCCGTGGCGCGTGCCGCGGAGATCACCGGTCACGGCAAGGCCGCATCGACCGTTCTGCGCCTGAAAGCAATGCGTGAATTTCTCGAAGAGGCGCGCTATCTCGATGCTATCAGACAGCGCATGGCCGGCGATGCCTCGACGCGCTCCTATGCGCGGCTGATCCGCGGTGATGACGTCTTCATCCTGATGAATGCGCCGAAGCGGCCGGACGGTGCGCCGGTCTATGACGGCAAATCCTATAGCGCGGCGGTGCATCTGGCGGAGGACGTCAAGCCGTTCGTCGCCATTGCGAACGGACTACGCGCGCAGGGTATCTCCGCGCCGGCGATCCATCACGCCGATCTCGACGCGGGTTTCCTCATCACCGAGGATTTCGGCACAGCGTCCGTGATCGAAGGCGATCCGCCGGCACCTATCGCCGAACGCTATCAGGTCGCGACCGACATGCTGGCCGTGCTGCACAGCAAGACGCTGCCGGAGACGCTGCCGCTATTGCCGCATGTCGACTACGCCATTCCCGTTTTCGATACGGACGCATTGCTGGTCGAGATCGGTCTGATGCCGGAATGGTATCTGCCAGACCGCGACGCACCGCTTGCCGATGACGCTCGCACTGAATTTGTCACGATGTGGCGTGAACTCCTGGCGAAGCCCGCGGCCGCGCCGAAGACCTGGGTGCTGCGCGATTTCCATTCGCCGAATATCATCTGGCTCGACGATCGCGAGGGCATCAAGAAGGTCGGCGTGATCGACTTTCAGGACACGGTGCTCGGCCCCGCCGCCTATGATCTCGTCTCGCTGCTGCAGGACGCGCGTATCGACGTGCCCGAACAACTCGAGCTGACCATGCTGACGCGCTACATCAAGGCGCGTCGCGCAGCAGATCCCACCTTCGATGCTGCGGCTTTCGCCGAACTCTATGCGATCATGTCGGCTCAGCGGAATACGCGATTGCTTGGGACGTTTGCGCGACTCAATCGCCGCGACGGCAAGCCGCATTATCTCAAGCACCAGCCGCGGATCTGGACCTATCTCAACCGCTCGCTGGCGCATCCGACGCTGGCGCCGTTCCAGCAGTGGTATGCGGCGCATGTACCAGCGCCGCGAGTCTAACACTTACTTAACCACTTATTAGTCGCGCACGTTTTATCCTGTGCACGAGCCCTGCAATCGCGGGGCTTGGCGTACTGGACAAGGGACGTGTCATGACGGAACGGCGTGCGGGAGATCGGGTCGTTTTCGAGCGCGGCTTTCCTGCGCACATGATGGGTATCGATGGCACCTGGCGTCGCTCCTGCATCATGGAAGACATTTCCGAAACCGGCGCCAAACTCACCGTCGATGGTTCTGTCGAAGGACTGAACCTGAAAGAATTCTTCCTTCTGCTCTCATCCACAGGTCTCGCCTATCGCCGCTGCGAACTCGGCTGAGTCAATGGCGACCAGATTGGTGTGAATTTTCTCAAACCCAACGACAAAAAGAAAAAGACGAAACGTTCCGAGACGCAGGAGCAGAAACGTGACTGTGCAGGCGGGTGTAATTGTCGCATCCGCGTCATCTCGGCCCATTATGGCTCGATAGGTTCATGCATGCGACACGCCGCCGTGCTACCATCATTTCAGCTCAAAAATTCAAGAACGATTCCATCGAGGCCCATCATTCTACCAAGGCCAATGTCGCTATGTCCGTAAAACCCACCAAAGCAATGGTTCTCGCCGCCGGCCTTGGCCTGCGCATGCGACCGCTCACCAACAATCTGCCGAAGCCGCTGGTCCCTGTCGCAGGACAGCCGCTGCTGGATCACGTGCTCGACAAGCTCGCCGCTGCAGGCGTGACCGAAGCCGTGGTCAATGTGCATTACCTGCCCGACCAGATCATCGATCATGTCGCGACGCGCACCGAACCGAAGATCATCATTTCCGACGAGCGGGATCAGGTGCTCGGCACCGGCGGCGCCGTGGTGAAGGCGTTGCCGCTGCTCGGCAACGAGCCGTTCTATCATCTCAATGCCGACACGATGTGGATCGACGGTGTGCAGCCGAATCTCGCGCGTCTTGCGGAGGCCTTCGATCCCGCACGCATGGACATTCTGCTGCTGATGGCGCCGACCGCCAACAGCATCGGCTATGCCGGCTGCGGCGACTACGCGATGCTCACCGATGGCGCGCTGCGACGCCGCAAGGAGAATCAGGTCGTGCCGTTCGTCTATGCCGGTGTAGCGATCCTATCACCGGCGCTGTTCAAGGATGCGCCATCCGGTGAATTTTCGCTGACCAAATTGTTCGACAAGGCCAATGAACAGGAGCGCCTGTTCGGACTGCGCATGGAAGGCGTCTGGATGCATGTCGGCACGCCCGACGCCGTGCGCGCCGCGGAAGATGCGTTCCTCGCCAGCGTAGCCTGAGCTTCCTGCGACTCCCGTCGCCTTCTCAGCCATGCCATGATGCACCCTGATCACGAATCAGGGTGTTCATGCGCGTCTTCAATATTCCGTCCTCGGCGCCATTCCTGCGCACGCTGATCACCGCGCTTGTCGACGGTGATCTCGTCGAGGGATTCTCTGCACGCGGCGCGCCGGAGAAACTGGCTGAAGTCACTTTGTATCTGCCGACACGCCGCGCCGGACGCATGGCGCAGGAGATCTTCCTCGACGTGCTCGGGACCGACGCCGTGCTGCTGCCGCGTATCGTTCCGCTCGGCGATGTCGACGAGGAAGAACTGACCTTCGCGCAGGCGGCCTCGCCCGAGAGGCTCGAAAGGCTGGACGCTCCTGCGGCACTCGACGGTTTGCAGCGTCGTCTGCTGCTGGCGCAACTAATCGCCGCCTGGGCCAAACAACTTACACCCAGCGCCCCCACGCAGACGCCGCTGGTGGTCGGCGGCCCGGCCTCGACGCTCGCGCTCGCCGACGATCTCGCGCGGTTGATGGACGACATGGCGACGCGCAAGGTCGACTGGAGCGCGCTGGACGGGCTGGTGCCCGATGCGCTCGATCAATATTGGCAATTGACGCTAGGCTTCCTCAAGGTTGCCCACGAATGGTGGCCAGCCGAACTAAAGGAACGGCAGCGCATCGAGCCTGCGGTGCGCCGTGACCTGCTGATCGACGCTGAAGCTTCGCGCCTGAAGGCCCACAAAGGCGGCCCCATCATCGCCGCCGGCTCGACCGGCTCGATGCCGACCACCGCGAAGTTCCTGCGCGAGGTCGCGCAACTGCCTGATGGCGCTGTCGTCTTGCCGGGACTCGATACCGACCTCGACGACATCGCATGGAATCTGATCGGCGGCACCAAGGATGCATTGGGCCGCACCGAGTCATCCGCATCGAACCACCCGCAATTCGCGCTGCATGCGCTGCTGGAACGGTTCGGCATCACGCGCCGCGATGTTCTGACGCTCGGCACGCCGTCGCCGCAAGGCCGCGAATTGCTGGCCTCTGAGGCGATGCGGCCATCCAATGCCACGGCGCAGTGGCATACGCGTCTCGCTCAGCCGGCCGTCGAACAGAAAATCGCGGCCGGCATGCGGAACCTTGCTGTGATCGCCGCCGCGAATCCGGAAATGGAAGCGCTGGCCATCGCGATTGCGATGCGCGAGGCCCATGAACTCAAGAAATCCGCCGCGCTGGTAACGCCCGACCGCGCGCTGGCGCGCCGGGTGATGGCCGCGCTCGGGCGCTGGAATCTGATCTTCGACGATTCCGGCGGCGATGCGCTGACCGAGACCTCGGCCGGCATCTTCGCGCGCCTCGTCGCCGAGGCCGCAGCGGAGCAGCTCGAACCGGCGACATTGCTGGCGCTGCTGAAACATCCGCTGTTTCGTCTGGGCGCGGCGCCGAACGCCTGGAAAGACGCGATCGAGACGCTCGAACTCGCGCTGCTGCGCGGCACGCGGCCGACGCCCGGCACCGCCGGACTGGCGCAGGACTTCACGCGCTTCCGCGACGAGCTCGGAAAGCTCCGACGCCGCGAAGCGTCGATGCTGCATGGCGCGGAGCCGCGCGCAAAACTCGACGACGACCGTCTTGACCGCGCGGAAGAACTGATCGCCGGATTGCGCACCGCGCTGGCTCCGCTGGAAGGCATCCACCCCATCAGGCCGATCGATTTCGCTGAAGTTGCCTTGCGGCATCGTGAGGCGATCAAGCTCTTGTCGCGCGATGACAGGGGCAACGATGTCGCGCTTGTGGGGCGCGAAGGAACAGCGCTCACCAAGGCGTTCGACGATCTCGTCGTCATGGAGACTGTCGCGACCGAGAGCGGCGACGAGGAGCGGCTGCGCCCCAGCGGGCTGATGATGCAGCTCCGCGATTATCCCGATGTGTTTCAGACCGCCTTCGCTGACCGCATCGTGCGCCGGCCCGAAGTCGCCAATGCCAGCTTGCGCATCTATGGCCAGCTCGAAGCGCGGCTGACGCAATCGGACCGCGTGATCCTCGGCGGCCTCGTCGAAGGCATCTGGCCGCCGTCGCCGCGCATCGATCCCTGGCTGAGCCGCCCGATGCGACATCAGCTCGGGCTCGATCTTCCGGAACGCCGTATCGGCCTCACCGCGCATGACTTCGTGCAATTGCTCGGCACCGAGGACGTCATCCTGAGCCACGCCGCGAAAGTTGGCGGCGCGCCGGCCGTCGCGTCGCGCTTTCTGCACCGGCTCGAAGCTGTTGCCGGTGAGACCCGCTGGGACGCGGCGCTGGCCGCGGGCGAGCACTACGTTCGCTATGCCGAAGAGCTCGATAAACCCGAGACCGTCACGCCGATTGCCCAGCCGGAGCCACGGCCGCCGCGGGACGCGCGACCGCTCAGACTCTCGGTCACCGCCATCGAGGACTGGCTGCGCGATCCCTATACGATCTATGCCAAATATATTCTGGGCCTGGCGCCCCTCGATCCCGTCGACATGCCGCTGTCTGCGGCCGACCGGGGATCGGCGATCCATGCGTCGCTCGGCGACTTCACGATGGAATACAGCAAGGCGCTGCCCGATGATCCCGCGCGTGAGCTGCGCAGGATCGGCGATCGACATTTTGCGCCCCTGATGGCGCGACCTGAGGCGCGCGCATTGTGGTGGCCGCGTTTCCTGCGCATCGCGTCCTGGTTTGGCGCCTGGGAGATCGACCGCCGCATCAATGTCGCCAGCATCGACGCGGAAGTGCGCGGCGAGATCAAGATCCCGCTCGATCACGGCCGCGTCTTCCATCTCTCGGCGCGTGCCGACCGTATCGAACATCGCAGCGACCGCACTTTCGCCCTGCTCGACTACAAGACCGGCCAGCCGCCGACCGGCAAGCAGGTCCGCATGGGCCTGTCACCGCAGCTCACGCTGGAAGCCGCGATCCTGCGCGAGGGTGGATTTGCCGGCATTGCCGCAGGATCGTCCGTCAGCGAACTGGTCTATGTCCGCCTCAGCGGCAACAACCCACCAGGTGAAGAGCGGATGCTGGAACTGAAGATCGAGCGCAAGGACGAGCCGCAACTGCCTGATGACGCTGCGATCGAAGCGCGCGCCAAGCTGGAAGCGCTGATCCGCTCCTTCGAGGACGAAGCCACCGCCTATACGTCGCTCAGCCTGTCCATGTGGTCGAACCGCTATGGCAGCTATGACGATCTGGCGCGGATCAAGGAATGGTCGGCCAATGGCGGCACCGGCGGAGGCGAGTCATGAGCGGCCCGCGCAATATTCCGCCCGCGGCGAGCGCCAAGCAGCAGCAGGCATCCGATCCCGCCTCGTCGGTATTCGTCTCGGCGAATGCCGGTTCCGGCAAGACCTATGTGCTGGTCAACCGCGTGATCCGGCTGCTGCTCGACGGTGTGCCGCCCGAAAAGATCCTCTGCGTCACCTTCACCAAGGCCGCGGCGGCCAATATGGCAGAGCGCGTGTTTACGCGGCTCGGTCACTGGGTCACGCTGGATGACACCGCGCTCGACGCGGAAATCAAAAATGCCGGCGTTCCCGCGTCGAACAGCAGATTGCGGTCGCGGGCGCGCGAATTGTTCGCCAGTGCACTGGAGACGCCGGGTGGTCTGAAAGTCCAGACCATCCACGCGCTGTGTACGCGACTGCTGCAGCAGTTTCCGTTCGAGGCCAATGTGCCGGCGCGGTTCAGCGTGCTCGACGACCGCGACCAGAACGAAATGATGGAGCGCGCCAGCCTGCAGGTGTTGTTGCAAGCAGCCGCCGCACCCGATAGCGCCGAAGGCCGCGCGCTGACGACCGCGATGACCTCGGCCGCCGACGTGACCTTCCGCGACGTGGTGCGCGAGGCGAGCCTGTCACGCGATCAATTCCTGGCCTGGATCGAGCGCGCCGGCTCGACCGACGCCGCGATGGCGCAACTCTCGGCGACGCTGGGCGTGACAGCCGGCGATACCAGAGAGAGCGTCGAGCTGGAGATTATCGACGGGCCGCATCTGCCCCGCGAACGCTGGATTCCCGCCGCCGAAATCTTCGAGACCGGCAGCAAGACCGACAACGATCAGGCAGCGCGGCTGCGTGAGGCTTTGGCGTTGTCCGGTACCGAACAGGTCGAGAAATATCTCGAACTGTTCCTGACCAAGGACCAGTCACTCCGCAAATCGCTTGCGACCAAGAAGATCGCCGACAGCCGGCCGGATCTGCTGGCGGCCCTGCAGCGCGAGGGCGATCGTGTGATCCCGCTGCTGGAGCGCCGCCGCGCCGTCGCGATGCGCGAACGCACCCAGTCGCTGCTGGTGATCGCCAGTCAGGTCGCGGAGAATTATCGTCGCGAGAAGAACGAGCGCGGCCTCCTGGACTACGACGACCTGATCGCGCGCACGCTGGAGATGCTGGATCGGGTGTCGTCGAGCTGGGTGCATTTCAAGCTCGACCGCGGCGTCGATCATGTGCTGATCGACGAGGCGCAGGATACGAGCCCGCGGCAATGGGACATCATCACCCACCTGATCTCGGAATTCACCTCCGGCGAAGGCGCGCGCGACGGCCTCAAGCGCACGATCTTCGCGGTGGGCGACGAGAAGCAATCGATCTTTTCGTTCCAGGGGGCCGCACCGCGCGAATTCGACCTGCGGCGCAAGGCGCTGCAGAGCCGGTTCAAAGATGCCGGGATGAAGTTCGATCCCATCGCGTTCAGCCATTCGTTCCGGTCGGGCTCGGCCATTCTGCAATCGGTCGATCATGTGTTTCGTGAGGAAGCGATCTTTCGCAGCATCCATGCTGTCGAGAACGGCTATCCGATCCATGAGACGCTGGAGGATGCCGGCCCGAGCCTGATCGACCTCTGGGAGCTGGAGCAGCCGGACGACCGGCCGAGTATCGAAGGCTGGCAGGCGCCATTCGACAAGCGCTCGGAGACCAGCCCAGAAGTGAAGCTCGCACGCCGAGTCCAGACCGAAATCAAGGACCTGATTGCGGCGAAAACCGAGACAGGACCGATCGGCAAGCGTCGTGCACTGCGCTATGGCGACATGCTGGTGCTGGTGCGCCGCCGCGGCAAAGCCTTCGACGCCATCATCCAGGCGCTGAAACATGCCGGCATTCCCGTCGCCGGCGCCGACCGGCTCAAGCTCACCGAACATATCGCCATCATCGACCTGATGAATCTGGCCGACGCGCTGCTGCTGCCGCAGGACGATCTGGCATTGGCGACCGCGTTGAAGAGCCCACTATTCGGCCTCGATGACGATGATCTGTTCAAGTTGGCCTACGAGCGCACGGGATCGCTGCGCGACGCACTCGGCGAAAAGGCGGCGAGCGATCCCAAGCTCAGCGGCGCTTTCAAGCGGCTCATCGCTTGCGAGAAGCGCTTTGCCAGCGAGACGCCTTTTGCGTTCTATGCCTGGCTGCTCGGCGGTGATCACGGCCGCGCGCGCATCCTGCGTCGGCTCGGCCATGAGGCCAATGACGCGCTCGACGAATTTCTCGAACTTGCGCTCGGCTATGAGCGCAAGGCGCCGGCCTCGCTGCAGGGCTTCGTCGCCTGGCTGCGCGCGGCCGACACGGAAGTGAAGCGCGACATGGAGATCACCCGCGACGAAGTTCGCGTGATGACCGTGCATGGCGCCAAAGGCCTGGAAGCGCCGGTCGTATTCCTGGTTGATACCACATCGTCGCCGGCGGATTCGCAGCGGCTCAATTTGATCCACCTCCCGCAGGGCAACGCCGCACCGAACAGCCCGGGCGTCGTGGTCTGGGCCGGCAAGAAGGCGGACGATCCGCCAGCAGTCGCGGCGGCGCGCGCCGACATGATCCGCGATACTGAAGACGAGTATCGCCGGCTGCTTTACGTCGCGATGACGCGCGCAGCCGATCGCCTGATCGTCGGCGGCTGCATGCCCGGCAACCGCAACGAGGTGCGGCCGCTGTCCTGGTACGATCTGATTCAGAAAGGTCTCGAGAATTCGGGCCTTCATATGCAGCAGGTACCGCCGCCGGACGGCGTGGTGAAACGCTATACGCGGGTGGAAGACGTCGTACCCGCGCCGGGCACTGCAACGCCTGTCGCTGCGGCAGCGCCGATCGTGCTGCCGGCATGGCTCCGCGACAAGGTGGGCGACCAGCCGCGCCGCGAAAGCCTGTTGCGCCCATCAGATGCCGACGATGACGACGGCCGCGGACAGCGCTCGGGCGAATCCGAACGGCTGCGCCAACTGGCTTTGCAGCGCGGCAACCTCGTGCATCGCCTGCTGCAATCGCTGCCCGACATCGCCGCCGAAAAGCGTCGCGAGACCGCGCTGAATTTCCTCGCTCGCAACGCCAATGACTGGACCGATCTCGACCGCGTGGCGCTGGCCACGCAGGTGCTGTCGCTGATTGGCGATCCGCGCCTCGCGGAACTGTTTGCCCCCGGCAGTCGCGCCGAGGTGGCGGTGGCCGGACGACTGACGCGGAAGGACGGGTCGCCCGTGCTGGTGTCGGGCCAGATCGACCGGCTGGTCCTGACCAAAACGGAGATCCGGATCGTCGATTACAAGACCAACCACAACCCGCCGCGCAGACTGATCGAGGCGCCCAAGGCCTATATCCGGCAGCTGGCGCTGTATCGCGGCGTGCTCGCCAAGTTATACCCAGACCGGCCGATCCGGGCCGCCCTGCTCTGGACGGAAACGCTTGAAATGATGGAGATTTCCGGTGCTGCGCTGGACGCGGAGCTGGCCGCCATCATCTCACTGTGACCAACCTTGACCCGGCAAGGGGGCGTTCATAGGTTGGATGCATCATTCCGGCGCGCGAATCTTCCAGCGCGCCTTTCATTGAACAGGACGAGGATACGACCATGGCCGTTGGCAAGGTGACAGACGCCGATTTCGAAGCGGAAGTGCTCAAGGCGACCGGGCCGGTCGTGATCGACTTCTGGGCCGAATGGTGCGGTCCGTGCCGCATGATCGCGCCGGCGCTCGATGAGATCTCCGCCGCAATGGGCGAGAAGGTCACCATCCTGAAACTCAATGTCGACGAGAATCCAAAGACCGCATCGAAGTATGGCGTGATGTCGATCCCGACGCTGATGATCTTCAAGGGCGGCGAAATGGCCTCACGTCAGGTCGGTGCGGCGCCGAAGGCGAAGCTGCAGCAGTGGATCAGCGCCGCGGTCTGATCGCGCGCTTTACTCGAGAATTTACGGCCGGTGATCACCTCACTGGCCGTTTTTGTTTTGTGTACCTAACCTCGCCCCGCTTGCGGGGAGAGGTCGACTTTCACATGCGGAGCATGTGGAAGGCGGGTGAGGGGGAGCCAGTGTTTCACTCGCTGGCTCCCCCTCACCCGCCGCGGACTTCGTCCGCGCCACCCTCTCCCCGCAAGCGGGGCGAGGGAAGCGACGCCCATCAGCGAATCCATCCCGTCGCTAGTGCGCTGGCCCATTCGGGTCGCTGGTTCTGCAATGCCAACTCCGCCATCGCCTGATGATCGTAAGGCACCTGACGGAACGTCACCTGCCAGCGGCCTAAGCTGGACTCCAGAATCGCGTAGCAGGCGTCGGGCGTGCCGACTTCCAGCGTGTGCGGATAGGGCGTGACGTCGCGATAGCCGGGGCCGCCGACGCTGCCGGGATTGACGATCATGCGGCCGTCGCGAAGCCTGACGGCACGCGCGATGTGGGTGTGGGCGCAGAGAATCAGCGATTGCGTGATACCCTTCGCCTTCTCCTCGATGGCTTCGATCGCAGCCATATGCACGATGCCTTCGGGGGTCACCGCTTCCATCCAGTAGGTGTTGTCGTCATCGGGCGTCGCGTGAACGAGATAGACCTCGCCCTGATAAATCGTGCTGAAGGGCAGCGCGCGCAGCCAGTCCATCTGCTCTGGTTCTAGCTGACTGTGTGCCAGCCGATCGGACGGCCACATGTCGTCAAGCTTGTAGTCGGTGATGTAACGATCATGATTGCCGCGGACATTGGTGGCATTGAGGCCCATCATGATGTCCACCGCACGGCGCGCATCGAGCGCACCGCTGGCCATATCACCAAGATTGACGATGTCGGTGATGCCTTGGGTACGGATATCGGCGACAACCGCCTCAAGGGCAAAGTGGTTGCCGTGAACATCGGCAATGGCAGCGAAGCGCATCGAACCTCCCTAAAATCAAGCAAAGATCAATCAGAGATCACTTGTATCGATGCCGTTCTATGCAGGGAGCGTGCCGTTCTCCGCAAGTACATGACCGGCCAGATAGAGCGAGCCTGCAATCAGGATCCGCGGAGGCACTTCATAGGCGAGCCGGGTGAGGGATTGCAGCGCATCGGCGACGCTCGGCGCTGTCTCGACGCGCATGCCGAGACTCCGCGCGGCGTCGGCCAACGCATCCGGCGCCATGACGCCGTCGCGGCCGGGGATTTTCACGGCGATGATATGGCGGGTCTGGCCGGCGAAATTCGCCAGAAAGCCCGTCGCATCCTTGTTGGCCATCATGCCGGCGATCACCACGAGCGGCCGCGGCACGCGCTCTTCGAGATCGCCGAGCGCCGCCGCAATGACGCGCCCGCCATCGGCATTGTGGCCGCCGTCGAGCCAGACTTCGGAATCGGTGGGCGCCGCCGCGACGAGCTTGCCCGATGTCAGCCGCTGCATCCGCGCCGGCCATTCGGCGCGCGCGACGCCGGTCTCATAAGCGGCCGGATCGATCCTGAATTGATCCAGTGCGCGCAGCGCCGCAATCGCCAGACCCGCATTGCCGAACTGATGGCGCCCGAACAGCCGCGGCGCGGCAATATCCATCAGCCCCCGATCATCCTGATACACCAGACGGCCGCGCTCGATATTGACGTGCCATTCCTGCCCGGCGCTGATGAGTCGCGCATGCATCTTGCGCACATGCTGCTCGATCACGTCAGTGGCCTCCGGCGATTGCTCGGCCGTGATGACCGGCACGCGGCGCTTGATGATGCCGGCTTTCTCCGCGGCGATCTTCGCGAGCGTATCGCCCAGAAAATCCGTGTGGTCGATGGCGATCGGCGTCAGCACGCAGGCGATGGGCGCTTCGATCACATTGGTCGCGTCGAGCCGCCCGCCGAGACCGACTTCGAGCAGCACGACGTCGGCGGGAGACCTTGCGAACAGACCAAACGCGACGGCGGTCTCGGCCTCGAACAGCGTGATGGGTGCGCCGGCATTGACCGTCTCGACATGGGCGAAAGCCGCGCGCAATGCGTCGTCACTCACCAGGGTGCCGGCGAGGCGGATGCTCTCATTCATGCGGACGAGATGCGGCGAGGTGTAGACGTGGACGCGCAGACCTGCGGCCTCGCAGATCGCACGCAGATAGGCGATGGTCGAGCCTTTGCCGTTGGTGCCGGCGACATGGATCACCGGCGGCAGCTTGCGCTCGGGATTGCCGAGCTGCGCCATCAGCCGCTGCATGCGGTCCAGCGACAGATCGATGGCGTTCGGATGCAGCTTGGAGAGCCGCGCCAGAATCTCGCCGAGTTCAGGCGACGATGGCGGCGCGGAGGTGCTCACGCGTGCGCGGCCGGCACCGCGTCCGAAGCCACGACGATCTCGGCCGGAATGCTCTCCGCGCGCGGCGGGCTCGCAATGGCTGGAGATTTCGTCAGCAGACGGCAGAGGCGCGCGAGCGTCGGCTTCAGATCGTGGCGATGCACCACCATATCGATCATGCCGTGGTCACGCAGATATTCGGCGCGCTGGAAACCTTCCGGCAGCTTTTCGCGAATGGTCTGTTCGATCACGCGCGCACCGGCAAAGCCGATCAGCGCGCCGGGCTCGGCGATCTGCACGTCGCCCAGCATCGCATAGGACGCAGTGACGCCGCCGGTGGTCGGGTTGGTGAGCACGACAATGTAAGGCAGCTTGGCCTCGCGCAACATCTGCACGCCGACGGTGGTGCGCGGCAGCTGCATCAGCGACAGGATGCCCTCCTGCATCCGCGCGCCGCCGGAGGCGGCGAACACGATGAAGGGCGACTTCTTCTCGACGGCGAGCTCGAGCCCGCGCACCAGCGCCTCACCTGCAGCCATGCCGAGCGAGCCGCCCATGAAATCGAAATCCTGTACGGCGACGACGACGCCGGAGCCTTCCATCTTGCCGTAACCGACCTTGACCGAGTCGTTCATGCCGGTCTTGGTGCGCGCATCCTTGATGCGGTCGACATATTTGCGCTCGTCGCGAAACTTCAGCGGATCGGCAATCACTTCGGGCAGCGCGACGTCGTACCAGGTCTCGTTGTCGAAGATCGACTTCATGCGGGCGGTGGCGCCCATGCGCATGTGATAGTTCGAGCCGGGAATGACGAACTGGTTGCTCTCGACGTCCTTGTAGAACACGAGCTGTCCGGTATCCGGGCACTTGATCCAGAGGTTCTCGGGCGTATCGCGCTTGAGGATGCTGCGGATCTTCGGCCGGACGACGTTGGTGAGCCAATTCATATGTGTCTCCGCGTCGCTGAGATGGTGCGTCGCTCTGATATCTATATGGCGGCCAGGACGGAGCCCGGCAACCGTTGTTCCCGGTTGATGGAGGCCAATTGTGGCTTATTCCGCAGCCTGTTTGGCCCCATGAACGCCCTGGGCGAGGGCTGCGGCCAGATCGGCGACCGCACTGACGGTCCTGGCCGTGGCCTTGCCATCGGAATCCAGCGAGCCTTTCAGCGCATCGATCAGCGCCGTTCCGACCACCGCGCCGTTGGCATGCCGGGCGATGTCATGCGCCGCTTCCGGCGTCCGGATGCCGAAACCGACACAGACCGGCAGCTTGGTGTGACGCTTGATCCGCGCCACGGCCGTGCTCACGACGGATGAATCCGCGCTGGCCGAGCCGGTGATGCCCGTGACCGAGACGTAATAGACGAAGCCCGAGGTGTTCGCGAGCACCGCCGGGAGGCGCTTGTCATCAGTGGTCGGCGTGGCCAGACGGATGAAGTTCAATCCCGCTTTGATCGCCGGCAGGCAGAGCTCTGCGTCTTCTTCCGGCGGCAAATCGACGATGATCAGACCATCGACGCCGGCGGCCTTGGCGTCGAGCAGGAATTTATCGACGCCGTAGATATAGATCGGATTGTAGTAGCCCATCAGCACGATCGGCGTCTTGTTGTCGGAGCTGCGGAAGTCGCGCACGAGCTGCAAGGTCTTCTTCAGCGTCATGCCGGCCTGCAGTGCGCGGAGGCCCGCGGCCTGGATCGACGGGCCATCAGCCATCGGATCGGTGAAGGGCATGCCGATCTCGATGATATCGGCACCGGCTTTCGGCAGCGCCTTGACGATCTCG
This sequence comes from Tardiphaga sp. 42S5, assembly GCF_034044155.1. Taxonomy (NCBI): domain Bacteria; kingdom Pseudomonadati; phylum Pseudomonadota; class Alphaproteobacteria; order Hyphomicrobiales; family Nitrobacteraceae; genus Tardiphaga; species Tardiphaga sp. 42S5. The sequence goes on along the minus strand of NZ_CP139027.1, from coordinate 914,109 downwards.
AGCGCGGTGGCGGGATCGGGATCGCCGGCCATCACGAAGGTGACGAATGCCGCGCGGCCTTCGGCCTTGAGTTCGGCGAAACGGGTATCGATGCGGGTGGTCACGACTGCCTGCCCTTCAGGATATCGCCGACCTGCGGGACGTCCTTGTCGCCGCGGCCGGAGAGGTTGACGACCATCAGGTGATCCTTCGGCAGCGTTGGCGCGAGTTCGCTTACCTTGGCGAGGGCATGGGCCGGCTCCAGCGCCGGGATGATGCCTTCGAGTTTCGACAGCAGCTGAAATGCGGTGAGCGCTTCCTCGTCCGTCGCCGACAGATATTTCACGCGGCCGATCGTATGCAGCCACGAATGTTCGGGGCCAATGCCGGGATAATCGAGGCCGGCAGAGATCGAATGGCCTTCCTGGATCTGGCCATCTTCATCCATCAAGAGATAGGTACGGTTGCCATGCAGCACGCCGGGACGGCCGCCAGCAATCGATGCGGCGTGCAGGTTGGTGAGCCCGTGGCCCGCCGCTTCGACGCCGTAGATATCAACCGATGGATCGTCGAGAAACGGATGGAAGAGCCCCATCGCATTGGAGCCGCCGCCGATGCAGGCGATCAGCGAATCCGGCAAACGACCTTCGATCTCCTGCATCTGCACACGGGTTTCCTCGCCGATGATCGACTGGAAGTCGCGCACCATCATCGGATACGGATGCGGGCCGGCGACGGTGCCGATGCAATAGAACGTGTTGTGCACATTGGTGACCCAGTCGCGCAGCGCCTCGTTCATCGCATCTTTCAGCGTGCGTGCGCCGACCTGCACCGGCACCACCTTGGCGCCGAGCATTTCCATGCGGATCACATTGGGCTGCTGACGGGCGACGTCCACCGCACCCATATAGACGATGCATTCGAGGCCGAAGCGCGCACAGAGCGTCGCCGTCGCCACGCCATGCTGGCCGGCGCCGGTCTCGGCGATGATGCGCTTCTTGCCCATGCGGCGCGCGACTATGATCTGGCCGAGCACGTTGTTGACCTTGTGCGAGCCGGTGTGATTCAGCTCCTCGCGCTTCAGATAGATTTTTGCGCCACCGAGATGCTCGGTGAGACGTTCCGCGAAATAGAGCGGCGACGGGCGACCGACATAGGCCTTGAGATAGCCGTCCATCTCCTTGCGGAAGGCGGGATCGGCCTTGGCGTCCTCATAGGCCTTCTGCAGGTCGAGGATCAGCGGCATCAGCGTCTCGGCGACGAAGCGGCCGCCGAAAATGCCGAAGTGACCGGTGTCGTCGGGACCGGACCGATAGGAATTGGGAATGGCTTGAGTCATCAGGTCGTCAACTCTTGCGTTGCGCGCGCGGCGCGGATGAAAGCGCGGATCATGTCGGGATCCTTGATGCCCGGCGCGCTTTCCACGCCGGACGAAATATCGACACCGCCGGCCCGCGTGATGCGCAGGGCCTCGGCGACATTGGCGGCAGTGAGGCCGCCCGACACCATGAAGGGCAGCTTCAGATCGAGGTCTTCGAGCAGATGCCAGTCGAAGACCTCACCGAGACCACCGGGACGCGTTGCATCCTTCGGCGCCTTGGCATCGAACAGGATGCGATCGCAGACCGCGGCATAGCCGGGCAATGCGGCGAGATCGGCCCTGGTCTCGACGGCGAGCGCCTTCATCACCGGAAGGCCGAACCTCTGTTTGATATCACGCACCCGCGCCACGCTTTCGTTGCCGTGGAGCTGCAGGATATCGGGCCTCAAGGCATCGATTCTGTTTTCGAGATCCGCGTCGTCGGCATCCACCGACAGCGCGACCTTCACGGCGCGACCCTTCGCCTGCTTGCCCAAAGCCCGCGCAACATCGAGCGTGACGTGACGCGGCGACGGCGGAAAGAACACGAAGCCGACCATATCCGCGCCGCCGACCAGAGCCGCGTCGAGCGTCTCCGGAGTGGATAGGCCGCAGATTTTGACGATCAGAGACATGCTTCAAATGGCCGCTGGCAATACCGGGAATGGCGGGAAAAGCCTATGCGCGGGGTTCTACAACGTCGCGCCGGACTTGTCTCGCTCACCGGCCATATAGGAGGAACCCGGCGCCGGAAGCCGCTGCACACCGTTCCGTGACGTGGTCGCGGTATGGGCGCGCAGATCGGCCAGTTCTGCACGGGCCCGCCTGATATCGGCCTCATGCTGACGTGCTGCGCGGCGCCAGTGCCCTTGCCTGAACCAGGTCGCCATGCCCCCTGCAATGACACCCAGGATGGCCGACAGGATGATCACAACAAATAGCGGCATCGTGGCACCGACCGCGGGATCGCTGCTGTTGAACGGATCGAAGGAGACCGTGACCATATGACGGTTGGCGACTGCGAACACGACGAAGACGATCGCGAGGGGGATGATGACCAGGGCTGAGAAGAATTTGCGCATCAACGTCTCTCGCGAAGGCGATGCGGGCGCGCATTCCGCTAATTGGCTCAGACCTGTCGGCCCGAATGCGCGCTACCTCAAAGTTCTTTATGACGCCGCGCTGGCTTCCGGCGCGCCATTCTCACGGTTGAGCCGCTCGCGCATTTCCTTGCCGGTCTTGAAGAACGGAACGCTCTTCTGGTCTACCGGAACATGCTCGCCAGTCCGCGGATTGCGGCCTGCGCGGGCGGGGCGATGCTTCACCGAGAATGCACCGAAGCCGCGAAGTTCGACACGGTCACCGCGTGCCAGCGCAGCCACGATCTCATCGAGAATCGCATTCACGATGTTCTCAACATCCCGCTGGTAGAGGTGCGGGTTATGCTCAGCGATGCGTTGAACGAGTTCGGATTTGATCATCGAGACGTTGGACTCTGAACGGGAGAATGCATTTCCGTGAAAATGCCTTGAACTGTCAAGACGCTAAATGAATTCGGGCACCTTCGAAAATGCGTGACAAATGCCCGAAACCGTTGTTGCAGCCTTCCTTGCAGTGCGGAAAGAACAGGACGAGCAGTTCCCTAGTTGGTGGTGGCCGGCCGCCACAGCGCCAGCATGCCATCGAGACCGAAGCCGTCCATGGCCTGCGCGAGGCCCGCCTGCTCGACCTGCCGCGCGATCGCGTTGAGACCCACTGCATCGAGTGTGATCGTCGCAGCAGCGCGCAGGAAGGTGAAATCGCTGAATTTAGGCGTCAGCTTGAAGTCGCGAACCGGCAGATCGCTCTTGATCTTCTTCTCGGCTACCAGCCACGCCACGGCGGCTTTCTCGTCGCCAAGCTGATCAATCAGCTTGAGGTCCACGGCCTGGCGCCCCGTAAAAACACGGCCATCGGCGACTTTCTGTAGTTGCGCGTCATCCATGGCGCGGCGGCTCTGCACAAGCCCACGGAACCAACCATAGGAGTCCTTCACGAGCGATTCCAGCGCTGCCCGCGCCTCCGGGCTGGTCGGCTCGAAACCATTGGGCGCCGCCTTCAGGGGCGAGGATTTGACCTGCTCGACCTCGACACCGACGGTCTTCATCAACCCCGTGAAATTGGGAAACTGGAACAGAACACCGATGGAGCCGACCAGCGAGCTCTGCTGCGCAACGATATGGTCGGATGCTAGTGCCGCGATGTAGCCGCCCGATGCGGCCAGGCCCTCGACGACAACGACCATCGGTTTCTTGGCCTTGAGGCGCATCAGCGCGTCATAGAGCTGCTCGGAGCCAGCCGTGGTGCCGCCCGGCGAATTGATATGTACCACCACCGCCGCCGCGGATGACTTCTCCAGCCGCTCCAGCGCCTCGACGCGATCATTGTTGCTCTGGATCAGGCCTTCGATCTTGATGCGCGCAATCGCCCCCGACGACGACAGCGCCTCGGAGCCCGACCGTGTCACGACGACGCCGACGACGACCACAGCAGCGACCGCGGCCAGCACCGCTGCCACGCGCCAGAACGTCAGCTTGCGACGTATCCTGCGGCGATCGACGATCACATCGGAATCAAGCGACATCGGAAATCTCCTAAGCCCTCGGCGAGAGCTGCGTCTGGCGGATGCTGCATCTGTCGTCCGGGCAGCGTTTACTTGAGGTATCTCAAATACATCAATTGCGAGGCAATATGAAGAAAACATGGTCGAAACAACAAAAAGGGCCCCGGTGAAACCGGGGCCCCAATTGGTAGCAACAAGTGAGTCGAAACTTACTTGCGCGCTTACTTGTCGGTGCTCTGCTTGAGCGCCTTGCCGAGAATGTCGCCAAGGGTCGCGCCCGAATCCGACGATCCGTACTGCGCGATGGCTTCCTTCTCTTCCGCCACTTCGAGAGCCTTGATCGACACCTGGACCTTGCGGGCCTTCTTGTCGAACTGGATCACGCGGGCATCGACCTTCTCGCCGACGGCGAAACGCTCAGCGCGCTGATCCGAGCGCTCACGCGCCAGTTCCGAACGCTTGATGAAGGTCGTGAAGTCGGTGCCGGCGATCTGAACGTCGATGCCGGATTCCTTCACTTCGATCACTTCGCAAGTCACGACAGCGCCCTTCTTGACGTCGCCCGGCTCTGCGAAGGGGTCGCCTTCGAGCTGCTTGACGCCGAGCGAGATGCGCTCCTTCTCGACATCCACGTCGAGGACGATGGCCTTGACCATGTCGCCCTTCTTGAAGTTGTCGATGACCTGCTCGCCCGGCTGCTTCCAGTCGAGGTCGGAGAGATGGACCATGCCGTCCACGTCGCCTTCGAGACCCAGGAACAGACCGAACTCGGTCTTGTTCTTGACTTCGCCTTCGACGGTCGAGCCGACCGGGAACTTCTCGACGAACACTTCCCACGGATTGCGCATGGTCTGCTTGAGACCGAGCGAAATGCGGCGCTTGACGCTGTCGACTTCGAGAACCTGCACTTCGACTTCCTGCGAGGTCGAAACGATCTTGCCGGGGTGCATGTTCTTCTTGGTCCACGACATCTCCGACACGTGGATCAGGCCTTCGATGCCCGGCTCCAGTTCGACGAATGCGCCGTAGTCGGTGATGTTGGTGACGCGACCCGAGAAGCGTGCGTTCAGCGGGTACTTCGCCTCGATGCCCTGCCACGGATCGTCGAGCAGCTGCTTCATGCCGAGCGAGATACGGTGGGTCTCGTGGTTGATCTTGATGATCTTGACCTTGACCGTCTGACCGATGGTGAGCACTTCGGTAGGATGGTTGACGCGGCGCCACGCGATATCGGTGACGTGCAGCAGGCCGTCGATACCGCCGAGGTCAACGAACGCACCGTAATCGGTGATGTTCTTGACGACGCCATCGATGACCTGACCCTCTTCGAGGTTCTGGACCAGTTCCTGACGCTGTTCGGCGCGGGTCTCTTCGAGAACCGTACGACGCGACACGACGATGTTGCCGCGGCGGCGATCCATCTTGAGGATCTGGAACGGCTGCGAGTTGTTCATCAGCGGAGCGACGTCGCGGATCGGACGAATGTCCACCTGTGAACGCGGCAGGAAGGCCACTGCGCCGTCGAGATCGACGGTGAAGCCACCCTTGACCTGGTTGAAGATGACGCCGTGAACCTTCTCGTTGTTGTTGAAGGCCTTCTCGAGCTTGCCCCAGCTCTCTTCGCGGCGGGCCTTGTCGCGCGACAGAACGGCTTCGCCCAGTGCGTTTTCGATCCGGTCGAGGAACACTTCGACTTCGTCGCCGACCTTGAGTTCGCTGTCACGGCCGGGACCGGCGAATTCGCGCAGTGCCACACGGCCTTCAGTCTTCAGGCCGACGTCGATGACGGCCATGTCCTTTTCAATCGCAACCACGATGCCCTTGATAACAGAGCTTTCCTGAAGGTTGCCGCCCGCGAAGGACTCGTCGAGCATTGCCGCGAAATCATCGCGGGAAGGATTATACGAAGAAGCAGTCGAAGCCATTTGTTCTCCAGATGCGGGTATCGCCGGCCGTTCGGGTTAATGGGCGTCTCAAATGTGAAGTGTCAGGGGTCCGCAACCTCTAACGACCGCCTTGCAGGAGGATGCAAGAACGGGCCGGCAGCATGCCTTCACGATCGAAACGTGGGTAGGGTCTTGATGGTGTCCGGAGCCTGAAGCGCGTATCGCAGCTCGAGATCGGGAGCGGGCTTTCCTCCAATGACGGCAACGGTTTTGTCTGACGTCTTTCGGAAAGAAAGAAAAATCAGACCCGTTGCCGGCCCGCTCGGACGGCCTCGACAATGTCGATGGCGGCCCGGACGCCGCCTTCTATATCCAAATTGGAGTTATCCAGCAAGTATGCATCCGTGGCCGGCTTCAGAGGCGCAATCGGGCGGTTCTGGTCGCGTTCGTCGCGCCTGATGATATCCGCCAGCACGGCGGCCTCATCGGCCACCTCGCCCCGTCCAAGAGCCTCCAGGGTGCGGCGGCGGGCGCGGACCCTGGCATCCGCCACCACGAAAATCTTCACGTCCGCATGGGGGCAAATCACGGTTCCAATGTCGCGGCCGTCGAGCACCGCTCCCGGCGGATCCTCGGCAAAACGCCGCTGGAAGTTCAAAAGGACCTCGCGCACCCGGGGGATGGCCGAGACCACAGAGGCCGCATCGCCGACTTCCTGGGTCTTCAGCGCCGGATTGCCGAATTTCTCGGGATCGAGCTCACTGGCGACAGCCACGGCCTGCGCCTCATCGGTCAGGTCCGCGCCAAGATCGAGCATCGCCTTGGCGACCGCGCGATAGATAACGCCGGTATCGAGGTGCCGGTAACCGTAATGGTGCGCAAGCCGTTTGCCCAGCGTGCCTTTTCCGGATGCGGCGGGACCGTCGATAGCAATAATCATGCGTTGCGCGTGCTCGTCTTGTCACGATGAATGGCGGTGGATCGGGAGTCAGGCTCGCGCGACCTGCGCGGGCTTAGCACCCGTCTCCGGAAATATCCACGCCGGCAGCCTCAGGAGAAATCAGCACCCAGCCGACGCATCATCGGGATGAAATCGGGGAAGCTGGTGGCGATGAATGTCGTGTCGTCGATGGTCACCGGTTGATCGGAAGCGAGGCCCATGGCTAGCGCCGACATGGCGATGCGGTGATCCATATGGGTGGCGACGAGGCCGCCACCGGCAACACGGCCATTGCCGTGCACGATGAGGTCGTCGCCAACGATCTCGACATTGACGCCGTTGACCCGCAGCATCGCCGCAGTGGCTTCCAGACGGTCGGATTCCTTCACACGCAGCTCCTGCAGCCCGCGCATGATGGTCGTGCCCTCTGCGAAAGCCGCAGCCACCGCCAGCACCAGATATTCATCGATCATCGACGGCGCGCGCTCCGGCGGCACTTCGACGCCGTGCAGCTTCGACGCTGTGATCCGGAACTGCGCCATCGGTTCGCCGGCATCGCCGCGGATATCGCTTTCCTCGATGGATGCGCCCATCTCGCGCAACGTCGTGAACAGCCCGGTGCGCAGCGGATTGGTCATCACATCGGTGAGCACGATCTCGGAGCCCGGCACGATCAATGCCGCAACCATCGGGAATGCTGCGGAGGACGGATCTGCCGGCACCACGACATCGGCACCCTTCAATTCGGGCTGGCCGGTGAGCGTGATCTTGCGGCCGTGCGCGCCTTCTTTTTCGGAAGTAATCTCGGCGCCGAAATGCTTGAGCATCAGCTCGGTGTGGTCCCGGCTGGCCTCGGTCTCGATCACCGTGGTGGTGCCCGGGGCCGACAGGCCGGCCAGCAGCACGGCTGACTTGATCTGGGCGGAGGCGACCGGGGTGCGATAGACGATCGGCAGCGGATCATGCGCGCCTTTGAGCGTCAGCGGCAGCCGTCCGCCGTACTCGCTAGCAGTCACCCTGGCGCCCATCAGCTCCAGGGGATCGACGATCCGGCGCATCGGCCGGCTGCGCAGCGATGCATCACCGTCGAATGTCGCCTCGATCGGACAGCCTGCGACGGCGCCCATCACCAACCGGCACCCGGTACCCGAATTGCCGAAATCCAGCGGCGCCTTGGGCGCGGCGAAGCCGGCAACGCCGACGCCGTTGACCTTCCACGCAAAATCGCCTGTTCGTTCGACCCTGGCGCCCAGTGCCTGCATCGATTTGGCGGTATTCAGGACGTCCTCGCCCTCCAGCAGCCCCGTGATCCGGGTCTCGCCGATCGCCAGCGCGCCCAGAATAAGGGCCCGGTGCGAGATCGACTTGTCACCGGGCACGCGGGCAGAGCCGCGCAGGGCGCCGGATTTTCGCGCTGTCAGCGGGGTCGGCTGGGCGGCGGCTGTGTCTGATTGGGTCAAGATTGTGTTCCTTCGCGCAGGCGGCTCGTAGCATATGAGCCACGCTGCGTCACGCAGCGGTCATTCTCACGCAAACCGCTATTGACAGGGGCGCGTCAACTAGCCAAGTGAAGCACCGTTTTTCAAAAAATCCCCAGGACCCTTCACGTGGCCAAATCCGATCTCGGAACCAAACGCATTTGCCCCACGACGGGCAAGAAGTTCTACGACCTCAACAAGAGCCCGGTGATTTCGCCTTATACGGGCGAGGTTGTGCCGATTGCGCCGATTGCGCCGCCGCGGACCCGCGCGGATGCAGCCGCACGCGCAGCTGCAGCATCTGCCGCCGCGGAAACTCCGGAAGCCGCCGAGAGCGAAGAATTGGTCTCGCTGGAGGAAGCCGACGCCGAGGAGAATACCGGCAAGAAGGCTGCCGTGCTGGAATCCGAGGACGATATCGAAGTCGATGACACCATCGATGACGATGAAGACGATGATTCGACCTTCATTGCCGACGAAGAAGAAGGCGATGAGGACGTGACCGACATCATCGGCGACGTCTCGGGCGACGAAGAAAGTTAAGCTCAGAAGAGACTTGAGATCACTCCTGATATGTGATCTTGGTTTGCCGCGCGACGCCCCACCCAGTGCGTCGCAGGTATTGGGGCCATAGCTCAGCTGGGAGAGCGCTTGCATGGCATGCAAGAGGTCGGCGGTTCGATCCCGCCTGGCTCCACCATCCTTCGCTCGCTTCGCGAGCTTCGGCTTGGCGCGCCGCACCAACCCATCATCGTAGAGAATGACCGCGCTAATCCCCGAGCGCTGCGTTCAGCCGATCACGTAGCGCCACGAGTTCATTTTTCATCGCGGCCATTTCGCCGACCGTGCAGGCTGACGCTGCGAGGATTCCCTGCGGCACAGCCTTGGCTTTTTCACGCAACGCCTGACCTTGCGCCGTCAATGCGATCAGCATCTGCCGCTCGTCCTCTGCGCTGCGGGTGCGCTTGATCAGGCCGGCTGCTTCCAGCCGCTTCAACAGCGGCGTCAGCGTGCCGGAATCGAGAAAGAGCCGCTCGCCTATGTCCTTCACAGGCACGTTGTCCTGCTCCCACAGCACCAACATCGCCAGATATTGCGGATAAGTCAGCTTCAATCGGTCCAGCAACGGCTTGTAGACGCGGTTGAACGCGTGGCCGGTCGAATAGACGGCAAAGCAGAGCTGGTTATCGAGCTGCAGCAGCGGAACAGGTGCGGGTTTCTTGGCCATGATTATCTCCGGAGCTTATCTGGCCACAGGTGATCCCAGACCCAAACTCCTTCACGATCAGTTGAGCACAATTCGATTGCCCCGTCCATTTTATGTATTGCGCACAATCTAATTGTGCGCAATTATGATAGGGCAGGACACACAAAACGAGGAGACACACCATGTCTGTCAACGTGCTCTACAAGACCAGCGCCAAGGCAACCGGCGGCCGCGATGGCCATGCCGCAACCCTTGATGGCGCGCTCGACGTCAAGCTCACCACGCCGAAGGAACTCGGCGGCGCCGGCGGCGCCGGCAACAATCCCGAGCAACTGTTCGCGGCGGGCTACGCCGCCTGCTTCATCGGTGCGATGAAATTCGTGGGCTCGCAGGGTGGCCCCAAGGTGCCCGCCGATGTGGCGGTCACCTCCACCGTCGGCATCGGCCCGCGCTCGGCTGGCGGTTTCGGCCTCGATGTCGAACTCGCGGTCTCACTCCCGGGCTTGCCGCGCGCAGAAGCTGAAGCGCTGGTCGAGAAAGCGCATCAGGTCTGCCCGTATTCCAACGCCACACGCGGCAATATCGACGTCCGCACCGTGATCGTCTGAGTCACAACGACGCAAACGAACTAACTCTCGATACGAACGGGCTCGGCGATCGGCCGAGCCCGTTCGCGTTCGTCTGGCGGTTGCGCCATACCCTCGCTCTGGCCATAGCCGCTGCCCGGACAAGGCCATTGCTGACCGGCCGGAAGCCCGCTAGCTCTGACAGCCCTTACATGCTCTCTGGCATAAAAATATTCCAACGACACTTGAGAGAAGGCTGATTGAATGAGCTTGCCCATAGCTCCCGGCGCGATTGCCGGCCTGCGCGTGATCGATCTGTCGCGCGTTCTTGGCGGACCCTATTGCACCCAGATCCTGGCCGACCACGGCGCTGACGTCGTCAAGGTCGAGCCGCCCGCCGGCGACGAGACGCGCGACTGGGGCCCCCCCTTCCACGACGACGATGCGGCCTATTTCATCGGCACCAACCGCAACAAGCGCTCGATCGGTCTCGACCTCGCCTCCGAGGGCGGTCGTACTGTGCTGATGCGGATGCTCGAAAACGCCGACGTGATGATCGAAAACTTCAAGCCCGGCACGCTCGACAAATGGGGCATCGGCAACGATTTCCTGCGTGAGAAACTCCCGCAGCTGATCCATTGCCGCATCTCCGGCTTCGGCGGCGATGGCCCGCATGGCGGCCACCCCGGCTATGACGCGATCATCCAGTCGATGGTCGGCCTGATGGCATCGACCGGCTCGCAGGAGAGCGGCCCGACCCGCATCGGCGTCGCGCTCGTCGACATGGCGACCGGTCTCTATGCCTGCGTCGGCATCCTGATGGCGCTCGCCGAGCGTGCCAAATCGGGGCTCGGTCAATTCGTCGAGGCGACACTGTACGAAACCGGTCTTGCGATCATGCATCCGCATACCGCGAATTATTTCTACAACGGCGGCAAGCCGCCGGCGCTAACCGGCAACGAGCACCCGAACCTGGTGCCCTATGCCGTGTTCGCTGCCCGCGACGGCAACATCTTCATGGGCGTCGGCAATGACGGCACCTTCCGCAAGCTGTGCCGCGAACTTGGCAAGCCGGAGCTCGGCACGGACGTGCGCTTCGCACGCAACCGTGACCGCGTGCAGAATCGCGATGCGCTGCGTGCCGAACTGGAAGCGATCCTGAAAGATCACGACAGCGCGCCGCTGTGCGAGCGTCTGCTTGGCGCCGGCCTCCCCGCCGGTCCAGTGCAGTCGATCGACAAGGCGCTCGCCAATGCGCACACGAAGCATCGCGGCGATATCATCGAAAAGGACTGGTACAAGGGCGTCGCCTCGCCGGTCCGCTTCGACCGCACCAAAGCGAGCCTGCGCCACGTGCCGCCGAAGTTCAACGAGCACTTCAACGAGATCCTCACCGAGTTCGGCTACTCCGGTGATGAGATCAAGGAGCTGGTCGCCAAAGGAACCGTGAGCGGCTCCGAGCGCAAGCGATAAGAACAACACGGGGCTGCGCGATCCGCAGCCCCGTTCGTCTTCGACTTTTTGCGGCTTCCCAACGCCGCCATTTCCCGCCTAGCATCCGCGCTGTCAAAATGTCGCATGCACGTCATCCGGCGCAGCTTTGTTGCAACGAGACGATGACGGCTAACGGGAGAAACTGGATGATCCGCCCCCAATTCGCACTCGCCACTCTGTTCGCATGCACGCTGGCGCTCGCTTCGCCCGCGCAAGCGGTGACCGAGATCCAGTGGTGGCACGCGATGACCGGCGGCAACAACGACATCGTCAACAAGCTCGCGGCTGACTTCAATGCCAGCCAACCGGACTACAAGGTGGTCCCGACCTTCAAGGGCAGCTATCCCGACACCATGAATGCCGGCATCGCAGCATTCCGCGCCGGCACCGCACCGCACATCCTGCAGGTCTTCGAGGTCGGCACCGCGACCATGATGAGCGCCAAGGGCGCCGTCAAACCTGTCTACCAGCTGATGAAGGACGCGGGCGAGCCGTTCGATCCAAACAACTATCTGCCCGCGATCACCGGCTACTACTCGACATCGAAGGGCGAAATGCTGTCGTTTCCCTTCAACTCGTCGTCGATGGTGATGTGGGTCAATCTGGATGCGCTGAAGAAGGCCAATATTGCCGAAATTCCCAGGACCTGGCCCGAAGTGTTCGAGGGCGCCAAGAAGCTCAAGGCGGCCGGCTATGCGACCTGCGGCTTCTCCAATGCCTGGGCGACCTGGGCCAATATCGAGCAGTTCTCGGCATGGCACAACGTGCCGATCGGCACGAAGGCGAACGGACTCGACGGCTTCGACACCGAGCTGAAATTCAACTCGCCACTGCATGTCAAACATCTGCAGACGCTGATCGAATTGCAGAAGGACAAGACCTACGATTATTCCGGTCGCGCCAATGCCAGCGAGAGTCGCTTCGGCTCCGGCGAATGCCCGCTCTTCATGACCTCCTCCGGCTATTACGCGACGGCGAAGGGCACCGCCAAATTCGCCTTCACTTCGGTGCCGATGCCTTACTACCCCGAAGCTGCCGGCGCGCCGCAGAACTCGATCATCGGCGGCGCTTCGCTATGGGTGATGGGCGGCAAGAAGCCTGAGGAATACAAAGGTATCGCCAAGTTCTTCAGCTTCCTGTCCGACACAGATCGTCAGGCCAAGCTGCATCAGGAGTCCGGTTATCTGCCGATCACCAAGGCCGCCTATGAAAAGACCAAGGCCGACGGTTTCTATGACAAGAACCCGATCCTGCAGACCCCGCTGAAGGAGCTGACCAACAAGGAGCCGACCGAAAATTCGCGCGGCCTGCGGTTCGGCAACATGGTGCAACTGCGAGACATCTGGTCCGAAGAGATCGAGGCTGCGCTGGGTGGCCAGAAGACGGCACAACAGGCGCTCGACACCGCCGTGAGCCGTGGCAACGCCATGTTGCGGACCTTCGAAAAGACTGCGAAGTAGTATTCAAGCGGACGCTGTCGTTGCCCGGCCTCGCGCGCAATTGCGCGCTTGGACGGGCGATGACATGAGCAGAATGAGGCTGCTTTCTGGGGCACGACGAACTGCATGGAAAAGTCCGCGGTCTTCAAGGGTAAGCTGCTGCCATATTTGTTGCTCGTGCCGCAGCTGGTCATCACCCTGGTGTTTTTCTACTGGCCGGCCAGCCAGGCTGTCTGGCAATCGTTTTTGCGCGAGGACGCGTTCGGCCTGAACTCGGAATTCATCGGGCTGGAGAACTATCAGGCGCTGCTTGCCCAACCGGAATACTACAAGGCAATGGCGACGACCGTGGTGTTCTCGTCGCTGGTCGCGGCGCTCTCGCTGTCGATCGCATTGTTGTTCGCCACCCAGGCCGACAAGAATCTGAAAGCCGCACCGACTTTCAAGGTCATGATGATCTGGCCCTATGCAGTGGCGCCGGCCGTCGCCGGCGTGCTGTGGCTGTTCATCTTCCATCCCTCCCTCGGCACCATGGCACGGCCGCTGCGCCTGATGGGCTTCAACTGGAACCCAATGTTGAACGGCAACCACGCCATGGCGCTCGTCGTCATGGCCGCGGTGTGGAAGCAGATCGCCTATAATTTCCTGTTCTTCCTGGCCGGCCTGCAGGCGATCCCGCGCAGCGTGCTCGAGGCCGGGGCGATTGATGGCGCCGGGCCATATCGGCGATTCTGGACGATTACGTTCCCGCTGCTGTCGCCGACCACGTTCTTCCTGCTGGTCGTCAACGTCGTCTATGTGTTCTTCGACACTTTCGGCATCATCGACGCCGTCACGGGTGGTGGGCCGGCCGGGGCGACGACCACCATGGTCTACAAGGTCTATGCCGACGGCAGGCTCGGCGGCGACCTCGGCGGGTCAGCTGCGCAGTCGGTGATCCTGATGGTTATCGTGATCGCGCTCACGGCCATCCAGTTTCGCTACGTCGAGCGCAAGGTGCAATACTGATGGTCGAGCACCGCCGCTGGAACGACATCCTCGCTTACGCGATCCTGACTTTCGGCGTGTTCATCGTCGTATTCCCGGTCTATGTCGCGCTGATCGCCTCGACCCATGACGCAGCAACGGTGGTCAACGGCAACATGCCAATGCTGCCGGGCAGTCATACGCTGGAGAACTATTACCGGGCCATCTTCGTCGGCGGATCGCGCGCCAGCCGCGAGCCGGTCGGCCATATGCTGATGAATTCGTTCGTCATGGCAATGGGCATCGCGCTCGGCAAGATCGTGATCTCGATCCTCTCCGCCTATGCCGTGGTGTATTTCCGTTTTCCGTTCCGCCAGACGGCGTTCTGGATCATCTTCGTGACGCTGATGCTGCCGGTCGAGGTCCGTATCTATCCGACCTACAAGGTGATCGCCGATCTGAAGATGCTCGACACCTATGCCGGGCTGATCCTACCGCTGATCGCATCGGCCACCGGCACGCTGCTGTTTCGCCAGTTCTTCATGACCATCCCCGATGAATTGCTTGAAGCCTCGCGTATCGACGGCGCCGGTCCCTTTCGCTTTTTCAAGGATACGCTGCTGCCGCTGTCGGTGACGACGATGGCGGCGCTGTTCGTGATCCAGTTCATCTATGGCTGGAACCAGTATCTGTGGCCGCTGCTGATCACGACGCAGGAATCCATGCAGACCATCGTCACCGGCATCAAGAAAATGCTGACGACGACGGATGAACTCGCTGAATGGCAGCTCGCGATGGCGACGGCGATTCTTGCGATGGTGCCTCCTGTCGCCGTGGTGGTGTTCATGCAGCGGCTGTTCGTGCGCGGCCTGGTCGAGACGGAGAAGTAAGTTCAGATGGCCAATGTTTCGCTGCGCAACGTCCGCAAGACCTATCCCGGCGGCTTCGAGGCCATCAAGGGCATCGAGTTCGAAATCGGCGACGGCCAGTTCTGTGTGCTCGTCGGGCCAAGCGGCTGCGGCAAGTCGACCTTGCTGCGCATGGTTGCCGGCCTTGAGACCGTCACCTCCGGCGAGGTCGATATTGGCGGCCGTGTCGTCAACGAGATCGAGCCGGCCGATCGCGACATCGCCATGGTGTTCCAGAACTACGCGCTCTATCCGCATATGAGCGTCTATAACAACATGGCTTACGGCCTGCGCAACAGGGGCATGCCGAAGCCGGAGATCGATACGCGCGTACGCGAAGCCGCTCAGACACTCGAACTCGCCGGCATGCTCGATCGCAAGCCCAGACAATTGTCCGGCGGCCAGCGCCAGCGCGTTGCCATGGGGCGCGCCATCGTGCGGCAACCGAAAGTGTTCCTGTTCGACGAGCCACTGTCCAATCTCGATGCCAAGCTGCGCGTTGCCATGCGGGTCGAAATCCGCAAGCTGCAACGTCGCCTCAAGACGACGTCGATCTACGTCACCCACGATCAGTTGGAGGCGATGACGCTGGCGGATATTCTGGTGGTGATGAATGGTGGCCAGGTCGAGCAGATGGGCAGTCCGCTCGATGTCTACCGCAAGCCGGCGACCACTTTCGTCGCCTCCTTCATCGGCGCGCCACCGATGAACCTGATCAAGCTGGGCGGCGATGAGATCCGTGCGCAGTTCGCCGGCGACAGCCGCAGCGTCGCCGAGGCCGGTATCCTGGGCGTCCGGCCGGAAGACCTTGCGATTTCCGGTGAGGCCGCAACTGACGGCGGCATCACGCTGAACCTGACAGTCGAGGCCATCGAACGGGTCGGCGCGGAAACCTTCGTCTATGGCACCCGTGCGCGGGCAGAGAAGGCCATCAGCGCCACTCCGGGCGAGCTGCCCGAGGGCGAGGTCATCGTGCGTATTCCCGGCCAGGATGCCCCGGCCATCGGTGCTTCGATCCGCGCCACGGCTCCCCGCGACAAACTGCACCTGTTCAGCGCGAACGGCCGCAACCGGATCGATATCTGATCGGTTTCAAGGCCTTAGTAACGGTTTCCCGGCAATTTAGAGGTGCTTGAACCGGGCTTTGGCATGCCCATATTGTTGATTGACCGGTTGGCAGAGTGCCGATTGGCCAGGGGTGCCGTAAGGGCCCCTCAAAGTCGCTTCGAGAGGGCTTTGTAGGTATGTCTCGTGTTCCTTCGTTATCTAGTCCGTTCCTTTTGGGATTCGACGAGATTGAGCGTGCGCTCGATCGCGTCGTCAAAGGCGCCGACGGTTATCCTCCTTATAACATCGAGCGGTGCGACCGTAACAACGGTCAACCCGAACGCCTGCGGATCACGTTGGCGGTCGCAGGTTTCACCCGCGATCAGCTCGATGTGACCACCGAGGAAAACCAGCTCGTGATCCGGGGCCGCCAGCAGGACGACAAGACCCGGCAATACATCCATCGCGGCATCGCCGCGCGCCACTTCCAGCGCACCTTCGTGCTGGCAGAGGGGATGCTGGTGCTGGGTGCGGATCTGAAGAACGGGCTGTTGTCGATTGATCTGGCCAGGCCTGAGCCTGAAAGGGTCATTAAGACAATCGCTATCAATGAACACGAATAATGCATGATGCGACAAACTGGTTTCCGGTTTTCGATCAGGTCATGCATCCTGAGTATGGAACGAGTAGCGGACTCGACCGCTTGATCTCATAGAAGGAGTCGAGACGATGACTGAAGTTGTTACGATCAATGAAAATGCCGCCGTCACCACCGAAGCATTGGCGCATCTGGGCGAAGGTATGATCGCCTATGTGAAGCCGGTTCGCTCGGAAGATGTGCCGGGACTGTTCCCGCAGGCGCCGGAGATTGCGCCCGGATTGCAGCTGTTCGCGCTGCACGCCGCCGACGGCACGCCGATCATGCTCACCGACAGCCGTGAAGCGGCGATCGCGAATGCATGGAGCCAGGAATTGCAGACCGTCAGCGTTCACTAACGCGAACTGGCCAGCATGCAGACGTCAGGATACGCGGTGACAGCCGCGTATCCCAATATCGAGTATCCCAGCGTCCAAACGACGATCATCACGCGCAGGCGCTCGGCTTGCATGACGCGGTATCTATTTAACCCGTCGTCAATATCGTGAGCACATCATCGGACGCAATCGATCCGCACGCGACCTCATCCGCTGCGCCATCTGAAAAACTGATCCCCCTATCAATAGCAATCTGGATATCCGACGCGATGGCATCATTGCGCCTGATCTTTGCTGCCGTTTCACAGACGAAAATGGTGACCACGCATTCACCATGATTTGAGAAAATCTGGTCATGTTGAGATTCGAGGTCGCCATGAATGGATCGACACAAGCCCAGATAGTTCAAGTCGAAGACTTGCTACGGAGCTTCGGTGCAACGATCACCGCTCCGAAATCAGAGACAGTTCCCCGGACCGGCTCCTGGGGTTTTGATAGTCGGCCAGTGATCGCAGCCTGTTTCGCGATCCTCGTCTTTGCACCGGGCTGCGCAGCTGCCACCGTATTCTTGATGCGCGCCGACGGCACCGTCCCTCCCATCATCGCCCCCGATAGCAACCCTCCTTTCGTGACCAAGTCAGACCGCTTGCCGCTCGGGCAATGGAGTATCGAGGCCGTTCAGAGCCTCGGCACTCTAAATAACGCGCGCCTTGCGGCGGCTGCCGCACTCGCAGATCCCATATTTCTCTCACCGATCCTGATCCGCGGTAGCCTCGAGGACGGCACGCTCACGACCTTCGCTGAGCCCGCGGCCATGCCTGGGCCGACCATGCTGCTGTCAAAGCTGCGGGTGAAGCGTGACGTCCGGCGCCCCAAGCCACCCAAACTCGTCGCCGAAATCACTCACCCCGAGCCGCCACAACCAACCTTCTTCGAAAAGCTGTTCGGACGACGTTTCAACTAGCTCAGTCACTCTTCTCACAAGCGAGGAACACAATGCAAAACACTGCCGCGATGAACTCGGACGTCAAAGCTCTCCTCACTTTGCTGTTGCTGAAGACCGGCACCAGTTCGCCGGAGATTCACAATGCTCTGCAGCTTGCTGCCGCATCGCGGGTAATGATGGCGGAAGAATATGCCAATCCGATGCGCATGCAGGGCATAGAAGCTTCAGGCAGCAACGTCGCCAAGCTTCGTCCCGCAACCGCCGTCAACGTTCCTGAAACGTCAGCGGCCGTGCGACGCATGAAGCAGAGCGCAGACGCGATGAATTCCGACGTCAAGGCGCTGCTGACGTTGCTGCTGCTCAAGAGCGGCGCGGATTCCAACGAGATCCAGACCGCACTGCGGATGGCAGCATCGTCGCGCGCAGTCGCTGCAGCGGAAGAAGCAGAATCGATCCGTGCCGAAACGCAAGCCGAAGCTGCCTCTGCGGCCATGAACGAGCTCGCATCGATCACCGCGCGGCAGGCGGTGCGCAACGAGTCGCTCGCTCCAATCTCGGCCAAGGAATTCGCGGCGTAAGCTGGCGAGGCCAACCAGCCTTCCATCTCCGCGCAAGCAGGGATCTGGTTCGGAACAGAGAAACGCCCGGTCCAACCGGGTGCTTCCAGCGTAAGCTGCGGGGTGAGATGGTTAGGCGGCTGTCGCTGGCGGCAAAGCGAGCACCGAATAGATCGCCTGAGCGTCACGGGAGGCACGCAGCTTTTTGGCGACGTCCTGATCGCGCAGCAGACGTGCGATCCGTGCCAGCGCCTTCAGATGATCGGCGCCCGCACCCTCCGGCGCCAGCAGCAGAAACACCAGATCGACCGGCTGGCCGTCCATGGCCTCGAAATCGATCGGACGATCGAGACGCGCAAACAGGCCGAACAGCTTGTCGAGCTTCGGCAACTTGCCATGCGGAATGGCAACGCCATAGCCCACGGCCGTCGTACCGAGCTTCTCACGCTGCAACAGCACCTCGAAAATGGCGCGGTCGTTCTGACCGGTGAGCGCGGAAGCGCGCGCAGCGAGCTCCTGCAGCGCCTGCTTCTTGCTGTTGACCTTCAACGCCGGGATTATCGCCTCGGGCGCGACCAGATCGGTAATCGTCATTGACCGTTCCGAGGATGTTTGACCGTCAGCGGGTAGTTAGAACCAAAACCGGCAGCGTCAAGAAAGACTGGAAAGGGACATCGTTCCCTGTGATGGAAAACGCGCCGGGCGCGAACGCCCGGACGTACTCTAGCACCGGAACCCCCCATGCGAAATCCATTGACCGGTATAACCCTGTCAAAGGCGGCGGACCATAGGGAGGGGCCGTTTGGGCGTCAATG
Source organism: Tardiphaga sp. 42S5 (assembly GCF_034044155.1). Classification (NCBI taxonomy): domain Bacteria; kingdom Pseudomonadati; phylum Pseudomonadota; class Alphaproteobacteria; order Hyphomicrobiales; family Nitrobacteraceae; genus Tardiphaga; species Tardiphaga sp. 42S5. Next base: position 894,944 of record NZ_CP139027.1, on the reverse strand, counting down.
CCGTCAGGACGGTTTAACCACCGGTGGATCGACCCAACCCACGTTACCGTCGCCTCGGCGGTACACGATATTCACCCGACCGGTACTGCCATGCAGGAATAGCACGACGGCCGCGCCGGTGAAATCAAGTTCCATGACAGCTTCGCTCACCGAGAACCGCTTCAGCGACCTGGTCGATTCGGCAATGATGACCGGATCGTAGCCACTGTCGGCATCGCCCTCATGATCGGGCGCTTCAAGAATGTAGCTCGGCGCGTCCAAAGTCGGGGCCGTGAGTTCGGCCATCGCCTGATTTTCAGCATGCGTCTTGCGCGCGGAACGATCCTTCAGCCGGCTCTTGTAGCGACGCAAACGTTTCTCGATCTGAAGCAGCGCCTGATCGGCGCTAGCGTAAGCATCCGCTGCATTGGAGTCCGCTTCGAGCGTAATTCCGGAATCGAGATGCAACGCACAATCGGTGCGAAAGCCGAAGCCGTCTTTGCTGAGCGTGATGTGACCGGAATAGTTGCCATCGAAATATTTGCGAAGGACCTCATCGGTCCGCTCGCTCACGCGGCCTCGCAAAGCGTCTCCGACATTGATGCTTTTTCCCGAGATACGAAGGGTCATGCTAATGCCTCGATTCTTCTGCCTTGAACCGACAGTATCCCGTTTCCACGGGAGTGCAATCAAGCTGGTGCAGTGTCGCGGGATCGGTCGGGTGCCCTATCGGACGGAGTGGCGGGTGCCGTGAGTGCATTGCCGAGCATACTCTGCTTGTCGCGTCGGCGCTGAACTGAAGACGGGATACGCATGGCTTCACGGTATTTGGCAACGGTACGGCGCGCGATATCAATTCCGGCTTCGCGCAAGCGTTCCACGATCGTGTCGTCCGAAAGAATAAGAGAAGGACTTTCTCCATCAATCAATTGCTTGATGTGATGTCGTACCGCTTCAGCCGAATGCGCTTCGCCACCATCAGCCGACGCGATCGACGCCGTAAAGAAGTATTTCAATTCAAAGCTGCCGCGATTTGTCGCCATGTATTTATTGGCGGTAACGCGCGACACCGTCGATTCATGCATTTGAATTGCATCAGCAACCGCCTTGAGATTCAGCGGCCGCAGATGCGCAACACCCTGCGTGAAGAAGCCATCCTGTTGCCGGACGATCTCTGTCGCAACCTTCAGGATAGTACGCGCGCGCTGATCGAGCGCACGCACCAGCCAGGTCGCGTTCTGTAGACAATCGGTGAAGTACGATTTGTCGCCATCCTTGCGGATCGTTTTGGACAGCTCGGAATAATAAACCTGGTTCACGAGAACGCGCGGCAGCGTGTCGCTGTTCAACTCAACATGCCAGCCGCCATCAGGACCCGGCCGCACATAGACATCAGGCACTACGGTCTGTGTTCGCGCCGAGCCAAACTTCAGACCGGGCTTCGGATCGAGCCTGCGAATCTCACCGATCATGTCGGTCAGATCTTCGTCGTCGACGCCGCAGATTTTTCTGAGATTGCCGATGTCGCGCTTGGCCAGAAGATCGAGATGCTCGACCAATGCCTGCATCGCGGGGTCGTAACGGTTCTGTTCACGCAACTGGATTGCGAGACATTCGCTGAGACTGCGCGCGCAGACCCCCGGTGGATCGAATTTCTGCAACGCACCGAGAACGCTTTGGACATCGTCAACAGAGGCGCCCAGCCGCTCATGCACGTCGCCGAGATCTTGCGGGAGGTAGCCGGCCTCATCGACGAGATCGATCAGATACTGACCGATCATGCGCTGCGCGGGCGACGAGAACGCCACCGAAAGCTGTTCGGCGAGATGGCTGCCGAGCGTCACTTCCGCGGCAACGAAGGCCTCAAGATTGTAACTATCGTCGTTGGAAGCGCCGCCGCCCCATTCGGTATAGGCGGTCGGAGCAGCATCTTGTGCGTTGCGTGCGGCGGCTTCGGCCGGCTCTTCGGAGAAAACGTTGTCCAACCCGGTGTCCAGGGTCTGCTCGATCTCGGCGCGGGTGCCGAGTTCGCGGTTCATCCACTCGTCGGGCGCCGGCGCATCGAAGCTGTCGCCGCTTGAACGATCGGAAAAATCGGAATGGTCGCCGCCATCGTCGTGGCCAGAGGCATAGCCAGCCTCGTCCTGGCTCGAAAACTCGCTGCGCTCGGGGCTGGCCTCGCCGGCCACCGGCGGCTCAGGACCGTCGCTGGCGCGTTCCAGCAGCGGATTGCGCTCCAGTTCATCTTCGACAAAGGTTGCGAGATCGAGATTCGACAGCTGCAGCAGCTTGATGGCCTGCATCAGCTGCGGCGTCATCACCAGCGACTGGGATTGCCGGAACTCTAGTCTCTGCGTCAGCGCCATGGAGGCAAAAACCGATCCAAAAGTTGGTCCGTTTCTTGCTTATCTCTTTCCCGGCCTGATGTACACGGCTTGACGAATTGTAAATTTGGTCTACAGGCGGAATTCCTCGCCAAGGTAAAGGCGACGCACGTCCGGGTCAGCCACGATCTCCTCCGGAGATCCTTCCGTCAGGATTTCACCAGCATAGACGATGTAGGCGCGGTCTGTCAGCCCCAGCGTTTCGCGCACGTTGTGGTCGGTAATCAGCACGCCGATGCCGCGATTGGTCAGGTGACGGACCAGGTCCTGAATGTCACCCACCGCAATCGGGTCGATACCGGCAAAGGGCTCGTCGAGCAGCATGTAATTCGGCCGCGTCGCCAGCGCGCGCGCAATTTCAACACGGCGGCGCTCACCGCCGGACAGCGCGATCGAGGGCGACTTGCGCAGTCTCTGAATGTTGAACTCTTCGAGCAACCCATCGAGCTCGCGCTCGCGCTTCTTGCGGCTGGGCTCGACGACTTCCAGCACCGCACGGATGTTCTGCTCGACCGTGAGGCCGCGGAAAATCGAGGCTTCCTGCGGCAGATAGCCGATGCCGAGGCGCGCACGCTGATACATCGGCAGCTGGGTAACGTCGTGGCCGTCAAGCTCAATGGCGCCGCTGTCGGGCTTGATCAGGCCGGTGATCATATAGAACACCGTGGTCTTGCCGGCGCCGTTCGGTCCGAGCAGACCGACGGCCTCGCCGCGGCGAACATAGATGCTGACGCCGCGGGTGACCTGGCGTGAACCGAAGCTCTTTTTGACGTTATGGACGGCCAGATAGCCTGCTCGCGGGGTCGCTTTTGGCGCGGCAGCGCCGTTGGTCCGGGGCCGCGGCGGCGCCTTGTCCGGACGGCGGGCTGGCGCAGGCTGCGGGGCACGCGTCGCCTCCGCCCGGGCCTGCGGAACCTGGGGCGTATCGGCCGGGGCGGTACGCCCCAGCGGCGGGGCCTCGCGGCGGCCCGGATTACCCAGCATGTCGCCCATGCTATCGCCGAGCGCCGTGATGTCGACCGGCGAGCGCGCAAAACCTTGCGGACCGCGTTTCGGAGCGCGCCGACGGAACATGCCGAGGAAATCAACCATTCGCGCTTCGATCAGCCTCTAGACGTCATCCGCGCCAGATCGCGGCATATTCGGTTCACTGGGAACAGCATGGCGGACTAGATGTCCCTTGCCCAGCCGAACGCCAAGCCTTCCATGTCGATTAAAACAATGGCGATAACGGGTTAGGCGGCCGGATTCAACCGGATCCAGGTCGTTTGTATCGGCAACCCCTTCGAGTTACTTGGGTTTTCCGCCTCCAGACCCCGGTATGATGGAGGTCGGGCCGCCTCCGCCCTTCTGGCCGGACGACTCGAACATGCCCTGGACCCTGCCACTGTTGGATTCAACGCGTGAAGTACCCGTGGTCATATCCACGGTCAGACGATCGCCGCGCAGCACATTCTTGCCCTGGGTGAGCACAACATTGCCCTGCATCGTGACGAGATTGGTCCGGGTGTCGAACACCGCCGTCTCGCCGGTGACGACCTGGTCTTTTTGGGTGACGATGACGCCGCCGCGCGCTTCAAGCCGCTTGATCGCCGACGAGCCACCCGGGCCCGGCTGCGCAGCCTTGATCGGTGCCTTGGGCGCAGCCTTGGCCGCCGGCTCGCTCGCGGAGCCACCGCCGTCATAGAAGACCACGAGAGTCTTCGACTTCATCGTGGTGTCGCCCTGCACGACCTTCACATCGCCAGCGAAGGTCGCTTCCTTTTTCTTGTCGCGCATTTCCAGCGATGCGGCCTCGATCTGGATAGGCTGATCGCGATTCTGCGAGAAGCCCTGCATGGCATTCGGCACGCCCTGCACCGCGCTCTGCGCATGTGCATCGGCTGTCAAAGCCAGCAGGAGCACGGCGATCGCAGCCCCGGTCACCCCGCGGAATCGGACATTACTGACGGGAAAAATCATCACATTCATTTCGCGTTGGCGCGCTTGCCGTTGGCGGCCCGCGGTTTCACGGGCTCCGGCGCGACTTCGGGCTCTGCCGCGGTCTCAGGCTGAGCCGAAGCATCCGGCGAAGGCGGGTCCATTTTCAGGTTCATCGAAACACCGCCCTCGAACCGAACCAGCTCACCGTGTTCCGTGATGCGCATCCGTTGCCCGAGCAGAGTGCCGTTGAGAAGTTTGACATCGACCGGCTCGTCCGACGTGACCGTGCCATTGGCAATATCAATGTTCGCCTGTGTCAGCTTGGCCTCGTAGCCGGTCGTCGTCTGCAGGAAAATGTCCTGATACAGATAGAGCATCTGCGATTTCGAATTGAACTTCCCGGTGCGGGCATCCATCGTCATCGTCGACTTGTCTTCCATCATCACCTTGGCGCGCAAGGTTGTCAGTTCGACATTGTCGGGATCCGTCAGATCCTGCGTCGCGGCCTTGGCCCATAACTCATATGGCCGCCCGTCCGGCGAGAAACCGGCCAGATGCGGCGTCTCCATGGTGATCTTGGTCCCCGAAACGACCAGATTGCCCATGTCGAGCGGCAATTTGGCGAGAATCCGGAACGGATTGAAGATCGACACGCCGACAATTGCCGCCATCGACAGGATCACGACGGCAGGGACAGCAATCCGCAGCAGGCGCACCAGACGGCTATGGCGTGCCGCGGCCCTGAACCGCGCATCCATGCCCGCCTGATAGCTGGGAATCTGAACTGAACTCACCGTCGCTCCAACGGGCCATGCCAAAAAGGGCCACACCGAAAGGCCTGCCAAACCGGCGCCAGTCTACGCTGAAATGCACCGGTTTGCAGCCCCGCCCACCAGAACGAGGAGTATGACCGAAACGCGGCGGGAGGGACCCTGAACTGTTTCAGAAAGTCACTTCGCCGCAGGCCGGTCACGAATGAGCGAAAATGTCCTCGTTTTCCCAACCCGACAGGTCGAGTTTGGCCCGGGTCGGGAGGAAGTCGAAACAGGCCTGCGCCAACTCGGTGCGGCCCTCCCGCGCCAGCATGACGTTCAGCCGTTCGCGCAGCCCATGCAGATGCAGCACGTCCGATGCCGCGTAGGATAGCTGGGCCTCGCTGAGAGTCTGACTGCCCCAGTCGCTCGACTGCTGCTGCTTCGACAGATCGACGCCGAGGACTTCGCGGACCAGGTCCTTGAGACCATGCCTGTCGGTATAGGTGCGGCACAGGCGGGAGGCGATCTTGGTGCAATAGACCGGCTCGGGCATGACGCCGAGCGCATTGTAGAGAGCGGCGAGATCGAACCGCGCAAAGTGAAAGATCTTGGTCACCTTGGGATCGCCGAGCAGCTTCTTCAGGTTCGGCGCGTCCGTGTGGCCCATCGGTATCTGCACGACATCGGCACTTCCATCGCCGGGCGAGAGCTGCACCACGCATAGCCGGTCGCGATGCGGATTGAGACCCATGGTCTCGGTGTCGATCGCAACCGAATCGGTGTAGCGGTTCAGATCCGGCAAATCGCCGCGATGCAGGCGGATGGTCATGGTCTCAATTGCCTCTTTCAGCGCCCGTGATTCGCGGGATTTGGGTGACTTTACCGCGCAATGGCCGGGCTGACGAGAGATACGCTCCCTCAGGTATGTTTCGTCTGCAGCAAAAAACTGACAGACTGAGAGAGCCATTCATCCAGCGGGCAGAGGTTGCAGATGAACGTCGCACAGCAGCGTTTGCCCCGTTTCGCGGTCCTGATCGATGCCGACAACACGTCCCCGCAGATTGCTGGCGGCTTGTTCGAGGAAATCTCCAAATTCGGCGAAGCCAGCGTTCGCCGGATCTACGGCGACTTCTCAAGTCCGCAGCTCAGATCCTGGGCCGACATCCTGCAAAAACACGCCATAGATCCTTATCAGCAGTTCGCCTACACGAAGGGCAAGAACTCGTCCGACATCGCGCTGGTGATCGACGCGATGGACCTGCTGCATAGCGGGCGGTTCGACGGCTTTTGCCTGGTGTCCTCCGATAGCGACTTCACACGTCTCGCCTCACGGCTCCGCGAGCAGGGCGCTGACGTCTACGGCTTCGGCACGCGGAAAACACCCGAGAGTTTTCGGCAGGCGTGCCGACGTTTCATCTATACGGAGAACCTGAGATCCGAGCGCGCGACGGCAAGCACGGAGCAACCGTCAAAGCCGGCAGCCTTGCAAAGCCCCGCTGCCGCAGTTCCCATTCTGGAAAAGGTGGTATCCCAACTGAGCAACGAAGACGGCTGGGTCAATCTGGACCGGGTCGGAGAACAACTTCCGAACACCGTGTCCGACTTTGACGTCCGCACCTACGGCTTTAAGAAGCTGAGCGACCTGGTGCGCAAAATGGAGACATTCGAGGTCGGAGAGGGCTCAACCGGACGTTTGCGACTTCGGATCAAACCGAAGACGGCCACGCCGGCCGAGGAGAAACCTTCCGAAGAAGCAGCGGTCGCGCCACAAAGAAAGCGCGCCGCCATCAGGAGGAGACGCGAAACGGCTCAGGCCGGATCGAAATAGTGGATTTCCATCAACACGCAGCCGCCGACCGACTTGAACGGACCGTGATAGGCGCCGGGCGGACGGCAGGCATAGGTATTCGGCTCGAAGGACTCGCCGCCATTGCCCTGCTTGTCATTGCCGACGATCAGGTCGCCGGTGAACAGGAATACTTCTTCCCAATATTCGTGCACGAACGGCTCGGTGGTGTAGACTCCCGGCTCGAAGCGCAGCAGGCGGGTGCGGCTGCCACGCTTGTTCACTTCGTCGAGCGCCCCCGACAGGATCTTCTGCTGGATGCCTGCCGGATAGCCCGCGGGCGTCTCCCATCCCGAAGACATATCGACGGTACGGAATTCATCGTGAAGTTTATTGATGGCCATGGTCAGTGTTCCTGAGGGGACAGATCAAGCGACAGCGCGCGGCGAGGCAGCCGGCGCCGTTGAGGTGGAGACTTCATCGGCAAGGTCATAGCTGGACAGCATCTTGTCGAGCAACGCCGCCGATTTCATCCAATCATAAGTCCGGAATGCATGGCCCTTGGTAACGAAGGTCGCGCCGGCGAAAAACATCTCGTATTGCGAGTGACGCGAGGCGAATTCGGAGCCGACCGCATCCCAGGCCAGCTTGTAAAACTTGACCTTCTCGGTCGCGCTGGCGGCAGGGGACTGCTGGGTCTTGCCGATCAGACGCGCCAATTCCGGATTGGCAAAATCCTTCACCGAGGACGGCAGCATGATCATGCCGCCGCCGGCGAGCTCGCGCAGCGTGTTGATGACCTTGGAATAGAGCTGCTGGGTGAGGACCTGTGCCGAATACAGCATCGCCCGGTCCGGCACGTAATAGGCGCCGTGCTGCGTGCCCTTGGTCTCCATCGCGACGACGAAGGCTTCGACCATCGACACTTCGGCTGCGAGCTGACCTAGCATTTCCCTGACCTGCGGGAAGCCGGCGATGCCGTTGGTCTCGGCGGTCCGATGCGCGATCCCGATCAGGAAGCGCAGCTTCACCGAGAGCCGGATCATGGCCTGATAGTTCTGATACACATGCGCCGGGGTGGCGTGGAACTGCTTCTGGCACATCGCGATGTCATCGACGATGAACACGCGATCCCACGGCACCTTCACGTCGTCGAAGTACAGCACGGCATCATTTTCATCGAAGCGGCTCGACAGCGGATTGTCGAACACGGACGGCGACGCGGCTTCATAGGACTTGCGCGACAGGACCTTCAGACCCTTGGTATTCATCGGAATCGCGAAAGACACCGCGTATTTCTCGTCGCCGGGCTGCAGCGGCTGGATACAGGTGACGAACACCTCGTTCGCCATGATGCCGCCGGTGGCCAACATCTTGGCGCCACGGATCGTCAGGCCCTCGGCATCGCGCGACACTACGCCCGCCGACAGGAACGGATCGGCCTGCTCGGCCGCGCTCTTGGAGCGGTCGGCCTGCGGGTTGATGATCACATAAGTGAGGTAAAGATCGTTGTCGCGGGCGTAGCGATAGTAATCCGCCAGCGCCTTCGCGCGATCCTTGTCGTAGGCCTCGAATACCTCGACGCCCATATACATGCCGGCGATGCAGGAAGCGACGTGATCCGGCGCGCGGCCCATGAAGCCGGCATGCAGCTCGGTCCAGGCCTCCAGGCCACGGCGGCGATTGACCAGCGCATCATAGCTGCCGGGCAATTCCCAGATCCGGTTGGCTCGGGTGCCAGTCTCGGTCTCGAAAGTCATCAGCTCGCGATTTTCCGGCGCGCTCTGGAAATCGAACATCCGTCCAATCGAGGCCACCGCACCCCGGAACGCCGGATGGGTGGTCACGTCATCCACCAGCTCGCCATCGAGATAGATTTCACGGCCATCGCGCAGGCTCGCGATATGCTGTTCGCCGGTCTTGATCATGGGTTGCCTCGATCACTTTCAGTCATGGATAGCATTTTCAGGTGCGTTATTTCAGTAGTGCATCGGCAGCGGCCATTCCGGGCTGCGCTCGGTGCTTGCAAGGCTGCGATAGGCCCCACGGAAGAAGACCAACGGCTCGTTGGCCGGATAGGCGCTGAACTTCACCACCCGGCCGACGAAGATCACATGGTCCCCGCCGTCATATTGCGCGTATGGCGCACATTCGAAGTGTGCGAGCGCGCCGGCGATCAGGGGCGCCGCCTCATGGCCCAGCGTATGCTCGACCGCCGCCCACTTGTCGCCGAGCGCCCTGGCGAACTTGTTCGACAGATGCTCCTGATCGCGGCCGAGGATGTTCACGGCATAACCTTTGGCCTCGGTCATCGCCTTGAGGCTGAAGGCCTTGCGGTCGATCGAGAACAGGATCAGCGGCGGGTCCACCGAGACCGAGTTGAACGAACTCATGGTCAAGCCGATCGCCTGGCCATCGGCCGCTTCGGCCGTGATCACGGCGACGCCGGTGGCAAACTGTCCGAGCGCCTGTCGGAAGGCGCGAGGATCCACGTCCGCAGTGGCGCCCATGGTCATCTCCTGATCGCGAAACCTGAACGACGCGCATTAGCTTTATAACAAAGCTATATTATCGAACGAAAGTGCGCGCTGTCAAGCATGGCTGGCCTGCTATCAAAACGCACTGGTTCCAACTTGTTTGTGCGTAACGCCGCCGCTATACGACTCATAGGTGTGCGGGGACCTGATGGCGATTAAGAGCAAATCACGTAAAATGAAGGTAGAACCGACGATTTCGCGGCCACAATTGATGGTCGACGGATCGGATCGGGCTTTCCGCCAATTTGTCCATGACACATTGGCGTTTTCGGCGCGGCTTCAGGCTGTGCGCGGGCAACTCGGCGCAGTGATCGGCCTGTCCGGCACGCAATACACCGTGCTGATCGCCATTGCTCATTTGAGCGGCACGGATGAGAAGATCGGCGTCAATCAGGTCGCCGAGCATCTGCACTTCAGCGGCGCGTTCATTACAATCGAGATCAACAAGCTGGTATCAAACGGCCTTGTTGAAAAAGAGACCGATGAGGAAGATCGCCGTCGCGTCATTCTGACCATCACGCCGAAAGCGCGCGCCCTGCTCAATGAACTGGCACCCGTTCAGCGTCCGGTGAACGATATGCTGTTTCGCAGCATGTCGGCTGCGGATTTCGAGCGAACGCGCAAGCTGATGTCGGAGATGGTGGACGCCGCCGACGAGGCGATCCGGCTGCTGGACTACAACGCACCGGCATCGGTCGCCCGGCAGACCAAATAACCTGCTGTTTGACGGGTTTGTCGCTGGCTATTCTCCGGCGCGCAGCCGGTAGCCGATACCCGTTTCGGTCAGGACGAATTGCGGGCGCTCCGGATCGAGCTCGATCTTTTGACGCAGCTGGCGGACATAAACGCGCAGATATTGTGCGTCGGTGAGCTCGTCCCACAATTCCTTCAGCAGAAACCGATGGGTCAGCACCTTGCCGGCATGCTGCACCAGGACCCGCAGCAACTCATATTCCTTTGGTGACAGTTTCACCTCACGGTCACCCACCTTGACGATGCGGCGCACCAGATCGACCGACAATTCCCCGGAGCGGAATACCGGCCGCTCGCCATGAACCTGCAGCTGATGCCTGAGCGCGGCCCGCATGCGCGCCAGCAGCTCATCCATGCCAAACGGCTTGGTGAGATAGTCGTCGGCACCGAGATCGAGCGCCTGCACCTTGCCGGCCTCGTCCCCGCGGCTCGACAGCACCACGATCGGCACGCTGTCATCGCGGGCGCGAATCATCTGCAGCAGATCATGGCCCTGGATGTCCGGCAGGCCGAGATCAAGGATGATCACGGCCGGTTTCTCCGCCAGTTTCTCCAGCGCGATCTTGCCGTTGCTGGCCTCAAGGATGTCATAGCCCTGGGTGCTGAGGCCCATGCGCAGCAATTTGCGGATCGGCGGCTCATCATCGATGATCAGGACCTTGATGAGGGCGGTGTTCATGCGGCGGTGTCCAGAGCTTCGGAGGCCGGCGGGATAGGAAGGCGGATGGTCAGCACGGCGCCTGATCGGTCGGCGCGATTAGTGGCCGAAATGGTGCCATGCATTGCCTCAACAAAGCCCCGGGAGATCGCAAGGCCGAGGCCGGTACCCGCCCTGACGTGATCGCCCTTGTTGGCGCGGTAGAATTTATCAAACACCTGCTCGAGATCGGCGGGTGGAATGCCCGCCCCCTCGTCCGTCACCTGCAGCGAGACTGAGTCAGCATCGCGCACGGCCCTGATCGTGATAGTGGTGTCATCCGGGGCATATTTCGCGGCATTGTCGAGCAGATTGAACAGCACCTGCTCGAACAGTACCGCATCCAGCTCCAGCATCGGCAGGTTCGGCGCCAGATCGAGCGCGACGCGATGCCTGCTGAGGATCTTGCCGGCCCGGCGCAGCGCGCTGCCGACGATCTCGGTGAGATCCAGCAGCGTTGCATTCGGCACCACGGCACCAGACTCCAGCTTGGTCATATCCAGCAGATTAGCGATGAAGCGGTTCAGCCGCTCGGATTCGTCGATCACCGTGCCGAGCAGATCGGCCTTCTCGGCCTCGCTGAGCTTCGGCGACAGATCGCGCAGTGTGGAGGCCGCGCCAAGCACGGAGGCCAGCGGCGTCTTCAGATCATGCGAGATCGAGGTCAGCAGCGCCTGACGCAGTCGATCGGATTCGACGTTGCGCTCGGCACGGTCCATGTCTTCGACGAGCTGCACGCGCTCGATGGCGAGTGCACTCTGATCCACAAGCGCATCCAGCAACCGGCGCTGATCGGGTGTCAGCAATGGCCCCGTCCGGTCATCGTCGATGCCGATCACACCGATCGGCCCACGACCGGTGCGCATCGGCAGAAACAGCCGCTTCGCACCTGGCAATGTCTCGGAACCACGACCGGCCGGGCGATCATTGCTCCAGGCCCAATTGGCAGCGGCCAGATCCGCCTTGTCCAATTCGTCCTCAGGCGGATATCCGGCCTTGACGGTGATTACACCCTGCTCCGGCAACAGCAACACAACCCGCACCTTCAGCATCAATGCGATCTGATACGCGCTCGCCCACAGCACGTCGTCAAGCGCCGCCGTGCTCGCGAGTTTGCGGCTGAACGCATAGAGCGACTCGGTTGTGCGCACGCGGCCAAAGGCCGAGACGGCCTGGGTGCGCACCCGCGCCGCAACATTGGACACCAGAATGGCGATCAGCATGAAGAAGAAGAAGGCCGCCACATTGGTCGGATCGGTGATGGTGAGCGTATAGACCGGCGGCAGGAAGAAGAAGTTATAGCTCAGCGATGCCACGACGCTTGCCAGCAGCGATGGCCAGAGACCAAAGCGCACGGCGACGCCGACCACGGCGGTGAGAAACATCAGATCGACATTCTCGATCCCGAAGATCGGACGCAGCAGCGTTGCGGCCCCAAGAGCCACCGCCACGACCGCCAGCGCCGCAATATAGGGCTTTGCGTCGAACGGCTCGACGCGATCGGTCATCTGCGCGCGCTTCGCGGCGGGTTCGGCCGGCAGTGCATCACCCGCGATCACATGCACACTGATATTGCCGGCGCGCCGCACGAGATCATGCACCACCGAACCGCGCACCAGCTCGAACCACCACGACCGTGATGCCTTGCCAATTACGATCTGGGTAACGTTGTTGGCATGGGCATAACCGAGCAGATCGTCAGCGATCCGCCGGCCTGCGCCCGGAATCGTCAGCGCCTCGGCGCCAAGTGCCTCGGCAAGCCGCAGCGTATCGGCCAGCCGGTCGCGCTGTTCCTCGGTGAGTTGAAGGCTGCGTCGCGTCTCGATGCTGACCGCCGTCCACGGCGCGTGAAGCCGATCCGCGAGACGCTTGGTGTAGCGGACAAGCCCGGCAGAGCGCGGGTCCTCACTGATACAGACCAGAATGCGTTCACCGGCAGCCCACGGGCCGGCAATGGCATTGGCCTGCATATGAGTGAGCAATTGCTCATCAACGCGATCCGCCGTGCGACGCAACGCCAACTCGCGCAACGCCGTGAGATTGCCGGGCGAGAAATAATGTTCCAACGCGCGCTCGGCCTGTTTGGGAACGTAGACCTTGCCTTCCTTCAAACGCTGGATCAGATCGTCTGGCGTTAGATCAATCAGCTCGATGGCGTCGGCACGATCGAACACCGAATCCGGCACGGTCTCGCGCACTCGCACATGGGTAATCTGTGCGACCACATCATTCAGGCTTTCGATGTGCTGGATATTGACCGCAGTATAGACGTCGATTCCCGCGGCCAATAATTCCGCTACGTCGAGATAACGTTTCGGATGCCGGCTGCCGGGCGCATTGGTATGGGCGAGTTCGTCGACTAATGCGATCTGCGGGCGCCGCGCGATCAGCGCATCGAGATCCATTTCCTCGAGTTGCTGGCCCTTGTGATCAATGCGTTTGCGGGGAAGCACCTCAAGGCCGATCAGCAGCGCCTCAGTCTCGGCGCGCCCGTGGGTCTCGACCACGCCAACCACCACGTCGATGCCCGCCTTGCGCCTGGCATGGGCGCTCTGCAGCATCTCATAAGTCTTGCCAACGCCGGGGGCGGCGCCGACGAAGATCTTCAGCCGCCCGGCGGCATCTTCCTCGCGCCTTGCTGTTTCCAGCAAGGCTTCAGGCGAAGGTCGTTGGTCGGGATCGCGGCGCTGATTTGCCATAAGGCAATATAGTCTCCGCCAGGGCTTGGGCCTAGACGGCCTACTGCGGTGAGGCGGCGTCCAGCGCGAGATTCAAGGCGAGAACGTTAACGCGCGGTTCGCCGAGCAAGCCACCAAAGCGGCCTTCTGTCTTTTCGGTCACCAGCTGACGGACGCGATCCTCCGTCAGCTTGCGCGCCTTGGCGATGCGGGGCACCTGAAACAGCGCACCCTCCGGCGAAATGTTCGGGTCGAGACCGCTGCCCGAGGTGGTCACGAGATCGATCGGCACCGGCATCGACGGGTTCTCTGCCTTCAGTTTCTCGGCGTCCTCCTTCACGCGGTCGATCAGCGCCTTACTGGTCGGGCCAAGATTGGAGCCCATCGAGTTGATGGCGTTGTAAGGCTGCGGCACCGTCTTGGTGGAATCCTGCGGGTCGGGACCCAGGGTCGCCGACGGGCGGCCGTGGAAGTATTCCTCACCCTTGAATTCCTGACCGATCAGGGACGAGCCGACAACCTTGCCGTCCCGTTCGATGAGGCTGCCTTGCGCCTGGTTCGGCATGATCGCTTCGGCAATACCTGTCATCGCGAGCGGATAGGCGAGGCCGGTAATGGCCGTGAGACCGAGCAGCAGAACGATGGCCGGACGAATTTCTCTCAACATAATGTAACTCCTCAAACCAGGTGCAGGGCGGTGACGACGAGGTCGATCGCCTTGATACCGATGAACGGAACGATGATGCCGCCGAGGCCGTAGATCAGCAGGTTGCGGCCGAGTAGTGCGCCGGCGCCGATCGGACGATAGGCGACACCTTTCAGGGCCAGCGGAATCAGCGCGATGATAATGATCGCATTGAAGATGATGGCCGACAGGATGGCACTCTGCGGGCTCGCCAGCTTCATGATGTTAAGCGCTTCAAGCTGCGGATAGAAGGCGAGGAAGATCGCCGGGATAATGGCGAAGTATTTCGCCACGTCATTGGCGATCGAGAACGTTGTCAGCGCACCTCGCGTCATCAGGAGCTGCTTGCCGATTTCAACGACCTCGATAAGCTTGGTCGGATTGGAGTCCAGATCGACCATGTTGCCAGCTTCGCGCGCAGCCTGAGTACCGGTATTCATGGCCACGCCGACGTCTGCTTGAGCGAGGGCCGGTGCGTCGTTGGTGCCATCGCCGCACATCGCCACCAGCTTGCCCTTGGCCTGCTCGTCGCGGATAAGCTGCAGCTTGTCCTCGGGTGTCGCCTGCGCCAGGAAATCATCGACGCCGGCTTCGGCTGCGATGGCTGCAGCGGTCATCGGATTGTCGCCGGTGATCATGATGGTGCGGATGCCCATGCGGCGCAGTTCGGCGAAACGCTCACGGATGCCGCCCTTGACGATGTCCTTCAGATGGATGACACCGAGCAGCTTGCCATCGCGCGCAACCGCCAACGGGGTGCCGCCGCCCTTTGCAATCTCGTCGGAGATCGCCTGGATTTCACGTGCCGTGTCCGACATCGCGGCCGGTTGCATTGCACGCACGGTGTTGCCGGACGCGACGGCGAACGACGCGCCACCGTTGACGTAAGCGAGTATCGAATCCACCGCTCCCTTGCGGACCGACGAACCACCAGCATCGACACCGCTCATCCGGGTCTGTGCGGTGAACGGCACGAAAGTCGCTGACAGTTCGGCCATATCGCGGCCGCGGATGCCGTATTTCTCCTTGGCCAGCACGACGATGGAGCGGCCTTCCGGGGTTTCGTCCGCGAGCGATGCAAGCTGCGCCGCATCGGCCAGTTCCTGTTCGGTCACGCCGCGCACCGGACGGAAGGCTGTCGCCTGACGATTGCCGAGCGTGATGGTGCCGGTCTTGTCGAGCAGCAGCGTATCGACGTCGCCGGCAGCTTCCACCGCACGACCGGACATCGCCAGCACGTTGAAGCGCACCAGACGATCCATGCCTGCAATGCCGATCGCCGACAACAGCGCGCCGATGGTGGTCGGGATCAGGGTCACGAACAAAGCCACCAGCACCACCACCGAGATCGAACCACCGGCATAAGCCGCATAGCTCGGGATCGTCACCGTCGCGAACACGAAGATGATGGTAAGGCCGACCAGCAGGATGTTCAGTGCGATCTCGTTCGGTGTCTTCTGCCGCTCGGCGCCTTCGACCAGCTTGATCATGCGATCGATAAAGGTCGAGCCTTGCGCCGCAGTGATGCGGACGCGAATCCAGTCGGACAGCACCTGCGTGCCGCCAGTCACCGCCGAGCGATCGCCGCCGGATTCACGAATGACAGGTGCGGACTCGCCGGTGATCGCCGCCTCATTAACTGAAGCCACGCCTTCGATCACTTCACCGTCGGACGGGATGTTGTCGCCGGCTTCCACCAGCACGACATCGCCGACCTTCAGGCTGGTGCCCGAGACCATGCGGTAGCTCTTGTCGCCGCTGTCGCTGCCGGTGAGCAGCTTGGCCTGGCTTTCGGTGCGGGTCTTCTTCAGCGATTCCGCCTGCGCCTTGCCGCGGCCTTCGGCGACGGCTTCGGCAAAGTTGGCGAACAGCACCGTGAACCAGAGCCAGAGGATGATCTGGAACGCAAATCCCAGATCGCTTCCGCCGGTGATGACGTTCTTGATGAAGATCACCGTGGTGAGTGCGGCGACGACCTCGACCACGAACATCACGGGATTCTTGATCATCAGCCGCGGATCAAGCTTTTTGAAAGCCGAGCCGATGGCTGGGATGACAATTTTCGAATCGAGCATGGCCGAGACCGGCACCCGCTTCTGCAGTTTCAACGTTTCCATGGACATAACTCCAAATCCGATCAGAACAGGGTGCTGGCGGTCATCGCGAGGTGCTCGACGATCGGCCCGAGCGCGAGTGCCGGGAAGAAGGTGAGACCGCCGATGATCAGGATCACGCCGATGACGAGACCGACAAACAGTCCGCCGGTGGTCGGCAAGGTGCCGGCCGAAGCCGGGATCGACTTCTTCGCGGCCAATGATCCGGCCAGCGCCATGGCTGGCACGATCATGAAAAAGCGGCCGACGAACATCGAACTCGCCAGTGTGAGGTTGTAAAAGAAGGTGTTGCCGGTGAGCCCGCCGAAGGCCGAGCCGTTATTGCCGGTGGCCGAGGTGAAAGCGTAGAGCACCTCGGTGAAGCCATGCGGCCCGGCATTGGCCATGGAGGCCACGGCCGACGGCAGCACCACCGCCACCGCGGTCCAGCCGAGATACATCAGCGGCAACACGAGAATGGCAAGCATTGCCATCTTTACTTCGCGCGCCTCGATCTTCTTGCCGACATATTCCGGTGTGCGGCCGACCATCAGACCGGCGACGAAGATTGCCAGCACGACGAACAGCAGCATGCCGTAGAGACCGGCACCAACACCGCCGACGATAATCTCGCCGAGCTGCATATTGATCAGCGGGATCATGCCGCCAATCGCTGTAAACGAGTCATGCATCGCATTGACCGCACCGCAGGATGCCGCCGTGGTGATGACCGCGAACAGGCTGGAGGCGACAATGCCAAAGCGCAGTTCCTTGCCTTCCATATTACCGCCGGTGAGGCCGAGTGCATTCAGGCCTGTGGTGCCCGAGGCTTCGGCGCCATAGGTGATGGCAACGCCGACAATGAACAGCACGCCCATCACGGCCAGAATCGCCCAGCCTTGCCTGGGGTTGCCGACCATGCGGCCGAACACATTGGTCATCGCCGCACCCAGCGCGAAGATCGAGATCATCTGGATGAAGTTCGACAGCGCCGTCGGGTTCTCGAACGGATGCGCCGCATTGGCGTTGAAGAAGCCGCCGCCATTGGTGCCGAGCATCTTGATGGCAACCTGCGACGCAACAGGGCCAACCGCGATGGTCTGCTTCGCACCTTCAAGCGTCGTCGCATCGACATAGGCGCCGAGCGTCTGCGGAATGCCCTGCCAAACCAGGAACAGCGTGTAGATGATGCAGATCGGCAGCAGCACATAGAGCGTGCAACGGGTGATATCGACCCAGAAATTACCGATGGTGCGCATCGACGACCGTGCAAAGCCGCGGATCAGTGCCACGGCCAATGCGATGCCGGCCGCCGCCGACAGAAAGTTATGTACCGTCAGACCCAGCATCTGGGTCAGATACGACATGGTGCTTTCGCCGCCGTAGTTCTGCCAGTTAGTGTTGGTGATGAAGGAGATCGCGGTGTTGAAGGAGAGATCTTCGGCGACCGCGGACTGCCCGGCAGGATTGAACGGCAGCACAGCCTGCAGCCGCATGATCGCGTAGAGGCCGAGGAAGCCGACCACGTGGAACAGCAGCATGGCAACCGTGTAGGTCAGCCAGTGCTGTTCACGTTTCTCGTCGACGCCACCGATCCAGTACAGCCCGGCTTCGACCGGTCGCAGAACCGGAGAGAGGAAAGTACGCTCGCCGTTGAAAACGGATGTCATGTAGCCGCCGAGCGGCTTCACCAGCGCGAGAACCACAGCGCAGTACAGAGCAATTTGAATCCAGCCAATCATTGTCATGTCAGTTGACCTTTTGAGGTGCGCGCGCTCAGAACCGCTCGGGCCGCAGCAGCGCGTAAGTGAGATAGATCAGCAATGCCGCGGACACGAAGCCGGCGAGCGTGTAATCGAAAATCATGTTGCGCTCCTCACAGCCGCTCGCAAGCATAGGCGTAGCCCAGGGTGAGAATGAAAAAGCCGAGCCCGAGGGCCAGCATGACGATGTCCAGCATGGAATGCTCCTGATGCAATGACTGCGGCGGCACGGAGCAAACGGCTCGCGCGCCCGATGCACGATCAGGTGCCATTCAGGACGTAGGTTTTCGAGATGAGGCCAGCAGCGAACTTATAGGAATCTCATAAAGACGTGGCGGAGCGCGTGCGCGTGCGCCGCTAATCCTCGGGCGCTTATGCAGCCTTTATATCTTCGTGCCCGAAGCTGCCTCGTATTCAAATGACGGATTACGGATATTGCATGATGCGGTCTTCCGAAGATCGCGCTGTTCATGGAGACCCGTCATGTCGTTCATCTCGATTCAGCGAACGCCCCTTTCCGAAGCGCCATCCGAAACAGCTCCGCTTGACGCTACGAGTTTCACCGCGATCTGCCTCACCACCTGCAAGCGCCTGCCGGCAATGCGTCGCACAGCGGAGGCCCAGCGCCTCGATCGCCTGGTCGCTGCCGGCGCCTGGACCGATGCTGCGCTTGCCTTGATCGCGATCGAACTGCCGCGGTGGCAACTGCGTCGGCTCGCTTATGACGAAGGTGAATGGCATTGCGCTCTCTCGCACCAGCGTGACCTTCCTGACTGGTTGGACAGCGCCGTCGAGACGCATCACCCAGACATGGCGATGGCGATCCTGGATGCATTTCGCGCTGTTGTTAGCCGCGGAGGCACGCCGCATCTGACGCAAGCGCCCGTGCGCGTAATCCAACCCACCGATTCCGAGCCGATGCTGTGTGAGAATTACTGTTGAGCGAAGAGGGTCGGTACGAAATGCTGTAACTTAACCGCCGCGAACAGTCTTCCAAGAGTGAGGCTTTCGGCTATGCTCGGCACAAATTCGTGCCATGACAAGCCAGAGCAAAACGTGACAGCAGACAAACCGGCCTTCGTCGCGGTCGATTGGGGCACCAGCAGCTTTCGAGGCTGGTTGATGACCGCCGATGGCAGCGTGCTTGCGGAGACGCGCGGGCCTGAAGGCATGCTGCATTGCGCGGCTGCAGGCTTCGCTCCGGTGCTCGCTGATCACCTTGCCAAACTTGGCGGAATGCAGAACCTGCCTGTGTTGATCTGTGGTATGGCCGGCGCACGACAGGGCTGGATCGAGGCGCCCTATCTGCACACACCGACACGGCTCGACGCCTTGCACGACGGTGCGAAGCGTGTCGACACGCAAGGCGACGTGCGTATCCTACCCGGCATCGCGAAAGCCGACGCCGCGGCGCCCGACGTCATGCGCGGCGAAGAGACGCAACTGCTCGGCGTGACCGAGCCAGGCTTCACCGGTCTGGTCTGCATTCCCGGCACTCACAGCAAATGGGTCTGGATCGAGTCCGGCAGCGTGGTGTCATTCACGACCTATATGACCGGCGAGCTCTTTTCGGTCATCACTCAACACAGCATCCTGAAACACGCGGTGGATCACGACGCACCGTCGCCCGCCGCGAATGACGCGTTCCGCGATGGCCTGCAGCGCGCGCTCGATGCGCCGGTCGGCTTGACCGCCTCGCTATTCAGCTTGCGCGCGGCGCAACTGCTCGGCTTCCAGCAACAGGCCGACGGCGCGGCGCGGCTGTCGGGCCTCCTGATCGGCACGGAAATCGCCGATGCCGGATCGCGCTATGGTGCGCGGCAGCCAGTACGCCTGATCGGCGCCGGCGCGCTCAAGGATCTCTATGCGTCGGCGCTTGCGGCTGCCGGCTTCGAGGTCGCCATCGTCGATGCCGAACGCGCGTCGCAACACGGCCTGACCAAGGCCGCAATCCATCTGTGGGGAGCTCAGTTCACATGAACCAGCCAATCCGTTGGCCCACCGTGAAGCGTCCGCTCGTCGCCATCCTGCGCGGCGTGCAGCCCGACGAGGTGGAGGGCATCGTCGAGACGTTGATCGACACCGGCTTCGAGATGATTGAAGTACCGCTGAACTCGCCCGATCCGTTCGAATCCATCGCACGGATCTGCAAACAATTTGGCAACGACACCCTGATCGGCGCCGGCACCGTCCTCACCGCGAATGACTGCGCCCGCGTCGCCGATGTCGGCGGGCGTCTGATGGTGAGCCCGAATGTCGATGTCGATGTGCTGGCGATGGCGGTGAGCCGCGGCATGGTCACGATGCCCGGCGTGTTCTCGCCGACCGAAGCTTTCCTCGCGCTCCGCGCCGGCGCGTCCGCCCTGAAATTCTTTCCGGCATCGATCCTCGGCCCGTCCGGCATCGCCGCCATTCACGCGGTTCTGCCCAGGGATGTCGTGATCGGGGCTGTTGGTGGTGTTTCCGATCGGAATTTCGCGGACTATGTCGCCGCCGGCATACAGGTCTTCGGCCTTGGCAGCAGCCTGTATCGGCCTGGAATGAGCGCTATCGAAGTGAAGGCGACCGCACGGGCTTCTGTCGCCGCCTATGATCAGGCGATGGCCCGCTAGAAACAGAGTGCAGTGTCTGTTTGCGGTTGTCGCGTGCTCCGCGGGGGACGGCAGGGCAAGAACGTCTCCGCGCCCGCACGCATCGACCGCGCGGCCCCAAACTGTCAAATTTACTGAATTTCTCTGAATATCAGAGACTTAGGAGCACCGTGGTGCCCAGGAAAGGACTCGAACCTTCACGGCCGTTAAGCCACTGGCACCTGAAGCCAGCGCGTCTACCAATTCCGCCACCTGGGCACGTGCGAGGCACGTGGCGCGGTTAGTAGGGGGCCGTTACGCGCTTGTCAAATTGCTTCGTTCAATTCCAAATCCGCTGTACAGGCCTCGCGCGTTGGCGTATCGCGAATTGGTCTAAATTCCCCCGTTTTGCCCTTGCATGACTGACTCAAGGAACTGATCCATGGCTGCCCCCATCGACACCCTCGTTACGGTTTTCGGCGGATCCGGCTTCGTGGGACGCCATGTGGTCCGCGCGCTGGCCAAGCGAGAGTATCGGATCAGGGTCGCCGTGCGTCGGCCGGAACTGGCCGGCCATCTGCAACCGCTTGGCCGTGTCGGACAGATCAATATCGTTCAGGCCAATCTGCGCCACCCCGCCTCGATCAAGGCCGCGATGCGCGACGCCAGCATCGTCGTCAATCTGGTGGGTATCCTGACCGAAAGCGGCGCGCAGACCTTTGATGCCGTGCAGGCGCGAGGCGCCGGCGCGGTCGCGCAGGCCGCCGCCGAGATCGGCGCGCGGATGGTGCAGTTTTCAGCCATCGGCGCCGATGCCGATTCTGAATCGGCCTATGCCCGTGCCAAGGCGGCCGGCGAGCAGGCCGTGCTGGCGGCTGTGCCTTCCGCGACCATCCTGCGCCCGTCGATCGTGTTCGGCCCCGAGGATCAGTTCACCAATCGATTTGCCAATCTCGCCCGGATGGCCCCGGTGATGCCGGTGTTCGGCGCCACGACCAAAATGCAGCCGGTCTATGTGGGCGATGTCGCCCAGGCTGCGGCCGATGCCGTCGATGGCCAGACCAAGCCGGGCGCCACCTATGAACTCGGCGGTCCGGAAGTGCTGACGATGAGTGAAATCATCGACATCATCCTCGCGACCATCGAGCGCAAGCGCATGACGCTGCCGGTGCCGACGGCCATCGCCAAGCTTCAGTCCTATTTCCTGCAATTCGCCCCGGGGGACTTCAAGCTGACGCCGGATCAGGTCGCCATGCTTGGTGTCGACAATGTGGTGTCGGAAGCCGCCAAGGCGGCCGGTCTAACGCTGGATGGCTTGGGTATTGCCGCTGATTCGCTGGAAGCGATTGCGCCACAATATCTCTGGCGCTTCCGCGCCACCGGTCAGTTCGCACATAACGGCATAAACTGACGATATTGTCGTCCCCGCCAGGCACGCCGAAGGCGTGCGCGGAGCGGGGATGACAGCAGAGGGTTTGGCAAAATTCAGTGGCCCAGTGCCAGCGCGATCAGGCCAAGCGTACCGACGATCACGCGCCACCATGCGAACAACGCGAAGCCGTGGCGGGTCACGTAGCCGAGAAAGCTTTTCACCACGATGATCGCGGTGATGAACGACACCACAAAACCGATGGCGATGATCACGCCGTGATCGACCGAGAGATCGGCGCGGCTCTTGTAGAGATCGTAGACGAAAGCGCCGACCATGGTCGGGATCGCCAGGAAGAACGAGAACTCCGCCGCTGCGCGCTTTTCAGCACCGAGCAGCATGGCGCCGACGATGGTCGCGCCGGAGCGCGACACGCCGGGAATCATCGCCACGCATTGCGCCAGACCGATCTTCAGATACATCGGCAATGGAAACGTCGTGGCATCGTGATGTACCGGCTCAAGATCGAGCTGATCGACCCAAAGCAGGATCGCGCCGCCGACGATCAGCGAAAAGCACACGACCCACGGATTGAACAGATAGCTTTTGACATAGCCGCCCGCAGCCGCGCCGATGATCGCGGCAGGCAGGAACGCGATCAGCACGCCGATCACGAAACGGCGCGCAGCAGCGTCACCTTTGAACAGGTTCAGCGCGATATGCCACAACTTGCCGAAGTAAAGTGCAAGGATCGCCAGAATGGCGCCGAGCTGGATCAGCACGGCGAAGCTTTTCCAGAAATTGTCCTCGCCCAGATCGAAGAAGCGTTCCGCGAGCAGCAGATGCCCCGTTGAGGAAACCGGCAGGAACTCGGTGACACCCTCGACAATGCCGAGAATCACCGCCCTTATCGCATCAGACATCATCCGCTTATCTGTCCTTCGTCAGTGTGGGCCTGAAAAAGCCGGGTTCTTCTCGCCTATTCCCTTCATTGCTGCAATCGCAAATACCATCACATTCGCGGGTTGCCTCAGAGCCAAGCTTCGCTAGTTTGGCGCGCGCCGCGTGACACTTTTACCACCGACGCAACCGAGACGCTTTCTTAACGACCGCATAACTATCAAGGCCCGCATGTACACGCTTTACCATCACTCGTTCTGTCCGCATTCCCGCTTCATTCGTCTCGTACTCGGCGAATACGGACTCGACCTCACACTGGTAGACGAGCGGCCGTGGGATCGGCGCGAGGCATTTCTGGCGCTCAATCCTGCGGGAACTACGCCTGTGCTGCTCACCGATGGTTTCCCGCCCATTCCTGGCGCCGGGATCATTGCCGAATATATCGACGAGACCCATGGACCGGAGATGGGCGATCGCCGCCTGCTACCTGTCGCGATGGCGGAACGCATCGAAGTGCGCCGGCTGATGGCGTGGTTCAACGAGAAATTCTTCGAGGAAGCGTCCGGCCCACTGGTCACCGAGCGCATCTACAAGCGCTTCATGAGCGAAGAGGTCGGCGGCGGCGCCCCGGCGATGGATGTGATTCGCGCAGCCACCGCAAATGTGCGCTATCATCTGGCCTATATCGGTTGGCTGGCGCGGACGCGCAATTTTCTGGCCGGTGACCGACTGACTTATGCGGATCTGGTCGCGGCAGCTCATCTGTCGGCGATCGACTATCTGGGCGATGTGCCATGGAGCGAGGACGACGCGGCGAAGGCGTGGTACGCGCGGGTGAAATCCCGTCCGTCGTTCCGACCGCTGCTGAGCGAATGGCTGGCGGGCGTGCCGGCATCGCGGACCTATGTGGATCTCGATTTCTGAGCCCACCCGCTGACGACGACCGCGCCACGCTTCCCGCTGATCTCAAGGACACGCTGACGCGCGAGGCGAAGGCGCTGGGCTTCGATTCAATCGGGATCACCGATCCAGACGCCATCGCCGGCGTGCGCGAACGGCTGCAGGAATTTCTCAACGCCGGCGCCCATGGCGACATGGAGTGGCTTGCCGACAATCCCGACCGCCGCGCCGACCCCAAGGTGATGTGGCAGGATGTTCGGTCCGTCATCATGCTCGGCGTCAATTACGGACCCGACGAGAACCCGCTTGAGATTCTAAAGCAGCGCTCGCATGCCGCGATCTCGGTCTATGCCCGCGGCGACGACTATCATGACCTCATCAAGAAGCGCCTGAAGCTGCTGGCGCGTTGGCTGATCGCGCAGGCGGGGGGCGATGTGAAGGTGTTCGTCGATACGGCCGCCGTGATGGAGAAGCCACTTGCCGGCGCTGCGGGTCTGGGCTGGCAGGGCAAGCATACCAATCTCGTCTCGCGCGAATTCGGCTCGTGGCTGTTTCTCGGCGCGATCTTCACCACGCTCGAATTGCCGCGTGATGCGCGAGCGAATGATAGCTGCGGTTCGTGCCAGGCCTGTCTCGACAGCTGCCCGACATCGGCCTTTCCGGCGCCTTACAAACTCGATGCTCGGCGCTGCATTTCCTATCTCACCATCGAGAACAAGGGCCCGATCCCCCACGAGTTTCGTAAGCCCATGGGCAACCGCATCTATGGCTGCGACGATTGCCTCGCCGCCTGCCCGTGGAACAAGTTCGCTCAGGAAGGCCGCGAGATCAAACTCGCCGCACGCGATGAGTTGCGCGCGCCGTCGCTGGCCGAACTTGCAAGGCTCGATGATCCGTCTTTCCGCACATTCTTCACGAAGTCACCCGTGAAGCGCATTGGCCGTAACCGCTTCATTCGCAATGTGCTGATCGCCATCGGCAATTCAAACGACCTGTCGCTGATGGACGACGCGCAGCGACTGCTCAGCGATGAAAGCCCTGTGGTCCGCGGGGCAGCAGTGTGGGCGTTGTCGCAACTGATGCCTGCGGATGCGTTTGCTGCATTGGCTGTGCAGTTCACCGAAGCCGAACAGGACGAGAGCGTCGGCAGCGAGTGGCGACTGGCCCTCAGTTCGTCAGATGTCGCGCCATCTCCGGCCGCGCTTTGAGCGCAGCGCTCTGCTTGCCGACGATCTTGGCGATGCGCTCCGGCGCGAAATGCAAATCGACGAAAGCCGGTGCCGTATTGGCCACTTCGTGATAGCTCACGATCTTGCCGTCACGCAGCGTCATGATCGCAACGCCTTCGAACATCGCGCGGCCGCCATTGGCTTCCGGGAGTTTCGAGCGATAACTGAATGTATAGCGCGCATAGAGCGTGGTGCCGTCGCTAACGGGCGTGTGCATGTCCCACCGAAAATCTTCCGCGGTCCGGTAGAACCAGTCATCGACCATGTCGGCGATTTTGGCACGGCCTTCGAATGCGCCGTAGAAGACGTCGTGATAGACGCCGTCTTCAGTGAACAGCGCAGCGAAGCTCTGGCCGTCACGCTGTTCGACAGCATCGCAAAATGCGTGCAGCATCGCCGTAGCATCCATCCGAATTCCTCCCGCTGATTGATCGCTCTTTTCAGGCGAGCCTATTCAACGGTGCGGGTGATGCAATCAAAACTCCGCCACAGCCGACAATAGTCGCGCAATGTCCTGCGGGCGCGACAGCCGATGGTCGCCGTCCTGGATCATGGTCAGCACGACGTCGTCGCTCGGCAGCCGTTCGGCAAGGCGGAAAGCGTGCTGCCAGGGCACGTCGGGGTCCTGCCTGCCTTGAAGAATCCGCACGGGGCAACCGACATCGATCGTGCTGCCAAGCAGCAGGTGATTGCGCCCCTCTTCGATCAACCGCCGCGTAATCGGATAGGGCTCGCCATATTCCGACGGGCGCAGCCATTGACCGGTGGTCTCGATCTCCGCGCGGATTTCCGACGAGAAGCCTTTCCACATCAGCTCTTCGGTGAAGTCCGGCGCCGGCGCGATCAGCACCAGACCCTTCAGCGTCGCGCGCCCCACTTTGCCGCGTCGGGCCAGCGCGCGCGCCAGCAGGAGTGCCATCCAGCCGCCCATCGACGAGCCAATCACCACCTGCGGACCCTGGCAGGCCGCGTCGAACGCCGCGAGGCCATCCTCCAGCCATTGGCCGATGGTGCCATCGACGAAATCGCCGCCGGATTCGCCATGGCCGGAATAATCGAAACGTACACAGGCCCGGCCATGGTCGGCGGCCCAGGCATCGAGCGCCACCGCCTTGCCACCCTGCATGTCGGATTTGAAGCCGCTCATCCAGAACAGGCCCGGAGCAGCGCCATCGCGGACCCGGATGGCGATCTGGCGGCGGCTACTGCCTGTACCTGCCGTGATGAAAGTGGGGTCGGTCGATACCGTTGTGCTCATCAAACCATCCTTGTTCGACCCTGAAATGCCGATTGCTGTTTGATTGAGCAGGTCGGGATCGTCAACGTCGATCCCTCAACGTCCATATCATTCCAGGGAACGTCCGCCTCGATGCCGCGTTGCGCTCCTGTCAACCACGGCTTGCAGAACGGGCCGGGAAACTCTATTTGAGCAAGGTCAGCGGTGTACGACGCCTATGGCCTTTCGCGTGACGAAATTGCCTCGTATTTGAGTGATTGACGCTGCGTTGCGTGAGTTTGCTTGCTCCAAACGCCTTATTCCTTCACACTGCGGCCTTCCTAAACAACATTGGAGAGTTACCCATTCGCCGTCCCAACAGAGCCCCGCCCGCCGCAACCAAAGACGGGCCGCGCACCAACGATGAAATTCGCAATCTGCAGATCCAGCTGATTGATCAGACCGGCCTCAACCACGGCACCGTGGAAACCATTGCTGCGATCAAGATGGCGATGGAAGCCGGTATGGATCTGGTCGAGATTTCGCCGAATGTGAGCCCCCCCGTCTGCAAGATCATGGACTACGGAAAGTTCAAGTATTCCGCGCAGAAGAAGGCCGCCGAGGCCCGCAAGAAGCAGAAGATCGTCGAAATCAAGGAGATCAAGCTCCGCCCGATGATCGATGATCATGACTACGACGTGAAAATGCGCGCAATGCAGCGCTTCTTCGAAGAAGGCGACAAGGTCAAAATCACCTTGCGCTATCGTGGCCGCGAAATGGCGCACCAGGAAATCGGCACCAAGCTGCTCGACAAGGTCAAAGCAGACGTCGCCGAATACGCCAAGGTGGAGCAGGACGCGCGCTTCGAAGGTCGTCAGGTGGTAATGGTGCTCGCACCGCGCTGATCGCAGTGCCGACTGACCTTAACGAGGTTGGTAATCAGGAATTTCGGCCCGTCAGATTTCTGGCGGGCCTTTTTTCTTTGGGCGTATTCTGAGATCGTCCGGAGCTGGGCGGCTCAGCCCGAAATGAGGGCGAGTGCACCGGCCAGCGCGAGAGCCGCGGCGAGGCCAGCGGCTGCGAACATCCAGCGGGTGGCGGTCTGAGCAGCAGCATCTTGCTGGATGGCAACCGCCCTTGCGGCGGCACGTGCATTCCGGGCCATTGTCGTCGTCCCTCTGTTTCTCTGGTCCGGATCACATAGGCATCCGGGGCGCGTCGGACCAGTCTGAAGCCATGCGCTAAACAGAGTGTTGAGCCGCGTTAATCGTTGCCATCGGAGCATTCCTCTGCCATAAGCGCAACCTTCGTCGCCCGGCTGATTAAGGGCTGCCGTGTCGACGACTGTGCTGACTTCCCGCAAACGGCGGTTAGTTGAGCATTTTCAACGCTCTAACGAGCATTTTAGCCGACGCAACGCCTTTCGGGGCGCTTTCTGCGTGGCCATAGGAGAGCCAAATGCCCAAGCTGAAGACCAAGTCGGGCGCTAAAAAGCGCTTTAAAGTCACCGGAACGGGTAAGGTCATGGCCGCCCATGCCGGTAAGCGCCACGGTATGATCAAGCGGACGAAGAAGCAGATTCGTCAGCTCCGCGGCACCCGCGTGCTGTTCAAGACCGACGGCGACAACATCAAGCAGTACTTTCTGCCAAACGCCTGATCGCCCTTACGCCGCTTCATTGCGGCGGATATCACCCCTTTTGTTATTTCAGATGAAGGAGATCAGTCATGGCTCGCGTAAAACGCGGTGTGACGGCTCACGCCAAGCATAAGAAAGTCTACAAGGCCGCCAAGGGTTTCCGCGGTCGCCGCAAGAACACCATTCGCGCCGCAAAGGCTGCCGTCGACAAGGCCGGCCAATATGCGTTCCGCGATCGCAAGCGCAAGAAGCGTACGTTCCGCGCGCTCTGGATCCAGCGTCTCAACGCTGCCGTCCGTCCGCTCGGCATGACCTACAGCGTGTTTATCAACGGTCTCGCCAA
The DNA here is from genome assembly GCF_034044155.1 of Tardiphaga sp. 42S5. Classification (NCBI taxonomy): domain Bacteria; kingdom Pseudomonadati; phylum Pseudomonadota; class Alphaproteobacteria; order Hyphomicrobiales; family Nitrobacteraceae; genus Tardiphaga; species Tardiphaga sp. 42S5. Next base: position 866,746 of record NZ_CP139027.1, on the reverse strand, counting down.
GTCCGGCGTGACGGTCGACCGCAAGGTGCTCTCGGATCTCGCGATCAACGAGCCGGCGGCGTTCAACGCGATTGCTGAGAAGGCCAAAGCTGCACTCGCAGCCTAAGCCAGCAAAGGCCGCACTGGCGGCCTGAGCTCTCCACTCCGCGTATTCATCGACATTGTCATGGCCGGGCAGAAGCGTTCACGCGCTCCTGTCCCGGCCATTGACGTCTTAATCCCTGTGATACCCGTGCTGTAGAAGCTGGTGCCCGGCCTTCCGTCGGACGCGCAGACAGCAAGAGGCGCCCGCCTCTCTCATCGAGGTTGCTGATGTCCGATCTGACGACGCTCCAACAGACTATCCTGGCCGATATTGCCAATGCTTCCGACGAAGCCGCCATCGAAGCCGTACGCGTCAGCGCACTCGGCAAGAAGGGTTCGATCTCCGCACTGTTGTCGACTCTCGGCAAGATGACGCCGGAAGAGCGCAAGACCGAGGGCGCCGCGATCAACCTGGCCAAGGATGCGGTGACGCAGGCGCTGACCGCGCGCCGCGACGTGCTGAAGTCCGCCGCACTCGATGCACGCCTCGCGTCCGAGACCATCGACGTGACGCTGCCGCTGCGCGATGGCCCCGCTGAGCTCGGCCGCATTCATCCACTCAGCCAGACATGGGACGAGTTGACGACGATCTTCGCCGATATGGGCTTCGCCGTCGCCGAAGGTCCGGACATCGAGACCGACGACTACAACTTCACCAAACTGAACTTCCCCGAGGGCCACCCTGCCCGCGAGATGCACGACACCTTCTACTTCAATCCGAAGGAAGACGGCTCGCGCCTGCTGCTGCGCACGCATACGTCACCGGTGCAGGTGCGCACCATGCTGAGCCAGCAACCGCCGATCCGCGTGATCTGTCCAGGCCGCACCTATCGCAGCGACAGCGACCAGACACATACGCCGATGTTCCATCAGGTCGAAGGTCTCGTGATCGACAAGGGTTCGCATCTCGGCCACCTCAAATGGATCCTGCACGAATTCTGCAAGGCTTTCTTCGAAGTCGATAACGTCAATATGCGCTTCCGTCCGTCGTTCTTCCCGTTCACGGAGCCGTCGCTGGAAGTCGATATCCAGTGCCGCCGCGACAAGAACGAGATCCGCTTCGGCGAAGGCGAAGACTGGCTCGAGATTCTCGGCTGCGGCATGGTGCATCCGAATGTGCTACGCGCCTGCGGCATCGATTCCGATGTGTATCAGGGCTTCGCCTGGGGCATGGGCATCGATCGTATCGCGATGCTGAAATACGGCATGGCCGACCTGCGTCAGCTGTTCGAAGGCGACGTGCGTTGGCTCAATCACTACGGCTTCAAGCCGCTTGAAGTACCGACGCTGGCCGGAGGACTGAGCACGTGAAATTCTCCCTCTCCTGGCTGAAGGATCATCTCGAGACCGACGAGTCGCTCGAGACGCTGACCGACAAGCTCACCATGATCGGGCTCGAGGTCGAACATATCGACGATAAGGCGAAGCTGCTGAAGCCGTTCACGATCGCCGAGATCGTCACAGCCGTGCAACATCCCAATGCAGATCGGTTGCGCGTCTGCACCGTGAATGCCGGCGATGACAAGCCGCTGCAGATCGTCTGCGGGGCGCCGAATGCGCGCGCGGGACTGAAGACCGTCCTCGCCAGGCCTGGTACTTTTATCCCGGGTAAGGATTTCACCATCGGCCTCGGCAATATCCGCGGCGTCGAAAGCCAGGGCATGTTGTGCTCGGCCGGCGAACTCGGACTCCCCGACGCGATCGACGGCATCATCGAACTGCCAGCCGATGCGCCCGTCGGCGCGATCTATCCCGACTGGGCCAAACTCGGCGATCCCGTCATAGAAATCAACCTGACGCCCAATCGTCAGGACTGCACCGGCGTGTCGGGCATTGCGCGCGATCTCGCCGCGGCCGACATGGGCGTGTTCAAGAATCCCGGCATCAAGCCGATCAAGGGCGAATTCCCCTGCCCGGTGAAAGTCACCGTCGAAGACGCCAAGCTGTGCCCCGGCTTCGCACTGCGTCTCGTGCGCGGCGTCAAGAACGGCCCGTCGCCGGAGTGGCTGCAGAAGAAGCTGACCTCCATCGGCCTGCGCCCGATCAATGCGCTGGTCGACATCACCAACTTCCTGACCTTCGACCGCGCCCGTCCGCTGCATGTGTTCGACGCCGCCAAGGTGAAGGGCGATATCGTTGTCCGCCGCGCACGTGACGGCGAGACGCTGCTCGCGCTCGACGGCAAGACCTACACGCTCGACAGCAAGGCCTGCGTCATCGCGGACGACAATGGTGTCGAGTCGCTCGCCGGCATTATGGGCGGCGAAGCGTCGGGCTGTTCGGAAGACACCACCGATGTACTGATCGAATCCGCGCTGTGGAACGAGATCAATATCGCGCAGACCGGCCGCAGGCTCGGGATCAATTCCGACGCGCGTTATCGGTTCGAGCGCGGCGTCGATCCGGTCTTCATGGTGCCCGGTCTCGAACTGGCAACCAAGCTGGTGATGGAACTGTGCGGCGGCGCACCGTCGGAGAGCATCGTCGTTGGCAAGCCCTACGGCGACGACCGTATCATCGACTTCCCGATTGCCGAGGTGAAGCGCCTCGCCGCCATCGACGTGCCATTCCCGGAGATGCGACGCATCCTGACGCATCTCGGCTTCATGGTGGCCGGCAGCGGCCCCGTGGTGAAGGTCGCAGTGCCGTCATGGCGTAGCGACGTGACCGGCAAGGCTGACATCGTCGAAGAAGTCATGCGCATCTTCGGCGTCGACAAGGTGCCGATGACGCCGTTCCCGCGCGGCGATGCCCCGCGCAAGCCGGTACTGACGCAGATCCAGCAGCGCACCCGCCGCGCCAAGCGTGGACTGGCCGCGCGCGGCCTCGTCGAAGCCGTGACATGGTCGTTCATCTCGAAGCCGCATGCCGAGGTGTTCGGCGGCGGCGCACCTGAACTGGCGTTGGCCAACCCGATCGCCACCGATCTCTCCGACATGCGGCCGAGCCTGTTGCCCGGACTGATCGCAGCCGCTCAGGCCAATGCGCATCGCGGTTCGTCCGACCTCGCGCTGTTCGAAGTCGGCCAGATCTTCCGCGGCGATCGCCCGCAGGATCAGTTCATGGCTGCATCCGGCGTGCGGCGTGGCCTCGCCTCGTCGGCTGGCAACGGCCGTCATTGGTCAGGCGCCAGCGCTGCGAACGCACTCGACGCCAAGGCCGATGCCTTTGCAGTTCTCGCAGCTGCCGGCGCGCCGATGCAGGCGCTGCAGATCGTGGCCGGTGGCGCGGACTGGCTGCACCCAGGTCGCTCCGGCACGATCCAGATCGGACCGCAGAACGTCCTCGGTCATTTCGGTGAACTGCATCCGCGCACGCTTGAGGCACTCGGTGCCGATGGCCCGTTGATGGCATTCGAGGTGATCCTCGATCGCATTCCCGACGCCAAGCAGAAGGCGACCCGCGCCAAACCGACTTTGGAGCTCTCGGCGTTCCAGCCTGTGTCACGCGACTTCGCTTTCATCGTCGATCGCACGGTCAGGTCCGGTGACATCCTCCGTGCGGCAGCCGGCGTGGACAAGAAGCTGGTCACCGATGTGACGGTGTTCGACGTCTATGAAGGCAAGGGCATCGACGACGACAAGAAGTCCGTCGCCATCGCCGTGACCATGCAGCCGCGCGAGAAGACCCTGACCGATCAGGAAATTGATGCGGTGGCAGCGAAGATCGTGGCGGAAGTAACGAAGAAGACGGGCGGCACGTTACGTGCATGATAGAATCACTCGGCCTGGTCCAGTATTCGACCACGTCGCTCGTTTTTATCACCGTCACCGCCTTCATCGCCGGACTGGCCCGCGGGTTTTCGGGCTTCGGTTCGGCGCTAATCTTCATGCCGCTCGCCTCAAGCGTGGCGGGCGCGCAGGTCGCGTCGCCCTTGCTGCTGCTGATCGACTTCTCGACCACACTGACGCTGATCCCGAACGCCGCAAGACGAGCCGACAGGCGCGACGTCAGCATCATTTCGCTGGGCGCACTTATTGGCGTGCCACTTGGCACGATGGCCTTGGCCTGGGCCGATCCGCTGACCGTTCGCTGGGGCATCGTCGCACTGATCGTCACGATGCTGACGCTACTGATCTCCGGCTGGCGCTATCCCGGTAAGCCGACCGTTCCAGTGACGGTCAGTGTCGGCGGCGTCGCCGGCTTTTTTGGTGGCTTGGCGCAACTCGGCGGCCCGCCGATAGTGATGTATTGGCTGCGAGACGCGGCAGTCGTTGCCGTCACCCGCGCAAATATCATCCTGTATTTCGCGGTCGCAGACGTCTTGATCATCATCAGCTATACGATCGGCGGATTGTGGAGCACGGCCATCCTTGGGCTCGCGGTAGTGACCGGCCCCCTGTTCGGCCTCGGCCTGTGGATTGGCTCGAAACTGTTCGGCAGGGCCAGCGACGAGCTGTTCCGCAAGATTTGCTACGCCCTAATAGCCGTCTCGGCGCTGATCAGCCTGCCGCTGTTCGACGGGATATTTCACTGACGCTTGCGTGACTTGCGGCGCCAGCCGCCGCGGCGCTAGGGTCTCTCCAATTCAAGAACAACGGGAGAAGACCATGATCGATCGCCGCGACATGCTGAAGTTTGCCGCTGCCGGCGCCATGGTCCTCGCGGCGCGCCCCGCGCTGGCGCAGACGCCAGCAAAACCGCGCACCAGGATCATATTTCTCGGCACCAAGGGCGGCCCACGCGTCGGCGTCGGTGCATCCAATCCCGCCAATCTCGTTGTGGTCAACGACACGCCATTCGTGATCGATTGCGGCATGGGCGTCAGCCGGCAACTGGTCAATGCCGGCGTGCCGCTTCCCTCGGTGAAGTATATCTTCATCAGCCACCACCATTCCGATCACAATCTGGAATACGGCAACCTGTTCTACAATGCTTGGGCCGCAGGCCTCTCGACGCCGATCCGCTCGTTTGGTCCCAAGGGCATCGAGGCAATGACCCGGGCTTACTGGGAGTTGAACAAATTCGACGTTGATACCCGCATCGAAGATGAAGGTCGCCCCGATCCGCGGCCGTTGCTCGTTGCCAAGGATATCGCGGAGGATGGCGTGGTGCTGCAGACCGCCGACGTCAAGGTGACAGCGTTTCGCACTCCGCATCCGCCGATCGTCGACAGCTTCGCCTACAAATTCGAGACGCCTGACGGCGTCATCGTGTTCTCCAGCGACACCGCTTACAACCCGAGGCTCGCAGAGTTCGCCAAGGGGGCGGACGTGCTGGTGCATGAGGCACTTTACGTGCCCGCTGTTGACCGGCTGGTTATTAAGACGAAGAACGGCGCGACGCTGAAAAAACATTTGATGGAAAGCCACACCACCACCGAGGATGTCGGCCGCATCGCCGCCGCGGCTGGCGTGAAGGTGCTGGTGCTCAGCCACTTCGTGCCGGGCGACGATCCCGAAGTCACCGACGAGGACTGGATCTCGGGCGTGCGAAAGAATTTTTCCGGCAAGATCATCGTGGCCAAAGATCTGATGCAGCTGGCGCTACCGTTGTAGCGCCAATAGCAGCCTCACGTCGCGGCTACTCCAACCCCGCTCCGCTCGACCGCTGCCGCCGCTGCTTCGTCCGCACCGGCTTGTCTGGTTCCGGCTCTTTCATTGCGCCGATCTTCTTGAGCGCCGCCTCTGCTGCGCGCTCGCCGCTTTCCCATGCGCCATCGACGGTGCCCCACAATGTTTCATGCGTGGCTTCGCCGGCAAGGAACAGATTGCCCATAGGCTCAGCCAGCACGCGGCGCGAGGCTTGACCACCCGGTGTGGCCCCCGACATGGCTCCGAGCACGAATGGCATCGTATCCCAGCGCGTCGTTGCGGAGCGTTTGATCGCGGCCTTGATATCGGAGCCGAACAGCTTCGTCAGCCATTCAACGGCGAAAGCCACCATCGCGGCCTCGCCCTGAGTTGCAAGGTCGCGGCCGAATGCGCCCGCAACATCGACGGTACACAGCGATGACCCGCCAATATTTGCAAACAGTGCACCGGTACGTGTGCTCGTGCTTTGCTCGACCATCAGCTCATCGCGACCCAGCCCGAGCGGATTGCCAGTAAACTGTAGCGCGATACGGTCATAGCTGCCGAGGCTGAGTTTTGCCGCCGCGTCGAGCTGCCGCTTTGGCAGTTCCGGCGTGAACTTGATTGTCCCCGACGACAACACATTGCTTGATGCGGTGATGATCACCGCCCGCGCCGCAACGCGCCCTGACGCCGTCTCAACGCCGATGTCGCGTCCGCTCCAGGTCACGCGCGTCGCAGGCGTCGACAGCGCCACCGGGACGGCCTCGCCGAGCTTACCCATCAACGCGCCGAGCCCCTGGCGCGTGGCAACGTCGATGGCGCGATCCTGCGCGCGCGAGAGATCCAGCGTCGAGAGATCCTTGAGGTCCTTGCCGGTCGCATAGGCCCCGAGCACGAAATCGATCGTGCCCGCCCAGTCCCCGAGATCCTTCGGCAGCGCCGCGGCGCAGGAGATGTCGGCGCGGCGCGCTGCCTCGTCGATGGCGCGATTGGCCCGCACGACCGCGGCGAGCAATTCCTCGGTCTCGCCGGCGCGGGCATTGCGACGGCCGATGCGCAGCTTCTGACTCGGCGGCGATGGCGCGACATCGATTCCCACCGGCCGGGCAAGCTTCACCACTGCGTTGGTTTCCGGCGTGTGCAGCCAGCGCGCGCCGCGATCGAACGGGGCGTCGAAACTTGTCGCGTCCGTCATGCACCGTCCGCCAATCCGGCTGGAGGCCTCGACCACGATCACCTTGCGATTGGCCGCCTGGATGCGACGCGCCGCAGCGATGCCCGCAGCGCCCGCGCCAATCACGACAATGTCAGCATCCCGCGGCAGCGACGCGGCCAATGTCCTTGCGCCGAACAGCGGCACAAGTGTCAATGCTGCGGACGCCGACAGGAAATCTCGGCGTGAAATCGTCATGACATGGTTTCCGAAATTTTATGATGCATGAGAACGTCTCGCGAACCTTGCCGTATTCGAGGATGTGCGGCAACCGTCGTGGTGAATCAATTGTCACCAGCGCCGCGCGGGCATGAACCAAATTGCAATGGCTCTCGACCATGATGGAGCCAGGGAAAGCGGTCGACATGAACCGCGCTGGGGGAGTCACGATCATGGGCCTCATGCTCGATACGGTCGGGAAACTGATCGCGAAATATCTGCAGAAGGAGCTGCCCGGCTACGAGCCATTCACGCCGAGCGACCCCGAACGCCTGCGCGGTATCATCCAGGAAGGTGACGTGCTGCTGGTCGAAGGCAACAACCGCGTCTCCGGCATCATCAAATATCTCACGCAATCGACCTGGTCGCATGCCGCGCTCTATGTCGGCCCAATCGATGGTGCTGCAGAGCCGAACGGCGAGCCGCATGTGCTGATCGAGGCCAATATCGGCGAAGGTGTCACCTCGGCACCGCTGTCGAAATATTATCCGTTCCACACCCGCCTGTGCCGCCCGGTCGGTCTGTCCTACGAGGACCGCACCACTGTGTGTCGCTACGCCATCAACCGGATTGGCTTTGGTTACGACACCAAGAACATTCTCGACCTGATGCGCTTCCTGATCCCGCTGCCAATACCGCAGCGCTGGCGGCGGCGCATGATCGCTTTCGGCTCCGGCGATCCCACCAAGATCATCTGCTCTGCGCTGATCGCCCAGGCCTTCGATGCCGTGCGCTATCCGATTCTGCCGAAAATCACGCGCGCCGGCAGCCGCCAGGCTCGCCGCGAGATCCTACATATCCGTGATTCATCGCTGTATATGCCCAGGGATTTCGATATCTCGCCCTATTTCGAAGTGGTGAAGCCGACCATCGAACTCGGCTTCGACTACACGGCATTGCATTGGGCCGACAAACAAAAGCCGCTCCGGGAGGTGGCGGGCACTTTCGATCCATTTCCGGACGTCTTCGGCACGCCGACGCTCATTCCTGAGACGACTGACACGGAAGCGGAAGTGGCTGACGAAGACGTGAGCAGGCCTCGGATCAGGCTAATCGCCTGATCCGCCACTTCAAGACTTGACCGCGCCCGCTGTGAGTCCGCCGACCATGTAGCGCCGGAAGGCGTAATACACTGCGGCTGGTGGTAGCGCGTAAATAAAGCCCGTGGTCATCAGCAATTCCCAGGGCGAGTCATCAGCGGCCAGGAAGTTGCCGAGCGCGACGGGTAGCGTGATCTCGGTATCCTTGGACAGCAGCAGAAAGGCGTAGAGATATTCGTTCCAGGCGAGCAGCAGCGCATAGGTGCCGATCGCGACCAGCGACGGCAACATCAGCGGCACATAGACCATGCGAAACAGTTGCAGCGGCGTCGCGCCGTCCATGATGGCGGCTTCGTCGAGCTCGAGCGGCAGCTTGTCGGACGCCTGCTTGAGCACCCAGATCGCATAGGGCGAAGCAATGGTCACCATCGCCAGGATCAGCGACCAGTGATTGTTGAGCAGGCCGTAATTGCCCATGGTGCGATACATTGGCACAGCGAGGAATGCGGCGGGAATGAAATAAGTGAACAGCGCCATGTTCATCACCGTTCGGCCGCCGCGGACGCGCAGGCGACTGATCGCAAAGGCCGCCGATGTCGCAATCACCAGCGTCAGCGCACCGACCGCCACCGCGATGACGACCGAGTTCAGGAACTGCGCCCAAAAATCGCGCAGGAAATAGTGCTGCTGATTGAACACGATTCTGAAATTGTTCAGCGTCGGATGGTCGGGCCACAGCTTGCCCGCGAACGCATCCTGCTTCGGCGAGATCGCGAACAGGAACATGTGGTAAATCGGAATCAACGTCCAGATCAGCACGGGAATGCCGATCAGCAGCAACCGCGCTTCCGTGCCGACTTCTCGTAGCGTTGGCACTCTCATCGGGTGAACCTCTTCATCGAGAGAGCCGTTTCATCATGAAATAGACCAGCGGCAGCACAAGCGGCATCGCGCAAACGATGGATGCCATCGACATGTCGAGCTGATCGAGGCGGAGATAGCGAATCCCCAATGTAGACAGAACATGAGTGAGATCCGCTGGCCCGCCTCCCGTCAACAGATAGACGCTGTTGAAGTCGCCGAGCGTCCAGATCATCGAAAGCAGCGTGCAGGTCAGATACAGCGTCTGCATCGATGGCCAGGTGATGAAGCGGAATTTCTGCCACCAGCTGGCGCCGTCGACATCGGCGGCCTCGAACATGTCCGTCGAGATCGCTAGACGCCCTGTCATCAGGATCAACGTCCAGAACGGCAGCGACTTCCAGATGTGGACCAGAATCGCCAGCGTCAGACCCATGGCGGGGTCATTCAGCCAGTTGGGCCCATCCTCGCCAGTGAATTTGAAGATCAGGTTATTGATCACGCCCCATTCGGGATTGAACATGAAGCGCACGGACAGGATGGTCGGGATCGACGGCACCGCCCAGGGCAGAATGAACAGCACCGATAGCCAACGTATCCAGGTGCGCGACTGCACGAAGAAGCCGGACAGGAACAGCGCCACCAGCATTTTGAGATTGATGCCGATAATCAGGAAGATCAGCGTGTTGACGACGGCGCGCGCGAATACCGGATCGTTATAGAGCGCGACGTAACTCGCCGGGTGCCGCGCCAACCACAAGCCATAACCGATCGGATAGACCACGAAGGCGGCGAACACGAGCAGATAGGGCGCGATCATCACGACGCCCCAGACCTGCGGCGTCGTGAGGCGGGCCGACCATGGCCGGCGTGGCAGCGTATCGGCGGGAGCGGGATAGGTGATCGTGGCCATGCTGTACACCATTGCAAAAGCCGGCCGCGAGGGGCGGCCGGCTTTGTCTCGGACTAACCCGCGATTTCCTTGATGCGGGCGATCAACTCATCGACGGCCTTCTCGACCGGCACCTTCTCGCTGACCACGCGGTTCATCGCCTTGGCCCAGACATTCTCGTTATTGAGGATCGTGAACTTGTAGTTCTTCACGAAATCGAACGACGAGGTGCCTCCCGTGAACTGGGTGTAGACCGCCTTGCGATGCTTGTCGGCCTGCCAGAACGGGCTTGCCTGTCCGGCCTTGGTCACCGGGAACCAGCGACCCAGCGCACCTTCGACATAGGGGCCAAGGTTTTCTTCTTCCATCAGGAACTTCACGAACTCCTTGGCGCCCGCCTTGTTCTTCGACTGCGAGAAGATCATCCCCGTCTTGACGTCGGAGCGATACTTGATCGGCGAGCCATCCGGCTTCAGCGGGAACGATGCCGTAACGATCGTTTCCTCATAGGCCTTCTTGCCGGCCGCGCGCTGCTCCGGCGTCAGCGACTGGTTCTGCGAATCCTCGTACCACTTCGCCGCGATCGAAATCGTGAAGTTGTGTGTCATCACGATCGTCTTGTTGTGGAAGGCAACATTGTTGTCAGGATCCTTCCATGTGGTGGATGATGGCGGCGTGCAACCTTTAATGTAGGTGTCGGTGTAGTCCCTCAGTGCACTGATCAGACCTTCCCGAACCTTGGGATCGTCCACCAGCAGCTTGCCGTCATCATCGACCAGCTTGACGTTATAGGCGTCCATGAAGGTGTAGAACGACTGGAAGGAGTCGGTAGATTCCACACCCATCGGCTGGCCGACGCCATAGGCGCGGCTGCCTGACGCCTTGCGATAGGCCGGCTGGACCTTGTCGCACCAGAACGACCAATAGCCCTTCCAGTCCTTGGGGATATCGCTGACTTTGTAGCCGGCCTGTTCGAGCAGATCGCTCCAGATCTCCACATGCATCGACTGCTGCTTCAGCGGAAACCCGTAATAGGCTTTCTTCTTGGTCTGACCATTCATCAGATAGGCCGTTTCGACCGTATTCGGAGCAAACTTGTCCTTCATCGGCGCAAGAATGTCGGTCAGATCCTCCAGCTTGCCCTCGAAAGCCCATTTGCCCGACGCCTGCACGTCATAAGTATCGGCATAGGCGACATCCGGCGGCGTGCCGGAATCCAGCGCGGCCACGGTTTTCGGGATCATATCTTGAATGGCATATTGCGAGAGTTCGACCTTGATCTTGGTCTTGTCCTCGAATTTTTTGATCGCGGCCAGCAGTGATTCATCTTCGGATTTGTAGAAACCCTTGCTGAACCAGACGGTGATGCTTTGCTGCGCGAAGGCGGGCGCTGCGGTCAGAAACAAGCCGGAAGCGGCAGTGGCAAAAACAAGCGCACGGGTACCCTTGGTGATCAAAACGTCGTCCTCCCTGATGATTGTTTTTCTTGAGACTACCTTTTTCTATTTATCCGTCCAGTGAAGAAGTCGATGCTGCGCTGCACTTGTCTGACAACTTCGCAACGGTTAGGTCTTCGTGATTACGAGGAGAAAATCGGATGCTTGTCGCTGCCGCCAAGGCGTTATCGCAAATTCTTTCGCCACCGATGCGCAGCATTCTGTGGAGGTCGATCGGACTTGCCCTGATTTTAATCACCGTATTGGCGATCGGCATGCAGCGGCTATTGAACTGGGCTGCCACTGCGGGCGGCATCTGGGCCGAAAGCACGATTGGGTCGGATTATCACACGATGATCAATGTGCTGTCCTGGATCTTGTCGATTGCCGCCGGTCTCGGCGTCGTCGTCGGCGCAATCTTTCTGATGCCGGCGATCACGTCACTGGTCGCCAGCGTGTTCGTTGATGATGTTGCCGATATCGTCGAGCGCGAGCACTATCCCGCGGAGCGTGTCGGCGTCGCCTTGCCGTTCGGGCTCGCCATTACCGAGGGCGGCAAGACCGCGCTGCTGACCATTGCGGTCTATCTGATCGCGCTACCCTTCGTATTCTTCGCCGGCATTGGTTTCGTTGTCTTCTTCATCGCCACAGCCTGGCTGCTCGGCCGCGAATATTTCGAGCTGGCCGCCATGCGGTTCCGCTCGCCGGCGGACGCCAAGGCGATGCGCAAGCAGCATGCGGCGACGGTGTTCACCGCCGGGCTGTTCATCGCAGCCTTCGTCTCGATCCCGATCGTCAACCTGGCCACGCCGCTGTTCGGCATGGCCTTCATGGTCCATATGCACAAGCGATTGAGCGGACCACGACCGGAGTTGATCGAGCCGGGTCGCGTGACGAAGATGCCGGTCGCCTAGACCACCGTCTTCTCCGGCCACTGGCACAGATCGTTGATCAGACACACCTCGCAGCGCGGCTTGCGTGCGAGACACGTATAGCGGCCGTGCAGGATCAGCCAATGATGAGCATGCAGCATGAACTCGTGCGGGATCACGCGCTCCAATTCGAGTTCGACGTCCAGCACGTTCTTGCCCGGCGCCATGTTGGTGCGATTGCCGACGCGAAAGACATGGGTGTCCACAGCCATCGTGTGCTCGCCAAACGCCATGTTGAGCACGACATTGGCGGTCTTGCGCCCCGCCCCCGGTAACGACTCGATTTCGGTGCGGGTGCGCGGCACGACGCCGCCGAATTCGCGCATCAGCTTTTCCGAGAGCGCGATAACGTTCTTCGCCTTGGTGCGATAGAGGCCGATGGTCTTGATATACTCCCGCACCGTCTCTTCGCCGAGATCGATCATCTTTTGCGGCGTATCGGCGATGGGAAACAGCGCGCGCGTCGCCTTGTTGACTCCGGCGTCAGTCGCCTGCGCGGACAACACCACTGCAACCAGCAATGTGTAGGGATTGAGATGTTCGAGCTCGCCCTTGGGCTCGGGATTGGCCTTGCGGAAGCGCGAGAAGGCTTCATGGACCTGGGCTTTGGTCCAAGGCCTCAACTTGATGGGTTTCAGCTTGGCTATCTTCTTCGCTGGTGCCTTGACCGCTCTCGCTACGACCTTCTTTGCAGGACTGGATTTCGTGCTGGCGGGGAGCTTGCGGGTGATTTTCGGCATCAAAGGGATATACTGAGGGACCATGACATCAGGCAACGACTTTGACGTCCCGCCGGAACCGATGCTGTTCAGCGCGCTACTGCGTCCGCATCACGCGCTGGGTCGCAAGGGCTTCCTCATGCTCATGGGTTTCATCAGCATGGTCTCGTTCGGCGCGGGTATGACCTTCCTGCTGATGGGCGCCTGGCCGGTGCTCGGCTTTTTCGGCCTCGACCTGCTGGCGATCTATATCGCCTTCAAAGTCTACGACAGACGCGCCAGGGCCACCGAAGAGATCACGGTCACGCCGTCGGAAATCCGTGTGCGCCGGGTCAGCCCCCGCGGCGACGTCGTGGAATGGGCATTCAATCCACTCTGGGTGCAGATCGATCAGGTGTGCCACGCCGAATTCGGCATCGAGCAGCTTTTTCTGGTGTCGCGCGGCCGTCGGGTGTCGATCGCACGGTTCCTCGGCGCGGAGGAAAAGGCAAGCTTCATCAAAGCCTTGATGGAAGCGCTCCAGGCCGCCAAACGCGGCCAGACCTATAATCCGGTGAGCTGATGACCAATCGGGAATCGGGTGGTTTGCGCGCCGGGGCAGGCCTACATCAATATCATGATGAATCTTGCCAGAGACCTAGCGATGACTGAGCATCGCCCGATCAAGCCGGGCCAGCGCGACGCGGCCCTGCGCGATTACGATTCCGTGCGCCGTGCCATAGGTTTCATGCACTCACAGTGGCGGGGCCAGCCGAACATCGAGGCCGTGGCGGACGCCGCGAGCGTGACGCCGGACGAGTTGCACCACCTGTTCCGCCGCTGGGCCGGACTGACACCGAAAGCGTTCATGCAGGCGCTGACGCTCGACCACGCTAAGGGCCTACTGCGCGATTCTGCCAGCGTGCTCGACGCAGCCCTCGATTCCGGTCTGTCAGGCCCAAGCCGTCTGCATGACCTGTTCGTGACGCATGAGGCGATGTCGCCGGGTGAATGGAAGACCGGCGGCGCCGGCATGGAGCTGCGTTATGGCTTCCATTCCTCGCCGTTCGGCACTGCCATCGTGATCGCCAGCGACCGCGGCCTTGCGGGTCTCGCTTTCTCCGATCCCGGCGACGAACAGCGCGCTTTCGCCGACATGAGTCGGCGCTGGCCGGCGGCCACATTGATTGAGGACACTCCTGGCACGGCTGGACTGGCGCAGCGAATTTTCGACAGCAAGCTGTGGCGCCCGGACCAGCCGTTGCGGGTGGTGCTGATCGGCACCGACTTCGAAGTCCGTGTCTGGGAAACGCTGCTGAAAATCCCGATGGGCCGCGCCGTCAGCTATTCGGATATCGCCTGTAAGATCGAAAACCCGAAGGCCGCACGCGCCGTCGGCGCCGCCGTCGGCAGGAACCCGATTTCCTTCGTGGTGCCGTGCCATCGCGCGCTCGGTAAATCCGGCGCGCTGACGGGTTATCATTGGGGCATTACACGGAAGCAGGCCATGATCGGCTGGGAAGCCGGACAGGTGGGAGCGAATTAGCAGCAATGGGCCGCAGTTTCCTGCGGCCCATTGGACTGAACGACTAAGACGCTTCCTTCAGCACGGGCGCTGAGGATTCGTCGGTCTTCATTTCTTCAAGGCTGCGGTTCCGTGGCTCAATGCCGAACGCCCACACCGTGATGATCTGCAGCACCAGCAATCCGATCATCAGCGCCATTACGCCCGCAACGCCGCGCGCCTCGAACAGGGTCACCACCAAGAACGGCGTCACGATGGTTGCGCCGCGCCCCAGCGTGTTGACGATCCCCGACGCCCGCAAGCGCACTTCGGTGGGGAACAGTTCGGGGATATAGATGCCGAACAGCAACGCAACCAGCACATAGATCGGGATCGTGAGCGCGAAACCGACCGCTGGCAGCAGAAGCGGATCGGAAATCATCGGATAGATGATGCCCAACACCACCGCGATCAGCGACGAACCGATGATGGTCGGCTTGCGGCCCCAACGGTCGGCCGTCAGCGCGCCGATGGCCGAGCCGACCGGAGCACCCAGCGCCATCAGTAGCGAGTAACTGAACGACGTGGCAACACTCAATCCCTGTTTGATGAAGAACACCGGCAGCCAGGTCACGAAGCCATACAGCAATGTGTTGATGGTGATCAGGCAGATCGAACCGACGATCATACGCGACAGCAGTGGGGGCGCGAATAGCGACGACAGCTGGCCGGACGCCTGCACGGTCGGGACCGTGGTCACCGGTGGCAGCGGCTTGCCTTGGGCGGCCTCACTCTCGATCTTCTGCATGAGCGCCTCTGCCTCCTCGCGGCGGCCGACGGCCTCGAGCCAGCGCGGCGACTCCGGCAGGTTCTTGCGCATGTACCAGACCACCAGCGCACCGATGCCGCCGAGTACGAACATGGCGCGCCATCCGAACATCGGCACCACGAACGAGGCCACCAGTAGCGCCACCGGCAGGCCACTGACGACGCAGACGGCCATCAGCCCCAGATACTTGCCCCGCGAACGCGCGGGAACGAACTCGGTCATCGTCGAGTAGCCGACCACGTTTTCGGCACCGAGTCCGAGGCCCATCACGAAGCGGCACAGGATCAGGATGGTCATGTTTGGTGCGAATGCCGCCGCAAGCGATGCCACGCCGAACAGCAGCAGATTGAACTGGTAGGAGAACCGACGGCCGTAGCGATCACCGAGAAAGCCGGTGCCGAACGAGCCGAGCATCATTCCGAAGAACGTCGCCGAAATGAACAGCGCATTCTCCGCGAGTGTCGAGAAGCCGCTCTTGAGCGTCACGCCCAGCACTGTTCCTGCGATATAGATGTCAAAGCCGTCGAAGAACATTCCAATCCCGATCAACGTCATGATGCGGTAGTGGAACGGTCCGATCGGCAGCCGGTCCAACCGGCCGCCCGCATTTACTGATGTCGGCATCGTCGTCTCTCCCTGTTTGTTTCCATATCGATTAGCGCCGTCCCTCTGTGGGGGATCTGTTGGCGATCGCTTTGCTCTAGTTCAGTCGCTTCTGCCCCGCCGTGTCGCGATACCAGTCGAACGGGCCATCGCCCGTCGCCACCATCACGCTCTTGGTGTTGAAGTGATCATCGAAGCTTTCGGTGCCGCATTCACGGCCGATGCCACTGTCGTCCACGCCGCCCCAGGGCGATGCAGGATCGAGGCGATGATGATCATTGATCCAGACGATACCCGCCTTGACGCGGCCGGCCACGCGATGTGCGCGCGCGACGTCACGGGTGCGGATCGCCGCTGCAAGTCCGAACGGGGAATCATTGGCCAGACGCAACGCATCGGCCTCGTCCTTGAACGGCGTGACAGATGTGAACGGACCGAACACCTCTTCCTGGAAGATGCGCATGTCCGACCGAACATCGGCGAACACCGTGGGCTCCACGAAGAACCCGTTTTCGTGACCGGCAACCTTTGCCGCAACGCCACCAGCAACCAGCCGGGCACCGTCTTCGTGGCCGAAACGCGCATAGGAAAGCACGCGGTCACGCTGGCGTGCCGAGATCACCGGGCCGAGCTGCGTGTTGGGATCGAACGGATCGCCGATGCGGATAGACTTCGTCTTGGCCTGCAGCTTCGCGACGAACTCGTCGTAGATCGAGGCCTGCACGATATGCCTGGAAGCGCAGACGCAAGTCTGGCCAGCACCGATGAAGGCGCCGAAAGCGGCGTAATTGACCGCCTGATCGACATCGAAATCATCGAACACCATGACGGGCGTCTTGCCGCCGAGCTCCATGGTCTGATGCGCGAACACTTTCGCCGCGGATGATCCGGCGATGCGCCCCGCTTCAGTGCCACCGGTCAGCACCAGCTTGTTGATGTCAGGGTGTTCGGACAGCATCTTGCCGGCGCTCGGGCCGTAGCCGAGCACGATATTAAATACGCCCGGCGGCAGGCCGGCTTCGGTGAAGATCTGCGCGAGCTTCAACGTGGTCAGGGGCGTATATTCCGACGGCTTGACGACGGTGACGCAACCGGTGGCCAGAACGGCAGCCAGCGACTTGCACAGGATCATCAGCGGATGATTGAACGGCGTACAGTTCGCCACGATCCCGATCGGCGTGCGCAGCGTATAGTTGAGATACGCGCCTTCAACCGGAATGACGGAATCGCGCCGCGCCAGGGCGACGCCCGCGAAGTAGCGGAAGAAGTCCGGGAGGCGCGAGAGCTGCGCACGTGTCTCGTTGACTGGACGGCCGTTGTTCAACGTTTCCAGCCGATACAGCGTGTCTAAGTTGGCCTCGAACGCATCGGCGAGCTTATTGATCAGGCGCGCACGGGCACGTGTATCCATGCCACCCCAGGCGCGCCCTTCGAACGCCGCACGCGCGCTCTTCATGGCATGATCGATATCGGCTGCGGTCGAATTGGGGATTCGCGCGATTACGTCGCCCGTGGCCGGGTTGCGCACATCGATCATCTCGCCGTTGCCGGCCTCGACTTCGCGGCCGTCTACGAAGTTGCCGTGAATCTCGACATCGATGGAGCCGGTTTTTGCTGGAATGTTCATAGATCTCTCCCTTCGACGATGATCGCGTTACGCGCCAAGGCAGGCAGCACGCGCTTTTCTGTTTTCTCGATGTGGGCCTTGATGATGCGCGCCGCGCCGCGCTGGTCGCGGCGCTGCATGGCGTCGATCAGGCTGACGTGCTCACCCACGAGCTGCATGTGATCGCGGCCCTTGACGTTGGCGATGCTGACGCGCACTAGCCGGTCGGCCTGTTCGATCAGATCGCGCGCGGCCGACGCCATGCGCCGGTTGCCGGACGCCTGTGCCAGCGCGATGTGGAAGGCGCGGTTATAATCGATGAAATCTTCCGCCGAGCCGTCGAACGACCTGTACTGGTCCAATCCGCGCAGGATGTTGTCCGAGGCGTGCTCGATCGCTTCCGACACACAGGCCGGCTCGACCGCATAGCGAAACCGCAATAGGTCCCGGGCGTCCGAGATCGAGATCGGATTGACCCGATAACCCTGGCGCGGCTGCACCGTCACGAGATGCTCGCGCTCCAGCCGCAGCAAAGCCTCACGTACGGGCTGGCGGCTGACCGCATAGCGCTCCGCCAGCTCCTGCTCCCGCATATCATCGCCTGGCAGAAAGCGACACATCAGGATATCAGACCTGAGGCTATTGTAGACATTATCTCGAAGAAGCACGGATATTTCCTCTGATTCTCCGACAAAGATGCATATCGTGAAATATCACGTCAAGTCAGATTTGCGCGATCGGGGACTTGCTTTTAGGCTCCGGTCCGGGACACAACAGGACAGGCGGATGCGACAGCCGATCAGGCTGCGGGCTGCAAGCTTTTGACTGGAGAGGCAAAAATGGCAGATCGGCGCTTGGCAAACGGCACCGTCAATGCAGCGCAATTCGGCGAAGGACCGGCCATGGTGCTGCTTCACTCGCTGCTGTCTGACCGGGCAAGCTTCGACAGCATCGTGCCCTCGCTGGCCAAGACCCACCGTGTCATCGTTCCCGAATTGCCGGGTTTTGGGGGATCAGACACCGTAAGCGGCGGACTGGCCGCGGTGGCGGACCGCGTGGCGGAGGCCGTCAGGGACTGCGGCGACGGCGCGGACACGATCGTGCTCGGTAACGGCTATGGCGGTTTCGTTGCCTTGCAGATGGCGATCCGCCATCCGGGCATTGCAGGCCGTCTGGTTCTCGCCGATTGCGGCGCAGCGTTTTCCGAACCCGGCCGCGAGGCGTTCCGCAACATGGCGACGGCAGCATCGACCAAGGGATTGCCGGCGGTTACCGATGTCGCGATGCGACGCTTGTTCGCCGCTGAATTTCAGGAGCAGAACCCGGAGCTGATGCGCGATCGCCGCGATGCCTTTTTGCGCACGGATCCCGGCGTGTTTCAGAGTGCCTGCGAGTCCCTGGCGACGCTGGACCTGCGCCCCGAGATCGGGACCGTCAAAGCGCCGGTGCTGGTGCTGGTCGGCGAGCACGATGAAGCGACGCCACCACCGATGTCCAGAGAGCTTGCTGCCGGACTACCTGATGCACGACTGATCGTGCTTCCGGGCTGCGCGCATGTCCCGCAATTGCAGAAGCCGGACGTCTTTCTGGATGCGATCTCGGATTTCGTGTCGGTTGCGATGGCGCGCTAACCGCGCCACGCAATCGAGCGCGTCGATCAACCCGCCAGATCCACCTTCGATGCCACCGTCGCGTCGGCATTGAGTCGGTAGATCACCGGCACGCCGGTTGCGAGTTCGCGGGCGAGAATGCCTTCCGGCGTCAGCTTCTCCAGCACCATGATCAGGGCACGCAGCGAATTGCCGTGGGCCGCTACCAGCGTGCGTTCGCCGCGCAGCACGCAGGGCAGGATTTCCTGCACGAAATACGGCAGCGTGCGCGCCAGCGTATCCTTCAGGCTCTCGCCACCGGGCGGCGGCACGTCATAGGAACGACGCCAGACATGGACCTGCTCCTCGCCCCATTTGGCGCGGGCGTCGTCCTTATTGAGGCCGGAGAGATCACCGTAATCGCGCTCGTTCAGCGCCAGATGTTTCGTGATCGGCAGGCCGGTCTGGCCCATCTCTTCCAGTGTGAGATTGAGCGTGTGCTGCGCGCGGGTCAGCGCCGAGGTGAACGCGACATCGAAGGTCAGACCCTGCGCCTTCAGCTTGCGGCCGGCTTCCTTGGCCTCTGCGACGCCCTTCTCGGTGAGATCAGGATCTTTCCAGCCGGTGAAAAGGTTCTTCAGATTCCATTCGCTCTGTCCATGACGGACGAGGACGAGAAGACGTTCGTTCATCGAGAATTCCGTTTCGTTCTTCTTACATTTCACCAAGGCCGAGCACGTCAGCCATCGAGTACAAACCTGGCTTTTTTCCATGCGCCCACATCGCCGCCTTCAGCGCACCATGGGCGAAGATCATGCGATCCTCGGCCTTGTGCGACAGCTCGATGCGTTCATGGGGACCGGCGAAGATCACCGTATGATCGCCAGCGACAGTACCGCCGCGCAACGAGGCAAAGCCGATATCGCCGGTTTTGCGCGCGCCGGTGAGCCCGTCGCGGCCACGCGCCGAATGTTGCTCGAGCGGAATCTTGCGGCCCTCGGCAGCAGCCTGACCCAGCATGAAAGCCGTGCCCGAGGGCGCGTCGATCTTGGCCTTGTGATGCATCTCCAGCACTTCGATGTCGAAGCCGTCATCGAGCGACTGCGCAACGCGCTTCACCAGCGCGGCGAGCAGATTGACGCCGAGGCTCATATTGCCCGACTGCACGACGATGGCCTGACCGGTCACGCTCTTGATCACCGCGTTGTCCGACGACGACAGGCCGGTGGTGCCGATCACGTGAACGAGGCCGCGCTGGGCTGCGATCGCAACATTGGCGATGGTCGCCGCAGGCACCGTGAAATCAAGGATACCATCGGCATCCTTCGACAGCGTCCAGAGGTCGGCCGAGAGTTTGACGCCGTTCTCGGGCAGGCCGGCGAGCACGCCGGCATCCTGTCCGAGCAGCTCCGAGCCGGGCGCCTCGAGCGCACCGGAAACAACAGCGCCGGGGGTTTCGGAGATGGTGCGGATCAGCGCGCGGCCCATTCGGCCGCCGGCGCCAGCAACGATCAGTCTCATATCGGACATTGAACGATCCTCAGTATCTCAAGGCGGTATAGCGGCGCGTTGCCACGGCGGCAACACGCCCACGGTACCTAAAGTCCTTAGATACCAATCAGATCAAACACATGCTTAAGGCCCTGCCGCTCAAGGCTGCGGACCGTCATACCCCTCGATGATCACGAGATCGCTCTCGCCGTGCGGGCTGCGCATCGCGACCAACCGCTGGTATTCCGGCGAATTGTAACAGGCTAGCGCGGTCGCGTAGTCCTTGAATTCGAGCACAACATTGCGCGAGCGCGACGTGCCTTCCTTGGCCTCGAACTGACCACCGCGCACCAGGAATTTGGCCCCGAATTTATTGAAGACCGGGCCGTTCTCGGCCACGTATTGCTTGTAGCCGTCCATATTGTGCACGTCGACGCGTGCAATCCAGTAAGCCTTGGCCATCTGTCTCTCTCCCTGTCCCGTTCTTACTTGTTCGCCAGTGCCTGCGTAATTTCGGCGACGATCGCCTCGGCCGCAGCCTTCGGATCAGCAGCTTCCATTACCGGACGGCCGACCACCAGATAGTCCGAACCTTCGGCAATCGCGCGTGCCGGGGTCATGATCCGCTTCTGATCGCCCACGTCACTGCCCGCGGGGCGCACACCGGGCGTGACCAGACACATCTCAGGCTTGATATGCTTGCGCAGGTTCGCCGCCTCTTCCGGCGAGCAGACGAGGCCATCGATACCGAGCGCCTGCGCCTGCTGCGCGCGCGCGGCGACGAGATCGCTGACACCGAGTTGATAGCCCGCGGCCTTCAGATCCTCGTTGTCGTACGAGGTCAGTACTGTCACCGCGAGGATCTTCAGGCCGGAGCCCTTGCTGGCATTGGCCGCCGCCTGCATGGTCTGCGGATAGCCATGCACGGTGAGAAAGGTCGCGCCGAGCTTCGCCACGCTTTCCACACCGCGCGCGACGGTGTTGCCGATGTCGTGCATCTTCAGATCGGCGAACACCTTCTTTCCGGTATCGGCGAGCTTGCGCACCAGCGGCAGACCGCCAGCATAGCCGAGCTGATAGCCGATCTTGTAGAAAGTCACGCTGTCGCCGAGCCGCGCGATCATCGCTTCGGCAGCGTCAACATCCGGCAAATCGAGCGCGACGATCAGGCGGTCGCGGGGATCAATGGTCTGCAACGTCATCTCGTCTCACTTCATCTGCTGCGCGACATCGATAAGCTGGCGCACCATCGCCGTCATCGCATCCTTGTCGGCGGCGTGTTTCAGCCGGTCCATATCGTCATAGGCCTCACCGGCGAACGCCAGCGTGAGCTGGTTCGGGATCACCATCGCGCGACACGCCGACAGCACCAGCCGCAAGGCCTGCAAACAGCGCGCACCGCCAAGCCGCCCATTCGAAGCCGCCGCAATCGCAAACGGCCGCTCGCGAAACACCTGGCCCTTGCTCTCATGCGTGTCTTCCACGCGCGAGATCCAGTCGATCGTATTCTTCACCAGCGGCGGCAGCGACGCGTTGTATTCAGGCGTCACGATCAGCACACCATGATGCGCCGATATCATACGCTTCAGATCGAGCGCATGTTTCGGTACGCCGGAATTGCTCTCGAGGTCGCCGTCATAGATCGGCAGCGGAAAGTCGCCGAGCGAAATCCTGGTGGCATCGACATCGGCGCGAACCAGCGCGTCAATGGCGACAGCCGCGAGTTTCGCATTCAGCGACCCTGTGCGCAGCGAGCCTGGAATAACGAGGATCTTGATCGCAGCCATGATTCCGATCGTCGGGGCGAAGCCACCGCGCGATCGCGGCCGGCACTAGCGTTTGCGATACACCCAGACGCGCGCCGGCGGAAGGTTCATCCAGATCCGCTCGGAGGCCTCTGTGGACACGCCGGGCAGCGATTTGGGGATCGGCGGCGCCACCGAATAGGTGAACTGCACGAAGGGCGCGTTCGGCGACATCGCCGCGAAGGCATCGCGGATCAGCTTGAGGCGCGTCAGCATTGGCTTGGTGACCAGCGGCAGGCCGGAGACGACGGCGGAGGCGGGCTCTTTCAGCACATCCCACAGGGTATCGCGCAGTGTGTAGGCGTCGCCCTGAACGATCGTCGCCTGTGGGTAGCGCTCACGCAGCAGTGCGCAAAAGGTGGGATTGAATTCGACGAGCACCAGACGCTTCTGGTCCACCCCATGCGCGACGAGCGCAGAGGTGATCGCGCCGGTGCCGGGTCCAAGTTCGATGACCGGACCGGTCGCGTCATTGTCGACATATTGCGCCATCGTGCGGGCAAGAGCTTTGCCCGACGGCATCACGGCACCCATATGCAGCGGCTTATCGATCCATGAACGGAGGAAGCGAACCTCGTCGTCGAGACGGAGCGGCTTCTTCAACGTACGCGCGGACGAGTGCAGAGGCATGTCGCTTCCAGGCAGACCGCGGAACGTGCGGAACGTCAGAATTTCGTCATAAAGAGGTATAGGCAACAATGGAAACGGTCAAGCTTCCAACGTCAGGAGCCGGTCCGCGTTCCGAAGAAGTCCTTGACCTTAGTGAAGAAACCCGCGGCTTCAGGTTGCGTTGCACCCGAAGATAGTTTCTCGAATTCGGCCAGCAGCTCCTGCTGCTTTTTCGTCAGGTTCTGCGGCGTTTCCACGACGACCTGGACATACATGTCGCCGGTCTGGCGCGAGCGCAGCACCGGCATGCCCTTCGACGAAACGCGGAAGCGGCGCCCGGACTGCGTGCCCGAGGGAACCTTGACCTTGTTGCGCCCGCCTTCGATGGTCGGCACTTCGAATTCGCCGCCGAGCGCCGCGGTCACCATCGAGATCGGCACGCGGCAATGCAGGTCCGCGCCATCGCGCTGGAAGAAGTCGTGCGAGGCCAGCGACAGGAAGATATAGAGATCGCCTGACGGGCCACCGCGCGCGCCGGCTTCGCCTTCGTTGGCGAGACGAATGCGGGTGCCGTCCTCGACGCCCGCCGGAATGTTGACCGAGAGCGTGCGCTCGCGCTCGACGCGGCCGGCGCCGGAACAGCTCGGGCACGGATCTTCGATCATCTGACCGCGGCCCTGACAGCTCGGGCAGGTCCTTTCCAGCGTGAAGAAGCCCTGGGCCTGGCGGACGCGGCCGGCGCCGCCGCAGGTCGAACAGGCCTTCGGTTTGGTGCCGGCCTTGGCGCCGGTGCCGGAGCAGGCTTCGCAGGTCACCGCGACCGGAATCTCGATCTGTGCAGTCTTGCCGGAGTAAGCCTCCTCCAGCGTGATTTCCATGTTGTAGCGCAGATCTGCCCCGCGCTCGCGGCCGCCGCTGCGGCCACCGCCACGTTGTCCGGCCATGCCGAACAGGTCTTCGAAAATGTCGGAGAAGGAGGAGGCGAAGCCGGATCCAAAGCCCGGACCACCGCCGCCACCATTGCCCTGTTCAAAGGCCGCATGGCCATAACGGTCATAGGCCGCGCGCTTGTCGCCGTCCTTGAGGACGTCGTAGGCCTCGGCAATTTCCTTGAACTTCACTTCAGCGGCGGCATCGCCTGGATTCTTGTCCGGATGCCATTTCATCGCAAGCTTGCGAAACGACGTCTTCAGGGTCGCATCATTCGCGCCGCGCTCGACTTCCAACGTCTCGTAATAACATTGCTTGGTGGACATCAGTCAGATCCGCCCGAAATTGGTCCTCATCCCGAGGAGCATCCCAGAAGAACGCATCGATGAAGATGCTACTCCCGCACTAACAAAACTTGCCTAACAAGGCCGGCCTAACAAAAAACAACCCTCATCCTTCGAGACGCGCACCGCGCTACTCAGGATGAGGGTCATCGTTCCGCTCGCCTATCAGGCCGACTTCTTCGGCTTGTCGTCGTCGACTTCCGTGAATTCGGCGTCGACCACGTCATCCTTCTCGGCATCGCGCTTGGCGTCAGCCTCGGCCTGCTGGGTGTACATCGCTTCGCCGAGCTTCATCGAAGCTTGCGCCAGCGTGTTGGTCTTGGCCTTGATCGCCTCGGCATCATCACCCTTCAGAGCTTCCTTCAGGTCGCTCATGGCATCCTCGATGGCGCGGCGCTCGGTCTCACCAACCTTGTCGCCATGCTCGCCGAGAGCCTTCTCGGTCGAATGCACGAGGGCATCACCGTGGTTCTTGGCATCGACAGCCTCACGACGCTTCTTGTCCTCGGCAGCGTTCGCTTCGGCGTCCTTGACCATCTTCTGGATGTCGGACTCGGACAGACCGCCGGATGCCTGGATCCGGATCTGCTGTTCCTTGTTGGTCGCCTTGTCCTTCGCCGACACGTTGACGATGCCATTGGCGTCGATGTCGAAGGTCACCTCGACCTGCGGCATGCCGCGCGGAGCCGGCGGAATGCCCATCAGGTCGAACTGGCCGAGCGGCTTGTTGTCGGCCGCCATTTCGCGCTCACCCTGGAAGACCCGGATGGTAACGGCGTTCTGGTTGTCTTCGGCCGTCGAGAACACCTGGCTCTTCTTGGTCGGGATCGTTGTGTTGCGCTCGATGATCCGGGTGAACACGCCACCCAGCGTCTCGATGCCCAGCGACAGCGGGGTCACGTCGAGCAGCAGCACGTCCTTGACGTCGCCCTGCAGCACGCCGGCCTGAATGGCGGCGCCGATGGCCACGACTTCGTCCGGGTTGACGCCCTTGTGGGGCTCCTTGCCGAAGAACTGCTTCACGACTTCCTGGATCTTCGGCATGCGGATCATGCCGCCGACCAGAACCACTTCGCCGATTTCACCGGCGGTGAGGCCGGCATCCTTGAGCGCCTTGCGGCAAGGCTCGATGGTCTTCTGCACGAGATCGTCGACCAGCGCTTCGAACTTGGCGCGGGTCAGCTTCAGCGTCAGATGCTTCGGACCTGAGGCATCCGCCGTGATGAACGGCAGGTTGATTTCGGTCTGGGTCGTCGACGACAGCTCGATCTTCGCTTTTTCAGCAGCTTCCTTCAGACGCTGCAGGGCCAGCTTGTCGTTGCGCAGGTCGATGCCCTGCTCTTTCTTGAACTCGTCGGCGAGGTAGCCGACCAGACGCATGTCGAAGTCTTCACCGCCGAGAAACGTATCGCCGTTGGTGGACTTCACTTCGAACACGCCGTCGCCGATCTCAAGGATCGAGACGTCGAAGGTACCACCGCCGAGGTCGTACACCGCGATGGTGCCGGACTTCGACTTGTCGAGGCCGTAAGCGAGCGCAGCAGCAGTCGGCTCGTTGATGATGCGCAGCACTTCGAGACCAGCGATCTTGCCGGCATCCTTGGTGGCCTGACGCTGGGCGTCGTTGAAGTAAGCGGGCACGGTGATGACGGCCTGCTCGACCTTCTGGCCGAGATGAGCCTCCGCGGTCTCCTTCATCTTCTGCAGCGTGAAGGCGGAGATCTGCGAGGGCGAATAGGTTTTACCGTCGACTTCGACCCAGGCGTCGCCATTGCCACCCTTGGCAATCTTGTAGGGGACGAGCTTCTTGTCCTTCTCGACGGTCGGATCGTCATAGCGGCGGCCGATCAGGCGCTTCACCGCGAAAATGGTGCGCTCGGGATTGGTAACTGCCTGGCGCTTGGCCGGCTGGCCGACGAGGCGCTCGCCATCATCGGTAAAAGCCACGATGGACGGCGTGGTCCGCATGCCTTCTGCGTTCTCGATGACCTTCGGCGTTTTGCCATCCATGACGGCGACGCAGGAATTCGTCGTACCGAGGTCGATACCGATGACCTTTCCCATGCTCTCATATCCTTTTTCTGCGGCAGGTTGGCTGGGCCCTGACGGCACCCCGCTCCCAACCCCCAAACATCAACTATTCGCGATATTGCGACGGTAGGCCTCATATAGGAGGGGGGGTGGTGGCCGCAAGGCATCTGGCACACTCCAGACCCATGAAAACACGACCGGTGCGCGAAATTAATATTTGGTGAAACAGACCCTTGGCGGTTGTTTCGCCAATACGCGACGGATGGGCGCGGACGGCGCCGGGAACGGATTTATGGCTTGATCTGTTGGCGGAACAGGGCAACCGTGAAAGCCCTTTCCGACCGGGCGCGCGGCGACCAAGGCCGGAGCCCCGCACCATCGAACAGCCTCAATGCAAACCCAGTAGATTTTTCATGAAACATGCTGCGCCCCTGTTCGCCTTGACCATGCTGACGGCCATTTCGGTCGCCCACCGCCCCGCTTTGGCGGCCGATCCGATTTTCCCGCCGGGGGTCCGCGTGGGTCTGGCCCCGCTGGTCGGCCTCGCCCCGGCAAAGACCTTTGTCGGCTTCGAGACATCCGATCAGGGCGTCAAAGTGCTCATGACCGAGCTACCAGCCGCCGCCTTCAACGAGGTTGAGATCGCGTTCAAGGCCAATCCGGCTGGTATGGCCGCGAAGCCCGAGAGCATCGAGACCACGGCCGGAAAGGCCTTCTACACGATCGAGAACGCCAAGGACGCGACCGGCAATGTCAGGCGCTATTCGATGATCGTCAGCGGCGGGACCTTCTCCGGCTATGTCGCCGTGCAGGTCCCGGAAAACGCCCAGAAAATCTACACCGACGACGCGGTGCGCCAGATGCTCTCATCCGCCGTTGTCCGCAAGGAAGTCCCGCTGGCAGAACAACTCGGTCTGATGCCGTTCAAGGTCTCGGAAATGAGCGACTTCAAGACCGTCCGCACGCTGGCGCCGGGTGCCGCGCTATTGCTGGCCGACTCGAGCGACGAGAACAGCATCGAAACGAGTCCTTTTGTGGTGATCGGCAGCCTGGCCTCCGCGCCGGAAAAGGCTGAAGATCGCGGCCGCTTTGCCCAGCAGGCCGCAGGCACGATTCCCGGCCTGCGCGAAGGCCGCATCACCATGTCGGAGCCGCAACGGATCGACGGCATGGCAGGCTGGGAGACCCGTATCGACGCCGTCAGCGGCAAGAACAACACGCCGGTCAGCGTTGTGCAGTGGCTGCGCTTCGGCGGCGGCAAGGTCACCATGCGCATTATCGCAAGCGCCCCACGTGACGATTGGGCCAAGGCGTTTCCGCGCTTCCGCGCCGTGCGCGACGGTATCGAGCCGCGCTAAAGAACGCACGGCCGTCCTCACGGCCCGCTTTACGATCTCCCCGTGACCTGATTTGCTGGGCCAATTCGGTACGGGGAATTTCGCGATGCTCAACAGACGTCAAATTCTCGGAGGGCTTGGAACCATGGCCATGACCAGCCTTGCTCCCAAAACACTATCCGCCGCTGGCAAGGTCAGCCTCGATCGTACATCCGTGTTGCTGGTGATCGACGTGCAGAACTGCTTCCTGCCCGGTGGCAGCCTTGCGGTGAAGGACGGCGACAAGGTCGTGCCGGTCATCAACGCCATCGCAAAGAAATTCGCCGACGTGGTGATGACGCAGGACTGGCACACGCCGGGTCACATCTCGTTTGCGTCCAGCCATAGCGGCAAGAAACCGTTCGAAACCACCGAGGTGAAGTACGGCAAGCAGGTGCTGTGGCCGGATCACTGCGTGCAGGGCACTGAAGGGGCTGCGCTGTCGAAGGATCTCGCGATCCCGCATACCGAGCTGATCCTGCGCAAGGGCTTCAGCAAGGACGTCGACAGCTATTCGGCGTTTACCGAGGCTGACGGAAAGACCACCACCGGTCTTGCCGCCTATCTGAAAGCCCGCAAATTGCAGCGCGTATTTATCGCCGGCCTCGCCACCGACTTCTGTGTCGCGTGGTCCGCGCTCGATGCGCGAAAAGCAGGTTTCGATGTCTATGTAGTCGAAGATGCCTGCCGCGGCATCGACACGCAGGGCTCACTGGCCAAAGCCTGGGCCGACATGAACAAGGCCGGCGTGAAGCGTATTCAGTCGGGCGATCTGGCGGCTTAACTCTCGCTGTCATCGCCCGGCTTGACCGGGCGATTCAGCTCTTACTACGCAGCTTTACTCCGACGCTACAGGTGCAGCCTTGGCGCCACCCTTCGAGACACCGACCAGCGCCGGGCGCAGCACGCGCTCGCCAATGGTGTAGCCGGCCTGCACGACCTGAACGACGGTGCCCGCAGGCACGGAAGCATCGGGCACTTCGTACATCGCCTGCTGGAAATTCGGATCGAATTTCTCGCCCGACGGGTCGAACTTCTTCACGCCGTTCTTTTCCAGCGTGTTGAGTAGCGAGCGCTCAGTGAGCTCCACGCCTTCGAGCAGCGCCTTCAGGCCCGGATCGGCGGCGGCCTTGGTATCGGCAGGCACGGCATCGAGGGCGCGCTGCAGGCTGTCGGCGATATCGAGCACTTCGCGCGCGAAATTGGCGATCGCATAGGTGCGGCCGTCGGCGACTTCCTTCTGGGTCCGCTTGCGCAGATTTTCCATCTCCGCCAGCGTGCGCAGCATCTTGTCGCGCGATTCCGCCGCTTCCTTGGTCAGGGCCTCGACTGAATTCGGTTCCGGATCGTCCGGCATGATGTAGGGCTTGGAGACCACCGGATCGGCGGCCTGCGCCGTCTTGTCCTGATTGTCGTTCTGCCCATTGGAATCAGTCATCACGCTGCCTTCTCAAAAACACGCCAAAATGGTGGGATTGCTGAGCGGGATATCGGGGTTTGAGCGCCGAAAATCAAGCGCAACCAGCCGGATTCGGCCGATCTGTCAGCCGCCGAGCATGCGGCTGACGATGCGCGCCGCGTAATCTACCATCGGGATCACCCGCGCATAGTTCAGCCGGGTCGGGCCGATGACACCGAGAACGCCGACGATATGGCCGGCGCCATCGCTGTAGGGCGCAATGATCGTGGACGAGCCGGACAGCGAGAACAGCTTATTTTCCGAGCCGATGAAGATGCGGACACCTTCGGCCGTCTCCGCCCGGCCGAGAAGATCGATCACCTCGCGCTTGGCTTCGAGATCGTCGAACAGGAGGCGAACGCGTTCAAGATCCTCCAGCGCATGGAGATCCTCGAGCAGATTGGCCTGGCCGCGCACGATCAGCTGCCGATCGTCCTTCTCGCCACCCGACCAGCTGGCAATGCCGGCGGCAATGACCTTCTGGGTCAGTTGATCGAGCTCAATCTGGTTCTGGGTCAGTGCCGTTTCCAGTTCCAACCGGGCCTCAGCCAGCGTGCGGCCGCGAATCCGGGCATTGAGGAAGTTCGACGCCTCGTTCAGCGCCGACGACGGCACCCCCGGCGGCAGGGTCAACACGCGGTTTTCGACCTGGCCATCCTCGGCGACCAGCACGACCAGCGCCTTTTCGGGCTCCAGACGGACGAATTCGATGTGTTTCAGCCGCACATTGGACTTGGCGGTCAGAACCACCGCCGCCGCGCGGGTCAGCCCGGACAGCTGCGTCAGCGCCTCGCCAAGCGCCGCCTCCACGGTCTGCGAGCGCCCTACCGAGGACAGCTGCTGCTGGATCGATTGCCGCTCTGGTTCGGTGAGGTCACCGACCTGCATCAGGGCATCAACGAAGAACCGCAGTCCGAGTTCAGTAGGCAGCCGTCCAGCAGACGTATGCGGTGCATAAATCAGGCCGAGCTGCTCCAGGTCCGACATGACGTTGCGGACCGAGGCCGGCGACAGCGGAACCGTGATCAGGCGCGAAATATTGCGCGAACCGACAGGTTCGCCAGTGGCGAGATAGCTCTCGACGATCTGCCGGAAGATCTCACGCGATCGCTCATTGAGCTGGGCGAGCCCGGCATGCGGCGAAATCAGGCCGATCGGATCGTGGTGGGCCACAGGGTACTCCTTGAGGACCTAATCTGTCGCCCCGAGCCCCCGGATACAAGCACCATTGCATGCGTGGAACCTGCCCTGCCCTTGCCGCTGCGCTCCGTGCCCCCTAAAAGCACCGCGAACAGGCTCTCTCTGGACATTTGGAAGGATTTTCTCATGCGGCCAAGCCGTCGTGCGCCCGATGAACTGCGCGCCGTGTCGCTGGAACGCGGCGTGGTCAAATATGCCGAAGGCTCCTGCATGGTGAAATTCGGTGACACCCACGTGCTGGTGACCGCCACGCTGGAAGAGCGCCTGCCGCCATGGCTCAAGGGCCAGGGCCGCGGTTGGGTCACCGCCGAATACGGCATGCTGCCCCGCGCCACGCTGGAACGCACCCGCCGCGAAGCCGCATCCGGCAAGCAGGGCGGCCGCACCGTCGAGATCCAGCGCCTGATCGGCCGCTCGCTGCGCGCGGCCGTCGACCTCGAAGCGCTCGGCGAACGCCAGATCACCATCGACTGCGACGTGATCCAGGCCGATGGCGGCACCCGCACGGCGTCGATCACCGGCGCATGGGTTGCGCTGGCCGACTGCATCTCGTGGATGAAGAACCGCAACATGTTCAAGAACGGCGGCGGCAACGTGCTGCGCGACAATATCGCGGCGATTTCCTGCGGCATCTATCAGGGCACGCCGGTGCTCGATCTCGATTATGCCGAAGATTCCGAAGCCGACACCGACGCCAATTTCGTGATGACCGGCGACGGCCGCATCATCGAGGTGCAGGGCACTGCCGAGAAGACGCCGTTCACGCAGGACGAGTTCCTGAAGTTGATGGCACTGGCGCAAAAGGGCGTCGGACGTCTGGTTGAACTGCAGAAAATGGCCATCGCGTGATTCCGCAAGTCATCAAGCAGGCGTAGACTCGCATCATGCATCGTCGAATCACTGGGAAGCTCGTCATCGCCACCCACAATCCCGGCAAGCTTGCCGAGATGCGCGATCTCTTGGCCCCCTACGGCATCGAAGCAGTGTCGGCCGGCGAGCTCGGTCTCGCCGAACCCGACGAGACCGGCAACACCTTCAAGGCCAATGCCGCGATCAAGGCGATTGCCGCGGCCAATGTCGCGCAACTGCCCGCCTTCGCAGATGATTCCGGCCTCGTCGTCGATGCCCTCGACGGCGCGCCCGGCATCCTCTCGGCGCGCTGGGCCGGCGAGTCCAAGGACTTCACCGGCGCCATGACGCGGATCGAACGCCTGTTGCAGGAGCGCGGTGCGACCACACCCGACAAACGCACCGCGCATTTCGTCTCGGCACTCTGCGTGGCCTGGCCCGACGGTCATCTTGAGGAAGTCGAAGCGCATGCGCATGGCACGCTGGTCTGGCCGCCGCGCGGCGCTGCCGGCTTCGGGTACGATCCGACATTCCTGCCCGATGGTCACACCCGCACCTACGGCGAAATGACCGCGGTCGAGAAGCACGGGTTGCCGCCACTCGGCGAGGGCTTGTCGCATCGCGCCAAGGCATTCGTGAAACTCGCGGAGATCTGCCTTGAACCCCGCTGACGCACAGCAAGACGCTTTCGGCGTCTATGTGCACTGGCCGTTCTGCCTGTCGAAGTGCCCGTATTGCGACTTCAACAGCCATGTCCGTCATCACGCTGTCGATGAAGTACGTTTCGCGCGCGCTTTCGCACGCGAGATCGAAACCACCGCAGCGCGCACGCCCAGCCGTACGGTGACGTCGATCTTTCTCGGCGGCGGTACGCCGTCGCTGATGCAGCCACAAACCGTCGGCGCTATTCTCGACTCGATCGGTAAATACTGGAACGTCGCCTCCGACGTCGAAGTATCACTTGAAGCCAACCCGACCTCCGTCGAAGCGACGCGCTTTCGCGGCTATCGCGAGGCCGGCGTCAACCGCGTGTCACTTGGCGTACAGGCACTCGACGATGCGTCGCTGAAGTCGCTCGGACGTTTGCATACGGCGCGCGAGGCACTCGATGCCGTGGCCATCGCGCGCAGCGCGTTCGATCGGTATTCGTTCGATCTGATCTATGCGCGCCCCGACCAGACCCCGCAGATGTGGACCGACGAACTCAAGCTCGCCATCTCGGAAGCCGCCGAACATCTATCGCTGTATCAGCTGACCATCGAGGAAGGCACGCCGTTCTTCGGATTGCACGCCGCCGGCAAACTCAAGACACCCGACGAAGGTCTCGCGCGCACGCTTTATGACGTGACGCAGGAGGTCTGCGCACAGCAAGGCCTGCCGTTCTACGAGATTTCCAATCATGCCCGCCCCGGCGCGGAGTGCAAACACAACCTCGTCTATTGGCGCGGTCAGGAATATGCCGGCATCGGGCCTGGCGCCCATGGCCGCCTCGACATCGACGGTGTCAGACATGCCATCGCCACCGAGAAACGCCCGGAAGCCTGGGTGATGCGTGTGGAAGACAACGGCCACGGCGTAACATCGGATGAATTGCTCAACAGCGAAGAACGCGCCGACGAATATCTGCTGATGGGCCTGCGCCTCGCCGAAGGTATCGATCCCGCGCGCTATCAGATGCTGTCCGGCCGCGCGCTGGATGAGAAGCGCATCGCCATCCTGCGCGAGGAAGGCGCCATCGTCGTCGAGCAGAACGGCCGCCTGCGCGTGACGCAGGAGGGATTCCCCGTGCTTGATGCTGTCGTGGCAGATCTGGCGGCGTAGGCGCTACGCCCCGAAACTCTTCGGCGAGCCCGCCACGGCCTGACCACCACCCGACGCAACCTTCATCACGGCGAGGCCGCGATCGTTGCCGCCATCGCTGCGGAAACGAAACAGACCATCGATGCCGGCAAAGCCGGACGGATTGGTGAGCGTTTCAGGTGCGAACCGCTGTCCGCCTTGGGTGCGCGCCAAGGCGGCGACCAGCGCCACTGCATCGTAAGCGAGCGTCGCGGTACGCACAGGATCGCCGCCATATTTCGCGCGATAGCGGCCCGCAAAGGCACGAAACCCTGCGGGATCCGGCGCGGCATAGAGCCCGCCCTGCAGCGCGGCGCTGTTGAAGACGCGCGGATTGTCCCACAGGCCCGTGCCGAGCAATTGCACATTGCGCAGATTGGCACCCGCCGCAGTCAAGGCATCAGCCGTTGCGACAACCGCGTCGCCATCGTCGGCAATGAACAACGCGTCGGCGCCGGTGAGCGATGCCGCGATGTTGCGTGCTGCGCTGGAGCGGTCCGCGCCATAGCGCTCAAAAGCGACGACGCGGCCACCCTTGCGCGCGACGGCCTGCTTGAAAGCGACCTCAACGACATTGCCATAGGCATTCTCGGGCAGCATCGCCGCAAAGGAGCGTTTGCCCGTGCCCGCGGCGTAATCGACGATGCGATTGACGTCCGACTCGGGCAGGAAGCTGAGCAGATACACACCGCGGCCCGCGACACTCGAATCGGTCGAGAACGCGATCACCGGCACGTTGCGCGCGCGCGTGAGCTGCGCGGTGGCCGGCACTGACAGCGCAAACAACGGTCCGAGAATGATTTCGGATCCTTCGTCGAGCGCCTGCTGGGCGGCCTGCTGCGCGCCCTGCGCGCTCCCATTGTCGTCCTTAATCAGCAGTTGAATGCTGGGGTTCTGGAATTCGGCGAGTGCCATCTCAGCGGCATTCTTCATCGACTGCGCGGCGACGCCGGCATTGCCCGAAGCCGACAGCGGCAGGATCAGTCCGACTTTCGTGCCGCCGGTGCCGATGGCTTGCGACTGCTGCGCCGGTCCGGCGGGGGGTCCCGATGGCGCACTGGGTCCGGTGCCAAAGGCATTGGTCAGCGTCGATTGCACACCCGCGCAAGCTCCGAGCAACGGCGCACCCAGCAGCAGGCCGACAGCCGTCCGCCGCGTTGCGCCCTTGGTCCCGGATTTGGGGTCGAACGGATCCGCCATCACTTCTCTTCTTTCGGCCGTATCAGATCGGCCCGGCTCGTCACCCACTATATAGTGTGAGGCGCGGATTCAGACATATTGTCGGCGATAAGTTAACCAAAACAAAAGCTTTATGTCCGGCATACCCCGTCACCGCGGCTGGATTAGCACGACGGGAATGAACCACGGCCAAACGCCCAAAAAACGGCTGTCCCCCTTTTGCGCAATTCGCTCTACATTGTCGCCATGCGCGCAACACCCCTCTCCCCATCGCCTGCGGACGCCGCGGCGCCATCGGCCCGGACCTTCACGGTCTCCGGCCATCTGCTCATGGCACCGAAAGCTGTTCCGGGGCTGCATCTCGTAGCCACGCCGATCGGCAATCTTGGCGACATCACCCTGCGCGCGCTGGAGACCCTGGCGGGGGTCGATATTATCGCCTGCGAAGACACCCGCATCACCCGCCGCCTAACCGAGCGCTACGGGATCACCGGCACACTCAAGCAATATCATGAGCACAATGCCGAACAGGCACGGCCAAAAATTCTTGAAAAGCTGTCGCAGGGCGCGTCCATCGCGCTGGTGTCGGATGCCGGCACGCCATTGATTTCCGACCCGGGCTTCAAACTCGTGCGGGAAGTGACTGCAGCAGGCTTCAATGTGATTTCGCTGCCGGGGCCGTCCTCGGTGCTAGCCGCGCTGGCCGTCTCTGCCCTGCCGACGGATCGCTTTTTCTTCGAGGGTTTTCTGCCATCGCGGCAGATGGCGCGGCGATCCCGCCTGACCGAGCTAGCTGCTATCGATGCCACGCTGGTGATGTTCGACTCCGGCAACCGCGTGCAGGACACGCTGGCCGATCTCGCAGACATCATGGGCAACCGCGATGCGGCGATCTGCCGCGAACTCACCAAGATGCATGAAGAGGTCAATCGCGGAGCGATTGCCGACCTGGCCAAGGAAGCCGATGGGCTGGAGACCCGCGGTGAATTCGTACTCGTCATCGGGCCACCGGCTGCGGATGCGCAGGCCATGACCGAAGACGATCTCGACGCCCTGCTGCGCAGCTCGTTGCAGCGTGACAGCGTCAAGGATGCCGTGGCGCATGCGGTCGAACTGTCCGGCCGGCCGCGCCGCGCCGTCTATGCCCGCGCGCTGGAGCTCGCCAAGGAGATTCACAGGGACTCCGGCGATGGTGAAGACTGACAAAGTTTCCGCGCCAAAGCCCGCGCCCAAGCCGGCTGCGCCCGAGCGCGTTGCCGCGTTCAATACCGGCCTCTCCGCCGAAAGCTGCGCTGCCGCTTTGCTGCTGGCCAAGGGCTACCGCATCCTGGCCCGCCGCTTTCGTACCCCCCATGGCGAGATCGACATCGTTGCCAGGAAGCGCAGCCTGATCGCCTTTATCGAAGTGAAGGCCCGCGCCAGCCTGGACGAGGCCGCCTATGCGGTGACGCCCCGCCAGCAGGCCCGGATCATGGATGCCGCCCAAGGCTGGCTGATGACGCATCCCGAACATGCGGAATTCGACCTGCGTTTCGACGTCGTGCTGATTGCGCCAAGACATTTGCCACGCCATCTGTTAGCGGCATTCGACGCCAGTACCTGAGTTTTCGCTTTCCCGACCACAATTCCGGACCCCAGCATGACCTTGAACGT
The DNA here is from genome assembly GCF_034044155.1 of Tardiphaga sp. 42S5. Classification (NCBI taxonomy): domain Bacteria; kingdom Pseudomonadati; phylum Pseudomonadota; class Alphaproteobacteria; order Hyphomicrobiales; family Nitrobacteraceae; genus Tardiphaga; species Tardiphaga sp. 42S5. The sequence goes on along the minus strand of NZ_CP139027.1, from coordinate 830,959 downwards.
CGCCGTCCAGATGGACCCCATTGCGCGCATCAATCACAAGGGCGATTCGACCTTCGCGATGCTGCTGGAAGCCCAGAAGCGTGGCCACAAACTGTCCTATTATACGCCGGACAAGCTCTCGCTGCGCGGCAATGACGTGGTGGCGCCGGTGCAATCGCTGTCGGTGCGCGACGTGGAAGGCGATTACTTCACCCTCGGTGAGCCCACCCGCACCACCATGGAATCCTTCGACGTGGTGCTGCTGCGCCAGGACCCGCCATTTGATCTCGCTTACATCACCTCGACGCATCTTCTGGAGCGCATCCATCCGAAGACGCTGGTTGTCAATGATCCAGCCTCGGTGCGCAACGCGCCGGAGAAGATCTTTGTGATGGGCTTCTCGGATCTGATGCCGCCGACGCTGATCTCGCGCGACAAAGACGAGATCAATGCATTTCGTGCCGAACATGGCGCGGTGGTGATGAAGCCGTTGCATGGCCATGGCGGCGCAGCGGTGTTTCGCGTGCTGCCGCAGGACATGAATTTCGGTTCGCTTTACGATCTGTTCTCCGTGACCTTCAAGGAGCAGTGGGTCATCCAGCGTTTCCTTCCCGAAGTGAAGCATGGTGACAAGCGCATCATCCTGATCGACGGTGAATTCGCGGGTGCCGTGAACCGCGTGCCGGCTGAAGACGATTTGCGCTCCAACATGGTGCGTGGCGGCGCCGCCAAGGCCACCGAACTCTCGCCGCGTGAGCGCGAAATCTGCGAACGTGTCGGACCGGCACTGCGTGATCTCGGTCTGCTGTTCGTCGGCATCGACGTGATCGATGGCAATCTCACAGAGATCAACGTGACGTCGCCCACGGGCATTCGCGCCATCGCCAAGCTTGGCGGACCGGATGTCGCGGCGCGAGTCTGGGACGTGATCGAAGCGAGGCGGAAGTAAACTCCGCTCGCGTCAATACTTGACGCAGCAGTTTGAATTCCATTTGTCGCAATTCTCCGCTTGCTGCTTTTGCTTGCCAGTCATGGACGACAAGCGCAGCATGCCGATGCACGCTCGACCAATCGAGCGGCCCGCTACATGTGGCGGCAAGCAAAAGCATATCAGTGGAGAAACGCATGACTTCAGAAGTTTCGCGAAGGTCCCTGCTCTCGCTCGGCGCAGGATTGGGCGCTAATCTCCTCGCTCCCGGCCTCATCGGCAGTGCATCGGCCAAGGCACCAAAGCTCGGCACACAGGCGCCCTACTTCCACCGTTTCATGTTAGGCAACGCGGAAGTCACCGTTGTCTCCGACGGACCTTTGCCGCTCGGCGATCCCTCCGGCACATTCGTCGGCGTGCCCAAGGAAGACGTGCAGAAGATGCTGACGGATAATTTCCTCAGCAGCAGCAATGTCGTGCTCGAACAGAACGCGCCGATCGTCAACATGGGCGACAAGCTCATCCTGTTCGACACCGGCATGGGCACGTCGCAACTATTCGGCAACACCACGGGCCGCCTGCAGAAGAGCATGGCCGAAGCCGGCATCAAGCCGGGCGATATCGATGCCGTGGTGTGCTCGCACGCACATATCGATCATATCGGCGGCATCGTCGATGCCAATGACAAGCCGCTGTTTCCCAACGCGCAGGTCTATCTCAGCGAGGAAGACTTCAAGTTCTGGACCGACGAAGGCAAGCTCGGTTCGCCGCTCAAGGACTTCATCGTCCATGCACGCAAGAACCTGCTGCCGGTGAAGGATCGCCTGGTGTTCTTCAAGGACGGCCAGGAGTTCCTGCCGGGCGTCACCGCCATGCATGCACCTGGCCATACGTTCGGCCACCACATGTTCATGATACAGTCGGGCGGGAAATCTTTCGCCTTCCTCGGCGACCTCACCCATCATCAGGTGCTGCTGCTGGAGAAGCCGCGGATGGAGTTCGCCTATGACTCCGATCCGAAGATGGCAGCGGCGACGCGGGTGAAGATGCTCGACATGCTCGCAGCCAACAAGACCGCCGTGATGTCCTATCACTTCGCGTGGCCGGGCTATGGTCATGTGGTGAAATCAGGCGACGGCTTCCGCTATATCGCCGAGCCGATGGTGATGAATCTCTAGCGGAAATCCTGCGACTTTCCTGCGGCGATCTTGAGACAGTGACCGCCGCAGGAATTCCGCAGCAATTTATCCTCACGCCGCGGATGAGGCATCCCTCGGACGTCTCTCCGCTCCGCGTTTGTAGATTCGGAACGTGCCACGTCCGGCATCCTTCGCCGCATAGAGCGCCGAATCAGCCATGGCTGCCAATTGCGATGACGTGCAGTTATCGGCCAGCGCGATGCCGACCGATGCGCCAACCCGCAACTGTTGTCCGCGATGATCAATCGGCAGTCCCAACTGCGTGACAATCGCACGCGCCGTCTCCGAGGCTTCCTCGAATTGCGCGTGAGGCCCCAGCAGAACCGCGAATTCGTCACCGCCGAGTCGTGCGACCAGTTCCGCACCGGCACAGATGTTGCGAATTCGATTTGCAACGATGGTCAGGCAGGCATCGCCCGCTGCGTGGCCGAAACAGTCATTGACCGGCTTGAATTCATCGAGATCGATCAACAGCAGCGCGCCGAACGGCTTCACCTTGATGGCCGACGCCGCATCGAACAGCGACAGCTTGGTTTGAAACTGGCTGCGATTGGCGAGGCCGGTCAGCGTATCGAATTCGGCGAGATAGCGATTGCGATCCGCCAGAATTTTCTCTTCGGTGATGTCTTACTTCATGCCGAAGATGCGGACGGCAACGCCATCGACCGACTCGACAGTGGCCGTGATCCTGATCCAGCGCCGGTTGCCCTTGAAGGTGATGATCTCCGCATCGAGACTGAAGCCCGTGCAATCCTCGATGGCCTTGCTGCGCCGCTTCGTCAGTTCCCTGACGGATTCTTCGGGATAACAGGCGAGCGCCTCCTCGCGAATCGGCGTCGAGCCACGCGGTAGATCGAAGATGTCATAGACGACATCGGTCCAGACCAGCGATTCATCGGAGAGGTCGCATTCCCAGACGCCGATTCGCGCTGCCGCCGAGGAGCGATCGAATATCTTCCGGCTATGCGCCAGCGAAGCAGCCTGTTGATCGATGATGGCCTGCTGAGCTTCGATCTGCGCCTTCAGCGCAGCGATCAGGTCGGCGTCATCCGGAGCGTCTGGCGGCATCGACAAGCGATCTGACATCTGCGGGCACCCAGTCTTCGTCTCGAAGCTCATAGGATGCTTTGCATGACGTGTTTAAGATTTTCCACGCCAATGGCCTACTTCAACCAAAACCAGCATACTTTACCGCTACATTTTGTTCACTGATTGTTCTTGAAATAGAAGCAACCTTAGGTTACGCTCTCATCTCGAATGAGGGCGGCATGGTTCAACGGGTTTCCACCGTAGCCTTTGAGGGGATCGAGGCCCGCGCGGTCGACGTGCAGGTTCAGGTCGTGCCCGGTCTGCCGAATTTTTTGATTGTCGGCCTGCCCGACAAGGCAGTATCCGAAGCGCGCGAACGGGTCCGTGCCGCGCTGGTCGCCTCGGGTCTGGCGCTGCCGGCACGGCGGATCATCGTCAATCTCGCGCCCGCTGACTTACCCAAGGAAGGCAGCCATTACGATCTGCCGATCGCGCTGGGATTGATGGCCGCGATCGGCGCGATTCCGCCGGATGCATTGACGGGCTTCACCGTGCTCGGCGAACTCGGTCTCGATGGCTCGCTCGCTCCGGTCGCCGGCGTGCTGCCGGCTGCCATCGGCGCCAATGCGCGCGACGAGGGATTGATCTGTCCGGCGGCTTGCGGGGCAGAGGCGGCCTGGGCCAGTCCCGATATTCAGATCATTGCCGCGACGTCGCTGATCCAGATCGCCAATCACTTCAAGGGCACGCAGGTTCTGTCGCGGCCGCAGCCGAAGATACATGCGCGTGAGGAAACGCTGCTGGATCTGCGCGACATCAAGGGACAGGAAAGCGCCAAACGCGCGCTGGAAATCGCCGCAGCCGGCGGCCATCACCTGTTGATGGCCGGCAGTCCGGGATCAGGAAAATCCATGCTGGCGGCGCGGCTGCCATCGATCCTGCCGCCGCTATCGCCGGCGGAGCTGCTCGAAGTCTCGATGATCGCGTCGGTGGCCGGCGAGATCAAGGACGGTGCGCTCACCTCACGCCGGCCGTTCCGCGCGCCGCATCATTCCGCCAGCATGGCCGCACTCACCGGGGGCGGCCTTCGCGCGCGGCCGGGCGAGATTTCGCTGGCGCATCAAGGCGTGCTGTTTCTCGATGAATTGCCGGAATTCGATCCGCGCGTGCTGGATTCGCTGCGCGCGCCGCTCGAGAATGGCGAGGTGGCGGTCTCGCGTGCCAATCATCGCGTCACCTATCCCGCTCGTTTCATGCTTGTCGCTGCGATGAATCCATGCCGCTGCGGTCACGCTTTCGAGCCTGGCTTCTCCTGCAAGCGCGGCCGGATCGACCGCTGCACCTCCGACTATCAGGCGCGCATCTCGGGCCCCTTGATGGACCGCATTGATCTGCGCATCGAAGTGCCCGCGGTGACCGCGGCGGATCTCATTCTGCCACCACCGTCGGAAGGTTCCGCCGAAGTCGCGGCGCGTGTCGCCGCCGCGCGCGATCTGCAGACCATGCGTTATGCCGCGGCGGGATTGCCGGGCACACATACCAATGCCTCCGCGCCCGCGTCTGTGCTGGAAACGGTTGCGCAGCCGGATGCCCAGGGACTGACATTGCTGCGCGATGCCGCCGAAACGATGCGACTGACCGCGCGCGGCTATCACCGCGTGCTACGCGTGGCGCGGACGCTGGCGGATCTCGACGGCGCCGAGAAAATCGGGCGGCTGCATCTGGCCGAAGCGTTGTCTTATCGCGCGCTGGCGGAGGACGTTCGCCGAGCTGCTTGACGTCACCTCATCGCCCCTGGTGTGGACGTCAACGCGATAGTAACGAGTTTTGTTTACGCTCTGCTCACCATAACCCTGCATTGCGGGGCCAGGGCGAGTACCGTGTCATGCTGCGTTTCAAGATTTTAGCCTCAACGATTCCTCTGGTACTCGCGGCATTTCTCGCCCGTGGCGATCTCGTAGCCGGCACGCATCCCTGCATCTCCACCGGTGAGACCAGCGTCCAGATCGCCACCATGCCCTGGCAGGCGCAATCGCATGTCAGCTTCACCAGCGATCCCTTGCAGGCAACCGTCCGTGTGCAAATCGTCGATAGTGCTGACACCGCCGACTTCGTCGTACTTGATGATGTCGATGCCGCGGAACCGGATGCTTGTCCCGTCACTGCTGCGACGCGCTTCATCCGCATTGCCGACACATCCGCGAGTTCGGAACCCGTCATCTATCTGTCGGAGGAAGGTGACGCCGACTACCGGATCTTCGTGAAGTCTCGCAGCTTCACGGCGCGTGATGCCGCTGCGCTGATCGTCAGTGCCCACAGCCGCAGCCCGGCGCGGATGGCAGCGGCCAGCCTCTAGGCCGCGCATTAACGCTTCATCAACCATGTCTGCGCGGGTAAATTCAAAACTGCCACCGCGCAAGCACTTGGCAACAACATACCCGCATTGTTTCTGATATCTGCGATCGCCTGATCGCGGCCTGTATTCGCGTGCAATCGCGAGCCATGATGTGACCAAGCCGGAGTGCTGATCTGTGGCGAAAGGTGTCTTCCGGATCAAGATCTACTTCCGCCGCTTCGCGCGCCGTTTTCCGTGGCTTGCTGTTGTCATCCGCTCCTTCGTGATGTTCTCGGCTGCCTTCGGTGGCGCCTATGGTTTCATCTCAGGTTCGACCTCGAAAGACTCAGGTTACGACCCGCACGCTTTTGCGATCGGCGCCAGCTTCCTGTTCGCGCTGGCCTGCGTCGCCCTGGCCACCATGAGTATCCGCATGCGCTTCATGGGCAAACGGATGCGCAAACTGGCTGCGCATAACGAAGCCCTGGTCGACCGGAACTGGGAATTGAAGGAAGCCGAAGAGCGCGCGCGCAGCCTGTTCGAAGCGCAGGGCGACCTGATCGTGATCCGCAACAGCGAAGGCTGCATCACCTTCGTCAACGATGCCTATTGTGCGCTGGCGGAACAATCGCGCGAAGCATTGATCGGCAGCCGTTTCGAACTCACGCTGCTGGAGCAGGGCGATATCGCCAACGAGTCGAACGGCACCAGCATGCACGATCAGAAGATCGCCACGGCGACCGGTCCGCGCTGGATCGCCTGGCGCGAAGGTCTGGTGCGGATCGATGCGGGCCAGCCCGCCGAGTTGCAATGCGTGGGTCGCGATGTCACCGACCGCACCCAGACTGAGCGTGCCCTCGGTGAAGCGCGCGACCATGCCAATGCCGCCAACCGCGCCAAGTCGCGGTTCCTCGCGATGGCGTCCCATGAAATCCGCACGCCGCTGAACGGCATTCTCGGCATGAGCGGCTTGCTGCTCGATACGCCGCTGACACCCGAACAGATCACGTACGCCAAGGCCGTGAAGACCTCCGGCGATGCGCTGCTGTCGCTGATCGAGGAGCTGCTGGATTACTCCAAGATCGAGGCCGGCAAGATCGATCTGGAACATCGACCCTTTGCACTAGCCGGATTGATCGAGGACATCACCGAATTGCTGGCGCCGCGCGCGCAGGCCCGCAATCTCGAAATCGCGGCCTATGTCGACGAGCGACTGCCGCTGACAGTGATGGGCGATGCGGCGCGCCTGCGCCAGGTGCTGCTCAATCTCGCCGGCAATGCTATCAAGTTCACGGCGACCGGCGGCGTAGCGCTGATCGTCGAACCCGGCATCTGGCCGAACGAAGTCTCTTTCCTGGTGCGCGACACCGGCATCGGCATCGCGCCGGATGCGCAGCAGCGCATCTTCCGCGAATTCGAACAGGCAGACGAGGGCACCGCGCGCCATTATGGCGGAACGGGTCTTGGCCTCAGCATCAGCGAGCGTATCGTCAAGCGCATGAACGGCCGCATCACGCTGCAGAGCACGCTCGGTGCCGGCTCGACATTCGAAGTGTCTATCCCGCTCGCCGCTTCCGACAGCGGCACCGCGACCTTCGTGCCGCCGGAACTCACCGGCCTTTCGGTGATGCTGGTGGCGCCACAAACCATCGAAGCTTCGCTCACAGCGCTGCGACTCGGGCGATGGGGCGCGCAGACCTGCACTGTCTCCGATCTCGCCGTCGCGCAAGCGCTGCTGCCCGAACGTTCATGGCACGCCGTCATGATCGATCGCGCTCTTGGTGCTGACGCTGCCGAGCAGCTTGCGAACGCTGCAATTCCGCACGCGCTGCGACGGATCGTACTGTTCACGCCGGCGATGCGTCATGAGCTGCAGCCTACAACGCCGAGTGCGTTCACCGGCTATCTGGTGAAGCCACTGCGTGCGACCTCGCTCGCCGCGCGCCTGACATTGCAGACGGACTCACCGACAATCGCCGCCGATGATCCGTTGGATCGTGATCCGGCCACACCAGAACCAACGGCGGCGATGGCACCCAGCCTCTCGATCCTGGTCGCCGAAGACAACGAGATCAACGCGCTACTGATGCGCTCGTTGCTGACGCGGCTTGGCCACAAGCCCGTCGTGACCACCAATGGCCAAGAGGCACTGGAATCCTGGCTCGCCTCCGACTCCGCAGGCACGCCCTATGACCTCGTCCTGATGGATATCCAGATGCCGAAGCTCGACGGCATCGAGGCCACCAAACGCATTCGCGCGCGCGAGGCCGGTCAACGCGTCAGGCGTACCCCGATCCTGGCCCTCACAGCGAATGCACTGGTCGAAGATCGCTATGCCTGTTTCGAGGCCGGCATGGACGGCTTCCTGATGAAGCCGCTGGACCGCGACAAGCTCGCCGAAGCCCTCAAGGGACTCGCCAAGATGCGGCACGTCGCCGCCTAGCAGCTCCACCTTCGCTGTCACACCCCCGCAACACGCCCGTCACACGGCTGTTGAGCGCCCGTGATGTCTGGTGCGGATAAGCCGCATCGATGATTCGCGTGATGCCTGCGGCACAAGGCGATTGAGTTGGGGATGGCCATGCACGGCAACGAACTGGTGCGACCAAAGCAGGGTTTCATGCAGATGTTGCGGCCCCAGAACATGAGCGCCGCCGCGCAGACTGCAATCACCTGGTTCAAACCGCCGCTGCATCTCGATCCGGCCAACGGTATTCCCATCGCCACGAATTCGCTGGGCCGGATGGGTCCGCTCGAAGTTCGCCTCGCGCAGGACAAGCGCGATGTGAAGCGCGCGCAGCGTCTGCGCTACAAGGTATTCTACAAGAACGGCACAGCGATCGCCGACGCCGCCACTATGCTGGCACGCCGCGACAAGGATGCATTCGACAAGATCTGCGATCACCTTCTCGTCGTCGATCACGATGCCAAGCCCACACTGTCCGGCAAGCAGCCCGTGGTCGGCACCTATCGCCTGCTACGCCATGAGGCGGCCATGCAGAATGGCGGCTTCTATACCGACAGCGAATTCGATCTGTCGGGGATGATCGAGCGCCATGCGGGTCTGCGCTTCCTCGAACTCGGTCGCTCCTGTGTGCTGCCGCGCTACCGCAACAAGCGCACCGTCGAATTACTGTGGCAGGGCATCTGGAGCTATGTGCGGCAGAACAAGTTCGACGTCATGATCGGTTGCGCCAGCTTTGAAGGCACCGATCCGGATCGCCTCGCGCTGCCGCTGTCGTTCCTGCACCACAATGCGCGTGCCCCCGAGGCCTGGCGCGCCCGCGCGCATCCGTCGCGCTATGTCGAAATGAACCGGATGGCCGCGGATGCCATCGACACCAAGGCGGCGCTTCGTGCGCTACCGCCGCTGATCAAAGGCTATCTACGGATCGGCGCCATGATCGGCGACGGCGCCGTGATCGATCATCAGTTCGGCACCACCGACGTCCTGATCGTGATGCCGGTGACGTCGATCGGCGCACGCTATATCGAGCATTTCAGCACGGACACCTCACGCCACGCGGCGTAATCGCTTAGAGGCGACGCAGCGCGACGTTTTCCACCACGTGATCCGCGCCCTTTTTGAGGATAAGCGTCGCACGCGGTCGCGTTGGCAGGATGTTGTCTTCGAGATTGGCGAGGTTGGTGCGCTCCCAGATCGCCAGCGCCGTCGCCGTCGCTTCTTCATCCGACAGCAATGCGTAGCGATTGAAGTAGGATCGCGGATCGTGGAATGCGGTGTCGCGCAGCGCCAGAAACCGTCTCACATACCAGTCGCGCAGCACCGGCTCATCGGCGTCGATATAAACGGAGAAGTCAAAGAAGTCGGAGACCACAGGCACCGCCTTGCCGTCGCGCGGGAGGCGGCCGGTCTGTAGCACATTGACGCCTTCGACGATCAGGATGTCGGGCTGATCGACCTCGACCCACTTGTTTGGGACCACGTCGTAAGTGAGATGCGAATACACAGGCGCGCGGACGGCATTGCGGCCGGCTTTGATGTCACTGAGAAACTGTAGCAGCGTCGGCAGATCGTAGCTTTCGGGAAAGCCCTTCTTCTGCATGATGCCTTCGCGCTCGAGCACCGCATTCGGATAGAGAAAGCCGTCGGTCGTGACGAGGTCGACCTTGGGCCGCGGCGACCATCTTGCGAGTAGCGCCTGCAGCACGCGGGCGGTGGTCGACTTGCCGACAGCCACCGACCCGGCGACGCCGATGATATAGGGCATCTTGCGGTCTTCGATGCCGAGGAATTTGCGCTGCGCGTAATACAGACGTTGTGTCGCCGTGACATAGATCGAGAGCAGGCGGGACAGCGGCAAGTAAATCTCTTCGACCTCGCGCAGGTCGAGGCGATCATACATCGAACGCAGGGCGGCGATCTCGCCGGCCTCCAGCGTCATCGGCGTATCGTCGCGCAGCTTGGCCCACTGCTCCCGCGAAAAATTCCGATAGGGATTGTATTGTTGGTCTGCCCGCATATCCATGAAGCGGTCCCCGTTGTGATCGACGCTGTTACTCGCTCTTGCGCGACGCTTTCTCTTGCAGTCCGGATTGGGACGTGCGCTGACCGAGCGCCGCCTCGACCTCCTGAATCGTTACGCCGCGCGCTTTCAGCAGCACCAGCAGATGAAACAGCAGGTCGGCACTTTCATTGATCAGATTGGTGCGATCGTTCTCGACCGCCGCGATCACGGTTTCGACCGCTTCCTCGCCGAATTTCTTGGCGCAATGCTCCGCGCCCTTGTCGAGCAGCTTGCGGGTATAAGACGTGTCGCCACCCGCCGCCGCGCGGGCGTCGATGGTGTCGGCGAGATCGTGAAGCGTAAAAGCCATTTCGGCGCCTTGTTGGCTGGGCAGCGCAAACTCCTGCCAGAGATTGACCTAGGGGTCGAGCCGCATCGGCAGTCCGGCCCGGACCATATGCTCCTTGGCCTCGCGAATGGTAAATTCCCCGAAGTGAAAAATCGAGGCCGCCAGCACCGCGGTGGCGTGGCCGTTCCTGATACCTTCGACCAGATGGTCGAGATTGCCGACGCCGCCCGAGGCAATGACCGGTACGCCGACACTGTCGGCGATGGCCCGGGTCAGTTCGATATCGAAGCCGGAGCGGGTGCCGTCGCGATCCATCGAGGTGAGCAGGATTTCACCCGCGCCCAATGACACGACTTCCTGGGCGAATTCGATGGCATCGATGCCGGTCGACTTGCGGCCGCCATGGGTAAAGATCTCCCAGCGCGAGCCGGACCGTTTGGCGTCGATCGCCACTACGATGCACTGGTCCCCGAACTTCTCGGCGGCTTCCTTGACGAACTGGCGATTGGCCACCGCGGCCGAATTGATCGAGACCTTGTCGGCACCGGCGCGCAGCAGCGTCTTGATGTCGTCCACCGTACGCACGCCGCCGCCGACCGTCAGCGGCATGAAACAGGCTTCTGCCGTGCGACGGACCACGTCCATCATGGTACCGCGGTTTTCGTGGGTGGCGTTAATGTCGAGGAAAGTGAGTTCATCGGCGCCAGCCGCATCATAAGCGATCGCAGCCTCGACAGGATCGCCGGCATCGCGCAGGTCGACGAAGTTGACGCCCTTCACCACGCGTCCATCCTTGACGTCGAGGCAGGGGATGACGCGGACTTTGAACATGGCTCGGTCCTTATACCGCCTGCTTGATGAGTTTCAGCGCCTCGGCCGGATCAATCCGCCCGTCATACAGCGCACGGCCGGAGATCGCGCCTTCGAGCTTCGCAGCACGTGGCTCAAGCATGGCCTTGATATCATCGATGGAGGCGAGACCGCCCGAGGCGATAACCGGAATTGAAATCGAATCTGCCAGCGCAATCGTCGCATCCCAATTGATACCCTTGAGCAGACCGTCGCGCGCGATATCGGTGAAGATGATGGCGGCGACGCCAGCATCTTCAAAACGCTGCGCGATTTCTAGCGCAGTGACGGTCGAGGTCTCAGCCCAGCCTTCGACGGCAACCTTGCCGTCGCGGGCATCCAGACCGACGGCGACCTTGCCCGGAAATTTCTTCGCGGCTTCCTTCACCAGAGCTGGATCGCGCACCGCGGCCGTTCCGATGATGACGCGGGTAATGCCCTTGGAGAGCCAGGCTTCCACCGTCTTGAGATCGCGAATGCCGCCGCCGAGCTGCACCGGCATCTTGATGACCTTCAGCATCGATTCCACGGCCTGCGCATTCACCGGCTTGCCTGCAAAGGCACCATCGAGATCGACGACATGGAGATATTCGAAGCCCTGGGTTTCGAAGTCGCGCGCCTGTGCTGCGGGATCGAGGTTGAACACAGTGGCGCGCGCCATGTCGCCCTGTTCAAGGCGAACGCACTGGCCGTTTTTCAGATCGATGGCGGGAAAGAGAATCACGGCTTCCACTTCAGAAAATTCGAAATCAGGGCTAGCCCGAAGCGCTGGCTCTTTTCGGGATGAAATTGCGTACCGATCGCGGTGTCCTTGCCGACGATGGCAGTGATAGGACCGCCGTAATCGGCGCGCGCCAGTACATCGGCCTCGTTGACCGCATTCAGGTGATAGGAGTGCACGAAATAGGCGTGGCGACCCTTCGGCCCAAGCGGCAGGCGCTCCAACACCGCGTGCTCACGCACCATGTCGAGCGTGTTCCAGCCCATATGGGGGATCTTCAGATTCTCTTCGCGCGGCTGGATCTTCTCGACATCGCCGGCGATCCAGTTGAGCCCGTCGGTCGTGACGTGCTCCTTGCCCTTGGTCGCCATCAGCTGCATGCCGACGCAGATGCCGAAAAAAGGTCGAGCCTTGTCGCGCACCGCTTCGGTCATCGCCTCGACCATGCCGTCCAGCGAATCCAGTCCCTTGCGGCAATCCGCAAAGGCGCCGACGCCGGGCAGCACGATGCGATCGGCGCGGAACACCGCTTCGGGATCGCGCGTGACGATGATTTTCTCCGGCACATCCATGCTGCGCGCGGCGCGCTCGAACGCTTTCGCTGCGGAGTGCAGGTTGCCGGAGCCGTAATCGATAATGGCAACGCTCACCGTGTCACTCCCGGTTGCGGGAATAACCCGATGATGTCGTTTTGCGCCGGAGACGGCGGACGTGAGAAAGACTGGCTGGGAACGTGACGGGTCGGCGGCGGACCGCCGCGATCGCTCGCCCACTGATCGTTGACTGCGTTGTGCTGCGCGGTCCAGCGATCGAAGAAGCGACGCTCGGCAGCATCCTTGTTATCTGCAACGACCACATCGAGCTGACGCCACTTGCCGCGCGACAGAGTCCAGCGTCGCAGGCTGGCCGCCTCGAAGCCCATCAGCAGCGCGAACAGCAGCATCACGACGAAACGGGCGCCGAGATCGACCTTCAACATCGACAGCGCGACTTCGCCGGCGATCGACAGCATGACATAGCCGAGCAGTGCCCACCACAGCCGATGATAGATCAGCCAGATGAGGCCGGCGACGAACGCCCAGAAATGGAATCCATCGCGCACGAACTCGAACTTGTCCGTTGCCGCAAACGGCTCAGGGCCGGCACCGCGAGGCGCATGAACTGTGTAGACCGGCATGGCAAACTCCGCCCGAAACCATAGAGGCCGATCAGCCGCCGAGCTGACCCTTGGTGGATGGCACTTCGCCGGCATTGCGCGGATCGATCGCAACACCCGTCCGCAGTGCCCGCGCCAGACCCTTGAAGCAGGATTCGGCAATGTGATGGCTGTTCTCGCCATATAGGGTTTCGACGTGCAAAGTCACGCCCGCATTGCCCGCAAAGGCGTTGAACCACTCGCGCACCAGTTCGGTGTCGAATTCGCCGATCTTGTGGGTCGGGAAAGTCGATTTGAACACCAGCACCGGCCGGCCGGAAATATCCAGCGCCACCCGGGTCAGGGTCTCGTCCATCGGCATATAGACCGAGGCATAGCGCGTGATCCCGGCCATGTCGCCAAGTGCCTGCTTGACCGCCTGGCCAAGCGCGATGCCGACATCCTCCACCGTATGATGGAAATCGACATGGAGGTCGCCGACCGCCTTCACAGTGACGTCGATGCGGGAATGGCGGGCGAGCAGATCGAGCATATGGTCGAAGAAGCCGATTCCGGTGGTCGATTTGGATACGCCGGTACCGTCGAGGTTCACGGAGACCTCGATATCGGTTTCCTTGGTCTTGCGCTTGATCGTCGCCGTGCGCATGAAAACGCCTCTCCGCCTGCTGAAAACGCGCCCTTTTAACAGGGAGATGACACCTTCGCTACCGCGGGAGAGCCGATTCCGGACCGATCTTTGCCCCTATGGTGACCGGAATCCGCGCGCATCGGCCGCTGGCCTATGCTTCGTCGCCGGATTTGCAACGGCCGGTATCCGTGCCTAGATCAGGCGCTCAAGAGGGTTTCCATGAACGCATCCTATTCGGCTTCCCATGACGGATCATCTCCGGTCTGGCACGGCACCACCATCCTGACCGTCCGCAAGGGCGGTAAAGTCGTGATCGGCGGCGACGGTCAGGTCTCGATCGGCCAGACGGTCATCAAATCCAATGCCAAAAAGGTCCGTAAACTGGGCAAGGGCGACGTGATCGGCGGCTTTGCCGGCGCCACGGCGGACGCCTTCACCCTGTTCGAGCGGCTGGAGGCCAAATTGGAGCAGTATCCCGGCCAATTGACCCGGGCGGCCGTCGAACTCGCCAAGGATTGGCGCACCGACCGGTATCTGCGCCGGCTGGAAGCCATGATGATCGTCGCCGACAAGGACGTCTCGCTGGTGCTGACCGGCACCGGCGACGTGCTGGAGCCGGAAGCCGGCGTGATGGCCATCGGCTCGGGCGGCAATTACGCGCTGGCAGCAGCGAGGGCCTTGGTTGATACCGACCAGGATGCCGAGACCATCGTGCGCAAGTCGCTCGATATCGCCGCCGATATCTGCGTCTACACCAACCGCAACGTGACGCTGGAAATGCTGGAGGCATGACCGTTGCGGGTCACAATACCCGCGCGTCGTCCGTCAGCGACCTCTCGGTCAAGCAAGGCGTCGTCATCGCGCTCGGTCTGCTCGCCCTGCAAGCGGCATTTCTGTATGCGATGGGACGATTGCCGATCTGCGCCTGTGGCTACGTGAAGCTGTGGCATGGCGTGGTGCTGAGTTCGGAGAATTCACAGCACCTCACCGATTGGTACACATTCTCTCACATCATCCACGGCTTCTTGTTTTACGCCGCCAGCTGGCTGCTGTTTCCACGACTGTCCTGGATCGCACGCCTGATCGTCGCCATGCTCATTGAAGGCGGCTGGGAGCTGCTGGAAAATTCGAGCTGGATCATCGAGCGCTATCGCGCCGGAACGATGTCGCTGGATTATTTCGGCGACAGCATCGTCAATTCGCTGGCTGACACACTGTCGATGATCACGGGCTTCATCCTGGCGCGGAAGCTGCCGGTCGCCGCTACCGTCGCGATCGCGCTTCTGTTCGAGATTCTGGTCGGCCTGCACATTCGCGACAATCTCACTTTGAACGTGATCATGCTGATTCATCCATTCGAAGCGATCCGAACCTGGCAGGCCGGGCCACCTATTATCTGATCCGCTTGTCCCCACGCCCTTTTCAACTTACGTAGAGTGACATGACCGACTTTTCTCCCCGCGAAATCGTAAGCGAACTCGACCGGTTCATCGTCGGCCAGCACGACGCCAAGCGCGCGGTATCGATCGCGCTGCGCAATCGTTGGCGGCGCCTGCAACTGACCGGATCGCTCCGCGAGGAAGTGCTGCCAAAGAACATCCTGATGATCGGCCCCACCGGCGTCGGCAAGACCGAGATCGCGCGCCGGCTGGCAAAGCTCGCCGGCGCGCCTTTCATCAAGGTCGAAGCCACCAAGTTCACCGAGGTCGGCTATGTCGGCCGTGATGTCGAGCAGATCATCAGGGACCTCGTCGAGGTCGCGATCTCGCTAACCCGCGAGCGCAAGCGCAAGGACGTCCAGGCGCGAGCTCAGCTCGCCGCCGAGGATCGCGTGGTCGATGCGCTGGTCGGCGCCACCGCGAGCGCAGCAACGAAAGAGTCGTTCCGCAAGAGGCTCCGCACCGGCGAGCTCAACGATAAGGAAATCGAGATCGAGGTGCAGTCCTCCGGCGGTCCATCGATGTTCGAAATCCCGGGAATGCCCGGCGCGCAGATGGGCGCGATCTCGATTGGCGATATCTTCGGCAAGATGGGCAAGGGCACCAAGACGCGCCGTCTGCGCGTGGAAGACGCACATGAGCCGCTGGTAAATGAGGAAGCCGACAAGCTGCTCGACAGCGACGCACTCGTGCAGGAAGCGATTTCAGTGGTAGAGAACAACGGCATCGTGTTTCTCGACGAGATCGACAAGATCTGCGTGCGCGACGGCCGCAGCGGTGGCGAAGTCTCGCGCGAAGGTGTGCAGCGCGACCTGCTGCCGCTGATCGAAGGCACCACCGTCTCCACCAAGCACGGCGCGGTGAAGACCGACCACATCCTGTTCATCGCATCCGGCGCGTTCCATATTGCCAAGCCGAGCGATCTCTTGCCGGAGTTGCAGGGCCGTCTGCCGATCCGCGTCGAGCTCAATGCGCTGACCCGCGATGACATGCGCCGCATTCTCACCGAGCCAGAGGCTTCGCTGATCAAGCAGTATGTGGCGCTATTGCAGACCGAAGGTGTGACGCTCGAATTCGCCGACGATGCCATCGACGCACTGGCCGATGTCGCCGTTGCCGTGAATTCAACCGTCGAGAATATCGGCGCACGACGTTTGCAGACGGTGATGGAGAGGGTGCTCGACGAGATTTCCTTTGCGGCACCGGACCGCAACGGTGAGACCGTCCGAATCGATGCCGCCTATGTGCAGAAGCATGTGGGGGATCTAGCGAAGAATTCGGATCTGAGCCGGTTTATTTTGTGAGACGAAGCACCGACCTCTCGCTCCCTCGCCCCGCTCTTGCGGGAGAGGTTAAGAACGCGCCCGCCTGATCCGCACATACAGCGCACCGGCGCCGCCGTGCCCGATATGCGCTTCCTCGAATCCAACCACCAGCGAACGAAACTCCGGCAGTCCCAGCCAGAGCGGCACCTGGCGGCGCAGGATACCACGTTCGGATTCGGGGCCGGTTGTCCGGCCCTTGCCGGTGATAACCAGCACGAAAGTCATGCCGTCATGGCTGGCGCGATGCAGGAAGGCCGACAGCGCGTGATGCGCGCGCGTCTGTGTCATTCCGTGCAGATCGATCCGCGCATCGATGTCCTTGCGACCGCGCGAGAGCTGCGAACGCTCGCGACGGCCGAGCGGCGCCAGAGGCGGCACCGGCGGCGGCGTAGGCTTTGCGGTTTTGAGGACTGCCGGCGGTGCCGAGGTCATCTTCTTGGGCGCCGCGACTTTCACAAGCGTTGGCCCGTCTTCCTCAGGCTCCGGCTTCACCACACGCTTCTTGCGCAGCGGCTTGACCTGTTTGGCGACCAGTTCCCACAGCGCGCGCTCCTCTTCGCTCAGCACGCGGCGACGGCGCGGCGCCACGGGATCGATGAGTTGCGGTGGACGTGAACGCTTCATTGCCAGGGGAAACGGAAGAGGGACTGCGGCTGCTTCGCTACGCGACGATACACGCGGTGCCTGGCTTTGGCACGTTTCGGTTTAACTTCCCGCTTCACTTCAGGTTTTACTTCGGGTATTTTCTGCGACTTCGCCTCGGCTGCGACTTGAGGCGCGACCGCAGGCCGTGCCTCCGGCAATGGCACTGTCGTAGCCGCGGCTGGCGGGGATGCCGGAGCGGGCGCGACTGCAGCCGCAGCTGGTTTTGCAACTGGCAATGGCGTCGTCATTGTCATGGCTGGCGCCGCGGGCTTCGACGCGACCGATGTATCAGACCTGGACGTATCGGGCCTTGCTGCAGCCTTGTTATCGATCGCGAAATTTTCGACCTTCGATGCTTCGACCGGCTTCGGCTCGGTCTGCGGAAACAGCTTTGCGATTGTCTCAGACGGCCGCGCATCGGGCAGCGGCATGTGCTGGCCGCGCACAGAGGGATCGAGACTCTTCGGCACCAGCATAACAAAGCGCGCAGGATGGCGCATCCGGCCGGCGACTCGGCCAGCTTCTGCGCCGGCCCCAAAGTACAGATCGGCACGGGCCGGGCCGACAATGGCCGAGCCGGTGTCCTGCGCTACCATCAGGCGACGGAACGGCGTCTTTGCCGTATCCGAGTCGACCGGCAGATCACCTTCGATGAAGAACGGTGTGCCATAGACATGCAGCGACTTGTCGACAGCGATGGATCGGCCCGGCGTCAACGGTACACCCTGCGCGCCGACGGCTTCATCCTTGTCGGATAGCTGCACCTCGCGGAAGAACACGTAAGACCGGTTCTGCCGACGCAGTTCGCTCGCAGCGTCCGGGTTCTCTTCCATATATTGCCGGATACGCTGCATCGACATCTGTTCGCGCGGGATGATGCCACGATCGATCAGCACGCGACCGACCGGCGTGTACCGATAGCCATTATGCGCATCGTAATTGATCCGCACCGTGCCGCCGTCTTCGAGGCGGACGCGCGCCGAGCCCTGGATCTGCGTGAACAGCAAATCGGTCTGGCTCTTCAGCCAGACGATTTCGAGCCCGCGCCCGGCGATGGCGCCGTCTTCGATCTCACCACGATCATAATAAGGCACGAGTTTGCGACGGCCAATCTTGCGGAACACATCGCCGCCATTCGGCATGCTTGCGGATGACTGGCGATAGCCGCGCACAAACAGATTCGACGGGCGGCGATAGACCGGCACGGTGTAAACGTCAGTCTTCGTGCGCGAACCGTCGATCACCGGCTCATAGTAGCCGGTGACGAAACCTTCAGGCTCGCCGAGCCGTGAGATACGCAGCGGCAGAAAATGGTCTTCGAAGAAGGCGCGCGCCTTGGCGCCATCGGAAATCTCGGCAGTTCTCGCAGCCCGGCAGGGATCGCGGAGCGTGGTGCCGAGCGCCTTCGAATCCGTTGGTGAGTTGCGTTGAGCAACAATCGGCTTGCAGCTGGTGCGAAAAGCCTGGAAGGCGAGGAGGTGATCGTCCTCGCTCCAGCCGCCAATATCGGCCCAATTCACCGGCGCATATTGGCTGCCTGTGAATTCGAACGGCCATTCCCGCGGCGGATTGTGTCGCGGCACATACACAAATTGTGCAGGATCATTCTTGACGTGCTTGGCGTGACGCCGGACCCGTGCGTCTGCAGAGACAGGGACCAACGCAGCAGCAATCACGCACAGCGCGGCAAGCCGGCCGAGCCCGGCAGCGTTATTGCACGCTGCCGGTGCCAACCAGCTTCCAATTCGGATCGCGCGAAGTGATGTCGCGGGCAAAAGTCCAGACGTCGGTGATGTCGCTGACCTTGTCGGCATTGCCGTCGACCACAGCGCCGGTCTTGTCGCGCGTCACCGAAATCATCTGCGACACGAAACGTACGGTGAGCTGTGCCGCGCGATCGCGCACTTCGGCGCCGACGAGTTCGGCCTTGTCGATGGAGACGAAACGGGTCTCGGTCTTCTGCTCGTTCTTCTCGCGGTCCTTGATGACGGCGTCGAACGAGTCGAACACTTCCGATGACAGCAGATCCTTCAGCGACCGACGATCGCCATTGGCAAAGGCCAACACGATCATCTCATAGGCGCCCTTGGCGCCGGTGATGAAATGGCGCGGATCGAACGACGAATCCTGGTCGACGATGGCATCGAGACCGGCGGCGAGCGGCGTGCCCGGTTCGGTGATGCCCTTCCAGCGCTCGGCGGGAGAGACGTCGGCGGCCGGTGCCGGCGCAGCCTGATCGATCGGACCGCCGGGCATCGGCACGACATTGCCTTCGGGCGGCAGAGCATCACGCGCGGCGCGGTCGAAGGGCGGACGCTCCTCGCCGGTGCGCTGTCCGAGCACGTTGCGCAGGCGGATGAAAATGAAGACCGCCAGTGCCAGGAAGATGATGGTGTAAATGTCCACGTCTTATTGCTTTCTGATCGGTGCCGGGCATGCCCGGCGGAAGACTATGCCGCCCATCGCGGTGCTGAAATCGGCTCCCACAGGGTCGGGAGATCGCGTCATGGGCGAACCTCCTCCATGTAGACATGAAACTAAGCCCAGCCAATGGCGCGCCATCGTGTCCGGCTGCGGCAAAGCGGCCTTCGCACCGGCAGCCTCGACCGCAACCGTTTCGATAAATTCTAGCGCGTTTGTCTGTCAGAGGAAATCGGATCGAACGAGGAAAACCCGCACTTTCAGTCATTTAACGTGAATTCGGGGCGAATATGACCGGTTTTGCACCTGGATGCCCAAGCGGTGGGTCAAACCAGCGATTTTCTAGCGTCCAGGTTGTGGCGTGGCATCCTTGTCGAGTGCCGCAGGCCTATGATAGCCACTCGCCGCGATCACCTCATTCGACCGTTCGTGCGGACGCCCGCGACGAACCGGTTCCACCCGCCCGGCAGCGCTTCAGGAGAATTTTCGATGGCAAACGGCAACGGCACCCCTCCGGAGCAGTCCCCCCCTCAGCTCAATGTACTGGCGCAGTACACCAAGGACCTGTCGTTCGAAAACCCGAACGCCCCAGCCTCGCTGGCACCGCAGGCCCAGCAGCCAAACATCAATATCCAGATCAATGTCGGCGCCAACAATCTCTCCGAGAGCGAATATGAAGTGACGCTGTCGGTCGAGGGCAAGGCCGAGAACGCCGGCTCGGTGCTGTTCTCGTTCGAACTGGCCTATGCCGGCGTGTTCCGCATCGTCAACGTGCCACAGGAAAACCTGCACCCGCTGGTTATGATCGAATGCCCGCGCCTACTCTTCCCGTTCGCGCGCGAAATCATCGCCACCGCGGTGCGCGATGGTGGCTTCCCGCCGCTGATGCTCGATCCCGTGGATTTCGTCGGTCTGTACCGGCAGAACCTGGAACGTCAGGCTCAGGCCGACGCTGGTCCGGCAAACTAAGTTCGAGTGCTCCAAACAATAAGCTTACGTCATGGCCGGGCTTGTCCCGGCCGTTGTCGTTTTACGACGCCGTTCCCAGAAATTCGTTCCAGATTGCCTTCTCGCCCATCGTTGCGACAAAGGCGCGGTGCTCGGCGCGATCGGCTTCGGTCACGCGCGGCGCAAGTGCGATCTCGCGCTGGCGGCGCGGTGCGTCATTGATGCTGCCGGTGCGCTGCGCAGGCGCTTCGTCCGCCAGGATCAGTTGCGACTGCCGGGCGCCAATGAGGTCGATATAGACTTCCGCCAGCAATTCGGAGTCGAGCAGCGCGCCATGCTTGGTGCGGCGGGAATTGTCGATCGCATAGCGGGCGCAGAGATCGTCGAGCTTGTTCGACACACCGGGATGCTTGCGGCGCGCCAGCAGCAGCGTGTCAACGAGACGCTCGCGCGGCACCGGCGGGCGCTTGATGCGATCGAGTTCGGCATTGATGAAGCCGAGGTCGAACATGCCGTTATGAATCACCAGCGGCGAATCGCCGATGAAGGCCATGAAGTCGTCGACCACTTCGTGAAACAGCGGCTTGGTCGACAGGAACTCGGCCGACAGCCCGTGCACGTTGAATGCTTCCTGAGGCATGTCACGCTCGGGATTGACGTAGACATGGAAGGTCTGGCCGGTCGGCATCCGGTTGAAGATTTCGAGGCAACCGATTTCCACCAGCCGATCGCCCCGGAGGGGATCGAGGCCGGTGGTTTCGGTATCCATAACGATTTCGCGCATCGCAGTAAGCCGGTTGTCGAATCAGGGGGCGGTTACGGTCGCCGTTGCGGCATCTTAACAGCCTCGGCGAGAATTTCACGGATCTGCTCCCGCACGGGGTCCAATCCGTTCGATGTATCCACCACGAAGTCGGCGCGCTTGCGCTTTTCGGCGTCAGGCAGCTGCCGCGCCAGAATGGCGTCGAGTTTCTCGGCCGTCATACCCTCGCGCGCCAGGATGCGCTCGCGCTGCTGCTCGGGATTGGTGGACACGACGACTACCGCATCGACGCGCTTTTCACCGCCGGTCTCATAGAGCAGGGGTACATCGACCACCGCCACCGGCACGCCAGATTTCTCGGCATCGTCCAGGAATTTCCTGTGATAGGCGCCGAGCAGGGGATGCACGATCTGCTCAAGCTTCTTCATCGCGGCGGCATCGTGCACCACCAGCGGCGATAGCTTCGCGCGATCGACCTTGCCATTCACGGTGGTTCCGGGAAACGCCGCCTCGATCAGCGGTGCAGCTTCGCCCTCGTAGATCATGTGCACGGTGGCGTCGGCGTCATAGACCGGCACGCCGGCTTCCATGAACAACTTCGCCGTGGTGGATTTCCCCATTCCGATCGAACCGGTCAGCCCCAATACGCGCATCAAGTCCTCATCAAAATCAGATCGCGATCATCTCTTCGCCGCGCAGGAAACTCAACAGCGGCAGCAGCGGTAGGCCGAGAATGGTAAAGTGATCGCCTTCAATCAGCTCGAACAGATGCACACCCAGACCTTCGAGCTGATAGGCGCCGACACTCGTCGTCACCTTGTCGCCCGCAGCGTCCAGATAGGCATTGATCGCCGCATCATCCAGCTTGCGCATGGTCATATGCGCCACGGAGACATTGGAGAACAACGTCGCACCATCGCAAACGACGGCAAGCGCTGAATGCAATTCGTGGGTCCGACCGGCGAGGATCGCAAGTTGTTCGGCCGCCTGTTCGCGTCCGGCGGGTTTGCTGAACATCCGATCGCCGAGCGCCAGGATTTGATCCGCGCCAAGAACATAGCGGCCGGGATGACGCAGCGAGATAAAGGCTGCCTTCCGCTCGGCGAGCAAGGCTGCGATCTCGCCCGGCGCCTTCAACCCGGATTTCTGCTGGATGCCGCGCTCGTCGATATCCGCCGGCATCGCATCAAACGTAATGCCAGCATTCGCCAGCAACTCACGACGCGCCAAACTCTGCGACGCCAGGATCAGCGGTTGCACGCCACGCCAAATGGTCATTCGGACATCCTCTGACGCTGGCGATCGGCCAGCAGTTTCATGATGGCTGCCGCGGTTTCCTCGATGGAGCGACGTGTCACTTCCAACAAAGCCCAGCCGTATTTGGCGCTAAGCTTGCGCGCATAGGTGACTTCGTCCGTGACCGACTGGCGATCGATATAATCGTCATTGGCCGTATCGCTGCCAATGCTGAGAAGCCGGTTCTGGCGAATCTGAATCAAGCGCTCCGGCGTCGCGTGCAGGCTGACCACCAGCGGATTTTTCAACGTCTCAAGCTGATGGGGAATGGGGATGCCGGGGACGAGCGGCACATTGGCCGTGCGCACACCACGATTGGCAAGATAGATCGATGTTGGTGTCTTCGATGTGCGCGAAACGCCGACCAGAACCACGTCCGCTTCTTCGAGGCCTTCCACATGCTGGCCGTCGTCATGCATCATCGAATAATTTAGCGCGTCGATACGCTTGAAATATTCGGCATTGAGCGTGTGCTGCGCGCCGACGCGGCCGGTGGTCGACGCACCGAGATAGGCCTGAAAAAGCTGCATCACCGGCCCGATGATCGACAGGCTCGGGCTGTTGATCTCCTGGCACTTGGCTTCCAGTCGGCCGACGAGATCTTTTTCCAGCAGCGTGAAGAGAACAATGCCCGGCGCTTCCTCGATTTCGGAAAGCACCCGATCAAGCTGCTTCTGACTCCGCACGAGCGGGTAGACATGCTCGACCGGCGTGACATTCGCATATTGCGCAGCGACGGCGCGGGCCACGGTGATCAATGTCTCACCAGTCGAATCAGAGACCAGATGAAGATGAAAATAGCTGCCGGTGGTGGGCACCATGATCGTGTATGTCCTGTGAATCTCTGTGGAGCTTTTCCGGGATATCGACCACCGCCTCGGCGGACCCGGGATAACTCGGTTTTTTCTTCACAGGCCTCATGAAGAGGAAAAACTCTGAGGCTGGCTGGAATGATAATGGGGTTATCCAGGTTTGTCTTGGGATAATCCAGCGCACGCCGACGGTAAGCCTTTGCGCTGCATATCGAACTTGCATGCAGGCCGCTCTGGAGAAATCACGTGGCCATGTGCATAAGCGTGGGACAGTTCCGGGATTGTTTTGGGCGGCTGAAATCCACTGTCACTTAGACTCAAACCTAAGATTCTATAAATATTATTTAAGAGAAGGATGGCTTGCGGATAGTGCGGTGATCCGCTCTGTATCGGCGAGTCCTGCAAGGCGGCTTTCCGGTGAAATGTTCCGGTGTCTGCACGTGCGGTGTGACGCAGTGATGCTGGAAAGAACTTTCGAATGTATGAATGGGCCAAGGCGTTGCATGTGATCGCCGTCATCTCCTGGATGGCGGGCATGCTCTATCTGCCGCGACTGTTCGTCTATCACTGCGATGCGGAGATCGGCTCGAAGCAATCCGAAACCTTCAAGGTGATGGAGCGGCGCTTGCTCAAGGCGATCATCAATCCGGCGATGATCGCCACCTGGATCCTCGGCCTATATCTCGCCTGGGCCGGTCACTGGTTCAGCTCGGGCTGGTTTCACGCCAAACTGACGCTGGTGCTGCTGATGTCTGGCGTTCATGGCTTCCTGAGTGCCCGGGTGCGTGATTTTGCTCAGGACAAAAATACGCGGACTTCGAAATTCTATCGAATTATCAATGAGGTACCAACCGTTTTGATGATCCTGATCGTGATTTTGGTGATCGTGAAGCCGTTCTAGGCCAAATTTCTCATCACAACCGCCGTTTCGGCTCCTTGCGCGACACCCTGTGATTTTCTATATTCGCGTCATCCCACCCCACGCAGGCGGATGTGGTTTGCACCGGTTTTGCTTTTTGAGCCGGCCACCGCATCAGGTTTGAAGCCCCTTCAGCACCTTCCTCGCTCAAGACTTCCTGACCAGAGACCTGCGGACTTTCCTGATCTTTTGCAGCGTCCGCATCCGTCTCGGCCACCTCGCGCTCCCTCCCCGACTTTCCACAGGACACCTCCCAATGCGGGAAATGAAACTCCAGGACCTCAAGGCCAAGACGCCAGCCGAGCTTGTCTCGTTTGCGGAAGAGCTCGGGGTCGAAAATGCCAGCACCATGCGCAAGCAGGAGCTGATGTTCGCGAGCTTGAAGCAGCTGGCGATCAAGGAAACCGACATCATCGGTGAAGGCGTCGTCGAGGTTCTCTCCGACGGCTTCGGCTTCTTGCGGTCGCCCGATGCGAACTACCTGCCAGGTCCGGACGATATCTATGTCTCGCCGTCGCAGATCCGCCGCTTCGGCTTGCGCACTGGCGATACGGTCGAAGGCCATATCCGCAGCCCGAAGGAAGGCGAACGTTATTTCGCTTTGCTCAAGGTCAATACGCTCAACTTCGAAGATCCCGAGAAGTCGAAGCACAAGGTCAATTTCGACAACCTCACCCCGCTGTTTCCGGACCAGCGCTTCCGCCTCGAGCTGGAAGATTCGACCCGCCGCGATCTCTCGGCACGTGTCATCGACATCGTCGCGCCGATCGGCAAGGGTCAACGCGCACTGATCGTCGCGCCGCCGCGTACGGGTAAGACCGTGCTGATGCAGAACATCGCGCATTCGATCACCGCCAACCACCCGGAATGCTATCTGATCGTTCTTCTGATCGACGAACGGCCAGAAGAAGTCACCGACATGCAGCGTTCGGTGAAGGGCGAGGTCGTCTCCTCGACCTTCGACGAACCGGCAGTGCGTCACGTTCAGGTCGCCGAAATGGTGATCGAGAAGGCCAAGCGCCTGGTCGAGCATGGCCGCGACGTCGTCATCCTCCTGGATTCGATTACACGTCTCGGCCGCGCCTATAACACCGTTGTGCCGTCGTCCGGCAAGGTGCTGACCGGCGGTGTCGACGCCAACGCGCTGCAGCGGCCGAAGCGCTTCTTCGGTGCGGCCCGTAATGTGGAAGAAGGTGGTTCGCTGACCATCATCGCCACCGCGCTGGTCGATACCGGCAGCCGCATGGACGAAGTCATCTTCGAAGAATTCAAGGGCACCGGTAACTCGGAGCTCATCCTGGACCGCAAGGTCTCCGACAAGCGGACCTTCCCGGCGATCGATATTTCGCGCTCGGGCACCCGCAAGGAAGAGCTCATCACCGATCCACAGCTGCTCAAGAAGATGTATGTGCTCCGCCGGATCCTCAATCCGATGGGTACGATGGACGCTATCGACTTCCTGCTCGACAAGCTCCGCAACACGAAGAACAACTCGGAATTCTTCGATTCGATGAATACGTAAGTTTCGGCGCTGTTCGAGCGAACAGCTGCAGGACTGCAAAACGCGCCGTTGCGAAAGCAGCGGCGCTTTTTTGTGTCGGTTCTTTGTACTGGCCGTTGACCGTCATTCCGGGATGTACGGAGGTCGGCGAAGACGCCTGACGCACAGACCCGGAATCACGGATTGTTTTAAACATCTCGGGATTCTGGGTTCAGAATCCCCATTGCATCGCATCGCCCCCATCGGCAAATAGGCGATGCATCCACGCGACCAGACGATCTACGCTTTGTCCTCCGGCCGCCCGCCGACGGCGATTGCGATTGTCCGCGTGTCAGGTCCTCAGGCAGGTGAGGCGCTGACGCGTCTGGCAAGGAAGCTGCCGGCGCCGCGGATGGCCGCCCATGTTCTCCTCTCGGATGACCGGCTCGGCCCGATCGACGATGCGGTGGTGCTGTGGTTTCCGGGGCCAGCGAGCGCGACCGGCGAGGACGTTGCCGAATTTCATATTCATGGCGGGCGCGCGGTATTGGCTTCTTTGTTTGAGGCCCTGGGCGCCATCGACGACTTACGGCCGGCGGAGCCCGGCGAATTCACGCGCCGCGCGTTCGAGAACGGCAAGCTCGACCTGACCGAGGCGGAAGGCCTCGACGATCTGATTCACGCGGACACTGACCGGCAGCGGCGTCAGGCGCTGCGGCAGCTCAAGGGACTGCTCGGCGACAAGGCTCGCAACTGGCGACAGCAGATCATCGAGGCGCTGGCCCTGGTCGAAGTCGGCATCGATTTTTCTGACGAAGGCGACGTATCCGCCGAATTGCTGGCGCCGGCTTTGGCGAAAGCATCGGCGCTGCATCGGGAGATCGAGGAGGTGCTGGCGGCGCAGGGTCGAAGCGAGCGGTTGCGCGACGGTCTGGTGGTGGCCATCGCGGGTCAGCCTAATGTCGGCAAATCGACGCTGATGAATCAGCTCGCCCGGCGCGACGTGGCAATTGTTTCACCGCATGCCGGCACCACCCGGGACGTTATCGAGGTGCAGCTGGACCTCGACGGTTATCCGGTGACGATCATCGACACCGCCGGCATCCGCGAGACAGCGGATCCGGTGGAAGAGGAGGGCGTGCGCCGGGCGCGGGCTCGGGCGGCCGAAGCGGATCTGGTGCTGTGGCTGGTCGACTCCGGCGCGGAGGCGTCCAATCCGGGGCAATGGTTGGCGGAATCTGAAACGCCGGTCTGGGTGGTCCGGAACAAGGTCGATCTGATCCAGGGTGCGTCGGCCGGGCCAGACTTGTTGATCGCGATCTCTGCAGAGCGCGGCGATGGCCTCGCACAATTGTTAGCCCTGCTGGTCGATTTCGCCGGTCGGTACTTCGGGAGCGGTGAGGCCGGGCTGATTACCCGGGAGCGGCAGCGTCTTTTGCTGCGCAACACATCGGATTTGCTGCAGCATGCTGCAGCATCGGCTAAGCAAGGCGAAGAATTCGTTGCCGAGGATATGCGTGCTGCGGCGCAGCAATTGGGGCGGTTGCTTGGCCGTGTCGATGTGGAAGATATCCTCGATAGCATCTTCCGGGATTTTTGTATAGGTAAGTAATATTTCTTTGTTCATTATTTAATGAAATGAATATTGAATCAAATCGGGCGTGGAACTCTCGGTAAAAGTATAGAGATTTCAGCCATCATTGCGAGCGGAGCGAAGCAATCCAGAAGGCCGGGTAGCTGACTTGCAAAAGACAAGACTGCTTCGTTGCGATATGCCCCTCGCGATGATGGCCGAAGAAGAATGTGTTTCACGTGAAACGGTCCGGCCTCCATTCTTCCAAAGACACTGTTGTTTCACGTGAAACAGTGCCTGTGGATTTCTCTTCAATCCCGGCGGCACCCGCGCTAGAAGCTGCGGCCATGCAGGACAAGTTTGACGTCATCGTAATCGGGGGAGGCCATGCCGGCTGCGAGGCCGCGGCTGGTGCTGCGCGCATGGGCGCGCAGACGGCACTGGTCACGCACCAGTTCGCGACTATTGGCGCGATGTCCTGCAACCCCGCCATCGGTGGTCTGGGCAAGGGTCATCTGGTTCGCGAAGTCGATGCGCTGGACGGATTGATGGGACGCGTGGCCGATGCCGGCGGCATCCAGTTCCGCATGCTCAACCGCAAGAAGGGTCCGGCCGTTCGTGGCCCGCGCACCCAGGCGGACCGCAAGCTTTACGCTGCAGCGATGCAGGCGGCGATCGTGGGGACCGAGAATCTGAGCGTAATCGAGGGCGAAGCCGACGATCTGCTTACGGCCAATGGTCGAGTCACCGGCATCCGTCTGGCCGACGGCCGCGAACTCTCCGCCGGATCGGTGGTCATCACCACTGGGACCTTTCTGCGCGGGTTGATCCATCTCGGCGAGAAGAACTGGCCCGCTGGCCGGATCGATGAAGCTCCCGCACTCGGCCTGTCCAAGGCGTTCGAGCGCGTCGGTTTTACCCTCGGACGGCTCAAGACCGGCACGCCACCGCGGCTCGATGGGACCACCATCGACTGGGCCGGGGTAGAGATGCAGTCCGCCGACGATCCGCCGGAGCCGTTCTCCGTCATGACCGAGCGGATCACCAATCCGCAGATCCAGTGCGGCATTACCCGCACCACACCGGCCACCCATGAGGTGATCCGCGCCAATGTGCATCGTTCGCCGATGTATTCCGGCCAGATCAAGAGTTCGGGGCCTCGTTACTGCCCGTCCATCGAGGACAAGATCGTCCGTTTTGGCGATCGTGATGGCCACCAGATCTTCCTGGAGCCGGAAGGTCTTGATGAATCCACGGTCTATCCCAACGGCATCTCTACCTCACTGCCCGAGGAGGTTCAGGCTGCGATCCTGGCCTCGATCCCGGGTCTCGAGCGGGTTCGAATGGTCCGCCCGGGTTATGCGATCGAATATGACCACGTAGATCCCCGCGAACTCGATCCGACGCTGCAGACCAAGCGCGTCCCCGGCCTGTTTTTGGCCGGGCAGATCAATGGCACCACTGGATACGAAGAAGCGGCCGCCCAGGGTCTCGTCGCCGGTTTGAATGCGGCCCTGGCCGCGAGTGGGAGCCAGTTGACCGTGTTCGACCGGGCTGACGGTTATCTCGGCGTGATGATCGACGATCTGGTCACCCGCGGGATTACCGAGCCCTATCGGATGTTCACTTCGCGGGCCGAATATCGTCTCACGCTGCGTGCCGACAATGCCGATCAGCGCCTGACCGACAAGGGTATCAGCCTGGGATGTGTCGGCAGCGCTCGTTCGGTCCGGCATGGCGCCAAGATGGAAGCCCTCACCGTCGGTAAGACGCTCACACAGGCGCTTTCGATCACTCCTAACGGGGCGGCGAAGCATGGTCTGGTGCTCAATCACGATGGTCAGCGTCGCTCTGCCTTCGATCTCCTGTCCTATCCGGAGACCGAATGGGCCACCGTGACCCGGATCTGGCCTGAATTATCGGCCATTGACCCGGCGATCGGCATTCATATCGAGATCGACGCCAAATATGATGTCTATCTGAAACGTCAGACCGCGGATGTGGAAGCTTTTCGCCGTGACGAGGGTCTCTCGCTGGTGGATGTCGACTATGATGCGGTCCCCGGACTGTCCAATGAGGCCCGGGCCAAGCTCAAGGCCGCGCTTCCGCACACGGTGGGGCAGGCGGGACGTCTGGATGGTATGACTCCGGCCGCATTGACCATTCTCGCGGCCTATCTCCGCCGCGAAGCACGGAAGCCGAAGGCTGCTTTGGCCTAGTTGGTTGTTTCACGTGAAACAGGAAGCCGAAATCAGCGCGGCTCCGTTGAAGATGGCTTCACTGGCCGGCGGGGCCAGAAGGCAACGGCTGCTACGGCCACTGTAAAGAGAATCACGGCGACGATTGTCTGGACCACGTCGAAATTGAGTGCGTCACGCGAGACGAATAGCGCAGTTATGGGTGCTGCCAGCATCAGGAAAAGCCGTACGATCACACTCATGGTCATCTGCCTCCAATGATGATCCATTGGAGCTCGGACTCGTCCCGCCCACATTGATCCTGGTCAACTCAACTGTCCTGAATCCTCTAGACTGCAAACCCTTGCGCCCCCAGGACTGCATTCAGCTGGTCATCAGAGGTGCTGAGCTTGGCGACGACAGGTCGGCCTCTGGCCGACCATTGATAGAGCGCGAAGTCATCGGCATCGCGAAAATGCCCCCAGAGCAGGGTGGCTACGGAAGATCTATCCGTGGCGCAACAGACGATATCGATGTCGTCGTTGCCGGGTCTGGCCACGCCAAGCGGAAGTGTGCCGACCACATGCGGATCGAACGGCGCCAGGATCCTGAGCAGATTAGTTCGCCGCAGAGCCTCCTGATAGGTCGGTCGCTCGGTCATCGCGTGCTTTTCGTCCCGATTTGCCGCTGCCGCTCCGCAATTCGATAGCCGGAAAAATAGACTCAGAGTATGGATGGGTCCCAACAGCTTTACAGACAATCCAATGGCTCAACGATCCCAACAAGCGGCGCCCGCACCCCGGCTCGATGCCGATAAAGCTGCGGCCTTGCGACTGACACCTGTTTCACGTGAAACGGAAGACAGGCTCGATCGCTATGTCGATCTGTTGCTGCAGTGGCAGGCCAAGACAAATCTGATTTCGCCGGCCACGCTTCCAAATCTCTGGACGCGCCATATCTCGGATTCGCTGCAGCTCCTGAACCTCGCGCCTTCAGCCATGACCTGGCTCGACTTCGGCAGCGGCGGAGGTTTCCCCGGTGTGGTTCTGGCCTGTGCCATGGGTGATGTCGCTGGCGGACATGTTCATCTCGTCGAGCGAAACGCCAAGAAGGCGGCGTTCCTGCGCGAAGCGTTACGTGTGACGCAAGCCCCCGGCACGATTCATCTGGCTGACATCGGGGATAATGTGGATAGATTTCCCGAGCATGTCGATTGCATCACCGCGCGTGCCGTTGCGTCGTTACATATCGTTATCGGTTTCGCCGAGCCCCTGATGAAGCCGGGCACAAAAGCCTTATTTCTTAAGGGTCAAGATGTAGAATCGGAATTGACCGAAGCTACTAGATATTGGAATATAAGCCCGCGCCTGCATGCCAGCCTGACCGGCGGACAAGGCTGGATCGTCGAACTCGACCGGATCGAGCGACTGACCCCGTCCGCAAACCAAAATGGCCACACCAATGACCGTAATTGATCAGCAATATCAAGAGCATATGTCAAATACGGTGCTTGGCCATCCGCGCATCCTGGCGCTGGCGAATCAGAAGGGCGGCGTTGGCAAGACCACCACCGCGATTAATCTCGGCACCGCACTCGCCGCGATCGGCGAGCGCGTGTTGATCGTCGATCTCGATCCGCAGGGTAATGCGTCCACCGGACTCGGCATCGATCGCCGCAATCGCAATTGCTCAACCTACGACGTGTTGATCGGCGAAGCGCCGCTGCGCGATGCCGTCGTCGTCACCGCGGTGCCGCGTCTGCACATTGCCGCATCGACCATGGATCTGTCGGGTCTCGAGCTCGAACTCGGTTCGGCCCGCGACCGCGCCTTCCGGCTGCGCGATGCGATCGGCGAATTGAACAACAATGTCTCGCCAGGCTCCGACTATACTTACGTGCTGATCGATTGCCCGCCATCGCTCAACCTTCTCACCGTTAATGCCATGGCCGCGTCGGATGCGATTCTCGTTCCGCTGCAGTGTGAGTTCTTCGCGCTCGAAGGTTTGTCTCAATTGTTGCAGACCGTGGAGCAGGTACGCTCGACGCTGAATCCGAACCTGTCGATCCATGGCATCGTGCTGACCATGTTCGACTCGCGCAACAACCTGTCAAACCAGGTCGTTGCCGACGTACGCGAATTCATGGGCAGCAAGGTCTACGAGACCATGATTCCGCGCAACGTCCGCATTTCGGAAGCGCCGTCCTACGGCAAGCCGGTGCTGGTCTATGACCTGAAGTGCTCGGGCTCTGAAGCCTATCTGCGGCTCGCGACCGAAGTGATCCAGCGCGAGCGCGACCTGCGCACCGCTCACTGAGCAAGTAGGGTGGGCAAAGCACAGCGTGCCCACCACAGCGGATCGCAAACGATAATGGCAGGCGCGGCGCAAGTGCGCCTTTGCCCAGCCTGTAACCGAATTTCAAGTTTGAGTACGGAGTGGCGCGATGAGTTCGAAGGGATTGGCGATGGCTGATGAAGCGCGTTCGCGGCTGGGCCGCGGTCTTGCAAGTCTGATCGGCGATGTCGGCGGCGAGGCCGCACATGTCGAGCGTCCTTCGCGCAACCAGCGCAAGGTGCCTATTGAATTTCTCAAGGCCAATCCGCGCAACCCGCGTCGGGCTTTTGCCGATGCTGAGCTCGCCGAACTCGCGGCCTCGATCAAGCAGCATGGCGTGATCCAGCCGATCGTGGTGCGGCCGGTGAAGGGTAGCAACGATCGCTTCGAGATCATCGCCGGCGAACGCCGCTGGCGCGCGTCGCAGATCGCCGGTCTGCATGAAGTGCCGATCGTGCCGCTCGACGTGACGGATTCGGCCGCGATGGAAATCGCGATCATCGAGAACGTCCAGCGCGAAGATCTCAATGCGATGGAAGAGGCGCAGGGCTATCACGCGCTCGCCGAGACTTACAAGCATAGCCAGGACGAGATCGCGAAAATCGTCGGCAAGAGCCGCAGCCATGTCGCCAACATGATGCGCCTTACCAAGCTGCCGGATGACGTGCAGGACCTGATTGCATCGGGACAGCTCTCCAACGGTCACGCCCGCGCGCTGATCAACCTGCCGGACGCATCGAGCGCCGCGAAACGGATCATCGCCGAGGGACTGAACGTTCGTCAGACCGAAGCACTCGCGCATGAAGAGGGCGTGCCGGAGCGCGCGCCGCAGAAGCCGCGCACGTCTTCTCCCAAGGCGGCGAAGGATGCCGACACGATCGCGCTGGAAAAGCGGGTCAGCGACGTGCTCGGGCTGAAGGTGTCGGTGGATCACCGCGATCCCGGCGGCACCGTGATCATCAAGTATCGTGATCTCGATCAGCTCGACGAAATTCTGAAGCGGCTGGATTCGGAGAGCTAACCGCGCCGCCTTGCATTCACGGCAATCGACATCAACGCCCTCTGTGCGATCACCGCGCCGAGGGCGTTTTGCTTGCGGACATCGAGGGCGGCAACGGCGAGCTGGTCGATGATGTTGACCAACCGCTGTGCGGAGAAATTTCGCAGCGCTGCTTCCACCGTTCCCTTGCGGGAAAAATGCAGCCGCGGAAATCCGCTTTCCACGGCTGCTGATGCCGAACTACCAGCCTCCACCAGCAGGCTGGCTTTGTGCAGCAATGCGGCCTGGCGCTGCGCGGCCATCATGATCATGCCCGGATAAGTTCCGGCGATCATCGCCTTGTTGAACTCGACTTCCACCGCGGCGGGATTCCCGGCAAAGGCGCCGTCGACAATTGGATCGATCTTCAGCTCGGACGCGTCGGCGACGACGGCCATCACGTCGTCGAGCGTGACTTCGCCGGTACCATGCGCATAGAGCATGAGCTTGCGGAGCTCGTTACGCGATGCCTGCCGATCGCCGCCGAGCAGCGACATTAGTGTGGCGCGTGCATCCGGCGCCATGCGGAGATTGGAGACGCGGAGCTCTTCATCGATAAGCTTTGCGAGATCGCGCTCGGTGTCGGGGTAACAGGCGATGGCCACCGCGGTCCTGGCCTTCTCGCAGACTTTCCGCAATGGCGATTCCGGCCGAAGCTCACCAGCCTCGATGACGATGCGGCAATCCTTGATATCGGAGTCAGCGAGCGTGTCGACGCCGCTGGAAAAATTCTTCGAGCCTGCGCGCACACGGATCGCGCGACGACCGCCGAACAGCGGCACCGTCATGGCTTCTTCTACGAGACGCGATGGCTCGGCGGCCAAATCATCGCCGTCCATGCGAACCAGCGAAAATGGATCATTGGGATCGTCGACCGCGGATTTCATCAGCGCGTCGGCGCGCTCGCGGACGAGTCCAGCGTCAGCTCCGTAGAGAAGAATGATCGGCCGGCCGGCATCCGGCCGCGCCAGAAACGTGTCGATGTCTTTTCCCCGAAGCGCGACCACGCGACGGCTTAGGTGCCGGCGTAGAAGAACGACGCCAGACGGGTATTGATGTTGTCGGCGATCTCACCGGCCGCACGGTCTTCGGCGTCCCGATAGGCGCGGGCTCGGGCGAAGCGCTGCAACTGGCCGGGGATGTCATAGGTGACGCGGGAGAAGGTGCTGCCGGTCAGGACCTGCTTTCCGGTGGCGATCTCGATCAGGCCGTAGGTCGCGTCGATGCCGTAATTTTCGCTGGTCGGCAGCGCGGTATTCGGGTCGACGATCAGCGAGGTCCGGCTTGGGTTGAAACGGATCTTCAGCTGATAGGTCGGCGGCAGGCCGGTGGCACTGCCATACATCTTGAACATCAGCGCATTGCGGATATTCACGCCGACGCGGGCCTGCGGCGATGCATTGGGATATTCCAATGGCGGAACTTCGACGCCCTGCAGCTTCTCGCGCAGGCCGGGTTTGCCGTCGCCACGCTCGGCATACATCGGCTGGAAGCAGCCGGCCGTCAGCGCCGCCAGGGTGGCGACGACCATGAGCCGGGCGGCAATACGGGATTTAGCCGACAACATTCACGATCCTCTGGGCGACAACGATGACCTTCTTGACGGGCTTGCCGTCCAGCGCCTGTTTTACAGCATCGAGTGCCAGAGCGGCAGCCTCAATTTCCGGGGTCGTCGCTTCCCGGGCCACTGTGACTTCTCCACGTTTCTTACCATTGACCTGTACCGGCAGGGTCATGGTGTCTTCAACCAGCAGATTGGGCTCGATTTGCGGCCAACGGGCTTCCGAAATCATGCCCGGTTGCCCCAGCACACCCCAGCATTCCTCGGCCAGATGCGGCATCATCGGCGCAAACAGTTGAACAAGGATGACCGAGGCCTCGTGGAGCGCCCAGCAGACATCCGGGGTCGGGGTTCCCGAACGCGCTAAAGCTTCGCCCAGCACATTAGAAAATTCGCGGATATGGGCGAGGCAGACATTGAAATGCAGCTTTTCGATCTCGGTCGAGACCTTGCTGAGCGCGCCATGGGCCGCCTTGCGGATCGCTAAGGCATCGGGGCCGAACTCAGCCGGCCGGGCTGCCGACGCCGATTTGCCGTGCGCCGCTGATTCGTTGATCTGCCGCCACAGACGCTGCACGAAGCGCGAGGCGCCTTTAACGCCTTCTTCGCTCCAGATGACGTCGCGGTCCGGCGGCGAATCTGACAGCATGAACCAACGGGCGGTATCGGCGCCGTAGGTGCCCATGATGTCGTCGGGGTCGACTGTGTTGCGCTTCGACTTCGACATCTTTTCGATCGGGCCGATGGTGATGTCTTCGCCAGTGGCGATCAGCGTAGCGCGTTGGCCGTTACCGCCGATCTCGATGTTGATCTCGGCCGGTGAGGCGAAGGTGCCGTCCTGTTTCTTGTAGGTCTCGTGCACCACCATGCCTTGCGTGAACATGCCGGCAAACGGCTCGTCGAAATTGACGTGGCCGGTGGCCTTCATGGCGCGGGTGAAGAAGCGGCTGTACAGCAGATGCAGGATCGCGTGCTCGACGCCGCCGATATACTGATCGACAGGCATCATTCGATTGGCAACGGCGGTCGTCGTGGGTGCCGACGTGTTCCATGGATCCGTGAAGCGCGTGAAGTACCAGGACGAATCCACGAAGGTGTCCATGGTATCGGTTTCGCGCCGCGCATCCGCGCCGCAGTTCGGGCACTTCACATGCTTCCACGTCGGATGATGATCGAGCGCATTGCCCGGCTTGTCGAAGGAAACGTCCTCCGGCAGCACGACCGGCAGATCCTTGTCCGGCACCGGCACGATATCGCAGCTCGGGCAGTGGATGATCGGGATCGGGCAGCCCCAATAGCGCTGACGTGAGATGCCCCAGTCGCGCAGGCGGAAATTGATCTCGCGCTTGCCCCAGCCGTCTTTCTCGAAAATCTCGAGCGACTTCTTCATCGCTTCTTCGCAGGTCATCACGCCGGGTTCACCCACCCAACGGACATACTGCACAGTCTCACTTTTCGCCGGAGCGAAAGCGATGTTACCAACGCGCTCATCGCTACCGAGGGGCACGAACACGTCGAGCACCGGCAGATCGTACTTGCGCGCAAAATCCAGGTCGCGCTGATCGTGTGCCGGGCAACCGATGATGGCGCCGGTGCCGTAATCCATCAGCACGAAGTTTGCGATATAGAGTGGCAGTGTCCATGACGCGTCGGCGGGATGCGTGACCTTGATGCCGGTGTCAAAGCCGAGCTTCTCGGCTGTGTCGATCTCGGCCTGCGAGGTGCCCATGCGATGGCATTCCTCGATGAAGGCGACAACGTTGGGGTCTTTTTCTGCCAGCGCTTTCGCCAGCGGATGATCCGGCGAGATCGCAGCGAAAGTCGGGCCATACATGGTGTCCGGGCGTGTCGTGAACACCGGCAGTTTGTCGAATCCCGCGGGTGCGCCGATCAGTCCGAACTGGAAATGCAGACCTTCCGACTTGCCGATCCAGTTGCGCTGCATCAGGCGCACCTTGTCGGGCCAGCGATCCAGCGTATCCAGCGCAGACAGCAGCTCGTCGGAATATTTACTGATCTTGAAGAACCACTGGGTCAGCTCGCGCTGCTCGACCAGTGCCCCTGAGCGCCAGCCGCGGCCGTCGATCACCTGCTCATTGGCCAGCACAGTGTGATCGACCGGATCCCAATTCACCTTGGACTTCTTGCGCTCGGCGAGGCCGGCGCGCATGAAGTCGAGAAACATCTTCTGCTGATGCTTGTAGTAGGTGGGATCGCAAGTTGCGAATTCGCGCGACCAGTCCAGCGACAGACCCATGGTCTGCAGCTGCTTCTTCATCGATGCGATGTTCTCATAGGTCCACGCCTTCGGAGCGACCTTGCGCTCGATCGCGGCGTTCTCGGCGGGCAGGCCGAACGCATCCCAACCCATCGGATGCAGCACGTTCTTGCCCTGCGCGCGCTGGAAGCGCGCAACCACGTCGCCCATGGTGTAGTTGCGGACATGGCCCATATGGATGCGCCCCGACGGATACGGGAACATCTCGAGCACGTAATACTTCTCGCGCGGGTCGTCGTTCTTGGTGGCGAAGATTGCCTTGTCGTCCCAGACGCGCTGCCAGCGCGGTTCGGTCTCGCGGGCGTTGTAACGTTCGTTGCTCATTGTGCTTTTGAAATCCGCCGGCCGGTTCGAGCGCTTCTCAGATCATGGACGCGCGAACGAGGTCGCAAACCGGTGCTTGCTCGGGCTGAATTCGCGCTTGAGGCGGGGGACTAGGCCATAAAAGGCCGCTTTAGGTCAATGGTTTAAGACAAGAAACGGGGCCAGGGCTGGTCCCCGCCGTTTCACCCGGCTAGCGACACGGCGGTGCCATATGCCCGGACGAAGCCGTGCTCGACCACGGTGTTGCGGCCACGCCGTTTGGCGGCGTAGAGCGAGGCATCCGCTGCCTCGATCAAATCGTTCGCCGTCTCCAGCGTAGCTGGCATCGTCGAGGCGACGCCGACACTGACCGTGACCCGCTGATGTGCGCTGGTGGCATGGGAGACAGCCAGGTTCCAGATTGCCGCGCGGACCATTTCGCCGATCTGGATGCCGCGGGCGACCTCGGTGCCCGGCAGCAGCAAGCAGAATTCCTCGCCGCCATAGCGTCCGGCAAAGCCCGAGCAGCGATCGGCCAGGCTGGAGAGAGCTTCGCCGACGCGTGCCAGGCAAGCATCGCCTTCGGGATGGCCATAGGTGTCGTTGAAGAGTTTGAAGTGATCGACGTCGATCATCAGCAGCGTCAGATGGTCGCCGGATTGCTGGGCCTTCAGCCATTCGAAATCGAGGCGGCTCTGGAAGCCGCGCCGATTGGCCAAGCCAGACAGCATGTCGATGGAGGCAAGCACCGTGAGCTGCTCGTTACTGGCGCGCAATTCGCGTTCGCGACCGCGCAACTGCGCCGCCATGCCGTAAAATGCGCGTGCCAGCGGCACGAACTCGGCCGGTAGCTTGTTCCGCGCTACGCGGGCCGACCAGTCGCCGCGACCGAAGCGCTGCGCCATGGTCTCCATCATCTGGATCGGCTTGATGATCAGTCGCTCCGCAACCACCAGCGCACCAAGCAGAACGAACAGGCAAACGAAAGCGAGCTGCAAATAGGCGGTGCGGATTTCGCGATCGGCAACCGCCGAGACTCGGGCCTCGTCGATGCTGACGATCAATTGCGCGCCGGTACCGGGGATTGTCGCGAATGATACGGTGCGCTGTGAACCGTCACTGGCGCTGAATGACAGCGAACCGGTCTGCTTATCCGTATTGCGCAGATGCGCTTCGATCATCGGCAATAGAGCAAGGTCTTCCATCGGCCGACCGATCGCGCTGGCGTTTGTCGGCGGCGCTGCAAGCACGGTGCCGGCATGATCGACCAGCAGTGTCGTGACACCGGGCCGGTCGCCGAGATTGCCCATGATCTTCGACATCCAGTCGAGATTCACCGCCGCCAGTACCACGGCATCGTCGTCCTTCGTCAGTCCGGGCGCGAGATAGGCGGCCATGACAGTCGGTTGATTCGTGAGACGACTGAAGAGGTAGTCGCTGACCACGAATTCGCCTGTCTCAACGGCCTTCTTGAAATAGGGGCGATCACTGAAATCGAATCTCTGCTCGATGACTTCAGGCCAGGTCGAGCACCTGGCAATACCGTCCGCACCGGCCACCGTCAGGCTGCGCAGCCACGGCATATCGCCGCGGAGGCTCGCCCGCATAATGGCGCAGCTCCGATTCACCTGAGCGGCCGACGTATAGATGTAGGCGGATGATTTCAGCACGGCCTCGATCGAGGCGAAAACTTCGCGCTGTGCATCGGCGCTGTGCTGGGCGACACCAGCGAAATCACGCGCGGCCGTCGCGATCTGGTGGGTACGCGTCGCATCGAGTGAGCGAATTCGCTCCGCCATCAATGGCCCGACCAGAATGAGGGCCAACAGGACCAGTCGAGCGCGAATACCGAGAGCTCCCCTAAGCCTCGCTTTATTGCGGTTAATACCGATGCGTGACATCTTCGATCCCTAAGCCCCGCGGACATAGGTACTCCAAAGCCTTCAAAAAGCCTTTCCCGGATTCGTTAAACTGCAATGGATCTCAAGAAAGTTCGCGCCTTGGTTGAAAATAAATCCGTGCAAGAGTCGTCGGGCGTAACGTCTTCTTTACCAACCGACGGACTCGCTTCGGTCGAGTACGATATCTTCCGCGCATGTAACGAAGCGCGGCGGGACCGCAGTTCTGTGACGTTGATCGCGGTGTCGAAGACGTTCGAGGCTGACGCAATTGCGCCCGTGATCCAGTCCGGTCAGCGTGTGTTCGGCGAAAATCGCGTCCAGGAGGCAAAATCCAAATGGCCGGCGCTGATCGCCACTCAACCCGCGATTGCGTTGCATTTGATAGGGCCTTTGCAGTCCAACAAGGCTAAGGAAGCGGTCGCCTTGTTCGATGCGATTCACTCGGTCGATCGACCGAGCATTTGCGAAGCGTTAAGCAAGGAGATGAAGGCGCAGCAGCGGACGCCGCAGCTCTTCGTACAGCTCAACACTGGTGAGGAGCCGCAAAAGGCCGGTATCGCGCCGGGCGAGGCTGATGATTTCCTGGCGCGTTGCCGCGATACCTATGGGCTGACGATTTCCGGACTGATGTGCATTCCGCCGGTTAACGATGCGCCGGCACCGCATTTCGCGCTGACAGCGAAGATCGCTGCACGCAACGGGCTCACGCAATTATCCATGGGAATGAGCGCCGACTTCGCCATCGCCATCCAGTTCGGCGCAACTCATGTGCGCGTCGGCTCGGCGATTTTCGGACGTCGCTAGGCCATCGGCCTAGCCGATAACGATCTTCGTCTTCGGTCCGATCCGGGCCAGCAGCTGCAGCATGGCTGGCTTGGTCATGGCCACACAGCCCGCGGTCGGCGCGAATTTCGGGCGGGCCAGATGCAGGAACACTGCACTGCCTCGCCCTGCGATCCGTGGTCGGGTGTTCTGGTCGATCTCGATGATGAAATCGTAGAGATGATCCTCGCGGGCCAGTCGGTCGCCGTCATTTCCACGATCGAGCCGGACCGGTCGATTGTAGTGCCGGTCGGATGGGTCTTCGCACCAGCCATCCATCGGCGTGATGGGACGGATCGGCAAAAAGCTACGCGGACGTGGATTACGGTCGGCCCGCCACCACAGCCGGATGGGGCGAAACGTCCCACGCGGCGTTCCGCCATCGCCTTCGCGTTTGTTCGCCTTGATTCCGCCGCGGCCGAGCGCGACGGGTATGGTTGTGTGGTCGGTCGTCAGCCATCCACGGAGTCTGTCTCCGGCTGACGCGCGAACGTGAACCATAGTTAGCGGTCGATCACGCAAGCTTGTTCGATAAGTGTCTGAAATAACGAGACTTCCCATCCGAATGGCGAACTCCGCCTTGCTATTTACCGCAAATGTTCTATTTCGCGCTGCAGCAGTACATTCGCCGGGAATGTCGCTGATTTTGCGCTAGAATATGCGGTAACGGCGAAGCCTGTCACGATTTCTGGCCCACTGTTTCAGCGCGGCGAACAACGCTCCGCCGCAGCCGTTCAAAGGATTGTCGCAATGCCCAATGCCCGCAAGATCCTGATCGTGGATGACGATACTGATTTGCGCGAGGCGCTGGTCGAGCAGCTGTCGCTGCACGAAGAGTTCGAGGCCTCCGCAGTCGACACCGGCGCTAAGGGCGCTACTGCAGCCAAGGCCAATTCTCCCGATCTGGTGCTGATGGATGTCGGCCTGCCCGACACGGACGGCCGCGAAGTCGTGCGCAGCCTGCGCAAGGGTGGCTTCAAGGCGCCGATCATCATGCTGACCGGCCACGACACCGATTCCGACACTATTCTCGGTCTCGAATCCGGCGCCAATGATTATGTCGCCAAGCCGTTCCGCTTCGCCGTGCTGCTGGCGCGTATTCGCGCGCAACTCCGTCAGCACGAAGCCAGCGAAGACGCCGTTTTCACCGTCGGTCCCTATAGTTTCCGGCCTGGCTCCAAAATGCTCACCGGCGCCAATGCCAAGAAGGTCCGCCTGACCGAGAAGGAAACCGCGATCCTGCGCTTCCTGTATCGCGCCGGCCAGTTGCCGGTGTCTCGCGAGACGTTGCTGCAGGAAGTCTGGGGCTACAATTCCGGCGTCACCACGCACACGCTGGAAACGCATATCTATCGGTTGCGTCAGAAGATCGAGAAGGACGCCGCCAATCCTGAAATTCTGGTGACGGAAGCCGGTGGCTACAAGTTGGTGCCGTGATACGATTCGGGAGCCGATTCGCCATTAGCTGTTCGGTATCCTCCTTCGCGCGTCCCGATCACACGGTTCTGCATGTCGATCGATGATGATGTAGCCCTGCTTGAGCGCGTCCCAACATTGCGCCTGTTGGGTATCGCCGCTTTGCGCGTGATCGCGATCGGCTCCGAACAGCAGGAATTTGCACGGGGCTCTGTGTTGTTCCGGCAGGGCGACGATGCCGACTGCGG
Organism: Tardiphaga sp. 42S5; assembly: GCF_034044155.1. NCBI lineage: Bacteria > Pseudomonadati > Pseudomonadota > Alphaproteobacteria > Hyphomicrobiales > Nitrobacteraceae > Tardiphaga > Tardiphaga sp. 42S5. Next base: position 789,617 of record NZ_CP139027.1, on the reverse strand, counting down.
CTACGTCGTCCAGACTGGCGCATTCCGCATCAGCCTGGACGGTGACAGCGATCATGAAGTGATCGCAGGCCCCGGCACATTGATGGGCGAACTTGCGCTGCTGGTGGCGATGCAGCGGCCCTCGACGGCGGTCGCCACAGAATATTCCAGCACAATCCGGATCACACGCAGCCTGTTTCAGCGCGTGCTTGACAGCGATCCTGCGGCCGCGCGCCGTCTGCGCGACGACATGGCGACTCGCGTCAGCCAGCTCGCCAGCGACGTGACGCTGATCGGCGCCAAGCTCAGCCAGTAACTGATATCAAAGCTCCAGCGCCGTCGTGACCGGTACGTGGTCCGATGGCCGTTCCCATCCGCGTGCATCGCCGGTCACGGTGAAGTCGCGGATCGAATCTTTCAGCGCGGACGACACCCAGATGTGATCGAGACGGCGGCCCCGATTCGACGCCGCCCAGTCGGCGGCGCGGTAGCTCCACCACGTGTAGATCTTTTCCGACAGTGGAATGCGTTCGCGCGCGACGTCGATCCAGTTGCCCTCGCTTTGCACGGCGAGCAGCTTTTCGCACTCGATCGGCGTATGCGACACGATTTTCAGCATCTGCTTGTGCGACCACACGTCATTCTCATGCGGTGCCACATTGAGATCGCCGACCAGGATGTGACGCGCATCGCCGCGCGGATGCAGCGGCTCGCAGGTCTTCATCTCGTCGAGGAATGAGAGCTTGTGCGCGAACTTCGCATTCACGTCCGGATCCGGTACGTCGCCGCCGGCAGGCACATAGAAATCATGCACGATCAGCGGCACGGCCATGCCGGCCTTTTCGCCGAACGATACCGAGATGTGGCGTGAGTCCAGATTATTGCAGAACACGCGGATGTCGCTGCTCTCGAATGGAAGTTTCGAGACGATGGCGACGCCGTGATAGCCCTTCTGCCCGTTCAGCACGACATGGTCATAGCCGAGCTGTTTGAAGCGCTTGAGCGGAAAGGCATCGTCCGGGCACTTGGTTTCCTGCAGACACAGCACATCCGGCTGCATCTCTTCGAGAAACTTGGCGACAAGGTCGATGCGCAATCGCACCGAATTGATATTCCAGGTGGTCAGGGAAAAACGCATGGAAATCCGATGGTGAGACGGCGCAAGCGCGCCTGCTCATCATGAGGGCATCACCTGCAGCGAAAACTAATTCGCGCCGCTGGTGGGATACTTGGTGAAGTCGATCTTGAACAGCCCCGGGTCGGGCTTTTTCGCGGTATCGAGATTGTAGATCGCCACCGTGGTGTCATAGCCCTGCGGGTCGGTGACGGTCCACTGCTTGAGCTGTCCATCCTTGGTGCCGACCATCAGCATCAGGCGCGAGGTGCCGACCAGCGCGTTCTTTTCCTCAATGGTCACCGACGTATAGAGGTCGTCAGCGCTGACGGCGACCACATTGGTGTCCTTCATCAGATCGATGCGATCGGACAGCAGATAGCGCAACGGTGTCTGTGACAGCGGGTAGATGTCCTGGGTTGCCAGCTTGGAATCGCGGACGGCGAGCGACTGGCCGTCGGACACCATGGCGATGGTCGTCGGCGCATCATACTCGAAACGGACCTTGCCGGGCTTCTGGATGAAGAAATCACCGGTGGTGCGGCTGCCGTCCGGGCCCACCTGAACAAAGTTACCGCTCAGATTGCTGAGCGATGACAGATAGCTGCTGACCTTGCTCGCCTGCGCCTTTTGATTGGCGTCGAAGCTCATGAAAATGCTGGCCGGAACGTTGCGGCGCGGATCCGGAATGATCGGATTCGGCGGCGTGGATGTCGTCGTCGATGTCTTGGGTGCGATTGCAACTGGCGGCCGAACGGTCTGGGGCTCGGAGGCCGACATCTGGAAACTGCCATTGCTGCGCGCCTGCGGTGCAGGTCGCGGCAAGGGGATTGACTGGGCATAGGCCGAGGGCGCCACAATGGCGGCGACAAACGTCGCGACGAGGCCGGCTGCGCCGATGCGCAGGAAAGACCGGTCTGCGGCGTGATGGGTCGGGCGTCTCATCAAGGCGTCGTCCTGCTCGGCGGGTTCGGCGCATTTTACCGCGCTTTGCGTCAGAATGGGTACCGGTTTTGCGGTCCGGCCGGTGGTCTCTTGCGCCCCCGCCGCGGCTGGCGCCGCCAGCGCAGGCGCTAACCCGGAGCTGTGGCGATTTCGCGACTCGAAAGCGGGATTGTCCATTGGCAGGGTCAAACTCTCAGAACCCGCTTTCCTCTTCTTCGATCAGAATCTCGCGTTTACCGGCATGGTTGGGCTGACCGACGATGCCTTCATTTTCCATGCGCTCTATCAACGACGCTGCGCGATTGTAACCGATCTGCAGCCGGCGCTGGATGTAGCTGGTCGATGCCTTCCGGTCGCGCTTCACGATGGCAACGGCTTGCTGGAACAGATCGCCACCACCGCCATCGGCGCCCATGCCGGTCGAATCGAATACCGCTCCGTCCTCGCCCTCTTCCGGTTCTTCGGCGGTGACCGCCTCGAGATATTCCGGCTCGCCCTGCGTCTTCAGGTGGCGCACCACCTTCTCGACTTCCTCGTCCGACACGAAAGGACCGTGTACGCGCGAGATGCGGCCGCCGCCAGCCATATAGAGCATGTCGCCGCGGCCGAGCAGTTGCTCGGCGCCCATCTCGCCCAGGATGGTGCGGCTGTCGATCTTCGACGTGACCTGGAAGGAAATGCGCGTCGGGAAGTTGGCCTTGATCGTGCCGGTGATGACGTCCACCGACGGACGCTGCGTCGCGAGGACGACGTGGAGACCGGCGGCACGTGCCATCTGCGCGAGGCGCTGCACCAGGCCTTCGATGTCCTTGCCGGCGACCATCATCAGGTCGGCCATTTCGTCGACAATGATGACGATATAGGGCAGCGGCGCGAGATCGAGTTTCTCTTCCTCGTAGATCGCCTTGCCGGTTTCCTTGTCGAAGCCGGTGTGAACGGTGCGCGAGAGCTCCTCGCCCTTGGCCTTGGCTTCCACGAGGCGCGCATTGTAGCCGTCGATATTGCGCACGCCGAGCTTGGCCATGCGCTTGTAGCGCTCTTCCATCTCGCGCACGGCCCATTTCAGCGCGACAACGGCCTTCTTCGGGTCGGTCACGACGGGCGTCAGCAGATGCGGGATGCCGTCATAGACGGAGAGTTCGAGCATCTTCGGGTCGACCATGATCAGGCGGCACTGATCCGGCCGCAGCCGGTAGACCAGGCTGAGAATCATGGTGTTGATAGCGACCGACTTGCCCGAGCCGGTGGTGCCGGCGATCAGCATATGCGGCGTGCGCGCAAGATCGATGATGATGGACTCGCCGCCGATATTCTTGCCGAGGCAGAGCGGCAGCTTGATGCTGCCGTCATTGGTGTCCTGCACGGTCAGCAGTTCGCGCAAGTAGACGTTTTCGCGATGGGCGTTCGGCAGCTCGATGCCGATGGCGTTGCGACCGGGGACGACGGCGACGCGGGCGGACAGCGCGCTCATGGAGCGTGCGATGTCGTCGGCAAGGCCGATCACGCGCGACGACTTGATGCCGGGTGCGGGTTCGAGTTCGTACAGCGTGACGACGGGGCCGGGATTGGCTTTGACGATTTCACCGCGCACGCCGAAGTCTTGCAGCACGCCTTCCAGCGCGCGCGAATTGGCTTCGAGTTCGACCTTGCTGAGCGGCTTGCGATCGGCGGCCTTCGGCGCGGTGAGCATGCCGACGGAGGGCAGTTCGAACTTGCCGTTGGATTTGCGCACCGGCTCCTTGGCCGAGGATTTCTTACGCGCCTTCGGGGCGGGCTCCTCTTCCTCTTCTTCCTCGTAGTCGTGCTCTTCGTCTTCGTCGTGATCGCTCTCGTCTTCGTCACGCGGCGCAATTGACGGGCTGTTACGACGGCCGCCGAGATTGGGTTCCTGACGCTCGAAGGAGGCCGCGCGCGCTTTCGGCTCGCTCGCAACCATCTTGCCGTAGACCAGCGAGAGCAACCGGCCAAGACGCGCTTTCGCGCTCATCACGGCATGCGCGGCCCAGCCGAGCGAGACCGAGATCGAGCCGCGATCGCGAGCCTCATCTTCCTCGAATGGCTCGTCGTCTTCCTCGATGTCGATCTCGGCAAACTCTTCCTTCGGCTGCGCGCCATAACCGCAGGCGATGAAGAAGGTCACGATCATCGCCGCGCTGAGAATAAAGCCGAGAACGAAGCGATAGATGAAGCCGACGGGACCGAAGACTACCGCGGGCGCGCGAAACAGCGCGTCGCCGACCACGCCACCGACGCCGGTCGGCAGGGGCCAGGATCCGCCATGCTGCCAGCAGCTGGCGAAGCCTGATGCGATGATGGTGCAAAGGACCCAGCAACCGATGCGCAGTGCTTCGCGATCGAAATGCCGGTGCGTCATCATCCGCCAGCCCCAGACGGCGATGGTGAGAATCATCATGATCGCGCCAAGGCCGAGGATCTGCATCAACAGATCGGCACCGATCGCGCCGGGATAACCGGCGACATTGCGGATCGCACGCGAGGTAGCATGGCTCAGGCTCGGGTCCTGCACGGACCATGTCATCATCGCCGCCGCCGCGACACCTGCGGCGCAGACCAGGCCAAAGCCTGCCAGTTCGCGCAGCCGTCGTCCCAGCATCTCGCGAATTGACGCGGGCAGATGGCCGACGAGAGGAATGACGCGTTCGATCGTGGTGCTCATACCGGAGTGCTCATGCGCCCTGCATTAATCCAGGATCTTCAATTCAAAATCTTCACCAGCCGATGCAAAGCCTCGGCTGTCGTTTCACTGTCCTGCACCATGGCCAAACGAATATAGCCGGCGCCGGGATTGCTGCCGTCGGCCTGCGGGCGCGCCAGATAACTTCCGGGCACCACACGCACGCCGCCATCACGATAGAGTCTCACGGTTGCCTCTTCGTCGCCGCCATATGCGGAGACATCGAGCCACAGACAGAAGCCGCCGGCCGGTCGCTTGTAGCCGTAACGATTGCCGAGGATCTGATCCGCAAGATCGAATTTCAAGCGGTAGAGTCTGCGATTCTCTTCCACATGTGCTTCGTCGCTATAGGCGGCAACTGCGACATGCTGCAGCGGTACCGGTACCTGCGGCGCGGCCACATTGCGCAATTCGTGAAACGCGCTCAGGAACTTCTTATCGCCGGCGACGAAGCCGACGCGCATGCCAGGCAGGTTCGAGCGCTTTGATAGCGACTGAAACGCGACGACATTGGCATAGTCAGGTCCGGCTGACGCCAGCATGCTACTGGGCGCGGCCTGCGTATAGATTTCCGAATAGCATTCGTCGGACAGCACGATGAAACCGTAGCGCAGTGCGAGGTCGTGTAACTTCTTGAAATAAGCGGGCGTCGCGACGGCGCCTTGTGGATTGGCCGGCGACGCGACGTACATCGCCACCGTGCGTGCCAGCGTCGCCTCATCGAGCGCATCGAGATCGGGGAGGAAGCCGTTAGCCACTGTGGTCGGCATGAAGATCGGCTCGCAACTCGCGGCGCGCGCACCGGCGCCATAGGCGGGATAGAACGGATTTGGCAGCAGGATCGCCGGCGTGCCTTTGCGTGGACCGACAAAGCGCGCGGCCGTGATCGCGGCGAAGAACAGGCCTTCACGGCTGCCGTTCAGCACCAGCACTTCGGTTTCAGGATTGAGGGCGCGCGGGAGATTGAAGCGCGTACCCATCCATACGGCGGCCGCGCGTCGGAACGGCTCAATGCCCTTGGCGATCGGATAGCGGCCGAAATCGGCGGTATGCTTGGCGAGAACCGGTCCGACGAAATCCGGCACCGGGTGCTGCGGTTCGCCCAATGACAGTGTGATCAGCGGTTGGCCGGGCTGATATGGCGCCAGCAATTCCGTCAGTCGCGCAAACGGCGAACGCTCGCCATCGGGCCCAGCCGAGGTCCGGCTGCCAGCGCCTTGCGCCGCGGAAGGAGGAGCGGTGAGTGCCATCAGGAAACGCCAGTACTTTCAAGGCAGCCGATCGCCCCATGAGATCGGCCGAAACGAGATCAAACCACCATAGATACGGCGAGGTTAAGACGCGATTAACCATCGAGGGGCCGGCCTTGCTATCACGTGTTCGGCGGCCGTCCAGGCCTACGCGGGGATCAGAATGGCTCCCCAAAAAGTGAAAGGCCCCAGCTTGCGCTGGAGCCCTTCGACGGTTGGGACATTGCCGGGTAGTGCCCCAACCGATCCCTTTGTGAGCATCCCGGACCGATGATCCGGGATGCTCGTGACGCTTACATGTTGTAGGCGCGTTCGGTGTGCTCGGTGACGTCGAGGCCTTCGCGCTCGACTTCAACATTGACGCGGAGACCGACGATCACGTCGACGACCTTGAACAGGATCGCCGAACCGACGCCCGACCACACCAACGTGGTCGCGACAGCCTTACACTGCGCGATCATCTGGGTGACCATGTCGTAGTCGCCGATCTTGCCGGCGACGTAGTCCATGACGCCCGTGCCGCCGAGGGCCGGGTTGACCAGGATGCCGGTGCCGAGCGCGCCGATGATGCCGCCGACGCAATGGACGCCGAACACATCGAGCGAGTCGTCATAGCCAAGCGAGTTCTTCACGACGGTGCAGAAGAACAGGCAGACGACGCCTGCGACCAGACCGAGAACCATCGCGCCCATCGGGCCCGAGAAGCCGCAAGCCGGGGTGACGGCGACGAGGCCGGCAACCGCACCCGATGCAGCACCGAGCAGCGACGGGTGACCCTTGGTCATCCACTCCGCGAACATCCAAGCCATCGCCGCAACCGCAGTTGCGAGGAAGGTGTTGGTCATCGCGAGAGCGGCAGTGCCCGAGGCCTCGAGGTTCGAACCGACGTTGAAGCCGAACCAGCCAACCCACAGCAGGGACGCGCCGATCATGGTCATGGTCAGCGAGTGCGGAGCCATCAGCTCCTTGCCGTAGCCGGTGCGCTTGCCGATGATCAGGCAGCCCACGAGGCCAGCAATGCCGGCGTTGATGTGGACGACGGTGCCGCCAGCGAAGTCGAGAGCGCCCCACAGGAACACCTGGCCGGCATCGGCCATGACTTCGTCAAGCTTGGCCTGAGCCGCAGCCTTCGCATCGGGAGCCGCAGCCGCAACAGCCTTGGCAGCTGCAACGATGGCGTCCGGACCAGCCCAGTACCAGACCATGTGCGCGATCGGGAAGTAGATCAACGTCACCCAGAGCGGGATGAACAGTGCAATCGCGGCGAACTTGGTGCGTTCTGCGAAGGCGCCGACGATCAGGCCGGGGGTAATGGCGGCAAAGGTCATCTGGAAGCAGAAGTAGACGAGTTCCGAGATGTTGGCGTCTGCGGTGAACGAAGCAGCCATCGAGTCAGGCGTCACGCCGGCGAGGAACGCCTTCGAGAAGCCACCGATATAGGCCGAACCGCCAGTGAACGTGATGCTGTAGCCGTAGAGAGCCCAGATCACCATCACGATGCAGGCGGTGTAGAGAACCTGCATCAGCACCGAGAGCATGTTCTTGGAACGAACGAGGCCGCCATAGAACAGGGCGAGGCCCGGGACGGTCATCAACAGAACCAGCACCGTCGAGGTCATCATCCAGGCGTTATCGCCCTTGTTGACCGTCGGATCGGCGTAAGCCGCAGTTGCGGCGAACAGGCCAACGGCGAGTGCCGCCAATCCCGCGCCAGAGGGACGCTTAAACGTCATTGTGTTTGACTCCTGATTGAAGAATGGGTGAGCGCGAAATCCGAGGAATTCGACTTAGAGGGCTGCAGCATCGGCCTCGCCGGTGCGGATGCGAACCGCGTGGTCGAGGTTGATGACGAAGATCTTACCGTCGCCGATCTGGCCGGTCTTGGCGGCCGTGGTGATGGCTTCGATGGTCTTGTCGACCTGATCGGAGGCGACTGCTACCTCGATCTTGATCTTGGGCAGAAAGCTCACCGCATATTCAGCGCCGCGATAAATTTCCGTATGACCCTTCTGCCGGCCATATCCTTTGACTTCCGTCACCGTCAAACCATGAACGCCAATGGCGGTCAGGGCATCACGGACTTCCTCAAGCTTGAATGGCTTGATGATCGCCATAACAATTTTCATGGGTCCTATCCCCGCTTGGGCCCGACCGAAAACCGACCGGGCGATCTCGACTGAGGTTCACCACGCGGAGAAGTTCACTACGCGGGCACAGCCAGACCAGATAGAATCAAATGCCGTGCCAGATCGGCGGAATTCTCTAACGGTTTATGAATCCCCAGCTTTTCGCGTTTCTCACGTGATGAGACAGAGTGCGCTATTCGGTCGCGCCCAAACTCTAGTCAATCCTGCCCAAAATGAAAGCATGACAGGCTCTCGACATATTCCTGCTTAGGCGGCGGGCAGCCCAGAGGTGTCCAAATACGTCAATACGAGGCAAAAAACTCGAAATTGTCTAATCTGCAGGCCTTCCAACTGGCGCGCGTGGAATTGACATGGTTCAACCCGGGCAAGGTCGTAGAGCTCTTCGGGCGTATTCGAGCGGACTGTGAGAGCAGCTCTGGCTGAAAGCCCAGTGGGCGCTGGCTTATTGCCTAAAGCGCGTCGCTGTCGGTCTCGCCCGTGCGGATACGCAGGGCGTGGTCGATCGGGGTCACGAAGATCTTGCCGTCGCCGATCTGGCCGGTCCGGGCTCCGGTGGAGATGACCTCGACCGCCTTGGCCGCGAGGTCGGACGCCACAGCGATTTCGAGGCGCAGTTTGGGCAGGAAGTTCACAATATACTCGGCGCCGCGATACATCTCGGTATGGCCCTTCTGTCGGCCATAGCCCTTCACTTCGGTCACCGTCATGCCGTGGACGCCGATGGCCGTCAGAGCCTGACGCACTTCATCGAGCTTGAAGGGTTTGATGATCGCGACCACGAGCTTCATGCAGGATTCCTCTTCGGGGGCGGTGTACGACCCTGCTTACGCAATCAGACAGCTTTATGCCATCCCCGTTGGCATGGCGCGTGGAAATTGGGCGGCGACCCTGCCTTCGGGGCGGGCCGTTTGCACGCCAAGACGGCGAAGCGGGATTCATGGCTGGAAGCGGAGCAACTTACGTCGCCGGCTTCTCGCGGCGCTCGCGCACTGAGCCTTCCTGCGCCACGGTCGCCACCAGCGTGCCATCGGGCTTGAAGATCAGGCCGCGCGCGAGGCCGCGACCGTTCTGGGCGCTCGGCGAATCCTGGCTGTAGAGCAGCCATTCGTCGGCGCGGAACGGGCGGTGAAACCACATGGCGTGATCGAGACTGGCCGCCATCGCCTGACCGTCGAACAAGGTGCGGCCATAGCGGGCCATGATGGAATCGAGCAGCGAAAAGTCCGACGCATAGGCCAGCGCGCACATATGGAGCGCCGGATCGTCCGGCAGCTTCGCGGCGGTACGAATCCAGAAATTAATCCGCCCCTCCGGAATCTTCTCGCCAGCATAACGCTGGAATTCCACCGGACGCAGCTCGATCGGGCGATCGGACTCGTAATAGCGGCGGATGAAATCGGGCATCTTCTCGATGATCGGATGTTTCGACAGCTCTTCCGCAGTGAGCTTGTCCGGCGGCGGCACGTCCGGCATCGGATCCTGGTGGTTGAACGAGTCCTCCTCCTCGGCGTGGAACGACACCATCATCGAGAAGATCGCGTGGCCATGCTGGATCGCGGTGACACGCCGGGTCGAATAGCTCTTGCCGTCGCGCAGGCGCTCGACCTCGTAGACGATCGGAATCTGCGGGTCGCCGGGCAGAATGAAATAACAATGCAGCGAATGCGGCATGCGGCCTTCGACGGTGCGGCACGAAGCCACCATGGCCTGGCCGATCACCTGGCCGCCGAACACCCGCTGCCAGCGCGTTTTCGGGCTGCGCCCGCGGAACATGTTCACCTCGATGGTCTCGAGATCGAGGATATCGATCAGATCGATCAGGCTCTTGGACATGTCGGCATCTTTCGCTCAGCGGCAATATTAAGGGAGGTTTACCAAGACCTTGGCCGTGCAGGCCCGGTCCCATTGCCGCCCTTGTTTCGCGATCCTGTTTCGCCCAGCTATAAGCGCGTGGCAACAGCGAGAACGGATATCATGGCGGCACAACGAGGCATTGTCATCGGCGGCGGAGCCTTCGCCGGACTGGCGCTGGCTTTGGCGTTGCGGCAGGGGCTTGGCCCCGATCTGCCGATCATTGTCGCCGATCCCGCGCTGGCGAACCGGCCGAGCCGCGATCCGCGCGCCACGGCCATCGTTGCTGCCTGTCGGCGGCTGTTTGATGCTCTCGGTGTCTGGGATGCTGTGGCTGCCGAAAGCCAGCCGATTCTCGACATGGTCGTCACCGATTCCAAGCTGGAAGACGCCACCCGTCCGACCTTCCTGACCTTCGGCGGCCATGTGGAGCCGGGCGAGCCGTTCGCACATATGGTTGAGAATCGCCGGCTGATCGACGAACTCGTGATCCGCGCCGAAGCGGCGGGCGTCGACCTGCGTGCGACCGCGGTGACGACATTCGATTCACGGGCCGACGGTGTCAGCGTCACGCTCGGGGATGGCAGTGTGATCGAGGCAGCACTTCTTGTCGCTGCCGATGGCGCGCGCTCGAAGCTGCGCGAGCGTGCGGGCATCGCGACCCATGGCTGGGATTATGACCAGTCCGGTATCGTCGTCACTGTCGGCCATGAGCGCGATCATGACGGACGTGCCGAAGAACACTTCCTGCCCGCCGGGCCGTTTGCAATTCTGCCTTTGACTGGCAAGCGTTCGTCGCTGGTGTGGACCGAGAAGCGCGCGGAAGCCGCGCGCATCGTCGCTTTGCCGGATGATGAATTCCATGCCGAGCTTGAGCAGCGGTTCGGCCTGCACCTCGGCGAGGTCAAAGCGCTCGACAAGCCGCGGGCCTTTCCGCTCGGCTACTTCGTCGCGCGCTCTTTCATCGGCGAACGGCTGGCGCTGATCGGCGACGCCGCACATGTGATCCATCCGATCGCGGGGCAGGGACTCAATATGGGTCTGAAGGATGTCGCGGCATTGGCAGAGACCATCGTCGACGCTGCACGTCTTGGGATGGATTTCGGCCAGAGCGATGTGCTTGAGCGCTATCAGCGCTGGCGCCGCTTCGACACCATGACAATGGGTGTCGCCACCAACGTGCTGAACGTCCTGTTCTCGAACGATCTGCCCTTCGTGCGCAGCATCCGCGACATCGGTCTCGGCATCGTCGATCGGTTGCCGCCGCTGAAGGGCGCGTTCATCAAACAGGCTGCGGGATTGTCGGGCGAAGTGCCGCGGCTTTTGAAGGGCGAGGCACTGTAGGCAGCACGTCATACGGTTATGCCGCTCAACGTAGTGAAGGTGTCTGATTCTTCTCGCCTTCGAACAGTGGGCGCTCGCGGATCAATCCTTCGCCGACGAGGTCGAAGAAGGCCCTGACGCGCGCCGTATTCTTCAAATCTGCATGAGTCACGATCCAGAGTTCACCCTCGAGTTCCTTGAGGGGCTCAGACAGTGCTCTTGCCACCCCAGTGTCCTGATCTGCGAGATAGCACGGCATTAGCGCGAGCCCGATGCCGGCTTTCGTTGCGATGAGCTGGTTGACCAGACTGTTTGTCCGATAGACGAAGGCCTTCGATGGCGCGGCGCGTGACAGCCAGTCGGCAGCCCCGATACCTGATGTTGTTTCCTCCCAGCCGATCAAGGAATGGCGATCGATCTCGGATGGATTCGATAACGGGCCGCCAATTGCCTCGAGATAGGCAGGGGCGGCATAGAGCCCCCACGCGATGGCCGACAGTCTGCGTCCCCAAAGATCGCCTTCTTTCGGACGGATAGGGCGCAATGCGATGTCGGCTTCGCGGCGCGACAGGCTCAGCACGCGGTTGTCGATCACCAACTCCACGACGATCCCGGGGTGAGCCTGCTGGAACGCGGCGAGAAGCGGCGTCAGCCGGCTATAGGCTAGCGTTTCGGACGACGTGACCGTCAGGCGGCCCGACAAACGATGATCGCGACCGGATATGTCGCGATCAAGCGCCAACGCCTCGTCCTCCATGCGCTCCGCGCCGGCAGCCATCCGCGCACCGGCCTCCGTCGCCTGGTAGGCACCGCCTGGAAGTCGCTCGAACAGCCGCACGCCAACCTTGTCCTCCAACGCTTTCAGGCGGCGGAAGGCCGTGGAGTGATCCACGCCGAGTGCTATCGCCGCCGCTGTCAGGCTGCCCGCGCGTTGGATGGCGAGAGCCAGCCGAAGTTCGTTCCAATCATCCATGCCGACGAAGATAGCAGTGTGGCTGCTTGCAGTCACGCAAGCGTCGCTGGCGAAATGCCAATGGGACTTGCGTCTGCGCGGGCACTACCTTGCTGGTGCGATAGCGACCCCACGACGGATGCAATGAAAGTCGAGCCATGAAACTCTATTACGCCACCGGTACCTGTTCGCTCTCGCCGCACATTGTTGCGAACGAGGCGGGTATCCCGCTTGAACTCGTGCGGGTGGATATCCGGAAGTCGCCCCACGTCACCGAGGCGGGCAGCGACTATTCGACGGTGAACCCGAACGGCTATGTGCCGGCGCTGGCGCTCGATGATGGGACAGTGCTGACCGAGGGCACCGCGATCGTTCAATACCTTGCGGACCTCAAACCCGAAAGCAGGTTGGTGCCACCTGCGGGCACACCGCAGCGTGTCGAGCTGCAATCCTGGCTCAACTTCATCGCCACTGAACTCCACAAGATGTTCAGCCCGTGGCTGTTTCACCCCGAATATGGCGCGCAGGCGGCAGATGTCGCGCGCGCAAAGATTGCAGAGCGGCTGACGTCGGTCGAACGCCATCTGGCGGCGGGCGGGCCGTTCCTGCTCGCAGAAAGCTTCACGGCGGCCGACGCCTATCTGTTCACGATCGTCGGGTGGTCCAACTTCGCAGGGGTTAATCTGTCCAACTTTCCGCATCTGCGCGACTTCATGGCCCGCGTCGAAGCGCGGCCCGCCGTACAGCAGGCCATGCGCGCCGAGAGAATAAAGGTGAGCGCATGACCGTGGGTCAGCCAGACGCGTCAGCACTGACGCTCGTCAGCCATCATCTCTGCCCTTACGTGCAGCGAGCGGCCATCGTGCTTGCCGAAAAGGGTGTCCGTTTCGAGCGGTGCTATATCGATCTCGCGCACAAGCCGGACTGGTTTCACGCGATCTCCCCGCTGGGCAAGGTTCCGCTTCTGCTTGTCCGGCGCGACGGCAATGACACCGCCGCACTCTTCGAGAGCGCGGTGATCTGCGAATACATCGAAGAGACGCAAACAGGCGTGCGGCTTCACCCATCCGATCCGCTCGAACGAGCCGGGCACCGTGGCTGGATCGCGTTCGGCTCGTCGATCCTCGCGGATCTGTGGGGATTTGAGACGGCCACCGACGCGAACAGCTACGAAGCGAAGCGGAAGATGTTGGCCGGCAAATTCGGTCGCATCGAGAACGTGCTAACCGCAGCGCCGTTTTTCGCGGGGGAGCACTTCAGTATGGTCGATGCGGTTTACGCGCCGATCTTCCGCTACTTCGATGTGTTCGATACCATCGCTGACACGGAAGTCTTCGCCCACACACCCAAGGTTCGGGCATGGCGCGCAGCGTTACGCGGACGTCCGAGCGTAGCGAACGCCGTCACGGCCGATTACGCCGACCGGTTGCGTGCATTCCTCGCCGAGCGCGACGCACATCTTCTCAAGATCGCAGCATGAGGCAGCCATGAGCCAGGGCGTCGCATGGCTGCTACTGATCGTTGCCGGGCTTCTGGATGTGGGGTGGGCGATTTCGATGAAATATGCCACGGGTTACACCCGACCGGGCTGGACCATCCTGTCGCTGATTTTCCTCGCCGCGTTCGTCTACCTGCTCGGCCGGGTTCTGGAGGTTCTGCCGGTCGGGTCCGCCTACGCGGTATGGGTCGGGATCGGTGCAGCCGGGACGGTCCTGTTCGGAAGCGTGCTGTTTGGCGAGTCGATGACTCTGCTGCGCGGCGGCGGGGTTGCCCTCATCGTCGCGGGCATCGTCGCCCTGAGATTTGCGCCGGCATGAGCCGCCACATCAGAAACTCAGTCGATCTTCCGCGCTTCTTCCGGCAGCATGATCGGAATGCCATCGCGGATCGGATAAGCAAGCTTGGCCTGGCGCGAGATCAGCTCCTGGCGGGCCGCATCGAATTCGAGTTGCCCCTTGGTCAGCGGGCACACCAGAATCTCGAGCAGCTTGGCGTCGACGGTGCTTTCGGCGCGCTCGATTGGCGGTGTGGTCATGGGTGCGCTCCGGTGATGCGGTCGTTGATCATGGTTATTTATCAGAATTACTGCAGCGGTGGGTCGCCGCTGGTGCGCTTCTTGGCCAGATCCATTTCAGTGACAGCGATCAGGATCTCGGCGCGGGTCTTGAGATCGGGCGCTTCGAGCATCGCCTGCTTCTCTGGCGGACCATAGGGCGACATCATCGCCAGCGCGTTCACCAGGGCCTCGTTGGGCGCCTTGTCGATGCCTTCCCAATCCACTTTCAGGTTGTTGGCCTTGAGGAAATCGGTGAGCACCGCGAGCAGCGCGGCCCGGTCGACATCATCTTCGCCCTTGCGTGCGGTGAAATCGTCGATGAAGGGGAAGTAGTCGACCTTGCACTGCCGATATGCCGTCAGCACCGAGAGTTCCCGCACCACTTCGAAACGGGAAACGCCGGTCAGTTCGAGGATGTAGCGGCCGTCACCGGATTCGGCGAGCTGGGTGATGCGCCCGACACAGCCGACCTTGAACAGTGCCGGCTTGGCCTCATCCGGCGAATGCGCCGCATCGGGCTGGATCATGCCAATCAGCCGGTGCCCGTCGCGAAGCGAATCGTCGATCATCGCCAGATAACGCTGTTCGAAAATGTTCAGCGGCATCTGGCCACGCGGCAGGAGCAGTGCGCCCGGCAACGGAAAGACCGGGATCACCTCGGGAAGTTCGGCAGGCCCGCGATAGTCGGCATTGATGGGCATGTCCGGTTCCGATTCGTCACACGAGAAGAATTACGAGAACAGGATAGTCGATAACCGCCTGCGGCCGTCAACGGTGGCCTCATCCGTTGGTCCCCAAGCGTCGAAGAACTGGATCAATTGCTTGCGGGCGCCGTCGTCATCCCATTTGCGATCACGCTTGACGATTTCAAGCAGGTGACCCGTGGCCTCACTGCGTTGATTGGCGCCATTGAGCGCGATCGCAAGGTCGAAGCGGGCCTGATGGTCGAGCGGATTAGCGGCAACCTTCTGTTCCAGTTCGGTGACCGGACCGAGCGCACTGGCCTGTTCGACCAGATCGATCTTGGCCTGCACGGCCTTGACCGCAGCGTCCTCACGCTTCGCGACCGGGACGAGCTCAAGGGTCTGCTTGGCCTGCTCGATGGCGCTGGTCTCGACGTAACAGCGGGCAAGGCCAGCAATGGCGGCGATATTGCCGGCATCGGCGGCAATCACCTCGCCATAGATCGAAGCGGCGGTGGCCGGATCGCCCTCAGCCAGAATCGCTTCGGCTTCCTGAAGCAATTCGGCAGCCGTCGGCTCGGCGCCGGGCATGCCGGCTGTCAGCTTGTCGATGAACGCATTGACCTGGCTCTCCGGAACCGCACCCATGAAGCCATCGGCCGGCTGGCCGTTGACGAAGGCGATCACGGCGGGGATCGACTGGATGCCCATCTGGCCGGGAATCTCCGGATTCTCGTCGATGTTCATCTTGACCAGCTTCACCTTGCCCTTGGCGGCGGTCACGGCTTTCTCGATGACAGGAGTCAGCTGGCGGCACGGACCACACCAAGGCGCCCAGAAGTCGATCAGGACCGGCTGGCGTTTGGATTCCTCGATGACGTCCTGCACGAAGGTGCGGGTGGTCGTGTCCTTGATGAGAGCGGTTGCTGCCTGCGGCGTCGAACCTGCCTGCGGCGCCTGTGCGCCGCCCTGATCCATGATGGTCACGTGAACCTCGCTCGATGTCTGAAAATTTGGCTGCTTCTAGCATGGCCTGAGCGATTAAATGGCGTCCGTGACAGTAATTTGCAATCCGGTGAAATAGGTCCGGCAGGGACCGATTCGACCCGAGAGGCGACATTTCGCTGTTTTGACCCATTTTCTGGGCAAAATCGGGCTCAAAGGGCCATAAACCGCGATTAACTCGTCGCGATCCGAGATGCAGTCTAACTGTTGCATTCGCCACCGGCATTTGGCATAGGTCTGCGCGTCGGCGGCGAGCAATCGCCGCCTGTCTTCTCGGATGCGGGTGTAGCTCAGTGGTAGAGCACGACCTTGCCAAGGTCGGGGTCGAGGGTTCGAATCCCTTCGCCCGCTCCAGAATTTTCCTGGTTTTTTGGCATCAGTTTTATCGATCACAGGCCGCCGTCCGGCGGCCTTGTCGTTTGTGATCCGCAGGCACGCAGATCCGCCCCGCATCGCTTGAAATCATCGGGCGTTGGGCAGACAATCCACGGGCGAAGCGGGTACGAGACTGACGATGCCGTCGACCACTGATTCCAACCTGGAAATTGCCAAGCGTGCCAATGACGAGGCGCGGGCGGATTTTGCGACCTGGGTGATGATGGCGAAGCTGAAAAGCCTCGACGCGCTGCCGCAGGAAGCCCAGACATTCTATGCGGGCTATCTCGCGCTGCTGGCGCGTGGCAAACAATCCGAGCCAGCCGCGGCCGAAGCCACCATCCAGACTGTCTACCGCAGCTATTATTCCCGCATGGGCGGCACCGGCATCGCGCCCATCATCAAGACGGCTTCGAGATCAAGACCAATGCCCGACGACAACAATAACAACGTCACGCCTTTTCGCCGGATCAAGCCCAACACGCCACCGCCCCCGCGCGAAAAGAAGAAGCTGCCGGTCGCGTTGATCTTCATCGGGTTGATCTTGCTGGCCGTGGCCTGGCGCTATCTCACCAAGGGCAGCCTTTAAAAAACGTAGCAGTGATCGCGCGTTGATGCGGTGCGATGCGCCAATTGCATCAGGCTACTGGAACTAACTTTCAAAATTTTTTTCAAGATGTCGTCGTGATGGCGACGTCTTTCATTTGCGCGAGCGTTAGTTGCGCTTTTCACCTGCGACATTTGTGCTAGCATCTCACTGTCTGAGAAAATCACAGACCAATAAAGTTCGTCTCGAACGTTCAATAAGACATAGCAGCCGCAACAAGCTGCACAGGGAGTGACGCGATGAAATCGATGACTGGTCGATCCGTTGTTGCGTGCGCCGCCATCCTCGCTACGGCGATCGGCATGGCCTCGCTCAATCAAGCGAGCGCACAACAAAAGCTCAAGAGCTACAAATCCGATACCAAGGAATTCTGGACCAATCCGCCGGACGACTGGTTCCTCGGCGACGAGACCGAAGCGCAAAAGGGCCTCGCGCCGCCGTCGGGTCCGCCGACCGGTGCGTCCGATGCCGAACTCGCAGCCATGATGAAAAAGATCAAGCTGCCGCCGGGATTCAAGATCGAGGTCTATGCGTCCGGCGTGCTGGCGGCGCGGCAGATGGCTTGGGGCGATAAAGGCACACTCTTTGTCGGATCGTTCGGCCTCGGCAACGTCTATGCGATCACCGACAAGGGCGGCAAGAAAGAGGTCAAGACCGTCATCAAGGGCATGAAGATGCCGACGGGCATCGCCTTCCAGGACGGTGCGCTCTATGTGATCGATATCAACAAGCTGATCAAATACGAGAATGCCGAGGCGAACCTCGACAAGCTCGGTGATGGCAAGGTGGTCTATGACGACATGCCGTCATTCGCGGCGCACGGCTGGAAGTATCTAGCGCCCGATAAAGACGGCTGGTTCTACGTTCCGTTCGGACCTCCCTTCAACATCGGCATTCCGCCGACCAGCCTCTCGCAGATCCGCCGTGTCGATCCCAAGACCGGCAATGCCGAAATCGTTGCGCTGGGCGTGCGCAACTCGGTGGGCGGTGACGTCGATCCCCGCACCGGCAAATACTGGTTCACCGAAAATGCGCGCGACTGGATCAGCGACGATATGCCGAGCGACAAGCTCAACATGATCTCGAAGCTTGGTGAGCATTTCGGCTATCCGCATTGCCATCAAGGCAACATGCCGGATCCGAAATTCGCCATGGGGCACAAGTGTTCGGAATTCACGCCGCCGGTGTTGAATCTCGGCGCCCATGTCGCACCCCTGGGGATGAAGTTCTATACCGGCAACATGTTTCCTGCCGAATACAAGAACAACATCTTCATTGCCGAACACGGCTCGTGGAACCGGCACAAGTATCAGGGCGCACGTATCAAGCGTGTGATCGCCGGGCCGGATGGCAAGAACGCCAAGCAGGAGATCTTTGCCTCCGGCTGGATCGAGGGTGACCAGGGTTATCTCGGCCGCCCTGCCGATATCGTTCTGGCCAAGGATGGATCGCTGCTGATTGCCGACGATTGGGCAGGCGCAATCTATCGCATCAGCTACGCCAAGTAAGTCATGCGTCACGCGAGGCTGGAGTCGCTTCATAAGCGGCTCCAGCCTCGCGCATTCTGGAATGGGAATGTCGCTCATGCATCGTTCTGTACTCGCGGCCGTTATTATCTTTCTCGCGCTTGGTTCTGGCTCTGGTCCGATCGATGCTGCCGATATCGCCGCCGGCAAGGAGAAAGCCGAGCTCTGCAGTGGATGTCATGGCGAGAACGGCCTCTCGCAAATGGAGAACGTGCCATCGCTCGCCGCCCAGCCGGATCTGTTTATCCAGTGGCAGCTGGTGTTCTTTCGTTCAGGCACGCGCAAGAACGAACAGATGCAGCCGATCTTGGAGCAGATCGACAACAACGACATCCGTAATCTCGGCGCCTATTTCGCTTCGCTGAAGCCGCCGGAGGGCAAAAAGCCCGATGACAATCCGGATCTGTCGGCCAAGGGCGCGCAAGCGGCGGTCGGCCGTCGCTGCGCGTCGTGTCACACGGAGAGTTATGCCGGCACCAAGGCAGTGTCACGCATTGCCGGGCAGCGCGAGGACTATCTCGTCAAGGCGCTGCGCGATTACAAGTCCGGCGTCCGCGCCGGTGGCGGCATGGCAGCGATGGCTGAGGTTGCCTATTCGCTCAGTGAAGAAGAGATCACTGCGCTGGCGCATTATCTGGCGCATCTATGAGGGGAAATCCGTAGCCCGGAGTGCGATTGGGTTGATCCGGGCTACGTTGCGATGCTTACGCTACCCGCTGATGCTCATACGCCTTGAGATGCGTATAGATCATCCGCAGTCGCGGCACGGCGACCTTGGCGGCATCGGCGCGGGCGATGACATCGCCGACGATCTGGTCGGCCTCGATCTGCGCCTTGTTGAGGATGTCGCGATACATCGAGGCGGTCATCTTCGAACCCTCTGCTGTCAGCATGCCCTCGGTGCGTTCGAGGAAGGCTGCCCGCGGTGCGAAGCCGTTGGCCTTGGCGACGCCACTCATCTCATCGCGCACGCCGAGGATGAAGTCGCGGCCGCCAGGTGCCGCGACGATGTCACCGACAGCGCCGCGCATGGCGCTGGTCGAGCCGGCAATCGTCGCCAGGAACACCCACTTCTCCCACATATCCTGCATGATATTCTCGGAGGCCGCGCCTCCAAAGTTGCCGGTCGCCATGATCGCAGCGATCGCCTTCACGCGATCTGAACTGCCGCCCTTGCGTTCGCCGAAGCTGAGCACCTGCATCGGCGCCATCTGGACGACCTCGCGCGCGTCGTTGAGCGTTGCAGCGATCTGGCATTGGCCGCCCATGACGTTCTCGGCGCCGAACTTCTTCTCCAGTACGTCGAGATGCTTCATGCCGTTGAGCAGCGGAATGATCGCCGTGTTTGGCCCAACCGCGGGTGCAAAGGACGCGATGGCGTCGTCGAGGTCGAAGGCCTTGCAGCTCAGCAGCACGACATCGAATTTCTCCTTGATCGAATCGGCCTGCACCGTCGGCGGATTCTTCAGGGTCACGTCGCCGTGCGGGCTCTTGATGACAAGGCCGGCGCTTGCCAGCTCACCGGCGCGCTTCGGGCGAACCAGGAAAGTGATGTCATTGCCGGCCTGCAACAGCCTGCCGCCGAAATAGCCGCCGATGGCACCGGCGCCGACCACGAGAATACGCATTGGGATGAGTCCATGTTGGATTGGAACGTGAAGCTGTCAAACAGTAGCCCGTCATTGCGAGCGAAGCGAAGCAATCCAGTTCCTTGTCGATGCAGGGCTGGATTGCTTCGTCGCAAGGGCTCCTCGCAATGACGGCTGTGGTGTGAGCGGACTACCACTTCTCTCCGAACGGGCGGATCTCCAGCTCGAACGTCCAGGCGCTACGCGGCTGCTGATAGAGCTGCCAGTATGACTGGGCGACCGACGCAGGCGGCATCAACAAATCGGGATTGTTGAGCGCCTCCTTGCCCCACATCTGCTCGCGGCGTTCGCGCACCCAGGCGGTGTCGACGCCGCTGTCGATAATCAGATGGGCAACATGGATGTTCTTCGGGCCGAGCTCGCGGGCCATCGCCTGAGCTACTGCACGCAACCCGAATTTGGCCGATGCAAAAGCGGCAAAACCACTGCCGCCACGCAAGCTCGCGGTGGCGCCTGTGAAGAAGATGTTGCCCTGGCCACGCGGCATCATCAGCCGTGCAGCTTCGCGCCCGGCCAGGAAGCCGGAATAGCAGGCCATCTCCCAGACTTTGCGAAATACCCGCTCGGTCGTTTCCAGGATCGGGAAATTCACATTGGCGCCGACATTGAAGATGCAGACCTCCAATGGCGCATGCGCATCGGCGTCATTGAGGAAGGCGGCGATCTCGTCTTCCTTGCGGGCATCGAGCGAGCGCGCCACGATCGTGCCACCCATGGCCTCGATCTCTGCCACCAAAGGCGCCAGCTTGTCGCCGTTGCGGCGCCCGGCGAACACTGTGAAACCTTCTGAGGCAAACTTCTTGGCGATCTCGGCGCCGATATAGTCTCCAGCTCCGATGACCGCGACAGTCGCGTTGCGCTTCTGCATGAAACTCTCCCGTTACTTGCTGGCGCCGGTGATCAGTTCCTCGACTTCGCGCAGTTGCTCCTTGCCGAAGAACATCTCGTTACCCACGAAGAAGGTCGGCGAGCCGAAGGCGCCGCGCTCGACGGCGGTCTGTGTGTTCGCCACCAGTACTGCCTTCACCTCGGGCTCCTGTCCGCGTGCGAACAGTCTTGCGCCATCGAGACCCGACTCGGTCAGCGCTTTGATGGCCACGTCGGGGTCATCCATCTTCTTTGGCTCACCCCACATATGATGGAATGCCGCCTCGACGTATTTCTCGAACACGCCGTCAAGCTGTGCCGCGATGGCGACGCGCATCAGGTTCAGCGTGTTGACCGGGAAGAACGGATTCATCGTGTAGGGCTTGACGCTGAAGCGCTTCACGAACCGCTCGGTCTCGAGCTCATGAAATTCACGTTTGTTCTTGACGCCGGCATAGGTCTCCGCCGGCGAGCGATTATTGGTCGCCTTGAAGATGCCCCCCAGCAGGACCGGGACGTATTCGAATGTCACGCCGGTGCGCGCTTCGATCGCCGGGATCGCCAGATGGCTGAGATAGGCGTTGGGGCTGCCGAAATCGAACAGAAATTGTGGCGACGTCTTGGTCAAGGCGGTCTCCCGATTTTTTATTGGGTGCAGTGTGGCGCAGCACGTGCGATGCGTCCACATCTTTTATGATGACCGTAATGCTATGGCTTGACGGCGCACAGTGTCAGATCAGACGCTGTACGGTCCGTTTGCGCCACACCAGCATGTAATAGCTCATCTGCAGAACAAACATGGCGCAAAAGGTGATGGGATAGGCGGCCCAGACGCCATCGAGACCGATAGTGCGGCTGAGGATGACGGCCGAGGGCACTTCGATGGCAACGATGGCGAAAACCAGAAGCGCCAATGGTGCGAATACCGTTCCGCTGGCACGCATCATTCCGGAGAAGGTTGTGGCCATGCCGAACAGGACCGAACTCCACAGTACAATGTGAAGCGATCGTTGTGCGAGTTCGAGGACCGCGGGATCGACAATGAAAAAGCTCATGAGGGTGCGGGAGAACAGGTAGGCGATCGCCACCAGTCCGCCGGTCAGGACGAGGTTCATCAGCAATCCGGTGCGGACGATGGCGCCGAGCCGGTCGGCCTGGCCGCGGCCGATGGCCTGCGCGCCGAAGATCGAGACCGTAATCGAGATCGAAATGGCCGGAAACTGCACATAGCTCAAAATCTGGTTGACCGCGCCATAAGCGGCGGTCGCGTTGGAGCCGAAGCCGTTGACGAGGCCGAGCAGCACAAGTTCGGCCACCGACATTACGGCCATGCCGATCGCGGAAGGGATACCGATCCGCAACACCTTGCGCAGCAGCGCGGGGTCAAGCCGTATTCTGCGCAGGAGCTCCGCGTCGGGCGCGAGCGCGTGTTTCTTGCGGCGCAGGTACATGGCGAGCCAGAGCAGCGTGAACGCGCTCGACGCGGCCGCGGCGCAGGCAGCGCTGGCCACGCCAAGTCGCGGCAGGCCAAACCAGCCCTGGATCAGCGCCGGTGTGACGGTGAGGCCTATGGATGTGGATAGTGCCAGCGCCCATAGCGGCGTCACGGTGTCGCCGACGCCGCGCATCATCGATGTCATCAGAATGAAGATGAAGGTCGCCGGCATCGCCAGCATCATGATCCGGGCATAGGCGCTGGCCTGGTCGAGAACATCTGCCGGTGTCGCAAGCGCAACCATCATTGGTCGGCTCAACAGGGCGCCGAACACCGCGATGATGACCGCTAGCAGAAGGGCGACAGCGAGAGTCGTACCGGCCACCGCCTTTACCTTGTGGCGCTCGCCCGCGCCCCAGGCCTGGCCAATCAGCACCGACGCGCCCGCTCCCAATCCCACGACGAAGGAGATGAAGAAAAACATTATCGGAAAGAACACCGATGCCGCCGCGAGCGCATCGACGCCGATCATCTGGCCGACATAGATGCTGTTGATGGTGCCGAACAGCGATTGCAGAATATTGCTCAGCATCATCGGTGCAAGGAAGACGAGAAAGGTCTTCCAGAGGGGCGGAACGTTCGACACGGGCATTTCCTTGGGATGGACGCGACGGTCGATCAGGCCGAGGTCGATTCGGCGCGATCACTGAAGGCAAGCTTGATGATGTGGTCGCGAACATCTTCGGGCCATGGGGCGATCAGGCCGGCAAAGCGTCGCCGGTCGTCAGCGAACAAGGCCCGCGACGCTTCCTCGAAACCGGGCCGGTCGCCCGCCATGGTCGACATGAAGTGATAAGCGGCGTCACGCGCCGCACGAAGCCGATCCCGGTCACCATGGACGCGGCGCGCCTCCTCGACCAGTTTTCGTAATGCGACGGAAGCGCCGCCGGGTTGAGTGCCAAGCCACTCCCAATGGCGCGGCAACAGCGTTACCTCGCGGGCGACAACGCCAAGCTTCGGCCGGCCACGGCCACGTGGCTCGGTGGATGCCTCGGTGGCGGGCTCGGCCGTCGATGGCTGGGGCAGGCGGGCGACGACCTCGCGATGGCTGCCGCGCAAATCGATATCGAGTGACTTGCCGGTGGCATTGTCGAAAATGACGATCGGATCGGCGATTGCGCCGGTCGCGATCTTGATTGCGATCGCCACCTCGGCCAATGGCCCAGAAGCCAGCAGCTTCGGACCGGCAAAGGCGCTAAACGGAGGAACACTCATTTCAGTCATGGGATAAGCCCGTCTCATCATCAAGATCGATGCTAATTATACCCGGATAATATATCTGTCAATATTACCCGGGCGATAATTAAGTGCGCAGCTCGCAAAGGATCGCCATGCTCACTGTCCATCACCTGAATAACTCGCGCTCCCAGCGCGTCCTGTGGCTGCTCGAAGAGCTCGGCACTCCCTATGAGATCATCAGATACAACCGGCAGCCCAACATGCTGGCGCCGCCGAAGCTGCGGGCGATTCATCCGCTCGGCAAGTCGCCGGTCATCACCGACAACGGCAACACGATCGCCGAGTCCGGCGCGATCGTCGAATATCTCGTCAAAACCTACGGCAACGGCCGGCTGATTCCGCCTGACGACACACCGGAGCGCCTGCGCTTCACCTATTGGCTGCACTACGCCGAGGGGTCGGCGATGCCGCCGCTCCTGTTGAAGCTGATCTTCCTGATGCTGCCGAAGCGCGCGCCGCTGCTGATGCGCCCGGTGGTCAATGCCATCGCGGCGAAAGCGCTGAACATGCTGGTCGATCCGCAACTCAAACAGCACATGGCGTTCTGGGAAGGCGAACTGTCGAAGAGCGAATGGTTCGCGGGCAACGAGTTCACCGCCGCCGATATCCAGATGAGCTTCCCGCTCGAAGCAGCGTCCGCGCGCGCCGGGCTGGAGCAAGGCCATCCGAAGGCGATGGCCTGGCTCGCGAAGATCCATGCGCGGCCCGCCTATCAGCGTGCGCTGGAGAAGGGCGGGCCGTATTCGGTGGGGAAATAATTGAGCTTCAGTATCCAGATGCCTCGGCGCCACGCGTCCGCGGATCGGGCGCGCCGAGCAAGCCGTCTGGCGTCACCAGAATAGAGTTAGCCGAAGTCTGGCCCATCGGCTCGACCACCTTGTGGCCCATGGCACGCAGGGCATTGAGGGTCTCTTCGCTGAAGCCGCGTTCGATGCGCACTTCATCAGGCAGCCACTGGTGGTGGAGGCGCGGCGCGGCCACGGCTGACATCACGTCCATTTTGTAGTCGATCACATTGACGATCACCTGCAGCACCGTCGAGATAATGCGGCTGCCGCCGGGGGAGCCCGTGACGAGAACAGGTTTGCCGTCTTTCAGCACGATGGTCGGCGACATCGATGACAGCGGTCGCTTGCCTGGACCGGGCAGGTTGGCTTCGAAGCCGACCAGGCCGAAAGCATTCGAGGCGCCAGGTGCTGCGGTGAAATCGTCGAGCTCGTTATTCATCAGCACGCCCGTGCCGTCGGCGACGAGACCGACGCCGTAGGGAAAGTTGAGCGTATAGGTATTGCTCACAACGTTGCCGGCAGCATCGACCACGGAATAGTGGGTCGTGTTCTGCCCTTCACGCGGAGGCACCGCAGAGAGCGCATCGGTCCATGGCGTCGCCTTGTCGAGATCAATCGAGGCGCGCTGTTTGGCGGCGTAGTCTTTCGAGGTCAGTGTCGCAATCGGTGCATTGACGAATGCGGGATCGCCAAGATAGCGCGCACGATCGGCATAAGCGCGTTTCATCGCCTCGATCAGCAGATGCAGTGACGGTGCCGAGCCTTGTTGCAAGGTTGCCACTGGAAAGCCTTCGAGAATGTTGAGTGTTTCCAACAGCACCGTGCCGCCGGATGACGGCAGCGGCATCGAGACGATATCGTAGCCCCGATAGCTGCCGCGCACCGGCTGGCGGATCACCGGTTGATAGGCCTTGAGATCTTCGATCGCAAAAATGCCGCCAGCTTTGTTGATGCCATCGACAAGCTTCTGCGCCACCGGCCCTTCGTAGAAGCCGCGTGGCCCTTGCGCGGCGATTGCCGTCAGCGTCGCAGCAAGGTCGCTCTGGATCAGCGTATCGGCCGGTTGCAGTGCTATGCCATCGGAGCGTGAGAAGATCTTGACCGATGATGGCCAGCGCGCGGTGCGTCGCTGCAGGTCGGGCAGCGTGGCGGCGATATCGTCCGCCACGACGAAGCCGTCGCGCGCCAGCGCAATCGCAGGCTGCAGCAGATCCGACAATGTGAATTTACCCGACCCATATTTCTCCAGCGCCAGTGCAAGTCCCGCAACGGTGCCGGGGATGCCGATGCCCAGCGCGGAGTCGCGCGATTTCGCGATATCTGGCTTGCCGTCACTGCCGAGAAACATGTCACGGGTGGCTTTGGCCGGCGCGGTCTCGCGGTAGTCGATGGTGACGTCTTCGCCGGAGGCTGTGTGGATCACCATGAAACCGCCGCCGCCGATATTACCGGCGCGGGGATAGGTAACCGCCATGGCGAAACCGCTCGCAACAGCCGCATCGATCGCATTGCCACCGCGCGCCATGACATCCGCACCGACTTTGGCGGAGATCTTCTCCTGGGCTACGACCATGCCATGCGTGGCAGCGATGGGTTTGAGCGTGCCTGACGGTGCGGGGGTATAGATGTCACGCGCCTGCTGCGCGTTTGTCGATGCCGGGACGACGAGTATAAATGCGAGTGCTGCGACGCACGTACAACGCAGGAAAGCAAACAGTGCCATCGATCACTCCGGCTGACAGCGGACATGATCGCATCGCCGTCTCGAATGCTATATGGCTTGTGAAACGTACGAGACAACACTCTGTGATTCGCGGGGGATACCACGCATGGCGGTCGCCGCCGCTTCATCAGCCTCTGTGACAGCGGCGCCAAAGACCTATCCACCGCGCTCTGCGGTGATCAGCTGGATGTTTTTCGACTGGGCGGCCCAGCCTTACTTCAGTCTCATCACAACCTTCGTTTTCGCGCCCTATTTCGCCACGCGCGTGGCATCCGATGCCGCCACCGGACAATCCCTGTGGGGTTTCGCTACTGCTGCAGCCGGGTTGATCATCGCGCTGGCATCGCCGATGCTTGGCGCGATTGCCGATGCGAGCGGCCGCCGCAAGCCGTGGATCGCAAGCTTCGGTGCGATCTTCGTGATCGGCGCCTGCATCATGTGGATCGGCAAGCCCGGCGATCCCGCTATCATCCTGCCGCTGCTGATTGCCTATGGCTTCGCGACCATCGGCGTGGAATTTGCCACCGTGTTCAACAATGCGATGATGCCGACGTTGGTGCCGCCGGATAAAATCGGCCGCCTGTCCGGTTCGGGCTGGGCGCTCGGCTATGTCGGCGGCATTCTCAGCCTGATCATCGTGCTCGGCTTCATGGCTGCGAACCCGACCACGGGGCGCACATTGTTCGGTCTGGTCCCGATCCTCGGTCTCGACCCCGCGACGTTCCAGGGCGATCGCATTTCGGCGCCGCTGTCGGGCCTGTGGTTCGTCGTCTTCGTGCTGCCGATGTTTCTGCTGACGCCGGATTTTCCTGCAAAGGTTTCGCCCGGTCACGCCGTGCGTGCAGGTCTGACCGATCTCAGGCACACGCTAAGTGATCTGCCGAAGCATCGCTCGATGATGGCATTCCTGATTGCCAACATGATCTACACGGACGGGCTGGTGTCGCTGTTTGCTTTCGGTGGCATCTATGCGGCCGGCACGTTCGGTTGGAATACGATTCAGATCGGCACGTTCGGTATCATCCTGGCCATTGCCGGAACGTTCGGCGCCTTCGTCGGCGGCAAGCTCGACGATGCGTTCGGACCGAAGCGTGTGATCACTGGCAGCATCCTGCTGCTGCTGACCTCGATCATCGCGATCCTGCTGATTGATCGCGAAACCATCTTCTTCATCAAGGTCGCGCCGCCGGTGCCCGGTGGCGGTCTGTTCGCGGCGCCTGCGGAGAAGGCCTATCTCGCGCTGGGTTGCCTGATCGGCATGGCGGGTGGTCCGCTGCAGGCGGCATCGCGCACGCTGTTGATCCGGCTGGCACCGCAGGACCGCATCGCGCAGTTCTTCGGCCTGTTCGCGCTAACCGGAAAGGTGACGTCCTTCATGGGGCCGCTATTGATCGGCCTCGTCACCGCAGTCACCGCCAGCCAGAAGGCTGGCATGGCAGTGCTGGTGCTGTTCTTTGTCGGAGGCCTCGGTCTGCTCGCGCGCGTGCGGGAAGCCTGAGCCTCGAAAGTCTCAGTGCTTGAAGTGGCGGACGCCGGTGAACACCATTGCGATTCCGGCGTCATCCGCCGCCTTGATCACTTCATCGTCGCGGATCGAACCGCCAGGCTGAATCACGGCCGTGGCTCCGGCCTCGATCGCCACCAATAGTCCGTCGGCGAAGGGGAAGAACGCATCTGATGCGACGACCGATCCTTTGGTCATAGGCTCGGCGAGTTTCAGTTCGGCAGCAGCATCCTGCGCCTTACGTGCGGCAATCCGAGCGGAATCGACCCGACTCATCTGGCCTGCACCGATACCGACGGTGGCAAGGTCTTTCGCGTAAATGATCGTGTTCGATTTGACATGCTTGGCCACACGGAATGCAAATTTGAGATCGCGCAATTCAGCTTCCGTCGGCTGCCGTTTGGTAACCGGCTTTAGGATCATGTCATCGACCACCGCGTTGTCACGGCTCTGCACCAGCAGGCCGCCGGCCACCGTCTTGTAGGTCAGGCCTGGCGCGCGCGGATCAGGCAGACTGCCTGCCAGCAGCAGGCGGATATTCCGTCGTTTGGCGATGATGGCGATTGCTTCTTCGGTGGCGTCCGGCGCGATGATCACCTCGGTCAGGATCTCGGTGATGGTCTGCGCGGTCTCCGCGTCCAGCGTGCGGTTCATGGCAATGATGCCGCCGAAGGCCGAAGTAGAATCGCAGGCCAGTGCCTTGCGATAGGCGTCGATCAGGTTGCTGCCTTCGGCCACGCCGCAGGGGTTGGCGTGCTTGACGATGACGCAGGCTGCGGTGCGCTTTGGATCGAACTCGGCGATGCATTCATAGGCCGCATCGGTGTCGTTGATATTGTTGTAGGACAGTTGCTTGCCCTGCACCTGCCGCGCCGAGGATACGCCGGGGCGCAGTTCGGGCGTGCGATAGAACGCAGCGGTCTGATGCGGGTTCTCGCCGTAACGCAACGCTTCGACGAGCTTGCCGCCAACAGCCCGGAAATCCGGCGCATCGATTTTCAACTGATCGGCAAACCAGTTCGAGATCGCGGCGTCATAGGCCGCAGTGCGGGCATAAGCCTTGGCTGTCAGGCGGCGGCGCAGCGTTAGCGTGGTCGCGCCCTTGTTGGTCGCGAGTTCGTCGAGCACCGACTGATAGTCCGACGGCTCGACGACCACGGTGACGTCGTCGTGGTTCTTGGAGGCCGCGCGGATCATTGCCGGACCGCCGATGTCGATATTCTCGATACAATCCTCATAGGAGGCGTTCTTCGCAACGGTCTCCTCGAACGGGTAGAGGTTCACGACGAGCAGATCGATCTGCGAAATCCCGTGATCCTTCATTGCCTTGGCGTGTTCGGCATTGTCGCGGATCGCGAGCAGGCCGCCATGAACCTTGGGATGCAGCGTCTTGACCCGGCCATCCATCATTTCCGGGAAGCCGGTGAGGTCGGACACGTCGGAGACCTTCAGGCCCGCCGCAGCGATCGCCTTGGCGGTACCGCCGGTGGAGACGAGGTCGATGCCGTGGGCGGACAGCGCCCGCGCGAATTCGATCAGTCCGGACTTGTCGGAAACGGACAATAGAGCGCGAGTAACCTTGCGCGGATGGTCGGTCATGATGCGTATCCCGTGGGAGAAGGACGCCGCGTAGCATGGTTTCGCGGTGCAAGAAACTGCAAGGGCTTGCATGCCAGCAATTTCGTCGTGAAGGCCTGATTTACAACGGCAATTCCGGCTCGCGGCGGGCGTTGCGGCGGGCCGTGGTCTGCGACGGCGAGGAGGCCGAGCGGGCAAAACTCCAGCGGATGCTGGAGGTCTGCTGCGCGTTCTGGTGGATCACGATCTGGGCGGTTCGGCGCGGTCCGTCATTGCCCGCCAGGAACACGCTGTCCTCCAGCTCGACCTTGTCGTCCAGCGCCTCGAAGGTCCAGACGTCGCGGTTCGGCAATACCAGCATGACGCCGCGGGCGTCGCTGAGCCGGCTGGCCTTTACCGACGGGTGCAGATGGAAGCGCAAGGCGTAGTCGGTATTACTGCCTTTCAGCCGCGCGCCGGGCGCCGCCGCGACGATGTCCTCGCCCTCGAGTTTCGAACCGTCCTCGGAGATCATCAGCACGCGCCGATGCGTGACACCGAAGCGTGGGTGATAGCCGTCATGCGCGGTGGTCAGGATGGTGCCGTTCGAGGTGATCTCGCGATAGCTCTCCACCACATGCGGGCCATTGACGATCGGCGCGCCCTGCAGAAACTTCTTCATCGCGCTGCGTTCGACGAACTGGCACGACGAGGTGTTGTGATAGGTCATCGTCGAATGCGCGGGCGTGCCGCGCGCGAAAGCGCGCCAGTTGTCGCGCCCGGTCGACGGCATGCCGCAATTGATGACGATGCGGCTCGGGCCGGACGACAGTTCGAACGACAAAGTACCGGCATGGGCGTCGTGGCTCACACTGGACGGTGGTGGCGGGCCGGTGTCGATGATCACGGTCATCTGACCGGCCTCGAGACGCTGGAAGCCGGTATGCGGCATATGCGCCATCGGCACGCCATGCGTGTCGTCATAGGCCAGCAGCGTCGCCAGCAGATGCGATGGCGCATTGCTCATACCGTTGAACAGTGCGAACGAGCCGTCGCCATGACGGAAGAATCGCAGCATCGGCATCATGCGATCGATCGCATTCAGTAGCGCCGGCGGTGGCGCGATGTTGCGGGCGGCAAAGGTCTGCCGCAGCGGCAGCAGATCGATCAGCAATTCGATCAGCGCGCCGGGATTGCGCGAGATATGTCCGCCATCGGGCAGGATCTGGCGCTGCAATTCGTCGGAGAGTTTGCGTGTGGCGGTACGGATGTGGCGCGCCTGATTGGCGAGACATAGCGAGGCGTAGCACAGAGCAATGAGCACCTGCAGCTTCGGCACGCCGTCGGGAGCGTGAGACAGCGCGTAGCGTAGCGAGCGAATCTCGCGGCTGAGCGAGCGCAGATAGCGGCGATAGAATTTGCCGTCGGTATCGCCGAGTACCAGTGGTGCCTGCGATAGCAGCGAGATCACACGGCGGGCGATGACGTCGGCGCGGCGTCCGACCGGGCGCTTGCGCGACGTATTCGACATCCAGTCGTCGATCAGCGAGCGCGCATTGGCGCGGGTGATGGCGGTGTCGGCGGCGCGCAGATGGCGGAGCCAGCCGAAGCCGAGCAGTGAAACTTCCCAGTCTTCCGATGGCGGTTCCAGATCGAAGATCGAGCGACCGTGGCAGGTGACGATCTTGCCGGCGAAGACGAAGCGCCCGGCATAGATTTCGGCGGCGCGGGTGGCATCAGTGGTGCGCAGATCATGCGGCGCGATGATCAGGCGATCTGTGCGTCCGGGCCAGAGCCGGGCCAGCGCTGCCGATCCGCCGGACGCGCGCGACATCGCGCTCCGCGCGAAGCGGCCGAGGATCAGCCCCGAGATACGTCTGCGATGTGCGACCACGCGCGCCTTGAACTGGAAGAGAAAGGGTTGTTGCGAATCCTTTTAGCCGGAAACGCGATCCGCACACAGTACAAGGAAGCTCCCTGTGGAAGCCTCGCGAATCGGGAGATTGCTCTGTGAATATCAGGATTTAATGAGTCGTGCCGCATAGAAGCCGTCGAGCCCGCCGAGCCGAGGATCGGCATGGGGCAGATGGCTCGGCAAAGTGCGCAGATCGCCCTCGGGGGTGATGATCTCGGCCAGGCCGGCAACTTCACTGGCGTCGGCGGGGGCGCGGCGCATGCTGGAATCCTTGGCCAGCAGTTCGGCGATGGCTTGTTCGCCTTCTTCTGGCTCCAGCGAACAGGTGCAATAGACCAGGGTTCCGCCGGGCTTCAGGATGGAAGCCGCCTTCTGCAGCAGGCGCCGCTGCAGCGCCGTCAGCATGACGATATCGGAGTCCTGTTTCAGCCAGGCGACGTCGGGATGCCGCCGGATAGTGCCAGTCGAGGAGCAGGGCGCGTCCAGCAACACGCCGTCAAAGCCCTCGCCGGGATATTCGGTGCCGTCGACGACGACGGTTTCGGCCTCCAGCGACAGACGCGCCAGATTCTCGCGCAATCGCGCGACGCGGTTTGGCGAGCGGTCTACGGCCGTCACCTGAGCGCCGCCATGAACCAGCTGTGCTGTCTTGCCGCCCGGCGCGGCGCAAAGATCGACGATGCGCTTACCCTTGAGGTCGCCGAACAGCCGCGCCGGCAATGCCGCCGCCGCGTCCTGTACCCACCACTGGCCGTCATCGAAGCCCGGCAACATGGTCACCGAGCCCTGCAGCAGGGTTCGGACGGAGCCTGTGGGGAGTACCTCGCCGTGCAGGCGCGTGGCCCAGGCATCGGCTTCGGATTTGACGGTGAGATCGAGTGATGGCTCATAGCTCAGCGCCACGGCCATTTCCTTCGCGGCCGTCTCGCCGTAATGCGTCGTCCAGCGCGCCATCAACCATGGCGGGATGTCGAGAGTCTGGGCGGCCACTTCGTCGATCAGCGGCTGGCCTTCTCGCGCGCAGCGCCGCAATACGGCATTGACCAGCCCCGCATATTTCGCGGCCTTACGGTCGGATTGCACCATGCGGACCGACAGGTCGACGGCAGCGTGATCCGGCACGTCCATCCAGAGGATCTGGGCAGCGCCGATCAGGAGCGCACTTTGCGCACGCGGGGCATCGGTGGGAACACCACGGTCGAGCAGGCGGGAGAGAATATGCCCGAGCGTGCCCAGTCTGCGCAGGATCGTCGCAACCAGACGTCGCATCAGCGCGCGGTCGCGGTCGGACAGCGTTTTCAGGCCGGGATGGGCTGCGGCGCCTTCGAGCTGGTCGTCGAGGGTCCGATGCTTGTGCAATACGCCGTCGAGAATATCCGCCGCAATCCGTCGCGCGGCGAGGCCGGGGACCTCGGTTGGCGGTGCGTATCTTACTTGCGACATGCGAAAACATCACGACGGAGGGCGGGCAATGGCGCGGGCAGGCTCAGCATGCGGCCATTGGATGGGAGCGATTCTGTCGCATGCGAATATGCCAAATGTAAGAATCGCCCTTATATGCTCACAGTCGAACGGCAACTGTTCGACTGTGATTTATGTAACGCGTGCCGCCCTTGCCGGTTCAGCAGGAAACCTGAGATGAACGACATTCCTTCCGAGTCCGCAACGTCTTTGCCGGAGCCTGAGCCGGCACCGAAGAAAGTTTTGACGCCCGCCGCGCAGCGCGCGCTGGCCGAGGCAGAAGAACGTCGGGCTGCAGCTGCAGCAGCACATACTGCGGCGAAAGCGAAAGAGTTCCAGGGACCTGAAGGCCCGGAGCCCACGCGCTTTGGCGACTGGGAGCGTAAGGGCATTGCGTCCGACTTCTAACTCTTCGGATCACTGAGCCAGATTCTTCTGGCTGGTTGTTTCGACTCACATTATCGCAGGACGATGACCCCAGCATCGCGCATTCACCGTGCGTCGCCGTGGCGATCCCGCATGTCCGCGGCGATGCCGTGGGTATTCGTGCTTGGTCTGGCCGCCGGCACCATGCTGCCGGTGAAGCGTTGGCTGCCGTTCCTGCCCGGCGCGGATCAGACCGAGGCCGCCCGCGATTCCGAGGCGATCGTCAGGCGCGCCGGCAATGCTGAGGCGCGCTACCCGATCGAGATGCGCTATGCCATCGACGGCGATACTTTTGGCGCGCGCGTGCATCTTGGGTCGGGTGAAGACGTCAGCGTGCGCATTCGTTTGCGTGGCATCGATGCGCCGGAACTGAAGGGGCAATGCGCACGCGAGATTCAGAAAGCAGAAACCGCGACGGCCGCACTGACCAAGTTGCTCCGCGAGGGAAGTCTCACGATCTATAATATCGGGCCTGACAAATATCCCGGCCGCGTAGTCGCCGATGTGGCGACCAGGCAAACGCCGAACGTGTCGGCTGCACTGCTCGGTGCTGGTCACGCGCGCGCGTATGGCGGCGGCCATCGCAACGGCTGGTGCGATAACCGCTGAGATCAGCAAAACAAAAAGCCGCGCATCATGCGCGGCTTTTCAGAATAGCGAAGCTGCCAGCGATCAGCGCTGGGTGACGATCACCGGCGTGCCGACCGAGACGCGCGAATAGAGGTCGGTGATGTCTTCGTTGTACATGCGGACGCAACCGTAAGAGACATAGCCGCCGATCGAATTGGGGCGGTTGGTGCCGTGGATGGCATATTCGCCGCCGGCGAGGGTCATCGCAGCAACGCCCATCGGATTAGCTGGCGAACCGCCCGCAATCACATCGGGGATATTCGGATTGTCACGCTTGACGTCGGCGGGCGGAGCCCAGGCCGGCTGGCGGTACTTGCCGTCGATCTTGGTGGCGCCGGCCCACTGTTTGCCGGGCTTGCCGACACCGACGGGATAGCGCACGGCCTGACCCTGTTCGAGCACGAGATACAGCTTACGCTCATTGGTCTTCACGACGATGGTGCCGGGGGCATAGTCGCCGTGGAAGCCGACCACATTGGGCGCTGCCTGCGCGGTGGGGGACATCAGGGCGCCAACGACAACGGTGGCTGCCAGCGCACTAGCAATCTTCAAGGACATCGATCTCTCCAGTTCGGCCCGGCCGGTAGCGGCCGACGAGGTCGTGCCGCCTCTCAAGGCGACGTAAACAATTGCACACGGGAAATTCTCAACCAGTCGCGTAAACAACCGGTCTCTGCCAGCGCGGGGGAGTGCGCCAACGAGCGCCTAAAGAGGAAATCCGCTGAACAAAGTAAATGCCCGGAAAACAACACTCGCTCTAAATTGGCCGGGGGTGGCCATCCGGCCCTGACAATCGCGTGAGGCCAGCCAGATGCAATGCGTTGGAGGTCACTAGGCCAGCGTAAAGGCCTCATGGACGGCGGATTGTACCGCGCCGCCGAGGACAGCGCCGCCACCGGCCACATAGATCCAGTCACCAATAACTGTGGCGCCGACCGCATGGCGCGGGGTCAGCATCGGCGCGTGGCTCTGCCAGGTGTCGGAGGCCGGATCGTAGCTTTCCATCTGTCCGTACACCTTGCCCTGGGTGAGCTGGCCGTTCTGCACCACGCCGGATTCTCCGCCCATGGCAAACAGCCGGTCGCGATACACGACAAGGCCATGGCCCGAACGGGTCGTCGGCAGTGCGGCGCGCAGCTCCCATGTGTCGCGCTCGGGCAGATACACATGGTGCAGATCGGTATTGTACTCGAACGTATTGAAACGCCCGCCGATCACGTGGATCACGCCGCGAGCGGCGACGCAGCCGACATGATCGCGCGCACCGGGCAGTGCCTTGCGGGTCTCCCATTTGTCGGTCTTGGGATCATAGACTTCGTGCCAACTGACACTGGCGCGCTCAGCCGCCGGTTCCGACGCGCCGCCGATCAGATGGATTTTGCCGTTCAGCGCAACGGCAGCGCCGGCACCGCGTGGTCGCGGCAAGGGCGCGATCGCATCCCAGCGATTGGCAGCGACATCATAGGCATAGGCGTTCTGGTCCGAGCCGCGGTTCTGCTGCATGAAACCGCCGAGCGCATAGACGCGTCCGGCATCGGCAGCGACCGAGACATGGTTGGCGCCGCGCGGCAGGGGCGCTGCGTCGAGCCACCGATCTGAAGCGGGATCGTAGACATGGTGATAGGGGCGGTCGACACGGCCTTCGCCGTAGCCGCCGACGATATGCATACGATCGGCCCATGATGTCGCCCAGGCCATCTCGCTGCGCGGCAACGGCAGTGCCGCACGCGATATCCACTTTCCTTGCGGCCCTTTCGGCGCCGGACTCTCTGTGACGCGCTGCGCCTCCTGCTCGGGCGTCATGTGATGCGGTACGCCACCTTGCAATTTGGCGTAGGGCTCTTTCGACGATGGTGCCGCAGGCAATGCGGGATGACCGGCATGTTGCGCACGGGCGGAGGCTCCGCCCGCCACAACTGCAGCACTTCCCAACACGAATGACCGACGATCCACCACATCACTCCGTGTTGGCCGACAGATTGGGCGAGCGGTTACGCCCCCGGCTTCTTGTTCTGCCGATGCTCGACGAGGTCGGTGACCACGGCGGGATCGGCCAGTGTCGATGTATCACCCAGAGATGACGGTTCGTCTTCGGCGATCTTGCGCAGGATGCGACGCATGATCTTGCCGGAGCGGGTCTTTGGTAGACCCGGTGCGAACTGGATCAGATCCGGCGAGGCGATCGGGCCGATGTCCTTGCGAACCCAGGCCACGAGCTCCTTGCGGAGCTCTTCAGTCGGCTCGACGCCGTTCATCAGCGTGACGTAAGCGTAGATGCCCTGGCCCTTGATGTCGTGCGGATAGCCGACCACGGCGGCCTCGGACACTTTCTCATGCGCAACCAGCGACGATTCCACTTCGGCGGTGCCCATGCGGTGGCCGGAGACGTTGATGACGTCATCGACGCGGCCGGTGATCCAGTAATAGCCGTCGGCATCGCGGCGGCAGCCGTCGCCGGTGAAGTACTTGTTCTTGTAGGTCGAGAAATAGGTCTGTTCGAAGCGGGCGTGATCGCCATAGACCGTACGCATCTGGCCCGGCCAGGACTTGGCGATGCAGAGATTGCCCGAGGTCTCGCCGTCCAGCACCTTGCCGTCGGCATCGACGATCTCGGGGACGACACCAAAGAACGGCCGCGTCGCCGAACCTGGTTTGAGCTTCGTGGCGCCGGGCAGTGGTGTGATGAGAATGCCGCCGGTTTCGGTCTGCCACCAGGTATCGACGATCGGCGCGCGCGCCTCACCGACCACGTGATAGTACCACTCCCAGGCTTCC
Source organism: Tardiphaga sp. 42S5 (assembly GCF_034044155.1). NCBI lineage: Bacteria > Pseudomonadati > Pseudomonadota > Alphaproteobacteria > Hyphomicrobiales > Nitrobacteraceae > Tardiphaga > Tardiphaga sp. 42S5. The sequence goes on along the minus strand of NZ_CP139027.1, from coordinate 753,080 downwards.
GGATTGATCGGCTCGCCGACCGAACCCAGCAATCGCAGGCTCTTGCGCGAGGTTTTCTTCACCGGCTCGTCGCCGGCCTGCATCAGCGCACGGATCGCGGTCGGTGCGGTGTAGAAAATATTGACCTGATGCTTGTCGATGACTTCCCAGAAGCGCGACATCGACGGATAGTTGGGCACGCCTTCGAACATCAGCGTGGTCGCGCCGTTGGCCAGCGGCCCATAGAGAATGTAGCTGTGACCGGTCACCCAGCCGACATCGGCCGTGCACCAGTAGATATCGCCTTCGTGATAGTCGAACACATATTGATGCGTCATCGAGGCGAACAGCAGATAGCCGCCAGTGGTGTGCAGCACGCCCTTGGGCTGGCCGGTGGAGCCCGACGTGTAGAGGATGAACAGCGGATCTTCCGCATTCATCGGCTCGCAGGGGCATTCGGTGGTCACGACTTCGGCGGCCTCGCGATACCAGAAGTCACGGGCGGGATCCATATTCACCGGCGTACCGGTGTGCTTGACCACGACGACCCAGTCGACACCGCCGGCCTTGGCGACCGCGGCATCCACATTGTTCTTCAGCGGCACCTTCTTGCCGCCGCGCAGGCCTTCATCGGCGGTGATGATGATCTTGGACTGGCAGTCAGTGATGCGCTGCGCCAGCGAGTCCGGCGAGAAGCCGGCGAAGACCACTGAATGGACGGCGCCGATGCGCGCGCAGGCCAGCATCGCGTAAGCGGCTTCCGGAATCATCGGCAGATAAATCGTGACGCGGTCGCCTTTGCCGACATTGCGGTTGCGCAACACGTTGGCCATCTTGCAAACTTCGTCGTGCAGTTCCTGATAGCTGATGTGCTTCGACTGCGAGGGGTCGTCGCCTTCCCAGATGATCGCGGTCTGGTTGGCGCGCTTCGGTAGATGGCGGTCGATGCAATTATAGGCGGCGTTCAATACGCCATCCTCGAACCACTTGATCGAGATCTTGCCTGGGGCAAAGGACGTGTTTTCGATCTTGGTGGGGGCGTGGCTCCAGTTGAGGCGCTTGGCCTGCTCGGCCCAGAAGCCGTTGGAATCGCTGATCGAGCGCGCATACATCTCGTTGTATTTTGCGTCATCGACGAAGGCGCGCGTCGTCCACTCAGCCGGTACGTCGTAAATCTTGTCGGACATCGTCCCCTCCACCACTGTGCGACCGCTGCGCGAATTCGCCGCCAGCCGGTTCTCGTTGCGCGCAATATGCGCCGGGGCGAGATAGCCGGACAAGCGGGCACGGACTAGGCCTTTGGTCGGTCCGCAAGGTCGCAGCCCCGATCACGTTCGCGTTTTGACGGCTCGGAAATTTCATCATAAAGCCAATTCGGGCGCGAAACGGTAACCAGTAACCGAAATTGCGTACCTGTGGACTCGCAATAGTTGCGGGAAGCCCCTAAATCGCCCTCGCAGGGACGGCCAAGCGGCCCGGAACCAAAAATCAATAAACGGCATTAGCAGAGACACAGGGCCGACGAGGCAGATAACACTATGATGGAACAGCAGAATTTCGCGCCTTCCCGGGCCGTTTCCGCCCGTTCCGTCGCGCGGCCAGCCCGTATGGCCAAGCCAAGCCCCGCGAGTGTGGAGGTTTTGGCCCGTGAAATGGGCCTGAAGCTTGGAGATCAGTCTGAGCTGACGATCCGCCGGCTCAAGCGCGGAAAATCTTACTCCTTCGTCAGGGCCAACGGCACCCCGATCAAGCATATCGGGACGATCAAGCGGCTGAACTCCATGGCTGTGCCCCCGGCCTATGCCGAGGTCCGCTATGCCGCTGATCCTACGTCGCATTTGCAGGCCGTAGGCCGCGACGCGGCCGGCCGCCTGCAATACCGCTATCACTCGGATTGGGAGAAGGTCCGCGAGCAGCGCAAGGCGCATCGGCTGGCGAAGCTGGTGGCGGCACTGCCGAAGATCCGCCGCAACGTCTCGGCGCTTTTGGCAGGCGACGAGCCGACGCGTGAGTTCGCGCTCGCCGCTGTCATCGAACTCGTCACGCGCACCGCGATCCGTGCCGGCAATGAGAGCTATATGAAGCTGTCGGGCACCCGCGGCGCTACAACGCTGATGAAGTCGAACGTGCAGCTCGAAGACGATTGCATCGTGCTCACCTTCAAGGCCAAGGGCGGCAAGGCAGTGCGCAAGGAGTCCAATGCGTCGAAGCTCGTCCGCGCGATTGGTATCCTGCACGACGTGCCGGGCAAACGCCTGTTCCAGTATCGCGACAATGCTGGCCGCATTCACAAGGTCAACACGGCAGCAGTGAACGCCTTCCTGCGCGATATCGCCGGCATCAAGATTTCACTGAAGGATTTCCGCACTCTGATGGCGTCGGCGACGGTGGCTGAAACCCTGTCACGGATAGAGCCGGCAGCCAGTGAGCGCGGACGCAGGAAGCAGGTGCTCGAAGCCGTGCGGTCGGCGGCGGACGAATTGCAGAACACGGCGGCGATCTGCCGCAAGAGCTATGTGCACGATACCATCGTCACCGCCTTCGAGGACGGCGTGCTCGCGCGCATCGCCGCGACGCAAACGGGCTATCGCTCGCAATCGAAGCGCGAGCAGCTTCTGGCGCAGGTGGTGGCTGAGGCGGGGTAGTTAGGCCAGCGTCCACACCGCCGTGTTCTTGATCTCTGCATCTTCAAGATCGCGCGTCACGGGCACTCTGTATTCCGCGAGCTTGCGCAATTTGTCTTTCGGCAGATAGCTGCGGCCGGGGTCGCCGATCAGGACCGTTGCACCGCGCGCCGCTTGCTCTGAAAGAAATGCAAAGGCGCGCTCTGCGGTGTCGCGTTCATAGAAAATATCGCCTGCCAGAATCGTTTGTGCGGTCGGGACAGATGAGCCGCCGAGCAGATCGTCACCGCGAGCATTAATCGTAACGCCATTTTCAGCCGCGTTCAGTGCGATGGCCGTGCGCGCAAAGGCGTCGATGTCATAGGCGAAGACGCTGCTTGCCCCGGCTTTCATCGCGGCGATAGCCACCAGCCCCGATCCTGTTGCGAAATCGATGATGGTTTTTTCAGCAACATGTCCGGGATGATCGATAACAAAGCGCGCCAGTGCCTGTCCGCCGGCCCAGGCGAAGGCCCAGAACGGTGGCGGCAGTCCGGCTTCGCCGAGTTCTTCCTCAGTCTTGCTCCACAGCGGTACGGCCTCGTCGGCTGTGTGCAGCACAATGTTCGGCACCAGTGGCACCGGTCGCAGGCGCGTATTGGCGCGGATGAAAGCTACGGGATCAGTGATTGCAAGATTGGCCGCGCCGTCGGCGCTCACAATCCGCCCATTTTGCAGACGAGCTTCCACTCCTCCGCGGTCACCGGCTGCACCGAGAGCCGCGACAGTTTCAGCAGCGCCATCTCGGCGAGTTTCTTCTCGGCCTTCACGGCAACGAGCGTCACCGGTGTCTTCAAAGGCTTGTCGGCGGCGATATCGACGCAGACGAACTTGCCGGATTCATCGGTCGGATCGGGATAGTGCTCTTTCACGATCTCGACGATCCCGACGACCTCCTTGCCTTCGTTGGAATGGTAGAAGAAGGCGCGGTCGCCTTTCCTCATGGCGATCATGTTGAGCTTGGCGCTGTGGTTGCGTACGCCAGTCCAGGCTTCGCCCTTGTTGCCTTTCGCCACCTGCTGGTCCCACGACCACACCGAAGGCTCGGATTTCACCAGCCAGTATTTCATCCCGTCTCTAACCTTCTGCCTTGAATGGCCGCGTCAGCAGGCCCTCGATGACCTGATCGATGGTCGCTTTGCCGGCCAAGATCGCTGCCACGGCTTTCGCCACCGGCATATCGACGCCCTTCGATGTCGCAAGCTCGATCAGCACCGGCGCCGTGAATTCACCCTCGGCGAGTTTGCCAGGCGCCGGTTGTTCGCCGCGGCCCAATGCAACGCCGAGCGAAAAATTGCGCGACTGCGCGCTCGAACAACTCAGGATCAGGTCGCCCAATCCCGACAGACCCGACAATGTCTCGGTGCGCGCACCGCAGGCAATGCCGAGCCGCAGCAATTCGCTGAAGCCGCGCGTGGTGAGTGCCGCGAGGGCCGAGGCGCCCAGTTCCTTGCCGGCGACGATACCCGCGGCAATCGCCAATACGTTCTTGGCCGCGCCGCCGATCTCGACGCCGCGCACATCGGTGGAGTGATAGGGACGGAACGTCGCCGAACCCAAGGCCTGCACGAGTGCGACAGCGACATCCTCGTCGGCGCAAGCGAGCGTCACGGCCGTGGGCAAGCCAGCCGCGACATCGTCAGCGAAATTCGGTCCTGACAGAATGGCAGGGATCGCCTGCGGTGCGACGTCGGCGACGACTTCCGTCATGAATTTGTGGCTGCCGCGCTCGATGCCCTTGGCGCAGGCGACCACCGGAACGCCTGCCGGCAATAGCGGCGCGAGCGCCGTCAATGCCTCGCGCAACTGTTGCGACGGGACGGCGAGCAGAATGATATCGGCGCGCGCTGCCAGCGAAAGATCGGCGGTGACGAAGACAAAGTCATCGATGGCAGCGCCGGGCAATCTCGGATTGGCGCGCGACGACTGCATCAGTTCGGCGGCTGCAGTCGAGCGTGCATAAAGCACGGTTTCGCGGCCGGCGCGCGCCGCGACATCGGCCAGCGCCGTGCCGTAAGCACCAGCGCCGATCACCGCCACAGAGTTGAAGTCGCTCATGGTATTCCCGTCAGTAAGCCGCGCGGGATTTGGAATGGCCGGTCGGCGCCTTGGCATCGACGTCGAGCAACCAGCGCGCGCGGGGCGGTGCTTCCATCGTGTCGGTGAGTCCCAGCGCAAGGCGCTCTGCGCCGGCCCAGGCGATCATCGCGCCGTTGTCGGTGCACAATGCCGGCGGCGGGATGATCAGCGTGGTCTGCGCTTTTGCGGCGACGGCCTGCAGCGCACCGCGGATCGCCTGGTTGGAGGCGACACCGCCGGCTGCGACCAGCGCATGCGGCGGGCCGAATTGTGCTTCGAACAGTCTGAGGCCGACGCTCAACCGATCCGCCGTCGATTCCAGCGCCGCCGCCTGGAAGCTGGCGCAGAGATCCGCGATGTCCTGCTCTTCCAGCGGAATGAGCCGGCTGGCCTCGTTGCGCACGGCGGTCTTGAGACCTGACAGCGAAAAATTCGCATCGGGCCGGCCAAGCATCGGCCGCGGAAAGGCAAAGCGCTTGGGATCGCCACCCGCAGCAGCCCGCTCCACTTGCGGACCGCCGGGATAGGGCAGGCCGAGCATCTTGGCGACCTTGTCGAAGGCTTCGCCCATGGCGTCATCGACGGTGGTGCCGAGCCGGACATAGTGGCCGACGCCGAGCACCGCGACGATCTGGGTATGACCGCCGGAAACGAGAAACAGGCAATACGGAAACGCCAAGGAAGTGGTCAGCCGCGGCGTCAGCGCATGGGCTTCGAGATGGTTCACGGCCACCAGCGGGGTGTCATGCACCATGGCTATGGCTTTTGCGGTGGTGAGACCAACAATGACGCCGCCAATCAGGCCGGGTCCGGCGGCTGCGGCCACACCGCTCAGTTGCGCGAAATTGACGTCGGCGTCCTTCATGGCGCGACCGACGATGCCGTCGAGCAGGTCGATATGGGCGCGCGCGGCGATCTCGGGCACCACGCCGCCATAGGGCGCATGGTCGCTGATCTGCGAATGGACGATATTGGACAGGATCTTGCCGCTGCCGTCGGGCTGGCGTTCGATGACGGCGGCCGCGGTCTCATCGCAGGTCGTCTCGATTCCCAGCACCAGCATCGGTTGGTCGGTGGTCACTATCGGTCCTTGCTAAATCAGCCAAATCCGGGCTTTTCCTATCCCCGGCGTAGCATTGCGGGGTCGCAAGGTGCAATCACTCGATGCCCTGCGTGGCATGCGAGACCCCCGAAACCGGACCTCAGATATGGCTATTCTCGTCACTCGCCCGCAGCCGGACACTACCAGCACTGCCGCCGCCTTGCGCGCGCGCGGCTTCGAGGTGCTGGCGGCGCCGATGCTGCGCTTCGAAAAGGTGATGCTGTCCATCGATTCGGATGCGGATTTCGGCGCGGTGATCGTGACGTCGGCCAATGCGCTACGTGCACTTGCCGATCAACCGGTGCAGGCAACCCTGCTTCGCCTGCCGCTGTTCGCGGTCGGCGACCGGACCGCAGAGGCCGCGCGCAATCTCGGCTTTGCCAAGGTCGTGTCCGCCGAAGGTGATGCTGCGGCGCTGCGGGACCTGTTGACGGAGAGCAGCAAGAGCAAGCTGTTGAACAAGACCCGTCCGCTTCTCTATCTGGCGGGCGCCGATCTGGCGCGGGATCTTGCCAGCGAACTCGGCGCGCGCGGTTTTACGGTGGTGACACAAACCACCTACCGGATGATGCCGGTAGCCGATCTGCCGGATGATGTTGCTGCGGCCTTCGTGGCTGGCAGGATCGAGGCCGTGCTGCATTATTCGCGGCGGAGCGCCCGGGCATTCTTCCAGGCGGTGGGCTTGTCGGGCGTCGAGATCGCTGCCCTCGCAGTTCCACACTATTGCCTTTCAGCCGCAGTCGGCACGATTGCGCATGATGCCGGGGCTACCCAGGTCGTGGTGGCGCATGCTCCGGACGAAAATGTCCTGTTCGCGGCGCTGGACCGTGCCATCGCGCCATTATCGCGTTAAGACTGCTGTGACCAAATCCCGGTAGGGATCGGGCATGTCACGAGGGAACCGACGCCATGGCCGACGATAATGAGACGGGATCGTCTCCGGATGCCGGTCGGCCCAAGCGGCCGCCGCCAACCATCGAATTGACGGCTGCCGAGGTCACCGAGCGTCCGGCTGCAGCAGAGCCTGCGGTACCGGAAACATCGCCGGAGCCGATCGATACCGCGCCGTCGGACATGCCGCCGTCCGAGCCCACCGCGGAGGCTGCGGCTGAAAAGCAGGCACCCGTCTCGCCTGCGCGTGCACCTGTCCTGGTTCCCGCCGCCGTTGGCGCGGTTGCCGGTGCGCTTGTCGCCGGAATTGCATGGTTCGGCCTGAGCGGCATTGCATCGAGCGATAAGGCGGATGTCGATGCGCTGACCTCTCGCATTGCGCAGATCGAAGCGCGCCCGGTCGCTGCGCCGGATACGGGGCTGGCAACGCGGATCGATACGCTCGAGAAATCCATCGCGGGATTGCGGGGCGATCTCACTGCCGCGAAGACACAATCGGATCGTGTCGTCGCCGACATCAATCAACTCAAATCCGCGCCGCGCACCGCGACCGGTGTGGTCGATCTCGGGCCGATCAATGAGCGGCTCGGGCAGATCGAACGTGCAGCCGGCGAGTTGAAGTCTTCGGCCGCCCAACAGAATACCAAACCTTTCGATGACACGGTCTTGCGCCGTGTCGTTGCGGCGTCGTTGCTCGATACGTCGGTGCGTCAAGGTGAGCCCTTTGCGACGGCGCTTGCGGCGGTAAAACCGCTTGCCGGCAATGCCAATCAGCTGAAGCCGCTCGATGCGTTTGCAATGACGGGCGTACCAAACGCAGTCGCACTCAGCCGTGAACTGCTTGCAGTGTTACCGAAGCTCACACCCGCTCCGGCGGACACGCCTGCGGTAGGCGCAGGTTTCATGGATCGTCTGCAGGCCGGCGCGGCCAAGCTGGTGCGCATCGAGCGCACCGATGCTGTCGGCGCAGGTAGCAACAGCGGCGCTGTGTCACGCGCGTCTGCGGCTGCGCGCAGCAACGATATCGCCACGGCCAGGCGTGAGTTGCTGACGCTGTCGCCAGCGGATCGTGCCGTGGTTCAGTCCTGGCTCGATAGAGTCGATATGCGCGATGCAGCGCTGGCGGCTTCACGTCAATTCGCAGCCGACGCGATGGCGGCGCTTTCCAAACCGGCGCCATAGGAATCCGATGTTCCGCATTATTCTGTTTCTTGTGTTGATAGCACTTGCGGCCGCTGGCGCCGCCTGGGTCGCCGATCAGCCCGGCGATGTCGTGATATCCTGGGGCGTCTGGCGCGCTTCGCCGTCGGTGCCGGTGTTTGTGCTGGTGCTCGGCCTGACAATCGTCGCGGTGGTGTTCGCCTGGTCGCTCCTGCGTGGTTTGTGGGGCGCGCCGAAGCGAATGCGCCGTCGCCGACATGAAAAGCGTCAGGCGCGCGGGCGTCAGGCCATCACCCATGGTCTGCTGGCGATCGGGCAGGGCGATGGCCACGCCGCGCGGCGTCATGCCGATATCGCCAAGCGTTTGACGGCTGACGATCCGCTCGCTCTGCTGCTGCATGCCCAGTCCGCCCAGCTCGATGGCGATCGCGCCGGTGCGCATCGTGCGTTTCAGGCGATGGCTGAGCGTAGCGATACGCGGCTGCTGGGTCTGCGCGGTCTGTTCATCGAGGCGCAGCGCAGCGACGATCCCGTCGCCGCCGTCACGATTGCTGAAGAAGCGCTGAAACTGTCGCCGGCATCGACATGGGCGTCGCAAGCCGTTCTTGGCTTCCGCTGCGCGCAGAGCGATTGGACCGGCGCGCTGAAAATCCTCGACAACAATTTTGCCTCTGGCCTGATCGATCGCGCGGCGTTTCGTCGGCAGCGCGGCGTGCTGCTCACCGCGCGTGCGCTTGAGCTGGAGACACAAGATCGCGATCTGTCCCGCGACAGCGTGACCGAGGCGATCAAGCTTGCGCCAACTTTGGTGCCAGCCGCCGTTCTCGCCAGCCGATTCCAGAGCGAGGCGCATCAGACCCGTCGGGCGATGAAAATCATCGAGACAGCGTGGCTGGCGCAGCCGCATCCGGATCTCGCCGACGCCTATGCCCATGTGAAGCTCGGCGATTCTGCGCGGCAGCGGCTGGTGCGTGTCGAGACGCTGGCGTCTAAAGCGCCAGGCCATATCGAAGGCGCGCTGGCAATCGCCCGTGCGGCTATCGATGCCGCCGAATTCACGCGCGCCCGCGAAGCACTGGCGCCGTTTACGGCCGACTCCACCCAGCGCGTTGCGATGCTGATGGCGGAAATCGAACGTACCGAACATGGCGACAGCGGCCGCGCCCGCGCCTGGACATTGCGTGCCGTGCGCGCGTTGCATGACCCGGTCTGGACGGCGGACGGCTATGTGTCGGATCGCTGGCGGCCGGTGTCGCCGGTCACCGGCCGAATTGATGCGTTCCAGTGGCAGACGCCGCTGGCCGCACTGCCGTCGGACAGGGCCTCGACGATCGAGACCGAGATTTTGCGCGAAACCGTGCTGGCTCCGCCGCCCGCGATGCCAAAACCCGTGGTGCCCGTGCCGGTCGAAGTCACACCCTCCGCGCCGGCTCAGGACCTCGCGGTGGAACCTGAAGTACCAGCACAGCCCGAGCCGGTGGCCGATGCCGCGCCCGAGCCCGCCGAAGCGCCGCCGCCGCTCCCGAAACCGGCCCCCGCGCCGCCACCGCTGTTCCGCGACCGCAGCGATATCGCCAGCGCCGTGAAGCCCGCGGTGGCTATTCCGGCCGTCATTCCCATCGTCAGGCCCCCGGACGATCCGGGCGTGGACGAGGCGGACGATTATCGCGATGAATTCGCCGAGCTGAATGCAGGCCAGCAACAGGGTGGTTGGCGCGGGTTTCTACGGCGCTGGGGCGGATAACAGCCCCGATTCAGGCCCAAATGGCCGGTTTCAGTGGGTGGTTGGTCGCGCTTTTCGGTCGCCAGATTCGCCGCGGCTTCTTGCAAAGCAACGCCCCGGGCGATATCAGATGCCCCAGCGTTTTCGGCCGAAAAGCCGAATCGCCGCTTGGTTCGCCGCAATAGCTCAGTTGGTAGAGCACGTCATTCGTAATGACGGGGTCACAGGTTCGAGTCCTGTTTGCGGCACCAATTGCGCTCCGGCGCGATCCGTTTCAGTCGCAACAGTCAGTCGCAGCTTTGGTGCCTTACGCCGCGGTGGCAGGCATTTCCAGGTCGGCCCAGATCTTGGCGAAATAGGCCTGGAAGGCAGCGTCGGTGCGCAGCGCTACGGGATCGCGGCCTGCCTTGGGCAAATCGATGACATGAAGCGCCCGCACGGTCGCCGGGCGTGCGCTGAGTACCAGAACGCGGTCGGCCATGGCGATGGCTTCGCCGATGTCATGGGTGACCAGAATGGCGCTCTTGCCGTTTTCGGCGATGATGCGTGACACGTCGGCCTGTAGCAGCAGCCGGGTCTGGAAATCCAGCGCCGAGAACGGCTCATCCAGCAGGATCACCTGCGGATCGAATGCCAGCGTGCGCATGATGGCCACGCGCTGGCGCATGCCGCCTGACAAGGTTGCGGGCTTGGCGTTCTCGAAACCGGCCAGGCCGTAGGCACGGATCAGTTTCATGGCAATGTCGCGCGACGTCTGCCGCGGCGCGCCGCGCACTTCCAAACCGAGCATCACATTGTCGATGACGGAACGCCACGGCAGGAGCAGATCCTTCTGAAGCATGTAGCCGACGTGCCCCGCGGCGTCATCGACGCGGATGCCTGCGACCTCGACATGGCCGCGCGTCGGTTTCAGCAAACCGGCGATGACATTGAACAATGTGGACTTGCCACAGCCGGACGGGCCGACGATGGCCAGCGTCTCGCCCTGCCGCAGTTCAAAGCTGACGTCGCGGATGGCTTCGACATATTGCTTGCCGGCTCCGAACGATGCGCTGACCTGTTCGGCCTTGAGTACGGTGGCCGTTGTCGAGGCCGGTGTTGCGATTTGCGTCATGGCGTCCATGCATCCACCTCGCTGCAGAAGCCGAGCAGCATGTCATTGAAAACATCGGGGGTCACGGCGGTGAAGGCATGGGCGCCCCATTCCACTTCGTGAACGCGCGCGCCCGGAATGGCGGCAGCCAGTTGTTGCGAGAGATAGGCCGGCACCAGACTGTCGTCTCGCGATGAGGCCAGCAGTGTCGGCGTTGCAATGGTCGCGAGAGCGTCGCCGGGGTCGAAGGCGAGAAACATGTCGATCCGTGCGTTCATCGTCGCCGCTGTCGGGAAGTGTGCGAGGATGCGCTCTTCTTCCGCGTCAAGCTGCGCGGCATTGTCGGAAATCCATCGCGGCGGATAGAGAAACAGTGGCTGCGCACGCACATAGGCTTTCGGGCCGGACTGATTCAGGATCTGTTTGCGCACTTCAAAACAGCGCCGCAGGAACGGATCGGCGCGACCCCAGCCGTTCACCACCACCAGGCTGCGCAAGCGCGCGGGGTCGCGCAGGGCAAGTTCAATTCCGACGATGCCGCCGATGGCATGGCCCACTACATGCGCATTGCTGACACCGGCATGGTCGAGCACATGCGCGATGTCGTTGGCCATGCCCGAGATTGATCGTGGCGGCGCGGTGTTATCAGCGCTGCGGCCGGTGCCGACGTGGTCGTAGAGGATGACCTGGTGGCGCTGCGCGAGTGCTGCGACCTGTGGCGTCCAGAACGATCCGCTGCCGCCCATGCCGGCCGACATGAGGATCGCCGTTCCGTGTCCATGAGTTTCGTAATAGATGTCGGCGTCACCGCCGCTTGCATAGGGCATGGGTTGTCTTGCGGGTTCGAGCGATGGAAAGTCAGAAGCGCAGGCGGCGTTCGAGAATGTCGATCGCGCCGTACATCAGTAGCGCCACGGCCATGAGCGCGGCGATGCCGACCCACACGGCGTTCAAATCGTAGAGCACGCCGGCATAATAGATCATGTAGCCGAGGCCCTCTTTCGAGGCGATGTATTCGCCGACGACTGCGCCGATCAGCGCGAAGCCGACATTGAGACGGAAGGCGGACACGATCCACGGCATGGCGCCCGGAATGACGACAGTACGCCAGGTCTTCCATCGGCTGGCACCGAGCGAGCGCATCAACTTGATCAGGTCGCTATCGACTTCCTTGGCGCCCTGTTGCGCGGTGATCACCGCGACGATGAAGGTAATGATGGCGGCGATGGCGATCTTCGACGAGATGCCGATTCCGAACCACACGATAATCAAGGGTGCGAGTGCGATCTTCGGCAAGCCGTTGAGCGCGATGAGATAGGGGCGCAGCACCGCCGCGCTGGTGGGAAACAGCCAGAGCAGCAGCCCGACGGCGCTGCCGGCAATAGTGCCGATCAGGAATCCGGCGATGGCTTCCCAGGCAGTCAGCGCAGCATCGCGCAGGAGTTCTCCGTTGGCGATCAGAATAGAGGCCTTGGCGAAGATGCCGCTTGGCCGTCCGTAGAGATAGACCGCGATCCATTTGAAGCTGATCGCAATTTCCCAGGCAGCAAGTAACAGAGCTAGCAGTGCCACTTGCAGCAGCGCGATCCGCAGGACCGGCGGCATCAGCCGCCGCGCGACATTGGCTTGGGTGGCTTCGATGGTCGTCACATCAAGCTCGCTTGTGTGCGATCGACGCGATCTCGACGAGGCAATCCGGTTTCACCAGTCCGCACTGGATGCAGTAGCGAGCCGGCTTCTCGCCGGGGAAGTATTCGGCATAGACCTTATTGACGGCGCCGTAATTGGCCCAATCGGTTACGAAGATGGAGTTGAAGGTGACATCGGCCATCGTGGCGCCTGCGGCAGTCAGCACGCTCTTGATCGTCTCAAGGATGTGCCGGGTCTGCGCCGCCGCATCGCCGACATGAACGACGTCGTTGTTCTTGTCGAAGGCCAGCGTGCCGGACACATAGATCACGCCGTCGGCCATCATGCCGGGCGAGTAAGGTGCGAGCGGCGGATGAGTGCCGGGCGGAATAATCGCGCGATCTGTCATGGGATCCTCAGGCTTTCGTGGAGGTTTCAGTCTGCGCGAATGCGCGGCGGAAATCGGCCGTGCTGGAAACCCAGCCGAAGAAGGTTTCGATGTTGAAGACAGCGGCCTTCTGGACGTAGTCGGGGCCGGCCTGATGCGTCGCGTCTTCGAGCATCACGCCGAAATATTCGAGATGGAAGCCGTCGCGCAGGGTCGATTCCACGCAAACATTGGTGGCAACTCCGCAGAAGACGAGATTGCGGATGCCGCGCGCGCGCAGGATGCTGTCGAACTGGCTGTTGAAGAAGCCGCTGTAGCGCGGCTTCGGTACCACGATGTCGCCGGGCTGCGGCTGGAGTTCATCGACGAGCGCATAGTCCCAGCCACCCTTGGCGAGCAGGCTGCCTTGCAATTCCGGGCGCGCGCGCATGGTCTTGAGTGCGTTCGATTTGTGCCAGTTCGGGGAGCCCGGACCGCCGGCCTCGACATAGTCGGCGTCCCAGCCGTTCTGGAAATAGATCACAGTGACGCCGGCCTCGCGCGCGACCTCCAGCGTCTCCTTGACGGCCACGATCGCTGCCTTGGCGCCGGTCACGTCGAAGCCCGCGAGATCCAGATAGCCGTTCGGCGACGCGTAGGCGTTCTGCATGTCGACCACGATGACTGCGGTCTCCTCGACCGCGAGCCGCAACGGCTCGGGGCGTGCGGGCAAGGTGACGTAGCGCCGTTCAGGCGGAAAGCTGGTTGAGACCGACATCACGCCAATCCGAATTCTTTGGTCGCTTTCTCGGCGAAGCGATTGTCGACCATTTGTGCATAGGGAAGCGTCGTTGAGACTGCGCCGCCGCCTTGTTCCAGCAACATCGCGCGATCCCATTCCTCGGCGGAGATGGTGGGGTTTTTCGGGATAGCCGTCTTGCTGCCAAAGAAGTTCTTCGTCGCATTTCCGACCACCGACGGCGAGACTTTCGGAAAGTACTTCTCTGCGACCTCGGTGAAGACAGCATTGTTCTCGTGCATCATCTTCTGCGCCTCGGCGATGGCGTTACAGAAGCCTTGCACCGCCTCCGGGTTGGAGGCGATCACGTCTTCGGTGGCCATGGCCGTCGTGAAACACAGCGGACCAAGCAGATCGGCGAATGATAGCGACGGTACGAGGCCAAACTGTTCGGCGCCGATGCTGATATCCCATTCGAATGCGGTGGCGATGTCGGCACGGCCATCCTTGACGGCTGCGGCCTGGGCGCCCGGTGGCAATTCTAGGAAGGTGACGCCCGCTTCCTTGGGGTCGAACTTGCCGACCGTCTTCATCGCGTAAGTCGGGACCTGGATCGTCGAGGACGGAAATTTCAGCGTCGCGATGGTCTTGCCGCGGAGATCATCGATGGTGGTGATCTTGGTGTCCGGGCGGGTCATTCCCCACATCGATACGCCGCCGACGATCTTGGCGATATTCTTGAGCTTGCCGCCTTCACGCGTGGCGTTGACCGACATGCCAGGGCTGGTGACGCCGATCTGGCCGCGGCCGGACAGCAGGATCGGCACCGGCAGGGCGATGCCGCCCGCGGTCGACAGGTCGGTGTCGAGGCCATGTTTGGCGAACAGGCCCTTATCGGCGGCGACATAGAGCGAGGCATACATGCCGAGCCGGATGGCCTCGGACACCAGAACCTTGCGGCCGGCGGCAAAGGCCGGGCCTCCCAGGCCTGCGAACGGTGCCGTTGCGGCGCCGATGAGCGAATATTTGAGTAGGTTGCGCCTGTCGATCATGCCTCTGTCCCTCGCCGCCATTGCCGATGTCAGATGGTGCGCTGCATAGTTTTTAGCCGCAGCGCGTTTTCGCATAAAATTCTTGCACCCGTTAATTTCATTAACAAGTCGGGAAAAACAGATATATTTATCTGTAATGCTTATGAATATTGACCTCCGGCAACTCCGTGCCTTCGCCGAGGTGGTTCAGGCTGGCAGCTTCAGCCGGGCTGCGCGGAAACTTGGCGTTTCCCAGTCCGCCCTCAGCCAGGCCGTTCGCCAGCTCGAGGACGAGCTGCAGGTCCGGCTGCTGGACCGGACGACGCGCAGCGTTCAACTCAGCAAGGTCGGTGCCGAATTCCTGCCGGGGATCCAACGCCTGCTGGCGGATCTCGATCACCAAATTCAGGATTTACGCGATCTGCGCGAGCATCGCCGCGGCCATGTTACGGTGGCCTGCGTGCCGTCGGTGGCGTTGCGTCTGATGCCGGTGGTGCTAGCGAATTTCCAGCGCGAATATCCCATGGTGAGCGTGACGCTCAAGGAAGTGTCACGGCATCAGATCATTGCCGGGCTGCGCAGCGGCGACGCCGAGCTCGGCATCGCCAATGTGCCGGGTGAGGATGCGGATCTTGACGCGACGAAGCTGCTGACGGACCGTTTTGCGCTGGTGATGCGGCGGGATCATCAGCTGGCGTCACAAAGCACCGTGAACTGGATGGACGGCGTCGCTGCAGGGATGATCGCAATGGCGACCGGCACCGGCATCCGGCTGGAAATGGAACGCGGCCTGCAGGAACTGGCGCGTAGCAACCCGCTGCACGAGGCCGAACACCCGGCGACCCTGCTCGCCATGGTCGAGGCCGGCGTCGGCGTGGCGCCGCTGCCCGGCTTGGCGTTGCCGGCGACGGACCACCCCGTGCTGACCTTCCGCAGGCTGCTCGATCCGGTCATCGAGCGCGATCTGTATCTGATCCGGCGCGTGGGGCGTGACCTGTCGCCGGCGGGTCGTGCGCTTTACCGTGGCATCCAGCTCGTGGCGCAATCGATCCGCGAGCGCACTGCTGCCGGGTGGTAGCGAACACGCTTTGACCTTGCTCTCATGAGTCCCTATTTTGGGATGAACAATCCTATTCCGCTAATTTGAGCCCCTTATGACCGCCTCGCTGAAAGCCATCGACGGATCGGCAGATTTGCCTGTCCTGATGAACGACCTCGCCCGGAGCGCCCGTGCGGCTGCGCGTGCGTTGGCGGTGGCTCCAACGGAGCAAAAGAACCGGGCGCTTGCGGCCATGGAGCGCGCGATCCGTGCCGGTGCGCCGGCGATTCTGGCGGCCAATGCCGAGGATGTCGCCGAGGTGCGGGCCAATGGCGCCACATCGGCCTTTATCGATCGGCTGACCCTGACCGAGGCGCGCGTGCATGCGATGGCCGACGGCATTCGTGTGATTCATGACATCGCTGATCCCGTCGGCGCCGTCATCGAGAGCTGGCAGCGGCCGAATGGCATGACCATCGAACGCGTGCGGGTGCCGCTCGGCGTCGTTGCGGTGATTTTCGAGAGCCGTCCGAATGTTGCGGCGGATGCCGGCGTGCTGTGCCTGAAGTCCGGCAATGCGGTGATCCTGCGCGGCGGCTCGGACAGTTTCCGGTCGTGTCGCGCGATTCACGCATGTCTGGTGCAGGGCCTGCGCGAAGCCGGTCTGCCTGAAGCTGCGATTACGCTGGTGCCAACCCGCGATCGTGCGGCGGTGGGGTTGCTACTGACCGGACTCAGTGGCGGCGTCGATGTGATCGTGCCGCGCGGCGGCAAGAGTCTGGTCGCGCGCGTCGAGGCCGAAGCGCGCGTGCCGGTGTTCGCGCATCTCGAAGGCGTCAATCACGTCTATGTCGATCACGCCGCGAGGCTCGATATGGCGAAGTCGATCGTGCTGAATGCGAAGATGCGCCGTCCCGGTGTCTGCGGCGCGACCGAAACGCTGCTGATCGACCGCGCGGTGGCAGGTACGCATCTGAAGCCGCTGGTGGAAATGCTGATCGATGCCGGCTGCGAGGTGCGCGGTGATGCTGCCGTGCAGCAGGCCGATGCGCGCGTCAAGCCTGCAACGGACGAGGACTGGGACACCGAATACGAAGATGCGATCATCTCGGCCAGGGTCGTCGATGGTGTCGATGATGCGCTCGCGCATATTCGCGATCACGGCTCGCATCACACCGATGCGATCGTCACCGAGGACGTCGCGGTGGCCACGAAGTTTCTCAACGAGGTGGATTCGGCAATCGTGCTGCATAACGCCTCGACGCAGTTCGCCGACGGCGGTGAATTCGGCTTCGGTGCCGAAATCGGAATCGCCACCGGCAAATTCCATGCGCGCGGCCCGGTCGGTGCCGAGCAGCTCACCAGTTTCAAATATCGCATTCACGGCACCGGACAGACCAGGCCGTGATGATGTGCGTTTCGGCGCGTGGAGACTGAATTGGATTTGCATTCAGTCCCGCCGGCGCAGGGCATACCGCCACATAGTCCCGGTATGCGGATCGGTCTGCTTGGCGGATCGTTCAATCCGCCGCATGCCGCGCATCGGGCTATCAGCCTGTTCGCGATGAAACGGCTGCAGCTGGATCGCGTCTGGTGGCTGGTGTCGCCGGGCAATCCGCTGAAGGATCAGCGCAATCTGCACGATCTCGCCGAGCGCGCGGCTGCTGCGAAGGCGATGGCCGATCATCCGCGCATCGATATCACCTGTCTCGAGAGTGTCATCGGTACGCGCTATACCGTCGACACCATCAGCTACCTCCGACGTCGATGTTCGCAAGCACGATTTGTCTGGATCATGGGTGCCGACAATCTCGCCCAGTTTCATCGCTGGGAGAGCTGGCAGGTGATTGCCGGAGAGGTTCCCTTTGCGGTCATCGACCGGCCGCCGCAGAGCTTCCAGGGACTGGCGTCGACCGCCGCCCAGGCCCTCGGCCGTTACCGGATACCGGAGCAGGACGCTGGGTCATTGGCCGACCTGAAGCCCCCCGCATGGGTATTTTTGACCGGTTTGAAGCTAAATCTGTCCTCCACCCGGCTGCGGAACCCGGATGGCAGCTGGAAGACGTAATTCCACAACACTCGCCCGATAAGTGCTATAGGGCGGGCGCTGGAATATTGAATCCGGCATTCCCACATGCATACTTGATCTCACCGGGCGTCGGATTCGGCGTCCCAATACAGTGAAAGGAATGGTCCTCTGGCCACTTCTGTATTGTCCAAGACGGGCGCCAAGAAAGCCCCGTCAAAGGTTGCCCCACCCAAGAAGTCCGCTTCGGTAAAGAAGGCTGCCGCGCCTAAAAAGGCTGCCGCAACCAAAACCGCAAAGCCGAAGGCTGCAGCCAAGACACCTGCTGCGGCAAAAGCTGCACCGAAGGCTGTCACTTCGAAGAAGGTTGCTTCGCCCAATGCCGTGTCCAAGGTGGCAAAGAAATCTGCTGCGGCAGTGCGCGATAGCGCGACCGAAACGCTCAATCTCGTTCTCGCCCGCCTTGACGACATGAAGGCCGAGGAAACGGTGACCATCGACCTGCGCGGCAAGTCGGCTTTCTCCGATTACATGGTTGTGACCACCGGCCGGTCGAACCGCCATGTCGGCGCGGTGGCCGAAAATGTCGCCAAAGGTCTCAAGGAAGCCGGTCAGAAGAAGCTGCATGTCGAAGGCCTGTCCAATTGCGATTGGGTGCTGATCGATACCGGCGAAGTCATCCTGCATGTCTTCCGGCCTGAAGTTCGCGAATTCTACAATCTGGAACGTTTGTGGACCCAGAGCCCGTCGGATGAACCGCGGATCGATCTGAAGGCTGTTTGAGCCAGCGGGAATTCGGCAACGGCGCGACGCGTGCTAGTCTGCGCCGATGCATCTTCTTGTGATTTCCATCGGCAAGCTCAAGCAGGGTCCGGAACGCGAGCTCGCGGAACGGTACTGTGATCGTTTCGACGATATTGGCCGCAAGCTCGGTTTTCGCGGCCTTGCGATTCATGAAATTTCGGAAAGCCGCGCACGCGATGCGGCGACCCGGATCAATGAGGAAGCAGCGGCGATTTCGGCGCTGATTCCGGAAAAGGCTGTATTAGTAGCGCTCGACGAGCGTGGCAGCAGCGTGGACAGCGCCAGTTTCGCTCGCCATATCGGGAAGTGGCGGGACGAATCGGTGCCGCATAATGTTTTTGTCATCGGCGGGGCGGACGGACTTTCGCCCGAATTGCGGCGCAAAGCCAAACTGAGCATTGCATTCGGCTCGGCGACCTGGCCGCATCAAATGGTTCGCGTCATGCTTCTGGAACAGATTTACCGGGCAGCTACAATTTTAGCTGGCCACCCGTATCACCGCGTTTAGCTCGCTATATTGAGCGTATCGCGTTTGAAAGAAGGCGCTGTCGAAACCACGATGCTATCACCGCGGTCCATTCCATCTGAACACGCCGCCGTTCGCCGCGGGATGTCGAACGCATCGTCGTTGTCGATGATGGTACTATCAGCGACTCTTGTACCTGCGACTGTTGCAGGTTTTCTTGCAGGTTTGATGACGACCTCGGTCCGGGCGCAAACCGCTACGCCGATCCAGCAAGCGAATGCGCCGTCGCCTGATATCATTCGCCAGCGCGAGCAGGAGCTTGAAGCGGTCCGCGCGCAGCAGAAGAGCGCTGCGGAGCTGCAGGCGAAATTGAAAGCCGATATCGCGGCGATCGGACAGGATCGCGGCAAGCTCAGTCAGCAGCTCATCGATATTGCCGCCCGCGTCCGCAGCGTCGAAACCCGGATCGACGATGCCGAAGTACGATTGCGGCCGCTGGATGCGCGCGAGCAGAAGATCCGCGGCACGCTGGAATCGCGCCGCGGCGAAATCGTCGAAGTGTTGTCCGCCTTGCAGCGGGCCGGCCGCCGTGCGCCGCCGGCTTTGCTGGTGCGTCCCGAAGATGCGCTGAAGTCGCTGCGCACCGCGATGCTGCTCGGCTCCGTTGTGCCCGAGATGCGCGCGCGCGCCGAGCAACTGGTGGCTGACCTCAGCGAACTCGTGAATTTGCGCAAGGCGATCTCGACGGAGCGCGATCAGCTTGCCGGCGATCGCGACAAGCTGAAGGAAGAACAGACACGCCTCGCGTCCTTTACCGAGGAGCGCCAGAAGCAGCAGTCGGCTGCGGAAAAGGACATGGAAGCGGAAGCCGCGCGTGCGCTGACGTTGTCCCGTCAGGTCGACAGTCTGCAGGGCCTGATCGCGAAGATGGAGCAGGACTCCAAGGCGGCGGCGAAGGCGGCGGCCACAGCCAGTCTGCAGGGCACGCCGGCGGCGCTCAGCAACGGCAAGCCAAATATCGGCGCCTTCAAGGACCCCGGCAGGCTCAGTCCGGCGATCGCCTTTGCTTCGGCAAAGGGCATGCTCGCACTTCCGGTCAACGGGGTTAAAATTCGCAATTTCGGCGGTTCCGACGGTGTAGGTGGCGTCGAAAAGGGCATGTCACTGGCCGCACGGGCGGGTGCGCAGGTCACAACACCGTGTGACGGCTGGGTTGTTTATTCCGGTCCGTTCCGTAGCTATGGACAACTCTTGATCCTCAATGCCGGGGGCGGGTATCATGTCTTGATCGCCGGGATGGAGCGTATTTCGGTGAACATTGGTCAGTTCGTCCTTACCGGGGAACCGATCGCTGTCATGGGATCAACATCCCGGGTAGCATCCGTCCTTGCGGCCAATGCCAGCCAGCCTGTGCTTTATATCGAGTTCCGGAAAGACGGGACTCCCATTGATCCAGGCCCATGGTGGGCCGCTAACGAAGGCGAAAAGGTTCGCGGATGATGCGCAAGACTTCCATAATTCTGCTGAGTGCTGCCACTGGCGCCGCCTTGACGCTCTTCGTGACTCAGCCACGCGCCGTGTTCATGGGCACCAGTGCCCGCGCAGCGACCTCGGATACCTACCGCCAGCTCAACCTGTTCGGCGACGTGTTTGAGCGCGTCCGCAGCGACTATGTCGAGAAGCCCGACGACAGCAAGCTGGTCGAGTCGGCGATCTCCGGCATGCTCACCGGTCTCGATCCGCATTCCAGCTACATGGACGCCAAGAGCTTCCGCGACATGCAGGTGCAGACCCGCGGTGAGTTCGGCGGTCTCGGCATCGAAGTCACCATGGAAGACGGCCTGATCAAGGTGGTGTCGCCGATCGACGATACCCCGGCATCGAAGGCCGGTATCATGGCCAACGACATCATCACCAGCCTCGATGAAGAAGCCGTGCAGGGCCTCACCCTGAACCAGGCCGTCGAGAAGATGCGCGGTCCGGTCAATACGAAGATCAAGCTGAAGATCATCCGCAAGGGTCAGGATAATCCGCTCGATGTCATCCTCGTGCGCGACAACATCCGCGTTCGCTCGGTGCGTGCTCGCGTTGAAAGCGACGATATCGCTTACATCCGCATCACGACCTTCAACGAGCAGACCACCGAAGGCCTGAAGCGCGAGATCGCGGCTCAGACCGCGGCGATCGGTGCTGACAAGGTCAAGGGTTACATCATCGACCTCCGCAACAATCCCGGCGGTCTGCTTGAAGAAGCCGTCACCGTTTCCGACGCGTTCCTCGAGCGTGGCGAGATCGTCTCGACCCGCGGTCGTAACGCCGAAGAAACCCAGCGCCGCACGGCGCATGCTGGCGATCTGACCAAGGGCAAGCCGGTGGTCGTGCTGATCAATGGCGGTTCGGCTTCGGCATCGGAAATCGTCGCTGGCGCACTGCAGGATCACAAGCGTGCGACCACGATCGGTACGCGCTCGTTCGGCAAGGGCTCGGTGCAGACTATCATCCCGCTGGGCTCCGGCAACGGTGCGCTGCGTCTGACCACGGCGCGTTACTTCACGCCGTCGGGCAAGTCGATCCAGGCCAAGGGCATCGTCCCGGACATCGAGATCGTGCAGGACGTGCCGGACGAGCTGAAGTCCCGCGACATCAAGGGCGAGGCTTCGCTCCGTGGCCATCTGAAGAACGATGGCGACGAGAAGACCGGTTCGCAGTCCTACGTGCCGCCGGATGCCAAGAATGACAAGGCGCTGAAGGCCGCTGCCGATTTGCTCCATGGCATCAAGGTGACGTCGAACGCAATCATCACGCCGCCGCCGGGAGCCGCTGCTGCTGCGGACAAGCCAGCAGACGATAAGGCGGCCGCCAAGCCGAACTGATCGGCGAATACGCATCAATTCTGCGGAAAGGGCGGCCTTCGGGTCGCCCTTTTTGTTGCAATCCTTCCAGGTGATCCCGCGCCCTTCCGGGTGCCGTGGCCGCGACCGGGCGTGTTATTGTCCGGTCGGCTGATTCGGGAGATCCATGGCAGTGTCGGCGGACGATTTGAGCGCCCCGCTTGGACAAAAATCGACGCGTAAGCGGCGGTTCCGGCTGCCTTTTTCCGGAACGCAGGCGCTTGCCACGATCCTCGCCTTGCTGCTGCTCGGCTTTCTCGGTGTTGCCATCTTCAATAACAACCCGATGGGCGGCGAGCCGGTAGCGCGCGTAGCGATCAAGGCGCCTGCCGCGACTGATGATCAGAAGGTCGCCGCCAAGCCGCCGGTCGAGGTCAAGCACGGTACGCCCGAGACGGCCAAGGCACCCGAGGTTCCCGGCCAGAAGACCATTACCATCATCGACGGCTCCAGCGGCGCCCGTAAGGATGTCGTGGTGTCGAGCGAGGGGTCGGACAACGCTGCGGCCGATGTGTCGCCGCCGGTCATGACGGGGATCGATCAGAAACTGCTGGAGAAATCCCGCCACGGCATGGTGCCGATCGCCATCGGCGCGCTGAAGCCGGTCACGGCCTATGCCGCGGGTTCCGAGGCCGAGCGCACCAGGGCGATGAAGACGCCGAGCATTTCCATCGTCATTGGCGGCCTCGGCGTCGGTGCAGCCAAGACCACCGATGCCATCATGAAGCTGCCGCCGGCCGTGACGCTGGGCTTCACGCCCTACGGATCGGATCCCGGCAAACTGGTCGAACGCGCCCGTGCGCAGCGCCACGAGGTGCTGCTGCAGTTGCCGATGGAGCCGTTCGACTATCCCGACAACGATCCCGGGCCGCAGACGCTGTTGTCCTCGGCGACGGCCGAGCAGAACCTCGATCGCATGATGTGGCATATGAGCCGCTTCCAGGGCTATGTCGGCGTCGCCAATTTCATGGGCGCGCGCTTCATCGCCACTGACACGGCGATGCAACCCATTGCGCGTGAGGCCAGTAAACGCGGGCTTGCATTGTTCGACGATGGCTCGACGCCGCGCAGCGTTGCCGCCGCAGCCGCCGAAGGGCAGGGCATGCCCTTCGCACGCTCCGATGTTGCCATCGACGCGGTGCCGACCTCCGCAGACATCGACAAGGCGCTAGCGCGGCTCGAGGGGCTGGCCAAGGAGCGGGGTGTGGCTGTCGGCGTCGCTTCGGCGCTGCCGATCTCGATCGAACGTATCAGCGTCTGGGCGAAAACCCTTGAAAGCCGCGGGGTCATGCTGGTGCCATTGACAACAGCGATGCTGAAATCAAAATCAAGCTAGCGTCTTTGGGCTAGGGTGAATTCGGCACGGCCGAATCGCTGCGATTCAGCAAGGTCGAATCGCTGCGTAAAGAGTGCTCGAACGGACGCGAGAGGCATTGACGGAATGGCGCGCTACGAAGACCTGCCCTATCGAACTTGCGTCGGAATGATGCTGATCAACCCGCAAGGGCTCGTCTTTATCGGCCGACGTGCCGGTGGTATCGAGCACGTCGATGACATGCATGTCTGGCAGATGCCGCAGGGCGGCGTCGATCCCGGTGAGGACACCTGGGAGGCCGCCAAGCGCGAGCTCTATGAGGAAACCAGTGTCCAATCGGTCGAGAAGCTCGGCGAAGTGCCGGACTGGTTGATCTATGACATTCCCCGCACGGTGGCCGGGCGGGCCTGGAAGGGTCGCTATCGTGGCCAGCGGCAGAAATGGTTCGCCGTACGCTTCACCGGCGATGACAAGGAAATCAACGTCACGCATCCACCTGGTGGCCACAAGGCCGAGTTCATCAATTGGCGCTGGGAGCCAATGAAGAACCTTCCGGAGCTGATCGTGCCGTTCAAGCGCCCCGTCTATGAGCGGGTGGTGAAGGAATTCGCCGGTCTGGCGGACGGCTAGCGCCGGAATGACGGACAACCGGCCCTATCGCCCCAATGTGGGCGTCGCACTGTTCAATGCCGACGGCAAAGTTCTGATCGGCCGTCGTTTCAAGGATGACGGGCCAGAGATCATTCTGCCGGGCCTGGAATGGCAGATGCCTCAGGGTGGTATCGATCCCGACGAAGATCCTCGCGTCGCCGTGATGCGCGAATTATGGGAAGAGACTGGCGTCAGCCATGCCGACTATCTCGGCGAGACCGGCTGGATGACCTACGACTTCATCCCGTTCGAGAATCCCAGCCATCGCTTTGGGCAGTTCCGCGGGCAACGGCAGAAGTGGTTTGCGCTGAAATTCACCGGGGATGATGCCGAAGTCGATCCGCTCACGCCGCGCAACGGTCAACCGCCTGAATTCGACGCCTGGCGTTGGGAGCGGCTGGATCGCGTCGCGGATCTCGTGGTGCCGTTCCGGCAGGAGGTTTATCGCGCCGTGGCCGAGAGTTTTGCGAAATTTGTCTGAGGCGAAGCCCTGACGAAACGAAGCGCTACCCGGGCTATAGCGCTTAGTGCATCGCCGTGGAGGTGATGTGCTGCTGGATGACCTTGAAGTGGTCGAGGCGCTCGATGGCACGGTCCAGAGCGGAGCCTTCCTTCTCGGCCAGCTTCTCTTCCATCTCCGCGATGTCCTTGGCGAAAGCTTCGCGGTCAAGCTCGGCGATCGACGTCGCGACGTCAGCAAGAACCGTCAAGCCCTTGTCCGAGACTTCGGCAAGGCCGCCGAGCACAATGATCTTCTCATGCTTGCCACCGTTGGTGACAGTCATGATGCCCGGACGTAACGCAATCACCACAGGTGCGTGGCCAGCCATCACGCCGACATCACCCTCGGCGCCCGGGATATCGACCTGCTCGACTTCGCCTGTGAAAGCGAGCTTTTCCGGTGAGACGAGATCGAAGTGGAACGTGGCCATGTCGTTATCCGCTGACTGCTCCCTCCCCCCTTGCGGGGGAGGGTTGGGGAGGGGGGTAACCAAGGGCGAAGGCGCTTGTGGCACACTCACCCCGGCGCAAATGCGCCGACCCTCCCCGCCTAGCGAAGCTTTGCTTCGCGCGGGGGGAGGGTAAGAACTTTATGCCGCTTCAGCAGCCAGCTTCTTGCCCTTCTCGACGGCTTCTTCGATCGCGCCGACCATGTAGAAGGCGGCTTCCGGCAGATGATCGTACTTTCCTTCGCAGATCGCGCGGAAACCCTTGATGGTGTCGGCGAGCTCGACGAACTTGCCCGGCGAACCCGTGAAGATTTCAGCGACGAAGAACGGCTGCGACAGGAAGCGCTCGATCTTGCGGGCGCGGGCCACGGCCAGCTTGTCCTCTTCCGACAGTTCGTCCATGCCGAGAATGGCGATGATGTCCTGCAGCGACTTGTACTTCTGCAGCACCTGCTGCACCATACGCGCGGTCTCGTAGTGCTCCTGGCCGACGATCAGCGGGGACAGCATGCGCGAGGTGGAGTCGAGCGGATCCACTGCGGGGTAGATGCCCTTTTCCGAAATCGCACGGTTGAGCACGGTCGTCGCGTCCAAATGGGCGAACGAGGTAGCAGGCGCCGGATCGGTCAAGTCGTCGGCCGGAACGTAGATGGCCTGCACCGAGGTGATCGAACCCTTATGCGTGGTGGTGATACGCTCCTGCAGCGCGCCCATGTCGGTCGCGAGCGTTGGCTGATAACCCACCGCCGAAGGAATACGGCCGAGCAGCGCCGACACTTCCGAACCCGCCTGGGTGAAGCGGAAGATGTTGTCGATAAAGAACAGCACGTCCTGGCCCTGATCGCGGAAGTGCTCGGCGACGGTCAGACCGGACAGAGCAACGCGCATGCGGGCGCCCGGAGGCTCGTTCATCTGGCCGAACACGAGAGCGCACTTCGACTTCACGGCCGGATCCGGATTGTGCGGATCGGCGTTCACCTTGGACTCGATGAACTCGTGATAGAGATCGTTACCTTCGCGGGTACGCTCGCCGACGCCGGCGAACACCGAGTTGCCGCCGTGCGCCTTCGCGACGTTGTTGATCAGTTCCTGAATGAGAACCGTCTTGCCGACGCCGGCGCCGCCGAACAGGCCGATCTTGCCGCCCTTGGCGTAAGGCGCGAGCAGATCGACGACCTTGATGCCGGTGACGAGAATTTCAGCCTCGGTGGACTGCTCAGTATACATCGGCGCTTCCTGATGGATAGCGCGGTTGCCTTCCGAAGCGATCGGACCGCCTTCATCGATCGGCTCGCCGATCACGTTCATGATACGGCCGAGGGTGCCGACGCCAACGGGAACCTGGATCGGCGAGCCAGTGTCGGTGACTTCCTGACCGCGGACCAGACCTTCGGTGGTGTCCATCGCGATGGTGCGGACGGTCGATTCGCCGAGATGCTGGGCGACTTCGAGAACCAGGCGGTTGCCACCGTTCTTGGTTTCGATCGCGTTCAGAATTGCGGGCAGGTAACCTTCGAACTGCACGTCGACGACGGCGCCGATGACCTGGGTGATACGTCCGGTCTGGTTGGCGGATGCGGCCATGAAAACTTCTCCATAAACTTCAAGGACTCGGAAGTCCGAAACTTGAACGGCGGCCCATGAGGCCGGAAGGTTGTTATTAGATCGCCTCGGCGCCGGAGATGATTTCGATCAGCTCCTTCGTAATCATCGCCTGGCGGGTGCGGTTGTAGATCAATGTCTGCTTGCGGATCATGTCGCCGGCGTTGCGCGTAGCGTTGTCCATCGAGCTCATCTGCGCGCCGTAGAACGAAGCGTTGTTCTCGAGCAGAGCGCGGAAGATCTGCACCGCAAGATTGCGCGGCAGCAGGCCGTCGAGGATCTCATCTTCGGCGGGCTCGTAGTCGTAGCTCGGCGTTGGGCCGGCATCGGCTTTAGGCGCCTCGACCACCAAGGGAATGATCTGCTGGGCAGTCGGGATTTGCGCGATCACCGACTTGAAGCGCGAATAGAACAGCGTGCAGACGTCGAATTCGCCAGTGTTGAAGAGTTCGAGAACCTTCTTGGCGATGTCGTTGGCATTGACGAAGCCAAGCTGACGCACCGAACGCAATTCGAGATGACCGACGATCTGCTTGTCGAAATTACGGCGCAGTTGCTCGTAGCCCTTGCGACCAACGCAGAAGAATTTGACCGTCTTGCCCTGGTTCATCAGCGCCAGTGCGCGTTCGCGCGCCAGACGGACGATCGAGGAATTGAAAGCGCCGCACAGGCCACGCTCGCCGGTGCAGACCAGCAGCAGATGAACCTGATCCTTGCCGGTGCCGACGAGCAGCGCCGGGCCGGAGCCTGCCGTTGTAGCGCCGGCAATGCTGGCGATCACGGTATCCATCTTCTCGGCGTAAGGACGTGCAGCTTCGGCAGCGGTCTGCGCACGACGCAGCTTCGACGCTGCGACCATCTGCATCGCCTTGGTGATCTTCTGCGTCGCCTTGGTCGAGGCGATGCGGACGCGCATGTCTTTAAGTGAGGCCATTCTCAGTCCACCCCGGCGATCTGGCCGTTTGGCCGATCGCGAACCTCTCGTTCGAAACGCCCGACCTCGTGCCGGACATCAACGCGAATGGCCGGCAGGAGCCGGCCATTCATTGACAGTATTAAGCAGCGTAGGTCTTCGCGAAACCTTCGACGACGGCCTTGAGCTGGGCGGCGACGTCATCCTTGAGATCGCGGCTGTCGCGGATCGCGTTGAGGATATCGACGTTCTTGCCGCGCAGCAGCGACAGAAGACCGTCTTCGAAGCCCCGAACCTTGGCGATCGGCAGAGTGTCGAGATAGCCGTTGGTGCCGGCCCAGATTACGCAAACCTGCTCTTCCATCTTCAGCGGCGAGAACTGCGGCTGCTTCAGGAGTTCGGTCAGACGTGCGCCGCGGTTCAGCAGGCGCTGGGTCGAAGCGTCGAGGTCCGAGCCGAACTGCGCAAAGGCCGCCATTTCGCGGTACTGCGCGAGCTCACCCTTGATCTTGCCGGCGACCTTCTTCATCGCCTTGGTCTGCGCGGCGGAGCCGACGCGCGACACCGACAGACCGACGTTCACGGCAGGACGGATGCCCTGGAAGAACAGATCGGTTTCAAGGAAGATCTGACCGTCAGTGATCGAAATCACGTTGGTCGGAATGTAGGCGGACACGTCGTTGGCCTGGGTTTCGATGACCGGCAGCGCCGTCAGCGAACCATTGCCCTGGGAATCGTTGAGTTTCGCAGCGCGTTCGAGCAAACGCGAGTGAAGATAGAACACGTCGCCCGGATAAGCTTCGCGGCCCGGCGGACGACGCAGCAGCAGCGACATCTGACGGTAAGCAACAGCCTGCTTCGAGAGATCGTCATAGATGATGACGGCGTGCATGCCGTTGTCGCGGAAGAATTCGCCGATCGTGCAGCCGGTGAACGGCGCGATGTACTGCATCGGAGCCGGATCTGAAGCGGTCGCGGCGACGACGACGGAGTATTCCATCGCGCCCTGCTCTTCGAGCACCTTCACGAATTGGGCGACGGTCGAACGCTTCTGACCAACGGCGACGTACACGCAGTACAGCTTCTGGCTCTCGGGAGCGCCAGCAACGTTCAGCGACTTCTGGTTCAGAATGGTGTCGAGCGCGATTGCGGTCTTGCCGGTCTGACGGTCACCGATGATCAGCTCGCGCTGGCCACGGCCGACCGGGATCAGAGCGTCGACCGACTTCAGGCCGGTTGCCATCGGCTCGTTGACCGACTTGCGCGGAATGATGCCCGGTGCCTTGACGTCGACGCGCATACGCTTGTCGGCCTGGATCGGACCCTTGCCATCGATCGGATTGCCGAGCGCGTCGACCACGCGGCCGAGCAGACCCTTGCCAACCGGCGCGTCCACGATCGAACGAGTGCGCTTAACAGTCTGGCCTTCTTTAATTTCGCGGTCAGCGCCGAAAATAACGACACCGACGTTGTCGGTTTCGAGGTTCAGCGCCATACCACGGGTGCCGTTCTCGAATTCGACCATTTCGCCGGCCTGGACGTTGTCGAGGCCGTAGACGCGGGCAATGCCGTCGCCGACGGACAACACCTGTCCGACTTCGGAAACTTCAGCTTCCTGGCCGAAATTCTTGATCTGGTCTTTGAGGATCGCGGAAATTTCTGCGGCGCGGATGTCCATCAGCCTGCCTCTTTCATCGAGTGCTTGATCGAGTTGAGTTTGGTGCGAAGCGAGCTGTCCACCATGCGGCTGCCGAGCTTGACGATAAGCCCGCCGATGATGGACGGATCGACTTTCACGTTGAGCGCGACGTCCTTGCCCGTCACTGACTTCAGCGCGGTCTTGAGAGCGTCGAGATTCTTGTCACTGAGCGGCTCGGCGACGGTGACGTCAGCCGTAGCTTCGCCCTTAAACTTGGCGACCAGCGCATTGAAGCCGCGCGCCACGTCACCAATGGCGAACAGGCGGCGGTTGGCGGTGAGGACCTTGAGGAAGTTGGCGGTGATGCCGGTAATTCCGGCTTTCTCCAGAACCGAAGCGAGGGCCTTGCCCTGAATCTCGGCAGAGAACACCGGGCTGCGAACCAGTCGCGCCAGGTCGGCGCTGTCGGCCAGCATCGCTGCGAATTTGTCGAGATCGGCCTTCACCGCATCGACGGACTTTTCGTCACGCGCCAGCTCAAACAGAGCCGTTGCATAACGACCGGACATTCCCGAAACCGACGGATCTTGTGTTGCCACGAATTGCGCTCTTCAGGCTGTCAAACTCGCAAGGGAATAACTATCGCCTGAATGTGGCGCCTAGCGATCCAAGTCCTTGGAATTCAAGCGGGACTTCGATTTTTAGGTCACAACAAAATGTCGTGACCCGTTCAAATCGCGGCTTTGCTAACATAGCCCGCGCGCTGGTGCAACGCGACGAAAGCGTTTGATGATGCCTTGTCGCATGCCCTCGCAAAGAATCATTTCAGGGAGATGTGACGCGCCAATCGGGTCGCTGACGGAGTGTTTCATCGTCCATCTCCGAGGCGGAATTTCTTATTCCGTATGACGGTACGCCGTGCCGATTCTTTTGAATACGCAACGTCGAGTACGGTGAGTCGGCAATTGAAATCGCGGCGGGCAGCGCGGCGTGCGCGTTTCATGTCACCGTTTCGGACTGCTTAACATTTACTTATCGAATGCTATCCATGCACGGCGAGCACTTAGCTATTCAGTATAATTATGTAATATGCAGTATATTTAATAGTTAAAAATTCATTAAAGCGGCTCATTAGGCATGTTCTGTTCCATCACAAGATATTTCATCTGATCATGGAACGATTGCGTTGCCTATTTTACGCCTCATTACGTCGTCAAACGCTCAGCCAATGAAATTGGGACGGGGGTCCACTTGCCACATTTGTGGCAATACTGTCTGAGGGACAACAACTTATGCTGCGTTACGGAAAATCGACGCTGGGCGCTATCGCCCGGCCGCGTACGGCAATCGCTGTCATGACTGCCGCTCTTGTTCTCGGGGGAACGGTTTCTGAAGCTTCGGCCAAATCCCGGCACCATCGCCATCACCACAAGCATCACACTCATCAGGCCAGCCAGCCGTCGCTGTTCGATGCCAACGCGTCGATCGCGCCTTCGACCGGCGGCCGCAGCTTCTCGGGTGTTGCGTCCTATTACGGCAATGAGTCCGGCAGCCGCACTGCGTCGGGTCAGCGCTTCAATCAGAATGCGATGACCGCCGCGCATCGTTCGCTGCCGTTCGGCACCAAGCTCCGCGTCACCCACGGCGGTCGCAGCGTTGTCGTCACCGTCAACGATCGCGGCCCGTTCATCCGTGGCCGGGTGCTCGACCTGTCCAAGGGCGCAGCGAGCGCGATCGGTCTGACCGGCCGTGGTGTCGGCCGTGTCGTTGCGGAAGTCATGTAAGCAAGACAAACGCGTCGCGTCCCTGATCTTCCAAGTTCAGTAGCGTTGTGTGTGTATTGAGTAGAGTAAGCGTTGAGTAAAAGAGCCTGCTGTCATCAAAAGACAGCAGGCTTTTTTTTGGTTTTTGCGTTGTCAGTTCACACCGTCATTCCAAGTTCGCTCGCAAGAGTGAGCCTTCCGGAATGACGAAGCTCAAAGAAAGCTCTGCGGATCGACATCGACTTCGAGCTTTAGGTTGCCTGTAGGCTTTGGGCCGTGCGCCAGCCAGTCGCGGAGATAGTGCGACAGGTCGACATTGCGCGCCGACTTCACCAGCAGTCGGAAGCGATAGCGGCCTTTGATGATGGCGAGCGGTGCTTCGGCGGGGCCGAGCACCATGATGCGCTCGTCGATCGGTGCTACGGCGGCGAGCTTGCGCGCATAGCCCTCCGTGGTTGGCCGGTCGCCGCCTGAGATGATCAGGCTCGCCAGCCGACCGAAGGGTGGATAGCCCGCGCGCTCGCGGGCCTCGATCTCGCTGGCGTAAAACGCTTCGCGGTCGTTTGCGATCAGCGCCTTCATCACCGGATGTTCCGGCTGATGGGTCTGCAGATAGCCGACGCCGCGGCCCTGTTCACGTCCGGCGCGGCCGATGACCTGATTGAGCATCTGATAGGTGCGTTCCGCGGCGCGCGGATCGCCATTGCCGAGGCCCAGATCGGCGTCGATGACGCCGACCAGATTAAGCCGCGGGAAGTTATGGCCCTTGGCCACGAGTTGCGTGCCGATGATGACATCGACACGGCCCTCTGCGATCTCGGCCAGCTCCGTGCGCATCGCATCGATCGACGTAATAAGATCGCTCGACAGCACCATGGTACGTGCATCCGGAAACAGGCTCGCCGCTTCCTCTTGCAGCCGCTCGACGCCCGGCCCGACGGCGACCAGCGATTCCTCGGCCTGACAATGGGGACACTGATGTGGACGGTGCATCGAGAAGCCGCAGTGGTGACATACCAGCCGCTGGCGAAAGCGATGATCGACCAGCCAGGCATCGCAGATCGTGCAAGCGAAGCGATGTCCGCAGCCGCGGCATAGCGTCAGCGGCGCATAGCCCCGGCGATTGAGGAACAGCAACGCCTGTTCCTTGCGCTCTATGGCGATCTGGATTTTCTCGGCGAGGCGCGGTGCGATGAAGCGGCCGCGCATCGGCCCTTCGCGGCGCAGGTCGATGGCTTCGATATGCGGCATGTGCTGGCCGCCGAAGCGCGATGGCAGAGCGATGCGATGATAGCGCCCCTTGCGCGCGTTGACCTCGGACTCGACCGATGGCGTGGCAGAAGCGAGCACGATGGGGATCTTCGCAATCGATGCGCGCACCACCGCCATATCGCGGGCGTGGTAATGCGCGCCTTCGTCCTGCTTGTAGGCTTGGTCATGTTCCTCATCGACGATGATCAGGCCGAGTTTCGCGTAAGGCAGAAACAGCGCCGAACGCGCACCGACGATGACATGGGCCTCGCCATTGGCGATCGACGCCCAGTTGCGCGCGCGGGTGCGCGGTGTCAGTTCGGAATGCCACTCCAGCGGCCGCACGCCGAAGCGTTTTGAGAAGCGCTCCAGGAATTGCCCCGTCAGCGCAATTTCGGGCATCAGGATCAGCACCTGTTCGCCGCGCCTGATCACCTCGGCAACCGCCTCGAAATAGACCTCGGTCTTGCCGGAGCCGGTGACGCCGTCGAGCAAAGCGGCGTGAAAATCCCCCTTGGCGGCGAAGGTCCGCATCGCCTCGGCCGCGACGGCCTGATCGTTTGAAAAGTCCGGTTCGGCGAAGGTGGGATCAGGCGCTGGCGGCGGTAGCGCGCGGGGCATGGCTTCAATAGCAAGCGTGCCTTCATCGACGAGGCCGTCGATTACGCCGGCGCTGACGCCGGCTTCCTTGGCGGCTTCGGATTTCGCGTGCAGCAACCCGTCCGACAGGATCTCGATCAGCCGTGCGCGTGCCGAGGTCATGCGCTTGGGCACTTCGCCGACCATGCGGACGCCCATGCGCACCCGCTCCGGGCCGAGGTGCTCGCCCATCCGCAGCGTCATCTTCATGACCATGCCGCGTGCGGACAGAGTGTAATTCGCCACCCAGTCGACCAGGCTGCGCAATTCCTGCTTCAGCGGGGGGACATCGAATTTTTCGCCAACCTCTTTCAGGCGGTTGTGCAGGCGGGGGTCGGGATTGGCATTTTCTGCCCAGACCACGCCGATCACCTCGCGGGCGCCGAGTGGCACGCTGACGACATCGCCGGGCTGCAGATCGAGGCCACGAGGCACGCGATAGGAATAAGCCTGGTTCAGCGCGACCGGCACCAGCACGTCAACGACGCCAGACGATGTTTTGGTGCGCGCAGCTTCGTCCATCGGCGGAATCAGACTCGAAATGGGGTATCCGCTAACCTAAGCTCGCGGTGCGGGCCGGACCAGTGCCGGCCGTGTGGCCCGGTCTTATGACCGATGGGCCGCCACGACAATGAAACAAAAACAATAAGCCAAAGGGAGACCCTTCATGGGCCACAGGCTCGCCGGGGCAATCGCCTCATTCGTTATGTTTTCCGCCGTCGTAATGCCTGTGCTGGCGCAGGACCGGATGCCGCCGATCCCGGCCGACAAATACACCGAAGCGCAGAAGAAAGCCGCCAAGGAGTTCGCCGGCGGCCGGGGCTACGAGGTCCGTGGCCCCTTCGTGCCGCTGATTCGCAGCCCGGAAGTGATGCTGCGCGCCAAGGCGATGGGCGATCATCTCAGGTTCAAGAGCGTACTGGCGCCGCGGCTCAGCGAAATGATCATCCTGATCACCGCACGCGAATGGACCCAGCAATATGAGTGGGTTGCGCATCATGACATCGCGATCAAGGCCGGCCTGCGCAACGACATCGCCGATGCGATTGCCGATGGCCGGCGTCCTGTTGGCATGGCCGAGGACGAAGAGGCCGCCTACGACATGTCGATCGAGATCCAGCGCACCAAACGCGTGAGTGATGCGACCTGGAACAAGGCCGTCGCCAAATTCGGCGAGCAGGGCGTCATCGATCTGCTCGGGATCAATGGCTATTACACCTTCCTGGCCATGGCCATGAATGCAGCGCGAACAGGCCTCCCGGCCGGTGTCGCGGAGCCCCTGAAGCGGTTCCCGGATTGACGATGCGGGCGGTTCACCAAAGTGAAACGAGCAGGGTGTGATAATCTCCGCCCGTTCGCGTACCGCGAACTGCAAGGCATCCCGATGGCCAAGCTTTCCGACAAAAAACCAAACGCACCCGCACCTATCGATCTCATTTGCGCCGATGCTGATGTCTCGCTGCAAATGACGCGCTGGCTGTCGCATTTGCGTGCCGAGCGACGGCTGTCGCCGAAGACGCTGGAGGCTTATGCGCGGGACGTCCGGCAGTTTCTGACATTTCTCGCCGAACACTGGGGCGCGCTCGTCTCGTTGCCGCGTTTCGCCAAACTGGAAACCAGCGATGTCCGTGCCTTCATGGCGGCACGGCGTAGCGACGACATCGGCGGCCGCTCGCTGATGCGGGCGCTGGCTGGTCTGCGGTCGTTCGGGCGATTTCTGGAGCGTGAAGGCAAAGGCAACGTCGGTGCGCTGTCAGCGATACGCGCGCCGAAAATCGGCAAGAGCCTGCCGAAACCGTTGCAGATGGTCTCGGCCAAGCGCCTCGCCGATGCGGATGAGCGCGCGGGCGAAAATCGCGATCCGTGGATCTGGGCGCGCGATGCCGCGGTGATGGCGCTGCTCTATGGCTCGGGCCTGCGCATCTCCGAGGCGCTTGGCCTCAAGCGGCGCGACGTGCCGGCAGCCGGCGCGGGCGATGTGCTGATCGTCAACGGCAAGGGTAACAAGACCCGTATGGTGCCGGTGCTGCATAATGTGCTGGAGCTCGTCGCCGACTACGCCGCGCAGTGTCCGCATCCGCTCCCTGCCGATGGCCCGATGTTCGTCGGCGCGCGCGGCGGCCCGCTCAGCCCTCGGATCATCCAGTTGACCATGGAGCGGATGCGTGGCGCGCTCGGCCTGCCTGACAGCGCCACGCCACATGCACTGCGCCATTCCTTTGCCACCCATCTGCTGACTCGCGGCGGCGACCTCCGCGCGATCCAGGAATTGCTCGGTCATGCCTCGCTGTCGACCACACAGATCTATACCGGCATCGACACCGAGCGGCTGTTCGAGGTCTACAAGACCACACACCCGCGAGCGTAGGGCCGGGCAAACCCCAGCTGTAGTAGAAGTGTCATGAGCTGCCCCTTGCGAAGTCGCCACGGTTCGGTCAAATCGACACATCGACCAACCGGAGGGGATTACGATGGGTGCGCACGAAAGTATGGAGCACGCGGAGCATGCCGAGCATGCGTCCGGCTCGAACAAGAATATTGCACTGCTGATTGCCGTGATCGCGCTGTTTCTGGCGTTCTCGGAAACCCTCGGCAAGGGTGCGCAAACCGAATCTATCAGCAAGAACGTCGAGGCATCCAACCTCTGGGCGTTCTTCCAGGCCAAAAGCATCCGCCGCACCGTCGTTCAGGCGACGTCGGACCAGGCCAGGCTCAGCCTCGGCCTGATGGGTGACGATGCCGCCAAGGCCGCACTGTCCAAGCAGATCGACGACTGGAAGAAGACCGCGGATCGTTATCGCTCCGAGCCGGAGACCGGCGAAGGCTCCGAACAGCTCGCCGCCCGTGCCAAGGAAGCCGAGCATGCGCGCGACCTCGCAATGGCGCGTTATCATCACTATGAAGTGGCCTCCGCCGCATTCCAGATCGGCATCGTGCTGGCATCGGCCACGATCATCACCGGCATGATCGCGCTAGCCTGGGTATCAGGTGCACTGGCGATTGCCGGTGTCGCCTTCACGGCGATCGGCCTGTTCGCGCCGCATGCGGTTCATCTCATGTAATGACTTAAGCCGAAGCGGTCCGGCATAGCTGCAGGATCGCTTCGGCAAAGGCCTTGGGCGCTTCCTGCGGTACATTGTGGCCAACGCCCGCGATGACGCGGCGCTCGTAAGGGCCCGTAAAATACTGGCCGTGATTCTCGGAATTCTTTACGGGTCCAATGCCGTCGTCAGCGCCGTGCAGAACGATAGTCGGGACATCGATCTTCGGCTGCGTCGCAAGCTGGGTCTCCAGAAAAGCATAATTCGGATCGCCGGCGACGCTGCCGGTACGGTGCATATAAGAGTGCACGACCACATCGACGAAGTCATCGTTGTCGAAGGCCGATGCCGAGCGCTCGAATGTGGCGTCGTCGAACGCCCATCTGGGCGACCACATCTTCCAGAGCAGTTTGGCTAGTGCGTCGCGGTTCTGGATCAGGCCGTTGCGGCCGCGTTCGGTATGGAAATAATACTGATACCACTGTCGCGCTTCCTGCTCGGGAGCGGATGGCCGCGCCGCATTCGTCAGGTCCTGGATGTTGTAGCCGGTGCAACTGACGAGACCGTGCACGCGTTCGGGCCATAGCGCAGAGACGACACAGGCCGCGCGGCCGCCCCAATCATAGCCTGCGACGACAGCCTTGCCGATACGCAGCGCGTCCATCAGCTCCAGCAGATCCTGTCCGAGCGCAGCCTGTTGCCCCGAGCGGATGGTCGCGCTGGAAAGAAACCGCGTCGGCCCATAGCCGCGCAGATAGGGCACGATGGTGCGGAAGCCGGCGGTGTTGATGATGTCGACCGCGTCGTCATAGCCTCTGATGTCATAGGGAAAACCATGCATCAGCAGGACGGGTAGGCCGTCATTCGGTCCGCTATGTTCATAAGCAATATCGAGAAGGGGAGTTTGGATGTGTGCCAGTTCAGCCAAGTCGTTCTCCCGTTCGATCTACCGTGCCGAATGCGCCCGATGACGCAGCCGTTGTACCAGACGCATCCAACGCGACGATGAATTGGAGCGGAACATCGCCATCGTCGCCTTGATTCTTGCAGTCACAGGCGCGACCAATTCGCCGGCCCGGCGGCGGATGTCGAGAACGAATTCGTAGAGCTTCCGAAACCAGTTCATCTGCAACAGCTTCGGCCGTGTCACATCGAAGATGAACGCGGCGACGCCGACGCCGAGAAACTTGCTGAATACGATGAGCGCGAAAGCGCTGATCCAATACTGATGCATAAGCAGCCAGGCGCCGGCCAGTTTCAACGGAAACAGCAGGATCGCCGGAATAACAAACACGACCAGCGTCAACATTGGCGACAGCCGCGCGATTCGCGCGGCCAGCCATTCCTTGAATGCGCGCAGCGGTATCGCTGCAACGATGCGTGCGACGACCGGTTCGAGATGATCCCACAGCCACGCTTCGATCAGGAAGATCAAAGCGAGGAAGAACCATAGCGGCTGCAGCACGCGTCGCATCATGGTGTTCGTCTCCCAGCCGGCGTCGCGCCGGCCGTGACTCACATATGGATAGCGCGCTTGGCTACCGCAAATGCCGCTTCCTTCACCGCCTCGGAGCGGGTCGGATGGGCATGGCAGGTGCGGGCCAGATCTTCGGCGGAACCGCCGAATTCCATCAGCACGCAGGCTTCATGGATCATTTCGCCGACTTCGCGGCCGATCATATGCACGCCGAGCACGCGATCGGTCTTCGCATCTGCGAGAATCTTCACGAAACCATCGGTGGTCTGGTTGACCTTGGAGCGGCCATTGGCAGTGAACGGGAACTTGCCGACATTGTAAGCGATACCGGCAGCCTTGAGCTCTTCCTCGGTCTTGCCGACGGCGGCGACTTCCGGCGTGGTGTAGACCACGCCCGGGATTACGTCATAGTTCACGTGGCCGGCCTGGCCTGCAAGAATCTCGGCGCAGGCAACGCCTTCGTCTTCCGCCTTGTGCGCCAGCATCGGGCCCGCAACGACGTCGCCGATCGCGTAGATGCCCTTCACGTTGCTCGAGAAGTGATGGTCGATCTTGACGCGGCCGCGCTCATCGAGCTCGACACCTGCTTCCTTGAGACCGAGCGCTTCGGTGTAAGCCACGCGTCCGATCGCCACGAGAATCACATCGGCTTCGAGTGCTTCAGCAGCGCCGCCTGCAGCTGGCTCGATCTGCGCCTTCAGCTTCTTGCCCGACGTATCGACACCGGTGACCTTGGCGCCGAGCTTGAAGGTCATGCCCTGCTTCTCGAGCATGCGCTGGAACTGCTTGGCGACTTCGCCATCCATGCCGGGCAGGATACGGTCGAGGAATTCCACGACGGTGACTTCGGCGCCGAGGCGGCGCCACACCGAGCCGAGTTCGAGGCCGATCACGCCGGCGCCGACCACGATCATCTTCTCCGGCACCTTGTCGAGGGACAGCGCGCCGGTCGACGACACGATGCGCTTCTCGTCGATCTCGATGCCCTTCAGCTTGGCGACGTCAGAGCCGGTAGCGATGACAATGTTCTTTGTCTCCAGCGTCTGGGCCTTGCCGTCGGCGCCGCTGACTTCGACCTTGCCGGTGCCGAGCACACGGCCGGTACCCATCACGACATCGATCTTGTTCTTCTTCATCAGGAATTCGACGCCCTTGACGTTGCCGTCGATGCCCTGCTGCTTGAAGTTCATCAGCGCGGGAAGATCGAGCGTCGGGGCAGACACCTTGATGCCCATTTTGGCGAAGGAGTGGCCGGCTTCCTCAAAAAGCTCCGACGAATAGAGCAAAGCCTTCGAGGGCATGCAGCCGATGTTCAGGCAGGTGCCGCCCAGCGTGCTGTTCTTCTCGACGACGGCGACCTTCATGCCGAGCTGCGCGGCGCGAATCGCACAGACATAACCACCGGGTCCGGTGCCGATAACAACGAGGTCGTAAGAAGCCATGATGCAGTCCTGTATTGTCTTCAGATGATATGGGGCGTCAGGGCCTCAGCGGCCACCGGACACGTCGAGAATGGTGGATGTGACGTAGGAAGCCTCGTCCGACAGCAACCAGACGATAGCATTGGCAACTTCATCCGCAGTACCGACGCGCTTCATCGGGACGTTGACGGAAAGACGATGCGCGCGATCCGGCTCGCCGCCTGATGCGTGGATATCAGTATCGATCAAACCGGGCCGAATGCCGGCAACGCGAATCCCTTCGGCTGCGACTTCGTGTCCCAATCCGATGGTGAAGGAGTCGATCGCGCCTTTCGACGCGGCATAGTCGACATAGGTGTTCGGCGCGCCCAGTTTGGCGGCTACCGATGACAGATTGACGATGACGCCGCCCTTGCCGCCATGCTTGGTCGACATCCGTTTCACGGCTTCGCGGGCGCAGAGAATGCTTCCGGTGACATTCACCGTCATCATGTTGGCGATGCGTTCGGCAGTCATCTGATCGACGCGGATGGAAGGGCCGACAATGCCGGCATTGTTGACCAGGGCGCCGAGAGGACCAAAGGCGTCCGCTGCCTTGAACAGCGCAAGAATGTCAGCCTCGGAGCCGACATCGCATTTCACCGCGATGGCCTTGCCGTTGGTCGCTTCGATCTTCGAAACGACCTCGTTGGCGGCGGCTTCGTTGCTGGCATAGCCGACGACGACCTTGAAGCCACGTGAGGCCGCCAGCAGCGCGGTGGAACGACCGATGCCGCGGCTTCCGCCGGTAATGATGACGACGTTGTCGCTCATGCGTCGCTCCCGGTGAGTGCGGCGTTGAAGGACCAGATGTGTCCGAACGGATCGCGAATGGTGCCGTAGCGGGCCCCCCAGAAAACATCCTGAGGCGCCATCACGACTTCTGCTCCCGATGTTTCCGCGCGGGCGATCGCGGCGTCGACATCTTCTGGCTTGGGCAGATTGATATTGATCGTCATGCCGGCGCCGCCGCGGGTCTGCGGCGACAGGATGTGGCCACCAAACTCGGGAAATTCGTCATGCAGCATAACTTCGCTGCCGAACATTTCGAGATTGGCGTGCATGACCCGCTTGCCGTCGTCGGCCATTGCGTGGAACGGACACTTCGCGCCAAGCGCCTTCTCATAGAAGGCAATGGCCTCAAGCCCACCCTTGACGCAAAGGTGGGCCTGAATTGGCGGAGGGTTCGGTCCGAACGCCATGGCGACCTCGGGTTAGAGATCCAGAACGAGACGGGCCGGATCTTCCAGGCTTTCCTTGACGCGGACGAGGAAGGTCACGGCTTCCTTGCCGTCGATGACGCGGTGATCGTAGGACACCGCCAGATACATCATCGGGCGGATCTCGATCTTGCCGCCGACCACGACCGGACGTTCCTGGATCTTGTGCATGCCGAGGATGGCCGACTGCGGCGCATTCAGGATCGGCGTCGACATCAGCGAACCGTAGATGCCGCCATTGGTGATGGTGAATGTGCCGCCCTGCATTTCGTCGATCTTGAGCTGGCCGTCACGGGCGCGCTTGCCGAAATCTGCAATGGTCTTTTCGATGTCGGAGATCGACTTGGTATCGCAGTCGCGCACCACGGGAACGACGAGGCCCTTGTCAGTGCCGACGGCAACGCCGACGTGATAGTAGTTCTTGTAGATGAGGTCGGAGCCATCGATCTCGGCATTCACGGCCGGAATATCCTTCAGTGCCTGCACGCAGGCCTTGGTGAAGAAGCCCATGAAGCCGAGCTTGGTGCCGTGCTTCTTCTCGAACACATCCTTGTACTGCGAGCGCAGCGCCATCACGTTGGTCATGTCGACCTCGTTGAAAGTCGTCAGCATCGCGGCGGTGTTCTGCACGTCCTTGAGGCGGCGCGCGATGGTCTGGCGCAGGCGCGTCATTTTCACGCGCTCTTCGCGGGCAGCGTCGTCAGCGGGTGACGGCGCACGTACCTGCACGGCGGCGGCAGACTGATTGATCGGCGTCGGTGCCGACGCAGCCTTTTCGATCGCAGCGAGCATGTCGCCCTTGGTCACGCGGCCATCCTTGCCCGAGCCGGGGACGGTGGCGGCATCGATGCCGCTCTCTGCCGAGATCTTGCGGACCGACGGCGCCAGCGGTGCATCGACGGGTGCGGACTTCTGAGCGGGAGCAGGTGCAGCCGCGGCGGGTGCGGCGGCCGGAGCCGGGGCAGCGGGCTTTGCGGGAGCTGCAGCCGGCTTGGCGCCGCCGGCGCCATCGGTGATCTGGCCGAGCAGTGCGCCGACGGCGACGGTCTCGCCGTCCTTGGCAACGATCTCGCCGAGCACGCCAGCGGACGGCGCGGGCACTTCGATCGTGACCTTGTCGGTCTCGAGTTCGACCAACGGCTCGTCAACGGCGACGGCATCGCCAGCCTTCTTGAACCAGCGGCCGATGGTGGCTTCCGTCACGGATTCGCCGAGCGTGGGAACGCGAATTTCAGTCATTGTCTATTTCCTCTTGTGGCGTGGCGACCGCTCGGTCATCCCTGCCTGAACTTGAAATCAATGGGGATATGCGAATGCCCCGCGGGTGCGGGGCATTCGCCAACAGAATGGAGGCTTAGCCGAGCGCTTCGTCGAGGAAGGCCTTGAGCTGGGCGAGATGCTTGGACATCAGGCCGGTGGCGGTCGCCGCAGATGCGGCGCGGCCGGCGTAACGCGGACGCTTGTGGGTGGCGTTGATCTGGTTGAGCACCCATTCGAGATACGGCTCGATGAAGTGCCAGCCGCCCATGTTGCGCGGCTCTTCCTGACACCAGACGAATTCCGCACCCTTGAAGCGGGTCAACTCCTGCACCAGCGTCTTCAGCGGCACCGGATAGAGCTGCTCGATGCGCATCAGGTAGACGTCGTCGATGCCGCGCTTCTCGCGCTCCTCGTAGAGATCGTAATAGACCTTGCCGGAGCACAGCACGACGCGACGGATCTTGTTGTCGGCGGTGAGCTTGATCTTCTCGTCCGGCAGCTTCTCCGCATCGTCGAACAGCACGCGATGGAACGAGGTGTCGGCACCGAGTTCGCTGAGCTTCGACACCGCACGCTTGTGGCGCAGCAGCGACTTCGGCGTCATGACGATCAGCGGCTTGCGAATCTCACGCTTCAACTGACGACGCAGCATGTGGAAGTAGTTGGCCGGAGTGGTCGGATAGACCACCTGCATGTTGTCTTCCGCGCACATCTGCAGGAAACGCTCAAGGCGTGCGGAGGAATGCTCCGGGCCTTGGCCTTCATAGCCATGCGGCAGCAGGCAGACGAGGCCCGACATACGCAGCCACTTGCGTTCACCCGAGGAGATGAACTGGTCGAACAGCACCTGTGCGCCGTTGGCGAAGTCGCCGAACTGCGCTTCCCAGATGGTCAGCGCCTTCGGCTCGGCCAGCGAGTAGCCGTATTCGAATCCGAGCACGGCTTCTTCGGACAGCAGCGAGTTGATGACCTCGTAGTGACCCTGGTCGGGCTTGAGGTGGTTGAACGGCGTGTAGCGGCTTTCGTCTTCCTGGTCGAACAGCACCGAATGGCGCTGCGAGAAGGTGCCGCGCTCGCTATCCTGGCCGGACAGGCGAACGTGGTGGCCTTCTTCCATGAGCGTGCAGAAGGCGAGCGCCTCGCCCGTCGCCCAGTCGATGCCTTCGCCACTATCGATCGCCTTGGCGCGGGTATCGAGGAAACGCTGCACCGTGCGATGAACGCGGAAACCATCGGGCACCTTGGTGATCTTGGCGCCAATCGCCTTCAGCGTGTTGACGTCGACACCGGTGATGCCACGGCGGGGATCTTCTTCCTGGTCGGCATATTTGAAGCCAGCCCACTTGCCGTCGAGCCAGTCAGCCTTGTTCGGCTTGTAGCCGGCGCCGGCTTCGAGTTCGGCATCGAGACGGGCGCGCCAGTCGGCCTTCGCCTTATCGACTTCGCCTTCGGTCATCACGCCATCGGCGATGATGCGCTTGGCATAGATATCCAGCGTCGACTGATGCGCGCCGATCTTCTTGTACATCACCGGCTGGGTGAACGCCGGTTCGTCGCCTTCGTTATGGCCGTGGCGGCGATAGCAGAACATGTCGATGACGACAGGCTTGTGGAACTTCTGCCGGAACTCGATCGCGATCTTGGCGGCGAACACCACCGCTTCCGGATCGTCGCCGTTCACGTGGAAGATCGGAGCATCGATCATCTTCGCGACGTCGGACGGATAGGGCGACGAACGGGAGTAACGCGGATAGGTGGTGAAGCCGATCTGGTTGTTGACGATGAAGTGGATCGAACCGCCGGTGCGATAGCCCTTCAGGTCCGACAGCGCGAAGCATTCCGCGACCACGCCCTGGCCTGCGAAGGCCGCATCGCCATGCATCAGCAGCGGCAGCACGGAAATGCGCTGGTCCGGCGGATCGCCGTTCTGGTCCTGCTTGGCGCGGACCTTTCCGAGCACCACGGGATCGACGATTTCGAGATGCGACGGGTTCGCCGTCAGCGACAGATGGATATTGTTGTTGTCGAACTCGCGATCCGACGAGGCGCCGAGGTGATACTTGACGTCACCCGAGCCTTCGACCTCGTCCGGATTGGCCGAACCGCCCTTGAATTCATGGAACAGCGCGCGGTGCGGCTTGCCCATCACCTGGGTCAACACATTGAGGCGACCGCGATGTGGCATGCCGACGACGATGTCACGGACACCGAGGCTGCCGCCGCGCTTGATGATCTGTTCCAGCGCCGGGATCAGTGATTCGCCGCCGTCGAGGCCGAAGCGCTTGGTACCGGTGAACTTGACGTCGCAAAACTTCTCGAAGCCGTCGGCTTCGACCAGCTTCTGGAGGATGGCGCGGCGGCCTTCCGGCGTGAAGCTGATTTCCTTGTCCGGGCCTTCGATACGTTCCTGGATCCACGCCTTCTGTGCCCGGTTGGAAATGTGCATGAACTCGACGCCGAGGGTCTGGCAGTAGGTGCGCTGCAGGATCGCAACGATCTCGCGCAGCGTGCCGTATTCGAGGCCGATGACGTTATCGAGGAAGATCTTGCGGTCGTAGTCGGCATCGGTGAAGCCGTAGGAGCGCGGATCGAGTTCCTCATGATCCTTCTGGCCTTCGATGCCCAGCGGATCGAGATTGGCGTGGAAGTGACCGCGCATGCGGAAGGCGCGGATCAGCATAAGCGCGCGCACCGAATCGCGGGTCGCCTGATTGATGTCGCCGGTCGGGACGGCAGCACCGGGCTGCGCGGTCTTGGCGGCGAGCTTCGCGCCCATCACCTTCTCGACCTGGGCCCAGTTGCCGTCCATGGCGGAGGTCAGGTCGTCCTTGGGCGTCAGCGGCCAGTTGGCCTTCTCCCAGGACGGGCCTTCGGCGTTCTTCTGAACGTCGGCGGGCGAGTCCTTCAGGCTCTTGAAGAACTCCTGCCACTCGGCGTCGACCGAGGAGGGGTCCTTTTCGTAACGGGCATAGAGTTCGTCGATGTAAGTGGCGTTTGCGCCTTGCAGAAATGAGGAGAGTGCAAAGGCGGCGTTCGCGTCCTGGCGAGACATGATGGCGTCCTGATTTGGTATCGCGCGGAAATTTTAGCGAGGGCTGATCCGGTTGCCGGACCATCCTAAAGTCGAGCGAGCTTCTACCCTATTTAATCCGAATGTGCGCCCTGAAAAGCACGAAGAACTGAATATTTCGTCAATTCTTTGTGCGCGAGATTTTGTCCGCTGATTTCAGTCGACGACACTAAGGTCTTCCTTGGCCAAAGCTGCAGCGCCTCCTTGCAGTCCGGCGCGCCGGGTGCGGCGGATTTTGGGCGGTCCGCAGGCCTCGTCGAGCAGGGCATTGGCGGCCAGGCCGGCGGCATCCGCGACTGAGGGATCGCGGGTCACCATGGCGGCGACGATGGCGCCGTCCATCAGGAGGCCGATCTGGTGCGCGAGAAAGTCCGGCTTCTTGGCGCCGGCAGCCTCGGCCAGTCCGGAAATGTGCTTGAGAACGAACGATTTATGCCGGATCGTGATGTCGCGCAGCCGGGTTTCGTCCTTGGCGTGCTCGCCGACTGCATTGATGAAAACACAGCCGTAATAGGTCTCTTCGGCAAACCAGCTCTTCAGCGCGGGGAAGATCGAATCCAGCTTT
Source organism: Tardiphaga sp. 42S5 (assembly GCF_034044155.1). Taxonomy (NCBI): domain Bacteria; kingdom Pseudomonadati; phylum Pseudomonadota; class Alphaproteobacteria; order Hyphomicrobiales; family Nitrobacteraceae; genus Tardiphaga; species Tardiphaga sp. 42S5. The sequence goes on along the minus strand of NZ_CP139027.1, from coordinate 708,581 downwards.
TCACGCGGGGTTTTGGCGCGTTCCACGGCTGCAATGAACCAGCCGCGCCAGGTCTCGCTCTCCGCCCTGAGCACGGCGTCGACCAGATCGTCCTTCGATTTGAAGTTCTTGTAGAGCGTGGTTTTGGCCGTTCCGGCCTCGCTGACAATGGCGTCGATGCCGGTGGCATTGATGCCATTTTTGCAGAACAGCCTTGTCGCTGCGACCATCAGCCGCTCGCGCGGCGTCACCTGCGGAATACTGCTGTCGACGGCCTGCGGCATCGCATCGGTCATGCCCTGTCATATGTCATGCGGCGCGCGACGTGCAAGCGATCATCGGTTCCTGACCAATATTCGAGCCGGTAAGCGCCGATTTGGCGCGTTAAGCGGCAACCCAGCCGCTGCACGTTTCTTCACCAAACGCCCAACTCGCTGATATGGCGATGTTTTCTCCATTGGCGGTCGCTGGCACGCTTTCTGCAAAGCTACAGAACGTTCTGTATCTTTGATCTTTCCAAGGGAGAAAACCACATGACCGCTGTTGCCGCCAAAACCGCCCTGACCGGCTGCCTCGCGCCGATCGACAAAGGCGGCCTCGAACAGCTGATCGCCAACGGCAAAGCCAATCCCAATGTCATCAAGACGCTGAAGTGCAAGACGGTGGCCGAGGGCAAATTCCGCCACGCCAACTACATCCGCAACCTGCCGCCCTACATCGTCGATGAGCCGCCGGCGCTGCTCGGCGACGACACCGCGCCGAATCCGTCGGAAGCGTCCCTGGCAGCGCTCGGCTCCTGCATCGCCGTCGGCCTGCACGCCAATGCCGTGCATCGCGGCTGGACCGTCAACAAACTCGAACTGCAGCTCGAAGGCGATCTGAATATCACGGCTGTCTGGGGCACCGGCGACATCAGCGAGAAGCCGGTCGGCTTCACCGATGTGCGCATCAAGGTCGACATGGAATGCGAAGGCGTTCCCCAGGCCGAGATCGATGCGCTGATCACCCACGTCAAGAAGTGGTCGCCCGTCGCCAACACGTTTACGCGCCCGGTCAATCTCGAAGTCTCTGCCTGAATGTGAGTTAGCGCGGCCGCAGCGATGCGGCCGCGGTCTCTCTTCCCTGTGCGTGACGGAGATCGACATGACCACGACGGCAGTGCTGCGGAAATCGGATGATGTTGAGGTGACGGACGACACGCCGTCGCTCGTCGAACGAATAGCTGCCGTCGCGCGCACCGATCTTTCACCGATCGCATTGGAGATCGATGAAGGCACGATCTATCCGGATCAGGCGCTACGTCATCTCGGCGATGTCGGTGCCTGGTCTGCGCACGCGGATCTCCGCGAGACGATCGCGGGCATCACCACCATCGGCGAAACCTGTGGTTCGACTGCTTTCATGGCATGGTGTCAGAACACGCTGGTCTGGTACATCCTCAACTCCGATAACGCCGCGCTGAAGGCGAAATATCTGAGCGATGCCGCTGGCGGTAAACTGCTCGGCGGCACCGGCCTCTCCAATCCGATGAAGAGCTTCTTCGGCATCGAGAAGCTGAAGCTGAAAGGCCGACGCGCCGATGGCGGCTATATCGTGCGCGGTGCACTGCCATGGGTGTCGAATCTCGGCCCCGACCATCTGTTCGGCACCATCTTCGAACTCGATGACGGCTCCGGCGAGAAGGTGATGTTCCTCGCCGATTGCGCCGACGAGAATCTCTCGCTGACCCCGTGCAAGCCGTTCCTCGCGATGGACGGCACCGGTACCTATGCCGTGCAGTTCCGCGATGTCTTCATTCCCCACGATCAGGTGCTCGCGGCACCGGCGATGCCTTTCGTGAAGAAGATTCGCGCGGGGTTTATCCTGATGCAGATGGGCATGGGCCTCGGGCTGGTGCGCGATTGCGTTGCCATCATGGAGAGCGTCAAGCCGTCGCTCGCCCACGTCAATTGCTTCCTGCCGCAGCAGCCCGAGGATTTCGCAGGGCTTCTCGCGAAGATGGAGGCCGAGACGATGATGCTCGCGGCCACACCCTTTGACACGAGCAATGCCTATTGGCGCAGCGTCGTCGAACTGCGTCTGCGCGCGGGTGATGCCGCCGTCGCCGCAGCCCATGCCGCGATGCTGCATTGTGGCGCGCGCGGCTATCTCAAATCGCACCGCGCCCAGCGCCGGCTGCGTGAAGCCTATTTCGTGGCGATCGTCACCCCCGCCACCAAGCAGCTCAGAAAAATGCTCGCAGACAATGCGCGCGACACTCAGGGAGACCAGGGCGGGGCGTGATCCCGATCATGGCAATGATCCCGGTCATGCCAATGATCGCGATCATGCGAATGATCGATCACGCGAACGGAAGGCGAATTGACTTAAGTCACGGCGAAACGACAGGCGATCCAGCACAAACGGTTCAACACAGTGGAGGCTTTCAATGGCTGAAGTTCTCATTTCCGCAGACGACCTCGTCACGTTCATGAAGTCAGAACCGTGTGTCATCATCGACACGCGCAATCCCGACGCCTATGCGGCCGGGCATATTCCCGGCGCCGTCAATCTCCATGAGATTTTCACGTTCCTCGCCACCTCGACGCCGGAAGGCATGGACGAGCTGAAGACAAAATTCGCTGCCGCCTTCGGCGGTGCCGGCCTGTCCGGCAGCGAGACTGCGGTGATCTACGAACAGTCGATGAATTCAGGCTTCGGCCAGTCCTGCCGCGGTTACTTCCTGCTGGAATTCCTCGGCTATCCCAGGATCAAGGTGCTGCATGGCGGCTTTGAAGCCTGGACCATGAAGGGCCTGCCGACCACCACGGATGTTCCGACACCGACAGCAGCATCCTTCGCCATCAAGCCGGAAGCCGGTTCGATCCTGATCGATGCCGCGACCATGCAGGCCGCACTTGGCAATCCGTCGATCGCGATCCTCGACGTGCGCGATGTCGACGAGTGGATCGGCGAGAGCTCGTCGCCCTATGGCCGGGATTTCTGCCCGCGCATGGGCCGCATTCCCGGCGCCGTCTGGATCGAGTGGTACCGCATGATGAAGCCGACACCGGAAGGCCCGCGCTTCAAGTCGAAGAACGAGATTTTGGCCGAATGCGCCACCGTCGGCATCACGCCGTCGACGACTGTCTACCTCTACTGCTTCAAGGGCGCGCGGGCGTCCAACACGTTCCTCGCGCTGAAGAATGCCGGCGTCGCCGATGTGCGGATGTATTTCGGCTCGTGGAACGAATGGTCGCGCGACACGAAGTATCCGATCGAGGAAGGCTTGCCGGTGGTCGGCGAGAAACAGGCCGTGGCAGCGTAACGCCTACGCGTGTATTCACTCAACTATCGTCGCCCGGCCTCGCGCGCTGTTGCGCGCTTGGACCGGGCGATCCAGTATTCCGTGGTGTTTGTGACTGATCACAGGCGATAGAGTTTATCGGAGCGCCCCTGCTTGTCCGCCAAGGGCTCGTCATTGACCTACATGGTGATGTGAAGTTTCGGCAGGTCGAGATGCCGACGCGGGATATCGGATTGCATACGTAAATCGTGTGGGGGGTCTCCATCAAACACGTTTCTTTGCAATAAGGCGGGTGCACGCTAGATTGCCGCGCGCCTGATACTGAAAGCGGAGAAAACATGAAACCGGTCGCGGTGCCTACGGCGGGAACGCGTGCTCAGCTGCCGCAACCAATGCTCTCGCGCCGAATCCCTTTCGCCAGGCAGGTCGCCGATACGCTGCGGGACATGATCATTCGCGGCGAGATACCGCCCGGCGGACGCATTATCGAGCGGACACTGTGCGAGCAAATCAAGGTGTCGCGGACACCGCTTCGCGAAGCGCTCAAGCTCCTCGAAGTCGAAGGCCTTGTCGAGCTCTCCCAAAACAGGGGCGCTCGCATCATGTCCTTCACACAAACGGAAGCGCGCAACCTGTTCGAAGTCATCGCGGGGCTTGAGAGCCTCGCTGCGGAGTTGGCCGTCACGCGCATTGGAGCGGCCGACCTTGCCACGCTGGACGACATGCACGAACGGATGTGCAGACACTATGCGCGCCGGGAGAAGGATCCGTATTTCGAACTCAACAGTGCCATTCATGACACGATCGTGCGGGCATCCGAAAATCCCGAGCTCATCGCAACCCACGCGGGCTTGATGCTGCGGGCCCGTCGCGGGCGGTATATGGCGATCCTTGATCCATTTCGCTGGCAAGAGTCGGTCGCGGAGCACACAGCCGCGATGGCGGCTTTTCATGCGCGCGACCCGGAACGCGCACGGTTGGTTTGGCGTAAGCACCTGTTACGAACAGGCGAAACCGTGTGCAGCGTATTGAACAGCGAGACGAAACCGTCCGCTGCTGCGACTGAACCTGACGCTGCCGGTTAGACCCATGTCCCGGCTACGATCGTGCTCGGCTGGCTAGCCGTCGCTCGTGGCGCCTAATTGGGCGAGCGCTGCACATCGAAAAGTCGGGCCTCCCCCGCCAATCAATCAATGTAATGAAATTATTCGTATATTTACGATGGCATGCAATTTGAAGGATTGGGCGCAACCAGATCCAGCGAGCAGAAAAGAGAGACGTTATGGACTTGAAGCATCCCCAAGCCAGTGTCGCCCGCCGCCAATTCTTGAAGATATCGGCACGCACCCTCGCTCTGACGTTGGCCGTTCCGTCAGCCATCACGGCCCTGACGAGGAATGCCTTTGCCGCCACGACCATGAACGACATCAACAAGGCCGGTGTCGTTCGCGTGGGTTGCGAGGCCGCCTATCGCCCCTTCACCTTTCGCGAGGGTACCAAGATCGTCGGCTACGATGCCGACCTCGCTGCGCTGCTGTTCGCCCCGCTGGGCGTGAAGGTTGAAATGATTGATACGGCCTGGGCTGGGGTGATCCCGGCGCTCTATGCCGGCAACTTCGATCTCATCATGACATCGCTCACCTATACCAAGGAGCGCATCGAGAAAGTCGGCTACACCATCCCCTATGCCGAAGCGACGCAGGAAATGCTGGTGCGCGCCGGCGATGCCGGCACGATCAAGAGCCTGAACGACATGGCGGGCAAGATTCTCGGCGTCAAGCTGGGCTCCGCCGGCGATACCATGAAGACGAAGCTGCAGGACACGCTCAAGTCGGCGACGGGCAAGGGCTTTGCGGAAGTGAAGACCTATGACGATCACCCGGCCGCCTATCTCTCGCTGGCGCAGGGTTCGGTCGATGGCGTCATCAATTCGCTGGCAACCTTGACGCAGGTCGTCAAGGACGCGCCGGGCAAATACGCCATCGTGCGCAATATCGGCCCGCTCAACTGGGCCGGAATCGGCACCCGCAAGGAAGACAGCGAGATCATCGCGTTCCTGAACGAGCGCATCACGGCCTTGAAGGCCAGCGGCGAAATCTACACCCTGCAGGAAAAGTGGTTCGGCGTGCGCATGCAATTGGCCGACGCCATCCCCAGCCTGTAATCGTCGCGCCCCACCGCCGCTTGCGTCCCTTTCCCTCGTCTTTCCGCCGAGCACAGCCTTCTTATGACCATCGATTGGCCCATCGTCGAAATGGCAATTCCGCTGCTGGCGGGAGGTGCAGTGACGACCCTGAAGATCGCAGCTTTCGCAGCGGTCTTCGGATTCCTCGGCGGCATCGCGCTCGGCCTGATCTCGCTGGGAAGCTGGGCGTGGGCGCGCTGGGGCGTGCGGGCCTATGTCGACTTCATCCGCGGCACGCCGCTGCTGATCCAGATCTTCGTGGTATTCTTCGGTCTGCCCATGGCGGGATTCCGGCTTGGCGAATTCTGGGCAGGCGTCATCGCGCTGTCGCTGAATTCGGCGGGCTATATCGCGGAGATCGTCCGCGGCACGGTCGGCTCGGTCGAGAAGGGCCAGACCGAAGCCGCGAAGTCGATCGGCATGACGCGCGGCAAGATCCTGCTCTACATCCTGCTGCCGCAGTCGATCCGGCCGATGCTGCCCGCGCTGACCAATGACGTGATCACATTGGTCAAGAACACCTCATTGCTATCAGTGATTTCCGTCTATGAGCTGACGCGGTCGGGCCAGGCGATCATCGCATCGCACTTCGTGCCGCTGGAAATCTTCGCGCTGCTGGCGATCTACTATTACGTCATCGTTTCGGTGCTCTCCTACATCTCGCGGCTCATCGAGCGGCGCATGCCGGCATGGTGAGCGCCTTGAAAAAGCCCGTGCCAGCGTCGGACAAGCCCCTGCTCTCGGTCCGCGAGCTCCGCAAGACCTACGGCGAGCGCGAGATTCTCAAGGGCATCTCGTTCGACCTGATGGCGGGGGAGACGCTGGTGCTGATCGGGCCGTCCGGATCAGGCAAGACCACGGTGCTGCGTTGTCTCAACCATCTGGAAACGCCGTCCGGCGGCGAGATCACCCTGGATGGCGACACCGTCGGCGGCAGTTATGTCGGTGAGGCCGCGCACTGGGAACCCATGAGCGAACAGAAGCTCGCCTTGCAGCGTCGCAAATTCGGCTTCGTCTTCCAGCGCTTCAATCTGTTCCCGCATCTCACGGCATTGCAGAACGTCGCCATCGGCCCGCGCAAGGTGCTGGGCCTGCCAAAAGTCGCCGCCGACGCCAGAGCCGCGGAGCAGCTCGCACGCGTTAGTCTGGCTGAGCATATGGACAAGCTGCCGTCGCAATTGTCCGGCGGGCAGCAGCAACGCGTCGCCATCGCCCGCGCGCTGGCCATGGAGCCACGCCTGATCCTGTTCGACGAGCCGACCTCGGCGCTCGATCCGGAGCTCGTGCATGAAGTCCTGGATGTCATGGGCGCACTCGCCCGCGAAGGCATGACCATGATCGTGGTCACCCATGAAATGAACTTCGCCCGCAAGGCTGCCGATCGCGTGGTCTTCATGGCCGACGGCCACATTGTCGAGCAAGGACCACCCGAGGAAGTTTTCTCCGCTCCGCGCGAGGAAAAGACCAAACGCTTCCTGACCCACGTCCTCAACAGGTGATCGCGATGTCGTCCACATTCCCTCTCGATCTGCTTCTGACCGGCGCCACGCTGCTGACCGCCAATCCGGGGAATCCGTCGATCGAGAATGCCGTAATCGGCATTTCGGATGGCCGCTTCGTGCTGATCGAAGCGGCAAGCGCGGACAAGCCACTGCCGCCGGCGCGGCGTGTCGTTCATCTCGAGGGACGTGTGATCACGCCGGGCCTCGTCAATATCCACACCCACGCCATTCTAACCATGGTGCGAGGAGTAGCCGAAGATCTGGGCTTCGCTCCGGCCTACACCCCGGGCATTCCGCAGGGCCACATGGTCACCCCGGACGAGGCGTACGCGATCTCGCGCCTGGGCGCATTGGAAGCCCTGCTGTTCGGCTCGACGCTGATCAACGATACGTTCGTGCATGCCGACATCATCACGCCGGGGATGGCGGAGGTCGGCCTTCGCGTGTGGTCATGCGGGCGTATCCATGACGTCGACTTCAGCGGCGTCTCGACCGGACGATGGGAGCACAGGGACGAGATCGGCGACCGGACGCTGCGCGCGGCGCTGGATCTGGCGGAGCGCTATAACGGCAAGAGCCACAGCCGCATCGGCGTGCAACTGGCGGCACACGCGCCCGACACCTGCTCGACGCCGTTTCTGAAACGCATCGGTGAGGCGGCGCGCGCGAATGGCCTCCGGGTGACGACGCATCTTTCCCAAAGCAAGGTGGAACTGGCGCGCATTCACGAACGCGATGGCATGAGCCCGCCTGAACTCCTCGAGGATGTCGGACTGCTCACCGATAAGCTGCTTGCGGCGCACTGCATCCACGTCAGCGAGAGCGATATCGCCCGCATCGGCCGGGCCGGCATCAACGTCGCGCACATCGCAAAGGGCAATGCGACGGGCGCAACCATTGCGCCGACGTCCAGATTGCGTGCGGCCGGCGCGCACTTGACTCTCGGCACCGACAACATGCACGCCGACATGGTGGAAGTCATGCGCTGGGCGCTGGCGGTGGGGCGAATCCAGGAGGGCGCGGTCACTGACGCCTGGCAGCCCGAAACCGTTTTCCAGATGGCAACCATGGGCGGCGCGCGCGCCATGGGACTGCAAGATGAAATAGGGAGCATCGAAATCGGCAAGCGTGCCGATCTGGTCGCCTTCGATTTCCGCCGCCCGCATCTCACTCCCAACATCAACCCGCTTGGCAACATCGTTCATGCCGCGCAAGGACGCGATGTCGAGATGGTCGTGGTAGACGGCGATATCGTCGTCGCCGACGGGCAGCCGACGAAGGTCGATGCTGAAGCCATCCGCCGCGACGCGGACCTGGCGATCAGGGCGCTCTGGACCCGCGCGCGTGCCGGATAGACCGCTGCCGACAGATCGCCAGCCGGCAAATGCCGGCGACATTCATTTCACGCGGACGTGCTCCGAGCAGAAAATTGCACCATGAAAATCCTTCTGATCAATCCCAACACATCCGCCGACATGACGGATCGCATGGCCAGGACGGCGGCAAATGTCCTTGCGCCCGATGTCGAACTGGTGGCGATCACGGCAACGCGCGGCATGCCCTACATCGCCAGCCGCGCCGAAGCCGTGATCGCCGGCACGATCACGCTGGAGATGATCGCGGAGCATCATCGCGGGAACGACGCCATCATCATTGCGGCGTTCGGCGATCCCGGTCTGATCGCGGCGCGTGAATTGTTCGAAGTGCCGATCACAGCCATGGCGGAGTCCGCCATTCTGACAGCCTGCATGCTGGGCAAGCGATTTTCCATCCTGACCTTTTCCCGGACGCTCGTGTCCTGGTATGAGGACGCGGTCGCGCTGGCCGGGCTGGAGGCGCGGTGCAGCAGCATCCGCGTGCCTGATGTCAGCTTCCAGTCGGTCGCCACTGTTCAGGACGAACTCGAGGGCGAGTTGGTGGCGCTCGCCGAGCGCGCCGTGAAGGAGGATGGCGCCGACGTCATCATTCTGGCCGGCGCCCCTCTGACTGGGCTTGCGGAGCGCGTCGCCGATCGTATTTCGGTGCCGGTCGTTGATCCACTTTCGGCAGCTGTGGGCCACGCACAGACGCTGATCCGGTTGAAGCCGCGCGCCGCCCGCGCAGGCCGCTTCGCCCGGCCCGGCCCAAAACCAGCGGAAGGCTTGCTGCCGTCCTTGGCCGATTGGATCGAGCATCGTCCTGCGATGGGTTATCCGATTGCAAAGTCCTCCGCAGCCCGGAAGAGCTAACAATAGCAAGCACGACCGACCACCCCGAAAACAGTTCGGCTCTGCCGAGACATGCCGCCTGTCATTCTATCACGCACTGATCCTTGCCGCCGCGCTCGAAGCCGGCTGCGACACACTCTATTCAGAGGACATGCAGTACGGCCAGCTCATCGGCGCCCTCGCATCCAGAACCCCTTCGTCGAAAGCCAGCTGTGAACGCCGTGCCCGGTGGCCAAGGACGTGCAGCTGGTAGATCACCACGACGAGATTCCGGGTTCGCTCGCAGCTGACGCTGCGCCCGCCCCGGAATGACAGTAACTCATCAAGCAAAAGGCCCGCTCTCACGAGCGGGCCTTTGTTGTTCTCACTCTGTCGAGCTTCAGCTTAGCCCAAGGCTCTTTCCAGTTCCAGCCGATCGCGGCGTCGGCCACTCTCAACCTCTGTAAACTCCGAAACAATCACCCACGAACTTGCGCCTAGATTGCTGACGACGGCAGCTCTTTGTGCATCCACGCCAAGCCCGGACGCCCCCTGCCTCCGTGTAGACACGCGATAGTAGGCGATAAGCTTTCTCTTGGTTGCGATGATGCCCTGTACATCTCGGTCAACGACGGCCTACGCTGCAATCACGCGATTGCGGCCTTGATGTTTTGCGCGATACAGCCGCTGATCGGCGACACGCAAAAATGCGTCAAGGGTGTCTCCATCGCGTCCAAACTCCGACACCCCAATACTGATCGTGACGTCGATCGACGGTCGGTTTCCGACCTCGAAAGCATTGCGTTCGATAGCCAATCGAAGACGTTCGCCAACCGCGCAAGCCGCGTCGAGCGTCGCCCCAGGCAATAACACCATGAATTCTTCACCGCCTACGCGTGCGACGGAGTCGTATGGGCGGATCGCCTCGAGACACTTTCGGACGAATTCGCACAGGACCTCATCGCCGACAATGTGACCGCGTGAGTCATTGACGTCCTTGAAATGGTCGAGGTCCAGCGACAGGAGGGACAACGGAGCGCCGCTTCGTTTGGCCCGCGCGATCTCGGTGCCGATGCGCTCGATGAACTGGCGCCGATTTCCGGCACCGGTCAGCGGATCGGTGGCGGCAAGACGTTCCAACATCTGATTGCTCCGTTGCACTTCTCGCAACGCACTTTGAGTGCCGGCCATTGCCTCGGCCAGCCGGGCCGTTAATTTTTCCTGGCTATAGATGGTCGAGAATGATCGCGTCGTTCGGAAAGCGTGGACAACACCATAGCTGAGCAGGAAGAACCCGCCAGCAAAGACCGCGTGGGCGAGCCACCACATATGATTCCAAGGTCCCCCCAGCATGAATGCGAGCGACGATAGGGCGAACCATGTGACCGAGATCCCGAAGATCGTCATGAGCGGCGAATGAATCTGGCGCGACAGCATGACCGCAACGTTCAGCACGCAGAAGACCAGGGCACCGCCCTCCATAGACAAGCGCACCGCCGGGTGGCCGGCATAGGCGGAGTAAGCGACCCAGGCGATGACCAGATCCACCATCAGGAACAAGCCGGCCCATATCAGCCATGGGCGTACATTCGGGCGCGTCGCGACGTCGTCTGATGGCCGGCCGTAGGAGAGCAGCCCAACGAAGAGCAGGATCGACATCGCGAGGCGCGACGCCGGTCCGTAAAGCAGAAACAGCCATATATTGTGGTGCGCCATCTCGGTGAAAGCGCCGTGCGGTGCATAGATCAGCACGAAGCCCATGAAGCCCAGCGTCATCCAACGTAACAAAGGTTCCCCCGAAGACTGGTAGCAGCGCCACGTCACATATGTGACGAACAGTCCTTCGAGGGTGGCAACCGCGATCGCAATTTCGTGGAACAGGTGATCTTCGAATCTTAGGGTGGGATCCTGGTAGAAATATAGATAGGCGATGAGCAGGACGGGCATCAGGGCGAAGGCGATGCGGAGAAGGCTCGCATAAGCCTGCGTGACGAGCTGGAGTGCGGTCGGCGGCTCGTATATCGCGATATCGGTACTGATATGCATCTGCCGTCTCCAATGAGAGTACCTACGGTCGTTTCTTGGACCGCGGCGACGCGTTCGCCGCGAGGGCGCGGCCAAACTCAGGACGATTTTGGAAGTCGCATAGCCAGCTAAAACAGGGTGGGATGGCCGGGAGCTTGCGATGGCCACAGTTGCCGCGGAGGAAGCCAGAATCTGACGAGGAAGGTTGACAACGTCAGCAATAACAACCCAGGCCCTTTGTCGTTCCAAGACGTTTCATGACCTCCCGAAAGGTAAGCCGATGTCGCCCTCAAAGCCAGCGGTAGCATGGCGTCCTGCTTGCCGCGCGACCGTCGGGAGCCGGATATTGTCTTCACCTGTTGATTTGCCGCTGGCCGGCAGCATCCTCCCCCGAATCTTGAGCGGTATCTTCAAGGCCTGCATTCAGCTTTGATCGAGCGCTGCGCAAGACGGCATGTTGAGCGCAATCCACCTTGGCAGGGAGCTACTATTCGCCATGCGGCCGCGCGTTCGCCGGCATGACCTGAGTAGTGGAACTTCCGACAATGAGCGCAGAACATCTGCCACTTATTTAACCTCTATGCTGCCAGCTAAGAATTCCACTGGGGCGGCCGGCGTCAGCGAAGGTTCGACTGTGATGAATTTGTCAGCCCCATTGTTGCGCGTATTCCGCGCCGATTGGTTCGACCGGCGCAGATCCGCGACAAGGGATTCCATTGTTCTTTTTGGGGGCACCGTTCTCGCTTCGGTCCTGGCGCATGTCTATGAGCTTGGTTCTCATTTGTCTCAGCTTGGAATGGCTTACGCCGAATGGGAACTCGACGACATTCTTTTTGCCGCGTTCGCCGTGAGCATTGCGCTGATGATCTACAGCGTTCGTCGCTATCGAGATCTCGCCAATGAAATCAAGGCACGAGCCATTGCGGAACGAGACGCGCGCGATCTGGCGCGGCACGACCCTCTGACCGGATTGCCTAATCGTCGCCTGTTCGATGAAAAACTTGATGCATGCCTTGGCGGCGCCAGCGACACGCACCAGGTGGCTGTTCTGATGCTTGGCCTTGATGATCTCAAGAGAATTAAGGACACGCATGGCCACGTAGCTGCGGACAAGGTGCTGTGCGAATTTGCCAACAGGATTGCCGATCTCATGCGCAAGGGTAGCGTCCTGGCAAGGATTGGAGGGGACGAATTCGGGATTGTCATGCCAGACATTCGCTCCCTCGACGATCCCACGAATCTGGCGAGCCGTATTGTGACGTCCACCGCCGAGGCTTTCGCGATCGAGAAGGTGTCAGCCGAGCTTGGTGTGGGAATTGGCATCGCGATCGCCCCGAGTGACGGTATCAATCGCGACGAATTGGTCAGGCGCGCACATCGTGCACTTTATCGCGCAAAAGGCGATGCCAGGTCGCGCGTTCGTTTTTTCGAAACGGAGATGGACGCGCATGTCGAGCGGCGCGTCCAGATCGAGCGGGAACTTCGCAGCGCGACCACGGCCGACATTATCGAGCCGCACTATCAGCCGTTAATTTCACTCAAAGATGGTCGCATCATCGGATTCGAGGCCCTGGCGCGCTGGGAAAACAGGACTTTGGGGCATATTCCGCCCGACGTGTTTATTCCGATTGCGGAAGAAACCGGTCTCATCCACTCTCTAGGAGATCAGCTTTTTCGCCGCGCATGCTCCGATGCCAGCGCGTGGCCTGAGACGTTCATTCTTGCTTTCAATATTTCGCCCATTCAATTGCGCGATCCCAAGCTTGGTCTGCGCATTCTATCGATCCTTGGGCAAACCGGGTTCAACCCGCGACGCCTGGAGATTGAAATTACCGAGAGCGCCTTCCTGGATAACATCGGGGTTGCGAAAACCGTGATTGATGAACTCCGTCAAGCCGGCGTCCGCATAGCGCTCGATGATTTCGGAACAGGCTATGCCACCCTCAGCCAGTTGCTTTCGTTTCGTCTCGACAAGATCAAGATAGACCGAAGCTTCGTATCGCGCCTCAACGAGAACGAAGAAGGTCGAGTGATCGTCCGCGCGATCCTCGGACTTGCAAAGGGATTTGGCTTGTCGACCACGGCCGAGGGCGTCGAAGACACAGAGCAGCTGACATATCTCAAGGCCAACGGATGCACGGAGGGACAAGGCTACCTCTTCAGCAAGGCCATCCCTGCGACAGATGTCCCCGCCCTTCTGAACCGTATGCCCAGCGAGTCTGCCGCGGCTTGAATCGGTCTCCGCACGCAGAAGGCCCGCTCTCACGAGCGGGCCTTTCTTATCCCCGGTCACTCAGTCGCTGGTGAGACGAGAATTTGCTAGTTTGCTCGCGAGACGATCCTAATTGAATGCCGATATTCTGCGCGCGATGAGCTTGCGAAGTGGTTTCGATAGCGATCGGTCCACGAGGTTCGAACATGCGGTGCATTGTTTGCCATGCACTCTACTTAGCGATGGTCGTTGTCGGATCTGGTCTGTTCTTCGCTTTCTTCATGAGCGGAGGGAGAGGCATAATATTCATCGCAGGAGGTTTTCTGGCCACTTTCGGGATGGACCTGATCTGGATTTATTTCCTCTCTCCCAATACGGAGCATCTTTGAAGCCATTCCTGATATTTAGACTGCAGTCTAATGACTTCGATAAAAAATTAGGCCAGGGCATTATGTTAATTGATTAAAAATAGATTATAGCCTAATATCATTGCTGGAATATTAGGCCACGCTATGAAATCCGACACCCGCAAACGTGCCCGCGAGCGCCTTGATGAACGTCTCGCTCCTCTGAAGCCAGCCGAACGCTTCCGTGCGCCGCCCAAGGGCTGGGTGCGAGCCATACGCGATGCCCTCGGCATGAGCGGCGTGCAATTTGCCCGCCGTTTGCGGGTCCAGCCTCCGAGCGTCGCGGCCCTCGAAGCCTCGGAAGAGAGCGGGGCGATCCAGCTCAACACCCTGCGCCGCGCGGCCGAGGCGCTCGATTGTACGGTCGTCTATGCATTCGTGCCGAACGATTCCCTCGAAGGCGCGGTATCCGCCCGCGCGCGCAAGCTTGCCCTGCGCGATCTCGGCCGAGCTGCGCACACAATGAAACTCGAAGCGCAGGGAACGCCGGACAGCAGCACCGACGAACGCCTTGAAGCGTATATCCGCGACAAGCTCAGGGAGCGGGATCTCTGGAATGAACCATGACGGATCTGTTTCAGGAGCCCGATGACGCAACGCCGCTCGATCCGGCGCTGCGCGGCGATCTCATTCAGACATGGATCACGACTCGCGCCGATCTTAACGAGGCCGAAGAGGACAACATCGTCAACGGCGCTGCTTGGGGGCGCCGCCGCCGTGGTGGCGCAGAGGCTCTGCTCAATGAGGGCTTCTCGAAATCGCTGCACAAGCAGTTGTTCGGAGAGGTCTGGAAATGGGCGGGCGGCTACCGTCAGCACGAACTCAATATCGGTATCGCGCCGCATCTGGTTCCGGCCGAGATGCCGGTGATGTTCGACAACGCGCGCTTTTGGGTTGAGAACAAGACGTTCCCCCCAGACGAAATCGCGGTGCGACTTCATCATTGCCTCACGCAGATCCGCGGCTTCCCGAATGGTAACGGCCGCCACGCGCGGATGATGGCCGATTTACTGATCGATAAACTCGGCGCCGAGCCATTCACTTGGGGCAGTGGCAGCATTCACGATACCGGGACGCTTCGCACCACCTATATCAACGCGCTTAAGGCTGCCGACAATCACGACTTCGGGCCGTTACTGGCGTTCGCACGCGCATAAGAGAGGGGCATTCCCGCAACAGGGGGCGCTCGGCGAGTCATTTCAACCAGAAGCTCGTTCGTAAGTGCATCCCGCCCCTGGGCGCCGCCCTTTCAAAATCAGACCTCTCCGCACGCAAAAGGCCCGCTCTCGCGAGCTGGCCTTTGTTGTTCTCAGCTCTACGAGCTTCAACTCAGCCCTTCAGCACATCCGCCAGCGTGGTGCCGAGGCGGGCGCTAGCCGGTGTGATGATGGAATGACCGTTGTGGGTCCGACGCATCTCACATCTCAGTCAACCAGCGTTGACACAGTAGTTTTCGCTGGAGGCGGGCGACAAGGTGCATGGCGTAAGTCAAATTGACTCATCAAACTGAATGCAAGGATTAGAGCAGGCAGGTGGGTTTTGCGCGGTGCAGTGAATCGCAACACAGCTCCGATCGTGTTAAGGCCGGGCACGGGGGGGAAGGTGAGCTGCCGCGCCTATGAGGTCACGTCTCAGATGCGAGGCCCTTTTTGAATTTCGTCCGGGCGACGTCCTGCCATATCCAACCAGCATTACACTTGCAGGTGATGGTGGCGGCCTATCGCCCATCGCTTTCTGAGTGGATAAAGCCCGCATAAGGCTGCCATCCATCTTGAAGGAGATGGGCTCGCGGGCAGGTCGCCATGCGATAGCGAGCGTTGTTTGCGTCAGGCTCGGCATGAGTGGTCACGATAGACTCGCTAAGGACGTTAGCCGACGCTCGCGGTTCTTATGCGCATACCGCCGCCGAGTTAGCACACTTCACAGATCGAAAAAGAGCCAAGCACCCGATGACGCCCGAGAAAGCGCGCGAGATCGTCGGCGACTGTTTGAGATTGTGTCTCAAGATCGCGGACGACGCTCTGAAAATCGTGGAGCCTGTCCCGGCTTCCGTTGCAAAGGAAGTGACTGTCGCCGGCGCGTCATGAAAGTGGTTGAAACGGCAAGCCGCAGCTTTGAGAATGGCACGCAGATCATTCGGTCGGGTTCTTGTCTGTGTAACAGGGCTGGCAAACAATGTTGGATTTAGGTAAGAAAAACGTAGATAAATCAACGATGCGAGTGTGAACCGGCACAACCCGCCCCTGGGCACCAGTCAGTCCATCAACCCGCACGCAAAAGGCCCACTCTTTCGAGCGGGCCTTTCTTATTTCTCAACTCTGTCGAGTTAGTCTCAGCCCTTCAGCACATCCACCAGCGTGGTGGCCAACGAAGCCGCGTTTTCCGTTTAAGTGAACCTTTTCGATCCCGTCGCTGATCAGTTTTGAAAGATCAACGCGACTTAGCATTTCGATGTTCGACATCAAGTCGGCCATAGGCTTGCGGAGGTTCGGCGGGAACTGTTCGAGGAAAGAAGAGATGCTGGCCATCGAAATGCTCCAACCTCCTTGCCCATTGAAGTCTCGAAGAGCTGAGTGGATCTTCTGCAATAGCCTTGTGTCGATATCGAGCGGGGCAAGCCTTGGGTTGAGATCAAAATAAGAGGCGCTGCTAGCTGCGCGAATTATTTCATCCACCCGATCGTAATTTAGTCGAATACGCCGCGTTACGGCCGATGGATCGAGGAATAGTCTTCGGCGCATGGAGACTGTTCGATTATGATCCGCGTAGGGCGTAAGCGTCACGTCAGCGATATTTACATTGCGGCGGTAAGCCGCTTGGAATGTCCGCGAGGAGAGTTAAGGGGCTCGAGTGACAATTAATTGCTACTGATTGTCCTGGAAATGTCCGACCTTTCCGCAAAGCAATACAGATCCCTTGCCACTACGGCAGATTGTGCGCGGCTATTGATTGATGACGACGTTTCCGGATGAGCGAACCTTCTTGATTACTCTGATTGCCGGAGTTTTCGGAGGATTTGTTCGTGGTTATTCGCGATTCGGTTTCTCGCTTGCGGTTATGCCGATCCTAATGATCGCCGTTGTCGCCTGGACCCGCCACTGGCTGTGCACTTGGCCTGTTCGCCTTCTCATATGGTCCGCACCATCGCTGTCGCTTCTCGCCATCGTCACGGCGAGTATCTCCCTATCCAATGAGTCATTGAAGACAGGCACCCGCGTGCCGGAGGAAAATCTATCATGGATATCGCTTCGCTCGACTTCAGTTTTTCTTCAATCCGATCTGCGCTGGCATACGGTCTCTCGGCCGATTTGATCGTCGCCGAAGCGTGCCGCCGCGCGCAGACATGTGCGGCGGACGGCGTCTTCACCTCGTTCGTGCCACCGCAGCAGGCCGTAGAGCGCGCCCGGCAATTGCAGGCCAGGGCAGATGCCGGCGAAACCCTGCCGCTGCTGGGTTTGCCGTTTTCCGTCAAGGACAGCATTCACGTCGCCGGGATGATCACGACCAGCAATTGTCCGGCGCTACAGCTGAAGCCGGAGCAATCCGCTTTTGCCGTCACGCGGCTGGAGGACGCCGGCGCCGTGCTGATCGGAAAGAACACGCTGGATCAATTCGCTACCGGATTGAACGGGACGCGAAGTCCCGATCCGCTGTGCCGCAACGCCATCGATCCCGCTTACATTCCGGGCGGTTCGAGCTCGGGCTCGGCGGTTGCGGTGGCTCGCAGCGTTGTCGCGTTCTCGCTGGGTACGGACACAGGAGGGTCGGGACGCGTGCCGGCGGCATGCAACGGCATCGTTGGCCTGAAGCCGACGATCGGGCTCGTGAGTTCGCGCGGCCTACTTTACAATAACCGAGCGTTCGATTGCATTCCGGTTTTCGCCAGGCTCTCCGACGAAGCCTATGAAATTCTCGAGCATATCGCGGGGTTTGATGTTCAGGACCCGTTGAGTCGTACGGATGCGGATGAGATCGACCTCCGGTTGCGGCTGCCGGAGCGTTTGACTCTCGCGATTCCGCGCTCAGAGCAGCTCAAGTTCTTCGGCGATGACGAGGCCCGCAGGACTTACGAGAGCAACCTGGCGACGCTTGAAAGCCTGGGGCACCGGTTGAAGCCGGTGGATTTTACGGTCTTTGAGGAGGCCGGCCGCTTGGTCTTTCAAAGCGCCATGGTTGCCGAGCGGCTCATCGACTATGCCGATGTCGTCCAGAACAATCCGGAAGCCATCCACCCCGCCGTCTGGGCCTCGATCGAGCCCGGCTTCAAATACACTGCGAGAGATGCGTTGACAGCGATCTACGCGATGAAGGTGGCCCAGCGGCAGGCCAGTCTTGTGTTGCAAGGTTGCGACGCCATGGTGGTCCCGACGGTGCCGACCATCTTCACCATCGAACAGATGTTGTCCGATCCGATGGCGCTCAACACCGCGATGGGAACGTACACTTATTTCGTCAACCCGCTGGACATGTGCGCCGTCGCGATTCCCGGTCGGGCGCGCTCGGACGGTTTGCGGTCTTCACTTTGTTTCGTTTCGCGCGCGGGCGAGGATGGGTTGGTGCGTACGCTTGGGCGTTCGTTTGAAGGCGCAGTCGGATCGAAGTCGGGCTAGGATTTCGCGCGGCGCCGTTGCCTTGGAACGAATATATCGTGCCGCTTAAATTGGCGCGTCAGCGCTTCCTTTGTGCATCGGCTCGCGCTTCTTCATGTCAACGATGTGGATTAATTGCTTTGAGTTTTCTTCTCGCTAAATAAATTATCCCGACATCAAACTCGAGTGTTCGGAGGCTGGGTATGTTGAACGCTAGATCGGCTGCTTTCACCGCTGCGATGCTGCTAACGTACGTCTTTCACCCCGGTCAGGCGCATGCCGAGCTGCTCAAGGCCAGGCTTGCGCAGAACCTGGGGCCAATATCCGGAATTGTGATCGTTGCGAAGGAGAAGGGATTCTTCGAAAAACGAGGTCTCGACATCTCGGTCACCAATTTCACCTCCGGAAAACAGTGTCTCGACACGGTGGCTGGCGGAGGTGCCGACATTGCCACGACCGCGGAGGCGCCCGTCACGGCGGCCGCGATGGCCGCACAGCCCATCGCGTTTCTGGCGCGCATGGAATATTCCGACCTCAAGACCGTGGTTGCCAGCAAGGCCGGCATCAAGAGCAAGGCCGATCTAAAAGGCAAGAGGATCGCCTTCACGGCCGGCACCGGCAGCGAGGTCTACACCTCGGCTTTGCTGAGCAGAGCCGGGCTGAAGAAGGATGATGTCACGCTCGTCAATTTGCGACCCCAGGAAATGCTGCCGGCGCTTGTTGCCGGCAGCATCGATGCATTCGACACTTGGGAGCCGCATATCGCCAACGCCAAGAAGACGTTGGGCGCGGATGTTGCCGAGATCGACACCAAGGGCATCTATTCAGAAACCTTCAACATCGTCGTGATGCAGGACTATCTTGCCAAGAACGGCCCGCTGGTGGAGAAATTCCTCGCCGCTGCGATCGATGCAGAAACCTGGATGAAGGCGAACCCCGAGGAGGCGATTACGGTCGTCGCGAAGGCCGTTGGGATCAAGCGTGAGGATCTGGCGCCGATCTGGTCCGACTACGTCTATCGCCTGACCCTCGACGACAAGCAGATCGATACTCTCAAGACCCATGCGGCGTGGCGGCTCGAAACCGGTAATCATCCGCCAGGCGCGGCGATGCCCGATTTTCTCAAGATTCTGTCGCCAGGGCCTTTGAAGAGTATTGATGCCAAGCGGGTTACCTATTCGAACCAGCCCGGCGGTTAAAGAACGTTGCCATGACAATCAGGCAAGCGCAACGGCTCAACACGACGATCTCGATCCTCTCGATTCCGCTGTTCTTTCTGGTATGGGAGCTGGTTTCCAGATCGCATATCGTGAACATTATCTTGTTTCCGCCGCCCTCGGTGGTTGCGGTCGCGATGATCGAGTGGATCAGGAGCGGACAGTTCGCAATTGATCTCGCCGTAAGCGTCTGCCGTGTCGTCATCGGCTTCGTTCTGGGCGCGTCGATCGGGGTTCTGCTTGGTGTGTTGACCGGCCAGTTCCAGTTGATCTCCAGTTTCCTTTCACCGATCTTTCATATCCTGCGACCCATCCCACCGATTGCCTTTGTCCCGATCGTCATCCTTTGGTTTGGCTTGTCCGAAACTGGAAAGATATTTCTTGTTTTCTGGGGGGTCTTCTTCACAGTCTGGCTGACCACGCATATCGGCGTGCAGAAGATCGATCGCGGCTTGATCCGCGCCGCGCGCATGCTGGGTACCACGAAGCGCCGGATGCTCAGTGAGATCGTGCTGTTGGGCGCGCTGCCCTACATCGCCGTCGGGCTGCGCACCGCGGTCAGCATCTCGTTCTACACGCTTGTGGCGGCGGAGCTGGCCGGCTCTTTTGCCGGCATTGTCTACCGCATCGAAATTGCCCAACAGAATCTGCAGACCGGGCAGGTGATGGGCGGGCTGATCGCGCTGGGCGCAGTGTCCTTCATTGCCGATCGCAGCTTTGCTGCAGCGACGCAGCGATTGGTCTGGTGGCGATGACGGTGTCCCTTGTCTCCAATCGCGCGAAGATCGACAGCCATCCGATCTCTGCCCAGGTCGAGATCGATGTCGTCGACGTCAGTATCATCTTCGACTCTCCCAAGGGACAGGTGATCGCCGCCGACCGCGTGTCCTTCCAGATCATGCGCGGCGAATTCGTCTGCCTGCTCGGCCCGTCCGGCTGCGGCAAGTCGACCGTATTGAATACGATCGCCGGCTTCGAGACGCCTTATTCCGGCTCGGTCAGTGTCGGTGGCCTGCCGGTGACCGGCCCCGGCCCCGATCGCGGGATGGTGTTTCAGCAGCCGCATCTGTTTCCGTGGAAGTCGGTCCGCGCCAATATCGCGCACGGACCCAGCATGCTCGGTAAGACGTCCAGGGAGGCCCGCGCGATTGCGGACGATCTGATCGCCATGATCGGCCTGACGAAATTTGCCGACGCCTATCCGCACACGTTATCGGGCGGCATGCAGCAACGCGTTGCCATCGCCCGCGCGCTGGCTAACCGGCCCGCTGTGCTGCTGATGGACGAGCCCTTCGGCGCACTCGATGCTCAGACCCGCATCGTCATGCAGGAGAGTCTGCTCGCCCTCTGGGAGCAGGTCGGCACCACCATCGTCTTCGTCACCCATGATATCGATGAAGCGATCTTCCTGGCCGACCGGGTGTTGCTCATGAGCGCCGGACCCGGCCGTATCCTGCGCGACCTCCGCATCGACTTGCCGCGGCCGCGAACCAGCGAGGTTGTGCTCGACCACGCTTATATCAGCTTGAAGAAAGAGTGCCTCGATCTGATCCGCACCGAAAGCCAGCGCTCCTTCGAGCAGCAGGCGATCAGCTAGGCGTCACGCAACGAGCGCCAGCCGCGTGACCGAGAAGCCTTTGTCAGGATCCGGTGGCGCTCTGGTTGGCGAGGATGCGCTGCATCGCCCAGCGCGCGTTCTTGCGAACTTCCGGATCAGCGTCGTTGGCGATCGGTTCAAGGAACTTCAGCCCGGCGAGATCGGCGATCTCTCCGAGTGCCGCCGCCCCTTCCTTGCGAAGGTTGGCCTGGCTGTGGCCGATGCACGCGCCGATCGCGGACACTGCCCGCACCACCCTCATCTTGCCGAGGCTGCGCACTGCCTTCAGTCGCACCTGCCAGTAGTCGTCCGTGGTCGCCTGGATCAGCGCGTCCGCGGCCTGGATGCCGTTGACATTGGTGCCGAGCGTTTCGGCGGCAATCTCGCGCACCATCCAGTCGGTGTCGGACAGCGCGCGGGTGATCGATTCCGTCGCCGGCTTGACGTGCGAAAAGGCCAGTGCGCTGACCGCGGCGCGGCGCACGTGTGGATCGCCGTCGGAGGTCGCCGAGGTCAAGGCAGGGATGGACCCCTCCAGTTTGAGAAAGCCGATCACGCCGATCGCCTGCACCCGCACCGACGCATCGACATCGCGAAGCGCATCGAGCGCGGGTTTGAGGGAATCCTTGCGGC
Organism: Tardiphaga sp. 42S5; assembly: GCF_034044155.1. Taxonomy (NCBI): domain Bacteria; kingdom Pseudomonadati; phylum Pseudomonadota; class Alphaproteobacteria; order Hyphomicrobiales; family Nitrobacteraceae; genus Tardiphaga; species Tardiphaga sp. 42S5. The sequence goes on along the minus strand of NZ_CP139027.1, from coordinate 686,763 downwards.
GCAATTCCTTCAACGCCCGTAGCGTTGCCATACGCACGAAGGCATGTGGATGACTGACTAGCGGCAGGATTGCGTCGGCGCTGGCCGGATCCTTCAATTCCGCCATGCCATCTGCGGCAGCCGTCGCCACCGCATGCTCGTGATCGACAACGACCTTGGCCAAGGCCGCGGCAGCTTCCGGCCCATCGAATTCACCGAGCGCCAGCGCCACCTGCTGACGCACGCCGGCGTCGGGATCGTCGGTCATTCCCGCAAGATACGCGACAGCGGCCGGATCGCCGGAATGGCCGAGTGCAATGATGGCGACGCGACGCTCGCCAGGATCAGCCGCATGCAGGCGATCGTCGACGTCATCGACGTCGTCATAGGCTTCAAACGGGTCCGCCATGGCTCACCTCAGGAGATAGGGGATGTTGACCTTGACCGCGCCGGTCGGGCAGTCGGCTTCGCACGGCATGCAGTACCAGCATTCATCATAGGCCATGAAGGCCTTGCCGGTCATGTCGCTGATGCGCAGCACGTCAAGCGGACAAACATCGACGCAGACGGTGCAACCCTTGTCGGCAATGCACTTGGCTTCGTCGACCACGACCGGAACAGACGTTTCATAACTGGCGAGAGGCATCGTTCGACTCCTTGAAATTGTTGCGGGCGTCAAGCGCTGGCGCGGATTCGCTGTTTGTCATAGAGGTCCTTCTCATCGTCGGCGATCGGGACGATATAGGGCTCGACGGCACGCTTCTCGCTGCTCATCTTGCCATCCTTCTTGCTCAGCAGCGTATGGCAGAACCAGTCGGCATCGTTCTTCTCAGGATAGTCCGTGCGCAGGTGGTAGAGGCCCCAGCGGCTTTCAGTGCGATACAATGAGGCGTGCGCGGCCATGTCCGCGCAATCGAGGATCGACTGGGATTCGAGTGCGCGCAGCAACTCATGAGCATTGCGCGCGATCATCTGGGTTTCCATGTCCTCGCGTACTTCGCCAAGGCGCTTCTGCCCGATTTCAAATTTCCGCGTGACCTTCGGCGGCTGCAGGTAATCGTTGACGAGACGGCGCGTCTTGTACTCGATCTGGTTCGGCGGAATGCCGTCCTCGCGCTTGGTCGGCGCGAGTACGCGGTCGCGCTCCAGCGCGACGTCGGCGGCGTCGAACGCGGCGAAGTCGGTATTGTCTGCATATTCCATGGCATGCTCACCGGCCACCGAACCATTGGTAAAGGCGCCGAGCATATAGTTATGCGGCACGCTGGCCATGTCGCCCGCGGCATAGAGGCCGGGCACCGTGGTGCGGGCGAATTCGTCAACGAATACGCCGGATGCGCTATGGCCGGAGCAGAAGCCGATCTCAGAGATGTGCATCTCGATCGGCTCGCTGCGATAATCAGTGGTGCGTCCCTCATGGAAAATTCCGCGGGTCGGCCGCTCGACCTTGTGCAGCGTAGTTTCGATCTCGCTGATAGTATCTTCGTGCAGGTGGTTGAGCTGCAGGAACACCGGTCCCTTGCCGGACTGCAATTCGTTGTAGAATTCGAGCATCATCTGGCCAGACCAGTAATCGCATTCGATGAAGCGCGCGCCTTCGTTGTTGGCTGTGAAGGCGCCGTAGGGCCCGGCGACATAGGCACAGGCCGGGCCGTTGTAATCCTTGATCAGTGGATTGATCTGAAAGCATTCGAGGTTCGCGAGCGCCGCGCCGGCGTGATAGGCCATCGCATAGCCGTCGCCGGAATTGGCGGCGTTCTCATAGGTGCCGAACATGTAGCCGGAGGTCGGCAGGCCGAGGCGGCCGGCGGCGCCCATGCACAGGATCACCGCCTTCGCCTTGATCACGAGGATCTCTGCCGTGCGGGTGTTGACGCTGACGGCGCCGGCGATACGGCCGTCGCTGCTCTTCAGCAGGCGCGTCGCCATGTAGCGGTTGGAAATCAGGATGCGGGCGCGGCGCAACTGGCGATAGATCGCCTTTTTGACGGTCTCGCCATTGGGCATCGGCAGCACATAGGTGCCGATGTGATGCACCTTCTTGACCGCGTAGTCGCCGTTCTCATTTTTCAGGAAGCGGATGCCGAAACTATCGAGTTCCTCGATGATCGAGTAGCACTTCTCGGCATATTTATAGACGGCCTTCTGGTCGACGATGCCGTCATTGGCGATGGTGATTTCCTTGGTGTACTGCTCCGGCGTCGCGTAGCCAGGGATCACCGCGTTGTTGAGTCCGTCCATGCCCATGGAGATGGCACCGGAGCGCTTCACATTGGCTTTTTCCAGCAGCACGACATTGGCCTTCGGATTCTTCAGCTTTGCCTTCAGCGCCGCCATCGGCCCCGCAGTTCCGCCGCCGATCACCAGGACGTCGCAGGATACTTCAGAAAGGCCGTCGACAATTTCGTCCATCGCCATCGCTCGATCCTTTGCCTCGTTCGGAGCAAATTCCATTCCGGCATTGCGGAAACGGCTCCGGGGTCAGGATAGACAGGCGGGCCCAGCGTGATAGCAATTAGTTGTCAGCGGGAAGGAAACAATGACCTTTCCGGTCTCGCGCCAGAGTTGAACATAGCATCTCGGCGTTATGGGAGCCTTAGGGGCAATGCTGTCAGTTCCGGCAATTAATTGCTCTGAGGCACCTGCAGATGATGATCGAGTGCTGACGTCGGAGATATTGTCATGGCACAGTCTGCTACACCTTCAGCTCTCGTAGCGTCGATCGGTGTGGAACCCACGCAGATTTCCGTCAGCGACGATCTCAGCTTTCTTGATCTTGCTTTTGCGGAAGGTGATGCGATCCGGCTCTCGGCCAAGCGTCTGCGCAGTGCATGCAAGTGCGCGCATTGCCTGCGTGCGCGGATTGAAGGAGTATTTCCGAACAAGTTCGACAGTATCGCAATCGCGCTGGTTGCGCCGATCGGCGGTTACGCAATCAACATTGCGTTCTCGGACGGGCATGCGCGCGGAATTTATCCGTGGGCCTTTCTGCTCGACCTGAACGAAGCCGGGACCTGACAGAACTTGGCCTGACTGAAAGCGCTTATTCTTTTCTCCAATTCCCCCTTGAGGCGGTCGGAAGCTGCTTCAAACGCCGCGGACTTTGGATTGGCACAAGGCTTGCTCCGCATTTAGACTGATTTTAAGTCTGGAGCGCACGATGCAAATTTATGCGGCGATCAATGCGACATCAAATCAGGGAACCACGGCGCCGCCGGTCGTGATACCGGCAGCGGCGAGCGGGCAGTCACTGTTGCTCACAGAAAGCGCGCGATCGCTCGGCGGTTCACCCTCATTGTTGTTCGATACATTGTCGCTGCGGGAGCGCGAGACCGTACTCAAGCACGGCCGGCGCAAAGTGTTTTATCGCGGCCAGCCCCTGTTCAATCAGGGTGCGAAGCATGACGGCATCTATCTGATCGAGACCGGCCGCATTCGCGTCTTCTACTCCGCGCCCTCGGGCCGGGAAATTACTCTGGCATACTGGCATCCGGGCAATTTCGTCGGCGGGCCCGAAGTGTTTGGCGCCGGTGTGCACCAGTGGTCGGGCGTCGCGACCAGCAATTCAAGCGTTGTGCAGCTTCCCGGCAAGGAGTTACGTGCACTCGTGGTCGAAGTCCCCAATCTTGCTATTGGATTGATCGAAGGGCTGACCTTCAAGGGAAAATGTTATTCGGCGCTGGCGCAAATGCTCGGCACCCGGTCGATTACCGAACGCCTCGCGCATCTGCTGCTGCATCTGGTTGAGCTTTACGGGGTAGAAGATTCCGACGGCATTCTGATCAGCGCGGCGTTTACCCATGCCGATCTCGCACACATGGTCGGCGCGACACGCCAATGGGTGACCATCAGCCTCAAGCGCATGCAGGACAGGGATATTGTGACCTCGCGCAAATCGCAGATCATCGTGCGAAGGCCTGATCTGCTGCGGGACATGAAGGGCCTGGGCGACTGAGGCAATGCCTACGGATATGGCTACCCCAGGCCGAGCTGCTTAAGGACTGAGCATCAGATATTTCACGGCAACTAATCGACCATTTGCGTGCGACGGCGTTTGCTCGATCGAAGGTATCGACGAAGGATATCAACGACAACGAGGCCATACCCGAAGCGCATCTCATACCAAGAGGGTCTGCAATGGTTCACAAGCTGGGATATCGGATGTTTTACGCAACCACCGTCATCGCGGCAGCGCTGCTCCTAGCCGGCAAGGCGGATGCGCAAACGACAGTGACGATCGGCATCGGTACCCAGGACACCACGACCAACACCGCGACCGCCGGTGTGATCATCCGCCAAAGCATCGACCTTCATGGCCAATCGCTCGCCGACGTCGTCTAATCATGGTGACAGCAAGTTGCAGATGGAGTCATTGACCCAAAATGGCCAACTCGCGTTTCTCTTCTTGATTGATTTGGGGAACTGCGACCGTGAGATCAACGCCAAAGCTAGGGCCTTGGACGCTCGTTCGATTACCTTATCGGGCGCTCGTAAGTCTGCGTAACGTGTCTGGTAAACATCTTGCGGACTGATCTAGAAAATCTTATATTTTCAATAAGTTAAACTTCGCCATCGCAATCCTTTCCTGGGCACCAGTTGCCGCACCGCCAATCGAACTAGCGCTCTCGCGCAAAACAAAAGGCCCGCTCTTTCGAGCGGGCCTTTCTTATTCTCACTCTGAAGTCGTGAGCCTCAGCCCTTCAACACATCCACAAGCGTGGTGCCGAGACGCGCCGGAGACGGCGAGACGCGGATGCCGGCGGCTTCCATGGCTGCGATCTTCGACTGGGCGTCGCCCTTGCCGCCCGACACGATGGCGCCGGCATGGCCCATGCGACGGCCGGGAGGTGCGGTGACGCCGCCGATGAAGCCGACCATCGGCTTCTTGCGGCCGCGCTTGGCTTCGTCCTTGATGAACTGTGCCGCGTCCTCTTCTGCCGAGCCGCCGATTTCGCCGATCATGATGATCGAGGTGGTCTTGGGGTCGGCCAGGAACATCTCGAGCACGTCGATGAATTCGGTGCCCTTGACCGGGTCGCCGCCGATGCCGACCGCCGAGCTCTGGCCGAGACCGGCCTGGGTGGTCTGGAACACGGCTTCATAGGTCAGCGTGCCGGAGCGCGACAGGATGCCGACGCTGCCGGGCTTGAAGATGTTGGCCGGCATGATGCCGATCTTCGATTCGCCGGCGGTGACGACGCCCGGGCAGTTCGGCCCGATCAGGCGCGACTTCGAACCCGACAGCGAACGCTTGACGCGCACCATGTCGAGCACCGGAATGCCCTCGGTGATGCAGACGATCAGCGGGATTTCCGCGTCGATGGCTTCGCAGATTGCGTCGGCTGCGCCGGGCGGCGGCACATAGATCACCGATGCATCGGCGCCGGTCTTGTCGCGGGCTTCGGCCACGGTGTCGAACACCGGCAGGCCGATATGCGTCGAGCCGCCTTTGCCCGGCGAGGTGCCGCCGACCATCTTGGTGCCGTAGGCAATCGCCTGTTCGGAGTGGAAGGTGCCGTTCTTGCCGGTAAAGCCCTGGCAGATGACCTTGGTGTTCTTGTCGATCAGGACGGACATCAGCTTACTTTCCCTTCACGGCGTTGACGATCTTCTGAGCGGCGTCGTCGAGATCGTCGGCGGGCAGAACGTTGAGACCGGATTCACGGATGATCTTCTTGCCTTCCTCGACATTGGTACCTTCGAGGCGGACAACCAGTGGCACCTGGAGGCCGACAGCCTTCACTGCGGCGACAACGCCGGCAGCGATGACATCGCACTTCATGATGCCGCCGAAGATGTTGACCAGGATGCCCTTCACGTTCGGATCGGCAGTGATGATCTTGAACGCTGCAGTCACCTTCTCCTCGGAAGCGCCGCCACCGACGTCGAGGAAGTTGGCCGGGCTTTCGCCATAGAGCTTGATGATGTCGAGCGTGGCCATTGCGAGGCCGGCGCCGTTGACCATGCAGCCGATGGTGCCGTCGAGCGCGATGTAAGCGAGGTCATATTTCGACGCCTCGATTTCCTTGGCGTCTTCTTCGGTGGTGTCGCGCAGCGCGACGATTTCCGGGTGACGATACAACGCGTTCGAGTCGAACGACATCTTGGCATCGAGGCACTTCAGCTCGCCCTGCTTGGAGATGATCAGCGGATTGATCTCCAGCATGTCCATGTCCTTGGCGATGAATGCGGTGTAGAGCTGCGACACCAGCTTCTCGGCCTGCTTGGCGAGATCGCCCTTGAGGCCCAGCGCCTGAGCCACGGTGCGGCCGTGGTGGCCCATCACGCCGGTGGCCGGATCGACCGAAAAGGTCACGATCTTGTCCGGGGTGTTGTGCGCGACTTCCTCGATGTTCATGCCGCCTTCGGTCGAGACGACGAAAGCAACGCGCGAGGTTTCACGGTCGACGAGCAGCGAGAGGTAGAATTCCTTTTCGATGTCCGAGCCGTCTTCCAGATAGATCCGGTTGACCTGCTTGCCCGCGGGGCCGGTCTGTTCGGTCACGAGGGTCGCGCCGAGCATTTCCTTGACGAACTGCTTGGTCTCGTCGATCGATTTGGCGAGGCGGACGCCGCCCTTGTCGCCGGCCGATGCTTCCTTGAACTTGCCCTTGCCGCGGCCGCCGGCGTGGATCTGGCTCTTCACCACCCACAACGGACCGCCGAGCTGCTTGGCGGCAGCCTCCGCTTCCTCGGCCTTGAGGATGGGCACGCCTTTGGAAACGGGCACGCCGAATTCCTTCAGCACGGCCTTCGCCTGATATTCATGGATATTCATAAGTCGCTCCCGAACCCCGGTTGGTGAACTTGGAATTCACGTCGTTTTCTTTGAACTGGCATACCGTATACCAAGCATGCTGCATGTCAAAGTCGACGATAATTCCGCGTGACGGACGAATTGGCTGAGGGGTTCGTTGCAGTGTTTGCCAATGTCGTCAAATGCAAAACCGGCACCCCTAGGGTGCCGGTGAAGTGAGCTTGATCTTAGCCGAGCAGGTCGGGCGCGATCTTCTTGCAGGCGTCCATCAGGCCGACCACCGAAGCAACCGACTTGTCGAAGCCTTCCTTGTCCTTGCCGGCGAGTTCGATCTCGACAATGCGCTCGACGCCCTTGGCACCGATCACCACGGGAACGCCGACATACATGTCCTTGACGCCGTATTCGCCGTTGAGGTGCACGGCGCAGGGCAGCACGCGCTTCTTGTCCTTGAGGTAGCTCTCGGCCATCGCGATGGCCGACGCGGCCGGCGCGTAGAACGCCGAACCGGTCTTCAGGAGGTTGACGATCTCGGCGCCGCCGTTGCGGGTACGGTCGACGATCTCGTCGATGCGGGCCTGCGAGGTCCAGCCCATTTTCACGAGATCCGGCAGCGGGATGCCGGCAACGGTCGAATACTTGACCAGCGGAACCATGGTGTCGCCGTGGCCGCCGAGCACGAAGGCGGTGACGTCCTCGACCGACACATTGAATTCATCGGCCAGGAAGTAGCGAAAGCGCGCCGAGTCCAGCACGCCCGCCATGCCGACGACCTTGTTTGCCGGCAGGCCGCAAGCCTTCTGCAGCGCCCAGACCATCGCATCGAGCGGGTTTGTGATGCAGATGACGAAGGCATTCGGGGCGTACTTCTTGATGCCTGCGCCAACCTGCTCCATCACCTTGAGGTTGATCGAGAGCAAGTCGTCGCGGCTCATACCCGGCTTGCGCGGCACGCCGGCGGTGACGATGATGACGTCCGAACCTTCGATCGCCTCATAGGAGTTGGCGCCGGTCAGCTTGGAGTCGAAGCCGTCGACCGGTGAGGACTGCGCGAGATCGAGCGATTTGCCCTGCGGCACACCTTCCGCAATGTCGAACATCACGACGTCGCCGAGTTCTTTCAGGCCGACGAGGTGAGCAAGTGTTCCGCCGATCTGACCAGAACCAATCAATGCGATTTTGTTACGCGCCATGGGAAATCTATCCTTTAAGCCCGAAGGGGTAGGGAGGGAGCAGGAAATGCTGACAGGCTGGTTATCCCTTTCGCGGACACCGTTCAAGTCGGAGCCTGCCCAATTGTCGAGCGCCGGCCTGCAATGCAAATAATTATGAGTGAACTGGAAATTGGAATCGCTCGCGAAAGTACCGATTCCGCTTTGATATCGATCTGATCGCGCGCGTCAGGTTTCGACCAGGCCCGTGGTGGCGCCTGACGCCGTGGAATCGCTGCGGCCATGGGGCAGGGCCAGATATGTTTCTGAACCCATCTCGAACAGCCGCGACGCGGTCCGCGCGAATTCCATTGCCTCGAAACCTTCGCTGGCCTGATACAGCGCGTGTGGTTCGCCGGCGGCCGAGGCCATCAGCTTCACGGCATTGTCATAGAGCGTGTCGATGAGAGCGATGAAGCGTTTGGCGGCGTTGCGGTCGCCGTAGTCCATCATCGGAATATGTTCGATGAACAGCGTGTGATAGTCGTGCGCCAGTTTCAGATAGTCTGATGCGCCAAGCGGCTTCTCGCAGAGGTCGCCAAATGAAAACCGGGCCACGCCCTGTGCTTCCAGGGGAACACGCAGCTTGCGACCCTTGATCGAGATATCACGCGACCTTGCCGGTGCGCCGCCCGTGAGCTTTGCCCAGGCCTTGTCGAGCGCGGCCTTTGCTGCATCATCGTCCGGCACCAGCCAGCTCTTTACGCCGGCCAGCTTTTCCAATCGATAGTCTGTGCGCGAATCCAGTTTGCGCACTTCCATATGATCTTCGATCTGTTTGATGAACGGCAAAAACAGCGCGCGGTTGAGGCCGCCTTTGTAAAGATTGACGGGTTCGACATTGGACGTCGCGAAGACGACGGTGCCGAGTTCGAACAGCCGTGCGAACAGTCGGCCGAGGATCATCGCATCGGCGATGTCGGTGACGTGAAATTCGTCGAAGCAGAGGAGCCAGGCTTCGTCGAAGATCGAATTCGCCGTCAGCGCGATGACATCGCCGTCGGGCAGCTCGCCGCTCGCGATTTTCTGGCGAAAATTATAGATGCGCTCATGGGTGTCGGCCATGAACTCATGGAAATGAGCGCGACGCTTGTGCGTGACCGCGCTGGCTTCGAAGAACAGGTCCATCAGCATGGTCTTGCCGCGGCCGACCTCGCCATGGACGTAGAGACCGCGCGGCGGTTGCATATCCTTGTCGCCGAACAGGCGTCCAAAGAAGCCCTGCTTGCGCGGTGGCTTATAAGTGGACAGCGCAACGTCGAGCGCCGCGATGGCCTCGACGGCGCCGGCCTGCGCCGGGTCAGCCTCGATGGCGCCGGAGGCTACGAGGGCTTGATATTGTTCGCGGAAGGATTGCGGAGGGCTGGACGACATGGGGCCCTAACGGCCCCATACGCCCGGAAAATGCAAGATGCGAATTGGTCGAAGCGGATATGCGCTCATGCGCAGAGCGCGTAGGAATCCTCGACCAGATAAGGGCCGCCGCCCGTGGATGCCCGCGACGAGAACAACACGAAGCGCGAGGCGGTGAAGATCTTCGTCGGGAAGTAGCCCCGCACCGAAAGATAGTCGGCGACGTCGCGGTCGCAGGAATCGCGCAGCCGGGCCAGCGTGACATGCGGCGTGAATTTGCGGCCCTCGGGCTCGAGCCCGCAGCGGCGCACCAGCCGTTCCAGTTCGGATTGCAGTTCAAGCAGCGGACGGCTCGGCTCGACCGCAGCGACGACAGCGCGGGGTTTCTTGCCGCCGAAGCTCGAAAGGCCACGCACCGCGACCTCGAAGGGTCTGCGCTCCACGCGTGACATCAGATCGGCGATTTCGTTGGCGGAAACGCCATCAATATCGCCGATGAAGCGAAGCGTGACATGATAATTTTCGGGATCGATCCAGCGTGCGCCTGGCAGGCCGCCACGCAAATTGGCCAATGTCTGGCCGATCTCGGCTGGTATCTCCAGTCCGGCGAACAAACGCGGCATAGTCAGCTCCTCTTTGCCGGGGCGCGATTTTCGCCGAAAGGTGCTGACTACGGTGTGCTTATGCACGCCCGCACCCCTCGGCGAAAATCATGCCCGAACAAACGAGCCGGTGACGAATCACCGATGTCTTTTTTTACCCGACTTCTGTGACTCTGCGAAGCAGATGCCGCGCTCGGTGCATGAAGGTTCCGTGAAAAACCGTCATTAAGGTTGAGGCTGCCTGTTTCTCAACTGCGTTGCCCAGCGATCGTGCCGACAAATGCCTCGACGCTGGGCAGGATGTTTTTCACGACGATGTCGACGCCATCCGCTGTCGGATGCATCGCGTCGGCCTGGTTGAGTTTACTGTCACCGGCGACGCCTTCGAGAAAGAACGAATAGAGCGGCACGCCAAATTGCTTGGCCAGATCCGGATAGATCGAATTGAACTTTTCCGCATAGTCGGCGCCATAGTTCGGCGGTGCTACCATGCCGCAGAGGAGCACGGCGACGTTGCGGGCCTTCAGCCGCGTCAATATCTCGGTCAATGCCGCGCGCGGGACTTTCGGATCGGTACCGCGCAGCGCGTCGTTGGCGCCGAGTTCGATGATCACGCCCTGCGTCCCCTCGGGCACCGACCAGTCGAGCCGCCCGAGGCCGCCCGAGGTGGTATCCCCGGATACACCGGCATTGATCATCTCGACCTCTATCCCCTTGTCCTTCAGGGCCTTTTGTAGCCGGACCGGAAACGCGGCTGCCGCCGGCAGGCCATAACCTGCGCTCAGGGAGTCCCCCAGTACGACCAGTTTGACGGGCTTGGCCGTGCCGGCGGCGGCCGTCTGCGCCGTGGCGGTGGGGATCGGAAGTGCGACCGTCAGCCCGGCGACGACCAGCCACATAAACGTGCGCAGTAGCCCCTCGACCGCCGCAAACGAAGTGCCATATGAAGCACGCATGGATACTTTCATTGAAGCCTCATCATCGGCCGGCGTTTCGCCGGACACCATTTCAATCTCGAACATCAACCTCTCGCTCGGCACCGGCGCCGCGCGCGTGCATATCCTCAAGGATATCAGCCTGCGCGTCGGATCGGGTGAAGCGATCGGGCTGATTGGCCCGTCGGGCTCCGGCAAGTCCACGCTGCTGATGGTGATGGCGGGGCTGGAGCGTCCTGACTCCGGTCAGGTGGTGGTCAATGGCACCTCTTTCAATGATCTCGATGAGGACGGATTGGCGCGGTTTCGTGGCCGTCATGTCGGCATCGTCTTCCAGTCCTTTCACCTGATCCCGACCATGACGGCGCTGGAGAATGTCGCGGTACCGCTGGAGCTGGCAGGTCATCCCGACCCAGCCGGCCGTGCGGCGCGCGAGCTGGAAGCGGTCGGTCTCGGCGCCCGTCTGCATCACTATCCGACTCAGCTTTCCGGTGGCGAGCAGCAGCGCGTCGCGCTGGCGCGCGCATTGGCGCCGGATCCTGCGATCCTGGTCGCCGACGAGCCGACCGGCAATCTCGACGAATCCACCGGCGGCCAGATCGTCGATCTCTTGTTCGCGCAGCACGCGCAGCGCGGTATGACGCTGGTGCTGGTGACCCACGACAATACGCTGGCGCATCGCTGCGACCGCGTGGTGCGATTACGTTCCGGTCGGATCGATGGGCCCGCCACCGAGCGCAACTGGGTCGAGACGGCCTGATCCGATGACCACCATCACCGAGACCATTCCTAACAGCCGAGGCCCGTCGCTGGCGTTGCGTTACGCTTTCCGCGAGATGCGCAGCGGCCTGCGCGGGTTCTACGTTTTCATCGCCTGCATCGCGCTGGGCGTCATGGCCATCGCCGGCGTCGGCTCGATCGCGGCAAGTTTGGGCGAGGGCGTGGCGCGCGAAGGCCGTACGCTGCTCGGCGGCGACGTGGCATTCTCGCTGATGCAGCGTGAGGCCAAGCCGGACGAACTCGCCTTCTTGCGCGCACGCGGTGCAGTGTCGGTTGCCGCAACGCTGCGCGGCATGGCGCGCGCGCCGGACGGCAATCTTGCGCTTGTTGAGCTGAAGGCCGTCGATGGCAGCTATCCCTTGCTCGGCAAGGCGACCCTGGCGCCGGATATGCCGATGAGCGATCTGCTCGCCGAACGCGACGGCGCCTATGGCGCCGCGACGGATACGACATTGATGGCGCGGCTAGGCCTCAAGGTCGGTGACCGCCTCACGGTCGGTAATGCGACGTTCCAGATTCGCAGCGAAATTTCAGCGGAGCCCGACAAGCTCGCCGGCGGTGTCGGTTTCGCGCCTCGCTTCCTCACCAGTGAGGACGCTCTGCGCGCCACCCAGCTTCTGCAGCCCGGCAGTCTGGTGCGCTGGATCTATCGTGTTCGCCTGCCGGACACCGTTTCCGGCGATCGCGCTGCCAAGGCGCTCGCCGACGATGCACGTGCCCAATTGCCGCAAGCAGGCTGGGAAATCCGTTCGCGCGACAATGCATCGCCGCAGCTCGAGCGCACCATCACGCGATTCACCCAGTTCCTGACGTTGGTCGGCCTTGCGTCACTGCTGGTCGGCGGCGTCGGTGTCGCCAATGCGGTGAAGAGCCATATCGATCGCCGCCGCGATGTCATCGCGTCGTTGAAAGCGCTTGGCGCGACCGGCCGCGACGTATTCGCGATCTACCTCACCCAGGTACTGGTGCTGGCGGTGATCGGCTCGCTGGTCGGTATGGTGGTCGGTGCGTCCCTGCCGTTTGCCATTGTCGGCCTGTTCGGCAAGCTGCTGCCGCTGCCGGTGGTGCCGGCGCTTCATCTCGGCGAGCTGGCGCTGTCGTTGTTGTACGGGCTGCTGACGGCGCTGGCTTTTGGGCTGTGGCCCTTGGCCCGAGTGCATGACGTCCCGGTCGCGGCGCTGTTTCGTGATGCGGCATTGACGGAATCGCACCGGCCGAAGCTGCGCTACATACTCTGGATGGCACTCGTGGTCGGGGTGCTGATCGCGGTGGTGGTCGGGCTCGCTTACGACAAACGCGTCGCTGCCGTATTTGTGGTGTCGTCGATGGTCGTTTTCGCCTTGCTGCGCGGTATCGCCGGCGCATTGATGGCTTTTGCGCGCAAATTACCGCGGCCGAGCATGACCATGCTGCGGCTGGCTATTGCCAATATCTACCGGCCGGGCGCGCTGACGCCGTCGGTGGTGATGTCGCTCGGGCTCGGCCTGACCGTGCTGGTGACCGTCACCCAGATCGACGGCAATCTGCGCCGGCAGTTCATGGCAGCGCTGCCGGAGAAGGCGCCGTCGTTCTATTTCATCGACATTCCCTCCACCGAGGCCGACCGCTTCAGCGCGTTTCTCAGGGAGAAGCAGCCGCAGTCGACCGTCGAGGATGTGCCGATGCTGCGCGGCCGGATCGTCGCCGCGCGCGGCGTCAAGGCAGAAGACCTCAAGCCGTCATCCGATGCCGAATGGGTACTGCAGAGCGACCGCGGCCTCAGTTACACCAACGAGGTTCCGCGTGGCTCCAAGCTGGTCGAGGGCGAATGGTGGGCGCCCGACTATAGCGGCCCGCCACTGGTGTCGTTCGAGAAGAAGCTGGCCGACGGGCTCGGGCTCAAACTGGGCGACGAGGTCACCGTCAACGTGCTCGGCCGCGATATCACCGCCAGGATAGGCAATATGCGGTCCGTCGACTGGCAGAGCCTCGGCATCAATTTCGTCCTGGTGTTCTCGCCCAATACCTTCCGCGGTGCGCCGCATACCCATATTGCCACGCTGACCGAACCGAAGTCCGATCCGTCCCAGGACGCCGGTCTGGTCAAGGCGGTGGCCGACGCATTCCCGATGATCACCACCGTGCGGGTCCGGGAAGCGCTCGACACTGTGGGATCGGTTGTCACAAATCTCGTGCTGGCGATCCGCGGTACCAGCGCGGTGACGCTGCTCTCGGCCATCCTCGTGCTCGGTGGCGCGCTGGCCGCCGGTCACCGGCATCGCGTCTATGACGCCGTGATTCTCAAGACCCTCGGCGCAACGCGTGCGCGGCTTTTGGGTGCCTATGCCCTCGAATATCTGATGATCGGCCTGGCCACGGCGGTGTTTGGGGTCATCGCCGGCTCGGTGGCGGCGTGGCTGATCGTCACGCGCCTGATGACGCTGAGCTTTGTCTGGCAGGCTGGCAGCGCGGCTGGCGTCGTGCTGGCGGCGCTAATTGTCACAGTGGGTTTGGGCCTGGTGGGTACGTTGGTAGCCTTGAACCAGAAGCCTGCCACCGTGTTACGGAATTTGTGACCTGTTTTGACACGAAGCAGCCTTTGCACGGGCTGATTCGTGCAAAATGACTGAGAAATCGCCAAGCTTGCGTCAGGCTGAAAGTTTACCCGGTTGCCTGAATGCAAATCGGAGCGACATTCCGCCACGCGTGGAAGCTTGCAGCGAATGTGTTAGTTTACCACATACCCTATGGGTCAGGCATCGAGCGCAGATGACATCGATTTTTTATGAAATCGAGTTTAGTGTCAGGAAGCGCAGATATCTGGGATATAATTCGAACCGGCGACGCGAACCCTTTGCGATCAGCCGGACAACATCGAGGTTTCGACCATGTCGGATCTAGACCGTAACTATGCTTCCCCCTTCGGCCGGGCCGGCGCGCGCGATGCCGCTGCCGTGGACGCCGGACTGCGCTCCTACATGCTGCGCATCTACAACTACATGACGATCGGTCTGGCCATCACCGGCCTGGCTGCTCTCGGCGTGTACATGGCCGCCGTGACTACCGACCCGTCGGGCGCCGCTGCCCGGATCGGCAGCTCCTACCTGACGCCGTTCGGCTACGCGATGTTCGTGAGCCCGCTGAAATGGGTGTTCATCCTGGCGCCGCTGGTGATGGTGTTCGCCATCTCGTTCGGCATCAACCGGCTGAAGCCGGCTACTGCGCAGTTGCTGTTCTGGGCCTTCGCGGCTCTGATGGGCATCTCGCTGTCGTCGATCTTCCTGGTGTACACGCACACGTCGATCGTGCGGGTGTTCTTCATCACCGCTGCCTCGTTCGGTGCGCTGAGCCTTTACGGCTACACCACCAAGCGTGACATGACGGGCATGGGCTCGTTCCTGCTGATGGGCCTGTTCGGCATCATCATCGCGAGCGTCGTGAACATCTTCGTCGCTTCGTCGATGCTGCAGTTCATCGTGTCGGTCGTCGGTGTGCTGATCTTCGCGGGCCTCACTGCCTACGATACCCAGCGGTTGAAGAACGACTACATCTACGGTTACGCCTCGCAGGGCGGCGATATCGCCGAGCGCGCGGCGATCACCGGTGCCCTGTCGCTCTACTTGAACTTCATCAACCTGTTCACGCTGCTGCTGCAGCTGCTCGGACAGCGCGAATAAGCTCAGAGCATAGAGAAGATCTTAGCCCCCGGCCGAAAGGCCGGGGCTTTTCTTTTGCGGAGGCTTTCCTTTTGGGTCGGGCAAAAATAGTCTCAGCGCCATGTCCGATATTGAAATCAGGCCCGCCACGGCGGCAGATCTGCCCGCGATCACCGCGATCTATGCCGAGGAGGTGCAGTTCGGCACGGCCACGTTCGAACTGATCCCGCCAGATTTGGCCGAGATGACGCGGCGTTTCGAGGCGCTGGTGAGCGGGGGCTATCCGTATCTCGTGGCTGTGCTGGAAGGCCGGGTTATCGGCTATGCCTATGCCAGCGCGCATCGCCCGCGACCGGCCTATCGCTTTACAGTCGAGAATTCGATTTATCTCGATCCGAAAGCCCAGCGGCGAGGCGTTGGCGGCAAACTTCTGGCGCGGCTGATCGCCGAATGCGAGAGCCGCGGCTACCGCCAGATGGTCGCCGTGA
The DNA here is from genome assembly GCF_034044155.1 of Tardiphaga sp. 42S5. NCBI lineage: Bacteria > Pseudomonadati > Pseudomonadota > Alphaproteobacteria > Hyphomicrobiales > Nitrobacteraceae > Tardiphaga > Tardiphaga sp. 42S5. The sequence goes on along the minus strand of NZ_CP139027.1, from coordinate 671,023 downwards.
TCGGGGACAGCGCCAATGCTGGCTCCATCGCGGTTCATCGCAATGCCGGGTTTCAGATGGTTGGGGTGCATCCCGATGTCGGTTTCAAGTTCGATCGCTGGCTTGATACCGTTTCGATGCAGCTCGCACTTGGCGACGGCGCCCGCACGCTGCCCTGACACTCTGCGAATCGATTACACCACCGTCAGCTTGCGATCGATCACCAGGAGCACGCGGTCGAGTTCTTGGCCGCGGCGCAGAATCATGCCGCTGGCCGAAATCACGCTGTACATGCCCTGCTTGCGCGCCAGTCGCGGATCTTTCTCGATGCGATAGAGCGGCACTTCCGACGAGCGGCGGAACACCGAGAACACCGCGCGGTCGCGCAGAAAGTCGATGGCGTAATCGCGCCACTCGCCGTCGGAGACCATACGGCCGTACAGGTTGAGGATGCGGCTGAGCTCAAGGCGGTTGAAGCTGACGACGGGCCCGGCGGCGGGTGATGCGGCGGCTTGGCCCGTCGCCGCGCGATTCTCGGTGGGCTCAGCATCTCCCGGAATCACATTCATACAGCGCCTCCTGTCATATCGCCGACATGATCGCGCCGACCGCGGTCCTCTGCAAGGGCCGATCCGCAGGCCTGATGGTAGAAATTTCCCGTCACGGGAACGTCAGGTGAATCTTATTGCCGCCAAATTTTGGCCCATCGGGCGCCCTTCTGGATTGCGACAAGAAGATACTGCGTCGGGTCCGGTTCTTCCGGTCTCGGATTCCTCAGCCCCCAGCCCCCCGCGGTCGTCGGGATCGGACCCTGCGCAGGAAGTTAATCCCCACTGGGCCAACGCAAGTTGGTCCTTTTCTTTTTTGGTGGATGCTTTTGCGAGACCATCAAGCGTCATTGCGATAGGCGAAGCGACGAAGCAATCCAGCCTTCGCAGAGGGGTCACAATGATGCAGGCATGCCACGCATAAGCGCAGCAGCTATCGAAGTTATCAATCTGAAGACTTACTGTAGCGACGTATAGGCCGCGCCGCGCATCGCGCCGGGCTTGTCGCGCGTGCCGTCTTGCACATAAACGACGGCGGCATCGACGCCATCTCTGGAAATGTTCTCCAGCGGCAGCGTCCAGTTGGCGGCGTTGCCGGTCCAGTCACCGACCTTCAGCCAGTTCCGGACGACATTGTAGTAGGTCAGTTGCTTGCCGCGATTCTCGCCGCGACCGACCGTGATCGGCACTGCCTTCGACACGGAACAGATCCAGACTTCGCCATGCGCTGTATCGGGCGCATTGCCCGATGCGGCAACGGACACGTTGACGTGTTTCCCGGAGACCGACATCGACACCGGCACCGTCATCACGGTGCCTTTCTTGGTTTCGCTGATCGCGCCCTGGATACGATCTACATCGCTGCCGATCACCTGAGTGGCGCCGTTGACGACGACTTGCGGCGTGTAGACGTCGCGATCGCCGCGCATCTGTGAATAAGCCTTCTGCCGTGCGCTGAAACGCGAGTCGGCCAGCGTGTCCTTCCAGCCCAGGTAGTCCCAGTAGTCGATCGGCATGCTCAATGCGATCACGGACGGGTCTTTGGCGAGGTCGCCGATGATCTTGTCTGCAGGCGGGCAGGAGGAGCAGCCCTGCGACGTGAAGAGCTCCACCACGGCCCGGGGCTGAGCCAGCGCGCTACCGCTCGCTGCAATGGCGGCGCACACGCTGAGCGCGCCTGTCCACTGCGATATGCCGCCAAAGGATTTCATGAGGTTTTGCCACGCTCGAGGTGAGACACATAACAGACGGTGTCGCACATTGGTGTCGCTAACACGTTCATGCCCTCAAATGCCAGAAGGCGGCCCTTCATAGGCCGCCTTCTGTTCACTAGCCACTCACTTCGCGGTGAGGCACTACGTCACACCACGTATGGGCGTCAGGCTGCAAGCTGACGCAGCACGTAATGCAGGATGCCGCCATTGCGGTAATATTCGAGCTCGTCCAGCGTATCGATGCGGCAGAGCAGCGTCTCCTTGTGGAGTGAGCCATCGGCCGACACGATTTCCGCCACCATCTGCTGGCGCGGCTTGATGTCGCCGGTCAGGCCGCGGATCGTGACCTTCTCGTCGCCCTTGAGGCCGAGCTTCTTCCACGATGAGCCGTTCTCGAAGGTTAGCGGCAGAATGCCCATGCCGACTAGATTGGATCGGTGAATACGTTCGAAGCTTTCGGTAATCACGGCGCGAACGCCGAGCAGACGGGTGCCCTTCGCAGCCCAGTCGCGCGACGAACCGTTGCCGTATTCGGCACCGCCGAACACGACCAGCGGTACCTGCTCGGCCTGATACTTCATCGCGGCGTCGTAGATCGACATCGCTTCGCCATCGGGCCAGTGCTTGGTCATGCCGCCTTCCGGCACGTTGCCGTCGGCGCCCTGCATCATGAAGTTCTTGATGCGGATATTGGCAAAGGTGCCGCGCATCATCACTTCGTGGTTGCCGCGGCGCGTGCCGTACTGGTTGAAGTCGGCCGGGCGCACCTGGTGCTCCGACAGATACTTGCCGGCGGGTGAGGTGAGCTTGATCGAACCGGCCGGCGAGATGTGGTCGGTGGTGATCTTGTCGCCGAACAGAGCCAGGATGCGCGCATCGACGATGTCGGTGGTCGGCTCCGGTTCCTTCTTCATGCCTTCGAAGTAGGGTGGGTTCTGCACATAGGTCGAACCCATGTTCCACTTGTAGGTCTCGCTCTCGACCGTCTTGATCTTGCGCCAGTTGGCGTCGCCGTCGAACACGTTTGCGTACTTCTTCTTGAAGATCGTCGACGTCACGTACTTCTTGATGAAGGCGTTGATATCCTTCGTGGTCGGCCAGATGTCTTTCAGGAACACCGGCTTGCCATCCTTGCCTTCGCCGATCGGCTCGACCGCTAGATTCTTGGTCACCGTACCGGCAAGTGCGTGCGCGACGACCAGTGGCGGCGAGGCGAGATAGTTTGCCTGCACGTCCGGCGAGACGCGACCCTCGAAGTTACGGTTGCCCGAGAGAACCGCTGCGGCAACGATGCCGTTGTCGTTGATCGACTTCGAAATCTCCGGCGGCAGCGGGCCGGAATTGCCGATACAGGTGGTGCAGCCGAAGCCGACGAGGTTGAAGCCGATCTTGTCGAGGTCGAGCTGCAAGCCGGAATTGGCGAGATATTCAGCGACCACCTGCGAGCCCGGTGCCAGCGAGGTCTTCACCCACGGCTTGGTCTTGAGGCCCTTGGCCACGGCGTTACGTGCCAGCAGGCCGGCGGCGATCAGCACGCTCGGATTCGAGGTGTTGGTGCAGGAGGTGATGGCAGCGATCACCACGTCGCCATGGCCGACATCGAAGTTCTTGCCCTCGACGGGGAAGCGCGCGTTGTGGTTATCCGGCTTCTTGTATTCGGTGGTTAGCGCGGCAGAGAAGCCTTCGGCAATGGCGGGCAGTGCGACGCGGCCTTCCGGACGCTTCGGGCCGGCCATCGAGGGTACGACGTCGCCGAGATCGAGCTTCAGCGTTTCGGTGAACACCGGATCGGGCGACTTGGCGGTGCGGTACAGGCCCTGCGCCTTGGCATAAGCGGCAACCAGTGCGACACGCGCCGATTTGCGGCCCGAAGTTTTCAGATAGTCGATGGTGGCGGCATCGACCGGGAAGAAACCGCAGGTCGCGCCATATTCTGGTGCCATATTTCCGATTGTCGCCTTGTCAGCGACCGACATGGCGTCGAGGCCGGGGCCGTAGAATTCCACGAACTTGCCGACGACGCCCTGCTTGCGCAGCATCTGGGTGACAGTGAGCACGAGGTCGGTGGCGGTGACGCCTTCCTTGAGTGCGCCCGACAGCTTGAAGCCGACCACGTCGGGCAGCAGCATCGACTGCGGCTGGCCGAGCATCGCGGCTTCCGCCTCGATGCCGCCGACGCCCCAGCCGAGCACGGCGAGGCCGTTGACCATGGTGGTGTGCGAGTCGGTGCCGACCAGCGTGTCCGGATAGGCGACCTCGAAGGTGGCGGTCTTCTTGCCGACCGTCATCTTCTGCTTCTTCGTCCAGACCGTCTGGGCGAGATATTCGAGATTGACCTGGTGACAGATGCCGGTGCCGGGCGGCACGACGGAGAAATTCGAGAACGCGCTCTGGCCCCACTTCAGGAACTCGTAACGCTCCTTGTTCTGCTTGTATTCTTCGGCGACGTTCTTGCCGAACGCCTTGTTGTCACCGAAGAAGTTCACGATCACCGAGTGGTCGATGACCAGATCGACCGGGACCAGCGGGTTGATCTTCTTGGGATCGCCCTTCAGCGCCTGCATCGCATTACGCATGGCAGCAAGATCGACTACCGCGGGGACGCCAGTGAAGTCCTGCATCAGCACGCGCGCAGGGCGGAACGAGATTTCGTGCTCGAGCTTGCGCTTCTTCAGCCATTTCGAGAAAGCAACGATGTCTTCCTTCTTGACGCTGCGGCCGTCCTCGTTGCGCAGCAGATTCTCGAGCAGGACCTTCATCGAATACGGCAGCTTCGAAATGCCCGTGAGACCGTTTTTCTCGGCCAGCGGCAGGCTGTAGTACACGTAAGTTTTAGCGCCCACCTTGAGGGTTTTTTGGCACTTGAAACTGTCGAGCGAGGTCATGTGAAGGGGTCCCAATTCAGTTGACCGATACCCGAAAAAGGGTATCGAGACACCGTCGGCGGAGAAGGCCGGTTTGCTTGCAGGCGCCGATTGTGTGCTGCATCAAGTTCCGACTTATAGAATCTTTCTAGAACCGCTGCCATATCGACAATCGTTTGCAGCCCTGCGAAATGATGCAACAACGCCGCGGCGAGCTCTGGACCAAATCAGATGGTCATGGAAGGGTTAAGATGCGGCTCTCGGGGCGCAATTTGAGATGCCTGCGGGGTGGCCGCGAAGTCTTCGCCGGGCTCGATTTCGATGCCACGGCAGGTGAGGCCGTGGCGGTCATTGGCCCTAACGGGGCAGGCAAAACCTCATTGCTGCGGTTGATCGCAGGCCTGCTGGCGCCGGCCGAGGGCTCCATCACTATCGAGGGCGGCGACGGCGAAATGACCGTTGCCGAACAGGCCCATTACCTGGGCCACCGCGACGCCATGAAGCCGGCTTTGACGGTGACGGAAAACCTGACCTTCTGGGCCGACTTCCTCGGTGGCACGCCGGCCGATCCAGCCACGTGCATTGCAGCAGTAGGTCTCTCCCATGCCGCAGCATTGCCCGCGGGTTTCTTGTCGGCCGGCCAGCGTCGCCGGCTGTCGATCGCGCGATTGCTGACCGTTCGCCGGCCGATCTGGCTGCTCGACGAGCCGACAGCGGCGCTCGATCTGGTCAGTCAGCGGGTATTCGCGGGACTGATGACGGATCATCTCGCAACCGGCGGTCTGATTATCGCTGCGACCCATGGCCCACTTGGTATTCCTGCACGGGAGTTGCGCATCGGGGGCGAGGCGTGAGTGCCCTTGGCGCGTTGATTCGACGCGACATCCGCATTGCCGTCCGGGTCGGCGGCGGGGCGCTGATCGGTGTGCTGTTTTTTCTGACGGTTGTCGTGCTGATGCCTTTCGCGCTGGGGCCGGATCTGGCGTTGCTGGCACGGCTGGGGCCGGCGATTCTATGGCTCGGGGCGCTGCTCGCGAGCCTGCTGACGCTGGACCGGTTGTTTACCGCCGATCACGACGATGGCTCGCTGGATCTCATTCTGATGAGCCGGACGCCACTGGAACTCGCCTGCGCCGCCAAGGCTCTTGCACACTGGCTGGCCGCGGGCGTGCCGCTGATCGTCGCGACGCCAGTGTTGGGGCTGCTGCTCAATCTCGACGGACCGGCGACGCTGGCGGTCGCCCTGACGCTGTTGGCGGGCACGCCGGCGCTGACCTTCACCGGCATGATCGGGGCCGCGCTGGCGGTGACCCTGCAGCGCGGAGGGCTCTTGCTGGCGGTGCTGGTGTTGCCGTTATCGATACCGGTGCTGATTTTCGGCGTTGCGGCCTCCAATGCGGCCATCGCCGGACAGTTGTCATTCTCGACGCCATTCTCGATCCTCTGCGCGCTATCGCTGGCGAGCCTCGTGATCGGGCCTTTCGCGGCGGCGGCGAGCCTGCGGCATGGACTGGATTGAGACAGTTGGATGGATCACGACAGGCTGAGACACTGGATTGACCTGGGTCAACTCGTCGCGAGCCGTGTTGAACGAGAATAAGTTGCATTGATCGCGGACAGGGCCGCGACTATTGGAAATGTCATGACGCTGACCGAACTCGCCAATCCAACCCGGTTCCTGTCGCTCGCCACCCGCATCCTGCCGTGGCTGGCGATGGCGACGGGCATTCTGCTTGCGATCGGCTTGTATCAGTCGGCCATAGCCCCCGATGACTATCAGCAGGGCGCCACCGTCAAGATCATGTTCATCCATGTGCCGAACGCCTGGCTATCGATGTTCGTCTGGGGGGTCATGAGCGTGGCATCGCTGGGCACGCTGGTGTGGCGGCATCCGCTCGCCGACGTCGCCGCCAAATCCGCAGCACCGATCGGCGCGGCCTTCACCTTTCTTGCGTTGGTCACGGGTTCGCTGTGGGGCCGGCCGATGTGGGGCACCTATTGGGAATGGGACGCCCGACTGACTTCGGTGCTCATTCTGTTTCTGATGTATCTCGGCCTGATCGCGCTGTGGCGTGCCGTTGAAGACCCATCGCGGGCGGCGCGCGCCGCGGCGGTGCTGACCTTGGTCGGTGCCATCAATATTCCGATCATCAAGTTCTCGGTCGATTGGTGGAATACGCTGCATCAGCCGGCGTCGGTGATGAAGATGGGCGGCTCGTCGCTCGACAAGTCGTTTCTGATTCCCCTGCTGGTGATGGCGGTGGCATTCTCGCTGCTGTTCATCACACTGCATCTCGCGGCTATGCGTAACGAGATCCTGCGGCGCCGCCTGCGTGCGCTGCAGATGCTGCAGGCCTCAAAGCCGGTGGCACTCCCGTGATGGCGCTTGGTCCCTACGCATCTTTCATCGTCACGTCCTACGCGCTGGTCGCAGCGGTGGTGCTGATCCTCATCGTGTGGATCGCCATCGATCACCGCCGCGTCCGCGCACGGCTGCATGAGTTGGAATCCTCCGGCGTGGCGCGGCGCTCGGGTCGTGGCGCGACGGATCTCACATGACCACGCAAGCCACTCCAAAGCGCCGCTGGGTGCTGGCACTGCCTCTGCTGATCTTTGCCGCGCTCGCAGGGCTGTTCTGGTTTCGGCTCGGAGCCGACCCTGCGAAACTGCCCTCGGCATTGATCGGCCGCGCCGCCCCGCAGACGGCGTTGCCCGCGCTGGATGGCCTCACCGATAGCGGCGCGCCGGTGCCGGGCCTCGATCCCGCGGCCTTTAAGGGCAAGGTCAGTCTCGTCAATGTCTGGGCGTCGTGGTGCGTGCCGTGCCACGAGGAGGCACCGCTGCTGACAGAACTCGGCAAGGACAAACGGCTGCAACTGGTCGGCATCAACTACAAGGACGCACCGGACAACGCGCGCCGCTTTCTCGGCCGTTACGGCAATCCGTTCGGCATCGTTGGCGTCGACGGCAACGGACGCGCCGCGATCGAATGGGGTGTCTATGGCGTGCCCGAAACCTTCATCGTCGGCCGCGACGGTCGCATCGCCTACAAGATGGTCGGCGGCATCACGCAGGAGAATTACGAGCGCGTGCTGAAGGTCGAGATCGACAAGGCGCTGCAGGCAGGGTCCTGACGCCTATTGATCGGTCGCCACGAGCCGCCGGGCAATATGAAACGACTTCGCGGTCACCAGCCAGGCATCGCCGATGCGATGATAGGACAGGTAGTCGCAGTACCAGAGCGTATCGATCCGGACGAGAACCTTGACCAGCGCCTGGGTCGGTGCGGCGAAGTCCACCAGCAACACCGCCTGCTCGCGCGGCGCGCCCTTGCTCTTTGGCGATGGTGTAGAGGCCAGCATCGCCTTGTAGTCTGCGGCCGGCAGCAAACGTAGGCTGCCGTCGCGCAGTCCATGCAGTTGTGCACTTCCGGCAAATACCTGATCGAAATGCGAGACGTCGTTGTCGAACATCAGGTCGAAGTAGCATTCGACGGCATCGAGCAGTGATTGCGTTATCAGTCGGTCGGGCATCGGGATGCTCTTTCGTTGGGAGAGTGAGTCCGACGATGACACTTGACCCCTGCGCATGTCCTTGCGAACTTGGCTAATATCGAGCGTCCTCGCGCAACGAATGGTCCTTTACTGACCTTAGATTGGTGGATCATGCCAGAAATCCAGTTGGACGATATTGATCGCCGAATTATCACAGAGCTTCAGGCCGACGGCCGCCTGAGCAACATCGAACTGGCCGATCGGGTCGGCTTGTCGCCGTCGCCGTGCTTGCGGCGGGTCAAGAACCTGGAGCGAGCGAGATACATCGATGGATACCGTGCGGCGTTGCGGCGTGAGCGCGTTGGATTGGGGTTTACGGCCTTCGTCGGTGTGAAGATCGACGGGCATGCCAACAAGCGTGCAATCGCTTTCGAGAAGGCCGTCGTGGAGATGCCCGAGGTGGTCGCGTGCCATCTCGTATCGGGTGAGTCCGACTACTTCCTTGAAGTCGTCGTGCCCGAACTGGCCGACTATCAACGTTTCCTTGTCGGCAAGCTTCTCAACCTGTCCATCGTGCGCGAGGTGCGGAGCAATATCGCGATTCAAACGCTGAAGGCGGGCGCGCCGCTCCCGCTCCAACACTTGAAACCGGTCGCTCCCGAAGTACGCACGAAATAAACTTCAGCTTTTATCTGCGGTTCATTTTCGCGCCATGGCGGCGCCATGAATCCGCAGCTAGCTTGATGGCGTTACTTAACCGTCCTTGGAGGGACACCACGATGCGCCATTTCAAATTTGCTACTTTGACCGCTGCCGCTCTCACTCTGGGTCTGCTCGCATCCGCGCCGTCGATGGCGCAGTCGCCGCAGCCTGCTGCTCCCGCCGGCAAGATGGCTCCGGCCGCCACATCCAAGATGGCGCCTGCCAGCGAATCGAAGATGGCTCCGGCACCGAAGGCTGAACTGCTTGATCTCAACTCGGCGAGTGTCGAGGCGCTCGAGGCTCTGCCCGGCATCGGCAAGGCCTATTCAGCGGCCATCGTCAAAGGTCGTCCGTATAAGGGCAAGGACGAACTCGTGCAGAAGAAGATCGTGCCCGAGAAGACCTATGACGGCATCAAGGACAAGGTCATCGCCAAGCAGAAGAGCTAGGCGCGATCGCTTCGCTCGTCCGGAAACGCATCGGCGCAGCCGCGCCGGTGCGTTTTCTTTTGCGATCCATCACGATCAGCCGATAACGCTGTCCTTCACCACATCGCCCAATGCGGCGAAGTCCGCCTTGCGCGGAGACGTCCGGCGAAAGGCGAGGCCGATGGTGCGGCCGGGCTGCGGATTCTCCAACCGCAGGAATTTGACGCGCTGGTCGCGTTGTTCGACATCGGCGGCGATCTGCGGGATCAACGTCACGCCATAGCCGCTGGCGACCATCTGCATCACCGTGGAGAGGCTGGACGCAGCGAAGGCCATGCCGTTGCTGCCGGACTGATGGCCGCGCGCTGCGGTGGCGCAGAAGGCCAGAGCCTGATCGCGCAGGCAGTGGCCGTCTTCCAGCAGGATCAGTCGACTCTGGTCGATCTCCATCGCCTTGATGCGTTTGTCGGCGGGGCGGGGATCGTCTGCCGGCACCGCGAGCAGGAACAGATCGTCGAACAGCTTGGCCGTGTCGATCTCGGGCTCGCCAAGCGGCAGCGCCAGCATCGCAGCATCGAGTGCGCCTGACTTGATATCGTCGACCAGTTGCCTGGTCTGCGTCTCGCGCAGCTCTAGCCGCAATTCCGGAAACTGTTTCTGTAGCACCGGCAGGATCCGCGGCAGCAGATACGGCGCCAGCGACGGGATCACGCCGAGCGTCAGCCGCCCGGTCAAGAGTCCGCCGCGATGCCGCGCAAAGTCCACCAGGTCGCGCGAGGCCGCCAGCACGTCCTCGCCGCGCCGCGCCACTTCGCGCCCGACATCGGTCAGCATCACCTCGCCGGGCCGGCGCTCCACCACCTTGACGCCCAGCGTCCGTTCGAGATCGCGTATCTGCATCGACAGCGCAGGCTGGGTGACGTTGCAGGCCTCGGCCGCGCGGCCGAAATGGCCGTGTTTGGCGAGCGCGGCGAGATAGCGGAGCTGGCGGAGCGTGATCATGGATCATCAGATAAACTGATCGGGGGGAGAAGACAATTCGACTGGACCTGATCTAAGAATTCTTCCAATCTCTCGTCACGAAATCCAATTAGGGTGAGCGCCAGGCTCGCCGAGGAATTCGGCAGACAACTGAAATTAGACAGCTTTTGGAAAATTTGAGCGGGTTTTTGAAGGCGATCCGGTGTGTCGGTGTTGCCTGGGACGGCTCATATTCCAAACAGCCAGAAGGAGAGACTGATGGACACGACGAATGAGAATGGCGCCGGCAAATGCCCCGTTGCGCATGCCCCCGCTGCCCGGGCCAATCGTGACTGGTGGCCGAACAAGCTAGACCTGTCGATTCTCCACCAGCACTCGTCGCTGTCCGATCCGATGGGCGATGCGTTTAACTACGCCGAGGAATTCAAGAAGCTTGATTACGAGGCGTTGAAAAACGACCTGCGCAAGCTGATGACCGATTCGCAGGATTGGTGGCCGGCTGATTTCGGACATTACGGTCCGCAGTTCATCCGCATGTCGTGGCACGCCGCCGGCACCTATCGGCTCAGCGATGGCCGCGGCGGTGGCGGTCGCGGTCAGCAGCGTTTCGCTCCGCTCAATTCCTGGCCGGACAACGTCAACATCGACAAGTCACGCCGCCTCCTGTGGCCGATCAAGCAGAAATACGGCAACAAGATCTCGTGGGCCGACCTGCTGATCCTGACCGGCAACGTCGCGCTGGAGACCATGGGTTTTCGCACCTTCGGTTTCGCTGCCGGTCGTGCCGACGTCTGGGAGCCTGATCAGGACGTGAACTGGGGTCCCGAAACCACGTGGCTGTCCCACCGGTCGCTCGACAAGTTCGAAGTGCCGCTTAGTGCCACGGAAATGGGCCTGATCTATGTGAATCCCGAAGGCCCGGGTGCCAGCGGCGATCCGGTTGCGGCCGCCAGCTTCATCCGCGAGACCTTCAAGCGCATGGCGATGAACGACGAGGAAACAGTGGCGCTGATCGCCGGCGGTCACACCTTCGGTAAGACCCATGGCGCTGCGCCTGAGTCCCACAAGGGTCCGGAGCCTGAAGCTGCCGGCCTGGAAGCGCAGGGTCTTGGCTGGGCGAGCAACTACGGTACTGGATCCGGTGCAGACGCCGTCGGCAGCGGCATCGAAGTCACCTGGACGCAGACGCCGGCGCAGTGGAGCAACTTCTTCTTCGAGAACCTGTTCAAGTATGAATGGGTGCAGACCCGCAGCCCCGGTGGGGCCATCCAGTGGGAGGCCAAGGACGCCGAGGAAGTGATCCCCGACGCGCATGATCCATCGAAGAAGCACAAGCCGACCATGCTCACGACGGATCTGTCCCTGCGTCTGGACCCGGCCTATGAGAAAATCTCACGCCGCTTCCTACAGAATCCGCAGGCTTTCGCTGAAGCTTTTGCTCGGGCCTGGTTCAAGCTGACTCATCGCGACATGGGTCCGCGCGTGCGTTATCTCGGTCCGGAAGTGCCCAAGGAAGAGTTGATCTGGCAGGATCCGATCCCTGCGGTTGACTATCCGGTGATCGACGACACCGACGTCTCTGCGCTCAAGGCCAAGCTGCTGGCATCGGGCCTGACCGTGTCCGAATTGGTCAGCACGGCCTGGGCTTCGGCCTCCACCTTCCGTGGCGGCGACAAGCGTGGCGGTGCCAACGGCGCGCGCATCCGTCTGGCCCCTCAGAAGGACTGGGAGGTTAACCAGCCGGCTCAGCTAGCCAAGGTGTTGCAGGTGCTCGATGGAATCCGGAAGGAGTTTAACGCGGCGCAATCCGGTGACAAGCAGGTTTCGCTTGCCGACCTGATCGTCCTCGGCGGCAGCGCGGCGGTCGAGAAAGCCGCGAAGGATGCTGGCCTGGATGTGACCGTTCCGTTCTCTCCGGGGCGCGGCGACGCCTCGCAGGCGCAAACCGATGTGGAATCCTTCGAGGTGATGGAACCGGTCGCGGACGGCTTCCGTAACTACCTCAAGGGCACGTCGGCCGTACCGGCCGAAGTATCTTTGGTGGATCGCGCGCAATTGCTGACGCTGACTGCTCCGGAAATGACGGTTCTCGTCGGCGGCTTGCGAGTACTTGGTGCGAATTCCGGGCAGTCCGTGCGCGGTGTCTTCACCAAGACACCGGAGACGTTGACCAACGACTTCTTCATCAACCTGCTCGACATGAGCACGGAGTGGAAGGCGGTCGATGGCTCGAACAATGTGTACGAGGGACGTGATCGCAAGAGCGGCGAAGTCAGGTGGACCGGTACACGCGCCGATCTGGTCTTCGGTTCGCACTCGCAGCTGCGTGCCTTCGCGGAGGTCTATGCAAGCGCCGACGCCAAGCAGAAGTTCGTGAAGGACTTCGTCAAGGCTTGGGTGAAGGTGATGAACGCGGATCGTTTCGATCTTGTCGAGAAGCCGATACTGCAGGCGGCTGAGTAACCTCGGCCCGCCATCGTGAATATGAAAGCCCCTGCGACTATGTCGCGGGGGTTTTTTCTTGTCGCGCCGCGTCATACTCAACTGTCATCACTGACACTGCCGGTTACTGGATCCCGCTTTCGCGGCGATGAGAGTTTCGAAGAGTCTGAGCGCTCTGCGTCTTGCAGCTTTCTCCGAATCCCCGCACAAATGGCAAAATGTTTCTCCGGAGGATCTCCAGATGATGAAACTCTACTGGTCGCCGCGCTCGCGCTCATTCACGGCGCTTTGGCTGATGGAGGAAACCGGCGTCGCCTATGAGCGCGTGCTGACCGATATCTCCACCGGTGCGCAGCGCACGCTGGAATTCCTCGCCGTCAATCCGATGGGCAAGGTGCCGGCTCTGCAGGATGGCGACGCCACCATGGCCGAGGCTGCGGCAATCTGCGCTTATGTGGCCGAGCGCTATCCCGAGGCGAAGCTTGCACCTCCACTCGGCGATTCTCATCGCGCGAAATATCTCTATTGGTTGTTCTTTGCGCCGGGCTGTATCGAACCGGCGATCGCACAGATCGCGACCAAGATGGAGCTGAATCCGGTGGCCGCGGGCTGGGGCGATGCGCAGCGCGTGTTCGATGTGCTCGAAGCCGCGCTTGATGAAGGTCCATGGATTCTTGGCGCACAATTCTCTGCCGCCGATATCGCCATCGGTTCAGGACTGAACTTTGCCGTGCGCAATTTCAAGATGGTCCCGTCGCGCCCGGCGTTCGAGCGCTATCTCGACCGTTGCAGCGCTCGTCCGGCCTTCCAGCGGGCAATGGAATTTGCATCGGGGGAAAAGACGTAAGGCGAATTACTCGCTTGCGTCTGCCTTCAACGCATCCGGATGCGGCATCGAGATGATGTTGTAGCCGGAGTCGACGAAATGCGTTTCGCCGGTCACGCCGCCGGAAAGATCCGACAGCAGATACAGCGCAGTGCCGCCGAGTTCTTCCAGTGTTACGCCGCGGCCGAGCGGCGAATGTTTCTGCTGGAATGCGAACATCGCGCGGGAATCGCCGATGCCCGAGCCGGCCAGTGTACGTACCGGGCCAGCCGACACCGCGTTGACGCGAATGCCCTGGCGGCCAAAGTCAGATGCGAGATAACGCACCGAGGCTTCGAGAGCGGCCTTGGCAACGCCCATGACATTGTAGTTCGGCATCACGCGGGTCGATCCGCCAAAAGTTAGCGTGATCATGGCGCTGCCGGGCTTCATGATTTCCGACGCGCGTTTGGCGATTTCGGTGAAGGAGAAGCAGGAGATTACCATGGTGCGCGAGAAATTGGTGCGCGTGGTGTCGGCGTAGCGGCCCTTGAGTTCGTTCTTGTCGGAGAAACCGATGGCGTGGACCAGGAAATCCAGCCCGCCCCATTTCTCCTTGATCGTAGCAAAGGTCGCATCGACGCTGGCGATGTCCTCGACGTCGCAGGGCAGGATCAGATCCGCATTGAGCGATTCCGCCAGCGGCTTGACGCGCTTGCCAAGTGCATCGCCCTGATAGGTGAAAGCCAGTTCGGCACCCTGCGCATGCAGGGCCTTGGCGATTCCCCACGCGATAGAATGATCATTGGCGACGCCCATGATCAGTCCGCGCCTGCCCTGCATCAGTGATGGCATCGCGTTATGCATCCATCCGCTTGAAGACCAGCGTGGCGTTGGTGCCGCCGAAGCCGAAGGAATTCGACAGCACGGTGCCGACCTTCACATTGTCGATGCGCTTGCGCACGATCGGCATGTCGGCGAACACCGGATCAAGTTCGGTGATGTTGCCGCTCTCGCAGATAAACCCGTTCTGCATCATCAGCAGCGAGTAGATTGCTTCCTGCACGCCGGTGGCGCCGAGCGAGTGGCCGGTGAGGGCCTTGGTCGCCGAGATTGGCGGGCATTTCTCGCCCGTGCCGAACACGTTGCGGATCGCCTGCATTTCCGGCGGATCGCCGGCAGGCGTCGACGTCGCATGCGGGTTGATGTAGTCGATCTTGATGCCGCCGGTGGTGGCCAGCGCCATCTTCATGCAACGCTCTGCGCCTTCGCCGGATGGAGCGACCATGTCGTAGCCATCCGAGGTGGCGCCGTAGCCGATGATTTCGCCATAGATCTTGGCGCCGCGTGCTTTCGCGTGCTCGAGTTCTTCGACCACGACCACGCCGGCGCCGCCGGCGATGACGAAGCCGTCACGGCTGACGTCATAGGGACGCGAGGCCGTCGATGGGGTGTCGTTATACTTCGAGGACATTGCGCCCATGGCGTCGAACAGCACCGAGAGCGACCAGTCGAGCTCTTCGCAGCCGCCGGCGAATACGACGTCCTGCTTGCCCCACTGGATCATCTCATAGGCATTGCCGATGCAGTGGTTCGAGGTCGCGCAGGCCGAAGAGATCGAATAGTTCACGCCCTTGATCTTGAACCAGGTCGCGAGCGTGGCGGATGCCGTCGAGGACATCGCCTTCGGCACCGCGAACGGACCAACGCGCTTCGGACCCTTCGTTCGCGTGATGTCCGCGGCTTCGACGATAGTGCGTGCGGAAGGTCCGCCCGAGCCCATGATGATGCCGGTGCGCTCGTTCGAGATGTCCGACTCTTCGAGACCGGAGTCCTGGATCGCCTGTTCCATGGCGATGTGATTCCATGCGGCGCCTTCGCCGAGGAAGCGCATCGCGCGGCGGTCGATCACATCGGCCGGATTGATGGTCGGTGCGCCTTGCACCTGCGAACGGAAACCGAGCTCTGCGTATTTGTCGGCGCGCGTGATGCCCGACTTTGCCTCATGGAGGCTCGCAAGCACTTCCTGAGTGTTGTTTCCGATAGATGAGACAATGCCCATCCCCGTGACGACAACCCGCCTCATGATCGCCTCGCCCTTTGAATTACGTTGTTGTGGAACTGGCGGTCGCCCCCTCGGAGACCGCCGTTGAATGGCACCCGGTAGATCACGTTCCCGGCTGCAATGCGGCAGGTGCTTCCTGCTTGAACAGGCCGACCTTCAGGTCCTTGGCGCGATAGATAATCTCGCCATCGGCCGAAAGCGAGCCGTCGGCAATCCCCAACCACAATTTTGAACGCATCACGCGCTTGATATCGATGGTGTACACGACCTTTTTGACGTTCGGGAGAACCTGGCCGGAAAACTTCAGCTCGCTGAGCCCGAGCGCACGTCCGGGGCCGATGCCGCCCGACCAGCCCAGAAAGAACCCGACCATCTGCCACATGGCGTCCAGGCCGAGGCAGCCCGGCATGACCGGATCGCCCTTGAAGTGGCAGGCAAAGAACCAGAGGTCCGAATTGACGTCGAGTTCAGCGCGCACGAGACCCTTGCCGAATTCGCCGCCATCAGCCGTGATCTCGGTGATGCGGTCGAACATCAACATCGGCGGCAGCGGCAATTGAGCGTTGCCTGGTCCGAACAGCTCGCCGCGGCCGCAGGCCAGCAGGTCTTCATATGCGTAGCTGTTGCGTTGTTCCTGGATCATGCCGGCTTTCTGGGTCCATCGATGGTGGTGGCTACCCCGGGTGGAGTCGCCACATATAGAATTGTTCCAAATGACACGGGAACTTGCCCCGGTTGGGCGCTCTCTATCATAGGCTTATGGGGCGGCAAAGCGGCGGATCGCCTGCTTTTGGCGGGTTATTGACCATGTTGCGATGCACTGCGAAGCATCCCTTCTGATGCATGGCTCCTAGTTGCGAAAACCTTGCATCTGAGGCCCCGCCTTTCTATAATAGAAGGCTAATTCAGTGTTCTTTTTGAGTGTGAACGGCAGGATTACTGACGTGGATATGAGCGACAGCGTTTCAGTTCTGGATGACGCAGCTGCGGTTGCGGAAATCAATCACGGCCGCCAGCCGGCTTTGACTGGTTGCCCGTGGCATGACGTCAACGAGATGCTGCAGTCGGTCGGCCTGCGTCCCACCCGTCAGCGCATGGCGCTGGGCTGGCTGCTGTTTGGCAAGGGCGCGCGTCATCTCACTGCGGAAATGCTGTACGAGGAAGCGACCCTCGCCAAGGTGCCAGTGTCGCTGGCCACCGTTTACAACACGCTCAATCAGCTCACGGATTCCGGCCTGCTTCGTCAGGTCAGCGTCGATGGTACGAAGACCTATTTCGATACCAATGTGACCTCGCATCACCACTACTATCTCGAGAACAACCACGAGCTGGTCGATATTCCGGACCAGAACCTCGTGCTGACCAAGATGCCGGAAGTCCCCGAGGGCTTCGAGATCAGCCGCATCGACATGGTCGTTCGCCTGCGCAAAAAGCGCTAACGACTTTATCCAAATTCTGAAGTTATTTGCGCCGCCGAACCGTTTTCGGCGACGCTTGCTCATCAGCTGCAGCCGTCGCCACGATCGCGCGCGCCAGTGCGCGACCTATGCATTCGTAGCCGGCGGCGGAATTGTGTAGTCCGTCCCAAGCCGTCAGCGCTCCCATGGAGAGCCCTGCGTCCACTGCACGGCGCATCAGCTCGAAGCGCGAGAACAGCGGTACGCGCTCCTGCCGGGCGGCGTGAGCTATGCTCGCCTGCATCTTGGAATATTGCGATGCAAGAATGACCGGCGCGTATTGCTGATCCATCAGGATCACGTCGGCCCCGTCAGCCTTCAGCAGGCGGATGCCCTCGACGATCCTGTTGGTCAGGCTGTCCGCGCTTTGCAGCCAGGTCACGTCATTGGTGCCGATCTGCCAGATCACCAGATCCGGGCGATGCGCCAGCACATCGCCGTCGAAGCGGGCGATATTGCCCGGGATCGTGTCGGCGTTCCGCCCACTATTGATGACCTCCAGCCGCAGTCCCGGCTTCAGGCGTTGCAGCTCGCTCTGCAGCATCCCGGGATAGGTTTTGGTGGGGTCGGATTGCCACAGGCCGAGCGTCGAGGACGAGCCCATGGCGACGATCTTGAGCGGGCCACCGGTTTTGAGCGCAGCCACGGTGCGCGGAAGGGTCGCATCGCCAGACAGCCGCTGATCCACTGCCAGACACGTCTCAGTGACGGATTGCGCACGAGCCCGGCCGGACCATGACAGCGCTGCAACGGCGATCACTGCGCCGGCGCAGGCCAGGCTCCCGATGCGGGATGTGCTCAGTTCACCTTCTCGTCGGCGTAGACGCCCCATAGCCGTTGCTGTTCGATCCAGCCATCAAAGCCGTTGCCGATCACCCGGCACCAGCCATTATTACAGCGCTTTACCTGCGCCACGACACCCGCCTGTAACCGCGCTGCGACGGCGCTGGTCGCATCCGGATTGTCGTAGATCGAGGCGAGTTCGTCCTTGGATTTCATGGTCACGACCGCGGTGCGGCGGCCGGACAGCAGCGAGTGATAGACCCAGCCCTCGGCGCCCTCGGAATCGCGGACGCGGCGCCAGTTCTCGTATTCGGCGGTGATCTCGACCGGCAGTCCGGAGCGAGTATAGACCCAGGCGACATCGTTGTCCTTGGTGGGGCCGGCGCGGACATTAACGTGATCCGACTTGAGGCTGACGTAGCGCGGCACCGGCAGGCCGCTGGCGCCTAGCGGCGTGTCCTTGGCAGCGAGAGCCGGATCGATTGCTGCCGCGATCAGAATACCCATCGCCAACATCGCACACGCAAATCGCCGGAACGCCATCAACCCCACCTCAACCCAATCCAAAGAACGCAAGTGTCGCCGCGCCGCACGCGCCTGTTGGGTTCTTGTTTTGGCTTGGTCTTCTGCTAGAGAGGACCCAAGGCCAAGGCACCAAAAAGGGTGTCGGGGAACCCGAGGAAACGGTGAATTCGCGGCTGCGGCAGTTTCGAACAACCGGGTTAATGCGGACTGAACGGATTAGCCAAAGCGCGAGAGAGCAGGACATGTCGGTCAAGAAAAAGCCTCTCGTCATCGTCACGCGCAAGCTGCCGGACTCGATCGAGACCCGCATGCGCGAACTGTTCGATGCGCACATCAATCTCGACGACACGCCTCTGACGCCTGAGCAACTCGCTGAAGCGACCCGCACCGCCGATGTGCTGGTGCCGACCGTCACCGACGAAATTACCAAAGAGCTGCTCGAGCATCCTGACTGCAAGCTCAGGCTGATCGCCAATTTTGGCAACGGCGTCGACAATATTGACGTCACCGCCGCCCATGCCCGCGGCATCACGGTCACCAACACGCCGAAGGTACTCACCGAAGACACCGCCGACATGACCATGTCGATGATCCTCGCAGTGCCGCGCCGGCTGATCGAGGGTGCCTCGATCCTGACCGAAGGCAAGGACTGGCAAGGCTGGTCGCCGACCTGGATGCTGGGCAAGCGGTTAGGGGGCAAGCGGCTCGGCATCATCGGCATGGGCCGCATCGGCCAGGCTGTGGCGCGCCGCGCCCGCGCCTTCGGGCTACAGATCCATTATCACAATCGCAAACCGGTGGCACCGAAGATTGCCGAAGAACTCGGTGCGACCTATTGGGATTCGCTCGACCAGATGCTGGCGCGCATGGACATCATCTCGGTGAACTGTCCGCATACGCCGGCGACGTTTCATCTGCTGTCAGCACGCCGCCTCAAGCTGATCCGCAAGGACGCCTATATCGTCAACACCGCGCGCGGCGAGGTGATCGACGAAGAGACGATGATCAAGCTGATCGAGTCGGGCGACATTGCCGGTGCCGCGCTCGACGTGTTCGAACATGAGCCCGCGGTGAGTCCGAAGCTGGTGCGGCTCGCGCGCGCCGGCAAGGTGGTATTGTTGCCGCATATGGGCTCGGCGACGATCGAAGGCCGTGTCGAGATGGGCGAGAAAGTCATCATCAACATCCGTGCTTTCCTCGACAATCACAAGCCGCCGGATCGTGTGCTTCCGAACATGCTGTGAGGCGAAGCGCTTACGCTCGCCGCTTATCTTACGAGATCAGTTTGAAGATGAGATAGGCCGAGATGCGGCCCTCGCGCGTGGCTTTGTGGCCGTAGCGCGTCATGGTGTAGTTCGGCCATGGCAGACGCCAGTCATCGGCGCGCTCTGCAGTCCAGGTGAAATCCGGCGATCGCGACACATGCCAGAGTGTCCACGCGACGTAATCCGGAATATCATGCACGAAACGAAATTCGCCTGACGGCTTCAGCACGCGCGCCATCGCAGCCAGTGTTGCGTCCTGCACGAAGCGGCGTTTCCAGTGACGCTTCTTCGGCCATGGATCCGGATGGATCAGATCGATGCGTGACAGCGATTGCGCCGGTGCCCATGTGAGAAGTTCGGCGGCGTCGCCGGCGACGAGGCGGATATTGCCGATGTTCTGCGCCTCGATCTGCGTCAGAATCTTCGCCATGCCGTTGATGTAGGGCTCGCAGCCGATGAAGCCGATGTCAGGATGCGCCAGCGCTTCCGCGACCAGATGCTCGCCGCCGCCGAAGCCGATCTCCAGACGCACGGTCTCGACATCAGTGCCGAACAGCGTGCGGATATCGTCAGGTGCGGGATGTGCGATGTCGACGGTGAGCGCCGGCAGTAGCGTCGCCATCAGGTCGGCTTGATGGTCGCGCAGCTTGTGGCCCTTGCGGCGTCCGAAGAACGAGCCGGTGTAATGGCCGCTCTCGGCAGGCGTGGACGCACCCGCATCAGCGGGGGCATCGTCATCGTTATGATTGGAATTGGCTGTGGTCATCGCGCGCGAGTGATACAGCCGAAACGCCATCGGCGCCATCAGGCGCGATGACGAATTTCCGTTGAAACTACCGTGATTTTAGCGCTGATCCGGGGCTTCGCGCGAAGCGATCTGTTCGACCAGGTCGACGATGCTGCGGCGGAGCTTGGCATCGGTGATGCGCGTGAAGGCGCGGGTCAGAGCGAGGCCTTCGGAGGTGGCGAGGAAGTCGGAGACATAGGCAGGCGAGGACGCTTCAGCGAAGCCTTCGCCGTTATGGATCGCGCCGGGGCCGCCTTCGAACAGGAACGAGACGGGGACCTGCAGAATTTCCGAAATCTGCTGCAGCCGGCTGGCGCCGACGCGGTTGGTGCCCTTCTCGTATTTCTGAACTTGCTGAAACGTCAGACCGAGGGCTTCGCCCAGCTTTTCCTGACTCATGCCGAGCATAATGCGCCGCATGCGCACACGGCTGCCGACATATTTGTCAACAGGATTGGGCGCTTTCGTCGACATCTCAATTACTCCTGGATCACATCAAGGGAGACGGATCATGCGTGGCAATCCGTCATTTAGGGCGGCTTCGGTTGTAACCAAAGGTATCCTAGTGGATTATAACAACCGCGCAAATTTTCCTAAGCGGAAAATTTAAGCCACTGCACCTTTATTTCTCAATAGGTGAGAAATAAAGCTTACAAAGCTAGCTTAAAAAGCAATCACATCGAGAGGGTTGTTCGGTAGGCGGCGAAAGCTAGCTTGCAAGCTATATCAAATGCTTCAAGTATCAAGCTAGTGGCGTACCGGCGTACGCCGCCGAACGGCGAAAATGATCGCGAGCGCGACAAACATCGCGGCGGGAATATCGCCGATTTTCGAGTAGACCGTCGGCGAAATGGCCGCTGGTAATCCCGAATCCAGCACGCCTTCGACACCGAGATCGAGCCGCGCGATCAGGCGGCCGACAGGGTCGACCACGACGGAAATGCCGGTGTTCGCAGCGCGAACCAGCGGCAGGCCTTCCTCGATGGCGCGGACACGGCTTTGCTGCAGGTGCTGATAGGGGCCCGTGGAAATCCCGAACCAGCCATCATTGGTGAGATTGACGATCCAGCCCGGCCGATCGTTGCGCGTGGTGATATCGTCCGGGAAAACCGCCTCGTAGCAGATCAGCGGCAGCATGCGCGGCGCGCCGGGAATGTCCATTGGCTTCCGGCGCGTGCCGGGAATGAAGCCGCCATGGACTTTGGTCAATTGCTGGAAGCCGATCTTCTCCATGAAGCTCTGGAACGGCAGATACTCGCCGAACGGCACCAGATGAAGTTTGTCGTAGGTCGACAGGATGCTGCCGTCATGGTCGATCACGTAAATGGAATTATAGGCCTGCGTGATGCGCGCGCCGAGTGGCGCATCCGGCGGGCGCACGGCTCCGGTGACCAGCACGGTGCCTTTCGGCAGCAGATTGGCGATCTGCGCCATCGCATCGGGTTCGCGCGACAGGAAGAACGGGAATGCCGATTCCGGCCAGATCAGGATGTTGGCTGCGCCGACGCCTGAATTCTGTGGACCGGTCGCGCGGTCCGATAGCGCAAGATATCTGCTCATGACATCCGCCTTGGCGGAATAGTTGAAGCGCGTGTCCTGCGACAGATTCGGCTGCATGATGCGCAGTTTCACATTGGCAACCAGTTGCGTCGGGGTGCGTGACAGCCGGGCCATGCCATAGGCGCCCATCGCGACGAGCAGCACCAGCGCAAGCGCCGGCGCCAGCCAGGGCCGCTGCGTGCGCGAGCGTCCGTCGATCAGCACCGCAGGCGATGCAAAGATCGCTACAGTGATAAATGTCAGTCCCCATAGGCCGACCAGCGATGCGCTCTGCGCGAGCGCGAGCGGTTCGGTGAGTGCATAGCCGAACGCATTCCAGGGAAAGCCCGTCAGCACGTGGCCGCGCAGCCATTCGCCGATCGTCAGGCTCGCGGCGAGCGCGAAGATCCGCGCGACATCCTTGGTCCAAAGCAGGCGTGCCAGCGCGAAGCCGATCGCAGTGAACAGCGCGAGATAGGCGGGCAGGCCGCAGATCGCGGCGGGCAACAGCCATGCGAAGGTCTGCGCGTCGACGAGGAAAGCGTAGCCGATCCAGTATAGGCCCGGCACGAAATAGCCGAAACCGAACCACCAGCCCGCCATGGCGGCCGCGGGAATGCCGCGCATCTTGCCGGCGGCGGCGCCCTCGATCAGCCAGACGACGACGGGGAACGTGATGAACAGCACCGGCCAGGCGTTGAACGGCGCCATCGCCAGCGACGATACCGCGCCGGCCAGCAGCGCGATGCCTGCGCGCTTCCAACCCCAAGCGAGAATGATGCTGAGTGCGACCGAGCGCAGGCTGCGTGATGTCACGGCGTTCCCGCGCTGTCGCCTGATGGAGGCGTATTCACATTGTCATTGGACGGTGCCGCGCCGGTGTCCGATGACGCATCGCGGCGGCGTGGTTCGCGGGCACGCGGCGCAGGTCGCTCCTTGCGGGGGCCGACGCGCAGCCGCTTGACGCGGCGCGGATCGGCATCGAGCACTTCGATCTCGAAATTGCCGGGGCCGGAAATCACTTCGCCGCGCACGGGCAAGCGGCCGACATGGGTGACGAGATAGCCGCCGAGCGTTTCGACTTCCTCGCCGTCTTCGCCGGTCTCGAATTCTTCACCGATCATGGCGCGCACGTCATCGAGGCTGGCGCGTGCATCGGCGATGAAGCTGTCGCCCTGCCTGACAATGGATGGCGGCTCGTCGCTGTCGTGTTCGTCATCGATCTCGCCGACGATCTGCTCGACGATGTCCTCGATAGAGACGAGGCCGTCGGTGCCGCCATATTCGTCGACAACGAGTGCGAGATGGATGCGTGCTGCCTGCATCTGCGCGAGCAGATCGATGGCGCGCATCGATGGCGGCACGTAGAGCAGCTTGCGGATGATGCCGGTGTCAACGACGGTCTGCGCCAGATCGACCGAACGCAGGTCGAGGCCCGCGGGAAACACTTTCTTCTTCTTGGCTGTCGACGGCACGACGTTGCGCGCCTTCACGGTCATGTATGCCAGCAGGTCGCGGATATGAACGATGCCGACGGGATCGTCGAGGGTTTCGTTGAATACGACCAAGCGCGAATGCGCCGCGCTCTCGAACAGGCCCATCAATTCGCCGAGCGAGATATCCTGCTTCACCGCGATAATATCGGCGCGATGCACCATGACGTCGGCGATGCGGCGCTCGTTGAGCCCCAAAATATTGCGCAACATCGTGCGCTCGATGGTGGAGAAGCCGGTCTCGTCAGGCGCGGAGGCGTCGAGCACGACTTGCAGGTCGGCACGCACCGAGCCCGGCTTCCAGCCGAACAGCGAGCGGATCGCGCGGGTCAGCCAGGTCTCCGACGTCGGGCGCATGACCTCGCCGTCGTGAACCACCGCAGGCAGATTGCTTGAGGTCTTCGAATGATCGCTTCTAGTGTCGCCGTCCGGCATCTCAGGTCACCCGATCCTGATCTGCATAGGGGTCCGGGATCCCGAGCGTTGCCAGGATCTCGCGCTCCAGCGCTTCCATCTCTTCGGCTTCGTCGTCCTTCTCATGATCGTAACCGACCAGATGCAGAAAACCGTGAATGGCGAGATGGCTGAGATGGTTGGCGAAGCTCTTCTCTTCTTCGTCAGCCTCGCGGCGCGTGGTCTCGTAGGCAATGGCGATGTCGCCGAGCATGCGCGGCATGTCATCGGGCTCGTCCGCGCCTTCGGGCGGCTGCAGCGCCGGGAACGACAGGACGTTGGTCGGCTTGTCGATGCCACGCCAGTTCTGGTTCAGCGTGCGGATGCCGGCATCGTCGGTGAGCATGATGGCGAGTTCGGCGTCGGCCGTATCGGTGTCGACCATGGCGGCGGCAGCTTCGATGGCGCGGTGAATCACGGCGTCAGCATCGGCCTCTGCAGACCAGCAATCGGCGACAACAAGAACCTCTGTCGCGGGAGATGAATAGGTCGGCATCGGTATCGAACTTCTTTCGCGAACGGACCCGATCCCGGGTCCGTCGTCAGCGTATGAGTATGTCATCAGGTCTTTGTAGCGACCGCCTTCTGCGGCGTTCCTTCGTAAGCGGCGACGATGCGAGCCACGAGTTCGTGGCGAACCACGTCTTCGCCGGTGAATTTCACCTGCGAGATGCCTTGCACGCCGTCGAGCAGACGCGCGGCCTCGGCGAGACCCGAGGTCTGGCCGTTGGGCAAGTCGACCTGCGAGGGATCTCCGGTGATGATCATGCGGCTATTCTCGCCAAGACGCGTCAGAAACATCTTCATCTGCATCGAGGTGGTGTTCTGCGCTTCGTCGAGAATGATTGCGGCATTGGTCAGCGTGCGGCCGCGCATGAAGGCAAGCGGCGCGATTTCGATTTCGCCGGTCTGCAACGCGCGTTCGACAATGCGCCCGTCCATCAGGTCATACAATGCGTCATAGATCGGGCGCAGATAGGGATCGACCTTCTCGCGCATGTCGCCGGGCAGGAAGCCGAGCCGTTCGCCTGCTTCTACCGCGGGACGCGACAGGATGATGCGATCGACTTCCTTGCGCTCGAACAGCATCGCCGCCTGCGCAACCGCAAGCCAGGTCTTGCCGGTACCGGCGGGGCCGATGCCGAACACCAGCTCGTTGCTCTTCAGCGCGCGGATATAGGCGTCCTGCGTCGCAGTGCGGGCGCGCACCGGGCGCTTGCGCAGATTGATGGTCTCGAAATTCGAGGCGGCTGCTTTCGATCCCTTGGGATCGAACGGAAACAGCGTACCTTGCGCCAGCGTCGCACGGATCGTGCCTTCGACATCGCCGGGGGCAAGGTCATGGCCCTGCACTGCCTGCGCATAGAGCGTTTCGAGTACACGCCGTGCGGCATCGCAGGCGTCGCGGGTGCCGGTAAGGGTGATGTGGTTGCCGCGGGAATCGACGACGACATTCAGCCGGCGTTCGATGATTGCGAGGTTCTGGCCATAAGGCCCGACCAGCGAAGAGGCCGCCCGGTTGTCATCAAAGTCGATGACGACCTGCGTCTCGGCCTGCGGTGGAGTATCGAGTTTACGAACAGCGAGCGTAGACGAATCCGATGCGCTTTTGGCCAAGAATTCAGGCTCCCGTGACGGTGTGAGAACGGACTGGCTGCAACACTGGTGGTACTGGAGAACTAGCAACTGGAGGTGACGCGAGGCTGCCGAGCAGGCTGTAGCGCTCAAGGCTCTCAATGGTGATCGGAAGCACCTGGCCGATGATGTCGTCAGAAGCCATCACATGGGCCGGTTGCAGGTAAGCGGTGCGGCCGACGATCTGGCCGGGATTGCGCGCGGGGCGTTCGAACAGCACATCCACAGTGCGTCCAATCGTGGCCGCGTTGAAGGCCGATTGCTGGCTGTCGATCAGGTTCTGAAGCCTCACCAATCGCTCGTCCATGTCAGCCTGTGACACCGTCTCCTGCAAATCCGCGGCCGGCGTTCCCGGACGCGGCGAATACTTGAACGAATAAGCGCCAGCGTATCCGATTTGTGTGACGAGCGCGAGCGTGGCTGCAAAATCTTCCTCGGTCTCGCCCGGGAAGCCCACGATGAAATCAGAAGTAAAAGCAATGTCTTGCCGCGCGCCGCGAAAACGGTCGATGACGCGGCGATAATCTTCGGCTGTATGTTTGCGGTTCATGGCCGCCAGAATGCGGTCGGAACCCGACTGCACCGGCAGATGCACGAACGGCATCAGCTCCGGCAAATCGCGATGCGCCGATATCAGCGTGTCCTCGACGTCTCGGGGATGGCTGGTGGAATAGCGCAGCCGGGCGATGCCGGGAATTTTTGCGAGGCGATAGAGCAGCGTGCCCAGTGCCCACGGACGGCCGTCGGGACCCTCGCCGTGATAGCCGTTGACGTTCTGGCCGATCAGCGTGATCTCGCGCACGCCGTTATCGGCGAGCCGCTGCACGTCGTCGATGATCTTCGCCACCGGGCGCGAGACTTCGGAGCCGCGGGTGTAGGGCACGACGCAGAAGGTGCAGAACTTGTCGCAGCCTTCCTGCACGGTAACGAAAGAGGAAATGCCGCGGGCACGAATCGCTGCCGGCTTCGGCGGCGGCAGGAAGCCGAACTTGTCCTCGATGGGAAATTCAGTGTCGAGCGCGCGGCCACCGGCTTTCGCCTGTTTCAGCAGCGCCGGCAGGTTGTGATAGCTCTGCGGCCCGACCACGACATCGACCACGGGCGCGCGGCGAATGATTTCGTTGCCTTCGGCCTGCGCGACGCAGCCGGCGACGACCACGTTCATCTTGCGTCCGGCCTGCGCGGCTTCTGCCTTGGCCACGCGCAGCTTGCCGAGCTCCGAATAGACCTTCTCGGACGCCTTCTCGCGGATGTGGCAGGTGTTGAGGATCACCAGATCCGCGTCGTCGACATTGGCCGTCTCGACGAAGCCTTCAGGCGCCAGCGTGTCCACCATGCGCTGGGCATCGTAGACGTTCATCTGGCAGCCGTAGGATTTGATATGCAGCTTACGCGGCGCGGTCATGGAACCTGTAATGGGCTGGAAATGCGCTTGCTGCGCAGCGCTCAATTATAGGCTAACGTCCGGAAAATCCAGCATTTCTGCAAAATATAAGTGCTCGCAATGGCTTAGGCGAGGCCGACGGGCTCGCCAGCCAGTGCGCCCCTGACCACCAGGCCAGGGAGCTGCCGCATATCGTCGAATACGAGATGGGCTCCAGCGGCCGTCAGGGCTGCCGCGGTGGCTGGGCTGCAATGGCCGCCGCCGTGATAGCCGAACACGGTCATGCCGGCGGCGACGCCCGCCGTAACGCCGGGAATGCTGTCCTCGATCACGACGCAGCGCTCGGGTGCGGCATTCATTTGCGCGGCGGCAAACAGAAACAGATCGGGCTGCGGCTTGCCGCGCTCGACCTGCAGAGCGGAAAACAGATGCGGATCGAAACGATCGAGCAGCCCGGTCGTAGTGAGGCTGCTGCGAATGCGTGTCGGTGTGCCCGAGGACGCTACGCAAACCGGCTGTGACAATATTGCGAGTGTCTCGGCGATATGCGGGATCGGCTGCAGCTTCGCGCCGAACACCTCGTCGATCGTGGCTTTCAGCGTCGCGGTGTAGTCATCGGGCAGCACGCGGCCGAGCTCGGTCTCGACTTCCAGGCGCGCCTCGCGCGCGGACCGGCCGAGGAAACGCTCATGCACCTGATCGGCGGTGATGGGATAACCGAACTGGGTCAGGACATCCGCGTGGACGACGCAAGCGAGGGACTCACTGTCGACGAGCACGCCGTCACAATCGAAGATGACGAGATCGAAGCGCGAAGAAACTGAACTCACTTGGTTGATTCGCTCACTTGGTGGTTTTGTCCTCGTCGAGCGGCACGCAGTACAGCTCCAGCCGGTGATCGACCAGCTTGTAACCGAGCTTCGCGGCGACTTCAGCCTGCAATTTCTCGATCTCTTCAGACGTGAATTCGATGACGGTCCCGTCACGCAAGTTGATCAGATGGTCGTGATGGCTGTCACGCATCGTCTCGTAGCGCGCGCGGCCTTCGCGAAAATCGTGACGCTCGATGATGCCGGCGTCTTCGAACAGCTTCACCGTGCGATACACCGTCGAGATCGAGATCTTGTCATCGACCGCAACGCAGCGGCGATACAGTTCCTCGACATCGGGATGATCGTCGGCTTCCGCCAGAACGCGCGCAATCACGCGGCGCTGTTCCGTCATGCGCATGCCGGTCGCGGCGCAGCGCGCCTCGATACCAGCAGACTTCATCGCAGATGATTTCAGTGCAGTCATGATCCGAGTCCCATCGTAGCTTCTTTTGCCACTCCGCAGGCGTCAGGACAAGTCGCGCCGCATCACCAGCGCATTCAATTCCGCTCCATCCGCTTCCTTATAGTAACGTTCCCGGCGTCCCGCGACTGCGAAGCCGGTTCTGTCATAAAGCCGCCGCGCCGGTAGATTGTTTTCCTCGACTTCGAGGAACACGGTACGCACGCCGCGACCGGCCAGATGACCGAGATGGGTGAGGAACAGGTCGCGCGACAGGCCGCGGCCGCGATGAGCGGGCGACACCGCAACGGAGAGAATCTCGGCTTCATCGGCGGCGATTCGTGAGACGGCGAAGCCGATGAGGCGGCCGCGCAGTTTCAGCCGATGCACGAGGGTGTTTTGTTCGCGCAGCATCTGTTCGAATTCCCCGGCACCCCAGCCGCGATGGAAGGATGCCGCATGCAGTTGTGCGAGTTGTCGCGCGTCGCGCAGCGTGGCGGGCTCGACCACCGCGTTGCCGCGGCTGAACAGGCGCAGCAGCCAGGCCGGCATCATGATGCGGCTAGTGCGGCCTGCTGCATCAGGCTGCTTTGCGGCTTGGCATCAGGGGCGCGCAGATAGTAGGGACGCGCCAGCGCGGTTTCCGGATTCACCGCGGCGCCAAGCCATGCCACCCATGAGATTTCGGGAGCGGGTTGCATGTCGACGTGCAACGGCGCCGGCGCATCGGACGGCCAACGCGCGGCCAGGATCTCTGCGGCATTGCCGACCAGATACGGTGCGCCGAACTGCACGGCCTCAAGGGCCTCGTCGATGGGGATGACGCCCGGCCGCACCAGCGAGGTGCCGTTACCGCTGACGACCTGGAAATAGACATGGTCATGCCGCGCATCGATGGCGGCGATGACAGGCGCATCCATGTTCTCACTGACGACGGATGCCGCATAGGCCGTCAGTGTGGTGATGCCGACCACAGGCTTGCTCGCCGCCAGGCCGATGCCGCGCGCCGCCGCCAGGCCAACGCGCAGGCCGGTAAAGCTGCCCGGACCAGTGGTGACGGCAATGCGGTCGAGGTCGGCGAAGGCGATGCCAGAGCCCGCCATGACGCGCCCGAGCAACGGCATCAGCGCCTCGGCATGTCCGCGCTTCATCGGCATGGACTCATGCGCAATGAGCTTGCTGGTGCGGGTGTCGAGGATGGCTGCGGCGCAGGCATCAAGGGCGGTATCAATGGCAAGGATCAACATAAAAGAGACGCTACCACGGCTTGCGAGGGTTTGCGCCTGCCACTCGCAGAATATCGCTCCATGCGCAATGGTGCTGTGATTCGCTTTGCTGCCGGAGAGGGGCGGCAGCTTTGGCGTGCATCCACTACTCGCTTTCTCATAAAGATATTTCACAAGATACGATAGCGAGACCACGAAAGTTCTCGTGAGCGAAATGGGCTCGTGGAACAGCTTCAGTTTCACTCTGGTTAAAAGCTTCACTTAATAAATTCTTCGGAGATCGATGAGATAAGCATACCGTTTGGAAGCGACATTTCGCGGATGCGTGTGGCTTTCATGCGGGCTGAAATTATTCGTCTAATTTTTTGGATACGATTATATTTATGGGAGGCGATCCGATGCTGCATTGGTTGAGCAGTTCAGAGGCGCGCGAGGGGCGGGCCCTGGCGGCAGCGATCAAAAAATCGCAAGCCGTGATCGAATTCAGCGCTGACGGCACGATCCTCGGAGCCAATCCAAACTTCCTGTCCGCCCTTGGATATACGCTGGAAGAAATCGTCGGCAAGAACCACAGCATGTTCGTGACGCCGGAAATGAAGAGCAGCGCGGAATATCGCGCGTTCTGGAATAACCTCAATCGCGGCGAGTACCAGGCCGGCGAGTTCAAGCGTCTTGGCAAAGGTGGCAAGGAGGTCTGGATCCAGGGTTCCTACAACCCGATCCTGGGGAATGATGGCAAGCCCCTGAAAATCGTCAAGTTTGCCATGGATACAACTGCAGTGAAAATCCGCAGCATGGACGATGCCGGCAAGATTGCAGCCATCGGTCGTTCGCAGGCTGTCATCGAGTTCAAGCTCGATGGGACGATTGTCACGGCCAATGACTTGTTCTTGAATGTCTTGGGTTACAATCTCGCGGAAATCGAAGGCAAACATCACAGCATGTTTGTCGATTCTGCAACTCGCGACGGCGCGGCCTATCGCGAATTCTGGGCCAGCCTCAATCGTGGTGAATATCAGGCCGCCGAATACAAGCGGATCGGCAAGAACGGCAAAGAGGTCTGGATTCTCGCGACCTACAATCCAATCCTTGATGAGACAGGCCGGCCAATCAAGGTAGTCAAGTTCGCGTCAGACGTTACCGAACAGAAGCTGCGCACGGCGAATTTCTCAGGTCAGATCGAGGCCATCGGCAAGTCGCAGGCCGTGATCGAATTTAGCATGGATGGCATCGTTCTCAGCGCTAACGAGAATTTTCTGGGCGTGCTCGGTTACGCGCTCTCGGAAATACAGGGCAAGCACCACAGCATGTTCGTTGTGCCGAGTGAGCGCGACGGTGCCGACTATCGCGAATTCTGGGCGGCGCTCAAGCGGGGTAATTACCAGGCGGCGGAGTACCAGCGGATCGGTAAGGGCGGCAAACAAGTCTGGATACAGGCTTCGTACAATCCGATCCTCGACCTCAATGGCAAGCCCTACAAGGTCGTGAAGTATGCCACCGACACCACGGCGCAGGTGATCGCGCGCATGAAGAGCGAACGCGTCCGCGCGATGATGGAATCGGTCGCCGCTGGTGCTGAGGAACTGAACGCGTCGGTGCGCGAAATCTCTGAGGCCATGATGAAATCAAAGACCACGGCGATGTCTGCGGTGGGCAAGGTCGAGTTGGCGGACGATCAAGCGCAGCGTCTCAGCACGGCAGCGCAGGCGATGAGTGGGATCGTCGAGCTGATCGGCAACATCACCGGGCAAATCAATCTGTTGGCGCTGAATGCCACCATCGAATCGGCGCGTGCCGGTGAAGCCGGTCGTGGCTTTGCGGTCGTTGCATCGGAGGTGAAAAATCTGGCCAACCAGGCCAAGCAGGCGACCGATAAGATCGCCAGCGAGATCGGCAGCCTCAATGGCATTTCGAGCGATGTGGTCGACGCGCTGAGCGCGATCAAGCAGGAGATCCAGAACGTCAGCGAATATGTCACCGCAACGGCGGCTGCCGTCGAAGAGCAGAGCACGGTGACGAACGAAATGTCATCGAGCATGCAGCGGGCCGCAGAAGAAGCCGCAAGTATCGGCCGCTAAACGAAGGCTGGTTCCAGAAACGAAAATGCCCGGGATTGTCCCGGGCATTTTTATGTGTCGCGGTGCGACCGAACTTACATCGGGCGGACTTCGACAACGTCCGGCACGAAGTGCTTCAGCAGGTTCTGTATGCCGTGCTGCAGGGTCGCTGTCGATGACGGGCAGCCGGCGCACGACCCCTTCATGTTCAGATAAACGATGCCGTCCTTGAAGCCGCGGAAAGTAATGTCGCCGCCGTCATTCGCAACAGCCGGGCGCACGCGGGTCTCGATCAGGTCCTTGATCGTATCGACCGTCTCGGCGTCTTCCTCGTTGAAGAATTCGGCCTCGTCGTCGGAGATCACGTCGCCGCTCACGCTGCCGTCGGCCATCAGCGGCGCGCCGGACATGTAGTGCTCCATGATGGCGCCGAGGATCGCCGGCTTGAGGTGCTGCCAGTCGCTGTCGTCCTTGGTCACGGTGACGAAGTCGGAGCCGTAGAACACTGACGTGACGCCCTTCACGGCGAACAGCTTTTCGGCCAGCGGCGAACGCGTTGCGGCTTCCGGTGAGGTGAATTCCATGGTGCCGCTGTCGAGCACGTCGCGGCCGGGAATGAACTTCAGCGTGGCGGGATTGGGGGTAGCTTCGGTCTGGATGAACATCGGTCTCTCCTGCGTCGCCGGTTCAAGGCCGGCGCGTGAGTATCCCCTAGCAGATGGCGACGAAAAACGCACGGTCAAGGCATGAAATTGCCGAATTCGGCCTATTTCGCAGTCCCTTAGCGGTTCGGCAGGTTGCTTACGACAGCGCGTCGATGTCGAGGTCGCTCAGGGCGCCCGACACGATAACGACCGGCACCGGGAAAGAGCCGACCAGCTTGGCCATCATGGTGACGATTGGACCGGGACCCTCCGCGCCGGCCGATGCAGCCAGCACCAGCATGGAAATGTCGACGTCCTTG
Source organism: Tardiphaga sp. 42S5 (assembly GCF_034044155.1). Classification (NCBI taxonomy): domain Bacteria; kingdom Pseudomonadati; phylum Pseudomonadota; class Alphaproteobacteria; order Hyphomicrobiales; family Nitrobacteraceae; genus Tardiphaga; species Tardiphaga sp. 42S5. Next base: position 638,661 of record NZ_CP139027.1, on the reverse strand, counting down.
TCGATCACGTCGAGGATTTGCTCGGTGGGATCACCCTCGCGGATCACGCGTTCAGGGGTGATGGCAGCGATGCCATTGGCACGGCCCGAGGCGCGGTCCAGCGCGGCATTGGCGCCTTCTTCCGCTTCGGCCTTCATGACGTCGGCAACGCCGAGCCATTGCTGGTTGCGATCTTCGGTGTCGATGATGCGCAGCATTACCACGCCGCCACCGACACGAATGGCCCAGCGACTGGCGTAATACACTGCGCGGTCCCATTCCTCGCTGTCATCGACGACCACGAGGCATTTCGGCTTGTGGCCGCTTTCATAACTACGTCGCTGGGTGCTCATGCATGTCCCGATGCTGTGGCGCTTCTGATGCGCCAGAATGTGAGCGGCTTGGCAATCGTGTCATGCTGCCACGGCGCAGCGGCGTTCGACAAGCGCGACGCAAGGATGGCTTGCGTCGCGTCGATTGTGGCGGAGAAAAGGAATGCGATAGCGAAAATTACCGCTTGTGGATGAAGCCGATGATGTCCTTCACGGACTTGATGGTTTCGGCGGCGATGACACCTGCGCGTTCACCGCCATCGGCCAGAACCTGATCGACATAGGTCAGGTCGGATGTCGTCAGCCGCTTCATCTCGCCGGCGATAGGCGACAGTTTTTCGACAGCGAGATCGACGAGGCTCGATTTGAAGCCGGAAAACTGCGCGCCGCCGAATTCGCTGAGAATGTCAGCCTTCGACCGGTTGGACAGTGCGGCATAGATACCGACGAGGTTGTCGGCCTCGGGACGCGGCTCCAGGCCCTTCTCTTCCGACGGCAACGGTTCCGGATCGGTCTTCGCCTTGCGGATCTTCTGCGCGATGGTGTCCGCATCATCCGTAAGGTTGATGCGCGAATTGTCCGACGCGTCCGACTTCGACATCTTCTTGGTGCCGTCGCGCAGGCTCATCACCCGCGTTGCCGGGCCAGTGATGACAGGCTCGGGCATCGGGAAGTAAGGGCCGTCATGGCCCTGCGCTGCGATGGACTCGGAGAAGTCGTTGTTGAACTTCTGCGAGATGTCGCGGCACAGTTCGAGGTGCTGCTTCTGGTCCTCACCGACCGGAACGTGCGTGGCGCGATACAGCAGAATGTCCGCAGCCATTAGCACTGGATAGTCGTAGAGACCCACGGACGCGTTTTCGCGGTCCTTGCCGGCCTTTTCCTTGAACTGGGTCATGCGGTTCAGCCAGCCGAGGCGGGCGACGCAATTGAAAATCCAGGCCAGTTCGGCATGGCCGGACACCTGGCTCTGGTTGAAGATGATCTGCTTCTTCGGATCGATGCCCGAGGCGATGAAGGCCGCAGTCACTTCACGGGTGTTACGGCGCAGTTCATCGGGCCCGCCCCAGACAGAAATCGGCACGGTGACGGCATGCATATCGACCACGCAGTAGATGCAATTATGCGTCTCCTGCAGTTTGACGAAATTCACGATCGCGCCGAGATAGTTGCCGAGGTGCAGATTGCCCGTCGGCTGGACGCCCGAAAAGACCCGTTGGGTAAAAGCCATAACCAAGTTCCTGTGCGCCCGTGGTGGAATGCGGGCCAAGGGGCGTGACTTGCCATAGGCGCCGGGCGGCGTCCATTGCCAATCTGCCCTAGCCAGCCGCTGGTGATCGCTTGAGGGCGCCGCGGACCTCGGCCCAGCGCACGGCCCCCGTCAGCGTCAGTAACGCGGCGTAGATTGCCAGCCCGCCAACGATCAGGAGGCCGAGCAGGCTCGCTCGTACGAGGGTGTGGGCCTGCGCCGTCCAGGGCAAGGCAATATGCGCGGCGAGCCATAGCAGGCCGCCCATGGCCAGCGACGACAGGACAATGATCGGCAGTCGGCGTCTTGCATCATGGTCGGGCGAGAAGCCGAAAGCTGCTGCGCTCCGGACGATCAAAAAGATCGCGCTGCCCCACGCCGCCAGAGCGATCGCCGCTGCGATGCCGCTCGCACCGAATGGCCTATTCAAAACCAGTGCAGAGATGGTTGCGATTACCAGGCCGATAAGCGTCGCCAGCAGCGGCGTCGTCGTGTCCTCGCGGGCGAAGAAGGCGGGCGACAGAGCTTTCACAAGCACCTGCGCGGGCAAGCCCAGTGCCAGCCATATCAGCGCACCTGCAGTCGAGATCGTGTCGCTCGCGCTGAACGCGCCGTGTTGAAACAGACACTGCACGATGAGATGGCTCAATATCATCAGTCCGAGCGTAGCCGGTAATGCGAGACCAATAGCGAGTTCAAGCCCGCGCGATTCCGCCTGCGCGATGGCGGCGTGATCGTCTGATCGCACAGCGCGCGTCAGTGCGGGGACCAGCACAGCGCCCATGGCTGTGCCGACGATGCCGAGCGGAAGTTCTATCAAGCGGTTCGCGAAATACAGCCACGATACTGCGGCCGGAGTCGTCGATGCGATGATTGCGCCGGTGACGATGAGAAGCTGCGGCCCGGAATTGGCAACCATGCCAGGCAACGCCTTGCGGAAGAAGCCGCGCATCTCGCCATCGAGCGACAGCCGCAAGGGCGTCGCAAGATTGCCGCCAGATTTCCGCAAGATCAGCATCAGCAATTGCAGCAGCCCGGCAACGCCCACAGTAGCCGCCATGGCCATAGCGGCAGTGTCTGGCTCTTGCCGCCACACCAGCAGTAGGGTCATGACGGCGATCAGGGCGATGTTGAAGAGCAGCGGCGAAAATGCGGTCAACGCGAAGCGTTGTTGCGCGTTCAGCAGTCCCATCATGACAGTGACGGGGCCGGCGAAGGCGAGATAGGGTAGCATCAATCGCGCATTCTCGACGGCGAGCTGCAGCGTCGGCTGGCCGACGAAACCCGGGGCAAGCATTGCGATCACGAGCGGCATCGCAAAGCCGATCAGGATCGTCGCGACGATAAGCGCAACGCTGATGGTGCCGAGCACACGACCCGCAAAAGCTGTGGCTGCGACTGCGCCCCGCGTCGTCTGGATGCGCAGCCAGGCCGGAATCAGCGCCGCGTTCAGCGCGCCCTCGGTGAGCAGCCGCCGGATCACATTGACGAGCTGGAATGCGACCAGAAAAGCATCCGCGACCGGGCCTGCGCCGAGCAGCGCGGCGACCATCGCGTCGCGGGCAAAGCCCAGCAACCGCGACGCCAAAGTGCCCGTGGAAACGGTCAGGATGGAACGGATCATAGGACCATCGTAAGGGGCTGTCCTTGCTGGTGCGGGGCAGAACGTGATAGTCGCTGCAGCCATCAAACCGGCCTTTACGGCGGCTCAACTTGGGCGACCGCGAGACGAGTTGAAACGGATTTTCAGCCTCATCGCAATTGCCGCAACGGGATATTCTTAATGACCTCAGCGAAATATGACGTGCTCGGAATCGGCAATGCGATTTTCGACGTGCTGGTGCAGGCCGATGACAAGTTCCTTGCCGCGCATGAGATGACCAAGGGTGGCATGGCACTGATCGACGAAGCCCGCGCCGCCGCGATCTACAACGCGATGGGCCCGGCCACCGAAATGTCCGGCGGTTCAGCCGCCAATACCATCGTCGGTCTCGCCAGCCTCGGCGCCCGCGCTGCCTATGTCGGCAAGGTCAAGGACGACCAGATCGGCGCGCTCTACACCCACGATATCCGTGCTGCCGGCGTTGCGTTCGACACCAAACCCGCCACCGGCGGTCCGGCCACCGGTTGTTCCTACATCCTGGTGACACCCGATGGCGAGCGCACCATGAACACCTATCTCGGTGCTGCGCAGGATCTGACACCCGACGATATTGACGCCGCTGCAGTCGCAGCCTCGTCGATCGTCTATCTCGAAGGCTATCTGTGGGATCCCGTCAGCGCCAAGGAAGCCTTCGTGAAGGCCTCGAAAATCGCCCATGACGCCAAACGTCAGGTCGCATTGACGCTGTCGGACGCGTTCTGTGTTGGTCGTTATCGTGCCGAGTTTCTCGACCTGATGCGTTCCGGCACCGTCGATCTCATCTTCGCGAACGAGGCCGAGCTGACCTCGCTCTACGAGACCACGGATTTCGATGCCGCGCTCAAGCAGCTCGGTAAGGACATCAAGCTCGGCGTCGTGACGCGTAGCGAGAAGGGCTGCGTCGTGACATCAGGCGATGGCGTCGTTGCGGTGCCTGCACACAAGATCGAGAAGCTCGTCGACACGACGGGCGCTGGCGATTTGTTCGCTGCGGGCTTCCTGTTCGGCCTGGTGCGCAACGCCGGCTATGAAAATGCCGGCAAGCTCGGCGCGATGGCCGCCGCTGAGGTCATCCAGCATATCGGCGCGCGTCCCCAGGTTTCGCTGAAGGACCTGGCGGGCAAGAACGGATTGCCGGTTTAAGCTTAGGCCAAGAACGACGTCGTTCTTATCCCTCCCCCTTGTGGGGAGGGCTATCGCATACGGCCGAGAGCGGCGACGAGGTAGTCGTCGTTCCAGGCGCATTTTTTGATGCGGTGGCTGATTGGGACCTTGGGGCGGTCGGAGATCTCAAGGATGTTCTTCGCGATCCGCTTGAGGATGGCGACGTTGGCAGGAGCGTGGTCCTTGTGCGCGCGGTTCATATCTTCGCCGAGATGAACGTCGAGCATCCAGTGCAGTCCGTTTTCGACCTGCCAATGCGACCGGGTCATCTCGAGTGCCTGTTGCGGCGAGAAGACGCGCGAAGCCATGAACAGGCGGACTTGCGGTTTGGTGGCGTCGCGGCGGGAGGTCACGCGTATGAAGGCCTGGTGGCCCAACATCAGTTCCTGTGGCGCACCCGCGACTTCGGCCCTGCGCCATTCCTCGCGGCCATGGCTGCGCTCGATCTGTTCGGCCGCAGGCGCCATTGCAGGGCATTTAAACGCGGCTTCGGCCTCGCGGCGCCAATTGCGGCGATTGCCCTTGAGCGCCAGAATGTAATCCGCCTTGCGCTCGATCACAGCCTCCGCCATGCGGCGGTGACAGTGCAGTGCATCCGCCGTGACGATCTTGTCCGTCAGATCGAGCAGGGCGATCACCCGCAATGCGGCTTCGATCTCGTTCTCGGCCGCCGTCGGCGAAGCCGCGCCAAGGCAGAGCCTGGCTTGTACTGCAAAAGCCGATACCGTCATTGGTGGGCACGCCTGATGGCCCCGCGCATAGGCCCGCCGCAGCGCCTTGCCGTCGATCGCCACGACCTCGTCCGGGCCGGCTGCCTCGCCGAGCGCTTTGGCAAAACCTGCGGCAAAGGCCGCAAAAGCCCGCTCGAATGCCTGTGGGTCCATCAGGCGCAGCAGCCGCGAGAAGGTGTCGTGGCTCGGCGCTTCGTCGTAATCGATCAGGCGGCACAGCGCCGCCCTGCGGGTTTCCGCAAACAACGCAAATTCCGTCGCCGTATTGGCGCCGCACAGGCTCGCCGGCACCATCATCACGATCAAATCGCCGAACCGATACGACGGCATTGCCGGCACGCGGGTCTGGCACCGTTCCAAAACAGGCTTCGAGGCAAATGGCGGTCTCTCCTTCCAGATAACCGCTTGTCAAGAATCCTTATTCGCTGTCAACGCAAGCCCATATGCGATTCCCCTGCCCTGGAGGGGGAGGGTGGCCAGCCGTCAGGCCGGTCAGGTGGGGGTGCTACAAGCGACGCTCTCACGTGGGGCACCCCACCCGTCACATCACTCGCTTCGCTCGTAATGCGCCACCCTTGTAACTTGCCGAATGCCGTTTCTGCTAAGCTTGGCGAAGCGGTGGCAGGTGGGAGACCGCATCACCCGAGAGACATCAAGCCCGCTGGGGAGCATGGGTCCTCGCCTGCCGTTCCATCGAACCCGGACAGTCGCTTGGGCCGCTTGGCGAGCCCGGTTGCGCAAGGATGGGATCGGATGGACGCGATTTATGTTGGCATCGATGTATCGAAGGATCGGCTGGACGTGGCGGTGCGTCCATCTGGTGAGAGCTTTGCGGTGGGCCGCCATGGGGCCGGCATCGACGAGCTTATCGAACGGCTGAGGCTCTTCTCGCCGCAACGCGTGGCCGTCGAGGCCACGGGTGGCTTTGAGACGGCCGTGGCGGCAGGCCTCGCCGGCGCCGGACTGCCGGTCGTCGTGGTCAATCCGGCGCAGGTGCGCGCCTTTGCCAACGCCCTCGGCAAGCGCGCCAAGACCGATCCGATCGATGCCATGGTGATCGCGCATTTTGCCGAGGCGACCCAACCGCAGCTGCGCCAGCTGCCCGACGAGATGACGCGTCTGCTCGCCGACCTCGTCGCGCGCCGGCGCCAGATCGTCGAGATGATCGCCGCGGAAAGCCAGCGGGCCCGTCGCGTCAGCAATCCGCGCCTGAAGAAGAGCATCGCGCGGCTGCGCAAGGCGCTCGAGAAGGAGCTGTCGGAGCTGGACGACGACATCGGCGATCACGTGCGGAGATCACCGGTGTGGGCCGAGAAGGAAGATCTGCTAGCCTCGGTGCCGGGCATCGGGCCGACCATCGCGCGCAGCCTGATTGCCGAACTGCCAGAGCTAGGCACGCTCGATCGCCGTCAAATCGCAGCGCTCGCAGGTCTGGCGCCATGGACCCGGCAATCCGGCCAGTGGCGCGGCAAGAGCTTCATCGGCGGCGGAAGAGCAAGCGTCCGCGGCGTGCTGTTCATGGGCGCCATGGTCGCCGCACGCTTCAATCCAACGCTCAAAGCGTTCCGCGACAGGCTCATCGCTGCCGGCAAGCCAAAGCTCGTGGCCATCATCGCCGTCGCACGCAAGCTGCTCACGATCCTCAACGCCATCCTCCGGGAAAAAACGCCATGGCAACCCAAAAACGCTTGACCCGAAAGACAGTCGCTCCCCACTGCGCGTAGCTTCGCTGCGCTTGGGAGAGGGATTAGACAGCGGCTCTCACGCCGCCTTCTTCGCGCCGAGCCCCGCATAGACCGCCCGCTCGAAATCCGAAAACACCTTCAAACAAGTCGAATCCGCAAACGGCAGCACCTGCATCATGATGGCGCCGGTGATATCTAGCGCGGGATCGATCCAGTAGTAGGTGTTGGCGAGGCCGGCCCAGGCGAGGCTGCCGGCGCTGCGGCCTTCGGGTGACTGCGCCGTATTGATCATGAAGCTGAGGCCGTATTTCTTGTCGATACCCGGAAGGAAGTCGACATTGTTACTGGCGGTCGGCACCGCTGAAGCCATCGGCGTCATGTTAAGTTCGCCGATGTGGTTTTGACTCATCAGCGCGACGGTCTCTGACTTTAATATCCGATTGCCGTTGCCGGTCCCGTTATTCAGCATCATTTGCGTAAACTTGATGTAGTCGGGGGCGGTGCCATAGAGCCCCCCGCCACCGGCGAAGAATTCCGGATCCTGCTTGATCTCGAACGGGATCGGGGTCAGTGCACCGTCGGCGCCGCGGCTGTGCATGGCAACAAGGCGCTTGCGCCGGTCGCCGCCAATCACGAAGGCGGTGTCGTTCATCCCAAGCGGCGCCAGCAAATGGTTCTGGAAATAGGCGTCAAGACGCTCGCCGCTGACGGCCTCGACGACTTTGCCCACGAAGTCGATATTGGTGCCGTACTCCCAGCGGGTCCCGGGATCGCGCATGATCGGCACCTTCATGGCGGCGTTCAGTCCGGACCGAAACGGCGGAATGCCGGTTGTCTCGAGATAGCGCACCATGTCGCCGTTCCACATGTCGTAGCAGAAACCGGCGGTGTGGGTCAGCAGATGCCGCAAGGTGATCGGTTGGCGCGGCGGACGTAGTTTCGGAGCGCCTTCGCTGTCGAAGCCATCCAGCACCTGCGTCTCCGCGAGGTCCTGAAGCACGGTCGCCAGCGGTGCATCCAGCGTCAATTTGTCCTGCTCGACCAGCTGCATCGCTGCAGCTGCCGTGATCGCCTTGGTCATGGAGGCGATCCAGAACACGCTGTCCGGTGTGATGGTGGTATCCTTGGATGCGTCGCGCTTGCCGAACGCCCCTTGGTAAATGATCTCGTTCCGCGTCGCAGCCATCGCCACGGCACCGGGAATCGCACCTGTTTCGCTGGCTTGCTGCAGAATCCGGTCAATCTCGACTTGAACTGACATCCGTTTCCTCTCTGGTTTTCTTTGATCTTACCGATTTCCGGCGTGGACATTCAACTTGGGCGCGAGGTCGTCGGTCTCGCGGATGTGATTACATTTGCGCTGGTTTTAGCATCTGAGGGGAACCATATCGGGCATGGGAGCGAGTTCGATCGCGCCTTGGAACGAAATTGGCGCAGCTGTGTTCAAAAAATGACGTGAACGTCAAAGCGCTTTCCGACACTAACCCGTAAGACCATGAGTAACACGTGCAGCGTGTCAGCTGCGGAGACCGACGATGATCGCGAACTGGACCGACTGGAAACATTATCCCCGCGCTTCCCGTGGCGAGAGCATCGAGGCCCCGATCGGTCCAGGAATTTTCGAAGTTCGCGTGGCGCAGACCGGCGCCCTGTTCGCTTTCGATGCGGCTGAAAATCTGGCGCAGGCGTTGGCGAAGATTTCGGCCCCGCCCAAATCGTTTATTTCCTGGTTCGGTCGCAGCGACGCCGCGATGCTGCCGGAGCTGGAATACCGCACCTTTTCCACGACCACCCGTGCCAACGCCCGCATCGCTTTGGAGCGAATGATCGATAGGCGCGAGACCTATATGCGCGGCGCGGCCTGATCGGGCTTGCGGCGTTCTGCGAATATTGAATTCGGGCGTTAAATACCCCTGCGGGCGATAGCTGCCATTCGCTGCCAAGGGGCGCTTTCGGGCCTATACTCCTCTACAAGTCCGCGGCTATACGTTCGCGACACTTCCGCAGGAGAGCCGCCCATGTCACCGACCGCCGCCGCACGTCAATCTTCCGCCCCTTCGCTGCGCGACCGCCTCAAGGACCCCTCGCTGCTGCGCGACAAGTGCTACATCGACGGCGCCTGGGTCGGCACCGGCGAGACGGTGGTCACCAACCCGGTCAATGACGTCGAACTTGCCAAGGTGCCGAATATGAGCACCAAGGAAGCGACGCAGGCTGTCGAGGCCGCCGAAAAGGCGTTTCCGGCCTGGGCCAAGTTCACCGCCAAGCAGCGCTCCAACATCCTGCGCAAGTGGTTCGAGCTGATCATCGCCAATCGCGAGGATCTCGCGCTGATCCTGACCACCGAGCAGGGCAAGCCACTGGCCGAAGCGCTGGGCGAGGTCGATATCGGCGCCGCCTATATCGAATTCTTCGCCGAGGAAGCCCGCCGCGTCTATGGCGAGACCATCCCGACCCAGCGTGCCGATGCCCGGCTCCTCGCCATCAAGCAGCCGATCGGTGTGTGCGGCGCCATCACCCCCTGGAATTTCCCGAACTCGATGATCACCCGCAAGGTGTCCCCGGCGCTGGCCGCCGGCTGCACCGTGGTGCTGAAACCCGCCAACGAGACGCCGCTGTCGGCGCTCGCACTGGCTGAACTCGCCGAGCGTGCCGGCGTGCCGAAGGGCGTGCTCAACATCATCACCGGCGACGCATCGGCGATCGGCCTCGTGTTGTGCGAGCATCCTGCCGTGCGCTTCGTCGGCTTCACCGGCTCCACCAATGTCGGCAAGATTCTCTACAAGCAGGCTTCGGTCGGTGTGAAGAAGCTCGGCCTCGAACTCGGTGGCAACGCACCCTTCGTTGTGTTCGACGATGCCGACATCGATGCCGCCGTGGAAGGCGCGATTGTCTCGAAGTATCGCAACATGGGCCAGACCTGTGTCTGCGCCAATCGCCTCTACGCTCAGGATGCCATCTACGATCAGTTTGTCGAGAAGCTGGCGAAGAAGGTTGCGGCCATGAAGGTCGGCGACGGCACCGAACAGGGCATCACCCAGGGCCCGCTGATCAACGAGAAGGCCGTCGAGAAAGTCGAGCGCCACATCGCGGACGCGGTGAAGGGCGGCGCCAAGATCGTCACCGGCGGCAAGCGCCATGCGCTCGGCGGCACGTTCTTCGAGCCGACGGTGCTCGCCAATGTGAAACCGGATGCACTGGTCTCGCAGGAAGAAACCTTCGGCCCGCTGGCGCCGGTGTTCCGCTTCAAGGACGAAGCCGATGTCATCGCCATGTGCAACGCCTCGCCGTTCGGTCTGGCATCGTACTTCTATTCGCGCGATCTCGGCCGCGTCTGGCGTGTTGCGGAAGCGCTGGAGTCCGGCATGGTCGGCGTCAATACCGGCCTGATCACCACCGAAGTCGCTCCGTTCGGCGGCGTGAAGGAATCGGGCCTCGGCCGCGAAGGCTCGCATCACGGCATGGAAGAATATGTCGAGATCAAATACATCATGATGTCGGGGATCTGAGACGTCACCTCCGACCCAATTAAAATTCATTATGCGTCATGCCCGGCCAGCGCGAAGCTAGCTTCGCTAGATGTGCCGGGCATTTGCATTTGGGCTGGCAGTGCCAATGGCTGAGCCAGCGTCGCTCAGTAGCAGCGACGGACGCGCACGCCATTGACCCAGACGGTGCGGCACGCGACCGCCACCGGGCGGCGCACCACGGCGGCGCCACGATAGCCAGCGCAGCCGGCGCGGTAGACACCGCGTGCGCAGACGACGGCGTTGGCATCCGTAGCTTCAAACGTCATTGTCGTACCGAATGTGAGAACGGCTGCAATCATCATCAAGAAAGTACGCATGGTAATCTCCCGGCTGTGTGTCGGCTTTCAAAGGACTTGATCAGAAAGGTTCGTTGGCTTCAGTGGTGACGTAAGCGGAAGACGAACAAAAGTTTCGGAAGCGGCGTCAACTACAAAGAGTAGTTCGCAAGAACACGCAAAAATATCGCGAGCGATCAGAAATCCTGCAGCAGCGTCTTGCGTCTTGATCCGGCAGTACATCTACTAAATCCTGCAAATACTTGCCGACTTGAAGCATGTAATGGGGTCATTTCGCCCGATGTTGAATCAGCAGGAGAAAGCATGTCGGATTTCAGGACCAGTTGGCTTGCTTTTCATAATCGTCATATCGAACCCGTCTCAAAGGAAGTATTCGGTCACGTCGAAAAGATGGTGATCGGCACTTTGATCATATCGGCCGGGGCACATGTATCGAGCAACGAGCCCTCTATCGTTCTGTTCGGGTACCTGCGCCACGGCCTCGTCGGTCGTGGTGTCGAACTGTTCGGGATCGTTCTGTTGCTACTGAATTTCATCGATGGCCTCTACAAGCTCGCAAAGCTGGAGTGGCATGTCGCGTTTCAGGTCGTCATGTCGTTCTGTTACATCATTCTATCTGCTCGGTTGGTACAGCTGATCCTTGCCTTTCGTGGAGAGTAACGGACGCGGTCGGCGAATCACTATCGCGCAGCCTCAGTTATCGTCGAGCGAACGGCGCCAGGACGCTGGTGCAAGCCGGTGAGAGCGAAGCGCTGTTGCTGGCCAGGCACTGCACGATGCGGCCGCCACCCGGCGCAATACCGCCGCAGAGCGATCTGATATCGCCGCCGCATGCCGATCTCATCACGAGCAATTCTTCGCGTGGCCGCATCGGCCGCAGCACGATGGCTGCAGGAGCCGCGGCGGCAGCGGGCGCAGCGGTTGTGGCTGCCGCCGCAGGCGGTGGGGCTGTGCTTTTCGCTGCCGCCTTTGGTGCGGCAGTGGCGGGCGCGGGCTTGGTAGCCGGTGGTGTTGCTTCTGTCTTGGGCGCTGCAGCAGGCGTTGGCGCGGTGGCCTTCGGTGCCGCAGTTGGCGCCTGAACTGCGCGCACCGCGCCCGCACATCCCGCAGAAAGACTAGCCATGTTCTTTTGCAGGCATTGCAGCGAGGCTTCTCCACCGGGAGGAACGCTCGAGCAATGCGCGATGTAATCCGAGCGACACCGCGTCTTGATCGCGTCACGCTGCGCCTGGCTCGGCGCTTGCGCAAAGGTGGGGCTCGCGATTGCGATTAGAATGATAGTAGCCATCGATACGCGATATCGCGCGGCCAAGCCGAACATGAAATTCATCGCTGAAATCCTCGTTGCTACCGCCCGGTTAGTCAGGGCAACTGCGTAAAATCTTCAAGAAGCGTGAGTTCTGAAAGGCATTCGCAAAACAACTTCGGTCCGACATCATTTTACGGTTTCGGTTTCACTACAACTGGATTGTTGCTATTGATGCGGGCGGCTGTCGTTTTTGGCCAAGGCTTTTTTTGAGAGTCTTTTGATTGAGGCAGGACAATGCGATTTGTGCGCACCTGTTCATCTGGACCGAAAGATCGCATTGAGCAGCTGCAGCATGTCACGGTCATGCGTGTTTCAAGCATCGCGCTGGCGAGTCTCTTTTTAAGTGCCTGCGAGCAAAACACTTTCGTGCAGCCACCGCCGCCGAAAGTTGAGGTGGCGGTCCCTGTGCAGCGCGGAATCACGCGCTTCCTCGAAGCGACAGGCAATACAGCACCGATCAAGAATGTCGATCTCGTGGCGCGCGTTCAGGGCGTTCTGCAGTCGATCAACTACCAGGACGGCTCCTTCGTCAAGCAGGGCACGACGCTGTTCACGATCGAGCCTGAGACATACCAGTTGAAGCTTGAACAGGCGCAGGCTGCGGAAGCCGGTGCGCAGGCGTCTGCAAAGCAGGCGGAATCGGATTTCAAGCGCCAGTCGGACCTCGTATCCCGGCAGGTTGTTGCGCAGTCAACGCTCGAGCAGTCGACGGCGACACGAGAAAATTCACAAGCCAATCTGCAGCAGGCGCAAGTCAACACTAAAATCGCGGCCGTCAATTACGGTTATACGAATGTCATTGCGCCATTTGACGGCATCGTCAGCGCACATCTGGTGTCGGTTGGCGAACTGGTTGGTGTCGCGTCGCCGACCCAGCTTGCGACGATCGTGCAGCTCGATCCGATTTATGTGAATTTCAACGTCAACGAACAGGACGTGCTGCGTATCCGGGATGAAGCCCGGCGGCGCGGGCTGACGGTCAGCGATCTCAGGCAGCTGCCGATCGAGATCGGATTGCAGACCGAGACTGGTTTTCCGCACAAAGGCCAGATCGATTACATCTCACCGACCATCAACCAGTCGACGGGTACGCTGCCGGTGCGAGGTGTTCTGCCAAATCCGGATCGCATCCTGTTGCCGGGTTTTTATGTTCGTGTTCGCGTTCCTATCGACAGGCAGGACAACGCCCTGCTGGTGCCGGATGTATCGCTCGGCAGCGATCAGGCCGGGCGTTATGTGCTGGTCGTGAATGGCGACAATGTCATCGAGCAGCGCAAGGTCGTCACCGGTCCGCTGGAAGCTGAGCTTCGCGTGATCGAAAGCGGTCTGAAGCCGGATGATCGCGTCGTCATTGCAGGCCTGCTGCGTGCCATTCCGGGGCAGAAAGTCGATCCGCAACTGAGAAAGATCGAAGCGCCGGCCCCGACCAAATAGGACAGGCCATGATTTCGAAGTTCTTCATCGAGCGGCCGGTCCTGTCCAACGTCATCGCACTGCTGATGATCCTGATCGGCGGCGTTTCGCTCTATGGCCTCGCTGTCGCACAATATCCCGATGTGGTGCCGCCGACCGTGCAGGTGACGACGCGCTATCCCGGCGCCAGCGCCAGGACCATCGTCGACACGGTGGCACTGCCGATCGAGCAGCAGGTCAATGGCGTCGAGGACATGCTCTATATGCAGTCCTACAGTGCTGCCGATGGCACCTATTCACTCACGGTCACGTTCAAGATCGGCACCGATCTGAATTTTGCGCAGGTGCTGGTGCAGAACCGCGTATCGAGCGCGCTGTCGTCGCTGCCGGCCGCCGTACAGAATCAGGGCGTTACCGTTCAGAAGAAATCGACGGCGATCCTGTTGTTCGTGACACTGACGTCGCCGAAGGCGACCTATGACAGCCTGTTTCTGAGCAATTACGCCACGATCAACATCCGGGACGAGCTGTCGCGTCTGTCGGGGGTCGGCAATGTGACGGTGTTCGGCGCCGGCCAGTATTCGATGCGGATATGGCTGGATCCGAGCAAGCTGCAAGTGCGCGGGCTGATGCCGCAGGATATCATCCAGTCCATCCAGCAGCAGAGCCAGCAGGTTTCTGCGGGGCAGATCGGCATGCCGCCGACGCCCGCGGGGCAGGCCTTCCAGTACACACTGAATATCAACGGGCGGCTGGATGATCCCAGCGAATTCGAGGATATCATCGTCAAGACCGGCGACAATGGCGATGTCACGCGGGTCCGTGACGTCGGACGCGTCGAATTGGGTGCGCAGACCTACAGCCAGATCTTTTCGCTCAACCAGAAGCCAGCCGTCGGCATCGGCGTATTCCAGTCGCCGGGCGCCAATGCGCTCGAGGTGGAGAAGGCTGTCGAGAAGAAGATGGCGGCGCTGGCCACGCAATTTCCCGACGACATCAAATACGACACGCCGTTCGACACCACGAAATTCGTCCAGGCATCGATCAACGAGGTCTACAAGACGCTCCTCGAAGCAGGTTTGCTAGTGCTGGTGGTCATCCTGATCTTCCTGCAGGACTGGCGCGCGATGCTGGTGCCGGCGACCACTGTGCCGGTGACGATCATCGGCGCCTTCGCGGCGATGGCGGCGCTCGGTTTCACCATCAATCTGTCGACCCTGTTTGCCATTGTGCTGGCGATCGGCATTGTCGTCGACGATGCCATCGTGGTTGTCGAAGGCGCGGCGTACAATATCGAGCAGGGCATGTCCGGTCACGACGCGGCGATCAGCGCGATGGACAAGCTGTTCGCCCCGATCATCGGCATCACGCTGGTGCTGATCTCTGTGTTCCTGCCGGCGGCATTCCTGCCCGGGCTGACGGGGCGCATGTATGCGCAATTTGCACTGGTTATCGCGGCCACGGCGCTGCTCAGCGCCGTCAATGCGGCCACGCTGAAGCCGACACAATGCGCATTGTGGCTGCGCCGCCCGGTGCCGCCGGAGAAGCGCAACTTCTTTTATCGTGGGTTCAACAGGGTCTACGACCGGCTCGAACGGGGCTATGCCGCCCTGATCGGCCGCATGGTCGCGCACAGCAATCTCTCGGTTGTCCTGGCATTGATCCTGATCGGCATCGGCGGTTACGGCCTGTCCCGGATTCCCACCGGCTTCATCCCGATCGAGGATCAAGGCTATCTGCTGGTCGCAGTGCAGTTGCCCGATGGCGCCGCGCTGGACCGGACGCAGCGTGTGCTCGATCGAGTCAGCGAATTGGCCGCGAAGACGCCAGCGGTGGAACAGGTGGTTACCATTGCCGGCATCTCCGCACTCGACAGCAGCTCCAGCCTCGCCAATGCCGGTGTTGCCTATCTGATATTGAAAGAATGGAGCGAGCGCGGACCGGGGCAGGATCTTCGTTCGTTGTTCGTTGGATTGAACGAGAGCCTGTCGGTGATTCCAGAGGCGCGCATTCTGGTGATCCCGCCGCCGCCCATTCAGGGCATCGGCAACGCGGCGGGCTTCGCCATGCAGATGGAACTGCGCGATGGCAATGCCGATTACAGCAAGCTGCAGGCGATCACCGGGGCGATTGTAGCTAATGCAGAGACGCAGAGTGCTTTGCAGCGCGTCAGTTCGCCGTTCCGCTCAATGGTGCCGCAATTCGATATCGAGATCGACCGTATCAAGACCCAGACCCTGCATGTCACGACGGATCAGGTGTTCTCAACCCTGTCGTCCTATCTGGGCTCGTCCTTCGTCAACCAGTTCAACAAGTTCGGCCGCACCTTTCAGGTCTACACACAAGCAGATGCCAAATTCCGGCTGACTGCCCGGGACATCGAGAACCTGATGGTGCGCAACCAGCAGGGCAACATGGTTCCGCTTGGCACCGTGGCGAAGATTACGCCTGCCGTGGGGCCGTCGCTGATCAGTCTCTACAATCTCTATCCGACGGCGACGGTGATCGGCCTGCCAGCACAGGGCTACAGCTCCGGGCAGTCCATGGCGTTGATGGAGCAGATTGCGGCGAAGACGCTGCCTCCGGGAACGGGCTTCGAGTGGACGGCGATGTCGTATCAGGAAAAGATCGTCGGCAACCAGCTCTATTATGTGTTCGGTCTTGCGTTGCTGCTCGTCTATCTGGTGCTCGCGGGGCAGTATGAAAGCTGGTACGCGCCGATTTCGGTGATCCTGGCCGTGCCGCTGTCACTGCTCGGCCCGATGGCGGTACTCACCGCGCTGCGAATCGAGAATAATCTCTACACCCAGATCGGCATTATTCTTTTGATCGCGCTGTCGGCGAAGAACGCGATCCTGATCGTTGAGGTGGCGATCGAACTGCACGTGCATGATCGCAAGCCACTACTGGAGTCGGCGGTCGCAGCCGCACGTGCGCGATTCAGGCCGATCCTGATGACGTCCTTCGCCTTCATTCTCGGCGTGCTGCCGCTGGTGCTCGCGACCGGCGCCGGCGCCAACGCCCGCAAGTCGATCGGCATCACCGTATTCTCGGGCATGCTCGCCTCGACCTGCCTTGCGGTCCTGTTCGTTCCGACCTTTTTTGTTGTCGTCCAAAGGTGGGAGAACTGGCGTGCTGGCCGCAAGACAACGAAGCCTGCCAATTCGACCGTCGGTGCCGGCGGTCCCAACTCGTAGACGATCGTGACATCCGTTTCAAATGCGCCGCGTGGACTATTCTTACCTTCGCAACACCGCAATCATCCGGCTCGCAAAAGCTAGCCGTTCCGCCATGACCGACACGAAATAAGTCAGCAGTTTCTGGCTCAATGCTGGATGGTTCTGCTTGATGTCCTCGAAGGCGTCGGCGCGCAGCAGATACAGCACGCTCGCGATCTCTGCCTGGATGGTGGCGCTGCGGGGAGCATAGGCGACGAGGCCCATTTCGCCCACCGTCGTGTAACGCCCGAGGCTGCGCACCCGCGTCAGCTTGCCATCGCCCGCCGGCACCATGATGCCGAGTCGGCCGTCCAGAATGAAGTGCATGGAATCGGCAGCGTCGCCGGCCTGAACGACGATCTCGCCGGCGCCGACCTCGACGCGCTGGCAGCGTCGCATCAGTTCTTCGGAATCGTCGGCGGTGCGCAGGATCTTGGTGAACCAGTCGCGCAAGTTGGCTTCTTCTTCGGCGAGTCCACGATGCCTGACGATCACCTCGTTCTCGCACCATTCCAGCGCGTGATCGAGTTCGCCCATGACCTTGACGGCGTCATCGATGAACAGGCTGGCGCGCAAATTGCGATTGGCTGAGGGATGAAGATTGGCGAGCACCAGCGTGGTGCCGTGGCCTTCGGCGATGCGCTTGATCTGGGCGAAGCTGTGGGCGGCCGACGAATCGATGCCCGTCACCAGCTTGAAGTCGAAGACGAGATAGCGGCACTCGGGATGACGGCGCAGCAGCGCCTTGACATGCAGATAGAGCCGGTTGGCCGAGCCGAAGAACAAATAGCTCTGCAGGTTAAGGCCCTGGATTTCGCAGCCATGCGCCGCCAGCGTGCGCTGATCCTCAAGCGACCGATCGAGCGAACTGCGATATTCCGAGCCATCGAAACCGTATTTGATTGAGGATACCCGCGATACGCTGAGCGCAAAGGTGGCGCAGCCGATCACGATGCCGATCAGCACGCCGGCCACGAAACCCCATGTGAGGATGATGACGATGATTGCCAGCAGGGACAGGTAGTCGAGCAGCGAGAGCCGCTTGCGGGAGTCGATGATCCAGCGATGGAGCTGCTCGAGGCCGAGATACAGCAGCAGGCCACCGAGCACGAAGCGCGGCATATAGGCAAGTAGCGCGGGGTCGACGACGAGCATCAGCGCGGCCACCGCGGCGACGGTGAGTCCCGAAAGCCGTCCTGTGCCACCGCTGTTGCGATTCAGGAGCGAGCGGCTGATCGAGATGCAGCCGGCATAGCCTCCGAGTGCTCCGGCCAGGATATTGGCCGCCCCGGTCGCATTGAGCTCGCGTTCGATATCGGCTTCCCGATGTGCGGCGACTTCGAGGCCCGTCGTATTGAACAGGGTGCTCACGGCCGTCACGAAGATCACGGCGATGAAATTGCCGATCAGTCCGGGCAGCGCCTGCCACGGGTAGCCGTCGCTGAAGAATGCCCAAGGCAAGGTCAGGCTGGCTTTCGGTGGCGATGCGAAAGTCCAGCCCATTGCTTGGGCCTCGATCACGGACACGCCTGCGATCCGGAAGACGAGATGCGCCGCTATGACGCTCCCGAGGAGAATCATCGGCAGGCCTAGTGGGTTACGGGACCGATGCCAGGTCGTATAGATGGTCAGTGCCACGGCTGCCGCGGCCAGCAACTCGTAGAGCGTCATCGGATTGGCGAGTTTTGTCAGGTTCGCCCATTGCAGCTTGTAGCCGGTGATCACCTGAATGGCGCCGGCGACGATCAGGCAGGCGGTGGCGCCCAAAAATCCGCCGATGACCGGATAGGGCACATAGCGGATGGCGCGTCCCATGCGGGTAACACCGAAGCCGCACAGCACGATGCCGGTGATGATCGTGGCCGAGGACAGGGTGATAAGTACCGGGCCGAGCAAGGCAGACGGCGCATCGGCTGTAACGATGTGTTCGACCAAGGCTGCAGCCAGGATGGCGGTGACGGCTGCAGTAGAGCTCTCGGGGCCGGCGACCGCGAAGGGGAACGAACTGCCAAGGGCGATCACGGCGGCTATGACGCTTGCAGAGATGAAGGTCGCGGCGATGCCGTAGGGCAGCAGCGAGGCCAGCGGCCCGGTGAAGATCAGCACCGAATAGGACAGACCGAAGCTGATGGTGAGGACGCTGGCGATCAGGCCGCCGAACACGTCGTTGCGCCAGGCGCGCAACGCGTCCGGGCTGACAAGGGTGTCAGTCATGGGCGGCTACCTTCGCAATGACGGCGATGAGGGGGGCGGGCCGGAAGTATGTCACGCGCGAACCTGTAGGAGCGCTGCGCGACAGGCGCAACCGCCGCCGTCTCTGGTAGACGACGGTGAGATGTACGGACAAGACTATTTTTATGACAGTCCGCGGGAAAGACGGTCAGTTTGTTAGTTGATGACCAGCTCCGTGCCGGTCAGGCGGCGATAGGCCTCCAAATAGCGCTTGCTGGTGGCGTCGATCACCTCAGGGGGCAGCGGCGGCGGCGGGGCTTCACCGTTCCAGCGGCCGGCGCGGCGCTCGATGTCGAGATAGTCGCGCAGCGGCTGCTTGTCGAAGCTCGGCTGCGGCTGGCCCGGTCTATAGACGTCGGCGGCCCAGAAGCGGGAGCTGTCGGGGGTCATCACCTCGTCGATCAGGATGATGCGGCCATTGCCTTCCCTGCCGAATTCGAACTTGGTGTCGCCGATGATGATGCCTGCCTCGCGGGCGATCTCTTCACCCTGGGTGTAGACGGCGCGGGTCATGCTCTCGAGCGTGAAGGCATCCTCCTTGCCAATGATCTCGCGCATCCGGGCGATGGTGATGTTCTCGTCATGGCCGGTCTCGGCCTTGGTGGCCGGGCTGAACACCGGCTCGGCGAATTTCTGGCTTTCGAGCAGTCCAGCGTCGAGCTTCTCGCCGGCCAGCGTGCCTGACGCGGCATATTCCTTCCAGGCCGAACCCGAAATGTAACCGCGAATCACGCACTCGATCGGAAACACGGTGGTGCGGCGGCACAGCATGGCGCGACCGGCCAGCGCGGCGCGGTGGCCTGCGAGCGCCGGCACCTGCCCGATGATCTCGTCGGCATCGGCCGAGATCATGTGATGCGGGACCACGCCGCCAAGCTGGTTGAACCACCAGGCGCTGATCTGGGTCAGCACCGCGCCCTTCATCGGGATGGTCTCGTTCATGACTACGTCGAAGGCACTGATGCGGTCGGTGGTCAGCAGCAGCACACGGTCGTCGCCGACGGAATAGATATCGCGCACCTTGCCGCGACCGATCTTGGGGAGGGGCAGGTCGCTGGTGGCCATCGTGGTCATGTCAGGGTCTTTCGAAAGTAGAGTCGTCCGGCGTCTGGCCGGCGGCGGCGTGATGAAGAAGTGAGCCTATTCCGGCAGCGGGATGAATTCGTGTTCGTTGGGCACATGGGCGAAGCGGCCGGTCTTCCAGTCCTCTTTCGCCTGCTCGATGCGCTCTTTGCTGGAGGACACGAAATTCCACCACAGATGCCTCGGCCCCTCCAGCGCATCGCCGCCGAGGAACATCATGCGGGTATTGCGCGTCGCCTTGATGGTGATGGCATCGCCGGGCCGGAAGATCAGCAATTGCGGTCCCTCATGGCGGTCGCCGGCGATCTCGACCTCGCCATCGACCACATAGACTGCACGTTCCTCATGGTCGGGATCGAGCGGTACGCTGGTGCCGGCCTCGACGGCCACTTCGGCATAGAACCATGGCGACACCATCGACACCGGCGAAGCTTTGCCAAACGCCTTGCCGGCGATCACCCGCGCGGTGAAGCCGGTGTCGGTGATGGTCGGCAGGCTGTCTGCGGCATAATGCTGGAACGACGGCGCGATTTCCTCGGAGCCCTTGGGCAGCGCGATCCAGCTCTGCAGGCCCAGCATCTTCTGGCCGTCGCGGCGCTGCACGTCCGGAGTGCGCTCGGAATGGGCGATGCCCTTTCCGGCAGTCATCAGATTCATGGCGCCCGGCTGGATCTCGCGGACATTGCCTTCGCTGTCGCGATGCATGATCGCGCCATCGAACAGATACGTGACGGTGGCCAGGCCGATATGCGGATGCGGCCGCACGTCCATGCCCTTGCCGGAGATGAACTGCATCGGGCCGAAATGGTCGAAGAAAATGAACGGGCCGACCATCTGGCGCTTGCCATGGGGGAGGGCGCGGCGGACGAGGAAGCCGTCGCCGAGATCGCGGGTGCGCGGCACGATCACGAGCTCCAGCGCGTCGCAGGTCTGTGCGTCGCCGAGGATCGGATCTTCTGATGGTTGCCAGCTCATGAGGGCTCCGTGGGGTTGGGGCCATCATAGCAGTATTTGGCAGGGCGGGTAAAAGGGGCTCAATCCGGTTGGATCGCTCCCTCCGGACTGAGGAATGGCTGTGCTTACAGCGGCTTGATCTGGACCTTGCGGAATTTCACCACGCCGGAGCCGTATTGCAGGGCGATCGGGCCAGCGGCGTGCTTGGTGTCCTCGACGTCGACGGTCTTTTCGCCGTTCAGGATCACCG
This sequence comes from Tardiphaga sp. 42S5, assembly GCF_034044155.1. Classification (NCBI taxonomy): domain Bacteria; kingdom Pseudomonadati; phylum Pseudomonadota; class Alphaproteobacteria; order Hyphomicrobiales; family Nitrobacteraceae; genus Tardiphaga; species Tardiphaga sp. 42S5. Next base: position 617,594 of record NZ_CP139027.1, on the reverse strand, counting down.
TGAGCTTCGGGCCCTTCGCCGTGATCTCATAGGTGTTCCACTTGTCCGCCGCCTTGGGCATCGGATTGACCTTGGCCACATCGACGATGGCGCCGGTGCCGTAGGACGGGTCGGGCCGCTTGTCGAAGATGTTGACCTCGTAGCAGGTCTTGCCGTCGATCACCTTCGGGTTATCGCAGCGGATGAAGATGCCGCTATTGGCTTCGGCATCGGTCCAGAACTCGGCCTTGATCTGGAAATCCTTGTAGGGCGTCTTGCTGACGAGATAAGCGAGATCCTTGCCGGAGAGCAGCTTGTCGGCGGCGAGTGCCCCGTCCTTCATCTCCCAGTTGGCGTCGCCAACCTTGTCCCAGTCGCCCATCTTGGTGCTGTCGACCAGCGTGACCCAGCCGTCAGACTGGCTCATGGCAGGCTGGATTGTCGTAAGAGCCGCAACGCCGATAACGAATCCGGCTGCAATCGCTGTAACGCGCAACATAAAGGTCTCCTCCTGTTTGCTTTTTATTGGCGTGACGTTAGCCACGGGAGAATGCGGTTGTAAATCTACTTCACATTGTGCGGTGCGTTAACGCTTGATGCCTTGCGCTTAGCTGCAGGGCCGCGGGTCGTTCGTTCGTTCAGCAGCACCTGTTGCATTGCCTGGACGTTCGGCGAAGCCGCGCCCTTGCGCCAGATCAGCACCGTCTCGGCGTGATTCTCGCCGCGCGGCAGGCGATGCACGGTGAGCCGCTTGCCCTCCGGGAATGTCGACAGCACGCTTTCCGGCAGCAGCGCGATGCCCATACCCGCGACTACGCAACCGAGCATGGCGTGATAGGAGCCGAGTTCGATGGTGCGCTCGGGCATCTCGCCGCGCTTTGCATACCAGTCTTCCAGCCGCTTGCGATGCGGGCAGCCGTTCTCGAACACCAGTACCGAGCGCGGCGCGCTGTCCTTGCGCCCGATCGGCGGATGGCGTGGCGACGACACGATCACCGGCTCCTCGTCGAACGCATGCATGCGGTCGAACGGCGCCGCGGCAATCGGCTCGGCCACGAAGGCGGCGTCGAGATCGCCGGCGAGGATGCCTTTCGCGAGGGTCTCCGGATTGCCGATGCGCATTTCGAGTTGCACGTCGGGATAGCGGCGGTGAAATTCATTGAGCGGTCCGGGCAAGCGCACCGCCGCGGTGCTCTCCATGGCGCCAAGGCGGAAGACGCCGCGCGGCCGTGGGTCCTGCACCGCGTCGCGGGCCTCGTCGGCGAGCGCCAGCAGCCGGTCGGCATAGCCGAGCAGCGTTTGACCTGCGGGCGTCAGATGCAACCGCTTGCCCTCGCGCACGAACAGCGCCGTGCCGAGATCGTCTTCGAGCTGACGCACTCGCGTCGTCACGTTGGACTGCACGCGGTGCAACCGTTCCGCGGCGCGTGTCACGCCGCCTTCGCGCACTACGGCGCGGAAGATGCGCAGCTCGGACAGATCCATACATCTCTCCATGAGATCGAAATGATCTTGATTATTCATTTTATGGGATGAAAAGCGCCGGGTAAACCCGTCATGGCCAACGGCACCCATCAGCGGAAAGGGGTGGACATGATTGACAACGAACGCGAACCGCACGCGTACGACGCGCGCCACCTGACGCCGCTGCAATGGACCGCGCTGAGGCGATCCATCATCCGGCGCGCCCATGTCGAGCGTGGCCGGATGTTGCGTGCGATCGCGATCGCCGCCGTCGCAGCCCTGCGCCACGGCTGGCGTCGCCTGCGCGAGCGGCAGCAGGCGCGAGACCAACTACGCTCCATGAGCGATTACGAATTGCGCGATATCGGCGTGACCCGCGCCGGCATTGATGCCGTGATCCGCCACGGCAATGACGATGCGACACAGGACGCGCCACAACGATCACATCAAAACTGGAGAGCCATGATGTCGAAAGCCTACTGGATTGTCCGCGTCTCGGTGCGCGACGAGAGCCGTTATCCGGAATATCTCGCCGCGGCCAAGCCGGCGTTCGACAAGTTCGGCGCACGGTTCATCGTGCGCGGCGGCGCCTTCGAAACCATGGAAGGCGACGCCCGCGATCGCAATGTGGTGGTGGAATTCGCCGACCGCGCGACCGCAACCGCCTGCTACCGTAGCCCGGAATACGAAACCGCCAGATCCATCCGGCAAAAATACGCCGAGGCCGATTTCATCATCATCGACGGCGCCTGATGTCCGTTACCGTCCCAGCGCCGTCGCCGTTGCCACGCGGTCAAAACTCTCAAGCGAGAGGATCGCATCCGCGAATTTCTCGGCGCGATTGTTCAGCACAGGACGGGCAAGCTGCAGGAATTTCTGCTGCATGGCGGCGGCATCGGGAAACGATGTCGGCTCGCCCGACGGATCGGCATAGATGCGCTCATGCACGCCATCCTCGGTGGTGATGCTGACCCGTGCGCCGAACGGATGACGCTTGCCTTCCAGGCGTTCGTCCTGAACTACGTCGAAACGGTCGGCCAGCGTGTTGATCGCGCTATCGCCGAGGCGCTTGTAGTCGTCCCAGCCGAATGAGCCCTGATCGAGCGCCAGCGCGCCGGTGAAGAACATCGAGAACTGGCCGCCAACGATGGAGGTCGGATGGCGCTTGGTGGCGGCGTCGCCGGTCAGCGTGATGCCGTTGCGATGCAGGCCGATCTCGACACGTTTGACCTGCTCGGGCGTCAGATTGTGCTCGCGCCGCATCGCGACCAATGCGTCGATGGCGGCATGCGTATAGCGACAGCTCGGATAGGGCTTGATGCCGATCTTCATGGTCTCATAGACCGAGCCGAGATCGGCCACGGCCTTTTCAGGATGCGCGTTGTCGCTGTAGCCGACCAGGAGGCCATGCTTGCCCTCGACGGATTCGGTCGCGCCGATGAATTCGTTGCGCGCCAAGGTCGCGGCGATCACGCCGTTCATGGCGGCCGCGCCGACCTGATAGCGCTTGTTCCAGGCGCCGTTGACGAGGAATTGCAGCGAACCCGCCGCCTGGCTGCCCGACACGCCGAAGGCCGAGATGAGCTGATCCTTCGATAGCCCGAACAACTTGCCGGCCGCAGCTGCAGCGCCATAGGTGCCGGCTGTGGCGGTTGGGTGAAAACCCTTGGCGTAATGCGAGGTCGGATCGAGGGCGTTGCCGAGCCGGCAGCAGACTTCATAGCCGGCGACGATAGCCGTCAGCACCTGCTTGCCGGAGGCGCCGACCATTTCGCCGACGGCGAAGGCGGCGGGAACGACCGGGGCGCTCGGATGCAGTGAGGAATCGGCATGGGTGTCGTCGAAATCGAGCGAGTGGCCGAGCGCGCCGTTGAGCAGCGCGGCCACGGCCGGCGTCCAGGTCTTGCTGTCGCCGAACACGGTGGATTCGCCCTTGCCGTTCAGCGACAGGGTTTCCAGCATCTTGAGCAAAGAGGGGGTGGATTCGGCCTCGCTGCGGGCACGGATGGTGCTGCCGAGATAATCGAGGGTGAGGACCTTGGCGCGCTCCAGCACGTCCTGCGGAATGTCGTCGAATTTCAGGTCTGCGACATAGGCGGCAAGCGTTGCAGTCTCATTGGCCATTGTGTTTCCTCACTCTTGTTGAAATAGCCTTAGGCGGACCAAATCGGCGTTTCAAGCGGCCATGGCGACGCGTGGATCAGCTATGTTTAAACAGGCCCGTCTAAATCGTCTTTGCCGAAACGGGGCGACCAAAATCCGTTTTCAAGGATCATTTTTGGATATGTCCGCATCGAAGCGAATTCTTGGCTTCCTGAAACGGGTGGTTGCCTTCTTCCGGGCGCGAAAGGTCGAACTCGGCCTCGGCGTCCGGGTGACCACAGCGGCGCTTGCTGCGCTGATCATAGCCCTGGCCGTCGGGCTGAAACTGCCGCTGTGGGCTGTGCTGACGGCGATCATTGTCACCCAGATGAGTGTCGGGCGGTCGCTGAAGGCAACACGTGATTATCTGGTCGGCACGATCGGCGGCGCCATCTATGGCGGCGCGGTTGCGATCCTGATCCCGCATTCCAATGAAGGTGCGCTGCTCGCGGTGCTTGTGCTCTCCGTGGCGCCACTGGCCTTCATCGCGGCGATCAATCCGAGCCTCAATGTCGCGACCGTGACGGCCATCATCGTGCTGCTGCTGCCGATGATGAACCACAACACGCCGCTGGAATCCGCCATCGACCGTGTGCTCGAAGTCACGGTCGGTGCCGTCACAGGTCTTCTGGTGTCGTTCCTGGTGCTGCCGTCGCGGGCGCATAGCCAAGTCCGGGCCAGTTCGGCGGAAGCGCTCGATCTGATCGCAACGGCACTGACCGAACTGCTGGCGTCATTGACGCGCGGGCGCGACAATGAGGCACTGCACCGGTTGCAGGACGGCATCGGCCATGCGCTCACCAATCTGAATGCGATCGGAGCCGAAGCCGAGCGGGAGCGTGCGGCGCATTTGTCCCGCGGACCCGATACAGGTCCCTTGCTGCGTACGACGCTGCGGCTGCGGCATGACCTGGTCATGATCGGGCGGTCCACGGTGGTGCCGTTGCCATCCGCGTTGCAGGTCAGGCTGGCGGGTCCGCTGTCGCGGGTCAGCGATGCGATGACGACGTTTCTGCATTCGACCGCCATAGCACTGCGCAGCGGCACCGGCGCGCCGGCGATCTGGCCGGTGCAGACCGCACTACAGGCTTATGCAGGAGAGGTCGGTGCGCTTCGGCAAGAGGGGCTAACGCGCGGATTATCCGGCGATGTGGCTGAGCGCTTCTTTGCGATCGGCTTTTCGCTGGAACAGATGCGACAGAATTTGAGGGATCTCGAACGTTGCGTCGCCGAATGGGCCGAGACGGATCCGGTGAGCAAGGAGCCTACTGACGCGACTTGAGCAATGCCAAGGCGTGGAGCTGCAGCTTTTCCGGGTCGCGCTCCCCGCGCGATGCTTCATCGAGAATACTGCTCGAGAGCAACTGCACGGCGTCCGATGAAATCCGCAGCGGCAATTCATCGAGGCAGCGATCCAGCGCTGTGGACATCGAGCGACCGTCTCCGGGCCGAACGACTGGTTTCGTTGGTCGTCAGCTTGGGGCGCCAGATCGGGAGATGCGACGTCACGAATGCGGGCGGAAAGCCGCGCCGCCTCGGCGAGTACGCGGAGGTAAATCAATCCGGCCTCGCTGAGCGCCTTTTCATCGATCTGTCCTGACCGCGCCACGGCGACAATCCGCGCGGCAAGGCGGCGGCGGTTCTCGGGCGTGTCCGCGGACTCGCCTTCATGCGTCACAAAGGGCTGCCAAGCGGCGTCAAACGCGTGCGCCAGCGTGACTTTCAGCTCCTCGTTCTGCGGATCAATCTCTGTAAATGGCATATGGGCTAACGGGCTGCGATGACCCAGGTTCCCCACGGCCGCCACCGCAAATTCAGCGCGTGACCTGCCGCAACATGGAACGGACCACCATCCGGTGAAATGGCTTGATGACCGACAGGTAGATGCGTCCGAGCCAGTTATGCATCAGCACGACAGTCGTTGCCGTAACGCGCTGGCCGGTACCGTCTGCTGCGACATCGACCACGACGCGAAAATCGAGATGATTGTCATTGAATCCTGCGATCAGGCGCTGCGGCGTCTCGCTGAGCACAGGGAAAAAGCCGACCTTGTCGACATTGGCGTGACGCGCAGAGTGCGCCGTCTTCAGCCCGAAGGGCGCAACGATCAGATCCCGCAGCCGCATCAGGGCGTCCACCCAGGGCGGAGAGTGGCTGAGCATGCGGGTGGCGGCGTCGCGGGCGGTCAGGTCCGTCGTCTCGGTCGTGATACTGAAGGCGTCGGCGAATTGTGCGCCGGTCAGCAGGCTCTTGGTGTCGATCGTTGGGTGAACCATGGAGATGGTCATAGGACCTCCGTAGACGTCAAGGAACGGCGCCGCACGCCGTCGGTTACGCCGCTCTGCAGCATAACATGTCTTTGCATCCGGCGCCGGATACTCCCTAAGATCACGGAAAAATCAGGCAAAGATCTACTTAGACAAGACCTGGTCAGGGAGGATTTGGGATGGCTTGGTTCAGGCTTGCTCCGCTCTGTCTGGTGCTGATCGCGCCGCTGTGTGCATCCGCGCAGGATTATCCCACCCGTCCCATCACGCTCGTTGTGCCATTCGCTGCCGGCGGCAGTTCCGATGTCAATGCACGGCTGATTGCCGAACAGATGAGCCGGCATCTCGGTCAGCCCATCGTGATCGAAAATATCGGCGGTGCGGGCGGGGCCGTGGCGCTGGCTCGCGTCGCGCAGGCCCCGCCTGACGGCTACACCATCGTGCAGGGCAATAGCGGCACCAATACTGCGGTCTACCTGTTCACGCCCGATGTGAAATTCGCGCCGTCGGATTTTGCAGGCATCGGCATGTTCAACAAGAGTTCGGCTATGGTTGCCATCCGGCGCAATTTTCCGGCCGACAATCTCGCGCAATTCATCGCGCATGCGAAACAGAATCCCGGCCGTCTCAATATCGGCCACTCCGGCGTGGGCTCACAGAACTATCTATTCTGGAAGGCTTTCGTTCAGGCTGCGGGCATCGATGTCACGCTGGTCGGCTATCGCGGCGGCGGTCCGGCCCTGAATGATCTGATCGGTGGGCAGATCGATGGTATCTGCGATTCCTCGGCGTCGGTGACGCCGGCCATCCAGAGCGGTCTCATTCGCGCGATTGCGCTGGCATCCAGAACGCGGCTGCCGCATCTGCCTGACGTTCCGACCGCCAGCGAGGCCGGGTTGCCGCAATTTGAAATATCTGGCTGGTATGCGCTGTTCGCGCCGAAGGGCACGCCTGCGCCGATCATCGCGAAGCTCAATGCCGCGATGCGCGCTGCCGTTGCCAATCCCGATTATCAGAAACGCCTCGATGATCTCGGCTCGATGCCCGCCGACGACGCTGAAATGGCGCCGGCCTATCTCACGGCCTTCGTGCCGCAGGAGATCCAGCGGTTTCGAAAGATGCTTGCTGACAGCAAGTGATTCAAAGTCGGGTGACCTATGCAGCGGTATAGTATAGCCGTCATCGCTTTGATGTTATAAGGCTTACAGTGCGGCTGCCGGTGGGGGGAATGCGTTGGCTTACGATCGTTCGACCGTTGAAGCGGTTATCCAACATTATTTCGATGGCCTCTACGAGGCTGATGCCGAGAAGCTTGGCGCGATCTTTCATCCGAGTGCAGATCTGCGCTGGGTCGAGAATGGTGAGCTGAAAGTGCTGGCCATGCCTGACTGGATGGCTATGGTCCGCAAGCGCAATTCGGGCAAGGTCGATGGCAAGGCGCGCGAGGACTTCATTGTCACGGTCGATCGCTCTGATGAGAAGACAGCCTTCATCAAGGTGCGCTGCCAGCTGCCGCCGCGTTACTTCACCGATTACCTGATCGTGATGAAGCTGGCCGATGGCTGGCAGATCGTCTCGAAATCCTATCGCTACGACGTGAAGGACTAACAGGCGCAGGCGTCCTGTCTGCGCCTGTAGAAGAGACGCGCCAGGCTCGGTTGCGCGATATTGGTTGTAAGTATCAAAAATTGCGATTGATCCCGGTCGGAATCCGTTCGCGGGCTTGACCTAAGTCAATCGCTGTGGCGGCGGAGTGAACTAGTCGTGATGGTGTGAGGATGCTCTGTGCCGATCGGGCGCTGCGCGTCCTGCCTGACGAGCCGCCGCGAGACAAGCAGGGGATGACCGGATGATCGCGCAATTGACCAAATCGGAGCGGCAGCTCGCGCTCATCATCCTGCTGGCTCTCATGATTTGCGGCCTCGCGATGGCGATCGCCGGCCGCCAGGACCCGCTCGGCGTCCATGGTGCGATTGTCATGCTGGCGGGGATCGCCGGCATCTTCGGCGTCATCTATGTCTATTACGAACCGGAGCCAGACGAGGCCCGGCTGGCGCTGTATTACGACGACCCCACCAAACTTGCGATTATCCTGGCGATGATCTGGGCTGTGATCGGCATGTTCATCGGCGACTGGGTTGCCTGGCAGTTGGTGTTTCCCAATCTGACGTTCGATGCCGGCTGGTCGAGCTTCGGCCGCATCCGCCCCGCGCATACCAGTGCAGTGATCTTCGGCTTCGGCGGCAATGGACTGATTGGCACCTCGCTCTATGTGCTGCAGCGGACCTCGCGCGCGCGGTTGCCCGATCAGATCAGCCCGTGGTTCGTGTTGCTCGGCTACAATCTGTTCTGCCTGCTCGCCGCCACCGGCTACTTCATGGGCGTCACCCAGTCGAAGGAATATGCCGAGCCGGAATGGTATGCCGACCTCCTGCTGGAAATCGTCTGGATCGTCTATTTCGTCATCTATATGCGGACGCTGGCGCGGCGGAAGGAGCCGCATATCTACGTCGCCAACTGGTACTACATGGCCTTCATCCTGGTGGTGGCGATCCTGCATACCGTCAATAATCTGGCGGTGCCGGTCTCGTTCGGTCACGCCAAGAGCTATTCGGCCTTTTCCGGCGTGCAGGATGCGATGACCCAATGGTGGTACGGCCACAACGCCGTCGCCTTCTTTCTCACCTCCGGCTTCCTCGGCATGATGTATTACTATCTACCGGTGCGGGCGGGGCGGCCGATCTATTCCTACCGGATGTCGATCATCTCGTTCTGGGGCATCACCTTCATGTATATGTGGGTGGGCTCCCATCACCTGCATTACACAGCGCTGCCGCAATGGGTGCAGACGCTCGGCATGACTTTCTCGCTGATGCTGCTGATTCCGTCCTGGGGCTCCGCCGGCAATGCCCTGCTGACGCTGAACGGCGCTTGGTACAAGGTGCGCGACGATGCGACGTTGCGTTTCATGATGGTGGCTGCGGTGTTCTACGGTCTCACCACTTTCGAGGGATCGTTCATGGCGATCCGTTCGGTCAATTCGCTGTCGCATTACACCGACTGGACCGTCGGTCATGTCCATGCCGGCGCGCTCGGCTGGGTGGCCATGATCACCTTCGGCTCGATCTACGCGTCGGTGCCGTGGCTTTGGAAGCGCGAGCGGATGTATTCGCCGGCGCTCGTCGAATGGCACTTCTGGCTCGCTGTCGCAGGCCTCTTCACATACGTCTTCGCGATGTGGAATTCAGGTATCATCCAGGGCTTGATGTGGCGCACCTATAACAGTAGCGGCACGCTGTCCTATTCCTTCATCGAGACGGTGATCGCGATGAAGCCTTACTACGTTGCGCGCGCGGTCGGCGGGTTCTTCTTCCTCGCTGGTGCGGTGATCGGTCTCTACAACATCGTCATGACCATCCGCACTGCTGATCAGCCGGCCGATGAACGCGCCGCAGATCGTCCGGTGGCACAGCCCGCGGGCGTGCTCGCGCTGCAGCCGGGAGAATAACGATGGGTCTGTTCGGCCTGCACTACAAGCTCGAGCGCAAGACGATGAGCCTCGCCATCGGCATCATCATTGCCGCTAGTATCGGCGGCCTCATCGAGATCGTGCCACTGTTCACGATCCATCAGACGGTGGAAGATGCGCCGGATATGCGCGTCTATACGCCGCTCGAAATCGCCGGCCGCAACATCTACATCCGCGAGGGCTGCTACGCCTGTCATTCGCAGATGATCCGCACATTGCGCGACGAAGTGGAGCGTTATGGGCCATATTCGCTCGCGGTCGAATCCAAATACGACCATCCGATGCTGTGGGGCTCGAAGCGTACCGGACCGGATATCGCGCGTCTCGGCGGCAAATATTCCGACGAATGGCATGTCAAGCATCTGATCAACCCACGCGACGTGGTGCCGGAATCCGTGATGCCGCCTTATGCCTATCTCACGCGCGCCAAGGCGCGGATCGACGATCTCGGCCTGCATCTAGCCGCGCTGCGCAAGGTCGGCGTGCCTTATACGGATGAGATGATCGCCAACGCATCCAACGATGCCTATGGCCAGACCTCGCCCGATACGCCCTTCGCCGAAGGCGTCACCAAGCGCTATGGCGAGGCCACCAATGTGCGCGCCTTCGATGGCCAAGCGGGCGAGCCGACGGAGATGGATGCGCTGGTCGCCTATTTGCAGATCTTGGGCAAGCTGACCGACGCGGCCCACAAGGCCAAAACGGCGGCGGCAGGAGAGTGACGATGGAGCACGAGGCCACTGTCTGGTTCGCGAAATCCTTCGGACTGTTCTACCTGATCGCCATGTCTGTTGGCGTGGTGGTCTATGCCTATTGGCCGAAGAACAAAAAGTCGTTCGACTCTGCGGCGCAGTCGATCCTCGATCCTTCCGTTGAGGACAAGCCATACAAGGCGAAGCGATGGCAGTAGAGGAACGCGATCCCGTCTCCGGCTATCTCACCACCGGCCACGAGTGGAACGGCATCAAGGAATTGAACACGCCGGTGCCGCGTGCGGTGATCTTCTTTCTGTGGGCCACGTTTCTGTATTCGGTTGTGTACTGGATCCTGATGCCAGCATGGCCGCTGGGCGTGACCTATACCAAGGGTCTGTTAGGGATCGACCAGCGCAACATCGTGGCCGAGCAGATCAAGGACGCGGCCTCGGACCGCGCCAGGTGGAGCAAGCTGATCGAGACCGAAAGCTTCGAGGCTATCCAGGCCGATCCGAAGTTGATGAAGATCGTGCGGCAGACCGGCGCGACTTCATTCGGCGACAATTGCGCGGCCTGTCATGGCCGCACCGCCGAGGGTGGCAACGGCTTTCCAACGCTGGTGTCGCAGGCCTTTCTCTGGGGCGGCACGCCCGATGCGATCGCCGAGACGATCCGCGTTGGCATCAATTCGCCGCACAAGGACTCGCGGACCTCGCAGATGCCGGCCTTCGGCCGTGACGGGATGCTGAAGCGCGAGCAGATCGACGATGTCGTCGACTATGTCCGCAGCCTGTCGAATCCCGCGGCGGCCAAGGCGATCGCGCCCGCGAAGCTCGCCAGCGGCAAGGCGGTGTTCACCGACAATTGCGTCGCCTGCCACGGCGAGAACGCGACCGGCAATATCGAACTCGGTGCGCCGAACCTGCGTGACAATTTCTGGATCTATAGCGGCGACGCCCAGTCGGTCTTCACGACTGTCTGGGGTGGCCGGCAAGGTCATATGCCGAGCTGGGATTCGCGACTGTCGGCGCTCGATCGCAAGATCCTCGCGCTCTATCTCGTCAACCTCAGGGCTGCCGGGCCATGAATGTAGCAGCGATGAAGCACGTCAACGCGAAGGTCTGGGTCTGGATGGCGATTGCTGCCGGTCTGCTACTGGTGCTGATGGCCAATGCGCACATGGTCTATGTGGCGTTCTCGTCGCAGCCCGACTGTATCGATCACGTCAAGCGCGGCGCCAGTGTCGCGGAAGCCGGCAAATTCAGTGCGGCGTCCTCGTCATGCACGCCGCGTCATTGAGATTGCGAGGTCGAAGATGACTCTTCCAGCCGTTGCCCCTCCGCTGCCGCCCTCGGTGTCGTGGAATCGCCATGTCGCGCCATCCGTCGCCTTTGACTGGCTCAAAGCCGGCTGGCGCGATCTGACAATTATCCCGTCGGTGAGCCTCAGCTATGGCGTGCTCGTTTTCGCGGTCTCGGTCGTCCTGGTCGGCGGGTTGTTCGCCTTTGGCTGGGACTACATCCTGTTTCCGGCCTTTGCCGGCTTCATGGTGGTCGGGCCGGTACTCGCCATCGGACTCTATGAGAAGAGTCGCCGGATCGCCGCCCATGAGCGTGTCTCGCTGTTGCAGATGATTCTCGTCCGGCCGAAGTCGGGCGGGCAGTTGCTATTCGCGGGCCTCTTGTTGTGCTCGCTGATGTTGGTCTGGATCCGCGCCGCGGTGATCATCTACGCGCTGTTTTTCGGCATGAACCCGTTTCCCGGCCTCGATGGCGTCGCTTCCATGCTGTTCACCACACCCATCGGGTGGGCGATGCTGATCGCCGGCACCGCGGTCGGCGGCATCTTCGCGGCATTCTCGTTTGCGATCAGCGTGTTCGCCATTCCCATGCTGCTCAACGAGCGCGTCGATGCGCTCACCGCCATGGGCACGAGCATGGGGATGGTCTGGGCCAATCTGCCGGTCATGCTGACCTGGGCGGGAATCGCGCTGGCTTTGTTCTTGATCAATGTCATGACCGGCCTGCTCGGTATGATCGTCGTATTTCCCGTGCTCGGCCACGGGACATGGCACGCCTATGTGGCGATGAAGCCGGGTGTCGAGGTGACTGGCTAGAGCATGATCCGGAAAAGTGGGAACCGGTTTTCCGAAAGGATCATGCGCAAAGTGAGAAACGAGGTCTCCGATGAGTTGCTGTGGCTCAGGAGCAGAATTGGCCATACTGGCGGCGCCGGATCCGCGCGAAGTCCTGCTGGTCAGCCGTACCATCGCCGGCGGTTTGAGGCAGACCGATCTCTCGGTGCCGGACGTTCACTGCGGCGCCTGTATCCGCACGGTCGAACAAGCGCTTGGTGCGCTTGACGGCGTAACATGGGCGCGGGTGAATCTCTCGACCAAGCGCGTCACCATCAAATGGCGCGCCGATGCCGCACCGCCGCCTTTCATCGAAACGCTGCGCAAAGTCGGCTATGAAGCGCATCTGTTCGAGGTCGACGGCGATGCCACGGATACGACGCTGTCGGAACTGATCCGTGCGCTCGCGGTATCGGGCTTTGCGGCCAGCAACATCATGTTGCTATCGGTCTCGGTGTGGTCCGGTGCCGAGCCCGCGACGCGCGATCTGTTCCACGGTATCTCTGCGCTGATCGCGCTGCCGACGCTGATCTATTCCGGCCGGGTATTCTTTCGCTCGGCCTGGCAGGCACTGCGTCACGGTCGCACCAATATGGATGTGCCAATCTCGCTCGGCGTGTTGCTGGCCTTCGGCATGAGCCTGTACGAGACTGCGATCCATGGTTCGCATGCCTATTTCGATGCGTCGGTGTCGCTACTGTTCTTCCTGCTGATCGGCCGCACCCTCGATCACATGATGCGCGAGCGCGCGCGTGTCGCGGTGAAGGGGCTCGCACGCCTGGCGGCGCGCGGTGCGCTGGTTCTGCAGAGTGACGGTGCGCAGATCTATCTGCCGGTCGGTGAAATCACTGTGGGTATGACCATCATGCTTGCTGCCGGCGAGCGCGTGCCGGTCGATTCGCAGGTGACCAAGGGTCTGTCGGAACTCGATGTCTCGCTGGTGTCAGGCGAAAGCGTGCCGCAGCCGGCACTGCCGGGGTCGGTGCTGCGCGCGGGCACATTGAATCTGACGGGGCCGCTGACGATTACCGCGACGGCCTCTGCCAACGAGTCGTTCCTCGCCGAGATGCTGCGGATGATGGAAGCCGCGGAGCAGGGCCGTTCGGTCTATCGCCGCATCGCCGATCGTGCAGCTGGGCTCTATGCGCCGGTCGTACATCTCACCGCGGCCATCACACTCGTCGGCTGGCTCATTGTGTCCGGCGATGTGCATCGCGCGATCACCATTGCAGTGGCGGTGCTGATCATCACTTGTCCTTGTGCGCTTGGCTTAGCTGTGCCGATGGTGCAGGTGGTTGCTGCGCGGCGGCTGTTTGAGAGCGGCATCATGATCAAGGATGGCGGGGCGCTTGAGCGTCTCGCCGAGATCGATACGGTGGTGTTCGACAAGACGGGCACACTGACGCTTGGCAATGCCCGCGTCGTCAATTCGGACAACGTCGATCCTGCGACCCTGGCACTGGCCGGCGCGATCGCCGCGCATTCACGTCATCCCTATTCGCGCGCGCTCGCTGCGGCCGTTCCGACGGTGCAGGCCCCGATTGCGCTCGATGATGTCTCCGAACATCCGGGCTGCGGCATGGAAGCACGTCTCGGCGGCAGCGTGCTGCGCCTCGGGCGGCCGGAATGGGCCCTCACCGATACCAGCGGTATGGATCTCGATGGCTCTTCCGTCGTGTTGTCGCGCGATGGACAATGCGTGGCAGATTTCCGCTTCGAGGATCGGTTGCGTGCGGGCGCGGCTGAAACGGTCGGCGACCTGAAGCGCGACGGACTGGCTGTCGAGGTTGTCTCGGGCGATCGCGAGGCGCCGGTGCGGACACTCGCTGCAGGCATGGGCGTGCCATATTTCGCCGGCGTGCTGCCGGGCGGCAAGGCGGCGCATGTGGCCGAGCTGGCATCCACCGGCAAGAAGGTGCTGATGGTTGGCGACGGTCTCAATGACACGCCGGCGCTGATGGCCGCGCATGCGTCGATGGCTCCGGCATCGGCTGCCGATGTCGGGCGCAACGCCGCAGATCTCGTCTTCTTGCGCGAGGATCTGTCGGCCGTGTCTCAGGCAGTCGCGGTCTCGCGCGAGGCAGGGCATCTCGTGCGGCAGAATCTCGCGCTGGCAGTCGGCTACAATCTCATTGCGGTGCCGATCGCGATCATGGGCCATGTCACGCCGCTGGTTGCGGCGATCGCGATGTCCGGTTCGTCCATCGTGGTTGTCGCCAATGCGCTGCGGCTGCGTGGCCGCGGCAAGTCCGACAAGTCTCAGGACGCGAGCGCATCAACGCCGCGAATGGCGGTCAGAATGGAGCCGGCGGAATGACAGACTATTTCTATCTGATTCCGATCGCCATCGGGCTTGGCCTGTGCGGCCTCGCGGCGTTCCTGTGGTCGCTGAAATCAGGCCAGTATGACGATCTGCAGGGCGCCGCCGAACGCATCCTGCATCAGGATGATGTGCCGCTGTCGCATTAGCGAAGTAGATGCCGGTTCGCGTCAGGGAAACGAGCCAGAACAAAAAGAAAGAACCCCGGTTCTGATAAGAACCGGGGTTCTTTCTTAGCGGCAATGTTGCTTACGGCTGGATCGCCGAGGCGTCGCGGCTGGCGAACTGCCGGTTGATCGAGATCGCAAGCAGGGTCACGACCGCGCCCGACAGCAGATATACGCCCGACGAGGACAGGCCGAAGCGGCTCGACATCACCAGCGCCACGAATGGCGCGAAGCCGGCGCCGAACAGCCAGGCAAGGTCGGTGGTGAGCGCCGAACCCGTATAGCGGAAGCGCTTCGAGAAGCTCGATGCGACCGAGCCCGACGACTGACCGAGCGACAGGCCGAGCAGGATGAAGCCGGTCACCATGAAGGCGAGTTCGCCGACAATGCCGCCGTCCAGCATCTGCGGTGCGAAGCCGCTGAACACGGCGATGGCAATCGCCGAACCGGTCAGCAGCGTGCGGCGGCCGACCTTGTCGGCGACATAGCCTGACACGACCATGGCGATGATGCCGAACACGGCGCCGATACATTCGACGATCAGGAAGCGGCCGGGTGCTTCGCGGGTGAACAGGAACACCCAAGAGAGCGGGAACACTGTGACCATGTGGAACAGTGCGAAGCTCGCCAGCGGTGCGAAGGCGCCAATCACCACGGTGCGGCCCTGCTGGGCAATCGTCTCGGTGATCGAGGACGGCTCGAGTTCACGGGCTTCGAACAGTTCGGTGTAGCCGGGCGTCACCACCATGCGCAGGCGCGCGAACAGGGCGACGACGTTGATGGCGAAAGCAACGAAGAACGGATAGCGCCAACCCCAGTCGAGGAAGTCGTCAGCGGACAGCGTGTCGACGAAGAAGGCGAACAGCGCGCTCGCCACCAGCAAACCGATCGGGGCGCCGAGCTGCGGAATCATGGCGTACCAGCCCTTCTTGCCCTCCGGCGCATTCAGCGCCAGCAGCGAAGCAAGACCGTCCCAGGTGCCGCCCCAGGAAATGCCCTGGCCAATACGTGCAGCAGCCAGCAGCCAGGCCGATGCGACGCCGATGGATTCGTGACCGGGCAGGAAGGCGATGGCGACGGTGGCAACGCCGAGCAGGAACAGCGCGATGGTCAATTTGGCGCCTTTGCCCTGGCTGCGATCGATGGCCGTGAAGATCATCGTGCCGATCGGGCGGGCGATGAATGCCAGCGAAAAGATCGCAAAGGAATAGAGAGTGCCGGTCAGAGGATCGAGATAGGGGAAGACGAGCTTCGGAAATACCAGCACCGAAGCGATCGCATAGACGAAGAAGTCAAAGAACTCGGAGGTCCGGCCGATGATGACGCCAATGGCGATCTCGCCCGGATTCACGGCTCCGTGGCCATCCGCGTGCAGAAGGCGTGCGTCCCGTTCGATCGTCGATGACGTCTGCGCCATTTTTTCTATCCGTCGGTGGTGTGTTGAAGGCCATGCAATCGACGCCCAAAGGGCGACGCGAGGTTGACGATTTGTCGTGAACGGCGTCTCCGGACCATTGGACAAATTGTCCAATGTTGCCCTGCAGCAAATGCGCCTAACCGTGCGCGCGAACGAACATTATCGAATGGGTAACACCTTGAGCCTCCTACGGATACTCCTTTTGCTGCCCTTGGTTGCCTTGCTGGGCGGATGCAATTTCGTCGTCATGAATCCTGCGGGTGACATCGCAGTGCAGCAACGCGATCTCGTGGTCATTTCCACGGTGTTGATGCTGCTGATCATCGTGCCGGTGATGGCCCTGATCGTGTTCTTCGCCTGGAAGTACCGGCAGTCGAATGCTGACGCGAAATACGAACCGGACTGGGATCACTCGACCCATCTCGAGCTGGTCATCTGGTCGATGCCCCTCCTCATCATCATCTGTCTCGGCGCCGTGACCTGGTCCAGCACGCATCTGCTCGACCCGTATCGTCGGCTCGACCGGATTGCACCCGGGAACGCTGCGAGCCTTCTTGAACCGCTGCAGGTCGAAGTCGTCGCGCTCGACTGGAAGTGGCTGTTCTTCTACCCGGAATACGGCATTGCTACGGTCAATGAGCTGGCTGCGCCTGTGGATCGTCCAGTGCGCTTCAAGATCACTGCCTCGTCGGTGATGAACTCCTTCTATATCCCCGCGCTCGCCGGCCAGATCTATGCGATGCCCGGCATGGAAACCAAGCTGCACGCGGTCATCAACAAGGCCGGCGTTTATGACGGCTTCTCGGCGAACTATAGCGGCGCCGGCTTCTCCGGCATGCGCTTCAAGTTCCATGGCGTCGACCAGGCCGGCTTCGATGCCTGGATCGCCAAGGTTAAGGCGAGCAGCGAGACGCTGAGCCGCGAGGCCTATCTGGATCTCGAAAAGCCCAGCGAGAATGTGCCGGTTCGTCTCTATAAGGAAGTCGCGCCTGACCTCTACAAGGCGATCCTCAACATGTGCGCCCAGCCCGGCAAGATGTGCATGAGCGAGATGATGGCGATGGATGCGAAGGGTGGCCTGGGCCTCGCCAGCGCCCGCAACATTCTGCCGCTGAAATACAATATCTCGATGCTCGACGGCACAAGCTCGACGAAGAACTACGTCGCCAGCGTCTGTACCCTTGCCGAGGCCGCACGCGAAGCAGCCGATCACCGCTCGACGACGACTCCACTCGACCCGACACCGGTTACCGGTGCTGGTCTCGCGCGCCCGGGTGCCGCCCCCGCGCCGTTCAATTTCACGCCTGCGCCGCCGCCTGCCGAGCGGCGCGCTTCCAACACCTGATCGGGTCGATCTAAATGTCTGATACAGCCGCACTGGCAAATACCGGGCTTGCGAAGTTCATCTTCGGCCGCCTGACGCTTGAGTCGTTTCCATATCATGAGCCGATTCTGGTCGCGACTTTTGCGATGGTCGCGCTCGGCGGCATCGCGCTGCTCGGCGCGCTGACCTATTTCAAGCTGTGGGGCTATCTCTGGAAGGAGTGGTTCACCAGCGTCGACCACAAGAAGATCGGCATCATGTATATGGTGCTGGGCATTGTCATGCTGCTGCGTGGTTTCGCCGACGCCATCATGATGCGCGCCCAGCAGGCCATGGCTTTCAACGGCTCCGACGGCTTTCTGCCGGCCCATCACTACGATCAGGTGTTCACGGCGCATGGCGTGATCATGATCTTCTTCGTCGCGATGCCGCTGGTCACCGGCCTGATGAACTACATCGTGCCGCTGCAGATCGGTGCGCGCGACGTGTCGTTCCCGTTCCTGAACAATTTCAGCTTCTGGATGACCACCGGTGGCGCCATCCTTGTCATGATGTCGCTGTTCGTCGGTGAATTCGCCAAGACCGGTTGGCTGGCTTATCCGCCGTTGTCGAATCTCGGTTACAGCCCGGATGTCGGCGTCGACTATTATATCTGGGCGCTACAGGTCGCCGGTGTCGGCACGACGCTATCGGGCATCAATCTAATCGCGACCATCGTGAAGATGCGTGCGCCCGGTATGACCATGATGAAGATGCCGATCTTCACCTGGACCTCGCTCTGCACCAACGTCCTGATCGTCGCGTCCTTCCCGATCCTGACCGCCGTACTCGCGCTGTTGTCGCTGGATCGCTATGTCGGCACCAACTTCTTCACGAACGATCTCGGCGGCAACCCGATGATGTATGTGAACCTGATCTGGATCTGGGGCCATCCGGAGGTTTACATCCTGATCCTGCCCCTGTTCGGCGTATTTTCGGAAGTGACCTCGACCTTCTCGGGCAAGAAGCTGTTCGGCTACACCTCGATGGTCTACGCCACGCTGGTCATCACGATCCTGTCCTATCTCGTCTGGCTGCATCACTTCTTCACCATGGGCTCGGGCGCCAGCGTAAATTCCTTCTTCGGCATCACCACGATGATTATCTCGATCCCGACGGGCGCGAAGATATTCAACTGGCTGTTCACAATGTATCGCGGCCGCATCCGATTCGAACTGCCGATGATGTGGACGATCGCCTTCATGCTGACCTTCGTGATCGGCGGCATGACCGGCGTTCTGCTCGCAGTACCGCCGGCCGACTTCGTGCTGCATAACAGCCTGTTTCTGATCGCCCACTTCCACAACGTGATCATCGGCGGCGTGGTGTTCGGCATCTTCGCGGCCATCAACTTCTGGTTCCCAAAGGCCTTCGGCTTCAAGCTCGATCAGTTCTGGGGCAAGGTCTCGTTCTGGGGCTGGGTCCTCGGCTTTTACTTCGCCTTCATGCCGCTCTATGTGCTTGGTCTGATGGGCGTCACCCGCCGCCTGCGCACCTTCGACGATCCGTCGCTGCAGATCTGGTTCGTCATCGCCGCCTTCGGTGCGGTTCTGATCGCCATTGGCATCGGTGCTTTCCTCGTCCAGATCGCCGTCAGCATCTGGAATCGCGAGAAGCTGCGCGATACCACGGGCGATCCCTGGAACGGGCGCACGCTGGAATGGGCAACGTCGTCGCCGCCGCCGGATTACAACTTCGCTTTCACCCCGGTCATTCACGACAATGACTCGTGGTGGGACATGAAGCGCCGCGGTTATACGCGTCCGCTGGAGGGCTTCAGGCCGATCCATATGCCGAAGAACACCGGCACCGGCGTGATCCTCTCGATCTTGGCCACGGCGATGGGCTTCGCCCTGATCTGGTACATGTGGTGGCTCGCGGCCCTGAGCTTCGTTGCCATCGTCGGCGTCGCGATCTTCCATACCTTCAACTACAACCGTGACTTCCACATTCCGTTGGAGGACGTCATCCGTACCGAAGGCGAGCGTACGAAACTTCTCGCAGTGCAGGCCGCGTCATGAACGTACCGACCCAAACGATAAACGGCACTGAAGTGCCGGTCTTCTACGTCGTCGATGAACACGATCATCCGGCCGGTTCCAGCACCATGCTGGGCTTCTGGCTCTACCTGATGAGCGATTGCCTCATCTTCGCGATGCTGTTCGCCACCTTCGGCGTACTCGGCGGCAGCTATGCTGCGGGCCCCGGGCCGAAGGATTTGTTCGACCTCAAGCTCGTCGCGCTTAACACCGCGATGCTGCTGTTCTCGTCGATCACCTACGGCTTCGCGATGCTGGAAATGATGATGGGCAGAGTGAAGTCGACCCAAATGTGGCTCGGCATCACCGGTCTGTTCGGCCTCGCGTTCCTCTGCATCGAACTCTATGAGTTCCATCACATGATCCACGAAGGTGCTGGCCCCTGGCGGAGCGCCTTCCTGTCGTCCTTCTTCACGCTGGTAGGCACCCACGGCCTGCACGTCACCTTCGGCATCATCTGGCTGGTGACGCTGATGGTGCAGGTCGCCCGTTTCGGCCTGATCGAGGCGAACCAGCGGCGGCTGATGTGCCTGAGCATGTTCTGGCATTTCCTCGACGTCGTCTGGATCGGCGTCTTCACCTTTGTTTATCTGCTGGGAGTGCTGCGATGAGCGCCGATGCACATGCCGCGCACGGACATGGTCACGATGACCACGGCCACGATGACGGCCGCGACCATGGTTCGTTCAAGTCGTATATGACTGGCTTCGTCCTCTCGGTCATCCTTACCGCCATTCCATTCTGGCTGGTGATGACGGGCGCGATCGAGAACAAGAACTGGACCATCGCGATCGTCGTTGCGTTCGCTGTGGTGCAGATCGTGGTTCACATGGTCTACTTCCTGCACATGAACACGACGTCGGATGCCGGCTGGACCATGATGGCGCTGATCTTCACGATCATCATCGTCGTGATTGCGCTGAGCGGTTCGCTCTGGGTGATGTACCACCTCAACGTCAACATGATGCCGGTTCACGACATGAGGAATATGCCCTGATGGCCACGGCGCGCGCCAACGACGGGATCGTCGTAGGCCGCCCGGCCAGACAGGAGTCGTCTGAATCGAAAATGGAATCCGGGCGGTCGCCACGTAGCGCGACAACCCTCACGGTGCTGGGCCTGCTGGCACTGCTCGGTATCGCGGGATTGACCGCGCTGGGCATCTGGCAGGTCGAACGCCGCGCCTGGAAACTGGATCTGATCGCACGTGTCGATCAGCGCAGCCACGCCGCGCCCGAAGCTGCACCCGGGCCTGCGGCGTGGCCTGCGATCAATCGCAATGACGATGAATATCGTCGCGTCAGCGTCACCGGGCGGTTTGTGCCGGGCGCCGATACTCTGGTGCAGGCTGTCTCGGATCTCGGCGCCGGCTTCTGGGTGCTGACGCCGCTGCGCGCCGAGGCCGGCTACACCGTGCTGGTGAACCGGGGTTTCGTCAGCCCGGATGAGCGCAAAGCCGGCGCATTCGCGGCGCCCGCGACGCAGGTGTCGGTAACCGGGCTGCTGCGCGTCACCGAACCGAAGGGTGGGTTCCTGCGCTCAAATGATCCCGCTACCCAGCGCTGGTATTCCCGCGATGTCGAGGCGATTGCCGCCAGCCAGACGCTCGGCGCTGTCGCGCCCTATTTCATCGATGCCAATGCCGCGCTGGACGCGCCAGGGCAGCCCCATGGCGGCCTGACCGTGATCGCCTTCCCGAACAACCACGTGGTCTATGCCATCACCTGGTTCGGCCTCGCTTTGATGCTGGCGGGCGCTGCCCTGTTCGTCGCCCGTGACGAGTGGCGGATTCGGAAAAAATCACTACCTCGCGTATGACGTCATGGATGGCGCGCCGGCTCGATTGAGGCCGGCCGGTCGAGCTGACGGGGCGCGATGCCGGGTTTTGGAGCAGAGAGCAACGTGGGGACACCAGACGACACTGGCGTCAGTGTGGTTGCCGCGTCACCGGTCGACGCGACGGGTGTCACCACACCCGTTGCAGTCACGGCTCTGCCGCTCGACGAGACCACCAATATCAAGAACATCAATCTGCTGATCCAGTTGCGCTGGATCGCAGTGGTCGGGCAGGTTCTGACCATCGGCTTCGTGCACCTGGTGATGGGCATTTCGCTACCGCTGATGGCCATGATCATGGTGCTGTGTGGCTCAGTATTCCTGAACGTCATCAGCCAGGAGTGGCTACGCCAGCAGACCGACGCGCGTGACCGCGAACTGCTCCTGCTTTTGCTGCTCGACGTCGCGGCGCTGACCGCCCAGCTTTATCTGAGCGGCGGCGCCACAAATCCATTCATATCGCTCTATCTCCTGCAGGTTACGCTCGGGGCGATGCTACTGAACGGCCGCTCGACCTGGGTCGTTGTTGTTGTTGCCTGTCTGTGCTTCGCCGGGCTGATTGTATTTCATCGTCCGCTGGCGCTACCGGACGCGCTGCGCGACGATCTGTTCCAGTTGCACATTATCGGCATGTTGATCTGCTTCGTGCTGGACGCGGCGCTGATCGTTGTTTTCATGACGCGCATCGCACAAAACCTGCGCGAGCGTGACGAGGGTCTGGCAGCGCTGCGTCAACAGGCTGCAGAGGAAGATCATATCGTGCGCATGGGCCTGCTCGCCTCCGGCGCTGCGCATGAACTCGGTACGCCGCTGGCGTCGCTGTCGGTGATCCTGAGCGACTGGCGCCGGATGCCG
This sequence comes from Tardiphaga sp. 42S5, assembly GCF_034044155.1. Taxonomy (NCBI): domain Bacteria; kingdom Pseudomonadati; phylum Pseudomonadota; class Alphaproteobacteria; order Hyphomicrobiales; family Nitrobacteraceae; genus Tardiphaga; species Tardiphaga sp. 42S5. Next base: position 595,387 of record NZ_CP139027.1, on the reverse strand, counting down.
GAACTGGCAGGCAATCCGGAGCTAATGGAGGAGATCAGCGAGATGCAGGCCGATGTGCAGCGCTGCAAGTCGATCGTCACTGGAATTCTCATGTCAGCGGGCGACATGCGCGGCGAGGCGCCGGTTGTGACGACCGTCAATGGTTTCTTCGGCGAACTGGTCGAGGACTGGCGAGGCGCGCGCTCGATCAACACGCTAGTCTATGAGAATCGGTTCGGCGAGGACATGCCGATCGTGTCGGACTCGGCGTTGAAGCAGATGATCTTCAACGTGCTCGATAACGCCAACGAGGTATCGCCGCTCTGGGTTCGCCTCGCTATCGAGCGCGATGGCGATTCGCTGGTGCTGAAGGTCAGCGACATGGGACCGGGTTTCGCCAAGGAGATGCTGGCGAATTTCGGAAAGCCCTATAATTCAAGCAAGGGCCAGTCCGGGCGCGGGCTCGGTCTGTTCCTGGTGGTCAATGCCGTCCGCAAACTGGGCGGCGCAGTGGTGGCGGAGAACCGGCCCGTGGGCGGTGCCCTCGTGACGTTGTCGCTGCCACTATCCGCCCTCGCGATTGGAGCGCGCAAACATGTCGGATGAACGTCTGCTGATCATTGTCGAGGATGACGAAGGCTTCGCGCGCACGCTGAAGCGATCGTTCGAGCGGCGCGGTTACACCGTGCTACATTCCGAGGGCTTCGAGACCTTGACCGAGGTGCTCGGCGACAAGGTGCCAGGCTATGCGGTGGTCGATCTCAAGCTTGCGGGTGCCTCCGGCCTTGCTTGTGTCGAGGCGCTGCATGCGCTGAGCCCCGAGATGCTGATCGTGGTGCTCACCGGCTATGCCAGCATCGCCACGGCGGTGGAGGCGATCAAGCTCGGCGCGTGTCATTACCTCGCCAAGCCCTCGAACACCGACGATATCGAGGAAGCGTTCCAGAAAGCGACCGGCGATGTGCAAGTGGCGCTCACGGAGCGCCCGACCTCGATCAAGACGCTTGAATGGGAGCGCATCCACCAGACCCTCGTGGAAAGCGATTTCAACATTTCGGAGACGGCGCGCCGCCTCGGCATGCATCGCCGCACGCTGGCACGAAAGCTGGAAAAACGTCAGGTGAACTGAAGCCGCTGAAGGTTTGGTGAGCTAGCAGCGCCCCCGCTGCTAGCAACACCCCTGTTGCCGGAACCAGTGCGACACGGCGTTTTCGAACGGTGCCCAGGCGCGTTCGAACGCCTTGAACTGGGGCACGCTCTTGCGATAGAGCCCGCGCAACTCGGTCTCCATGGCCTCCAGGTCGACGCCGGTCGGCTTGCCATCGCGGCTGATGGTACGCCCGTCGACCACGACATCGCGAATGCAGCTGCTGTTGCCGCGGGCAAACAGCATGTCGATGGGATCGACCGGCATGATGGCATCGCGGTCGAGCTGGCCGATATCGAGAACAATGAAATCAGCGGCTTCTCCGGCGGCGAGCATGCCCGAGCCCGGTGCGCCGATCGACTTCCGGCCGTTGCGGACGGCGAGCGTGAGAAACTCCGCACGGCTCCATGTGCGGTCGAAGCCGAGGCCGTCATGCGCCATCTGCACGAGGCGCATTTCGCGGATCGCGTCGTCGTCTTCGTCGAGCGCGACGCCATCGATGCCCACGGCAATGGGGCAGCCGCGGCGATGCGCATCGGCAATCGGAGCGAGGCCTGAATGCAGATGAAGATTGGAGCTGAAATTCGTCACGATGGTCGCGCCGGACTCGGCGATCATATCGAGTTCGTCCGGCCGGGCATGGATGCAATGGGCCAGTGTCAGGCGGTTGGACAGCAGGCCGATATCTTTCAGGTAGCGCACAATGCCGCTCGGAAAAGCGCGGTCGGCCCATTGCCGCTGATAGATGGTCTCGAGCAGATGCATGTGCACGCGCCGGCCGGTCGTCGCGGAGCGCTGAGCAATGGCTTCGAGCAGTACAGGCGAGCACCACTGGACGCCGGCCGGACCGTGTTGCACATCGATCATCGGACCGGCGATGGCCGCATGAATGGCTTCGACGCGGTCGAGATATTCCGATGGTGTCGGGCTCGGACGAATGAACATGTCCTGGATCGCGCTGCGATCGCCCTCGGGCAATGCGGCAAGCACGTCTGCACTGTCGCCATAGACGATTGGATTCTGGTCGCGCACGGCCAGCGCGAAGGCCAGCCGGATGCCGACATCGCTGGCGGCTTTCGCAATCGCAATCGACTCGTCAAGGATCGGCATCTTGCCGCTTGGACGGGTGTAATGAATCATAGCGCCGCCGCAGCCTGCGCGCGCCGAGCGGGCGAGCGAGACAGCGGCGGCGAGATAGGGATCGGGCGGGGTACCGAAGGCCGAACGCGCGATCCACGATTCCAGTGGCATGTTCGATGCGCCGAAGGACGTCATGGATGGTCGCGCGTGGTCGTGGGCATTGACCAGCGCGGGAATGATCAGGTGGTTCGTCTGCGGCGAAATGCTTGCACCGGTTGAGACACTCGTGATCAGGCCATCCGCATGATGGATGCTGGCCTGAGGGACGAGGCCCCGATCTGTGCCGGTGAAGATATGAGCCGCAGACAGAACCTCAGTCATGGACGTAATCAGTTCTTCGTATAGATGAGCTCGCGCTCGGCGCGCGGCGGCAGGAATTCGCGGGAGAAGATTTCCTGTGGGGTCGGCGTGCGGCTGAGGCCGTAGCCCTCCACAACCATGCCGATGGCGCGGGCCATGCGATCGTCCTTGATGTCGCCGGTGCCGATTTCCTTCATCTCCGGCGTGACGATCAGCTTCTCGAAGGCATATTGCAGGCGGCGCTTTTCGACAGGGACGTCGATGAGGTTATCAAAGGTGGCGATCGCCTTGAGGGCTTCGTTTTGGTCCTTGGCGACCGCGAGATGCCCCTTGTTGATGGCGCGCACGAGGCCGGCAACGGCCTTCGGATTCTCCTTCAGCAGCTTCTTCGACACCATCACGCCATTGGAATACAGGTCGAGGCCGTAGTCACCGAAGGTGAACCACTTGAAGTCCTTCTCCGGATCCTGACGGTTCAGCACCAGGTTGAAGTAGCTGGTGATATTGAAGACGAGGGCGGCGTCGATGTCGCCCTTGATCAGCATCGGCTCCTGCAGATTGGGCGCCATGTTCGATACCTTGATCTTGTCGCCAGCGAGGCCGTTCTTCTGGATGAAGACCGGCAGCAGGCGGGTCGTCGGCGTGCCCTGCGCGCCGCCCAGCGTGCGGCCTTCGAAATCCTTGATGGTCTTGATGCCGCTGGTGTTCTTGGTCACGATGGCGAAGGGTGGCTGGTTCCACATCTGATACACCATCACCGGCGAATCCTGCGGACGCGTCGAGGCGTTCTGGATAATGGCATTGACGTCGCCGAAGCCGGCATCCCAGGCGCCGGACATAATGCGCGTCACCGTCGCACCGGAGCCTTCGCCCTGGTCGATCACCACGTTGAGGCCCTCTTCCTTGAAGAAGCCCTTCTCCTTCGCATAGAGGAAGGCGGCGTCGGCGCCCTGGGTCTTCCAGCCCAGCGTGAACTTGATGGTCGTCTCCTGAGCGAAGGCGGAGCCTGCGAGCAGGACGCTGCCGACGGCGAGGGCGGTCAATCTTTTCAACATGACGTTCTCCTGGTTGGTGTGAGGTGATTAGGTCGCAACGAGATCGTTCTTGCGTGTGGCCCAGCCGGTCACACGCGCCTCGATCAGAGAGAAAATGACGTAAAGCGTGACGCCGAGGATCGCGAGAATGAACAGGCAGGCGAACACCAGCGGGACGTTGAAGTTCGACGACGCGCTCATCATCACATTGCCGATGCCGCGATTGGACGCGACGGTCTCGGCCAGCACGGCACCAACGAAGGCGTAGCTCACCGCGACCTTCAGCGACGCGAAGAAGAACGGCATCGTGCGCGGCAGGCCGACATTCCAGAGAATGTCCATCTTGCTGGCGCCGAGTGCCTTCAGCACGTCCTCCAGTTCTGGCTCGGTGGTGGCGAGACCGGTTGCGATATTGACGACGATGGGAAAGAAGCAGATCGACAGTGCGGTCAGGACCGCAGGCACGGAGCCCGAACCGAACCACAGCACGAAGATCGGCACGACGGCGACTTTCGGAATCGACGAGAAGCCGACCAGCAGCGGATAGGCGGTGTCATAGGCGACTTTCGAGACGCCGATGACCGCGCCCAGCACCACGCCGAGGCCGACGCCAAGCACGAAGCCGGCCATGGTCGTGCCGAGGGTCTGCAGAATATGCGGCCACAGGATCGGGAAGCGCGCGATCAGCGTCGCAATGATTTCCGTCGGACGTGGAAGAACCAGATCCGACACGCCCGACATGGCGCAAAATAATTGCCATCCGACGAAGAAGATGACGATCAGTCCGAACGACCAGAGTTTTTGACGCAGGCCTACACTCATGACCTATGCCTCCTGCGCTTCGGGAGCGCTGCTCCGGGCGTTGACGATGAGTTCACGCAGGCGCTGATTGAGTGCAACGAAATCAGGCTCGAAAGTCATGGGGATGGTGCGCGGCCGTGGGAAATCCACCGGCCTGTCGTCGAGGATGCGGCCCGGTCGTGCGCTCATCACGCAGATGCGGCTGGCCAGGAAGCCGGCTTCGCGGAGGTCATGCGTGACCAGCAGCACCGTCGGTTTGTGTTGCAGCCAGAGGCTCTGCAGGATCGACCAGAGTTCTTCCTTGGTGAACTGGTCGAGCGCGCCGAACGGCTCGTCGAGCAGCAACATGCGCGGCTCATGGATCAGCGCGCGGCACAGATTGGCCCGCTGCAGCATGCCGCCGGAGAGCTGCCACGGATACTTGTTGCCGAAATCCTTGAGGCCGACCTGGGCCAGCAATGCATGCGCCTTGTCGCGAAATTCGCCTTTGCGCTTCTGTCGATACTCCGACCGGAACGGCTCCACGATCTTGAGCGGCAACATGATGTTCCGCTCGATGGTCAACCAGGGCAGCATGGTCGGGTTCTGGAACGCCATGCCGATTCGCAGCGCCTTGGCAGCGACCTCACGCCCGCCGACGATGACGACGCCGGTGGTGGGGCGGAGCAGATTGCTGACGAGCTTGAGGATCGTCGACTTGCCGCAGCCGGAGGGGCCGACAAGGGCGAGGAATTCGCCGTCGGGGATGATAAGGTTGGTCTCGGCAAGCGCCGGCGTGGCGGTCGGGCCGCGGCCGAACGTTACTGAGGTAGCGGACAGCTCAACGGCGACCGGTCTGCGCTGGCCCTCGGTGGGTCCATTTTCTTGCATACTTGTCATGGTGATAAGTGCATGCAATTGGGGTGCCACTTGAGTCCGGAGCGAAACGTTGTCATTTTACGTTCGCTCGCCATTCCCTGAGGAATTATTGGGCAGTCACTCTCCTCGATTGCATGCACTTCGTGCACGGCCCGGAATGCCCAAATCGCGACAGGTTCGATCTGAATGCCAGAAGCGCCGAATTCAAAAGACAAGGTTGGGGTGATCTGCCGCGCGCTGCGGCGGGCGATCATCGAGCAGGCTCTGGAACCCGGCGCCAAGCTTCCCGAGGACTCCTTGGGTGAGCGCTTCGGCGTCAGCCGCACCATTGCGCGCTATGCACTCGGGCAACTGGCGTCCGAGGGGCTTGTGGAGCTTCGCCGGAATCGCATCGCGGTGGTCGTGACGCCGAGCTGGCAGGACGCGCGCGACATCTTCGACATCCGGATGGATCTCGAGCGGCTGATCGTCCGCAAGATCGCCGGCAAGCTCAGCAGCAGCCAGATCGCGCGCCTCAAGGCGCATGTCGAGGCGGAGCGCGAGGCGCATGACGGGCCGAACGCCGTGTCCATTCGCCTAGCGACTGAATTTCACATCATGCTGGCGTCGATGACCAACAGTCCGGTGCTGGTCCGCTATGTCAGCGAGATCGCCTATCGCTGCTGTCTGACACTGTCGCTGTTCAGTCGCCCACATTCGTCGGAATGCGGCATCACCGAGCACATAGCGATCATCGAAGCGCTGCAGGAGGGCGATGCCAACAAGGCGATGTCGCTGATGCATTCGCATCTGGACTCGGTCGCTAACCGCGCGCTGGTGGAGCCGACCCCGGCGCGGGGCCGGGATCTGCTCGACGTACTGGCCCCCTATACCGAGGAAGCGACCTGAAGGCGTCGTGGCATCTATTGCAGCCGGCGCAGCAGAAATTCGTAGAATTTTGGATTGTCCGCCCGCGACACGTTGATCCTGATCGCTCGCGCCAGCGGACTGTTCTTGTCGAGGCAGAACAGGCTTCCCGGCGCGATGAAGATGCTGTCCTTCGCGCCTTCGCGCGCCAGCGCCATGTCGTCGATTCCGTCGGGCAGCAGCAGATACAGGTAATAGCCCGTGCGTGCATCGGTATAGAGCTGATGTCCGCCGCGCACGAGATTGGCGCGCACCTGGCCCATGGCGGCTTCACTCCGCTGTCCCAGCCGCTTCAGGTGCCGTTCATAGTGACCGTCCGCGAGCAGCCGGTGCAGCAGTCGCTCCACATGTCCTGAACTGTTGACGGTGGTAAGCATCTTCAATTCGGCCAGCGTCGCGATGCGGTCGCTGCGGGCCGCGATGAAGCCCGATCGCAGGCTTGCCGACAGCGTCTTCGAAAAGGTCCCGATCGAGATCACATTGTTCAACTGATCGAGCGTCGCCAGCCGGCTGTTCACCGCCATCGGCAGATCGGCAAACGGGTCGTCCTCGACGATCACGAGGTTCGATCGCATCGCCGTCTGAAGCACTGCATGCGCTACGGGCAGCGTGATCGATCCTCCGGTCGGATTGTGGCCAAGCGACTGCGTGAAAAACAGCTTCGGCCGCTCCGACTGGATCTTTGCGGCGAGGTCGTGGACATCCGGCCCATCCGCCAGGCGGCGAACGCCGACGATGCGAACCTGCGCCAGCGTGAGCTTTGCGAACAGAGGATAATAGCCGGGCTCGTCTACCAGCACTGTATCGCCAGGCGACAGCATCGCGCGGATGATCAGGTCGAGCGCGTGATTGGCTCCGAATGTGAGCAGAAGCCCGTCTTCCTTCACCGCGATTTGCCGGGCTTGCAGCCGCAATGCGATCTGTTGTCGGAGCGGCAGGAATCCGAGCGCGGAGCCATAGGCGTCAGCGGCGGCCGGCAGGATCCGTTCGGTCCCGCTCAGATGGCGCTTGATCTCCGATTGCTCCGTCCACGAAGCCGGCGGCCGTCCGTCGCCGACGCGGATCTCGAAATTCTGCGAGAGCTGGGCACTTAGCAGCGATGCGATGTCGACGGCTTCGCTCACGTGTTTCGGTCGCCCGCCATCATCGCCGCGATAGATGACCACGAAACCGGAGCCTGCCTTTGCCGCGACGAGATTGCCAAGCACCAGTCGGTCATAGGCTTCGACCACGGTGTTCTTCGACACGCCAAATTCCCCGGCGGCTTTTCTGATCGAGGGCAGGCGGTTGCCTTCCGGCAATGCGCCGGAGAGGATTTGCACACGCAACCGGCCGGCCAAAGTCTCGGCCAGCGTTGTGCTGCGGTCGGACGGCTCACGAGAAGCGGTCAAGCAATGCCTCCAGGTGCAGTGCTGGACGGTCCATCGGAACCGTACCTTCCTCCAAGAGCGACAAGATTGAATTCAATCGTCCAGTCTCATGTCTTCGCGCAGATGGACCTGGTCTGCACTCCATTTGCACGGAAGAATGCTGCATCCGCGAATAGAGAGCTCATATCGCCATGGGTACAGTCTAGGACAATATTTCAGAACTGTCTCTTTCGAACGTCATCCGCAGATGCCTAACGTGCCGCCAGCAGAAGACCCTGTATGGGAGGCGCCGCAATGGCCGGTTCAAAGTCGGGCGAACAGCCCGGAAAGATCAATTCGCGTTTGGAAAATCTGCGCAATCTCGCGCCTGCCGAAAGGCTGGGCCGTGTGATCGACGCGACCTCACTCGGTGACACCGAGCGCGCGGCCTTTGGCCCCGGTGCGCTGCCGCTCGAACTCGCCAATGGCATGATCGAGAATGTCATCGGCACGTTCGAACTGCCGGTCGGTATCGCCACCAATTTCACCGTGAACGGCCGTGACTATCTGATTCCGATGGCGGTCGAGGAGCCGTCGGTGGTGGCTGCAGCATCCTATATGGCACGCATCGTTCGCAAATGCGGCGGTTTCCAGACCTCAAGCTCAGCGCCGATCATGCGTGCGCAGGTGCAGGTGCTGGGTGTCACCGATGTGCATGGCGCCCGCGCCCGCGTATTGCGTGAGCGCGATGCCATCATCGAGGCGGCCAATGCCAAGGACAAGGTGTTGATCTCGCTCGGCGGCGGCTGCCGCGACGTCGAGGTGCATGTGTTCGAAGACACACCGGTGGGGCCGATGATGGCCGTGCATCTCATCGTCGACGTGCGCGATGCCATGGGCGCCAACACCGTCAACACGATGGCGGAGACGGTCGCGCCGCTGATCGAGAAGATCACCGGCGGAACCGTGCGTCTGCGCATCCTGTCGAACTATGCCGATCTGCGCATCGCCCGCGCAATGGTGTCAGTGACGCCGGAGGCGTTGAAGACCGAGGAATATGATGGCGAGCGGATCGCCCGCGGCATCGTCGAGGCCTGCGCGTTTGCGATCGTCGATCCCTACCGCGCTGCGACCCACAACAAGGGCATCATGAACGGTATCGATCCCGTGGTGGTCGCCACCGGCAATGACTGGCGCGCCATCGAGGCCGGCGCCCATGTCTGGGCTTCGCGCTCCGGCCGCTACACCTCGCTCACCAATTGGGAAATCGATGGCAGGGGCAATCTCGTCGGCACCATTGAGATGCCGATGGCGCTCGGCCTCGTCGGCGGTGCCACCAAGACCCATCCCGCCGCGCGAGCGGCCCTGAAGATACTTGGCGTGCAGAGTGCGCAGGAACTGGCGGAAGTCGCCGTTGCCGTCGGTCTGGCGCAGAACATGGGTGCGCTTCGTGCGCTGGCCACCGAAGGCATCCAGAAGGGGCACATGGCTCTGCATGCGCGCAACATTGCCATCGTCGCCGGTGCCACCGGCGACGAGATCGAGAAGGTCGCCGCTGCGCTCGCCGCCAATCACGACGTGCGTGTTGATCGCGCCAAGGAAGTTCTCGAGAAGCTGCGTTCGTAAAAAGTGGAGGCGTTCTAACGCCACTTTGTGCAACGTAACTTCGTGCAGGCGTCACACCTGCACGGCCGGCGGGTATGAAAATGTATCTTCGATACTCATGCTCTTGTACGAAAACCACGCGTGCCGATGTTGTCGGCGGATATTCGTATGGACTGGGAGGATGATGTGAACACTGCAGAAAAGATAGATGGGCTTAAGGAGCGCAACGGTCCTCTCAAGGGCGTGACGGTGCTTGACATCACGCGTGTTGTCGCAGGTCCATTCTGCTCGATGTTGTTCGCAGACCTGGGTGCCACTGTGATCAAGGTGGAGCATCCCGGAGAGCCGGATTATGCGCGGACCTTTCCACCCTTCGTCGGCAACGACGATGAGCAACTCAGCGCCTTCTTCACACAGTTCAACCGCAACAAGAGGGGCATCACGCTCAATCTCAAATCCGATGACGGCAAGACGCTGCTGAAGAAGCTAGTCGCAAAGGCCGATATCCTCGTCGAGAATTTCCGGCCGGGCACCATGGACAAGCTTGGCCTCAGCTACGAGGTGCTGCGCGAGATCAATCCCAGGCTCGTCTACACCGCTATCAGTGGCTTCGGTCGCACAGGTCCAAATTCATCCAAGCCGGCCTATGACAATACGGGGCAGGCGGCCGGCGGGCTGTGGTCGATGAATGGCTATGCCGATATGCCGCCCGTTCGCGTCGGCACGATCATCGGCGACCTCGCCGCTTCCCTCTATGCGGCTATCGGAACGCTCGCAGCATTGCGAGAGGCGGAGAAGACCGGCGTCGGTCAGGTGGTCGATGTATCTCAGCAAGACTCCGTGCTGACACTGACCGAGAACGCCGTGGTCCGTTACACCGCGCAGAAAGAGGTCGCCTCGCCATTGGGCAACGATCATCCGTTCGTTCGGCCCTATGGCCAGTTTCCCTGCAAGGACGGCTACGTTTTCTTCGGCGGCTACACCGACAAGTTCTGGGCGATTACCTGCGCGCTGTTCGGCGAGCCGGAACAGGCCAAAGATCCTGCCATCGATACGATGGAGAAGCGGTTCGATCACGCGGTGGCGGAGACCAGGGTCAAGCCGCTGCTGGAACGCTGGTTCGCGAACTACACCAAGGCCGAACTCGAGGAGATGGCGGGCGACAAGATCCCGCTCAGCGCCATCAAGACCATCGCCGAAGTGGTGGAAGACCCGCACATCGCTGCGCGTAACATGATCGTCGACGTTCCGATCGCCGGAAAGCTGATCGGCATGTTCGGCCTGCCGATCAAGCTATCCGGTGCGGGACGGATGTCGTTCGAAAAAGCGCCGCTGCCTGGCGAGGACAATGCAGAGGTTCTCTCCCGGTTGGCGGATGTCACGGCGGTCGAACTGGCGCGTCTCAAGGCGTCGGGAGCGATCTGATGTCGATTGATTTTATCAAGGACGGCCATGTCGCGACGGTCCGGATCAACCGGCCTGACAAAATGAATGCGCTGACCCTCGCCATGTATGACGATCTCGGTCGCGCATTCCACGAAATCAAGGCTGATGATGAGGTGCGGGCCGTCGTGCTGACCGGTGCGGGTGACCGCGCATTCTGCGTCGGTGCGGATCTTCGGGAGTCGATTCCGGCACTTGCGGCGGACACGATCGACATCTCTGCCTGGGATCCGGCCCACATCAAGTTTCCCGGATTCTATAAGCCGGTCATCAGCGCCATTCGCGGCATGTGCATGGGCGGCGGGTTCGAGATCATGCTGGCGACGGACATCCGGATCGCGGCGCGCGACGCTGTCTTTCAACTGCCCGAACCGAAGCACGGTTTCGTGCCGGCGGGAGGCACGCTCGTGCGCCTGGTCCGGCAGATCGGCTACGCGCATGCCATGGAGATCATGCTGACGGCAGAGCGTTTTTCCGCGGATGACATGCTTGCCAAAGGCGTCGTCAACCGGGTTGTCGATTCCGATCAAGTCGAACCGCTGGCCTATGAGATGGCAGCCAAGATCGCGGCACTGAGTCCGATCGCCATCCAGACCATCAAGGAAGCGGCGCTGACGCTTCAGGACCTGCCGCTCGCAGAAGCATTTCGCGTGGAGGCCGCGCTCGGTCAGCGCACCTTCACGAGTGCGGATGCCAAGCGTGGCCTGGCTGCGTTTGCGAACAGAGGAAACGAGAAGTGACGATGCGATAGGTCTCTGGAGAGATCGCGCGTCGCAGGCGTATTGAAAAATCAAAAACGTAAAAGGGGTGGAGGATATGAGACGATCTGAACTGGGTGCGTGCTTTACGACAGCGATTGCCAGCGTTTTTCTTTGCACCGCTTCTGCTTCGGCGCAGAACGCACAGGTCTCGGATGGCGTCGTCCGTATCGGCGTCATCGAGGATATGTCGGGCGTCTATGCCGACATTACCGGCAAGGGTGCCGTGACTGCGGCGCAGATGGCGGTGGAGGATTTCGGCGGCAAGGTCCTCGGCATGCCGATCGAGGTTGTATTCGCAGATCACCAGAACAAGCCCGATATTGCCGCCAACGCTGCACGCAAATGGTTCGATACCGACAAGGTCGATGCCATTCTCGACGTTGCGTCGTCCTCGCCTGCTTTGGCCGTCCTTGAAATCGCCAAGGAGAAGAAGAAGATCATCACGCTGAGCTCGCCGGGATCGACCCGGATCACGAACGAGGTGTGTGGACCCTATGTGGTTCATTGGGCCTATGACACATTCGCTATCGCGAACAGCACGGGCAAGGCGCTTGTCAGCCAGGGTTTCGATACCTGGTATTTCGTGACGGCGGACTATGCGTTCGGACAAGGCCTCGAGAAGGACACCGGCGATGTCGTCAAGGCATCGGGCGGCAAGGTCGCCGGCGCGACGAGACATCCGGTCGGGACCGCAGACTTCGCCTCCGTCCTGCTGCAGGCGCAGTCGTCCAAGGCCAAGGTGGTGGCTCTCGCCAATGCCGGCGGCGACACCATTAATTCGATCAAGCAGGCGGCAGAGTTCGGCTTGACGGCAGGCGGCCAGAAGCTCTCGGCGCTGGCCGGATTTATCAACGACGTTCACGGTCTCGGATTGAAGGAGGCCCAGGGGCTGACGATCACCGAGGCGTCGTATTGGGACATGAACGACGAGACGCGGAAGTGGTCGAAGCGCTTCTACGGGAAGGTTAACGCCATGCCGAACATGCTTCAGACCGGCACATATTCATCGGTACTGCATTATCTGAAGGCCGTTCAGGCCGCCGGCACCGACAGCACCGAAGAGGTGATGAAGAAGATGCGTGAACTGGCCGTCGATGACGTGTTCTACAAGAACGGCAAGATCCGCGAAGACGGTCGTATGGTCCACGACATGTATCTGTTCGAGGTGAAGAAGCCGAATGAATCCAAGGCACCATGGGATTATTACAAACTGCTCGCCACGGTACCCGCCGATCAGGCGTTTCAGCCGTTGGCGCAGTCGCGCTGCCCGCTGGCGAAGAAGTAGGATAAACGCAAAAAGGCCCGCCAGAATGGCGGGCCTTTTCAGTTTTATCTCTAGGGTGCGATACGCTTACACGTCCACATTCGCGCTGAGCGAATTATCCTGGATGAATTCGCGGCGCGGTTCGACTACATCGCCCATCAGTTTGGTGAAGATGTCGTCGGCCTCATCGACTTCCTTGACCCGGACTTGCAGCAGCGAACGCTCATTGGTGTCGAGCGTGGTTTCCCAGAGCTGGCCGGGGTTCATCTCGCCCAGACCTTTGTAGCGCTGCAGGGCCACGCCCTTGCGGCCGGCGTCGGTGACGGCCTCGAACAGCGAGACGGGGCCGTGAATCGGGAATTCGATGTCCTTGCGGCGCAGGACACCGGATTTCGGATAGGCCTCCTGCAGGCTGCCGGCATATTCGTCGAGCTTGCGCGCATCGGCGGAGCCGAGCAGGGCGTCATCGATGAAGGAGACGTCCTTCACACCGCGAATCGTGCGTTCAAAAAAGAAGCCCTGGCCTTCGCGGAATTCACCGATCCAGCCGCGCTCGACTTCGTCGGCCAGCGCATCCAGCCGCTTGGCGATGTAGTCGGCGGCGGCATTGGCGGTGGCGAGATCAGCGGTGACCCTCGGATTGAGCACGCCAGCGATTGCAGCTTGCTCGACGACCTTGCGATTATAGCGCGAGTGCAGGTTGTTCAGCGTCGAGCGGATGACGCGGGCGTCTTCCACCAGCGCCAGCAGATCTCGGCCCGTGCGATCCTCGCCCGAGGCGAGCTTGAAGATGCAATCGTCGAGACCCGTCTCGATCAGGTAGTCTTCCAGCGCCCGTTCGTCCTTGAGGTACTGCTCGGACTTGCCGCGCGTCACTTTGTAGAGCGGCGGCTGCGCGATGTAGAGATAGCCGCCTTCGATCAGCGTCGGCATCTGGCGGAAGAAGAACGTCAGCAGCAGCGTGCGGATATGCGCGCCATCGACGTCGGCGTCCGTCATCAGGATAATCTTGTGATAACGCAGTTTCGACAGGTCGAAGTCGTCGCGGCCGATGCCGGTGCCGAGCGCCGTGATCAGCGTGCCGATCTGTTCGGAGCCGAGCATCTTGTCGAAGCGCGCGCGCTCGACATTAAGGATCTTGCCGCGCAGCGGCAGCACGGCCTGGAATTCGCGGTTGCGGCCCTGTTTAGCGGAGCCGCCTGCCGAGTCACCCTCGACGATGAACAGTTCGGACTTGGCGGGATCGCGCTCCTGGCAGTCAGCTAGCTTGCCGGGCAGGGAGGCGATATCCAGCGCGCCCTTGCGCCGGGTCAGTTCGCGGGCCTTGCGGGCGGCTTCGCGGGCAGCGCCAGCTTCGATCACCTTGCTGACGATGATCTTGGCTTCGGTCGGATGTTCCTCGAACCACGAGGCGAGGGCTTCGTTGAGAACGTTCTCGACCACTGGACGCACCTCCGAGGACACCAGCTTGTCCTTGGTCTGCGATGAAAATTTCGGATCGGGCACTTTCACCGACAGCACGGCAGTGAGACCTTCGCGGCAATCGTCGCCGGTCAGGGCGATCTTTTCCTTCTTGGCGACAACTTCGGCATAGCCGTTGACCTGACGCGTCAGCGCGCCACGGAAACCGGCCAGATGGGTACCACCGTCGCGCTGCGGGATGTTGTTGGTAAAACACAGCACGTTCTCGTGGTAGCTGTCGTTCCACCACATCGCGACTTCGACACTGATGCCGCTCTGTTCAGCGCGCATTACGATTGGCGTCGGCACCATCGCCTTCTTGTTGCGGTCGAGATATTTGACGAATTCCTCGACGCCGCCCTCATACATCATGTTCTCGGTCTTCTCGACCGGATGACGCAGATCCGACAATCTGATGTTGACGCCGGAATTCAGGAAGGCGAGCTCGCGCAGACGATGTTCGAGTGTCGCGAAATCATATTCGAGTGTCGTGAATGTTTCCGCCGAGGCATAGAACGTCACTTCGGTGCCGCGCCTGCCATTGGCATCGCCGACGACCGAGAGCGGCGCCACCGCGTCGCCATGGGCGAATTCGATGCGGTGCTCTTTGTCGTTGCGCCAGACGCGAAGGATCAGCTTGCTCGACAGCGCGTTGACGACGGACACGCCGACGCCATGCAGACCGCCGGATACTTTGTAGGAGTTCTGGTCGAATTTTCCGCCGGCATGGAGCTGGGTCATGATGACCTCGGCTGCCGAAATGCCTTCGCCCTTGTGAATGTCCACGGGAATGCCGCGACCGTCGTCGCGCACCGTCACCGAGCCATCGGCATTCAGAATAACTTCGACGGCGCTGGCGTGACCCGCAAGCGCTTCGTCGATCGCGTTATCGACGACTTCATAGACCATGTGATGCAGGCCGGAACCGTCGTCCGTATCGCCGATATACATGCCCGGGCGCTTGCGGACGGCGTCGAGTCCCTTCAGGACCCGGATCGATTCCGCACCGTATTCGATGGGAATGGCATGCTCAGTGTCGGCGATGGGTTGCCGGGCTGGTTCAGTCATGTAGGGGCCTTCGAAGGTGTGCCGAATCAGCGCGGAAAACGGCGCTTGAATCGCTCTATTTGTGCCATGAAAGGCGCATTGCGCCTAGCGCAAAGTAACGCGCAGCAAGCTATTGAATAAATAGGTTTTTTTGGCGTCATTTCAAGCCGATTTGAGGTCGTTTTCATAGCCTGATTTCGCGCCTGTTCCGGGCGTCGAAATGCCCGGCTTGCGTGCATCCGAGAGGCTATTTGTCGGCCAGTCCCATAGCTGGTTTGGCGGCGTTTGCCTTGAGGCCGCGCCGGGCGATCAAATGCGCGGCCAGCACGACCGGCTCCAGCAACACCATCCCGAACAGAATGCCAAACAGGCGGTCATAACCGGGCTCCAGGGCGGCATTGGCGTAGTTGTCAGGCACCAGCACCACGAGGAAGGCCAAAGTGAATTGTAGGCCCGCATAACTCATGGAGGGCGGGCCATTTTCGATGTGACGGCCGATCATGACGCCGAGCGCGAGTCCGATGGTCATCACGACGGGCGAATGGCGGCTGACCAGCAGGATCGCGCTGGCGAGCAGGCCGCCCGCGAGACAGCCGACCAGCCGGTTCATCATGCGCGAGGAAACCGGGCTGAGCATGCCGTCCGCCAGCGATGCCGCCGGCACCAGCATGACCGCGAAGATCGTGATGCTGGACTGGCTGAGCGAGGGGATGCCGAGCCACTGCCAAGCCCACGGGATCAGCGCCAATGCAATGCCGCCGACCGAGGCGTGACGCGCTACCGTGGCGTGCCATTGCCGCGTCGGCTGGTCGACCGGCTTGGCGCGCAGATTGTTGTCCGGATTCGGTAGCGCGCGCCGCACTGTCCAGGTCGAGATCGCACTGACGATGACGCAGGCGGTGGTACCGGCCAGCACTTCGAGCACGCGCGTCGAGGCAAAACGCAGGATCGGCTCCCGCGCATGTTCCATGCCTTCGATGAGTACCATCAGGAAGGTGAGGCCGGTGAACAGCCAGGCATAGGCGCGGCGACCGACGATGGCGAAATAGAGCGTGACGCCGCCGCCGATCAGAAGACCGAGACTCAGCAGCACCGGCTGGCGCAGCAGCAAAGGCGCAGCGACAAGCGCGATTCCTGCGCCAGCAAGCGTCCCAATCACGCGAAGGATGCCGCGCGTAAAACTTTCGGCGACATGCGAGCGCATTACCATGTATCCGGAGAACGCGGCCCAGCCGACATTCTCCGCGCCGATGGCGTGCGACAAGACGATTGCCAGCAGCACCGAACAGATGCATTCGGCCTCATCGATCATGCGCGGTCCGGGAATCGGAAGCGAACGCATTTCGGTTCCGAACGCGCGTGCGATCCGCGACAGATGAATGGCCAAAAATACCAGCATGACCAGATATTTATGCTGTCGAACGCGGTCTACAACAGACGATTTCTCATGGCCCAATGCAGTGGCGGACGCGCGCTGGCGCGCTTGCACGCTTTGTCATCAGTAGAGCTGCAGCGGGAGGATATCCCGACCGTCAGGGCCAACCATCAGGCCCCAGCTGTCGTTGGCCGCCACCTTGATCGTACTGTCATGCGCGGGCTTGCCCGCGGCCTTGATCGTGACCTTGTAGGCGCCGGGCGGCAGTTCCATCGTCGGCCCGTTCGGATTTTGCGGTCCGCCCACGCCGGGCGCGACCTTGATCGTTTTGTTATTGACGCTGACCGACACTTCCGCGTCGCCCATATTGCCGAACAACAGCCGAACCTTGCCTGGCGTGGGCAGGATGCCCGCCTTCGTCGCTTCTGCGGGATGGCGCACCACCAGACTGACCGTAGTCTCGTCGTTGCGACGTTCCAGCTTCAGCATGGCGGGACCATCGGGGGCCTTGAAGGCCAACGTGGCGCTGTCGGGTTTGATGACCGCGCGCTTCGTGTCTTCCTGCCACTGTCGCTGCGTGAGTTCGCGCCGGTAGAACGCCAGAACCGAGTCCAATCCGGAAGGTATAGAGGCGCTCAATTCGTGCCTGAACGGTGTGCCGCCGGGCAGCCCTGACGTGCCGAGCGACCGCAATGTCCGCTGCTTCGGCGTGGGATAGTCAGTATCGCCGTCGGATTCGAGAACCTGTTCGACACTCTTGGCGTTGCCCGTCGTGGTCGTGTTGCTGGCAACGGCTGCGATAGGCGCGCCCTTCAGGCCCGAGCCTGTCGCCGTGACATTGACCTTCGGGCCCATCTGCATCGCCGTCATTGAGATGCTCTGCTTGGCCTTGCTGAAATTCAACACCACCATATTGGGATTGTTGATGACTGACGGCGTGCTCTTCCAGCCGAGCGTCTTCATTCCGCTGCGGTAAAAATCCGCCAGGGCGCTGACGCTTGATGAGCTGGTGAATGCGAGCCTGCCATCGGCGCCGTCGAAGTCGATCTCGCTGGCGGTGTCGGGGACGGGAATCGGTGTGCTCGAACCGTCCATCGCGCGCAACGCAGTTTCCGGCCCACGCGCGGCTTGTGCCGCTGCGCGCTTCGCATCCGCTTCGGCAATAGCCGCTTGCCCGAACGCGAGTGCATCCTTGATAAAGCGGTCGTCTGCTTCCTTCTTGGCCTTGGCGCGCGCAGTGATCACCGATGGCAGAACCTGTACGTTGATCTGCACGGTGGTCAGATCGTATTTGCGACCGATCTGCATCGTTGCCGTCTCTTCCGGCGATGTGAATGCGAGCGAGGCGCGATCGGCGGTGACGACGGTGTCCTTGCTCTGTTCGACCCAGCCCTTCTTGCCGAGTTCGCGGCGATAGAAGGCCAGCACCGGGCCAAGTTCAGCCGGGATCAGCGCATGCGCTTCACGCTTGATGGAATCCGCGCTGCCCGTGGTTCCTGCGGATTTAATGCGTTCCGGTCGCGGCAGGCCTGCGGATTCAGGGCCCGCAGCGAGATCTTGCGGAAGCGCGAAGGGCGCGACGCGAATTTCGACGCTGGTCTTGTTATCGGCGCCCCGCTGCAAGGTCAGCATCACCGGCAATTGCCGCGTGTTGCCGTCACGAGAAAAATAGACGCGCACGCCATTCGCGATCGTCTCGTCGATGTTCGCATCCGGCCAACGCGCCTCGGCTGCGCCCGCGGACAGCGGCGACCAACCCAATGTAGCGAGTTCTTTCTGAAAGAAGGCGAGCGTCGCATCAACGGTTTCAGCCGTCGTGCATCCAAGATACGGCCGCCGTTCGTCATAGACGATATCGGTCGCGCGATCGGGGAAAGGCAGGTTCACTTCCAGGCGCTGCGAGCTGTAGCTGACGCCCGACCGATCGGTTCTACTGCCGTCGCTCATAGAAGAGGCCGACACACCCTGCGCACCCTTCTTGTACCAGCGACTGCGATCTGATCCCTCGAGTGGCGGCGTGTAGGCGATCCAGCCATCGGCTGCGAGTAATTTTCCGGTGTTGGCAATGGTGTCCGCGACGTTGCCTGCGCCGAAATAGCTGGCGCTGAGATTGGGGTATTTGGTGGCTTCAGGCCGGGCCATCGCGCCTTCGATATGCGGCAGCGTTCTCACATCCACCAGGCCGTCTTCGGCGCGGCTGGCCAGCGAGCCGCCAGCGATGGCGGTGCTGACGAGCAGGGCCAACAGATAGCGTCTGGCCCGTACCTGCGTCCCGTGCTTGCTTGAAAACATCACAGAAAGTCTCCGGCGTTTGCTGGCGCGCATGCAAAAAGGTACGCCACAAGGGCCGCGACATCATTGGCGCGGGGCACTCAGAGTGAGTTGTAGGAGGTGTTGCTTTGGTTCAACCGGCCGGCTGGCGCCGCGCGATACGCCCATTGGCGACGTCGAAAATCTCGCCGGATGGGCCGATTTCTGCGAAAGCAACAGGATCGGCGCCGGTCATCCAGACCTGGGCGCCCAATTTCGAGAGTTCGCCGAACAGCGACTTGCGCCGATCAGGGTCGAGATGGGCGACGACTTCGTCAAGTAACAAGAGCGGCGTGATGCCGGTCATCTCGGCGACCAGCGTGGCGTGGGCGAGGATGAGCCCGATCAACAGGGCCTTCTGTTCGCCAGTGGAGGCATCGCGCGCCGGCATGTTTTTCGGCGCATAGATCACCTGCAGATCGGTAAGATGCGGGCCGTCGAGCGTGCGGCCGGCGGCGGCATCACGCGGGCGACCATCGCGCAAGATCTGGCGATAGCGATCTTCGACCGCTGTGGCCGGTTCATTGACCAGCGCATTCTCCATCCAGCCGTCGAGCATGATGAGTGCAGATGGAAAGGCCGATGCTTCGCCACGCACGCGCAGCATCTCTGCGAGCCGCATTGCAGTCTGGCCGCGTGTCGCGGCAACGGCGACCGCGAGTTCAGCGGTCTCGCGCTCGATGGCATCGAGCCAGTGGGCGTCGCTGTTCCGGTCTTCGAGCAAGCGGTTACGCGAACGCAGGCTACGCTCGAGTGCAGAGACGCGACCGGAGTGATCCTTGTCGATGGCCAGTACGAGGCGGTCGAAGAAGCGCCGGCGTTCGGAGGCGGCGCCCATGAACAGCTGGTCCATGGCTGGCGTCAGCCACACCATGCGCAGGTGATCGCCGAATGCGGTGGCCGAGCCTACCGGCTCACGGTCGATACGACAGCGACGGCTGGTGGACGCACCTTCTGCCGCGGGGGCATCGATGCCGGTGCCGAGTGTGGCGAGACCAACCTCACCCTCGACAGTCGCCGACACGGCCCAGGAACCGTCGCCTTCGTTATTCGCAACGTCTTCGAGTGTCGCGCGGCGCAGGCCGCGGCCTGGCGACAGAAACGAGATCGCTTCGATGCAATTGGTCTTGCCGGCGCCGTTCGGGCCGACGAGGGCGACCATATCCGCCGACGTCTCCAGCGATGCCGCGCGGTAGCTGCGGAAATTGGTGAGCGACAGGCGATGGATGCGGGAGGCGGTCATTCGTGAATATGGGACTCAGCTAAAGTCGTCGCAACGCGCCGCGCCAATCTCCGTTGTCATCCCCGCCTAGTGCGCCGAAGACGCATGCGGGGCGGGGATCCATAACCACGGCCGGCACAATTAAAACGGCAGAGTCGTGGCTACCTAGCTGCAACTAATTCTTCGGAGGCTATGGCTCCCCGCTTTCGTGGGGACGACACCTGAAGGAACTCACACCCGCATAGGCATCAGCACATAGAGGGCGCCCTTGGCGTCCTTGTCCTGTACCAGCGTCGGCGAACCGGGATCGGCGAGGCGCAGCACGGCGACTTCGCCTTCGATCTGGGCAGCGATGTCGAGCAGATAGCGCGAGTTGAAACCGATATCGAGCGCGTCGGAGGCGTATTCGACCTCGAGCTCTTCCGTCGCGCTGCCGGAATCCGGATTTGTCACCGACAGCACGAGCTTGCCCGCCGACAGCGCGAGTTTCACGGCGCGGCCGCGCTCGCTGGAGATCGTCGAGACGCGGTCGACTGCGTTCTCGAAGTCTTTCTTGTCGATCACCAGTTCCTTGTCGTTGTTCTGCGGGATTACGCGGCCATAGTCGGGGAATGTGCCGTCGATCAGTTTCGAGGTCAGAACCACATTGCCAAGCGTGAAGCGGATCTTGCCCTGGGACAGTTCGATGGTGATCTCGGCTTCCAGATCCTCGATCAGGCGCTGCACTTCACCGACCGTCTTGCGCGGCACGATGACGCCCGGCATGCCGTCGGCGCCCTTGGGCAGCTTGAGGTCGATCTGTGCCAGACGATGACCGTCGGTGGCGACGGCACGCAGGGTCGCCGCGGTCGCGGTGCCGGCGGCGTGGAGATAGATGCCGTTGAGATAATAGCGGGTCTCTTCGGTGGAGATCGCAAACTGCGTGCGGTCGATCAGGCGCTTGACGTCGGAGGCGGGCAGCGCAAACGAGTGCGTCATTTCGCCGGCGGCGAGATCCGGGAAATCGTTCTCCGGCAGCGTCTGCAGCGTGAAGCGCGAACGTCCAGCGCGGATCGCCATCACCGAGCGGTCGCCATCGGCTTCGAGCACGATCTGGGAGCCGTCCGGCAGTTTGCGGACGATGTCGTAAAACATATGCGCGGGCACGGTGGTGGAACCGGCGGTGCCCACTTCGGCGGCCAGGGTTTCCGTGACTTCAAGGTCGAGGTCGGTGGCCTTTAGCGACAGCCGGGCATTTTCGGCGCGGATCAGCACATTTCCCAGGATCGGAATCGTGTTGCGGCGCTCGACCACGCGATGTACGTGGCTCAGCGACTTCAGGAGTTGCGCGCGTTCGACGGTGACCTTCATAACAAAACCCGCCCGATTCAATCCGGTGTCGTGTGGAAATGCCTGGCGGCCCGAATGGGCGCCGCGGCGATGACACCCGCAAGCTCGATCAAGTGGATTTTGCTCAATCCCGCGGGGGACCGCAAGGTGGCGTGGATGGCCGGGAAGCGCAAGAGAGATGCGCTTCCGGCCCCCAATGTTTTGACGATTAACACCCTCGTCCTGCCCCGGCGCACGCTTTGGCGCACCGGGGGGCGGGGACGCTTTACTCCTGCAGTTGGCGCTTCAGCGTTTCGACCTCGTCCTGCAAGGCCACGTCCTTGCCGACCAGCGCCTCGATCTTGCGTACGGCATGCAGAACCGTCGTGTGATCGCGGCCACCGAAGCGGCGGCCGATTTCCGGCAGCGAGCGCAGCGTCAGGGTCTTGGCCAGATACATCGCAACCTGACGGGGGCGCACGACATTGGCGGTCCGGCGCGACGACAGGAGGTCGGACCGGCTGACATTGTACTGACGTGCGACGACACGCTGGATGTCCTCGATCTTGATCCGCTTCGGCTCCTGCGGACGGATCAGGTCGCGCACTTCGCGTTCGGCCATTTCCAACGTCACCGGCGTGGCGTTCAGCTTCGAGTGCGCCAGCAGGCGGTTGATTGCGCCTTCGAGATCGCGGCCATTATGGGTAATGGTGCGGGCCAGATAGTCGAGCACCGGATCCGGCACGTCGAACGAGGCGTGATGCGCGCGAGCGGCGGCAACGCGCGACTTCAGAATGCCCAGGCGCAGCTCTTCGCCGAGCGAGCTCATTTCGACGACGAGACCGCCGGCGAGGCGCGAACGCACGCGTTCGTCGAGGCTTTCCAGATCCGACGGCGGACGATCAGCGGCGATCACCACCTGGCGGCCGGCATCGATCAGCGCATTCAGTGTGTGACAGAATTCGGCCTGCGTGGTCTTGCCCTGCAGGAACTGCATGTCGTCGATCACCAGCACGTCGATGCCGCGTAGCGCTTCCTTGAAGGCGAGCGCCGTTTGCGTCTTCAGCGCAGCGACGAAGCCGTACATGAACTTCTCGGCGGTGAGATACAGCACCTTGCGGTCGGGGCCGGAATTGCCAGCCCAGGTCACGGCCTGCAACAGATGGGTTTTGCCGAGGCCAACGCCGGCATGGATGTAAAGCGGGTTGAACATCACCGGATCGCCGCGGCGACCTTCGGCGACCTGACGCGCGGCAGCATGGGCCAGCGTGTTGGCGCGGCCGAGCACGAAGCTCGCAAAAGTCAGGCGCGGATCGAGCGGCGAGCCGCCGAGTGCTTCATGGCTTGCGGACACCGGCGCGGTGGCCGTGGCACGGAGTTCGTGTGCGGGACGGTTGTTGAACGTCTCGGTGCGCCGCGCTTCGGTCGGCGCTGCGGCTTCCTTGTTGGCGGGCGCCACGTTGCGCATTGCGGAGCGCACGGTGAGGTCGACGCGGTGAACCTGCGGCATCTCGGCCTGCCAGGCGTTCAGCACGCGCTCGGCGTAGTGGGCCTGGATCCAGCTCTTCAGGAATCGGGTGGGTACCGAAAGATGGACGCTGTCGTCCTGCACGCTTTCGAGATCCATCCGCGCGAACCAGCTGGAGTAAACGTCTTCGCCAACCGTCGACCGCAGCCGACCTTTCACGCGAGACCAGTGATCCTGTTCCATATTAGCCATTGTCAGAGAACTTTTCAGATAGAGTGAGTGTCCGGCACAACGCTGCCGATGAATGTCCGCGTATGGAGACGCGGTGCGACCTCGTGTGACGCGTCGTCTTCGGGCACAGCTCCGCCAACGGCCATCCGGCCGAGGTCAGATCAGTGATGTCGAAGAGGACCTCGTCGCGAGGTCAGCGCGTACTGGAGGGTCTGTCGGGAACGTGGGCGGAGGTGTGGGTCGCCGTATCTGAACGAGACGCAGATCGCGGTCGCTGGAATGCTGTCGTGGTCGATTTGCGCATAAAGCCTCCCCCGCTCACCGCGGTCGCTCGCGGCAAGATGTCAGTTCACATGTGGTTCAAAGTCAGTCCGCAACGCTGAACATCGAAACTCGTTCAGTCGTATTCCCGTATCGTCGTCTTGCCCGCTCGCCTGCCCGCTTACTTCCGCACCGTCAGCTTTGCTGGTTGCGATTGGCCGGTGCGCATTTCTTTTTAAAGCATCCGAATGGATACCCGAGAAATTTCGACACAGAACAACCCTTCCCATATTGCTATGGGCTGCGATCCGATCAAAGCTTGGAAGGTGTCGCTAACCTGAAGACCGTCGCTGATCCTAAGGTCCGTCCTGGTTCTTAAATCGCTCTGATCTGAAGAACCGCGGGCGCCGCGAGTGATTAAAGAAATACAGCACGCCCGGTTTCTCGCAACGGAATCATTTTTCAGGTGCCCCGCAAAAGCCTCACTTGCGCAGCCCGGAACACGTCGTGATTTTTTTGACGATGCGTCAAGGTTTTGAATCAACGCGCTGAATCGTAATGTGACAGTGCCGTTGCAGATTCGATCCAGCGAAAAAAGAAATTCATAATTCATTTACGAATGAAGGGGCCGAGTCCGCGTTTTCAAACTGGTCCGCTTCGCTATGCCGATAAGTGATTAGAGCCGCGCGTTTTTTTCTGTGCGTTGAGTCAGGGTAACCCTAGACATCGGACTCGCGCTGGCGGCGTGGCGCTGTTGCTTTTTCAGAATCACGCTGACGCAAGCGATAACGCGGATTGGCACTCGGTGTGATGCGTTGTGCGTTCCGGCTGTGCCGTTGAAGAGACATGACGAGACGCGCATCGCGCAAGCGCGCGGCGGTCTTTGCGCTTCATCAGAATTTGTGACGCGATAGCGCGAACGCATTGCGGCATAAAAAAAGCCCGGCGTGAAGCCGGGCTTTTTGGAAAGAATGTTGTCGTCAGATTACTGCGCGAGCTTCGCGATCTGATGGACGAGACGCGAGACCTTGCGGCTTGCGAGATTCTTGTGAACGAGGTTGCGCTGAGCAGCCTTCATCAGTTCGGGTTCGGCGAGCTTCATCGCCTTCAGCGCCGCTTCGCGGTCGCCGCTCTTGATCGCCGCCTCTACGGTGCGGACTGCACCGCGCATCTGGGTGCGGCGAGATTTGTTGACGATGGTGCGGCGGGCAATCTTGCGCGTCGCCTTCTTGGCGGAGGTCGTATTGGCCATATCTCACTATCCTTCAGCAGCGTCCCGTCTCGGGCGCCGGGCTGATTGACGTCTGCCGCTCGACTGCGGCCAACGCTGATCTGTTTCCGGGGTGTTCCTGAAAATGCTATCCCCGGAGCGGCAAAGCTCACGCGTTTCGAAACTCACGGGGCGCGCCGCTCAAAGAACAGCGGCGGCGGGATTGCGCCCACCGCCATTGGCGCTCCTTATAGAGTGCCCGATTTCCACCGTCAACGCCTTCCGGCTGCGCCTTTAGACGAAAAACAGCCGCAGAGTGGCGGTTAAGTTGCTGATGAGGTTGAATTTCTCGGGTTTGCCCGGTATTGCCGGGGGTGAGAGCGATGAGGGGATTCGGATGATCCGCGGGTTTTTCCGCCTGATAGGGCTGTTATTGCTGGCCGGTGGGTTCGTGTTCCTGGTCTATGATGGGGCGCGTTCGATTGCCGATCAGGCGCTGCGGCTGACCCGGCTCGGGGAGTTCTGGAACGACATCAACCAGGCCAGCCAGCGTTCCTTCCAGGCGATGGTCGATGCCAATGCGCCGTTCCTCAGCGGGCTTCTCAAATTGCTGCTCAACCAGCCGGCCTGGGCCGTCATGGGCGTGCTCGGCATCGTGCTGATGCTGTTGTTTCGGCCAAGCAAGCCGTTGATCGGCTATTCGCGGAATTGAACGGCGCTCGACGACGTAACACACCTGCCGTTTCCCTCGTAGATACCTATATTGCCACCTGAGATACGCCGCGCGGCAGGAGTGAATCCGGTTCTGCCTCGCCGGTGCTGTTGGCCCCCAGATCTGCGCGTTCGTCCAGCGAACCGGAGTCCACTTCGTTCGCGAACGCGCCGGGAGATGATCCATGCTTTTCATGCGCAAGACCGCTGCATTGCCGACCGCCGCCGAAGCACTGCCCGGTCGCGATACGCCGATCCCCACTGCCAAGCATCACTTCGTCAATGGCAGCAACATCCAGCCGCCCTATCCAGAAGGAGTTGAGCGGGCGGTGTTCGGGCTCGGTTGCTTCTGGGGAGCCGAGCGCAAGTTCTGGGAGCTCGGCGACGGCATCTATACGACCGCGGTCGGCTATGCCGGTGGCTTCACGCCGAACCCGACCTATGAAGAGACCTGCTCGGGTCGCACCGGTCATACCGAAGCGGTGCTGGTGGTGTTCGATCCGAAGAAGATTTCTTATGAGCAGCTCCTGAAGACGTTCTGGGAAAGCCACGACCCAACCCAGGGCATGCGTCAGGGCAACGACATCGGCTCGCAATATCGTTCCGCGATCTACACCTTCAGCGATGCACAGCGCGATGCCGTCGCAGCGTCGAAGGCGGCGTATCAGAAGGCACTGTCCGCGAAGGGCCTCGGCGCCATCACCACCGAGATTGCGCCGGCCGGGAAGTTCTACTTCGCCGAGGACTATCACCAGCAGTATCTGGCAAAGAATCCTGGCGGCTATTGCGGTCTTGGCGGCACCGGTGTGTCGTGCCCGATCGGGGTCGGCGTCACGGCCTGAGCTGACCACGGCTAAGTGTAGATAAACAACGTCAAAAGCCCGCTTTCGGAGCTCCCGAAGGCGGGTTTTTTGCTGCCTGATGGAAGGCTATGACAACGGAATTTTAACCATAAGAGGCCAAAACCGAGGCTGCCTCTATGAGGGATATGTCCAGTGTCGTCTGCCCGCGCGTTTCGTCTGCCCATGATTGTCGCGGTTGCCGCGCTGGCTTTGTCCGGCTGCATGCGGAGACC
The DNA here is from genome assembly GCF_034044155.1 of Tardiphaga sp. 42S5. NCBI lineage: Bacteria > Pseudomonadati > Pseudomonadota > Alphaproteobacteria > Hyphomicrobiales > Nitrobacteraceae > Tardiphaga > Tardiphaga sp. 42S5. Next base: position 569,121 of record NZ_CP139027.1, on the reverse strand, counting down.
GGGTCCTGTTGCAGTGGTTGCGCCGGCTGCCGATCTCGACACGCTCGCTTACGGTCGCCCGGGTTACGGGCCGGCAGCAGTGCCGGTTGCTTATGCTCCCCCGGTCTCGACCTATGATGCGCAGTACAAGCTCGATGCCGGCGACAAGCTGCGCGTCGTGGTTTACGGCCAGGAAGGTCTCACCAATTCCTACGCCATCGATGCCGGTGGCGCGATCACCATGCCGCTGATCGGCCGCGTGCCGGCGCGCGGCATGACGCCCGCTGGGCTGGCTGCGAGCATCACCGGCCGCCTGCGCAATGGCTTCATTCGCGAGCCGTCGGTGGCTGTCGAAATCGAAGCCTACCGTCCGTTCTTCATCCTCGGTGAAGTTGCCGCTCCTGGGCAGTATCCCTACGTGCCCAATATGAGCGTCGAGAGCGCGATCGCCATTGCCGGCGGCTTCTCGCCCCGCGCCAAGCGTGATGAAGTCACGCTGACCCATACCACCGTCGAGGGCTCGTACCGCGCCGTGGTGCCATTGGGCACGCCGATCAATCCCGGTGATACGGTGCTGGTCAGCGAGCGCTGGTTCTGATCGCACGCATCGATCGCGGTCATCACCTCACACGCGATTTTCTCCGCTTCACGGAATAGACGCGCTTTCCCGCGATGAAATTGGCTGCGATGTATCGGCGCATTGGCGTCAGGATACGCGTTGCTCTGTATCAGAATCGTCTCCCGCCCTGTAGCAATGATCAAGCGAGGCCAACTTGCTGAAATGCGCCGCCATGTCGCACATATGGATATCAGGGGGAGAAGAGATGAGGACCAGTCCGTCGGTCAACGTGATGCGCGGCGTCACTCTGGCAGCCATCGTGGCGCTGGGAGCGGCGCTGTCTTCGCAAGCATTTGCGTAGACCGCGCAATCCTATCCCGATCGGCGCATCACTTTCGTTGTGCCCTATGCGCCCGGCGGTGCCACCGATGTCGCGGCGCGCCTATTTGCGCAGAAGCTGCAGGAGTCCTGGAAGCAGGCCGTCACCGTCGAGAACAAGCCGGGCGCCGGTGGCGTGATCGGCAACGATTTCGCTGCCAAGGCTCCGGGCGATGGCTACACGGTGCTGATCGCAATCACGCAGATCATCCAGGCGCCGAGCCTGATGTCGAAACTGCCTTACGACGCGTTCAAGGATCTCGCGCCGGTGACGCAGGTCGTGATCTCGCCGATCGTGCTCGTCGTACCCGAAGCGCAGCCGATGAAGTCCGTGAAGGAACTGGTCGATCTTGCCAAATCCAGTCCCGGAAAATATCCGTACGGCACTTTTGGCAATGCCACGACGTCGCATCTTTATGGCGAGCTTCTGAAGAAGAACACCGGCATTGATATGACCCATGTGCCGTATCGTGGCGCGGCGCCGCTCTTGAACGACTTGCTCGGCAATCAGGTCACGGCGGCCTTCCTCGACTTCACCACGGCCGGTCCGCAGCTCGAAGCCGGCAAGACCCGTCCGCTCGCAGTGGACGGCGAGAAACGCAAGCCCAAGCTGCCGAACGTGCAGATCATGGCCGAACTCGGCTATCCCGGTTTCGAGGCTGAAGGCTGGGTCGGCGTCTTCGTGCCAGCAGCGACGCCGAAGGACATTGTGAGCAAGCTGTCGGCCGAGCTCGGTCGCATCATCAATTCGCCGGAGGGGACCGCCGGCCTGCAGGCGGTCAATCTCGTTCCGGTCGGAGACAGCCCCGAATCTTTCGAGAAGAGCCTGCGCCGCGATTTCGATCGCTGGGCGACGGTGGCAAAGACAGCGGGCGTGAAGGGCGAGTGATGTTCCAATCTCTCCCGACTGGCAGGGAAAGATCGAGGCTGCTCCCTCTCAGTCGTCATACCCGGGCTTGACCCGGGTATCCAGCTTTGCCCAAGCGCTTGTTGGTGCCGCAAAGGTGGATTGCGGGGTCAAGCCCGGCAATGACGTGGAGAGGGCGGCGGCTTACTTCAGATGCTTCGCGAGGAACGCGAGGCTCCGTTCTCTCGCAACATCCGCGCTGGCCTTATTATAGCTGGCGCGCTGATCGCAATTGAAGCCATGTTCGGCGCCGTCATAGACGAAAATCTCCACATCCGGGCGCTTGGCGCGAATGGTCTCGACGTCCGAGAGCGGAATGCCGTGATCCTTTTCGCCGAAATGCAGCTGTGTCGGCACGGTCGGCTTGTCGTCGGCAAAGCGCACCACGGCGCCGCCGTAATAGCCGATGGCGGCGCTGAGGCCGGTCAGTTTCGTGGCGGCGGCGAAGGCAACGCTGCCGCCAAGGCAAAAGCCGATGATACCGACATTGCCGATATCCCCAACTGAATCGATCGCGGCCTGGGTATCGCGCAGCATCGCGGGCCAATCCGGATTAGCAACGAACTTGCGCGCGATGGCGACTTCCTCGGGCGAATAGCCGGACTGGAAGTTGGGTTCGGTGCGATCGAAGATCGACGGCGCTACCGCTACATAGCCTTGTACAGCGAAGCGATCGCAGACCGTGCGGATGTGGTCGTTTACGCCGAAGATTTCCTGGATCACGACCATGGCGCCCTTGGGCTTGCCCTCAGGCTGGGTGCGGTAGGCGCCCAGCTTGAAGCCGTCAGATGCGGTCAGCGTGATGTCTTGTCCCACGAGGTATTCCATATCGTTGTTGAAGGCTGAGGTCTGTTTGGCGCGGACGGCAGCAGTGGTCTACTCACAAAGCGGCTACTGCCACATCCAGTTCCGGCCCCAGTCGCCCTTCCAGCCGGTCAGGCGTCCCTTGCGAAACTGGAGATAGAGGCGGTCGCGGCGGTCGAAGAAGCCGCTGCCGCCGAAGGTTCGGATCGCCAGATAGATCTCATGCCCCGGCCGGCCGCTGATGTAGGTCAGCGGCGTGCCTAGTGCGTGGGCGGCATCATCCGCCGCCATGCCGAAGGCCAGCGGCGTAGTGTTCGAAAGGGTTGCCGTGAATGGCAGATCGGGCGTCGTTCCGGCGGGCTGCCCGTGGGCTGGAACCGCGATGGCGAGGGCGGTCGCTACGCCGAGGATGAACCTGATGGTCTTCATGGCGCGATTGTTTTCCGGATCGGATTCCGGCGCAAGGCGGCATTGCTTAAAGTTTTTGCGAAAGCCCTAACCGACTGATAGTGCTATCCGCCGGAATGAAACCTTCCCGGGGGCGATCAGGAAGCATTAACAATACCCATTAAGCTTCAAGAACCCTGTTCCAAGGTATGTATGTCCTGCTTGCGGCCCGTTCGCCGCAATAGATCGAGGGCATATGACCGCTTCAGTCAAACAATCGCCGGCGCGCCGCCGACTGCTTCTGGCATCGGACCGCAGCGATAGCAGCAGCGAACTCGTCGACATCCTGCAGAAGGTCGGCGAAGTGGATGTTGTCCCAACGTCAGCCATTCCGGAGATGCCGCCCAGCGAGCTGTCGGGTATCGTGGTCGATATCAATCTGCGCTCGGCAGAGGCCGTGCAGCGCGTGCGCAACAAGCTGCGCCACAAATCCTATGAAGCGATACCGCGCCTGTTCGTGCTGGCCGACTCGCTGCATCACGGATCCATGCAGGCCTGGGCGCTCGGCGCCACCGATACGATCGCGCGGCCGTTCGATGCACGTGGCATCATGCAGCGTATTCGCGCCGCGTTTCCAAACCCGCATGACGAGGACTTCTCCGCACGCGGCAAGGCGCTGAATCGTGGTGTCGAGGCGGCGCACGCGGTAATGGTCAAGATCTTCGAGAAGCTGCCCGCCGGCGTTCCGCTCACCTTCAACGACGTGATGCAGGCGGAGAACCAGATTCTGAAGGCCATCAAGCGCACGTCGCTGCGCGAATGGCTGGCCGCCGTGGGCCGTCATCATAATCACAGCTATCGTCACTGCCTATTCGTGACGGGGTTCGCGGTGGCCTTTGCGCAGCATCTGGGCATGCGCGACGAAGATCAGCGCCGCCTCACGCGCGCAGCCCTCGTCCATGATGTGGGCAAGGCCTTCATCCCGGTCTCGATCCTGGACAAGCCGGGTAAGCTCACCGAGGACGAGACGCTCGAGATGCGCAAACATCCGCGTCTCGGCTTCGAAGCGCTGGTGGCGCAGGGCAGTTTTCCGCGCGAGATGCTCGACGTGGTGCTGCATCACCACGAATTCCTGGATGGCAGCGGCTACCCCGATGCGCTGGCCGGCGACCAGATCAGCGACATCGTTCGCCTTATGACCATCGTCGACATCCACGCGGCTCTGGTGGAGCGGCGTGCGTATCGCATGGCCTTCACGCATGCCAAGGCGTTCGAGATCATGGAGCAGATGGGCGACAAGATCGACCAGCAACTGCTACAGGTGTTCCGCCCGGTGGCGCTCGGCGCGTAAGCGCCGTTCGCCTCAGGCCAGTAGCTTGCGCAGCTCGGCCTTGGCGACCTTCTCCAGCGTCGAACGCGGCATCTCGTCCACGAAGTGGATTTCGCGCGGCACCTTGAAATCCGCCAGCCCGCTCTTGCAAGCCGCCATGACATTGTCATGCAGCGCCGGGGGCGCCTGGGCCACGCCGGCATGGGGAATGATGAAGACCACCGGCACTTCATCCAGCATGGGATGTTTCTTGCCGACGACGGCCGCCTCGCGAACGCCCGGCACAGTGATGACCACCTGCTCGATCTCGGACGCTGCGACGTTCTCGCCGCCGACCTTCAGCATGTCCTTGGCGCGATCGCCGAACTTGATATAGCCACGCTCCAGCAGCGTGACACGGTCGCCGGTGATGAAGAAGCCGTTGGTGTCGAAACTGTCTGAGGTCGCAGCTTCGTTGTGCAGATACTCCTTGAACAGCGACAGGCCGGGAATGCCCTTGATCGTGAGATTGCCAGTCTCACCCACAGCAGTCGGCGTGCCGTCGTCGTTGGTGACGCGGATGCCATATTCGGTTGCGGCGCGGCCGATGGCCATCGGCGTGTTGGGCTGATCGACCTCGCCGATGATGCCGTGAGTAATGGTTTCGGTCATACCCCACCAGCCGATGATCTTGACGCCGAATTTGGCGAAGGCCGGCGGATCGCAGAACGACGCACCCCACAGCCGGAAATGATGCTTCGGCACGTCGTGCTCGAGCAGCGCCTTCATGCAGAACGGGATGGTCGACAGCCAGGTGGCGCGATGTTCGAGCGCCACGTTCCAGAACCGGCGCGCGGAAAAACGCGGCTGAAGCACGAGGGAGGCACCGACCCACAACGTCGCCAGCATCGAATAGGCCAGTGCGTTGGTGTGGAACAGCGGCAGATAGGTCATATGCGTATCGAACGCATGCAGGTCCTGATGCGCAGCATTCACCTTGCCGCCCCACAGCGCATTGGCATGGGTCCACAGCACCGCTTTGGGCCGCGATGTGGTGCCTGACGTATACTGGACGCTACAATGCGCCCAAGGGTCGACCGGGCGTCGCGGACGATCGGCGCTGTCAGCGAACAGGGATTCGAACCGCTCAGCCTTGCCCACCGCATGGCCGTCGGCCGACGCGCCGGCGTTGTGCGACGTCACCGCGATCCAGCGCAGTTTGCGGCAATTTGCGACGACGAGCTCGGCATAGGATGGCTGGGTGATGGCGGCGACGGCGCCGCAATGATCGGCGAAATATTCGATCTCCGCAGCCGACGAGCGGGTATTCGTGGTGACGGCGATGGCGCCGAGTTCGACGCAGGCGAACCAGGCCAGCAGCATCTCGACGCAGTTGTCGAGATGGATCAGCACATAGTCACCCTGGACGATGCCGCGTTGGGCAAGGCCTGCGGAAAGTGCCCCGACGCGCTCGTGAAACTCGCCATAGGTCCATGGCCGCGCCGGCGCATCGAATGGCGACCAGATGATGAAAGGGCGATCGCGACGCGTCTCGGCGTGCATGCGCAGCAGCCACGGCACGTCCATGCCGTCGAACGGGCCGATCGAACCGGGAATCATGGCGGGATTCGTCACGGGGTGGGGCATGCATCCTCCGTCGAAAGCCGCCGGAGCGACCGCTTACGCGGGTGCGGCTTTCTTATTCTTGTTTTTACGGAAGATGTTGTGCCATCAGCGGCGGCGGTGCGCAAACCGCAACGCGTGCAGGATCAGCCTATTTCGTAAGACGAAATTTCAATCAGGCTGCCATCGGGATCCCGGCAATAGACCGAGCGCAAGGTGCCGCGCGCGCCCTGTTTGGCCACCGGGCCTTCCTCGATAGCAACATCGCAAGCGCCGAGATGCGCAACCACGGCGTCGGGCGGTGATGCAGTGAGAAAACAGAGGTCGTCGCTGCCGGCCATCTCATGATCCGCCGTGAACCACTCGACCTTATCGGCGCCGATCGGCCGCAGATTGATCTTTTGCGCGCCAAAACTCACCGATGTGCGCGGCAACTTGCCCGGACCGGGATCGAACACCTTCACCTCCATGCCCAGGACGCGTTGATACCAGGTGGCGGAGCGCCGGACGTCAGTGACATTCAGGACGAGATGGTCGAGGGCCGTGACGGTGAGGGACATGAAATGGTCCTTGGCGTTGCCTTGACGTTTCTTTGGGCTGGTGCCGCAGTAGTGTCGCACTGGTCGATAGTTGAATTGTTTGGTAGATACGGCCGTTGTCAATTCAACACACGCTGACCGCGCGCAAAGTTGCGGCAGCCGGAGGGAATAAAATATGGCTTCTCGTCGTGCCGCGATCAGTCTGATTGCGCTTGGCTTTTCTGCTTTCGTTTCGTCGGCTTTCGTTCCTGCCAGCTCGGCGCTTGCTCTGGATTATCCGACGCGGCCGGTGCGTTTCGTGGTTGGCTATCCGCCCGGCGGCGCCACCGATATTCTGGCCCGCCTGATCGGGCAGCGGCTGTCGGAAAAGCTCGGCCAGCAGTTCATCATCGAGAACAAGCCTGGCGCCGGCAACAATATCGCCACGGAATCGGTCATTAACGCCGAACCGGATGGCTACACTATTCTGCTGGTCAATCCGGCGAACTACATCAATGCCACGCTGTATCCGAAGCTGAACTTCAACGTAGTGCGTGACGTCGCGCCGGTCGCCGCCTTCCATCGCACGGCGAATGTGATGACCGTCAACAAGGACATCACCGCAAAGACCGTTGCCGAATTCATCGCCTATGTGAAGGCCAATCCGGGCAAGGTGAATCTGGCCTCGTCGGGCAACGGCACTTCGGTGCATCTCTCGGGTGAGATGTTCATGATGATGTCGGGCGCCAAGATGCAGCATGTGCCCTATCGCGGTGCCGCGCCAGCGATCACCGACATGATGGGCGGTCAGGTGCAGTTGATCTTCGACAATATGCCGTCGATCATTCAGCACATCCGTTCCGGCAATCTGCGTGCACTGGCGGTAACGACCACCGAGAAGTCGTCGCTGTTGCCCGATGTCCCGACCGTTGCGGAAACCGTGCCGGGTTATGAGGCCAGCGCCTTGTTCGGTGTGGGCGCGCCGAAGAAGACTCCGCCGGAGATCATCGCGAAGCTCAACACCGCGGTGAACGAGGTGTTGGCTGAGCCGGCAATCAAGGCGAAGCTGATTGATCTCGGCGGCGATCCGCTGATCGGGCCGCCGGAAGCGTTCGGCAAGATGATCGTCGCGGAGACCGAGAAGTGGGAGAAAGTGGTCAAGGCCGCCGGCCTTAAGGTCGAATGAACCCATGCGGCACTATGGTGTCTAACCCTTGTGATGACGCCAGCGTAAGCGCGTGATCACAAGACCGGGATGTACCGGAGCTTGCGGGAACGTTCATCCGCAGGCTCTGTTGCTTTCTGGGGATGTCACAGGACCGCTGCCGCGGAGGAGAAGACGTGATGCGCAATCTGATGCTGGCCGTGTTGGCTGTTGGTGGTGTTTCGGCCATGGCTTCCAGCCCTGCAGCTACCGCCCCGACCTATCCCTATTGCATCCAGTCGCAGGCTTTCGGGACCGATTGCTCCTATCCGAGCTATGAAGCGTGCCAAGCTACCGCATCCGGCCGCGGCGTCGACTGCATCGTCAATCCGCGTCTGGCGTTCAGCCCGCAGCCTTATGCCGAACCGCGCCGCAGTCGGCGTTCGATTGCCTATTAAGATCCATCTTCATGGCGGCGACGGCTATGTTTTTGGCTTCGTCGCCAGCCAGATGACATGACGGGCGCCGCCGCGTGTGCCGGTGGCGCGGATCTTGATTTCCTCGGCGTTGAAGCCTGCTTTGCCGAGGAGTGTAGTGAATTTGTCATATGGAAATGACGACCAGACGGCCAGCACGCCGCCCGGACTGAGCGCGGCCTGGGCCGCGCGCAGCCCTTTCAGGTCATAGAGCGCATCGTTCGATTTTCGCGTCAGGCCTTCGGGCCCGTTATCGACGTCGAGCAGGATCGCATCATATTTGCTGCGTGCACCAGCGATGGCTTTAACGACATCGCCCTCGACAATCTCCACGCGCTCATCACTCAGGCTGTCGCCAGACAGCTCGGCCATTGGGCCACGCGCCCAGGCGACGATCGCGGGCACCAGTTCGACCACGGTGATCTTCGCCTTCGGGCCGAGCACCTTTAGCGCAGCGCGCAATGTAAAGCCCATGCCATAGCCGCCGATCAAAAGCCGCGGCGCCTTCATGTCCTTGAGGCGAAAGCAGGTGAGCGTCGCCAGCGCTTCCTCGGAGCCGAACAGCCGACTGCTCATCAACTCGTTCTGGCCGAGCTTGATGGTGAACTCTTGCCCGCGCTGCATCAGGCGCAGCGGTACGCCGCCGCCGGGGACTTCGGTCGTATCGATCAGTTTCCAGGGAAGCACAGGTGTCTTTCGTCAAGCGATTGCACGGCGGCCGGTGGTAGCGCGAGAACCGAGCTCCACGCAACTCGGCTATCATGCAAAGGCCTTACAGCAACTGAAGTCGTTCGTGTCGCAGCACTTCGAGCGGGATCAGATGTAGGGTTCCAGTCTCTGGAACAGCTCCAACACGTCGCTGCAGCTTTGTTTAAAGAGAACTACACTGATGACGTACTTCGCTCGGCAGCTCCGTTCGCCGTTCTTAACGGGCGGATAACTAACCGAACGGGTTGTGCCGGTGCATTGATAGAACGGAATTGCAAACGGTATCTGGTGCCTCTAAGCAGAATGAAGACCAACGCATCTTCGGGTTGCGCATCGCGCGGCAAGGCGAAGACGCTTTCGTCGGGGCCGAGTGATCTTCAACTCATCGAGAGGAATAGAATGACCAAAATTCTGCAGATGATGGCGGCATGTCTCGTCGCCATGTTCATCGTCTCGACGCAGGCAAGTGCTGCGCCGATGATGGGCCAGAGCATCGCCGTCGAAGCGCACGTGATCCCGGTTGCGGGGGGCTGCGGTCCGAACGGCTGGCGCGGTCCTTATGGTGGCTGCCGCTATACGCCCTATTACGGCCCGCTCCCGGGTGGCTACTATCAGGAAGCTCCCGTGATGGGGAACGGCTGCCCTCCCGGTTACTGGCGCGGTCCGTGGGGCCACTGCCGCAACACGCCCTATCACGGCAATCTGCCGGGCGGCGGCTGGAAGCCATAAGCCAAACGTGACGCTGCGTCGCACGTCGCAGCCCACGGTCTGACTGTCGATCAGCTGAAAGGCCAGCCGCAAGGCTGGCCTTTTTGTTGCACGCAAACATTGAAGCGCAGCGTTGGATGTGTTGCCTTGGGCCGTCTACAGGATGGCTTGGAGTTACTTTTATGACGATGCGGTTCACACCGGGTGCGGTGACGCTGGCAGACTGGCGGTCGATCTATCGGGGGGCAGTACCAGTTCTCGATGAGAGCTGTGTTCCCCGCATCAATGCCAGTGTTGAGGCAGTTGCCCGGATCGTCGACAAGGGCGAACCCGTCTATGGCATCAATACCGGCTTCGGAAAGCTTGCTCATGTCGGCATAGAAGCCGAAAGCATCACGGCCCTGCAGAAAAACATCGTGCTGTCGCATTGCGTGGGCGTCGGCGACCCGGCGCCGGCGCCGGTGGTGCGGCTGATGATGTGCCTCAAGCTTGCGAGCCTGGCGCAGGGTTTCTCCGGCGTCCGCATGGAGACAGTCCAGTTGCTTAGCGCCATGATCGCGCATGACATCACGCCCATCGTGCCCGCGCAGGGATCGGTCGGCGCCTCGGGCGATCTGGCCCCGCTCGCGCATATGGCGTCGGTCATGATCGGCGTCGGCGAGGCGCTGACGACGTCCGGGCGACTGCCGGCGACGGAGGCGCTCGCCAGTGCGGGTCTGCAGCCGATCGAGCTGCAGGCCAAGGAAGGGCTGGCGCTGCTGAATGGCACGCAGTTCTCGACGGCCTATGCTTTGGCAGCATTGTTCGAGGCTGAAATTCTTTTCAAGACCGCACTCGTCAGTGGTGCCTTGTCTACCGACGCCGCGCGTGGCTCGGATACGCCGTTCGATCCGCGCATCCATCAACTGCGCAAGCATGAAGGGCAGATCGTCTCGGCCCAGGCATTGAAGGAACTTCTCGTCGGCAGCGCGATTCGCGAGTCGCACCGCACCGGCGACGTCCGTGTTCAGGATCCTTATTGCCTCCGCTGTCAGCCGCAGGTGATGGGCGCAGCGCTGGACGTTTTGCGACAGGTGGCCACCACGCTTCTCACCGAAGCGAATGGCGTCTCTGACAATCCTCTGGTCTTTGCCGACGACGATATCGCGATCTCCGGCGGTAACTTCCATGCGGCACCGGTTGCTTTTGCTGCAGATATGATGGCGCTTGCGATCTGCGAGATCGGATCGATCTCTGAGCGCCGGATCGCCATGCTGGTGGATCCGGTGCTATCCGGTGTGCCCGCGTTCCTGACACCGAAGCCGGGGCTCAATTCCGGCTTCATGATCGCGCAAGTGACGGCCGCGGCGCTGGTGTCTGAGAACAAGCAGCGGGCTTATCCGGCCAGCGTCGATTCGATCCCGACATCGGCCAATCAGGAAGACCACGTTTCGATGGCGGCGCATGCGGCACGGCGGCTGTTGCCGATGATCGAGAATGCGATGGCCGTCATTGCCATCGAGCTCCTGGCGGGTGCTCAAGGTTGCGATTTTCATGCGCCGCTGAAGTCCAGCGATCGTCTGGAAAGCGTTCGAGCACGGATCCGGGCAGACGTCGCCCATCTCGACGAAGATCGATATTTTCACGACGACATTCAGAAGTCGCTGCGTCTCGTGCGATCTGGTGCGATCGTCGCGGCAGCGAATCTCGACACGATCCCGGGCGTCTAGAGCGCAGTTAGCCGATTGCGGTCTTGATCACGCTCAGCAATTCCTGGAATGGCTCGGCGCAGGACGGGTCGGTTGGATGTTGTTGCAGCACGTCATAGATCTTGGGCACGAGCTGGACGGCCTGATCGAGTTCACTGTCGCGGCCGGGCTGATAGCCGCCCATCAGGCGAAGGTCGCGGGTGTCCTCAAAGCGGGCGATCATGGCGCGCAGCTTGCGCACCAGGTTGGCTTCTTCCGGCGACCACACATGCTGGCCGAGGCGCGACACCGATGACAGCACATTGACGGCCGGATAGCGGCCCTGATCGGCGACGTCGCGATCGAGCATGATGTGCCCGTCCAGTGTACCACGCACCGTATCCGCCACGGGCTCGTTGTGATCGTCACCATCGACCAGCACGGCAAAGACGCCGGTAATGGAGCCCTGGCCTTCGAGGCCCGGTCCCGAACGCTCCAGCAGTCGCGGAAGTTCGCTGAAGACACTCGGCGCATAGCCGCGTGCGATCGCCGGCTCGCCGGTAGCGAGCGCGACTTCACGGGATGCGTGGGCGAAGCGCGTTACCGAATCGACGATCAACAGCACCGATTCGCCGCGATCGCGGAAATATTCGGCGATGGTCATCGCCGTCTTCGGCGCCAGTCGACGCATCATCGGGCTTTCGTCGCTCGTCGAGACGACTGTGATCGCGCGGGTCTTGTGATGGACCAGCGATTCTTCGAGAAATTCACGTACTTCTCGTCCACGCTCGCCGACCAGTGCAGTGACTACCGTGTCGAAGCCGGCGCTGCGTGCCAGCATCGAAAGAAGGGTGGTCTTGCCGACGCCGGAACCGGCGAAAATGCCGATGCGCTGGCCGATACAGAGCGGTGTGAAGAGATCCACGACGCGGACGCCGGTGCGGAGCGGCTTGCTCACGCGGGAGCGGCTCATCGCCGGTGGGGGATTGGCATCCGTTTGCATCTCGCGCTCGCCGACCGGCATGTCGCCGGCGCCATCCAGTGGCTCACCAAGCGCATTGATGACGCGACCTTTCCAGGCCGGATGTGGAGACAGCGTCTTGGGAGGCATTCGGAAGGCGGGAACGCCGAGGCCGGCAGCAAAGTGGGAATCGAACGGTTTGGCCGTTACGCCGTCAGTATCGATCCGCACGACCTCACCGAGATGAACCTGCTTGTCGATTTCCAGTCCGATCAATTCACCGAGCCTGACATAGCGCGACAGGCCGGAGACGCGAAAATGCGTCGGCGTCACCTCGGACACCATGCCACCGACACGAACCGTGGGCACGTCCCGGCGCAGGGTTGCGATGGTCGATTCGAGTTTTTCAAGCGCGTTCATCGAGCTCTCCCGCCGGTCACATCAGGCATCAGGCTTTTGGATCGCCCAGCGTGCGAATGGCGTTCTGCATGGTACTTTCGGAATTGTCGATCAATGAGCTGACGCTCTGGAAAGTGCGCTGTGCGGTCATCATCTGCGTGAGTTCTGTCAGAGGATCGACATTCGATCCTTCCACATAGCCCTGCTGAAAGCCGACCGTGACAAAATCGAGCGCGGTGGTCGCCGGCTTGCTCGGAATCACGCCCGACGTTCCGAATCGTTCCAGCTTTGCGTCCGGAGCGATGTCAAACAGGCCAAGCTGACCGACCTGGATTCGGCCCTGCGAAATGGTGCCGTCGCGCACGATCGTCAGCGGACCGGCATCGGGATCGACGATGATCGGCGTGCCGCCTGAATCGAGGATTGGATAGCCGGTGAGGGTCTGAAGCTGCCCGTTGATGTCGATCTGCATGCGGCCATCGCGCGTATAAACGGGGCCGTTCGGGCCGGCAAACGCCATCCACGTCGTGTTGCCGGGATCGGGGCCGCCGGGGTAGGCGGCCATGCTGTTTCCGGTGACCGCGACGTCCAGCGTGTTGCCGGTCTGGGTAATAGCGCCTTCCTTGCGCGAGATGAAGTTTTCGCCGGGCGAGGAGAACGCGACCGCCTGCGTTGCTGCGCGCGACATTGCAGTCTCGAACTTCACCGCGTCGGCGCGGAACGCGGCGGTTTTCATATTGGCCATGTTGTTGGCAATGGTTTCGAGTCGCTTCTCGAGCGAGACCTGGGCCGAGAGGCTGACATAGAGCGCTGATTGCATTTTATCGTCCGATTTTCAGGTTCTGCAGGGTGGTCAGCACATCCGTGCTGAGGCCCATTTCGAGCGGCTGCGTGATGAGGGTACTTGAAGCCGACTGGGCGGTGGACGTTCCGTTCTCCATCTCCCACATCACCGAAAAACGCTGCAGGAACTTCTGCAGCTTTTCGGGGGTCTGGAAATCCGCGATGTCGACTTTCGCGCTGAGCATATTCGCCTGTTTGTCGACATCCGCCATCGAGGTCATCGGTGAGATGCCAAGCGTGATCTGGGCGACCTTGATCAACGCCGGATCAGCGAGAATCTGATAGATGCTGGTGATCTTGGGCGCCTTGCGCTCGAAATAGAGTGCCAGACGAACGCCTTCATTCTGCGATCCGGCGTCTTCCTCGAGTTGTTGCCGGACGTATTTCTCGACGGTGCCGACCTGCGCGGCGGTCGTGCTCGTCGCCTGGTCACCCAGCTTCGCGAAGTCGAATGCGGTGGCGAATTCGCGGTAGCGGGCGTCGGAAAGCTTGTTGGCGAACGTGGTCGAGCTGGCAACGCCTTCCGTGAGAACCTTGCGCATGAACGCCTTGGCATAGGTCATGTCGCTCAACCCGTAAGCCTTCATGGCATAGCTGAACAACCGATAGTCGCCGATGAATTCGTCGATCGTCTTCACATCGCGGATGTGTGACAGGTAGTATTCCGTGTCCTTCGACACGTCCGGCTTCTCCATCGTCTGCTGCAACGATTTGACAATATTCTTGGAGATCAGCTGGTAGCTTGCGATTGTCGAGACCATCGGCAGTGGGTTCCCAGTCTGCGGGCGCATGCGGCGAGACTGGCCTCAAACTCCCCGCACAAGCTTGCGCGGGGCTGGCCGCTGCAGGCCGATGTCAGCCTCGTGCAAGCATCGTTGCCTAAGTGAATCGTATCCTCAATTTGGAGCGGTGCGCTTGAGCATTCTCTTTGGCGTCATTATCACACTCGCCAGTCTGATCGGCGGCTTCACCGCGATGGGCGGGCATCTCAGCGTGATATGGCAGCCCTGGGAGTTCGTCATCATCATGGGGATGTCGCTGGGCACCTATGTCATTGCGAATCCCTGGAAAACCGTGGTCGACACCGGCCGCGCCACCGTGCAGGCGTTGACGGTCGCGGTGCCAAAACAGCGTCACTACCTTGATCTGTTGGGGCTTCTGCATTCGCTGATGCGCGAAGTGCGGAACAAGGGCCGCAACGAGGTGGAGGCCCATATCGACGATCCATCATCGTCAGAAATATTCACCGCCTTCCCGACCGTTCTCGCCAATGAGCCGCTTCTGCACTTCATCTGCGACTACTTCCGCCTGATCATCATGGGCAGCGCGCGGCCGCATGAGATCGAGGCGCTGATGGACGAGGAAATCGAAACCATCATTCGCAGCAAGATGAAGCCGTATGGCTCGTTGATGATGGTCGCCGAAGGACTTCCGGCGCTCGGTATCGTCGCCGCGGTGCTCGGCGTCATCAAGGCGATGGGCGCTCTCGACCAATCCCCGAAACTGCTCGGCGGCTTCATCGGCGCGGCTCTGGTCGGCACATTCGCCGGCATTTTCTTGTCCTACGGTCTTGTCGCGCCGCTGGCCCACAAGATCAAGCTGGTGCGCGAGCAGCGCGCGCGGATGTATGTGATCGTCAAGCAGTCACTGCTCGCCTTCATGAATGGGGCTCTGCCGCAGATCGCGATCGAACACGGCCGCAAGATGATCGGCCCCGGTGAACGCCCGTCGATCGATGTCGTCGAAAGCGAAACCATCTCCGGCGGGTCTGCAAAAGCAGCACCTGCTGAACCCTCGGCGAAAGCGGGAGCACGGGCCTGATGTCAGAAGTAAAGTCAGGCCGCGTAGATCAAGGATCAGATCAACTTTTAGGGGCTGCCGGAATTTCCGTCGAGCGCATGCCGATGCTGCATGTGATTTTCGACCAGATGACGAATCTTTGCGCCGAAAGCCTGCGATCCATGTCGCCCTCGCAGTCGTATTTCTCGCTAAGCAGCGTGGGCAGTGATCGCCTCTCCGATATCCTCGATCGCTATGAGGGCGAAGCCATTGCCGCGGTTTTCTATGCACAAGCATGGGACGCCCGTATCCTGATCGGGTTTGATCGCGATTTCGTCTACACGATGATCGAGCTCCTGTTCGGCGCCGACGGTGCGGAGCCGCCACTGGACATGCCGCGGGTATTCTCGAATGTGGAGCTGCATGTCGCGCAATCGCTGTTCGAGCGCTTTGGCAAGGCGTTGCAGGCATCATTCGATCGTGCTTCCGACGTGACGTTCAACCTGGAACGTGTCGAGACGCGCATGGACTATCTCGCGATCGGGCGCCTTAACAATATGGCTGTATGCGCGAAGATTCTGTTGCAGGGTCTCGATCGCGGCGGCGAGATGTTCATCGTCATTCCGCACGCAGCGCTCAATCCGATCCGGCAGGCGCTGTCGCAGATCGTATCCGGTGAGTCGGCATCCACCGATCCGAACTGGAGCCGTCAGTTGCACAGCGAGATCAAGCGGACCGAAGTGGTGCTGAAGGCGGTTCTCGAAGAGCGACAGTTTACTCTCGGCGAGGTCGCGAAATTTCACGTCGGCCAGGTGCTCAAGCTCAACGCCACGCCGGACACGATGGTTCGCCTCGAATGCAATGATCAGCGCCTGTTCTGGTGCCAGCTCGGCCAGATGAATGGCGTCTATTCACTGCAGGTCAAGGAATCGGCCGACCAAAAACGGGAATTTATCGATGGTATCCTCGCTCGTTGACATCATCCTTTTTGCGGCTCTGCTCTTCACGAGCATCCGCGTTACCAAGATGCATCGTGAACTCGTGAAGTTGCGCGCACATCAAGGGGAGTTCACTGCGGTGGTCGGCAAGACCAATGAGACGGTGGACGACATGGTATTGATGGTACGCGAATTCAGTTCGGACGGACGGCAAATGGTTCAGGCGCTTGGCGACAAAATAGATGAGGCGCGCAAGGCTATCGCGGAAATCGATACTCGCACTGCGGCACAAAATCCGGCTTAGGCCACGATCTGAGTTTTCAAGAAGGCAGGGGATATGAAGCAACCATTCGATATCGATCCAGTAAGCGCAGCGACCGCTACAGGTGTAGACCCGCTCAAGGCTGACGGCGCGTCGTTCGGCAAACTGGCAGATCTCGCGGCTCGCGCTGCCGAGGAAACCAGCCGACTGACAAATCTTGAACCTATCCTGCGCATCCCGGTCACGGTGCAGGTGCTGCTCGGCTCAGCCACCATGCCGGTCGCCGATCTGATGAAGCTTGGCCGCGGCGCAGTGATCCCGCTCGATCACCGTGTGGGTGAACCTGTCGAAGTCGTCGTCAACGGGCGCATCGTTGCGCGCGGTGCGGTCGTGGTCGTGGAAGACGAAAATTCGCGTTTCGGTGTATCGCTGACGGAAATCGTCGGAGGAGCGGCCGGGGATCCGGACGCTTAAAGAGATTTTCCCAAAGAGATATTCCTAATGGCATTCAATGCACCTGCTAAGCGCGCCGGCACCAGCATCAAACCGCTGGGTGGCACCGAGAAGGCGGCGGCTCTTTTGCTGGCCATGGGGCGTGAGCTCTCGGGCGGCCTGCTTCGGGAGTTCGATCCCGAAGAGATCAAACTGGTCACGCGCGCGGCGGCCGAGCTCAAGCCCATCTCGGGGCCTGAGCTCGAGGCGATCATCGAGGAATTCGCGCAGAATTTCTCGGAAGGTCCGAATATCTTCGGCACCGTCGGTGAGCTGGAGAAGCTGCTGAATGGCGTGCTGCCGCCGGAACAGATTACTGACATTATCTCCGAAGTTCTGGGCAACAAGACGAAGTCGGTGTGGGAACGCATCTCACTCGTGTCCGAAAGCCTGCTCGCCAACTATCTCCTCAAGGAGCATCCGCAAACGGCTGCACTCATTCTCTCGCGGGTGAAGCCGGCATGTGCTGCCCGCGTGATGAGTCATCTTCCGCCGGATATCCGGCACGACTTGATGCGGCGTATGCTCAGCCTCAAGCCTGTTGTCGAGGATGCCATGGGCATTATCGAGAAAACGATGCACGAAGACTTCATGATCAACTTCGCTCGGAACCTGGCATCCGACACCTATCCGCGCATGGCTGACATCATTAACAAGATGGAGCGGACGCAGATGGAGGAATCGCTGAAGAACCTCACCGAATCGCGGCCGAAGTCGGCCGAGATTCTGAAGGGCATGCTGTTTACCTTCGACGACATCGTGAACCTGACCGCCAAGGCACGCATGCTGATCTTCGATCAGGTGCCGACGGACCGTGTGGTGATGGCGCTCAAGGGGTCGGATACAACATTCCGCGAGCTCATTCTGTCGTCGCTCGCCTCGCGCACCCGCCGTCTGGTGGACCACGAACTGGCAAACGGTATTCCTGCGAATCAGCGTGAGATCCTGGACGCGCGGCGCGCCATTACCGACCTTGCGCTCGATATGGCCGGACGCGGCGAAATCGAACTCAATCCCGATCAAGAAGATCAGCCGGTATTCACCTGAAGATAGAGCATTGTGTCTGACGAACCCGATAAGGACAGTAAAACCGAAGAGGCGACAGAGAAGAAGGTTCGTGATTCCGTAGAGAAGGGCCAAATCCCGGTCTCACGCGAAGCGCCGATTTTCGCCTCGATGCTCGCGCTATTGATTATTCAAAGCTTTCTGACCACCGACAACGTGAGAAAGCTGACATTCACTTTAGCCCGATTGATCGACGATCCGTCGGGCATCCGCATCCGTAATGGAACGGATGCTATCGAGTTGCTCTCCGCGGTCGGTATGAGTGCGGCGGGACTGGTTATTCCGATTGTTATCGTCCTGATGCTGGCCGGGCTGGCGTCATCTTTTCTGCAGAACGCACCGCGAATTGTGTTCGATCGCATCCAGCCGGAAGCCTCGCGCATCTCAATAGCGAAGGGGTGGGGCAGAATCTTCGGTGCGCAGGGACGTGTGGAATTCGGAAAGTCGGTCTTCAAGTTCGTCGCTATCAGTCTGGTCGTGATGATCGTCCTGCGGGCTGAGGAGGCCGTGGCCGTGAATGCATTATTTAGCGATCCGGCGGCCGTTCCGGAACTGGTGCTGACTACCGCAATGCGGCTTGTCTCAGCCATCAGCATCGCGACCATTGTCCTGGTATCGCTCGATCTCGTCTGGGCACGCTTCCATTGGCGCCGCGAACTGCGCATGACGAAGCAGGAGATCAAGGACGAGTTCAAGCAGGCCGAAGGCGATCCGATCGTCAAATCACGGTTGCGTTCGTTGGCGCGCGATCGCGCTCGCAAGTCGATGCTGGCGGCCGTACCGCGCGCCACGCTGGTGATCGCGAACCCCACGCATTACGCGATTGCGCTGAAGTACAAGCAGGGCGAAGACGCTGCGCCGACGGTGCTTGCAAAGGGGCAGGACCTGATCGCGCTGAAGATCAGGGAAATCGCCGAGAAGAATGGTGTCCCAGTGGTGGAAGACAAGATGCTGGCGCGCTCGATGTATGATGTCGCATACATCGACAAGATGATTCCGTCGGAGTTTTTCCGCCCTGTCGCGGAAATCATCTACTTCCTGCATTCGCGAAAGCAGAAGACGAACGCGTAAGCGCTCCGCACATGTCGTGATGCGCATCTCCAGCCTCGGACAAGTTTCCATTTGTAAACCATGATCAAGGAATCATGTTTGCTGGGGGATAAGTGGGACCCGTCTATCTCTTCGATGTCGCCTCGTCGCATGAGCGATGGCTATCGCTGCGGCAGTCCGCAATCTCGGCGAATGTCGCCAATGCGAACACGCCGGGCTATCGCGCGCAGGACATTGAACCGTTCAACAAGATTCTCGATTCGAAAGTCGTGCCTGTGACGGTGACGTCGCCGGCGCATATCACGACCGGCTCTTCGGTTGAGGCACAGGGCATGCGCAAGGAAAAGAGCTGGGAGACCGTTCACTCCGGCAACTCCGTCAGCCTTGAGCAGGAAATGCTGAAGGCCGGCGATATCAATCGCGACTATTCACTGAATACGGCGATCGTCAAATCGTTTCATCGCATGTTCATGACAAGCATGAAGACCTGAGGGAAATGACGATGATTGATCCGTTGCAAGCATCTGTTCAGATAGCGAGTTCCGGCCTTGAAGCGCAGTCGACCCGCTTGCGTGTCGTGTCGGAGAACCTTGCTAACGCCAATTCGACCGGTCGTACGCCAGGCTCGGATCCGTATCGCCGCAAGACCACGACCTTCACGGCCGAGATGGACCGTGCCGCCGGCGTGCGCATGGTCAAGGTGAAGGATGTCGGAACCGATCAGGCGCCGTTCCGCGTGGACTATGAGCCAGGCCACCCGGCTGCCGATCCAACCGGTTACGTAAAGCTGCCCAATGTGAACTCGTTGATTGAAATGGGCGACATGCGGGAAACCAACCGGTCCTTCGAGGCCAACCTACAGGTCATCAAACAAGTGAGATCCATGGTGTCGATGACCATCGATCTCTTGAGGAGCTAACCATGCTTGAAGCGGTATCCTCAGTCATCAGCAGTGCTGGTGAGCTCGCCAAAACCAGCGAAGTCATCAATTCCGCGACACCCGCGGTGCAGCCCGGTGCGGCCACCGTCGGTTTCAACAACGTCCTCGAACAGGTCGCAGCCGATGCCATCGGTTCAATCAAGGCCGGCGAAGCCGCGTCAATCCAGTCCATCCACGGCAAGCTCTCGGCACAGAAGGTGGTCGAGGCGGTCATGTCTGCCGAACGGTCATTGCAGATGGCTGTCGCCGTCCGCGACAAGGTCGTTCAGGCGTATCAAGAAGTCAGCCGAATGGCGATTTGAGGTTTAATCATGAGAGCTCTGGCCATTGCTGCCACCGGTATGGGCGCGCAGCAGCTTAATGTCGAAGTGATCGCGAATAATATCGCGAATATCAACACGACCTCGTACAAACGATCCCGCGCGGAATTCACGGATCTGTTCTATCAGATCGACCGTGCGCAGGGCGTGCCCAACCGAAGCGGTGAGGGCGCAGTGCCTGAAGGCGCAAAGCTCGGTCTCGGCGTGCGTTCGGCTGCTGTGCGCAAGCTGCATCTGCAGGGCGCAATGGCGCAGACCGGCAACACTTATGACATGGCTATCAATGGCCGCGGCTGGTTCCAGATCGCCGGTCCGAATGGTGAGACGCTCTACACGCGCGCCGGTGCATTCAACCTGAATGAAAACCGCCAGCTCGTGACGCCGGACGGCTATCTGGTGACGCCTGCGATCATTGTCCCGCAGAATGCTGTGGATGTCACTGTCAACGAGTCCGGCCAGGTCTTCGCGAAGGTCGACGGGACCGTTGCGCCTGTTCAGCTCGGGCAACTCTCGCTCGCGAACTTCTCCAATGAAGCCGGTCTGGACCCACTCGGCGGAAATCTCTATCGCGAGACGGTTTCATCCGGCGTGCCCGTTGTGGGCTTCGCAGGCGACATTGGCTACGGCAAGCTGCATCAACACTATCTCGAGAGTTCGAACGTCGATCCGGTGAAGGAAATTACCGAGCTGATCTCGGCGCAGCGTTCCTATGAAATGAACTCAAAAGTCATCCAGGCGGCTGACGAGATGGCATCAACCATCTCGAAGGGCATGCGGTAATCCACAGAACGGGATCTCGGCCTGATGCGCGCAGTTACCATCATTACCCGCTGGGTCGTGAGCCTCGTGCTCGCGGCCGGCATCACGGGCGTCGCAAATGCTGCGGAAGATGCCGTTCGCTATCCCGTGCCGGCCACAACGATCTATCCCGGGGATGTCATCAGGGATGAAATGATCATGGACCGCAACTTTGCGCCCAATATTCAGGGCGCAAGCGCGTTCATTAACGATCGTGCGTCGCTCGTTGGCCGCATTGCACGTCGTACTCTGTTGGCGGGGTACCTGATCCCCATCAATGGGCTCGAGGATCTCAAGGCGGTCACCCGCGGCGCTGTGGTGAAGGTGCTCGTCGAGGACGATGGGCTCATTATCGTCACCTATGCAACGTCCCTGCAGTCCGGCAGCGCTGGGATGATGGTGCAGCTTCGCAACCTCGATACCGGCGTTACGATCCGGGGCATCGTCCAGCAGGATGGATCAGTGCGGATTCAAAACGGATGATGCTGCGTCTCCTTTGCGGTCTCCTGCTTTCGCTTTCGCTTTCGACAGCAGATGCCGCTGTGCGTGTGAAGGACATCGCCAATCTCAAGGGCGTGCGCGAGAATCAGATTCTCGGCTATGGCCTAGTGATCGGCCTTAAGGGCACCGGTGACACGTTGCGCAACGCGCCGTTCACCGAACAATCGTTGCAATCGATGCTCGACAATATGGGCATCAATATCCGTGGCACCTCGTTGCGCACGCGCAACGTGGCAGCAGTAGTCGTAACGGCCGATCTGCCGCCGTTCGTCGCGGGTGGTTCACGAATTGACGTCGCAATTTCGTCGCTGGGCGACGCGTCATCCTTGCTTGGCGGAACGTTGGTGATGACGCAATTGCGCGGCGCCGATGGTGAAACCTATGCCGTCGCGCAAGGCGCTATCGCCGTAGGCGGCTACAACGTCGAAGGCGCCGCACAAACGCTCAGCCAGGGTGTGGCCACTGCTGGCCGCATCCCAAATGGCGCGCTGATCGAACGTGAGGTCAAGGGGCGTTTCAGCGAGATGGAATCGCTCATCCTTGAGCTAAAGAATCCGGATTTCGTCACCGCAACGCGTATCATGGACGCGATCAACGCACATAGCAGCGGCCGTTACCAGAAGGTCGTGGCCTTCGAGCGCGATTATCGCACCATCGTGCTGTCGCGCCCGCGCTCGACCGCGCCGGTGCGGTTTATCGCCGAAATCGAGGAGTTGCTGGTCGAGCCGGATTCGCCGGCGCGGGTGGTGGTCGACGAACGCACGGGAACGGTGGTCATCGGCCGGAACGTACAGATCTCAACGGTGGCGGTGACCCATGGTAATCTGTCCGTGAGAATCACCGAGGCGCCGATCGTATCGCAGCCGTCGCCGTTTGCGCGGCGCGGCGAGACCGTGGTGGTGCCGCAGACCTTCATCGAAGCGAATGAGCCGGGCGCCAAAATCGCCATTCTGCGCGGCGCCGATCTGCAGCGACTGGTGCGTGGTCTCAATCAGATCGGGCTGAAACCGCAGGGGATCATCGCGATCTTGCAGGCGATCAAGGCGGCTGGTGCGCTTCAGGCGGAACTCGTCATCCAGTAAGGCGCGGGTCAGCGTCACGCAAGCCAAAGCGTGCAACGCTCGCTCAGCTGAATCACGAGAACACGAATGGCGCGCGTCGCAAATCGATCGATCAAGTTTCTCATGCTGGTCGGTATGGTGCTGTCCACACAGGCATCGGCCGAACCCGAGCAGAAGCTCTCAAAGCCGCTGAACCTCGGTGAATTCGCAAAGACGCCGCAAGTCGCGCGCCCCCGTCCGGCTGCCAACAAGCAGGACCCGGTGGTGCGTCCGCCTGCCGATGCGGCGCTGATCACGGGCGCAATCGACAAGAAGGATAGCGCAGCCGCGAACTCCCAGGAATCCGACGTCGCGCGCTTTTGCAGCAACATCGCAGACCAGGCGCTCGATGCCCGTGTGGCGTGGCAGCAGAAAGAGCTCGAAGCGACAGAATCCAAGCTGAAGCTACGCATTGCCGAACTTGAGGCCAAACGGGCCGAATATGAAGAATGGCTGAAGCTGCGTGAAGAATTTCTCAAAAAGGCGGAAGACAGCGTCGTTGAAATCTATTCGCGCATGAACCCCGAAGCCGCGGCGCAGCAGATTGCCAGTATGGCTGATGACACGGCAGCTGCTGTTCTCGCCAAGCTGCGCGTTCGCGTCGCCAGCGCGATCCTCAATGAAATGGAACCGGCACGTGGCGCACACCTGGCCGACACGCTCGCCGGGATGCGTCGCACTGACGACGGGAAAGCCAAGAAATGATGTGGTTGAGAGTGATTCTGATTCCGGTCGCACTGTCGTGCCTGACCGGTTGCGCCAGCAATCTCGCCGAGGTTGGTCAGGCGCCCTACATGTCGCCGATCGGCAACGGCATGCAGGTCGATGCTCGCGCAATTCCGATCGAGAGGCGCGCCTATCGCAGCGCAGGCCCTCACTCGATCTGGAATGACCGCAAGGACCTCTATCGCGATTCGCGGGCGACGCGGGTCGGAGATATTCTGACCGTGAATATTCTGATGAACGACAAGGCGATCCTCGACAACAAGACGGATCGGTCGCGCGACTCGCAGATCAAGGTTGAGTCCGATTACTCGGCCAATATCGCCAAATGGCTTTCTGCCGGAAACTTCGACACCAACGTCAAATCCCAATCATCGAACAAGGGCGCTGGCAAGATCGACCGGAACGAAGAAGTGCGTTTCTCAGTGGCTGCCGTCGTTGTCGACGTGCTGCCGAACGGCAATCTGCTGGTCAGCGGCTCGCAGGAGATGCGCGTCAATTACGAGATGCGCATCGTTAATGTCGGCGGCATTGTGCGACCGATCGATATCAGCCGCAACAACACCATCGCCTACGAGAAGATTGCTGAAGCCCGCATTTCGTATGGCGGGCGCGGCCGGTCCATGGAAGTGCAGCAGCCGAACTGGGGTCAACAGGTCTACGATCAGGTCGCGCCGTTCTGATGGGAATCGATCATGGCCGATAACACAGCGAATGAAGGCCAGCGCCCCGGGATTATGCAGTGGCTTGGCGCCCTGCTGCTCGTCACCGCGCTGTCGGTTGGAGCAGGAGCCCTTGCAAGCCTTCAGTTGATGTCGACGTTCCAGCGTATCAGCGAGAACCAGAAGGAGGCGCCTGAAAAACCGATCTCGTCGGCCTTCAATGCCAATGATCGCCTGCGCAAGATCACGCCGGTCGTGACCAATCTGGCGGCGCCACCAAATGCCTGGATCCGCATGGAGGCATCGATCGTCACCGATAAATTGACCGAGGAGGAGGCGAGTATCGTGGTCGCTCGCATCGGCGAGGATGTTGCAGCCTATCTGCGCACGCTCACACCCGCGCAAATCGAGGGTGCCCGCGGCCTGCAATATCTGCGGGAAGACCTGAATGAGCGTGCGCTTACGCGCTCAAGCGGCAAGGTTCGTGAGCTGATTATCGAGACGCTGGTGGTGCAATGAAGCGTATCATTCCGATCCTGCTCCTGGCGCTTCTGCCGACGGCTGCAGTGGCGCAGGTTCCGGATCTGTCGACCCTGCTTCCGCAGGGCGAAGGCAGTGCCAGCGGCCGAATCATCCAGATGGTCGCGCTGCTGACGGTGCTGTCACTGGCACCGGGCCTGCTCATCATGGTGACGAGCTTCACGCGATTCGTCGTCGCACTCTCATTCCTGCGCACGGGGCTTGGCCTGCAGACCACGCCGGCCAATATCGTAATGATCAGCCTCGCGCTGTTTCTCACATTCTACGTGATGGCGCCGACTTTCGATCGCGCGTGGGTGAACGGCCTTCAGCCACTGATGAAGAACGAGATCACCGAGCAGGAAGCCTATTCGCGGGTCACCGATCCGTTCCGCGATTTCATGCTGCAGCATGTGCGTGAGAAGGATCTGCAGACCTTCGAGAATCTCGCTGCCGAGAGCATGAAGATCAAACTCGAAGGTCAGCGGATCGATCTGCGAATCATCATCCCGGCTTTCATGGTGTCGGAGCTGCGCCGCGCATTCGAGATCGGTTTTCTTGTCGTCATGCCGTTCCTGGTGATCGACATGATCGTCGCAACACTAACGATGTCGATGGGCATGATGATGATGCCGCCCACGGTGTTCGCGCTACCGTTCAAGGTACTATTCTTCGTGTTGATCGACGGCTGGAATTTGCTCGCAGTCGGTCTTGTGAAGTCGTTTCTCTAGATCATTTGATTCATCACAAGGTAAGTGACGAATCAAATGATCGCTGTTAACTATACGAGCCGCCGCTCCCTTCAGCTTTGGGTAAGGTTTGGCGGCTAGCTTGCAATTCACGACAGGTTGGGTCGATCAGATATCGACATCCCAAAGGCATGATGCCGCCCTCTCGTACCGGTGAAAGTCCGGTATGTCCCCAGCAAATCAATCAAATTAAAGGGACATACGATGTCTAGCTTGATGACCAACTCCCAGGCCATGACCGCGCTGCAGACCCTGCGCTCGGTCGATGCCAACCTCTCCACCACGATGAACCGCATCTCGACCGGCTATCGCGTGTCGACCGCTTCGGACAATGCCGCTTACTGGTCGATCGCCACCACGATGCGTTCGGACGTTCAGGCTCTGGGCGCCGTACAGGACGCTCTCGGTCTCGGCGCTGCGACCATCGACACCATGTATACCGGCCTGAGCGCCACGGTTGACGTCGTGTCGTCGATCAAGGCCAAGCTGGTTGCTGCCCGTACGCCGGGCGTTGACCGCGCGAAGATCCAGAGCGAAATCACCGAACTGCAGAAGCAGCTGAAGAACACCGCCGACAGCGCGGTTTTCAACGGTGAGAACTGGATCTCGGGTGATTCGAGCAGCGCCAGCTACAACGCGACCAAGAGCGTCGTGTCGTCGTTCTCCCGCGCCGGCGGCGCCGTCCAGATTGACACGCTCTCGGTCGACCTCAATGCGATCAAGCTCTACGACGCGAATGTTGACACGGCCTATATTGCCCAGACGTTCCCGACGGGTACCAGCACGGCCTATGCTGCTGCCACCGACGTCGGCGGCAACATCACGGTGACCGTCGGTGCCGCTGCGGCGATCAACGTCTCGATCGCCAAGGGGTCGTCGATCAATGACGTTGCCGCGGCGATCAACTCGCTCGGCATCGATGGTCTCACGGTCGGTATCGCGGGCAATGGCACGCAGCTCGCATTCAAGAGCCGCAACGACGCCAACGTTGTGATCGATGCCAGCGTTGCCGGCTTCGGCGCCGCTGTCACACTGACCGCGCTTGCCGCGCCCCTCGACTCCAAGAAGGGCGTTCTCGACGGCACCATGGACGCCTATACCGGCACTGCCTGGGAAACCTTCAGTGTTTCGTCGATGGACATCTCGAAGCTCACCGACAACGCGGCGGACCTCGCCAAGCTCGAGACCTACATTGCGGGTACCGACAAGGCACTGGCCAAGATCACTGACTCCGCCACCAACCTCGGCGCCATCAAGAACCGCATCGGCCTGCAGCAGAACTTCGTGAAAACCCTGACCGACTCGCTCGATCGCGGTATTGGCCAACTCGTCGACGCAGATATGAACGCCGAATCGACCCGCCTCCAGGCCTTGCAGACGCAGCAACAGCTGGGCATTCAGGCGCTGTCGATCGCCAACGCCGGCAGCCAGAGCATCCTCTCGCTGTTCCGCGGCTAATCGCTCTCGTATCGTGAATAGGAATGGCCGCGACCAATCAAGGTCGCGGCCATTTCGCTTTCCGGCTCTCCGTAACCCTCGGACAAGCTTCACAATCGATGATCGATTCGGAAGTGGGCAGGGGTATTTATGGTCAATCGTGAGCACGCGCAGAAGCTCTGGAACAATCTGCTTGAGCTGGGTACGAAGCGTCTCATTCTGCTCGCGGTGGTCGGCGCTGCTGTATTCGGCGGTGTTGGCGGCGGCGCATACTATATCAGCCGGCCGGAATACAATGTTCTCTATTCGGGTCTCAGCCGTGAAGACGTGACGCGTGTCAGCTCGGTGCTGCGCGACGCCAACGTCGCTTTCGATCTGAATACGGCGGGCGATACCGTCTATGTTCGTCCCGGACAGACGGCGCAGGCGCGTACGCTGCTGGCCGACAAGGGCCTGCCCAGCGTCACTGGCGGCGGTTATGAGCTGTTCGACAAGATCGGCTCGCTCGGCCTGACGTCGTTCATGCAGGAAATCACGCGTGTGCGCGCGCTCGAGGGTGAGATTGCGCGGACGATCCAGGTTCTCAAAGGGGTCAAGGCTGCGCGCGTCCATATCGTGATGCCTGCGCGTGGCTCGTTCCGGCGCGAGCAGTCACCGCCATCGGCTTCGGTCGTATTGCGAACGGATGGTCCGGCGGATGCACGCACAGCACGTTCGGTGCGCCATCTCGTGGCTGCGGCCGTGCCGGGGATGACCGCGGACAAGGTCACCGTGCTCGACAGCGACGGGTCGCTGCTCTCGGATGATGACGGCAGCGGCAGCGTCGGGGCAACGCCAACCACGATGGCGAACTTGCAGAAGGTTGTGAGCCGCTCGATCCAGGAGAATGTCAGCCGGGCACTGACGCCCTATCTGGGGCTGGATAATTTCGAGGTCAGCGTTGCAACCCAGCTGTCGACCGACAAGAAACAGACCAACGAGACGGTCTACGATCCGGATTCGCGGGTGCAGCGTTCTGTGCGCGCTGTGCGAGAGAAGGAAACGTCGCAAAGCCTCGATCGTCAGCAGCCGACGACCGTTCAGCAGAATCTGCCAGATCAGCAGGTCAATGCGACCGGCGCCAAGAATCAGAATGACGAGAAGCAGCGCCGCGAAGACATCACCAATTACGAAGTGTCGTCGAAGACGGTGACGACCACGAGCGATGGTTTCGTGGTGAACAAGATGTTCCTTGCCGTTCTGGTCAACCGGCCGCGTCTCATTGCGAGCCTTGGCGACAAGGTGAGCGATGCTGCGATCGAAGCCAAGGTCGCGGAGATCTCGCAGATTGCTGCGACCGCAGCTGGCATCGATCGCCCGCGAGGCGACCAGATTCAGGTTTCGGCGGTCGAATTCATGGAAGGTGCGCGCGATCTCGCGCCGGTGCCGTCGATCACCTTCACAGAGGTGATGATGCGCCAAGCGGGCAGTCTCGTGAGTGCCATCACCATTCTAGCCGTGGCCGGCATGCTGATCTGGTTCGGTCTGCGCCCCGCGATCAATACGATCCTGGCCAGCGCGAAGACTGACGAGACAACGCAGTTCCAGGCGGAGACGAATGCGCTGCTCAGTGGCGGCAGCACGATGGCGACCGCGGCGCTGTCAGGAGGCGAGGCTCCGCCCAATCTTATCCAGGATGTCTCGAGCAGTATGCAGAATACGCCACAGAAGCGGCTGGAACAGATCATCCAGCTTGATGAGAAGCAGGCGGCAGCGATTCTGAAACAATGGATCAGACAAGAGGAAGCGGTATGAGCGCAGAGCAAGTCGCACGTCTGATCGCCGATTTCGATCGACCGGAGCCGCCGAAAACACGCAGCCGCGTCGTTCCGTTCGACCATCTGCATCACTCCAGCGTGCAGCCGCAACATCAGCCGCTTCTGCAGAAGGCAAAGCAGCAACCGTCGTTTCAACCGCAGCCGCAGATGCAGCCAAAGCCGCCTCTCGTGCAGGAGGAGGATGGCTATGAGCGCGGTCGCGCCGAAGGCTATGCGAGTGCACTCGCCGAGTTCGAACGGCGCATTGAGCAGGAGAAGCAGGCACTTGCGGCACAGGCCGCCGAAGAACGGCAGCAACTGCTCAACGAGACCGCGGCTAAGCTCGCCGGCGATATCGCCGAAATGGGCGACCAGTTGCAGGGAAGAATCGCCGGCGTAGCCGCTCGGCTCCTCGAGCCGCTCATCAGTAACGCCGTGCAGAAACAGGCAGTTACGTCATTCATCGAGCATCTGTCGTCGATTACAACCGATAGCCGCCGCCCGGTCCTGCGCATCACAGGCCCATCGGAGTTGCTCGAACTGATCCGCAGCAAGCTCGGCGTCCGCGCAATCGCATCGGAATTGCGTGCCGGCCCCGAGGCGGAAGCGTCGATTGTCGTTGATCAGATCGTGCTCGAGACTCAGCTCAAGGTCTGGACCGAACGACTGAAGATGGCGGTCCAGAGCTGAGATGGCCGATCCGCTTCCGCCAGAAATAGTGATCATCCGCCGTCGCAGTTCGCTCGAGAGCGGCGAGACGAAGAACAGTGTCTGGAAAATCGCCTATGCCGACTTCATGACGGCGATGATGGCGTTCTTTCTGGTGATGTGGCTGATTAATGCCACCAATCAGGAAACACGTGAGAGCGTTGCCACCTATTTCAATCCGATCAAGCTGACGGACTCAACACCGGATCGCAAGGGCATCAATGACGCCCGGAGGGTTGACCCCGGCAAGGCCGTGGAAGGCGAGAGCAAGTGGCCGCATCCGGAGCCAGGTCAGCCGACCGATGCGCTTGCGCGTCCGCAGCCTCCACAACCGCGCTATGGCGAGGCGACGTTGTTTCGCGATCCTTATGCGGTGCTGTCTGAGATTGCCGGCGGTCCTCCGCGTCCGGGACAGACCAGCGCGGCGCTCGACCCGAATCGTAAGGAAGGACTGAAGGGCGGAGAGGCCTATCGAGACCCCTTCGATCCGATCAACTGGCCGATGGCGTCGATCTCGTCGCTTGAGAAGAAGCTCTCGGGGCGCAAGGACGCCGGCAGCCTTCCATTCGGTGAGGACGTCGCTGCCGCGGCGAGCGAGGGTCAGGAGCCGCGCCCGCTCGATGCCAAGCCTGATGCCACCGGCACCCCGGGTCAGGAAATGTCCGGATCGAATTTAACTCCCGCGAAACCCGACAAGCAGGAGGCACCGAAGCCCGCCGGGTTGTTTGCCGACGATGGCGACAAGTCCAATCCGGCAGCGGGTCGCCCGCAACCGGCGCAGGCTGACAAGACCGCAGCACCGGCCGACAAATCCCAAGCGCAGCCTGACAAGGCGCCCGCCCAGGCCGAAAAGGCCCAGCCGATGGACGCCGCCAAGCTCCAGGCCGCGATCTCGGCGGCGCTGGCCGCCATTGGACCGGCGCGTCCGGTGGCCGAAGTGAGGGAAACCCCCGAAGGACTTCTGATCAATCTGACAGACGACGTGAATTACGGAATGTTTGCCAATGGCTCGGCCGAGCCCACGCCCGGTCTCGTTCGTGCGCTCGACAAGATCACGCCGATGATCGCGCAGAACCGCGGCCAGGTCATCGTGCGCGGTCACACCGATAGCCGCGTCTATCGGACGTCGGAATATGACAATTGGCGGCTTTCGACCGCGCGTGCGCATATGGCGTATCACATGCTGGTGCGCGGCGGCCTCGACGCCGCGCGGGTCGAGCGCATTGAGGGCTATGCGGACCGTCGGCCGAAAATTCAGAACGACCCGCTTGCCGCGCAGAACCGGCGGATCGAGCTTCTGATCCGTGCTCCCGTGCTATGACCAGCGCCCGGATCATTGCAGTAACGTTTTTAGTCTGTCTCGGCAGTGCACATGCGCAGCCGGCCGATGACCAAATGCGCGAGCCGTATCAGATGGTTCGTTCATTGCAGATGCTGCAAGATCAGATCGCGCGCGGCGATCTCGACGCTCACAATTCGCAACCCGCCCTGCTGAAACGCCTGGGTGAGAACTTCCTGAAAGCCGATGCTGCCGTTTGGAAGGAGCCGCGCAATTCGCGCGCAGCTGTCACCTTCCTTCTGAGTGGCGGGTCTCCGCAAGTGGTCGCGAGCCTTCGCTCTCGCAACGTGCTGAATATTGACGAGGCCATTGTCGACGGCGCCATCGCCTATGTCGAAGGGCGCACAGACGAAGCGAAATCGAAGCTCGCCAATATCAAGCCACGTAGTCTGCCTGCGGCGCTCGGCGCGGAGATTGCGCTGGTGCAATCGGCACTGGTTGCGCAGGACGACCTGAAGGTCGCGATCGCATTGCTTGACGAGGTGCGGCTGATGATGCCGGGCACGCTGGTCGAGGAAGCAGCACTGCGCCGGGAGATTTTCATCGTCGGACAGGACGACGACTTCGACAAGTTTGAAGCCCTCGCGGTGCGCTACTTTCGCCGATATCGGCATTCCATCTATGCGGGAAATTTCCGTCAGCGCTTTGCGCTCTCTGTGGCACGCTTCAGCTTCGTACAGCGCCCCGATCGTTTCCCGCGTCTTGTCGCCGTGCTCGATCATCTCGATCGGGCGAGCCAGCGTGCGCTCTATCTTCTGATTGCAAGAACGGCACTGGTGCGTGGCAAGACCGAAATGACGGTGCTCGCCGCGGACCGTGTATTCGCATTGTCCGATGATGACAGCGCCGAGCGTGTGCGCGCGCGCCTGTATCGCGCCGCGGCACGCGTTGCCACATCGGCACACAGTGCGGCAATCGCCGAGCTTGAGCAGATCGACAAGGCAAAACTGTCCGAACGTGACGTCGAACTACAAACCGCGGCGCTTGCCATCGGACTGAATGTTCGAAAGGCGCTGCCGGAGGCAAAGGCCAAGAGCGACGGAAGCAGCGAAGCGAAGACGGCCATGCGGCCGCGCATCGATTTCAGCCGCTCCCTTGCCGCCGTCGATCGCGCGCAAAAGCTGCTCGATGCGTCGCAGGAGCAATTAAAGGAGAAGGTCCGATGAACAATGCTGATCTCCTGATGGCAACGCTTCGCCAGACAGCGGCGGGAAAGGCCGGGGCGAAAGGCGGATTGAACGGCGGTGCCCATGCCAAGGACGGCAAGGAGAAGGCCGATCACTTTCGCGAGCAGCTCCGTTTGGTCTCAAAGGAGACCAAAACAGTCACGCCGCATGTCGCCAAGATAGCTGATGACGCGAAAATCGTTGACGCAAAGCCGATGCTTGATGCGGCATCCGTCCTCGCGGAATTGACGGGTGAAGTCGCGCAAAAGCCAAACGCCAGCGACGATCAAGCCGATGATGACGATTCAAAGGCCACGAAGGGCGACGAGGGCGCGACAAAATCTGCACCCTGGCGCGGACCGGATCCTGCGCTCAGCGCGGTAATGGCCAAACTCGATCACGCACACTCACCTTTGCCAAGCGATGACAAGGCGGCGTCTCGCATCTCGGTACCGGACGTGAAGACCGATGATGCTCCGCGCGATCCCGCGAAGCTCATTCAGGTCGCAACGGCCGACGTGCCTGACGCCGATGCGGCTGCCACGCAACGATTTACGTTGGCGGTCGAGACGACGGATACCAAGCCGCTTCCGGTTGCGAAGGCGGTCGTCCGTGAGCAAGAGACGCATTTCGAACCCGTGCAACAGGTGACGACGCTGCAGAAGATCGTCGATCGGATGGCGACCGATCTGGTGACCGTCGCATCACCTGAAGGGGCTCGCGCGGCTGACGCGCCGGGGCTCGAAACGAACAAAGCTGCGGATAGCCGGCCGGTGCGCATGATGACGCTCGAACTCGATCCACCCAATCTCGGTTCCGTCACCGTGAAGATGCGGCTTGCCGGCGATTCCGTGGAGATTCATCTCACTGCGGATCGCTACGAGACCACGCAGATGTTGCGGCAGGAGCGCGGCGTGCTCACCGACGCCATGCAGTCGGCTGGTTACACGTTTGACATCGCGGCGATCGATCATACCCGCACCCCTGACGCAAATCTGAACAACGGTCAGCAGCAACAGCAAGCGCCGTCCGATCAACGTTCTTCGCTGCCGTCGCCGGGCGGATCGCAGGCGGATGGTGGTTCTTCGGGCCGGTCGTCCGGGGATGGGCAGAGCGGCGCACGGCATAACAGGCAGGATCATGAGCAATCGCCAAGGCCGTCAGAGCGGCAGCAGGATCAGAACAGCAATCGGGTTCGCAGCAGCACTGTGTATATCTAGCGCTGCGACTGACGCTCGCGCGGAGGGACCGTGCGAACGGGAGATGGCGCGCGCGGCACGCCGCCACAATGTGCCACTCGGCGTTCTCTTTGCGGTCGGTCTCAGCGAGACCGGGCGCAAGGGCGTGCTGAATCCCTATGCGCTCAATGTCGATGGCAGGACTGTGCTGGCCACCGACCTGCGCAATGCCGTTGCGCGCTTCGCCGAGGAGAAAAGCAAGGGCGCCAAATTGGTCGACCTCGGCTGCATGCAGATCAATCATCGCTATCACGGCGAGAAGTTTCCCAGCGTGGAGGCGATGTTCGATCCGGCGCGCAATGTCGACTACGCCGCACGATTTCTGAAAGATCTGCGTGAGCGCGAGGGAAACTGGACCATGGCCGTCGCGCGCTACAATGCCGGGCCGACCAATGTCGTCGGCCAGAAACGCTACATCTGCAGCGTCATTGGTAGCTTGGTCGCGAGCGGATTTGGGTCATGGACGAGCAAGGCCCGCGACTTCTGCGCGGAACGCACTGCGTCACGATGACCCTGTGGATAACCATCAGCCTCGCACAAGCAACTTCAATTCTAATACCTCACACGTGAAACGGAGGATAATCG
Organism: Tardiphaga sp. 42S5; assembly: GCF_034044155.1. Lineage (NCBI taxonomy): Bacteria > Pseudomonadati > Pseudomonadota > Alphaproteobacteria > Hyphomicrobiales > Nitrobacteraceae > Tardiphaga > Tardiphaga sp. 42S5. Next base: position 535,584 of record NZ_CP139027.1, on the reverse strand, counting down.
ATGAGTCTGTATGGGGTGATGCGCACAGGCGGCTCCGGCATGAACGCGCAGTCGAACAAACTGGCGACGGTCGCTGACAATATCGCGAACGTGAATACCACGGGCTACAAGCGCGCCTCGACGGAATTCTCCTCCCTTATCCTTCGCAGCGGAACCGGAAACTACAATTCCGGTAGTGTCGAGACGCAGGTTCGTTACGCGATCTCTGATCCCGGTACGATGAATTACACGACGTCCGCGACCGATTTGGCGATCCAGGGCAACGGATTCTTTGTTGTCAGCGACGCAGGAGGCACGCCTTACCTCACGCGCGCTGGCTCTTTCGTTCCGGATGGCCAGGGGAATCTCTACAATACCGGTGGCTACTATCTGATGGGCTACAACATCAAGAATGGTGCACAGCCGAACGTCGTTGCCAACGGCCTCGGCAATCTCGAGATCGTAAACATCGCGCAACAGTCCTTGTTGGGAAATCCGACGACCCAGGCAGGTATCAGTAGCGCCAACCTGGATTCCAATGCTGCGATCAGCGCCGGACCGCCGAACTTTACGTCGAAAACGTCGGTCATCACCTACGATAATATTGGAAATGCGGTGAAACTTGACATGTACATGTTCAAGACAGCCGCCAATACATGGGATGTGCAGATCTACAACAGCGCAGGCGCGGCAGCAGGCGGCGGCTTCCCTTATGCAGCCGGGTCGCAGCTGGGCACCACCCAGACATTTACCTTCGACGTTAGCGCCACCGGCAAGGGCCGCCTCGCTGCCGCAAGCCCGACCTCGATTGCCTTCACAATCCCGGGCGGCTCGCCCGTCACTTTCGATATGTCGAGTATGACGCAGGTCGCGGACGAGTTCCAGTTCAAGGCCACGACCAACGGCAACGCGCCGAGCGCGCTCGACCGTGTGGAGGTGAGCTCAGACGGCACCATGTATTCGATCTTCGACGACGGCACGCGAATCGCGAGCTACAAGATCCCGCTGGCGACGGTACCGAGTCCCGACAATCTCTCGCCCGAAGTCGGGAATGTCTATTCGATCAGCACCAACTCCGGCAACATCCAGGTCGATTTCGCGGGCAATAGCGGTCTCGGTACCATCAAGCCGGAGGCGCTCGAAGCATCCAACGTCGATCTGGCCAACGAGCTTACGGCGATGATCGAGTCGCAGCGTGGCTACACCGCGAATTCCAAGGTGTTCCAGACCGGCGCAGACCTGCTCGACGTACTCGTCAACCTGAAGCGCTAGCGCACAGCGCGGATCACTGACGGGAGTCTCCAATGTCACTTACGGTCGCACTCAATTCGGCCCGCTCGTCGCTTATGGCGTCGGGCGTCCAGTCTTCCGTCATCTCGCGCAACGTCGCCGGCCTGCATCAGGACGGCTACTCCCGCAAGAATGCTCTGATCGTTTCCCAGCCGGGCAGCGGTGTCTATGTCAGTGGTATTCAGCGGGCGGCCAGCGCCGGTCTGTTCAACAATGTCGTCAAGGCGGTATCGAACACCGCACAGCAGGATGCCCTTTATAACGGTCTGCAGAAGGTTGCGGCTGTCACCATCGACGACCCCGAGCTCGATCAGTCTGCCGCGGCGCAACTGGCCAAGCTGAAAAGCGCCCTGCAGCAATATGCATCGGCGCCGGATAACGTAACGTTCGCGAATTCCGCCGTCACGGCGGCCAAAAATGTTGCCGCATCGCTGAACGATTCGACCAACACCGTGCAGACTGTTCGCGCGGATGCCGACGCCGAAATGGCGACGTCGGTCGGGAATATCAATCAGCTTCTGGCGCAATTCGAGACGGTCAATACGGCGATCATCAAGGGAACGATCTCCGGCTCCGACGTCACCGACTACCTTGATACGCGCGATAGTATCCTGTCAAAGCTGTCCCAGGAGGTTGGGATCACGTTTGCCACCCGCGCGAACAATGACATGGTTGTCTATACGGATTCCGGGGTCACGTTGTTCGAGCGTACCGCTCGCTCCGTAACCTTCGCTCCGACAAATTCCTACACGGCCGCCACAACGGGTAACGCTGTGGTCATCGATGGCGTTCCCGTTACCGGCGCTAACGCGATCATGCCGATCGGCTCCGGCAAGCTCGCTGGTCTCGCGACGCTTCGCGACGACAAGATGGTGACCTATCAGAATCAGCTCGACGAAGTTGCGCGCGCCGTGATCGAGATTTTTGCCGAGAAGGATCAGAGTGCTGCCGCTGGACCAGACCAAACCGGCCTCTTCACCTATGCCGGTGGACCCGGAATGCCGACCACGGGCGTGATCAATACCGGACTCGCCGGCACGATCAAGGTGACGGCCCTGGTCGATCAGGCCCTTGGCGGCAATCCGAGCCTGATCCGCGATGGTGGGATCAATGGCGTTAATTACGTCTACAATGCCGGCGGTGAGGCGGGTTTCTTCGCCCGCATTCAAGGCGTCGTCGATGGCATGGCGGCATCCCGAACCTATGATCCGGCCGCGCTCGGCAAGCCTAGCGGCAGCCTCGTCGACTTTGCCGGCTCCTCGGTGAGTTGGCTGGAATCGCAACGCAAGAGCGTCGGCGACGACGCCACCTATAGCCAGACGCTCCTGGAGCGCAGCGCCGATGCGTTGTCGAACGTCAATGGCGTCAACATGGATGATGAGATGACCTTCATGTTGCAGGTCGAACGCACTTTCTCGGCATCGTCGAAGCTGATCTCAACGATTGACGACATGCTGAAAGAACTTCTGATGGCGGTGGGGTAATCGATATGGCTACAAATTTCATTTCATCGAACTCGATCTCGACCACCCTGCGCATCTCTGCGTCGAAAAGCCAGGTGGCGATCTCAAAGGCCACCAAGGAGGCGACGACAGGAAGGCTCGCTGACGTCGGGGGGAGTCTCGGTGCACTCACGGGTCGCGACGTGACCCTGCGTGCGGAGCTTCTCGATATGGAGAAAATCGTCGATACCAATGCACTCGTGAGTGCCCGCCTGGACGTCACGCAGGAGCGTGTTTCGCAATTGATCGAGACGGCACAGTCCTTCCAGAAGGATCTGCTGGCGGCGCGCAATTCGGCAAATGGCGGCGTCATCATCGCCCAGCCGGCAGCGTCGAACCTCCAGTCGCTTCTCACGACGCTCAATGTTTCGATGGACGGACAGTATCTGTTCGCCGGCATCAACACGGCGCAACAGCCGATGACGCCTTATCAGACCGGTTCGGCCAGCAAGACGGCGATCGATGCGGCTTTTACTGCCGCTTTTGGTTTTCCGCCCGGTGACGTGGCTGCCGTAAATATCACCCCCGCCGCCATGAATAACTTCCTCGACAATGCGTTCGCGACCGAATTCGACGATCCGGCCTGGGGAACGAACTGGTCTTCGGCATCCGATCAGGTCATGCGCAGTCGCATCTCTACGACACAAACCGTCGATTCCTCCGCCAGCGCCAATGACAAGGCATTCCGCAACCTGGCGATGGCCTACACGATGCTCAGCGGGCTTGGTCTGGAAGCTCTGAATCAGAGTGCGTTCCAGGCCGTTACCGACAAGGCGCTGCTGCTGGTCGGCGGTTCGGTGTCCGACCTTGCGAGTGTCGGCGCACGCCTCGGCACCGCGCAGGAACAGACAACAAATGCTACCAGTCGTCTCAAGGTGCAGACCGACATCGTCAACAAGCAGATCAACGCGATGGAAGTGGTCGATCCGGAAGAGGCATCCGTCCGGGTCAACTCTCTGAAAAATCAGTTGGAGATGTCGCATGCGCTGACCGCGCAAATTCAGAACCTCAGCATCCTCAATTATCTCTGATAGGTGGGCTGATCTATGAAGCAACAGGTTATCGATTGAAATGACACTGGCAGGTTACGACGCGGAAATCGAGGATAGCGGCCGCGAGGCGCGATCCAGGGAACAACAAGCGCTGAATCACGGAATTAAACTACTTCAGAAAATCCAGAGCGGAGCGCTTGCTTCATCCGAAGAAACAGACGCCTTACTCTATATTCGTAATCTCTGGACCTTCTTCATACAAGATCTGTCGAATCCACGAAACGGCCTGCCGGAGCAGTTGCGAGCGCAGCTGATTTCGATTGGTCTCTGGGTCATCAAGGAAGCCGAGCGCCTCCGGGAAGGGCAGTTGTCGGACGTGAGCGATCTCGTTGCGATCAATATCGTCATCCGGGATTCGCTGGCATGAAGAAGCCAATGTGCATATCGCTGCGATCGGGCGAGAAAATCTATATTAACGGCGCAGTTTTGCGGGTCGACCGCAAGGTGACACTGGAACTGATCAACGACGTGACTTTCCTGCTGGAAAGCCAGGTCATGCAGGTCGCCGATGCGACAACGCCGCTTCGGCAGCTCTATTTCGTCGTGCAACTGATGTTGATGAGCCCGAGCGATATCGAACAGGCGCGTGCGGTCTTTGGACATCAGCGCTGCGCGATCTACGCGGCGGCCGACAACAAGGAATTGTTGCAGGGCCTCGATGCGATCGAGGAGCTCGTCGAGGCGAAGCGCTATTACGAGGCGTTGCGGAAGATACGGGCTCTGTTCGAAGTCGAACAGGCGATCCTGAGCGGCGCCGACATGCTGCTGCCGGTCGTAGCCTAACCAAGGGAGAGCGAGATGATCGTCAACGGCGTAGATACCGCGAAATCCACAACAAACACGACGTCGACGACGTCGTCGACCAACATGATCGACTACAATGGCTTCCTGCAGCTTCTGATCGCGCAGATGCGCAACCAGGATCCCACCAATCCGACCGATTCAACCGAATATATGAGCCAGCTTGCACAGCTGTCGTCGGTCGAGCAAGCGGTTCAGACCAATGCAAAGCTCGACACGCTGTTGTCGACCAGCGCGATTACCCAGGCAGAAGGCCTGATCGGCCGCACCGCTTCATTCACGGATGAAAGCGGAACGAGCACGACCGGCAAGATCAAAGAAGTCTATATCATCCAGGGCGGTGCGGTCGCGACGCTCGAAAACGGCACGAAGGTCCAGCTCGGGCCCGGCATTACCATTAGCTGAACCATGAACGAGCGCGACGCCCTCGATATCGCCCAGCAGGCGATCTGGACCATCATCGTTGCCGCCGGCCCGGCGGTCGGTTCCGCGATGTTCGTCGGCATTGTCATTGCCCTCCTGCAGGCGCTGACCCAGGTACAGGAAATGACGCTGACCTTCATCCCCAAGATCGTGGTGATGTTAATCGTGGTCGCTGTCACCGGCTCCTTCATGGGAGCCCACATCTTTGCCTTCACCGAAGTGCTCTACGGCCGGATCGAACGCGGCTTCTAGCCGCCATCGTCTCCACCATCTTCACGCAAGGTCGGCGCTGCACAGTGCGGCCATGATATTCGCGCGAGAATTGCCATGGCCGACGTAACGATTTCAGCCCTGCCGGCCGAACGGCGGGCCGGTACGGACGTCGCCTTTGCATTCGGCATCGTCACCATTCTGGTGATGCTGGTGCTCCCGGTTCCGACGATCTTGATCGACCTCGGCCTAGCCTTCTCGATCGCGTTGTCCGCGCTGATCCTGATGGTGTCGCTATGGATTCAGCGGCCGCTGGATTTCTCGGCATTTCCCACCGTGCTGCTGATCGCGACCATCCTGCGTTTGGCGCTCAACGTCGCGACCACACGCGTGATCCTGTCGCATGGCGGTGAGGGAGAACACGCCGCCGGCTATGTCGTCGCCGGCTTCGCCAAATTCGTGATGGGCGGTGATTTCGTCATCGGTCTGATCATCTTTGCAATTCTCGTTACCGTGAATTTCGTGGTGATCACCAAGGGTGCGACGCGTATCGCCGAAGTCGGCGCTCGTTTTTCACTTGACGCCATTCCGGGCAAGCAAATGGCGATCGACGCCGACCTGTCGGCCGGTCTGATCGATGACAAGGAAGCGCAGCGTCGGCGCCACGAGCTGGAGGAGGAGAGTTCGTTCTTCGGCGCCATGGACGGTGCCTCGAAGTTCGTGCGCGGCGACGCTATTGCCGGCCTGATTATCACCGCCATCAACATCTTTGGCGGCATCATCATCGGCGTCACTCATCATGGCATGGAGCTGTCACGCGCCGCCGATGTCTTCACCAAGCTTTCGGTTGGTGACGGTCTGGTTTCGCAGATCCCCGCGCTGATCGTGTCGCTCTCGGCCGGCCTGCTCGTTTCCAAGGGAGGTACGCGTGGCTCTGCCGAGCAGATGGTGCTGAAACAGCTCGGCAAGTATCCGCGTGCCCAGTCAGTTGCTGCGATGATGATGTTCGCGCTCGGTCTGCTTCCCGGCTTGCCATTCCTGCCCTTCGCGCTGCTTGGCAGCGCCATGGCCTTCATGAGCTTTACGCTGCCGCGCCAGCAGGCTGCCCGCGCGAAGGTCGAGCAGGCGCGCATCGCGCAGGTTCAGGAAAAAGCGCAGATCGAGAACAGGGACTCCGTCAAGGAGTTGCTCAAGACCTCCGATGTCGAGCTCTGCGTCGGTAGCCAGCTTGCGATCCAGATGCTCAATGCTCATGGCGAACTGGCGCATCGTGTTGCCAAGGTTCGGCGGCGTTTCGCTGCCCAATATGGCTTCGTTATTCCCGAGATCAAGCTGACCGACGACCTCTCCATCGGGCCCAAGTCGTATCGTATCAAGATCTACGGCACCGTCGTGGCCCATCACGAATTGCGTATTGGCGAATCCCTCGTGCTGTTTGACGGCGACCGGAAGCCCGATGTTCCGGGTGATGAGACGATCGAGCCCGCTTTCGGCATGAAGGCGATGTGGGTTCCGGAGACGTTTATCGACGAGGTCAAACAGGACGGCTTCAAGATCGCGGACAATATCTCGGTGCTCCTCACGCACCTCAGCGAGGTCGTCCGTAACAATCTGTCCCAGCTCCTTACTTATAAGGACACCCGTGCACTGATCGATCGGCTCGATCCCGAATACAAGCGGCTGATCGAGGATATGGTGCCATCGCAGATTTCCTATTCCGGGCTGCAGGCGGTGTTCAAGCTACTGCTCGCCGAGCGGATCTCGATCCGCAATCTGCATCTCATTCTGGAAGCCATCGCCGAGATCGCGCCGCATGTGCGTCGGTCCGAGCATGTGGCCGAGCATGTGCGGATGCGCATTGCGCAGCAGATCTGCGGCGATTTCGCCGACAACGGCGTGCTCAAGGTGCTCCGCCTTGGCAATCGCTGGGACCTCGCCTTTCATCAAAGCATCAAGCGCGACGGCAAGGGTGAGATCGTGGAATTCGACGCCGATCCGCGGCTGGTCGAGCAATTTGCGGATGACGTGTCGGTTGCGGTCCGCAAGGCGGCTGCCAATGGCGACACTGCGGTGTTGGTGGCGCCGCCCGATGTCCGCCCCTATGTGCGCATGATCACCGAACGTATGTTCCCCACGCTGCCGGTGCTGTCGCATGTGGAGATCGCACGGGGGGCCGAGGTGATGTCGCTCGGAGCTGTGTCTTGATCGCAAGCAGCTCCGTCTCCATTCTGGCCACGTTCCTGATCTTTTGCCGCATCGGAACTTGCATGATGGTGGCGCCGGGCTATTCCCGCGTCAATATCCCGACACAGATCCGGTTGTTCCTCGCCATTAGCGTCACCTTGATGCTCACACCTCTGCTGGAGTCCACGGTCCGGCCGGCTGTGGAAGCGGCGACGGCGCCGGATCTCCTCCGCCTGATCATGTCCGAGCTGATGGTGGGCCTGGTCATTGGACTCACTGCACGCATGTTCTTCGCGGCGCTGGAAACGATGGCTACATTCGTCGCGTCGGGGATCGGTCTGACCCTCCCTGGTGTCGCCGACGATGGCGAGCATGTGCCGGCGCTGGTGCCGCTGATCACGCTGACTGCAACGGTCGTATTCTTTCTGACCGACCAGCATTGGGAATTGTTGCGCGGTCTGGTTGGCTCCTACCAGATCTGGCTGCCGGCGACCGGAATCAGTGCCGAGGGCGGGCTAACGCAACTCGTAGATCATCTCTCCATGGCCTTTACGCTGGCACTCCGGGTCGCCAGTCCCTTCGTCGTCTATGCTGTCATCGTCAATTTCGCGGTTGGTCTCGCCAACAAACTGACGCCGAGTATCCCGGTCTATTTCATCTCGATTCCATTCGTGCTCACCGGTGGCTTGTTGTTGCTCTATCTCACGGGTCGCGAAATGGTGCTGCAATTCAGCATCGCTTTCGCGTCCTGGCTGTCCGGGTAACGAACCATGCAGAAGCGCGACCGCAAGATCCGCCGTATCGCCGCCGTGCAGGCCAGGCTGCACCGGATTGCCGAGTGGCAGCTGATGGAATGCCAGGCACGGGAGAACCAGCTCGAGGAGAAACAGCGCCTCATTCTGGAAGGGTTCAATGATGAGAGCAAGCTTCCGGACCTCGCCGTGCAGACGGCGAGCCAGAGTCTGCGCGCCGCCAGCATCGAGCAAGGCGTCGTAGCCAAGACCAGGGAAAGACTGGCGGCGCATGCACGCGACGAAGGCCGCAAGCTGAAACATGCGCTGAAGATGGTGAAGTCGGCGGTCGGACGCACGGTTCGGGCCGATGAAAAGCGGGTTCTGGAAGATGAAGTCGACAAGGCCGTCCGGCGGTCGATCGAGGGAGCGTAGACCGATGAGAAATCTCGCAATTGTGGGGAGCGTGGCATGACAGTCGCGCCGGTATCGAACGATCTAATTGCGGATGTCATGAAGGCGGCGGATCCGGCCGCTCAACGTGTCGCGGCAACGAGGCTCGAGCGTATGGCGCCGGCGGGCGAGGCGAACTTCGCATCTGCGGTCGCCGACGAGTTTGCCGCAGGGCAGGCCGCCCAGAGCGCGAAGTCTGCCCCCGTCAGCGGCGGAGAGATAACGTCAACGCCGATCATCCGGAAGGCCGAGGGAAGCAATCCGGTCTACCGCAAGTTCGAAGCCTTCGTGCTGCAGATGTTCGTGGAAACGATGCTGCCGAAGGACGCCGAGGACGTATTCGGCAAGGGTACTGCCGGCAATATCTGGCGTTCGATGCTCGCCGAGCAGATCGGCAATGAAATGGCCAAGGGCAACGGCGTCGGCATCGCCAAGCAACTGGCCAAATCGCGCCCGACATCGGCTCCAACTTCCGAAGGCTAACGGCCGAATCCGGCCATGACAGTAGAGATCGACATGGAACAGATCGAACAGCAGACCTCAATCATCACCGTCGAAGCGCAGGCTCTGGCCCTGCCTGAGAATGACCTTCCTGAATCGGCGGCGCAGGAAGCCCCGATTTTCGGCGAGGCGGACGATGTGCCTGGCCAATGGCTCGGCACCCAAAGCAGCGCGCTGAGCGCGATCGATCGGCTGAAAGCGACCATCGACGAGGAGACGGAGAAGCTTGAGGTTCGCGCGGTAGTGGATTTCGACGGCTTCAGCCAGCGCAAGAACCGTGGCCTGCTCGAGCTGACTCGGGCAATGCGGCTGACTCAGGACATCAAGAATGATCCGCGCGTCACGCCGCAACTCACACTGTTGCGTGCGAGCCTGATCCGTAATCAAGCTGCGTTGCAGATCCATCTCGATGCAGTGCGTGAGGTCTCGGCCATCATCGCGCGTTCGATCCAGGAGGTGGAATCGGACGGCACCTACTCACTGGCGATCGCAGGCAAGCGCAAATGATGAAGCTGCTGATCACGGGCATTTGGGCCTGCCTCGTCACTGTGGGTACCAGTTTCGGGATCTCCTACTGGAAGGAGACTGCGGCTGCATTGCCCGCGAAGCAGGACCAACCTGAAGGTCTGGTCTATGAAAAGGTCAAGGTGATCAATGTGCCGATGATCGCCGACGGCAGCGTTCAGGGCTATATCGTCACCCAGCTCGTCTTCACTGCTAACGCCAAAGTCCTGCGTCAGCTTCCGGTGCCGCCGGAGCCGTTCGTCGTCGATGAAGCATTCCGTATGATCTATGGCGACCAGAAGCTCGATTTCAAGAATCTCGGTCGTTACGACCTCACACAATTCGCGCAGACGGTGCGCGCGCAGGTCAACAAGCGTCTGCAGACGGAGGCGCTGCAGGAAGTCCTGGTGCAGGATTTCAATTATGTGTCGAAGGATCAGATTCGCCGCTGAGACTACAACGGGTGGTCATCGCTGTGGTACGGTGATGCTCGATGATCTAGCGTGGTGGACGTGTGGTACTTCGCGTTGCGCGAGAAGCTCTGTGTCTTGCACAGCAGTTCGAGGAGGCGGTGGACGCCAACGCCGTGGTCGGCGTCCTCTTGCGCGTAAGGCGTGAGCCTTAGTTCGCCTTTGAAACAGGCGCTTCGTTAGCGGGACGAGACTTCAGATCGTCCAATCGGTAACCCATATAACGCTTCGATTCGATCGGGTCGAAGCCGAGATGATCGCGTAGCTTCTTGCGCAGCTTGCTCACATGGCTCTCGATCACATTCTCATCGAAGCTCGCATCGAACAGACCGTAGATGGCGTTGAAGAGCTGGGTCTTCGTCAGCCATTTGCCCTGATGCCCGACCAGGTGTTCGAGAATGCGTAGTTCGCGTCGTGGCAGGACCAAAGTGCGACCGGCAACCTCTGGGTCGCGGCCATCGAGAAAGACACGAATGACGCTCGTTTGTGCCGGTTCGTGCTGATCGATGGTACGGCGGCGAATAACTGCCGTTCGTGCCATGATCTCGCGCACGTGGACCGGTGCGTGAACGACGTCATCGACGCCAGCTTCGAACAACTCAATGGTCTGCTTGAGGTGCTTCAGGCTGTTGAGCGCAATGATCGGCGCCCGTGACCTGTTGCGGATACTGGATGGGATGCTCGTCCGATCCGGACAATCGCCCAGCAGAAAGGCCCGAATGACAGTTAAATCATTACCAACGGCACATTCCAGCCAATCGCGAAAGTCCGTAGACGTGAAGCCAATCGATACAACCCCTTCGCGATCAAACCCGGCCGCATAGCCTTGTGTGACGCCCTCTCGGTCATCGATTACAACAAACATTTTAATCCCCTGCGTGTTCGCCTTGATATCGTTATGGGGTCGAATTAGGCGCACTCGCCCCATTTTTGTCTTGAAGACGCAACACAACAGTTACTTGAGCGGATGGATGGGCCCTTGAGCGATTCGCTGACTTGCAAATGGGAGGCCCGGTCGCTTTTTACGGGATACCCAATGCTGTGATGCGGTCAGCTCACATTCTCCGGCTTGCATTCATCCGTAGTTTCAGAGAGCTCCCTCTCGCTATGTGAACACGACATGACATCTCATGGTCGTGCACGGTCGGTGGCAGAACCGAACCAGCGCTAATGTCAAAACGGGGGAAGTGGTCGATCGCGTGCCGTATCGTCGATATCTGGCGCTTTGATCGGCTGGACTTGCCCGAGTTGTCACACACGCGAATCGGCATACTGGTCATCAAGATGATACCGCATCATCAAGTAGTCGAGGTGCACAAATTTGCAAAGAGTCGTGCATGCAAACCATGCAGTTGAAGCAAACTAACAAGTGGATAATTCATGAAGGACGACGATTTTTCGGATCCTTTTTGCATCGAACTATCTCACAGCGTGTCGTCACAGATGCAATCGCGACTTCACCGGTTTGAACCAGTGCAGTACCACACGGAAAAACGCATTGATTGTCGTGCGCGGGCATATGGAGCGAGAGTCTGTTCGTCATGTGCGGGGCAGCAACATGCGATTGCGTGGGTCCGATATCAGTCGGCATCGGCCAATACTGATATCCGCTCTCAAGAGCGTGCCATTTAGGGCGCTCGGATCGCTCGATACGAATCCGAAGTTGCCGATCTTGTCGGCGTCGTCCTTGGTAGTCATCCAGCGTGTCACGAGCATCCTGCCTGTGCGTGGCCGTTAGTATCGATCAATCAGATCGAGGCATCAATTCAGCGACCTGAAAGGATGACGCCTCTGCTGGTCAGAACCTGCCAGCGGTTGTTTTCGTTCTTGATTTCCTGGATCCGCCCGAGAGCAGGGACATCCTGCCCCGGCACGACCTCAATCACGCCGGTCTTCCCCTCGAGCACTGCGACGCCATCATAGGCGCGGCGCACGTGCCAGCCGGGAATAACTTCGCGTGACGTACTTGCTGGCCGTTGCGCCTGAGGCTGCACCGTGCCGGTGATATCGGCAGTATTCGCCAGCGTGGCTGCGACCTGTACCGCTTGTGCCTTCTCATCGGCAATGCGTGCAAATTTCGCAGCCAGAGCCGTTTGTTCGCGGTCAGCGCGATCTTCTGCGCGGCTTGCCTGTTCGGCGGCCTGCGTACGGGCGGCTTCAACGGCAGCGCGACTGCTAGCCACATCGCCGGTCATCTCCGCGACTTGCCGTCGTAGCTGCGTGACGGAATCGCGAATGCTGCGGAGATCCGCATCAGATACGGCTGAAGATGTCATCGGCCGCAGGAACAGATAGGCAATCGCGCCAGCGGAAACGAGCGTTGACAGACCGACGACCATTGCCAAGGAGAAGAATGGAGCTTTCCATGCCGGCGATTGTAACGGTCTTGCGACAATACGGGCGGGCGGCACAGTGAAGCGCACCTTTGCCTTGATCGGCTCTTCGCGGGTGGAAATGCGAGCGCGTTGCATATTCGCCCGCGCTTCGCTGGCCAGAAGCTCGTCGATCGCAGCGGCAGCAGCGATATGAGGTTTTGGCGTGGAGTGTGAATTCGGTGATTGCTCACGAAACAGGCTGCCGTTTTCCACAGCGGTCGACTGTGAATCCGACGGTTTTTTGGACATCGTCATGCTGATCTTTGCATTGGTCATGACTGTCTGCAGTGGCAATCAAATCGTAAGAGCGGCGTAACAAGCGAAGCTTGCGCGAAGCCGTCGAGATAGATGTGTGCGCAAACGGTCAACCGACGGTCGATCTTCATCGCACGACGATGCAGATCGTTCGAACGATGATCGGGGTGCCGTCCGCACCGATATGTCGTGCACAAGAGCGCATAGGAGTTGTGTAGTTATCGGTGTGGTCTTCGTGTGGTCACGAGATGCTAGCCGCTCATCTCACGATCGTCACGGGGTGGCGATTTGATCGAAGAATGGAGAATGGCGCACGCACGATCAATGAGATGCGAGACAATCAAATTAAAGTCGACCCGAAGAATATTGAAATTGATTCGTAAAAATATAGATGAGTCGAGCTGCCTCACTCCAAAGTCTATCAGATCAAATCGGTAAATCCGCGCATTGAGTTAAATGCCGTAAATCTTGATAATAGATCGATAGGGGCTATTCATCGGTTGATGAAGTGGCGTTTTAAGAAACCGACACTATTGCCGTGGCCATGGATATCGATCTCAAAAGCCTTCGCGATTACGTGAAATTGTTGAAAGCCGAGCGGCAGGATTCGCCGATCGGCAAGATCAAATCCGGCGCGACTGAAATTATTCGAAAGAACCTTCGGGAACTGGAGCGGATGCACCGTGAAGACGGCGCAACGTGGACCGAAATTGCTGCGGGCCTTGCTGCGCAGGGCGTTACCCAGGGTGATGGTCAGCCCATCACTGGCCGTCGCCTCACAGCTCTGATGCATAATATCAGGGTGCAGGAAGAACGGAGTCTCGCCCGGGGAAAGGCGCTTGGTGATGCGCCTGATCAGGACCCGCCCGAGCCACAAGGTACTGCCGACTGAGTCACGTTGCGAATTGTCAAATTCGATCCATTCAAAAGGAGTCCCTTGTTGACGACCTTCTGTCACCAAGGTCGTTGGAGTGGATCGATTTGAAAGAGGACCGGCATGGTGCTCCCGCCGCATTGCGGCATGGGCTCTGCCTTTGGCATTCGCTCGACGTTGATTGTCTTGTGCGGCGCCTGTCCTTCAGCACTGACCGTTCGGACGATCATCTGACGTGTCGACACTCGGCCTTGTCCACCCTGATATGTGATCAGCTTCATGACAAACCAGATATGGATCCAGTCCGCCGCGCGCTCAGGATGTCATGCTTCATCATGTCCTGTAGAGGATGTGGCTGCAGCGCGTGGTGCACCCAGTTGACGACATGGAATATGGGTGGTGGCGCGAGGGTCGCTCATCGACTGATCCTGCCGCGTCAGCGGTCGCGGTGCGGAAAGTGAAAATTGGAATGCCCGCCGACCTTCAACAGGTTGAGCAGCGGTCCCCGCCGAGTGCTGTGGAAGCTGCAGCCGGTGCAGCAAGCGAACAGCCGGTGTCCGATCGCAGGTAGCTCTGGGAGAGGCTAAAAGGCGCCTTGAGGGCAGCTCGCCAAAAACGCTTGCAAACGGGCATGTTGCAGCCTTCTTCGCCCTCGTCAGACGCGCTTTTTTGTTGCATTCATGTCGTGTCGCGCATCAATCCATGATGGCGATACCCGTTCTATTGCAACTCCTGTGAGCTGGCCTCGTCTGTTAAGGAATTCCATCGGTGAGTGCGACGGCAGAAAGCCCAAATAGGACCAGACCGAGAATCCTCGAATTGGGCTCCTGGCACTACTGCAAGGATATCTATCCGGAAGAGACGGATGTGCTCTGGACGGGGGAACGTCCGATCCCTCGCGGGCGAGCGGCGAAAGGCTTCGCCGACTGCACGCCCTGGCGATTCATCAAGGCGATGCGTGAGGCGCGACGCGGGGCATACGACCTGATCATCGTCTATATGCCACTACGCCCGGCGTGGCATCCGCGCTACTGGCTACGCGCTTTCTTCCGGCAACCGCTTCGCCCGCTATCCGCGATGACAAGAGTGTTCGGCGTCTCCTGGGTACGATTCGTGAAGCCTCCCGTGCCGATCGCCGTTCTGGATATGAACGACGCCTTCATCGTCGGCTCGCATAACTTTTTTCTGCTCGACAAGGCTACCGCGGCTTTTAAACGCGAGCTTCCCGTCGATCGGTGGCACATTCTCTGCCACTCGGCCCATCCGGCACTTCCGACGCGGCGAATACGGCGCAATCGGCGCTGGAACGAACGTCTGGCGAAGATCCGCCCCGTTTCGCTTCCTGCAGCAAGGATCGATACCGATAGCGAACCTCCGGAAAAGACATCTGACGTGTTTTTCGTTGGCGAGGTCGCGGAAAATTCGTGGGTGCGCCGTGTCGGTCTTTCAGAACTCGAGGCGTTGAGAAGCAAGGGTCTCAAGGTCGATATTCCGCATGAAAGGCTACCGCATGACGAGTTCCTGCGGCGGCTTTCGAGCGCATGGCTGGCGTGGTCACCGTCGGGCTATAGCTGGGAGTGCTATCGAACCGCCGAGGCGGCGCAATGTCTGACCGTGCCGGTTCTCAACTATCCGACGGTCGAGCGTCACGCGCCCGTTCGAGAACACGAGCATGTCCTGCTGTACGACGTAACGCCGGGCAGTCTGTCGGCCGTGATCGAGCGCGGACTGAGCAACAAGCCGCGTCTGCGCCAGATGGCATTGGATCTGCGCGAGCATGTTCGCAAATATCATCTGCAGGACGCGATGGTCGATTATGTCATCGACGAGACGCTGCGTGCTGATGGTCGAACGGCTTAACGGAAGCAAAGCTCTGAGGCGCAATCCGTTGGGCTTGACCCCGCCGCGCATGCCGCCATGCCGTCTGGCGCGGCGCAGCAAGATCTGGCGCACCCGACACGATTCGAACGTGTGACCTTTGCCTTCGGAGGGCAACGCTCTATCCAGCTGAGCTACGGGTGCTTCGAGGGTCCATTTAGCCGATTGGCCGGGCGGCGGCAACGGCCTTAGGGGGCTGGGGAGGGGTAGGAGCAAGGCCCCAAAGGCAAAGGTCACACGTTCGAATCGTGTCGGGTGCGCCAGAAAGCGGCCGCGTGCTGCGCCGCGGCTGTGGCGCGTCACCCGAGGGTAAAGCTTTCAGCCTGCCCCTTTCGGTTGTCCGCCGGGTGAACCGGCGGTCAATGCGAAAGGCGCGGTCAGGCGTCATAATTGGAAAATTTCTGCTTGAGGCGGTCGACCGTGGACCTCCATTTGGGGGTCTTAGGTTTGCAAACGGTGTTCTGGTTTCCGAACATCCCGACTTCTTGAACCGCTTGTTCGATCGGGACCGTCTGTAGCCATTCGACGGGCACAAAGTATTCGGATCGGTCGGGATCATCTTGGAATTGTCGGTGATAGTTGCCTTGCAATAGGTCCAGAGCTGGTTTGTCTCCGTCGGGAGACGGAAGCTTGAATTCTGATGCCGGGACAGATTTTCCCTTAACCCGGCCGACGCCGACAAATCCGTAGCCCGGCGCCTTTACCCAGATGCGGTCCCCGACGTTGAGCAAGTTCAGCGAGTTGCTATACCAAGCGCCACCGCCTGCAGATATGAATCCGTGGTCACGCGCTTCCGGCCACAACCGCCCTTGGTCATGCCCAAAGGAGGCGTAGACCTCTCCATTCCAGGGCTCCTTTTCGCGATTTGCGGTGACCGTTGCGTTTGTCTGGGTTTCGGCAGGATCAATCAGCCATGCGCGGCTTAACAGCTTCTCGTCGCCATCCGCGAAAACTTGAAAGCAGAGAATATTGACCGCGATATCGCGCTCGTTCAGGTAGCGAACGATGCGCGTTGTGCTGGCGTCGATAGCTGCGGCGACCACGACGATCTGGTGGCTTTCGTTGAGGGTCTCCTCATCCAGCGGCAGCCCAAAACGGGCTTGGAAATCCGCGGCAAGGTTTCGCCCTGGCGCAAAATCATCATAGATTCTTGCGATCTGGTCAGACTCCAATGTTTCGACGAAAGTGGCGTAATCAATCGCTTGCGCGACCACCTCGCGCGGAGTTTTGTTTCGTTTGAGCTCGATCAGGATCAGTGCCCCGTCCGGCGCTATGGCAAGCAGGTCGATACGTCCGCCGAAGCCCGTGTCTTGCTGTCGACCGATAAGCATCCACTGATCGTGTAAAATCTCTGGTGCTGCGACGATCATATCCTCAAGCTGTTGTTCGCTGACGAGCGAGGAGGACGAGAGGCTCGCAGGCTTTGGGCCCACTTTCCAGATTGCATGGCGGATCGTCATCGTCAGGCCTTCGGTTCAAGAGCCGGCTAGTTGAGATTGCTGGGCGGATCGATTTGTTCTGGATCTTATTAAGGTGCGAGCCCTTAAGCCACTGCGCTCGCGTTAATCGCAGCTATCTTGGAGAAAATCTGCGTTACTCGCGCTTCGTCAAAAAGCTGCTCCGGCCCTGTGGGCGCAATATCCCGGAATGGTGGTTCATAGAGTAGCGCCGGATCCATGACGCCCTGGTGCGTCAGGTGCTCGATGATCATGTCAATGAAAGCGATCTGGGCTGCTGACGCTGTGCCGCTTGCTAAAAACTCGCCAAAGGCTTCGCTGACTGCGGCGCGATCGAGGCCGACCAGCGAGCGGACAAAGCGACCGAACCCCTGACTTGCCGCCCGCGCCCGCTCGATGTCGCCCAATTCGCCGACTCCGGCGTCCAGTAGCATCTTTTCGAGTTCGCTCAGGTCGGTTGGTGTCAGCGGCAGGCCCTGCCGCAGCTTGTGCAGCACGATATGGTCTTCGTGCTTCTTCAAAAAATGCCGGGCCTTGGCCTTGAACCGCGCGAAGTCTGCCTCACCGACCTGTGGCAGCTCGTGTTCGATGCCTTCGCCGATCTCGTCCGCGAAATTGGAGTAGACCACCGCCTTCTTCGATTTTTCGATGTGCTGGACCAGGTCGCGCAAGCGCAGCCGGACGAGCTCTAGCAAGGGGACGGTGACACCCTCCCACCAGTGGTCGGTTTGAATCTCCTCCAGCAGCACCGCCTGATGGGCGATGGAGGGAATGCCGGTCTGCTCTTCCAGCGCCGAGGCGATTTCGATCAGTTGCTTGCGAAGAGCATCAAAACGTTTCGATCCGTTGAGAAGCGCAAGCTCCAGCGAGAACATCAGGATGTCGAAGCGCTTGGCTTCCTCAGTTCCGAAGCCGCGCGCGGAGGGTAGGGGAGCGACCTCGTCGAGCAGCTCCTGCCGCGTCTCGTCGTCGATGGACTGCCAAGCTTCGGATTCGCGATATTTCTCGACGGCGCGGCGATGCTGGCGGACGACGAAATTGTCCGGATTGAGACCGGCAATTATCTCCTGCAGGGTCGTCAGCGCGTCGGCGCGAATGTCATCTTCGCTTGGGGGCTTGTCGCCCGCTTCGCTAGCCTCATAGGCTTCTTGATCGCCGGCGGAAAAGCCGTCCGCCTTCTGCTTTTTCTTGTCGAGTGCAACCACGAGATCCAGCCTCGCCGCGAACAGTCGCTCGGATAGCGATTTCGCCGTGCTGGCTTCCTTGAACTCCGGATTCGCGCCGAAAAATTCCAGGTTCTGGCAATAGTCGAAAACGCGGAAGAATTCCTTGTCCTGGCCGGGGCCGAATAGGTCGGGGCACAGCCGCGTGCCGCGGCCGATCATCTGCCAGAATTTCGTCTTCGAGCGGACCTGCTTGAAAAAGACGAGATTGACCACCTCGGGCACGTCGATGCCGGTGTCCAGCATATCGACCGAAATGGCGATGTGCGGTGCTTTGGCTTTTTTGGAGAAATCGTCAATCAGCGACTGCGCATAATTGGTCTGATGGGTGATGATCCGCGCAAAATGTCCGGCCAGCGCCGGATAGGCGGCATTGAAGCGCTTCTCGATGAATTCGGCATGGGCTTGATTCTTGGCGAAGATGATCGTCTTGCCGAGCCGGTCGCCGCCTTCGACCTTGATGCCGTTCGTCATCAGATGCGCGATGACGTGATCGACCGTATCCTCGTTGAACAGCCGCTTGTTGACCTCGGCGGCGTCGACGCTGTCAGGGACTTCGTCCTCGCCCCATTCCAGCATGTCCCACTGGTCCTTTTCCTCAGCAGTTAGGTCGTCGTAGCGCAGGCCCGAGCGCACGATCCTGAGCGGCACCGAGATCGCGCTGGGCGGCACGAGATATCCATCCGCCACTGCTTCATCGAGCGAATAGGCGTCGGTCGGCACGCCGTCCTCGAGGTCGAACAGCGAATAGGTGTTCTTGTCGATTTCGTCCTTTGGCGTCGCGGTCAGGCCGACCAGGAAGGAATCGAAATAGTCGAAAATGGCGCGGAAGCGCTGATAGACCGAGCGATGCGCCTCGTCGATCACGATCAGGTCGAAATGCCCGGGGCCGAATTTGATTTTGCCCTCCTGCTTGCCGTCGATCAGGTTCATCATCGTCGGATAGGTGGAGAGAAACACCCGGCCCTGACCGGTGCGGTCGGTAACGAGATTCACCGGCGCGGCATCGGGCAGATGTTCCTTGAAGGCCTTCCCGCCCTGGTTCACCAGCGCCACGCGGTCGGCAAGAAACAGCACGCGCTTGGCCCATCCGGCGCGCATCAATAGGTCGATCAGCGCGATCACCGTGCGGGTCTTGCCGGAGCCGGTCGCCATCACCAGCAGCGCCTTGCGTAAGCCGTCCGCCTCGAAGCTCCGCGCCACATTGCGGATCGCCCGGTGCTGATAGGGACGCTCGACGATCTTGCGGTTGATCGACTCCGCGCCGAGCGGCTTGCGGCTGGTGCGGCGCTGGATCAGCAGCTCCAGCTCGTCGCGCTTGTAGAAGCCGCCGATCTGGCGCGGCGGATAGCGGGTGTCGTCCCAGACCCAGTGCTCATAGCCGTTGGAATAGAAGATCACGGGCCGCTGGCCGAAGCGCGCTTCCAGGCAATCGGCATAAAGCTTGGCCTGCTGCTGGCCCTGCCGGGCATCCTTGCGGGTGCGCTTGGCTTCAACAAGGCCGAGCGGCTTGGCGTTCGCGCCCCACAACACGTAATCGACAAAGCCGATGCCCTCATTGTTGGGCATGCCCTCGACTCGGAATTCGATGTCTTCTGGCCGATCGAGCGCCCAGCCGGCCTCGCGCAGCAGCAGGTCGATATAGCGGTCGCGGGTCTCGGCTTCGTTGTAGTCGTGATGGTCGGGCTGTGTCTCGGCCGCCTTGCGCGCGCTCGCGACCTGGGCCCGTAGGGCTTTCAGCTCGTCGTCGAGGTTCTGCCTGTCGGCGAGCAGCCTAGCCAGCTCGCCGTTCTTCGCGTCCAGCTCGGCCTGCTGCGCCTTCACATAGGCAAAGGTCTTTTTCAGCACATCGTCGCGGCGCGAGAGCTGGGATGGATCGAAAACAAGACCGTCCGCCGGCTTGCTCTGGCGGGCATAGGTGCGGGCCAGCCAGAAGCAAACGTGAAACAGCTCCTTCACCGCGCCGGCGGCGTCGCCGGGACTGGTCTTCTTCTCCTCGTGCACCGCGCGATTGCGCAGCGAATTGATATATTTCGCCTTGGTGAACACCGCCTCGCCGGCCGCCTTGCGGAACGTCGGCTCGTGCAACAGGGCGGCGATATTGTCCTGATAAGGAAGTTTCAGATTGGGGTCAGAGCGAAACGCCCATTTCACCGCGACCTCCACCGCCTTGCCGGCGAAGAACGTCGCCGCCGTCGGCGAGACCCCGGCCTGACGCTCCGCCTCGGTGGCGGCTTCATGCACGGCAGGAAACTCGGCAGCGAGGAAGGCGAAGTTGGACATGAGGCTGCCCGGTTAGAGTTGGCCGGAGAAGGCGCGGGATTGGAGGGACGTGAATGTTTGAGACAAAGCACGTTCGGATCTATTCAAACCATCTCTTATGCGAGATGCTTTTCGGACTGCTGCAACAAAACTCGCCTGCTCATCGAGAGGCGCGATCGGGACAGCCAGCTCACGCAAACGCCCCATACTTATTCGCGACCGAGTTTGACCAAGTATCAGCCCATGAGCAAGTTTCTCCACCGAAGGCTGATTGATCAAAGATACTATATATTCGGGAAGCGCTATTTTTTCGTCGACGCGAATCTGGACGCAATCCGCTTTGTTTAGCGCTTCGTGTAGCCATGCGGGCTGGATACAGGCACGCAAATTGGGGTCGCCTAGAGTTCCGACGAGAATGTCTCCAGGCAAGCACTTGTGTTTAGACAGGCTCTTGAAGTGCTCCTTGGTAACGAACGCTTTGTCGTTATCAACAAACTTGCCAACACCGATGTTCTGAAGCCGAATAACTCTCACGCCGTGTTCGACATAGTGGTCTGACTTTAGATTGGAGCCGAATGGGCCGTCAGACATTTTTGTCGAAATGCTGCCAAATGTCCTAGAAGTATACTTCTTTGGATTAGTTGCTGGATCTCCAAACATCTCCAAAAAAATAGAGCGAGTAAAGCTGTCAAGTAGAGCAACGGCACGTTTGCGCTTGCGGCGTAGCGCATCCGCCTTGTCCAGGATCGCTGCGATCCGGCGCTGCTCGTCGAGAGTTGGCAGTGGGATTTCGATCTGACTCAAGCTAGTTGCATTAACGCCGCCCTGTGCTGCTCCCTGCGTTCTCTTCTTTATTTGCTTCCAGTAGCCCGATGACTGGAAAAAGTGCGCTAGGTAACCTGAGTCGACTGCTGAAGAGGGCTTTACCCGAATAAGGTATGAAGCAAAGACTGCTCCGTCAGGCGGGGATCTAATCAGAAAGCTCTTTCCTGTGGTTGCGCCGGTGCGAGCGAAGACAATATCACCGTCATCTAGACTCGCTGACTGCAACTTGCTCTTAGGTGCGTCGCAAAAGGGAACCTTCTCCCATTCGACAGAGCCGTCCTGAATGTCAGTGATTCTAAGAAATTTTGTGCCTGTATCGAGGTCTGACGCGGATGCCGTGACTCCGTAATCGATCTCAGTTGTAAGTTGGCTTAACTGCTTAGTTGGGAAAACAAAGCTCACAGCATCGCTTCCAATTCGTCTAAACCGTCGGCGATCTCCTGCTCCAGGGCCTTCAGCTCCCCAATGATGTCCTTCGGCGGGCGGTGTTCGGTCGATTCGTGCACCACTTCCTTGTAGCGATTGATCGACAGGTCATAACCGGCTGCGGCGATCTCGGCTTTCGGCACGCAAAAACTCTGCGCGGTGCGCGGGCGCTCGCGCTCCGAAGCACTGCGCTGTTTCCAGCGCGCCGCGATATCGGGCAAGTTGTTCTTTTCCTGCTCTTCACCATCGAGCTTCGCTCTCGGTCCGATCTTTTCGGCCGGCAGCAGCGCATTACGCTTGTCGTCGAGCGAAAAGCCGTCGGCCTGCAAATCGTAAAACCAGACCTGATCCGTTCCGCCATCATCGGTCTTGGTGAACAATACGATCGCGGTCGATACCCCCGCATAAGGCCGGAATACGCCCGACGGCAGTTTGACGATGCCATCAAGCTTGTGGTCCTCCACCAGCATGCGGCGAATTTCCTTATGCGCGGTGGAAGAGCCGAACAGCACGCCGTCCGGCACGATCACCGCCGCTCGGCCACCGGGCTTCAGCAGCTTGATGAACAGGGCCATGAACAGCAGTTCGGTCTTCTTGGTCTTGACGACTGCGAGCAGGTCCTTCGCCGTAGTCTCGTAATCCAGCGAGCCGGCAAACGGTGGATTGGCGAGGATCAGGCTATATCGACCTTCGTCGCCGGCATGCTCCTGCGCCAGCGAATCCTTGTAGCGGATGTCGGGATTGTCGACGCCGTGCAGCGTCATGTTCATCGAGCCGATCCGCAGCATGGTGCCGTCGAAATCGAAGCCGTGGAACATCTCCTCATTGAAATGGTCGCGGCTGGCGACGTCGTGAAACAGCTTCGGATGAATGTCGCGCAGATATTCACCAGCAGCGACCAGGAAGCCGCAGGTGCCGCAGGCGGGGTCGACGATGACGTCCTTCGGCCCCGGCGCCATCATCTCGACCATCAGCGCGATGATATGGCGCGGGGTGCGGAACTGGCCGTTCTGGCCGGCGCTGGCGATCTTCGACAGCATGTATTCGTAGAGATCGCCCTTGGTGTCGCGATCGTCCATGGGGATTTCGGCCAGGAGATCGACCACCTTGGCCAGCAGTGCCGGCGTCGGAATGGTGAAGCGCGCGCCCTTCATGTGGGTGGCATGGGCGGAGTTGGCGTCAGCCATATCGCGCAGGAACGGGAAGACGTGTTCGGAGACGAGTTCGAACATCGTCGCGGGGTCTTGGTTCTTCAGGCGGGACCAGCGCAGCTCCTCATAGGCAACGCCCTTGCCCTTGCCGAGACCGTCCTTGCCTTCCGGGAAGATACGGCGCGCCATCGGCTTCTTGAGCCGGTTCGCCTTGTTCTCCTCGCGGGTATGCGCCTCATCCAGGCCCCGCATGAACAGCAGATAGGTAATTTGCTCGATCACCTCGAGCGGATTGGCGATGCCGCCCGCCCAGAACGCATTCCATACCCCATCGATCTTCGATCGAAGCTCACCCGTCAGCATACCGTCGCCGTCTCCCCAAATCAGATGGCGAATTTAGAGGGCCGGGGGAGGATAGGGAAGGCGGTTGTGGGTGGCAGGTTGCCGCTATTCGGGCGTGTTGTGGCAAGGCGACCGAAAGGGCGTTCCACGCTCGCCCGAACGTCGAATAGGAGGAGAGGCCAAGGGTTGCGATGCAGATTCTATCGACCGCAGTGCAATCTAGCGATGCCCAGGATCGTCCTGAGTGGCTCGCCAAGATTCGCGGGGCCTCGTGCATGAGCGTTCCGGAGCAGCTCAAGAGCTCATATCAGCGATGACGACCCTCGTGTCCGAAGCTTCGAAAAGCACGAAACCGGGGAGCTCGGAAATATACATTCGACCTTTTAGAATGCTGCTTTCTCTCAATCACGAGCCTAAGCGGCGGGATCTATCCCTGAGCTATTCTCTTTGGCAGGATTTCCGGCAGCACGACACCGCTACCGGTCAAAATTTGCTGCTTGAGCCGGGTGCGAGTGCATTCTGCCGAACGAAGAAGTTCGGTGATTTCTGATTTTGACCAACACAAAACCAACAGCAAATGAACAGATAATCCCTGAATTTACTGTCATTAGACGGGGCATTTAAGGGCAAAAGGCACACACAACTGTTCGTTTCGAACAGTTGTGACGGGGAGAACTGTTCGAAATGAACAGTAGGCTGGCGCTTCGGTGTCTTGATGGCGTTGCACAACCGCCGCTTCTCTTCGAGAGCATCTCGCTGTCGACACTGCCCTGTGTCGCCATTAAAGCCATGGCGATTGATGCATAACGCCTTCTACTTCTAATACATGCGGAGGATGGAAGAGGACATAGCTTCGCCCTTTGCAGGGCGAAGCTATCCATGCGTCTGGACGTTTAGAGTATACCGATCTAACCCAACCTACTGTCTTCAGCAGGGTCGGCGGGGGTTATCCTGTCCGCCTTTACGGGCCGCTTCTGCTCTTTCGAGCAACAACGCCAGAAACGGCAACGAGATCGGTCGTTGGTCCATTTCTGCGCAGGTTCGCGCGAGCGAGAGCCTGCTCCTACCAACAACGCCTTGCGGTGTAGTCGGCTTTTGTCGCTTGCCATGCGACGTTTTCGTTCTCGCCTTGTCCCGCAACGACCCTGGTTAGGCCCGCGGAAGGTGAAGCTGGCTATTTGAATTGAGAGTTCGATCCACGAGTGGGTTGCCCCACGACTGAACCATTCATGAGCCTAACAAGTCAGGCGCATTGATACATTATAGTAAGCGACGGTAGGTTTGCGCGCACTTTCTTCAAAAAAATCGTCCAAATACTTTAATCGACTCTCGTCGTGCTCACTATATTCGCTGACAAGGGAGCCCGCTGACTCCAGGGCTCGATCAGTCTTTCGCGATCAGATGGAGAATTCGATGAAAAGTGAGCTCAATCCAAGTTCGGTTAGCGCGTCGGCGTTATCAGCCGGCGGGTCCTGCGATAAATCTTTCTGCGGCGTTGCGAAGGCTGAGCCAATCGAGCGGGCCGCTATCAAAACTGAAAGTTTCGACGAGATTTGCGATGGCTTCGATCACCTAGGCGTCGGCTCGGATGACGGTGAGTGCACGACCGAGGAAGTGCTTCAAGCTCTCGGGAATATTGAGCAAGCTGAAGAAAAAGCTCAGGCGGCCCGCACGAGAATGGTCAATCGAATGACGAGGCAGTATCCAAACTTATTCCGAGACTGGAATTCGCGATTGTCTGACAGAACTTCATGACAACGGCGCGCAGTTCAATCGTGCAGTAATTTCAAAAAAGACAAAATTGGGGCAAATAGTGTTGGAATTCGGGCTAAAGATGTCCTTCGTGGCCTAATTGTGTTGTTGAGGCGGCGCTCTATGATCCGATGAAGGAATTAGCAAACAAGGTGGGCAACGAACGGAAAGGCCAAGGCTTGCTGAAAAAATTGCTCACGACCCAATGCTCAAAGGAGTAAAGCTGCGCGAAATTCCCTAGGACTTCGATGTCCCAGGGAATGCGCAGCGATCTTGCGAGCTAGAACGTGTAACCAAAAGCCCGACAGATCTCATTCGTTGCGTCAGCGATGATTGCATCATCGCGGCTACCGGCGACGTAGCCATAACCGACGACCACTCCGTTACGACGCGTCACTTTGCCTGCGATGGTGCGGAAACCTGTATAACCGCCGAAGGAATTTCGCCCGTTAATCTGAAAGCAGTAAGCGAGTTCGTTGCCTTTGACAGGTTGGTCGGTAACGAGTGGTGCCCACCGATACTGAGCTGAGGCTGGATCCTTGAGGGATGCGCCGTAGGTGCTCATGATAATCCGCTTTTCAATGTCGGTCAGGGGCCGAGCCTCGGATTGACCGCTGACGGTAACGATGGCGGTGATTGCGACGGCGGCGGTGGTTTTTAACAAGCGCAATTCTCCAGGTGTTAGGGTGGTGGGTAGATGGCATCGGCGCTAGTCGAGACGGGCAACCAAGTCGGCGGCCCGCAAGTGGGTGTATCGCTGCAGCATCTTGAGCTCGCGATGGCCCGAAATGGCGCTGACCTCGGCGATGTTGAGCCCCTTCTCGAAGAGCCGGGAGATCGCCTCGTGGCGCAGATCGTGGAAATGGAAGTCAGGCATCCCAGCGCGCACGCGTAGGTGCTCGAAGGCGAGGCGGACGCTGTTTCCGGTGACCGGAAAGACCCGTTCGCTCCTTTGTCCTTCGCTCTGAAGCGACTGCAATATCTGGACCGCCCGGCGCGACAACGGAACGTCGCGGCTATCGCCATTCTTGGTCAGTGGCAGATGAGCGACTCGAAGCTTTAGGTCGACGTGCTCCCAGCGCAAGTCCAGGAGCTCACCGCGGCGCATCCCAGTCTCAATGGCGAGCACGATAAGAGGCTTAAGCAGCGGTGTGCGGCCCCGGTCGCAAGCAGAGAGCAAGAGCTCTTCCTCGCCCTCTTTGAAGCGCCGAGTCCGGCCGCGTGGGACTGGCGGTCGGCGCACGAGCTTGACTGGATTGCGGGGAAGCCAGAAACCCCATTCGCGGCTACCGATCTCGATCGCGTGTGAAATCGTGTTCAGCTCGCGCACGATTGTCGCCGGAGCGATAGATTTGAGAGGCTCGTCACGATACGTCGCGATGTCGGAGCTAGTCAGTTTGGCGAGTGTTCGGTGAACGATGGGGCAACGCACAATCGAGTTGATCCGTGACTTCTCGGACACGGCCCCACGCTTGGTAGGTGTCACCTCATTGGCGTATCTGAGCAGGAGCTCCTTGAGCGTCGTTTTCTCTGCAGCGCGTGTGTCAGCGACCCAGCCTGAGCGATTGGCTTCTGATTCAAGATCGTGAGCCCAGCGTAGGGCCTCTTGCTTTGTGTCGAATGACTTGGCCCGAGGGGCAACACCTCTACGTCGGACTTGCGCCTGCCATCGGCCCCGTAACTTCCTGATTGTCGCCATCGCAGCCGCTCGGATCACCTTGTTTCCTCGATAAAAGGATGCCGGTGACTCGGTGCCAAGGACTATCCCGAATCGGTTCAGGAAATCTGGGTGTGCCGCTTATGTGCCGCTTCTAAGCCCCGGCCTGAGCGTCGATGCGGAAAAGCCTATCGGATCAATAGGGAGCGAGAGCGCTCAAGTGTGATGACGTGCGGCACGCGCTGCTGTGCAGAGGCAAGGCTCTATGAAGTCAAGGCGGTCTTGGCTGTCTCTGTGCTTAGTTCAGCCGGGTTTGACATTCGTTTCCAAATATCTACCCTTAGATGTAAATTGGATAGCCTACCCCGAGGGGGCGGAAGCTTGATCATAAGCCAGCAGCGTCTAACGCTTTTTGCAATAATTTCCGCCATTGAAGCCGATGCGCGTCAACTCATTGCCGGCGCGATTTTGCCGAATATGGAATTTTCTGCCGCGTTTCCCGTCGATCTGCTCGAAGAGTGCAGACAACGAATGAAGAAGGTCGCGCATCTGGTTGCCGATGCGGACAGTGATGTCGAGCTTTTAGAGTTCATGAATCTCGGCGACCACTTCCAGGCGATGAATCGCTGGAAAGCCTTTTTGTCTGCCCCGCTTGTAAGGGTCTTGGCTAAGTCGAAGACTGTAGAAACAGTAGTGGCTATCCGAAATCGAGTAATGCATGGGCGGCCGCTAGATTTTGATGACCTTCCCTTCATCAAGGGCGTTAGTGAAGAATTGGTGCGCGCAGATCACTTGGGATTTGCCGGGACGGCAGCCTTAATCAAGACTCTACGAAGGAATCCAGGTCATGTCTTCGAGTTTGAAGGTGAGTTCGAGCTCGAAGCAAAAGACACCGTATTACACAACTTACCGTCACCTGATTTCGACGACACAGGTTTTGTGGGGCGCAGTGACCAGCTTGCTCGATTGAAGAGTGCAATCAAAGGCAGCTTTCCAATCATAACAATTCTGGGCGATGGCGGTCTCGGAAAGACATCTCTTGCGCTAAAGGCGCTCTACGACTTACTCGACGAACCCGAGAATCAGTTTGATGCAATAATCTGGACGACCGCTAAAACTACGGTGCTAACGGCAGACGCTATTGTGGAGATTGAAGATTCGATCAAGGATTCTATTGGAATTTTTGCTGCTGCCAGCGCGGTGCTTGAACCAGTTAGCAATCAAGATCCTATGGGCAATCTTCGTCGATGGCTCGCCGCCTTTAAAATACTTCTCGTCATTGACAATCTTGAGACCATTCTCGACGAGCGTATAAGACGGTTTGCGGCCGAGATCCCTCCTGGGAGCAAGATTCTATTTACGACCCGCGTTGGTCTTGGAGCTTACGATTTCCCAATAGAAATCCATCAGCTCAGTGAAAGAGAGGGTGTCGATTACTATCGCCGCATCTGCGACGTCTACGGACTTCCGGAGCTCCAAGAGAAGAAGCGTGAATTCGTGCTGGACACCTGCACGCGTCTTAACTTTAGCCCACTAGCCATAAAATGGTTCGCGCAAGCGATTCGTGCTGGAGGATCACCATCGGCACTGTTGGCGGATCCGAAACTGGTGTTGCGATTCTGTGTCGCCAATGTTGTAGATGGGTTGTCCGCGGGCTCTCGGGGAGTCTTAGATGCGCTAATAATAACAGGACGGCCCCAAACGCTCTCGTCGTTGCACTATATTCTCTCAGAAGAGCTGATCGTTCTGTCCAATTCGCTAAGAGAGCTGCGCGCGGCCAACCTCATCACGATTACTCCCAGTCAATTGTTGGGCGGCGATGACTTCTATCTTGTGAAGCCGCTGGCGAACTTTTACATGCGGAATTATTTCTCGCCCTCGCTCGAGCGGCAGAAATTGCTACGACAGAAGCAGAGTCAGCTTTCGCTAGCAAAAGACAAACTTATTGCTATGCGTAAAGGAAAGCCAAATCAGTTCGATCCAAACTACATTCACATCAGGGAAGAGCATGCAGGGAGTGACTTTGTAGTTGCTGATTATCTCAGCTCTGCTTTAACGGAATTGCGGAAAGATAATGCGGACCGGGCAGAGGAGCACCTTGCGAAGGCGCACAATATGTCGCCGAATTACTTCGAAGTTCATCGCGTAGAAGCCTTCATGGCCTTCGTCGGTGAGAATACACTTCGCGCCGAAGGCGCTTATGAGCGTGCCATCTCATTATGCGGAGATTATGCGCCTCTCCGATACTTATATGCTGGTTTTCTTCTCCGTATCGACGAAGCCGAGCGTGCGGTTGCTCAACTAGAGGCGGCAGTTCTGATCGATGATAATGACCCCAGTATAAAAGTTCATCTCGCAAGGGCATACATTCGATGTCGTAATTTTGAAGCGGGTGAAAAGCAGCTCCGGAAGCTGAAGCTTGAAGAGCTATCGTTTAAAACAAGAAAGATTCTTATAGAAAATTGGTTTCAGTTCTACTTGCGGAGACTGGAGTCGACGGTCGGTCAGCACGATTTTGACGGTGCATACGAAACGGTGAAGGAACTTAAGGCGTATATCACTCATCTGGATGCGTCACTGCTGGATGGAAAGCATCGGAATGCGATCTCGCGTATTCCGCCTCTGATTAATAGATTCATAGTTGAGGACAGAGGTAGTGCGAGATCCTTGGTAGGAAACGAAGCTTTGGCGCTGGTTGCCGGCTTGCTCGGCGTTGGCTCTGAGGTAAGGCCGTTGCCTAAGGAGCGGCCGATTGTTGAGCCGACTTTAGCTGCGAGGCAGAGAGTGGGAACTGTGAAGAATACGTTTCCTGAGAAGCGATTTGGCTTTATCCGCGAGGACAACGGCTCAGAATGGTTCTTTCATAAAAATCATCTTCGTGAGCCCAGCCAATTTGAGGACTATGAGTCAGGCCTGAGAGTGCTCTTTGATGTTGGTAAGAACGAGCAGGGTCCATGTGCCGTATCGATTCAAGCTGTTTCGCAATAGCGTCTGATCGCCACATTCGATTGTGCCGATATTGTGCCTCTCTTCAAATTCGGAGAGATTGGAGATAGGGAGAGCATTATAAATGCAGGGCATTTCCGCTTGTAGAGCGCTGCTCTGCCAGAGCCGCGGTCCGTTTAAGTTAATTGCTCTGGTGGAGATGATCTCTTCTATAACTTGATATCGACCAAACAGACGTCGTGTGGCCGCTCATCTCGTCATATGGCTAGATCGGCTACAACAAAAAGTTTCATCTAGCCGTCCGCGAGCGAGAACGTCCACGCTAGGATAGTGAGCCCCAACTGAAGCAGGCATCGTGTGATAAGCGTTGATCTAAAATAGCAACCTGAGATTGACAGGGGCGGGGATACAAGTAGGCTGTGGCTTTGGTCAATAAATTTGAGGTTGGCTATGAAGCGAGCATATTACGCCGCGTTGATCGCTGTGCTTTGCGCCAATAATGCGCTTGCGCAGAGCCCGATCCAAACGATGGAGAGCAGAAATCCAACTGGCACATACGATGAAAACTGGCACTACGGAAATGTCAATTTTAGACTTCTGAGCTTTAGTAGCAATCAGAAGGCTGCTCAAGTCGAATGGTATGAAACTCTATTTCGCAAGTTTCTTTTTGATAAGAAGAAGTATGGGACGTTTTCGCTCGTGCTTGATCTTTGCGGCAAGGACGGCTGCACGCCAAAACCACTCGTAAGAAAGCCGATCGCTGTCTTTACAAAAAATCCAAAACAAGAAGTAAAGCAGGACATCTTTAAAGATGCTGCCGATTTCATTTTTGGAGCCTCAGTGGATACAACCGAAAAGGCTACGGCGGTTGCCGAGTCGACCTATATAAATACGGGCGCGCCGCTTCTATCCTATAAACGAATAGCCAGTTTTGACACTGACAACGTTTTCACCGTCAGACTTGCGCTAATATCGCTAGACAAAACACTAATCGAAAAAGGAGTCTTTTCCGATCTTTTGACGATATACAATTCTGCGGCGGCTAACCCTTTGATAAAGGCCGGCATTGGAGCTATACCCGGCGCCGCATCGGCTGGCGAGATCGCGAATATTGCATACAGCATGGCAGAAAAATTGGTGATGGATCCAAATCTGCTTACTGCCGTAACCCAAGACAACGCGATGCAATTTATATTTACAAGCAGTCCAATCACATACCCGCGCTATCAGCGATTTGCGATGTCCATCGACGGCGGCCCACCGGATTGCAAGAAAGAACTTCGAGCGCGCAGGAATTGCGTAATAATCGAGGTGGACTTTAGCACTGTAAGATCCGTCACGAAACTTTATGACATTTCCAAAAAAACCTTCGTAAAGCCTGTCGACCCTCAAGCAATTTGGACAAATGCAGCATCCGCGATGAAGGTGTCGACGATGGATGAATATCTGAGTGCATCAGATCCGCTAAAAACCTTCTTTGTTGATGTTAAGGCGGGGCCTTATAGCAAACAAAATCTGGCAGAGATGTGCGTTGCCCTTAAGAATAAGCTAAACGCCACTTTCACATATTGGGATTCCAAAGCCATATGGTGGTCGTTCGCGAAGCAGCACTGGTTTAATCTCGTTACAAATGCGAATTTTCATCAGTGTATTGGGGACGACGCCGACAGAAAGGAAATGGCCGATATGGGACTGGAGTTTGCTCGAATTCCTTGAATGAAGGAGGACTGCGAAGGCTTGGCGGTCGGGCGATTAAGGGAGTGCGGCCTGAATTGTCCTTTTTTGGAGCTCGGGCAGTTTTTGCCGTCGTCTAACGTTTTGAACGCGAAAGCGCTTTAGTGAAAAGCGCTATTAAGACGACTAGGACTGTCTACTGTTTTCGCGGTGCCTCATCTTCCGAGCTTCCTAGAACCTGCCGATAAATGGCCGGCCGCGAGCAACGGTGAATGCCGTGCAGAAAGCCAAAATATCAAGGTCGTAGGATCGCAAAACGGATTATCGAACCGGACGAGGTGCAGCCACATTCTTTCCAGACGCTGAAAACACGCTAAACTGCCGTTTCGTCCCGTAGAAAGCATTCAACCCGACCTTACTCTTTATGCCAGGCACTACGGCCTCTGACGAAAACTGCCAGATGCTCCAGGCGTTCTTCCCCTGCAGAGAAGGGCCGTCTGCTCCCGTCTTTTTATAGTCTTGAAGCCAAACAGAATTGGAAAGAAAGCTATCATCGATAATATCTTTAAAGGTCTGCGAGAACCCGTGAAGGAGAGGTTTCTTACCATATTCTAGTGATATCAATTTTTCTAAGTCGGCTACGGCATCTTTGATCGCTTTTACGTCATTGCATCTAGCTTGACCAACCAACTTTGGAGCCCCAACCCATTGCACGTCGATCGCAATCGGCAGGGCGTCTCGGTCCTTAGGTATTACGGCTTTGATGTTCTCGAACTGCTCCTTCGCCGATTTGCAAAAATTAAAGACGTGATATCCACCGCGCACAATCCCGCTTTGCTTACTTTCCTTCCAATTGCGGTCAAACGTCTCGTCCACGAAATTCGCGCCTTCGGTCGCTTTCATGTAGGCGAAGGCTATTCTGCTTTTTGAAACTCTCTTCCAGTCGATTGAGCCGTTGTAATGACTGACGTCTACGCCTTGGATCGAATAAGTGTCCGGCGCCCGGAAGATCTTTATCTCTGGGTGATTCTTTAGAGATGGCGTCGCCGCTGTAGTGCTTATCGAAAGAGAAACGAGTTTTGGTGCCCCAGTCGAAGTCCTCTCGCTTACAGTTATAGTGTTGCGCTTATCCGGCCCTAAGAAGAAGAATGCGCCTCCGAAATCAGCGTCATTGCGTAGACGCCCAGACAATAACTGCGGGAAGGGCGTTGGCGTGCCGTCCATGAGACCAAGTTTCTCGATCTCCCCAGATACATAGGCATTCAACGCACCAAGCCTTACGATCCCGCCCCCAACCAGATGGAGACTGCCCGTTGCGTCCTGAGCCCAGTTGGAATAATCGCGGTCGGCATTTCCTGTGACCACACCTTTAACAAGGCGAGTAAAGAAAATACTGCCGGCTTCGTTCTTAAAGGCATACGCCAATTGATCCGGCCGAGTCGCCGACACGGCGTGAGCGCCGGGTGCGCGAGGATAGAAAATATTGTCTCCCCCGCTACCTACGGCAGAAAAGATCCCACCCGAGAAACAAGAGCCTAGAAGGGCGATGAAATGATAGCTTTTATTGCCCACGGTTCTCAGAAGGGGGGCGAGCTCGTCGAGTTTATAGACATGTTCGAAGTCGTTTGCTCCACTCGCAGGGCCTAGCACGAGTTTCCCAGCTGCTGCCTGGGAGGTGTCATCTGCCGCACCATGTCCCGAAAAGGCGAACAGCACGCGTGAGCGCATCTTGTAAAGATCGAGCTGCTTGTTGAGGTAGACTTCCAGGAAATATCGAAGATTGTCTTTCGTCGCATCACTGTTTTGCAAAACTATTATTTCGTCGAATTTCTGATCGTCGA
The DNA here is from genome assembly GCF_034044155.1 of Tardiphaga sp. 42S5. Classification (NCBI taxonomy): domain Bacteria; kingdom Pseudomonadati; phylum Pseudomonadota; class Alphaproteobacteria; order Hyphomicrobiales; family Nitrobacteraceae; genus Tardiphaga; species Tardiphaga sp. 42S5. The sequence goes on along the minus strand of NZ_CP139027.1, from coordinate 502,546 downwards.
TGAAGGTTCTTAGGAGCGCTATATCTTCTGCTGCTGGCGGAAGTTCGCGGTCCTTCGGGTCCGGAAAATTAGGGTAAGAACTGACCCCGACGAGAAGTGCAAAGCTGCGCACTGGAGGATCCAGATGCGTCTTCGCTGGGATCCGGCTGCTGATGCGCTCATCTACAACCGTGCTTCCCGGATCAGTTCGCTTGTAAAAAAATCTGCATTTACCGACGTCTCTGACTTCAGCGCCATTTGGACAAGTCACGTCCGCAATCGCAAAACTCGGCGAGATTCCGATAAGCAGGCCGCCGAATGCAATGGCTCGGACTATCTTAAATAGCTCACATCGCACGGTAATAGCTGTTAGAGCTATACTTAAAAGCATCTATAAGCCTCAGTTCGCTAAATCAAACGCTGCCTTAAACTGCTCGAAGGTGCCGTAGAATATATTAGCGTCCACCGTTCCAGACGGGTAACCGGTGCTCAGCTTTGCGTTGTCGGCGAACTGCCAAATGTCTTGAGTTCTCGTGCCAATCAAAGCTGGCTTTTCAGACGCCTTATGAGATTTAGAGTAGTCTGCCAGCCAAATCGTATAATCTTTAAAGAGCTCTATTTTCTCGACGGGGATTCCTCGATCGCGCCACCAGCTCAATGCAGTATAAATCATGGGCTTCCGGCCCGTTCTGCGCTTTACTTCCTTCAACCATTCTAGTGCATTTTGGACTATTTCTTCAGGTGCGTGACCGATCCACCGATCGGGATTGGACGAGGTCTTGTCCCATTCAAGGTCTACGCAAGGAGGCATGTCATTCGGCTTCAGGCCGCCATGCAATTCAAGATAGTCTAAGAAACTTTTAGCTTGAGCGTTGCCTGGGGAATCAGCTGTGAGAAAATGATAGGCGCCGCGATATACCTTTTGATTTTCGGGCAATGATGCAAGCTGGTTCCAATATGTCCCAAACATCCTATCCTTAAAGCCTGTGCCTTGCGTTGCCTTGGCATAGACATACAGGACTCGTTGGAGACGTAGATTTGTGAATTTTATATTGGGGCCAGTGTGATGGCTAATATCAATTCCAAAAATAGAATTTTCTCGTTCCTTTAAGAGAACCCTATCGTATCGCGCGTCGTCCGGAAAAACGAAGTCTTTGGGAATAGCCAGGCTAGTTGTGTTGTCGGCCGGTTGATTAGCATCCTCCCGTAGTTTCGCAGGAATAATATTTTCATCGAAGAGTTCCTGTCTCGAATAGTCGTCGTTGATTACTTCCCATGTTGTCTCTGTAAGAGTTTGCCCGGAGCAAGTTGCAATACCGGCTATCGTAAGCATCACGGCAGCTATAGTCAGAAGTGGAGAGAGCTTCATTTCGACCTCCAGGAAGGGATAAGCAATCATAGATTGCATTAAACGAACATGTAAACTCCAAAAAATTGGCCAGTCAGGCTGTAGTTGCAGGCCGATTTCGAAAAGAAGTTTGATCGGGAGGCGGTTTTGGTCCGAACTTGTCCTGGAGATCCGGCCGATGCATCCGGTCCGACATCCAACACACAGCGCGTCTATCGCTTCGAAGAGTTTTGGGTAACGACCGTCAAGGGCTACCAAAGAGTGGACGGTGCCCCCGATACGGTTTGCGAGCTATTGATACCTTCTTCAAAAAAAGTGACGGGTCACGCGCCCCGCTCGGAAGGAGAGACGGGGATGGCTGCGCCAAAGTATGGCCACCTCGTCAAAGGCGCAGACTACCTCTCCGGCATTTGCTCGAATAACGCGACGCGGAAATCCGCCGCTTGATATCTCCCGTTAACCGCGCAATGGCGGCTGCCTGTAGTCGAGCATGGTCTGTTGACGATTTAAAATATGCTCAAGCCCCGTGAAACGTGGCCCGGCTGTGCCGTAACCGCGCAACGGTCGCTCAAAATGCTTAGTTTTAAAGAGAATGCGAAGGCACCGGTCCAGCTTCGGAGGGCAACGCTCTATCCAGCTGAGCTACGGGTGCTTCGAGGGTCCATTTAGCCGATTGGCCGGGCGGCGGCAACGGCTGGCCGGGGCGGTTTTGGGCGAAAACGGCCCGGTTGGAGGGGCGCTGCCTTCTTTCAGGCGACGGTGACAGGTTCGAAGCGTGCCGGGATGCGCAGAAGCGCTCGCGCCGCGGGAGCAGGGGTATTTCGCGCAGGCGAGGGGACCGGGTTGCGCCCCCGTGATTGTCCTGGAACCTCGCCCATTTGCTCAATCACGCGGTGTTTGGCAACGGGGCGCGGTCAGATCGTGAATGCTGAACCTAGAACAGGGGCCGAGTGACATAACTGCGGCTACCCCGGCGCCGTTCTGCGAACCGACCCAGGCGCCGGCCGTTCCCATGTCGAACATTGGAGGATGCCCTATGAATCCCAACCAGGCTCTTTGGGAGAAAGGCGATTTCACCCGTATCGCGGAGACGATGCGTGCCAGCGGCGAAGCGCTTGTCGGGTCGATAGGGATCACGCGCGGAAGTGATGTGCTCGATCTTGGATGCGGAGATGGCACGACAGCGCTTCCAGCAGCAAAAGCCGGGGCAAATGTCACGGGCGTCGATATTGCACGCAATCTGGTGGAGGCTGGCAACAGGCGCGCGATGGCGGAAGGGCTTACGTGTCGTTTTCAGGAAGGCGATGCGTCGAATCTGAAAGATATCAAGGACGACAGTTTCGATCTCGTTGTCAGCATCTTCGGCGCGATGTTCGCGCCCAGGCCATCGGATGTTGCCAGGGAAATGGTTCGCGTCACGCGGCCAGGTGGCCGGATTGTGATGGGAAACTGGATCCCGAACGATCCCACTCTGGTGGCGCAGATCCTCAAGATCAGCTCGTCCTATTCGCCTCCTCCGCCGGAAGGCTTCGTAAGTCCCATGACCTGGGGTCTCGAAGACAATGTCGTCGAGCGCTTCACGTCGGCCGGTATTCCGAAGCCAAATATCTCGTTCGCTCGTGACTCCTACGAATTTAATTTTGCAGGAACGCCGGCAAAGTTCGTCGACCAGTTCAAAGCCTATTACGGTCCGACCATGAATGCCTTCGATGCGGCTGAAAAAGACGGTCGCGCCGACGCCCTGAAGGGAGAGCTTGTAAAGCTGTTCGAGAGTCAGAACAGCAGCTCCGATCCTGCGACGACATCGGTGAAGGCGACGTTCCTGCGCGTGACCGTCCGCAAACCGTGACATGACTGCGAGCGAGCTGCTGCACGGCCCATTTGACATGGGGCCGTGCAGCAGGGGGGCGATCCCGCCGGATTCGCTTTGCAGCATGTGGAAGCACGCTTGACATGGATCGCGAAGCGATCACGTTGGCCTCAATCAAGTGAACGCCGGCCCAAAAATGGCGTCACGACATCAGGGAGGAACCAATGGTCACAAGACGCGGTGTTCTGCTCTCTTCAATCGCGGGGGCTGTCGTGCTCAGCAACAGATTTGCGGTTGGCAAGGCCGCGCAGCCGGCGACGCCGGTGAATTTCCAGATGCCTGCGGACGCCTGCGACTGTCACACCCATATTCATGGCGATCCCGAAAAATTCCCGTTCTTTGCGGGCCGCGTCTACACGCCGGAACTGGCGTCGCCGGAGGAAATGGCGGCGCTGCACAAGGCACTCGGCGTCAAGCGTGTGGTGATTGTCACGCCCAGCATCTACGGCACCGATAATTCGGCAACCCTGTTCGGCATGAAGGCGCGCGGCAACGATGCGCGCGGCGTTGCGGTCATCGACGACAAGACACCGGAGAGCGAGCTCGACGCCATGAAGGCCGCCGGCATTCGCGGCATGCGGATCAATCTTGCGACCAGCGGCGTGAGCGATCCCGCCATCGGCAAGCAGCGTCTCCAGGGCGCGATCGAGCGCATGAAGACGCGAGGCTGGCACATCCAGATGTTCACCAATCTGCCATTGGTATCCGCGATCAAGGAGGTCGTTGCCAGTGCGCCGATGTCGCTGGTGTTCGATCATTTCGGCGGCGCGGAAGCCAGGCTCGGGCTGGATCAGCCGGGCTTTGCGGACCTGCTCGACCTCGTCAAAACCGGCAAGGCCTATGTGAAGATTTCCGGCGCCTATCGCGCTTCGACACAAGGGCCAGATTATCCCGACGTCGCACCGCTGGCGAAGGCGCTGATCGCCGCCAATCCGGAGCGGATCATCTGGGGCACCGACTGGCCGCATCCGGATTCGGTGACGCCGGCCGGCAGGAAGCCGACCGAGGTCACGCCGCTCTTTCAGATTGACGACGGCCGCCTGCTGAACCAGCTCGCGGTGTGGGCGCCCGACGCGGCACTTCGCAAGACAATCCTGGTGGACAACCCGGCGCGGCTTTACGGCTTCTGACCGCCGGCGTCACCTCGCCGCCTTCTTTGTCCCACAAGAGTTCCAGATCGGCGGAACTCTCGTCTCTGCCAGAGGTTTGCCCCCGACCGCGACGGGCGGTCGGGGGAGCCCCATGCTGTCAAATCTGCAGGTGTTGCGCGGCATAGCTGCCCTTGGCGTGGTGTTCTTCCACACCGGCTACAAGTTCGCGAGTGACTGGCACACCGAATTCTTCGGGGTCTCCACCTTCTTCGTCATCTCCGGCTTCATCATGTGTTTCATCACCCGGAAGGGTGATGACGATTTTCTGGCCAAGCGCCTGGAGCGGATCGCACCGCTCTATTGGCTGTGCACAGCCGTGCTTCTTGTCGTGATGTTCGGATCTGCGCTGCTTGAGGCAGCGACATGGGCAAAGCCGCTGGATGGCCGTTCGTCCGAGCCGCTCTGGGCCTATGTCGGCCGCAGCCTGATGTTCGCGCCGATCGGTGACAAATATCCGATCCTGAATGTCGGTTGGTCGCTGAACTACGAGGTGTATTTTTATCTGATCTTCGCAGCCGCGCTTGTGATCAGCCCCCGTCTGGCGCCGCTGATCGTTGTCGGATGCCTGGTGGCGTTGAACTATGCCGCGGCCGCCGTCTGCACGGCGGCTGCCTGCCACTATCTGTCCTTCGACTATACGAAGTTCTTCATCGCCGGGATCGCGATCTTCTATGCGTTGCAGGTTTTTGCTCCCGCTGCACCACAACGCTCCATTGTCTGGATCGGCGCCGCACTCGTCACACTCTGCTATGGGTCGCAATTCGTGGGACCGCTATGGGCAAACAGCGTCACGCCGTCGGTCTATATGGCGCTCGCCGCAGCCGCGCCGGTCGTGATTGTCGCCAGTGCGCTGTTTGTCGAATATGCCGGCGGTGCCATAACCTGGCAGCCGCTTATTCTGATCGGCAATGCGTCCTACGCGATCTATCTCACGCATCCGATCGTTTTCGACGTCATGAAAACAGGTAATGAGCGATGGCTTCAGCTGCCGACGCCCGAAGCATCGACAATGATGATGCTGTGTTATGTCGCCATAGCCGGCGGCGCGGGCATCATCGTGCGTCTCACAATTGAAAACCCACTGCTTCGCGTGATCAGGCGCAGGCGGCAACCGGGCATCAAAACACTCGTATCAGGCAGTGGGCTTGATGCTGTGGGTCGAGGGCATCAAGCCGCATAGGTTATGCGTCAGCTCCGAATCATATTGATCGAGACGTCGCGGATCTGACCCTTGGAGCTGATCGAAACCAGCTGCTTGTTGCCCTTGGTGGTCAGCGTCAGGTTGGCGGCGAAGCCGGCAGCCTCGACGAAGACATCGATCTGGCCACCGCCGGCGCTGCCCTGCAGATTGCCGAAGATATTACGGCTGGCTTCACCCCAGGTGCCGGTCACCTGATTGCCCTGGCTCTTTACGTCGCTGCTGAGCTCGAACTTGTAGCTGTCGCTGGCGCAGCGCAGGGACTGCTTCAGCGCGGTCCCGCCAACGACATTGTAAGTGGCGCGGCAACGGATCTGCTCCGAGGAGCCATCCGACAGCGACACGGTGCCGCTGCCGCTCCACGATCCGTCAAAGCCGGCAAAAGGGCTCGCCGACTGGGCCTGGCTCGCCGTCGCCGACAGCATCAGGATTGCGCCGACAGTGGCGGCCTTGAGGGTGTGTCCGATCAGATTTGCGCTGAATGAGGTCATGGTGATGGCTTTCTGTATCTGGGGATGTCGGAGGGGAGGGGTGCGATCAGGCGCGACGCGTGAGCGTCAGATAAACGAATTTCGCTGTCGCCGTATCAGAGGCGATCTGCGCGCCGTTATAGGAAAAGGTGCCGATGCCCGGCAGGTCGTTCATCGCGGTGCCGGAGAATGACGGGCCGGCAAAGGCGAACGAGAAGGCAAAAATGAAACCGATGATGCGCATCTGACTGTCCCTGTTGGGCGGCGCTGTGTGCCGCTTCGTTGAACAGATGGATAACCATGCCCGGTTTCAGGCGGTCTGCGTCGAGGTGGATAATGGTTTCGTCGGGGGATCGTTTTGTTTCGCCGCGCGCCTTGCCACGAAACACAAAAAGGCCGGGGCAGCGGTGCCGCCCCGGCCTCGATTGGGTTCAACCCGAGTGGATCAGGTGTTAGTCGACCGTCTGGATCACGTTGGAGATCGGGCGCGCATTGCTGGTTTTCACCGGCTGCAGTTCGGCGGCGATGGCGGCGTCGTAGCTTGCGATTGTCGGCAGCGTATCCTTGGCGCGAATGTGCACGACCTTGTAGCCGCCGGCCTTGAGCTGGGCGAGCAGGTCCGGGACGGCAGCCGCAGACCACTTGTGCAGGTCGTGCATCAGGATGATGCCCTTGCCCTTCTTCTTCAGCTTTTCCATCACCGAGGCAACCAGCTTGCCGGCATTGTGGATGCGGAAGTCCTCGGAATCGATGTCGATGGAGAAGGCGGCGATGTTGCGCTCGGCGAGATAGGCCTTCAGCTCCGCATTCTGGCGCAATTGCGGGAAACGGAAGAACGGCGACAGCGGCTGGCCGGCCATCAGGGTGATGGCGCTGATACCGCGTTCGATCTCGTCCTTGGCTTCCTGCGGGGTCTTGCTCGCCAGGTTCTGGTGCGACCAGGTATGGGTGCCGACCGAATGGCCGGCCGCGATCACCTGCTTCAACACCGCGGGATGCCAGGTGGCATGCTTGCCGATCGGGAAGAACACGGCCTGCACGCATTGCGCGCTGAGCGCAGCCAGCACGGCGGGCGTCGTCACCGGCCACGGGCCGTCGTCGAAGGTCAGCACGACTTCGCCGGGCTGCAGGAAGTCATAGTCGCGATATTGCGACATGCCGAGGCCGGGGCCACCGGTGGTGTCGATCTGTACGGTGCGTGACACGCCGAGCGCGTTCGGATTGTTGCAGACGGGCTTGGCGATGGCCGGGCGTTTTTCAACGGCTGGAGCGGCGGGCATCGGCGCGGCAGCCGGTGCAGCTGCGACGGCCTGCACACGCGGCGGCGGTTCGATTGGTGCGGTCGAGTTCGACTTCGGCGCGCGCGTGTCGATCGAGGCGGTGGTGAGCTCGCCTTTATCGGCTTTGGCGCTGGTCTGAGCGCCGGTGGGCCCGAAGAAATGCCAGGCGCCAGTGCCCGCGGCGACAACCGCCGTGAAAGAACCTGCAACGATCAAAAAAGGAAGCTTACGCATAATCACTCCGGCGCCCGAGGCCCACCTCGTTTCACCATTGAGCGAAATAGTTAATCACGCGTATGCGCGGCGCACTCTCAACGAGAAAATTTGAAGTTGTTCAACGCAATGCGCGTCAGGCCGGTACGATGACCTTGCCGATCGGCCATAGCGCGATGCCGGCGAGCTTCAGATGTGCCCACGCAAAGGGAATGCCGACGATGGTGATGGCGAGGGCGAGCGCCGCGAGAAGATGGCCGATCGCCAGCCACCAGCCGGCCAGCACCAGCCAGATGATGTTGCCGATCAGGCCGAATACGCCGGTGCCGATATCACTGCGCCCGGTCACGGTTTCACGGTCGACGGCGCGCTGGCCGAAAGGCAGCAGCGTATAGGCGGCGATATTGAAGGCGGCGCGGGCCCAGGGCAGGCCGATGATGGTGATGGCCATCACAACGGCCGCGATTAGCCAGCCGACTGCCATTCCCAATCCGCCGAACACGATCCAGAGGATATTCAGAAACAGCGGGACGACGGGCATGGGGGCTCTCTGGTGATGCGTAGCGCGTGGTTTTCAGTCCCTTAACAGATGGGATGTGGTTACGGGATGACAATGACGGGGAGAGGGCGGTGCCTCAATAACCCCGGCCGCCGGAGCGGGAATAGGCGGGGCGGGCATCTGCTGCCGGGCGAGCCGATGGTGCGCTGCGCAGGTCGCTACTGATGCGCGCCTGGGGCTGCAGTTCTTCCAGAAAGATCGGCTTGGAGAAATAATAGCCCTGCGCATAGCGGATCTTGGTCGCGGCCTGAAGATAGGCCAGTTCCTCGAAGGTCTCGACGCCTTCGGCGATCACAGTCATGCCCAGCGCCTCGCTGAGCGACTCGATGGCGCGGAGGATGCCTTGGCTGCGTGGGCGCTTGTGGATGTCCGTAATGAAGGATCGGTCGATCTTGATCTCGTCGGCGGTGATATCCGCCAGCGCCGACAACGACGAATAGCCGACGCCGAAATCGTCGATGGAGATGCCGACGCCGAGCGCTCGGAACATCGGCAGGATGTCGTCCTGGAAATGTGTCTTGGCGACGAATGCGTCTTCGGTCACTTCGACCATGAAGCGCATCGGGCAGCCGGTCTCCTCGATGGCCCTGGCAAAGGCGCGCATGAATTCCGGGTTGCCGGCCTGTTTGGCGGCGACGTTGATGCTGATACTGGCGGTGGCGCCGAAGGTCTCGTCGATCAGGTCGATCGACTTCATGATCTCGGCGAGCACCAGATGGGTGAGCTCGTCAATCAGGCCGAGTTCGACTGCCAGATTGATGAAGGTGCTGGGAGCCTGGATCACGCCATCGTCGTTACGCAAGCGCACAAGGGCCTCGATACCCTTGATCTCCAGGCTGCGGATATCGACCTTCGGCTGAAACGCGCAGCAGAACCGCTTGTCGAGAATCGCCAGCCGCAATGACTGTTCGGTGGCCATGCGGGTCAGCGCCTCGCTCTCCATGCTGGAGTCGAAGAACACCGCAGCGCCCTTGGTCTCATTCTTCACGCGATACATCGCGATATCGGCGTTCTGATGCAGCGCGTCGTAGTTGCGGCCGTGTTCGGGATAGAGGCTGACACCGATCGATGCGGAGGCGAATACTTCGGAGCCGTCGATGAAAAACGGAGCGCGCAGCCGCTGCACCAGCAGCTCCAGATATTCGGCGACCTCCTGCTGGCTCTGGATCGGGTTCAGCAGCAGCAGGAATTCGTCACCGGAAATCCGCGACAGCATGTCGGTGCCGCGCAGGTCGAGCGCCAGTCGCTTGGCGAACTGCACCAGCAGCGCATCACCGACGCTGTGACCGTAATAGTCGTTGATGTGCTTGAAATTGTCGATGTCGAGGAAGGCCAGCGCGAAATGTGATGTCTCGCCGGAATGGCCAATGATGTCGCCGACATGTTTCTCGATCACACGCCGCGTCGGCAGATCGGTCAGCTCGTCGTAATAGGCGCGACGAAACAGCTCTTCTTCCATCTCTTTCTGCCGGCTCACATCGGTGGCGCTGGACAGCAGCACGCTACGATCACCGATACGCGCCGGACGATGCGTGGTCAGGAACACGCGCCTGTCGCGTTCAGAATTGACGCGTTCCTCGAACACCGCGGAGCGGCCGGACTGCAGCAGGTCGAGTGCAGTCGTGCGTCGATGCGTCAGTGCCTGCACCAGAAAATGCGATTGCGGATCGGGTCTGTTGAATTGGTCTGCCGATGCATTGAACTGGATTGCCGCGGCGTCATTTACCAGCAGAAAGTCGCCCTGATCGTCTTGCACAGTGACGGAGGCCGGCAGCATGCGCACGATCTCGCGCAGCATCTCCAATTCGCGTGCGGCATCGCTATCCACGAATCCGGTAGCAGCCTCGGTGGAAGAGGTTGCGGTCGGGCGGTCGCTGTCCCTTGGAGAGGCCGACGAGCCTGGGGTGGATGCGTTCTGCATGATGGCCGAGCCTCGCAAAACGCCTTGTCGATTTGGTTAAATCGGTTCGCAAAACGCGGGTAGTTGTGTAAACGCCGCGCGATTTGGAGCGGTAGCGGTGCTGACGTCATTAACAAAGCGTCAATGCCGCCGGCGAAAGCGCCAGATTGCTCAATGACGGCCTGCACGATCATTCTCATGACGAGCCTTTGAGCAAAACAATCTGAGTGTCACACGCCGCGATCTCAGCATGAAATTCCCCACTCAGTCGCGCTGATCGCCGGGCGAGCCCTTGCATTCCGACCCACGCGGTTGTGATCGCCGCGGGATGCAAGATTGGCGGAGAAAAATGCGCTGCATATGCCCGGAAGTTTGAAAGGAACGCCTCGTCATCGACCTAAGTCACAGTGCGCACGTCGCTATTTTTCCGGGCCACTCGACAGACTTATGTCATGACACCATCCTCTCGCGATGCCGCAATGGTCGCCCGATGCGAGAGAGATGTCGCCGATGAGCAATCCATCCAAAGCCAATGTTCTCTGGTTCCTGCCGACCCACGGCGATGGACGGTATTTGGCATCGACCCATGGGGCGCGAGACATCGACTTCAAATATCTCCGTCAGATCGCGCAGGCTGCCGATCAGCTGGGCTATTTCGGCGTGCTGCTGCCGACCGGGCGCAGCTGTGAGGATTCATGGGTGGTTGCATCTGCCGTGGCCCCATGGACCGAACAGCTTCGTTATCTCGTGGCCGTTCGGCCGGGCCTGCAATCGCCGAGCGTCGCCGCGCGCATGACCGCAACGCTGGACCGGGTCACCAACGGTCGCCTCCTGATCAATGTCGTGACTGGCGGCGATCCCGTCGAGAACAAGGGAGACGGTATTTTCCTGCCGCATGACGAGCGCTATGCCGTCACACGTGAATTCCTCAACGTCTATAACGACCTGCTGGCCGGCAAGACCGTCAATGTGCAGGGCAAGCATATCCAGATTGAAGACGGTCGTCTGATCTTCCCGCCGGTGCAGTCGCCGCGCCCGCCGCTGTATTTCGGCGGCTCGTCGGATGCCGGCATTGATGTCGCGGTGGACACCGTCGACAAGTATCTCACCTGGGGCGAGCCGCCGGCGCTGGTCGCCGAGAAGGTTGCGCGCGTCAAGGCTGCTGCCGAAAAACGCGGCCGCAAGCTGTCCTTTGGCATCCGTCTTCATGTGGTCGTGCGCGAGACCAACGAGGCGGCATGGAAGGCCGCCGACGAACTCATTCAATATGTCACCGACGATGTCATCGCCAATGCACAGAAGACATTGGCCCGGCAGGACTCGGTCGGCCAGCAGCGCATGATGCAGCTGCATGGCGGACGTCGCGACAAGCTTGAGATCAGCCCGAACCTCTGGGCGGGTGTCGGCCTCGTGCGTGGTGGTGCCGGTACGGCGCTGGTCGGCGATGCGCAGACGGTGGCGGCGCGCATCAAGGAATATCAGGACGTCGGCGTCGATACCTTCATCATGTCCGGCTATCCGCATCTCGAGGAAGCCTATCGCTTCGCCGAGCTCGTCTTCCCGCTGCTGTCGCTGCAACAGCACGACAACGTCACATCGCTACGGACGCGCACCGGCCCGGTCGGTGAAATCGTTGCCAATGAGCACCGCGCGCAGAGCGCCTCGTAATTCCAACAGGCACCCCATCATGAGCATTGTTGAAATCCTTCCCCGCGTTCGCAGCTTTCGCTTGCCGCGCATCGATGGCCTGACCCAATGGATCGTGCCACTGGTCATCCTCCTCGTCTGGCAGGCCGCTTGCGTGACCGGTTACGTGCCGGCGCGGGTAATGCCGGCGCCGACCGATGTTGCCTTGGCTGGCTGGAAGCTGCTGCTCTCGGGCGAACTCGCCCAGAATATCTGGGTGTCGTTCTGGCGTGCGTCCGTCGGCTTCCTGATCGGTGGCAGCATCGGCTTTGCCTTCGGTCTGGCCAACGGTCTGTCGCAGCTCAGTAGCAAGCTCACCGACACGACGCTGCAGATGGTGCGCAACGTGCCCCATCTGGCGCTGATCCCGCTGGTCATCCTGTGGTTCGGCATCGATGAATCGGCCAAGCTATTCCTGGTCGCGCTTGGCGTATTCTTCCCGATCTATCTCAACACGCTGCACGGCATTCGCACCGTCGATCCGCAGCTGATCGAGATGGGCCGCATCTATGGCATGCGCAATAGCGAGCTGTTCCGCCGCGTGATCTTCCCGGGCGCGCTGCCGTCGATCTTCGTCGGCGTGCGCTTTGCGCTCGGCATCATGTGGCTGACGCTGATCGTGGCGGAAACGATCGCGGCCTCGTCGGGCCTTGGCTACATGGCGATGCAGGCGCGTGAATTCATGCAGATCGACGTCGTGGTGCTCAGCATCCTGATCTATGCGCTGCTGGGCAAGGTCGCCGACAGCGCCTCGCGCGCGTTGGAACGGCTGACATTGTCCTGGCACCCGGCTTTTCAGAAACATTGAGCGAAATTCGGAAGCGAGAATTTGAAATGACCGTGCAACAGTCTCTTCGCCTCAGCCATGCCGATGCTCAGGTCATCGATGCGCCCGTCGATTTCGAACAGGCCCTCGCCACGCAGGCGCGGCGTCCGTCCGAGCAGAAGTCCCGTGGACTGTCGCTGACCATTCGTGGTCTCCGCAAATCCTTCGGCAGCAATGAAGTGCTGCGCGGCGTCGATCTGCATATTCCTGCCGGCCAGTTCGTCGCCATTGTCGGCCAGAGTGGCTGCGGCAAGAGCACGCTGCTCCGCTTGATCGCAGGCCTCGACGAGCCGACTGCTGGCACGATCAGCTTTGGCGAGGAAACCCGCGCGGAGGACATCCGTGTGATGTTCCAGGAACCGCGCCTGTTGCCATGGGCCAGCGTGCTCTCGAATGTGGAAGTTGGCCTGGGGACCGACCGGACATCGGCCGATGCCAAGGCGCGCGCTGAAAGCGCATTGACGGAAGTCGGCCTCGCCGAGAAGCGCGATCAATGGCCGTCCGTGTTATCTGGCGGCCAGAAGCAGCGTGTGGCGCTGGCGCGGGCACTGGTCAGCCATCCGCGCGTGCTGGCGCTTGACGAGCCGCTCGGTGCGCTCGACGCGCTGACACGTATTTCGATGCAACAGCTGCTCGGCCGCGTGTGGCACGACCAGACCTTCACCTCGATTCTGGTAACGCATGACGTGTCCGAGGCCGTGGCGCTGGCAGATCGCGTGCTGGTGATTGAAGATGGCCGTATCGCACACGATATCAATGTCGATATCGCCCGGCCGCGCCAGCGCGGCTCGGCAGATCTTGCGGCGCTGGAAGGTTCGATCCTGCGCAATCTGCTCGGCCCGGGAGCCGACGCCACTGGCTTGTGAGACTATTGTGACCTGCGAGGCTGCCATGAATTCCGTCGTTCGTAACATCGTTGTCGATCGCGAGGTTTCCTCTGGTCGCGAGGTCTCTTCGCAGGAATTCCGTGGCGCCATGCGAGTGCTGGCCGGCGGTGTCAGCGTGATCACCGTCGGGCGCGGCAAGGACATCACCGGCATGACAGTGACATCGGTCTCGTCGCTGTCGGTCGATCCACCGACGCTGATCGTCAGCGTCAACAGGGAGTCGTCGTCCTGGCCGCTGCTACAACGCTACGGCGCCTTCGGCGTCAACATTCTGTCGGCTGATCAGCTCGACGTGGCTGAGCGGTTCTCGGGCAAGGGTGGATTGAAGGGCGCAGAGCGTTTCGCCGGAGCGCAGTGGGTGACCCGGGCAACCGGCGTGCCGCTGCTGGCGGGCAGCCTTGCGGCGATCGATTGCGACGTCGAGGAAGTCATCGAACGCCACTCCCACGCCATCGTCATCGGCCGCGTCCGTGATGTCATCACCTCCGTCCCGCACACCGCGCTGACCTACTGGGACGGGCAATATGTGGCGATCGACCAGAACGAGGACAATCTGAAACTCGCCGAAGTCAGCGTGCCCAGTATGCGGGCGCTCAGGGAGATTTGAGGCTCGGGCCTCTCTCTTCTTTCGGTCCAGCCACGTCACCATTGTCATTCCCCGGCAAACCAATTGGTCTGCCTGAGGGCGTGCGTCACCGGCGAAGCCGCCGCAATGCGAACCTCAGGCATTTCACCTGGAGTGGCTGTGAATCTCGATCCTGGCTCGTCATTCCGGGGTGCACCCCCGAGCTCGTCATTCCGGGGCGCGCGTCGCCGGTGAAGCCGGCAGAGCGCGAACCCGGAATCCCGGAGTGTTTTGCGCTGAACATGTCGAGATTCCGGGTTCGCGTGCGCAAAGGTGCGCACGCGCCCCGGAATGACAGTTTGGGGTGGCAGGACATAACCAAACATTTTTTTCCTATCCTCCGTTGACAACATCCCTACCTTGATTATATTCCCCTCCGTCCTGCCCCACCGAGAGGGGCGATCGCGATCGTCACGTTCGCGGGGTGGGATGCGGTGGACGCCGGAGATGCGGCGTTACGCGGTTCATGGGGGACGTCTGTCTTCGGGCAGGACGGATCTGCGCCAGCACTGCCACTGGCAAGGAGACGGCCGGCCTTGGGATGGAAAGATCCCTGGACAGTGTGACGGACGACCAAATCAAACGCGTCCGGCTTTCTCGCTTGAGGCTCCCTGTCCCTCCGCCGTGGGACCATAGTTTTGGTGATCGGATCGTTCGCTGAGGCAAAGCGCAAGCAGGCTGAAAAAACACCGTAGGCGGAACGCTGGGCAATCGCTCGGCGCCTCCGAAAGTCCTGATGCACTCTAAATTGCGGAAGACCGCATCGCATCAGGCCCAAGGGTGCAAAGGGCACCTGGCGTTCCGCACGCCCTCTCACAAGAGGGTGGGAATGCAAAGGACGACGGCGCCCCCGCGCCGCAAATAATGGGGGCGATGACGCATGTCTGGAGAGCAGTGGCTGTTTGCAATTCAAGCCATCACTGAGCCAGCAGTCGCGTCCCGAAATGACGGCTCACTTCGTCAGCAATGCAAACGAGCCGTTCCAGTCCGCTGGCGGCGGGTTGTCCTGATAGGCGCGGATGCGCTTCTCGTAGAGGTCGTAGAGCTTCTCGAGCGCATTTGCGACATCGGAATTGCGGCCGCGCTCGACGGCGTACAATGCGCCGTCCCAGTCGCGACTACGATAGCAAGCCAGCATTTCGATGGTCAGGTTGCGCAGCGTCTGGAAGCGCTCCGAATGCGTCACGTCCTCACGTCCGGCGATGGCGTAGATCACTTCCGGTTCTTTCTTGCCCTTCACCATGATGAAGTCGAGTTCGAGAATGGCGAACTTGTCCTTGACGGCGAGCGCGGTCTTCGAGCCGACGATGATCGGAAAGCCGTATTCCTTTGACTGGCCTTCGAGACGCGAGGCCAGATTGACGCTGTCGCCGAGCACCGAATAGTCGAAGCGCAGATCCGATCCCATATTGCCGACGACGCAGATGCCGGTATTGAGGCCGATGCCGACATTGATCGGGATATAGACGTGGCCGCCGTTCTCGGCCTCGGTCTGGCGCAGTCTGTTCAGTGCGTCGATGCGATCCAGCATGTCGAGCGCGGCGTGGCAGGCATTGATCTGGTGCTGGTCGTCGTCGAGCGGTGCATTCCAGAACGCCATGATGGCGTCGCCCATATATTTGTCGATGGTGCCCTTGCGATCGAGGATTGCATTGGTCAGCGGCGTCAGAAAGCGGTTCATCAGCGTGGTCAGGCCATGCGGATCGTGCTTGTAGGATTCCGAGATCGTGGTGAAGCCGCGCACATCGGAGAACATGATGGTCATCTCGCGCTCCTCGCCGCCGAGCACCAGTTTCTCCGGCGACTGCGCGAGCTGAGCCACCAGCGCCGGCGACAGATACTGGCTGAAGGCCGAGCGGATGCGGCGGCGCTGCGCCTGCTCACGCACGAAGTTGCTGAAGATCAGCGTGAGATAGATCAGCGTGGTCGAAAGGAGCGGATAGGTGAAGTCAATCAGCAGGCGATGCTGCGTGTAGAAGTACCAGGATGTACCGGCGAGCAGCGCCGCAAACACGGCGCCCATGACAATGAGGGTGACGGGACCGAACATCGGGGCGAGCCAGATCACGATGATGCCGAGAATGATCGCAATGCACAGTTCCGCGCCACGCGTATAGGCGGGCTGCGATAGAACGGTTTTCGTCAGCGCACTCTCCAACACCTGCGCATGGACCTCGACGCCGGGAATCACCGCATCGAGCGGTGTCGTCTTGGTATCCAGGAGGCCGACCGCCGAAGTGCCGATCAGCACCAGATGCCGCGCGATCATGCCGGGCTGCACCGTGCCATCGAGCACGTCGGATGCCGAGACATAGATGCTCGGATCGCGCTTGGCGAAATGCACCCAGATCCGTCCTTCGCTGTCGGTTGGAATCTCCAGACCCTTGACCGCAATGCTCTTGATGCCGGCGCGGTCGGATTTGATCAGGATGGTGTCGGTACCGGTGATGGCGCGCAGCATCTCGAAGCTCAGCGACGGCATGACTATGCCCTGTGCCTGCATCATCACGGGCACACGGCGCACGAGACCGTCGCGCTCCTGACTGATGGTGAACAGGCCGCGTCCCATGGCGGCCTTTTCCAGCAGGTCGATATTCCGGATCAGTCCGGGAAATGCCAGCATGAACGGCTGCGGATCGCCACCGAGCATGGCCAATCCCGTCAGCGGTAGAGACTTGTCGAGTTCCGAAACGACATAGGGCAGACCGGATTCGCCGAGAACCACGCGCGAGCGCCGGATGGCGTCGGCAAGAACCTGATCGTTGCTGGGCAATGCCTTCAGTCGGGCGCGCGTCTCGTCGTCGATTCCAAAAAAGCTTTCGGCTGCGAGAGCGGGATTCAGCCGGTCCGGTTCGGGAAACACGATGTCGAAAGCAGTGACGACCGCACCAAGCTGGTTCAGTTTGGTGACCAGATCAGCGATGCGCGTGCGCGGCCACGGCCACTGGCCGTATTTCGCAAGGCTCTTCTCGTCGATATCGACGATCGTGACGGGCTTCGCCGTTTTCACCCGCGGCTGGATTACTTGATAGGTATCAAAGACCCGCAGCCGCAATTCCTCGATTGGAGGCGGATCAGCGATGCGCAGCAATGCGAGGCCCAGCAGCAAGACAAGACAGAACGCGCGTGCCCAACCGAACCGCTGCGCCAGCCGTCTCACTCGCCGCATGCGCTTCATGGGTGCAGGGTCATTTCTCGCGGAAGGCGCGCATCAACTGATCGCTTAGCGGCTTGGCGAGATAGGACAGCATGGTGCGGTCGCCGGTCTGCACGAAGGCTTCGACGGGCATGCCGGGGATCAGGCGCACATCGCCGAGCTTGGCGACTTCCGATGCGGGCATCGAAATCCGGATCGTGTAATAGCTCTGCCCGGTGCGCTGATCCGTCGTCGTATCCGGGGAGACGCGGCTGACGGCGCCGTTGAGCTCGGGCGTGGTGCGCTGGTTGAAGGCGGAGAGTCGCAGCAGCGTCTTCTGGCCGATCTGCAGCTTGTCGATGTCCTGCGGATTGACCCGGGCTTCCACCGACAGATTGTCGGTCTGCGGCACAATCAGCATGATGGCATCGCCGGCGGTGATGACCCCGCCGATCGTGTGTACGGTGGACTGCAGCACCATGCCGTCCTGCGGCGCGCGGATGTCGATGCGGCGCAGCTGGTCCTCGGCGGTGACCTTGCGTTCGACGAATTCGCCGATCTTGTCATTGGTCTCGCGCAGGTCCTTGGAGACCTCGCTGACGAGATCCTTGTCGATCTGGAAAATCTGCAGCTCGATCTCGGTGATTTTGCCCTTGGCCTGGGCGCGGGCGGCGATGAACTGTGCGCGTTCGCCGGCGAGGCGCGCGGCGTCGCGTTCCAGCACGGTCAGGCGCGAGATCTGCACCAGCTGTTGATCGAACAATCCGCGGACGCCGACCAATTCCTTTTCCACGAGCGCGATTTCGCGGGTCTTGGCAGTCTCCTGCGCGGTGAGGCCGGCGATCTCCTCGTTGAGCTGCGCGATGCGTTCGCGGAGCTGCTGCTTCTGGCCGACGCGGCCGGTCGAGCGCACATTGAACAGTTTAGTTTCGCTGGCGATGACATTCTTCACGTCGTCATCTGCGATCTGCTCGATAAGCTGCGGTGGAAACGTAATACGATCGACGCCGCGCTGCTCGGCTTCCAGCCGCGCCGCGCGTGCCCACAATCCGTTGAGGTTCTTGGTGACGATAGCAAGGCCGGCTTTGGTGACGGTATCGTCCAGGCGCACGACGACATCGCCGGCCTTTACCAGGTCGCCGTCGCGGGCGCGCACTTCGCCGACGACGCCGCCGGTCGGGTGCTGGACTTTCTTGACGTTGGAATCGACGACCACCGAGCCGGGCGCGATCAGGGCGCCGGAGATCTGCGCGGTCGATGCCCAGCCGCCCAAACCGCCTGCGAGCACGAGCACAACGACGAGGCCGATAATGAGGTGGATTCGGATCGAGCGGCGCGGTCCTGTCAGCGGCGTAGTCATGGCTTGGCTACTCCGCCGTCGGCGACGATCTTGATCGGCTGCGCTGCCGGGCGCTGCAGCACCTGACCCAGCACGGTCTCCTTCGACCCAAAGGCCTGCATGCGGCCGTCCTTCAGCACCAGCAGCATGTCGACGCCTTCGATGCCGATCGGCCGGTGTGCAACCACGATGACGATGGCGCCGCGCGTGCGGGCCGCGCGCACGGCCTTGGTCAGCGCTTCGTCGCCCTCGGTGTCGAGATTGGAATTCGGCTCATCGAGGACGATCAGGAACGGATCGCCATACAGCGCGCGCGCCAGTGCGATGCGCTGCGCCTGGCCGGCGGACAGGACGCCGCCGTGATCGCCGACCTGCGTGTCATAGCCCTCGCGCATGCCGACGATGAGGTCATGGACGCCGGCCTGCCTTGCCGCGGTGATGATGTCGTCATCCTTCGCATCTGGATCGAAACGGCAGATATTGTCGGCGATGGAGCCTGCGAACAGTTCGACATCCTGTGGCAGGTAGCCGATATGGCGGCCGAGATCGTCCGGCGCCCATTGGTCGAGCGCCGCGGCATCGAGCCGGACATGACCGCGCACCGGCTTCCAGACGCCGACCAGCGCGCGCAGCAGCGATGATTTGCCGGAGCCCGACGGTCCGATGATGCCGAGACCGTTGCCGGCCGCGAGCGCAAACGTGATGTCGCTGACCGTGACCTTCTGCTCACCCGGCGGTGCGATGCTGACGCCTTCGATGGTCAGTTTCTGCGACGGGTTCTGCAGCTGAGTAACAGCTGCCTGATCCGGCAGAGCGTATAGCAGCCCGTTGAGCCGATGCCAGCTTTGCCGGGCGGTGACAAAACCCTTCCAGTGCGCGATCGCCAGATCGACCGGCGCCAACGCGCGGGCGCTGAGGATCGAGCCGGCGATGATGATGCCGGCGGTGGCTTCCTGATTGATCACGAGATAGGCACCGACGCCGAGCACCGCCGATTGCAGGATCATGCGCATGACCTTGGCGATGGCACCGAGACCGCCGGCCACATCGCTGGTGCGCTGATTGCCGGCCAGATAGGTCTCGTTGGCCTCGCGCCAGCGTTGCGTCAGACGCCCGGCCATGCCCATCGCGACGACGACTTCGGCATTGCGCCGGCTGGCCGAAGCAATCCCGCTGCGACGTGCCGCAAGACCGTTGGCCTCGCGCGCTGGTTCGCGGGTCATGATTTCTGTGAGGATCGTCAGGCCTACCAGCAGAACTGCGCCGACCAGCGCGGTGACGCCGATCATCGGATGGAAGGCAAAGCAGATCGCCAGATAGAGCGGCAGCCAGGGCAGGTCGAACAGTGCGCTCGGCCCCATGCCGGAGAGGAACGAGCGAACATTGTCGAGGTCGCGCAGCGGCTGCAGGCCTTCGTTGTGTCCGCCGGCGAGGAGCGGTAGTCGCACCACGGTCTGGAACACGCGAGGGCTCAGCACCTCGTCGAGCGAACTACCGATCCGCACCAGAATGCGGCCGCGCAGCAGGTCGAGAATACCCTGAGCCACGTAGAGGCCGCCGGCCAGGATGATGAGACCGACGAGGGTCGGCACGCTGCGGCTCGGCAGCACGCGGTCATAGACCTCGAGCATGAAGAACGAGCCGGTCAGATACAGGATATTGATCATGCAGCTCATCAGCCCGACGCCCAGAAAGGCGCCGCGGCAGGCCCGCAAGGCATCGCCGAGCTCGGTCCGCGCCGGCAGGCTGGAGGTACGTGACAGGCCACGCTGCATCGTCAAACCTTTACGGATCGCATGGATCGATGGTCGTCAGGTGCTGCATACCACCCGAGCCCTGATCTAACGGCTATTATGCCATCACCGGGACGATTTGTGCAGGTGGTCCATTAGGGACAGTTAATGGACCAGTCGGCCAGTGCCGAAATCCCTCCGCACGGGATCAGGCATGCAGAATGAAGTCGTTTGCAGTGAGATG
The DNA here is from genome assembly GCF_034044155.1 of Tardiphaga sp. 42S5. NCBI lineage: Bacteria > Pseudomonadati > Pseudomonadota > Alphaproteobacteria > Hyphomicrobiales > Nitrobacteraceae > Tardiphaga > Tardiphaga sp. 42S5. The sequence goes on along the minus strand of NZ_CP139027.1, from coordinate 482,102 downwards.
GCTTATGACCACGTCCTGAAGCAGAATCGTGTTGGTCTGCACCACCGCGTCGGGCGCATCGAGATGGATCAGCGTATCGTAACCGACCTGGGTGGCGTGCGCATCGAGCCAGGCCGTCAGAGTGCTGCCAGTCGTCGGCGCATTCGGCATGTGGAGATCGATCCGGTCTTCGCCCGGCTTGAAATCCGTGATCGTATGCTGGCCCTGATTATTCGCGAAGACAAACTGATCCTTGCCAGCGCCTCCGGTCAACGTGTCCTTCAGGTAAGTCGCGAGAATGACGTCCTTGCCGCTGGTTCCCTCGAGAACAATCGAAGCCGAGTCTGACAACGCAACGATGAAATTCACCGAGTCTGATGCGCCATCGCTATCGGTGACCGTAACCGACACCTTCTCCGTGGTCGGGGGGACAGAATTGCCGGGCGCATAGGTGATACCTTGTGCGAGACTCGCATTGATGGCGGCAAAGCTCTCGGAGTTGCCTCCGACGGGTGTCGCATGGCCCCAGCCTGTTGCGGTGGTGACGGTGAAATTCCCGTTTGAAGAGTCCGCATCTGCGACCGAAATCCCCATCAGTGTGATCTGGCCGGACTGGCTTTGCGAAAAAGACAGGTTTTCCGTCGAGATCATCGGCGCGTCATTGACCGGTGCAACGTCGAAGCTGACGGTACCCGTTGATGTCGCCGTGCCGTCGAACAGCGTGTATGTGAAGCTGTCGGCGCCATTGTAGTTCGCAGATGGATGATAGGTGATAATATTGTCGGCGAGCGTCACCGATCCGCCGTGGACGCTCGTTGTACTCACTGCGGTTATAGAGAGCGAGCTCTGGTTCAGGCCAGTGTCGTTTTGCAGCAACTGCTGTGCCGTCAGCGTCGTGCCGGTGTCTTCCCGGAAAGCGATCTGTCCCGGCAATCCACCTACTTCCTCGATGAAGACACGTCCGTTATCAAAACCCGGTTCGTCGTTCCATCCAAGATTTTGGGAGTCGGTGACGCCCTCGATGTGAATGTATTGTGTATTCGCGCCACCACCGCCATTCGGCTCGAGCGGAGCCCAGTGTGCATAGTTCAAGGGCGTGCCTGCCTCGGGGCCGGTCGCCCAGAAAAAATGTCCCGAGCCATTCGCATCGTCATGGCTCACGCCTCCGAGCCAGGCGCGATAGCCGGTGGCAAGCGGCCCGACAAAGTCCTGTTCGGATTGGCTTGTAATCGTTGCGAGATAAGCACCGTCCGCTTGAGCCGTCGCTTTTGCGATGCTCCAGCTCGATGCGGTTGTAACCAATCGATAATAGTGGCCGTTATCGATGTTCAGTAGCCAGCCGTCACCAAGCGAGGGCGCCGCTGCGTTGAGGATGTGATCTTCATTTGCGATCGGCGTCGGATGCGTTAGTGTGCTGCCGCCACTGAACGCATCGCTCGTGCTGTTGAACAACGAGCCGTCATTAGCTTTGATCGAAAAAGTCGGCGTTTTGTTGCTGCCGTCCTGCACAAAACGGACGTGGTCAGCATTCAGCTCCGCTGTGGTGAAGCTCGTATCGGTCGTCCACGACCACTGCCCGTGGCTATAGTTGTAAGTTTCAAAATGACCGCCCTTCACATTGGAGACGGTGAATTTGAAACTGCTGCTGTCTGGATCGCAGATGCCGAAATTCGATGCGTGAAGCAGGACGCTGCCGCCCTGGTCCACGCTGAAGTGAGCGTTCACGATCTTCGGCGCGTCGTTGACCGGGATGAAGACCACGGTGCTGTCGACCGGATTGCTCAGGTGATTGGGTGTATCGGTGTGGTTGTCGTCGGCCGTGACGGTATATGACGGCGGAATCTCACCGCCATCATGCGTGAAGATAACCCGGCCGGCCTTCAGGTCTGCGGTGGTGAAGTGATCGGTCTCGACCCAGCTGTTTCCCTGCTTGATCTTGAACACGCCGTGTTCGATGTCGGAGACCGTGAAGGTGAAGCTGTTGTCGTCGGGATCGTTTACAAGGAAGTTCAGGACGGTCAGGACGACCGTGGCGCCTTCGGCGATCAGCAGCGGCGCCGCAAACATCTGCGGCGCGTCGTTGACGTGCTCGATCTCGATGGTGCTGCGGAACGTGTTGCTGACGTTATGCTCGCTCTGGCCGTCATCGGCCCGGATCGAGAAGGTCGCGTCGGACTCGCTGCCGTCATGCACGAATCGGACATGGCCGGCGTCGAGGTCGTCCGATGTAAATGTGGTGGTGTCGCACCAGCCGCCGTTCGCAGTCTCGATCTGAAACTTGCCGTGACGGACCTGTGAGACGGTGAAGGTGAAGTCATGGCTGTCAGGGTCGACGACGCCGATGCTGTCGGCGGAGAGAACAGTGGTGCCACCCTCGCTCAGGGCAAACGAAGCAGATTTGATCGCCGGCCGGTCATTGGTGCCGGTGACGGTGATGGTTTCAGTCTGCGTGGTCTTGCCGCCCTGGCCATCGAAGATATCGTAACTGACGGTGATGATCATCTTCTCGCCGGCAGCGAGATGATCAAATGCTTTATTTGCAGGATCGTAGGTCAGCGACGTGCCGTTAAGCGACAGCCCTGCCGGAAGATCTGTTGATGAATCGTCGTCGCCGATCGTATAGCGCACGTTGCCGATCGACAGCGTGCCGCCGTCCGGGTCGTTAACGCCTGTCAGGAGATCGACCGTGACGGCACAGTCGCCCTCGTTTGCCGCTGACGTGAGCGGCTTGTCGACGACAGGTGCAAGGTCCGAGAATTTGACAGTCTGAGTCGCTGTCGGGCTTTGGCTGTTCGGAGCTCCACTGCGGTCATCGACCTGGAGGTCGAATGATGGCGGGCCTCTGCCGTCGCTGATGAAGTGAACCCGTCCGTGCTGAAGGTCGGCCATGGTGAAGGTGATCGCCTGGCTCTCGGAGAGCGCTCGGAATCCGGCGAAGCGAAGAAGCTGGCCAGGCGGCGGATCGACGACGAAATAGCCGCCGCTCACATTGGTGACGGTAAATGTGAAGTCTGAGCCGACATCCGGGTCACTGATGGTGAAGCTCGTGGCGCCGAGCGTGACTTCTCCGCCCTGAGGCACTGTGAAGTTCGTCGATACGATCGTCGGCTGATCGTTCACGCCCGTAACCGTAATCGTCTCGGTCTGCGCGACGCTCGCCCCATGGGCGTCGATAACGTTGTAGGTGACGGTGATGGTCGCGGTCTGGCCTTCGCCGAGATAGGCAAAGGCGCTCGGATCGACATGCAGCGTCGTGCCGGTCAGTGTCACGCCGGTCGGTGCGGCCTGTTGTGCGGTGCCGCCATTCAGCGCGAACTTGACGTTGCCGACAGTCAATGTCGCCGTTTCGCCGAGATCGGCGTCGGATGCGCCGGCTAGCAGGTTGAAACTCTGCGCGCCGTCATCCTGGCTCGCTGCGGCGGTCAGTGCCGACAGCACGACAGGCGCATCATTGGAGCCATCGACCGTGAAGGTCAGCGTCTCATGGGTTGTGTCCGGCCCGGACTGGCTGTCGAAGCCGATGGTGTAGACGGCCTGCTGCCCTGCGCCAAGGAACGTGAAAGCGGCGGGATTATAGGAGACATGGCCGGTTGCCGGATCGACCACGATGAGCGTCTTGAGATCGAGTGCGGCCGGCGTGCCGCTTGGCCCGCTCGCCGAAATGATGCGCGCGGTGCCCGCCACATAGGGCGTTGCCACGTCACCAATGTCTGGATCGTTGATCTGGACCTGGTCTCTGATATCGAAACTGTTCTGGTTGACCGGCAGCGTGACGACGACGGGCGTCACCGTGATGATCGGTGCGGTGTTGAAGCGCGTGAAGGTGACGTCGATCGGCGACGTGCTGGAGCCGTCGCCCTGCAGCTTGATCGGGACGGTGTAGGGCTGGTTCGGCAGAAAATCCGGAATAATGAATTTCAAGGGATCCGGACTGGTGCCGGAATTAGGATCGCCCGGAGATGAACCGCCGCCGGGTCCGCTGCGCGGATTGGCGTTCGGAACGTAGTTCGGGAAATAGGTCTGCAGCGTTTGCTCAATGATCGCCCGTGCGATCGGCGTCAGCGGATCGGCGATGCCTGTGGATGTATCGCCATTGCCGAGCACGCTGGTGACCTGACCGGCCGCATTGACGGTGCCGATCGCCTGGCCGCTGGTCTTGCTATACAGCACATAAGAGCCGGTCACGCCGTTGGGCTCGACCAGAACCTGGAATTTCACCGGCGGTGCGCCGCCCTGTCCGGGCACCTCGAAACCGATTTCGACCAGCACGGCGGTGCCGCGAATGCCCATGGTGGCAACGGGCGTATCGACGCGCATGTTGCCATGCTTGGCAGTTTCGCCGGCAACGAAAGTGATCGTGCCCTGCACGAGGCTGAGCAAGGATGAGTTCGCCGATCCCTGGGGATCGTAGACCATCTCGTTCAGCACCATGCGTGCATTGGCCGAGAGGCCAAACACGGTGCCGTCAATGAAAGTCATGGTCAGCGATGAGTCTGCGCCAGCCTGGACCACGTCGCCCTTCTGCACGGGATCGCCGACATTGAGCGTCACAGAGACGCCATTGCGGATCGCAGTCGCGCTGCCGGCTAGCTTGCTGACGGTGCCAATGACTTGCGCGGCGGCATTGGCGCCGCCGCCGAGCTGTGCGACCTGCACTTCGCCGACAAGGGCAGTAACGAGGTCGCCGGACAGCTGCGCGCCATCGGGCGACGACAGAGCTGCGCGCAGCGAACCCTTGAAATAGTCGGAGACGACGTGTTCGTGCCCGTCCTTGGACAGGACGAGATCCACGCCGGAGCGCTTATAGTCGCCGGAGAACAGCAGGTTGGCATCCTGCACGACAATCGCGGAACCGGCCGTATGAGCGGAAAACGTATGGCCAACACTGCCGCCGCCAGCCGTTGGTTCGGCCGGAGCATCGCCAGATTGCGAAAATTCGAATGTACCCGCGTAGTTCAATTTCTACCGCGCATGGTTATGGTTATTAATTAGCTAATTTGCGAGCCATGCATACCACCGCGGGGTGCAATGCGATAGTGGACGTCTGCGCATCACTTTTTCAAGCTATCGCCCGCTTTGTGAAATTATCCGGATACCACTGATCCATATAGTGAATTTTCGTTAACGATGTTCCGAGTTCAGGCTGTGTTCCCGGTTCCGGAAATCGACGTCGCTGGAACGAATGCGTGAGGTAATATAATCCCTCCCGTACGAGTCTTTCGGCCATTTCGATAAAATTGTCGTCAAGCCCGTTAGCCCTTCTTCAGCCTGTCCGCGAACTTCGCCGACACGGCTAACCCCTTTTAATCTCGTCGAAAATTAGCCGCCTCAAGATGGCCCCACAAATGATCCGGTCACGTGCGAGCAGCCCTGCTTGCCGATGCCCGGACAGACGGGGCGTCTATGATGTGGACTTCTGCTTTTGCGCGGGTGCGCTGCGCGTCTGTGCTGGCCTTGGGGCTGGCGATTTTCGCGGCACCCACGGATCTCCTGGCCGGAACGGCCTTTCCTGACCAGGCGATCGACGCAGTCGAGCGGCCTGCGGAGCCGTTTGGCCTCGCCACATCGGCGCTGCCGGAAGGCGAGCTCAAAGCCAAGTGGCGCGGGGTGGAACGCGAGCAGGACGACGAGCAGCTTGCCGTCGAGCTCTGTGCCGAGACACCCGTCCGCTGCTCGCCTGAGGCCGCGAAGTTTCTGGATATCGTCGGCGATGCCAGTGCTCGCGACGGTCGCGCCCGTATGGGTGAGGTCAATCGCGCTATCAATCTGGCGGTTCGGCCCGGTGATGATCTTGTGCTCTATGGCGCAACGGATGTCTGGCGCTCGCCGCTGGCACTGTTCGCCACTGGTGCCGGCGATTGCGAGGACTATGCCATCGCCAAGTTCACCGCATTACGTGCCGCCGGCGTTGCGGCCGAGGATCTGCGCGTTGTGATCCTGCGCGATACGCTGCGCCAGGAAGACCACGCTGTTGCGGCCGCCCGTCTCGATGGCCGCTGGTTCATGCTCGACAACCGCCGGATGGCGATGGTCGAGGACGTCAACATGAAGAACACCCGGCCGCTCTTCGTGATGGATCGCAACGGTATCCGGCAATATGTCGATGCGCCGCTGCTGGCAGCTACGCAGCGTCCCGTTGCGGATGAAGCAGCTCTGACCGCGCTGGCATCCAGCGCCAAAAAGACATCGGGCCGCCCCGCGCTGTAAGCGGAACGGCCCGTATCCGATCGAAGCTTCGGTCCGTCGCCTGATTTAGGCAGCGCGAACCTTGGTCAGGAAGTCCGTCACCGCCGATTGCAGCATGCTGGCATGCCCGTCGAGCTCGCGCGCGCCGCTGAGAACCTGGTCGGCTGCTTGTCCCGTGGCGGAGGCTGCGGCGTTGACGCTGCCGATATTGGTGGCGATTTCGCTGGAGCCGGTCGCTGCTGCCTGAATGTTGCGGGCGATTTCGCGGGTCGCGGCCCCTTGTTCCTCGACGGCCGATGAGATCGCCATCGAAATCTCGCTCATCTTCTCGATGGTCGCACTGATATTGCCGATCGCCGAGACGGCATCGCCGGTCGTTGATTGCATGCTGGCGACCTGCGCCGAGATTTCCTCCGTCGCCTTGGCTGTCTGGGTTGCCAGGGCTTTCACTTCCGAGGCGACAACGGCGAAACCACGTCCCGCTTCGCCCGCACGGGCGGCCTCGATGGTGGCATTGAGCGCCAGGAGGTTGGTCTGTGCTGCAATCGTGTCGATCAACTGTACCACAACGCCGATCTTCTCGGCTGCGCCGGACAGGAGCTGAACCGTTGCGTTGGTTCGGTCTGCTTCGCCGACGGCCTGCCGCGCGATCTCGGTCGATTGCGCAACCTGCCGCGAGATTTCCTCGACGGAGGCGGTCAGTTCTTCCGCTGCGGCGGCAACGGTCTGTACGTTGTTCAGCGCCTTCTCGGACGCCATGCTGACGCTGGCGACGCGATCGGTGGTTTCGCTTGCGGTGTTGGTCATGGACGATGCGGTGGCCTGCATTCCGGCCGCGGAGGTCGCAACCGATTTCACGACGCCATTGACGCTTTGCTCGAAACCATCGGCAAGGCTGTTCATCGCCGACTTGCGTTCGGCGGCGACGCGCTGCTGGACGGCGACCTCTTCCTGCTCGAGGCCGTGCATGCGGATCGCGTTGTCCTTGAACACCTGCACCGTCGTAGCCATCGCACCGATCTCGTCGCGACGGCCGGCGCCGGGGATCTCGGCTTCCAGCTTGCCGTCAGCAAGATCCCGCATGCGGGTGCCGAGCTGGCTCAGCGGCCTCGTGATACTGCGGGCGATGAACCAGGCGATCAGACCGGCAACAACAGCGATACCGAGGATCGCTGTCGCCAGTGACCAGATGATCGGCGTCAGTTTCGCATCGAGGTCGTCGAGATAGGCGCCGGTGCCGACAAACAGATTCCAGTCGGGCACGGCAACCGCATAGGAGAACTTGCGGATCAATTCGGTCGTGCCCGGCTTCATGTATTCGTAATACAGCGTGACATCGCCCTTGGCGGCGACGCCGTCGCGCAACTCGCGGGTCAGCGCACGGCCGTTGGTCGGGACGTCCAGCCGGTTGGTGCCGAACTGTTTCGGATCCGGCGTCACCAGCGCGATGCCGTTCATGTCATAGGAGAAGACGTAGCCGTTGCCCTTGTCATAAGTCATCGTGCGGGCGCGCTTGACGAATTCCTGGATTGCAGCATCCTTTGTCAACTCGCCGGCTGTCACCTGCTTCTGCAGACCGAGCGCCATGTTACGAGCCGTTTCGACGATGGCGAGAACCTGCTCCATGCGAGAGCTGCGCATCTCGGCGCTGACGAGGCGCGTCGCCTGCACGCCGGCGAGGCAGAGACCGATCAGAGTGACGGTGACGAGAAGCCCGAGCTTGGCGGAAATCGGAAGGTTATTGAGCAGCTTCACGGAAAAGGTCTCCAGCAATCGCGAGCCATGCTTGGATGGCGGTACAATGCTGCACGATACGCAGATGCGTCTTAGAACTTCCTTAATCGTAATTCTCAGGACTCTCCGACGGTTGTGGCTTGGAAAGTTCGCCGCTTTACCTGCAAATTCAGCGGGCTGCGAGTCGCACTGACTCAAAATACGCCTTGCGCGGGCGCGGATTCGGGGCGTCAAATGCCGACCATAAAAACAAATGGGGAAACGATATGGGGCGTCTCGACAACAAGGTCGCAGTCATCACCGGTGCAACGAGCGGCATCGGATACCGTACGGCGGAAATCTTCATCGCGCAGGGCGCGAAAGTTGTGATTGCCGGGCGTCGTGCGCCGGAAGGCAATGCGCTTGCTTTGAAGCTCGGCGCAAATTGCAGTTTCCGTCAGACCGACGTTACCGATGAAGCGCAGATGAGTGCACTGATCGGTCACGCGGTCGAGAAATTCGGCCGCATCGATTGCCTGTTCAACAATGCCGGCGGTCCGGCGCAAACCGGTGGTATCGAAGGCCTCGACGTCGATCGTTTCGATACGGCGATGGCGACACTCGTACGCAGCGTCATGCTCGGCATGAAACATGCCGCCCCGCATATGAAGAAGCAGGGCTCGGGCAGCATCATCAACAATGGCAGTATTGCCGGCCGGCTCGCCGGCTACTCGTCCTCGGTGGTCTACGGCGCCGCCAAGGCCGCGGTCATCCATCTGACCAAATGCGTGGCGATGGAGCTCGGTGAGAGCGGCGTGCGCGTCAACAGCATCTCGCCAGGCGCCATCGCGACCGGAATCTTCGGCAAGGCGCTGGGGCTATCGGTGGAAGCAGCCGAGCAGACGCCGGCGCAAATGCGTGAGGTGTTCAAGGCTGCACAGCCGATCCCGCGCGCTGGTCTGCCGGACGACATCGCCCATGCCGCCGTGTTTCTCGCGAGCGACGAGTCGTCTTTCGTCAATGGCAACGATCTGGTGGTCGATGGCGGTGTCACGGGTGGTCGTAACTGGAGCCAGCAGCAGCAAGGCTATGTCGCGATGCGCAAGGCGTTCGGCCAGGACAATGGCTGACGGGCAGGGGAGCGAAGAATGTCCATCACATGCGATACGATCGTGCCGAGGCTGCCTGAAGCCCGCTATGTGTCTGTTGCCGTTGCCGCAGGACTGATGTGTGCGATTGCCCTTGGCAAGGCACTTCCGACGACAATGGACGCCTTGTCGATTGTTCTGGCGCCGCTTTGCGCCGTCAACGCTGGCTCCAGCGCCAATCCCGGCGATGCGGTGGAACTGATCACGTCGCATGCGCTGCCGAATGTGCCGGGAAAGCGCGTGACCATTGTGCGCGTGTCCTATGGCCCCGGCGGCTTCAGCGCGCCGCATCGTCATTCCGGCACGGTAGCAGCCTATATAACCAAAGGCGAAATCCACTCGCAGCTCGGCGGCGGGCCGGTCGAAACTTTCAAGGTTGGGCAGTCATTCTTCGAGCCGCCGGGCTCGACGCATCTCGTCTCGGCCAATGCGAGCACTACGGAGCCGGCCGAGCTGATCGCAGTGTTTGTAGCTGATGAAGGCGCGCAGCTTACTATGCCGCTGGACTAGTTGCGGTGGTCAAGGCTGACCTCTTTGGCGTGACGCGGCCATGCTGTTGCAGGAAGGACAAACCTGCGGTCGTCACTTGAACGACGGAGCCATGCCCGGCGACGTGCATGCGCGTGGCAAATCCACGGTCGATGCAGTCTTCCCACACCGTCAGTCGCGGGCACGACGTCCGCCATGCATCGAGCACGTCGGCATGGGATCTGGGTTCGCGCGCGATCCATTCCAGGAGATCAAGGATCAGGGGATCGAGGTCATGGGAATCGAGCTCATGGGGATCAAGGTTCTGGGGCATGGCGCTGTCTGCCTCCCGCAATCAGGGCCGGCGCAATCCGCACCGCCCTGTGCTATCGATACGCATATAATAAGAACCAGGAGACATTCCATGTCCAGAACTTTGCGAGTCATGCTCGTTGCTGTGGCGACCCTTGCTGCCATGGCCAGTGCGCCCGTTGCGGTGCAAGCGCAGACCAAACCCAAGGTCACGTCGCTGGGGCCCGATTTTCCGAAGACCGAGATCTTCATCGGCAACAGCTTCTTCTATTTCAACAACAGCATGCACAGCCACGTGCTGGGGATGGTGCGCGCTGCCGACCCCGCCAACAGGACGAGCTACCAGGCGACCTCGGTGACCATCGGCGGCTCCGGATTCGAGTGGCATGATGTCGAGAGTTATTTCCGCCCCAACGCCATCGCGTCCTATTCCTTCGATGATAATAACAACATCATCTTCAACAAGCGGGAGCGGCTGTTCGATGCTGCGATCATGATGGATTGCAGCCAGTGCCCGATCCATCCCAAGCTGAAGTCGGTCTTTACCGAATATGCGAAGAAGGATGCCGACATCGTCAGGGCGCATGGCGCGAAACCGGTCTTCTTCATGTCCTGGGCCTATGAAGACAAGCCGGAGATGACGCAGCAACTGGCCGAGGCCTATACGGTCGCCGGCAATGACAACAATGCCTTGGTGATTCCGGCAGGTCTGGCATTTGCGAGGGCGCGCGCGAAGCAGCCCGAGCTCAATCTGTACCAGCCCGACAGGCGTCATCCGAGCATGGCAGGCACATACCTTGCGTCCTGCGCGGTCTTCGCCGCGCTGACGGGCCGCTCGCCGGTAGGCAATCCGTATCTCGCGGGTCTCGATGAAGCGACTGCGAAGATGCTGCAGACGGCGGCGTGGGAAACGGTGCAGGATTATTACGGGAAGTAGGCCACCAGCTTCTCCCCGTCATTGCGAGCGCAGCGAAGCAATCCAGTCTTTCTTCGCCGAAGTGAAGAGCTGGATTGCCGCGTCGCTTCGCTCCTTCCAATGACGGAGGAAAGGCCTGAGCCGAGCGGGCTTAGCCCTTCTTCTGCAGATCCGGTGCATTGACGAGCGGGATCGCTACGCGTCCCGGCCCCGTCAGCGGCAATGCCGCCGCTGCTTTCTCGTTAGCCATGATCTTGGCCATCACGGCTTGCCCCGCGCGCTCGAACACCTCGCGATTCTCGATGACGAATTGCTGCGACTTGCGCAGTGATGCGATGTAACCATTGATCTCTGGCACCACATAGCGCGCCACCATGTCCCAGCTGCGCCGTGTGTTCTCCGGATTGGCCCAGTCATGCACGAAGCCGATGATGGTGCCGACACCGCCGGAGACCTGCATCAGGTTCTTGATGGTCTTGATGAGGTCATCCGGCGTGCCGATGGTCGAGGCCGCATTCTCGCCGCTCGCCGTCTTTTCCACTGCGTCCTCGGGCGAGGTGAAGGGTTGGAGGCCCGGCCGCTGCAGCGTGCCGACATTGTATTCGTTGTGCCAGCGCATCAGGCCGGGGCCGGCCTCGCGCGCGGCCTGTTCGCGCGTCTCGGCGATGTGCCAGGACAGCAGCACGCGCCAGTTGGCGCGATCCACCGTGGTGCCGTGCTTCTTGGCTGCGTCCTCCGCAAAGCCCCATTGCGTCGGCAGTGCCATCAATCCCTGCGTCGACATCGAGCCGAGCGAGATGATGCCGATGCCGTATTTGCCGGCCAGCGTCATCCCCGACGGCGAGATCTGCGACGCAACCACGAAGGGCATCTCCTCCTGCAGCGGCAGGATCTGCAGCGCGGCATCGTTCATGGTGAACCAGTCGCTCTTCGCGGTGACGCGTTCGCCGTTGAACAGCCGACGGATGATGGCGATGGCTTCGTCCTGGCGGTCGCGCTGGGTCATCGGGTCGATGCCAAGCGTATGCGCGTCGGAAGCGAGAGCCCCGGGGCCGGAACCGAAAATGGCGCGACCGCCGGTCATGTGGTCGAGCTGCACCATGCGTTGCGCGACATTGTAGGGATGATGATAGGGCAGCGAGATCACGCCGGTCCCCAGGCGAATGCGCTTGGTACGTTCGCCTGCCGCGGCGAGGAACATTTCCGGCGAGGCGATCATCTCCCAGCCCGACGAATGATGCTCGCCGCACCAGAATTCATCGTAGCCGAGCGCATCGAGCTGCTCGACGAGATCGAGGTCCCGTCGGAACTGCAGCATCGGATGTTCGCCGATCGGATGATGCGGTGCGAGAAAGGCGCCGAACTTCACGCGAGCCATAGTGTTTCCTCTTTGTAATGTTTTTTAATGTTTTCGTTGCGCGCAGCCTATGGCCACATGTCGCGGCATTCAATGCAGTCCGCTGCATGGCCGCGACGCGCTGCCGCACAATGCCGTCTTGCGGAACGATCGGGCGGATCACCATTTGATGCCTGCACCGCAGCGTTTTCCGCAGGCGGGCAGGAGGACCAATGAGCTACTTCAAAACCGCGATTCTGCTGGCTGGCATGACCGCCCTGTTCATGGGTGTCGGCTATCTCATGGGCGGCGCGTCGGGTGCGATGATCGCGCTGGTGGTCGCCGCCGGCATGAACATGTTCGCCTACTGGAATTCGGATCGCGCGGTGTTGTCGATGCACGGCGCCCAGCCGGTTGATGCACGTAACGCGCCGGACCTGTATCGCATGGTCGGCGAGCTCGCCCAGAATGCCGGCCTGCCGATGCCCAAGATCTACATCATGGACAATCCGCAGCCGAACGCCTTTGCGACCGGCCGGAATCCGGAGAACGCGGCCGTTGCCGTGACCACCGGCCTGATGCAGCAGTTGTCGCGCGAGGAACTCGCCGGCGTGGTGGCGCATGAGCTGGCGCATATCAAGCATCACGACACGCTGCTGATGACCATCACCGCGACCATCGCCGGTGCGATCTCGATGATAGCCCAGTTCGGCATGTTCTTCGGCGGCAACCGCAACAATAATGGCCCGGGCATGATCGGCCAGATCGCGCTGATGATCCTGGCGCCGCTCGCCGCCATGCTGGTGCAGATGGCGATCAGCCGCACGCGTGAATATGCCGCCGACGAGATGGGCGCGCGGATCTGCGGCCAACCGATGTGGCTCGCTTCGGCGCTGGCCAAGATCGACAACGCCGCGCATCAGATTCCCAACGAGGATGCGGAGCGTGCGCCAGCTACAGCGCATATGTTCATCATCAACCCGCTGTCGGGGCGTGCCATGGATAATCTGTTCACCACGCATCCCGCGACGCAAAATCGAATCGCAGCGCTGCAGCAGCTTGCGGGGCAGATGGGGGCACAGTCGCAGGTACCGACGCGATCCGCGCCTCAAGCAACTGGCCCGTGGAACGGCGGTCAGTCGCGTCCGCGCGGTCCGTGGGGCTAAAACCCATTTGGACTTAACGAGATTGGTCGCCGCGCAGCATCGTCCGGTTCAATGAAAACCGGGCATGGCTGCGCGGCTATTCGTTGCGCGTGAGTCCGCTTGTTTCCACCTCGTGAATCGTCATCGTGTGCGCTCCTGAAACGGGGACGCATGACTCATGCTCGGACGCATTCTGACGGTTGGCTTGTTTGTTCTGTTCGGTGCGTGTGCGGCACAGGCCGATGCGACGATTCCAAACAAGGATGTTCCCGGCGCGCGCGATAGCGCGTTGTTGAAGCGTTATGACGGTTCCTTCATCATCAGCTACGAGCGCCTCGCCTTCACTGACTTCACCATCCCGCTGTCGAAACTGGAAAAGACCGGCGATAGCGATCGCGATCGGATGAACAATCAGGTCTACAAGCCGAACAAGCTGCTTGAAGTGGAAGGCGCACGCACGCGCATCACCTATCTGCTGCCGGCCAACCGCTCGCCGCTCGAAGTGCTGCGGAACTATCAGGATGTGGTCAAAGCAGCCGGCGGCGAGGTGCTCTATAGCTGCAAGACCGATGACTGTGGTGGTGATCCGACGCGCTCGGCCGCGGGCGGCGGCGGCGATATGAGTCTGCTGATGTATTTCGTCGCTGAAGCGCAGTTGAAAGACGGTGATTTCTCCAATGGCAAATGCGCCATGGCGTCTCATCTCGACGATCAGCGCTTCTTCGCTGCCAAGATCCCGCAGGCTGGCGGCGAAGCCTATGTCACCGTGCAGACCTATCTCGTGAAGGACGATCTGTACTGCAAGGCCTTCAACGAACGCACCGTGGCCGTCGTGCATATCGTCGAGCCGAAGCCGCGTGAGCAGAAGATGGTGGTGGTGAAGGCCGACGAGATGGCGAAGACCATCGGCTCCACCGGCCGCGTTGCCCTCTACGGAATATTCTTCGATACCGGCAAGGCCGACCTGAAGCCGGAATCGTCGCCGACCCTGCAGGAGATTGCAGGGCTTCTGTCATCCGATCCGAAGCTTGCCGTGCTGATCGTTGGCCATACCGATAATCAGGGCGCCTATGACTACAATCTCGATCTGTCGCGCCGCCGCGCCGAGTCGGTGGTCGCAGCGCTCACTACGAGCTTTCGTGCAGACGGCAAGCGCCTGCGCGCAGCCGGTGTCGGCATGCTCGCACCTGCAGCATCGAATGACCAAGATGACGGCCGCGCCAAGAACCGGCGTGTGGAAGTCGTGAAGCTGAACTGATCGCAACGGATGTTGGGGGTGGGTGGGCTCGCCGGTGTCAGGTCCTTCGGATAGGCGCTGTTCTATTGGAGAAGAGATATCTCTCCAGATTCGACCAAAGCCCAATAGTGTCGAAGAGGCCCACGGGGATATTGGTATCGGAAGTTGATGGAAAGGTTGTTGCCCGGACAGATAGAAGGGTAATTGCATGACGCCCGATGCCGTCGCCTTGGCCTCTATGGTCCTTCTGATTTTCTCGATGGGCTTCTTTCTGCTGTCGTCACCGGCCTTTCTGCTGGTGAGGCTGGATATCCCGGAAGTGACTCAGTTACTGCGGGGCCTGTTCCGCTCTTATTTTCTGATGGTCGCTATCGCCGGTGTCATCGCGACAACGGCCTTTGCACTGGCTGGTCGACTGGTTTTCACCATCGGCATTGGCTTGATCGCGGCTTTTGCGATCTGGGCGCGGGGGTGGTTCTTGCGGCGGATGGATAGTCAGATGAGCGCACGAGACGCCGGTGATGCCGAGGCCGTGCGCCGGCTCCGACGGATGCATTGGGGCGGCATGCTGTCGAACGCATTCCAGCTTGCCGCCATTATCGGCAGCATCCCCTACGTCATGTCGGCCTGATCAGCCTCGCGGCACAGCGATGTGCTGACGATAAAGCGCGATGGAGAATGCAGATGAGCAAGTTCTCATGGCGGTGGTTGTCACGTCAGAAGCCTAAGCCTTCGAATGCTGGGTCTCTGGATGCCGCGCAGGGTACCGAACGATTTGCAGGCAGCGATCGGCGTCAACTGCTTCAGACGCTTTCGGTCATCGTCGGTGGCGGCGCTTTGGCTGCGCTGCCACAAAGCTCGGATGCGAAAGATGCGAGCGAGCTGCCACCGCCCAAGCGGGTCGTGACCGGCCGCGATGGCGCCGGCAAGTCGGTGTTCAAATCGTTCGATGTCACGTCCAAGGTTGTCGAGATCGATGCCAATCCCGGGCTGACATTCTACGAACTCTATATGACCGAGGGCGTGCCGCAGCTCACCGGCCTGGAGCCGGACCCGATGCTCAAGGGAACGCGCGCTTTTCCCGGCCCGGGAGGAACGATGTTTCGTCTGATTTCGTATCCGCCCAAGCGGCCCGAAGGCTGGAAGCCGCCGCCCGGCGTCACAATGGAAAGCGGGCTGCGCGAGTTGTCGGACAAGGTCCCGGGCATGGGGGATCATTTCGAGCGCGATGCACCAGGCATGCACACGTCGGATACGATCGATTACGGAGTCGTGGTTCGCGGCGAGATGACGCTGGAATTGGACGATGGTCAGAAAGTCCATTTGCGTCAGGGCGACTGCGTCGTGCAGAACGGGACACGCCATCGCTGGCGCAACCCGTTGCTGGAGCCCTGTCTCATGGCGTTCATCTCGATTGGTGGCAAGCGCAGCTAGGAGAGTGGGGCTGCCTCAGTCATTCCCGGCTCGTGCTCTCGGCTGCGCCGAGACTGTGCTCCGGAATGACAAAGAGTTACCTTGCCGTCATCCTGTTCCACGCATCCAGCCCGGCGATCTTGTAGGCCTCCGCCAGAGTCGGATAGTTGAACGTGTTCTGGATGAAATAGTCGATCGTGCCTTTGAGGTTGAGCACGGCCTGGCCGATATGGATCAGCTCGGTGGCGCCTTCGCCTAGAATATGCACGCCGAGCAGGCGGCGGGTCTTGGTCGAGAAGATCATCTTCATCATGCCGCTATCCAGGCCCATGATATGGCCGCGCGAGGTCTCGCGAAAGCGCGCGACGCCGACCTCATAGGGAATGCCCTTCTGGCGGACTTCCTCTTCGGTGAGGCCGGTCGTGGAAATCTCCGGCACCGAATAGATGCCGTAGGGAAAGAACTCCGGGGGCGCCAGCGGCTCCATCCCGAGCGCGTGGCAGGCGGCAACGCGGCCTTGCTCCATCGATGTGGAGGCCAGTGAAGGAAAGCCGATGACATCGCCCGCCGCATAGATATGCGGCACGCTGGTCTGCAGCGTTACGGGATCGACGGCAATGCGGCCGCGGTGATCGACCGCGATACCAGCGGCTTCGAGATTGAGCTGGTCGGTGGCGCCGACGCGGCCGGCGGCGAACAGCAACATCTCGGACGTGACGTTGCGGCCGTCAGCGAGCCGGGTGACGATCTGGCCATGTGCGTTCTGCTCGATCGCATTGACCTTGGAGCCGAGCCGTAGCGCGACATTGCGGTCGCGCAGCTCATGCATGAATTCGTCGATCAGCTCCTTGTCGATGAAATCGAGAAAGGTCGGCCGCGGTTCGATCAGGGTCACGGCGACATCGAGCGCGCTGAAGATGGTGGCATATTCGACGCCGATCACGCCGGCGCCGATCACCGCGAGGCTGCGCGGCAGTTTCGGCAGGTCGATGATCTCGTCGCTGTCGAACACTGTCTTGTTGTCGAACGGGACATAATCCGGCCGGAACGGGCGGGTGCCGCAGGCAATCAGGATATGGCCGGCGGAGACATTCTTGATCTCGTTCTTCTCGTTGGCGATCTCGATCTGGTGCGGTCCGGTGAAACGTGCCTCGCCGAGCGCCGTCTTCACGGCATTGCGACTGAACTGATGCTCCAGCACCTCGACTTCGTGGTCGAGTGTCTTCTGCAGCCGCACAATCAGGTCGTGGGCGTCGATGTCCTGTTT
Organism: Tardiphaga sp. 42S5; assembly: GCF_034044155.1. Classification (NCBI taxonomy): domain Bacteria; kingdom Pseudomonadati; phylum Pseudomonadota; class Alphaproteobacteria; order Hyphomicrobiales; family Nitrobacteraceae; genus Tardiphaga; species Tardiphaga sp. 42S5. The sequence continues at coordinate 464,982 of NZ_CP139027.1, read as the reverse complement.
CACCCGATAGGAACGGCCGTAGAAGCCGCGCTCGCGCCAGCCGGACAGGTTGAGCACGGTCTCACGCAGGGTCTTCGATGGAATGGTGCCGGTATGGACCGAGACGCCGCCGACTCGTCGGCCCTTCTCCACCACCAGCACCGATTTACCGAGCTTGGCGAACTGGACGGCAGCGCGCCGGCCAGAGGGGCCGGAGCCGATCACGATCATGTCGTAGTCATACATCGAAGAGGCCTCGAAACCGGAAGGGCCGGCATATGCAATCGCTTCGCCATGCAGCAATCGGGCCACAGGCGGTATCTTCCTGCACGAGGAATGCAAATTCGGTGTGACTTGGACCGGGAGATCGACCTGCGAAGCCGGGCCTGCGGTCAGCGCCACCAATTCCGACGGGAGAGTTCAATTGAATAAAGCTACCTCCGAGGTAATCGACGCGATGACTGGAAGCTGGGATCAAAGTGGGCGGCTGCTTCAGGCCGAACCGTTGAGCGAGGCGCTTTCATGCACCAGATCGTTGCCAATCCTGTCGACTCCACGCGCCGCTGGTGGGTGCTGGCGATCGTCGTTGCGGCGCAGTTCATGTTTGGGGTCGATGCCTTCATCGTTAATGTCGCGATCCCGACCATCGCGGTCGAGCTTCGTGCCAGCGCGGCGCAGATCGAGGCCGTGATTGCGGTCTATCTGATCGGATACGCGACGCTGGTGATCACCGGCGGCCGGCTCGGTGACATCCACGGCACCAGGAACACCTTTCTCGCCGGCGTGCTCGGCTTCACCCTGACGTCACTGTGGTGCGGGCTCGCGCAATCCGGACCGGAGCTGATTCTGGCGCGGCTGGCGCAGGGCGCCACTGCAGCGCTGATGGTGCCGCAGGTGCTGGCCACCATCCATGTGCTGTTTGTGGATGAAGCCCGCGCCCGCGCCTTCGCTGTTTACGGCATCGTGCTTGGCCTTGCCGGCGCTGCGGGCTTTCTGCTCGGTGGTCTGCTGGTGACGATGGACCTTGCAGGCCTCGGCTGGCGTGCGGTGTTCTTCGTTAATGTACCGGTGGGGCTTGTCATCATCGCGGCGGCGTGGCGGCTGATGCCATCCGTTCCTCGCCGTCCAGGCACGTGGCTGGATATACCGGGCGCGCTGGTGCTGTTCGCCGGATTGCTCTGTCTGATCGGCCCGCTGCTGTTCGGGCACGAATTGCACTGGGCGCCGTCTGTGTGGCTGGCGATGGCTACGGGTGCGACAGTGATCGCCGGCTTCGTCAGGTTGGAGCGCCGCGTCGCGCTGCGCGGTGGCATGCCGCTGATCGATCTGGCGTTGCTCGCGGATGCTGCTTTCATGCGCGGGCTGTGCGCGGTGTTCTTTTTCTTCTTCGCCAATCTGTCATTCTACCTCGTGATGACGTTGTTCATGCAGAACGCGTTGCACATGCCGCCGCTGCGGGCCGGTTTTATTTTCGTACCGCTGGCGCTGGCTTTCGTTGTCGCATCGCGTCACAGCGGCATGCGGTCACGCCATCGTGGCACGCTGGTGCTGATCGAGGGCTGCGTGGTGCAGGTCATCGGTCTCACCGCGCTGGCTGTAACGGTGCTGGCCGTGAATGCGTCGTCTGCATCGCTGCTGGCGGTGCCGCTTGCCGTGTTCGGTTACGGCCAGGGTCTGGTCATGGCGCCGCTGTCCAGTGCCGTGCTGTCGACCGTACAAACGTCGAGCGCGGGAGCTGGCTCGGGCATGTACGGCACCACGACGCAAATCGCCAACGCAGCCGGCGTTGCTGCGATCGGCGCGGTCTATTTCGTGGTGCAATCCGCGGCATCGGCGGTCATCGCGCTGCTCGCAAGCTTCGCATTGTGCGTGTTATCGGTCACCGCCAGTGCGGGCTTTCTGCTATGGATGCGCCGCGCGGGCAACGTATAGAATTCCAGCACGGCGTTTGATCGTCCAGCACGCGCCTTGACAGGTCAATCGCGATGGCTTGATATTGGGGCATGGGGACAAAGCGATCTCCCCACGAGGCGACATGCCCAAGTATCGCGTCCCGCATTCCTGCAAGGACGCGCCATGTCATCGATTAACAGCATTTCCGTTGAAAAACTCGTTCGCCTGATCGGGACGCCGAAATGTCCCGCGCTCGTCGATGTTCGCACCGACGAGGATTTCGCCCTGTCGCCGTTTCTCCTGCCAGGTTCGGTCCGGCGGCCATTTGGCGACGTGAATGGCTGGGCCGCGGCGCTGCGCGGTCGGTCCGCCATGGTGATCTGCCAGAAAGGTCTCACGCTCAGTCACGGCGTTGCCGCGCTGCTGCGCGAGGCCGGTATCCCGGCAGAGGTTCTGGAAGGCGGATATCTCGCATGGGAGAGTGCAGGCCTGCCGCGCGTTCCCGCCGGCAAGTTGCCGCCGCAAAACCCGCAGGGCCGCACCGTGTGGGTGACGCGGGAGCGCCCAAAGATCGACCGCATTGCCTGTCCCTGGCTGATCCGGCGTTTCATCGATCCGGCGGCGCTGTTCATGTTCGTTGCGCCGTCGGAAGTCTCGGCCGTCGGCGAGAAATTTGATGCTGCACCCTTCGATATCGAAGGCGTGTTCTGGAGCCATCGCGGCGAGCTCTGTACCTTCGATGTGATGATCGAGGAATTCGGCCTCGCCACGCCGCCGTTGCTGCGGCTGGCTACCATTGTCCGCGCGGCGGATACAGCGCGGCTCGATCTCGCCCCGGAAGCGCCGGGCCTGCTGGCGGCGTCACTCGGCCTGTCGCGGATGTATGCCGACGATCTCGAGCAGCTTGAGGCTGGACTGAATCTGTACGATGCGTTCTATCGTTGGTGCCGCGATGCCAGCACCGAAACCCACAACTGGCCGACAGCAAAGACGAAAGCTTGAGATGGCGGAAGCAACTTCGGTCACACCACCAGCCATTCCCGAGCCGCAGACCCACGGCGTTTCCTTCTCGGAGGCATTTTCGGTGTGGCTGCGGATCGCGTTGCTTTCCTTCGGCGGTCCGGCCGGGCAGATCGCGGTGATGCATCGCATCCTCGTCGATGAGAAGCGCTGGGTGTCGGAGAGCCGGTTTCTGCATGCGCTGAACTATTGCATGCTGTTGCCGGGCCCGGAGGCGCAGCAGCTTGCGACCTATATCGGCTGGCTGATGCACCGGACCGCTGGCGGGCTGATGGCCGGCGGGCTGTTCATCCTTCCCGGTGCGATCTGCATCATGGTGCTGAGCTGGATTTATGCTGCATTCGGCAATGTCGGCTTCGTCGCGGCGCTGTTCTTCGGCTTGAAGGCCGCGGTGCTCGCGATCGTGCTGCAGGCGGTGGTGCGGGTCGGTAGCCGTGCACTGAAGAACGATGTGATGCGCGTGCTGGCAGCCATCGCCTTCCTCGCGATCTTCTTTCTCGATGTGCCGTTCCCGGTGATCGTTTTCGGTGCGGCAGTGATTGGCTTTCTCGGAGGTCGGGCCGGTCTGTCGGCCTTCACGGTGAGTGCGGGCCACGGGTCATCAGGCGGCGGCGACGCTGATAGTTTGCTCGGAGATCAACTTCCTCTCCATGCCCGGCCGAGCGTACGGCAGTCGCTCATCGTTGCGGTCGTCTGGCTGGTGCTGTGGCTTACGCCCGTCGCTGTGCTGCTCGTGGCATTCGGCAGCAATGACGTGTTCAGCCAGATTGCCGTTTTCTTCTCCAAGATGGCGATGGTCACCTTTGGGGGTGCCTATGCGGTTCTCGCTTATGTCGCGCAGCAGGCCGTCGATCACTACGCATGGCTGAAGCCGGGCGAGATGCTCGATGGTCTTGGCATGGCCGAAACCACGCCTGGTCCGTTGATCATGGTGCTGCAATTCGTGGGCTTCATGGCCGCCTTCCGCGCACCGGGGATGTTGCCGCCGCTGCTGGCGGGCACGCTTGGTGGATTGCTCGCGACCTGGGTGACCTTTGCGCCATGCTTTCTCTGGATTTTCCTCGGGGCGCCGTTCGTCGAAGCTCTTCGTGGCAACCGCGCGCTGAGCGCCGCGCTGGCGGCGATTACCGCCGCAGTGGTCGGCGTCATCCTCAACCTGGCGATATGGTTCGCCATCCACACGATGTTTCGGGAGGTGAAACCTGTTCGCACGCTCGGACTCAGCTTCGACATGCCGGTTCTGCAGAGCGTCAATGGATGGGCTGTCGCGCTGTCGGTCGCGGCGCTGCTTGGGGTCTTCTATCTGAGGATTGGTTTGCTGCAGATCCTGTTGGCTTGTGCAGGCGCGGGTGTGCTTTTGCACATCGTCGGTCTGGTGTGACGTCAATCGCGAAACCGTGTGCGGAACCGGTAATTGACGGCCGACGGAACAGGAACGTTTCGAACCACGTCGCGTTGAAGGCCGTTCACTCAACAGGAGCTGACCATGCGGAAAACCATTCTTGTTGCGATCTGCGCCACGGCCATCGGCGCTACTCCGTTCGCAGCCTTTGCCCAGGCGACCGGCCCGTCCGGCCAGGATTCGACCAAGATGGGCACCGGCACGACGGCGAAGGAAGGCGAGACCAAGGCCACGGGCACCCAGGGAATGTCGAAAAATAGCGCGAAGAAGGATTCCATGCACAAGGACGGCATGAAGAAAGACAAGATGATGAAGAACGAGATGAAACAATAACGCGTCATCTCTCCCCGACTCGCCCCGTATGGCGTGGCCATGTTATGGCCGGCCCTGCGGGGCTTCCTTTGCAATATAGGTAATTTCGGAAGCGTCCGTGGCGCCTCTCGTTTCGTTGATAGGTATATTGAAACCGTATTTGTTTTATTTTGCAGTGCAGCAACCATATGTCGTCGGTACTGTTGTATAAGCCTGACGACCTAGGAGCTGCCGTGTCTCTTGCCGATAATATCGATTTCCTCCGCAATCTCCCGAAACCGCCCGGAATCAATACGTTGCAGGGGTTGGCGCGCGGCCGTGCGTCGGCAGGTTTGAGTCCGATCAGCGAATCAACGGGTTTCGGCAGCAATCCCGGCGACCTCCGTATGTTCAGTTACGTGCCCGCCACGCTGGCAGCAAATCCGGCATTGGTCGTCGTGCTGCACGGATGCACCCAGAACGCTGCGGGCTATGACAACGGCACCGGCTGGTCTGCTCTGGCCGAGCGCTATGGTTTCGCGCTGCTGATGCCCGAACAGAAGTCGTCCAATAACGGCAACACCTGCTTCAACTGGTTCAATGCCGATGACATCGCGCGCGATAGCGGCGAGGCGCTCTCGATCCGGGAGATGATCGAGCAGATGGCTGTGGACCACGATGTGGACCGCAAGCGTATCTTCGTTACGGGTCTGTCGGCCGGCGGCGCGATGACCTCGGTGATGCTCGCGACCTATCCTGATGTCTTTGCTGCTGGTGCCATCATCGCAGGCCTGCCTTACGGTATCGCCACCACCATGCAGGAGGCGCTGAGCGGTATGTATCGCGCGGCGCCGCGTGCCGCGAACGATCTCGGCAATCTCGTGCGCAAGGCATCGCCGCATACCGGTGAGTGGCCGAAAGTATCCGTCTGGCATGGTAGTGCCGATCGCACCGTCAATCCGGCCAATGCCGGCGAGATCGTCAAGCAATGGCTCGACCTTCACGGCCTGCCGCCCGCACCGATGTCCGCCGTGGATGTCGATGGCTATCCGCGTGAGGTGTGGTGGAACAAGGACGGTGAAACCGTCGTGGAATCCTTCACGATCACCGACATGGCGCATGGCACGCCGCTGGCGATTGCCGGACAGGACGAGCCCTATGGTGCCGCCGGTGCCTTCCTGCTCGAAGCCGGCATCTCATCCTCCTATCATATCGCGCAGTTCTTCGGCCTTACCCGGCAGCTTGCACCCCGCAATGTCGAAGCTGCAGCCGTGGAACGGGCGGCTCCGGCGGATGCCACTGTCTCATCGGTGACGCAAAAGCCGCGCACGTCAGGCGATCGACGCGCCGCGCGCCGCGATCCCGCAGGACGGCGGTCTATCGATATCAACGGTGCCATTACTCGTGCCCTCACGGCTGCCGGTCTCATCAAGTCACCCTGACAAGTAACAGGGCGTGATCGGCGCCGATTTGCGCCAGGTCTGACAGGGCGCTAAGTTCTCAAGATACGTCAGATTGGTCTTGCGTACCGATTGCCCGCGCATGTTGGATGCCCATCGACCGAATTCGCCCGACTTTCTCGCCGGTGGAGGCGAGATGGGGGCGTTGATGCGTGCTTACGATTGGGCATCGCATCCGATCGGAGCACCGGACACCTGGCCGCAGAGTCTGCGCACCGCGATCCGGATCGTTCTGAATACCAACCACCCGATGTTCATCTGGTGGGGACCGGACCTCATCCAGTTCTATAATGACGCCTATGCCCTGACCATGGATGCACAACAGCATCACGCAGGGCTGGGCGCGCGTGGCCGTGAATTCTGGCACGAGATCTGGCCCATCATCGGCCCGCAGATCGCGCAGGTGATGAGTGGCGGCGGTGCCACCTGGCACGAAAACCAGCTGATCCCCATGACGCGCAATGGCAAGCTCGAACACAGCTATTGGACCTACAGCTACAGTCCGCTCGATCTGGATGACGGCGTCGGCGGTGTGCTGGTGGTTTGCCGCGATGTCACTCGGGATCATGAAGCGACCATTGTCTTGCGCGAGCGAGAAGCAGAGCTCGCGCGCGTGCAGCAGATCGGCCAGATCGGCGGTCTCGAAGTCGATCTGCGTACCGGCTTCCGCAATCGTCGATCGCCCGAATATCTGATCGTTCATGGTTTGCCGCCGGAAGCGGCCAACGAGTCGCACGAAGATTGGGTGCGTCGCATCCACCCCGAGGATCGCGAGGCGACGGAGCAGAAATTTCGCAACGCGGTGAAAAGCGGCGTGCGCGACTATACTGTGCAGTATCGCATCATTCGCCCGAGCGATGGCCAGACCCGCTGGATTTCGGTGCGGTCCTATATCGAGCGCGACGATGCGGGAAAGCCGCTGCGGCTGGTCGGTGCGCATACCGACGTCACCGATCAGGTGCTGGCAGAGCAGGCGCTGCGCAAGAGCGAGGATGAGGCGCGTCGGCTCGCGGCAAAACTTGCAGACCTCAATGAGACGCTGGAACAGCGCGTGCGTGACAAGACGCGTGAGCGCGACCGGATCTGGAGCGTGTCGCAAGATCTCCTGATGGTCGCCGACCATGATGGCGTCTGGCGCACCGTCAATCCGGCCTGGACGCGCACGCTCGGCTGGAGCGAGGCCGAGCTGCTCAACAAGACCTCGCGCTGGCTCGAGCATCCCGAGGATCAGGCCAGGACGATGGCCGAGGTCGATAAGCTTGCTGCCGGCGAGCCGACGATCCGCTTCGAGAATCGCCTTCGCCACAAGGATGGCTCCTATCGCTGGCTGTCCTGGACGGCGGTGCCGGATCAGAACCAGATCTATTGCGTGGCGCGCGATGTCACGGCCGAGAAGGCTGCCGCCGAGCGCCTTAAAAACACTGAAGAGGCGCTGCGGCAGTCGCAGAAGATGGAGGCTGTCGGTCAGCTGACCGGCGGTATCGCGCATGACTTCAACAACCTGCTCACCGGCATCGTCGGCTCGCTCGACCTGATGCAGACACGGCTCGGTCAGGGTCGCACCGACAATATCGCGCGCTATATCGACGCTGCGATGACCTCGGCCAATCGTGCGGCTGCGCTGACGCACCGGTTGCTGGCCTTCGCGCGGCGGCAACCGCTGATTCCGAAAAGCGTCGATGCCAATATGCTGATCGTCTCGCTGGAGGATCTGTTGCGCCGGACCATTGGCGAGACGCTGGATCTCGATATCGTGGCGGCGTCTGATCTATGGTGCACGCTGTGCGATCCAAACCAGTTGGAGAGCGCGTTGCTCAATCTGGCGATCAATGCGCGCGACGCGATGCCTGATGGCGGGCACTTGAAGATCGCGACACAGAATGTGCGCGTCGATGCCATCAATGCCAATGCGCCGGCTCTGACGCTTGGCGACTATATCTGCATCAGCGTCAGCGACAGCGGAACCGGCATGAGCCCGGAGGTCGTGGCGCGCGCCTTCGATCCGTTCTTCACGACAAAGCCGATCGGGCAGGGCACGGGCCTCGGCCTATCGATGATCTACGGCTTCGCGCGTCAGTCCAACGGACATGTCAGCATCGACAGCAGGCTCGATATCGGGACGACAGTGAAACTGTATCTGCCGCGCCATGAGGGAGACGCTGCCGCACAGGATGCGCCCCCGCTGAAGGGCGATCAGCATGTGGCCGCAGGCGAAACCCTGCTGGTGGTCGAGGATGAGCCGGTGGTGCGCTCTGTCATCGTCGATATGTTGCGGGACGAAGGCTATCGCGTGCTCGAGGCGGTTGATGGCCCGTCGGGCTTGCGGGTCCTGCGCGAGACGCCGAATATCGATCTGCTGGTCACCGATATCGGGCTGCCCGGCATGAACGGCCGTCAGCTTGCCGATCAAGCGCGCGAGGCGCGGCCGGACTTGAAGATCCTGTTCATCACCGGTTATTCCGAAAGCGTCGTTATGGCGAAGGGCTTTCTGCTGCCTGGGATGGAGATGATCACCAAGCCGTTCGACCTCGATCATTTCCTGCGACGCATCCGCGCTATGGTCACGAGCTAAAGCGTTTTAAAGCGAAGTGGATACCGGTTCGCTTCTAGAAAACGCGTCAGAATAAAAGGCGTAGCCCTCCGGTTCCATATCTCTCCAGATATTTCAACCTCGGTGCGCAGGTTCTAACAGTTCAATCGCCGGAACCATTGTGCGGCCGCGAGCTTGTATCGGCGCAATACCGATCAATCAAAACTGGAGATCATCATGATCCGCCGTCTTCTTGGAACCGCTGCCATCGTCGCCATGATGGCTCTTCCCGCTGTTGCTCAGGCTCAGGGTGTCCCCGGAGGCATTGAGCGTGGTGCGCGCGATGGCGAGCGCGCAGCTGGTCCTGTGGGCGCTATCGTAGGCGGCACCATCGGTGGTGTTGTCGGCGGCGTAGCCGGCGTGCTCGGTGTCGACGATCGTCCGCGGTTCCGCAGCTATGTCGTGGAACAGCGTCGCCCATCCTACACCTATAGCAACGAAGTTCGTGTCGGTGCCGTGCTGCCTGAGAGCGGCGTGACCTATTACGAGGTTCCGGCAGAATACAATTCCGCCCGTGAATACCGCTACACCGTGGTCAATGGTCGCACGGTTCTCGTCGAGCCGCGCACCCATCGCATCGTGGAAGTGATCGATTAAGCCGATCAATAAATGACTTTTCGAACGGGCCGCCTTCAGGCGGCCCGTTTTGTTCCATCTATGGCCTGCGGCGTATCTGTAGTCAGCGCCGATGTTCTCGCGTAGAGAAGTGCCGGGGAATCACACGAGCACCACGCGGCGATCAATCGCCCGGATGCGGAGAACGATGGCCACCAGCAATCGCGATCAGATCGCCCCTGCCATCGCACTGGACATTCCCCTTGCCGATCGTACCGAGACAGGTCTCGCTTTGCCGGACGGCGTGCAGCCCTATCGCATCGACTGGCTCAACACGCTCACCATCGCCACCTTTCACGCACTCGCACTGCTCGCGCTGATGCCGATGTTCTTCAACTGGACAGCGGTGATCGTGGCGGTCATCGCAGCGCGGCTGTTCGGCCTCATTGGCATCAATATCGGTTATCACCGGCTGCTGACGCATCGCGGTTTCAAGTGCCCGAAGTGGCTGGAGCACGCTTTCGTCGTCGTGGCGATCTGCTGTGTCGAAGATACGCCGGCGCGCTGGGTGGCCATCCATCGCCGTCATCACGAGAAGTCCGACGAGCAGCCGGATCCACACAGCCCGCTTGCGGGCTTCTTCTGGGGTCATATCGGCTGGCTGCTGGTGAAGAATCCGGATCTGTCCCGTCTCGGTATTTATGACCGATATGCCAAGGACGTCCTGCGCGATCCGTTCTATATCGCGCTGGAACGTAATTTCTGGCAGCTGAAGATCCTGCTCATCCAGATCAACGTCTTCTTCTTTGCGGGCCTGGCCGGCAAACTGCTGTGGGGTGGGTCGTGGGCCGAGGCCGTGCAGTTCGCTCTCAGCATCGTCGTCTGGGGGGTCTTCGTGCGAACCGTCTTCGTCTGGCATCAGACCTGGGCGGTCAATTCGGTCACCCACATCTGGGGCTATCGCAACTACGCGACCGATGAGGACAGCCGCAACAATCTGTTCATTGGCTACCTCGCCCATGGCGAGGGCTGGCATAACAACCATCACGCCGATCAGCGCTCAGCACGCCATGGCCATCGCTGGTGGGAGTTCGACACCACCTATCTGACGATCCGCCTGCTGGAGAAACTCGGCCTGGTATCGGATGTCGTCCAGCCGCGGCATGTGACCAAGCGCTAAGCAAAATTTGCGCCGCACATGCCACAAGAGATGCAACTTTTCGTCACAATTCGCGTTACTACACCATGATGACGAAGCCCGATATCTGGTACGTGGCGTTTGGCCCCGACAAATCAGTGAAGTCCGACACCCGAGCGACAAACGGCGTGCGTACGACCAGGACCTTCAAATCCGAAATCGATGCAAAACTGTTCGCCCGGGAAATCTTGGCCAAAGGCTGGACCGCAACAGCCGGTACCCTGAATCCGTATCAGCCCAAGCGAACCATTGCGGCGTCGCAGATCGAGGATTGGGCCGATCCGGGTCAAGCTGCCCAATCCGGCTAAATGACTTCGTAGGCGAAAAACAGGATGATGATCGTGATCGCGACAAGGCCTCCCAGAAAGCACTGATCGGCAATCGACTCGCAGCGCTCGCTGAGTTGGCGGTTTTGCGACTTCCGCATCGATGTGTAGGACGCGACCGCGCTGGCGAGGAAGAACAGCGAGGCGATGGCCGAATATTCATCGACCCGGCTGGGGCCGATCTGCGGTTCCATGATCTTGACCAGTCCGATCAGCGTCGCGCAGACGCCGATTCATCGTTCCGGAGCTCGGCAGGATGGATGTGCTTGGAAAGCGCTCCTTGCTCCCCGGAGGCCCTGTCGTCACTCATGGCGGGATTACGCCTCGCCGGTGAGGAACGGGTTTGTCATGCGCTCCTGGCCGATGCTGGAGCCGGGGCCATGACCGCAGATGAACCCGACATCGTCGCCGAGCGGGATCAGCTTGGTCGTAATCGAATTGATCAATGTCTCATGGCTACCACCGGGGAAATCGGTCCGCCCGATCGAGCCTGCGAACAGCACGTCGCCGACATGGGCGAATTTCATCGCCTTGCTGTAATACACGACGCTCCCGGGCGAATGACCGGGGCAGTGCAATACGTCGAATGTCAGGCCGCCGATACTGACGGTGTCGCCTTCATTGAGCCAGCGATCGGGCATGAAATTACGGGTGCCCGTCATGCCGTACTTCGCGCCGCTGTCCTCGACATGTTCGAGCAGGAACGTATCGGCGACATGCGGGCCAATGATCTCGACCTTCAGCGTTTCGCGCAGTTCGTCGGCGCCGCCGACATGGTCGATATGGCCGTGGGTCAGCCAGATCTGTTCGACCTTCACATTGGCCTTGGCAATGGCGTCCAGGATCAGCGGCACGTCGCCGCCGGGATCGATCACCACGGCCTGCCGCGTGGCCTCATCCCACAGCAACATGCAGTTCTGCTGAAACAGGGTCACCGGAATGATGGTGCCCCCGGCCTGGGCTTTATGTTCGGTTTCATCTGTCATCGCGCCACAATGCTGATTTTTGCGGGCGAGAAAAGGGGGAATTTGGGCGGCTTTCTTTCTTCCCCTCTCCCCGGGCGCGGCGCAGCCGCGACGGGTGGGGGAGGGTGGATCGAACCGCAGAGCGGTTCGAGACGGGAGAGGGGGCGCTTGCTCAAGGCCCTCACCCGCCTTCGCTTCGCTCAGGCACCCTCTCCCGCGGCGCGCAGCCTCGCTGCGCTGGGGGAGAGGGGAGGAAGGACAGCCGCGCTATCACTTCTTCAGTTGCACCTTCAACGTCGCCTCCACCTCGCGGTCGAAGGACGACGCCTTGGCCGGCGCCTTGTCGCGCTGGGTCATGAGGTATGCATCGCGCTTGGCCACCAGCGCCGTGAGCTTGTCGTTCAGCGCCTTGCGATCCTTCATCTGCTTGCCGAGTTCATCGGCGCGCTGCTGCGGCGACAATTTGCGAATGGCCTCCGGCAATTCATCCTCCTTCACGCTGTCGAGCTTCTGCTTGCCGGCGGACACGTCGCTGACAAGATCGCCGCCGCCGGTGACGGCGTCCGACGACACTTTCGCGCGCTTATTGATGTAGCTCGCCATATCCGTCGCCGAGGCCGGCGCCGCCGCTGCGACTTCCGAGAGCTGCCGGGTCTTGTTCTCGGTGTGCTTCTGCAGCGCGCGCGGGCCGTAGGGGATCACCGTCTTGTTGATGTCGTTCTGCAGGATGATGATCTCTTCGTCATAGGGCGTCTCGATGATGACGATCTGGCCGCCATCCTGCGGGATTGCGATGAAACGGCCGTCGCCGCGCTGGGCAACGTCGCGCCAGACCTTCTCCGTATCGCGGGCGGCGCCTGCGAGAACAGCGTTGACGATGATGTCCTTCTGCTTCGCGACTTCGAGTGTGGTCGTGTATTTCGTGTCCTGCTGATAATCCATATGCGGCGGTGCGTCGCCGACCAGGAAGACGATACGCCTGACATCGTTGCCCTTGGTCCATTGCAGCTTGTTGACGGCGACATCGAGCGCCTCGTTGACGCTTTCCGGCCAGTCGCCGCCACCCTGCGCCCGGACCTGCAGCAGGTTGCCATAGAGATCCTGGATGTCGGTGGTGAGGTCGAAGGTCTTGGTAACGTAGTCGTCGCCGATGTCGCGATAGGCGACGAGACCCATGCGGATGTCGGCGTCGGGATTGCTGTCGAGGATCGTAGTTGCGATCGACCAGATTTTACGTTTGGCGCCTTCGATCAGCCCGCTCATGGAACCAGTTGTGTCGAGCACGAAGGCGACTTCGACGGTCGGCTTTGCCTGCGCGGAACCGGCGAAAATCGCTTGCGGCAAAGTTGCGGCAGCGGCGATCAGGATGACGCGGCCGATATGGGCTAAGTTCATGGGATGTCTCCATAATCCGGGCTGCAGCGATGAAAGAACTCGCCCGCCGCCGCTCGCGGAAAACTTGCGTCCGGCTTGCGACGTGCGTGCGGCAGACCGGCGGGAGACATGATGGGCGGCCCCGCCGAAATCGGCTAAGTTTGTCGCCATGGAATCCAATGCCGTTCACACCCCAGCGCTGATTTTCGATCGCCGCCAGTCGGAGACGGCGTTGGCCATTGCGCGCGGAACCACAAGGCTGCTGCGGTCGCTGGGATTCTCATGCGTCAGCGAACTGTCATTGCCGTCCGGGCGGCGGGCGGACCTGGTCGCGCTGAACGAGCGCGGGGATGTCTGGATCGTCGAGATCAAATCGTCATTGGAGGATTTGCGGGCGGATCAGAAATGGCCGGACTACCGCGCGCATTGCGACCGGCTGTTCTTCGCCTTCACGCAGGATCTGCCCTGCGAGATTTTTCCCGGCGATACAGGCCTGATCGTGGCGGATGCCTATGGCGCGCATGTTCATTGCGATGCGCCGGAGCATCGTCTGCCGGCGCCGACGCGCAAGGGCATGATGCTGCGCTTCGCGATGACCGCGGCGCACAGACTGAACAGGCTGCACGACCCTCAAGGTCATGCAGCCTATCCAAACGAGGTTTAGCTTTTAAAGAAGGTTCAGCGCGGCGCGCGCTTGGCGAGAATGCGCTGCAGCGTACGGCGATGCATGTTCAGACGACGTGCGGTTTCCGAGACGTTGCGGTTGCACATCTCATAGATGCGCTGGATGTGTTCCCAGCGCACGCGGTCGGCCGACATCGGGTTGTTCGGCAGTTCGGACTTGTCATTGTCGATCGCAAGCAGCGCTGCAACGACATCGTCGGCGTCGGCCGGCTTCGACAGATAGTCGACAGCGCCCATCTTCACCGCGGTCACGGCGGTGGCGATGTTGCCATAGCCGGTGAGCACGATGGCGCGCGCATCGGGGCGCTGCTGCTTCAGCGCCGACACGACATCGAGGCCGTTGCCGTCACCGAGACGAAGATCGACTACGGCAAAAGCGGGCGCTGATTTGCTGATCTGGGCGAGACCTTCGGAAACGGAGTCGCAGGACGTGACCGTGAAGCCACGCGTTTCCATCGCACGCGAAAGACGCTCCAGAAACGGCTTGTCGTCCTCCACGATCAGGAGCGAACGGTCGGTCTGTTCAGTCACTTCGGCGAGCGCATTCACGGTTCAAAATCCTCCATATCCAATACGATACCATATGGCGCTGCCGAATGCAGCTGCCAAGGGTGTGAAGATTTGAATGGCTTGATTGTGAAGTTAATCCAGAAGCGTTTTGGTCCGTAAAACGGGTGGTTAATTCTAATCACGGTGGTACATCAGCGCGGCGTGTTGTCGCAGAGCAGCATGATGGACGAAACGTAATGAAAGTAGATCCGGAATGGACGCGACTCCGACTGGGCCGAAGAAGCCCGAGGTAAATGACGAGACATCGGCTCGTTACGACGGCTGGCGTATCGTCGGTGTTTGTTTCCTGCTCGCGACATTCGGCTGGGCGCTCGGTTTCTATGGCCAGAGCGTGCATCTCGCGGAACTTCAGCGCGTGCATGGCTGGCCAGCCTCGACCATCGCGACGGCGACCACGTTTTTCTATCTCGTTGGCGCGTTGCTCGTCGCATTCGTGAGTGAAGCAATGCGCGCGCTCGGGCCGCGCAACTGTTTGCTGGCCGGTGTCGGCGTGATGGCTTTCGCCACCATCCTGCTCGGACAGATCACGTCGCCCTGGCAGCTTTATGCGGTGAATGTGCTGCTCGCGTTCGGGTGGGCCGGCACCAGCCTCGGCGCCATCACCAACACGCTTGGTCTGTGGTTCGACAAGAAGCGCGGCATGGCCATCAGCCTTGCGCTGAATGGCGCGAGCTTCGGCGGCATCGTCGGCGTGCCCTTACTGGTGACGGCAAGCAATGCATTCGGCTTTGGCGGCGCGACTATCGCAGCAGCGATCGCGATGCTTGTGCTGCTCGTCCCGGTGATCATCATCTTCGTCGGCCATCCGCCGCATCGCGCAGCGTCCGCCACACCGGACGGTGTTGCCGCTACGGCCAGCGCGCCATCGTCGACACGGATTCGCGCGGAGGCGATGCGCGACGTGGCGTTCCTGACGC
Source organism: Tardiphaga sp. 42S5 (assembly GCF_034044155.1). Lineage (NCBI taxonomy): Bacteria > Pseudomonadati > Pseudomonadota > Alphaproteobacteria > Hyphomicrobiales > Nitrobacteraceae > Tardiphaga > Tardiphaga sp. 42S5. The sequence continues at coordinate 449,758 of NZ_CP139027.1, read as the reverse complement.
TCACCATTGCTTTTGCGTTCGGATTATTTGCGCAGGTCGGCTTCATCGTGCACCTGATCTCGTTTCTCGATCCGGTGATCGGCCGCGAGCGCGCGGCAGCCGCGGTATCGCTGCTGACGCTGATGGCGGTGGTTGGTCGCGTGCTGTTCTCGACAGTGATCGACCGGCTCAATCAGCGACTGGCATCGGCGCTATCGTTTCTCAGCCAGGCAACGGCGCTTGCGATAATTATCAATTCGCGCAACGAAGCGCTGGTGTTCTTCGCCTGCGCGTTGTTCGGCTTTTCTGTTGGCAATCTGATCACGCTGCCGGCGCTGATCGTGCAGCGCGAATTTGCTGCGCGGTCGTTCGGGGTGCTGGTTAGCCTGATCACGGCGGCGACGCAGGTCACTTATGCTTTCGGTCCGGGCATTGTCGGCTGGCTGCGCGATCTTTCGGGCAGTTACGCCGTGCCGTTTTATGTCTGCATGGCGTTGCAGGTGGCCGCGGCAGTGTTGATCATGGTGCGGGGGCGGAAGAGCAAAGCTCTAACCTCATGGTGAGGAGGCGCGTAGCGCCGTCTCGAACCATGAGCCGCTTGGCACATCCTTCGAGACGCCGCGCGAAGGGCGCGGCTCCTCAGGATGAGGACTGAGTTTATGTCTGCCGCTGCTTCAGCAGCTCCTCAACATCCAGCCGCTTCGTAAACATCGCAATCCCGCCATCGCCGTTCCGTGGCCACTCCGCCTCCGGCCGATCCCAATACAGCTCGACGCCGTTCTGGTCGGGGTCGCGCAGATACAGCGCCTCGCTGACGCCGTGGTCGCTGGCGCCGTCAAGCTGTATGCCGGCCGAGAGCACGCGGTGTAGCGCGTCGGCCAATGCGGCGCGGGTGGGATACAGGATCGCGGTATGGAAAAGACCTGTGGTGCCGGCCGCCGGTGGCTGGCCGCCTTTGCTCTCCCAGGTATTCAGGCCGATGTGGTGATGGTAATCGCCGGCGGCGATGAAAACGGCCTGATCGCCATAGCGCTGCTTGACCTGAAAGCCGAGGACGTCGCGGTAAAAGCCGAGCGCGCGATCAAGATCGGCAACCTTAAGATGAACATGCCCGATCCGTGTGCCTGCGGGGATCGGCGGGGTTGGGTCGGGCATGTGGGAGCTCCTGATTTTCTGATGCTCAAGACGATCTAGTCACGGGATCGCAGGATCGGTAGAGCACCTTCGCGAAACCCATCGTTTCCGGGAATTGGATTGATGGGTCTCGCGGCGCTTTACCCATAGGGGCATCGCCTACGCAAGTTCCGAGACTAGCCCGTCCGGCAGGCCGAACTCGTAGGTGTTCAGCGTCATCGATACCATGGTGTAGTAGCCGCACAGGCCGATGATCTCGACGAGGCCCTGTGCACCCAAGGTCTCGGTGGCCTCGTCATAGAGCGGCTTGGACAAACCCTGCGCCTCGTGCAGCGACTTAGCGACGTCATAGATCACCCGCGCCTTCTTCTCGCTGAAGCTCGGCGTACGGCGGTTCTTGATGTCTTCGATGATGGCGGGATCGAGGCCGCCATCGAGCGCCATCTTCTTGTGCGCATACCATTCGAAATGCGCGGTCCAGTGCCTTGCGGTGACGAGGATCGCCAGCTCGGCATGCGCGGGTGTCAGCGTGGTGTCGTAACGCAGAAACGCGCCGAGGCGGGTCGCGTGCCGGGCCATGTTCGGGCTGGCGAGCCAGGCCATCATCGGCTCCGGCGGGCGTCCGCGCTTGCTGGCGATCGACTCGTCATAGATGGATTTCTGGTCGGGAGACATTTCGCCAGGCGAAAGCCACTTGAGACGCATGTTGTTTCCTCGCGTGTTTTTGCTCGTTGTTCTCTGGCGATACACCGGAATGGCGAGCCTGACTACTTCCGCTTTGCAGCAGGCCATTGAATTCCACGAAGTGGCGAGTAAGCTTCGCCCAACAACATTGCGGATGCTCGGCATCCCGCGCACAAAATGGATGGAAACGCTGATGTCGGATCTCGATCAATTTCGCAGCGAGACGCGCGCCTGGCTTGAGGCCAATTGCCCGCCGGAAATGCGCAAGCCGATGAGTTCGGATGAAGATACATTCTGGGGCGGCCGCAATGCGAAGTATTCATCCGAGCCGCAGCGTCTCTGGTTCGAGCGGATGCGCGACAAGGGCTGGACCGTGCCGCATTGGCCAAAGGAATATGGCGGCGGCGGACTCGACGGCGAACAAACCAAAATCCTGCGCCAGGAAATGGCGGCGATCTCCGCGCGTTTGCCGCTGGTGTCGTTCGGCATTTCCATGCTCGGGCCGGCGCTGTTGAAATATGGCACCGATGCGCAGAAGAAAGAGCATCTTCCGAAGATCGCTGCGGGTCTGATCCGCTGGTGCCAGGGCTATTCCGAACCCAATGCCGGCTCCGATCTGGCCTCGCTGCAGACGCGTGCCGAGAGCGACGGCGATGACTATCTCATCACCGGCCAGAAGATCTGGACGTCCTACGCGAACTACGCCGACTGGATATTCTGCCTGGTGCGCACCGATGCGTCCGGCAAGAAGCATGACGGCATCTCCTTCATCCTGTTCGACATGGCGTCGAAGGGCGTCTCGACCAAGCCGATCCTGCTGATCTCCGGCAAGTCGCCGTTCTGCGAAACCTTCTTCGACAGCGTCCGCGTGCCGAAGTCGCATGTGCTCGGCACCGTCGATCGCGGCTGGGACGTCGCGAAATACCTGCTGCAGCATGAGCGTGCGATGATCTCTGGCATGGGCGAGCGCGGCGCTGGCCGACCGCTTGGCCAGGTGGCTGCCGACTCCATCGGGGCTGATGCGCAGGGCCGTCTCGATGACGCGATGCTACGCGGACAGATCGCAAGTTTCGAAGTCGATGAAGCTGCATTGGCCTGTGCGGCAGAGCGCGCGATTGATCTGGCGAAAGCCGGGCAGGCGCATCCGGCGTTTTCGTCGGCGATGAAATATTACGGTACCGAACTCAACAAGCGCCGCCATGAAATCCTGATGTCATCGGGCGGCATCGATGCACTGGAATGGGAAAGCCAGCGCTCGCATGAAGGCGCAGGTCCGCGTGCGTGGCTGCGTACCAAGGCGAATTCGATCGAAGGCGGCACCAGCGAGGTGATGCTGGGGATTGTCGCCAAACGCATTCTGGATTTGCCGGGGGCGTAGGATCCGCCCGCCGTCATGCCCGGCCTTGTGCCGGGCATCCACGTCTTGAGGCAAAGACGGACGTGGATGGCCGGGACAGGCCCGGCCATGACGAGTTTCACTCTTATGCAACGTCATTCCGAATATTGGACATCAAAATGCCTCTCCTCCTCAACGAAGAACAGACCATGCTGCGCGATAGCGCCCGCGGCTTTATCGGCGACAAGGCGCCGGTCAGTCATTTCCGGCAGCTGCGCGATAGCAAGGATGCGACCGGGTTCTCGCGCGACTACTGGCGCGCGTTTTCCGAAATGGGATTTGCCGGATTGCTGGTGCCGGAACCGTTCGGCGGCAGCGGGCTCGGCGCCGTCGAAGCCGGCGTCGTGATGGAAGAGATTGGCCGCACACTGATGCCGTCGCCATTCTTCGCCACGGCTGTGCTGGGCGTCTCGGCGCTGAATCGGGGCAGCGACGCGCAGAAGTCGGAATATCTGCCGAAGATCGCCAGTGGCGCGCTGCTGGCGGCACTGGCCATCGATGAAGGCGCGAAGCATCGCCCGCTGCAGACGGCGATGAAGGCCGCACGCTCCGGCAATGGCTTCAAGCTGAATGGCGCGAAGGCATTTGTCGTCGATGGCCACACCGCCGATCTCCTGATCGTCGCGGCGCGCAGCGCAGGTGCGCCGGGTGAGCGGGACGGCCTTACGCTGTTTCTGGTCGATCCGAAAGCCAAGGGCGTCGCGCTCGAGCGTACAGCGATGGTGGATTCGCACAATGCGGCGCGGATCACGTTCGACAATGTCGAGGTCACGGCCGACAGCGTGCTCGGCGATGTCGATCAGGGCGGGGCATTGTTGGACAGCGTGCTGAATATCGGCCGCGGTGCCGCCGCCGCCGAAATGGTCGGCCTGTCAGACGAAGTGTTCGGCCGCACCGTGACCTATCTCAAGGAGCGCAAGCAGTTCGGCAAGCTGATCGGTGAATTCCAGGCCCTTCAACATCGTGCCGCACATCTCTATACGGAGATCGAGGTGACTCGTGCGGCCGTGCTGAAGGCGCTGCAGCTGATCGACGACGGCACACCGACGGCGCCGGCCGCGATTGCCGTCGCCAAGGCCAAGGCCGGCACCACGGCGACGCTGGCTGTGCAGGAAGGCGTGCAGATGCATGGCGGCATGGGCATGACCGATCAGTTCGACATCGGCTTCTTCATGAAGCGCGCGCGGGTCTGCCAGGAATTGCTGGGGGACAGCAATTATCACGCGGACCAACTGGCGCGGCTGAAGAATTATTGAGTGCGGGCGACGAGAGCTCGGACGAACTAGCTGAAACTCGTCATGCCCGGGCTTGTCCCGGGTATCCACGTCTTGGGGTCTTGCTAGGGAAGACGTGGATGGCCGGGACAAGCCCGGCCATGACGGCGTTTAGCTATGACGGAGGGTCGTTAGCCCTACCTGATCGGCGGGGCATATTGAATCCCGCCGGCGCTCCAGATCTGGTTCAACCCGCGCGGGATCTTCAGTTTCGAGGCTTCGCCGATATTGCGGTCATAGACTTCGCCGTAATTGCCGACATGGCGGATGATGCGGGCGGCCCAGTCCTTGGAGAGACTGAGGTCTTCGCCATAGGCGCCTTCGGTGCCGACCAGCCGCATCACGTCGGGCTTCTTGGACTTCAGCGCTTCGTCGATGTTCTTCGAGGTGATGCCGAGCTCTTCGGCATTGATCATGGCATAGAGCGTCCACTTCACGATCATCATCCAGTCGTCGTCACGCTGGCGCACCACGGGGGCCAGCGGCTCCTTGGAGATGACGTCGGGCAGGATCAGATGATCGTCAGGCTTGCTCATGGTCAGGCGCAGCGCATAGAGCTGCGAGGCGTCCGCCGTAAAAGTGTCGCACTGGCCGGAATTATAGGCCTTGAGGACTTCGTCGAGCTTCGGAAACTTCACTTCGGTGTATTTGATGTTGTTGCTGCGGAAGTAGTCGGCGAGATTCAGCACGGTCGTGGTGCCGTCCTGGACGCAGACCTTGCTGCCATCGAGTTCCAGCGCGGAATCGATCTTGCGGGACTTCGGCACCATGAAGCCCTGGCCGTCATAATAGGATACGGCCGGGAAATAGAGATCGTAATTGGTTTCGCGCGACATGCTCCATGTGGAGTTGCGCGACAGGATGTCGACCTTGCGGCTCTGCAGCTCCTTGAAGCGATCGGAGGCGTCGAGCGGGACGAAGGTCACCTTCTTCGGATCGTTGAAGATCGCGGCGGCAACGGCGCGGCAGAAGTCGACGTCGAAGCCGGTCCAGGTGCCCTGCGCATCCGGCGACGAGAAGCCGGGCAGGCCAGTGTTCACGCCGCACAATACGGTGTCGCGCTTGACAGTGCGCTTCAGCGTCTTGGTGTCGTAGCGCTCATAGGTGATCGCAGCCGCAGCCACTGCAGTGGCAACCACCAGGCCGATGGCCAGCCCGGTCGTGAAAGTCCGCTTCATCCCCATGCGAAGTCCGCTCCGTCGTCAGAGAAAAATATGTCAGAGAAAAACTGGATCGAAGAGCTGCACGGCGAGGCGCAGATCAGATTTCAGGCTTCTGGCGCACGATGACCTTGGTGCCCACCGGGATCCGGTCATAGAGATCGGCGACATCCGCATTGACCAGCCGGAAGCAGCCGGACGATACGGCAGTGCCGATGGTGTCGGGCCGGTTGGTGCCGTGGATGCGATAGACGGTGGCGCCGAGATAGAGCGCGCGGGCGCCGAGCGGATTGCCGGGGCCGCCAGCCATAAAGCGCGGCAGATAGGGCTGACGCGCGATCATTTCCGGCGGCGGCGTCCAGTCCGGCCATTCCGCCTTGCGCGAGATTTTCAAGAGGCCTTGCCACTGGAAACCGTCGCGGCCGACGCCGATGCCGTAACGCAGCGCGCGGCCATTGCCCTGCACCACGTAGAGATGGCGTTCGGAGGTGGCGATGATGATGGTGCCCGGCGCCTCGGTGGTGCGGTACAGCACCATCTGCTTCTGGAACTCCGGTTCAAGCTGAACGGAATCGTCGGCAATGAGACCGGGCTCGTCGCCGACATCCGGACGCGGCTGCTGGGCGAGGCCTTGCGTGATCGACAACATCAGGCTGGCTGCGGCGACGAGCTGAAAGCCAAGCAGGCGGCGGATGTTGATCATCGCAGGCATCTCCGGTTTTGCGTCCGATATTCTGTATCATCCCAGCCAAATCACGGGAACCATGAAATCAGCGGGCACGGCGACTGTCCGCGCGGACGTCGTGAGTCGCCGGCATATTTGCCGTCTGCGGGTGACGATTTGATTAAAGGTCACCGCGTCTATTTCGGTGCAATCCACAGTCGCAGCACGTAGCTGACGAGGGTCACACTGGCGACGCCGCCCAGCCACAGCGCAACAAACCACAACAGGCGCTGTATCAGCGGGCGCTTGTCTGAAGGGACGGCCTTTTGCTGCGACGCAGGTGTCATCAGTGATAGCCCGCGCCAGCGCGAACCTTGCCGCGAAACACGTAATAGGCCCAGGCGGTGTAACCGAGGATGATGGGAACCAGCACGGCGACGCCGTAGCTCATGAAATGCAGGCTATTGTCGGGCGACGCGGCCTGCCAGATGGTGATGCTGCGCGGCACGATATAGGGCCACATGCTGATGCCCAATCCGGCATAGGACAATGCGAACAGCGCCAGCGACAGGAAGAACGGCCGGTAATCCTGTTTGGCCGCGAGGCTTCGCATCAAGAGCGCCGTGATGGCAGCAACTGCAATCGGCACCGGCGCCGTCAGGATGATGTTGGGCCAGGCGAACCAGCGCCGCGCATATTCGGCATCCAGAAATGGCGTCGCGATGCTGACGAGACCGATGGCGGCGAGCATGGCGAATAGCAGCCACCAACTCAGCCGATAGGCCTGATCGCGCAACGCGCCTTCGGTCTTCAGCACGAGCCAAGTGGCTCCGAGCAGGCCGTAGCCGGCCAACAGTGCGAGTCCGGTCAGGACGCTGAACGGTGTCAGCCAGTCCCACCAGCCGCCGCCATAGTGGCGACCATTGACGACGATGCCTTGCAGGATCGCGCCGAGCGCCACGCCCTGCGCCAGCGTGGCCATCAGCGAGCCGCCGGCAAAGGCGATGTCCCACAGATTGCGCTCGCGCGTGGTGCGCCAGCGGAATTCGAAGGCGACGCCGCGAAACACCAGCCCCAGCAGCATCACGATCATCGGCGTATAGAGCGCCGGCATCAGCACCGCATAGGCCAGCGGAAACGCCGCCATCAGCCCTCCGCCGCCGAGCACCAGCCAGGTCTCGTTGCCGTCCCAGACCGGGGCGACCGAGTTCATCATGACGTCACGGTCTTCTTTCTTCGGGAAGAGTGGAAACAGCATGCCGAGGCCGAGATCGAAGCCGTCCATCACGACATAGACGAACACGGCAAAGGCGATGATGAAGGCCCAGACGACCGCTATATCGATCATGACGCGTGCCCCGATGCGGTTGCGCCCACAGCCGGGGTAATGCCCGCCGCACGGCTCGGCACGTTGCCGGCCGGGCCTTGCTCATCATGATGCGGCGGCGCGGCCATGAGCCGGAGCAGATAAATCGTGCCCGCGGCGAACACCAGGAAATAGACGATGGCGAAGGCGATCAGCGACGACGCAACGGCTGGCGCCGCCAGCGGCGAGACCGAGTCGCTGGTGCGCAGCAGGCCGAACACCGTGAAGGGTTGCCGCCCGGTTTCGGTGGTGACCCAGCCGGCCAGCACGGCGATGAATCCGGCCGGTCCCATCGCCAGCGCAAAGCTGTGAAGCAAACGCGACTCATAGAACTTGCCGCGGAAGCGCATGAAGAGGCTCAGCAGTCCCAGCCCCAGCATCAGAAAGCCGATGCCGACCATGATGCGGAACGACCAGAAGGTCACCGGCACCGGCGGCCAGTTCTCGCGCGGGACGGTGTCGAGGCCGGCCATCGGCGCATTGAGATCATGCTTCAGGATCAGCGATCCCAACTTGGGCACCTCGATGGCATAGTTTACTCTGCCTTCGGCCTGGCTCGGGATGCCGAACAGGATCAACGGCGCGCCATGGGGATGGCTCTCGAAATGGCCTTCCATGGCCATGATCTTGGTCGGCTGATGCTCCAGCGTGTTGAGGCCGTGCTGATCGCCGGCAAGAATCTGCAGCGGCGCGACCAGCGTCGCCATCCACATCGCCATGGAGAACATCACGCGCGGGCCGGGCAGGCGCGTATCCTTGAGCAGATGCCAGGCGCCGACTGCGCCCACCACGAAAGCCGTGGTGAGATAGGCCGCGAGCACCATATGCACGAGCCGATACGGGAAGGACGGATTGAAAATCACCTTCCACCAGTCGGCCGCAACGAACTGGCCGGCAGCGTTGATAGTGTAGCCGGTCGGCGTCTGCATCCAGGAATTCGCGGAGAGAATCCAGAAGGCCGAAAACAGCGTGCCAATCGCGACCATCAGCGTGGCGAAGAAATGTAGTCTGGGTCCGACGCGTTGAAGCCCGAACAGCATGACGCCGAGAAAGCCCGCTTCGAGGAAGAAGGCGGTGAGGACTTCATAGGCCATCAGCGGGCCGATGATCGGTCCTGCCTTGTCGGAGAAGGCCGACCAATTGGTGCCGAACTGGTAGGACATCACGATGCCCGAGACCACGCCCATACCGAAGGCCACGGCGAAGATCTTGAGCCAGTAATTGAACAGGTTGAGGAAGACGTCGCGCCCGGTCCACAACCAGAGCGCTTCGAGCACGGCGAGATAGCTCGCTAGCCCGATGGAGAACGCGGGAAAGATGATGTGAAATGACATCGTGAACGCAAATTGCGCTCGGGCTAGTATGACAGGGTCAAAGCCTTCGAACATCTGCATCCGTCCATGTGTAGTCTGGACGTGTTCTATCATGCAGAGCGCGCGGGCGAAACTGCGCGAGGTCTTTGTTAGTTGGCCGCCCGCATTCGGCAACGTCTTGAAAAGGCTGTCCATCTGCCCACATTGGCATTCGCCGTTGGACTCGTAGACAATTTGTCCAATTTTGTCAGATGTATTGCGCAGGTCGATGCGGAAGTTCGTGCGTCCGCCGACGATGACAAGGCCGTAGCTCCAAACAGAATACGACCCGGAAGGGGGCATCCCGTCCGGGTCGCTGGAGGTGAGGAGGTTTACGCGAACTGACGTCTGGAACGTTGGAGCAAAAGGAACGCGGCAGATTACGCTGCGATGCTGTCGATGCCGGCGGTCTTCAGGAGATCGGCGAGCTGCTTGCGGGCGTAGAACATGCGGGTCTTCACCGTCGACGCGGGGATGCCGATCAGGCCGGCGACCTCCTCCACTGACTTCTCATGATAGTAGACGAGGTTGACGATCTCGCGATGCGCCGGCGACAGCTTGGCGACACAGGCGCGAAGAATGGCGCTGGTGCGGCTGCGATCGAGCGATGCCTCAGGTGTATCGGCCTGGTCGGCGATTTCCATGACATCGTCCTGGTCGATGTCTTCATATTTACGCTGGCGCAGCGCAGTCAGCGCCTTGAAGCGCGCGATCGACAACAACCAGGTGGAGACCTGCGAGCGACCTTCGAACTGGCTGGCGGTTCGCCACACGTCGAGGAATACCTGACTGACCAGATCTTCCGCCGCCGACGTGTCGCGCAGCATGCGGAGAACGAAGCGATAGACCCGCACATTGTGTCGGGCATAAAGCGTGTGCATCGCCGTCCGGTCGCCGCTGGCGATATTCTCCAGCAGCATCTCATCCGAGGTGGCGCGGGCCGTAATGATACCCTGCTGACCGGCGGCATTGAGGGCGATGACGTTCTGCATGACTAACTCCCGTAAGAGACCGCGTTGCGGCTTCGTTGGGAGGATTGTTAAGGAGCCCCGGTTTCAGGGCGTCTGCTTCAAAAGCGGAAAATGGTTTCATGGAACCGGAGAATTGTTTCGTCGCAGGGTTATCGACGAAACATTCAGGGGTGAAATGCGTGTAAATTGAATGAGATAGATTCCAAAAGAGGTGCTCAGGCCTTGTCGCCCGCGGGGGAGAACAAATAGCCCCCGCCGCGAATTGTACGGATCACGGAGGGTTTCGTCGGATCAGGCTCGATTTTGCGGCGGATTCGCATGATACGCAGGTCAACCGCCCGGTCGAAAGCCTCTGCGTCGCGGGCATTGGCCAGTTCGAGCAGGCGTTCGCGAGAGAGTACGCGCTTCGGATTTGCGGCGAATACCTTGAGGAGGCCGAATTCAGAGGCCGTCAGCGGATGTTCATTGCCTTCATCATCACGCAAGGCCTGCGCTTCCAGATCGAGCCATTTCGTGCCGAAGCGCACGAGATGGTCCCTGTTCTCCTTGGCAGGCGTTGCATCTGCTGCTGCGCCTTTCACCGGCGTGCTTCGGCGCAAGACCGAGCGGATGCGCGCCATCAATTCGCGGAGTTCGCAGGGCTTGGCGATGTAATCGTCGGCGCCGAGTTCGAGGCCGACGACACGGTCGATCGGGCTCGCGGTGGCGGTGAGCATGATCACCGGCACATTGATGCGGCTCTTGAGGTCACGGATGATCGAGAGCCCGTCTTCCTCCGGCATGTTGAGGTCGAGCACCACGAGATCCGGCACCTTGGTCTCGATCTCGCTGCGCAGGCTCTTGCCGCCGTCGCACAGGGTCACGGCAAAGCCGTGCATCTTGAGATAGTCGCCCACCATCTCGCGGGCGGGCGCTTCATCGTCGACGACGACGATATGCGGGCTCTGGCTCATGACAGGCCCTCACTGGTGGCTGGCAGCAGGATGGTGAAGGTGGCGCCCTGGCCGGGGCCGGGGCTATGTGCGTTCACTTCGCCGCCATGCATGTCGATGATGCGTTTGACGATCGACAGGCCGAGGCCGGTCGAGCTTTCGCCGCCGGTCGGCTTGGCTGACAGCCTCTGGAAACGGCCAAACAGGCGGTCGAGATCCTCCGGCGACAGGCCAGGACCTTCGTCGCTGATGCTGATGCGGACATAATCGGCGTCGCCCATAATCAGTAGCGCGATCTTGCCGCCGATCGGGCTGTATTTGATGGCGTTGCTGACGAGGTTGTCGATGGCTTCGCGCATCCGGTCGGCGTCGCACATGGTGAGATCGTGGTGAGCCGGCGCGGAGACGGAGAGATCCTGCTGCTTGTTCACCGCAGACGGCCGGTTCGCTTCCGCGACGTCCCGGACCAGCGTCGCCAGATCGACAGGCTCGCGGCGGATGGTGATATCGAAGGCGTCCGCCATGGCGTCGGAGATCAGGTGATCGACCATCGAGGTCAGTCGCTTGGTGGCGTCACGAATGTGATCGACCTGCGCGGAGATGTTTTCCTTCGGCGATCCCGCGGATATCAGCTCGGTCAGCATCTCGGTGCGGCCGAGGATCACGCCGAGTGGATTCTTCAGGTCATGGGCGACGGTGCCCAGAATCTCGTTCTTGAAGCCGTTGGCGCGCTGCAGCCGCAGCCACTGTGCAGAGAGCCGGCGGTTGGCCTGCATGAGGGCGCGGGTGCGTTGCGCCACGCGGTCTTCCAACTGCGTATTGGCCTCGTGCAGTTGCTGGTAGAGGATCACGTTGTCGAAGGCGATCGACAGCCGGCTGCCGAAGATCTCCACCAGCGAACGATCGGTCTCCGACAATTGCCGCTCTGCCTGCAGCAGCACGACAACCTCACGGCCGCTGCCGGTGCGGATATAGAGCGCCGTCCGATGGTCCGCGAAATCATGCTTGCGGCGCTTGAAGGCCTCCTCGACCATCTGGCGCAGGTCCGGATCGAGCGACTGCGAGGTCGCGGTACCCATGAAGCGGCTGTAGCAGCCTGATCCGGCGAGGACGGCATAGTCGTCGCCGACAACGCCGCCGTCGCGCAGCACCAGAATGCCGGCGCAATCCACATTCAGCAGCGAGGCGATCTGGGTCAGCACGCCTTCGGCAAGCCGCTGCATGGATTTGAAATCATAGAGCGTCGAGGCCGCGTCGATGATGATTTCGAGGCCGCGCCGGGTCTGCACCATGCGTTCGAGCTGCTGATAGCTGCGCAGTGCCGCGGTCAGCGAGGTGAACAGCTTGTCGGCGGTCAGTTCGGTCTTCGCCTTGTAATCGTTGATGTCGTAATCGACGATGACGCGGCGCTCCGGCGCCTGGCCGGGTTGGCCGGTGCGCAGGATGATGCGGACGGTTTCGTTGTGCAGTTCGTTGCGGATGAACTCGACCAGTTCGAGGCCGGCCGCGTCCGTCTCCATGATGACGTCGAGCAGCACGGCCGCGATATCCGTATGCTCGCGCATCAGGGCCTGGCCTTCCGCGGCGGAATAGGCCGACAGGATCTCCAGTGACTGGCCGTTCAGGGTGTAATCGCTCAGCGCGAAGCGTGTGCCCTCATGCACGGCCTGGTCATCGTCGATGACCGCGATCTTCCATTTTCGGTTATTGGATTCTTCCGGGACATCACCGGAGTCTTCAATCAGGTAGAGGACATCGTCCTGGTCGGCCATTGCGTAGTCCCGTCAAATGATCCGGCGGCGCCAGTGGCGGCCCGCGGCATGATAATGCGAAATGTCGTGCCTTGTCCCAGTCTTGACTCCAGCATCATCCGGCCACCCAGCTGTTGGGTCACCAGATTGTACACGATGTGGAGGCCAAGGCCGGTGCCGCCTTCGTTGCGGCGCGTGGTGAAAAACGGGTCGAAAGCCTGTCGCTGGACGTCCGGGCTCATGCCGGCGCCGTTGTCGGAGAAGCTGATCTCGATGTCGTCGGTGCCGCGCGGCTTGGCGGTGATAGCGATGGCGCCCGGTTTGCCGTCCGGAAATGCGTGATTGGCCGCATTCAGGAACAGATTGGTCAGGATCTGGCCGTAGGACCCGGGATAGCCATCGATCATCAGCCCGTCCGGCACGTCGACCGTCAGTGTGATCGGAGCCTTCTTCAGGACGGGGCGCAGACTGGCGATGATCTGATCGGTGGCCTCGGAGAGGCTGAATTGCCGCCGTTCGGCGTGGGACCGATCGACGGCGACCTGTTTGAAGGACTGAATAAGCTCGCCGGCGCGATGCAGGTTGGCGACCAGTTGCTGCGCCGCATCGCGTGACGTCTTGACGAATTCTTCCAGTTGCGAGCGCCGCAGCGGGGCATTGGAGCGCAGTTCGGCCTCGAACATTTCCGAGCGTCGCGCGAAGCTTGATGCCACGGTCAGGCTGATGCCGATCGGATTATTGACCTCGTGGGCCACGCCGGCGACCAGACCGCCAAGTGCGGCCAGCCGTTCGGCGTCGATCAAATTCTGCTGTGCGGCATTTAGTTCGAGCAAGGCGCTCTCGGCCTTCTCCTTCGACGCGCGCAGCTCGTTCTCGGCTTCGCGCTTGGCGACGGCGTTCTCACGGAACACTTCGACCGCGCGGGCCATGGCGCCAACCTCGTCCTTGGCGGCGGTGCCCTGAACCTTGCGATCATAGTCGCCGGAGGTGATTGCGCGCATCGAGGCCATGATCTGCTGCAGCGGCAGGCGGATGCTCAGCGCGATGATGATGCCTGCGGTGATGATCAGCCCAAGAAAGGCCGCGGCGATGACCATGACATTGCGGGAGATCGCCGTCAGTGTGCGGTCGAAAGTGGCCTGCGCGGACTGCTCGCGCTGCCGCATCTTGACGGACAGGCCATCGATCGCAGCAATCGTGTCGGCCTGGCTGGCATCGATTGAATTGCGCAGCAGGTCCGTGCGGCTGGAGAGTTGTTCGGACAGTTTTGCGAGCCCCTGGCGGAGTGCAACTGAGCGGCCCTTGAGCCGCTGCAGCGCAATACGCTGCAGATCATTGTCGGCGAGGTCGGTCATGACCGGGATAGTACGCTCGATCGTCTCTGTGTTGCGGCGTGCATCCTCGGCCGAGGCGGATGCCAGCGACAGATAATAGGCATTGGCGGCGACCAGCATCGCGGTGAATGCCTCACGCGACTTGCCGAGTGCCGGCCAGATCAGCGCGTCGCGCTGGCCGGTGGCGCCCTCGATGATGGAGTACAGTCCCGCCATGTCCTTGGCAGGCCCAAGCACCTGTTCTTCGTAGGTCTTGGCAATGGTGGTTTGAAGCGTCCGCAATTCACCGAAGCCGCTAAGGAAGCGCTCGGTGACGCGTTCTAGCTCGGCGACCGAGCCAGACAGCATGGGGTCGGTCGAGGCACGGGTATTCAGTGTCCCAAGCACAGCCTCGCGCAATAGCAGGATTTCGGCGAACAGTTCGGGGCTGGGCTGATTGATATAGCGATGGATCAGGTTCTGCAGCCGGCCGGTCTCGCTCTCGAGCAGGGCCAGAACCTGATCGGACTGCCGGACTTGGCGCACGTCGTCCCAGGCGGAGGACAACACCCGCGAGCCACTCCAGATCAAGCCCGCCAGGACGAGGACGACCGCCGAGTTCAGGGCTGCGATGGACAAAATGCGCCAGCGGATCGGAATCGCACGGACAGCCGCGACGAGGCCGGTCCGGCCTCGCGCCGCCAGCTCGTCCTGTCCTTCAGAAACTCCGTTGTGCGGGCTCGTCACCACAGGTGTGTCATTCGGCCTTGCGAAAGGTTCAATCGGTGAGACAGCCGTGCGTCACAACCCGGCAACTCGATCTTTATAGTCTGAAAGAGTTTCGTTGAGGTTGCGAGACAGTTCAATGTAGCAAATACAGGCGGTGCTGGCTATTAACCTGCAACAACTGGTTGAATTGGCGCAGTCCCGATTGAACCGAACGCCGTGAAGTCGCAACAGAGTGCTGCGGCAGATCGTGTCCGGTGAACGCCATCGTGCGGGGCAATTTCGATCAAAACTATAATGGAATCATTATTTTATTGGGCGGCGGAAGCTTTGGCCCCCCAACAAGAATGATAGCACAGCAGGCCGGCAGCCGACGGCGTCGTAAGGGCAGAATGAAATGAAGTTGAAGGCGGCGCTCGGATATCTCGCGCTCGTGGTGACGGTCAGCCAGACGGCGACGCCCGCACGCGCCACGGACATTCAGTGGTGGCATGCGATGTCCGGAGAACTCGGCCGGCACGTTGAAAAGCTGGCCGCGGATTTCAACGCCACACAGACGGGCTATCGCATCGTTCCGGTCTACAAGGGCAACTATACCGAAACCGTCACGGCGGCGATCTTTGCCTTCCGGTCCCGGAGCCAGCCGGCCATCGTCCAGGTCAACGAAATCGCGACGGCCACCATGATGGCCGCCAAAGGCGCAACCTATCCCGTCTACGAACTGATGCGCGACCAAGCGGAGGCGTTCAATCCGTCAGCCTATCTGCCAGCCATTACGGGCTACTACACTGACATGGCCGGCAACATGCTGTCCTTCCCGTTCAATGCGTCGACGCCGATCCTTTACTACAACAAGGATCTGTTCCGTGCCGCCGGGCTCAATCCGGACGAGCCGCCACGGACTTGGCCCGAACTCGGCGCAGCTGCCAAGCGATTGCGGACGGCAGGTGCGGTTTGCGGCTTCACCACGGCCTGGCCGTCATGGATCAATGTCGAGAACTTCTCGGCATTCCACAACATTCCGGTGGCGACCAAGTCCAATGGCCTTGGCGGGTTGGATGCGGTGCTCACCTTCAACAATCCGCTGATGGTGAGGCATATTACGCAACTCGCCGAATGGCAGAAGACCAAGGTCTTCGACTACAGCGGCCGTGCGATAGCAGCTGAGCCACGCTTTCAGAAGAGCGAATGCGGGATTTTTCTGGGCTCGTCAGGCACCCGCGCCGACATTCTCGCCAATGCGAAATTCGAGGTCGGCTATGGCCTGATGCCCTACTGGCCGGATGTCACGGCAGCGCCGCAGAATTCGATCATTGGGGGCGCCACGCTCTGGGTACTGCGCGATCGGCCGCGCGAAGAATATAAGGGCGTCGCGAAGTTCTTTGCGTTTCTTTCGCAGCCCGAAGTGCAGGCGACCTGGCATCAGAAGACGGGTTATCTGCCGATCACGCGCGCCGCCTATGAGCTCACGCGCCAGCAGGGCTTCTACGACCGCAACCCCGGCACCGTGAAATCCATCGAGCAGATCACGCTCAAAGCGCCGACGGAAAATTCGAAGGGATTGCGCCTCGGCTCGTTCACGCTGATCCGTGACGCCATCGAGGATGAGCTGGAGCAGGCCTTCAGCGGCAAGAAGCCTGCGCAGGAGGCCCTCGACGCTGCAGCAGAGCGCGGCAACAAATTGCTGCGCCAGTTCGAGCGCGCCAATCCGGTGCAGTGATATCTGCCCGGTCGCGGCGCATCATGATCTTCGTTAGTCGCTAGCGAAGATCATATCTCAATGGAACATTGAACGCCTCCGTACCACCGGTCTTCTCCGGCGGAAATGCCGGGAATGGCTGCGCGCGACGAACCATAGCGAGCGTTTCGGCATCGAGCGCCGAATTTCCCGACGATCCCAGGAGCCGGGAAGACAGCACGCGACCGCTGCGATCGAGTGTAAAGGCGATCCTGACGACTGCTGTGCCTGACTGACCGGTGCGTGCACTCTGGGGAAATTGCTTGAAGCGCTGCAAGTGTGATTGAACGAGCTGATTGTAAGACGCTGACGCTGCCCTCGAGGCACCGGCGGCGGCCGCCGATGCCGCAGGTGCGATGCGTTCTGCGCGCGGTGCTGCAGTGGTCTGCGGCGCTGCCGGCGTATTGTTCGGCTTCTTCTTGACCTCGGCGCGTATCGGCTTCGGCTTGGGCTTTTCCGGCACCGGCTTTGGCGGATCGGGAATGATCTTGGCGGGCTCGGGCGGGGGAGGCGTCGGCTCGGTCTTTTGCTCGGGCGGCGCTTCGACGACCGGCTTCTCCATCAGCGGCGTCGGCGGGATCTGTTCTTCGACCTGCTTCTGCTGAACCGGTTCGGGCGGCGGCTCGGACGGCGCTTCCGCTTGCTGCATCTCGGGGCCGGGCGCGATATCCAGCGGCTGCGTTTCGGGCGCAGCGGTGGCCGGCGCCATATCGATCATGATGGTCGGCATCGTAACGCCCGGCGGGTTCGGCTGATGGTACCACCAGATTCCTGCGGCGATCAGGCCGGCATGGATCGCGACGATAGCAATCGCCGACCCGGTCCAGCGAAGACCGACGCTGTCGGTCGGCGCATGTAGCGCAAAGACGTTCATGGCGCAGAGGTTCGTCCGTCGAGGCCGACCAGCGCGATCTTGAGATAGCCTGCATTGCGCAGCAGGTTCATCACTTCCATCAGATCGCCATAGCTCACGACCTTGTCCGCGCGCAGGAAGATGCGCTCGTCCTTGTTGTTCTTGGTCGCAGCATCCAGCGTGCCGCTCAGCGTATCGCGCGGGATGATGTCTTCGCCCACGGCGATCGTCAGGTCCGGCTTGACGGTGACGAAGACCGGCTTGTCGGGACGCGGCTGCGGTTCTACGGCGCTTGCCGGCAGATCGACACCGAGATCGACCGTTGCAAGCGGCGCCGCCACCATGAAGATGATCAGCAGAACCAGCATCACGTCGATGAAAGGCGTCACATTGATTTCGTGGTTGACCTCGAGGTCGTCACCGCCGCCTGAGCGTCCACCTAATCTTGCAGCCATGATCTATTCCGCCGCCCGCGAGATCGGCATTCCGCGACGGCCGTGATCGCGGCTCATCAGCAGCATGACCTGTGCGGAGGCATCGCCGAGCAGCGCTCGGTAGGTCGTGATGTTACGAACGAGCTGGTTATAGATCACCACGGCCGGAATGGCTGCGACAAGACCGAGTGCTGTCGCGAGCAAGGCTTCGGCGATGCCCGGCGCGACGACGGCGAGGTTGGTGGTCTTGGTTTCCGAAATACCGATGAAGGCGTTCATGATGCCCCAGACGGTTCCGAACAGGCCGACAAAGGGCGCAGTCGCACCGATCGTTGCGACCACGCCGATGCCACGGGAGATCCGGCGCGACATTGCCTGTTCGACGCGCTCAAGCCGGAGCGCAATGCGCTCCTTGAAGCCGTCGTCGAACAGTCCATGGGAGAGGGCCGTCTCGCGCACGGCCGAATGAATGAGCTGGGCCACGGGATCGCGGGCGTTGGCACTATCGCGCTCGACCTGAGCCAGCGTCGTGTCGCTTTCCAGTATGTCGAGCCGCCGTTTGGCGGAGCGCGTTTCGCGGTTGAGTTCGATGGTCTTTGCGAGCCAGACTGTCCAGGTCACCAGCGAGGCGATGGCAAGACCGATCATCACGGCCTTCACCACGATGTCGGCGTTCATGAACATGCCCCATGGGGACAAATTATGCGGCAGCAACGCTTCCGTGGTCGCAGCTACGGCAAACTGCGGAACCGCCGCCGTTCCGCTAACCGCCACCAATACAGTCGTGATGGGAGACCAGGATCTTGTCATAGGGGCTGCATTCCGTCGGTCGAAGTTTGCAATGGGAGATGATGGCGAAGAATACCTTCGCATGTGAACGATGTCGCCCTCTGGAGGCCGAGTTGAGGCCCAAACTGGAGCGATTCCAAGGTCATTGGGCTCAAAATCTCATACTCGTGAAGAGCCGCACGCCGCGTCCGGGCTGCAACACCTCCGCCTTCTTGAAGGAGATGTGGTTGCGGACCTGTTCATCGAGCAGATTGTCTCCGGTGACGCCGAAGGTGATGTCGCGCAGGCCGCCGTCGACCTTCGCGAATGTGTGGGTATAGCTTACCTCGGCCTTCAGCAGATTGTAGCCGGCCGTCGACGTTTCATTGAGTGCAATATCGTTCTGTGTGAACGCGTGGAGCACGCCCAGGCGTGCATACCATTCGGCGCTGCGCCACCAGACGCCGCCGCCCACGCGCATCGGTGCGATGCGCGGAACATTGCTGCCATCGGCGAAGGTTGCGCGAACCACGTCGAATTGGGTGTCGATTCCGAGCATGCCGTCGCTGAGCGGAGTCACGTCGAGTTGTGCCATCAGCTCGGCGCCGCGGAAATTCGCATCGCGTTGGCCATAGGCCACTTGCAGCAGTGGGCCGGTCGCGCCGCAGCTTGCGAAAGTATCGGTGCAGAAGTTGCCGGTCACCTGCTTGAAGATGAAATCAAGATAGCGCGTGTAGTAGAGGCTGGCCTCGAAACGAAGCTGGCCGCTGCTGCGCTTGAGGCCGACTTCGATCGATTCTGCGGTTTCGATTTTCAGATCCGGATTGCCGATGACGAAGGTGCCCGATGCGCCATCAGAGCCGCGCGAATAAAGTTCCGGCGCAGCAGGCGCGCGCTGTGCACGCTGTACGCTCAGATTGGCGACCATGTCCCAGGGCAGTGATTTCAGCAGTCCGAAGCTAAAGCTCTTCGGGGTGAAATCGCGCGTCGCTGCGGTCTCGGAGAATGTGTCGGGCGGTGGCAGGAAATTGCTGGGGAAGATCGGCGCCATGCCGGATACTGACAGGCTCTCGATGCGGCCGGCGGCCTGGAATTTGAGTGTGTCCGAGAGCTGCAATTGCTCGAACACGAAGCCCGCGACTGTGTCCGTATTGGTGGGAGCGAGCAGCCCGCCGAGCAGGCCCGCGGTGCCGAGCTTGCGGTTGCTGGCCTGTACGCCCCAGCTTCCGGTCAATGCGCCGAGCGGTGTTGCGACCGCGGCGTGGTCCAGTTCGAAGCGGCCTTCGATTTCCTTGTTGGTGATGGTGTTCTGCAGGCCGTCGACGCCATTGCCGCCGATGCCGAGCTCGCCATGCTTGTAGTCGCTGACACCGAACGTATAGCGGATCGCGGCGATGCCGTCGGTGGGCGCGCGCCATTCGCCCTTGCTGGTCACCTTGGTCTGTTCGAGATCGATGCGAGTCCGCGACGCGGATTCGGCGATGCCGGGGATATGATACAGGCTGGTGATGTGCTGGATCGCGGTGCCGATATAGCCGCCATCGAAGATGTAGGAGCCGCCGACCGACTGGCCTTCCGAGCGTAGCCTCGTATTGGCCTGCACGCCGCCGCCGGGAATTCTGTAATCGCCGGCGCTGCGGCCGAAGGCGTCGACGTGAATGGCGACATTGTTGCCTGACGCATCGATGCTGGCCGCGCCGTCGATGCTGCTATCCACCGAGGAGCCGCCGCCCTTGATGCGTGCGCTGAAATTGTCCGGCACCAGATTCTCCGGAATGCGGTTGTTGCTGGCATTGACGACGCCGCCGATGGCCTGATTGCCATAGCGTAGCGTTGCGGGACCGCGGATGACCTCGATCTTGTCGGCGGAGAGCGGATCGACCGGGACCTGATGATCCTGGCTGAAATCCGACGCGTCCTGGCTGCCGATGCCGTTCTCCTGAATGCGGACGCGATAGTCGTCGAGGCCGCGGATATTCGGTCTGCTCGCGCCCGGCGCAAAAGTCGATGCGGCAATGCCCGGCTGGGTGGCCAGCAAGTCGGCGATGGAGGCGGAGGTCGTGCGCTGCAGGGCGTCACCCGTGAGCAGGGTGGTGGACTGGAAGCCGTCTGCTTCCTTCTGCCGCTCGGCACTGACCACGATTTCCGACAGCGTTTGCCCCTCCTGGGCCTTTGCTTCTCCAATCCAGATTGATGAGAGGCACGCTGCTCCCGTGATCGACGCCCACAACCTCAAACTCACGCCATTCCCCAAGGTTACTGATCTGATGCGAATGCTAATGCGAACTATTCGCAATAAGAAGCGGGAGCCGATATATGTCAAGCCAGAAACAGGCGACCAATGACCGAGCATGGCTGCACAGCAGTCTAAATTATGTGCATATAAATATCTTTGTATGCAATGTAGTAGGGTCTCTGGCTACGTCGGCCGCCGGGCTCGTTGCGGAAATGCAAGATTTATCAGTCCCCTAGACGGTCATTAGGGGTTCGTTAAGCTCTGGCACGAAGTTTGCGATGTCTGTTCCCAAGCCGATCCACTCGCGCCCTTGGGGAGAGCCAGAATGAAGCGTCGTGATTTTCTGAAAACCGCCACAGGCGCCGCCGCTGGCGCCATGGTCTCCGGTCCGGCGATCTTCTCGCCCGCCAAGGCAGATGCCCGATCTGAAACCTTGCTGATCGTCTCCGAAAGCGGCCCCAACAATCTCGACATTCACGGCGTCGGCACCAATGTGCCCGGCTATGAAGTGTCCTGGAATTGCTACGACCGCCTGATCGGCCACGAGATGAAGGCCGGCCCCGGCGGCGTGCCCTATTACGACCGCGACAAGTTCAAGCCCGAACTCGCGGAGGACATGACCATCAGCGACATGTCGGCGACCTTCAAGCTGCGCAAGAACGCGAAGTTTCACGACGGCACGCCGGTGACGGCGAAGGACGTCAAGTGGTCGCTGGATCGTTCGGTCAGCGTCGGCGGTTTTCCGACCTTCCAGATGAGCGCCGGATCGCTGAAGAAGCCCGAGCAGTTCGTCATTGTCGACGATCACACCGTGCGCGTCGATTTCGCCACCAAGGATCGCCTGACGATTCCGGATCTCGCGGTGATCGTGCCCTGCGTGATCAATTCCGAACTGGTGAAGAAGAACGCCACCGAGAAGGATCCGTGGGGGCTCGAATACACCAAGATGCAGACTGCCGGTGGCGGAGCCTACAAGGTGACCAAGTGGACCGCGGGCACCGAAGTTGTGCTCGAACGCAATGACGACTGGGTCTCCGGCCCGATGCCGAAGATCAAGCGCGTGATCTGGCGCATGGTGCCGCAGGCCGGCAACCGGCGTGCGCTGCTCGAGCGCGGCGATGCCGATATGTCCTATGAACTGCCGTACAAGGATTTCCAGGAGATCAAGGCCAACGGCAAGCTCGACGTGGTGTCGCTGCCGTTCAGCAACGGCATCCAGTATATCGGCATGAATGTCACCAAGCCGCCCTTCGACAATCCGAAGGTGCGTCAGGCCGTGGCCTATGCGCTGCCCTATCAGAAGATCGTCGATGCCGTGTTGTTCGGTCTCGCCAATCCGATGTACGGCGCGTCAGCCGACAAGCCGACCGAAGTCGCGTGGCCGCAGCCGCATAAATACAATACCGACATGGCCAAGGCGAAGGCGCTGCTGGCCGAGGCCGGCTATCCCAACGGCTTCGAGACCACGATCTCATTCGATCTCGGCTTCGCCGTCGTCAACGAGCCGCTGTGTGTGCTGGTGCAGGAGAGCCTCGGCCAGATCGGCATCAAGACGACCATCAACAAGATCCCCGGCGCCAACTGGCGCACCGAGCTGAATAAGAAAGAGATGCCGCTCTACACCAACGTGTTCTCCGGCTGGCTCGATTACCCCGAATACTTCTTCTATTGGTGCTATCACGGCGACAATTCGGTGTTTAACACCATGAGCTACAAATCGTCCGAGATGGACAAGCTCATCAACGGCGCGCGCACCGCAGCTGCAACCGGCGATAAGGCCGCCTATGATGCCGATGTGAAGGGCTTCGTCGATCTCGCTTTCACTGATGTGCCGCGGATCCCGCTGTATCAGCCCTATGTCAACGTGGCGATGCAGAAGAACATCTCGGGCTATCAGTACTGGTTCCACCGTCGGCTCGACTATCGCGCGCTCGTGAAGGCGTGATGTGTCATGCTCAGCCTGATCGGCAAACGACTGATGTTCGCGATCCCCTCCCTGATCGGGGTCGTGATCGTCACATTCCTGCTGACGCGCGCGCTGCCAGGCGATCCCGCGGCCTATTTCGCGGGACCATCGGCGGACAAGCAGGCGATCGAGGAAATCCGCAAGAAGCTCGGTCTCGACAAGCCGCTGATCGAGCAGTTCTTCCGCTATACGGCGGATCTGGCCAAGGGCGATTTCGGCAACTCGCTGACGACCGGGCAACCGGTGGCGACCGAAATTCGCAATCGCCTGCCGGCCTCGGCGGAGCTGACGCTGCTGGGTCTGTTGGTCTCGGTCATGATCGCCATCCCGCTCGGCATTCTCGCGGCCACGCGGCCGGGCTCGTGGATCGATCACCTCTGCCGGGTAACGACGACGGCCGGCGTGTCATTGCCGGTGTTCTTCACCGGCCTGGTACTGGTCTATGTCTTCTATTTCAGGCTGGGCTGGTCCCCGGCGCCGCTCGGGCGTCTCGACGTGTTCGCGTCGACGCCGCCCAACGTGACCGGCTTCTATCTGATCGACAGTCTCATCGCCCGTGACTGGGAAGCCTTCAGGTCCGCCTTCAACCAATTGATCCTGCCGACGGCGACGCTGGCGATCTTTTCGCTGGCGCCGATCGCGCGCATGACGCGCGCGTCGATGCTCGCGATCCTGTCATCGGACTTCGTGCGCACGGCCCGCGCCAGCGGACTGTCGCCGCGCGCCGTGATCGTCACTTACGCCTTCCGCAACGCCATGCTGCCGGTCATCACCACACTGTCGATGACATTCTCGTTTCTGCTCGGCGCCAATGTGCTGGTCGAGAAAGTCTTCGCCTGGCCGGGCATCGGCTCCTACGCGGTCGAAGCTCTGATCTCGTCGGATTTCGCACCGGTGCAGGGCTTCGTTCTGACCATGGCCGTCATGTATGTGCTGATCAATCTGATCATCGACATTCTTTACGGCGTGATCGATCCGCGCGTGCGGCTGGAAGGGTGAGGTGTAAACCATGAACGCTGTCACGCCTGTCGATTCCGAAGCCGTTCCCGCGCCGAAACCTGAGCCCGCAAAGCGTACGTCCGGCTTTGCCGCGACGCTGTCGCACACCCGCTACATCCTGGGCGAGAACCGCGTCACGGCCTTTGCTTTCGGCCTGCTGGTGCTGATCGTGTTTGCAGCGCTGTTCGGTCCATATATCGTGCCTTACGATCCGCTCGCCAGCGACACGGCGCAGGCGCTGAAGGCGCCGTCGGCGGCGCACTGGTTCGGTACTGATCAGCTCGGGCGCGATATTTTCAGCCGCGTCATCGTCGCGACCCGACTCGATTTCTTTATCGCCATCGCCTCGGTGGCGCTCGTCTTCGCCATGGGCGGCCTCGCCGGCATTGCCTCGGGCTATTTCGGCGGCTGGACCGATCGCATCGTCGGCCGTATCGCCGATACGATCATGGCGTTTCCGCTGTTCGTGCTGGCCATGGGTATCGTCGCAGCACTCGGTAACACCGTGCAGAACATCATCATTGCCACGGCTATTGTAAACTTCCCGCTCTATGCGCGCGTCGCGCGCGCCGAGGCGAACGTCCGCCGCGAAGCGGGCTTCGTGCAGGCGGCGCGGCTGTCGGGCAATAGCGAGATGCGCATCCTGCTGGTGCATATCCTGCCCAACATCATGCCGATCATGATCGTCCAGATGTCGCTGACCATGGGTTACGCGATCCTCAATGCCGCTGGCCTCTCCTTCATCGGTCTTGGTGTCCGCCCGCCGACCGCGGAATGGGGCATCATGGTCGCCGAAGGCGCATCCTTCATGGTGTCGGGCGAATGGTGGATCGCACTGTTTCCCGGTCTGGCGCTGATGATCGCGGTGTTCTGCTTCAACCTGCTGGGCGACGGTCTGCGCGACATCGTTGATCCGCAGCGACGCACGTGAGGGCCCGGACATGACCGCTCAACCGCTTCTCGATGTCAGCGATCTCACTGTCGAATTCGCCACACGACGCGGCATCGTCAAGGCCGTGCAGCACGTCAATATCTCCGTCGCCAAGGGCGAAACTCTGGGCATCGTCGGCGAGTCCGGCTCGGGCAAGTCGGTGACGTCCTATGCGGTGATGCGCATTCTCGACCGGGCCGGCAAGATCGCCGAAGGCTCGGTGATGTTCTCCGGCGTCGACATCAAGGGCGCAACCGAGAACCAGATGCGCGACCTGCGCGGCCGCGAAATCTCGATGATCTTTCAGAATCCGCGGGCGGCGCTCAACCCAATCCGCAAGGTCGGCGATCAGATCGAGGACGTGCTGCGCCAGCATGCGCTGGCCGGCAGCGCAGACCGTGCGGAGAAAGCCATCGAGGCGCTGGAGCAGGTCAAGATCGCACGTCCGCGCGAGCGCTATCATGCCTATCCGTTCGAACTCTCGGGCGGCATGTGCCAGCGCGTGGTGATCGCACTGGCGCTGGCCTGCAATCCGCAGCTCCTGATCGCCGACGAGCCGACCACAGGCCTCGATGTTACGACGCAGAAAGCCGTGATGGATCTGGTCGTCGAGCTCACCAAGAGCCGCGGCATGTCGACGATCCTGATCACCCATGATCTCGGCCTGGCCGCTGCCTATTGCGACCGTGTCGTGGTGATGGAAAAGGGCAGGGTGGTCGAGACGGCGCTGTCGGCCGATATCTTCGCCAATCCGAAACACGCCTATACGAAGAAGCTGATGCAGGCGACGCCCCGGCTCGGTGTCTCGCTGCGCGATCTGCTGCCGGCCGAAGAACGCGCGGCAATGCCGGTGCAGGCTCTTCTTACCTCTCCCCGCCTGCGGGGAGAGGTCGACGCGCGCAGCGAGTTGGGGGAGGGGGAGCCGGCGAGTGAATCTCTGACTCCCCCTCTCCCCGCGAGCGGGGAGAGGGGGCAGAGGCCCATTCTCACCGTCGAAAATCTGGTCAAGGAATATGCCCGCCAGGGCGCGACGGCCTCACTCGCCAAACTGTTCTCGCGCAAGCCGCCGACCGAGCCGGACAAGTTCCGTGCCGTCGATGGCATCAGCTTTACGGTCGACCAGGGCGAGAGCGTCGGCCTTGTCGGCGAATCCGGCTGCGGCAAGTCCACGACGTCGATGATGGTGATGCGGCTGATCGACAAGACCTCGGGCCGCATCTCGTTCGATGGCGACGAGATCGGCGAGATGGCGCCGAATGCCTTTGCGCGGCTGCCGCTGCGCAAGAGCATCCAGATGGTGTTTCAGGATCCCACCGACAGTCTCAACCCGCGCTTCACGGCGGCACGGGCCATTGCCGATCCGATCATGCAGCTTGGCGACATCAAGGGCGGCGATGCATTACGTGCAAAATGCGAGGACCTCGCGCGACAGGTGGGGCTGCCGCTCGAATTGCTCGATCGCTTTCCGCACCAGATGTCCGGCGGCCAGAAGGCGCGTGTCGGCATTGCGCGGGCCATCGCGCTGCAGCCGAAGCTGATCATCCTCGATGAACCGACTGCGGCGCTCGACGTCTCTGTGCAGGCGGTGGTGTTAAACCTGTTGCAGGATCTGAAACAGTCTATGGGGATGAGCTATTTGTTCGTATCGCACGATTTGAATGTGGTGCGTTTGCTGTGCGATCGTGTCATCGTGATGCGCACGGGGCGGATCGTCGAGCAGGGCCTGACAGAGACTGTGCTGGATGCGCCGCAAGATGCTTATACGAAGGAACTGCTGTCGGCGATTCCGCATCCGCCGCTGCCGGTTCATTGAGATGAACGATCGAGAGAGGGACCGTGGCCGAACCGCTTGATGACTATATCGACGCCATCGCCAAGGCGCTGGAATTGCCAATCGAAGACGCGTGGAAGCCGTCCGTCCGTGCCAATCTCGCGGTGACGCTGAAGATGGCTAAAATGGTCGACGAATTTTCGCTGCCCGATGAAATCGAACCGGCGAGCATCTATGCAGCTTGATCCCGTTATCACCCCCGAAGGCGATTGGCGTCCGGCCTCCGACATCGCGCAGGCGGTTGCCGCAAAGAAAATCTCGGCGCTCGCTGTCACTGAAGCAGCGCTGGCGCGCATCGCCCAGCACAATCCGGTCCTGAACGCATTCACGGATGTCACTGCCGACCGCGCACGCGCGACGGCGAAGGCGCTGGATGCCGCGATTGCCGCCGGTCAAGGCGTCGGCCCGCTGGCAGGCGTGCCGTTTGCGGTGAAGAACCTGTTCGATGTCACCGGCCTGCCGACCCGCGCCGGTTCCAAGATCAATCGCGATCGTTCGACCTCGACCCGCGATGCGACACTGGTCGAACGCATGGAAGCGGCCGGCGCCGTATTGGTCGGCGCGCTCAACATGGGCGAATACGCCTATGATTTTACGGGCGAGAATATTCATGACGGGCCGTCGCGGAATCCGCATGACGTGACCCGGATGACCGGCGGCTCATCGGGCGGTTCCGGCGGCGCCGTCGGCGGCAGTCTCGTGCCGCTTGCCTTGGGGTCGGACACCAACGGATCGATCCGCGTGCCGTCGTCGTTTTGCGGTATCTTCGGCCTGAAGCCGACTTATGGCCGGCTGTCGCGGGCGCGCTCGTTTCCGTTTGTCGCGAGCTTCGATCATCTCGGCCCGTTCGCACGATCGGTCGAGGACCTCGCGCTGGCCTACGACGCCATGCAGGGACCCGATGCCGAGGATGCCGCGTGTTCAACCCGCGCCATCGAGTCGGTGACGGCGCTGCTCGGACAGGATATCGGCTCTCTCCGCATCGCTGCGGCCGGCGGATACTTCCGCAAGAACCTGTTTCCGGAGGCCCAGGAGGCCGTTGCGCGTGTCACCAAGGCGCTCGGCGTCACACGCGACATCGAGCTGCCCGAGGTCGCCCGCGCGCGTTCGGCGGCCTATGTCATCTCGACCGTCGAAGGTGCCTCACTGCATCTGGATCGCTTGCGCACGCGTCCCAATGATTTCGATCCGGCAGTGCGTGACCGCTTGCTGGCCGGCGCCATGGTGCCGGCGCCGCTGATCGATCGGGCGCAGAAATTCCGTCGCTGGTACCGCGCGAAGGTGCTCGAACTGTTCAAGGACGTCGATGTGATCATCGCGCCGGCGACGCCTTGCATCGCGCCCAAATTGGGGCAGGCGACTTTCGTGCTCGACGGCGTCGAACTGCCCGTGCGCGCCAATATCGGCATCCATACCCAGCCGATTTCGTTCATCGGTCTGCCCGTGGTCGCCGTCCCCGTGCCGCTCGATCCGATTCCGATCGGTGTGCAGATCATTGCGGCGCCGTGGCGGGAAGACATCGCGCTGCGCGTCGCTTATGCTTTGGAGCGGGCCGGCGTCGTTGCCGCGCCCCGCGCAAAAGGGTTCTAACATGGACATTGATCTGCCGGACGTCATCGCCGAAGTGGGCGCCGCCTTCGCACGTTATGAGAAGGCACTGACGACCAACGACACGGCGGTGCTCGGCGAGTTGTTTCGCAACGATCCGCGGACGCTGCGTTACGGCATGGGCGAAAACCTCTACGGTTATGACGAGATCCAGGCCTTTCGCGGTGCACGCTCGCCGGTCGGATTGATGCGCCGCACTGCGCGCACGGTGATTTCCGCCTATGGCCGCGACACTGCGGTCGCCTCGACGCTATTTTATCGCGACACGGCTCCGGGTAAGGTCGGTCGACAGATGCAGACGTGGATCCGCTTTCCGGAAGGCTGGCGAATCGTGGCGGCGTCTGTCAGCCTGATCGACGAACCGCAGGGCGCCAAGGGATGAGTTTCGACGACATGCTGATCCAGCCGGGGAAGCCGCGCCGCAAGGCGGGCATCGCCGGGCCGGTCAGCCGGGTTGACCGTGCCGGGACTATCACCGGCAAGATGACGCGCGCCGAAGAACTCCGCCTGCAACTGGCCGACGAGATCGTGCGCGGCGTGCTGCCCCCCGGTACCTCACTCGACGAAACCGATCTGGCACAGCGTTTCAATGTTTCGCGCACGCCCGTTCGTGAAGCGTTGCGTCAGCTCACGGCAAGCGGCCTTGTCGACTCGCGCGCGCATCGCGGTGCCGTCGTGGCGCAGCCGTCGATCGATCGTCTCACCGGCATGTTCGAGGCGATGGCCGAGCTCGAAGCGATATGTGCGGGTCTCGCCGCCGAACGGATGCCGGCCGTGCAACGTCACGCGCTGGAGGCCATCCACGAAGAGCTGCGGGTGCTGAGCTACGACGGCAATCCGGATCGCTTCCACGAAGTGAACGAGCGTTTTCACAACGCGATCTATGCGGGCTCGCAGAACGAATATATCGCCGAGATCACGCTGGCGACCCGGGTTCGGGTGCAGCCGTTCCGGCGCGCACAATTTCGCAATCTCGGCCGTCTTGCCAAGTCGCAGGCTGAGCACGACCGCGTCGTCGTCGCCATCATGCGCGGCGATCGCAATGGCGCCGCGGCGGCGATGCGCGCCCATATCGAGCTGGTACGCGGCGAATACGAGCATTATGCCGTTTCGCTCTAGGTCCCAATTCCCCGCATAAAATGGGAACCAACGCGCTCTTCGTGGGTTGTTTCACGGAGAATGTAACCCTCTGGCGCTGAATCACCCGTCACCGCAAGGTTTCGGGCTTTTCGCGTTGATGTCGATTTCCGCTTGTCCGTGGGGTAGCGAGCAAATGCTCAGGAGCAAGGCGGCATGGCTGATCTGAGCAGCGCGGATATCGCGGCTTCGCCGATGCCGAGCCAGACGTCAGCTTCCGACTCGGATCGTATCATCGAAACCGATATTCCCGCGCGTCTGGATGCGCTGCGCTGGAGTGGCTTTCACACACGGGTTGTCCTGGCGCTCGGTATCACATGGATACTCGACGGCCTTGAGGTGACCCTGGCGGGGGCGCTATCCGGCGCGCTGAAGGAAGATCCTGCGTTGAAGTTTTCGAACCTCGATGTCGGCTTTGCCAACAGCGCTTATCTTGCAGGCGCTGTGATCGGCGCGCTGGGCTTCGGCTGGCTGACGGACCGCATCGGCCGGAAGAAACTGTTCTTCATTACGCTAGCGCTTTATCTCACCGCGACTGCCGCGACAGCGCTGTCATGGAATCTTGCCAGCTATGCCGTGTTTCGATTCCTGACGGGTGCCGGCATTGGCGGGGAATATACCGCGATCAATTCGACGATTCAGGAGCTGGTGCCGGCGCGCTATCGCGGCTGGACCGATCTGGTGATCAACGGCAGCTTCTGGCTGGGCGCCGCAATGGGCGCCGTTTGTGCCATTGTCCTGCTGGACCCCGCAGTGATTTCGCAAGCCTATGGCTGGCGGCTGGCCTATTTCACCGGTGCTATTCTGGGTCTCATCGTGCTGTTCATGCGGATGTGGATTCCGGAAAGCCCGCGATGGCTGATGATCCACGGTCAGCCGCAGCGCGCCGAAGAGATCGTGGGTGAGATCGAAATCTCCGCGCATCAGAAGGCCAAGCCGTCGGTTCTGGCCGCGCTGCCGAAGATCAGGCTGACGATGCGCGATCATACGCCGCTGAAGGAAGTCGCGCAGACACTGTTCGTGTTGTATCGGCAACGGTCGCTGGTCGGACTCGTGCTGATGGCGTCGCAGGCGTTTTTCTACAACGCGATCTTCTTCACCTATGCGCTGGTACTGACGGATTTCTTCGGTATCCCGTCCAATCATGTCGGCTGGTATATCCTGCCGTTTGCCGCAGGTAATTTTCTTGGGCCGCTGCTGCTCGGTCGGCTGTTCGATACGCTCGGGCGTCGCGTCATGATTGCGGTTACCTATGGCATGTCGGGCATCTTGCTTGCGATCTCCGGCTATCTGTTCTCGATCGATGTGTTGAGTGCACAGACCCAGACCATCGCCTGGATGATCATCTTCTTCTTTGCGTCGCCGGCGGCGAGTGCGGCCTATCTCACCGTCAGTGAGACGTTCCCGATCGAGGTGCGCGCATTGGCGATCGCTGTCTTCTACGCGATCGGCACCGGGATCGGCGGCGTTGCCGGCCCGGCGCTGTTTGGCGTGCTGATCGATACCGGGTCGCGCAATAGCGTGTTTGCCGGCTACCTGTTTGGCGCTGTTCTGATGATCGTGGCTGCGATTGTCGGCTGGCGCTATGCCGTCGCGGCGGAACGCCAGCCGCTTGAATCAGTTGCACGGCCGCTGGCCGTGGTGGAGTAACTTGATGAACATGTCTCAGAAAATTATCGAAATTCATGTCGACGATGCGCCGCACTCCGAAGAGGTGCTGTATCCGGGTGCGGAATTGCCGCGGCTTAGCGAATGTGCGCTGCTGCTCGATATCGACGGTACGCTGCTCGATCTGGCGCCGACGCCGCGTGAAGTATGGGTGCCGCCGGATCTGGCGACGTCCATGGGCAAGCTGCTGCAGCGCACGAATGGCGCCATGGCGCTCGTTTCGGGCCGCTCGATCAACGATATCGATCTGATCTTTGCGCCGATGCAGTTTCCTGCCGTCGGCGGTCATGGCGCCGAAATGCGATTGTCAGGCGATAATGAATCGGTAGCGTCAGGCGCGCCGCCGATGGACAAGGAATTGAAGCGTCGCCTTGCTGCCATTGCGAAGTTGAGCCCGGGCATTCTGCTCGAGGACAAGGGCTATGCGCTCGCGCTGCATTATCGCCTCGCGCCGCATGCGGAGAAGGCGATCTATGATGCGGTCTCCGCGATCCGTGCCGATCTGCCGAATGCGCCGATCGAAGTGCTGCCCGGCAAGGCTGTCTGCGAGATCAAGCCGGCTGGTGTGACCAAGGCGACGGGCGTGATCGAATTGATGACGCATGAGCCATTCAGCGGGCGCCGTCCGATCTTCATCGGCGATGATGTCACCGATGAATCGGTATTTGCGATCATGCCCGGCATGAATGGTCTCGCATTCTCCGTCGGTCGCCGTGCGCAAGGCGTATCGGGTCACTTCGACGAGCCGCGCGATGTGCGCGCATGGCTCGCGCGCTTGCTGATCGACGATGCAGCGAAATCGAAGTGATTCATCTCATGTCTTGATACCGATGCAGATGGAACTCACTGAAAGTTGAGTTCCATCGTCGCGTGCCCGAATTTGGTTTCAATTGGGTCGAATGGTGACGAGGAACCATATTGATGAACGGACGTTTATCAGTGTGTGCAATCAGGAGGGGACCCTGTGAATCTCGTCGTAGTCTCAAACCGAGTATCGCGCGCTTCGGCGAATGAGCCGATGACCGGCGGTCTGGCAGCAGCCTTGCTGCCCGTGGTGGAGAAATCTGGCGCGATTTGGGTGGGTTCCAGCGGCCGCGTGCGCGACGGCGCGCAGAAGGAACCGTTTGCCGAAATTGAGGCGCTGGGCGCCGGTGCGCTGGCCATGCTCGATCTGCCTGCCGCGCATTACGGTGGCTATTACGAAGGCTTCGCCAATTCAGCACTTTGGCCTGCGCTGCATTCCCGTACCGACCTGATCTGCACGTCGCACGATGATTATGAGTCGTATCGCGAAGTGAATTCGTTCTTCGCGCGCGCGCTGCTGCGGTTCCGCAAGCCCGATACCGCGTTCTGGATTCAGGATTACCATTTCCTTGCGCTCGGCGCAGAATTGCGCGCGCTTGGTGTGACGCATCCGCTCGGCTTTTTCCTGCATACGCCGTGGCCGGCACGCGATATTTTTGGCGGCGTGCCGCATCATCGCGAATTGGTCGAGGCAATGCTTGCTTACGATCTGATCGGCTTCCAGACCGAAGGTGATCGCGACAACTTCCTGTCTTATGTCGATGGCGAGCTCGGCTTGGACACGACGGGTGGTGTGGTGATGTCGCGTTACGGCGTGTCGCGCTGTGCGGTATTTCCGATCGGCATCGATCCCGCGAAGTTTGCTGCGCATGCTGCCAAGGCGGCGTCGCATCCGGATGTGTCGCGGCTGCGCCGCAGCCTGAACGGCGAGAAACTCGCCATCGGCGTCGATCGCGTCGATTACTCCAAGGGGCTCGTCAATCGTCTCGATGCGTTCGATCGCATGCTGACGCGGCAGCCGCAGCTCAAGCGCTCGGTCTCGCTGTTGCAGATCGCGACGCTGTCGCGCGGCACGATCGAGGCCTATGGCGATCTGCAGAACCAGCTTGCGAAGCTGGTGAGCGATATTAACGGGCGTCACGGCGAAGTTGACTGGACGCCGATCCGCTATCTCAACAAGGGCTTCAGCCAGACCGTGCTCGCTGGCCTCTATCGCACCGCGCAGGTCGGCCTCGTTACGCCGCTGCATGACGGCATGAATCTGGTCGCCAAGGAATATGTCGCTGCGCAGAACCCGGTCGATCCCGGTGTGCTGGTGCTGTCGAAATATGCCGGCGCCGCCAACGAGCTCGATACGGCCCTGCTGGTCAATCCGCATGATGTGGACGGCATGGCGCGCACCATCGCGACCGCATTTTCGATGCCGTTGCTGGAGCGCCGGATGCGCTGGGAAGCCATGATGGCGAAGCTGCGCGCCGGCACCATTCAGGACTGGTTCGCCGATTTCGTCGAGGCGCTTCAGCAAGCCCATGTCGCAAATGACAAGACGCCGGTGGAAACGCTGCCGGTTGAGCCGGCCGTACTCTGGCCGGTCCAATCGCTGGGCGCTGGGGTCGGTAGCCGGTTCCACTGAGCCGCGGCGCCGCCCAGGCGAAATGGGGAGGTTCCCCGCTGGCGCGGGGGCAGTGCCGACGCATCGCAAGCCGATTCGCCGCTCGCCAGGGCCAGCAGGTGGCGCCAAGGCTCCCCCGAATTCCCTATATCCTTCAATAATTTGAGAAAAACCGCCGGGCCGGGCCGGCGGTCCCTTGCAAATCTCGCTCCGGCCCGTCATGAGAAGGCGCGCCGGAGAGATGGCCGAGTGGCTTAAGGCGCACGCTTGGAAAGCGTGTGTGCGGGAAACCGTACCGTGGGTTCGAATCCCACTCTCTCCGCCAGCACCCCTCCTAACCAGCTGATCTATTTGCGAGCCGGCCGTCGTCCTTCCGCGCCCCGCGCGCGGTAACAGGATGACGTCTGCGTCGATGGCTGGGTTTTTAGCGAGCCTGTATCGGCGGGCTGGGATTGGAAAAGGAACCTCACGCGCTGGAAGGCGGCCCATTCTTGAATGGCGCAAAGTCTGGCAAGGCCAAGATGGCCTAATACGTCAGGCTCGTTGGCTTGATTTAAGCTTGAATTATTGGGTAGCCTTTTTGCGTCGCGTCCGGGGCATCAATTGCGTAGATCTCGAATTGTTATCGCTGCTGCGTCTGTCGGAGCCCTCGCTGCGGCCCTGACGTTATGCGCGTATGTTCGAGAGCCTCAAAATGTACTGAGCTTCTTTAAGGCCAAAAATCCAAGTCGTCCCCAGCTCGACGACATCTCGTTCATTCAGCGTTTTCCGCAAGCGTTTGATTTTGAAGTGTCGGCTTCTAATGTCGAATTAGAAGTTCAGCGGGCTAAGTCGCAGCTCGCGCAAGCAATGCGATCGCAGCCAGTGCTTCCCGCCGACAGCTCGCTCGGAATCTCGGCGGCGAATGGAAAAGTGCCGCTACCGAGAGTCCGGCCGTCGGCGGCCAATTTGATTGCTGTGTCTCTGCCCGATCAAGCGTCAACACCGTCTGATCCTTTGTCCAACGTAAGCGCAGCACTTAAAAAAGTCTTTGCGATGCTACAGCCGTCTGAAACTGTTTTGGCATCTGCGTCACCCGAGGGTGGAATCTCCGGCGATGGAAAGGACAGTGCACCTCCAACGTTGGCGGAAACGCGGACGGCGCTTTACGACATTTCCGCGCGCACCGTTTACATGCCCGACGGAACGCGGCTCGAGGCTCACTCCGGACTTGGCGAACTGATGGACGATCCAACGCAAGTCCACGTCCATGATCGAGGCGCGACGCCACCGCAGATATATGAACTGAGCAAGCGAGAGAAGCCGTTTCACGGCGTTGAAGCATTGAGAATGAAGCCGGTGGGTCAAGGTGATCTGTTTGGCCGCGCCGGATTGCTTACGCACAGCTACCTGATGGGACCAAAGGGAGATTCGAACGGTTGCGTATCGTTCAAGGACTACGCAACGTTCTTGCAGGCTTACAAAGCAGGCGCCGTGAAGAGATTGATCGTCGTACCGAGCCTGGCCGATCCGACCGTTATGGTGGCACAAAAAACGTCGATGTAGCCGTATCTGTGAATACTCAGATATCGCACCGGCTTGAGATTGATCTTCAGAACTAATTTTCGCCCAGATTTGGATTGGTAGTATGTCAACGCCGAATCGGGGGATTCGCATATGACACCCAGTGACTACGCGCGAATGGCGAAAAATTGCGCTGAGCGAGCTGACGCCTTGGAGCCCGGCCCGAAGAGAGACGAGTTGCTTAAGAAAGCACAGCAGTTTCGGTTTTACGCGAAGGTCGAAAATTGGGTGGCGTCACCGGGGCTGCAACCCCCGGATTGATTTCCGCGCAGTCAAAGCGGCAAACTCCGCAGTGCCTGGAAGACGGGACGCAGATAGTCCAGCATTTTTGGCGGATTCTCGGTCATCGGAAAATGCCCGAGCTCCGGCATCTCTGTCACCATGGCACCCTCGATCCATTCGGCGAGCGCGTAGGCATCGCTCACGGTGGCGGAGAAGTCGTAGTGACCGATCAGAAGATGTACGGGGATCTTGTGGCCATCGATGAGCTTGGCGGTCTGCTCGCCGTCGAACTCGTCCGAATAGAAAGCCAGATCGCCGTCATAGATGCCCGGCGCACCCTGCGAATAGATCCATGCAGCGCGTCGGCGATCCTCAGTGGGGCTGGATGGGCTCATCAATCCGCGCACATAGGCTGCCGAATGCCAGCCGCCATTGACGCGTGCATGCGTGAGATACTCGTTCCGACGGCCGCGTGGGCGCACAGGCGCTTCGAGCGCGATCACGGCTCTCACGAGATCAGGTCGCTCTGCGGCGAGCGCCATGGCGATGCCGGCGCCCATCGAGCAGCCCATCACCACAACGGGTTCGCCGATCGCTTGTTCGATGAAGCTCGCGCACCAGTCCAGATAGGTTGGCTGATCGAGCTGATAGATGCTGCCGTCCCAACCGATAGGTGGCATGGAGCGGCCATGATGCGGCATGTCGAAGCCGATCAGGCGCCACTCGCGCCCGAGTTCGGGATCGCACATCACGCCGTGAAATTGCCGCGTATCCGCTCCGGCTGTGTGGAGGCACAACACTGGCCTGCCGGTACCCGTGGCCTCTGAATAGATCTCGGCAATCTGCCCGCCGGCGCTGTGCACGCGGTGATAGCGGCCCTCAAGGCGTGTGAGATCGACTTCGACTGCATGCGCGGCCGGCGTCGTGAGATTCGCGAACACGGCCTCGAGAAATGCGCGGGCCTGCGCAATGACCAGCGCATTGCCGGTCACGGTGAAGCTGGTATTGCGCAGCTGGATCGATGAAAACGAATGATAGGTCGGCGGCGGGCAGGGCGCCAGCACCTTCAGCCATGCTGTGGCTGGCCCGGATAGCGCGATATCCGGCGCATTGCTGGGTATACTGACAACCGGCTGGTTGTTGCGACAAGCGATCGCGACGGCGGCCTCATCGATCCCAAACTGAATTTCAAGATCCAGTCCGCGCGCAAAAGACTGCACCTCCGGCGCGGCAATCGCGACCGCAAGTCGATTGCGAAGCTCGTCGATCAGGCCCATGCCCAACGTCACCTACTTCCTGGCAGTGAGATAGCGGCCAATTTCGACATGGTCGGCCGACGGTCCGAGTTTCTCCAGCGCGGCATCCCACAGTGCAGCGACTTCATCTGCCAGTGGCGCGCTGACGCCGATCTGGTGGGCGAGCTCGTCGGCGGTGCGGATATCTTTCGCCATCAGGGCCAGCCCAAATCCCGAAGTGTATTTCTCGGGAATGATAAACTGCTTGAGCTTGTTCTCGGTCGAGTTGTTGCGCCCGGTGGAGGCGTTCAGCACGTCGACGAGGACATTCGGGTCGATGCCGAACTTACCGCCGATGGCAACGGCTTCGGCGGCAGCGGCGAGGCCTGCTGCCGAGACATAGTTGTTCAGCGCTTTGGCGGCGTGACCGGATCCGAGCGGGCCGGTGCGGAATACCGACTTGCCCATGGCATTCAGCACGGGATCGGCGCGATCGATGGTCTTGCCGTCGCCGCCGGCCATGATCGCCAGCGTGCCGTCGACGGCGCGTTTCACGCCGCCCGACACCGGTGCGTCGATGAAAGCAAGGCCTGCCGCGATCAGTTCTTCGCCGAGTGCACGCGTGCCCATCGGAGCGGAGGAACTCATATCGATCACCACCGTGCTCGGCGCGAGCTTCGCCTTGAAGCCTTCCACGGCCGCGCGCACGATCTTGCCATCGGGCAGCAGCGTGATGACGGCGGCTGCATCCTTGACGGCTTCATCGACGGTCGCCGCTGACGTGCCGCCGGCTTCGGCATATTTGGCGCGGGCTTCCGCAAACGTATCGAAGCCAACCACCTGATAGCCCGCGCGCGCAATACATGCGGCCATGGGGCGTCCCATATTGCCGAGGCCGATGACGGCGATCTTGGCGGGCGGATTGATGGCGGCTGAATTCGACACGGGCGTTCCTCTTCAAGTTCTTATTTTAGTCGATATCTGGCGCGGCAGGTGATTGCGCTTGTCAGGGATTATCGCGCCGCAGCGCTTCCAGCGCTATCGCGGCGGCATTCTTGATGTGCTGGACACAAGCCTGCTCGGCACCATCTTCGTCGCCGGCCTCGATCGCGACAAGGATGGTCTCGATTTCGGCAAGACTGCGGCCGATGCGATTGGACTGGGTCATCGACGTCATGCGCAGCACCGTGACGCGGTTCAGCAGCATTTTCAGAAAGCGTTCGACGAAAACATTGCCACACCCTTCGAGCAGCGCGGCATAGAATTCAGTCTTGGCGGCCAACAGGTCGCTGCGGTCTTCCTGACCGGCTACCGCGCCCATCTGGACGAACTGTTTGCGCAATCGTTCGATGATCACCGGGTCGCGCAGCCGCGCACATTCGCGGCCGGCATAGCCCTCCAGCAGCGCGCGCAAATCATAGAGCTGCTCGGCTTCCTCGACGCTGATGGTGCTGACGATCGGGCCGCGATGCGGGATCGTGGTGACGAGGCCCTCTGCCTCAAGCTGCCGCAACGCCTCGCGGATCGAGGTGCGGCCGACGCCGACCTGCTCGCACAGTTCACGCTCGATCAGCCGCTGGCCGGGCTTGAACAGCCCGCTACCGATTGCAGAGCGCAGTCTATTTTCAACCAGCAGTCGCAGGCTGGTCGATTCCCGCGAGACATTCAGGTCCGATTCGATCTTTGCCATGCGTCAAGTTGACCGCCTATCAGACAATCTGTCAAGCAGCTTGACCGCTCGTCTGTTTTATGTCGAATTGGCGACGAAGCCGCAAAGGCCGTTCTGCATTCGGAGAAAACGCCCATGTCCAAGACAACCTCCCATCGTGGTGGCCTGAGCCGCCGTACGCTGCTTGCCGGAACAGCGTCGCTGCTGGCCAGCCCGATGATTGTTTCGTCGGCACGCGCGCAGGCGAAGCCGGTCAATATCGGCGTGATCATGCCGCTGTCGGGCGCCAACGCGCAGTTCGGCATCAATTCGCGCAACGGCATCGAACTGGTGGCCGAC
Source organism: Tardiphaga sp. 42S5 (assembly GCF_034044155.1). Taxonomy (NCBI): domain Bacteria; kingdom Pseudomonadati; phylum Pseudomonadota; class Alphaproteobacteria; order Hyphomicrobiales; family Nitrobacteraceae; genus Tardiphaga; species Tardiphaga sp. 42S5. The sequence goes on along the minus strand of NZ_CP139027.1, from coordinate 411,443 downwards.
GAGATCAACGCAGCCGGCGGCATCAAGGCGCTCGGCGGCGCCAAGATCAATCTGATCGTGGCGGACGCGACCTCGACACCGACCACCGCGGGCACCGTCGCGCAGCGCCTCATCACCCAGAACGAAGTGACGGCGATCCTCGGCGCATTCGCATCATCGCTGACCATCGCGATTTCGGAAGTTACAGAGCGCCGCGACATTCCGCTGCTCACCATGTCCTTCGCCGACCAGATCACCGGTCGCGGCTTCAAGAACATCTTCCAGATCGTCGCCAAGGCTTCCGCACTCGGAAAAGCGCAGCTCGACTACACGCTTGCGATTGCGCAGGCATCCGGCGCCAAGATCGACAAGATCGCGATCATGTATGAAGACACCGCCTATGGCACTGCGCAGGCGGCCGGCCTTCGTGCCGCTGCCAAGGCAGCCAATATCGACATAGCGATGGACGATGCCTATCCGCTGGGGATCACCGACACCACGCCGTTGATCAACAAACTGCGTGCGTCCGGTGCCCAGGCCGTCTTCCCGGTGTCCTATCTCAATGACAGCCTGCTGCTGATCCGCACCATGCGCCAGCAGCGCATCACGATTCCGGCCATCGGTGGCGCGGCAGGTTATGTCATTCCGGATTTCGAGAAGGGTCTCGGCGAATTCGCCGAGAACGTGCTCTCGATCGCGCCCGCCAATTACGATCTCGCGCCGGATCTCACCGAACGTTTCCGCAAGCGCTTCGGCTACTTCATGGTGCATGAAGCGCTGGAACACGCCGTCGCGCTCGACGTGCTGGTGCAGGCGATCGAGAAGGCGAAGTCGACCAAGGCAGAGGACGTCACCATGGCGCTGCGCGGTGCGAAGTTCACCGGTGGCTGGACCAAGGCGATGACCGGCGGCGCCGTCGAATTCGACAGCACCGGCCTCAATACCCTGTCCGTTCCCGTCATGGCGCAATGGCGCAACAAGGAGCTCGTCACGGTCTGGCCGAAGGACGTCGCCAAGGGCACTGCGGTCTGGAAATCCTGACGAACTGAAGAAAGATCGCAGTGTCATTTCTACAAGCAATAATCGACGGGCTGCTGGTGGGCGGCGTCTACGCCGTCATCTCCATCGGCCTGACGCTGGTCTATGGCGTCATGGGCATCGTGAATTTCGCGCAGGCGGAATTCCTGATGATCGGCATGTTCGTGTCCTGGTTCGCCTGGGCCTATCTCGGCCTTGATCCGGTGCTGGCCGCGCCGCTGTCCTTTGCGGTCGCATTCGGCATTGGCTGGCTGGTGCAGGGGCAGTTGATCGCACGCGTGCTGAAGGCGCCCTCGGTGGCCCAGATCTTCCTCACCGTTGGTCTGTTGATCGTCATCGAAAACGGCTCACTGCTGCTGTTCGGCTCGCAGTTTCGTTCGGTGACCACGTCCTATCAGACCATGTCGCTGTCGCTCGGCGCGCTGTTCATCAGCGTGCCGTATCTGATCGCCTTTGGCATGTCGCTGGCCTGTGGTCTGGCCCTGTGGTGGTTCATGCGCACGAGCTGGTTCGGTCGGGCGATGCGCGCGACTGCGCAGAACCCGATGGCCGCACAGCTGATGGGGATCGACACAGCGCTGATGTACAAGATCGCCTTCGCGCTCGGCGTCGGCCTCACGGCCTTCGGCGGCGCAGTGATCCTGCCTTATGTCACGGTATTCCCCGGGGTCGGTGGCCAGTTCGTCGTGCTGATGTTCACCGTCGTTGTGCTCGGCGGTCTCGGCAGCGTTGCGGGTGCCGTCGTCGGTGGGCTCGCGGTGGGCGTCATTCAGGCATTGTCCTCGCTGTTCTTTCCGATCCAGTTGCAGAACCTCATTCTGTTCATCGTCTTTATCTTTGTGCTCGCGGTGAGGCCGCAAGGCCTCGTAGGAGCATCCCGATGAAACGCTGGATCGCAATTCTGGCTGTGATCGCCATTGCGGCTGTATTGCCGCTGCTGCTCAGCCCGACCGGATACTGGATCCGCGTGCTCACCTTTACGCTGCTATTCGCGGCGATGGCGCAGGTCTGGAATATCATCGGTGGCCTGGCCAATCAGACGTCGCTCGGCCACGCCGCCTTCTTCGGCATCGGCGCCTATACGTCCACCATCCTGGTGCTGAAATTCGGCATCAGCCCGTGGATCGGCATGTTCGCCGGTGGCTTTCTCGGCGGCGTCGCGGCACTAATCATTGCCGTTCCGACCATGCGTCTGCAGGGCCACTACTTCGCCTTGGCGACGCTGGCCTTCGGCGAAGTGATGCGCGTCATCGCCAATGTCTGGTCGTCGCTCACCGGCGGGCCGGTCGGCCTCTCGGTGCCGTTCGTGCCGCCCAGCATCGCGGCCTATTCGTTCAAGCAGCTGCTGCCGCATGCCTATATCGCGCTCATCGCCTTGATCATCGTGACGGTCATCTTCGAGGCGATCCGGCGCAGCGCGATGGGCTATCGGCTACGCGCCATCAAGGAAAACCCGGCCGCAGCGGAAGTGATCGGCATCGACACCACCAAGGTGAAGCTGCAGACCGCTGTTATCTCGGGCGTGCTGATGGCCATGCTGGGCACGCTCTATGCGCAGGTCGCGGTGTTCTTCGATCCGGATACGGTGTTCAGCGCCGCCTCCATCTCCATTCGCGTCGCGTTGATCGCCATTCTGGGCGGCGTCGGTACGGCGATCGGTCCGATCCTCGGCGCATTGTTCATCATCCCCGTGGAGGAGCTGATGAACGATCTATTCTCGTCGGGCGCGGCGGGCCTGTCGCAACTGATCTTTGGCGTCATCCTGATCGCCGTCATTCTGTGGCGTCCACGGGGCTTTATCACGGTGTTCGACTCGTTGATGGCACGCTTCTCGAAGAAGGCACGCTCATGACCATTCTCGATGTGCGTGGCATCTCGCGTCGTTTCGGCGGCCTTCAGGCGCTGTCCGACGTGACGTTCTCGGTGCCGAAAGGCCAGATCGTCGGCCTGATCGGCCCGAATGGCGCCGGCAAGACGACGTTCTTCAGCACGCTGGTTGGCCTCATTCGCCCCGACAGCGGCACCATTCAACTCGACGGCACCAGTGTGGTCGGCCAGAAGCCGCATAGGGTTGCGGCGCTTGGCATGACCAAGACGTTCCAGAACGTGGCGCTGTTTGCCGAAAGTTCGGTGCTCGACAACGTGCTCACCGCAGGCCTGTTGCGCCACGATGTGGAGACTGCGCGCAAGGAGGCGTTGATCTGCCTCGACCGCGTCGGGCTCAAATCCGTTGCTCACAAGCTTGCCGGCAATCTCTCGTTTCCCGAGCGTGCGCGCGTCGAACTGGCACGCGCATTGTGCACCGGCCCCAAAGTACTGCTGCTCGACGAAGTGATGGCCGCGCTCAATCCGGTCGAGATGCAGGAGATCATGGACCTGATCCGCTCGCTGCGCGACGACGGCATCACGCTGCTGGTCGTCGAGCATCACATGCGCGCGATCATGACGATCTGTGATCGCATCCTGGTGCTGAATTTCGGTCGGCTCCTGGCCGATGGCACGCCGGAGCAGGTGGCGAACGATCCGGTGGTGGTGGAAGCCTATCTCGGCCGTTCGATGGAGGCCCATAAATGAGTGCGTCTCAGCCATTGCTCGAGATCAAGGGCCTCAATGCCGGTTACGGCGAGATCGAAGTCCTGCACGGCATCGATCTACAGATGTTCGAAGGCGAGTTCGTCTGCATCATCGGCGCCAATACCGCCGGCAAGAGCACGATCCTGCGCGCGATCTCGCGCCTCGTGCCGCATGTCACCGGCACGTTGCGGTTTGCAGGCAATGATCTGTCGAACCGAGCCTCGCATGACATCCCCACGCTGGGCATCGCGCATGTTCCCGAAGGACGCCACGTGTTTTCGGATATGATGGTGGAAGAAAACCTGATGCTCGGTGCCTTCACCGCGCGGCATGCCAAGGATCTGTCGTCGCGTATGGAAGGCATCTTCGAACTTTTCCCGCGTTTGCGCGAGCGACGGGGTCAACTGGCAGGCACGCTCTCGGGCGGTGAGCAGCAGATGGTCGCTGTCGGGCGCGCGCTCATGCTGCAGCCGAAGCTGTTGCTGCTCGATGAGCCGAGCCACGGTCTGGCGCCGAAGGTCGTCGAAGAGATGCACGATGCCTTCACCAAGATCCACAGCCGTGGAACGTCGATCCTGCTGGTGGAGCAGAATGTCGGACTGGCGCTCGATGTCGCGACGCGCGGCTATGTGCTGGAAAGCGGTCGCATCGCACTGCAGGGCACGTCTGCAGAATTGAATGAAAATCCTGCCGTTCGCGCGGCCTATCTCGGCATATGATCGAGGCAGACGGGCGAACGACGTCAAACCCTGGCAATCGCAAATAGAAGGAAGAAAATATGAGCTACGATCAGACGATCACCCTTGGCGGAATGTTCGACATCGGTCTTGCCGCACGGCGCGAAGTGCTGGGCGCCGCCTATGTCGACAAGTCGATGCAGTCGACCAATGACTTCATGATGTCGTTCCAGCACATCACCACCGAATGGTGCTGGGGCTACGCCTGGAATCGTCCGGGCCTCGATCGCAAGACCCGCAGCATGCTGAACCTCGCAATGCTGACGGCGCTGAACCGCGCGCCGGAAATCAAGCTGCACACGCGCGGCGCAATCACCAATGGCGTCACGGTTGACGAGATCAAGGAAGTGTTGCTGCACGCCACGGTCTATTGCGGTATCCCGGCCGGCCTCGATGCGTTCAAGGCCGCGAATGAAGTGCTCAAAGAGATGGGTAAGGTGGAGTAGGTCGCCGGCCTGACAACGACACCTCAAACGCAAATTCAACAGTCCGCTTGATCTGCGCAAGATCAGGCGGACTTCGTTATTCGCGGCGATGATACGCACAAGAGCAATTGGCGCAGATATCTACGCCGGACGCTTCTGTTGTACCCATGCCAGTCCCGCAAACTCAGGCAGCGGGCTTGGATGCCGTGGTCGTGGATGCCGCTGGTGCTTGAGCCTGGGGCTCGGTTGTGGCCTTGGCGAGCGCGTTCCTGAGCGCCTGCTCCTTGGCATCGTCCAGGGACGTCTTCAGCACAGTGCCGCCGGCGTCCTGGATTTCCTTGAGCACCTTGTCTGCAGTGATGCTCTTGATGAGAACGAACAGCGCCGCATTTCCCGGCTGAAGGCTTGCCGATAGCTCCTTCATGAAGTCGTCGTTGATGCCGTAATCCGTCAATGCGCCGCCCAATGCACCGGATGCGGCGCCCAGTGCTACGCCGAGAAGGGGATTCAGGAACAGCACGCCGATCAATAATCCCCAGAAGCTGCCGGAGGCCGCGCCGGCCATGGTGGTATTCATCAGCTGGTTCAGCTTCACGGGGCCGGCTTCCGTTTTCACTGCGATAACGGCATCGCTGATCGTGATCAGATATTCCTTCTGCAGCTTGAACAGACGCTGCCGCACCTCTTCGGCTTTTGCCTCGGATGGATAGATGATCGCAACGAGATCTGACATTTCTATTCCTCCTGACTGAGAGATTTCTATGGTGCCACGTGGCCTTCGTCGTTGATGGTTCCTTCTGCCGCTATGCTGCCTTGGTTCTCAGTTGCCATGCGTAAGCGAGCCACGCCAAACCGTGAGAGATCATGTCGACGGCCAGCAGGGAGCCGAGTACCCACAGGCCTGTCCTGGGAAAACCTGTCAGAATAACCAGACCTGCCAGAACGCCGAACAGTCCTGAAGCCAGCATGATCCAGCCCCCTTTGCTCCAGCGGCTAAATCCGAGCAGCGCGCGAATGACGCCGGAAACCAGCAGCAATATACCGAGGACATAGGTGAGGATGATTGCGCTGGCGACGGGCTGTTGCACCAGAACGATGCCGAATGCGATGTAGAGAATGGCGAGGAGAATTTGCCACAGAAATCCTCCCCATCCCTTGGTCCAGAACGCATGGATCATTTCGAACACGCCAGCGGCAATGGCCGTCCAGCCGATGAACAGCGTGCTGATGACAGTGGCGAGAACGACGTCGCCGAGGATCAGGAGTCCGGCCAAAATCAGAACGATGCCAAGCAGTACGCATATCCAGAACGGCGGTGAAGACAAGCCGGTGACGCTTACCGAGGAACTATTACCATACGTCGTCATCTTGTCCTCCCGCTCCTGCGCTGCTTTTGCGCTATGATTTGAGGCCGCCCGTGTCACCGCGCATGCGCTTCACACCATCAGCGCCAAGCGCAGACGCGGCGACCATGGCGCCACCAGCACACACGGCGACGACGTCGCCACGATCGATGCGGGTGGTGAAGGACCCTGCGTGGCGGCCGGCCTGCCACAACCACCTGGGCGTTTTCGGTGAGCGGCTCCAACTTGTTGGCAAGGTCTTTCTGCAGCGGGATTGGCGCGGCCTTGGCAGTCGTCAGAAAGACGCTCGTGCCAAGGCCCGTGGCGACCGCGCTGAACAGAAGGCCCTGCAAGAGGTTTCGCCGATCCATCGCTTCCATAGAACTTCTCCTTTCAAGAATAGAAAAGGAACGTCAGGGATATAAGGAGGCACCGGAATTGCACGGCAGAGCCGATAATCGTAGCGACGCCGAATGGCGACGGCATCGCAAGATCAACGGTGAGGCGCGGACGTGCATGGGCGCGCAAATGGCGGTCGCGAATGATAGTTCACCCATGAAAGCTGTTGTGAAGCGGCGATGGGTTTCAGGCGCCAGCCCTTGAACAGTCTCCGACCAGGTCGATTGCCTAGTCGGGACATCAGGCCGTTCAGCCTGTGTTGCGATCGATTGCGAGTCCATGGGACTCCGTTCCGGCTTTTTATCAGCCTGATTTTTGATATCGCACGGGGCGAATGGATATTACCAAAGGCGCAGTCCGTCAATCAGAACGGGAAGATGCGCTCGATATGGGTATGCCTCGCTGTCTCAATTTTCAGAAGTCTTAAACCGCCTAATCAGATCTGCATGCCGCAACATGTTCGAGAAATTGAGTGATATTTTCAGTGACCTGTCTCTATTTGCCGCGCTCATCTCTCGCCATGCTTCGGTAATTACACCATGCGAGCGGTGATGTTGCATCGGGTCAAACCCTGACGCGTGCGGATGTCGTCGAAGATATGATAGCGTTACTCTCGTGACAGGATTGTGCCTGTTCACAAGAGGCGATGCCATGAAGAGAGGGGATGCGGGAGACGACGAGCCAACGAAGGAGCGGAACGCAGAAACAATCGACCCGCGCCGGGGCGATATCGAGGACGATGCCGCCAGCCCTGAACAGCGAACTCTGCTCTCGATGGCCGGGAGCCTGCTTGTTGAAGTCAGTCTGCCGAAGCTCCTGTTTGCCTGGACAGTATCGTTGTTACTGCCGGCGGTGTCGTTGGGTCTCGCGGCATTGGTTGCTTCTGCCTGGCTCTCAACTCTGTCGGACAAGGTTCTCGTATTGACGGAGATCGGCGCGCTGCTGGTGGCAATCGGGATTGTCGCGCTGGGGTGGATCGGCTGGAAGCCTCTGTTTCGGTTCGCCGAGATCAATTTCTGGTCTCTTAACGCGCTTGCCATCCAGCCGGGATATGTCTTCGGCCGTGAAGGGCTACAGCATCTGACGGAGAAGGTGCTGGGAAGACATCTGACCGTGCATGGAAGGGCGCGGCTCCGCGCGGTGAATTCGGCCGCGGCAGGAATCGTCATCTCCATCTGCGCTGTGGCGGTCGCGATGTGGGCGTGGCCAGCCTCGCGCTGGACAGGAAGCCTGGAAGATCTTGGTGTTCCCCATCGTTTGATCATTCCGACGCTGGCAAATGCCGCAGTCTTGATATGCGGTTACCTTGCCGGCGCATCGCTTGTCTGGGGCCTGGCCGATGCCCGTATGGCGCAGCCGGTGGATATTGTCGCGTTCGATGCAGCGCCGGCGCATGCCAGGATCTGGCGCGTGGCTCATTTGTCGGATCTCCATGTGGTCGGCGAACGATACGGTTTCCGCATTGAAAGCGGGCGCGCCGGGCCGCAGGGGAATGAGCGTCTTGAGCAAGTACTGGCGCGGCTGGCCGCCATTCACGCCGTTGATCCGCTCGACCATGTACTGATCAGCGGCGACATGACCGATGCCGGACGGGCGACCGAATGGGCGGAGTTTCTGGACGTCCTGTCGCACTATCCGGATCTCGTGGCGCGCACCTTCGTGCTGCCCGGAAATCACGACATCAACATCGTGGACCGGGCGAATCCGGCGCGACTGGATCTCCCGTTCAGTCCGGGCAAACGGTTGCGACAGGTCCGCACGCTTTCGGCCATCGCTGCCATTCAGGGCGATCGTGCTTTTGTTGTGAAAGACGCGAAAGGTCATACAACGACACTTAACGACGCGTTGGCGCCGTATCGCCGTCAGATGGCCGACTTCGCGGACCTCGGTGGCCTGCAGCGCGCAGCCCGGTTGCGTGGGGTCTTCGATGACTTGTATCCGATGGTGGTTCCGCCTCTGGAGGAGAATGGACTCGGCATAGCGCTGCTCAATTCCAATGCTGAAACACATTTCTCCTTCACCAATGCACTTGGCCTCGTCTCGATCGAGCAGACTCGCCGGCTGGAGGCTTTTATCGCTCAGTTCCCGAAAGCGCGCTGGATAATCGCATTGCATCATCACCTGATGGAGTATCCGATGCCAGTGACCGCGTTCGCGGAACGCATCGGAACGGCCGTGATCAACGGCAGCTGGTTTGTACGTCGGTTGGAGGCGTTTGCCGATCGGGCCGTCGTCATGCACGGACATCGCCATATCGACTGGATCGGCACCTTTGGCGCGTTGAAGGTCATTTCGGCGCCGTCACCGATCATGGCCGCTGCTGATGCGACGAGTACGCACTTCTATATTCACAGGCTTGCGGCAGGGACGGATGAGCAGCTTTGCTTGCTTGAGCCGGAGCGGATCGACGTGCTGGCGGGCGCGAGTGACCCTGCGGATGCGGCGGAGGATATGACCGCAAGGCCATCGATCGGGTAATGCGGCTACTCGCAATCGTCTGCGGAAATGTATCGACCAGAAGAACCGCGTCGAGCGGCATCGCATCGTAACTATTCGAATCGAAATCGAGTCAGCTTGCGAGTTGTGCCTGACGTGGCGATCTTGCGGCGCTGAATAGCCACTGCCATATTCTCCGCAGAAAGTGGAGGCTCCCATGATCAAGAAGGCCCTGCTTGGACTTTTCGGTGTATCCCTTTTGCTTTGCGTTTCATCGGTGCCGGCTTCCTCTGCCGCATTCAGGGCAGGAACGCTGACATGTATGAGCAACCCCCGGATTGGATTGATTATCGGTTCACGTCAGACGCTGCGATGCGTGTTCAGGGTACGAAATGCGTCACGGCAGTACATCTATGAGGGAACGGTGCGCCGTATCGGCCTGGATCTCGGGGTGACTCCGTCGAGCGCGCTGGTCTGGCGGGTCTTCGCCCGAAACTCACAGGTCGGCCGGGGTACGCTCCGTGGAAATTACGTCGGCGCGAGTGGCAGCGTGGCGTTTGGCCCGGGTCTGGGCGCGAATGTTCTGATTGGGGGATCTCGCAGGACTGTGATGCTCCAACCACTGTCGCTAGAGCGCCAGATCGGCGTGAGCCTTGCCGCGGGAATAGCGACGATGACGTTACGCTAGTGGTGGTGCCAGCTATCTTCATAGTTCCGTGGAGCCAAGCCAACGACATCACGCGATGCCGGATGGTGATCGGTCGGCGGTGGAAACCGCTAATTTAAATCCTGTCATTCAACTGATTTTTGTTGCCGGCGCAGTCGCAATTGTCGCTCGCTCGGAGGTCGCGGCATGGCGTGCAAGCGTGGTCGCCCTCTGCGGTGCAGTGTCTGTCCTTGAGTTTGCCGCGGTTGTTCGACGTTGAGCGGTGACGCTGGTGTCTTCAGGCGGTTGGTGCGGACATCGTCCCGAATTGCTTCAGAATCCAGTCTTTGACCACGTTCGACGGAATCGCGAGGGTCTGCAGTCGCGGAGAACGCAGCGCACAAGAAAATCACCCCTGAACCTGCCGCAGCAATAAAGCGCTTCATGATATCTCCTGTTGAGGATCGCTCCGAACGGAAACTCTTAAATGAGAAAGCTGCGCATCTCCATGCGGCCTAACGCAGCTGCCTGGTTTGTCAGATCTGCTAATCGTCGCTTAACCCAAGGCGCCGGCGAGCTGCTTCGATGTCCGATGTATCTTCGTCCGATGTGTCTTCGTGATCGGCAACCGGATCGCCTGGCGAAGCAGGCCGTGAAGACGCCGTTCGCGCAGGTCGACGCGTATCCGTCCGGAGCGACCAAAAAGCCATGACAAGGCCGATCACGAAGACCACAACCAGAATCAGAAAGAGTGCCGATTGCTTGATCCAGGAGATGGCGGGAACTGCCAGAGCCATCGAGAGGCCGAGAAATCCCATTTGCAGGGACATAAGGTTCAGCCCGGCGAGAAAGGTGCCGAGCGCCAGCAACATCAGAAGTACGAGACTTGTCGCAGGCGCAGGAAGGAGCTGTTGAACGCCCGCCAGCAGCATGATGTTCATCGTAACAAGAACCGCGATCCAGTGAAGCGCTTGCGTCCATACCAGTCGAACCCGGGCCTGCCTGTCATCGAGCTCGGTCCATTCGGTTACGACGCATACAACGCCAATTGCGAGGGCAAGGAACTCCCAATAGCCAATGAGCGGTTTGCCTGAAAAATTCGTATAGGCGACGCCCGCGATTGCGAGCGCGAGAATGGCAAGAAAGGGTAGCTGCCTGAGGACGATGCTTCTCGTTCTGAAGTGAAGGTCTTCAGTATGTCGACTCGGTGGCAGATCCAGTTCACTCATCGACGATCCAGTCGTAATTCTGTCCGCTGTCGCGAATTCCGAAACGGCGCGGCCTCCTTCAAAAAGCTAGCCTAAGCTTCTGCAAGGCCGCTGCGATATCGGATGATTACCTTAGTGGACTTAGGGGATTTCCCGATGAGCTCGCAGGTGCCAATTCGTTTCCCGCTTGGGTGAGGCGTCGCTGGACGCAACAAACGCGGCGCAATCGGCGTTCCCTAATCTGGATCCTGCATCTCGCCCTAGGGGAAACACCTGATTGTATTGGTGGCAGCGTCAATGATCTGCTGGGATTTCTTGGCTCGTCGGACGTTCCCTGCGACGGTCGCGCCGGCACGCTTCGTTGCTCGAAGACGATCGAGAAAGGCTTATGAGAAACGATTCGGCCGAAAGTACAGAGGTCGGGCGAATAGAAATGAAGCTTCGCAAGGTATCGCAGCTCTTCGATACGCTCGATCCGTCTCCGTTTCGCGAGACCGATCTCGCGCTACAGGCTGAGGACTACATCGTTGACCGCGCGCTGGAGTTTTCCGACCGTGTCCCAATTGAAATCGTCATCTATCTGCCGCCTGACGAACTCCGGAAAACGCATGTGTCTGATATCGCTGCCGCCGTCAGATACTACTTTGGCCTTCGAAGCCAGGCCGTCTCACGTGAACTGAGCGAGTTATTCAAGACCGGCCGGCTGTCACTCGTCGTCGGAATGGCGATCCTTTTCATTTGCCTCTTGCTCGGCTGGGTCTTCGCCCAGCGAATGACGGAGGGACCGTTTTCAAGGGTTCTGTCAGAGAGCTTTCTTATTCTGGGCTGGGTCGCGATCTGGAAGCCTTCGGAAATCTTTCTTTACGCCTGGCCACCCGTTGCAGCTCGCAGAAAACTCTTTGACCGGCTTTCCAGGGCGACTGTTCTGCTCGATGAGGACGACACCGTGTCGCCGATTGCAGAAGGTGCGAACGGATAGCCGGAACGATCTCGGAGGGACCCGGAAACGGTGCCCTCCTATTGCTGCGCCAATACCGGTCCTTCTTCATTCGACCGATCATCTTCGCGCGTCAGGTTCAATAGAAAAATGGGAACATCATCCAGTTCATCCGATCAGAAGCTCTCGCGCGGCGCGTTGATTGCGCTCGTGGTCGGCTCGATGGTCGGCTCCGGGATCTTTGCATTACCATCGGCATTCGGTCGCGCCACGGGCGGTCTCGGCGCCCTGATTGCCTGGTGCATCGCCGGCACCGGAATGCTGATGCTCGCTTTTGTCTTTCAGACGCTGTCCCGGCGTCGGCCCGATCTCGATACTGGCATTTTCGCCTATGCTGAAGCCGGGTTCGGCGACTATGCCGGCTTTGCATCTGCGGCCGGTTACTGGATCGGATGCTGCCTTGCCGATGTTGCGTGTCTTGTGCTGATCAAAGCGACACTGGGACAGTTCTTTCCGGTGTTTGGCGACGGCACCACACCCGTTGCGATCGTGGCCGCGTCGCTGCTGCTCTGGAGCGTTCACATCCTCATCCTTCGGGGTATCAAGGAAGCTGCTGCGCTCAATACGATTGCGACATTCGCGAAGATGATACCGATACTCCTGTTCATCGTCGTTGCTGCTTTTGCGTTCAAGGCCGACGTCTTCGCGCTCAATTTCTGGGGCGGTGAGGAGCCGAGCTTTGCCAGTGTGTCGAGCCAGGTTCGCAACACGATGCTCGTCACCGTATTCGTGTTCGTGGGGATCGAAGGAGCAAGCGTCTACTCGCGCTACGCAAAGGACCGCAACGATGTCGGGATCGCGACGGTTCTGGGTTTTCTTGGTGTGCTCGCTTTGCTTGTCCTGGTCACCATGCTGTCCTATGGAATTCTGCTACGCCCGGAGCTGGGCGCGCTCGCGACGCCCTCGATGGCAGGCGTATTGGAAGCGATCGTTGGATCCTGGGGCAAGATATTCATCAGCATCGGCCTGCTGATCTCCGTGCTTGGAAATTATCTGTCCTGGTCATTGCTCGCCGCCGAGGTTCTCCATTCCGCAGCCGTCAGCGGCACGATGCCGCGCTTCCTCACGCGCGAGAACGTCAACAAGGTACCCGCAGGCGCGCTGTGGCTTACCAACTGCCTTATTCAGCTGTTCCTGCTCGTCACCTATTTTGCTGAATATGCCTTCACGCTGGCATTGAAGATGACGAGTTCAATGACGCTCATTCCCTATCTGTTTGTCGCTGCATACGGACTTAAACTCGCATGGACCGGGGAAACATATCAGATAGAGCCGCGTAGCCGCGCTATCGACTGGGTGCGCGGTGCGCTTGCCACGATTTACGCGGCTGTGATGATTTACGCAGGCGGTCCCACCTTCCTGCTGCTTTCGGCGCTTCTCTATGCGCCGGTCACGATCCTGTTCGTGATCGCGCGGCGGGAGCAGAAAGCGACGGTCTTTGCATCTGCCGAAGGAATCCTGTTCGGAGCGATCCTCGTGGCAGCGGCCGCTGGCCTCTACAATCTTGCGATGGGCAATATTTCCATCTAGTCGGAGTTTCCCGCCTTTACCTAAGGTCAGGACCGTCGTTCAGGTTATCTCCCAGGCAGTCCTCCACATAGAGTCGAAGAACGGCGACGCGCCCGATCGCGAATAGGGGCATCGCAAGCGCAATTCCCAGGACGCCGAACAGAGAGCCGAGCAGGACAATGGCGACCAGCGTCCATGCGGGGGGCAGCTCCACCGCGCGCCGCTGAATGAGCGGGCCGATCACATAGCCCTCGATGGATTGAATAACGGTGTAGATCCCGATGGCCCAGATCACCATCGAGGGACCAAGCGGCATTGCGACCAATCCCACGGGGATACTGGCCAATATCGGGCCGAGATAAGGCACGAAGTTCGACAGACCGGCCTGCAGGCCGAGCAGAAAGGCGCTTGGAAGCCCGAGCAAATAAAGCGCCAGCCACACGCAGGCGGTCATCAGGACGATCCGGATCAGTTGTCCCATGAGCCATGAGCGCAGCACGGCGCCCATTTCATCCAGAACAGAGCGCATGCGCTCACGCGAGGAGGGTTTGACCAGCAATACGACGCCGTCGCGATAGGCCTGCGGATCGAGCGAAAAGAGAAGGCCGAGAAATATGATGACGAGCGTATTGGCAAGAAAGCTCGAGGCGGTCCCGACGGCCGATTGCGCGTGGCCAAAGAGCTTGTCGTGATCGGGAAACCAGCGGGAGAAGTCGCGCCCTCCGTCCGGGCCGAACAGATCCACGCCAAAAGCCAGCAGGCGTTGTTGCAGGATATCCAGTTGGGCGTCCATGACGCGCATCAGGATCCGGGCCTGCTCGGGGATTTTTCCAATCCCCCATATTGTGCCCAGCACGATCACTGCTGTCAGGATGACGATCACGATGGTTAGCCGCCACGCGCGCCCGATCGGAATGTATCGACCAAGCGACCGAGCGCAGGCATCGAGAAGTGATGCAAGCAGGATCGCCGCAAATATGATGAGAAGGCTGGACGATGCGCGCCAGGCGAGGAAGATGCCGCTGGCAACACCCAGAATAACGAGTGCTCCCCCGAGGGTCAGCCGCCGGCTGGCGTTAGCGCTTTCCGTCGGAAGATCCCGACTTCGAACGTCCTTGGCTAGGATGGCTTGATCCACTCTCGGCTCAGGCATGGTCCCCCACATTTCCTATGGCAGCTAGGGTCCAATCAGTTTCATGCGAATTGCATACCGGACCAATTCGGCAGTGGAGGAAACTCCAAGCTTGCGCATGGCGGATGCGCGGTGGGCTTCGACAGTTTTCACGCTGAGATTCAGTACCGTGCCGACGGACTTGTTGGTGTGTCCTTCGGCGATCAGCTGAACGACGTTTTGCTCGCGTAACGACAGCAGGACTTTCGATTTGTCCTTCTTGCTGGCCAGGTAGTCGTGAAGCAATTTTTCCACGACCACACCGGTGAAGTAAGGCCGGTGATTGAGTAATGCGTCGATCGCTGCAATGAGATGATGTCGCGCATCTGACTTTAACAAGAAGCCTCGTACCCCTGCCAGGAGGGATTCGGTGAGGATTTCATTGCTTTCATGCATTGTCAGGATGAGCACCTCCGTCCGGGGGTAATGCAACTTGATCTGACGGCTCACCTCCAGACCATTCAGGACGGGCATGGAATAGTCGACAATTGCTATATCGGGCTTCAACTCCCTGATCATGGCGACCGCAGCCCTGCCATCGCTCGCTTCTCCGCTCACGGCCCAGTCTGCACGGCTTTCGACGATCGCGCGCAATCCGGATCGCACGACTTCATGATCGTCTGCAATCAAGATCTGCTTCACAGTGCCGTTCCCATTCGTTGGAACCACTGGCCATATCCCAATTGACGAAAGCAGCTCGCTAGAACGACCGCCTCGAAATGATATGCGTCACGGCTGCCAAATCCGTGAAGGCCGTCGACCATGTTTGCGCAATCACGCTTCTACTAGATTGTTTCGTACGGCGTACCGAACCAGACCTGCAGTCGATTTTACGTTAAGCTTGCGCATCGCCGCAGCTCGGTGGGTCTCGGTCGTCTTGATACTCAAACTCAAGGTCTCGCTTACACGCTTGTTGCTGTAACCCTCGGCAACCAGTTTAACGATTGTCTTCTCGCGCGGCGATAGCGATCGGCTTGTGCCAATATTTCCGTCAGCCGATCCGACCATTGTGCCGCAAGTCTCGCCGGCATGAAACGATCTGTGATGCATTAGTGATTCAACGGCCGCCAGGAGCATTTTGTTGGCATCGGATTTTCGCAGGAATGCGCGAACGCCAACTTGAGATGCTTGTAGCTCGAGCGCGATCGAGTCGTGCATCGTGAATATAAGCACCTCTGTTGGAAGTTTGTACTCCTTCATCCGCCTCGCAACTTCGAGGCCGGTCATGAATGGCATCGAGTAATCAACGATAGCGACATCCGGCTGCTTCTCGATGGCGCAAGCGACTGCCTCTTTGCCATCGCGGGCCTCTGCAACAACCTCCCATCCTGGACGTCGTTCCAGAACTGCACGGATTCCGGCTCGCACCGCGTCATGATCATCGGCTATCATAATCTGCTTCATGGTCCTCAGTACTCCGATGTCATTTCCTTACAGGCGAAAAATACTTTCATCGAGAAGATCCAGCCCTTGGAGTTCATTGCCCTCGCTGAGCGTCAAATTGCTGCATCCGTTAGCTGACCTTTAGCCATGCGACGGTCGGATCTTCGCCGATCCTCGGGCGCTCTGGTGGATATCCACTGGCTTGTTTCCTTTGCGCGAGATGGCTCGTGGAATAGTCGCGTACACTGTGGTCCCGCTGCATGCCGCTGTGGATGACGAGTGGATCTCAAATATGCCTCCCATCTGATCCAGTCTCGCTCTCATGGCCGGAATTCCAACACCAAGCGGCACTGCTTTATGGCGATCTCTTGCCTGAGAAATCGGCATTCCGCAGCCGTTATCGCTAATCCGCAGCGTGACGTTGGTGTCTGTGGCCTTGATCGAGATATTCACCTGCGTCGCTTTCGCGTGCCTGAAGACGTTCGCGAGCGCTTCCTGGACAACTCTCAGCAATGAGCGCTGCGTTTCGTTAGGCAATGCATCGACCGCAGCATCGATCTTGAGACGCGTTTCCAGCGATGTTCGCGATGAAAGCCCCACCACAAACTCCTCGATCGCCGACTTCAATCCGCCGTCGAGCAAATTCTGGGGATGCAGGAGGTAGGTGAAAGCCCTGATTTCCCTAAGGGCCTCACCGATCGACGCGTCGATCTCATCACAAATGTTTATGGCGCTGCCGATGCCAGCGACGGCGCACCTCATTCGCATCATATTCAAACTCGCGGCCAGCAGATGCTGGCAAGTCGAATCGTGGAGGTCCGATGCAATCCGCTGCTGCATATCCTCTTGCAGCGCCAAAAGCTGGATACCAAGGCTTGATTTTCCAAGTTTTGATTTTGTTCGCACACTAGCAGTGCCGTCGAAAGTGTCGTGAGCCACGACCTTTGCCCGAACGTGAATTCGACACGAGTCGTCTACGTGAGCCTTGTGGGCCATCATGTAGTCCGATGCATCTTGGATCGAGTGGCGAGTAACCACTAAGGTTAAATGCCATCGTTCTCTTGCGCGAAGTTATCCTTACTAAATACCCTTGATTGAATCGGCGTCAAGTAAGATGTCGCCGATCGTCCGATGTGCGACTGACTATACTCAGTCTGAAAACACACGAAGTAACGATAGAAGTAATTTCAGTTAATTGCCGCGTTTGCTTTGCACAAGGAACCTTATCGTCTTCAACAGGGCGCATGAATCCCGCTACGGCTTGAGAGCGTCCAGCAGCGCGTCAGAGAATCGTTGGTACGATCAGTAGTTTCCCCGATACCGGGTAGATATCCGCAACTCCAGAATATTTCGAGTCATAGAAGAATTGGCGGGCAAGCGATCACGCAGGCAGAAGCCAGCTACCTGCTTTTGCAAGATGGTCGCGAATCTGGTGTGCAATTTTGCTCAGCGAGGGTTTCTTCATGCCTGCGTATGCGCGTCATGCCTACCTATGTCGAGTTACACGATATCGGACGATTATAATTATT
Source organism: Tardiphaga sp. 42S5 (assembly GCF_034044155.1). Lineage (NCBI taxonomy): Bacteria > Pseudomonadati > Pseudomonadota > Alphaproteobacteria > Hyphomicrobiales > Nitrobacteraceae > Tardiphaga > Tardiphaga sp. 42S5. Next base: position 394,069 of record NZ_CP139027.1, on the reverse strand, counting down.
CTAACAATTGTGCCGGCGTTTCTGCTGACGGCGTGCGGCAGAGAGTCTGATGAAGCCGCTCCTGTCGTGCGGCCCGTGCGTACGGTCACTGTTGCGAAGAGCATTGCGGGCGCGCCGCTTTCATTCACCGGCCGTATCGAAGCGGAAGACGAGGTGGCGCTGGCATTTCGCATCTCGGGCCGACTGATCGAAAACAACGGGAAAACCGGAGATCGGGTTCAGCCCGGTCAGGTCATCGCGCGGCTTGAATCCCAGAATGAGTTGAACACGTTGCGCCAGGCCCAGGCGGCAGTCGCGGCCGCGCAGGGGCAGCTGACCCAGGCACGCAACCATTTCGATCGTCAGCAGACGCTGCTTGCACAGGGCTGGACCACCCGCGTCAACTACGACCAGGCAACGCAGGCGCAACAAACCGCTCAATCGCAGGTCGATGCCGCCGAGGCGCAGCTCAAGACGGCGCATGATCTGGTGAGCTTTACCGAGCTGAAAGTGGACGCACCGGGCGTCATAACCGCTGTCGGACCTGGCGCCGGAGAAGTTGTCCAGGCCGGGCAAATGATTCTCAGGCTGGCGCGTCAGGATGGCCGCGACGCAGTCTTTGACGTACCTGCTCAATTTTTTCGATCGGCACCGAGCGATCCGCAAATAACCGTCAGCCTGACGGACGATCCCGCGGTGACGGCTCACGGTCGTGTCCGTGAGGTCGGCGCCCAGGCCGATCCCGTCACGCGCACCTTTGAAATCAAGGTTGGCCTGACGGATCCGCCGGCGGCCATGCGGCTTGGCGCGACCGTCGTGGGGCGCATGGAAATGGATGCCGCCCCCATGATCGAGATCCCGGCATCGGCATTGACGAGGGCCAATCAACAGCCCGCAGTCTGGATTGTCGATCCCGCGAGTCGCACGGTTTCGATCCGAAACGTGGACGTCTTGCGCTTCGAGCAGGCGCAGGTCGTGGTGTCTCAGGGACTCGACACGGGGGAGGTCGTCGTGACCGCGGGTGTGCAGGCGCTGCACCCCGGCCAGAAAATACGTCTTCTTGGGTCAGAGCAATGACCGGCTTCAACCTCTCCGAATGGGCACTTAAGCACCGTTCCCTGGTGGTTTATGTCATGATTGTTGCCGTTATCTTCGGTGTCCTGTCCTACTTCCGCCTCGGTCGCAGCGAGGACCCGTCATTCATCATCAAGACGATGATCGTTCAGGCGGCATGGCCCGGAGCAACGGTTGAGGAGACCATCAAACAGGTCACCGAGCGCCTCGAGCGCAAGCTGCAGGAAACACCGCATCTGGACTTCCTGCGCAGTTTCACGCGGGCAGGCGTCACCACAATCTTCGTCAACCTGCAGGGGAACGCGAACGCCAAACAAGTCTCCGACACCTGGTATCAGGTCCGCAAGAACATTGGCGACATCCGCCATACGCTGCCGGCGGGGGTGGTCGGACCCGGGTTTAACGATGATTTCGGCGATACGTTCGGAATTATCTATGGCTTCACGAGCGACGGTTTCACGCACCGCGCGCTTCGCGACTATGTGGAAGACGTCCGCTCGAAGCTTCTTCTAGTCCCCGACGTATCGAAGATCGAGTTGCTGGGAGCTCAGGACGAGCGGATCTTTGTTGAATTCTCGATGAAGGAACTGGCAAGCCTTGGCATCGACCGCACGGCACTGCTGTCCGCTCTCCAGACGCAAAATATCATAAGGCCAGCTGGCACGATTCAAACGGGCGACGAGACACTATCGCTTCGGGTGTCCGGTGCATTTCAGTCCGAGCAGGATGTTGCTGACATCAACTTCGTTGCTGGCGGGCGCATGATCCGCCTGAGTGACATCGCCCGGATTACGCGCGGCTATTCCGATCCGCCGCAGCCCTTGTTTCGCGTTAATGGCGAACCAGCCATCGGCCTGGCCATCTCGATGCGTGACGGCGGAGACATTCTCGCGCTCGGCAAGAGTCTCAAGCGGGCGATGGCTGCGATCACGGCGGATCTTCCGATTGGCATCGAACCGAAGCTCATCGCCGACCAAGCTGTCACGGTCGAGAGCGCCATCTCCGAATTCATGATGTCACTGCTGCAGGCAATTGCCATCATTCTCGTGGTGAGTTTTATCAGCCTCGGCGTGCGCCCGGGCCTGATCATTGCGCTGTCCATACCGCTGACACTCGCCATCGTGTTCCCGATCATGAAGCTTGCCGGAATCGACATGCAGCGCATATCGCTCGGCGCGCTCATTATCGCGCTCGCGCTCCTCGTCGATGATGCGATGACCACCACGGATGCCACCCTGAACCGGCTGGCTGAAGGCGACGACAAGGTTCAGGCTGCCAGCTTTGCCTTTCGCACCTACGCGTTCGCCATGCTGGCGGGAACACTGGTGACCATCGCGGGCTTCGTGCCTGTCGGCTTTGCCGCGAGTTCTGCGGGAGAATACACGTTCTCCCTCTTTGCCGTTGTCAGTATTGCGCTGATCGTCTCCTGGTTCGTTGCCGTGATCTTCGCTCCGCTGATGGGCGTTGTCATCCTCAAGCCGCCGAAGGAGCGCAAGACGGATGCCCCCGGCAGAGTTTTCAGGTGGTATCGCGGCTTTCTGATATTCGCCATGCGGGCGAGATGGCTGACCATCGCGCTCTCGCTGGTGCTTTTCTTCGGCTCGTTTCTTCTTCTCCCGTTCATCCCCCGGCAATTCTTCCCGTCGTCCGATCGTCCGGAATTGCTCGTCGATATCAGTCTGCCGCAAAACGCATCCATTTATGCCAGCCAGACAGCGGCACAGAGATTCGATGCTGCCCTGCAGGGTGATCCGGATGTTGCGCGCTGGAGCACCTATGTGGGCCGCGGTGCTATCCGGTTCTATCTTCCGCTCAATGTTCAGCTGCCAAATGATTTCTTTACCCAGTCAGTGGTCGTCGCAAAGGATGTCGCAGCGCGTGAACGCATCCGCGCAAAGCTGGAGACGCTTCTGGCGAATGATTTCCCCAATGCGATTACACGGGTCTCGCCTCTTGAGCTTGGGCCGCCGGTCGGCTGGCCCGTCCAATATCGCGTCAGTGGTCCTGACGCAGGCATGGTGCGCGAAATTGCGTTCAAGCTTGCTCAGGTCATCGCCGCCAATCCCCAGGCGAATGGTGTCAATTTCGACTGGATCGAGCCTGCAAGGCAGGTGCGTATTCGGGTCAATCAGGACAAGGCGCGTTTGCTGGGGCTGAGTTCTCAAGCCCTGGCAGGCGTGCTGAATACGGTCATCTCAGGCACCACGGTCACCCAGGTTCGCGATGATATCTATTTGATCGATATCGTTGCGCGCGCGGTCGATGACCAGCGCGTCTCGTTGCCCAACTTGCGCAATTTGCAAGTTCCGCTGCCAGGCGGGCAGACGGTTTCGCTCAGCCAGTTTGCAACCTTCGAATACGAGCAGGAATATCCCCTGATCTGGCGGCGCGACCGTGTCCCGACCCTGACGGTGCAGACGGATATCACTGCCGGTGCAATACCGGAATCCGTTGTCAATTCGCTGACGCCGGCCATTGCCGCGTTGTCGAAGACCATTCCAGCATCCTACAGGATCGTTGTTGGCGGAACGGTCGAAGAAAGTCAGAAATCGCAGGCATCGGTCATCGCCGTTGTGCCGGTGATGCTGCTGATCATGTTTACGGTCCTCATGATTCAGCTCCAGAGCTTTCAGCGGCTGTTTCTCGTCCTGAGCGTGGCGCCCCTTGGGCTCATCGGCGTGGTCGCCGCGCTTCTGCTGTCGGGCCGTCCGCTCGGGTTTGTCGCGATTCTGGGCATTCTCGCGCTGCTCGGCATGATTACAAAAAATGCGGTGATCCTGATCGGTCAGATCGACGCCGAACGCGATGAAGGGAAAAGCGTGTGGGACGCCGCGCTGGATGCCTCAAGCTCTCGTTTTCGCCCGATCATGCTGACGGCCGTATCGACCGTGCTCGGCATGATACCGATCGCCCCAACGGTGTTCTGGGGACCGATGGCTTTTGCGATCATGGGTGGGCTGTTGGTTGCGACGGTTCTCACTCTAATCTTTCTGCCCACATTGTATGTGGCATGGTTCGGCGGAAGAGAGAGGGCGCCGGAGCCGCTCCGATCGGCGCAAGCATAGTCAGATCGTATCTGTTTCACGCCGGACGCATCGGCACTTAGGGTAACTCCCCGTCTTCAACCTAGGGCATCACCCGATATCGTGGTGCATCCCGAATGTGCTCTTCTTTCCAGTAGTTGATGTTGGAAGGGGACGTCCGGTGCAGGACCTGATGTTGTTTACATCTGCCCGCGCCTTGCGCGCACCGGCGTGGCTCCTGCGCCAGCCCTATGAGGCTGCGCAACACAATCGGTGCGCGCGTCTTTCGCGGCCGAACTTTTCTCAAACCCGTCGATGCGTCTTGCAGGCTCCGGTCGCAGGTGGTCGCCTACATGTCCCATTTGCTGCAGGCCGACCGCTTCTGCACATGGGAGTGCTTTGGCCATGAGCAGTGCAGGTGACCAGAAATTGCCGCTTTGGACGCTCACGGCCATGGTGGTCGGCGGGATGGTCGGCGCTGGTGTGTTTTCGATACCGCGTAATTTTGCTCAGGCCACGGGCATCTATGGAGCGCTGATCGCGTGGGCCGTCGCCGGTGCCGGCATGCTGATGCTGGGATTTGTGTTTCAGACCCTGGCCAACCGCAAGCCGGATCTCGATGCGGGCGTCTACGCCTATGCGCGGGAGGGGTTCGGGCCCTATGTCGGCTTCTTCTCCGCCTTTGGCTACTGGGCCAGCGCCTGCGTCGGCAACGTCTCCTACTGGATTCTGATCAAGTCGACGCTCGGCGCGCTGTTCCCCGCGCTCGGTCAGGGTAACACGGTCACCGCCGTCGCAATATCATCGGTAGGCATCTGGGCGTTCCATTTCCTTGTGCTGCGCGGCGTCAAGGAGGCGGCAGCGATCAACAAGATCGTGACGATCGCTAAAGTCATTCCACTGCTGTTGTTCGTCGTCCTGGCGATCTTCTTCCTCAAGCCCGATGTGTTCGTCGGCAACCTCTGGGGCGGCGCAAGCGGGGACTACGGAAATCTTTTCGCGCAGATCAAGGCGACGATGCTGGTCACGGTCTTCGTGTTTCTTGGCATCGAAGGCGCCAGCAACTACTCCCGCTACGCACAGCGGCGCGAGGACGTCGGTATTGCGACCGTGACGGGATTTCTGGCCGTGTTGGCCTTGTTCGCGTCCGTGTCCATTCTTGCATATGGCATCCTCCCCCGCGAAGAACTGGCGCAACTGCGTCAACCCTCGGTTGGTGGCGTACTCGAAGCGGCCGTTGGTCATTGGGGTGCCGTTTTCATCGGCATCGGGGTGATTGTCTCGGTGCTCGGCGCCTATCTTGCCTGGACTCTGATGGCCGCCGAAGTCCTGTCGGTTGCGGCCAAGCGGCAGGACATGCCGGCTTTCCTGGCCCGCGAAAACGCAAACCAGGTTCCGTCAATGGCACTGCTGATGAGCAGTTTGCTCGTTCAGATCGTGCTCCTCGCCACGTTGTTTTCCGACGATGCCTTCACCTTCGCTCTGTCGCTGTGCAGTCACCTGTCGCTTATTCCGTACTTTCTCTCTGCGGCATTCGCGCTGATGCTGGTCTACCGCAAGGAGACTTACGAGACTGATCCGAGCGATCTTCGCAAGGACACGATCATCGCTGTTCTGGCGACAGCCTATACGATCTTCCTGCTGTTCGCCGGCGGTATGAAATTTCTGCTGCTCGGCTTCATCATCTACGCGCCCGGCACAATCCTGTATTTCATCACGCGGAGGGAGCTCAACAAGCAGCTCTTCACTCCCGCAGAATGGGTTCTGTTCGGCGTCGCCGTCGTCGGATGCGTTGTCGGCATCCACGGCCTCGCCACCGGCTACATCAGCATCTAGGAAATCGATGGGAGTTCATGATGGCCAGTGCAAAAAAAGTCCCGTTTGGTGTGCACTCCGAAGTCGGCCAGCTGCGCAAGGTCCTGGTCTGTGCCCCGGGCCTTGCCCATACACGCTTGACCCCGTCCAACTGCGACCAGTTGCTGTTTGACGATGTGCTCTGGGTCGATAATGCGAAGCGCGACCACTTCGATTTCGTCACCAAAATGCGGGACCGCGGCGTCGATGTCGTCGAGATGCATAACCTGCTCGCCGAGACCCTCGCAGTTCCGGAGGGCAAGGCCTGGATCCTCGATAATCAGGTGGTGCCGAACCAGGTCGGCCTTGGCTTCATCGACGAGCTCAAAAGCTACTTGTCCGGGCTGGATAACCGAAAGCTCGCGGAAACGCTGATCGGTGGCCTGTCGACTCATGACTTTCCCGAGGCCCATGGCGGCGCTGCACTCAGGATGGTGAAGGAGGCCGCGGGGGCGACTGAATACCTTCTCCCGCCGCTGCCGAACACACTCTACACGCGCGACACGACCTGCTGGATCTATGGCGGCGTCACCCTCAACGCGCTGTACTGGCCTGCGCGGCATGAGGAAACGATCCTCACCACAGCGATCTACAAGTTTCATCCCGATTTTGCCGGCAACGTCAATGTCTGGTGGGGCGACCCGACGGAGGACCATGGCCTGGCCACGCTGGAGGGGGGCGATGTGATGCCCATCGGCAAGGGGGTGGTGCTGATCGGCATGAGCGAACGCACCTCCCGTCAGGCCATCAGCCAACTTGCCGCGACCTTGTTCAAAAAGAAGGCCGCGGAGCGCGTGATCGTTGCGGCCATGCCGAAGATCCGTGCGGCCATGCATCTCGATACTGTTTTTACATTCGCCGACCGCGACTGCGTGTTGCTCGCGCCGGATTTCATGAGCCAGACCCGCACCTATTCCTATCGTCCGAGCGATCATCCGAGCGGCGTCGAACTGCATGCGGAGAAGAAGTCATTTGTCGGCGTCGTCGAGGAAGCACTGGGCCTCAAGAAGCTGCGCGTGGTCGAAGCCGGTGGCAGTGACTATCAGCGGGAGCGGACTCAATGGGACAGCGGTGCAAATCTCGTTTGCGCATCGCCGGGTGTCGTCTATGCTTACGATCGCAACACCTACACCAATACGCTGCTTCGCAAGGAAGGCATCGAGGTGATTACGATCGTCGGCGCGGAACTCGGTCGCGGCCGTGGTGGCGGTCACTGTATGACCTGTCCGATCATCCGCGATGCCGTGGATTACTGACGCAATCGGCCATTCTCCGCTCGGGGGAGCGAGATCGTGGGACTGTCATCATCGAAGCCGGAGCCATCGACCGACGGAGAGTAATTGTCTGGGGAGTGTGCAATGCGTGGATCCGGAATTGTCCTGGCAGCAACGAGCTTCCTTTATGCCAGCGGGGCAATCGCTGCCGACATAGATCTGACCGAGCTCAGAAAGGTCGAATACACGTCGATGAACCCGACATGGAGCGTTGTTGGATCCCTGTCGCCCACCTACACGGCCAATGCCCTGTTTTCGCGCGATGACCGGCGCGGGGATTTCTACTATGAGCCTGATGTCAGCCTGCGGCTGGACGGCAAACTTGCGCCGGACCTGACCTACCGTATTTTTGCACGTGCTCAGTTTGAGGCATTTTCCAGAGAGCATGACGGCAATGCCGCCATCGCGCGTCTGGGCGCGCGGCTGACGAAGAATCTGTATGGCTGGAGGATAAGCGCAACCTACGAAAACAGATATGACTACGATGGCGTCTTTCGCGATCTCGCCTTCACCTCCCACGATGTCACCGGTGCCATCGCGCGCGATTTCAGCTTCGACAATGTCACGCTCTCGCCGCTCCTCCAGCTCACTTATCGTTTCTCCGATCTCGCCGAGGCCAGGCGCTGGCGTGCCGATGCGCTGCTTGGCATCGAGGTCGAGCTGAATTCGAAATGGTCGATCGTCAGCACGCCTTTCATCGAAGCGTTCTGGTTTACAGACGGCTTGAACCGCGACCGGCAGGACCAGATCTATTCGGCGTCTCTCGGCCTGAAATACAACATCGCCAGCAACGTATCGCTCACCACGAACGTCATCTACGAGGCACGAAACTCAAACGTGGCGCTGCGTCACTATAGAGACTGGCTGATCGGCCCACGGCTCGATTTCGCGTTTTAGCGATCAGGACACAAGAGGGGATCATGCGGAATTCGATTGTGGCGGCAGGTACCGCTATTCTCTTCATCTGTACGGCGTTCGCCGCCAGTGCGGAGCCACGCGACTCCGTCGAGCGCGGCGACCGGATGGACCGGGATGCTTTGCGGGACGATGTGCGCATCGATCGTCTGAAGATTCCGCAGCACCCGATCGTCGTTGAGGAGCCGCAGCAACCCGTTTACAACACGAAGAGCAAGCAGAAATCAAAGCGGAGCTCGGACAGCAGTCGTTAGGGTGGCTTCAATGAATTTGATCAAGGCCGGCAATATTGGCGAGGCGAGTCCGGCGAGGTGGTCGGATGCCATCGGCAGTGCCGTGATCCGCGCTATCGGTTTCTTCGGCTTCTGGCTGGCGCTGACGCGCGGCGATCCCGGCGATGTGGGCCCCGGTCTGATTGCAGCTGCCGCAGCGACTTGGGCAAGCCTCAAGCTGCTGCCTGCCGAACAATGGGGCTTCCGTCCGGTCAAGTTTGCCGGATTCGTCCTGCACTTCCTCCGTCAGTCGATTGTCGCGGGAGCGGACGTTGCGCTGCGGGCGCTTCACTCACGACTGCCGCTGCAGCCAGGCTTCGTCACCTACCGGGCGCAGCAGCCGCCGGGCAGGAAGCGAAATACGTTTTGCGCGATCATGAGCCTGATGCCGGGCACGCTTCCGTGCGGGACCTCGATTGACGGCAGCCTGGCCGTTCATTGCCTCGATGTGACGCAGCCCGTCGTCGAACAATTGTCGATGGAGGAAACTCTGTGCATGCGGGCGCTCGGAGGCGCAAGATCCGATGCCTAGCCTGCTGTTGGGTGCTTCGGTCTTTGTGCTGCTGACGGTGGCGCTGGGCCTGTTCGCCATCCTTCGGCGATCGGCCGATGTGGACCGCCTGATGGCCGTCCAACTGCTGGGCACGGGAGGAGTCGCCATCCTCCTTCTGCTCGCGGTCGCAACCGAGACGCCGCCTGTCATGGATGTTGCTGTGATGCTCGCGCTGTTCGCGGCGTTTGCGGCCGTCGCATTCGTCAGAGACGCGTCCGCCGCGTCATCCGAAGCCAAAGGGGAGTGAGGCGCGCATGAGCTTCGTCATGGATATCCTGACCATTTGCGCGGTCTTCGCAGGAGCGCTGTTCTTCCTTGCGGGCACGGTGGGTCTATTGCGTTTCCCGGATACGCTGACGCGTCTGCACGCCCTGACCAAGGTTGACAATCTCGGTCTTGGCCTGATCGTTCTGGGCTTGCTGCCGCAGACGAGCAGCCTGCTGTTCGCGGTCAAATTGATGATCGTCTGGCTGCTCGTCCAGCTGTCCGGGGCGGTCGTCACCCAATTGATCGCCGGTGCGGTACGCCACCACGGAGCGGACGGATGAGCATCGCCTCCGTCTTCGATATTGCTCTCGTTGCGCTGATCCTGACGATCGGTGCTTCAGCCATCCTTGTGCGCACGGCATTCGCCGCAGTTGTCATGTTCGTCGTCTATGGGCTGCTTCTGTCCATGGCATGGGTCCGGCTCCACGCGGTCGATGTGGCGCTGACAGAGGCAGCGATCGGCGGCGGCATGACCGGCCTGTTGCTGCTCGGCGCCGTCGCGCGGTCCCGCTCCGTGAATGTCGATGGTCCGCGGATTTCGCGGCCGGCGCGCCTTGCCACCTGTGCAATGTGTGCGCTGGTCGTGGCGGTTCTTGCCATTCCCATTCTCCATCCGCCGGAGGCTATTCCGACACTCGCGCCCACCGTGATGGAAAACCTGCCGCCGAGTGGTCTCGGCAACCCCGTCGCCGGCGTGCTGTTCGTTTTCCGTGCGCTCGACACGCTGCTCGAAAAGGTGGTCCTGCTGCTCGCTTTGCTTGGGGTCTGGTCGCTGGCGCCGGATCGCGCCTGGGGCGGAACGCCGGGTCTGCAGATTTATGCAAAGCCCGATCCCACGCTGATCTTTCTGGCTCAGCTTTTGCCGCCGGTGGGAATCGTGTTCGGAATCTATATGTGCTGGGTCGGCGCGAAGGATCCTGGTGGCGCCTTTCAGGGTGGCACGGTGCTGGCTGCGATGTGGCTCCTTGTCATTGTCGCGGGATTGCAAAAAGCTCCTGCGATCGGTCGGCTCTGGCTACGTGTTCTGCTCGTCACCGGACCGGTGCTGTTCCTTGCCATTGGCCTTGCTGGATGGGTATTTGCCGACGCTTTTCTGGCTTACCCGGCAGGCTACGCCAAACCGCTGATTGTCGCCGTGGAAGCCGCTCTCACGCTGTCGATCGCTGTGGCGCTTGGCATGCTGGCCGCAGGACCGCCGGTACGGGCGCAGCAGCAATGAACGCGGCAACGCTGTTCGGCTTGTGTGGCGCAGCGCTGGTGGGCATCGGACTGTACGGGCTCATCACGAATCCCGAGCCGCTACGCAAGATCCTTGCATTCAATTTGCTCGGGAGCGGTGTGTTTCTGCTGTTCGGTGTGATCGCCAGGCGGGGGGCAGCGGCCGGGCTCGGCGGTGACCCGGTCCCCCAGGCGATGGTGATCACCGCGATTGTCGTCGCGTTCGCGGCGACGGCCATGGCTATCGCGCTGGTGCAGCGTCTTGGGGATGAGACCGCCCGCGCCTCGATCGGTTCCGACAGTTCTGAAACCGGCGAGGAAAAATCCTGATGCCGGCTGCAACGGCGCTTGGGGCGACAACTGCCGACGGGGCGCTTCTTGTTCTGGCCATCGTATTGCCGGTTGTCGGCATCCTGCTGTCGTTTGTCCTTGGCGGGCGGCACGCCGAAAGAATTGCCGCGTTTCTGTTGCCCGCCGGTCTCGGCGTGGCATGCATTGTCTTCCTGAAAGTATGGCAAAGCGAAACGTCGCTGAGCTACATTGTGGGTAATTGGCAGCCACCGCTCGGCATCACGCTGCGCGCCGACGGACTTTCAGTCGCGATGATGGTGGCCATGGCCATCGTGATCTGTCTCATCGGCGTGTTTGCGCATGCGAATTTCGACAGTCGCGCAGCGTCCGTTGAAACCCGCGCGCCGATGGTATTCTGGGTCATGCTCATGGCGATCTCGGGCGCGATGAACATGATCTTTCTCGGCGGCGATCTGTTCACACTCTACGTTGCGCTTGAGCTGCTGACTTTCGCTGCGGTGCCGCTGGTCTGTCTCGATGGTCGCGGGGAGACCTTGCAGGCAGCATTGCGCTATCTGCTCTTCGCGCTGCTGGGCTCGATCCTCTATCTGGTCGGAACGGCCTTGCTGTATGGCAGCTATGGGACCCTCGACATCGTCCTGATGTCGCAACGCGTGCAGATCGAGCCGGCGACGCTCGCTGCCGCGACGCTGATGACGGTGGGGCTGTTCGCCAAAACCGCGCTCTTTCCACTGCATCTCTGGCTTCCCCCGGCGCATGCCGGCGCACCGGCGGCGGCCAGCGCGGTTCTGTCAGCCGTCGTGGTGAAGGGATCGTTCTTTCTCATTGTGCGGCTCTGGTTCGACGCCGTGCCGGGACTCTTGAGTGTGGCTGCCGGTCAACTCATTGGGGTGCTCGGGGCGTCAGCAATTATCTGCGGCAACATTGTCGCGCTCCGACAGAAGCGGCTCAAGCTGCTGATCGCCTATTCGACGGTCGCGCAGATCGGCTATCTGTTTCTGATGTTTCCGCTCGCTGCCGACCCGTTGCATCTCCAGTATGGCGATGCCCTGACGGGCGGCATGCTCCAGGCCATCTCGCACGCCACCGCCAAGGCAGCCATGTTCATGGCTGCCGGACTTGTCTATGCCGCGCTTGGACATGACCAGATCTCGGAGCTTGGCGGGATCGCACGTGCGCTTCCCATGACGATGTTCGCCTTTGGCCTCGGTGGCCTATGCCTCATCGGGTTGCCGCCGACGGGTGGCTTTCTGGCAAAGTGGCTGTTGCTGGAGGCGACGATCGCAACGGCGCAGTGGTGGTGGGCAATCGTGATCGTCGCAGGAGGGCTGCTCACGAGCGCATATACCTTCATCGTGCTGTCGCGGGCGATGGGCCCACCAAGCGCGCCGCTGACATTGCACGCCGCGGTGCCGAAGTATCAGGAAGTGGCGGCGCTGGGGCTGGCATTGCTCTCGGTTCTGCTGGGGCTCGTGGCGCTCGGTCCGATCGATGTATTGCAAGTTGGTCGTCCGGAGGCGCCGATGGCTTGGCAGCGATGATAGAGGCATATCCCTTGCTGGCTTTCGCCTTGCTCTTTCCGCTCGGGATGCTGCTGGCTTGCCTCTGGCCAATGGCATTACTGCGAATGCCTTCGTATCTGGCGTTTGCTCCGATTCCTGCATTTGTGGCCGTGCTCCTTGTCTCCGACGATTCCCCGCTTGTCGTCGGCCCCGCCCGTCTGCATTTGACTTTCGCTCTTGATCTCCCCGGGGCGCTGCTGCTCGGCGTTGCTGCGCTGCTGTGGATCATGGCCGGTGCTTATGCGTCACCGTATCTGCAGGGCAGGCCGAATCGCGGGCGGTTCGCCGTGTGCTGGCTCACCGCACTGACGGGCTGCATCGGTGTATTTTTCGCTGCCGACATGGTGGGCTTCTATTTGTTCCTGGCGATGCTGACGCTTGGCGCCTGCGGCCTCATCATCCAGCACGAAACGGCTGATGCGTGGCGCGCCGGCGCGCTCTATATCGGCCTTGGATTGCTGGCGGAGACATTGCTGCTCATCGCCTTCGTGCTGCTCGCGATGGACATTCCCGGCGATGGGCTGTTAATCGGCGATGCCGCTGCCGCACTCCCGACGTCGCCGCACCGCGACCTCATCATCGGCCTGTTGATCGCAGGCTTTGGCATGAAGGCAGGCCTTGTTCCGTTTCATGTCTGGATGCCACGGGCCTATGCAGCAGCGCCGGCGCCGGCTGCCGCCGTTCTGAGTGGCGCAGCCGCCAAGGCAAGCATCCTCGGAATGATCCGCTTTCTCCCCCTCGATACGGCACTGCCCTATGCAGGAACGTTACTCGCAGCCACCGGCTTGTTCGCGGCGCTCTACGGGGTGGTCATTGGAATGACGCAACGCAGGCCCAAGATTGTGCTGGCCTATTCCAGCGTCAGCCAGATGGGTTTCATCGTGGCCGTCATTGGCATGGGCATGATCGCCGGAGATGGCCGCGCTGCACTAGCGGCGATCTTCTATTCTGCGAACCACGTTCTGGTCAAAGGCGCGCTGTTTCTCTCCGTCGGTGTGATCGCGGTGACCGGTCGCCGATATCTGTTGCCCATCCTTCTCCCTGTGGCGATCATCGCCGTCGGCCTTGGCGGCCTTCCGCTGACCGGCGGTGCCTTGGCAAAAATCGTGGTCGACGGACCGCTCGGGGACGGGGCCGCGAACACGGTTGCAACGCTGTCTGCTGTCGGCACGACGCTGCTCATGCTGCAATTCGTACGAGGCCTGGTGACGACGGCATCAACGGATTACGAGGCGACAGCGGCACCGAGCCTGTTCTGGCCATGGCTATCGACCGCCGTAGCGGCGCTCATCGTACCATGGGCGCTATTCCTCGCGGTCCCCGAAGGAATGTTGCCCAATCCTTTGGCGCCCGAACTGCTGTGGAAGGCCCTGTTTCCAGTTTTGCTGGGCGCCATATTGGCGGCAGTGCTGTCGCGCTGGGTGCGGCGGCTGCCACATATTCCCGAGGGAGATATTGTCGTCGTTCTGGACAGGTGTGTGAAGATCGCTCCAGCCTGGGGCAGGACCATCGAGCAAGCGGAAGGCACGCTTCGCCAATGGCATGTTGCGGGAATTTCACTGCTCGCACTGACACTGGCTCTCGGAGCGGCACTGTTGGCCCAGTGAGCATGCCGAAGATCGGCATCTCTAGGATGCGCCTGATCGCGTCAGGCTGACACCGCGGCCAAATTATTCATGCCGGCGACGACGCGCTGTCGAAGTTCAACACGCTGCCGGGACGATACGCCCAGAAGGTCTGCCGCACGCCAGATCAGATTCTCTTCAAATTCGTTGACCCGCTGATCCGCGTAAACGATCTCCCACATCAGTTGAACGATCCGTCGACGTCCATCGTCATCGAGCAGCTCATTGAGCTGCCGGGTAAAGCGATAAAGGTCGACCGCGCTACGGGCGACTGCATCTGCATCAACGAGAAGCTGAGCCGTAGCCGCGTCATCCAGCCCATAATGCGATCTGAAAATAGCGTGCAATCTGGCGCGCCTGATATCCGATAGCTCGCTATGGACGGTGGCAACGCGGATGAGCAATGCCGCGGTCACGATGAGAAGCTCTCTCTGCTCGACGTGTTTCCGTTGACTGGCGTCTTCGATCGCACGCGAGATGAACGCCTTGATTGATCCAAACATCACCCGACCATTCTCTTCAGAGACAACGACGACTGCGCTCTTGCGGCCGGCCATCCGGGCCTGCGATATCTGGGAAGTTTGAGCGGTCGCCTGAGCTGAAGATGGCGTTTGTCCATCGGCGCCGCCACTTTCTTACCGAATTTTAAAGTTTCCGGATTCGGCTAAAAGCGAGGCAAAGCAGCCGTAGTTGTGGCGCTCCGGCCTTTGCGTATGACCTGGAATTGTCCGTGGGGACAGGCGTTGCTGCGCGTACCTGAATCCAGATCAATGTTCCCCGGCAATCCGGGTACTCATCATGACCTCTTCAGGGTTTTTCCCGATTAACTATTGCGTGCTGACGGCTAGCCTCGTCCGGCAGAAGCCTGGTTATTTTGTCGCGGTTTCGAGAGGGAAGCAGATGTTCAGCATTCGCATATTGACGATGGCATGTGCCTTCCTGATCCCTCAGATGCTACCCGCACCAGCTCACGCGCAACAGCTTTTGCGCGTCGGTGGGCTGACATGCAGCACCGGTCCGAGGGTTGGGCTGGTTCTTGGCTCCCGCCAGGAGATGCAATGCGTCTTCCTGTCGAGCGTGGATGGGCGGCGATATAACTACAGGGGCACGATCAGGCGGGTTGGCCTCGATGTCGGCGTCACCCGTGGAGGAACGCTGTTTTGGGGTGTCTTTGCGCGAAACAGTAATATCGGCCGCGGCACATTGAGGGGCAGCTATGTCGGGGCAAGCGCAAATGTTGCCATCGGCCTGGGCCTTGGTGCCAACGTCCTGGTCGGCGGATCACGCCGTACGATCACGCTGCAGCCGCTCTCTGTCGAGGGTCAGATCGGACTGAATCTGGCACTGGGCATATCCAATCTCGTTCTTCGATAGTCGGCATTCATCACCGGTCATCGCTGGTATTGAATTGGGATTCCAGGGACACAGGTGATCGCGAGCGAATCTAGACATGGAGACCGATCATGCTGTTTCAGGGAGGCTTTACGTTCGCCAATTTCGTGGCCGACGTCTTTGCAGTGTTCATGTTTGTGCTGTGGTTCTGGCTCTTTATCGTTGTCACCGGTGATCTGTTTCGCCGCCACGACGTGTCCGGTATTGGCAAGGTATGCTGGGTGATCATGGTCATCGTCTTGCCCTATATCGGCATCTTCGCTTACCTGCTCGTGCACGGACGCAGTATGGCCGAGAGGGACGCAGAGCGAGCCAAGCAGGCGCGCAACGATTTACGCCAGATGGTGGGATTCAGCGCTGCCGATGAGATCGAGAAACTCGATCGCCTGAAATCGGCCGGATCTATTACAGAGGCGGAGTATACGCGCCTCAGAACCAGTCTGGTCCAATAGGTCCGATATCGCTTTACCGGGCGGGTTGGGCGGTCTTTGCGGGGGTGAGAATGCTCTCGCCGATCCGCCCGACCATATAGGGGAAGAACGGGTTTGATGACGCCCGCATCAGCGAGTCGAGGCTGGCGATCAGCACATTGCGTTCCCCGCGCGGCGCCAGGGTCCCGAGGTTCTCGCCAAAATCCTCGGACTTGTCCGGCTCCACCCCATAGAGGGAATCGCTGACCGGAAATGGCAGCGCCACGTGTGACAGCGAATAGAAGCCTCTTGGATAGTTCAGGCCGAGCGGGCGGGAATGCTCGGCGACAGTGCCGGCCTCGGTCACACGCTCGATCACGTCGTCATTGTTGTCACCGGAATTGGTAATGACGGCGAGGCGGTAGCGCCGCGGGCCGGCGGGTACGATGCGTGCCAGCGCGGTATCGGTGCTGGTGCGGAGCAGGGGGCCAAATCGCGCGGTGCGATTGACGTCGAACAGAACGAGTTCGCTCCCATTGGCCGGCAGATGGGCATAGAGGTCGGAGACGATGGCCCGGGTGCTCACCGTGAAATCCATCAGCGACTGGAATGTCAGTATGGGTGGAAACTGGTTCAGCCTGCCTTCACTCGCATAGCGCGCGAGCCGCCGTTGCAGGGCCCTGGTCAGGAGATGCGATTGGCGCGCGCCGTTCACCGGGAATGAATTGTACTTGAAGGGATTGAACTCTGGAACGATATCGAGCCATGCGGCCTTGGCGAAGGTGGGCAGAATGGCCGGAAATCCCGCGAGGCCGGCAAACCGTGCAAAGCTGGTGATGCCGACCATCGGCGAGATCAGTATCAGGCGGTCCGGTCGGGACAGTTTTTCGTCGTCGATGGCATCAAGCGCATACATGATGGCCAGTGCACCGCCATTGGAAAATCCCACCAGATGCAGCGGCACGGGCGAATCCATTCGCTTCTTCACTTCCCGCACAGCGAGCCGCGTGGCAGCCAACCAGTCTTCCCACACGACGTCGGTCAGCGCGGCCGGAACCGTGCCATGTGCCGGCAGCCTCGGAACGATCGCCAGGAAGCCCTGATCGCGATAGAAGCGCGCAATATGGCGTTGGCTGTAGGGGGAATCCGTCAGGCCATGAAGGAGCACGACCGCTCCGATCGGCTTGCCCTTCGGCTCCAGCACAAAGGATCGGTTGAAATCCTGCACGAAATGCGGGGGATAGACCGGGCTGCCTTCGAAATACCGATTGGGTGGCACACGTTCTGTCGCATCGAGCTTCTGCGATACCTCGCGCCGGACTTCGTCGAAAAGCTCCGCCTCGGCCGCCATGTATTGCGCCCAGTCGGCAGTATCCAGCTTGCTCGCATGGAGCTCATGCGGAACGTAGGTATGCCATGTCTCGAGTGGCAGTCCTCGCTGCGAATCGTAGATGCGGACAGCGAAGATCGTCATCAGCGCGATGCCGAAAAACGCCATCAGGATCTTTGCAAATCTGAAGATTCTGGCCCGCACGACCGAACCTCGCAAATGACGATGTAGTGCAGGATAGTCGGGAAAAACTGAGATGCGACGGGAGATATAGGGGAAAGCACCTGAGCGGGTATCGGGCTTTACCCTGATACTCGGCAACTTCTTCGGCGACGTCCCGATCCGCATAGACGGCGGCAGCCATATACGAAGCCGTTCAATGCGGAAAAATCTATCAAACGCGTTGGGGGAGAGCGATGCGGACTAAAAATGGTCCGTCTTGCGACTGTCGATCAGCTGGCCCGGCATCTGAAGATACGGTTGCCGTTCTCGTCCAGAACGAACACCAGATGGGACCTGCAAAGCGCGCCGGCCTTGCTCAATTCCGTAGCCAGGGCTCTAGCCTGCGTGATCGCGAGCGTCGGATTTGCAAGGCGGCTTCCGACCTCATCGGGAAAAACTTTCGGCCCGTCCAGGATATGGAAAAAGTATCGCATCGCGCTCCAATAATTCGGAAGGGCGGTGTGTCCCAGTGAATAATTAGTAAGGCGCTGGCACATGCGGTCGGCATTGGTTCCGTAACCGGATGGCGACGTACGGAGCCGCCGGGCGCGTCACGCGCACCGGCTAAGGGTTTTCCCCGATGGCTATGGTTCTGGATGTGCATTTCAAATCGGGACAGGTGAGGGGCGTCAATTGTCAGGGAGTTACGCATGCGCCGGATCTCAACCTTGCTCGTTCTACTCACGCTGTCTGCAGTGGTTCCGCTGGCGGATGCGCTTGCCCAAAGCGCAGCGGGGCGCGGCGCAGTGTCCGGTGCCATCATTGGCGGCGCTGTCGGCGGGCGACGCGGTGCGGCCATTGGTGCTGCCACCGGAGCGGTGGTGGGGAATCAGAGGCGGCATATGCACAGCCGGTATTACTGGCGCCATGGTCGTTGCTGGGTCCGGACATCGCACGGAAGATCCCACCCGGTATCGCATCGCTATTGCAGGTGAGCGATACGATTGCACCGTCGCGGCTACAATAACCATTCCAGCGCATCGCGATCTTTCGCTGTTGGCGCATGAGTAATTCCACGGCTCGGACTCAGGTCAACACCCGATATCGTCATGCAATCGCTTCCTCCATTATTTCGACGATTCAATAGGAGGATGCGATGCAGAACCTGAAGAAGCGTTTTTTATTGTCCCTGCTTGTTTCCACGATCGTGGCGAGCGCCAGCATGGTCTTCGTCACCACGCAGAGCGAGGCCAAGGGAAGGGCGTGGTGCGCCAAATCACAGTCGCGGGGCACCGATTGTAGTTATGACACGATCGACCAATGTCGTGCCGCGGTCAGCGGAACAGGTGCCTCCTGTCGCAAGCGCGTCCGTTAGGGCGTTGCGTCGTTTTGAATCGGCAGCCGTCGCCATGTCATCTGGCGACGGTACATTTATGCACAAACGAAGCGGCGGCCTCCCGGCAAGAGGGCTTCGTCAAACAGATCGTTGCTCTGGCGAGACGGAGCGGCGGATATAGTCCGCGTGTCTCAGCGTCTCGCGCTCTCTCTATTCCGCTGCGACTGCGACCTGACCCAGCCTGTCGAAGACGACGTCGCCACCGAGAATGGTGAGGTCGCAGCGGGTGTCTTTCTCGACTTCCTCGGGCGCGCAGGTGAAGACGTCGTGGCTGAGCACGGCGATATCGGCGAGCTGGCCCGGCACCAGGCGGCCGACGCGCTCTTCGGCGAACTGCGTATAGGCGCCGAAATAGGTGTAGGCGTGGATGGCTTCCGCCATCGACAGTTTCTGGCCTTCGCCCAGCAATGTGTGGCGGTTGGACATCCGCGTTGTCATTGTGAACAGGTTCTTGAACGGATCGGTGGTCGACACTGGCGCGTCCGAGCTTGCTGCCGGATGCAGACCGGCGTCGAACCACTTGCGCATGGGATAGGCGACGTTGGTGCGTGCCTGGCCGAGATTGGTGATGTAGAGGTCGCCGAATTCATACATGAAGACCGGCTGCGGCACCGGATCGATGCCCGCGGCGGCCATGCGTGCGATCTGGCTGTCGCTCAGGAAGCCGCAATGTTCGATGCGATGGCGGCGGCCGAGGATCGGATTGTCCGCCGTGCCTGCTTTCTCGATACCTGACAGCACCTGCTCGATGGCCGCATCGCCGATGGCATGGATGGCGAGCTGATAACCGAGGCCGTGATAATGCGCGAGATAGTCGTGCATTTCCTTGTCGGTGTAGCAGAAGATGCCGCGGTTATCGGGATCGCCGACCAGATAGGGTTCGCTCATCGCGGCGGTGAGGCCGCCGGCGCTGCCGTCGCCGAACACTTTCATCGCGCCATAGCGCAGCATGCCGACTTCGCGGCCGAAGCGATAGCCTGCGGCGTGTGCCTGATCGCCGATGCCGTCGGTGTTGCCGTAGATGCAGACCCAGGTGCGGATCGGCAGCGTGTTCGAATTGGCGAGATGCTCGTAGGCGTCGATCTCAGCCATGCCCGCGGTCATGCCGACCGCGGCGTCCATCACGCTGGTGAAGCCTTGCTCAAGCATGAATCGGCTGGCGCGGTCGATCGCATCGCGCAGGCGTTCGGCGCTCGGCTTCGGCGCGGCGTCGACGATCAGGCGCAGCGCGCGTTCGGCGAGCAGGCCGGTCAGCTTGTTGTCGCGGCGCTCGATCATGCCGCCGTCGGGCTGTGGCGTGTTGTGGCCGATGCCGGCCGCGCGCATCGCCTGCGTGTTGATCACGGCGACATGGCCGCAGGTGCGCTTGAGATAGACCGGATTGTTCGGCGCGACCTGATCGAGCTCTTCCGCGGTGGGATGACGCTTTTCCGCAAGCTCGTAATGGTCATAGCCGCGGCCATTGATCCATTCGCCGGGCTTGGCGGTCTTGGCCTTCTCGGCGACGCGGCGCAGGATTTCGCCGATGCTGTTGGCGCCGGTCTCCGGCCGCAGATTGATCTCGGTCATGGTCAGGCCGAGCGGCAACAGATGCATATGCGCATCGTTCAGGCCCGGGATGGCGGTGCGGCCGGCGAGTTCGACGATGCGCGTATCCGGGCCGGCAAGCTCGGCGATTGTCTCGGCTGAACCGGTCGCCAGCACGCGGCCCGATGCGATCGCGATGGCTTCGACAAAGCCCTCGTTGAGACCACAGAACACGCGTCCTCCGGTCAGGATGAGGCTTGGCTTTTCCATCTTAAGTCTACCTTTTATTCACGGGATCGAGTGCAGCGACGGGTACGCCAAAAATATTCAGCGGAGCAAGATCGCAGATTGTGCAGTGTGAGCCTGTAGACGGGGCAACGTGCCGCACATCGCGCTTTATGTTGAAGTTTTTCTCGCAGGTCAGGAATTAGACACCTGCCATGCGCGTCACGCAGCGACATTTGCGCGAGGCGCGCGTCGGTGTAGGATTCGCCTGATGTCTGGAGCCGGTGTGATGACGACCAATACTCAAGCTGCAACCCGTGCGACGGTCGAAATCCCGAGCATCCCCTGTGACGCCGAGGGACCGGTGTTTCGCGAGCCGTGGGAGGCCCAGGCCTTCGCCATGGCCGTGACGCTGCATGAGCGCGGCGTCTTCACCTGGACGGAATGGGCTGCGGCGCTCGCGGCCGAGATCAAGCGCGCGCAGGCCGGCGGTGATGCCGACACCGGCGAGACCTATTACCGGCACTGGCTGGCGACGCTGGAAAACCTGATCGCCGAGAAGGGCGTGACGACGGCGGATGCGCTGCATCGCTATCGCGACGCCTGGGACCACGCCGCCGATCGCACGCCGCATGGCCAGCCGATCGAACTGACCCCGGCGGATTTTACTTAGTTCCCT
Source organism: Tardiphaga sp. 42S5 (assembly GCF_034044155.1). NCBI lineage: Bacteria > Pseudomonadati > Pseudomonadota > Alphaproteobacteria > Hyphomicrobiales > Nitrobacteraceae > Tardiphaga > Tardiphaga sp. 42S5. Next base: position 373,020 of record NZ_CP139027.1, on the reverse strand, counting down.
CGCCCCGCCGGGCGAAGCGAAGCTTCGCTAAGCGGGGAGAGGGTGGCGCGGACGAAATCCGCGACGGGTGAGGGGGAGTCTCCACACGCTCTGAGCTTGCGGAGACTCCCCCTCACCCAAAGCCTTCGCTGCGCTCAGGCTTCGACCTCTCCCCGCGAGCGGGGAGAGCGACTGTCTTTTTGGTCAAGCGTTTTGATGCTGCCATGGGGTCTTGTCTCGCAGGATAGCGTTGAGGATGGTGAGCAGCTTGCGGGCGACGGCGATGATAGCGACGAGCTTGGGCTTGCCGGCGGCGACGAGCTTGTCGCGGAACAGTTTGAGCTGCGGATTGAAGCGGGCGGCCACCATCGCTCCCATGAACAACACGCGGCGTACATTGGCCCGGCCGCCGCCGATGAAGCTCTTGCCGCGCCACTGGCCGGATTGCCGGGTCCATGGCGCCAAACCGGCGAGAGCCGCAATCTGACGACGATCGAGTGTGCCGAGCTCCGGCAGTTCGGCAATCAGGCTGCGCGCGATGGTCGGACCGATGCCGGGCACCGACGCCAGCAAGTCTTCTTTCTCGGCCCAGGCCGGCGATCCCCGCACGTGATCGCCGATGTCGTCGTCCAGTTCGGACAACTCCTTCTCCAGTGCCTTGTGGAGCCGGGCGATGCTCTTCTTCAGGCGCGGATTGCTGACGCGCCGCGCACGCTGGCCTTCCGCGGCCATCATCTCAACGATCTGGCGCCGACGCGCCACCAGATCGGCTAGCAGCCGCGTCGTGGCATCGGGAAGCGGCCGCAGTTGCGGTTTGGTCGCCTCGGTAAAATGCGCGATCACCATGGCATCGATCGGATCGGTCTTGGCGCGCTTGCCGAGGGCGTTGGCAAAGGCGCGCACCTGTGCCGGATTGACCACCACCACAGGCAGATCGGCGCCGGCCAATCCTGCGGCGACCACCGTCTCGAAGCCGCCGGTCGCCTCGATCGCCACCACCAGTGGCGGTCGCGCTTTCAGCCGCGCGATCAGATCATCGATCCCCGCACCATTGCGGGCAACCGCAAAACTCTCACCGCCCGGACGCATCGCCACGTCCAACCGATCTTTCGACACATCGATGCCAACATAAATCGCGTCCATCTGATCCCATCCTTGCGCAACCGGGCTTGCTGAGCGGCCCAAGCGACTGTTCGGGTTCGATGGAACGGCAAGCAAGGACCCGCGCTCTCCCACGGGCTTGGTGTCCCTCAGGTTACTCGGTCTCCCGCCTGCCACCGCTCCGCATAGCTTAGCAGAAACGGCGGGAGGCAAGTTACAAGGTGAAGCCCACGGTGCGCGCTGCGCACCACCGACCGCTTGTTTGGCATCTCCCGCAATCGCCTGGGCAATTCGATGATCCCTTCGTTGACGCTGGCCCCCGTGGCTGCCCGGCGTCGTCGGAGAAAAAGATGCTCGATACAACAAGAACAACCGGCGATTTGCAGGTGCTCGACGGCGCGCATCACGTCCATTCCTTCACCGATCCCGCCGTGATCGCCAGCGGCAAGACCCGCGTCGTGGTGCGCGGCGAGGGCTGTCAGATCTGGGACAGTGACGGGCGCAGATTCCTCGACGGCATGGCTGGGTTGTGGTGTGTCAATGTCGGCTATGGCCGGCAGGAACTGGTCGATGCCGCCACACGGCAGATGGCGGAGCTGCCATTCTACAGCAACCATTTCCAGTCGACGACGCCGGCCATGACGGAGCTCGCGCACAAGCTGTCGCAGCTGACGCCGGAGGGTCTCGACCACTTCCTGTTCACCTCGTCCGGCTCCGAGGCCAACGACACTATCGTCCGCATGGTGCGCTATTTCTGGAAGCTGCAGGGCAAGCCGGCAAAGCGCACCTTCATCAGCCGCACCATGGCCTATCACGGCAGCACGCTGGCAGCCGTGAGCCTGTGCGGAATGCCGCATATGCACGCCATGGACGGCGGCACGCTGCCCGGCTTCGCCCATATCCAGCATCCGCACTGGTACATGTTCGGTGGCGAGCTGACCAAGGAGGAATTCGGGCTGCAGGCCGCGCAGGCGCTCGAGCAGAAGATCCTCGAACTCGGGCCCGACAATGTCGCGGCCTTCATCGGCGAGCCCGTGCAGGGCGCTGGCGGGGTGATCGATCCGCCGTCGACCTACTGGCCGGAAATCCAGCGCATCTGCCGCAAATACGATGTGCTGCTGATTGCGGATGAAGTGATCTGCGGTTTCGGCCGCACCGGCGAATGGTTCGGCGCACAGACCTATGGTGTCACGCCGGACCTGATGACGCTGGCCAAGGGCCTGTCCTCCGGCTATCTGCCGATCGCCGCGGTGGCGATGAACAAGCGGGTGTTCGAGACCATCGGCGCCGCCGGGTTGCTCGCTCACGGCTATACCTATTCGGGCCATCCCGTCGCCTGCGCAGTGGCACTCGCCAATATCGACATCATTGAACGCGAAGGCCTGGTCGATCGTGTCCGCGACGATATCGGCCCCTATCTGCATCAGGCGCTGGCGCAATTCGAACAGCATCCGATCGTTGGCGAGGTGCGCGGCATCGGTACGCTGGCGGCGCTGCAACTGGTGAAGGACAAGGACACCCGTGAGATCTTCACGGTCGAGGATGGCGCCGGCATTTTCTGCCGCGAAGCCGCGTATAGCCACGGCCTGATCGTGCGCGCGGTCGGTCAGTCGATCGTGCTCAGCCCGTCGCTGGTCATCACCCATGCCGAGATCGACGAGATCATTGACAAGCTCAAGCGTGCACTCGACGAGACGGCCCGGCATTTCGGATTGTAAATACTCGGTATCATGATTTGGAGAACCGCATGAGGATGAGATCAGCTTTCGCCGCGATCGTTGCGGCCCTCGCTTTCGCAGGCCCGGCCGCCGCCGAGGAGCCGATCCGCGGCGGCACGATGCGTATCGTGATGACGGCGGATATCCGCACGCTCGACGCGTCGCGCAGCGACAATCTCACCGACCACGTCCTCAATCACATCTATGAACAGCTTGTCGCGCACAGGAACGACATGACCATCGGCCCCGCGGCGGCCGAGCGCTGGGACCTGTCGCCGGACGGCAAGACCTACAGCTTCAAGCTCCGCGATGGCATGGTCTATCACAACGGCGACAAGGTGAAGGCCGCCGACGTCAAATGGCTGTGGGACCGCCGCATGGCGGCCCCGAAGTCCGGTGCGCCATGGGTCTGCGCCGCAAGCTTCGACGGGTCGCGCGGCATGAAGGTCGAGTCGGTGGAAGCACCGGACGACGGAACGGTAGTTTTTACCCTCGACAAGCCGAACACGCTGTTCCTGGTGCGGCTCGCCGATATCGTCTGCAATTTCTGGATTGCCAGCCCGAAGAATGTCGACGCTGAGGGCAACTGGATTGCAGGATCGGCAATCGGTTCCGGCTCGTTCAAGCTGAAGGAATGGCGCAAGGAGCAATATGTTTCGCTGGAGCGCTTCGCAGACTATGTCGCGTCGAAGCAGAAGCGTGATGGCTTCGGCGGTGACCGCACCAGCTACTTCGACGAGGTCCGCTTCGTCGTCATCCCCGACAAGACCGCGGCGGAAACCGCGCTGCTCGCCGGGCAGGTCGACATCGTCACCTATCTTCAGGTCTCGCGCATCGAGGAGATGAAGAAGCGCGGCGCCATCGTGAAGACCGCGCCGGGCCTGTCGCTGTCGGCGATCCTGATCCAGACCACAGATCCCCTCATGTCGAATGTGAAGATCCGCCGCGCGCTGGCACATGCGATCGACTTCAAGGAAATGGCGGAGACCAAGCTGATGGGTCTTACCGAGTTCAATCCGTCGGGTGTTGCGGAATCCTCGGCCTATTTCGACAAGTCGTTCCAAGCCTGGCCGAAATACGATCCCGAAGCCGCGAAGAAGCTGCTGAAGGAAGCCGGCTACAAGGGCGAGCCGATCAAGATGCAGACCAACAAGCGCTATATCGGCATGTATGAGAATGCCGTCGTGGTGCAGGCCATGCTCAACGCCGCCGGCTTTAACGTGCAGCTCGATGTGATCGACTGGGCGGCGCAACTCGAGAACTGGATGAGCGGCAAGTTCCAGCTCCAGTCCTTCGGCTATTCCTCCCGCGCCGACCCGATGCTGATGTATGGTACCATCATCGGCAACAAGGCCAAGGCGCCGACCTCGCAATGGGATGATCCGGACGCGCAGGCGCTCTATCTCAAGGCGCTAAACGCCATCGGCTTTGACGAGCGCAAGGCGATCCTCAAGCAGCTCCACGCCAAAATGGCAGAGGAAGTGCCCATCCTCGGGCTTTACTACTATCCCGTAATCGAGGCGGTCTCGCCAAAACTCGTGAATTACGAGTCGTGGCCGCTCGAAAAACCGCGCGCCTGGGGTGTGTGGAAGAAGCCGTAACTGCCCGCAGCGTTACGGCAGACTTGAAGACCCGGGGCCGGCGATGGCCTCGGGTTTTTTCGTGGGGGGATACTTGGAGAAGTGGGAGGAGGGCCTGGAGATGGTGTGCACCGATCTCTCCCCACGTCATTGCCGGGCTTGACCCGGCAATCCATCTTTCAGGCGACGAGAGTGGCGTGTGGGGCAAAGATGGATACGCGGGTTGTCTAGCGAAGCTCGCTTCGCGCTGCCCGCGTATGACGGCCTGAGAAATCGGCGCTAGACGGCTGTTGCGGCCACCGCTCCCTCAAATCTCCGGTCCAGCAGCATCGCGGCATTCAGCAGCCGCTTCGTATAGTCATGCTGCGGCCGGTCGAAGATATCATCCCGGCTGCCGACCTCGACGATCTTGCCGTTCTGCATCACCGCCACACGGTCGGCCACCTGTTCGACGGCGCCGAGATCATGCGAGACGAACAAACATGCAAACCCGTAGCGGTCCTGCAACTCGCGGATCAGTTTCAGGATCTGCTTCTGCACGGTCATGTCGAGCGCCGAGACTGGCTCGTCGGCGACAACGAAAGCGGGCCGCCTTGCGATGGCGCGGGCGATGGCCACGCGCTGGCGCTGGCCGCCGGAGAGCTGGTGCGGCAGCCGGCGCAGGAAGTCCTGGGACAGGCCGACTTCGTCGAGCACCTCGCGCACGCGGGCATCGCGCGCCTTGCCGTCCATCGTGGTGTCGAGGCGCAGCGGCTCGCCCACGACATCTGCGATACGCTGGCGCGGATCGAGTGATGAATACGGATCCTGGAAGATGATCTGCATTTCCTCGCGCTGCAGCCGCGCCGCGCGGCCGCGCCAGGTCATGATCTGGCCGCCGCGGAAGGCGATGCTGCCGGAGGTTGGCGTGATCAAGCCGACAGTGGCGCGGCCGAGCGTGGTCTTGCCGGAGCCGGAGCCGCCGACCAGTGCCAGCGTCTCGCCCTCGCCGATGGCGAGATCGACGCCGTCGACGGCGCGCTTGGCCTCCGTGCGGCCGAACAGACGCGGGCGTCCCGCATAGTCGATCACCACGTCGCGCAATTCGACCAGCGGCTTGACTACGCGGACGCTGCGCAGCCCGCCGGCGCTTCGCCGCGGCAGTGCATCGACCAGCCGTTTGGTATAGTCGTGCTGCGGCGACGACAGCACATCCATACTGCGGCCCTGTTCGACGATCCGGCCCTTCAGCATCACCGCGACGTCGCGCACGTAATGCGAGACCATGCCGAGGTCGTGGCTGATGAGCAGCACCGCGGTGCCGTTTTCCTGCGTCAGCTCGACCATCAGGTCGAGCACATCGCGCTGCACCAGCGTGTCGAGCGCCGTGGTCGGCTCGTCCGCGATCAAAAGATCCGGCTTCAGCAGCATCACCGAGGCCAGCATGATGCGCTGGCGCATGCCGCCGGAGAATTCGTGCGGATAGGCATTGAGGCAGTGGACGGGATTGGGAATGCTGACGCGCTTCAGCATCGTGAGGCAGCGGTCGCGGATCTCGCCGCGCGAGAGGCGGCGATGATGCAGTTTGAGGCCTTCGGCCATCTGCCGGCCGATGGTCATCGACGGATTGAGCGATACCATCGGCTCCTGGAACACCATGCCGATATGCGCGCCGCGGATTTTGCGCAGCGCCGGCGGTGCGATGCCGACCAGTTCGGTGTGGCGGAACTTGATGCTGCTGCCCGGTGCGGCGATCAACGGCGTCGGCAACAGGCCGAGCACCGCGCGCGCGGCCATCGTCTTGCCGGAGCCGGATTCACCGACCAGCGCCAGCATGCTGCCGGGCATGATGGAGAAGCTGGCATCGTCGACGAGCTTGTTGCCGTCGGGGCCGACGGTCACGGTCAGATGCTCGGCGGCAATGACGGGCTGCGATGGATCGGGTTTCATCGTCATCGCATTACGCCTGCATCTTCGGGTCGAGCCAGTCGCGCAGCGCATCGCCCAGCATATTGATGCCGAGCAGCGTCAGCGAGATGCACAGGCCCGGCAAAATGAGGAGATACGGCGCCTGGGTGATGAACGGCCGGCCCGAGGCCAGCATGTTGCCCCAGCTCGGCGCCGGTGGCGGTACGCCGAGGCCGAGGAAGCTTAGCGCGCTCTCCGACAGGATCACCCAGCCGAACATCGTGGTGGCCAGTACCGTGATCGGTGCCATGCAGTTCGGCAGCACATGGCGCACCATGGTCACGAGTTCCGAATTGCCCATCACTCGCGATGCCTCGATGTATTCGCGTTCGCGCACCGACAGCACGCTGGCGCGTGCGACGCGCACCACGGCGGGCATATAGGCGACGCTGAGCGCCAGGATCAGCGCCTCGCGGCTGGCGCCCGAGATCGCCATGATGAACAGCGCCAGCAGCAGGCCTGGAAAGGCCAGCAGCGAGTCGTTGAGGATCATCAGGATGCGGTCGGTCCAGCCGCGCAGGAAGCCGGCGACGATGCCGAACAGCAGGCCGAGCGAGACGGCGATGGCAACGGTGGCGAGCGCGATCCAGCCGGTGGTGCGTGCGCCATAGATCAGGCGGCTCAGCACGTCACGGCCGAATTCGTCGGCGCCGAACAGATGCGATGCGGAAGGTGCTTTCAGCACGGCGCGCAGGTTGAGCTTGAGCGGATCATAGGGCGCCAGCATGGGGCCGAAGATGGCGAGCAGGGTCAGCAGCAGCACGAGGCCGCCGCCGATCAGGAGATTGGCGCGGCCGCGCGCGAGGCGGGGGTGATACCGCGTCATTGGGCGATCTTCGGGTCGAACAGCGGGTACAGCATGTCGACGACCAGATTGACGATGACATAGATGACGCTGATGAACAGGATGCAGCCCTGCACCACCGGATAGTCGCGGGCATAGATCGCCTCGACCAGCAGGCGGCCAAGGCCGGGAATGGTGAACACCGTCTCGGTGATGGCAATGCCGCCGAGCAGCCCGCCGAGAATCAGGCCGATCAATGTCCAGGTCGGCGCAAACGCATTACGGAACGCATGGCGCCACATCACCTCGGATTCGGACAGGCCCTTGGCGCGGGCATGGGTGATATATTCGAGCCGGGAGACCTCGATGGTGGAGGCGCGCGCCATGCGCACGATCGGGCCGAGTTCGACCATGATCAGCGTGAGCACCGGCATGAAGATGAACAGTACGCCCTGACGGAAATTCTCGCTCAGCGACACGTAGCCGATGACGGGAAACCATTCGAGCCACATGCCGAACACCAGCAGGATCATCAGGCCGAGCCAGAAGCTCGGGATCGACAACAAGAGCGTCGAGAGTGCGACGGTGCCGTAATCGGCAAACGTGCCCTGCCGCCAGGCCGCGAACATGCCAGCCGGCACCGCGATGAGCGCGGCAAACACCACGGCTGTGACGACGATGGTTGCGGACACCGCGAAGCGATCGAGCATCAGCGGCAGCACGTGTTCACCGGATGAGATCGACTTGCCGAAGTCGCCGGAAAAAATATGGCCGAGCCAGGTCAGATATTGCGACGGCAGCGCGCCGGACAGGCCCATCTCCCTACGCAGCGCCTCGACCTGTTTGGGCGTCGCTAGATCGCCGAGCATCACCGAAGCGGGATCGCCGGGGATCAGCCGCATGGCAAAAAAGATCGCCGCCGATACGATGATCAGTGTCGGCACCGCCTGCAGCAGACGTCCGAGCAGGAAGCGGCCCATCACGCTGCCTTTCGGTTATCGTGTGAGCGCATCGCGGATCGCATGCGCGGCGGCGACGGCCTCGCGGGCGCGGGGCACGCTGGTGACCTCGGGCCAGGTCGAGAGCTTGACGAAAGCAAATTCGGATTCCGGATCGATATAGATCAATTGCCCGAAGATGCCGCGTGCCAGCATGGCACGCCCCCGGGGGTCCTCGATCCACCATTTGTTGTGATAGGCGCCCTCGGGCAGCGTCTCGCGGAAAAAGCCCTGAAAAATCTCTGTGTTGCCGTTGTTGCGGGTCTCGTCGATCCACGCTTTCGGGATCACCTGACGATCGCCGGACCGTCCGCCATTGATGATCATCTGGGCGAAGCGGCCATAGTCGCGCAGGCTTGCGCAGAAGCCGCCATCGGCCAGCGCGAAGCCGCCGTGGTCGACAGTGAAATAGCCGTCCTCCTGCGCGCCCATCGGCGCCCATAATTCCCGACTGACCAATTCGGAGAGCGAAGTTGCGGTGGCACGTTCGAGGATGAAGCCGAGCACGTCGGTCTCGATGGAGCGATACTGGAACAGGGCGCCGTGCGGACGGTCCTGTTCGGTCAGCGTCAGGATCAGCTCCCACATGGTGCGCGGGTAGTCCGGCTGATCGTTGACGCGCCAGCCGCAGGCATAGCCGAGCTTGACCATATGCGAGCCGGGCGTGGTGTAGGATTCGTCGAACACGACGCCAGTGGTCATGTCGAGCACATGCTGCACCGTGGCGCCCGCATAGGCCGTGCGCGCGAGCTCGGGCAGATAGTGCGTCACCCGCGCCTTGGGATCGAGCACGCCACGGTCGGTGAGAATGCCGGCCACCATACCGACCATCGATTTCGCCACCGACATCGACAGGTGTTGGCTGTGCGGCTTCATATCGTTGAAGTAGCGCTCATAGACGATGGCGCCACGGTGCAGCACCAGCATGCCGTCGGTGGCGTTGTCCGTCAGAAAGCTCTCGAAACTGAGATCGCGGCCGTCAAAGCTGAAAGCAACCGTATCGAGCGCCTGCAAATTCTCGCGCATCGGCATTACCGGGCCCGGCCCGCGCCAGACCTGCGCGGTCGGCGTCATCTCGCGGATGTGCTGGAAGGTCCAACGATGCATCGGCGCCCGGCTCCAGCCGGAGCGTGGCAGCAGGGGGCCGCCGGGATGGAGCGGGTCGCGGTAGGGTGGCCGTTGAAACAGGTCGGTCAGCGTCGTGATCCCCATGCAGCGGCCGCCGCGCAGCGCGCGATGAGCCATCGTTAGACCTCACGAGGGTAACGCCATCAAGATGACCCGGAAGATGCCAATGAGGGGCATGGTGGTGCACCTGGCGCACCGTGCTAGACTGCCATCTTGCCGCAGCCCTGCCGACCTGCCTCTGCGCACACCGGCATGTCTCTTGCTTCGCTGAATGCTTGTCTCGTTGGGACGATCCGCTTGGCGGTCGTGCCGCCAACCGAATGTGGATGGATGATGAAGCCGGTCTCCAGTCCGGGCCCCAATCCTGTCGTGATGGACGACGCCGGAGCTGCGCCGGCCCCGGCGCTGAACCCGCCGTCGCGCAAGTCGATCCCGCCTTTCGAGGCGCTGCGTGCCTTCGATGCGGTGGCACGGCTCGGCGGCGTGCGCCGCGCGGCGCAGAGCCTCGGGCGCGATCACGCGGTGATCAGCCGGCATCTGCGCACGCTGGAATCATGGACCGGCACCAAGCTGATCGACCGGACCTCGTCGAGCATTTCGCTCACCGATGATGGTGTGCGCTATCACCGGCATATTGCGGCGGCGATGGATGCCATTGCCGATGCCACCATCGACCTGATGCGACGCGGCGACAATCATCGCCTGCTGATCTGGTGTGCACCGGGCTTCGCGTTGCACTGGATGTCGCGCAAGATCGGATTGTTCGAGAAGGCCAATCGCGACGTCGATATCGAGCTGCGCCCCACCGATCGCCGGCCGGATTTCGCCTCGCACGAGACGGATATCGATATCCGCTTCGAGTCGGTCTATGGCAATCCGCTACAGCTCGCGCCCGGCCTGCGCTGCATCGAGGCGGCGCGGGTGCCGATCGTCGCGGTGGCGAGCCCGGCCTACCTGGCCTCAATGCCAGCGATCGAGACGCCGCGCGATCTGCTCAGCCAGCGCCTGCTGCATGAAGAGGATTTCGACAGCTGGGCGCACTGGCTGGCGGCGCACGGTATCTATGACGAGCTCGACCTCGGCGGTCCTCGACTGTGGCAGGGCCACATGACGCTGGACGCTGCGATCCATGGCCGCGGCGTCGCGCTGTCCAACCATATGGTGGTTGCGCATGAGCTGGAATCCGGTCGCCTGGTCGAGATCGGAAAAGACAATGCGAGCTTTCAGCCTTATTCCGACGGCATCTATTACTTCATCACCCGCGCCGACCGCTGGGATGCGCCGCTGATCCGCCGCTATCGCAACTGGCTGATCGAGGCCATCGCGCAAGACTGGCCCGAGCTGAGCGTCGCGGCACAGGCGAAGCGGAGCTGGGTGGGGTAGAACAAGCGAGCGGCTCTTAACCTCTTCCCGCTTGCGGGGAGAGGTCGACTGGAACGCGCGAAGCGCGTGGAGGTCGGGTGAGGGGGACTATCCATTCGCTCTGAGCTTGCGGAGACTCCCCCTCACCCAAAGCCTTCGCTGCGCTCAGGCTTCGACCTCTCCCCGCGAGCGGGGAGAGCGACTGTCTTTTTGGTCAAGCGTTTTGATGCTGCCATGGGGTCTTGTCTCGCAGGATAGCGTTGAGGATGGTGAGCAGCTTGCGGGCGACGGCGATGATAGCGACGAGCTTGGGCTTGCCGGCGGCGACGAGCTTGTCGCGGAACAGTTTGAGCTGCGGATTGAAGCGGGCGGCCACCATCGCTCCCATGAACAACACGCGGCGTACATTGGCCCGGCCGCCGCCGATGAAGCTCTTGCCGCGCCACTGGCCGGATTGCCGGGTCCATGGCGCCAAACCGGCGAGAGCCGCAATCTGACGACGATCGAGCGTGCCGAGCTCCGGCAGTTCGGCAATCAGGCTGCGCGCGATGGTCGGACCGATGCCGGGCACCGACGCCAGCAAGTCTTCTTTCTCGGCCCAGGCCGGCGATCCCCGCACGTGATCGCCGATGTCGTCGTCCAGTTCGGACAACTCCTTCTCCAGTGCCTTGTGGAGCCGGGCGATGCTCTTCTTCAGGCGCGGATTGCTGACGCGCCGCGCACGCTGGCCTTCCGCGGCCATCATCTCAACGATCTGGCGCCGACGCGCCACCAGATCGGCTAGCAGCCGCGTCGTGGCATCGGGAAGCGGCCGCAGTTGCGGTTTGGTCGCCTCGGTAAAATGCGCGATCACCATGGCATCGATCGGATCGGTCTTGGCGCGCTTGCCGAGGGCGTTGGCAAAGGCGCGCACCTGTGCCGGATTGACCACCACCACAGGCAGATCGGCGCCGGCCAATCCTGCGGCGACCACCGTCTCGAAGCCGCCGGTCGCCTCGATCGCCACCACCAGTGGCGGTCGCGCTTTCAGCCGCGCGATCAGATCATCGATCCCCGCACCATTGCGGGCAACCGCAAAACTCTCACCGCCCGGACGCATCGCCACGTCCAACCGATCCTTCGACACATCGATGCCAACATAAATCGCGTCCATCTGATCCCATCCTTGCGCAACCGGGCTTGCTGAGCGGCCCAAGCGACTGTTCGGGTTCGATGGAACGGCAAGCAAGGACCCGCGCTCTCCCACGGGCTTGGTGTCCCTCAGGTTACTCGGTCTCCCGCCTGCCACCGCTCCGCATAGCTTAGCAGAAACGGCGGGAGGCAAGTTACAAGGTTAGAAAGTCCGCCACTCACTTCAGCGCCTTCACCACCGCATTGAAGAAATCATTGTCCAGGATCGGCGCGTTCAACGTGGTCGGCTTCGAGCGTGCGCTCAGCACCACGCAGATCACGCGCTGTTTCGGGTTGATGTACAGCATCTGGCCGAAAATACCGCGCGCGACGAAGGCGCCGTCATCGAGCGTGCCATCGGGCGCCGGCACGATCCACCACATATAGCCGTAATCGACGCGCTGGCCGTTGATCTGTCTGGAAGCGCCGGCCTCGCGGACCCAGCCTTCCGGCAGCACGCGTTCACCGTCGATCACGCCGTCGCCCAGAATGAAGCGGCCAAATCGTGCATAGTCGCGCAGGGTCGCGAACAGGCCGCTGCCGGCGACCTCTAACCCGCCCGGTGCTTCCAGCCACCAGGCGCCATCGGCTTCCATGCCGAGTCTGGACCAGATTTTCTCGGAGAGATAATGGCTCAGCCATTTGCCGGTGGCGGCCTTCACCAGCGCGCCGACCACATGGGTATCGCCGGTCGAATAGGTCCATTGCGTGCCGGGCGCCGCGGCGCGCGGGCGCTCCGCCATGTAACGCATGACGGCGCCGGGCTCCTGCCCGACCTGCAATGCGAGCATCTTGCGGCGTTCGGAATTCGCATCGGTCTGGTCGTCGCTCCAGCGCAGGCCCGACGTCATCTGCATCAGCGTCTTCACGCTGACGCCCTCATAGGCGGTGCCGGAAAACTCGGGAAGATACCTGGTCAGCGGATCGTCGACGCTCTGGATATAGCCGTCCTGGATGGCGGCGCCCACCAGCGTGGTACTGAAGGATTTCGCCATCGACATCGACAGCCAGCGCGTGGCGGCGTTGATGCCGAGGTCATAATGTTCGAGCAGGACCTCGTCGTTCTTCATCACCAGAAGGCCGGCGACACGGTTGCGCGAGACATAGTCGTAGATGTCGAAGGTGCCGGCGGTGGAGATGATGGGGAAATCCGGTAGCGCGCGATTGGCGTAAGTCAGCAGCCGCACCGGTGCGCCCGCCTTGATGGTGCGCGTCGCGAAATTCATCTCGGGCGTGACGAAGGTCCGCAGATGATCGATGGGCATCGATCGGCCGGCATAGGAACGGATGATCGCGTCGGTTGCGGTCTGGTTTGCGGTCTTGGGGCTGGTCGCGGAAGCTTGACGAATGGTGCTGTTGGCTTCGCCTGCACCCGGCGCCACATCTGTCACAGTCAAAGGGCTGTCCTGCATCTTCGGGCGCGTCGATGCGCTCAAGGATTTACTATGGCAGGGCAGAGGGACTGTCGAGGGTGCCAAGGTTGAAACGCGCGGTGCGCCGGGATCACCGGCGCGTGCCGCTGATCCCGGCATCACCGGCGCATTACGCTGATTTATGTCAAACCGGTCCGGTGTCCTGATGCGACAATCAGCGAACCGCCGTCGTGTTCGAGCTGGTGAGCGCGGTCGGCTGACCGGCCTTGATGACGCGGGCCGTCTGGGTGCCGTCGCTGGTACCCGTGCGGGCGGCGATGCCGAAACCTGCAACCGCGATGCCGGCAACCAGGGCGACAACGACGATCTTCAGATGCGTGCTGCGGTCTGCGCTGTGGATCGAGTGGTTCATGGCGGCCTCCTGCCGTCTACGCGGCTACTTGTTGCATGGAGGTGTAGTCCCGGCCGGTTTCCAGCCGATGGCGTCCGTGTAGAAAATTGTTTCGTGGAAGCGGAGATTTGTTTCATCGCGTAGCCGGATACTTACGAATGCGCCGGTTTTGGCGTCTTTGGCGGTATTTGCGTCACCCGTATTGTTCGATGCCGGGGAATGGCGACAAAGTCCGAAGCGTCTGGCCCCACGCCGTCATTTCGGGGCCTTTGTCTTTGCTCGTCATTCCGGGGCGTGCGTCGCCGGTGAAGCCGGCAGAGCGCGAACCCGGAATCCCGAAGTGTTCAGCGCAAAACATGTCGGGATTCCCCGCCACTCCAATTGGAGTGGCTGAGGTTCGCGATACGCCGCCTTCGGCGTCTCCTCGCGTCCCGGAATGACGAGTGTGTGGCCCGGCGGTGCCTAAACATTTTTTCCTATGTTTTATTGACAATATACCTATATAGGCTATATTCCCCCTTGTCCGGCCCCGATGAGAGGGGCGAGCGCGATCGTCACGTTCGCGGGGCTGGATGCGGTGGACGCCGGAGATGCGGCGTCACGCGGTTCATGGGGGAACGTCTGTCTTCGGGCAGGACAGATCTGCGCCAGCACTGCCACTGGCAAGGAGATGGCCAGCCCTGGGTGGAAAGACTCCCTGGACAGTGTGACGGACGACCAAATCGAAACGTGTCCGGCTTACTCGCTTGAGGCTCCCTTCCCATCGCCTTGGGACTTTAATTCGCGATCGGAGCGTTCGTCGAGGCAAAGTGCAAGCAACCGAAAAAACACCGCAGGCGGAACGCTGGGCAATCGCTCGTGCTTCCGAAAGTCCTGATGCATTACCCCTTGCGGAAGACCGCATTCGCATCAGGCCCAAGGGTGCATCGGGCACCCGGCGTTCCGCACGCCCTCTCACAGGGGGCGGGAAGGAATGCTTACACCTCGGACGCGCAAGCGCCGCGAGAATGCGAGCGTGTGTTTCCACGTCACCGAAGCAGGTACCGCCACCCTAATCGATTTAGGTAAGCACTCCTGCTTGTTATTGCGGAGGGCGGCCTTCAAAACTCCTCTTCGAAGGGCTCATGGGCAGACGAGGATCACATGATCATCAAGCCCAGCGCATCGTGGCACACCCGCTCGACCCTCAGCAGGTTGGCGCACATTCTCGAACGGACCGGACTCGCTTTGGTTGGGGCTGCCTGCGGGCTGTTCGTTGCCGAGGTCGGCCGCTTCATCGAGGTCATCGGTTCGGGTGAAGTCGTGTTCGCCATGATCATTTACGGGGCTACCGGCTTCTATCTCGGGATCGATCTGCCCCAGGTTCCTGCCGATTACCGCATGCATCTGCCCCTATGGCGCGGGCTGGGCAACAGTGCGGATATGGTGGAGCTGCTCACTGCGGCCGGTACCTTCATAACATCGGTGACGGCGATCACGTCAGTCTCCAGTATCATTCTGGGTGAAACCGTGCGCGCCAGGACGGCTGGCATCATCTGTTTGAGCTGGGCAATCGGCGCCACCATGCAGATCGCTGCCGGTATCATCGCGCGAATAGAGTTAGGCCGTGCCGTGAAAATGGCGAAGCTCGCGCTCTTCTCCCGGTGAAAGGTCAGGACAATCCCGGCTGACGGAGGTCGAACATGCCGCTCTATATGTATCAGGCTGCCTACACGCCGGAATCATGGGCCGCGCAAATGAAGAATCCGCAGAACCGCGTTGAATCCGTTGGACGGCAGACGACGGAGGCTGTCGGAGGACAATTGATCGGTGGTTGGTATTGCCTGGGCGAATATGACGTGATGCTGATCGCCGATGTGCCGGATATCGAGAGCATCGCCGCCATCGCCGTCGCGATTGCGGCGGGCGGCGCTATCAAGTCCAGCCAGACGACTGCATTGATGACCGGGGCGGAACTTGTGGCGGCCCTGAAGAAGTCGGAGTCCGTCATCAAGGGTTACAGGCCCGCGCGATAGACATCGGTGGCGTCGATCGCCCGCTATCGTCCCGGCGTCGCATTCACCAAAGCGAGGATTTCCGCGCCGTAATGCTCTAGCTTCTTGTCGCCGATCCCCGGGATTTCGCGGAGCTGGTCGAGCGTGGTGGGATGTTCGCTGGCGATGCCATCGATGGTGGCATCGTGTAGCACGACATAGGCCGGGACGTTGCGCTTCTTCGCGACTTCGGAACGCCAGGCGCGCAGCACGGCGAGCAGATCGGGATTGGCGTTGTCGCTGCGCGGTGCCGCGAGATCGCCGCGGCGGGATTTGCTGCGCGGGGCGCGGCCGGTGCCGCCGGTCTCCTCGCGAAACATCAGCTCGATCTCGCCCTTCAGCACGCCGCGCGCTTCTTCGGTGAGCTTAAGCGCATTGAACGCGTCCGCGTCCGCATAGAGAAAGCCGCGCGCCACCAGTTGCCGCATCACGGCGCGCCATTGTTTCTCGGTGAGTTCGCCGCCGATGCCGAATACCGACAGCTTGTCATGGCCGAACTGCTTGACCTTGTCGGTGAGGCGGCCGATCAGCACGTCCACCAGATGCATGGCGCCGAATTTCTGCCCGGTGCGATAGGCGCAGGACAACAGCTTCTGCGCGGCGACGCTGCCGTTCCAGACTTTCGGCGGCGAGAGGCAATTATCGCAATTGCCGCAGCGCGTGCCGGTAGTCTCTTCGCCGAAGTAACCCAAGAGCCGCGTGCGCCGGCAGTCAACGGTCTCGGCGAGGCCGACCAGCGCATCGAGCTTGCCGATCGAGACGCGCTTGAAGGTCTCCGACCCCGTAGACTCGTCGATCATGCGGCGCTGCTGCACGATGTCGGAGAGGCCATAGGCCATCCAGGCATTGGACGGCTTGCCGTCGCGGCCGGCGCGGCCGGTTTCCTGATAATAGGCCTCGATGCTCTTCGGCAGATCGAGATGGCAGACGAAGCGCACGTCGGGCTTGTCGATGCCCATGCCGAAGGCGACGGTGGCGACGATCACCACGCCGTCTTCATTGATGAAACGATCCTGATTGGTCTCACGCAGGCGTGCGTCGAGCCCGGCGTGATAGGGCAGCGCGAGGATGCCGGCCTTGTTCAATGCGGCGGCGGTGTCCTCGACCTTGGCACGCGACAGGCAATAGACCACGCCGGCCTCGCCGGAATGCCGGTCGCTGATGAAAGCCTGCAACTGCTTCTGTGCGTTGGTCTTGTCGACGATCTCGTATTTGATGTTGGGCCGGTCGAAGCTCGCCACGAAATTCGGTGCGTCTTCCAGGCGGAGGCGTTGCACGATCTCCTGCCGGGTCAGATCGTCGGCGGTTGCCGTCAGCGCAATGCGCGGAATGTTCGGGAACCGTTCGGCGATGACCGAGAGGCCGATATATTCGGGCCGGAAGTCGTGGCCCCATTGCGCCACGCAATGCGCCTCATCGATGGCGAACAGGGCGATCCTGGCGCGGCCGAGCATCGACAGGCACCGCGGCGTGACCAGACGTTCAGGTGCGACGTAGAGAAGGTCGAGTTCTCCGGCGAGCAATTGCCGCTCGACCTCGTTGGCTTCGTCCCAAGACAGGGTGGAATTCAGCACCGCCGCCTTGACGCCCGCCTCAAGCAGGCCGGCGACCTGATCGCGCATCAGCGCAATCAAGGGCGACACGACGATGCCGCAGCCCGGGCGTAGCAAGGATGGCAACTGGTAACACAGGGATTTGCCGCCGCCGGTCGGCATCAGCACCAGGCAATTGCCGCCATCGGTCACGTGGCGAACAATATCTTCCTGTGCACCGCGAAAACCCGGCAGGCCGAACACCGAATGCAGCACGGACAATGCGTCCGAGGTCTGGAACACGTCTGGCTGATTTTTCGATTGACGCGAGGCGCCGGCGGGAACGGACATGGCGCAGGTCTATTCCTGATTCGAGGGTCGCGTATATCCCGGGAAACGCGTCGTTCCCCCTGGAGAACGTGTCATTCCCCGGGGAATGCTTCATTCTCTTGGCATCGCGACGTTTCGCCTTGATCGCGCCGCTTTACCCCTGTCGATGATCCGTTCTAAGAGAATGAGTGCGCGACCGCGCCAGCGTCGCTGCAACCGGGCAAAAAGAAAAGCCGTATGCCATTCATTTTGCGAATCTTTTCTTGGCTTCTGAACCGTCGCCGCGGACCCAAGATCCACTGGCACGCGGCCAATGAGAATGCCGCGCGAAAAGTGCGCCGGAAATTCAAAAAGGGGCCAAAGTCCGCGATCCTGTCCCATGTCATCGCGCATCGGCCGTCCGTGACGCTGGTGGGGCGGCTGCCCGCGGTCGAAATCTGGAACCTGTCAGATCCGAAGCGTGTCGCGCTGCTCTATCTGCAGCATGGCCGCCGGTTGCGGCTGCCAGCGCCAAAGGCGTTGATGGACGATGCCGTGAAGCGGGCCCGCGCCGCGGAATAGTGGACGTGGTCCACGCGGGGCCACTTGTGCCGTGTGACGTCATGGGCTTGACGGGCCAGTTCCGAGCGGGGATGGTCGCGCCCGGGTCACTCCGTTCCACACTCAATGAAAGACTTCTGCATGATCAAGCGTCTCGGTCCCGGCAAGCGTCTCAGCCAGGCTTCCATCCATGGCAATACCGTCTATCTGGCCGGCCAGGTGCCCGATGAATATTCGGGTGACGTCAAGACGCAGACCAAGCAGGTGCTCGACAAGATCGATGCGCTCCTCAAGGAAGCCGGCACCGACAAGAACAACATCCTGAGCGCCACCGTCTGGCTGCCGAATATCAATGACCGCGATGCGATGAATACGGTGTGGGATGCCTGGGTGCCCGACGTTGGCCCCGCACGCGCCTGCGTCGAGTCGAAGCTCGCCGACCCTGCCATCAAGGTCGAGATCGCCGTCATCGCAGCGATTCCGTAAATCATGTCACCCGTTGCCATTGCGGTCGCCCCCAACGGCGGCCGCAAGGTCAAGGCCGACCATCCCGCCGTGCCGCTGACGCCGGCGGAGTTGGCGGTGACGGCTGCGCATTGCCTCGAGGCAGGCGCGGCGATGATCCATGCCCATGTGCGCAATGCCGACGGCAGTCACCTGCTCGATGCGGCGGCCTATCGGGACGCCATCGCGGCGATCCGCAGTGCAGTCGGCGACAGGCTCGTCATCCAGATTACCTCCGAGGCGCTCGGCAAATACACACCGGCGCAGCAGCGCGCGGTGGTGCAGGCAGTGAAGCCGGAAGCGGCGTCGCTGGCGCTGCGCGAACTGGTGCCCGATGCCAGCGAGGAGCAGGCCTTCGCCGATCTGCTCGGCTGGATGAAGCGCGAGCGCGTGACACCGCAAATCATTCTCTACGATGCGCAGGATGCTGCGCGGCTGGCCGAGTTTCGCAAGCGCGGGCTAGTGCCGTTCGAGAAGCTGCCAGTGTTGTTCGTGCTCGGCCGTTATACGGCGGGGCAGACGTCACACCCGGCCGATCTGCTACAGTTCGTCGTGCCCGGCGCGCCAACATTCGAACACTGGAGTGTCTGCGCCTTCGGTGCGCAGGAGACGGCCTGCGTCACCGCGGGCGCATTGCTGGGCGGCCATATCCGCGTCGGCTTCGAGAACAACGAATTGCTGCCGGATGGCTGCCGCGCCAAAGGCAATCAGGATCTGGTTGCGGCGGCGCGCCGCGCGATCGAGGCGGTTGGGCTGAAGGCGGCGACGGCGCATGAGCTCAGGGCCGCGACGGCGGACTAATCAAACCACGGCCATTCCGCGCCGCCGTCATGCGTGACGGCACCGCCGGGGGCTTGTCCGACCAGCTTGGCATATTTCGCCAGAGCACCGGCGCGGTGGCGCGGCGGGCGCTGGGTCCATGCGGCCTTGCGTGCGGCGAATTCGGCATCACTGATCATCAGATCCAGCCGCCGCGCCGGCGCGTCGATGCGGACCTTGTCACCATCGCGCACCAGCGCGAGTGGCCCGCCGATATAGGCTTCCGGCGAGACGTAGCCGATACACATGCCGCGTGTCGCGCCGGAGAAACGGCCGTCGGTGATCAGCGCGACCTTCTCGCCCATGCCCTGGCCGTAGATGAGCGCGGTGACACCGAGCATCTCGCGCATGCCGGGTCCGCCGACCGGACCCTCGTTGCGGATGATCAGCACATCGCCTTCCTTGTAGCTGCGGTCCTTCACCGCGGCGACGCAGCTCTCCTCGTCCTCGAACACGCGTGCCGTGCCTTCGAACACTGTCTTCTTCAGGCCGGCGACCTTGATCACCGCGCCATCGGGCGAGAGATTGCCCTTCAACACCGCGACGCCGCCATCCGGCTGGATCGGCTTTGCTGAACTGTAGATGATCTCGCCATCGGCCTTGTTGGCGTTGCCGTATTCTTCCGCGATGGTTCGGCCGGTGATGGTCAGGCACGAACCGTCGATATGGCCGCTCTCGACCAGTGCACGAATGACGACCGCCGTGCCGCCGATATCGTAGACATCCTTGGCCACATATTTGCCGCCCGGCCGCAGATTGCCGATCAGCGGCGTGCGCGCGAACACCTCGCCGACATCGTCGATGGTAAATTTGATGCCGGCCTCGTTGGCGATGGCCGGCAGATGCAGCGCTGCGTTTGTCGATCCACCGGTGGCGGCCACGATGGCGGCGCCGTTCTCCAGCGATTTGCGCGTAACGATGTCGCGCGGCAGCGGGCCATCGTTGCGCAGCATGTCCATCACCAGACGTCCGGCGCGCCGGGCGAACTGCGCGCGTTCGGCATAGACGCCGGGGATCATCGAGACATTGGGCATGGTGATCCCCAGTGCCTCGGAGACCATCGCCATTGTATTGGCGGTGAACTGGCCGGCGCAGGCGCCGATGGTCGGCAGACACGCGCGTTCGATGGCGTCCAGTTCCTGCTTGTCGATGTCGCCGGTCATGAAGGCGCCGACGGCTTCATAGGAATCCAGCGCGGTTAGCGTCTTGCCCTTGTGCAATCCCGGCAGTGCGCTGCCGCCATAGATGAAGATCGATGGCACGTTGCAGCGGACCATGCCCATGATGACGCCGGGCAGCGTCTTGTCGCAGCCGCCGAAGCCGATCAGCGCGTCGTAAGCGAGGCCGTGCATCACGGCTTCGATGGAGTCGGCGATGATCTCGCGCGACAGCAGCGAGAACTTCATGCCCTCATGGTTCATGCTGATGGCATCGGAGACCGAGATGGTCGAGAATTCGCGCGGCGTGCCGCCGGCTTCGGAAATACCGGTCTTGGCGGCGTCGACCTGAAAGTCATGGGTCATGTTGCAGGGCGTCTGCTCACCCTTCATCGACACCACGCCGATCATGGGTTTTGCGATCGCCTCGTCATCAAGGCCCATGGCGCGCATGAAAGCGCGGTGCGGGGCACGGTCGAGGCCGTCGGTGGTGACGCGGGATCGCAATTTCTTCATGGGACGTATCTTTCCGTTTCTTGGTCTTGTCGTTCAATGCAGTGAGGCCACGCCGCGGGGCGTGGCCTCAGGACATCATATAGTGAGATATCGCGTCTTGCTCTACTGGATCGGCGCCACGATGGTCGGGTGCTTGAACTGCATCGCGTCCATCTTCGGCAGCATGCCGGCCTCGGTGTAGATATCGAGCATCTTCTGCATGGCCGGGAAGTTCGGTGCTGCGCCGGGGTCGCGGGCGAAGTCGTTCTCCTTCAGCAGATAGGTCTCCAGTACCGGGATCGGCGCCTTCATGACTTCGTTGACGACCTTCAGCGTTTCCTCGCGGTTGGCCAGCGCTTTCTTCATGCCAAGGGTGATGTCGGCGACATAGGCCTTGGCGAGTTCGGGGTTCTTGTCGACGAAATCGGCGCGGCAGGCTTCAAGGATATGCACGATGTTCGGCATCGCTTCATTCAGCGAGAACAGCTTGCGTGTGCCGCCCTTGGCTTCCATGCGCGCGGCAAATGGCTGGTTCATGTTGATCGCGTCGACGCGACCCTGGCGCAGCGCATCCTCGGAAGCTGCGAAGCCGATCTCGATCAGCTTGACGTCCTTCTCGGGATCGACGCCGGCGCCCTTCAGCAGCATCTTGAACGGACCATAGGTGCCGCCGCCGATGACCGAAATGCCGACATTCTTGCCCTTGAGATCGGCGATGGTCTTGATCGGCGAGTCATCCTTCACGGCCCAGTAGACCGAGAAGCTGCCGGGCTTTTCCGACACGTGCTGCGCGACGATATAGGCCTTGAGGTTGCCGCCGTTGACGCCGTTGGCGAGCGACAGCACGCCCTGGGTGGCGCAATCCAGTGCGCCGGCGGCGAGCGCCTGCGTCATCGGCGAGGTGCCCTGAAACTGGGTCCATTCGATATTGTAGGTCTTGCCGAGATTGGTGAATTCGGTCGGGCGCTTCATCATCCAGTATTTGGATTCTTCGGCAGGAATGGTCCAGCCGACCTTGATGGTCGGAATCGTCTGCGCCTGCGCCACACCCGACACCGCTCCCGCCGCGAGAGCCGCAGCCACCAGCCACTTCGAAGAACCCAGCTTCATGCCCGCTCACTCCGTTTGATGATGGCCAGACCCGGCCAAAAGAAAAGCCCCACTGTCTTGAAGCCTTTCATGCTTCAAATATTCTGGCAAGCGAGGTCCGTGCCCAACATTCATTCGTGCTGTGGCGCAACAATTGGCAGTTGTGCAGGCGTTGATATCATCGTTGCTGCGGCTGCGGACGCAGCGTAGATAGCTCGCAGATGCGAGCAGCGTGGCTCGGCGGTAGAAGGACAACGGCGTCAAAATGGTGGATTCAGCGGGCGGCAAAGAGAAGCTCGGTTACCTCGGCCTCGGCCTGATGGGACTGCCGATGACCAAGCGGTTGCTCGGCGCCGGTTACGATGTGGCTGTCTGGAATCGCTCGCCCGGCAAGGCCATTGCGCTGGTAGAGGCCGGTGCGAAAGTCGCCGCCAGCCCACGTGATGTCGTCGCCCATGCGAGCATTATCTTCATGTGCCTCACCGATGCATCGGCGGTAGAGGAAGTGGTGTTTGGCGACAACGGCCTGTCCGGCACCGACGGCAATGGCAAGCTGGTCGTCGATTTCTCCTCGATCCATCCGGATAAGACGAAGTCCATCGCGGCGCGGCTGAGGGCGGCGAACGGCATGGGCTGGATTGATGCGCCGGTGTCGGGCGGCACCAAGGGCGCTGAGGAAGCCACGCTGGCCATCATGTCCGGCGGCGAGGCCGCCGATGTCGAACGTATCAGGCCCTATATTCTGGCGATGGCGCGCAACTTCACGCATATGGGGCCGACCGGCGCCGGGCAGATGACCAAACTCTGCAACCAGGTGATCGTCGGCTGCGCCATGGCGGTGCTGGCCGAAGCGACGCGCCTCGCGGTGAATGCCGGTATCGACGCCAAGCGCCTGCCGGAAGCGCTCGCGGGCGGCTTTGCAGATTCGATCCCGCTGCAACTGTTCGTGCCGCGCATGGCACAGGGCATTCACTCGCCGCCGCTCGGCCACATCCATACGATGCTCAAGGACCTCGATACGGTCGTCGCCGTGGCGCAGGACACATCGACGCCGGTGCCGATGGCTGCGCTCGCGGCGCAGATCTTCCGCATGGGCAAGGCGGTGCGCGGCGCCGATGCCGACGCGCTGGAGATCTACAAGCTGTCGGCGCCCAAAGAGTGAAGATCAAGGAATGAAGGTTCTGGTGATTGGCGCGGCCGGCATGATCGGCCGCAAGCTGTGTGAGCGGCTGCTGAAGGACGGTCATGTCGGCGGTGGGGAAATCGGCGATCTGGTGATGGCCGATGCGACCCCTAGCGATCTGGTCGGCGCGCGCAGCATCATGGTCGATCTCGCAAAGCCGGATGCGCCCGCAGCCCTGCTGGCGTCAAAGCCCGACCTGATCTTCCATCTTGCTGCGGTCGTGTCCGGCGAAGCCGAGCAGAATTTCGACAAAGGCTACGCGGTCAATCTCGACGGCACGCGCAATCTGTTCGAGGCGATCCGCGCGATGGGGGGTGGTTATCGCCCTCGCATCGTCTACACCTCGTCAATCGCGACCTTCGGCGCGCCCTATAACGGGCCGATCGCCGAAGATTTTTTTCATACGCCGCTGTCGAGCTACGGGACGCAGAAGGCGATTTGTGAATTGCTGCTGGCGGATTATACGCGGCGCGGCTTCTTCGACGGCATCGGAATTCGCCTGCCGAATATCTGCGTACGGCCGGGCAAGCCCAATGCGGCAGCGTCGGGTTTCTTCTCCAATATCATTCGCGAGCCGCTGGCCGGGCGTGAGGCGGTGCTGCCGGTAACCGACGATGTAGGTCAGACCCATGCCAGTCCGCGCGCAACGACGGAATTCCTGCTTCATGGTGCGACGCTCGACAGCGCCAAGCTCGGCGCACGCCGCACGGTAATGATGCCCGGCGTGCGGGCATCGGTCGCCGACATGATCGCGGCGCTACGCCGCGTGGGAGGTGACAGTGTTGTGACACGCATCAAGCATGTACCAGATCCCGCTGTCATGGCGATGGTTGCGGGATGGCCCACGATGTTCGATACCAAACGTGCACTGGCGCTGGGTTTCCAGGCGGAACAGAGTTTCGATTCCATCATTCATGCTCATATCGAGGATGACCTCGATGGCGTCTTTGTGCGTTAGCGGTTAAGGACAATCATGGCGCGCGATATCATCATGGCGGCGGGAGGCATTGTCGTGCAGCGGGGCGAGACGCCGCTGTTTGCCGTGGTCTGCCTGCGCAAGCGCGGCGACTGGGTGCTTCCGAAAGGCAAGCTCGACAATGGCGAGACGCCGCGTGATGCGGCCGAGCGCGAGGTACTGGAAGAGACCGGCCATGCCGCGTCGGTGCATGACTATCTCGGCGCGCTGGCCTATCCGCTCGGCGAACGGACCAAGGTCGTGCATTTCTGGCATATGGAGGCCGCGCCCGCGCCGTCACGCAAGCTGATGAAGGATATCAGCGAAGTCGCGTGGCTGCCCTTCGACGCCGCGCTGGCGCGGCTGACGCGCAGCCATGAACATGCGTTCCTCGCGCAGGTCGGGCCCATGGCGCTGGCGGCAGCGAGGACGGAACGGGTCGTTGACGGTGAGCCGGTGCGGCCAATTGCCGTGGGGCCTGTTAGCGTGCGACGTGACACGGGGTTCTTCGCGAAGATCCGGAACTGGCTGAACGGGTAAGTTCTCTCGTTGTAGCGATGGCTCAGTGGCTGAAGCGACGGCTCAGTGCGTGTTGGTTGCGTCGTCGAAGCGCAGCACATTGCCGAACGGGTCGGTGATCTTCGGCGCCTTATCCGTCGGGCTCGGGCGCGCGAAGCGGGCCTGCTTGTCGTTCAGCTCCTTTGCAAAAGCCGCGATACTGCTGCCACGGATATAGACCACGCTACCCGGCGTACCGTCGCCATAGTGTTCGCTGAGATGCAGCTTCACGCCGCCGCGCGACACCTGCATGTAGAGCGGGAAGTCCGGCCCGTAACGATGTTCCCAGTCGATCGCAAAGCCGAGGAAGTCGACATAGAACTCCTTCGCTTTAGCAATGTCATAGATGCGCAGAACCGGAATTGCCGGTTCGAAAGTGACGTCGGTCATCGCTGTCTCCCGCTCGTGGCGTAGGGGAGATTATCGCAGCGAAGTGGTCATTGACTAGATCGTGCGGCTAGGCGCCGCGCATGATCACGCCGTACCAGCCGAGACCTTTGTAAGTCTCATAGCCCGGTGTGGCATGGAAGGCGACGAGGCCGCCCGAACGGTCGTGATAGAAGCCGCTGCGGCGGCCGTTCAAGGCCAGCGGGATGCGTTCGGTGAGCAGGCCCTGGCCGTCGGACGAGGCGATGACGCGCAGGTTCGAATCCACCAGCAGTACGCGCGTCTTGTCGTCGTCGACGCGAACGCCTTCGACGATGGCGCGCGCCTGGGCTTCCCAGTCGAAATGAATCGCGAGCACGCCGATGGCGCGGCCATTGGCCTTGCCGCCTTCGCGCACGCTGGCGCAATAGGTCGCGACCTGCGCATTGTTCAGGAGCGGCTGGCGCTCGACGTCGCCTGCCGTGTAGTCGTCGCCGGAGCGCAGCGTACGGGCATCGCGAAACCAGGCAGTGCCGGCGATATTCTGGCCCGTGACATTGAAACGATCGCCACGGCCGCTGGCGATGACATTGCCTTGCATGTCGCACAGCCAGAGATCGAGATAGACGGTGTAGGCGCCGAGGATCACGGCAAGTCGCTCGGAGACATGAGCGACGGTGGCATCGCTCGGTGCGGCTGCGCAATCGACGACGGCCGAGTCGGTCGCCCACCAGCGGACGTCGCAGGTGCGCTCATAGAGATTGCGGTCGATCAGTTCGATGGCATTCAGCGACAGGTCGACCATGCGTTCGCCGCGCGAGCGCTCGGTCATCTTCTCGATCGACGCCATCAGGCTGCCGGTCCGCGCGGTGAGCTGGGATTCCAGATCGCGCGCGATGGTCTCGACCTGCTGGCCGACATTGCGCACTTCCTGCGCGACGACGGCGAAGCCTGCGCCCTGCGCGCCGGCGCGCGAGCTTTCGATCAGCGCGTTCAGCGCCAGCATCTTCATCTGGTTGGTGATGTGCTGGATCGACCGGGTTTTCTCGCAGGCGATCTCGTTGACCTCGGCGGTCAACCGCCCGATCAGCGCGGAGATATCGGAGCTATCGTCGTTCTCTTCGGTTGCATTGGCATGCGCAGAATGACTGCTGCGGTTCATTGCCAAGACCATCGTCGTATCCCCGTTGACAGCAATCAGTTACCTCCCGGTTATCGCCCGATCATGGTTAATCGTGGCTTAATTTTCCGTGTGCCGGGTTCCGCCGACTTGCACGAATAAGCGGCAGGAGTGCGCAACAGGCACTATCTCATTGCGTCTGGTCATGCGCGGCCGCATCCGCAGGACGTTCGGTGCCCCCTAGCGGTACAAATTAGGGCGTCATTAGTGATGCTTATGCACGCGCCCCCGATTGCTCTGACGAACAACGCGATATCAACCACACGCGTGCAGGCTCAAGGCTTCATAGGCCGAGCCATTGTGATGAGCGTTCTCGAAGACCTAACCGGTGCGACCACGTCGGAACTGTCCGACGAATTGATCTTCCAGATCGCCTCGGCGTCCAGCCCCGAGCAGCGCAAATACGCGGCTGACCTGTTCCGGTATTTCGCCAAACAGCTCGAATTCGAATCTTATCGGCGCGGGCAGCAGAGCATGGCCGTTCCACAGCTTCCGTCGCCGGCCATGATTATCGACGCGACGCCCGAACAGGACGAAGCGCCCACGATCCAGCCGTCGGATGACCCTGGCGATGACCCGTCCGTCGGCCTGATCCCGCCGGTGAGCTGGCAGGATTGACGGCGGCGCGACAGTTTTACGTCAGATCCGTTGCTTCCTACCGATTGGCTTAACCATTCGCAGGCCAAATGAGTCGCGAGTGATTCGAGCGTTGCAATCGTGAAGAGCGGGCGTGCCAGTGAGTGTAGTTATCCCTTTCCCCATGCGTGTAGCGGCCCCCCAGGCCGATGAGTGTGAAATCGATCTGCTGAGCGCCGTCGATCTGGCGATCCGCGATCTCCGCGAAATCTCCCAGACCGCGAACGACATCGCGCAGGCGCGTGCGCGTGAATGCCTGGCCATGCTGGAAAGCGCCTATCACGGTGCGCTGCAGGGCTGACGCATTCTGAGTGCGCCGACAGGAGATCAGCGATGCTGTTTCTGGTGATCTCGAATCCGCGCGCCGATCGTCCGTCCGACATGGCGGCCGCGCGTCAGAGCTTCTGGCCGTGGATGGCGGGGTATCAGGCGTCGGGCATCTGCCAGCACATCTATCCCCGCGTCGGCCGCGGTGTGGTCGCGGTGTTCAAGGTCGGGAGTAACGACGTGCTGCATCGTATCCTCAACGAATGGGCCGATATCATTCCGGCTCAGTTCGAGGTCCATCCGCTGGTCGATCTCGATGCGACCACGGCTCTGCTCGCATCGCAGGTCGCCGCTTCAAAGTAGCGTCGCGAGTTTCAGTTCCCGATCAGCCTTTTCGCGCGGAAACCATCGGTTCGCACCATGGACTCGGCAAATCCGCGTCGCTATATGCGTGATCTCTCCCTTACCAGTATCGGGCACTTTTCATGACGACCACTGACACCGCTGCACCCGTTTCCCAGCCGTTCCAGGCCGAAGTCGCCGAATTGCTGAACCTGATGGTTCACTCGGTCTATTCCGAGACCGACATCTTCCTGCGCGAACTGGTCTCCAACGCATCGGATGCCTGCGACAAGCTGCGCTATGAGGCGATCGCCAATCCGCAGCTGATCCCCGACGGCCAGTCGCCCAACATCACCATCATTCCGGACAAGGCGGCCGGTACGCTGTCGATCGTCGATACCGGCATCGGCATGGATCGCCAGGAACTGATCGACAACCTAGGGACCATCGCGAAATCTGGGACCAAGTCATTCCTGTCGCGGCTCACCGAAGCCAAGGACGGCTCCAACCTGATCGGCCAGTTCGGCGTCGGTTTCTATGCAGCTTTCATGGTTGCTGAGAAGATTGTGGTCACCAGCCACCGGGCCGGCACCCATGACGCCTTCACCTGGACCTCGACCGGCGGTGCGGGTTTCGAGATCGGCCAGGTCGCTGATGGCATGAGCGTGCCGACCGGCACGTCGATCGTGCTGCATCTGAAAGACGACGCGAAGAAATATCTCGAAACTTACGAGATCGAGCGCATTGTCGGCGCCTATTCGGACAACATCCAGTTTCCGATCATGCTCAAGGACGGCGATGCCGAGCCGCGCCAGATCAATTCGGCCAGCGCGTTGTGGCAGCGCTCCAAGTCCGAACTGACGCCGGAGGATTACAGCGCGGCTTACAAGTCTATCGCGCATGCCTATGACGAACAGGCGATGACGCTGCATTACCGTGCCGAGGGCCGCTATTCCTATGCGGTGCTGCTGTTCGCGCCATCGCAGAAGCCCTTCGACCTGTTTGAGCCGAACCGCAAGGGCCATGTGAAGCTCTATGTGCGTCGCGTCTTCATCACCGATGATGCGGACCTGTTGCCGTCCTATCTGCGCTTCATCCGCGGCGTCATCGATGCCGAGGATCTGCCGCTGAACCTCTCCCGGGAGATGTTGCAGAACAATCCGCAGCTCGCGCAAATCAGGAAGGCCGTGGCGACCCGCGTGATCGGCGAGCTGGAGACGCTGAGCGAGAAGGATGCCGAGACCTTCACCAAGATCTGGGACGCCTTCGGCCCGGTGATCAAGGAAGGCATCTATGAGGATTTCGAGCGTCGCGAGAAGCTGCTGGCGCTGTCGCGCTTCACGACGACCACGGGCGAGAAGCGTTCGCTGAAGGATTATGTCGCCGACCTGAAGCCGAACCAGACCGAGATCTATTATCTTGCCGGCGACAGCCTCGATCGCCTGAAGTCAAATCCGAAGCTGGAAGCCGCCAAGTCGCGTGGCATCGAAGTACTGCTGCTGACCGACGCGGTCGATGCGTTCTGGAGTTCGACGCCGCTGGATTTCGACGGCAAGCCGCTGAAGTCGCTGAGCCAGGGCGAGGTTAATCTTGATCTGATCCCGCGCATTGATGAAGATGCGACCAAGGACGAGCCGAAGACCGAGACCGATGAGGCGGCGACCATCGCCGTCATCAAGGATGCGCTCGGCGATCGCGTCTCCGACGTGAAGGTCTCGACGCGCCTGACCACATCGGCGTCGTGCCTTGTCGCTGGCGGCGCCGGCCCGGATCGCGAGCTCGAGCGCATGCTGGCGATGCAGAATCGCGGCAGCGTCACCAAGCCGATTCTCGAGATCAATCTGCGCCATCCGCTGGTGGCGAAGATCGCCGGTGCCGACAAGGCGGCGGGCGGCGAAGCGTCCGACATCGCGTTCCTGCTGCTCGAGCAGGCGCGGATCCTCGACGGCGAATTGCCGGAAGATCCGGCCGCGTTTGCGAGCCGTCTCAACCGGTTGGTGCTGCGCGGTTTGTGATCGCCGACCGTTCACGGCGCGGGGCATTCGTCCCCGCGCTTTTGATGCCAAGGAACTCCACCCATGAGCACTGTCTTCGAGAAACTCATCGCGAAATATGCCGAGCGCGGCGATTTCGAGCGCCTGCAGGGTTATCGGGACGATCGTCTGGCCATCCTGAAGAGCATTCAGGATGGGACATACGAGAAGATGCACCTGATTTCCGACGCCGATCCTGTCTCGATGGTCGCGGAGATCGAGCGGGAACTCGCCTGTATCGACGCCGCGCTAAAAAAGCGGATGCAGTGACCGCGCGCGTGCGTTGCAGCAATCGTCGTTGGGCGTGGTCTTGAACTAACGCAAAGCTGATCTGCACATTTCGGCTAAGTCGAAAGATTATCTGGTTCGTCCCGAGCTTCTCACATAGCGTGCGCCCAAATTGAAAACCTGGGAGGCATTGATGAAATTCGGACTGTTGTCGACGGCTGCGCTGTGCGGTCTTTTCCTGGCCGCTCCGGCCTCGGCGCAAGGCGTCAAGATCGGCATTCTCAACGATCAGTCCGGTGTCTATGCCGATTACGGCGGCAAATATTCGGTCGAAGCCGCCAAGATGGCGATCGAGGATTTCGGCGGCGAGGTGCTCGGCAAGAAGATCGAACTGGTCACCGCGGATCACCAGAACAAGCCTGATCTCGCCGTCTCGATCGCGCGGCGCTGGTATGACGTCGAAGGCGTCGACATGATCACTGAATTGACCACCTCGTCGGTGGCGCTCGCGGTGCAGGAGCTTTCCAATCAGGAGAAGAAGATCGACATCGTGGTCGGCGCGGCCTCGTCGCGCGTTACCGGCGATGCCTGCACGCCCTATGGCTTCCACTGGTCGTTCGATACACGCGCCTTGGGTGTTGGCACCGGCGGCGCGCTGACCGAAGCTGGCGGCGATACCTGGTTCTTTCTCACGGCGGACTATGCCTTCGGCTATTCGCTGGAGAAGGACACCGGCGATATCGTCAAGGCAAAGGGCGGCAAGGTGCTCGGCGCCGTTCGCCATCCGCTGAACTCGTCTGACTTCTCGTCCTTCCTGCTGCAGGCGCAGGCGTCCAAGGCCAAGGTCATCGGCCTTGCCAATGCCGGTCTCGACACCACCAACGCCGTGAAGCAGGCGGCTGAATTCGGCATCGTCGCCGGCGGCCAGAAGCTTGCCGGCCTCCTGCTGACGCTGGCCGAAGTGAACGGCCTCGGACTGCAGGCCGCGCAAGGCCTGGTGCTGACGGAATCTTTCTACTGGGACCGCGATGACAAATCGCGTGAGTTCGCCGATCGCTTCTTCAAGCGCACCCAGCGCATGCCGAACATGATCCAGGCCGGCACCTATTCGTCGACGCTGTCTTATCTGAAGGCAGTCAAGGCGGCAGGCACCAAGGACTCCGAAGCTGTCGCGAAGAAGCTGAAGGAACTTCCGGTCGATGACGCCTTCGCTCAGGGCGGCAAAGTGCTCGCCAATGGCCGCATGGTGAAGGACCTCTATCTGTTCGAGGTCAAGAAGCCGTCGGAATCGAAGAAGCCATGGGATTACTACAAGCAGCTCGCCGTGGTGCCCGGCGACAAGGCCTATCCGACCGCAGCCGAGAGCGGCTGCCCGCTGACGAAGTAAGCTTCGCTTCCTTAACCTTGTAACTTGCCTCCCGCCGTTTCTGCTAAGCTATGCGGAGCGGTGGCAGGCGGGAGACCGAGTAACCTGAGGGACACCAAGCCCGTGGGAGAGCGCGGGTCCTTGCTTGCCGTTCCATCGAACCCGAACAGTCGCTTGGGCCGCTCAGCAAGCCCGGTTGCGCAAGGATGGGATCAGATGGACGCGATTTATGTTGGCATCGATGTGTCGAAGGATCGGTTGGACGTGGCGATGCGTCCGGGCGGTGAGAGTTTTGCGGTTGCCCGCAATGGTGCGGGGATCGATGATCTGATCGCGCGGCTGAAAGCGCGACCGCCACTGGTGGTGGCGATCGAGGCGACCGGCGGCTTCGAGACGGTGGTCGCCGCAGGATTGGCCGGCGCCGATCTGCCTGTGGTGGTGGTCAATCCGGCACAGGTGCGCGCCTTTGCCAACGCCCTCGGCAAGCGCGCCAAGACCGATCCGATCGATGCCATGGTGATCGCGCATTTTACCGAGGCGACCAAACCGCAACTGCGGCCGCTTCCCGATGCCACGACGCGGCTGCTAGCCGATCTGGTGGCGCGTCGGCGCCAGATCGTTGAGATGATGGCCGCGGAAGGCCAGCGTGCGCGGCGCGTCAGCAATCCGCGCCTGAAGAAGAGCATCGCCCGGCTCCACAAGGCACTGGAGAAGGAGTTGTCCGAACTGGACGACGACATCGGCGATCACGTGCGGGGATCGCCGGCCTGGGCCGAGAAAGAAGACTTGCTGGCGTCGGTGCCCGGCATCGGTCCGACCATCGCGCGCAGCCTGATTGCCGAACTGCCGGAGCTCGGCACACTCGATCGTCGTCAGATTGCGGCTCTCGCCGGTTTGGCGCCATGGACCCGGCAATCCGGCCAGTGGCGCGGCAAGAGCTTCATCGGCGGCGGCCGGGCCAATGTACGCCGCGTGTTGTTCATGGGAGCGATGGTGGCCGCCCGCTTCAATCCGCAGCTCAAACTGTTCCGCGACAAGCTCGTCGCCGCCGGCAAGCCCAAGCTCGTCGCTATCATCGCCGTCGCCCGCAAGCTGCTCACCATCCTCAACGCCATCCTGCGAGACAAGACCCCATGGCAGCATCAAAACGCTTGACCAAAAAGACAGTCGCTCTCCCCGCTCGCGGGGAGAGGTCGGAGTCGACGCGAAGCGACGGCTCCGGGTGAGGGGCAAGGTACGGCGTTCGCCGCAAGCTCGTATTCGCGGGTCGGATGATGATGCGATCAGAGAGTTGGGTGATCGGGTAGGCAGTGTGCCATGCCCCTCACCCGACCGTCTTCGCTGCGCTTCGCCGGTCGACCTCTCCCCGCAAAGGGCGGGGAGAGGTTAGGTAACAGCCTCAATATCCCGTCATCTCAAGATAACCCACGCCGCTGTGGCTCCCGGTGAAGCTCACCGGCCCTTCCCAATAGGGGAAGCTCGTCGTCATCCAGCTCCTGGCATTCAGCGGCGAGGTCGCGATCTGTAATCCGCGCGATGCGATCGATACCTTCCATGACGTCGGGATCCTGCGGCCGGCGATCTCCGTCATGACTGTCGGCGTCATATCTATGGCGCCTGGGGCAAGCTGTTCGGATTTTCCGTCCGCGGTGATCCAGTTGCCGGCAAAATAATGCGCGCCATCTTTCTGCCTGAGACGAAACAGCATCAGCTTTGCATTATCGGGCAGATGCAGCGAGAACCAGTCCCAGCCGGTCTGGTCGGAAGCCAGCGGCTGGCTGGAATATTCCCTGTCCATCCAGGCGCGGCCGGTGACGGCAATCTCCTTGCCGTCGATGGTCAGCACGCCCGATGCGGTGAAATAGGGCTGGCTGTAGTAATACGACGCTTGCCCACGTTCCGACTTGCGGCTGAAGCCGTTGTCGCCCTGCAGCACCAGCGGCTGCTGCGCAGTGAGTCGGAGCCGGTAGCTGAAATCCGCTGACGAAGCGGACACGTCGAGCGGCGCAATCGACACGTCGTCGAAGTTCTCAAGCCCACGGATCTCCCACGCATCGATCCATGCCCGGAACGGCGTCGCCGTCACGCCGGCCTGACCGATGCCGCCGCGGGCAAAGGTTTCTGTCGCATGATGTGACTTTGCAGATGTCACCGCCGCATGACCCATCCAGATCTGCGGCGTCGCCCAGCCATCGTCTGGCGCGCCCGCCGCCATCGCCTGACGAAACAGCGTCCACTGCGCGCCATAGGCATTCCCTGATGCGTCCGTGAGATTGGCGGTGAGGTACCACCATTCGATGCGATAATCCGGATGCGGGCCGTGATCAGCCGGAAAAGCGAGAGGACGCTCCGGAACGACAGCCGCAAAACCTTCGGCGTCGCGGCCGAGGCCGGCAAAGCCTTGGGCGAATGCGCGTGAACCGCCGAGGCCGAGCAATGCGACGGCGCCGATCAAACTGCGACGCGTGATGAGGCTAGCGCTCATTGGCGAACACTTTCACCAGCGTGGCCGGTTGCATGCGCAGCAGCTTCAAGATCGGTAGCAGAGCTGCGAGCAGCGAGGCCAACATGGCAACGCCGAGCAACTGGACCAGTTGCAGCGGAAACACATGGAACGGAAGTCGCCAGCCGAAGGCCTTCACATTGACGACGGCAATAAGACACCAGGCCACCAGCAGCCCGAGCGGCAGCGCCAGCAGTGAGGTAATCAAGGCAACAGACAGCGTCTTCAACAGCTCGATCCCGGCCAGCCGACGGCGCGTGATGCCGATGGCCCAGAGCGGCGCCAGTTGCGGCAGACGCGAATTGCTCAATGTGAGCAGGCTGGTGAGCAAGGCGACGCCTGCGACGCCGAGCGTGAAGGCATTGAGCGCGGCCGTCACCGCGAAAGTGCGGTTGAAGATCGCCAATGACTCCGTTTTCACCGTCGTCTGGTCGGCGAGGTTGCGGCCGTCGAGACCGAAGCGCGTGCGGATGGCGTCGATCAGCGCGGGCACGGCCGCAGGTGCGACGCGCAGGCCCATGCGGGTCTGCGAAATATCAGGGAAATGTTTGACCAGTGCATCAATGTTGACGCCGATCTGGCCTTTTGGATTGCCGTAATCCGCATACACGGCGACGACGTCCATCGGCCATGTACCGGTCGGCGTCGGCACGTCCAGACGATCGCCGGGTTTGAGCTTCATGCGTAGCGAGAGTTGTTCGCTGATGAGCGCGCCGTCGCCGCTGCGCACGCGATCCCATGCGTCGCTGGTAGAATCCAGCAGCGGCCATTGATCGCGATAGGTGGCGTGATCGGCGAAGCCGAGCAACTCGATCGGCGCACCATTGAACTGCACGTCGGTGCGGCTGCCCGGCAGAACTGCCTGCACGTCGGGGCGCGTCTTTAGCCAGGTCTTGATCTCGCTCGCCTGCTTCTCGCTCGCCGCGTTCAGATAGATCTCCGAGGCCAGCCGCCCGTCGAGCCATCCCGTGAAGGTCCGGCTGAAACTCTCCACCATGGTGCCGACGCCGACATTGACGGCGAGCGCCAGCAGCAGCGCCATCAGCGCCAGCGACAGGCCGGAGAGCTGCAACCGGCTGTCGGCCCAGAACCATGTGACGAGCGGCCGTCGCGTGCTGCGTTCGCCGCCGGCGAGGACGATACCGAGGATAACCGGCAATGCGAGCGCTGCGCCGAGCAGCAATGCAGCAAGCACGAAGAAGCCGGCAATCAGTGAATCGCCAAACCAGAGCACAAGTCCGGCAGCGATGAACACGAGCAATGCGCCCATGCCTTGCAGCCGCAGCCAGCGATGCTGTGCCTGTTGCCAGGCATAGGGCTGTGCGGTGGCGAGCAAGGGGAGGCGGATAGCTTTCAGCAGGCTCGATGTCGCCGCCAGCAGTGCGCCGATGATGGAAATCGCGAGGCCAGCGAACCACCATTCGAGCTTCAGTGTGAGTTGCCCCGGGATCTGCGCGCCATAGAGCCCGCGCAGGCTGGCCGCAACATCGGGCAGCAGCGATGCTGCGATGAAGTATCCGCAGACGAGACCGATGGCGCCGGCGATCAGCGCGATGCTGACAAGCTCCAGCACCAGCACGCTGTTGAGCTGCCGCGCCGAGACGCCACAGGCGCGCAGCGTGCGCAGCATGGGCAGTCGTTGCTCGAAGCCGAGGCCGATGGCCGAATTGACGATGAACAGCCCGACGAAGAAGGATAGCAGGCCGAAGGCGGTGAGATTGAGATGGAAACTATCGGTGAGACGTTCGAGGTCGGTCTCCGCATCGGGCTGCACCAACCGCAACCGATCGCCGGCGACGCTCCCCAGCGATGTACGCGGACCCTTGGCGCTGCCGATCAGCAGGCGTGAAATCTGGTCCGGCATCTTCAGCAGTTTCTGTGCGATGCCGATATCGACCACCAGCACGCCGGGCGCGAGTTGCGGCTGCAGTTTCAGCGGCGGCAGCAGGGCTCCGTCATTGAGCGCAGGCGTCGCACCCTCAGTAAGACCGAGGCTCGCCAGTGTTTCCGGCGCAATCAGCGCCTGACCGGGCGGCGTGAGAAACGCCTGTGCGCCGGTCTTGCCGATATCCGCCGCGGCGCTGGCTTCGACCGGCATGGTCACCGGCTCGATGCCGAGCAGGCGCACGGAGCGACCGCCGATTTGTATGCGGCCTTCTACGACAGGCGAGACCGGCCAGCCCGCGCGGCGCAGATCGACAAAGAGCTGTTGCGAAAACGCGCTGCCATTGGTTGCCACCAGCATCGGCGTGCGCGTCCCGCCGAAGGCTACAGCGGCACGGTCATAGCTGGTGCGGGCTTGTTGATTGAGCGCCTGCACGCCGCTCCATAATGCGGTCGCGGCGATCAGGCCGATCAGGAGCGTCGCGAACTGCATCGGATGCCGGCGCCAGTGGCTGAGCAGTACCGCAAGGATCCAGAGCGCGCGTCTCACGCGATCAATCCCGCATGAAGATGGATGCGGCGATCCAGCGTGGCCGCGAGACGCTCGCTATGGGTTACCATCAGGAAGCCGCAGCCGGTTCGTGCCACGAGATCGCGCGCCAGTCTCAGAACGTCGTCGGCGGTGTCTTCGTCGAGATTGCCGGTCGGTTCATCCGCGAGGAGAAGCAGCGGCTTCGAGGCCAGTGCGCGACCGATGGCGACGCGCTGTTGCTGGCCGCCGGAGAGTTGTTCGGGATAGCGCTTGAGCAGCGCGCCGAGGCCAAGCCGCTCGGTGAGTTCGCTCTGCCAGTCCGCGTCATGCTTTCCGGCGATGCGCGACTGGAACGCCAGATTGTCGGCGACCGACAGCGACGGGATCAGGTTGAACTGCTGGAACACGAGGCCGAGCCGGTCGCGGCGCAAGGCGGCGCGCGCCGAGTCGTTCAAACCGGTGACAGTGATGTCGCCGAGTCGGATCTCGCCGCTGTCCGCCTCATCGAGGCCGGCGATCAGATGCAGCAGCGTGCTCTTGCCGCTGCCGGATTCGCCGGTCAGCGCCACGCTCTCGCCGGCGGCAACGCCGAGATCGACACCGCGCAGAACGGCGACCTGTTCCTGGGCTGAACGATAGGATTTGGTGAGATGGCGAACCGTAAGCATGCTGCGCCAGCATAGCAGAAGCACATCGCCTGCGCGATGACGCCAGCGTTACCGCTTGCGCTCCGACACCAGCGCCAGCAGCACCGTCGCCGCCATGAAGCAGGCGGAGGCGCCGAACACCCAATGCGGCAAGGCGTGGTCCATGAACCAGCCGAACAGGATGGGGCTGATGATGCCGCCGAAATTGAAGCCGGTGGAGACGATGCCGAAGGCGCGGCCGGCAGCGCCGGGAGGGGCAGCCTCGCGCACCAGCATGTCGCGCGACGGCGTCAGCACGCCGCCGAGGAAGCCAGCGGTGGTCATGGCCGCGACGATCACCGGCGTCGGCAGTGTGAACACTGCGATGGCGCAGATGATGGCGGCATTAATCGTGAAACACACCGCGGCGACGCGGCTGTGGTGTCTGGTCCGATCGGCCAGCCAGCCGCCAGCAAGCACACCGACGGCGCTGGCGGCGAGGAAAGCGGTGAGCGCGATATTCGCCGATGACAGCGATGTGCCGTAGCCGTTCATCAGGGCGACGATGCCGAAGCTGTTGATGCCGTTCTGCGACAGCGACAGCAGCGTAAAGAACAGCGTCAGCATCAGGATCGCCGAGGTCATCATGCTGACCTTGGGCGCCTCCGCATTTTTGGCGTCATCGCCATCAGCCATTGCGCCGGCATCGGGAATGCCGACCACGATCAGCATCAGTGCAATCGCCACGCCGATGGCGCCCGCGACGATCAGCGCGCCCTGGCCACCGATACCGACCAGCAGTGCCGCCATCAGGGGAGGCGCGACCGCGCCGCCGACGAAGCCGGCAAAGGTATGGATCGAGAATGCACGGCCCATCTTCGACTCGTCCATATGCGCGGCGAGGATGGCGTAGTCGGCCGGATGATAGACGCTGTTGGCGAGGCCGAGCAGCGCGGCGCAGACGATCAGGGCGGGATAGCTCAGCAACAGGCCGAGCGCGATCAGAGCACAGCCGCCGAGCATGACGCCGAGGATCAGGATCTTGCGTGCGCCGATGCGGTCGACGAGATAGCCAATCGGCGCCTGAGTGAGGCCGGAGACGACAGCGAAAGTGGTGAGGGCGAAGCCGAGTTCGATATAGCCGACGCCGAGCCGGTCCTTCAGGAACGGGAACAGCATTGGCAGTACGAAGATGTGGAAGTGGCTGACCCAATGCGCAGTGGAAATCGCCGTCAGCGTCCGCGTCGCCGAAGGGACGTGGTCACGCGCGGCGAGATGCGAGGTCGAGGCCGGAATATCGACCATATGCGTTTCCACCCAAGGCGGCTGACGGCCGCTTTTTGCAGCCTCGAAAAGGTGCGCTATGCCTACGTTCTCAGCAGGTTAATGTCTATTAGCGCTGCGACATGCAGGTGTTGCGGCCCGTGCAGGGCGGCAGCGAGAAACGCGACCACGGCCCGGGAATGCGACATGATTGAGCATGATGACGAGCAGCCCGAATTTTAAGCCGCTGCGGATCTTGCTGTCGGAAGGCACCAGCACCTCCGCGCGGGAGGCTGTCACCGTGCTCGGCCTCGCCGGCCATGTGGTAGATGTCTGCGATCCCGCCGCTGCCGGGCTGGCGCGGTTCTCGCGATTTATCCGCACATATCACCGCTGCCCGGGAATGAGGGACGATCCCTCGGGCTTCCTGCGGTTCATAGAAGGCCTGCTGGCGACAGGCGACTATGACGTGCTGCTGCCGATCCACGAACAGGGCTTCCTGTTCGCCAGGGCGCAGGAGCGGCTGAGGCCGCTGGCCGGCCTGGCCTTGCCGTCCTTCGCAAGTTACCGGGCGGCGCATAGCAAGGCCGGTTTCAGCCGTATGCTGAGCGAGCTCGGATTGCCGCAGCCCGAGACGCAGATCGTCGCCGGCGCTGATGCGCTTCGTGCTGCAGTTCGTTTTCCCAGCGTCATCAAGACTGCGATCGGCACTGCGAGCCGCGGCATCTGGATGGCGCGCAATGATGCTGACCTTGCGCAGGCCGTGAGAGAAATTGAGACCAGCAACGGCTTTGCCGGCGAGCTGCTGGTGCAGGCTCACGCCGCGGGCGCGACCGAGAAGGCGCAGGGTGTGTTCTGCCGCGGCGAACTCGTCGGCTTTCACGCCACTCGGCAGATCATGGAGGGTGCCGGCGGCGGCGATGCCATCAAGCGCAGCGTGCGGCGCGATCGTGTGCGTGACGATCTCGCGGCCATCGGCCGGCATCTCGCCTGGCACGGCGCGCTGTCGATCGACTTCATCATGCCGGACGATGACAGTGGGCCATTCTATATCGACTGCAATCCGCGGCTGGTGGAGTCGATGGCGGCGTATCTCGCCGGCGTCGATCTGGTCGATCTGCTGCTGCGCGTCTCGCTGGGCGAGACCCCGGCGGTCGCGCGGGCAACGCGCGAGGGCGTCGTCACGCATCAGGCCATGCAGGTGTTGCTCGGCAGCGCGCAGCGCGGCAGCACGAGGCGCGACCTGCTGCGCATCTGCCGCGATATCTGGTGTCGCCGCGGCGACTATGCCGGCAGTACCGAAGAGCTCACGCCGGTGCGCACCGACTGGCTCAGCGCCGTGCCATTGGTCATGACCGCGCTGTTGCTGTTGATGTCTCCGGGGCTGTCGCATGCGCTGGCGAAACGCGGTTGGGGCCAGCATCTGCTCAATGCCGGGACGGTTGCAGCCATCGAAAGCGAGAGGTTTAGTTTCATCCGGCCGCGTTAGAGTTGAATAGTTGCGGCAGATGCGGCCGGCTCCCTCTCCCCGCTCTGCGCGGGGAGAGGTAAGAGGCGTTTGATGTGTATCAATGTGTGCCGCGCGGATCCGGTTATCCCAAAGTGCCCCGCACCCCTGCGAGGCCAAAGAAACCGGGATGCGCATGACAAAGCTGATGGCTGCATCGTCGTTCGCTGCGCCTTGTGCGAATGCGGCTGCGCAGCCGGGCGGCTTCCTGTCTCATCTGGGCGCCGCCGATCTGCGCCAGTTGATGGCCCTGGGCGAGCGGGTGCCCTACACTTCGCAGGATGTCCTGTTCACGCAGGGAGCGTCGGCCGGCAAATGCTTCAGCGTGGTCGAGGGTGTGGTCGGCATCTACAGGACCGAATGCGATAATCGTCGCCAGATCATAAGTTTTGCGCTGCCGGGCGACGTCCTCGAGATCGCAACGCAGGGGCATCATGAAGTGTCCGCCGCTGCAATCGGTCCTGCAGTGGTGTGGGAAATCCTGCGTGAGAAATTCGCGCAATTCGCCAGTCACCGGCCCTATGTGCTGAATGAGATCGTCGCGCTGGTGGCGGCCGAGATCGCCGACGCACATGACAAGATGTTCTCACTGGGCCGCCGTGCAGCGGAAGAGAAGCTCATCGTGTTCCTGACATGCTGGCGCGACCGGCTGGCACGGCTCGGCCGCGATGTCGATCCGCTTCCGGTGCCGATGAGCCGACGCGATATCGCCGATCATCTCGGCCTCACCGTCGAGACCGTGTGCCGGACGCTGGCCAAGCTCGAACGCCGCGGCGCGATCGAGATTCTGTCGGGCCGCATCCGGCTGCTGGACACCGAATCCGTCGCGGCTCCTGCTCTCGCCTGACGCATCATGCCGCGCGTGCGCGAGCTTCCCCCGACTTTGATTTCAATCAATTCACTGAGCGCGCCGCCGTGATTGATGGGTGCGTGCTCGGGAAAGAATCATCATGACGAACCAGACTGACAGCGTGAAGTGGATGACGATCGGCGAGGCCGGTCTGACCGTGATCCTCGCGGCCACCGTATTTCTCTCCATCATCGCAGCGGCCAAGGCGGAAGATGCGGCCTATGCCTTTCACGTGACGCTGGCCGGCTTCGCCAGCCTGGCCTCCGTGTTCGTTATCCTCAATCGCTATTTCGAGCGCGGCGCATTGCCGCCGCAGGAGATCGACGGGCGGCCGAATTACAATTTCGGGCCGATCAAGTTCGCCGCTGTGGCCTCGGTGTTCTGGGGCATCGCCGGCTTCACGGTGGGTCTGCTGATCGCCATGCAGCTCGCATGGCCGGACCTGAACTTCAATCTGCCCTGGACCTCCTTCGGCCGGCTGCGGCCGCTGCATACCTCGGCGGTGGTCTTCGCCTTCGGCGGCAACGTGCTGATCGCGACCTCGTTCTTCGTGGTGCAGAAGACCTGCCGTACGCGTTTGGCCGGCGACCTCGCGCCGTGGTTCGTGGTGCTCGGTTATAATTTCTTTATCGTCATTGCCGGCACCGGCTATCTCCTGGGCGTCACGCAATCCAAGGAATATGCCGAACCGGAATGGTATGCCGATCTCTGGCTGACCATCGTCTGGGTGACTTATCTGCTGGTGTTCCTGATGACGCTCGTGAAGCGCAAGGAGCCGCATATCTTCGTCGCCAACTGGTTCTATCTCGCCTTCATCATCACCATCGCGGTGCTGCATCTCGGCAATAACCCTGCGCTGCCCGTCTCGGTCTTCGGCTCCAAGTCCTATGTCGCCTGGGCCGGCGTGCAGGATGCCATGTTCCAGTGGTGGTACGGCCACAACGCAGTGGGCTTCTTCCTCACCGCCGGCTTTCTCGCCATCATGTACTACTTCATCCCGAAGCGCGCCGAGCGGCCGGTCTATTCCTATCGGCTGTCGATCGTGCACTTCTGGGCGATCATCTTCCTCTATATCTGGGCCGGTCCGCATCACCTGCACTATTCGGCGCTGCCCGACTGGACGCAGACGCTCGGTATGACCTTCTCGATCATGCTGTGGATGCCCTCCTGGGGCGGCATGATCAACGGCCTCATGACGCTGTCCGGAGCATGGGACAAGCTGCGCACCGATCCAGTGCTGCGCATGCTGGTGGTGTCGGTGGCGTTCTACGGCATGGCGACCTTCGAAGGTCCGCTGATGTCGATCAAGGTGGTCAACTCGCTCAGCCACTATACCGACTGGACCATCGGTCACGTGCATTCCGGCGCGCTCGGCTGGGTCGGCTTCGTCTCCTTTGGCGCGCTCTACTGCCTGGTGCCGTGGCTGTGGAATCGCAAACAGCTCTACAGCCTGAAGCTGGTCGAGTGGCACTTCTGGATCGCGACACTCGGCATCGTTCTGTACATCTCGGCGATGTGGGTGTCGGGCATCCTGCAGGGTCTGATGTGGCGTGCCTACACGTCGCTGGGCTTCCTCGAATATTCCTTCATCGAAAGCGTCGAAGCGATGCACCCGTTCTACATCATCCGTGCAGCGGGCGGCGGGCTGTTCCTGATCGGTGCGCTGATCATGGCCTGGAATTTGTGGATGACCGTGCGCGTCGGCGAAGCGGAAGAGGGCGCGCTGTCGAGCCCTGGCGCCACGTTGCAGCCGGCTGAGTGAGGATCAATCATGTCGTTCTGGAGTCGGCACCAAATCTTCGAGAAGAACTCGATCGTCTTGATCGTGGGTATCATTCTCGTCATCGCCATCGGTGGCATTGTCGAGATCGCGCCACTGTTCTATCTCAAGAGCACCATCGAGGCCGTCGAGGGCATGCGGCCCTATACACCGCTCGAACTCGCCGGGCGCAACGTCTATGTCCGCGAGGGCTGCTATCTCTGTCATTCGCAGATGGTCCGGCCGCTGCGTGACGAGGTCGAACGCTATGGGCACTATTCGCTCGCGGCGGAGAGCATGTATGACCATCCGTTCCAGTGGGGCTCGAAGCGCACGGGGCCGGATCTGGCCCGCGTCGGTGCCAAGTATTCCGATGAATGGCACGTCACGCATCTGAGCAATCCGCGCGCCATCGTGCCGCAATCGGTGATGCCGTCCTACAAGTTCCTGGCCGAGACGCCTGTCAGCACCGAGAACATCGCCGATCATCTGAGCACCAACCGTGCGGTGGGTGTGCCCTATACGGATGATCAGATCGCCAATGCGGTGGCAGACCTGAAGACCCAAGCCGATCCCGACAATGGCGATACCGACGCGCTGCTCAAGCGCTATCCGAAATCGGTGGCGCGTAACTTCGACGGCAAGCCGGGTCTGCCCACCGAGATGGATGCACTGGTCGCCTATCTGCAGATGCTGGGCACGCTGGTCGATTTCAAACTCTACAACGAAAAAGCAAACCTCCGCTGAGGAGATGGAAGCATGCGCGCAATCCTGACCGTCGAGAACTTCGCGTCGAACCTCGTCCTCACATTCTGGACGCCGGTCTTCGTCGGAATCTTCATCGCAATTCTGACCTACGCATTGTGGCCCCGCAACAAGGCGATGTTTGACGCAGCTGCGCGTCAGCCCTTGCGAGAGGATTGATCAGATCATGAGCGATCACGAAGGTGAATTCGACAAGGCCACCGGCAAGACCACCACAGGTCACTCCTGGGATGGTATCAAGGAACTCAACACGCCACTGCCGCGCTGGTGGGTGATGACCTTCTATCTCACCATCGTGTGGGCGATCGGCTATTGGGTCGTGTATCCGTCATGGCCGCTGGTGCAGAGCTACGCGACGGGCGTCATGGGCTATTCGTCACGCGCGGATGTCGCCGTCGATCTTGCAAATCTTGAGAAGATCCGCGGAGGCAAGATGGCGGTGCTCGGCGCTGCACCGCTCGCGGAAATCGAGAAGGATCCGGCGCTGCTGGCACTGGGGCGCGCCAGAGGCCGTGTGGTGTTCGGCGACAATTGCGCGCCGTGTCACGGCACTGGTGCGACCGGTGCCAAGGGCTTCCCGAACCTGAACGATGACGACTGGCTGTGGGGCGGTACGCTGGAGCAGATCGAGAAGACAATCCAGTTCGGCGCGCGTTCCGCCCATGCGGAATCGCACGAAGGATCGATGCTGGCCTTTGGCCGCGACGGCATGTTGAAGAAGCCGGAGATCGAGACTGTTGCGAACTACGTGCGCTCACTGTCGGGATTGCCGACGGCCAAGGGTTACGACGCCAATGCCGGCCAGAAGCTGTTCGCCGACAACTGCGCCTCGTGTCACGGCGACGCCGGCAAGGGAAATCCCGACATGGGGGCGCCGAACCTGACCGACAATATCTGGCTCTACGGTTCGGACGAGGCGACCATCGTCGATACCATCACCAATGGCCGCAACGGCGTGATGCCGGCCTGGATCGGCCGTCTCGATCCGGCGACCATCAAGGCACTGACGATCTATGTCCATTCGCTGGGGGGTGGACAATAAGTCATAGCGCGTGCGGGCAATCCCGCTCGCGCGTTTGACGTACATCAATTGCACCGCACTGGCGAAGTCTAGGGTCATTCCAAGGACGAGAGTGACCTCCATGAACAAGCCTGTTACGCCCCAGGAATTTGGCTACGGCCCGCTCTATGCGGCGCAGAAGAAGGTCTATCCGCAGAAGGTCTCCGGCACGTATCGCAACGTCAAATGGGCGCTGATGGCGGTCTGCCTTGGAATCTATTATCTGCTGCCCTTCGTGCGTTGGAACCGCGGCCCCGGTGCCCCCGATCAGGCTGTGCTGGTCGATCTGCCGAACAGCCGCTTCTATTTCTTTTTCATCGAGCTGTGGCCGCAGGAAGTTTATTTCTTCACCGGCCTGCTGATCCTTGCCGCCCTTACGCTGTTCCTGATGAATGCCGTCGGTGGTCGCGTCTGGTGCGGCTATCTCTGTCCGCAGACAGTCTGGACCGATTTGTTCTTTGCCGTCG
Source organism: Tardiphaga sp. 42S5 (assembly GCF_034044155.1). Classification (NCBI taxonomy): domain Bacteria; kingdom Pseudomonadati; phylum Pseudomonadota; class Alphaproteobacteria; order Hyphomicrobiales; family Nitrobacteraceae; genus Tardiphaga; species Tardiphaga sp. 42S5. Next base: position 328,660 of record NZ_CP139027.1, on the reverse strand, counting down.
AGCGGTTGATCGAAGGTGATCGTCGCGAGCGGATGAAGAAGGAGGCCGAAGGGCTCACGCTGCAGCGTGTCGTCGAGCTGACGATGAAGCATTCGATCTGGCTTCTGATCGCGTGGTGGACCGGCGGCGCCTGGGTGCTCTATTTCAACGATGCGCCGACACTGGTGCGCGAACTCGTGACGTTCCAGGCGCCGGCGCTGGCTTATATCTGGATCGCGATCTTGACCGCGACGACCTATACGCTGGCCGGCTGGATGCGCGAGCAGGTCTGTCTCTATATGTGCCCGTGGCCGCGCATCCAGGCGGCGCTGACCGACGAGTGGGCGCTCAACGTTACCTACAAGACCGATCGCGGAGAGCAGCGTACCTCGTTGAAGAAGGCCAACGAGTTGCGCGCGCTCGGCCAGCCCGCAGGCGACTGCATCGACTGCTATCAATGCGTGAACGTCTGCCCCGTCGGTATCGATATCCGCAATGGCTTGCAGATGGATTGCATCCAGTGCGGGTTGTGTATCGACGCCTGCGACGGCGTGATGAGCAAGATCGGCCGGCCGACCCGGCTGATCGGCTACGACACGGACATCAACATTGCGAGGCGCAAGGTGGGCAAGTCCGAAATCTATCGCGTCATCCGGCCCCGCACGATCGTCTATGCAGGCCTCATCGCCGTCGTCGGTGCCGTCATGCTCTATGCGCTGCTGACCCGTTCGCTGCTCGACATCAATGTGCTGCATGATCGTAATCCGGTCGCTGTGCGCCTCAGCGACGGTTCGATCCGCAATGCCTATACGGTGCGCCTCTTGAACAAGCGTGGCGCCGGCCGCGTGGTCACGCTCGACGTCAACGGGCTGGCAAATGCCACAGTGCATGTGGTTGGCATGGATGCCGCGTCTTCGGGCCGCCCGGAGATCGTGCTGGGCCGTGACCAGACCACGGAACTGCGTGTGCTGGTGACGGCGCCGGCCGCGAGCAATCCCGACAAGTCGATGCCGCTTGTGATACGGGTCACCGATGCCGCCCATGGTGACATGGCGTCAGCGATCGATCATTTCGTTGCACCGTGAAGGAGAACAACATGAGCGCCTCCGTTGCCGCGCCTCGTCCGATCACTGGCCGGTTCGTTCTGATCTGCCTGGTCTTGTTTTTCGGCATGATCATCGGCGTCAACGTCGTCATGATGAAATTTGCGCTGGAGACGCTGCCTGGCGTCGAGGTGGACAGTCCCTATACCGCGAGCCTCGCTTACGGCAACGAGATTGAGGCTGCGCGCGGCCAGAGCAGTCGCGGCTGGAAGGTCAGCGCGCATGTCGAGCGCGATGCTGCAGGTGATGCCGCCGTCCGCGTCGAAGCGCGCGATCGCAACGGCAATCCGATCACGGGGCTGAGTTTCACCGGTCGGCTGGAGCGGCCGGCCGATCGTCGCGCGGACCGGCCGGTTGAGCTCGTCGGGGCTGGCGGTGTGCTGTATCGTGGCAAGGTCGCCGAACTTGCGCCGGGACTGTGGGATCTGGTGCTTGAAGGCGAGGCCGGCGGACAGCGCATGTTCCTGTCGAAAAACCGCCTCGTGCTGAAATAGGTCCAACCATGCAGTCCCTTGTCGTCCTCGTGCCGCTTGCGCTCGCGCTTGGATTACTCGGCCTGTGGGCCTTCATGTGGTCGCTGAAAAGCGGACAGTATGAGGATCTGGAAGGTGCGGGATGGCGCGCGATTCTCGATGAGGATCCGCCGGCGACGAAGCCTGGCGATCCGGCCTGAGGCCGTCTGCCGTTCATTTTCTCACCGTTACAACTTTATCGTCATGCCTTTGCCGCGTGTTGCCCCTGCAGCGCGCCTGCTGGCGTCTGCTGCGCACCGGGCGCATAATGGCGGGAACGGATTTTGCACGCGTCCGGCCGGTTAAGACCGGCGCAAGGCGCCGCAGCAGAGAGAAATGAAGCACTATGTATGATGTGATCGTCGTCGGTGGTGGATCTGCCGGCGCTGCCGTGGCTGCTAGGCTTTCCGAAAACCCCGCCACGCGTGTGCTGCTGTTAGAGGCCGGACTCGACTGGCGCGCGGCCGATGCGCCGTGGGAAGTGACCACGGCGAACCCGATTCCGATCATTCACCAGCGCGAATTCCAGGAAAAGTGGCAGTGGCCACAACTGCATTCGCGCCGCGTCGCCGGGCAGGACCAGCGCTTCTATTGGCGCGGCAAGGGCCTCGGCGGTTCGTCGATGATGAACGGCCAGATCGCGATCCGCGGCGTCGCCGACGCATTTGACGAATGGGCGTCGCTGGGGTGCACCGGCTGGTCGGCCAAGGAGATCATGCCGCTATTCTCGGTGATTGAGGACGATCTGGAATTCGGCGACAGGCCCGGTCATGGCCGTGGCGGTCCGCTGCCGGTCTATCGCGCGCCGCCTGAGACATGGGGGCCGATCGACAAGGGCCTGCGCGATGCAGCGCTGGCCTCAGGCTACGCGTGGTGCGACGACGTCAACGGGCCGGATGGCGAAGGCGTCGCCTGCTATCCGATCAACAGCCGCAATCTGCGCCGTATTTCCACCAATGAGGGCTATCTGGAGCCTGCACGCGGCCGCGCGAATCTCGAAATCCGCGGTCATGCGCTGGTCGACAGCGTTGTGATCAAGGACGGTCAGGCGACCGGTGTGATCGTGCACTTCGAGGGGCAGGGCACGCAGGAAATCAGCGCGCGCGAGATCGTGCTATGCGGTGGCTCGATCCACAGTCCGGCGATCCTGCTGCGTTCGGGCGTCGGCCCGGCGGACGAGCTGAAGGACATGGGCATCGCTGTGGAATGCGATCTGCCCGTCGGCCGGAATTTCTTCGACCACCCGCTGTTTCGCACGACGATCAAGCTGCAGGACGCCGTCGCGCCGGAAGACAACGACACCCGTCACACCAATTGCTGTGTCACCTATTCGTCGGGCCTTGCCGACGGCGGCAAGCGCGACATGATCCTGATCGCGTTCAATCATCGCGGCATCGGCAATCCCGGTGCCATCGGCGCCGGCCTGTTCAACGCCTTCTCGCGCGGTACGCTGAAGCTTGCATCGACCGATGCGTCGATCGACCCGATCGTCGAGGAGAACATGCTGGCTGACCCCCGCGACATGCTGCGGATGGTCGATGCAGTGAAGCGGCTTGCTGTGATCACCACGCAGCCGGCGCTCGCCGGCATCGCCGACTGGATTCGCCTCACCGATACCGACATGACGTTGCCGCAGGCAGCGGCGTTGCCGACGCGCGAGCTTGAAGCCGTGCTGCGCCGTGACACCGGCGATATCCAGCACGCCGCCGGCACCTGCCGCATGACGGGCTTCAAGGACACCGGTGGCGTGGTCAATCCGGATGGGACCGTGAAGGGCCTCAAGGGCCTGCGTGTTGCCGATGCGTCGATCATGCCGTCAGATTGCCGTGCCAACACCCACTTCACCACGGTGGTGATCGGCGAAGCCATTGCGCGCATGATGATGCGCAGGTCGAATGTAGCGTCGCCCGCCGTGGCGATGGCGAAGTAAGAACGCGCAACGCAAGCGCTCAAGAGTGACCGAAGGACAATTCATGTTGAACACTACCGAAACCCAGATCATCGACTGGCTCGCGTCCCAGAAGCAGCCGATGATCGACCTGCTGCGCGACGTCGTGAACATCGATTCCGGCTCTTTCGACAAGGAAGGCGTCGATGCCGTCGGCGCTCGTTTCGAACAGCACTTCGCCGAATACGGCATCGAAACCTGGCGCGAGCCTCATGATGTCTATGGCGATGCCGTGCATGGGCTGATCACCAAACCCGGCAGCAACGAAAAGCCGGTCCTGCTGATGGGCCATCGCGATACGGTGTTTCCCAAGGGCGAAGTTGCCAAGCGTCCCTTCACCATTAAAGGCAACCTGGCCCATGGCCCGGGCGTTGCGGACATGAAGGCCGGCGTCGTCATCAACGTGTTCGTGGCCGCAGCGCTGAAGAAATTCGATGCCGCTCCGTGCCCGATCAAGCTGCTGATCACCGGCGATGAAGAGATCGCGTCGCGCTCGTCGCGGCCGATCATCGAGCGCGAGGGTCGTGCGGCCCGTGCTGTCTATAATTCGGAACCGGGGCGTCCGACCGGCAATATCACCACCGGCCGCAAGGGCGGCGTGTTCATGCGTTTCGAGGTGTTCGGCAAGGCCGCGCATTCCGGCAACAACTTCTCGGTTGGTATCAGCGCCATTGGCGAGCTCGCGCACAAGATCGTGCAGATTCATGCACTGACCGACATGGACAAGGGCATCACGCTGAATGTCGGCCTCGTATCGGGCGGCCAGTCGGTCAACACCACGGCGCCGCATGCCGAAGGCGAGATCGACTTCCGTTACATCGACCCCGCCGATCGCGCGACCATCATGGGCGCCATCGAAAAAATCATTGCGACGTCGACCGTGCCGGGCACGACGGCGAAGCTGCACATCAACGGCGAATTCCTGCCGCTGGTGCAGGACGCCGCCGCCAAGGCGATGTTCGAAGCCTATCAGGCGGCCGCTGTCGACTCGGGCCTCACCACGCTGACCGGCGAATTTGCCGGCGGCTGCGCAGATTCCGGTTTCACCGCCAGCGTCGGCACGCCGACGCTCTGCGGTCTTGGCCCGGTCGGCGGCAATGTCCATACCGATCTGGAGTGGCTGGATATCGAGAGTATCGTTCCGCGTGCACAGACACTGGCGCGGGCGATCCTGCGCACGGAGATCTGACGACGGGAGACGCCGCGTGGCATGGTTCTGGCACGGCGATGGTTGCTGACAACGCCTTTGTTTGAAGAGACACTCGCCTGACCATGACATCATCTTCTCCCATTACTTCGGCTCCCACCTATCTCGAATCCGATGTTCTTGTGATCGGCGCCGGCGGCGCCGGCATGTATGCGGCGCTGGAAGCAGCGAAGGCTGGCGCGTCAGTCATCCTCGCCGATCGCAGCCTGATCGGGCGCGGCGGTGCCACGGTCATGGCGCAGATGACGGTGGCAGCGGCGCTGGGCGAGCAGACGCCAGATCACTGGGAACATCATTTCGCCGACACGCTCGCCGCCGGCCGCGGGCTGTGCGACGAACGTCTTGCGGCGTTGCTCTGCGAAGATGGCCCGCAGCGGCTGCGCGAAATGGATGCCTGGAAGGTCGGCTGGGCGCGCGAGGACGGACATATCAAACAGGCGCAGGCGCCGGGGCATGATCGGCCACGCTGCGCCTATGTGGATTTTCTCTCGACGGGCCCCGCGGTGTCGAAGACGTTGCGCACGCAACTGAACAATGCGAGCGGTATTCGTCGCATCGGCGATCTCACCATTGTCGATATCGCGCTGCGTGACGGCGAAGCCTGCGGTGCCACGGCGCTGCATCTGCCGACCGGGCAGGCGGTGACGCTGGCCGCGAAAGCGGTGGTGATTGCGACCGGTGGATTGACCGGGCTCTATCGGCGCAACAGCGCGTCGTCGAATATGGGCGGCGACGGCTATGCGCTGGCCTTGCGCGCGGGCGCCGAATTGATCGACATGGAATTCGTGCAGTTCTTCCCGATCGGTCATCTGGCACCGCGCCTTGTTGGGATGGATCCGATCATGTGGGACCCGTTCCGCTACAAGCTCGGCGGCAAGCTGCTCAATTCCGAGATGCGCGAATTCGAAGAGGACTATGCAACGCGTGACAAGCGCAGCGACGGCACCTATGTGCTAACGCGTGATCTCGCCACCTATGCGATTACCAAGGAGGTCGAAGCCGGCCGCGGCAGCCCCGCCGGCGGCGCCTATCTGAGCTTCCAACATGTGCCTGAGGCCGAGATCCGCAAGGCGTTCGGGCCGGTGGTGGATCGGCTCGCCGAAAACGGCATCGATCTGGCGCAGCGCCCGGTCGAGGTTGCCCCGATCGCGCATTATCATATGGGCGGCATCCGCGTGGACGAGATGATGGCGACCGGCGTGCCCGGGCTGTTCGCTTGCGGTGAAGCGGTCGGCGGCGCCAATGGCGCCAACCGGTTGTCGGGCAATGCGATCACCGAAGCCTTCGTGTTCGGCGCGCGGGCAGGCCGTAGCGCCGCGGAGCGCGCAAAGCAGAATGCGTCGATGTGGTCAGCCGATGCCGCGAAGCCGGTAATCGATCTGCTGCGCAGTGCCAGCAAACGTGATGCGCCAAATCCCGCAGCGGTGATCGTGAAGCTGCAGGCCGTGATGGCCGATGATGTCGGTCCGTTCCGCATCGATGCGAAATTGCGTTCGGCGATATCAGCCATCGCGCAATTGAAGGCCGATATCGGCGATACGCCGTTCGCGTCAGCGGAAAGCTTCGATCCCGTGCTGGCCGACTGGCTCGACCTGCGCAACATGCTCGCCGTCGCGCAATCCATCGCTGTCCCCGCACTCGCACGCACCGAAAGTCGCGGCGCCCATCAGCGCGACGATCATCTCGGTCTCGACGATGCATGGAGTGTCAACCAGGTCGTGGCACTGTCGGGCAGCGACATGACCCTGCGCAAGGTCGTGCCCACCACCGGAAAGGCTGCCGCATGAAGGCGACACTCAGCATTCAGCGCGGCGCACTCGGCACAACGCCGCATCAGGACACGTTCGACATTCCCTTTGAACACGGCCAGTCCATTCTCGATGGCTTGCGTGCCATCAGGCGCAGCATGGATCCTTCGCTGGCGTTTCGCTTCTCCTGCATCAATGCGAATGCGTGCAAGGAATGCATGATGCTGATCGACGGCAAGGTCGATTACGCCTGCACGGTTCGGCTCAAAGAGGGAATGACGACGCTGGCGCCGCTGCCGAAAAAGGCGCTGATCCGCGATCTCGTCACCGAAATCGCACCGCCTGATGAACGGCTGATGCTGCGGTCCTGAATAATTGTCTGCCTGCTCGGCGGTCAGGCTGATTAATTTATAGTCGTTCTAATTTGGGAAGAGCCCTCTCGGCGACCTTTAATCCGATAGATCAGCGGCTCCGTCGCGGCTGCTGTTCGCTGCGACAATGCGCTGCATCATGGCAATAAACGCTGTCTGTTCCGTCTTGGTGAGGTTGCCGAGCGTGGCGCGGTGCGCCTCGCGTGCGGCGGTTTCGATCTTGTCGAGCAGGGCTGCACCGGCCGGTGTGAGCCGACAGACGCGGGCGCGGCGGTCGTCGTCGCTGACCGGGCGCTCGACCAGCCTGCGTGCTTCGAGTCGCTTCAGCGCGCCCGTCGTCGTCGTGCGATCCAGAGCAATATCAGCGGCTAAGCTGGTTTGATCGGCCGTTCCGCGCGCCGCCAATGCGGACAGCAGGCTGTACTGGAGTGGCGTCATCTCGAAGGCACTGCAGGCTTCCTGGAACAGCGCGACATGGATCTGGTGTAGCCGTCTGATCAAAAATCCCGGTCGCTGGGCCAGCGGCCAGGGCTTGTGGACGGGCTTGTCACGGCGTGGCTTGGCCTGGGGCAACGCAGTCTCTCCTTGTGTCGGCTACGGCTCGTATGGTGCGAGCGCGTTGAAAAACTACCGCATCGCAATGTTTATGGCACGGACTTTGCTTTTGTAAAATACGAAGTATGCTTCGTATTTTGGTGAGCCTCTAAAGAGGAGCCGCCAAAGCGTAAGGAGATCGCCATGTCTGTTACCGCCTCGTTCGACCTGCTGCTGCGCGGTGGTCGCGTTATCGACCCTGCTGCCGGCGTGGACGGCATCAAGGATGTCGCCATTCGCAATGGCAAGATCGCCGCCGTGCAGTCCGACATTCTGCCGACCAGCGCGAAGGAAGTCGTCGATGTCACCGGCAAGCTGGTACTGCCGGGCTTGATCGATACCCACGCACACGTCTTTCAATACGTCAGCGGTCGTTTCGGCATGCAGCCCGACATGGTCGGCGTGCAGTCCGGGGTCACGACGCTGATCGATCAGGGCGGCCCGTCCTGCATGACGCTACCCGGTTTTCGCCACTTCATCGCCGAGCCCGCGAAGTCACGCGTCTACGCGTTTCTCTCTGCCTATCTCGTCGGCGGTCTCGAAGGCCACTTCTATCCCAACCTCTACAGCCCGGATGGCGTCGATATCGACGCGACCGTGAAATCGGCAGTGGCCAATCGCGATCTCGTTCGCGGCATCAAGGCCCATGCGGAAATCGGCGGCTTCGCGCGCTGGGGCATTCGCGTGATGGAAATGGCGGCCGAAATCGGCAAGCGCGCGGAATTGCCGGTGTATGTGCATTTCGGCCAGCTCTGGGGCCTGCCGGAATCGGGCAATAACGGCGAAGACGTCGATACGATTCTGGAGCGTGTGATCCCGCTGCTCAAGGAAGGCGATGTTCTGGCGCATCCGTTCACGCGGCATCCCGGCGGTTTCGTCAATCGCGAAGGTGAAGTGCATCCGGTGATCCAGGCCGCGATTGATCGCGGCCTCAAGATCGATGTCGGTCATGGCAGCCACTTTTCCTATCGCCTCGCCAAGAAGGCGATTGCCGCCGGCATCGTGCCGAACACACTCGGCGCCGACATTCACGGTTACAACACCGAGGTGCCCGCGCCTGCCGGTACGCCGGACGAGCACGAGGATGACGAGAACCATCCGTTCAAGGGGCAAGCCAAGTTCAGCCTGGTGCAGGCGATGAGCTCGATGATTTCGCTCGGCCTCACGCTCGAACAGGTGGTGCCGATGGTGACGTCGAACCCGGCCAAGATGATCGGCCTGTCCGACAAGATCGGCTCGCTCAAGGTCGGCATGGATGCCGATGTCTCGGTGCTCGTCGAAAAGCCCGGTCGTTACATCCTGCGCGACAACGAGAATACCGAGGTGATTGCGAACGGCTTGCTGCAGCCGGCCTTCTGCCTGCGCGCGGGCACCCGCTTCGATCCGATCGCTCCGATCCTTCCTCAGGCCGTTGCGGCCTGAGCTTTGCAAGCCAGTTCGCTAGTCAATCCGGAAGGCGCCGGGAGTTCGTCGATGCGCAATGAGCGAGATATCTCGCCCGCCGCCCCTGCTTCAAAGCAGGGCGTGGGCGCGCGCGTGCCGCGCAAGGAGGACGATCGCCTCATGCGTGGGCGCGGGCAGTTCGTCGGCGATATCAGGCTGGCGGGATTGCAGGACGTTGCTTTCGTCCGCAGTCCGCTGGCGCATGCGCGAATTCGCGCGATCCATATTCCCGAACGCCACCGCGATGTGGTGTTCACGTCCGCCGATCTTGTCGGCATCAAGCCGATCCGGGCGATCACCGGCCTTGCCGGCTTCAAGCCCTCCGATCAGCCGATCCTGGCGACCGATAAAATTCGTCAGGTCGGCGAACTCGTCGCCATGTGTGTCGCCCCGACGCGTGCCGAGGCCGAGGATATTGCGGCCTCCGTCACGCTCGATCTCGAAGAGCTGCCCGCCGTCTACGATATGCTCAAGGCGCGTGAGGCCGGCTCGCCTCTGGTGCATGAACACTGGGGCGACAACGTCTTTCTCGAAAGCTTCTTCGAACTCGATATTTCCAGCGCTCTCGATGCGCCGATCAAGGTGACGCGCGAGATCTCGACCGCGCGACAATGCATGTCGCCGCTGGAAGGTCGGGGTGTCATCGCCACGTTCGATCATCGTCTCGATCAGCTCACGCTCTATACCGGCAGTCAGATGCCGCACATTGTGCGCAACGGTCTGTCCGACTGCCTTGAGATGGATCAAGGACAGATCAGGATCGTCTCGCCGGATGTCGGTGGCGGCTTCGGTCACAAGGGCATCTTGCTGCCGGAGGAAGTCTGCCTGTCATGGCTCACCATGAAGCGCGGCTTCCCGGTGCGCTGGATCGAGGATCGCCGCGAGCATCTCGTCGCGAGTTCGAACTGCCGCGAGCATCACTACAAGATCACCGTCTATGCCGATCGCGACGGCACGCTGCGCGGCATCGACTGCGAAGCCACGGTCGATTCCGGCGCCTATTCGTCTTACCCGTTCTCGGCCTGCCTCGAAGCCGCGCAGGTGGTCAGCATCTTGCCCGGCCCTTATCAGATGCCAGCCTATCGCTGCCGCACCTATTCGGTGGCCACCAACAAGTGTCCGATCCTGCCCTATCGCGGCGTCGCCCGAACCGGCGTGTGTTTTGCGCTGGAACTGATGCTCGATCTCGTCGCGGCGGAAGCAGGGCTTGAGCCCGGCGACGTCAGGCTGCGCAATCTGGTGCGGCCGGAGCAGATGCCGTTCGACAACATCACCAAGAAGCATTTCGACAGTGGCGACTATCCCGAAGCCTTGCGTCGCGCGGTGGCGCAGATCGATATCGATGGCATCCGTGCGCGGCAGCGCAAGGGCGAGGATGACGGCCGGCTGATCGGTGTCGGTCTCTCGATCTATTGCGAGCAAGCCGCACATGGCACCTCGGTCTATTCCGGCTGGGGCATTCCTATGGTGCCCGGCCATGAACAGGCCACCGCGCGACTGACGCCGGATGGTGGACTCGAACTGAAGGTCGGGGTGCATTCGCACGGTCAGGGTCTGGAGACGACGCTGTCACAAGTCGCATTCGAGATGCTCGGTGTCGATGTCGCAAAGATTCGTGTGGTGCATGGCGACACGGCGATGACGCCCTATTCGACCGGCACCTGGGGCTCGCGCTGCATGGTGATGGCCGGCGGCGCGGTGGCGACGGCGTGCCACGAACTCGGCGAGCGCGCCAAGAAGATCGGCGCCAAGCTGCTGCAGGTCGACGAAGCCAATGTGGTGCTGGTGGATGGCGAGATCCGTGGGCCCAATGGCAGCGTCACGCTGAAGGAAATCGCGCACACCTGGTATCGGCGGCCGCAGGATCTGCCCGGCGATGTCGATCCCGGCGGGTTGGAGGCGACCTCCGGCTACAAGCCGCAGCGTGACAGTGGCACGTTCAGCTATGCCGCCCATGCGGTCACCGTCGCCGTCGATCCTGATTTGGGCGATGTGGAAATTCTCGATTACGTCATCGTCGAAGACGGCGGCGTGCTGGTCAATCCGATGATTGTCGACGGCCAGATCTATGGCGGTCTCGCGCAGGGCATCGGCACAGCGTTGTATGAGGAGATGCCGTTCGATCGCGCCGGTCAGCCGCTCAATACGACATTGGCCGATTATCTGCTGCCCGGTCCGACCGAAGTGCCGATGCCGTGGCTCGATCACATGGAAACGCCGTCGCCTTACACAAAGTTCGGCGTTAAGGGCATCGGCGAAGGTGGGGCCATCGCGCCGCCGGCGGCGATAGGCAATGCGGTGAACGATGCGCTGCGCGGTCTCGGCGTCGAGATGCTGCAGTCGCCGATCACGCCGCGCCGTGTGCTCGAAGGCATTCTCGCGGCGCGCGATGCGAAGAGGACCGCCGCATGAAGCCGGCACCCTTCGCCTATGAGCGCCCGCGCGATATCGCCTCGGCCTTAGCCGCAATGGCTGGCGACGGCGTGGTCAAGATCATGGCCGGAGGCCAGTCGCTGGGGCCGATGTTGAATCTGCGTCTGGTGGCGCCTGACACAATCGTGGACATCACCGGGCTCGCCGAATTGAAGCATGTGGAAGTCGCCGGCGATGAGCTGGTGATCGGCGCCTGCGTCACCCATGCCGATATCGAGGATGGCCGCATTCCCGACGTCACCCGCGGCGCGATGCAACGCGTGGCCTCCGCCATCGCCTATCGCGCGGTGCGCAACCGCGGCACCGTCGGTGGTTCGCTCAGCCATGCCGATCCGTCCGCGGACTGGGTCTCCACTTTCGCCGCACTTGGCGCAACGCTGTCGCTGCGTAGTGCAAGCGGAGCGCGGCGTGTTGCGATGAAGGATTTCATGCTGGGTGCGCTGGAAAGCGTGCTGCAGCCCGGCGAGATGCTGGAAGCCGTGCGCGTGCCAGTGATGTCTTCCTCCGCGCGCTGGGGCTATGTGAAGAGCTGCCGCAAGACGGGCGAGTTCGCCCATGCCATTGGCGCGGTGCTGATCAATCCAGAAGCTGGCAAGGCACGTATCGTCATTGGCGCAGTCGAAGCCGCGCCGATCATCGTTGAGAATGCCGAAGAACTGTTCGGCGGGCGTATCACCAGCGATTTCAAGTCGCGCTTCGACGCGCGCGTCGCCGACACCCTGCTGTCGAAGGCCGGCATGGCCGATGCCGCCGATCGGCATATTCACGTCACCATTCTGCGCCGTGCTGTTGCGGAGGCCGCGGCATGAACTCGGTCGAACTCACCGTCAACACCCGTGCCGTGAAGAAGGATGTCGAGCCGCGCACGAGTCTCGCCGACCTGATGCGCGACACGCTCGATCTCACCGGCACGCATCTCGGCTGCGAACATGGCGTCTGTGGTGCCTGCACCATCCTGGTCGATGGCATACCGACGCGCTCCTGCATCACTTATGCGGTGGCATGCGATGGCGCCGATGTCACCACCATCGAAGGTCTTGATGATGACGAGATTGCCACGGAGCTGCGCGCCGCCTTTACCCGCGAACACGCGTTGCAATGCGGCTACTGCACGCCGGGCATGCTGGTCTCGGCGCGCGATCTGGTGAAGCGCCTGCCGGATGCCGACGAGAAGCAGATCCGCATCGGTATGTCAGGCAATCTCTGCCGCTGCACCGGCTACGTCGGTATCGTCCGTGCCGTGCAGTCGGTCATCACCGAGCGCCGCGCGCGCGATATCGCGCCGGAGCCGGATGGCGGGCGCAAGGTGCTGGGACCGGCAGGGTCAGGGCACAAAGCCTGTGTCAGCTCTCAGAAGCTGATGCCCGCGCAGCCTGCTGTATCCGAACCGGCTGCCGCCGTCGCACTGCTGGACATTCCAGACTTCACGCCATCGACCACGCTCGAGCAGCAATTCACTGTCGCGCATGCACCTGCAAAAGTCTTTGCACTGTTCGATGACATCGCGGCCGTCGCCTCGTGCCTGCCGGGCGCCACGCTGGTCGGCACGCCCAGACCCGAGCGTGTCGAAGGCGCGATCCGCGTCAAGATCGGGCCGATCTCGGCCAACTTCAACGGCGCCGCCCGCGTTGAGCGCAACGAGGCCGATCTCGCCGGCCGCATTCTCGGCATAGGCAGCGACCAGCGCAGCCGCTCCACGACCCAGGGCGAAATCCGTTACCGGCTGGTGCCGCAGGATGACGGCGCGGCGACGCGTGTGGAGCTTTCCATCGGCTACAGCCTCACCGGCATGCTGGCACAGGTCGGTCGCAGCGGGCTGGTGCGCGATCTCGCGGCGCGGCTGGTCGCGGAATTCGCCGGCAATCTCGATCGCCGCCTGTCGGGCGATGTGACATCGGCGCCGTCAGCGGCAGCCGATCTGAATGGTGTTTCGCTGATCCTTGGTCTCCTGCGTGAGCGCGCGACGAATGTCTTTCGCCGCCTCACCGGGCGCGGAGGATGAGCGTGAGAGAGATCGACGTTCGCGCGGACATGCGAGCGGCGGGGTTTGGACTGCGCAAGTTTCATCAGCGTAACACTGGAGGACCACATGATACGGACCATCAAAGCCGCCTCGGCGACCGCCCTGGCCATTGCTTTCCTGAGCAGCGCTGCGACTGCGCAAACCATCAAGATCGGCGTCAATGAGCCACTGACCGGCGCGTTCGCCGCATCGGGCACCTATGTCGTCAACGGCGCCAAGATCGCTGCAGACGAAATCAATGCGAAGGGCGGCCTGCTCGGCAAGAAGATCGAGCTCGTCATCGAAGACAACAAGAGCAACCCAACGGAAGCTGCTGCCGTCGCCGAGAAGCTGATCACGCGCGACAAGACGCCAGTCATGCTGGGCGCCTGGGGCTCCAGCCTCACCCTCGCGGTAATGCCGAAACTGGTCGAATACGAAACCGCGATGGTCGTCGAGACCTCCTCGGCCAGCAAGATCACCACCTCGGGCAATCCTTACGTGTTCCGCATCTCGCCGCCGTCCTTCGTCGAGGCCGCTGCGTTCAAGAACATCGTCGACAAGCTGGCGCTCAAGAAGGTCGACTTCCTCGTCATCAACAATGACTGGGGCCGTGGGACCGCCGAGGACTTCAGCAAGATGATGAAGGAAAAGGGCATCAGCATCGGTCTGGTCGAGACCATGGACCAGTCGGCGCAGGACATGAGCGCGCAGCTAGCCAAGATCAAGGCAACGGATTCCGAGACCGTGATCATCACCGCGGCGGTGGACCAGCTCACTTTGATCTTCAAGCAGGCGGCAGCGCTTGGTCTGAAGAAGCGGATCATCACCACCGGCGGCTCGCAGAATCCCGATCAGATCATCGCCCAGGCCGGTGCCGCCGCGAACGATACCATGCATCTGACGACTTTCCTGCCCTGGATGCCGGAAAAGACGCCCAACCCGGAAGCCACGACCTATTTCATCAATGAGTGGAAGAAGCGCGGCTTCGATTTCGCCGGTTGCACCGAGAGCTTCCGCGGCTATGACGGCATCCGCACCATTGCGGCCGCCATCGAGAAGGCCGGCAAGGCCGAGCCGGCGGCGATCAAGGACGCGCTCTGGAAGATCGACGTCAAGGGACTGAACGGCGACATCATCTTCAAGAAGTCGGGTCCTGCAGGTCAGGAGAGCGGCCAGAGCTTCCCGAACGTCTATCTGGTCGAGATTTCCGGCGGCAAGATCGTGATGAAGGATCTCTGAAGCTTCCGCGCTCCGGCCATGAGCTCCCTCGCCCCGCGCTTGCGGGGAGAGGGCCGGGGTGAGGGGCTACTTCAAGGTGGAATACTGGCTCCCCCTCACCCGGATTACTCGCTTCGCTCGCAATCCGACCTCTCCCCGCAAGCGGGGAGAGGTTAGTCAACCACTGAGATTGGATTACCCGTGGACCAGCTTCTCCAACACCTCGTCAATATGCTCGTGCTCGGCGGCACCTATGCGCTGCTCGGCATCGGGCTGACGCTGATCTTCGGCATCATGAACGTGGTGAATTTCACCCACGGCATCCTCTACACGTTCGGTGCCTATATGATGTTCATTGTCGTGCATCAGCTTGGCCTGAATTTCTTTGTCGCGCTGCCGGTGGCGATCGTCGCCGGCTGGCTGCTGGGCGCCGTCATCGAGATCACGCTGCTGCGGCCGCTGCGCGGCGCGGACATCGACACCACCATGTTGGTGATGATCGGCGCCTGGATCGCGATGCAGTCCGGCGCGCTGTGGATCTGGGGCGGCGTCGCCAAGTCCATCGACAATCCGTTTCCCGATGCGCCACTGGTGATCGGACCTGTGTCCGTGTCCTGGCTTCGCCTGTTTGTGCTGCTCGCCGCCGCGCTGCTGATCGTGCTCGCCTACTCGCTGATTAACCTCACGAAACTCGGCAAGGCGATGCGCGCGACCTTCCAGGATTCCGATACCGCCGCACTGATGGGTGTCAATGTCAGCCTGATCTACACCTCGACCTTTGCCATCGGATCGAGCCTTGCCGCCGCCGCCGGTGCATTGCTCGGTCCGGTCTATGTCGTGTTCCCGCAGATGGGCGATCTCGCCGCGGTGAAGGCCTTCGCCATCGTCATTCTTGGCGGCCTCGGCAATATCACTGGCGCCGTGATTGGCGGCTTCATTCTCGCTTTGGCGGAAGAGCTCGGCGCCGGCTATGTGTCGTCGGGCTATCGCGACGCCATGGGCTTCCTGATCATCATCATGGTGCTGATATTCAAGCCGACAGGATTGTTCGCACGGGCGGAGCGCGTCGGATGAAGCAGATCGTTGCGCTCCTTTGTCTCGCCTTCTTCGCTTCCGTGCCGATGTGGCTGACGGATCCGTATCTGCTCAACGCGCTGATCACCACCGGCATCTTCATCATCGGCGCCATGAGCCTCAATCTGCTGCTCGGCTTTACCGGCCAGCTCAGTCTTGGCCATATCGCCTTCTTCGGCATCGGCGCCTATGTCAGCGCGCTGACATCGCTCGGCTTCGACGTCCCGATCTATGGCGATTTCCACATAGTCCACGTGCCGTGGCCGCCGATTGCAGGTTTCGTGCTTGCGGTTATCATCTCGGGCTTCTGCGGCTATCTGGTTGGACGCCTGTCCTTCAGCGTGCGCGGCGCCTATTTCGTGATTGTCACGATCTCGTTCGCCGAAGTTGTCAGGCTGGTGGCGCTGAACTGGGTCGAGCTCACGCAGGGCCCGCTGGCGCTGACCAATATTCCGTCGATCACCATCGGTCTGCCGGGGCTTGGCTATCTCGCGCTGAAGACCAAGTTTCACAATTACTATCTAGTGCTCGCTGTCGCCGCGATTTCGTATTTCCTGATCTCGCGCCTCGTTCATTCGCATTACGGCCGCGCAATGCGCGGGCTGATGGAGAACGAGACGCTCGCGGTTGCCGTTGGCATCGATGTCACCAAGACGCTGACCTTGGCCGCCGTGATCTCTGCCGGTATCGCCGGCGCGGCGGGAAGCCTTTACGCGCATTACATCCGCATCATCGATCCCGACGTCTTCGCCTTCATCTCGACGGTGACCATGGTGATCATGGTGGTGTCGGGCGGCAAGGGCTCGCTGGCCGGGCCCGTCGTCGGTGGCGTGATCTTCGGTCTGCTGCCTGTGTTCCTGCGGCCGATCATGCCGCCGGAAGCGCAGTGGATCACCTATGGCGTGGTGCTCATCGTCATCCTGTTCGTCATGCCGCGCGGCATCGTGCCGTCGCTCGCCGCGAAACTCGGTTTGGCCCGTGCCGGCGGAACCAGACGGGCGTCCATCGCCGTCTCCGAGCGTACCGCAGAGGAGCGCGCCTGATGACCGAGACAGTCCTCAGCATCGAACACGTCGCGGTCCATTTCGGTGGCCTCGTCGCGATCTCGGACATGAACTTCCATGTCAACAAAGGTGAGATCGTCAGCCTGATCGGGCCGAACGGCGCCGGTAAAACCACGGCCTTCAACGTCATGACCGGCTTCCTCACGCCTACCAAAGGCGCGGTGAACTATTGCGGCGCGGACCTCAAGGGCAAGAAACCGCATGAAATCGCGGATCTCGGGCTGATCCGCACCTTTCAACGCACCAGCGTGTTCCCCAATGACACCGTCTACGACAATGTGCTGATGGGTCTACATCGTCAGGGTAAAGTTGGTCTCGCCGAAGCCATTCTCGGCCTGCCGCGCGCGCGCGCATCGGAGAAGGCGCAGCGCGCCCGTGCCGCCGAACTGGTGCGCTGGATCGGGCTGGAAGCGCGTGCCGATGATCTTGCGGGCTCGCTGTCCTACGGCGAGCAGCGTCTCGTCGGCGTCGCACTGGCGCTCGCCGCGCAGCCGAAGATGCTGCTGCTGGACGAGCCTGTGTCCGGCATGAACGCGTCGGAGACGCATACTTTCGTGCAGCTGATCCGCAACATTCGGGATCGCGGCGTCACGATCCTCTTGGTGGAGCACGACATGCCGATGGTGATGAGCGTGTCGGATCGCATCGTCGTGCTGAATTACGGCCGCATCATCGCCGAAGGACCGCCCGATGAAATCCGCAAGAATCCAGCAGTGATCGAAGCCTATCTCGGTCAGAGCGCGAAGGATGTGGTCAAGGAGGTCGCAGTCCATGCTTGAGATTCGTGACATGGTTTGCGCCTATGGCCAGATCTCGGCCCTCAAGGGCATTTCGCTTTCGGTCAAGGCTGGCCAGCTTGTGGCGCTGATCGGCGCCAACGGCGCCGGCAAGAGCACGACGCTGCGGGCGATCTCGGGGCTCGTGCCATCGCGCTCTGGCAGTCTGCATTTCGACGGCGAGGACATCACCGGTATTGGCGCGCAGCGGGTGCTCACCAAGGGCATAGCGCATTGCCCGGAAGGCCGTCGCGTCTTTCCGCATATGACGGTGGCCGAAAATCTCGACATGGGCGCCTATCTGCGCTCGGACACGAACGAAGTCGCTGCGGACCGCGACCGCATCTACGGCGAGTTCCCGCGTCTCGCCGAACGCCGCAAACAGGCCGCTGGCACGCTCTCCGGCGGCGAGCAGCAGATGCTGGCGATCGGCCGTGCGCTGATGTCGCGGCCGCGCCTGGTTATGTTCGATGAGCCGTCGCTTGGTCTCGCGCCCAATATCGTCGAGCGTACCTTTGCGATCATTCGCGCGATCCGCGACGCCGGCACGACTGTTTTGCTCGTTGAGCAGAACGCCTTCGCCGCGCTCGAGATGTGCGATCATGCCTATCTGCTGGAGTCCGGCCGCGTCGTGCTGTCCGGCGCAGGAGCGGAGCTGATCGAGAACGAGCATGTGCGACGGGCCTATCTTGGCGGATGACGACAATCCCGCCCGATGGGTCGCGGTCTGCTCACGCGAGCGCCTGACCGAACAGACGATCGTCTGCGTCAACGTGGCTGGCTTCGGTGTTCTCATCGTGCAGGATGGCGAGACGATCTACGCCTGCGAGCGCGCCTGTCCGCATGAGCAGGCCGATCTCAGCCTTGGCCGCGTCGCCGATCGCCGGCTGCACTGTCCGCGTCATCTGGCCTGGTTCGATCTGGCAGACGGCAGCATGTCGCCGGGCTGGCCCAGCAGGGGTTTACGACGCTATCCGGTGCGCGAAAGGGGTGCACAAATCTGGGTCGATGCACAGGCCGTCGTCCCGAAGTAACAAGCCTTCGCGAAAGTTACGCGGCATCGGGTCTGGATGCAGAATTCGTTGGCGCTGCAGCATTCAATTGGTGCAGTTGCGGTATAATAATCATGCTTGCCCCCTCGTAAAGCGCGGATAATACTGCTGAAAAGTCGGACTCCTGAGTGTGTCTGGCAGTACACAAATGGGCGCAAGACCCATGCTTCTCGTCGATCTTCCAAGCGATCTCCGTCAAGGGCCAGGGATGTGACCATTATCGATTTCGGCAGGGCCATCCCATCGTCGCAGGGGCGCGGCTGGCAGCAATGGCCCGGCCATGAAGACTTTTCGCTGCAATTCCTGCGCGTGCTGCGCGCGGCGCAGGAAGGCGGAAGTACTGTTTCGGAATGTTTCCTGGCGGCGGAGCGCATCAATCCGCGCGATGACGAGAGCTGGTATCGCGAATGGCATAGCGCGGCTGATATCAACCGTGACCGCGCCGCGGAGGCGCTGGCCAGCGGCCGCATCCCGACGGCGCTGAGCAATTGGCTGCGCGCAGCCAACTACTATCGCACTGCTCAGGTCATGCTCGCTTGCAGCGATCCGCGGCAAGGCGCCGCCATCGCACTGATGCAGGATTGCGCCCGACTTTACGTGCAGCATGCAACGCCTGCCGGCGAGGTCGTCGAGATCCCGTGGCGGGACGGTATGTTGCAGGGATACTTCGTTCCTGCGCCGTGCGCGACACGGCCGCTGCCGGTCGTTCTCTGCGTCGTCGGGCAGGGCCACTACAAGGAAGAGCATCTGCACAGGGTGCCCAGCTACGCGCTGGACCGCGGTCTCTCGCTGTTGCTCGTCGATTTGCCCGGTCAATCCTATAGCCAGGAGATGATCGGGTCGCCTTGTCGGTATGAGGTCGAAACGGCGATCAGCGGCTGGGTCGATTTCCTGGCCGACCGCAGCGATATCGATCAGGAGCGAATTGCGATCTTCGGAGACGGCCTCGGAGCTGCCTTTGCGACGCGCGGCGCCAATCTCGACGACCGCTTTGCGGCAGCTGTTTGCGATGCCGGAATCTGGGAGCTTCACGAGCGCGCGTTTATTGCCAGCCGCATTTCAGGCCGCGCAGGTCTGGGCTGTCCGAGTGAAATCGAGGGCTTCAACAGCAGCAGCGTTGCCGCCAATATCAAATGCCCGGTCCTAGTTGCGATGGGCGAGCGCGACTGGCTCGATGTCGATCACGTCACGGAATGTTGCCGCGTCATGAAACAAAACGGCCTCGACATCGAACTGAAGATCTTCCGCGCGTCGGAAACGGTGGCCCCGCCCGCCCAGATCGATATTCCGACAGTGGGCAACGAGTTCATTTTCGACTGGATTGTCGATCGTCTGGACTCACGAACGAAGTAGGGCGCGGCGGGGTCGATTGATCCGCCACTCACCCGGCGATGGTCAGCTCTCGACTTCCAGCATCAGTGTCGCTTTTTCGAGGCGACTCTTGAGCCGGGACATGTGCTGTCCGATCTCCTTCAAGGCCTGCTCGTCGAAATCGCTGAGAATGAAATCCCCGAGCGACTCTCTACGAGCTGATAGCGCGGAGATCTTCTTGCTGGCCTTTTCGGACAGCGACATCAGTACGACGCGGGCATCCTCGCGGGACGCAACGCGCCGCATGAAGCCATTCTTCTCGAGCATTTTGGATTGGGTGGTGACGAAGGAGGGGTCGACGTGGAGCATGGCGGAGACGTCCTTGACAGGCACGCCGTTGCCGCGATCGAGGTCGCTGACGGCCATCAGGATCATCCATTGCGGTCCGCTGATGCCGAGCTCCTTGGCCCAGAACTGGCGGATTCCCTCAAGATGAACGTTGATCGAAGCGATGTCCCAGATGAACTGGCGGATGATCTCCTGATTCTGGCCGGTCACCCAAATCGAAAGCTCATTTTCGTTCCAGCCCGCAGATCCCCCACGCATAGTCACCACTGCCCCGCCGGCCATTCCATCGTCCCACACTTCTCAGAATTCTATAATTGTATCAGTGAATTGTGACGTGCAAACCACGATTTCGTGTGTTGCCGGGAAACCACACTGCATCGCGATAAAGTTACCTGAGTTCATAAAGTATTTTGCTTCTAGGAATTGCGCAGGCATTCTCAGTTCCGGCGATGGGGAAACCCTCAGTCGTCCCGTTGAAGTAGTTCGCTTGAGTGCCTCGCGTTATGCGGGTGTTTCCGAAAGCGCGAAGTATTTGAGCGGTTAGTTTGGGGACTTGGGGGACTAAATCTTCGGGCGTTCGCGCCTGGCAGATCCGGAACCTTCCCTTTTGGACAACTTGGAGGTTTAACATGACGATGATTAAGAGCCTTATCCTCGGCTCGGCGGCGGGTCTGATCGCCATCGGCGGAGCTCAGGCAGCCGATCTTCCGGTGAAGGCCAAGGCAGTGGAATACGTGAAGATCTGCTCGCTCTACGGCGCAGGCTTCTACTACATCCCGGGCACCGACACCTGCATCAAGATCGGCGGCGCGATTCGTTTGGACGTGGCTTTCAACGGTAACGTCTACGACAACCCGTTCTGGCAGGGCGGCGCTGGTGGCGCTGGCGTCTGGACCAAGGACTATTTTGTCACGCGTGAGCGCGTGAACACCACGCTCGACACTCGCACCGCGACCGAATACGGCGTTCTCCGCACGTATTCGAACATCCAGTTCGACTTCTCGCAGGGTCGTGAGTCGATCGCTGGTGGCTTCGTCGAAGTC
Organism: Tardiphaga sp. 42S5; assembly: GCF_034044155.1. Classification (NCBI taxonomy): domain Bacteria; kingdom Pseudomonadati; phylum Pseudomonadota; class Alphaproteobacteria; order Hyphomicrobiales; family Nitrobacteraceae; genus Tardiphaga; species Tardiphaga sp. 42S5. The sequence goes on along the minus strand of NZ_CP139027.1, from coordinate 307,431 downwards.
GACTACGCGTTCATCCAGTTCGCAGGCTTCACCCTCGGTAAGGCCGTCTCGCAGTTCGATCCCCAGTGGGCGCTCGCCAAGCCGACGATCTCGTCGGGCTTCAACGCCGGTTCGAACAACGCGACCGGTATCCCGCAGCTCGCCTACACCGCCTCCTTCGGCAACGGCGTGTCGGGCACGATCTCGATTGAGAACGCTTCGCCCTACCGCAACGCCGGTCTGTACAACGTTGCCAATCCGCTCCTCGCTCCGTTTGGCGCCAACACCGCCGCGGCCTACGGTGCGGCCTCGAACACCTTCGTTGGCAATGCCTACGGCGGCAACCACATTCCTGATATCGTCGGCAACGTTCGCCTCGATCAGGCTTGGGGCACGCTGCACTTCGCTGCCGCCATGCACACCATCACCCCTGGCTTCTATGGCGCCAACGAATCCTTCGGTCATCCGGATGACTCGTACGGCTTCGCAGTCAGCGGCGCGGTCGAGTTCAAGAACCTGCCCACCGGCGCAGGCGACAGCTTGAAGCTTGAAGCGTCGTACGGCAAGGGTGCAGCCAAGTACGTGTTCGGTGGCACCACCGACGTGAACGGCGGCGGTCGCTATGCCAAGGTCACCGGCAACACCCTCGGCTTCGGCTACGTCCTCGACGGCGTGTACGGTCCGGGTGGCTCGATTCAGCAGAGCTCGGCCTGGGAAGTCAGCGGGTTCTATGAGCACTACTGGACCCCGGCTTGGCGCACGTCGCTGTTCGGCAACTACAGCCACATCTCGTACGGTGATGCTGGCAACGCTTTGCTCGCCGCAACCTTCGCTCCTGGTGGCGCAACTCGCTCAGCGACCGTTCTTCTGAACCAGACCGGCGGAAACTTCGACCTGGGCCTTGCCCAGATCGGCACCCGCACGGCCTGGACCCCGGTTCAGAACCTGACCCTGTCGGCTGAATTCATCTACAGCCGTATGGAGACGAACCTGCAGGGTACCTTCACCGGTGCCGTCACCGGTAAGCCGCTGCAGACCTACAACCTGGGCAACCAGAACGCGTACAACGGTGCAGTTCAGATCCTGCGCTCCTTCTAATTCTGATCGTCTCACGACGACCAGTCTTTGAAACAAAGACCCCCGGCAGGAAACTGTCGGGGGTTTTTTGCTTTTACGGGGCGCTCGGGCCGGTCTTCTCAGCTCGGCAGGCGTTCTCGACGCCGCGGAGTCGGGCGTCTATACCGGACGGCGTTGCCCCCGGCCATACAAGCCGCAAAGCCCGAACTCCGCAGGATCATGGCGTCTCCAGCTGAACTGTTTCAAAACGCATTCGCTGCCTTCCAGCAGGGCCACCTCCAGGAGGCCGAGCGCGGGTTCAGCAAGTTCTTGCGCAAGAATCCGAAGCATTTCCCGGCGCTGAATATTCTCGCTATTGTCCTGGTCGCGCTGAAGCGCCATGCGGAAGCCGAGCCGTATCTGAAAGCGGCTTTGCGCATCAATGCGACATCGGATGCTACATTCTACAATTACGGCCTGGTGCTGAAGGCGCTGAACCGGCCGGACGAGGCGCTGCAGCGTTTCACCGAAGCGCTGGCGCTCAATCCCGGCAATGCCGAAACCCTGAACAATCGCGGGACCGTCCTGAATGATCTGCGCGATTATCCGGCTGCGCTGGCGGATTTCGATCGCGCGCTGGCGCTCAATCCCCGCTACGCCGCAGCATTCTTCAACAAGAGCAAGTCGCTGGCGGAGTTGAAGCGCTATGACGAGGCGCTCGCAGCCTGCGAGTCGGCGCTCGCCTTGCAGCCAGATCTGGCGGAAGCGTGGTTTGGCCGCGGCTACATCTTTGGCCAGATGCGGATGCCGGCTGAAGCGGTGGAGGCCTATGGCCGCGCGTGCCAGCTCAATCCAGACATGCCGCTGCTGAAAGGCAATCTGCTACATCAGAAGATGCTGGTCTGCGACTGGCATGACGCGAATGCGCTGATTGCCGAGATCGGGGCTGATCTCATAGCCGGCAAACTGGCCGCCGAGCCGTTTGGCTGGCAGGGCGTTGCGACCTCGGAACGTAGTCTGCAGCGCTGCGCCGAGCTGACCAACGCCTCGCGTTTTCCCATGCAAGCTCCACCGCTGCGTGCTTCCGCGACCGGGCCGAATGCAAAAATTCGCGTCGGATATCTGTCCGGTGAATTTCGTCAGCAGGCGACCTCGCTGCTGCTGGTCGGTGTGCTGGAGCAGCACGACAAAAGCGCGTTCGAGATTTTCGCCATCGACAACGGGTATGACGACGGCAGCGACATCAGGCGACGCATCGCTGGCGCCGTGGATGGGATCGTCGATATCTCCACACTGAACGATCCGCAGGCGGTGGCCGCCATTCGCGCACAGCGCATCGACATCCTCGTCAATCTCAACGGCTATTTCGGCGAGCAGCGCACCGGAGTGTTCGCGCGCAGGGCGGCGCCGGTGCAGGTCAATTATCTCGGCTTTCCCGGCACGCTCGGCGCGGGCTTCATGGACTACATCCTCGCCGACCAATATGTGCTGCCGGCCGAGCACCGCCAATTCTACAGCGAGAAAGTCGCCTGGCTGCCGCATTGCTATCAGGCCAATGACGATCGCCGGGAGATATCGACGCGTGCATTCACGCGTGCCGAGGTCGGTTTGCCTGTGCAGGGCTTCGTGTTCTGTTGCTTCAACAACGCCTACAAGATTACGCCCGATGTCTTCGACAGCTGGACGCGGATTCTCTCAGCTGTTGACAGTAGCGTTCTCTGGCTGCTGGAGGACAGCGCTGCGGCTGTGGCGAATCTGCGCCGCGAAGCGGAATTGCGGGGCATCGACCCCGCGCGTCTGGTCTTTGCCGCGCGCATGTCGCCGGCTGAGCACCTGGCGCGACATCGTTGTGCGGATCTCTTTCTCGATACGTTGCCGTACAACGCGCATACGACCGCGAGCGACGCATTATGGGCTGGATTGCCGTTGCTGACGTGTCGTGGAGGAACCTTTGCAGGGCGCGTTGCTGCGAGCCTTCTGCAAAATCTGGGTGTGTCGGAGTTGATTGTGGCGAATTGTAATGACTATGAGTGCATGGCGATCGAACTGGCGGAAAATCCCGAGCGGTTGTCGTCGATCCGGGAGAAGTTATCGGCCAATCGTCTGAAGATGCCGGTCTTCGACACCCGGCGTCTGGCGCGTGATATCGAAATGGCATTTCGCAAGATGGCCGAGCGGGCCCGGGCAGGGCTGGCGCCAGCCCACATCATGTTTTCCGCTAACGATAGCGGCCAATAATATATTTGATTGAGCAAATCAGGTATTGCGCTCAACATTCTGGCTCATGTAATATTTTCGTGCGCAGCCGGCAAATTTTTTGACGGCCCTAAGTCTTCGAGGAGACTCGCGCACTCTGTTGTAAATCTCCGAAACCACCGGCAATGCCCTGCCGGTGGTTTTTCGGCTTTTTGGGGCCAATTTCGAGTGGCCCGGCTGGTATTCCATGATTATTGCTAACGCGGACAGGGCGCGGGAACTGTGTCATGGCGGCACGCCCTTGAATCAGTCCAACCCCCTCTGAAAACGACAGAATTGCTGCTGACCGGATCGGCAGCATGAGATGGAATTGGTCGCAGAGGCGTCCAAATTATGACCTGTTGCCCATCGTTGCATATCAGGACTGACGAGCTATCTGACCGAAATTGCTAGAGATTTCTTGCTTTTTGAGCAAGTTGTGGCTAAAAGCCGCTCATCGTGGAGAGTATGAATAATGGCGCATAACTACGCAATTAATGAGGACGTTCACCACCAGCTGCAGGGGCCGCAGGGCCGTTCCACCATCAAGGAACGCAGCATCTACACCATCACATCTCGCCTTCCGATCGAAGCCGATGGTCGCCCGCGTTACCGGATCAAGAGCAAGTCCGAGAATATCGAGCGCGTCGTGACCGAAGAGCAGATCAGCCGCCTAGGTTGATCTCGGATCAGCCTTCTGGCTGATCGTACTTGCCGTTTGCTGTCGTCGCCGGGGCCTTGGACCCCGCGACGAAGCAGACCGCCGCAAAGATCCCAACCAGATTCTATCTTGAAGCGGGAAGCTTGGCCGGGGCTGATCTCTGTCTGCGTTGCTGCGATGGTTGCGGCAAGGCGGCTCCGCACCATATGCTTTGCCCCGAGGGCGGACACCGAAGGCCACACACGCGATCGTCGCGCCGTACCTCGGCAAAAATGATGTGGTCGGAGCGGGGCGTCCCTTGATCGAAAAACTCGAACTGCTGTTGTCGCTGGCGAAGGAACGGCATTTCGGCCGCGCCGCGGAAGCTTGCGGCGTGACGCAGCCCACCATGTCCACCAGCCTCAAGCAGCTCGAGGACATGCTCGGCGTGATGTTGGTGCAGCGCGGCTCGCGCTTCCAGGGCTTTACGCCGGAAGGCGAACGCGCGCTCGATTGGGCACGCCGCATCGTCGGCGATGCTCGCGCGATGAAGCAGGAAATCAACGGCCTCAAGGACAGTCTGTCCGGCGAGATCCGCATCGCCGCAATTCCTACGGTGCTCGGCATGGTCGCCTCACTGACGACGCCGTTTCGTGCGCGGCATCCCGATGTGCGGTTTCGCATCGTGTCCTGCACCTCCACGGCCGTGCTCGGTCTGCTCGAAAATCTCGAAGTCGATGCGGGCCTGACCTACATCGAGAACGAACCGCTCGGCAAAGTGCGTTCGATCCCGCTTTATAAAGAAAGCTACCGGCTGCTGACCTCGCCGGACAGCATGTTCGGCGATCGCAAGAGTGTCACCTGGTCCGAAGTCGGCCAGGTGCCGCTATGCCTGCTGACCCCCGACATGCAGAACCGGCGCATCATCGATCGTGCCCTGAAGTCGGTCGGCGCCGAGGCGATGCCGATGCTGACGTCGAACTCGATTATCGTGCTCTATACCCATGTGAAGACCGGCCGCTGGGCCAGCGTGATGCCGGCCAAGTTGGCGGAGACGCTGGGTCTGACCGCCAATGACTCGGTCCGTATGATCCCGATCGTCGATCCCGTGGTGAATTATGGCGTCGGCCTCGTGGTGCCCCAGCGCGATCCCATGACCCCGCTGGTGGCGACTCTGGTGCAGATCGCCCGGGAGGTGGCGCCGTCGCTGGAGGCGTAAGATCCTCGTTTCTGGCACTGTAATTGCTGCGTTGCAACCAAGCTAACCATTTCAAATTCATCGATTTCGCCGGGTGTCGATACCGTTTCCGTATCGCAGCATGAGACAGCTTTATTGATCTTTGGATCGATTCCAATTTTGATTGGTTTCCAGTCATAAGATCAATCGAGTACCGGGATGAACGCAGCCTACGAGCCCAATGCTTATGAGTCTTGGAGTGCCGACCGAGGCACCGAGATCATCGAGAGCCTGTCCCATGTGGAAGGCGGCGTGATCGTGATCCTGCATGCGATGCAGGAAGCCTTCGGTTATGTGCCGGAGCCGGCAATCCCGATGATCGCGCTGGCGCGCAACCTGTCGCGCGCCGAGGTCCATGGCGTGTTCACTTTCTATCACGACTTCCGCCACGAGCCGGCTGGCAAGCACGTGCTGAAAATCTGCCGCGCGGAAGCCTGCCAGGCGGCCGGCGGCGACGCGCTGGCGGCGCGCGCGGAAGCGAAATTGGGTGTAAAGTTTGGAAACACGACGGCGGATCAGCGCGTTACACTGGAGCCGATCTATTGCCTCGGGCTCTGCGCCACGGCGCCATCGGCGATGCTGGATGGCCGCCTGGTTGGCCGCCTCGATGAGAAGCGCATCGATGCGCTGGTCGCGGAGGCACAGCGATGACATCTTCTGATAAAACTCTGAAGATTTACATTCCGCGCGATGCGGCTGCCGTTTCCGTCGGGGCCGATGAACTCGTGACCGCCTTCGAGGCCCAGGCCGCGACGCGCAAGCTCGCAATCGAAATCATTCGCCCCGGTTCGCGCGGATTGCTGTGGCTGGAGCCGATGATCGAAGTCGCGACGCCGGAAGGTCGCGTTGCCTTCGGACCGGTCGAAGAGAAAGACGTTGCGTCGGTGCTCGATGCGATGGTCGCAAACGGCCAGCACGCACTGCGTCTTGGTGTCGCGGAGGAGATTCCGTGGCTCAAGAAGCAGACGCGTCTGACCTTTGTGCGCTGCGGCGTCGTCGATCCCCGGTCGGTCGAGGATTACATCGCGCATGGCGGCTACAAGGGCCTCGTCCGAGCGCTGACGCTGGATAGCGCTGGCATCATCGCCGACGTCACCACGTCCGGCCTGCGTGGCCGCGGCGGCGCCGGCTTCCCGACCGGCATCAAGTGGAAGACGGTGGCCGATACCAAGGCCGATCGCAAATTCATCGTCTGCAATGCGGACGAGGGCGACAGCGGCACCTTCGCCGACCGCATGATCATGGAAGGCGATCCCTTTGTGGTGATCGAGGGCATGACCATTGCCGGCATCGCGGTGGGCGCCACCAAGGGCTACATCTATATCCGTTCGGAATATCCGCATGCCGTCGAGGCGATGAATGAGGGTATCGCTGCCGCCAAGCGCGCCGGTTATCTCGGCGACAAGATCCGCGGCTCGGCGCACGCATTCGATCTCGAAGTCCGCGTCGGCGCCGGCGCCTATGTCTGCGGCGAAGAGACCTCGCTGCTGGAGAGTCTCGAAGGTCGCCGTGGCATCGTCCGCGCGAAGCCGCCGCTGCCGGCCCATAAAGGCCTGTTCGGCAAGCCGACGGTCATCAACAACGTGCTCTCATTTGCGGCGATACCGTTCATTCTCGACAACGGCGCAAAGGCCTATGCGGATTACGGCATGGGCCGCTCGCGCGGCACGATGCCGATCCAGCTCGCGGGTAACGTCAAGTTCGGCGGCCTCTTCGAAGTCGCTTTCGGCATCACGCTGGGTGAGTTGATCGACGATATCGGCGGCGGCACGTTTACCGGCAAGCCGGTTCGCGCAGTGCAGGTCGGCGGCCCGCTCGGTGCCTACTTCCCGCGCGAATTGTTCGACACGCCGTTCGACTACGAGGCTTTCGCCAAGCGCGACGGCCTGATCGGCCATGGCGGCATCGTGGTGTTCGACGACACCGTCGATATGTCGAAGCAGGCGCGCTTTGCGATGGAATTCTGCGCCATCGAATCCTGCGGCAAATGCACGCCATGCCGCATCGGCTCCACCCGCGGCGTCGAGACCATCGACAAGATTCGCCGCGGTGAACGCGTCGCCGAGAACATCGCCGTGCTGCAGGACCTCAGCAACACCATGAAGTTCGGCTCGCTCTGCGCGCTGGGCGGCTTCACGCCGTATCCGGTGATGAGTGCGCTGAAACATTTCCCCGGAGATTTCGGCCCGGTGCCCACGCGCCTTCAGGCCGCAGAGTAAAGGAGCAACACATGTCGCTCGTTCACGAAATCGATTTTGGTACGCCGCGCTCGAAGTCCGAAAAGATGGTCACGCTGACCATCGACGGGCAGAGCGTCTCGGTGCCCGAGGGCACCTCGATCATGCGCGCCGCCATGGAGATGGGCACGCAGATTCCGAAACTCTGCGCCACCGACATGGTGGATGCCTTCGGCTCCTGCCGCCTCTGTCTCGTCGAGATCGAAGGCCGCGCCGGCACGCCGGCCTCCTGCACCACGCCGGCCATGGACGGCCTCGTGGTTCATACCCAGAATGCGCGGCTCGCGGCGCTGCGCAAGGGCGTGATGGAGCTCTATATCTCCGACCATCCGCTCGACTGTCTCACCTGCGCTGCCAATGGCGACTGCGAATTGCAGGACATGGCCGGCGCGGTCGGCCTGCGCGACGTGCGTTACGGTTATGACGGCGAGAACCATGTGTTCGCCAAGTCTGGCCCGAAGCACAATCACAATTCGCCGGAAGCCTGCGAAAACGATCACTGGATGGCGAAGGACGAGTCGAATCCGTACTTCACCTATGACCCCTCCAAGTGCATCGTCTGCTCGCGCTGCGTCCGCGCCTGCGAAGAAGTACAGGGCACTTTCGCGCTGACGATCTCCGGCCGCGGCTTCGAGAGCCGCGTCTCGCCGGGCATGAGCGAGAGCTTCCTGGGTTCGGAATGCGTGTCGTGCGGCGCCTGCGTGCAGGCCTGCCCGACCGCGACGCTGACCGAGAAGGCCGTGATTGAGATCGGCCAGCCTGAGCACTCCGCTGTGACCACCTGCGCCTATTGCGGCGTCGGCTGTACCTTCAAAGCGGAAATGCGCGGCGAGGAGCTGGTGCGCATGGTGCCGTACAAGGACGGCAAGGCCAATCGCGGCCATTCCTGCGTCAAGGGCCGTTTCGCCTGGGGCTATGCGAACCACAAGGAGCGCATCCTCAATCCGATGATCCGCGAGAAGATCACCGATCCATGGCAGGAAGTGTCATGGGATGAGGCCTTCAATTTCGCGGCCAAGAAGTTCAAGGGCATCCAGGCCAAATACGGCAAGGACTCGATCGGCGGCATCACCTCGTCACGCTGCACCAATGAAGAAGTATTCGTGGTGCAGAAGCTGATCCGCGCGGGCTTCGGCAACAACAATGTCGATACTTGCGCGCGTGTCTGCCATTCGCCGACCGGCTACGGCCTGTCCTCGACCTTCGGCACCTCGGCCGGCACGCAGGATTTCGACTCGGTGGAAGACACCGACGTCGTGATGATCATTGGTGCGAACCCGACCGATGGCCATCCGGTGTTTGCGTCGCGCCTGAAGAAGCGTTTGCGCGCCGGCGCCAAGCTGATCGTGGTCGATCCGCGCCAAACCGATATCGTGCGCTCGGCCCATATCGAGGCACAGCACCATCTGCCCCTGATGCCCGGCACCAATGTCGCCGTGCTCACCGCGCTGGCGCATGTGATCGTCACCGAAGGCCTCGCTGACGAAACCTTCATCCGCGAGCGCTGTGACTGGAGCGAGTTCGAAGACTGGGCGGCCTTTGTCGCGCAGCCGAACCACAGCCCCGAAGCCACAGCCATCATGACCGGCGTCGATCCGAAGGAGCTGCGCGCCGCGGCCCGTTTGTTCGCCACCGGTGGCAACGGTGCGATCTATTACGGTCTCGGCGTCACCGAGCACAGCCAGGGTTCGACCACCGTAATCGCGATCGCCAACCTCGCGATGGCGACCGGCAATATCGGCCGTCCGGGCGTCGGCGTGAATCCGCTGCGTGGCCAGAACAACGTGCAGGGCTCTTGCGACATGGGCTCGTTCCCGCACGAGCTGCCGGGCTATCGCCACATCTCGGGCGATGCGGTGCGCGAGCAGTTCGAAGCGATGTGGAACGTCAAGCTCAACAGTGAGCCGGGCCTGCGCATCCCCAACATGTTCGATGCCGCCACCGAAGGTACCTTCATGGGCCTCTACGTGCAGGGCGAAGACATCCTGCAGTCCGATCCCAACACCAAGCATGTGGTGGCCGCGCTGTCGGCGATGGAATGTGTCATCGTTCATGATCTCTTCCTGAACGAGACCGCAAACTACGCCCACGTGTTCTTCCCGGGCTCCACCTTCCTGGAGAAGAACGGCACTTTCACCAATGCCGAACGTCGCATTCAGCGCGTCCGCAAGGTGATGTCGCCGAAAAATGGTCTTGAGGATTGGGAAGTGACCTTGGGATTCGCCAAGGCACTCGGCTATGAGATGTCCTACAATCACCCCTCGGAGATCATGGACGAAATCGCGGCGCTGACGCCGACTTTCGCCGGCGTCTCCTATGCGAAGTTGGAGGAGGTTGGTTCGGTGCAGTGGCCGTGTAACGAGAAGCAGCCTCTGGGCACCCCGATCATGCATATGGATGGCTTCGTGCGCGGCAAGGGCAAGTTCATGCTCACCGAATACATCGCCACCGACGAGCGTACCGGGCCGCGCTTTCCGCTACTGCTCACCACCGGCCGTATTCTCAGCCAGTACAATGTCGGCGCGCAGACACGGCGCACCGACAATGTGGTCTGGCATGAAGAGGATCGTCTGGAGCTGCATCCGCATGACGCCGAACTGCGTGGCATCCGCGACGGCGACTGGGTGAAGCTGCAGAGCCGCGCCGGCGAGACGACGTTGCGTGCGCTGCTAACCGAGCGTATGGCGCCGGGCGTGGTCTATACGACCTTCCATCACCCGACCACGCAGGCCAACGTCATCACCACCGAGTTCTCGGACTGGGCCACCAATTGCCCGGAATACAAGGTGACGGCGGTGCAGATCTCGCCCTCGAACGGTCCGTCCGAGTGGCAGAAGGAATATGACGAACAGGCCCGCCAGTCGCGCCGGATTGCCATGCCTGTCGTGGAAGCGGCGGAGTAGGTCTGGAAACCAGAGATGCACGATCCGGTTCGCTCAGTCCCCCGCAAGATCTGGCGCCAGTCCGGCGTTAGCGAGGGGCTGCGCGCGGTGCCGGAAGAGACCGCGCTGGCGATCACCTATAATGGCGGCACCTATGCCGTCATGATGGGGACGCCGCAGGACTATCGCGACTTCGCCTATGGCTTCAGCCTGAGCGAAGGCGTGGTCACCTCGATCGACGAGATCGAGAGTTTCGAGGCCGTTGAATTCGACGATGGCGTTGAGCTGCGCATGTGGCTCGCAGGCGAGAAGGCCGAGAGCATTAGCGCGCGGCGCCGGCAGATCGCCGGGCCGACGGGCTGCGGTCTGTGCGGCATCGACTCGATCTCGGAAGCCGTTAAGCCGGCGGCCATCGTCGCGCCCGGCGGTGTATTCTCCTTCGACCAGATCATGGCGGCGATGGAGACGCTGTCGCCGCTGCAGAAGGTCAACATCCAGACCCGTGCCGTGCACGCCGCGGCGTTCTGGACGCCGGCCGACGGCATCGTCGCGTTGCGTGAGGATGTCGGCCGTCATAATGCGCTCGACAAGCTGGCCGGCGCGCTGGCGCAGGCCAAGGTCGATGCAGGGCAGGGCATGGTGCTGCTGACCAGCCGCGTCTCTGTCGAGATGGTGCAGAAGACCGCCGCCATCGGCGCGCCGCTCATGGTGTCGGTCTCGGCGCCCACCGCACTGGCCATCCGCATGGCGGAAGCCGCAGGCATTACGTTGGCCGCGATCGCGCGCAGCGACGGGTTCGAAGTTTTCACACATCAGCACCGCGTGCGTCAGCACGGCGCCACCGCGGATGCATCAGGGCAAGAGCATGGACACCCACATATCGACGTCGCCTGACCGGCTGATCTATATGGCCAACCAGATCGGCGACTTCTTCAACAGCCAGGGCCACGATCACGCCGTGGCCGGCATTGCCGAGCACATCAAGAAGTTCTGGGATCCGCGCATGCGGAAGAAGATCTTCGAACATCTGGATGCGGGCGGCGCCGGGCTGAAGCCGAACGTCCTCGAGGCGATCGCGTCGCTGAAGAAGTAGGACCAGCCCACACTCGTCATTCCGGGGCGGGGGGCGCGTTTTCGTGCGCGCGAACCCGGAAGCTGGGCATGGCTTGGCGCGTTGGAGACTCCCATGCTGAGATTCCGGGTTCGCGATCGCCGAGTGGCGCTCGCGCCCCGGAATGACGGCGTTGAGGACTACGGCAAAGCCTAACCCGCTTCCTTCGGCGTCTGCGGTTTCAGCGCCAGCGCATGTACCGTTCCCGCAAGTTCCGCCGCCAGCAGTTCGTTGATCATGCGATGGCGGTCGATCCGGCTCTTCCCTTCGAAGGCCTCCGACACAATATTGACCCTGAAGTGGGTTTCACCCTCCGGGCGGTGGCCCATGTGACCGGCATGCAGATGCGATTCATCTGAAACGTCGAGGCTGAGGGGCGCGAAAGCCTCTGTCAGCTTCTTTGTGATGTTATCTTTCATGGTCATGATGGCCGGCTTAGCGGTTCGCCCCACTCATGGTCAATCACGATGTGGCGACCATATTGGTGCGGCGCAGGGCGCCGAATGAGGTAATCGGAATGTCAAGACTTGAAGCTTTTTGCATTGCGTTGTCATAGTCAGCCATGCCCATCGACTCATCCAAATTCTTCGACAGCATCCGTATCAAGCCGAACAAGCTGAGCGCGAAGCAGCAGGCCGCTGCGCGCGAAGAAGCTATTATGTGCGAGTGGCCCGAGTGCAAGAACAAGGGTCCGCACCGCGCGCCCAAGGGCCGTGCGCAGGACAAGGAATACTGGCACTTCTGCCTGAACCATGTCCGCGAATACAATCAGGGCTACAACTTCTTCCAGGGCATGGCCCCGGACGCGGTCGCCAAGTACCAGAAGGACGCGCTGACCGGCCATCGTCCGACCTGGAAGATGGGCGCCAACGGCTCTGCGGACAAAACCAAGGCCGGGCAGCCCGACCTCGACGGCGCGATCGATCCGTTTGCCATGTTCAACGAGATGAACGGCATGGGTATGGGGCGCGGCCGGGCCCGCAAGCCGCAGCAGCCGATCAAGGAAGAAACCCGCAAGATCTTCAATGCCGAGCGCAAGGCGCTGCAAGTCATGGGTCTCGGCCCCAGCGCGACGCTGGACGACGTCAAGGCGCAGTACAAAGCGCTGGTGAAGCAGCACCACCCCGACGCCAATGGCGGCGACCGCTCCACCGAGGACCGGTTGATCGAAATCATCAAGGCTTACAATTACTTGAAGACCGTGGTCCGGGGCTCCTGAGGCGCTCCGAGATTGTCCACGCCCTTGCCAATGTTCGTCGTGCCCGGCCAGCGCGAAGCGAGCTTCGCTGGATGTGCCGGGGCATCCACGTCTTTGGCGGCGAGTGAACAAAGACGTAGGTGGCCGGGACAAGCCCGGCCATGAGGGTCGAGAGCGCTGCCAAACTATTAAGCATAACCCATCGCCGCCTGCTTAATTCGCCTTCCCGCCAGATACCGCCGCAATTCCGCCCGGCCTGAGATCTTCAATCTCTGTTGACCATCGCCGGAACGGAACCTGTTGCTCACGGCCAGTTGCCTTGCGAGCAAGGGGCCTTAAGGCTAATATTTGCGTACGAATAAGGGCTCATTTGTCTTTATTCCTTGGGGTGTCGACGTCCCGTCGGCTGCGGAGCTTGGCTTTGAAACATCGCTCGCTTGTTCGCGCGCTGCTGACGTCGGTCGTGCTTGCGACAGGCGTGGTGCTGGCCGGCTGCAACGGCGAAGACATGTCGCTCGCCAGCAATGCCAAGGCGAACCAGCCCGTTCCGCCCAAGCTCGTCGCCGAGATGACTGAAAAGGACATGGACCTGCAGTCGCCGATGCTGGTCCGTGTGTTCAAGCAGGAAGCCGAACTCGAAGTCTGGAAGCAGAATCGCTCCGGCCAGTTTGCGTTGCTGAAGACCTATCCGATCTGCCGCTGGTCCGGCGATCTCGGCCCGAAGGTCAAGGAAGGCGATCGCCAGGCACCGGAAGGTTTCTATGCGATCACGCCGGCGCAGATGAATCCGCGCTCGTCCTACTATCTCTCCTTCAATACCGGTTTCCCCAACGCCTTTGACAAGGCGCTGGGACGCACCGGTTCGCAGCTGATGGTGCATGGCGATTGCTCGTCGCGGGGCTGTTTCGCCATGACCGACGAACAGATCGCCGAGATCTATTCGCTGGGCCGTGAATCCTTCTTCGGCGGACAGCGCTCGTTCCAGTTCGCGGCGTTTCCGTTCAAGATGACGCCGGTCAACATGGCCAAGCATCGCAATAACCCGAACATGCCGTTCTGGAAGATGATCAAGCAGGGCTATGATCATTTCGAAGTGACGCGGCAGGAGCCGAAGGTCGAGTTCTGCGAGAACAAGTATGTGTTCGATCCGGCCGCGCCTGCGGGATCGACCAAGCCGCTGGTGTTCAATGCCTCGGCCAAGTGCCCAGTCTATCAGATCCCGTCCGAGATCGCCGATGCCGTCAGCGCCAAGCAGGCGCAGGATGATGCGAAGATTGCCGAACTGGTTGCCAAGGGCACGCCGGTAGCGCAGCGCCGTCCCGATATCGACGGCGGCATGAACCGCGTCTTCGCCTCCAAGTTGCCCGATGGCGCCACCGGCCTGTCGGATCCGGAGCCGCCGGGCGTGCAGACCGCCGCCTATTCGCGCGCACCGGGCACGATCCCGCCGCACGTCAATCCGCCGAAGGCCAATGCTGCGGGCTCGACGTCCTATTCGGCGTCGCTGTTTGCAGCATCGGAAGAACCCGTCGTCGCCGTGCCCTCCACGCGTGTTGCGTCGGCCTCGTCGGACGGCGGCTTCTTCAGTAATCTCGCCAAGAAGGTCGGTATCGGCGGCTCGGAAACGACCGCGACCGCAACTACGGCGCCAGCCGCTCCCGTGCCGACACCGGCCGCGAAGCCGAAGGCCCTCGCCAGCAAGGCCGCCCCGTCGGCTGCTCCTGCGACGCCTGCTTCTGTAGCTGCAGCGAAGCCGGCCGCTGCACCCGCACCGCTCGTCGCCACCCCACGCCCGCCGCTCAAGCCGACGCTGTCAGCCGAACCATCCACGCCAGCCTCCGGCAGCGGCGCCGGCACAGCCGCGCTGTCAGGCGCAGCCCCGGTCGTGTCCGCGAATTCGTTCACGGACCGCTTCTCGGCGATGCGCTGAGGCGCGCTCGATTTTTCATCCGCTCGATTCGCGCGAATCTGACGATTTTGTTGTCAGCTTTTTCCGTGCTGAAATCCTGACAGGCGACGTCAGATCCAGTCGAGACGATTGCGATGGAAGATCGTCAAAGATACTTCGCGCGCAAATTACGGGCTGAGCCCACCAATGCCGAGCGTGTTCTATGGCCGCGGCTTCGCCATGACATCGCGCTCGCAGGTTCGCATTTCAGGCGTCAGGCGCCGATTGGCTCATTCATCGTCGATTTCGCGAGCCGAAAGGCGAAGCTCGTGATCGAGCTGGATGGTGGCCAGCACGACTGGCAGCGGGAGGCTGATGTGAAGCGCACGGCGTATATCGAGAGGCGCGGCTACCGCGTGTTGCGGTTCTGGAATCACGACGTTTTGGAGAATATCGACGGAGTGCTTCAGGCCATTCAGAGCGTGGTGACCCCCATCCCCGACCCTTCCCCGCAAGGGGGAAGGGAGCACTAATAGCGTCGCCAACTTACTGCGAATTTGAGCAGTGCAGAGCGCGGGACATCTCAAAGACTGTGGTGATCGCTTTCGCCTGAGCCGAACGCTGTGACTCCCTTCCCCCTTGCGGGGAAGGGTCGGGGATGGGGGTGCCGCAGGCGATGAACTATCCGTTCAAACCAACAGCAGCCCCGCTCGCCCAACTCGGCTTACGCATACCGCCCGTGGCAGTGCTTGAACTTCTTGCCGGAGCCGCACGGACAGTCCTCGTTGCGGCCGACCTTGCCCCAGGTGTCCTGGTTGTTCGGATCGCGGGCGACGGCGGGCTGTTGCTGGCCCATCGGTGCCAGCGCTGCATTGGCGAAGGCCATTTCGTCTTCGCCGGTGTTGTAGTCGAGCTTGTGGGCTTCCATGACAGGCAGTTCGGGCTGCACGTCCGGCGGCACGATTTCGACGCGCATCAATTGCGCGGTGACGGCTTCGCGCAGATTGGAAATCATGGCCTCGAACAGGTTGAAGGCTTCCGCCTTGTATTCCTGCAGCGGATCGCGCTGGCCGTAGCCGCGCAGGCCGATGACCTGACGCAGGTGATCCAGCATCACCAGATGCTCGCGCCACAGATGATCCAGCGTCTGCAACAGGATCGTCTTCTCGACGTAACGCATCACGTCGGGGCCCCACTGGGCGACCTTCGCGGCCATGTGCTCGTCGGCCTTCTGCTCGATACGGTTGAGCAGCTCCTCGTCGGCGATGCCTTCTTCCTTGGCCCATTCGTCCACCGGAAGATCGAGGTCGAGCACGCGCTTGAGCTCTTCCTTCAGGCCGGCCACATCCCACTGCTCGGCATACTGGTTTTCCGGCACGTGCTTGGTGACGAGGTCCTCGACGAAGGCGCGGCGCATATCGTTGACGGTCTCGGCGACGCTATCGTTCTGCATCAGGTCGACGCGCTGCTCGAAGATCACCTTGCGCTGGTCGTTCTGCACGTCGTCATATTTCAGCAGGTTCTTGCGGATGTCGAAGTTGCGCGCCTCGACCTTCTGCTGGGCTTTCTCGAGCGCCTTGTTGATCCACGGATGGATGATCGCTTCGCCTTCCTTCAGGCCGAGCCGCGTCAGCATCGTATCCAGACGATCCGAGCCGAAGATGCGCATCAGGTCGTCTTCCAGCGACAGGAAGAACTTGGACCGGCCAGGGTCGCCCTGACGGCCGGAGCGGCCGCGGAGCTGGTTGTCGATGCGGCGTGACTCATGGCGCTCGGAGCCCATGATGTAGAGGCCGCCGGGCTTCTCGACGGTCTTGGCCGGCTTGCTGCCCTTGGCGGGCTCGATCTCGACCACTTCCTTGGCGTTCAGCACGATTTCGCGGAAGCGCTCGATCTCGGCCTTGATCTCGGCGATCTTGGCAACCTTCTCGGCTTCGTCGGCGATATCGGCCGTTTCGATCTGCGCGCGCATCTCGACCGAGCCGCCGAGTTTGATGTCGGTACCGCGGCCGGCCATGTTGGTGGCGATGGTGATGGCGCCGGGGACGCCGGCTTCGGCGACGATATAGGCCTCTTGCTCGTGGAAGCGCGCATTCAGCACCGCGAACAGTTTCGCCGGCTTGCCGGAACGCGCGGCCGCATAGAGCTTGTCCATCGCCTTCGGCTTGGTGAAGTCGATCAGCTTGTAGCCGTTCTTGAGCAGATACTCGCCAAGCACTTCCGATTTTTCGATCGACGCGGTGCCGACCAGCACCGGCTGCATCCGCGCATTGGCGCGCTCGATCTCGGCGAGGATGGCGGCGTGCTTCTCGTCCTGGGTGCGATAGACCTCATCGTCCTCGTCCATGCGGCCGATGCCGACGTTGGTGGGCACTTCGACGACTTCGAGCTTGTAGATGTCGAACAGCTCATCCGCTTCGGTCAGAGCCGTACCGGTCATGCCGGCCAGTTTCTTGTACATGCGGAAGTAGTTCTGGAACGTGATCGAGGCCAGCGTCTGGTTTTCCGGCTGGACCGTCACATGTTCCTTGGCTTCCAGCGCCTGGTGCAGGCCTTCCGAATAGCGGCGGCCCTGCATCATGCGGCCGGTGAACTCGTCGATGATGATCACTTCGTCGTCGCGGACGATGTAGTCCTTGTCGCGGTTGAACAGTGAGTGGGCGCGCAGCGCCTGATTGATGTGATGCACGACGGAGACGTTCTCGACGTCATACAGCGTCTCGCCCTTGAGCTGGCCGGCATCGCGCAGCAGGGTTTCGATCTTCTCCATGCCGGCTTCGGTCAGCGTCACGGTGCGCTGCTTCTCGTCGACTTCGAAGTCGATGACCTTTTCAAGCTTCGGCAGGAAGGTGTCGATGGTGTTGTAGAATTCCGAGCGGTCGTCGAGCGGGCCGGAGATGATCAGCGGCGTACGCGCTTCGTCGATCAGGATCGAGTCGACTTCGTCGACGATGGCATAGAAGTGCTTGCGCTGGACCATGTCCTCCAGCCGGTACTTCATGTTGTCGCGCAGATAGTCGAAGCCGTATTCGTTGTTGGTGCCGTAGGTGATGTCGCAGGCATAGGCCGCCTGGCGCTCGGCATCGTCGAGGCCGTGAACGATCACGCCGGTGGTGAGGCCCAGGAAGCTGTAGATCTGGCCCATCCAGCCGCTGTCGCGCTTGGCCAGATAGTCGTTGACGGTCACGACATGCACGCCCTGGCCGGCGAGGGCGTTCAGATAGACGGCGAGGGTGGCGACCAGCGTCTTGCCTTCGCCGGTCTTCATCTCGGCGATGTCGCCCTCATGCAGCACCATACCGCCGATCAGCTGCACGTCGAAGTGACGCTGGCCGAGGGTGCGCTTGGCGGCTTCGCGGACGGTGGCGAAAGCGGGAACGAGGAGATCGTCGAGAGTCTTGCCGGCTTCGAGTTGTGCCTTGAACTCGGCGGTGCGCGCTTTGAGCGCATCGTCCGACAGCGCTGCGACCTCAGGTTCCAGCGCGTTGATCGCGGCAACACGCGATTGATATCCCTTGACGCGGCGGTCGTTGGCAGAGCCGAAGAACTTGCGGGCGAGCGCGCCGATCATCACGAAATCCTGTCTTTAGCAATGCGGCCCGAAGGCCGTGGAATGGTGCAGCGGTCGCCCAGCCTCGTCATATCCAAAGTCTGTGGCGGATTGCTGTCTGGACCCCGGTGCGGAGCGCCAAAAAAGCAAGACCCCGGGAGATGAGTGGGAGCAGGGCAATCAGGGGTTCAATGACCACGGCGCGGCCGAAATCGCGCCTTCGCCACCGGCCCGGTCGGGGAGAGATATGGCCCGTATGGGGGGTTGTCAACGGCGCGAACCTCTCAAGGATTTCATCATTTTGACAGAGTTTTCGCGTTGCCAAGACGGTACGTTTGGGAGAGTGTCCGCCGTCCCCAACAGGCTCTTATCCGAGATAAGGATTTTCCATGACCTTCGTATCGCTCGCCCTGACGCCGGGCCTGCGCCCGGGCCGCACCCTGGCTGCCCTGACCGGCGCCGTTGCGGTGGCCTTTCTCACCAGTTTCCCGGTTTACGCGCAGGATGCCAATCCGGTCCTCGCCAAGGTCAACGGCCAGGAAATCCGCCAGAGCGACGTCACCATTGCCGAGGAAGAGCTCGGCCCGAGCCTCGCCCAAATGGATCCCGCGACCCGGAAGGACAATGTGCTGTCGTTCCTGATCGACATGAAGATCGTCGCCAAGGCGGCCGAGGACAAGAAGATCGCCGATCGTGAGGATTTCAAGTCCAAGCTGGCCTTCGCCCGTAACCGTCTGCTCATGGACAACCTGTTGGCCGTCGAGGGCAAGGAAGCCCTGACCGACGACAACATGAAGAAGGTCTATGAGGACGCGGCCAAGCAGATCACCGGCGAAGCCGAAGTCCATGCCCGCCACATCCTGGTGGAGAGTGAGGCCGAGGCCAAGACGGTCGCCGACGAGCTGAAGAAGGGCGCCGATTTCGCCGAACTCGCCAAGAAGAAGTCGAAGGATCCGGGCGCGGCCGATGGCGGCGATCTGGGTTTCTTCACCAAGGATCAGATGGTGCCGGAATTCTCCGCCGTTGCCTTCGCGCTGGAGCCGGGCAAGATCTCGGACCCCGTGAAGTCGCAGTTCGGCTGGCACATCATCAAGGTTGAGGAAAAGCGCAACCGCAAGGCGCCGGAATTCGACCAGGTGAAGCCGCAGATCGAACAGTATGTCGTGCGCAAGGCGCAGGCTGACTACGTCACCAAGCTGCGTGAAGGTGCGAAGGTTGAGCGTATCGATCAGGCCGCCGCAACGCCTGCTCCGGCGGCACCCGCCGCGCCTGCTGCCAAGGACGCGCCGAAGCCGGCCGACAGCAAGATGGCTCCGGCGAAGAAGTAATTCTGGACTCGAAAAGCCCGCCCTCTGTCGAGAGGGCGGGCTTTTTGCTGCCTGTAACACATACGCTGTCATGGCCGGGACAAGCCCGGGCATGACGGAGTTTTAGTTGCCGGGCTCGGCAGATAATCCCCGGCCGAGCCGACAACGTCTATGCCGGCACGGTCACCCGATAGCGCGGCGCTGGCGTCGCATGACCGAATTTGGTCGAGAGGGCGCGGCGATCTGCTTCGAAGCGGGTCCAGTTCGCGCCGTCCTGCAGGCCCGGAATGGTGACGCGTTCACCCTGGTCGAGGCCAGCCAATGCAGCATCGACCATGTCGTCGGCGCGCATCACGATGGCCTGATCCATATTCTGGTGCGGGAAGCCCGCGATGTCCCAGAACTCCGTGGCCGTTGCACCCGGCAACACTGCCTGCACGCGGATGCCCTTGTCGGCCAGTTCATGCACCAGCGAATGGCTGAAACTGAGCACATAGGCCTTGCTGGCTCCGTAGACGCCATTGAGCATCTCCGCGGCAATGCCGACGATCGACGAGATGTTGATGATCGTGCCTTTGTTGCGCGCGACGAAGCCGGGCACGGCGGCATAGGTCAGCCGTGTCAGCGCGGTGATGTTCAGCGTGATCATGTCTTCCATTTTGTCGACATCGGCATTGAGCAACGGTGCCACCGCGCCGACTCCGGCATTGTTGACCAGCATCGTAATGCTCGCATCGTCGCGCAGCGCGGCTTCGACCTTTGCCAGATCAGCCTTGTTGCCGAGATCGGCGGCCAGCGTGCGGACCGATCGTCCGGTCTCGCTGGTCAGTCGCTTGGCGAGGGCCGCCAGGCGGTCCTGGTTCCGCGCCACCAGAATGAGATCGTAGCCGCGCTTGGCCAGCCGGTCCGCATAAACGGCGCCAATGCCCGTCGAGGCGCCCGTAATCAGTGCCGTGCCCTGATGTGAATTCGTCATTGTCGTTCTCCTGAATGCTCTCGGCCGTAGCGGCCGTGTCAGGAAACCTAGTCTTGCGCGGAAGTGTCTTAAATGTCATATAAACGGCGTTTTAGGACGCCTTGTCCTGGGGGAGCGAACACATGCAGCGCATCGGCCTTGTTGTTTCCCCGGGGTGCTCGCCCATCAGCCTTGCGGCGATGTCGGTCTTTGAACTGGCCAATATGCTGACCGATCCGCCCACCTACGATCTGCATGTGTTGTCGGAGCGGGGCAGTCAGGTCGGCACCTCGCTGGGCATGAGTTTGACCACCGAACCGTTCAATGCGGTTGATGCCTATGATACGCTGATCATTGCCGGCGGTCTGACGGTCGAATCTGCGACGCCCGGCCTGATCGATTTCGTGCGACAGGCGCCCAAACATGCGCGGCGTGTTGCGTCCATCTGTATCGGCGCCTTCGTGCTCGCCGAAGCCGGCATTCTCGATCAACGGCGCGCGACCACGCACTGGTTCTATGCGCGCGACATGCAGAAGCAATTTCCGAAAGTGAGGGTCGATGAAGACCGCATCTTCGTGAATGACGGTCCGGTCTGGACCTCGGCCGGCATGACCGCGGGCATCGATCTCGCACTGGCGATGGTCGAGGCTGATCTCGGCGAGGACGTCGCACGCAACATCGCGAAAAAGATGGTCGTGTATCACCGCCGTGCCGGCGGTCAGTCGCAGTTTTCCGCGCTGCTGGAATTGGCGCCGAAGTCGGACCGTATCCAGAAGGCGCTCGCTTTCGCGCGCGACAATCTGCAAAAGCCACTGACGGTGAATGATCTCGCCGATGCTGCGAGCCTGAGTCCGAGGCAGTTCAGCCGCGCCTTTCACGCCGAGACAGGCCAATCGCCCGCCAAGGCCGTCGAGCATCTGCGGCTGGAGGCCGCGCGGTTGATGATGGAGCAGAGCCGGCATCCCATCGACACCGTCGCGCAGCAGACGGGGTTTGCCGATCGTGACCGCATGCGCCGCGCATTTCTGCGCGCCTATGGCCAGCCGCCGCAGGTGATCCGCCGAAATGCGCGGTCTCAGATGGACGCGTGAGAGAACGTCAGCTCAGCCGATCTTGCGGCCGATATCCAGAAACTTCTGCCGGCGCTGCTGACGAATAGTCGCCGCGTCCATGCCGCGCATGTCGTTGAAGGCCTGGGCGATGGCGTCGCCGGTGATAGCAATCATGGCGGCGGGGTCGCGGTGGGCGCCCCCCGGCGGCTCTTTCAGGATGGAATCGATCACACCGAAGCGCAGCAAATCCTGCGCCGTGATCTTCATATTGGTCGCGGCTTCCTGCGCCTTGGATGAGTCGCGCCACAGGATCGACGATGCCGCTTCCGGCGAGATCACGCTGTAGATGGCGTGTTCCAGCATCAGCACCTTGTTGGCGGTGGCAATGGCGATGGCGCCGCCCGAGCCGCCTTCGCCGATGATCACAGCGACATTGGCAACGCCAAGGCCGAGGCAGGCATCGGTGGAACGTGCGATGGCTTCAGCCTGGCCGCGCTCTTCGGCGCCGATGCCGGGATAGGCGCCGGCGGTGTCGACCAGCGACAGCACGGGAATGTTGAAACGGTCGGCCATCTCCATCAGGCGAACGGCCTTGCGGTAGCCTTCGGGGCGGGCCATGCCGAAATTATGCTTGAGGCGGCTCTCGGTGGTGTTTCCCTTTTCCTGGCCGAGCACGCAGACGCTCTCGCCGCGGAAACGGCCGAAGCCGGCCACCAGCGCTTCATCTTCGCCGAATTTCCGGTCGCCGGCGAGCGGCGTGAATTCGGTGATCAGCGCTTCCACGTAATTCATGCAATGCGGGCGCTGCGGATGCCGCGCGACCTGGGTCTTTTGCCACGGCGTCAGGTTCGCATAGAGCTCGTGCAGCGCGGCGACGGCCTTGTCCTCGATGCGCACGATCTCTTCGCCGATGTCGCTGCCGCTGGCGGCCAGCGTGCGCAATTCATCGATCTTGGAATCCAGCTCGGCGACGGGCTTTTCAAAGTCGAGATAGCTGCGCATGGGTTCGGACATTCACTGGATATGGGAAGGACGGACGGCGGGCGAAACTGCCGGTGCAGGCTTTTCAAGTCAATCGGGGCTGCAAGTCAAGCCGCGAAGGTGTCATTTACTTTGAAAAATCAAAGAGATATTTCAACGTTCAAGCGCCTTTTATGACGTTTCCATTGCTGTGTTGCGCTTGCGGCGATGCCACCACCAGATGGTGGCGCCGGCCAGCACGGCCGCCACGATCACGGCCTGAATCCAGTAGTGTTTGGCTTGGCCTTCGAGGCCGGCAATGCCGCCATAGCGGTCCAGCACCGACACTGCGAGCACGCCGGGTAACACGTGCGCCGGCGCCCAGAGCAATGCTGCGGAGATGTTTACGGCATAGAATTTCGTCGGTGCGGTCCCCAATGCTCCGGCCGTGACCGGCACGAAAGCGCGGATGGGCGGAACGAAGCGGCCGAGGAACACGGCCAGCGTGCCGAAGCGATGGAAGAAGGCCTCGCTCTGCGCCACCACGCCTGGGTAATTCGATAGCGGCCACGCGTCGAGCAGTTGCCGTTGCCGGACATGCCCGATCCAGAATGCGATCCCGTCGCCGAGCACTGCGCCCGCCACGGCGGCCACCAGCACCGCCACCAGATCGAGGTCGCCTGCCGGGATCAGGGCGCTCAGCGCCAGAATGACCGTGGTGCCTGGGATGAATGTTCCGAGCACCGGCACGGCTTCCAGCAAGGCAGCGAGGAAAATAGTGAGGTAGCCCAGCCAGGCATGCGCGGCGACAAAATGGGTCAGGGAATCGATGAAGGACGTCACGAAATTCCGATCCAGCGCGGGGTGCCTCAGCCAACTGACCGCATATATGATTGAAATGGCCGGCCGCGCCGTTCGATTCCCAAATACCGCTGCAAATTGATCGACCCGGAGCATCGGCTGATTCGCAGGGCAGACTTCCAAAAATTGCCGTTAGAACCTATCTCGATGATAACATTCGGGAACTTTGATGAAGAGCTGGGCTTTGTCCAGCCGCGGCTCTCTGATACGTTCCACAAAGCACCCCATCCGCAGCCATTACTAGACTGGTTTCGGGATATCCGGGACCACGGAGGATTGATGACCGCCGCCTCGACCAAACTGCAAGAAAAGACCGACGCGTTGATTGGCATTCCCGACAAGATGGTGTCGGTGCGCAAGTTGTTCGGCATCGATTCCGACCTCGAAGTGCCTGCCTTCTCCGAATCCGATCCGCATGTGCCGGACACCGATCCCGATTACCGGTTCGATCGCGCCACCACGCTTGCCATTCTCGCCGGCTTCTCGCGCAACCGCCGCGTGATGGTCACGGGCTTCCACGGCACCGGCAAATCGACCCATATCGAGCAGGTCGCTGCCCGCCTCAACTGGCCGTGTGTGCGCGTCAATCTCGACAGCCACATCAGCCGTATCGACCTCGTCGGCAAGGACTCCATCGTGGTCCGCGACGGCAAGCAGGTCACCGAATTCCGTGACGGCATTCTGCCCTGGGCGCTGCAGCACAATGTCGCGCTGGTGTTCGACGAATACGACGCCGGCCGTCCGGACGTGATGTTCGTCATTCAGCGCGTGCTGGAAGTCTCCGGCCGCCTGACGCTGCTCGACCAGAACAAGGTGATCAAGCCGCATCCGGCGTTCCGTCTGTTTGCGACCGCGAACACCATCGGTCTCGGTGACACGTCGGGCCTCTATCACGGCACGCAGCAGATCAATCAGGGCCAGATGGATCGCTGGTCGATCGTCACCACGCTGAACTATCTGGCGCATGACGAGGAAGTCGAGATCGTGCTGGCGAAGGCCAAGCACTATCAGAACCCCGAGGGCCGCGACATCGTCAACAAGATGGTGCGCCTCGCGGATCTCACGCGTAACGCCTTCGCCAATGGCGATCTGTCGACGGTGATGAGCCCGCGTACGGTGATCACCTGGGCCGAGAATGCCGACATCTTCAACGATATCGGCTTCGCGTTCCGCGTGACCTTCCTGAACAAGTGCGACGAACTCGAGCGTCCGCTGGTCGCCGAATTCTATCAGCGCTGCTTCAATGCAGAGCTGGCGGAAAGCTCGGTGAATGTGGCGCTGAGCTAAGACGTCTTCTTCCCCTCTCTTCCAAGAGAGGGGAATGCACCTCCGCATTCAATCGGTTGCTCCCGCATGCGCGGTGACGACCCGCGCAAAGGCTGCGATGAGCACGACGACCACCAACAAATTCCGCCCCGGCTCCAAGGAAGCGCCGACCGAGCCGTTCAAGCGCGCGGTGACGTCGTGTTTGCGCGCCATCGCCAAAGCACCGGAGCTTGAAGTGACCTTCGCGGCCGAGCGGCCGGGTCTCTCACCGGGCAAAGCCCGTCTTCCTGAACCCGCGCGAAAAATGAGCAAGCGCGACGCCGCCATCGTGCGCGGCCACGCGGATTCGATCGCGCTCAAACTCGCCTGTCACGATCCCAAGGTTCATCGCAAGCTGATGCCGGGCAATCCACAGGCGCGCGGCGTGTTCGAAGCCGTCGAGCAGGCCCGCGTGGAAGCGCTCGGGTCGCGCCGCATGGCCGGCGTTGCCAAGAACCTCACGGCGATGCTCGACGATCATTTCCATCGCGGCAAGTTCGACGAAATCACCGACCGCGCCGATGCGCCGCTGGCCGATGCGTTGGCGATGCTGGTGCGCGAGCGCCTGACCGGCATGGCGCCGCCGGCCGCCGCGAAGAAGATGGTCGACCTCTGGCGGCCGGTCCTCGAAGACAAGATCAGCGATCGCCTCGACCAGCTCGATCGGTTCGCAGAGAACCAGGCCAAGTTCGGCGATGCCGTGCATGACCTGCTGTCGGCGCTGGAGCTCGGCGACGATCGCAATGCCGAGCCGGATGACGAGGAGAGCGAGGACGACGAGCGCCAGGGCGAGAACGATCAGGCCGGCGCCGAAGGCTCGCCGGAGAGCGACGCCTCCCAGGAAATGAGCGCCGATCAGGCGCAGCAGTCGTCCGACGAAATGTCTGACAGTTCGATGGAGAGCGCGCAGGCGTCTGCCTCGGATACGTTCGACGAAGACGGCGAGATGGGCGACGACGAGACGCCCGGCGAAGCCACGCGTCCGAATTCGCGCGGCGCGAACGAGCCGCGCGGTCCCGAATATCACGCCTTCGCGCCGAAATTCGACGAGGTCATCGCAGCCGAAGACCTCTGCGATCACGACGAGCTCGAACGGCTGCGCTCCTATCTCGACAAGCAGCTCGCACATCTGCAGGGCGTCGTCGCGCGCCTCGCCAACCGCCTGCAGCGCAAGCTGATGGCGCAGCAGAACCGCGCCTGGGACTTCGACCTCGAAGAAGGCATCCTCGATCCCGCGCGCCTGTCGCGCGTGGTGACCGACCCGCATCATCCGCTGTCCTTCATGCATGAGAAGGAAGCGACCTTCCGTGATACGGTGGTGACGCTGCTGCTGGACAATTCCGGTTCGATGCGCGGGCGCCCAATCACCGTGGCTGCGACCTGCGCCGATATTCTCGCGCGCACGCTGGAGCGCTGCGGCGTCAAGGTCGAGATTCTCGGCTTCACGACGCGCGCCTGGAAGGGCGGGCAGTCGCGTGAGGCGTGGCTCGGCGCCGGCAAGCCGGCCAATCCCGGCCGCCTCAACGATCTCCGTCACATCATCTACAAGTCGGCGGACGCGCCGTGGCGCCGCGCGCGCAAAAATCTCGGCCTGATGATGCGCGAAGGTCTGCTCAAGGAGAATATCGACGGCGAGGCGCTCGACTGGGCGCACAAGCGACTGCTCGGCCGTCCCGAGCAGCGCAAGATCCTGATGATGATCTCGGACGGCGCGCCGGTGGACGACAGCACGTTGTCGGTCAATCCCGGCAACTATCTGGAACGCCACCTGCGCCACATCATCGAAGAGATCGAGACCCGCTCGCCGGTCGAACTGATCGCCATCGGCATCGGCCATGACGTGACGCGCTACTATCGCCGTGCCGTGACCATCGTCGACGCCGAAGAACTCGGCGGCGCCATTACCGAGAAGCTGGCGGAATTGTTCAGCGAAACGGCAGGGCCGGCACCGACCCATGGTCGGCGACGCAAGACGCATTAGGCTTTACAGGATGGGTTTTGCTTTGCTCTACCCATCCTCCAGGGCCATCGTTTGACCGCTCATCTCACCCGTCGTCATTTTCTTGCAGTCGCGGCTTCAGCAGCCGCGCTGCCATCGCTTGCCCGTGCGCAGCCCGTGCTGGCGCCGGCAACGCCATCGGCCCGTGCGCCGGTGTCGATCGAGATCGAAGCGCGGCCGATCCCGGCTTTCGATACGCGCGATCGCGCGCATACACGGTTCGGGTCGCTGCAATATCGCAGCGGACTAGTCCTGACGTCGCGCTACAAGGACTTCGGCGGCATCTCCGGTCTTCGCCTAGATGACAAGGGTGAGGGTTTCATCGCCATCAGCGACAAGGGCAACTGGTTCACCGGCAAGATCGCCTATAGCAGCGATGCCATGGTCGGCATTATCGATGTCGAGGCGGCGCCGATGCTGGGCGCCGACGGCAGGCCGATCACCGCGCGCGGCTGGTACGATACCGAGTCGATCGCGGTGGACGGACCGACGGTCTATATCGGCCTCGAACGCGTGCATCAGATCCTGAAATTCGACTTCGGCCGCGATGGCGTGCGCGCCCGGGGCGAACCGATCCCGCAGCCGCCGGGCATGCGCAAGCTGCCCAGCAATGGCAGTCTCGAAGCGCTGGTGATGGTGCGCAGGGACAGGTTCAAGACCTCGCCGCTGGCAGGCATGCTGCTTGCGATCTCGGAGCGCGGGCTAGACAGCGCCGGCAATATTGCGGCCTGGATCATCGGCGGGAAGGCGCCGGCGAACTTCTCGGTCCGCCGCACCAAAAATTACGACATCAGCGATGCGGCGCTGCTGCCATCCGGCGATCTGCTGCTGCTCGAACGCAAGTTCTCGCTGTTCGGCGACACCGGCGTCCGCATCCGCCGGATTCCCCTCGCATCGATCGTGCCGGACGCCGTCATCGACGGTCCCACCATCTTCGATGCGGATCTCGGCTACGAGATCGACAATTTCGAAGGGCTCGATGTGCATGTCACGCCGGAGGGCGACACGGTGCTGACGCTAATCTCGGACGACAATTTCTCGATGCTGCAGCGAACGCTGCTGATGCAGTTCACACTGCTGGAATAGGCGGTCAGGCTGCCGCCTCGGCCTTGTTGGCCTGATGCGCGATCAACAGATCCCGCAATTCTGCTGCAGGTCTCGCGGCGCTGAACAGATAGCCCTGCATCTCGGTGCAGCCGAGCGCGCGCAGCAGCTCCTTCTGCCGGGGCGTTTCGACGCCTTCGGCTGTCGTCGTCATGTTGCGCGAACTCGCGATATTGACCACGGCCTGCACGATCGAGGACGACCCCTGTGCATCGGCGATATCGGTCACGAAACAACGGTCGATCTTGATCTTGTCGAACGGGAAGCGCTGCAGATAGCTCAGGCTCGAATAGCCGGTGCCGAAATCGTCCAGCGCAATGCGCACGCCGATCTCGCGCAGCCCGTGCAGAATTTCCAGTGCGGTTTCGTCGTCGCGGATCAGCACGGCCTCGGTGATTTCGAGCTCCAGCCGCCGTGCCGGCAGACCGGAAGCGGCGAGGGCGGCGGTCACCTTCAGGGCGAGCGACGCGCAGCGGAACTGGACCGGCGAGACATTGACCGCCACCCGGACGTCGTCGGGCCAGCTGGCAGCCTCGGCGCAGGCGGTGTTCATCACCCATTCGCCGAGCTCATTGATGATGCCGATATCTTCGGCGACCGGAATGAACTCGGCCGGTGAGATCATGCCGCGTTCGGGATGACGCCAGCGCAACAAAGCCTCGCAGCCCACGATGGTGTCGTCGCGCAGCGTCAGCAGCGGTTGATAATACACTTCGAAGCCGCCTTTGGCGAAGCCGCCATCACCGGCGGCGTGACGCAGTTCAAGCTCGAGCGAGCGACGGGCCTGCACACGCGCATCCATTTCGGGTTCGAAGAAACGGAACGTGCGGCGGCCGTCGGCCTTGGCGCCATACATGGCAAGGTCGGCATTCTTGAGCAGCGTATCGAGGTCTGCGCCGTCGCGTGGCGCCAGCGCGATGCCGATCGACGCGTCGGTGAGCAGGCTGTGGCCGAGACAATCGAATGGCTGGCGGATCGCATCATAGATGCGGCCGACGAGATCTGTGATGTCGGCATGGCTCTCGACGCCGGTCTGCACGATGGCGAATTCGTCACCGCCGAGCCGCGCTACCACGTCGGAGCCGCGCACGCAGGCGCGCAGCCGCAGTGCAATGCCCTTGAGCAGTTCGTCGCCGACGGGATGGCCGAGCGAGTCGTTGATGCCCTTGAATTCGTCGATGTCGATATAGAGCACCGCGCATTGCGCGCCGCGCGCGACGCGCTTCAATTCGCGTTCGAGCTCGTTGCGGAATAGCGTGCGGTTCGGCAGGTCGGTCAGCGCATCGTAATGCGCCAGATGCGCGATCTTCTCCTCGGCATTGCGCCGCTCGGTGATGTCTTCATGGGTCGCAACCCACCCGCCATCGGCCACCGGCCGCGACGAGATCTGGATGGTGCGGCCATCGGCGGTCTGCATGATCTGGATGTGCGACCGCCCGACGTCGCGCAACACTTCCGCCACATAAGCGTCAACGCTGCCAGCGAATGAGCCCGTGTCCTTGCGATGCGCGATCACGTCACGGAACGGCCGGCCGGGTGTGATGACCTCGCGCGACAGCCCGTACATGTCGAGATAGCGCTGGTTGCACACCACCACGCGCGCCTGCGCGTCGAACAGCAGCAGGCCCTGCGTCATGTTGTTGATGGCGGTGTCGAGGCGGTTCTTCTCCAGCGTCATCTGCAACTGCGCTGCACGGTTCTGCCGCTGGATGTGACGGATCATCAGATAAAGCAGGCCTGCCAGGATCAGGGCCGACAGCGTCGCGAGGGTCACGAGAAATTTGGTCTGGTCGCGCCAGTTGGCCAGTGTGCCCTCCACCGTCGTGGTTGCGACCAGCGCGACCGGAAAGTTTTGCAGCAGTCGGATCGAGCCGAGCCGATCGATATTGTCGATGGGGCTGACGGTGCGGATGGTCGCTGGCGCGTCGCTGAAGCGCAGGTGCTGCAGCAGCGGGCCGCTATTGAAAACCTTGCCGATCGCCGAGGGCGTCTGCGGGTAGCGCGCCAGCAACGTGCCATTGCGGTGGAACATTGCGATGGTCCCGTTTTCGCCGAGCGAGACGGAGGCAAAGAATTTTTCGAATTGCTGCGGTTCGACGCTGCGCGTCACGATGCCGAAGAATTCGCCCTTGGGCCCTGTAATGCGACGTGCGAACAGCGTCTTCCACCGGCCGGTGATGCGGCTCAGGACGGGCTGCACGATCTCTTCGTCCTGAGTGAAGGTCTGCGATTTGAGTTTCTGGAAATATTCGCGGTCGGCCAGCACCAGATCCGGTCCGGGCCAGGCTCCTGTCCAGTTGACCAGACGGCCTTCGGCATCGAGAACGGTGATGTCGTTGACGAATTCATCATCCACCTTCGACTTCAGCATCATGTGGGATTCGTAGCTCGACATGCTGCTGGCAAAGCTGTGGACCGACATCACGCCGTTGGCGAGAAGATGAGCCGTGAGGCTCTTCTGGATGCGCTGCAGATCCTGGAACTGCTGATCGAAATGCCGGCTGAGCAGCAGCACGGTGTTTTCAAGTTCGCGGTTGGAATTGTCGATCGTGCGCTGGCGGAAATTGTTCACGGTCATCGCCGTGCCGGCGGCAATGGTGACGATCAGCACGGCGCCAACGAGCACGAGCCAGCGCACCGGCGCGCGGCGTGTCGTCGAGCGCCCGTCGCTATGTTCGGCGGAGCCCGGCGCTGAAGCGCGCACGTCGTTCGTCATTCGCCTCCCCAGCAGCCGCATGGATCCCTACCCCCGTGCATAGGAATACCCGGGCAAGGGTGGAAGACGCGTTAGGAAGTCAGGTGAACTGCGGGTTAATTACAACCGTACAAATGGTATCATGTTACGCAGCAAGGCTTTTCTGCCGCGGTGCGACCGGCCATGTCTGGTTGCGACCGTGCGCTTTTGCAGCATAGAGCGCACTGTCGGCATTGCTGATCAGGTCGTTCGACGTGGTCAGCGATGACGGCACGAGACACGCTGCGCCAACGCTGATCGTCGTCGTTGTCATGCCGTCGCGCTCGAGATGGCCCACCTCGATACGGATTCGTTCGCCGAGTTCGATGGCGTCGGCCAGAGAGAGGCCCGGCAGGATCAGCGCGAATTCCTCGCCGCCATAGCGCGCGGCGCAATCGCTGGCGCGTTTGGCATGCCGGGCGATGCTCCAGGCGATCCCGCACAGAACGAGGTCACCGGCCTGATGGCCGAAATTGTCGTTGAACACCTTGAAGTGGTCGGCGTCGATCATCAGCAGCGAGATCGGCGCGCGGGCGCGCTGGGCGCGCTGCCATTCCTTGTCCAGCACCACATCGAAATGGCGTCGGTTGGCAAGGCCGGTGAGGCCGTCGGTCATGGCGAGGCGCGCCATCCTGTCTTCCGTCTCGCCGCGCTTGCCCATCTCGCGCGCCAGGGTCAGCATCAGCGCGCAGGCGATCAGGCCGAGCGCGGCCATGGCGCCGCCGATCTGCAGCGCATCCTTGCGCCACTGGCCGAAGATCACGTCGGTGGACCGCCCCACCATCACGATCAGCGGATGCGAGCCTTCACGCCAGACAAATAGGCGCCTCACGCCGTCTACGGCGGAATCGCCGATATGGGAGCCGGAGAAATAGGCCAGCGCTTTCTGTACGCCCGGGACCCGACTGAGATCGCGGCCGATGATCTCCATGTCGAACGGTGCGCGCATGATCAACACGCCGTCCTGCCGGATGACGGAAATCAGGTCGTTCGGCTCGAGCTGCAGGCGATCGGAGATCTCGTGGAAATAGCTGTAGCGGATGAAGCCGGCGACGATGCCCAGAAAAGTTCCGTCGCGCGCCGCGATGCGGCGGCTCAGCACGATGCCGTAACTGCCCTGATGCAGCATCGGCTTGGAGATATAGAGGCCGAACAGCGGATCGCGCTTGTGGACCTTGAAGAATTCCTCATCCGCGAAATTCTGCGGCTTCGGATCCAGCGTCGACGAATCCAGCGTCACGTTGCCGGCGACGTCCGTGACCTGGATGGCGCCGAAGTGGCGCGCGGTGGCGGCGTGGTCGAACAGGATCAGTTGCCGCATCGGCCGCGAAATCTCGACCAGTTCCGGCGAGGTCATGTTGCTGACCACGTTGCGCAGCGAGAGGTCGTAGAGTTCCACATTGCGGGCGACATCGGCATCGATGCTGGAAGCGAGGTTGCCGAGCGTCTGGTGCGCCAGCTTCTCGTCGCCGCGCCGCATGCTGAGCAGTACGCTGCCGCAGATGACTGTGAATCCGACAACGACGATCGCCGCAGCGGCCAGCAGCCAGCGCGGGGAGATCCGGCGGGTCGTCTCGGATGTATTACGGGCCAGCATTGGCTTTCGTCGATCAAAAAGGACTGCG
Source organism: Tardiphaga sp. 42S5 (assembly GCF_034044155.1). NCBI lineage: Bacteria > Pseudomonadati > Pseudomonadota > Alphaproteobacteria > Hyphomicrobiales > Nitrobacteraceae > Tardiphaga > Tardiphaga sp. 42S5. The sequence goes on along the minus strand of NZ_CP139027.1, from coordinate 275,516 downwards.
TTACAATCACCGACGCATAGCATCAGAACCGGTAATTCTTTGACAGCTACGCGGTGATCAACAGTTTCGTTTCGCCGTTTTGTGACGGGCGGTTAATAGGATGTGAAAGAAATCGAGACGCTTTGGTCGGCGAATGCGCAAAAAGAAATATGGGCGTGCCGCGCAGGCACGCCCATAAACGTCGGGAGGAACCTGGAAAGCGGGTTCCCGCATCACCGCATGGCGCCGGCCACCATGATGTCGCGGCCGGAACGATCAGCACTGTCGTCGCAGGTCAGCGCCACGGCGATGTCGGCGATACTGTCGGGCGCGTGGTTGCGCGCAGCGGGCAAAGCGATGAACTGCCGGTTCCGCACGCTGCCGTCGAGCACGTCGATGGCGGCGGGTTCCTCCGGGCCGAGCATGCCGGGCGCGATGGTGCTGACGCGGACATTGCGCGTGCCATAGGCGCGCGACAGCCCGCGGGTCATGGCATCGATGGCGGCGTCGGCGCCGGGGTCCGGCAGCGATGCGGGCGCTGTCGGAATGCCATCGAGCGCGGTGAGATTGACGATACTGCCGCCGGCGACGCCGAACATCCGCACCGCCTCCTGGCACAGCAGCATGGCACCGAACACTTTCAGCTCGCGCTGCCGGTGCAACTCGTCCTCGGACACCACGTCCGCCGCCTCGCTGCGCGCGAAGGCGCCGTTGTTGATGAGAATGTCGAGCCGGCCGAAGGTCGCCGCGATTTCCTCATAGAGCCGCCGCACGTCCGGCCAGCGGGCGATGTCGCCCTGCACGGCGATGGCGCGGCCGCCGCGCCACACGATTTCGGCGACCACGCGCGCCGCGCCGCGGGGATCGTCCGCGTGATGCACGATCACTGCCGCGCCTTCTGCGCCGAAGCGCCGTGCAATGCCCGCGCCGATGCCGTCCGCGGCGCCGGTCACGAGCGCAACTTTTCCTGCCAGTCTTGTCATGGCATGTCCTTAGATCTGGATGATGTCTGTCTTGATCGTTAGTCGTGTGCGTAGATTTTGAGGCGGAATCGATCCCGGCGTGATCGCGCCCCGACAACAGTCTGGACGCGCAAGGCGGGGAGTTCGACCCGATACCCGTATGGCCTGGCAGATCCGAGGCCCGCGGGCGGCTCGCCGATCTGCTCTGTGGCTGACGCTGTTATCGCAAACGCAGCCGCGTCGGTGTTAGCGCGATCCTGCATCTGTTTTGCACGATCCTGCAAAAGTGATCCCGCAGCCATTTCCCTGCCACGGCACTGCACCTAGATACACCTCGGCATAAAAGGCCTGCCGCTTGAGGGGTTTGCGTGTGACCGAGACGATTCGTGAGATTGCCGACATCATTGCCCGTTACGCCGCCAATGGCAGCGACCATCCGACCGGCCTCGCCAGCCTCTATCTGAAGCGGCAGACCGAGCCGACGCAGCTCGTGCATACCGCGCAATGGCCGTGTTTCGGCCTCGTGGCGCAGGGCGCCAAGCGGCTGCAACTGGGCACCGAAACCTACACCTATGCCGCCGGCGATTATGTGCTGGTATCGCTCGATCTGCCGATGTCGTCCTGCATCGTCGAGGCCTCGGAAGCGCAGCCGCATCTCGGCATGGGCTTTGCGATCGATCCGCAGCTGTTGAAGGAGGTGCTCGGCCGGTTCGGCAACGGCCATGCCGATGCGCCCGCGCATCCGCAGCTCCCCGAGCGCGGCGTTGTCGTCGCCAAGGCCTCCGCCGATCTGCTCGACGCCACGCTGCGGCTGCTCCGCCTGCTCGACCGGCCGCAGGACATTCCGGTGATGGCGCCGCTGCTCGAACAGGAAGTGCTGTATCGCCTGCTCGTCGGCCCCTATGGCGCACGTCTGCGGCAGATCGCGCTGGCCGAGAGCCCGAGCAACAAGGTCGCCAAGGCGATCTCCTGGCTGCGCAGCAATTATGCCAGCCCGCTCCGCATTGAGGATCTCGCCGACCGCGTCGGCATGAGCGAATCGTCGCTGCATCACAATTTCAAGACCGTCACCGCGATGACGCCGATGCAGTATCAGAAGCAACTCCGCCTGCACGAGGCGCGCCGCCTGATGCTGGTCGAGCGGCTCGATGTCGGCAGCGCCGGCTATGCGGTCGGCTATCAGAGCCCGTCGCAATTCTCCCGCGAATATGCCCGGCTCTACGGCCAGCCCCCGATCCGCGACGTCGGCTCCGCGCGCGGCCCGGTGCTCGGAGGCGAGGCCCGCGTCGCGGGGTAGCTCTTTCTTCCCTCTCCCCCAGGCGAAGCGAAGCTTCGCTAGGCGGGAGAGGGTGGCGCGTAGCGCCGGGAGAGGGGGACTTTCCGCACGCGCGGAGTTCGCTTCAGCCGCGCTCCGTCCTCTCCCCACGTCATTGCCGGGCAGCGCGAAGCGAGCTTCGCTAGATGACCCGGCAATCCACCTTAAGCCGCGAGCGCAGACGAAGATGGATACGCGGGTCAAGCCCGCGTATGACGTCGGAGTGTGAGGCGGCGTGGTCGATTCATAAAAGCGGCCGGGTAACAAAAGGGAAGAACATGATCTCTGCGGTGATCTTTGATTTCGGCGGGGTGATCACCTCCTCGCCCTTCGAGGCCTTTGCGCATTACGAGCAGAGCCATGGCCTGCCGAAGGACATCATCCGCCGCACCAATGCGGACAACCATTTCGAGAATGCCTGGGCGAAATTCGAGCGCGCCGAAATCGATCTCGCCACCTTCGATGCGCTGTTCGCCGCCGAGTCCAAAGCGCTCGGCGCCGAAGTGCCCGGCCGCGATGTGGTCAAGCTGCTGAAAGGCGAGATCCGCCCGGAGATGGTCGAGGCGCTGCGCCGCATCAAGCAAACATTCAAGACCGGCTGCATCACCAACAACCTGCCGGCCAATGCCATGGGCTCCACCGACGGCCGCGCGCTCTATGTGGCCGAGGTGATGGTGCTGTTCGATCACGTCATCGAGTCCGCCAAGATCGGCCTGCGCAAACCCGATCCGCGCATCTACACGATGATGACCGACAAACTCGCAGTCGATCCGAAGACTTGCGTCTATCTCGACGACCTCGGCGTCAACCTCAAGCCCGCGCGCGAGCTCGGCATGACCACCATCAAGGTGACGAGTGGTGCGCAGGCGCTGGCCGAGCTCGAAGCCGCGACGGGATTGAAATTGAGGTAGGCGCTGACGCTACTCCAGTGTCACGACGCACCGTCGGTCATGCCCCCTCTCCCCTTGCGGGAGAGGGTCGGGGAGAGGGGTAGCCACAAACTCCGTCGCCCGCGGCCCCCTCTCCCGGCGCTACGCGCCACCCTCTCCCGCAAGGGGAGAGCGACTGTCTTTTTGGTCAAGCGTTTTGATGCTGCCATGGGGTCTTGTCTCGCAGGATGGCGTTGAGGATGGTGAGCAGCTTGCGGGCGACGGCGATGATAGCGACGAGCTTGGGCTTGCCGGCGGCGACGAGCTTGTCGCGGAACAGTTTGAGCTGCGGATTGAAGCGGGCGGCCACCATCGCTCCCATGAACAACACGCGGCGTACATTGGCCCGGCCGCCGCCGATGAAGCTCTTGCCGCGCCACTGGCCGGATTGCCGGGTCCATGGCGCCAAACCGGCGAGAGCCGCAATCTGACGACGATCGAGTGTGCCGAGCTCCGGCAGTTCGGCAATCAGGCTGCGCGCGATGGTCGGACCGATGCCGGGCACCGACGCCAGCAAGTCTTCTTTCTCGGCCCAGGCCGGCGATCCCCGCACGTGATCGCCGATGTCGTCGTCCAGTTCGGACAACTCCTTCTCCAGTGCCTTGTGGAGCCGGGCGATGCTCTTCTTCAGGCGCGGATTGCTGACGCGCCGCGCACGCTGGCCTTCCGCGGCCATCATCTCAACGATCTGGCGCCGACGCGCCACCAGATCGGCTAGCAGCCGCGTCGTGGCATCGGGAAGCGGCCGCAGTTGCGGTTTGGTCGCCTCGGTAAAATGCGCGATCACCATGGCATCGATCGGATCGGTCTTGGCGCGCTTGCCGAGGGCGTTGGCAAAGGCGCGCACCTGTGCCGGATTGACCACCACCACAGGCAGATCGGCGCCGGCCAATCCTGCGGCGACCACCGTCTCGAAGCCGCCGGTCGCCTCGATCGCCACCACCAGTGGCGGTCGCGCTTTCAGCCGCGCGATCAGATCATCGATCCCCGCACCATTGCGGGCAACCGCAAAACTCTCACCGCCCGGACGCATCGCCACGTCCAACCGATCCTTCGACACATCGATGCCAACATAAATCGCGTCCATCTGATCCCATCCTTGCGCAACCGGGCTTGCTGAGCGGCCCAAGCGACTGTTCGGGTTCGATGGAACGGCAAGCAAGGACCCGCGCTCTCCCACGGGCTTGGTGTCCCTCAGGTTACTCGGTCTCCCGCCTGCCACCGCTCCGCATAGCTTAGCAGAAACGGCGGGAGGCAAGTTACAAGGGGAGCCATTCGCGTCGGCGCCTCAAAAGCACACACAAAAAACAAACGGCGCGCTCATCGCGCGCCGCTTGCTCACTTCCCACCCGATCAGATAATCGACCGATCCACATGGCGCACTTCGCCGGTGCGCGCATCGATGTCGACCTGGATCCACTTGCCGTATTGATCGCGGCCCTCGATCTCCCATTCGTTGTCATCGAAATGGGTGTTCTGCACCGTCACCACGCCGATCCCCGAGGCGATCGCCAGCGCATCCTGCAGCGTCAGCGGGCCCGATGGCACCACCACGGCGGCCCGCGGGGCGGGCTGCCGCATATAGACGTCGGCGGCGAACGCCGGCGCAGCCGAACCGAGCGCGCCCGCCAGTGCCAGCGGAAGCAAGGCCTTCGAAAATACGGCCTTCTTCAAAATCTGTTGCATCGAAATCTCCTCATCTGTCCCACGCGCCGCATGCGGCGCAACCGGGTTAAGAACGGTGCACGCTGCACTGCGTTCCCGGAGGAAATGAGGCGATTTGGTGCGGGAAAAGCGGTGATGCGCTATACTGGCAGCAGCACATCAGCACTCTCACGAATGAGATTTTTGGTCGAGGTCAGTGATGACAAAGAAAGCTGGCAAAGCGTTGGTGAAAAACCGCAACGTCCGCGGGTGAGGGGCCTTGCGCTTACTCTGCTGCGCTCACCGCTGGCAGCGCGAACGTCTCGATGCGCGTGAGGTCGCGCTTGCCGAATGCCTGATCGATAGCGAAGCCCACCACATCGCCGTTGGCATCGAGATCGACCATCAGCCCTGCGACGATTTCCCGGCTCCCGGCGCCGGGCGCATCCTTCAGCGCGATATAGAGACTAGGATTTTTATTCCGCTGAGATGTCGGGGCCTGGCGGCCCCGTTCGTCATGGATGTATCGGGCGGCGGAAGCTGCCCGCCGGACGACAACCGAAGTAACCGAGCCACAGGAAGAAGCCCATGCCCAGCACGATCCGTCTGCATCGCGTCATTGCCGCCAGGCCGCAGAAGCTCTATCGCGCGTTCCTCGAACCAGACGCGATTGCGAGTTGGCTCCCACCCTACGGATTCACATGCACCGTCCATGAGCTGGATGCGAAGGTCGGTGGCCATCACAGGATGTCATTCCGGAACTTCACCACGGGCGGCAGTCACGCCTTTGGCGGGACCTATCTGGAGCTCGTTCCCGGTGAGCGTCTCGTCTACACCGACCGCTTCGATGATCCCAACCTGCCGGGCGAGATGAAGGTCACGGTGACGTTGAAGGCCGTGTCTGTCGGCACGGAGGTGAACATCGAGCAGCAGGGCGTGCCCGACGTGATCCCGCCCGAGGCCTGCTATCTCGGCTGGCAGGAATCCCTGCGCAAGCTCACGAAACTCGTCGAGCCCGAGATCAATCAGTAGCGCTGTCGCTTCCGGAACGGCTTGGGGAAATTCAATCAACAGCAGGAAGGAGCGCCAGCCATGGCACTCGCCCGTGTCCAACATGTCTCCGTCTCGCTCGACGGTTTCGCCACCGGCGAAGGCCAGAGCCTTGACGCGCCGTTCGGCCATGCCGGCGAGCGGCTGCACCAATGGATGTTCGCGACCCGATGGGGGCGCCAGATGCTCGGCCAGCCCGGCGGCACGGCGGGCATCGACGACGCGTTCCTGCGGCTGTTCGCGCCCGGGATCGGCGCCGAGATCATGGGCGCCAGGAAGTTCGGTCCTCCCACATGGCATGAGGATCCGGACTGGAAAGGCTGGTGGGGTCCCAACCCGCCGTTCCACACGCCGGTCTTCGTTCTCACCCATCATCCGCGCGCATCGATCGAAATGGAGGGCGGCACGGTGTTCCACTTCATCGACGCTTCGCCTGCCGAGGCCCTTGAGACCGCCCGCGAGGCTGCGGCCGGCAAGGACGTGCGCATCGGCGGCGGTCCCACCACGATCCGCGACTTCCTTGCCGCCGGGCTCGTCGATCACATGCACATCGTGGTGGTTCCGATCCTGCTTGGCCGCGGCGTGCGCCTGTGGGATGGCGTGGAGGGTCTTGAGAAGGACTACGAGATCGAGACGACATGCTCTCCCGGCGGGGTCGCACACATGACATTCGCTCGAAAGCACCAACCGCTATGAGAAACTGCGCCAGAAACCGATCCCAAAATCCCATGTCGTCGAACTGCCGAAGGCGTTCGGTAACGGCGCGCTCCACGACATGAGGAACCGATGGTCCGTTTGGCGTAGGGGAGTGCCGAGACCACCAGATCGATGATGAGCGTTTCGTCGCAGCCTGTGATCGGAATATTCGTAAAGCGCCTCAGGTCGCGCCGGGGCAGCCTCGGGAGGCCGGGGCTGGCTGGCGCGATGCGCGGAAACTGCAATGTTGCATTGCGGTATTGAACTGTTGCAATGCAGCAAAAGAAGTCTAGGCTCCCTCGTTCAATCCTACGAGGAGATTAACAGTGAAGATGACCTTATCGATCGCCGTCGCGGCCGTGATCTCGATTGCGGGTGGCTGCGCCGGCTTCGCTGCGGAGTTGCCGACCTATGGATCGGCGGGTTTGCCGATATCGGCGGTGCAGGTTCGCGTGCTGGGAGCTGCGAACGTCCAGGAACAGTCGGCGGCGCCAACCTCCACGGCGTCCGTGCATCAGCTGAGAGTTCTGGCACCGCGGACGGAAATGACGACCGCGACGGCACCAACCCGGACCGAAACCGCTCGCTCACTTCGTTGACCGGCACCTCGTACCGATATCGCCGCGTCTTTCATTTTCGAAAGGGCTTCGCGTGCACATCAGGGCGGTGCCGCACCTCTCCCCGCCGGGGAGAGGTCGCCGCGTCTTCGCGGCGGTGAGGGGGCTCAGGGCAGACGGGCGATCCATCTGCTCAATGTTACCAATCCCGTGATATCTCTATCAGACGAGAGGTTCGCGATGACCTCGACAGCTAAAAAACCCGACTAACAAAGGGCGCGAAAAAGCGTGCGATGACGGCCGGCAAAAAGGCCGGGACAACACGCGTGAAAAAGGGCAACACGCGCCTGACCCTGGAGCTGCTGGAAACGGCGCGTCACATGCACGCCGGCGGTGTTCTGACGGACGTTGTCCGCGACAAGATCACGATGCGTCACCTCGGCGGTGCCGCCACTCTTGCAGATCGGGTGAACTGACGGGCGCGGACATCAAGGCGCTTGCGAGCAGGCCAATCTCAGCCAGGCGGTGTTTGCAAGCTACCTGAAGCTGACGGTCGGCTATGTCTCCAAGCTCGAGCGCGGCACGGAAAGCCCGAAAGGACCGACGCTTGTGCTGCTCGATGTCATCCGCCGCAAGGGCTTTGAGGCGATTCTTTGAGTGCGATAAGAGCCGTGAGTTGCGCGCGCCGCGTGCGGCGCAACCGGGTTAAGAACGATGCACGCTGCACTGCATTCCCCGGAGGAAATGAGGCGATGTAGTGGAAGATTGTAAGGAGAGGTAGTGTGAATCTAGTCCGTCCTTTCCTTATCCTCTTCCTTATCCTCTCCGCTATCCTCACTCCGTTGTTCGGCTTGCTTTCGCTTCTTGGTGAGATTGATTCCGAGCGATTTCGCTACTGTAGTTGCGGGTTCGGAACTTTCAGATTCAGAAAGAGCGACTAATTTTTCGACTACGTACTCTTTAGTTGATCGATCCGCTCTTGATATCCATCCCTTTATTTCTGCTTTATTCTCTGCAAACCAAGGTGTGCTTGCGTCTAATCGATCAACGAGTGGCAGCACAATTTTTCGAACGGCGTCGTCCGGTCGACTTCTAAAATCGCCTCCGGTCAGAAGGCGACTCTCGCCAGCAAGGATGATGTCTGTAGAATGGACGTTCGATGGCGCGTTCAGAATCTTATCTTTTATCTCTTTTAGAAGGATGTCTGCTCTGTTTTCGTCGAGCAGGCCCATGACGATAAACCAACTTTTTATCTTCGAGAGGCTAGCCGCACCATTTTCTAATGTGCTTTCAAATGAGGCCATCAGTCCTCGAAGAAGAGAGTCTCCCATCGTGCTTCCTTGACCGCCAAACTTCACCGCATTCAAAATGGCGGGCATCGGGTCGGCGCCGTCTAAAAGTCGACCGGACCATTCCGTTTCGTCGAAGTTAGAAGCCTTTTTCAGTACTAACTCTCTAAAATGCTCGCCTGTCGTTGTGTCCTTGGAGATAAAATAATTTACTATGCTACACTTACTATCATTTAAATCACCATCCTCCATGCATTCCCAAAACGTTTCGTATTCGGGAAGCTGCTCGATGAATGCCGCCTGATCGTTTGAATCTAGGAGATTTGCATAGATTGGGAGCCGTTCGACAATATCGCTGACAGGCAGGCGACCGAGTGTCTTCGCCCGCACTCTCTTGGAAAATATCGGTTTTAGGATCTTTGATATCTCTGCATTCTTGCCAGAAGAGGCCACAAACTCAGCGAACGTTCCGTATAACCGAATTCTATTATCGACGATGTCGTAGAGTTCAGGGCGGTCATTCAACGTCGTCGTCATATCGGCAGCTAGTTGCCGCCCGGCCTCCGAGTTTCCTATGGCCGTCGGCTGTTGAAAGGTTGGGTTCACGAGAATCAAGAGGCAAATCAATGCTGCCTCAAGTTCGCGTTGGTTCTGACTGTGTGCATTATATAGTGCATCCAGCAGTGTACCTTCCGACAGCGATTTTAGTTTAGCGTTTAGCGCTTTGTTCGGTGCAAGCATCCGCATTCGACCAAGAAGGTCGAGCGCATTCATGTCAGCTACGTCATTTCGAGCGCCAGCTTCAATATGCTGACCGGCGGCGTCTACTAGAGGGCTCCAGTCCCAAGAGGTCTTTATTTTCGACAGCTTCTGCAATCTGGGTACAGAATCGAGTTTAAAGCTCGAACCCGAGGCGTCTAAGGACGCCTGATTGATAACGGCGGCGATCGTCGAGCTCGGCCGAAGGTAGCTTAAGAGGATTGAATCAACGGCGGTAAGGTCTGCTACACTTAGGAAGAATGTTGCATCGCCAGGAACTCGAAGAGTTTGAACGTCTGTTCTTGCGTTAGCAGTTCCGCGAACTATTGCCTCAGCCGAAGCTTGCCAGTGCTTCGCGTTATTTTCGATTGCGGGAAATGTATCGTGTACTCCTTGCAGGGTTGCTTCGACCCGATAAGTGAAAAGCGGCTGCTCATTTGCTGGACAGCTAACCAGCTGCGCCGTAATCCCCGAGGCCGTGAGAGGCGACATCTCACGCCACGGCTTCGGATTGGAATAGCTGGTTCGTAGAATCTTCTCGATTTCGATAAGTCTGGGGGAGCGCTTTAAGTCTGCGGCCGCCATTAGAGCGGACGCCCTGGCGCCAAGCTCTATGTCGTATGGTTGCTGTGTCAGCCCATCTTCGATTGCCTTCTGAAGCACCGCCTCAAATCCTACCGCAACGGATAAGTCCTTGAAGAAGGCGACCTCGTCATCTGAGTTGTCATAGAGGGACGAATTTATCTTCGGGAGAAGTAAGACTTGAAGCACCCGGTCAGGGGGGACACCGTAATGTATGGCTGCAATACCTTCCGCCCAGCGCTCATCAAATCGCTTTATGTAGAGATCGTCTGAATTCAGGTACCGCTGGAAGTCGTTTTCGATGCCGGGGCGATTTATGGCATAATAGCATAGTGTGCTGAAGGGTATTTCATTTTGCCACTGCGACTGGAGGGTCGCTATTTCGTTTATCAGAGCGTTTATGTTCCGTGGGGTAACGCCGCTGCTCGTTTCAATAATCCAAACCTCGTAGAGTTTAGTCGCGATAAAGATGTCTTCATCTGTAATTCCGTTGAATGTATTGCGTAGTTTTTCGGCCAGATAGCCGTGCCAGCCAGACTGAACTGGTGGATTTACTCGAAAAACTAGATCGAAAGTCTTGTCGATAAACGACTGGGCAAGCTCCTTGGCATCCTCCTTGGCCTTGCCATACATTTTATGAATGGCGCTTGGATCTAGAGGTAGCAGGACCGTCGGCGATCCCTCAGTCTTCTGCGCTTGGTTGAAATTTTTCGTTTCATCGACGAAGAAGCTGCGAACCGTGGACCAAATGGCAATAGCCTCTGTCTCAGGTATTCGATCAAGGTTGTCGATAACGAAAACAAAACGGCGATCGGTAGCTTGAACGCTAGCCATAACTCGCTTGAATACCTCTTGAAATTCAATTGCAGTGGGATCAGGCGTTTTTATTGTTCTCGTTTTGATGCGTTCGACTGCTTTGTTCACAAACATTGAAAACACGGCCGTAGTGTCACCCGTCCTTCGAAGCAAAACGTAAGCTGCGATCGCAGCAAAAACCGGAGCTGCTATCAGAAAATACCCAATAGTCGCTACTGAGAGTGTGTGCCCAAACCACGTTGTGGTCAGTTTGCTGTCCGCAAGTTTCCATCCGTATGCAGTGATCAGAAGCGATGCGGTGATCAACTTGCCTGGTAGGGTGAGAGTGGGAGTTGTTGTTATGTCATTGTCTTCAACACGGCGATTTAAGCGATCTAAATCGTACTCCCACTCCTTGGCCGTCGTTAGCCCCTGTGAGACGAGGAAGCGGATAAGGCTTTCGATGAATGATCGCCTAGGCGGGTCGTTTTGATGAAGCCACGTGTCATAGGTGAAAAAGAATGTTTTCTTATTATCGAGGTCCGGTTGACCTAGTTTGCCTTCTACAAGTCGAACGATAGTGGACTTGCCGCTGCCCCATGGCCCGAGGATGCCAACTACTCGAGTCTGAACCGATGACTGTATGACGCGAGCTATGACTCTTGCGACCCGTTCATGTGATCCAAAGAAGTCTTCCGGAGCAGCTTGATCGGATATGAAGGTAGGGGAGGCAATCTGAGTGGCTTCGTGGTCCATACTTCCCCCAGGTTGTTGGACATCAAGCGCCGTAGTCTCCCACGGCACTTTGTCTTTCCAGTATTCTTCTTGTTAATTTGCAACTAGCACGATTCTTGCGCGCGGGCGAAGCTTGTCGGGCGTCCGCGTAGCCATTTAGGCGCATGGCACGATTCCAAGACTTTCGATTGATCGCACTCGATCTCGCAGTCGCACGCAAAAACGGCCGGATCTCGCGATCCGGCCGTTCTGAATTCTAAAACTTAAAGTCCGATCGAAGCGATCAGGCCGCGACTGCTGCGGTCTCGGCCTTCTTCTTTTCGATGGCGCGCTTGAGCAGCACGGCCTTCTGGGAGAGCTCGCTCTCGCGGGCCTTGATCAGATAGGCGTCGAAGCCACCGCGGTGGTCGACCGACTTCACGGCATTCGCCGACACGCGCAGACGCACGCCGCGGCCGAGCACGTCGGACAGGAAGGTCACATTGACCAGGTTCGGCAGAAACCGGCGCTTGGTCTTGATGTTCGAGTGGCTCACCTTGTGGCCCACCTGGGGGCCCTTCAGTGTCAGTTCACAGCGCCGAGACATGGCGAAAATCCTCTGTCATCCCCGCAGCTAAAAGGCGAAGAGCCCAAAGCCGGGCAGGGGGTCAAAAATCACGTCCATTTCAGGAGTGGCGGACGTATAGGGGGCTTGGCCGCGATCGTCAAGATATCCGGCCAGCGAAAGTCGCGGCAAAACCGGCAAAAGCCTGCGCTTTCGGGGGCTGTATAGCCCGTCCTACGAGCGGAAACCACATGGAATCTGGCGCGGTTCCCATCATATAAACGACGTATTCGGGCCGGAAACAGGTCGCTCCAGCCCAATTGAGCGATGCGGCCCTGCGCCTTTGGCCGGGGATCGCCGACCAGGTGATATCAGCAAGTGAGCCTTCGCACGCCCCGCTTTGTGACCCGACCGGTGACCACCCCGCGGACCGCCACGCCTGCAAGAGTGCGATTTGCGGGCTTTGGCGCGCGTTTCGCCGTCGCCGCGGGCCTGATGCTGCCGGTTTTGCCGGTGGAGGCCTCGGCGCAGGCGCAAGGCCAGATCCAAAGCCAGACGCAAGGCCAAGCTCAAGGCCAGAGCCCGGCCGCCGTGCCGGTTCAGGCCCCCGCGCAAGCGGTGTTGGCGGGCGGCAAGCTTGAAGCCAAATATGAAGCCAGCCTCGCCGGCATTGCGGTGGGCAAGGGCCAGTGGGCCATCGACATCAACGAAGACCAGTATTCCGCGACCGCCAGTGGCGGCACCGCAGGTCTGCTGAAGGCATTTGCCGGCGGCTCGGGCTCCGGCCAGTCCACCGGCCGCGTGGTCGCGGGCGCGCTGGTGCCGTCGAATTATCAGGCCGTCACCACCTCCGCGAAGAAGTCCGAGACGATCAAGATGCTGATCACGCCGGGCTATGTGAAGGAGTTCTCCATCGAGCCGGAGCCGCCGCTCGATCCCGAGAAGATTCCGATCACCGATGCGCATCGCCGCAACGTGATCGATCCGATGACCGGCTCGCTGATGCGCGTCGGCGGCACCGGCGAATTGCTGACGCCGGATTCGTGCCGCACCGGCGCGTCGATCTTCGACGGCCGCATGCGCTACGATCTCAAGCTGGACTACAAGCGCATGGAAAGCGTGAAGGCCGAGAAGGGCTATCGCGGGCCTGCCATCGTCTGCGCCGTCTATTTCACGCCGATCGCCGGCTATGTGCCCGACCGCGCCGCCATCAAATATCTTGCCGCCCAGCGCAATATCGAAGTGACCCTGGTGCCGATCGCCGGAACCCGCGTACTGGTGCCCTATCGCATGGTGGTGCCAACCCCGCTCGGCGTTGCCATGCTGGAAGCCACCGAATTCGTCACCACCCCCGCGCCGGCCAAGGCCGTGGCGAAGACGAACTGAGAGAACGAGGCAAGTTCTAAAGGAGGCGGCTCCACACACCGGCCTCATCCTGAGGAGCCGCGCCCTTGCGCGGCGTCTCGAAGGATGGTGACGGGTCTTGGCCCCGCCAGCTCATGGTTCAAGACGCGCGAAGCCGCGCTCCTCACCATGAGGGACCGAGACGGGACGCTGCCGCAGCTTGGCCGCAAGACAAAGTGCGCCATCGCAGCATCGTCGCAAACGCGCCGCAGGATTTGCGCAGGATCCCGGCTTGACTCAAAGCCGGTTCGGAGTCCGTGCGCTGTTCATAACTTCGGGGATTTGTCGGCCCTTGTTGCGCTGTCACAAACTTGATCTAGTCAGTCTCGGAGAATGTCAGCGCGAGATGTTGGGGTGACGCGGCCAGGGAGGTGCCGAGTCACCGATTCGGGCCGCTTTCGTTCCGGACTCGTTCCAAACCATCAAAAAGCGCGGCTCTGAAGCGTCGTAACCTGTCTCGGTCTTGACAGTCGGCGACGCGGAAATATCTGAAAAACATGGCCTTTTTGTCTTCTCCGCCCACGCTGTCCAACGGCAGGGCCCCCGGCGCCGGCGTCACCGCAGTGCTCGGCCCCACCAATACCGGCAAGACCCATCTCGCCATCGAGCGCATGCTCGCGCATTCGTCGGGCATTATCGGCCTGCCGCTGCGGCTGCTGGCGCGCGAGGTCTATAATAAAATTTTGGACCGCGTCGGCCCCGAAGCCGTGGCGCTGATCACCGGGGAAGAGAAGATCAAGCCCGCCAAGCCGCGCTACTGGGTGTCCACCGTCGAGGCGATGCCGCGGGATCTCGACGTGTCGTTTCTGGCCGTTGATGAAATCCAGATCGCCGCTGATCTGGAGCGCGGTCACGTCTTCACCGATCGCATCCTGCATCGCCGCGGCCGCGACGAGACGCTGCTGCTCGGCGCCGCCACCATGCGCCCGATCATCGAGCGGCTGCTGCCCGGCGCGAGCATTGTGACACGGCCGCGTCTGTCGCATCTGGAATTTGCCGGCGATCGCAAGATCACGCGGCAGCCGCGCAGGACAGCGATTGTCGCGTTTTCGGCCGACGAAGTTTACGCCATCGCCGAACTCATCAAGCGCCAGCACGGCGGCGCGGCAGTCGTATTGGGCTCGCTGTCGCCGCGCACCCGCAATGCGCAGGTCGCGATGTTCCAGAACGGCGACGTTGACTACCTAGTAGCAACCGACGCGGTCGGAATGGGCCTCAATCTCGACGTCGACCACGTCGCCTTTGCCAGCGATCGCAAATATGACGGCTACCAATTCCGCCGCCTGACGCCGTCGGAATTCGCGCAGATCGCCGGCCGCGCCGGCCGCGCGACACGCAACGGTACCTTCGGCACCACAGGCCGCTGCGAGCCGTTTGAGCCGGAGCTCGTCAATCAGTTGCAGAACCACATCTTCGAGCCGGTGAAGGTGCTGCAATGGCGCAATTCGAAGCTGGATTTCTCATCGATCGCGTCGCTGCAGGTGTCGCTAGCGGAGGTGCCGCGCCACGAGGCGCTGACCCGTGCGCCGATCGCCGAGGACCTGCGCGTGCTCGATCATGCCGTCCGTGACGTCGACGTGCGCGAAATGGCGCAGGGCAAGGCCGCCGTCGAGAAACTGTGGGATGCGTGCCAGATTCCAGATTACCGCCGCATCGCGCCCGCTGCACACGCAGAGCTGGTAGTCACTATCTTCAACTTCCTGATGCAGCGTGGGCGCATCCCCGATGCCTGGTTTGGCGCTCAAATCGCGCAAGCGGACCGAACCGATGGCGATATCGACACATTATCGGGCCGAATCGCGCAAATCCGGACCTGGACATTCGTGGCAAATCGTCCCGATTGGCTCTCAGATCCTGATCATTGGCAGGGAATTTCGCGCGAATTGGAAAATAAACTGTCAGATGCCCTTCATGAGAGGCTCACTGAGCGTTTCGTTGATCGTCGTACCAGTGTATTGATGCGCCGCTTGCGGGAAAACACGATGCTGAATACTGAAATTGGTAAGACGGGCGAAGTGATCGTAGAGGGCCATGTAATTGGCCGTCTCGACGGATTTACATTTTTGCCCGATGCGGCCGAGGCTGGCTCGGATGCGAAGGCCTTGCAGGCCACGGCGCTGAAGGCGCTGGCCGGCGAGATCGACGCGCGCGCCGAGAAACTCGGCAATGCACCGGACGATCAGTTCGTGCTCGCCTCCGACGGCACCATGCGCTGGACCGGCGATGCGGTGGCCCGTCTGGTCGCAGCCGACGATGTGCTGCATCCCCGTCTCCGCATCATCGCTGATGAGCGCCTCTCCGGCGCGCCGCGCGATGCGGTTCAGGCTCGCCTCGATCTCTGGCTGAAGACGCATATCGAGAAACTGCTCGGGCCGCTGTTCGATCTCACCAAGGCCGAAGACATCACCGGCATCGCGCGCGGCATCGCCTTCCAGCTCACTGAAGCGCTGGGCGTGCTGGAGCGGCAGAAGATCGCGACCGAGATGAAGGACCTCGATCAGCCGTCGCGCGCGACCTTGCGCAAATACGGCGTGCGCTTCGGCGCCTATCACATCTATATCCCTGGCCTGCTGAAGCCTGCGGGGCGTTCGCTCGCGGCGCTGCTCTGGGCGTTGAAGCAGGACAATGTCGACATGTCGGCGCTGTCGAGCGCACAGCATCTCGCAGGGTCGGGCCGTACATCCTTCCCGGTCGACAAGCTGCTCGATCGCGATGCCTATCGCGTGCTGGGCTATCGCCAGTGCGGGGAGCGCGCCGTGCGCGTCGATATTCTCGAACGTCTGGCCGACCTGATCCGTCCTGCATTGGCGTGGCGTGAAGCGTCGCCCGGCGAGAAGCCCGCCGGTGCGTTCGATGGCCGCCACTTCGTGGTGACGCAGGCGATGACCTCGCTCACCGGCTCGGCCGGCGAGGATTTCGCCTCGATCCTGCGTGCCCTGGGCTATCGCATGGAGAAGAAGACGCCGCTGCCGCCGGCACCGCCGAAGCCGGTCGCTGCGACGACGCCGATTGAGGTCAAGGCTGACGACAACACCGGCGATCAGCCCGACGCCCTGGTAGGACTTGCCGAGTCTGACAAGCCCGGTGAGGACAATGTCATTGCGGTCGAGGCTGCCGCTGAGGCGGCCGAGACGGCTGAGATCGCGGCTACGGATGTCGCACCTGCCGAGGTTGCGACCGAAGCAGCCCCGGCCGAGGAAGCTGCAGCCGCCCCGTCGGCATCGCTGTTGCCTGAAGTCGCGCTGGTGCCCAGCACCGCGCCTGAGGCTGCGCCCGTTGAAGAGACGGCTTCCGTCGAAGCGCAGCCAGAGCCCGCTGCGGCCGTTGCCGAAACCGGGACTGTTGCCGAGACCGCAGCGGCTGATGCTGCTGCGCCTGCCGAGAGCGACCCCGCTGCGGCGGTTCCTGCCGTCGCTGCCGAGCCCGAACTGGTCGAAGTCTGGCGCCCGGGTGGCCGTTCGGAAGAACGCCGTCCGCCGCGCCATGACCGCAACCGCCACCATCGCAACACCAACGCCCCGCAGGGCGCTGCGCAGTCGGCTCCCGCCGAAGGCGCCGTGGCCGATGGCGCGCAGCGTGAGCGGCACGATCGCGGAGGTCAGGGCCGCCGCGATCGCAACAATAACAACGAGTTCCGCCGTCCGCGCAGCGATGCACCGGCCGCCGCGGTCTCCGCTGAAGGTGCGCCGAACCGCGACAACCGTGGCAATCGCGGTAACCGCGACGGCAAGCCGGGCGAGGGTGGCCGTCCGCCGCGTGAGCGCGAACGCTTCCAGGGCAAGGGTAAAGGCCCCTTCAAGGGCGGCGACAAGGGCCGCGAGGGCCGTGGCAACGACCGCGGCGGGGCGACCCGTCCGTTCGCCACATCGGCCGCACCGCGCGAACGGGACCGTCCGATCGATCCGAACTCCCCCTTCGCGAAACTCGCCGCGCTCAAGGAACAGCTCAGCGGTCGCAAGGATTGATACAGGTCATGTGAGGCGGCGCCGTGCCGCCATTTGGTGGTGTGTCGATTGGAGCGCCAGCGTCTCGATAAATGGCTGTGGCACGCGCGGGTGGTCAAGGCCCGCACCAGTGCCGCTGCGCTGGTGGAAGGCGGTAAGATTCGCATCAATGGCGAGCGCGAGAAATCGCCGAGCCACGGTGTGAAGATCGGCGACGTGCTCACGGTCGCGCTGGATCGCACCGTGCGGGTGATGAAGGTCGAGGGCTTCTCGGAACGGCGCGGCGATGCCACTGCGGCGCGCGTGCTCTATACCGATTTGCAACACGTTCCGGAGTAACTATCTAGGCCAGATGCCGCGTCCAACGATGGTTTCGTGGCAGGCTTTTCCCTTGGTCGAAATGCCCTGACCTATGCCGGCCGCATCCCTTGCGGCAGCGGGGTTGGTGCGCTACGCAAACACTGAATATCGATCGTTTCCGGAGTTCTGGATGACTTACGTCGTCACCGACAATTGCATCAAATGTAAATACACCGACTGCGTCGAAGTCTGTCCCGTGGACTGCTTCTACGAGGGTGAAAACATGCTGGTCATCCATCCGGACGAATGCATTGATTGCGGTGTCTGCGAGCCCGAATGCCCGGCGGACGCGATCAAGCCTGATACCGAAGGCAATATCGAGAAGTGGCTGCAGATCAATCTGGAACACGCCAAGACGTGGCCGAACATCACCCAGAAAATCGACGAACTGCCCGAAGCCAAGGAATTCGATGGTCAGGAAGGCAAGTACGAGAAGTATTTCTCGGCGGCGCCTGGTAAGGGCGACTGAGTTCCCCGGTCACAGCGATCAAGCAATTGATTGGGTGACCCCGATACCCCCAGCCACACGAAATTTACCCTAGCCCCGATTATGCCCCGGAAGCGGCCGCCCAGCGGCTGCGACAGGGCATAAATCATTGATTTTTGCGGGAAATGTGCTATAATAGGCACAATTCAAGAAGCTGGACCATGTGGTGCCGCTCGATTTGGCCCTGCCGGGTTCCCGTTTAAACATCAAACAGGGGCGTGGCGGTTTCCACGCGCAGGCTGTGTCACAGAAAACGCGTAAAAAGAGTGTTTCCAAGGCTGCTGTTTCGAAGAAGGCTACTGCTTCGAAGGTTTTGGATCCGAAGGCTTCCAAGAAAACAACTGCGGCGAGCCGCGTTGTGAAGGGTCCTGCTGCGAAGAATTCTGTCACCAAAGGCCGTGCCCGGGCCCCTGTCAAGGACACCCGGACCGCCGCGAAGGCTGCGGCTGAAAAGTCCTCCAAAAATAAAAGAAGTGCAATGCCCAACAAGACTGCGAAACCTGCCCCGAAGGCTGCTGCTTCGAAGACCACTGCCGCCAAGCCTGCTGCGCCGAAGACGGCTGCGAAGGCTCCTGTGGCCAAGGCTCCGGTTGCTGCGCCCGCTGTGAAGGCTGCTGCGCCGAAGGAAGCTGCCAAGGTTGCTGCAAAGCCCGTGGCCGCCAAGCCGGCGCCCGCTGCGGCTCCGCGCGTCGAAGAGCCGAAGAAGCCACTGACCCAGCGTCAGGGCTTCAAGACCAACGAATTCGTTGTCTATCCGGCGCATGGTGTTGGCCAGATCCTCGCCATCGAAGAGCAGGAAATTGCAGGCGCCAGGCTTGAACTCTTCGTGATCAATTTCATGAAGGACAAGATGACCCTGCGCGTTCCGACCGCGAAGGTCGCGAATGTCGGCATGCGCAAGCTGTCCGAGCCCGCGCTGGTCAAGCGCGCGCTGGAGACACTGAAGGGCCGTGCCCGCATCAAGCGCACCATGTGGTCGCGCCGCGCACAGGAATACGAAGCGAAGATCAACTCGGGTGATATCGTTGCCATCGCCGAAGTGGTCCGCGATCTGTTCCGCTCCGACTCGCAGCCCGAGCAGTCCTACAGCGAACGTCAGCTGTATGAAGCAGCTCTCGATCGTCTGTCGCGCGAAATCGCTGTGGTTCAGCACGTCACCGAAACCGAAGCGGTCAAGGAGATCGAAGGCCAGCTCGCCAAGAGCCCGCGCCGTGGCGCCAAGGCCGAGGCAGGCGCCGAAGCCGGTGCTGACGAGGCCGACAGCGATGGTGACGATGATGTCGCCGCCGCGGACGAGGCTGCATAAGCAGCGTCTCGCAAGTTGAATACGAAAAGCCCGGCCGAGAGGCCGGGCTTTTTTGTTGTCGATGAGCAAGTACTTGGGTGGATCTCAATCCACCACGACCTTGACGCGGTCGCGGGCTTTCACGCTGGCATTGTTCTCGAGCCCGTTCAATACGCGGAAGCGCTCCAGTGGACGATCGACGCCGCTCATGCGATGCGACAGTGACTCCACGGTGTCTCCGGGCTGCACGGTGATCACCTTGATGCGCAGCGGACGGGCGGCCTGAATCTCGGCCAGGGTCAGGCGGCGGAACGAGTTGACGGTGTCGCGGGCGTTGCGTTCGCTCTCGGTGCTCTTCTGCTTGGCAGCGAAGATGAAGCGGTAGACGTCGCTGCCGAAGCGCAACGCGTAAACGCGGAATTGCCACTGGTCGCCGCGCGCGATGGCGGACGCTGCCGGGAAGCCGTTGATGGTCAGTTCTTCCGTGGTGGCTTTGTCGACATTCTCCATCCATCCGGAATTGAGGTAGTCGCTCAGCGTCTGTTCGGATGGTACGCGGACCACGTCGAAGCGCATGGCCTGATTGCCGCCTTCGCGCACGCCGATCACCGCCTGCGCCGTATTGTCGAGGGTGAAGGCCTCCGGCGCCTGGAAGGTGAAGCCGAGCTTGGGATGCAGGAAGCGGCGGCCCCGCACGAAACCCTCGCTCGGGTCCTCGCCATAGACGATGCCGTCGATGGCCGAGAGATAGGTCTCGCGATCGCGCTCGCCGCCGTCGGGCGAGGAATATTGCCGCGCATTGGCCTGCGCGTTCTGCACGCGCTCCGGCGTTGCCGGATGCGAGGACAGGAAGTCCTGCGCGCGGGGGTCCAGCGGTGTGCGGCTGGCCTTGAGCGCGGCGTTACGCTCCATCGCCGCGAGAAAGCGCGACGCGCCATAGGGGTCGAACTTTGCGCGGGCCGAGATGCCTACGCCTATGCCGTCGGCTTCGAATTCCTGCGCGCGAGAGAAGCTCGCCATTGTCAGTTTGGATTTGGCGAGCGCGAGCGCAGTGAGATCGGGATCGCTGCCCATATCGGTGACGACGCGCGTGACGATCGATGCCTGCCGTGCCTGCTCCTCGCGGATGGACGCGTGTTTGGCGAGCACATGCGCCATCTCGTGCGACAGCACCGATGAAATCTCGGATGTATCACTGGCCAGCGCGATCAGGCCGCGCGTGACATAGAGTTGTCCGGTCGGCAGGGCGAAGGCGTTGACGGCGCCCGAATTGAGGATCGTGACCTTGTAGGCCAAGTCCGGTCGCTCAGAGGCTGCGACCAGCCGATCGACGGTCTTGGTGATCAGTGATTCCAGCCGCGGGTCGTCATAGGCGCCGCCATAGGATGCGAGGATGCGCTCGTGTTCTTTCTCGGCGGCCGGGGTCTGCACCACGGCAGGCTTCGGCGGCTTGGCTGGCACCGTCGGCTTGACCGACGAGGCGGCCTCGAACCGGCTGGCATCGCCGCAGGCCGATAGAGCGAGCGCGGCGCACAGCAGGGCAGGCGCAGCCCAAAGGCGGCGGCTCAAGCTGGTTTGCCGTCCCACACCCGTCACGTCGTCCACTCTCTGCCCAAACAGCCCATTCGCCCAAATCATCTTCGCTCAAGCGGTCTTGCTGCCCAAGTGGCCTACTTGTCCCCGACCACTTCGATCTGCCACACCCCGAGCGCCTCGATCCGCGGCCCGCCGCGCCTCTCGATCCATCCCCGAACGCGAATATGTCGTCTTTCCAGGGACTTAAGCATAATTCCTGCCGTCTCGAAGGCGGCTATCATGCGCCTTGAAACGGTCACCGCAAAGTCCTCAGTCCAGCGACGCCCGAAATTGACGTAGGTCACCGTCCCGGCCTGGCGAACCGACAGAACCCGCCCCTCGACCACCCCGAAACGCCCCACATCGGCCAAGATATCGCCGGGACTTTCCGCGTTTTTTATGACGTTGGTTTGAGCCCAGATTCCGCGCTTCAGCCGGCGGGCCCAGCCTTCTGCAGCGGCGAGTTCCGCCGCACAGGCCTTGTCGGAAATCGCGCCAGAGGCGAGGGCGGCGCCCTGTGCCAGAAGCTGCGCCTGGAGCGACGGCGCAGTGGGATCGACGAAGACAAAAGCCGGTTGTCGGCCGTAGCGATCCGGCATGTCGCTTTCGCCGTACAAGGTGACATTACGGCCGGAGGCCAGTGCGAAGAGATCATTCGTCGGCCCTGATGAGTTTGCGATCGGCTCGATCCCCGCCAGACGGATCACGTTGCCGTCGCTCAAACGCAATGTTCTGACATCGATCACGTCGGCGACACGACCTTCGCCCTGGGCGGCGAACATGCAGGCCGCCGACGCAGATTGCGCGGATGTTGAAATGGCGATCACTGCCAGCAACAGCGTTGCGGCATGCGACACGTCACACTTTGCTGATGCGGCACGCATCACGCCACCTTGCGAGCTCCGGTCAACCTCTCGTCTATCATAGCCAGCAATCCATTCCGCTTTGCGGAAAACCTTGATGTCTTTGCAGCTATTCTTGGCAGCGCCGCCGCTTGCCGCTCTTGTTCCATTGCGGCATGATCGCGATAACAACAACACCGCGCACGAACAACAACGGCGCGTCTGAGGGAGGGACTTTTGAAGAAGATCATTTCAGGTCTGCTGGCGTCAGCAATGGCATTCGCGGCCACAAGTGCCATGGCGCAGACCAAGCCGCTGAAGCTCGGTGCAATTCTCGATATGTCGGGCCTGTATGCCGATATCACCGGCGTTGGCAGCGAGACCGCTGCTAAGATGGCTGCGGAAGATTTCGGCGGTGAAGTGCTGGGCCGTAAGATCGAGATCATTGCTGCGGACCATCTCAACAAGGCCGATCTGTCCGCCAACATTGCGCGCGACATGCTTGATAATCAGGGCGTCGAGGCGATCATCGACGTTGCGGCATCGGCGACCGCGCTGGCTGCGAGTGAAATCGCGCGCGCGCGCAACAAGATCATCATCTTCAACGGTCCAGGCTCAATCCGCCTCAGCAACGAGGCCTGCGGCCCCTATACGGTGCATTATGTGTTCGACACTTACGCGCAGGCCAATGTGACCGGTCTCGCCACGGTGAAAAACGGTCTCGACACCTGGTTCTTCCTGTCAGCCGACTATGCATTCGGCGCGGACCTTGAGAAAGACACCACGGCCGTCGTCACCAAAGCTGGCGGCAAGGTGCTGGGCTCGGTCAAGCATCCGCTGAATACGTCGGACTTCTCGTCCTTCCTGCTGCAGGCGCAGAGCTCCAAGGCCAAGGTCGTCGGCCTCGCCAATGCCGGCGGTGACACCATCACCGCGATCAAGCAGGCGGCCGAATTCGGCCTGACCCGCAGCGGTGGCCAGAAGCTGTCGCCGCTGCTCGCCTTCATCTCCGACATCGACAGCGTCGGTCTCGATACCGCGCAGGGCCTGATCCTGGCGGAAGCGTTCTACTGGGATCTCAATGACGAGACGCGCGCTTTCACCAAGCGCTTCCAGGAGCGCACCAAGCGCGTGCCGACATCGGCCCAGGCCGGCGTCTATTCATCGGTGCTGCATTATCTGAAAGCGGTGAAGGCCGCCGGCACCACGGACTCGGCGCCAGTCATGAAGCTCATGAGGGAGACGCCGATCAACGACATGTTTGCCAAGAATGGCCGGATTCGCGAGGATGGCCGCATGGTGCATGACATGTACCTGTTCGAGGTGAAGAAGCCGTCGGAATCCAAGGGCCGCTGGGACGACTACAAGCTGCTCGCGACCGTTCCCGCAGAGCAGGCATTCCAGCCGCTGGAAGCCTCGCGCTGCCCGCTGGTGAAGAAGTAATCGTCGGGGCCCGAAGCTTGCCGGACGATCAAGAACAACAAGGAGCGCAATGATGAGCGACATCGTCCTGCAGGACCTCGACAACGGTCTTCTGACCATCACCATGAATCGTCCGGATCGGCGCAATGCGCTCAATCCAGAGATGACACAGGGCCTGGTCGCGGCGGCCCGCCGCGCGCAGGAAGATCACGACGTCCGCGCCGTGCTCATCAAGGGCGCGGGCGGCACGTTCTGTGTCGGCGGCGACGTCAGGTCGATGGCGGCTGGCCGCGCGCCGCTGCCGTTCGAGGCCAAGCGCGCCAACCTGCGCCGCGGCATGGAAGTGTCGCGCATTCTGCACCAGATGGCGAAGCCGGTGGTGGCGCAGCTGGACGGCGCTGCCGCGGGCGCTGGCCTCTCCATCGCGCTGTCTTGCGATCTGCGCGTCGCCGCAAGCTCGGTGAAGATCACCACGGCTTTCGCCAAGGTTGGCTTCTCCGGCGATTATGGTGGCACCTATTTTCTGACCAAGATGCTCGGCAGCGCCAAGGCACGCGAGCTCTATCTGATGTCGCCGGTGCTCTCCGCACAGGAAGCGCTGGCGCTCGGCATGGTGACCAAGGTTGTCGACAACGCCGAGGTGGAGACAGCGGCGCGCGACCTGGCAATGTCACTCGCGCAGGGCCCGAGCATCACCTATGGCTACATCAAGACCAACATCAACAATGCCGAGACGATGACGCTCGAAGCCTGTTTCGACGGCGAGTCGATCCATCACACCCGCTGCAGCGATACCGACGATCACAAGGAGGCCGCCAAAGCCTTCGTCGAGAAGCGCAAGCCGGTCTTCAAGGGGCAATGATCATGAGCCAGATGCGGTTGCGGCAAGTTTGTCTGGTCGCTCCGCATCTGGAGCCGGTGGTGAGCGATATCGCGGCCATTCTCGGCCTCGATATCTGCTACCGCGACCCCCATGTCGGCAAATACGGCCTCGAAAATGCACTGATGCCGGTTGAGGCGACGTTGCTCGAAGTGGTCGCGCCAACGCAGCCGGGCACGGCGGCCGGGCGGTTCATGGAGAAATCCGGCGGGCGCGGCGGCTATATGGTGATCCTGTCCTGCGAGGATCCTGACGAGCGCGGGCGCTTCGCCGCCAGCATCGGCGTGCGCACCGCCAATGTGATCAATCATCCGCCCTATCACGGCGTGCAATTGCATCCACGCGATTGCCGGGCCGCCTTCATCGAGTTCAATCACACCAAAGACAGCGACGACGATTTCGGGCCGTATCCACCGGCCGGTCCGGACTGGCAGGAGGCGATCCGCCACGACATCACGCGCGCGCTCACCGAGGTCGAGCTGCAGAGTCCGGACCATTACGATCTGGCGCAGCACTGGAGCAATATCATCGGCGTGCCGCTGACCTCGGCCCGCAACGACGATCCGCAGATCGCGTTCACGAACGGCTGTTTGCGCTTCGCCAAGGGCAAGGCAGAGGCAATGACCGGGCTCACCTTTCGCGTCAACGACGTTGCGCAGGTGCTCGGCAGTGCACGGGCGCGTGGCTGTCCTTGCGCCGGGGATGCATTTCTGCTGGCCGGGGTCACGTTTCGCGTCGTTGCGTGATTGCGGCAATCGCCGCACGATCCCTTCTTGTTCTGACGCGTTTCCTTCATGCGAACCGGTATCCACTTCGCTCGGAAACGCTATGGCAACAACAATAAACGGGAAACGCCATGACTGTGACACGTCCGCATCCGCTGGACTCGTTCTTCAATCCATCTAGCATCGCCATTATTGGCGCCTCCCGCGATGTCACGAAGATCCCGGGCCTGCTTCTCTCCTTTCTGCGCAAAAACCAGTTCTCCGGCGCGATCTATCCGGTCAATCCGAACTATCCGGATATCGATGGGCTCGCGTGCTATCCGACCATCAAAGCCATTGGGCAGCCGATCGACCTCGCCATCGTGATCATTCCTGCGCGCGTCGTGCTCGGCGCGCTTGAGGAGTGCGCGACGCTCGGCGTCAAACACGCGATCATCATCTCCTCCGGCTTTGCCGAGGAAGGTGGCGATTCCATCGCCATGCAGGATGCCATCGCGGCGTTGGCGAAGCGCACGGGAATGCAGATCTCCGGACCGAACGCCGAGGGGTACTACAACCAGATTGCCGGCATCGCCGCGACCTTCAGCCCAACCGTTGATGTGAAGCCGGATCAGCCACGATTGATCGCCACGCAAAAGCGGATCGGTATCGTCGCGCAATCCGGTGGCATCGGCTTTGCGATCTATAACCGCGCCAAGTCGCTCGGCATTGCTCTGAGCACCGTGATCTCGACCGGCAACGAGTCCGATCTCGGTGCAGGCGAATTCTTCGATTACATGGTGCAGGATCCGGCGACTGACGTGATCCTGCTGTTCATCGAGGGCATTCGCGACGTCGACAAATTTCTCGCCGCGGCTCGCAAGGCGGCGGAGCTCGGCAAACCGGTCATCGTTGTAAAGGTCGGCCGCTCCGGTGCTGGCGAGCGCGCAGCAGCCTCGCATACCGCCAGCATGGCGGGCTGGACGGCCGCCTATGATGCGGTGTTCGCGCGCTATGGATTCATCGTCTCCAACGATCTTGACGAAGCGGTGACCATCGCCGCCGTGCTGACCACGTCGCCGCTGCCGAAGGGCGACCGCGTCGCTGTCGTCACCGTCTCGGGTGGCGCAGGTATCTGGGGCGCTGATGCGGTGTCGGTGCAGGGGCTGCAGGTGCCCGAATTGTCGGACGGCGTTCAGGCGACGATTCGCGGGCTGATCCCGTCCTACGGGTCGCCGTGCAATCCGATCGATATCACGGCCCAGGCGGTGCATAGCGGCGGGCTGCAAAAGACCATTGAACTGCTCGACAGGTCTGACGAGGTCGATGCAATCCTGGTGGTCATCTCGCTGTCGAGTGAGACGCGGATGCCGTTCAAGACGCCGGAGCTGAAGCCCGTCATTGCTGCGCAGAGCAAACCGATCGTGTTCTGGTCCTATACGCTGCCGTCGAACTTCGCGCGCACCGGTCTCGCCGAATCCGGTGTGGTCGTTTTGTCCGGCCTCACCCATGTCAGTGTAGCGTTGCGGCGACTTGTTGATCACGCAAGATTCAAACTTGTAGAGCCGGTTGCTACAGCGGCACCTGCGCAGAATGATCTGGCTGAGCATCTGACCGCGCCGACGCTCTCCGAGTATGACAGCAAGACGCTGTTGCAGATTGCCGGTGTCGCGCTGCCAAGCGAGGTTCTTGTCACCGACAGATCATCGCTGGATGCAGCGATTGCCAAGATCGGCTTCCCGCTGGTGATGAAAATCCAGTCGCGCGACATTCCGCACAAGACCGAGGTTGGCGGCGTCAGGGTCAACATCACCACGAAGCATGAAGCCGTAGCTGCCTATGACGCGCTGACCGCCAGCGCCCGGCAGCACCGACCGCAGGCCGCGTTGCAGGGCGTGCTCGTTTCGCCGATGGCCAGGAAGGGTGTCGAGATCATCGTGGGCACACTGCTGGACGAGACCTTCGGGCCGATGGTGATGGTCGGTCTTGGTGGAGTGACGGCGGAATTGTTCAAGGACGTGGTCTATCGCCCGGCGCCCGTGAGTGCCGCTGAGGCTGCTTCCATGCTAGGCGCACTCAAGGCCGCGCCGTTGCTGAACGGCTTTCGCGGTGCGCTGAAGGCCGACGTGTCCGCAGCAGCGGAGCTGATTGCACAGATCTCGCAGCTTGCGGCGCAGTTCGAGGACGAGATCGCGGAGATCGAACTCAATCCCGTGCTCGTGCATCCGGCTGGCGAGGGCGTCACCATCGTCGATGCGTTGGTGGTGAGGAAGGGGTAGCGCGGCCGTCAAATAAAAATGGCCGGGGCGTCTAGCGAAGCTCGCTTCGCGCTGCCCGGCCATTTCACAGTGAGGTTTGAAAAACAAACCCGACGGGGACTTACCGCCCCTTGAAGTTCGGCACCCGGCGCTCGGCGGTTGCTGCCACCCCTTCCTTGAAGTCTTCGGTGGCACGTAGGCGTGTCTGCTCGGCCAATTCATGCTCGGTCGCCTTGGCCACGCGGTCAGCGAGGCCACCCCGCATGGTAGCACGGGTCGAGAGCAGGCCGAGCGGCGAGCATTCCGCGATTTCTTCCGCAAGCTTGATGGCGGCGTCGCGGACCTCAGCCTGCGGCACCAGCACATTGGCGAGGCCCATCTTCAGGGCTTCCTCACCGCCGACGCGGCGCGACGTATAGAACATCAACTCCGCATTGTTCTTGCCGACCACTTCGGTGAGCGCGACCGTCAGGCCGAAGCCGGGATGGAAGCCGAGCTTGGTGAAGTTGGCTGCGAAGCGGGCTTCCGGGCAGGTGACGCGAAAATCGGCCGACACGGCAAGGCCGAGCCCGCCACCGATAGCTGCGCCATGAACGGCGGCGACGATGGGTTTCTTGGCGCGGAAGATGCGTACGGCTTCCATATAGAGATGGCCGATGGAACCGAGATTGTCGGCGGGGTCGCCGCTCTTGGCGGCCGCTTCGGTTTCCTTGCGGTTGGGATCGCTGAAATCGGCGCCGGCGCAGAACGCTTTGCCTTGCGCGCACAGAACTGTCGCGCGGATTTCGGGATTGGCATCGATCTCGTCCAGCGCATTGGCGATCTGCTGGATCAGCAGGATGTCGAAGAAGTTCAGAGGCGGCTTGCGAATCTCGATGATCGCGATGTGGCCGCGGGCCTCGACGGCGATGTCTTTGTACGTGGTCATTTGTTTCCTCGTCATTCCGGGGCGCGCCCGGCGCTTGCCGGGTGTGAACCCGGAATCTGGATGTGTTCAATCATGTCGAGGCTCCGGGTTCACACGCGCAAGATGCGCGTGCGCCCCGGAACGACGAGTTATTTCAGCGCAGACCAAGTCCGCGCGCGATGATGCCGCGCAGGACTTCGGTGGTGCCGCCCTGAATGGTCAGTTTTGGCGCCGTCTTGATGGCGAAGCCCAGCATCTCGTCCAGCGTGGCGTGATTAGACGCACTGTCGTCGACGAAGGCTGCGAGTTCGCGCACGCGATGCGGCAGCTGCTGCTCCCAGATCGTACCGATATCCTTGACGATGGACGCTTCCACCACCGGCTCCTTGCCGGCCTGCAGCATGCCGGCCACCGACACCGACATGCGGCGCATCGTGTGCAGCTGTGCGACGAGGCGGCCGATGCCTTCGGCGCTGCGAGTGTCCGGCTCCGGGCCGACAGCGCGGACCAGTTCGGTCAGCACGTAGTAGGTCTCAAGGAAACGTTCGGGGCCGGATCGCTCATAAGCGAGCTCACTGGTGGCCTGTTTCCAGGCGCTGTCGATCTCGCCCAGCATGTGGTCGTCCGGCACGAAGTGATCGGTGAAGACGACTTCGTTGAATTCGTACTGGCCGGTGATCTGCGCGATCGGGTTCACGGTGATACCCGGCTTCTTCATATTGACCAGAAACTGCGTCAATCCGTGGCGGCGATTTTCCTTGGTCGGGGCCGATGTGCGGAAGATTGCGATCATGTAGTCGGCCATATGGGCCGAGGTCGTCCAGATCTTGCTGCCATTGATCAGCCAGCCGCCATCGGTCTTGGTGGCCTTTGTCTTGGCGGCAAAAAGATCGGAGCCCGAATTGGGCTCGCTCATGCCGATGGAGAAACAGACCTCGCCGCGGCAGATGCGCGGCAGGATATCCATCTTGATATGTTCGGGCGCATATTTCAGCAGCACCGGGCCGCTCTGGCGGTCGGCGACAAAAAAGCGGCGGACCGGCGCATTGGCTACGCGCATCTCCTCGGTAACGACGTAGCGTTCGAGGAACGAGCGCTCGTGGCCGCCATATTTCTTGGGCCAGGTCATGCCGAGCCAACCGCGCTCGCCGACGCGCTTGCTGAATTCAGGATTGTCCGAGTCCTCGCGCTGGGGCTTGTGCGGATCGAAAGTGCCGGCGGCGATTTCCTCGGCGAGAAAAGCGCGCACTTCCTTACGCAGCTGCTCGCATTCGGGCGGCAGGCGGATCGGATCGAAACGAAGGGCAGCAGTCATGTGAAGGATCTCGTTTCTTGTGTTCGATCAGCGCGACGCGACCAGAGGCCACAGCTCGTCGGCACCGCGCGCAGCGACCAGTTTGCCGAGTTCGACTGCCCAGTAGCTTTCGCTGCCGAAATCATCGCGCCATGCCAATGCGCGCAGCGTATAGCGATGAAGGATGTGTTCCTGCGTGAAGCCGATGGCACCAAGAACCTGATGCGCAATGGCGGCGCCCTTTTCGGCGGCCTCGGAGCAACGGATCTTTGCAGCGGCGGCCTCGAGGAAGAGCGCGTCATCGAGCGGTGCGCCGCTGGAGAAGGCGTCAGCCGCGGAGCTGGCAGCGGCGAGGGCTGCCGAGGTCTCGCCTGCGAGTTTCGCCAGATTGTGCTGCACCGCCTGGAACTTCGAGATCTTCTTCTCGAACGCCACGCGCTCGCCAGAATAGTTCACGCCGATGCCGAGCATGGTTTCCATTGCACCGGCAATCTGCTGGCTGCGCACGAGTGCGCCCATCAGCAACAGCGCTTTCTGATCGAAGCCCGATGGCGCAGATCGAAGGGTGACCGGCCTCACAACGTCGAAATGCACCGTGTCGGACGGATCATCGGCCAGACCGAGCCCGGCTTCAATCCGGCAGGCGCTGGCGTCCACCAGCGCAATAGAGGCTCCGCCGATGCCGGAGGCGACGATGGCGATGTGTTTCGCATCCCTCGCGAACGGCACGCCGCGCGCGCGGCCGGTAATTGTACCATCGGCGTTGAGCGTGAGGCGATCGCGCGGGCTTGCCGGCGCGACGGTCATCATGCCTTCGGGCGATTTGATCTGGGCCTGCGCGAGCAGCCAGCCCGCCAGCATGGTCTCGGCGAGCGGCACCGCAACGCCGGCGCGGCCGGCGACGCTGAGGACACTGAAACCTTCGGCCATGCTGGTGCCGGAGCCGTCGCACTCTTCAGGCACCCATGAGAGCGGCAGGCCAGCATCTGTCAGTGCCTGCCAGAGCGGCGCTTTCCAGCTGCCGTTCTTGTCGTGATTGATGGTCTGTGCGTCAGCGAGATCGGCGAAAATACGTTCCGCGGTTTCCGCAACGATATTGTCTGCGTCCGTCAAGGCGTTCCCCGTGTGCTAGCGCATCTCATTCGGCAGGGAATGCCGGGCATGGGCGCTGCCACTTTTCTTGCATTCATGATGCGGAAAAGGTGGAAGGAAGACAAGCGGGCTGGCCGCAGAGGGGCCTGCGGTGGCGGCATGATGTGTTGGTGCAACGCAATTTAATTCCGCAAAGCGAACTTGTGTCGCGTTGTATACCAGCGCGACCGCATTATGGTAGATCGCATCAGCGGCAGAACAAGCAGAGGAAATGCAGATGGCAAGTGACGGTTTGTGCGTCGTGATTACGGGGTCGGCATCGGGGCTTGGTGCGGCGACTGCGGCCATTCTCGCCAAGGACGGCGCCCGTATTGTCATCAACTATTCGTCGAGTCAGAAGGAAGCCGAAGCCACTGCCGAGCTGTGCCGCGATGCGGGTGCAACCGAAGTCATCGTGGTTCAAGGCGACGTATCGAAGGACGATGATTGCAAGAACATCGTCGCGGTCGCCCAGCACTGGGGGCGGCTCGATGCGCTGATCAACAATGCCGGCATGACCAAGCATGTGCCGCATCACGATCTCGATGGCCTGTCCGCGGAAGATTTCCAGCGCATCTACGCGGTCAACACGATCGGGCCCTATCAGATGGTGCGTGCGGCGCGCGCCTTGCTCGAAGCCGGCGCCAAGGCGTCGGGTCGCGCCTCGGCCGTCGTCAATGTCTCGTCGATGGCCGGTATCACAGGCGGCGGTTCGTCAGTCGCCTATGCCGCCAGCAAGGGCGCGCTGAATTCGATGACGCTGTCGCTCGGCCGTGCACTGGCTCCGTTGATCCGCGTCAATACGGTCTGCCCTGGCTATATCGATACGCCCTGGTTCACCAAGGGACGCGGTGCGGACGGCGCTGCTAAAGTTCGCGATGCCGTGATCGCGCGAGTTCCGCTGAAGGTGGCCTCGACCGCGGAGGACGTCGCTGCTCTGATCTGCTTCCTCGCCACGCCGCCGTCGAGCAACATGACGGGCGAATTGGTGCGGATGGATGCCGGCATGCATCTGCTGGCCTGATTGGAAGCCTGCGTCAAACAGCAAAAAGCCTCGGGTGAAGCCCGAGGCCTTTTTTCATTTCGATTGCAGGCAGATTAGCGATTGCCCGGATCTGAAATCACGTTACGGGCGACCAGCCTGTTCCAGATGAACAGCACCACCAGCGCGCCGATAGTGGCAGTGATGAAGCCGGCACCCTGGTTCGGGCCGTAATGGCCGATCTGCTGGCCTATGAACGTCGCCAGGAATGCGCCGGCAATACCCAGGATCGTGGTCAGAATGAAGCCGCTGGGATTGTTTGGCCCCGGTGACAGAAGGCGGGCGATAATGCCTGCGACAAAGCCCACAACGAGAATCCAGATCATAGCAATATCCCCTCTTCTAAGTGCGCGTTAAACCCAGCTGGACTTAACTTCGTCTTCCGTGGGTAGCCGGCCATGCGGTGTGAACTGATTAACGGCATCGGGCAGTTCGTTGCTCAGCTCCGCGAGAAGCTGCTCGCGGGACATGCCGGTGCGCGACGTCAGTTGCGCGATCTGATCCGCGCCAAGTGCGGCGCCGAGATCATTAGGCGAGATCTGCTTGTTCGGGCCGGAGCTGACCCAGGAATCCGCGGCGTCGCCATGGCCGTTCTGCTGGAACTGCTTAAGCAGGTCGCCGAGGCCACCGCTGAGCACGCTGCCGGCGGCACCGCCCGCCAACAGACCGCCGAGCGGGCCCTTCAGAAGGTCGCCGAGGCCGCCACCGCCTGCTGCAGTGCCAGAATTTCCGCCAAGAAGGCCGCCAAGCATACCCCCAAGGCCGCTATCTTGCGCGCTGGCCTGCGTCGTATTCGGCGGCGGGATTTCTTGCGAGTGCCCCTGTGCCGCCGGTTGGCTACCAGTGAAGTGCTTGTAGCCTTTGTAGGCGAGCAGCGCGAGGATCGCCATCGTCATCGGCGACATGCCGCCGCTCTTGTCGTCGGGATCGCTGGGGCCACGCGGCCCGTTGGCCATGCCATTCAGAATGTCGAGCAAACCCATGATCATCTCCTGTTCTGCCAGCCCGGCGAAAGCATAGCTGCGCGGTATGACGCCTACAAGGCGCGTCGGTTCCGCCGATAGGCAGCGCTGCGGTACTTTGCTAGTAACGGATGCTGGATGAACGGGAGATGACGTGATCGAAACGCGGCCCATTTGTATCGCCGGTGCCGGCAGTATCGGCTGTTTCGTGGGTGGCATCCTGGCGGCAGCCGGCCGCGACGTCGCCATACTGGCGCGGCGGCGCATCGTGGACAGCATTGAGGGGCACGGTCTGAGGCTGACGAGCTTCGAGGGACTTGATCAACGTCTCGCCCCCGACCAGCTGCGGCTGTCGGATGACCCCGCCATCATGAGCGAGGCGAAGATCATTCTGGTCGCGGTCAAGAGCGGCGATACGGCGGAGATGGCGAGGCTGATCGCGGATCATGCAGCGAAAGACGCGATCGTCGTCAGCCTGCAGAACGGCGTCGGCAATGTCGGAGTCCTGCGCGCAGCTCTGCCCGGGCGCCGCATCCTCGGCGGAATGGTGCCATTTAATGTCATCGCAAAGGACGATGGTCATGTTCACCGCGCAACGTCCGGAAACATCGTAGTCGAACGCGATGGGGCCGATACCGCTTCGGAGCTATCCGTGCCGCATCTTGCCGTCCTTGCGAGCGACGATATCGTCGGTGTCCAGTGGGGTAAGCTGCTGGTCAATTTGAACAACGCGCTCAATGCGCTGTCGGATATACCGCTGCGGTCGCAGCTTGCACAGCGCGCGTGGCGCTCGTTATTCGCCGATCAAATGGCGGAAGGCCTGGCCGTTCTGAAAGTCGCCGGTATCAAGCCGATCTCGGCGACGCCGATCCCTGCGCGACTAACGCCGCATTTGCTGCGGCTACCTGACGGCCTGTTCAATATGCTGCTCGGGCGGACGATGAAGATCGACGCAAATGCGCGCTCGTCCATGTGGGAGGATCTGCAGCGCGATCGACGCACCGAGATTGACTATTTGCAGGGTGTCGTCGTTGAGCTGGCGGCGAAATATCAGATCACGGCTCCGCTATCGCTGCGCGTGATGACACTGATCAAGCACGCAGAGACGTCAGGCAGGGGATCGCCCGCACTCACGCCAGATCAGATTCGCAGTGAACGTGACATTGATTGAGCCGAAGGGACTGTTGGACCGGCTTCGGCGCTATCATTACGAGAATGTTACTATTCGTTTCGGCTACTATCGGCGGACTCAACTATCCGAATGCTCCAATTGCGTCTGCCGGTCAATGCGATGGTACCATTATCCGTTGCATTCGCATCAAGCCGATGATTATCCGTTAAATATCAATTGCGGATACGCGTCGGTGAATTCTCAGTAAATGAGATGTAAAGAGTCTTTTAGCCCGTTATTCGCAGACGAGTAGCAGTTCGCGTCGTGAAGAAGGCTCGCAGGAGTACGGCTGGTTCAATACTGAACATCATGATGTGACATCAGGGGCTATGTCATTCGCGACATCTTTAGTATAGAAGGCCGCGTGATTTGACGGTGGTTCGCGCTTCGCGCGCCGGGCTGGGCGTTTGATCCTTTCATATCATCGGCAAAGCGTGTGCCGGTCGAATTATTCAACTAACAATCGGAGCTACAATGGCCAAGAAAGCGAAAAAGAAACTCGTCCGTCGCGAGTATACCAAGGAAGACGTGAAGATCCTGAAGGCGCATTCGAAGGCCCAGACCCCGCTCGAGAAGATTTCCAAGGAGATGAAGCGCACCGGTGGTTCGCTGCGTCAGAAAGCCATCAAGCTCGGCATTCCGCTCGGTCATCGCCGCCGCAAGGCGAAGAAGGTTGCCACGAAGGCCGCCAAGGTGAGCAAGACCGCAAAGGCCAAGAAGGCCAAGAAGTAAGTTTTCGTTCTGAACGAAGCCGGCCTGAAGCGCGTTAGCACTTCAGGCCGTTTTCTTGGATGGAGCGATCGATGCGAACCCTGCTTTTGAAAGTCTTGGAGCGGAAATCCTTCGCCGCTATCGCTGTGGCCATGGCTATATTAAGTATCGGTGCCGTCGCACCTGCATTTGCGGTCCCTCCAACGGTCACCCCGTCGCCGGGGTATGATGCCCGGCTCGCCGAGCAACGAAGCGCGGCTGAAGTGCAGGCGCCTGCCCATGCCCGCAAGCCGCTGCCGCGACCTCCTGCGCAACGTCGTCGGTATAGTCATTGAAGCTGACCCGTGAAGTGATTGTCATGAATTACAGCCCCATAAGGTTGTTTGTGCTGTGTGGGGTGTTGGTCGCGGCAACCATGGTCGAGGCCAGAGCGGCTGATTATGCGAGCCAGATCAGTGCCTTTCGCCGAGCGCACAGGCTTTCCTCTGTCACGCTGGACAGTAAACTGAACGCGGTCGCGCTTGCCCAGGCGCAGGCGATGTCATCCAGTGGCAAGGTCAGCCACGAGGTCGGCGGTGTTTTCTCCGCGCGTGTGGGGAAGCTCCGCAAATCCAAAGCAGCAGAGAATATCGCGGCGGGCTTCCTGACATTTCCCGAAACGTTGAAGCAATGGGAAGAGAGCCCAGGTCATCGCGACAACCTGCTCATGTCCGGCGCACGCAAGGTCGGCGTCGCTTACGTCGCCAATCCCAAGTCGCCCTACCGGATGTTCTGGGCGATGGTGATCACGGATTAATACTCGAGGGGTTGTTATGTCTCAGGTGCGCTTGGTCTTGGCCGGCGCGGGCGTGCCGAATAGCGCGTCCTTGATGTCTTTCAGCCCCGATGACAATTTGGACCATCCGCAGGCAAGCGGCTCGATCGCGCAGTCCGGCTCCTTGGCGCGCACTTTGGGCCGAGGCCTAGGTAGCACGACAGGCTTCGCATCGCTTGGGGTTTCCGCGGTCTGCCGAAAGTCCGTTTCGAGCGCAGCCTGGGTTTGCGCCTCGCGCTGCTTTTCAGCGAAGGCCGCGACGATGACGCTGCGACGCTGATTGTCCAGATAGATCTTGTACTGCTCGTCGATGGCCTTCTGCTCAGCCGTGGTTGGGTTCGGGCCAGCGATATCAAAGCTGCGGTTCTGCATGAAGTCGTGATACGTATAGCCGCCACCGCGCTTGCGCCGTCCCGCGAATTTGCTTTCGCAATCCGACAGCGCCACAGCCTTGGCGTCTTTCGAAGCCGTCGATTTTTCGATGCGCTCGGCGCAATCTTCATAATCCGCAGGCGCGGCAGTCCACCATTGCGCACGAGCAGGCGAAGACATCAACGCGAGACCGGAGAGTGATGCGGTCGTCAGTAGCGCAAATATGAGTGACTTGTATGCGGACAAATGAGCCACGTGGGTTCCGATGTAGATAACAAACCCAATTCTCGCCATTTGTGGGCCATTTTTCAACCTCGGATGTGTTACTTCTCCCCGCTTTTGGAGCAAGTGCAGCATGACTGCATCAGTGCGGTCATGTGGTAGGCAGACCGGCGTTATTTCGCGATACAACGCTGATGTAGAAGTGTTTTCAGGGAGAGATCTGTTGCTGCTCTCATATCACTGAAATTGATGACTTCAGAGTTTTGAGTCATTCTTGACAGTAGTTTTCGGATCGCGCTGCTACTCGACGGGCAATCACCTACACGGGACCACACGTAGTTTGCGAAGCGACGGGCTCACGTCCGATGGAGCGGTGTTGTCGTTTCGTTTCGTGCGCCTGGAACTCTATCCGATAACAGACACGAAAAAGGGCGGTCCTTGGGGCCGCCCTTTTTTTCAGATGTCAGTTGTATTACTGGCAGATGTGTCGTCGGCCGTCCTCGCCGCGGAACCAAGTTCCCGGCTGACACACGAAGCCCATGCGCTGTGCGTAGGAATCGCGCGGGACGCCATTGTAGCCATCATAGGAATTGTAGCTGTTCCGGAACGGCGCAGTTGCGATGGCCCCGGCGGTGCCCACAGCCGCACCCGCTACACCGACCGCGCCGCCAACCACGCCTGCTGCAACGTCACCCGGCCAGAAGCCCAAATCACGATAGCCGCTATCGACCGTACTGGCGCGATCTTCCTGCGTGGCCTGCGCCCGGCGATTCATCGGGTCCTTTGCCATCACTGGTGTAGCGATCAAGCCAGAGACCACGGCAGCAGCAAGAAGTTTCATCTTTGTCGTGCGGGATTCTCCATCGTTATTATGACAACCAGCCAACGACGGGCGGTCCGAGACGTTCCGCGATAGATGTCCCGATCTTTTAAGGGCATGTGACGCCGGTTCCCGCCCCGTCCTATTTGAACTGCCAACGGGTAGCGATGATCGAACGGCTCTGGTATGGAACTGTCCATGCCCGGTGTTCCTGACCGGGATCGCGGTCCCGTAGCTCAGCCGGATAGAGCGACGGTTTCCTAAACCGTAGGTCGCATGTTCGAGTCATGCCGGGATCGCCAGCTTTCCTTCTGTTTAATCCAAAACAGGCCATTTTCGCGACGACTTCGGACCTCCTGGCGTCAGGCGACAGCGATCTCGCGCTTCTGGAGCATGGCGCGAATCTCTCGTGACGGCTTGGCGGCACTGAAAAGAAAACCCTGCATCTGGGTACAACCGAGCATGCGCAGTGCGTCGAGTTGGTCGGCTGTCTCAACGCCCTCCGCCGTGGTGATCATGTTGCGGGCGGCCGCGATGGTTACAACCGCCTGTACGATCGATGAC
The DNA here is from genome assembly GCF_034044155.1 of Tardiphaga sp. 42S5. Lineage (NCBI taxonomy): Bacteria > Pseudomonadati > Pseudomonadota > Alphaproteobacteria > Hyphomicrobiales > Nitrobacteraceae > Tardiphaga > Tardiphaga sp. 42S5. The sequence goes on along the minus strand of NZ_CP139027.1, from coordinate 238,509 downwards.
GATCCGCCGGGCGCTACGATGTCCCGGATGAAACTGCGGTCGATCTTGACCTTGTCGAACGGGAATCGCTGCAGATAGCTGAGCGATGAATAGCCGGTCCCGAAATCGTCCAGCGCAATCCCGACACCGATGCCGCGGAGCTGATGGAGGATCGCGAGCGCCATCTCATCATCGCGGATCAGCACTGTTTCCGTGACCTCAAGTTCGAGTCGGTGAGCTGGCAAGTTGGCTGCCACGAGGGCTCGAGTGACATTCAAGGCCAGGGCCTGCGTCGTGAATTGAATCGGTGATACATTGACAGCGAGCTTGATCGGCGCCGGCCAGGAGGCGGCCTCAGCGCATGCCGTTCGCAATACCCAATTGCCGAGTTCGGTAATCAGGCCGGTTTCTTCGGCGATCGGAATGAACTCTGCCGGTGAAACCATGCCGCGAACCGGATGCCGCCAGCGGAGCAACGCTTCGCAACTAGTAATCTCGTTGCTGGCGATATCGACGACGGGTTGATAGTGAACCTCAAGTCCGTCTTCCGCGAGCGCCTTCCGCAGATCCTGCTCCAGCGCGCGCCGCGCCCTTGCGCCTTCATCCATGGCAGGCTCGAAGAAGCGAAAGGTGCGCCGTCCAGCGGCCTTGGCGCTATACATTGCGAGGTCGGCATGTCTCAGCAATTCGTCGAGATCGGAGCCGTCATCGGGAGCTACAGCGATTCCGATGCTGGCATCGGTCGTGATCTGGTGACCAAGGCATTCATAGGGCTGCCGGATGGCGTCATAGAGCGGCACCACCAGATGGGTGACATCGCTGCGGCGGGCAATTCCCGTATGCACGATGGCGAATTCGTCGCCGCCAAGTCGCGCGACAAAGCCCGCATTACCGACACAGCTGCGCAGCCGCGTGGCCACGATTTTCAGCAGTTCGTCGCCGATCGCATGACCGAGCGTGTCATTGACGCTCTTGAACTCATCGATATCGATATAGAGAATCGCAAATCGCGCGCCGTCGTGGAGCGTTGCGATTTCCGCTTCGAGGCGCTCACGGAACATCACCCGATTGGGGAGATCTGTCAGAGCGTCGTAATGCGCAAGATGGGCAATGCGCTCTTCCGAACGTTTGCGATCGGTGATGTCCTCGAGCGTCGAGGCCCAGCCGCCGTCCCCCGATCTCTGAACGAGGATCTGGATCGAACGACCATCCGGCGTGGTCAGTAGCGTATCGTGGACAGGGCCTTCAGCAACGCTTCGCAAGAACGACGTGCAGTATTCGTCGACATCGCCGATGAAGGTTCCGTTGTCCTTGCGATGCTGGATGAGGTCGCGGAAATAGCAACCTGGCTTCACGATCTTGTCGGATAGTCCGAACATGTCGATGAAGCGCTGATTGCAGACGACCAACCGGCCATAGGCATCGAACAACAGCAGGCCCTGCGTCATATTGTTGATTGCAGTATCGAGATGTGTCGATTTTTGCGCCAGCATCCGTTCGGCCGAGCGGTGCTGGCGGTTCAGCTGCCGGACGATCAGGAACAGCGTCGCCAGGATCACCAATGCGGCAAGTGTCGCACCGATGATTTGATATTTGGTCTGCTCGCGCCAGTCATGCAGGGCCGCGGGCATGCTGGTGGTCGCGACGATCATCACGGGAGCCGCCGCGAGGCGCCTTGCGGAGCCCAATTCGTCTTCCCCGTCGATGGGGCTGATATAGTGCCCCGTCGAGGTTGCGCCCGTCGACCAGAGGTCCTTGAAGACTGAGCTGTTGCTGAGGTTCTGGCCGATAACGGTCTCGTTCTGCGGATAGCGAGCAAGCACGGTGCCGTTGCGGTGGATCATCAAGATCTTGGCGTCTTTTTCGAGCGCGAGGGATGCGAAGAAGCTCTCGAAGTGAACCGGCTCGACGCCGCGGCTGATGATGCCCATGAATTCGCCGTGGCGTCCGATCAGCTTGCGCGAAAACACGGCGGTCCATGCACCAGTCACCCTGCTGATGACGGGTTCGGCCAATACGACCGCGGGCCCGTTGTCGGCCTGCAGCGTCTGGAAATGCTGACGGTCGGCAATGTCGATGGCAGGCACCGGCCAGGTTTCCGATGAGTTGAGCAGCTTGCCTTCGGAATCGAACAGGTTGATGCCGCCGACATAGGGCAGGCTGCTGAGCTTGGTGCGTAGCATGCGGTGGACGTCGATCCCCGACATCAGATGCTGATAGGCGGCGCTGTTCTGGATGTTGGCCGACTTCATATAGGTGATGACGTCGTTCTGGATGCCCTGCAGGTCTCCGAACTGCTGGTCGAAGTGTCGTGCGACCAGCAGAACCGTGTTGTCCAGTTCGCGCTTCTTGCTCTCGATGGCGCGGTCTCTGAAATGGACGGTGATGTAGGCCGTGCCGATGGCGATGGCGGTAATCAGCAGGCAGCCGCACAGGATGAGGCCTTGGATCGGCCCGCCTTGAAATCGGAAACGGCGCAGCGCGGCGAAGCCAGCAGGGCCGCCAGCGCCATCAGACCGTTCCCCCGACTTTGCGTCGTTTTGCCCCATGCGTAGTTTTGTACCGGGGGGACCGCCAACACGCCGTTACGAACTTCGGTGAACGATGGGTTAAGATGCTGCGCCATAACGACGATTTCGATACGACGCCGGCGGCCTATCCCGCCGCCGAACCATTAACGATATCGGCCTGCTCGCCGCGCTCGATCAGCGATTTGACCAGCGAGGATTTCACGCCGGAGACGTGTTCGCGCATCAGTACCTCCGCGCGCCAGGGCTCGCGGGCCATAATGGCGTCGTAGATCCGGTGGTGATCATCATGACGCCGGCGCACGTCGCGATGCTCGAAGGCGACGATGTTGCGGCTCGATGACATCGGCACGTGGTGGCAGATCCGGATCATCTCCGCCAGCATGCGGTTACGGGCGGCGCCCAGCAGGGTGTCGTGGAAGTCGCCATTGATGCCGCGATAGATGGTGAGATCGCCTTCCGCAAACTCACCGCGCGCCAGCAGTTTATCGCCGGCGACAAGGCTTTCCTCGATGATGGCGCGCTCCTCGGCGCTCAGTCCACGTTCGGCGGCGAAGCGTGCGGCCACGCCTTCCAGCGATGCGCGAATTTCATAAGCATCGACGATGGCCGAGAGCGGGAATTCACGGACGGTGAAGCCGCGATTGGGGGCGTAGTCGAGCAGCCCTTCGCCGGCCAGTGCCTGCAAGGCGGCCCGGACGGGGGTCCGCGAGACCTCCAGCGTCTTGCTGAAACGAACTTCGTTGATCCGTTCGCCTGCGCTGACCGTGCCATCCAGAATGGCGTCGCGGATCTGATCCGTCACCGATAGCGACCGGTTAGCGGCGCGGCCGGGGCCGCCAGCTTCAGGCGGCGGCAAGGGGGATGAGTCGGGCATCGGTGGTGCTCCGCAGCAAAGTGAATACAATTCAATCCGAGTGTGATCCGTCTTTGCTACTCAGCATACAGGAAAGCGCAATTTTACTGCATAAATATCGCGCATAAAGGGGAGGCAATTCGCGGAAATGATGAGCATCTGAAAAAGTGTATGTAATTCCGATTGACTCGTGACCCGAACCCGCAATGATGCGGTCACGTTCACAAGAAGCAGGCGGTACGCGTCTCATGGCGGCAGGGAAGTCGATCGGCGAAAACGCCATCGAGGAGATCACGGCGGATCGCACCCCGCACTATGAGCCGTTTGGCTGGCATCACTGGCCGGAGCATCCCTGGCTTGCCTATCAATTCCGCCGCGGTCTCGGTGAGACCCAGGAGGGCGGCGGCAGCGTGTCCGAGGTGATGCGGGCCGGTTCGCGGATGATCCCGGGCGACCTCGAAAGCTGGCATAAAGAGTGGATGGTGATCGCGGATGCCAATTGGCAGCGCGGCCTTTCCGAAGAAAAGCTCGGCCACATCCGCACGGCGATGAACTGTTTCCTGCGGGCCGCCGACTACTACCGCCAGGCAGAATTTCATCTCGAGCCGACCGATCCGCGACGGCTGCCGACCTTCGAGAAGATGGAAGCCTGCTCGAATAAGTTCATTTCCTATCTCAATCCGCCCGGCGAAGTGGTCGAAATCCCTTATGAGCCGGGCAAGCCGATCTGCGGCTACTTCATCCGTGCGCCATTTCCGGGGGACAAGCTGCCGGTGCTGATCTGCATGGGCGGTCTCGACTCCATCAAGGACGAGATGTGGTTCATGCAGGCCCATGGTTGCCTGCAGCGCGGCATCTCGGTGCTGATGGTCGATCTGCCCGGGCAGGGCGGTACATTGCGCCGCCACGGTCTTGCGACCCGCGCCGATACGGAAGTGCCGGTCGGCAAATGTATCGACTGGCTCGAAAAGCGCGCCGATGTCGATAGCTCGCGCATCGCGGTCTGCGGCTCCAGCATGGGCGGTTACTACGCCGCGCGCGCCGGCTGTTACGAGCATCGCCTCGCGGCGGTGATCTCGCACGGGGCTGTCTGGTCGGTGCATGACATGTGGGGCCAGAAGGGCGACGACTTCGGTCTGGCGATGCATATCCGCTGGGTATTTGGCGCCAAGACCATGAAGGAAGCTCATGAGCTGATGGAGCCCTTTACGCTGAAGGGTCATCTCGAGCACATGAAGTGTCCGTATCTCGTGCTGCATGGCGGCCACGACGTGCTCACGGTGACCGCGGCGCGCTCGACCTATGACCACGCCATTGCCAATGGTGTCGATGCGACGTTGCGCGTGCTTGAGCCGGATGAGACTGGCGCTGAACATTGCCAGCACGACAATCCCACCATTGGCCAGGAAGTGCTGGCCGACTGGCTCGCCGACAAATTCAAGATCGATCAGCGCGCGTTGCTGAAGACCTCATTCAACCCGCTGGTGTGATCATGAATCTCGGTGTCAATCAAATCAAGGCGGCCGTCGTTGCGATCGACCTGCATCGCGGTCATCTCGACATGTCGGTGGCGACCATGCCGACGACGCCGGATGTCGCGAAACAGGTCATTGCCTCTAACAAGCGGTTGTTTGACTGGTGCCGTAGTGTCGGCATTCCTGTGATCCACCAGGTCACGTCCTATCGCGACGAGGCCGAGATCCGCGCCAACCCGTTCTGGCGGACCCGCGCCGAGGATCCAAAAGCAACGCGCAAGAATGTGATGCGGCACAATATCATGGGCGGCCCCGGCTGCACCGTGATGCCGGAGCTGCTGGACCCCAGCGACTTCATCGTCAACACCAAGAAGCGCTACGACTGCTTCTTGGGCACCGATCTCGATTTCGTGTTGCGTTCGCACGGCATCAATACGCTGCTGATCACCGGCGTGAATACCAACTCCTGCGTGCTGGCGACGACGACGGCTGCCAATGTGCGGGACTACTCGGTAATCGTCGTCGAGGACTGCGTCGATAGCATGGACGGGCCGGAGTTGCATGCCGCCGGCCTCGCCTGCATCCGCACCGCCTTCGGTTTCGTGATGGATACCGATGCGGTGATGCAGCTCGATGGCCTCAAGGGTGCAGGACGCGCCGCATGATCCCCTACAATCTCTCATTTTCGAAGGGCATCCAGCCATGACCGGTCCCATGCAGCCGCGCGAGCGCTGCGACTATTCCGCCATCGTCGATCGTCCCAAGCTGAAGCTGCCGGGCAACGCCCGCATGATCGTCTGGACCATCGTCAATCTCGAGGTCTGGGATATTGCCAAGCCGATGGCGCGCCAGGTGCTGCCGGCGCCGACCGGCATTCCGCTGCTGCCAGATGTCGCCAATTGGGGCTGGCACGAATACGGCATGCGTGTCGGTGTCTGGCGTTTCTTCGATCTCTACAAGAAGCTCGGCATCAAGCCGACGCTGTCGATCAATGCGCGTGTCTGCGAGGATTATCCGCGCGTGGCCCAGCAGGCGAAGGACGCTGGCTGGGAGTTCATGGGCCATGCCTATGAGCAGGGGCCTATCCACAAGGAAGCCGACCAGAAGGCGATGATCAACCGCTCGATGGATGTGATCGAGAACTTCACCGGCAAGCGCCCGGTGGGTTGGCTGGGGCCCGGTCTTACGCAGACGCTGGAGACCCCGGAATTCCTCGCCGAAGCCGGCGTGAAATATATCGGTGACTGGGTCTATGACGACGAACCGACGGTGATTCGTACCGAGAAGGGGCCGCTTACAACGCTGCCTTACACGGTGGAGATGAACGACATCCCGATGATGATGGTGCAACATCACGAGAGCACGCAGCTCCTGAACCGCGCCAAGGATCAGTTTGATCGCCTCTATGCTGAAAGCGCCGAGCGGCCGAAGATCATGTCGATCGCGATCCACCCGTATATTTCGGGTCAGCCGTTCCGCATCAAGTATCTCGAAGCGATCTATGACTATGTGAACCAGTTTGAAGGCGTGGTGCATTGGAATGGTGCCCAGATCCTCGACTGGTACAATACCCAGGTGACCAAGTGAGCGTGACGTCCCAGCAGATGCTGCCCGCAATTCCCGTCACCGGCGTGCCGGTCGTGGGTGGCGGCTTTTTCCCCGTACGCCGCGTCTATTGCGTGGGGCGCAACTATCTCGACCACATCCGCGAGATGAAGGAAGCCGACGAGCGCGATCCGCCGTTCTTCTTCCAGAAGCCGCGCGACAGCGTGGTGCCGGACGGCGCGCGCGTGCCTTATCCGGCGTTCACCGAAGACTTCCAGTTCGAGGTTGAGCTGGTGCTGGCCATCGGACGCGGCGGCCGCGATATCGCGGTGGAGGATGCGCTCGATCACATCTGGGGTTATGCCGTTGGCATCGATCTCACCCGTCGCGACCGCCAGCGCGATGCCCGCGATATGCGACTGCCTTGGGAAATGGGCAAAAGCTTCGACGCGTCCGCGCCTTGTGGCGAAATTGCGCCGGCTCGCGATGCCCGGCATTTCAACAATTGCGCGATCACGCTGTCGGTGAACGGCGTCGAGAAGCAGCGCGGCGATATCGGCCAGATGATCTGGAGCGTGCCGGAGATCGTGGCGCAGCTGTCGAAGCAGATGAAGCTCGAGCCGGGCGATCTCATCTATACGGGCACGCCTGCCGGCGTGGGTCCCGTCGTTCCGGGCGACGTTATCGACGCGCGGATCGAAGGCCTGCCGTCGCTCGGCATTACCATCGTTAAGCCGGAGACCTGATCATGTTGCCGACCGAACGCATTTCCTACTCGCCGATTGACGCTCGTCCACCGCTGAAGCTGCCGAATGGCAAGCGCATGGCAGTGTGGATCATCGTCAATGTGGAGGAATGGGACGCCAAGCAGCCGATGCCGCGTACGGTGCTGACACCGCCGGCCGGCGGCTCGCCGTCGCCGGACGTTCCGAACTGGGCCTGGCACGAATACGGCAATCGTGTCGGCTTCTGGCGCATGCTGAAGGTGTTCGACGACTACAAGCTCCCCGCCGCGCTGGCGATCAATGGCTCGGCAATCGCTGCTTACCCGCCCATCGTCGAGGCAGCCAAGGCGCGCAACTGGGAATTCATGGGTCACGGTTTCACCCAGCGCAATATGCAGAAGGTTGAGAACGAACGCGAGGATATCCGCAAGACTGCCGACGTGATCGAGAAGGCCACCGGCAAGCGGCCGCGCGGCTGGCTCGGGCCCGGTCTGACCGAGACCTGGGAAACGCCGGATCTGCTGAAACAGGAAGGCTATGACTACGTCGCCGACTGGGTGCTCGACGATCAGCCGGTGTGGCTCAAGACCACGACGACGCCGATCGTCAACGTGCCCTATACGCAGGAATGCAATGACGTGGCGATGATGCTGATCCAGCATCACAAGGCGTCGGAATATTACGACCGGGCCATCGACCAGTTCGAGCAGATTTACGAGGATTCCGAGAATTCGGCCCGTGTCATGGCATTGGTTGTGCATCCCTACATCATGGGCGCGCCGCATCGCCTGAAGCATTTCCGCCGAATCTTCGAGACCATCCAGAAGAAATCCGACGTGGCCTTCATGACCGGCGAACAGATTCTCGATTGGTATCTTTCGGTCGGACCGAAAGCGCCAGCAGCATAGATCAGGCAAGCAGAAGGGCATGAGTCTCTTTCAACTCCTCAACGGCCTGACCTTCGCCGCGCTGCTGTTCGTGGTGGCGAGCGGCTTCACGCTGATCTTCGGCCTGCTGCGCATTGTCAATCTCGCGCATGGCGCGCTGTATCTGTTCGGCGGCTATATCGGCTATAGCGTTGCGGTGAAGACCGGCAGCTTTGTGCTCGGCGGCATCGGCGCCATGGCGGCGATTGCGGCCATCGGCTTCGTGCTCGATCAGGGATTGCTGCGCTTCGTGCGCGGCAATGAGCTGCGGCAGGTGCTGCTGACGCTCGGCGTCGCCTTTTTCCTCAACGATCTCGCGCTGGTGATCTGGGGCGGCGACAGCTTCACCGTGCCGATCCCGGAGGTGTTGCGCGGCGGCACGCGGGTGTTCGGCACCTTCTATCCGATCTACCGGTTGTTTGTGCTGGGGATGGGCATCTTCGTCTTCATCGGCCTGTGGGTGCTGCTCAATCATACAAGGCTCGGCGCGCTGATCCGTGCCGGCGTCGACGATGCCGAGATGGTCGAAGCCTCCGGCGTGAATATTCGCCGCGTCTTCCTCTTCACCTTCCTGTTCGGCTCGGCGCTCGCCGGCCTTGGCGGCCTGATGGGAGGTGCGTTCCTGTCGCTCTATCCGTCGGCGGACGCGGAAATCCTCACCTTCAGTCTCGCCGTCGTTATCATCGGCGGGCGTGGCAGCCTCGTCGGCGTCGGTGTCGGTAGCCTGCTGGTCGGGCTTCTGAATACGCTCGGTCAGGTGATGTTCCCCGAACTCGCTTATTTCGTGATCTTCGGCCCGATGGCGGTGTTGCTCGCATTCCGTCCGCTCGGCCTGTTCGGACGTGCCACATGACGCAGCCCGTATCCAAAACGACAGTTCTCGCCGGCATGACCAGCCGTGCGCTCGTCATCGCCGCGCTGGTGGTGATCGTCGCTGCCTGCCTGCCGATGGTGCTGTCGAGCTATCAGGTCGGCCTCGCCACCGAAGTGTTGATCTTCGGAGTCCTTGCCATGTCGATCGACATTCTCGCCGGTTTTGCCGGCCGGACGTCCCTCGGGCATGGTGCCATCTTCGGTGTTTCGACCTATGTCGTCGTTTATGCGACTGGCCAGGCAGGCCTGTCGCCTTGGGCGGGCTTCGCGCTTGGTGTGCTGGCCGCCACCGCGGTGGCCTCAGTATTTGCGCTGCTCGCGGTGCGCACCTCCGGCGTCTACTTCCTGCTGCTGACGCTGGCGCTCGGCATGATCGTGTGGGGTGTCTGCCTGCGCTGGACGCAGGTCACCGGCGGCGAGAACGGCATGCGCGCCGATGTGCGGCCGGCGGCCCTGATGAGCCACAGCGCGTTCTATTGGGCGGTGCTCGCTGGCGCCGTCATTGTATCTTTTGCCATGTGGCGGTTCGTGCGATCGCCGTTCGGCCTGACGTTGCGCGGTATCCGCGACAGTGAGAGCCGCATGCGCAGCCTCGGTTACAATGTGCCGCTGCATCTGTTCATCGGTTTCACGGTGTCAGGCATCTTCGCCGGTATCGCCGGTGGGCTCTATGCGATGTTCAACAATTTTGTCAGCCCCTCGACGGTCGCGCTCGCGCAATCGGTGGAGGGCGTGTTGATGATGATCGCGGGCGGTGTCGGCACGTTGTTTGGGGCTTTCGTCGGCGCAGCGGCGATCATCGTGCTGGAGAACATCGTCAGTTCCTACACCGAACGCTGGCTGATGGTTCTCGGCATCACATTCGTTCTCATCATGATCTTCGCCCCCGAGGGCATCATAGGCAAGCTGCGCGCGATCACTTCGCGCAAGGTGCGATAAGTCGGTTTTACGTTTCAATCGGGTTGCTCACGAAAGGACTTCGAGATGGATCGCAGGCAATTTCTCAAGAACACGACGGCGGCTGTCGCTGCCGCGGGCGTCGGCGTCGCTCCGTGGCGCTCCGCACAGGCTCAGGCCGGCCCGATCAAGATCGGTCTGTTGGCGCCGCTGACCGGCGTTGTCGCTTCGGGCGGCAAGGAAATGGTCGAGGGCGTGCAGTTCTATCTCGATCAGGTAAAGAACGGGATGGGCGGCCGCAAGGTCGAGCTGGTGATCGAGGACGATGCGTCGAATCCCGACACCGCTTTGCAGAAAGCGCGCCGCCTGGTCGAGCAGGGCAATTGCCACATGCTGATCGGCAATCTGCTCGCCAATACCGGCCTTGCTGTCGCCAACTACGTCAAGGGCACCGGCACGCCCTACTTCATTCCGATTATCGCGGCTGACGATCTCACCCAGCGCGGCCGCATCAAGAACGTAATCCGCGTCGCCGGCTATTCTGCCAGCGCCTTCACCCATCCGTTCGGTGATTGGGCCCTGAAGCAGGGCTACAAGAAGATCGCCACCATCAGCCAGGATTACACCTTCGGCCACGAACAGTGCGGCGGTCTCGCCCAGGTGTTCACCGAAGGGGGCGGGCAGATCGTGCAGCAGTTCTGGCATCCGCTGAACACTGCCGACTTCAGCCCCTATCTCGGCCAGCTTGCCGATCTCAAGGTCGACGCGATCTTCGCGATGGAGACCGGCGCGGACTCGACTCGTCTGATCCAGCAATATGCGTCGTTCGGTCTGAAGGAAAAGACGCCGCTGTTGATGGCGATGAACGGCACCGACCAGTCGGTGATCCGCACCATGGGCCCCGAATGCGAAGGCATCATCGCGGCGGCGCATTTCGCCGAAGGTTCGGACGTCCCGACCACGGCGAAGTTCGAGAAGGATTATGAGGCGAAGTACGGCAAGATCCCGTCGCTTTACGGCTTCTCGATGTATTCTGGCATGATGTGGATCGATGCCGCGCTGAAGAAGATGGGCGGCAAGGTCGAGGACCGCGAAACCTTTATCGATACGGTACTGAAGACCGAGCTCGACAATTCGCCGCTCGGCAAGACCGTGAAGTTCGACGACTACGGCAACCCGATCTACGACGTCTACATTCGCAAGGTCGTCAAGCGCGCCGACGGCAAATACTGGAACGTGCCGATCGAGACCTACCCCAATGTCTCGCAGTTCTGGAAATACGATCCGGCGACCTATCTAAAGCAGCCGCCTTACTCGCGGACCTTCCAGGGCATCAAGAAGACCTGATTCAATGTTGCTGACATCGAGGCGCGGCCGTGTCGCCGCGTCTCGTTCACTGGGAATTATTCGTGTCCGAACCGATCCTGACGCTGACAGATGTGGTAGTGGCCTTCGATGCCTTGCGGGCGGTCGATGGCGTCAGCCTGATTGTGCCGCGGGGCCAGCGCCGCGCCATCATCGGCCCCAATGGCGCCGGCAAGACCACGTTGTTCAATGCCATCGCCGGCGCGCATCCGCCGACCTCCGGCAAGATCACATTCAATGGGCATGATGTGTCCAGACTGCCGCCACACCGGCGTGCGCAGCTCGGCATCTCGCGCACCTTCCAGATCACCAATCTGTTCCCCACGCTGAGCGTGCAAGACAACATGATGCTGGCACTGCGCGGATTGAGGCCAAAGAAGTTTTCGCTGTTCGGCTCGCCCGATCCGGACGATAGCGAGGCTACGCGCATCGCGGGCGCGCTGAATGCCGCTCGCATCGCCGAACGCGCGGACATCATCGTCAAGGAAATGTCCTATGGCGAGCAGCGGCAGCTGGAGATCGCGATTGCGCTGGTGACGACGCCGACCATGTTGCTGCTGGATGAGCCTGCGGCCGGCCTGTCGCCGTCGGAGCGCTCGATGATTGCCGAGGTGATCCGCTCGCTCGACCCCGCGATTACCGTGATCCTGATCGAACACGACATGGATCTGGCACTCGGTCTGGTCGACTACGTCACCTGCATGTTCGAAGGCCGCGTGCTGGTGGAGGAGCCGCCGGAAGGCATCCGCCGCAACAAGCAGGTTCAGGAAGTCTATCTCGGGAAGCCGCGTCATGCTTGAGGTCAAGGATCTGCACAGCGGTTACGGCGACGCGGTCGTGGTGCGCGGTGCGTCGCTTGAGGTGCGCCCTGGCGAGATCGTGGCGCTGCTCGGCCGCAATGGCATGGGCAAGACCACCTTCATTCGCTCGATCATGGGCCTGACGCCGCCGCAGGTGTGCTCGGGCACGATTACCTGGCGCAGCGATAGCCTTATTGGTCTGCGTCCCCATGATATCGCCAATCGCAAGATTGCGATCGTGCCGCAGGGGCGGCGGCTGTTTCCGTCGCTGACGGTGACCGAACATCTGACCATGCTGAAGAGCGCGCGCGCCAAGGACGGCTGGACGCTCGATCGCGTATTCGGCATTTTCCCGCGGCTTGCTGAGCGCCGCTATCACCGCGGTGGTCAATTGTCTGGTGGTGAGCGCGGCATGCTGGCTGTGGGCCGTGCGCTGATGATCGACCCCGAACTGATTCTAATGGACGAGCCGTCCGAAGGCCTCGCGCCGGTGATGGTGCAGCACCTCGAAAGCATCATTCTCGATCTTAAAAAGGAAGGGCTGTCGATCCTGCTGGTCGAGCAGAATCTCTATAGCGCGCTGGCCGTCGCCGATCGAGTCTACATCATGGAGACCGGGCAGATCGTGCATCACGGCACGTCGCAGGAAATGAATGAGCAGACTGACGTGCTATTCCAGCGCCTCGGCGTGCATTGAGGTGATTATGAGCGAAGACCTGTTGCGTCAAGTCGCCGCCGAATTGAACAAGGCGCCTGGCGCCGCTGAACGCACACCGCGCATGACGGGACTGGTCGTGGAAAACAACACGCGCGTCGCGACTGCGGCTATTCAAGACATGGCGTTCGATTCGACGCCCTACGCCTATCAGGCGTGGCTCGCTGGCATGGACAAGCGCTGATGCAGAGCGCGATTGCAGCCCTTGATCTCTGCGCCCTCGCGGATGCTGTCGCTAAAGGCGAAGTTACGTCCGTGAAGGCGACAACGGTGGCGTTGGAACGGCTCGATCTGATCGGCCGCAAACTGAATGCCGTGGTGCGGCTTGACGACGAACGGGTGCTGAACGCGGCCGAAGCCGCCGACAAGTTGCGCGCATCGGGAGCGGCATTGCCAGTACTGCATGGCGTGCCCCTTGCACATAAAGACCTCTTCTATCGCGCCGGTGATCTGTCCGGTGGCGGCTCAAAAATCCGGGCGGACTTTCGCGCCGACGTGACAGCCACGGTGATCGCTCGGCTCGATGCCGCCGGCGCGCTCGATCTCGGCCGGCTGCAGCTGGCTGAATTCGCCATGAGTCCGACGGGCTATAACGAATCGCTGGGGCATGCACGCAACCCATGGAATCCGGGGCATGTGCCGGGCGGCTCGTCCTCCGGTTCCGGCGTCGCCGTCGCCGCGCGCCTCGTGACCGGCTCGCTCGGGACGGATACCGGCGGTTCATTACGTCATCCCGGCGCGATGTGCGGCCTGATCGGGCTGAAGCCGACCTGGGGACTGGTTCCGACCGATGGTGTGATGCCGCTATCTGCCGCACTGGATTGCACGGGACCTCTGGCTCGTACCGCACGGGATGCCGCGCGACTGCTGTCGGTGATCGCAGATCGCGACTATGAAGCGACGCTCGATAGGGGTGTGACCGGGATGCGCATCGCAATTCCCGGTGGGTACTACCGCGAGCTCGTGCATCCGGATGTGGCGACTGCGCTCGACGGAGCCGTGAAGACGTTGCGGTTGCTCGGCGTCACCATCGTCGAGACCTCGCCGCCGGATATGGCCTTGATCAACGCGCTGATGCAGGTCGTCATGAGCGTCGAGGCCGCGACGATCCATCGCCGCTGGCTGATCGACCGCCCGCAGGATTATGCCGATCAGGTGCGCTCGCGCATCGAGCCCGGCCTGCTCTATCCGGCGACCCGTTATGTGGAAGCGCTGTCGCTGCGTGTGCAGATCACCCAGCAATGGATCGCGTCCTGCATCGGATCCGCCGATCTCGCGCTGCTGCCGGCGATCTCGATTCCGGTACCGACCATCGCGGCGACCACCGAAGGCAATCCCGCCGACGTCGCTGCTGTGATCGGCCAGCTCACACATTGCACCCGCGGCATCAATTATCTCGGTCTCCCCGGAGCGTCAGTGCCGTGCGGCTTCGATGCGGCAGGTCTGCCGATCGCGTTCCAGCTGGTCGGCCGCCCCTATGCCGAGGCCGATATCCTGCGCGCCGCTCACGCCTATCAGGGCGCGACCGACTGGCATCAGCGTGTCCCCGCCAGTGCCGAACTAAACTAAGAAGAAGAGATTTCGAATGCCCATCATCGACATGCATACCCATGCTCTCAGCAAGCGCGTCGAGCCGTTGGTGGCCGGACATTACGATCCGATGGACAATCCCTATCGGCGCGACATGTCGCCGGCGAGCCGCGAAACTGATGCAGAGCAGGGCAAGCTGCTTCCGGGCCTGATGCTCGACATAGCCAAGCGCCGCGAGATGATGGCGAAGATGGGCGTCGACTTTCAGGTGATCGCGCCGGCACCGGCGCAACAGAACTACTGGGCCGACGAAGATTTGCAATGTGCGCTGTCGCGCGTGCAGAACGAAGACATTGCCGCGCTCGTGGCGCAGGATCCTGCACATTTCGCCGGGATAGGTACGCTGCCGATGCGGTTTCCCGGGCGTGCGGTGGAGGAGGCGGTTCATGCAGTCGAACAGCTCGGCCTGCGCGGCTTCCAGATCGATACCCGCGTCGAAAACCTCGAATTGTCCCATGCCTTGTTCGATCCACTCTATGCGCGGCTTGCCAATCTGCGCATACCGCTGTTCGTGCATCCCCTCGGCTTCTCCCATGGCCAGCGGCTCGGCGATTTCTTCATGGTCAACAGCGTCGGCCAGCCCATCGAGGAGACCATTGCGATCGCCCACTTCATCATGGGCGGCATTTTGGACCGGCATCCGGATCTCGACGTGGTTATCGCTCATGGTGGTGGTTTCTACCCATTCTACGCAGCCCGGCTCGATCACGCCTGGAAGGTGCGTCCGGAAGTACGCCGGCTCACGGCAGATGCGCCGTCGACCTATCTTAAGCGTCTCTGGTTTGACACCTGCGTGTTCTCTGCGGAGCTGATCGACAATCTGGTCAAGACGGTGGGCCTCGATCGCGTCATGATGGGCTCGGACTACCCGTTCGACATGGGGGACCCCGATCCGGTGGGGCTGGTCAACAAGGCCAAGCTATCGGACATTGATCGTCAGAAAGTCCTGTTCGGTAATGCGAGCCGGCTGTTTAAGATCGGATAAGCTCCTGCCTCGTTGCGGCAAGGTGCGGCACAAGAGGCAAAACCTGCGATGACGATCCACTTTGATTTCGCCAAGCTTAGCGCGCCGGAGCGCTACAAGTTGCTTTGTGGTCTTGTTGTCCCGCGACCGATTGCGTTGATCACAACCATTTCCGAGGCTGGCGTGGTCAATGCAGCGCCGTTCTCGTTCTTCAATGTGTTCTCCGAAAAGCCGCCGCTGGTAGTGGTCGGCCTGCAGGCCAGGTCCGATCTGTCGGTCAAGGACACGACCCGCAATGTGCGCGCCAATGGGTTGTTTGTTATCAATATGGTGGATGAGGCCCTTGCCAACGATATGGTCGATTGTTCGATCAGCTTCCCATCTGACATCGGTGAACTGGATGCCCTGCAGCTTCCAATGACGGCTGGCATCAATGTGCCGGTACCGCATTTGGCGAAGGCGCCTGCGGCACTGGAATGCCGAAAAGTGACAATGATGAACTTTGGCGCAGAACGCGACCTACTGGTCGGAGAGGTCCTGGGCATTCAGGTTCGCGATGGTGTTGTCGACCCCGTCACCTTGCGTACGGACTACGATCACTATCTTCCGGTCGCACGCATCGCGGGAACCACGTATGCACGGATGCAAGATCGGTTCGAGATCAAACCTGACAGTTTAGACACCTGGCAACTCCGCAACCCCCGCTGAGGGAGGTTTTGTCCGCGGAGTGCGTCGGAATGCCGGTGGTAGTTCTCTGCGCGTTCGATTAACCGTCAGAGGTGAGAAATTGCCGCTCCTGCGGTTGCATGGGATATGACTGCTGGATGTATCGGAAAACCGTCATTGTTGTCGCGTGGACTACACTTGCATTGATTGCTTTTGCGACTCTGTCACCGATCGGGCTGCGGCCGCATTTTGGCGGCGTCGGCCTTGAGCGCTTCGGCGCATTCGCACTCGTGGGCCTTTTGTTCGGTCTCGCTTATCCCCGCCATCTCTGGCTTGTCCTGACGCTCGTTGGGGGGGCGGCAGTCGGGCTCGAGGTGCTGCAACATCTGACGCCGGACCGGCACGGCGAGGTGCGGGATGCGCTGGTCAAACTTGCAGGCGGCGTCACCGGCATCGGGATATCGCTCGCGCTCCATCAGACCTTAAAACGATTTGTCACCTTAGGTTGAGAATGAGCTGCAGTACCTCGCTGAGGTACGCCAGTTTTTTCCGCGAATCGCGTTTGCTGAGTTCCAGCCTGCGCTATCCTGGATGCTTTGCATCTCGCGGCTTTAAAAAAATACGTGTAATCACGGTAGCGTTCTACCCGCGCCCCTCTTTGAGATTGCTAATGGCAGAAATCACACATGCCTCCACGTGAAAGTACTTGGCATGTGTAAAAAGACACCGATACAACTTGAGGAAGGTGTATGTCGTAGCGTCTACAATTTCGACGAGCCTAAGAAACGTTTCGGCCAGATTGATGTAGATGGCCGATGACTTTGGTGTGACGTCCCGAAGCGAACAATTCCGTTGCGTGGAGAGGACGTCGATCTCAAAGGACAACGTATTATGCATCGGCGGTACCAGCATTCGAGCATCCCAACCGAAATCATGCGATCGGTTGTCGGTATCTCCGAAGCCGGCAGCATCACCAAGGCCGCAAAGCTGCTCGGCCTGAGCCAGCCTGCCATCAGCTCGCAGATCAAGCGCATTGAGCACGCGGTCGGCGGCAGTATCTTCCAGAAGTCTGCCAACGGCTCATCGACGACAGAGCTCGGAAAGCTCGTTCTGATCCAGGCCAAGAAGATTCTGGAGGCGAACGACCAGTTGCTCTTGCTGCGTGGCGCTTCGCCCGAAGATCAGACCATCCGGCTTGGTCTGACCAACTTCTATTCGCAGCGCGCAATGGAAGGGATGAGCAAGGCGGCGATGAGCAATGTCTGCATCTATTCAGATAATTCGGCCGAGATCGCGAAAAGCATGCTCGACGGCTACATCGATGTCGGAGTGTTCCTCAGTATCTCCGATATGCCCGGGGATGCGGCCATCGATGTCGTCGCGCAACGCGACGATGAATTGACCTGGGTTCGATCCAGGGATTTTACGTTAAGCCCTGGCGCGCCCATTCCGTTGCTGACCTGGCCGGGGCAGATCGTGCATAACGTCATGATTCAGGCGCTTGAGCGCAAGGGCATGATCTATCGTATCGCATTTTCCAGCCCGGACTATCATGCACGGATCGAGGCTACGAAGGCAGGCATCGGCTTAACTCTGCTGCCAACGGCTCTGATCCCGGCGTCGCTCTTGGCGGCCAATGAGTATTATCTTCCAAAGCTGGCGATCCCCAAACTCGTACTATGCGCGCGCGAGGGCATTCGCAAGAAACACAGCATTCTAATAGAGGAACTGCACGTTAAATTCTTCAGTATATAGTTCTCCCATCGACGCGCGTATCAGAAAATGTGATCTCCTCATCAAATCCAATGCTATCATCCAACACAATGCAGGCATTTGAGATGATCGATCCCACCAAGTGGTAGCAGAAGTTGTATAGGTAGTTTTCACGCGGTCTTGCGAAGCTCAGCGCATGTTGAGATTCGATGCCAGTATGAAAAAACTCCTATCGTGTCGACGCGGTTCTTCCGCAGTCGAATTCGCGATGCTGCTTCCCGTCTTTCTGTCGATCGTTTTCGGCATCGTCGTCTTCGGGTCATATTTTGCGGTCGTTCACGGTGTTCAGCAGCTTGCTGCCGAGGCAGCACGTTCCTCTGTCGCCGGGCTGACCGAGACCGAACGTGGCTCGATCGCATCGACCTATGTCACGTCGAATGCCGCGACTTATCCGCTGATCAATGCGTCAAAGCTGAGCGTCAATGCGGCGACATCGTCGTCGAACGCAAACGTCTTCGTGGTCACGGTCAACTACGACGCGTCGACCATGTTCATCTATTCACTTCCTTTCGTGCCGATGCCTCCATCGCAAGTCTCGCGATCTGCCGCCATTCCCTACGGAGGGTTTTGAGCGATGGAACCGATGCGCGCACTTCTCAAGAGTTTCCGCACCGACCAGCGCGGAAATATTGCCATCATGTCTGCGGGCGGCATGATCCTGGCCGTTTGTTGTGCTGCACTGGGTGTCGATATTGGGACCATTGCCGCCGATCGTCGCAAGACGCAAGCTGCCACGGATCTCGCCGCGATCGTTGCGGCCAGCAACTTAAGCAATGCGACAAACGCAGCAAAGGCGGCGGTCACCAGCAATAACTATCCAGCCAGCGCTCTGGTCGGTGTAGAACTCGGAACTTACACAGCCAATTCCGCCGTCGCTACGCAAAGCCGCTTTGTCACGCCAGCGACTGGAACAGCCAATGCGGCGCGGGTCAGTCTTCAGACGGCGACGCCCCTCTACTTCAGCCATTTCTTTACCGGCAGCAACAATTTCACCATCAAGACAACGGCGACCGCAACAACGACGGCCATCGCGTCGTTCTCGATCGGTTCGCGATTGGCATCGTTAAATGGCGGCTTGTTGAATAGTGTTCTCGGATCAATGCTGGGCACGACCCTGTCGCTGTCAGTCATGGACTACAATGCGCTTCTTGGTGCGCGCATCGATGCTTTCACCTTCCTCTCGGCGCTGGCGACGCGCGTCGGTCTGACCGGTGTGACTTATGACACGCTGTTGAATTCGAACGTCAAGATCGGCGACGTTCTTGCCGCAGCGCTGAGCGCGCAGCAGGCTACCAATGGCAGCGGCACCGCGACCACCGCACTCTCGACGATATCGCAGGCTTCGGCATCTGTGACGACCAAGATTGCGCCTGGCAAGCTGATCGATGCGGGCCCCTACGCGAACC
The DNA here is from genome assembly GCF_034044155.1 of Tardiphaga sp. 42S5. Taxonomy (NCBI): domain Bacteria; kingdom Pseudomonadati; phylum Pseudomonadota; class Alphaproteobacteria; order Hyphomicrobiales; family Nitrobacteraceae; genus Tardiphaga; species Tardiphaga sp. 42S5. The sequence goes on along the minus strand of NZ_CP139027.1, from coordinate 219,426 downwards.
TGATTGTGGGCGTCAAGCCGAAACACGGTGTGAGCATCTCGCTTTACGATTTGCTACAGGCAACGGCTGGAATGGCTAACGGCACCAACCAGATCGCCACATCCGTCAATTTAGGTCTGCCGGGCATCGCCAGCGCGTCACTTACGGCGACTATTGGCGCACGGCCACAAGGATCCGGCTGGATTGCCGTGGGTACGCAGGGCGTCAGCGTCCATACAGCTCAGACACGGGTACTGCTATCCATCCAGTTGATTGGAAGTGGTTCGGCGTCACTGGTCAATCTGCCAGTTTATGTGGAGGTCGCGTCGGGTACTGCGACGCTGAACAAGGTCAGTTGCGGCTATCCCAACGTCAATACCTCGAGTGTCACGCTTGGCGTCACGCCGGGCATTGTCGATGCATGGATAGGTAACGTCACTGTAGCCGATCTCAACAATGTTACGACCAAGCCGAATCCAGGGCCGGCACCGCTTGTGAATCTCCTGGGCATTCCAATTGTGACGGCAAAGGCCCATGCGGGTATGGGCAACACCACGCCGGTCAGCGTCAATTTCAGCTATTCGGATATCACGTCACAGACGAAGAAGACCGTAAACACGACAAACTTCACGTCGTCCCTGACGGGCAGTCTGCTTGGCGACCTCAACATCAGTGTTCTTGGACTGGGTTTGGTGATCCCGGGTCTTGGTGGACTCGTCACCAGCATCATCAGCGGGGCAACCAGTTCAATCGATCAATTGCTAGCGGCAACGTTAGCAAGTCTCGGCGTCGGAATTGGACAGGCCGATGTTTGGGTATCCGGCATTCGCTGTGACGGCGCAGTGCTGGTGAACTGAATCAGTAACGCGTGAATTTCAATGCCATCTTTAACAGAAGAGGACTGATAAAATGGGATACGAATCTGCAATGAACCGCCCGAACGTTAACCGCAAGCGCTCGGTTGTCGTATCGAAGAAGCGCACTAGCGTCAGCCTGGAAGACAGTTTCTGGGCCAGCCTGCAGGCGATCGTTCGCATGGAGAATACCACCATCGAACACTATATCGAGAAGATCGAGCGCAAGCGCGAAACACCAAATTTGTCGTCTAACCTGCGTATCGCTGTACTCGAATATTTTCAGCAGATTGCTGCACGCAGCTTGACGGCCGGTACCGCCGATCAGCCGACTGTGAGCAGCAATGCCAAGTTGCATGACAATCACAACCAGCTGACTGAAAAGGTCGCGGCCTATTGGGGCCGTGCGGGATCACAGAATCAGCAGCTGGTCGACTAGGCCAGCTGCTCGAGTCTTCCAGTTTATTTGATTTGAGGAAACGACGCGCAGTGCCGCGCGACGTCGTTCGTCGACTATCTTACGACAACAGCCGTTTTGGCCACGGAGCGACAGATGTTTAACCGACAGAGCAAGACCGATTTGCAGAATGCGTTGGCGCAAGCGACCGCCATCAGTCGCTCCCAGGCCATCATGGAATTCAATCTCGATGGCACGATCATCAAAGCGAATGAGAATTTTCTCAAGGCGCTCGACTACACGCTCGATGAGATCAAGGGCAAGCACCACAGTATATTTGTGGAGCCTGCCGTACACGAGAGTGTCGCTTATCGGGAGTTCTGGGGTAACCTTGACAGGGTGAATTTCAGGCAGGGCAGTTCAAGCGGGTCGCCAAAGGCGGCAGGGAGATCTGGATCGAGGCCTCCTATAACCCGATCATGGACAAGAGTGGTAAGCCGTTCAAAGTCATCAAATTCGCTACAGATATCACGGCGCAGAAACTCGAAAGCCTCGAAGCCTCCGGAAAAGTGATCGCGATCAGCCGTGCGCAGGCGGCCATCGAATTCAATCTTGACGGAACTATCATTACCGCAAACGAGAATTTCCTGAACACGCTTGGTTACGCGCTGTCCGAAATACAGGGGCGGCATCACAGCATGTTCGTGGAAGCCGGTGAACGCGATGGCGCAGCCTACCGGGACTTCTGGGCGCGGCTCGGCCGGGGTGAGTATCAGGCGGCCGAATACAAGCGCGTCGGCAAGGGTGGCAAGGAAATCTGGATTCTCGCGACCTATAATCCGATTCTCAATGATGCCGGCAAGCCGTTCAAGGTTGTGAAATTCGCGACCGACGTGACCCAACAAAAGTTGCTTGCCGCTGATAGCAACGGCCAGATGGCGGCTATTCGCAAGTCGCAGGCGGTCATCGAGTTTCGCATGGATGGCAGCATCCTGACGGCAAACCAGAATTTCCTTGATACGGTCGGTTACACGATCGACGAAATCCGGGACCGGCATCACAGCATGTTTGTCGATCCGATAGAGCGATCTGGCGCGGCCTATGTAGAATTCTGGGCGAGCCTCAATCGCGGGACCTATCAGGCCGCGGATACAGACGCATCGGAAAGGGGGGCCGGGAGATCTGGATCCAGGCATCCTACAATCCGATTTTCGATCTCAACGGCAGGCCGTTCAAAGTGGTCAAATACACTGCCGATATTACGGCGCAGGCCATGGCCCGCTTGAAAGCGGAGCGCGCTCGTTCCTTGATCGAGTCGGTCGCTGCCGGCAGCGAAGAGATGAATGCATCGATCCGCGAGATCTCCGAGACGATGGTGAAGTCTCGGCAGACGGCAGAGTCCGCGGTGCAACAGGTGGAGGCGGCGGACATCGAGGCGCAGCGGCTCACCTCGGCTGCACATGCCATGGGAGGCATCGTTGGGCTCATCGGCGACATGATCGGCCAGATCAATCTGCTCGCCCTCAATGCGACCATCGAATCGGCTCGCGCCGGTGAGGCGGGGCGGGGCTTTGCGGTGGTGGCCGCGGAGGTCAAGAATTTGGCCAACCAGGCCAAGCAGGCGATCGAACATGTTAACGAGTTTGTGACCTCGACGGCGGCGGCCGTCGAAGAGCAGAGCACTGTGACCAGTGATATGTCGGACAACATGCAGCGCGCGGCATCTGAACTGGCCTGATGCGCTGAATTTATCGGCTTTGTTGGATCATCCGTGACTGTGCTATCAATCGCGGATGATCCTGCCGTTCAATGCCGCCACCCGAACAATGATCGAGACTCGCCTAGCCGCATTCACGCGGATCGACGAGGGCCAGTACGCTTCGGGGCTGAAGCGTGCGGCGGTGGCCCTCGTGATGGTTGAAGCCACGCCCGGATTGGAGACCTCGCTGTTGCTGACGTTACGCGCGTCCGGTCTGCGCGCTCACAGTAATCAATGGGCACCTCCTGGCGGTCGCTGCGATCCCGGCGAGACGCCCGTGCAGGCGGCAATCCGCGAGTTGCATGAGGAGCTCGGTCTGCAGCTTACGCGGGACGATGTCGTCGGTGTCCTCGACGATTACCCGACCCGCTCCGGCTATCTGATCACGCCTGTTGTCATGTGGGCGCAAGACAGCGTTCAATTGATGCCGAACCCCGATGAGGTCGCCTCGGTTCATCGCATTGCGCTGTCGGAGCTCGCGCGGCCGCAGGCGTTCGATTTCGTTGCCATTCCCGAGAGCGACCGGCGCCTGATCCGCTACAGTCATTTCGGCCACTTTATTCACGCGCCGACCGCCGCGCTGATCTATCAGTTCAGCGAAGTTCTTGCGGGTCGCATCACCCGTGTGGCCGAGCTGGAGCAGCCGGTCTTCGCCTGGAAGTAGCGTCACTGTTGCGAAGCGGCGTCATTTCGGCAACGATGCCACAACAAGAATGCGTTTCCGGGAGGATGTACGCCATGGCGACATGGAAGGGATGGCTATGCGCTGCGGTGGCAGTATGTGCGTGGCACGGTTCGACAGGACTTGCGCGAGCGCAGACCTATCCGGAACGCCCCGTCACATTGATCATCCCGTTCGCGCTTGGTGGCAGCACGTCGATCGTCGGGCGCGCCATCGCCGACAAGATGAGCGAGCCTCTCGGCGAGAAGATCATCGTTGACAATCGCGCGGGAGCCGGCGGCACCGTGGGGACGCGCGCCGTCGCCAAGAGTACGCCGGACGGTTACACCATCGGCCTCGGCTATACCGGAACGCTGGCGATCGGCCCTACGCTCTACAGCAAGGCCGGCTACGATCCGCGCAAGGATTTCGCACCGATCGGAATGATCGGCAATTCGCCGAACTCTCTGGTGGTGCACCCGTCATTTCCGGCAAAGACGGTTGCCGAACTGATTGCCTACGCGAAGGCGAACCCCGGCAAGCTCAATTTCGGCTCGGCAGGGGCCGGCACTGCCAGTCATATCACCGGCGAATATTTCGGACATGCCGCGGGTATCACCTTGGTGCATGTGCCGTACAAGGGAACCGGGCCGGCGCTGGTCGACCTAATCGGCGGGCATATTCCGATGGCCTTCGCGCCAATCCCCGCAACACATGCCAATATTGCTGGCGGACAATTGCGTGGGCTGGCAGTGACCAGCCTCACGCGCACGAGCCTGCTTCCGGATGTGCCGATCATTGCCGAATCCGGACTGCAGGGTTTCGATGCGTCGCTGTACTACGGCCTGATCGCGCCGGCCGGGACGCCGCGGCCGATCATCGACCGACTCAACAAGGAACTTCGCGCGGCGCTGGCCTCCGACGAGGTCAGAAAACGCCTGCAGCAGGATGGCACGGAACCGACGCCGGGCACGCCGGAAGATTATGCAGTCTTCATCGATCAGGACGAGACCAAATGGTCGCGGATCGTCAAGACCAGCGGCGCCAAGGAAGAGTGAGTCATTCCAATCGGTTGGGGGGGCTCCGTGCGTTCGAATGGCGCACTGGTGCGAGCCGATACGACGAGCATTGGAAAGACAATCTTCACCAAACTGCTCCAACGTTCTTCGGACAGAAACACCCTTGACCCTCATCGAGATCAACGCGGGGCGGCGTTCGGTCTCAATCATTTGCATTGATGCGGGCTCCGGCCAGCAGTTATCTCGACAGGTCTCATGTCTCATTCGATCCGCTCGTTGGCCATCATCGCTCCGGCCGTCATGTTATTGGCGTCGTCACCGGCGTATACGTTTGACTCGAACGCGCTGCCCGCAAGCGTCGCCAATGTCATGGCTCAGGGCGCTTCGCCACAGGCCATTGTCGAATACCGCCGCAAGCTTGCGGAATATCAGGAAGCGCGCGCGGCTTTCGACCAGGAGGCCGGTGCCTATTGGGATGCAATTTCTGAGAAGCGGAAGATCCGTAATGCCAAGCGCCGGGACCGCCAGCAGATCACGCTGAATGACTACGTGCTGGAACAGGCGCCGCTTTATGAAGGACCGAAGCGGCCGGTGAATCCGGAGCCTGAAGATACTGGTCCGCGCGTTCGCAAGGATCTTCCGGTGGTGGCGGATTTCCTCGCGGCGGCGAGGGAGCAATTCCAGTTTGTGCCGCAGCGGCCTGCCAACGAGATGGAGTTCAAGCGCGCCTATGCTCGTGCCGCTTTGCAGGCCGGGCTGACACGCGACATTGCGGTGCGCGTCTATTCTTTCGAGACCGGCGGTAATGGCGGCCATGACATGCAGTCGGGCTTGAACCCGTCACGTCCGGGATCGCGCGCGATTTCTACCGCGGTCGGCTATAATCAGCTGCTCACAGCCAATACGACGACGCTCGTTGCGGAACAGGGGCCTCAGATTCTGAAGGTGCTGACGGACAAGGCATCGACGCTCTCGGGCCCGCAGCGCAAGGCGATGGATCACAAGATCGCGGTCTTCAAGCGCATGCAGGCGACTGTGCGCACTGTCCCGCAAAACTGGAGCGCGCTTGAGAAGCTCGGCACGACGCCGCAGGGCTGGGCCATGCATGCGCTGGTGCTGGACATGGATATCGGCCCGCAATTGCAGGTCCACAAACTGCTGACGTCAGTGAATTTTGCCCGCGCCCGCGGGTTCGATCGTCCGCTCAGCGCGGCCGAACTGGAGATGATGAATCTCACTGGCGATGGCAACGGTTTCGATATGGTGACCATGCCGCAGGCGATGCGCGAACAGGTGCCGACGGCGAATTTCTTCCAGCGCGGCGGCTATGAGCGCAATCCGGTGGCGATCCGCCACAATACCGTGGCCAAGCTGCTCGCAGTCACCAACGCGCGGATGGACAGCAACAGCAATCTGCCAGGTGCAAAAGAATTGGCCGCGGCTTTTTGAGCCACGGCCAATCTATGCCTCGTGATGTGCGCTCTCGCCGGAGAGCGGCCGGGCTTATGAGTTGCCCGGATTGAAATCGTCGCTTGGTGCTTCTGCCGGCGCGCCAGCTGCAGCAACGTCGGGGCGAGGACCGTGCGGACGGCGGCGACGCCGCGGCGGGAAGCGCTCTCCACCAGCATTCTGTTCGAAGCCGCCTGGAGCAGCACCCGGCTGAGGCTGCGCACCACCCGTAATGAAAGAAGGCAGACGATCGACACCATCGCCGACCGGCATCATCGGCTGCGGCTGATATTGCGGCTGGCCCTGCGGCTGATTCTGCTGGCGGTGTTCGCGATGATTGTTCTCGCGGGGTTGATAGGGCTGTTCGCCGCGCTGCTGATAGGGCTGACCACCCTCACGCTGCGGAGGCTGCTCGCGCTGCGCAAAAGGCTGCTGTTGTACCGGCACGAAACCGGGCTCGGCGCCGAAGTTCGAGTAGCTCTCGCTCTCGTCATCGTTGTCCTCAGGCGGCATCTCGTTTTCGGTGCGCGGTTGCGGCTGATTCTGCCGGAACTGCTCCTGCGCGGCGGCGATGAGGCGGAAATAATGCTCGGCGTGCTGATAGTAGTTCTCGGCGGCAACGGGATCACCTGAGCTGCGTGCATCGCGGGCGAGCTGGACGTATTTCTCTGCGACGTGGGAGGCTGTACCGCGGATCTTGATGTCGGGGCCATTCGATTCGAAGACCCGGGTCATCGGGTTCTGGCCGCGCCGATTGTTATTGTTGTTGTTACTATTGTTGCGGTTGTTGTTGTTATTCCGCATCCGCTTGTTGTTGTTCTGACCGTTTCGCATGTGTCGCCTTCAGTTATCGATCCAGAGTGTCACAGAGCTATGTTTCAAAGAGATGATTGCCGCAGCACATTGCGGGATGCGGACGCGTCAAGCATCCGAATCGTCGTGCAGACCTTTGCTGCATCGAACTTGCCGTCATTCGCGTTCAACAAACACGCGTTCCCCAACCGTCCGCTGACCGTGCCAGTCGGACCAAATAACTCACCCGCCGAAACAAGGCCAAGCTTCTACGCGTGACGTTTTCTGTGCGTGAAGTTTAAAGCGCAATATCAGGCTTTCGTTCGCTTTGCGGTCGCGGGCAGCGCAGCTCTTTCAGCCATCGCGCCCAATTCAACCTGCCTGTTGGAACCTTTCACCCGGACGGGCTCTCTAGCGAGAATTCTGGCTTCCTGCCGTAAATCTACGGGGCGAGCCAACCCTGAACCGATGTTGTGACAGGAAGGTAGTCGCTCCCCGGGGATATTCCAAGTGGTTTTTTCTGTCGCAAGAAGGCTTTATCGGGGCTTTTTTTGCCCTGATACCGCCCTGCGAATGCCCCCAAGATCGGCTTTGGCCGGCCCCGGCAGGGTTAACCCCGATACCGTCATCAGACCGGCGACATCGTCGCTCTGGTCGTGGCCCACCTCGACCACCAGGAGGCCGCCGGGCACCAGCAACCGGGCGGCTTCGGGCGCGATGATTCGATAGGCGTATAGTCCGTCATTCCCGCCGTCCAAAGCGCGGAGCGGGTCGTGGTCGCGCACCTCGATGTCGAGGTCGGCGATGTCGGCCGAGGGAATATAGGGCGGATTGGAGACGATCAGGTCGAAGCCGCCGGCCAGGGCTGAGGCATAGTCGCAGACAACGAAATGGGCGCGCTCGATCAAGCCGAGTTGCGCAGCGTTGGAGCGAGCCGTCCGCAAGGCGTCGAGATTGATATCAGTCGCAATGCCGGTGGCGTTGGTTAACTCCGAAAGCAGCGCCAGCAGGATCGCGCCGGAGCCGGTGCCGAGATCGGCGATCGTAAACGGCCGGTCGCGCGGACCTCTCTCATCGAGAAGTTCGAGCGCCGCCTCGACGATGGTTTCGGTATCGGGGCGGGGCACCAGCGTATCGGGCGATAGCTGCAGCGGCAGGCCCCAGAACTCTTTCATGCCAAGGATGCGGGCGACCGGTTCGCCATTGATGCGGCGCTGGGCGAAGCGCGCAAGTTGGGCCGCTTCATTGGGCGTCAGGACCTGCTTTGCCGCCGAGATCAATCCGGTCAGATCGAGTCCGAGCGCGGCACCAGTCAGCAAGCGCGCGTCGAGTTCAGCGGAATCGATGCCCTGGGTGCGGAGCAGATTGGTCAATGAGCGTCGTGCGTTCTCGACGCTCTGTCCGGCGAACATGTCGCCGGCGCTCACGCCGCGTCGCCCTGGGCAGCGAGCTGTGCAGCCTGATGCTCTGTCGTCAGCGCATCGACCAGTTCGCCCAACGCTTCGCCGGCAATCACCTGCGGCAGCTTGTAGAGCGTGAGATTGATGCGGTGGTCGGTGACGCGGCCCTGCGGGAAATTATAGGTGCGGATGCGCTCCGAGCGGTCACCGGAGCCGACCTTCTCCTTGCGCTCGGCCGAGCGGGCGGAATCGATACGCTGCTGCTCGGCGTCATAGATGCGCGAGCGCAGGATGTTCATCGCCGAAGCGCGGTTCTTATGTTGCGAGCGGCTGTCCTGCATCATCACCACGATGCCGGTCGGGATATGCGTGATGCGGATCGCTGATTCGGTCTTGTTGACGTGCTGGCCGCCGGCGCCCTGGGCGCGCATCGTGTCGATGCGCAGGTCGTCCTGCTTGATGTCGATATCCACTTCTTCGACTTCGGGCATGACAGCGACCGTTGCCGCCGACGTGTGAATGCGCCCCTGAGTTTCCGTATCGGGCACGCGCTGCACGCGGTGTACACCGGATTCGAATTTCAACTTGGCGAAAGCACCGCGGCCCTTCACCTCGGCGATGATTTCCTTGTAGCCACCCATGGTGCCTTCGGACGCCGAAATCACCTCGACCTTCCAGCCGGCCAGTGCCGCAAAACGCTCATACATCCGGTACAGGTCGCCGGCGAAGAGTGAAGCCTCGTCGCCGCCGGTGCCGGCACGGATTTCTAGCACCACGTTGCGCTCGTCCATCGCATCCTTCGGCAACAGCGCCACGCGGATTTCCTGCGCCAGCGCCGCGATGCGTTCTTCCAGCGCCGGGCGCTCGGCCTGCGCCATCTCGCGCATCTCCGCATCGGTCGAAGTATCGGCGATCATCGCATCGATATCTTTGATCTCTGCAAGCGCACCGCGATAGGTCTTCACCGCGTCGATCAGCGGATTGAGCTCGGACAGCTCGCGCGTCATCTTCACATAATTCTCGGCGCTGACCTGACCCATCAGTTGTGCCTCGAGCGAGGCGTGATGTGCGAGGAGTACGTCGAGTTTGGTTTCGGGCAGCAGGGACATCGTGGAATCTCGGAGATCGCGGAAAGGGGAAGCGCGTCGTACGGGCAGAGCCTCGCTACAACGACAGTCCCTCGGCCTCAGCGAATTCGGTGAGCTTCTGCCGAATCGAGACGCTGCCCGAGGGGGCGTCGAGCAGTTGTGTCATCAGCGCCTCGGCCTTTTTGGCATCGAGGTCGAGAATCATTGCCTTCACGGGACCGTGTGCGGTGGCCGACAGCGACAGCGAGCGATAGCCCATGCCAATCAGCGCCAGCGCGCCGATCGGCTGCGAGGCCATCTCGCCGCACAGCGAGACGTGACGTTTGGCGGCGTCGCCCTTTTGCACGATCTCACGCAGTACGCGCAGGATCGGCGCCGACAGCGTATCGAAGCGTTCCGACACCTTGGCATTGCCGCGGTCGACAGCGAACAGGAACTGGAACAGGTCGTTGGAGCCGACCGAGACGAAGTCGACCTTCTTCAGGAGTTCGTCGAGCTGATAGACCAGCGCAGGCACCTCGATCATGGTGCCAACATCGATTCGCTCGGGCAGGGCATGACCATGCTGGCGCAAATAAGTCAGCTCGCGTTCGACGATCGCCTTGGCCTGATCGAACTCGGCCACTTCCGAAATCATCGGGAACATGATGCGCAGCGCACGCCCGCCGCCGGCGCGCAGCAATGCGCGGATCTGGCCGCGCAGCAGGCCAGGCCGATCGAGGCCAAGACGGATCGCGCGCCAGCCCAGCGCCGGGTTCTCCTCGACGATGGTCTCCATGTAAGGGAGCGCCTTGTCGCCGCCGATATCAAGGGTGCGGAACGTCACTGGCTTCGAGCCGGCAGCATCGAGCACCGCACGGTACAGCGCCAGCTGATCGCTCGAGCGCGGCAGGCTTTCGCCGACCATGAATTGCAGTTCGGTACGGAACAGGCCTATGCCCGCCGAGCCGGTGTCGTCGATATGCGGCAGGTCGATGATCAGGCCGGCATTGATCAGGAGGTCGACCTTCTGGCCGTCCTTGGTTACGCAGGGAAGGTCGCGCAACGCTGAATACTGCGCCTGTCTCCGCGCGCGGAAACGCACGCGTTCGGCATAAGCGGATTCGATCTCGGCGGAGGGCCGAATATAGATCGAGCCCGAGGTGCCATCGACGATGACGGCGTCCCCTGGATCAGCAATGCCCGGCGCATTCGCGACTTCACCGATCGCGGGAATGCCGAGCGCGCGCGCCACGATCGAGACATGCGAATTGGCCGTACCTTCCTCCAGCACCAGGCCACGCAGCTTCTTGCGATCGTAGTCGAGGAGGGCGGCTGGGCCCATCGCACGTGCGATCAGGATCGCATTGTCCGGCATCTGCTCGCGCGAGGGCGCGTGATCCTGGCCGACCAGCTGCCGCATCAGGCGGTGGCCGAGATCTTCAAGATCGTGCAGGCGGTCGCGCAGATAGGGATCGGTGGAACGCAGCATGCGCGCACGGGTATCCGACTGCACGCGTTCGACGGCGGCTTCCGCAGTGAGGCCGGTGGCGACCGCTTCGTGCAGCTTGTGCGACCAGCCGTGGTCATTGGCGAACATGCGATAGGCTTCAAGCACATCGCGGTGCTCGCCGCCGTCGGCGACGTCGCCGCGTTCCAGCATGCGGTCGAGGTCCGAGCGCAGCTTGGTCAGCGCCGTGTCCAGCCGTTTGATTTCCTTCGGCAGGTCTTCGGCGATGTAATTGGTGATGACGACGCGCGGCTCGTGCAGCACTACATGTCCGAGCGCGATGCCATCGGAAAGGATAGCGCCGGTCTTGTGCAGGGAATGCCGCGCAGCGGGCTCGGCGCCCGGCTGCGCCAGCGCCGATAGCTCGCCGGAGGCGATCATCTCGGCCAGCACCATGGCGGTGGTTTGCAGTGCCTCGACTTCTTCCTCGACATAAGTGCGCTTGGCGCGGTTCTGCACCACCAGCACGCCGAGCGTATTGCCGGCGCGCAGGATCGGCACGCCGAGAAACGAGTGATAGATTTCTTCGCCGGTCTCCGGGCGGAACGAGAACGCCGGATGGCTCTGGGCGTCGTTGAGATTGAGCGGTGTGGCTTCGGAGGCGACCAGACCGACCAGGCCTTCATGGGAGCTCAGCACGGTCTGGTGGACGGCGTCGCGGTTGAGGCCTTCGGTGGCGTAGAGCTCGAGTGTATTGTCGACGCGCAGTACGTATGTCGAGCAGACTTCCGCCACCATATTGGCGGCGATCAGCACCACGATCTTGTCGAGGCGTTCCTGAGCGCTGACCTGCTCCGCCATCACTTCGCGGAGCCGTCTCAGCAAGACTCGGGGGCCACCCGACGCGCTCCGCATGTGCCGACACCCTCCCCACGAGGCCGACACCTGACAAAAGCCGTGCGCCGACGCTAAGCCTCAGAAAACAATAGAATTTGCACCGCCGCGCAACAAGAGGCGCAGCGACAGAACCGTATCAGATTGTCCGAAACGGCGCCCTCAGCCGCAACGGCTGCCCATGCAGGCCGTATAGCGAATTGAGGCTTGTTTTGCCAAGCAAAACACCTGCCAGACAAGAAACACACCGTTCACATCAAAATAACGGATGTTTCAGGAAAAATTTTCTACGCTTTGTCGAGACCATACAGCGTGTGCAGGGTGCGAACCGCCAGTTCCGTGTAGGCTGTATCGATCAGGACAGAGAACTTGATCTCGGACGTGGTGATTGCCCGGATATTGATCTGGCGCTCGGAAAGGGCGGCAAAGGCTTGCGCGGCGACGCCGGCATGGCTGCGCATGCCAGATCCGATCACCGAGACCTTGGCGACATCGGTCGCGCTGTCGATGCGGGCATAGCCGATTTTGGCCTTGGCCGCCGTGATAGTCTCTTTGGCACGGGCATAGTCGGTGGCCGGGACCGTGAAGGTCAGGTCCGTGGTCTTGCCGTCCTCGGAGACGTTCTGGACGATCATGTCCACATTGATGTTGGCTTCGGCCAACGGCACGAAGATCGAGGCGGCGACGCCCGGCTTGTCCTCGATCTGGCGGACGGAAATCTGGGCCTCGTCCTTGGAAAAGGCGATTCCGGTAACGACGTGGCTTTCCATGATTTCCTCCTCGCTGCAGATCAGCGTGCCCGGCGGGGTGCCGTGCGGGTCGATGTCTTCGGGTTTGTCGAAACTTGAGCGCACGAAAATCGGCATATTGTGGGTCATGCCGAGTTCCACGGAGCGGACCTGCAGGACCTTGGCGCCCTGCGACGCCAGTTCCAGCATTTCCTCAAACGCCACCTTGTTCATGCGTTGTGCCTTCGGCACGACGCGCGGATCGGTGGTGTAGACGCCGTCCACGTCGGTATAGATGTCGCAGCGGTCAGCCTTGACGGCGGCGGCAATTGCCACTGCCGAGGTATCGGACCCGCCGCGGCCGAGTGTGGTGACGCGGCCGGTTTCGGCATGGATGCCCTGGAATCCGGCGATGACGGCCACTTCCTTGCGCTCCTTGAAGCGCTTGATGAGCTTGTCGCCGTCGATCTCGTCGATTCTGGCCGAGGCATGGGCGTCCGACGTCTTGATCGGGATCTGCCAGCCCTGCCAGGAGCGCGCCTGGATGCCGATGGTCTGCAGCGCGATCGCCAGCAGGCCGGCGGTCACGAGCTCACCGGACGCGACGATGGCGTCGTATTCCCGGGCGTCATGCATCGGCGACACTTCGGTGCACCAGGCCACCAGTTCGTTGGTTTTGCCCGACATCGCCGACACCACGACCGCGACCTCATGACCGGCATCGACCTCGCGTTTGACGTGCTGCGCGACGTTGCGGATGCGGTCGATGTTGGCGACGGACGTACCGCCGAATTTCATTACGAGCCGGCCCATGACGAGTGGTGCATTCCCTGACGACAGTGGGTAAAGATACCGCGCACTACGCACGCGGGCGAAAACGCGCGTATACATAGCGGCGAGGGTGGGGGCAAGCAACCCGGGCTCCTGGTCCCTTAGAACGCACCGAGACAGGGCATTTTGGACGGTTTATGGGGCGCTATATCGACGATATCCTGCAGCCGGGCGAGAAGGTGCTGTATTCCAGCAACTTGCACTGGGTGGTCTATGTCCCGGCCATCGCGGCCTGGATTGTCTCCGCGGCTTTGCTGGTCCTGACGCGTTACGCGATCAACGAAACCCTTGTTCTGCTCTGCCTGGCATCTTCGGCCGTAGTGGCCTTCGCGGCGCTGTACTGGTCGATGAAGGGCTGGTTCCAGCGCTGGACGACCGAGACGGATGTCACCACGCTGCGGGTCGTGCACAAGGAAGGCTTCATCACGCGCAAGACTTTCGAGATCAGTATCGACAAGGTCGCGAGCGTCAGCGTCAATCAGAGCATTCTGGGACGCATCTTGAATTATGGTGACATCGCCATCGAGAACATGGGTGATGATGAAGAAGTCATCAAGATGATCGCGTCGCCACTCGCATTTCGCAGCCACATCACAGCGCGATAGGACAACGGCTCCACAATGGCCATGCAATCCAGCTATTCCGATGCTTCCGCATCCTCCGTCGATGCCAGCGAAGTCGCGAAATTCTCGAAGCTGTCAGAGGAGTGGTGGGATCCGCGCGGCAAGATGGCGCCGCTGCACAAGATCAACCCGCTGCGCCTGACCTATATTCGCGACGCCGCCTGCCGCAAGTTCGATCGCAATGTTCGCAGCCTGAATTGCTTGAGCGGATTGCGCATGCTCGATATCGGTTGCGGGGCTGGTTTGCTCTGTGAGCCGTTCACGCGGCTCGGCGCACAGGTGATCGGCATCGATCCCTCCGCCACCAATATCGCCGCGGCCAAGTTGCACGCCGACAAAGGGCATCTGTCGATCGATTATCGTTGCACCACCGTCGAGGAGATGGACGTGCGTGAGCGCTTCGACATCGTGCTGGCGATGGAAGTGATCGAGCATGTAGTCGATGTTGGTGCTTTCCTCGATCGCTGCGCGTCGATGCTGAAGCCCGGTGGCCTGATGGTGGTCTCGACGCTAAATCGAAACTGGAAGAGCTTTGCGCTCGGCATCGTCGCCGCCGAATACGTGCTGCGCTGGCTGCCCCGTGGCACCCATCAGTGGGACAAGTTCGTCACCCCGGACGAACTCGCGCATCACCTGTCGCGCAACAAGCTGGAAATCACCGAACAGTCAGGCGTAGTCTACAACCCACTCGGTGACCGCTGGACGCTGTCGTCCGATATGGACGTGAACTATATGGTGGTCGCGGAAGAGGTCTAGCGTTTCTGTTCTGCCTGACCCCCGCTTCGACAGGTCGTCAAACCCCGTTGAGAATAATCACCGTCGGTGCCTTGGGGAGCGCATTGAGTGATATTGTCAGCGTTTGGGCGCTGCGCTGGTCGATTTCGAAATCTTTTCCGATCTTTGTCATGAAGTCGCTGAGCGGTGTCATGAAGCGATGCATGGGCAGCACCACCGAGGCGCGCAGCCGCTTGGTGATCTCGGATACGCCGTCGAGGGACATTGTGTAGCTGCCATCGATCGGCACCATCACGATGTCGAGCCGGCCGATCACGGCGAAGTGGCTCTCGTCGAGCTTGTGATGCAGATGGCCGAGATGGCCGATGCACAGGCCGGCAACCTCGAAGATGAAGATCGAATTGCCGTCCTTCACCATCTCGCCGCCGGCGTCATCGCCATAGTAGCGGCGGATGTCCGTCGTGACGTTGCGGATCAGCACATCGCCGATGCGCTCATGGATCTGCGCCGGCTGTCCACTCTCACCCCACCCATGCAATACCGTCTTGATGCGCGGGTCGGGATACAGCGTGTAATGGGTGCTGTGGGCCCGGTTCATCGTCACCACATCCGGGATCCGATCGAGCTTGTAGATGCCGTTATAGTCGGTGGCGATAGTCACGCCGCCGGGTGTGTCGATGTAATAGGTGGAGTGCCCGGCATAGGTGATGGAGACTTCATCGGTCTTCGCAGCAGTCCGACGCAAACTGACTGGAATTGCGAGTGGTGGCCGTGTGGCCATTGCCAGACACTCACTGCCGCGCGGGGCATTTTGCGCGAGTGCTGGGGTAACAACCCAACTCATTGCCCAACAAGTCAGGGTACCGAGGACAACAGGCAGAAATCGCAGCATGATCCGGCAGTCTCCGAATGCGCTTTGCTTCAATGTATCGCCAAAAGCGGACGCTGCAATGCTGGTTGTGGCGCCGACGACTGCCCAAGATCGCGGCGCATCGCACAGTGTGGATGCCCGGGTGCCGCGATGGAATAGTCGCCATTCTGCAGGGATTGACACGCTGCCGAAGGTAAGATGGTTGGGTAGGTCTTGTGATCACTACCGCGAGCATTGCAGTTGTCATCCGATTCAGCCCAGCCCTGGGAATTCGTTAGCCGCGATGATTGTGTTGCGGCGTCGCAATCCGACTGGGTGTTCGACACGGCGATGTTGCTGCTGACGCGGCCGCTTGATGCGGCGATTGCCGAGTTACTCCAAGTCATAGGCGCGGACGCCGAAGCAGATCGCGCATGGATGTTCGAATACGACGCCGACCATCTGCGCTTTCGCAACACCCATGAGTGGAGTCGCGGTGGGGTCGGATCCTTTGTGCAGGATCTGCAGCATGTGCCGGTCACCATGATCGGCTGGCTGCATCAACGGCTGGTCTTGGGGCAGGCTGTGATGGTCAATGACATCGAGGCACTGCCACGCAGCGCCGGTGCGTTGCGCGCTGAGTTTATCCGGCAGAACAACAAAAGCGTACTTAGCGTGCCGGTATTTCATGACGGTAGGCTCGTCGCCTGCATCGGTTTCGATGCGGTCGCAGCGCCGCGCCGGTGGTCAGATGAAATTGCTGATCTGTTTCGTTGTGCCGACCTCATCGCGGCGGCGCGCTATGGCCGGTCGCCGATCACCTCTGGTGGGGAAGATTCTCAGGCTGCGTATCCCGCACTGATCTACCTACGCCGCGCGCATGGCATTCTCGGCACGCCATTGACCGAAATCGTCGGCCTGCGCTCGTCGAAAGACTATACTGAGGTGTGGCTGGTGGATGGCGCGATGGTGCTCGATCCAAGGCCGCTGACACAGTGGCTGGGCCTGATCCCGCCGGGCTGGTTTGTGCGCATTCATCGTACGGCCGTCGTCAATCATCAGTTCGTGCGCGAGGTCGTGCGCCGGTCGAGCGGGGCATGGCAATTGCGCTTGCATGATTATGAAGACCATTGGCCGGTGTCGCGGGCTGGCCGAGCTGAGTTACGCGCGCATCTTGGCGTTTGAACGACACCAAGCGAGGTGAATGTGAGCACGTTAGCGACTCACATTCCGCGTGCCGATTGCTATCAATCGCGTGCTGATCACGACTTAACAAATCGTTAGCGACGTCAGTGTGTTGAGTATTTTCCGCGGTGTGTGTTGCTACGTTTCAACACGCGAAAAACCTGCAGGGCGTTCGTCGAACCTATAGGTCGATTCGTCGATCTTTGATTGCGACTCGTCATGCGATCGCGTGTCTCATGGAACTTCGCTCGCGTGGATCTGCGAGCTGGAGTTCGATCGTGAAGCTCCCGGTATTTTCAGTCGTCAGCGCAGCGTGCTGCAGCGGCTCGAGTACGAGCAGCGGCACCGGCGCGCGCCGTGCTAACACATTGATGTCGTCGACAGCCATGATGCTGTCGCTGTTGTCGCTTGCGGGTCCGGTGCTGATGGTCGCGGCGATTGCCTCGTCGCAAGCGGTTCATGCGCAGGCTTCGGGCGTCGGCGGAAATGGCGGAGCGCATGCATCCAGCAATCCCAAAGCGGGCGGAATAGGCGGTGTGATCGACCCCGCCAATGGAGGCGGCGGCGGCGGCGGTGGCGGCAGGAATGCCAAGAACGAGTCGCTGAAGAACGCTTATATCGGCAATGGCGGCAAGGGTGGCAGTGGTGCACATGCGAGTGGAGGGGGAGAGGGCGGCCTGGGTGGAAACCTGGGCTTCAACGGCTCGCAACTCCTGGGCGGTCAAATCCAGGGAGGCGCGGGATCGCCCGGGAAGCGTCCCCAGCGGCTCAAGGGTGGAGATGGCAGCAACTGGTTTCACGGAATGGGCCATGACGGCGGCAGCGGCGGCGGTGGCGGCGGTGGCGGCACCGGCGCGATATTCAGCGGGTCGTTCGTTCCGGGCAACCAGTTCATTGCGGGCGGCGCAGGTGGCAGTGGCGGAGCCGCCGCCGATGGTGGCGATGGTGTTGTGGCGTATTACGGAACCTTCATGGCCCCCGGCTACGGCGGCGGCGGTGGAGGTGGGGGTGGGGGCGGCGGCGGCGGAATAGGCCTCTACGCATCCGGACAAACCCTGGAAACGCTCGCTCCCGCTATCAAAGGTGGTTCGGGCGGTTGGGGTGGCGGCGGCGGCAATGGAGGCACGGGCGCGCCGGATAGTATCGGTAACTATTGCCCGGGCGGACAGCCGCCCTGCATCACCACCGCGACCGACGGCGGCGTCGGCGGCGATGGCGGCAGTGGAGGCAATGGTGGCAATGGCGGCGCCGGCATCGTCGTCGAAAGCGCTCGTATGACCGTCATTAGAAGCGGCGCCTCGGTGTTCGGCGGGACCGGCGGGACCGGCGGGGCGGGTGGATCGGGTGGCCAAGGCGTTTCCGGCGGCAATGGTGGCAATGGCGGCACTGGCGGAGCTGGCGGCACCGGCGTCGTGGTGGTGAACCCGGGGACGGTCCGCGTCGACAATGGCGGACTGGTGCAGGGCGGCGATGCCGGGGCCGGTGGGGCCGCCGGCCCGGGCGGCGGTGGCTGGGAGCTCAGCGCTGGAAGCAGCGGTCACGCCGGCGCGAATGGAGCGGCGGGAGCCGCCATCCTTGGGCAGAGTGCTGGCGTAACGGTCGTTTCGGCCGGAACGATCGAGGGCGGGCGAAACGTCGACGGATCGCGCGCTGCGGCGATTCTGTTCACCGGCGGCGGCAACAGGCTGGAGTTATGGTCCGGCTCGAACATTACAGGCGATGTCGTCGTCGGCTCGGATGCGAGCAATCCCAATATCTTTGCGTTGGGTGGCAATCAGGACGCGACTTTCGATCTCTCCGGATTGGGCACGAAGTATCGGGGCTTCTCGGTGCTGGAAAAAAATGGCGACGCCGTCTGGACGCTTTCGGGGATATCGGCATCCTTCACCGGCGATTTGCGCGCCAATGCCGGCAGCCTGGCCTTTGCTGGTGGCGCCAGACTGACGACGGCCAATGGCTATGTCGGCTATGACAGCGGCACCGATGCCAATGTCACCGTCTCTGGCCCAGGCGCATCGTGGCTCAATACCAATCTGTTCGTCGGCTATCGCGGCAGCGGCTCGCTCCTGATTGCCGACGGCATGCATGTGACTGCAGCTACCGCTTCAATTGGCAACGATGCGTCTTATGTCGCGCATGGCACGGTGAAGGTCGATGGCATCCGGTCGACGCTCGATGCCCAGACCCTGAAGATCGGCGCAGCTTCCGTCGGCGCGCTGACGGTGAGTAATGGGGGCGTTGCGAAAGCGCGTACGATTCAAGTAGGTGCCTCTGGTGTCAGCGGTGCGTTGAATATCGGATCCGAGCCCGGGGCAGCGGCTCTGGCGCCTGGTGTTGTGACTGGCCCGGTTGAACTTGCACAAAGCGGCACGCTCAATTTCAACCATACGAGCGGCGACTATTTCTTCAACAGTCTGATCACCGGCAATGGCGCGATCAATGTGCTGTCAGGCACCACGATCCTATCCGGTCGCAGTGCTGCTTTTACGGGCACCACGGAAATCCTGAGCGCAACACTTGGCGTGACCGGACAACTCGGTGGCACGGTCAATATCGATGCGGGCGGACGCCTCACCGGCAATGGCTCCGTCGGAGCCGCCACGGTGCTCAATGGTGGCACCCTCGCGCCTGATGGCACGGGTCGTCTGACGGTGAACGGCAACCTGTCAATGCTTGCCGGCAGCGCCTTCGATTTCAATCTGGGTCATTTCTCGAACGGAGCAGCCTCGACGACGTCAGCGAGTGTCTTCGTCAATGGCGATGTTTCGCTCCACGATGTAACCTTTAATATCAGTGGTACGGGCGAACCTGCGGTCGGTTACTATCGTATGATCAACTACACTGGCGGTTCGTCAATCTCCGGACTGACCATCGGCACGATGCCCCCGATCTCGGGGCTGTTTCCCGTCACCTATTCGATCGAAAGCTCGCGGCTCCATGTGGTCGATCTCATTGCTTCGCCCAATGGCACCGACATCCTCCAACGTTGGGATGATGCGTCGAGCGGTACTGCGGGTGGCAGCGGAACCTGGAATGCGCTTAATAACAACTGGTTTGATTTGGGCGGTGTTGCCAATACCCAGTGGGGATCCATTTATGGCGTCTTCAACGGCGCGGGCGGCACGGTCACGATAGATGGATCGCAGAAATTCTATGGACTGCAATTCGTCGGCGGTCTCTACAACCTTGTTCAAGGCACTGGCGAACTGCGGCCAACCGCGTTGTCCGGTTCGGACGGCATTGGTGAACTGCGTGTTCTGTCGGGCGAGACGGCGACAATTTCGGCTCCGATTGTAGGCGCCGGTGGTGTGAACAAGAGCGGTGGCGGCACGCTCGTGCTCGCCGGCACCAGTACCTATACTGGCGGCACGACCATCAGCGGAGGCAGGCTGCAGATTTCGTCGAATGCGAATCTCGGCGCCGCAACCGGCGGTCTCACCTTCGACAATGGCATCTTGCATACGACTGCAAACATCGCATCGGCGCGAAACGTGTCGTTGCTTGGCATCGGCGAGATCGATACCGACGCTGCAACGGCGCTGGTGCTCACCGGCACGGTGTCCGGCACCGGCAGCTTGATCAAGGCCGGCGACGGCACTCTGATATTGGCTAATACCAACAGCTGGACTGGTGGCATGCTGCTCGAATCTGGCACGCTGCAGCTTAGCGCTTCCGGTGCACTGCCCAACGGCAGTGACGTGATCGTCTATGGCGGCAAGCTCGATCTCAACGGCTACAACACTTCGACGAATTCGCTGATCGGCTTCGGCGGCGAGATCGCGCTCGCCAGTGCGCAACTGACGCTCAATCAGGCAAGCGACACAGTCATCGCAAGTACAATCACGGGCCTGGGCGGCAGCCTCGTGAAATCCGGCAGCGGCACGCTGCTGTTGTCTGGAGCGAATACTTACACGGGTGGCACGACAGTTTCCGGGGGCGCTGTTGCAGTTATCGCGGACGCTAATCTCGGCACGGGCACGCTGACGCTCTCGGGTGGCACGCTGCTGACGCTCGCCGATATCACGTCCGCGCGAAATATCGTGCTTAGTGGCACCGGCACGATCGAGACATTGTTCGGCACGACATTCTCGACAACAGGAAATGTCTCGGGTGCTGGCGCCTTGATCAAGGACGGCTGGGGTACGTTGGTTCTGGCGGGCGCCAACTCCTACAGCGGCGGCACGATGATCAATGCCGGTACGCTGCAGATAGGCAATGGCGGCACCACCGGCACACTGTCCGGCAACGTCACGAACAATGGCATCCTGGCATTCAACCGATCCGATAATTTCTCCTATAATGACGTCATTTCCGGTCCCGGCGCTTTCATTCAGGTCGGCGCAGGCCTTACGGCATTTGGCAATGACAACACCTACGGTGGCGGCACGTTGGTCTCTGCTGGTACGCTGCAGCTCGGCATCGGCGGCACAGCGGGCTCTATCATTGGCGATGTCATCAACAACGGCCAGTTCCAGATTTTTCGTTCCGATGTCTACACATTCGGTGGGACGATCACGGGAACCGGCATGTTTCGGCATGTCGGCACCGGTACGACGGTTCTGACGGCCGACAGTACTTACAGCGGTGGCACGGAGATCACACAGGGCATTCTGCAGATCGGTAATGGTGGTTTCACCGGATCGATCATCGGCAATGTCATCAACAATGGCGAACTTGTCGCGAAGCGCGACGGGCTGCTGACATTGGCGGGGGCCATCTCGGGCAGTGGTTCATTCACGCAGAGCGGTTTGGGTATCACGCGCCTCGACGGACTCAATAGCTATACGGGCGCCACCGACGTCAAGGCCGGAACGCTCAGCGTCAACGGCTCGATCGCCGCGTCGTCGCTGGTGAGCGTCGAACGCGGCGCGACGCTCGGCGGCAACGGCATCGTCAGCACCACACAGATCCAGGATGGCGGCATGCTGTCGCCCGGAAATTCGGTCGGGCTGCTGTCAGTACAAGGCAATCTGACATTTGCCGCAGCTTCGAGCTACATGGTCGAAGTATCTGGCTTGGCGGCGGACCGGACCAATATCACAGGCGCCGCGTCGCTCAATAATGCAGGCGTTCGCATCAGCTTCGATCCCGCGGCCTATGTGCGTGAACGCTACACTATTTTGAACGCCGCTGGCGGCATCACAGGCAGGTTCAGCCCAAATATCGTCAGCGACGAGCCGCCCTCGTTCATCACGACGCTGAGCTACGATGCTCAAAACGTCTATCTCAATGTCGATCTGAAGCTGACCGGTCTCAACATCAATCAGAACAACATCGCTTCGTCGCTGAATGCCTATTTCGGCAGCCATGGCGGCATCCCCTATGCGCTTGGGGCGATGGCGCCGGAAGATCTGACGCAGTCGTCGGGCGAACTCTCGACCGGCGTGCAACAGAATACCGTGCAGGCCATGACGCAATTCATGGGCGTGCTGACCGATCCCTTCGCTGCCAATCGCGGCCTCGCAACCGTGAACACAGCTTCGAATGCCTTCGCGGCGGCCGATCGTTCACCGACGTCCTGGCGCGACGCCTACGGTGCGATCACCAAAGCGCCACCCGTGGCGGTGAGCTTCGAAGCGCGCTGGAACGTCTGGGCTGCGGGCTTCGGTGGTGGTCAGGCGACCGACGGCAATACGGTCGTTGGTTCGCACAACAGCAGTAGCCGGATCGTCGGCATTGTCGTCGGTGCCGATACCTGGCTGTCGCCACAGACGCTTGCCGGCTTCGCCGTGGCTGGCGGCGGCACCAGCTTCGGTCTCGCTGACAATCTCGGCTCCGGTCACTCGGACCTGTTCCAGATCGGTGGCTTCATCCGCCATCACCAAGGCCCCGCTTATATCACAGCTGCGCTCGCTTACGGGTGGCAGAACATCACCACCGAGCGGCTGGTGACCATCGTCGATGCCGACCGGCTGCGCGCGAACTTCACCGCGCACGCTTTCTCGGCGCGCGCCGAAGCCGGTCATCGGAGCGTGCTGCCGTGGCTTGGCGGCGTGGGTTTGACGCCTTATGCCGCGGGCCAGGTCACGAATATCGACCTGCCAGCCTATGCTGAGACGCTTGTCTCCGGCGGCAATGATTTCGCGCTTAGTTACACCGGACGCAACGTCACTGCCACGCGTAGCGAGCTCGGCTTGCGCACCGACAAATCCTTCGCTCTCGACACCGCGTTGCTCACGTTGCGCGGGCGCGCCGCATGGGCGCATGACTTCAATCGCGATCGCGTCGCGCAGGCATCGTTCCAGTCGCTGCCTGGCGCGAGCTTCGTCGTCAACGGCGCGGCGATGGCGCCCGATGCGGCACTGACCAGCGCGAGTGCGGAGGTCATGCTCGGCAGCGGGCTGTCGGTCGCAGCGACCTATGAGGGCGAGTTCTCCAACCTCACCCGCAGCCATGCTGGCAAGGGCGTCGTGCGCTTCGTCTGGTAAGCCACGTCCGAGGCGGTCGCGATCGCATCGCAGGCATGGGCGCGGGCCGCTTGACCCTGCGGCGTGACGCAGTCAGGTTCCGCGCCATCGCTTGCGGACCCGTCCTGCCTCATGTTCACCATCGCCTCGCTCTGGATCCCCTTCACTATCATCGCCTCGCTGGGGCAGGTGACGCGCAATGCCATGCAGCGTTCGCTCACTGGGCCGCTCGGGACCTGGGGCGCGACCAACATCCGTTTCCTGTTCGGCTTCCCGTTTTCGATCGTCTTTTTCGTGGTGATCATCCTGGCAACGGGCGACACGGTGCCATGGCCATCAGCCGAATTCTGGCCGTGGCTGCTGCTCGGCGCGCTGAGCCAGATATTTGCAACCGGGCTCATGCTGGCGGCGATGAATGACCGCTCCTTCGTGGTGACCATCGCCTATCTCAAGACCGAGGCGATCCAGACCGCGATTTTCGGTTTCGTCTTTCTCGGTGACCATCTGACGGCGCTGAAGGTCGCGGCGATCCTGATTGCGACCATCGGAGTCGTCGTCACGGCGCTGCGGCCCGGTGCTACGCGCAACATCGCCAGCATCCGGCCGACCGTCCTCGGGCTGGTCGCGGCGGCGGCTTTTGCGCTGTCGGCCGTCGGCTTTCGCGGCGCCATCATCACGGTGCCCGGTGTCAGTTTCGTCACGGCGGCGTCCTATGCGCTGGTCTGGGCACTATTCGTGCAGACCTTGATCCTGACCATCTATCTGCTGGCCCGTGCCCCCAAGGTGTTGAGCGACATCCTCGGCCTATGGAAGCCATCGATGCTGGCCGGCTTCATGGGCGCAGCCGCCTCGCAATTCTGGTTCCTGGCCTTTGCACTTACGGCCGCCGCCAATGTGCGGACACTGGCGCTGGTCGAGGTGTTGTTCGCGCAGGCCGTCGCCTATTATTCGTTCAAACAGCCGTTGTCCGCTCGCGAATTGTCGGGGATCGCGCTGATTGTCGTCGGCGTGGCGATGCTGGTTGCGGTGTGACGGCGCAGTGCGTGTGATGTCTCTTTCGTGGGCGCGCATGCTGCGATAGGACTGATCGAAGCCCTCCCGTGCCGATCCCGAGACCAGATTGATGCGCATCCTGTCCCTGCTCTTCCTGCTGCTTGTCGCCAACCCGGCCTCGGCGGTCGAAGCCATCGTCAAGGACGGCGATACGATCCAGATCGGCAATGTCGCCTACAAGCTTGCCGGCCTGGACGCGCCGGAGGTCGATCAGCCCTGTGTCGATGAACATGCCGACAACTGGGCCTGCGGCATCGAGGCAAGGGACCAGCTGGTGAAACTGATCGGCAAGCGCGAGGTTCGCTGCGAGGACCTTGGCGAGGACAAGATCTACAAGAACCGTCGCGCCGGTCTCTGCAGTGTCGTTGGCGAGACGAGTAGTCTCAATCAGGCGGTGATCCAATCGGGCTATGCGGTGAGCATCGAACCGTCGGACAAGGTCAGCGCCAAGACCAGCCTCAAGCCCGATGAGACGGCTGCGAAGGACAAGCGCCAGGGTCTGTGGCGCGGGTGCTTCGTGACGCCTGCGGAGTTCCGCAGCAAGACCGCTGACAGCCCATTGCTCGGCTCGGCCTGCCGGAGCGACAAGGACAAGGAGCTACGCGCGGCGCTGTTTCCCACCGATCTCGCGATGCCGGCCGGCTGCAATATCCGGGCGAAACAGGTCCGGCGGGCCAAGTTTACCGGCCATGTTGGCGTCTATCTCATTCCCCAATGCCAGAATTACGCGACCCAGCCGAAGCCGGATCGCTGGTTTTGCAGCGAGGACGACGCCCGCGCCGCGGGGTACCGCAAGGCGCTCAACTGTCAGGCCCCCAGTCGCCGCAACTGAGCGATGAGCCGGTGGCGCTGGACGCCGCGGGCTGAACCACGTAGCAAATCAGGACGCCGGAATGAGCCGGGCGCGGCGCCCAAAACCTGTTTAAGGGGCTTATTCCAGTATGCGAAATCCGGAGTAAAGCGCGTGGCCGAGAACACCAGTTCAGCATCGATCGAAGCCGTTGAGCGCAGCCTGGCCTCTGCCGGCTATATTGCCAGCCGGCAGATCGCCACCGCTGTCTATCTCGCCGAGAAGATCGAGAAACCGATCCTGGTCGAAGGCCCGGCCGGCGTCGGCAAGACCGAACTCGCCAAGGCAATCGCCGCCTCGCGCGGCCTCGAGATGATCCGCATGCAGTGCTATGAGGGCCTCGACGAGGCCAAAGCGCTGTATGAGTGGAAATACGCCAAGCAGCTGCTCTACACACAGATACTGAAGGACAAACTCGGCGAAGTGCTGGGCGGCGCCGATACGCTCGACAAGGCGCTGGAGCAGCTGCATGATTTCGGCGACGTGTTCTTCTCCAAGGAATTCGTCGAGCCGCGTCCGTTGCTGCGTGCGCTGGAACAGCCGATGGGCTGCGTGCTCCTGATCGACGAGATCGACAAGTCCGACGCCGAATTCGAGTCGCTGCTGCTCGAAATCCTGTCCGACTTCCAGGTCACGATCCCCGAGCTCGGCACCGTCGTAGCCATCGTACCGCCGACCGTGATCCTGACCTCGAACGGCGAACGTGATCTTGGCGATGCCTTGAAGCGCCGCTGTCTGCATCTGCATATCGGCTTTCCCGAGCCCAAGCTCGAAGAGCGCATCGTCGAGACTCGCGTGCCTGGCGTGTCCACCACCTTGCGCAAGCAGCTTGTTGGTTTCGTCAATCAGGTCCGCACGCTGGACCTGAAGAAACTACCGTCGGTCAGCGAGACCATCGACTGGGCCAAGGTGCTCGTGCTGCTCGGTGCGTCCGAACTCGGCCACGAGATGGTCAAGGATACGCTCAACGTGCTGCTGAAATACGAAGGCGATATCGAAGCGACACTGCCGCAGGTCTCGGGCTTCGTTGCCAAGGCCGACCGGCAGGGCGCGTTCGGTTAGCCGATGCGTGACACCCTGCATCGTTTCTTTCGGGCGGCGCGCGGCGCCGGGGTGAAAATCTCGCCCGCCGAAAGTATCGATGCGATGCGCGCGGTCGCCGAGGTCGGTCCCTCCGATCGCGGCATCCTGCGCGATGCGCTGCTGCTGACGCTGGCGAAATCCGGCGAGGAGAAGGCGGCGCTCGCTGCCTGTTTCGATACGTTCTTCACCCATCCTGATTTCGACGCGCCGTCCGCGGCAAATGACGACGACGAGACTGGCGAGGGGGCAAGCGAGAGCGGGACCGACGCCGCGGCAGGTACCGCGTCGGCACAGGATTCGACCGAACTCGGTTCGCTCGCGCAGATGCTGCTGGCGCAGGACCGCGCCGCCATTGCCGCTGCGCTTTCAAACGCATCGAATGCCGCCGGCCTGACCGACATCCGTGTCTTCACCCAGCGGGGGCTGTTTGCTAGCCGGGTGCTCGAGCAGCTCGGGATCGCGCAATTGCGCGACGACATCGACGCGCTTACGACCCGCAATCCGGCAGATGCAGAACGGCTTGCAACGGCGCTCGGCAGCCTGCGCGAGACCGTCAGCGAGATGGTCGCGCAGGCGCTGCTGCTCTATGGCCGCGAGGAGAAAGAGGCGTTGCGCAATGAGATCCTGCGCAATGCGCCGATGGCGCGGCTGGAACAGCGGCAGATCGCGCAGATGCGCGTTCTGATCCGGCAGATCGCGCGGCGGCTGCGGGAGCGCTTCAGCAAGCCGCGCAAACGGCAGCGCCGTGGCCATCTCGATGTCCGCCGCACCATCCGCCGCAATGCTGCTTGGGGCGGCGTGCCGTTCATGACGGCATGGAAGCGCCGCCATCGCGACAAGCCGAAGATCGTCGCGATCTGCGACGTCTCGGGCTCGGTCGCGCAGGTCTCCGACTTCTTCCTGCTGCTGATCCACAGCCTGCATGAAGTTGTATCCGATGTGCGCTCCTTCGCTTTTTCCGGCAACCTGATCGAAGTCAGTGAAGTCCTGGAGAAGAACAAGCCTGAAGAGGCGATGAAGCAGATCATGTCGTCGGTTGGCTACGGCTCGTCCGACTATGGTCGCTCCTTCGTCGATTTCGAGAAGGGTTTCATGAGCGCGATCACGGCGCAGACCACGGTCATTGTGCTCGGCGATGCCCGCAGCAACAATCTCGATCCGCGCGCCGACATCCTGCGCCGTATCGGCGAGCGCTCGAAGCGGCTGGTTTGGCTCAATCCGGAAGGACGGATGGGCTGGGGCTTCGGCGATTCCGAAATGCCGCGCTATGCGACCTTCTGCAATGTCGTGCGCCAATGCGCGACGGCGCAGCAACTCGAGCGCGCCGTCGCGGATATCGTGGCGACCTATCAATAGCCGTCGTCATCAGCCGAAGGTGAAGGCATAGGCCCGCACGCCCGGATCGAGGAATTCGATTCCGAATGTGCGGTCGGTGACGTCGCCAACTTGCCGCACCAATTGATACAGTTTTGCATCCGTCACGGTGCCATATCCCTCGGCATCGGTATCGGTGCCATGGCTGGCGCCGGGTGCTGCGCCATTGATGGTGACGCGGAAGCGCACCGGCTTGCCGTCCGGCGATGGCCCAAGAACCAGATGCAGGTCGCGGGCGTGGAAACGATAGGCGATACGGCCTGACGCCTCATCGAGCTGCGCATATTCGCGGCCGATGGTCCATGTGCCGCCCAGCGTCCAGCGGTTCAGCGGTAGCATGTCGCTCCCGCGATAGAGGTTCGGCACGTCTTCGCGTGCGCCGCCCGGCGAGGTGAAGCCGCTGGCCTGCGCATAGCCGAGATAGGTCTCTGACGAACGGAGTTGCTCCTCGTCCGCGGCGACCTGCGTGCCTTCCGCCTGGATCTTCGCGGTTTCGCCGGTCGGCTTGTGGCCGGCTTCCGCGAGCAGCTGCTGGATCACCTGTTCGGACGTCGCGTAGTTGCCTTCACCGATCGCTTGATGACGGATGCGACCATCGGCACCGACGAAATAGAGGGCGGGCCATGCATTGTTACTGAAGGCGCGCCAGATCCGGAAGTCGTTGTCGATCGCGACGGGATAGCCGACGCCGAGCTTCGTCGTTGCGGTGTTGACATTGTCGACATTCTTCTCGAAAGCGAATTCCGGCGTGTGGACGCCGATCACGACGAGGCCCTGATCGCGATACTTCTCGGCCCAGGCGCGGACATGCGGCAGTGTCGATCAGCTTGCTTTCAAACGCCGTCGTTGACGGCAGTGATAGTTGCGTCAGCAGGCGCGTATCCAGCCCGGCCCAGATCGCGATGGCGCCGAGCACTACCGCGCCACCCAGCGCGCGACGCACGCCATCGCTCCATGGCATCAGCTCGCGCGCTTTGGCGAGCAAACGTCCGCCCAGTAGCATGCCGGCGGCGAGTGACGTTGCCGCACCAAGACCATAGGCGAGCAACAGCAACACGGTATCGATTCCCGGCCCGTGCAGTGCCGCGCCGGTGAGGATCAGGCCCAGCACCGGTCCGGCACAGGGTGCCCAGACGAGGCCCGTCGCGATGCCGAGCAGCAGCGAAGCGACCGGTGTGCGGTTTGCGTTTGCATCATTCTGGCCGGCCGAATCGGACAACTTCACACCGAGTAGTACTAGCGGCGCCATCAGCCGTGTGGCTAGAGTCGGCAACAGCAGTGCCAGGCCGAATAGCGTCATTGCGATGAGGGCGATGGTTCTGACATAGCGATTTGCCTCGATCGCCCAGTTGCCGGCGACAGAGGCGAGACTGGCGGCCACCGCGAAAGTCAGTGTGAGGCCCATCAGCAAGGGCAATCCGCTGCGGCGAAACGGCTGGTCCGCGCGGGCGAGAATGATCGGCAGGATCGGGAAGATGCAGGGCGATGCGATGGTGAGCAGGCCGGCTGCATAAGCGAGGATGAAGAGCGTCACGGTGATCTCCAGAAATACACGAGTGAAGCCGGCGACCGTTCGGGGGAGCGCCGCGATCCGCGGACCGGTTGACGGTCCGCGGAAGAAGGCGAGGTCAGATCAGGTTGATCGCGACATTGATGTTGCCGCGCGTTGCCTTGGAGTAGGGGCAGATCTGATGCGCGGCATCGACCACTTGGCGAGCGACGTCCGGTGCAAGGCCGGGCAGGCTGACATTGAGGCGGGCCTGCAGGAAGAAGTCGCCGCCGGTGGTGCCAAGGTCGACTTCGGTGTCGACGGCAACGTCGGCCGGCAGCTTGACCTTCAGATTGCCGGCGGCGCGCCCCATGGCGCCGATGAAGCAGGCGGACCAGCCGGCCGCGAACATTTGCTCGGGATTGGTGCCGGCGCCGGCCGAGCCGGGAGGCGACAGCTTGACGTCGAGCCGACCGTCCGAGCTTTGCGACGCGCCATCGCGGCCGCCGGTGGTGTGGGTCTGGGCGGTATAGAGAACCTTTTCAATGGTGGTCGTGGTCATGGTCGTAGCTCCTATTTGTATCGCACGCGATGCAATCGAGTGCGATACAAATAACGGCTCCGATCTATCTGTCAACTCTTCCGATTTAATCGCATCCGATATATATATGGATGCGTTAGGTCACGTTCTCGTGTCCTGACGGGAGTGCGGACATGTCATCAAGCAAGCTAAAATCGGTCAAATCCGAGCAGGCCGGGCCGAAACTGTCGGATTTCCTTTGCTTTTCGATCTATTCAGCCAATCTGGCCTATGGCCGGGCCTACAAGCCGATCCTCGAAAAGCTCGGTCTGACTTACACCCAGTACATCGCCATCGTGGCGCTGTGGGAGGAGGACGGGCAGACCGTGGGCAGCCTCGGCGAAAAGCTGTTTCTGGAGTCCAACACGCTGACGCCGATCCTGAAGAAGCTCGAAGCGATGGGCTATCTGCGCCGGCAGCGCGATCCTGGGGATGAGCGGCAGGTGGTGATCAGCCTGACCGACGAAGGCCGGCGGCTGCGCGAGAAGGGGCTGACCATGAATCTCGTGAAGGCATCCGGTCTTGAGCCCGACGAATTCAAGAAAATGCAGCAGGGCGTCGCCACGCTGCGCGACAACCTCATCAAGGCTGCGCGCGAGAGCTGACCGACGCATTGGCCATGCAGCGGCCGGCATGCGGGTGCATGCTGTGTCGTCCTCCTGTAACCTCGCGGCAGCAGATCAGTCCGAGAGGTTGGCGTGAGCGACATCGACACGATTTTTACGCAGGCGAAATTCGCAGACGGTAGCCTCAACGCGATTGCCGTCAGCGGCGGCCATATCACCTCGATCACATCCGGTAGTAATCCCGCACCGACAACCGCAGAGACCGTCGATCTCGGCGGCACGCTTGTGATCCCGTCCTTCGTCGAAGGCCACGTCCATCTCGACACCAGTTTCTACGGCGATATCTGGCGGCCGCATGTGCCGTATTCGAACGGCTTCAACGTGCAGGAACGTGTCGCCATCCAGGCCGACAACATGGCCAAAGCCGCGCCGATGACTGAGCGCGCGCAGAGCCAGCTTGAGCTTTGCCTCGGCCACGGCAGCACGCGGATGCGCAGCCATGTGATGGTCGACGGTTCGGTCGGTCTCAAATCGTTGGAGATCATCCTCGCCGTGCGAGAGGCGCATCGCGACCTCATCGACATCCAGCTCGTCGCCTTCCCGCAAAGCGGCATCCTGCGCAGTCCGGGCACGCCGGATCTGCTCGATGCTGCTTTCGATCTCGGCGCGAACGTGATCGGCGGTCTCGATCCCGGTGGCTTCGACCGCGATGTCGAGAAACATCTCGATGTGGTGTTCGGCATCGCCGAGCGCCGCGGTGTTGATGTCGATATCCATCTGCACGATCCCTCGATGCTCGGCATTTTCGAGATAGAACAGATTTGCGCGCGCACGCAGGCGCTGGGCATGCAGGGCCACGTCGCCGTCAGCCACGCTTATTCGCTCGGCGATGTCGCTCCTGATGTCGTGCAGCGAACAGCCGAGTTGCTGGCAGTGAGCGGCGTCGCCATCATGACCAATGCGCCGGGTGCGCGGCCGTTTCCACCGGTGAAGCTGCTGCGCGCGGCCGGCGTCACCGTGTTCGGTGGCTGCGATAACATCCGGGACTCCTGGTGGCCCTATGGCGACGGCGACATGCTCGGCCGCGCCATGATGATCGGCTATCGCTCCGGCTTCAACACCGACGAAGATCTGATGCTGGCCTTCGACATCGTCACGGCCGGTGGTGCGAAAGCGCTGCGGCTGGAAGATCACGGCCTCCGCGTCGGCGCCAAGGCCGACTTCGTCGCCATCGATGCACCGCACGTGCCGCAGGCCGTGGTCGATCTGCCAAGGCGCCGCGCGGTCTACAAGAACGGCCGGCTGGTTGCCCGGGACGGCGAGATTGTCGCCCGAAAAGCTTGAATCATCGGCTGGACGCGTTACGACTGCGCCAAACAAAGCTGGCATGCCACGAGTTCTGGAGACGACGAATGCTTGAAACACCGCGCGCGCGACGGGGCATGGTGACCTCGCCGCATCACTTGGCGTCGCAGGCCGGTCTCGATGTGCTCAAGGACGGCGGGACCGCTGTGGAAGCGGCGATCGCCGTAGCGGCGGCGCTCGCAGTGGTCTATCCGCACATGACCGGCATCGGGGGCGACGGCTTCTGGCTGATCGCCGAGCCCGGTAAGGCGCCGATCACGTTGGATGCCTGCGGTCGCGCCGGCGCAGCGGTGGACCTTGCTTACTATGCGTCGAAGGGCGCTTCGGCGATTCCGTTCCGCGGACCGCTCGCTGCCAACACCGTCGCCGGGACCGTGTCCGGCTGGCAGAAGGCGCTGGATGTTTCGAAGCATTGGCAGAAGCCGCTGTCGCGCGAACGCCTGCTCGACAGCGCAATCTATTATGCCGAGAACGGCATCGTCGTCACGCGCAGCCAATCCGAACTGACGTCTGAGAAATTCGCGGAGCTGAAGGACCAGCCGAATTTCGCCGGGACTTTCATGCCGAACGGGCAGGCGCCGGCCGAAGGCGATATCATGAAACTGCCGGCGCTCGGCGCGACGCTGAAGCGTCTGGCCGTCGAGGGCTTCGAGAGTTTCTACAACGGCAAGCTGGCCGACACGATCGCCGCTGATCTCGCCAGGGTCGCATCGCCCGTCACCGCGGCCGATCTGCAGAACCATCAAGCCAGCGAACGTCCGCCGCTATCGACCACCGTGCGCGGCGCGCAGCTGTTCAACATGGCGCCGCCGACGCAGGGCCTGTCGTCGCTGATGATCCTCGCGATGTTCGATCGCCTTGGTGTCACCCAGGCCGAAGGTTTCGATCACATCCACGGTCTGATCGAGGCCACCAAGCAGGCCTTCATCGTGCGCGACGAGCATGTCGGCGATCCCGATCACATGACGGTGGATCCGGCGTCATTCCTCGACGATGCGAAGCTTGACGAACTGGCGCGCCATATCGATCGCAAGATTGCGCTGCCGTGGCCGCATGTGCGCAAGCCCGGCGATACCATCTGGCTCGGCGTCATCGACGAACAGGGCCGTTCGGTGTCGTTCATCCAGTCGGTCTATTTCGAGTTCGGCTCCGGCGTCGTGCTGCCGGAAACCGGCATCTGCTGGCAAAATCGTGGCGCCTCGTTCCGGCTTGCCGAAAGTGGCTGGAATGCGCTGAAGCCGAGCCGCAAGCCGTTCCACACGCTCAATCCCGCGATGGCGATCTTCGATGACGGCCGTCGTATGGTTTACGGAAACATGGGCGGCGAGGGGCAGCCGCAGACGCAGTCAGCGGTGTTCTCGCGCTACGGCATGTTCAACATGCCGCTGCAGCAGGCCGTGACCGCGCCGCGCTGGCTGCTCGGCAAGACCTGGGGCGACGAGAGCGTCACGCTGAAGGTGGAGGATCGCTTCGATCCCGCATTGATCCAGCAGCTTCGGGCTGCCGGTCACGTGGTCGAGGTGCTCGGTAGCTATACCGGCACCATGGGCCATGCCGGCGCCATCGTGCTGCACGCCAACGGTGTGCTCGAAGGCGCGACGGACCCACGCTCGGATGGTGCTGTCGCCGCTTGGTGATCAGTTCGCCATCATCTTGCGTAGCTCGGTCTTGAGGATTTTGCCGTTAGCGTTGCGCGGCAGCGGCTCCTTCAGGAAGGTGATGGTGTCCGGCACCTTGTAGTCGGACAGTCGCTCCGCGCAGTATTTGTGGATGTCGGCCTCATTGCCGCCATCGGGGCTGTAGACGAAGGCGTGTACGCGTTCGCCCAGCACTGGATCCGGTTTTCCCACCACCGCGCTTTCGACGATTGCGGGATGATGTGACATCACGTTTTCAACCTCGGTACAGTAGATCTTGAAGCCGGCGCGATTGATCATGTCCTTCTTGCGGTCGACCACATAGACATAGCCGTCCGCATCCATGCGGCCGATATCGCCGGAGCGCCAGTAGCCGCCGACGAAGCCGGTGCGAGTCGCATCCGGATTGTCCCAATAGCCCGGCACGACCATCGCGCCGGCAATGAGCAATTCGCCGTCCTGACCGGCCGGCACCTCACGTCCTTCTTCATCGGCGACCACGATATGCGCGCCCGTCACGGGTCGCCCGACCGAATTGATCTTGCTGACGGGCGAGCCGGGCGGAAACATCGTCGCGGGTGATGAAGTCTCGGTCGAACCATAGGCATTGCACAGATTGAGCTTCGGCAGCACCTGCGCGAGGCGCGTGATGGTCGCTTCCGGCATCGGCGCCCCGCCGAAGCCGGCGATGCGCCAGGCCGTGAGGTCGTGGGTCTCGAAGTCCGGCTGCAGCAGGCAGAGATTGTACATCGCGGGCACCATTAGTGTGTAGGTCATGCGCTGGCGTGCCGCGACAGCGAGAAACTCCGGTGCCTTGAAGGTCGGCAGGATGACCGTCGTTCCGGCGACATTGATGGTCGCAAGGATCAATGCCACAAGCCCGGTGACATGCGATGCTGGCACCGCCAGCATGGTGACGTCACCGTCGTGCAGGCCATAGCCGTGCTGGAAGTTGAGCAGCGAATGGATGATGCTCGCATGGGTGAGCATCGCGCCTTTCGGGTTGCCAGTGGTGCCTGACGTATAGAGCAGAAAAGCGGTGTCTTCCTGATGGAGTTCGGGAAGCGCAGCGGCAGGCGCATCTTTCGTCAGCTCCGCAAAGGATGGCGCACGCCCGCTGCCGACCACCCACTGATTACGCAAGCCCGCACGTGGTGCGGGCAGGTTGGCCTCGCAGTCGGCGTCATAGACGAGCGCTGAAGCCCCGCACTGCTGCAGCACATAGTCGATCTCGGGTGCGCGCTGCCGCGTATTGAGCGGGACGACGATCATGCCGGCGCGGACGGCGCCGAGCGCGCAGAAGATGAATTCCAGGCAGTTACCGAGCAGTATAGCGATGCGCTCGCCCCTCTTGAAGCGGGAGGCGATCAGATTGCGGGCGACATTCTCCGCGACGTGATCGAGCTCCGCATAGGTGACGCGTTTTTCGCCGAGCACCATCGCGACGCCATCGGGCTTCCGCGCGACTGCGGCGCGCAGCATGACGTCGAGAGTCGGCGGACGATCGGAGAAACAGGTGACGACGCGTTCGCGGTAGAGAACTTCATGGCGGGTGGCCGGCGTTGAGGTGTCCGGCGCGATCTGTCCTTGCATGTCCGTCCCAGACGTTTTTTGCGCGCCGCAATCGGCACGTCCCGCCATTTGGCTGGCGATGATGACGTCAGGTTAATCAGCCATGCGGCAAATGCCAACCCGCTTCGCCGCATGGCTCGTGGAGATCTGCGTCCGGCGTTAGCGCGCTTCCACAGTCACGTGCTGCAATTCATGCACGGCGGCGAGGCGCTGCCGCACCGTCTCTGTGCTCGCTCCGCCGGCAAAGCCGACGATCGCGGCATGCGCACCGGGGCCGACGCGCCAGACGTGGAGGTCGAAGATGCGGGCATCGCCGGGGCGCTCGACCTCATCGCGGATTTCCTGCTCGAGATGCGGATCTGACGTGTCGAGCAACACGGCCGCAGTGTCGCGCAGCAGATTCCACGCCCATGCGGCGATGACGATGCTGCCGACGATACCCATCACAGGATCGAGCCAAATCCAGTCAAGATAGCGGCCGGCTAGCAGCGCGGCGATGGCGAGCACCGAGGTCAGCGCATCGGCCAGCACATGCATGAAGGCGGAGCGCATGTTGTTGTCGCGATGATGTGCGCTGTCGCGATGGTCGTGGTCATGGCCGTGATGATCGTGGCCGTGGTGATGATGTCCGCCGCTCAGCAGAAACGCGCTGGCGATATTCACGATCAAACCGATGACGGCGATCACCGTGGCTTCGCCGAAGGCGACTGTGGACGGATTGAATAGCCGCTGCACGGATTCGACGGCGATGCCGATGGCGATGATCGCCAGCACCAACGCGGAGGCAAAGCCGGCGAGATCGCCGACCTTGCCCGTGCCGAAAGTAAAGCGGCGGTTATGTGCGTTGCGGCGTGCATAGGCATAGGCGCCCGCGGCAATGGCGAGCGCCACGGCATGGGTCGCCATATGGAAGCCGTCAGCCAGCAGCGCCATCGAGTTGAAGACTGTGCCGGCAACGATCTCGCCGACCATCATCAGCGCTGTAAGGACGACCACCCACAGCGTGCGGCGGGTGTTCTCGTCATGATTGTCGTCCAGAAACATGTGCTCGTGGGACAGGTGGTCGATGTCGGCGTGGGTGCGCATGCTGCCGGTCCTTATTTCGCGTAGCGCTGGATAGCGGCGATGAGTTCTTCGGCACCGGCCGCACGGTCGTCGGCGCTGAGACCAGGATGGGCGACATGCTCGCGGACATGGTCCTCGATCAGTTCATCCATCAGCCCGCTGACAGAGCCGCGCACGCCTGCGACCTGATGCAGAATCGTGGCGCAGCCGGCGTCTTCGGTGATGGCCTTCTCAATGGCGGCCATTTGGCCGGCGAGCCGACGGACCCGGGCGAGCAGCTTGGTCTTGTTAGCGGTGAGATGCGACATAGGATAGTCCCCTACCCTATATTTCGTCCGAGCGAAAGTCCCCGCCCGGCGACAAGCCGGGCAAGGGAGTTTGCGGGAGGAAACGTAGGGGATCGATCAGGCGGCCGCGGCCATCACGCGAGGATGGGCGACGTGTTCCTTAAGCACCAGGCCGGAGGCATCGACCTCGGCAAGCGAGACGTCGTAGCTCCAGAGATCGGCGAGATGCTGCAGCACCCGCTTGGCGTCGGCCTCATTCAGCAGGGCGCCATTGAGCACCGAATGCTTCAGCATCAGCCGGCGATCGCCAGCGAGGTCGACGTCCACCACTTCGATATTCGCATCGATCAGGCCGACGTCGTACTGACGCGCCAGCACACGTCGGACGCGGCGATAGCCACGCTCGTCATGGATGGCGTCGACGCGGATGCCTTCCGACACGGCCGGGTCGTCATGCAGGTGGAACATCCGCATGTGGCGCATCAGTCGTGGGCTCAGGAACTGGCTGACGAAGCTCTCGTCGCGGTAGTTCGCCCAGATATCGCGCAGGACCGCCATTGCATCGCCTTTGCCGGCGATATCGGGAAACCACGCGCGGTCTTCGTCGGTCGGATCGGTGACGATTTTTTCGATGTCCTGCATCATTGCGAAGCCGAGCGCATAGGGGTTGAAGCCCGAGAAGCGCCGGTCATCGTAATTCGGCTGGAACACGACATTGGTGTGCGACTGCAGGAATTCCAGGAAGTTGCCGTCCGAGATCTGTCCGGTCTGATGCAGTCGGCTCATGATGCGATAGTGCACGTAAGTGGCCGTGCCTTCGTTCATCACCTTGGTCTGACCTTGCGGGTAGAAATATTGCGAGATGTGCCGGACGATGCGGATGAGTTCGCGCTGCCAGGTCTTCAGGCGCGGTGCGGATTTCTCCAGAAAATACAGCAGGTTTTCCTGCGGCAGGCCGAGCAGAGCGCGTCGTCGCTCCGCGCTGAGCAGTGAGGCACTCTTCGCCCGCCCCGTCGGCACCGTGCGCCACAGATCGTTGAACGAGGTTTCTTCGTGATTGCGGCGCTCTTTGGCGCGTTTTTCCTCGGCCCGCAAATCCAGCGATTTTTTGCCGGGATAGCGATCGACGCCGTGCGACATCAGCGCGTGCGCGGCGTCGAGTGTCTGCTCCACCGCGGCGCGGCCATGCTTTTCCTCGCACTGCGCCACATAGCCCTTGGCAAAATCGAGATAGTCGAGAATGCCGTCGGCGTCGGTCCACTGCTTGAACAAATAATTGTTCTTGAAGAAGTGATTATGGCCGAAAGCGGCGTGGGCGATTACGAGCGTCTGCATCGTCGCCGTGTTTTCCTCCATCAGGTAGGAAATGCACGGCGACGAGTTAATAACGATCTCATAGGCCAAGCCCATCAGGCCCTTGCGATAGGACGCTTCCTGATGGGCGAATTGTTTGCCGAACGACCAGTGCTTGTAATACAGCGGCATGCCTACGGACGAGTAAGCGTCCAGCATCTGCTCCGCGGTGATGACCTCGATCTGGTTCGGGTAGACGTTGAGGCCGAGCTCCTTTTCGGCAATCTCCTCGCAGGCATCGTGGATGCGCTGCAATGTGGTGAAGTCCCAGTCCGCGCCTTCGTAGAGACGGTCTGTCATGGAGCCACCCTCTCTTTGGCCTGGCGACGTTGAAACAGGTCGTGGAACACCGGAAAGATCTCGCTGCGGTCGTTGACCTTGCGCATCGACAGCGGTGCACCTTCCGCGCGCAGCCGCTGATACAGCGTCCACAGTGAGGATTCCGACATTTCGAACGGATGGCTGCCGGATTCGCCCACTTCCAGATAGGCGAAGAACTGCGTCACCGGCAGGATCATGTCCTTGAGCAGGCGGCCGGAGAGATCGCCATCGGCATAAGAGTTGTCGCCGTCCGAGGCCTGTGCGGCATAGATATTCCAGTCGGCGGGGCGATAGCGTGACTGCACGATCTCATGCATGGCCTGCAGTGCGCTGGAAACCAGCGTGCCGCCTGACGCGGGGCCATGGAAGAAGGTCTGCTCGTCGACTTCCTCGGCGCGGTCGGTGTGACGGATGAAGACGATCTCGACCTTGCGATAGCGACGCGTCAGGAAGACGTAGAGCAGCATGTAGAATCGTTTGGCGAGATCCTTCATGTGCTCGGACATCGAGCCGGAGACGTCCATCAGGCAGAACATGACGGCCTGCGCCACCGGCTTCGGCACGTTCTCGAAGCGGCGATAGCGGATGTCGATGGGATCGATGAACGGAATCCGCCGCATCTTGGATTTCAGCCGCGTGATCTCTGCCAGCAATTCGGGGCGGCGCTCGTCACTGCAATGCTCCAGTTCAGCTTCCAACTGTGCAATGGCCTCGGGTCGCGGTCGCTGCAGTGCAACCCGTCGTGCCATGGCCAAGCGCACGGTGCGGCTGACCGAGATGTTGGCAGGCGAGCCGGACGTCGTATATCCGGCGCGGCGCAGGCCTTCGTTTTCGACTTCGGCCAGCTTGCGCTTGGAAAGATCCGGCAGTTCCAGGTCGTCGAGGAAAATGTCGACGAACTCCTCCCGGCTGAGCACAAACCGGAATGCATCCTCGCCGTCGCCTTCACCGGCATCGTTCGATCTGCCGCTCTTCGATTGCGGCCGCTGAAGGTAATCACCTTCCACGAATTTCACGTTGCCGGGCAACACCCGGTCGCGAATGCCGCCTTCGCGATAGAACCGGGGCTCGTTCATCCCGTCGAGCGGGATGGACACTTCACCGCCTTCCAGGACGTCTTTGATGTCGCGGTCCTGGGAGGCTTTCTTGACGGCTCCCTGAACCAGAGCTTTCGCGCGTCGCAAGAACCGCTGGCGGTTCTCAAGACTCTTGCTACTCGGGTTCAGGCGTCTATCGACGATATGCATGGCCACGTTATGTTGGCTCCTTGCGTCAGCCGGCCTGTTTCACGCGCATATACCATTCGACGAGGCGGCGAACCTGGCGCTCGGTGTAGCCGCGAACGATCATCCGCGCGACGAAGTCGTCATGCTTTTTCTCGGTCTCGCCGTCCTTCTTAGATCCGAAGGAGATCACCGGAAGCAGATCTTCAACTTGAGAGAAGATGCGCTTTTCGATGACTTCCCTGATCTTCTCATAACTCGTCCAGGTCGGATTCTTTCCACCGTTCTGTGCTCGCGAGCGAAGCGAGAACTTCACGACTTCGTTGCGGAAGTCCTTGGGGTTGGCGATTCCGGCCGGTTTTTCGATCTTGCTCAGTTCCTGATTGAGCAATTCGCGATCGAGCAATTGTCCGGTGTCAGGATCCTTGAAGTCCTGATCCTCGATCCAGGCATCGGCATAGTCGACGTAGCGATCGAACAGGTTCTGGCCGTAGTCCGAATAGGATTCCAGATAGGCTTTCTGGATTTCGTGACCGATGAACTCCGCATAACGCGGCACCAGCTCGGCCTTGATGAATTCGAGATAACGTTTTTCAACTTCATCAGGCATCTGCTCCCTGCGGATCGCCTGCTCCAGCGTATACATCAGGTGCACGGGATCCGCCCCAATCTCCGACGTGTCGTGATTGTAGGTCGCGGCCAGAACTTTGAACGCGAAGCGCGTCGAGGCACCGTCCATGCCTTCATCAACACCGGCGGCGTCCTTGTATTCCTGAACGCTGCGGGCCTTCGGATCCGACTCTTTCAGGCTTTCGCCGTCATAGACCCGCATCTTGGCGAAGGTCGTCGAGTTCTCGTGCTTGCGCAGCCGCGACATCACGGAGAAGCGTGCCAGGGTTTCCAGCGTCGCCGGTGCGCAAGGTGCGGTGGCAAGTTCGGAGCCCTGAATAAGCTTCTCGTAGATCTTCTGTTCTTCGGTGACGCGCAGGCAGTACGGCACCTTGATGACGCAGATACGATCGATGAAGGCTTCATTGTTCTTGTTGGCCTTGAAACTCTGCCACTCGGACTCGTTGGAGTGGGCGAGAATCACGCCAGTGAACGGAATTGCGCCGATATTTTCGGTGCCGATATAGTTGCCTTCCTGCGTCGCCGTCAGAAGCGGATGCAGCATCTTGATCGGCGCCTTGAACATTTCGACGAATTCAAGCACGCCCTGATTGGCGCGGTTGAGGCCACCGGAATAGCTGTAGGCGTCGGGATCGTTCTGGGCGAAGATTTCGAGCTTGCGGATATCCACCTTGCCGACCAGCGAGGAGATGTCCTGGTTGTTCTCGTCACCGGGTTCGGTCTTGGCGATGGCGATCTGGCGCAATCGCGACGGCTGGATGCGGGCGACACGGAATTGCGAGATGTCGCCGCCGAAAGCTTCGAGCCGCTTGTAGCACCACGGACTCATGAGA
The DNA here is from genome assembly GCF_034044155.1 of Tardiphaga sp. 42S5. Taxonomy (NCBI): domain Bacteria; kingdom Pseudomonadati; phylum Pseudomonadota; class Alphaproteobacteria; order Hyphomicrobiales; family Nitrobacteraceae; genus Tardiphaga; species Tardiphaga sp. 42S5. Next base: position 179,065 of record NZ_CP139027.1, on the reverse strand, counting down.
CCCGTAAGCCGCCGGCGCGGAATGCCATATTTCTCTTCGATCATCGGGCCGAGCGTGTCGGGATCGAACAGGCTGAGCGGGCTTTCATAAACCGGAGAGAGTTCGTCGCCAGCTTTCAGCACATAGATGGGATGGACTTCCATCAAGGCCTTGAGGCGCTCGGCAAGCGATGATTTGCCGCCGCCGACCGGGCCGAGCAGATAGAGAATCTGCTTGCGCTCTTCGAGGCCCTGCGCTGCATGGCGGAAGAAGGCGACGATGCGTTCGATCGTATCTTCCATGCCGTGAAAGCCGGCAAAGGCTGGATAGCTACGGATGGTACGATTCAAAAAAATACGGCCAAGGCGTGGATCCTTGGCCGTGTCTATCATTTGAGGCTCGCCGATCGCCGCCAGTAGGCGTTCCGCCGCGTTCGCATATCGCATCGGGTCCCCTCTGCAGGATTCCAGATACTCGGACATCGACATGTCCGTCTCACTTCGGGCTTCGTAACTTCTAGCGAACGCATTGAACAGAGAATCGTTGTACATGATCCCTCTCTCCTTGCTGGTCGGCCGTCCTGTTGGTCGCGATGCTCCTAAGGTGGTAACGGAACGCGTCTTTCCGATCGCGACTCAACATCAGCACTATAGCCTTCAGGACACATCCAGGTCCGAAATCGCGCAATGCGATCTGAGTGCATCGCGCGACTCATATTCAGGCACTTGCTTATAAGTTAGGCGAGTTTTGCCATGTCTCAAGGGCTAACAAAGCGATTGTGCACGCCTGTGACTCGAACGCCACAAAGTTGCCGTATGTGGGAAGCTTTCGGAATCATGTACCGACGGCGCAGTTTGGATGAGTCGAAACGCGCACAAGAATGCTGGTGAGCGGAGGTTGCGCTCAGTTCCGATCGCTGGGCAGGACAGGCAGCGGAGTCACCTCGATACCTTCATCAATCAGCGACCGTGCTTCATCCGGCGTCGCTTCGCCGTAGATCGGACGATGTTCGATGTCGCCATAATGCATCTTGCGAGCTTCGGTCGGGAAGCTTTCACCGACATTGTCCGCGTTTTTGGTAACGTGATCGCGCAGTTCTTTCAGCTTGGCGCGCAGTTCGGCTTCCTGCGGCGCCATCATCAGCGGGGCTGTGGTCTCGGAACCGGCGTCAGGGGCGGGTGCCGGGCGATTCTTGCTCTTGCCCACGATACGCGGGGCCATAATGGCCTTTTCGACCTTCACCGATCCGCAATTCGGGCAATTCACCAGCTTGCGCTTCACCTGGGAGTCATAGGCGCCGGAACTCTGGAACCAGCTTTCGAAAGCATGGCCCTTCTCGCAGCGCAGGTCGTAACGGATCATGTCGCTTGCCGGACAAGGTGCAGATAGTCTGGGCCCGATTTGGGATCGCTGACGCTGAAACGGCGGCCGTGCTGCAGGGACGGCACGGTCTTGCGCGCTTCCGTCACCTTCGCAGGATCGATTTTGGCCAGAATGAAGCCCGGCTCGATGCCGGTCGCTTCGGCCAGAACCACGCCCCATGGGTCGATAATCAGCGAGTGTCCATAGGTCGCACGCTTGTTCTCATGCACGCCGCCCTGCGCGGCCGCAAAGACGAAGCAGCCGGTCTCGATGGCACGGGCGCGCAGCAGCGTATGCCAATGGGCTTCGCCGGTCTTCTGGGTGAACGCCGAGGGCACGGTGAGGAACGATGCGCCGCTTTCGGCCAATGCGCGATAAAGCGCCGGGAAACGGACGTCGTAGCAGATGGTCAGGCCGATGCGGCCCCATGGGAGATCGGAGATGACGGCGGTCTCGCCCGGCTGATAATTCGCGGATTCGCGATAGCTCTCGCCGTTCGGCAGGTCGATGTCGAACATGTGGATCTTGTCGTAGCTCGCCAGGACATTGCCGTCCGGTCCGATCAGGAACGAGCGATTGGCGGCGCGTTCCGGGTTGGCCAGCACGGCCAGCGACCCGATATGCAGGTAGATCTTCAGCTCCGCGGCGAGCGCGCGATAGGCCTTCAGCGAGAGGTCGTCTTCTTCCGGGCGCAGATGTTCGAACAGCGCTGTGCGGTTGAGCTGCATCATGTTGCTCACTTCCGGCGTGAGCACATAGTCAGCGCCGGCGAGTACGGCTTCGCGGATCAGATGGCGGCCCTGTTCGAGGCTCGGCTCCGGCAGCAGGCCGGTGCGCATCTGCACCATTGCGGCGGTGAAGGTCTGGGGCTCGGACGTCGGAGATGTCTGGCTCATGAGGTGGCCTTCTCGCCTGCGATCATGGCGTCAAATTTGCCTTCGCGGTCCAATGCATAGAGATCGTCACAGCCGCCGATCAGGGTGCCATCGATGAAGATCTGCGGGAAGGTGGCGCCGGGATAGGTACGGTCGAACATTTCCTGGCGCAGCTTCGGATCGGTCGCGGTGTCGAAATGGGTGAATGCAGCTTTCTTGCGCTGGAGCAGCGAGATCGCGGCGCTGCAATAGCCGCAGCCCGGGCGGGTGTAGATTTCAATAGCGGCGGCCATCGGGTGCTCCAGTTGCAGGGAAGTGCCTGATTATATGGGGACCTTGTGGGCCTCCACAACCCGCGCAAAGACCAGCACATCGACCTGGGCCGCCTTGGCGCGCAGCAGCGCCCGTGCGCAGGCGTCCGTCGTGGCACCCGAGGTCAGCACGTCGTCGACCAAAATGACGCGGCGGCCCTGGATTTCAGCCCGGCGTTCAGGCGGGACCTTGAAGGCGCCCTGGACATTGCTGGCGCGCTCGCTGCGCGACAGGCCGATCTGGTGCTCGGTCGGGCGTATTCGCCGCAAGGCGTCGCGGGATATCGCAACGCCGCTCTGCCGGCCGATTGCCCGCGCCAGCGCGCCGGACTGGTTGAAGCGCCGGCTGAAGCCGCGCCGCCAATGCAGCGGCACCGGCACCAGAATATCGGCATCCGCGAGCAATTCCTTCCCCGCACGCGCCATCCAGCGACCCATGATTGGCGCGAGGTCTGTCCGGTCGTGATATTTCAACTGATGCACCAGCGTGCGTGCGACATCGTCATAGCGCACAGCTGCGCGGGCGCGCTGATAGGCCGGCGGATCGGCAATCGCCTGCATCGACAGGATGCCCGGGCCGGGATCGTAGACGAAGGGAATGCCGAGCCGGCTGCAGAATGGCGGCGCGATGAAGGAGAGCTTGCCCCAGCAGGCCGCGCAGACGCCTTCGCCGGCGACGGGTTCCCGGCAGGCGACGCAGAGCGTCGGCAGCGCGATGTCGAGCGCAAGACGGGCGGTTTGCGTCCATGCAGACCGGCAAAGCTTCAGCGCGCCGCGCAATTGCGCGGGGAGGGACCATGACATTGTCGCCTCGGCATCCATGGGTTGAAGGCTAGAGCCCTCCTGCGCCGATCTCAAGCGCGATTGCCAGATCCCTCGTCTTCGGCGTACCAAGCCGCATGGCTCAGACCCCGAATGCTGCACCGATCCTGTTCGACCGCGCTCTGCTGCGGGCGCGGCAGGCGCGTGCGTCGCGGCTGGGCGCCGAGAATTTCCTGCTGGATCGTGTCACCGCCGACATGGATGAGCGATTGCAGGCAGTGCTGCGCCAGTTCGACAATGCCGCTGACGTCGCGACGCCGGGCAACCGTCTGCGCGATGGTGTGGCCGGGCGTGTCGGCCATCTCACACATGCTGACGTGCCCGATGTCGAAAGCGATGGTCTCAATCTCGCGCCGGCGTCGCTCGATCTCGTCATCTCCGCGCTCGGGCTGCACTTCGTTAACGATCTGCCGGGCGTCATGGCGCAGATCCGCCGCGCGCTGAAGCCTGACGGCTTGCTGCTGGGCGCAATGCTTGGCGGCGACACGCTGACCGAGCTGCGGCAATCCTTCGCCGCGGCGGAAGCCGAACGCGAAGGCGGCATCTCGCCGCGCGTCGCACCAATGGCCGATCTGCGCGATGTCGGCGCCTTGCTGCAGCGCGCGGGATTTGCGCTGCCGGTGACCGATGTCGATCGCGTCGTGGTGCGCTACGACAGCGCCTTCGGTCTGATGCAGGATCTGCGCAGGATGGGCGCCACTAACGTGCTGGTCGAGCGCCGCCGGGCGCCGCTGCGCCGCGCGACGTTGCTGCGTATGGCGCAGATCTACAGCGAGCGTTTCGCCGACCCCGACGGCCGCATCCGCGCGACCTTCGACATCATCTGGCTGTCCGGCTGGGCGCCGCATGAGAGCCAGCAGAAGCCGCTGAAGCCGGGCTCGGCGAAAGCAAGTCTCGCCGACGCGGTGAAGGGGCTGAAGCCCTAGAGCAGATCGATCAGATGCGGGATCAGCGGGATATCCGCGGCCGGCATCGGATAGTCGCGCAGCTTGTTGGGGCGTACCCAGGCGAGGTTCTGACCTTCCCTGGAGATCGCGAGGCCTTCCCAGCGCCGGCAGATATAGAGCGGCATCAACAGGTGAAAATCCTCATAGGCATGGCTGGCGAAGGTCAGCGGCGCGAGGCAGGCTTCCTTCACGGTGATCCCGAGTTCTTCATCGAGCTCGCGGATCAGCGCGGCTTCCGGCCGTTCGCCGGGCTCCAGCTTGCCGCCGGGAAATTCCCACAGGCCGGCCAGCGCCTTGCCTTCCGGCCGCTGTGCGATTAGCACGCGGCCGTCGGGGTCGATCAGGGCGCAGGCGACAACAAGGACAAGTTTCACGACCGATAGTCGCCGTTGATGGCGACGTATTCCTTGGTGAGGTCGCAAGTCAGCACGCGGTCGCGGCCCTTGCCGAGGCCGAGGGCGACCTTGATCTGGATCTCCGGGTTCTTCATCGCGTTGGACACTTCGGTCTCGTTATAGGACGGATCGCGGGTGCCTGACTTGGCGACGCGGATGCCATTGAACCAGATCGAGAGCTTGTCTCGATTGGCCGGCTCGCCGGCCTTGCCGACGGCCATCACCACGCGGCCCCAATTGGCGTCTTCGCCGCCCACGGCGGTCTTCACCAGCGGCGAATTGGCGATCGACATCGCGATCTTGCGTGCCGAGGCCTTGGTGGTCGCGCCGTCGACGATGATCTCGATCAGCTTGCGCGCGCCTTCGCCATCGCGTGCGACCTGTTCGGCGAGGTCATTGAGAATGACGTTCAGGGCCTTCACGAAAGGCTTCAGCCTGATGTCGCTGGCCTTGGTGATCTTCGGTGCGCCCTGTGCGGCTGCCGCTCCGGTCGCGAACATCAACAGGGTGTCCGAGGTCGAGGTGTCGCCGTCGATGGTCACGGCGTTGAACGAATCTTCCACGCCGGCCTTCAGCAGTGCCTGCAATGCGGGGGCGCTGATCGGCGCATCCGTGAAGATGAACGACAGCATTGTCGCCATGTCGGGCGCGATCATGCCCGCGCCCTTGGCCATGCCGTTCATGGTGACCTTGGCCTTGCCGAGTTTCACGGTGGCGGTGGCGACCTTCGGGAAGGTGTCGGTGGTCATGATCGCTTTGGCGGCATCCATCCAGCCATCAGGTCCGGCGCTATCGGCCAGCGTGGCGAGAACACCGTCGAACTTGGTGGCGTCGAGCGGCTCGCCGATCACGCCGGTCGAGGCGAGGAAGATCTCGTTCGGCTTGCAGCCGACGGCCTTGGACGCGATGTCGCCGGTGAGTTTGGTCGAGGCCTTGCCGGTCTTGCCGGTGAAGGCATTGGCATTGCCGGAATTGACCACCAGCGCCTGCGCCTTGCCGTTCTTCAGCACCGCGCGGCACCACTCCACGGGAGCCGACGGACACTTCGACTTGGTAAACACGCCGGCTGCCGTCGTGCCCTTGTCCATCACCGCGAGCAGCACGTCGGTGCGGCCCTTGTAGCGGATGCCGGCGGCGGCCGTGGCGAGGCGCACGCCTGCGATGGCGGGCATCTCGGGAACGTCGGTCGGGGCGAGGGGGGAGACGGGGGACGGCTTGGCCATGAGTGCTTTCAGCTTTCGTAAAAAGATGAAGCGCTCTGTATCACCTCTGCCACCATGGTGGGAGAGGGCTTCGTGGCGAAGGGAGCAATGTCATGTCTCCGTCATGCGGCACCCGCTCGGTCGCGCATGATCCTGTCCGAAAACCGGTCCTAGCCCGGGCCGAATTTGAACTTGCCGTCGTCTTCGAGGAACGGGCCGCTGCGCATATAGAGCTGGCCGTTCTCGCCGATGAAGAAGAGCGTGTTCTTCGGCACTTTCTTGGCGCCCTTCAGCAAGAATTTGGCATTGTTGGTGCCCATCTTGTACGCGAAGGTCTTGCCTGACGCGTCGTAGCCATAGCCCATGTCGGGCGAGAGCACCCAAGGCGTCGGTGCCTGAGCAAGCGCAGGGCCGGCCAGGGCCGATGTCACCAGCGCCGTGGCGCATAGCATCGTAAAGGCTCGAGCGGTCATCCCAAATTCTCCGAAAAGTGTTTTTGAAAGTACATCGCGGCTGCGCGGTGGTCTTGAACAAATCACGAACGGTGACAGCCCGTCAATACGACATGCGGTCGCGACAGAGTTTGTTATTTCGCAAGCTTGGCCGGGCGACTATCTTTTGCATTCGGGCTAAGCCGGTCCACGACGAATGCGGCGATGGGGATGATTCGACAATGCGAGTGATCGTGAAAAGTCTTTTGGTTGTTGGCGCGGTGGTATTGGCGCCCGGTCTTGCTGCGGCGGATGATTTCAAGCTCAGCAACAACCAGCGTATCTCCTGCGGGCGTGGGCTTGCCGCAGGCAAGCTGAGTACGGCGACGTGCCGCTCTTATGCTTATCTCTTCAACGCCAAGACCTCGGAATATTTCCGTTGCTCGGTGTCGCTATCGATGACGCGTGATGCCAAGGAAGTCATCAACGTCCAGAGCGACGGCGCCTGCGTGAAGAAGCCGCGCGTGTTCGACACCGACTCCAGCTATTCCTTCGATGCCACGGAGACCGAGCCGCCGAACACCAATTCGTTCTTCGGCAATGGCGGCTTTGCCATGTGGGTCAGCGACAACACCCAGCGGAAGGTCCGTGGCTGCGTCACGATACCGTCGGGGCTCGGTTCGGACGTGTCGCGCTGTATCGACATGAAATTCGAGTAGGCGATCTTCTCCCCCATCCTACATACTCATCATTCTCCATCGTCATGGCCGGATGGCGCGAAGCAAGTTTCGCTGGATGTTTCGGCCATCCACGTCTTCCTTGAGGCTAAGACGTGGATACCCGGCATGCGCCGGGCATGACGACTGTGCGTGGGGCGAGCACACCGCGTCATCGCTGATTCAACTGTCAAACAGCCATGGTGCTTCAGACATGCGTCATCACCCCTGTTGTTTGCGGCGCGGGGGCGCCGTCGTGGTTTGCATTCCCGCCCCCTTGTGAGAGGGCGTGCGGAACGCCGGGTGCCCGTTGCACCCTTGGGCCTGATGCGATGCCGTAGTCGGCAATTAGTGCATCAGGACTTTCGGAGGCGCCGAGCGATTGCCCGGCGTTCCGCCTGCGGTGTTTTTTCGGTTGCTTGCGCGTTGCCATGGCGAACGATCCCATCACCAAAATTACAGTCCCAAGGCGAAGGGACAGGGTGCCTCAAGCGAGTAAGCCGGACGCGTTTTGATTTGGTCGTCCGTCACACTGTCCAGGGATCTTTCCATCCCAAGGTCGGCCGTCTCCATGCCAGTGGCAGTGCTGGCGCAGATCCGTCCTGCCCGAAGACAGACGTCACCCATGAACCGCGTGACGCCGCATCTCCGGCGTCCACCGCATCCCACCCCGCGAACGTGACGATCGCGATCGCCCCTCTCGGTGGGGCAGGACGAAGGGGAATATAAACCTGATGGGGATGTTGTCAACGGGAGATAGGAAAAAATGTTTTGCTCTTTTGCACTCGCCCCACACTGTCATTCCGGGGCGCGGCCGGCACTTGCCGGACGCGAACCCGGAATCTCGACATGGGAGTCTCCAATCGTGCCAAACACACCGGGATTCCGGGTTCGCCTTTCAGCGGCTTCGCCGCTTTCATGCGCCCCGGAATGACAGCGATGAGCAGTCGCCAGCCCGAAATGCCGAAGGGCACGCGCGGATGCGCATGCCCTTCGATCTATTCACGCTTAACGAAGCAAGACAGGCAGGCGCGTCTAACGCTCTGCCAATCCTGCTTAGCCTTTACTCTGGCTTGATGCCGGCGAACTGGGCGACCTTGCCCCACTTCTCGATTTCGGACAGCACATAGGCATCCATGTCGGCCGGCGAACCGCCGGTCGGATCGGCGCCGAGCTTGATCAGGCGCGCGGTGCCGTCGGCTGACTTGATGTATTTGTCGGTCGAGGCGTTGAGCTTGGCGATGATGTCCTTCGGCGTCTTGGCGGGTGCCGCGATGGTGAACCAGGAGGCGGCGTCGTAGCCGGGAACGCCGGCTTCGGCGATGGTCGGGATGTCCTTCATCGGCTCCCAGCGCTTGCTGGTGGAGACGGCGAGCGCGCGGATCTGGTTGCTCTCCGCGAAAGGCTGCGCCGCCGGCAGGTTGTCGATCATCACATGGACGCGGCCGCCGATCAGGTCGGTCAGTGCCGGGGCACTGCCCTTGTAGGGCACGTGGGTCAGCTTCACGCCGGTCATCGACTTGAACAGTTCGGTCGACAGATGCGCGGTCGAACCGAGGCCCGGCGTACCGTAGAAATATTCGTCCGGCTTGGCCTTGGCGAGTTCGATGAATTCCTTGACGCTCTTGGCCGGCAGCGAGTTGGTCACCGAGAACAGGTTCGGCACCTTGGCGATCACGATCACCGAGGCCAGATCCTTGACCGGATCATAGGTCATGTTCTTGAACACGAACTTGTTGATGGCGTGGGTGCCGGGCGTGCCGACCAGGAAGGTGTAGCCGTCACCTTCGGCCTTGGCGACGAAATCAGCGGCGATGTTGCCGCCGGCGCCGGCCTTGTTCTCGACGATGAACTGCTGGCCCATCTCTTCGGACATCTTCTGCGCGACGACGCGGGCCAGAATGTCGGTGGTGCCGCCTGCCGCGAACGGAACAATGAACTTCACCGGTTTGGTGGGCCACTCTGCGGCGCTGGCGCGGCGCGACAGGATCGGCAGGGTGCCGAGGGCAGCCGCGCCGCCGAGGATCACGGAGCGGCGGGACGGGAAGCGGGTCGATGATGACATCTCGAAGAGTCCTTTTGCATGTCGGACAGGCCGCGCGGCTGCGACGCGCGATCTGATTGAGGGTGTTTAAGACAATGACGGGAGGCCGGGATCAAGTGGGAACCGGCACGGCTGTGGTAGCGAACCCGAAGACGGTCCGCTCCTGCGACTCATCTGCGCAACCGGCAGGTCTTTCCAGCTTCTCCCGATCAGGCGTTTCCATGGACAACATGCATGGAAACGTACTGGGTGGATGGTACTATGCTGCACCGCAAGTTGCTACCGCAATGCAATACCATCCTTAAGCATTTGGTACTAACGCGTGATGACGTGCGTCGGAAGGTCGCGTTTCCGGCATGGTGAGGACGAACAGGATGAGGCCAATGCCCGCCGCCCAGCCCCGCGGCGCTGCAACGAGCGGCTCATTTGAAAAGCAGACCGGCGCGCCATGACGGCCGAAACCGCGGTGTTGCTTGAGAAGCGCCTGGGCATGCCCGGTGAGTTCTGGATGAACCTGCAATCGAGCTATGACCTCGCCGTGGCGCGGCAGAGGCCTTCCGAGGCAGCTTAGTGCACAGCGCGGACTAAACCTGTGACATCATAAAGAAGGCCGCGACACCGGGGTGCGCGGCCTTAAGTCTGATCTTGTGGTGGGCCGGTCTTACTTCCCGATGCCCTTTTCCTTGAAGTATTTCAGCGCGCCCGGATGGAACGGCACCGGTGAACGCTCCTGTATCTGGTTGTCGAGCGAGAAGCTCTCGGCTTCCTTGTGCACGGCGACGATGTCGGCCTTCTTCTCCACCAGCGTCTTGACGATGTTGTAGGCGTCGTCATCGCTCATCTTGTTGCCGGTGACGATGATGTTCCAGACTTCGGTATTGGCGTTGTCCTTGTCCATGCCGGGATAGATGCTCTTGGCTATGGTCGAGGGCGAATACAGCTTGCCGTATTTGGCGTTCATCTTGGCGGCGAGGTCGCTGTGGTCGATCAGCTTCATCTTCACGCCCGGCGTGGCGGCGAGATCGGTGACGGCTGCGGTCGGGACGCCACCGACCCACATGAAGGCGTCGATCTTGCGATCCTTGATGGCGTTGACGGACTCGGCGACGCCGAGGCGCTCGCGTTTCATGTCCTTGTCCTTGTCGAGGCCGGCGGCCTCGAGCACCCGGAACGCCATGACTTCGGTGGCGCTGCCCGGCGAGCCGGTGGAGACGCGCTTGCCCTTGAGGTCCGACATCTTCTCGATGCCGGTGCCCTCCACGGTCACGACATGCATGCGGTTCGGGTAGACCACCAGCAGCGTCTGCAACGGCACCTTGCCGCTCTTGAACTTGTCTTCGCCCTTGAAAGCATCGAGCGCGGCGTCGGCCATGGTGAAGCCCATCTCGCTCTGGCCCGAGGCGATCAGCTTGAGGTTATCGACCGAGCCGCCGGTGACTTCCGCGGTGGCCTGTGTGTTCGGGAGTGCCTTCGACAGCACATTGGCGATGGCGCCGCCGAGCGGATAATAGACGCCGCCGGTGCCGCCGGTGCCGATCGCCATGGTCTTCTGCTGCGCGATGGCCGCGCCCGCAAGGCCGGCCGTCGCGACCAGCGCCACGGCGATCGATGTCTTTCTGAAACGCTTGAACATGGTTCCTCTCCTCCAGTTTTCCTGTGATGTCGCGGTGACTATTTCACCGCGCCGACTTCCTTGAGATATTTCAGCGTGCCGGGGTGATAGGGCGCCGGCGATTGCGCAGGTGTTTGCGTGGCCAGATTGATGTTCTCGGCCTCCTTGTGGACCGCAACGAGATCGGCCTTGTTCTCGAAGATCGTCTTCGTGATCGCATAGGCCGTCTCATCCGACATCTTGTCGGTGGCCATGATCTGGTTCCAGGCGGCGAAGCCACGGCTGTCGGTGGTCTGGCCCGGATAGCTGCCGGCCTTGATCACGCTGGGCGCGAAGATCTGGCCGTATTTCTTCACGATCGGCTCGAGCAGATAGTCGATATCGATCAGCTTGATGGTGACGCCCGGCGTCGCCGCAAGATCCACCACCGCGGCAGTCGGCACGCCGCCGCCCCAGAAGAAGGCATCGATCTTGCGATCCTTGAGCGCGGCAGCGGATTCCGCGACCGACAACCGCTCGCGCTTGACGTCCTTGTCCTTGTCGAGGCCGGCGGCTTCGAGCAGGCGGAAGGTCTGCGCTTCCGAGGCCGAGCCCGGCGCGCCGCCGGAAATGCGTTTGCCTTTGAGATCGGCGAATTTCTCGATGCCGGTGCCGGCGATGGTCACCACATGCACCGGGCTGGAATAGACGGCGACGATGGTGCGCAGCGGCACGGGCTTCTTGAATTTGTTCTCGCCCTTTACGGCGTCGGATGCGACATCACCGGTCATGAAGCCGAGATCGGCCTGGCCGGTTTCCAGCAGCTTGATGTTGTCGACGCTGCCGCCGGTGACTTCGCCGGTGGCCTGGGTGTGCGGGAGCTTCTTCGACAGCAGGTTGGCGAGGCCGCCGCCGAGCGGATAGAAGATGCCGCCGGTCCCGCCGGTGGCAATGGCGATGGTCTTATCTTCCGCAGAAGCGCTGGTCACCGCGCAGGCGATGCCGAGCAGTGCAAGGCTGAACGCCCTGTGTCTGAAAGCTGTCCATCTCATCGCGTCACTCCCTGAAGTCGGCGGCGCCGCTTATCTGCGGCGTCCGCTGTCATGCGATGCTGTCATGCGATAACTTGACGTTATTCGTTTCTGTCGTTGGTCATGCCGGTATCGGCTGCGCCCTTGTCCTTGCCTGCCACACCAGCACGCCGAGACCGATGATGAGGCCGGGCACGAATGTGTAGCTGATGTCGCGACCGATGATCGATTCGATGATCGCCTCGATCAGGCTCGGGAACACCAGCAGTAATCCCGATAGCAGAAGCAGGCCGCGCTCCACTGGCGTATTTTGTCGCAGGCCCCAGTTCTGCGCGACGGCGGCGAGCGCGAGCAGGCCGCAGGTGGTCTTGAAGGTGATCTCCAGGATATCCACCCACGAACCGCCCTTCGGAATGTTCAGCAACAGGCCGACGCCTTGCGGGTCGCAGACGAAGACGAACGGCACCAGGAAGGCCGGCAGCGTGTATTTCCACGATTGCAGCGTGGTCTTGTAGGGATCGCCGCCGGTGATGGCAGCGGCCGCGAAGGGCGACAGTGCAGTCGGCGGCGAGACTTCCGAGAGCACCGCGTAATAGAAGATGAACATGTGTGCGGCGTAGTCGGGCACGCCGAGCTTGATCAGCGCGGGTGCTGCGATCACCGCGCAGATGATGTAGGACGCGGTCACGGGCACCGCGAGGCCGATGATCCAGACGATCAGTGCCGTGTAGATCGCCGTCAGCAACAGGCTGCCGCCCGCATAGGAAATCACGATCGACGAAAACTTGAGGCCGAGGCCGGTGAGCGTCACGACGCCGACCACGATGCCGGCGCAGGCGCAGGTCGTGGCGGCGTTGAGCGCGCCGATCGAGCCGTCGGCCAGTGCCTTCACCAGTTTCTTCGGCACCAGCGCAGTGTCCTTGCGCAGGAAACTGAGCACGAAGGTGACGCAGGTGGCGTAGAACACGGACAGCGATGGCGAGTAGCCGATGATCATGAAGACGACAACGGCGAGCAGGGAAATGAAGTGGAACCCGTAACGCTTCATCATCACGCCCAGGCTGAGCTCAGGCCTGACATTGACATTGTGGGCGCCGAACCGCTTGGCGTCGATCTCCACCATGATCAGCAGCGACAGGTAATAGAGACAGGTCGGGATGGTCGCCATCCAGATCACGTCGAGATAGCTGATCTTGAGGAATTCGGCGATCAGGAACGCGGCGGCGCCGAGCACCGGCGGCGACAGGATCGCGCCGAGACCACCCGCGGCCAGCAAGCCACCAGCAGCGTTCTTCTCGAAACCGGCCTTGGCCAGCATCGGGGCGGCGACGGTGCCGATCATCACCGTGGTGGCGACGCCGGAGCCGGAAGGACCGCCGAGCAGAAACGATGACAGCACCACGGTGCGGCCCGCGGCGTTCGACTTGTTTCCCATCAACGATAGCGAGAAATCGATGAAGAATTTGCCGGCGCCGGACATCGACAGGAAGGCGCCGTAGATCGTGAACAATATGATCAGCGTGGCCGACACGTCGACGGCGACGCCGAAGATGCCTTCCAGCGTGATGAACAGATGGCCGACGAGGCGCGGCAGATCATAACCGCGATGGGTCCACGGCGCCGGCAGATGCGGGCCGAGCATCGCATAGGCGATGAAGAACAGCGACACGACCGGCATGATCAGGCCGGTGGTGCGGCGCGTCGCTTCCAGCAGCAGCACGATGAAGACGATGCCGACGAGCACGTCCATATGGTCCGGCACGGTGGCGCGGTCGGTGAAGTCGTCGCCGCCCCACAGCGCATAGGCGATGGTGGCGATGGCGACGATGCCCGGCACGATGTCCCACCAGCGCACGCGGTTGCGGAAGCGGGCAGCCACGGGGAATAGCAGGAAGCTCAGAATCAGCGTGAAGGCGACGTGGACGTAACGCAGCTCCTGCGTCGGCACGATCGCGTAGGCGGCATAGAGATGAAACAGGCTCATCACCACGGCGATGCCGGTGGAGATCGTCCCGGCCCAGCCAAGCAGGCGATTGGTTGCGCCTTCATCGGCTTCGATGAACGCTTCAGCCTTTGCCAATGCCTCGTCGGAGACGGCAATGGTTTCATCGCTCGCTTTTGATTTCTGGTCAGCCATGTTTCTTCCCCCGGGATATTTCCCGCAGCCGGCTTTGCCGGCCTTATTCTTCTAAGTGCGGCGCATTCATGCCGTTTTACCCGGCTGGCGCAAGAGCTTACCGGTGAAACTTTCGTCGCGGCGACGGCGTTCGCTGTGGGGACGCCGTTGACCGCATGAGGGCTGCGGTTCACCTTCGCGGCCTGAATGACAGGAATAAAATGAGTATGAGGAAGCGTCTGATAGCCGCCATGACGGGTGTGGTCGTCATGTGCAGCGCAGCGGCACGCGCCGAGCCGTCGATCACGCTGCTGACCGGCAATACATCCGGGATCTATTTTCCGCTCGGCGTCTCGATCGCGATGATCTATGCGGATATTCCCGGCGCGAAAGTTCAAGTGCAGACAACCGATGGTTCGGTTGAGAACCTCTCGCGGCTGCAGCAAGGCACCGGGCAGGTCGCCTTTGCGCTTGGCGATGCGCTGAAGGACGCCTGGGCCGGCAACGCCACGGCGGGCTTCGACGGCAAGCAGGACCGATTGCGGGTGATCGGCGCGCTCTATCCAAATTACATCCAGATTGTTGCCACCAAAGAGAGCGGCATCAGGACGCTGAGCGATCTCAAGGGCCGAAGCCTCTCGGTTGGCGAGCGGAGATCGGGCACCGAACTGAATGCCCGCGCCATTCTGGGCGCGGCGGGGCTGCGCTACGAGAATCTCGGTGAGATCAGATACGTCTCCTTTGCCGAATCCACCACGATGATGATCGAGAAAAAGCTGGATGCCGCGCTGCAGTCTGCGGGTCTCGGCGTCACCTCGATCAAGGAACTCAGCGAGGCCGTCGATATCGTCATCGTGCCGGTGCCGCCCGCGATGGTCAGAAAGATCGGCGCGCCATACAAGGCGGACCGGATTCCAGCCCGAACCTATGTCAGTCAGGACAAATCCGTGCCGACGGCATCGGTGATGAACTATCTGGTGACGAGCAATGCCGTGCCGGATGAACTCGTCTATCAGATGACGAAGCGCCTGTTCGACGGCCTGGACGAGCTCGCCATCGCGCACCGCGCTGGCCACGAGGTCCGGCTGGCGAGCGCCGTGAGCAAAAGCCCGGTGCCGCTGCATCCCGGCGCGCTGCGCTACTATCGGGAGCGGGGCCTGATCAGGTAGAGTGGTCCGGCTGGCTTGCTGGGGCTTTCATGGGTCATCCGTTCCGGACATTGTTTCTGTGCGCCGCTCTTGCGGCGCCATCGCTGCCCCATGCGGCCGTCCGGGCGCAGGGGGCGGCTGAGGCCGCTGCCACCTGCACGGATGACGACACCTTGCCGCCCGAGCAGATGCTCGGCATCTGCGGCCTGGTGATCGGCTCGACGGCGGCATTGCCCGACCGCGTTCATGCCCTGATCGTGCGTACCGGGCTGCAACTCAGGCTGGAACAGGTCGACCTCGCCGTTGCGGATGGCGATCTGGCGGTTCAGCTCGATCCCCTCTCGGCTGTAGCGCTCGAAGCCCGCGGCAAGGCGCTTGCGGCCGGCAAGAAATTCGATCGTGCGCTTGATGACTTCGATCGCGCGATCAAGCTGCGGCCGAACGAGGCCCAATTATTTGCGAGCCGCGCCGCGACCTTCGCATCGATGCACGAAAATCGATTGGCCGTTCGCGATTACAATGAGGCGGTCCGGCTCGATCCGACGCGGGTGCAGGGTCTCATCGATCGCGCCGCCGCCTATGCCAAGGTCAAGCGCTTCGATCTGGTGATCGACGACCAGAGTGACATCATTCGCCTGGAGCCGACCGCGGAACATTACGATGCGCGCGGTCAGTCCTATGCGCGCAACAATGCCTATGGCCGCGCGATTGCGGATTTCGACGCGGCGATCAGGCTGGAGCCGAAGGCCAGCTATTTCGTGAATCGCGGAAATTCCTTCAGCCTCAGCGGCGCCTATGATCGCGCTATCACCGACTACACGACGGCGCTGCAGCTTCAGCCGGAGCTGGCGATGGCCTATAACAATCGCGGCGTCGCCTGGCGCGACAAGGGCGACCCTGCGCGCGCGCTGGCTGATTTCGACGCGGCCGTTCAGATCGATTCAACGCTGGATATCGCGTTGCGACATCGCAAGCAGCTTGAGAAATATCGGGTGGCGGCGCGCAGGCCGGCGATCGGATTGCATCCATCCGCCGATGCGAGCACGCGATAGACAATGACTTTTCGCAATTCATATGTTGGCAGCGTGCCGCGCGTCATCAGCGTCCTGCTCGTATTATGTTGCGTGGCTCCCGACAGGGCGTCGCCAGCGGTCAACGAGCCGGCAGCGACCGCGCCCGTCGATCCCGCGCTGTGCGTTGCGGCAGTCGCCTCAGGCGATGATGACAGGATTGTCGCGGTTTGCAGCACGCTGATCGACAACGAAAAGACCGAGCGGGCCGACCGGCTGAAAGCGTTGATTGCGCGCGCCCGCGTCTACACCCGCAAGGATGAGACCGATCGTGCCATCGCCGATTACGACGTGGCGCTGCGACTCGATCCGACGCAGGCTGTTCTGTTCAATGCGCGCGGCGAACTCTGGCGCAAGAAAGGTGATCGGCCGCGCGCAGTCCGCGATTTTGGCGCCGCGATCAAGCTCGATCCGCAACTCGACGTGGCGCGTGCCAGTTACAAGGCGCTGGCGCAGGAGATCGAGCGGATCGGCGTGGAGATGTCGGTCAAGCCACAACCAAAGGCACCCTTGAAATAGCCTGTCATCCCGTGACAATGACGCAATAATGAACCCCGGCGGTAAAGCCGGGGCGGGAGAGACGCCATGACGACCAACGCATCCAGCCGCTATCACGACGTCCACGCGCAGTCGCTGTCCGATCCGGAAGGTTTCTGGGGCGAAGCCGCGAAGGCGATCGACTGGATTGCGCCAGCGAAGAAGGTGTTCGATCCGTCCGTGGGTCTCTACGGCCGCTGGTTTGTCGGCGGCGTGCTCAACACCTGTTACAACGCGCTGGATCGCCATGTCGCCGGTGGCCGCGCCGATCAGGTCGCGCTGATCCACGACTCGCCACTGACGGGTGATGTCCGGAAATTCACCTATGCAGAGCTGCTCCATGAGGTGCAGGTGCTCGGCGCCATCCTGCAGGATCACGGCGTCGGCAAGGGCGATCGCGTCATCCTCTATATGCCGATGGTGCCTGAGGCTGTGGTCGCCATGCTCGCCTGTGCGCGCATCGGCGCGGTGCATTCGGTGGTGTTCGGTGGCTTCGCGGCGAAGGAGCTCGCGACACGCATCGACGATGCGCGGCCGAAGCTGATCCTGTCCGCGAGCTGTGGCATCGAGCCCGGCCGCATCGTGCAATACAAGCCGCTGCTGGATGAAGCGATCGCGCTCGCCAGCGCGAAGCCGGATGGCTGTATCATCCTGCAGCGCCCGCAACACGGTTGCGATCTGGTGGAGGGCCGCGATCACGATTGGGCCGAGTTACGCAGCAAGGCGATCGCGGCGAAGAAGTCCGCGGAGTGCGTGCCGGTGCTGGCGACCGATCCGCTCTATATCCTCTATACGTCCGGCACGACCGGCAAACCGAAGGGCGTGGTGCGCGACAACGGCGGCCATGCGGTCGCGCTCGCATGGTCGATGTGGAATCTCTACGGCGTGAAGCCGGGCGAAGTCTGGTGGTGCGGCTCCGATATCGGTTGGGTGGTCGGCCATAGCTATATCGTTTATGCGCCGCTGTTCCATGGTGCGACCTCGATCATGTATGAGGGCAAGCCGGTCGGCACGCCCGATGCCGGCGCGTTCTGGCGTGTCATCTCCGAACACAAGGCCGTTGCTTTCTTCACGGCGCCGACCGCCTTCCGCGCCATCCGCAAGGACGATCCGGACGGCAGTTTCATTCGCAAATATGATCTCTCGCATTTCCGCACGCTGTTCCTGGCCGGCGAGCGCGCCGATCCACCGACGGTGGACTGGGCCGAGAAGCAGCTGAAGGTGCCGGTGATCGATCACTGGTGGCAGACCGAGACCGGCTGGTGCATCGCCGGCAATCCGGTGGGCGTTGGCCAGCTCCCGGTGAAGCACGGCTCGCCGACGGTGCCGATGCCCGGCTACAAGATCGAGGTGGTCGACGAAGCCGCGAGGCCGCTGCCTGCGGGGACCATGGGCTCCATCGTGATCAAGCTGCCGATGCCGCCGGCCTGTCTGCCGACATTGTGGGAGCAGGACGCGCGTTGCAAGGAAGCTTATTTCAACGAATTTCCCGGCTACTACAAAACTTCCGATGCCGGTTATCTGGATGACGACGGCTATGTCTATGTGATGGGCCGCACCGACGACATCATCAATGTCGCCGGCCATCGCCTCTCCACCGGCGGCATGGAAGAGATTCTGGCCTCGCATCCCGACGTTGCCGAATGCGCCGTGCTGGGGATCAAGGATAGCATAAAGGGCGAGGTGCCCTGTGGCTTCCTGGTGCTGAAGGCCGGCGTTGAGCGGCCGGTTGCTGACATCGAGAAGGAAGTGGTCGCGCTGGTGCGCGACAAGCTCGGCCCCGTCGCGGCGTTCAAGCTCGCCATCGCTGTCGGCCGGCTGCCGAAGACGCGTTCGGGCAAAATCCTGCGCGGTACTATCAAGAAGATCGCGGACGGCGACACCTGGACCATGCCCGCGACCATCGAGGATCCGAAGTCGCTGGACGAAATCGGTGCGGCGCTGAAGGGCAGGGTCTAAGCAGACCTTACAAATCCCGCATTTGGCGTTAAACACGGCGTCACTCACGTGACAGGAACCATGCATGCGACTGACCTCGACCTCTCTCATCGCGCTGACGCTGACAGCAATGCTGCTCAGCGCCTGCGCGCGCCGCACCGACATTCCCATGTCGAGCCTTGGCGATGACGATGACGCGATCTGCCGCGCCAATGGGGTCGCTGTCGGCTCGCCGGAATATGCGGCCTGTCGCAAGGACCGCGACGTTCAGCGCAGCAATGCCATCAATCGTGCCGACCGCGCACAGCGCAATCTCGGCGAGTACATGCTGAACAATCCAAGCCGGCCGTAACATCCGCGGATTGATATTCCGCAAAACCGTGTCTCCCAAAGGCAACGACCGCGCGGCGTGACGCTGTGCGGTCGTTTGCTTTTGATTGAGATCAACGTGTGAGCGCCGCGGCGAGGGTCTTTCGGATTTGATCGGGTGAGATCGTTCACCCCGAACGAATCGAAAGACAGGGCGCTTCGCGATGAAGAGAATTCTGACGACCGTGTCGTTGCTGATGGCGGCAACGGCGATGACCAGGATGGGGACAACGGCAGGTGCTGCCGATCTTCCGGCCGCGGCGCCGTACACCAAGGCGCCGGTGGTCGAGGCGTGGAATCCCTGGATGATCCGTCTGCGCGTGCTCGGCGTCATTCCGGAGAATGGCGGTACGGTTCACCAGGTGCCGGGCTCCAGCCTGAAGACCTCCGATCAGGTCGTGCCTGAACTCGACATCTCGTATTTCTTCACGCCGAACCTCGCAGCCGAACTCATTCTCGGCGTGACCAAGCACCACGTCACCGGTGACGGCGCCATTGCCGGCCTCGATGTCGGCAAGGCCTGGCTGCTGCCGCCGACGCTGACCTTCCAGTATCACTTCACGCAGTTCGGCGCCTTCAAGCCCTATATCGGCGCTGGCGTGAACTACACCTGGTTCTTCAGCCAGAGTGCCAGCGGCGTGGGCGTGATCAACAGCCGTCTAAAAGACACCGCGGCGCCGGTGCTGCAGTTCGGCTTCGACTACATGATCGACAAGCATTGGGGCTGGAACGTCGACGTGAAGAAGATGTGGATGCGCCCGGATTGGGAAGGCACGCTGGCCAGCGGCGCGGCGATCACCGGTCAGGTCAAGCTCGATCCGTGGCTGGTCGGCACCGGCATCACCTACAAGTTCTGATCCTTTCGATCTCTCACTGTGTGACTGAAGGGCCGATGTCAGTCGGCCCTTCTTTTTTGCGATTTTGCCGTTCCACTGTTGCTTTCGGCGCTCCCATCCTGTTGGGTGCCCCGCTCCACACCACCGCACCATCAGGACAACATCATGGACATCAAGGTCAGGGATTCGAACGGCGCACTGCTCGCTGAAGGCGATACCGTCACGCTGATCAAGGACCTCAAGCTGAAAGGCTCGTCCACCGTGCTCAAGCGCGGCACCGTGATCAAGAACATCCATCTCACTGATAATGAAGACGAGATCGAAGGCCGCACCGACAAGGTGAAAGGCCTGGTGCTGCGCACGGAATTTCTGAAGAAGGCGTGACGGCTACGATATCACTCCCGCCCTTCCTCATGCTCTCGGAACGTCGATAGCCGTGACAGGAATGCCAGCATCAGTCCGATGCCGCAAATCGAGAACAGCATCGTGAAGATCTTGGCAATGGCCGTGGTCGGCGACAGCGTGGCGTCGCCAACGGTGGTGAGCGCCATCGCGCTGAAATAGGTGGCGTCGATCCACGGCCAGCCTTCCACGGCGTGAAAGAACACGGCGCCGCCGGTCATGGCGATGGCCAGCAGAAACAGGATCGCGCGAAATTCCGGATCGCGCAGGCCGCGGCGAAAGCCGGCCAGCAAGCGCACCAGACCAAGCCAGAGAGATGCCATCGTCGCCACTCCATGCGTTGCCGTCCATGCGCGATGTCGCAGGATTCGATGGCGTTTGGAAAGTGAAGATTATGCGTCGGGCGCGGCCATGAACCTTGCCTTACCTCTGCAGCACCAAGGAAGGCACCGCTCAGGCGGGATCCCTTACGCATAAGCGGAGTACATGATGGCGAACGAGTTCAGGTTCGAAGACTATCCCGATGCGATGACATTCAAGCCGGTGATGGACAAAGCCATAGCGGCTTTTGCCGCGGAGCAGGGCATCGAATTCTCGTCCGATTATACGGCGTTTCTGAAAGCGCATAACGGCTTCTATTTCGATCTCGACACAGCCAGCCCGCTGGCCGATGGCGTCGAGACATTCGATTCGGTGCGCTACCTGCGCGGTCTCGACACCGGCTTCGAATACAACGACCTGCGCGTGTTCCTCGCCGACGCCGATCTCTGGGACAAGGCCTTCCGTGCCTTCTGCTATCCGGTGGCGGAAAGTCACGGCGGCGATCCGATCGTCGAAATCTACAAGGGTAAGGCGAAGGGCAAGATCTACTTCGTCGATCACGAGGTCATCCCGGACATCAGCGAACTGGCTGATGCAGGCGTGAACCTGGAGAATGCCGACGACGTCCTCGCTTACATGATCGACAGACAGGGCTGCTTCATCGAAGTCGCCACGTCGTTCTCGAATTTCATCGGCAAGCTGGTGGCATATGACGATGACGGCAGCATCAATGTCAGCATCCGTCGCCCGCTGGCGTAAGCGGGCGGCGCATCACCTGAAACAAAAAAAACGCGGCGGGATGAACCGCCGCGTTTTCAATTCTGTTATTACCGCCGCGCATCTGTGCGCAGCGCAGCCGCTTATTCGTCGTCGTCCTGCTTCTTGCCGCCGCCGATGCCCTTCAGCTTGGCGAACACGGCATCGACATTGAGGTCGCCGCTGCCGCTCTCGGCGGTCTCGAGCTCGTCCTTGCGGGTGGTTTCCGACGCGGGCAGCAGGGTCGCGCCGCCGTAAGCCTGGTCGGTCGGCTTTTCCTTGGCCGCGCGCTGCACTTCGAAATCGAGTTCGATCTGCGAGCACAGGCCGAGGGTCACCGGATCCATCGGGGTCAGGGTCGAGGCATTCCAGTGGGTGCGGTCGCGGATCGAGGCGATGGTGGTCTTGGTGGTGCCGACCAGCCGCATGATCTGGCTGTCTTTCAGCTCGGCATGGTTACGCACCAGCCACAGGATCGCGCTCGGGCGCTCATGACGGCGCGACACCGGGGTGTAGCGCGGGCCCTTCTTCTTGGCGGCCGGCGGCAGGATCACCTTGCTCTCTTCGAGCTTGAGCCGATAATTCTTGTCCTTCTCGCCCTTTTCGATCTCATCGCGGGTCAGCTGCCCGTTGGAAATCGGGTCCATGCCCTTGATGCCCTGGGCGGCGTCGCCGTCGGCAATGGCGCGGATCTCGAGCGGGTGCATCTTGGTGAAATCGGCGACCTGATCGAAGGTCAGCGCCGTATTGTCGACCAGCCACACGGCCGTCGCCTTTGGCATCAGCGGGGCATTGCTCATGGCACATCTCCTTTGCGCTTCGCCCACCTCTTTGGGAGGCGAAGCCGTCTGGTCATCGGTGATGACGGGAATTAAGGCTCTATATAATCTGTCAGAGGGCAACCGCGCAATGCCCGGCAGTTCGGCCTTGACAGCGCCGCAAACCCGCCCCAAGTCCTTATTCAGACAAGCTCTTTGGCTGAATTTTGCCAATCTGACCCATCGCACCTGCCATTTTGGTGCCCAGGCCTCTGGATCGCCCCGATATGACGAGCAAACCGTCCCTGAAAATCGTTCTTTGTTCGCCGCGCGGCTTCTGTGCCGGCGTGGTCCGGGCGATCGATACGGTCGAACGCGCACTCGCGATCCATGGCGCGCCCGTCTATGTCCGGCACGAGATCGTCCATAACAAGTATGTGGTGGACAGCCTCAGGACCAAGGGCGCGATCTTCGTCGAGGAACTCGCCGAAATCCCGGACAATACCTCCGCGCCGGTAGTATTTTCCGCCCATGGCGTGCCGAAATCGGTTCCCGAGGATGCCCGTCAGCGCAATTTCTTCTCGCTGGACGCGACCTGCCCGCTGGTGACCAAGGTGCACCGCGAGGCCGCGATCCACTTCAAGCGCGGCCGTGAGATCCTGCTGATCGGGCATTCGCATCACCCGGAAGTGGTCGGCACCGTCGGCCAGCTGCCGCCTGGCGCTGTGCAGCTCATCGAGACCGCTGGAGACGCCCAGACCTTCCAGCCGAAGGATCCGAACAATCTCGCTTTCGTGACCCAGACGACGTTGTCGATCGACGACACCGCCGAGATCGTGGAAGTGCTGAAGAGCCGCTTCCCCACGATCAACGGGCCGCACAAGGAAGACATCTGCTATGCCACCACCAACCGCCAGCTTGCCGTGAAGAAGGTGGCGCCGGTGGTCGATGCGCTGATCGTTGTCGGTGCGCCGAACTCGTCGAACTCGCAGCGTCTGCGCGAAGTGGCCGAGCGCGAGGGATGTCGCGTCTCGGTGCTGGCGCAGCGCGCCAGTGATCTCGACTGGAGCATGTTCGAGGGCATCACCAGCCTCGGCATCACCGCGGGCGCCTCGGCGCCGGAAGTGATCGTCGAAGAGATCATGGATGCCTTCGCGCAGCGTTATGAGCTGCATGTGGAGACGGTGTCGGCTGCTGAAGAAAACGAATTCTTCCCGCTGCCGCGTTCGCTGCGTCCCGAGGCCGCGGCGTAACCGCGATGGCGGTCTATACCGATGTTGCCGCCGATGATCTCGCGGACTTCCTGAAGAGCTACGATGTCGGCGAATTGCTCTCCTACAAGGGCATCGCCGAAGGCGTCGAGAATTCCAACTTCCTGATGCACACCTCCAAGGGCGCGTATATCCTCACGCTCTATGAGAAGCGCGTCGAAGCGGATGACCTGCCTTACTTCCTCGGTCTGATGGCACATCTCTGCGCGCGCGGCGTGAATTGCCCGCAGCCGCAGAAGAATCGTGACGGTGCGGTCTATGCATCGCTCGCCGGCCGGCCCGCCGCGATCATCAACTTCCTCGAAGGCATGTGGCCGCGTCGTCCCAACGCGATGCATTGCGCCGGTGTCGGCGAAGCGCTGGCGAGGATGCATGTCGCCGGGCGCGATTTCCCGCTGGTGCGCAAGAACAACCTGTCGGTCGATGGCTGGCGCGGTTTGCTCGACCTCGCAGCACCGCGCGCCGATACGGTTCAGCCCGGGCTGCGCGCTTTCCTGCAGACCGAACTCGACTATCTTGCCGCGCATTGGCCGAGTGATCTGCCTGAAGGCGTGATCCATGCGGATCTGTTTCCGGACAACGTGTTCTTTCTTGGCGACAAGCTCTCCGGCCTGATCGACTTCCCGTTCGCCTGCAATGACATGCTGGCCTACGACGTGGCGATCTGCCTGAACGCCTGGTGCTTCGAGCCGGATCTGTCGTTCAATGCCACCAAGGCGCGCGCTTTCCTCAATGCCTATGAGGCGGTGCGTCCGTTGACCGGTGCCGAGCGCGCGGCGTTTCCGCTGCTGGCACGCGGCGCGTCGATCCGCTTCCTGCTGACGCGGCTGGTGGATTTTCTCAATGTGCCGGAAGGCGCCTTCGTGAAGCCGAAGGATCCGGTCGAGTATGTCCGCAAGCTGCGCTTCCACCAGTCGGTGACGTCGATGGCCGACTACGGCGTCGAAGCGGCGAGGCAGCCCGCGTGACCACTGCGACGCCTGTGACGATTTATACGGACGGCGCCTGTTCGGGAAATCCCGGCCCCGGCGGTTGGGGCGCGATCCTTCGTTTCGGCGACGCCGAGAAGGAATTGAAGGGCGGCGAGGCGCACACCACCAATAATCGCATGGAGCTGATGGCGGCGATCTCGGCACTGGAAGCGCTGAAGAAGCCGTGTTCGGTGGATCTGCACACCGATAGCCAGTATCTGCGCAACGGCATCATGAGCTGGATTCACGGCTGGAAGAAAAACGGCTGGAAGACGTCGGACAAGAAGCCGGTGAAGAATGTCGACCTGTGGCAGCGCCTCGATGCTGCGCTGAAGACCCATGACGTGCGCTGGCACTGGGTCAAGGGCCATGCCGGCCATGCCGAGAACGAACGCGCGGATCAGCTGTCGCGGGACGGGCTGGCGGAGAACCGCAGCCGGTAGTTCTTTTCTTCCCCTCTCCCCCAGCGCAGCGGAGCTGCGCGCCGCGGGAGAGGGTGGATTGAACGCACGGAGTGCGTTCAAGACGGGAGAGGGGTAGCCGCAAGCGCTGTACTTTGTGGCTACCCCTCTCCCGCCTTCGCTTCGCTAAGGCACCCTCCCCCGCAAGGGGGGAGGGGAAACAAGATCAGCTCAGAGCTGGCCGAGCAGGGTGTCGCCGCCGGAGACTTCGACCTTGCCCGGTGCCGGCTCGAGGTTGAGCTTGGTCACCTTGCCGTCTTCCACCAGCATCGAATAGCGATGCGAGCGGATGCCGAGGCCGTTGCCGGATGCGTCAAGCTCCATACCGATCGCCTTCGTGAAGTCGGCATTGCCGTCGGCGAGGAACACAGCTTCGTCGCGCAGATCGGTGTCTTTCTTCCAGGCGTTCATCACGAACACATCGTTGACGGAGATGATCGCGATGGTGTCGACGCCCTTGTCCTTGATGGCGTAGGCGTTGAGGAAGATGCTCGGCAGATGCATCTTGTGGCAGGTGCCGGTATAGGCGCCGGGCACCGCGAACAGCGCCACTTTCTTGCCCTTGAAGATGTCGTCGGTGGTCTTCACGGCCGGACCTTCGGAGGTCATGACACGGAGCTTGGACTCGGGCAGCTTGTCGCCAACTTGAATGGTCATCGTCGATCTCTCCTGAAAGTAAGGGTGAGTGTGTTTAGACCGGCTGCATGACGCGGGCAATATTGGGCGCTGCGCAAAACTTGGCCTGCTGCGCGCATCCTGGTGATGTCACCCACCGAAGCCGCCGGCATCCAGAAACGCCTGTTCCTCCGCCGTGGTGCTGCGCCCCAACACCCGGTTACGGTGCGGGAAGCGGCCGAAGCGCCGGATGATGTCGGCGTGCTCGTCGGCGAATTTCAGGTTGTCGCTCTCGCCGGTGGCGCGAAACAGCGCGCAGCAGCGCTCCTGATTGGCGATGTCTTCCGAATGCATCAGCGGCATATAGACGAACTGCTGCATCTGCTGGTCGACGCGCTGATCGACGCCGCGCGCGACGGCCCTGATCGTGAGGTCGCAAGCGAGGCGATCGCTGGAAAAGGCCCGCGCATCATTGCGGAACATGTTGCGGGGAAACTGGTCGAGCACCAGGATCAGGGCGAGCGTGCCCTCATCACTGGCCTCCCATGACGCAAGGTTGCCTGCGACGGCCTCATCCCACAGCGCGCGAAAGCGGCGGGTGATCTCGGCATCGAAATCGTCGTTCTTGGCGTACCAGCGGTCCCAGCCGGCGTCTGTCCAGAAGGCGATAATGTCGGCGGGAGTCGTGGCAGTCATGCTGAAATCCATAGGGTGAGCCATGCGAAAGCGGGCCCACCCTATAGCAGTGTGTCAGGCCGCTGAGGCCTGCTTCTTCTCGTCGCGGAGTTCGCGGCGCAGGATCTTGCCGACATTGGTCTTCGGCAGGGCGGTGCGGAATTCGATCTGTTTCGGCACCTTGTAATTGGTGAGCTGGGTGCCGCAGAACTTGATGATGTCCTCGGCGGTGACGTTCGGGTCCTTCTTGACGACGAAGGCCTTCACCGCCTCGGTGGTCTTCGGATCGGGCACGCCGATCACGGCGCATTCCAGCACGCCGGGATGGCTGGCGATGACGTCCTCGACCTCATTCGGATAGACGTTGAAGCCCGAGACCAGCACCATGTCCTTCTTGCGATCCACGATCTTGGTGAAACCGTCGGGGCTCATGATGCCGATATCGCCGGTGCGGAAGAAACCATCCGCGGTCATCACCTTGGCGGTCTCGTCCGGCCGGTTCCAGTAGCCCGACATGATCTGCGGACCCTTGGCGCAAATCTCGCCGGGCTCGCCGAGCGGGACTTCGTTGCCGTCGTCGTCGCGGATCGAGATCCAGGTCGATGGCACCGGCACGCCGATCGAGCCGTTAAACTGATCGACATCGGCCGGGTTGCAGGTCAGCGTCGGCGAGGTTTCCGACAGTCCGTAGCCTTCAGCGACGAAGCAGCCGGTCGTCTTCAGCCAGCGCTCAGCCACCGCCTTCTGCACCGCCATGCCGCCGCCGTTGGAAATCTTCAGCTTGGAGAAATCCACCTGGTCGAAACCGGGCGTATTCAGCAGGCCGTTATAGAGCGTGTTGACGGCCGGGAAGCTGTTGACCTGATACTTCATCAGCTCCTTCACGAAGCCCGGCATATCGCGCGGGTTCGGGATCAGGAGGTTGACGCCGCCCGCGCGCACGGCAAGCAGGAAACAGGCCGTCAGTGCGAAGATATGATAGAGCGGCAGCGCGCAGACGATGAACAGCTGGTCGACATGCGGCGGCTTGCGCAGCGCCGGCTGCAGCCAGGCATCGTTCTGCAGCACATTGGCCAGGATGTTGCGATGGCGCAACGTCGCGCCCTTGGAAACGCCGGTGGTGCCGCCGGTATATTGCAGGAAAGCGACGTCGTCGGGCCCGAGCACCGGCTTCTTCATCTTCATGCTGCGCCCGGCAGAGACCGCATCGTTGAACCAGACAGCGCCCGGCAATTCGTAGGCCGGCACCATCTTTTTCACGCGGCGGACCACGAGATTGACGATCACGCCCTTGAAGCCG
This sequence comes from Tardiphaga sp. 42S5, assembly GCF_034044155.1. Classification (NCBI taxonomy): domain Bacteria; kingdom Pseudomonadati; phylum Pseudomonadota; class Alphaproteobacteria; order Hyphomicrobiales; family Nitrobacteraceae; genus Tardiphaga; species Tardiphaga sp. 42S5. The sequence goes on along the minus strand of NZ_CP139027.1, from coordinate 151,815 downwards.
AGCATGTCGCCCATGCTGCCAAGGATGACGTGCTTCACATTGGTCTTGGCAATCACCTGCTGCACCGTGGAGGCGAAGTTCTCCAGCACGATGATGGCTTCGGCGCCGGAATCCTTGAGCTGATGCTCGAGCTCGCGCGGGGTGTAGAGCGGGTTGACGTTGACCACGGCATAGCCGGCGCGCAGCACCGCGGAGGTGGCGATCGGATATTGCAGCACGTTCGGCATCATCAGCGCGACACGGGCGCCCTTGGCGAGGCCCTTGCTCTGCAGATAGGCGCCGAGCGCCAGGGACATTTCGTCGAGCTCACGATAGGTGATCGACTTGTCCATGCAGATGAAGGCTTTGCGATCGCGGAATTTGGCAAAGCTCTCTTCGAGCAGATCAACCAGCGACGGATACAGGCTGACGTCGATGTCGGCTGGCACGCCTGCCGGATATTGTTTGAGCCAGATACGCTCCATGACACTTCCCCCTCGATTTGATTATTTCGTCGAAGTATTGAGCAAAGCTGCCCTTGATAGCAAGGCGCGGCGCAACATGACGCAGCCGGAAACCGGCCGCGTTAACGATGATAGTTGAGCCTTGTCGACGAAGGTCTAAGTGCGCGGAGCTGCCGCAGCCGGCTTGGCTTCGCCGGTGGTAGCTTTCGGTGCGGGTTTGGCTGCTGCCTTCGGCTTGGCCGGCGTTGTGGCCGGAGCGGCGGTGGCTGCCGTGGCATGCTTCGCAGCCGCGGGCTTGGCGGCGGCTGGCTTGGCTGCAGCGGCCGGTTTCGGCGCGGCTGCATCGGGCTTGACTGCTGCCTGTTTGGAGGCGGCGGGTTTGGCCGCAGGTTTCGCGGCCGTTTTTGCCTCGGCCGATGCTGCGGGTTTGGCGTCCTTGGTGTCGGCTGCCGCATCAGGCTTCTTGGCGGCGGTCTTGGTGCCCTTCTTGCCCTTGGGCTTCGGCGTCTGCCGGGCTTCTTCCACCGCATTGGCGGCGATCAGGTCGGCACCGGTCTTCTTCGGCCCAATATAAACGATCACCGGCTCGACCGGTGCGGCGGCTGCGGCGATCATGTCGACCGGGCGCAGCGTTGGCGGCTGCAGGCCGGCGGTGAAGAACGACATGGCCTGGCTGCTGGCTTCGTTGCTGGCCACGACTTCATCATCGGCGTCGCTGGCCGGGCGCTTGCGTTTCGGTCCGCACATCTCGTCGCGCAGGTTGGGTGGCGCGGCATCGATCGGTGCGAGGGCATCCACGGTGCCGAGCGCCGGCTGCAGCCAGGTCAGGCCGCCTGTGCCGGTGTTGAAGCCGCGTTCCAGCAGCTGCGCGGCCTTGACGGCGCGCGCCTGGCCGGACGAGGCGCCGAGCACCACCGCGATCAGCCGCTTGTTGCCACGGGTGGCGGTGGCGACGAGATTGTAGCCGGAGGCGCAGATGAAACCGGTCTTCATGCCGTCGGCGCCGGGATAGCGGCCGATCAACTTGTTGAAGTTCGGCGTGATGCGGCGGCCGAATTTGATCGCAGGAATATGGACGAAATATTCGTATTCCGGTAGGTCGCGAATGATCGCACGCGCAAGGATCGCGAGGTCGCGCGCCGAGGTCACCTGTTCGTCGGCAGGCAGGCCGTTCGGATTGACATAGTGGGTCTGCGTCATGCCCAGCTTTTGCGCCGTGGCATTCATCATCGCGGAAAATCCGTCGACGGAGCCGCCGACGCCTTCGGCGAGCACGACGGCCATGTCGTTGGCGGACTTCACCATCATCATCTTCAGCGCGTTATCGATGGTGACCTGCGTGCCGGCCTTGAAGCCCATCTTCGATGGCGACTGCGCAGAGGCGATCGGCGACACTGTCACCACCGTGTCGAGGTTGATGCGTCCCTGCTTCACCGCTTGCAGCGTAACATAGGTGGTCATCAGCTTGGTGACGGAGGCGGGATGCCACGGATAGGTCGCGTTCTCGGCCTGCAGGACCTTGCCGGTATCGGCTTCGACGAGCAGAAGCGCTTCAGCACTGGCCGTGCGCGACGCAGTCACGCCGAGCGCAAGTGCCGCGGCGAGAATGAACCAGTTGAGTGATAGCAGGCGGCGCGATGCGAAGTGAAACTGCACTATCCGATTCCGGTCCTTTGCGGCCCGCCTGCAGTGCTCCAGCACCGCGCGCAGCAATTCTTGGATTTGAGGTTCGGGGCTCTCATGTCGGTCTGCCGTCACGCGGTGATGGCTGCAAACCTATACCGGCCGAGAGCATCAGAACAGTGGCGAGCCGGTTAAATCGGTGATGAAAGGGGCCAAATTTCGACCGGTTCTCCAAAGACATCAAAGGGGTTCGGCGACATCGGGCAGGGCCATGCTGGCGCGTGCGTCCTCCTGAACCATGAACTGGGCGGCGGCCAGACTGGCGAAATAGCCGCCCTGCATCACGAGTTCATCGAAAGTTCCCGCTTCGATCACGCGGCCGTTCTCAAATACGAGGATGCGCGTGGCGTTGCGGATGGTGGACAGCCTGTGCGCGATCACGAAGGTGGTGCGGCCCTTCATCACTTCATCGAGAGCGACGTTGAGCTTGGCCTCGGTCACGGCATCGAGCGCGCTGGTAGCCTCGTCGAGGATCAGGATCGGCGGATCCTTCAGCAGTGCACGGGCGATCGACAGCCGCTGCCGCTCGCCGCCGGATAGCATGCGACCACGCTCGCCGGCATTGGTGTTGAAACCGTTATCGCTGCGCTCGATGAAATCGAGCGCCTGGGCGCGGGCAGCGGCAATGCGCAACTCTTCGTCCGTCGCATCCGGCTTGCCGACGCGCAGGTTGTCGGCGATGGATCGATTGAACAGCAGCGCCTCCTGGAACACGACGCCGATGTTTCGGCGCAGGCCCGACAGGGTGAGTGCACGGACATCCATACCGTCGATCGAGATGATGCCGGATTGCGGGTCGAAGGCCCGGTGCAGCAGTGCGATAGCGGTGGATTTGCCCGCGCCGGTGGCGCCGACGAGCGCAATGGTCTCGCCGGGCAGCGCCGTGAAGGACAGATCCGCGATGGCCGGCCGCTTGCCGTCATAGGAGAACGACACGTCGTTGAATTCGACCATGCCCTGCAGCCGGCCGGGGTCCATGGCGTCGATACGGTCGCGCACGGCAGGCACGGCATCGAGGACGTTCATGAAGTCGCGCAGCCGCGGCGCTTCCATGAAGATGGTGTTGATGAAGGAGACCACCTGTTCGAGCTTCTGGATCAGCATCGTCGCAAAACTCACGAACATCACGATCTCGCCGACGGTGGTGAGACCCTGCTGATGCAGCGCGATGCCGACGGTGAAGATCGCCAGCACCGTGATGGTGGTGGAGGCGCGCGTCATCACCGAGACCAGTGCCCACCACGACAGCACCGGCATCTGCTTTTCGAGCAGCTGGCTGGAGACGCCGCGCAGGCCCTGCACCTCGGCATCGATGCGCGTGAAGCTCTGCACCAGCGCGACGTTACCCAGCGCATCGGAAGCACGCGCGGAAAGGTCGCCGTAATGTTCCTCGACGTCGCTCTGCATGCCCGACGTCTTGCGCACGACCATTGTGGTCAGCACCGTGAACACGACGCACAGGATCACGAGCAGGATGGCCAGCCGCCAGTTCAGATAGATTGACAGCGGCAGCAGGACGAGTAGTGAGACGATGGAGGCGAAATGCTCGCGGAAGAAGCCGAGCCAGACGCGCCAGAGGGCGTCGGTGCCGGCCAGCATCACCTTCATCAGGCGCCCTGAATGCGTACCGGTGTGGAAGGTCAGCGGCAATTGCATGATGTGTTCGAAATAATCGGTCAGCACCGCCTGGCGCTGGCGATGCGCGAGGCGATCCGCATGAAGCGCCACCACCGCGCCGCAGACGATGGTGAACAGGCCGAACGCAACCCAGGCCGCCAATAGCGGCCAGGGCGATGCGCTGTCCGTCTGCATTGCGGCCGTCGAGAGATTGCCGGAGAGCACGTCGATGATCCGGCCGAACAGCACGGGTTCGGCGAATTGCGCGCCGGCCAGCAGCAGGTTGGCGCCCGCAAGGATCCAGCCGAGGCGCTTCTCCTTGCCGAGCAGCTCCAGCACACGGGTGTAAAGACGGATCATGGGAGGTCACTCAGCGCAGCGCGAACGGGATAACCGATTGCATACAGTCTATGCGGGGATGGCAGCCGAATACAGCTTCGGGAAAAGTTGTTCAGTTGAACTTCTTCAATTCATCTTGCGGCCGACCGAGCCCGGCAGGAAGCTGTCGTCGAAGATGTCCGCGCCTGAGGGGCGCTTCTTGAAGGTAAAATCTTCGGCGATCTCGTTGAGTGACGCCTCAAAGCGCGCGGCGTCGATGCCACCCAGCCCGTCGCGGCGGACGTCGTCGGTCAGGATATTGTCGGTAATGGCAATGTGGAGCCGCGTCAGTTCGAGCTCGCGCGAACCATTCTCCATCTGGGTCATGACGTCGGTGATCGCCTTGGCCGGGTCCTGGATCGCCAACTGCGTCCCGGCGGTGACGGCACGAATGAATGCTTTCACGGCCTCAGGTCTGGCGGCAGCGAATTTCGGATTGACGATCAGCGCGAGGCCATAGGCGGCGGAGCCGAACTCGGCGAAACGAAACACCGCCAAGTCATCGGCGGGGACGCCGCGGTCGCGCAGGTTGACCGCCGAGAGATAGGAGAAGCCGGTGACCGCATCGACCTGACCGGCCGAGAGCATCGGTTCGCGCACCGCAGCGCTGATCCTCTCCAGCTTCACGGCTGCAAGCTTGATGTTGTTGCGCTTGGCCAGCGCCGGCCACAGCCGGACTGCGAGATCGCGGTCAGCGACCCCAAGCACTTTTCCTTCAAGGCTGCCGAGCGAGATCACACCGCGGCTCTTGCGGGCGACGATGGCGTAGGGTGCTACATTGAGCAGCACGAAGACGGCTTTCACCGTTGCGGCATCGGACTCGCCGCGATAGCGGATCAACGCATTGAGATCGGCCAGCGCCATGTCGCAGGCACCGGAGGCGACCCGCGCGATGGTCTCCTTCGATCCTGCGGCGACGGTGGTGGTTACATTCAGGTTCTCGGCCCGGTACAGGCCGCGGGCATCGGCCAGCACGAAGGGGGCGGCAATCGCATCGACCGCGCGATCGAGCGCAAACTGCATATTGGTCGGTGTCTTGTCGTCAGCTGCCTTGTTGTCGTCGGCGGCCTGTCCCGATGATGCGCAAAAAGCGACGGAGCCCAGCGCACTCAGCGAGAGGAGGACATGCCGCCGGGAAATGTTGGTCGGGTTTCTGGGCATCAAGATACTTAACGACTGACGGACCGGCAGTTACCCCGCCGGGCATGTCTGATTGATGGCGCCATGGTGCGACATCTTGCGCGTCGTTTCTAACCGTAAAAGGCTGAACGGGAGATGACTGCCCCGATTTGGACACCGATCGTTCAGCTCCCGTTGGGGTTGGGGAACCCATAGTGGCCGAAGTGGTTGGCTATACAGAGGCCCACAGGGCCAGACGACCACGGAGGACATTGAGATGTTCGTACGAAATGGATTGTTTAATAAGACTGGCCGCGCCGCCATCGTGGCGAGTGTTGCGGCCATGACCATCTCGGCAATTGCGCCGACCGGAGCGATCGCAGCGCCTGTCGCCAAGAGCACGAGCCAGGCTGTTGCAACTCATGGCACCAGCGATGCGACCGACTTCAGCAGCGCCCGTCGTCGCCATTATCGCGGTGGCGGCAATGCCGCCGGCCTTGCGGCCTTTGGCGCCATCGTCGGTACCATTGGCGCAATCGCTGCCACGCAGAGCCGTCGCGACTATTACTACGATAACGGCCCGGCCTACGGCTACTACGGCGGTGGCCCAGCCTATTATGACGGCGGTCCTGTCTATTACGGTGGCGTACCGTATCGCGGCTACGGCGGCGGACATGGTTATGACAACTCGCGTCGTATGACCTGGTAGTTCGCGATCGGTCACAACTTATTCCGTCATGCAACTGTCACTTAACTATCAAACGCCGGTCGCGCTTGCGGCCGGCGTTTTGACGTCGTTGCAGACACTTGAATGCCAGCCGTTAACGCGCTGGCCACGGCTTTGGGATAGTGTAGTTGCATGAGTGATTCGCTCGACCGGCTTTATCAGGCGGTGATCGCGGCCAAGGATCTCGATCCGTTGGTCTCGCGAACGGCCCGGCTTTATCAGCAGGGACCGGAAAAGATGGCGAAGAAGCTGGCCGAGGAGGCCATCGAGGTCGTCATCGATGCGATCAACCGCAAACCGGACGCCGTGATCCGTGAAAGCGCCGATCTTCTCTACAATTTGACTGTATTGTGGGCGGCCGCGGGCGTGCGTCCTGAGCAGGTCTGGGCCGAGATGAGCCGGCGTGAAGACATGCTCGGTATCGCCGAAAAGCTCCCGAAACCGCCGAAACGGCCCAAATCCATCGAGCAAAGCGCTGCGCGGCGGCCAATTGTCGCGCTCGAAGGTCGTCGCCTTCGCAAGTTGAGTTAAGCTTTTCGTCTCGCGCGTGTCAGCCCAGCCATAGACAAATCGGCGTCAGGATGGTTCATCGCGAACCATGCTCAGACGAATGTATGACTGGTGTATCGACGCCGCCCACAAGCCTTATGCCCTCTGGATTTTGGGCATCGTGTCCTTCGCGGAAAGTTCGTTCTTTCCGGTGCCGCCGGATGTGATGCTGATTCCGATGGCGCTGGCCCGGCCACAGAAGGCCTGGCTCTATGCGGGCATTTGCACCATTACCTCAGTGCTTGGCGGTGTGGTGGGATATCTCATCGGCGCGGTGCTGTATGACTCCGTCGGCCAATGGGTCATTCATTTCTATGGCTATGGCGACAAGGTCGAGGCATTCCGCGCCGGCTATGCCGAATATGGCGCATGGATCATCCTGCTGAAGGGGCTGACGCCGATCCCCTACAAGCTTGTCACCATCACGTCAGGTTTCGCCAACTATAATATCTGGATGTTCATCGCGCTGTCGGTGGTTGCCCGTGGCGTGCGCTTCTATGTCGTCGCCATCCTGCTCAACCGGTACGGCGTGTGGATTCGCGAGACCATCGAGAAGCGTCTGGGTCTGTGGGTTGCGCTGGGCGTCGGCGTTTTGGTGCTCGGCTTCATCATCGCATTCCGGATGTTCTAGATCTGGATGCTTCCCCCGGCGCAGGTGCCGGGATACGTTCCGCACCATGTTCGATTTGACCCGTCTGTTGGCTCCGGTAACCCGCAACTGCGTCGTCGCTGCGATCGCGGTGCTGACCGTGGGCGCAGCTACGATGTGCGCCTGGTCGCAGGCGATGCAGCAGCAACCGGCACCGCAGAAGTCGATCACGATTCAGGTTGTCCCGGCTCCCTCGGCCGCACCCCCGCCTGCCGCGGCTTTCGCGCCGGCGCCGATGGCTGAACAGGCGCCACCGCCGTCACCACCGCCGGCGCCCGAGAATCCCGGCCTGTTCAACGAAATCGGCAAGCTGTTCAAGAATTCCACCTCGCTGCTGCCATCGCTGCCCGCGATGCCGTCGCTCGGCACCGACAGCCTGACCAAGCTGAACACGGTGGTGAAGGGGCGGGTCGCTTGCCCGGTCGCTGCCAATGGCGCACCCGATTGCAAGGCGGCCTCCGACAAGCTCTGTCAGAGCAAGGGCTTCAAGGACGGCAAGAGCCTCGACACCGACGCCGCGCAAAGCTGCTCGCCCAGGGCGATGATCCCCGGCCGTGCGCCGGAGCCGGGCGATTGCAAGACGGAAAATTACGTCACCCAGGCGCTCTGCCAGTAGGTCTATGCGGGCAACAGACCCGCTGCGCGATAGCTCTCGATGAGCGCGTCATAGAGCGAGACATCCGCGCGGCTTCTTGCCATCAGCTGGGCTCCGGTGATGGCGGCGAAGATGGCGCGCGCGCGCGGTTCGCTCTCCTCAAGGCTCAGCGCGGTTACAGCGACGAGAACCTTGCTCAGCCATGCCACATTGATATCAGTGAAGGTCCGGATCTCTTTCTTCACCGGCTCCGGCAGGTCGTCATATTCGGCGGCCATGAAGCTGCACAGGCACATGCGGTTGCCGCTCTCCAGCGCCTTGCGGAACGTGCCGGGATATTGGCGCAGGCACGCGGCCGGATCGGTGGACTCGGCCAGCAGCGTCTCCAGATAGGCGGCCGAGTCCTCCCAATAGCGCCTGGCGACGGCGGCGCCGAGATCGGCCTTGCTCGGGAAGTGATGGTAGATGCTCGCAGCCTTGATGCCCACATCTGCCGCGAGATCACGGAAATTCAGGCCGCTATAGCCATGGGCCTGCGCGGTCAGTTTCGCTGCCGCCAGGATGGCTTCCCTGGAATTCGAACTCATATCCCGGTCTCACAACCCCGTGTTTGTAGCCTACCAAGTGATAGATAGGCGTTGACGCCGGTAAATCAAAGCCGTAAATCCAGCCTACCAACTGATAGGTAGGAGAAATGATGAGCACTCAGATCACTAATGGTGACGCAACAAAGCTGCCGATGATGACGATTCACGATTGGAGCACAGGGCCTTACCCGGCGCGCGTCCGGATTGCTGTGGCCGAGAAGAATCTTCGATCGCGCATCAATTTCGTGTCGGTCGATCTCACCAAAGGCGAGCACAAGAAGCCCGAATTCCTCGCCAAGAACTATTCAGGCACGTTGCCGGTGCTCGAACTCGACGACGGCACTTTCATTGCCGAATGCACGGCCATTACCGAGTATCTCGACGGACTTGACGGCTCCCCCACGCTCACCGGCGCCACGTCGCGCGAGAAGGGCTTGATTCATATGATGAGCAAGCGTGCCGAGCTGGAGTTGCTCGACGCCATTAGTGTCTATTTCCATCACGCGACACCGGGGCTCGGACCCCACGTCGAGATCTATCAAAATGCCGAGTGGGGTTTCCGCCAGCGCGACAAGGCGCTCAGGGGAATGGCGTACTTTGACGGGGTACTGAAAAAGCAGCCGTTCATCGCCGGCGATTTTTTCTCGATGGCCGATATCACGGTAATCGGCGGTTTGATCTTCGCCGGTCTCGTGAAGCTGGAGGTGCCTGCGGAGTACGAGGCGCTCCACGCCTGGTACGCAAGGATGAACGAGCGTCCCAGCGTCAAAAACCGTGTGACGATGTCAGCACCCGCTTGATGGGGCGCTTGCCGACAATCGATCAGTCATCCTGATAATGGGGCGCCACCTGGATAATGTGGTGCCCCATTATTCCGCGTACCGGACGAACGCCGCTCGGGGTCCGGCTTTTTCTCCCGCAGCGCAATTGCCATCCGCCCCACGCTTCTGGCATCGTCCGCCCGCACCCGGATCGACCGGGGCAGGCGCGCAGGATCGCGCACAAATCAAGAAAAGAGTCGAGGAATTTCCCATGTCGATGCCGGCTTTGTTCAAGAACCGCCTGTCGCTGCCCGTGATCGGTTCGCCGCTGTTCATCATTTCGGTGCCGGATCTCGTCATCGCGCAGTGCAAGGCGGGTATCGTCGGCGCGTTTCCCGCGCTGAATGCGCGTCCGGCGGCGCTGCTCGACGAATGGCTGCACCGGATCAAGGAAGAACTCGCCGCGCATGACAAGGCGCATCCGGATCGGCTCTCCGCACCCTTCGCGGTCAACCAGATCGTGCACAAGTCCAACAACCGGCTCGAGCAGGACATGGCGCTTTGCGAAAAGCATAAGGTGCCGATGATGATCACCTCGCTTGGCGCGCGTGAAGAACTCAATCAGGCGGCCCATGCCTGGGGTGGGATCGTGTTTCATGACGTCATCAATCAGCGTTTCGCGCACAAGGCGATCGAGAAGGGTGCTGACGGCCTGATTCTCGTTGCGGCAGGCGCCGGCGGTCATGCTGGCGAGATTTCGCCGCTCGCGTTCGTCGCCGAGACCCGGCAGTGGTTCGACGGTCCGATCGCACTGTCGGGCGCCATCGCCAACGGTCGCGCCATTCGCGCCGCGCGTATCCTCGGTGCCGACTTCGCCTATATCGGTTCGGCCTTCATCGCCACCACCGAAGCGAATGCGGTGCCGGGCTACAAGGATATGATCGCGGCCTCCGGCTCGGAAGACATCGTCTATTCGAATCTCTTCACCGGCGTTCACGGCAACTACCTTAAGCCGTCCATCGTCGCCGCCGGCATGGATCCGGACAATCTGCCGGAGTCCGATCCGACCAAGATGAATTTTGGCACCGACGCCAGTGGCGAGCGTGCCAAGCCAAAGGCCTGGAAGGAAATCTGGGGCAGCGGCCAGGGCATCGGCAGCGTGTCGAAGGTCGTGCCGGTGGCCGAGCTCGTTGCGCGCTTCAAGAAGGAATATGACGAAGCGATCGATCCGCCGCTCTGATCCTGCATTGAGAAGACCGATCTGATGGACGCCATCTATCGCGTGGACCGCAACCATGTCGTCACCAGCCCGCATGCTGCGGGTCCGTGGAACGAGACCATGCAGCACGGCTCGGCGCCATCGGCGCTGGTGACGTGGCTTGCCGAGCAGATGCCCACCGCAAGCCCGATGCATGTGACGCGTGTCACCATCGACTTGTTGCGACCGGTGCCGGTGGCGCCGCTCACTTTCGAGACGGAAGTGCTGCGCGAGGGTCGCAAGATCCAGCTGTGTGGCGTTCGTCTCATGGCGAACGGCACCGTCGTGGTGCGTGCGACGGTGCTGAAGATCAGGACGGAGGCACAGCCGCTGCCGCCAGAGGTCACTGATCCGCCGGTCACGGTGCCGCCGCCGGATCAGGGCGGATTGCTGGAGCCGCGCTACGCCAGCAGTCCCTTCGTCACCGGCATGACCATCCGCGCTGTTCGTGGTGGCTTCCTGTCGCTCGGGCCGGGCGCGATCTGGTACCGGGCCAACCGGCCGATCGTCGAAGGCGCCGGCCTCTCGCAGGTGATGCGCGCCGTTATCGCGGCCGACTTCAGCAACGGCTCGTCACCGGTGCTGAGTTTCGATGACTGGACCTTCCTGAATGCCGACCTCACCGTGAGCCTGTCGCGTCCCCCGGTGGGCGACTGGATCCTGCTGGACGGGGAGAGCTGGATCGGGCCGGATGGCGCCGGTCTTGCTGCGTCGAAGCTCGCCGATATCAATGGTTATTTCGGCCGGGCAGTGCAGAGCCTGGTTATTGAGAAACGTTGACGACCGCCGCGCTTTTAGAATTTTTGTCCTGGACAGGGAACCGATTGATATTGCCCCGGTTATCGCGCGTCAGGGGGCAGTATGAGTTCGACGCACGTGCAGGACGATAAAGCCAGAACCGGCATCTGGGGATTGGATAATATCCTCTCCGGCGGATTCTCCCGAGGTCACATTTTTCTTGTCGAAGGCGCGCCGGGGACAGGCAAGACCACGGTCGCGTTGCAGTTCTTGCTGGAGGGCGCGCGGGTCGGAGAGAAGTGTCTCTACATCACGCTCTCCGAGACGAATAGTGAGTTGCGCGATGGCGCAGCGTCCCATGGCTGGACTCTCGACAAAAGTATTGAAGTCTTCGAACTCCTGCCGCCGGAAAGCCTGCTTGACGAGGATCAGCAGCAGAGCCTGCTCTATTCGTCCGACCTCGAACTGGGCGAAACCACCAAGCAGATATTCGAGGCGGTGGAACGCACCCAGCCGACCAGGGTCGTGCTGGACAGCCTGTCCGAAATCCGGCTGCTGGCGCAGAGCTCGCTGCGTTATCGCCGCCAGATACTGGCTATCAAGCATTACTTCGCAAAATTCGGCACGACGGTGATGTTGCTCGACGACCTCACGGCGGAAGTGGCCGACAAGACAGTGCACAGCGTCGCGCATGGCGTGCTGCGGCTGGAAGAACTGGCGCCCTCCTACGGCGCCGAGCGTCGGCGTGCGCGGGTGATCAAATATCGCGGTGTCAAGTTTCGCGGCGGCTACCACGATGCCACCATCACCACGGGCGGCCTCAACGTCTTTCCTCGGCTGGTCGCATCCGAATTCCGCAACAGCATGGATCGCAAGACCAAGTCGAGCGGCATTGCGCAGCTCGATCAACTGCTCGGCGGCGGGATCGAGACTGGTTCGAGTACATTGATCCTTGGGCCTGCGGGCACGGGCAAATCGCTGACCGCGATCGTCAACGTGGTCGCAGCGGTGAAGCGCGGCGAGAAGGCGGCCATGTTTATCTTCGATGAGGAGCTTGGACTGCTGTTCGATCGCATGAAGGGGATCGGAATCGATCTCGCCGCCATGCAGGAAAGCGGGCATCTGTTCGTCGAGCAGGTTGATGCCGCCGAATTGTCGCCGGGTGAATTTGCGCATCGCGTCCGTCGTCAGATCGACGAGCACAACATCAAGACCGTCGTGATCGACAGTCTGAATGGCTATCAGGCCTCGATGCCGGAAGAGAATTCGCTGATCCTGCACATGCATGAGCTGCTGCAATATCTCAATCGCAGGGGCGCAGCGACCTTCATGACGGTGGCGCAGCACGGCCTCGTCGGCGATATGAAGGCGCCGGTGGACGTCACCTATCTCGCCGATACCGTGATCCTGCTCCGTTACTTCGAGGCACGCGGCAGCGTTCGCCGCGCGATGTCTGTGATCAAGAAGCGAACCGGCGCGCATGAGTCGACCATTCGCGAATACCGGATTGACGGGCGAGGCCTCACGATCGGCGCGCCGCTCAGCGAATTCCAGGGCGTGTTGCGCGGCGTACCCATTTACAACGGTCAAAGTTCTCTGCTCGAGGGATCCCCAGCGTGAAACCGGGGCGTTCCTCCGAGCGCGCTGTCATCCTTGCTCCCACAGGGCGCGATTCTGCGGTGGCTGCGGCATTGATCCGCGAAGCCGGTTTTTACGCGCAGCCCTGCGAGGACTTCCTGTCGCTGCTCGAGGAGATCAAGGGTGGTGCGGGTGTTGCCGTGATCGCCGACGAGGCGATCAAGACCGTCGATCTGCGCGGTCTCGGCAACTGGCTGCATGATCAGCCGTCGTGGTCCGATTTCCCGATCGTCCTGCTGACGCGGCAGGGTGGGGGTCCCGAGCGCAATCCGGATGCCGCGCGGCTCGGACAGTTACTCGGCAATGTGACGTTCATCGAGCGCCCGTTTCACCCGACCACATTGATTTCGATCGTCGGTTCGGCCGTCCGCGCGCGCCGGCGTCAATATCAGACGCGTGCCATTCTCGAAGATCTCGGCGACAGTCAGGGACTGTTGCAGACGGCGCTCGATGCGGGACGGCTTGGGACGCTCGAACTGCATCTGCCCGAACTGCGGCTTGAGGTCTCGGATACGACCAAGGCATGCTTCGGCCGCCGGCCGGATCAGTCATTCACGTTCAGCGAGTTGCAGGCCGCGGTTCACCCCGATGATCGCGAGCAACGCCAGCAGGCGCTCGATGCGACGCTGATGGCCGGCGCGGACTACAATGTCGAATACCGCAATATCTGGCCGGACGGCTCGGTGCATTGGGTCGAGACGCGTGCGCGCATGGTCCGAGGGCCTGACGGCAAGCCGAAAACACTGGTCGGCGTCTCCGTCGATATCACGGCGCGGAAGTCTGCCGATATCGATCGCGACAACTTGCTGGAGCAGTTGACGGCGGAGCGGTCTGCGCTTGCCGAGCTTACGGCGACGCTCGAACAGCGCGTCGAGGAACGCAGCAACGACCTCATGAAGGAAGTTGCGGCGCGCGAGAAGGCGCAGGACCAACTGCGCCAGGCGCAGAAGATGGAGACCATCGGCCAGCTCACCGGCGGCGTCGCGCATGACTTCAACAATCTGCTGATGGCGGTGATGGGCAATCTCGATCTGCTGCGCAAGCGCATGCCGGATGATCCGCGCCTGAAGCGTCTTGTCGATGGCGCGATGCAGGGCGCCGAACGCGGCGCCTCGCTGACGCAGCGACTACTGGCTTTCGCACGGCAGCAGGATCTGAAAGCCGTGGCCGTCGATCTCGGTGCGCTGGTCCGCGGCATGAGCGATCTGCTGGAGCGCTCGCTCGGGCCGCGCGTGGCGCTGCATCTCGATATTCCCGATAATCTGCCGCGGGCGCAGATCGATCCCAATCAGCTCGAACTCGCCATCCTCAATCTCGCGATCAATGCGCGCGACGCCATGCAGGACGGCGGCTCCATCGATATCAAAGTGAAGAAGCATAGGGTCAGCAAGGGCGACCCGATTCTGAAGCCCGGCGACTATCTCAAGGTGTCGATCATCGACAATGGTGCCGGCATGTCGCCGGAGACGTTGAAGAAGGCGATCGAACCGTTCTTCTCGACCAAGCCGCTCGGCAAGGGGACTGGTCTCGGTCTGTCCATGGTGCATGGTCTGGCTGTGCAGCTTGGTGGCACGCTCGATCTCTCAAGCGTCGTCGGCAAGGGAACGACGGCGACCCTCGTGCTGCCGGTCACCGACAGGAAGCCGGAGGCCGCCGATACGGCCAATGTCATGCGCCATGCCGCGCGCTCTGCCGTGATCCTGTTTGTCGATGACGATCCCCTCATCGCGATGTCGACGACGGAGATGCTGGAGGATCTCGGCCATCGCGTGATCCCCGCGAATTCGGGGCGGCATGCGCTGGAGATTCTGAAAAGCGACGAGCCGCTCGATCTGATGATGACCGACCACATGATGCCCGGCATGACGGGCATCGAGCTTGCGGCTTATTCCCGCGAAATGCGGCCATCGCTGCCGATCCTGCTCGCCACCGGCTATGCGGATTTGCCCGAAGGCGCTCAGGTCGATCTGCCGCGGCTTGCCAAGCCGTATCATCAGGATCAGCTCCGGGATCGGCTCGATCAACTGCTGGGTTGAGCCTCCCCGCAGCGGTGGTATCAATCTGCTCGCGGCGCAGCGAAATTAACCATTCATTAAATCCTGTGGAACCAACAATGCCCTGATCGGGAATCAACCGATTCAGGGGCCATCATGGATATCGAAGCCTATTTCGCGAAGACGCCGGCCACGATCGAGGAGATCAAGGCACGCGTGGCCGCAGCTTTCGGCCGTCATCCGCTGTGCCGCGAGGTGCAGTTCGACATCGTCAGCACGCCCCGCGCCGGAAAGGGCGCAAACTGGACCATCAGCATGCAATCGGTCGCCCCGGATGCGCTGTGGGAAGCCTCCGATATCGTCAGCGACATCCAGGAAGCCTATGTTCTCGCCAACGCCGCCTGAACCTCTGTGAGTATTATCGCACCGTTGCGGTATGGTTAGGCCTTAATTAATCTCCATTTGTGAGGACAGGTACCTCTGGTGGTCCTGAATTTCGGAGACTGGCTTGACGCGTGCGCTGACCCTTCTTGTGCTGGGCTGCCTGTTGCTGACCGGCGTGGCTGTTGCGAGCATCCTCGGTCGCGATAGCATCCCATCGCTGTCGCTGTCATATGACGACAGTGCCGCGCAAAATTCGGTCGCGATGTCGCGCGGACCGGTTTCCAATACGCAAGGCAAGAAAGACAAGTTGCCATTGGCCGGCGCCATGATGGCGTCGCTCGATCCGCAGCAGGTCCCGAGCGTTGACGTCAGTCCGTTGCGCCAGGCCTTTGCATCCGACAGTCCGATCGAAGTGCCCGGTTCGACGGTGCTTGCCCCGATCGTGGTGCCGCAGCCGACCGCCAAGCCCAAGGCCGCCGCCAAGCCAGTGCAGAAGACCTATACGCTGCTCAGCGATGCGCAGATTTCGGCGATCAAGAGCCGGCTCAATCTGACCGCGTCGCAGGAATCCTACTGGCCCGGCGTCGAAGCGGCGCTGCGCAACGTGGCGCGCAGGATCCACGAGACCAAGCAGGCCAGTCCGTCAGCCGTCGCGCCGCCGATCGATCCCGATAGCGATGAGGTGCAGCAGCTCAAGTCCGCTGCGATGCCGTTGCTGTTTCAGTTGCGTGAGGATCAGAAGCGCGAAGTCCGGGCACTGGCGCGCATGATCGGGCTTGAAAAGGTCGCCTCGGCGATCTGACTCCTGTCATATACCGGCCGCATCGGTGACGCGGGACTGTCACAACCCGTAACAGACAAATTGTCGCGCCTGTCATCCGGGCTTCGCATCCATGGTGCAGAGATTAACGCCTCTTAACCTGTAACGGGGGCGTTTCATGACCGATTTCACTGCCAATCAATCCATTTCCGGAGGCGCGGCTGTTGAGCCGGCGTCGCGGCCCAATCTCGACAAGGGTTTTAACCCGCTGACGATGATCCTGTTTTTCGGGATCCTGGCCGCCGGCCTCCTGTTCGTCGCCTACAGCATCTATGTGGACGTCAATGCCACCGGCACCCGCGTTACCAGCTACCTGCCTTACCTCCTGCTGTTCGTGGCGCTGCTGATCGCGCTCGGCTTCGAATTCGTCAACGGCTTCCATGACACCGCCAATGCGGTGGCCACGGTCATCTACACCCACTCGCTGCCGGCGGAATTCGCCGTGATGTGGTCGGGCTTCTTCAACTTCCTCGGCGTGTTGTTCTCCACGGGCGCGGTGGCCTTCGGCATCGTTTCGCTGCTGCCGGTGGAATTGATCCTGCAGGTCTCCAGCGGCGCCGGCTTTGCCATGGTGTTCGCGCTGCTGATCGCAGCCATCATCTGGAATCTCGGCACCTGGTATCTCGGCCTGCCGGCCTCCAGCTCGCACACGCTGATCGGTTCGATCATCGGCGTCGGTATCGCCAATGCGCTGATGCGCGGCCGTGACGGCACCTCGGGTGTGGATTGGGGCAAGGCCACCGAAATCGGCTATGCGCTGCTGCTGTCGCCGTTGTTCGGCTTCGCTTGCGCTGCCATCCTGCTGCTGGTGCTGAAATTCCTCGTGCGTAACCCTGCTTTGTACGCAGCACCGGACGGCAACAAGGCGCCGCCGTTGTGGATCCGCGGCATCCTGATCGCCACCTGCACGGGCGTGTCCTTCGCACATGGTTCGAATGACGGTCAGAAGGGCATGGGCCTGATCATGCTGGTGCTGATCGGCACCGTGCCGACCGCCTATGCGCTCAACCGCGCATTGCCAGAATCCCGTGTCGCCCAGTTCCAGGTCAACTCCATCGCGGCGGCAAAGGTGATCGCAGCTAAGGGTGCCGGCCATAGCATCATCGGCGATCCCCGTCCGGCGGTGACCACCTATGTGTCGCAGCGCAAGATCAGCGAAGGCACCTATCCGTCGCTCGCCGTTCTCGTGCAGCAGGTCGGCGATCAGGTCCGTAGCTACGGCACACTCGACAAGGTGCCCGCGGAATCCGTCGGCAACACCCGTAACGACATGTATCTCGTATCGGAAGCCATCCGCTTCCTGATGAAGGACAAGGAAAACGACCTCAACAAGGAAGATGTCGCGACGCTCAATGCCTATAAAGGCTCGCTCGATGCCGCGACCAAGTTCATCCCGGATTGGGTGAAGATCGCCGTGGCCATCGCGCTCGGTTTGGGCACCATGGTCGGCTGGAAGCGCATCGTCGTCACCGTCGGCGAGAAGATCGGCAAGACGCATCTGACCTATGCGCAGGGTGCTTCGGCCGAACTCGTGGCTGCGGCCACCATCGGCGCGGCCGACGTGTTTGGTCTGCCGGTCTCGACCACTCACGTGCTGTCGTCCGGCGTCGCCGGCACCATGGCCGCGAACGGTTCGGGTCTGCAGATGGCCACCATCCGCAACCTGCTGATGGCCTGGGTGCTGACGCTGCCCTGCGCCATCATGCTCTCGGCCAGTCTCTACGTGCTGTTCAGCCAGTTGTTCTGAGAACAGACGAGGCCGCTGCGGAAACGTAGCGGCCTCGTTCTTTCAAACCGCGAAAAGAAATGGCCCGCGCATCATCTGCGCGGGCTTTTTTATCGAACAACGCTGTCATTCCGGGGCGTGTGCGCATCTTCGCGCACGCGAACCCGGAATCCCAGAATGCTTTGCAAAACACTTCGGGATTCCGGGCTCGCATTTCAGCGGCTTCGCCGCCTTCATGCACCCCGGAATGACGAATAATATGTCCTACGAACTGCTCTCGCGATGCACGTCGTGCACCACGATGCCCTTGCCTTGCTCCGGCAGCGCCAGCCAGTCGCGGCGCTTCAATGTGCGACGGGTATCGTCGAGGCCGCTCTGCCAGTGTTCGCGCATCGAGGTCGCCGAGAATTCGTGGTCCTTGGAATCGCCCTCATAGGCTTTCTGCTGATAGATCATCTGCAGGATGGTGATCTCCGGCAGATCCGACAGGCTGTCACGCCGCGTGCGCTCCTCGTCGCTAAGCTGGTCGTCGGGAATGCGCTGCAAAACCTTGTAGAGCTCCGACTTCAGATTGTTCATGCGCCGGTAGATGTCGGTGTTGTGGCGGGTGCGGGACGAGTAGACGATGTCCTTGTGCCGGGCCAGAACCTCCTGGATATCGCGTGGCAGCACGCCGCGGGCGCTGAACAGGTCGACCTGGAACACCAGCGAGTTCATCCTGTCTTCCTGGTCGAGCAGGTGCTGCAGCGGCGTGTTGGAGACGATGCCGCCGTCCCAGAAATGATCGGTGCCGATCTTCACCATCGGCAAAGCTGGCGGCAGTGCGCCTGATGCCATCACGTGTTCGGGCGCAATCACTTCCTTCTTGTTGTCGAAGTACAGGAAGTTGCCGGTGATGACATTGACCGCACCGACGGCAAAGTGCGTCTTGCGGGAGTTGATGAGATCGAAGTCGACCAGTTCGAGCAGGGTGTCGCGCAGCGGCGAGGTGTCGTAATAGCTCGTCGCCGTCTTCGCGCCGGCCGGGCTGAACCACGGATTGACCTCGTGCGGCTTGAAGAAGCCGGGCTGGCCGAGGGTCGTGGTCATGAACGAGCTCGCGAGATTGCGGGCCTTGCGATAGACGTCGCCGTCCGGTGTGTAGTGCCAGACCTTGCGGGCGGTGATGCGGTCCCAGAATATCTGCAGCTTCTCCAGCCGGTCTTCCGGCGGATTGCCGGCGATGATCGCCGAATTGATCGCGCCGATCGATACGCCGCACACCCAGTCCGGCTCCATGCCTTGCTCATGTAGCGCCTGATACACGCCGGCCTGATAGGCGCCGAGGGCGCCGCCGCCCTGCAGCACCAGCGCGACACGATCGCAGCGGTCGGGGCGCCAGCCGGTCTCGGCCGTCATGTCTGAATCGGGTGTCCGGGCATCCATCTGGGTGTTCTCCTCAACGATCACATGATGTTGGCGGCAGAATTCAGATGAGCAGTGACGGCGTTGTGACAAATAGCAATTTCGATGAATGCGCATCAGTCCATGCAGCGCGTCACGCGGCTGAAGGAAATTCCTCATACCGCCGTCAAACAGGATCGCTAGCAAAGAAGCAGATATTAACGTTTGCTTACGAAGGGTTGCGCGCATGCTGTCTGGAAAGTCCGCCATCATCACCGGCTCCACCAGCGGCATCGGCCTTGGTATCGCGCGCGGCCTTGCGGCCAGCGGCGTCAATATCGTGCTCAACGGCTTCGGCGACGCCAATGAGATCGAGGCGATCCGCAGCGAGATCGCCGACAGTCATCAGGTCCGGGTGCTCTATAGCGGCGCCAACATGGCCGACGGCAACGACATCGCGGCGATGATGGCGCAGGCGGAACAGGAATTCGGCGGCGTCGATATCCTGGTCAACAATGCCGGCATCCAGTATGTCGCGCCGCTCGAGGAATTCCCGGTCGAGAAGTGGGATGCGATCGTGGCGATCAACCTGTCGAGTGCGTTTCACACCACACGCCTGGCCATCCCCCACATGAAGGCGAAGTCCTGGGGCCGCATTGTCAACATTGCCTCGGCCCATGCGCTGGTCGCCTCGCCGTTTAAGTCGGCCTATGTCGCGGCCAAGCATGGCATTGCCGGGCTGACCAAGACGGCGGCGCTGGAAGTCGCCGAACACGGCATCACCGTGAATGCGGTATGTCCGGGCTATGTGATGACACCGCTGGTCGAGAAGCAGATCCCGGAGCAGGCCAAGGCGCGCGGCATCACTGAGCAGCAGGTGATCTCCGACGTGCTGCTCGCCGCCCAGCCCACCAAACGTTTCGTGACCGTCGAAGAACTGTCCTCGGTCGTCAATTTCCTCTGCACCGACCACGCCCGTTCGATCACCGGCATCACGCTGCCGGTCGATGGCGGGTGGACCGCGCACTGAGTTTAAACCAGCGATTTCGCACCCAAGGAGTTTCCGATGCGCCAGGAAGACATCCTCCGCTTGCCGTCGATGCCGATGGCCGGCCCGAGCTATCCCGCCGGTCCCTATCGCTTCATCAATCGCGAATTCCTTGTCATCTCTTATGAGACCGATCCGGACCTGATCCGGATGGGTCTGCCCGAGCCGCTGGAGCCGATCGAACAGCCCATCGTCCACTATGAATGGATCAAGATGCCGGATTCATCCGGCTTCGGCAGCTATACCGAAACGGGCCTCGTGATCCCCGCGCGTTTCAAGGGCGAGGACGTCAACTTCGTCTCGCAAATGTATCTGGACGATGATCCGCCGATCGCTGCCGGGCGCGAGATCTGGGGCTTCCCGAAGAAATACGCCCATCCGAAACTTGAAGTGGTTAAGGACACGCTGACCGGCACGCTGGAATATGCCGGGCAGCAGGTGGCCATGGGCACGATGGCCTACAAGCACGGCGCCATGGCGGGCAATGGCGAAGCGACGCACGCCACGCTGTCCAAGACCCAGATCAATCTGAAGCTGATCCCCGGCGTCGATGGCAGCGCGGAAGTCTGTCAGCTGGTGGCGATCAACCTGACTGATATCACCGTGAAGGGCTCATGGTTCGGCCCCGGCCGTCTGCATCTGATCCCGCACGTCAACGCGCCGGTCGCCGACTTTCCGGTGCGCCGCGTGATCGGTGCGCATCATTTCTTGGCCGATCTGACATTGCCCTATGGCCGCGTCGTCCATGACTACAACAAGCAGAGCGACACACTCGCCGAAGCCGCCGAATAGAGCATGATCCGGAAAAGTGGAAACCGGTTTCCGAAAGATCATGCTCAAAACAAAGAGACGAGATGATGATCCGATTTTTTCTAATCGGATCATCATCTCATCTCGGCTGACATATCCCTGTAACAAGGGTGTCATTAAGTGCCTGCGGCGGACTGACACAGTCGGAGAGCCGCAGGCAGATATTTTATTTTTTTGGTGGCGCATGCGTATTGCGTGGCGTGAAAAACGGTGGGTGTCCGATGCAGCTTGAAGTGCCGGTCACATCTGCAGAAGTGACGTCCATACCAGGCGCGCCTGATCTGATTCCGGGTCTGGTCTGGGCCTTCCGCATTCATTCCGACGGCAAGCCGGAGCCATTGCCGGTCGATGCCGGCATCGATCTCGTCCACGGCGGGCTGCTGTGGCTGCATTTCAACCTGACTGACGCGCGCGCGCTGCAATGGCTGGCGCAGATCCCATTGCGTGCGCCGGAGCAGGCCCGTGCCTTGTTGCTGTCCAAGGACACATATCAGCAGCTCCATGCCACCGATGACAGTATCTATGGCGTGATCTCGGATCTGTTGCGCGATATCGACGAGGCGACCGAAGACACCGGCTATCTGCGCTTCGTGATGACCGAACGCTTGTTGATCAGTGGTCGGCATCATGCGCTGTGCGCCGTCGATGCGACGCGCCGTTCGCTTGAGCAGGGCCAGCGGGTCGACAGCATGGCCGCGCTGCTTGAGACGATCGTGGAGAATGTTGCCGACACCATGGACGGCGTCGCCGACAGTTTGGCGATATCGCTCGACGAGATCGAGGAGCAGGTGGTCTCCGGCGACTCCCGTGACATATTGCAGAAGCTCGGCCGTCTGCGCCGGACCTGCGTGCGGCTGCATCGGCAGCTGTCCGGGCTGCGCATCGTATTCCAGCGGCTTGAGGCCAAAGGTCAGCGTGAGTTGAAACCGTCGCTGCAGCTGCGTGCCGGCAAGCTGGCGCAACGGCTCGACGGGCTGGATCACAACGTCGTCGAGATGCGCGAGCGCAGCCGGCTGCTGCAGGAAGAGCTGCATCTGCAGATCGAGGAACGCGGCAATGAAAGCCTTCGCGTTCTTTCAGTGCTTACCGCGCTTCTGCTGCCGCCGACGCTGGTCACCGGCATCTTCGGTATGAACACCAAGGGACTGCCGCTGACCGATGTCGAAACCGGATTTCTCTGGGCGGGCGCACTGATATTGATTTCGTCAGCATCGGCCTATGCCGTGATGAAGCGCCTCAAGATCATCAGGTAGCTATCATGGCTGGTGTGTTTTCGTGCTGGATGGTCCGTGCGATGATGGCGGTCGCCGGCCTTGTCGCCTGTGGCACGATCTCGCTGTCATCGGCGCATGCCGGCGATTGGCGCGATAATGGCCTGAAGCCGATCAATGACCGGCTCGCCGAATGGGGTGTGGCGCTGTCAGCCACTTACATCGGCGAGGCGCTCGGCAATGCGTCCGGCGGCATCCGGCGCGGCGCGGTCTATGAGGGACGGTTCGATTTTGGCGTGGATGTCGATCTCGACAAGGCGGTTGGCTGGAGCGGCGCGACCTTTCACGCCAATGTCTATCAGATCCACGGACCTGGCCTGTCGCGCGACTATATCGGCAATCTGATGCTGGTGAGCGGCATCGAAGCGCTGCCGGCGACGCGGCTCTATGAATTCTGGATCGAACAGTCGCTGTTCGGCGGCAGACTGCTGGTGAAGGTCGGTCAGCAGCCATCCGATATCGAGTTCATCGACAGCAAGTATGACGATATCTTCGTCAATTCGGCGCTGGGCTGGCCCGGCATTACCGGCGTGATCCTGCCGGCGGGCGGACCCTCGCCGCCACTCGCCGTGCCGGGCGTTCGTTTCAAGGCCAGTCTGTCGGATGCGTTCACGGCCTATTTGGCGGTGTTCAATGGCAGTGCGGCAACGCCCGGTCCGAATGATCCGCAGATCGCCAACGCGCATGGTCTTGCATCTCGCGTCAACGATCCGCCGTGGATCATCGGGCAGCTGAAATACAGCTACAAGCTCGGGCCGTCTGAGCTGCCGGGGTCAATCACCGGCGGCGGCTGGGTGCATCTCGCCGAATTCGATGACGAGCGCTGGACCGCACAGGGCCTGTCGCAGGCCGATCCGGCCGGCACCGGCGAGCCGCTGATGCGGCGCGGCAATCGCGGCGTTTTCGCCGTTTACGAACAGCGGCTCGCTTTCAGTGCACTCGGTCCGGACAAGGGCATCGGCTTCTTTGCACGCACGTCGATCAGCCCGTCCGATCGTAATCTGATCAGCTTCTATCTCGATGGCGGCATCCAGGTATCAGGCTTCTCGGCCGAGCGGCCGGATGACAGGTTCGGAATCGCGATGACTTATGCGCGTATCTCGGATGGCGCACGCGGGCTTGATCGTGATGTGCAGCTTTTCACCGGAATTCAATCGCCCATCCGCGATTTCGAAGCCGTGCTGGAAGTAACCTATCTCGCTGCGGTCGCGCCGGGTGTCGCGGTGCAGCCGGTGTTTCAATATGTGATGCATCCCGCTGGCGGGGCCGTCGATCCCAACGATGCCACGCAGACAAAGCGCATCAAGGACGCCGCGGTTTTCGGCGTCCGCACCACCATCAATTTCTAGAGTTTCTCGTTATTCCGGGATTTGCCAGAGCCGGCTTACCGGCGGCGGCAAAGACCCGGAATCCCGTCATGTTCAACATTCTGAGATTCCGGGTTCGCGCGCGCGAAGATGCGCACGCGCCCCGGAATGACGAGTTTTTTGGCTATTCAGCAGCTACGGCTTTCGGCGTCTTGTTGAGACCCGCGGCAGCCTCGGCAATCATTTCGTATGATTTCAGCCGCGTGGCGTGGTCGTAGACGTCGGAGACGATCATCAGCTCATCTGCGCCGGTCTCCTCAACCAGCGCGGCGATGCCGGCGCGAACCGTCTCCTTCGAGCCGATGATCGAACGCCGCAGCATGCCCATGGCCTGCATCTTCTCGGCCGGTGACCAGTAAGTCTCGATGTCGTCGATCGGCGGCGTGCTCAGCCCGCGGGTACCGCGGAACATATTGGTGAACGACATCTGCTGCGTGGTCCACAATCGCTTCGCCTCCGCGTCGGTATCGGCGGCGATGATGTTGACGCCGACCATCGCATGCGGCTTCGTCGACTGTTCGGATGGTTCGAAGTGCTGGTGATAGATCTGCAGGGCCTGCAGCAACTGGTCGGGCGCGAAATGCGAGGCGAAAGCGTAGGGCAGGCCGAGCGCCGCGGCGAGCTGCGCGCCATAGGTCGAGGAGCCGAGGATCCATAGCGGCACGTCGGTGCCCGCGGCAGGCACCGCCTGCAGGCGCTGGTTTGGGCCGGCCGGTGCGAAATAGGCCTGCAGCTCCTGAATGTCCTGCGGGAAATTGTCGGAATTCTGCAGCGAGCGGCGCAGCGCCCGCATTGTCATCTGGTCGGTGCCGGGTGCGCGGCCGAGGCCGAGATCGATGCGGCCGGGAAACAGCCGCGCCAGCGTGCCGAACTGTTCGGCGATAACGATCGGCGCATGGTTCGGAAGCATGATGCCGCCGGCACCGACGCGAATGGTCTTGGTCCCCGCCGCGATATGGCCGATCACCACCGAGGTTGCGGCGCTGGCGATGCCGATCATGTTGTGATGTTCGGCGACCCAGAAGCGCTGATAGCCCCAGCGTTCCGCATGGCCGGCGAGATCCCGGGAATTGTCGAGCGCGCCGCGCGCATCGGTGTCCTGGGTGACGCGGACGAGGTCGAGGATGGATAGTGCGGTCATGACGGGGCTCCCATTGCCCTTGCCATGTGGGCATGGCTGGGGCGGATTGCCAGCCGGTTGCGCGCCCGGCATGGCAGCCCGGCGTTACTCTCGAGCGGTCAGGTCAGGCCCGCGTGGAAGGCGCGGACGATCGCGGCGCATTCGGCCGGCTTTTCCATCTGCATGAAATGCGAGGCGTCGGGCACGGTGGTGAAGGCGAAGCCGCCATCGCGCGCGAAGGCACGCTCCATGTCGACGAACGGGCTGGTTCTTGTCTTTGGTTCGCCGGCGACGAGCAGCACCGGCAGCCTGACACTGCACATCCGCTCCCAGGCGCCCGGGAGATCCTGCATGGTGAAGATGCTGGCCTCGAATTCCCTGGCGCAGGCGAGTTCATAGAGCTGGCTGTCGTCGTTCCAGCGCAGCGTGGATGCGGCGAGTGCTTGCAGTCCGGCATCGTCGACGCCGGCAAATGCCGAGCTCCGGCGATAGGACTCGAACAGCTCCTGCACATTCGGAAAGGTGGCGCGACGCTGCGCAGCGCGTCCGGCGAGCCTGTCATTTTCCGTGCGGAAACTCTGGAACTCCGGATAGCTCGCTGGCGGCGTCGCCGGCGGCTCGAAGCCGACGATGCCGATCCACGGCGTCTCATATTCAGCGGCATGCAGCAGGGTCGTCAGTGCGCTCATCGAATGAAATGCACCGAGGCTCGGCGCCGCGCCGAGTTCGCGTGTGATCCCCCGCATGATCGCCTCATAGTCGCGGATGAGCTGTGGCCAGACATGCGGAATGGGCTGGCGATACGGACTGCTGCGGCCATGATGACGGAAGTCGAACACCACAGTCTCGTAGTCATCCGTGAAGAGATGCCAGAAGCTTTGAAAAGCATCGATGGCGAGGCCATTGCCATGGCTGCAGATGATCCGTGGGCCTTTTCCATAAACGCGTATGCTGGCGGTGGCGCCGTCCTCGAGCAGAACCTGAAAAGCGTGCGTCTCGGCCGCAACGGCCGGAGCGGAAGGCGCATAGTCCATATGGGGGAGAATCCGTTATATTTTGGAGCAGAAGGCGAAGCTGTCGCATGCTTGGCCGGACCGCAGAGTCTAAAAGACCTTGTCTGAAAGACTTTGCTGCTCACCGTCAGTTCGTACGCAGTTTCAGGATACAAAGCGCGGCGGGGTGGTTCAAGCCACAGCAGGTCATACCAGCTCAGCTGGAACGCCGGATGATCGCCACGCGCCCGTCCAGCGGGATCGTCGCGTGCCCGTCGGTCACCGGCACGCGGCGCCACTCGGCATCGTCATTCGGACGGTTGAAGGAGAGCGAAGCGGCAGGGCCATCGACGGCGATGTCGATCGGCTCCGTGGGCACCGGGATGTCTTCAGCCTTCTCCACATTCCAGCAGCGCACCGCGCGCCATACCGCAAGCAGCGGTTGTCCCTGCGCATCCTGAAACGCGATGTGCCGCAGGTCCGGTGCCGTGGATGCCACGCGTAGCGGCGGATCGTTGTTGGCGCGGCGTGCGCCTTTCAGTGCGGACAGGAGATTCCGGATCGCATGGTAGCCAGGCTTCGGCGAGCCGTCATTGCGGACGAGGCCCCAATGATGTTCTCCGTCATTGGGATCGGTACCGCCATCGAAGAATTCGTAGAGGAATGTCCGGAGAATGCCGAGGCGGAAGTTGTTGAGCAGCAGCCGTGGCAGATAGAGCGCCGCCGCCGTTTCCGAGACGCCGGAGGTACCGGGCTTCACGACATTGCAATAGCCGCATTCGGTTGCCAGTGCGGGTGCGCCGGGTTTGAACGCGTCGCGCATATTGTGCAGATACCAGGACACGGCGGCGTAGTCGTTGGTTGTTTCCGGCTCTTGCGCCTTCTGCACATAGGAATGGATGGCGACGGCATCGCTGAACTGCGCGGCCGGGCGCAGCAGTGCGACGTCGGCGGGCTTCCAGTTGATGACGCTCGGCGACAGCAGCGGCAATTCCGCCGCCGCATATCGCGCGCGCAGCGCAGCGTGCACCTCGCGCTGATAGTTCACGACGACATTGCTCCAGCCCGGCTTCGCCAGCGGCAGCGACAGAAACCAGTCGCTGTTGCCCTCGTTCTGGCCCTCTATCGCCGAGACGCGCTCGATGCCCAATGCGGCGAGATAGGTCATCATCTCCAGCACGGTGTTGGTCGCCGGCGATACAACAACATTGAACAGGACGCCCGAGCGTTCGTTCAGCGCGCGCCAGCGATCGAGATCGTTGCCCGGCCGCAACTCGTCGCGCAGATGGCGAATGCCTGATGCCGCAAGCAGCTCGTGAAACCGGTCGAAATGACTCGCATATGGCTCGCTGCTGATATGCACATTGACGCCGACGCTGTCGGTGAAGGTATCGGACGGGCCTGGAAGCGGCAGCGCGGCCAATGGACGGGAGCGCAGCATCATGGACGCCGCGCCTCCCATCAGGATGGCTCGTCTGCTCAGGCTGGACATTTCGATCTCGCACGCATGAAGCCCCCGCGACGCCTCGGGGCAGTCTGAGCCTGTTAGACTTAATAAACCGCCGATCGACAAGAGATGTTCTCGTCAGCGATCAACCGAATCGGCCCGCTGGCCCGCAAGATCACTGTCATCGCGGCAACGGACAACTGTACGCGCTCGCAAAAACGTGAGCTGCGACGGCCCTCGGCCTGTCGGCTCCGGCCCGTCCCGTGCGTCTTCCACTCAGAGAGCGCTAACGTGGAGACCAGGAATGACCAATTCTCACTATCGCTGGGTAATCGTCGCCGCAGGCGGCCTTCTGGGATGCGTCGCGATCGGCGGCATGTTTTCGCTGCCGGTGTTCCTCCAGCCGATCGCGCGGGACACCGGCTGGTCGGTCACCGGTATATCCAGCGCCATGACAATTGGCTTCCTCGCGATGGCTGTCACCAGCCTGATCTGGGGCACCTTGTCCGACCGATTGGGGCCACTCCCAGTGGTGTTGACCGGGTCGGTCGTGCTCGCGTCAAGCCTGGTGCTGGCGAGCCTCGCGACATCCCTGGTCGCATTTCAATTTGTCTTCGGGCTGATGGTCGGCGGCGCCACCGCCGCGATCTTTGCGCCGATGATGGCGACGGTCACCGGCTGGTTCGATACGCATCGCAGCCTGGCCGTCTCGCTGGTTTCGGCGGGGATGGGCATGGCGCCCATGACCATGTCGCCGCTGGCGGCCTGGCTCGTTTCGAACCACGATTGGCGCACCTCGATGCAGATCGTGGCCCTCGTCGTGGCCACGATCATGATTCCAGTCTCGCTGCTGGTGCGCCGCGCGCCGGCGCTGGAGGGCGCGCCCCCCGCTCCATCCGCCGAGCCGGTGCAAGCAGAGATGTCGCGCGCGCAGGCGCTACGCTCACCACAGTTCATCATCCTGCTGCTGACGAATTTCTTCTGCTGTGCCACGCATTCTGGGCCGATCATCCATACTGTGAGCTACGCGATCAGCTGCGGCATACCGCTTGTCGCTGCGGTCACGATTTATAGCGTCGAAGGTCTGGCAGGGATGGGCGGCCGTATCGCCTTCGGCCTGCTCGGCGACCGTTTTGGCGCCGAGCGTGTACTGGTCCTTGGCTTGCTCGCTCAGGCGTTCGGCGCGCTCGGTTTTGTCTTCGTGCGTGAGCTCGGCGGGTTTTACACCGTGGCGGCGGTCTTTGGCTTCATCTACGCCGGCACCATGCCGCTCTACGCCGTTCTCGCGCGCGAAAACTTTCCGCTGCGGATGATGGGCACGGTGATCGGCGGAACGGCCATGGCCGGCAGCCTCGGCATGGCGACTGGACCTCTCGCCGGAGGTTTGATCTACGACGCGTTTGCCAGCTACGCTTGGCTCTATATCGGCTCCTGGATCATGGGGCTCGGCGCTTTCCTGATCGCAATGACATTCAGGCCGATGCCGGTCGCGAAAGCGGCGCCCGCGCCCGTGCCGGCGTGAGGACAAATCTTCCAGTCGTCATTTGCGGCTAACGCGCTTTTCGAAAATATAGCCAGTCGTCAATGGATTACTGCTAATGACCTGTCGGTGCCCCTGGCCGGCAGTTTTTATTCTCATAACCATCTGAATTTAAAGTTGTTTTCGTCGTGAAAGTCCACCGATACCAACAGAAATACCAGCAAGCTGATGCCCGGTATTAGCTAGCAAAAATAAAATAGCTGGCCGCCACGGCGGCAGGCGCGCCCCGTGCAGTTCGGGTCAACCTAGGCAATGGCCGTTGTTCGCGCAGAGCTGACGTCGAGATGCAAATTTGACCTATTTGATCTGACCCGTATTTGACGTGGCGTCACGATCATCGGGTCCAGCGACCTTCGTGGAAATCGCGGTTGTTATTGATCGTATTCACTTGAGGGCAGCAGCGCTTCGAGAGATGTTCTCTGCCAAGGTCTTAAGGCTGGGCAGGAAGGTTTTGAGCAATTCACGTCGATCAATTGCAGAGATGAAATAAGTCATTCCTACTGTCGCAAGCACCTTGTCTCCACTCATGATCGGGATGGCGATCGTCCCGGAGGAGCGAGGGTCGACGGCGCGATCCCGCTCGGCATAGCCTTGCTTCCGGATTGATCTCAGCATCGACAATGTCTGAGCGCGATCTCCGATGAGTTGATCTTCATCATCCGTCGATCGCGAAAGGAGATCGAGCAACATCAGACGCTCCCCGATGGGGCAGAATGCCAGATAGGCGCGACCCAGTGCGCGGCGCAGCAGGCTGAGATGCATGTTGATCGTTCCGTGGAACGGCGACACTGGACTGTCCGCAATGGTGCTGAAGCGCACGACCACGGACGTGTGGTCGAGAACGCCGATCGCCAACGGCC
Organism: Tardiphaga sp. 42S5; assembly: GCF_034044155.1. NCBI lineage: Bacteria > Pseudomonadati > Pseudomonadota > Alphaproteobacteria > Hyphomicrobiales > Nitrobacteraceae > Tardiphaga > Tardiphaga sp. 42S5. The sequence goes on along the minus strand of NZ_CP139027.1, from coordinate 122,311 downwards.
ACTGATGCTGTGACGTAAAGGACAGCGCCCAGGGTCGCGCGGCTTCGACCACCAGTGGGTCGCCGTGAAAGCCGTTGCTCAGGGATTTGACGCGCGACGCCACCGTGTAGCCGCCTTGCCTGCGGTCATTGGCGGCATAGCCCATGGCGCACAGCGATTTCATCAGCCGAACGATGGTCGACTTCGGCAGGCCCGTCGCGAGATGAAGGATCTGGATCGACGCGACGCGATGCCGGTTCAACTCCTCCAGCAGGATGAGCGTGCGGGCTGCCGCTTCGACCTTCGGTGAACGGGGGGCCATACCAAGATTCCACTCTGCGGAACGCTGGCGAATAGATATGGCAAATGGCCCGGCTGGTTGCAATATCGGCCCAACAGAATGCGCCGGTGTCCTTCAGGCCACCGAAGCGCAACCGTGTCGTGGGAGGAAGTGCCGTGTCTTGCGGAGAGGTCAGGGCGCCAATGGCGTCGTTGCGCCGCATCAGTATCGCGTGGCAATCAGTTCACCTGCCATGTCCGGAAAACGTCGGGCGCTATTGCGATCTGTCGCGTACGCGCCGACGCGGGAGGGCCGCGCGATGAGGCGTGGGCTGCGGCCCCACCATTCATCGGCAGATAGCCATTTTCTCAGAACCAGCATCCACTGAAGGGCAGCCATCATGGCCGAGAATTCCGTTTCATATCCTGACACTGTCGCGCTCCCGCCGCTCTCGCGTCCGAAGGAGGTCGAGGAGCTGCTGGTCGATGCGATCGATCTGCATTGCCACAGCGGGCCTGCCGCGATGCCGCGGATACTTGATCACCATGAGGAGATGCTGGACGCTGCCGCGGCGGGTTTTCGCGCGGTGCTGTATAAGGATCACTTCTATCCCGGAATGGCGCATGCCATCATTCTGGAAAAGCTGTTTCCGCAGCTCGGCGTTCACCTGTATTCGGGCGTGGCGCTGAACAATGCATCCGGCGGCATCAATCCGCACGCGGTCGATCATGCGATCAAGCTCGGCGGCAAGATCGTCTGGATGCCGACGCTGTCGGCCGCCAACCATATCAATGTTCAGGCCAGCGGTCAGGCCAAGACATTCCCGAAGACATCCCAGAAGATGCTGGATCCGATCCCGCTCACGGCGCTGGACGCCAACGGCAAGCTCACGGATGACACGAAGAAGGTCATCGATCTGATCGCGGAGGCCAACATCATCCTGGCTGGCGGTCACCTCCACGTTTCGGAGCAGCACGTCCTCTTCAAGGAGGCCAAACGCCGCGGCGTCAGGAAGATGATGGTCAATCATCCGACTTACGTGGTCGGCTTTGCCGATAGCGATATTCGCCAGTTGGTCGCGCTCGGCGTGACGATGGAACATTCCATCTGCATGTTCATCGAAGGCAAGTCGAAGAAGTTCAGCGGGGACGATCTGGCCCACCTCATCGAGGTCGCCGGCGTGGATAGTACCATTCTGTCGTCCGATCTGGGCCTGCTCGGTTCGCAGCGTCCGGTGGATGGTTTCCGTAGCGTCACGCAGATGCTGCTCGATCTGCAGATGCCGCACGCCTCGATCAAGAAACTGATCAGCGAGAACGCGGCGGCATTTCTCGATCTGCCGGCGAAGCGCGCCGCTCAATAGAATCCTGACCGACAAGAACGACCGGGGAAGGTCGGCCAACAAGATCGACGAGGAAACCATGAACGTGGATCGCGAAAGCGAAGAAGCCCTGATGAATCGCATCATGTGGCGGGTCATGCCGCTTGTGATGGCGATGATGATGCTGGCCGTGATCGACCGGTCGAATGTCGGCTACGCCAAACTGCAGATGGCCAGCAGCCTGGGCATGTCCGAGACCGTGTACGGACTGGCGTCCTCGCTGTTCTTTATCGGCTATTCGTTCTTTGAAATCCCGAGCGCGCTGGCCGCGCACAGGTTCGGTGCGCGGCTCTGGTTTGCGCGTATCCTGCTGACATGGGGTATGCTGACGGTGCTGCTGGGTTTCAGCATGACCGGCTCGATGTTTGCGGCGGTGCGCTTCCTGGTCGGCGTGGCCGAGGCGGGCGCGTATCCGGGCATTATCTTCTACCTCACGCTCTGGTTTCCCAAGCGCTACCGCGTGCAGGCCGTGGCGCTTCTCACCATCGGCAGTCCGCTCGGCAACATGTTCGGCTCGCTGTTCGGCGGCATCCTGCTGGATTTCGACGGCATGCTCGGTCTCGCCGGCTGGCAATGGGTCTTCATCGCCACCGGCGCGCCTGCGGCTATCCTGTTCGTTCTGGTGATGCGCTATCTTCCCGACAACCCGCAGACGGCCGGTTTCCTGTCGTCCGATGAGAAGGCGCGGCTGGCGGACGCGCTCAGTCGTGATGAAATCGCCACCACGATGCACACCAGTCCGCTCCGCGTCCTGATTGACGCAAGGGTGTGGTGGTTTTCGTTCGTCTACACGCTGATCACGCTGTCGCTCTACGGAATCATCTATTGGTTGCCAACGGTGGTCAAAGGGTTCGGCACGACCGGCACGCAGAACGGTGTGCTGAATGCACTGCCATGGGCGGTGGCTGCCGCGGTCCTTGTCTGGCTCCCACGCCATCTGCGCGAGCACCGCACAGTCCTGATCGGCATGGCGGTGATCGCCCTGTGCGGAATGGGGGCGTTCTTCACCTCGACCCTGCTGACCGAGAACTGGATGCGTTATGTGGCGCTCGCGGTCGGCACCCCATGCGTCTCGCTGATGTTTCCGTGCTTCTGGTATCTGCCGTCACAGATATTCAAGGGAGCACATGCGGCGGCGGCGATTGCAGCCATCAGCACGATCGGCAGTCTCGGTGGCTTTGCTGCGCAGAATCTCATGCCGTGGGTCGCGAGCTTGTCGGGCAGTGCGCTGGCTGCGATGTCGGTACCCGCCCTCAGCCTGGGTCTGCTTGCCGTCAGCGCGTTCGCGATGTTGCTGACATGGCGCGTCCTGCCGAAGACCGACGGCGAGAGCGAGGTCACTGTTACCGCTGCTGCCGCTCGCCGGCAGACCGCGTCATGACGACTCTTCCGTCGGACATGCGGGCGGTCAGGATCGCCCGCTTTGGCGGTCCCGAGGTGTTGACGCTCGGTGAAGAGGCCTTGCCGACGCTGGCGCGCGGCGAAGTGCTGGTGCGTGTGGTGGCGGCCGGCGTGAACCGGCCAGACATCCAGCAGCGCCGCGGACTCTATCCGCCGCCGCCCGGCGCAACGGAAATTCCCGGCCTCGATATCGCGGGTATCGTGGTCGCGACGGCGCCTGACGTGAACTGGCCGCGGGTCGGGAGTGCGGTCTGCGCGCTGGTCACCGGCGGCGGCTATGCGGAGTATTGCAGCGTGCCTGCCGTGCAATGCATGTCGATCCCTCGGGGATACGACTTCGCGCAAGCGGCGGTACTTCCCGAGGTGCTGTTCACCTGCTGGAACAACGTCATTCTTCTCGGCAAGTTGGCGGAGGGTAAGAGCATCCTCGTACAGGGTGGCACCAGCGGTGTCGGCATGGCGACCATCCAGATCGCAAAGCTGCTGCGATCGGCGCGTGTCTTCGCCACGGCCGGGTCGGAAGCCAAGCGTCAGATCTGTCGCGATCTCGGCGCGGAGATCGCGCTCGACTATCGCTGCGATTGGGTCAAGCCGCTGGTGGAAGCGACGCAGGGGCAGGGCATCAACGTCATCCTCGACTCGCAGGCTGGTCCTTACACCAATCTGGAGCTGGAACTGCTGGCCTTCGATGGTCGCCTTGTCCTGATCGCGAGCCACCTCGGTGAGCGCGCCGACATCAATGTCCGGCAGATCGTGCGCCGCCGGCTGACGCTGACGGGCTCGACGATACGGCCACGTCCGTCGGAATACAAAGGCTGGATTGCCAAGGCCCTGATGCGCGAGGTCTGGCCATTGCTTGAGGATCGGCGGATGCGGCTCAGCATCTGCGCGGCATTTCCGCTGGAGGACATGGCCAAGGCGCATGCCCTGATGGATGCCAATGAACAGATCGGCAAGGTCGTGCTGATTGTCGATCCGGCCCTTGCCTATGTGGTGCCGGACGGTCGACCGAATTAGAGCACGAAAGACGACGTGATGAGTGATGTCCTGTCAATGCCGGTCGCGGCGGCCGAGAAGTTTCTCGCCGATCTGTTCGAGCGCGCCGGTCTTCCGTCGCTGGCGTCCGGGCAGATGGCGTGCGCGCTGGTTGATGCTGATGTGGCAGGTCTCCCGTCGCACGGTCTGTCGCAGGCCGACATGTATATTCGCCGGCTTCGCCTCGGGAGCGTGTCGTCCGCTGTGAAGCCGATCGTGGTTGAGAGCCGCGCGGCAATGGCTGTGCTCGATGCGCAGGGCATGTTCGGCCATCTGGCGGGTGATGCGGCCATCCAGATGGCCATTGAGCGCAGTAAAGAGACGGGTGTCGGTATCGTGGCCGTTCGCAACAGTTTTCACTTCGGCGCGGCGGCCCGGTATACACGCCAGGCAAGTGCCCGTGATTGCATCGGCATCGCCATGTGCAACACCAAGCCGATGATGCCGGCTCCTGGCGGTCTGGAGAAACTGGTCGGTAACAATCCTCTCTCGATCACTCTTCCGGTGTCCGACGGGCCCGAGTTTGTCCTGGACATGGCGCTGAGTGAGGCGGCGCTCGGCAAGATCCGCGTCTATGAGCGGGAAGGGAAGCCGCTCCCGCCGACGTGGGCTGTCGACCGCAACGGCGAGCCTACGACGGATGCCAAGGCCGCGATCGACGGCATGCTGTTGCCGTCGGGCGGCGCGAAGGGCTTCGGCCTGTCGCTGGCGATCAATCTGATGTGCAGCCTGCTGTCGCAGGGGCCCGGCGGCGACGAGGTTGCGCCGCTCTATGGCGACCTTTCGAAGCCGTTTCTGTGTTCGCTGCTGTTTCTGGCTATCGATATCGAACACTTCCGGTCGGCCGAAGACTTCCGCAATGAAGCGTCCGCCGAGCTCGCGAAAATTCGCGCGTCGCGCGCGCAGGTGCCGCCACGTACGCCGGGTGAACGCAGTTGGACGAAGCGCCAGAGCGATGGCGGCCGGATCGATATTCCACGCGCATTGTCCGCGACGTTGAACGCGCTGGCAGAGGAAATCGGATCGCCAGAGCGTCTGCCGTCTTAACGGTACGCGCTGCCAAAAAGCATCGCCGTAAGAATTAAAATGAGACCGGCCGTCATGTCGACGGCCGCAGAACGGACAGGAGCACGGGCGATGCAGGCGCCGCGTCAAAAGGTTTTCATCACTTGCGCCGTCACCGGCAATCTGACCACGCCGGAGCAGACACCGCATCTGCCGATCACGCCGGCGGAAATCGCCGAGGCCTGTCTCGGGGCGGCCGAGGCCGGCGCCGCCATCGTGCATATCCATGTGAGGGAGCCTTCCACCGGGAAGCCTTCGATGGAGCTCGAATATTACCGGGACGTGGTTGACCGGATACGCACGAAAAACACCCAGCTGATCCTCAACATCACCACGGGCCCCGGCGGCCGTTTCGTTCCATCCACGGATCAGCCACGCGTCGCAGCGGCGGGAACGACGCTGATTGCACCTGAAAAACGTGTCGAGCACATCGCCGCGCTTCGCCCGGATATCTGTACCCTCGATCTCAACACCATGAATTCGGGCAGGGAAGTCGTCATCAATACGCCCGGCAATGTCAGGCGGATGGCGAAGGTGATCCGTGAGGCCGGGGTAAAGCCGGAAATCGAGCTGTTCGATTCCGGCGATATCGCGCTGATGAATGATCTGCTGAAGGACAACACATTCGACGGGCCCGTACTCTGTTCCTTCGTCATGGGGGTTCGTTATGGCTTCCAGCCAAGTCCCGAGACGGTCATCTACGCCCGCAACATGCTGCCGCCGGATGCTCAGTTCACCGCAATCGGCATCGGCAAGACGTCATTCCACAATGTCGCGCAATCCTATCTGTGCGGCGGACACGTTCGCGTTGGTCTGGAAGACGCCGTCTATCTGTCGCGCGGGCAACTCGCGCCATCGAATGCTGCCATGGTGGAGAAGGCCCGGCGCATCGTCGAGGAACTCGGCGGAGCGATCGCATCGCCGCGCGAGGCGCGGGAGATCATCGGCCTTCCCACCCGCCTAGCGGCAAGCTGACGGAGGTCTGCCGGATGACGCGTCTCAACGTCACCGTCGGCCGAACGGCCCTCAAGAATCCGCTGATTGCCGGATCCGCGGAGCATCATATCGACGCCGAAGGCGTACGTCGTGCGCTGCGCGCCGGCGTTGGCGCGGTGGTGGTCAAGTCCATCAACGAATCCGAGCGCGGCCGTGACCAGCTGCAGCGCGCCGAATACATGCTGCTCGACAGCGAGTGGCGCGAAATGGCGTGGACGCCGAATGCGCCTGACACGGCATTCATCGCCTGTCGCTCTGGCCTGACGCCGCAGAGCTTCGATGCGTGGCTCGATCAGACAGTCCAGCTCGATCGCGAGGCCAGCCAGGTCGAATCCTATGCGGTCGCGAGCCTGATCGTTGCGGACCTCGCGCGAACGGTCGAGATGGCCAGGCAGGTCGAGCAGGCGGGCCTGCGCGTCCTCGAGCTGAATATCGGCACGCCCTATGCCAGCCAGGCAAAAGGTGTGGTGTCCACCGAACTCGATCCCGAGCGCGTGTCCATGATCGTGTCTGCGGTACGGCAGGCGATCGGCATCCCGCTATGGGTCAAGATCACCGGACAGAGCGAGCGCGTGCCGGACCTGGCAGATGCCGCATTTCGCGCGGGCGGCGAAACCGTGGTGATGGCCGGGCGGCTGCTCGGCTTCGTGCCTGATGTCGAGACGATGCAGCCGTTTCTGGGAACGACGCTAGGCGTCGGAGGATACTGGAATCTGCCGCTGACGTGTCACTGGCTGGCTGTGTCGCGGCAACAGCTTGGCGGCGACAAGCCGCTGATTGCGACCAATGGCGCACGCACCGGTCTCGATGTCGCGCGCATGATGCTCGCCGGCGCCAGCGCGGTGGAGATGGCGTCTGCGGTGATGCTGCGCGGCGCGGCCGTGCTGTCATCCGCGTTGGATGAACTCGACGCTTACCTGCGCGGCAAGCGGATGACCGCCGCCGAACTGGTTGGCAGGGCTGCAGACCAGCGCAAGTCATTCGCCGACATGCCGCTGCGCACCGACAACTGGAGAAAATACATTGCCGATCAGCTTTAACGCGGGCGCGCCGTCCGTGCGCTGCGCTTGACGGGTGGTGGTTGATGAGCGCCGCGGCCGTGCCCGAGCTTGTGCGAGATCTGGCGTGCCGCCTCGATGAGCTGGGCGACGTCGGACGGCCGTGTCTTCTCCGGCAGGACCTGGATCGACGCCACGATGGCGACCGAGGCGATGCAGGCATCCTGCGCGTCGAAGATCGGCGCGGCCACCGCATTCATCCCGATCAAGCTCTGCTCGGGGGCCGTGGCAAAACCAAGACGCACGATCTCCAGATATTCCTGTTCGAGCTTACGGACGGACACGATGGTCTTGTCGGTGAAACGCTGCAAGGGCTGCGCAAGGACGCGCGCCCTCATGGGGCTGGGGGCGAACGCCAACAGGACCTTTCCTTGCGCCGACCCATGGAAGGTCAATTCGCTGCCCGGGCGAACGCCGAGTTCAATCGCCGCCGTCCCCGACAGCTTGTGCAGGATCAACGCGCCGCGCGGCGTCATTTCGGAGAGCACGACGAAATGACCAAGGGCATCACGCAACTGCCGCATTGGTCCTTCCGCGAGCTGGATGAGATCCGCATCCGGCGCATGCCGGGCGAGCAACCGGCCCTTCGGACCGATGCTGTAGCGCGAGGTGCTGGAGTTCTGCGTGAGATACCCGCGGTCGACCAGCGTCTGCAGATGTCGATGCACCGATCCCTTCGTCATGCCCAGACGGTCGGAGATCTGCGTCACGCCCAGTTCATCGTCGGAGAATGCAACGGCTTCCAGTACGTCGATGGCCAGTTGCACGGAGTGGACGCCGGTTGATGCTGAATCGCTCATCGTTTCTCAATTTCGTGTTCGCTTGTGCTGAACAACGTAGCGAACTGGAATGCAAGTGCAATGTGATTGATGCGTTGAGCGTCGCGGGCATATGCCCCGAAACTATTGACACGACCGTGCGCTGACCACTATCTTTAAATGAAACGACGTTCCGCTCTCGCGAACGTCAACGAAATCGACAGTCTTCAAGGCAGTCGGGATAAAGTGCGGTGAGGGAATGACAGAGATAACTGACCCCAAGGTCGAGGCGCGCATCGACGCGTTGCTGAAGGGGGCGATTGATCCGCATGTGCATAGCGGGCCGTCCATCGCACCGCGCGGCATCGACCACGTCACGTTGCTTCAGCAGGCCTCAGAGGCGGGTTTCGCCGCGGTCGTCACCAAGGATCACGACTACAGCGGCGTCATGACGGCCGAGTTGATCCGGCAGCACTTTCCCGAGTTGAAGACAAAGATCTATTCCAGCATCGTGCTCAATAATGTGGTGGGCGGTCTCAATCCCTACGCGGTTGAGCACACCGCTGCGCTGGGTGGCAGGATCGTCTGGCTTCCCACGCTGGCCGCCGCAAACCATCTGCGATGGCAGGCGTCGGCTCAATGGGTGCACCCGGCCTCCACCGAGCGGATGCGACCGGTTACCGCCATTCCGGTGCTGAACGACGACAAGTCGGTACGCGACGACATGAAGGAAATTCTCGATATCGTCGCGCGCAACGACATGGTGCTGGCCAGCGGCCACCTGCATGTCAGCGAGACCTGGGTGATCTTCGAAGAGGCGCAACGCCGGGGCGTCAAGCGTCTGGTGTTCACTCATCCGGAGGACATCGTCGACGCGTCGTTGAATGACGTCAAAGGTATCGCAGCGATGGGCGCCTTCGTCGAGCACTCGCTCTGCATGTTCCTCGACGGCTGCAAGTTCAAGAGCCGCGAGGCCGAGGACCTGCGCGACCAGATCGAGGCTGCGGGTGTGGAGCAGACGATGCTGTGCTCCGACCTTGGCCAGACCGGAACCTTCAGCCCGCTCGACGGATTCCGCCGCGGCATCAGACTTTGCATGGATCTGGGCTACGACGACGATCAGATCCGCAAGATGGTCTCCGGCAACACCGCGCGCGCGCTTGGCATCGAAGCGGATGTAGCTGCGGCGCGGGCCAGTTAGCCTTCCGGACAAGATACAGGCTCAGGCCGGCGCATCGTGAAACGCCGGCTCCCAGAATTGACACCAAGGGAGATTCCACATGTACGACACCACCGATCCGAGGGCCAAGCTTGCGCCCGCAGCCGCAGGCGCCGCGCCGGCAGGTCCTTTCGGTCAGGCCGAATATCTCCGCTTCTACGACGAGCCGCCGCAGGAGGATGGGCCGTCAGGCAGGAGCTGGTATGGGCGCGGGCAGAACTTCCTACTCGTGCATACGGAGGGAAAAGCCGGCGGTGTGCTGGCGCGTGAGGAGCAGCCGGACGAATACGCCGTGCTGTTGTCCGACCCCAAGGTGGCCGTGGAGATCACCACGGCGGAGGGCACGAAGCGCGTCAACGGCCGGTCGCTGGCCTTCGTGCCGCCAGGACGGTCAAGCATCAAGATCATTGAAGCCGGCAAGATCGTTCGCATCTTCACCACGCGGTCGGAGGATCTTGCGGCGAAATGCGCCAATGCAGCATCATATGCCACGGCCAAGCCCTACGTCGCACCGCTGGAGTCGTGGCCCGCGCCGAAAGATGGCTTTCGTCTGCGCGTCTACAGCCTCGACGTGCCGCCGGAGCCGGGCCGCTTCGGTCGTATCTGGCGCTGCACCACCATCATGGTGAACTATCTCGACGGCTATAACGGCCCCCGCGATCCCAGCAAACTGTCGCCGCATCATCACGACGATTTCGAGCAGTGCTCGCTCGCGGTTGAAGGGGAGTTCATTCACCATCTGCGCTGGCCCTGGACGATCAACAAGAAGAACTGGCGCAAGGACGATCACGAACTGTGCAAGACCCCGTCCATCGCAGTCATTCCGCCCCCCTCGATCCACACAACCGAGGCCTGTGGGAGTGACTTCAACCAGCTCGTCGACATCTTCTGTCCGCCGCGGCTCGACTTCTCGCAGAAGCCCGGCTGGATTCTGAACGCCGATGAATATCCGATGCCGTAACCGGCAGTCCACCCAGCAACGGCAACAGGATTATCAAAGATGACAACTGCTTCCACATTCCGGCAGCGCATGCTTGGCGGCCAGAAACTTGTCGGCACGTTTCTGAAGACACCGACCGGTCACGGCACCGAAATCCTCGGCGATATCGGCTATGATTTCGTCGTGATCGATCAGGAGCACGGTCCATTCGATCGCACCAGCAGCGACATCGCGCTGATGGCTGCGCGGGCAACCGACACGCCGGCGCTAGTTCGGGTGCCGGGACCGGAGGCCATTCTCTCGGTGCTGGATTGCGGCGCCACCGGCGTCCTGGTGCCCCATGTGAAGAGCGCGGCCTATGCGCGCGAGGTGGCAGCAATGTTGCGCTATCGCGGTGGCAGCCGCGGCTTTGCGACCAGCACGCGTGCGGGTCGCTATTCCGGCATACCGATGTGGCGACACATTGCGGATTCGGATGCCCGGATGGTGTTCGTAGCCCAGATCGAGGATCCGGTGGCGCTGGACGAGATTGACGCCATCGCCGCCGTCGACGGCGTCGACTCGGTGTTTATCGGGCGGGGCGACCTGACCGCGGCCTTTGGCGATGAATCGAAGGATCCGCCCGATGTGTTGCGCGCAGTCGAACGCATCTCGGAGGCAGCACGCAAGGCCAACAAGCCGATCAGCGTCTATGTTGGCAATGCGAGCGAGGCCGCCTGGCTGAATTCGCTCGGCGCCAACGTCTTCGTGCTCTCGTCGGATCAGGGCTTTCTGCGCCAGGCGGCGACTGCCGCCCTGCGCGATGTCCGGGACAAGGTTGGATGAGCACGCGTTAGATCGATCAATCTGCAATCAGCGCTCAAGCTGAAAAAACAGACAGGGGGACGGAGACATGAGACCACACAAGGCGTCAATTTGCGCCACGCTGTTCGCGCTCGCGCTGGCACTGCCGGCGTCAGCGCAGCAGACGATCAAGATCGGATCGTCGCTGGGTTTGACGGGATACGGGTCGGCGACCGACGGTCACTGGCGTGACGGGATGCAGATCGCCATTGAGGCGGTCAATGCGCAAGGCGGCGTCCTGGGCAAGAAGCTCGAACTGGTGATCGAAGACAACAAGTCGACGCCGCAGCAGGCAGTGGTCGTCTATCGGAAAATGATGACAGACGACAAGGTCACCGCCTTCGACAGCGGCTGCATCTCGGCCGGCAACTTTGCCGCCGCGAGCTTCGTCTCCAGAGCCAAGTTGCCGATGTTTCTCTGTTCCATTCTGCCGCGCCAGCCGGACGAGCAGAAGTGGGCCTTCCAGTTCCTGCCGCCACCCAAATTCGAGGTGGATGCGCGCTATCAGTATCTCAAGGACAAGACCGATATCCGTAAGGTCGGAATCCTCTCCGATCCGAGCCCGTACAGCCTGTTGATGCGCGGCCTAGCGGAAAAGGGCGCCGAGGAATTCGGACTGACCGTCGTGGCCAATGAGTCCTACCAGCAGGACGACGCCGACTTCAGCGTTCAGATCGGGCGCATCAATGCGGCTGGCGCCGGGGCGATCATCATGCTGGGGCAAGGCAATGCGGTGGTAACCGTCGTCAACAACATCCGCAGCCTCGGCCTGACCAAGATGCTGATGCTGGGCAGTATCAACGAGCTCGATATTCTGCTCTCGGCGGGCAAGGTGCTTGGCGACCAGTATCTGGTCCCGTCGCCGCTTATTCAGGTGGCAGCCGACGACATCAAGGTCATCACGGATCCCGCCGCCCGCGCGGCCGCGGAGCCGTTCGTCAAGGCGATGAAGGCGAAGTTCGGCAAGTCCGACAACGCGCAGGCCTCGCGCGCCTGGGACTCGATCATGATGATGGCTGCCGCCATGAAGAAGGCGAATTCGACCGATGGGACGGCCGTACGCGATGCGTTCGAGAAACTCGGCCATTACGACGGTGCGGGCGCGTCCTACGACTTCAGCGCGGAGAACCATATCGGGATTATCAAGAATCCCTACGTGATCGCCTCCGTGAAGGACGGCGTTCTGGTTCTCAAGAAGTGACGGCGATGGCGGACATTGTCCCCCTGATCGCTGTCCGCGATCTGACGGCCCGCTACGGTCATATCGAAGCGCTGCGGTCGACCGCGCTCCATGTGGCGCCCGGTGAGTTCGTGACCATTCTGGGACCGAACGGAGCCGGCAAGACCACCTTGCTTCGCGCCGTCACGCGGCTGATCGCCAGCACCGGGCAGATTGTGTTCAACGGCCGGGATGTCACTCATCTATGCACCCATGAGCTGGCCGGGCTCGGTATCATCATGGTGCAGGAAGGGCGGGGCCTGTTCGGTGACATGAGCGTGCGGGAGAATCTGCAACTCGGCGCCTACAAACTGTCCGGACCGCAGGCCCACAGCGAGCGGCAGCTGGAGAAGGTGTTCTCCCTGTTTCCACGGCTGCGCGAGCGTATCGACCAGACCGCATCGTCCATGTCCGGCGGCGAGCAGCAGATGCTGGCTGTCGGCCGGGCACTGATGGCCGATCCAAAACTGCTCATTCTCGACGAGCCGTCGCTCGGCCTTGCGCCGCGCGTCGCTTCCGAAATCCTGTCGACGCTCGGCGCCCTCAACAAGGAGGGTCTGGGTATCTTGCTGGTCGAGCAGAAAGCGCCGCTGGCGCTCAAGCTCGCCCAGCGCGTTTACATTCTTGCCTCTGGAAGCGTTCGGGCCGAGTTGCCGACGCACGAGATTGAATCGCACCATGACCTTGCTCGCTATTACTTCACCTAAGCCGGTTGCGCGTCTCGACCGGTTCTCCATCGGCCTGCTTGGGGCAGGCGCGCTGCTGTTTGTCGCCGTGCTGATCTATGGCGGCTATCTGCTGACGGTGATGCAGCTCGCGATGATCTATGGCATCTTCTGCCTCGGATTGAATTTCTTCATGGGCTATACGGGGCAGGCCTCGTTCGGCCAGAACGCCTTCGCCTGCATCGGCGGCTATGGCAGCGCCATTCTCTGTGTGCAGTACAACTGGGAGCCTGCGCTTGCCCTGATCGCCTCGATGGGCGTGGCGGGAATAGCCGCGCTGGTGATCGGCTATCCGACGCTGCGTCTGCGCGGCCACTATCTCGCGATGGCGACCTTCGCGCTGGGCCTCATTACCTATGACATCTCGGTCCAGTGGACCAGCCTGACCCAGGGCTATATGGGCTATGCCGGCATTCCACCGCTCGGCATCGGCAGCCTGACCGTCGAGGACGAACGGCTGAAGCTGCTCTGCCTCGGTGGGCTGCTGCTTGTCGGTTTCTGGATCTCGCAGCGCCTGCGCGATTCACGTTTCGGCCGCGGACTGCGCGCCATTTCCGGAAGCGAGAATGGCGCCGCTGCGCTCGGCATTCGCATTTCCCGCTTCAAGCTCATCGCCTTCGTCATCGCCGGATTGTATGCGTCGGCCGCTGGATCGCTGTTCGCGCATACGGTCGGCTTCATCAGTCCCGAAGTGTTCGGCCCGCAGATGGTCATCGTGACCTTCACGATGCTCTATGTCGGAGGCGTCGGCACGCTGATCGGTCCGGTCGTCGGCGCCATTGTTGCATCTCTGCTGCCGGAAATCTTCCGCAGCACCGGCCGCTTCCAGGACATAGCCTACGCGCTGGTGTTGCTGTTGATGCTGATCTATGCGCCCAAGGGCCTGTCGGCACTCGGTGGACTGTTTCGCCCGCGCAAAGACAAAGGGGAGGCGTGAGCATGGCTCTCCTCAAGGTCAAAGGTCTGACCAAGCGTTTCGGCGGGTTGCTTGCCAATAACGAGATCGACCTCGACGTGCCGCAAGGCAGCCTGTTCGCGGTCATCGGCCCGAATGGCGCGGGCAAGACGACATTCTTCAGCATGATCTCCGGCTTCCTCAATTCGACCTCGGGAAGCATCGCCTTCGACGGCCACGACATCACGCGCATGCGCCAGGATCAGATCGCCGCTATGGGGTTGATCCGGACGTTTCAGCTCGTGCAGCTGTTCAAGGGCATGTCCGTCGCCGAGAATGTCGAGGTCGGTTGCCACCTCGCGACCCGCGGGGGCGTCGCCGCGGCACTGCTGCGGCCATCCTGGTTTCGCCGGCAGGAAGCCGAGGTTCACGAGCGGGCGCGCGAACTGCTCGATTTCGTCGGGCTTGGCGCGCAGGCCGATCTCGATGCCGAATTGCTGCCCTATGGTCAACAACGACTGCTCGAAGTCGCACGCGCGCTCGCATCCAAGCCGCGGCTGCTACTGCTCGACGAGCCCGCCGCCGGTCTCAATACGCAGGAGACCGACGCGCTCGCGCACATCATCCAGAAGATCAACCGCCAAGGCACCACGGTGCTGCTGATCGAACACGATGTCGGTCTGGTCACACGGATCGCGCACCGGATTGCGGTGCTCGATTTCGGACGAAAGATCGCCGAAGGCACGCCGGACGAAATCAAGGTCCATCCCGAAGTCATTGCCGCCTATCTCGGCGTAGAGGAGGCAGCCAATGCCTAGCGCAGTCGAACTCGTTCAGAGTCTGGTCAACGGCGTCGGTATCGGACTGATCTACGGACTGGTCGCGATCGGATTTTGCGTCATCTACAATGCCAGCGGTATCGTCAATTTCGCGCAGGGCGTGTTCGTCATGCTCGGCGGCATGTTCGCACATACGCTGCTGACGCAATTCGGCCTGCCGATCTATGTCTCGGCGGTGCTGTCGACAATCCTGGTCGCGGGCATCGGCGTTCTCGTCCAGATCACCATCATCAATCCGATGTGGCGTCGCAAAGCGCCGCTGTTCGCGATCATTCTCGCGACTCTGGCTATCCAGCTTCTGATCGAACAGGTCGTCATTCTCACGCTGGGCGATCAGCCGCGGACCTACCCTGAATTCACATCCGGCGGGCCGTTGAAGATCGGGCCGATCGCGATCGGCTATCAGTTGTTCTGGGTGCTCGGCTGCGGCGCCCTGATGGTGTTCGCTCTGACGCAATTCTTCAACCGCACGCGGATGGGACGCGCTTTGCGGGCCTGTTCGCAGAACCGCGAGGCCGCCGCATTGCTCGGCATTCCCGTCGAGCGCATGCTGATCGTGTCCTTCGCACTCAGTGCAGCGCTGGGCGCCGCCGCCGGCATTCTCATCACGCCAACGCAATATACGGCGTACAGCGTCGGAGGGCCGTTCGGCATCAACGGCTTCATCGCGGCGATCATCGGGGGCTTCGGCAGTGCGCCGGCGGCGCTGATCGGCGGCATCTTCCTTGGCGTCATCCAGTCCGGTGCCATCGTGTTCTTCGGCGCGGGCTTCAAGAACATCGTGGCGCTGACGGTGCTGCTCATCGTGCTGCTGTTTTTCCCCAGTGGGTTGTTCGCCGGCCGGGCCAAGAGCGCCTGATCCAATGATGTCGCTTGTGAGAGTATCGCGATGAACGTCCTGATGATCTATGCGCATCCCGAGCCGACCTCCTTCACGGGTGCCCTGAAGGATGCCGGTGTCGCGACATTGCGGCAGGCCGGCCACGCGGTCGTGGTGTCCGATCTGTATGCCGAACGGTTCGATCCGGTCGCCGGCCGACACGACTTCAATGCCGTGGCGGACGCGGAACGTTTTCACTATCAGACCGAACAGGCCCATGCGCACGGCACCGGCGGTTTCGCGGCCGACCTCGTGCGTGAGCAGCAGCGCCTTCGCGACGCCGATCTTGTCGTCTGGCTCTACCCGATCTGGTGGGGCGGCATGCCGGCCATTCTGAAGGGCTGGTTCGACCGCGTCCTTGCCTTTGGCTTCGCCTATGCCGATGGCCGCCGCTTCGACAGCGGCTTCTTTCCCGACAAGCGCGGTCTGCTGTGCCTCAGCACCGGCGGCACCCGGCAACGGTTCTCGGTTGGCGACGCTTATGGCGTATCCAGACTGTGCTGTGGCCGGCACAGCGCCTGATGATCGAGTATCTTGGCATGACAGCTCTTGAACCGTTCGTCGCTTACGCAGCGCCGCGCGTGGATGCTGAAGGCCGCGAAGTGTATCTGAGGCAATGGAGCCTGCGATTGCAAAAGGCAGTCGAAGACATAGCGCCGCACGCCGGCATCGCAGCAGTAACTCCCACGGAAACAGCCAGGTCATGAGCACCAGCGATCAAGGGCGGCCCGACCGGGATTCGTTGAGCAACAAGGTCGTGCTGGTCACGGGCGGGTCGCGCGGGATGGGAGCTGCGATCGCACGGCGTTTTGCCGGCGCGGGCTGTCGTGTGGCGATCGGCTACCGCAATGAGTCCGCGGCGGCGCATGCGGTACTCGGTGATATCGCCCAGTTGGGGGCACAAGGCATCGGCGTTGCCGGTGACATTTCCAATCCCGACGATGCACGGGCGATGGTCGCACAGGTCATTGCGCGGTTCGGGCATCTCGACATTCTGGTGAACTGCGCCGGTATTGCGGAATATCGGCAGTTCGAGGCGGTCGACCCCGAGCTGTTCCGCGCCACCTTCGATACCAATGTCCTCGGCACGATCGTTGTTATTCAGGCGGCGCTCCCGCATCTGACCGCGCCGGGAGGACGGATCATCAATTTCTCCTCCGCACTCGCTACCCGGCCGATCCCGACCACCTCGATCTATGCGGCCTCCAAGGCGGCGGTTGCTGCCCTGTCGCATGCGCTCGCCAAGGAATTCGGCCCGCGCGGGATCACAGTCAACACGATCGCGCCCGGCGTGATCGAGACCGATATGACGACGCAGATCCTGGCCGAGCGCGGCGCAGGGATCGCGGCGATGACGCCGCTCGGTCGCATCGGGCAGACCGACGACATCGCCGGTGTTGCGCTATTCCTCGCGTCGCCGGAGGCGAAATGGCTCACCGGGCGGACGATCATCGCCGATGGCGGAGTGAGCTGACGGAGCGCGCCAAACAGCAGTCCGCATCCGCTGCGGGATCGAACGACGCCGGTTCGACAATAGTTCGGCGGCATTCATACGTCGACCATAGATGCGCTGCCCTACACGCCCAATGATATCGCCGCGCGCGCGAGCCGCAGCGCGCGGCATCTTGCGGAGCGACTCACTAAATCGATCGCCGGCAATGCCGCAGCGAGGCGATACGATACGAGCTCCATTGGCGGGCTCGCGATCATCGTTCTCGACGTGCGGCGCGCATGCGTTTTGATAGTTGTTCGCGATGACGAAACGACGCCCTTCATTTGTGCGTCAATGCAACGCGAATGACACACTCCGTTCATCATTGACCAGGAATTCGCCGCCGTCGTTGACAGACTGATCATCGCATCAATATCTTATATCAAAACAGCGTTACGCCATCGCGAACAAACAGTGCGAACCGGCGATGCGCGGCGAAGTAAGATTTCACTGAGGAAACGAAGGCAGTTCGGAGGGCGATAATGACGACGACTATCAAGACTCTTGTTCTCGGCTCGGCGGCAGGGATGCTGGCGATCGGCGGTGCACACGCAGCCGATCTTCCTGTGAAGGCCAAGGCGGTCGAGTATGTGAAGATCTGCTCACTTTACGGCGCAGGCTTCTATTACATCTCGGGCACCGACACCTGCATTAAGATCGGCGGTGCACTTCGCATCGATACCGCGTTCAATGCCGCGAGCAACTATGACGTGCCGTACTGGTTCGGCGGCGCTGGCGGCAACAATCTTTACACGAAGGATTATTTCAACACCAAGCCGCGCCTGACGCTGACCACCGATACGCGCACGGCGACCGAATATGGTCTCCTTCGCACATTCTCCAACATTCATTTCGACTTCGCACAGGGACGTGAAAGTATCGCCGGCGGCTTCGTCGAAGTAGACTTCGCGTTCATCCAGTTCGCAGGTTTCACCTTCGGCAAGGCCGTCTCGCAATTCGACCCGCAATGGGCGCTCGCCAAGCCGACCATTGCGTCCGGTTTCTTCGCGGGCTCCAACAATGCGACGGGCATTCCGCAGCTGGCCTATACGGCGTCGTTCGGTAACGGCGTCTCCGGCACCATCTCGCTCGAGAACGCGTCGCCCTATCGCAATGCCGGCCTGTGGAACGTGAACACGTTCATCGTGGCGCCCGGTGCCTCGCAGTTCACCGGTGCATTCTATGGCTCGTCGTCGAACACGTTCCTCGGTAATGCCGCCGGCGGCAACCATATGCCGGACGTCGTCGGCAACCTGCGCCTCGATCAGGCATGGGGCACGCTGCATTTCGCTGCAGCCCTTCATCAGGCGACGGCGCAATACTACACCAATGAACCCTCCGGCCACCCTGACGATGCCTATGGCTTCGCCGTGAGCGGCGCCGTCGAGTTCAAGAACCTGCCAACCGGCGCGGGCGACAGCCTAAAGCTGGAAGCCTCCTACGCCAAGGGCGCCGCGAAATACGTCTTCGCGGGCACCGTCGATACGCTGGGCGGCGGGCGGTTCGCCAAGTTTGATGGCAACACCGTCGGCTTCGGCTACGTTCTCGATGGCATCTATGCGCCCGGCGGCCAGATCGTGCAGAGCTCGGCCTGGGAAGTCAGCGGCTTCTTCGAGCATTACTGGAACCCCGCGTGGCGCACCTCTCTGTTCGCCAACTACAGCCATATCTCTTACGGCGACGCGGGCAACGCTCTGTTGGCAGGGGCATTCGCCTCGACCACGCGGGGCTTCGGCACCAGTTCGTCCTCGGCGGCGGCTTCGTCCGCCGGCGTTCTGTCCGGGACCAGCAACAACTTCGACTTTGCCACCACGCAGGTCGGCACCAGAACAGCCTGGACGCCCGTTCAGAATCTGACGCTCTCGGCGGAATTCATCTACAGCCGCATGGATCAGAGCCTGGGTGGCACCTACACCGGCAACGTCGTGGGCAAGCCAGCCGGCACATCCTACGCCGTGCGCGATCAGAACCTCTACAACGGCGCGGTTCAGATCCTGCGGTCGTTCTGAGCCTGATCGACCACCGGGTCGGTGTTGAAAACAAGAGCCCCCGGCAGACGTGCCGGGGAACTGTTCACGCAAGCGCGTGAGCGAGCCATGCCGTACAGCGGAACGGCGGCACATTCCGCAACTTCGATAGCGGTTTGATTGTAGGACATCGAACAGGGAAAGCGCTGCGGAAGATGGCGCTGAACAAGTGGGCACAGCCTGCATCTTAAAAATCGGAGGAAACATGCGTGCATTGCTAGTCGGCCTGTGCGGTCTCGTGCTCGCCCTGACGCCCATTCACAACGCCGCCGCGCAAGGATGGCCGGAACGGACCGTCACCATGATCGTGCCGTTTCCGGCAGGATCCGCCGTCGATACGCTCGCGCGCGCGGTCGGCCAGGCACTGAGCGAGGCGCTCGGCAAGCAGTTCATCGTCGATAATCGTGCGGGGGCAGGCGGTAGCATTGGCGGTGCGGCCGTGGCCAAGGCGAGCGCTGACGGCTACACGCTTCTGTTCGGCACGCCTGCGCCGATTGCGCTCAACAAGCTGATGTATAAGGGGCTGGCCTATGATTCCGAAAAGGATTTCACGCCGGTCGTTCTCGTCGCTAAGTCCCCGCTCATCGTGACCGCGCGCGCCGACTTTCCAGCGAAGACGTTCGAAGAGCTGATCGCTTATGCGAAGCAGAACCCCGACAAGGTCAATGTGGGACATCCCGGCAACGGCACGCTCGGACACATCACGTCGGAACTGGTGCAGAGGTCCGTCGGCGTCAAGATGACCAACGTGCCGTATCGCGGCACATCACCGCTGATGACAGATTTGCTCGGTGGTCAGATCGATATCGTCATCGACTTCATGCCGACCTATGTACCGCTGGTCACCTCCGGAAAAGTTCAGGCGCTTGCCGTCACGACCAGCCAGCGGGCCGCGCAACTGCCGGCCGTGCCCACAGTGCAGGAGACGGGCTTCAAGGGCTTCGAGGCTTCAGCGTGGTACGCCATGGTCGCGCCGATCGGGACGTCGCCCGAGATCATCGCCAAGTTGAACAGCATCGTGAACAGCTTTCTTCAGAGTGAAAAGGGAAAGGCTATTCTCGGGCAGAATGCATTGCTGGGCGTCGGTGGATCGCCGGACGATCTCAAGGCATTCGTCGCGGCCGAACTCGCCAAGTGGCGCCCGGTAATCGAGGCGGCAAAAATTGCAATGTAGCAAGAGCGAGGCCGGCACCGCGCAGTGCAGTGTTATCCTGCTTGTGCTGGTCCGGGCTCGTCGTCTGACGATCGGGAGTGATTGAGTGACCGACATGATCCGCATCGATGTTCCCGCGCTATCGACTCCCACAGTGGCGCTCGTCACCGGCGGCGGCAGCGGGATTGGCAAGGCGACAGCGGCGCGCCTCGCCGCCAGCGGATCGGCTGTCGTGGTCGGCTACAACAGCCGCAAGGAGCTGGCGGAAGATGTCGTGAGCGGGCTGCAGGGTACCGGGCATCTCGCTCTGCGTATCGCGATCGACGATCCATCCTCTATCGCCGAAGCCGCGGCGCGGGTGGAGAAGGAGTATGGCCGGCTCGATGTACTGGTCAATTGTGGAGGCGCCACGACGCCAGTGCCCGCCAACGATCTTGACGCACTGACCGACGAGATCTTCGACTGGACCGTGACCGTCAACCTGCGGGGGCCTTTCGCTATGGTGCGCGCTTTCCGTCCATTGCTCGAGCGCGGCAGCGGCGCTGCCATTGTGAACATTTCGTCCATTGCCGCCCGCACCGGGCTGGGAAGCAGCCTCGCTTATCTCTCCGCCAAGGCGGGCGTCGACGCGTTGACGATCGCGCTCGCGAAAGTGCTCGCACCCAAAATCCGGGTGTTTTCCATTTCGCCGGCCGGCGTGGATACGGATTTCGTCGCCGGCCGGACGCGGGAACAGTTGCAGCGGGTCGCCGAAAAACTCCCGCTTGCCCGCATCACGACGCCCGACGATGTCGCAAGAGCGGTGATGGCCTGCATCGTCAGCCTGACGAGCTCGACGGGGATCATCGTGCCCGTGGATGAGGGCAGGCACCTCTAAAGCACTCAGCGGCGGGAGTTGCGGCGAGATAGACGGCGGGGCCGCGAGCTCCAAACACAATGGCTATGTAGGCGTTACGGATGGAGAAGATGGACAAGCTGAAGTTCTATATCGACGGCGCCTGGGTGGATCCCGTCACACCGTCAACTCTTGAAGTTTTCAATCCTGCGACGGAGGAGGCCTTCGCGCGGATCAGCCTGGGCTCCCGCCGGGATGTGGACCGGGCCGCGCAGGCCGCCCGCCGCGCCTTCGCGACATATTCCGAAGTGAGCGTGAAAGATCGCCTCGTCTATCTTCAGAAGATCATCGAGGGATTCAGGGCACGTCTGCCGGAACTGGCGCGGATGATGACGCTGGAAATGGGATCACCGATCACCTTTGCGACGGAGCGTCAGGCGACCGTTGCGCTGTTTCATTTCGAGGAAGCTGCGCGCGTGCTTGCGGACTACAGGTTCGAAGAACCGATGGGAGGCGGGGTCGTTCGTCGCGAGCCGATCGGCATCTGCGGCCTGATCACGCCTTGGAACTGGCCGTTGAACCAGGTGGCGTCCAAGGTTGCGCCGGCGCTGGCGGCCGGCTGCACGGTCATTCTCAAGCCCAGCGAGATCGCGCCGCTCAGCTCCATGTTGTTCGCCGAGATTGTGCATGAGGCCGGCATCCCGCCGGGTGTGTTCAATGTGGTGAATGGCGATGGTCCGACGGTGGGCGAGGCGATCGCCGCCCATATCGAGATCGACATGGTGTCGTTCACCGGATCGACAACGGCCGGCGTCCGGGTGGCCAAGCTGGCGGCGGACACCGTCAAGCGCGTCGCGCAGGAGCTGGGCGGCAAGTCCGCCAATATCATCCTTCCGGATGCCGATCTGAAAGCTGCCGTGATACAGGGCGTTCACGCCTGCTACACAAATGCAGGCCAGAATTGCCAGTCGCCCACGCGCATGCTGATTCCCCGCGCGCAGCGCGACGCAGCCTTCGCCGCGGCAAGCGAAGCCGTCGGCAGCATCCGTCTTGGCGATCCGCTCGATCCGGCGTCCACCATGGGCCCCTTGGTGAGCCAGTCACAGTTCGAGAAAGTGCAAGACCTGATCCAGTCCGGAATCGACGAGGGCGCGACCTTGGTAACGGGTGGAACGGGCCGGCCGGCGGGGCTCAATCGCGGATATTACGTTCGTCCCACCGTGTTCGGCGATGTGACGTCGCAAATGAGAATTGCGCGCGAGGAGGTGTTCGGTCCTGTGCTGTCCATCATGAGCTATGATAGCGAGGACGAGGCCGTCGAGATCGCCAATGATACGCCGTTCGGATTGGCGGGATTCGTGCAATCGCGCGACCGCACCCGCGCGCGTGCCGTCGCCAATCGCATCCGCGCAGGACGTGTTTACCTCAACGGCGCCGCGTTC
Source organism: Tardiphaga sp. 42S5 (assembly GCF_034044155.1). Classification (NCBI taxonomy): domain Bacteria; kingdom Pseudomonadati; phylum Pseudomonadota; class Alphaproteobacteria; order Hyphomicrobiales; family Nitrobacteraceae; genus Tardiphaga; species Tardiphaga sp. 42S5. The sequence goes on along the minus strand of NZ_CP139027.1, from coordinate 99,849 downwards.
GACCGCAGCCTTCCATTTGGCGGATACAAGCAATCCGGAAATGGGCGCGAGTTCGGGGTTTTCGGCTTCGAAGAATATCTGGAGGTCAAAGCGATCATTGGGTAGCGAAGCCGGCTTCGCCCTCAAAACACGATAGCGGTTCGCCGCAACTAGTCCGCCACGAGGCTGTCGTAGCTCTCGCGGCGCCGCGGTCGCGCGCTTCCTCCAAGTTGGCGCGCGGCCGCACATTTCTTCCCGCGGGGAAAGTTGGGCTTCGACTTTGAGCCCGTGCCCCGCAAATTGGCCGGGTCAGGTCATACGGCCTAAAGGACTAGAGGTGACCTGTGGGCGGCTCTTGGCGGATTGTGTTGAAAAAGTCCTTTTTGACTGATGATTGAAGAATCCCAGGACCGCTCGTGCGTCTCGCGAGTTAGGATGTGAGGAACCTCATCGGCTAATGTAAAAGCGACCATCGGCGCTCGCATCGATTCGACAGCGTCTTGCAGTCGCGGAGGTCGCCAACAGGTGACACATGCTCGATTTTGGAAGTCGTTCGATTTTCGACTTTTTCAACAGTACCGGCGCAAAGCGGACGTCGTTCCGTCAAGGTGCGGACGCGTCCGAACCGACTCAATTCATAACGGCGTGGTGTGCGTGCGGGGAAAAGTCGCCGCGCGAGGCGCCCCGTCAGTCTGGATGTAGCGAACCAGTTCTCTAAGACGGATCGATTGTCCCGTTACAGTCGTATTTTGTCTATCGCTTTGTCCGCGCGCGCCCTCGCCAGGTCGCCGCATGCCCGATAAGTCTCAGTTTAAAGGCTTGGCCTCCGGAAGTTTCCACTTGCCGCTAACGATGGGCTGTTCAGGGCGATAAAGCCGTATGGTGTAGTTCCAGCCCTCAACGATCGGCAGGCAGTTCGGGATCTTGCCGTCACAGCCGCCGAACTGGACTTTGACCGAGCCGTCCGCATTTTTCTTCGCGGTGATGTTGTTGATCGAATAGGCATTGTAGGCGTTTTTCTCGAAGAAGCCTTTTGCGTTGTAGACGCTGATCGACCAGAAAGCCTTCACCGGCACGGTCTTTGGCACATCGAGGGTGTAGACCGTTTTGCCGTCGTTCTTCGCGGGAGTGAAACTCGGATACATGGCGTCCTTTTCCGGAATGCCACCCCAACCGGAGGCCGTGCCAATCAAGTGCTGGATCGGATCGACCTGGCCATGGGCTCCAAATGCACCGTGATACGACGTCTGATATTTTGCCAGCGCGAGCAGCGCATTGCGGATGTCGGTTAGCTTCTCCTGATCCCAGTTTGGAAGGTCCAGCGTGCCTGTCTTCTTCTGGCTGACCTTGATGGCATCCTGAAGTTTGTGGACCTCGGCGAGATCCTTTGGATCGTTGGGATCAACCAGCGTTCGGACAGCGACAAAGGCGTATCGCGTACCAACTGATTTCTGCGTCAGCGTCACCGGCTTCGTGCCATAGGCGACGATTGGCAGGTAGTGGTCCTGATCGACCACCATCATCGACATATAGCGCTTGCCCGTGTCGGGCAGCGAGAGCGTTACGGGCCCGCCAGCAAGATCAAACACCGCAAATGAGTACAGCGTATCCCGGTTCATTCGGATCACCGCTTGTCTGTCGATGGATACAGGCTCCCGCGAGTGCTGGAATTTGCCGAGTCCGCCGATGGCCGTTGCATTCACCGCGAGGTAGCGGTCGGTCTCGGCGCGGGCAAAATTATCGACGGTGACAGGCAGTTTGCCGTCCAGAGCCTGGGCGAACGCTCCTCCGGCCAGCGCGACCGAAGCCAATGCGAAACCAATCCCAACCGAGCGAAACATCGACATACCTCTTCATTCAATCTGACTGGCGACGCAGGGGGCATTCCACAGGCGCGGCACCTTGAAGCTTAAATGCCATCCAAGCGATCAACGCGTAATCGGTAGGCACTGCCTCCGAGCGTTTCGAGCATCTCGGATCACTTGTCTTGCCATTTCGCGCCAATGGACATCCGACCCCGCGTGGGGGGGCGCTGGCTAGTTCTGCGTCAGATAAAGCGGCGTCCTGAACGTCAATTGATAAGACGGCAGCGGGATCCATTGGATCTGCACCATCAAACCGAACAAGCGATTGTCGTTGTCGTCCATTCGGTCGAGGTCAAGGCGTAGGACGGGCTGGGTAAAGGGCTGGATCAGCGTTCGGTTCAGGAGTTCAACGCCGCCGAATGATTGCACGCCGACGCGGGCGGACGCTTTCCAGTTGCTCGGCCACTGATAGTAGCCACCGGCATATCCGATCATGCCCGGACGGACCTCCGCCGAGGCGCTTTGGATCGCGACGCGGGTGTCCTGGAAGCCAAGGAGAAGTCCCCTCGTCTGATCCTCGTCCAATGCATAGTCGAACTCGATGACGTTGTTGAAATTCGTCGTCGCGAACGGTCCACTCGGCAGCGATTGAGTGATGGTCGATTGCACGGTGATGGTGGGGAGCATGCCGCCGTTTTGTCTGTAGATATCGGCCTGAAAGCCAACGTTCCAGCTCGCGACGTCGATATCCGTCCAGCCGCCGAGTGGCATCGTGTTTGCGTTCACGGAAACACCGCCATAGACCGACACCCGATCGTTTAAGTCGACGGTCAGCGGGATATCGACCGTGACCGCGTGCACCGTCGGCAATTTTATATGGGTCGGCACGGTCGACGGCGTGTGACCGGCCGCAAGGGCGATCGCCCCCAGAACTGAAAACAGCGACGTGTTGCCGAAACCGATTCCGATCGCGCCGCCGGGGGCTGTCGCATAGGTGGTGCGGAGATCCAGATAGACGCTTGGCGCGGTGAATTGGGTCACCTGATCGGTGTCGTCCTTGCCGAAGGCAGCATCGGTCGCGCCCAAGCAAACGGCGCAAACCAGAAGCCATCCATAAATCGGTCGAAGACGCCGGCTGCTCAAGGTCAAGGCCCGCTTATTGCGTGGACAAGGCAGTTGTCTCGGCCGCACAAACCGGCGCAGCGCGCCTCGCCTTTGCTACCTTCACCTCCACCTTCGCAGCTTTGAGCTCGGCAAGGAAGGTCACGTTGGTCTGCAACCGCGAGACAGTCGCCGCTCCCATGATGCGGCCCGCATCGACATCGCTCTGCCAATGCGCATCGCAGATCACGCGGCTCTGGCCGAAAGCGATGCCGCGCGTGAACAACTCATTGGAGCGCTCGGGATTGATCTGCGCGAAGACGAGGGCCCATCCCCAGCCCGCAGCCGTGTGGCCCGACGGATAGGAGCCATCCCCTCGCAGGATCGCTTCCTGATCCGCCCGGCATGTGGCTTCGCTGTGAACGACGAAGGGGCGGGTGCGGTTGTACTTGTTCTTCACGCCATAGGTCGACAGGCCGAAGTCGGACAGCATCTTCTGCATCATGGCATAGAGGCGCGGGGTCTGTTCCTTGTCGATCTTGATCCCCATCGCGCAGGAAAAATTATTGGCGGCCTGCGGGAAAGTAAGATCGGCGTCGGCGGAGGCCTGCTTCCAGCGGTCGGTGCCGCGCAGGGGGAGCGTTGCCTTGCGTGCTTCTTCGTCCCTGGCAAGCGCGGCCGAATCCTGCTCGGGGGGCGCACCGAGCAGGACCAGGCTGTTCGGCAGCTCGGACGGCTTCAGATAACCGGGCGCTATCTTGAAATGGGGATCGGTGACCTTCGATTGGGCTTCGTTCGATTGCGCGACGGCCTGCCCGCAAATCAAAAGCAGCACGAAGATGGATGCGCCTGCGGATCGAACCAGGTTTGCGGTCATGGATAGTCCCTATTCATTTCAAGAGTGCGGGGATCATCAGGCGACTGAGTTTCCTCGAATGCGGGTTCCCGCCATCTGACCGAGCCGCCCCTTAGAAGGTAAGTCAGAGCCGCCGATCAAAAACGGTAGGTTGCTGCAATGATCAGTGCTCTGAACATGGTTGCCACCTGACTTTTTCGGCACAACCAGTTGCCCCGTGAAAAAGCAATCGAAGCGGAGGCGGTAAAGATTGTGGTTCCAGTTTAATTGTCGGAATCCTTGGGAAGGCAGAAGCAAAGCCGGGTCGGTGCCGACGTTCCGTGGAGCGGATTGTTCGCGGACGCCGATGCCTGCGTCCGGCCCGATTGCCTCTGATCGACAGGCGAATCCTATCCGGTCATTTCGTGCAGACGAAGGCCAACCGTCTTGCCACTTCGCGCCAATCGCGACCGGTCAAGCCATTTAGTGATCTCTACGTCCCGCTGATGTGTGCTCCATAAACGGCGGCATTGAGTTCTTCGAAATTTGTGAGCCGGTGTGTCCTGACTGATATGCCCGTCATCAATCCTATCCATCGTTCCTCAGAACATCGACAAAGAACAAGCCTGGAGGCTTCCCAGTTGAAGGAGCTAGAATTTGGTTTTTATCGAGCGCCCATCGGCGAGCGCCATTGCATTGGTATCCAACGCGACGGGCACAGACACGGTAAAGTATCCGGCAGTGCCTTCCATGCGGTTCACGGCATCGAATTCACGATAGATTTTCAGGCGCGTTGAAATCGGGAGCTTCCCGACCTCGAACGTGTACCCAATCGAGCCGCCGAGTGCGATGACACGACCTTCAAAGGCGCCCAGCCTCGCGCCTGTTCCGGAGTCCGCCGTCAGTTGCTGGTAATAGTAACCGACGAGCCCGAGCGTGAATTCCTTGGTGATGTATTTGGTTGCTGCCCATTCGAGGTGGAATTCATCGCCACTCTTGTAGTCGGTCGCCGTGTTGGTCTGGTTGAAGGTGACGCCCACCGCGGCGGAGAGATCCCAGCCAATGGCAGAATCTAGCCATGTGAAAGTGCCGAAGACGTCGAGCGCGGGTCTGTTCAGCGAGGCGTTCGACAGTTGACCGGCGACATACGTTCCGGACGGGATCACACCGCCGACGCCGAGCTGCCAGTGAAAATTGCCCGACTGCCACCCGACAAAGGACTGGAGGAAGAAGTCGCCGAGGTTAGCATTCTTGTCCGTCACGCCGACACCGATCGGCCCGAAGCGCGGCGAGTTCACCAGCAGATTTGCATTCACGCGCGGCTCACCAACGGGCACCGTCAACGAGAATGCGAGATTGCCGCCGAGAATCTTGGCAGGTGTAACCCAGAGTGTTGTTGGCAATTCGATCCAGCTCTGGGCCGAGACATCTGCAACGAGAAGACCACCGGTCGGCAGAGTTCGACCGCCGCTGAGTTTGCCGTCGTAATAATAGAAGTCGTTCTGAAAGAAGACGCCGGGCGGCGGCGTAATGCCTGCGCCGGTTGCGTGTGACCCGAGGAGGGAGACACTTACGCCGCCCTCGGCTGCTATGACTGGCGTTTGTGACCAGCACAGCATGGCGCTGGCAGCGACCGTCATCGTCAAAGAGAAGCGCATCAACAAACTCCGCGTAGCAAAACAGCACAAATCAAAACTGGATCGACATACGCGCAAATCGATATTCGTCACACCGAATTCCCGCGCTACTTACATTATTCGCAGGGTGTTGCGTTTACATCGAAAGCTACACCACGCTAAGGGACCCGATCTTAAATCGGGCCATTCCAGCACAAACGCATTCGCTCTGAGACGGGATGCGTCAAAAAGCTGGAGCGCTTTCCGATGGGAACGCGCTCCAGCATTTTCAGGAACGTTGAGAACACCGTAGCAGTCACTGTTCGACGTGGATCGACAACAACGGCCTGCTGAAAGAGCTCTCGGTCTGAGTGCGATCAGTAGCACCGGTTATAGATTCGGCCGTAGGCGTCGACCGCCTGAACGCAAGCGGGTGGCGCGGCGACGACGGCTGCACCCGCAACTGCTCCGCCTACGATGGCTCCACCAACGACGGCTCCACCCACGATGGCTCGGCGCGTCGTTCGCCGTGCGACGCCGGCGTAACTCAGGGGTGTGAGCGGAGCTCCGATAAGTGCCTCCGCCGAGGTCATGAAGGTACCGCCACGCGTGAACGACGCCTGTTCGCTGACCGACAGACACAGGATGGCCATGCTCGTTCCGAGGGCGATTTTCAGCAGCTTGCTTTTCAATCCAGTCATTTCTTCTCTCCGCTGGGGCTGATTCCTGGGGGAATCTCATCGATATGGCCGAGATCCTGAAGCTCGCGCTTCTTCATGTCTGCGCTCGGCTTGAAAGAGAATGCATCGGTAGTGGTATCGGGGCTCGTTTTCCAGCTGCTAATTCGGAGCGTGTACTGAGGCGCGCCTGTCACCGTTTTGGTGGTGATGATGTATTTGCGCGGAATCGGCGTCGCGCCTGGTTCTATCCAGATCTGCCAGTCGGCATCCGGCGTACGGAAAGCCAGGTGTTCACACTCATGGCCGTCGATGACGCCTCTGCCGATATGCTTGGCGTCATAGACTCCATCCATCAAGGCTGCATAGGAATTGGCGAGAAGAAGATCGGCACCCGGCGCCTCGATGCCGGACTTGTCACGAATGCGGTCGACAAGCTGGTCGATCGTACCGGGGGCTGGCATCTGCCCGTAGACTTTGCGGGCATGATCGGAAACGGTGAAATTGGCGCCATCGTAGACGAGCTCAACGTCGGCGTAGCCGCCGGTCCGTGTCACGCGGAGCTTGTCCGGCCGATGGAGGGTGAGTTGCCCGGAACTGGCAAACTGAATCTTCTGCATGTCCGGGGTCATGATCTCGATATCGGAATCGTACGATATCGAAACATTCTTTTGATTCGCGATGTAGTCGGACATCGCGCGCAGGATCGATGCAGCATCATCCGCGTGGGCAGCGCCAGCTCCGATGCATGTCGCAGATAAACCCGACGCGATCAGGAGTGTGGCAACAGAGCGGATCGAACGGCGCGCCGCATTCAAGGGCGTTCTGGATTGGCTTTTCAAGAGATGATTCCTGTTAATTGTTAGTTAGCTGGGCCGACAAGTCGGAATGATGGGGAGACCAACATTCATTTGGCAGTGCGGACCTTTTCAGCCTTCAGAAGAACATCGATGGCCTTGATGATCGTCGTGCCTTGATTGGCCTTGCAGTAGACGATCAATTCGTGAATGCCTTCTCGAACTCTAGGCAAGTTGATGGAAGACTTCTTTCCGAGGCCATTGTACCAACCGCTGTACCAAACGCCGAGAAAGTTCGCGTCTTCCTGATACGTTCCGGCAAGTTGCGCGCAAGTCAGCTTCTGCACGTTGATGTAACCATCCGCATCGGCATAGGCCTTCAGTTCGGTTTGGGCTTGAGCCGAGCCCAGCGGTACTGCGCACGCAACAGCAAGAACAAAAGCAAGTTGCTTCATAATTGAACGTTCCTTTCGAGATTCAGCAGGCGTTATCTGCAGGGGTAGTGAAGTTCGCTCTCGACCGGGAGCAGCGAACACCTTCGATCTCCGCTCCCAGTCGACGATTACTCGACGTGGTCAAACGACCACTCAGTTCAGATACTCAACCCGTAGACGATTGATCTTTCCGTTGAACGCAAATGGCTTGCGGTCGAAATACGCGAGCGAGACGGGGGAATAGCTGTCCCGGCCGACGTCGAAGGCATCGTTGGCGGTAAAGCTACCTGGTGCCGCGCGTGGGACACGGCCCTTGCTGACTTCTTTGCCGTCAACGCGGACGACGATGTCGAGAGACGCGGGGCGGGCGCCGCTGGCCTTGCGCGTTGTTTCGACCTCGATCTTGACCTTCCCGGTCGGGAGCGGGGCTGACGTCTCCAGCTGCGTCCGTTCGATCTCGAACAGATTATACTCGTAGTGGAGCTTCCCGTCCTCGACCCACAGGGCGATGCCGCCCGAGACGGCGCCAAGCGCGTAGAGCACGCCCTTCGAGCCGGGCTGTAGATCCGCATCGATGGTGACGAGGTTGCTACGCGATCCGAGCTTCGGCGCGGTGAACTCGGGAACGCCGACGACCTCCTGCGTGAAGCTGAACGACTTGGCGGGATTGGACGGTGCGTCCTCCGGGTGGAAGATCGCGGACCATAGCGCGCCGCCCACCGGATAGACCTTATTATCTTTCGCGCTTACCTCGAAAGCCTTCTTCAGCTCGTCGAGCTTGCCAGGATTGGCGGCGGCGACGTCCTTCGCCTGCGAAAAATCCTTCCTGAGATCATGGAGTTCCCAGACATCGTTCTTCGGCGACCATGTCATGATCGAGGGATCGACGCCCGCTTGCCAAGGCGCTCTCGGCCCGAATGTCGAGGCGATCCACCCGTCCTTGTAGTAGGCGCGACTCCCCATGACCTCGAAATACTGCTCTTTCTTGTGGTCCGGTGCCGTCGGGGACACGAAGGAATAGGTCATGCTGGTGCCGTCGAGCGGATCCTGGCTGACGCTGTCGACGAGCTTCGGCGGCGTGATGCGCAGGATGTCGTAGATCGTCGGCACGATATCGTTGACGTGATGGAATTGCGGACGCGGCGTCTTGTCCGCCTTGATCTTGCTCGGCCAGGAAACGGCGAGCGGCGTGCGGGTGCCGCCAAAATGCGCGGCGATCAGCTTTGTCGACCGATGGGGCGTGGAGCCGGCCCAGGCCCAGCCGGCATGGTACATGTTGTCCACCTTGGGCGACCCGAGCATGTCCAGGCCGCCGAGCTCGTTCATGGTGCGGATATGGTCCTTGATCTCGGACGGAATACCGTTCTGCGCCAGGAGCTCGCTGATCGTGCCGTTCTGGCCTTCCGCGCTCGAGCCGTTATCGCCCCAGATGTAGAAGACGAGCGTGTTGTCGCGGATGCCGAGTTCGTCCAAAGCATCGATCAATCGGCCGGCCTGCGCATCGGCGTGTTCGGTATATCCGGCGAACACTTCCATGAGCCGACGCTGAAATGGCTTTTCGTCCTCGGGAATGTCAGCCCATGCGGCCAGCGTCTTCGGCCGCGGCGTCAGCTCGGTGTCCTTCGGAATCCAGCCGAGTTCCCTCTGGCGGGCGAAGACGCGTTCGCGCATGACGTCCCAGCCTTCGTCGAACTTGCCCTTATATTTGTCCGCCCAGTCCTTGAAGATGTGATGCGGGCCATGGGAGGCGCCGGGGGCCCAATACATGAAGAAGGGCCGATCCGGCGTCAGCGCGCGGACCTGCTTCATCCATGAGACGGCCTTGTCGGTCATGTCTTCGGTGAAGTGGTACTCCTTCTTCCCTTCGGACGGATTCACCCGGACTGTGTTTTCGACGACCGCAGGCTCCCATTGCGAGGATTCTCCGGCAAGGAAACCGTAGAAGTAGTTGAAGCCGATCCCCTGGCCGGCCGGCCAGTTCGTATAGGGGCCGACCGCCGTGGTCTCGTTGGCCGGCGTGTTGTGCCATTTTCCGAAGGCGCTCGTCGCATAACCGTAATAGCCGAGGACCTTCGCCGCGGTCGCCGATGTGCGCGGGATCCGGCCAGAATAGCCGTCCCAGTCGTTCGCCAGTTCGGTGATCTGGCCGGAGCCGACGCGATGGTGATTGCGCCCGGTCAGCAGGGCCGCGCGGGTGGGTGAGCACATCGCGGCATTGTGGAAGCGGTTATAGGTGATCCCGTCTCCGGCAACGCGGCTCAGCGTCCGTGTATCGATCACGCCGCCGAAGGTGCTCGGAAGCGCCGGACCGACGTCGTCAAGCATGATCACGACGATGTTCGGCGCGTTGGCCGGGAGATGCGACTTCACCGGCAGGGGGCTGTAGGTCGACTCCGCGATCGTCGGTCCGGCTTTGCTCCCTGAGGGCTTCGGCGGAAACGGCAGCGTTTCCTGGGCGACAGCAGACGTTGCCAACAACAGGAGAGTCGTGCTCACGCCCAACCAGCGTGCCCTGAGATGGTTATTAAGAGGCTTATTCATTCGATTCTCCGTTTCGAACAATGCATCTGAACCCGACATGACTTGTCGAAGTATCGATTGCTTCTGGATGGCGAGCTGCAGGCCGATAGCGGCGGCAATAATTCGGAGCGCATAGATGCGAGCCGCCTTTGAGGACCTTCCGCGGGATTTTTATTTCGGGAAGACATGGATCGTAGCTGGCTGACTCATGCCCGCCGCGAGGATTGCTGGGCACGCAGCAAGCTTTCGTCGTGTCTGCTTCGTGCTGCGCGGAGTACCAGTCGGACGTCCACTCCCAGACGTTTCCGATCATGTCGTAGAGGCCGTATCCGTTAGGTGGAAAAGCCTTCACAGGCGACGTGCGGGCGTATCCGTCCTGGTTATGATTGACTGTCGGAAACGACCCTTGCCAGGTATTGGCCATATGCCGGCCATCGGGGATGAGCTCCGATCCCCATGCGAATTCGGCCTGTTCGAGGCCTCCTCTGGCGGCGAACTCCCACTCGGCTTCTGTAGGAAGATCCTTGCCCTTCCATCGTGCGTAGGCCAGCGCGTCCTGGTGGGTGACGTGGACGACAGGATGATCATCTCGTCCCTCGATGCTGCTAACCAGACCATAGGGACGGCGCCAGTTGGCACCCTCGAGAAACGACCACCACTGCGACCAGTCATCGAGACCGACACGCCCGGTCGGCTCGCGAAAAACCAGCGAGCCCGCATACAACATCTCCGGCAATATGCCGGGATAGTCTTTTGGATCGGGCACGGATTCGGCAACCGTGCGATATCCGGTTGCGGCCACGAACTCGGCAAACTGAGTATTGGTGACGGGAGTCTCGTCAATGAAGAACCCATCGACACTGACGCGGTGAGCCGGCCTCTCTTCGGGGTAGTGCCGATCCGAACCCATCCAGAACGTTCCGGCACTCACGAAGATCATGCCGTCTCGCACACGCTCCGATCGCAAATCCGTCTGAGCCGTTTCGGCGCAGGTCAGCGTTCTCAATATGGTGGTTCCAGTTTACTTGTCGGATTCATTGGGAAGGTGGAAGCAAAGCCGGGCCGGTGCCGACGTTCCGTGGGCGGAATCTCTAGGGAAGCCGGGGCCTGCGCCCGGCCCGGTTGCCTTCCGATTGACAGGCGAACCCTGTCCGGATCATTTCGTGCAGACGAAGGCCCGTGGTCTTGCCACTTCGCGCCAATCGCAACCGATCAGGTCATTTGCAGGTGACTTCTTGCCGCATGCACACGACGCGGCGACCGCTGCAATTCAAGGCCGACAGGTGCCGGCAAGAGAACGGTGACATTCTCCGAGCTTGCCAGTAGCGATTCCAATGAAATTGTGGCTGATGCAAAGTGCCTACTGATGATCGCGACGAGACCCAATGGCTAACATCCCTTTGACGCGCTGCCAGTTTCTTCTGCCCTTCGTCGGGATTCTCGATGAGACCGGTGCGCCGACGAGTTCGCTCCTGACCAAGTTTCGGCTTCCGTCGTCTCTGGTCGACAAGAGCGATCTCTATGTCCCGCTGATGCCGGCCATCCGTTTCATGGAAACCGCCCGGAGAAGCCAGGGCATTGAAGAATTCGGCTTCCTGGCCAGCCAGCGGCTGCATTTCTCCCATATGCGGGAGAAAACGCGGGCCCTGATCGCGCACTCCCCGACATTGCTCGTTGCGCTGCGGCACGCCTGCACATGGGCGCCGCGGGAGGATACGATCCTGAGCATGTGGATCGAGCACGATGACGATCACGTGCGGATCTGCAGCAGGCTCGCCGGGACAAACGGGCTCCTGCATATGGAGCACCCGCAATGGATCCAGAACATTTTCCCCATACACATCGTTCGGCAGTTCGCAGGGCCGGACTGGATGCCGGCGACGATCGCCTTCGAAGCGCGCTACACGCCGAGTTCTGCAACGCAGTCCTTGTGGCCCAATGTGCGATTTCTGTCAGGCCAGCATGCCGCGTGGATCGACGTGCCGATCTCACACCTCAGTTTCTCGAACCACCGGAAAGACGTGAGCCCTGCGCCGCATGATCACGAGGACGGCCCTTCCGGCTACGACATCGTTGAGCTGCTGAAACTGATGCTGCCGTCCTATCTGGACGACGGAATTCCGGCTCTTGCTGAAGTCGCTGAAATGGCGGGCGTCAGCACACGCAGCTTTCAGCGCAAGCTCGCGCATGTGGGCCTGAGCTATTCTGATCTGCTCGACACCGTCAGATATGAGAATGCGAGCAAGCTTTTGCGTGACACCAATTCCAAGATTATCGATATCGCATTTTCTTCCGGCTACACGGATCCGGCACACTTCAGCCGCGCCTTCCGCCGAATTTCCGGTGTGACGCCGCGCCGGTTTCGCGAGCAATCGCGATCTGGATAAGGTGCATATTATCTGGGCGTTTCGCGCCCGAAGGATAATGGCAACGGCTATCATCAAAGCGCGACCGACGCCCTGATTCCTATTTGGTCAGGAAAGATGCTTGTTTGCCGTCGGATTTTCTCGGCCGTTAACGTGATGGACGCTCCGATCTGGCCCTTCAGCCACTGGACGAAAGTTCCCACCTTGCGTCTGAACCGCGGCGGCTGCCTGATTCACAGCGAACAATGTCCGGTACTGGCGCAAAGGAGACGCTAGTAGTGCTGGTCATCCATGGGACCGGTCTTGGCTTCCAATTCGATGTCATTCGCACAGATGCCCAGTTCCTGAATAACGTTTCCGCTCGCGGCCGGTCGAGGCTTGAAGGAGCACCTGGCGGCTGCTGGCGGTACAAATTTTCGGATGAAACCTCTTGGCTGAGAACTGGATGCCGACACCAATGGACCAATGCGAAGTCAGTATTCGACTTCAGTTAGCAGAGTGAGCGCAGAAACTCTCCCCGATGGGCGCAAATGGTGGGCCGAACGCACGCGCGGTGCCAAGCGCACGATCTTGCGATGCCCGAACGCTAAATGGAAATAATTGTCGTCGGGCAGGAATTTGTTGTCCGCGATTTCAACAAAACGCGTCGCCGTGACGGCTTGCAGGTCGAGAAAGAAACCGGCGTCGTCTTCACCAAGCACCACGCCAATCGTCTGGTCAACCGCCGACGTCGGGGGGCAAAGAAAATGAAAGGCCTCTCGAGGTTGATCGGAGTCCTCGGCTGCGAACGTTGCATGCACGGTGTCATGCGCGGCTGGCCCAAAGCGATAGCAGTGACCGGCGTCGAAGAACCGGTCGAACATCTCGAACGCCCCGAATGAAAGCCCGGCATGCGGTGCGATGGTCACATTGCGCACCGCTTCGATCACCGGCGTCTTGCCGTCTCTCAGGCAACGCAAGGTCAATTTGCCGGTGGCGGCCCGCGGCGTGTCGTTGACGAGATGCAGATTGAGCCCGTTGGTGCCTTCGTCAGTGATCGACAAGCGCAGCGGCTGCGAGGCGCGGCGCAGGGCGTAGAAGGCCGATTTCGGACGGCCGTCGGAATCCAGCAGGCCCCAGCCTGCGCCGGGCCGCAGATCGCGCCACAGCCATATCAGTGCGCCAGCCGTAGTGGAGGCTGGACGGCGCCATTCGTCGATCGTCCGTTCGATGACCTCGGCTGTGATCGCGCGCGATAGCTGGCGCCAGCGCTTGGGTTCGCTGGAGCGCAGGCTGCGGCCGTCTTCGTTCCACAGCGCCTGAAGATAATGCTCGCGCACATCGTCGAAATCCCAAGACGCGCCTCCGTCGCGCGGGACGCCGGCGAGCCAGCGTTCCGGATTGCTGACAGGATCGAGCCGATGGCTAGCGAAGTGACGATCGTCCGGCAGGTTGGCGAAAGCGAGACACTCGGAGGCAAAGCGGACATTGGCGCGGCGCGCATCGTCGAGGGGCCGCAAATATGCGCCAACGCCGTAATAATGCGACGGGCCTGCCTCGGCCACGAAGGGCAGGGCGCCGCCCGACGGCGAACCCGGCACATAGGCGACGTGGCTGAAGCCTGCCAGAACCTCGGGAATGACGGTTTCCGCCAGCGGGACGTCGCGCATTTCGCGCGGCAGGCCCATCATCGCAGCTTGCTGACCAACCTCACTGCCGCCTGATATCACGACCAATGACGGCGACGCGCTCAAGCGGCTAACGACTGTCGTGATTTCGCTGCGGATGACTTCAGCAAAGGCCACATCCGACGGGTAATCAAAATTGGCCATCATGACGTCCTGCCAGACCATGATGCCGAGCCGGTCGCAGAGGTAGTGGAAATCCGGGGTCTCATAGACCATGGTCCCGCTGAGACGGACCATGTTGAGGCCAGCACCTTGCACCAGGCCAAGGTCCCGCGCGTAATCCGCCTCGGATGCCTGCAGGCTGACCACGTCGATCGGCGTCCAGCATGCGCCGCGGCAAAAAATGCGGACGCCGTTCACATGCAGGGTGAAGCCATGTCCGTCCGGCCCGCGGTCGACCGCGATCCGGCGAAATCCAACCTCGCCGACATCGATCCGGACGGCACCGATGTCGATGGTCACCACATGGAGCGTCGGGCTACCATGGGTGTGAGGCCACCACAGCTCCACATCGGGGATCCGCAGTGTGCCCTGCCAACGCGCTGCACCGGCCGGCGGCGCTTCCGTATCGAGCGGCCTCAGCAGCGCCTCCGCCCCGGCGCAGTGCAGGACCGGCGTCACGCCTTCGGCCACTCCCGACAGATCGAGCGCGAGCGTCAGAACGCCTTCGGTGTCGTCGAGCCGGCTGCGCAGATCGACATTGTCGGCGCGAACAATTCCCTCTTCGATCAGCAGCACAGACCGGTATGGGCCGGCCACATCGACGGGCGGGCACCATCCGGGCATGTGCCCGATCAGCGTGGTGCGCAGGAACCGCAGCCGTGGCTCCTCGATCATCATCGTTTTCCAGCGTGGCCGAGGACCTTTCGTTCCTGCCAACGCGCCGCGGAGGCTCCTGAAGGCGATATGCATCCAATGCTCACCGCCGAGCACAATCTCGGCCTCATACGGCTCGAACATCGAGCTCCCGGTCAGGATGAGCCTGCCATCGAGGAAAACCTCGGCGAATGTGGCGAGGCCCTCGAACCGCAGCTTGCGCCTGCCGTTTCCACTGACCCGGAGCCGGTACCAGACGTCCTTGTCATGCAGCGGCTGAGCGTCAATGAGGCTCCATTGCCCGAGGGCCCGCAGCGCGCCCGAGACCGTTCCAGGGACGATCGCGGGCAACCAGACGGCTTCACTCAACCCGCTGGGCTCCTGCCATGCGTGAGGGAGCGACAGCGTCAGTTCCCAGCCGCTGTCGAGCGGCTGAACCTTGCGTCCCGTCATGGCGCGGATGTCGGTCATGGCAATCAACAGGCCGATCAGGTCACAGAGAAATCATGCCGCGGCGCCGCGAACCGCGAAACTGTTCATGAGGCTGTCGAGGGCGATATCGTAGTGGGTCGCGAGCTGGCGGATGGTATCCGCCACATCCGGAACCTTGCCGCGGGCTGAGGCGCGGGCGAATTGAAACTGCATGATCTTGGTGCCGCCGGCGATCGCCTCCGCGGCCAGCCTGGCGCGCTCCAGCGCCGGGTCACCGTGCTCCTGTAACCACGCCAGATAGGTCGCGAGCAGTTCGAAATTCGCACCGGCCTGACGTAATGTACTGAAGGCGTAGGTGTGAAACCACTCGGGAGGCCGTCCAATCAGCCGGCCGATGTCGGCACCGATCACGTCGCCCCATGCGGTAAATGGATTCCGCGCCGGACGGCGACGCAGGTGCTGCGCCAGCAACGTGCGAGACATCTCGATCTGCTTATGGGCAGAAGACGCCGGACCGAACTTGATGAATTCGACGTAAGGGAAAAGCGGCAGGCCGTTGTCACGCACAGGCCGTAACAGCGCCTCGAAGTCTTCGCCTTCGAGACGGAAGTATCCGCCATTGTGAAAGTAATCGAGCCGGCGGTCGACCGAATCCAGGACGTTGACGCCGATGGTCGTTTTGCTGTGACTGTGACGATAGGTGATGCCGCGGGTATCCGGCAGGTAGTAAGAATCGACCTCGATCAGCGGCAGACGGCCCCGCGTCAACTGCACGCGCGCGTGATCTTCCAGCTGATCGAAGATCGCGAGCTCCAGAATCTCGACGCCGTACAACAGCGCGAGATCGGCGGCTGGGATCTTGAAAAACGTGAACTGGTCGCCCTCGTAATCCTGCGCGACCGTGAAAGCCAGCGCCGCCCGGGGATCATGCCCGCGTCGGGCCAGTACTTCGATCAGCAGATCGACGTAGCAGTTCGTCTCAGGCCAGTTGCGCGCAGGATCATGCAGCCCGTGACGAACATAGGTTGCGGGATCCAGTCCATCGATGGCGCAGGCCGTTTGCAAGGCCTAGCCCCACAGCACGCGGCGGACATCCGCGGGCCACGCGTCGACCTTGGTGCCGTGGTGACGGAACAGCGCCAGCGCCGTCCGCTCCAGGCCGAAGCCGACGCAGGCGGAGTGCGCGACCTCGCCGTCCGCGAAGTGCATGCCCCACAGGCTGCCGAAATGGTTCTGGTGATAGTTGAACGACAGACACGCCGTCGGATCTTCATCGCTCGCGACTGGAATTAGCAACTCAAATTTCAGACCCTGGTCGCGCTGACTCGACGCCATGACGCGGCCAGTGCGCCCGAAGAACGGATCGTTGGCCACATCGATAACGCAAGGCAGGCCCAACGAAGCGATAAGCTTTTCGCCGCGCTCGAGCCAAGTGGCCCGGAAAGATGTCACTTCGTCGGCCGTGCCGATGCGGACGAATTCGCGCATCCGGAACAGCTGCATCCGCGCCGGATCCTTCGAGGGCTCATGGCGGAAGCAGTATGACTTGAGATCGAACAGCCGACCGCCTTCCGGCACCGGACCTTCCGCCGCGACAGTAGGATAAAGCGGGTAGCAGGCAGCCGGCGTCAGCGCGACTTCCGTCGCATCCTGCATCTCGGTCCAGTCTTCGCCCCGCTCGATCATGCCGACGAGCTTGGCATGGTCGGCGTTATCGCCCATGAAAGAGTGGACGCAGCCGGCCAATTGCGGAAAGCTCTTCAGGTAACCGGCTTTCACAAGATTCTTGCGTGGCATGCCTGGCGGAAAATGAATCCGCGTCGCCTGATCGCCGACGGCTATTTTCGTCACCGCGGCTTCGAACCCGTCGATGACCTCTTCGAACACACCGGCGCGGCCATAGAGGCCATCGACGCCGGTCCTGATCAGAATCGACTCGTCGAACAGGGCGTCGAGAAATGCTTCCGGACTTTGCATGGCTTTAACAGGCGCGTTCATCACCATTACTCCAGATCTGAGTCAAATCGGCTCGCGACCACGAGGCCAGCGGTGTTGGCGAGGATGCGATCGTTAGCCACCATCAGCGGCGCCGACAGCACATCCCTGAGATGGCGGCCGACCGAGAATGGACCGTCGTTGCGATAGCCGGCGATGCCCGTCACCATCAGCGCTTCACGTACGATGTCGACGGCCATGGTCGAAGCCATGACCTTAAGATTGTTCATTTCGATCGCGAGATTGATCGAGCTGAGATCGTCTTCGTTGCGCTTCGCAGTCTCGAACCGATTAATATGGGCGACGAGCGTGGACTTGAACGTCTGCAATTTGGCGGTGGCCTCGGTCAGTCGAGCCGCGCCTGGGAGCGGCCCCGCGAAATCGGACGGCACGCGCCGCGCCGTTGCTCGAACCGAGGCGTGCGCACGCGACAAAGCATCGGTCGCGATCCCGAACCAGACGCTCGCCCACAGCACATGCGCGGTGGCCAGCATGGACTGCACTGCGATCTCGTGGAACGGCTTCGGAAAGATCTGATCGACTCCGGCCGTTGCCGTCAGCAGGAAACCCTCGGAGCAGGTGGCGCGCATGCCGAGCGTATTCCACTCAGCGGTGCGCTGAAGTTGATAGTCGCCACGCCGCAGCGCGATCAGGACCTGATCGGACCCGATCGACGCCGGACCGCGCCGCGCGGTCGCCATGATGATATCGGCTTCCGCGGCATAAGACAGGACACTTGCCTGCTTTGTCAGCGAAACCCGATCACCCGTCGTCTCGATCGCGCAATTCGATATCCGCAGATCGCCGCCGATGCCAGCCTCCGTGGTCGACGACGCGATCAGTAGCTGCTTGACAGCTACATCGCGCATGAGCGCGCGATGATATTCGGTTTGCATCCCATGGGCGACCAGGCTCGATAGCTTGATCTGATGCATGGCGTAAATCATGCCGCTGGCGCCGCACGCGCCCGCGAGAATCGCGCAAAGATTGGCAATCTTGCGCAATTCCAATTCCTGGCCACCAAGACTTCTAGGTACCATCAAGCCGAGCATCTCGTTACGACGAAGAGCTTCGAATGTCTGCGCTGGAAACGTCGCGGTTAGGTCCGCAAGAGCGGCATTTGGCGAAGCAACCTCGATGGCAACCCGCCGCATCGCGTCACGCCAGGACACGGCTTCGGGCACGTCAATGCCTTGCTTCACCGCGTTCGGGATCATGACCCTAGACTTTCTCAGAGACGAGCTGTTCGACAGCAGCAATCAACCCACCAAGCGTCGCAAATGTCTTTCGAGTCAGCAGACTGTTTGGAAATTCGATATCGAATTCTTCCTCGATGGCCATCATCAGCTGAACTGAACCGAACGATGTCATGCCCGCATCGAACAGATTGTCCTGGTCGGATAAGCCATCGACTGGAACGGGAAGTAGGTTCAGCGATCCGACAATGGTGCGGACACGGTCACGCATGAAGTTTCTCCAACGCTACAAAAAGTCCATCGCTTCGCCAGGGGATGCGAGCGGCTCATAGTGATATGGACGAGTTATCAATCAAAGGTGGAGAGGATCGTAATAAGCCTCAAATGCAAAAGACCGTTCCGGCGTCAAGCTTAACGAAATGAAGATATAATCACGCAAAATGGACGCTTTCGTCGATCCTGGCGCGGTTGCTGCGGTCGCGATTATTGGTCGGGTGCTTTCGAGCAACGGCGTCGATATCAAGATCAGCGGGTTCAAGTCGATCGCGCGAGATAGCGAACCATGATTAGCAAATAGCTAACTATCGGCGGCAATGTACCGCGCCGAGTACACGTTAATGATGGTACACGATATCGAATGGCACCTTCGTCGCCCCTGAGTTAAGAAATTGGCATCCGGCAAGGGCGACTGCTTAGCAGCGAAAATATCCATTTGCTGGCGCCATTCGGCTAACGAACAGAAAACTGTAATAGTTTCAAGATCATGACATCCCGATATGGCGCACCTGTAACGTTTGATAATTTCGGCGGCTTTTATCACGCGGGCTGTATTGACCGATGCGGGCGCAAGGCGGTGCTGCTGCTCGCACCGGTCGGATATGAGGAATTGTGTAACCGAGCCACATGGAGTGCTTTGGCCGAGTACATTGCCGCGGCAGGTCATGCATGCCTTAGATTCGATTATCCCGGCACGGCAGATGCAATCGATCTCGCTGCCGACCCCGAAGGCATCTCTGACTGGTTTGTTGCTGCCCGTCAGTGCGTTGCATTCTTGCGGGAATACAATCCAGGCATCGAACTCGTTCTGGTCGGACAAGGTCTTGGCGCTAGTCTGGCCGCCCAACTCGGAACCGAGCTACCCGACGTCGCAGCTACGATCATGATGGCGCCGGTCGTCAAAGGCCGCGCCTATCTTCGTGAACTTCAGGCCTGGTCGCGCATGCTGACCGACGGGATGGGTATCGGGCCCGACCCGTCTGACAACGGCTACAGCGTCGCTGGCATTCCACTGGCAAGCAGCCGCGCCGCAGCCATCAAAACTATCGATCTTACTCGGACAACTGAGCCTCCCGCCGCACGGGTCCTTTTGGTTGAGCGCAGTCAAATGTCCCGCGACAGCTCAATCGGCAACCACCTGAAGACGCTCGGAGCCGATGTTTCGTCCATCGACTACGAGGGGTATGAAAATATCCTGCAAAATCCAAGTTTGGCTGGTCCACAGCTCGGTACGCTGACACGCATCGTGTCATGGATCGACAATCTCGGGCATTCTCCAATCGCGGGCGCCAACTGTTCTGCCAAAGTGGTAGGGCCCGCACGGCCAATCGTCGGACCTCACTATGAGGAGTTACCGGTTCGGTTTGGGCCAGACGAGCGGCTCTTCGGAGTCTTCTGTCGGCCGCTCGGTCGAAGGCCTTCAGCTATCGCAGTGCTCGCCAATTCGGGGCGCGACTATCACATCGGCTGGGGTCGCGCGGCAGTAGAGCAGGCTCGCGCCCTCGCGGAGCGCGGGATCGCTTCGTTGAGAATCGACGCCGGCGGTATAGGCGACAGTGCGGCGTCGGCATGCGCGCCGGCCGAAGTACTTTATTCGGAAGAGCAAACTGCTGACCTGCGTTACGCGATCGACTATGTAGAGAAGCTCGATGCCGGCCCGATCGCCTTGGTAGGACGCTGCAGTGGTGCTTATGCCGCGTTCCAGGCTGCGGTGCAAGATGTGCGCGTTCGCAATGTCATCGCCATCAATATCATGCGTTTTGTCTGGGACCCACGGGAAACCGTCGCTGAAGCCTTGTTATCTGCCCATCGCACCATCGGCGGGTCTGTTGCGATGTTGTTTAGCAAGCGAAGCCTGAGACGACTACTGTCAGGCAATTTGCGCGTCAAAGCTCCGGTTATCTTTTTCTCCAAACGCCTTCTTCGAACTGTCTCATTGATAGTCAGCCACATCCCGGGCCGGGCCGGCCAGAAGCTCTACAGCGAGGGTCATCGCCGTTTCCAAATTCTCGAAAGTCGCGGCGTTCGTCTAGCGATGTTATTTTCGGAAGGAGATCACGCGCTGGGCGAATTCCGCACGTATATGGGAAGAAGAGGTGCGCGGCTACGCCGCTATCCGAAGGCTTCGGTTTCGATAATCCCTGATGCCGACCACGATTTCACCCACTCGGCGGCGCGCGCGCGACTAACGAGCGCCCTGTGCGACGTGCTCGCGGCGCCTTCGTCACCGCCATCCCGCGAACAGCACCGTCAGGCTTCCAAGTTTCCCTCGAGATCTCTCTTGCGCCGCTAACGTTTCTCGACTGCTTTGCAGTGCCTCACCTCTCTCAGCGAGCAGTCGAGGATTATTACAAAGCGATATCCCAGGGACATCTCAGTCAGGATGATCTGGTGCGGCCTCAGGTCGGGCGCGGCTATGCCTATCTTAGCCTAGCGGTCTCCATCTTGAACGGATAGACCAGACAGACAATGCAGTCCGTAACTACGAAGCTGCCTTAAAACTGAAGCCATTAGGCAGCGTGCTTGCAAAGAAATTGCGGGCCATGACAGCAAATGAATCGATTCCAACTAGCGTCGACTTAGTCAGCAGCAGCATAGCAGTAGGAAAGCATCGACCTTGAATTTACTACTGACCTTCGTCTCTGCATGATCGACCTCCATCTTTATGAGACACGTAAACTGGTGTCGATCAAACTGGTAACAGTTCACGCACGCGTTTGTGCGTTGACGCTTGGTAAAGATTGTGCCGGCGCCACCGATTTGTGTCGGTCTGATGAAATCTAATGCCGGTACTACAATTCTTTATCGGTTATTCACCGCGCCGTCCGATTGAGAGCTGCATGCCTGCCGCGCTCTTGACGAAGCCGTGCGACTACCTCTCATTGCGGAATGAAGCGATGATCCGCGATCGTGATGATGCTTAATGCGGGATGATCACGCTCTAACAATAGAAATTTTCTAAAGGGACGTGACATGCCTGCCTCCGCTCCACTTCCATACTCAACAGTAGTATCGTTAAGTGCTTTCGACATGATCGACAGCATGGGAACCAATACAAACATCGCTTATCAGATTGGAGGGACAACGGCCGCAGATTTACCAAATAGGGATGGTGAGATCGAGCTAATTAACGCGTTAAAATATCTCGGCATCCATCACATTCGTAATGCTGGCTTGGACGTGAATCCAAACGAGAACGCAGGCACTTCCTATGGCCTCCCCCCTGAGAAGTGGTCCGGTTTGAGAGTTAGAGTTTCGGCTATTTTGGGCTTTGAAAGGAGCACGGAATGGCACGGAAACACTACACGGCAGAGCAGATCATCGGGATGTTGCGCGAAGCTGAGGTTCGGCTTTCACAGGGTGAGAAGACCGGTGCGATCTGCCGCAGCCTCGGGATATCGGAGCAGAGTTACTACCGCTGGCGTCGTGAGTATGGCGGTCTGAAGATGACCCAGGCAGCACGGCTGAAAGCGTTGGAGAAGGAGAACGCGCGGCTCAGGAAAGCGGTCTCCAATCTGACGCTGGACGCGCTGATCCTGAAGGAAGTCGTCGAGGGAAAGTACTGAGCCCTTCCCGACGTCGTGCTGGCGTAGCCCATGTCTGTGCGGCGCTCGGTGTGTCCGAGCGTCGTGCATGTCGTGTGACTGGCCAGCACCGCTCGACCCCGCGCCGGCGTTTGCAGCCACGATCCGATGAGAAGCGCCTGACGGCGGATATCGTCCGGCTGGCTTCGAACTATGGTCGCTATGGCTATCGCCGCATCACAGCCCTGCTTCGTCAGGAAGGCTGGACGGTAAATGCCAAGCGGGTGGAGCGCATCTGGCGTCGAGAGGGGCTGAAAGTGCCGCACCGACAGCCGAAACGTGGCCGTCTATGGCTGAACGATGGATCGTGTGTTCGACTGCGTCCACGCTATCGCGGTCACGTCTGGAGCTATGACTTCGTGGCTGACCGCACCCACGACGGCAAGGCCTTCCGCATGCTGACGGTGATCGATGAGTTCAGCCGTGAGTGCTTGGCGATCCACGTCCAGCGTCAGATCCGAAGCGACGACGTGCTGGCGGTGTTGACCGATCTGTTCGCTCGGCATGGTCCGCCGGCGCATATCCGGTCAGACAATGGCGCCGAATTTACCGCCATTACTGTTCGCGAATGGCTGGGCCGCATCGGCGTCAAGACGCTCTACATCGAGCCAGGATCACCTTGGGAGAATGGATACTGCGAGAGCTTCAACGGCAAGCTTCGCGACGAACTGCTCAACGGGGAAATCTTCTACACACTGAAGGAGGCTCAGATCCTGATCGAGAACTGGCGGCAGCACTACAACACGATCAGGCCGCACAGCTCACTCGGCTATGTACCGCCGACACCGCAAGCCATCTTGCCTCGTGCGGCCAGCATCCTCTACGCTCCACCACGCTCAGCCAATCTCGGCGACTACAACCGCCGGAGCTCTAACTTATCCAGCGGACCTCCCTAATGGGGCAGGCCAGTCGCCGCATCCGCCGCAGACCTCGTGATCTCGCGAGACTACATCAGCCAGGGCCTGCGCTCGCGCGCCAAGGAATTGGGGTCTATCGAGCTTGGTCCGAAGCCCGAGCACGAGATCCGCAACGCCCTGAAAAAGGAAATCGTGGCCGAACGCTGAACGCGGCTCGACGTCGAGATCCGCCTGGCCGCCGATGAGACCGGCGCCATCGACCTGCGTCTCGAAAATCCCGGCGCGGCCGACCCCGAAATCCGCCGCCTGATGATCGGGCGGCTCCAGCGCCTGGAAAAGATGGGCCTTGCCGCGCCTGCCGGCCCCGGTGAATGGATGATCGGACTAGAGGCCGAGCGCAACCTTCGCGGTCTCGGCATGCGCGGCGACATCATCAAGACGATGCACCACGCCTCTACAGAGCGCGGGGAGGCCCGCGGTGTTGCCGACTATGTAATCGATAGTGAGAAGCCGGGATCGCCGATCGTCGGCCGGCTGGTCGACAGGGGGACTCCATGACGAGCTGACGGGCGAGACCTATGCCGTGATCGATGGCACGGACGGACGTGCCCACCACGTTCGCTTCCGAGGCATCGAGGCGTTCGAGCACGCGCCGCCCATCGGAGGGATCGTCGAGGTCCGCCGCTTCGGAGGCCCGGACGGTGCGCGCCCGACGTTAGTGCTCGCCAACCGTTCCGATCTTGACCTCAATCAGCAGGTTACCGCGTCAGGTGCGACCTGGATCGACCATCGTCTCGTCGAGCGCGATCCGATGCCGCTCGCCATGGGCGGGTTTGGTCGCGAAGCGCGCGACGCCATTCAGGCTCGTCTTGAAGATTGTTCTCTTCGACAACGACGCCCGACCAGACGGTATCGATAAGTTGGTCCTTTGACACCAGCTCGCCGTCGGCTTGCACAAGCACCCAAGAGGACATCGAAGGCGCGCGTGTTGATGTCGACCTTTGCGCCCTCGCGCAAGAGTAGGCGTAATCTCGGGAAAATGCTGTAGCGTCCAGCGGTCAATCTGCGCCGAAGTGTCAGACCCGGCGCGCGTAGCTGTGGCGTTCACCTAGGCGGAAAAGCGCAGAGCATCAGGCATGCGTGCCGCGCCTTATCGGCATTACCTTCTTGGGATCGAGCCAGTGGTCGATCCGATCAGCCCAATGCTGCATCAGCTTCGTGCGCGAGCCGATTAGCGCGAGCGGTCCGTGCTTCTTGTAGAGCCCTTCCACAGTCGAGTTATCGAGATGCGCGAGCTGCAGCTCGACGACATCGCCATCCCAAGCCTTGGCGTCCTTGATCTCTTCGTGGTGAGACAGGGTCGAGAAGGTGGTCCGAAATCCGTGGGCACAATGATCAGTCTTTGTGTCAATGCCAAGCAGCCGCAAGCGCTTGTTGAGCGTGTTGTTGGAGAGCGGTGAGTCCTTCGAACAGGAAAACGCGTACCGACGATGGCCGGTCAGCTTCTGAACGCTGCGCAGGATTGCGAGTGCCTGTCGCGACAAAGGGACGACATGGTCCCAGCCGGTCTTCATTTTGGCGGGTGGAATAGTCCAGCGTGCGGCATCCCAGTCGACCTCGCTCCACTCCATTTCATTGACCATGCCGGGGCGGGGAATGGTGAGCGCATCGAAGCGCAAGGCAAGGCCAACAACGTCATTAAATCTCGCTCTCGTCCACGGGGCGCTGATGAGCTTGAAGACGTGCGTCACGTCGCGCGGTTCGGTGACGCCGGGACGTGGCGTCGAGATGTTGGCAATCATCTGCCCATTCAGGTTGCGGAATGGATTGTAGCCGTCTCCTTCGACATCGGCATAGTCGCAGATTTGCTCACCGATGCTGCGCACACGGTCCCGGGTTTCCAGCTTTCCCTCGGCTTCGTATGAACGCATGAAAGCGAGTACGTCCGGACGCTTGATGTCCTGCCTGTTTAGCTTGCCAAAGCGATCCTTGACGTAGCCTACGCGCAGCTCGAGCACCTCGATGGTCTTGGGATCGCGCACCGCGACGATCCTGCCGCGTTTGACTTTCTCCACCTTACTTCTTCGCGAGCCACTCGTCGGCCCATTGCTCGAAAGGCCGGGCGGCCGCCTGCCTGTGCTTGTCGAGCTGCTTCTCGGTGCTCGGGTCTTTGCCTTCCTTGAGCAGATCTTTGGCTTTGTCGCGCTCGCGCCGCGCGTCTGCGAGCGAGAACGTGCCATCTCTGCCGTTGCCGTAAGGGCCGATGGAGTAGGTTTTTTGACGGCTGTAGAAGCGATAGCTCATCCGCCAGAGCTTGGATGCAGCGTTGCCTGGCCTGCTTTTGTCCGGGGTGACGAAGAGGTAGAGACCGCCGCCGGTCACGTCGGAAATCTTGGCGGGGCTCCACGCGCCCTTGTCGAATTTCGGTCGGGCGGAGCGGCAGTCGACGTCGGTCCTGATCTGCTTGGGGGTAGCGCACGCGCCGTCGTTCTTGGCCATCTGCTCAATTCCCTCGTTCGGAATAGCGAATTTCGCCGTAAACGTTTGTTCTCCCGATACCAACAAAAATACCAACAAATCGGACGGCTGGGATGGGACGAGAACAAACGGTGTCGAACAGCAAAGTACGCTGAAGTGCCTATTTTCAAGGGTTTCCGAGCACTGCGCGGACGGTTGCGAACGCTTTAGAACGGGCTTGAACAGCCTAGTTGGTGCCCCTGGCCGGAATCGAACCAGCACTCCTTGCGGAACTCGATTTTGAGTCGAGCGCGTCTACCAATTCCGCCACAGGGGCCTTCGGACGCCGGCCGGAGACCGGGGGCGCGAAGCGGGCGGAATATAGCGGGCGCGGGCGGCGGGTCAACCTGCGGTTTGGCCGATAGAGCCGCCGCGCACACTCCAGTGTGATCGGGGCCGCCTCGACAGGGTGCGTGCCCCGGGATAGGACGCAACAGCCACTCCGGAGAGCACCGTGACTGCCCAGACCGCACACACTTCCACGCCCGCGTCCGGGTCGTCGAACCCGGCGCTGGTCGCCGCACTGGCGGTCGGCCTGATTGCATTGGCGACGCTGGCGGGGGCCTGGTTCTTCCAGCTGGTGCTGGATATCCGGCCGTGCCCGCTCTGCCTCGAACAGCGCTATGCCTATTATCTCGCGATCCCGCTGGCGGTGCTGGTGGCGATTGTTGCCGCCAGGGACGCGCCGCGCGGCCTGGTTGTGACCGGCCTCGTTGTGCTGGCGCTGGCGGCGCTCGCCAATGCGGTGCTCGGCGGTTATCACGCCGGCGTCGAATGGACATTCTGGCAGGGTCCGACGGACTGTTCGGGTCCGGTGGTCGATCTCGGCAAGGCGGGCAGCCTGCTGGAGCGCCTCGACACCGTGAAGGTGATTCGCTGCGACGAGGTGCAGTGGCGTTTCCTGGGCCTGTCGCTGGCCGGCTACAATGTGCTGATCTCGCTGGCGATGGCGGCGATCGCACTGTGGGGCGCCGGCAAGACCGCACGGCGCTGATCCGCCGCCGGTCCTGCCCGCTGGGGCACCGCTACCAGCGATAGCGCAGCATACCGATCACTGTGCGACCCTGGCTCAAATAGCAGTAGCCGGAATTGCAGACCGCAACCTGTTCGTCGGCGACGTTGTTGGCGTTGATTGAGGCCTGATAGCCCGTAAACTTCGGTCCAAGCTTGGCGAAATCGTAACGCGCGGCCAGATCGAACAGCGTATAGCCGTTGTTGCGTGAGGTGTTGTCGTTCGACGTCCAGGTCGCGTCGATGTAACGGACACCGGCACCGAGACCTAAGCCCTCGAGCGAACCGTTCAGGAAGGTGTAGTTCATCCAGCTCGATGCGGTGTGCTTCGGCGTCACCGCAGGGGTCTTGCCGAGTTCCGACGCGATCGAGCTCCTGGTGATTTCTGCGTCGGAATAGGTGTAGGCCGTCACCGTTTCGAGTTCCGGCGTGAGCCGTGCGCGTGCCTCGAATTCGAAGCCCTGCACGCGGATCTCGCCGACCGAGGCGTAATAGGCGATGCCGTTGACATAGCCGGCGAGCTTGGCGGCGTTCTTCTCCTTGAGGTCGTAGATCGACGCCGTGAGCAGCACATCGGGCCGTGGCTGATACTTCACGCCGCCTTCGATTTGTTCGCCTTCGGATGGCGCCAGCACGATGCCGTCGAGGCCGAGTGAGGTCTCCGGCTGGAATGAGGTCGCATAGCTCACATAGGGCGCGATGCCGTTCTCGAAGTGATAGAGCAGGCCGGCGCTGTAGGAGAACGCGTTGTCGTTGCGCGCGCCTGTGACGGCGCCCGTATAGGAATTGATTTGCGTGCGATCGGTCCAGTCCTGACGGCCGCTGACCGACAGGTGCCAGTTGCCGAGTCGCATCTGGTCCTGCAGATAGACGCCGACCTGTTCCTGCGTCGAACGCGAACCGGACGTATAATCCGGGGTTGGCCCTGCAATGCCGTAGACGGGATTCAGGATGTTGAGCGCATAGCCGGGATTCACCGCGCCCAGGCCGAGCTTGAAGTCCCAGGTATTGTGATCGTAATTCACGCCGAACAGTGTGCGGTGGACGACCGGGCCGGTGGCGAAGTCGGCCTGCAGCGCATTGTCGGTTTGCCAGCTCGTCTGGTCATCGCCGACGGCTACGGCACCGCGGTCATAGACGGTCGATGTTGGCGTCGCGAAGCTGCCGCTGACATAGCGCGATTCCGCATGCAGCACGCCGAACCGCGTGTGCTGGCGGAACGTGAAGACGTCGTCGAAGCGGTGCTCGAGCTTGTAGCCAACCTGCGCCTGCTGCTGCCGCAGATAGTCGTATTTCGGATCGCTCGATCGCAGCTTGATGGTCGCGCCGTTGACGTTCACCAGCTGGCCGTCGCGATTGAGCATGGCGACGCTGGCGTCGGTTTCGTCCTTCTGCAAGATGGCATAGCCGGTCAGCGTGGTGTCGATGGTCGGTCGCCAGGTGATCGATGGCGCCAGCATCAGCCGCTCATCGGCGATGTCGTAATTGGTCTCGCCGGCGCGGCCGAGGCCCACCAGGCGGTACAGCAGCGACTTGTCGGAACTGGCACCGCCGATGTCGAACGCCGTTTGCATGCGGCCATAGGTGCCGCCTTCTAATGAAATCTCGTTGACCTGATTCTCGACCGGGAATTTCGATCGGCGATCGACGAGGCCGCCGGGGACGGACTGTCCATAGAGCACGGCAGCCGGGCCCTTGATCACCTCGACGCTGTTAAGCTGATAGGGTTCGGTCCGGAATGTGGTGAAGCCGGAGGGGAACTGCTTCAGTCCGTCGCGGAAGTCGCCGAGCGTCGTCGTCGAGAAGCCGCGGACATAGATCTGATCGAAACGCGGATCGTAGCCGAAGCCGCCGGTGGTGACGCCGGCTGTGTAACGAACCGCCTCCGGAATGCTGGTGACGCCGCGATCATCGAGTTCCTTGCGGTCGATGACGCTCACCGAACGCGGCGTATCGATCAGCGGCGTATTCGTCTTCGACGCCGAACTAGCCTGACCTGCGACATAGCTGTTGTTGTCGGCGCTATAGATGCGCTCATTAACCGATGGCGCGGGTGAAATCTGCGGTGTCGTCGTGCGTGTGCGCCGTGTTGCGCGTGCCGATGTCTGAGATCTCGTTGCTGTCGTGCTGCGTGCGCGCTGCTGGGGCTGCGGAGCATCCACCGTGACTGGCGGCAGGCTGGCCTGCGCGAATGCGTCACGCGGAAGTTCGATTGCCAATGCCATCACACTGACGGTGCAAAGCAGTGCAGTCTGCTTCGTCGATTTTCTTGTTCTCAATTTCATTTCAACGCCTCGATGATACTGGTCACGCCAGCTTGATCGAGCGTCTAACTTGATTGGTTCTGTGACGCACTACGATGCGCGGTAGAATATATCTAGACCTTGCAACGCAGGCATCTGCGTCGCTGCAAGGCGCTCACATCGTTAGACCGATTCTATTATTTCGATCGATGTCTGCGACGACTGAAGATCAATCGTCGATATCGTCCTGCGCCTTGCCGAACAGATGCACGATGCCGGGCGTGACGATCGAGACATAGATGAAGCGCGACAGATGATGCGCGCCGACGAACACCGGATCGATATGCAGCGTCAGCGCCAGTGCGAGCATGGCGTCCATGGCGCCGGGCGCGAAAGCGACGACGACATCGCTCAGTTTCACAGTCGTGGTCAGCGCGATGATCGTCACGAACACGGCCGAGATCGCGATGGCGACCGCGAATGAGCCGAGCGCCGCCCAGACGTGGCTGAGAATAGTGCGCGGCGAGATCTTGCCGAAGCGCGAGCCGATGAGGCTGCCGATGCCGACGAGAGCCGTGATATAGGCCCATTGCGGCAGCGTGCCGTGGACCCAGCCGGTGCCATGCAACACCGATGAGGCCATCATCGCGCCGAACATCCAGCTTGCTGGAAATTTGATCCAGCGCATGAACAGCGCGACGGCGACGGCCGCAGCGGCGAGTTCGGCAAGCGCCAGCGGCGAGGCTTCCGGTCCGCGCGATGGCAGCGGGCCGTGACCCATCAGGCCAGTGGCGGCGAGCAGCAGCGGGACCATGCCGGTCAGGATGATGACGCGAAAAATCTGCACGACGGCGATGCCCGGCACGTCGGCATTGCGCTCGGTGGCCAGCATGATGATCTGCGACAGCGCACCGGGGCTGCCAGCCAGCAGCGCGGAGGTGCGGTCCCAGCCATGGACGCGCTGCAGATAGATGCTGCTGCCGAAGGTGGCGCAGAACGTGGCCAGCGCCAGCAGTGCGATGGTCACCGGATAGGCGCTGAGATTGTGCACCATCTCCGGCGACACCATCGAGCCGAGCGACAGGCCCAGTGTCATCAGGATGACATGGGCCATCGGCTGCGGCAGGCCCACCGGGCGTCCGAGGATGCCGTAAGCGGCGACCGCAATCATCGCGCCGGAGATCAGCCCGCCCGGCAATTCCGCCCAATAGAATAGCGCGCCGCCGGTCGTGCCGATGACGAGGGTCTCAAGGGTGGTGCGGATCTGAAGGGAGCTGGGAAGAGAGATGGCCATTTGCACAGAAAGCTGAAGGAGCCCGCTTTATGGCAAAGTCCGCACCTGTCGACAAATGCAGTGTGGTCTACCTGTCCCTCGCTTTCCGGGCGAGGGACAGGCGGATGACGAGAGTTTAGTTCGGTTTCGTGGTCTTCTTGCATTCCGAACGGAATTTACGGCGCTCGGTGCCATGCAGGCCCTTGGCGTCGGCCTGTTTCGAACATTCGAGTGACGCTGCGGTGCGTGGTTTCTCGGCTGTCTTGTCCGCAGGCGCCATCTTCTCGGCGGGGGCCGCCTTGGCGGGCGCAGTCTTGGTTGCCGCCGGCGCAGGTGTCTGAGCGGTGGCCGCGCCGACCAGGAGGAAGGAGGCGACGGCAGCGGTAGCTAGGCTGGAAGCGAATCGGATCATGGCAGCACCTCGAATTGAACAGGGAGGACAGGGTGGGCGCGCCGGGCTGAACGGCAGGTGAATGAGTTGAAATATATCTGACAGTGCGATCACGATAATTTTTCGCGGGGAGCTGCGATGTCGTTGCCACATGCAGCGGTAGCGATAGGATGCCGTCGTCTACTTTTACTTTGTGTAGCAAAGGGAGAGAATGCCATGACAATGCCCGTCAAATTTGCCTGCGCGATTGCAATGTCCAGTTTTGCTCTGCTCGCCTTCAGTCCGGCCCATGCACTCACCGCGACTGAATGCAGTGCAAAATATCAGGCGGCCAAGACCGCCGGCACGCTGAACGGCCAGAAATGGAATGACTTCCGCAAAGCCGAATGCGGGACCGATGCCGCTGCGACGACGCCCGCCGCTGCGCCTGCTGCAACCGCGGCGCCGAAGGCTGCCGAAGCCAAACCTGCTGAAGCCAAGCCCGCGGCGGCTCCCAAACCTGCTGCAGCCCCCAAGCCGGCAGCGACGACAGCTGCGGCTCCGGCAGGCCCTGCCACCTTCCCGTCGGTGGTCGATCCGAAATACGCCAAGGAGACGGCTGGCAAGGCGCGGATGCACACCTGCGTGGATCAGTACAATGCCAACAAGGCCGCGAATGCCAATGGCGGCATGAAGTGGATCGAAAAAGGCGGCGGCTACTACAGCGAATGCACCAAGAAGCTGAAGGGTGCCGCCTGATCGGATCAGCCGCGCGCTGGGGTTGATCGACATCAGTTGCTTCGCGGGCGATAACGATCCGTCACCCGCGGAGTCCCCATGATTGCCAGTCTTTCCCTGATCCTGCTGTGCCAACTCGCCGGCGAGATTGCCGTGCGCGCTTTTGCATGGCCGGTGCCCGGCCCGGTGCTCGGCATGCTGTTGCTGCTCGTCCTGTTGTTGCTGCGTGACCGTGCCGTGCTGTTCGCGCAGGGGCCGCTGCAGGGCGGCGGCGTGGAGAATGCCGCGAGGGGCCTGCTCGCGCATCTGTCGCTGATGTTCATTCCAGCCGGTGTCGGCGTGGTGCAGAAGCTCGATCTGCTGGCCGAGCATGGCACCGCCATCGTCGGCGTTCTGGCGATTTCGGTGGTGATCACGCTGCTGGTGACGGTGGCGACGTTCCTCATCATCAGCCGGGTCATGACACGCGGGCGGAGCGCGTGATGACCGCCAATCCGTTCTCACTCTGGGTCTATCTCTCGCAGCAGCCGCTGCTCTGGCTGACCGTGACGCTGCTGGTCTATGCGACGGCCGATGCGCTGTCGCTGGCGACCGGCCGGCATCCATTCGCCAATCCGGTGTTCCACTCGATGTGGATCATCGCCGTGTTCCTGCTGCTGACCGGGACGTCCTACACGACCTATTTCAGCGGTGCGCAATTCGTGCACTTCCTGCTCGGTCCGGCGACCGTGGCGCTCGCGGTGCCACTCTATGAGAATCGCAAGGTCGTGGCGGCAGCGATCGTGCCGATGCTCGCCGCGCTGGTGGTCGGCTGTGCCACGGCGATCGTCTCGGTCGTGTTGCTCGCAAAGGCCTTCGGCCTGCCGAACAACGTGGTGCTGTCGCTGGCGCCGAAGTCGGTCACCGCCGGCGTCGCCATGGGCATCAGCGAGTCGCTCGGCGCTGACGCGTCGCTGACCGCCGTGGCCGTGGTGCTCACAGGCATCATGGGGGCGATCATCGTCACGCCGATGATGAACCGCATGGGCATCACCGATTATCGCGCCCGCGGCTTTGCCGTCGGCCTTGCCTCGCACGGCATCGGCACCGCACGGGCTTTTCAGGTGGATGCCGTGGCCGGCGTCTTTGCGGGCATTGCCATGAGCCTGAATGCGCTGGTGACCTCTCTGCTGGTTCCGCTTGCCGTTACCCTGCTGGTGCGCTGATGGTCACGACAGCGTTTTCCCGGCAGGCGGATTTGTGATGCCGGCTGCATGGAGCCGCGCCGGAAAGGTCATTATGGTCACGCCGTTGCGCGCATGATCCGAACAAGTGGACACTGATTTTTTCGAAAGATCATGCTCAGATGAGAAGATGAGAATCAGCCGTTCATGATGACTGTGATGCAGGGGGCGCTCGGCCTGGCTTCGGGCGCACTGGTCGGCTTCTCGCTCGGCCTGGTTGGTGGCGGCGGCTCGATCCTCGCTGTGCCGCTGATGGTCTATGTCGTCGGCGTGCCTGAGCCGCATGTCGCGATCGGCACCAGCGCCATTGCGGTCGCGGCCAATGCGGCGGTCAATCTCGGCAATCATGCGCGTGGCGGCAATGTGCACTGGTCCTGCGCGCTGGTGTTTGCTGCTGCAGGAATCGCCGGTGCGCTCGGAGGCTCGATTCTCGGCAAGCAGGTGGACGGGCAGAATTTGCTGGCGCTGTTCGCGGTCCTGATGCTGGTGATCGCCGTGCTGATGCTGAAGACGCGCGCCCAAGTCGGCGAGCACCGGGTTGAGATCAGCATGTCGAACACGCCTTCGCTGCTTGCGCTGGGTCTTGTCACCGGCGCGCTGTCCGGCTTCTTCGGAATCGGTGGCGGCTTTCTGATCGTGCCGGCGCTGATGGCGGCCACGGGCATGTCGATCATGAGTGCGATCTCGTCATCGCTGGTGGCGGTCACCGCATTCGGTCTCACCACGGCATCGAGCTATGCCTGGTCCGGGCTGATCTCCTGGAAACTTGCGCTGGTGTTCATTCTGGGTGGTCTGCTCGGCGGACTGTTGGGAACCAGCCTGGCGCGGCATCTGTCGCTGCGGCGGGGCGCGTTGAATACCGTTTTTGCGTCTATCATTATCGTCGTGGCGCTCTATATGTTGGCCCGCAACATCTACATCACCTGAGCGCTGGCGCATGATGCGTCTTCGGAGAACATCATGACCGCCGCAACCCGCGAGACCTCGAAGACCGCCACGACGCGCCGCGCTGCGCTCGGGCTTTTCGGTGGCGCCATGCTGCTCGGCGCCTCCGGCAAGGTGCTCGCGGCATCTGGTGCCGCCAAAGACGAAGACGTCCTTAACGAAGCCGCGGTACTCCGCGATCCGGACATCCCGGCCGCAGGTAACCCGAAGGGCGACATCACCATCGTCGAATATTTCGACTACCAATGCCCCTATTGCCGCAAGATCGCCCCCGACCTGCGCGCCTTGGTGAAGGAAGACGGCAAGGTTCGCTTGGTATCGAAGGATTGGCCGATCCTGGGGCCGGTGTCGGTCTATGCGGCCCGTCTCGTGCTCGCTGCCAGATACCAGAACAAGTTCATCGAGGCGCAGGACGCCCTGATCAGCCTCGATACCAAACTGACCGAGGCGATCGCGCGTGATCGGCTCGCCAAGGCCGGTATCGATGTCGATCGCGCCGTCGCCGATCTGCAGAAAAATCAGGATG
Source organism: Tardiphaga sp. 42S5 (assembly GCF_034044155.1). Taxonomy (NCBI): domain Bacteria; kingdom Pseudomonadati; phylum Pseudomonadota; class Alphaproteobacteria; order Hyphomicrobiales; family Nitrobacteraceae; genus Tardiphaga; species Tardiphaga sp. 42S5. The sequence continues at coordinate 66,050 of NZ_CP139027.1, read as the reverse complement.
CGATCGTTGCCAAGCTGAAGCAGATCGATGAGCAGGCGACGGCTTTCGGCTTCAACGGAACGCCATCCTTTATCGTCGGCAAGTTCCGCATTCCCGGCCCGATCACCAAAGAACAATTCGTTCTCGCGATCGCCGATGCGCGTAAGGCCGCGGCTGCGAAGAAGTAAAAGTCGGCACGTTCAAGACAGAAAAATGCCCCCGCTCATCGGCGAGGGCATCTTTGATCGGCGTAACCAGTCTTCTCGTTGCTGATGTGCTTACGACTTCACCTGCGAGGTGAGCTTGGCCCAATCCTGCTTGGTGCGCGTCTTCAGTGCTTCCCACTCATTGGCAGCAACATCCCAGTTGACGATCGTCCGGCGCTCCTGCGCCGTCTGGCCGTTCGCCACTGACGAGGTCGACATCGAATCGTAGATGTAAACGCCGATGCACAGGATCAGTGCACCCAGGATCATTCCAAAAAACGTCCGCATAGCGGTAGCCTCCATTGAACCCAAACAACGCGACGTCCGGGGCTTTGGTTCCCGGTTGCATGGTGCGCTATTGCCGCAGCGCATTCATTGGCAGCATTGATCTTGCGGTCACGCCGTGGTGATCCTTGGGGGATCATGACCGTTCATCTTACCGATCAATCCGTGCTCGACGACGCCGTTATGGAGCTGGTGAAGCTCGACCCGCGGCTGAAACCGATCCTGGCCATGGCCGGGATGCCGGCGCTGCGGCAACGCGCGCCGGGCTTCGAAGGGCTTGCGCAGATCGTCTGCGGGCAGCAGGTCTCGGTGGCATCGGCTTCGGCGATCTGGGGCCGCGTCTCCGGCGCCTTCTCGCCATTCGATCATCATGCCATCCGCAAGGCGCGCACCGATCGTCTGGGTCGGCTTGGCCTGTCGGCGGCGAAGATCAAGACGCTGAAAGCGCTGGCGCGTGAACTCGTCGAGGAGCGGTTGAATCTCGATGTGCTCGCCGAGGAAGACGCCGACGCCGCGCATAACACGCTGGTCGCATTGCACGGCATCGGTCCGTGGACGGCCGACGTCTATCTGCTGTTTTGTCTCGGCCATGGCGACGCATGGCCGGCGGGCGATGTCGCCATTCAGGAATCGATCAAGGTCGGGCTCGGTCTCAAGGAGCGGCCGACCGTGAAGCAGATGGCGCCGCTGGCAGAACCATGGCGTCCGCTGCGCGGTGCGGCGGCGCATCTGTGGTGGGCTTACTATCACGCCATCAAGAAGCGCGAAGGTGTGATCGGCAAACCGGCGAGGTGAACACGTCGCGGGCCGCGGCATCGACTGCGCGGGCCAGGCTATTCCTCGGCAGGAGGCAAGGTGGATGTCCCTATGGCAGATACTGCGGCGTCGGACGCTGGCTTCCATACGAACCATGTGAGCAGTGCGTCGAGCGAAGGGCAAAGAGATTCGCCCCAATCCGTTAGCGCATATTCAACCTTCGGCGGCACCTGCGCATGCACGACGCGTCGAACAATGCCGTCGGCCTCGAGCTGCCGCAATTGCTGCGCGAGCATCTTCTGCGAGGCCGCAGGGATTGCGCGTTCGAGTTCAGAGAAGCGCAAAATTCGGCCGCCGAACAGACGAAACAGGATTTCCAGCTTCCAGCGTCCGCCGATCATCTTCAGCGACTGCTCGATCCCGTCCGATGCGGTCGTCGCAGTCCACGGTTCCTTACCTGGAGGTAAGCCCCCCACTTTCTCGTGCGTTCTTGTCATTCGGCAAACATATCCGCATTTCCCTCGCAGACAATGTGCCGCGCTGTGCGGATGTGAAAATGAGGAACTGGACGATGACAAATCATCAGGCGGGCGGCGAACTCGCTGGCAAGCGGGCGCTCGTGACCGGTGGGACCAAAGGTATTGGTGCAGCCGTCGTCGCGTGTCTGCTGGCACAGGGTGCAGTGGTGCTCACGACAGCGCGCAACAGGCCGGCCGGCATGCCGGACCATACCGGCTTCGTCGTTGCTGACGTTGCCACCGCCGACGGGTGCACGGCGCTCGCCGACGCGGTCCTGAAGAGCCTCGGTGGCATCGATATCATTGTCCACGTGGTTGGCGGGTCGTCCGCGTCTGCGGGCGGTTTCGCAAAGCTTGATGACGCCGCCTGGCAGCGCGCAATGGACCTGAATCTCTATGCTGCCGTCCGACTGGATCGCGCTCTGTTGCCGTCGATGCTGGAGCAGAAATCCGGCGTGATCATTCATGTCACTTCGATCCAGCGTGTGCTGCCGTTGCACGATGCCACGATGGCCTACGCGGCAGCGAAAGCGGCACTCGGAAACTACAGCAAGGCGCTATCAAAGGAAGTTGGCCCGAAAGGCATCCGCGTGGTGCGCGTCTCGCCGGGCTGGGTGGAAACCGAGGCCGCCGTCGGGCTGGTGCAGACGATCGCCGACGAGAACAGCACCGATTATGAGGGCGCGCAGAGAATGCTGATGGATTCGCTCGGCGGTATTCCGCTCGGACGTCCGGCCAGGCCGCACGAAGTCGGGGACCTCGTGGCATTTCTGGCATCGCCGCGCGCGGCGTCAATCACCGGTGCCGAATTCGTGATCGACGGCGGCACGGTTCCCACGGTGTAGTCGAACAGTGTTTGAAACGGACGTTGTTTTAAACAACTTCGCTGTCGCAAAACAGACATCGCGCGCAGGAATGATCGCAGCAGCAAAGCGCTGCAGAGTTCGAACATGAGCACGTATACGCAATTCAATATTTCCAAGACTGATTTTGAAAGTACGACGCTTCGACAGATGTCGCTGCCGAGGCTCGACGAACTATCCGACGACTGCCTTCTAGTTGAGGTCGAACGCTTCGCCTTCACCGCCAACAATATCACTTATGCGATGCTGGGCGATGTCATGAAATACTGGCAGTTGTTCAAGGCGCCTGACGGCTTCGGCAACATTCCGGTCTGGGGTTTTGGCAGGGTGATCGCGTCGATGCACCCGCAGATCGCCGAAGGCGAGCGGCTGTTCGGCTATTTCCCGATGGCCTCGCATCTGGTGATCGAGGCCGCGGATGTCAGCAAGCGCGGCCTGCGCGACGGCGCGGCGCATCGGCAGGGCGTGGCGCCGGTCTACAATGCCTATGCGCGGGTGACCGATGATCCGGCCTTTGCCGGGCGCAATGGCGACTATCAGGCGCTGCTGCGGCCGCTCTTCATGCTCTCGTTCCTGGTCGATGATTTTCTCGCCGAGGAGGCCTTTTTCGGTGCACGCACTGTCATTCTCTCCAGTGCTTCCAGCAAGACAGCCTTCGGTCTCGCGGATCTGCTGCACAGCAAGCGCAAGCCGGTTCGTGTGATCGGACTCACATCAACGGGCAACGCCGATTTCGTGCGGTCGCTCGGCTGCTACGACGATGTCGTGCTCTACGATCATATCGATACGCTGCCCGCCGATCAGCCGGTGGCCTTCGTCGATATGGCCGGGAATGCCGACCTGCGCGGCCGGCTGCATCGGCATCTCAAGGACAAACTCGTCTATAGCGGGCGCGTCGGGCTCACCCATCAGGACGCAGCGGTGGATGAGGAGCTTCCCGGCGCCAAGCCCGCATGGTTCTTCGCGCCCGATCAGATCCGCAAGCGCGCGAAGGAATGGGGGCCGGGCGGCATCGATAGCCGGTTCAACGCGGCGTGGTCTCGATTCCTGCCGCTGCTGGAACAGTCGCTCACGGTTGCCGAGAGCCGTGGCCCTGTCGCCGTCGAGAATATCTATCGCGATACACTGGCCGGCCGGGTGCCGCCCGATCAGGGGCATATGCTGTCGCTCGCGGACGGCTAACGGCGGACCATCACATCTCGCCGAGGGCTTCGCGGCGGCGCTGCTCGGACTCTTCGGCGTAGCGCCGTGTCGCGTGGGCTTCCGAGAGCGTGCCGAGCACGCGATGGCTTTCGGCCTCGACCACCGCCAGCGATTCCGCTTCGGCGCCCTCGAATACCACCATGGCGTCGCGGATGTTCATGTCCGGATGCAGGACGACGTCGCGACAATGCAGCAGGCTGTCGAGCCGGAACGCCGTCACGTCAGGCGAATGCGCTTCAGCGACGATGGCGAGGCCGACATAGCGGCCTTCGGGATCGACGGCGACGACTTGGGTCTTCGAGCCGAGCGGGAACTTCTCGCGGAATTCGTCGAGCGGCATGGTGGAGTCGACGGTCGGGACGTCCGGGCGCAGTAGACGCTTGACGGTGAGATCGCGGATCCAGCCCACGTCGGCGGCGCTGCGGATGGTCTCGCCGCGCAGATGCAGGCGCCACGTGGCGAAGGAGTAGCCGAACAGCTCGCGCGTCAGCTGGGTGGAGATGATGACGGCCACCAGCACCGCAGTGGTGAGCCAGAGATTGCCGGTGGATTCGAGTGCGATGAACGACATGGTGAGCGGGCCGCCGATCACCGAGGCCGACAGCGCGCTCATGCCGATGATCGTGTAGACGGCGGGATCGATGGTGAAGCCGGCGCCGATCGCATTGAAGCCGACCGCGAACAGATGGCCGCCGAGCGCGCCGAGAAACAGCGTGGCAAAAAACAGACCGCCACGAAAACCGGTGCCGAGCGAGACGATCGAGGCGAGCGTTTTCAGCGCCATCACGAAGGCCACCAATGCGACCGGATAGGCCGTCATGCCGCCGAAATGCAGCGCGCCGTGTCCGGATGCCATGACCTGCGGCGTCAGCAGCGCCATCAAGCCGACCAGCAGGCCGCCCAGCGCTGGGCGCAACGGCGGCCACAATTTGATTTTGGTGAGCAGCGCTTCGGTCCAGGCGACGACGCGCATGATGCCGATGCCGAAGGTCGCGGCGAACACGCCGAGCAAGGCCGCCACTGCGAGATCGTGACCGAGCACGTCGCCGAACCGGCCGGCAACGACGCCAAGCGACAACGGATCGAAGGCATGGGCTACGAAATAGCCAATTACTGCGGCGATGCCGACCGGCATCAGGCTCGCCGATGTGTAGCCGCCGATCACCAGTTCAAAGGCATAGAATGCGCCGGCCAGCGGCGCACCGAATGCGCCGGCAATGGCAGCTGCCGCACCGCAGCCGACCATCACGCGCTGGTCGCCGCGACGCAGGTGGAAGGCGCGCCCGATGGAGGCACCGAGCCCGCTGGCGAGCTGGGTGTAGCCGGCCTCGAGGCCGACCGAGGCTCCGACGCCGCTGGACCACACGGTTTGCAGCGCTACGATGATGCTGCCGCGGAACGACATCCGCCCCCCATGGAGCGCGTTGGCCTCGATGGGGTCGACCTCGCGGGCCGGTCGCCAGCGCAAAAGCCACAGGAAGGCGACGCCCAGCAGCAGCCCGCCAAAGGTGGGAACCAGAATCGCGCGCACCGGATCAATCCAGAACTGGCTGGAGAGCCGCTGGCCCCATTCCAGATTGAACAACACGGCGTGAAGGACACTGACCGCAGCGCTCATGGCGGCCACCACGAGACCGCCGATCACGCCGATCAGCGCTGCCAGAATCGCAAGGCTGGTTTCATGCGCACGGACAAAGGCGCGCAGCCGTTGCGGGGCCTCGAGATAGCGGGAGGAAGGGACCATCGGGCAGCGTCCGGTATTTGCGGCCGCGAACCGGGCGCGCGCCACGGGGTTTAGCGGCAGGCGCTGCGACAGACCACCCGCAGTTCCCAGAAAAGCGACCCAACGCGGCGCTTTTGTGAGGGGATAAGGTCTGCCCTATGCCCTTCACAACCCTGTCACGCTGCCTGTAGTATGTGGAGACAGGTTGCTTCGCAGCCATATGTGGGGGTCAGGAGCGTTACTTGAACGCACATGTCTCGCAAGGCGGTTGGCCGGTTCTGGTCCTCAATGCGGACTTCCGGCCGCTGAGTTACTACCCACTGTCGCTGTGGTCGTGGCAAGACGCGATCAAGGCAGTGTTTCTCGACCGTGTGAATATCGTAGAGCACTACGATCACGCGGTGCGGAGTCCTTCGTTCGAATTTCAGCTGCCCAGCGTGGTGTCGCTGAAGTCGTTCGTGAAGCCGACGACGCATCCCGCCTTCACCCGGTTCAACGTTTTCCTGCGCGACCGCTTCTCCTGCCAGTATTGCGGCTCGCATGACGATCTGACCTTCGATCATATCATTCCACGCTCCAAGGGCGGCCAGACCACCTGGGAGAACGTTGTTGCGGCCTGTTCGCCTTGCAATCTGCGCAAGGGCAACATGACCACGCAGCAGGCGCGCATGTTCCCGCGCCAAACGGCGTTCGCGCCGACGGTGCACCAGCTGCATCGCAACGGCCGGCTGTTTCCGCCGAACTATCTGCACGGCAGCTGGCTGGACTATCTCTATTGGGATACGGAACTGGATCCGTAGGGGCGTCGGGCGCTACTACTACGCCTAGGTCGCTATTCCTGCTTCAGCTCGAGCTTGCGGATGATATCGCCCCATTTGGTGATCTCTCCGCGCACATAGGTCTGGGAGTCGGTCACAGAACCGCCAACAGCCGCGAAGCCGATGCGGTCGAATTGTTCGCGAACACCTGCATCTGCAAGCGTCTTGTTCACGTCGGCGTTGAGCTTGTCGATGATTGCCTGCGGCGTCTTGGCCGGCACCAGGAATGCCACCCAGGTTGCATCCTCGTCGTCACTCAGTCCGAGCTCGCGCGCGGTCGGGACATCCGGAAGCGATGGCATGCGCTCGCGGCTTGTCACGGCCAGCGCCTTGACCTGTTTGCCCTTCACCAGCTCCATCGCCGCGGGCAAGGCGACACTGGCCAGAGGCGTGTGACCGCCCATCACCGCATTTAGCGCGGGACCTGCACCCGTGAACGGCGCATGCACGATGTTGGCCTTGGCGTTGAGCCTGAATATTTTTTCGGCCGACAGATGCGGCGTGGTGCCGACACCGGCGGTGCCATAAGTGAAGTTTTCCTTGGCGGCAGAGGCGATCACCTCGCGCAGGGTCGATGCTGTGAGACTAGGCGCGCCGACGATCAGATTGGGCGTGGTCGCCGCGACCACCACGGTCTTGAATTCGTCCGGCGAATAACCGGCCTTTGCCGACAGGCTCGGATTGACGGCGAATGCGCTTGTCGTCACCAGCACGGTATAGCCGTTGGGTTCGGCCCTTGCAGCCGCGGCAGCCGCGATATTGCCACCGGCGCCACCGCGATTCTCGATAACGACGGGTTCGCGCCACAGGTCGTTCAGTTTCTGTCCGACAATGCGCGCGATGATATCGGCGGGGCCGCCCGGCGCGAAAGCGACGAGCAGGCGCACCGGCTGCGCCGGGTAGGGCTGTTGGGCGACGGCGGGACCGATCGCCGTCAGCAGCGCAGCGGTGATCACGACCGCGCTGGATGCGCGCTTGAAGAAGTGCGTCATGAGATTCCTCCTCGATGTTTTTTTGGGAGGCTTTTGCGCCTCCTCAACGGGTGTGGTTCAGAACACCTCGTCCTTGAACCACCGGCCCTGCGCCAGCGCGTATTCGGCAATCTCCATACGCGTGCCGATCCAGACATCGTCGCGCTTGCGCGCCAGCTTGATCATGGCGTCGTAAACCCACGCGCCTGCGGGCCGACCGAACACATGGGTATGCGCGGTGACATCGAGCATGAACGGTGCCGCGTCGGCCTGGTTTGCATTGTCGAGGATGGCGCGGAACTGGTCGATCAGCGTCGCCGGCGCATTGCCGTAGCGGATGCTGTGCGGCAGATCGTTCACGTCCATCGTCAGCGGAATGCCGACGATGCGCTGCTCCGGCGCATCTTTCTGCGTGATAATCGAGGGCAGGTCGTCGTCATTGCAGTCGCCGAACCAGACATAGCCTTCCTCAGCGAGCAGCTTTGGCGAAATCAGGCTTCCGGTGCCTCGTGGGCTGATCCATCCTTTCGGACGTTCACCGGTGACGGCGGCGATGAGGTCACCGGTGCGGCGGATATTGGCGCGCTCACCGGCCTCGTCGAAATAGACCGGGATGACATCCATGCCATAGGAATGCGCCACGATCTCGTGACCAGCGGTATGAAGCTCCTTCAGCACGGTCGGGTGGGTTTCGGCCAGCACGCCGTTGACCATGATGCTGGTCTTCACATCGTTCGCGGCAGCGATGCGCGTGAGGCGCTGGATGCCGCGCACGGCGCCGTAGCTTGCCCAGGAATGTGCGTTGGTATCGAAAAAGCCGGGCTGCAACACGTTGCCCATCGGCCCGATGCCCGGCGCCTTGCCGGACGACCAGGCTTCGTAGGCCAGGTTGAAGACGATGCCGATGCGTGCACCATTCGGCCAGCGAAAGTCCGACGTCGCGCGCTGCACGCGAAGTGTCCGGGAATCACTCATGTTGTTGTCCTTGTTTTTGGCGAGTGCGGTGCCGTGTCAGGCCACGATGCTGTTGGACAGGATGCCGATGCCTTCGATCTCGGCTGTGACGCGATCCCCCTTGAGCAGGAAGCGCGGCGGCGTCATCGCATAGCCGACCCCGGACGGAGTTCCGGTGGCGATCACGTCTCCGGGCTCCAGCGTGAGACCGCGCGTCAGATGTTCGATGATGGCCGGAATATCGAAGATCATGCGGCTGGTGCGGCTGTCCTGGCGTACCTCGCCATTGACCGTGCTGAAGATCCTGATGTCGGCAACATTCGGCAGCGCGGACGCATGGACCACAACCGGCCCGAACGGGCAGGAGCGATCGAGGCCCTTGCCTTTGAACCACTGGCCGTAACGGCGTTGCATGTCGCGGCCGGTGATATCGTTGATGATCGAATAGCCAAACACATGATCGAAGGCGTTTTGTGCGGAAATGTTGCTGCCAGGCTTGCCGATGATGACGGCGAGCTCGACCTCGTAATCGAGCTGTTCGGTGACATTGGCATGCTGCGGAACGGTTTCACCTGAAGCGATCACGGCGGTCGGCGGTTTGGTGAAGAATTCCGGCACGCTCGGCAGCGGGGCGGGCGCTTTGCCCTGCGCGCGCATGCCTTCGTCGATATGGTCCTTGTAGTTGCGGCCAACGCAGAAAACGTTCTTTTTCGGCCGCGGAATCGGTGCCATCAGCGTCAGCGATGTCCGCGCAACAAGGTTCGCGGCATTCGCGGTGGATGCGAGATCACGCACGATGGCGAGCCCCGCTTCGCCGGCTTCGGCGAGATCGCCGACATGGCGCGGCGCGGAGGCCTGGCCTGCACCCGGCCACGCCTTTGTCAGATCGAGAACATTGTCATCGATCAAGAGGCCCAGATGCGATCCGTCTGCGGCTGCAAAAGTGAGGAAGATCATGGTGTGGTCTCATTCTGTTCGGGGAGGTCAAATTCTTTCAGCGATGCCGCTGCCTGATCGCGCAGCAAACGGACATGCCGTCGCGCGAGTATTTCCGCGCGGTCGGGGTCGCGCTGTGCGATCGCGTCGATGATGTCATGGTGCTCATGAAACGATTGCGAGCCGCGATTGAGACGCTCGATGAAGCGCAGTCCCGCCATTTTCAGATGGCCGAATGAGTCCCATGTTTTGCCGAGCAGGGCGTTGCCGCTCTCTTTGATCATCAGCGCATGAAAGGCAGTGTTGGCAGCGGCATATTCGGCGGGGCGTGCCAGCGCTCCGGCTTCATCGAAATCGGCGAACACGGCCCGCAGGCGGGGCGCGACATCATTCGCACCGTTGAGGGCCACTTCGCGTGCTGCCAGACCTTCCAGCATTTCCCGGATCGACAGCCATTCGAGATATTCCGGCAGCGATGTCGGCATCAGCCGTGCGCCGCGGCGCGGGCGAAACGTGATCAGCCCTTCCTGCTCAAGCCTGCGCATGGCCTCACGTACGGGCGTCCGACTGACCCCGAGCTCTGCCGCAAGCTCCTCTTCTCGAAGCCGCAAGGGGGCCGTGAGGCCGGCCGCGCGCACCCCCAGCCGAACTTTCAAGGCCGTATAGACCTCGTCTCTCAAATAGGGCCTGGCGGCGATCGGGCTGATGCTCATGAATTTTGTATATGTATACAAAATCGAGAAGTCTATGGTATTTCAATGTTGCGGCGCAGCGATTGTGCCGGATGTGAGTGATCTGGATGATCGGTAACTGGGGCTGACAAATCTCGCCGGGCGCAGATGGCCGCTTTGCCGTCGTATCAGTATGGTCTCTGGCCTCTCGCTCGGTCCCGGGTTGATGGGGCCAAACGATTTGCCCGGAGCTTCCGATGAGCGACATAGTCGTCGACGATATCGTTGTTCTGCTGCCGCCCCTGCTGCAGTCGCTCGAGGCGCTGCAATTTGTTGCGCGCAATCTGCATCCGCCGACTTTCGGTGCCGTCATGGAAGCGGTGGGCGAGCCTGATCAGGCGCTCAAGGCGGTGCGCGCAGAGCTCAACGTATGGCCGGATGATTTTAGCGATCTGCGGGCACATCTCGATGCGGCGAGCGACGCGGCGCTGACAGCCTTTACCGGCTTGCGCGCGGCCCAGCAGCCCGGCGGCGATCTGCCGATGGTGTTTCGTGCATTGCGCCACGCCACGCGCGCGCAGGAATCGCTTTATGCCACGGTGGCGCGGCTGCCGCCTGTGAGTACGTTCTTTCTTCCGCCTGACATGCGCGAGAACACGGCACTGCTTGAACGACTGGCATTGCCTTCGGCAGAGAACACCGGCGTCATTCATGATGGCGAGCCCGGACGTCGCGGCGGTTTCTCGATGTATGTGCCGGAAACCTACACGCCGGATCGTGCCTGGCCGCTGGTGATGGCGTTGCATGGCGGCAGCGGCAACGGCCGGGCTTTCCTGTGGAGCTGGCTGGCCGATGCGCGTAGCTCTGGCGCGATTCTCGTCGCGCCGACGGCGATCGGCAGCACCTGGGCGCTGATGGGCGACGATGCGGATACGCCGAATCTTTCGCGCATTCTTGAACTGGTGCAGTCGCGCTGGCATATCGATCTCGCGCAGCTCCTGCTGACCGGCATGAGCGATGGCGGCACCTTCTGCTATGTCAGCGGCCTCCGCGCCGAGTCGCCCTTCACCCATCTGGCGCCGGTGGCCTCGACCTTCCATCCGCTGATGGCGCAGTTTGCCGATGCAGATCGCCTGCGCGGCCTGCCGATCCATCTCGTTCATGGCCGTCTCGACTGGATGTTTCCGGTGCAGACCGCGCGCGAGGCACAGCAGGCGCTCACGATCGCCGGCGCCGATGTCACCTATCGCGAGATCGACGATCTCAGCCACTGCTATCCGCGCGAGGTCAATGCGGTGCTGCTGGCGTGGCTCGCAAAACGTCCCGGTGCGTAACCAAACGCCGCAGGGCCGCTAAGTTCACAGGCTGGACTTCCACGTCCGCGATCGGTTCTTATATGGCGGGGGCTACCCATCCCGGACAAAGGAGATTTTGCATGCCTTCACTGACCGAGTGGAAAGTGCCCCCGGGTGTGCAGCCGCGTGCTGAGGATTACGGATTCGACCTCGAGCAGGCGCTGGAGGCGGTGGTTGGCCTGCATTGCATCATCCCGGAAGATGCTTTCACGGCAGATACGCTCGGCACCGAGCGCGCCGGCAATGGCGTGCTGATCGGCGACGGCCTTATTCTCACCATCGGCTATCTCATCACCGAGGCCGAAACGATCTGGGTGCATCTCGGCGACGGCCGCGTGGTGCAGGGTACGGCGCTGGGCGTCGATCAGGAAAGCGGTTTCGGACTCGTGCAGGCGCTCGGCGAGATCGACATTGCGCCGCTGCCGCTCGGTGAGTCGGCGAGCGCGAAGATTGGCGATCGCGTGGTGGTCGGCGGCGTTGGCGGACGCACGCGGTCCGTGGCCGGGAAGATCGCCGCGACACAGGAATTCGCCGGCTATTGGGAATACCTGCTCGACGACGCGATTTTCACGCATCCGGCGCATCCGAACTGGGGCGGTGCCGCCCTGATCAACGCCAAGGGCGAGTTGATCGGCATTGGCTCGCTACAGATCGAGCGCGAGCATGGCGGCAAGAACGAACATCTCAACATGGTCGTGCCGATCGATCTGCTGAAGCCGGTCCTCGACGATCTCAAGACCTATGGTCGTGCCAACAAGCCGCCGCGGCCGTGGCTCGGGCTGTATGCCGCCGAGGTCGAGGACAAGGTCGTCGTGGTCGGGATCGCCAGGAAGGGGCCCGCGGCCCGGGCTGAGCTCAAGACCGGCGACGTGATTCTTGCCGTCAACGGTGAGGAGGTATCCGATTCCGTCGAATTCTATCGCGCACTCTGGGCGCTCGGTCCGGCCGGTGTCGACGTGCCGCTGACGCTCTATCGCGGTGGCGATACATTCGATGTCGAATTGGTATCGACGGACCGCTCCAAGATGCTGAAAGCTCCCCGGCTGCACTAACGCCACGATACACACGACCCAATCGCGGCCTTGTCGTAGACATCAGGCGCACCGCAACATGTGCGGTGCGCAGCGTCTCGACGTGATCAGTGCGCGTGTCCGCCACCCGCCGGTGCCGAGGCGCCGACGGCGTTGACGTCGAGCTCGACATCCACCTTGCCGGCTTTCTCGAATTGTAGCTGGACTTTCACCTTGTCGCCTTTGGCGAACGGCTTGGCGAGATCCATCAGCATCAAGTGATAGCCGCCGGGCTCGAGCTTCACGGTGGCGCCGGGCTTGATCTCGAGCCCCTCATTGAGCGGACGCATCTTCATCACGCCATCGGTCACGCTCATCTCATGCACTTCGATGCGGCTGCCGCCGGTGAATGTGCCCCCCAGGAGTTTGTCGCTGGTCTTGCCGTTGTTGGTGATGGTGAGATAGCCGCCGGCCACCTTGGCCGCGGGCGGTGTGGCACGCGTCCAGGGCGTCATGATCATCAGGTCGCCCGTATGAACCATGCCGGTCATCTGCGCCATTGCATCGTGTGGTGATGCCGCGGCAAGGCGCACGGCCGGCGCGGGTGATTTCAGGCTGTGCGGGTCCTGTCCTGCAGCCGGGATCTGCGCCCAGTCTTCCGAACCCTGCTCGCAGCTCTGCAATGTCGGCAGATACAACGGTGCATCGGCCTTCAATGCGGCAGGCAGATAGGCCGAGAATACGAACTCGTCATAGAAGTCGTTGTCGAGCTTCCCGGTCCAGGTGATTTCCTTGACGCCCTCCGACGCCTTCATGCCGTGCATGAAATCGTAGGACTGCGCATAGGCGCCTTTCTTCACGGCGATGGTCCAGCCCGGCTTCGGCATTGGCTTCACCGCGATCATGCCTTCGGGAATCTGCACGGTGATCTTCGTCGTTGGCGAGGCACCGCAGCCATGCGGCACGGCGAGCACCGCGCGATAGGAGCCGCCGACCGTGGCCGGGCCGCTCTGCACGAAGACATGGGCATAAGCAGGCGATGCCACTGCGCCCAGCGCAGTGAGAAGCAACAGCATGGAGCGGTTGGTCATGGAACGTCCTTTCGTGGATTGAAGCATAGCGGAATTCGTCATCTTCACCACCTCGCCTTGACGCCGGCATAGATGGCGCGGCCGGTGCCGGGTTCGAACAGCGGCGATGTCGCGGTGGCCTGATTGAGAATGCTGGCGGAGGCGATGTAACGGGTGTCGAGCACGTTGCGCGCTTCGATATAGCCCGAATATGTGCCGCCATTATCGACGCCGGCTTTCAGGCCGAGCAGCGCATAGGGTTCGGTCTTCAGCGTATTGGCGCTGTCGACATAGTAAGCTTCCGGCACCCATTCGACATTGGGGCCGAGATAGAAGCCGTTGGCGTGCTTGTAGAGCAGTTCCGCGCGCAGATAGTGCCGCGGCGCGCCCGGCAGCAGATTGTTGCCGAAAGTCGCGTCATTGTCGAAGCGGAAGTCGTTGAACGTGTAGGCCATGTTGAGCCAGAGCTTGTCTGGCTGTGGACCTGCGTCGAACATGCCCTTGAACACGGCGATGCCGAGACCGGCCTCGATGCCCTGATGGATGGTGCGATCCGCATTGGTGACGTTGCAATTGCCGAAGGCGCTGTAAATACATTGCAATTCGTCGGTAATGTTAGCGCGATAGCCCGTCAATTCCCATGTCAGGTCTGGCCGTCGTCCACGGGTGCCGATTTCATAGGTCGTCGCACGCTGTGGCCGGATGCTGGTGAAGGGAATCGTCGGGATGCCCGGGCCGTTCGAACTCTCGCCGAAGCTCGGGACTTCGGCACTGCGCGAGATATTCGCGTAAGCCTGCCAGGTCGGATCGATGTTCCAGAGCAATCCGCCCTTAGGGCTCCACAGGTTGAATTCGGTCGAGCCTGATCCGTCGACCCCATTGGGCTTCAAACGATCCTGTCTGTCGCGCGTCGCATAAAGGAATTGCGTGCCACCAATGACAGCGACAGTCGGCAGGAAATAGAACGAATTCTCAGCATAGACCGAGGTGTTCTTCGATCGATCGATGGACGAGAATGTCAGCGCGCCCTTCTGGCCCGCGACATTGACATACTGGTTGTTGTCGATCCTGCCGTTGATCACATTGACGCCGGCGACAAACACGTTGCGATAGCCGCCGATATTGCGGTCGTCGGTGACCTTCGCGAAGCCGCCATAGTCCTGATAGCTGTAGTCCAGATACTGGAAGATCGGATGCATCAGGTGCCGATCGACGCCGAAGACGCCAAAGTCGATCGTAGTATTGTCGAGCCGGATGGTGGTTTTGTTGGCGAGGCGCACCGTGTCGATATTGCGCTGCTGATCACCGGTGAGGTTGCTGGCCGCCGCGGTGGTTGGCGAATTCAGCGCGCTGTCTTTGCTGACCGAGCCGGGAATGCGCTGCCGCACGCTGTTGGCATTGAGATAGAAGCGGGTCTCGAAGTCCGGCGAGAACTGGTAGCCGACATTGCCGCTGACGCGTGTTGCCTCGCCATTGCTGTGATCGCGGAAGCCATCGGCGGATTGCGTCGAGGCCGTGATGAAACCGTCCCACGGACCATTGGCGCCGCCGGTGTTGGCTTGCAGGCGACGGAAGCCGAAGGCGCCCATGTCGACCGACGCGCCGTTCGCGAAAGGATCGCGGCCGGTGGGCGTCACGAAATTGATCGCGCCGCCGAGCGAATTGGCGCCGAAGCGCAATGCGTTGCCGCCCTTGAACACCTCGACATATTTATAGGCGGTCGGGTCGATCTCCTGGAAATCGCCATAGCCGTCGGCGGTGTTGATCGGGATGCCGTCCATATAGAGTTGCACGCCGCGCAGATGGAAATTACGCGACAGGCTCGATCCGCGGATCGACAGGCGGGTGTCGTCGCCCCATTTCGGCTGCGCGAACACGCCCGGCACATAATCGAGCACGTCCTTGATGGTGTTCGACGGCGTCGACGTTCGCCACGCATCCGCTGTCACCAGCGCGACGCCGCCGGGCGTCTGCTGGACCTCGCGGAGTGCCTGCTGCGCGGTGAGCACCGTAAGGGCCCCTGGGACGGTCGGGGCCTGCGCGCCGACAGATGCTGGCGTTGCCGCAGGGGTGCTGCGGGCCGTACGGGCGTTTGGCGCCACGTTGCGTGGCTTGCGCGTGGCTGCAGCGCGCTGCTGGGCGGGTGCATCGACGGTAACCGCCGGAAGCGATGTTGAAAGGGCCGATTGGGCCGACACCGCGCCTGGAATGAGCGCGGCCGCGGATGCGAGCAGGACGCTGCGCAGCCGCATGGAAACGGATAGCATGGGGAAAACTCCACCGGGATTGAACTGAGCAACGCGCGCGCTGATGCGCGGCGTCTGACGGCGTGGAACGTCAGCTCAGGCGCGGCGGCGCGCGGGCCCGGTGGTCGGAGGTTGCTGCTTCCACAACGATGCGATCGTCGAGGGCGGCAACGGGAGCGATCGCGATGGCGATACGCGAGACGAGGAAAGTGGCGGAGGCAGGCGGGGCACCCGGCGCATGGGTGCCGACGCAGACCGGGCAATGCACCGCAGGTGCGCCTGACGTCTTGCCGGTGTCATCAGGGAATGCGGCAAGGTCGGGATGGGTGAGGCAGAGCTCGAAGCCTGCGGCCTGCGCAGTCGGCGATATCGCGGCGAGCAACAGGCTGGACAGCACGACATTGAGCACAAGCGCATAGGCAGCGGCCAAAGATGCCACGGCCCCAAACCAGCGTTTGCGCGAAACATGTGTCACGGGAACGATCCTCGCCTCCCGATTAACACGGGGGCGGAACCTGTCAAAGCCGTTCGTGGAGCGAAGTCACCCGAAATCTAGAGAACGACGATGCCGGAATGCTTGGCCTTGTCGTCGGGTTCGACATGGATGGTGATCAGCGCTTCGCCGATCTCCTGACGGATCGCGGTCTCGAGCTTGTCGCAAATGTCGTGCGCGGCGCTCACGGTGGTCGATCCTGCCACCACCAGATGGAAATCGATAAAGGTCATGCTGCCGGCGCGGCGGGTGCGCAGGTCATGCGCCTCGATCGCGCCGTCGGCATGGGCCGATATGGTCTGCTTGATACTCGCGAGCATGGCTGGCGGAATGGCCTCGTCCATCAATCCGCTGAGCGATTCCTTCATCAGGCCCCAGCCGGCCCACAGGATGTTGAGCGCGACGAGCGCCGCAAGGATCGGATCGAGAATGGCGATGCCCGACAGTGCCGCTACTCCGACGCCGCCGAGAACACCGATTGAAGAATACACGTCGGACAGCAAATGGCGGCCGTCTGCTGCCAGGGCAGGCGAGCGGTGGATGCGACCTTGCCTGATCAGCACCCATGCCCAACCTGCATTGATGACGCTTGCCGCTGCGTTGACGAGTAGTCCGACCCAGGGGGCTTCGACGAGGCGCGGCGTCAGATAGCTTTGATAGGCTTCGCGCAGGATCAGGATCGCGGCGAGCACGATCAGTACGCCTTCGAGCACGGCCGAGAAATATTCAGCCTTATGGTGCCCGTAGGGATGATCGTCGTCTGCCGGTTTCGCGCTCAGCGTGGTCGCAAGCAAAACAACGATGGCTGTCACGACATTAACGATGCTTTCAATCGCATCGGACAGCAGTGCGACGCTGCCAGTCAGATAATAGGCGGCGTATTTCATACCGAGGACCAGCAGGCCAACGGCAATGCTGCCTTGCGCAAGACTGCGAACGCTTGTCATCTGAAAATCTCGTTGGGGTAACGCGAAGTCTCACGCGGCTGTGTGCTCTAATATGCCGATCAGAACGATGCAAGCCGTGAAATCCAGCTGCAAGTGCTTCGCATTATAAGGCGCGTGGACTTCGTCGAGCAGGTCGTCCTTCCAATGGACATGATATCGATCTCGTCATGCGCGTGGCGTTTGTAGCGGTCGTCCGCGCATTGATAGTTGCGGGACGACATCGTGCTGGATCGTGTCGTCATGGCGTGGTCCTCAATGTCGCCGGTCTCAACAAGGCCGGTGAGACCCATGGTGGAGTGTTCCGGCCCGCTTCGGCGGGCATCGCTGCTGCGGTTCCGTGGGAAGGCTCGCGCTGCGCGCCGGCCGACCCTCAAAGGCGATCGATCAACCTGAGGTTATTCGTGAGCCTGCGCGGCTGTGGCGCGATCACCACAGCGGCGCGCAAAGTGCAGTCCAGAGCTGTTCCATGAGCGAAATGACACGCTGTTGAGCCTGATTTGATCGCTCAGCCCTGTATGAGGTGCGGGTCGTCCGGGTTGGACGCGTTGCAGCAAGGGTTGGGAATGACAGGTTTTGGTGGATCACGCGGGCTGCGCCTTCTGGCGCTTTTGATGTTGCCCGCTGTGTTGGCAGGATGTGCAAGCAGCGGGGGGATGATGTCGTCCACCGGCTTTGGCGGTCCGTCCGCCAGCTATGCCGAGTTGAATGACGGCGGGCACACGCTGCCGGCCATCGACGTCTCCGGAATCGATTCGGCGATGCTGCGTCAGCGCGTCGCTTACCGCACCAAGGAGCCCGCAGGCACCATCGTGGTCGATACGGCCGCACGGCATCTCTATCTCGTGGAAGGCGACGGCAAGGCGATGCGCTATGGCATCGGCGTCGGCAAGGCCGGCCTCGCTTTCGCCGGCGCTGCGGTGATCAAGCGCAAGGCCGAGTGGCCGCACTGGAGCCCGACGGAAAACATGATGAACCGCGAACCCGCGCGCTACCGCAAGATGGCGGGCGGCATGGAGGGCGGTATCGATAATCCGCTCGGGCCGCGCGCGATGTATCTCTATCAGGGCGACCGCGACACCATGTTCCGCATTCACGGCACCACCGAGCCCGAGACCATCGGCCACGCCGTCTCAAGCGGCTGCATCCGGCTGATGAATCAGGACATCGTCGATCTCTATAATCGCGTGAAGATCGGCAGCCGCGTGGTGGTGATCCAGAGCGGCCGCGCCGAGTCCTGAGACGCATCTTCGACCGAGAATTCAAAACGCCGGGTGTCTCTGATACCCGGCGTTTTGCGTTCGGCGCTACGAATTTTGCCGTAGCCGGTTTCGTTGCACCGTCTTATGGTGCATCCTGAATTCAATACATCTTTTGATTGTTTTTGAGCGACCGCGAGGCCTAGATGTCTTTTCGCGAAGATAACAGCGCGTATGAGGGTTGGCTGCGTGGCCAGTGCGACGTCGTGGAAAAGGACCTCAGGCTCAAACACAGGCTGATGCGGGAGGACTCCTTCGTCTTTTTGCGTGGCACGTATTTTCGGTGGGCAAGGAAGATCGAAGACCTCTGCCCGACATTATGCGATGCGCCGCATGTCCTGTGCGTCGGCGACGTCCATCTCGAAAACTACGGCACCTGGCGGGACGCCGAAGGGCGGCTGGTCTGGGGCATCAACGATTTCGATGAGGCGGCGAAGATGCCGTATCTGTTCGATCTCGTTCGTCTTACGACCAGCGCGCTGCTTGCGCCGGGCATGAGGCTTGGGAGAGCGCCAATCTCGCGTGCCATTCTCGCCGGCTACCGCAAGGGTCTGGCCGATCCCCATCCGGCTTTATTGGATCAACGCGAATTCTGGATGCGGCCCTATGCCGTTCGCGTGCGCAAGAAGCCGGCGAAGTTCTGGAACGAGGTGAAGAAGTATCCGACCGCCAAGCCGCCTGCAAAGGTCGTCCAGGCACTGAAAAAGTCGCTGAAGGGCGCAACGATCGAGAGATTTGGCAGCCGCGTCGCGGGCACCGGCGGCCTCGGCCGGCCACGATACGTGGCCGTCGCCACTGCGGAAGGCGGTTTCTGCCTGAGGGAGGCAAAAGCGCTCGTCCCTTCGGCATGGCTTTGGGCACATGGTAGCAAGTCGAGCATTTCGCATCTTCACGCCTTGGCGTTTGGACGCTATCGCGCGCCGGATCCGTTTCTGGCCATTGACGGCAAGTTCGTGATCCGCCGGCTGGCGCCGGATTCCCGCAAGATTGAACTCGGCAAGAGTCCGGGCGCCGAGCTGGCCAAGCTGACCACGCAGCTATTGAATGCGATGGGGCAGGATCTCGCTGCCATTCATGTCGCGAGCAAGATCGGCGCAAAAGCGCTGCGCGCCGATCTCAGGAAGCGCCCTCCGGGATGGCTCGGAAAAGCCGCCAAGACCATGTCAGAACTGGTGGAGAGCGACTACCGCGGCTGGAAGAAGAAATGACGCGCGGCAGTCGCTCCGATCTCACACAAGCCCGCCATTGGCGCGCAGCACTTGGGCGTTGATCCAGCCGCCTTCAGGTCCGACCAGGAAAGCAACGGCATTGGCGATGTCCTCGGGTGTGCCGAGACGCTCCATTGGCGTCGCCTTGGCGAAACGCTCGATCAGTTCCGGTGACTTGCCATTGAGGAACAGGTCGGTTGCGGTCGGGCCGGGTGCGATGGCGTTCACGGTAATCGAGCGGCCCCGCATCTCCTTGGCCATGATACCCGTCATGGTTTCGACCGCAGCCTTGGTGGCGGCATAGATGCCGTAGCTCTCGAGCTTGGTGCCAACGACTCCCGTGGAGAAGTTCACAACCCTGCCCCCGTCGCGCAGCCGCTTGGCGGCTTCGCGCATAGTGTTGAAGGTGCCTTTCAGATTGACCGCGATTTGTTGGTCGAACGATGCGTCGTCGGCGTCGGCGAATTTCGCGAGCTTCATGATGCCGGCATTGTTGATCAGCACGTCGATGCCGCCAAAGGCGGTCTCCGCTGCATCGAACATCCCGCGCACAGCGGCGGGATCGCTGACATCGGCCTTGGCGGTAAGCGCGCGGCCACCCGCGGCTTCGATCTTTTGTGCGACGGCCTCGGCCAGCGCGGCATTGCCGGAGTAATTGACGATGACCGTGAAGCCGTCGCGGCCCAGCCGCTCGGCGATGGCTGCACCGATGCCGCGGGATGCGCCCGTCACGATGGCTACCTTGCTGGATTGGTTGGTCATTTCGCTTCTCCTCGATAAGACGGCCGACTGGCAGCGCCGTTCTGATGGGAGAAATCTAGACAGTTTCACTTTCCGGATAATGATGCATTATCTGGCATCACAATCCGGATTTAGCGAACAAAGAGATGGACCGTTTCGAGACGATGCGGGTGTTTACCCGGGTGGTGGAGCGGCGCAGCTTTACGGCGGCAGCCGAAGATCTAGGTCTGCCGCGGTCGACCGTCACCGACGCCGTGAAGCAGATCGAGGCGCGGCTCGGCGTGCGACTGCTCGAGCGCACCACGCGGCTGGTGCGACCGACGCTGGACGGCGAGGCCTATCACCAGCGCTGCCTGACGCTGATTGCCGATCTTGAAGACGCCGAAAGCGCGTTCTGCGGGGCCAAGCCCAAGGGGCCGCTGCGGGTGGATATGAATGGCACGCTGGCGCGTAATTTCGTGCTGCCGCATCTGCCGGACTTTCTCGCCGAATATCCTGATATCCAACTCTATCTCAGCGAGGGCGACCGGCTGGTTGACCTGATCCGCGAGGGCATCGACTGCGTGGTGCGTGTCGGGGAGCTCCGCGACAGCGATATGGTGGCGCGGCGGCTGACCATGATGGACGAAGTCACCTGCGCCGCGCCGTCCTATCTCGCGCGCATGGGCGTGCCTTTGTCCATCGATGCGCTCGAAGGCCATCGCATGGTCGGCTATCACTCCTCGGCGACGGGCGCAGTGCTGCCGCTGGAATTTCAGGACAGCGGCGCGCTGCGTCTTGTCTCCTTGCGGGTGGCGATCACGGTGAACAGCGCGGAAAATTACGTGGCCATGGCGAAACTCGGCTTCGGCCTGGTGCAGGTGCCGCACTATCGGATCAAGGGCGAACTCGCCGATGGCACGCTGGTCGAGGTGCTGCCGCAACATCCGCCGACGCCGTCGCCCGTGTCGCTGCTCTATCCGCGCAATCGCCAGCTCTCGCCGCGGGTGCGTGTGTTCATGGACTGGCTGACGCGTGCTTTCGCGCGCGACCTGATCCAGGCAAACCTGTGATGGCCCCTGTTTTTCGCTTCGCGCCCAGCCCCAACGGCTATCTGCATCTCGGCCATGCCTATTCGGCGCTGCTGAATTTCGATCTGGCGCGTGAGGCCGGTGGCCGGTTGCTGCTGCGGATCGAGGATATCGATGCCACGCGCTGCCGGCCGGAATTCGAGGCGGCGATCTACGAGGATCTTGCTTGGCTCGGCATCGCCTGGGAGATGCCGGTACGGCGACAGTCGCAGCATTTCGCCGACTACCGCGCCGCGACCGAGCGGCTCGCCGCCATGGGACTGCTCTATCCGAGCTTCGAGAGCCGCACCGAGATCGCGCGCATGATCGCGGCCGAAGAAGCGAAAGGCTCATGGCCGCGCGATCCCGACGGTGCGCCTCTCTATCCAGGCATTGCCAGATCGTTGTCGCCGCAGGCTGTCGCCGAACTCAAACGGGCAGATGCCCCGATGGCGCTGCGGCTCGATATGGCCAGAGCCATTGCGGCCAGTGGTTCGCTCGCATGGACCGAGCAGGGCGCAGGCCCGAGTGGCGAGACCGGAGCCGTTGTCGCGCAACCGGATGCCTGGGGTGACGTGATCCTGGCCCGCAAGGAAACGCCGACCAGCTATCATCTCTCGGTCGTCATCGACGATGCGCTGCAGGGCGTGACCCATGTGGTGCGCGGCCAGGATCTGTTCTGGTCGACCAGCGTGCACCGGCTGTTGCAGCAACTGCTCGGCCTGCCGCAACCGGTCTATCGGCACCACCCACTGGTGCGCGATGGCACCGGCGCAAAACTGTCGAAATCGACCGACTCCACCAGCCTGCGGGAGTTGCGGGCCGGGGGCACTACACCAGCGGATATCCGCCGCATGGTCGGGCTACCTGACCCGTCTGCCGCAAGTTAGCCGCAAGAAATTCGCAAGCCGGACCAGGCCCGCGGCGTGACTCCGCGCGCCCCGCCGTGGCATGGTGCCGCCGGGACAGGTGGGCATCATATGGCGCTGACATCGCGCTCTCCGCGCAAGATGCGGACGCGCACCAAGCAAACGCTGAAAAAACGCGTGGCCAAGAAGCGTGCGGCGAAGAAGCCTGCATCGAAGCCACGCGCCAAGCGCAGGTCCCCGCGTGCCGATGCGATGGTGGAAACCGCGCTGGCGGTGTTCGCCCATGAGGTGCGCACGCCGCTGACCGGCATTCTTGCGGTCAGTGATCTGCTGGCCACCTCCGATCTCGATGAACGTGAGCGACGCTGGGTCGAGACGATCAAGGCTGGCGCCGAACATCTGGCGGGTCTCGCGACATTGTTCGTCGATGCGGCGCGCAGCAGCAAATCCAGATTCGAACTGCGGCAGGATTTCTTCGATCTGCGCGCGCTTGCCCGCAACATCGGCGACTCGCTCGCGGGTCGCGCGGCTGCCAAGGGGCTGCTGTCGCGGGTCGCGATCTCCGACAGACTGCCGGTGTTCGTGGTCGGCGATCCCGTGCGGCTGCGCGCGGCGCTGGAAAATCTGATCGACAATGCGGTGAAATTTACCGAACAGGGCAATGTGGCGCTGAAGGTCTCGCCCGTGCGTATGGCCGGCAAGGTCGGCGTATCCTTCACCGTCTCCGATAGCGGCATCGGGCTCACGCTCGCCGAGATCAAGCGGCTGTTCAAACCGTTCTCGCAGGCCAATGTGTCGATCGCATCGCGTTTTGGCGGTGCCGGCCTCGGCCTGTCGTCGGTGAAGCAACTCGCGCGCGCGATGGGTGGCGACATCACTGTGGCGCAGAGCCGCGGTGGTGGGACAGTGTTCACGCTGACGGTCGGCCTCGACAAGACGAGCGGTCCGATCGCCATCATGTCGAGCGCCGATGATGCTGCTTTTGCGCCGGGAGAAACGCTGCGGGTCTTGAGCGTTGAGGACAATCCGTTTGGTCGCGTCGTGCTCAATGCCATTCTCACTGAACTCGGCCATCAGGCCGAGTTCATCGGTCGTGGCGAAGCAGCGGCGGAGCGCGTCGCGCAGGGCACGTTCGATGCGGTGCTCATGGACATGGTGCTGCCGGGTATCGACGGCGTCGAGGCGATCCGGCAGATCCGTGCGCTGAAGGCGCCGCATGGCCGCGTCGCGATCATTGGGGTGTCCGGTCGCAGTGAAGATGAAGCCGCATCGCGTCAGGCGGGCGCCGACGCGTTTCTGATCAAACCGGTGTCTCCGCGGGCGCTAGCGACTGCGCTGCTTGAAGCGAGACGCCGTGGGGCAGCCGCGACTTGATGATGGCGGCATTCAGTTCGCCGCCGAACACGAAGATCGCCGCAATAAAGTACAGAAACACCAGCGCGATAATCACCGATGCCAGGCCGGCATACATCGTCACGTAATTGTTGGCGAAGCGCGCGAGATAGAGGCCGAAGCCGATACCCGAGGCCAGCGACGCCAGCATCGTGAAGATGATGCCCGGCAGGATCTGGCTGAAGGTGCGGCGGCCTGCCGGCAGCCACACATGGAGGATGAACAATGCGATCACCATCGCGACGATGGTGATGCCGTAACGCGCCACCGTCAGCAGCCGCTCGTTGTTCTCGACCATCAGCGGGACATAGCGCCTCACGATTTCCAGCATCAGCGGGCCGAGCACGATCAGGAACGCCATGGCGAGCGCGGTGACGGCAGCGACCAGCGTGTAGCCGATCGACTCCAGCCGCAGCCAGTACCAGCGCCGCAGCTCGATCACCGAGTATGCGCGGTTCAGGGCAACGCGCAGGCTCTCGACGCCGTTGGAGGCGAAATACACTGCGAGCACGAGACCGATGGTGAGCGCGTCGCCGCGGGTGGTGGTCAGCACGTCGTGGATCTGCGAGGACAGGGCGCCGGCCACCTGATCGGGCCAGACCTCCAGCAGCAGGCCGACGGCCTGATCGGCGAGATTCTTGGAGCCGAAAAAGCCGGCCAGCGAGGCCAGCACGATCAGGAACGGAAACAGCGCCATCAGGGTGGAGAGGGCGATATGGCTGGCGATCGCCCAGCCGTCATCGGCAAGAAACGTATAGAAGGCGTCCATCACAACATCGTAGACGGTGCGTATCTGCCCCACGTGCCACCTGGTTCGGGATCGGCCCGGCAAATCACCGGCCCTCATGTTAGCTTCTGATATCTAACGCGAAAAAGCCAGATCGTTGCATTGCGGCGCGCGCGTGACCGCCGCGCCATTTTGACGACTGACGATAGCGCAGCCTGTGACGCAGTGTTATGTAGCCGATATGACATCAACGCTCAGCAACATTATCCTCCCCATCGCGGTCGGCGCCGTTGCGCTGGTCCTGCTGCTCGGCCTGTTCAACATGATGCGCGGCGGCTCGCCGGATCGCTCGCAGAAGCTGATGCGGTGGCGCGTGGTGCTACAATTCGTCGCCATTATCCTCACTATGGCCACCGTCTGGGCGATGGGCCGCTGACGCAAATTCCTTAACTGGCTCTGGATCAATTCGATGGTCGTTCTCAACCGCATCTACACCCGCACCGGCGATGACGGCACGACAGCTCTCGGCACCGGCGAGCGTCGGCCGAAATATGATCTCCGCGTCAGCGCCTATGGAACCGTGGATGAGACCAATGCGGCGATCGGCGTGGTGCGGCTGCATCTCGCCCATGCGCGGTCCTTGGATGCGATGCTCGGGCTGATCCAGAACGATCTGTTCGATCTCGGGGCTGATCTCGCGGTTCCGCAGCGCGAGGGCAAGGCCGAACGGCTGCGCCTGCTGGCGAGTCAGGTCGAGCGGTTGGAGAACGATATTGACATGCTCAACGCGCCGCTGGCCGATCTGACCTCGTTTGTTTTGCCTGGCGGAACACCGGCGGCCGCTCACCTCCATGTAGCCCGGACGATCTGCCGTCGTGCGGAACGGATCATGGTGGAACTCGCCGCTCAGCCCGATGAGCCGGTCTCGGATGCTGGTATCCAGTATATGAACCGGCTGTCGGACTTCCTGTTCGTCGCCAGCCGCTCGCAGAACGACAATGGTGCGGGCGATGTGCTCTGGGTGCCCGGCCAGAACCGGTAATTTCGGCTAAATCGGCTGGCCTAGAGACATTCGATTTTAGGGTCTGGCGCGTTGACCCCGTGTGGCAGGGGCTTTAGGTTCCGCGCCCAAGCTTCCGAGCAAGCTCTGAAACAATAAAACTCACACGAAAGAGGATCGATGAAGGTTCTGGTCGCGGTCAAACGGGTGGTCGATTACAACGTCAAGGTTCGCGTCAAGAGCGACGGATCGGGCGTCGAACTGTCCAACGTCAAGATGTCGATGAATCCGTTCGACGAAATCGCTGTCGAGGAAGCCCTGCGCCTGAAAGAGGCCGGCAAGGCAACCGAAGTGGTGGTGGTGTCGATCGGCCCCGCACAGGCGTCCGAAACCCTCCGCACCGGCCTCGCGATGGGCGCGGACCGTGGCATCCTCGTCAAGGTTGACGGCACCGTCGAGCCGCTCGCCGTGGCGAAGATCCTCAAGGCTGTCGCCGATGAGGAAAAGCCCGGCCTGGTGATCCTCGGCAAACAGGCGATCGACGACGACGCCAACCAGACCGGCCAGATGCTGGCTGCGCTGCTTGGCTGGCCGCAGGCGACCTTCGCCAACAAGCTCGTCATCGAGGGCGACGACGTCACCGTGACCCGTGAAGTCGATGGCGGTCTGCAAACCGTCAAGCTCAAGGGACCGGCGATCGTTACCACCGATCTTCGTCTGAACGAGCCGCGCTACGCATCGCTGCCGAACATCATGAAGGCGAAGAAGAAGCCGATCGACGAGAAGACCGCCGATGGTTACGGCGTCGATATCTCTCCGCGTCTCGAGATCATCAAGACCAGCGAACCGGGCGGCCGCAAGGCCGGCGTCAAGGTCAAGGACGTCGCCGAACTGGTATCGAAACTCAAGACTGAAGCCGGGGTGCTCTAATGCCGACATTGCTGCTTGCCGATCACGACAACGCCACCCTGAAGGATTCCACCAACAAGGCGCTCACCGCTGCCACCCAGATCGGCGGCGAGGTGCACATCCTCGTTGCCGGCCAGAATGCGAAGCCGGCCGCGGAAGCTGCCGCCAAGCTGCAGGGCGTCACCAAGGTACTGCTCGCCGACGACGCGTCCTATGCCCACGACCTCGCCGAGCCGCTGGCCGCGCTGATCGTGTCGCTGGCCCCTGCCTATGACGTGCTGATCGCCGCTGCGACCACGCGCTCGAAGAACGTGATGCCGCGCGTCGCCGCCCTGCTCGACGTGATGCAGGTGTCGGAAATCACCAAGGTGATTGCGCCCGACACCTATGAGCGTCCGATCTATGCCGGTAACGCGATCCAGACCGTAAAGTCCAAGGACGCCAAGAAGGTCATTACGGTGCGTACCTCGACCTTCGGTGCAGCCGGTGAAGGCGGCAGCGCGGCGGTGGAAGACGCCAAGACGGCCGAGAATCCGGGTTTGTCGACCTTCGTCGGCGAGGACATGGCCAAGAGCGATCGTCCGGAACTGACCTCGGCGAAGATCATCGTGTCCGGTGGCCGTGCCATGCAGAGCCGCGAGAACTTTGCCAAATACATCGAGCCGCTCGCCGACAAGCTCGGCGCCGGTGTCGGCGCCTCGCGCGCCGCGGTGGATGCCGGTTATGCCCCGAACGACTGGCAGGTCGGCCAGACCGGCAAGGTCGTGGCTCCGGAGCTGTATATCGCCATCGGCATTTCCGGCGCGATCCAGCATCTCGCCGGCATGAAGGACTCCAAGGTGATCGTCGCGATCAACAAGGACGAAGACGCGCCGATCTTCCAGGTCGCCGATTACGGCCTGGTCGCCGACCTCTACCAGGCCGTGCCGGAGCTGACCGAAGCACTCGGCAAGTAGAGGCCCGCCAGGCAAGGATTTGGCAAATAAGGCCTTGCTGAATTAGGGCTTTGCGCCTCAATTAACGACATCGGCCGGAGTGACTGACTCCGGCCGATATTTTATGTAAAGATAGCTCTCCGAACGCGGCAAGCGCGGGCGGCGTGTTCCCAGAGATGACAAGCAAGATGGCGGTTATGATCAAGAAAGTCGGCGTGATCGGCTCAGGCCAGATGGGCAATGGCATTGCGCATGTGGCTGCATTGGGCGGCCTCGAAGTTGTGCTGAACGATGTCTCTGCCGACCGCCTGAAGTCCGCCATGGCGACGATCAACGGCAACCTGTCGCGTCAGGTGTCGAAGAAGGTCATCACCGAGGATGCACGCAAGGCCGCGCTGGATCGCATCACCTCGTCGGACACGATGGACGGCCTTGCCGATTGCGATCTCGTGATCGAATCCGCCGTCGAGAAGGAAGAGATCAAGCGCAAGATCTTCCACGATCTCTGCGCCGTGCTGAAGCCGGAGGCAATCATCGCCTCCAACACATCGTCGATCTCGATCACGCGCCTCGCCGCGTCGACCGACCGTCCCGAAAAGTTCATCGGCATTCACTTCATGAATCCGGTGCCGTTGATGGAGCTGGTCGAACTGATCCGCGGCATTGCCACCGATGACGCGACCTTCGATGCGTCCAAGGACTTCGTCACGAGGCTCGGCAAGCAGATCGCCGTCTCGGAAGATTTCCCGGCCTTCATCGTCAACCGCATTCTGTTGCCGATGATCAACGAGGCGATCTACACGCTGTATGAAGGTGTCGGCAATGTCGAAGCCATCGATGCTGCGATGAAGCTCGGTGCGCATCACCCGATGGGCCCCCTCGAACTCGCCGACTTCATCGGCCTCGATACGTGCCTGTCGATCATGCAAGTGCTGCATGAAGGCCTCGCCGACTCCAAGTATCGGCCGTGCCCGCTGCTGGTGAAATATGTCGAAGCCGGCTGGCTCGGTCGCAAGACCCAGCGCGGTTTCTATGACTATCGCGGCGAGAAGCCGATCCCGACGCGCTAAGCTTCGCGCGCTGTCCGTTATAGTAAGATTTCGTCATGGCCGGGCTTGTCCCGGCCATCCACGTTTTTGTGGCCAGCAAAATAAGACGTGGATGCCCGCGACATCTAGCGAAGCCGCGCCTCGCGCGGGCATGACGGAGTGCCTGGTTAGATGAGAGCCCGCATCAAGCTCACCGTCGCCGGTACCATCCCGACGATCATCGCCATGCCCATCCCGACTCCGCACAGATGCGCCATCAATGTCTCGCGCTGCGTAATCATGTCACGTACTGCGCCACGCCATTGCCGAACGACCAGTTCTCCGGCAGCACCTCGACGAGGTTGATGAAGACGTCTTCGGGCCGCAGGCCCGGTCTGTCAGTCAACTTCTCGACGATCCGTTTGTAGAGCGCCTGCTTCTGCTCACGCGGACGGGTGTTGCTCACCGTCAACTGGATGATGACGAGGTCATCGGTCCGGCGAATGCCGAGATAATTCGGATCATAGATGAAAGTGCCATCCTCGTGCTCCGAGATGGTGACGAAACGGTCGCCCTCCGGGACGTTGAAGGTCTCGCGCAGCGCCTGGTAGACGCCTTCGGCGATCGCCTCCCGATAGGCGGCGGGCTTGCCCTTCTTCAGTGAAATGCGAACCAGCGGCATGGTGGTCTCCTGTCGTTCAAATCCGATGCAGCAAACCTAATCCCATATTGATCATTGGAAAATCGTATGAAATAATATTTCAATGATGTCATATTGAAATGATTGGCCGATGAAAGCGCTCGATATCGAGGCCGTGCAGGCCTTCGTGCTGGTGGCCGATCTCACCAGCTTCACCCGCGCCGCCGAGGCGATGGGAAGCACGCAGTCGGCGATCAGCCTGAAGATCAAGCGGCTGGAAAGCGGGCTTGGCAAGCGCCTGCTGGAGCGAACGCCGCGGCTGGTGCGCCTGTCGGCGGAGGGGGCGGCTTTTCTGGCCTCCGCGCGAAATCTCGTCGCGGCGCATCAGTCGGCCATTGGCTCATTCGCTGCGGAGCGGCGGCGTCTCGTGGTGGGGATCAGCCATCATCTCGTCGGCGCCGATCTTGCCGACGTATTGAAACGCATGAGCGCGACCGATCCGTCCCTGGTGATCGAATTGCGGATCGAGTCATCACGTGTCCTGCTGTCGGCCTATGACGCTGGCGATCTCGACGCGGCGATCGTGTTGCGGGTCGACAGGCGACGTGGTGACGGCGAGGTCTTGATGGAAGAACCATTTGGCTGGATGGGCACACTGGATTTTCGGCACGCGCCCGGTGAGCCGCTGCGACTCGCGGCGCAGTCCGCGCCATGTACGGTCCGTTCGGCGGCGATTGTGGCGCTCGATGGGGCTGGCATTCCGTGGACCGAAGCCTTCGTTGGCGGCGGCGTTGCGACCATCGGCGCGGCGATCTCCGCCGGTCTCGCTGTTGGTGCGCTGGTCCGCCGTGTTGCTCCCGCCGGCAGCATCGATCTCGGCCCGCGCCTCGGTCTGCCGAAATTGCAGGATGCCGAGACGATGCTGCATTCCAGCCTCACCGATGCGCGGGCGCGCGGCGCGCTGCGCACGCTGGGTGCGGCATTTCGGGCGAATGCCGGCTGATTGTTGCACCAGGTCAACATTCGTTAACCCCGCACCGCTATACCGGCGCTACGACGTTACGGAGTGTTTCTGATGGATATGGCTTTGGTTGCCAGCGCGCTTGCCATGAAGGCAGCGGGAACGCAGCAGCAGATTTCGACCTCGATCATGAAGTCGAATGCCGACATGGAAAAGAACACTGTGCTCACGCTGCTCGGTGGCGCACAGCAGGCATCGCAGGCCAATCTCGGCGCGGGCGTCGGCGGCAACGTCGATATCGCCGCCTAAGGCGCTGTCGAAGCTGGCCGCTCGCCGCTAGAGGCAGCAGTCAGTGTCGCGCGAAAATGGCTGGGCGGCGCGCCAATGATGCGCTTGAAGGCACGGCTGAACGCTGCTTCCGATTCATAGCCAAGCCGGCGTGCGACGACCGCGATCTTCAGGCGGTCGCGAGTGAGCCACTGCTTTGCTTCCTGCATCCGCAATTGCGCGACGTAACGGGCCGGTGTTTGGCCGACGACATTGGCGAAGCGCAACGCAAATGCCGAGCGTGATGCATGCATGACGTTCGCCAGCGCCTCGACGGTCCAATCCCTGGTCGGGTCGCGATGGATCGCGGCGAGAACCCGCCCGATACCGGGATCGCGCGCTGCTGCGACCCAACCGGCAGAGCCGCAGCCCTTCTCCACCCAGTTGCGGATCAGTGCAGCGGCGACGACATCGGCCAGCCGCGTCAGCATGCCGCCGGCACCGACGCGATCCAGCGCCAGTTCGGACGTCATGGCCTCGAGCAGATGCGGGATGGCGGGCTCGTCGGTGGCAAGTTCGTGCATCTGCATCAGCTCAGGCATCATCAGCAGTAACGGATGCTGGCTATCGAGGTTGAAGGTCATGCCGGCGCCGAACAGCACGGTTTCTTCGCCATTGCTGTTGCCGCCGCTGCAGGTGTCGAGGATGCCGCAGCACACCGGTTCGAACTGGCAATTCTCGACCGGTGCCGGGAAGGCATCGGGCGAGCTCGCCAACGCATGTTCCGCGCCGCGCGGCAGCAAGACGGCATCGCCTGGTTCAAGGCGGACCCACGCGTTATCCACAGTTCGCAGCCAGCAGCCGCGTTCGGCGACGAAGTGGAATTGCGCCTTCGGCCGTGCCGGGAATACCAGCCCCCATGGCTCGGTCATGCGGCAGCGGACGTAATCGACGCCCTCAATCTTCAAGCCCCGGAGCATTTCAGTCAGGGGGTGAGTGGCGACAGTTGTGGACGAATGATCAAGCATTGAGGGTTTTCTAGCATGGAAACTCCAGGAGGTCACCTCCATCTCCGGGGTCCCTGCTGGAGACTGCCATGACTGATTCCGCCACTGCTGCACTTGATGCCGATGTTTCTCCCGTAACCACTGAGCGGACGGACGCGGCCTGGGCGGCTGTTGTCTCCTTGATGCTTGGCGCCTTCAGCCAGGTCACTGCTGAATTCCTGCCGGCCAGCCTGCTCACGCCGATCGCTACCGATCTCGGTGTCTCGGTCGGCGCTGCCGGGCAGGTGGTGACGGCGACCTCCCTTGTCGGGATCATCGCCGGACTTGCGACGGCCATTGTGACACGCGCCATGGATCGCCGCGTCGTCCTGTGGTCGCTCACGGTGCTGCTGATCGTGTCCAATCTGCTGTCGGCTACCGCGAGCAATCTTCCAATCCTGTTGCTTGCCCGCGTGCTGCTCGGCATCAGCCTCAGCGGTTTTTGGGCAATGGCAACGGCCACCGCGATGCGGCTTGTTCCGGCGGAGGCGCTGCCGCGCGCGATCTCGCTGATTTTCAGTGGCGTTTCGATCGCCACCGTCAGCGCTGCGCCCATCGGTGCATATCTTGGAGATCTGTGGGGCTGGCGGAACGTGTTCTTGCTGGCTGCCGCTGTCGGCGCCGTCGTGCTCGTCTTTCAGGTGCTGACGCTGCCGCGCTTGCCGCCGCTCACATCACCGGATGTGCGCACGCTGTTCGTACTGATGCGTCGGCCCAGTGTCCGGCTTGTGATGATCGCAATCGCCGTCAGCATCTCGGGCCACTTCGCCGGATTCACTTACGTCCGGCATTTCCTCGAACAAGTGCCGCAGCTTCCGGTCACGGCGATCTCGCTCGTCCTGCTGGCTTATGGCGTTGGCGGTTTCTTCGGCAATTTCGCGGGCGGGGTGCTTGTCGCCCGCAGTGCGAAACTTGCGATCGTCACGGGATCTGCGGCGATCGCCGTGCTCGCGCTGGTGCTGTTTGTCTTTGGCGCTTCGGGCCTTGTCGCGGGCATCGCAGTTGGCCTCTGGGGTTTTGCCTTCGGTGTGCTGCCGGTTGGCTTCCAGACATGGATGGTGCGGGTCGCATCAGACGAAGCCGAATCTGCGGGCGGCCTGCTCGTCTCGGCTTTCCAGGTCGCGATCACGGTTGGCGCAGTCGTTGGCGGCATTCTGGTCGACGGTTTCGGCCCGTTCGGTGCCGTTGGTTATCTCGCAGCGGCGACACTGGCGGGCGCGCTGCTCGTGTTGCTGTCGCGCAGCGGCGGCGAAGTGCCGGCATGAAGCGCGAAGGGAGGCAGCAGCCTACTGCCTCCCGGCTTCTCTTACGCGACCGGTGTGATCCAGCCGATCCCGGCACCGCCGGGCTGCAGCAGGATTGCGAGCCGGCCGACATCGGGAATGTCGAATACCGGCCGCATCAGCGTCGCGCCGGCCGCGACGGCTTTCTTCACACGCGCATCGACATCGTCGACCGCGAGATACGGCATCCAGCCATCGGGTACATTCTCGTAGCCCGGGCCTTCCGCGTGGAAGATGCCGCCGACCGGCACATTGTCCATCATTGCGATCCAGTAGATGCCGCCGCCCGCCAGCTTCTTGGCCTGATAGGTCCAGCCGATGGTCTCCTGATAGAAGGCTTTCGCGCGCTCGGGATCGCGCGTCACGAATTCATTCCAGTTGAAATGACCGTGCGGCGTCATGGCGTCCTCCGTTGTTGCGTCAGACTGAAACCAGCGTCTTGAAGCCACCATAGATCATGCGCTTGGCATCGAACGGCATCGCCTTCGGATCCATCATCTTGGCGAGGCGCGGATCCTTCATCACTTTGGCGTTGATGCGGTCGCGATCTTTGCGCGTCTTGTAGATGATATAGGAAAACACAACGGTCTCGTCGGGTTTCAGTTTCACGCTGCGCGGGAACGATGTCCATTTGCCGACGCTGACGTCATCGGCGACACATTCCTGATAGTCGAGTGCGCCGTATTCGCGCCAGATTTTGCCGGCCTTGCGCGCGATGGCGGCATAGGCTTTCAGCTTCTTCTTCGGCACCGGAACGAGGAATCCGTCGATATAGGCCATTGGTCGTTTCTCCCTGCTGTCATGCGTCGGCGCCGGGCGCGTGGCCCGGTTGTTTTCAAGACGAACGCAATTGCGTTCATCCGACAGCATTCTGGAGAATTTTGCGATCCGCGCAGGCGGCCGTATGTCGCAGTTGTCTGTGCCGTGGTCTTCAGAAACTGGCCGCGGCGGGCTTCACCGCCGCTTTCAGCAGCTTGATGGCATCTTCACTGTCCCATTCGGCGGGGCCGGCGATGGTCGCGATCTCGCAGCCCTTGCCATCGATCAGCACCGAGGTCGGCATACCCAGTGCACGGCCGATGCCCTTGAGGTCCTGGAACACCTTGGCTGAGGTGTCGGTGAAATAATCCAGCCGGTTGAGGCCGCCGTCTTTCAGAAAGGCCTTCGGCTTCTCGGCGTCGCGGGTGTCGATATTGATCGCAACGACCTGGAAATCCGGGCCGCCGAGCTTGGTCTCGAGGTTGTTCAGCGCCGGCATTTCCTTGCGGCAGGGCACGCACCAGGTGGCCCACAGGTTCACCAGCACCGTCCGGCCGCGCCAGTCGGACAGCTTCTTTTCCTGGCCGTCGGCATCCCTGAAAGCGAGGTCCGGCAGTTTCAGCGGCGTCCTGGCCATGGTCAGGCCGGCGACTTCGCCGCGCGCCAGCGGCTCGATCTTCTTCGACAGTGCGATGGCCGGCGCGCAGGTCGGATCGCCCGGCGCAGCCTGCTGCCGCAGCCGATCCATATTGGATACCGCGGCAAAGCCGATCACGGCGCCCACGAGCACCGCGCCGAGCACGATCAGGCGGCGTTTGGCCGGACGGGGGGCAGGCTGGTCGGGCATAGGGTTTGTCATTCGGTCTCAGTTAGGGCTATGCAACGGTTGGCGACGGACGATCCGTCGGCTGCGGTTAAAGATGAGTGACAATTCATGGCTTCGCGCAAGGGCAACGGCAAGTCCAGCAATGACGGTAAGGGCTCCAATGTGAGCAACAAGATGTGGGGCGGGCTGTTCGATGAAAGCCCCGACGCCATCATGGAGGAAATCAATGTCTCCATCGACGTCGATCGCCACCTCTATGCCCAGGACATTACCGCGTCCAAGGCCCATGCTGCGATGCTTGCCAGGCAAGGGATTATCACCGCGAAAGATGCGAAAAATATCGCAGGCGGTCTAGACACGATCCTGTCAGAGATCACCAAGGGGGCGTTCACATTCAAGCGGGCGCTCGAAGACATTCACATGAATGTGGAGAGCCGACTTGGCGAGCTGATCGGGCCGGCCTCCGGCCGCCTGCATACCGCGCGTTCGCGCAACGACCAGGTTGCGACCGATTTCCGCCTGTTCGTGCGCGATACCATCGACGAGATCGATGCGGCCTTCGCGTCGCTGCAGCGGGCACTCGTCGATCGCGCGCTGGAACATGCCGACACGGTGATGCCCGGATTCACCCATCTGCAAACCGCGCAGCCGGTGACTTTCGGCCATCATCTGCTGGCCTATGTGGAAATGGTGTCGCGGGATCGCGGCCGCTTCGCCGATGCGCGCAAGCGCCTCAATGAAAGCCCGCTCGGCGCCGCTGCGCTGGCCGGTACCTCATTCCCGATCGATCGCCATGCCACAGCCAAGGCGCTGGGCTTCGATCGCCCGATGGCGAATTCGCTCGATGCGGTGTCGGATCGCGACTTTGTGCTGGAGACACTGTCGGCGGCCTCCATCGCCGCCGTGCATCTGTCGCGCTTCGCCGAGGAGATCGTGATCTGGACCTCGCCGCTGGTCGGTCTCGTCAGGCTTTCGGACAAGTTCACCACCGGCTCCTCGATCATGCCGCAGAAGCGCAATCCGGATGCGGCCGAACTGGTCCGCGCCAAGACCGGCCGCGTGATCGGCTCGCTCACCGGATTGTTGATTGTCATGAAGGGCCTGCCGCTGGCCTATCAGAAGGACATGCAGGAGGACAAAGCGGGCGCGATGGAAGCCTATTCGGCGCTATCGCTGGCGATCCGCGCGATTGCCGGCATGGTCCGCGATCTCGTGCCCAATGAGGAGCGCATGAAGCTTGCTGCCGGCGAGGGCTATGCCACCGCCACCGATCTGGCGGACTGGCTGGTACGGACGCTGAAAATGCCGTTCCGCGAGGCGCATCACGTCACCGGCCGGATCGTCGGCGTCGCCACCAAGAAGGGCGTGGCGTTGCACGAGCTCGACCTGAAGGAAATGCAGGCGGTGGAACCGAAGATCACGGCAGAAGTGATGAAGGTGCTGTCGGTGGAATCGTCGGTGAAGAGCCGGGTCAGCTATGGCGGCACGGCGCCGAAGAATGTGACGTCGCAGGCGAAGGCCTGGCTCAAGCGACTGGAAAAAGAGCGGAAATTGGGCTGATCGGGCTTGGCGTGCGAAAATTCAATGGATTTCGGGGTCTCGCCAGAGCGCGGCAATCTTTGTATGGTGCGCCCGCATTTGGGGATTTAGCTGTGACTCGTCCGACCCGCCCTGCGTCCGCGCGATGGGCCATTCTCGTTCTGACCGTTTCTGCTTTGGCGCTGGCTGGCTGCGGCCGTAAAGGCGGCCTCGATCTGCCGCCACAGGCGTCCGCACAGCCGATGGGCACCGGCGCACCGGCGGCGGATCCCGATGCACAGTCGGCTGCCAATAAGGGCAGGGACGTGTTCGCGCCCTCGAACGGTGTCGATGAGGGCCCGCCGGCAGCGACCCGTGGTCGCAAGAAGCCGTTCCTGCTCGATCCGATCCTGGACTAACTCGCCATGCGCCATTTCGACTATCGCAACGGCGTGCTGCACGCCGAAGGCGTTGATATTGCCGAAATGGCGGACGCCGTCGGCACGCCATTCTATTGCTATTCGACCGCCACGCTGGAGCGGCACTACCGCGTCTTTACCGAGGCCTTTGCCGATACCAAGGCCCTCGTCTGCTACGCCATGAAGGCGAATTCCAACCAGTCGGTGCTGCGCACGCTGGCCAAGCTCGGCGCGGGCGCTGACGTGGTCTCCGGTGGTGAATTGAAGCGCGCGCTCGCCGCCGGCATTCCGCCGAAGAAGATCGTGTTTTCCGGCGTCGGCAAGACGGCGGATGAACTGCGGCTGGCGCTCGATGAAGACATTCTCTGCCTCAATATCGAGTCGGAACCCGAGCTCGCATTGCTGTCGGAGATCGCCAGCGAGACCGGCCGTACAGCGCGGATCTCGATCCGCGTGAATCCCGATGTCGATTCCGGCACGCATGCCAAGATCTCCACCGGCAAGTCCGAAAACAAGTTCGGCATTCCCATCAGCAAGGCACGCGAAGTCTATGCCCGCGCCGCGAAACTACCGGGCATTGAGGTCACCGGCGTCGATATGCATATCGGCAGCCAGATCACCGATCTCGCCCCGATGGAGCAGGCATTTCGCATCCTGGCCGATTTCGTCACCGTGCTGCGCAACGACGGCCACACGATTTCGCATGTCGATTTCGGCGGCGGTCTCGGCATTCCCTACTACGAGGACCGCGCCGCGCCGCCGGAGCCGATGGCCTACGCGGCCATGGTCAAGCGCGTGACGCATAATCTCGGCTGCACGCTGATGTTCGAGCCCGGCCGGATGATCGTCGGCAATGCCGGCATTCTCGTTGCGCGCGTGATCCATGTGAAGCATGGCGACGGCAAGACCTTCGTCATCATCGATGCAGCCATGAACGATCTGATCCGGCCGACTCTGTACGAGGCCTATCACGAGATCCTGCCGGTAGCGGCGCCCGCACCCGGTGCGAAGCTCGCGGCCGTCGATGTGGTCGGCCCGGTCTGCGAGACCGGCGATTATCTGGCGCTGGACCGCAAGCTGCCGGAGCTGAAGTCCGGCGATTTGCTCGCGATCATGACCGCCGGCGCCTATGGCGCCGTGCAGGCCGGGACCTACAACACCCGCGCGCTGGTCCCGGAAGTGCTGGTGAAGGACGATCAGTATGCGGTGGTCCGCCCGCGGATCGAGGTCGAGCAGCTGATCGCCATGGACAAGGCCGCGCCCTGGCTGTGACTCTTGTCCCTCCCCCAAGCGGCGTAGCCGCGCAGCGGGGAGGGTGGATCGACCGCACGGCGGTCGAGACGGGTGGGGTATATCCTCACGCTCTGCGCCTGCGGAGGCACCCACCCCGGCCTATCGGCCGACCCTCCCCACTGCGCTTCGCTTGGGGGAGGGATGCCACTACCATCGGTGTGCTCCTGCCTCACGCCTTCGTGACCCCAATCGCCCCGAATCGACTTAGGCTCAGGCTTTGCATGTGCACGGATGGCCCTCGTGCCATGCCTCATTGCCGCCGCCGTGCTAGTGTGTCGTGCGGTAACATCGGAGATCGTCGTTGAACGCTGCGCCCCCCGACCGACCACAACCCCCACACGATCCAAAT
Organism: Tardiphaga sp. 42S5; assembly: GCF_034044155.1. Taxonomy (NCBI): domain Bacteria; kingdom Pseudomonadati; phylum Pseudomonadota; class Alphaproteobacteria; order Hyphomicrobiales; family Nitrobacteraceae; genus Tardiphaga; species Tardiphaga sp. 42S5. The sequence continues at coordinate 28,571 of NZ_CP139027.1, read as the reverse complement.
GCCGATCGTCAGGCGGCGGCGCAGCTTCAGCTGGCGCAGGCGCTGCAGCGCGCCCGGGTGGCGATTGCCTGGGAGCGGGGCTGGCCGCATCTGGCCCGGCTGCTCAGCGTCGTCGGGTTGTTTCTGGTGGCGTCTTGGGCCGGTCTGTGGCTGACGCTTCCCTTCACTGCGCGTGCAATCGGTCTTGCGTTGTTCGTCATCGCTGCGCTGGCGACGCTCGTTCCTCTCCTGAAGTTTCGCTGGCCGTCGCGTGAAGAGGGCTTGTCGCGCCTCGATCGCGGCACCGGCATTGCACATCGCCCCGCAACGGCGCTGACCGACACGCTGTCGTCGCAGGACCCGATGGCCCGGGCGCTGTGGCTGGTTCAGCGCGAGCGTACGCTGGCCTCGCTCAAGAAAATCCGCGCTGGCCTACCGTCGCCGCGCCTCGCGATCCATGACCCCTGGGCGCTGCGTGCCATCGTGGTCGTGCTGCTGTTCGCCACCTGGTTTGCCGCCAGCGGTGAACGCGGCGCGCGCATCATGGCGGCGTTCGACTGGAACGGCGTGCTGGCGCCGGCGAATGTGCGCGTCGACGCCTGGATCACGCCGCCGCCTTACACCGGCAAGCCGCCGATCATCCTGTCTGCCGCCAATAAGGATGCGTCCACGGCCGATGCCGCTGCATTGCCGGTGCCGTCGGGCTCGACGCTGATCGTGCGCTCCAGCGGTGGTGCGCTTGATGTCGTTCTCACCGGCGGTGTCGCTGACGTGGCGCCGTCGGCGGAAGCCCCGAAGGGCACCAACGAAAAGCATTTCACCATCATGTCTGACGGGACAGCACATGTCCGTGCGCCGTCCGGCCAGCCGCTTTGGAAGTTCACGGCAACGGGTGATCGTCCGCCGACCATCGCGCTCGCCAAGGACCCCGAGCGTCAGGCCCGCGGTTCGCTGCAGATGTCCTACAAGATCGAGGACGACTACGGCGTTACCGAAGCCCATGCGCAATTCGCGGCGCGTCCCGCCGAGACCAAGGATGGCATCAAGGAAGTCGCGAAGCCGCGGCCGCTGTTCGATGCGCCGTCCTTCGCGCTGGTGCTGCCAAATGCGCGCACGCGCAACGGTGTCGGCCAGACCGTCAAGGATCTCAGCGAGGATCCCTATGCCGGCGCCGATGTCACGCTGACGCTGACCGCGAAGGATGAAGCTGGCAACGAGGGCAAGAGCGAGCCGTTCAACATGCGCCTGCCGGAGCGGCTGTTCACCAAGCCGCTGCCACGCGCGCTGATCGAACAGCGCCGTATCCTGGCACTCGACGCCAATCAGCGCGGCCAGGTCTCCTTCGCGCTGCAGGCCCTGATGATCGCGCCGGAAGCTTTCACGCCGGAAGCCGGTCAGTATCTCGGGTTGCGCAGTGTTGCCACCCAGATCGAACGCGCCCGCACCGACGCGGCCCTGAAAGAAGTCGTCGCCAGCCTGTGGGCGCTCGCCGTCACCATCGAGGACGGCGACATCACCGATGTCGACAAGGCGCTGAAGGCGGCGCAGGACGCGCTGAAGCAGGCGCTGGAGCGCGGCGCCAGCGACGAGGAGATCAAGAAGCTCACCGAGAACCTGCGTGCGGCGCTGGACAATTTCCTGAAGCAGCTCGCCGAGCAGATGAAGCAGAATCCGCAGCAGCTGGCGCGTCCGCTCGACAAGAACACCAAGGTGATGCGGCAGCAGGACCTCAACAACATGATCGAGCGCATGGAGCGGCTGTCGCGCTCCGGCGACAAGGATGCCGCCAAGCAACTGCTCGAACAGATGCAGCAGATGCTGGAAAACCTGCAGATGGCACAGCCCGGCCAGTCCGGTGACAGCGAGATGGATCAGGCGATGAACGAGCTTGGGGACATGATCCGCAAGCAGCAGCAGCTTCGCGACAAGACCTTCAAGCAGGGCCAGGATCAGCGCAACGAGCGCCGCCGCGGCAAGCAGGGCGAGCAGGGTATGGGCGATCTGCAGCAGGATCAGCAGAATCTGCGCGACCGCCTCAAGCAGCTGCAGGATCAACTCGCCAAGCAGGGCATGGGTCAGGGTCAGAAGGGCCAAAAAGGACAGCAGGGGCAAAAAGGCCAGCAGGGCCAGCAAGGGCAGGGCCAAGGTCAAGGCGGCGACGATCAGGCGGACGCCGATGGTGACGGCGACGGTGATGGTCTTGGCGATGCCGACAGTGCCATGGGCGATGCCGGCGGCCAGCTTGGCGAGGGCAATGCCGATGGCGCTGTGGGTTCGCAGGGCAAGGCACTCGATGCGCTTCGCAAGGGTGCACAGAAGCTCGCGCAGGCCATGCAGCAGGGCGAGGGCGAAGGCCAGAACGACGGCCCCGGCAACAATCCCGGCCGCCAGCAGAGCGGTGGCCGGCAAAGCGATCCGCTCGGGCGTCCGCTGCGTGGCCGCGAACTCGGCGACGATCTCACGGTGAAGATTCCCGGCGAGATCGACGTGCAGCGCGTGCGGAGAATCCTGGAAGAGCTGCGTCGTCGCCTCGGGGATACGACCCGGCCGCAGCTTGAGCTGGATTACATCGAGCGGCTGCTGAAGGATTATTGAGGAGCGCGCGTTAGGCGCTGTGCAGTCTACCCGGCTACGCACCCGTCATTCCGGGGCGAAACGCGACGCCGAAGGCGGCGGGGAGCGAACCCGGAATCTTGAGATGGGATGAACACTTCGGGATTCCGGGTTCGCGTGCGCAAAGATGCGCCCGCGCCCCGGAATGACGCGGGAGCTATCCCTTGTTCTTCACTGCCAGTGCGTCCGCCACCGCAGTGCGGATATCCGCCACCGAAAACGGCTTCGTCACCACATCGTGCACGATCGCATTCAGCCCGGTCGCGCGTTCGCGCTGGTCGGCGTAACCGGTCATCAGCAGGATCGTGAGGTCGGGGAAATCACGTGCAGCGGAGAGCGCCAGCGCGATGCCGTCCATGATGGGCATCTTGATGTCGGTCAGCAGCAGGTCGAATGCGCCGCCCTGCTCAGTAAGGATCTCCAGCGCCTCGGCACCGTCTTCGGCCGTGACGATCTCATGGCCATCCATGGCGATGGCGCGGCCGACCAGCAGCCGCATCGATTCTTCGTCATCTGCAATCAGGATACGCGCCACGACAACTCCTCAGACTTACGCGCCGGCGACGTCGCGCTTGGTGAAGAAGCGCACATCGATACTGCGGCCCTCGGCCGGCGGAGAGGCCAGCCGCGATCGAAACCATGTCTTGTCGCCGGGATTGAGGCCGGGCTGCTCGAGCACGGCGTTCCAGCCATATATTTCAGTCCCCTTCTCGTCGCGTACCACGAAACGCAGGCGCGGCAATGCGGTGGGGATGCGGGTCTCTGACACGATCAGGCCCTCGATGAGCAAGACCGACTTGCCATCGACGGTCTCGGTGGTGACCTTGACGTCCTTGAAGGCAAGGCCGCGCACATTCACGTCGAGGCCGACCGCCTGATAGAAGGTCGCGGTCTGCGGCATCAGCTTGACCAGATCGACGCGCCAGATCACCAGTGCGAGCAACAGCGACGCCATGGCCGCGGTAGCGATCGGCAAACTGTGCCTCGGCATGACGAACAGGCGTGGCAGCGACGGCACGAAACGGCGGAGCGCCGCGAAGCGCGACGGCGGGGTGGCCCGCATCGCGGCCACCGCGTCGTGCTGCGCCAGCGTGGCCCAGTCGGCCTCCTCGGTACGATTATTGGCATCGACCGGCCAGTCGGCCGAGATCGACGGGCTTTCGACCACCGGAACGTTCGGCGCCGAGGCGTCGTCGTCCTCGGTCACGCCCCAGGCGCTCATATCCTCGTTCGGATCGGGCTCGCTGGCCTTCGCCGCCATGGCGGGAACACGGGCTTCGGCACGGGAGAGGTCCTCCGGCCGCGCCAGCCAGACTTCCTTGCAGCGGGCGCAGCGCACCGTCCGTCCGGCATCGCCGAACGTGGCCGGGTTCACGGCGTAGGACGTCGTGCAATTGGGGCAAACGATATGCATGGAGCCGATAGCCGATGACATGGCCGGCAGGCTACAAGACGACCGTTAACGAATCGGAAACCATAACGGCCGCACAAGCAATTGACCGTCTTTTTGAGGCTTTTTGAACCCATCGAACGGAGCTGAATGTGGTCCGGTTCGAAAATGTTGGTTTGCGCTACGGGCTTGGCCCGGAGATTCTGCGCGACCTCAATTTCCAGATCCCTGCGCATTCGTTCCAGTTCCTGACCGGTCCCTCCGGCGCCGGCAAGACCTCGCTGCTGCGCCTGCTGTTCCTGTCGCTGCGGCCGACCCGCGGGCTGGTCAATCTGTTCGGCCAGGATATCTCGCTGCTCGGCAAGGACGAGATCGCCGACTTGCGCAAACGCATCGGTATCGTGCTGCAGGATTTCCGCCTGCTCGACCACATGACGACGTATGAGAATGTCGCGCTGCCGTTTCGGGTGATGGGGCGTGAGGAGTCCAGCTATCGGCGCGAGGTCATCGATCTCCTGAAATGGGTCGGGCTCGGCGATCGCATGGATGCGCTGCCGCCGATCCTGTCGGGCGGCGAGAAGCAGCGCGCTGCCATTGCGCGCGCGGTGATCGCACGGCCCATGCTGCTGCTGGCGGATGAGCCGACGGGTAACGTCGATCCGACGCTGGGCCGGCGTCTGCTGCGGCTGTTCATCGAACTCAACAAGTCCGGCACCGCGGTGATTATCGCGACCCACGATATTACATTGATGGATCAATACGACGCGCGGCGCATGGTGCTGCATCAAGGCCGGCTGCATATCTATGAGTAGAATCGGCGAAGAACACGGCCCGCTGATGGACCTCGGCACCGATCGCCCGCAGGTCCCGGCAAAGGCGCGCAATGCATCCCCGATCGTGCCGCGCGGCTCGATCGCCGGCCGCGCGCTGGTCGCCGTCGTCGCTATCATGACGTTCCTCGCCTCCATCACCACGGGCGCAGTGCTGCTGATCAGCGCCTCGGCGTCGGAGTGGCAATCGGAAGTCGCCAGCGAAATCACCATCCAGGTGAAGCCGCAGGGCGGCCGCGATCTCGACCGCGATACGCAGGCGGTGACCGACGCCATTCGCGGGCAGCCGGGGATTGTCGAGGTGCAGCCCTATAGCAGGGAGCAATCGGCGCAGTTGCTGGAGCCGTGGCTCGGCACGGGACTGTCGCTCGACGAGCTGCCGGTACCGCGCGTCATCATTGCACGTGTCGCGCCGGGGACGGCGCTCGATATCGTTGGCTTGCGCAAGCGGGTGACGCAGGCTGTGCCCTCGGCCAGCGTTGACGATCATCGCGCCTGGGTCGAGCGGATGCGGTCGATGACATCGGCAACGGTGCTGGCCGGGCTTGGCATCCTTGCGCTCGTTATTATCGCTACCATTATCTCTGTATCCTTTGCGACGCGCGGCGCGATGGCGGCAAACCGGCCGATCGTCGAGGTGCTGCATTTCGTCGGCGCCGGCGACCGCTATATCGCTAATCGCTTCTTCCGCCACTTTCTGCGGCTTGGCCTGCAGGGCGGTATCATTGGCGGCGGTGCCGCGATGCTGATGTTCGGGTTTTCCGAGTCGATCGCGAGCTGGTTTTCCGGCACGCCGGTGGGCGACCAGTTCGCTGCATTGCTGGGGACGTTCTCGCTGCGGTCGTCAGGCTATCTCGCGGTGGCAGGGCAGGCGCTGTTGATAGCAGGAATTACCGCCTGGGCGTCGCGCCGCACATTGTTCTCGACGCTGAACGACATCGAGTAACGCGTCAGGCACAGGCGATGGCATCGCCAAGGCGCCGAAAAATACCTAAGATTGCTGCCAAAGGACCAAACGCCAGACCGATGACCTTGCTCGACGACCAGAACACCACGGAGATGCCCGTTGCCGCGCCACCGCGGCGGCGCGTCATCCGTGCGGCACTCGTGGTCGCGTTTGCACTGTCTTTCATGGTCGGCGCCATCGGCTTCGTTGCGTTTCTTGCGCAACTCCGAAGTGGCGAATTGAAGCCATCCGCCAATGCCGACGGCATCGTGGTCCTGACCGGCGGATCGTCGCGCGTCGCGGATGCGCTCGAACTGCTCGCCAACGGTTTCGGCAAACGGTTGCTGATCTCCGGCGTGCATCCGACCAATGGCGCCGCCAATATCTCGCGCACGCTGCCGGACAGCCAGCGGCTGCTGGATTGCTGCGTCGATCTCGATCGCTCCGCCGTCAACACCCGCAGCAACGCGGTGGAGACCAAACGCTGGGTCCATGAGCGCGGCTTCAAGTCGCTGATCGTGGTGACCTCGAATTATCACATGCCGCGCGCGATCGTCGAAATGTCACATGAGATGCCGGATATCGAGCTGATCCCGTTCTCGGTGATTGGCGACAAATGGCGTGACGAGCCGTGGTGGACCAGTGGCCCGACGCTGCGGTTGCTGCTATCGGAATATGTCAAATATCTCGCGGCCGAAGCGCGGGTGCGGCTGGCGAATATCGGCATTGATCTGATGCCGGATTCCGGCAGCGACCAGCAGAGCGACGCGCCGCAGCGCCGGCCGGCCACGGCGTCTGCGAATTGAACTGCAATTGAGCTGATCGGAACACTATGACTTCGATATTCGTGCGTTCGTTGATCTACAACGTGCTGTTCTATGTGCTGCTGGTGTTCTGGATCCTGGTGGCGATTCCAACCTTCGTGATGCCGCCGCGCGCCTTCATGGCGATCGCGAAAGCGTGGGCGACCAGCAGCATCTGGCTGATGCGTATCGTCTGCAACACCAGGGTCGATTATCGCGGTCTCGAGAAAATTCCGGCGGGGCCGCTGGTGGTCGCCTCGAAACATCAATCGATGTGGGAGACCTTCGCGCTGATGCCGTTCTTTGACCGGCCGCTGTTCATCTACAAGCGCGAGCTCGGGCAGATTCCGTTCTTTGGCTGGTACCTGAAGAAGTCGAAGATGATCGGCGTCGATCGCGATGGCGGTGCGCGTTCGCTCATCGATATGGCCAAGCGCGCCACCGAGGAAATCCAGCTCGGCCGTCAGCTCATTATCTTTCCCGAAGGCACGCGTCGGCCTGTCGAGGCACCACCGGATTACAAACCGGGTGTCGCGCAGATCTACGCCAAATCCGGCGCGCCGTGTCTGCCGGTGGCGCTGAATTCCGGCCTGTTCTGGCCGCGCCGCACCTTCCTGCGCTATCCCGGCACGCTGGTGGTGGAGTTTCTCGATCCGTTGCCGGCCGGCCTGCCCCGCAAGGAATTCATCGCGGCGATCAGCACGTCGATCGAAGCCGCCACCGATCGTATCGTTGCGGAGGCGCGCGCGGAGCAGGCGACGATCTTCGGGCGCGTGCCGAATGTGGCGGTGAAAGAGAGCTAGCGCTTGATCACTCGTGCAGCATGGCCGCGAGCTGATGCAGCTGCGCGTCGCGAAAACCTTCGGCCTCGATGGCCTTCACGGTCGACAGCACGTAATCGCGGTTCAGCCCGGAACGCCCGTGGCCCTGCCGCACGAAGTGCAATTGCTCGCTGAGGCTCAGGCGCCCTGCATATTGCACATGGCCGCGATCGACCACATAGGCCAGCGCGCTGACGCGGGTGCGCTCCACGTCATCCAGCCAGACCGAGCGCATGACCTCGCGATAGACATGGGTGGTCTGCTCGCGCTCCCTGAGATAGGCGATGGTGTCATGGCGCAGCTTGGCCGCCACGCGAAAGGCAATGCCGCGGCAGGCGCCGCCGCGGTCCAGGCCGAGCACGAGGCCGGGCTTTTCCGGCGTGCCGCGGTGATCAAAGGAATAGACGCAGAGCGCCCGATGTTCGCCGATCAGCCGGGCCGGGACCTGTTCGATGAACTCGAAGCCCGGCCGCCACATCAGCGAGCCATAGCCGAACACCCAGAGATCGCTGTCGGAATCGGGCTCGGCGGTGATTTTCGCGGTCATCCTGCCGACCTAGCAGAAACCTTGGGCCCGGGCGATCTTGATTTCCTGCAATGTGGCCCTGCGACGACAGGATAACCCCATGAAAGGGATCGCCGATTTGACAAAATCATGCGATCTACGTCCCGCCATGTCCGAATATGCACAGCCCACCCAGCGCCGCCTCTGGCCGATTTTCATCCTGCCTGTCATCATCGTCGTCCTTGCGGCGGCGTGGAGCGGCTTCTGGTTCTATGCCGCGTCCAAGGTCGACGAAAACGTCGATATCTGGCGCGCCCGAGAGGCCGCGGCTGGCCGCGTCTATGATTGCGCCAACCGTTCGGTCTCCGGCTTCCCGTTCCGGCTCGAAGTCCGCTGCAGCGGTGTCAGCGTTTCGCTGACCTCGCAAACGGCCACCCAGAATGCGACGCAGGTGCCGATCACCGCGAAGCTCGGTGAGATCGTCGTGGTTGCGCAGATTTACACGCCGCGGCTTCTGGTCGCCGAATTCACCGCGCCGGCTGTCCTGTCCGATCGCGGCCAGCCGGCAATGGTGATGAATTGGGGCTCCGCGCGCAGCAGCATCACCGGTCTCCCGGGTACGCCTGACAGCGCCGACATCGTGTTCGACGACGTGTCGCTCGACCGCTTCGCCGGCTCGGTGCAGGCGCCGACCGCACGTGCCAAACAGGTTGAACTGCATGGCCGCACGGTAGCGAATTCGAAGCCGGACAAGCCGGTGATCGAGACAGCCCTGCAGATCAGGAGCGGCAGCATTGCCGATGTTCATCCGATCCTCGCCGCGCCCTTCGACGCCGATATCCGCGCGTTGCTCAGCGGACTCAAGGATGTCGCGCCCAAGTCTTGGCCGCAGCGTTTCCGCGAGCTTCAGGCTGCAGGTGGACGCGTCGAGATCGTGCAGTCGCGCGTCCAGCAGGGCGAGATCATCTCGCTGGCAACGGGCTCGCTCGGTCTGACCGCCGCGGGCAATCTCGACGGCGAATTGCAGATGACCGTGGCGGGGCTGGACAAGGCTATCGCCGCCCTCGGGATCGACAAGTTGCTGGAGATGGGTGTGCCTCAGGAGGCGCTGGATCGCATTGCGCCCGGCGTGAAATCGCAGGACGTCAACAACATCCTCGGTGCGCTGGATCGCGCGATTCCCGGTCTCGGCAATGTCGTGCGCAAGAATGCCGGCAGCGGCCTTGCCGCGGGCGTCAATTCGATCGGGACCGCGGCTGTCTTGGAAGGCAAAGCGGCGCGGTCGTTCCCGCTGAAATTTGTCGATGGCGCGGTGTTCCTCGGGCCGCTGCGCGTGGCGCAGATCCCGCCGTTGTTTTAAGGGCCAGTTTCTCGCTTCCCCTCTCCCCCAGCGCAGCGTAGCTGCGCGCCGCGGGAGAGGGTGGATCGAACCGCAAAGCGGTTCGAGACGGGAGAGGGGCAGCAGAACTCCATCTCACCCCTCTTCCGGCACGGACTTCGTCCGCGCCACCTTCTCCCGCAAGGGGAGAAGGGAAGAAGGGAAGAAGGGAAGAAGGGAAGAAGGGAAGAAGGGAAGAAGGGAAGAAGGGAAGAAGAGCCTCAATCCTTCTTCGTCAGCGCCTGATGCTTGCGCCCGAAGTCCGGTGCCGCTTCATCCTGACCGATGCTGACGATGCCGCGGCGGATCGCGCGGGTGCGGGTGAAGTGCTCGAACAGCGCATCGCCATCGTCGCGGCGGATCGCACGGGTCAGTTTCGACAGGTCTTCCTGGAAGGTGCCGAGCATTTCCAGCACTGCGTCCTTGTTGGCGAGGAACACGTCACGCCACATGGTCGGGTCTGATGCTGCGATACGGGTGAAATCGCGGAAACCGCCCGCGGAGAACTTCAGCACTTCCGACCTCGTGACGTCTTCGAGCTCGTCGGCCGTGCCTACGATTGTATAAGCGATCAGATGCGGCAGATGGCTGGTGACCGCGAGCACCAGATCGTGATGCGCGGCCTGCATGATCTCGACATTGGCGCCCAATGCAGCCCAGAAGCCGGTGAGCTTCTCGACGGCCGCGGGATCCGCGCCCTCAGGCGGCGTCAGAATGCACCAGCGATTGCTGAACAATTCGGCGAAGCCGGAATCCGGACCGGAGTTTTCCGTGCCGGCGACCGGATGCGCGGGAATGAAGTGGATATTGTCCGGTAGATATTCCGACATCGCGTGCAGCACGGAGGCTTTCACCGAACCGACGTCGGACACGATCGCGCCGGGCGAAAGATGCGCCGCGATACTTTTCGCAACGTCGCCCGCCACGCCGACGGGGACGCAGGCGATGACCAGATCGGCATCCTTGACGGCGCTGGCATTGTCGTCGGCGATGCGGTCGGCGAGCTTGATTTCCACGGCGCGTGCACGCACGGCCGCCGAATTGTCGGTGGCAACGAGTTCACCGGCAAGGCCGAGCTGCTGGATGCCGCGCGCCAGCGACGAGCCGATCAGGCCAAGCCCGATCAGCGCGATACGTTTGAAGGGCGGCGTGGCGCTCACGTCATTGCCCCGAATTCGATGCCATGAATTCACGCAGCGTCTCGATCACCAGCCTGTTGGCTTCCTCGGTGCCGATGGTCATGCGCAGCGAGTTCGGCAGGCCGTAATTGGTCACGGCGCGCAGCACCAGCCCGCGCCTGGTCAGGAACGCATCGGCATCTGCTGCGGTCTTGCCGGTCGCCGGAAAATGCATCAGCAAGAAATTGGCCACGCTTGGCGTCACCTCGATGCCGAGCTTGGTGATTTCCTCGGTCAGGATGCCGATCCACTTGGCGGTGTATGTGCGCGACATCTCGACATGGCCGGTGTCCTCGATCGCCCCCACCGCGGCCATCATCGCCGGCGCCGAGACGTTGAACGGCCCACGAATCCGGTTCATCGCATCGACGATGTGCGCCGGGCCGAACATCCAGCCGATCCGCAAGGCGGCCAAGCCGTGCACCTTCGAGAAGGTGTAGGTGGCGACAGTATTCTCGGTGGTCTTCGCCAGCTCCAGGCCGTTGTCGTAGTCGCCCTTGGTCACGTAGTCCCAGTATGCGGCGTCGAGCACCAGCAGCACGTGCTCCGGCAGGCCGGCGCGCAGGCGCTTGATCTCGGAGGACGGCAGATAGGTGCCAGTCGGGTTGTTCGGGTTCGCCAGCCACACCAGCTTGGTGCGCGGCGTGACGCAGTTCAGGATCGCGTCGACGTTGCAGGTGAAGTTAGTTTCCGGAGCGACCACATTGGTGGCGCCGTTCGCCTGGGTGGCGATCGGGTAGACCAGGAAGCCGTGTGCGGTCGAAATCGCCTCGTCGCCGGGGCCGAGATAGACATGCGCAATCAGGTTGAGAATTTCATCGGAGCCGGCGCCACAGATTATCTGCGCGGGATCGAGGCCGAAGCGGTGGCCTAGCGCCTCGCGCAGCACCTTCGACGTGCCTTCCGGATAATCCTCGAGATGCGCGACAGCGGTGGCGAAGGCGTCCTTGGCGCGCGCCGACGGACCGAACGGGGTCTCGTTGGCCGAGAGCTTGTAGGTCTTGCGGCCGGGCTCCACCACCGGGCTCTTGCCAGGGGTGTAGGGCGCGATATCGAGAATGCCGGGCTTCGGCACAGGACGGGACATCTTCAACTCCAGAACGTCAGATTGGCTTACGAACGCGGTGCGTCGCTGGCGGCCACGGTATAGCGGGTTGCGTGGCTGCCGACGAGAGCCGTGGAGCGCACCGAGGCGCCGGCTTCGATCAGCGCCGACTTGATCTTGTCGAGGCTGGAGGCTCTCGTGATCGAGATCAGCAGCGCCGCGCCGTCAAAGGCGGTATCCGGCACGGCGACGATTTCGGCCAGCGGCGACAGCGCACGCGCGGTCTCGGCATTCCAGCCGGACACCCGCACGCTCCACATCTCGACCTCGGTCACCATGGCGCTGTCAGCAACGCGCGACACCACGAACACCGGCAATGCGGCCGGATGGTCGGCGCGTTCGATGAACGGCAGGCGCGCGATGATCTTCGGCGCGCCCTGGGCTTCCAGCGGGATCCACCACGGCGTGCGGCTGGACGTCGCCGAGACCAGCGCGAGATCGCCCTTGGACTTGGCCACGGCCTCGACCGCTGCGGCGGCGCTGAAATGCGCGACGTAGGGCACCGTGAAGCCGAAATGAAAGCGCGCGGAATCTCGCATAGCGCTCTCGCCGAGCGACAGATCCGCATGCACCGAGAACGGCGCCTGAACGTAAGTGAAAGTCGAGATGATCACCCGCCAGATGCTCTCGACGGTGTCGATCGGCAGGATGCCGCGATGGCGCTGCACCAGACGGCGCATCATGTCGGCCTCGCGCGCCGGCCGAAAGGCCGAGCCGACCTCCTGGGTCTGCTTCACCGAAATCAGCCGGTCGATGATGTCGCCGCGCTGCATCAACAGGGCGTGAACCTGCGCGTCGATGCTGTCGATCTCTTTGCGCAGTTCATCCAGCGAGGGCGGGGCGGGTGGTAATTTCGACATGTTCAAAACCTTCGGGACGGGAGGCGTGATAGGTCCCGTCGAGCTTGCCGGGCCGGCTCCGGGGAGCCGGCGGGCACGGCCATTGATTAGGTAAGACGGTGCCGGAAAGCAAAGAAAACATGGAAGATTTGGCCGCAGGGCAGTTGGGCAATTTGACCGGGGGATGCCCATATTGACGGCAGGCGGGTGTGGGACTAGTTTCTGGTTCTTCCGTGGTCATTTGAGCCGGCCGGCTTGCAGCCACGTTAAACAACTCGCTAAACAGGCCGGGGACAGTTTGATCCCGGCCGAGCTATTTGTTCAGGCCGGGTTTTTTATGGCCTGATTCCGGTTTTGGTTTGAGAACCTCCTGAGGAGGCCGGTATCAAGATGGTAAATGTCGAACTGGTGAAGAGTCCGGTTGTCCGCCCCGATGAGCGTGGACATGAAGCCGATCATCCGACCTCGCTGGTCGCGGGTTTTGGCATGGATCAGCCGCTGCGGCTCGATTGCGGCATCGACCTCGCCCCGTTCCAGATCGCCTATCAGACCTACGGAACTCTCAACGCCGACAAATCCAATGCCATCCTGGTCTGCCACGCTTTGACCGGCGACCAGCACGTCGCCAATATCAATCCGATCACCGGCAAGCCCGGCTGGTGGCAGACGCTGGTCGGCCCCGGCAAGGCACTCGATACCGAACGCTACTTCATCATCTGTTCGAACGTGCTCGGCGGCTGCATGGGCTCGACCGGTCCGGCCTCGACCAATCCCGCCACTGGCAAGATCTGGGGACTGGATTTTCCGGTCATCACCATTCCCGACATGGTGCGTGCGCAGGCGATGCTGATCGACAGTCTCGGTATCGGTCAGTTGTTTTGCGTCGTCGGCGGCTCCATGGGCGGTATGCAGACGCTGCAATGGACCGCGGCCTATCCGGAGCGGGTGTTCTCCGCGCTGGCGGTTGCCTGCAGCACGCGGCACTCGGCGCAGAATATCGCGTTCCATGAGTTGGGCCGCCAGGCTGTCATGGCCGATCCCGATTGGCGGGGCGGGCGCTACTTCGAGGAAGGCACACATCCGCATCGCGGCCTCGGCGTCGCGCGGATGGCCGCGCATATCACCTATCTGTCGGATGCCGCCTTGCACCGCAAGTTCGGCCGCCGCATGCAGGACAGGGAGTTGCCGACATTCTCCTTCGATGCGGATTTTCAGGTCGAGAGCTATCTGCGCTATCAGGGCTCGTCCTTCGTCGAGCGCTTCGATGCCAACTCCTATCTCTATCTGACGCGTGCGATGGACTATTTCGATATCGCAGCCGACCACAACGGCAAGCTTGCGGAAGCGTTTCGCGATACGCAGACGCGTTTCTGTCTGATGTCGTTCACATCAGACTGGCTGTTCCCGACGGCAGAATCGCGCGACGTCGTGCATGCGCTGAATGCCGGCGGCGTCCGCGTGTCCTTTGCGGAGATCGAAACCGACAAGGGTCATGATGCCTTCCTGCTCGACGTGCCCGAGTTCCTCGATATCGCCGGTGCATTCCTGAACTCCGCAGCTTCCGTGCGCGGCCTGCCTGTTACGGGGACATAGAGATGGCGTTTCCACAACAGACCTTGCCGCTGAATTCTGCGGTGGCGACGCCGGCGCCGCGCGGCACGCAGGACTATCGCGGCGATCACCTCCTGGTCGCGGAGATGATCAAGCCGGGCTCGAAGGTGCTCGACGTGGGCTGCGGCGATGGCGATCTGCTGCAATTGCTGGAAAGCCGCGGCATTGACGGCCGCGGCATCGAATTGTCGCGCGAGGGCGTCAACCGCTGTGTCGGCAAAGGCCTCGCAGTGGTGCAGGGCGACGCCGATACGGACTTGATCAACTATCCCGACGATGCGTTCGACTACGTGATCCTGTCGCAGACGCTGCAGGCGACGCGGCAGCCGCGCGTCGTGCTGGAAAATCTGCTGCGCATCGGCCGCAGCGCGATCGTGTCGTTTCCGAATTTCGGCTTCTGGAAAATGCGCGTGCAGTTGCTTGTCGGCGGACGCATGCCACGTACGGAGAATCTGCCGGCGACGTGGTACGACACGCCGAACATTCACTTCTGCACCATCAAGGACTTCGTGCAGCTGTGCGACGAGATCAACGTGAAGATGGAGCGGGCCGTTGCGCTCGATCTCTATGGCCGTCCGCTGCGCCTCAATGCGCCGTGGTGGTTCTGGAACATGTTCGGGGAGCAGGGCGTTTTCCTGCTGAGCCGCGCGAGTAAATCGGCGCAACCCTGATCGCGTGTAGATTTCTGCCTGATGGAAACAGAAATACCGCATTCCATGCGGCTTTTCACGCCGTGTGTCGGCCTGCGATACACGCCAAAGATGTGAGTAAAAGCTAATTCGAATAGGTAATATAAGCGCACATTCTGTCGAATGGGTGGCTGCTATGTCTATACGTATGGCGTCCGTTGAAGTTGAAGCGATTCACTCCGACGTCGCCGTTAAAAAATCGTCACTTGAACCGTTCTAGGTCTTGTTATCGCCATACCAACTTCGTTACCACGCCCGTCCCGATTGTTGGCCCGCGTATTTGGGCCGATGGGGTTCGGGGGTGTTAAGAGGAAAAATTCGGTATGGTTCAGTTCTTTGCGTATCGCCGTGCACTTCGCATCTCGGCTCTTGCGGTGTGTTCGGCGGCAGTTCTCGCGTCAGTCTCTCCCGCGTCGGCACGTCCTCATCACGGCGCTTCGCGTCATTCGCACCACGTCGGCAAGTACACACACAGCACGCGTCATCACGTCCGGCATCGCGCGCGGTATGCACGGCGCAGTGCCCGAGTCGAACAGCAGGCGCCTTCGTTCGGCGACTCCACAAATTTCAATAACGCCAATGCAAGCATGAACCAGCCTTCCGGCGGCTTCGGCGGTTCAGGCATCGTCGATGCAGCGCGCAGCTTCATCGGCCGCGGCAATCCGACCGCCCGCGGTCGTTTGTGGTGCGCAGCGTTCATGAACCTCGTATTGAAGCGCACCGGCCATCAAGGCACCGGGTCTGATATGGCGCGCTCGTTCTCGAGCTATGGCCAGCGCATCTCCGGTCCGCAGGTCGGCGCCATCGCCGTGATGTCGCGCGGTCGTCGCGGCGGTCATGTCGGTGTCGTCTCGGGCGTCGATGCCAAGGGCAACCCGATCATCGTCTCCGGCAATCACGGCAACCGCGTCGCCGAGTCGGTGTATTCGCGTGGTCGCGTTTACGCCTACGTGATGCCGACGAGCTGAGCTCGTCTATTCTTCGACGACGATCTTGTCGCCGGCGGTGATCCTGCCGCCGGTGATGACCTCAGCGTAAATTCCGCAATCGGCGTGACCGTAGGTCTGCAGCAGCGTTTTCGGAATCGTCAAATCCCGCGCGGCCGTATCCGGATCAACATTGGTCGCTGCACAGCGGACGATGCGCTTCACCACTTTGAGCCGGGTGCTGCCGATGGCGAGCGTCCGGTCGATCAGCTCGAATTCATGCCAGGCTGGCCAGCCCGCTACATGCAGGTTGCCGCGAAAGCGCAGCGGATGCACCGTCTGCCCGGCTGCCTTTTCGAGATCTTTGACGCTGGCAAGGTTGATGATCGACACCACCTTGCGCGGCACGTCCGAAAAGCTATGGCCGTCCGCGAACAGCACCTTGGGTGGTCCGCGCAATTCATCGGCAAAATTTGCAGCGAAGAACGCTTCGATCTCCGCACGTCCTTCGGCCGTCTGCAGATCGGCTCGCGCTGCCTCCACATTGTCCTGCCGGATCGTCAGCGTATGGCTGGCGTCGTCGTAGTGGCTGCGGAGCGCCGCCAGGCGCTCGTTGCGCATCAGCATCAGAAACTGGGTCTTGGGAAAATATTGCGGTGCTGCCGGGTCGAACCCGATCGGGCCGTTCTCGATGGCATAGCTCCGGTCGGCCGGCAGGGTCTGGCCGGGCTTCAGCGTGACTTCTTCCAGCGGCTCGGGCGTCAGGCCCTTCACGGGATAGCGGTAGATGCTGGCAACGCTGGCGTAAGACTGTTCTGGCATGGTTCCGGTCTTAAGAGATTTGGGCCCGCGGCGCCATCGCCTGGCCGATTGGAATTTTATGCGGACCCCTTCCGTTTCGGGAACTGGCTGCCCACATTTGCATCAAGCTGGTTTTGACGCCAGCGACGACTGCGGCCGGTTGACCACCATCAATGCGGCCCGCGGAAACCCAATGAAGATGCCCTATCCGTGCTTTCGAGGCGGACAGGGCAGGCCGAGGGACAACACACAATGAATATTGAGAAATACACCGAACGGGTGCGCGGCTTTATCCAGTCGGCGCAGTCGCTGGCCGTGCGCGAGGGCCATCAGCAATTCTCGCCGCTGCACATTCTGAAAGTTCTGCTGGACGACAGCGAAGGTCTGGCCGGCGGCCTGATCGACCGCGCCGGCGGCAACTCCCGCGCCATCCTGAAGGCGACGGAAACCGAGCTGGGCAAGATGCCCAAGGTCTCGGGCGCCGGGGCCGGGCAGGTCTATCTGGCGCCGGCAACTGCGCGCGCCTTCGATGCCGCCGAAAAGGCCGCCGAAAAGGCCGGCGACAGTTTCGTCACCGTGGAGCGGCTGCTGCTTGCGCTGGCGCTCGACAAGGACTCCGAAGCCGGCAGCCTGCTCAACAAGGGCGGCGTCACTCCGCAAAATCTCAATGCCGCGATCAATGCGCTGCGCAAGGGCCGCACGGCGGACAGCGCCACGGCCGAAAACGCTTATGACGCGCTGAAGAAATATGCCCGCGACCTGACCCAGGCCGCGCGGGATGGCAAGCTCGACCCGGTGATCGGCCGCGACGAAGAAATCCGCCGCACCATCCAGGTGCTGTCGCGGCGGACCAAGAACAATCCGGTGCTAATCGGCGAGCCCGGCGTCGGCAAGACCGCCATCGTTGAAGGTCTCGCGCTGCGCATCCTCAATGGCGACGTGCCAGAGAGCCTGAAGGACAAGAGCCTGCTGTCGCTCGATCTCGGTGCGCTCATCGCCGGCGCGAAATATCGCGGCGAGTTCGAGGAGCGGCTGAAGGCTGTGCTCGGCGAGGTCACTTCGGCCGAGGGCGGCATCATCCTGTTCATCGACGAAATGCATCAGCTGATCGGCGCCGGCAAGGGCGATGGCGCAATGGATGCGTCGAACCTGCTGAAGCCTGCGCTCGCCCGCGGCGAACTGCATTGCATCGGCGCCACCACGCTCGACGAATATCGTAAGCATGTGGAGAAGGACGCGGCGCTGGCGCGGCGCTTCCAGCCGATCTTCGTGGCCGAGCCGACGGTGGAAGACACCGTCTCGATCCTGCGCGGCCTCAAGGACAAATACGAACAGCATCACGGCGTCCGCATCACGGATAGCGCGCTGGTCGCTGCCGTCACGCTGTCGAACCGCTACATCACCGATCGCTTCCTGCCGGACAAAGCCATCGACCTGATGGACGAGGCTTCGGCGCGATTGAAGATGCAGGTCGATTCCAAGCCCGAAGAACTCGACTCGATGGACCGCGAGATCATCCGGCTCAAGATCGAGCAGGAGGCGCTTGGCAAGGAAACCGATGCCGGCTCGAAGAGCAGGCTCGAAACGCTCAAGAAGGAACTCGCCGAGCTCGAAGAGAAATCGGCAGCGCTCACCCAGCGCTGGTCGGCCGAGAAGAACAAGTTGTCGAATGCGCAGAAGCTCAAGAGCGAGCTCGACGGCTTGCGCCTCGAACTGGCCGAAGCACAGCGCCGCGGCGAATATCAACGCGCCGGTGAGCTGGCCTATGGCCGGATTCCCGACCTTGAAAAGCGGCTGGCCGATATCGAAGCCAACGAGAATTCCGAGATGATGGAAGAGGCGGTCACCGCCAATCACATCGCGCAGGTTGTTTCGCGCTGGACCGGCGTGCCGGTCGACAAGATGCTCGAAGGCGAGAAGGACAAGCTGTTGCGGATGGAGCTGAGCCTCGGCGAGCGCGTCGTCGGCCAGGCCGAAGCCGTGCGTGCGGTGGCGACGGCAGTCCGCCGTTCGCGTGCCGGTCTGCAGGATCCCAATCGGCCGATCGGCTCGTTCATGTTCCTCGGCCCCACCGGCGTCGGCAAGACCGAGCTGACCAAGGCGCTGGCGTCGTATCTGTTTGACGATGACACCGCGATGGTTCGTCTCGACATGTCCGAATATATGGAGAAGCACTCGGTCTCACGCCTGATCGGCGCGCCTCCGGGCTATGTCGGCTATGATGAGGGCGGCGCGCTCACCGAAGCCGTGCGGCGGCGGCCCTATCAGGTCGTGCTGTTCGACGAGGTCGAGAAGGCGCATCCGGATGTGTTCAACGTGCTGCTGCAGGTGCTCGACGACGGCCGCCTGACCGATGGCCAGGGCCGCACCGTCGATTTCCGCAACACGCTGATCATCATGACGTCGAATCTCGGTTCGGAATTCCTGGTCAACCAGCCCGAGGGCGAGGATACGTCAGCGGTGCGCGAACTGGTGATGGGCAATGTCCGCGCCCATTTCCGGCCGGAATTTCTCAACCGCGTCGACGAGATCATTCTGTTCCATCGCCTGCAGAAGAGCGAAATGGGCCGGATCGTCCAGATCCAGTTCGCGCGGCTCACCAAGCTGCTGGAAGATCGCAAGATCACGCTGGTGCTGCACGACGATGCGCGCGACTGGCTCGCCGACAAGGGCTGGGATCCCGCCTACGGCGCCCGCCCCCTGAAACGCGTGATCCAGCGCAACGTCCAGGATCCGCTGGCCGAGATGATCCTCGCCGGCGACGTCAAGGACGGCGACCATGTCGACATAAGCACCGCCGGCAACGTCCTGACCTTCAACGGCAAGCCGGCCCGGACCGCGGAGATCGCCGAGTTCGAGGCGCCGGTGCCGAAGCGGCAGCTGAACTGACGGCGCGGGTTTAAACGCAACGAAACGGCCTGAACCTCACGGTTCAGGCCGTTTCCACGTCGGAGAAAGATCATGACCCGCATCCTCGTCGCCGGCGCTACCGGCCTTGTCGGTCGCCATGTTATCGCCAATGCGCTTGCCGACAGTCGGATCACGCGCATCGTTGCACCGACGCGGCGGCCGCTCGAGGCACATGCGAAGCTCGACAACCCGCTGGTCGATTTCGACCGGTTACCAGCCGAGGCCGACTGGTGGGACGTCGATGGTGCGATCTGTGCACTCGGCTCGACGCGCGCCAAGGCCGGCTCGGATCAGGCGTTTCGCGTTGTGGATTATGATTACCCGCTCGAAGTCGCGCGGCTGGCGTGCAAGCACGGCGCTAGCCGTTTCGCGCTCAATTCGTCGGTGGGTGCCAATGCGCGCTCAAAGCTGCTTTATCCGCGTACCAAAGGCGAAGTAGAGGAAGCGCTGAAGGCAATGGGCTTTTCGTCTTTGACGATTGTGCGGCCGGGCCTGATCGGCGGTGATCGCGACGAATTCCGGCTGGGCGAGCACGTCGCGGCGGCGGTGCTCGGTGTGCTGGGTCCAGTTCTGCCGCGCAGCTACCGGATCAGCCCCGCCGACAAGATCGCCGATGCATTGATCGAGGCGGCTGTAACCGGCGCGCCTGGTGTTCACCTGATCGGGTCTGCAGAGCTCGCTGCGGATTGATCGCCGGACCTCAGCGTCCCTTTTGCCACTATCCCGAGTGTCCCCTGGCCCACGCGGCGTTGGTCTGACGCTCAGAACAAGGCGAAAAATACGAATCTAGCGGCTGGTCGTCGGCCGTGCTGGTGGCACCGCGCCGGTCACGCCTGCGTCGGACACGCGGGCGCCGGGGCCACGCATGGTCATCTGGGCGTCGATCCGGTCACGTTCCTTCTCGAAGCCGGCCATGATCGGCCCTTCGAGCGAGCGGCCGCGCGGCAGTTTCACGCGCATCGGATCGACGAAGCGGCCGTTGACCAGAATTTCGTAGTGAACGTGGGCGCCGGTGGACATGCCGGTCGAACCGACGAAGCCGATGACCTGGCCCTGCCGCACGCGCTTGCCAGGCTCCATGCCCTTGGCAAAGGCCGACATATGACCGTAGGCGGTCTCGTAGCCGTTATTGTGCTTGATGCGGATATATTTGCCGTAGCCGCCTTCCCAGGCGGCCTTTTCGATCACGCCGTTGCCGGATGCGAAAATCGGGGTGCCGTAGGGTGTCGACCAGTCCACGCCGGTATGCATCTTGGTGTAGCCGAGGATCGGGTGGCGGCGTCCGCCGAAGCCCGAACGCATGATGGCGTTATTGACGGGTTTGCGGACCAGGAACTTCTTCGCGCTCTTGCCGGTCTCGTCATAGTAGTCGACGACCGAGTCGTCGGTGGTCAGGAAGCGATAGTATTTCTTGGTTTCGCCGCCCACCGTAAGCGAAGCGAACAGCACTTCGGTCTTTTCGGTGATGGTGGCGCCTTCGTCTTCGCCGGCGAAGAACACGTCGAAGGAGTCGCCAGGCTGTACTTTGCGCTGGAAATCCACGTCGTAGGAGTAGATCCGGATCATGTCCTCGATGACGGTGGCCGGGACCTTGTTGCGCAGCGCTGTCTCGTAAATGCTCTGATAGAGCCGCACGCCGGTGCCGTCATCCTCCTCGTCATCATCCGATGCGCTTGGCGCTTCGGCGACGGTGTTCATGCTGGAGACATCGACGGCGACGTATTTGCCGAGATCGGAGAGGGCGGCGACCGCCTCGATGGTGGAGTCGTTGGCGACGATCACGCGATACGGCTGCAAGCGCTGGCCAGGTCCGGCCGGCGACATCAGGATTCGAACTTTCTGGCCTTCCTTCAGTCCGCCGTCGCGGCCGCGGGCACCCAGCGTAGTGGCGATCGCCTTGGCTTCCTCGGGCATCGCGCCCTGGTCGCGCAGGATGGTCAGGATGGTATCGCCCTTCTTGACGATATGGATACGCTCGCCATTGGGGTTGCCGCCGGTCGCCTGATCCTTGGTCTTGGCCAGCAGCGTGACGTTTTCCGGCACGATACGGGTTTCGAAGCCCGCATAAGGATCGGCCGTGGTCCCTTCGGCGGCATAGGCCATCTTCATGTCGGGCTGTCCGCCGATATCGCCGGTGGCGCTGGCGACCGTCGTGTAGCGAACGCCGGTATTGCCGCGCCAGTTGGAGGCGTCGCGCACGCGCATCAGGACTTCATCGATGGCAACACTCGCGCCGATCTTGGCTTTCGGCAGTACCTGACCGAGATCGCGGGTGACGAAGGAGACTTCGGCATCGGGCTCGACGGCATTCGGATTGACCGCGGTGTCGTCGCTGTTCGGAGCGGGGCTGCCGACATCGGTCAGCAGGCGCTGTGCATTGAAGGGCGGGATCTTGGCGCTGAGATCGCTGGTCGCCATCGCCAGATTGCCGGAAATCCGGATGAAGGGCCGCACGCGCATGACGTCGCGATTGCCGACGCGGGTGACGGTGGAGACTTTGAGTACCTGGCGCGCGGCGGAAGAGTCGCTCGGCGGCGGCAGGCGGTCGGACTTATGCAGGCTTGCTTGTTTGTCGGTGGCACTGAAGGCGCCGCGTAGAGCGCCTTCGACACGCTCCGGTACCTTGGCAAAGGTCATCTCGCCGTCAAGCGACGCAAAAACGGCGCCGCCGATCAGAGCCGCGCCGCAGAGACCTGTGAGGATAGTACCACTGAACCATTGTACCGAGACGCGGCGACGATCGATGACTGCGGCTTCGGAGCCATCAACGGATAGCGGCGGCTCGTGGCCGAGATCAATCATCCCGGTCTCACGATTATAGGCGCCACCGCGTGACAGTCCGTGATTCAAGCCGACATCCCCCGAATTCCCAGCATCATGCGAAGAGTCTTCCCCAAGCACATCGCATCGACGGTCGAACAGTGCGCGCCAAAATGCTGGCCGAATGGACGAACGTCAATGCTGCAAACTCTTTCGCTGTGTTCTCTTTGGCCCAAAAGCGCACTGCGATGACGCAGCTCGTTCTTTCGAGAGACCGTTGGGCCCAGATCCGGTTCGACCACCCCCAAAAAGTTTCAGAGGCGACGCAGAATCTTTGCACAAGGCATGCTCAGAACGTCGGAGGAATGTGGCTCTTGTACGGCGTCACCCCTGTAAAACCTACGCTTTTTGGGCCCTGGAGCGTCCTCCACAGCACGTGACGATTTTCTGACGAATGGCGTTGACAGTTTCGGGTGAGGGGGCCTATAACCCGGCCACTGAGCGCAGCGGCGCCGGGGCCTACCAGCCCGGGCGGTTGTTCGTGTCTCGGAAGCTCATCACCGCGAAGAGTGTTTCAGTGGCCGATAGGTGTCGGCTGCTGATCTGTTGTCGGGTGATTGAGTGACAAGATTTTCTCCCTTTTGGGGAGATTGACGCATCTGCGTCGGGCTGTTTGACAAGTTAAATTGAAGAAAGAGAAACGTGGACGGCGGAGTCCTTGCGGGTCTCGTTCGATGGGAGCTTCGGCTTCTTGAGACGGGGCCGGACGAAAGACTTCGGCGGTACACGTTTTGAACAAAGGTTAACACCATCGTTGTTAGCGCTGTGAAGCGCGGACAGCAGATTGGCTGAATTTCGGTTTGGTCGATTTAGTATGGTGGGACCTCGTCAATACGTTGTGATCAGCTGGTTTAAAGTTTCAAGTCCAACTTGAGAGTTTGATCCTGGCTCAGAGCGAACGCTGGCGGCAGGCTTAACACATGCAAGTCGAACGGGCGTAGCAATACGTCAGTGGCAGACGGGTGAGTAACGCGTGGGAACATACCTCTTGGTTCGGAACAACACAGGGAAACTTGTGCTAATACCGGATAAGCCCTTACGGGGAAAGATTTATCGCCGAGAGATTGGCCCGCGTCTGATTAGCTAGTTGGTGGGGTAAAGGCCTACCAAGGCGACGATCAGTAGCTGGTCTGAGAGGATGATCAGCCACATTGGGACTGAGACACGGCCCAAACTCCTACGGGAGGCAGCAGTGGGGAATATTGGACAATGGGCGCAAGCCTGATCCAGCCATGCCGCGTGAGTGATGAAGGCCCTAGGGTTGTAAAGCTCTTTTGTACGGGAAGATAATGACGGTACCGTAAGAATAAGCCCCGGCTAACTTCGTGCCAGCAGCCGCGGTAATACGAAGGGGGCTAGCGTTGCTCGGAATCACTGGGCGTAAAGGGTGCGTAGGCGGGTTTTTAAGTCAGAGGTGAAATCCTGGAGCTCAACTCCAGAACTGCCTTTGATACTGAAAGTCTTGAGTATGGGAGAGGTGAGTGGAACTGCGAGTGTAGAGGTGAAATTCGTAGATATTCGCAAGAACACCAGTGGCGAAGGCGGCTCACTGGCCCATAACTGACGCTGAGGCACGAAAGCGTGGGGAGCAAACAGGATTAGATACCCTGGTAGTCCACGCCGTAAACGATGAATGCCAGCCGTTAGTGGGTTTACTCACTAGTGGCGCAGCTAACGCTTTAAGCATTCCGCCTGGGGAGTACGGTCGCAAGATTAAAACTCAAAGGAATTGACGGGGGCCCGCACAAGCGGTGGAGCATGTGGTTTAATTCGACGCAACGCGCAGAACCTTACCAGCCCTTGACATGTCTATGACCGGTACCAGAGATGGAACCTTCCCTTCGGGGCATAGAGCACAGGTGCTGCATGGCTGTCGTCAGCTCGTGTCGTGAGATGTTGGGTTAAGTCCCGCAACGAGCGCAACCCCCGTCCTTAGTTGCTACCATTTAGTTGAGCACTCTAAGGAGACTGCCGGTGATAAGCCGCGAGGAAGGTGGGGATGACGTCAAGTCCTCATGGCCCTTACGGGCTGGGCTACACACGTGCTACAATGGCGGTGACAATGGGATGCAAAAGGGCGACCTCTCGCAAATCTCAAAAAGCCGTCTCAGTTCGGATTGGGCTCTGCAACTCGAGCCCATGAAGTTGGAATCGCTAGTAATCGTGGATCAGCATGCCACGGTGAATACGTTCCCGGGCCTTGTACACACCGCCCGTCACACCATGGGAGTTGGTTCTACCTGAAGGCAGTGCGCTAACCGCAAGGGGGCAGCTGACCACGGTAGGGTCAGCGACTGGGGTGAAGTCGTAACAAGGTAGCCGTAGGGGAACCTGCGGCTGGATCACCTCCTTTCTAAGGATGGTTCTTCAGATGCTTGCATCTATCGAACCTCTTTTGAAACATCAGTGGCCAGACATTGGATCAATGTTTGAGCTGCATAGGCGGGACACCGCCGTCTTCGTTTCTCTTTCTTCGCGGACGAACACACGCTGGGGCGTGCTTGGTCGTGCACCCGGCGAAAGCTGGTGCCACAAGCAGAGCCCTTTGTTGTTAGGGCTTGTAGCTCAGTTGGTTAGAGCGCGCGCTTGATAAGCGTGAGGTCGGAAGTTCAAGTCTTCCCAGGCCCACCATATTTGCGCGCTTTGCTTTCAAGGCTGCTGCTCACGTCACGACATCACATGCGCAAGCATCGCATCTGCAAAACGCGAACTACAGCGTTGAGCATTCGTCTTCTGGAACGGGGGCATAGCTCAGCTGGGAGAGCGCGTGCTTTGCAAGCATGAGGTCGTCGGTTCGATCCCGTCTGCCTCCACCAGAAACTTCTGATGGATGGCGACGTTGAGATCGTAACAAACATTCAGTGTGTTCAGACAGTGCGCGCCACATGGGCAGCGCCTGATTTAGTCCGCGGTATAACTTCGCTTGTCGGTCTTACGAGATCGACTGCGGGATTTATGACATCGTAAAGAGGAGATCGTTCCGAGGTTCGGATCTGCAAGCAATTGCGGGTGCCGTAATCATAATCTCCAGGAATTGAGTGCGAACGCTTTGCTTGCAAAGCTTCCGCATCTTTATTCCTTTTCAACGAAGCTTGACCGCCTCGTTGTCGGTTCGATCTTACGAAGCAAACTGGTCTTTCTAAATCATATCCAGCTGCATGAAGTGCGCACGGCTTGACGGCCGGCGTGCGGATTTTGCGTTTCCAATTCGTTGGTTGCGCAAAGCAGCATGCAGCAAACTCTGCCGAGTGTGTGGATATTGATAATGAGAGCAATCAAGTGTCTTAAGGGTATTCGGTGGATGCCTTGGCAATGAGAGGCGATGAAGGACGTGCTACGCTGCGATAAGCTATGGGGAGCCGCGAAGAGGCTTTGATCCATAGATTTCCGAATGGGGAAACCCACCTTCGATAGCCGAAACTCTAAGGTCATCACGACGTAAGTCGGGGTGGTTTTGGATTTTCGGTTATCAGTTGAAGGTATGAGACTCCTGAATACATAGGGGGTTTCAAGCGAACCCGGGGAACTGAAACATCTAAGTACCCGGAGGAAAGGACATCAACAGAGACTCCGTTAGTAGTGGCGAGCGAACGCGGACCAGGCCAGTGGCATATCAAAGACAACCGGAACCAGTCAGGAAAGCTGGACCTCAGAGGGTGATAGTCCCGTACGGGTAATGCAATGATATGTCCTTGAGTAAGGCGGGACACGTGAAATCCTGTCTGAACGTGGGGGGACCACCCTCCAAGCCTAAGTACTCCTCATTGACCGATAGCGAACTAGTACCGTGAGGGAAAGGTGAAAAGCACCCCGACGAGGGGAGTGAAATAGACCTGAAACCGGATACCTACAAACAGACGGAGCCCAAGATACGTTCTGGGTGACGTCGTACCTTTTGTATTATGGGCCAGCGACTTAATTTAACGA